>NZ_CP150365.1:5847500-10672500 GCF_051521635.1 Sorangium sp. So ce1504 | reverse complement strand
GGACAGGGCGGCGATCTGGAGAGCGAACGGGATCTTTTGCACCCATTCCTCCTCGTCGATCCCGATCGTGGCGAGGAAGAGGCCGAGCAGGCCGCCCATGGCTTCGCCGGCGCGGCTCAGAGACGTCGCTGGGCCGCTTGCGACCGCCTCGTGCGAGAGCGCGTGCAAGAGGAGGCCCGCGACCGCGGAGAGCAACCAGGGCTCGATCACCTCGAGGTGCTCCAGGTCGACAAGCCGCGTCGCGAAGGCGCCAACCACCGTGGCGAGCGCAATGCCCGCGAGCGCAGCGCTCATGGCGCGCGTGCCGCCGGCATCGGCTTTCACCTCGAGGACCTGAATGGCCACCACCATGGCCAGCGGCACCGTGTGCGCAGCGATCACGAGCACGACAGGGAGCGAGAGCTGTCCAACCCGTGAGAGCGACGCCACCGCCGCGCCCTCGCCGAACTGATGCGCGAGCACCGCGGCGTACCCCATCGCGAGCGCCGTCGTCGGCGTCCGGTGAGCCCCAGCATCGCCGAGCACGAGGCGCTCCAGCACCGCCGGCGCCAGGAAGCCAGACGCAGCCGCGAACAGCGCTAGCCAGCCGATCTCGCCGATCGCCTCCGGGAGCAGGTGAAGCAGCGCGATCGACGCCGCACCGACGAGGGCGAACGTCCGCAACGCAGACATCGCGCCCTCGCTCCTGTGACGGAACATCGCCGCAATGCCGCCCAGCATGACGGCCAACGCGAGGAGCGAGACGCCGAACGCCAGCGACACAGGCGCCCTCCTAGCACGGATCCGGTACGAACCGGTGATGAGCCGAACGCTATGTGGGGTGCGCTACGAACGCGGGTGGTCGTGCCGTTCCGTGCGGAGGATCAGGTCGCCCACGAGGGCAGTCCAGCCGGTCTGGTGCGAGGCGCCGAGCCCTGCGCCGGTGTCGCCGTGGAAGTACTCGAAGAAGAACAGGCGATCTCGGAATCGAGGATCACGCTGGAAGAGGGGGTGCTCGCCGTAGACAGGGCGGCGCCCCTCGCGGTCGCGCTCGAAGATCGCGATCAGCCGGCGCGCGATCTCGTGCGCTCCGTCGCGGAGCGTGCGAGGGCCGTGGCCGCCGAGCGACGGGATCGTGAGCACGTCGCCGAAGCCGTGGTCGAGCCGGAGGAGCGAGCGGTAGAGCAGGTAGCCGAGCGGGAACCAGATCGGGCCGCGCCAGTTGGAGTTGCCGCCCTTCATGCGCGTGATCGACTCGCCCGGCTCGTAGCCGACCGTGTACTGCGCGTCGCAGGGCTCGAGCCCGAGCGAGACGGGCGCGGCCGCGTGCTCCTTGGAGAGCGAGCGCGGGCCGAACGGCGAGAGGAACTTGTCCTCGTCGAACAGGTGCGCGAGCACCCGCTCGAGGCGCCCCGGCGGCACCGCGGAGAGCACCTGGCGGCCGTCTGGACGTACGGTGATCGCCTCGGCCAGCGCGGGGTTCCTGCGGAGGAACCACTCGGTCCGGCGCCGGAAGTTCGCGAGCTTGCCGTAGGTCTCCGGGGTGATCACGTGCACCGCGCAGAGCGGGATCAGGCCGACGGCCGATCGGATCTTCACGTGCCGCGGCTTGCCTCCGGCGGTGAGGATGTCGAAGTAGAAGCCGTCCTCCTCGGACCAGAGCGGCAGCCGGCCGTCCGCCGTGTGGTGGAGCGCGTGCGCGATCCGCAAGAAGTGCTCGAAGAACTTGCTGGCGAGATCCTCGTACGCGGAGTTGTCGAGCGCGAGCTCCAGCGCGATGCGCATGAGGTCGAGGCAGTACATCGCCATCCACGCCGTGGCGTCCGCCTGCTCCAGGCGCATCCCGGGCGCGAGCCGCTCGCTGCGATCGAAGAGCGAGATGTTGTCGAGGCCGAGGAACCCGCCTTCGAAGACGTTGTGCCCCTCGGCGTCGCGCTTGTTGACCCACCAGGCGAAGTTGATGAGGAGCTTGTGGAACACCCGCTCCAGGAACACCCGATCGCCCTCGCCCCGCTGCTTCCGCTCGATCTTGTAGATCTGGTAGGTCGCCCAGGCATGCACCGGGGGGTTCAGATCCGAGAACTCCCACTCGTAGGCAGGCAGCTGCCCGTTCGGGTGCTGGTACCACTCCTTGACCATCATCTTCAGCTGGGCCTTCGCGAGATCGATGTCGAGCGAGGCCAGCGCGACCGCGTGGAAGGCGAGATCCCACGCCGCGAACCAGGGGTACTCCCACGCGTCGGGCATGGAGAGGACATCGGCGACGGAGACGTGCCGCCAGTGAGCGTTTCGGCCGCTCAGCCGCTCGGGCGGCGGCGCGTGCGCGTCGCCGCGGAGCCAGGTGTCGACGTCGTAGTGGTAGAACTGCATCGTCCAGAACAGCCCCGCCGCCGCCTGACGCTGGATGGCGCGGCGATCGTCGGACAGGGCTGGGCCCTGGACGGCGAGATAGTACTCGTCCGCTTCCCCGCGCCGCGCCTCCAGGAGCTCGTCCGCGCCGTCGAAGGGGCAGTCCACCGGCTCGGGCGCGAGCCGGAGCAGGATCCGCCGGCTCCCGCCGGCCGGCACCTCGAAGCGATGCCAGCTCGCGGCCTTCGTGCCGCGGCGCTCGGCGTTCACCCGCGCCTCGTCGCCGTGGACGACCCGGTGATGGAACGCGTCCTTGACGTACGGTGTCCGCGAAGGGGCGCCATAGAGCCGCTCGCGGTTCGTCTCGTTGTTGGTGAAGAGCAGCTCCGGGCTGCCCTCGATGTACAGGTGATGCGCGCCCTGCTCGGGGTGCGCCGCGCGCAGCATCACATGACCGGCGTCGGTCTCCATGGCCCGGATCTCCGGGATCGGACCCGGAGGCTCGGTCCAGGACCATGTGTTGCGGAACCAGAGATGCGGGAGCACGTGGATCGGCGCGGCCTCCGGGCCGCGGTTCACCACGGTGATGACCATCAGGATGTCGCTCGGGCTCCGCTTCGCGTACTCGACGAAGATGTCGAAGTAACGATCCCCGTCGAAGGCGCCGAGATCGGGGAGATCTGCCTCGCCCTCCGAGAGTCCGCGGCCGCGCGCGGCGGCGACGAGCGCCTCGTAGGGGAACGGCCGCTGCGGGTACCGGTAGAGATAGCGCAGGTAGCTGGAGGTCGGCGTCGCGTCTTCGTAGTAGTAGATCTCCTTGACGTCCTCGCCGTGGTTGCCTTCCGGCCCGGTCAGGCCGAAGGCCCGCTCCTTCAGGATCGGATCCCGCTCGTTCCAGACGGCGACGGCGAGACACAAGATCTGGTGTCGGTCACAGATGCCGCCGAGCCCGTCCTCGTTCCAGCGATAGGCGCGGCTCCGGGCATGGTCGTGAGGGAAGTGCGCCCACGCGTCCCCGTTCGCGCTGTAGTCCTCGCGCACCGTCCCCCAGGCCCGCTCCGACAGGTAGGGGCCCCAGTGCTTCCAGCGCTGGAGGCGCTCGCGCTCTTCCTCGATGCGGCGGTGCTCGGCGGTCGGCGCAGCGCGGACGGTCCTCGTCATGCGCGCCACGCTAGGCGACGAAGGCCGAGGCGTCGAGCCCGCGGCCGGCGCGCGACGACCTGGAGCGGGCGCTACTCGGTGCGCTTGATGATGTGGAAGCCGAACGGCGTCTCGATGATCTCGCTCACCTCGCCGATCTTCAAGGCGAAGGCGGCGTCGGAGAAGCCCTTCACCATCATGCCGCGCTCGAACACCCCGAGATCCCCGCCGCGCTCGGCGGCGCCCGGCTCGTCGCTGTACTCCGCGACCGCCTCCTCGAAGCTCGCCCCGCCGCGGATCTCGAGGAGCGCTTCCTGCGCTCGCGCGCGGGCCTCGGCGCGCGTACGGCGGAGGCCCTCGGGCTTGCTCTTCGAGCCCTCGTGCATGACGAGGAGATGCCGCGCGCCGATCTGCTTGGGCTGACTCGCGAGCACCGCGCGCTCCCGCTCGATCGCGGCGTCCTCCTCGGCCGCCCGGATCGGCGCGGAGACCGCGAGGCCGCCGCCGACCCACGACGGCGAGGTGGCGAGCGCCCCGCAGGCGGTCGCGCAGAGGAGCGCGAGGGGCGAGCACGCCGAGAGCGCGTGAACCAGCACGGCGCGGAGATGAGGGCTACGCATCGGCGCGGAGACTGCCGCGGGAGGAGTGCGCCCGCAACCCTCCCGTCCGCGCGCGCCGCTCAGCGGAGGACCATCACCGGGACGAAGGCCCACCCGCCAGCGGCCACGCTCACCCGGGCGCGCCTCGACTCGCCGCGGACGCCGACGACCACGTCGTGCGTGCCCGCGCGGACGCGGGTCCGCGCGATCGCGATGCGCGCGGGGAGCGTCGACCATCCGCGCGTGTCCGGCGTGTCGAGCGCGGTCAGCGTCGCGCTCGTCAGCAGGCCGACGAGCAGGCCCAGCGGTCCGGAGTCCTCCGCGGCCGCCTCGGTGGCGCCCTGCGCGGCTTCGCCGGCCGCGATGCGGGCGACGGTCCTCGTGATGGCCGACAGGACGACGGTCCCCTCGCTCTTCTTCCAGGCCGCGCGCACCTGCGCCTCGACGTCGAGCGCCTGCTCCATCGGCTGGGAGCGCCCGTCGAGCTTCAGCGTGGGAATCGAATAGCCGCCCTTGCCCCGGGCGAGCGTCGGGTAGTTGACCCAGGTCACGAGCCCCTTCGCCGCGAGCTCGCTCGCCCGCGCGCGATCCGCCGGGCTGATGTCGTCGGCTACGAGCGTGAGCGCGAGGCCGATCGGGAGGCGCTGCGGCACCTTCTGCGGGACGCGCCCGAACCCGACGACGACGATGAGCTCGGCCTCGCCGGTCTCGTCGAGGGGCGGCGGCGGGGCCTCACCTTCGATCAACGCGGCGATGCGGGGCGACCTGGGCTCGCCGCGCGTGAGCGCGCGGAGCGGGCCGCGGAGCGACGGATACGACCCGTGGCGGAGGGCGTCGTCGTAGTGGAGGAGCGCCTCGTCAGCCTGGCCGCTCTTCTCGAAGGCGAGGCCCGCAAGGTAGCTGCCGAGGCCGAGGAGCGCCGTCTCGCCCTCGTGATCGCGCAGGTATCTCTGCATGATCGCGAGGCGGCGAGCCTCGACCCTGGCCCCGCTGAGATCGCGCTGGGCCAGGTAGTTCATCATGTTGATGGTGTTGATGAGCAGCTTCTCGTAGGCAGGCGCCTTGTACGGGCCCACGTCGTCCGAGAAGAGGTATTTGCCGAGATCGTGGGCGGCCCCGCGGGACATGTCGAGCAGGTCGATCGACTTGTCCGCGGCCCCGAGATCGCGCGCGGACAGCCGGTAGCTGTCCATGCTGAGGAGGATGTTGCCGCGGTCGAGCAGGAGGAGCGCGTTGTCGCCCCGGAGCGCCGGGAGCTGAGCCGCGGTCTCGACCTCGAGCTGCTCGTTCAGCGCGGCCACCGCCTCGGCGGGAGCGCCGCGATCGAGCGCCTGGAGCGCGGTGCGCACGCGATCTTCATGTCCGCCGCAGGCGGCCTGACAGAGGCCGAGGAGCAGCGCGAGAGGAGCCAGGGCCGCACGCTTGCGCCCCGCGAGGGTCGCGTGCCGCCGGCGCATCACTCCTGGATGAGCGCCTTGGTGAAGGCCGCCCTGTTCTGCCAGGCCACCGCGCTCGTGGCGACCTCGATGAGCTGCATGAACATGAAGTACTGGACGCGGCGCTCGTCCTCGGTGCGCTCATCGGCGGTGAAGACCTTGCCGGTGAGGTAGTACTTCGCGCCGAGCTGGCGGTTGTACTCGGCGATGTGGTTCGGATCGAACCCGCCGCCGTGCTGCTTCTCGACCTCCGCGACCATCTGCTGCTGGCGCTCGACGCTCACCAAGGTGACGAGGCTCGCCCGGGACAGGTACGTCTCGATATCGGACAGGAGCGCCTGAAGCTGGCTGTCGATGTGCTCGCTCGTCTGGTTCGACAGCGGATAGATGGCGAGCGTGGGCCGCGAGCCGTCGTGCGCCCACGCCTTGGCCACCGGAGAGGCCATCAGCGACGTCAGGTTCTCGTGGAGGAGCTGCTCGATGTCGCGCCTGTCGATTCCCGTGCTCATCGCCGCGTCGTCGAGCCCCTCGACCTGATTGCCGCGCACGTAGGTGGGGCCGCAGCCGATGGGAAGCGAGGCGAGCGCGAGCGCCGCGAGCAGCGCGGCCGGACGGATGCTGGGCGACATGGGCATGGACACTCCGCAGGGCAGGACGCCCGCATCCTAGCAGGCGAGGTGTGCGCTGGAGCTTTGATCAGGCGGAAATCGTGCTCTGCGACGCAGCGCGCGCGTGGCGTGCACGGCATGCGCGGCAGGTCAGCAGGGCGGACGTCCTGGCTCGCTTCAGCGCGAGCAGCGCGAGCATCGCGAGCAGCGCGCGCGCCGCCGCCCCGCCGCTGTCGTCGCCGACGAGCGGGCCGTGCGCGCACGAGAGCCAGCGCTCGTCGAGCGGCTGGCGCGAAGGCAAGCGCTCCGCGGGGTCCGACGCCGTCGCCCACCAGGGCGGGTCGTAGTCGCCGACGTCGGCGGCGCGCCTCGCCTCGGTGACGAGCCAGTCGCGATGGGCGATGAGCCCACCATAGATGGGGTCGGCGCAGCCGGCCGGCCCGCGCGACGTCACGCCGATGATCCGCCCCGCGACGTCGAGCGCCGGTCCGCCCGAGTCGCCGCTGCAGATGCCGTTCTCTCCGCGCCACTCGCCTCCTGTGACGCGCTCCTGCGTTCCGCACCCGTACCCGACGCACTCGACGTGGAGCCCATCGCGGCGCCTGCGGACGCCGCCGCCGCGCGATCTGCCCTCCGTGTCGCCGAAGCCCACCGCCGAGTAGACCTCGCTCTCCTCGGGCGGCCGATCGAGGCGCGGCGCGAGCGGCGTGACCTCGCTGCCGCCGAGCGGGGAGGACAGCACGACGAGCGCGATGTCGCGCCCGCAGACGGCGTTGCCGTCGGGCGGGCTGAGCAGCGCGCGCGCGCCGATCCACGGCGTGTCCGCAGCCCACAGGGCCCCGCCGAGCGTGGCGTAGACCTGCGAGGCATCGACCGGCTCACCGAACGTCGCCGTCTTGCAGGCGATGAGCTTGGGAGCTTCCGCGACGCAGTGCTGCGCGGTGAGCACCAGGTTGGGCGCGATCACGGTGCTCGAGCAGGTCCGCGCGACGCGCCCTCTGCGATCGGTGATGAGGAGCCCGGCGACCGCGCGGTCTCCAGCGTCTAGATACCCTCCCTTGATCTCCAGCGCGGCCTCGGCCGCGTCCTGCTCGTGCAGGTCCGCTTCGTCCGCGTCTCCAGCGCAGCCGGCCAGCGCGGCGGCGAGGAGGCAGCCACCTCGGGTACACCATGCGGTGCTGTTCCGGCACACGGCCAGCCGCCTTTGCACGGCACCTGCCAGCCTGGGCTGTGCACCACCGCGCGCCCCGAGGGAGGAGAGGATTGCTTCCGGGGAAGCTCACGCGTCGGCGGAGCCACCCCGCTGCGCTGTGGTGCGGGATGCGGTCAGCGCGCCGATCGGGCTCATGTACACCCGAGCTCCGACCCTGTCGTCAACCGAGCGCAAGGCGCTGGTGCCCGAGGCTCCAGCGAGCAGGCGGCGCGGGCGCGGGGCCTCGCGCGCCGGGAGCGCCTCCCTCGCGCTGCTATCCCGCGCGTCCGTTCGCGACGTCGCCGCGCTGCGAGCGCTCGTTTTCTCCCGGCGGCGCCGGAGCTCTCCGGGCGGCGCCGGAGCGTCAGCCGACCACGATGTTCACGATCTTCCCCGCCACGTAGATGAACTTCTTCAGCTGCTTGCCCGCGGCGAGGGCGGCCACGGTCTCCAGGCCGAGCGCGGCGGCTCGTGCCTCCTCTTCCGATGCCGCCTTCGCCAGCATCACGCGACCGCGGACCTTGCCGTTCACCTGCACCGGGATCTCCAGGACGTCGTCGACGCAGAAGGCCTCGTCGTAGGAGGGCCATGGCTCGTAGCTGAGCGAACGCTCGTGGCCGGCGAGCCGCCACAGCTCCTCCGCGAGGTGCGGCGCGAAGGGGGAGACGAGGAGGATCAGCCGCAGGACCGCCTCGCGCGGCGGCGAAGGCAGCGAGCTCAGGTGATTCACGAAGACCATCATCGCGGAGATGGCGGTGTTGAACGCCATCCCCTCGATGTCGCCGGTCACCTTCTTGATCGTCCTGTGGAGCTGCCGGCTCGTCGCGTCGTCCATCGCGTCCGAGAGCGGTCGCGTGCACGTCGCGAACACGCGGTCCCGGAACCGGACCACCCCCTGGATCTGCCCTGATTGCCAGGGCTTCACCGCCTCGAGCGGGCCCATGAACATCTCGTACATCCGCAGCACGTCGGCGCCGTGGGCCCGCACGATGTCGTCGGGGTTGATCACGTTGCCCCGCGACTTCGACATCTTCTCGTTGTCCTCGCCCAGGATCATCCCCTGATGGACGAGCTTCGCGAAGGGCTCGGGGTGCTTCACTTGGCCGAGGTCGTAGAGCACCTTGTGCCAGAAGCGCGCGTAGAGGAGGTGCAGCACGCCGTGCTCCGCGCCGCCGACGTAGAGGTCGACGGGCATCCACGCGTCGTACGCGGCCTCCGAGAACGGCTCCGCGTCGTTCTGCGGATCGAGGAAGCGGAGGTAGTACCAGCACGAGCCCGCCCACTGCGGCATCGTGTTCGTCTCGCGCGCGTACCACTTGCCGTCCCGCTGGAAGAAGCGCCAGTCGACGGCGCGCGCCAGCGGGCCCGCAGGGTCGTCGCCAGGGCGGAAGTCGGCGAGCGGCGGCAGCTCGATCGGGAGGCTGGCTTCGTCGACCGCGATCGGCTGATCGTAGCGGATCGTGTGCGCGGCGCCCTTCCTGGGATCGCCCTGCGGATCGGCGAGCTCGACGGGGAAGTAGATCGGGATCGGCTCGCCCCAGTAGCGCTGGCGGGAGAAGACCCAGTCGCGCAGCTTGTAGTTCACCTCGCGCTTGCCTCGCCCGAGCGCCTCGAGGCGCGCGATGACCGCGCGCTTGCACTCCTCCGTCGCGAGCCCGTCGAACTCGCCGCTCCGGACCGCGACGCCCGGGTCGACGTAGGCGGCCTCGAGCTGGTCGTGCAGGGTGCCGTCGGGGCTCACGACCTCGACGATGGGCAGCCCGTAGGTGCGGGCAAAGGAGAAGTCGCGCTCGTCGTGCCCTGGCACCGCCATCACGGCGCCGGTGCCGTAGCCGCCGAGCACGTAGTCGGCGACCCAGATCGGCACCTCCACGCCCGTGATGGGGTGGACGGCGACGAGGCCGGTGTCGACGCCGGTCTTCTCCCTCGCCGCCGCGGCGAGCCGCTCGCGATCGCTCTTGCCCGCAGCGGCCGCGACGTACGCGCGCACCGCCTCGCGGCGCGGCTCGGACGCGCCGCTCTCCGCGCTCGTGAGCCATGCCGTGAGCGGGTGCTCGGGCGCGAGCACGACGTAGGTGACGCCCATCAGCGTGTCGGGGCGGGTCGTGAACACGCTCAGCGCGCCCTTGCCCCATCCCTTGACCTCGAACGTGATGAGCGCCCCCTCCGAGCGGCCGATCCAGGAGCGCTGCATCGCCACCGTCCCTTCAGGCCAGTCGAGGAGGCGCAGATCCTCCGCCAGGCGGTCGGCGTAGGCGGTGATGCGGAGCATCCATTGCCTGAGCGGCGTCCGGTAGACCGGGTGCGAGCCGCGCTCGCTCTTGCCGTCGATCACCTCCTCGTTCGCAAGGACGGTCCCGAGCGCCGGGCACCAGTTGACGCTCACCTCGTCCTGGTACGCGAGCCCCTTCTTGAAGAGCTGGAGGAAGATCCACTGCGTCCAGCGCACGTAGCGCGGATCGGTCGTGGAGAGCTCTCGCGACCAGTCGTAGCTGAAGCCCAGCATCTTGAGCTGGCGCTTGAAGGTCGCGATGTTCCGCGCCGTCGTGTCGGCCGGGTGCGTGCCGGTCTCGAGGGCGTGCTGCTCCGCCGGCAGCCCGAAGGCGTCCCAGCCCATGACGTGCAGCACGTCGATCCCGCGCATGCGGAAGTAGCGGGACATGATGTCGGTCGCCGTGTACCCCTCGGGGTGGCCGACGTGCAGCCCCGACCCCGACGGGTAGGGGAACATGTCGAGCACGTAGCGCTTCGCGCGGGCGGGGTCCGCGCTTCGGACGGCGCGGAAGGTCTCGCCTTCCTCCCACGCGCGCTGCCAGCGCGGCTCGACGGCGGCATGATCGTAGCGCGCGGGCTCACGCGGCTCGTTGGGAGAAGGTTCGGTGGAGGCGCGGGGGTCCATCGTCTCGGCGGCCATATCGCGACGTGCCATAGCACTGTGCTGCCGCGGTCGACAGCCGCCCCGCGGCGGCAGACGCCCGCGCCCCGGCGGGAGCGCCACGCCCGTCCACGGCGCGCCGCGGCCATGTCGAGAGTTCCCGACAAGCGTGGACAGCGCCTCGGTCCGAGCTCTGCCGTCGGAGACGCCCGCGCCCAAGAGGGCTGACCTCGCGCGCCGCCTCGCGCTCTCGAACCACCCGCGCGCCGGAGCGTCGTGCGCGCCCCCTGCTCGCCGGTGGCGCTGGCGAAAGCGCGCGCCTCGTGAGCGCCTCGGCGGCGGGACGAGCTCGCTCTTCATCGCGCCGACCCGAGGAGCGCACCCCTGGCGTCGCTATCCTGCGTCCGCGACGGGCGGTGTCGTCACGGCGCGGCGCTGCGTGGCGCCAGCGCCGACGAGCGGCAGCGCCTCGCGGGGCGGGGCGACGCGTCAGAAGGATGGCCGCACGCCGAGACTTGGGGGTAGATTGAGAGCGCTGTTCCGCTTCAGTGTGAGGCGGAGGGGTCGCGTGGGCGGTCCCTCCGAGGCGCGCGGATGACCGACAAACACGTTCCATGGGGAGCCCCCGAGAGTGAGAGGGCGGCGCAACCAGGCCGGCCGCTCCCGTCGGCGCACGGCTCGGGGATCCCTTTCCGGCCGCTGCCCGTGCCGCCGCTGATGGCGCCGGGCGCCCTGCGACCGCTCTCCGCGCAGTACGCGCTGAGCCCTCATCTCCAGCAGCAGAGCCCGCCCGCGTTCTCGGGGCCGATGCCGTCGGCGCCCGCGTTCTCGGGGCCGGCGGCATCGGCGCCCGCGTTCTCGGGCGCCATGCCGGCGCCGGCGTTCTCAGGGCCAGCTCCCGCCGGGTACACCCAGCCGCCGACGGCGAGCGTCTCGGCGCGCGGAGGGACCCTTCCGCCCGGGCTCGTCTCGCAGCAGGACGTGCTCTCGGCCAGCGGCGTCTTTTCTCCGAGCGCGCTCCCGTTCATCTCGGCGCCGCCGCAGTCGGATCCGGTGCCTCCGAGCCAGCCGGCCTTCCAGCCGGCGCCGATCACGGACCGGATGGGCGCGAGCGCGGCGCAGCCGCCTGCGCCGGCAGCGCCGCCCGGGTTCGCGAGCCCTGGCTTCGGTGCGGCCGCGCCCGCTGCGCCAGAGGCCGCGCGCGCGCCGATGCCCTCGCTGCACGCCGGCCAGCCGCCTGCTCCGGCGGCGCCGCCTGGGTTCGCGAGCCCTGGCTTCGGTGCCGCCGCGCCCGCTGCGCCAGAGGCCGCGCGCGCGCCGATGCCATCGCCTCACGCCGGCCAGCCGCCCGCACCGGCGGCGCCGCCCGGGTTCGCGAGCCCTGGCTTCGGTGCCGCCTCGCCCGCCGTATCAGCAGAGGCCGCGCGCACGCCGATGCCCTCGCTGCATGCGGGGATGTCGGCACAGGCCGGGCCGCCACCGGCCGCGGCGCCCGCGCCGGCGATGAGCGCAGCTCCCGGCGCGTCGGCGCACGGCGCGCCCCAGGCGGCCGGCGGGTGGGACGGAGCGGCCATGCCCCCGGCCGAGAGCCCGTGGGCCACCACGTCGGCGCGCCTCGAGATGCCGGCGCTCCCGTCGACCTTCGTCCAGGAGCGCCCGGAACCGCAGAAGCCACCCGCCGCCGTCGCGCCGCGCCGGCGGGAGGGCGGCAGGACGCTCATCATCGTGCTCAGCGTGATCCTGGCGGTGGCCTTGCTGGCGCTCATCGGGATCACGCTGTGGCAGAGCATGGGCGGCGGAGGACCGATCGCGATCGACTACAAGGAGCCGCCGCCCACGGCCGCCGAGGCGTCGCCAGAGCCCACCGTGAGCGTGACGGCGGCCCCCAGCGCGCCCGCCGCGCCCCGCCCAGCCGCGCGCCCACGGCCGAAGAGCGACGACATCTACGACGAGGTCGAGAAGGAAAAGACCCGGCGCTGAGGCGGCGCGACGCCGCACAGACGGGGCGCGCCGCAGGCGATTCGTTGGCCCCGCGCCCCGTTCCGTGCTGGTGATCGCCCGCGATGGCGACGCCGATCCCGCACAACCTTGCCCCCTTCTCCCTCGACGAGCTGGCGCGCGCGACCGGCGGGCGCGTGCTGAGGAGCGGGCCGGACGCGCGGGGCGTCTCGACCGACAGCCGGACGATCGCGCCAGGAGCGGCGTTCGTCGCGCTCGCCGGCGAGAGCTTCGATGGCCACAGGTTCCTCGACGCCGCCGCGCAGCGCGGGGCGGCCGCGTTCATCGTCTCGCGGGAGGTTGCCCTGCCGCCCGGAGGGGGCGCGGTGCTCGTGAACGACGGCCTCGCGGCGCTCGGGGCGCTGGCCAGAGCGCACCGCGAGCGATGGCGGACGGGCGCCCACCCCGACGGGCCGCGGGCGATCGTCGCGATCGGCGGCTCGGCCGGCAAGACGACGACGACGCGGACCATCGCGGCGCTGCTCGCGGGGGTGGGCCGCGGCGAGGTGCACGCGACGGCGGGCAACCTGAACAACGCCATCGGGCTGCCGATGACGCTGCTCGGGCTCGAGGACCGCCATCGCTTCGCGGTCGTCGAGATCGGCACGAACCAGCGCGGCGAGGTCGCGGCCCTCGCGCGGATCGCGGGGCCGGATCTCGCCGTGCTGACGTCCATCGGCGTCGAGCACACCGAGGGGCTCGGCACGCTGGAAGACGTCGCCGCCGAGGAAGGTGATCTGCTCGCCGCCTTGCCGGCCGAGGGGGTAGCCCTCGGTAACGGCGACGACGCGAAGGTGGTCGAGCAGATCGAGCGCGCCGGCGCCGCGCGGCGGATCACCTACGGCTTCGGGGAGCGCGCGCAGATCCGGATCACGGGGAGGCGGCCGGTCGGGGTGCGCGGCACCTCGGTGCGGATCGAGCGCGGAGGCGAGGCGCTGGAGCTCGTCGTCCCGCTGCTCGGCGAGGCGGGTGCGCTGGCGGCGGCGGCGGCCGTCGCGGTCGTGGATGAGGCGGTCGGCGAGCCGCTCTCGACCGAGCGAGCGGCTCGCGCCGCCGCAGGGCTCGCGCCGCCGGGGGACGGACGCCTGTCCGTCCGCGAGCTGCCGGACGGCACCGTGGTCATCGACGACAGCTACAACGCCAACCCGCTGTCGATGCGATCGTCCCTCAGGACGGCCGTCGAGGTCGCCGAGGCGCTCGGGAAGCGGCTGGTCCTGCTGCTCGGCGAGATGCGCGAGCTCGGCGCGCTCGCGGCGGCGGAGCACGACGCGCTCGGCGAGCAGGTCGGCGCCGCGCGCCCCGCCGCGCTCATCGCCGTCGGCGGCGAGGCGGCGCGGATCGCGCGCGCCGCCGAGGCTGCCGGCGTGCGGGCGTGGTTCGCCGTAGACGCGGACGCCGCGGCGGCCCGAGCGCAGGAGATCGTCGAGCGCGGCGATCTGGTGCTCGTGAAGGGCTCCCGCGGGATCAGGATGGAGCGGATCGTGAATGCCCTCGTCATCAGCGCCGGGCGCGGCGCCAGCCCGTTGCCCTCGCCGTGAGCGCGCGTCCGCCGGTCGAGCGCGCTCGCTTCCCGGCGCGACGGGCCGCGGTCACGCGCCGAGCGCAGCTCGCGCCTCGGCGACGGACAGGCTGAGCAAGAGCTTCGCCTCCTCGTTGCTGCAGAAGGAGCGCGTGACCATGCGATCGACGTACAGCGTGCCGCGGAGGTGATCGATCTCGTGCTGGAGGATCCGCGCGGGCCAGCCCGTCGCTTCCCACCGGACCTCCTTGCCCTCCTCGTCCACGCCGCTCACCTCGACCGACAGATCTCGCTCGACCAGCGCCATGTAACCCGGGACGCTCAGGCAGCCCTCGAAGAACGTCGTTCGCCCCGCGCCTGCCGCGTCCGGGAGCGACGGGGCGAGGACCCTCAGCGTCGGGTTGATGATCACCCTGAGCGGGAAGGGCACGCGGCCGCGCTCGGCGCGCTGGCCCGCCGTGAGGCGGGACATGAGCTCCTCGCTGTCTTCGAGCACGATCACCTGCTGGTCGACGCCGATCTGCGGCGCCGCGAGCCCCACGCCGGGCGCCTTGCGCATGACGGAGACCATCGTCGAGACGAGGTGCTTGAGCCGCTTCGTCCCGATCTCCTCGGGCGGGACGGGCGCGGCGGGCTTCCGCAGGACGGCTCTGCCTGCGAGGACGATCGGGGGGAGCTCCATGCTGCCGGGATGAATCGGCGCCCTCGTGAGCGCAAGCGTCGTGAGCTCGGGAGCATCGTCCGTGTGGGGGGCCTCGCGGCGAGGCGGGCGTGAGGGTGGATGTCCTCGCGGCGAGGCGGGCGTGAGGGTAGAGGAGCGGCGCCGGGCACGGCCCGGCGTTTCCATGGCAGCACCTCCTCCGCCTCCGTCGGCTCGCGCGGACGCCCCCCGCCGGCCGCTCCGCCTCGTCGTCGTCGTCGCCCTCGCGGCGCTGACGCTCGCCGCCTTCGCCGCCGTGACGCTGCGGCTACAGCTCGAGCCGAACGTCGCCTCGCTCCTGCCGGAGCGCGGAGACGCCGCGGCGCTGCGCCGGTACGTGCGCGGGTTCGGGGGCGGCGACCTCGGCGTCGTGATGGTCAAGGGCGACGACCCCGACGAGAACGCGGCCGTGGCCGCGGAGATCGCGCGGGCCCTCGCGGCGCGCCCGACCGTGCAGCGCGCCGCCGATCGGATCGACGTCTCGCGCTCGCTCGATCCGTGGGTCGCGTTCCGGCACGCGGACGCGCGCGTGCGAGAGCGCCTCGCCGCCGCGCTCTCGCCCGAGGGGATGCGGGAGCGCCTCGCCGAGACGCGCGCCATGCTGCTCGCGCCGGGCGGCGGCGCCGCGGCGGAGACGATCGCGGCCGACCCGCTGCGCCTCTCGCAGCTCGTCTTCGAGTCCGCGGACATCGGATCCGGGGTGCGCACGCAGGCGGACGGCGCCTTCGCCACGGACGACGGCAAGGTGCACCTCGTCCTGGTGCAGCCAGCGGGGCAGGCGCTCCGCGGCGCCGACGCGCGGGCGTTCGTCGCGGACGCGAACGCCGTCCTCGGCCCGATCCGCGCGGCGCACCCCGGGCTCACGCTCGGGCTCACCGGCGGGCACGCCATCGCCGCGGCGACCGAGGCGATGCTCACGCGCGATCTCGCGATCTCGGGGTCGCTCTCGATGCTGCTCGCCTCCGTCGTCTTCGCGCTGCTCTTCCGCCGCCTGCGCGCCCTCGCCGCGGTGATGCCGCCGCTCGTGCTCGGGACCCTCTGGACCGCGGGGCTCGCCACGGCGCTCCCGGGCGGGCTCAGCGCGATCGCCGTCGCCTTCATGTCGGTGGTCGTCGGCGTCGGCGTCGACACCGGCGTCCACGTCTACGCCGCGCTGCTCGAGGCGCGGCGCGAGGGCCTCGATCCGGAGGCGGCCGCGCGCGCGGCGAGGGCGCGGACCTCCCGCGCGGTGCTCATCGCTGCCGTCACGGCGGCGGCGGCGTTCGGGGCGCTCGCGCTGTCGGACATCAACGCGCTCCGGCAGCTCGGGCTCCTGTGCGCCGCGGGCGAGGTCCTGACGGCGATCGCCATCGTCCTCGTGACGCCGGCCGTGGGCGCGTGGCTCGAGCGGGGGACCCCGCCGACCGAGGCGCCGGCGCGCTGGCCCGACGGCATCTACCGGCTGACCCGCACCCGGGGCCGCGCGCTCGCGCTCACGGGGCTCGCGGCGCTCCCCATCGCGGCGGTGTCGCTTGGCGCCTCCCCGCCGCTCGCGGAGGCCATCGTCGCGATCAGGCCGGCCGAGCT
Source organism: Sorangium sp. So ce1504 (assembly GCF_051521635.1). Taxonomy (NCBI): domain Bacteria; kingdom Pseudomonadati; phylum Myxococcota; order Polyangiales; family Polyangiaceae; genus Sorangium; species Sorangium sp. So ce1504. Next base: position 10,656,539 of record NZ_CP150365.1, on the reverse strand, counting down.
CGAGCCGCTCAAGGTACAGCAGGAGATCTTCGACGCGTTCGGCGGGCGGCGAGGGCAATGGGTGGTGCTCCTCGCGGACGGCGACCAGGAGCGCGCCCGCGCGCGCGGCGACCGGATCGCGGAGCGCCTCGCCTCGATGAAGGCCGACGTGGAGGCGGTCGACGCGCTCACCGCGCTCGCCCCCGCCGCCCCGACGCAGGCCGAGCGCTTCGCCGCGCGCGACGCGCTCGACCTGCCCGCCAAGGCCGACGAGCTCGCGCGCGCGCTCCGCGACACGGGCTTCGCGCCCGAGCGCTTCTCGGCGGTGCTCGACGGGATGCGCGCGCCGCCCCGGCAGGAGGTGGCGCTCTCCGATCTCGAGCGCGGCCCCGCGTCCATCCTGCTCTCGCGCTACCTCGGGGCGGACGGGGGCGAGGCGCTCGTCGCGCTGTACGTGCGGCCCCGCGAGACCGGCTCGGTCGCGCAGATCGAGCGCGCGATCCGCGAGGAGGATCCGGGCGCCATGCTCACCGGCTACAGCCGGCTCGAGGCGTCGCTGCGCGAGACGCTCGCGCACGACATGCCGAGGATCGCGCTCGTCGCGGGCGCGCTCGTGCTGCTGGCGCTCTCCGCTTCCCTCCGCAGCGCGCGCGACGTCGCGCTGGCCGCGCTCGTCGTCGCCTCGGAGATCTCCCTCGTCCTCCTGCTGATCCGGGTGCTCGGCATCCCCCTGCACGCGTACGACGCGCTCGTCATCCCGGTGCTGCTCGGGATTACGGTGGACGAGGGCATGTTCCTGCTCCACCGCGCCCGCGACATCGAGGCGGCGGGCGGCGGCGACGCCGTGATCCGCGAGACGCTGCGCCGCGAGGGGCCGGCGATCGCCGCCACGGCGCTGACCACGGCCGCGGGCTTCTCCGCGCTCGCGTTCTGCGGCTTCGACGGCCTCCGCGACCTGGGCCGGGTCGGAGCGCTGGGCAGCGCGGTCGGCCTCGTCGTCGCGCTCCTCGTGGTGCCTGCGGGGCTGCGGCTCTGGCCCCGGGCCCACGGACGCGCATAACATGTCGCCGTTGTCGCCCCGGGGCCTCCTCCTTGTCGCTCTCCTCGCGCTCGCGCGTCCCGCCGAGGCGCAGCCGTCTCCTCCGCCCGCTGCGGCGCAGCCTCCTGCATCGCCGGCGCCGAGGCCGCCGCGCTCGGCCGTGGCTCGCGCCGTCGACGCGCTCGTGCGCTCGCTCGACGCCGTGGACGGCCGCGCGCTCGTGGCCGCCGCGCCGCTGGTCTCCGACGCGCCCGCGCCGCGCGGCGCCCAGCTCGTGGCCACGCTCGCCGCCCAGGTCGCCGGCAAGCTCGGCGCCGGCGTGCGCGCGCAGAAGGACCCGATCCCGCTGCCGCTCGCGCGCGAGGCGGCGCGCGACGACGCGGCGCTCGTCCACCTCGTCGTCGAGATCGCGGCGGGGAAGCTGCGCGTCACCGCGGACGTGTACCCGGTGCCGCGCACCGTCTGGGCGCGCATCCGCGACCCGGAGCCGGGGCCCATCGCCCACGCCTACGCCGAGGCGCCCCTCGACGCGGAGATCCGCAGCTTCCTCGCGCCGATCCCGCTCGTCGCCGCCAGGGTCGACCGCGCCAAGAACTTCGAGGGCGACGTGGTCGCGCTCGCGTGCGGCGATCTCGACGCCGACGGGGCGCTCGAGCTCCTGAGCGTGAGCCGCCGGCGCGTGACGACGCTCCGCCTCCGCGGCGGCCGGGTCGTGCCGCTCGCGTCGCGCCCGTGGCCGGACGTGGTCGCGGTGCACCCGGCGCCGCTCCGCGAGCCGCTCGCGTTCGCCACGCTCGTCGAGCGCGCGAGGGACGGCGAGCGCCTGCCGCCGTTCGCCGACGTCGGGCTCACCGACCGCGCGCGCAGCGTCCGCTTCGACGGCGAGCTGAAGGCGCTCGCCGAGCTGCCGGGGCTGGCGATCCCGGACGCGGGCGGCTCGGCCTGCACGACGGCGTGGGGGCCGCTCCTCACGGGCCCGCTCGGGCCGTGCGCCCCGGCCGATCCCCCGCCGGCGACCGCGTCGCTCTCCGGCCGGTACGACGCGCTCGCGTCGGCGCAGCTCCTGTCCGCGCAGGGCGAGCCCTTCGCGGTCTGGGCGACGCGCGAGCGCGGCGCGGTCGAGCTCCGGGACAGCGCGGGCCGCCGCAAGGTCGTGGGCAGCGCCGGGGCGCAGCTCGCGATCGGCGATCTCGATCAGGATGGAGAGCCCGAGCTGCTCGCCAGCCTCGACGTCCTCGATCCGCTCGAGGATGCCGTCGTGGTCTGGTCGTGGCGGCGCCGGGAAGGCGGCCCGGCCCGCGCGGCGCCAGAGGAGATCCTGCGCTTGCCGGCGCCGGCGGGGGTGCGCGCCCTCGCGGTCTGTCCGCCCGACGGGGCCGGGCGCGCCCCGTTCGCCGTCGCGACGGCGGACGAGATCTGGGTGGTGCGGTGAGCCTCCCGCGCCGCGCCTTCCTCGGCGGCGCCGGCGCGCTGCTCGGCGCGGCCGCCCTCCCGGAGGGCGCGCGTGCGATGGGGCGCACCCCGCTCGGCGGCCGCCTCTCGATGCACCTCCCGTGGCCGACGAGCTCGCTCGATCCGCACGAGCTGAGCGATCCCGCCGCGGCGCTGTTCGCGCCGGCGATCGCCGACAGCCTCTACGGGCTCGACGCGTCCGGGAACCCGTACCCGACGCTCTCGTCCGCGCTGCCGTCGCGCGAGGCGGATGGCGCGGTCGTGCGCCTCCGCGAGGGGTTGCGCACCGCGCGCCTGCTCAAGCTCGACGGCCGCGACATCGTGAGCTCCGTCGAGCGCGCCCGCGCTCGCGGCGCCGCCGCGGCGCTCGCCGACATCCCGAGGCCCGAGCGGCACCCGAGGGATCCGCTCGCCGCGGTGTTCCCGCGCGCGGATCCCGCCCGCGTCGCCCGCGCGCTCGCGTCGCCGATGGTCGCGCTCCTGCCGCGTAGCTTCGACGCTGCGGCGCCGGATGGCACCGGCGCGTTCCGGGCCGACGTCGGCCCGGGGCAGATCACGCTGACGCGCAACGACGTCGCCGCGCGCGGCGCTGCCTTCCTCGACGCGATCGAGGTGATCCGCTCCGAGGACCTGACGACGTCGCTGCGCGCGTTCGAGACCGAGCGTGACGACCTCGGCTGGCTCGGCGCCGGCCTCCACACGAACCGCCGCGGCGCCGTCCGCTTCGATCTGGGCGTCGCCGGGTGGATCGTGCTCACGACGGGCCCCGACGCCGGGCTCTTCGGTCAGCCTGGCGTCGCGCAGCGGCTGGTCGACGCGCTGCCGCCCGAGCGCCTCGCGCACCTCGGCCTCGTCGGCCTCCCGAGGGCGCACGGCGATCCCGCGTGGGGAGGGCCCCCGGCGTCGCTGCTCGTGGACGAGTCAGCTGCCCACCTCGTCGAGGTCGCCGAGGCGGTCGCGCCGATCCTCTCGCGGCCTGGGCACGAGGTCACCGCGGAGCCGGTGGCGCGGGCGGAGCTCGGGCGCCGCCGCGCCCGCGGGAAGGCGACGCTCGCGATCGAGCTGGTGCGCCCGCTCGGCCCCGGGCCCCTCGGCGCGCTGCTCGCCCTCGCGACCGCCGACGATCGCAGCCGCGCCCTCGACCTCGCCCGTCACCCGCCCCGCCTCGTGCCCGGCGCCGCCCCCCGCTCGCTCACCGCGACGCTCCGCCTCGGCGTGGTCGCCGAGGTCCGCATCGCGGGCGGCGTGCTGCCGGACGTCGCGCTCGCGCGCGCCGCCAGCGGCGAGGGCTGGGATCTCGGCGCCACCTTCCGCCGCCCAGCAAGGCGCTGATGTGTGCCTACCCCCGCGCGGAAGCGAGCGCGACCGCGCGGGGGCTGTTCGGGACGTCCGGGTGAGCGTCACGGCGATGGGGACCGCTTCGAGTGCTTGCGCGGTGGGGACATTTGGTTACTATCGGCTGGTCACGAACGTCACTGGCACTCGACACGACGCTTCTCTTCTCGGGGATCGCGGATTGATCGCGGACTGGACGACGCAACGTGTGGCGCACCGGGGGCTCCTCCCCAGCGCCGCCCCCCCTCGATCCCCCACGGCTCCATCGGGGCGGCAGGGCACTGTTCGGCACCGAAGCTGACGCATCTCGCAGAGCCGTGAAGTGAATCAGTGTCATGGGTACTCGCCTCTACGTTGGTAATCTCCCCTTCTCCGCCACCAAGGCCTCCGTGCAGGCCGCGTTCGCTCAGAGCGGCGAGGTGACGGATGTACACATCGTGACCGACCGCGAGAGTGGTCAGTCGCGTGGCTTCGGGTTCGTCACGATGGGCACGCCTGAGCAGGCCCAGCAGGCGATCGAGAACATGAATGGCGCCATGATGGACGGCCGTCCGCTTCGCGTGAACGAGGCGGAGGAGCGGGTCCAGCGCGGCGGCGGCGGCGGCGGTGGCGGTTACGGCGGCGGCGGCGGCGGCGGCGGTTACGGCGGCGGCAGCGGCGGTGGTGGCCGCGGCGGCCGTGGCGGTGGCGGCGGCGGTTACGGCGGCGGCGGTGGTGGCGGCCGCGGCGGCCGTGGCGGTCGCGGCGGCGATCGGTACTGAGCCGGGCTAGGCCGATGTTTTAGCGGCGGTGCCTCTCCCCAGAGGCGCCGCCGTTCTCGTTCGTGCGTTGCCTTGTGCGGCGACCGCCGTCACGCGCTCCGAGGCCCCGGTCGATCAGTACTCCGTCGATGCCTCCGCCTCATCGGCCGTCGCGGCGATCTGGCCTGCCTCCGCGGGGCGGAGCACGAGCTTGCCGACGGCCATCCCGACAAGGGCCGAGAACAGCGACCCGAGCAGGACGGCGAGCTTCGCGACCCCGAGCCGTTGCCCCGTTCCGAACGCGAGCCCCGCGACGAAGATCGCCATCGTGAAGCCGATGCCCGCGACGCATCCCACGACGAGCACGCCTCGCCAGAGGACGCCGCGCGGGAGGGCGGCGAGGCCGAGCTTCACCGACAGGAAGCACGCGACCATGATCCCGAGCGGCTTGCCCATCGTCAGGCCGAGGACGACCCCGAGCAGCAGCCGCGTCGAGCCCGCCGCGCCGAGGTGCACGTCGCCGAGGCTCACGCCCGCGTTGGCGAGCGCGAAGAGCGGCATGATCCCGTAGGCGACCCACGGATGCAGCGTGGCCTCCAGGCTCACGACGGGCGGCAGCGCCTCGCGCCGCGCCTGCGCGAGCTGCGCGAGCGGCCCGGTGAGCTCGCGCGCGTCATGCCCGCCGGTCGCGCGCTCCTGGAAGTCCTGCAGCGCCCTCCGGGCCTCGGCGAGGAAGCCCTCCTCGCCGAACCAGGGATGCACCGGCGTGAGCAGGCCGAGCAGGACACCCGCGATCGTGGGGTGCACGCCGGCGCTCAGCAGGCCGGCCCAGATGACGACGCCGGGCGCGGCGTAGACCGCAGGCGAGCGGACGCCGAAGCGCTGAAGCGCGAGCACGCCCGCGATGCCCAGGGCCACGAGCCCGAACCCCGCGACCGAGATGCTCGACGAATAGAAGATGGCGATGACGAGGATCGCGCCGATGTCATCGATGATCGCGAGCGCGAGGAGCAGCACGCGCAGCGCCGCCGGGACGCGGTTGCCGAGCAGCGCCAGCGCGCCGACCGCGAACGCGATGTCCGTCGCCATCGGCACGCCCCATCCGCTGCGCTCCGGCGGGCTCGGGTTCAGCGCGAGGTAGATGAGCGCCGGGAAGAGCATGCCCCCGAGCGCGGCCGCGACGGGCAGCACCGCCCGCTTCAGGACGGAGAGCTCGCCCTGATGGATCTCGCGCCGGATCTCGAGCCCGACGACGAAGAAGAAGATCGTCATCAGCCCGTCGTTGATCCAGAAATGGAGATCGCGCTCGACGACGTAGGAGCCGACGCCGAGCCTCACCGGCGTGTGCCAGAGGCGCTCGTACGAAGCTGCCCAGGGAGAGTTCGCCCACGCGAGGGCCACCGCGGTGGCGATGAGCAGGACGATGCCGCTCGCCGCCTGGACGTGGAGGAACCGCTCGAGGGGCTGGAAGATCCAGAGCGCCAGGCGGCGCGCGGGCAACCAGGTTCCGGGCGGAGCGTTGCGGAGGTCCGAGGTGCCCATCCCGCGCGTACGGTAGGGCGCCCCACGGCGATCGAGAAGCGGCAATGACCCGAGCTCCGCGCTTCCGGGGCGCGGAGCTTGCTCCTTTGCCTGGCGGGCGTCAGAGACCGGCACGCTGAACGCCCCTCGCGCTCGGGGCGGGCCGCTCACAGCCGATGCCTCCTCCCAACCCTTCAGAGCACAGGCCGTCGCCGCGGGCGATATCGCTTTACTACTTCGGTATCTTCGCCGTCCTCGGCGTGTACCTGCCGCTGTTCCCGAGCTGGCTGGAGGCGCGGGGGATCCAGGGTCTCGCGATGGGGGCGATCGCGGCGACGCTCCCGGCGATGGGCCTCATCGCGCCGCCGGTGTTCGGCTTGATCGCCGACTCGCTCGGCGTGCGGGTGTGGCTGATCCGGGCGGCCTGCGCCGGCGCCTTCGTCGTGTTCGCGCTGCTCGCGCTGTCGTCAGCGCTCGGCGTGTCGCTCGGCTTCGCCGGCCTCTTCGTCGCGGCGCTCGCGTTCGCTTTCTTTCGATCGCCGATGTTCATGATGGCCGACGTCGTCGCGGTGGAGGCGTCGGCGAGCTCCGGCATCGCGTACGGCAGGCTCAGGCTCTGGGGCTCGATCAGCTTCGCGCTGATGGCGATCGCCAGCGGAGCCCTCGTCGATCCCGCGCGGCCGGCCGCGTTTCCCGCCACGATCGCTGCCTGCCTGCTGATCGCGTTCGCCATCTCGTGGGCCCTTCCGGCGCGCGGCGAGGCGCCCTTCCGTCGGTCCGGCCTGCGCGACGGAGCGGCCGACGCCGCCGGCGCTGCGCGCTCTCCGGCCGCCGGAGGCTCCGTGCGGCAGCGCGCCCGTGCCCTCCTCCAGAGCCACGATTTCCGCCTGTTCCTCGCGGCATCGTTCCTGGCCCAGAGCGCCACCTCTTCGTACGATCTCTGTTACACGCTGCACCTGCGCGACATCGGTTTCCCCGAGTCGCTGGTGGGGGTCGCGTGGGCCGTCGGCGTCGCCGGCGAGATCGCGCTCATGGCGTTCTCCGGTCCCCTGCTCAAGCGGTTCGCTCCGCCCACGGTGCTCGCGTTCGCCTTCGCGGGCGCCTCGCTCCGCTGGGCGTTGCTCTCGTATGTGCGCTTCTGGCCCGCCCTGCTGGCCATCCAGCCGCTCCACGCGGTCTCGTTCGGCATGATGTGGGTCGCCTCGCTCGCTTACACGCGGGATCGCTCCCCGCCTGAGATCCTCGCCACGGCGCAAGGGCTCTTTTCGGCGAGCGCTGGCGCCGGATCCGTCGTCGGGATGCTCGTGTGGGGTGAGCTCTACAAGCGCGGGGGCGGCACCCTCACTTTTGGGGTCGCCTCGATCACGGCGTTGATAGCATTCGTCCTGGCTGTGACCTTCGCGCGATCAACGCGGCCAACGGGACCGACGCGGCGTTCACCGTCAGGGGGCTCAATTTTCTCTGTCAGCTCCCGGTGCCAGGAGTAACGTTCCATTTTCCGCCGCACGCGTAGGCGCGCGCGGGCACTACCTGAACGAGGCGAGCATGTGCGGGATCGTCGGATACGTTGGGTCAAAAAAGGCGGCGCCGATCATCGTCGAAGGGCTACGGAAGCTCGAGTATCGAGGCTACGACTCGGCCGGCATCGCCATTCATGACGGCAAGGGCATCGAGATCGTCCGGACGCTCGGCAAGCTGATCAAGCTCAGCGAGGCGCTCGAGAAGCGGACCCTCGACGGCACGACCGGCATCGGCCACACGCGGTGGGCGACGCACGGCCGCCCGAGCGAGGTGAACGCCCACCCGCACTCCGCGGGCCCGGTGGCCGTCGTGCACAACGGCATCATCGAGAACCACGTGGCCGTCCGGCAGCAGCTGGAGAGCCAGGGGGTCAAGTTCCTCTCCGACACGGACACCGAGATCGTCGCTCACCTCGTCCACCGCGAGCTCCAGAAGGGCGCGAAGTCGCTCTTCGAGGCCGTGCGCGGCGCGCTCCGGCAGGTCCACGGCGCCTACGCGATCGCGGTCCTCTCGCGCGATGAGCCCGACGTCATCGTCGCCGCCCGGTACGGCTCGCCGCTCGTCGTCGGCGCCGGCGAGAACGAGATGCTGTGCGGCAGCGACATCCCCGCGCTGCTCGCGCACACCCGCGACATGATCTTCCTCGAGGACGGCGACATCGTCGAGCTGCGCGCGAGCGGCGTCCGCATCGAGACCGTGGCCGGTGGCGAGAAGGTCGAGCGGCGCGTGAAGCGCATCGACTGGAGCCCCGTCCAGGCGGAGCGCGGCGGCTACAAGCACTTCATGCTGAAGGAGATCCACGAGCAGCCTGACGTCGTCGAGGCCACGCTGCGCGGCAGGATCGATCTCGCCGCCGGCGACGTGCACGCGACCGAGATGGGGGTCACGCCCGAGTTCGCGAAGGAGCTGCGCCGGGTCTACATCGTCGCGTGCGGCACGAGCCACCACGCCGGCATCGCCGGGCGTTACTGGATCGAGCAGCTCGCCAGGGTCCCCACGGTTGTCGAGCTCGCGAGCGAGGTCCGCTACCGCGAGCCGATCTTCTTCCCCGACGATCTCGTGATCGCCATCAGCCAGTCGGGCGAGACCGCCGACACGATCGCGGCGCTCAAGGCGGCGAAGGCGCAGGGCGCCAAGGTGCTGGCGCTCTGCAACGTGCTCGACAGCGCGATCCCGCGCCTCTCCGACGGCGCGCTCTACACGCACGCGGGCCCCGAGATCGGCGTCGCCTCGACCAAGGCCTTCACCACGCAGCTCGCCGCGCTGCTCCTGCTCGCCGTCTACCTCGGCCGCCGCCGCGACTCGCTGCCGGCGGAGCGCGGGCGCGAGATCCTCCAGGCCCTCTGGGAGATCCCGAGCCACATGCGCGAGGTGCTCGGCGACGCCGACTACGTGCACGCGATCGCGAAGCGCCTCGTCCACGCGAAGGACGTCCTGTTCCTCGGGCGCGGCCTCGGCTTCCCCATCGCGCTCGAGGGCGCGCTCAAGCTGAAGGAGATCTCGTACGCGCACGCCGAGGGCTACGCGGCCGGCGAGATGAAGCACGGGCCGATCGCCCTCATCGACGAGGCGCTCCCCGTCATCGTCGTCTGCCCGCGCGACGCGCACTACGACAAGACGTTCTCCAACCTGCAGGAGGTCCGGGCGCGCGAGGGGCAGGTCGTCGCGATCGCCACGAAGGGCGACGAGTCGATCCTCGAGATCGCTCAGCACCACGTCTGGATCCCCAAGGTGCCGGACGAGGTCGGGCCGCTCCTTACCGTGCTCCCGCTCCAGCTCATCGCCTATTACGTCGCCAACCTGAAGGGCAACGACGTCGATCAGCCGCGCAACCTCGCGAAGACGGTCACCGTCGAGTAACGAGCAACGTCGCTCTCGCGGCGCGGCATCCCCGCCGCGGCGAGCGGCCTCCTCTGCCGCGCGCAGCGCTCCTCTGCGGTGCGCGCCCCTCCTTCTTCAGCGCGGGCGCCCCCGCGCCGCGCCTGCGCGCCCGCGCTGGGCCGCGGCTATGCTGCGCGCATGCGCATCCCCGGCAGGACGGAGCGGCGGGTCGTCGCGGCCATCCTCGTGACCGCCCTGATCCCGCTCGTCGCCAGCATCGTGGTCGCCAGGACGGTGATCGCGCGGGTGTCGGCGACGGCGTTCCAGCCCGAGTTCGGCGTCCACCTGGACAGGGCGCTCGGCGTGTACGCCGAGCTGGCCGCCGCCATCAAGCAGGGCATGCGCTCCGAGGCCGACGCGATCGTCGCGGCGGACCCGCTGCGCGAGACCGCCTTCACCGGCGACGCGCAGCGCCTCGACGCCGAGCTTGCGCGCATCATCGCGGCCCACCCCGCGCTGGTCTCCCTCCGCGTCGAGCGCTGCGGCGGCGATCTCGTCGGAGCGCGCGAGCGCGGCCGCCCGGTGGATCCGGCGCACGAGAAGACGCTCACGGTCCGGAAGGCGATCGCGCGCGCGCCCGGCCACGCCGCCGAGCCCGGCGATCTCGCGCCCGACGACGGCGGCTGCGACGGCGACGCGCGGACCCTCGTCGCGACGTTCGCCGCGCCGAGCGCGCGCTTCGACGAGCTCGACGCGGCGCAGGCGTTCGCGCAGGCGTACCACGCCCTCGAGCGGGAGCACCGGAAGGAGTACCTCGACGAGAGCTACGGCGACGCCTTCGCCGCCCTGCTCGGCGCGACGATCGTCCTCGCGATCCTCGCCGGCGTGCTCGTGGCGCGCCCCGTGGTCGACCGCATCGCGCGGCTCGCCGCCGCGACCCGGCCCGTCGCGGAGGGCGACCTCTCGGTGCGCGTGGGGCTGCAGGGCGACGATGAGGTCGCCGATCTCGGCCGCGCCTTCGACCGCATGCTCGAGGAGCTCGAGGGCAGCCGCGCGCGGATCGAGTTCCTCAAGCGCATGGGCGAGTGGCAGAAGATGGCGCGGCACCTCGCGCACGAGATCAAGAACCCGCTGACCCCGATCCAGCTCGCCGTCGAGGAGTGCCACCGGCGCTATGCGGGCAGCGACCCGGCGTACCAGCGCTTGCTCCAGACGACGCTGGAGGTCGTCGAGGAGGAGGTCGGCACCTTGCGCCGCCTCGTCGGCGAGTTCTCCAATTTCGCGCGGCTCCCGCGGGCAGAGCTCGAGCCCTCGGATCTCGCGGAGTTCCTGCGCGAGCAGGGCGAGCGCTTCGCCGCGGTCGAGGAGGCGGGGCGCGAGCACGCCTCGGACGAGGCGCTGCTCGGGCGCGTCGATCTCGAGTTCGATGTGCCGGATGTCCCGATGCCGGCCGCGCTCGATCGCGAGATGCTCCGGCGCGCGCTCGGCAACATCGTGCGCAACGCGGCGCAGGCGCTGCGCGACGCGCAGCGAGCGGCGCCCGGCGGAGGAGCCCGAGAGCGCCCGGGCGCCGCTGTGTGGGGCAGCGTTCGCGTCTCGGCGCGGAGCGAGGGGCAGAGCCACCTCATCGCGATCGACGACGACGGCCCGGGCATCGATCCCGCCGTGCGGGACTCGGTGTTCGATCCGTACGTCACGACGCGGTACGACGGCACGGGGCTCGGCCTGAGCATCGTGAAGAAGATCGTGGTCGATCACGGCGGCACCATCGACGTGCTCGAGTCCCCGCTCGGAGGCGCGCGCTTCGTCATCCGGCTCCCGCGCGCAGGCACGCCTGCGGCGCGCGCCGCGCTCGGGGCCGAGGCCTTCTCCGACGGCGATCGCGAGCCTGCGTCCGACGGGGCCGCTCCGACGCGGCCAGCCGCTCGCGGAGGGCAGGCGCCGCGCGGGGCGGGGTAGGGCCGCGCCCGCCGGTGCGGCGAGCGCCAGAGAGCCGCATGCTGGACGACGAGCGCTGCCCGGGAGCGCGCTTCGGGCTGCTCGCGGGGGGCCTCGGCGCCGAAAGCGCACCTCCAGACCGGTCGGTGGTCAGGAGATGCTTGACCAGCCGGCCCCGCTTTGCCATGTTCGCCGGCGGAGAGGTGACCGAGAGGCCGAAGGTGCCTGATTCGAAATCAGGTGTACCCGCAAGGGTACCGCGGGTTCGAATCCCGCTCTCTCCGCTACGCTTGGCTGCTTGCCCCCGTTGAAGCAGGTGGGCTCTGACCGCCCGCTCTCTCTCGAGCGGCGCCGGTCCGGCAGAAGCGGGGCGCGTTGAAGTTGTATCGGGAGAGGTGACCGAGTGGTCGAAGGTGCACGACTGGAAATCGTGTGTACGGCAACGTACCGCGGGTTCGAATCCCGCCCTCTCCGCTGAGCTGAACCGTCGATCGACTCCTTGCCGTGATGAGCTCCTTCAAGCGAGCCAGCAGGACGTCGGCGACCGATGTGACGTGAACGATGAGCGATGAGACGGATCGGCCGGTCGCTCGACCGCCGCGTCTGCTCGTCGCAGTGTTGCCTGGCGCGGCGTTCGGGGGGAGCTTTGGGCTCGTTCGCCGTCGATGCGACCGAGGGGCTGCCTGGTTCAACGCCTTGGCGAGCTGGATGATCGGGAAAATAAGAGAAATCTGGGAGCCCGAGACAAGCCAGGGGTGCAAGGCGGGACCGACGGAACGGACGGAACGCCGACGGCTTGTCGACAAACCCCGCTTGACCAACCCTCGCCGGACGATGACGATGCACCCGCAGAAGCCTGAGATGCTTGACAGGCGAAGGGCCGCCTTGTAGAAGTGGCGCCCCTTTTTGGCAGGCGCACTTCCGGAGTTTTTCGCCCAATGAATCCTCAGCCCAAGTCCTTTTCCGCCAAGCCTGCGGAGGCCCGCAACGAGCGTACGTGGTGGGTGATCGACGCGGAAGGCAAGCCCCTCGGCCGCCTTGCCAGCCGCATCGCCACGGTGCTCCGCGGCAAGAACAAGCCCACGTTCACGCCGCACGTCGACACCGGCGACTTCGTGATCGTCGTGAACGCCAAGAAGGTCCTTCTGACGGGCCGCAAGCTCCAGCAGAAGAACTACGTGCGGCACAGCGGCGAGCCGGGTGGCTTCCGTTCCGAGTCGTACGGTCACCTGCTCGAGCGCAAGCCGGAGCTCCCGATCCAGAAGGCCGTGAAGGGCATGCTCCCGAAGAACGTGCTCGGGCGCGAGCTCCTCACCAAGCTCAAGGTCTACGCCGGTCCCGATCACCCCCACGCGGCGCAGCAGCCGCAGCCCCTTAGCTACAGCTGAGCAAAGCCATGACGGAAACGAGAACGTACGCCACTGGTAAGCGTAAGACCGCCGTTGCGCGCGTCTTCCTCTCGCCGGGCACCGGCAACATCAAGGTGAACCAGAGGCCCGCTGACGATTACTTCGTCCGCGAGACCTCGCGCATGGTGATGCGTCAATCGCTGGAGCTGCTCGAGCTGCTCGAGCAGTTCGACGTGAACGCGACCGTGGTCGGTGGCGGCCACAGCGCGCAGGCCGAGGCGATGCGGCACGGCATCGCGCGCGCCCTCTGCGAGCTCGATCCGGAGCGCAGGCCGTCGCTCAAGCGCGCGGGCTTCCTCACGCGCGACGCGCGCAAGAAGGAGCGCAAGAAGTACGGCCAGCCCGGCGCCCGCAAGCGCTTCCAGTACTCGAAGCGGTAGCAGGCCTGGGCCGCCGCCCATCGGGATGGACGGCATGGCAAGGACATCGAGGGCGCGAGGGTTTCCCCCTCCGCGTCCTCGGTGCGTTTTGTCTGCCCGATGCCGCGAAGGCGCCGAGGACGGGACAGCTTGTCCCTCGGCATCTCTTCTCATCGAGCGGACCTCTCGGCCCGCTCGGCCTCCTCTGGTTTCATCGAGCGGACCTCTCGGCCCGCTCGGCGTCACATCGCTTCCGGCGGGCTCTTGAGATCGGCGCCTTCGATGAGCTCGCCCTCGTCGTCCCCGGCGCCTTCCGGCGGCTGCGCTTCTTGCTCGTTCGGTCCGCTCGGTCCGACGTCCGGTGCCGCGGCGGCCGCGGCGGCCGAGGCCTCGCTGCCGGTGGCCGCGGGCGGCGGCGGCGAGGGAGGCTCTGCCGCCTCCGGCTTCGTCGGTTCGGGCGGCGGCTCGGGCAGCGGGATGGCGTCGAGCCGCTTGTCGAGCGCTTCCTTCGCCGCGGCGAACGCCGCGCGATCGATGCCGGGCATCACGCGCTCTCCATCGAGCTGGAGCGTCTCGGCATCGAAGTACTTGCCGTCCCTCTTGGCGCTGAAGTGAAGGTGAGGGCCCGTCGAGCGGCCCGTCGACCCGACGTAGCCGACGAGCTGGTGGGTACCCACCTTCATGCCGGCCTTGATGCCGGGGGCATACCTCGACAGGTGCGCATAGCCGGTGGTGACCCCGTTCGCGTGCGTCACCGTGACCAGGTTGCCGCTCGGACCCGCCGGACCGACCCAGTCGACCACGCCGCGATACGCCGAGTACACCGGCGTTCCCATCGGCGCGCCGAAGTCCGTCCCGTTGTGGGGCATCTTCTTCTTCAGCACCGGGTGCATCCGCTGCGGGTTGAACCTCGACGTCACGGGCGCGCCCGGGACCGGCGCGCGCCAGCCGCCGGCGTGCGGCTGCCGGCCGCGCTCATCGAACGTGCCGCGGGCCTCTTGCCCCTTGAAATCGTAGATGCGCACCGGCTTCTCCGCGGGATCCGCGGGCCGGTACTCGAGCGCGATGACCTTCTTGTACCGGGAGAACATCCCGAGCGCCGTCTCTTCGATGGCGATCAGCCGGACCGTGCTCCCTTCCTCGAAGCTCTCCGTCGAGAGGCGCCCGTTCAGCGCGTCGTCGATCACGTCGAGCACGCCGGGCTCCAGGCCCCCCGCCCGGATCGCGTTGGCGAGATCCTTCCCCACGTAGAAGGAGGCGACGACCTCCTCCTCGGCGATCTTCATGTCGAGCGTGGCGCCCGTGAGCAGCCCGGCCGCGTCGTCCCTCGCCTGGTAGATCTCGCTCGCCGAGACCTCGTACTCGAAGGCGCGGACGCGGCGCGTGGAGCGATCCATCGCGACCGTGAACCGGTCCTTGCGGCCGCACTTGTCGAACTTCCGCAGCCCGTCGAAGGCCTTCATGATCCGGTAGATCTGCGCCTTCGGTACGCCCTTGTCGTCGAGGGCCGCGATGAACGACCGGCGGTCCATCACGTCGCTCACCAGGAGCATGGAAGGATCCTTCCCGAGCTCGGAGATCCGCCATGGGCCGGGCAGCGGGGTGCGCTGCTTGGTCTTCACCTCGGGCACGGAGGACGGCCTGGCGGTCCCGTCCGTACCTGCTGCCGAGGTCGCCGGGCTCGCCGCGACCAGCGCGCGCTCGTCGCGCACCGGGACGCCCTGGATCAGCAGCGCGATGAGCGAGGTGAGCGTCGCGAGGCCGAAGATGCCGCCGAAGACCGCGGTCATGCGCGGCGACAGGTGCGGTCCTGGAGGGGGCCGGCTGAGGCCGGGTGGAAGCCGCGGGCCGTCCGTCGAACCGGGGCCCGCGTGGGGACCGCCGTCCATGAGCGACGGCGTCCGCAGGGGCTGCACGCGCGGATCGCTGCCGCGCGACCAGGGCGCCGATGCGCGCCCGCGAGAAGAAGGAGGAGGGAGCTGCGGCGGCCACGTCGACGCCGCGCGCGCGCGAAGCTCGCTGCTGCGCGACCAGGGAGCGGCCGGAGCGCCCTCGCCCCGGCGATTGCCCTGAAGCGGCGCCGTCAGCGGCGGCGTGGCCGGTCTGCTGGGGGCGTCGAGCGCGTCGTCCGCGACGTCCGCGACGTCCTCGGCCGCGCCGATGCGCACGATCTCCGCGCGCGGCGCGTCCTGCGGGACAGCAGCTCCGGGCTCCACGCGCGGCGCGTCTTGCGGGACAGCGGCGCCAGGCTCCGCCGCGCTGCCGGCCTCTCCGCTCCGCCCCCTGGCGCGGTCCTCGGCGTCCGGCGCTCCGGAGGCCTCGAGCGGGTTCTGGGGTACTGCACTCGGCACGCCGACGTGCGTACCAAGGCATCGACGGGGTTGCAACCGCGCGACTCCCCGGCCGACGCAAGGGTTGCGCGGAAGGCGGATCCCATCGTACGCCGGTCGCGTAAGCTGACGGGCCTGATGGACGACCGGCTGAAGCAACTTCTGGTTCTCGGCAGGGAGCACTACGAGCGGCGCGAGTACGATCTCGCGGAGCACGCCCTGCGGCAGATCATCGAGAAAACCGACCGCTTCGCGGACGTCTACAACATGCTCGGCGTCATTCTCCACGAACGCGGTGATTTCCTCGCGGCCGAGGCCCACTTCGAGCGCGCGGTGCAGCTCAACGCGCACTACACGGAAGCGCTGCTGAACCTCGCCGTCACCTACAACGACCTCGGCAAATACGAGGCCGCGCGGCAGGTCTACTCTCGCATCCGCCGCGGCGAGGGGGGAGGCGGCATCCTCGACCCGTTCGCGCGCGGCAAGATCGCCAACATGCACGCCGATCTCGCGCAGGCCTATGCCGACGCCGGTTGCGCGCAGGAAGCGATCGCCGAGCTCACGCGGGCTGTGGCGCTGTGTCCGACGTTCGTGGATCTTCAGCTGCGCCTCGGGACGATGTACCGCGACGCCGGGAATCTGGCGCTCGCTCGCGAGCATTACGCCGCCGCGCGCGACGCGAACCCGAAGTACGCACCAGCGCGCGTGCTGCTCGGGGTCGCGCTGCTCTCCCTTGGCGCGCCCGATCAAGCGAGCGCCGAGTGGCGCGAGGCGCTCGCCATCGATCCCGACAACAGGACGGCGAAGATGTACCTTCGCACGCTGGAGGCGCAGCGGAGCAGGCGCGCTGCGGGCGCTGTGTCAGGCGAGCCGGCGCCGGCCCCCGCGGCGGGCGGTACGTGGGACGCGCTCGACGAGGCGACACCCACGACCGTGAGCGACATCCTCTCCAAGACGACGGCCGATGCAGCAGGTGAGGCGGATCGTGCTGCACGGGAAAGCAAACCCTGAACGTTGGCGAAATACTCTCTCCTCCGAGAGGAGGCGCGCCGCGCGTGGCGTGAGCTCCGTGGCAGCGAGCTGTCCGCCGGCCGGACCGCTGTGGCGGTCGCGATCGGCCTGTTCATCGGGTCGCAGCCGATCTTCGGCTGCCACACGCCGCTCGTGCTCCTCCTCTGCCTGTGGTTCCGTCTGGATGCAGCGATTGCTTGGGTCGCTGCGAATATCTCCAACCCCTTGTTCGCGCCAGCGCTGCTCACGGCGGAGGTCCAGGTCGGAGCGTACCTCCGTACGGGTCGCTGGCTGCGCCTTTACGAAAAGATGAGCTGGGCGCAAGCGCTTTCGGACTTCCCCGAGTACATGTTCCTCGGCGCCCCGGTGGTCGGGCTCGTGCTCGCGGCGCTCGGCGGCGGCCTGATCTTCGTCCTCGTCACGCTGAAGCGGCGCCGCGCTCCCTCGCAGCAGAGCAGCAGGATGGAGCCGTATCGGCTCCCCGGGGATGCGCCGCCGTGGGTCCACGCGGTCGAGCGCGTCGCCGGGAGGTACAGCCCGCCTGAGGGCGCCACGCCGGCGCAGCGTACCCGCTTTCACTATGTCCGCTTCAAGCTGCTCGGCGACCCCATCGCCCGGTTGATTGCCGACATCGCAGGCGACCGCCCCGGCGCGCTCGGGGAGGTCCTCGATATCGGGACCGGGGCTGGCCAGCTGCCGATTCTCCTGCTCGAGCTGGGGAGGGCCGAGCGCGCGCGTGGGTTCGACTGGGACCGAGCCAAGATAGAGGACGCCCGGCGCGCGGCCGGCGAGGGCTCCGGCGCATCTCTCCCGCGCTCGTCCGGGTCGTCCGGCCCGCCCGGCCCGCAGCGCGCGGCCCACGCCCGCCCTCCGCTGGACGCCGAGTTCTGGTGCGCAGATGCGCGCGAGGCCGAGCTCGGAACTGCAGACACCGTGCTGCTCATCGACCTGCTCCACTACTTCCGCGTGGAAGAGCAGGACGCGATCCTGCGGCGCGCGGCGGCCGCGGTTCGTCCGGGCGGGCGCCTGCTCGTCCGCGAGGCGGACACGGACCGCGGCTTGAGGAGCTCGATCACGCTCCTTGAGGAGCGTGTCTTCACCGCGCTTCGATTCAACCGGGGCGAGCGTGTGCGCTTCCGTCCCGCCCGAGAGATCGCGGCGCTCCTCGAGCAGCTCGGCTTCTCCTGCGAGACGGTGCCCGCCTGGGGGAAAACGCCCTTCTCGAATGTCCTCATCGTCGGGAGCCGAGCCCAGCGCTGAGCCCGAGTCGCCCTTCCCCGGAGCTCTCATCCTCCCACCGCCGTCACCGCGCCCCGAGCGTCAGCGGTCGTTGCCGGGGTGTCCGATCCGGCGTGCGGCCTCTTGTGCATCGCCCAGTTTCTCGATCACCGCGGATGGTTAGAACCTGTCCAGTCGGTTGACGCGTTGGTCTCGCGGCTCCTTTCGGACCATGAGCCGCGCTATCGGGTGGAACGACCGCCCTGATGGCACAGACCATGCTTGTCCCACGGGCTTGGCGGCGGAGCGCGCTGTCCATGTCCCTTCCTGATCGCTAGAGACCGATAGGCCTCCGGTGGCTCCTCCTTGCCAGGCGTCCGGCTCGCCCACATTGCAAGCCCGCACTATCCGCCTGGGGCGTCCTGTCCAGGTGTCCGTGAAGGTGCGTTGAGCTCCGGGCCGGCCAGGTCCAGTGGGGCTCCGAGGGCGCCGCGTGATCGTCGAGAAGGGCGCCGGATGGGCGGAGCGGGTCAGGCGTTCACAGCAACGACGCTTGCGCGGCGCCGATCGTGCTCTGCCATGTCGACAGTCCCGGCCACGCTCACGGCCCCACGGAGCGAGCACCGCCCGGCGGGAGTCCGGCCCTGGATGACCGGACTCCTGCACCGCGTCGCGCCGGTGACGCTCCCTTTCGTTTCCTTGGAGCTCCGCCCCGCTTCACGCCCCAGCGTCCGTTTCGAGGCCGCTTCAGCGACACGTGACAGGACATCCGACGCGATCGCTGATGCACGAAACTAGATGTGGTGGTCCTTCGATGATGCCCCACGATATGTTGGGGGCTCAGGGGGGCATGACGTGGTGGTCTCTCCCGATCCGAGGTCGACAAGAGCACGGGCATGGCGGCTCGGTAACCCAGCGTCCTGGGCACCAGAGCGGACATGTGTGCACAGACCCGATCGCGGAGCGCCGCCGCCGCCGCCTGTGTCGTGTCACCAGGCGGATCCGCTCAGCAGCGGTCGGGCGGCAGTTGACGCGCCTTACGCCCGGATTTCTCCGTCGTCCTACGAGGAGACGACATGGCTTGGCGGGACTTCCTGAGGGGCATCCAGCGGCGTGTACGGCTGCGGAGCTTGCTCCGCTCCGAGGTGCGACGTCTCCGCGCCTGCCGGGACAGCTCCCGGCTCGCCGCGATTTCCCCTGCTGGGCTTGCGGGAAGGCGGGACGTCGACCTCGGTCGGTTTGGCCGGACCCTTTTGGAGAGCGTCGATGCCGGCTTCAGCGGGAAAAGTACTTGGTAGCCCGCTTCTCTCCTTTCGACGTGATCTTCTTCTCGACGAGCAGCTTCCGAATCGGGAGGGTCAGCTCCTTCGTGGTGGTGCCCAGATCCTTGGCGATCTGCTCGACGCCCTGGCCGCTGTTGCTCCGGATGTGCTCCAGGACCTTCTGCGTCATGGCGGCGAGCTCTTCCTTCGAGCGCTTCTCGCCCTTCTTGCGGGTGGGCTTCGCAGCGCGAGCGGGGCGACCGACCGCCTTCTTGACCTCCGCAGGCTGCTGGGGAGCGGCCTTGGCCCGACCCACCTTGCGCGGCGCGGCGGCCGCAGCGACCGGCTGGCCCTCGCCTCGCAGGGCGTTGGCGACGGCCTCGAGAGCCGCTTTGCGGACAAGTCCGCTCAGCTGAGAGACGAATGCATCAACGTGGCTTTTGATCTCGGTTTCGACGTTGTTCATTGGATCTCGCGTCCCATGAATAGCTAGAGTTGTCAACTGCTGAACAGCACCTTGCTTGAAAATAATTCGAGAGGTGTCCCCTCAACGTGCGTCAAGAACCCGCGCTCGCCACCTCCCCGCCGGGTCATCGGATGCTGGGGGCGACCGGTCGAGCCGGACTCCAGCCACCTCGTCTCCCTGGCGACGTCGCGCCGCGAAGCCAGGCTTCGCCCCAACCCAAGAGGGTGCGATGGACAGCGCCGTGCTCCTCTCTGCACCGCGCTCCCGCTTTGGATGCCGCGGCGCGCGTGCCGTGGGCAGCCCCGTAACCGAGGGGAGCCAGCGACATTCCCATGAAGATCTGCTTTCCTGTGCTCCGGACACACGCGCCCCACCGCGCAGCGGCCGAAGCGGGCGCCTGACCGAGGGACCGTGGAGGAGCCCGACCCCCCGGGTGGAGCGCCCGCGATAAGGAAAGGTGTCATGGCCGAGGTCGCCGTTCCAGGCGACCCCGGTGAGCTGGAGCGGCAGCCTTTCACTTCTGCACCCCACCCTGCTCCGGCGGCGTAACCGTATGCCCGAGCTCTCGTCTCCCGACCGAGCCGCTCTCCGGGATCGACCGCAACGTGTCGGCCACCGAGCCGCCCTCCGGCGGTGTCGACGTCATGAGGGCTACCCCACCCACCTGCCAGGACATCCCCTGGCTGATCGGCGCGGCGGCCCGACGCGGTTGCTCCCACCCACGTTGCAGCCCCCAGGCCATGTCGCCTCCGGTCTGGCTGCGTCTTTTTGCGGCTGTGCTGGAGCTGCCCAGCCTCCGGCCGAGTCTCCCAAACCGCTCGCCGTGCCCGAGCTCCGACGGCCGCCCCGGCAAGCCGGAAGTCGTCCTGCGGGAGGCCACGAGGCCGCCGCTCCTGCTCAGCCGCTCATCCTGATTCAGGGGGTGACACTCGTGCTGGGCACCAGGGTGACGCTCGCCCGCGGCTCGCCCCCGTGCGAGAGGGCAGAGCTCACCGTCGCCGCCGAGGGCGACATCGATCCCCCGAGCGGGGCGGTGGTGATGGACGCTGGTGGACAGTTCGTCACTCCTCGGCTGTTCGACGCGCACTCCCACCTCGGGGGCCGCCCGACACCAGGCGCAGCGGCGCACCTGGACGGCAGCGAACGAAAACCAGACACGGGGCCGGTGGCGCCGCAGGCTCAGTCCGCCGATGCCTTCTGGCCCCAGGACCCGGGTATCGAACGGGCAGTCGCTGGTGGTGTTACGACCATACAAGTCCTTTCGGGTTCAGGCAACCTGATTAGAGGGTGCGCGGTAACGATGGAGCTCCGACCGGGCATCAGCCGTCCCATCGCCCCTCCCAGGTTCCTCCCTGATTCCTGCCAGATGCTTCCCAGACGCTCGCCACCGTGGCGCCCGGCGGGCTGAAAGTGGCTTGCGGGGAGAGCCCGAAGCGCAGCTACGGCGGGGACAAGCGGGCACCGATGGCCGGTACGGGCAACCTCGCTCTCCAGCGGGCGACCTCTCTCAAGGCCAGGAAGCTCCAGACGGACTGGGCGCGATGGAGCGACCGGGAGTCGCGCCGGATTGCGACCGAGGCGAAGACGCCGTCGTCCGCCAGGCCACGAGGCAGGAGCGCTCGACACCCGAGACCTCCTCCCGCGAAGATCCTGCCGTCGAGCCTACTGCCTGCTCGAGGGCGTGTCTCGCGTCGACGTGGGCGCGGCGCGCCATCACCGCAGTCGCCAGCGCCGCCTCCTACACGGGCGATCGCGCGACGTGTGACGGCGGCGCACCGTGATCGGGTGGCCTCACGAGAGCGACGCGTCAACACGGGGCGCGCGCGGCTCACGTGATCAGGGCGCTCGCGCGCGCTGCGCGGCTCACGTGATCAGGGCGCTCGCGCGCGCTGCGCGGCTCACGTGATCACGGCGCTGCGTGGCTCACGTGATCAGCCCGCCCGCATGCGCCTCGCGCGGCTCACGTGATCACGACGCCCGCGTGCGCGCGCCGACGGCAACGCGGTGCGCGACGGACTCCGCCCCGCCGCGCGGCGGTGATCGCCCGCAGTCCGGCCGGCGCGTTCGTGTCGCCTTCGCTTCGGCTCGAACCTGTCCTCGCGAACGTCGCGGTCGGGTCGGGCGACTCGCCCGACATCTCGACCTGGGCGTTCTGCCCCGTCGCACCGAGGCGAGCGGCGCCGCGTCACATGACGGCGTTTTTCTAGATGTAAAGGAGAACCGGCGCGGGCCGCGTCGGCCGCTCTCCACGGGAGCAGCCGTGATCGCGGCGCTTGCTGCCGGCGCGCGCGACTTCTAGATCGTTCCGGCCGTGGTCAACCCGAGCGCCAAGCAGGATCCCGAAGCCCTCCTCGCCGCCAAGCTCGCGTCGCTCCCGACGACGCCGGGCTGCTATCTGTTCATCGACAAGGCCGGCGCCGTCGTCTACGTCGGCAAGGCGAAGAGCCTGCGCTCGCGCGTCCGCAGCTACTTTCAGGAGAGCGGGAGCGACGCCAGGTACTTCATCCCGATACTCCGGAAGATCGTGGCCGATCTGGAGACGGTGGTGACCGCCACCGAGAAGGAAGCGGCCGTACTGGAGAACGAGCTCGTCAAGCAGCACAAGCCGCGGTTCAACGTCAAGCTGCGTGACGACAAGGACTTCCTTTGCCTCAAGCTCGACACGCAGAAGGCGTGGCCGATGCTCGAGACGGTCCGCCGTCCCGCCCCGGACAAGGCGCGCTATTTCGGGCCCTACCACTCGGCGACGAGCGCGCGGCGGACGCTCCACCTGGTCAACAAGCACTTCCAGCTCCGCACCTGCTCCGATACCGAGATGGCGTCGCGCCGGCGTCCCTGCCTGCAGTACCAGATCAAGCGTTGCCTCGCGCCCTGCGTGATGGATGTGGACCGGGAGCTCTATTCGGAGATGGTCCGCTCGGTCGCGCTCTTCCTCGAAGGGCGCCACGACGAGCTCACGGGCGAGCTCACCACGCGAATGCGGGACGCGTCGCGGGAGCTCGAGTTCGAGCGCGCTGCCATCTACCGCGATCAGCTCCGGGCGGTCGAGGCCGTCCGCGAGGCCCAGCGCGTCGTCTACGTGAAGGACGTCGATCAAGACGTGGTGGGCATCTACCGCGAGGGGACGCTCGTGGAGGTCGAAGTGATCTTGGTGCGGAGGGGGCGCGTGACAGACACGCTGTCCTTCTCGCTCCGCAACATGGAGCTGCCGGACGACGAGGTGCTCGGCGGCTTCTTGAACGAGTACTATGGCGTCGCGTCCACCACGATCCCCGATGAGGTCCTCGTGCCGGTGTTGCCCGACGGCGCGGAGGGTGTTGCGGAGTGGCTCGGCGATCGGCGGGGCCGCAAGGTGGCGCTCTTCGTGCCTCAGCGCGGGCCCCGCGTCGATCTGCTCAAGATGGCGAGCGAGAACGCGGCTCACGCGTTCCGGGAGAAGCAGCGGAGCTCCGACGATCTCGAGGCCCGGCTCGAGGAGATCAGGGAGCGCCTTCGTCTCCCGACGCTCCCGCGTCGCATCGAGTGCTGCGACATCTCGCATCTCGGCGGCGGGGACACGGTGGGATCGATCGTGGCGCTCCTCGATGGTCAGCCGGACAAGAAGCGCTACCGCAGCTTCAACGTGAAGAGCGTGGCCGACGGCGACGACTACGCCGCGATGTACGAGGTGCTCTCACGGCGCTTCCGCCGCGGAAAGGCCGCCCGGCAGGCGAGCCCCGCGTCCACCGCAGACAGCGAGGCCGCCCTCGGCGCCGAAGGCGCGCCCGAGAGCGACGTGATGGAGGGCGTCACCGAGAGCGACGTGATGGAGGGCGTCACCGAGGGCGACGTGATGGAGAGCGATCCGGCGGAGAGCGACGCGCTCGAGAGCGATGCGACGGAGGGCGACCTGGCTGACGAGGACATCGGCTCGGCAACAGCGAGCGACGCTCCGCCGGAGACGGAAGGGACGCCGGTGTCCGCTGCCGCGGAGCGAGAGAGCGCCGCCTCGGGGGGTGATGTGTCGAGGCGCGCCGAGGCCGGCGGAGGCGAGTGGGATCTTCCAGATCTGTTCGTCGTCGATGGTGGGCGCGGCCAGCTTCAGGTGGCGCTGTCGGCGGCGCGCGATCTCGGCCTGCACGGTCTCCCGATCGTCGGTCTGGCGAAGGAGCGGGAGACGCAGACCGGAGAGAAGCTCGTCGACCGCGTCTACCTGCCTGGCCAGAAGAACGGTATCCCGCTCCGATCCACGAGCTCCGCCCTCTTCTTCCTGGCGCGCGCGCGCGACGAGGCGCACCGCTTCGCAAACCACGCACGCAAGCGGCTCGGCAAGGCGCGGCGCCTCCGGTCCGAGATCGAGGACATCCCGGGGCTTGGCAGCGCGGTGAGGACGGCGCTCCTCCGGGAGCTCGGTTCCATGGAAGGAGTTCGTCGCGCGACCGACGCTCAGATCCTGGCGGTGACAGGGGTCACCAAGCGACACCTGTCAGCGCTGCGCAAGGTCATCCCGTCTTCCGAGTCCTCGCAGCCCGACGCGCCGGCCGAGGACACCGGTGATCTATCCAAGGCACGGGGGCTCACGCGCTGAGCGCGACCGGCCCGTTCCGCGATGGATCGGTGAAAGATCACGCTGCGACCTGAACGGCGTTCCGGGTTGAGCGCCAAGGCGTTCTCTGCGACGATCCGAACACCAGGCGCCCGGTCGCATTCCGGGCGCACGCGGTCATTTTTCGATCAAGAGCACCACCTGGCACACCGAGCGCTTTTGCGGACCCGACGTAGTGGGCGGGCCGCGGCGGGCCGCGCTCGGGGGGCTCGATTCCCGGCGGGCGCTGCCTCGCTCCGGGGTTACGCGGCACGTGAGCACCATGGGAGAAGTACGCGCTGGCCACACGCTCGGTCGCTATGAGCTCCTCGTCCCCATCGCGCTCGGGGGCATGGCCTCGGTGTGGGCCGCTCGAACGGGCGGCCAGCTCCCCAGGATCGTCGCCGTCAAGCTGCTGCGCGCCGAGCTGAGCGACGATCCCGACTTCGAGGCGATGTTCCTCGACGAGGCCACCCTGGTCTCGCAGATCCATCACCCGAACGTCGCGGAGACCATCGATGTGGGCGAGGAGGACGGCGTCCTCTACCAGGTGATGGAGCTCATCGACGGCGAGCCGCTCAACCTGGTTCTCCGCGAGAGCAAGGCGCGCGGCGGTCTGCCGCTCCCCTTCGCGCTCCGCATCGTGGCCGAGGCGGCCCTCGGCCTGCACGCCGCGCACGAGCTGCGCGGCCGCGACGGCAAGCCCGTCGGCCTCGTCCACCGCGACGTCTCGCCGCAAAACATCCTGGTCGGATACGACGGGTCGGTGAAGATCCTCGACTTCGGCGTCGCCAAGGCCGCCTCGAACCTGCAGCGAACCCAGGTCGGCCAGCTGAAGGGCAAGTACGCGTACATGTCGCCGGAGCAGGCGGGCAGCGAGCCCATCGATCGGCGCACCGACGTGTTCACGCTCGGGATCGTCTTCTATCAGCTCGTGACGGGCAAGCACCCCTTCCACGCCGAGAACGATCCTGCGACGGTGCGCCGCATCTGCGACAAGGCGGCAGCCGAGCCGCCGCGGAACCTCGTCCCGTCGCTCCCGGAGGACGTCGGGCGCATCATCATGAGGATGCTCGCGAAGCCGAGGGACGAGCGCTTCGCCACGATGGCCGAGCTGCGCCAGTCCATCGAGCAGCTGTCGCCAGCGACGCCCATCGCCACCTCGGATGAGCTCGCTGTGCTGATGCAGCAGATGCTCGGCCCGCGTGGTGAGCGGCGGCGCGCCGCGATCCAGGAGGCCATGCAGATCGCGCGCGAGCGCGCGATCGACTTCGACTATCCGCAGTCACAGCAGAGCTCGCCGCAAGCCGCCGCTCAGCCCGGGCGCGCGAGCGCAGAGCGCGGCGCCGGCCCACCGCAGGGCGCCTGGCCGGCGCCGCCGACGTCCGACGAGGGCCGCGCGCGGCGCTGGCTCGTCCCCGCGACCATCGGCCTCGTGGTCCTCGTGGTGCTCGCGGGCGCGCTCCTCCTGCGCTCCTCGCCGCACGGCGGCCCGCCGCGCCAGCGGGGCTCTCTGCTCGTGCCCGGGGCGGGCTCGATCAAGGAGCCGCTCCTCAGGGCCGCGCGCGCCGCATCGAGGGCGCCGCGCGGCGGCTCCGATGTGACGCGGGCCGCACCGTAGCCGCGCCGCGCGCCCGCGTTCGCTTGACGGTTCGGGCAACGCTTCTCAAGATGGCCGCCCTCGCATGGATCTTCGCCGCTCGCCGGAGCTCTGGCGGTTCGCCGCGCTGGTGGCGATCTTCGTCACGAGCGGCCTGGCCATCACCTACCTCGTGCTGCCGCCCCCGCCGGACGACGGCCCCAAGCCCCCGCCGGTCCTCCGCGTGGCGCAGGTGCCGGTGCCGACGGGCGGCGACGTGGTGGCGAACGCGCTCGACCTCGTGCGCCGCTACGCCACCGGGGAGATCCGGATCGTGCTCCCCGACGGCTCCGCGCGCGCGCTCCGCCGCAACGATCTCGGCGTCGAGATCAACCGGGTCCGCCTCGCCGAGTTCGTGCGCGAGGCGCTCCGCCCCGAGAGCGCGCTCCGCCGCGCGCACGAGCGGGCCGGCGATGGCGACAAGAGCGACGAGGACGCGCCGCTCGACATCCCGATCCCGCTCCTCCTCGACTCCGAGCGGGCGATCAGCAAGCTGCTCGACCTGAAGGTCGAGCTCGACGCGCCCGCGGTCGACGCGTATGTCGACCTCGAGGGGAAGCAGCTCAAGCCCGAGAAGATCGGGTATCGGCTGGACGTCTACGGCACGCTCGCGCGCATCGACGCCGCCCTCCGGGCGGGCGAGGACACCGCGCAGGCGAGCGTCGAGACGATCGCACCGAAGCTCGTCGCCGAGCAGCTCGGCAACGTCAAGTTCGATCAGGTGCTCGGCTACTTCGAGACGCGCTACGCGACCGGCGCGAGATCCAAGGAGAGGACGTACAACCTCAGGCTCGCGGCGTCCAAGCTCGACGGCGTGGTCGTCATGCCGGGCGAGATCTTCGACTTCAACGAGACGGTCGGCCCGCGCGACGAGGCGCACGGGTACCGCGTCGCTCCGGTCATCGCCCAGGGAGAGCTCGTCGACGGGCTCGGCGGCGGGACCTGCCAGATCTCGGGCACGCTCCACGGCGCCGCGTTCTTCGCGGGGCTCGAGATCGTCGAGCGCTACCCGCACTCCCGCCCGAGCTACTACATCAAGCTCGGCCTCGACGCGACCGTCGTCTACCCGACGATCAACTACCGCTTCAGGAACCCGTTCGACTTCCCGATCGTGCTCCACGAGACCGTGGCCGGCGGCGTCGTGCGCGCCGAGATCCTCGGGCCCTCGCGCAAGCTCACGGTCACGTACTTCCGTCGCATCGACGAGGTCATCCCGTTCGAGGAGCTGGAGCGCCCGACGCCGAAGCTGCCCGAAGGGACGCGGGCGCTCGCTCAGCGCGGCATCCCCGGCTTCAAGACGACGAGCTCGCGGGTCGTCCGCGACGGCGCCTACGCGGTGCGGGAGAAGTGGAGCGACAGCTACCCGCCGACCGCGCAGATCGTCCATGTCGGGAGCGGCCCGCGCGACCCCGAGGCCAAGACGGCCGACGACAATCACCCCGAGTACGTGGCGGACGAGTACCTCGTCGTGACGCAGGGGCCGGACGTCCGCACGCCAGGCGTGACCGGCCCGGAGCCGGGCGGCGGCACCGTCGAGAGCCGCGAGCCCGGGCTCACGGGCGAGCGCGGCTGGACCGAGCGCGCGGGGTTCGGCACGTTCCGCGCGAAGGGGGAGGAGCGCGCCGAAGGGGAAGGCGGCCGCGCGCGCGGCGAGGACGCGCCGCCCGCCGAGGGGATCGCCGTCGCGCAGGCCCCGGGCGCGGCGGCGGCGGAAGCCCGTGGCCAGCGGGACCCCGCGGGGGACGAGGCGAAGGGCGGCAAGGGCAAGAAGCGACGCCAGAACCAGAAGAAGACGACGACGAGCGACGGCGGCTGAGCGGGCGGCCTCGAACGGAGCCGGCGGCGGCTGCTCGGCGGCGCTCGCCGCGCGCTGGCCGCGGCGAGCTCCGCTCGTCCTCCGCCGCCGCGGCCTTCAGCGCGCGCCGATCGCCCGGCGCACCTCGTGGAGCGTCGGGCCCGCGAGCGCCCGCGCGCGCTGGGCGCCTTCCGAGAGCAGGGCGTCGACGCGGGCCGGGTTGGCCATGAGATCGGCGAAGCGGCGCCGCGGCTCCTCGAGCGCGCGGTTCAGCACCTCGAACACGGCCTCTTTCGCCTCGCCCCAGCCGATGCCGCCCTGGTAGCGGCCGCGGAGCGCCTCCGCCTCTTCGGGCGTGGCGAACTCCCTGTAGAGGTGGAAGAGCGGCGAGGTGTTCGGATCCTTCGGCTCGCTCGGGGGCGACGAGTCCGTCTTGTACTTGAAGATCGTCTTGCGCAGCTTCTCCGGCGGCAGGAAGAGCGCGATGGTGTTGTCGTAGCTCTTGCTCATCTTGCGGCCGTCGAGGCCCGGGATCACCGCCGTCTCGGCGCTGATGCGCGCCTCGGGCAGGACGAGGGTCGGGCCGTAGATCGCGTTGAAGCGCTGCGCGATATCGCGGGCGATCTCGATGTGCTGGACCTGGTCCTTGCCCACCGGCACGACATTCGTCTTGAACAGGAGGATGTCGGCCGCCATCAGCACCGGATAGCCATAGAGGCCCATGTTGATCCCGGCGTCGAGGTCGTCGCTGTCCTCGGCGCCCGCGGCGCTCGACGCCCCGGCCCGGGACTCCATGTTCTTGGCGACAGCGGCCTTGTAGGCGTGGGCGCGGTTCATGAGCCCCTTCGCCGTGAAGCAGGAGAGGATCCAGCTGAGCTCGAAGATCTCCGGAACGTCGGATTGCCTGTAGAAGATGACCTTCTCTGGATCGAGGCCGAGCGCGAGCCACGTCGCGGCGACCTCGTGGACCAGGCTCCGGAGCTTCTGCGCGTCGTGGATGACGTTGAGCGCGTGATAGTCCGCGACAAAGTAGAGCGCGTTCGACGCGGTTCCTGCGAGCGCGAGCGCCGGCTTGATCGCCCCTACGAAGTTGCCGAGGTGCGGCGTTCCGGTGGGCTTGATGCCGGTGAGGACGGTGCTTGCCATCGTTGTCGTGTTCCTCTGAGGGAGCTCATCCCATTACGCGCTCCCGGCGGGTGATGCCACTGCCACGCCCCAAAAACCAGCGGGGTTTCTTGCTGCGCGGGCGCGTTGGCGCGTGTCGGCGCGCGCGCGGTGGTGCGCGCGTGCGCGCCAGCACGAGCTCGCTGCCTGCAGCGCGGCCCCGGATCATCCGCCTGCGGCGCAGCGTGTACCGTGTCGTGGCCGTGTACGATCGGCGATTTTCGTGCCACGGTGGACGCCGGACCGACCCCCCGACCCACGCTGGCACCTGCGCCATGTCTGGCCGAACGCCGTCATCTCCCGCACCTCGCCCCGAGGCCTCTGCCCCGTCGCCCGCTGGCCAAGCCCCCGAGGGCGCGCGGCCGACCGTCGCGCTCGCCGTCTCGGGCAGCATCGCCGCGTACAAGGCCGCCGAGGTGGCCCGGCTGTTGATCCAGGGCGGCGCGCGCGTGCTCCCGATCATGACGCGCGCGGCGCAACAGTTCCTCGGGCCCATGACGCTGAGCGGGCTCTGCGGCGAGCCGGTGCGCGACACCATGTGGGATCCCGGCTTCGCGGGCGAGCTGCACATCGCGCTCGCCGCCGAGGCCGATCTCGTGCTGCTCGCGCCCGCGACCGCCGACGTGATCGCCCGCCTCGCCGCGGGGCGCGCCGACGACCTCGTGACGGCGCTCGCCCTGTGCGCGCGGGGGCCGGTGCTCGCCGCGCCGGCGATGCACCCCCGCATGTGGGCTCACCCCGCGACGGCGCGGAACGTCGCCACGCTCGAGGCCGACGGGCGCGTGCAGCTCGTCGGCCCGGTCTTCGGCGAGGTCGCCTCGGGCGAGCGCGGCCTCGGGCGCATGGCCGAGCCCGCGGCGATCGCGGCCGCGGCGCTCTCGCGGCTCGCCCCGCGCGACCTCGCGGGTCTCCGCGTCGTCGTCACCGCGGGCCCAACGCTCGAGGACCTCGATCCCGTGCGCTTCCTCGGCAACCGGTCGACCGGCAAGATGGGCTTCGCCGTGGCGGAGCGGGCCGCGGCGCGGGGCGCGCAGGTCACGCTCATCGCCGGCCCCGTGTCGCTCTCCACGCCGCCGGGCGCGCGCCGGGTCGACGTGCGCGGCGCGCTCTCGATGCGCGGCGCGCTCTGGCAGGCGCTCGGCGAGGACCTGCGCGGCGCCGACGCGCTCATCATGACGGCCGCCGTGTCCGACTACCGCCCGGCCGAGCAGCACGCGACCAAGCTGAAGCGGACGCCCGACCTCGCGTCGCTCCCGCTCGTGCCGAACCCTGATTTGCTCGCGGAGATCGGCGCGGCGCGAGGCGGCCTGGCGGACGCTGCCGGCGCCGACGGAGCGTGCTCGCCGGTGCTCGTCGGGTTCGCGGTCGAGACCGCCACGGACGAGGGGGTCATCGCCTATGCGCGGCACAAGCTCGCGAGCAAGCGCGTCGACATGATCGTCGCCAACCACGCGGCGGACTCGTTCGGCCGGGACGACAACCGCGCCACGATCGTGACCCGCGACGCCGCCGACGCGCTCGGCGTGTTGCTCAAGCCGGCGCTCGCGGACCGCATCCTCGACCGGGTCTTGCAATTGTCTCAGACGAGTCAGGCGAGCGCGCGATGATCCCGGGCGAAGACCGCGCCGCGGCTCCTTCCGCCGCGGCTCCTCCGGCTGCCTCTGGCTCGGCCGCCCAGGCCTCGTCGCGCGGTCCGCGGGCGATCGATCCGCGCGAGCCGCCGCGCTCTTCGCGCCGGGAGGCCGCGCTCGTCGCCGCGTCCGTCACCGCCTGCGTCGCGCTCGCCGTCTCGTTCGCGTTCGATCCCGGTCGCGCGGGCGCGCCTGCCATGCTCGCGGCGCTCGGCGCGCTCTACGCCGTCCTCACGGCGATCACCGTGATGTGGCTCCGCCGGCGCGGCGAGCTCCGCGCGGCGCTCCGCCCCCTGTCCGGCGATCTCGCGCGCGGCGCCCTGGTCGCGGCGGGGCTCTACGGGCTTGCCATGGCGGTGCAGCTGCTGCTCGCCCCGCGGGGCACGCCTCGCGAGGCGTGGGTCCTTCGCCTGTACCTCCAGCTCGGCGACCCCTCGGCCGACGCGCGCGTGTTCGTCGGCGCGCTCGTCTTCGTCATCGCCGCGCTGGAGGAGATCGTCTGGCGCGGGCTCGTCCTGCGCGCCCTGGAGGGGCCGCTCGACCGGGGCGCCGCGTGGCTGCTGTCGAGCGCGCTGTTCGCCGCCGCGCACGCCCCCACGCTGTTCCTGCTCGGCGATCCGGTGGCCGGGCCGAACCCGCTGCTCGTCGCGGCGGGCTTCGGCTGCTCGATTGTGTGGGGTCGCGTGGTGCACCGGACCGGGCGCCTGGCGCCGGCGGTCTTCGCCCACGCGTTCTTCTCGTGGGCGATCGTGAGCTTCCCGATCTGGCGGCCGTGACGGGCTCGCGCCTGCCGCGGGATCAGCCCTCGAGCTTCGCGAGCTCCTCGTCGGGGACGTCGAAATCGGCGTAGACGTTCTGCACGTCGTCGTGGTCGTCGAGCGAGTCGACGAGGTTCAGGCAGACCTCGGCGTCGCGGCCCGCGACCTCTTTCTTGTTCTTGGGGACGTAGCCCGCGGAGTTCGACTTCACCGCGATCTTCGCGTCCTCGAGGGCCTTCACGACGGTGTCCATCACGTCGACGCTGGAGAGCACCTGCCACTCCTCTCCCTGGTCGCTGTAGTCGTCGGCGCCCGCGCCCACGGCGGTGTCCATCAGCTGATCCTCCGTCGCCGCGTCCTTCGCGAGGAGGATGATCCCCTTCCTCTCGAAGGCCCACTGCGCGGAGCCGCCGGCGCCGAGCTGCCCGTTGTTCTTCTCGAAGATCTTCCGGATCTCGGCGACGGTGCGGTTCCGGTTGTCGGTCATCGCCTCGCAGAGGAACAGCGTCCCGCCGGGCCCTGTCCCTTCGTAGAGGATCTCCTCGTAGTTCGCGCCCTCGATCTCGCCGGTGCCGCGCTGGATGGCGCGCTTGATCGTGTCGGCGGGCATCGCCTGGCCCTTGGCGTCGTTGATCGCCTTACGGAGCCGCGGGTTGCCGTTCGGGTCTCCGCCGCCCATGCGCGAGGCGACGGTGATCTCCTTGATGAGCTTCGTGAAGAGCTTGCCGCGCTTCGCGTCGAGCGCGCCCTTCTTGCGCTTGATGGTGGCCCACTTGGAATGGCCGCTCATGCCTGTCTGCTCCGTGATGACGGGGCGCCCGCTCGCGGCGCGCGCCCAGGGGGAAGGTTCGGCGCAAGATGGAGCACCGTTCGGTTCGAGCGTAGAAACCGTCAGGGCGCCGGGAGCGCCAAGAGATTGTCGAGCTCTCCTGGCGCTCTCGGCGCCTTTCGGTTCGAACCGTCCGTCGCTCTAGCGGTGCGCCCCGGGGGAGGCAACAGCGACGGCACCCCCGGCCGCGCGGTTCCCTCCTCACCGGGAGGACGAGCGCGGCCGGGAGCCCTTGTCGACCTGGGTCTGTGGCTGCCCCCCTCTGTGTCGCTACAGCGCGTAACCGGTCTCGCCGTGCTCGGTTGCGTCGAGGCCCTCGCGCTCGTCGCTCTCGGGCACGCGCAGGCCGATCAGCTTGTCGACCAGCTTGAGGAGCACGAAGGTCACGATCGCGGCGTACAGGCCGACGGCCGCGATGCCGACCAGCTGCGGGACCATCTGCCCCGGGTTGCCGGCGATCACGCCGTCACGGCCGGCCTCGTTCAGGGCCTTCTCGGCGAAGACGCCGGTGAGGACCGCGCCGAGGAGGCCGCCCACGCCGTGGACGCCGAACGCGTCGAGCGAGTCGTCGTAGCGCAGGCGCTCCTTCGAGACGACCGCCGCATAACACACAACGCCCGCGAGCAGGCCGATCACGACGGCGGCCCACGGCGCCACGAACCCGGCCGCGGGCGTGATCCCGACGAGCCCGGCCACGATGCCGGACGCCACGCCGAGCGCGGTCGGCTTGCCTCGCTGCGCCCACTCGACGAGGAGCCACGCCGCGCCGCCCGCCGCCGCCGCGAGGTGCGTGTCGAGCAGCGCCAGCGCCGCGAGCCCGCCCGACGTCAGCGCGCTGCCGGCGTTGAAGCCGAACCACCCGAACCACAGGATGCCCGTGCCCGTCAGGGTCATCGTCAGGTTGTGCGGCACGTGCCGCTCGTGCGGATATCCCGTGCGCTTGCCCAGCACGAGCGCGCAGATCAGCGCCGAGATGCCCGCCGCGAGGTGAACCACGGTGCCGCCCGCGAAGTCGAGCGCGCCCATCTCGAAGAGCCAGCCCTTCTCCGCCCACACCCAGTGCGCCACCGGGTCATAGACGAGCGTGGACCAGAGTAGGATGAAGACCAGGTACGCCGAGAACCGCATCCGCTCGGCGAACGCCCCCGCGATGAGCGCGGGCGTGATCACCGCGAACATCATCTGGAACGCCGCGAACGCGATGTGCGGCACCGTGCCGCGCTCCACCGTCGCGATCCCGTGCAGACCGACAAAGTCGAACCCGCCGATGAGCCCACCGTGCGAGGTCCCGAACGCGAGCGAGTACCCGACGGCCACCCACTGCACCGAGATCACCGCGAGCGCGGCGAACGAGTGCATGAGCGTCGCGAGCACGTTCTTGCGGCGCACCATGCCGCCGTAGAACAGGGCGAGGCCCGGCGTCATGAAAAGGACGAGGGCTGTCGATGCGAGGAGCCAGGCCGTATCCCCAGTGTCGATCTTCATGGCACGGGCGTAACGTGCCCAATGTTTCAACGAGGTTTCGTCGTCGCGGCAGGACGCATTTGACAGGAAGTCGGGAAATTTCTAACGCCCGGTTCGGCGGCGCCGGACACCGGATCCGATCGTTTCGTGATGTCACATACATCAGGCCGGTTGTGGTCCCCGTATCGACAGGACCGGGACCTTTGCCGATCTCACCACCCGCTGCGCCACGCTGCCGAGCAGCGCCCGCGCGACCGCCCCGCGCGCGTGCGTCCCGATCACGATCATGTCGGCGCCGATCTCGTCCGCGAGGCGGCAGATCTCCTCGTCGGGGACGCCGGCGCGCAGCACGCCCGAGATCTCGACGCCCGGCGCGGCGCGCCGGCGCTCGAGCACCTGATCGAGGCTCCGCTGCGCCGCATCGGCGATGCGGGCGGCGTCCTCGGCCGAGGGGATCAGGGACGAGCCTTCCGGGAAGCTGTAGACGGGCACGCTGTACACGTGCGCGACGACGATCTTCGCGGACAGCTTGCGGGCGAGCTCGATCGCCGTGTCGAGGGCGATCTCGGAGGTCGCGTTGAAGTCATGGGCCAGGAGGAGGGTCTTCATCTTGCTCCGCGGTGGTGGAGGGCGCAGGCGGCGCGCCGCCGCCCTTTCGGTCCGGCTTTCGTAGCTCCGGGGGCGGGTCTCCGGTAGGGGGCTCGTCGGAGGCCGCCGGGGCCGGCGGCTGCGCCTTCGACGGCGGCTTGACCCGCTTGAACAGCGCCATCTTCTTCAGCCGGCTGAGCTCCTCGAGCTCGCCGCGCTTCACCGCCGCGTTGTGGCGCTCCAGGTCCTTGCCCTTGAGCTCCCCCTCGTCGAGCAGCACGTACTGGACGGTCGCGGCGCGGTCGCCCGGATAGAAATAGGCCTCCTTCCGGTTCGACACGTGCGGTCCCATCTTGCTCGTCGCGCCGACGATGGCGCTTTTCGGGATCGCTTCCACCTGCTTCCGGACCCAGGCGTAGGTCGCTTCCTGGTCGGGCGTCAGCTTGCGCGCCACGCGGGAGAAGCCGCCCCTGAACGACGCGTTCTCGACGAGGCCGCCGAACTTCCACGACATCAGCGCGGCCGCCACGATCATGGCGGCGAGCAGCGCGCGCGACAGCCGCCGCCCGTCGAGCCCGTAGTACGCGGCCGGCCCGGAGCCCTCGATCCGCTTGAGCGCGATCGGCGTCAGCACGAACGCGATGGGGAAGAGGATCGACGAGTACTGGAAGTGGATCGAGAACACCGCGTCGCGCGAGGCGAGCAGGCAGAACAGGAGCCCGTAGGCGAGCATCCAGCGCCCGGGCTTGGCGAGGAAGGGCAGGAAGCAGAGGGGGACGAAGAGCTGGAGCAGGAAGATGATCTTCGGCTCCTCCAGCAGGACCTTGAGCGCGAAGACAGGGTTCGTGAGGAGGGAGACGAGCATGCCGCCGAGCCCGCTCCGGTTCGGCATGAGCTCCTCGTAGTAATAGGCGAACGAATAAGCGTCCTTGCCGGACATGATGATGCCCGCCGACGTCATGAAGAACAGCTTCACGATGACGAAGTAGACGAGGCTCGTCGCGATGGTCACCCAGCCGAGGCGGGTCCTGCCCGGGCGCCGGTCGAAGATGGCGTAGAGCCCGATGAAGCACATCAGCAGGGAGACGTCCTCCCGGCAGAGCAGCAGCACGGCGAGGGTGACCCAGTACAGCCTGTCCCGGGCGGTCTCGTAGAAGTAGAGGAGCCAGACGACGAGCGGCGAGATCAGCGCGAGCGAGTGGAACTCGTACATGTTCGCGCCGTGCAGGGCCGGATAGATGGCCCACACGGCGGCGAGCAGGAGCGCCTTGCCGCGGTGAGCGAGCTTGTCGCGCGCGAGCAGGTACACGGGGACGACGCCGGCGCCGAGCCACGCGGACTGGAGGATGAGGAGGAACTCCGCCCTCGAGTAGATCAGGTAGAGCGGCGAGAACAGGATGAGGATCGGGTCGAAGTGCGCGGAGCCGTGGTAACCGGCCTTGAGCCAGGAGCAGCCGAGCGGCCGTCCGTGGATCGTCTGGTAGAAGATGTTGTCGTAGTACCCGAGGTCGGGCGTCCTGGTGTGCAGCGCGTGGTGGTTGGTGATCGCGAGCCGGGAGAAGAAGAGCGTGTAGCCCGTCCACATCGCGAGCAGGGCCAGCGGCGGGAGCCACCGTGCGACCGTCGCGAGCGCGCGGCCTCCGCGAGCGGGCGCGCCATCGAGCTCGGACGCATCGTCGAGCTCGGGCGAGAGCCGCGCGCGGCGGCCCCAGGCGTAGGCGCCGGCGCCCGTGGCCACGGCGGCGAGGGCGGCGAAGAAGATCGTGCTCTTCGGGCTGTCCTTCTCGATGTTCGGGAGCTTGAGCGCGGCGACGAACGGGAGCGCGAGCAGGGGGATCAGGGCGCGGTTGAGGCGGCCCACGGTGCCCACGAAGTCCCACGAGCGGGTGCGGGCCCGCCGCGCCAGCATCACGAGGAAGTAGGCGAGCCCGAGCCCCACGATGGCGGCGGCGGCGCCGCCGGCCATCCAGCGGCGCTCCACCTCGGTCAGCTTGTTCGTGTCGAGCTGCGCGTGCCGGCTCGGGTGGGTGAAGACCCAGGCCGTCACGGCGATGCTCATGCCGTAGAGGATCGGCCACGGCGCCAGGGTCAAGGCGGCGCGTGCGAGCCGCTCGAGGGCGCCGTCGAGCTTGGCGAGCGCGCTGTTCAGCCTGGTGCGGTGGTTCTCTAGCATAGGTGAGGCGGGTCCTCGGCTACTTGACCCCACCCCCCGCTGTCAAGGAGCGGGGGGAACATCGCAAAAGGACGCGGAAGGGCGTGTAACGACGCGAGGGCGCGGGAAGGGCAGGGCGCCACGCGCGGCCCGCGGTAGAATGGCGCCATGTCGCACTACCGGGATCATCTCGATGCGGCTCGCGCGCGCATCGAAACCCTCGAAGCCAAGCTGAAGGAGCGGGATGCGGCGCTCGCCGCCCGGGACGCGGAGATCGCGGAGATCCGTGCGGAGGTCGAGCGGTTGCGTGACGGATCGAACGATGATGGGCCGCCCGACGGGCCGCTCGGCCGGGGCGGTGGGCAGCGGGCCCTGCTGGTGGCGCTCGCGGTGTGCAGCTTCGCCACCGCGACGGGCTATGCGATGGTGCGCCCCTCGCACTGCCTGCAGCGCGGCGGGGCGTACCCCCCCTCTGCCGAGGTGTCGCTGCGCTCTCACGAGGGGTACGACACCTGGTCGAGCCGGGTCGACGGGGCGCGCGTCCGGGTGGGCAAGGCCGCGGGCGCGGCGCTCGAGCACGGCCGTGTCCGGGCGAAGCGCTGCTGGCAGCCGGACGGGCCGAGCGGGGAGGGGAGCGTGACCGTGACCTTCGCGCCGAGCGGCGAGGCCCACGTGGCGCTGGACGGGGCGCCCTTCGCCGGGACCGAGGTCGGCGCGTGCGTGGTCGACGCGTTCCGAGCCGCCGCGGCGCGGGTGCCGGCCTTCGAGGGGGAGCCTCTTCGGCTAACGACCCCGATCTCGCTCTGAGTCGATCGAAGGAGATCGTCGCTCGCGCTCGCCCCTGCGGGCGACGCAGGAGCTCGGGGCGCTAGCCGGATCGGGAGGTGGATGGGGCCGGGGAGGTGGGCGGGGGGGCCAGCTGCCAGCTCACGAAACCGACGGCGACGACGACGAGGTAGATGACGGCGAAGACCAGCAGGCCGAAGCTGACGCCGTGCTCGGCGGTGAAGCCGAGCGAAGGGAATACGAGGGAGAAGAAGAGCTCTCGGACACCTACGCCGGCGATCGAGATCGGCAAGAGACCGAGCAGGTTCGCGATGGCGAGCAAGCAGGTGACGTCGAAGAGCGAGAGCGGTACGCCAAGGGCGCGCGCGATGAGGTAGCCCTGCGCGAAGTTGACGACGAACGTCGCCACCGTGACCGGGAGCGTGAAGAGGAGCCCGCGCCCGACATGAGCGCGCAGCGCGACCAGGAAGCGGCTCGCCGCGCCGGGCTCCGCGCTCTCCGACGGATCCTTCGCGAGCTTGCGCGAGAAGGCGAGCAGCAGCCGCTCGGCCAGCCCGGGGATGAGCAACACGAGGGGCGCCAGGACCGTGAGGGCGATTCCACCCCACGTCAGCCAGGCCAGGCGGCCGGCGATCACCGCGCTGTAACGGGCGACGCCGACCGCGACGAACGCGGCGAGCACGTAGAGATCACACAGCCTGTCCATCACGACGGTGGCCAGCCCCTCCGCGTAAGGCACGCCGAGGTCGTGGCGCAGGTAGCGGATCCGGAGCAGGTCGCCGACCCGCCCGGGGGTCAGCATGCCAACATAGAGCGACGTCGCGTAGGCGCTCCACGCACGCCGAAGCGGATAGACGATGCCTCGGGCGCGCAGCAGCGCGTCCCAGCGGACCACCTTGAGGTGGATGTTGAGGACGTTCAGCGCCGCCGCGAGCGCGAGCGGGCCAGCCGAGGCCGATACGACCGCGCCGAGCACCGCGTCCCGGTCGTCCATGCGCACGACCACGAGGACGAGCAAGAGCGGGCCAATCAGGCGGACGAGGGCGCGCAGGGCGGTGCGGCTCACGACGGCAAACCCCGGCCGCGCGCTCAGCGCGGCGCCGCGGAGCAGAGGGCCTGAAGAGAGGGGAGGCGCCCGGACGCGGGGACCCAGGACCGATCGAGGCGAGGCTCGGAGATCACTCGAACTCCTCGCGGATGGGCGGCTCGTCTGCCAGGTGGCGCTGCTGCATCTGGAAGGTGAGGAACTCGCCGATGAAACCCATCGAGAAGAACTGGATGCCGAGGAGGATCATCAGCACGCCGAGGAGGAGCAGCGGCCGGTCTCCGATCTTGTGACCGAGCAGCCAGAGGAACGTCAAATACGCGTTGATGGTCACGCCGGTCGCCGCGAAGACCAGGCCGATGAGGCCGAAGAGGTGCATCGGCTTCTTCGAGTAGCGCGTCAGGAACATGACGCTGAGCAGGTCGAAGAAGCCGCGCAGGATGCGCTCCAGTCCGTAGCGCGAGGCGCCGTACTTGCGAGCGTGATGGCGCACCGGGATCTCCGTGACGCGGAAGCCTTGCCAGGCGGCGAGCGCCGGGATGTACCGGAAGAGATCTCCGTAGATCGGGATGGTGCGCAGCACCTCGCGACGGTAGGCCTTGAAGCCACAGTTCATGTCATGGAGCTTCACGCCCGTGACCGCGCGGACGGTCCCGTTGAAGATCCGGGACAGGACGAGGCGATTGGCGGGGTCGAGGCGGTTGACCTTCCAGCCCACCACGACGTCGAGGCCCTCCTCGACCTTGGCGATGAAGCTCGGCAGATCGGCCGGGTCGTCCTGGAGATCGGCATCCATCGTGACGACCACGGCGCCCCTCGCCTTGCGGAACCCGGCCGTGAGCGCCGTCGCCTTGCCGAAGTTCTTCCGCAGCCGGATCCCCTTCACGACCGGGTTCTCCGCGCGGATCCTGGAGATGACGCCCCAGCTGTCGTCCGTGCTGCCGTCGTCCACGAAGATGAGCTCGTAGGAGAAGCGCCCTTTCAAGGCCTGATCCACCCGCTGCGCGAGCTCCGTCAGGCTCTCCGCCTCGTTCAGCCCCGGGACGACCACCGAGACGTGCGGCGCCGCCGAGGCGGCCGGCGCGATGGAAGGCGCCATGAGGCTCGGGCGAGGATCGAAGGCGGCGAGCCCGAACGTGGCCCGGTCCTCCGGAGCCTCGTGAGGGGCAGGTGTGGGGGGTTGGTCCACAATCACGGCGGCGGAGGATAGCAGAACGTCACGAGAAGGCGCGGTTCCGTCCGAGAACGCGCTGCAAGCGCGACGGCAACGAGGGCAGGACGTGCTGCCGGTCACCGGCAGGGGTTGGGGGAAGGGCTGCGGAGAGCCGGCAGGGGTTCGGGCAAGGGCCGCAGAGACCCGGCAGGGGTTGGGGGAAGGGCTGCGGAGGGCCGGCAGAGGGGCAGGGAAGGGCTGCGGAGAGCCGGCAGGGGTTGGGGGAAGGGCTGCGGAGACCCGGCAGGGGTTGGGGGAAGGGCTGCGGAGACCCGGCAGGGGTTGGGGGAAGGGCTGCGGAGAGCCGGCAGGGGTTCGGGCAAGGGCTGCTGGGGGTGGCGGAGGCAGGGCGGCGCACGCTCGCCGGCCCCCTGCGCTCCTCCGCCGGCTCAGCCGGGCGTGCTCTCTTCTGCCTCGGTCTCCGCGGCGTCCTCTTCTTCAGCCGGCGCGGCCTCCTCCTCCTCCTCCGGTGCGGCGGCCGCCGGCGCGCGCTGCGGGCTGCGCTCGAGGAGGGCGAGGAACGGCGCGTGGAGCGCCTCGAGGAGCTCGCGGTGCTTGCCGGTCGGCGTGTGCTCGATGAGCCAGCCGATCTCGCCGTGGATGGCGTTGAACGCCTGCGTACACGCGACCACCGCCTCCCGGATGCGCTTCGACCGCGCGACCGCGCGCTTCTGGCCGGAGCTCCGGCCGAGCCCCTTGGCGAGCGCCTCGGTCGCCTCTTCGATGCGCTTCAGGTACGCGCCGGCGCCGACCTTCTTCACGTCGGCGGCGAGCGGCGCCTTGCCCGCGACCGCGACCTGGTGCCAGCCGTAATCGACCTCGGCGTCGTACGTGTACCGGGTCTGCTCGGTGCCCGCCCCCGCGAGCAGGGCGCCGCGGAGCCGCACCGCAGCGTCGCGCTGCGCTGGATCCTTGCTCTCGGCCGCCGAGGCCAGGAAGAGGTGCAACGCCCGCTGGGCAGTGTCCCACTCCGTGTCGAGCTCGGCGAGCGCCGCGGCCGAGGCGACGCCGAGCGCCTCGTCGAGCGCCCGAATGCTCCAGAGCGCGCGGGCCTTCCAGATCACCGGCTTCGGCGCTTCGAGCAGGAGCGCCGCCGGGACGCGGTTCGGGACATCGTACTTGTCGATCGAGACGCCCTTCCACGCTCCCTGCTCGAGATCCCGCGCGAAGGCGCTGAACGCCTTGTCGGTGACGAAGCTGTATCCATAGGCTGCCATCGTTCTCTTCTCCGATCCTCCCCCAGGAAACTGGGCATCTTAGTGGGAGCGCCTCGCGCGTTCGCAACCGCTTTGCGCAAAGGGTCCTGTCGGAACCGTGCTCGGCGCGGCCAGTGGCCAACTGGCCAATGGCCAGCGGGCATGCGAGGGCGCGTGGGCGCCTGGTGGTCGGCGGTCGCGTCGTTTTCGAAGGGGGAGGCGTCGATCGGGTGAGCACTCCGGCGGCGCCGAGCCGACATGGGTAGGCGACGGCAGCGCCTCCAGAGGAGGGGCGCTCGCCCGAGAGGCACCCGCCCATGGACAACGCGATGCTCCCTCTCACGGAACCCACGAGACGGCCGGCCTTCGTCACGGCGGCGCTGGCCGTCACGGCGGACCTGCCCGCCGCCGCGCTGGCCGTCACCGAGGCGTTCCCGCCGCAGCAGCCCGCGGATAGCGTGGGCGCCGGGAAGGAGCGGGAGAGCGCCGTGAGCGACGCCGAGGAGCCGATCGAGCGGCAGGTGTTCCAGCCGGGTCAGGTCTTTCACCAGATGGAGATCGTGCGCTTCGTGGGCGCCGGGTACTCCGGCGAGGTGTACGAGGTCCGCCACCGGATCACCGGCGCGCGGTGCGCCCTTAAGATGATGCACCTGCGCGACCGGAAGGACGCCAGGAAGGCCGAGAGGAGCCTGGCCGAGGCCCACGGGACGTTCGGGATCCAGCACGCCAACGTGGTCGAGGTCTTCGACATCGGCTGCGAGGCGGACGGCACGGCGTGGATGCTCATGGAGTTCCTCGACGGGCCGACGCTGAGCACCATCCTGGAGCGCCAGGGGAGGCTGTCGCCGCTGTTCGCGCTGCACGTCGCGCTCGAGGCCGCGTGGGGGCTCGACGCGGCGCACGAGAACCAGATCATCCACCGCGACGTGAAGCCGGACAACATCGTCTTCACCGCGGACGGGATGGTGAAGGTCGTCGATTTCTCGATCGCGAAGGTCATCCCCTACGAGATGCGGACGACCCAGCGCAACGTGCGCCTCGGGACGGCCGCGTACATGGCGCCCGAGAACCTCGCCGGGAACGAGGCGGACGCGCGCTTCGACGTGTACTCGCTGGGGCTCGTGCTCTGGGAGATGATGGCCGGCCGCCACCCGTTCCGCGACGCGTTCGACGACCGGACGAAGCTCGTGAACTGGCAGTTCTTCGCGGATCCCGCGCCGCTGTCGGAGGTGGCGGGGCTGCCGGCGTACGTGGACGAGGTGATCCGGCGCGCGACGGCGAAGCAGCCGGCGACGCGGTACCTGTCGATGGCCGAGATGGCGCAGGGCATGATCGCGCTGCGCAGGCGCCTCGAGCAGGACGAGGCGGAGGGCCGGATCTCGCTGGCGACGCCGCCCGGCGAGCCGCCGATCCCGGGCCGGCCGGGGCGGCGCGCGGTCTACCGGGCGCCGGTGACGGGGCCGACGCTCGAGGTGCCGCGGGGGGAGCCGTCGGCCAGGGTGGTGGTGGCGTCGCCGGCGCCCGCCCTGGGGCCCGGCGGAACGGCGCCGATGGATCTGGAGAGCGTCCGGGCGGCGGCGTTCGGGCCTGGACCGTGGCCGGCGGGCCGCGAGGGGGACGGGCGCGCGCCGGGCAGCCAAGGGAGGACGGCGCGGGGGACGGAGATCATGGAGGTGACGTCGCTGTCGTCGCCGTCCGGTCCGCCGCCGGGGTCGTCCCGGCCGCCCGCGGTGCGCACGACGAGCCCGATGCTCCGGCTGCTGGCCGCGGAGGGCGAGCGCGGGTCGGGGGAGCGGGGAGTGGGAGCGCGCGCCGGGCGCGAGGTGCGCATGGCGCCGTGGATGCTGATCGCGCTGGTGCTCGCCTCCTCGGCGGCGAGCGCGCTGGCCGTGAGGTGGCTCGCGCCGCCGGGCACGCCCGCGACCTCGGCGGAGGATGCCGGCGCAAAGGCGGCTGCCAGCGCAACCGCGGTTGCCGGCGGAACGGTGGCTGCCAGCGCAACGGCGGTTGCCAGCGCAACGCCGGTCGGTGCGGCGGAGGGCGCAACGCCGGTCGGAGCGGAGGGCGCAACCTCGGTCGGCGCGGAGGGCGCAACCTCGGTCAGGCCGGCAACCCCGGCCAGGCCGGCGGCGGCGGCGGGCGCAACCTCGGTCAGGTCGGCAACCCCGGTCAGATCGGCAACCCCGGTCAGGTCGGCAACCCCGGTCGGGTCGGCGCGCCGGCCAGCGGCGACGGCCAAGCCGGGGCGGCAGGGGGCCGCGCCCTTCGGAGACGCGCCGATTTTCTAGGGATGTGCAGGGCAGGGCGCTGGAGCGTGCGAGCGCGGAGAGGAGGCCGGAATGTCACAGGACGATCGAAACGACGAGCAGCGGCTGCGCGCGGAGCGCGTGGTGGCGGAGACGATCGAGCGGAGCCTCGCGCCGTACCGCGGGCTCGTGCCGGAGGCGATGCTCGCGCAGCTGCGCGAGGCGATGGAGGACGAGCTCGTCAAGAACCCCTACTCCGTCGCGCTGTTGCGCCAGCTGATGGCGCGGCCGGTGCCGTCGTCGAGCGGGGAGGTGCCGTGCGAGGGCGTGCCGGCGGAGCGTGGCCACGACCGCAAGGGGGGCGCGGCGGGCGGCGGGAGGGAGGGCGCGTGACCGGCGAGGGCGAGGGCAAAGACGCCGAGGTGCTGCTGCTGCTCACGCCGAGGCAGCGGGCGCTGGTCGAGCGCGCGCTGCCGATGGTCGAGGCCCAGGCCCGCTGGTACGCGCGCAGGTACGCGGGGCTGGTCGACCGGGACGAGCTCGCCGCGGCGGGCTCGGCGGCCGTGGTGGAGGCGGTGCGCCGGTACGACGAGGCGCAGGGCGTCTCGTTCGAGGGGTACGCGCGCGCGCGGATGGACGGCAGCATGCTGGACCTGATCCGGGCGGAGACGCAGGCGCGGCGGCGCGACGTGGCGATGCGGCGGGCGATGGCGGCGCTGTCGGAGCACCACAAGGGCGGGTTCGACCTCTTGCGGGACGGCCCGGAGGAGATCCAGGGTCGGCTTCAGGAGTTCTGCGACGCGCTGGCGACGGTGGGGGTCGTGGCGGGGGTGGCGGCGATGCGGCGGCCGGTGTCCGACGAGGAGGCGGCGGAGCGCGTGGCCTACGTGGGGGCGATCCGGGCGCTGGGGGAGGCGTTCGCCGAGCTGCCCGAGGACGAGCAGCGGGCGCTCGGGGCGGTGTTCGTGGACGGGATGGACATGCGCGAGGCGGAGGCGTTCCTCGGGGTGCCGTACATCACGGTGCGGCGGCGGCTGGAGCGGGGCAGGGAGCGGCTGCGCAAGGCGCTCTGGAAGCGGGGGGTGAAGGAGATGCCGCCGCCGCGGGGCGCGCCGGGGGTGGGGCCGGTGCTGCCCGGGGTGCGGGGCGATGGGCCGGCGGGTGGAGGCGCAGGAGGCACGGCAGGCGCGGAACGCGCGGGGAAGCGAGGACCCGGGTCGCGCGGGCGGTAGGCCGCGCGGGTGCAGGGAGCGAGGCGATGGCGAAGCAGCACGGCGAAGCGGCGGGCGTGCCCCGGGCGATCCAGAGCCAGGGCGAGGACGAGGCGAAGGCCTACGCGGTGGGCGAGGTCGCGCCAAGGCCGCTGCACCCGACGCTGGAGATGGAGCGGGTCCACATCGAGGATCCGCGGCGGGTGCCGCCGCCGCGGGACGGCGCGAGGCGGGGCGGCGGGGCGCGCAACCCGGAGCAGCGCGCGCCGCTCGCCGACGTGGGGGCGCCGACCGTGTCGATGCCGGAGGGGCTGGCGGTGACGAAGCGGCAGCCGATCGTGATCGACAGCGAGATCCTCGCGGAGTGGCACGGGGGGCGGAGCGGGGGAGGCGAGGAGAGGGGGAGCGAGGCGGCGGGGAGCGAGGGGGCGGGGAGGGGCGAGGCGACCGGGAGAGACGAGGCGACTGGGAGAGACGAGGCGGCGGGGAGCGCGGGAGCGAGACGCGCGGCGCCGCGGCTCGCGGAGGTCGCGGCGGCGCGGCGCACGCAGCGCCGGGCGGGCCGGCAGCGCGCGGCGTGGGTGCTAGCGGTGGGCGTTTTGCTGGCGATCGGGGTGTCCGTGCTGCGAGCCGGGTGGGGAGCGAGCGACGGTGCGGGAGAGGCG
The DNA here is from genome assembly GCF_051521635.1 of Sorangium sp. So ce1504. Lineage (NCBI taxonomy): Bacteria > Pseudomonadati > Myxococcota > Polyangiales > Polyangiaceae > Sorangium > Sorangium sp. So ce1504. The sequence goes on along the minus strand of NZ_CP150365.1, from coordinate 10,612,192 downwards.
GCCGCGGAGAAGGCGGGCGCGGCGCAGGGCGAGGCGAAGGGGGCGGCTGCGGAGAAGGCAGGCGCGCCGGTTGCGGAGAAGGCAGGCACGCTGGGGGCAGCGATGGCCAGCGCTCCGGCTGTGAGCGCGTCGGAGGGGCCGGTCGCAGCGCCGGGTGGAGCCGCGGCCTCGGTGCGGATGACGCCGCCCATGGAAGGATCGCCGGGAGCAGCGAGCGGCGCGCAGCAGGACAGGTCGGGTGGGCCGGCGGCGTCGGCGGCGTCGCAGGGCACTGCGCCGAGGGCGCGTGATGGCAGCTCCGCGACGCCGTCGCGGCAGGCGCCGAGGGAGCCGGCGGGCGCGGCGCCGGTGAAAGAGAGGCAGGAGGCGCCGCGGCCGCCGAGCCCCTACGACACGCCGAACTTCGATTGAGCCGCCAGGATGGATCGACGATGGGAGACGCGATGAGGAACCTGACGATGCACGTGACGGGCGCGGCGCTCTGCGCGCTGTCCACCTGCGCCCTGGTGCCTGCGACGGCCCTGGCGCAGCCCGCGCCGCCGGCCGCGGCGGCGAGCGGCGACGAGGAGGGCCGCGGCGACAACGCCCGCGCGACGCAGCTCTACCGTGAGGGGAACGAGGCGTTCAAGCAGAAGCGGTGGTCGGACGCGGAGCTCCTGTACCTGAAGGCGTGGGCGCTTGTGAGGACGTTCGACATCGCGGCCAATCTCGGGGAGGTGCAGATCCAGCTGAACAAGGTGCGGTCGGCGGCGACGTTCCTCGCGTTCGCGCTGAGGACGGCGCCGCCGTCGACGAAGCCGGAGCAGATCGCGCGGATCCGGCACTTCCTCGACCACGCGAAGGCGCAGGTGGGGACGTTGCGCGTGAGGGTGAAGAACGCGGCGGACGCGGAGATGCTCGTGGACGGCGAGCGCGTGCTGGAGGACGCGGTGAAGCATGAGCTGTACGTGGACCCGGGGGAGCACACGCTGGCGATCCGGCGAGCGGGGTACGAGGACCAGGTGATGCGGGTGGTGGCGGCGGCGGGGGTGACCGAGACGGTCATGCCGGAGCTGAAGCCGAAGGCGGTGAACGCGCCGGAGGCAAGAGGGCCAGGTGGGAAGGGGCCGGGCGCAGCGGCACCGGAAGCAGCGAGCACGCCGGGGATGGGGGCGGCGAAGACGAAGATGCCGGCGGCGGGGGCGAGGGTGCAGGAGCCGCGGAGCTGGGTGCCTGTGATCGCGCTGGGGGCGGCGAGCGCGGTGGGGCTTGGCGTCGGGATCGGACTGACCCTGGCGTCCAACGGCGCGAGCGCGGAGGCCGACGCGCAGCTCGACGCGATCTTGAAGGTGCGCACCCACTGCTTGAACCCGCCTACAGCAGCGCCCGAGCGGTGCGCGGAGCTGCGCAGGACCGTGTCGCGCCTCGACACGCTCGGCAATGGCGCGCGCGTGGCGTACGCGACGGCGGGCGCGCTGGTGATCGCCGCGGTGACGTACGCGATGTGGCCGCGCGCAAAGAGCATCGCGACCGGCCGGGTGCGTGTAGCACCCACGCTTAGCGTGCAGGGCGGGAGCCTCGTGGTGCAGGCGACGTGGTGACCCGAGCAAGAGAGGACACGATGAAGCCGTTCACCTTCCATTCGCGCTCGACCGTCGCGGTGCTCGCTCTCCTCGCCGGGGGGTGCGACGTTCTGTGGAGCCATGAGATTGACCGGTGCGAACGCACCGCCTCCTGCGACTACCTGCGCTCGCCGAGCGATGGTGGGGGACCACCCCTCGCGTGCGTGCCCACCGAGAACGGCGAGGCCATCGACGCGAGTTGCGGCGTATTCGCGAAGCCCGGGCCTGCGTCCGGCGGCGATGGGACCAAGGCGAGGCCGTTCGCGTCGCTGCAGGAGGCGATCGATAAGGCGGGCGGCGGGCCGGTGTATGCGTGCGCGGCGCAGGGGGCGGCGTTCGCGGAGGCGGTGACGATCGCGAGCGGAGTGGAGATCTATGGCGGGTTCGACTGCGATGCGTGGACGTGGAGCGCGAGCGCGCGGAGCGCTATCGAGGGGCCCGCGGATGTCGCGGCGGTGACGGTGACCGAGGAAGCGGGGCGCGCGAAGGTCTGGGGGTTCGTGATCACCGCGGCGAGTGCGACGCTCCCGGGCGGGTCGTCGATCGGCGTGGCAGTGGCGGACGTCGAGGCGGAACTCGCGCAGGTGGATGTGACGGCGGGCGATGGGATGGACGGTGCGAAGGGCGAGACGCCGGGGGAGGCGCCGCAGGCGGGCGCGAGCGCGACGACGATGAGCGCGTCGAATGCGTGCGAGCTACCCGCGGACGTGCGAGGCGGCGAGCCCGGCGTGACGATGTGCGACGACGGCGAGACGCGCGGGGGTCGAGGCGGGCCCGGAGGAACCCCGGGGATGGACGAGGGTAACGGGCAACGCGGGGAGGACGGCGCGCCGTTGCCGGAGGAGAACCCTGACGAGTACGGGCTCGGTGGCGTGGGACAGACGGATCCAGATGGCGCCTGCAAGCCCGGCACAATCGGCAAAAGTGGCGCTCGCGGCATGACTGGCGCAGCCGGAGGCAGCACGACGCTGACATTGACCGGTGTCGTGGGCGGCGACGGCGGTCGAGGCATAACAGGCGGTCGTGGTCAAGGGGGGGGAGGCGGCGGCGGAGCGAAAGCAGGGCTGTTCTGCTCGGCCAGCACCGACACCGTGGAGGGACCTGGCGCGAGCGGCGGCGGCGGCGGAGCTGGGGGTTGCGGCGGTAAAGGAGGAGGCGGTGGCAAGGCCGGCGGGTCGAGCATCGGGATCCTCAGCCTCGGGTCGAAGCTGGTGCTGACGGAAGTGACCGTCGCAGTGGGCAAGGCGGGCAAGGGCGGAGACGGTGCTGGCGGAAGGGGCGGTGCCGCTGGGGGCAGCGGCGGGCCTGGGGGTGCTGCTTCGCCCCTCGGTGGATCCATCGGCTGCCGAGGCGGAGACGGCGGTCAAGGCGGAGCGGGTGGCCCCGGCGCTGGCGGTCGAGGCGGTCACGCCGTGGGCATCGCCTACGCGGTGGCTCCGAGCGAAGCGCCGGCGGTGCAATTCACCTTCGGCACAGCGGGCGACGGCGGCAGCGCCGCGCCCGGCGGTCCGGCGGAGAGCGCCGGCGCGCCGGGGAGCGCGGGCATGTGTTGGAATTTCGGATCAGGTCGATCATGTGAGAATTGAAGCCATCTGGAGGGAATGAGCTTCTCCGGAGAACTCAAGGGCAACATCGCTTCAGGAGGCTGGACGTAGAGAGCACCCAGGCGGTACCTTCCGGCGTGCCGCGGCAACGCGGGTCGGTGGGCTGCTCGGGGCTAACAACACTGCTGAGAAAGCGTGAGTGCCGGGCGGGTGGGCCGATGGTCTGCTGAAATCCTCCACTGCTTCGTCAGGCCTATAGTCGGGATATCTATCCAATGGCCATTGGCAGCAGTCCGGGAGAAGCGGACCCCTTTTTGGCCAGGCGGCTGACGGGTGCGAGCGCGCGCCGCGCGTGCGTGCGCTGACGTGGCCCACGCGCGCTGAGCAGGGAGCAGCGCCTCGTGCGCTGAGGTGATCGTGAGGAGGATTGAGCGCGCCGCGATGCGCGGCGCGCCTTGGCTCGGCTCGTCTCAGCGACGAGCACGCGAGGAGGACGATCGTGTACCCACAGCTCGCCATCGAGGCGGCAGCGCAGTCGGACGTCGGGCGTCGGCGCAGCCACAATGAAGACAGCTTTGCGGCACTGCCGTACCTGGGGCTGTTCATGGTGGCCGATGGCCTTGGCGGCAACGCGGCCGGCGAGGTCGCATCCCGCATGGCCATCGAGGTGGTCAGGAACTGCTTCGAGGAGGACGGCGACCTGGAGAAAACCTGGCCCCGCGGGACAACGACGACCGGGACCTCGACGCCCAGCGACTGGGACGAGGTGCGGCTGGTGCTGAGCGTGCGGCGGGCCAACCGGGCGATCTACGAGGCCAGCCAGCAGCAGGAGGCGATGCGCGGCATGGCGACGACCTTCGCGGGCGTGCTGCTCGCGCCCGGCATGGCGTACATCGCACACGTGGGCGACTCGCGCGTCTACCGGATGCGCGGGGGGACGCTGGAGCGCTTGACGCGAGACCACACGCTGCTGGAAGAGCTGCTCGGGGACGGCGACGGAGCGCGGGAGGCGGTCGAGGCGCTGAGCGACCGGGCGAGCGCGGTCACTTGCGCACTGGGGGCCGACGAGAGCGTCGACATCGAGTCGCGTGTGGAGGCCACCGCACCGGGCGATGTCTTTCTCGTGTGCTCCGATGGGCTATGGGGCCCGGTGCCCGAGCGGCGCATCGCCGGGATCCTCGAGGCGCACCGCGACCTGAGCCTTGCGGCGGAGTTGCTGATCCATCTGGCCAACGAGCACGGTGGGCCGGACAACGTGACGTGCGTCTTGGCGCGCCTCGGAGGCGGGTGACGTGCGCGGCGATGACGCGTTGCTGCCTCCCGTCACGGGCGCACCAAGACCCAAGCGTGTGCGCGTGCTGCGAGATACCGAGCGCGGAGGAGCGCGGGGAGCGGGCACGTGGATGGCGGACTTCGCGAGAGCGAGGAAGCGACCGTGAAGCGAGAGATGCGTGCAGGTTGGCTGACAATGTCGGTGTTGCTCGGAAGCGCGGCGGCGACGACGAGCGCGCGCGGACAGGAGCGAGCGCAGCCGGTGCCGACCGCGGAGAGCGAGCGTGACCGCGTGGTGCGGGACTTCGAGCAGGGCCGGAGCGCGCACCTCGCGGGCCGGCTGGAGGAAGCGGAGCTGTTGTACCTGCGGACGTGGGCGCGGCTGAAGTCGGTCGAGATCGCGGCGAACCTCGGACAGGTGCAGCTGGTGCTGGGCAAACCCGCGTCGGCGGCGAAGCACCTTGCATACGGGGTGCGGACGGTGGGTCCTGAGATCGAGCCGCAGCGGCTGGCGCGGATGCTGGCGCTGCTGGAGGCGGCGAAGGCGCGGGCGGGGACGTTGCAGGTGCGGGTGAAGAACGTGGCGGACGCGGAGGTGTACGTGGACGGCGAGCGTGTGCCGGAGGACGCGGTGAAGCATGAGCTGTACGTGGAGCCTGGGGAGCACACGCTGGTGATCCGGCGAGCGGGGTACGAGGACGAGGTGGTGCGGCTGGTAGCGGCGCCGGGGGTGACCGAGACGGTCATGCCGGAGCTGAAGCCGAAGGCGGTGAAGGCGCCGGAGACGAGCGCGGCGGGGGCGAAGGTGCCGGGGGCCGGAGGCTCGAAGGGCGCGCAGGGCGCGGCGGCAGCGGCGAAGGGGGAGGCGAAGACGAAGGCGCCCGCGGCGGGGGCGCGGGTGGAGGAGCAGCGGAGCTGGGTGCCGGTCATCGCGCTGGGGGCGGCGAGCGCGGTGGGGCTCGGGGTGGCGGTGGGGTTCACGGTGGCGTCGAACGACGCGAGCGCGGATGCGCACCGGTACAGCGATGTGCTCGCGAGAGCGAACGAGCAGTGCATCGCGCCACGAGGAGAGTTCATGGAGACCTGCACACAAACGAGCGACGCTGCGTCGCGTGCTGGGACGATGGGCGACCTCGCGCTCGGCAGCTACATCGTGTCGGCGGGGCTGGCTATCGCCGCGGCCGCCTATGCAGTGTGGCCGAACCCTCAGAAGTCAACAGAAACAGCGGTGCGCGTGACGCCGTTCGGAGGCTCACGCACGGCTGGCGTCATCGTGGCAGGTGCGTGGTGAAGACCTCAAAGGCACAGACAATGAGCCTGCGCAGGCAGTGCTTGCTCCTGATGATGTGGATGAGCGCCATGCAGGGCGTCGCTTGCGATGGCCTCTGGTACCACATCGAGAACGACTGCGAACTGCTTCGGACGTGCTCTCACTTCATGAGTAGCGGTTCCGGTGGTGGTGCACCACCCATCGCGTGCGTGCCGAGCGAGAACGCCGCCGGAGTGGACGACGAGTGCGGTGTGTTCGTGTCGACGTCCGGGAGCGACGAGAACGACGCGACGAAGGAGGCGCCGTTGAAGACGCTGCGTGCCGCGTTGGCGCAGGCGGAAGCGACCGGAACGCGGCGTGTGTACGCGTGCGCGGAGACGTTCGCGGAGTCGGTGGAGGTCGCGGGGAGCGTGACGATCTACGGGGGCCTGGACTGCGCGAGCGGATGGGGTTGGGCCGGCGAGCAGAGGAAGACGGTGCTGACGGCGGGGGCAGGAGAGATCCCGTTGCTGATGCGCGGCGGGGGAGCAGAGGCGAAGGTGCGCGTTGAGGACGTGCACGTGCAGGCGCGCGGGATCGAACCTGACGACGTGGAGTCGGCGGGAGCGTCGTCGATCGCGGCGGTGGCGGAAGAGGTGAACGTGGAGCTCGCGCGGTGCGTGCTGGAGGCAGGCGATGCGGCGGCGGGAGCAGACGGGGCGCTGCACGAGGTGAGCGCGATGGGGGGCGCGATGGGGAACGGCGGCAACGCGGCGTGCTCGGAAGCCCTCGTCGTTCCGGGCGGAGAAGTGAAGAACGACTGCGGCACGCCGGAGGATGAGAGCGACGATTCGCTCAGTGGTGCCGGCGGCATCGGTCAAGCGGGCAAAGGCGGCGGGGGGGACAAAGGTTCGCCCGGGGCGATCCTGAACGGCGGCACGGGTGAAGAAGGAGAGGTGCGCTGCAAGGACGGGACCGCGGGAGACGACGGCACCGTGGGCGGGCCTGGCGCCGGTGCGACCGGTCTCGGCGAGATCAGCGCCAGCGGCTTCACCGGCGCCGCCGGCCGCGACGGCACCAAGGGCGGCACCGCGCAGGGCGGAGGCGGAGGAGGCGGAGCGAAGGGCGGCGCGGGCGTAGACAAGTGCACGGATGAAGCGGTGGCCGGTGGCGCGAGCGGCGGCTCAGGTGGTGCTGGCGGCTGCGGTGGTGCCGGTGGTCGAGGCGGCAGCGCGGGCGGATCGAGCATCGCGCTGATGAGCCTGAACGCGCAGCTGAGCTTCGAGGAGGTCACGCTGAAGACGGGGCGCGGCGGAGCTGGAGGCAAAGGCGGTGCAGGCCAAGAAGGCGGTCCTGGAGGAGCGGGCGGTCCAGGCGGGACGAAGGCCGAAGGAGCGACGGCGCTGCACGACGCGTGCGCTGGTGGTCCGGGCGGCAAGGGAGGAGCGGGCGGTCCCGGTGGCGGAGGGCGAGGCGGTCACGCGCTAGGGATCGCGTACAAGGGCGCGGCGCCGCCGGTGCAAGGCGTGACGGTGGAGCTGGGCGACGCGGGTCCGGGCGGCGCGGGTGCGAACGCGGAGGGCGAGGGCGCCGCGGGTGTGAAGGCCGAGGCGCGGGCGTTCTGAGGTGACGCGGCTCGACGCGGTGGTCGCGGCGAACAGGACGCCGCAACCGCCGCGTGGAGCGAGGCGACGAGAGAGAAGAGCGAAACGTCGCGCTGGAGTAGGCGCGACGAACGGGGACGTGTGCGCGCGTGGCGGGAGAACGAGCGCGGCGAGCGACTGGGCGAGGTGCGAGCACGTGGACGGTGGATGTTGCGTGGATGAGGGAGCGATCGTGAGACGAGAGCTGCATGCGGGATGGCTTGCGATGTCGGTGCTGCTCGGGAGCACGGCAGCGACGAGCAGCGTCCGCGGCGAGGAGCGAGCGAAACCTCCGTCGAGTGAGGTGAGCGCGCGCGATGTTGCGCTGCGCGACTTCGAGGAAGGGCGTCGGGAGCACATCGCGGGTCGTCTGGAGGAAGCGGAGCTCCTGTACCTGCGTGCGTGGGCGCGGATGAAGTCGTTCGACATCGCAGTGAACCTCGGGCAGGTGCAGCTGAGGCTGAACAAGCCTGTGTCTGCGGCGAATCACCTTGCGTACGGGGTGCGCACGGTGGGCCCGGAGATCGAGCCGGAGCGGCTAGCGCGGATGCTGGCGCTGCTGGACGAGGCGAAGGCGCAGGTGGGGGCAGTGCGGCTTCAGGGAACGGACGTGGCGGACGCGGAGGTGTTCGTGGACGGCGAGCGCGTGCCGGAGGACGCGGTGAAGCATGAGCTGTACGTGGACCCGGGGGAGCACACGCTGGTGATCCGGCGAGCGGGGTACGAGGACGAGGCGGTGCGGCTGGTGGCGGCGCCGGGGGTGACCGAGACGGTCATGCCGGAGCTGACGCCGAAGGCGGTGAAGGCGCCGGAGACGACGGGGCCGGAGGCGAAGGCGCCGGCGGTGATGGCGCCGATGCCGCGGAAAGCCGGGTGGTCGTCTCCGCCAACGGTGCCGGCGCGACCGGAAGGGCCGAGGACGGCGGTGCTGATCGGTGGTGCGGCGACAGCGGGGGCGGCTGCGATTGCGGGGGTGGTACTCACATTCCTAGCGAACGCGAACGGCAGCGATGCAGACACAGAGCGAAGCCGCTTGCGCAGCGCCGGTGGCACGGGTGCGTGCGGGGCTTCCGATCCGCGGGCAGGATGTCGTGAGCTGAGCGAATCTGTAGACGACCGCTATGCATTCAGTAACGCGGCGTTCTGGAGTTTCGCCAGCGCAGGAGCCGTCGGGGTTGGGACGCTCGTCTACGGGCTCGCTACTCGCCGTTCAGTGCCGGACCGACACGTGCATGTGACACCCATCGTCCGAGCCAGCAGCCTGGGGATTGTCGTGGGCGGTGTGCTCTGACCAGGCGCCGCGGAGAGAAATGATCATGCATCGAACTGCTTGCTGGGCTTGGGTGTTGCTGGTGGGGCCAACCGTGACGGGGTTAGGTTGCTTTCCGTACACGATGCCGGAGGACTGCACGATCAAGCTCCTCTGTGATGGCGGCGCTGGCGGCACCGGTGGTGGGACGCCCGCCGTCTGCGTGCCGAGCGAGAACCCCATGGCGGTGGACGACACGTGCGGGGTGTTCGTGTCGTCGTTGGGGAGCGACGAGAACACTGCGACGAAAGAGGCGCCGATGAAGACGCTGGGGGCGGCGCTAGCGCTGGCGGAGAAGAATGAGAAGCGTCGGGTGTACGCGTGCGCGGAGACGTTCGAGGAAGCAGTGGAGGTCACGCAGGGCGTGACGATCTACGGAGGGCTCGACTGCGCGAGCGGATGGGGCTGGGCCGGCGAGCAGCGCAAGACGGTGCTGACGGCGGAGGCAGGAGAGATCCCGCTGGTGGTGCGCGGTGGGGGCGTCGAGGCGACCGTGCGCGTGGAGGACGTGCACGTGCTGGCGCGCGGGATCGAGCCGGATGACGTGGAACTCGCGGGAGCGTCGTCGATCGCGGCGGTGGCGGAAGAGGTGAACGTGGAGCTCGCGCGGTGCGTGCTGGAGGCAGGTGATGCGGCTGCGGGAGCCGAGGGAGCCGCGTACGAGACGAGCGCGATGGGGGGCGCGATGGGGAACGAAGGAACCGAAGCGTGCTCGGCACCTGCGTCGCTGGGTGGGTTGTCGGTCAAGAACGACTGCGGCACGCCGGAGGATGCCAGCGATGACTCGCGCGGAGGCTCAGGCGGCGCAGGTGAAGCGGACACGGGCCTCCTCGGGATTCCCGGTGCTCCGGAGAATTTGACGAACGGAGGCAAAGGCGAAGGTGCGGCGGTGTGCACCGACGGGACCGCAGGCGCGAACGGCTCCGAGGGGGGCCCTGGTGCGGGCGCCACCGGTCTCGGCGAGATCAGCGCCAGCGGCTTTACCGGTGTCTCCGGCCGCGATGGCGCGAAGGGCGGCACTGCGCAAGGCGGAGGCGGAGGAGGCGGAGCGAAGGGCGGCGCAGGTACAGACAAGTGCCCGAACGAAGCGTTAGCGGGCGGCGCGAGCGGCGGCTCTGGAGGCGCGGGCGGTTGCGGAGGAGCCGGCGGGCGAGGCGGCGGCGCGGGAGGATCGAGCATCGCGCTGATCAGCCTGAACGCGGCGCTGAGCTTCGAGGACGTGACGCTGAAGACGGGGCGAGGCGGAGCAGGCGGCAAGGGCGGCGCTGGCCAGGAGGGCGGTGCTGGAGGGGCCGGTGGGCCTGGCGGCACGAAGCCCGAGGAAGCGACGGCGCTCAACAACGCGTGCGCCGGCGGTGCCGGTGGCAAGGGAGGCCCCGGTGGTCAAGGAGGCGGCGGTCGCGGCGGTCACGCGCTGGGGATCGCGTACAAGGGCGCGGCGCCGCCGGTGCAAGGGGCGGTGATCGAGCTGGGCGAAGCGGGCACCGGCGGGCCGGGCGCGAAGGCGGAGGGCGAGGGAGCTGCGGGCGTGAAGGCCGAGGTGCAGGCGTTCTGATGTGACGTTGTGAGCGACGCGGCTGCGGCGGAGCATGAGCCGCAGCGCCGGAGCGGCGTGGGACGGAGGAGACGACCAACGGGACGGCGCGCTGGAACTGGCGCGACGAACGGCGGACGTGTGCGCGGAGAGAGCGCGAGCGCGGCGAGCGAGGAGCGAGCACGTGGATGGCGGATGTTGCACGGATGAGGGAGCGATCGTGAGGCGAGAGCTGCATGCGGGATGGCTGGCGATGTCGGTGCTGCTCGGGAGCACGGCAGCGACGACCAGCGCCTGCGGAGAGGAGCGGGCGAAGCCTCGGCCGAGCGAGGAGAGCGAGCGTGAGCGCGCGGTGCGCGACTTCGAGGAAGGCCGCCGGGCGCATCTGGCCGGCCACTTGGAGGAAGCGGAGCTCGCGTACCTGCGAGCGTGGTCGCGGCTGAAGTCGTTCGACATCGCGGTGAACCTCGGGCAGGTGCAGCTGCGGCTGAACAAGCCTGCGTCGGCGGCGAAGCACCTTGCGTACGGGGTGCGGACGGTGGGTCCTGAGATCGAGCCGGAGCGGCTTGCGCGGATGCTGGCGCTGCTGGACGAGGCGAGGACGCAGGTGGGAGCGGTGCAGCTTCAGGGAACGGACGCGGCGGACGCGGAGGTGTTCGTGGACGGCGAGCGCGTGCCGGCGGAGGAGGTGAAGCACGAGATCTACGTGGAGCCCGGGGAGCATCGGATCGTGATCCGGCGCGCGGGGTACGAGGAGACGGCGATCCGGGTGGTGGCGGCGGCGGGGGTGCGGGAGACGGTGCCCGTCACGATGAAGCCGGTGGAGGCGAAGGCGCCGGAGATGACGGTGCAGAAAGCGAAGCTGCCGGGCGCCGCGGGCGCGAACGGCGCGGCGGTGGCGGCGGCGAGCGGGGCGGTGTTGATGGTCCCCCCGATCCGCAGATTTCTGCCCCTCACCTCGTGACGCCTGGGGCGAGCGCGGGCGGCCGGGAAGTTCGCCAGCGCGAGGCGCGGCGGTAGAGATCGAGCCCAAGCGGTGCGCTGGAAAGAAGAAGGCCCTGGGTAGCGACCAGGGCCTTCCGGGGATCGGCGACAGACCGATGTTCGGCCTGTCTCGCACGACCCAGCCGCCGAGGGCAACTTCCCGGCGCCCTGGTCCGGGGACTCGTGCAAGACAGCTTCCGGCTCGCCCGCTGCGGGCTCTGCGCCGTGATCTTCTTCGTCTGCGGCCGGTGTGATCGAGGGCAGCTCTACTGCGGCAGCGGCTGCCGCGACACGGCTCGCCAGCGGGCGCAGCGCGCGGCTCGGCTGCGGCACCAGAGCTCCCACGAGGGGCGCCTCGATCACCGTGATCGCCAGCGTGTCTACCGCGCCCGACGGGGCCGGCGCGTGATGGATATCGGTTCCGACAACTTGCCCGCATCCGCCAGCGTATGCCCGCGGATCGGCGCGCCGACGTCGAAGGACGACGTGGCCGTCGCCGGCCCGCAGGAGTCGAGGGATGGACGAGTTGGTGATGACGATCTCCGCGACGCCGCAGGAGACGCGGGTGCTGCTGACGCAGGGGCCCGACGAGGTGATGAAGGCCCGGCTGCGGTCAGTGGCCACGCCGGCGCATCGGTTCGCCGGGCCGATGCTGTGCGAGTCAATGGCGCTCTGGCACGACCAGAGGGTCCGTGCTGTCGTTTCTGCGGAGTCCGAGGACATCTTGTTCGCGCTGGGTTTGTGCGACGGCCTCGGCGTCGCGCGCGCGACGCTGCACTACGTCGTCGAGCCTCTGTTCATGGACGCCCCGCCCCGCCGCGGGCAACGCCTGCCGGGACTCGGTAACTTCCGCGGCGAGCATCGCCTTCGCAGGAGCCTCGGTCGATGACGATCGACGAGGCCAAGGAGGCGGAGATCCGCCGCCTGCACTTCGCCGAGCACTGGAAGATCGGCACCATCGCGACGCAGCTCGGCCTGCACCACGACGCCGTCGAGCGCGTGCTCGGCCTCGGCAAGGGGGCGCGCTCGCGGCCCGTCGTTCGCGACGCGGATGCCGCGGTGAGCGAGGTGCCTTTGCCGCTGCGCGGCTACGAGGCCTTCGTCATCGAGACGCTGACACAGTATCCTCGGCTCCGCGCCACGCGCCTGTACGACATGCTGGTGGAGCGCGGCTACGAGGGCAGTGTGCGCACGGTGCGACGGCATGTTCGGCTCGTGCGCCCGGCGCCGAAGAGCGAGGCCTTCCTCCGCGTCGAGCCGCTCATCGCCGAGCAGGCCCAGGTCGACTGGGCTTACGTCGGCAAGCTGCGCGTCGCGGGCGGCACGCGCCAACTCTGGGCCTTCGTCATGGTCCTGTCGTACTCGCGCGCGATCTGGGGTGAGCTCGTGCTCGACCTGTCCGCAAGCTCGCTTCGCCGCTCGCTCGTGCGCGCGTGCTGCTACTTCGGCGGCGCGACGAGACAATGGCTCTTCGACAATCCCAAGACCGTTGTCCTCGAGCGCCACGGCGACGCCGTGCGCTTCCACCCGGACCTGCTCGCGCTCGCCGGTCAGCTCTGCGTCGCGCCGCGGCTCTGCGCCGTGCGCAAACCGCAGCAAAAGGGCAAGGTCGAGCGAGCGATTCGCTTCCTGCGCGACCGCTTCTTCGCCGCGCGCACGATTCGTGACCTCGAGCGTGGCAACGCCGAGCTGCTCGTCTTCCTCGACGAGATCGCCAACGTGCGCCCGCACCCGCGATGGCCTGAGCGGCGCGTCGACCAGGTGCTCGCGGAGGAGAGGACGCGGCTGCTCGCGCTGCCCGATCCGCTGCCGGAGACGGACCTCGTCGAGCCCGTGCCCGTCGACAAAACCGCCTTCGTGCACTTCGACGGAAACCGCTACTCGGCGCCGTCGATCCACCACGGCAAGACGCTGATGCTCGTCGCCAATGACACGACCGTGCGGCTCTCGGACGGCGGCACGGAGGTCGCGCGGCACGTGCGCTGCTGGGGACGACACCAGAGCATCGAGGCGCCCGAGCACCGTGCCGAGCTGCTCGACCACAAGCGCGCCGCGCGCGAGGCCAAGGGGCGCGATCGGCTCGGCGCCGCGATCCCCGGCTTCGAGATCCTGCAAGAGCGCTGGGTGGAGGCCGGTCGCAACGTCGGCTTCATGACGGCCAAGGCCCTGCGCCTTCTCGACCTGTACGGCGTCGAGATCCTCGGCGCTGCGGCGCGCGAGGCCATCGCCCGCGGCACCCACGATCCCGGTGCCCTCGCCGTGCTCTGCGAGGAGCGCCGCCGCGCCGCCAACGGCCCTGTCCCCGTCGACATCGCTCTCGGAGCCCACGTCCCCGATCGCGACGTGATCCCCCACGACCTGGAGTCCTACGATGCCCAACGATGACGTCGCTGAGCTGGTTCGCTCCCTCGGCGTACGCGTGTCGCGCGAGGCGCTGCTCGCGCTCATCGCGCATGCCACCACGGCGCGCCTGTCGCCGGTGCAGACGTTCGAGGAGCTCGCCGCCATCGCCCACCGCGAGCGCGCCGAGCGCAATCTCGCCGCGCGCGCCAAGGCGGCGACCATCGGCACCTTCAAGCCCCTCGATCGCTTCGACTGGAACCACCCGCGCACGATCCAGCGTGAGCTCGTCGAGGAGCTCATGACGCTCGACTTCATCGCCAAGGGGCACAACATCCTGCTCCGGGGTCCGAGCGGCGTCGGCAAGACGATGCTCGCCCAGAACCTCGGCATGCTCGCGCTCCAGCGCGGCTATACCGTGCGCTTCACGACGCTGTCGGCCGCCCTCGCCGATCTGCTCAAGCAGGAGTCGCTGCCGGCCCTCGAACGACGGCTGCGGAAATACACGGCCCCGTCGCTGCTCATTCTGGACGAGATCGGCTATCTGCCGTGCAGCCGTCAGTCTGCCGACCTGCTCTACAACATCATCAGCCGCAGGCACGAGAGCCGCTCGCTCGTGCTGACGACGAATCTGCCGTTCAAGCAGTGGAGCACGGTCTTTCCGGGCGCAGCGTGCGTCTCGGCGCTGATCGACCGCTTCGTCCAGCACTGCCACATCCTCGACATCGACGCCGACTCGTGGCGGCAGAAGGAGTCGCTGGCCATGAGCGAGGCGCGACCCAAGCCGGGGCCGGAGGCCCCCGAGCCGCCCGCGGCAGCGAAGAAGCGCTGACCCGGCCGACGCCAGGTCAGATTTCCGCGGCGCCCGGGGTCAGATTTCCGCGGGCGCCGCGGTCATTTTTCTGCGGACGCGCGCGGCACGTTTCCGCGGATCTGCGTGGTTAGATTCCTGCGGATCTCCGAGGCCATCTACAGGGCGGGGAAGACGAAGCCGCCCGCGGCGGGGGCGCGCGTGGAGGAGCGGAGCTGGGTGCCGGTGATCGCGCTGGGGGCGGCGAGCGCGGTGGGGTTGGCGGTAGGCGTCACGACAACGGTGCTCTCGACAAATGCGCGAGCCTCCGCGGACAAGGATGAGGAAGCGCTCCGGTACGCGAACGGACAGTGCATCGAGCCGCCGAGCGATCTGACACAGCACTGTCGCGAACTCCGACATGAGGCAAAGCGCGCCGAGGGCTTCGGAACGGCGTCCGTCGTCAGCTATGCGGCGTCGGGCGCTCTAGCGATCGCCGCTGCTGCGTATGCGCTGTGGCCTCGACGCCCCCCTTCGGCGAGCCATGGATTGCGTGTGTTGCCTCGAACACACGCAGGCGGAGGCGGTGTGCTCGTGGTCGGAGCATGGTGAGCACGATGAAGAACGCGCGGGTGATGCGGTGGATGCGCTGGGGGGTTGCTGTTGCCGGAGTTGCGAGCGGCTGCGACGCGTTATCGATCGGGCTGACGAGCGACTGCGATTACATGCGCACGTGCTCTCACTTCCTCAACGGTGATGCCGGCGGGACGCCGGAAGGGTGCGTTCCAAGCGAGTCGACGTCGTCGTCTGTGAGCGATACGTGCGGTGTGTTCGTGTCGTCGTCCGGGGACGACGAGAACGGGGCGACGAAAGATGCGCCTGTGAAGACGGTGGGCAAGGCGCTCGCGCTGGCGGAGAAGAGCAGGACGCGGCGGGTGTATGCGTGCGCGGAGACGTTCGAGGAGGCGGTGGAGGTCGCGGGGAGCGTGACGATCTATGGGGGGCTCGACTGCGCGAGCGGCTGGGCATGGGCCGGTGACCAGAGGAAGACGGTGCTGACGGCGAGGGCAGGAGAGATCCCGCTGGTGGTGCGCAGCGGTGGAACCGAGGCGACCGTGCGCGTGGAGGACGTGCACGTGCAGGCGCGCGGGATCGATCCGGAGGACGTGGCGCTTGTGGGAGCGTCGTCGATCGCGGCGGTGGCGGAAGACGTGAGCGTGGAGCTCGCGCGGTGCATGCTGGAGGCGGGCGACGCGGCGGCGGGGGTCGATGGGGCGCTGTACGAGGTGAGCGCGATGGGGGGCGCGATGGGGAACAGCGGCAACACGGCATGTTCGGAAGACTTTGTCGATCCCGGTGCGAGCGCGAAGAACGACTGCGGCACGCCGGAGGACGCGAGCGATGACTCCTCCGGCGGCCTGGGCGGCGTAGGAGCAGCGGAAACCGGCTTTTCCGGGACCGAGGGCTCGCCCGGGGAAACGCTGAACGGAGGCAAAGGCGAAGGTGCAGCTGTGTGCACCGAAGGGGCCGCTGGTGCCGAAGGCGCCGCGGGTGAAGCTGGAGCCGGTGCGATCGGCCTGGGCGAGATCAGCGCCTCCGGTTACGCCGGCGTCACCGGCCGCGATGGCGCGAGGGGCAGCACCGCGCAAGGCGGAGGCGGAGGCGGAGGAGCGAAGGGCGGCGCGGGCGCAGACAAGTGCCCGAACGAAGCGTCGGCGGGCGGCGCGAGCGGCGGCTCGGGCGGAGCCGGTGGCTGCGGCGGAGCCGGAGGTCGAGGCGGCGGCGCGAGCGGCGGCTCGGGCGGAGCCGGTGGCTGCGGCGGAGCCGGAGGTCGAGGCGGCGGCGCGGGCGGAGCGAGCATCGCGCTGATCAGCCTGAATGCGGCGCTGAGCTTCGAGGAGGTGACGCTGAAGACGGGGCGCGGCGGAGCCGGAGGCAAGGGAGGCGCCGGCCAGGAGGGAGGCGCAGGAGGCGCCGGCGGTCCTGGCGGGACGAAGCCCGAGGAAGCGACGGCGTTGCACGACGCGTGCGCGGGCGGCGCGGGTGGCAAGGGAGGCGCTGGCGGTCCCGGTGGCGGCGGTCGAGGCGGTCACACGCTCGGGATTGCATACAAGGGCGCGGCGCCGCCTGTGGAAGGAGCGACGGTGGAGCTGGGCGACGCGGGTCCGGGCGGCGCGGGTGCGAACGCGGAGGGCGAGGGCGCCGCGGGCGTGAAGGCCGAGGCGCGGGCGTTCTGAAGTGAGGTCGTGAGCGGCGCTGCTGTGGCGGAGCCTTCGTCGCAGCAGCTGCGCGGCGTCGGGAAGAACGGACGAAGGGCGAGACGGCGCGCTGGAGCAGGCGCGACGAGCGGGAGACGTGTGTGCGCTCGACGGGACGGCGAGCGCGGCGAGCGAGCGAGGAGCGAGCACGTGGACGGCGGACGTTGCGAGGACGAGGGAGCGACCGTGAGGCGAGAGCTGCATGCGGGGTGGTTGGCGATGTCGGTGCTGCTCGGGAGCACGGCAGCGACGAGCAGCGTCCGCGGCGAGGAGCGAGCGACGCCGAGGCCGAGCGCGGAGAGCGAGCGAGAGCGAGCGGTGCGTGACTTCGAGGAAGGGCGGAAGGCTCACATGGAGGGGCGGCTGGAGGAAGCGGAGCTCGCGTACCTGCGCGCGTGGTCGCGCCTGAGGACGTTCGACATCGCGGCGAACCTCGGGCAGGTGCAGCTGCGGCTGAACAAGCCTGCGTCGGCGGCGAAGCACCTTGCGTACGGGGTGCGCACGGTGGGTCCGGAGATAGAGCCTGAGCGGCTGGCGCGGATGCAGGCGCTGCTGTCGGCGGCGAAGGCGCAGGTGGGGACGCTGCACGTGCGGGTGAAGAACGTGGCGGACGCGGAGGTGTTCGTGGACGGGGAGCACGTGCCGGCGGAGGAGCTGAAGCACGAGATCTACGTGGAGCCAGGGGAGTATCGGATCGTGATCCGGCGCGCGGGGTACGAGGAGGCGATGATCCAGGTGGCGGCCGTGGAGGGGTCGCGCGAGGAGATCGCGACGGAGCTCAAACCGAAGATGGCGACGCGGCCGGGGGCGGCAGGCGCGCCGGTGGTCGGGAAGGTCGGAGAGGAGAAGACGAAGGTGCCCGCAGCGGGGGCGGCGGTGGAGGAGCCGCGGAACTGGGTGCCGGTGATCGCGCTGGGGGCGGCGAGCGCGGTGGGGCTCGGGGTGGCGGTGGGGTGCACGGTGGCGTCGAACGCAGCGAGTGCGGACATGCGCGTGCAGCGGGCAGCGATCCATGGGGACGGCGGTGGCTGCTTGGGGACGTCGGACGCGTTCAACATGCGTTGCCGCGAGCTCTACAAGACGGCGTCTCGTGCTGAATCGTTCGGGCACGTCGCGATGGTGACCTACGCCGCCTCGGGAGCCGTCGCCATTGGTGCGCTCGCGTATGCGCTATGGCCTCGCGCAGGCGCGACCACGTCGACTGGCCTGCGTCTGTTGCCTCAGGTCTACGCGCGAGGTGGGCGCTTCACTCTGTCGGGGGCGTGGTGAGGAGAACGATGGAGGGTGCCGTGCAGCGAACGCTGAGGTCCTTGTTCGTGAGCATCATGGTCGGAGGCGCTTGGATGACCTCGGTCTGTTGTGTCAACTACACCGACGACTGCGAGTTCATGCTCACCTGCGAGAAGTACCGAGGCAGGGGCACGACGATCGTGCCCTCGGTCTGTGTGCCGAGCGAAGCCGACGGCGCCGTGGCTGTGGCTGACAGCTGCGGCGTGTTCGTCGCCGCGAGTGGCAACGATGGCAACACGGGCACCAAGGCCGCACCCGTCA
Organism: Sorangium sp. So ce1504; assembly: GCF_051521635.1. Taxonomy (NCBI): domain Bacteria; kingdom Pseudomonadati; phylum Myxococcota; order Polyangiales; family Polyangiaceae; genus Sorangium; species Sorangium sp. So ce1504. The sequence goes on along the minus strand of NZ_CP150365.1, from coordinate 10,594,117 downwards.
AGACGCTCGCCGAGGCGCTGCGACGCGCCGGGGATAACGGCAGCGACGTCTACGCGTGCGCCGAGCCGTTTGCTGAAGCGGTCGAGGTGCCCGCCGGCGTCGCCCTCTTCGGCGGTCTCGACTGCGCCAACGGCTGGACATGGATCGGCGAGCAAGCGAAGACCATCGTCGCACCGGAAGCCGAGGCGATCCCGCTGATGCTCGCGCGCGGCGAAGGCACCACGCGCGTCGAGGACATCGAGGCGCGCGCGCCCGACGCATCGACGAAGGGCGGCTCGTCGATCGCCGTGCTCGCAGACGGAGCAAGTGCGGAGCTCACGCGCTGCGCCCTCGTCGCAGGCAACGCGGCCGATGGTGCCGACGGCGACGACGCGCCGAGCGAGGCGCCGGAGCGCGCGCCGGGCGGCAGCAACGGCGTCGATGCATGCAGCGACCTCGATGACGTGGAGGGCCCCGACGCGACGCTCAACGGCGGCGCGCAGGTGGTCAACGAGTGCGGCGGCGAGCTGTCCGTCGGCGGCAACGGTGGCAATGGGAACGTCGGCAACGGTACGGACGGCGCATCAGGCCAGACCGGGGTCGAGGGACAAGCGGGCGCTGGAGAGCCCCCGTCGATGAGCCACAGCTGGAGCTGTGGTGCCATCCCGAACGATCCAACCAAGGGCGGTGGCAGCGCCGGTGCAAACGGCACCCCCGGCCCATCCGGCGTCGGCGCCAGCGGCCTCGGCGCGCTGAGCGCTACCGGCTACACCGGCGTACCCGGCGGCGACGGCACGCCCGGTACGCCCGGCCAGGGCGGCGGCGGCGGCGGCGGCGCCAAGGGCGGCCCCGTCTGCACCGGCGGCGTCCCGGGCGCCGGCGCCAGCGGCGGCAGCGGCGGCGCCGGCGGCTGCGGCGGCCTGGCAGGGCAGGGCGGCCGCCCGGGCGGCGCCAGCATCGCCTTCGCCAGCGTCGATGCCAGCGTCACCCTCATCGACTGCACCCTCACCGCCGGACGCGGCGGCAACGGCGGCAAGGGTGGCAATCTCCAACCGGGAGGCCTGGGCGGCAACGGCGGCACGGGCGGCGTTGGCGTCGGGATATCGAAGGCGGCATGCGACGGCGGCAAAGGCGGACAGGGCGGCCCCGGCGGCCCTGGCGGCGGCGGCCTCGGCGGTCCGTCGCTCCCCATCGCCTTCCGCGGCACCCCCGTCGTCCAGCAGGGCCAGACCACGCTCACCCCCGGCGCACCAGGCAGCGGCGGTCCGGGTGGCAACAACAACATCACCGAGAACGCCGGCCAAGATGGCATGGCCGCCGACACCCAGGAGCTGCCGTGAGCCCCCGACAGCCTGGCCGCACCGCTCCCCTCCCGCCCCCCGCCACCGCTTCGCCGCGTCATCCGACGCACAGCGTCACCAGGGTCGCGGAGAAAAAAATGCAACCGCCGGACGATTGTGCAGCAATCCAGGACTGCTCGCCGGAACTAGAAAGGTAGAGGAGCCCGGAAACGGCTCGGCAGGGCGGTCGGCGGACCACCAGCGCTCCGCGGGGGTGGTCCAACACGCCGGCGGGTTGGCCGAGGGACAGCTGGATCGTCTTCAACCCTCGCGCTCGGCGCGCAGTCCAGGAACAGCGACTCGCTCCTCGCCTTTTTCTCATGACGCTCGCTTCACTTCCGCGCGGCATCGAGGACGCCCGGATGGAGGCGTTGCTGGTGCAGCTGGCGGGCCAGGTAGAAAAGTGGGCGGTCGAGGACCGAGCCGCCGAGCACGAGGCGTGGCGAGCGTGGCGCCGGACAAGGGCGAGGTCGATCAGCGCAGTCGCGCCTGGCGCTGCTCGGTGCGGTGCTCTTCGTGCTGGGAGTCTTGTGCGGCGTGGTGCTGGCAGCGCTGCGGCTGCGTTGAGATAGCGACGTAGCGAAGGCCGCGCGCGGCGCGGCCTGATTACATCGAGGGAAACGCGCGCCGCGCAGGGCGGCGCGTCTTGGCTCGGCTCGTCCTGTGGACGAGCGCGCGAGGAGGACGAAGGTGTATCCACAGCTCGCCATCGAGGCAGCAGCGCAGTCGGACGTGGGCCAGCGGCGTAGCCATAACGAGGACAGCTTCGCGGTGCTGCCGTGCCTCGGGCTGTTCATGGTGGCCGACGGGTTGGGCGGCCATGCGGCTGGCGAGGTCGCGTCGCGGATGGCCATCGAGGTGGTCAAGAGCTGCTTCGAGGAAGCGGGAGATCTGGAGGAGACCTGGCCCTACGGCGCGGCGACGCCGCACGACCGGGACGAGGTGCGGCTGGTGATGAGCGTGCGGCGGGCGAACCGGGCGATCTACGAGGCGAGCCAGCGGCAGAAAGAGACGCGTGGCATGGCCACCACCTTCGCGGGGGTGCTGCTGGCGCCGGGCATGGCGTACATCGCCCACGTTGGCGACACGCGCGTCTACCGGATGCGCGACGGTCGGCTGGAGCGGCTGACGCGGGATCACACGCTGCTGGAGGAGCTGCTCCGTGAAGGTGACCGCGACAGCATGCTGGAAGCGATCGAGGCGCTGAACGACCGGGCGAGCGCGGTCACGCGCGCGCTCGGGTGCGACGAGAACGTCGAGATCGAGTCGCGGGTGGAGGCGACGCTGCCGGGCGACGTCTTCCTCGTGTGCTCCGACGGGCTGTGGGGCCCGGTGCCCGAGAAGCGGATCGCGGGGGTGCTCGGAGCGCATCGCGACCTGAGCCTGGCGGCGAGCCTTCTGATCGACCTCGCGAACGAGCACGGCGGGCCGGACAACGTGACGTGCGTGCTGGCACGCCTCGGGGGCGGGTGATGGGTAGGTGGCGATGAGATCGGGCGGGCAGGGCGAGAAACGGCGGGTGAGAAATTCGGGGAGCTCGGAGGAATGCGATCGGCAGAGGAGCTCGAGCACAGCGGGCCGTGATTTCCGAAATGGAGGTGAGGAAATGAGAAGACAAGACCTGCGCGAACACGGTACCGATCTTCGTGTCGCGCGGCACCGCGACAAAGAGGCGGGCTGCTCTGCGCTCATGGCAGCACCCTCCCCAGGGTGGGTTGTCTTGGGTTCGGACGGACGGGCCTTTGATCTGCTGACTCCTTCTGCGTCGAGCGCGGAGATCCTCCGACGGTCGCTCCAAGCAGCCCCTCAGCAGGTCGTCTATCGCAGCATGGCAGCAGTGCGCCGGGGAGGCGGGTGACGTGGCGGGCGAACACAGCGGCGCGCCGCGCGGCGGACACCCGGACGATGAGCGGCTGTTCGGCCCCGATGCCGTCCGGACGCTGCGCGTGGCCTTCGAGGAGGTGACGTGGCTCCTCGGCCGCGGCTATCCGCTGCGCACCGCGATCCGGACCGCCGGCGACCACCACCAGCTGGCCGCACGCCAGCGCCTCGCGCTGCAGCGGGCCGCTTGTTCGGACGCGCAGCGGGCGTCGCGCCTCGCGCGCTGCGCGCCGTCCTCGTCGCTCCAGGGCGCGGAGGCGAACATCGACGGCTTCAACCTGATCATCACCCTGGAGGTGGCGCTCGCGGGCGGGCTGCTCGTGCGCGGGCCGGAGGGGGCGCTGCGCGATCTCGCGGGGCTGCGCGGCAGCTACGCGCCGATCGCGGAGACCGACGCGGCCATCGATCGGATCGGCGACGCGCTGTCCGGCGCCGGCGCGGCGCGCGCGCGCTTCCTCCTCGACGCGGCCATCCCCAGCTCCGGGCGGCTGCGCGCGCGGATCCTGGAGCGGCTCGGGGGCGCGCCCCTCTCGATCGAGGCGACGCTCGTCCCCGATCCCGACCGCCTCCTCGCGGGGGCGGCGGGCGTGATCTCGTCCGACAGCGTCGTCCTCGATCGCTGCGTGCGCTGGGTCAACCTCGCGGACGAGATCGTGGGCGCGCGCGTGCCGGCGGCGCGCGTGGTCGAGCTCGTCCCTCGCGGAGGTGATGCCGGCGCTTGAGGGCGCGGAGCGCCCGTCACCGGCAGAGCCCGAGCCGCCTCGTTTGCCAGGCGACCTGCGCCGCGAGCCCCTCGCGCAGGGGCACCCGGGGCACGTACCGGAGCGCCGCCTGCGCGGCAGCGGTGTCCGCCCAGGTGCGCCGGACGTCGCCGGGCTGCGGCTCTCCCCGCTCGACGCGCACGGGTCCTGCGAGCTCCCCCAGCAGCCCGAGCGCGTCGTTGAGGCTCACCCGCGAGCCACCGCCGATGTTGAACACGCCCACCGCGCCGCCCTCCATGGCGTCGACGTTGGCCTGCACCACGTCGCTCACGTACGTGAAATCGCGCGTCTGCTCGCCGTCGCCGTACACGCGGACCGGCTCGCCCTTCAGCACGGCGGCGATGAACCGGTGAAACGCCATGTCGGGGCGCTGCCTGGGGCCGTACACCGTGAAGTACCGGAGCGAGATCGTGGGCAGGCCGAAGTTGCGCCGGTACAGCTCGCAGAGCTGCTCGGCGGCGAGCTTCGTCACCCCGTAGGGTGAGTGGGGGGCGGTCCGACTGGATTCGTGCATGGGCACATCCCCCGTGTCGCCGGAGGGGTCGCCGTACACGGAGGAGGACGAGGCATAGACGAGCTTGCGCACCTGGCCATGCGCCCTGGCTGCCTCCAGCAGCCGCTGCGTCGCGAGCACGTTGTCGCGCAGGTAGACCTCGAAGCTCTGTCCCCAGCTCGGGCGCACGCCCGCCTGCGCCGCCTGGTGGAAGACGACCTCGCGGCCCGAGAGCAGCGGGCGGAGATCGTCTGTCGCGAGGTCGGACGTCGAGAGCGAGAAGCGCGGCTCGCCGCGCAGCCGTGCCAGGTTCCCCTCCTTGAGCTCGCGGGCGTAGTAGTCGGTGAAGCGGTCTACCCCGAGCACGTCGTGCCCGAGCTCGATCAACCGCTCCGCCAGGTGGGAGCCGATGAATCCGGCCACCCCCGTCACCAGACAACGCATCCGCCTTCCGTCCTGGTCCTGCCGCGTCGCGGCCTCGCATCCTCGTCCAGCCGCGCCGCGGCCTCCGGTCCCGGGCCTGCCGCGTCGCGGCGCGGCGATGCTAGCACCTCGGGCCGTCCGTTGAGTCGGGCAGCAGCCGGCCGCGCGAAGCCCGCCGCGCAGCTGAGCTCGCTCCGGGGTTCGGGAACCGACTGGGGACCGACCGGGGTTGGAGATCGTGGACCGACCGAGGTTGAGGACCGACCGAGGTTGAGGACCGACCGAATCGGCCCCGCGGACCGACCGAGGTTGGGGACCGACCGATCGGCCCAGGACCGGGACCGACCGAGGTTGGGGACCCGACAGTGGCGGACCGACCGAGGTTGGGACCGACCGAGGTTGAGGACCGACCGAGGTTGAGGACCGACCGAGGTTGAGGACTGACCGACACGGGAGGGGTCGGCCTGAGCACCGGCTCCGCGCTTCCTGCCCTCTGTCAGCCTTCTTGCATCAGCACGCCCCCTTTCTTGCAAATACGCCCACCTTTCCGATGTGTATTTCTGAATCTGGTTGCGCCTACCCGCCCGGCAGGCGACGCTGGTGCGCGCTCGGGCCCCTCGCTTTTTCTGTCCGAGGAGCGATCGAGACGGGTCGGAAGGCTAGCTGTTGCTTATGGGAATTGTTGTCGAGCGGCTCACGAAGCGGTTCGGTCCGAACAAGGTGGTCGATGACGTCTCGTTCGAGATCGAGAGCGGCGCGCTGGTCGCGCTCCTCGGGCCGAGCGGAGGTGGCAAGAGCACCGTCCTGCGCATCATCGCCGGGCTCGAGAGCCCCGACTCCGGCGAGGTCGTCCTGAATGGCAAGAACGCGACCACCACCCGCGTCCAGGACCGGAACATCGGCTTCGTCTTCCAGAACTACGCGCTGTTCAGGCACATGAGCGTGCGCGACAACATCGGCTTCGGCCTCAGCATCCGGAAGCGGCCACGGAAGGAGATCGCGACCACCGTCGACGAGCTCCTCAGCCTCGTGCAGCTCGACGGGCTCGGCGGCAGGTTCCCGCACGAGTTGTCGGGCGGCCAGCGGCAGCGCGTCGCTCTGGCGCGCGCGCTCGCGCCAGGCTCGTCGCTGCTCCTGCTCGACGAGCCGTTCGGGGCGCTCGACGCCAAGGTCCGCCTCGAGCTGCGCGAGTGGATCCGGAGGCTCCACAAGGAGCGAGGGATCACGAGCGTCTTCGTGACCCACGACCAGGAAGAGGCGATGGACCTCGCCGATCGGGTCATCGTGCTGCACAAGGGGCGGGTCGAGCAGATCGGCACCCCGGAGGAGATCTACGACCGGCCGGCGACCGAGTTCGTCGCGAGCTTCGTCGGGTCGATCAACGTGCTCAAGGGGGAGGTGCGCGACGGCCAAGCGGCGCTCGGCACCCTCGCGGTGCACGCCCCCCCCGGGACCGGCGACGGCGCGAGCGTGCACGCCTTCGTACGTCCGCACGACATCGAGGTCCACACCCGGATCGACTCCTCGAAGACGCCCGCCGCCGACGACGCCAGCGTCGCGCGCGTCGAGCGGCTGTCGCGGGTCGGGTGGATGGTCAAGGCGGAGCTCCGCCTCTCCGACGGCCAGCCGCTCTCCGTCGAGCTGACCAAGGATCGCGTCGCCGAGCTCGGCCTGTCCGAGGGGGACAGGGTGCTGGTAAATCTCCGAGACGCCAAGATCTTCGTGCAAGATTACTCCATCTAGCCCGCTGGCCGGCGCTCCCGTCTGGCCAACGGCCATCACGGGAGGCGGCACGTGGCTTCAATCTTCGACGACATCGCGGCGACGATCGGGCGCACCCCCCTCGTCCGCCTGAGCTCTGCGGGCAAGGGGCTGCGCGCCGAGCTGATCGGCAAGGTCGAGAGCCGGAACCCCGGCGGCAGCGTCAAGGATCGCATCGGCCTCGCGATGGTCGAGGACGCGGAGCGGCAGGGCAAGCTGAAGACCGGGAGCGTCCTCGTCGAGCCGACGAGCGGCAACACGGGCCTCGCGCTGGCGATGATCGCCGCGGCGAAGGGCTACCGGCTGATCCTCACGATGCCCGAGTCGATGAGCCCGGAGCGGATCGCGCTGCTCCGGGCCTTCGGGGTCGAGGTGCTGCTGACGCCCGGGTCGCTCATGGTGCAGGCCGTCGCGCGGGCGCGCCAGATCGTGGAAGAGACGCCCGGCGCGGTGATGCTCCAGCAGTTCGAGAACCCGGCGAACCCCGCCGCGCACCGCGTGACGACCGCGCGCGAGATCTGGGAGGACACGGACGGGACGGTCGACGTCGTGGTCGCCGGCGTGGGGACCGGCGGGACGATCACCGGCGTGGGCGAGGTGCTCAAGCAGAAGAAGCCGGGCGTGAAGATGATCGCGGTCGAGCCCAGGAACGCGGCCGTGCTGAGCGGCGGCCGCGTGGGCGCGCACCTGATCCAGGGCATCGGCGCGGGCTTCGTCCCGAAGATCCTCAGGCGCGAGCTCATCGACGAGGTGGTGCCCGTGTCCGAGGACGAGTCGTTCGACGCCGCGCGCCGGCTCGCCAAGACCGAGGGCATCCTCGTCGGCATCTCCGGCGGGGCGGCGATGGCGGCGGCGCTGTCGATCGCGGCGCGCGACGAGATGCAGGGAAAGAGGATCGTGGTGATCCTTCCCGACGGCGGGGAGCGGTACGTCACCTCGCCGCTCTTCAAGGAGCTCGTCGGCTGCGCTCGCGCGGCCGTGCCCCGCTGAACCGCTAGGGAAGGCAGCCGCACATCGGGTCGCCTTCCCTGCAGAAGCGCTCCGTCTTCCTGGGCGCTTGCGGCGCCGCCGGCCTCGCGGCCTCGATCACTCGATGCGGACGGCGACGAGGACCTTCATCCACACCCCTTCGGGCGGGATCGTCTTCGTCAGATCGACCTTGCCTTCCCAGTCGACGTGCACCGTGTAATCGCCGCTCTCGTCGTTCTTGTAGAAGAAGGGCCGGATGTCGTCGTGATAGACCCGATCGAGCGGGACGATGCGCTCCCCGGTAGGCATCGGCGCCTTCTTGGCGACGACGGTCGACTTGCCGTCGACGACGGCCGAGGCGGATACGCTCTTGAGGAAGGTGAGGTCCGGCACGTTGTCGTCGCGTGCTTCCAGCCGGATGTACATGAGCTCGGCCCTGTCGACGGAGCTCGGGTCCTCCGAGACGGAGAGCTCGCTCCATCCGGAGAAGGTCGACTGCGAGGTGGGCTTCACGAGGAACTTGGTCTCCACCTCATGCTCACCGACGACCGAGGCGCAGGCGCTCGCGCCGAGCGACAGCACCACGGTGAGCGCCGCGCCGCTGCGCGCGGCAAGGCAGAGCGAAGCGAGCCCACGGCGACAGGTCAACATAAGCATCCTCATTCGCAAGACATAGCATGGCGAGCTCCGATCGACGCGCGGGGCGCGGCCGGCTATCGTCGTCGGCCGAGGGCGACCAGATGGCGGCGGAATCAGGCGCGGGTATTGACGGCGGGCAGGGCACGGCCCCTGCGTCCTTCGAGGCGAGGCTCGAGCTCGCCCAGCGGACGAGCGCGCGGCTGCGAGAGGCGATCGGGCAGGCCGTGGTCGGGCAGGACGACGTCATCGAGCAGACGCTCTGGGGGATCCTCGCGGGAGGGCACGTCCTCCTCGAGGGGGCGCCCGGGCTGGGCAAGACGCTCCTCGTCAGGACCATCGCCGGCTGCTTGGATCTCGCGTTCTCGCGCATCCAGTTCACCCCGGATCTCATGCCGAGCGACGTGACCGGCACGAACGTGCTCGTCGCGGCGGCGGACGGCTCGCGCCACTTCTCGCTGCACAAGGGGCCGATCTTCGGCCAGGTGATCCTGGCCGACGAGATCAACCGGGCGACGCCGAAGACGCAGAGCGCGCTGCTCGAGGCCATGCAGGAGCACGCGTGCACCATCGCGGGCACGCGGTACGCGATGGAGGAGCCGTTCTTCGTGCTGGCCACCGAGAACCCGATCGAGATGGAAGGGACTTACCCGCTGCCGGAGGCGCAGCTCGATCGGTTCTTGCTCAAGGTGCTCGTGCCGAGCCCGACCGAGGATGAAATGACCGAGATCCTCGCCCGGACCACGGGCCACGATCGCGGGCCGCCGCCGCGGGTGCTCACCCGCGACGACGTGCTCTCGCTGCGATCGCTCTGCCGCGACATCGCGGTCGCCGAGCCCGTCATGCGGTACGCGTCGCGGCTCACCCGGGCGAGCGATCCGGCCGCCGAGGGGGCGCCCGAGATCGTGCGGAGGTCGCTCCGGTTCGGCGCCGGCGTGCGCGGCGCGCAGTCGCTGGTGCTGGCCGCGAAGGCGGTGGCGCTGCTCCAGGGAAGGGCGCACGTCGCCTTCGCCGACGTGCAGCGGGTCGCCAAGCCGGTGCTCCGCCACCGGATGATCCGGTCCTTCGAGGGCGAGGCGGAGGGGATCACGACGGATCAGGTGATCGCGGCGCTCCTCTCCGCGATCGAGGCGCGGCCCGAGCCCGTGGCGCAGGCGATCCGGCGATGAGGCGCGTGCAGGAGCCGCGGGGGCAGGCGATCCGGAGCGGGTCGCTGAGGAGAGGCGCGAAGGGCCTTGCGGGGGCGGCGTCGCTCGCGGCGCTCTTCTCGGCGGGGCCCGCGTCCGGGCAGGCGCCGCCCCTGTCGACCGCGACGGCGCTCGTCGTCGACGTGGCGCCCGTGCTCGGGACGAGCGGCGGGATGCCCTGGGGCTGGAACCAGGTCGTCGTGCGCATCCAGAACAACGGCGGCCGGGCGGCCAGGGGCGAGGTCGAGGTCGAGTCGAAGCGCTACTCCGATGACCGCGTCTTCGTCGCGTCGGCGCCGTACGCCGTCGGGGCTGGCGCGTCGGTCGACGTGCGCGTGCCGGTGCACGTGTCGCCTTTCGGCGACGTGCAGGTGCGGGCGCTCGATGAGGGCGGAGCGCAGGTGTCGTCGCAGGGGCTCTCGTCGACCTCGCAACACGCGGTGGTGCTCTTCGACGTCAGCGAGAGGTCGCTGCTCCGCGGGGGCCTCCACGACGCGCCGATCGCGCCGCTGTACATATCGACCAGCCGCGCGCCCGGGGGGACGCCGAGCCCTGTCCTCTGGGTCGGGCAACCTCGCTTCGACAGCGCGACCGGCGACCCGCTGCTGCCCGACCGGGCGGCCCTGTACAACGCGGCGGACGCCGTGCTCATGCGCACCGACACGCTGTCCAGGCTGGGCGGCTCCGAGCTCGAGGCGCTCGCCGGCTTCGTCCTCTCCGGCGGCACGCTGGCGCTGTCCGTCGCCCGCCCCGAGGATCTGCGGCACCCGACGCTCGCGGCGTTCGTCGGCGGTGAGGTCGCGAGGGCGGCCATCGCGCCGCCCACCCTCGCGGAGATCGCGCCGCCCGGCGGCTCCAGCGGCTTTGGCAAGCAGGGCAACGTGCTCCTGCCCGCGCCGAGCGCGACCCCCGCGGTGGCCGAGTCGCTCTGCGGCTGGTCGGGCGGCAACCTGCGCGGGAGCGCGTATGGCAGCTCGGCGTTCTACGGCCTCGGCGAGGTGCACCTGCTCGCCTTCGACCCCACGCGCTCGCCCGCGGCCAGCGACCCGTGGGTGAAGATCCGGGTGGCCGATCTCGCTCGCCGAGCCTACGACCGTCGCTCCACGGTCGCCTTCCGCCCGGGGGAGGATGCGATGGGCGTCGACCTCGATCCGGTGCGGCGGGAGCTCGATCCGAACGAGAGCTCCCGCTGGGCGATCGGGGTCTCCGCGCTGCTGCTCTGCATCTACGCGGTGCTCGCCGGTCCGATCAATTTCTCGCGCGCCGCGCGGCAGGGGAGGCCGCTCCGCGCGCTGTGGCACTTGCCGGTGCTCTCTGCGGTCACGTTCGCGATGATCGTCGGCGTGGGCTTGCTCGCGAAGGGGGTGCGCGGCCGGGCGCGCCACCTCACGCTGATCGAGGCGGGGGCCGGCATGACGAAGGGGGCGGTGCGCCGGTTCCGGGGCTTCTTCGTCGCCAGCGCGGAGGAGCTCACGGTCCGCACGACCGACGCGAGCGGCGTGATCAGCACGGCGGTGGTCGCCGAGCTCTCGGAGCGGCGCGACCGGCTGCTCGTGGACCGCGACGGGGCGCGGCTGACGAAGGTCGCGGCGCTCCCCTGGCAGACGGTGATCGTGCGTGAGGACGGGGCCGCGTCGCTCGGGGACGGCATCGCGATCGTCGCCGATCCGAGCGGCGACGTCGTGGTGAGCAACCGGAGCGGCCGCGATCTCCGGGGCGGCGTCCTGTGGCTACCGGAGGGCGCGGCCCGCTACTTCGCCCGCATCGGCGACGGGGAGAGGGTCTCGTCGCGCGCGGGGGTCGATCTCGCGGCGCGGAGCGAGGGGCAGGGCTGGCTCTCGCACGCGGGCTTCGGGCGGCGGGTCGGCGGCATGGACGTCCACGACCTCGGCGGGAGGCTGCTGGCTCCGCTCCTCGAGCCCGACGCGCCGGGGCTAGGCGCTGCGTGGCTGGCGATCGAGGAGGCGGCCGGCGGATCGGTCGACTGGTTCCCGGCCGGGGTGCCCGTGCTGTTCGGCCAGCTCGACGGCGGCGAGGGGCGCGCGAGCGACTCCGGGTTGCGGATCGACAGCGATCGCGTGCTCGTGCGGGTCGTGGGCTACGGAGGCCGGCCGTGAGCGCGGCGCTCGGCGGCGCTCCGCCCTCCGGGGCGCAGATCGAGCGGGCTCGGCCGACGATCCGCGTCCGGCACCTCTCGCACCGCTTCGGCGCGCTCGACGTGCTGAAGGACGTCACCTTCGACGTGGGCCCCGGCGAGATCTTCGGCTTCATCGGGCCGAACGGCGCGGGCAAGACGACGACGATCCGGGTCATGGCGACCTTGCTGGAGCCCATGGCGGGGCGGGTCGAGATCGACGGCGTCGACGTGACGATCGACCCCGCGGCTGTCCGCCGAAGCATCGGGTACATGCCGGATCACGCCGGCGTCTACGACAGGATCACGGTGCGCGAGTACCTGGAGTTCTTCGCGGACGCCTTCCGGGTGCCGTCGCTCGACGTGGTCGACGCCGTCCTGGAGCTGACCGACCTCGGCAAGATCCAGGACCGGATCGTCGCCACGATGTCGAAGGGGATGAAGCAGCGCCTCCAGCTCGGGAGGATCCTGCTGCACGATCCGAAGGTCCTTATCCTGGACGAGCCGGCGAGCGATCTCGATCCGCGCGCGCGCATCGAGATCCGCGATCTCTTGCTCGAGCTCCGGAGCCTGGGGAAGACGATCTTCCTCTCGTCGCACATCCTCACGGAGCTCTCCGACGTGTGCACGTCGATCGGCATCCTCGAGAAGGGCCGCCTCGTCGTCGCCGGGCCGATCGGGGAGATCGCCGCGCGCCTCGAGGCGGTGCGCGCGGCGCAGGCGCACGGGCACGCGCCGCCGCGCCATGGCGCCGCGCCGGGCGCGTACGGGGCGCAGGCGCATGGACACGCGCCGCCGCGGCACGGACCCGAGGCGGCCACGCCCGACGGCGCGCCGGCGGATCCGGCCGCCGTCGATCGCTCGCAGGCCGGCGGTCCGCCGCCCGGATACGGCCAGCACCCGCCGCACGCCGCTGCGCCGGCGAGCGCGGGGCAGGCGGCCTATCCGGCGCTCTCGCCGATCTCCCGGCGCAAGGTCAAGGTGCGGGTCCTCGGCGATCCCGAGGCAGCGGCCTTCCTGGTCAGGGGCGGGCCGGGGATCACCGACGTCGACATCGTCGCCGGAGCCGTGCACGTCGGTTACGTGGGCACCGACGTGAAGATCGCCGAGATCGTCCAGCACCTCGTGCGCAGCGGCGTCGGCGTGATCGGCGTCGAGCCGGAGCGCAATGAGCTCGAGAGGATCTTCCTGGAGGTCACGCAAGGAGAGGTGCAGTGAGCGTGCAGACTGGCACATCGCCGCCCGCCGGGCCGGCGTCGCAGCGGCTCGTCGATCGGGCGCGGCATCGCGTGGGGCGCATCCTGGGCGAACCGAACCCGATCTGGATCCGCGAGCTCAAGCAGGCGGCGCGCCTCGCCCGCACGCCGATCATCCTGCTCGTGCTGGCCGTGCTGATGGCGCTGCTCGTGGCGGCCATCGGCGGCATCGCGGCGAAGGAAATCGCGCCTGCGAAGACGGGCGTGATCCTGTTCCAGGTCTTCTTCTCGCTCGCGTACTTCGTGGTGGCGCTGGTCGGGCCGGCGGTCGCCGCGAACAGCATCGCTTCGGAGCGCGAGGGGCGCACCTGGGAGGCGGTGCTCCTGACGGGCATCCCGCCCGGTGAGATCGCGCGAGGCAAGTTCCTCGCGGCTTACACGGCGATCTCGATGTACGTGGTGATGCTCGCGCCGGTCGGGGCGCTGCCGTTCCTGTTCGGCGGGATCACCGCGATGGAGGTGGTGATCGCCTTCCTGTTCCTCTTCTTGATCGCGCTGCTCAGCGTGGCCTTCGGCCTGGCGATCAGCTCGAAGATGGGGAGCCTGCGCGCGGCGATCCTCGTCACGCTGCTGCTCGCGTTCCCGCTGTCGATCGGCCTGTTCTCGGCGGGCGGCTCGGGGCTCTCGTACGCGGCCCACCTGGCCTGGCCGGAGGTTCCCGAGGGGCCGCCCATCTGGCTCCCGATCGCCTACCAGCGCGCGCCGCTCGGCCTCGATTACGTGCTCTTCCTGATCCTCCTGCCGATCGCGGCGATCGGCATGCCCGCGTGGTTCCTGTACCAGGTGACCGTCTCGAACCTCACGAGCGAGAGCGATGATCGCTCCTCCGGGCTGAAGACGTGGTTCGCGGTCTGCGCGCCCGTGACGACCGCCGCCGTCGCGGTGCCGGCGTTCTCGGTGGACGCCTCCGATCGCCTGCCCGCGATCGTCGCGGGCCTGTGCGCGGCGCTCTCGTTTCTGATCTTCTGCGTGTTCCTCTTTGCCGGAGAGCCGATCGGCCCATCGCGCCGCGTCGAGGTTCACTGGGCTCGGAGCCGCGCCAGCCGGCTGCGTCGCTTCTTCGGCCCCGGCGTGATGCGCTCGGCGTACCTCCTCCTCGCGGTGGGGGTCTCCGCCATCACCGCGCTCTGGGTCGTCGGGCACCGGCTGAGCCTCGGCGCGCCCGTCCCGACGCCGGAGATCCATGCGCAGCAGGTCCAGCACGTCGCCGTCTACGCGCTCGCCGTCTACGTGTTCCTCGTCGGGCTCAACGCGTTCCTTCGCGCGCGGATCGCCTCGCCCCTGGTCACGCGGGCGCTGCTCCTGACGCTGCTCTTCACGATCGCGGTCGGCCCATGGATCGTCGCCGCCATCGCCGGCCTCGTCGCGGAGCTCGACACGAGCGAGAGCGCTCTCCTCGTCGCGGCCCCGTCGCCGTTCTATGCGTTCGTGATGCTCTCCAAGGCCGATCAGGGCGACGCGGGGTCGTCTGTCATCGCCGCCGGGTACACGGCCGCAGCGGGCTGGGTCGCCGTCGGGCTCGGCCTGCTCTCCGCGGCCCGCGCGCGCTGCGCTGCCGTCGTCGCGCAACGCGAGGCGGCCTTCGCCGAGACGGACGCGCTCCTCGCCCGGGAAGACGAGGCGGCGCTCGCGGCGGAGCAGGCAGCGCCGCCGCACGCGGCCACGCCCGAGCACGCGGAGCCAGGGAGCGCCGCGGGCACCGCCGCCTGATCACGGGGGCATGATCGCGACGCGCTCCGAAATCGTACGCGCACGTCTCTTTGTGTGGAAATTTGGAACGCGTCCGGGGAATGCGTCAGGATGCGCTGCGCGCGGATCTGTCGAAATCTTGGGCGTCCCGTGGCGAGCGTGTGAGAAGAGCGCTCGCGCGCTCGAGGTCCGGGAGCGAGAGGGGATCTCGATTCCTCGCGTCGTGTGACGACGGCGGCACCACCTCGACCCGCAGAGGATGGCCTTGCCTTCGCACGAAGACTGCCGATGCGCGGCGCCTGAGCTGAGCGATACCTTGCTGGATGGAACGCCGTACCGGCCCGTGCGCCGGCTCGGGCGAGGGGGAATGGGCGAGGTGATCGAGGCGGCGCACGTGGGCCTCGACAAGCCGGTGGTGGTGAAGCTCCTGCACCGCGACCTGAACCGCGAGCCGCGGCTCGTGGAGCGGATGCGCGTCGAGGCGCAGTCGCTGGCGCGGCTCGCTCACCCGAACCTGGTGACCGTCACCGATTTCGGGCGGACCGCCGAGGGGAGGACGTTCCTCGTCATGGAGCGGCTCTACGGCCGGACGATGCGCGAGGAGCTCGCGGCGCGCGGCGCGCTGCCTGCGATGGAGGCGCTCGATCTCGTGACGCAGACGCTGGCGGGCCTCGCCGCGGCGCACGGCGCGGGCATCGTTCACCGCGACGTGAAGCTCGAGAACCTCTTCGTGTGCGACGCGGATGCGCAGGGTCGGCGCGTGGTGAAGGTGCTCGACTTCGGGATCGCCAAGGTGGTCGCTCCGCGCGGCGATGGGCGCGCGCCGGCGCCGTCGCTCTATCAGACGGAGGAGGGGGTTCTCGTCGGTACGCCGCGCTATCTCTCGCCCGAGCAGGCTTGCGGGCTCGCCGTCGATGCGCGCACCGACGTGTATGCGGCCGGCGTGGTGCTCTACACGCTGGTCGCCGGTCGCGATCCGTTCGAGCATGTGAGGCGCGTCCACGAGCTCGTGCGCGCCCATGCGAGCGAGGTCCCCGCGCCGCCGTCGAGCCACGCGCCACGAGCGGTGCCGCCGGAGCTCGACCGCGCGATCATGAGGGCGCTGGAGAAGAGCCCGGAGCTTCGTTTTCCGGACGCAGCGGCGTTCGCGGCGGAGCTGTCGCGCATCGCCGCGGGGCTTTCGGGAGGGGTGGATGGTGGGTCGGTCATACCGTCCGGGTCGTACTGGGAGCGTACGGCGCCGCTGACGCTGCCGCCGGTCCGGGCGCCGGTGCTCCCACCGACGTTGAGCGCGACCGTGAAGGCGTTCGGCCTCACGGCGCCGTACATGGCAGCGCGGCCCGCCCCAGGGTCTGCGCTGCAGCGGGCCTCGGAGGCGCACAGAAGCAGGCCGCGGCGCGCGCGACGGTCTGCGCGCGCTCAGGCCAGCTGGGCGGCCATGGGATTGCTGGTGGTGAGCGTGGTGCTCTTCGGCTTCACCCTGGCGCTTCTGGTGAGCTTCCTGGGTTGACAGGCGGGTACGGCGTCGTCGCCGCGGATGCCAGGAACGTCACCCGGTGTGACGAACCCGCTACGATGCGGGCTGCGGAATGGGGAGCGTTGGCGCTGAGAGGGGCAACCTGGGTCGGAAGGGTCAACCTCGGAGGGGTCAACCTGGTCAACCTCAGGCGCGCGGTGGAGGTCAACCGGAGGTCAACCTGGGTGCGGGCCAGAAGGCAGCTCGGCAGCTCAACCTGGGTGCGGACCGTGGACCGTGGATGCTGGATGGGTGCAAAAAATCGATGTCGTGGCACGCGGGAATTTTGGCAGCGGAGTATTGGACAACACGCGCGTGATTCGGTGAGAAAGCAAGAAAGTGGCCAGGGGCAACTTTGCGCGCCGTCGACCCGCGGAGCCGCGCGTTGCGCGACGTCATGCTCCGCGACACCGGCGCCTTCGAGCATCGGGAGCCGCCGCCGTCACGGACGTGACCGCGGCGGCTCCCGATGCCTGCGCCCTGCCATGGAGCGACCTTGGCATCGCTCCGGAGGGGGTGGTCACGCTTGGGTGCGTGGTGGTGGCGGCCGGGTGGAGTATCTTCGGGTCCATGCCGTGGCCCTGTTCCCGAGCGAGCTCCGAGGTACCGTGCGCGGACCAGCGCACGTTCGACGCTGGCCTCCGGCGCCCCCGGGCTTGTCGGAGCGCTGCCGCGGCACCCGCCACGCCGTCTGCGGTGCAGCGGTCGAGGCAGATCACCTCGGGAGCGCGCCCATGACAGCGCGGCGTCTTGTACCGGGGGCTCGATGCGCTGCTGCTCACGTGGGGCAGCAGCGCGCCTTTTGCGCGTGGCGAGAGGGGCAGGCATGACCAACAGGAACGCGAACAAGAGCTCGCCAGGCCAGCCGGCGGCTCAGGGCGCTGCGGGCGACGCCGCGCCGCAGCAACCGACGCTGCCGCAGCAGCCGCCGCGCGGGTACGACACGCCGAATTTTGCATCGCAAGAGCACCCCTCACCGGCGCAACAGCGAGCGCTTACGCAGGAGCCGCGCCGCAGACCTGAAGAAGGGAACACCGGCCCCGCAGCGCCGCCCGCGGAGCGGATGGTGCAGTGGGGCGAGCCTAGGCCGCGGCGCCGCCAGGATCGCGAGGCGGGACCGAGCGACAAGCAAGTGTATGTTCCTCCGGTCACGCTGCCTCCGAACCGAGAGCACCAGGCGATGGATCAGCAGAAGATCCAGGTAGCGCCGTCGCTGTTGAAGGGCGTCGACGAACGGAACCGGCCGACGATGCGCAGGATCCCTGTGCAGGGCATGCCGGGTCCGCCGACGGGGGCTCCCGATGGGCAGGGCGGTGCGCGTCCCGGTGGCGTCCGCACGGCCCGCGTCGGTGTGGGCAGCGGCGTCTGGCCGCCGCCCGAAGACGAGTCGTCCGGCTCGCGCGGGCAGTCGTCCCGGAAGCAGCGGCCGATTGCAGCGGCCGCTCCCCCGCCAGCAGCCGGCGCGCCTCGAGCGGGGCTGCAGCCGACCGCGGCGCGGCCCGACGACACCGCGGTGACCGCAGCGGCCGCCGCGGCGGTGCTCGCGGCGCGCCGCCGCAGGGCCCCGCTGGCGCTCTTCGCGTTGCTCGTGTTTCTGGGGAGCGCGACGGTCGCAGGCTTCTGGGTGCTGTGGCGCGCCGCCAATCCGACGAGCGAGCAGGATCCGGCGCTGGCCGAGGGCGGCCGCGCTCCCACGCCCGATCCCGCTGGCCTCGCGACGCCCACCCCGAGCGCGCAGCCCGAACATCCGCCCCCGGTGGCGATCGAGCCGCCGCCCACCGCAGAGCGACCCGTTCCCGCCGCGCCCGAGGTTCCGACAGCGTCGCCCACGGCGGAGCCGAGCTCGCCGCCCGCTCACTCCGCGGCCACGGTCGCCGCCCGTCCGTCATCACCGCGCCCTGCTGTGCAGGTGAGGCGCCCGGTCAAGCCTTCGACGGCGGTGGACGACTTCTACGACTCGGCTGTGAGCCCTCCGATCCCCCCCTCGGTCCCGCCGTCCGCGCCCTCTGCGTCGCCCACAACGCCCCCGGGGACGACCGCTCCCCCGCGTCCGTTCCCCTGAGGCGTCGCCTCTCCGGATTGCATTCCTCCCGCCAGCCACCATGCGAAAGCCATTCTTGAAATACCTGTCTCTACTCCTCCCGTGCGCGGCGGTTCTTCTGGGGCCGAGCATCGCGAGCGCGACCGGAGAGGCTCGGCTGATGCCGAACTCTCCGACCGACGCCCCGCCTGCGACGTCGCGCGCGGGCGAGCGCGCCGCGCAGCTCTACCGGGAGGGGAACAGGTTCTACGATGAAGCGCGATTCGCCGAGGCCGAGGCGCGTTATCAGGCGGCGTGGGATCTCCAGCAGAGCTTTGACGTGGCCGGCAACCTCGGGAACGTCGAGCTGGAGGTGAACCAGCCCCGCGAGGCGGCCGAGCACCTCCTGTACGCGCTCAATACCTTTCCGCTCGGCGAGAAGGCCGAGAAGAAGAGCTTCCTGCAGAAGCGCCTCGCCGTCGCCAGGTCGCAGGTCGGCGCGCTTCGCATCAGCGTGAACGTCGACGACGCCGAGGTGCTCGTCGACGGCAAGGTCGTCGGGCATTCGCCCCTCGACGCCCAGGTGTTCGTCGATCCCGGCAAGCGCAGGATCGAGGCACGCCGCGCTGGCGCCAGGACGTCGACGTCGCTGCTCGTGGCGAGGGGCTCGGACCAGAGCATCGCCCTCAGCCTCGATTCGGGCCCGAACATTCCGCTGGTGGTCGCGGGCGGGGCCGTCGGGCTGCTCGGGCTCGCGTCGGGCGTGACCTTCGCGATCCTCTCCACGGCAAAGGGCGAGTCCGCAGCGACGGAGCCGTTCGGCAGCGCGAGGCGCACCGACCTGCGCGACGCCCAGACCACGCTCGCCAACGTCTCGTTCTGGAGCTTCCTCGGCGGCGGCGTGGTGCTCGCGGGGACGGCCTTGTACGCGCTCTCCACGTCGAGCCGCACGCCGGTCACGAAGGCCGGGCTCCCCCGGCTGTATGCCGCGCCTTTCGTGAGCGCGGAGGCGAACGGCCTGCTGCTGGGCGCGAGCTTCTAGGCCGGTGGGCGCTGCGCGCTCCACGTCTCGTCCCCGGACTCAGCGCGGCTGGAAGTAACGGCCTACCTGCTCGCGGTACTCCTCGGGGACATCGCTGCGCTCGACACCGCCGACCTCCTGGGGACCCACGACCCCGAGCGCGCTCTCGCCGCGCACGTTGGCGGTGTCTCCGGCGCGCCCGGCTGCTCGGCCCGTCACGATCCCCGGCATCGGCCTACCCGGGTTGAGCCTCGCGCTGGCCCGTGAGCGCAGCTCACCCCCGGCGATCGCGCCGGTCTGCCCTTCGTGGCTGCCCGAGCCGCCGCCCTCCGAGTGACCTGGCTGCGCCGACCCCTGCTTGCCGGCCCCGCCTCCCGACGAGCCCTGCTGCCCGCTCTGTCCGCGCTCCTGGCCGCCCAACCCCGGTTGGCCTGACCCGCCTGCGATCGGCATCGGGAGCGGCGTCCCCCCGAGCTGCCCCTCGGCCTCGCCCGCCCCGCGCTGTGCATCGTCGAGCGCTCGTTGGCGCTTCGATTCCTCGCTGCTCGGGCTCCCCTCCTGGGCCATCTGGCGCAGCTGTTCCTCGAGCTGCTGCTGTCCGTCCGGCGTCTCGAGCTGCCGTGCGAGCTCGCGCATCTGCTCCTTTGACATGGGCTCTCCGAGCGCGCTCTCGGGCGACTGCGCCATCCGCTGCTTCAAGCGGTCGGCGAGCCGCTTGCGCTCCTCGAGGCTCAATCTTTCGAGCGCCTTCTCGAGGCTGCCAGCAAGCCGCCGCGCGTCGCGGTCGCTGCCGGTCCGGGCGAGCTCGCGGAGCGCGTCGCGCCCCTCGTCGCCGAGCCTGTCGCCGAGCGCCTCCGCCAGCTCCCTCAACGCGTCGGCCTGCTCGCCGCGCTGATCCAGCAGCTTGCGCTGTTCCTCGAGCGCCTTCGCTACGCCGGGGGCGCCGGCCCTCTTGGCGGCTTCGGCGGCCTCCTCGAGCACCTTCCTGGCCCGTTCGCGGTCATCCCGTTCGAGCTTGTTCGCGAGCCGCGCCATCTCCTCGTCGAACGCCACGAGGTCGCGATCGCCGAGCGCCTTCGCAGCCCGCTTCAGCTGAGGGTCTTCTCCGAGCTTGCCGAGCGCCGACTCCATCCCATGACGCTGCTCGCCCTCGCCGAGCGATAGCCGCTCGGCCGTGATCGCGTCGCGGAGCCTGCCGAGCTCGGCCTGCGCTTCGCGGCGCTCGACGCCGCTCTTCAGCTTTTCGCGGAGCCTCTTCGCGTCGTCGGAGAGCTTTTTCAGCCGATCGTGTTGCTCCGCGTCCCGAGCGTCGATCTCGGAAAGCTGGACCACCCGCCCGAGGCCGGCGATCTCGGCGACGCGTACCTGCTCGGCCCCGGGTGGGGGCGCTGCTGCCGCGGGCGCTGGTGGCAGGGGAAGCCAGCTGAGATAGCCAATGGCCGCTGCCGCGAGGGGCGCTCCGGCATGCCAGCGTCGCCCCAGGGGCGTGCGGACCTGCCGGGCGGTTGCGGCATCGAGGGCCGCGGTCGCGTGGGCGAACACGACCTCGCGGGCCGCGGATGCGCTGGCACCGGGCGCGCCGTCCGTCGCGTCCTCGGCTGCTGCGAGCTCAACGGCCGTGGAGACCGACTCGGCGGAGCCGAGCTTGCCGTCGAGAAACAACGCGACGTTCGGGTCAGTCCACCGGCGCCGGCGCGCCACCGCTGCGCCAGCCACGGCGCCGAGCAGGCCGCCCGCGGCCATCCAGGGGCGCAGCGCGCCTTGCCGCATGTGCCAGGCGCCCGCCGCGCCTACCGCGCCGAGCATCATCCCAGCGGCGGCGCCGGTGAGGACGAGATCGAGCGCGAGCCGCCGTCGGACGCGGCGAGACCACCGAACGAACGCGGCGCTGAACCTCCGCCGGGGAGACGCATCGACCATGGATCGAGGTGTACCTGCGGGCCGACGCGCCGGCCAGAGCTGCTTCGGGCACTCCTCCAAACCTCATTGCGGCACGCCGTGCCCGACGTCGCGCCCGGTGCGAGCGCCTCGCGCGCTGTCGGGACGCCCTGTGGAGTGGCGTCGGTCATGTGCGCCACGACGCGCCGCGGAGGAGCTGTCCTTGGACATATCGCGCTCCGCCCCCCTCAGGGGACGAAGCACCCTTTCAAGTGGAATGACGCGAACTCGAGGCGCGCTGGGACAACGTCCTGGGCAGCGCCGAGCAAGTTCAGGCCACAGTCAGCGAAAGAGAACTTGCATTCGTGCGAGTCCTCGGACGATGTCCGGAGCGTCGCGTGGCAGGAGCCATAGAAAAGCGCATCGTCGACGTACATTCGCATGTTCACGACAGCAGCGTCGCCGCCCTTGCGCTCGCTGCCGAGCAGATGGAGATCGAGGTAGTAGAAGCCCCTCCTGTCCTTCGAGTGATCCACCAGCTCCAGATTGGTTTCGCCATTGAGGCGGGAGCAGTCAACGTCCCAGCTGTCGTCGAATCCGGCGACAGGCAGCTTGCCGCTATCCCCCGTGTCAAGCACCAAGCTCTCCCCGTTCACGGTCATGACCGCCATGCCGTACGCTTCAGGAATTTCCGGGCTAGTAGAGCACCCGAACGGCGAGAGCGACAGCACGAGGCCTTGGGCGAGGAGGGGTCGGTGCATGGGAGTTCTCCAGCAGCATGGCGGGCGAGAGCATCGCACGAGGTCGACAACCATGAACGCGCGCAATGTGGTTGATCCATGCGCCGTGCCAGATGTCAACCGGAAACGGAGGCCGCTGTTGGGCCCGTGCCACCGGAAACGGAGGCCGCTGTTGGGCCCGTGCCGAGCTGACTGCCGGGCTGACCGACGTTGCCGTTGACTGTCGACCTGACCGACGTTGCCGGTCTGCCGGCCCGGCCGGTCTGACCGACGTTGCCTTGGTGGTGCCTTGGTGGTGAGACCCGATACGTGTTGTCTATGAGGCGGTCCCAGGCATAGGCCATGGCGGGCGCCGGCGGAAAACAGAAACCGCCAGGATCTCGAAGATTCAAGTATGTGAAATCATTGGCCGCAAGCCACGGCACGCGTTTGGCATAGTTGGCAGCGATGAGCCAGCCTCGCGCTATCGTTGCAGGTGCCACCTATCTCCTCACACGACGCGCGTTGCGGCGACACCTCCTCTTCCGACCGGATGCCGCGATGACTCAGCTGATCATCTATGCGCTCGCGGTTTCGGCCAGGCGCTACGGCATTCGCCTGCATGCGTTGTGTGCCATGTCCACGCACCTGCACATCGTCGTCACTGACGTCGAAGGCGTGCTTCCGCGATTCCTGCAGCTGTTTCATCGCCTCGTGGCGTTGGGGACCAAGGTGCTCCGAACCTGGGAGGGGCCGGTCTGGGGCCACGAAGCGACCAGCGTTGTTCGCCTCTTGACGCGGGCGGCCGTTGTGGAAAAGATTTCATATTCACTGGCGAACCCGGTGGAGGCGGGATTGGTGCGACGTGCGAAGGAATGGCCGGGAGCGAAGGTGCTCGTCAACGAAATCGGCCGCGGTGAGCTGCGGGCGAGGCGTCCTGACGTCTACTTTGCTCCGAGCAATCCTGCATGGCCCGAGGACGCTGCCATTGCGATCTCGCTTCCGCCAGCTGTGGCGGATGATGACGCTGACGCCTTTCGGCGCGAGGTGGCGGCGGAGCTGGAGCGGAAGGAAGCCGAGGCGCACGCCGCGATGCATCGAACTGGCCGCGGTTTTCTCGGCCCCGAGCGCGCATGCACGGTGTCGCCCGACGCTCGCGCGACGAGCTTCGAGGCGCCTCGCGGCCTCAATCCGACGTTTGCGGTGGGGAGAGGACATGCAGACGCACGAAGGACCGCGGTCGCCGCTGTCCGGGCATTTCGCGCAGCGTACCGAGAGGCGCTTCAACGATGGCGTGCAGGGCTGCGCAGCGTGGTGTTTCCGGCACAAACGTGGTGGATGCGCGTATTCCATGGCGTGGCCGTGAACGATGATCCGCTCGTGTCGTAATCGTAAAAGGAACGATCGGGATGCCGACGCGGCACCTGGGCTGCTGAACGAGGGCGAGTGAACGGCAGACGCCCTCCGTTCGCGTGCATGAACGCGCACCTGGTTTTCGTGTGAAACTACACGTCAAGGGCGCCGGGATTGCGTGAGTCGGCCTGGTGGTCGAGGAGGCGCGGGCGGTCCGTGCGCGTCGCTACAATGGTAGGGGGAGCTCGATATACGGCTCCGTGATCCGGCCGACGACGATGTCGCGCACCTGCGTCCCATAGTAGGTCGATCCCGATTGCGTGCTCCAAGCGTGTCCCACGATCGTCCCGTTGCTGTTGGCATAGAGGCGCATGACGCCCCTGCCAACACCCGCGTGCCAGGATCCGTCCGCCTTGCGCCGGGTGTCGGTTGTCCCGTGGCCCGTGGTGCTCGAGTCGAGGACGAGGAGCGAGTACTGGATTGTCCCCGTGACGAACGGATAGGTCGCCAGGCGTGGCACCGCAGCGCCTGCCGCGATGGCGACGTGCCCGCTCGCCGTGCTCCCCGCCGGATACTCGATCGCGACGATATCGCCGGCCTCGATCTCGCTCACCGTCACGATCTGCTCGAAGCCGACTTCCTCGATGATCCTGTCGTGGTAAAGCGCGGCGTTCGGGCTCATGCTGCCGAACCATGTGTTGATGTCGTAGACGGACAGCTGATAGGCCTGCTTGAGGACGTTCGTGACGAACGACGCGCACAGGCTGCGGCTCCGGTAATCCGTGGCTCCTCCGACGCCGGCCCAATCAACATAGGTCGTTCCATTTCCATATTCGTTATTTACCGGTGCGATGTGGGTCACTAGCGTGTCGGCCCAGTAGAGATGGCCCGGCTCTCCGGCCGTCTGGCCCTCTGCCGGGCGCGGCGCGAGCAGGCTCACCCCGGCCAGAACGACGGCCGGGAGCGCGCGAACAGCGGCTCTCGAGCTCATGCGCTTCAATGCATTCATGATTTCCTCCCGTGTGGAATCGATGGCCCCGCGTAGGCTGGTCACACCGGTGTCGGCCTCATCGCGGGCATCGCCGCGGAGCGCCGGCAAAGCGAAGTTGCGCACCAAGCCACCGAACATACGCCGAACGAACGATCTCTTCAATCACCGGCACGAAGGCGGCACACGGGGCGTGCGCGATCCTGCGCGGATAGTGTTCCCCTCATTTCCACAGGCTGTCTCCTCGGGGCGACCTCCGTGCACGTCTTCGTAGATCCGCGCGTCGATGCCCACCGCAGGGGCGGCGCGGCGGTGGCGCGGGGATCACGGCCGGTACGGAGAGGGCGCGGCCGTCGCGACCGACGTTGCGCCCGACGCCGACCGTCGCGACCGACGTTGCGGCCGACGCGACCGACGTTGCGCCCGACGGATCCGCGCCCCACGTCGACTGGAGGGCGGCGATGTCGTACGGATCGGCCGATCCCGGGCGCTTGGGGCTCGCGCTCGGCGAAAGCCCGACGCGCTGGCGAAGCGCGCCCCGCCCGCGCCGCGTGGCGCGCGGGTCCAGGCGGCTCGCCGGGGCCGAGCTCCGCCGTTTTGTTGACAGATCCGCGCAGTTCGATTGGATGGCCGCGTGTCCCCCGTGAAGCGCGCCTCGACCACCCTCCACCCCACCCTGACGCTCGGCGACGCGCTGGAGCACTACGCCTCCTGGCCGAGACCCACCGTGATTGTCTCCGACGGTGCTTATGGCGTCTCCGGTTTTCCCGGCGATCCCCCGACGCACGACGGGCTCGCCGCGTGGTACGCGCCCCACGTCGCCGTCTGGTCGGAGCGCGCCTTGCCGTCCGCCACCCTCTGGTTCTGGGGGACGGAGATCGGCTGGGCGACGGTGCACCCCCTGCTCGAGCAGCACGGCTGGGAGTACCGGACCTGCCACGTCTGGGACAAGGGAATCGCCCACATCGCGGGCAACGCGAACACCCGGACGCTGCGCAAGTTCCCCGTGGTGAGCGAGGTGTGCGTGCAGTACGTGCGCAAGGTCCTCCTGGAGAGCGCCGGCGTGCGGCTGCCCCTCAAGACCTGGCTGCGGCATGAATGGGAGCGCTCGGGCCTCCCCCTGCGCCAGACGAACGAGGCGTGCGGCGTGAAGAACGCGGCCACGAGGAAGTACTTCACCCGCTGCCACCTCTGGTATTACCCCCCGGCCTCGGCGTTCGAGCAGATCGCCGCCTTCGCCAACGCGCACGGCCGCCCCGAGGGGCGACCCTACTTCTCGGTCGATGGCAAGCGGCCGTTGACGGGCGAGGAGTGGGCTACCCTGAGAGCCAAATTCCATTGCGAGGTCGGCGTGACCAACGTCTGGCACGAGCCGGCGGTCCGCGGCCCCGAACGCTTCAAGGAGGACACCCGGTCGATCCACGGCAACCAGAAGCCCCTCAAGCTGCTCGATCGCATCATCCGCGCATCGTCCGATCCAGGCGATGTCGTCTGGGAGCCATTCGGGGGGCTCTGCTCGGTCGCGGTGGCGGCCTTCACCGCAGGGAGGCGCTGCTACAGCGCCGAGATCGCGCCCACGTACCACGCCGTCGCGTCGCGCCGCCTCGCGAAGTGCGCGCCGCAGCCGCGCGTCGAGATCTCGGCGGCCTGACGGTCGGTATCGGCCCCGCTCGTCCGCATGGTAGCCTGCTCCCCCATGGCGACGCCGAAGATCGTGACCGTGGGAGGGGGGACGGGCCATTACACGCTCCTCACCGGCCTGCGTGACCTGAGCGTCCGCATCACCGCGATCGTGACCATGATGGACTCGGGCGGAAGCTCCGGGAGGCTCCGGGACGAGTACGGCCTCCTGCCCCCAGGCGACTTCACGCGTTGCCTCGTCGCCCTGTCCGAGCACCCGGAAGCGCTGAAGGAGCTGCTCGGCCACCGCTTCCGCTCGGGGAGCCTCGGCGGGCACACCCTGCGCAACCTGATATTCACCGCGGTGCAGGAGATCACCGGCTCGCTCCCCCTCACGGTCGAGCGCCTGCACGAGATCTTCTCCGTCAAGAACCGCGTCCTCCCGGTCACGATGGATCACGTCGATCTCGTGATGCACCTCGAGAACGACCGGACCATCCGCGGCGAAGCGTCGATTGACAACCTCTCCGACATGCTCGATGCGCCGGTGCTCTCGGTCTATCTGGATCCTGAGGCCCAGGCGTATCCAGCGGCGCTCGACGCGATCGCGGAAGCCGATCTCATCATCCTCGGGCCGGGAGATCTTTACACGAGCCTCGTGCCGAACCTCCTGGTCAAGGGTGTGCGCGAGGCCATCGCGGCGAGCCGCGCCCGCGCGATGTTCGTGTGCAACCTGATGACGAAGCCCAACGAGACCCCCGGCTACACGGTCGAGGACTTCGTGGGGACCATCGCCATGTACCTCGGCGAGGCCCGGCTCGACGCGGTGCTGGTCAACGACGTCTGGCCCTCCGAGGGCCTCGAGGAGTACGCCTCCGCCGGCTCTGACCCGGTCGTGACCTCGCCGGACAAACCGCTCGCCTCCGACCTCCTCGTCCCTGCCGACCTGCTGTTCGGCGGCAAGCTGATTCGCCACGACCCGCGCAAGCTCTCCGCCGCGATCGTCTCGCTCGCCCGCCAGCGCTCGTGGTGGTGAGGCCCGGGCCCGGCTCCGCTGCGCCTGGCCCTACGCTCGACGGCACCCGGGGCGCGGCGCTGCCGCGTCGGCCGGGCGGCCTCGGGCCGGCGCGGCAGCGCACGACGATCAGGCGGTCTCCGGTTCGTCGGGCAGATAAAAAGGCGTGTTGACGATCACGATGCCCTTCCCGCCCCGGAAGAGAAGGAGCCATTTGAGGATCGACGCCGTGTGGTTGTGGAGCAGGTAATGGTACCAGCGTGACTCGACCACCTCGGGTACGACGACCGCCACCTGCCGGTCCGGGTGGGCGCGCGCGAGGGTGGTGACGAAGCGGAGCAGCGGCCTGAAGAGCCGCCGGTAGCGGGACCGCACCACCGAAAGCCGCGGCGCCGGTACCCCCTTCTCCTTCGCGGGCTCCTCCACCAGATGGTGCCATTCGCCGCTCAGGTCCTCGACGCGAGGATCGTCGAGGAGCACCTGGAGCGCGTAGACCTCAGGCGAGAGGCGGAGCGCGAAGCGGAGCCCCTTCTGCGCCACGAGGTCCCAGCGCCTGATGGGGACCACCACGATCGGCGGCGGAGGCGGGGTGAGGTCGAGCGGCGCGCGGGCGCGAACCACCTCGTCGATGCGCTTGTAGTGGCGTCGCACATTGCAGAAGATGAGAAAGGCCCCGAGCAGGAGCAGGGTCGAGATCCACGCCCCCTCGGTGAACTTCGAGATGATGATGACGACGAGCGTGGCGGCCGTGGCCGTGGCGCCGGTCGCGTTGACGGCGAGGTGGAGCCGGGAGCGCGCGCCGCCGACCCTGCGCCAGTGCGCGGTCATCCCCGCCTGCGACATCGTGAAGGCGAGGAACGCGCCCACCGCGAAGAGCGGGATGAGGGCGTCGGTGATGCCCTGGAAGACGACGAGCAGGAGGGCCGAGAGTCCGGCGAGGACGCCGATGCCGTAGGAGAAGGCGAGGCGCCTGCCGCGGTGGATGAAGGGCTCGGGCAGGAAGCGATCGAGCGCGAGGAGCCGACAGAGGCGGGGGAAGTCGGCGAAGCTGGTGTTGGCCGAGAGCATGAGCACCGCCACCACGGCGGCCAGGGTCACGTAGTAGAACGCGCCGCGCCCCACGACCGCGCCCACGATCTGCGAGACGATGCTCTGGTAGCCGCTCTTGCCGGGCTCGGTGGCGGTGATGCCGTATGCCCGCGCGAGGATCGCGATCCCGGCGAGCAGGATGCCGAGCGAGGCGACGATGTACGAGAGCGTCCGGCGCGCCTGCTCGCTGCTCGGCTTGCGAAAGGCAGGGACGCCGTTGCTCACCGCTTCCACGCCGGTCATCGCGGTGCACCCGCTGGCGAAAGAGTGGCAGAGGAGCCCCAGGCTCGCGGCTCCGAGCGCGACGGGCAGCGAGGGCGGCGCGACCACGGGCGGCGGATGCCCTCCGTGGAGGATCGTCTTCCCGATCCCGATCGCGATCACCGCGAAGAGACAGCCGAGGAACGCGTACGTCGGCACCAGGAACACGAGGCCTGCGGTGCGGAGCCCGCGCAGGTTGGCCGCCGTGAGGAGGGTGAGGACGGCGAGGCAGAGGCCCAGGGTGTGCGACAGGAGCGCGGGCACCGCGGAGACCAGCGCGCCCACCCCCGCGGAGATGGCGACCGCCACGTTGAGCACGTAGTCGATGAGCAGCGCCGCCGCCGCGACGAGGCCGGCGCGCGTGCCGAGGTTCTCCTTCGCGACGATGTACGAGCCGCCACCGTTCGGGTACGCGGCGATCGTCTGGCGGTACGAGACGTAGAGGATCGCGAGCAGCCCGATGACCAAGGCGCTGAGCGGCACGATGTAGTGGACGCCGAGCGCGCCGAGGGGGAGGAGCACGGTGAGCGCGGCCTCGGGGCCGTACGACGCGGAAGCGAGCGCGTCGAGGCCCAGGACCGGGATCCCGGAGAGCGGGCCGATCTGTTCCTTCTCCGCTTCATCCGAGGCCAGCCGCCGGCCGAACAGCACCGTCATGAGCGACATGGGTGAGGCAGCTCACGCAAGGCGTGTGCCCGGAGCGAGCTCCGCCGCGCGCGCGTCGGTCGGAGCCGCAGCGTGCAACCGGTGCTCCAAGCTCGCGCCGAGCGCTCGTCAGCGGTGCTGATCGAGCACGAGCGTCGCCTCCATGACCGTGGGCGCAGCCGCCGCATTCGAGGTTTGCACGGACGGCCTCTCCTCCGATGCGAGACGATATCGTGTGAGCCGATCGAGGTGGGATCATTTGCCACGCTCGGCCAAGTTGCCTCATCGCAGGCGGGCGCCCTCGCGTGCGAGCGCGCTCGCCGCTGGAGCAAGCGGCTCGCCCGCTGCCGCGCGGGCTCACGCGTGGCTGCGCGTCGGCCGCCCCGGCGCTTGCTGCTGGTATGTGCTTCGCATGTCGCCGGAGCTATCGCCACTTCCGTGGCTAATCATCTCAGGACGAGGTAGAGCGCTATGAGCATCGGTAACGACCAGTACACTTCGGGCGGGTACAAGAACGGGATTTACGAGGGCGGCTCGCAGGAGTCCGGCTCGCACGAGCCTGGCGCGCCGCAGACGCAGGGCGGCGAAGGCGCGGTGAGCCTCGACATGCTGCTGAAGTTCGCCAAGGACATCCAGACCAAGGTCAAGGACGTCCCATACATCGTCCCGATCGCGATCGGCGGAGCGGCATTTGCGATTGGCGTGCTCGCCAGCTCGAAGATCCTGCGCCAGCTCACCCTCCTCGCCGGCGGCTACGCGGTCAAGTACGCGATCCAGAACGTCCCCAGCGAGCCGATCATCGACTTTGCAAAGAAGGTCGTGTCCGACTCGTACCGGGCGTCGTCGAGGGCCTGAGCCGGAGACTCGCTGCGGCGCGCGCAGGGGCGCTCGCCCGCCTGCAGCCGTGCGTGCTCCGGCGGAAGGCAGCCCGACCTGAGATCCTACCTTCGCCGCGCCGGCGGCACGTGCCCCCGTTTCTGGCATCATGGAGGCGGTGGTGCGGACGCGCCGCCAGCGCGCGGCCGGGAGGACGCCATGGACATCCGGGAGAGCATCGAAGTCCGCTGGTTTCTGCCTGCGGACGACGCTCGGGCGGCGCGGCTCGTGTCGTGGTTCTCCCGTGCGTTCTCCGAGGCGCCCCGGCATGACCGCTACCGGCGCCTCCGGCGCGCCGATCTCGGGATCAAGAAGCGCGGCGGGCGGCCGAAGGGCCTGGAGGTCAAGTTCCGGGTCTGCGCCTTCGGATCCATCCACCTCTCTCCCACGGTGCTGGGTGAGGTGGAGCGGTGGACGAAGCTCACCGTCTCGTCGACGGACGCCGATGACAGCGGGTGGACGACCCTCACGAAGGAGCGCCGCGTGCGGGTGTTCGGGCTGGTGGGCGGATGCGCCGTCGAGGTGATGGACGGCGCGCACCCCGGAGCCGGGTGTGCTGTCGAGCTGACGCGCGTCGCCGTGGCGGAAGGCGAGGGCGCGGCTGCTCCGGCGGCCTGGTCGCTGGGCCTCGAAGCGTTCGGTCCGCCAGAGATCCTCCTCGAAGCGCTCTACGCCGTGGGCCGCGCGGTGTTCGTGGAGGTGCCCGACCTCGGCCTTACGTCCGTTGAATCGAAGGGGTATCCGGCGTGGCTCGCCGAGGGGTCGGCGGAGCGGTGAGCGCAATCGCGTCGTAACCGGGGCTCCGTGGCATAAGCCGGCAGATGAGCGCCGTCGGTTCGTCGCGATCGGGGACGAAGTCGCGACCGTAGCCCAGGAAAGCGTGGGTGTTCTCACGCCCCCAGTCGCCTGCGCTGCGCGTATCGTCGTCCTCTCTCATACGTCGTTGTATATGTCGTCGTACGTGCCCCGCCGCCATGAGCCGCTGCGGCCGAGTGCCTTCCCTCGAGAGCGTCGCGTGCGATACCCTGCTGCCTTTCTGATACCCAGGGAAAGTGCTCGTGTGATGAATGTAACTTCGGACGCCCTGTTTGCGGAATTTTTCGCCCGCTGTCCTGAGCTGCTCTTCGTCGCCTCGGCCGCGGGCGGACTGCTCCACGAGAGCGATGCCTTGCGGGAGGTCATCGGCCCTGCGAGCGAGGGGGGTGCGAGGCTCGCAGAGCTCGCTCACCCGGAGGATCGCGCAGCGCTGCTCGCGGCGTGGGCGAAGCTCGAGCAGACCGGTGAACCCGTCTCCTTTCGCGTCCGCCTTCGCGACGCGCGCGGGGCGTACCGTCCGCTGTCGTGCAACGCGAAGCGTTCGCCCGATCGCAGCGCCGTCTTCGGGTCGCTCCGGCCAATCTCCGAGATCGATGACAAGGAGCTGGCGACCCTCCGCAGCAAGGCGCGCATCCTGGACAGCATCGCCGAGCACGTGGACAACATGATACTCTGGGCGATCGACATGGATGGAGTCTGTTTCTATCACCACGGCAAGGGGCTCGCGAACGTCGGGCTCAAGCCCGGGCAGCTCGTCGGGGCCAACTGGTTCCACATCTATGCGAACCAGCCAGAAACGACTGGCGTCAATATCTCCGTCGACGATATGCGCCAATGGTTCGACGGGGCGGTGCGCGGCTTTCGCACCGACGCGTTCGGTGTCTACTGGGACAACTGGATCACCCCGCTCCAAGACGAGCGCGGCGGGCCCGTGTGCGGCGTGCTCGGGCTGGCGTTCGACATCTCGGAGTCCAAGCGCACGGAGCAGGAGCTGCGCGCCCAGCTGCAGCAGATCGAGGCGCAGCAGAAGGTCATTCGCGATCTCTCGACGCCGATCATCGAGGTCTGGGACGGCGTGCTCACGCTGCCGATGGTGGGGACGGTCGACAGCGTGCGCACCGCGGACGTGATGGATAGCCTGCTCTCGAAGATCGTGGAGAAGCAGGCGCGCTTCGCGATCCTCGACCTGACCGGTGTCGAGGTGGTCGACACGAAGGTCGCGAGCCACCTGATCGAGCTCATCACCGCGATACGGCTGCTCGGGGCCGACGGCATCGTCGCGGGCATCAAACCGACCGTCGCCCAGACGATGGTCGCGCTGGGGCTCGACCTCTCGCAGCTCAACACACAACGTAATCTCCGCGCGGCGCTCCAGCATGCGATCCGGAGCATGACCCGCCCGGAGAACCCCCCGCGTAACGGCGCCGCGACGCCCGGCCGGCCGGCGCGGGGCTGATCGCGCCGCGCGTCACGGGAGCTCGCTGCCGCAGCAGAGCAAGCACCTGAGCTGGAAACGGCAGCCGTGCAATGGGCCCTTCCCGCGAGGGCTTCGCGTGCGATACCCTCGTGTACTTCTCATGCCCCAGGGAAGAGGCTTGTGTGATGAGTGTTACTTCGAGCGCGCTGTTCGCGGAGTTCTTCGCCGGCTGTCCTGAGCTGCTCTTCGTCGCCTCGGCGGCGGGCGGCCTGCTCCACGAGAACGATGCCCTGCGGGAGGTCATCGGCCCTGCGAGCGAGGGAGGCGCGACGCTCGCAGAGCTCGCTCACCCGGAGGATCGCGCAGCGCTGCTCGCGGCGTGGGCGAAGCTCGAGCAGACCGGTGAACCCGTCTCGTTCCGCGTCCGCCTTCGCGACGCGCGCGGGGCGTACCGTCCGCTGTCGTGCAACGCGAAGCGTTCGCCCGATCGCAGCGCCGTCTTCGGGTCGCTCCGGCCAATCTCCGAGATCGATGACAAGGAGCTGGCGACCTTCCGCAGCAAGGCGCGCATCCTGGACAGCATCGCCGAGCACGTGGACAACATGATACTCTGGGCGATCGACAGGGATGGAGTCGTTTTCTATCACGACGGCAAGGGGCTCGC
Source organism: Sorangium sp. So ce1504 (assembly GCF_051521635.1). Taxonomy (NCBI): domain Bacteria; kingdom Pseudomonadati; phylum Myxococcota; order Polyangiales; family Polyangiaceae; genus Sorangium; species Sorangium sp. So ce1504. The sequence continues at coordinate 10,561,710 of NZ_CP150365.1, read as the reverse complement.
GAACATCGGGCTCAAGCCCGGGCAGCTCATCGGGGCCAACTGGATCCAAATGTATGCGAACCAGCCAGAAACGACTGGCGTCGATATCTCCGACGATGATATGCGCCAATGGTTCGACGGGTCGGCGCGCTGCTTTCGCAGCCACTTGCTCGGCGTCCACTGGGACAACTGGATCACCCCGCTCCAAGACGAGCGCGGAGGGCCCGTGTACGGCGTGCTCGGGGTGGCGCTCGACATCTCGGAGTCCAAGCGCACGGAGCAGGAGCTGCGCGCCCAGCTGCAGCAGATCGAGGCGCAGCAGAAGGTCATTCGCGATCTCTCGACGCCGATCATCGAGGTCTGGGACGGCGTGCTCACGCTGCCGATGGTGGGGACGGTCGACAGCGTGCGCACCGCGGACGTGATGGATAGCCTGCTCTCGAAGATCGTGGAGAAGCAGGCGCGCTTCGCGATCCTCGACCTGACCGGCGTCGAGGTGGTCGACACGAAGGTCGCGAGCCACCTGATCGAGCTCGTCACCGCGATACGGCTGCTCGGGGCCGACGGGATCGTCGCAGGCATCAAACCGAACGTCGCCCAGACGATGGTCGCGCTCGGGCTCGACCTCTCGCAGCTCATCACGCAACGCAACCTCCGCGCGGCGCTCCAGCATGCGATCCGGAGCATGACCCGCCCGGAGAACCCCCCGCGCAACGGCGCCGCGACGGCCGGCGCCGGCGCCGGCGCCGCGACGCCCGGCCTGCTGGCGCGGGGCTGACCGCTGCGCGTCACGGGAGCTCGCCGCCGCCGCAGAGCAGCGCGGCGAGCTCCTCCGTCCGCTCCGGCGTCGCGAGGTCCCCGGCTGTGACGGTGATCGCGCGGATCCCCTCGGCTCTCCAGCCGCCGTGCTCGCGCTCCGGGGCCGCCGTGATCCGGACGCGCATGAGCTCGCCGGACGCCACGACCGCGAGCTCCACGCCTTCGCCCTCCGGCCCGTCACCGCGGCGGATGGTCACCGCCACCGCGCCGCGCGCCGCGAGCGCCCGCGCGAGCCGGGCCTCCGGCGCCGCCGCTCCGCCGAGCGGGTAGAGCGCCGTGGCGAGCTCCACGGACGCGATCGCCTCGGAGGCGCGCGTCCCCGCGTCGCGCACCGCCCGCCGCAGCCGCTCCGCGCGCTCGCCGTCGCGGTCGAGCGCCGCGCGATCCGCTGGCTCGAGCCGCACCACGCAGCGCACCAGCGCGGCGCCCCCGCTCGAGACCTGCGCCGCCTCGAGCCGCGCGCGGCGGAGCATCGCCGCGCCCCGCGCGTCGCCCGACGCCTCGAGCAGGGCCGCCGCGCCGCCGAGCACCGCGTCCGGAGCCGGCCGCTCGGGCGCCGCCGGGAGGGCGGCCTCCCGGTAGATCTGGCTCCACCCGCGCCCGACGCCGGGCAGGCGCAGCACCAGCGACAGATCGGCGAGCTCCGTCTCCGGCGTGCGGACCGCGCTCGCGAACGCCTCCTTCACCGCCGCGAGGCGGCTCGGATCCGCGGTGAGCGCCGCGAACTCGGGCGCGTCGACGGCCAGCGAGAGGCGCGACGCGCTCACCTCGCGCGACCCCAGCGTCCACCGCTGGGGCGGGGCGGCGAGCGCGAGCTCCCCGCCGGCGACGAGGGCGGCGAGCCCGCGCTCGCCGCGCGCCTCGAGCAGCGCCGCGACCGCGGCCTTGAGCGCGGTCAGCGCCGGGATCACGCCCCGCCCATGCGCCCGCGCCGCGCCGTCCGCTGCTCCTCGAGCGCCGCCTCCTCCTCGAGGGCCGCCTCGGCCTCGCGCTGCGCCTCGGCGTCGACCGCGCGTTGCCCCTGCTGGACGCGCACGGGCTTCGCCTCGGTGACCGCCGCCTCGGCCATCGCGACCGCCGCGTGCCGCACGTCGTCGTACGGCTTCGCGAGGTCGAAGATCACCTTGGTGTTGCCCTGGCTCAGGTTCGCCAGCGCCTCGAAGCGGCGCAGCTCCATCGCCCCGGGCGAGCGCGCGAGGATGCCCGCCGCCTCCGCGAAGTTCTTCGCGCTCTCCACGTCGGCCTCGCTCTTGATGACCACGTAGCGCCGATCGCGCTCGGCGATCGCGCCCTTCGCGAGCACCTCCTGCATCTGGGGCGGCAGCGCGATGTCCTGGAGGCCGATCATCTCCACGTGCAGGCCCCACGCGGCCGCCACCGCCTCGACCTGCGCGCGCACCTTGGCGGCGACCTCCTCGCGGTGCGCGAGCAGCTCGTCGAGCCGCGTCTCGCCCACCACGTCGCGCAGCACGACCTTCGCGCGATCCTTCATCGCGTTCTCGTAGTTCTCGACGGCCAGCGTGGCCTTCTCCGGATCGACGACGCGGTAATAGACGACCGCATCGACCATCGTGGTCACGTTGTCGCGGGTGATCACCATCTGCTGGAGGAGATCGCGGTTCTTCATCCGCGTGTCGATGCGCCGCAGCTCCTGGATCCCCGGGAGGAACAGCGTCACCCCGGGGGATACGCGGCCGGTCAGCTTGCCGAGCGTGAAGCGCAGCGCGGCTTCCCATTGGTTGATCTGCCGCAGCCCCGACAGCAGGTAGAGCACGGCAAACAGCCCGAGCACGGTGAGGATCAGCGACATCGCTCGCGACTCTAGCAGAGCGGATGGCGCGGGCCGCGCGAGCGGTGCGCGCCGGCGGGCGTCCGGACGTTCGCGCGCGCTCGCGGGCGCCCAGGCGCGGCTTCGACCTGGTGTCGTTGCCCCGGCGGTGTACTCTCGCTCCCTCGATGGGTGCCGAGCCGAGCCAGGCGTTGCGCGACGGCCGCTACGTGATCACGCGCGCCCTCGGCGAAGGGGCTCAGGGGCACACGCTCGAGGCCGTCGACAAGCGGCTCGGCAAGCTCGTCGCGATCAAGCGGTTCCAGATCCGCGGCGCCTCGAGCTGGAAGAGCGTGGAGCTCGCCGAGCGCGAGGCCCGGGTGCTCGCGTCGCTCTCGCACCCGAGCCTGCCAGGCTACCTCGATCATTTCGAGGAGGACGGAGCTCTCTTCCTGGTGATGGAGAAGATCGAGGGCGAGAGCCTGGGCGCGATGCGCCGTCGCCGCGCGGTGCTCGGGCGGGACGACATCCTCCGCTTCCTGCGGGACGCCTCGGCCGTGCTCGACTACCTGCACGGCCGCGCGCCGCCGGTCATCCACCGCGACATCAAGCCGAACAACGTGATCCGCCGGCCCGACGGCTCCTTCGCGATCGTCGACTTCGGCGCGGTCCGCGATCGCATGCGTCCCGAGGGCGGGAGCACCGTGGTCGGCACGTTCGGGTACATGGCGCCGGAGCAGTTCCAGGGCCGCGCGCTGCCCGCGTCGGACGTCTATGCGGTCGGCGCGACCGCGCTCTGCCTGCTCACCGGCGAGGAGCCGGAGAACCTGCCGCACCGAGGGCTCGCGATCGACGTGCCCGCTGCCCTCGGCGATCGAGCCGATCCGCGCCTCGTCCGGGCGCTCTCCGCGATGCTGGAGCCCGACCCGGACCGCCGCGCCGCGCGCATCGCTCCGCTCCTTTCGGGGCTCGAAGCGGGCGGCGCGCCCCCGCGTACGCCGCGCGCTGGCGAGCCTGCGGAGGGCTCCGCGGAGCGCGGGGCGCGCAAGGAGGAGCGGCGCACGCGCAAGGACGAGCGCAAGGAAGAGAAGCGCGCGCGCAAGGACGAGCGCAAGGAAGAGAAGCGCGCGCGCAAGGAGGAGCGGCGCGCGCGCCGGCACGAGGGGCGCCCGTCGCTCGATCGCGGCCTGGTGGGCCTGCCGCTCGTGGCCGCGCTGTTCGGCCTCACCGTCGCGCGCATCGCCGTCGGCCTCGCGCTCGGGGTGATCGTCCCGACGGTGCTGACGCTGCTGTCCCTGGTGTTCGGCCGCGTGCTGCGCGAGAAGGCCGCGCCGAACGTGCGCAGGGCCGGGCGGGTCGCCGATCTCGCGCTGCGCCGCGCCACACGCGTCGTCCGCGGGCACCCGGCGCCAGAGGACGCTGCCCAGCGCGGCCAGGCCGCGGCGGCGCGCGTGCGCTTCGAGGAGCAGGAGGCCCCCGGTCGATCGCGCATCCACGACGGCGACGCCGCGCTGGACGAGGAGCTCGACGAGCTGGAGAGCGACGAGCCGGGCCGCACGCACGCCGCCTCGCGGCCGCCTCGCGCGGGGGAGCGCTGAGCGCAGCGCGCGCTCGCGCTCCGGGGCCGCGCGATCAGATGCGACCGCGCGCGGCGTCGAGCTTCAGGCGGAAGACCTCGACGATCGCCTCGGCGAAGATCCGGCGGCTCATCTTCGAGCGGCCTGCGCGGCGGTCGACGAACACGATCGGCACCTCGACCACGCGCAGCCCTTTGCGCAGCGCGCGGTAGGTCGTCTCGATCTGGAACGCGTAGCCGTTCGAGCGCACGCTGCCGAGATCGAGCGAGAGGAGCGCGCGCCGCGTGAACGCCTTGTAGCCGGTCGTGAGGTCGCGGATGCCGACGCCCAGGATGGTCCGCGCGTAGAGGGAGCCGCCCTTCGAGAGCACGTGCCGCCCGAGGCCCCAGCCCTCGACGCCGCCTCCCGGCATGTTGCGCGAGCCGAGCACGACGTCGGCGCCTTGCGCGATCGCGTCGAGGAACGCCGGCAGGTGGCGCGGGTCGTGCGAGAGGTCGGCGTCCATCTCGAACGCGACGTCGTAGCCGCCGTCCAGGGCGCGCTGGAAGCCCTCCAGGTAGGCCGTGCCGAGCCCGCGCTTCGCCGCCCGGTGGAGCACGCGGACGCGCTCGTCGCGCGCGGCGAGCTCGTCGCCGAGGGCGCCTGTCCCGTCGGGCGACGCGTCGTCGACGACGAGCACGTGCGCCTCCGGGGCCGCCGCGAGGACGGAGCTCACGAACTCGGCGAGGTTGTCTCGCTCGTTGTACGTCGGCGTGATGATGAGGGTTCGGGGGGCCATCCTGGCTCGGCGCCGCGCGAGCGGGCGCTCGCACGCGGGATCGTGCGCGCCGTGCAGCGTCGCGCGCCAGGTCCGCGGGCGTCCGCTCGCGCTCAGGCCTCCGCTGCGTCGGCCAGCACGGGCGCTCCGGCGCCGGGCGATCTACCAAAACGACGGCGCAGGCGGAAGGTTCCGCGGGTGCGCCGCGAGCGCCTTGTGGGTTGCCGGAGGCGTGCGCGCCGGGTACTTTCCTTTCCCGACAGGGCGGTCCGCTCTGCATCGGGCCGACAGGCCGGCGCGGCCTCGGTCAACTCACGGGGCGCGCCCCGCGCACGACAGGCGCGGCCCCGAACATGAACAGCGCGGCACCGACGGAGACAATCATGGCAGGCGAGCACGTCGTCACCTTCACCAACGAGAATTTCGAGTCCGAGGTCATCAACTCCCCGATCCCGGTGCTCGTGGACTTCACGGCCACCTGGTGCGGACCCTGCAAGCAGCTCGCGCCGATCGTCGAGACGATCGCCAAGGAGTCCCAGGGCACGCTGAAGGTCGGCAAGCTCGACATCGACGCGGCGCCCAAGCTCGCCCAGAAATACAACGTCCGCGCCGTTCCGACGTGCATCCTGTTCCGGGGCGGCGAGAAGGCGGGCTCGTACACCGGCGTCGCGAGCAAGGAAAAGCTCCTCCGGGAGCTCGGCGTCTGATCCGCGGCCGCGCGTGACGCCGGCGTGACAGCGCCCGGCGCGACAGAGCCCGAGCGCGCCGGCGCTCCCCTTCCCACAGACCGAAACCACCCCAAATACCGACCGAAAGCCCTCCCGGCGAGGCGCCGCTCCGGCCAGCCGGCCGCGGCCCCGCCGCCGCCGGCGCTCCACGTCGCCGGCGCCCCGTGGCTGAGGCTTTGCTTGACCGTCGCGCGCGAGGTGACTACGACTCGCGCCGGCCACTTTCCCAGGAGTTCGTGATGGCGACGAAGATCGCAATTAACGGTTTTGGGCGCATCGGACGCTGCATTGTCCGCGCGCTTTACGAGCGCGGCGTGAAGGATATCGAGCTGGTCGCCATCAACGACCTGACGGATCCGGCGACGCTCGCCCACCTCTTCCAGTACGACTCGATCCACCGCGAGTTCAAGGCGGCGAAGGTCGGTCACGGCGACAAGCACATCAGCATCGGCGATCGGAAGATCGAGGTCCTCGCGCTGAAGGATCCGGCCGAGCTGCCGTGGAAGAGCCTCGGCGTCGACATCGTCCTCGAGTGCACGGGCCTCTTCACGGACAAGGCGAAGGCCGCCGGCCACATCAACGCGGGCGCCAAGCGCGTGATCATCAGCGCGCCGGCCAAGGGCCACGACCTCACGGTCGTGATGGGCGTGAACGACGAGCTCTACGACGCGCAGAAGCACACGGTCATCTCGTGCGGCTCCTGCACGACGAACTGCCTCGCCCCCATCGCCAAGGTGATGCTCGACAACTTCGGCATCGTCCGCGGCCTGATGACGACGGTCCACTCGTACACGAACGACCAGCACCTGCTCGACATCCCGCACCGCAAGGGCGACCTGCGCCGCGCGCGCGCCGCCGCGGTCAACATGATCCCCTCGAGCACCGGCGCCGCGAAGGCGCTGTCCGAGGTCATCCCGGCGCTCAAGGGCAAGTTCGACGGGCTCGCGATCCGCGTCCCCACGGTCGACGTCTCGCTCGTGGACCTCACCCTCGAGACCGAGAAGCCGATCACGAAGGAGAGCATCCACGCCGCGATGAAGCAGGCCGCCGAGCAGGGGCCGATGAAGGACGTCCTCAACTACACCGATCGGGAGCTCGTCTCGGGCGACTTCATCGGCTCGCCCGCGTCCAGCACCTTCGACTCGACCATGACGTCGGTCCTCGGCGATCGCTTCGCGAAGATCTTCTCGTGGTACGACAACGAGTGGGGCTTCTCGAACCGCATGATCGACCTCGCGCAGCTCGTGGCGAGGAAGGGCGTCTAGCGCCGTGAAGCTCACCGGAATCCGCTCCGTCGAAGACCTCGCCGCCGCCGGGGACGCTGCTGGCCTCAGCGGCAAGCGCGTCTTCATCCGCGTCGACTTCAACGTCCCGCTCGACAAGAAGACGGGCAAGATCACGGACGACTCGCGCATCCGCGAGGCGATCCCGACGATCAAGCTCGTCATGGAGGCGGGCGCGAAGGTGATCCTCGCGTCGCACCTCGGCCGCCCGAAGCCGGGCAAGACCGAGGGGCTCTCGCTGGAGCCGTGCGGGGGGCGGCTCAGTGAGCTCACGGGCTACGAGGTCCACCTGCCGGACGACTGTGTCGGCGACTCGCCCAAGAAGGTCATCTACGACCTCAGGGCGGGCCAGATCTGCCTCCTCGAGAACCTCCGCTTCCACGAGGAGGAGGAGAAGGACGACGAGGGGTTCGCGCGCCAGCTCGCCGAGCTCTGCGACGTCTACGTCGACGACGCCTTCGGCGCCGTGCACCGCGCCCACGCGTCGGTGCACGCGCTGCCGCGCCTCATGCGCGAGCGCGCCGCCGGCCTCCTCCTCCAGAAGGAGCTCAAGGCGCTGACCCGGCTCGTCGATCGCCCGGAGAAGCCTTACGTCGCCGTCCTCGGCGGCGCCAAGGTCTCCGACAAGATCGACGTCGTCGAGGCGCTCCTCAACGTGGTCGACACCCTGTGCATCGGCGGCGCGATGGCGAACACCTTCCTCGCCGCGCAGGGCAAGAACCTGCAGAAGAGCCGGATCGAGGAGGACAAGCTCCCGCTGGCGCGCACGATCATGAGCAAGGCGCGCGATCGGGGCATCCAGCTCCTCCTGCCCGTCGACGCCGTCGTCGCCACGAGCATCGACGCGACGCAGGGCGCGCCCGCGTCCGTCGACGCGATCCCCGAGGGCACGATGGCGCTCGACATCGGCCCCCGCTCGATCGAGCAGTTCGGCCAGGCGATCGAGCGGGCGAAGACGGTGTTCTGGAACGGCCCGATGGGCCTCTTCGAGACGCCGGCCTTCTCCAAGGGCACGTTCGACGTCGCGCGCATCATGAGCGGCGCCTCCGGCTTCACGGTGGTCGGCGGCGGCGACAGCGCGGCGGCGGTCAAGCAGGCCGGCGAGCACATCGCCAAGGGCTTCGATCACATCTCGACCGGCGGCGGCGCTTCGCTCGAGCTCATCGAGGGCAAGCGTCTCCCTGGCGTCGAGGCGCTCCGGTCGGCCGAGGTGAGCGAGTGAAGCCCGGGAACGATGGGGGCACGTCCGCGGAGGCGGGCGCCGCCCCGCGGGCGGCCTCGCGTCGTCCGCTCATCGCCGGCAACTGGAAGATGAACGCCGGGGGCCAGGACGCGTGTCCTCTCTCGGCGGCCGTCGCCAAGGCGACGCGCGAGCTCACCCGGGTCGAGGTGGTGGTCGCTCCGCCGTTCACGGCGATCGCCGCCGTGGCCCACGAGCTCGCGGAGGCGAAGAGCGAGGTCGGCATCGCCGCGCAGAACATGAGCGCCGAGGTCTCCGGGGCGTTCACCGGCGAGGTCTCCTCGGGCATGCTCAAGGACGCGGGCGCGACCTGGGTGATCCTCGGGCACAGCGAGCGGCGGCAGCTGTTCGCCGAGACCGACGAGTCGGTCGCCCGGAAGGTCGCCTCGGCGATGGCCGCCGAGCTGCGCCCCATCGTCTGCGTCGGCGAGACGCTCGAGCAGCGCGAGGCGGGTGAGACGCTCGCCGTGGTCGAGCGGCAGGTCCGCGCCGTCCTCGACGAGCTCGCGAAGCAGCCCGGCTTCGGCGTCATCGCCTACGAGCCGGTCTGGGCGATCGGGACCGGCAAGGTCGCGCGCGCCGAGGACGCCCAGGAGGTGCACGCGTTCATCCGCGGCCTGCTCGCGAAGGCCTCGGAGGACCTCGCGGGCGTCACGCGCATCCTCTACGGCGGCAGCGTCAAGGCCGACAACGCCGAGGCGCTGCTCGCCCAGGACGATATCGACGGCGCGCTGGTCGGCGGAGCTTCGCTCGACGCCGCTGGCTTCGCCAAGATCGTCGACGCCGCTCACCGACTGGCGGAGCGCGCGGAACAGGGGTAGATCGCAGGCCGCTCCCGTCTCGCCGCGGGAGCGCCGGCCTGCCCACTTGCCCCTTGGACCCCTCGCGCGGTCCAGACTCACCCAGCTGAAAGACGCCGATGCTTCACACGTTCCTCAACATCGTGCACGTGTTCGTCTGTCTGTTCCTGATCCTCGTCGTGCTCCTCCAGCAGGGCCGCGGGGGCGGGATGGGCTCGGCCATGGGCGGCGCGACGGCGCAGGTGTTCGGCGGCCGCGGCGCCGGCAACTTCATGACCCGCCTCACGGCCATCTGCGCCGCCGTCTTCATGGCGACGAGCGTGTCGCTCGCCTACCTCTCGTCGGCAGGCGACCGCGAGCTGCGCGAGTTCGAGAAATCCCAGGAAAAGTAGGCTCGCGTGCTAGGGCCCGCCCCCGCGCCGGGGAGGGAAGCGGGTAGGGCGCTCGACGCGAGGCCGTCCGTGGAGGCGGCGTCGGCCGTCTCCGTCCCTTTCGCGCGCGACCTTGCCCTCGTCGCCCTTGCCAAGGCGGTCGTTTCCGCCCTGGTCCTCGCGCTCGGCTTCCGGGCGGTGAGCGATGACGACTTCGCGCGCGTGGTCCTCGCGCAGGCGTGGGCCCACGCGCCCCGGCTCGACCCGACGGGGACGAGCTGGCTGCCTGTCCCTTTCTGGCTCAACGGCGCGCTCTTCTGCGTTCTTGGGCGCCTCTTCGCGCCGACCCTCGAGGTCGCCCGCGCCATCGCGTTCGCCCTCGGCCTGGCTTCGGCCGCGCTCGTCCACCTCGCCGCCCGCTGGATCACGGGTGACCGCCGCGCCGCGCTCGCCGGCGCGCTGCTCGCCGGCGCCTTCCCCTGGAGCGCTTGCCTCGGCGTGGCGACGGTCCCCGAGCTGCCGACCGCCGCCCTCTCGCTGTTCGCGGTGGCGTCGCTCGTCACGCCGCCGGCCGGGCCTGCGCCCCCGGCTGGGCGCGCCCTCCTCGGCGCGTTCGCGCTCGTGCTCGCGACGCTCTCCCGCTACGAACCCTGGTCCGTCGCCGTCGCCTTCGCGGCGATGGCGCTGCTCGCTGCCGCCCGCCTCGGCCAGGGCCGCGGCGCGCAGGCGAAGCTCGCGCTCGCCGCGCTCTTCGCGCTCGCCGGGCCCGCCGCGTGGATCGCGTGGAACCGCGTCGCTCACGGCGACGCGCTGCATTTCCTGGCCCGCGTCGCCTCCTACCGCAACGCGATCGGCCCGGGCGGCGACGGCTCGCTGCTGCGGCTCTTCGCGTACCCTGCCGCGATGGTCCGCGAGGAGCCGGAGCTCTTCGTGTGGCCCATCGCCATCGCCCTCGTCGCATGGCGTGCCCGCCGCGGCGCTGCGCCGGCGGCGGCCCGACCGCTTCCACCGCTCCTTCGCGCGGCCCGTCCGTACGCGCTCCCCGGCGCCGTCGCCGCCTTCCAGATCGCGGCGCTCTCGCTCGCCCTCGTGCGCGACGGCGCGCCCACCCACCACCCCGAGCGAGCGACCCTCCTCGCGTTGCTCTTGCTCGCCCTCGCCGTCGGAGATCTCTCGGCGCGCGCCTTCCGGGGCGCCTCGGCCGGCGCGCGGCGCGCCCTCGGCGGCGCGCTGCTGGTGGTGCTGGCCCTCGGCGCCCTCTTCCGCCCGCACCTGCGCCGCGAGCACTTCAATCCGCGGAGGGACGAGGTCGCCATCGGCCGCGCCGCCGCGGAGCTCACGCCTCCTTCCGCGCCCCTCCTCCTCGAGGTCGTCGACTATGGCCACCTCGCGGCGCTCGCCGCCCTGGGGCGTCCCGAGGGGGTGCACCCCGATCGCTCGATCGATCCCCGTGATCCGCCTGTCCGCTCGAGCTTCGAGGACCCCGCCTCGCTCGCGCGCCGCGCCGCGGGCCTGGGCGCCGCCTACCTCATCGGGCGCGTCAGGCCGCCCGTCATCGATTTCGCCGGCCCGCCGCTCGCGACGCGCGGCGCCTGGGGGATCTGGCCGGTGCCGGCAGGCGGCGCGCTCGGGGCCTTGCCGGAGGGTGGCTCCAGGGGCCCCGCGCACCCGGCGGACAGGGCGCCATGAGCGAGCCCGCAAAGCCCTTCTTCGCGCACCCGTCTGCGTGCATCGACGAGCCCTGCGACATCGGCGAGGGGACGAAGGTGTGGCACTTCTGCCATGTCTCGGCGGGGGCGCGGATCGGCCGCGCTTGCGTCCTCGGCCAGAACGTCTTCGTCGCGGGTACCGCCGTCATCGGCGATGGCGTCCGGATCCAGAACAACGTGTCTCTTTATGACGGCACGCTGGTCGAGGACGACGTGTTCCTCGGCCCGTCCGCGGTGCTCACCAACGTCGTCAACCCGCGTGCCCCGATCGACCGACGCGCGTTCCTCGACACGACGCGCATCCGTCGCGGCGCCACCGTGGGCGCCAATGCCACCATCGTCTGCGGCGTCACGATAGGGCGCCATGCGTTCGTCGGCGCCGGCGCGGTCGTCACGCGCGACGTGCCCGACTATGCGCTCGTCACCGGCGTGCCGGCCCGGCGTACCGGCTGGATGAGCCGCCACGGTCACAAGCTCGTCGCCTCGCGCGACGGCCTCCTGCGCTGCCCCGAGAGCGGCTATCGCTACGAGCGCCGCGGCGACATCGTCCGTTGTCTCGATCTCGACGAGGACGCGCCGCTCGCCACGACCCGCGCCGCGGCCACGCGCCATTACCGCGATCCCCTCTCCGCGGAGGACACCGACGGATGACCGCGCCTGTTCCCTTCTTCGATCGGGCCCGCGGCGATCTCGCCATGCAGGACGAGCTCTCCGCCGTGTTCCAGTCGGTCCTCCGGAGCGGCCACTACATCCTCGGTCCGGAGGTCGAGGCCTTCGAGTCGGAGTGCGCCGCGTACCTCGGCGTCCGGCACGCGATCGGCGTCTCTTCCGGCACCGACGCGCTGCTCGTCGCGCTGATGGCGCTCGGCGTCGGCGCGGGCGACGAGGTCGTGTGTCCCGCCTACACGTTCTTCGCGACCGCGGGCGCCATCCATCGCACCGGCGCCACGCCGGTCTTCGCGGACGTGCTCCCTGGCTCGTTGAACCTCGACCCCGCCTCCACGGCGCGCGCCGTGACGGAGCGCACCCGGGCGATCCTCGCCGTCCACCTCTTCGGCGGCTGCGCGCCCATGGACGAGCTCCTCGCGATCGCGGGCGGCCGCGGCCTGCCGGTCATCGAGGACGCGGCCCAGGCGTTCGGCGCCGAGCGCGGCGGCCGCCGCGCCGGGGCGCTCGGGCTCATGGGGTGCTTCTCGTTCTTCCCGACCAAGAACCTCGGCGGTTTCGGCGATGGCGGGCTCGTGACCACCGATCACGACGAGCTCGCGGAGCGCGTCCGGGCGCTCAGGGCGCAGGGCGCTCGGAAGAAGCACCATCACACCCGCGTCGGCGGCAACTTCCGGCTCGACGCGCTCCAGGCGGCGCTCCTCCGGCGCAAGCTCCCGCGGCTCGACGCGCTCCTCGAGCGGCGGCGCGAGCACGCCGCGCGGTATGCCGCGCTGCTCGGCGGGCGAGATCTGCCCCTCGCGCTGCCGGACGCCGGCGCTGCGGGGCGCACGTTCAATCAGTATGTGATTCGCCTGAAGGATGCCTCTCTGCGCGATCCGCTGCGGAGCTCGCTTGCGGAGCAGGGCATCGGCACCGAGATCTATTATCCCGCGCCGCTCCACCTCCAGCCCTGCTTCGCGCGCCTTGGCCCGCCGGAGGGCTCCCTTCCGGTCGCTGAGGCGGCGGCGCGCGACACGCTCGCGCTCCCCATCTTTCCCGAGCTCACGGGCGAGGAGGTCGCCCGCGTGGCGGCCGCTATCGCCTCGTTCTTCGGTTGAGCCGGGCGCCTCGGCGCAGCGGCGTCAAGGCACCTCGGCTGCACCTCGCGTCGAGAGCGGCGCGCGTGCGCCATGGCGCCGGGCTTCGGCTTGCCGGATCGCGCGAGCGGGTGCTAGCGTGCGCCGCGCTGACGATGTTGCCGGCTCGCGCCATCACCCCGACTCCTTCCAGCGATCACCTCGCGCTGGGGGTCTCTGTACGGGAGCGGGCTCCGGCGGTCTCGACCGTGCACCACCTCGACGCCGACGGCACGGTCTGGGCGAGCCATGGGCGCGTCGTGCTGCGCCGCGCCCGCGGCGTCGGCGCGTTCGAGCCGTTTTGCCGGTTTCCCGCGGCGATGCCGCGTGACGCCATGGCGTTCCAGCGCCTGCTCGTCCGGGCGGCGCGCGCCGACAAGTGCAATGTGTACCGCACGTCGCGCGGAGTCGTCATCGGGGTTCGCGCGGGGACGATTTACCGGCTCGAGGAGGGGCGCGATCCGGCGCCGCTGGGCGCGATCGCTGGCGACTGCGTCCTGCACCGCGGGATCGCGGAGGACCCTCTCGGCGCCGCGTACCTCGGCGAGTACACGAGGAACGAGCGCCGTGGTCCGGTGCGCGTTCACCGGGTCGCCCCTGACGGCGACCGCGTCGATGTAGCCCACGAGTTCTCCGCGGGGTCGGTGCGGCATGTTCATGGCATCTTCGCCGACCCGTTCGACGTCGGCGCGGCGTGGGTGACCACCGGTGATCTCGACGGCGAGTGCTACCTGTGGCGAACGCGCGACTGGTTCCGCACGATCGAGAGGTTCGGGGACGGCACGCAGCGCTGGCGCGCCGTGCAGCTGTTCTTCACCGCGGACCACGTGTGCTGGTTGACCGACTCCGAGGTGACGCAGAACCATGCATGCCGCGCCGATCGACGCTCGCTCGCCCTCGAGGTGGGCTGTGCGATCCCCGCCTCGGCGTGGCACGGGGCCCAGCTCCCAGGTCCGGTGCTCATCGCGCTCACGGTCGTCGAGCGCGGCGCCGGGGTTCACCGCGACACGGCCGCCGTCCTCGCGAGCCGCGACGGGATCACCTGGCGGGAGCTCGCCTGCTTCCGCAAGGATCGATGGAGTCCTTACTGGTTGTTCAAGAACGGTGTCCTCACGCTGCCGTCTGGACATCTGCGTCAGGACGATCTCTGGTTGAGCGGAGAGGCGCTCGTGGGGCTGGACGGGAGCAGCGTGCGTATCGCGATCGACGGGGGCTTGCCGTGACCCTGCGCGATCGCGTGCTGGCGGGCGTCCGCGCCGCCGCGGTGTGGCTCGATGATCCCGCCCGGGGGCGCGAGCGCCGGAGCCGCCTCGAGGCCGCGCTGCGACGGGCGGCGTCCGGGGTGACCCGCGCCGCGCCGGCGCGCGCCGAGGGCGCCCTCCGCCCGGCGCTGGAGCAGCGCCGGTGGCGCGCTGGCGCGTGCGCCGACATCGAGGCGGCGCTCGCCGCAGGCGACGCTCGGGGAGCCGAGGAGCTCGAGCGGCTGCTTCGTCATGTCGAGCTGCGTCGCGGCGACGCCTTGGCGGAGATCGAGCCGCCGCAGGATCGCGCCGGCGTCGCGCGTGAGCGCGCCGCGGTCTGCTCGCTGCTCGCGCGGCAGGCGCCAGCGCGCCGCGACTGGCGGCTGCTCAACGCCGCCCTCAAGCTCGCGGATCGGTTCGCGCCGGGGATGTCGCGGCGGGTCGGACCCGAGGTCGCCGCGGACTGGGCTGCGGCGCTCCGCGACGTCGAATCCGCCCTCGCGGAGCTGGAGGCGCAATGCGCATCGCGCTCCTAGCGCCCGTGCACACAAGCATGTACGCGCGGCTGCTCGCGTGGCGGCTCGGTCGCACCGACGGCATCGAGCTGACCGACGTCCTGCTGCGAGCGCCTTACCAGCTCGACCGGCTCCGCGACGAGCTTCGCCTCACCACGCCCGGCCGCGTGCTCGCCAAGGTCACCGGCAAGGTCCTGGTCGGCAGCCTCTCGTCCCCTCGCGAGGGGGAGCGATCGGTGCGGGACATCGCCGCCGAGGAGGGGCTCCCGGGGGCGTCCCTGCGAGACGTCGCTGCGGCGATCGGCGCGCGGTTCCACGTGGTCCAGAACCACAACGACGACCGGTCGCTCGCCGCGCTCCGGGCCGCCGCGCCCGACCTGATCGTGTTCGCGGGCGGCGGCCTGCTTCGCGCTCCGCTGCTGGCGATTCCCAGGATCGGTGTCCTCAACGCCCATGCGGGCGTCTTGCCCAGGTACCGTGGCATGGACGTCGCGCTGTGGCCCTTCCTCGAGGACGGCCCGCCCGAGCTCGGGGTCACCGTGCACCTCATCGACACGGGCGTCGACACAGGGCCCGTCCTGCTGGTCGAGCGGTTCGCGCTCGAGCCCGGAGACGACCACCCGGCCGTGATGAGGCGCGTCGAGCGCGTCGGGCTCGAGCTCATGTGTCGCGCGGTGCGCGGCCTGCGCGACGGGACCTTGACGCCTGCCCCCCAGGCCGCCGACGCGGGGCGCCAGCATTTCGTGCTGCACCCTGCGATCGCGGCGATCGCGGCGCGGCGGCTCCGGGCGCTCGCCCGCTGATCACGCCCCCGCATCGCACGCGCACCGCCGGCTCCTCGGCTGCGAGATGCTCCCCCTCGCCGGGGCCCCGGGTCGATGACCCGCCGCGCGCCCTCATCCGGCGGCTCCTTCGCGCGGCGCTTCGCGACCGGTGAACCTGAGCCCCGGAGCGTACAATCGGCGCGTGAAGGCGAGGATTCGTGAGCTCGGTTCATCGATCGACCCGTCCGAGGCCGCGCACGCCCTGCGGCTCCTGGTGGCGATCGCGGATCTGCGCTCGTTCTCCGCGGCGGCCGAGCGGCTGGGTCTCACGCCCTCGGCGGTGAGCAAGGCCGTCTCCCACGCCGAGGCTCGGCTCGGCGTGCAGCTCGTGCAGCGCACGACGCGCCGGGACTCGCTGACCGATCTCGGCGAAGCGTACGTCGCGCGCGGCCGGCAGCTCCTCGCCGACGTCGAGTCGCTCGAGCGCGACATCGCCGCGCGCGACCAGGCGGTGCGCGGTCCGCTGCGCGTCGCGGCGCCCGCGGTCTACGGCGCGTGCCGCGTCGCCCCGCTCTGCGCGCGCTTCCAGGCCGAGCACCCGGGCGTCACCGTGGATCTCCGCTGCGGCGATCGGCTCGCCGATCTGGTCGAGGAGCGCATCGACGTCGCGGTGCGCATGCTCTCCGCGCTCCCGGCCGAGCTCGTCGCGCGGCCGCTCGAGGACGACCGGCGCGGGCTCTACGCGAGCCCGGGCTACCTCCGCCGCCACCGCGCGCCGCGCGCCGCGGCGGAGCTCGGATCACACGCCGGGCTCCGCTACGGCGCGGGCGGCGCGTCGCACGTCGCGTTTCGTCTCGTCGAGCCCGGCGGCGCCGCGGCGACGGCGCGCTTGCCCGCGGTCTTCTCGAGCGACAGCGTCCTCGCCGTGCTCGAGGCGACGCGCGCCGGCCTCGGCCTGGCCGAGCTGCCCGCGTACCTCGCCGCGCCCGACGTCGCCGCGGGCAGGCTGCGCGAGGTGCTCGCCGGGTGGCTCTCGGTGCGCCGCCAGGTCGTCGCGGTGTACCTCCCGTCGCGCTTCCTGCCCGCGCGGGTGCGCGCGTTCGTCGACCACCTCGTCGGCGCCCTCCGCGCGCCCGGCCGCGCGCGGCGCTGACGGCGGACGGCGGCGCGGGCAAACCGGGAATCTCGTTTGGCGTTTGGCGCTGCGGCGGTGCTGCCCACGGGGCCGGGCCGCGCGACCCTGCCTGTGCTAGACGTGCGCGCCATGAGCGTCGAGGTTGGCATCGTCGGACTGCCCAACGTGGGCAAGAGCACCCTGTTCAACGCGCTGACGGCCGCCAAGGCCGAGGCGCAGAATTACCCCTTCTGCACGATCGAGCCCAACGTCGGCGCCGTCCCTGTCCCTGACGACCGGCTCACGACGCTCGCGAAGTTCATCAAGACCGAGAAGATCATCCCTGCCATGGTGCAGGTGGTCGACATCGCCGGGCTCGTGCGCGGCGCGAGCACGGGCGAGGGGCTCGGGAACAAATTCCTGAGTCATATCCGTGAGGTAGATGCCATCCTCCACGTGGTCCGCTGCTTCACGCTCGCGGACGTCGTGCACGTCGACGGCGGGGTCGACCCGCTCCGCGACATCGACACGATCGAGACGGAGCTGATGCTGGCCGACCTCGGCTCCCTCGAGGGGATGCTGGAGCGCACGCGGAAGCAGGCCAAGGGCGACAAGGAGCTCCTCCCGAAGATCGCGCTCATGGAGAAGTGCCTCGAGGCGCTCCAGGCCGGCAAGCCCGTCCGTGGGCTCTCCTTCGACGACGAGCAGCGGAAGGTCGTGAAGACGTTCGGCCTGATCACGGCGAAGAAGGTCCTCTACGTGGCGAACGTCGACGAGTCCGACGTCTCCGGCACGGGCCCGCTCGCGACGAAGGTGCGCGAGCGGGCCGCCTCCGAGGGCAGCGGCGTCGTGCCGGTCTGCAGCAAGCTCGAGGCGGAGCTGAACGAGCTCGCGCCCGACGAGCGCAAGGAGATGCTCGAGAGCCTCGGCATGAAGGAGCCCGCGCTCTCGACGCTCGCGCGCGAGGCCTACCGGCTGCTCGGCCTCCAGAGCTACTTCACGGCCGGTCCCAAGGAGATCCGCGCCTGGACGATCCCGATCGGGTGTACGGCGCCGCAGGCCGCGGGGGTCATCCACACCGATTTCGAGAAGGGCTTCATCCGGGCGGAGGTCTACAAGGTGGACGACCTCGTCGAGCACAGGACCGAGGCCGCCATCCGCGCCGCTGGCAAGCTGCGCGTCGAGGGCAAGACGTACGTCTTCCAGGACGCCGACGTCGCGCACTTCCTCTTCAACGTCTGAACCGTCCGTCCCACGAGCGCGCCCGCCGCCGTCGCTCTCCCTGAGCGCGCCCGGTGCGCCCCTGCTTCGCGGGCGGCGCGGCATCGCCGTTGCTCCTCCGGCGTTCGCGCAGGCGCGGTGTGCCGGCCACGACCGCCGGCGCTCCGCGGACCTCGCGCTTCTCGGACGGAGGCAGGACGGTGCCCAGGGCGAGCGTCGGCGCGTGGTGTGTGCTGGTTCTCCTCTCCTCGTGGGGGAGCGCCGCGGCGGGCTGCGTCGCGGATGCCACCGACGTCCCGCCCGAGGAGGCGGGCGCCCCGGACCCGGGCGGCGGCGCGGCGCGGGCGCCTGTTCCGCCCGCGCTATGCGATTTGCCGCGCGGGTTCTCGGAGGGCGCGCCGCCCCGCTTTCCAGCGGTGCCCGCGCCGGCCATCGGCCACAGGCCATCTGCGGAGCCCGGCGACGACGTCTTCGGCCGCTTCCTGCGATCCACCGTCGTCTTCTGTGGGCCCGACGAGCAGCCGTATTTCCTTCACTATCGCTTTTACCTCACTGGCCCGTTCTCGGGCCGCTGGCTGCGCCCGCCGCTGGTCCAGCCGCTCTGACCGCGCCCCACTGCCCAGCCCGCCTGGCGGCCGGAACCGTCGCCGTTCGTCGCCGTTCTTTGGACGATCGCGCCGATGGCCGCGGCGCCACGTCCGGTTTTTTGACCCCCTGGATCCGCTCGGCTACCTCCTTCGCCTTCACGGGACGAAAGGACGATCATTTGGGCGCACTCAAAGGATCCATCTCATTCTCGAAGTTCTATGTCCGCGGCGAGCTCACCGAGGGGTTCCGCGACAGGTTCGTCGAGCGAATCCAGCTCCGCGCGTTCCGGCCGCTCACGGTCGAAGAGGACGCGGAGCAGCGCGCCGGGTGGTGCTCCATCGAGAATCCGCTCGACTGCGAGCTCGATCACGGCAAGATCTTCTTCAACTCGTACATCAACCTCGGGCTCAGGACCGATCGCTGGCAGGTGCCCTCGGCGCTCTTCAAGGCGCATTTCGCCGAGGCGGAGCGGGAGCACCTCGCGAAGCGCGGGCGCGAAAAGCTCGGGCGGCGCGAGAAGGAGGAGCTCCGGGCCGTCGTGTCGAGGAAGCTCCGCGCGCAGCTCATGCCGGTGATGAAGGTCGTGGATCTGTCCTGGAACCTGGAGGCCGGCGTCGTCCGGTTCTGGAACCAGTCGCCGCGCGCGCACGAGGGGCTCTCGGAGCTCTTCGAAGAGACCTTCGAGCTCGATCTCGTGCCGGAGAGCCCGTATACCGCCGCCCGTGAGCTCGGCTTGTCGGCCGAGCAGCTGGCCGCGTTCGAGCTGCTCAAGCCCACGGTCTTCCACGCTGAATCGACCCTTGGAGGTGCCCTGTGAGCCTCGCTGAGCTGATCGAGCAGCGCCGGTTCGTCGGCCGCGAATTCCTTGTCTGGCTCTGGTTCGAGAGCGAGCTCTTCGAGGGCCGCTTCTCCCTGGACGCCCTCGGCGTCTGCGAGCTCTGGCTCGAGGGGCAGATCACGCTCGTCCAGGAGAAGGAGCAGAGCCGGCTCAAGGGCGCGGCGCCGAGCAGCGCCCCCGAGGCCCACGAGGCGCTGCGCCAGGGCAAGCTCCCGTCGCACGCGCGCGTCCGCGTCACGCGCGGAGAGCTCGAGTATGCCTTCCTGTTCAACGCCGACGCGTTCTCGCTCTCGGGCGTGAAGATCCCGAGCGTCGTCAAGGACGCCGCGGACGAGCAGTTCTACGAGCGCATGTACCTCATCGAGGAGCTCGAGACGCTCTTCACCGCGCTCTACGGCGAGTTCCTCGCGCTCCGCCTCGGCGCCGCCTGGGAGTCCGGGGTGGCGCCGTTCATCCGCACCTGGGTCCGGGGCGAGCCCGTCGACACGGCCGCGTATCAGAAGCTCCGGGGCAAGCTCGCGCCCGTCCGCGGCGCGGCGAGGTCGAGGACGACCCCGCCGCCAGCGGAGAGGCCCGAGCGCGCGGCGCGCGTCGTCGCCTGAGCGCGCCGGCCGCCGTGCGCCGGCCACGCCGCGCAGGGCCGGCGCGCTCGCGCAGCCACGTCTACTTCACCTTGTCATAGACCTGCCTCGCCATCGCGAGGTGCTCCCGCAGCAGCGGCAGCCCCGTGGCGGCGAAGCGCCTCACGTCGGCGTCCTTCGCCTCCTTCGTGGCCTCCTTGAACTCCTCGACGTCGTCCTCGTGGTCGTCGACCATCTCGCTCATGTACTTCCGGTCGAACTCGGCCCCTGTCTTCCTGGACAGCTCGTCGACCTCCTCGCGCTGTTCCTGAGAGAGCTCCTGCGGCACGGGCACGCCCTTCTGCTGCGCGAGCGCCGCGAGCCGCTTGTTCATCGCCGAGTGGTCGTCGATCATCCGCTGCGCGAAGCGCTTCACGTCCGGGCTCGCGGCGCGCTGCTGCGCGAGCTGCCCGAGCCGCACCTCCAGCAGCCCTCCCTGGCCGGCCTCCTCCACGAACTCCCGTACGCGTTCTGCGGACCACATCCTGTCTTCGAGCCTCTGCGCCGCTTAGAAACCCGCGCCGGAGGTACCGATGGACGAGAGCACACGCACCTGGCGCGACCGCGTGGCGCGCTGGCACAAGAGCGGGCACTCCGCCCGCGTGTTCGCGGAGCAGGAGGGGGTCAACGCCGGCACACTGTACTCCTGGAGCCGCCGACTGGGCATGAAGCGGAGCGAGTACCGGCAGCGCTCGGAGAAGGCGACGCTTCCGACGCTGCTGCCCGTGGTGGTCGCCCCGCCAGCATCCACGACGCCCTCGCCGGGCGCGGCGCTGGAGATCGTCTTGCCGGACGGGGCGGTCGTCCGCGTCCCGCCGTCGTTCGACGAGGTTACGCTGGCGCGCGTTGTTCGTGCGCTCGGGGGGGCGCGATGATCCCTGGCCGCGTCTCGATCTACGTTGCCACCGAGCCGCTCGATCTACGGCGCTCGTTCGATGGTCTCGCTGCCGTCGTGCGCGAGGTGCTGCGACAAGACCCGCTCTCCGGAGCGCTGTTTCTCTTTTTCAACCGGGCAGCCGATCGCTGCAAGGCCCTTTGGTGGGACCGCAGCGGGTACTGTCTACTTTACAAAAGGCTCGAGCGTGGGGCGTTTCGAGCCCCGCGTGCCGTCACTCCGGGAGCCACGAGCGTCCTCATTGACGCCGCCGAGCTCGCGAAGATCCTGGAAGGCATCGCCCTGTCGCCTTCGAAGTTGCGGCGAGCGGTCCCGTTCGCCGAGACCGCACCGCCTCCGGTCCCCTGATCTCGCCTGACAGCCTCGCACGCTCCTGGGTAGCCCCACGGTTGCATTGCCTCGAGCGACATAAATTTTCCTCCACAAGCCCCTTCAAAAAGCAAGAGCTCACGAGTACTTACCGCGCCGTGAGCAAGCCGGTCGAAGAGCAGATTCGCGAGCTCAAGGACAAGCTCGCGCGCGCTGCCCACGAGCGGGACGAGTACCGCAAGCTCTACGAGCTCGCCAGCATCGAGCTGGAGCGGCTTCGCCGGCACATCTTCGGCCAGAAGGCCGAGCACGTCGACCCCGGGCAGATGCAGCTCGCCTTCGATGCGATCGTGCAGATGCTCGCGGGCACCGGGGCGCAGCCGGATGCGGGCGCGACCGGCTCACCCGACGGTCGCGATGGCGCGGCGCCGAACGGCTCCTCCGGAGGCGGGGACAAGGGGCGCCAAGCTCGCCCGCACGGGCGGCAACGGCTGCCCGAGCATCTGCCGGTCGAGCGGATCGAGCTGTTGCCGCCGGAGGCGCAGGACGAGCGCGCGACCGCGCTTGTCCGCATCGGCGAGGAGGTGTCGGAGACGCTGGAGTGGCGGCCCGCGAGCTTCGTGCGACTGCAGATCGTGAGGCCGAAGTTCGCGGTCAAAGGTGAGCCCGAGCAAGGCGATCACGATCGCCGACGTCCCCGACAGCCCTGTCCCGCGCAGCCTCGCCGGTCCGGGGTTGCTCGCGCACGTGCTGGTGAGCAAGTACGCCGACCACTTGCCGCTTCACCGGCAGGAGAAGATGTTCGAGCGCTGGGGCCTTCACCTCTCGCGCTCGACGCTGTGCGGCTGGGTCGAATCGTGCGCCGGCAAGCTCGCGATCGTCGTCGAGGCGATGGCCAAGGACGCCCTGAACGCGCACTGCATAGCCATCGACGCCACCGGCGTGCTCGTGCAAGCAAAGGAGAAGTGTCGGCGGGGCCACTTCTGGGTCCTGGTGGCGGACCGAGATCACGTCCTGTTCCGTTTCACGCCGCATCACAACCAGGATGGTCCGAAGGAGTTCCTTCGCGGCTACAAGGGCTATGTCCAGGCCGACGCCTCGAACGTCTACGAGCAGCTCTTCCGCACCGAGGGGGTGACCGAGGTCGGTTGCTGGGCCCATTGCCGGCGAAAGTTCTTCGAGGCGATGACCTCCGACCGGGACCGCGCGACGGTAGCCATCGGCTTCATTCGCAAGCTCTACGCGATCGACAAGGCGACCAAGGAGCTGGCTCCGAACCGTCGAACCGAGCAGCGCCGGACGGATGCCGAGCCCGTGCTCGTGGCCTTCCGCGCGTGGCTTGAGACAGAGGACCTGCTCGTCCTCCCGAGGAGCCCCATCGCAGGCGCCATCGGCTACGCGCTCAACCAATGGACCGCGCTCACTCGCTTCCTCGAGGATGGTCGGCTCCGCCTGGACAACAACCGGAGCGAGCTTGAGCTCCGCCGTGAAGCCGTGGGCCGTAAGAACTGGCTCTTCGTGGGCAGCAAGGACGGTGCCGAGTGGAACGCCACCATCGTGTCGCTCATCGCCTCCTGCGCGCTGCACGGCATCGAGCCCTGGGCCTACTTGCGCGACGTGCTGATCCTGCTGCCCACCTGGCCTCCCGAGCGGGTCATCGAGCTCGCTCCCAAGTCCTGGAAGCAGACCCTCGAGAACGCCGACGCTCGGCAACGGCTCGCGGCCAGTCCGTGGCCCCGGGCGCCGGACGCGACGCCCAGCTGATCGCTCCTCAGCGTCGCCGTCCGCTGCCGTGGGCAACGTCGCCGCCTTGCCGCCCGCCGGGCGCACCGGTCGCCGGCTTTGGCGCGCTGGTGCCGGCTCTTCGGCGCTTGCGCGGTCGACGCGTGGCTTCCGGCGCCTTGTCAACGATTCGGGCCCGGCAGAGGCATCGGCGGCGCGCGGCTTCGCCGCCGCACGCCTGCGGGCGACTTGCACGCGGGCGGCGACGTCGGCGTCGACTGCCGGTTCCCCGACTCGCTGGGCCAAGCCCCCCTTCGTCGCAGGCCGCTCTTGCTCTCGCATCGCGTCGCGAATCTACGGTGACGGCGCGCACCTCGCGACGATGTGGTCTACAGAACGGATACAACTCCCGATCCGATTCGTTGAGCTTGGTCTGGTTGGCTCGGGCTTGCTCCCCTGCCGGGCGCTGCCCCTCTGCAGCTGTGGAGACCGGCAAGGACGCTGCCGCCATCATGATGGTGAATAGAACAGGCTTGAGCATCTCCTTCCCTCCTTGTCCTGGCGGTCGTCCACGACCGCGCGGCCGCGCCGAGCGCTCCATCGTCCCGCGACGGCCGCGCTCCACGGCTCGGCGCCTCCGGTCGAGCCGCCCGCCGTTTGTCGTGAGGTCGGGGCGCTCTGGCAAGGGGCGCAGCGAGCAGGTGATCGCCTCCGACTGGAAGGGCAAAAGGCTCCCGAGAACTGGGCCCCGGCCGATCGCTCCATCTACGGTTGGCGCCTGTGGTCGGCGAGTTCTTCAAGCGCCTCACGAACGGCGTCGTCTTCCTCCTCGCCGCCCTGACCTTCTTCCTCGTCCCCATCGGCAGGAAGACGGCCGCGCAGCACCTCGTCGCGATCGTCTCGACACCGCCGGCCAGGGAGGCCGCCTCGGCCTTCGCCCACATCGCTCGGCGCATCGCCACCGAGGCGAGCACCGAGCTGGACAAGCTCCGCCGCCCGCCGCCCTCGCAGCGCGAGCCGAAGCCGGCGACCGCGAAGGTGAGGCCGCCGCCGTAGCCGTCCCCGCCGTCGTTGCGGGTTGATCGCGCCGGGCGGCTCGCGCTGCTCGGCCCGCGCCGGGGGCTCAGCCCTTGCGCGGATCCTTCACGTTCGGGTGCTCGTTGTAGAAAGCGTCGAGGCTCTCGCGGGAGATCTCCGCCTCGATATCGCCGTCTTTCAAGATCTTCGCCTGACAGCCGAGGCGGCTCGTCGACCGGACGTCGAAGGCCTTGTCGAGGATGTCCTCCTCGTCCTCCTCGGCCTCGCTGAGGAGCTCGCGCCCCTTCGTGACGTAGACGTGGCAGGTGGAGCACGCGCAGACGCCGCCGCACGCGTCGCCCTCGGGCGCGCCCACGGACTTCGACGCCTGGAGGACGGACGAGCCCACCGGGGCCTCGACCTCCCACGCGCGTCCGTGCGCCAGAAATCGGACCTTGGCCATCAGCTCCTCCTCGCCTCGACGCCGGCCTTCGCCGCGCCAGCGCCGCCCGCCTCGACCTGCGCGTGGCTCGCGTCGTCCCCGCCGTGCTCGGCCAGGTGCGCGTCCACGCCCTTCGCCGCGGCGACCTTCGCCTCGACGTCCTCGACCTGCTTGCCCGCGATCGCCCTGGCCACGGCGCGGTCCATCCGCCGCCCCGCCCACCCGTGCGTCGCCTCGTCGAGCGCCTCCGTGCGCGCCAGGATCAGCCCCGGCTTGTCCCCGCGGATCGCCGCGTCGAGGCCCTTCAGCGCGCCCTCGATCGCCTCGCGCTCACCGGGATCGAGCAGATCGGCGTCCGCGGAGAGCGCCTTGCGCGTCGCCATCGCCACGCGCTCGCCCTCGACCCGCGCCTCGACCAGTCGGCGCTTGAGAAGGTCCTCCTCCCCGTGGTCCAGCGCCGCGAGGAGCATGGTCTCGACCTCCTCGTCCGTCAGCCCGTAGCTCGGCTTGACCTCGACCTTCTGCTCGACCCCCGTCGTCTGCTCGCGCGCGGTCACGCCGAGCAGGCCGTCGGCGTCCACGCGGAACGTCACCTCGAGCCGCGCCATGCCCGCGGGCATCGGCGGGATCCCCTTCAGCACGAAGCGCGCGAGCGAACGGCAGTCGGCGGCGAGCTCCCGCTCGCCCTGCACGATGTGCAGATCGAACCCGGTCTGGTTGTCCGCGTAGGTCGTGAAGACCTGCCGCGCCCCCGCCGGGATCGTCGTGTTCCTCGGCAGGATCTTCTCGGCGACGCCGCCCATCGTCTCGATGCCGAGCGACAGCGGCAGCACGTCGAGCAGGAGCACCTCGTCCGCGCGATCCATCGAGCCGGCCAGGATGTCGGCCTGGATGGCCGCGCCCAGCGCGACGACCTCCTCCGGATCGATGTCCTTGAGCGGCTCCTTGCCGAAGAGGCGCGCCACGTAGTCGCGCACGTGGGGCACGCGCGTCGCGCCGCCCACGAGGATCACGCCGTCGAGGTCCGCGGCCTGGACGCCCGCGTCGCGGAGCGCGCGGCGGCACGCGACGCCGGTGCGCTCCAGGAGCGGCGTGATGAGCGCGTTCAGCTCGTCGCGGGTCACGGTGACCAGCTTCGACGCCGGGCCGCCCGTCGCCTCGGCCGCCTGCACGGGCAGCTCGATCTCGATCTGCGTCGCATCGGTCAGCGCGTGCTTGATGCTGCGGGCGGTGTCGAGCGCGAGCCGCACCACCTCGGGCGTGCGCCGCGTCGCGCCCATCTCCTCGAGCAGCCGCTCCGCGAGCGCCCTGTCCATGTCGTCGCCGCCGAGCGAGCTGTCGCCCCCCGTGGACTTCACCTGGAAGACCCCGTTGTCGAGCAGGAGGACGGTGACGTCGAACGTCCCGCCGCCGAGGTCGTACACCGCGAACAGGCCGTTCTGCTGCTTGTCGAGCCCGTACGCGAGCGCCGCGGCGGTCGGCTCGTTGAGCAGGCGCAGCACCTCCAGCCCAGCCAGCCTGCCGGCGTCCTTGGTCGCCTGCCGCTGGGCGTCGTCGAAGTACGCCGGCACCGTGATCACCGCGCCGCCCACGGAGCGGAGCTCGCGCTCCGCCGAGGTGCGGAGCTCCTTCAAGATCTCCGCCGACACCTCGACGGGCGTCACGACCGCGTCCCGCACCTTGAAGCGCACGCTCTTCGCGTCGTCGGGGCCCTTCGGCTCCGCGAACTCGTACGGCCCGAGCCGCCGCGTCTCCGGATCGTTCGCGCCGCGGCCCATGAAGCGCTTCACGCTGACGATGGTCTCGCGGGGGTGGCTCTGCGCGAGCCGCCGCGCGCTGTCGCCCACGACCGCGCGGCCGCGCTCGTCGTAGTGCACGACCGACGGCACCAGCCGCTCTCCATTGCAGTCGTCGATGACCACCGGGCGGCCGTCGCGCACGCGGGCGACGAGCGAGTTCGTCGTCCCGAGATCGATGCCGATCGGGCTGGGCCTTGCCTTGGGGTCGAAAATTTCGAGGAGGGTCATTTCAAATCTGCGAGCTCTTCTTCGATGGCGCTCACTTCTTCGAGGAACCGCCGGATGTAGCGGAGCTCGCTGAGCAAGGCGAGCACGCCCTGCAGCTGCTCCGGATCATTCCCTGCGGCGGCGAAGGCGCCCTGGATCGCCGTGAGGGTCGCCTGCTCGCGCGCGAGCATCGCCTCGCCGAGCCGCGCGATCCGCGCGGGATCGCGCCCCTTCGCCGCCTCGGCGAGCTCTTCGCGCGACTCCATCATCTCCATGAGCAGGGCGGGGGAGGCCTTCTGCTCGCCCTCCTCGCCCCGCGCGACCCCGGCGCGCTGGAGCAGCGCCTCGGCCCGGCGGATCGGATCCTTGAGGACGCGCAGGGCGTCGTTCGCCTCGATCGCGCGGCCGAGCGCGAGCCGGCGCTCGGCCGCTGGGGCGCCCGCGTAGCGATCGGGGTGGAGCGCGCGGGAGAGATCGCGGTGGCGCTGCTCCAGCGCGCGCAGGTCGAGGTCGAACCGCGGCTCGACGCCCAGGGTATCGAAGGGATCGGTCATGGCGTGCTCTGGGGAAGGCGCCTCGGAGACGGGGCGGGCGCTCCCTGCGGCGGCTCAGGCCACCGTGAACGAGTGCCCGCAGCCGCAGCGCGTCGCCTCGTGCGGGTTCTTGAACTTGAAGCCCTGGAACATGAGCGTCTTCTCCCAGTCGAGCACCGAGCCGCCCAGGTAGAGGATGCTCTTCTTGTCGCAGAAGACGCGCACGGTCGCCTTGTCCGGCTCGGCGAACTCCAGGACGAGGTCGCCGGACCGGGGCGGCTTGTCCTCGAACTCGATGACGTAGGAGAACCCGGAGCAGCCGCCGCCGCGGATCCCGACCCGGATGGCGCCCTCGGGCGTGCCGCGCTTGGCGAGCTGCGCCCGGATGGCCTGCACCGCGGCGTCGCTCACCGAGAGCGTCCGCTTCGACTTTGCCTCCGGCTCGCCCGAGGCCCCGTCGCTGCGCGCGGGCGCGCCGTCGGCCGTCGCGGCGGGCGCGGCGTGCGGCCCGGTGTCCGCCGCCTTGGTCGTGGTCTGCTCACTGCTCTGCATGCGTCGTTCCTTCTCCGGTTCCGGTTCCGGTTCCGGTGCTGTGGGCCGCCTCCGCCCCGAAGCCCCGGCGCTGTTACTCCGCGCTCGCCGTCGCGGCGGCCGCGGCGGGGACCGAAGGCGCCGCGCCCGCGAGCTCCCTCTTCGCCTGCTGCTTGGCGCGGAAATCGGCGATGGCGCTCTTGATCGCGTCCTCGGCGAGGACCGAGCAATGGATCTTCACCGGAGGCAGGTGGAGCTCCTCGGCGATCATGCTGTTCTTGATCGTCTCGGCCTCGTCGATCGTCTTGCCCTTCAGCCACTCGGTGGCGAGCGACGACGACGCGATGGCCGACCCGCAGCCGAACGTCTTGAACTTCGCGTCCTCGATGACGCCGCCCTCGCCGACCTTGATCTGCAAGCGCATGACGTCGCCGCAGGCCGGAGCGCCGACGAGCCCGGTGCCGACGCTCTCGTCATTCTTGTCGAGCGTGCCGACGTTGTGGGGGTTCTCGTAGTGCTCGATGACCTTATCGCTGTATGCCATGGCTCTCTCCTCGACCGTTTCCTTTCGTCTCGAAACCTTGCTCTGTCGGGCCGGCGGCGCCCGCGCCGCTCGTCAGTGGGCCGCCCACTGCACGGTGTTCAGGTCGATCCCCTCTTTGTGCATCTCGTAGAGGGGCGACATGTCGCGCAGCTTGTTCACCTTCCGGATCACGAGGTCAGCCACGTAGTCGACCTCCTCCTCGGTGGTGAAGCGCCCGAGCCCGAACCGGATGGACGAGTGGGCGAGGTCGTCGCCGATGCCCATCGCGTGGAGGACGTAGGAGGGCTCCAGGCTGGCGCTCGTGCACGCCGAGCCGCTCGAGACCGCCACGTCCTTGATCGCCATCATCATGGCCTCGCCCTCGACGAAGCTGAACGACACGTTGAGGTTGCCCGGCAGCCGCCGATCGGGCGAGCCGTTCAGCTGGATGGCGTCGAGCTCCTTCCAGAGCCGGTTCCTGAGCCGCTCGCGCAGCGACAGGATGCGCGCCGACTCCGCCTCGCCCTCCTCCAGGAGGATCTCGGCTGCCCTGGCGAACCCGACGATGCCGGGCACGTTGAGCGTGCCGGACCGCATGCCGAACTCGTGGCCGCCGCCGTCCATCTGCGCGGTGATGCGGACGCGCGGCTTCGACCTGCGCACGTACAGGAAGCCGATGCCCTTCGGGCCGTAGATCTTGTGGGCCGTCACCGACGCGAGGTCGACCCCCATCTGCTCGACGTTGAACGGGACCTTCCCGACCCCCTGCACCGCGTCGGAGTGGAGGAGGATGCCCTTCGATTTCGTGATCTTTCCGATCTCGGCGATGGGCTGGACGGTGCCGACCTCGTTGTTGGCCAGCATGATCGAGACAAGGATCGTCTTGTCGGTGATCGCCCGGGCGACGTCGTCCGGGTCGACCATCCCGTACTTGTCGACCTTGAGGTAGGTGACCTCGTAGCCCTGTTTCTCGAGCCGCTTGCAGGTGTCGAGCACCGCCTTGTGCTCGATGACGCTCGTGATGATGTGGTTGCCCTTGTCCTTGTAGAACTCGGCGACCCCCTTGATGGCGATGTTGTCGCTCTCGGTCGCGCCGGAGGTGAAGACGATCTCCTTGGGGTTCGAGGCGCCGATGAACCTGGCGAGCGTCTCGCGAGCGTGGCCGACCGCCTCCTCGGCCGTCCAGCCGAAGACGTGGCTCCGGCTCGCGGCGTTGCCGAATTTGCCGTTGAAATACGGCAACATCGCGTCGAGGACACGCTGATCGACGGGCGTCGTCGCGTGGTAGTCCATGTAGATCGGAAGCTGGATAGCCATGATGTTTCTCGCTCAGCGGTGATTCGAGCCGTGGCGGCAATGCCCATTGCCGCGGATCCCGGCGACGAGCTCGGGCTCAGCCGTGCTCTTGTCGTGGAGGTTACAGTTCGTACAGGCGGCGACGAGCTCTGCCGGGTCGCACGCCTCGCAGGTGTCGAGGTAGGCGAGGCTCGCCACGAGCTCGTGCTCGAGGGTCTTGAGGTGCGCGACCTGCTCCCGCACCTCTTCGAGCTTCTGCTGGTAGACGTGGCGGATCTGCGCCATCGCGCCGGGGGCCGAGGGGGACGACTCCCAGGTCGAGACGATCTGCTGGATCTGGCTCAGCGACAGGCCGAGGTCGTGGAGCTTGCCGATCCACCGGACGCGGGTCAGGGCCGCGTGATCGTAGAGCCGGTAGCGCCCCTTGGAGCGGGCGTGCGGCGTGAGCAGCCCCACCTCTTCGTAGTGGTGGATCGCCCGCACAGTTTTCCCGGTTGCCTTGGCGATGTCCCCCACCTGAAGGAGGCGCTCCTCCTCCTCGGCGCCACCGAGAGCCCCCATCAGGTCGTCCGTTCGGGACGTGCCGGACGTGACGGGCCCCGCGATGCTTTGCTCGTGGGCTAGCGGAAGGTGGTGGCGGGTGGTCATCGGGTGGTCATCGGCCCGTCGCGCTCGAAACCGTGCTCGGTTGAAACCATGACCCTTACGTGCGCGTGAGGGTTGGGGACCTTGTAGGTCGGAGCGCCAAGACTGTCAACCGGGTCGTACGGGGCCAGCGTGAAACAGCGGAAGGAGGCGGAATCGGTGGCCGCTCGAGGTGCCGGAGGGCAACGTCACGGGCCACCGGCCGCGGCCGCGAGAGGCGGCCGCGCCGCGGCTGGTCGGGGCGGCGGGAGGGCGCGCCTGCAGAGCCCGCCTCCACCGCCCTGTGCCGAGGCAGGCTGGCTGCTTTCCTGGGGTCGCGGGCCGTTCGGCGCCGATCCGGTGCTGTCGGCCCGGCGCTCGGCGAACGGGCGTTCCCGCCATCCATCGCCGCACAGGTATGGTATCACCTCCGCGACGATAGCGACGCGATGGCAGACAAGAAACGAATCCTGTTCGTGGGCTCGTTCAATCCCCCGGCTGACGGGAAGATGGGTGGGCAGTACTTTGCTTGTCGCTCTCTGATCGAGAGCGATCTGAAAGACGATTTCGATTTCCTCCTCGTCGACTCCACCCTCGACAGCATCCGGGTGCAATCGGCGCGCCGCAGGCTGCACAGGATCGCGCCGAGGGTGCTGAGGTGCGTCAGGGCGCTGCTCTTCTCGAGGGTGGATGCGGTCCTCTTGTTCTCGAGCTCGGGGCTGAGCTTCGTCGAGAAGGGATCGATCGGGCTCCTCGGTAAGCTGCTCGGCAAGAAGGTCGTCATCTTCCCTCGCTCGGGGCCGATCGTCGACAACGTCGCCAGGAGCAGGCTGTACAGGTCGTACCTGAGCGCCGTCGTGAGATCCTGCGATGTCGTGATATGCCAGAGCGAAACCTGGCGGAGCTTCTTCCAGAGCCTGGTCCCCGAGGCGTACGGGGACAAACTCGTCGTCATCGAGAACTGGCTGCCCGACTCCAGCTTCGGCGACGTGGGACACAAGGCATACCCTCGGGCCATGGACAGGCCCTTGAGGCTGCTCTATTTCAACCGGATCGAGAGGCAGAAGGGTATTTACGATTTCCTCGAGGCCATGCTCCTCTTGCAGCGGGCGAACGCCTCGGTCAGCGCCAAGATCTACGGAGACGGAAGCGAGCTGGACAACGTGCGCAGGTTCATTGCCGAGAACCAGCTCGCGAACACCGAGTACATGGGCTGGCTCTCGACGGACAAGAACGAGGTCATCTCGTCTTTCGATCTGTGCGTGTTCACCTCGCACAGCGAAGGGTTCCCGAACGCCTTGCTCGAGGTCATGGCCCTCGGGGTCCCCGTCGTGTCCAGCAGGGTGGGCGCCGTGAACGATCTCGTGGTGTCCGGGAGAAATGGGCTCCTGGTGGACGTCGGGAGCCCGGGCCAGATCGCCGAGGCGGTCCTGACCGTCCTCCGCGAGCCGGCGCTGCTGGAGGAGTTCTCGCGGCGCTCGCTCGAGAGGGTGAGGCAGACCAACAGGATGGGTCATGCCGTGACCAAGTTCAGAGACCTGTTATCGACGCTATGAAGAACCCTTCTGTGCTGCTGTATCGGCTGGGAAACTTCTTTTATCGAAACAACCTGACCTTCGTCGCCACGCTCATCACGTGGTTGAACAGGTTCGTGTTCGCGGTCTTCGTTCCCTCCTCGGCCACGATCGGGGCGAATTTCAGGCTCGCTTACTGGGGGCTCGGGGTCGTGATCCACACGAGGACGGTCATCGGCGACAACTGCCTCGTCTGCCAGAACGTCACGATAGGGAGAAACTTCGGCAGCCAGGGCGTCCCGCGCCTGGGCAACGACGTCTATGTCGGAGCGGGGAGCGCGATCTTCGGCGACATCGCCATCGGGGATAACGTGATCATCGGAGCCAACAGCGTCGTGAACAAGGACGTGCCGTCCAACTCCGTCGTCGCCGGGAATCCGTTCAGGATCATCGCGTCCGACAGGAAGCTCAAGTACTACGAGCTGGATAACCCGAGCGCCTGATCCGCAGGATCGGGTCGGCCGGACCGCGTGACCGGGCGCATCTCCACGCGCGCCCTGTTCCATGGCGCGCGTCCATGGCGCGCGTGGCCCGCGCGCGCCTGCATCGCCACGGGCGCCCTGGCTTCGCCGGGCCGGGGAGCGCCCGGGGCGACGCGCTGCGACATTCGTCCAGATTTGTCCTGGACCGAGCTGGGAAACCGTGATTCCTTTCGCGAGGCACCCGCCCCGCCGGCGGCCCTGCCCTAGCGAGGACGTGATGAGCAACGCGGCGTCGTCGGCCGGAGACAAGGCAGGAAAAGCGCATTGGAATCAAGTGTGGTCGAACCGGTCGCTCCCGAAGCCGGTGGATCCGCACGCGCGTGGGCTTCGGCAATACGTGCGCCAGGCATTTCATCGGGAGTTCGTTCGCGCGTTCGAGGGCATGGGCACGAAGGGGCAACGCCTGCTGGAGATCGGCTGTGGTCGTTCCGCCTGGCTCCCCTACCTCGCGCGTGAGTTTGGCTTTCAGGTCAGCGGGCTCGACTATACCGAGATTGGATGCGCGCAGGAGCGGGACATCCTCGCGAGCGCCGGCATCCCTGGCGAGATCGTGTGCGCCGATCTGTTCGAGCCTCCGGAGCGCTTCGTGGGCGCCTTCGACGCGGTGGTGTCGCTCGGCGTGGTCGAGCACTTCGAGGACACGGCGGGCTGCCTCCGCGCATGCGCGCGCTACCTGCGCCCGGGCGGGCGCATCGTCACGGAGATCCCGAACATGCGCGGGCTCGTGGGGTGGGTGGCCAAGGTCACCGACAGGCCCACCTACGACGTTCATGTTCCGCTGGATCGCGAGGCGCTGGTGAAGGCGCATCGCGACGCGGGCCTCCATGTGCTGCGGAGCGACTACATCCTTCCGCTGGACGTCAGCCTCTTCGGCGTGGGCAGCATCGGGTCGCGCTGGCTCCGCCTGCCGGCGGTCGGCGCTGCCTCCGCCGTTGCTGAGCTCGTCTGGGCGCTCGACGCGCGCGGCCTGGCTCCCCGACCGAACGCCGTCACGTCCCCGTACATCTTCTGCGTCGCCGAAAAGAGCTGATGGCCCGACTCCATCACACCATGGAGTCTCGGGCCAGAAAGCGCACACCAGGCGCGGGCTCCATCGCTGTTATGGAGCGCCACGCGCCTCGCGAGGGGCTCCAAGCCTTGCGGGGACGAAAAGGGCCCGCCGAGGCCGCGTCTCTGTCCCGATGAAGGCGTTTCCGCTTTCACGGCAAGCCCCGCCACGGCCGAGTCCGGCATAACGACATTGTCACCAGGTCGACGCACCATGGTAGACACTCACAGGTAAAATTGTTCGATGTGACTGTAAATTGTAGGCGGCGGCAGAATATTCCAGATGCTCGCCGCATTCCAAAGCCTGCTCCTGGGTTGTTCCGTGTGCTGACTTGGGGTACTAGGTGCGCACCAACAACGGGCTGTCCGCCATGGTGATAAGCTATGAATGTCGCCCGCCGCGCCGCACCTTAGGGGTGCGGGATTTCCAGAGGAGCGAGCGATGGTAAGTACGCTCACGGCGGTCATTCTGGCGCTGGTGCTCTCGTGGGCAGCGACGCCGCTCGCGCGCCGCTTGGCGGTGACGGTGGGGGCAGTGGATGAACCGACCGCGCGACGCGTACACACGCGGCGCGTCCCGCGCCTGGGCGGGCTCGCGATCGTGGCGGGTTTCGTGCTGCCGCTGTTCATCCTGGTCGCGCTGAGGACGCAGATCGGGCTGATGTGGTTCTCGCAGCGCTCGCTGGTGGTGGGGCTGCTGGCTGGAGGGCTGGCGATCGCCGCGGTCGGCGCCTGGGACGATACGAAGGGAATGCGCGCGCGGCACAAGCTGGCCGCGCAGGTCCTCGTCGCGTCGATCGCCTGGGCCTTCGGGCTCCGCCTCGAGTGCGTGACGCTGCCGTACTTCGGGCATGTATCGTTCTGGCCGCTCTCGTTCCTGGTGACGATTCCGTGGTTCGTCGCCATCATCAACGCGGTCAACCTGATCGACGGGCTCGACGGGCTCGCGGCGGGCGTCGGCTTCTTCGCCTGCGTCGCGAACTTCATCACCGCGTACCTCGGCGGCTACCCCGGCAACATGGTGATCTGCCTGCTCGCGGCGACGCTCGCGGGCGCGATCGTGGGGTTCCTGTTTCACA
The DNA here is from genome assembly GCF_051521635.1 of Sorangium sp. So ce1504. Classification (NCBI taxonomy): domain Bacteria; kingdom Pseudomonadati; phylum Myxococcota; order Polyangiales; family Polyangiaceae; genus Sorangium; species Sorangium sp. So ce1504. The sequence continues at coordinate 10,527,914 of NZ_CP150365.1, read as the reverse complement.
ACTTTCACCCCGCGACGATCTTCATGGGGGACACCGGGAGCATGTTCCTTGGGTTCATGCTGGCCGCGATCCCTCTCTTCGGCGTGGGCACGCACAAGGGCGGCACTGCGCTCGCCGTCATGGTGCCGCTGCTCGCGCTGGGCCTGCCGATCTTCGACATGATCTCGGCGATGGTGCGGCGTTATGTCGCTCGCCGGCCGATCTTCTCCGCCGATCGTTCGCACATCCACCACAAGCTGCTCGACAAGGGCCACTCCCATCGCAGCGCGGTGCTGATCCTGTATGGGCTCAGCCTGCTGTTCACCGTTGTCGCGCTGGTGGCGTATGTCGGCCGCTCGCTCGAGATCGGGTTCGCCCTCGTCGCCTGCAGCGTGGTGCTCTTCATCGTGGTGCGCACGGCGGGCTCGCTCCCGCTCTTCGGGGCGCAGCCGCAGGACCCCCGGCGCGCCCGCGAGGCCACCGTGGAGGCGCTGCGCCGCGCTGTGCCGTGGGCGCTGATGGAGATCGAGGCCGCGAGCGGCGTGGACAAGCTGCGCCCGGTGCTCGAGCGCTTTGCGGAGGAGGCGAAGCTCGTCGCGCTCGAGGTGAGCTCCGCCGGGGCCAACGGCAGCGCGCGCGTGAAGCCCTGGAGCTGGGAGCAGGACGCGGCGACGGCGCAGCAGCTCCGCGAGGCGGTGGTCGCGGTGTTCCCGATCCAGCTCGAGGGCGAGACCGTCGAGCTGCGCTTCCGCTGGGATAGCGAGGAGTGCGCGGTCAATCCGCAGGCCGACATGCTGCTGCAGCTCGTCGTGGACTCTGCAGAGCGCCTGCTGCTGCGCCGGCCGCCGCCCCGCACGCGGGATTCGCGCCCGCACGGGCGCTTCTCGGTGGTGTGAGGGCCGCTATCCCGCGCTGATGTGTTCGTGCCGCCGGACTGATTGAGGAGATATCGTGGATATTGCCCGCAAGATCGTTGGTCTCAACTGCAAGACGAACGAGCTCTATTATCGTTTCAGCGATCATGCGCATTACTGGAAGGTCTACCAGGGCATCGTGGACGAGGCGGTCGCGCCGGCGACGGACATCATCCACCTCGGCTGCGGGCCGCTGTGGTTCGGCAAGGTCGCGACGGTGCCTCTCGACGGCAAGACCATCTACGCGGTCGATCCGGATGAGGAGGCGCTCGCGCGCAACCCGGCGCAGCGGCATATCTGCGCGTACGGCGAGTCGATCCCGCTGCCCGACGGCTGCGCGGACGTGATCGCCGCGGACCACCTGCTCGAGCACCTCGAGCGGCCCGAGGCGGTGCTGCGCGAGGCGCACCGCCTGCTGCGGCCGGGAGGGCGGTTCGTGTTCACGGCGCCGAACCTCCTCTCCTATTCGGGCCTCGCGACCCACCTCACGCCGCACTGGTTTCATACGCTCTACGTCGGGATGCTGCGCGGGACGAGCGGCAGCGACAATGCCAAGCCGTACCCGACGTACTTCCGCATGAACACGGTCTGGGCCGTGAAGCGCCTCGCGAAGGCCGCGGGCTTCCGCGTCGACAAGCTCGCTACCGGGGTCGACCACCCGAGCTACACGGTGTTGATCCCCGGGCTCCACCAGGCTGCGCTGGCGCTGCACCTCGTGCTCGACAAGGTCGAGGCGCTCGCGCCTTTCCGCATCACGCTCACAGGCAGCCTCGTCCGCGAATAGCGCACGGCCTGCAGCGGTTTCCGCCCCCCTCTGCACCATGCCGAGCAGAGCGGCGGTCTCCCGCACAGGAGACGGGCCCAGATCGGCGTTTTCGGCGCGGAAGCGCACTCCTGTGCGCTGAGCACCGAAAACGTCGAGGTGGGCCCGTATCCGAAGCGGGTGACCGCCGCTCTAAAAACGGATGCGAAAGCCGGCGCGCCAGGCGTCGCGCACGTCACCGCGCCCGGAGAACACCGTGGCCGCCTGGGGCTTCCGGAAGCAGGAGTGCCACACGCCCGGGCTCCGCTCGGGCGTGAGCTGGATGCCCTCGATCTCGATGGGCTGGCGTCGCAAGACGGCCTCGTCGAGCCTGAGCCGGGAGCAGGCGCTCGTCCTGCCGCCCAGGATGTCGTCGAGGACCACGAGCTCCCGAGCGGACAGCTCCACCGTCCGGCGATGCCGGGGGGCTCCGGGGAGAGCTCGATACCCGTCGTGTTCAGCCTCGACGGCGACGTGCGTCGAGGCGCGCTCGAGCCTGCGCACCCCGGCGCGCGCCCGGCGGCCGACGCGGAAGGCGCTCCACACCTCGCTCGAATCCACGTCGCCGAGCTCCACCGTGTTGTGGACGCGCGTGGAGCGGGTGGTCTGCCGGTCGCCGTCGGTCTTGTAGCTGGAGACCCCGTAGTCGACGACAGCGCGCTCTCCGTGGAGCCATAGCTCGAAGGTGAGCGCGTCCGCGTGCACGTGCCCGGGCTGATAGGAGGCTCCATCCATCCCCGCGTCGAGCGCGAGCCAGGCCCGGTCGCCGAACCGCAGGATCACCCAGCCGGTGGCCGCGAGGTGGTCGAGCGACGGCGTGTCGTCCGGCGGCGCGCCGGGGGCTGCCCGCCCGCCACCGGAGGCCCTGCCCGGCGTGAAGAGGCCGAGGTCCTCGCCGAGGGCGAGGACGTGGTCGAGCTCCGGCGCGGCGTCGAGCGACGCATCGTTGAAGAGCGGGTACGAGCCGTCCGGCGCGCGTACGGCGGCGGCCCACTCGAGCGCCCTCTCCGCCGTGGTCCTCCAGCGCTCGGGCACCTCGCGGCCGGCCGCCTGCGCGAGCTCGATGGCCTCGAGCAGCCCGGCCGTCAGCGCGAGGTGGTACGACGCGGAGAGCTCGAAATGGCCGCCGTCCGCGAGGAATTGCTCCGGCAGCTGCCACGCCAGGATCGCGGAGCCGAGCCGCCACCACGCCTCGGCCTCGGGCCCCTGGGCCACGGCGCCGCCGCACACGAGCCCGATCGCGTTCTCCAGGAGGTGATTGGCGAGCAGGTGAAGCTCGAGGCCGAGCGCGATGGCCCGACACGCGCGCGCCAGCTCGGCAGAGAGCCCGGGGCGGCCGAGGCGCGCCGCCGCCGCGAGCCGGCGGGCGCGCACCGACGCGGGAAACGGGTGTGACGCGATCGGGTCGTCCCACGCGCTCGGGGCGGGGAGGGTCGGCTCGGCACCGAGCTCATAGCCGTAGGCGCGCTCGTAGGCGTGCAGGAGCGACCCTTCGGGAATGGCGGCCAGCCGCGCGCGCCCGCGCTCCTTCTCCGCGTCGGCGAAGGCCGCGAACCGCGGGCTCGACGGGGCAAAGCCCGGCCGGAGGCGAGGCGCCAGCGCCGCGCTCGGCCCCCCGCCGAGCGCGCGGTGGCCGAGGGCGATCGGGCGGGCGAGGACCTGCAGCGGATGGAGCTGGACGAGGGTGCGGGCGATCCGCGGGAGGTTCATCGCTTGCTCCTGCTCTGGCCTTCACGAGAGCGCGAGCGGGAGAGCACGCGCTCCAGCACATCGACATACTCGCGCGCGAGCATGTCGCGCTCGAACGAGCGCATCACATAGGCCCGCCCTGCCGGCCCCATGCGCCTTCGCCGCTCGGGATCGGAGGCGAGCTCGACGATCGCCCGGGTCATGGCCGGTACGTCTTCCGGGGGAGCGAAGACGCCGGCGCTCGCCTCCTCGACGATGGACCGCGCTTCTCCGTCGACCGAGATCACGATGGGCCGCTCCATGGCGAGGATCTCGAAGATCTTGGACGGGATGACCGTGTGAAAGAGCTCGGTCTTGCGCAGGGGAACGAGGCAGATATCGGCGGTCGCATACACCTCGGTGACCGCATCGCGCGGGAGGGCGCCGAGGAACGTCACGTTGGAGAGCCCGAGCTCCCGGGCGCGCGCCTCCAGGCTGGCCCGCTCCGCCCCCTCGCCGACGAACAGGAAGCGAATGTCGTCGCGGGCGCGCAGGCCGCGCGCCACATCGAGCACGGCAGAGAGGCCGTGCGCCATGCCGTGCGTTCCGACGTACGCCACGACGAGGCGGTCGCCGAAGCCGAGCTTCTCCCGGAGCGGCGTGTCGCGCGAGGCGGGGGTGAAGCGCCCGAGGTCCACGCCGTTCCTGATGACGTCGATCTTGTCGGCGGGGACTCCTCGCTGGATGAGCCGCTCCCGGAAGCTCTGCGTGACGACCACGATCCCGTCGGACGCCTCGTAGAGGTGCTCCTCGACGCGCGTGAGCCCGCGCACGATCGCGTGCCCGGCCGACAGCGCGCCCACGGCCACGATCGACTCGGGCCAGAGGTCGCGCACCTCGAACACGAACGGCAGCCCGCGGAGCCTTGAGAGCCCGTAGCCGGCCACGGCCGCGAGGAACTGGGGGCTCGTCGCGATGAGGATGTCGGCCTGCGGTAAACCGAGCTGCGCGAGCGAGAGCGCAGACAGGGCGAAGGACCCATACGCGAGCGAGCGGCGCACCTTGCCCCGGTTGGCGGCGGCGTAGATCCAGGTGCGGAGGACCCGGACCCCGTGGAAGTCCTCTTCCACGCGGAGCCGACCTCGATAGGCAGCCGGGATCACCCCTGTCGGGTGGTTCGGCATGCCCGTCAGGACCGTGACCTCGTGTCCGGCACGCCGCCAGGCCCGGGCGAGCTCGGAGACACGCGCGGCGGGGGCCCCGGACTCGGGGGGAAAGTAGGGAGAGACGTAGAGGATGCGCATGAGGGCTTCAGGAGGTCCGTGCGTGGGAAGCGAGCTTCGCTGCAGATGAACGAGGGGCTTCAGCAGCTCAGGATGAGCTCCTTGATCTCGGTTCCGCCATGGATGCTGTCGATGTGCACGAAGCCGCCCTCCGTTCGCGCGAACAGCGAGGCCTTCTCGGCGTCGCGGTTGTCGATCACAAGGAGCAGCCCGTCAGGCGCGAGCGCGCGCCAGAAATTGCGCGCGGCTCGGCGGATCTGATCGTCGGAGAAATAGGCGCGGTTCAGGATGTTCGCTGCCTTGACGACCGTCGGCGCGGGGCCGTCCCACGGCTGGAAGATGTCGTGGGGCCTGAGGCGCACGCGCGCGTCGCGGCGCGCGATCTCGCGGAGCCGCGGCTGGACGAGCGATACCTCCGGATAGGCCGGGTCGAACGGCGGGATGGCGCCGCGCCACCCGGGGAGCACCCAGCGCGGCCAGCGGCGCGATCCCGCCGCTGCGGGATAGAACAGCAAGCGCGGGGTGGCGGCGAGGACGCAGGCGCCGTCCGCATCATAGAAGAACGCGCGCCCGCGGTCGTCGGCGCGCACCCGGAGCGAGAGCGCCCTGTCCGTCACATAGTACGCCTCGAAGGCGTCGCCGAGCGCGGTGATCAGATCGAGCGCCGTGCTCCCGTCGGAGGCACCGACATCGAGGACGACGGGGCTCTTCTGGCGGAGCGCTCCCACGAGGAGGGCGTCGCTCTGCCGGTGCCTGCCCGGCCGCGTCGTCTTGTAGGTGCCGCCCAGCAAAAGGACGGAGATCCGCTCCGAGAACACCTCGGGCGACGTGATCTCCTCGGGCCGGAGAAGGGCCCGCGGGTCCGGGAAGCAGACCCTGCGAGGCAGCATGCGCGCCGGCCAGCCTGAACGGTTCAAACGAAAGGGAAATCTCATGACGATAGGGACCTGGCTTCTCCGCTCTTCATGTTCCGACGCCGCGCGCCGCGCGGTCCATCCTGCGGCTTGCGGGCGCGCGGTCCCGCGTTGTCCTCGCGCCGGCCAACCCCGGTCGGCGCGGCTACCGCCCCAGCGCCGACGAGGGCCCGAGGCGCGGCTCGCGCGGGCGCTGCCCGGATCTCCGGCGTGTCGGGCCTAGGGCGGCCAGCCCGCGCCGCAGGTGCGCGACCACCGAGGTGAGCACGACCGCCGCGAGCAGCGCGATCCCCAGCGACACCGTGATCTTGAGCAGCGCGGTCAGCTCGCCGCGAAACTGGTTGTACGCGAACGAGGCGAGGTTCACCGCCGCGGCGCGGGCGAGCAGGGGCGAGCCGCGCGCGCCGGCCACGAGGAGCGGCATCATGAAGAAGAGCGAGCTGAAGACCGCGATCTCGATGGCCGTGCCGGCGAGCCCGAAGTTCAGGTACCCTTCGGCGGCGGCGCCCATCGCGAAGCCGGCGCCGCGGCGCGCGAGGTCGGGGGCCGTCCACATGGCATATCGCTGCGCGAGGCCGAGCGGTCGCTCGCTCCAGAGCGGCTTGGGCACCAGGATGAGGAACGCGTTCACCCAGCTCTCGCCTGGGTAGCTGATGATGGGCGGCTGCTCGTTCACGACGCTGACGAGGTTGGCGTAGACGCGCTGGAGCTCTCCGATCTCCAGCGGGTTCTCGATCCGCTCGAGGTACGCGCTGGCCGACGATATCTGCGCGTCGAGCCCGCTGCCCTGCTCGGCGCGGGCGCCTTCCACGACGATGCCGTAAAAGAGGACGCCCACCATTCCGATGGCCAGCCATACGCGTCGGATCTGGATGCCGAAGGCATGCACGGCGAGCGCGACGGAGAGGACCGTCCAGACGAGGGGGCCCCGCCGGCCCATGATCGTGTTGAGCAGGAAGCTCACGAAGAAGCAGAACCCCGCGAGCGAGACCACCCTCGGTACGGCCAGCCCCGCCTTGCGGAGCGATACGACCCGGAGGAGGAGGTAAACGACGGCCACCCCGATGAGATGCCAGCCGCCGGTGAGCAGCCCTTTGCCATCCGCCTCGAGGTGATTGGAGGCGTAGTTCATCGAGAAGAACCGCCCCACGCCGATCGTGGCGATCCACGTGACCACGAGCCCCAGGCCCACCATGCCGACGAGGATCGTGGCCCAGTCCTGGTCCAGCGTCGCCTTGGGCCTGTGCGCCGGGACCAGGCGCTGCAGGTCGGGTGCTTCCTGGGGGCGGCTCAGCGCGGTGCAGGCGAGGGCGCACCCGACCGCGCCGGCATAGGCCACCCGCATGGCTGCCGTCTCATGGCTCGACAGGGAGAACTCGCGGGAGATGAGGAGGCGCAGGATGGGTGAGTAGGCGACGCTGAGGAAATAGGCGGCTGGTATGTAGGTCTCCGGATCCAGCGGATGGAACCGGGGGCCGCTGGCGCGGGCGAGCGACGGGGCGGCCAGCAAGAGCAAGAGGCCGATCGTCCATCCGCGGCCGTCGCCGAGCGCTCCCTCGAGGATCGGGCCGAGGGCCGCCAGCGTCCCGACGAGGAGCGTCGCGGTCATCCGGCCGAGGGGCGTCTTCGCCCGCCGCGCGGGCGCCGCGCCGGGGGCGCGCGCAGCGCCGCGCGCGCGGGGGAGTCTCAGCGAGGGCAACGGCGGCGCTCCTCAGTTCGGCAAGGGGGGTGGAGAGGGGGGCGGAGGAGCGTCCGTCGGGGCCGGGGGCGCCGGCTCGGAGGGCGCGTGGTAATAGCCGTCCTTCCTGTCGCCATAGTAGTGGTAAACCCCGTACTCTTGGCGCTTCAGATCGACGGCGTTCAGCACGACGCCCACGGTCTTGCCGCCGACGTCGAGCAGCGCGCGGATCCCATAGCGCGCGAAGTCGTGCCTCGTCGCGGAGGCGCGCACGACGAGGACCGTGCCGTCGACCAGCGTCGACAGCACGGCGCCGTCGGTGACCGCGACGATGGGAGGGCTGTCGATGATGACCCGGTCGAAGCGGCTCTGGAGCTTCTGGAGCAGCGCCTGGAAGCGAGCGCTGTGCAAGAGCTCCGCCGGGTTCGGCGGGATCGGGCCTGCCGGGATGACGTAGAGGTTCTCCACCTCGGTCTTGAGCGCGCTCTCGTCGTCCACCACGGAGTCGTCGAGCAACGCGCTGGTGACGCCGAGCTCCGGGCTCTTGCCGAAGATCTGGTGGATGCGCGGCTTGCGGAGGTCGCAATCGATGAGGACGACCTTCTGTCCGGCCTGCGCCATGGCGACCGCGATGCAGCAGCACACGGTCGTCTTGCCCTCGCTGGGGCCGGCGCTGGTGATGAGGAGCGTCTTGTAAGGCCGGTCGGGCGACATGAAGAGCAGGTTGGTCCGGATCGCGCGCGCCGCCTCGGCGATCCCGCTCGTCGGCTGATCGTGCACGACGAGCTCGCGCCGGCCCAGCGGGGGCGCGGCCTTGCCGCGGTGGCGCGCCCTGCGGCGCTGGGCGTCCTTCTGGTCCCGCTTGTCGAACTCCGGGAGGAGCCCGAGGAAGGGTAGCCCGAGCTCCCGCTCGACCTCATCCGGCGTCCGCAGCGTGCGATCGAGCATCGCCCGCGCCAGCGCGGCGCCGATCCCGAGGAGCAGCCCGGCGAGGATGCCTATCCCGATGTTGACGCCGACGCGCGGCCGCAGCGCGGTGAGCGGGAAGTTCGGCCGATCGAGGACGTGGATGTTGTTCACCCGCAGCATTCGCTGGAGATCGCTCTCCTTCGTGCGCTCCAGGACGAGCTGGTACAGCTTCTCTGTGTTGTCCTTCGTCCTGCGGAGTCGATCGTACTCGATCTTGAGTGAGTTCAGCTCGAACGCCTGCTTCTTCGCGTCCTCGAGCAGCCCCACGAGGCCACCCTCCTGGCGCTTCACGATGGCGAGATCGCGGTTGACCGCGCCCTGAACGTTCTTGATCTCGGCGACCAGCGCGCTCCTGTTGGCGGCGACCCGCTCGGTCGCGGCGCGGACGTCGGGGTGGTTTTCACCCTTGCCGGAGCCGATGAGCGCGTCGCGCTCACGGACGCACTCCTCCTGGCGCGCGCGCAGCATCTGGAGGACCGGGCTCTGGATGAGCTCGGAGGCGGGGAGGTCGAGCGGGGTGTTCGGGTCGAGCTTCGACAGCTCGTGGCTCCGGGCCGCGAACTCTTCACGTTTCGTGCGCACGGACGTGAGAGCGTCGTTGATCTGCTTCATCTCCTCGCGCAGCAGGTTCGTCTTGTCCTCGAAATCGACGTCGAGGATGTTCTTGCTGAGCTTGTATTCGTGGAGCGACGTCTCGCTCGTCTCGAGATCGTTCTTCAGCTTGTCGAGCTGCGCCCGGAGCCAATCGACTGCTGAGTTCGTCGAGGCGACCGCGTCATCGAGGTTCTGCTCGATGTAGATGTCCATCAACGTGGTGAGGATGCGCTGAGCCCGCTCGCGATCCGCGTCGTTGTAGCGGATCACCGCGAGGCGGCTGTCCTTCACCGGCTCGACAACGAGCCGCTCGCGCAGGAGCTCCGCGGCCTCCTCCGGGGTCACGGACATCGGCCCGGGCGAGGCCGCGTCCTTCGGGAGGTCCTTCAGAAAATAGGCATCGTTCTGCAGGTTGAGCTGGGCGACGACCGCCAGCGCCACCCGGATGGACCGGATGACCTTGTACTGGGTTTCATAGTACTCGCGGTTATTCCAGTACGAGCCGGCGCCCATGTCGACCACGGTGTCGACCCCGCGGCCGAGCGGCCGAGGAGGGTTCGGATCGAACTGCACCGTCGCCGCGGATTGATAGATCTTCTTCTGCCCGAGCGTATAGAACGTGACGCTGAGGGCGACCAGGAGCAGGGTGGTCAGCGCGATGGCCCAGTGCTTGCTGACCGTTCGCCAGGTGACGACGAGGTCGAACGCGCGCTCGCCTGCGGTGTCGTCGCGGAGAGCGGTCGTGGAGGGGGCTCTGGATTCGTCGGCCATAAGTCATGCGCTCGAAGCGCCTTCGTGGAGGGTAGAGGTCCGCGCGGAGGGCTAAGGTGCCCGCGGCGTCTCCAAAATTCAAGCCGGGGTTCTCAACAGGGGGACGATGTGGCATAATGTGCGCATCGTGACAATGCGCGGCCTGGCGTCGGCCTGGCGTCGGAGAGGCGGGGTGCGGCACATTCTCGCGCGGTGCGACGCTCGCGCCGATGGAGTACACTCCGGCCGCGCGTTCGGAAGCGGAAAACGCGCTCAGGCAGTCAGAATGGAACGATCGTCCTTCATGGCGCGCGGCGCGGTCGCGAGCGCGGTTTGCTCTGCGCTCCTCCTCGAGGGGGCCTCGGCCTTCGCCGACTGGCCATCTGCCCGTCACGACGCGCAGCGCACGGGCGCCACGTCGTCCACGAGCAATATCGTGAAGCCGGCGCCCTACTGGCGGGCGTACCTCGGCGGTGTCCTCTCGACAGGCCGGGTGCTCGCAGGGGACGCGAACCAGGACGGCGATATCGACCTGCTCTTTGTGTCCGGCGGCCGCGTCGTCCTCTCCGATCCGCTGGGATTCGTCCGCTGGAGCACCCCATCGCTGGGAATGCAGACGCTGCACTCCGTCGACGATCTCGACGGAGACGGGCGGGTCGAGATCGTCGCGCTGAGCGGCGCGGGCGCGGCGGTCATCGATGGATCGAGCGGAGCCATCCTGTGGCGCGAGGACGCCTCTGAGCTCGGAACGCTCGGGGCCGCGCGCCTCGCCGATTTCAACGGCGACGGTTATCTCGATCTCTTCCTGGACGAGTGTGGCTGTTGCACCGTGCGCACGGACAGCCCGGGTGTCATCTACAGCTTCGCGGGGGGGTTCGGCGCTGTCGAGCGGTTGCCTCCTCCTCCGCGGCGCGTGCATTGCAACGCGACGATCGACACGGTGGGCGACTGGAACGGAGACGGCGCGGACGATCTCCTCGTGTCCTCCTATGACCAGCTATTCCTCGTCTCGGGATCGGGGGACGTCTTCGCGGAGTCGGCCAGCATCGGCGTCCACCTCGGCGGGGCCGTCTGCGAGGCGGTGACCATGGGCGATCGGGCGAGCCCCGGTCAGCACGCGCTCTGCTTCCAGAATCGGGTCCGCGGCAACCAGGGCGCGCGCGAGGTCACCCTGCTCGCGTACAGGCCGGACGAGAGCCCGTCGCTCGCTGTGGTCTGGCGAAAGACCCTCAGCCCCAATGACGGCGGCGACGCCCGCGCCCCGACGCGCCTCGCGTGGGATCTCGACGGCGACGGCGCGCTCGAGGTGCTGGCGAGCGGCAAGGTGGGCGAAACCTGGACGTCCTTCGTGCTCGATGCCGCCACGGGCGCCGCGCTCGCCACCATTCCCGACGCGATAGCGCAGGGCGCGGTCCAGGGAGACGCCGGCTCCGAGCAATGGATCGTCACGTCGCGCGAAGAGCGCGTGTCGGCGTACCGGTTCAGCCGCGCCGCCGGAGGCTCGCTGGAGCGGCTCTGGTCGCTGGACGGCGAGCGGGTGCGCACGCGGCTCGACTGGGCGAGATCCCGCAGGACGAACCTCGCCTTCTCGCTGGTGACTCCGGATCTCACGGGCGACGGACGCGGTGAGCTCGTGCTCGAGTCGACGTCGGAGCCCGTCGGGCTCACAGCGGTCGACATGCAGGGGGGCGGGACGACGGTCGCGGCCGTCTACTCCGTCGAGCCCGGAAGCGGCATCGCGGCGCTCGAGCTGCCCGTCGCGAGCGCTCCGGCGTGGCCGCGGCTGGTGGTCTCCCGGGCCGATGGGTTCCTCACGCTGCTCGACGCGTCGTTCGAGCCCTCGAACCTCGTGCGGGAGGGGCGCGACGTCCTGCCCGGGATGCGCGTCGGCGGCTTCTACACAGGCCCGGGCGCCTTCGTCAATTTTGGCCGCGCCCCGCTCGCCGCGAGGTTCTCTCCGGAGGACGCCGCCGCCAGCGTCGTGGTCGTCGACAGCCGGGGCGACCTCGTCCGGGTCGCGTCCGACGGCGCGAGCAACGTGGCGCCGGCCAAGCCCGCCTGGCGCGTGAGGGACGCGTTTGGCGCGTCCATCGCCCCCGCCGAGGGGAGCTCGCCCGCGACGCTCGCGTGCTTCAGGCGGCTGCACCCGCTCACCGACCCGGTGAAGTACGCCGTCGCGACGCTCGACGCGAACGGCAGGCAAACGAGCGAAACTCCGCTCGAGAAGCCCCCCGCGTGGGACGTGCTGCACGGGGATCTCGACGGAGACGGCGCGCGCGAGCTCGTGGCGGTCACGGTGGATCCGAGCCTGCACACCGAGGTCGTCGCGATCGATGGGGGCGGCGGAGAGCGGTGGAAACACCGTATCGACGCCTCCGCCGGCACCCAGGCCGTCGCGATGGCCGACTGGAACGGCGACGGCGCGGAGGACGTGGCGGTCGCGATCAACAGGGCCAAGGTGCTCTCGGGTCGGAACGGCAGCCCCCTCGGCGAGAACCCGGAGACGCTGCTCTATTTCATGCCCATCCTCGCCGATGTGTCGGGAGATCATCGGCTCGAGATGACCCTGCAGGGGGGGTATGCCCCCGCGCGGGCGCTGCCGCACGACCTGAGCGCCGCGCTGTGGAGGGGCGCGGAGGACATCCGTCCCTACCCGCACGGCGCGATCGCGAGCTGCGACGGCAAGACCGTCCTCGTCGAGGGGTCGTTCATGAATCCGGCGCGGCTGACGTTCTCCGTGCTGGACGCCGCCAGCGGGGGGCAATCGAGCTTCATCGTCCTCGCGGGCGACGGCGCGTTCGACGCGGAGGACGCCGCAGCACAGGCGGGCGCCCCGATGGGCCAGCTCGGAGATGTGGCCATCTCGCGGAACCTGACCGGGCGCGCGTCCGCCGGTCCGACCGCCATCGTCGGCTCCACGAACGGCTTCCTTTATGCGGTCGACGCGTGCTCGGCGCGCCTCGTGTGGTCCTATGCTTTCGGCAGCCCCGTCGGCTCACCGAGCCTCGCGGACACCGACGGTGACGGCCACGACGACATCCTCGTGAGCGTGGCAGATGGCTACCTCTACAACATGCGACACGAGATCCTGCCGGCCCCCGAGTTCGTCTGGGATGTCGATCCGGGCAGCGGCGAGCGGGGCGAGGACATCGACGAGATCGAGACCAGGGACACGCTCCACATGAGGTGGTCGAAGGTCGATGGCGCGACGTCGTATCAGGTGACGGTCGTGGGCGGGCAAGGCGATTACCTGAGCTCGCCTGCGTGGCAGGACGTGGGCGACGTCGTAGAAGCCTCGGTCGGCGGGTTGCCGCTCCTCGACGGGGCGAAGTACTACGTCGGCGTGCGTGCGGTCTCTGCCGCCGGGCTCTCGCCGGACCGGGGGTCGGACGGCGTGATCGTGAGGATGCCGCAGGGCGAAGGGGGAGGCGGCGGTGGAGCCGGAGGCGCTGGCGGCGGCGGAGCAGGAGGCACCGGCGGCGGAGCAGGGGGCGGCGGCGATGGCGGGGCAGGGGGCACCGGCAGCGCAGGCCCTGGCGGAGCCGGCGCGGCCGGATGGGACGACACGCTCCTGTACGGCCGTGGTTGCGTGTGCACCGAGGCGCCGGGGCAGCGCCCGGCCTCGTGGACGGCCGGCCTCGGCGCTATCGCCCTGGCGCTCGTCGCCCTCGGCAGGGCCCGCGGGACGGCGAGCGCGCCGCCGAGCCGCCGCGCGACCAGGGCACCTCGCGGGCGCTGGCCGCGCGACGCGCGGCCGGCGCGTTAGAAGCTCACGCCCCCGCCGAGCGCCAGCGTGAGCGCGAACGCTGCGATCAGCAGGAGCATCGCGCCGAGCGTGTACCGCCGCACAGGCGCGTCGATCACGAAGGCGAGGCGCGCCACGCCGACAAGCACCGAGGGGCCGAACACACCGAAATGGCGGACCAGGGGCGCCGGCGCCAGCAGGAGCCATCCGGCCACGCACGCGCTGCTCAGCACGCTGCCCGCCGCGAGCACGCGGCGCGAACCCGGGCCGGAGAAGTAGATGCACATGGCGTCCGTGACGAGCGGAGCCACCGCAGAGACCAGCATCGTCATCGTCATGGCGTCGCGGGCGGCGCCCGAGTGCGGCAGGCCGGGGATCCGGACCGTGAAGATCACATAGATGGCCGCGCCGAGGAGCGAGAGCAGGGCGGCCGGAGGCAGCCAGGCGCGCACGGCGCGCGCCTGCCAGGTCGCCTCGTCTCCCGACCTGCTCGCGCCCGCGACCGCGCGCGCCGCGAACGCCTGCGACGCCTGGGAGAGCACCGCGGCGAACGACCAGTAGAGCACCTGCTGCCCCACGCGATGGTCGCCGATGAGCTTCAGGTTGGCGCTGAGCGAGATCGGGTAAACGATGACGGTCGAGAAGTTCGCGATGGAGTACGGGACCGCGCGCCGGACGACGAGCATCGCGTAACGAGCGGCGCGCCGGAGCCGGGTCGGGCGCAGGAGGAGCAGCGCAGGCGAGGCGCCGGCGATCCCGATCGCGACGGCGACGGCATCGGGGCGCCCCGCAAGCGCGGCCAGCATGGAAGCGCCCGGGGAGAAGACGAGGAGCACCGCGAGCGCGTGCAGATACCGCCCCTGGAGCTGCCAGCTCGGCCAGATGCTCGGCGCGGCGGCGGCGAGCAGCGAGCACGCGCTGAAGAGCGCGGTGACCAGACCCGCCGTCCCGCCCAGCCCGGTGGTCAGCTCATGGGCGAGCGTGCAGCTGAAGGCGAACACGGCGACGAGCGCGAGGGCGCCGCCCACGAGCGCGCGGCCCCCCCTGGTCGCGAAGGCGCGCGCCCGGCGCGCGAGGGTCGGCGCGAGGCCGGCGGAGACCAGCGCGACGACGACCATCCCGCGCGACGTGTAGTTGGCGAGCGCGGCGAGCGCCGCGGGGTCGGCCGACAGCGCAAGCACCCACTGGGCCGCGAGCGAGACGGCGCGAGGCAGGATGACCGCGAAGGCGACCCCGGCGCCGCCGTGCATCCCAGCGCGCAGCAACGACGACAGCTTCACAGGGCGATTCGAAGGAGAGGGAGGAAGGCGAAGATGGCCACGATCGTGCGCAATCTACCTACGGGCTGAGCGAAGGCGCCAGCGCCTTCGCCTTCTCCTCGAGGACCCGCTTGCGCAGCGCAGGGTCCTGCCCCCCGCGCCGCTGCAGCAGGCGCTCCAGCGCCTTCGACGCCTCGATGTGCGCGCCCGCGCGGCTGGCGGCGTCGGCCAGCTTGAGGAGGCGCTCCTCGGTCGGCTCGTCCTGCGCTGCCCGCGCGTAGTAGGTCACGGCCGAAGGATGGTCTTCACGCGCCGCGAGCAGGTCGCCGGCCCAGGTCGACGTCGCCGCGCACGCCGCGAGCGTGGTGCACGACGCGGAGAGCAGCTCGCGGAGCGCGGGGAGGAGCTTCTCGGACGAGGCCATCTGCGCCGCCGCGACGACCCGCAGGCGAAGACAGCCGGCCCGGTTGTCCAGCCGCTCGCAGCTCCCCGAGAGCAGCTGCTCCGCCTCCGCGCTCTTCTTGCCCAGGAGGAGGAGCCGCGCCCTCAGCTGGACCGCGAAGAACGAGTCGTCGTCGAGGCCCTGCACCGCCGCCGCGTGCGCCTCGATCTCCCGCTCGCAGGCGGCCCTCCGCCCGTCGTCACCGCCGCAGCGGGCGGAGCCCGGGGCCTCCAGCATCGCGAGCAGCGCATCGCCGGCAGCCCAGTGCGCTCCGACCCGCGCGCGGTCGCGCGCGATCGCCTCCTCCGCGCAGCGCAGGCGCAGGTCGACCTCTTCCCGGCGGTCGCCCGCGGTGGCCATGCGCTCGAGCACCTCGACCCCGGCCTTGCCTTCCGGCACGGCCCGCAGCAGCTCCTCCCACGTGTGGGTCCACTGCCGGGCGAGCCCCGCGGCCGTGTCGGTCACGCGGGGGTCGTCCTCCACGGCGAGCCGCAGGCTCAGGAGCGCCTGCTCCTTGGCGCCGCGAGACGCGAGCACCTCCGCGAGCAGGAGGTGGGCGCGCCCGTGGCGGCGTGAGCGCTCGAGCGTGCGCTGGAGCCATGGGATGGGGCTCTCGCCGCTGCCCCGGAGCGCGGCGACCGCGCCGAGCAGCGGGAAGTACGGCTCCGCGGGGTGGCGGAGGATCGCCGCGCGGAGCTCCTCGCGGAAGCGTGGCCAGCCGGCGCCGCTCGCCGCGCCGGCGTCGCTCTGCGCGCGCAGCGACCGGCGGTCGTGGTCGACGTCGCGCCAGCCGAAGCGCACCATCAGGGAGACGAGCGCGAGCGCGGAGGCCGCGGCGCAAGCCGCCGCCTGCCACGGCCGCCACCGCTCCGGGCCGGGCGCGCCTGCCAGAGCCTGGTGCCGCGGCCGCTCGCCATGGGCCTCACCCCAGAGCGAGCCCAGGGTCGCCGCGAGCGCGATGCTGACGCCTGGCACCTCGAGCCCGAGATCGAACAGGTTCTGGAGGACGAGCGCCGCGCAGCCGACCCAGGCGCCCAGCGCCGCCGTGCTCGCGCGTAAGGCGATCTTGCCCGGGCGAAACGCGACGCCGAACGCGACGAGCGAGGCCGCCGCGACCGGAGCACCCCACTCCGCAGCCCACTGGATCACGACGTTCTCGGCGTGTGTGAACACGATGTTCCCCGGCGACTGTCGGTACGCCGGGAACACCGTCTCGAACGCGCCGCGCCCGATGCCGAGGAGCCAGTGATCCGCGAGCAGCGGGAGCGTCGAGCGAAAGAGCGACAGCTTGTCGAGGTTGTCGTCCGCCATCTCCGCGAGCGTGCGGTTCGTCGCGGCGAGCGCGGCCAGCAGCGCGCCGCCGCCGATGGCCACGCTCAACAGCCACGCCGCCGCGCCCCGGCCGCGGGCGCCGGAGCGGTGCCTGCCGCGCCGCCGCCGCGAGAGCAACGCGAAGAGGGCGAGGCCGAGCGGCAGCACGAGCAGCCCTCCGCGGGACGACGCGATGATGCCGACCCCGACGATCGTGGTGAGCCCGACGCCGGCGACCCAGGGCGGCAGGAGCGGCCTGCTCGTGAGCAGCAGCCCGACCCCCGAGAGGATGCCGAGGTTCAGGTAACCGGCGAGGTTGTTCGGGTTGAGCAGCGGCCCGACGTGCCATGACGCCACCGAGAACCGCGGTTGATACAGGCCGAAGACGGTCGTCGCGCCGAGCAGCCCGTGGGCGATCGTCGTGAGCGCGGCGAGGAACGCGCTGCCGAAGACCAGGGTGATCCCGAGCTTCGCGCCGCGCCGCGCGCCGACGAACGCGGCCGTGAGGAAGACGCCGGTATAGGTCAGCCATTTCACCGCCTCCACCAGCGTGGCGCCGGGGTCGAGCGAGACGCTGGCGTACCGCGGCGCCGCCTCGCCGAGCGGCATCAGGGAGCGCGACCAGATGTCGGCGCTCGCCGGCGAGAGCCGCTCGAGCCACGCGAGCGGCAGCGGCGCGGCCTGCAGCAGCGTATACGCGGTCAAGCCGAGCAGCGTGAGCGCCGGCAGCGTCTTCACGGGAGACGGCTCGCCGGCGAGCGCGCTGGCGCGGAGCGAGAGCGCGGCGGCGATCGCCACGACCGCGGACACCAGGGCCAGCGTCGGCGCATGGACAGCGCCGATGGCGAGCACGGACCCGGCGACGATGGCCCCGAGCAGCCACGGGATCACGCGCTCGGCGAGCGGTGGTGCGGCGCCTCCTGGGCGGCTCCGCGCCGCGGCGCCCATCGAGCGCCGGAGCTCGGCGGGCGACCTCAGCTTCGGGCGTGTGGAGTCCGTCGTCACGGCCGGCCAGGGTAGTCGATCTGCGCCGCAGAGGGACGGGATCGCTCACCGCACCATCGAGTCGACCTGCGCACTCGCGCGATTGACCGAGAGAGTGTGAGATGACGAGCATCCATCCAGGAGCGCTGTCGCGCGGCGGCGCACGGCGGCGCGCGCCGCCGCGCATCAATGGGCCTTCCTTCGCGTTCAACGCCGAGCGGTTGATCACGAAGGGGTCGTCCAAGGCGCTGATCGAGCTCGCGTCCAGCCACGCCTCTGGCGAGCAGCTCGCCGATACGACCTGCGCCGAGGAGGCGCTCGCGCAGCCTCGCCGCTCGTGTAGAGTGCGCCGCGTGCTCACGCTCTCGGCGCATCCTCTGCTCGAAGTCGCCGCCTTCGTCACGACGTTCCCCGCGCCGCTCGGCGAGCTGCGGGGGAGCGACGCGCTCCGCGGCCTCCTGTCCGACAAGGCCTCGGCCCCGTTCCGCTCGGACGACGCCGTGCGGTCGGCGGTCCGCGATCTGCTCCGGCACGGCGGCTACAAGCCGACAGGCCGGGGCAAGCCGGCCTCCGAGTACCTCATCCGCGCCGCCGAGGGGGGATCGCTCGCGGCCATCAACGCGGCCGTGGACGCGTGCAACGCCGTGTCGCTGCACACGGGCCTGCCCATCAGCGTGATCGATCTCGATCGCGCCCGCCCGCCGCTCCGCATCGAGGTCGCGCCCGCTGGCTCCCGCTACGTGTTCAACGCCTCGGGGCAGGAGATCGACCTCGAGGGGCTCCTCTGCGTCTTCGACGCGGACGGCCCGTGTGCGAACGCCGTGAAGGACGCGCAGCGGACGAAGACGCACGCGGGGACGACGCGCACGCTCTCGGTCCTCTGGGGCAGCCGCGCGCTGCCGGGCCGCGCGGCGGGAGCGGCCGCCTGGTACAAGGAGCTGCTCGCCGGCGTCGGCGCGGCGACCTCGGACGCGCCGATCGCGGCCTGATCGCCCGGCGCGCGGGCCATCGCCTCCCACGCACGCCGGCGCGCCGCCGCTGCCGCGATGCGCCCTACGGCGCCGGCGCAGGGGGATCGGGCAGCGTGATCACGCTCTCGTCCTTGTCGGTGAGCCACCGCCAGTTGTCGACGAGCCCGGTCGAATCGAGCTGATGGTCTCCGGCGTCGTACGCCCCCCATCGGATCTTGATCTCCGTGTTCGGCTCCACGGGCACCGAGGTGACCAGCCAGCTCGTACCCGCGCGGCCCTCGAACCCCGTCCCGAGCAGCTCCCGGATCCCGCGGGTGCACGCGTACACCCTGCCGTCGAGATCGCAGGGAGGGCCGCTCTCGCAGGCGCAGACGTCGATGAAGGTGCTGTTGACGCTCATCGCGTTCCACTGGCTGTCGAAGAGGATGTGACCATCGAGGAGGTTGGCCGGCCGCGGCGAGAGGAACGCGACGAAGTAATCGTTGAAGCTGTCGCAGACGACGGGCCAGTCGAACGTGACGTAATTGACGTTGAACGCGAAGCCGCGGACGTTCGACGGGACCCGGAGGGTGATCTCGACGGCGGTCGGGTCGGACGGCTTCGCGAGCACAAGATCGTCACAGCCGCGGGGGTCCTTCGGGAAGTCTTCGGGGAAATCACCTTCGTACTTCTTGTCGAAGCCTTGCGGGCTCTCGAACCCCTCGTCGCCGTCCTGCCGCGCCGTGCCGCTCGAGAGGGCGAGCAGCCGCGCGCCCGCCCTCGGCGGGACGTTGCGCCCGAACGCGGGGAGGATGCCGTGCCCGAGGTGGAAGTTGGCGAGCAGCTCGGCTTCCTGCGGCGGCGGCGCGCCGTCGACCATGACCCAGGCGGCGGAGACCACGCCCCAGTCGCGGGGCCCGGACGACATCTTGCACAGCTCGACCGCCCTCGCGGCGTTGAGCGGATCCAGGTCGTCGAGCGGGATCCCGTCGTCGCACGGCTCGGGCACGTTGTCGGGGATGCCGTCGCAGTCGTCGTCCACGGGCTCCGGCGAGGCTCCCCCTTCTCCACCGACCGTCGGGAGCTCGAGCGCTCGCGGATTGATCAGCGCGTTGCAATCGTCGCAGTCGCCTTCGAGCTCCGTGAAGCCGTCGCCGTCGTCGTCGACGTCCGGCGAGCCGCTGCAACCCGCGCCCGCGCCCCCCGCACCCACCCCCGCGGACGTGGCGACGGTCGTCGCGTCGGCCGTCGTTTCGGCTGTCGTGGTCGGTATCCCGCCGGTGCTGGAGGCGCTCGCGGCGCCGCCCTCCCCGACATCAAGGCCGCCTACCGGTCCGATGTTCCCGGTGCAGGCCGTGCCCAGACACCCTGCCGCAGTGATGAGGCTCAAGAAATTCAACCAAGGTTTCATCGGTGCTCCTCGAGGTCGCATGGAACCAGGGAGGTTCGGTCGATCCGGCGATACGGGAGTCGTCGATGATTTTATCAGCAGAAGCGGCCGCAGCAGTCAGCTCATCCCGGCAAAGGCTGGTGCTTTTTTGTGAGGTGAATGCCCACATCGTGGCACCCGTATCCGACCCAGGCGCCATGGTCACGAGCGTTCCAGGAGACGCGGGTCGTGGCGACAAAACGCAGAACGCCGGCGCTTCCACAGCGCCGGCGCTCTCGGCCTCTCCGAGGGGCCGTCCACGGTTCGCCCCGCTCACACGCAGCGGGCGGAGCGCTCTGAACGATCAGGCCTGGGCGCCCACTTCCTTCTTGCCCTTGCGCTTCGGCTCCTTCTTGCTCCCGGAGCCGTTCGTGGTCGCGGGGACCGCGGCGAGCGTCGGGCGCAGCAGGTCCTCGGCCAGCTTGGCCGCGCGGTCCGTCTTCTCCCAGGTGAACTCGTCACGCCCGAAGTGGCCGTACGCGGCCGTCTTTCGGTAGATGGGCTTCAGCAGATCGAGCTGCTCGATGATCGCCTTCGGCCGCATGTCGAAGTTCTGCATGATGTACTTCTCGAGCACGTCCTCACCTACGCGGCCCGTGCCGAAGGTGTTCACGTGGACGCCGACCGGCTGGGCGACGCCGATGGCGTAGGCGATCTGCACCTCGCAGCGCGCCGCGAGCTTGGACGCGACGACGTTCTTCGCGACGTAGCGCGCGTAGTAGCAGGCGGAGCGGTCGACCTTCGTCGGGTCCTTGCCGCTGAAGGCGCCGCCGCCGTGCCGGCCCATGCCGCCGTAGGTGTCGACGATGATCTTGCGGCCGGTGAGGCCGGCGTCGCCGAAGGGGCCGCCGACCACGAAGCGGCCGGTGGGGTTCACGTAGATCTTCGTGCTCCGATCCATCAGCTTGGCCGGGATGCACTTCTCGATGATCAGGCTCCGCACCGCGTCGACGATCGTCTTGTGCTTGACCTCGGGGCCGTGCTGCGTCGACACGACGACGGCGCTCACGCGCACGGGCGTCTGATCTTCGTACTCGATCGTGACCTGGGTCTTGCCGTCGGGGCGCAGCCAGTCGAGCTTCTTGGATTTGCGGAGATCGGCGAGCTTCCGGGCGAGGCGGTGGGCATAGCTGATGGGGGAGGGCATCAGCTCCGACGTCTCGTCCGTCGCATATCCGAACATGAGCCCCTGGTCGCCTGCCCCCTGCTCCTTGAAGAGGCCCTCGCCCTCGGTGACGCCGCGGGAGATGTCGGGCGACTGCTTCTCGATCGCCGTGAGCACCGCGCACGTCTCGTAGTCGAAGCCCATCGCGGCGTCGGTGTAGCCGATGTCCTTGATGGTGTTGCGCACGACGACCGGCATGTCGACCCACGCCGAGGTGGTGATCTCGCCGGCCACGACGGCCATCCCCGTCTTCACCAGGGTCTCGCACGCGACGCGGGCCGTCGGATCCTTCTCGAGGATCCCGTCGAGAATGGCGTCGGAGATCTGGTCGCACACCTTGTCGGGGTGTCCTTCGGTGACGGACTCGGATGTGAACTGGTAACGGCGCATGAATCGCTCCTTCGGCGGACTCGAAATCGGACCTCTACGCATAGTTCGAGCGCGGGGCACCGTCAACGCGAGCCGCGGCCTTCCGCGGACAAAAGCGCCGGCCGGACGAGCTGCCTCCGGGCTGTCGGTGTGGACGCGAGGTGGACGCGAGACCGGACGAGCGGGGGGGCGTCGGGCCGTCGATCCGGCGCGCTCCCGGCCGACGCGCTCCCGGAGGCGCGCCGTCAGAGGCTATGATGCGGCGCATGACGTTCGACGAGATCAAGGCGTGCCTCGAGCGCGAGGGCTGGGCTGTGGAGGTCGTATCCAGCGACACCATGCGCAGCGACTTCCAGGGGGCCGAGCGGCTCTTCCCGCTGTTCGTGCGGCTCTCGCCCCCCTTCGTCGTCTTCGCGGTGATCCCGTTCGTGCGGCTCCCGATGGAGCTCGAGGAGGGCGACGGGATCGTGCGGCGCCTGCTCCAGCTGAACCGCGAGATCAACATGGCCAAGCTCTCGGCCGACGAGGAGGGCGACGTGATTCTCAGCGTCGAGTACCGCCTCGAGGACCTCGATCCGAGCGAGGTGCGCGACGCCGTCGATGTGCTCTCTTTCTACGCGAACAAGCACTATGCCGAGCTCGTGGCGCTCGCCGCGCAATGAGCGGTCACCGGCCCCGCTTCAAGGCAGGATCTGCTCTTCTCTGGGCTTGAGCCCCTCGTGCGCCCTTAGCTCGGTGCGCACGACCCGGACGCGCCGCACGTCGCGCCCGCGGACGACGGTGAGCTCGACGGCGCTCCCGACGGCCCCGCGGAGCCGATCGCGCACCGCTGCCGACGAGAGATCCCGGACATACACGCCATCAATCATCATGATCTCGTCGCCCGGGATCAGCCCCGCTCGCTCGGCGGCGAGGCCCGGCGGCACGTCGCGCACGTAGAGCGCCAGCGACTCGTTATCTCGCCCAAGGACAGCCCCGATGGATCCCACGCTCGCGGTGCACCCCGCGGCCACGAGCAGGAGCGCCGCGCTCCAGGACCTGTTTGCCACCGGGGCACCATAGCGCCGAGGAGCCCCGGCGCGCCGCCATTCTCGCAGGGCGCTCCCGGAGCGCGCGGCGGGACGCGGCCGCCACGTCAGACCGGCTCCAGCGGGCGCGCGCGCTCGTCGAACGTCGCAGCGCCGCAGGCGAGAGAATGCGATTTTACAGGAAGGGAGCGCCCGAGTGTGCCTGTCGCGTCCGCACGCGAGGTGCGAAACTCGGTTCTCGGTGGGGCTTCAGGAGCGCAAACAACTACGCGGCTGGTCGCCGGAGGCGCGGGATACGCCCTGGAAAGCGCGGCGTGGCGCCGGGACGCGGGCTTGCAACGATCTGTCACGTCATGTCCATCGAGAGGTCGCAATCCAGTTGGTCCCCGGGGGCGGCTGCCCTAGAGTCCGGGCCGGGATCGCCGATGCCTGAACCGCGCGCTGCTGCCGAGAGCTCGACACCTGCCGCCCAGTCCGGCGGTGTGCCCGGCGGCTGGAAGATGCGCATGGAGGACCCGCTCAATCGCTACTATCGGTACCCGATCGCGCGCTGGATCGTGCGGGCGCTGATGAGGACGCCGGTCACGCCGAACCAGGTGACGCTGGTTCAGCCGCTCTTCGCCGCGCTGGCCGGTTACCTGGTGACGTTCGATGATCCGAGGCACCTCATCGCCGGGGCGCTCGTGTTCGAGCTCCGCTCCATCCTGGACTGCGTGGACGGCGCGCTGGCGCGGGCGAAGCGGATGGTGAGCCCCGCCGGGCACGCCATTGACGGCCTGGCCGACTGGCTGGGCGTCGTCTTTCTTTATGCCGGCATCTTCTGGCACGTTCACCTTCACCCGCCGCCGGAGGGCCCGTGGAGCGCGACGGTGTCCACGAACGCACTCCTGCTGATCGCGCTGCTCCAGGGGGCGCTGCGCTCTTTCTCCGCGGACTACTTCAAGCTCAAGTACTGCTCGATCTTCGAGACGGGCACCGACGAGACGGCGGACGTGCTGCGCCGGAAGATCCAGGCGCTCGGCCCCTCCTCCTCGTTCTTTGCCCATTTCGATGTCTTCATCGGGCGCATGGGGCACCTCGCGTTCGAGCACGAGTGGTTCGATCCGCGGCGGAGCCAGTCCTCGACCAGCGCGGATCAGGTAAAACAGCTGATCCGGGAGGAGGCGTCGCCGCTCACGCGCCTCATCGGCGCGCTCTGGGCGATATCGAACGGCGACGCGTTCCTGTCGATGGTGGTGCTGACGCTCCTCGTGAACCAGCTCTGGCTGGGTCAGGTCTTCTTCGCGACGGGCGGGGTCGTCTGGATCGTCGCGGTCGTCTGGCTGAACGGCTGGTTCCTCCGCGGCGCATCCCGGCGCGCGAAGCTGGCCGTGGCCTGAGCTCGGCTCCCGGCTGTGCCGCCGAGCTCAGATCCGCGTAGTCCCCCTCAGAGCCCGCTCCTAGAGAGCGCTTGCCAGGCGGCGGGCTTTCTCCACGTCTTCTTCGAAGTCGATCTCGGTCCAGGGCAGGTCATCGACGCGCTCGATACCGAACGGTACCTCCTGGAAAGCGCGGTCCATCGCGGCCTCGTACTCCTGGTCGAGGCGGCCGGCGGAGACCTCCTCCTCCAGGAGGCGCTGCATCGTGCGACCGCCCTGTGGGCCGACCTTGGCGAAGCCGACGGTCTCGCCGGCGATGTCCCAGTCCTTGCCCACGCGGCGCGCGATCTTGAGGACGCGGCCGGCGCGGACGCCGACCATCATCTCTTCGCCGCTCTCCTCCGAGCTCGCGTCGACCAGCAGGCAGTTCTCGTGGGGCGAGCTCACGAGGCGCCGCAGCAGCGCGGCGGGATACAGCACGTCGGCGTCCATCCACAGCCCGCCGCCTGACAGCCGGTCGGCCGCTACGTGGAGCGAGACGATGCTGCCGTGGGTGAACCGCGGGTTCTTGACGAGCTCGACCTTCAGCGAAGGGCGGAGCGAGGCGAGCGCGTCCTCGATCATCTCGTGCCGGAAGCCGACGACGATCGTCAGATCGGTGACGCCGCTCTCGGTGAGGTTCACGAGGTGGCGCTCGAGCAGCGTCTTGCCCTCGATCGAGATGAGGCACTTGGGCGCGTCCCGGCCGATGCGCCGGCCGCGGCCGGCGGCGAGCAGGATCGCCCTCATCGGCGCGCCTCGGCCGCGAAGCGGGAGGCCAGCTCCTGCGGCGTCTCTGCGACGCGGCCGATGCCCTTCACGGTGCCGCCGTCGACGAGGGCGAGGACCATGACCGGGCCCGGCTGCACGAGCGCGACGCGCAGCGACGCCTCGAAGGACTCGACGGACTCGGCGCGGTGCGTGGCGCGGTAGCCGACCGCGCTGGCGACCGACTCGAGCCTCACGTCGCCCGAGATCGTCCGCTGCCCGCCCGTCGAGGCGTGGGAGCGGTTGTCGAGGACGACGTGCACGAGGTTCGCCGGCCGCTCGCTGCCGACGCTGGCGAGCGCGTTCATGCCCATGAGGACGTTGCCGTCGCCGTCGAGCACGAAGATCCGCTTGCGCGGCTGCGCGAGCGAGAGCCCCAGGCCGATCGACAGGCCGAGCCCCATCGAGCCGATCATGTAGAAGTTCGAGGGCCGGTCCTGCGTCGTGTAGAGCTCGCGGCCGATCATGCCGTTGCAGCAGACGACGAGGTCGTCCTTGCCGACCGCCGCCGTGAACACCTTCAGCGCTTCGAGCTTGTTCATTCGAGCACCCCCGCGGGCACGATGAGCGCCGCCGGCTGCCTGGTGGAGAGCATGACGTCCTTCGCCCACTGCACCTGGGGCCCCATCGGCTCGGCGGCGCGGAGGACGCGGTGCTGGATCTTCATCAGATCGAGGATGGGGAGCATGATCTCGCCCATCATGATGTGCTCCGGGGCGTCGTTGCCGCCCTCGCCGCGCCAGGAGATGACGAGCAGCGCGGGCACCTCGTACATCGTGCTGAGCGAGGCCAGCGCGTTCACGGAGACGCCGAGCCCGGAGTTCTGCATCAGGACCATCGGCAGCCTGCCGCCGAGCCAGGCGCCGAAGGCCATCCCGATGGCGCTGTCCTCGCGGGTCGCCGAGATGTAACGGGCGCTCGCGTCGGCGTCGAGCAGCGAGACCAGGCCCTTCAACAGCGAGCAGGGCACGCCCGCGAAGAAGTCGAACCCCGCCTCCTTGAGCGCGGCGACGAACTCGGGCGCATACGATTTGCCTGAACCGTGGGACATCGCCTCACTCCTTGATGAGCGCCCAGGCGCGACGGTAGTCCTCGAACGTGTCGATCTCGAGCCACCCCTTGTAAACGTCGATCGCCTGCACGTCCGCGCCGCGGTCGACGAGCTCCTGGAGCAGGTCGGTGAAGGTCGCGCTGCGGAGCGACTCGGCCTCGTGGAAGCCGCCCTTCGCGCGGCTCTCCTGCAGCTGGTGGTAGCAGTCGGTGAGCAGGCGCGCGCCCTTCGCGGTGAACAGGGCCATGCCCACGAATTCGCCGTGCGCCTCGCCCGCGGGGATCGCGCGGCCGACGCGGGCCACCCGGTGCGGCGCCTCGGCGCCGACGAAGCGGTAGCCGGCCTCCTGCGCGTCCTTCAGGGCCACGAGGTCGGGCACGCCGCGCGCGTCCTTGGGCCGCTGGCCCTCGGCGTACGCGCGGTCGACGACGATCGAGATGTCCGCCGGGCTCTTGAGGAGCTTCTCGAGGTGGCCGCGCTCGAACACGATGTCGCCGTAGAGGAAGAGGAACGGCCCGCTCAGCTCCTTGGAGGCGCGGAAGAGCGAGAACACCTCGTTCGTCGTCGCGTACTCGTCGTTGTCGTAGAAGCGGGCGTTCGGGACCTTGATCGCCTCCTTCTTGTACCCGCGCACGACGGCGACGTCCTTGACGCCGCACGCGTTGAGCACGTCGATCTGCCGCTCGAGGATGCTCTTGCCCTTCAGGTCGAGCATCGGCTTCGGCAGCTCCTCCGTGAGCGGCAGGAGCCCCTGGCTCTGGCCGGCGGCGAGGATGACGGCGGTGACGCCCGGGCTGCCGGAGGGCAGGAAGCTCGACTCCTCCTGCTTCATCTTGTCGACGCCCACGAGCTGGTAGACGCGCTCGAGCGGCACGACCTTGTCGTCGACGCTGCCGGTGTACATCTCGCGCTTCAGCGTCTGGAGCGTCTCCGTCATCGCCTTGATCGACGAGCGGATCGCGTGGTTCGCGAAGATGATCAGCTTGAAGCCGGCCTTGTGCAGCGTGTCGACGCTCGTCGTGCGGTAGATCGTCGGCACGCAGACGAGCGGCGTGTTCGGGCGGTCCCACGCGCGGGCGAAGGAGAGCACCTCGTCCGGGTCCTTGCTCTTCGAGTGGATGAGGACCATGTCGGCGCCCGCGTCCGCGTAGGCGCGGCCGCGGCGGAGCGCCTCCTCCATCCCCCAGCCGGCGATGAGCGCCTCGGTCCGCGCGATGACCACGAAGTCGCGATCCTTCTGCGTCGCCTTCGCCGCGCGGACCTTGAGCGCGTGCTCCTCGACGTCCGCGAGCTCGCGCTTCACGCCGGCGTAGAAGCTGCAGCGCTTCGGGAAGATGTTGTCTTCCATGCAGATCGCCGCGATGCCCGCCGCCTCGTACTCCTCGACGCAGCGGACGACGTTGACGGCGTTGCCGTAGCCGTTGTCGCAGTCCGCGACGACCGGGAGCGACGTGCTGTTCATCATCTTGGCGGCCTGGAGGTTCTCCGCCATCGTGAGGATGTTCGCGTCCGGCACCGCGTAGCTCGCGGAGATCTCGAAGCCGGAAGCCCAGAGCCCGTCGAACCCTGCCTCTTCACCGATCTTTGCGGAGAGCCCGTTGTGCGCGCCGATGATGACGATCGGCCCGGGGCGGGCCATGAGTTCGCGCAGCTTCCTGGCTTTGGTCACGTCTCCTCCACTCCTTCGCGCGGTGTTTCCATCCCTGCCTGGCGGGCGACCGCGTCCGCATGCGCCGCGGTGCGCGTCCCCGGCGAGCGGCATCCCGTCGTCACCGCGCGCGGGCAGCTCCGGGGGGCGCCTGATCTCGCTCTCCTCCCCGAGGAGCCGGGCCTCAGAACGGGGGCTGCCTTAACACCGTTCGCCAGTGCCGCCAATGGCAGGGCACGACCGGAGCAGACGATCGCGAGGGCGACGGAGCGCGCTCCGCCGCGTGGGGACGTGCGCGCTGCGGCGGTGCCTGATGGCGGGCGCGCGCGATGCTCGCCGCGGGCTCCCCCGGCCGCTCAGCCCTCGCGGCCGACGATCCCGCGCAAACGGACCAGCCCGGGGCCCGCGCGGAGCACCACCCGGCACGCGAGCCGGAGCCGCGGCGGGGCGCCGAAGCGCTCGAGCAGATCGCGCTCGCCGCGCGCGGGCGGTTCGAGGAGCTGCTCCCCTTCGATGACCTCGACGCGGCACGTGGCGCAGCGCGCGTCGCGGCACGAGAACACGATCGGAGCGCGCGCGTCGTCGCAGACATCGATGAGCCTGCCGGCTCCCGTCTCCGCGGTGACGGCGGGGCCGAGCGCGCCGTCCTCGAACACGACCGTGGGCACCGCCGAACCCTCCCTCCTCCCTACCTGGCGCGCGACGCCGAGAGCGCATTTTCTCGGGCGTCGGCACGCACTATACGACGAGCGATGACGGATCGCTGGGACGCAATCATCCTCGGCGGAGGGCCGGGTGGGTCGACGCTCGCCGCATCGCTGGCCCGCCTCGGCCGCCGGGCCCTCGTGCTCGAGCGCGAGAGGTTCCCTCGCTTTCACATCGGCGAGTCGCTGCTGCCGCTGTCCCGCGAGGTCTTCGAGCGGCTCGGGCTGGACGAGGAGCTGGACGCGCGCTTCCTCCGCAAATACGGCGCCCGGTTCCTGTGCTCGTCGACGGGGCGGACGCGGACGTACAGCTTCGCCGACGCGTTCGAGCCGAGGTTCGAGTTCGCCTACCAGGTGCAGCGCGACGCGTTCGACCAGCTGCTGCTCCGCCACGCCGCGGAGCTCGGGGCGGAGGTGCGCGAGTCGTGGGAGGCCGTCGAGGTGGTGTTCGAGGGCCCCCGCGCCGTCGGGGTGCGCGCGCGGCCCCGCGCTCGACCCGACGGCGCCGGGCCGGAGGAGGCCGCGGCCGCGCGCGCCGACTCGAGCGACGTCGTCGAGCTCCGGGCGCCGGTGATCGTGGACGCGACGGGGCGGGACACGCTGCTCGCGTCGAGGATGCGGCGGAAGGCGCAGCTGGCCGAGCTCGACAAGACCGCGCTGTTCACCCACTACGAGGGCGTGCCCCGCGAGGAGGGGATCCACCAGGGCGACATCCAGATTGTCCTCTTCGAGCACGGGTGGTTCTGGTTCATCCCGTTCCGCGGCGAGGTGACGAGCGTCGGCGCGGTGGTGTCGTCGAGCTGGATCCGGAGCCGGGCGAAGGGGGAGCGGCTCGACGAGCTCTTCGATCGCACCGTCGCGCAGAGCGGCTGGGCGCGGGAGTTCCTCGCGAGCGCGCGGCGCATCAGGCCGGTGGGGGCGCTCGCCGATTTCTCGTACCGGATCGACCAGCTCGCCGGAGATGGATGGCTCTTCGTGGGCGACGCGGGCGGGTTCCTCGACCCGCTCTTCTCGACGGGCGCGCACCTCGCCATCAAGGGCGCCGATCTGGCCGCCACGGCCATCGACCGCGCGCTCGACGCCGGGGACACCTCGCGCGCCGCGTTCGCGGCCTACGAGGCGGAGATCCGCTACGCCGTCGATCTCTTCCTGGGGGTCGTTCAGGGCTTTTACAAAGGCCAGTTCCGGGAGACGCTGTTCGAGCCGAACCAGCGGCCCACGATGCGCAAGCTCATCACGAGCATGCTCGCGGGCGACGTGTTCCACGCCGAGCGGCGGCCGCAGTGGGCCTCGTTCCTCCGGCAGCAGTATCCGGCGGAGGTGCCCGCTTTCGCGTGAAGCGCGGCGGGCGGCCGAGCGTGTGCCTCGCCGCGTGCACGCTCGCCCGGGCGCTCGGCCGTCCGGCGCTCAGCGGCCGCACGCTTCGCGGTCCAGGACCGCGAAGCGCATCTGCTTGCAGGCGGCCGCGAGCGCGACGCGCGCCTCCGCCCTCGCGTCGCCCTCCAGCGTCTCGTCGTCGGCCTCCGCCCTGGCCTCGAGCACGTCGCGCGCGATCCGGATCGCGGCCTCGTGGCTCTTCCTGCTCTCCGCGGGCAGCTTGCTGGCGCAGGTGGTCATCGTGGCCAGGTAGCTGTCGCAGGCGTCGACCCCCGTGCTGTCGAGGTCGGCCTTTCCCGGATCGCCGCCTGCCTTGCCGCAGCCGAGGGCGAAGGTGCCCCAGAGAAGAAGTGCCAGGTGAGCTCTCGCCATCGTCGCGCGCGCCGGAGCGCCGCGCGCCGCAGGAGGCCGGTGCTGGCCGCCTCGCGCGCTGCCCGACGCCGGCGCACCCTGCCATGAGCCCGCGCGGCGGGGCAATTTTCGGTGGCTCAGGCGCCGCGGCGCGCCCTGCGCATGCGCCTGCGCCGCGGGGAGAGCCTGGCGGGTCAGGCGCGGATCAGCAGGATGGCGTGCTCGTGGCGCGGGCGGCGCTGGAAGGCGCGCGCCGTGGGGCGGTGGAAGTGGGGGCGCGGCTGCGACGCGACCGCGCGGACCGCGAAGCGCGCGCCGGACGCGGCGGCCCTGACCACGTCGACCGCATAGACCGGCGCGCCGGCGACCACGCTGTCGGCGATCAGCAGCACGAGCGGCGCGCCGCTCCGGAGGACGCGCGCGAGCGCGGTGAGCACGCCGCCGAGCTCGTCGCGCCAGCGCGCGCGGCCCGCCTCGGGGCCGAGCGGGTCGAGGTGCCGGCGGGCCCCGATCTCGTCCTGCTCGAAGCGGGCGCTGCGGAGCCGGAGCCAGCGCAGCCTCGCCTCGTGGTGGGCGAGGTAGTCGTACACGCCCGGGTAGGGCGGCGACGTGATCGCGAGGTGGACGGAGCCGGCCTCGACGCCGCGGAGCACGCGCGCGTCTCCCTCCTCGACGAGCGCGGGCGGGCTCGCTTCGAGCGGCGCGGCGACCTCGGCGAGGCGCTGGGCGAGCTCCTCCGCCTTGCGGATGAAGAGCCGCGCCGGATAGCCGGCGGCGATCCGCCGCGGCAGCTCGTGCTCCGACGTGTCGGACGTGCGGCGGCTGAGCTTCGTCAGGATGGCGGAGAGGACGAGCTCGAGATCGGCGCGGAGCGCGTCGGCGCCGTGGCCCGCGAGGCGGTCGAGGCCGACGCGGAGCCCGTCGAGCTCGAGGAGCACGTGCGGCTCGAACAGGGCGACGTCCTCGGGGCCGTACCGGCGGCTCGGACCGGCGCGCGCCTTGCGGCGCTCATCGGCCGCGGCCGCGACCTCGCGGGCGGCGGCGACGAGCCGCTCCCGCTCGCCGGGGGTGCTGCCCTGCACCTTGAGGCGGGCGAGGCGCACGGCCAGCGGGTTCGCGTCGACGCCGATCGCCGCCCGGCCCGAGAGCCGGGCCTCGACGAGGACGGTGCCGCTGCCGCAGAAGGGGTCGAGCACCCGCTCGCCCGGCCTCGAGAGGCCCTCGATCAGCCGGCGGGCGGTGTCCGGGTGCATCCGGGCCGGGTAGCTGTGGAACCCGTGCACGTGCGCGCGCGCCGCTTCCTCCGCCGTGCTCGAGCTGGCCACGTCGAGCGCGTGGGCGAGCTTCGCGGCGCTTTCGGGGTCACCCTCGAGCACCGTCGCGCCGCCGATGTGGGTCAGGGCGCGGCGCTCCTGGGGCGCGGGCCGGCTCGCGCGGGCCTTCTGCTGCGGCGGGCCTGGCTTCGGCTTGGGATCAGCGCTTCGCGGGGTCGACATGGGCGGTCCGTTGCGTCAGGGGCTCGGCAGCGAAGGCTTCCTCTTCGGCGGCGAGGGCGTGCGCCACGCTCTCGGCCCCCGCCTCGCCCCGGTCTTCGCCGCGCGCCGCGCCGACGCGCAGCTTCGGCGCATAGCCGAACTCGCCCGCGGGGCTCACCGCGCCGCGCACGACGTCGTTGACCTCCAGCAGGGCGAGGAGCTCCTCGGCCTGAGACTCGGCGATGCGGAGGGTCGAGGCGAGCCCGCCGGCGGTGAGCGGGCCCTCGGCCTGGCGGGCGACGTCGGAGGCGACGGAGACCCAGGCGGCGTCGAGCGCGGGCGAGATGTCCCGGCTCCGCGACTTCGCCCGCCGGAGCGCCCAGAGGGCGAAGGCGCCGACGGGCGCCATGGTGAGGAGGCCGGCGGTGAAGAGCCCGACGCTCGCGCTGAGGACGAGCAGCAGCACGGCGAACAGGAACAGCTCGAAGCCGAGCAGCGCGCTGGCCGCGACGCCCGCGGCGCGCCAGACCGAGCGCGCCGAGGCCGCCGCGCGCGCCTTCTGGAGCAGCGGCACCTCGCGGCCGGATCGCTCGACGCGGTCGTCGGCGACGGGGACGCGCGGGCCGCCGCAGGCGTCGCACGCGAAGCGCAGCTCGAGGTGCGCCGAGACGCCGGTCACGCCGCCGCAGTGCGGGCAGGCCTCGGCGCGCGCGGCCGCGCCGCACTGCGGGCAGCGATCGCCCTCCGGCGCGAGCGCCGCGTCGCACACGCGGCAGCGGGCGGCGCCGGGCGACGCGTCGCTCACGGCGCGCTCGCGGATGGGGCCGAGCGGGCGCCGCCCACGCTGCGCAGCACGGCGTCGAACAGGGCGCGCCCGTCCGCGCAGCCGTGGCCCTGGAAGGGCTCGCTCATCCGTTCGGGGTGCGGCATCAGCCCGAGCACGTTCCGCCGGGGCCCGCCGTAGATGCCGGCGATGTCCATCGCCGATCCGTTGGGGTTCGCGTCGCCGCCGACCAGCCCCTCCCGGTCGCAGTACTGCAGCGCGATGGCGCGCTCGTCGACGAGCTTGCGGAGCGTCTCCGGATCAGCCTGGTAGCGCCCTTCGGCGTGGGCGATCGGCAGGCGGAGCACCCGCGGCAGGCCGGTCGTGAACGGCCCTTCCGCGCGCGGCGTCACGAAGACGTCGCGGCACTCGAAGCGGAGGTGCGCGTTGCGGGTGAGGGCGCCCGGGAGCAGCCCCGCCTCGGTGAGGATCTGGAAGCCGTTGCAGACGCCGATCACCAGGCCGCCGCGCTCCGCGTGCCGCCGGATGGCGGGGACGATCTGGCTCGTGCGCGCGATGGCGCCGCAGCGCAGGTAATCCCCGTAGGAGAACCCGCCGGGGATCGCGACGAGATCGGTGCCTGCGGGGAGCTCGGCGTCGCGGTGCCAGGCGGTCGACGTGCGGACCTGGAGCACGTCGCGGAGCGTATGGATCATTTCGGCATCGGCGTTGGAGCCCGGGAAGATGACCACGGTCGCGTGCATGGCCGTCGACGTACTCCGGTTGCCGGCGCTCGGCCAGGGGTCCTGACGGCGCGCGCGGCTTCACCGGCTTCTTTCGGCGTGCCATGATGGGGCATGGCGTCGCGATGGGCGCGGACCGGTCGAACCGACGCGACGGTGCAGGCGGCGTCCGGCTATCTCGTCCTCGCGGCGCTGGCGATCTCGCTGGGCCTGGTGCTGCGGGATGGATGGCCGTGGATCCACCCGAGCCCGTGGCTCGCGCTGCCGCCGCTGGCCGCGGTGCTGATGAGCGCCGCGCTCGGCCTCACGCTGGCGGCCGGCGTCATCGTGACGACGCGCGTCGCCGTGGCCCGGTTCAGCTGGGCCCGGCGCCTGCACGCGGAGCTCCGCCCGGTCGCGCGCGACTTCTCGCTCGGCCAGATCCTGCTCCTCGCGGGCCTCTCGAGCCTGGGGGAGGAGCTGCTCTTCCGCGGGCTCCTGACGCCGCTCCTCGGCGTGCTGCTGAGCGCGATCCTCTTCGGTCTGATGCACCAGATGCGCGGTCCGAGCCGCTGGGTGTGGATCGGCTGGGCGGTGGGCGTTGGCGCGGGGCTCGGCGCCATCTTCGCGGCGACCGGGTCGCTCGTCGGGCCGGTCCTGGCGCACGCCGTCGTGAACGCGGTCAACCTGAGCTACCTGCGCGATCACGATCCGGGCGAGGTGGAGCAGCAGCCGACGCTCTAGATCGGCGCTTCCGTTTCTTCTTGTACCCGTTGCCCGCCGTCAGCGCTTCTTCGCGTCAGGGCGGGGAGGCCTGGCCGGCGCCGGTCTCGGGGGGATCGGGGTCGCACGCGGCGGGCCTTCGTGGCTTGCCGGCTGGGTCTCCGGGGGGGCGAGGGTCCCGCGGGAGAGCTCGCCCGTGTCCACGGCGCTCTGCCGCTCGCGCCCTGGCGAGGACGGTCGCGAGGGCGGCGTTCGGCTCCCGCTTCGCGGCAGCGTCGGAGGCTCGCTCTCCTCCACGCGCATGCCGCGCTGGCTCGACGGCTTCGCCGTCCTGCGGGCCAGCGAGGGCAGCGTCGGCGGGGCCGCCGGGGTCGCCAGCTCGAACTCGAAGTTCAGCTCGAGCGACGGCGGCCCATCGGCGATCGCCACGGCGGGATCGGAGCCCCTCTGTGGCAGAGGGGTGGGCCCGCGGCGCAGGCGCTCCTCGGACACGACGCGCGACGACGGCGGCGCGACGTCGTCGAGAATGGACGACGGCCCGCCGAGCGCCGTCGTCGCGCTCCGGGGCTCCGGACGGCGTCGCGACGGCGGGAGTGGCAGCTCGACGCGGGCGCTCTCGTCCTCGAGCCGGGTCGCCTCGAGCAGGTACGCAGCGATGGACGTCCGCTGCGCGGGCAGGGGGCGGATGCCTGGCACGAACGCGAACCGTCCGACCTTCCAGCTGAGCATGGTGCGGAGCGCGGCGAGCGCCGAGGCGCGCGTGCCTCCCACGGTCCCCTCGACGATGCACCCTTCGGCGATGTCCAGCTGAGCCCGACGTTTCTTGCTGCTCACCTCGAACACGCCCGACCGCCGCTCCATCTCGAGCACCGTGAGGACTGTCGCGATGGACATCTGGCTGAGATCGCCCTCGATCGCGGTCTGATCGACGGAGGCCGGGATGGACATGAGGCTGTCCCGCCGCAGGCGCAGGCGCGACGCCATCTGCACGAGCGCGCCGATCTGCGCGACGACCTCGCCGACCCGGAACGGCTTGGTCATGTAGACGTCGGCGCCCACGTGGAACCCTTCGAGGCGGGCCTCCTGGTCGTCGAGCGCGGAGAGGAACAGGAACGGGGTGACCGATACCCGGGACGGCTGGGTGCGCACGTTGCGCGCGACCCAGTAGCCGTCGTGGTCGGGCAGGCCGATGTCGCAGACGATGCACTCGGGCTCCAGGGTGCAGGCGGTGGAGAGCCCGGCCTCCGCGGTGGCGCAGAAGATGACCTCGTAACCTGCCTCCCGGATCGCGGTGGCGAGCAGGTCCGCGATGTACTCCTCGTCCTCGATCACGAGCACGACCCCGCTCGGCATCTGGCAGACGGTACACGCGCCCTGCGGGGGTGGCCAAGGGTGAATGGCGGAGAGCCAGCCTGATCATTCATTCGCCGGCGCGCCGCCGTCCCGGCTCCTCGCGCGAGCCCTCGCCGCGGCATCCCGCGCGAGCTCGCCGCGGCATCCCGTGCGGGTTCGCCCGCGGCGTCCGGCCGCGGCGAGGAATCCACGCTATAAGAACGGAAATGGCAACTCTGGTCCGAGAGGCCGACGGTACGGCGCGGCCCGGCGAGCGGGCCTCGTCGGGGGCTCGCGTCTTCATCGCGATGAGCGGCGGAGTCGACTCGTCCGTCGCGGCGGCGCGCCTCTGCGACGCTGGATACGAGGTCGTCGGCGTGACGCTGCACCTCTGGGACTACCCCGACGACGGCAGCGTCAAGAGCCGCTGCTGCGCGCCCGAGGATCAGCACGACGCCCGCCGGGTCGCCGACCACCTCGGGATCCCGCACTACACGTTCGACCGCCGCGCCCTGTTCCGCGAGCACGTCGTCGACCCCTTCGTCGAGGCCTACCTCGCGGGTGAGACGCCGAGCCCGTGCGTGGCCTGCAACCGCTCCGTCAAGCTCCGGGAGCTGTTCCCGCTGGCGGAGCGGCTGGGTGTCTCGTGGGTCGCGACGGGCCACTATGCGCGGGTCGTCCTGGAGGAGGGCGGCGCTCGCCTCTACCGCGGCCGCGATCGGCACAAGGATCAGAGTTATTTCCTGCACATGCTCCGGTCGGACGAGCTGTCGCGGCTCCTCTTCCCGCTCGGCGACTCGACCAAGGACGAGGTGCGCGCCGAGGCGATCGCCCGCGGGCTCCCGGGCGCCGAGAAGGGGGAGAGCCAGGAGCTCTGCTTCATCCCCTCCGGCCGTTACGCGCCGTTCGTGGCCGACCGCGCCGCGGACAGGCTCCGGCCCGGCCCCATCGTCGATCGGGACGGCCGCGTGGTCGGGTCGCACGGCGGGGTGCACGGCTTCACGGTGGGCCAGCGCAAGGGCATCGGCGTCTCGCTCGGCCGGCCCGCGTTCGTCGTGGGCCTCGACGCCGCGTCCGGCGCGGTGCACCTCGGCGACGAGGGCGATCTGTACGCCGCGGGCGCCGAGATCGCCGACGCGGTGTGGTGCGACGACGCGGTCTTCCCCCTGGAGGCCGAGGTGCGGGTGCGCGCGCGGCACGAGGCGGCGCCTGGCGTCATCGAGCGGCGCCGCGACCCCGCGACGGGCGCGGAGAGCTTCGTGGCGCGGTTCGCGAGCCCGGTGCGGTCCGTCTCCCCCGGGCAGATGGCCGTGGTCTACCGGGGCGATCGCGTCCTCGGGGGAGGCCGCATCAAGGCGGCCCTTCGCTCGCAGGCGGCGTCATGAGGGCCCGTGCGCTCGCGCCCCTCGCCTGCGCGTTCTCGCTCGGGTGCTCGCTCGGGCAGGGGGAAGGCGAGGTCGTCAGCGAACGGCTGCGCGCGGCCGGCTGCTGGGACGACAGCTACGACATGAACCCGGACTTCTTCGCTGCGGTCCCCTACCGCTCCACCTTGCAGGTCCGGGTGCAGCGGGGGAGCGACCTGCAGGAGATCTCGGACGGGCTCGCGGTCCTGATCGATGACGTCGACCTCATCCGCGGGGACGGGACCGTGAACAAGCTCGACGTCGACCTGAGCGTCGGGCTCCCGCCCGGCGTCGAGCTGCCGGGCTCGCCTCCACCGACGCCGAAGCCGGAGGGGCTCGCGCCGCTCGTGCACATGGCGCTTTACCTCCAGCGGTCCTGCCACAACCAGAACATCGTGCTCTACGCCGTTGATGGGACCATCAAGTTCCAGGCGCTGTTCAGCGGCGATCCCAACGAGACGGACGCGGTCGACAAGTACACCGACGCGACGTTCGACGTCTGGGTCGGCGATCCGCGCGACGCAGGGCTCGGTCATCCAGCCGACGCCATCCCTCGGGAGCTCCTCTCGCGGGTCACCGGGGGGTTCCGCTTCTACTTCGAGCGGGGTCAACCTGGGCAACCGTTCCCCTGAGCCCGTCACGACTCCGTCCTGGGTTTCAGGTGGTGTCCTACCTGTCGGGACAGGCGCCTTCAGCGCCCCGGTGGATTGAAGCTGACCATCTGGAAGGTGTCCTGGCCGAGACGACATGGCAAAGCGCCGCGAACTCGCGGTAAAGTAGTGACCGCTCATGCCCCAACCCCCGCCTCGACCCGCATCGCGAATGGGCGGACCTCCAAGCCCCGGGTCGACCAATTCATCGCTTGAAGCGCGCGCGAAGGAGTCCGAGAAGCAGCAGGGGACCTACTTCCTGGGCCGTTACCGTGTGGTCGACGAGATCGGGGTGGGCGGAATGGCGAGCGTTCACCTGGCTCGCATGGATGGCCCGGGCGGCTTCCAAAAGTGGGTCGCGATCAAGCGGATCCACCCTCATCTGGTCGAGGACGATCAGTTCGTCGACATGTTCCTGGATGAGGCGCGCATCGCGGCTGGCATCAACCACGCCAACGTCGCGCAGGTCTTCGATCTCGGGAAGGACGACAACACCTACTGGATCGCCATGGAGTACCTCCACGGCGAGCCGCTCCGGGAGGTGATGCGCCGCGCGGAGGAGCGCCGGCTGCGCATCTCGCCCGAGCTCGCCGCGCGCATCTGCTCCGATGCCGCAGAGGGGCTCCACGCCGCTCACGAGCTGCGCGGAAAGAACGGCCAGCTGCTCGGCCTGGTGCATCGAGACGTCACGCCGCACAACCTGTTCCTCACCTACGACGGCTACACCAAGGTCGTGGATTTCGGGATCGCCAAGGTGGCCGACCGGCTGTCGTCCACCCGCGCGGGAACACTCAAAGGCAAGTTGGCCTACATGTCTCCCGAGCAGGTGCGCGGCAACGAGATCGATCGCACGACGGACGTGTTCGCCCTCGGGGTCGTCCTCTGGGAGCTCACGACGAACCAGCGCCTCTTCCGGATGGATACGGATCTCGACACGCTCGAGAAGGTGCAGGCCTGCGTGGTCCCGCCGCCGTCCACGATCGTGCCCGACTATCCGATCGAGCTGGAGAGCGTGGTCATGAAGGCGCTCGCCAAGCACAAGCAGGACCGCTTCCAGACCGCGCGTGAGTTCTCGCGAGCCCTGCAGAATTTCCTGATGAGGAGCGGGGTCTTCGTTGGCTCCGAAGAGGTCGCGCAGTTCGTGCAGCAGGTGTTCGTCGATCGCATCCAGAAGCGCGAGGCGCACCTCGCGTGGGCCGCCGAGGTGACGTCCACCATCAACGTCGAGCAGGTGCGCGCGCGCAGCTCGACGACGGCCACGGACAGCGTCGGGCTGCGCAGCCGCGGTCGAGAGCCTGAGCCGCAGCAGCGCCTCACGCCGCCGCAGATCCTGCGGCACAACGCTCCGCCGGCGAGCGGGATCGCGCCGGTCGGGCGCCCGCAGCCGAGGGACGCGGACGACAGGCAGATGGTCGCCTCATCGCTGATGGATGACGATGAGGATGTCCCGACGACGGTCGCGACGCGCGAGCAAGCCGAGCCGGTGCGCTCCCTTCCTCATGGCGAGCGCCCGATGGTGCGCCCGGCGGCCGGCATGGTGCCCGAGCCGGCGCCAGCGCAGCCTCGCCAGGCCGGCGTCCAGTCCGGCATTGCCACGGTGCGTCCTGGTATGCCGACGGCGCGCCCCGGCTTTTCGCCGGCCTACCCGAGCCCACCGCGCGTGCCCGGCGGCCGCGATCCTGCTCCGCCTCCGCTCTCCTCGAGCCCGTACCCTCCGCGCGACTTCGACGCCGGCGAGCTCGCGCCCCTCCCCAAGGGAGGCCTCCTGGACAGCGATCTGGGCAACCCGCTCGCGTCCACGCTCGCGCTCCCGTCGCAGGATCCACCGCCGGTTTTGCAGAGCGCGAGCGAGCCTGCGCGTCACGCCCGGATGACCAGGACCCCTGCCGTCGCCGCGCCGTCGCCGGCGCACGCTGCAGTCCCGTACGCGCTCCCCTTCAATGGCCAGGGCTATGCCGCAGCCCATGCGCCCCCTGTCAGCTCGCCGGTGCAGGCGCCTCAGGCGCCGATGACCGTGGGGCAGGCCCAGCTGTTCGCGTCCGCGGCGACAGCGCAGCCTCCACAGTCGCAGATCGAGACTGCGCTCTCCCTGCCGCGCCCGGATCCGGCGGCCATCTGGGCCGCCACGCAGGACGCGGCGTCCAAGGGGAACGGCAGGAACACGCTCGTGCTCGTTGCCGTCATCACCCTCACCGTGCTGTGCGTGCTCGGTATCGGCGCGCTGATCTACATGAAGACGAGCGCCGTGCAGCCCTCGCCTTCCAGGGGCGTGGATGCTGTCCCTGCGTCGCCCGCCTCGACGGACGCGACCACCACGGGCCAGTCGAGCTCCTGCGTGCCGGGGAGCTCCGCGGGGGACGGGCGCGCGCGCGGCCTCGCCATCCGCGACCGAGCGTCCGTCGTCCACCCCGGCCCGATCCGCCTGCAGCGCCTTACGATGAAGGGATGAAGTCTCTCCACCGCCGCTCGAACGGTGCCAGGGCGCGGCACCGCCCCAGCGAGCGAGCTCAGCTGCGTATCGATGCGCTGGCCGCCGGAGGCGCGGGGGTCGGTCGGCTCGCGGGCGAGGTCGTCTTCGTTCCTGGGACCGCGCCGGGTGATCTCGTCGAGGTCGAGCTCGACAGGAGCGCACGCCCGGCGAGGGGCAGGCTCCTCGGCGTCGTCGAGCCGAGCGCCGACCGCGTCGCTCCGCCGTGCCGCTTCGCTGACGCCTGCGGCGGCTGCGACTGGATGCACGTCCGTATCGAGGCGCAGCAGGCCGCGCACGAGCAGATCGTCCGGCAGGCCATCGCGCGGGCGACGTCGCTCACCGAGGCCGATCTGCCGCCGATCCGCGTCCATCCGGCCCCCCTTCCGCTCGGCTACCGGTCGCGGGCGAGGTTGTTCGCGCGCGCGGAGCGCGGCGAGGTGCGCGTGGGTTATCGCGCGCCGAGGACACACGCCGTGGCGGCGGTCGATCGCTGCGTGGTGCTGGTCGACGCGATCGCGCCGCTCGCCGGCGAGCTGCCCGGCGTCCTCCATGGAGCCGTGGGGGAGGGCGATGTCCTGATCTCGCTGGGCGCCTCGAGCCGCCCGGTGGTCGAGGTCCTGTGGCGTGGCCAGCTGCCGCCGGCCGTGTGGCAGCGGCTGGACGAGCGCACGGCGCGCGGCGAGTGGGCCGGCGCCCGCGTCACGCTCGACGGTGCGCGCGAGGCCGCGTCGTTCGGCGATCCGCGGCCCGCGATCCTGGGAGCGGACGGCCTGCCGCTATTCCTCGCGCCGGGCGGGTTCGGGCAGCCGTCCGAGGAGGGGGCAGCCGTCCTCGCCCGCCGCGCCGCCGAGCTTGCCCACCTCGACTCCACCCGCCCGCCGCACGTCCTGGAGCTGTTCGCCGGGAGCGGGACGCTCTCCGTGCTGCTCGCGCGCGGCGCGCTGCGACCCTCTCCGGCCGCCGAGCCCGGCGGGGCCGCGGCCTCCGGCCCCCCGGGGCCCGCGTCCTTCACGGCCGTCGAGCTCTCGCCCGGGGCGGTCGCTTGCTTGCGGCAGAACCTCGCCGCTCGGGGCCTCGCTGGCAAGGCGATCGAGGCGGACGCCGATCAGTACCCGATCCCGGCCCGCACCGACGTCGTGGTGCTGGATCCGCCGCGCAGCGGGGCTCCCGGCGCGGCGCGCGCGATCGCCGCCTCGAGCGCGCGCGTGGTCGTGTACGTCTCCTGCGATCCGGCCACCCTCGCGCGCGATCTCGGCGGGATCCTCCGCGGCGGCTTCGAGATCACGGACATCGAGGCGGTCGAGCTCTTTCCCCAGACGAGCCATATCGAGTCGATAGTGCGGCTCTCCCGCGCCCGCAGATCCGCGCGCTGATCCGCGCGGGAATGCCGGCCTGCTCTCCGCGCCGAGCGCTGCTCCGCCGAGCTCGGCCGGAGGGCCGCGCGCGGCCGCGTGGCGCCGTCGCCCGGCAGCTTGCGCTACGCTGCCAGGGATGATTCACCACCTCGACGATCGACTCCGCGAAGAGGCGCGGCGCTATCGGCTCGTGTTCGCCTGCCCCGATTGCGCCTCGTTCGACCCTGTGGTCGCCGACCCCGACGAGGCGGGCGCCGGGCCGCCTGGCCGCGGGCCTCGTTGCTCGCTTGGCTACCCGGTCGCGCCGCACCTGAGCACATCGCTCGAGGATCGCCACGAGATCATCTTCTGCAAAGCGTTCGAGCTGCGATGAGCCCTCCTGCTGGACCTCCCCCGCCGCCCAGGCGGGGCCGGTCGCACCCCCCGTCGCTGATCCGCCTCGCCGAGCGGCTGATCCGGGACGAGCGGCTGCTCGCTCGCGGCGACGTCGTGCTCTGCGCCTGCTCCGGAGGCCCCGACTCGACCGCCCTGCTGCACGTCCTTTCGCTGCTCCGGCGGCGGATCGGCCACGAGGTGGTCGCGCACGGCGTCGACCACGGCCTCCGCGCCGCGGCCGCGGCCGAGCTCGCGATCGCCCGCGACCTGTCCGAGCAGCTCGGGGTCCCTTACGCCGAGACCCGCGTGAACGTGGCTCCCGGCGCGAACCTCCAGGCCAGGGCGCGCGCCGCCCGGTTTGCCGCGCTGGCAGCCGCCGCGGCGGCGCACGGCGCCCGCGCGATCGCGACCGGCCACACCGCGGACGACCGGGCCGAGACGGTGCTCTTGCGCCTGCTGCGGGGCGCGGGGCCGCGTGGGCTCGCCGTCCTGCCGCCGCGCGCCCCGCTCCCGTCCGACGTCGCCGGCGCGGCGTGCGGCGGCGCGGAGCCGGGCTCGGCGGCGAGCATCGAGCTCATCCGCCCCTTGCTCCAGGCCCGCCGCGCCGACGTCCTGGCCCACCTCGGCAGACATCGACTGGCGTCCGCCGAGGATCCCAGCAACCGGGATCCCCGTTTCACCCGCGTCCGCGTCCGCCGCGAGCTCCTCCCGCTCCTCGAGGACCTGTCGCCGGCGATCGTCGACCACCTCTGCGCGCTCTCGGACATGCTCGTTGCCGGGCGAGATCGGCCGCCTGGCGGCGATTCAGACGTCCTCGACGGCAGCGAGCCGCTGTCGATTCCGCTCGGTCGGGCGCAGCGATTCGCGATCGAGCGAGCTCGCAAGCTGGGGCGGCCGCTGCGCGTCCGGGTTCGCGGCGGCGAAGAGATCGCCGTGGGCTTTCCAGAGGAGTCCAGCGTGCTTATCGAGGACGGGTCTGCGCGTCGCGGGACCTGACCGCATGCACCCCACCCGCGGCCCCTGTCGAGTCCCCTTTTTTCGCCGTGTCACCACGGTGGAGACCCGCGGTCGACGACCGAGCTGACGGGTGGCATGCTGACTGGAACACGCGTACAATTTCAGTACACGCCGGCTCGCCGCGCGAGCTTAGAGGGTCCTCGTGAAGCAATCGCACAAGACGCTGCTGCTCTGGGTTCTGCTGATCATGATGTTCTTGGCGATCTGGCAGTTCTTGAGCCCGGATTCCCGGCCCGCCACACAAGTCGCGTTCAGCGAGTTCATGGCCCAGGTCCAGGTCGAGGCCAAGGACAAGGATCCGCACGTCGAGTCGGTCACGATCAAGGACCGCGAGTACACCTTCTGGGTCAAGGACCCGAAGAGCGGGACGAAGACGAAGAAGGTCACGATCGGGCCTGACAACGCCGACGAGATCACGAAGACGATCGTCGACAACAAGGTCGCGGTGTTCTTCGAGAAGGAGGAGACGTCGCCGTTCTGGCCGGGGGCGATCATGTACCTCCTGCCGACGGTCTTCCTGCTCGTGATGTTCTATCTGTTCATGCGCCAGCTCCAGGCCGGCGGCGGCAAGGCGATGAGCTTCGGCAAGTCGCGCGCCCGGCTGCTCAGCGAGGCGCAGAACAAGGTGACGTTCGCCGACGTCGCGGGCATCGACGAGGCGAAGGACGAGCTCGAGGAGATCATCGCGTTCCTCAAGGACCCGAAGAAGTTCCAGAAGCTCGGCGGCCGGATCCCGAAGGGCGTCCTGATGATGGGCCCCCCCGGGACGGGAAAGACGCTGCTCGCGCGCGCGATCGCCGGCGAGGCGGGTGTGCCGTTCTTCTCGATCTCCGGCTCGGATTTCGTCGAGATGTTCGTCGGCGTCGGCGCGAGCCGGGTGCGCGACCTGTTCGAGCAGGGCAAGAAGCACGCGCCGTGCATCATCTTCATCGATGAGATCGACGCGGTCGGCCGCCACCGCGGCGCGGGGCTCGGCGGCGGTCATGACGAGCGCGAGCAGACGTTGAACCAGCTGCTCGTCGAGATGGACGGCTTCGAGTCGAACGAGGGCGTGATCATCGTCGCCGCGACGAACCGCCCCGACGTCCTCGACCCTGCGATCCTGCGGCCTGGCCGCTTCGACCGGCGCATCGTCGTGAACCGCCCCGACGTGCGCGGCCGCGAGGGCATCCTCCGGGTCCACACGAAGAAGGTCCCGCTCGGTCCGGACGTCGACATGGAGATCCTGGCGCGGGGCACGCCCGGGTTCGTCGGCGCCGACATCGAGAACCTTGTCAACGAGGCGGCCCTCCTCGCGGCGCGTCAGGACAAGGATGTCGTCTCGATGGCCGACTTCGAGATGGCCAAGGACAAGGTGCTGATGGGCGCCGAGCGCCGCAGCATGGTCATCAGCGACGAGGAGAAGCGGACCACGGCCTACCACGAGGCCGGGCACGCGCTCGTCGCGAAGCTCCTGGAGAAGCTCTCGGATCCGGTCCACAAGGTGACGATCATCCCGCGCGGCCCGGCGCTCGGCCTCACGCAGCAGCTGCCGAAGGAGGACCGGCTCAGCATGTCGCGCGACTTCGCCAAGGCGCGGCTGTCGGTGCTGATGGGCGGCCGCGTGGCGGAGGAGATCGTGTTCGGCCAGTTCACGACGGGCGCGGGCAACGACATCAAGCAGGCGTCGAACCTCGCGCGGCGCATGGTGACCGAGTTCGGCATGAGCGACGTGATCGGGCCGATCTCGTACGGCGCGGACGAGGAGAGCGTGTTCCTCGGGCGCGATTTCACGAGCCGGCGCCGCGACTACTCGGAGACGATCGCCAACCAGATCGACGACGAGGTGCGGCGGTTCATCCTCGACGCCCACGCCGAGGCGCGGCAGCTCCTCACGGACAACCGCGAGATCCTCGAGCGGCTCGCCACGGCGCTCCTCGAGCGCGAGACGCTGGACGCCGAGGAGGTCGACGCCATCGTCGGGGGCCGCGAGCTGCCGCAGCGCCAGCGCGTCGTGATCCCGAGCTACAGCGATCGCGATCGCGCCGCCAAGGAGAAGCGCCGCGCGGCCAGCATCTTCGGCACCCCGAAGCCCGCCCCGAGCACCTGATCCCGAAGCGCGGGGCGGCGCCCGATGCCTCGGGCGGCCCCCCGCGTACCTGCGGCGCCACGCGGGACGGCGCGGCGTCCCGAGCCCCCTCCATTCCCTTCCCCAGCAGAAAAGCGGCGCGCGCAGCCGGCGCGCTCCCCGGATCGCCTCAGGGGGCGGTCAGCGTTGCCTGCAGGAACGCCCACTGCTGCAGATCCGCCGGGCGCCCGTCGTCGTGCGCGCGGTTCGCCTTCGTGAAGATCGTCTGGGCGCCGTCACCGAAGATGAACAGGCCGTAGCCGAGCGCGAGGCGCAGCGGCTCCCATGGCTGCAAGGCGAGCGAGACGTCGATCTCGTGGCCCAGCGTCCGGCTCTCGTTGTCGCTGGCGGCGCCGACAGGGAGGAGGCGCGCTGTCACCCACCTGCCTGCTGGAGAGGCGAGGCCGACGAACGTGTATCCGGCGGAGACGGTCAGCGGGTCGAAGGGTGAGGCGCGGACGCTTCCGCCCCCCTCGATCACGTTGGACCACGCGTAGAGCCCCATGGGGCCGTGGTTGTTCTGTGCGTCGGGCAGGATCGGATCGAAGC
Source organism: Sorangium sp. So ce1504 (assembly GCF_051521635.1). Lineage (NCBI taxonomy): Bacteria > Pseudomonadati > Myxococcota > Polyangiales > Polyangiaceae > Sorangium > Sorangium sp. So ce1504. The sequence goes on along the minus strand of NZ_CP150365.1, from coordinate 10,483,444 downwards.
GGCGCTGCGCCTCGCCCACCGCGAGCGCACCATCGTCGCCCGTCGCGTAAGCGGTGCGGGCGCTGAAGGTGAGGTGGGCGGGGAGCGCTGTCTCGAGCTCTGCCCGCGCTGCGGCCGCGAACGCGCCGAGAGCGCGGTCGGCCGCGAACGTGGCCACACGACCGAGCTCGTACGCCCCCTCGATCGCGTAGCGAAAGCCCCGGCGGTCGCCGGAGACGCGCGCGTCGAGGACGACGGTGTCGCCGGGCGTGAGCCAGGTCGGGCGCGGCTCCCGGGTGATGCGCGCGAGGGCCGTGGCCTCGAGGTGGAGCAGGGGAGCGAGCCGCCAGATCGCGTTCAGGCCGTAGAGCTGGGACCCTGTCCCGGCGGCGATGGGCTTGCGCGTCCCCGCCACCTCGGGCGGAGCGCCTCCCGGCGCGGCGAGGAGCACGGCCATCGCCTCGAGGTCGACGTTGCCGAGCTGCAGCCCTGCGCGCACCGCATCGAGCGATCGCCCGGTGAGCGTCTCGTCGTCCGCTCCGACGAGGCGGCCATCCCCCCACGCGATCCGCTGCCGGCCCAGCCGGATGAAGGCGCGGCGCCCCGAGCGCGTGCGCAGATCGATGTACGCCTCGTACGGCGCCGTCTCCGGGAGGGCCGGCTCGCCCGGCCCGACGAAGATCGCGTCGTCGTTCCCCCAGAGCCGCGCGTCCTGCAGCGTGACGACGCCCGTGACGGGGCCGCGCCCGACGGTCAGCCCGAGGCGCGCGCGCTGGGCGAAGAACCACTGCGTCTTGACGACGTTGCCCGTGTCGCTGAGCGGCGGCAGCGCGCCTCCAAAGCCCTCGGCGAGCACCGCGTTCGAGCTGTAGACGTCGCCGCCCGTGTCGACCGGGTACCGGCGGAACTCTCCGCGGAGCCGGAGCTCCACCGAGGGGCGGAACGTGAACCCGCCGACGGCCAAGCCCTCCGACTGCGGCGACGCCTGCGCCGCTGCCCTCCTGGGCGCGAGCGTGAGCGCGAGGAGCGCCGATCCCAGAGCGATGGAGGCGAACGGCAGGGATCGGATCATCAGCGAGGAGGGCCGGAGCGCGGGGGCGTCGAACTGCAGATGTGCGGCCAGGACCGCGGCGTTCAGGCGGGCCGCGCTCCTGGATCGCTCGCGGGAGGATAGGCGTCCCGATGCGCGTCGGACAAGTGGGGAAGCGGCACCGCTCCCCCCCGGCGGCCCCGGCGTCCGGCGGCGTCAGCTCGCGCGCCGCGCGCCATGCGGGCGACGTCAGGGATCGAAATCGTCCTCGCCGTGCGACGTCGGTGGCTTCGGCGGCTTCGGGGCGGCCCCCGTGCTGCTCCCGCGCCGCGGCGGCGCCTTCACGCTCGCGGCGGGTTGCCTCGTCGGCGGTCGGCTCGCCGCGCCCCGCCGCGCCGGAGCGTCGCCCGAATCGACGGCGAGCACCAGATCGAGCGCGAGCTTCGACGCCCTGCCGGCGTGTCGATCCGCGGCCGCGCCCGCCTCCGCGATCACGCGCTCGGCCGCCTCGAGCTCGTGCTTCACCTCGCGACGCTGCGGATCGTCCGCGAGCGCCTCTGCCCACGCGGCCGAGAGCGACGCCCGCTTCTTCTCGAGCTCCGCGGCGCGGTTCGACAGCTCGCCGAGCTGCTTCGACGTCGCGAGGGAGCTCTTCAAGGACGCCTCGAGCGCCGCGATGGTGTCCCTGTCCTTCGCGTCCAGCGAGCGCCCGCCTCGGGCGCTCACGATCCGCGCCTCTGGCACGAGCTCGACCTGGAGCAGCACGCCCGCCGCGCGGAGCTCCGCCGCGCGCGCGCGCGCCGCTTCGAGCGCCGCCTTGCCGTCCGATTTCGGATCGAGCCCGAGCGCGCGCGACAGCTCGGCCGGCGCCGCGTTCGAGAGCTCCTCGGCCTTCAGCGACTCGTCGCGGAGCGCCCGGGTGGCCTCGAAGAACTCGTCGTAGGGCTGCTTGCCCGTGCGCAGGGCCTGTCCCTGATCGAGCAGCGAGACCTGCGCGGTGCACGCGGCGAGCAGGGGTGCGTGCGGCGCGACCAGCAGCAGCGCGAGCGCCGCCATGCGGAGCCGGCTCGCGCGGTCCGGCGGCCTCGTCACCCACATTGGAGGATGACCCCCCAGAGCTCGTAGCTCGCGGCAGGCTTCGAGAGGAACACCACGCCCACGTAACCCGAGCGCGACGATACGCCGAGCACGCCTTGCCCGAAGTTCCCGGCCGGCGGTGAGAGCGCGATCGGATCCCCGATCGGGGAGAAGTTGGCGGCCAGGGTCTGCGCGCGCATGGCGCGGCTCCCCGGAGGGCCCTCGGTCCACACGAGGAGCCAGCGTCCATCTCCGAGCCCCGCGATATCCGGCGCGAAGGCGTCTCCCCCGGGGCCGCCGGAAGGGAGCGGGATCACCTGGGTCGACCCGGGGATGGACCCCGGAGCGGCCTGCCCGGCGCGGATCTCCCATCGCCCGTCCGTTGGCCGATCGGCAAAGACGACGGCGAGCGCGCGCTCGTTCCATCCGAGCGATGGCTTGCCGATCGAGCCTCCGGAGCCGGTCACCCGGGTGAGCTCGCCGACGGGCTTGCGCTCGGCGTCGAGCCAGCCTGCCCACACGGCCTTCTCGCGGCGGAACGCGACGGCGTAGCCGCCGGCGCCCGCCGCGAGCGCGCGTGGCGCCTCGAGCGGCTCATCCCCTTGCACCGGCCAGAGCGGGGAGGGGGCGGCGTCGGGAGCATCGGCCGCCACCAGAGCGCCGTCCGCCAGACCGACGACGAACGACCTCGGCCCCGGCACGCTGACGGGAGAGCGGATGGCCTGCTGCGCCGCCGTGAGGACGGTGAACCGCTCCTCGACCGGCGAGATGCTCACGATGTCGGCGGCCTCTCGGTTCGAGAACCGCTCGCTCCGCTCCCCGGTCGCGGGATCGATCTCGAGGCCGACGGCCTCCATGGGGCTCTTCGCGTACCCCACCACGAGCTTGCCGCCCTTCGTCGCCGTGACCTCGAAGGGGATGCTCTTCGCAACGAGCGGCGCCCATGGCTGGGGCTGACGCGCCACCCAGCAAGGCTTCGGCGGGACGGGGATCGCCGAGCGCGCAGCGTCCTGCGCTGCGCCGAGCGTCGTGCGCGCCGTCCCGACCGGCGACTGGCGCGCGGTCGTGACGGAGCGGCGGCCCGCGAAGAAGGCGACCACGCTCATGAGCACCGCCGCTCCGCAGAGGCCGACGAGCGACGAGACCGGCACGGTCACCGCTGCAGAGAGCCCCTTGCCGTCGCCGCGTCGCGCCGCGAGCGCGCGCGGGTTGAGCGCTTGCGGGCCGTTGCCCGATCCCAGGACAGAGCCCCGATCCGAGCGCTGGCCCGAGGCCTGGAGCGCGTCGGCAGCCGTCGCGCTGCGCTGCGGGTTCGACAGCCCCGGCCACGAGCGCATCGCCGGGTGCCCCTGCGACGCGCTTGCTCCGACGCCGACCGACGGGATCGTCGCGTACTCGCGGCGCCCCATCGGCGCCTCGGCGGCCAGAGGAGAGCGCTTCGTCTCGCTGGGCACGGGCGGCGTGGGGAGCTCCGGGCTCTCGCGGCGCAGCACCGTGGTGGAGGGCTCCGGGGCGTCGCTGCGATCGCGGCTCGCCGCGGGATCGCGGCCGTCGGCGGCCGGCGTGTCCTCGGCGCTGCGGGGCGAGGGACCGTCGGTGGACGTCGCTGGGCTCGCAGGGCGAGAGCCAGGCGATGCCATCGCCGTGGGGGCGGCGCCCGTGACAGGCGCAGGTTCGGCCGGCGCAGTGAGGGGCAAGGTCGGGGTCGCCAGCAGGGCCGACGGCGCGGGGGGCGCTGCCATCAAGGGCGTGGCGCGGGGCGCGTCCGCAGGGGGGCGCGGAGGCGGCGCGGGGAGCGCTCCGAGACGGACGAGGGCCTTTGCGCCGGCCGCCGTCTGATCCGACGCGTCAGGCGCGCGCGGGCCTGCAGGCCGCTTCGCGGCGACCGCGGGGAACCGGACCGGAACTGGAGGCGGCGGCACGGAGCGCTTCCCCGTGGGCGCGGGGCGCCTCGTGGCCCGGCCGGGGCTCGACGGCGCCGGTGGCGTCGCCGAGAGCGGCTTGCCGGCGCCCTGATCCGCGCCGGTCGTCGCTCCGCCGCGCCCATCGTTCTGCGGTGCAGCGCCCGCCGGCGCCGCGTCGCGATCGACGGGGAGAGGCGGCGGCCGGGGTGGTCTCGCCTCTGCGCGCGACGTCGCACCGCCCGCGGCTCTGGGCGCAGTTCCCGGGCTGCTGGGCGCGGCCGCGCCCGCCGCGCGCCTCGGCGGCGCCGGCTCATCGCCGTCCGTCGTCGCGCCGGCGCCGCCCGCGGCGCTGCCTGTGTCTGCGGCAGGGCGCTGACCCGCGGAGGTCTCCTCGGGTTCCTCCGCCCCCGAGGGGAGCTTCGGCGCGCGTGGGATCTCGGTCGTCCCCTGGTCGCCGGGCGAGGGGCCGTCGTAACGGGGGAGCTGGGTGATCGCGCGGGCGACCCCCGCATCGAACGTTCCACCCGCGGCTGGAACGACGATCGGCGGGTTCTGTCCGCTGGCCGGCGCGTCTGCCGGCGCCTCGACGCCCGTGAGCGTCGTCATGGACTCTCGCTTGCGCGGCGGCAGGGGAGGCGGCTTCGGTCGCGTGGTCGCCCGGCTCGCGTGCGGCGCCGCGGGCCTCCGCCCGTTCGAGGACCTCTCCGTGGGCGCCGGGCCGATGGGCTGACCGCTGCGGGCGGGCGCCGGGCCCAGATCCTCGATGAGCTCGATCTCCAGCGCCGCGCCGTCCTCGCGAGCGGCCTCTTCAACTGCGGCGGCCGGCCCCTCGGGCGCAGCGGTGCGCGCCTCGGGCTTGCGCCGGAGCTGGGCGGCGTCGGCGAGCTCCGGCTGCCTGGACGCGGGCGCCCAGGCGTCCATGCCCTTGCGCCAGACGAGCGTGGAGCCTGGAATGATCCCGGCAGCCAGCGCGCTGCGCAGCTCGGCGGTGCTCAGGCTCCGCTGGACGCCACGCTCATCCGTCCATCTCCACGCGCTCAACGGGGGCCCCTCCGCCAGCTGGTAGAGCGCCGGAATTTCAGGACGTGAACCACGACGATCGCGATCGTACCGCGCGTCGTTTGCAAAGAGATCTTCTTTCGTGCGCCCACGCAACCGCACGTCCACTCACGACGAAGATCGCGCTGGTAGCTCATGAGCCTTTCCAGCGCCCTCGCCGCCGCAGTCCGCTCCGTGGTCGCCGCCGCTGCGCGCACGCTCAGCCCGCCGGCCTGTGCGGGCTGTGACACCCCGATCGCCGATGCCTCGGTGTTCTGCGCCGATTGCGCGCGGACCTCCGTGCCTTACGCAGAGGGGGCGCCGCGAGGAGGAGCGGGCACGCGCGTCGCGGCGGGAGCACCTCTCGTCGCGTTCGCTCCGTTTGGCGGGGCGGTTGCGGAAGGTATCCGGCGCTTCAAGTACGGAGATCGTCCGGATCTCGCGCGCCCGCTCGGCCGGTTGATGCTCTGCGCGGCGCGCGATGCGGAGGTGCGCGTCGACCTCGTTGTCCCGGTGCCGCTGCATCCGCGTCGTCTCGCCGAGCGCGGGTACAACCAGGCCGCCCTGCTGGCCGCGCACGTCGCTGACGGACTCGCGGTGTCCTTCGCGCCACGGGCCCTCTGCCGTGTCCGTCCCACCGCGCAGCAGGCGCAGCTCCCGCGCGATCTCCGCCTGCAGAACGTGGCAGGTGCGTTTCGCGTGCACGCGCCCGAGCGCGTCCAGCGCCGGAGGGTCGCGCTCATCGATGACGTGGCGACCACGGGGGCCACGCTCGCGGCGTGTCGAGATGCGCTCCTCGGCGCGGGCGCAGCTTCGGTGACCTACCTCGTCCTCGCGACCGCCGAGAGCGGGGCGGACGAGCTCAGAAGCTCACCTCCGTCAGCACACCGCACTTGACGCGGACGGTCCTGCCCTCGGTGAGCCATCGCGTGCCGTCGCGCGTCGGCTCGCCGAGTCGAACGAAAAAGCGCCCGCAACGCACCTCGACGGGTCGCTCGCTGGGCCCCACCGGCACGCCCGTCACGTAGACGGTCGCATTCCGGGAGGAGTTGAGCTTGAGCAGGCCGTGGCCCTTTCGCGGGGTCGGCGGAGTCGTCGCTGCAGCGTCGACGGATGTCTGTTGTTGAAGGGCTGCCGTCTCGGTGGCCGGTGGTGCTGGAGGTGCCGCCGTCTCGGTGGCTGATGGTGCTGGAGGTGCCGCTGTCTCGGCATGCGGCGTCGAGGATGCTGTCGGCGTCGGCTGCGCCGTGGCGTCGGTCGCGCTCGCCGGGGGCGCGGCCGCCAGCTGCACGGAGACGGCCGCCTGCTTTGAAGCCACCGCGGTGATGCTTTCAGGACTGCCGGTGGCCACGATCGCCGGTCGAGACGCTCGGTTGCGCGCCGCCAGTTCGGGCAGGCTCGTCTCGACGGTGTACACCCCCAGCGCAAACAGGATGGTTGCAGTCGCGAGCGCAACTCCAGCGGTGCCGAGCGGCGAGAGCGGCTTCGACAGGGGGGCCTCGGCTGAACCAGGTCCGGGGGAGGGCGGCTTCGACGGGGGGCCCTCGTCCGACCCAGGTTGAGGTACGTCCACGCCCGTCGACCCAGGTTGAGGTACGTCCGCGCCCGTCGACTCAGGTTGAGGTACGTCCGACCCAGGTTGGGGGGCGTCCGGGGGGGCGTCCGTCGAGAACATCGGGCGCCACTTTAGCGGGATCGCTGCCGCGCCGGATTCCCCGGTCGGCGGCCCACCCGCCGGAAGCGCAGGAGCTTCGCCGCCGGAGCCGGTCTCGAAAGCAAGCACGAACGTCGAATGTGTGCTGGAATACATTCGTGTACGTCGTCGCACATCCACTGACGTGGATTCGCAGGAGGTTGCCGCGCGGTCGTCGTGTGCTGGCTGCCGGGGTGCTCGACACCCTCGGGCTCCTGGATCGCTTTCTCTGGCTGCGCGCGAAGCTTCGGCTGCCCGTGCTCTCCGTGTTCACCTACCACCGCATCGCGGACGTCTCGGAGGTGGACGAGCTCGATCCGGGGGTCGCCGAGGTGAGCGCGCGCGAGTTCGAGGAGCAGCTCGCGGTCATCAAGACGCACGGCACCGTGGTGTCCCTCCGGGATGTGCGGCTCCTCGCGAAGGGACGGAAGCTCCCGCCGAACCCCGTCATGGTCGCGTTCGACGACGGCTACCGTGACAACCACGACGTCGCGTTGCCCCTCCTCGAGCGCGCGGGGGTCACGGCCACGTTCTTCATCGCCACCGGGTACCCCGACAGGGGCCGCCTCTTCTGGTGGGATCGCGTCGCGCTCCTCATGCACCGGTGCCGGCGGGCGCGCGTCGAGATCGCCTACCCAGCGACGCTCGTGCTCGAGCCGCTGCGCGACCCGATCGCCGCGGCGATGCTCGTCTGCCAGACCATCAAGCACACCTCCGGGGTCGACATCGGGCGCCTCTGGGACGAGATCGAGCGCGCCACGGGGGTGTCGATCGACCTCGGCGAGGAGCGCGCGCTCGCGACCAGGACGATCATGGACTGGAACGCCATCGGGGCGCTGCGCCGGGCGGGCATGGACGTGCAGTCGCACTCGCACAGCCATCGTGTCCTCCAGACGCTCTCGCCCGAAGAGGCCACTCGCGATCTTGCGCGCTCCCGCCGCGTGCTCTCCGACGCCCTGAACGAGGCCGTGTACGCGGTCGCGTATCCCGTCGGATACAGCCTGTGCGGCGCCTTCCATCGCGCCGTGAAGGACGCCGGCTTCGAGATCGGCTTCACCAACAACTCCGGCCTTTGCATGCTCTCGTCCTTTGACCCCCTGAATTTCCCGCGCATCGCCATGGACCGCGGGCAGATCGGCGCGCTCTTCAAGCTCAAGCTGCTCATCGGCCAGCGGCCCGGCTCTCGGTCTGGCCGCTGATCGAGCAAAGACCGCGCGCCGCTCCGCCGCCGCGCGTCCCGAGCGCCTCCGCTCGCCCGACGCCGCCTCGGCCGGCGCGCGTGTGGCCTGGGCTGTGCACGTGCACGTCGCTGGGCCGGTTCTGCACGCGCGTGGCCTCAATGGGCCAGGAAAGCTGCTGCGCAGCCTGTTCGACGAAGGGGGGCTCCCGTGAAAGGCACAATCCATGAACGCAGCTTCCGCGCCGCCGTCTCCATGCTCGGCGCGGCCTCGCTGATCTCCGCGGCCCTCGCGTCGGGATGCGGCGGTGCGCCGGCGCCCGCCGCCTCCGCGAAGGCGCCCGCGCGACCCGCGCAGGCATCGCCCGACGGGCAGGGCGCGCGGGGCGCGAGCGTCGAGCAGCGCGATCAACGCGAGGCCCAGCGCGCCTGGTGCGTGTACCTCGAGGCGCTCTACCAGCGGGCCACCGAGCAGGCGAAGGGCTGGCCGAAGTTCGAGCAGTGCACGCAGATGACGACGATGGCCTCGCCGAAGATGCTCCGCGCGACCTCGGAGTGCTCGCTGGCAGCGCTGCGGCGCTTCGAGGGCGATCCCTTCACCGCCGCCTATGCGGAGGAGGTGAGCCGCTGCGGCTCCGAGGCCATGACGGCTACCACGCTCCCGCGCGCCGACCTGGCGCCGTACATGGCCGTCCTCTGCGGCCGCCTCGCGGGGTGCGGAGACCTCGACTACGACACCTGCCGGCAGAGCCTGGAGGACGGCCTCGGCCCGCAGCTCGAGCGAGCGATCGGCGCGATGAACAGCCGCGGCCGGCACGAGGTCCGCGCCTGCTTCGGCAAGCTCGCGTGCGGCGCCGATCTCGGCCCCCAGATCTCCGCGTGCCTCGAGCCCATCATGGACGACCTGCTCTGGCTGCCGGGGTGAGCGGCCGCCGCGCCGCGCCCAGGGCGGCGGCGCCGCGCGGCGGTCAGCCGGCGGCGCCCGGCAGGCGGCAGCGCGCGATCAGGGGGACATGATCGGACAGCCCTGCGAACGCGCCCCTGTGCCCGAACGGGTGCGTGCCCGTGAAGTCCAGCCACTGGAGGCGCTCGGACGAGTAGACGTGGTCGAGGTGCATGCGGAGGTTCATGAAGCCAGCCGTCGGGAAGGCGCGCGCCTCGGTCTCGGAGAGGCAGCGGACCTTGGCGAACGCGTCCACGAAGCCGATCTCCTCGCGCAGGAAGCGATCGACCGGCGAGCCTGGCAGCGAGTTGAAGTCGCCGACCACCACGAAGTTGTCGCTCCGGCGCTCGCGCCGGACGAAATCGGCGAGCACCCTCGCCTCCTCGATCTGATTGGGCCCGAACCCCATCCGCGCCTCGCCTGTCCAGAACTCCCGCGAGAACACGCTCGGCAGGCTGAGGTGGGTGTTGAACACATCGAAGCTCTGCCCGCTCTCGTGCTCGAACGACACGTGCGCGCAGATGCGCGTCTGCTTCAGGCTCTTGACCCCCCGCCGATGGGTGATGTCGTGCGGGCGCTCCGCGTTGTGGTGTCCGATGTGGAATGTGTCGCGCGCGAGCACCGCGAGCCCGGTCGTGTAGATGTTCGTCCGCGAGGTAAGCCTGTAGGTGTGCGCGGGGAAGTAGTAGGCGACGTAGCGCTCGCGCCGCTCTGCCTGCGCCAGCGCCGCGTGCAGCTCGGTCATCAGGCGATCGAGCTGGGTCTCCTCCGGGTGCCAGCGCGGGTTCATCGTCGAGGACCTCAGCGACTGGGTCTCGACCTCCTGGAGGCACACGAGATCGGGCAGCGGGGACATCCGCGCGAGCGTCGTCGCGATCCGGGTGATGGCGGCGCTGGTCGAGGCGATGCCCCGCGTCCCGTGCCCGAAGTAGCGGACGTTATAGGTGACGATCCTGAGCGACGTGGCGTCGTCGCGCGGTGTCCCGGGGCCGCGGAGAGCGCCGGACGCCGCGCGTGTCGAGGTCGGGTCCGGTCCCCGCTCCGCCGGTGTTGGGCCGCTCGAACGAGGTGGGAGGCGTCGCTCGGTCATGTATCCTCTCGCCCATGGGCAAGAACATCATCGTTTCCGAGGATACCATTCGTGACCTGCTGGAAGCGCATGCCTCCCTCTCCGCCTGGTATTACGAGCTCTGGACGGCGCTGCGGGTCGCGAAGGCCTCGGCGAGCGCCCCCGATGATGCGGCCCGTGCGGCGTTTGTCGAGCGGATGGCCATGAGCTTCCCCGAGGTCGCGTCGATCGCCCGCTCGATCCAGGTGCCGAGGATGTTCGTCCCGCCGCCGCCCGCGGTGAGCGTGCCCCCCATCGCGCAGGGCGAGCCGGGAGGAGATGAGGCCCCGACAGCGATCGAGCCCGCGCCCGCTCGGCTGCGGGAGCTCCATGGCCAGCCACCCAAGAGCCAGCCAGGCTCGGGCCCCATTGATGAGCCCGCCCCGGCGCCGTCGCAACCCGCTATCGCTCCTCCACCACTGGTGGTCCCGTCGACCGTGAAATACGACACCTGAGGTCGAGTCCCCGCTCGGCCGGACTCGCGAGCTCTCACCACAAGGCACGCCTCGCGTGCTCACCCTCAGCGCGCCTGGCGCGCTGCTCCTCGATCAGGCCGTCAGCGCGCCGGGCCGCGGGGGGCCTTGCGACGCGCGAGGAGCTGCTCGGCCTCGGCGGCCCCTGTCATGTCGAACCTGGGGTTCAGATCGAGCGCGTCCCGCACGAGCCGCTCGCCTCGCGCCACGTCCCCCAGGGCGATCCGGATCGCCCCGGCGTGGTAGAGCAAGCGCGCGTCCCTCGTGCCGAGCGCCAGCGCCCTGTCGCTGGCCGCGCGCGCTTCGGCCAGCTTGCCCGCGCGGTACAGCGCCCAGGCGTGGGTGTCCTCGGTGTAGACGTCTGCGCGGACGGCGCGCTCCGCGTCGGCGAGGCGGAGCGCCTCGTCGCGCTCAAGGCCCTTGGTCGCGTAGTACAGCGCGAGGGTCCGGCGGTCCGACAGCTGCCCCGCGTCGACCGCGCCGGCGTAAGCCCGCGCTGCGCCGGCGTGGTCGCCTGCAGCCATCCTGGCGTCGCCGAGCAGCCACGCGGTCTCCGCGTCCGGGCTCTGCTGGTGGGCCCGCTCGAGGAGCTCGACGGCGCGGCCCCACGCGCCGCGGGCCAGCGCGACGCGCGCCCTGCCGGCGAGCGCCGGCGGATACCCGGCCTGCGCGGCGAGCGCCCGCTCGAAGCCCAGGTCTGCGCCCTCGTGGTCGCCCTCGTGCCAGAACATCATGGCCGCCTGGGTCAGGGTCCACGCGAGCGCCTCGGGTTCGCCCGGGTCGCCGGCGTCGATCGCGACGCGGATGATCCGCTTCGCCGTCGCCGCGTCGCCCTGGAGCCACCGCAGGTGTGCGGCCCGCGCGTAGGACGGCAGGCCGGGCCGCTGGTCGACCATCCGCTGCGCCGCGTGCGCCGCGACCTGGAAGGCGCCGAGCGCGAGGGCGGCGTCGCTGAGCGTCCCGAGCGCGAGCGCGTCGCCCTCGTCCCGCGAGAGGACCCGCTCCGCCGCGTCGCGCGCCTCGGTGAACCTGCGCTCGTGGATCAGCACGAGGCCGAGCAGGTTGAGCGACGCGCGATCTCCTGCGGCCAGCGCGAGCCCGACCTCCGCGCACGCGTGAGCTCGGCCGTAGAGCGACGGATCGCCCGAGGCGCGCGCCTTTCGGAGCCACGCGTGGCCGAGCGCGCTCCAGAGATCCGCGCCGCCGGGCGCCGTCGCGAGGCGTCGGGACAGCGCCTCGATCTCGCGATCGACAGCGCTCGCGCCCGCCGGGGCCGCGAGCGCGAGCGCGCGCGCCGCGTCGAGGCTCGAGGGCGCCGGCGCCTCGGCGGCGCGCCCGGTCGATACCGTCGCGGCGGGGACGGCCTCGGCGCGCGGGCGCTCGGTGCAACCGAGGCTTCCGCTCAGGGCAGCGCAGGCGAAGAGGCAACCCGTTCGTCGCAGCATCGGAGCGCTGACCTCCCCTCGCGCTGGAGCTCCGCCCTGGGCGCGCCGCGGCTCACCCGGGGGCGTCACAGGCTCGATCCGATCGCGAAAGAGCTTGCCTCGCCGGCCTGCGCCGGCAAGCTCGCCGCTCCAGCGCATCGTTCGATCGACCAGCAGCGCGCAGCGCGGAGGAGATCGCATTGCCTGTCCAGACGGATGGCCACCGCCTGCAGCGGCTCTGCGCCGCGGCGCTGATCGTGCACCTCTGCGCCGCGTGTGCTCGCCGCACCTCGCCGGAGGCGGGCGCGACCGCGGCGCCCTCGCCGGGGGTGGATGCGGCCGCGGCGCCCTCGCCGGAGGCAGGCGCGATCGCGGCGCCCTCGCCGGGGGCGGATGCGACCGCGGCGCCCTCGCCGGCAGGGCCCGCGGAGAACCTGCCGGGCGACGAGATCACCCCCGTCTACGGGAAGGCCGAGGGCGCGCCGGAGCCGCTCGCGGCCCGGCTATGCGACGCGCTTCACGCGTTGCCCGCGCGGCGCAAGGCGGCGTGCTGCGGCGGCGCCGCGGGCTTCCAGGCCGCCGCCGAGTGCGCGCGCGCGCTGAGCGTCGCGGTGCGCGCGCGGGCGGTGACGCTATCGACCGACGAGGTGGGCCGCTGCGTCGATGCGATGGAACGATCGCTCGATGGGTGCGACTGGGTCTCTCCGCTCGCCGCCCCGGTCCCGCCCGCATGCGAGGGGATCGTGCGGGGCGCGCTCGACGAGGGGGCCCGGTGCCGGTCGTCGCTCGAGTGCGCGGGCGGGCTGCGCTGCGAAGGCGCCGGCCCCACCGACGCGGGCACCTGCCGCGCCCCGCGCGCCGCGGGGCCCTGCGGCCTCTCGGTCGACGCGCTGGCCGCGGTCACCCGGCAGACGCGCTACGCCGAGGCGCACCCCGAGTGCCGCGGCCACTGCGCCGGGCGCGCGTGCGCGGACGACGTCCCGCTCGGCGGCCGCTGCGAGGCCCACGCGGCCTGCGGGAGGGCCCGCCGCTGCGTCGACGCGCGCTGCAGCGAGGCGGCGCTGCCCCCCGCCGGCGCCGCCTGCCTCGGCGGGCTCTGTGCGGCCGGCGCGCGCTGCGTGGACGGGCGCTGCGCGGCGCCGAAGGCCGAGGGCGAGGCCTGCACGCGCGACGGCGAGTGCCGCGCCGCGTGTGTTCGACGAGCGCGCGGGGGCGCCGCACGCGGCGTGTGCGGGATGCGGTGCGCTGCGCCGTGACAGGCGAGCTGCGCGCGCTGCGCCACGCCGGGCGGCTCAGGGCCGGAAGTGGCCCTGGGTCGCGCCCTCCCAGGCCGTCGCGAGGTAAGGGAAGGCCGGGAGGAACCGCGCGTCGTTCGCGCCCACGCCGTCGCCCGCCGTCGCGCCGAGCGCGCCGGTCAGGACGAGCGTGAGCAGCGCGTCGGTGACGTCGGTCTGCTCGTGATCCGCGCCGGGGACCAGCGCGCGGCCGTTCGGGAAGCCCGACGGCATGCCCAGATCGATCCGGAGCACGTCGCCGACGGTCTGCAGGCTGTGCCCTCCGAGGCTCGCGGGCTTCAGGTTGAAGGCGTCGATGAGGTCGGTCCGGCTCTGCTTCAGCGCCTCGGGATCGAAGGCCGCGAGCGGCTGGCCTGCCTGGTAGAGCCCGGCGAACTCGGCGTCCCGCACCAGGATTGGGTTCAGGAAGTAGGCTCCGAAGTTGGCGAGATCGTCGCGCGGGTGCGCGCGGTTGTACTTGTCCTTGTCCTGCAGGCCGATGATCCAGGTGTTGATCAGCGGCAGGCCGACACGCGACACCTGGACCCAGGGACCGAGGCCATCTTCCTTGCCGTTCGCGCGCAGGATCCGCACCTTGCGGCGGCTCGCGGAGGCCCAGACGCCGAGCGTCTGTCGGTCGCTCGGCCCCGGCGTCGGCTCCGCGCCGCCGTTGACCGCGGCGAGCGGGAGCTCGAGCGCGAGCGTGTGGACGTTGAAGCCGGCGAGGTTGTCGCGCGCGGTGCACGACGGGTTCGGCGCCGCGAGGAGCGGGCACAGCCCCGCCAGATCGGACGCGCGGCCGAGATCCGCGTAGAACCCGTCGTCGCGCGGCCCGGCCCAGGCGCGCCCCGCGCCGCCCGCCATCTGCTTGAGGAACTTCGAGGACATCGCGAAGGCCGGGTAGCCGCCGCCGGTGATCCGGTAGGCGAGCTGGTTCGTCCTCCTCCCGATGTTCGGCGGCGCGACCGGGGCGTCCCTCAGGAGCACGGTCGACGCGCCGCCCTCGATCCTCGTCACGGTGTACGTCTGCTCCCCGCCGGCGAGCTGCGAGAAGAACTCGTTGCCGCCGCTCGGCGCCGGCGTGAGCCCCGCCGGATCCGCCGCCACGTACGGCCTGGTCGAGAACCGGAACTGATAGGTCAGCGCGTCCTCGAGGCTCGACGGCCCGCGCGCGATGTGCACCTCGTAGAGCACGTCGTCCGAGAAGCCGTGGAAGTTCGGCCCGCTGGCGGGCTCCTCGAGCGGGATGTAGCTCGCGAGGATCACGAGGTTGCCGCCTTCCACCCACGCGTACAGGTCGGTGTTGTCGGCGGCCGGATCCCTCGCGATGGCCGGCGCCTCGCGGTGGCTCGACGCTGCGGCGAGGCTGGGCGCGCTGAGCGCGACGGACGCCGTGAAGACGGCGACGGCGCGCGACGGTCGGTGGATCATGCGTGCGGGTCCTTCCATCGCTCCTCTGCGGCTCATTGCCTGAGCAGGAACACCGAGCCTTGCTCCTGGGCCCTGTGATCGACGAACGCGAAGACGTCGGCGCCCCTCGCCCGGTGCAACCCCCCGGGCTCGTCGTGGCCAGGCGCGCCAGCGGCCGTCGCCGAGCGCGCTCCGGACGCCACCTCGATCCACACGACCTCGTCGGCGCCTCGGGTCGGGTCGCGCGTGAGCACGAGCAGCGCCGCGTCGTCGCGCGTCAGCGCGATGCCGCACGGAGTACCGACGTGGAGCCCGGTCGCGAACGGGCTCACGAAGCCGTCCTCGATCCTGAAGATGGTCGCCGTCTTGTCGGGGCTCGCGAGGGTGTCGCACACGAAGACGTCGCCCCGGCCGGCGACCGCGATCCCGCTCGGGTCGACGAGCGGGCTCCCCTTGGCGAGCGCCGACACCTCGCCGCCGCGCGCCGGCAGCGAGAACACGCCGGGCTGGCCATCGTCGCGATCGCGCCCCGAGAAGATGATCCGCTCCTCGTTGTCCGCGCCGCGGGCGACCTCGAGGCCGCGCGCGCGCAGCCCCTCGCCGCCGTCGATCGGGGCGACGGCGCCGCCGGGCAGGTCGATCGCGAAGAGGGCGCCCGCGTCGCCGAGCGCCGGGCCGCCCGCGCCTGGGTCGGCCACGAAGACGCGACCGCCGTCCGCGCTCGTCGCGATCCCGAGCGGCGCGACGAGCGGCGGACCGGCCGCGATCTCGGCGGCGCCCGCGCCGCCTTGCGCGCCGATCCTGAAGACGCCGGCCCTGCCGTCCGCGCCAAGACCGGTGAAGTACACGTAAGCCCCGGCGATATCCGGCGTCGCGTCGAACGCGATCGCCGGGACGAGCGGCAAAGCCGCATAGGGAGCATCACCCCCCGCGCCGCCCCCGCCTCCCGTTCCGCTCGCCGCGGTCGTGCCAGGCGCTCCGCCGGTGGAGCCCGCGCTGGTCCGTCCGGGCGGATCCTCCGCGCGGCTGCAGCCCGGGTTGCTCGCGGCGGCCGCGAGCGACGCGACAGCACACAGCACACCGGCGCTTCGCCGGAAGTCCCCCCTGGCTTCCGTCATGCCTGCTCCTCCCGAGGGCGCCGTTCGTGCGCTCGGCTCGCGCGGCGCGCGCTGGCACGCGACGCGAGCCGCACGGCGATCGCGCGGCGCTGGACGCTGCCCGTTCTGCCACGTGCCTCCCGGATCGAGTAGGCCGCGGCCGCGCTGCGCGCGACAAAGCCGCGTGCACCCTGCCTCCCGTGTCCGGGGTCGCCTGCTGGCGCTCAGGCCCATGAGCAGCGCCGCCCTGGGTGTCCGGACGGCGTTCCCCCGTCGACCGGCCGACAGCCCCGTTTTATAACGACGTCATGTTCGATGTCGCTCGGTCACTGTACGTACGGGCGTTGGAGGACATCCGTGCGGCGGGTCTCTACAAGGAAGAGCGGATCCTCGCGACGCCGCAGGGGCCGGTGATCCGGACCGAAGGTGGCGCTGGGGTCCTCAACTTCTGCGCGAACAACTACCTTGGCCTGTCGTCGCACCCGGCGGTCATCGCGGCGGCGAAGGAGGCAATCGACACGCACGGCTTCGGCCTCTCCAGCGTGCGCTTCATCTGCGGCACGCAGGACCTTCACCGGCGGCTGGAGTCCAGGATCGCCCGCTTCTTCGGCACCGAGGACGCCATCCTCTACTCGTCGTGCTTCGACGCGAACGGCGGCCTCTTCGAGACGCTCCTCGGCGAGGAGGACGCCGTCATCTCGGACGCGCTGAACCACGCGTCGATCATCGACGGTATCCGCCTCTGCAAGGCCGAGCGGCACCGCTACGCGAACGGGGACATGGCCGCCCTCGAGGACATCCTCCGCGCGACGGCCGGCAAGCGGCTCCGGCTCATCGCCACCGACGGCGTGTTCTCGATGGACGGGTACCTGGCGAAGCTCGACACCATCTGCGATCTCGCCGACAAGTACCGCGCGATGGTGATGGTCGACGACTCGCACGCGACCGGGTTCATCGGGCCGACGGGGCGCGGGACCGCGGAGCTCTGCGGGGTCATGCACCGCGTCGACGTGATCACCTCCACCCTGGGCAAGGCGCTGGGCGGGGCGAGCGGCGGCTTCACGACCGGCCGGCAGCCGATCGTCGACCTGCTCCGGCAGCGATCGCGGCCGTACCTGTTCTCCAACACGCTCGCCCCGGCGATCGCCGGCGCCTCGATCGCCGTGTTCGACCTCATCGACGCGGAGCCCTCGCTGCGCGCGCGGGTGATGGAGAACGCGCGCCGGTTCCGGCAGGGGATGACGCAGGCCGGCTTCACCATCAAGCCCGGCATCCACCCGATCGTGCCCATCATGCTGGGCGAGGCGCAGCTCGCGAACGAGATGGCGAGGGCGCTGCTCGCCGAGGGCATCTATGTCATCGGCTTCTCGTACCCCGTCGTGCCGAAGGGCGAGGCCCGCATCCGGGTGCAGCTCTCCGCCGCGCACGAGCCCGAGCACGTCGATCAGGCGATCGACGCCTTCCTGCGGGTCGGCCGGCGCCTCGGCGTCGTCGCCTGAGCGGCTCAGTAGCGGAGGATCACCTTCGGGTGGCTCGAGATCGCCTCCTGGAAGGCCGCCGCGTCGTAGTCCTCGAAGTCGAACACCGTCCCCTCGCCCCGGTTCAGGATGACCTCCCAGATGAGGTCGTGGATGTTCGGATCGCGCGACTCGAGCAGGTGGCGCGTGATGTGCCACGTCTCGAAGATGCGCCGGCCGATCACGCTGTGGAGGCTGATGCCGTCCACGATGAGGCGGTCGAAGTTCTCGATCACCGCGTCACCGCTCTTCAGGCCGAAGAGGATCACGTCGCCCCCGCGCCTCGCCGCGTGGATCGCGTTGTTGACGCTGCTGTTCACGCCGCTCATCTCGAGCACGACGTCGACGCCGACGCCGTCGGTGAGCTTCCGGACCCGCTCCGTCAGCTCGGGATCGCTCGCGTGGGGCCGCTCCGGGCTCGCGCGGTGCGGGCGCAGGACCGCGTCGGCGCCCAGGCGGCGGGCCATCTCGGCGTTCCGCTCCGCCGGCTCCACGCCGATGACGTAGATCGCCCCCATCGCGCGGGCGATCGCGATCGCGAACAGGCCGATGGTGCCGCAGCCGAAGATGGCCACGCGCTTGCCGCGGAGGTTCACCTTGGTGCACGCGTGCACGGCGTTGCCGAACGGCTCCTGCACCGCGGCGACCTCGGGCCGGATCCTCGCGATGTCGGTGCGCCAGAGGTTCTTCGCGGGCAGCTTGACGAGCTCGGCGAAGCAGCCATCCTCGCTGATCCCGATGATCTTGTCGTCCGCGCACACGTGGGTGTCGCCGACGCGGCACTGGTAGCAAGCGCCGCAGGCGATGTGGCTCTCGGTCGACACGATGTCGCCGATCTGAAGCCCGAAGGACCGGCGCGCGTCGGTCCCGAGGTCGACCACGCGGCCGAGCAGCTCGTGGCCGATCGTGCGCGTCGCCTTCCGATCGCGATCGAGCGACGAGAGGATCATGTCCTTGAAGGCGCTGCGGAACCAGATGCCGCGATCCGAGCCGCAGAAGCCCGTCATGATCGGCTTGACGAGGACGCTCGCGCGGTCGTGGTAGTCCCTGGCCTCGTCGATCGCCGGGCGCTCGACCTGATCTTTGGACAGCCCGACGGTGGACTCCCACGGCTGCTTCTCGCGGTTGTACGTCAGCGCCCACATCGCGTCGCTCATGCACCTGGCTCCTGTTCGGGGTTCGAGGCGCACGCAGCTCACGCAGCTGGCGCACGGGCGCCTCGGGCATGGGAAGCGTGGCGCGTGAACGAGCGACCGCCCATCAGAAAATTGCGCTCGGGCTGCTCCCGTCTCCGGCGTCTCTCCTCGGCCTCTTCGGCTCGATCCCGCGGCGCCCCGGGCGCACCGCCTGCTCCGTCGCCCTGGACCGGATGACTCGCCGCGTCGACCTCGAGGGGACAAGACCGCCCACGCGCTGTCGGGGAGGCTGCGCGCCCACGCGCTGCCGGCGCGGCTTCAGCGGCGCTTCGACTGAGGGCGCGCGGGCGGGGGCGGCGGGGTCGTCTCGGAGACGGGGGGCCGCTCGCGGAGGCATTTCTCGAGGCCGTCGTGCAGGGTCGCCTCGTGGGCGCCGGGGAGCTTCGGGCGCCCCATGACGTTCACGAAGAGGCGATCCTGCGCGATGCCGCCGCCGGGGCCGAAGCTCATCCACACGAACATCGCGCGTCCCTTGATGTGATCGAAGGGCACGCCCGCCCCGAGCCCGCCGCGCCAGCTGCGCGAGTCGTGGCTGTTGTTGCGGTTGTCGCCCATCACCCACGCCTCGTCGGCGGCCACCTTGAAGGGGCCCTGGAGATCGCCGCAGATGCCGCCCCGGCACGAGGAGCCCGGCGTGCAGTCGTCGCTCTCCACGCACATCATGCCGTCGGGGTTCTTCTCGTAGAGCGTGAAGTACGACTTGTCTCCGAGGTACTCGACGAACAGCTCCGCTTGCCGGCCCTCGTAGTGGTAGGGGCCGACGTGACAGTGGGGGACGAGCCAGCCGTTGATGACGGGGCGGCCGTTGATCGCCTCCAGCGTGTCGCCGGGGATGGCGATCGTCCGCTTGATGAAGTCCTGCTCCTTGTTCTCGGGGAACTTGAACACCATCACGTCCCCGCGCGACGGCGGCAGGCGAGGGAAGAGGCGCTGGTCGGTCCAGGGGATGAGCGGGCCGTAGGTGAACTTGTTGACGAAGATGTGGTCGCCGACCATGAGGGTCGGGATCATCGAGCCGCTCGGGATCTTGAACGCCTCGACGACGAAGGCGCGCAGGAGGAGCGCGACGGCGACGGCGATGCCGATCGACTCCGCGTACTCGCGCATCTCGCCCTTGCGCCAGCGGCCGAGGTGCTCGCCGACCGCGCGATCGGCGCGGCTGTGGGCGGCGTCGAACTCGTCGGCGTCGAACGTCTCGGCGCTCATCGCGCGCTCGAGGGCCGCGATCGCCTGCATCACCTGCTCGCGCTCGCCGCTCGTCAGCTCGCGCTCGACGTCACGCTTGCGGCCGCGCAGGATCCGGTGGGCCTCCTCGAGGAGCGCCGCGGCGTCCTCGAAGCGAGCGCGCGCCTTCGGGGGGATGTCCCGGCGGCCGCCCACGCCGATCGCCGAAGCGAACGGCAGCTCGTGGCGGAACCGCCAGAGGATCATCGCGAAGATCGTGAAGAGCACGATGCCCGCCGGGATCTGCTGCTCGCCGACGAAGACCCGGAGCGGCTGGGAGCTCCCTCCCTCGGCCGGCGGGGTGAGCAGCCAGACGTTCAGGACCGCGAGCGCGAAGGGAACGATGCAGATCCACACGAGGTGGAACAGGAAGCGCAGCGGCGCCCGGCCGTCCCTGCCCCCTGGCGGAGGAGAGCTGCCAGTCGAGCGCGGGTCTGCGCCGCCTGTCGACTTGGCCGCGCTGGCGCGGGGCTCCGAGCTCGCGCTTCCCCTCATCGAGGGTCTGAACTCCGAGCTTGCGGGCCGGCTGGCCGCGACCGACGGGACGCTCTGGGGTTGATCATCGGGGCGCGGCGGCAAGAGAGAGCTTATGTATACGCCGCCCCTCGCCGCGGCAAGTGCGCAGGCGTGGCGGGCGACGCGCGGTCCGTCGGCGTCGTCGCCCGCGTGTCCTCGTTCGCCCTCGTTGCCCTCGTTCGCCCCTCGTTCGCCCCTCGCTCGCCCCTCGTTCGCGCTCGTCAGGGCGCGTCTCCGACCTCGACGGCGTAGCTCACGAGGGCCGCGCGGTCGTCGCGGGCGTACGTCGTTGGCTGCGTCCGCCCTGCGGCGCTCGTGTTGTCGATGACCAGGTAGTATTGCCCCTTGGGCAGCGGCACCGTTCGCCGCCAGGGGGCGCCGGAGTACACCGGCTCGTCGAGCAGGGCCGCCGCTGCCAGGGGCGCCGGCGCGGGCTGCGTCAGGTACGCCTGGAGCCACGGCTCCCCGGTGCCGCGAGGCACGAGGATGACGTCCACGCCGGGCGCGCCCTCGACGGCGACCGTGAGCGTCAGGGCCTCGTCGCTGCCCGCGATCTCCAGCGGGCCGATGATATCGCGCTGCTCCTGGTGCACCTCGGTGCGCTCGTTTGCCAGGAGCAGCTTGCCGTTGTCGCGGCGCTCGTACGGCGCGTCGGGCCGCTTTCCCTTCTCGATGATGCCGAGCCCGAACTGCACGGCGCCGTCGTCGTCGCGGATGACGGTGAACCCCCGGGCGATCTCGGTCTTCAGGAGCTGGGCGCCGAGCGCGTTCGCGTACGCGCTGCCCTGGGCGAGCGACACGCCGCCGAGCGAGATCGCGGCGGGCTGCTCGATGAGCTTGGTCGTGAAGCTCGCCGCCGTCGTCGAGCGCTGGCGGAAGTACACGTACATCGTGTCGCCATCCATCAGGAAGTCGTGGTCGTACTCGACGGCCGCGCTCGCATCGAAGCTCATGCGCTTCGTCAGGTTCGTCCAGACGACGCCGCTCCCCCCGAACTGGAGGAACAGGTGCCCGTTCGCGAGCTCCTGGGCGACGCACGAGCCCGGGTAGAACCGGCCCGTCACCGGATCCTCGTCGCGGAGGCGCAGCGGCACGCTCCGCTTCCGCATCTCGGTGCAGAGCTGGCTCGTCGCGAAGGCGAGGATGGCCCTGCGGAGGGACAGGTTTCCCGGATCGTTCACGACGCCAGGCATCACGCCGAGCGCGCCTTGGCCGCACGCGCCGCACACCGTTCCGAGCAGCGAGAGGCAGAGCGCGAGGCCGAGCGCGCGCAGCGCGGCGGTGCGAAAGAGCATGGGCGCAGCATAGTCGAAACACCGGCGGGTCGAGCGGCGCGCCGCCGTCGGCCCCCGCGCGCGGGTGGTGATAGGGTCACTGCCATGGCGAACGTCGCAGTCATCGGGGCCGGCGCGTGGGGGACGGCGCTGGCGAAGTTGCTGGCGGACAAGGGCAACCCCACCGCGCTCTGGGCGCACCACGGCGAGCTCGCCGAGCGCATCGGCCGGGAGCGCCAGAACGACCGGTACCTGCCGGGCGTGGAGCTGCCCGCGAGCCTGCGGGCGACGGGCGATCTCGAGGACGCGCTCCGCGGCGCGGAGCTCGCCGTCGTGGTCGTCCCGTCGCACGCGCTGCGCGAGGTCGTCCGGGAGGCAGGGCGCCACATCCCCCGCGACGCGCTCGTGTGCAGCGCGACGAAGGGCATCGAGAACGACTCGCTGATGCTGATGAGCGAGGTGCTGGTCGACGAGCTCGGGCGCGAGGCCGAGCCGCGTCTCTCGTACCTGTCGGGCCCGAGCTTCGCGCGCGAGGTCGCGGCCGGCCAGCCGACCACGGTCGTGGTCGCTGGCAGGAGCGAGCGGGAGACGCACGCGGTGCAGCGCATGTTCGCGACCGACAGGTTCCGGGTCTACTCGTCCGATGACGTCGTGGGCGTCGAGGTCGGCGGCGCCCTCAAGAACGTCATCGCCATCGCCGCCGGCATCTGCGACGGCCTCGGCTTCGGCCACAACGCGCGCGCCGGCCTCATCACGCGCGGCCTCGCGGAGATCGGCCGCGTGGCGGCGGCGAAGGGGGCGAACCCGCTCACCCTCGCGGGCCTCTCCGGGATGGGCGACCTGGTGCTCACGTGCACGGGCGAGCTGTCGCGCAACCGCACCGTCGGGATCGAGATGGGCAGGGGACGGAAGCTCGACGAGATCCTCGCCGGCCTCGGCCATGTCGCCGAGGGCGTGAAGACCGCAAAGAGCGCGCACGACCT
Organism: Sorangium sp. So ce1504; assembly: GCF_051521635.1. Taxonomy (NCBI): domain Bacteria; kingdom Pseudomonadati; phylum Myxococcota; order Polyangiales; family Polyangiaceae; genus Sorangium; species Sorangium sp. So ce1504. The sequence continues at coordinate 10,461,107 of NZ_CP150365.1, read as the reverse complement.
CGCGGACAAGCTGGGCGTGAGCGCGCCGATTACGGTCGAGGTGTACCGGATGCTGTACGAGGGAAAGCCGCCGCAGCAGGCCGTCGTGGACCTCATGACCCGCGCCCTCACGAGAGAGTGAGACGCGGGGCCGGCTCGCGGGAAGGCGCTTTCTCGCGCCGCCGCGCGCCTCGCCTCTCGCGAGCGTGTAAAGTGGCGGCGCGATGCACACGCGACCTCTCGTGAGTCTCCTCTCCGCGCTCCTCCTGTCGAGCGTCAGCTCGACGGCCGCTGCCCAGTACGGCGCGCCGCCCTACGGTGGTCAGCAGGGCGGCGCGTACGGCGGTCAGTACGGCGGCGGGTACGGAGGCCAGTACGGCGGCTACGGGTACGCCCCGCAGAAGAAAAGCGAGCCCAAATCGACGCCGCTCGAGGTCGGCTACCTCTACGCCACCTCCGTGGCCTATGGCGTGGGGACCGGCATCTGGATCGACGCGCTCGCCGGCATCGACGATCCCGGCGCGCAGTTCATCGCCCCCGCGCTCCTCGGCGTCGCGGCGCCGGTCGGCGTCTACTTCCTCGACTCGCCGCCGATGCCGCGCGGCATGCCGTCCGCGATCGCCACGGGCATGGTGATCGGCGCGGGCGAGGGGCTCGGCATCGCGTCCTACCAGTACGTCAGCGCCCGGAAGGGCAAGGAGTGGGGCTTCCTCGGGCTCGCGACCGCCGAGGTGATCGGCTCCACCGTCGGCGGCGCGGCGGGCTGGGGTTTCTACTATCTCCTCCGGCCCAAGCCGCAGACCAACATGCTCGTCGCCTCGGGCGCGGTGTGGGGCTCGCTCATCGGCAGCGCGTTCGGGGCCGCCGCCAGCAACGGCGACTGGAGCGAGTCGAACGACAGCATCTCGCTCGGGGGCCTCATCGGGTTCAACGTCGCGACCGCGGGCGCCGTCGGCCTGTCCGTCGCGTGGACGCCCTCGTGGAACCAGCTCGCGTGGATGTGGGGCGGGCTCGGCATCGGCACGGTGGTGTCGTTGCCCATCTACCTCGCGTACATCGGGAGCGATCATGACCCCCGCCGCGGCCTCATCGCCCAGGGCGCGGCGGGCACCCTCGGCCTCGTCGCGGGCGCCTTGTTCCTCGGGAGGCCGGACTCGAGCGCCTCCGTCGCCCTGGACGACCAGGAAGATCGTGGCCGTCCCCCGTTCGCGCGCGTGCTCGGCGGCAGCCTCACGCCCTATCGAGGCGGGCTCGGCGCCGTCGTCGTCGGAGAGCTCTGGTAAGCCGCGGTGTGCCGTCCAACACGGCTGCATGAGGCCGCGGCACGCCTGCTATGCTGCCCTCGATGCCGACCCTGAAGTATTTCGCCTCCGAGGGCGCGCCACGCCTGTACAGCGTCCACAAACCGGTCACGACGATCGGCAAGGCGCTCGGAAACGACGTCGCGGTCGCGGGAGCAGGGGTGCTGGACCATCACGCGCAGATCGTGTTCGACGGACGCGATTTCGTGCTGGAGGAGTGCGAGCGCGACGGGGAGATCGCGATCAACGGCAAGAAGAAGCGGCGCGCCCGCCTGGTGCACGGCGACCGGCTCCAGCTAGGCACGGTCGAGGTCGGCTTCTCGATGTTCGCCGAGGCGCCGACCGTCCAGGAGCGGCTCCCCGCGAGCGACGGCGGGGCGGAGCGGCCCGCGCCGCTGCAGGGCTCGTCGGAGCTCGCCGGCGTCCGCAAGCTGTTCGCCTTCAGCGAGAAGCTCATCAACCGGCGCAGCGTCGACGAGCTCCTCGAGGCGATGCTCGACGACGTCATCGAGCTGACGCACGCCGACAAGGGCTTCCTCCTGCTCCTCGAGGGGGCGGAGGCGGCGGCCGACACGGCGGTCTGCGGCGGCGCTCCGGCCGCGCCGGCCGCGGGCGGCGATCGCAAGCTGGCGGTGCGCGCGTCGCGCAACATCCGGAAGGAGGCCATCACCGACGCGGCCGGGGGGATCTCGGACAGCATCGTGCGTCAGGTCATCGTCTCGGGCCGCCCGGTGATCGTCTCCGACGCGCTCGCCGACACGCAGTTCGGCCGGAGCGACAGCGTCATCGCGATGAAGCTCTCCAGCGTGATGTGCGCGCCGCTCCTGTCGCAGGGCCAGATCATCGGCGCGCTCTACGTCGGCAACGACAAGATCAAGCACCTCTTCGACCGCGCCCAGCTCGACCTGCTCAGCATCTTCGCGTCCCAGGCCTCGCTCATCCTCCAGAACGCGATGCTCCTGAACGCCCTCAGGGCCGACAAGGCCAAGCTCGTCGCCGAGCTGCACGACAAGAAGTTCGGCGAGATCATCGGCGCCTGCCCGTCGATGCTCGAGGTGTTCCGCAAGCTGCAGAAGGTCGCGGCGACGGACATCAGCGTGCTCATCACGGGCGAGACGGGGACCGGGAAGGAGCTCATCGCGCGGGAGCTGCACCGGCGCAGCCCGCGCGATGGCGGCCCCTTCGTCACCATCAACTGCGGCGCGATCCCCGAGAACCTCATCGAGAGCGAGCTCTTCGGCCACGTGAGGGGCGCCTTCACCGGCGCCATCGCCAGCCGCCCGGGCAAGTTCCAGGTCGCCGACAAGGGCACGCTGTTCCTCGACGAGATCGGCGAGCTGCCGCTGAACCTCCAGGTGAAGCTCCTCCGCGCGCTCCAGGAGCGGGTCGTCTTCCGCGTCGGCGACTCGAAGCCCGAGAAGGTCGACATCCGCATCGTCGCCGCCACGAACAGGAACCTCGAGGAGGAGATCCGCGCCGGCAATTTCCGGGAGGATCTCTACTACCGGCTCAACGTCGTGAACCTGTGGCTCCCGCCGCTCCGCGAGCGCGGCGACGACGTGCTCATCATCGCCAAGGTCCTTCTCTCGAAGTACGCCGACGAGCTCGGCAGCGCCGTGCGAGGCTTCAGCCCGGCCGCGCTCTCCGCGATCAAGAAGTACCCCTGGCCGGGCAACATCCGGCAGCTCGAGAACCGCATCAAGAAGGCGCTTGTCCTCTGTGACCAGGCGCTCCTCGCCGTGGAGGACCTCGATCTCGGCCCGGGCGCCGAGACGGCCGTCATGCCGCTGGAGAAGGCCAAGGAGGAGTTCCAGCGGCGGTACGTGCTGGAGGCGCTCGAGCGCAACAACGGCAACCGCACGCAGACGGCCCGCGACCTCGGCGTCGACCCGCGCACCATCTTCCGCTACCTCGAGAAGGAGCAGAACCCGATGCCGAGCGGGGCCGGCGGCGTGGCCCGCGATCCGACCGAAGCGTGATGGACTACAACCCCGAAGGGCCCTTCGCAGATCCCTGTCCCACCAAGACCCGCGCCGACCTGGAGTGGGATCGCGTCCTCGAGGCGCTCGCGGAGCGATGCGCGTCCCGGGGCGGGAAGCGGCTGGCCCGGGCCCTGCCGTTCGCGTCGACGCGCGCCGAGGCCCTCACCGCGCTCGCGGAGGTGCGCGAGGCGGTGGAGCTCTCCCGGGCCGGGGAGCCGGTGCCGGCGCGCGACGTCGCGGAGCTCGAGGACGCGCTCGATCGGGCCCGCATCGGCGCGGCGCTCGCGAACGAGGAGCTGCGCGCCGTGCTCGGCCTCCTCGAGGCCGCGCGGACGTCGCGGCAGTACCTGCAGAACCGGCGTCAGATCGCGCCCGCGCTCCACGCCGCGTGCGCGACCGACCCCGAGCTCGACGCCGTCGCGCGCGAGCTCGCGGCGGCGTTCGATCCGGACGGCACGCTCGCCGATCGCGCGTCGCCTCGCCTGGAGGCGCTTCGCGCGGAGCGGCGCGCGGTGCGCGAGCGGCTCGTCCGGCGCCTCGAGGACCTCATCCAGAAGCACGAGGACATCCTCCAGGACCGCTACTGGACGGAGCGCGACGGGCGCTACGTGCTGCCGGTGCGATCCGACGCGCACGAGCGCTTCCCCGGCATCGTCCACGCGACGAGCGCGAGCGGCGCCACCGTGTTCGTGGAGCCCCGGGTGCTCGTCGAGACGGGCAACCGGATGAAGATGGTCGACGCCGAGGTCGCGCGGGAGGAGCAGGCGATCTACGCGGCGCTCACCGCCCGCGTGGCCGAGGACGTCGAGAGCGTCGCGGCCGCCGCCCGCGCCCTGGCCCACGCCGACGTGCGGGCCGCGGCGGCGCGGCTCGCGGAGGACCTCGACCTCACCTTCCCGGACGTCCCGGAGGACGCCTTCGGGGCCGGGCGGGGCGCCTCGGAGGGCGGATCGAGGCCGACCTCCATCGAACTCATCGGGGGCCGCCACCCGCTCCTCGCGCTCGACGGCGTGAAGGTGGTCGCGAGCGACCTCGCGATGAGCGCCGGCCGCGCGATGATCGTCTCCGGACCGAACGCCGGGGGCAAAACCGTGGCCCTGAAGACGCTCGGGCTCGCGGCGCTGATGGTTCGCGCGGGCCTGCCGGTCGCCGCCGGGGAGGGCTCTCGCGTCGCGCTCTTCGACGTCGTGCTGACCGACGTCGGCGACGAGCAGAACCTCCACAAGAACCTGTCGACCTTCAGCGCCCACGTGAAAAACCTGGGGCGGATCCTCGGCGAGACGCGCCCCGGCGCGCTCGTCCTGCTCGACGAGCTCGCCGGCGGCACCGATCCGCGCGAGGGCGAGGCGCTCGCCGCGGCCGTGCTCGACGCGCTGTGCGCGCGCGGGGGCACCGTCGCCAGCACCACGCACTACGAGGGCCTCAAGGCGCTCGCGCTCGGGGATCAGCGCTTCGAGAACGCCTCGGTCGGCTTCGATCTCGCCACCATGAGCCCGACCTTTCGGCTCGTCGTCGGCGTGCCCGGCGCATCGAGCGCGCTCGCGGTCGCGCGGCGGTTCGGCATCCCGGGCGCCGTGTTGGAGCGGGCCGAGCGCTTCCTCACGAAGGAGGCGGTCACCTTCGAGCAGATGGTCGAGAAGCTCTCCGCCGAGCGCCGCGCGCTCGAGCTCGCGCGCGAGGACGCCGAGCGGGAGGCGGCCGCCTCCCGCGCGAAGCGGCGGGAGCTCGAGGCAGAGATCGAGCGGCTCCGGGACAAGGAGCGCGGCGTGATCACGCGGGAGGGGGAGGCGCTGCTCGCCAGCCTGCGGCGCGCGCGCGAGGACCTCAAGGCGGCGCAGGCGCGCCTGCGCGGCAAGCCCACCGAGGAGGACGTGCGCGCGGCCGCTCGCGCCATGGACGCGGTGGGGCAGAAGACGTCGATCGGCGGCGAGCTCGAGCTGCGCCCGAAGGACGAGCCGCAGGCGCGGCCGGCGATCGATCCGGCCGCCATCCGCGTCGGCGCCCGCGTCTACGTACCTCGCTTGCGGGCCGAGGCCGAGGTGGTGGAGGTCCTCTCGGGCGGCCAGCTGCGGGTCACCGCCGGCTCGCTCAAGCTCACGACCTCGATCGCCGAGCTGCGCGGCACCGGCGCGCCGCCGGCCGCCGCGGCGCCCCCGCAGCGCCGCGTCGATCTGGACGCCGCCGCCGACCCCGACGTCCCGATCCAGACGGCGGACAACACCGTGGATCTCCGCGGCCTGCGCGCGCACGAGGCGGTCGCGATGGCCGAGCAGTTCCTCGACCGCTCGCTCGGCGCGGGCCGCAAGGTCACGTTCTTCGTCCACGGGCACGGCACGGGCGCCCTGCGCGATGCCGTCCGCGAGGCGCTGCGCGGGAGCCCTTACGTGGCGCGCCTCCGGCCGGGCGGCCCGAGCGAGGGCGGCGACGGCGTGACGGTCGCCTGGCTGAAGTGGTGAGCGAGGCGCGCGCCTGAGCGACAGCGCGCCGTGACGCTCAGCGATCCCGGTCGACGCGGCCGAGGTTCTCGGCGATCCGGTCGAGCACGCCGTTCACGAAGGCGCCGCTCTCCTCGCTGCCGTAGCGCTTGGCGAGCTCGACCGCCTCGTCGAGGATGACCGCGCGCGGCACCTCTGGGCGGTTCATGAGCTCCCACGCGCCGAGCCGGAGGACGTTCCGATCGACGCGCGCCATCCGCTCGAGGCGCCAGTTCGTGCTCGCCTTCCGGATCGCCTCGTCCACGGCCGCGAGATCCTCGGCGACCCCGACCACCACCTCGTCCGCGTAGGCGCGTCCCTCGGGATCGCCCGGCGTCTCGCGCCAGAAGGTCGCGACGACGCGGGGCGCCGAGCTTCCACCAGCTTCCACCGCGAACAGCATCTGCAAGGCCGCTTCGCGGCCGGTAGAGCGCGCACCCATCTCTCAGAACCTTCGTTTAGAGGCCAGCTGTGTCCAGCGCGGCGCCGAGCGCGAGCATCTCGATCGCGCTGACGGCGGCCTCCCACCCCTTATTGCCATGCTTCGTGCCTGCCCGCTCGACCGCTTGCTCGATCGAGTCGGTCGTGAGCACCCCGAACGTGACCGGCACCCCGGTCTGGAGCGACACGGTCGCGATCCCCTTCGTGACCTCGGCCGCCACGTAGTCGAAATGCGGCGTCGAGCCCCGGATCACCGCGCCCAGGGTGATGATCGCGTCGACGCTCTTCTTGTGCGCGAGCCTCCCCACGATGGTGGGCATCTCCCACGCGCCCGGGACGCGCACGATCGACGTCCGACCGAGCGCGCCGCCGTGCCGCGCGATGGCGTCGAGCGCGCCCTCGACCAGGCGGTCGACGATGAAGTGGTTGAAGCGGCTCGTCACGAGCGCGAAGCGCGCCCCCGGCGGGACCACCAGGTTCCCTTCGATCACCCTCGCCTGTGCCTGCCCGACCGCTTGCTCTGCCATCCGCCGTTCCTCTCTCCTGCCGCGCGGGATGCGCGATCGCCGCGATCGCGATCCTGTCCGAGCGTCCTTTTACCAGCGAACGAGCGCGCCCGTCTGTCAGGCTTCGCCCTTCATCGAGACGAGCGGCACCCGCTCGATCACGGTGAGCCCGTACCCGGTGATCCCTGCGATCTTCGGCTGGCTGTTCGTGAGGAGCCGGATCTGGTGCACCCCGAGGTCCGCGAGGACCTGCGCGCCGAGGCCGAACTCCCGCAGCGTCCACGGCTGCTGCGTCTTCACGACGGGGAGCGTCTCGTCGGAGCCCGAGCCCTTCAGCAGATCCAGCTCGCGGCCCAGGTCCCCTCGCGACGGGATGTAGACGACCACCCCGACGCCGGCGCTCTCGATCGCGAGGAGCGCCTCGCGCAGGTTCGAGCCGCCGTCGAGGGGCGTCGAGCTGAAGAGGTCGGCGATGGTCGACCCCGAGTGCACGCGGCACAGGATGGGGTCCGGCGTCGCCACCGCGCCCTTGGTCAGCGCGAGGAACTGCCGCTGCTCGTTGATCACCTCGTAGACGTACACGGTCCACTCCGTGCCCGTCAGGTCGAGCCGCAGCGTCCGCTCGCCCACGCAGCGGACCAGCCGTTCGGTCTGGAGCCGGTACTGGATGAGGTCCGCCACCGTCACGATCAGCAGGCCGTGCTTCGCGGCGAACACCTCGAGATCCCGCATGCGGGCCATGCTGCCGTCGTCGTTCATGATCTCGCAGATCACGCCCGCCGGCCGGAGCCCGGCGAGGCGCGCGAGATCCACGGACCCCTCGGTCTGCCCCGTCCGCACGAGCACGCCCCCGCGGCGCGCCTTCAGCGGAAACACGTGCCCCGGCGTGACGAGATCCTCGGGCGCGGCGTCGCGCGCGATCGCGACCCGGATCGTGTGCGCCCGATCGGCGGCGCTGATCCCCGTCGTCACCCCGGTGCGCGCCTCGATGCTGACGGTGAAGGCGGTGCCGAGAGGCGGTCCGCTCCGCCCTGGCGCGGACATCATCGGCAGCTCGAGGCGCGCGACCTGCTCCTCGTCGAGGGCGAGGCAGATGAGCCCGCGCCCGTGCATCGCCATGAAGTTGATCGCCTCGGGGGTGACCGCCTCCGCAGCCATGCAGAGATCCCCCTCGTTCTCGCGATCCTCGTCGTCGACGAGGATCACCATCTTGCCCGCGCGGATGTGATCGAGCGCGGTGTTCACCCGGTCGAGGACCGCTTTGTCGATGGTCAGCCGATGAGGCATCGGGCCCCCGGAGGTCATGTCCTGGTCGAGCCTGCCGCTCGAGGCGGCTGACACAGCCTCACCAGAATCCCCCCGCGCGCAGCTTTGCGAGGAGTCGTTCGTCGTGATCCGCATGCTCTCCCGTATTTCCGCGCTCTTCGCCGCGCTCGGCGGAGGCATCGCCGCCGCGCGTGTCTTGGCTCGAGAGGCCCTTCACGCTGGCGAGCGATGCGACCTCGAGCGCCCGCGCCACGTAGCGCGCGAGCACGTCAACTTCAAGGTTGACGGCCGCGCCGGGGCGGAGCTCTCCGAGGAGAGTCCGGCCGATGGTGTGCGGCACCAGCATCACGTCGAACCAGATCTCGGCGGCGCCCGCCGTGGACACGGCGTTGAGCGTGAGGCTCGCGCCGTCGACGGCGATCGAGCCCTTGGGAGCGAGGTACGGCGCGAGCTCGGGCGGGGCGCTCACCCGGAGGCGGATCGCGTCGCCGGCCCGCGCGTGCTCGACGACGCGGCCGAGCCCGTCGACGTGGCCCAGCACCACGTGCCCCCCCATCCGCGCGCCGAGCGGCGTCGCGCGCTCGAGGTGGACGCGCGCGCCGACCGGCAGCGCGCCGAGCGTGGTGCGGCCGAGGGTCTCGGCGGACATGTCGCACTCGAAGCCGCCGGGCGCGATGCGATCGACCGTGAGGCAGGCGCCGTTCACGCTCACGGACTCGCCGAGCGTCAGCGGCCCGAGGCTCGCCTCGACGAGCGCGCGGGCCACGGCGCCGCCGCTCCGGCGGCGGAGGACCCCGATCGTCTCGACAAGCCCGGTGAACATCGCCGACGCCCCTCTGCCTAGCCCTTCGAGGTGCGGTGCCCCTGGCTGGTCAGGAGCTTGTCGATGAGCCCCTGCGAGTAGCCCGACAGCTCGGTGAAGACGACCCCCATCCCCTGCGGATCGTCGTGCACGCGCACCACCTCGCCGACGCCCTCGATCGTCTCGATGTCGTCCATGATCACGGTGAACCGCAGGTTCACCTTCGTCCCGACGGCGAGCGGCGTCTTCGAGCGTACGAACACGCCGGTCCGCGAGATGTTCGTCACGTACTCGTTGATGAACGCGTCGTAGGACTCGAACTCCTTGTTGATGGTGACGCGCTCTTCCTTGCGTCCCGTCTTCGCGTCGCTGCTCTCCGGAGAACCCTGATCGTCCACCATGACGCCTTACCTGCCTTGCAGATCGAACTGCTCGAGGTGGTACTCCTTCCGGGGCACGAGATCGATCCGGCGCTGGAACAGCCGCTCCGCCTCTTGCACGGCGATGCGTTCGTCGTTCTTCAGCAGGTCGATCACGGCCGGGTGCGCGTTGACCACGACCGAGTAGCCGGGCAGGTTCATCCGCTCGCGCCGTATCTGCCGCAGGATCTCGTAGGCGACGGTCTGCTTGGATTGCAGCTGGCCCGTCCCGTCGCAGTAGAAGCACGGCTCGAGGATCGTCCGCCCGAGGCTCTCGCGCGTCCGCTTCCGGGTCATCTCGATGAGGCCCAGATCGGAGATCCGGTTCAGCGTGGTCTTCGCCTTGTCCCTGGAGAGCAGCTCCTCGAGGCGGCGCCGCACCTTTTCCCGGTTCTGGGCGCGCTCCATGTCGATGAGGTCGAGGATGATGAGCCCGCCGATGTTGCGGAACCGGAGCTGGTAGGCGATCTCCTCGACCGCCTCCAGGTTCGTGGTCAGGATCGTCTCCTCGAGATCCTTCGACCCCTTGCCGACGAACCGCCCTGTGTTCACGTCGATCGCGGTGAGCGCCTCGGCCTGGTCGATGATCAGGTGCCCGCCCGAGGGCAGCGGGACCTTCCGCGACAGCGCCCGCTGGATCTCGTCCTCGATCCCGTACGCGTCGAAGATCGGCTCCGTCCCCTCGTAGAGCTCCACCGCGTCGGCGCGCTCGGGCATGAACATCTCGACGAAGCGCCGCAGCCGGATGTACTCCTCGCGGTCGTCGATCACGATCTTCTCGATGTCGTCGGTGAAGAGGTCGCGGGCGGTCTTCAGCACGAGGTCGAGCTCGGTGTAGAGCACTGCAGGCGCCCTCACGCCGCTCTCCCGCTTCTTCGCCACCTCGCCCCAGAGGCGCACGAGGTAGCCGACGTCGGCCTTGAGCTGCTTCTTCGTGAGACCCTCGGCGAGCGTGCGCACGATGAGCCCGCCCTGCGGAGGCTTCATCGCCTCGATGGCGTCCCGCAGCCGGGATCGCTCCTTCTCCGAGCCGATACGCTTGGAGATCCCGATGTGATCGACCGTCGGCAGGTACACGACATAGCGGCCGGGCAGCGAGATGTGGCTCGTGACCCGGGCGCCCTTCGTCCCGATCGGCTCCTTCGAGACCTGGACGATGACCTCCTGCCCTTCGCGGACGACCTCGCGGATCGGCGTCGACTTCGAGATCCGCGGCGGCTCGTTCTGCCAGCTGCGTGAGCTCTGCTGGCCCCGCGCTGCGCTCTTGCCCTTGCCGTCCCGCGACTGCTCGCGCCCGCGCTCTCGCGTCCGCTGCTCGCGCCCGCGTTGCTCGCGATCGCGCCCCTCGCGTCCGCCCTGCTGTCCTTTGGCGCCCCGGTCGCGCCCTTCGCGTCCCTCGCGCGGCGCCTCGCGCCCCTCTCGGCCCTCACGCGGCGCCTCGCGGCCTTCGCGCGGGGCCTGGCGTCCCTCGCGCGGCGCCTCGCGGCCTTCGCGCGGGGCCTGGCGTCCCTCGCGCGGCGCCTCGCGCCCCTCTCGACCCTCGCGCGGCGCCTCGCGGCCTTCGCGCCCCTCGCGCGGCGCCTCGCGGCCTTCGCGCCCCTCGCGCGGCGCCTCGCGGCCTTCGCGCCCCTCGCGCGCTTCCGCGGGGGCCGCCTCCGCGAGCGCGGCGCCGCCCTCGAGGTTGGCGCGCCGGTCGCGCGTCCGTCCCGATCGGCGCACGCGCGCCTCGCGCCGTCCGCGCGCGCGCCCGCTGCGCGCACGCGCCGCCGGTGGGACGTCATCGCCCGAGGCCGCTGCCGCGGCCTCCGGGACCGGCGGCGCGCTCGCCTCCTGTCCGGCCGGCCAGTCGTCGGCGGCGCCGTGCGCGGCGGGCTCGTCCGACGCGCTCGCCTCCTGCACTTCCGTCTCGCCGCTGTCCGCGGTGTTGCTCAGCGCTTCCGGACGCTCCTCGGCCGCGCTCCACGCGTCCGCGGCATCCTCCGGTGGCGGGGAGGCAGGCTCGACGTCGTAGCCGGGCGCGTCGAGCTCGTCGTCGTCCTCGATGCTCGCCTCGTCGGGGCCGGATTCCTCGTCGCTGGCCTCGTCGGCGTCGCTGTCTCCGCCTGGCGCGACCAGCTCCTCGTCGTCGTCGTCCGCGCCGTCGTGCTCGTGCCCGTCGTCGATCTCCGGCTCCGAGTCGTCGGCCTCGTCGAGCGCCACCATCGTCCCCACGCCGGCGAACGCCTGGCCGGAGGGGCTTCCGAGCACATCGAGCGCCGTGGGCAGCTCGATCGGCACGTCGCTCCCTTCGTCGAGCGAGCCGCCGGCATCGAGCGAGCCGCCGGCATCGAACCCTTCTTCCGCCCCGAAGTCCCCTCCTTCCCGGAGCTCGTGTCGTCCGGGAGTCAGGTCGGGGCTCTCGGGCGCGGCTTCTGCGCCCGATAGCTCATGCACCTCGCTTTCGTCAGGTCTAGGCGCCTCGCTGCCACGCGCGGCGCGGCCTCGCGAGGAGGCGCGCTCTTCCTCAACAGTCCGGCGGTGCCCAGCCAGGTACGCCTCGAAATCGTCGGGCCGGATGAGGTCCTCGACGTGCAGGAAGGCTGCTCGCTCGAGCCCCACGTCGATGAACGCGGCCTGCATTCCGGGCAAAACGCGGCTGACCTTGCCGAGGTAGATGTTTCCGAGCGTCCCCTTGGAGCTCTCCCGCTCGAGATGCAGCTCAGCGATGATCCCGTTTTCGATCAGCGCGACGCGTGTCTCGCGGATGTCCACATTGATGACGAGAAGGTTCTTTCCCATGTCGGATGCCGCACATCGGCGGCGCCGCCAAGCGTTACCACGGGTTGCCCGGCCCATGAAGGCGCAACCCGGAGTATGCTGCGCGATTGGGGCCCGGGACCGGAGGTCGCCGAGGCAGGCCGGCCGCCAGTGCGTGAGCTACCTCGCGTCTCCGCCGCTCTGCCTCGGCGTCGCCCGGCGGCGCCTGCTGCCTGGCCTGCGGACCGGCGGCTCCTGCCGCTGGGCCCAAGGCCCTGGCCCGGAGCGCCGGTCGAGGCGTCCGCACGGCGGCGAGGGCGCGCGAGCTGGGGCGACGTCCGTCAGGAGGCGCACCTGGCCCTCGCTCGGGACCGCCCCGTTCCCTCGCCCCCGCTGGCGCGCCGCCGCTTCCGTGCTGCTCCGGAGCCGCCGGTGTCGTGCCCCGCGCCGCCCTCCGCCGGCGGCCGAGCCGCGACGGCTGGCGCGGGCGAGCCGTCCGTCGCGGCTCGGCCCGCATAAAGGCCGAAGGGGGCGGCCATCTGGCGCCCCCTTCGGAGATGCGCTGCTGTTGTCAGAAGCTCACAGGCTACACACCGGCTCTCCGGCGGCATCGCAGCTCTCGGCGCACTCCTCGCAAACAGTGCACGTGATGAGGGCGTCGTAGGCCTCGACCCCGGCCGCGTTGTCCGTGCGGCACGTCTCGATGCACGTGGCCGGGTCTTCCTCCGCGGCGCAGCCATCGATACACACCACCACGTCAATACAATCGCTGCTGCCCACGCAGGCCTGGCGGACCTCTTTGCACGGACCATCGACGGCGCACTTGTAGCAGCCCGTATTCGTGTCGCGGCCGCACGTGTCCTCGGTGTCATCACAGGTCGGGGTACCCGTCGAGGAAGTGCTCGTGGCGCTCGTGCCTCCTTCTCCGCCGGAGCCGCCGTTGCCGCCGTTGCCGCCGTTGCCGCCGGAGCCGCCGTTGCCGCCGCCGCCAGAGCTGCTGCTCCCGCTGCTGCTGGTGGTGCTGGAGCCCGACGACGTGTTGCCGTCGTCACCGCAAGCCACGAGGGCGCAGCCGGAAATCAAAACCGCAGCGAATACCCAAGATTTCATGCTCAATACCTCCACAGAACCCAACCGACCCTTCATTCGTGTACTCGGCGCCCCCCCAACGCTCGGCATGCCTGCCAAACCACCCGTTTTCCTGCGACCGGCCCCCGGGTGCACCTGTGCAGATCGTCGGTCAGAGAGAAGCATCGCGCGTGGAGTTCAAAGAAAAACAGCCACGCAAGTCGTTTCTACACGCTCGGGATCGGCCGCGCAACGGCGTCGCTCGCCCCAGCACCCACCTGCCGTGGCGCTCTAAGCGGTCTGCTCGCTGATCTCTCCCAGAGCACGCCTCTCGCGGGCTGCCAGCTGCCGCAAAATTCTGCTAAAGCGGGATGTTTCCGTGCTTCTTCGGTGGGGTCTTGTCCCGCTTGTCGCGCGGGAGGTCGAGGGCCCGAGCCAGTCGAGTGCGGAGCATGCGCGTGTAGATCATCTCGTCTATGAAGCCGAGCTCGGCCGCCTTGTACGAGGCGGCGAATTTCGCCTTGTCGTCGCCGACGAAGCGTGCGCGGGCGACGGCCGGGTCGGCCGCTTGCTGGATCTCGCTGCGATACACGATGCTCTCGGCGCCTTCCGGGCTCATGACCGCGAGCTCGGCCGTCGGGAAGGCGAGGTTGTAATCGATCCCGATGTGCTTGGAGGCGATGACGTCGTAAGCGCCGCCGTAGGCCTTGCGGGTGATCACCGTCGCCTCGGGCACGGTGGCTCCGGCGAACGCATAGAGGAGCTTCGCTCCGTGAGTGATGATCCCGCCCTATTCCTGGTCGAGCCCCGGGAGGAAGCCGGGCACGTCGACGAACGTGACGAGCGGGATAGTGAAGCCGTCGCAGGAGCGAACGAAGCGCGCCGCCTCGACGTCGAGGCAGCCGGCGAACACCTGGGGCGGGTTCGCGACCACCCCGATGGGCGCGCCTCCGATCCGGGCGAGCCCGACCACGATGTTCTGCGCAAAGCGCTCGTGGATCTCGAGGCGGCGGCCGTCGTCGGCCCCGGCGCCCCATCATGCCCCCCGGAGGGATCGAGATCCCGCCGCGCGCGACCGCGCGACGCCATGGCAGGGCGACGATCCCTTGCAGCCTGTACGCCAAGGGAGCGAGGCCGGCGGAACCGTGCGAACCGTGCGAAACATGCGAACCGTGCGAAACATGCGAAACATGTGAAACGCGCGCGACCTGGAGACGCGGGGACGTGCGAGGCGCGCGGGACCTGCGACGAAAAATGACCGCGGTCCTCGAGCGGCTCCGCCCTACTCTCTTGCGCGGGCGAGGGGACACCACGTACGCTGAGCGGCGCTCAGCTGCCGATGGTAAATGCAGGAATTCCCGATACGTAGACCATCTGAAGACCGGGACGCGGGGGCCGCCATCGCCGCTGCGGACCCGCCGCGCCGCGACTTCGAACGGGGCAGCTCGGGCCGGCGTGGCAGCAGAGCGGTCGCCTGCCACGGCAACTGACGTGCGGCGCCTCGTGAGATGCGCACGGAACAGCGTCACCGGCAGCCCTCGATCGTTCGCGGGAGCGCCACGCGCTCCTGGCTCGCGGCGCCTTGCGCTCGACGGCCTCAGCGTGGCCTTCCGCCTCGCGTCGCGGGGTGAGATCGTTTCGGACGAGAGGTCGCTCGAGTGAAGCTCGCTCAGACTCGTGAGGCTCGTGCCCTGGCCGTCGCCGCCGTGGCGCGAGGGCTCATCGAGCCCAACGCCCTTTGGGATATGGCTTGCCGATGGACCCTCGGCGGCGCGTCGACGCCCCAGGAGCTCTTCGAGGGGATCCTCACGCCGGAGCAGCTGGCGGCGCTGCCGGAGCTGCTCGCGCAGGAGGGCCGCAGCCCGCCCGTCGCGCGCGCCCTCTCGCCGCAGAGCGAGGACCAGGACGCGCTGCGCTTCGACACGCAGCGGGAGATCGACCTGCCCGGAGAGGACGTCGGGGCCGATTTCCCGACGCTTGCGACCTCCGCCACGCGCGCCGTGAACTCCGGCGGCACCCGGTACGAGGTGGGCGAGGCGCTCGGGGCCGGGGGCGCCGGGAAGGTGGTGAAGGCGCGCGATCGGGAGATCGGGCGCGTGGTCGCGCTGAAGACCTTGAAGCCGGGGGCCGAGGAGGACTCCGCGGTAGGCAACCGCTTCCGGACCGAGGCGCGGATCACGGCCCAGCTCGAGCACCCGAACATCATCCCGGTCTATGACCTCGGCACGCTGCCGAACGGTCAGCCGTACTACTCCATGCGGGTCGTCAAGCGGCAGAGCCTGCAGAACGTGCTGACGAACCCCGAGCTCCGCAGACAATGGCCGCTCGTCCGGCTCATCGGCGCGTTCGTGCAGATCTCCCGGGCGCTGGCCTACGCGCACCGGCGAGGCGTCGCCCACCGCGACATCAAGCCGGAGAACGTGCTGCTCGGCGACTACGGCGAGGTCTACCTGGGCGACTGGGGCAACGCGAAGCTGCTCGCGAGGGCGGAGGTGAGCGAGCCGATCTCCGTCGATCCGAGCGGGCAGGACTTCGGCCGCAGGCGGCACGAGGCGATCGCGAGCGCGCTCTCGGGCACGCCCGGCTACATCGCGCCCGAGCAGATCCGAGGGGACCACGCGCGGATCGATCACCGCGCGGACATCTTCGCGCTCGGCGTGGTGCTCTACGAGATCCTCACCGGCGAGCACCCGTTCGACGCGCCGACCGTCCTCGCCGTGATCCTCGCGACGCAGACGCGCGACCCCAGGCCGCCGCGCTCGATCGCGCCGAGCTGCCCGCTGCTGCTCGAGGACCTCTGCCTGGCGATGCTCGCGAAGGACCCTGATCAGCGGCCGCCGACCGCCGACCGCGTCGCGGCGGAGGCGGAGGCGTTCCTTGAGGGCGCCAAGGAGCGGATGCGCCGCCGCGAGGAGGCCATCAAGCTCTGCGAGCTCGCCAAGGCTCCGCTCGAGCGTGACCGGCGGCTCGACGGCGAGCGCGAGCGGCTCGTCGAGGAGGCGCGGCGGCTGCTCAAGGACGTGAAGGAGTACGAGGCGATCGAGCGCAAGCGGGCGGGGTGGCAGCTCGAGGACAGGGCCGCCGGGGTCGAGCGCGAGCAGGCGCGCGCCGCGGCGGAGGCGATCGATCTCTATACGAAGGCGCTGGCGTACGATCCGGACCTGGTCGAGGCGCGCGCCGGGCTCGCGGACCTCTACTGGTCGCGCGCGGTGCGGGCGGACCAGGAGCACCAGCACGCGGCGCGCATCTACCACGAGGCGCTCGTGGCGGAGTTCGACGTGGGCCGCTACGCCGCGCTGCTCACCGCCGATTCGGTCCTCTCGTTCGACTCGTCGCCGCCCGGCGCGAGCGTCGTCGCGTACCGTTACGTCGAGAAGGATCGCATCCTGGTGGCGAGCGACGAGCGCTCGCTCGGCCGCACCCCGCTCCGCGAGGTGCACCTCAAGCCGGGCAGCTACCTCTTCATCCTGAAGCGCGCCGGCTGTCGGGACGTGCGCTACCCGCTGCTGCTCAAGCGGGGCACCCACCACCGCGTCGAGGTGAACCTCTACACCGACGCGGAGATCGGCGAGGGGTTCGTGTACATCCCGGGGGGGACCTTCATCGCCGGCGGCGACGCGCAGGCCGACGATCCGCTCCGCCGCGCCGAGCTCCACGTCCCCGACGTCGCGATCGCGAAGTTCCCCGTCACCTTCCGCGAGTATTGCGAGTTCCTGAACGAGCTCGAGACGCGCGATCTCGATCTCGCCCTCAAGCGCGCGCCGCACGGGACGCGCGGCTCCGAGGGCTACGTCGCGCGGCCCGCCAGCAGCGGCGGCTGGGAGCCGTTGCCCAGCGTGGTCGAGGGTGACGCGCAGAAGCGGTTCCCGGCGGAGGAAGGGCACCTCTGGAACCTGCCGGTCATCCTCATCGACTGGTTCGACGCCGTGGCCTACTGCCGTTTCCGGAGCGAGCGCGACGGGATCGAGATCCGACTGCCCACCGAGCTGGAGTGGGAGAAGGCGGCTCGCGGGACCGACGGCCGGTTCTACCCGTGGGGAGATCACTTCGACCCGACGTTCTGTCTGATGCGCTCGTCGCGGCCGTTCCTGGCGCAGCCAGAGCCGGTAGGGACCTTTCCCATCGACACCTCGCCCTACGGCGTGCGCGACATGGCGGGCGGCGTGCGCGAGTGGGTCGCCGATGTGAACGGCGAGAGATCGTGGGCGGAGACGTCGGGTGAGCTCGAATCGACCGCCGACGCCGGCGGAGACGCGCCGCCGTGGCGCATCGCCCGCTCCGGGAGCTGGGCCGCGGACTCGCAGCAGTGCAGGAGCGCGTCGCGCACCCGCTTCTTCGGGATCGCGCGGGCGCTGAACCTGTCGTTCCGGGTCGCGAAGCCGCTCTCGCGGGGCCCGGGTCGCTGAGCGGGCGGCTCAGCCGCCAGGCCCCGCCGGAGGGTCGACGTACTCGACCTCGACGCCGCGGTGCGTGCGGAGGACGGTGCGCCCCGGCCGACGGTCGACGACGTAGTCGGGCCCGATGGGCACCTTGCCCATCCCGCCGGGCGTATCCACGATCAGCTTCGGCAGCGCGATGCCGGTGAGCCGGCCCTGGAGCTGATCCATGAGGGAGACGCCGGTCGCGAGCGGCGTGCGCAGGTGCGCCGTGCCGCGTACGGGGTCCATCTGGAGCAGGTAATAGGGGCGCACCCGCCAGCGCACGAGACCCCGGAAGAGCGTGGCCAGCGTCGTCGCGTCGTCGTTGATGCCGCGCAGCAGCACGGTCTGGTTCATGACGGGGAAGCCGTGAT
Source organism: Sorangium sp. So ce1504 (assembly GCF_051521635.1). Classification (NCBI taxonomy): domain Bacteria; kingdom Pseudomonadati; phylum Myxococcota; order Polyangiales; family Polyangiaceae; genus Sorangium; species Sorangium sp. So ce1504. The sequence continues at coordinate 10,443,341 of NZ_CP150365.1, read as the reverse complement.
CCGCGAGGCGCTTGCACGCGCGCTCGGCGGCGGGCGTGAGCTCCTTCGGGTGGTTGAAGTGCGTCATCACCCAGAGCGGGTGATACGGCTTGAGCGCGCGCACGAGCTCTGCGGTGATCCGCTGCGGCAGCGTGACCGGCACGCGCGTGGCGATCCGGATCGTCTCCACGCTCTGGATCTGCCGCAGCCGAGCGATGAGCCGCACGACGCGGTCCGTCGAGACGGCGAGGGGATCGCCGCCGCTCACGATGACATCGCGCACTTCCGGGTGCGCCTCGAGGTACGCCATCGCCGGCGCGAGGCGCTCGAGCGCCACCGCGCCGCCGCCGTCGCCGACCATGCGTGATCGGGTGCAGAAGCGGCAGTAGACGGCGCAGCGGTCGGTCGCGAGGAGCAGCGCGCGATCCGGGTACCGCTGCACGAGGTGGGGGGCGACCTCGTGCGCGACCTCGCCGAGGGGGTCGACCAGATCGCCTGGCACCTCGGCGGCCTCGTCGGCGAGCGGCACGCACTGCCGGCGGATCGGGCACGCCGGATCGCCGCTGTCGCAGAGGCTCAGGTAATAGGGGGTGACGCGGATGGGCAGCCCCGCCTTTTCGGCGCGCCTGGCGCCATCGAGCTCCTCCGGCGTCAGCGACAGCGCCCCGTGGAGCTCATCGGCGCTCGAGAGAGCGTGACGCAGCTGCCATGTCCAGTCGCTCTTCCGCGTCTTCACGCGGGCTGGTCGCGCTCCCTGCTGCCCGCTCGCGGCGAGCGGCCCCGGTCGCTCCGGCAGCGCGACGGCGCGGGCGTTCGCGCTTTCCTCGCCGGGTCGCCGGGCGAGCCGCGCGGCGGCGACGAGCTCGCTACTTGCCCGCATCGCTCGACGGCGCCGCGACAGCGCCGGACCGCTCCGGCTGTGGCGTGCGGGGCTTCGCGGGATCGGGCTGCGCCGCGCTCCCGGTCTCCATGAGCTGCTCCGGCAGCTTGACCGAGGAGAGCGCCGCATCGTTGATCTCGACGGGGAACTTCTTCCGCAGCTCGTTCTCGAGAGCGCGCTCCTGGTCCTGCATCTTCTGCTGCATGAGCGCGACCCGGATCGAGCGTTCGGCCTCCGCGAACTCGCGCCGGTGCCCGCTGGTGAGCCCGTTCAGGCGGACGATGAAGAACCGTCCGTCGGCCTCGACGACCTCCTCGCCGACCGCACCCACGCCGCCGATGCGAAAGGCGGCCGCGCGGACCGGCTCTGGGACGCGGGGGTGGGCGCCGCGCGGATCGCCGGGCGGGCTGACGATGCCGAGCTCTCCGGCGAGATCGAGCGGCGAGGCCGCGCTCTTGTCCTTCGGCGCCGTGAGCGAGTGCTTGAGGAAGAGCTCACCCCACGCGCTGCTGCTCCCGGCCTTCTGCGCCTCCTTGAGGACCTTCTCCCCGAGCGCTCGGTCGCCGACGACGATGGCGGCGACGCGCCTGCGCTCGGGCTCGCTGAACTTGTCGGCGTTCGCCTCGTAGTACGCGCGCACCTCGGACGCGGGGATGTCGGCCGGCGCGGGCAGGCCCTTTCGCGCCCGGGCGATCATCGCCTCGCGGAGGATCTGCCGGATCGTGTCCTCGACCGCGGGGTCCTTGTCGAGGCCTCGGCGCCGGGCTTCCAGCGCGAGCAGCTCCGCGTCGATGAGCTCGCTGAGCAGCTCGCGGCGCCGTTCCTTCGTCTGGTACCGGAGCCGATCGAACTGGTCCATTCGCTCCAGCGTCCTGCCGAAGTCGCCCAGCGTGATCACCCTGTCCCCGACCTTCGCGAGCACGCGCGCCGACTGCTCGGCGGTGAGGCCGAAGACCGGATCCCCCGCGTCCGAGGGGACCTGGAGGGCGGGCTCATCGCAGCCCGCGACGAGCGCGACGAGCGAGATGGCGAGCAGGGGTCGGCGCACCGGAGCTCGGGTCATTGCTGGCTCGGGGTCTAGCACGGTTTCCGCGTGGCTCGAGGTCGCAGCGCCTCGTTCGGGCTGGCGCGTCGGCGGACGCCTCGGCTCGTCGCGCGCCCTGATCGCTCGAACGCGCGCTCAGTCGACGATCGTGCCGATCTCTTCGCCCCTGCAGACGCGGAGGATGTTGCCGCGGGTCATGAGCTTGAACACCCGGATGGGCATCTTGTTCTCGCGGCAGAGCGTGACCGCCGTCGAGTCCATGACCCCGATCCTGTCGGCGAGGAAGCGGTCGTAGCTCAGGTGCGCGAACATCTGCGCGCCTTCGTGGCGCACGGGATCGCGGTCGTAGATGCCTTCGACCTTGGTCGCCTTGAACAGCGCCTGCGCCTGGATCTCCATGGCCCGCAGCGCTGCCGCGGTATCGGTCGAGAAGAACGGGTTGCCCGTGCCCGCGGCGAAGATGACGATGCTGCCCTTTTCCAGGTGCCGCATCGCCCTGCGGCGGATGTACGGCTCGGCGACCTGCCGGATCTCGATCGCGGTCATCACGCGCGTCGGCACGCCCGTCTTCTCGAGCGCGTCCTGGAGGGCGAGCGCGTTGATGACGGTGGCGAGCATGCCCATGTAGTCGCTCTGGGAGCGGTCCATCCCCGCGCTCGCGCCCTTCAGCCCGCGGAAGATGTTGCCGCCGCCCACGACGACCCCGATCTGCACCCCCATCCGCTGGAGCTCGGCGACCTCGCCGGCCACGTGGTGGAGCGTCTCGGGACGAATGCCGAACCCCCCTTCCTCGCCGCAGAGCGCTTCGCCGCTCAGCTTGAGCACGATGCGGCGGTACTTCAGCCCGGGGGCCGGACGAGGGGGAGGGGGAAGGAGAGAGTCCTGGTCAGCGGCCACGGTGCGACCTCGTAGCCGGGACCTGCGTGGAGGGCAACGAACAACGTGAACCATCGCTCGGGCGAAGCGGCAGCGCGCGCCGCAAAGGAGGAAGAGCGGGAGGCAGAACCAGAGGCAGCAGAGGAAGCACAGAAAGCTGAGGAAGCAGAGGAAACAGAGGAAACAGAGGAAACAGAGCAGGAAGACCCGCCGGGGCGGCATGCACCTTGCGCTTGCCGGGGCGGGGAGCTAGTCTCGGCCCCCCTATGGCGCGTGTGACTGTGGAAGACTGCCTCGAGCGCGAGGAAAACCGTTTTGCTCTCGTCGTGCTCGCGGCCAACCGGACGCGGCAGCTCATGAAGGGCTCGGACGCTCTCGTGAAGACGAAGAACAAGCCTGCCGTGACCAGCCTCCGAGAGATCGCGGCGGGCAAGGTGCACTTCCACCGGAGCTCCCACGAGGTCGTATCCGAGTGGCTCCAGCAGATGAACGCTGGCGGCCAGCGCTGATGCCGCATCGGAAGAGCGCGCGTCCGGTGATGCGCGCCTCCCTAGGGGCTCCGTTTCGCAGCTCGCTCCCTTGACCGTGCCAGCGCTGCGCTTGATCTGTTGCCTCGCATGAGCGGGACGGCCACGAGGCGGCCGGCGCGCGTTTCGGGCTCCGGCCAGCGTCGCGATCCGGAGCTCGAAGCAGGGACGTCGGCCCACTACGAGGATCCGGCGTACTACGCGAAGACGTACGCGCGCCGTAAGGATGACGTCCGCTACTACGTCGACCTCGCCGTTGCGTCTGCGGGGCCGGTGCTCGAGTACGGCTGCGGTAACGGGCGGATCACGCTGCCTGTCGCGAGGGCGGGGGTCCAGATCACCGGCGTGGACCTGTCGGCGCCGATGCTCGGCGATCTGCGCGTGCAGCTTGGACGCGAGCCGCGCGGTGTCTCCTCTCGCGTGAGCCTCCGGCGGGGCGACATGCGGGCGCTGCGGCTAGGGCGCCGCTTTCCGCTCGTGATCTGCCCGTTCAACGCCTTCTTGCACCTGTACACGCGCGTGGATGTGGAGCGGTTCCTCGCGCGAGCGCGCGAGCATCTGACGCCGAAGGGCGAGCTCGTCTTCGACGTTTCCATGCCCGAGCCGGCAGAGCTCGCGCGAGATCCGGATCGCGCCTATGCCACGCCGCGGTTCCGGTACCCCACGAAGGATGGCCCTGGCGAGTTCGTCCGGTACACGGAGCGGTTCGACTACGACAAGGTCCGGCAGATCCTGTTCGTCTCCATGGAGTTCTCGCCCGTCGACGGCGGCGAGCGCTGGATGACGCCGCTCGCCCATCGTCAGTTCTACCCGCAGGAGCTCGAAGCCTTGCTCCACTACAACGGCTTCGAGCTCACGGAGCTCCGCAGCGATTTCTGCGCCGAGCTGCCCGACAACCAGACGAGCATGCTGCTCTATCATTGCCGGCCACGCCGTTCTGCCAGGGCTCGCCGCCCTGGACATGACGGGGGCCGCTGAGGGCGCGCGAACGCCCGGCGCCTGCTGCGCCTCGCGCCGCCCTGCGGCATCAGGCCATATGCGACGTGTCCGCGCACGAGCACGCGTGTGCCCCTCGGTCCTGCCGCACCGAGCGTGCGCCAAGTGCCGCCGTTGCCTGGAGTCTCAGACCCCGATGTAGAGGCGGTGGGCGAAGTTGCGCTCGAGCTTGGCGCGCAGCACCTTCTCGGCCGCTGTCTCGATATCGTACTCGACGCGCTTGAACTCGAAGCGCTTCGTGTCGCTGTCGTAGACCGTGTAGCTCGCGCGGTTGTCGTAGTCCCGCGGCTGTCCCACCGAGCCGACGCTCACGATGTACTTGCGACCCTGCTCAAGCTGGAAATCCACCGCAGGGAGCTCCTCGACGCTGTTCGGTGTGAGCGCGAACACCTTGCAGAGGTGGGAGTGGCCGATCAGCGTGATGTGACCGAGCTCGTTCCACATCGGGAGGCACTCGCGCGCCTGCTCGGGGGCGAAGATGTACTCGAACTCTTCGAGCCGGACGGGCGAGCCATGGCAGAGGTCGACGTTGATGTCCGTCAACTTCTCCTGGTACGTGAGGCTCCGGAGCCAGGCCGCGTTCTCGGAGGACAGCATCGCTGCGTGGGTGTCCAGCGCCTGCCGGGCGGCCTCGTAGTAATACGAGTAATCCATCCGACCCGCGACGGCCGCGTCGTGGTTGCCGAGGATCGTCTTCTTGGCCACCTTGCGGACGAGATCAGCGCACTCGTTCGGCGAGCCGCCGTAGCCGACCGTATCCCCGAGGCAGTAGTAAACGTCGATACGTTCGTGGCGGTAGGACTCGAGCACAGCGCTGAGCGCCTCGTAGTTGGCGTGCGTATCGCTGAAAATCCCGAGTCTCATTTCGACGCGAGGGCGGAGCTTAGCACGAAGGCCTCGACTTCCGTTAGGAATTCAAACCTGGATCCACAGATGGGCCGGTAGGACCGGCACCGAGCTTTGTCGGCTCGTTGGCGTTGTGTCGGCTGGCTCGTCGGTTCCTTTGGCTCCGGCGGCTCCGCTAGCTCCGGCGGTTCCATCGGGTCCGTCAGTTCCATCAGTTCCGTCGGTCTCGTCAGCTTTGTCGGCTCCGGTGGAGCGTGCTTCCGCTGCGCCCGGGGATCTGCAGAGGACGGTCGAGGGCCGGACACGGTCCTTGCGGAGCTTGCCGAGGCGCTCCCAGCACGACCACGTTGACGAGCGGCCACCCGCACCGGAGAAGAATAGCGTGGAGCCCATGAATACCAAACAGAACGGTGCAGGGACGTCTCCGATTTCTGCGGAGCAGCCGGCCGAGTCTGCGCTGTCCGCTGCAGCTGTCGAACCTGTCGCGCCGCCGCCGTCCAACGTGGAGGATCTCGCCGATGGGTGCGTGCGGTTTGTGGAGCGCGCCCTCGGCGTACGGCTTGACTATCGGCCGGAGACCTTGCCCCTGCTCGACCACTACCTCGAGCAGGCGCGTGGTGCGACGTCGGAGCGGGTCGAAGCGTTGCCGATGATCGCGCACATGGCAGGCGCATACTTCGGCGAGGTGATCCGGCGCCGGCACGCGTCGTGGTGGCGCCTGGATGGCGAAGACCCGACCTACTGGCAGGTGCAGTTCGGCTCGGTTTACCTCGCGTTCAGCCCCGTCCTCTTCGTGCGCGAGGCGCTCACGCGCGGACATCGAGCCGACGCCGTGCTGGACCTTGCAGAGGACTCCCTGAGCGGCGATCCGGCGGCGCTCGAGCTGGAGGAAGGCGATCGCGAGGCGGTCGCGGCCAGGCTCGCGGAGCTGCCGTCGGTCTCGGAAAACGAGTACTACGCCCCCTCGACGCGGCTCGAGGTGATCGACATCGCCGTGGACGCGATCCGTTCGCGTCGGCTCGAGGCCGGCGAGGATACCGACGCCGCGCTCGAGCCGGGCGACTACGAGCGCGGCGGCGGCTGACGCGGGGATCGCGGCGCGCGGGCGCCCACGCTCGCTCGGCGGCGCCGCGTGGACGTGCTCCGGAAGCGGCGACCGGTGGTATCGTCGCTTCCGTGTTGTGGGTCCTCTTCGGGCTGTTGTTCCTCATCTCGTGGGCGGCGTTCTTCACGTTCGACCTGCCCACCGCGATCCCGATCGCGACGAGCGTCGTCATCGCGCTCGCCGCGATCGCGCTCTTCGTGTACCGCCGGATCAACGCGCGCCGCGCCGCGTCTGCGCTTGAGCGGGCCATCGTCCGGCAGGGAGCGCAGCAGGCGCTCAACGCTCGGCCCGAGCGCCGCGCCGAGATCCAGGAGCTCCAGCGGCAGGTCCAGGGCGGCATCAGCGCCCTGAAGAGCTCGAAGCTCGGCAAGGGGAAGGAGCACGGCAACGCCGCGCTCTACTCGCTGCCCTGGTACGTCATCATCGGCCCGCCCGGGGCGGGGAAGACGACGGCGTTGAAGCACTCGGGCCTCGTCTTCCCGTACGCGCACCCGAGCAACGGCGGCGGCGTGCGCGGCGTCGGCGGCACCCGCAACTGCGACTGGTGGTTCACCAACGAGGCGATCCTCCTCGACACCGCGGGGCGCTACACGACGGAGCAGGACGACCACGAGGAGTGGATCGCGTTCCTGCAGATGCTCCTCAAGCACCGCGCTCGCCGCCCGCTCAACGGCATCCTGGTCGCCGTGAGCGTGGCGGATCTCATCGACGCGAGCGAGCAGCAAGTCGAGCTGATGGGGAAGAAGCTCCGGGCGCGCATCGACGAGGTGATGACGCAGCTCCACATGGTGCTGCCCGTCTACCTCCTGTTCACGAAATGCGACCTCATCGCGGGCTTCTCGGAGTTCTTCGGCGACATGCGCAAGAGCGACCGCGCGCAGGCGTGGGGAGCGACGCTCAAGCTGAGCGCGGACAAGGCGAACCCAGGGAGGCTCTTCGACGCCGAGTTCGACGCCCTGGCGAAGCAGATCCACGGCCGCTCGCTGAAGCGGCTCGTGATGGAGCGCAGCCGCGAGGCGCGCGAGCGCGTCTACCAGTTCCCGCTCGAGTTCTCGGGTATCCGGCGGAACCTCTCCGATCTGGTCTCGACCGTCTTCATGGTCAACGCGTTCCAGGGGACGCCCATCTTTCGCGGCTTCTACTTCACGAGCGGCACGCAGGAGGGCAGGCCGCTCGACCGGGTCCTCCAGCGCATGGGCCAGGCGATGGGGATCCGCACGCACGAGGCCGCGGCGCAGCAGAACGTGGAGTCGAAGAGCTACTTCCTCCACGACGTCTTCATGAACGTCGTCTTCCCGGACGGGGACATCGCCGCGAGGAGCGCGAGCGAGATCCGGCGTCAGCGGCTCGTTCGCGGCGCGATCAGCGCGGCGGCCGCGGCGCTCGGGGTCATCCTCGCGATCCCCAGCGTGGTGTCGTTCGCCAACAACCGCGCGTTCCTGCGCGACGTGGAGGCGGACGCGCGCACCGTCAGCGCGCTCCGATGGGAGGACACGCGACCCCTCTCGGAGAAGCTCGCCGCGCTGCGGCCTGCGCTGGATCGGCTGAAGGAGATCGACAAGGCGCGCGAGGAGGGGCCGCCGGACGGGAAGGGGTGGACGATGTTCCAGGGCGAGACGGTGTACCCGCCGCTCGTGCACGTCTACGTCGCCAGCCTCCAGAACGGCTTCGTGATCCCGTGCAAGCAGCGGCTCGAGGATCGCCTCAAGCTCGCGAAGGGCGACCACTACCTCCGCGAGCGGAACGACCTCAAGCTGTACCTGATGCTGAGCGACGTCGAGCACCTCGACGTTCCGTGGGCGAAGGACAGGTTCACCTCGCTCTGGGCCGAGGTGCTGCGGGCGACCTCGAACCTCACCGAGAGCGAGCTGAAGAAGCAGCTCGAACGGCACGTCGAGTACTACCTGACGCTCATCAAGGAGAAGCGGGTCACGCCGATCGCGCGCAAGGAGGATCTGGTCGCGAGCGTGCGCGCGACGCTCCAGGCCGTGCCACCGCGGAAGCGGTACTACGACTTCTTCGTCAACGCGATCATCGAGGAGAAGTACGACGAGACGGGTGACAACAGCCGCGCCAACCGCAAGTACCCTCCGCACACGCTCGGCGACATGTTCGCCGACCGCCCCGCCGTGCTGAAGATCATCGGCAGCAAGCTGTACGCGAAGGAGAAGCGCTGGAAGGAGGTGGACGGTCCGTACACCGAGAGGGGGCACTTCGCGGTGCTCGAGAGGCTCGAGAGCGGCGCCGGCAGCTTGATGGCTGAGCGGTGGGTCGTGGACCTCGCGCCCGGCGAGGAAGCCTCGATCAACAAGAACCTGGACGGCCTCGCGGCCGACTACGACGTCAGCTACATCGCGCAGTGGACCGACTGGATGGCGGACCTCACCGTGCGGCTCCCGGCCAACCTGAAGGAGGCGAAGGAGACGTACCAGGCGCTCACCCAGGCGGATTACCCCTACCTCCGCATCATCCGCGCTCTCGAGGACAACACGCAGTGGAAGCGGGATCGCAGCGCGATCGAGGACTCGGCCCTGGCCAAGCGGGGGAAGGAGTACCTCGATCGAAAGATCGAGCAGAAGACGAGGCTGAAGGTCCCCGTCAACGTGAAGCTCATAAGAAACCGGCCGAGCTCGGTGCCGGATGAGTTCAAGCGGACCGTCGAGTTCGGCGTGCCGGCCGCGCCGAGCGGCTCGGCGCCGATCACGGACACGCCCCTGGCGAGGTACATCTCGTTGCTCAGCGCGCTTCGCGACGAGATCCAGCGCCTCGAGGATCTGAACCCCAACGTCGACGCGCGCCTCATGGCCGATCGGTTGGTCGAGGCGACGCGACAGGCCGACGCGCTCCTCCAGCCCTTCGACGAGCGGGCCAAGACGCTGCTCCGGCCGCTGTTGCTCACCCCGATGCAGGTGGTGGCGGCGCGGCTGCCGCCGCTCGCCGCGGTGTCTCGCTTTCCCGCGGCGGCGCCTGCTGCGGGCTCGCGCTGAGCCACGCGGTGCGGTTCAGATCTCGATGCGGATCTCGTCGCGGCCTGGTTGCACCGCGCCGGTCGCTGGATCGAGCGTGAGCACCATCTCGATCGCATCCTCGCCGTTGTCGCTGTAGTACCGAGGGCGTACCCCCATCGCGGTGAAGCCGAGCTTCCGGTAGAGCCGGATCGCTGCCCGGTTCGAGCGGCGCACCTCGAGCAGGATCAGCCGCACTTGCTGCTGCTGCGCATACTCGAGCGATCGATTCATCAACGCCGTCGCGAGCCCGCGCCGCCGCGCGGCCGGGCAGGTGGCCACGTTCAGCACGTGGAGCTCGTCGGCGACGTGCCACGCGATGAGGAAGGCGAGCGCGCGCCGCTCTTCGCGCGCGACCCAGCAGCGCGTCCAGGGGCGGCGCAGCTCTTCTCGCGCGGAGAATTGCGGGACGTCGAAGGCCGCGGACGCGACGGCGTCGATCTCGTCGAGCGCAGCCTCGTCCGCAGCGTCGGCCGTCAGCTGGCTCAGCGAGGCCGAGGGCCTCGTCGCGTCGCGCTTCACCTCGCCACCTCCGTGGGACAGCCGGAGACGATCTGGACTTGCCCCACGCGCCCGCTCTTGAGCTTCGTGCAGGCTTCCCCGAGGAGCTCGACGACCGCGGGCGACTTCCAGCGCCAGCCGTTCTCCGGGTCGTAGGCGACCAGCTCGTCGTCCAGGTAGACGTTCGTCTGTCCCGCCTCGGGAGGCGGGTCGACCAGGTCGAACTCGCAGGAGACGACGATGCTGGCGATCTTCGAGAGGACGTTCCCCAGCGTGTCGAGGTTGTCCACCTTGAAGTAGAACGGGCTCACGAACTGCGCCGTGCCGCCGGCGAGCGCCATCTGGTCGAGGACATCGCCGTAGAACTCGCTCCCCGGGATGCCGACGACGTAGACCTCGATCCCGCTCGCCGCGAGCCGCTCGATCGCGGCGACCGTATCGTCGCGATCGAGGCACCCTTCGGGGCCCGAGGGGCCCAAGGGCGAGCAGCAGTTCTCCTCGGGGTCGGGGCACTGCTGTTCGATGTTGGCGATGCACCCGTCGGCCTCGCATATCGCCGAGCTGTTGCAGTTCGGACCGCCGTCGGTCGCGAGCACGACGATTGTCTTGCCGGGGAGCTCGACGAGCTTCGGCGTCAGCGCCGCGAGGGTCGCCGCGGTAGGCGTGCCGCCGAGGGGCGTGGCCCGCGTCGCCGCGCGGAACCGCGATGTCGTCGTGGAGCCCTCCTGTCCCTCTGCGAAGGGAGCCCCCGGGGTGACAGCGAAGACCTCGCCGCCCGGCCTGCACGGCGCCTCGTCGGTCGCGTCCAGGGGGAACACGGCGGCGCCGACGTTGATCAGCGGGCCCAGGTTGCGCACGAGGTCGACCGCGGCATCATGGACCCGGTCGTATCGGGTCGCGTTCGAGCTCGAGGAGGCGGGGCTGAGCATGCTGCCCGACGCATCGAGGACGAAGTAGATGTTCGGCGCTTCGGTGATCTCGACCTGGTGGATCCGGTTGCCGCAGAGCCCTCCCGCATCTGCGGCCGGTGGTCCGCTCGGCTCTTCGGTGTCCGGATCGAACCCGCCCTCCGGCTCCTGCGCCTCCTGACCGGCGCCGCTGCGCGGACGCTGCTTCGTGACCTCGTCCTCGCATGCGGTCATCGCCGCGCCGCCGAGCGCGAGCGCGGCTCCGATGCAGAGGAGCATGCCGCAGGCGCCGGCTCGCTGCTTCACGGCCGTCTTCATGGCGAGCAGCGTATCACGCCCGTTCGAGCCGGCAGCGCCAGCGCGGGCGCCGCCGCGCGCGTTCAGGGCTCGCGGTAGAACCTGGGCACGCGGCGCGAGATGCTGGTCAGCACCTCCCAGGCGATCGTCCCCGTGAGCCCCGCGATCTCTTCAGCGCTGATCGTGCCGCGCCCGAGCGGCCCATCCTGCGTTCCGAGGAACACCACCTCATCGCCCAGGCGTGCTCCCGGTACATCCGTCACGTCGAGCATCGTGAGATCCATCGACACGGCGCCCGCGATCGGCGCGCGTTGACCGCGCACGAGGGCGGCCCCGCGGTTCGAGAGCTGGCGGCTCAGGCCGTCGGCGTACCCCATCGGCACGGTCGCCACGACGCTCTCCCGGGAAGCTTGCCAGGTGTGGCCGTAGCCGATCCTGTCGCCCTTCGCGATCGTGCGCAGCGCGACGATCTCGCTGCGCACCCGGATGACCGGCTTGAGGTCGGGCGCGAGCCCCGCGCACGGCGATATTCCGAAGAGCGCGACCCCCGGACGGACGATGTCGAGCAGCGCCGCAGGGAGGCGCAGCATCGCCGCGCTGTTCGAGGCGTGCCGCACCCGCGGCGTGAGGCCGAAGCTCTTCGCTCGCTGCTCGATCTCCCCGAAGAGGCGCATCTGCTCGATCGTCACGCCGAGATCGTCGGCGTCCGCGCAGGCGAGGTGGGTCATGAGCCCGTCGAGCTTCACCTCCGGGTGCTTGGCGAGCGTCGCGAGCACCGCCTCGATCTCCGAGCTCGCGGCCCCGAGCCGTCCCATGCCGGTGTCGACCTTGAGATGGACGCCCACGCGACCGCGCTGCTCGAGCCGCACCACGCTCGCGAGGCGCTCGATCTGGCCAGCGTCGTAGACGACGGGCACGAGATCGCGCGCGATGATCTCCTCGAACCCGTCGCGCCGCGGGCCGTAGTAGCCGCCCATGACGAGGATGGGCAGCCGGATGCCGGCGTCTCGCAGCTCGATGGCCTCCTCGAGCAACGCGACGCACAGGCCGGGGATCCCTGCGCGCTCGAGCGTCCGTGCGACCGCCGGCGCGCCGTGGCCGTACGCATCGGCCTTGAGCACCCCCCAGATTTGCGGCTTCGTCGCGCCGGTCAACCCGCGCTCGAGGACGCGCAGGTTGTGCCGCAGGTGCGCGAGGTTCACCTCGGCGCGGGTCGGCCGCACGGCGTCCGCGGGCGCCGCTCGCCGTGGCCGCAGCACCCGCATGGGGCCTGCGCTCGCACCGAGCCCATCGAGGGGCGACGCCGTGCCGTTGCGATCAGGAGTCGTGCTGCTGAGCTCTTTGGGCGCGTGCGAAGCGGACATCGTGTACGCCGATAGCTCTACGCTCGATCGCGGGTCAAGATTCCAGGCCATCTTGGTGTGACAAGGTGAGGCATCTGCGCGGAGAGCAGACGACGTCGATCAGAAGCAGCGACGCATGCACCGCGTGTACTTGCCGGAGCATCCTTTTTCGCAGGCGGCGGATTTGCAGTCGTCCTGGCATTCCTTCCAGTCCGTCTGGCACGACGCGCTGCACTTCGCTCCCGGCGGCGCAACCTCCTCCGCGGTGTTCGACGCCGAGGCCGCAGCGCCGCCGTCGTTCGCGTCTGGGTCTGCATGGGCCTCTTCCGTTGCCGCCGGCGCGGCCACGTCGGCGGTCAGGAGCCTGGGCGGCGGAGCGAGCGCGCTGGTCGGCTCAGGCACGGCAGGGGCTCGGCTGCTCGGCGGAGTCCACTCGCCTTCGTCAAAATCACTGGCGTGGCTGAGCTGCCTGGCCCGCAGCGTGGCGTACTCCACACGGTCGCGCGTCTGGCCGAACGTACAGAACTGAAGCCACTCGTCCCAGCACGCGCGCCGCAGGGTCGGCTTGACGTCGGCCAGCGAGTCAAGCGCCATGCAGTGTTCGAAGCGTACGTCCCCCTCGTAGACCGCGTTGATGCTCGCGCCGCATGCGGTCACCGAGGCGGCGGCTAGGCAGAGGAGGGTCCTGAACCGCACGTCGTGGAACACCGATAGCAGAAAAGCTCGGCCCTGGTGCCAGGGCCTGTCCTATCCGCCGCGGGAACCTGCCGGTCGCCCGGTCGAGGTGCTCTCCGGTTGAACTTTGGCCTGTGATGCCGTACGTTGCCGCCCCTTCGCACCGGCGGCGGCGGCACGACGCCTCCGCGCCGGGCGCCTCAACGGAGCCTGTTCATGTTCCTCATGCTGTCGAAAGGTCCTCGGAAGACCACGCGCTCCAAGTCGAAGCGCCACCGGTCCAAGCTGAAGGCGAAGAACCGCAACCGGCGCAACCGCATCTATCAGCGCACCTGATCGTTGCACCGAGCGCGAGCGAGTCCACGGGCTCGCTCGCTGCGCGTTCTTCGATCCAATCTCTGGGGCCGGCCCTTGGAACCTAGGGGCCGCCCTTCTTCAGCTCGGTCAGCACCAGCTTGGCGACCGCCTTGAGCGTGTCGAACACCCCGACGCCGGTCCGCGCGACCCCCTCGAAATCGGGGACGTTCGTCGGGTTCAGCAGCGAGCGGAGCTCCTCGACGGTGCCGATCTCCGGCAGGTCTCGCTTGTTGTACTGGATGACGTACGGGATCTTGTCCAGCGAGTAGCCCTGCTCTGCCAGGTTCGTGCGGAGGTTCTCCACCGACTCCTGGTTCGCCTCGATGCGGCCGAGCTGCGAGTCTGCCACGAAGACCACGCCGTCGACGCCTTTCAGGATGAGCTTGCGGCTCGCGTCGTAGAAGACCTGCCCCGGCACCGTGTACAGGTGGAACCGCGTCTTGAAGCCGCGGATCTCGCCCAGCGCGAGCGGGAGGAAGTCGAAGAAGAGTGTCCGGTCGGTCTCCGTGGCGAGGGAGATCATCTTCCCCTTCGCGTCCGGGTTGGTGCGCTCATAGATGTACTGCAGGTTCGTCGTCTTGCCGCAGAGACCCGGGCCGTAATAGACGATCTTGCAGTTGATCTCGCGCGCCATGTAATTGATGAAGCTCATCGACCGCGCTCCTAGTCGTTGAAGAGGTTGTCGATGTCCTCGTCGGTGATCTCGGCGAACGGCGAGTCGGCGCCCGGCTCCTGCACCTTCTTGAGCAGCGCTTCGAAGATGTGGTTGAGCTCCTCGCTCGCCTTTCGCACCCGGAGCCTCACCAACCCGAGGCTCGACTTTGAGTCGAAGATCACCACGAGGATGACGCGGTTCCCGACCAGCTGGATGTGGATGTTCGCCTTTTCACCCTCGTGGAACTGAGTGGCGAACTCGTTCTCCTTGAGGAGCTTCGCCATCCCGCCCGTGGCGGCGATGTTCCCCGCCGTCAGCGAGGCGAGCGACGTGGTGTCGAGGTTGTCGACGTCTCCGCTCGCGGCGATCAGTTGCCCGTTTTTGTCAACGATGAAGACGACCTTCGCATTGGCGTCCTTGACGAGGCGATCCACCACGCTCTGGATCTGATTGAATTCCTCCTCGTACATCACCATCTGAGGGTTGACCATCGTTCCTCCGCCAGCGCTCTCGCGATGGGGCCCTGGGCATTGCGGGCTCTGTCGCCCTTGTCATCACCGGGCGCCGCACGTGCGGTCCCCGACCATCGTCATCCAACTGGCTTCCCGCTGCGCGGGCTTGCCTTACCACCGGTACCACGTTCGCGGCGTGACGCTCACTGCCTTGGGACTTGCATGGCTGGTTCGCAGCGCGCAGTGCGGCTGCTCATCGACCGTGCACCCGTACATCTTGGGACGTTTCTATCCGAAGCAGGTGCGGCGGAGCAAGGCGGCCCTTTCTGGAAGTTGGAGGATCGCACGGCCGAACCTCGCCGAGCCTTGTCGGGCCCCGACGGAGCTCGCTCCCCCTGCCCCCAGGGGAGGCTTGGTTCCGGACCTTTTCCAGGCGCCCGTCCGCCCAGAAGGCCTGCATGATAAATATCGAGAATTGTTATTGTTTCCTTCGTTGAATGCGGTCGGACGGCGCTGCGTCCTCCTCCGAGGGCGCTGGTGTGGGGCGCGCTGCGTGTGATCGCTCTGTACCCGCAGAAGATCGACGAAATTCGGAGGATCGGCGCGCGCGGCGCGGCGAGCTCATGAAGCGGCCCGATGAACGCGGCCTTGGGGGACGACCTCCTGCCGGCGTGCGTTCCGCCGGCTCGTGGGCAGCACCCCCTTGACCTCGGCCGGTGCGACGCCTCTGCAGCCATGGCTTGTGCTTGACCGATGGCTTCGGCCACGGGATAGCGCCTCGGATGCGTGACGTGCTCAGCCGGGCCGAGCCCCGTGAGATCGAGCTCAACCCGGGGACGACGAGGGGGCGCTCCTTCTGCGCGCTCACCGTGGGGACGGCGGCCTTGGCGTGCGCCATGTCGCTCGGCGCCGACGCGCGCGCGGAGCTCGGCGCGGTTCACCCTGAGGTGCTCTCCGCGCACGTGGCTGTCCGCGCGGCGAGGGGCCCCGAGGTCTACGGCGCGTTACGTGAGCTCTGGCGCACGTGGGACCGCGCGGATCCGACCCAGGTCGAGGAGGCGATCGCGTCGATCGCTGAGGCCGGCGCGACCAGCGCGCCCACCCAGGTCTATGCGGAGCTCCTCTCGGCGTACGCGCGCAGGCGTCGAGGTGATCTCGACGGAGCGGTCGCGAGGATCCAGAAGCTCGGGTTCATCGGCCGCTGGGCGACGATCGGACCGTTCGACAACGAGAACAAGGGGGGCTTCGAGCGGGCGTTCGGGCCCGAGGAAGATCTCGAGCAGCCGGTGGCTGCGGGCAGGACGTACGACGGCAAGGCGCGCGCGGTCCGCTGGCGCGTGCCCCCCGAGGCGCCGCAGTACGGGTGGTTTGATTTCGGCGATTTCATCCGTCCGGTGGAGAGCGTCTGCGGCTACGCGACGACGTTCGTCCGCGCGAAGGCTGGGACGCGCGCTCCTCGGCCGATCTCGATCTGGGTCGGGGCAGACGGGGCGTTCAAGCTGTTCTGGAACGGCGCGAAGGTCCTGGCCGATCCGGGGTACCGCGAGCTCGACATCGATCGGTTCGCCGCGCCGGTGACGCTGCGGCCCGGCTACAACCGCTTGACGATCAAGGTCTGCGGAGGTGCGTCGGCGCCCAAGTTCGCGCTGCGCATCGGCAACGAGAAGGGGGCGCCGGATCTTGATCTGGATGTGACCTCGGACATCGGAACCCAGGTCACGGCGCCTCAGGGGGAAGCGGCTGACGCGAGGCGCGCGGGCGGGGCGCGGGCGCAGGCCGAAGGGTCAACCTCCGGCGCGAAGCTCGCCGCGCGCGCGGCTGCCATCGAGGGGCCGATGCAAGCGTTCGAGCGAGCCGCGGGCGCCGCTCGACCTTCGCCCGCCGTGTTGGAGGCGTTCGCGCGGTACCTCATGCTCACCGGCGGCGACGCCGAGGGGGAGCACAGAGCGCGCGATCTCGCTCGGCGCTCCGCCGAGGCCGAGCCGAGCGTGCGTCGCTACCTGCTCGCGGGTCAGCTCTCCGAGGACAGGAACCAGCAGCGCGCGTGGATCGAGCGCGCCGCCGCGCTCGCGGGCGGTCGTGAGGACATCGACGTCCTGCTCTCGCAGGCTCGGCTCGCGCAGACGAGCCCGAACTGGCGGGAGGCGGCTCCGATCTACGAGCGCATCCTGGCCTCCGATCCCGATCATGTCGCGGCCGTCCTCGGGCTCATGGACCTCTACGTGGAGGCTGGGCTGAAGCGCACCGCGCTCGCCACGCTGGAGCGGGCGCTCGCGCGCCAGCCGAGCAGCGTCTCGCTCCTCCGCGCCTCGGCGGCGCAGCTGCGCGCGCTCGGGCGCGACACGGAGGCCGCCGAGATGGAGGCGCGCTACGCCGCGCTGCGGTTCGACGACTCGAGCTTCCTTCACCAGCAGGTCGAGCTCGCGGTGGCGCGCCGCGACCCTGCCGGCGCGGAGCGCTGGATCGAGCGCTTCCTCCGCAGCGAGCCTGACTCCGTCTGGGCTCGCACGGTCGCGGCGCGCACGTACCGCGCGCTCGGCCAGGGCGATCGCGCCCTCGCGGCCCATCAGCGCGCGCTCGCCATGGCGCCCGAAGACATCGGAACGCTGCGCGCTCTCTCGGACCTCTACGGCGAGGAGGGAAACCGAGAATCGCAGCTGGAGATGCTGCAGCAGATCCTGGCGATCAGCCCTCAGGCGAAGGATGTGCGCGAGTACATCGAGCACATCGAGCCGCCGAAGCCGCGCGCTGATGAGGCCTACGCCTGGGCGCCCGACCGCTTCCTCCCGATGCGGCGCAACGCTGACCGGCAGTATCCCAAGCGCACGCTGCGCAACCTGACGGTCACCACCGTCTTCCCGAACGGCCTGGCGAGCCGATTCCGGCAGGTCGTCTTCCAGCCGCTGACGGACGAGGCTGCGGCGAGCGCCCGGCAGTACGCGTTCGAGTACCAGGCCGATCGCCAGACCGTCAGCCTCCGTGCCGCGAAGGTCTACCGAGCAGACGGCAAGGTCGACGGGGCGATCGAGAGCGGGGAATCGGGGGCGAACAACCCGGCGCTCGCGATGTACACATCGGCGCGCACGTTCTACGTCAGCTTCCCGCGGCTCAACGCCGGCGACGTCGTCGAGCTGCGCTACCGCGTCGATGACGTCAGCCCTCGCAACGAGATCGCCGATCACTTCGGCGAGATCGAGTTCCTCCAGGGGGATGAGCCGATCGCCAGCAGCGAGTATGTGCTGATCACCCCGAAGACGAGGCAGTTCCACCTCTTCGCGTCCGACCTCCCTGGCCTCGTGCGCGAGACCAAGGAGGACGCCGAGCGGCGCATCTTCCGCTTCTCTGCCGCCTCGGTGCCGCCGGTGGCGCCCGAGCCGGCGATGCCCGCGTGGTCCGAGATCCTCGCGCACGTCCACGTCTCGACCTTCAAGACCTGGGACGAGGTCGGCTCCTGGTACTGGGGCCTCGCGCGTGAGCAGTTCGATGTGGATGATGAGGTGCGGAAGCGGGTGCGCGAGATCACGAAGAACCTTGCCGACGATCGGAGCAAGGTCCGCGCGATTTACAAGTACGCGACCGAGACGCGCTACGTGGCGCTCGAGTTCGGCATCGAGGGGATTCGCCCGAGGAGGTGTGCGCAGACGCTCGCTCGTGGCTGGGGCGACTGCAAGGACAAGGCGACGCTGATCGTCACGATGCTCCGCGAGATCGGCATCCCAGCGACGATCGTGCTCGTGCGCACCCGCATGCGAGGCGACATCGGGCCGGAGCCCGCGAGCCTTGCTCCGTTCGACCACGCGATCGCGTACGTGCCGTCGCTCGACCTTTACCTCGACGGAACGGCGGAGCACTCGGGCTCGACCGAGCTTCCGATCATGGATCGCGGAGCGATGGCGCTTCAGATCAACGAGGGCAAGCCGAAGCTCGTTCGCCTCCCGGAGCCTGCTCCCGAGGCCTCGGTCGTGCACCGGAACGTCGACATCGCGGTCAGCGCCGACGGATCAGCTCAGCTCGGGGTCGACATCCAGGTGGCCGGTGCGTCCGCGCCGGAGTGGCGGACCCGCTACATGGCGGAGGGGACGCGCCGCGACCGAGCAGCTCGTGACCTCGCCACGGATTTCGGCGCGGTCGAGCTGGCCCCCGGGAAGGCCGGGGTCGAGGTGAACGATCTCGAGGACATCGAGCAGCCGGCGAAGCTGCGGGCTCGAGGAAGAGCCGTCGCGCTCGCTCGAAGGGAGGGCGACAGCCTGTCGGTCCCGGCTGTCCCCACGCAGCGTCTCGCCACCGAGTTCGCCTCCCTCTCGGCGCGCACCCGCGACGTGATCATCCCCGCGCTCACCACGCGCCGGGACGAATGGACCATCCGGATCCCTGCCGGGTGGCGTGTCACCAGGGCGCCTCTGCCCCAGGACGTGGACACCCCCTTCGGCAAGTTCTCGCTCTCGGTCGAGCAGTCCGCGGGGAAGATCGTCGTCCGCAGTCAGATCTCCCTCACGAAGTCCCGGATCAAGCCGTCCGAGTACATGGCCTTCCGAACGTTCTGCGAGACGGCGGACCGCGTCTTCGGTCAGCGGGTGGTGTTCGGAAAGTGAGCGACTGAGCGACGCCCTGACCCCCGGCCCGTCGGCGCGCCGACCGGCCCCTAGCCGCTGCCTGGGCACTTGACAACCCCACGCCGGATCGCCATAAAGCGCCCCCTCTACGCATCCCTGCGGCGCAGAACAGCCTCTCCGGTGGTTCGGAGCGGTGGCCGCCGGGAGCGATAGGCATTCGGATCGAGGGCATCATGCCGAAGATGAAGACCAACCGCGCCGCGGCCAAGCGCTTCAAGGTGACCGGCTCCGGCCGCATTCGCCGCAGCAAGGGCGGGCTCAACCACTGCATGCAGGAGAAGAGCAAGAAGCGTCTGCGTCGTCTCCGCAAGAACGACATGGTCGATTCGGCGATGGAGAAGCGCGTCAAGTTGCTTCTTCCCTACGGCTGACCCTGGAGCAGTGAGGTAAATTACCGATGCCGCGTGTAAAGAGAGGCTTCAAGGCCCGTCGCCGTCGCAACCGTGTCCTCAACCAGACCGAGGGCTACTTCCTCGGCCGAAAGAACCGCTTCCGCCAGGCGGTTGAGGTGCTCCGCCACGCCTGGGAGTACGGCTACATCAGCCGCAAGCTCAAGAAGCGGGATTTCCGTCGCCTCTGGATCACCAGGATCAACGCTGCCGCGCGCCTCAACGGCACGACTTACTCCCGCCTCGTCAGCGGGCTCAAGAAGGCAGGCATCGCCCTCGATCGGAAGATCCTCTCGGAGATCGCGATCCACGATCCTGCGTCGTTCGGCGCCGTGGCGAAGCTCGCTTCGCCCGCAGCGGCGAAGTGACGGCTCCGCGGGGGTGGTCTTGAGCCCGCCGTTCGACCACCCCGATGCGGAACGGTCGAAATTGGCCAAGGCCGCCTCCCGTTCCTTGTCAGTGCCCGATTATCCTAATATTTCGTATATTTGACTCGCCTCCGTTGCGAGCGCTCCCTTGGGTTGCATCGCAGACGTAGAGTTCGGGTGCATCCCTCAGGCGGGGACGTGCGGCTGCCGTCGCTGACGCTGATCAGCATCATCAGTGTGAGGCAATTAGGCACCGAGCAAATGCGCAGCGTGCATTCCGTGCGCACCTGCTATGCACCACCGATGGCACCCTATGATCGTGCGATCAGGGTAAACTCCGACCCAGCCCAGTCCGCTGGCGACTGGCCGACCGTTCGTTGTCTCTCAGGGGCTCTGCGTCCCCAGCCGAGGCCTGACCGACCTAAGGCGTGATCCCGGTCCCCTCCCAGGGGACAGACTTAGCGATAAATTCCGCTGAGGCTAAACAATTTGCCGGAATTTCTAACTTTCCAGGCGATCTGTCGCGAAAAATAACCTTCTCCGCCTTCGTCCGTCGGGTGAGGGCTCGACATTGCCATCGGGAGGCCCAGGTTCAGGAAACATCGAAGCTCACTGAGAGAACGGCCTCAGCGGCTAGGTGCGGGTTCCTACACGCTGGAAAAGACAGCGAAGTTCCCCTGCCTGTGCTTGCGAGGGCGGACCCACCGAACCGCGGAACGCTGGCGAGCTCGAGGTGTCCCCAAGGAGAACAGGTTGCCGATGTTGTTGCGTCCCCGAAAGCGTACCCAGCCATGCAGTTCGGCTCGGTCGCAGCGAAATGTCTCGCTCGACAGGACATGGACAGCGCCTTCCGCTCTACATAGCGCACCCAGGCCGAGCTCTCAAACAGGAGAAGCGGGAACGCACGCTAAAAAAGGCACTGTTTTTGCTTCTGGAGCTGGGCTGCTACCGGGGACTGGCGCAGGAGCATCATTCTGCAAGAGCAGACCTGCCTCAGGTGAGAAGAGTTCGACCGGAATCAAAAGAAAGCACCAGCGGTTGCCAGTTTCAACAGGGGCTCCTTCGGTCAGCTCCTCCCCTCTGTTTGGCACGAAATCGTCTCGCCTGCCGTCAAAAGGTGGCGAGACATTTCAATCTCGCAAGGTCAGCCGTTTAGAAGTGAACGCCGACACAAAGACCAAGATGAGCACGTCGACCGCCCGCCGTCCAGAAACTGCGCGGAGAAACGCCAAGTCCTCTGTTGTAGGTGCCTCTGCGCGGCTCGCGGCATCCAAGAGCTCGCAGGGGGCCGAGACCGCATCGGCTCCCCGGCGGGGGGCATCGCAGACCACCGAGTTGGAGGTCTCCGAGGTCGAAGATTTCGGGGACAACCAGTCGCCGCGCTCGCACTTTCAAGGAGCTACCACCGTGGAGGGAGCCGCCATGAGGTCGACCAAGAGCAACGCCACTGTAGTGAAGGGCGACCCGCTCGCTCAGGGTGGGACGGCCACGCCGGAAATCGCAGCGCTCGGCCTTCTGGAAGACGACCAGACGGAGGAGACGGCTGTGCGACCCCGCCCGGCCGAGATCCTCGATGAGGAACGGGCGGCTGACTTCATCGATCTGGACCTTGGACCGCTCGATCGGCTGCCTCAGCCCGAGCGCGCGAGGAACCAGGATCGGGAGCTGAAGGATGTCGAGGACGGGGGCGGTGACTCGATGCTCGCCCGCTATTTCCGCGACATGGCGCTCCACCCCGTCATGGGGCCGGACGAGGAGCTCGACACCGCGCGGGCGGTCGAGCGCACGGAGGTGGAGCACTGGGTGGCTCTCCTCTCCTACCTGCCTGCGGCCGAGTACATCCTCACCGCGCTCGAGGAGGATGTCGCCAAGGCGGGTGAGGACGAGGTGAAGGCTCCTCAGATCGCGGAGATGCAGAAGCTCGTTCGCCTGGCGAAGAAGCAGAAGGGAAAGCTGCTCGCCGAGCAGGAGAAGCCGTGGACCCAGCTCTCCGAGGAGCTCGCTGCGGCTGTCCGTCTGCCTGACTCGGATCGCCTCTGGATGGCGCGTGCCTTCAGCATCGCGCGCGATCTCGTGCGCGAGCCCGACTTCGAGGACGACGTGAGCGATCCCGAGGAGACCCGCCCCACGCGGCCGAGGCTCCCGATGTCTGGCTCCTACCGCCGTTACCTCGATCGGGTCGAGCGATCCTTCCAGGCGCAGCACGACGCGAAGAACCGCTTCGTGAAGGCCAACCTGCGGCTCGTCGTGTCGATCGCGCGGCGCTACAACCGCGGGCGCCTGCCGCTCATCGATCTGATCCAGGAAGGCAACATCGGCCTGATGAAGGCGGTGGAGCGCTTCGACCACAGCCGTGGCTACCGCTTCTCGACGTATGCATCGTGGTGGATCAGGCATGCGATCAGCCGCGCCTTGGCCGACAAGGGCCGCGCGGTCCGCATCCCGGTCCACATGCTCGATACGTACAACCGCGTGGCGCGGGCGACGCAGGCGATCATCGCGCGCACGGGGCATGAGCCGACCATCGAGGAGCTCGAGAAGGAGACGGGGGTTCCGCGCGAGAAGCTCGACAAGGTGAAGGACTTCTACGCGGAGACGCCTTTCTCGCTCGATCGTCCGGTCGGTGACGAGGATGGACGCAAGTTCATCGACTTCCTCCAGGAGGAGAACGCGCTGTCGCCGTTCGATCACCTGGCCAACAGGAAGTGGAGCGACGAGGTCCGGCGTCTCCTCACCACGCTCACGCCGATCGAGTCGCGGATCATCCGCTGGCGCTTCGGCCTCGACGACGAGGACGAGCTCACGCTCAAGGAGATCGGCGACAAGTACAACCTGTCGCGCGAGCGCATCCGTCAGCTCCAGGAGCAGGCGCTCGGGAAGATCCGCAAGCAGATGCGCGACTACTGAGCGACGGGCTCAGCACGAGTCGGTGAAGCGGCCGCGCGGCGTCATGCTGCGCGGCCGCTTTGCGTGAGCCGCCCGAACACGCACCTGCGTGGGGGCGCGCCGAGGTGAGCGGGAGCCGGAGCTCACCGCAGCCCAGCGGGCCGACACGAGACAGCCCGCGCTCTCACGGCGTGCGTGCGTCCTTCCAGAGCTCGTCGGCGAGCGACTCGACGAAGTGGTCGATGGTCTTTCGCGCGGGGTCGATCTTCCCTGGGACGTCGGAGGCGAGCACGGCGAAGGCGATCGGGGAACGACCAGGGGGCGCGAGGATGTAGCCAGACAAGGCGACGACCGAGGCGAGCGTTCCCGTCTTGGCACGGATGGCGCGCTCCTTCGACCACCCACGGAAGCGGCTGCGCAAGGTGCCGTCGACACCGCCGATCGCGAGCTGCGCGGTGAAATCTGCGCCGAGCGCCGGATCGAGAAGCGCGGCGCGCAGCAGCCGGACGATGGCCTCCGGCGATGCGCGAGCGGCGTCGAACAAGCCCGAGCCGTTCCTCAAGACGACGTCCTGTCCGAACGCATCGAGCTCCCTGAGGGTCTCGCCGACCACCTCCGCGGCACCCTCGGCTGTGCCGGGGCGCCCGCGCTTCTCTGCGGCGAGCGTCTTGAAGATCGTCTCCGCGTAGAAGTTGTCGCTGTCCTTCCCGAGGGCGGAGAGGAGCTCGCCGAATGGCGCCGAGCGGTGGGCCACGAGGAGCCGCTTCTGGCGCTCACCGCCGAGCCGCACCCCGCCGGAGACGTCGACGCCCACCTCCAGCAGCATCTCCTTGAGCGCATACGCTGCGACCAGGCGGGGATCGTCGACTCGCCTCGCCAGGCTCACCGCGCGGCCGCCCTCTGGGATGTGCCCGCTGAGGTGCGCGACGAGGCGCTCGCCGTTCGGTTCGAGCCGGACCCCGAGCTTCTCTGGTGTGCCGCGCCTCGCGGTGGTCACCGTGCCCTGGAGCAGCGTGAAGCCCGGGGGATCGATCGCGACGGAGGCAGCCTGCCCCGCCTTCGACGGGCGCACCGTGAAGAGCAAGGCGTTCGCGTTCAGCGAGGCTGCCGCGACCGGGGCGCGGAAGGCCGCCCACTCCTCCGGCTGCTGTTCGAAGGCCGGAGGCACGTAGCGCGTGTCAAAGTAGCCCTGGTCGATCGCGATCGCCGCGACCTTCCGGACGCCGGACGCCCTCAAGGAGCGCGCCATCTCCCAGAGATCACGCGTCCTGAGGGAGGGATCGCCCGAACCCCGGAGCACGAGCTCGGCGACGGTTCCGTTCGACGCGTCCCCATAGAGGCCGGTCAGGTAGCGGTAGCTCGGTCCGAGCAGGCGAAGCGCGGCGGCTGCCGTGAAGAGCTTCGCGTTGGATGCAGGGTTGTACAGGCCGCGCTGATCGAAGGCCGCGAGCGCTGCGCCGCTGGCGACGTCGAGGGCGAGCACGCCGACCCGTCCCCCCAGGCGGCGCACGTCGGTAACGAGCGTCTCGACCCGCGCTCGAGCGCGCTCAGGGTCGATTTTTCGAGGTTCGTGCGACGCGAGGGGCGCTGGGGGCGCGCTCGGAGAGACGGGGGCTCCCTGGGTCGGCCTCGCTGTGGGGGTCGAGCGGTCAGCGGGAGCGGCGCCGCTGTCGAGCGGCTGGGAGCCGCCGGGGCGGGCGAGGAGCGACGAGAGCACGAGCGCGACCGCGGAGACTGTACGGCGGGGATGTCGAGGCATGAGATGTCTCCGCCTCTACAACGCCTCCACCGCGGACGCCTCCTCCGGTCGACCGGTCGTCGCAGCCCGGCGTCGCTCATCGGTGCGCGCGTGTGCGCTCGGGGTTGTCCTCGGAAAGGAGAGCTTGCTAGGGTGCGCGCAGACGCTCCTTCACGCTCTGTTCGAAGGGAGGACACCGTGTCCCAGCAGCATTCGACCCGCGCGCTCTTGCCGCTCATCATCCTCGCGGCTGCAGCATGCTCCGGCGCCAAGCCCAAGCAGGCAGGGGAAGACTACAACTTCGATCAGGCACCGTCTGATGTTGCCGCACCCGCTGAGACGGGGAGCTCCGGCGCCGAGGCGGGGAGCTCCGGCTCCGAGGCGGGCGCGTCGGCGGACAGCGGAGGCGGGCTCAACCCCGATCAGAAGAAGCAGATGGAGATCGCCCTGCGACGCGGAGGGGACAAGGCGGCGAACTGCGCCGAGGTTGTGTCCAACGCGCCGACGGGCGAGGGAGAGGTCAAGGTCGTGTTCGACGGTCAGAAGGGACGCGTGACCGACGTGTTGGTCGGGCCGCCCTTCGCAGGGACGCCCGCCGAATCCTGCGTGAAGCGCGCCTTCGTCGGAGAGATCGTGCTGCCGTTCGAGGGTGATCCGCTCGAGGTCCCGTACACCGTGAAGCTGCCGTCCAAGAAGTCGGGCGCCGGAGCTTCCGGAACGAAGACGCCATGAAGTTCGCCTCGATCGCCGTCGTCGCCGCGCTGGGGTTGGCCGCTGCCTCTGCCGGCGCGGAGGAGCCGGCGGCGCCTCCGCGGTACCCGCCGTCCTCGGCACGCGTGAAGGTCATCGTCGGCGGGGTGG
Source organism: Sorangium sp. So ce1504 (assembly GCF_051521635.1). NCBI lineage: Bacteria > Pseudomonadati > Myxococcota > Polyangiales > Polyangiaceae > Sorangium > Sorangium sp. So ce1504. Next base: position 10,418,039 of record NZ_CP150365.1, on the reverse strand, counting down.
CCGTGACGGCGCTCGCCTACGGCGCGGCGTTCCTCGCCGCATCGTCATGGCCGGAGGTCCCTGGGGCGAGCGAGCTGAAGATCCCGATCGCTGGTCCATGGCTCGCGCTCGCCAAGAACGGCTGCGCCGCGGACGATCCGGACTGCGGAGCGACGCTGTACGTTCGCGGGGCTCTCACCGCCATCGGTGGGCTCGCGCAGCTCGCCGGTCTGGGTCTCGTCGGCGAAGGGATCTTCATGACCACGGAGGCGCGCTCGGCGCAGCCTTCGACCCCTGCGGCGCTGACGGTGCGGCCGGCCCCGGTGATCACCGCGACCGGCATGGGCATCGGCGTCGTCGGCACGTTCTGAGCTACCGAGAACCGCGCGGTGATGCGCCGACGCTCGCTCACCGGCGGCGCCATGGCAACAGCGCGGGGCCGCAGACGGGCTTGCCCGTCATCCGTCCGATGCGCTCGATCATCAGCTCGACGCTGGCGCCGTACGGTACGCGCTGATCAGCGCTCCCACCGAAGACGCGGCCCGCTCCGATCACGTCGCCCGCGCGCAGCTCGATGTGGTTGCTGATGTACGCGACGGACTCCGCCAGCGAGAAGGTCCACTCGCCAACGCGCGAACAGGAACGCGTCTCGGCGTCGACGCGGACCTGGGTCCGCAGCGCCTCGACCGAGCCGAGCTCGTCGGGCGTGACGAGGACCGGGCCGAGCTGCGTTGCAAAGTCCTTCGCCTCCGACGGTGGGAGCCCGCGCACCAGCGACCGCGCCTCCAGGCTGCGCGCGGTCCAGTCGTTCAGCACGGTGTAGCCAGCGATCGCGCGCTCCACCTCTTCCGGGGTGGCGCGCCGCAGATCCTCGCCGAGGACCACCGCGAGGTTCAGCTCGTAGTCGGGCCTGTCCTCGAGCGGGGGGAAGGGGATCTCGGCAGCATGTCCAAGCAGCGCGCGGCTGTTGCCGAACCGATACCAGGGGCGCTCGGCGCCGTGCGCGTAGGGGCCGAGCTGGATGTACGCCGCGCGGTCGGTGGCGCAGGGAGGCAGCCACAAGATCGTGGCTGGGTGCAGATGCGTCGACGCGGGACGATCTCCGCTGAGCAGCCGATCATCCAGCGCGTGAAGGCCGGCGCAACGGAGCGCCACCACGCGCGTGTGAAAGTCCGACACGCCGCGGATGTCCGCGAGCTTCGTCCCGAAGTGGCGCTCTAGCTCCGCGACGTCGTAGAGCGCTCCGTCCCGTTCGAGCGCTACGATCGGGGTGGACGTCGCGAGCTGGAGCACGTGCGCGATTCTCATGGCGTGACCAGGCCCGCCGGGAGCCGGCGGAGCGTACCATCCCGGTCCGCCGAAGCTCTCAGGCCGGCGGAGCCCCCAGCACCTACGCCTGCGGCCGGCGGTCGGCGTCCGATCCCGAGGGACTCGACCCTTCTTGGGACATCGGATTGTCCTTTGCATTGACGCGCTGGGAGAGCGGCCTAGAATGCCGGCGGATTCAGAGCGGCATCACGTCGCGCAGGCTTGCCGTGGGTCCCTGCCGGTTGCAGATGGGCTCGTACGGCAGGTCAGGTTCTGTTGCCGGCGCGGGGTTCCCCGTCGCGGGGTTTCCTCCGGCTTCGGTCCTGCTGACGGGGCCGTGCGGCTTGTAAGCCGGGCAAGGTATTTGCCGTGGACAGCCGACCCTCGGCGGCGCTCACCTTGGAGCGCCGCTCGAGGGACTGGTTACAGGCGCGCACACGGCGCAGCGGAGCGATGGGTCATGAGCAAGCGGACCAAATTCGTCTTCGTCACAGGCGGAGTCGTATCGTCGATCGGCAAGGGACTGGCTGCGGCCTCGATCGGGGCGCTGATGGAGTCCCGTGGGTTGAAGGTCACCCACCTCAAGCTGGACCCGTACATCAATGTCGATCCCGGCACGATGTCCCCCTACCAGCACGGCGAGGTCTTCGTCACAGACGATGGGGCGGAGACCGATCTCGATCTCGGGCACTACGAGCGCTTCACGCTCGCCCGGATGAGCCGCCAGAACAACTTCACCACCGGCCGCGTCTACGAGGCGGTCATTTCGAAGGAGCGCCGCGGCGAGTACCTCGGGGCGACGGTGCAGGTGATCCCGCACGTCACGGACGAGATCAAGCTGCGCATCCGTTCTGCTGCGGACGGGGCTGACGTCGCGATCGTCGAGGTCGGCGGTACCGTGGGTGACATCGAGTCGCTTCCGTTCATCGAGGCGATCCGCCAGCTCAAGGTGGAGTCGGGCGCGCAGAACGCGATCTCGGTGCACGTCACGCTGGTGCCGTTCATCGCGACGGCGGGCGAGCTGAAGACGAAGCCCACCCAGCACTCGGTGAAGGAGATGCGCGAGATCGGCATTCAGCCGGACATCCTCCTCTGCCGCTGCGATCGGCCGCTCCCGCGCAGCATGAAGGAGAAGATCTCCCTCTTCTCGAACGTCGCCGTCGACTGCGTGATCGCGGCCGTTGACGTCGACTGCATTTACGAGCTCCCCCTCGTGCTCCATGCCGAGGGGATCGACGAGAAGATCACGGAGCTGCTCAACATCTGGGCGAGGCAGCCGGACCTGTCGCCGTGGCAGCGCATCGTCGAGCGATTCAAGAAGCCGTCCCGCGGCATCGTGAAGATCGGCGTCGTAGGCAAGTACGTGCACCTGCGCGACTCCTACAAGTCGCTGCACGAGGCGCTCGTCCACGGCGGGCTCCACAACGACGTGCGGGTCGAGCTCGAGTACATCGACTCCGAGCAGATCGAGGCGCGCGGCGCGCCCGAGCTGCTGTCGAACCTGGACGCCATCCTCGTGCCCGGCGGCTTCGGCGATCGCGGGACCGAGGGGAAGATCGAAGCCATCCGCTACGCGCGTGAGGAGAAGATCCCGTTCTTCGGGATCTGTCTCGGCATGCAGCTCGCGGTCGTCGAGTACGCGCGCCACGTCTGCGGCATGACGGGAGCCAACTCCGTGGAGTTCGATCGCAACGCGGCCGACCCGGTGATCGATCTGATGCCCGACCAGAAGGGGGTCGTCGAGAAGGGCGGGACGATGCGCCTCGGCGCGTACCCGTGCGTCCTGGACAAGGGCTCGATCGCCGCGGAGGCGTACGGGCAGACGAGCATCAGCGAGCGGCACCGGCATCGGTACGAGGTGTCGAACAAGTACCGCGAGGCGATGGTGCAGAAGGGGCTCGTGCTCTCCGGGACGTCGCCCGACCAGCGCCTCGTCGAGATGATCGAGCTGCGTGAGCACCCGTACTTCGTGGGCTGTCAGTTCCATCCCGAGTTCAAGAGCCGCCCCCATAGCGCGCACCCGCTCTTCGCGCGCTTCGTGCGCGCCGGTCTGGAGCGCCAACGCGAGCGCAACAAGGCCGAGAAGCCGAAGCCCGGCGATTCTGCCGCCGCCCACACCCAGCAAGCTGCCTCGTCCGTCAACTAGAGCGGGGTGCACGGGTTCGTGCGCTACGGGCTCAGTCGCTAGGCGGGCGAGTGAGGCGTACGAAGCTACGCCGCAGCGAGCCGAACGACGCGGATGAGCGCGCAGCGCACGAAGATGCGCCTGCGCTCTAGCGGCCGGCGCCAGAGCTCACGAGGGTCTCTGGCCGCCGCATCGACGGCGAGACGGGCGGCGCTGCGATGGTCGTCGAGGGATTTGTCGCGAGCTCTTGCGGACGAAGGCGGCCCTGCAGCCTCCGTCCGCAGATCATCGATGACGAACGCCGCGCGCGATCAGACGTCGCCGAGGCTCGGCCGGCCCAGCGGCGGGGCGTCAAGGGGCTCGGCGTTTGCTGCCTGAGGGGCGAGGAGCGGCGAACGCTCACCGACCTCCTTGATCAGGTTCCGCTGCAGCACGTGCGCCGGCGCGGTCCTGAGCTCCCAGATCAGGCCGAGCTTCTCCATCGCGCGCAGGACGTAGAAGCTGACGTCGATCTCCCACCAGAAGAAGCCCTGGTTCGCGCTGCTCATGTAGTGGTGGTGGTTGTTGTGCCAGCCCTCGCCGAGGGTGATCAGCGCGAGCCAGAAGTTGTTGCGGCTCGTGTCGGTCGTTGCGTAGCGCCGCGAGCCAAACACGTGTGCGAGGGAGTTGATCGTGAACGTGCCGTGCATGAGCGCGCACGTCGACACGACATAGCCCCACAGGAACGCGTCGTAGCCGCCCACCGCGAAGAGCAGCGCCATCATGCCGAGCGGCCCGACCACGTGGTAGCGGTCCAGCCAGCGGAGCTCAGGGAAACCCGCGAAGTCAGGGATGCGCTTCAGGTCGAGCTCCTCGTGCTCGCGGCCGAGCCACCAACCCATGTGCGCGTACCAGAACCCCCTGCGGAGCGGGCTGTGGACGTCGCGCTCGGTGTCCGAGTACTTGTGGTGGACGCGGTGCGTCCCCCCCCACCACAGCGGGCCCTTCTGGGTCGCCGTGGTGCCGAGCAGCGCAAGCAGGAATTGCAGGCCGCGGCTCGTCTTGTAGCTACGGTGCGAGAAGTACCGGTGGTAGACCGCCGTGATCGCGAACATCCGGACGACGTACGTGGCCGCGGCGAGCGCCGCGAGCTTCCACGTGGCACCTCGGAGGATGGCGACCACGGTGCCCACGTGGATCGCAGTGATCCCCAGCACGTTGAAGATCTGGCCGAGGCTGGGGCCAGGTTTCGGTACGACGACTCGTGTAGGGCTCGATGCAGGCGCTTGCGTCATGGGTTCCAAAGTGGATGGAGCATCGAGCACGCGCGTCACTGGGGCTCACGACGCTGGTCATGATTCCGTCATGCGATGCGGCAGCCGGCTCGCCGACGGATCGGCGCAGGGCGTCGACGAGCGCGCGATCTCAGGGGCGCAGGGAGAGGACGTCGATGGCTGGCCCGGCGGAGACCCGGATCTTGCTCGCTCGGAGGGGATCGCCGTCGAGGATGTAGGGGCCGTCGCCGAGCGAGGTCGCGCGGGCCTCGGCGCCGAACCGGACCGTGAAATCTTGGACGAGGTCGTCGAAGTGGTCCTTGCCGCCGATCCGGCGGCCCGCGAGGACGAGCGGAGCGCGCGGCCCGAGCTCTCGAGGGGGCAGGGCGCTGGCGACGAGGTGAGGGCGATCGAGATCCTCCCCTGCCCGGTAGGTGACCAGCATGTGGATCCCGAGGTCACGCACTGCAGACGAGCAGATGAGCGACCAGGCGCGTGGGGCGAGCTGCCGCCCCTCCACCTCGATCGTGCAGGGCAGCGGGTCGAGGACGCGGCGCGCGTAGGCGCCGCCGTAGAAGGACTCGATGAACACCCGCGCCACGATGCGCGCAGCGGCGCCGTAGCCGTCGCCTCCGCGCTCGTAGTAGACATCGAAGAAGCTGGCCACGAGCCCGGTGCCGAAGATGAAGCCGATGCGCTCCTCGACGCCGCTGCGGGTCGTCGCGCGCACGCGCAGGGTGGGCCGGCGGACGGCGCCATGGATGGCCGCGCCGCTCGGGAGGCCACGAACCTCGCTGACCGTCCGCGCGAGGAGCACAGCCGGATCGCCGGTCATGCCCCAGTTCCGCGCGACGGTCGCCACGGTGCCGCCTGGCAGCAGGACAAGCGGCGGCAGCGAGCGATCGCCGAAGGCGCGCGCGAGGGCCGTGACGCCGGCCATGAAGCTGCCGTCGCCGCCCGAGAGCGCGACGAGATCCGTGCCTCGCCGGGCGAGTCGCTCGCAGACCTCCGCGAGCTCCCCGACGTTCGAGGTCGGGTGGAGCTCCGCCGCGCCAGCGCACGCGGCCGCCATGCGGTCGATGAGCGACGGCCTCGCCCGGTACCGGCGCGCCGTGGTGTTGACGATGACGTCGATACGCATGGTGCCGGAACGTGACCGCCCTATAAAACGGATTCCCCGGGTGGTCGAGCCGAAGGGGCTTCGAACGTGAACTTCGGCGCGGTAAGAGGCGCGTCATGCGCCGCGTGCTCTCCCGGTCGATCCTCGCCGGCCTCCTCTCGTTCGCCGCCGTCACCGGCTGCGCGAGCTCGGCCTCCCTACGCGCAGCCGAGGCGGGCAGGTTCGACGAGCTGCGCCGCACGTTGAGCGACGAGCTCCGCCGCGGCACGCTGGACAGCGACGACGCACGAGCGATCGCCCGCGCGGTCGCGCAGGGGGAGATCGCGCGCGCGACGCCGCCATCGGGGGCCGATCGGCTGCGCGAGCTCCGGACGTGCGCGCGCGCGCTGGAGGACGCGCTCGCCGAGCGCGCCGCGGGCTCGGACGCGATCGCCACCGCCGCGGCGATGATCCTCCTCGAGGCGGGGCTCACCGACCCGGAGAGCGTGAAGCGGTACGCAAGCGACGCGGCGGCGGGGCGATACCCCGGCAAGGACACGGCGCTCCGCGCGCTGGAGACGCGGGCGCTCATCACAGCCGAGGACGGCGCGATGCGCCGCTCGCGGATGCTCGACGGAGATCAGGAGGTTCGCGTCTCGGCGCTTCGCGCCGCCGTCGCCGCGGCGGACCCGAGCGATCGGGAAGCGCTTCTCGAGGCGGCGCGGCTCGATCCTTACCCGCTCGCGCGGACGCTGGCGATCCGCGCCGCCGGGGCGCTCGGCGGTCAGGACCTCGTGCTGGCGCTGCGCGATGTCTGGACCCTCTCGGATGAACCCGGGCGCGAGGCGATCGCCGAAGCGTGGGCGACGCCGCGCGCGCTGGACGGCGGCGGACGCGCGCAGCTGCGCTGGGCGATCTCCACCCAGCGCGGCGCGCCCGCGATCGCCGCAGCGCGCGCGCTGGTCCGCGCGGGAGGCGAGGGCGCCGGCGAAGCGGTCTCCGTCCTCATCGGCTCCATCCGCTCCAGCCAGAGCCGGGATCGCGTCTACGCCATCCTCTCCGCGCCGCTCCAGGACCCGGCGGTGCGATCTGCGCTCATCGAGGCGCAGGGCGATCCGGATGAGGCCGTGGTCTTCGCCGTCCATAGCCGCCACGTCGACGCCGCGCCGCGGGACGTCGCGGCGCGCGAGCGCTCCGCGGCCGTCGCTTGGCTGATGAAGCTCGCCGCGGGGACGTCGACGCGCGCGGTGCTCGCGCGGGGAGTCCTCGCACGTGCGGGAATCCGCGCGGTCGTGCCGCTGCTGGAGCGCGACGTCCGATCCCGCGAGATCCCGGTGCGCGAGGCGGCGGGGGCGGGCTTGGTCGCGCTCGGCGAGATCCCGCGCGCCGCATCGCTCCTCGCCGACGCCGAGCCCCAGGTCAGGACCTCGGTGGCCTGCGCCATCCTCGAGGCGTTCTGAGCGTTGCCGAGGCGGCGCCCGAGGTGGTCCGGTCGCTCAGAACCTGGAGACGAGCTCGAGACGCGCCCCCTCGAACGGTGGGAAGTTCCGGCACACGCCCGAAACGCAACGTAGCCCCGCGCGCCGCTGCCCGACGAAGAGCTGCACCGTGTCGACGACCTGGTCGAGCGCTGTCTCCCTCGACCCGGCTTTCCACTGAAGTCCCCCGTTGAAGTAATGGCAGAGCTCGCTGCCCTTGCCCGGCGCACACCCAAGCGCGTTCGTGTACTCGTAGCCAAAGATCGCAGCGAGATGGGGCGACCACTGGAGCGCGACGTAGTTGTCCCCTTCGACCCAGGACGATTCGAAATTCTCTGGCCTGTAGCGCCGGCGGCTGTTGCCCTGTGCCTGGAGGGAGAACGCGCCGGCGAGGTGCTTCACGATGTCGTACCGGACGTAACCTTCGCTGTAGAAGACGTCGCCGGTGTCGGCCGCATCGGATTGCCGAACTCCAGCCCAGGCGCGCACGTGCGAGCGGCGGCCATCGAAGTCGATCTCGGTGCCTGCCGCGGTATCCCAGGTATCGGTCCGATTGATATCCGCCGTGTCGCAGTCGATGTTGTCCCGGCGTTCCGAGAAGCTCACATAGCGCCCGAGCCAGGCGTAAATGGCCGCGCTCCGGTTGAAGCGGTAGTCCACGCGGGCGCGACCGCCGGTCACGCAGACATTGGGGCTCCCGATCGGCTCGACGTAGATGGGCTCCGCCGTCGGAGGCTGATTGTACGCCACGCCTGCGAACTCCGGCGCATTGAACCCCGGGTTCGACAGCGGAGAGACGTCGATGTTGGCCGAGAGCGGGAAGAACCGCCGGTAGTGCTTCCCTTCGAGGGCGACGGCGAGCGGACCTCCGCGCCCGTTCGCCGCCAGATAGATCGCGTAGCCGGATATGTCCTTCTCCGGGTTTCCATCCCGGTCGGGGCGACCGCTGCGGAGCTGCTGACCGGCCACCTCGACGTAGACGTCCCCGCGCTCCGCGATGGACGGAATGCTCACCGAGCCGCTGAAGGTGCGGATCGTGTTGCGCTGCCGTTCGGGGGCGTTGTTGACGAACTCCGGGAACTCACCAGCGCACAGGCGTTCCTGCTCCCTGCGCGCATCGACGTCCTCAATGAGCTGAGCCGCGGCCATGCATCGGTTGAACTCCTCGGTGTGTGACGTGCGCAGCAGCAGCGCGCCGTTTGCTGCGAGCTCGACGCCCTTCACACCCGCCTCCAGGCGTCCGCCGAACACGGTGTCCTCCAGGTAGTTCGGCCGGGCCCCCTCGACCGCATCGTAAGGCCGGTTGCTTTGGTTGAAGTCGATTGTGGCCAGGTCGCTCGCGCCAGGGAAGGCGAAGAAGAGCGGCGACCCGTCCCCGTGGAGCCGCCTGCCGCTCGCGTCGTCGACGCGCAGGGGGTTCATCTGTCCGGCGAAGGCGGTGGCCTCCAGCCTGAACAGCTGGAAATCCTTGTCGAGCACGAGCCTGCCGCCCCTCACGGTCGTGTCGATGGCCAGCTCGTCCATCTTCCGCACGCTGAAGACGAGGCCGCGTCCGAGCTGTGCGTAGAAGTCGCCGACCGTGGCCTCGATGCCCGGCTGCGTGTAGGTGAGCCAGAGCTTCGCCGGGTAGACCGTCGTCAAATACCGGGAGTGGAGCTCCCGCGCGGCGTCGTCCAGCTTGAACGAGACCTCTTTGTTCAGGACCTTCCGCTGCAGATCGATGTCGGTCGCCGAGGGCCTGGGCACGTAGAAGGAGCCGTTGAGCCGCATACCGAGCTGCAGGCGCCACCAGTTGAGCTGGGCGTCGAGCCGATCGACGATCTCTCCATAGTTGTCGTCGAGATAGCGCGAAGGATAGCGGCCATCGTCGTTGCGATTGTCGAAGTGGTAGCTGATGGCCGTGGTGTTCACGACATCGAGCGAGATCGGTTCGCCGCCGACGTTCGGGAGATCGACCGCCGCCGCCGGCGAGGCCGCGAGGAGGAGCGTCGCTGTCAGGCAGGAACGGACGAGGCGGAGCGGGCTGCGCACCGCCCGATCTCTACCATGGACCTCGCCGCCGTGGAGCGAGCGAGCCGTCGATCGCGCCGAGAAGGCGCGCCGGACGGCCGCCCCGGCGCTATAGGCCAAGCGCCTTCTCGACCTGCTCGGTGAGCGCCGCCTCGTCGCCGGGCTGGTACCCGCCGCGCTTGTGAAGAATTGAGCCGTCTCGGCCGATGAGCACGGAGAACGGAAGCTCGCGCTTCGGATTGTACCGGGCGGCCACGGTCGTCTCCTCGTCGAGGAGCACAGGGAAGATCATCTCCCTGTCGTGGACCGTGCTGCTCACCTGCGCCCGCGACTCCGGTCCGTCGAGCGACACGGCGAGTACGACGAACCCCTTATCCCTGTGCTTCTTGTAGAGCTCGACGAGGTGGGGCATCTCCGCCAGGCACGGATCGCAGGTGGTCGACCAGAAGTCGATGAGCACCACGCTCTTGCCGGCATAGTCCGAGAGCCTGACCGTCTTGCCGTCGAGGGCGGGGAGCGAGAAGTCCGGGGCCGGGCTCGCCGATGAGCCGCCTGAGGCCGCTCCGCACGAGGCGGCGGCGAGGCCGAGGACAATGAACGCCAGCGAGAGCGCGCAGCGGGTTTTTCGGTTCATTGGGTTTCCGTCGCGAAGGGGCCGGCCTGAGCGGCCGATCGGCATGAGGGCTCAACGTCGCGGGCGCCCCTCTGCGGCGCCCTGGCAGATTCTCCCTACACGCGCGCGCCGACCGGTGGTTCGACGACGCGCCCACGGCGAAGCTCGTTCAGAGCTCGCCGTTCATGATCTTCTCAAAGGTTCGCCAGAAATTGCTGTTTTCCTCGGGCACGCCAGCGACGATCTCCATGATCGTCATGTCCTGCGTCCTGACGATCATGTTCGCCGGGAACGCGTCGGCCTGGAAAAGCGCGCCGAGCTTGTACGAAGGGTCGATCGCCGACGGGTACTGCACGTCGTACCGGGTCGTCCAGCGGTACAGGTCGTTCGGGACCGCCGCCTCGCCCGGGGTCCTTCCGTCTGCGAGCTGAACAAGGAACTCGCCGCCCTGGGGTTGATACTTCTTGTAGAGCTCGGGCAGGACGGACTCTGCCTCGATTTTGCAGGGGCCGCACCATACGGACGAGACGTCGATCAGCAGCACCTTCGGCTTCGGCTCTCCCGCGCCGTAAAGCGAGCCTTCCGGAAAGACCTCCGTCCCGGTCGGGTTATAGAAATCGGCGAGCTGAATCGGCTGCATCGTGTCGTTGTGTTCGGCGGCGTTGGCGTACCCGACGAACTGATAGTTCGCGATCACCCGGTGGAGGCTCACCCCATACGGCCCAGCCGGATATCGAGCGTTCGCAGCTTGACCCGTCCCCTCGGGAAAGGGAGGCGCAGGAATGGGATCCTCTTCTGCGCAGCCGACGAGCCCTAGAGCCGCCACGACGAAAAGGCCCATCCCACCGAGAACCGCGTCGATTCGCATGATGCCACCGCCTGAAGTATGGTGTAGGAGTGCTCATTCTTCTGGGCGGCACGGGGGGCGTCAAGGGCAACCTTGGCGTCGCCGCTTCGCTCGGGAGCGCGTTTCCGCAATCTCCGGCCAGGCCCGCCGTGCCTGCCCCGATCCGCGGGTGTTTCCCGCGCTGAGGTCCTATGCAGCAGGTTGTCGCTTCTCACAGCGCCCGTCGGCCCCGTCTCCGTAGTATCCACGCCTTCCTGATGCTGTGCTGCCTGGCGAGCGGGGCGGCCATCGCGAGCGGCGCATGCTCGTCGGGCACGCCACAGGACAAATGCTTCGGGGGGGTCATCGTCGACGGCGTCTGCGAGGGCAAATGCCAGCCGGAGCTCTGCCTGGAGGGCAACACCTGCGTCGGCAACCGCTGCGTGCTCAGGTGCAGCAGCCACCGCGAATGTATTCCAGGCATCCAGGACTGTGCGCCGGCCGCGGAGGACGACACGAAGGCCGAGATCCTGGTCTGCACGCAGAAGGAGAAGATGGTGGGCTTCGGTGCGCCCTGTCCATTCGGCACCGAGTGCGGCCAGTTCGGGCGCTGCCCCGACGAGACGCCGTGCGACCCGAGCCAATGCAACGGGAACCCAGGCGACTGCCAGCGCGACACGGAGCGGTGCGGCGACGACCCCGCCTGCTCCGCCGGCAAGTGCAGCGACGGCAGCGCCTGCGTCGTCCCGGCCTGCTCTCCCGACCAGTGCACCTCGCTCGGCCTGGAGTGCCTTGGCAAGGGGCAGGGCGACGCCGAGGCCTACTGCACGATGCCGCACTGCATGGGCGATGCGGACTGCCCCGGCGGCTTCGAGTGCGCCGTGTCCCGCGATCCTCACGCGATCTGCGGCACGGACAAGGGGGATGACGGCTTCTGCGGTGAGACCGACGAGGAGTGCATCGACCCGTCCACGTTCGGGGACGGCAACACCTATGTCGAGGGCCCGGTGTGCCTGCTGCGCAGCACCTGCGTCAAGCGCACCCAGTGCGCGCCGTGCAGCACCGATTTCGACTGCTCGTTCGCCGCAGAGCAGCGCTGCGTCGCGATCGACGGCGAGCGCCGGTGCGCCAGGTCCTGCAGCGCGGACTCCGACTGCGACCTGGACTACCGGTGCGACGAGGGCGCGTGCATCCCGCGGTTCGGCGCCTGCACCGGCAAGGGCAACTTCTGCGAGCCGTGCCGCAACGACACCGACTGCGGCGACGCGGACTCCACGATGGAGTGCACCACCACGCTGCGCGGCGAGCGGGCGTGCCTGGACGCGGCGCTCCCCATCCGGTGCACCGCGGAGAACGCGGCTGAGGTCTGCCCGAAGTCGCCCAGCGGGCTCGTCGGCGCGTGCGTGTGCGTCGAGCAGAACTCGAGCGGGGACTGTGTAGACTCGCGGTGCTACCTGCCGTCGCGCCAGCTCGATCGCGGCGACCCCGATTCCAGCGTCGCTACCTGCTGGTAACGGCGCCGGCCGGGCGCAGGAACGGCCTTTGTCGCGCCGCGCCCGGCCAGGCCAGAGCGAGCGCCCTCGGCGACGCCGCGCTCGCCGGTTGACGGGAATCCCGAGCAGTCCTAACTCCTTCGCCCCATGCCCATCACGAAGGACGCCGCGCTCGCCGCGCTGGCAAAGGTCATCGCGCCGGACCTCCAGCGCCCCATCACCGATCTCGGTCGCGTCCGGGAGCTCTCGGTCGAGGGCGAGGCCGTCTCGCTCACCGTCGAGCTGACCAGCTACTTCAAGCAGCGGCTCGCGGCGGACATCGAGGCGGCTCTGAAGGGCGCCGGCGCGAAGGGCGTCCGGATCGCGTGGGACGTCGGCATCCCCGCGCGCACCATCCTTCAGGACGACCCGTCCCCGGGCGTGCGGAACATCGTCCTCGTGATGAGCGGCAAGGGCGGCGTCGGCAAGAGCACGGTCGCCGCGAACCTCACCCTGGCGCTCAGCCGCGAGGGGGCCAAGGTCGGCCTCCTCGACGCGGACATGTACGGGCCGAGCGTCCCGACCATGCTCGGCGTGATGGGCCGCCCGACGTCGGCCGATGGGCAGAAGTTTCTGCCGCTCGAGCGCTTCGGCGTGAAGCTCATGTCGATCGGCTTCCTGCTGGAAGATCCGAGATCGGCGGTCGTCTGGCGCGGGCCGATGCTCCAGAACGCCCTGATCCAGTTCATGCGCGACGTGGAATGGGGTGAGCTCGACTACCTCGTGCTTGATCTTCCGCCCGGTACCGGCGACATCGCGCTGACGATTTCCCAGAAGATGAGGACCACGGGCGCGATCGTCGTGACAACGCCGCAGGAGGTGGCCCTCCAGGACGTGTACAAATCGGTCTCGATGGCCCAGAAAGTCGGGATCGCCCTGCTCGGCGTGGTCGAGAACGAGAGCTACTTCGTGTGCGACGGGTGCAGCAAGCGGCACGAGCTCTTCGGGGCCGGCGGCGGGCAGAAGATCGCGGAGTTCGCGGAGGCGCCGTTGCTCGGCCAGATCCCGATGGATCCGGCCATCCGGGAGTGGGGCGACGCCGGCACGCCGGTCGTACAGGCTGCCCCGAGCAGCCCGATTGCGCGCGCTTTCGTGGATGTGGCGGAGCGGCTGGCCGGCCAGATCAGCGCCCACAACCTCGCGAGCGGGGGCGGCCTCCGCATCGATCGGAGCGGGGGGACCAACAAGCACCTGCCCATCATGCGGTAGGCTCTCGCGTAAACGTCCCGGATACGATATGGTTCCGGCCCCTTCCCCCATTCAACCGAGGGGGCCGCTGGAGAGAACGCGAGCACGTTTCGCCCCCATCGGCATGCGTTGTCGCGCGAGGCGCGGATGAATACCCACGAAAATACCACCACGCCGGCGGACGCGCCGGGAGCTCCGGCCGACCAGGGCGGCCCGCTCGAGTCGTCGAACGCTGCGCCCGAGCAAGCAGCCCAAGCCCATGAAGGGGGGTCCACCCCCCCAACCGAAGCGAGCCACGAGCCCGGCGGAGAAGCGTCGTCGCAGGCGAGCTCGGCCCAGTCCGAGGCGACACCGGCCGCGGCGGCGAGCGCCGCCCCGGCGCGTGATGCCGACGACGAGTGGGAAGAGCAGCCGGGCGACGACATCGGCAACCGCGTTCCAGGCCTGCCGCGGGATGATATCGGCAACCGCAAGCCGGGGTTCTCGCCCGGCAAACGGACCCCTCCGGCCGCCGCGAAGCCCGCGCCGGCCGCGAAGCCCGCGCCGGCCGGAGAGGCCGGTGCGGCCGCGCAGACCGAGGGTGGCGCTGGAAAGAAGCGCCGTCGCCGCCGTCGCCGCAAGGGCGCGGAGGAGGCCGGCCAGCCCGAGGGCGAGGCAGCTGAGGCGGCCGAGGCCAGCGGCGCGGAGGCGGCCGACGCGGCAGAAGAAGATGAGGGCGCGGAGGAGCAGGCGGCCGACGAGGCGGGCGGGCAGCCGCAGCCCGGTGGCGAGAAGCGCAAGCGGCGCAAGGGGCAGGGCGCGCCGCCGCCGCGCGAGCGCCCGGCCTTCAGCATCGGCGAGGAAGTGTTCGGCAGGGTCAGCAAGACCACCGACCATGCCATCTGGATCGACATCGCCGGGAAGGCGACGGGGCTGTTCGACCGTCGCGAGATCCTCGAGGAAGAGCCGCCCGTCGAGGGAGATCAGTTCATCGCGACGGTGGCGAGCACCGGCGTGCGCGGAGGCATGCTCCTCCTGTCGAGGGCGCCGGTGCAGCTCGATCAGGCGCGCGCGCGCGCCGAGGCTGCGCTCCAGAGCGGCGAGTCGATCGAGGGGTTCGTGACCGGGGCGGTGAAGGGCGGGCTCGAGGTCGACCTCGGCGGCCTCCGCGCCTTCGCGCCGGCGTCGCACGTCGATCTGCGCCACGGCGCCGACCTCAACTACCTCGTGGGCCAGCGGCTCGACTTCGGCGTGACCCAGTTCGCGAAGAAGGGGCGCGACATCGTCGTGTCCCGCCGCAAGATGCTCGAAGAGGAGAGCCGGAAGGCGCGCACCGAGGCGCTCACGTCGATCGAGCCCGGCTCGCTGCACAAGGGCATCGTGCGCAAGGTCGTCGCGTGGGGCGTGTTCGTCGCGCTCCCCGACGCCGGCGGCGTCGAGGGGCTGGTCCACATGAGCGAGGCGAGCCACGACCGCGGCGCCAAGCTGGCCGACCTGTTCAAGCCGGGCGCGGAGATCGACGTGAAGGTTCTCCGCGTCGACGACAAGGGCAAGCTCTGGCTGAGCCGCAAGGCCGCCACGGTCGACCCGTGGGACGCGGTGAAGGAGAAGTACGCGGTCGGCACGCGCCACAAGGGCAAGGTCGCTCGCCTGCAGCCGTTCGGCGCGTTCATCGAGCTCGAGCCGGGCATCGATGGGCTCATTCACACGGCCGACCTCTCGATGAAGCCGATCCAGCACCCGGACGAGGTCGTGAAGGTCGGTGACGACGTCGACGTTGTCGTCGCGACCTGCGACGCCGCGGGCCGGCGCATCGGGCTCCACCCTGCTCCGCCCGAGGGCGAGGAGAGCGAGCCGCGCCAGCGCGTTCAGCAGGGCAAGGCGGTGAAGGTGTCCGTCACGCAGGTGACCGAAGGGGGGCTCGTCGTCCGGGTGCTCGGCACCACGGGGCGAGCGGCTCGCGGCTTCATCCCGGCCGGCCACACCGGTACCCAGCGTGGCACCGACCTCCGGAAGGAGTTCCCCATCGGGACCCAGCTCGACGCGAAGGTCATCGAGGTGGATCCGCGCCGGGGCGAGGCCAAGCTGTCGATCCGCGCCCTCAAGGAGGACGCCGAGAAGCAGGCGTACCAGCAGTACCGCGCGGGGGTCGCGCGCGAGGCCAAGTTCGGCACGTTCGCCGACCTGATGAAGAAGAGCTGATCCCGGGGAGGCGCGCGCCGCCCGTGCGGCGGCGCCTCCGCCTCCCTCCTCCTCCAGCCACCGCCCGCGGTCCGGCGCGCTTCGCGCTACTCGCGCCCTAGCGCGTTCACGGGATCCATGCGCGCGGCCCGCCGCGCCGGGAAGAACCCGAAGACGATCCCGATCGCCGTGCTCACCCCGAGCGCGACCGCGAGCGCAGCCGGCTCGAGCCTCATCGGCCAGTCGAACGCGCGCGAGAACCCGAGGATGACGCCGTACCCGAGCGCGCTGCCGACGATGCCGCCCAGCGTGGCGAGCACGAGCGCCTCGAGCAGGAACTGCAGCAGGATGTCGATCTCCCGGGCGCCGATGGCCATCCGGATGCCGATCTCCCGGGTGCGCTCGGTGACGCTGACCAGCATGATGTTCATGACGCCGATGCCGCCCACGACGAGCGACACCGCCGCGATGCTGACGAGCAACGCCGAGAGCGCCGCGAAGATCGCGTCCTGCATGGCCTGGAACTCCGCCTGGCTCCGGACGGCGAAATCGTCCTCGTCGTTCTCGCCGATGCGGTGCCGCTGGCGGAGGATCGCCTCGGCCTGCTGCCTGGCGCGCTCCGACGTCTCGGCCGACGTCGAGCTCAGCAAGATGGCATGAACCTCCCCGGGTCGCGTGGCGATGACGTGCGACCGCATCGTGGTGATGGGCATCAGCACGATCTCGTCCTGGCTCTGCCCGAAGGGCGACGCTCCCTTCTCCTCCAGCACGCCGAGCACGCGGTACATCTGGCGGCCGATCCGCACCATCCGGCCGACCGGATCGAGCGATCCGAACAGATCGCGCGCGGTCTGAGCCCCGATCACGACGACCTTCTCGGAGAGGTTCTCCGAGGCGGGGCTCCACGGCTCTCCCTGCGCGACCTTCCAGCTCCGGATCTCGAAGTAGTTCAGGCGCGTCCCGACGAGCGTCGGGCTCGCGTTCTGGCCCTCGTGGATGACCTGGGCGCTCGACCTGAGGAACGGCGCCACGAGCCGGATGCTCGTCGACTCGCGCGCGAGCGCCTGGCCGTCGAGCTCCGAGAGCTTGGCGCCCGCGGTGCTGCGGACGCCCGAGGCGCGGGCGGATCGGGCGAAGACGATGAGCGAGTTGGAGCCGAGGTTCGAGATCTGCGCGTTGACGTTGGCGCGCGCGCCGCTCGCCAGCGCCGTGACGGTGACGACGGCCGCGACGCCGATCGTGATCCCCAGGATCGTGAGCCCGGCGCGGAGCTTGTTCCGGCGGACGGCGCGCAGCGCGATCACGACCGCCGAGAACACCCGGGTGAGCGTGGCGCTCATTCGTGCCTCAGGGCGGCGATGGGATCCTGACGGGCCGCGCGGCGGGCCGGGAAGAACCCGAAGACGATCCCGATCGTCGCGCTCGTCCCCACCGCGACGACGACCGCGCTGGCCGGCAACGTCATGTTCCAGCCGAGCGTGGCGGCGAGGGCCTTGATGACGCCGAGCCCCGCGCCGAGCCCGAGCACGCCCCCGATGAGCGACAGGGTGATGGCCTCGACAAGGAACTGGACGAGGATGTCTCCCTCGGAGGCGCCGATCGCCATGCGGATGCCGATCTCGCGCGTCCGCTCGGTGACGCTGACCAGCATGATGTTCATGACGCCGATCCCGCCGACGAGGAGCGACACCGCGGCGATCGAGGACAGGAGCATCGTCAAGGTGTCCAGGATCCGCTCCTGGGACGCGCGGAACTCCGCCTGCGTGCGGATCACGAAATTCGGCTCGTCGTCCGGCGCGATCTCGTGGCGCTGCCGGAGGATCCTGTCGATCTGCTCCACCGCGCGATCGACGGTCCGCTCGCTCGTGGCGGCGGCGACGAGCATCTGCACCCTGCCCGGCGCGCTCGGCACGATCCGCGACCGGAAGCTGCCGATCGGCATGAGCAGCCGGTCATCCTGGTCCTCGCCGAAGGGCGATTGCCCCTTCTTCGCGAGCACCCCGATCACCCGGAACGGGTGCTTGCCGATCCGGATGTACCGGCCCACGGCCTCGCCCGAGCCGAACAGGTTCTCCCGGACGGTCTCGCCGATCAGGCAGACCTTCGCCTTGAGCTGCTCGTCGGCCTCGGTCCAGCCCTCGCCCATCCCGACGCTGTACGAGAGGATCGAGAGGTAGCTCCGGGTCACGCCCATGACCTGGGTCGCGACGTTGGCCTCTCCGGCCACGACCTGCGTCGACGTCGAGCTGAACGGGCTCAGCGCGGCCACGCTCGTCGACTCCTTCAGGATCGCGATCCCGTCGGCCTCCGACATCCTCGCGTTCTCGCGGCGCTTCAGCCCCGACGCCTGCGTCGACTGCGGGAAGATGTAGATCGAGCTCGCCCCCATGCCCGAGATCTCGCCCAGGACGCGGTTGCGCACGCCCGTCCCGAGCGCCACGACGATCACCACGGCCGAGACCCCGATCAGGATGCCGAGCACCGTCAGGGCGGCGCGGAGCTTCGACCGGACGATGGCGCGCAGCGCGATCCGGACGGCGGCTAAGTAGCCGCTCATGGCGATAGCTCGTCGCTCTCCGCCGCGGAGAGCGGCAGCGCGGCCAGCGCCGCGGCCGCGTCGACGGGGCGATCGTTCCTGAGATCGCTGCGGATCTCGCCGTCGCGCATCGTGATCACGCGGCTCGCGCAGGCGGCGATGTCCGGCTCGTGCGTCACGAGGACGATCGTGATCCCGTCCCGGTTGAGCCGCTGCAGCAGCCCGAGCACCTCGTAGCTCGTGCGTGTGTCGAGGTTGCCCGTGGGCTCGTCGGCGAGGAGCAGCGGCGGCGAGGTGACGAGCGCCCGCGCGATGGCGACGCGCTGTTGCTGTCCGCCCGAGAGCTGGTTCGGCGTGTGGTGCAGGCGCTCGGCCAGCCCCACCGCGCCGAGCGCCTCGAGCGCCCGCTTGCGCCGCTCCGCCGCGCCGACGCCCCGGTAGACCAGCGGCAGCTCGACGTTCTCGAGCGCCGTGGTGCGCGGCAGCAGGTTGAAGCCCTGGAAGACGAACCCGATAAGGCGGTTCCTGACGATCGCGCGCGCGTCGTTGCTGCGCCGGGTGACGTCGAGACCGTCGAGCCGGTACGTGCCATGCGTCGGCCGGTCCAGGCACCCGATGATGTTCATCAGGGTGCTCTTGCCCGAGCCGCTCTGCCCGACGATCGCGACGAAATCGCCGTGCTGGATGGTCAGATCCACGTGCCGGAGCGCCCTTACGATGACGGCCTCGGTCGTGTAGTCCTTGCCGACGCTCGAGAGCTCGATGAGCGGCTCGTCTCGGGGCGCCGCGGCGACGCCTTGGCTCTGGGGCAGCATCACGCCTAGAACAGCCGAGGGCCGCGCCCCCTGCCGCCCGCTGACGGATCGTCGTTCTCGTCGGTGACGACCTTGAGCGGGCCGAGATCGGACCCGAGCGCGGTGAAGATGCCGTCGGTGATCCCGACGTCGACGACGCGCGGCTCGATCTTCTCCGCGCCGGGCGTCGCGTCGGTCAGCACGTAGATTCGGCCCTTCTTCGGCGGGAGCGGATCGAGGGGCGGCGCCTTGATCTCCTTGCCGTCCTTGTCCCGCGCCGGGGCGGGCTTGAACCGGAGCGCCGCGTTCGGCAGCCGCCGCACCCCCCTGGCCTCGGCGGACCGGACGCTCACCGTCGCCGTCATCCCCGGCCGGAGCTTGACGTCGGGGTTGTCGACCTCGACGACCGCCGCGTACGTCACGACGCCGGACTGGCTCAACGGGCTGTAGCGCACCTGGCTCACCGTCCCTCGGAACGTCTCGCCCGGGAACGCATCGACGCTCACGTCCGCCGTCATGCCCTCGCGGAGCCGCCCGACGTCCGCCTCGTCGATGTCGGCGAGCACGCGCATCTTGCGAAGATCCTGGGCGATCACGAAGAGGGTGGGCGCCTGGAAGCTCGCCGCCACCGTCTGCCCGGGGTCGATCGCGCGGCTGATGACGACCCCGTCGATGGGCGAGAAGATGCGCGTGTACTGGAGGTTGGTCGTGGAGGAGCGGAGCACCGCCCTGAGCTGCGCCACCTGCGCCTTCGAGGCCGCGAGGTCGGCGAGCGCGACGTCGTAGGCGCCCTGCGCCGTGTCCAGATCGGCCTGCGAGCCGACCCCCTCCGCGACCATCTTCCTCGCGCGCTCGAGCCGCTGCTTGGCGGTCCCCAGCGACGCCTCCGAGCGCACGACGCTCGCGTTGGCCGCCGCGATCTGCGCCTGGTTCGAGTCGATCTGCGCCCCGAAGAGCGTCGGATCGATCTCGGCCAGCACGTCGCCGGCCTTCACGATGCTGTTGAAGTCCACGTAGACCTTGGTGATTCGCCCCGAGACCTGGGCGCCGATCTGCACCTCGGTGAGCGGCTTGACCTGACCCGTCGACTGGACCACTTCGAGCACGTCGCCCGTGGTGATGTCGCCCGTGACGTAGCGCGGCGGCGGCGGGGGCCTCGTCCGGATCCTCCAGACGACGAGCCCCGCGACGAGCGCTGCGATCGTCGCGAGGACGCCGAGGCGAGCGAGCCAGCGCTTCGTGCCTACCCGGGAGAGCTCCTGCTCCAGGCTCTCTCCCCCGCGTCGAGGACGCGGTCCGCCCTCGCGCAGGCCCCGGGCTGCCGCGCCGCCGGGGGGCGCCGGCGCGGTCGAGGCCGGTCGCGTCTCGCCCGGCGCCGCCTCTCCGGGACGGAGGCGCTCCGTTTCCGTGGTGGCCTGCGCAGCAGGGGGCGACGCGTCGAGGGGGTCGCGACCGGTCGCCCGAGCCATGGTGTCGGCCATCGGACGTCCTCATAGCATGCTGCCGCGCAAGCGCGCCTCGCTTGAAACCGCGGAACCGCCGTGGCAGACCAACCGCCGCCCATGGAGTCGCTGCCCATCGCAACGGATACGGTCGTCACGCTGTCCTACGTCCTCTTCAACGAAAGCGGAGAGACGGTGGATGAGGCATCGACCGCAGAGCCGCTCGTCTACACGCACGGCTACGCTCAGATCGTGCCTGGGCTGGAGCGCGCGCTGGAAGGTCTGCGCGCCGGTGAGCAGCGCGAGATCACCGTCGAGCCGGAAGATGCGTTCGGCGAGCGCGATGACGCCGGCGTCTTCGAGGTGGACAAGGCGGATTTCCCCGATGGGGGCGCTGTCGAGGTCGGCGACGAATTCGTCGCCCAGGGCCCGGACGGTTCGCCGATCGCGCTCCGGGTCATCGAGATCCTCCCCGAGGGCTTCCGGGTGGATACGAATCACCCTCTGGCAGGCCAGAAGGTGCGCTTTCAGGTTCAGGTCAAGGACGTGCGCGCCGCCAGCGAGGAGGAGATCGCGCAGGCTCAGGCCGAGCTGGAGGAGCGCATCGAGGACTCCGAGGGCGAGGGCTGCTGCGGTCACGACCACGACCACGACCACGACCACGATCACAGCCACCATCACGAGCACGGCGATGGTGGGGTGCTCGTGACGCTCTCGAAGAAGTCGTCATAAGCCCACCGCGAACGGGTGGGTTGTCCGAGGAGATCACATCATGACCGTAGGTGAGAAGGGCAAGCTGACGGAGCTGCAGCTCGATCGCCGGGTGCGCGAGCGCCTCCTGGCGAGCGGGACGCTCAGCGCGGGGACCATCGAGGCGCACCTCGCGGGCTTGCAGGACCTGGAGGAGCACGCCGAGGGGATCGCCGTCGACCAGCCGGCGCTCGGCGCGTCAGCGCAGGGGTCGCGGATCGAGCCCGACCTCGACGACGAAGGGGCAGAGTGAGCGACGCGAAGAATCGGGAAGAGCTCCCTCCGCCAGGGAGCCCCCCGGAGCTGCCGACGCTCGACTTCTCGACCTTCGTGCTGTCGATCATCGGCTCCGCGTACGTGCACCTCGGCGACGCGCCCAGCCCCGACGGCAGGGAAGAGCAGAACCTGATCCTCGCGCATCAGGACATCGATTTGCTGTCGCTCCTCCAGGAGAAGACGAAGGGGAACCTCTCGGGCGACGAGGAGAGGTTGCTCGAGCAGGCGCTCTACGATCTGCGGATGCGCTACCTCGAGGTCTCGAAACGATCGTGACCGTTGGCGCCAGGGCTCTCTTGGGGGTCCTCCTCGCCTCGCTGGTCGCCTCGTGCAGCAAGGCCTCTCCGGGCCACTCTTCCAGCGCAAGCAGCTCCACCGTCCCCTCGGGCGCCGTGCCGGTGGCGACCGCGCCGCTGCCTCCGTCCGCGCCGCCTCCTCCTCCGATCGTCCGCTCCGAGGGCATGCCCGGCTCCTTCGCGCCGCTCGCGCGCAGGGCCGATCCAGCGGTCGCGACGGTCAAGGCGCGCGTCGAGCGGCAGCAGCAACCGGGCGGCCGCCGCCGTACGGTCGCCGAGGGGCTCGGGACCGCCTTCGTCTATGATCCAGAGGGCTTCCTGCTGACGAACAACCACGTGATCGAGGGCGCGACCGACATCCTCGTGAGCTTCGTCGACGGCCGCGACATCAAGGCGACCGTCATCGGCCGCGACAAACACACGGACGTCGCCGTGCTGAAGGTCGAGGAGAGGGGGCTCCCGTCGCTCCCCCTGGGCGACTCGGATACCATCGAGGTCGGCGACTGGGTGGTCGCGATCGGCAACCCCTTCGGCCTCTCCCACACGGTCTCGGCGGGCATCCTCTCCGCCAAGGGCCGCACCCGGGACGACGTGAAGGGGCTCGACCCGAGCGGCTACTTCAACTTCCTCCAGACGGACGCGAGCATCAACCCCGGCAACTCCGGCGGCCCGCTCCTGAACCTCAAGGGCGAGGTGGTCGGCATCAACGCGGCCGTGCGCGCCAACGCGAACAACATCGGGTTTGCGATCCCGATCAACATGGTCCGGCAGCTGCTCCCGATGCTGCTGCGCGACGGCAAGATCCGGCGGAGCCAGGTCGGGGTGATCGTCGACGTCCTCAACTCGATCGAGGCGGGGCGGCTCAAGCGCCCCGATCGAAAGGGGGCGTGGGTGAAGACCGTGGTGGCGGGGGGACCCGCGGACCGGGCCGGCATCGCGCCGGACGATGTGATCATCGGCTTCGAAGGAAAGACGATTTCCGACCCGAACGAGCTCCGGTGGATGGCGAGCATCGCCGGGGTGAACAAGGTCGTTACGCTCCGCGTCGCGCGGCTGGAGCGGGTCTTCGATGTCCGCCTCACGCTGGGCGAGCTGCCCGAGCTCAGCGACGAGGCCGATGAGCCGTGAGCCGAACGGCCGCTGTCCGCCGCCCGGCACGTCCGCCGGCTGCCGCGCGCCGTGCGTGGCCGCCTGCTCCGCGACCTCCCTCGTCCCCCAGCCTCCTCAGGTAAGCTGACCCCGTGGCCATTGCACCTTCTCACCCGGACGAGCTCGAGCCGGTCGCACCTCCCGGTGATCCCGGCGAGGGCGATGCGGAAGGCGACGACCTGTCCGCGGAGGGCGACCACCCCGAAACGAAGCAGTTCCACCCGCGCCTGAATAGCGCTCCCGCCCGTGCGTCCAATCGCGAGGCGAGACGGCGGGAAGCGGAGGAAGATCGTGAGCTCATCGAGCGAGCGCAGAAGGGGGACCAGGCGGCTTTCCGCTCGCTCGTGGAACGGCACCAGCGCAGGGCGTTCGCGATCGCGATGGGGCTCGTCCGCGACGAGAACGACGCGCGCGAGCTCGTGCAGGACGCCTTCCTCCGGGTCTACAAGGGCCTCGGCTCCTTTCAGGGGGGCTCCTCGTTCTTCACCTGGCTCTACAGGATCGTCACGAACCTGGCGATCGACCTCATGCGGAAGCCGGGACGCCGCGACCTCGAGCTCCAGGAGAACCAGGCGGCGGACGAGCAGTCCGACTTCCCGCTCGTCGCTCGGATCGACGGCGCGGACCCCCTCAACGTCGTCCGGCGCCGGGAGATCGCCGGGCGCATCCAGGCCGCGCTCGACGCGCTGCCGCCCTACCACCGAGGCGTGATCCTGATGCGGGAGGTGGAGGGCATGTCGTACGAGGAGATGGCTCAGGCCATGGGGGTCTCGAAGGGGACGATCATGAGCCGCCTGTTCCACGCCCGTCAGAAGCTTCAGCGCGCCCTCGCCGACTGTTACGCGGAGGAAGAGGGCAAGGCCCCAGCAGAGGACCCGGAGGAGATCGCGTGAGCACCGCCAACAGCAGCAAGGCGAATCACGGGGAAGCGAGCGCCCCGCCGACGGATCTGGAGCTGATGCTCTATGCCGACGGTGAGCTCGATGAGGCTCGCCACCGGCAGGTGGAGGAGTACGTGCTCCACGACCCGCGCTGCCGGGCGAAGGTCGCAGCGCTCGTCACCGCGGCCGACATGGTCCGGGACAGCGCGCTGGCCTCCAGCGCGGCTGACGGCATCGCCGATGGGGTGATGGCGAAGATCCTCGAAGGGCAGGCGGGCGCCGCGCGGGCCGACGGGGGCGGCGCCGCGCGGCCGCTCGCGGCGCCGCCGTCGGGCGAGCCGCCCCGCGCTCGGGCGCGGCTCCAGGGATCGCCGGCGAACGACAACGCGCGCGGGATCTTCGCGCTGACGGCGCTCGCCGTGGCGGCGGCCGCCGCCTTGATGGTCTGGGGCAAGATGGGCGTGGAGACGCCCACCGCGGAGCTGACGACGTCGGCGCCCTCCGCGTTGCTCGCCCCGCCGCCCGAGGCGCCCTCCGCGTTGCTCGCGGCGCCGGCGAAGGAGCCGGACGCCGCACCGAGCTTCGAGGGGGAGGTCGAGCCCGGCGTCGAGATCGCCGCGGTCGACTTCGGGGCACGCATGGGCACCATCTTTTACGTCCCGCAGGAGGCCGTGGCTTCAGGCCCGACGACCACGGTGGTCTGGCTCTCCGATGACGGTCCGGGAGGACAGTGATGAGATTTCTTGCGAGTGCGATCACCGCGACCATGGTCCTGGCGCTCGGCGTGAGCCCTTCCCCTGCCGTCGCGCAAGAGCAGGCGCCGGCCCCCCCGCAAGCGGCGCCGTCGGACGCCGAGGTCACGTCCGAGATCGTGATCCTCCACGCGACGAACGATGGGAAAGGCATCGACCCGAAGATCGGCAAGATGCCCGAGCTCGGGAAGCCGCCGTTCTCGGCGTACAACAGCTACAAGCTCCTCGAACGGCTGAAGGTCACCCTGCAGAAGGGGAAGCCGACCACGACGAAGCTGCCGAACGGCAGCGTCCTCATGGTGTCGCTGAAGGACGTGGTCGCCGCGAAGAAGAAGGACGAGCCGAGGCGCTTCGTCGTCAGCGCGAGCATCCAGAAGCCAGGTGGCACCACGTTCCTGCCCCTGCTCGAGGTGAACGCCAAGGCCGGCGAGAGCTTCTTCGTCGCGGGTCAGCAGCACATGGGCGGCGTGCTCGTGCTGGGCATCAAGGTCGCGCCCTGAGTCGAGGGGAGCTCGCCCCTGCTCAGCGGCGGGCCGAGGACGGCAGCGCGATCGGCAGATCCAGAGAGAAGACCGTCCCGCGCGGGGCGCGCGCATCCGCGCGGATGCTGCCGCCGTGCGAGGCAACGATGTTCCTTACGATGCTCAGGCCGAGCCCGGTGCCGGTTCCGTCGGTCTTCGTCGTGAAGAAGGGGTCGAAGATCCTCGGCAGGTGCTCGGGCTCGATCCCGTGCCCGTCGTCGCGGATCGTCACCGTGATGTAGCCGTCCTCCGGCGACATCGCGGTGGAGATGCCGAGGCAGCCGCCGCGCTCGTTCATCGCGTGCGCGGCGTTCGTGAACAGGTTCACGAACACCTGCGTCAGCGGATCAATGACGCCGCAAACCGGAGGGATCTCGTCGAAGCGCCGCTCGACGGTGACGCCCGTCTGGTCGAGGAGGTGCTCGCAGAAGACGAGCGCGCGCTCGATGATGTCGTGGAGCGAGACGGCGCCCGGCTTCTCCGTGGACGGCCGCGCGTAGGCCATCAGGTCGCGCGAGAACCGGCGGATTCGATCCGCCGCGTCGTTGATCCTCGCGAGCCGCTCGATGTCCGAGGGGTCGAAGCCGCCGCGCTCGCCCTTGCGGCGCAGGTACTCGGAGTAGGCGAGGATCGAGGTGAGCGGGTTGTTGAGCTCGTGCACGACGCCTGCGGCCATCTTCCCGAGCGAGGCCAGCTTCTCGGCCTGCATGACCTGAGCGCGCAGCGACTCGTGCGCGCGCGCCTCGCGGAGCGACGCACCCAGGGTGAGCACGAGCCGGTCGACCAGCGCCTCTACAGGCGCGCTGTCGAGGTACGCGGCGTCGTCGGCCGCGATGTGCATCGTCGAGCGACCTCCGGGCTCGATCGCCACGACGCGCTCGAAGGCGAACTCCGGGAGGAGCCGCGCCGGATCGTGGCCGTCGTCGCGGCGAGCGCGCGGCGAGACCCGGACGGCCACCTGCGCCCCCGTCGCGCCGGGGATGTAGATGCCGAGCCCGCAGGCCGTGAGCACCTTCGCGGCCGCGCCGAGCAGCGTCGATGCGCGCTGCTCGATGGAGGCCGACGGATCCAGCTCGCTCGACGCGATGAGCAGGCTGTCCACCCACTCGAGCGGGATGTCCCGGGTGAGGGGCTTCCGGAGCGTGACGGGAGCGTCGGACAATGGCTGCTCCCCCAGGCGCTCCGCGGTCTTTCCGCTCACCCGATCACCCTGTTCGGGTCGTCGCCGCTCGATCGGTCGAGATCGATGATCTTCGCGGCGCCGACATAGGATTTCGTCTCATAGCGGGTGATCTTGCCGATCTTGCGGACGATCTCCGCCATCCGCTCGGCTTCGCTGCGGATCGTGGTCGCGGCCCCCTTGATGGGGGACGCGTCGTCGATCCGGCGGCAGATCAGCTCGGCGTAGCCGAGCACGCTGGTGAGCGGCTGGTTCAGCTCGTGCGCGGCCGCGCCCGCGAGCTCGGCGATGATGGCCTGCTTCTCGCGAGCGCGGAGCTCCTCCTGCGCCTCGGTGAGGCGGGCCTCCATCCGCATCCGCTCCCGCAGGTCCGTGAAGATGCCGACGGAGCCGACCGGGACGCCGTTCTCGAAGATCAGCGCCGCGGAGAGGTGCACCGGGATCCGCGACCCGTCCCTGGCCAGGACCTCGGTCCGGTAGCCCTCGAGCCGGCCGGGACCGCCGTGCTCCTTCGCGTGGATGAGCCTCATGATGTGCTCGGCGTTGTGGTCGGGGTAGAGCGCGCGGGCGTTCATCACGCCGACGACCTCCTTCGCGTCATACCCGTAGATCCGCTCGGCGGCGCGGTTGAAGAGCAGGACGACGCCCTCCATGTTGGCCGAGACGATCGCGTCGACCGAGCTGTCGATGACGCGCTCCAGGAACTCCTTGGTCTTGGTGAGCTCCGCCTCGGTGGCGCGCTCCGTGGTGACGTCGCGGAAGCTGACCAGGACGGCGCCGCTCTCCTCGCGAAGGACGCTGCTGAAGCTGAAGCTCAGGATGAGCCGCTCGTGCTCGCCCCGCCGCACGGTGAAATCCACCATGTGCGGGAACGATCCCCTGGCGAAGCCGGCGCGGATCTCCTCGAGGAGAGGGTGCTCGCGCGCGTCGACGAGATCGGCCAGGTTCGCCCTCTCGAGGTCCTCCGCCGTGCGCCCGGTGATCGCCTGCGCGCGCGGGTTGGAGAAGAGGATGTGGCCGTCGGGATCGACGACGACGATGCCGTCCGCCGTCGAATAGAAGAAGTCGGCGTAGCGCTGGAGCGCCTTCAGCCGGCGCTCCGCCTCGAACCGCGCGAAGGTGCTCTGCTGCGTCTGGTCGCGGAGCGACTGCAGGATGCGCGCGTTGCGCAGGGCGATCGCGGTGGCGCTCGCGACCGTGCGGGCCAGCGAGAGCTCGTGCGCGTGGGGCGCCACCGGCTGCCGGCCGCGCAAGAAGAGCACGCCGAGCGGCTTGTCCTCGAACAAGATCGGCAGGAGCGCCAGCGAGCGGAACGCGTTCTCCGGGAGCTCCGCGCGCACGATGTCGAACAGCGGGTGCGCCTTCGCGTCGTCGATCACGAGCACGTCGCCCGTGCGCATGACGCGCTGGATCTCCGGGTACTTGCCGAGATCGATCGGCAGATCCCGCAGCTCCTTGTCGTCGCTCGCGGCGACCACGTAGCCGACGTCGCTCGCGTCGCGCACGAGGACGATGCTGCAGCGGTCGACGCGCGCCACCTCGGCGATGCGCCGCACGACCGTGAAGAGGATGTTCCGGAAGTCGAGCGTCGAGGAGAGCGCCTGCGTGAGCTCGAGGACCACCTTCGCGTCGTGCTCTTTGCGCGCGAGCGCGTCGACGTAGTCCCGGATCCGGAGCTGCCCGCGGATGCGCGCGATCAGCTCGGCAGGGCGGAACGGCTTGCGGATGAAATCGTCGGCGCCGAGCTCGAAGGCGCGGGCGACGTCCTCGTCCGCGTCGAGCGCGGTCAGCACGACGACGGGGACGTCCTGCGTCCGGGGGGCGTCCCGCACGGCGCTGAGGACCACGTAGCCGTCAGGGGGCGGCATCACGAGGTCGAGCAGCACGAGCGCGGGCACGCTCGCCTTGAGCCAGGCGAGCGCGTCCGCGCCCGAGGTGACCGCGACGGCCTCGATGCCCGCGTCGGCCAGCGCGTGCAGCAGCATCTGCCGGCTGACGGCGTCGTCGTCCACGACGAGCACGGGATCACGGCGAGGCACACGCCAAGCTTAGCGACTCCAGGCTGGAGCGATGAGAGAATTCCGGGTCTTGGCGCGGCGTTGCGCGCGGCGTTGCGCACTGCATTGCGCTGCCCGCGCGGCGCTGGGATCAGGAGAAGAGATCTCCCTGCTTCGTCGCAGGAGCCGCGAGGCCCAGGTGCTCGTAGGCGCGGCGGGTCGCGACCCTGCCGCGCGGCGTGCGGCCGACGAAGCCCTGCTGGAGCAGGAACGGCTCGTACACGTCCTCGATCGTGTCGCGCGGCTCACTGAGCGCCGCGGCCAGCGTGTCGATGCCCACAGGGCCGCCGTCGTAGTGATCGACGATGACGCGCAGCAGCCGGCGATCCATCTCGTCGAGGCCGGCCGCGTCGATCTCGAGCCGCTCCGCGGTCTTCCGCGCGATCTCCATCGTGATCGCGCCGTCGCCCAGCACCTCGGCGAAGTCGCGTACGCGGCGCAGGAGGCGGTTGGCGACGCGCGGCGTCCCCCGCGCGCGCGCCGCGATCTCGCGCGCTCCGCCGGCGTCGATCGGCACATCGAGCAGGCCGGCGCTGCGCTGCACGATGCGCTCGAGCTCCTCGACGGGGTAGAAGTCGAGGCGGACGACGTGGCCGAAGCGCGACAGCAGCGGCGCGGTGAGCAGCCCGGTGCGGGTCGTCGCGCCCACGAGCGTGAAGGGCTTCAGCGCGAGCTGGATCGTCGTCGCGTAGGGGCCGTCACCGGTCATGATGTCGATGTTGAACGACTCGATCGCGGGGTAGAGGCTCTCCTCGACCGCCGGCGTGAGCCGGTGGATCTCGTCGATGAACAGCACGTCGTTGCGCTCCAGCTTCGTCAGCAGGCCGGCCAGCGCGCCCTTGTGCTCGATCGCCGGTCCGCTCGTCACATGGAGGGCGACGCCCATCTCGCGGGCGATGATGTGGGCGAGCGTGGTCTTGCCCAGGCCGGGCGGGCCACAGAACAGCATGTGGTCGAGCGGCTCGCGCCGCCGGCGCGCGGCTTCGACGAAGACCTTGAGGTTCTCCGTGTGCTTGACCTGGCCGACGTACTCGGCGAGCGAGGCAGGCCGGAAGAGGCGGTCGAAGCGATCGTCGTCGCCTGTCTCGGCAGGAGAGAGCGCCCGTTCAGGCATGCCACGGGCGTACCGCGTGCAAGCAGCGAAGGGAAGCGATCCGCGTGGCGGCGTGGGTCGCCGCGGGGCGCTGGTCGAGGTCAGCCGAGCGCAGGGACAGAGGACAGGCGGGGACGCCGGGGGGGCGGGATGCGCGGCAGACGAGCGCGGCAGAGCGGCCGGCCGTCGGGGGCGCCGTCCACCTCGAGAGAGCCGCCGTGGAGCTCGATCACCGATCGCGCGTGGCTGAGGCCCAGCGTCAGGCCGCGCCCGCGCGCCGTGGTCTGCCGGCTGAACAGGGCCTCGAGCTCGTCCGGCGGCACGTCGCGGCTGCCGTACTCGATGTCGATGCGGACCTCGTTGTTGAACTCGCCGGCCATCGTCGCCGTGAGGCGCACGAGGCGGGCCGACGGGTCGGCCGCGCCCGTCCGGAGCGCGTGCGCGACGATGACCGCGATCGCGCGCGTCGCGTAGGCTTGATCGACGGGGATCAGCGGCAGGGTGTCGCCGACCTCGATGACGACCTCGCCGCCGGCGTCGCTCGCGAGCTCGCGCGCCTTGCGCAGCGCGCCCGCGATGAGCCAGCCGACGGACGTCGGCTGAGGCTCGAGCGTGAGCTGCCCGGCCTCGACGCGGGCGGCGTCGAGGATCGACTCGATGAGGCCAAGGAGCTCCCGGCCGCGCGTCGCGATGAGCTCCAGGCTCTCGCGCTGCGCGGGGGTCAGATCCTCCTGGCCCACGAGCTCGGCGAACCCGAGGATGGCGTTCAGCGGGCTCTTGAGATCGTGGCTCACGCTCGCGAACAGGAGGCCGCGCATGCGCTGCGCCGCCTCGCGGGACTCGAGCGCGCGCTCCTGCGCCGCGGCGAAGACGCGGAAGCGCTCGGCGAGGTCCTCGATGGCGTGCCCGAGCCGGGCGACGACGGCGAACCGGGCGGGGCGCGCGATCTGGGTGGCGCCGCGCAGCACGCTGTCCGTGCCGAGCAGGCGCACCTGCTTCGTGGCGTGCACGAGATCGGCCGCGAGGACGCGGCCGAACAGGTTGCCGAGCGCGCCGGCGACCAGCACCGCGAGCAGCGCGACGAGCGCGCCCCAGATCGCGGCAGAGGGCTCGAGGTCGGCGGAGAACCGGGTGTTGACGCAGCCGTAGTCGAGCGGCGTGATCACGGCGATCTGCCCGTCGGCTTCGCGGCCGAAGGAGGGCTCCGAGCCCACGCAGTCGTGCTCCAGGCGCGCGAGGAACCCGAACTCCGCCGCCGAGGCCACGACGTCGTTGCGGCCGGCCGCGTCGATGGCCCCGAGCGACGGGTCGAGCGCCGTGCGCGCGATGAGCCCCGCGGTCGAGCGCCGGCTGCGCTCGATGAACGTCTGGAGGTGCGCGTTCGCGATGAGCACCGCCCCGACGCCGACGAGCAGCACCGGCGTGGCGACGGCCAGGAGCAGCTTGGAGGTGACCCGCCGGCGCGGCGTCTGGTAAAGCTCGGCGGTCTCGAGCAAGGCGCCGATCGCCTCGGCCGGGCTGATCTCGAAGAGGCTGAACGCCGCGGCGCGCGTCAGCACGTAGTGCGGGATCGCGGACGCGCTGAGGATCGTGATCGCGAGGATGAGCAGGCTGACCGCGCGGCCGTCGTCGAGCTTCTCTGGCCTGATCCCGGGGATCATCATGAGGCCCGAGATCGTCGAGCTCGCCAGCACGAAGCGCAGCGCCAGCGAGGTCGGGAGCCCGGCGACCCGCTCGAGCTCCTCGTGATCGATGTCGCGCGAGCCGATCACGAGCGAGCGCAGCAGGTTCTCGTGGGTGCGCAGCCGGAGCAGCGTCAGCAGCGTGGTCGCGCAGATCGCGGCGAGCGCGATCTTGGCGCCGACCGAGAGCACGCTGGCGGCGACGCGCGGCTCCAGGATGAGCAGCTTCGGCGCGAGCGCCGCGATCGCCCCGAACGCGGCGACGCCGACCAGCGCCTGGCGGACGAGCACGCGCCTCGCGAAGTGGATCGCGTCGTCCCTCATGCGCTCCTCGGTCATGCGATCCTCCCCTGGGGGCCGCCGGCGCCGGGGTCGTTCCCCGGCGGCGCCGCCACGTCGGGCGCGGGCGGGGTCGGCGCGAACAGGGGTCGCTGCACGATCCACATCGGCAGGGTGATCGTGAAGGTCGAGCCCCGCCCGAGCTCGCTCTCCAGCTGGATCGTCCCGCCGTGCATCAGCACGAGGCGCCGCGCGATCGAGAGCCCGAGCCCCGTCCCGGCCCGGCGCGAGCGCACGTCGCCGGTCTGCCGGTACTCCTCGAAGACCGCCGACGTCTCCTCCGGCGGGATGCCGGGGCCGGTGTCCTGGACGACGATCGCCGCATAGCGGCCGCGCCCCGTGATGTTGACCGTCACCGAGCCGCGCGCCGTGAACTTGACGGCGTTCGAGACGAGGTTGGTGAGGATCTGCCGCACCCTCCGCGGATCGGCGTGCGCGACCAGGGCGTGGTCCCCGGTGACGCGCAGCTGGAGGGGCTTGTCGCGCGCCGCCGCGGACGCCTCGCGCATCACCTGATCGACGAGGGCGCGGAGGTTGACGGCGCGGCGGGAGAGCTGGAGCTTGCCCGTCTCGAGCGCCGAGAGGTCGAGGATGTCGTCGATGAGCGTGCGCAGGTGCTCGCCGCTCTGCCGGATGACCGACAGCGCCTCGCGCGCGTCCTGGCTGAGCGGCCCGTCGACCTCGCTCTCCAGGACGTGGGCGAACCCGAGGATGGCGTTGAGCGGCGTGCGCAGCTCGTGGCTCAGCCCCGCGAGGAACGCCGAGCGCTCGCGGTCCATCGCGGAGGCCTGCTGGAGGTCCGCCCGGTAGGTGCGCTCCGCCGCGGCGAAGCGGGTGATCAGGAGGTTGAAGGCCGCCGTCAGGAGGCCGACCTGGTCGAGCGACCTGATCGGCACGGGCTCGGCCTGGATCACGTCCGTGGGCAGCGCGCTCTGGCCCTGTCCGCGCGCCATCGCCGTGATGCGCTCGCGCAGGTAGTCGACATCGTCGCGCGCCGACTTGGTGAACGAGAGCGCGACCGCGACAGCCACGCCGAGCAGCAGCACCGTGAGCGCCGCGACGGCGTTGCCGAGCGCGATCGAGTCGGGCGGCGGGCTCGGCGCCGAGACGAAGGTGAGCACCGAGAGGTGAGAGAGCGGCGGGTGCAGCGGGCGCGCCGCGAACCGGACGCGGCCGAGCGAGGTCGTCGTCTCGCCCTTGCCCAGCGTGAGCATCTGGACGAGGCCGGCCCTGGCCGGCGCGCTGAAGCTCTCGTTGATCAGCACGTGGCCGCCTTGATCGACGAGCAGGATCTCCGACCCTGCCCGCCGCGCCGCCTCCCTCAGGAGCGCCGCCCGCTCCCCCTCGATGGTCCCGCGGAGCCGCGCCGAGAGCGTCGCGGCCAGCACCTCGGCGCGCAGGCTCGCGGCCTGATCGCTCATCTTCGCGAGCTGGCCGATGCCGATCAGCGCGATCGCCACCGCCGTGGCGATCCCCACGACGATCACGATCGCGGGCGCGAGCGGCACGAGCGGCGTCGTGCCGCGGGGCCAGCGGATGAGGCGACGACGGCGGGCCAAGGCGGAGTCAGGATGCTAGCGCGCTTCGGGCGGCGCACGGGCCACCTCGGTCGCCCGAAGGGAGCGAGCGCGCTCGTGGGCGGCTTTACCTGGGATCGGTCGCCAGGAGCGCGAAGACGGAGTGGTCGAGCCAGCGACCGTCGCACCACTCGGCCTGCCGGGCGATGCCCTCGAAGCGGAAGCCGAGCCGGCCGATGACCGCGAGGGAAGGATGGTTGTCCGTCGCGGCCGCAACCCGCACCCGGTGCGCGCCCATGTGGCCGAACGCGAACCCGAGCGCGGCCCTCGCGGCCTCGGTCATGAGCCCGCGCCCGGTCGCCTCCTTGCGGAGCCAGTAGCCGAGCTCGCAAGAGCGGTGCAGGTGTACGCACGCCTCGAGCCCGACCACCCCGGCGAGCGAGCGGTGCGCGCGCTCGCGGATGACGAAGCGCAGCGCCCTGCCGTGATCCCAGTCGGCGGCGCACGCCTCGGCGAAGCGCACGCTCGCGGCCGGATCCGTGTGGAACTGCACCCAGGGAAGCCAGCGCTGGAGGATTGCGCGCGAGCCGTTGACCGCGAGCCAGAGCTCGGGCCCGTCGGACGGGTCGATCGGCACGAGGATCAGCCGCTCGGTCTCGATGGGACGGGCGCGAACCTCGCTTCGAGGTGGGAGGATGAGCATGGGGTCACCGGCACTGGATGCGAGCGGCGTAGGGCTCGAGATGACCCGCCTCGTAGTCAAGCCAGGCGACATACCACTCTCCGGGCTTCGCGCCGGGGCTCATCGAAGGCGCCGGCTGATCCCCGCTGATGCGGGCGAATTTCGTGGGCGTGCCGATGCCGTCGCGGTTGATCGACGCGGTGAGCATGCGGCCCCCCTCGAACCAGACCAGCTGGGCCTGCCCGCTCGGCGCGATCGCGATCGACGGGCGCGCGCCCGACTTCGAGAACCGCTTGCGCCAGAGCGGCTGGCCCTTGGCCGGATCGATGTAGGCGGCCGATGCGCCCCCGAGCGGCGCCTCGCCGTGCCAGACGACGAAGCAGCCGCCCGCGCCGCAGGCGAGCGAGGGGCTGTCGCTCCGGACCCGATCGCTGTTCACGAGCGACAGGTCGCCGAGCGCGCGGTCGGCGCGCTTGCCGGGGCTGGCCGGCGGGAGCCCCTTGCCGGCGTTCGCGAGCGGGAGGCGCATGTACTGGATGACCCGCGTCGGCTCGCGATCGAAGCGGAAGGCGAGGTGCATCACGTCGTTCGCCACCGCCACCGAGGGGAAGCGGACGCGCGGCTTCGAGGGGCCCGTCGGGGTGACGTCGGTCAGCCGGATGATCTCGCCCGCCGGATCGAGGTTCGGCGAGAGGCGGCGCATGAAGAGGTCCTCGGAGGCGTTGTCGCCGTCGTCCGACCACGTGATCAGGAACCCCTCGGCGGCGCGCGCGAGCGAGGGCCACGAGTTCCCTCCGCGAGGGAAGGGCGCGACCATCACGGCGGGGCCATCGATCCGCCCGTTGGCGTCGAGCCAGCGCACGTGCACGCCGGCCTCCGGCCCCTTGCCGTCCCAGTACGTGAGCACCAGCCGATCGCCTGCGGAGGTCAGCTCGGGGCGCCCGATGGCGCGGCCCTCGGGCGTCACGTCGAGCGCCGGCGACGACGGCCGCATCGCGCCGTCCAGCGTCGTCGTGTAGGCGTGCTCGGTGCCCTCGTGCGAGTCCGTCCAGGTGACCACCGCGCCGCGCGGCCCGAGCGCGATCGAGGGCCGGCTGGCCCCGACGGCGCGGCCGCCCTCGCGCACCAGATCGTGCGTGCGCGGCCTCGCGAGGCCGGTGAGCGCGCAAGGCGCCTTGCCGCTCGCGTCTTTCAGGGCGACCTGCACGTGCTCGATCAGGGTCCGCGGCACGGGGTGGTTGCCCTTGTCCTGAGCGTCCTTCAGCAGCCTGAGCGCGGCCTTGAGATCGCCGGCGGCGACCGCCTCCTGCGCCTGCGCGACGAGCGGCGGCCACGCCAGGGCGGGCGGCTCGACGCGGGCGTCGGTGCGCGCTGGCACGTTGGCCCCGGCGGACGCCGAGGGGGCGCTGATGGCCGGCGGCGCCGCGCTGCTCGACGAGACGGGCGGCAGGGCCGTCGGCTTGAGGAACTGGCGGTAACCCGCGTAGGCGCCGCCCGCGACGAGCGCGAGCACGCCAAACACGACGAGCGCGCGTCCCGCGCCGCCTCGCTTCGGCGTTGATGCGTGCGCCAGCGGATCGGGGACCGAGGTCTCGCCCGAGCCCCCGGAGAACGTGATCTGCTGCCCCGCGCCCTGGCTCATGCGCCCGGCGATCGCGGCGCCGGGCGCGCCCGAGGTGTCCAGCCCGGCGAACGGATCTCCCCCGCGCTCCGCCGGACCCGACGGGACGGTCCGCCGCGATTCGTTGGGGGTCACACGGACGACCCCCGGCGGGTCGAACGACAGGTCGGCCGGCGCGTCGCCGCCCGGCATGACGAGCCCCGCCTGGGACGGCTCCGCGCCGCGCGGCGGCTGCGCGACGCCGAGCGCGACCGACAGCTCGTCGGCGAACTCCTTCGCGGTCTGGAACCGGCGATCGATGGAGCGGTCGAGCGCCTTCTCGAACCACGTGGTGAAGCTCGCCGGGAGGTCGGGGCGGAGCGCCGCGGGCTGCGGCAGGGGCGCGTTGGCGATCTGCGCGAACGTCATCGCGACGCCCTGCTCGGTCTGCCAGACGGTGCGGCCGGTGAGGCACTCGTAGGTGATGCAGCCGAGCGCCCAGAGATCCGCGCGGTGGTCGACCGCTCCCTGGCCGCGCACCTGCTCCGGGCTCATGTACGCCGGCGTTCCGAAGACCGCGCCCTCGCGGGTGAGGCGCGCCTGCGCGTCGCCGCCGTCGACCGGCGCGTAGAACTTCGCGAGGCCGAAATCGAGGATCTTCGCGCAGAGCCGGCCCTCCTCATCCTTCGTGAGGAAGATGTTCTCCGGCTTGAGGTCGCGGTGGACGATGGAGGCGGCGTGCGCTTTGGTGAGCCCTCGACACACCTGGGACACCACCGTCACGGTCGTCTCGGGGTCGAGGTACCTGATGACGGTCATCCGCTCGTACAGCGACTCGCCTTCGAGGAGCTCGAGCACCAGGAAGGGCCGCCCGTCGTCGAGCTTGCCCGAGTCGTAGACGTCGCAGATGAAGGGGCTGCGGATCGACGCGGCGGCCCGGGCCTCTCGGAGAAAGCGCTCGACCACGACGGCTGAGGTCGTCAGCTCCTGGGCGAGCACCTTGATCGCCACGCGTTTGCCGATGTCGATGTGCTCGGCCTCGTACACGGCAGCCATGCCGCCGCGCCCGATCTCGCGTGTGATGCGGTATTTTCCGGCGAGGACCGTGCCTACCGGGATCTTCGCTTTGTTCGGCAAAGCCATCAGGCAGGGCTGTCCCGCGACTGGATTCGCCAGCGCAGCCTATTCGAGCCGCGTCACAAGAACAATGGCGAGCGCAGCATGACCCGTCGGGGAGGGGCCCGATCCTCTCCCTGGCGCCGCGCGAGCGGGCTCAGCGCTTCCACGAGGGCACCGTGAAAGCGGATTCCACCCCGGGCTGGTCATGGACCAGGGCGGGGCCACCGCTCTGGTGGCGCGGTGCGTAGGCAGGTTCCCACCCCCGGCGCCATCGCCGCGCAGGCGAGCTCTGCCTTGCTCAGGTAGAGCTGTGAAAAAAGTAAGCGGGCTCCGATTTTCTGACGCCCGATGCACTTTTCTCACGCTCGCGCGGTGCGCGAAACATTCCGGAAACATGAGCTTGGGTACACCAGCCTGGACCTTCGGTCGCGCGCCAGCGTCCGGGGTGAAGGGTCGCCGATCCGGCTCCGCTGGATGGGTCCCTGAGTCGTTGACAGTGTCGGGCAAGGCTCGGTGGACCGGGCCGCCCCCGTCACGGATCGGAAGCCGGGCGGCGCCCGGCACATCGATGGGAGGCCGCCGGCGGAGGTGTCCCCCCTTTACCAGCTCTGCTCCAGCGGGGCCTTTCGGGTGAGCGCCCGGGTCTTCTACCCTGGCGCGCACCCGGTCACCACAGGCGTGCGCAATGAAAAAGGTCGAGGCGATCATCAAGCCGTTCAAGCTCGACGAGGTCAAGGACGCCCTCGCCGAGGTCGGGATTCAGGGCATGACGGTGACCGAGGTAAAGGGCTTCGGTCGGACCGGCGGCAAGAAAGAGGTCTATCGAGGGTCGGCGTACGTCGTCGACTTCGTGCCGAAGGTGAAGGTCGACATCGTCGTGCCGGACAGCATGGTCAGCGACGTGATCGACGCCATCGAGAAGAGCGCCAAGACGGGTCGGATCGGCGACGGCAAGATCTTCGTCGTCCCCGTCGAGGAGGCCGTGCGGATCCGCACGGGGGAGCGCGGCGAGGACGCCATCTAGGAGGCGCGCCGCCGGCAGAGCGTCACAGGGCATTCGCGGCGGGTCACAGGCTCGAGGAACGATAGATCGATAGATCGACA
Organism: Sorangium sp. So ce1504; assembly: GCF_051521635.1. Lineage (NCBI taxonomy): Bacteria > Pseudomonadati > Myxococcota > Polyangiales > Polyangiaceae > Sorangium > Sorangium sp. So ce1504. The sequence continues at coordinate 10,380,698 of NZ_CP150365.1, read as the reverse complement.
GATCGATAGATCGACAACCGAGAAGCGAGCACGAGCCCGCACACCGTCGAGTCACATACAGCGAGAGCAGCGAGTCAGCGAGGTAGAGAAGATCATGAAGGCGAAAGATGTCGTCGCGTTTGCGAAGGAAAACGACGTAAAATTTGTCGATCTCAAGTTCATCGATCTGCCCGGCATCTGGCAGCACACGACCATCCCGGCGTCCCGCCTGAACGAGGATCTCTTCGAGGAGGGGATCGGCTTCGACGGCTCGTCGGTGCGCGGATGGCAGCCGATCAACGCGAGCGACATGCTGATGACGCCCGATCCGTCGACGGCGAAGCTCGACCCGTTCCATGCCCAGAAGACGCTGAGCATGATCTGTAAGATCAGCGATCCGGTGACCGGCCAGCCCTACGGCCGCGACCCGCGCTACATCGCCCAGAAGGCCGAGAACCACCTCCGCGCGAGCGGCATCGCCGACACGTCCTACTTCGGGCCCGAGGCCGAGTTCTTCGTCTTCGACTCGGTCCGCTACGAGAGCTCGCAGCGCGGCGCCTTCTACGAGATCGACAGCGACGAAGCGGTCTGGAACTCCGGCAAGGCCGGCCCGAACCTCGGGCACAAGATCCGGTCGAAGGAGGGCTACTTCCCCGTCGCGCCGACCGACACGCTCGGCGATCTGCGCGGGCAGATGATGTCCACGCTGATCGAGACCGGCATCGGGGTCGAGGTCGGCCACCATGAGGTGGCGTCGGCCGGCCAGTGCGAGATCGGCATCAAGTTCTCGACGCTGACGGCGATGGCCGACAACCTCATGTGGTTCAAGTACGTCATCAAGAACGTCGGCCGCAAGAACGGCAAGTCGGTGACGTTCATGCCGAAGCCGCTCTTCGGCGATAACGGCAGCGGCATGCACTGCCACCAGTCGCTCTGGAAGGAGGGCAAGCCGCTCTTCGCCGGCGACGGCTACGCCGGGATGTCCGACACGGGCCTCTGGTACATCGGCGGCATCCTGAAGCACGCGAAGGCGCTCGCGGCGCTCACCAACCCGACGACGAACAGCTATCGCCGGCTCGTCCCGGGCTATGAGGCGCCCGTGAACCTCGCGTACTCGAGCCGCAACCGCTCGGCGTCGATCCGCATCCCGCTGGCCCCGGGCAACAGCCCGAAGGGCCGCCGCATCGAGGTCCGCTTCCCGGACGCGAGCTGCAATCCGTACCTCGCCTTCGCCGCCATGATGATGGCCGGCCTCGACGGCGTCCAGAACCGGATCGATCCGGGCGACCCGCTCGACAAGGACATCTACGCGCTCTCGCCCGAGGAGCTCAAGGAAGTGCCGCACATGCCGGGCTCGCTCGACGAGGCCCTCGGCGCCCTCGAGCGCGACCACGAGTTCCTGCTCCGCGGCGACGTCTTCACCCGCGACATCCTCAAGACCTGGCTCGACTACAAGCGCGAGCGCGAGGTCGACGCGGTCCGGCTCCGCCCGGTCCCGCACGAGTTCTTCCTCTACTACGACGTCTGATCGCCCCCACCTCCGAGGGCAGCGCAGGGGCCGGCGCACAAGAAAATTGCGCTGTGCCCCTCGCTGCCCGGCCTCTTCATCGCTCGCCGTCGTGTCCGGCGAGCGCCGGTGACGCCGAGTCGAAGCGTCGCGGTATCGGAAAATCCCACGGATCTCTGTGCCCGCGGAGGCGGCGAGGCGGGTTGTCGCCCCTCGCGCCGCGAACTTTTGCTTCCTTCTGGAGCGCGCCGCACCGCGGTACCGCTCGTCCATGGCTCGGGTTATCCTCCGGTCCGGCTCCGATGGGGGCGGCGTAAAGCCAGCTCCTCCTCGGTTCCCTGGTCCCGCGGTCCTCCGGTCCGCCTGTTTCTTCGGTTCCCTCAGTTCCTTCGGCTCCCTCAGTTCCCCAGCGACACCTCGGCGCAGCAGTGAACCCCGGCGATCTCATCCAGTCTCGCTACCGGCTCGTGAAGCTCCTGGGCCAAGGCGCCAGCGGGTCGGTGTGGGCCGCGAAGAACGTGCTCATCGACCGCGACGTGGCGCTCAAGGTGATGAGCCCCGAGGTGGCCGGGGACGCCGTCGCGCTCCAGCGCTTCTTCAACGAGGCGAAGGCGAGCGGGCGCCTGCGGAGCCCGAGCATCGTCGAGATCCTCGACCTCGGCCAGGCCGAGGACGGCTCTCCGTTCCTCGTGTTCGAGCTGCTCGTCGGCGAGGGGCTCGACGAGTGGCTGCGGCGCGAGGGCACCATCGAGCCGGAGGTGCTGGTCGAGCTCTTCCTCGGCCTCGCGCGGGCGCTCGACATGGCCCACCAGCAAGGGATCATCCACCGCGATCTGAAGCCCGCGAACATCCATGTGCATCGCAACCACCTGGGCGAGCTCGTGGGGAAGATCCTTGACTTCGGGATCAGCAAGGTCCTGGAGAAGGAGCACAACTTCTCGCTGACCCGCACGGGCTGCGTCGTCGGCTCGCCGGCGTACATGTCGCCCGAGCAGGCCGCGGGGCGCGAGGACGTGGACGCCCGCGCCGACATCTGGTCGCTGGGCGTCGTCATGTACGAGGCGTTGACCGGGACGACCCCGCATCAGGCGCCGAACTACAACGCGCTGATGGTCCGGATCCTGAGCAAGGACTGCGATCCGATCGCCGCGCGCAGGCCAGGGCTCCCGCCGCGCCTCTGCCAGCTCGTCGAAGCGTGCCTCCGCCGCGAGCGCGACGAGCGGATCGCCTCGGCGGACGCGCTCGCGAAGGAGCTCGAGGCCGTTCTCCGCGAGCTGCGCGCCGAGCGCTTCCGGGGACAGAAGGGGCGGCGCGCCTCGGACATCGGCCTCGGCGGCGACGTCGGCCTCGCGCCCGAGAGCGCGGCGGCGCGGAGCGGCGACGCCGCCGGGACGCTGGGACGGCTCGTGCAGCACGGCAGGCGCCTGCCAAAGGCCATGCTCGTCGCGGCGGGCATCGGGGTGGTGCTCTGGGCAATGGCGCTCGTGCTCATCGGCAGGTACTGGATCCGCTGAGCGCCGCGGCGCCGCAGGGCGAGCGAGCGTGGTCGGCTCGCCCACGGCATGCGCGCCAGGTTGCTCCTTGCGGCGGTGCGCGTCGGGGCCCCATGTTGGCCCCACGTCGAGCCGTTACCCGAGCTCGAAGCGAGCATTGATGGAAAGGATGCAAGTCGATGAACGACCACCAGACGCATGAAGCGCACGCCCATGTTCATGGGCAGGGATGTGGACATCAGGCGTTGCGGCATGAAGGCCACGTCGATTACCTGCACGACGGACACCTGCATCACCCGCACGGCGATCACTTCGATGAGCACGTGCTCTCGGTCGGCAACGAGAACCCTGACGCGTGCACGCCGAGCCATGCATGCGCCGATCACGAGAAGGCGCACACGCACGGGGCAGGCTGCGGCCATCAGGCCGTGCCCCACGGCGATCATTCCGATTACCTCGTCGGGGCGCACCTGCACCATCCGCACGGCGATCACTGCGATCACCACGGCTCGGTCCAGCTAGGGTGATCGCCGCGCCGCCCCGCGCCGGAGCTCCGGCGCGTGAGGTGGAGGCCGCGGGACGACGCGCGAGGGAGAGCGGCGAGCGTGAGCTCCTGGAACGACGTTCCGGGGAGCCCGGCGTCACGCGGGCGGCGCGCCGTGGTCGTCCGGTGCGCCGCTCGCGCTGCAGCGATGTGCGTGTGCGCAGGGCGCATGCGGCCCCTCTGACCCGGACGCACCGGTGTCGCCGGCGCCACGCATGCCGCCGAGCCATGCGCGAGGGCCGAGCCTCATGAAGCTCGAGAGCAGGAGCGCGCCGAGCGCGGCCGCGCAGACCCACGCGATGGTGGAGTGCTCCTGCGACGCGAGGTCGTGGAGGCCCGGGATTGCCGAGAGGGGGACGAAGGCGTTCGCGACGAGGCCGAGCGCGACGGCAAAGGTGACGCTGAAGAGCGCGGAGGCGGCGGCGGCGCGCGCTCCGAACGCCCGATGCAGGCCGCCGAGCGCCGCGATGTGGGTCGCCGGCCCCGCCACGAGAAACGCGAGCGCCGCGCCGACCGGGAGCCCCTTGTGGATCATCACCGCGGCGAGCGGCGCCGCGCCTTGCGCGCACACGTGAGCGGGCACCGCGAGGAGCGCGCTCACGAGGACGTCGTCCGGCGCGCCGAGCGCGCGCGCTGCGGCCGGCGCGATGGCCGCCTCGAGGACGGCGGCGAGCACCAGGCCCGCGACGTACCAGGCGGCCATGTGATCGAGCGCTGGACCGACGGCCTCGGCGACGGCGGCGCGGAGCCGCGCGCCCGGCGATGCCACGGTCCCGGCGACGACGGGCGGCTCGCCGCCGGAGGGCGCGGCGCTCGAGCCTTTCGTCCTGGCCACCCTGGCGACGAGGAGCGCGACCAGCACGGCGAGGAGCGCGCCGCCCGCGACGCGCGCCGCGGTGAACGGCAGGCCGAGCATCCGCAGCGAGAGCAGCGCGCCGGCAGGATCGAGCGCCGGCGCGCAGAGGACGACGGCGACGACCGAGGCGACCGGCGCGCTCGCGCGCGGGAGCCGCTGCATGCGCGGCGCAACGCCGCAGGCGCAGAGGGGCAGCGAGAGGGGCAGCGGCGGCCCGGACGCCAGGCTGCGGGCGGCCCCGGGCAGCGCCGCGCCGCCGCGCAGCGAGCCGATCGAGCGATGCAGGACGCTCGGAGAGAGCGCGCGCAGGAGCCCCGCCATGGCGAGCCCGGCGAGCACGGCGGGCGCCGTCTCGATGAACAGCGGGCCGAGCGACTCGGCGAACGACAGCTCGGACGCGTGCGCGCTCGTGAAGGAGCTCTCCGGGCTGGGGAGCGCGAGCGCGACGCAGAGCCCCGAGGCGAAGGCGATCGCGCTCGCCGTCCGCGCGCGCACCCCCCGAGGCGGCGCCTCGTGCGTGTGGACCACGAGCCGCAGGAGGACGCCGAGGCCGAACGCGATGAACACCTCGAACGACTCGTGGGGGAGGCTCTCCACGGCGCGCTGGCCGAGGAGGGCGCCGAGGACGGTGAGCAGCCCGAGGAGCCCGAGGCGCGCGGCGAGCTGCCGCCAGCCCCAGGCGGGCAGGAAGCGCGCCGCGAGCGACAGCCCCTCGGGCAGCCGGTGCACGAGGACGGCGCTCGCGAAGAGCACCCCGTCCGCGCTGCTGTCAGCCGCAGCCACGGCCAGCGCGAGCCCGGCGCCGTCGAGCAGCCCGTGCACGGCGAGCGCCGAGAACGCGATCTCCCGCCCCAGCACCTCGCCGGTGTCACGCCGCCGGTGCTCCGTGAGCCCGAGCGCCGCGTACCCGAGCGCCGCCCAGAGGAGCGCCTGCGCTCCGATCTCCTCGACGACGTGCGGCAGGTGGCGCGTGAGGACGAGCGCGGGCACGAGGCCGAGCGTCAGCCCGTCGAGCGCCGACGTCGGCAGCGCCTGGCGCCGGCCGAGCGCCACGAGGAGCGGCCCCACGGCGAGGCCGGCGATCGACAGGACGACGACGAGCGCGAGCATGGGCGCGGTGGGCTATGCCCGAGCCACGTAGCCTAATCAATATCAAATTGGTGTTGCAACCAGGATGCGGACAGCAGTCTGTGGTCGCTGAGCGCCGCCGAGCGCCGCGTCATTCACGCGGCTCGGGGCCGCCGGTGGCCGGGGGTCGCCGATGACCGAGGGCTGCTCCGCCGCTCAGGCCTGCACGCACCGATCGCAGCGGCCCTTGAGCTGGATCTGGAGTCCCTTGCGCCGCAACGCGCGCGGCGCGCCGCGCGCCGCCTTGATTTCGATGCTCTCGTCAGGGAGGCAGAGCACATCGCCGCATGTGTCGCACATGAAGTGCGGGTGCTCGTCCGCCGCGTGGGTTCCGGTGGACTCCCGCAGCTCGAACCGCCAGAGGTGGTCGCCCATGTCGGTGCGGCGCACGAGCCCGGCGTTGGTCAAGTCGATCAGGTTCCGGTAGATGGTGGCGCGATCCCACCCTTTCGGGGCGAGCTCAGCAGCGAGCTCCGCGTGGCTGACGGGCGTCCGCGAGCGGCCGAGGCTGTGGAGCACCGCGATGCGCGGCGAGGTGGCCCGCAGGCCGGCCGCCCGGATCTGCTCACGGAGCTCCTCCGCGGACTGACCTGCTTTCGTACGCGCCATGCCAGACATCTACCGTCGCCAGGAGGGTACTGCAATCACGATGCATCGCGCCCGTCGGCCGCGCAGCGCCCGGGTCGGCCGCGTGCCAGTGTGAGCGAGATCGCAGGACCGCCGCCGAGCCCGCCGCGCCACCGCCCGCGAGAACGCAGCGCCTGCCTCGTTCGGACCGCGTGCGCGCGTGCCCGGCGCGGCCCCGACGAGAGGGCCGGCGGCGGCGAGCGCCGACCCGGCTCCGAGAGGATGTGGCAGGCGGAGAGTTTGGATAACGTCGTGCACCTGGCTTCGAGCGTCGCTCGATCTGCACAGACGAGGCGGATGGGCGCGCGGTGCGGCGCTCCTCGGGAAGGCGCCTCGAAATCGGGGTGAGCTCCGCGGGCCCTGATCCCGAAGGCGCGGAGGACATGGAACAGGCGGAACAGCCAGGTCCCCGTCGTCGTCTGATCTCGAGTCGAGGGGCGCTCCCTCGGTCCGCGCCGCTCTCGACGTGTGCTCCATAATGGAGCGATCGATCCAAGTTGGAGCAATCGGCGTGTCCGTTCCACGCGGGCCGCTGCGCCTCGTCATCGCTCTGCATGTCCGGGGGGCCTGTCGGCGTTCGGCGAGAGAGCGCAAGACACGCAAGACGACCAGAACGACCAGAACGACCAAGACATGGAATCTTCCTTGGTCGTCGCGAGTGGAATCAGCCCTTTTGGAATTGAACCGATTGTGATCGCGGATATATATTCATGCTTCCTTTGCGGGGAAATGAACCAAGGAGAGTGTCCATGCGAGCTCGGACGTGTGCGGAAGTATTTGCCTTAGTCTTGATCGCTGCCTTGGGCGTCGCGTGCGGCGCCGACCCCTCGACCCCCGTGGAGGATGCGCCGGCCGTCGTCGACGTCGAGCCCGAGCAGGTCGAGGCGGCGCCGGCGCCCCTGCGGCGCGGCTGCGCGACCGCCGAGCTGAGCGACGTTGAGAAGGAAGCCGTCGAGCAGTTCGTCCGCAGCCAGATGGCGCTCGGGTTCTCGGCGGGCGTGGCGGTCGAGATCCCCGTGCACGTCCACGTCATCAACAAGGGCATCGGCGTGTCGAACGGCGACGTGACGGACGGGATGATCGCGGAGCAGATAGAGGTGCTCAACGAGGCGTACGCGAACACCCGCTTCAGCTTCACGCTGGCCTCCGTCGATCGGACGAGGAACGCGACCTGGTACACCATGTCGTCGGGCTCTTCGGCCGAGCGGCAGGCCAAGGCCGCGCTCCGCATTGGTGGGCCAGACCACCTCAATCTCTACACGGCCAATCCGGGCGGCGGTCTGCTGGGCTGGGCGACGTTCCCCTCGAGCTACGCGGTCCGTCCGACCGACGACGGCGTCGTCTTGCTCCATTCCACGTTACCCGGCGGCAATGCGGCGCCGTACAACGAGGGGGATACGGGTACGCATGAGGTCGGCCACTGGCTCGGCCTCTTCCACACGTTCGAAGGTGGCTGCAACAAGAGCGGTGACGGCGTGGCGGACACGTCGTCCGAGCGCAGCGCCGCGTATGGCTGCCCGCTGAACAGGGACAGCTGCCGGGGAGGTGGGCTCGACCCGGTCCAGAACTTCATGGATTACACCGACGACTCCTGCATGGATGGGTTCACTGCAGGGCAGGCCGATCGCATGTCGGCTCACTGGAATACGTATCGTTGATCGGTGGATGATGTGACGGCGGGCGGCGGGCGACTCCGCCGTTCGCCGGCCGGACAGGCGTCCGGCAGAGCTCGATCACATCGACTTGATCTGGGCCCGGCGCTCGAAGCTCCGGCTCTCGGTGAGGACGCGCGGCGCGGGCTCGGCAGGCGCCGGCCCCGCGCTCGAGTCCCTATCTCCCTGCGCCAGGCGCTGCTGGCGGCGGGTACCGGCCTGTACGCCGAAGTACACGCCGAGGAACGTCACGACGCCCCAGCCGAGCAGGCCGATGGCGATGAGGCCGGTCTGGCGCGACGCATCGCCCCCGAGCTGGCTGATCTCCTCCATAGGCGCCGACAGCTTGCTCACCTCCTTCATCGGCTCGCGCAGCGTCGCGACCTGCTCCATCGGCTGCTTCAGCCCGGCGACGTCGCGCATCGGCGCGTCCAGGGCGGCGACGTCGCGCATCGGCGCGTTCAGGGCGGCGACGTCCGTGAGCGGGCCGCGGATGCCCACGAGGCTCTCGTTCATCGCGGCGATGGTGGCCTCCATCTCGCTCAGCCGATCCATCGACTCCTTGAGGCGCGCGGTCTCCCGCATGCTCTGCTGCATTGCGTCCATCGACCCCTTGAGCTCGGCCAGCCGCTCCATCGCCGCTTGCATCTCGGCGAGCTTCTCCATCGGCTGACGCAGCTCAGCGAGCTGATCGATGCTCTCCTGCGAGCTCCGCAGCGTCTGATTCGAATCCTCGATCGTCGCGCGGGTCCGCCGCATCTCCTCCGTCGTTGCCTGGATGGAGCGCGTGTTCGTGTCGATCATCGTCGCCATGCCGCAGCCCGTCGACACGAGCGCGAGCAGCATCATCGGCGCAATCCGAAGGATCCTTTCGCAGTGCATACCTGATCGTTGGTTCCTCGAAGGCGGCGCGTCAATGTGTGCTTGACGCGGTGCGCTGAAATATGACATAGCCGTGTCCGAGGGGTGAGGCGCTGTGGGAGATCGCGCGCGTTCGCCCGCGATCCGCTGGCGCGGCACGTGCTCTCACGGCGCTGTGAAATGTCGGTGTCGGTCCGGTGGATGTGACGCGCCGAGCGCTGGAAACCGGACGCCGGCGGTGGAAGGGAGAGGCCGAGTGCGCAGCTGCGATGGACGCGGCGCCGCCAGCGCCGATGTCCGGAACTACAACGCGGGTGCGGCGCGCTTCATGCCGGCGCGGCGGCGAGAGCTTCGTGGCGGCCGCGCGGGGCGGGGGCGCTTTACCGTGCTGGACGGTCAGGCTGCAGGGCGCCGGCGCGGAGGGTGAGCGCGGCGAGGATGGCGAGCACGGCCGCGCCGAGCCAGGCAGGCGGGCCGAAGGCCTGCGTGCCCGAAGCGAGGGCGCCGTCGATCCACGTGGCGTCGAGCAGGGCGCCGCGCAGACCAGCGCCCGCGAGCGCGGTGAAGCTCGCGTGGACGGCGACCGCCGCGAACACGCCGCGGCCGCGCAGGAAGAGCGCCGCGGCGAGCGCGCCGAGCGTGGTCGCGAGGGCGAAGCTCGACGGGGACGCGCCCGGCGCGAGCCCGAGCGCGGCGCCGTGCGCGAGGGCGGAGAAGACCAGCGCGGGGCGGGGCGAGAGGCCGGCGCGCGCCGCGGCGGCGAACGGGATGCCGGTGAGCAGGAGCTCGTCGCGGACAGCGAGGGCGATCGCGCGCGCCAGGGCGAAGCCGAGGCTCGCCGAGGGCGCCCCGGCCTCGACGGTCACCCACCCCAGCACCGCGGAGACGCCGAGCGTGATCAGCACGGCGAGCGCGCCCAGCGCAGCGCCGAGCCCGACGCGACGGGCGAGGCGCGCGCGGCGGCCTGGGCCCTCCGGCTCCAGAGGGTCGGTCCACTGCACGCCGGCCCGCGCCGCGACGGCGTCGGCGACGACCGCGCCGGCGAGCGCCGCCGCGAGCGGGCTCGACGACAGGAGCACGGACACGATCTGCAGGGCCGCGGCGAGGCCGATGAGCCAGGCCGCGCCGAGCGCGAGCTCCGTCAGGCGGCGCTGCGGTCCGGCGGGATCGGGCCGAGGAGGGGTCTCCTCCGTGGCGTTCAGTGGAGCGTGTGCCACTGGCCGTTGTGCTCCACCTTCGGGACCTCCGCGTCGCCGTCGACCTCGTTGCGGTGACGCGCGCCCAGGGTGGCGACGAGCTGGACCGTGGACGGGCGCGCGGGCCGGTGGCGTACCTCCGACGCCGCGCGGAGCCGGCGGCGCGGCGCGGGAGGCGGCGGCGACCTCCGGCTGCGGAGCCGCTGCACGGCCAGCCGGCCGGAGACCAGCAGCCCGATCGCCAGCAGCGAGCCGGCCAGCACCGGGACGAAGCCGTAGCGGCGCGCGACGCTGGCGCGCCACGCGAGCTCGATCTCGCGGCCCGTCGAGACATAGGCGGCCCCGAGCGCGGCCTCGAGCGGCACGCCGCCGCGCGCCTGAGCCAGCGCGCGCACGAAGCTCTGCCGCCGCTCGTCATCGACGAGGAAGCGGACGATGTCGGCCGCCTGCGCGTAGGGCAGCGAGCCGGCCGTGTCCTCGGCGCCTGTCAGGTTCGCCTCGAGCTCGTCGAGCGGGAGGAGGCGCCCCCGGAGCGCGGCGACCGAGAGCACCTGCGCGCGACGAGCGCCGCGGTCTCCGGCCACGTGGGCGGCGAACCCCTCGTGGAACCAGCGCGGGACCACGGCGCCGCCCGTCACCTCATCCAGGGCGAGGTGCGCGAGCGCGTGACGGAAGGCGCCCTCGAGATCGGGCGTCTCGGCGCCGAGCCGCGGAGAGGCGCTCAGGACCGCGAGCCGCAGCGCGCCGAACGAGATCGCCGTCACGGGGCCAGCGAGGCCCCCGGGGACGAGATCGTCGAGCTCGGCGGGCACATCCGCGATCCGGACCTTCACGGGGGCGGTCAGCACGTCGCGGCCGAGCAGGGCGCCGAGCTCGGCGCGTAGGTCGCCGGCGCGGGCGATCAGCGGGCGGACACGGTCGCGGGTGGACGGGTGATAGGCGAACTCGATCCAGCCGAGATCCTCGGTGTGGTACGCCGGCGGCGGCGGCGGCACGAGAAAATCGGCGCTGCCGTCGCGCGACGCGGCGGGCGCGTCGTAGACGCGGGGCGCGGCGCCGGCGAGCCGCGCGGGCGCGGCGATGATCGCGACGCAGAGGAGCGCGGCGAGCCTCAGCCCCAACCCCGCTGGGTTGCGCCGGGAGGAGCGCGTCATGGCGCGATCCGGCCCCGGAGGTGCACGGTGTCGCCGTCATCGCCGCCCGTCTGGGCCAGCACCAGCACGACGATCCCGGTCGCGACGACGCCAGCGAGCGGCCCCCAGAACCAGGGGGAGCTCCACGTCGAGCGCCGCTCCGACGGCCCCGACGAGCTGGCGCCGCCGTCCGCGGACCTCGGCGCCGCCTGGGCGACGTCGGCGCGAGGTCCGCGAGGTCCCGAGGAGCCCTGTCGCGATGAGGTGGGCGCGGGCGGCGTCGCGGCGCGACCCGCCGCGCCTCCGCTCCGTTCGTCTCCAGCGAGCAGCGCGCGCACGGCCGCGCCCGCGCCCGGCCAGCCGAAGATCGCCCCGGCGGGGGCGGCCGCGCCGTCGGCGGTCCGCTGGACCGTCGCGCCGAGCTCGAGCGGCGCGTAACTCGCGCCCGCGACCCGGAGCACGCGCGCCACGGGGTGGCCGTGCGCCGTGCTCACCGCGACGACGAGCGCCGCGCCTGCGCCCGCGCCGAGCGACGCGAGCAGCCCGCGCGCGACCGGCTCGGACTCGGCGCGCCCGGCGGAGCTGCGCACCTCCGCGAGCTCCTTCACGGCGGCCGGCGCGTCCGGGCGCGGCGGATCGCCGGCGAGCACCTGCGCTGTCGCCTCGTCGATGGGCGGGCGGAGCGCGGGGTCGCCGTAGATCGCGCGGGCGAGCGAGCGAGCCGCCTCGGCGCTTGCGTCGTCCACCGCCACCACGACGGCGCCGCGCAGGGCCGACCGTGCGGCGGGCGCGTCCGGCGCGCCGCGCGCAGCCGGCGCCGCCGCCGCGCTGCCCGCGTCCGGAGCCGCCGCGGCGGCGCCGTCTCGAAGCGGCTCCTGGGCCTGCGCGGGCGCCGCCGTCAGGCCGAGCGCCATCGCGACGAGGCCCGGGGCAACCGGCGGACAGCGGAACATGCAATTACGGTACGGAGGCCGCGGGCGAGCGTCAAACGGCGCGCGGCGCGGCGTCACGTCACAGCCAGCCGTGCTCGCGGTACCAGGCGACCGCGCGGCGCGTCCCCTCCGCCCAGCTCACCTCGGGCGCCCAGCCGAGCTCCCTGCGGGCGTCGCTCGAGTCGCAGACCCAGTGCGACGCGGAGAGCTCGTTCAGCTTGTCGCGCGTGAGCATCACGGCCTTGCCGGTGAGGCGGCCGAGCCCCTCGCTCGCGAGCGCGGCGCCGCGCACGAGCGAGAACGGGACGCCGAGACGGACGAGCGCCCGCGCGCCGAGCGCCGCCTCCACGTCCGCCAGCATGTCGCGCCACACATACACGCTTCCGTCGTCGATGAAGTAGGCGCGGCCGCTCGGCACGTCGCTCTCGATCGCCCGGATGCACGCGGCGGCCGCATCGGAGGCGTAGATGACGCTGAGCGTGTTCCTGCCGTCGCCGAGCATCGGGAGGAAGCGGCGCGCGACGCTCTGGAAGAACGCGAACGACTCCTGGTCGCGCGGGCCGTAGATCATCGGGGGGCGCATGACGACCACGGGCAACGCGCCCTTCTCGGCGAGGACCAGCCGCTCGGCCTCGAGCTTCGAGCGCCCGTAGCGCGTCACCGGGGCCGGGCGCGCGTCGGCGGCGATGGGGCGCCCGTCAAGGCTCGGGCCGATGGCGGCGAGGCTCGAGACGAACACGAACCGCCGCATCGTCCCCGCCGGCGCCGCCTTCGCCGCGTCGAGCAGGTTCCGCGTGCCGTCGACGTTGATCCGGAAGAACTCCGCCTCGTCGCGCGCCTTGACCAGCCCGGCCGAGTGCACGATCGCGTCGACGCCCGGCGGGCCGACGACCGCGCGGCGGACGCTCTCCGCGTCCTCGACGGCGCCGTACGCGAGCTCGACCCCGCGCAGCGACGACAGGAACCTCGTGTCCGACGAGCGCCGCACCAGGGCGACGACGCTGTGCCCCTGTTGCACGAGCTGCTCGGCGACGTGCGAGCCGAGGAACCCGCTCGCGCCCGTGACCAGCACCCTCATCGATCCGCTCCTCCTTTCCGGTCCCGGCGCGCGCCGGCGGCTCGACGTGGCGCCGGCGCTGGCGCCCACGTCGAGCTGCCGGCGCCCGCGTCGAGCCGCCCGCGCCGCTCGGCGCTGGCGCGCGCGTCCATCACAGCGCCCGCTCGTAGACGCGGTATTTCTTGTGGACCCGGCCGCCCATCAGCCGGATGCCCGCGTTGATGGCGGCGTTGTCCTCCAGCGTCCACCCCAGCTCGCCGCCCTCCATGCCGAGCAGATGCGCCGCGCGGTTCATCTCGACGTAGAGGAAGGCGCTGAGCCCGGCGTAGCGCCGCACGTGGCGCCACTTCTTGCGGATGCCGAGCACGACGAGGCGCCCGCGCTTCGGGCCGCGCACGCGCAGCCGCCACAGCAGCTTGAAGATGCCGCCCGGGAGGAGCTTGCCGTGGAAGTCCTTGATCAGCTGGTTGAGGTCGGGCAGCCCGAGCGACACGGCGGCCGGCTCGCCGTCGATGAACGTGATCTTGGTGAGCTCGGGCATCAGGATGAGCCGCACGTCCTTCGACCACTTGACGAGCTCCTTCTCGGTCATCGGGACGAAGCCCCAGTTGTCGCTCCAGGCGTCGTTGTAGACGTCCATGAGGATCCGGATGTCGCGGAGCAGGTTCTTCGGATCGCCGCAGCGCGTGTGCACCTCCGGCATCGCCAGGACCTCGGCGTGGGCCTTCTGCGCCCGGGCGGGGACCTTGCCGACCTCGTAGCCCCACGCGTAGAGGTCCTTCACCTTCTCGAGCCCCGCCTGCTCGATGAGCCGGCCCTGGTGCGGCCGGTGGTAGGGCATCATCATCACCGGCGGGAGCTCGAAGCCCTCGATGAGGCAGCCGATCTCCTCGTTGGTCGAGAGCGAGTAGGGGCCCCGCATGCGCTTCATCCCGCGCGCGCGCAGCCAGCCCGCGGCCTCGGCGAGCAGCGCCCCGGCCGTCTCGGCGTCGTCGATCGTATCGATGAACCCGAACGAGCCGGTCTCGTCGCGGTGGACCCGGAGGTGCTCGTGATCGACCTGCGCGGTGATCCGACCCGCTGGCCGGCCGTCCTTGTACGCCACCCACGCCGTCCCCTCGGCGTGCTCGAAGAACGGGTTCTTCTTCTTGTCGAGCCGATCGGAGATGTCCAAGTCGAGCGGGCGGATATAGTTGGGCTCACCCTCGTAGACGGTGTCGACCACGTTCAGGAAGTCCTTCAGGACCTTCTTGTCGCCCTTCCGGAGCTCGCGGATCTCGATAGCCATAGGGCTTGAGCCCGTACCTTCCGAGACGCGGCGCTGCAAGGGGCTCGCACCGACGTGGTCTCGGCCCGATCGCGGAGCGCCGCGCCCCGCGCTGATCGCCCGGCGGCGCGCGCCGCGCTGATCGCACGACGCCGCGCGCGCGAAGCCGGTAAGCTCTCGCGGAGGGCCTGTCCGGCCCCCGGCAACTCAGGTGGACGCAGCATGATGACCCCGAAGGAGTTCCAGAGGCAGTTCAAGCGGCTGCTGATGAGCCGTGTGGAGGGCATGGACTGGGAAGACAAGCTCGCCCGGGTCCGCCAGTACCTGCGCCAGCTCGAGGCGCGCCAGAGCCCGGAGGAGGAGTCGGCCGAGCTCTCGCCGTCGCTGGAGCTCATCCCGTTCGAGCCCGGCAAGCGGCCTGTCGACGAGGCGCTCTATCCGGGGCACGGGTGCAGCGAGCGCGTCGGCTGCATCAACACCTCCGGCGACCCGTCGGAGCTCGGCGACGAGGTGTGGCTGCTCTACCGGCTGCGCGATATCTACGCGTTCGTCGCCCCCTTCGAGCGCCCGTTCGAGGTGACCATGTCGGCGTGGTTCCTCCCCGCGAGCCCCGACGGCGGCGAGCCGTGCCCGGTGCCCGGCCTGATGGACGTGCCGCTCAGCCCGCAGATCGTCTCGACCTCGTCCTACCCCGTCCCGAAGCTCGAGCCCGCCCCGTGGAACTCGTTCCACCAGACGGTCTACGTGGCCACCATCGTGCCGGCGCGGCAGCTCGTGCCGCACCCCCCCGGCGAGGAGACCGGCGGCGGCTATTTCTGGGGCGACCTGCCCGAGTCGTTCCGGCGGCGCGTCACCGACGGCTTCGAGCCGTTCACGTTCGCGAGCCTGTTCCGGCAGCAGCTCCGCGTCGAGATCAAGCTCAGCGAGGCGGGCAGGACGGTAGCCTCCGAGGCGACGGACATCGAGATCTTCGACACCGGCCGCTTCGGCTCGCTCTACGCGCGCCTGCTCGACCGGCTCGTCAAGGCGGACACGGAGATCCAGCAGCGGGCGCTCGGGATCGACGAGCTCCACGTCGGCTATCACCCGTGGTTCCCCGTGCTGACCATCGGCATGGACAAGGCGCTCCTGTACCTCCGGGCCATCCATCAGGACCTCGAGCAGCACCGGCGCAACCTCCCCGACCCCCGCTGGCTGCTCCGGGTGGGCCTCTACCTCGAGCTGCTCACGTGCCTCGGCATCTTCGAGGCCGTGAAGCACGACTACCCGGACATGCTCTCGCCGGGGGAGCGCGAGGCCTTCGAGGAGGGCGCGGCGTTCGCGCCGATCCGCGCGTCGATCGACGTCGCGGCGTGGGCGCAGGTCTGGGACATGCGGCACATCGCGCCGCGCGCGGCCGGCTTCTTCGCGGCCGGGCCCGTGAGCCTGACGAACCTGATGCGCAAGCAGAAGGCCACGCTCGCCTTCCTGCACGCCCACCACGCGGACCTGCAGAAGGCGATCGAGCTCGCCGGCCCCAACCTCTGGAACGCGCAGGAGACCTGGCACCGGGTGTTCCGCGACGCGGAGCGGGCCGTGCTCAAGAACAACGTGCTCGCGTTCCCGGAGCTCGCGCACATCGATCCGCGGTGGCGCGACTTCGCGCTCTGGCACCAGCGGGGGGACATGCGGCTGTTCGGGATCAACCTGATGCCCGAGGCGCTGACGGGGCTCTTCGGCGACCAGGACGGCATCTTCCCCGCGGCGTGCCGGCAGTACCGGAAGTCGATGAACGACGTCGCCCGGTGGGCCGCCGAGCGGAACCTCATGGATTACACGGGCGACGAGTGCATCCCGCGGAACGCGAGCCTGCTCGAGGCGTACATGGAGAAGAACCCGTCGCACCTCGCCGCGCTGCAGCGGCGCGACGGCCACGGGGCCGCGCCGTCGATCGAGCTCGAGGAGCCGAGCAAGGCGGCGCGGGAGGCGAGCGCCGAGGACCTCATGATGCTGCTCCGGCGGACGCCGGTCTTCAAGCCGCTGCTCGATCGCGAGCTCCGCAAGCTCGCGACGAAGGCGCGCCGGATCGAGTACGGACCGCTCGATCGGATCGTGCTGCAGGGGCAGCGGGACTCGTCGATGTTCGTCGTCGCGTCCGGCACCGTCGAGGTCCTGGTGCGGCACCCCGACGGGCAGGACGCGACGGTCGCCGCGCTCGAGAAGGGCGCCGTCTTCGGGGAGTTCGCGCTGCTCACGGGCGAGGAGCGCACCGCGACGGTGCGCGCCGTCGACGAGGTGGTGCTCTACCAGATCACGAAGGAGGCCCTGCAGCCGATCATCGAGGCGCGCCCGCAGCTCGTGATCGAGCTGAGCTTGCTCATGGCGTCGCGCCAGGCCCACCTGCGCGACGCGGCCGAGCGCTACCTCGAGGCCGAGGAGAAGGTGCGGAGCCTCGCCGGGCGCATCCGGCGGTTCGTCCTCGGCTGAGCGCGCTCAGCCCTTCGTGGCTGGCCTCGCGCTCGGCCCTTCGTGGCCGGCCGGCGTCGCTCGGCCCCCTCGCGCTCAGCCCTTCAGGAGCCACGCGACGGCGTCGGCCTCCGCGGTGAAGAACGAGTACTCGGGCAGCCCCATGGCGGCCGACAGGCGGGAGATCTGCATCTTCGAGAGCGCGCTGTTCACGAGGTTCGCCGCCTTGCGCATGCCGTGCTCGACGGCGTAGGCCATGGTCTGCTCGACGTACGGGCTCACCTCGGGCTTCTGCGGGGGGAAGTCCGCGATGTCGGCGAGCACGTACCAGGGCTTCCCGAGGTTGAGCAGCGTCGATGCCTTCTGGCGGAACTCGTCGAGGTACGCCTTGCCCTCGTCGATGTCCCAGAACCCCCACACCTTCACGTGGAGGACCCCCGTCGACGTGTCGGGCCTGATGTTGAAGCGCCGCTGCGGGGCGCGCTCGCGCCTCGACGTGAGCTCGGACCTCCTCGACGGCTCGCTCCCGGAGAGGCCCGTCCGGCCCGGCGGGTCCAGGGGGGGCGGCGTCCGGGGTCGGGTCTCCGCGAACTTCGAGGCGGCCGACGGCGCGGGCGGCGCGGAAGAAAACGAGGGAGGGACGGAGCGCGAGGGCGGATTGGGTGCCGACGGCGCAACGGAGCGCGAGGGCGGGCTGGGGTACGAGGCCGGACCGGGGCGTGAGGGAGGCGTCTTCGACGACAGCTCCGGCACCGTGACGGTCGGCACCTCGGCGAAGCCCTTCGCCGTGCCGGGCTTCGAGGGCAGCGTCGGGTCGGTCGGGCTCGGGTTCGCGCTCGGCGCGGGCGCCGCCGGCTCCGGCAGGAGGATGACGCGCGAGGCCCGCGGGAGGGCGACGTCGAGCGCGGCGGCGAGCGCGCTGACCGCGACGGACGCGCGCTCGAAGCGGTCCTCGGCCTTGAGCGCCGTCGCCTTGAGGAACCAGCCGTCGAACTCCTTCGGCAGCGCCGCCGAGGACCGCCGCGCCGCGCGCGCGCTGGGCGCCTCCATCGCGCCGCGCAGGAGCTCCCCCGCGAGCATGTACGGGGACGCGGTCGCCTCGGCCTCCTGGGCCCAGTACGACTCGCCGACGAGGAGCGCGTACGCGACGTGCCCGAGCGCGTAGATGTCGGCGCGCGGGCCGACGTTGCGCTCGGCGCGGATCTGCTCCGGCGCCATGTACACGGGCGTGCCGAGCATCTGCCGCGTCAGCGTGGAGGCGTTGTGCTGCTCGATGACCTTGGCGATCCCGAAGTCGAGGATCTTCACGCACGGCGAGCCGTCGTCGCGGACCGTGACGAACAGGTTGTCCGGCTTGAGGTCGCGGTGGACGATGCTCGCCGCGTGCGTCTTGTCGAGCGCGAGCGCGGCCTGGAACAGGTAGAGCGCGACGTCCTCGGCGGGGAGGGCGCCGCGCTTCTTGACGAGGCTGCCGAGCTCCTCGCCGCGGAGCAGCTCCATGACGAGGAACGGGGTGCCGGTCTCCTCGTCGACGCCGGCGTCCGAGGTCCTGACGATGTGGTCGCTCTCGATGACGCCGGTGATGCGGGCCTCGAGGGCGAAGCGGGCGCGCAGCTCCTCGCTGTCGAGCAGGCTGGGCAGCATCACCTTGAGCGCGCGGCGTGTCGCGGTGACGTCGTCCATCACCTCGTAGACGGCGCCCATGCCGCCCGCCTTGATGACGCGCAGCACCTGGTAACGGTTGCGAAACCGCGTATTCGGCTGCAACAGGCCGGGCGAGGAGCTCATCCTGCGGCCCTCGGTTCAGGCATGGTTTGCACCACGCTATCAGCGCCGCTTCCCGCGTCGCAAGGCGGTCCGGTGAGGAACGTGCTCAGCGCAGGATCGCGCCTCTGCCGGTAGGCTCACCGCCGGATCGATCGGCGTGGTCGAGGTGCGGCTCCAGCGCGCTCCAGAGCGAGCGGACGTCCTGGAAGCGCTCCTCGGGGGCCACGGCGAGCGCCCGCGCGACCCACGCGTCCACCTCGGGGAGCAGGTCGGGCCGGAAGGCGTGCAAGCTCGGCCGCGGGCCGCGGGCGGCGGCGAGCAGGATGTCGACCCGGCTCGCGCCGGCGAACGGCACGCGCCCCGCGAGCGCGCGGAAGAGCACCGCGCCGAGCGAATAGATGTCGATCCGGTGGTCGATCTCCTGGGGCCGGCCCTTCCATACCTCGGGCGCGATGTAGCTGGGCGAGCCGGGGATCGCGCCCTCGCGGGTGAGGGGGTCGGCCTGCATGACCTTGACAAGGCCGAAATCGAGCAAACGCACGCGCCCCCGCCCCGCCGTGCCGGCGCGGGCCGGCGCGCTCCCGCGGTGCGGGGAGGTGGAGGAAGGAACGCCCGTGTCGTGGTCGAGGACGAAGATGTTCGCGGGCTTCAGATCGCGGTGGACGATGCCGCGCGCGTGCGCGGCGTCGAGGGTGTCGACGATCGGGCGGAACAGCTCGCGGATCTCGTCGAGCGGGAGCCGCTGGTTCCGCGCCTCCAGCTGGCGCAGCGCCGTCTCGAGATCGCTGCCCTTCAGGAACTCCATGACGATGTAGAGGGTGCCGTCGGGCGCCTCGCTGAACGCGAAGACGTGCGTCGCGCTGGTGCCGGCCAGCTCCCCCATGGCGCGGGCCTCGCGCCGCAGGCGGGCTTTCAGGGCGGGATCGCTGGCGAACTCGGGCCGCAGGTACTTGACGGCGACGTGCGCGCCGGTTTCCTGGTCCAGAGCGCGGTAGACCACGCCGTGGCCTCCCTGGCCGACCACCTCGATCAGCGTGTACCGGCCGTCGATCACGTCGTCGATGTCGTGGTCCATCGGCAAGTCCTCGGTGCTTGAGCGCGCTGCGTCAGCGTGCCGCACAGCGAGCCCAGGTTGTAGCCGCTTCGGCGCGCTGGCGGTAGGGACGGTTGGGCGCCGACCTGATTCGCCGGCCGGGGGCGGACCGGAGGCGGAGAGGGGCGGGGAAGCGCGGGCGACCGGGGGACGCGGCCCGCGGGAAGGCGCCTGCGGGGGAAGAGGCCTGTGGCGAGCGAGCCTGCGGGGAGCGAGCGTGCGGCGAAGCGCGCTGGGAGGAAGCGCGACCCTGGTCGGAAGGGCGAACGCGTCGAGGGGGAAAGCGAATGCGACAGGGACGTCACGGATCGGGTTCAGGCGATATCCTAGGAGTGACGGAAATCGCCTGATGATTGATCACACTCATCATGACGCAGCGACGAATTTGGTTGGTTTGCCGACCCTGAGATCCCGTGTAGAGTGGCGCCCATCCTCCTATGAGATCCGTCCGACAGAACAGCGACCTTCCCCGGGTGAACGGCGCGCTGCCGGTCGCGCTCGACGTGCAGCCGGCCAGGCCCGGCGCGCAGGAGCAGGAGCTGGAGGAGGAGTGGACCTATGAGGTCGCTCACCACGACTCGCCGCCGGATCTCACGCATGTTGTCGGGGAGAACCTTCGGCGGTTGAGGACGCGGCGCGGCCTCTCGCTGGAGCGGCTCTCGAAGATCTCCGGCGTGAGCCGTGCGATGCTCGGCCAGGTCGAGCTCGGCCGCAGCGCGCCCACGATCAACGTCGTCTGGAAGATCGCCCGCGCGCTCAGCGTGCCGTTCTCGGCGCTCGTCAGCGCTCGCTCGGCGAGCGGCCCGATGCTGCTGCGCGGGGATCGCGCGAAGCGGCTGACATCGCACGACGGCAAGTTCACCTCGCGCGCGCTCTTCCCGTTCGATGCGCCGCGAACGGTCGAGTTTTACGAGCTCTGCCTGGCCCCGCTCGGCGTGGAGAATGCCGATCCCCACCCGCCCGGGACGACCGAGAACATCGTGGTCTGTCAGGGGACCGTTGAAATCAGCGTCGACGGACAGCGGTTTCTGCTCGCGACGGGCGACGCGCTCGTGTTCCAGGCGGATGTCCCGCACGTCTACCGCAACCCGGCGAACGTCGACTCGCTGATGTACCTGGTGATGACGTATTCGCTGCCGGCGCCCTGAGGCGGGGCGCGTTCCTCGCCGAGGAAAGGGGAAGGGGCGGCGGAGGGGCGGAGCAGCGCGAGGACGTCGGTGAGCGCCGACGCTCCGCTGCTCCGAGGAGGTTTGCGGCCGCGCTACTTGGCCATGGCGGGGGTGCACATCATCATGGGCATCCCGCCGCACATCATCATCATGGGCATTCCGGCCGACATCATCTTCGTCATGGCCTCGCAGCGCTCCTTGAGCACGTCCATCGACATGCCCTCGGGCGGCATCATCTTGCAGATCATTCCGTCCTTGGTCATCTCACACGACATCTTGCACATCATGGGCGTGCCCATGCCCATCATGCCGGGCATCATGCCCATCATGCCGGGCATCATGCCCATCATGGGCATCATCGGCATGCCCATGCCCATCATGCCGGGCGTCATTGGCATGTTCATGCCCATCATGCCGGGCATCATTGGCATGTTCATGCCCATCATGCCGGGCATCATGCCCATCATGGGCATCATCGGCATGCCCATGCCCATCATGCCGGGCATCATTGGCATGCCCATCATGCCGGGCATCATGGATGCGCCAGCGGCCATCTCCGGCGTCGACATCATGGGGGACATCGTCTGCGGCATCATGGGCATCTGCGTTGCAGTGGTCATGGGGGCTCCTGTCGTCAGCGCTCGTTGCTTCCGGGGAGCCGTTCTAGCCGGTCGGCGTGCCGTCGCAACGCGTTAACACGGGCGCCTGTCGCTTTGCTCCAGTCTAGCGGAGGCGCCTCCACGGCGTTGGAGGCGCCGGCGCCCTGGGCGGACGAGTCTCCACGATAGCGACGGCCGCTCCGCCAGGAGCGCGCTGGAGCAGCGTCCGGGCGAGGCCGGGTTTGCGGCGGTCATGAGGGTTGAGGTGGCGACCGGCGGGGTCGTGCGAGCGTCAGCACAAAGGGCTCGGCGCTGCTCCGGTACCGATGATGCTGTCTCGTGCATCGACTCGCCTTTGATTGGAATGCAATCCAGCGGACGGGCGGAGTCATGTCGGCGCATAAGAGCCACGGTGACAGGACTGGCAGGCTCGTTCGCTCCGGGAGCGATCGAGTCCAGATCGCCTTTCAGGGGTCACGTTGCCGTCGACACGGCCGGCGACATCATGCTTGTCGCCAGGGGCGCAAGCGCCATGGACTTCGGAGCAGACGTGTGGGAGATAGCTCCTCGAACTCAGCAGCGTTGATCAGTTGATCTGCAGGTTCGCGGCCGCCTTACCTTCCTGCCCCGCGCCCGCGGCGCCGCCGCTCGGGGTCGTGCCGCCGGCGCCGCCATACCCGGGGGTGCCGGTCGAGCAGCTGTTGTCTCCGAACGTGAAGCCGACGCTCGCGGCTCGCGCCAGGCAGGCGCTCGGGCCGCCGCCGCCGCCCGCGCCCGGGCCGCCGTCGCCGCCATTGCCACCCCTGCCGCCGACGCCGCCGTTTCCAGCGTCATCGGGACCGGGGCCGCCAGGGCCGCCGTTACCCCCGAGCTGTGGCGCTCCGCCGTTGCCGCCGTTGCCGCCGTTGCCTCCCTTTCCGGTCGTGATCTCGTTGCGGGAGACGACCACCCGTCCGGCCGCCGCGAAGACGCCAAAGCTCCCGCCTCCACCGCGGCCAGCAGTGCCGTTGCGGCCGCCGAGCCCGCCGCATCCGCCGCTGCCGCCGCCTCCACCGCGATCATCAGGGCCTACCTCGCACGAGCCGCCACCGCCGCCGCCCGCGCCTCCACCGCCGCCGCCGTTGATTCCCGGTCGCCCGTTGGTGCCGTTCGCGGGTTGGTAGACGCCCGAGGCGATGCTGCCGAGATTCGCGCCCCCCGTCCCCGGCATCCCCTGCGACCCCGCCATGCCTGGCGTGCCATTTTGTCCTGGCGACCGGGTCCTGAAGCAGCGCAACGGGGCGCCCCCCGCGCCGCCCGTCGCGCCCTGGCTGCCGGGATGGCCCGCCGCTCCGGTGTTCGAGCCATGTCCGCCATATCCAGCTCTCCCGCCAGGCTCGTCGCATGTGGGCGCCGGGCCTGCATTGCCGAGGCCGCTGCAGTCATTGCAGCCCCGCTCTCCCGCATTCCCCGCCGTCGCCGTCCCCTCCATGTGCGCCGCCCCGTTCGTCCCCGCGGCGCCGGCCCGGCCCTCCTCCACGTTGATCTGGTTGAACCGCACGAAGAGGTCCGCCGTCCCCCCGCCGAGGCGCACTCCATAGGTGCTCGCGCCGGCCGACGACGGGCTCAGCGCCTCTATCGAGAGGCCCTCGATGTGCGTCGGCTGCGTGATCGACGGCGCGTGGAACACCGTGCCTGTCGCGCGCACGGTGGTCGTCACCGAGCTCGTCCTCCGGAACTTGAAGTCAGCGTTGGCGTGATCGAACCCACCGTAGATGCTGATGCCGGACACGACCGTGACCGCCTCCTGGTACAGCTCGCCCGACAGGCAGATCGCCGGCACCGCGCCCGCCTGCGCCACCTGGATGGCCTTGGCGATCGTCTCCACCGGCGCGTTGCGCGTCCCGCTGCTGGCGTCGTCCCCCGTGCTCGCCGAGACGTAGATGCACTGCTCCACGAGCCCGTCGCCGCCGTCGCAGTTGTCGTCGATGAACTCGGCGTCGATCGGATCCTCGCCCGCCTCTCCCGCCGCGGTCGGCGTACACACGTATTCACAGCCGCACTCGCCCGTGAGGCGATTGCCGTCCACGTCGTGTGTGCCCGGCAAGCACCCCAGCGCGCACGGATCCGTGACCCCACCGCCGCCCCCGCCCGCCTCTTCGCTGCCCCCCTCTCCACCCGAGCCGCCCTCACCCCCGCCCGAGCTGCCCTCGCTCCCGCCCGAGCCGCTCGCGGCGGCGGCGCTGCTCGATGACGCCGTCGTGGTGCTGCTGCTCGCGGAGGACTCGCCGCCCGCGCCCGAGCCGCCTCCCGTGCCCTCGAACGGCCCGATGGGGTCGTCGATCGAGCTGCTCTCCGCGCAGCCGATCGCCGAGAGCAATGCGAGCAGAGATGCCGTCTCGAGGAAGAATTGTGCGCGCATGCTTAATTCTGCACCTTCGCGCGCTTTTCGAAAAGACTTTGTCTTGCTCGTTCCCAATCACAACGGGGCTGTGCGCCACATTGCGGCCGGCATCAACAGCCGTCCGCCCACGCCGTTATGTGCTGCGCCGGCGCGAGCCAGCTCACGATTCCGCGATTCGCCCCTCGCGCCTGTCACCGTCTCCGGTACTCTGTGTCTGCGTACCTTCCCGCTTCCGCGCCGTCCTCGCTGTCCTCTGTTCATCCCATGCGCATCGAATCGCTCCACCCCACCTCGCTCGCTTCCATGGTTGGGCTCGCCGTCGCCATGGGGCTTCATGGCGCGTGTGCACCGGACTCAGGAGCTGGCCTTGTCTCGTCCTCTTCCTCTTCGGACGGAGCTGACTCGGGCGGGACCTTTGATCCGGATGGCGGGCTGTCGACCGACGCGCCTGTCGAAGTCCTCGATCCGGACGCCGCGTGTGGCCTTGTCACCGAGGAGGCGATCGCGGTCCCGCTCAATCTCTACATCATGATGGACAAGTCGTCCTCGATGGCGGGCAACGACCCCATGGTGGCCGACAAGTGGACCAGCGCGAAGGCCGGCCTGACAGCGTTCGTCAACAGCGCGAGGTTCGCCGGCGTGCGCGTGGCGCTGCGCTTCTTTCCGCGGGTGGCGGACGACGTGCCGGCCTGTGACCACGAGGCGTACAGGGAGCCGCTGGTCCCGTTCGGTCCGCTCCCCGACAACGCGGGCGCCATCGTCGCGGCCATCGAGGCCGAGTCGCCGAACGGAGCGAGCACGCCCGTCTATCCGGCGCTGGGCGGCGCGCTGCTCCAGGGCATCGACGTGGCGAAGAACCACCCCGGCGAGGCCTCGGCGGTGCTGCTCGTCACCGATGGGCAGCCCCAGGGGCCGGCGGCCCAGTGCGCCGGGGTGAACCCGGAAGACCCGGACGCCATCGCGGATCTCGCGGCGGCGGGCGCGCGCTACGGCACCCCCGTGCGCACCTTCGTGATCGGGCTCCCGGGCGTGAACCAGAGCTTCGCCAACCAGGTCGCGGCCGCGGGAGGCACCGACGCCGCCGTCCTCGTCGGGGCGACCAACATCGCCGTCGAGTTCCAGAACGCGCTCGCGAAGGTCACGGGGCAGGCGCTCCCGTGCGAGGTCGAGGTCCCTTCCCAGGTGGCCGGCGGACAGGTCGCGTTCGACGACGTCAACGTCCTCTTCGGGCTCGACGGCGCATCGCAGGAGATCCTGCCGCAGCGCCCCGGCTGCGACGGCCCAGGCTGGCGCTACGACGACCCGGCCTCTCCCGCGGCCCTCGTGCTGTGCCCCGATACCTGCGAGGCCGCCAGGGGCGCCTCCATCGCGAAGATCCAGATCCTCCTCGGCTGCGAGACCGTGATCCTCTGACCGAGCGCAGCAGAAGGACCGCTCGATCTCGAAGGAGAGAGGGCGAACCGCCGATGTCGTGGAGATGACGGCGGGAGCGACGGAGAGGCCCAGGAACATGCGGCGCAGACGCGAAGCGTCATGGGTGAGGCGGCTCACCACGCTGACGGCGTGGAGGCGCGGATCGTGGGGCCGGCACGAAGGCGTCGGACCGGCGCGCGCGGGCGGCGCCCGGCGGCGCCCGGCGCGGTGAGCGCCGCCTTGCAACTCTGCACTGCGCTTTGTGGACTCCGGGCCCCCAGAGCCGTAAGAGGACGGAACCATGACGAAGGAGTCCTCCCTCGCTGCCGCAGGCTCGCCGCGGCACGCCGCCCCCGCCGCGCTCCATCCCGCCCTGGTGCTGAGCGCCTACCTCGAGCCGCTCGTGCGCGGCCGGCGGGTCGCGGTGGTGGGTGACGCCACCATCGGCCTCGCCGACCGGCTGCTCCAGCGCGGAGCCCGCCTCGTCCATGCCTACGACCCGGACGCCGCGCGCGTCGCCGAGAAGCTCGCGCGGACGGCGCCCACCCGGCAGCCGCACCCGAACGTCGCCGTGTTCGACGGCGACCTCGGCGTGCGCGACGGCGCCTTCGACACCCTCGTCATCCCCGATCTCTCCCTCTTCGGCGATCCCGCCGAGGTCGTCCGGCGCGCCCGACGCCTCACCGCCGCGAGCGGCGTCGCCGTCATCGCGTCGCCGAACCCGGAGGCCGCGCGGGGCCTGCTCCCCGCGGGCGCGAGCCGC
This sequence comes from Sorangium sp. So ce1504, assembly GCF_051521635.1. Classification (NCBI taxonomy): domain Bacteria; kingdom Pseudomonadati; phylum Myxococcota; order Polyangiales; family Polyangiaceae; genus Sorangium; species Sorangium sp. So ce1504. The sequence continues at coordinate 10,354,834 of NZ_CP150365.1, read as the reverse complement.
GGCGCGGCTCCCGGCTACTACGCGCTCTACGACCTCGTGGCGCTCCAGTTCAAGCAGGTGCGGATGGTCGGCCAGGCGCCGTTCGTCGGCTACACGGTCGCGGAGTTCGCGCCGAAGGGCGAGCCCGAGGTCAGCGTGGACACGTCGATCCTCGACGCGTCCGAGGAGCCCGAGTGGTTCATCGCCGTGGCCGGCGAGCGCCTGCCCAGGCTCGACGCGTTCGCCGTGATCGAGCTGCCGTTCGCCGACTTCCCGGGCGCGAGCGCCGGCGCGTCGCCCGAGGCGCTCAGCGAGGCCGAGGGCCGCGCGCAGCGGCTCGGGGGCGAGCTCGCGGAGCTGCGCACCCGGCACCAGCGCGACCGCGAGGACGCCGGGGTCCGCGCCGAGAGCGCGGTCGCCACGGCCGCGCGCCTCGCCGAGGCGGAGGCCGAGATCGAGGCCAGGGCGGCGCGCCTCCGCGACGTCGAGGCCAGGGCGGGCGACGCCCACGTCCGGGCCGAGCGCCTGTCGCACCAGATCCGCGACATGGAGGAGGAGCTCCGCAGCCAGCGCGATCGCGCGACCCGGCTCGCCAAGCAGCTCGACGACGAGAAGCGGGTGCGGACCAAGGTCGAGCTCGAGCTCGGCATGATCCGCAACAAGCCGGAGATCGCCGGCGCCCGCGACCGCCTCGACGCCGTGACCGCCGACCTCGAGGCCGCGCGCGCCCGGATCGCCGAGCTCGAGGCGCGGCCCGCCGTGGCGGCGCCCGACCCGGCGCTCGCGGCGCGAGTGGGGGAGCTCGAGGCCGCCGCCGCGGGGGCGCGGCGGGAGCTCTCGAAGCTCACGTCGGAGCGGGACACGGCGCGCAGGCGCGCGCAGGAGAGCGAGCGCGCGCTGGAGGAGGCGCGGCGCGCAGGGGGCAGGGTCGAGGAGCTGGAGGCAGCCCGCGCCGAGCTCGCGCGCGACCGCGACCGGCAGAAGGAGCGGGCGGACCGGAACGAGCGCGAGAGCCGCGCGCTGGAAGACCAGCGGAGCGCCCTCGACGCGCGCAGGCTGCTGCTCGAGGCGCGGATCGTGGAGCTCGAGCAGACCGTCGTCGCGCTGGAGCAGCGGGCATCGGAGCTCGAGAAGCGCGACGCAGGCGAGGCGGCGGCCGCGGAGATCGCGGGCCTCGAGGAGGCGCTGCGCGACCGGGGCCACGTCATCGCGTCGCTCATGGCGCAGCTGCGCGAGAGCGAGCGGGTGGGCAAGGAGCTCGTCGACGAGCTCGGGACGGTCTTCGCGTCGGCGTCGGCCGACGACGGCGGGCCGGGCCAGGCGGCGGACGGCGGGCAGGGCGGAACGCTCGCGGGGCAGGGCGGGCCGGGCGGCGCGGTGGAGGCGCTGCGGCAGCAGCTCGACGCGCTGGCGCGGAGCGCCGCCTCGAGCGAGGCCGACCTGCGCGCCGCGGGATGGAAGATCGCGCAGCTCGAGCGCGAGCTGACCGAGGCGCGCGACACGTCCGGCTCTCCGCCGGCGCTCCACGAGGCGCTCGAGCAGGCGCTCGTCGCCGCGCAGGCGGAGATCGCGGCGCTGCGCCGGGCGGCGGAGCGGGACGACGTGGCGGTGGCGCCCGAGGACGTGGCGGTGGCGCCCGAGGATGTGGCCGTGGCGCCCGAGGACGTGGCGGTGGCGCGCGAGGACGTGGCTGGCGCGCGCGGGGATGTGGCCGTCGTGCGCGACGATGTCGGCGTGCCGCCGGAGGTGATCGAACAGACGGTGCTCCTCCAGCAGGTCGCCAGCGCTGTCGAAGCGAGCGTGTGAGCCGCGGTCTGGACCGGGGCGGGCGGTGCCCCCGGTCCAGATCCGAAACCGCGGCCTGCGCGCCGCATCGATCCGCGCGCCCGCCGTGACGCCGACGCGTGGTCCCGGGCGCAGCCCGACGCGCGGCGCGCGACGTCACGCCGGGCCGGACAGGTTCGTGCTCTCGGCCGGCGACGCGCTGGCGAGCGGGGAGCGCTTCTCGCCCGCGAAGGCCTTCTCCACGAGGTAGTCGCCCGGCTCGCCGCTGTTGCCCTCCTCGAAGCCGCGGGACTCCAGGAGCGCGGCGGTGTCGGCGAGCATCTCCGAGCTGCCGCAGAGCATCAGCCGGTCGTGCGCGGGGTCGAGCGCGGGCAGCGCCAGATCGGCGAAGATGCGGCCGGACTCGATGAGCGCGGTGATACGGCCCTCGGTCTTGAACGCCTCGCGGGTGACGGACGGGTAGTAGCGGAGCTTGGGCCGCACGATCTCGCCGAGCAGCTCGTCCGCCGCGAGCTCGTGCTCGAGGTAGCGCGCATAGGCGAGGTCCTGCGCGCGACGGCACGTGTGCGTGATGACCACGCGCTCGAAGCGCTCGTACGTCTCGGGGTCCTTGACGACGCTGAGGAACGGCGCGAGGCCGGTCCCGGTCGCCAGGAGCCACAGGGTCCGGCCCGGCCGCAGGTTGCCGATCGTGAGCGTGCCGGTCGCGCGCTTGCCGACGAGGATCGTCTCGCCGACGGCGATGTGCTGCAGGCGCGAGGTCAGCGGGCCGTTCGGCACCTTGATCGAGAAGAACTCGAGCGTCTCCTCGTGGTTTGCGCTCGCGAGGGAGTACGCACGGACGAGCGGCTTGCCCGCGACCACGAGCCCCATCATGCAGAACTGCCCGTTCGCGAAGCGGAAGCTCGGCGAGCGGGTGGTCTTGAGCGTAAAGAGCTTGTCCGTCCAGTGGTGGACCTCAAGCACCGTCTCTTCTGTGTAACCGGGTACCATGTCGTTCATCCTTGTCGGTGCGAAAGCATCGCGGCGAGGTGGTTCGAAAGAGCGCGCTCCCCGATCAAGACAGCGGGGCGGCGCCGTGGTGCGCGAGCGCGCCGAGCTCTACCGCAAGGTCGTCTTCCATGAGTTCGCCGCTTCACATAGCAATGATGCAAATGATAATCAAGATCACCATCGACCCATGGGGCCGTCCTCGGTGGCTCCGCAGAGCGTGGCCACGTTGTCGCGCACGATCTCGTGGCGCGCCGTCCTCTAGGGGCGACGGCGCTCCTTGACGATGCCCCTGGAGCCGCTGGCCACACGCCGCGGAGACCGCATGCCGCGGGTCGGGCGACGACGGCGGGCCGGGCGGGGCGCTCACGGGCCGGGCGGGCCAGGAGCGCTGCGCCGCGCGGCGTCTCTGTGCGCACGCGGTCGCTCGCGCTAAGGACCGGGCCGATGCGCGCTCCTCGCCCCCTCTCCACGCTCGCCCGGCTCGCCGGCGCCGCCGCCCTGGCCCTCGCGCTCGGCGCCTGCGGCGCGGTCACCGCGCCCGGCGCGAAAGACCCCATCGCCTCGCTCCGCGACGCCGGCGCGCATTCGGCCGACGGCGAGGTCGTCGGCCGCTGGCTCCTCGGAGAGCTCCTGGTCCCGGGCGGCACGCCTGCCGGCGCCAGGGAGGCGCGCAAGCGCCTGGAGGGGATCGGCGCGAAATCGATGCTCGCGTCGCTCGGGCGCGCGATCGACGACCAGGGGCACGGCCGCAACGCGCGCGCGGCGGCGGCCTACCTCGATGCGCTGGACGCCGCCCGGGTGAGCGCGCACCCCGACGCCCCGCTCGTGGGCTGGTTCGCCGCGAACCGCCTGCTCGGCCTGCGCTCCAGCGTCGCGGGCCTCTGGAAGAAGTCCCGCGAGGTCGTCCTTCGCGCCATCGACCACCCGGGCAAGCTGGGCTGGCGCGCGCGCGGAGAGCTCGTCGAGTGGTGGAGCCTCGACGGGCTGCCCGACGAGGCCGCCGCGGCGCGCCCGGACGGCGCCGCCGGGACCGCCGACGACGCCCGCGGCGCCGCGCCCGCCGTGCCGCTCATCGACCACGCGGCGCGCCGCTACGGGTGCATCGAGAACGCCCGCTTCGCCGGCCCGTTCGGCCACCTGGCCGCGAGCGACCACCGCGTCCACTACGAGGCGGAGCGCGCCGGCCCCTGGCCACCCGTGTTCCCGCGCGATCCCCACCGCAGAGGCCCGCCGCGCGTGCTCGGCGCCGAGCGCCGCGGCTGCCAGCTCTCGGCCGTCGCGCCGGAGGGGCCCGGCGAGGGCGGGGCCAGCGGAGGCATCTTCTACGTCGAGACCTTCGTCGACCTGCCCGCCGAGCGCGAGATGCTCATCGCCGTCCAGGGGGCCTACGCCATCCTCGTCGACGACGTCGAGGTGCTGACGCGCGACACGAAGCAGTGGGGGATCTGGCCCCGCTTCGGCGTCCGCCTGCGCCTCGGCCCCGGCCGGCACCGCATCCTCGCCCGCGTCGGGGGCCGCGACACCTCCATCCGCCTGCTCGCGCCCGACGGCACGCCCCTCGGCGTGGCCACGTCCGCCGATCCGACGCCGCCCTATTCGCTCGTCCCGCCCGAGGTCCTGCCGGATCCCAACCCCATCGAGCCGTTCCTCACGGCGCTCGGCGTGCCGCCGCAGCCCGCGCCGAAGGTGGCGCGCGCGCTCGGCCTGCGCGGCGCGCCCCCCGCCGAGCGCGACGTGGGCGATCCGATCGCCCGGTACCTCGCCGCGACCATCGCGCACCTCGAGGGCCAGGACGACGTGAGCGCCGTGCTGATCGAGCCGCTCGTGGCCGATCCGGCGCGCGCCACCGGCCCCGCGCTCGCGGCCCAGGCGGTCTTCCTCGAGAAGGACCCGATCTTCCCGGCGTCCGACGGGCAAGACCTCGTGAAGGACGTGCGCGCGCGCGCCGCGGAGAAGGACCCGGAGCTCTGGTACCCCCGCCTCTGGCTCGCGCTCGAGGAGGCCGACAAGGTCGGCCTGTCCGAGATGACCCGCACGATCGAGGCCCTCGCCGACCGCTTCCGGGAGGTGCCCGACCTCCTGAAGACGCTCGCCGGGATGTACTCGCGGCTCGGCTGGCGCGTCGAGCACGTCCGCACCGTGAAGGAGGCCGCCGCGCGCTTCCCCGACGACATCGAGGTGCTGGGCGCGCTCCTCCGGATCCACGACGGCGACGGGCACATCGCGCAGGCCGACGCCCTCGCCGCGCGCATCCGGGAGCTCGATCCCGACGCGGAGATCGAGCTGGAGAGGGCGATCGATCGCCGCGACTACGCGGCGGCGATCAAGGAGCTCCAGCGCCTCGGCTCCGCCCGCAAGGACCGCAAGGACATCGCCGCGCGCATCGCCGACCTCCTGACCCGCGCCGGCAAGCGCGCCGAGTCGTTCGAGCAGCTCGAGCGCGCGCTCGCGAAGTCGCCGGACGACGCCGACGCGCGCCTCGCGCTCGCGGACGCGCGCTTCGCGCGGGGAGAGCGCGACGCGCTCCAGAAGGCGCTCATCGAGGCGATCCGCACCGGCGCCGACACCTCGGGCCTGCGCGACGCGATCGAGCTGCTCGACGGCACGACGGAGCTCAGCCCGTACCGGCTGGACTCGAAGAAGGTGATCGCCGAGCACGAGGCCTCGGGCGAGGTCATGCCGGGCACGGCGGCGCGCGTGCTCGACTATGCGGCCATGTGGGTCCACGAGGACGGCTCGGCGCGGATGCTCCAGCACGAGATCATCCGGATCCAGTCGCGGGAGGCCATCCAGGAGCACGCGGAGCAACGCATGCCCGAGGGGCTCGTGCTCAAGCTCCGCACGGTCAAGCGCGACGGGTCGATCCACGAGCCGGAGTTCATCCAGGACAAGCCGACCGTGACGATGCCCCACCTCGAGGTGGGCGACTACATCGAGGTGGAGAACCTGTTCGTGCTGCGCGGCGACGGGCAGGGGGGCCTCACGTTCCAGGGCCCGCGCTGGTTCTTCCGCGAGGAGAAGGTCCCCTACTGGCGGAGCGAGTTCATCGTCGTGTCGCCGAAGAGCCGGCCGCTCGACGTGGAGGCCTCCGGCACCGTCCCGGCGCCGGAGATCGTCGAGTCCGGCGCGCTCGTCACGCGCCGCTACCGGGTCGACAAGAGCCCCGCGCTCCCGGAGGAGCCGGCGAGCGCGCCGATCTCGGAGTTCCTTCCGAACATCCGCATCGGCTGGGGCATCCGCCTGGACAGCACGATCGCGCGCATGGTCGACGCGGCCGCCGACGAGACGCCGCGCGATCCGCGGCTCGTGCGCATCGCGCGGGCGATCGCGCGTACGCCGCTCGCGCCGCGCTCGCCGGCAGCGGGCGGCGGCGAGCAGGGGAAGGCCGCCGGCGCCGCGGAGGGGGCGCGCGGCGAGGGCGGGGCAGCGGCGCCGTCGAAGGACGAGCAGGCGCGCCGGATCTACCGGTGGGTGCTCGCCAACGTGGAGCCGGGGCGCGAGGACGACGGCCGCCGCGTCGTCATCGGCAAGAGCGGCAACCGGACCGAGGCGTTCCTCTACCTGTGCCGCCTGGTCGGCATCGACGCCGGCTACGGCGTCGTGAGCGACCGGCTCACCGCGCCGCCGCGCGGGCCCATGAGCGAGGCCGAGACGTTCAACGCGCTCGCCGTCCGCCTCGACACCGGGGACAAGCCCGGCGCGGGCGCGGTGCGCTGGATGTTCGTGCGCGACAAGTTCGCGCCGTACGGCTACCTGCCGAGCTCCCTCCGCGGGCAGCCGGCGATCGTGCTGAAGCCGGGGACGCCGCGCGAGGTGACGCCCTCGTCCGGCGCGCACGACGGCGTGGTCACGGAGGGCGTCGCCGAGGTGGCGAGGGACGGCTCGGCCTCGCTGGCGATCGAGCAGCGCTACGAGGGCAAGCTCGCGATCGCGCTGCGCTCGGCGCTGGAGTCGCTCCCGGACGCCCAGCTCAGGGACGCCGTCGAGTCGCGCCTCCTGCCGCAGATGGTGCCGGGGGCGCGGCTCCAGGCGATCGAGATCAAGGAGCTGAGCGAGATCGACCGGCCGCTCACGCTGAAGATGAAGATCGCCGCCGCGAGCTTCGCGCGCGCGCAGGGAGGGGAGCTGGTCATCACGCCGCCCTTCGGCGTGCGCGTGGCCAGCCTCGCCAGCCTGCCGGTCCGCGAGACGCCGCTCTACCTGTCGGAGCAGATCGCGACGCGCTCGGAGGTGCGGCTCCGCGTCAAGCTCCCCGCGGGCGCGCGCGTGATCACGAAGCTCGCTCCGTCGACGGCGGACGACGCGGGGCGCGCCGTGCGGGTGAACGATCGCGTGGACGGGGGCGCGCTGGTCCTCGATCGCTTCCTCGATCTGCCCGCGGGCCGCGTGCAGCCCGATGCCTATACGAAGTTCCAGCAGTTCGCCCGCGCGGCGGACAGCGCGCTCGACCGGGACATCGTCGTGCAGCTCGACCGCGACGGACGCTGAGCGAGGCGCTCCGTTCGCCCTGCGCCGGGCCTCGGTCGCAGGGGATTCCTGTGTGTCAACCCACGCGGGATGGATTACTCTTTTGTTCCCTACCGTGAGCGATCTGGATTCCCAGTACGCGCAGGATGCTGGCCGCCAGCCCATGGATCCCGTGAAGGCTCGGGTGGCGCGCGCCTTCCGGCTCTCCTCGCTGTTCGCGCAGGTGGATCGCGAGGTACGGGAGGCGGTCACGGACGCCGCGGTGCTCGAGGTGGTGGCGTCCGACGCGGCGATCTTCGAGCAGGGGGCCCCCGCGGACACGCTGGTGGTGCTCGGCCGGGGGCGCGCGCGCGTCGAGCGCGTCAACGAGGCGGGGGCCGCGTTCCCGCTCAGCTACCGCGGCACGGGCGACGTGCTCGGCGAGTCGTGCCTCGGCGGGCTGGAGACGCGGACGGAGCGGGCGATCGCGATGGATGAGGCCGAGGTGGTCCGGGTGCCGCTCTCGCTCGTCCGCGAGCTCTGCGCCCAGCACCCGGGGCTCGGGGGCGCGGTGTTCGCGCTGCTCGTCGCGCGGCAGCGGGAGACCGAGGACCGGATCGAGTCGATGCTCTTCAAGAACGTGGGAGGGCGCCTCGCCGAGTTCCTCCTGCACGCGGCGGAGCGGTGGGGCGTGCCGACGCCGCGTGGGACGCTGATCTCGGCGCCGATCACGCACGCGGAGATCGCCCAGGTGATCGGGTCGACGCGCGAGACGGTGACGCTGACGCTCGGGGCGTTCCGGAAGGAGGGGGTGCTCGACGCGGCGGGGCGGCGCCTCATCGTGAAGGACCGCGAGGCGCTCACGCGTAAGCGCTAGGGGTGGCGTCAGCCCGCGGCGGCGCGCGGCGGCTCCTGGAGCGTGGCGCGCAGCTTGTCCAGCGCGCGAGAGGCGGGATTTGACGGTGCCCACCGGCACCGCGAGGCGCTCGCCGATCTCCACGAGGGCGAGCCCCTCGGAATAGGCGAGCTCGAGCACCGTGCGCTGGTCCTCCTGGAGCGCTGCCACGACGCGCCCCGCGACGGCGGCCTCCGCGTCGGCGAGCCGGCGCGCGCGCCGTTCCCAGTTGACGTGGCGCACGAAGCGTCGATACGCCTTCGCGAGTCGACCCCGCAGGAAAGGACCGCTCATGCCGAAGCTCAGCTCCGGGACAGCCATCGCCGTCGCATTTCTTTTCGGTTGCTCTGCGTCGTACGTCGCGCCGCGCTTCCTGGTGCCACCGGTGCAGGCGGGGACCGATCCGCCCCGGTGGGAGGTTCGGTGCGTGGACGTGGAGACCGCGCGCGTCAGCGACAGTCAGGTGTTCGAGGTGACCACAACGGCCGGATGGAACCCGGTCCTCAAGCGGTTCGGGCAGGAAGGCTGGGAGCCGGTGCAGTTCCTGCGCAGCGAGATGACCGCGAAGATCGAAGCCGTGTGCTTCAAGCGGCCTCTCCTCTGACGTGGCGCACGTGGCGCACGTGGCGCGCAGCCGCCGCGCGCCTTGAGGGCGGTCGCGCCGGGAAGGCCGCCCGCGCCGGGACACGCCGAGACGGCCGCCGCGCGCCGGGAAGGCCGCGGCGAGCGGGCGAGCGTGCCGCCCGGCATTCTTGCGGCGGAAGCCGGCCGGAAGGCGTGCTAGGGGGCGCCGATGGAGTCCGCGATCCAGACGTACCGGATCCGCCTTGACGGCATCCGCTTTCGCGCCAAGCACGGCGTGTCTCGCGCCGAGCGCGACCTGCCCCAGGATTTCGTCGTGTGCCTGGAGGTGGAGCTCCCGATCTCGCTCTTGCCTCGAGCGGACACGCGCGCGCGCGTCTTCGATTACGACAGGCTCGCGAACCTCGTCGTCGAATCGGGCACGAGCGCGTCGTACAAGCTGCTCGAGACGCTCGCCGAGCGCATCATCGAGCGCGTGCTCGACGACACGCCGGCCCTGCTCGTGACCGTTCAGGTCAAGAAGTTCGGCCCCCCGACGTCGGTGTCGGTGGATGCCGCATCCGTGGAGCTCTCGGGCCGCAAGGTCGGATGAGCTCGCTCTTGCAGGCGTCCAGAGCTCTCGCCATGGTCACGTCATGGGGGACGACGCGGGGCGGCGGGCGAGGTCGTTGATCGAGCGCAAGCAGGCGTTCGCCGCGCGGCACGCGGCGCGCGGCAAGGGCGCCTTCGACGGGCGCGCGCCGATGGGCAGCGGGCCGCCGAACCGGCACGGGATGCCGAGGCTGCCGATCGGTCAGCGCGAGGTGAAGAACTGGCCGGTGCTCGATCTCGGCGATACGCCGGACATCCCGACCGAGCGCTGGCAGCTCGAGATCGACGGGCTCTGCGAGGCGCCGCGGACCTACTCCTGGGAAGAGTTCATGGCGCTGCCGCAGACGCTCGACGTGTCCGACTTCCACTGCGTGACCACCTGGAGCCGCCTGGACAACCACTGGATCGGCGTCCGGTTCGCCGCCCTCGCGGAGCGCGCGCGCCCGCTCGCGGACGCGCGCTTCGTGCTGATCGAGGCGAGCGACATCGCGCCCGGCACGCAGACCCCCTACACGACGAACCTGCCGCTCGAGGAGGCCATGCTGCCCGACGTGCTGCTCGTCCACACCTGGGAGGGCAAGCCGCTGCCGCGCGAGCACGGGGGCCCGGTGCGGATGATCACGCCGCAGCTCTACTCCTGGAAGGGCGCGAAGTGGATCCGGCGGATCACGTTCACCACGGCGGATCAGCCGGGGTTCTGGGAGGTCCGCGGCTACTCGAACACGGCGTATCCGTGGTTCGACGATCGGTACGGCCGCCGCTGAAGCGGGGCGCCGCGCGACGAGGAGGGCGAGCCACCATGCCCGGCGAGGAGAGCGTGAAGCGCACGGAGGCCTACGCGAGGGAGCACCTGGCCAACGAGCGGACGCACCTCGCCTACGTGCGCACGGCGATCGCGCTGCTCAGCTTCGGCATCACGCTCAACCGGGTCAGCCTCTACTTCCTCGAGGTGGGGCCGCCGGCCGCGCCGGGAGGGCCGCGGTCGTTGCTGCGCGAGGTCGTGGGCGTCGGCGCGGGGATGGTCGTGCTCGGGATGGCGCTCATCGCGTGGGCCGCGATGCGTTACCTGCGCGTCGCTCGCGCCATCGATCGGGGGGAGTATCGCCCTGACCGGACGGCGATCCTGATCTTCACGGCGGCGATCTTCCTGGCCGGCGCGGCGAGCATCGCCTGGCTGTTCGCCTCGTGAGCCGGAGACGAGGCGTCCCGGTGCGACGCGACGCGACCCGGTGAGCAGGGGCGCGCGGCGACGGACGTTCCCTCCTCGCGGCCCGGCGGAGAGCACGGTGTCCGTCAGCGGCTTTCCGTTGACGAGCACCGTTTTTCCTCCCTTCGACCTCGTGCCTGCCCTGCTGGAAGGCCGCCTCGCCAGCGGCGCATTCTGGCGAAAACTTGCGTGACGCCCGTGGGCCCGACGCGGCATAGTGCGCTCCTCGGATGACAGGCAAACGACACCCCGGCGGATTGGGGCCGCCAGGGTGCCGGCGCCTCAGCCTCGTGCCGGAGGACTGGAGCATGGGTAGGCCCATCGCGTCTTGGTTTGTTGGTTCCATTCTTCTCATCGGCCCAGCGACGTTCTTTGCATGTGGTGACGGGCCCTATATAGGCGGAAAGTGCGCGACCACGGATCACTGTCAGTCGGACGTGCAGTACATTCCAGGCACGATCTGCGTCGATGAGCACTGCGTATGCGGCGACCCGGGCAAGGTCATCTGTTGCGCGCGCGGCGAGAAGAAGCCGGGCTGCTTCGAGGAGTGCCGCACCTGCGACGAGTGCGCGGAGGGCACCGCGGAGTGCTCCGGGGTGCCCGTGCCGCCCGGCGGCTGCGAGAGCGACGCGGAGTGCCCCGAGGTGCCCGTGCCGCCCGGCGGCTGCGAGAGCGACGCGGAGTGCCCTGGCCCGCCGGACCCGCGGTGCGGCGCGGGGCGGTGCGTGGACGGCGCGTGCGCGGTGGAGATCCACAAGGGCCCGCTCGAGTCGCAGCTCCGCGGCGACTGCAAGATCGAGGAGTGTACCGCCGACGGCCGCGTGGTCAGCGCGGCGGCCCAGGATGTCTACGATGATGGCAACCAGTGCACCCTCGACGTCTGCGAGGTCGATGAGCCGCAGCACCTCCTGTTGAACGACGTCACGTGTCCCGCATCGGGCGAGGGGCGGTGCCATGAAGGCGCCTGCGTGCAGTGCTTCGATGAAGATCCGACGCTGGACTGTCCCGGTGGGCTCGCGTGCGACGGTGTCTGGTGCGTGCCGGGCCATTGCGTGAACGACGCGCATGACGTTGGCCTTGGGGAGACCGGCTTCAACTGCGGTGGCCCGTGTCGCCCTTGCCAGGCGGGCGATCACTGCCGTGTCGCGACGGACTGCACGAGCCGTGTGTGCACGAACGAGAGCTGCAGCATCCCGAACTGCAGCGACGGGGTGAAGAACGGCCGCGAGTCAGGCATCGATTGCGGCACGACGTCGTGCCCGCGCTGCGAGCCGGGCCGGGGCTGCGAGACCGGCGCGGACTGCAAGAGCGGCGTGTGCTGGGCCGGCGTCTGCGAGGCCCCCACCTGCACGGACGGCGTGAAGAACGGCGACGAGGCCGGCGTCGACTGCGGCGGTGAGGCGTGCGCCGGGCAGTGTCCGGAGTGAGCGTGTCGCCGGCGGCCACCTCGGGGACGGCGACGCCGGGGCTTCCCGGATCACTCCCTGAACCGTGAGCGTTCACCCGCGGGCGTTCAGCAGCACCTCGACCGCATCGGGAAGCGAGCGAGTGGCTTCTCGACAACCTCACCCTTGATAGCCCATCACCGCGGCGGGCCGCTCTCTGACGCCCGCATCGGGAGCTCTCCGCCGTCTGTCTCCGCGGCGAGCGCGTTCCAGGAACCAGCTGCCCTGCTCGACGCCGCGGAGGCGGCGCCGCTGCTTGGCGCCTGAGAGCACTCGCGCCTCGCAGGCCGGCGCGCGACGGGCGCAACCTCTGGACGGTACGACCCACGTCCATCGGGACGTCCCCGCCCGGATCCCGGTTGACGTCCAATTTCACCGTCAGTAGGACGGCTCGCGTCGTCACGTCGCTCGTCCGCTGGGGGAAAGGGGAGGTACCATGGGCACAAGAGGCTGGCAGAAGATCCCATGGGCGGTCGTGGTCGTCCTCCCGCTCCTCGCCGCACCGGCGCGAGCAGGAGCGGCCGAAATCAGCGCCGGTGCGAGCCTCGGGTGGATTCAGATCGGCGCCGATTCTCGCCCCGCGGTGGGTCCACAAGCGGCGATATCCTGGCCCTTCGAGCGAGACTTCTTGTTCACGGTCCACGACCTGTGCACCATCCTCCTGGCGACCCAGGACGGCGGGCTCGGTGTCTACAATCAGACATCACTCGACGTCGGAGTTACGTGGGAGGACGGTCATTTCAGTCTGGGGCCATCGATCGCGCTCTACGACATGCCGTCGTGCGGCGTCGCCTTGTGCGGGCGCGTCGCCGGGGTGGCGATAGGCGGGCATGCGCAGGTCAACTCGTACTTCGCAGGGCCGCTGGGCTGGTCGACGAGCGCCCATGTGCAGTGGCTCGGCGGGGATAGTCCTGTGCTTCCGGGCCACGCGGCCTTCGTCGTCGTCGCTGGTCCCGTGCTTCGATGGATCATCGAATGAACACGAGGAGACCTCTGTCGTTGATGGCGGACGTCATTCCTCCTCCGCCGCGCCGCTCGCCAGCACTGTCTCTCCACCATTCTTGCCAAGCTCGATGAGCCGGCAGGGCGTCGCCTTGCGGATCCGCTCCGCCAGCGGGCGGGAGTGCGTCGTGATCCACAGCTGGCTCCGGGATGCCGCGTGCACAAGGAGATCCCCGAGCGGCCCGAGCAGATCCGGATGCAGGCTCGTCTCCGGTTCGTTCAGCGCCATCAGCAGCGGTGGCCTCGGGCTCAGCAGCGCCGCCAGGAGGCAGAGATAGCGCGCCGTGCCGTCCGAGAACTCGCGGGCGTCGAGCGGCCGCGACATCCCTGGCAACCGGAGCTCGACGCGGAACCGCCCCTGCGTCGAGGAGACCTCGAGCGACGCGCCAGGGAACGCGCTGGAGACGGCATCCTTCAAGGCGCCCCTGTCGCCGATATCGAGGATCGTCGCCAGCGCCGCGGCCAGATCGTGGCCATCGGTGCTGAGCACAGGCGTCCGCACCCCGACCTGCTCGACCCGCAACGGCGCGCCGGAGTCGGTGCGGAAGTGGTGATAGAACCGGAAGTTCATCAGCTTTTGCCGCACCACCGAGAGCAACGGAAAGCGGTGCGGCTCCACCACCTGCGCCAGCACCGACTCGGAGCCCCAGAGCGAGAAGGGAAAGGTCACGCGGTGGCCGTCCGCGTCGCGCGCGAAGGCCGAGCCCGCGGCCCGCTCCAGCATCGGCAGGCGGCGGCGCTTGTCGAGCAGCCAGAGGTTCTCTTCCTTGATGTCCGGGTCCAGCTCGAACGGCCCTCCAGGCGGCGGCGTCAGCCCGCACTGAAGCTCGTAGACGAGCTGATCCAGCCGTACCCGCAGCGTCATCCGCACCGGGCCTTTGCTGCGCTGGCCGGCCCAGAGCACCGAGGGCATCCCCCCCTCCTCGGCCAGCGTGCGCGCAAAGGTCCCGCTCGCCGCGGAGCCGAGCAGCACCATGGTGCGATAGAGGTTGGTCTTGCCGACGCCGTTCGGTCCGACGATGACGTTGACCTGCGCGAGGGGGAGGGTCAGCTCGCGGATCGAGCGGTATCCCGCGACGTGGAGCTCCTGGACCGTCATCCCGCCCAGGATAGCCTATCGCGGTGACCGGCCTTGCTACCGCAGGCGGTGCTCGCGGAGCACGTCGGCCGGCACCGCCTCGCGCGCGAGCTCGCAGAGCCGCGCGTGGTGCGTGAAGAACAGCACCTGCGTCGTCCCCGCGAGCTCGCCGAGCACCGCGAGGGCGGCCCGGGCGCGGTCGTCGTCGAAGTGGATCAGGATGTCATCCAGGATGAGCGGTATCGGCTCGCCCGTGCGGGCGTGGTGCTCGAGGCTCGCGAGGCGCAGCGCGAGGTAGAGCTGGTCGCGCGTGCCGTCGCTCAGGCCCGTCACGTCCACCTCGCGCTGCACCGGCGCCCTCGCGGGCTCCGCCGCTGCGTCCGCGGGCGCCTTCGCGGGCTCCGCCGCTGCGTCCGCGGGCGCCTTCGCGGGCTCTGGCGCTGCGTCCGCGAGCGCCTTCGCGGGCTCCGCCGCGCCGTCCGGCGCGGGCGCCCTCGCGGCCGCTGCCCCGCCGACCGCCGCGCCGGACGCCGCCGCGCGGACGCAGCGGATGATCGCCTGCTCGCTCTCGTCGTAGCCCACCCGGAGGCCGGCGAAGGCGCCCAGCGTCAGGCGGTGGAAGAGCGCGCTCGCGCGCGCCAGGATCGGGCCCTGGTTGCGCTCGCGGTAGCGCTCGATCTCGCGCTCGAGCAGCACCGCGGCGAGGCGCGCCCGCACGTAGCGGCGCACCTCGCCGCGCAGGTGCGAGAGGCAGATCTGCGCCTCCGCGGCGGCCTCCGCGGCGCCCACCGTCGCCCGGAGGTGCTCGCGCTCCTGCTCGAGGCTCCCGAGCGCCCTGTCGATCCGGCGCCGCTCGTCCTCGAGCGCCGCGAGGCGCTCCTCCGCCCGGTCGAGCTCGAGCGCGAGCGCGTCCCGCTCCACCCCGGCGGTCTCCTGCTCGAGCGCGGCGATGCCCGCGCCCTCGCCCGCCTCGAGGAGCTTGCCCTCGTTCTCGACGAGCTCGCGGTCGAGCCGGCGCGCCTCGCGCGAGCGCTCCTCCGCCAGGGAGAGCGCGGCGACGTCGTCGGCGTCGTCACCGCCGCGCGGGACGCCCGCCGCCTCGAAGAGCTTGGCGAGGCGCGCCTCGGCGGCCGCGCGGCGCGCCTCCTGCTGATCCAGCTCGCGGCGCTTGTCGGCGAGGCTCCGCGCGATCTCGCCGCGCTCGCGCAGGTCGGCGCGCGCCTTGTGGTGGCGCTTGATCAGCTGATCGGCGGCCTGATCCGCCGGCAGCGGGGCGAGATCCGGCGCGTGCCGGGACGCGAGCTCCGCGACGTCGGCCCCGAAGGCCCGGGCGTCGCGCTCCATGCCGCGCACCCGGCGGCGCTCGTGGGCGGCGCTGTCCGCCTTGCGGAACAGCGCGCCGAGCTCGTCGAGGATCGCCGTGGCCTCGTCCGCGGAGGCGTCGCCGGGCAGGCCGAGCGGCCGCACGCCCTCGGCCCACTCGGCTCGCCACGCCTCGAGCGCGCGCGCGTGCTGCGCCTGCTCGCGCTCGAGGTCCTCGATCTCGCGCTCGAGCTCCTTGCGCTCCCGCAGGAGCTCCTTGCGCTCCCGGGCCGCGCCCTCGATGGCCGCGAGCTCCTGCTCCGCGGCCTCGACGAGCGCCGGGAGGTGCGCCGGCGCGTCCTCCAGCGCTCCGGCCGCGTGGCCGCGCGAGCCCGCGCCGGCCGCGTCGCCGCGCGAGGCGCCCGGCGCGGCGCGTGCGCCCTGGAGCGCCGCGTGGAGCTCGGCGGCGTGCGCCTGCATCCGGGCCCGCAGCGCCTCGGCCTCGGCCTCCGCGGCGCGCAGCCGGTCGACCGTGGCGGTCAAGGCCGCGTAGCGGCCGAGCCAGCCGCGCATCTCCTCGGGGGAGCGCGGGGCGACGCCCGCGGGCCGCCACAGATCGAGCCACACGGCCTCGGCCTCCTCGGCCCGGCGCGCCAGCGCGGCGCGCTCCGCGGCGAGCTGCGCCTGGTCCGCCTGGGCCCGCGCCTCGTCCGCGAGCAGCCGCGCCAGGCGGGCGACCCGGTCGGCCTCGCGGCGCAGCCGATCGGCGAGGGCGTCGGCGGCGCGGACCAGGTCGGCGTAGTCGTCGGGCTTCCCCCGGGCGGCCGGCGGCTCGTCGCGCGCGGCGAGCGACGGCCTGCGCCGCCCTCCGGGCGAGGCGGGCGCGTCCGCGCCGATGTCGAAGAGCGAGGCGGTGTGGATCGACGCGGCCGCCGCGCGGGCGCCCGCCTTCGCCTGGAGGGCGCGCACCAGCGCCTTGAAGGCGGCGTCCCGGCGCTCGCGCGCCTCGGCGAGGTCGGCCTCCGTGGGGACGGCGCCGGCGCGCTGGAGCGCGTCGATCTCGCGGGCGCTCTCGCGGAGGCGCGCCTCGATCTCGGCGGCGCGCTCGCCGAGCCGCTCGCGCTCCCGGGCGAGCGCGCCCCACTGCGCGGCCGCCTGGTCGACCGTCTCGGGGAGCGGGACGGGCAGGGCGCTCGCCTCGGCCGCGGAGAGCGGCCGGCCTTCGGGCGCGCCGCCCGCGTCGAGGCGCGCCCGCTTCGCGGCCGCGCCGAGGCCGAGCCGATCGCGCTGCACGTCGGCGTCGCGGGCGAGCTGCGCCGCCGCGGCGGCGGCCTCGCGGAGGCGGTGCTCGAGGTCGCCCTGCTTCTGCGCGCGAGAGAGCGCGCCGCGGAGCGGGGCGGGGTCCTCGCCCGGCGGCAGCTCGGCCAGCCTGCGCGCGCAGGCGTCGCGCCGCGCGCGGTGCGCCGAGAGCAGCCGCTCCACCTCGCGCGGCTTGGCCTCGGCGGCGCCGCGCTCGCGGGCGAGCTTCTTGATGCGCGCCTCGGTCGCGACGTCGACGCGCATCGCCTCCAGCCGCTCGGGGTCGTCGCCGCCGGCGAGCGAGGCGTCCCGCCCGAGCCTGCGGAGGATCGCGCGCGCGTCCTCCTCGACGCCGTGGAGCTCCGCCCGGACGCGCGGCAGGTCGACGGCGGCCTTGCGGTGGCTGCCGAGCCGGGTCACGAGGCCGTCGATCGCGCTCGCGTCGAGGTCGGCGAGCGACGCGGGGACCTCCAGCGCGGCGTGGCGGGCCTCGAGCTCCGCGATGTCGGCGCGGAGCCGCGAGGCCTGGGCGCTCGCGTCGGCGGCGCGATCCTGGGCGTCCTCGCGGTCGCGCTGCGCGCTCTCGGGCAGCAGGACGACGTGGCCGAGGGCGGCGCGCCGGCCGAGGATCGCGCGCCGCGCCTCCAGCAGCGGGAGCACCCGGAGCGCGCGCCGGAGCCGCTTGTCGGTCGACCGGAGCGCGCGCAGCTCCGCGTCGACGCGCTCCTGCTCGGCCCGCTGCTCGTCGATCTCCTGCCGCTTGCGCGTCCAGTCCGCGGGCGGGTGAGCGGCGCTCCTCGCCCCGTTGCGGGCCGCCTCGAAGGCCTTGATCGCCTCGTTGAGGGGGCGGGTCCTCGCCTGGGGCGTGAAGATCTCGTCCGCCTCCTGGCGCAGCGTGGCGAGCTGCTGCTGCAGCCCCGGCCCGCCGAGCCCCGCGCCGAACAGGCTCTGACCGACGTCGCCCTTGCCCTGGAGCAGGGCCTCGGCGCCCTGGCGGAGCGTCTCGTGGGTGAGCCCGAAGGAGGTCCGGAAGAGCTCCTCCGTCACGCCGCCGAGCACCGGCGCGAGCGCGGCGTCGTCGAGGGGGTTGTCGTCCGGGTCGCGGAGCGTCTTCACGCGCCCCTTGCGGCGGACGAGCGCGAGCGCGGCGTCGCCCCTGCCCGCGAGCCGGCCGCCGACGCGGAGATCGGTGTTGTGGTGCACGTGGGCGTCGGGCGTGATGTGCGGGATGCCGTAGAGCAGGCCGCGGATCGCCCGGAGCGCGGTGCTCTTCCCGGCCTCGTTGGGGCCGTAGACGACGTGGAGGCCCGGCGACGGCGAGGAGAAGTCGAGCCGGAGATCCGTGAAGGGGCCGAACGCGAGGAGGTGGAGCTCTAGGATCTTCACGAGATCGCTTGCCGGGCGCAGGGGGCGGTGCCCTCCCCTGAACGGATAGCAAGTGCGGAACCTCCGGGCGTTGTCAAGCCGCACCGCGCGGCGCCGGGGCGCGTTGCGCGGCGCCCGTCCGTCCGGTGAGGGGAGCGACAGGTCGTGTCGTGCTGGAAGCGGCAGGCGGGCGGGCGGAGGGCACCGAGCGTCCGCTCGGCGGCGCTGCGCCGCCGGATCAGCGGGGCTGCGTCGCCGGCGTGTGGAGGAAGGCGCTCCACGAGCCGCGCCGCGGCGCCTTGCCGAGCAGCACCTCGGCGAGCGCCTCGCTGATCGGGAGCCCGGGGTTCCGCTCCAGCCAGAAGAACTCGCCGGACGGGTTGACCTCGAGGAAGACGTGCCGACCGTCCGGCGTGCGGAGGATATCGATCGCGCCGTAGTTGAGGCCGAGCTGATCCATCAGCCGGAGCACGCCCGTCTCGACGTCGGGCGGGAGCATGTCCTTGCGCCAGGCGTCGATGAGCTCGATCCCCTGCCGGCGCCAGTCGACCTCGGCGCCGGGCGCCGCCTGCGAGTCGACCGAGGCCGTGAAGACGCGCTCGCCCACGACCGTGACCCGCAGCTCGCGCGCCTTCGGGATGTTCTCCTGGAAGGTCATCGGGCAGAGCGAGAGCCCCCGCATGTCCGCGAGGTCCTTGGCCTCGAGGGCGTTCGTGAAGACCACCTGCTCCTCGCCGTCGCGGTAGACGGCGAACGACGAGAGCATCTTGGCGATCACCCCGCCCGGGCAGGTCGCGGCGAAGGCCCGCGCCGCCTCGGCGTCGTTGGTCGTGAGCGTGCGCGGCGTGTCGAGGCCGACCTCGCGCGCGATGTCGAGCTGCACCTGCTTGTTCGACGCGAAGCGCACCGCCGGCAAGGGGTCGACCTGCGGGACGCGGAACGCCGCGAGCATGCCCTCCGCTGTCTGCTTCGCCTCGTGGACCGACGCGCTCCGGAGCTGCGGATCCATCGACGAGGGCAGCCTGGCGCCGTAGGCGACCCGGCGATACCAGACGGCGGTCACGTCGCCGAGGTCGAGGGCGCCGTCCCGGGTGGTCAGCGTGGAGCGGCCCGCCCCGGCCCCCGACGAAAGCGAGAGCCGCGCCCCCGCCGGGAAGGCGTCGGTGTCGAAGCGGAAGGCCCGGCCGCCCAGGCTGGCGATCGCGGCGGCGACGCGGTCGATGCACTCGTTGTCTTCGCTGTGCGTGATGATGAGGACTGTCACCGGTTCTCCGTCGGAGCGAGCAGCGCCTCCGCCAGCGCGTCGGCGATCGGCAGGCCGAGATCCCGCTCCAGCATGCCCCACTCGCCGGCGGGGTTCACTTCGAGAAAGACGTGCTCTCCGTCCGGCGTCCGGATGAGGTCGACGGCCCCGAAGACCAGCCCGAGGGCGCGAAGGAGCGCGCCGAGCTGCGCTTCGACGTCGCGCGGGAGGGCGTCCGGCTCCCACCCGATGCCGATCTCGCTCACGTCCGGGTGGCGCCAGTCGACCGCGACCGACTCGTAGCGGGTCGCGTCGAGCGCGCCCGGGAAGCACCGGCCGTCGACGCAGGCGACGCGGAGCTCGCGCGCCTTGGGGATGCGCTCCTGGAAGATCATGGGGCTCTGGCGCAGCCCGGAGAGGGCGTCGAGATCGGACTCCGCGACGGCGTGCGTGAAGACGAAGGGCGCGCCGCCAGCGAGGCTGGTCGAGAAGGGCGTGAGCATCTTGGCGACAACGTTCCCCCCGAGGCGCGCGAAGAGGCCGCGGACCTCGGCCGGGTCGTTCGTCACCACCGTCTCGGGGACGCGAAGGCCGACCGACGCGGCCGCCGCGAGCTGGCGCAGCTTGTCCTGGGCGCGCTCCTCGGCCGCGGGCTCGTTGATCCAGCGCCGCGCGGGGAGCCCGCGCAGCCAGCCGGTCAGCGCCGCCATCGACTCGCGCACGCACGCGCCGCGGTACTCCTCGGGGATGCCCTCGCCGAGGTCCGGCGCCCAGAGGCGCCGGAGCCAGACCGCGGAGATCTCGTCTCCGCCGATCGCGGCCCCGGCGTCCTCCAGACGGCGGCGCACGCCGCCCGGCCCGAGCGCCGTCGAGAGCGTGATGTCGCGAGGGAACCGGTCGACGTCCAGGCGGACGGGGCGAGCGCCGCGCCTTCGCAGCGCCTCCGCCACACGCCCGATCCCGAAGTCGTCCTGTGAGTGCGAGACCAGGAGGACGCTCGCGCTCGCCATCGTCACGTCAGGGTACCTCTCTCGCACCGGCGCGGGCGGTCCATGCGGTGATCAGGCCTCGTCGCCGTCCGACGGGTACTTCAGCGTGGTGAAGATGGGGTCCTTCCCGCCGCCCCCGCCGTCCTCCTGGTCCGACGGGTACTTCAGCGTCTGGAAGGGCGGCCTGCCGGCCTTGACGCCGGTACGGACGCGCTTCTGATCCTCCAGGAAGCGAGCGAAGAACGGCACCGCCTCGGCGTCGTCCTTCTGCTCCTGCTGCTCGGGCTCACGGTTGTCGATATCGGCCATGGGATACCTCCAGATGGTTGCGTTGCCGCGGCGACGGAGCCGCCGAGGGCAAGAGGGCTAACATAGCGAGCAGCCAGGCGGGGGCGCAAGCCCGAGGGCGATTTTCGGCGCTCTTCAGCGCTTTTCAGCACGATTGCAACGGCTCGACGTCGCAATTCCGCGATCCCGTGATTCTTTGATTCCGCTGCTGCGGCGATCTTTCAATCACGGGCGCTTTACTGTGTTGAATCGTGTTGAGCTTGGTTACGCGTCGTCACGCTTCGTTAAGCGTCGTCACGCGTCGTTGCGGAAGGGACGCGATGTTGCGGGCGATTTCGGTGGGTTCCGCTCGGCCGCGGGCGGTTACCCGCCGCGCGGCGTTCGCGGTTCACTTCACGGCCAGCTCTTCGTCGCCGTCGGAGGGGTACTTCATGGTGACGTTCTCGTCCCGGTCCGACGGGTACTTGAGGGTCTGGTAGATGCCGCCGGCTTTGACGCCGGTCCGGATGCGCTTCTGATCTTCCAGGTAGCGAGCGAAGAAGGGCACCGTCTCCGCCTGCTCCGTTTGCTCGTTCTGCTCGTTCTGCTCATGATTACGATCGATATCAGCCATGGGGGACCTCCAGATGGAATGGAATGACTATCTCGCGGCGGAGCCGCGGAGGAGAGCATTCATTCAATCGGCCCGCGCTGCACGTGAAGTTTTGCCAGGCTCATCGCCTTCGCCCCGTCGATGGGTGCGACTTCCTGCGCATCCTTCGCTCGTGTACCTTGGCGCGACCCCTCATGCCCGCCGGGTTCTCACGCTCGATCCACGCGATCGCGACCGACGGCCATCGCGGCTCGATCGTCGGCGCCGCGATCGGCGCGCTCCTGCTCGGAGGCTGGCTCGCGTGGTTCTTCCTCGCGCGCGTCGGGCAGTACGAGGCGAGCGTGAGCGCGCGCCTCGAGGTGGGGCAGGCGGCCCACCGCGTCGAGGCGCCCCTCGGCGGGAGGGTCGCCTCGGTCCGCCTCGACCTCCTCGGGGCCGAGGTCGCCGCGGGCGACGTCCTCGTCGAGCTCGACGTGGAGCCGCTCCGCCGCGACATGGACGACAAGCAGGCCCGGCTCTCGGCCATCGCGGGGCAGATGGGGCCGCTCCGGGCCGAGATCGCGGCGCGCTCGCGGGCGCTGCGCGACGGGGCGGAGGCGGCGCGCGCCCGCATCGACGAGGCGAAGGCGCGGCTCAAGGAGGCGGAGGCGGGCGCGCGCTTCCAGGAGCTCGAGGCGGCGCGGGCCGTTCGCCTCCGGCAGGACGGGCTCGTGTCCGAGGCCGAGGCGGCGCGGCTCGCGGCCGAGGCGCTGTCGCGGCGCTCGGCGACCGAGGCGCTCGACCGCGCCGCCGCGCGGGCCGGCGTCGAGCGACGCACCGGGCAGAGCGAGCAGCAGGCCGAGCTCGCGCGGCTCGACCGCGAGGTGGCCTCGCTCGAGGGGGAGCGGCTCGTGCTGGAGGCGACGATCGCGGGGCTGCTCGCCGAGATCGAGCGGCGCAAGATCCGCTCGCCCATCGCCGGGCGGGTCGGTGAAATCACGGTGCTGCGGGCCGGCTCCTTCGTGCGCGAAGGGGACGTCGTGGCCGCCGTCGTCCCGCCCGGCGAGCTCAGGGTGATCGCAGAGTTCCCGCCCTCCTCCGTCGGGCGGATCCGCGCGGGGCAGGCGGGACGCCTGCGCCTCGACGCGTTCCCCTGGACCGAATACGGCACCCTGGCGACCACCGTCGAGCGCGTCGCCAGCGAGGCGCAGGAGGGCCGCATCCGCGTGGAGCTCGGCGTGCGCCCCGATCCCGCGTCGCCGATCCCCATGCAGCACGGGCTCCCCGGCAACGTCGTCATCGAGATGGAGCGCGTCTCGCCGGCGTCGCTCGTGCTGCGGGCAGCAGGGCAGATCGTGAGGGTCCGCGGCGGAGCGGACGGGTGAGCCAGGGCGCCGATCGACGATCTTCGCCACGATCCGCGCCGGAGCGAGCAGCGAGCGCCGATCCCCGCCGCCGGCCGCCGAGCGCGAGGCGGAGGCTCCTCGCGCCGGAGGTCGTGCAGACGTCGGCGATGGATTGCGGGCCAGCCACGCTCAAGTGCGTGCTCGAGGGCTTCGGCGTCGGCGTGAGCTACGGGCGCCTGCGCGAGGCCTGCCAGACCGACGTCGACGGCACCTCCATCGACACCCTCGAAGACCTCGCGGAGCAGCTCGGGCTCGTGGCCCAGCAGATCCTCGTGCCGCCGGAGCACGTGCTCCTCGACGAGGCTCAAGCGCTGCCCGCCCTGGCGATCGTGCGGCAGTCGACAGGGCCGCTCCACATCGTCGTGATCTGGCGCCGGCACGGCGGCCTCGCGCAGATCATGGACCCGGGCACGGGGCGGCGCTGGGTCACGCGACGGCAGCTCGAGGCCGAGCTCTACCGGCACGAGCTGCCCCTGTCCGCGGCGGACTTCCGCGCGTGGGCCGCGAGCGACGGGTTCACGCGGCCGCTCGGGCGCCGGCTCGCGTGGCTCGGCGCAGGGACACGGCCGATCGAGGCGGCGCTGTCGGACCGGGACTGGCGAGCGATCGCCGCGCTCGACGCCGGCGCGCGCCTGGTCACGTCGCTCGTGCGCTCCGGCGGCCTCGGGCGCGGACGCGAGGCCGCGCGCGTGCTGGGCGCGCTGCTCGACCGAGACGCCGAGGCCGACCGGGAGGAGATGATCCCGCCCGGCTTCTGGACGGCGCGTCCGGGGCCGGCCGACCCGCCCGGGGAGGAGATGGTCCTCACGCGGGGCGCCGTGCTCGTGCGGATCCGCGGGCGGCGGCCGCTCGGCTTCGCCCGCGCGCCGGCAGGCCGCGACGGCGCGCCGGGCGCCTCCGCCCCCGAGCCCCCGGTGCACGCCGAGGCGGTCGCTCGCGGTGAGGTGGCTGCTCGCGGTGAGGTGACTGCTGGCGGCGAGACGGCGGCTCGCGGCGAGGCGCGCCTGCCCCCCGACCTCGCAGCTGCCCTCGCGGAGCGCGAGATCCCGCCTGCGCGCGCGCTCCTCCGGATGATCCGCGAGGACGGCCTGCTGACGCCCGCCGTGCTCGCCGGCGCGCTCTTGCTCAGCGTCGCCACGGTGGTGCTGGAGAGCCTCCTCTTCCGGGGCCTGCTCCAGATCTCGAACGATCTCGCGCTGTTCGAGCAGCGCCTCGCCGCCCTCATCGCCCTCGCGGCGTTCCTCGCGGTGGAGCTCGCCCTCGATCTCTCGCTGACCACGGGGATGATCCGGCTCGGGCGCCACCTCGAGGTCCGGCTGCGGATGGCGTTCCTCGCGAAGATCCCGCGCATCGGCGATCGCTACTTCCAGAGCCGCCCGGCCTCGGACATGGCGCAGCGCGGCCACAGCTTGCACGTGCTCCGCGGCCTGCCCGCGTTCGGCGGCCAGATCGCGCGCTCGGCGCTCGACCTCGCGGTGACCACGGCCGCGATCGTCTGGATCGATCCCGGGAGCGCGCGCCTCGCCGTGCCGGGCGCCGCGCTCGCGCTGGCGCTGCCGTTCGCGGGGAACCGCGTCCTCGTCGAGCGAGACCTGCGCGTCCGCACCCACGCCGGCGCGCTCACGGGCTTCTACCTCGACGCGCTCCTCGGCCTCGTGCCGATCCGGGCGCACGCGGCGGAGCGGGCCGTGCGGCGCGAGCACGCGAGCCTGCTCGGGGAGTGGGCGCTCGCCGGCCGCGCCCTCCTCCGCGCCGCCCTCGCCGTCGACGGGGCGCAGGCGCTGATCGGCTTCGCGCTCGCCGCGTGGATCCTCGGCGATTTCCTCGCCCGCGGGGGCGCCCTCTCGCGCGCGCTCCTGCTCTTTTACTGGGCGCTCGCGCTGCCCGCCATCGGGCAGGCGCTCGCGAGCACGCTGCTCCAGTACCCAGGGCACCGCAACACGGCGTTGCGCTTGCTCGAGCCGCTCGGCGCGCCGGAGGAGCTGCGCGCCGGCGCCCCCGTGCGCGCGCCCGCGGCAGCGGCGCCGCTTGCGCAAGGGGCCGCCGGCGGCGCGGGCTGCGCGATCGCCTTCGAGCGCGTGCGCATCCAGGCGGCCGGTCACGTGATCCTCGACGGGGTGGATCTGAAGATCGCGGCGGGCAGCCACGTGGCGATCGTGGGCTCGTCGGGCGCGGGGAAGTCGAGCCTCGTCGGGGTCCTGCTCGGCTGGCACCGGGCGAGCGAGGGCAGGGTGCTCGTCGACGGCCGCCCCCTCGACGGCGAGCGGGTGCGCGCGCTGCGCGAGGAGACCGCGTGGGTCGACCCGGCGGTCCAGATCTGGAACCGATCGTTCCTCGACAACCTCCGCTACGGCGCGCCCGACGACGCGGCCGACTTCGGCGCCGTCGTCGAGGAGGCCGAGCTGCGCGAGGTGCTGGAGCGGCTGCCGGAGGGGCAGAAGACCCTGCTCGGCGAGGGCGGAGGGCTCGTCTCCGGCGGCGAGGGGCAGCGGTTGCGCCTGGGCCGGGCGATGCTGCGGAGCGAGGCGCGGCTCGCGATCCTCGACGAGCCGTTCCGCGGACTCGACCGGGAGCGCCGCCGGGCGCTGCTCGCCCGGGCGCGGCGGCGTTTCCGGCGCGCGACGCTCCTGTGCGTCACCCACGACGTCGGCGAGACGCGATCGTTCGAGCGGGTGCTCGTCGTGGACGGCGGGCGCGTGGTCGAGGACGGGGCGCCGTCCGAGCTCGCGGCGCGCCCCGGCTCGCGCTACCGCGCGCTGCTCGAGGCCGAGGCAGCGGTGCAGCGAGGGCTCTGGTCGAGCGGCGGGTGGCGCCGGCTGAAGGTCGCGCGCGGGCGCATCGCCGAGGCGGCAGGGGAGGGCGCCGAGGCGGCAGGGGAGGGCGCCGGAGCGGCAGGGGAGGGCGCCGGAGCGACGGGGGAGGGCGCCGGAGCGGCAGGGGAGGGCCAGCGGAGGTGACCGCCGAGGCGCAACCCGGGTGGGAAGCCCGGCCGGACGGGGCGGAGGCGCAACCTGGGTGGGGGGCGAGGCCGCAACCTGGGTGGGGGGCGCGGCCGGACCACGCGGTCGATTCGCTCGGCGCCCTCGAGTGGCCGGCGGAGCGCCTCGGCGACGCGCTCGAGGCGCTCGCGACGCAGAGCGGCCTCGGCCCGCGCGCTGTCGCGGCGCCCGTCCCGGCCGCCGGGCACCTCCGCAGCGCGGACGCGCTCGGGGCGTGGATCGATCAGGCCGCGGCGTACCTCGGCGTCGAGGCGGAGCCGATCGCGGCGCGCTACGACGAGATCGGCGAGGCGCTCCTCCGCGTCGCGCCCGCGCTCGTGTGGCTGCGTGACGGCGGGGCGCCCCGCTTCCTCGCCGTCGTGGGGCGCAGGGGGCGGGACCTCGCGGCGCTCCGCGCCGACCGCTCCACGGCGCGCGTCCCGGTCGAGGCGATCGCCGGCCGCATCTGCCGCCCGATCGAGGCGCAGGTGCTCCCGGAGATCGAGCGCGTCCTCGCGCGCGCAGCCGTGCGGCCGCGGCGGCGCGCGCGCGCGCGGCGGGCCCTGCTCGACGAGCGCCTCGGGCCCGTGATCGTCGACGGCATCTGGAGCCTGCGCCTGCCGCCGGGCGCGCCGCTCGCGCGGCAGGCCATGGCCGCGCGGATCCCGCGCCGCCTCCTCGGCCTGCTCGCGGCCCACGCGGCGGCCTACACGCTCTGGATCCTGGTGTGGATGACCGTGGGGCGCAGCATCCTCGACGACCACCTCGACGAGGGGTGGCTCGTCGCCGGCGCGCTGCTGCTCGCGACGGTCGTGCCGCTGCGCCAGCTCATGTCGTGGCTGTCGGGCCTCGTCGCGATCGACTCGAGCGCGCTGGTCAAGCAGCGCCTGCTCTCGGGCGCGCTCGCGCTCGACGCCGAGGAGGTGCGCAGCGAGGGCGCGGGCCGCTTCCTCGGCCGCGTGATCGAGTCCGAGGCGATCGAGGGGCTCGCGATGGGCGGCGGCGTCGCGGCGGTCGCGTCGGCGTTCGAGCTCGCGGCGGCGGCGGCCGTGCTCGCCCAGGGCGCGGCGGGCGCGATCCATGCGCTGCTGCTCGTCGCCTGGGCGGCCCTGGTCGTCGCGCTCTGCGTGCGGTTCTACCGGCGGCGCGCGCGCTGGACCGCCGCGCGGCTCGCGATGACGCACGACCTCATCGAGCGCCTGGTCGGCCACCGGACCCGCCTCGCCCAGGAGCGCCACGGCCGCTGGCATCACGGCGAGGACGAGGCGCTCGCCCAGTACCTGCTGCTGTCGCGCGACATCGACCGGAGCCAGATCGAGATCGGCGCGCTGATGCCGCGCGGCTGGCTCATCGCGGGCATCGCCGGCCTCCTGCCGCCGTTCCTCGCGGGCACCGGCTCCGCCGGGGCGTACGCGGTCGCGCTGGGGGGCGTCCTGCTCGCGAGCCGCGCGCTCCAGGGCCTGTCGGGCGGCCTGTCGAGCCTCGCCAGCGCGGCGATCGCGTGGGAGCAGGTCTCCACGCTGTTCCAGGCGGCCGCCCGCGGCGGCCCGCCGCCGCCGCCGCTGCCCCCCGACGCGGGGCGATCGCCGGCCCGCGCGCGCGAGGGGGACGCCGAGGCCCGCGCGGCGGTCCTGGAGGCGCACGAGCTGTCGTTCCGGCACAAGGGACGGGCGCGCCCCGCGGTCGTCGACGTGTCGGTGCGGATCGCGGCGGGCGACCGCATCCTGCTCGAGGGGCCCTCGGGCGGCGGGAAGTCGACGCTGAGCGCGCTGCTCTCGGGGCTGCGCGCGCCCGACGCGGGGCTGCTGCTGCTGAACGGGCTCGACCGCCACATGCTGGGCGCCGCCGCGTGGCGGCGCCGCGTGGCCGCGGCGCCGCAGTTCCACGAGAACCACGTCCTCGCCGGGACGTTCGCGTACAACCTGCTGATGGGCAGGCGCTGGCCGCCGAGGCCCGACGACCTCGCGGAGGCCGAGGAGATCTGCCACGAGCTCGGCCTCGGCGAGCTGCTCGGCCGGATGCCGGGGGGGCTGGAGCAGGTGGTGGGCGAGACGGGCTGGCAGCTCTCGCACGGCGAGCGGAGCCGGCTCTACATGGCGCGCGCGCTGCTCCAGGGCGCCGAGGTCGTCGTGCTCGACGAGAGCTTCGCGGCGCTCGACCCGGAGACGCTGGAGCGAGCGTTGCGCTGCGTGCTCCGGCGCGCGCGCACCCTCGTCGTCATCGCCCACCCGTAGCCGCGGAGAGCGCGCTTCATCGCCTTCTATCGCAAGGTCGTCAAGCCCACTTCATGGCATCTCCCCATCTCGATGGGTCGACTCCTGTCTCGTTTTATCTCCTTCGTGTTCACGAACACATGCCTTGGGCAAGGAGGAAGCCCAGCGGCGCGCGAGCTTCAGAGCGAGCCCACGTCGCGCAATTTCGCCACACAGACACCGCCGACCTCGATGTCGGTTTGCTCCTGAACGCTCTCAGGCAGCTCCGTAAGGCACGTTGCGCTCGACAACTGAGCAGTGGCAGCGGTAGCGTCGTCATGTGCATATCGGCGCTGGACGTCATCTGTGTTGCGCCTAGAATTCATTTCAATGCTGGAGTTCAAGACGGAGAGGCGGTTGCCCATCGGCGCAGAGGTGCTCGTCGGGAAAGGAGTCCACTTCCGTGTCTGGGCGCCGGCCAGGCGCAAGGTCGAGGTCGTCCTGGAGGCCGGGCCGGGGAGCGGCGGGGCCGCCCCGCTGCGGCCCGAGGAGGGCGGTTATTTCGCGGGGCTCGTCGCGTCCGCGGCGAGCGGCACCCGCTACCGGTTCCGGCTCGACGACGGCGAGGCGCTCACTCCCGATCCCGCCTCGCGGTCGCAGCCGGAGGGGCCGCACGGGCCCTCCGAGGTGATCGATCCCGGCGCGTTCTCATGGAGCGACGCGGCATTCCGGGGCGCCCCGCGGAAGGGGCAAGTCGTCTACGAGATGCACATCGGGACCTTCACCCGGGAGGGCACATGGGAGTCCGCCGCCCGCGAGCTGCCGGAGCTCGCGCGGATCGGCGTCTCCCTGATCGAGCTGCTGCCCATCGCCGAGGTCCCCGGCCGCTTCAACTGGGGGTACGACGGCGTGAACCTCTTCGCGCCGACGCGCCTCTACGGCAGCCCGGACGATCTCCGCCGCTTCGTGGACGCGGCGCACCGCGCCGGGATCGCGGTGATCCTCGATGTCGTCTACAACCACCTCGGCCCGGACGGCAACTACCTCGGCCAGTTCTCCGGGGACTACTTCACCGATCGTCACAAGACGGACTGGGGAGCGGCGATCAACTTCGACGGCCCGCGATCCGAGGCGGTGAGGGAGTACGTCATCGCCAACGCCGGCTACTGGATCGACGAGTTCCACCTCGACGGGCTCCGGCTCGACGCGACGCAGAACATCTACGATGGCTCGAAGGACCACATCCTCGCCGCCATCGCGCGCCGCGTGCGGGAGGCGGCGAAGGGCAAGGAGACGTTCCTCGTGGCCGAGAACGAGTCGCAGGAAGAGTGGCTGATCCGCGCCGCCGAGCGGGGCGGCTACGGGCTCGACGCGATCTGGAACGACGATTTTCACCACAGCGCCAAGGTGGCGCTCACCGGCCGGAGCGAGGCCTATTACGGCGATCACGAGGGCTCGCCCCAGGAGCTCCTCTCCGCCCTGAAGCACGGGTTTCTCTTCCAGGGGCAGCGCTATCACTGGCAGAAGCAGCGGCGAGGGACGCCGGCGCTCGGCGTCGATCCGGCCCGCTTCGTCCTCTTCCTGGAGAACCACGATCAGGTCGCCAACACCGCGCGAGGCGAGCGGCTCTGTCGCATCGTGAGCCCGGGCAGGCTCCGGGCGATGTCGGCGGCCCTGCTCCTCGCCCCGGGGACACCCATGCTCTTTCAAGGGCAGGAGTTCGGGTCCTCGGCGCCGTTCCTCTTCTTCGCCGACCACAACCCCGAGCTCGCCCCGCTCGTGCGCAAGGGCAGGGCGGAGTTCCTCGAGCAGTTCCCGTCCTGCTCGTCGCCGGAGGTCCGCGCTCAGCTCGACGATCCGAGCGACCCGCGGACGTTCGAGCGCTGCAAGCTCGATTTCTCCGAGCGCGAGCGGAACGCGGACATCTACGCCCTCCACGAGGACCTCATCGCGCTCCGCCGGCGCGACCCGGTGATCCGGGCCCAGCGCCCGCGCGGCGTCGACGGGGCCGTCCTCTCGGCCCACGCCTTCCTCCTGCGCTACTTCGGCGACGACGGCGACGACCGGCTGCTCCTCGTCAACCTCGGGCGGGACATCCATCGAGGGTCGTTGCCGGAGCCGCTCTTCGCCCCGCCGCCGGGGCGCCGCTGGGAGACGTCGTGGTCCAGCGAGTCTCCCCGCTACGGGGGCCAAGGCAGTCCACCTGTCATCACCGAGGAGGGCGTCCACATCCCGGGCGAGGCGGCGATCCTCCTCCACCCCGTGGTCGGGACGCCGGTGCCCGAGAAGACGAGCGCGAGCCCGCGCCCAGAGGAGCCCAAGAAGCATGTACGCTGACGAGATCTGCCGGAGGATGGTCTGGTCCCGGGGCGCCGCCCCCACCTCGCAGGACGACGCCGAGCGCGGCTCGGACCCGCTCACGCGGGAATGGCTCGTCACGAACGGCCTCGGCGGTTACGCGTCGGGCACCGTCTCCGGCGCGGTGACTCGCCGCTTCCATGGACTGCTGATCTCCGCGCTGCCGGCCCCCCTCGGCCGCACCATGATGCTCAGCGATCTCTCCACGCGGATCTTCACCGCGGAGGACAGGGTGTACCAGGTGGGCGGTCAGGAGCCCTGGCTCGACGACGGCGCCGCGCAGGTCATCGATCTCGCCGAGTTCCGCCTCGAGGCCGGGCTCCCCGTCTGGCGCTACGAGGGCGCGGGGATGGCGATCGAGCGGCGCCTCCTCATGCCCCACGCGCAGAACACGGTCCATGTCACGTACACGCTCGTCGAGGGGACGGGCCCGGTGCGGATCGAGCTCCAGCCGTGGGTGAATTTCCGGCCGCACGAGGGCGCGCTCGATCGGCCGGTGGCGGGTTCCTATGCGCTCACCGTGGTCGAGGATCGCTACGAGCTCGCGTCGCCGGGCGACCTGCCGCCGCTCCGGCTGAAGGTCCAGGGCGCTCGGGCCGAGTTCAGGATCGAGAGCGCCCGCCTGCGCAACGTGCGCTACCGGATCGAGCAGAGCCGCGGATACGACGCCGTCGGCGAGTTCTACAGCCCTGGCCGCTTCAGCCTCGAGCTCCCGGTCTCCGGCAGCGCGACCCTGATCGCGTCCACGGAGGCCTGGGAGACGCTCAACGCCCTCTCCACGGACGAGGTGCAGCGCGCGGAGCGCAAACGCCGGACACGGCTCCTGCTCGCCGCGACGCCCGAGGTCCGCACCGGGCCGGCGGCGGAGCTCGTCCTCGGCGCCGATCAGTTCCTCATCAGCCCCGCGGGCCGCGTCGAGGACGCCGCCCGCGCCCGGGCCGCCGGGGACGAGGTGCGCACCGTCATCGCGGGCTATCACTGGTTCACCGACTGGGGCCGGGACACCATGATCAGCCTCGAGGGGCTGACGCTCGTCACCGGGCGCCACACCGAGGCGGGCTACATCCTGCGCACGTTCGCCCATTACGTGAAGGACGGGCTCATCCCCAACATGTTCCCGGAGGGCAAGAACGACGGGCTCTACCACACAGCCGACGCCACCCTCTGGTTCTTCCACGCGCTCGATCGCTACCTGGCGACCACCGGGGATCGCGAGACGCTCCGGCTCATCCTCCCCACGCTGATCGATATCGTCGAGCACCACACCCGCGGGACGCGCTTCGGCATCCGCGCCGACCCGCAGGACGGCCTGATCCGCCAGGGGGAAGAGGGGTACCAGCTGACCTGGATGGACGCGAAGGTCGGCGACTACGTGGTCACGCCACGCCGGGGGAAGGCCGTCGAGATCAACGCGCTCTGGTACAACGCCCTGCGCCTCATCGAGCGCTGGGCGCGCGAGTCCGACGGCGACGGCGCGGCGAATCGCTACGGCGCGGCCGCCGAGCAGGTCAAGGCCTCCTTCAACCGGCGCTTCTGGTCCGAGAAGCACGGCTATCTCTACGACGTGCTCGACGGCGAGCAGGGCGCCGACGACGCCTTCCGGCCGAACCAGCTCCTCGCGATCTCGCTGCCTCACCCCGTCCTCGAGCCCGCGCGCTGGAAGGGGATCGTCGATCAGGTGAAGGAGCGGCTCTGGACGCCCGTGGGCCTCAGGTCGCTCGCGCCGGGGCACCCGGACTACAAACCGAAGTACTTCGGCGACCTCCGCGCGCGGGACATGGCCTATCACCAGGGCACCGTGTGGGGGTGGCTCATGGGCCCGTTCATCGACGCCTGGCTGAAGGTGTATCCCACCGATCTCGGCGGGGCGCGGCGCCTGCTCGAGGGCTTCGCGCCGCACCTCGACGAGGCCTGCGCCGGCTCGATCAGCGAGATCTTCGACGCCGAGCCGCCGTTCACGCCCCGCGGATGCGTCGCCCAGGCGTGGAGCGTGGCCGAGGTGCTGCGCGCCTACGCCCGGACGGCCCCCTCGGGAGGCTGAGCGCGTCCTGCCGGCAGGGAGCGCCTCGGCCTCACCTCAGCGCCGCGCGCAGCGCGTGGACCGCCTGGGTCTGCGTCGGCTGATCGAGGAACCCCGCGAGCCACGCAGGATCGAGCTCGGGAAGGAACGCGCTTCGCGCGCGGGGCTCGTACCGCTCACCCGAGAGCGCGAAGATGCGGAGGCCCTCGTCGCGGTCCCGCACCCAGACCTCGGCGACGCCGAGGCCACGGTAGATCTCCAGCTTGTCGAGACCTCCGTGCGTCCAGACGACCTCGAGCGCCAGGTCTGGCACTTCTTTGTTCGTGTCGCCGACGATGTAGCACTCGTCGGGCTCGGCCCCGCGCTCCTTCGGCGCATTGCGGAGCGTCCACGCGCCGTATCCGCTGAGCTCGATGCCGCGCCCATCGCAATAGGCTTCGAGGAGCCGCGCGATGGTTTTCTTGACCCCTTCATGACTGCGGGACGGGCTCATCAGCTCGATCGCTCCGTTCAGGTAGTACATGCGCACGCCGGCCCGGTCCCCACGCACAGCGAGGAGGATCTCGTAGTCCTTCCACGTCATCCCATAGAGGATGACGTGCTGGTCGCTCTCCTCGTGACGGGGCCGCGGTCGCTCGGCCTCGGGTGCGGCGTTCGTCGGGACAGACTGCATGGGCCAGAGGATACCCGATGGTGGAGCCGGCGGCGAGCGCTGGCAGGCGCCGGGCGCTTGCTTCCATCATTGCGTGGCGACTCTGCGTCACCGCTCTCCTCCCGGCGCGCTGATGGCGGGCCGCTCGCGCTTAAAGGGGATTCTCATCACGAAAGCCGCTGCGGCGCAGCAGACCGAGTGACCTGAAAGATGTCCGACAAGTCGGCGTCCAAGGAGCTTTATGTGCTCCTCAGAACACCACAGGCACCGCCGCCGGGCCGCGGATCATGGGCCATTCGCTCCACACGATGTCGCGCGGCGAGGTGGCGAGCTCGATGCGCGGCAGCCTCCGGAGGAGCGTCGAGAAGGCGATCGCCGCCTCGATCCGCGCGAGCATCGCGCCCAGGCAGAAGTGGATCCCGCTCCCGAAGCCGATGTGCCGGTTCGGCGAGCGGCCGATATCGAAGCGGTCCGGATCCGGAAAGTGCTCCGGATCCCGGTTCGCGGCCAGGAGCCCCGCCGCGACCCCTTCTCCCGCCGGCACGCGGGCGCCGAACAGCTCGATGTCCTCGAGCGACCAGCGGATCGTCGAGAGCTCTGCCGGCCCCTCGCAGCGCAGCACCTCCTCCACCGCGGAGCCGACGAGCCCGGGGTCCTCGTCCAGCCGGCGCCGCTCCGCGGGGTGCGAGAGCAGGAGGAACATGCCGCTCGCGATGAGGTGCACGGTGGTCTCGTGGCCCGCGACGAGCAGCAGGAACACCATGCTCGAGAGCTCCGCCGGGCTCAGCTTGTGCTCCTGCTCCTCGGCGAGCAAGAGGCCGCTGATCAGATCGTCGCGCGGGGCCTTGCGGCGCGCGTCGGCGAGCGCCCGGAAGTACGCCGCGAACTCCTCCACCACGGGCTGGGCGCGCTCCACGAACTCGCGATCTTTCGCGGGCGCAAGGAGGATCTTGGTCCACCGGCGGAACCGGCCGCGATCCTCGAGGGGGAGGCCGAGCAGCTCGGCGATCACCGCGGTGGGGAGCGGAAACGCGAAGTCTGCCACGAGCTCCATCCGGCGCCTGTCGATCACCGCGTCGATGAGCCCGTCCGCGATCGCCTGGATGCGCGGGCGCAGCCCTTCCATCATCCGCGGCGAGAAGGCCCGCTGGACGATGGCCCTGAGCCGCGTGTGATCCGGCGGATCGGCGTCGAGCATGTGCTGATCCATGAAGGTCGTCCGGTCGCTGAGCGGGAAATAACGCCTGCGCACCTCGTCGGGGAGCTTGCGGAAGTCGCGGATCAGGCGCGGATCCTTGAGGAGCTCCACGCAGTCGTCGTAACGCGCGGCCACCCAGATGGGCACGTCGAGGCGGGGGTGAATGAGGCGATGCAGGCGCCCCGCGGCCCGCATGCGCGCGTAGATCGCGTGCGGCTCGGCGCGGCTGCTCGGATGGAACAGCTCCGGAAAAGCGTCCTGGTCGACCATGATTCCCCCGTTTCATGGCGTCCGGACGTTCGAGGTGATGCTCGCGTCACGCCGGATCGCGAGGTGTGCATGGTGGAGAACCGCGCTCCGTCAAGCGGCGGTCGGAGGGCTGCGCGCCGTCAGGTCGCGGCGTCGGATCTCGGGCGCGCCGCGGGAGCGCGCCCGACCTTCAGGGCGCGTCGCTCGCGCCGAGCAGCCGAGAGATCAGCGTGTGCTCCACGTCCTCGAGCGCCTCGCGCAGGAACGCCAGGTCGTCGAGGCGGATCGCGTCGTCCCCCTCGCGCGCCTCGACGGGCAGCTTGTTCCTGAGGCTCGCGAACTCGCGCAGCAGCGAGGACAGGCCCGCCTCGTCGTCGCGCAGCGCGCGCAGCGACCGCGTGAGCTGGCCGATCGCGTCGTCCCGCTCCTCGAGCGCGCCCACCTGGAGCGGCGAGATCGTCCGGGAGAGCACGCGCTCGATCCAGAGCGCGCCGCCGAGATCGTTGGCGATCGCGCGGATCTGCCCCGTCCATCGCTCGAAATCGGCGCGGAGCGCGGCGTGCGCCTTCGTCGCGCCGCACAGGAAGACCCGCGCGGCCAGCGTGCGCCCGTCCGCCTCGGCGAGGCGCCGCTCGAGCTCCTCCCGCGTCAGATCCACGATGTCGTCCGCGCTCGCGGCCGGGGAGAGATCGACCTCGCAGGCGCTCCAGCGCACGACGTCGAGGGGGCGGTGCTCGACCGAGGTGATGCGGCCGTCGTCCACCGCGACGAGGAGGGCGCCCTTCTCGCCGGTCTCGCGGGCGTGGCGGCCCTGGAGGTTGCCGGGGAACGCGATGTACGGATCGCGCGAGAGCACCTCCCGGGTGTGCACGTGGCCGAGCGCCCAGTAATCGTATCGCTTCCCGACGAGGGTGTTCAGGCTGCAAGGAGCGTAGTTGTCGTGGCCCTCGCGGCCGCCCAGGCAGGTGTGGAGCATGCCGATGTTGAAGAGGCCTGCCCGCGCGTCCGGATAACCCGCGGCGAGATCGTCGGTGACG
Organism: Sorangium sp. So ce1504; assembly: GCF_051521635.1. Taxonomy (NCBI): domain Bacteria; kingdom Pseudomonadati; phylum Myxococcota; order Polyangiales; family Polyangiaceae; genus Sorangium; species Sorangium sp. So ce1504. Next base: position 10,319,684 of record NZ_CP150365.1, on the reverse strand, counting down.
GCCTTGGTCGCGAAGCTCTGTCCGTGGACGGCGACCCCGAGCCGATCGAAGACGATGGATTCGGGGCGGCGGGGATCGAGCCGCCGGGCGTTCTCGGGGAGCTCCAGGTGACGCGTGATGTTGCTCTCGGCGTCGTGATTGCCATAGAGGAGCACGACGTCCACCCGGGCGGCGCGCAGGCGGGAGAGCTGCGCGGCGAAGAACAGGCCCGTGCTGTAGTCCTTCCAGTCGCCGTCATAGATGTCGCCCGCGAGGAGCAGGAGGTCGACCTCCTCGGCGAGGCAGAGGTCCACGAGGTTCTCGAGCGCGCGGCGGGTGGCCCCGCGGATCTGCTCGACAGGGGCGCCCGGGTAACGGTCGAGCCCGCGGAGCGGGCTGTCGATGTGGAGGTCGGCGGCGTGGACGAACTTCATGACTGGCGCGGCCCGAGCTTAGCCGCTCGGCGCCGGGAGCGCTGCTCATCCGATGAGGATCGCGCTCGCCTGAAGCGGCCGAGCCGCGCCCTGGCGAGGAGGCAGGCGGAGCGCGCCCGCGGAGGGCGGCTGACGCGGGCGCTGGGCTAACGGACACACGTGCAGGCGGAGTGCTCGGAATCAGGCGTGTCCTTGCCCTGCTCGCCCGCCCTGTCGACGACCCGGGCGTCCATGCCGAGCTGTTGCAGTAACTCGGTCACGAGCGCGATGGCCTCCTGTTTGTCCGCCTGCGTGCGCGGGGAGGACCACGTGTCGCTCTTCGCGACGAGCCTCCTCACCAGGGCGTCGATCGGCGCGAGGATGGCCTTGGCGCCGTCGAGAGCAGCCGGCGCGCCGGTCGCTTGCGTGGCCGGCGTGTCGCCGATTGCGCCGCCTGACTGGGAGCCCCCGCCGCGCGTCATGGCGGCGGCGGTCGCGATCTGCGGGCCGTCGCTCCTGCCGCTCGCGGCGTCCTGGGGCCGGTACCCCGCGCCCACGTCCGCCGGGTTCGTGCGTGCAGCCGTGGGACCTTCCGGGCCGGGGCTCACCGGAGACGGCGGACCCGAGAAGAGCTCTTCACGGCCGAACTCTCTCCGGATCTGCTCGGCCGACAGGACCTTGCCGCCGATGCTCTGGAAGCCGCCGGGGACCTTCGCGAGCTTGTTCACCTCGCTGGGCAGCGGGAAGATGAACTCCGTGCCCTCGTCGACCCGGATCTTCGTCGTCTTGCGGACCGTCTGCTCGCGCGGGTTGACGGGCGTCATCCTGTCGCGGTTGAGCTCGAGGAAGAGGTTCATCAACGCCGGCGTGAAGGTGAAATTGAACCGCTTGCAGTAGCCGTCGAAGACGAGCGTATACGGCGTGGTGTGCTGCCCCGCGTGCCTGCTGGAAGGCGGCCGCGTCCAGCGCAGCACGGCGCGCGACGTCCCTGGGCTCCCGGCCTGCGCGCCTTGCGAGGCGGCCGCGCCCGCCGCGCTGGGCATCGCGCGCACCCCCCACGTCCCGAGCGATCTCTCCGCCGGACCGGGGTCCCACGACTGGAAAGCCCTCCCGTCGAGCTCCGACAGGTTGAGGGTGGCGACGAGATCCGAGGGCGAAAGCGGCTGCTGGAGCGGCCGGCCTTCGAGCGTCTCCCTGAACAGGCGGCGCGCCACGTCCTCGGGTCCGTGCTCGCCGGCTTCCCTGGGCGCTGCGTCGATGTCGGGGTGATCGTGCAGCCTGGCGATGTGGTCCATGCTCGCATCGGTGAGCGGCATGGCAGCGATCGAGTCGAGATCTCCCAGCGTCGGCAGCGCCAGGCTCAGGTCGCGGCGTGAGCTGAGGATCTTCTCGACCTCGGTCTCGCTCGGCGCGTGGTTGAACTCGCTGGCCAGGGATTCTGCCAGCTGCTCCTCGGTCGTCGGGGGCACGCCGAACCCGCTGAACATCTGCTTGCCGGACGCGCCGGCGCGCCCCAGGTACATCGCGTTCTCGCCGCTCCAGAAGCCCTCCGGGTGGCGCCTGACGTAGAGCTCGTGGTTCTTGATGTAGTACCAGCCGCCGCGCTTCGCGGGGCGGGAGCTCGGCGCGTTGCGCGTGTCCGCCTCGCCGTCGCCGGTCATCTCCGCCCGCTCCTCGTCATCCAGCGTCGCGGCCTCGGGCGCGAAGAAGCGCTGCAGGGGGTTCTGGGCGCTGAAGTCGCGCTGCAGCATCAGGCGGTCCTCGTTCGAGACGCTGGAGCCCTCGCCGCCGAACCTCCGGTCGAAGTCCTCGTCTCCGACCGCGCGCAGGAGGGTGCGGTAGTTGATCGCCTGCATCGTCGTCCCGCACTCGGCGATGGTGAGGTGCTCCTCGGGGTCGAAGAACTCCCGCAGCGCCTTGCTCGCGCTCACGCCGGGCTTCAGGCGCCAGGTGAAGCTGCTCTGCTTCTCGAAATGGTCCGGGTTGAGGAAGCCGGTCCGGGCGTCCGCCAGCTCCTCCTGGACGCCGGCGTTCCGCGCGACCGCCGTGAGCGCGTCCAGGCGCGCGCTGGGCACGTTGAACGAGTAGTGGACCTTGCCCGCATGGTGGAGCTGGTTCATCCCCTGGACGTTGGCGCGCGCCAGCCGCGCCGGCTCGGACATCCCAGCGTCGGAGTCCCCGGACTCCGATCGTTCGGACCCGGCGTCCTCCGGCTCTGACGGATCGCCGTCGAGCTGCGCGCGCGCCCACTGGTTGAACTCGTCCTGCGCGCTCTCCCACGCGTCGAGCTGGTCATGGAGGGCGTGGAGCTGATCCAGGTCGAGCGCTCCAGCGTCGGACGCCTCGCCCTCGCTCCGGGCCTGCTCGACCGCCTCGAGCTCGGACAGGAGCTCTACCTCCATCAGCTCGGTATCGGATGGCTCGGATTCCGAGAGCCTCTCCAGCACCTCATTCAGCCTGCGCGTGTCGTTCATGCGGAAGCGGCCGAGCCGGCGCAGCTCGACGCGCGCTGTCTGTGGATGGTCGTCGTAGAGCCGGAGCAAGAGCCTCGCGGCCTCGGGGGAGAGCACGTCGATGGCCCCGCGCAGATCGTGGGGCTGCCGGATGCGGTGGATCTCGCCGAGCCAGGGGCGCACACCCTCGTTGAAGCGGCGCCAGTCCGCACGGCTGTCGAAGTCCTGCACGCGGGGGGCCATGCCGGTCAGCGCGTCATCGGCGCCGCCCGTGGCCTGCGACTTCACCTCGGCGGAGGCGCCCGTCTGCGGCGTCCGCGACGGGGGATACGTGCCATAAGCGAACGCCGCGAAGAGCTTCGGCATGTCCTGCTTGGCCACCCGCACGGGGAACGCTCGCCCCCAGGACTGGATCGGCACGATGAAGGAATCGCCGTGGACCGTGATCGGCCCGTCGATCGCGACCAGGTGGGGGCTCGAGGCGTCGACCTCGCCGAGCCGCGGGATCGTCTCGGGATCCTGGGGTGCAGAGGCGGCCGCCTCGTGCTTCGCCGCTTGCTCCCAGAGCGCCTTGCCGTTCATCACGGTCGCGAGCGCGAACCCCGCCTGATCGGGCTTCGCCAGGGCCTCGTTGATGCGCGCGACGTCGTAGCCGCCGGGGGAGTCGCTGGTCATGAGCTTCGCGTTCGCTCCGAGCGCATCGTTCATGAGGGCCGCGGTCGATCTCGCCGAGACCAGCAGATCGCCTTGCGCCGCGGCGACGCCGGGCTCCTTGGCGCCGTCCGTCTGCTTCTCGAGCACCGCGACGGCCGTCTCCCCGAGCAGCTCGACGAGCCCGCGGGCGAGCAGGTGGTCGAGGAGGTGGCCGTCCAGCTCCTGGGTGGCTGCGCCTTGCCCCTTCAGGCGGTCGCGCTTGGCCTTGGCGGTCTTGAGGCCGTTGAGGAGCGGTCTGTTCGGAGTCGGCCCGTGCGCTGGCAGGACCTCTCCCTTCATCTGGCTCAGGAGGAGCTCCAGGCCGTGGCTGAGCGCACGAGAGCGCGAGCCTTGCTGTCCGAAGGTGCCGGCGCCGGGCGCGCCTGCGAGCCGGCCGAGCGGCCTGCCGGTGAAGAGCGCGACGACCAGGTGCGATGCCGTGGCGAGGTCGTTCTTGAGCGTCGTGTAAAGGACGCTGTGCAGCGCGCAGTTGGTGAAGGCCGATTGCGACAGCGAGGCAGGGTCCTTGATGAGCGTGCTCAGCCGTTCGACGACCGAGCCCCTCACGCCCTGCGCATGGAGCAGCTGGCTCAGGAGCTGGGCGGCCTCCTCCCTGTGCTCGCCGTCCGCCGGGCGGGGCCATGTGCTGCTCTGCTCCTCGATCGTGCGGATCAGATCCTCGAGGGGGCTCCCCTGGGGCTGCGCGGCTTGCTCGGCGCTGGAAGGGCTGCCGGACGTCGTGGCGGCGGTCGGGGCGGCTGCATGATCGCGGCTGTTCGAGGCGTTGTACCCTGCCAGCATGTCCTCCGGGGCATTCCGTGAGACGCTCGCGGCGGGGTTGAAACCGGTGGTGACGGCGCTCGGGCTCGCTGCGCTCGCAGCTGTCGGGGTGCCGGTCCCCGCGGTCGCCGTATCGGCGCTGCCAGCGGCGGCGTCTGCCGGCGTAGCCTTCTTCTCCTGGAGGTCGATACCGAACCCGCTGTCCGCGGAGACGACCCGCCAGGCGGTACCCGCCTTGTCGCGAACCACGATCTCCTCGGAGTAGGGGAGATCGTCGACGTAACCAAGGATCTCGTCGGCCGCGGTTTCGCCGAATTGCTCGACGATTTTCGGTCGTTGGCCGACTTCGAAGGACACCTCTTTCGGCTTCGCGTTCAGCTTCTCCTTGATGCGCTCGGAGGCTCTTTCGAACACGGCGTCGAGCTCGTGTGGCGGAAGCGCTGTGGGCGTCACCTCGATCTCGCGGAAGCGCTTGCCGTTGTGCTCCCGGTCGGTGACCCTGGTGATGGTCATGCGCGAAGGCACCAGGAGGACCTCCTTCTGGTCCTGGTTGTAGGCGATCGGGTCCCCGTCCCGCTGCTGGTCGGGGTAGGAGAACATGACCGTCGGGTAGTGGCTCGTGGTGTTGATCTTCATGACGAGCCCGCCGTCCTTGACCCATTGATTCAAGGCCAGATCGGGGGTCCATGAGGTCGAGCTCGGGAGGATCTCGTCGAGCGTGCCGCCCTCGCTCAACGCGCTGGTGTCGAGATCGTTGATGACCCTGTAGAGGGTGATGTCCTCTTCGTTCAGGTCCTGGGTCGCTGTGAGCAGGTCCTGAGCCACGCGGGAGAAGTCGTCGATCTTGTGGCGAAGGGTGTCCAGCTCGTCCGGGCGCAGAACGGTGCTCAGCTCACCGTCTTCGCCGCGCTTGCTGGTGAACGCCCCTCCGCCAGGGATCCCCCGCATCGTCTGCGCTTCAGGGGTCGTGTTCGACATGTTGCGCATCAAGTCGTGGAGCGCGTCGATGTGCCGGGACGCCAGGAGACCGGTGCCGCTCCTCTCGGGCGCGAGCTGAGACGCCTGCGACGAAGACGAAGAGGAGGGCTGCCCCGAATTCTTGGCTCTCTTGGAGCTCGCTGGGGCGTCTTGCTCGTCGTCACCGAGCGCCTGCGCGGCTTTCCGCTTCGTCGCGCTCTCGGGCGCAGGGGTCTCGTCGGGCAGCATTCCGGTGACGCTCGCGGCTTGGTCCTGGGCTGAACCGGACGTGGCGGGCGCCGTCGCCTGCCCTTGCGCCGTGGCGAACGAGCCGTAGGTAACGACGGTGAAGAGCTTCGGCATGACCTCCTTCTTCACGTCGACGGAGAAGGTCTGCCCCCAGGAATAGATGGGCACGGTGTAGTGCGTGCCGCTGTCCGTGATCTTGCCGTTGATGACGACCTGGTGCGTGCTCGACGCGTCGAATGTACCCGCGTCCTCGAACGGCCTGGACTTCTTCGGATCCTTCGCGAACTCCTTCGCACGTTCGGCGAGCGCCTTGCCGTCGAGGACCGTGGCCAGAACGAACGGGGCCTGGTCGGGCCGCGAGAGCACGTCGTTGATGCGGCTCACGTCGTAGCCGTCACCGGCGACCATGGTCCGGGCGTCGCCGCCCAGGATGTCGTTGAAGAGCGTCACCAGCGAATTGGCCGACAGCAGCAGATCTCCCCGCTTCTTGGACGGGCCGGTGGCGTCCTTGGGCCTCGTGGCTGCCTTGTCGAGGTAGCCGGGGATGGCGCGGGCGGTGTTCTCGGCGTCGGCCTTGTATTGCTCCCGGGCGAGCTTGCTGAGCATCTTGCCCATGCCCCGGGCGAGGAGGTAATCGAGGACGTGCTTGTCGGACAAGGCGCCCCCCTTGCGCTCGACGTCGGCGCGCTTGGCCCCGGCCTTCTTGATGCCGTTCTGGAGCAGCTTGTTGCCGATCGGGGCCTGCTCCAGCGGGATCTCGCCGCGGATGACACGCTGGATGGGATCGGCGACCTTCGAGCTCGTGGCAGCGCCGTCTTCGCCCTGCGCGGGCAGCGAGAAGTCGGCAAGCAGCTTGCCTTTGCGGTCGAAGAGCTTGCCGGAGAACTCGGCCGCGACCACGCGCGCGAACCCGCTCAGGTCGGAGGTGAGCAGCGCGTGGAGCACGCCGTTCAGCGCGCAGATGGCGAACTGCGACTGGGAGAGGGAGTCGGGGTTTTCAATGAGCTCCTCGAGCCTCTGGATGAGCGACTCATCCACGCCCTGGGCTCGCATGAGCTCGCCGAGCAGGGCCGCGGCCTCCTGCTTGTCCTCGTCCGTCGCCGGATGGGACCATTGGGCGCTCTTCTCGTTCAGCGCCTTGAGCTGCGTGTCGATCGATGCCTTGCCGTCGGTCGTGGGGGTGCTGCCGGTCGCGGCGAGGCCGCCGGCGGCCGTGGAAGCGGCGGTTTTGCCTGGAGCTGCGCTTCCGGTGAGAGCGGCACCCTGATTCGCGGTGCTCGGAGCGCCTCCGAGCTGCTTGGTGGTGGCGGCGCCGTCGACCTGGGGGGGCGCGTGGGTCCAGCTGGGCCCCGGGGCCCCGGTCACCGTATCGGCGCTGCCCGCGGCGGCGTCTGCCGGCGCCGCCTTCTTCTCCTGGAGGTCGATACCGAACCCGCTGTCCGCGGAGACGATCCGCCAGGGGGTACCCGCCTTGTCGCGAACCACGATCTCCTCGGAGTAGGGGAGATTGTCGACGTGACCAAGGATCTCGTCGGCCGCGGTTTCGCCGAATTGCTCGACGATTTTCGGTCGTTGGTCGACTTCGAAGGACACCTCTTTCGGCTTGGTGTTCTGCTTCTCCTTGATGCGCTCGGAGGCTCTTTCGAACACGGCGTCGAGCTCGCGCGGCGGGAGCCGTGTGGGCGTCACCTCGATCTCGCGGAAGCGCTTGCCGTTGTGCTCCCGGTCGGTGACCCTGGTGATGGTCATGCGCGAAGGCACCAGGAGGACCTCTTTCTGCGCCTGATTGTAGGCGATCGGGTCCTCGTCCCGCTGCTCGTCGGGGTAGGAGAACATCACCGTCGGGTAATGGCTCGTGGTGTTGATCTTCATGACGAGCCCGCCGTCCTTGACCCATTGATCCAAGGCGAGCTCGGAGGTCCATGACGTCGAGCTCGGGAGGATCTCGTCGATCGTGCCGCCCTCGCTCAACGAGCTGGTGTCGAGATCGTTGATGACCCTGTAGAGGGTCAGATCTTCTCGGGGTAGGTCCTGGGTCCTTGTGAGCAGGTCCTGAGCGACGCGGGAGAAGTCGTCGACCTTTGGGCGAAGGGTGGCCAGCTCGTCCAGCCGCAGGTCGGCGCGCAGCTCGCCGTCTTCGCCGCGCTTGCTGGTGAACGCCCCTCCGCCGGTGATCCCGCGCATCGTCAGCCCTTCAGGGCTCGTGTCCGACATCTGCATCAAGTCGTGGAGCGCCTTGATGTGCCGGGACGCCAGGAGGCCGGTGCCGCTCCTCTCGGGCGGGGACTGAGCTGCCTGCGACGAAGACGAAGAGGAGGGCTGCCCCGAATTCTTGGCTCTCTTGGAGCTCGCAGGGGCGTCTTGCTCGTCTTCGCTCTGCGCCTGCGCGGCTGTCCGCTTCCTCGCGCTGGAGGGCGCGGGGGGCTGCAGGTCGCCCGCATCGTCCTCGCCGTCCAGAGCTGGATTGTACCCTGTCGGCACGTCCGCCGGCGTCGCCTTCTTCTCCTGAAGGTCGATACCGAACATGCTGTCCGCGGAGACGAGCCGCCAGCGGGTACCGTCCTTGTCGCGAACCACGATCTCCCGCTCGCTGGGGTCGGGGAGCTTGTCGACGTGACGAAGGATCTCGTCGGTCACGATATCGCCGAATTGCGCGGCGATGTCCGATTGTTCGTCGAGCTCGAAGTGCTTCTCCTTCGGCTTGGTGTTCTGCTTCTCCTTGATGCGCTCGGAGGCTCTTTCGAACACGGCGTCGAGCTCGCGCGGCGGGAGCTGTGTGGGCGTCACCTCGACCTCGCGGAAGCGCTTGCCGTTGTGCTCCCGGTCGGTGACCCTGGTGATGGTCATGCGCGAAGGCACCAGGAGGACCTCTTTCTGGTCCTGGTTGTAGGCGATCGGTTCTCCGTCCCGCTGCTGGTCGGGGTAGGAGAACATCACCGTCGGGTAATGGCTCGTGGTGTTGATCTTCATGACGAGCCCGCCGTCCCTGACCCATTGATCCAGGGCCAGATCGGGGGTCCACGAGGTCGAGCTCGGGAGGAGCTCGTCGATCGTGCCGCCCTCGCTCAAGGAGCTGATGTCGAGATCGTTGATGACCCTGTAGAGGGTCAGATCCTCTTGGGGCAGGTCCTGGGTACGAGTGAGCAGGTCCTGAGCGACGCGGGAGAAGTCGTCGATCTTCTGGCGAAGGGTGTCCAGCTCGTCCGGGCGCAGATCGGTGCTCAGCTCGCCGTCTTCGCCGCGCTTGCTGGTGAACGCCCCTCCGCCGGGGATCCCGCGCATCGTCTGCGCTTCCGGGGTCGTATTCGACATGTCGCGCATCAAGCCCTGGAGCGCGTCGATGTGCCGGGACGCCAGGAGACCGGCGCCGCTCCTCTCGGGCGCGGGCTGAGCCGGCTGCGACGACGAGGAGGGCTGCCCCGCATTCTTCGCTCTCTTGGAGCTCGCCGGGGCGTCTTGCTCGTCGTCGCTCTGCGCCTGCGCGGCTGTCCGCTTCCTCGCGCTGGAGGGCGCGGGTGTCTCGTCGGGCGGCATTCCGGTCGCGCTCGCGTCCTGGTCCTGGGCTGAACCGGACGCGGCGGGCGCTGGCGCCTGCATGCCGGTGGTGATGGCCGTGGGGTCCACGGGGCGGCCCGCGGGCGTCGCCTTCTTCTCCTCCAGGTCGATACCGAACATGCTGTCCGCGGAGGCGATCCGCCAGGGGGTGCCATCCTTGTCGCGAACCACGATCTCCCGCTCGCTGCGGTCGGGGAGCTTGTCGACGTGACGAAGGATCTCGTCAGCCACGGCATCGCCGAATTGCTCGGCGATGGCCGCTCGATCATCGGCGTCGAAGCTCTTCACCTTCGGCTTCGCGTTCAGCCGCTCCTCGATGCCCTGGGACGCTCTCTGGAACACGTCGTCGAGCTCGTCCGACTCAAGCTCTCTGGGCGTCACCTCGACCTCGAGGAAGCGCTTGCCGTTGTGCTCCCGCGGGGTGACCTTGGTGATGGTCATGCGCGAGGGCACAAGGAGGACCTCTTTCTGGTCCTGATTGTAGGCGATCGCGTCCCCGGGCCGCTGCGCGTCGGGGTAGGAGAACATGACGGTCGGGTAATGGCTCGTGGTGTTGATCTTCATCACGAGCCCGCCGTCCTGGACCCATTGATTCAGGGCCAGATCGGGAGTCCATGAGGTCGAGCTCGGGAGGAGCTCGTCGAGCGTGCCGCCCTCGACCAGCGAGCTCGTGTCGAGATCGTTGATGACCCTGTAGAAGGTCAGATCCTCCTGAGGCAGGTCCTGGGTGCGTGTGAGCAGGTCCCGAGCGACGCTCGAGAAGTCGTCGACCTTCTGGCGAAGGGTGGTCAGCTCGTCCGGGCGCAGCTCGGTGCTCAGGTCGCCGTCGGTGCCGCGCTTGCTGGTGAACGCGCCGCCTCCGGGGATCCCGCGCATCGTCTGCGCTTCAGAGCTGGTGTTGGACATGTCGCGCATCAGGCCATGGAGCGCGTCCATGTGCCGCGACGCCAGGGCCCTCCCCGGCGCGGGCTGAGCCGTCTGCGACGAAGAGGAAGAGGATGGCTCCCCCGTATTCTTCGCTCTCTTGGAGCTCGCCGGGGCGTCATGCTCGTCGTCGCTCTGCGCCTGCTCGGCTGCGCGCTTCCTCGCGCTGGACGGCGCGGGGGTCTCGTCGGGCAGCATTCCGGCGACGTTCGCGGCCTGGTCCTGGGCAGTACCGGATGCGGCGGGCATCGGCGCCTGGCTCTGGGTGAGGTCGTTCGCGGCCGGCGCTCGCGACGGGAGGTAGGTTCCATACGTGAAGACCGGGAAGAGCGACGGCAAGACGTCCTTCTTCACCTTGATGGAGAAGCTCTGCTGCCAGGTGTGGAGCGGCACGACATAATGATCGCCATCCTCGGTGATCTTGCCGTTGATGACGACCTGGTGCGTGCTCGAGGTGTCGATCGCGCGCGCATCCTCGAACGGCCTGGATTTCGTGGGGTCCTTCGCGAACTCCTTGGCACGCTCGGCGAGCGCCTTGCCGTCGAGGATGGTGGCCAGGGCAAACGGCGCCTGGTCGGGCCTCGCGAGGACGTCATTGATCCGGCCCACGTCGTAGTCGGCCCCGGCGACCATGGTCTTGGCGTCGCCGCCGAGGATCTTGTTGAAGAGCGTCACCAGCGAATTGGCTGACAGCAGCAGATCGCCGTGCTTCTTGGACGGGCCGGTGGCGTCCTTGGCCCTCGGCGTCGTCTTGTCGAGGTAGCCGGGGATGACGCCGGCGGCATTCTCGGCATCGTCCTTGTATTGCTCCGGGGCGAGCTTGCTGAGCATCTTGCCCATGCCCCGGGCGAGGAGGTAATCGAGGACGTGCTCGCCGGAGAAGGCGCTGCCCTTGCGCTCGCGGTCGGCGGATCCGGCCTTCGCCTTCTTGATTCCGTTGAGGAGCAGCTTGTTGCCGAACCCGGCGTTCTGCACCGGGAGCTCGCCCCGGAGGACACGGTGGATGGGATCGGCGACCTGCGCGCTGATGGCGGCGCCATTTTCGCCCTGCGCGGGCGGCGAGAAGTCGGCGAGCAGGTCCCCCTGGCGATCGAAGAGCTTGCCCGTGAACTCGGCCGCGACCACGCGCGCGAACCCGCCCAGGTCGGAGGTGAGCAGCGTGTGGAGGGCGCTGTTCAGCGCGCAGATGGCGAACTGGGACTGGGAGAGGGAGCTCGGGTTCTCGATGAGCTCCGCGAGCCGCTCGACGAGCGCCTCATCCACGCCCTGAGAGCGCATGAGGTCGCCAAGGAGCCTTTTGGCCTCCTGCTTGTTCGCGCCCGTGGCTGGATGAGACCATTGGGCGCTCTTCTCGTTCAACGCCTTGATCGCCGCATCGACCGAGGCGTTACCGTCGGCCGCCGGCGGGCTCTGGGTCGCGGCGAGGCCGTCTTTGGTGGTGGAAGCGCGGGGGTCGCCTGGTGCGGGACCGTTCGGCGTCTGGCCTGTCGCCTGCCTGCCGAGCTCTGTCGCTGGGCGCCCGGGCGAGGCTCCGGTCACCGCCTCGGCGCTGCTCCCGGCGACGTCAGCGGGCGTCGCCTTCTTCTCCTGAAGGTCGATACCGAACCGCTCGTCCGCCGAGACGATCCGCCAACGGGTACCCTCCTTGTCGCGAACCACGATCTCCCGCTCGCTGGGGTCGGGGAGATTGCCGACGTAACGAAGGATCTCGTCGGCCACGGCATCGCCGAATTGCTCGACGATCTCCGGTCGTTCGTCGACCTCGAAGGACACCTCTTTCGGCTTCGCGTTCAGCCTCTCGTCGATGCGCTCGGACGCTCTCTGGAACACGTCGTCGAGCTCGTCCGACTCAAGCTCTCTGGGCGTCACCTCGACCTCGAGGAAGCGCTTGCCGTTGTGCTCCCGCGGGGTGACCTTGGTGATGGTCATGCGCGAGGGCACAAGGAGGACCTCTTTCTGGTCCTGGTTGTAGGCGATTGGCTCTCCGTCCCTCTGCTGGTCGGGGTAGGAGAACATGACGGTCGGGTATTTGCTCGTGGTGTTGATCTTCATCACGAGCCCGCCGTCCTGGACCCATTGATTCAGGGCCAGATCGGAGGTCCATGAGGTCGAGCTCGGGAGGAGCTCGTCGAGCGTGCCGCCCTCGACCAGCGAGCTCGTGTCGAGATCGTTGATGACCCTGTAGAAGGTCAGATCCTCTTGAGGCAGGTCCTGGGTGCGTGTGAGCAGGTCCCGAGCGACGCTCGAGAAGTCGTCGACCTTCTGGCGAAGGGTGTCCAGCTCGTCCGGGCGCAGCTCGGTGCTCAGCTCGCCGTCCGTGCCGCGCTTGCTGGTGAACGCGCCGCCTCCGGGGATCCCCCGCATCGTCTGCGCTTGAGGGCTGGTGTTGGACATGTCACGCATCAAGCCCTGGAGCGCGTCGATGTGCCGGGACGCCAGGGCCCTCCCCCGCGCGGGCGGCGCCTGCTGCGACGAAGAGGAAGAGGATTGCTCCCCCGCATTCTTGGCTCTCTTGGAGCTCGCCGGGGCGTCTTGCTCGTCGTCGCTGTGCGCCTGCGCGGCGGTTCGCTTCCTCGCGCTGGCGGGCGCGGGGTCCTGGATGGGCGCCATTCCGGTGACGTTCGCCAGCGCGCCTGCATTGTCCGTGGAGGCGCTGTCGACCTGGGCGTCCGCGTGGACCGCGCTGGGCGCCGGGGCCCCGGTCACCGCCTCGGCGCTGCTCTCGGCGACGTCAGCGGGCGTCGCCTTCTTCTCCTGAAGGTCGATGCCGAACCGCTCGTCCGCCGAGACGATCCGCCAGGGGGTGCCGTCGTTGTCGCGAACCACGATCTCCCGCTCGCTGGGGTCGGGGAGCTTGTCGACGTAACGAAGGATCTCGTCGGCCACGGCATCGCCGAATTGCTCGACGATCTCCGGTCGTTCGTCGACCTCGAAGGACACCTCTTTCGGCTTCGCGTTCAGCCTCTCCTCGATGCGCTGGGACGCTCTCTGGAACACGTCGTCGAGCTCGTCGGACTCAAGCTCTCTGGGCGTCACCTCGACCTCGAGGAAGCTCTTGCCGTTGTGCTCCCGCGGGGTGACCTTGGTGATGGTCATGCGCGAGGGCACAAGGAGGACCTCCTTCTGGGCCTGATTGTAGGCGATCGCGTCCCCGGGCCGCTGCGCGTCGGGGTAGGAGAACATGACGGCCGGGTAGTGGCTGTTGGTATTGATCTTCATCACGAGCCCGCCGTCCTGGACCCATTGATTCAGGGCCAGATCGGGAGTCCATGAGGTCGAGCTCGGGAGGAGCTCGTCGAGCGTGCCGCCCTCGACCAGCGAGCTCGTGTCGAGATCGTTGATGACCCTGTAGAAGGTCAGCTCCTCTCGAGGCAGGTCCTGGGTACGTGTGAGCAGGTCCCGAGCAACGCTGGAGAAGTCGTCGACCTTCTGGCGAAGGGTGGTCAGCTCGTCCGGGCGCAGATCGGTGCTCAGCTCGCCGTCCGTGCCGCGTTTGCTGGTAAACGCGCCGCCTCCGGGGATCCCGCGCATCGTCTGCGCTTGAGGGCTGGTGTTGGACATGTCACGCATCAAGCCCTGGAGCGCGTCCATGTGCCGGGACGCCAGGGCCCTGCCCGGCGCGGGCTGAGCCGCCTGCGACGAAGAGGATGGCTCCCCGGCATTCCTCGCTCTCTTGGAGCTTGCCGGTGCGTCTTGCTCATCTTCGCTCTGCGCCTGCGCGGCTGTCCGCTTCCTCGCGCTGGCGGGCGCGGGGTCCTGGATGGGCGCCATTCCGGTGACGGTCGCCAGCGCGCCTGCATGGTCCGTGGAGGCGCCGTCGCCCTGGGCGGGCGGGCGGGTCGGGCTGGGCGCCGGGGCCCCGGTCACCGTAGCGGCGCTGCTCCCGGCTGCGTCAGCGGGCATTGCCTTCTTCTCTTGAAGGTCGATACCGAAATCCTTGTCCGCGGAGACGATCCGCCAGGGGGTACCGTCCTTATCGCGAACCACGATCTCCCCCTCGCTGGGGTGGGGGAGATTGCCGACGTGACCAAGGATCTCGTCGGCCACGGTATCGCCGAATTGCGCGACGATCTCCGGTCGTTGGTCGACCTCGAAGGACACCTCTTTCGGCTTCGCGTTCAGCTTCTCCTCGATGCGCTGGGACGCTCTTTCGAACACGTCGTCGAGCTCGTTCGACTCAAGCTCTCTGGGCGTCACCTCGACCTCGAGGAAGCGCTTGCCGTTGTGCTCCCGCGGGGTGACCCTGGTGATGGTCATGCGCGAGGGCACAAGGAGGACCTCTTTCTGGTCCTGATTGTAGGCGATCGCGTCCCCCGGCCGCTGCGCGTCGGGGTAGGAGAACATGACGGTCGGGTATTTGCTCGTGGTGTTGATCTTCATCAGGAGCCCGCCGTCCTGGACCCATTGATTCAGGGCCAGATCGGGAGTCCATGAGGTCGAGTTCGGGAGGAGCTCGTCGAACGTGCCGCCCTCGACCAGCGAGCTGGTGTCGAGATCGTTGATGACCCTGTAGAAGGTCAGATCCTCTTGGGGCTGGTCCTGGGTGCGTGTGAGCAGGTCCCGAGCGACGCTCGAGAAGTCGTCGACCTTCTGGCGAAGGGTGTCCAGCTCGTCCGGGCGCAGATCGGTGCTCAGCTCGCCGTCCGTGCCGCGCTTGCTGGTAAACGCGCCGCCTCCGGGGATCCCCCGCATCGTCTGCGCTTCAGAGCTGGTGTTGGACATGTCGCGCATCAGGCCATGGAGCGCATCCATGTGCCGGGACGCCAGGGCCCTGCCCGGCGCGGGCTGAGCCGCCTGCGACGAAGAGGATGGCTCCCCGGCATTCCTCGCTCTCTTGGAGCTCGCTGGAGCGTCTTGCTCATCTTCGCTCTGCGCCTGCGCGGCTGTCCGCTTCCTCGCGCTGGCGGGCGCGGGGGTCTCGTCGGGCGGCATTCCGGTGGCGCTCGCGGCCTGGTCCTGGGCTGAACCGGACGTGGCGGGCGCTGGCGCTTGCATGCCGGTGGTGATGGCCGTGGGGTCCACGGGGCGCCCCGCGGGCGTCGCCTTCTTCTCCTCCAGGTCGATACCGAACATGCTGTCCGCGGAGGCGATCCGCCAGGGGGTACCGTCCTTGTCGCGAACCACGATCTCCCGCTCGCTGCGGTCGGGGAGCTTGTCGACGTAACCAAAGATCTCGCCGGCCACGGTATCGCCGAATTGCGCGGCGATGGCCGATTGTTCTTCGATCTCGAAGTGCTTCTCCTTCGGCTTGGCGTTCTGCTTCTCCTTGATTCGCTCGGAGGCTCTCTCGAACACGGCGTCGAGCTCGCGCGGCGGGAGCTGTGCGGGCGTCACCTCGACCTCGAGG
Source organism: Sorangium sp. So ce1504 (assembly GCF_051521635.1). Classification (NCBI taxonomy): domain Bacteria; kingdom Pseudomonadati; phylum Myxococcota; order Polyangiales; family Polyangiaceae; genus Sorangium; species Sorangium sp. So ce1504. The sequence continues at coordinate 10,304,334 of NZ_CP150365.1, read as the reverse complement.
AAGCGCTTGCCGTTGTGCTCCCGCGGGGTGACCTTGGTGATGGTCATGCGCGAGGGCACCAGGAGGACCTCCTTCTGGTCCTGATTGTAGGCGATCGGCTCTCTGCCCCGCTGCTGGTCGGGGTAGGAGAACATGACCGTCGGGTAATGGCTCGTGGTGTTGATCTTCATGACGAGCCCGCCGTCCTTGACCCATTGATCCAAGGCCAGATCGGAGGTCCATGAGGTCGAGCTCGGGAGGATCTCGTCGATCGTGTCGCCCTCGCTCAGCGAGCTGGTGTCGAGATCGTTGATGACCCTGTAGAGGGTCAGGTCCTCTTGGGGCAGGTCCTGGGTACGTGTGAGCAGGTCCTGAGCGACGCGGGAGAAGTCGTCGACCTTCTGGCGAAGGGTGTCCAGCTCGTCCGGGCGCAGATCGGTGCTCAGCTCGCCGTCTTCGCCGCGCTTGCTGGTGAACGCCCCTCCGCCGGGGATCCCCCGCATCGTCTGCGCTTCAGGGGTCGTATTCGACATGTCGCGCATCAAGCCCTGGAGCGCGTCGATGTGCCGGGACGCCAGGAGGCCGGTGCCGCTCCTCGCGGGCGCGGGCTGCGCCGCCTGCGACGAAGACGAAGACGAAGACGAAGACGAAGAGGAGGGCTGCCCCGCGTTCTTCGCTTTCTTGTTCTCGGCGCTCGATCCGGGGCCTTGCTCGTCATCGCTGAGCGCCTGCGCGGCTTTCCGCTTCGTCGCGCTGTCGGGCGCGGGGGTCTCGTCGGGCAGCATTCCGGTGACGCTCGCGGCCTGATCCTGGGCTGTACCGGACGTGGCGGGCGCCTGCGCCTGCCCTGGCGCCGTGGCGAACGAGCCATAGGTAACGACGGTGAAGAGCTTCGGCATGACCTCCTTCTTCACGTCGATGGAGAAGGTCTGCCCCCAGGAATAGATGGGCACGGTGTAGTGCGTGCCGTTGTCCGTGATCTTGCCGTTGATGACGACCTGGTGCGTGCTCGACGCGTCGAACGTGCCCGCGTCCTCGAACGGCCTGGACTTCTTCGGATCCTTCGCAAACTCCGCCGCACGTTCGGCGAGCGCCTTGCCGTCGAGGACCGTGGCCAGAACGAACGGGGCCTGGTCGGGCCGCGAGAGCACGTCGTTGATGCGGCTCACGTCGTAGCCGTCACCGGCGACCATGGTCCGGGCGTCGCCGCCCAGGATGTCGTTGAAGAGCGTCACCAGCGAGTTCGCCGACAGCAGCAGATCTCCCCGCTTCTTGGACGGGCCGGTGGCGTCCTTGGGCCTCGTGGCTGCCTTGTCGAGGTAGCCGGGGATGGCGCGGGCGGTGTTCTCGGCGTCGGCCTTGTATTGCTCCGGGGCGAGCTTGCTGAGCATCTTGCCCATGCCCCGGGCGAGGAGGTAATCGAGGACGTGCTTGTCGGAGAAGGCGCCCCCCTTGCGCTCGACGTCAGCGCGCTTGGCCCCCGCCGTCTTGATGCCGTTCCGGAGCAGTTTGTTGCCGATCGGGGCCTGCTCCAGCGGGATCTCGCCGCGGATGACACGCTGGATGGGATCGGCGACCTTCGAGCTCGTGGCAGCGCCGTCTTCGCCCTGCGCGGGCAGCGAGAAGTCGGCGAGCAGCTTGCCTTTGCGGTCGAAGAGCTTGCCGGAGAACTCGGCCGCGACCACGCGCGCGAACCCGCTCAGGTCGGAGGTGAGCAGCGCGTGGAGCACGCCGTTCAGCGCGCAGATGGCGAACTGCGACTGGGAGAGGGAGTCGGGGTTTTTGATGAGCTCCTCGAGCCTCTGGATGAGCGACTCATCCACGTCCTGAGCTCGCATGAGCTCGCCGAGCAGCGCCGCGGCCTCCTGCTTGTTGTCGTCCGTGGCCGGATGAGACCATCGGGCGCTCTTCTCGTTCAGCGCCTCGAGCGTCGCATCGATCGATGCCTTTCCGTCGGTCGTGGGGGTGCTCTGGGTCGCGGCGAGGCCGCCGGTGGTGGTGGAAGCGGCGGTTTTGCCTGGAGCTGCGCTTCCGGTGAGAGCGGCACCCTGGTTCGCGGTGCTCGGAGCGCCTCCGAGCTGCTTGGTGGTGGCGGCGCCGTCGCCCTGGGGGGGCGCGTGAAGCCAGCTGGGCGCCGGGGCCCCGGTCACCGTATCGGCGTTGCCCGCGGCGGCGTCTGCCGGCGTCGCCTTCTTCTCCTGAAGGTCGATACCGAACCTGCTGTCCGCGGAGACGATCCGCCAGGGGGTACCGTTCTTGTCGTGAACCACGATCTCCCCGGAGTGGGGGAGGTTATCGACGTGACCAAGGATCTCGTCGGCCACGGTATCGCCGAATTGCTCGGCGATGGCCGCTCGATCCTCGACTTCGAAGCTCTTCTCCTTCGGCTTGGCGTTCTGCTTCTCCTCGATGCGCTGGGACGCTCTCTGAAACACGTCGTCGAGCTCGCCGGACTCAAGCTCTCTGGGCGTCACCTCGACCTCGCGGAAGCGCTTGCCGTTGTGCTCCCGGTCGGTGACCCTGGTGATGGTCATGCGCGAAGGCACCAGGAGGACCTCTTTCTGCGCCTGATTGTAGGCGATCGGGTCCTCGTCCCGCTGCTCGTCGGGGTAGGAGAACATCACCGTCGGGTAATGGCTCGTGGTGTTGATCTTCATCACGAGCCCGCCGTCCTTGACCCATTGATCCAAAGCGAGCTCGGAGGTCCATGAGGTCGAGCTCGGGAGGATCTCGTCGAGCGTGTCGCCCTCGCTCAACGAGCTGGTGTCGAGATCGTTGATGACCCTGTAGAGGGTCAGAGCCTCTTGGGGCAGGTTCTGGGTACGCGTGAGCAGGTCCTGAGCGACGCGGGAGAAGTCGTCGACCTTCTGGCGAAGGGTGTCCAGCTCGTCCGGGCGCAGATCGGTGCTCAGCTCGCCGTCATTGCCGCGCTTGCTCGTGAACGCCCCTCCGCCGGTGATCCCGCGCATCGTCAGCCCTTCAGGGCTCATGTCCGACATCTGCATCAAGTCGTGGAGCGCCTTGATGTGCCGGGACGCCAGGAGGCCGGCGCCGCTCCTCTCGGGCGCGGACTGAGCCGCCTGCGACGAAGACAATGGCTGCCCCGAACTCTTCGCTCTCTTGGAGCTCGCAGGGGCGTCTTGCTCGTCGTCGCTCTGCGCCTGCGCGGCTGTCCGCTTCCTCGCGCTGGAGGGCGCGGGGGTCTCATCGGGCGGCATTCCGGTGGCGCTCGCGGCCTGGTCCTGGGCTGAACCGGACGTGGCGGGCGCTGGCGCCTGCATCCCCGTGGTGATGGCCGTGGGGTCCACGGGGCGCCCTGCGGGCAGCTGCGGGGCCGCCTCTGGCCGGGGCTGGCCGGGTCTCTCCGGCGCCTTTTCTTGGGCGCCCTGCGTCGGCAAAGCGCCCGGCTGAGGACTCGAGGCCTCCGGCGCCTTGGCCGTCGTCTGCTCCGGGGCATCACCGGGCAGCTCGCGTGGCTCGTTGTCCTGGGAGGTTTGCTCTGCCCCTCGCGTCGGCTGCTCGGGGGCGCGCTGCTCGGGGTCCTGGGCATCTTCCTTCGGCGACGACGCGCGATCCCCGGGCGGATCGCGGGGCTCGTCGTCCCGCGGCTCCTGATCGGGTCCTCCCGACCGCTGCTCGGAGGCACGCTGCTCGGTGTCCTGGATGTCTTCCGGCGGCAGGGTGCGCGGGCCGACGAGCTCGCCGATCGCGTCTTTGCCCCTTTCCGCCAGGTCATGCTCGAACGTGTCCGCTCGGTCCTTGAGGACCCCGGCCCAGTCGTCGCCGAGCTTGCCCAGGTCGACGGTGCGAGCATTCTTGATCTGGTCGTCACCGATCTTGTCCTGCTTGAGGCCGCCGACGCTGGAGATGGGGTTGGCGGTCTTCTCGGTGGAGCGCCAGTTGTGGATGTAGCCGACGGTGCTGGGCGCGTTGGGCCCTGTCGTCTCGATGCCGATCTGGAGGGCGCCCGGCCTGTCCGACCTGGGCGGCCGGTGGCCGATGAAGATGTGGCCGTGAGCGCCGTCTGGCAGGATGACGTCGCCGTTGAAGTCCTTGAGGCCGAGGCCGCCGATGGCGAGGTTCATGCCGTAGAGCTCGGTGTCATCGAGCTTGGACTTGATGGCGGCGACGTGTCCTCCTTCCTCCTTGAATTTGCCCTTGCCGAGCGCGATGTGGTGCGTCCCGAAGGCGCGCGGGAACACGCCGGCCTTCGGGTTGCCGTGCCCGTCGGTGATGCCGAGGAGCTCGGTCACCGCGTACGGAGGCGTGCCCGCGGGGATCTGGATGTTGACCCGGCCGCCGTGGGAGAGGAGCTTGGCGACGGGGACGTCGCGGAGCGGGACATGGCTCTTTGCGCTGTCGTCGTAGATCTCGGCGCCTTCCTGGAGCAGGTGAAAGACGTTCGTGAGCACCTCGATCGACTGGTTGTACCTGTCGAGGACATCGTCGTTCGAGAGGGTGCCGCTTCCCGTCGGGTTCGGCACGGCGCCTTGCGCGATCGCCTTGGTCGCGTCGTCGTTCGGCGCCGTGTGCTCGAGCGTCTTGGCCCATTCTGCCGCGATGCCCCGATCGATCTCCTGCTTGAGCTCGTCCCGCCTCGCCGGGTCGCTCGCGTGCCTCGCCTCCATCGACAGGGCCACCGCGGCTGGAGGGGTGCCCTCGAAGCGTTGCCCGCCCTCGCCGCTGTTCCTCTGTCGAGAGACGTAGCTCGCGAGGACGACCTTGCTCGGCTTGTGGAGCTGGTGGAAGCCGCGGAATTTCTCGGGATTGTCGTCCTTGTCGTCCGACAGGTACTGCTTGACCTGGTCGAGCGTGAGCATGCCGGAGGCGTTGAGCCAGCGCTGTCCCTGAGGGGTCGAGGAGAGCTGCTCGAAGGCGTTCCACTCGGCTTCGTTGAACAGCGGTCCTTTCGGGAAGCGCTTCCCGAGATCCTTCTTCGCCTGCGCGGGATGGGCGGGGAAGCCGCCGCTGGTCAGCTGGTCGGCGATGCTCGGGAGGCCTCGCTTCGCCTTCTTGCGGCTGCCTCTACCCGTTTGAGTCCTCCATTCGGACTTCTTGACGGCCTTGTCCGCGATCCATGTCACCTTGCCGTCCTGCGCTGGGTCGGCCGTGGTGGACGAGTGTCCCGGCGTCGGTCCCGAGCCGCCGGCCCCCGGCTGCCGGGAGCCCTGCCCCGCGGGCGGTGACTTCGAGGTGGAGGGCTTGGCGGGCGTGGGCTCCGCGGTGGCAGCGGGTTTAGGGGCGGGGGTGCTCTTCGCGCCGGTCTCGCCCGCCTTGGGGGAGGTCTGAGCTGACGTGCTGTCCTTTGCGACGGTCTCCTTCGCGGGTGTCCCTCCGGGCACCTCGCCCCCCTTGGGAGCCGTGCTTCCTGGCTCCGTCGCCTTGGTGTTCCCTTGGGGACCCTTGCCGAGGCCTGGAGATGGCTGGTCGGTAGGCTGGGTGGAGCCCTTGGGGAGGCCGCCATCGGAAGGGGCGGATTGAAGCCTGGCGGTGGGCTCGGTGGTCTGAGGCTGGGTGGAGCCCTTGGGCAGGCCGCCATCGGCGGAGCGAGGCCTGACGGTGGGCTCGGTGGTCTGAGGCTGGGTGGAGCCCTTGGGCAGGCCGCCATCGGAAGGGGCGGATCGAGGCCTGACGGTGGGCTCGGTGGTCTGAGGCTGTGTGGAGCCCTTGGGCAGGCCGCCATCGGCGGAGCGAGGCCTGACGGTGGGCTCGGTGGTCTGAGGCTGGGTGGAGCCCTTGGGCAGGCCGCCATCGGAAGGGGCGGAGCGAGGCCTGACGGTGGGCTCGGTGGTTTGAGGCTGTGTGGAGCCCTTGGGCAGGCCGCCATCGGCGGAGCGAGGCCTGACGGTGGGCTCGGTGGTCTGAGGCTGTGTGGAGCCCTTGGGGAGGCCGCCATCGGCGGAGCGGGGCCTGACGATGGGCTCGGTGGTCTGAGGCTGTGTGGAGCCCTTGGGGAGGCCGCCATCGGCGGAGCGGGGCCTGACGATGGGCTCGGTGGTCTGAGGCTGTGTGGAGCCCCTGGGGAGGCCGCCATCGGCGGATCGAGGCCTGACGGTGGGCTCGGTGGTCTGAGGCTGTGTAGAGCCCCTGGGGAGGCCGCCATCGGAAGCGGCGGATCGAGGCCTGGCCGGATCCTGCAGGTTCCCGGCGTTGGAGAGCGGCGGCCTCGGCGTCGCGGTCGGGGAGCTTGGCGCGCTGGTGGGTGCTCGGCCGACATTGGGGCTGTTGTTGCCGGTCGTCGTGCTCCCGAACTGGCTCCCTGATGGACTGTGCGGCGCGGCCGTCGTCGTGGTCGTCGGGCCGGGCGAGCTCGGTTTGCTGGTGCTCTTCCGCGTGACGGGATCCCAGCCGGAGAAGGGGTCTGGCTTCGGGGTCGGGCTGGGAGCCGCGGCCTGGTTCACGGCGCTGGGCGCGGCCGCGCTGCTCGACGTGCTGCCGGCGTCGGTCAGAGGATGCGCGAAATTGCCCGCGCTCTTTACCTGGGCGCGCAGCCCCGAGCGGACACCTGTGGCTTTCGACGGCGAAGGCGAACGGCTGCGCGAGGAGCTGCGCGAGGAGGGCATGCGCCATGAATGACGCGAAACTCATGCGCTGCCAAGCGCCTCGATCCTCGCCTGGAGGCGGGATATGCCGTGCCATGTCGCCCAGCTCGGCCAGCAGCGAATCTCTCGGGATCCGCCTTGTGGACCGGGAGATCCCGCACCTTCGCGCCATTGTGGCGCTCCGCCGGGACCGAATCCGCGCATGCATCCGGGGCGACGCGGCGACAAGCATCGCGATTGCGGTCGGTCCGCCGAGCAGGTAACCTGGCGCTCCAATTGCACGCACGGATGTGTCAGTTTTACTGAAATGTTCCGTTGTGGGTGAGCGCTCGCTGCCTCTCCGCTCACGCGTCTGGCGCACGGCCGTGCGTCGGCGCGCCCGACGAGGTCGAGGTGCCGCCGAGGCGATTCCAGGGTTGAGCCCGCTCGCTGCGCGGTTGCCGCCGGCGCGAGTTGTCTCGCGCGGCGCGCTTGTGTACGAGGTTCTATCTACGGCAGCGCTGGCCCATGAAGCCGTCGCGCAGGGCCAGGAGGACGAGGAGCCATGAGCGTCACGACGATCGACGTTGCCGAGGTCGCGCCTTCGACGGCGCCCCTGCCCGCGTTCGACGAGGAAGCGACGGTGCAGAGCCTGCTCGTCTCGCCCGTCGAGGCCGCCTACCGCCATCGCCTGCCCCTCGTCGGACGCACGGACGTGCACCCGCTCGTCCAGGCGGCCTACATGGCCTATACCCAGCGTTATCCCCTCGTGCTGTCACCCGACGTGGTCTGGTTCTGCCTTGCCCGGGGGTTCACGCTCCACGTCGCCGCGAACGAGGCGCAGCGGCGTCAGGTCCTCCTCGACGACAGCGACTTCGAGCTGAGGATCGATCGGCCGGATTTCACGCTGGGTGAGGTGAACCCGTGGCCCGTCGCGTTCTCGGATTTCTCCACCCTGATCGCCGCGCGGGTCGGCAAGCTGCGGGAGCTCGTGACAGCCAGTTTCTCCACCACGGGACCGGTGGAGCGCGTGGCGTCGGAGCTCACGGTGATGACGCCGTTCGTGCCGCACTTCGAGTGGCAGCCGCCCTTCCCCGCGGACATGAGCTTTCCGGAACGTGGAATCCCGCGCATTTACCTGCTCGGCACGGCGGACGACTGGCGCTGGGTGCGCCACCGCGCGGCGACGTTCGTCCCCTTCGGGGCGGAGCGCTGGACTGACGTGCTCCTGCCGGTGCTCGACCAGATCGTCGCTGCGGCGGAGGGGCGTCAGGATCCAGCGTTCTGGCGCGCCTTCTTCCGGTACGAGAACTCCGCGGATGAGCTCACCGGGTGGATCCACGTGCTCTTTCCGTACCTGCGCGCCTGGCCGGCCGACCACTTCGTCTGGAATGCGTATCTCGACGGCTGGCTCGATCGCTGGAAGGCCGCGGAGGCCCGGCGCAACCCGCTCTCCGCGCTGGCGGATCCGGAGGGACCCGGGTTCGCGCAGCTCCCGCCGGGGCTGACCAGCGTGCCCTTGCGCTTCATCGATGCGCAGCGCCGGGAGCACCCCCTGGAGTTCGTCAGCGGCCTCATCGGCGTCACGCAGGACCAGCACTCGCTCGCGCTCATTCCGGAGTTCGTGTGGGCCGTCGTGAACGGTGAGCCCGGCCCCGAGGTCGAACAGCCCGCCGGCGCGGGCTGAGGGGCGCAAGGCCGCTCGGCGAGGGCTGCGCCCGCCCCCCTCTCGGCCGGCTACCCGAACCGCACCTCGAGCCCCGCGCCCCCGCCCGCCACCACGATCTCCCTGTCCCTGCACCCCGGATCCTCCGCCATGCGCGCCGCGATCGGCGTGATCACCCGCTCCTCGATCACCCGCTTCAGCGGCCGCGCCCCGCGCCTCGGATCGAACCCCGCCTCGGCTAGCCAGGCCCGCGCCTCGGGCAGCACACGGAGCCTCAGGTTGCGGCGCACGAGCCCGGTGCGCGCCTCGGCCTTGGCCAGCTCGAGATCGACGATCCTGAGCACGCTGTCCCGCCCGAGGCCCCGGAACTGCACGACGTGGTCGATGCGGTTCACGAACTCCGGCCGGAAGTGCTCGCGCACGCCCGCCGGCGCCGCGCGCCGCGCGCCCGGGGGCAGGGCGCGCTCGTCCTCGCCGCCGAAGCCGACCGGCGCCCGGTCGGCGACGCCGAGGTTCGAGGTCATCACGATGAGCACCATCCGGAAATCCACGTGGCGCCCGTCCTCGTCTGTCAGCCGCCCCTCGCCGAGGATCGCGAGCAAGAGGTCGAACACCTCGCGGTGCGCCTTCTCGATCTCGTCGAGGAGCACGAGCGACAGCGGCTCTTGCCGCACGCGCTGCGCGAGCGTCGTCGCGTCCGGCCCCGCCGCGAGCAGGCGCGCCGACGACCCCGGGAGCCTGTACTCGCTCATGTCGAGCCGGATCATCCGCCCCTCGTCGCCGAACATCGACCGCGTGAGCTCCTTCGCGAGCTCCGTCTTGCCCACGCCGGTCGGGCCGACGAACAGCAGCGTGCCGCACGGGCGCTCGGGGTCGTTCATCCCGGCCTTGAAGCGCGCCAGCACCCGCGCCGCCGTGTCGCACGCCTCGTCCTGCCCGATCACGCGCCGCTTCAGCCCGCGCGCGATCGTCTCGGCGCTCGCGGGGATCTCGTCGGCGATGAGCTCGATCGGCAGCCCCGAGTGGCGCGCGTAGGCCTCGGACACGTCCCGCGGGTACAGCACGCGCGCCGGCGCCGCTCCGGCCGCCTCCGCCTCCGCGCCGGCCCGGGCGCCGGCCTCCTGCGCGAGCCAGTCGAAGAAGCGGAACGCCTTGCCGGGGAAGAGCACGTCGCGCCGGAACATCGCGAGGTGCTGCACCAGCCGCTTCTTGCCCGCCGGGTGCAGCCGGACGCGCGTGTCCTTCCGCGCCTCGTACTCCGCGAGCAGCGCCGGCACCGCGGCCGCATCCGGCTCGCGCAGCCGGACGATCTGGAAGCACGCCACGAGCGAGGCCGCGCGGCGCTGGCACGCCTCGAGCTCCGGCTCGGTGCACTCCGCGATGAGGCTCACCTCGCCCGTCCGGAGCGCCGGCAGGAACACGTCGCCGATCGACGCGCCGTCCGGCTGCGGCCGGAGCAGCGGCAGGAGCGCGCCCACGTGGAGCAGATCCCCCTCGTGCGACAGCTCGCTCACGAGCCTCAGGCACCTCGCCTGCCACATGCCGAGGTACTTCATCCCGGCGAGCAGCCGATCGGCCGAGGTGCTGAACAGGCCCGGCGAGCTCGCGCGCGCCTTGTCCCTTCGCCACGCCGCGAACCGCCGCGCCAGGCGGTGGACCCAGGTCGTCTTGCCGACGCCCGGGCCGCCCACCAGCAGGATCGACGGCAGCGACGCGCCGTGCGCGGCGCGCGCCACGTCGAACAGCGGCAGCGCCTGCTCCAGCTCCTCGGACTCGCCCACCGCGAGCGGCAGCCGCTGGCGCGCGGCCTTCTCGACGAGATCCTCGGAGACGGCGTGCAGCGTGGGGCGCTCGTCCTCCGGGCGCCGAGCGGTCCGCCCGGCGCGCTCCATCCGGCGCGGCGACCACGGGCGCACGTACTCGTCTCCCTCCCGGCGAAAATCGAAGAGCGACCGCGGGGACTCGCCGAGCAGCGCGCTCGTGACGAGCTGGCGGAGCACGTCGGGCGCGATCGAGAGATCCTCGAGGACCACGGACCAGCCGAAGCGGGGGAGCATCACGCGGACGCCGCCCTCGGCGAGCTTGCTCGCGAGGTACGTGAGCCGCAGCGGGATCTGGCGCCGGCCGACGACGGCGGTCCGCTTGACCGTGGTCTGCGGGTGGACGTCGACGTCCAGCGAGCGGACCTCGAACGACTCGTCCCACAGGTAGCGATCGAGATCGTCCTCGTCCGTGGCGAGCCTCGCGTGGAGCTCGACCTCGATCGCGCGCAGCACCTCGTCCTCGGAGGCGCCATAGGCGGACGGCGCCGGCCGATCGAAGAGGAATGCCCACGTGCGCAGGAGGATCCCGGTGAAGCGGCCGTCGTGGTGGGCGATGAAATAGACGCGGAGCGATTTCTTGGTCATACGGTGGCGGTGGAAACGCGCAGCCTGAGCGCGCGAGCCTAACACACCCGGGCAACACCCCAGGCCGGGAGCGTCGCTGCGTTGATCGGCCGCGCTGTTGGTTGTTTCGTTGCGCGCGCCGTCGTTTCATTGCTCCGCTATTTCATTGCGCCATTGTGGCGATTCCGCCGCAGTCGTTCGCGCAGCGCCCCGAGGAGGCCTGTCCCGGCGCGAAGTGGAGCGGCGCCGGAATACGCTGACGATCGACTCAACGTCAGAACAACTCCATGCGTCGTGGTGACGGCGTGCGTCAAGACGGCTGCGCGCTGCGACGCAGGAACAACCGTGCTGCATAATTCTGGTGGTGTGGAGATGTGTAATCTCATCCACCCTGGTCTCTTCGGGAGGTGTAGAGTGGTGTTCATGCCGCAAACGCCTTATTTCACGACGCCTCGCCGCCGCGCGGCTCGAGCCGCGTTTTCCTTGTTCCTATCGCTTGCCCCGCTCGCCGGGGCCGTGCCCGCGAGCGCTGCTGTGGAGCAGCTGGACGGCACGGACTTGCCCACGCCGGTCCGCGACAACGAGATTGGCCTCGTGACGGGCCGGGGTTTCCCCAGGGATGCCGTCACGCTCGAGGGGCTCTTCGGGTACCGGGGGGAAGACATCGATCCCGTGGCCGACGCGAGCACGGAGCCAGGCGTGTTCTCGCCGCTCTGCGGGTTCTCGGGAGAGCTCGTGCTGCGCGGGGGCGGGTGCAAGGTCGCGTTCGGCTGGTACAACGCGAACGCGAGCGGCACGCGCCCGCCGGACAACCAGATCTATGAGCTGATCCCCGCTGACACGTCGACGGCGTTCCGGTGCGAGGACAACGATTTCTGCCCGCTGGCCACGATGCAGACCACCCAGGCGGGGCAGCACGACTGGACGCCGCGGCAGTTCTCGGCGGCGGACATCCGGAACGATGCGCGGTACCAGGGCGGCCTGGTCGGCTTCGCGCTGATCGGCAAGGAGGGCACCTACTGCACCCAGACGAAGTTCTCGCAGCGCGAGCTGAACACCGTCTGCACGAGCTGCACGCCGAACGAGCCGTGGGTGACGACGCTGATCTACACGTCCACCGCCGAGCCCGACGCGTTCTATGTCGCCTTCGAGGACCTGCCCGTGACCGCGACGAGCTGGAAGGGGAGCCAGGGCGGGTACGAGAACGACGGCGATTTCAACGATTTCGTCTACTACATCACGGGCGTGACCTGCAAAGGCGGCGGCGAGGTCTGCGACACGGGCCTGCAGGGCGCGTGCGCCGTGGGCAGGACGGGCTGCGCGACCGAGGGCGAGGTCGAGTGCCTGCCCGTGCTCGAGCCCGGCGAGCAGAAAGAGACCTGCGACAACATCGACAACGACTGCGACGGCGAGGTCGATAACGGCGAGGGGCTCTGCGACGAGGGCTTCGTGTGCAACCGCGGGTCGTGCGTGCCGTACTGCGGGCGCGGCGAGGTCGTCTGCGACGCCGGGCTCGTCTGCGACGACGGCTTCTGCGTGGAGCAGGCGTGCGTCGGCAAGGAGTGCACCGGCGGCCAGATCTGCGTCGGCGGCAACTGCGTGGGCGGGTGCGACGGCGTCGTCTGCCCCGCGAACCAGGAGTGCCAGCTCGGGCGGTGCGTGGATCTCTGCGCCCACATCGAGTGCGAGGACGGCGCGGTCTGCGAGCGCGGCATCTGCCAGTCCAACTGCGGCTGCCGCACCTGCCCGACCGGCAAGGTGTGCGGGGGGGACGGCCGTTGCGTCGACACCGGCTGCGACGGCAAGACGTGCGCTGACGGGCAGGTCTGCGTCGCCGGGAGCTGCGCCGACGCGTGCGCGGGCGCCGTCTGCCCCGGCAACGCGCCGTGCGTCAACGGGGTCTGCGGCGAGCCGGTGGTCCACGGCGGCGCCGCCTCCGCCGCGAGCGGAGGGTCGATCGGACCCGACGTGGGGCTCGACGATCCGGTGGATCTGACCACCGGCTCTGGCTCCGGTTCCGGCTCCGGCTCCGGCTCCGGCGGCGCGAGCGGCGGCACGGGCGGCAACAAGCCCGACGCGTCCTGCGCGTGCCGCGCGGGCGCGACCCCGGAGGCCTCGCCGGCCAGGGTCGGCCTGCTCGGGCTCGGTCTCCTGCTGCTCGCCGGCCGCAGGCGCCGCGCGCGCCGCGCCGCGAGCCGCCCGTAGGCCGCGCTCTGGCCCGCCGCGCGCCCGCGTCACCCCGCGGAGCGCGCGGCCATCGCCGCGACGAGGCCCCCCACGACGGCCGCCAGGACCCACGCGAGGCGCGCGCCGTACGGTGACGCGGCCGCGGCGCCGGCGGGCAGCGGGAACACCACCGACCGCACCCGCCGGGACTCCGCGTCGACGAGGAGCACGCCGTCGACGTCGAACGCGACGCGGTACTCGAGCAGCTGCCGCCGCGTCGCGGGCGTGTCGATGCGCGGCGCGAGCCGGCCCGTCTTCACCTCGGCGACATACCGCCTGGGACCGTGCGCCACGAGGTAGTCGGCGCGGAGCCCGACGCTGACCGGCTCGCCGTCGATCTGGACTCCGTACGAGACCGCGACCTGCCGGCCGACGATGGTGTAGCCGAGCTCGCGGAGGAGCGCCTCGGCGCGGGCCTCTCCCGCGGCGCCCTGCTCCCGGCACCGCGAGAGCCGGCGCCGCTGCCATGCGCGCCTCCACGCGAGCCGGAGCGTCTGGACCAGCCCGAAGGAGAGCGCCGCGCCGGCCACGGCCAGGAGGAGCTCGGGCGGCATGTCGCGGAAATCCACGCTGCGCGGGTTTGCTCAGGAATCGGGATACCGGGCCAAGTTTTCTGCGCCGGATCGCCTGCGGCTTGGCTGGCGCGCATGTCCACGCGCTCCTATGACAGGGCCGCAAGAGGCATACCGCCTGCTCGTGCTCTGGTGTGGTGGCGCCGTGTTCCAAGAGCGCGCCCGGCTGATCTGGGCAGGGATGTACACCCATCGTCCGCGAGAGCACCCTCATGCTGCATCCGAGGGTCGTCTGCCTGTGATCGAAGACGAGGAGAGGCACCGTTCGCAGATCCGCGCGCTGACCGAGGCCAGCCGCGCGCTCGCGTCGGCGTGTTCGGCGCCCGCGATTCAAGAGATCGTCCTCTCCGCGGCGACGCGCCTGAGCGGCTCCGGCAGGGCCGTCCTGATCCTGAACGACGAGGACGAGCGTCCGGTCGTGCGAGCGGCGCTGGGGCTCGATCCGGCGCTGCTCGCCGAGCTCTGCGGCCGCCCGCTCCCGAGCGCCGACGACGGGATAGCGCGAGCGCTGGACGGGGCGGCCCACGTCGCCGCCGCGCCGCTGATCGTCAGCGGCCGTGTCTCTGGCGTGCTCGCGGTCGAGCGGGCCGCCCCGGCCTCCGGCGAGGATGCCTGGCTGATCGAGGCGCTCGCCGATCAGGCCGCGGTCGCGCTCGCAGGCCCCGCCGATGGCGCCGCGCACGCAGGCGCCAGGGAGCCGCGCGCGCGCCTGGAGGCGGACGTACAGGACGAGCGCTATCGCCTCCTCGGTCGAGCGATCAAGGACCCGATCTGGGACTGGGATATCCGGACGGACCGGGTCGAGCGCAACGCGACGTTTCACGAGGTCTTCCGCTACGCGCCCGAGCAGATGGCCCCGACCGGCGCGTGGTGGGTGGACCGCGTGCTGCCCGAGGATCGCGACCGCATTGCGCGCGAGTTCGAGGAGCTCATCCACGGGGACGCCGACACCTGGTCGGCGCAGTACCGCGTCTACCGCGGCGACGGCTCCGTCGCCCGCGTGTTCGATCGCGGCGCGGTGCTCCGCGACGCGAGCGGCAAGGCGATCCGCATGGTCGGCGCGGCGGTCGACCTGACCGAGCGGTTCCGGATCGAGAGCGCGCTCCAGGACCGGGAGGATCGGCTACGGCTGGCCACGTGGGCGGCGGACGTGGGCACGTGGCGCGTCGACCTGGAGACGCGGTACGACACGAGGGACGCGAGCCTGAACCGCATCCTCGGCCTGGACGAGCGCGAGACGACGCAGCCCATGGGCGACTGGCTGAGCCGCGTCCACCCGGAGGATCTCGACGCGGTGATCGCCATGCACGAGCGGAGCATCCGCGAGCGGTGCATCTACGACATCATCCACCGCGTCGTCCGCGCCGACGGGTCGATCCGGTGGGTCCACGATCGCGGGCGCCTCGTCGCCGATCGGGACGGCTCCCCGCTGTTCTTGACGGGCGCCGTCGTCGACATCACCGAGCTGAAGCAGCTCGAGCGCGAGCGCACGGAGCTGCTCCGCCGCGAGCAGCAGGCGCTCGCCCAGTCGGAGAAGGACCGCATCCGGGCCGAGGACGCGAACCGCATGAAGGACGAGTTCCTCGCGACGGTCTCCCACGAGCTGCGGACGCCGCTCACGGCGATCCTGGGCTGGGCGCGGCTGATCAGGGACAAGGGCCTCGCCCCGGAGCGCGTCAAGCAGGGCATGGCGTCGATCGAGCGCAACGCCCACGCGCAGGCGCAGATCGTCGACGATATCCTGACGGTCTCCCGGATCATCACGGGCAAGCTGCGGCTCCGCACGATCGCCGTGGATCTCGCCGCGGTCATCGAGGCCGCCGTGGACACCATCACGCCGACGGCGAAGGCGAAGGAGATCGAGATCCGCGTCGAGCCGGGCGAGGGGCTCAGCCACGTGTGCGGCGACCCCGATCGCCTCCAGCAGGTCATGTGGAATCTGCTCTCCAACGCGGTGAAATTCACCCCGAAGCGAGGGCTGGTCACCGTCCGGGTGGGGCGGAGCGACTCCCAGGTCGCGATCTCGGTCATGGACAACGGCAAGGGCATCGCCACGTCGTTCCTTCCGTATGTGTTCGACCGCTTTCGCCAGGGCGACTCCTCCCCGACGAGGGCTCACGGCGGGCTCGGCCTGGGGCTCGCGATCGTCCGCCACCTCGTCGAGCTGCACGGCGGCACGGCGGAGGCGGAGAGCCCGGGCGAGGGGGGAGGAGCGACGTTCACGGTGACGCTCCCCCTGCCCGCGGCGCCCTCCGCCGCGCACGAGGGGCCGCCGTCCGCGCCGGGGCGCGCCCCGCTGCGGAGCGGGGAGCCGTCGCCGCTCTTCGGCGTTCACGTCCTCGTCGTCGAGGATGAGCCGGACGCCCGGGAGATGCTCGCGTTCTTGCTGGAGGGAGCGGGCGCGCGGGTCACCACGGCCGGCTCGGCGAGCGAGGCCATGAGCGTCCTGGAGCGGCTGAGGCCCGATGTCCTGCTCAGCGACATCGGTATGCCGGGGGAGAGCGGCTATGCGCTGATCCACCAGCTGCGCGCGGCGGGCCGGGACGAGATCCGGCGTATCCCCGCCGTGGCCCTGACCGCCTATGCCCGGATCGAGGACCGGAGGAGGGCGTTGGCGGCCGGCTTCCAGAAGCACGTCGCCAAGCCGATCGACCCTGCCGACCTGGTGCAGGTCGTCGCGGACCTCACGGGCCGCTCGGGCGGCGACGGGGCCCCCGCCCGGTCCCGGCGCGGCGCGCTCCTCGGTTGACCCCGCGCGGCGCGCGCCCGCTCTAGGCCAGCTCGACGCCGAGCAGCCACAGCATGAGTGCCTTCTGCACGTGCAGCCGGTTCTCGGCCTGATCCCACACGCGCGAGCGCGGCCCTTCGAGCGTCTCGTCGTCGATCTCCTCGCCGCGGTGCGCCGGCAGGCAGTGCAGCACGATGGAGTGCTGCGCGGCCTTCGCCATCACCCTGGCGTCCACGGTCCAGCCGGCGAACGCGGCGCGGCGCTTCTCCGCCTCGGCCTCGTGTCCCATGCTCGCCCACACGTCCGTGTTCACCACGTCCGCGCCCGCCGCGCCCTCGCGCGGGTCGTGCACGATCGTGACGTGGCCCGTCTTCCGCGCGCGCTCGACCTCGTCGGCGGGCGGCATGTACCCCTCGGGCCCCGCGAGCACGAGGTGGAAATCGAAGAGCTGCGCCGCCTCGAGCCACGAGCGCGCCATGTTGCTCGCGCAGTCGCCGAGGAACGCGATGCGCCGGCCGGCGATGCCGCTCCTGTCCCCGCTCGCCGCGAGCGCCTCCTGGATCGTGAAGATGTCGCTGAGCACCTGCACCGGGTGGCCGTCGTCCGAGAGCGCGTTGAGCACCGGCACGCTCGCCTCCGCCATCTCGAGCAGGCGCGCGGTCGACGACGTGCGGAACGCGATCGCGTCGCAGTACCGGGCGAGCACGCGCGCCGTGTCGCGGATCGGCTCGCCGCGGGCGAGCTGGCTGCCCTGGGTGCTCAGCACGACCGGCTGGGCGCCGAGCTGCGCGATGCCGACCTCGAACGACACGCGCGTGCGCGTGCTCGCCTTCTCCAGGACGACCGCGATGGCCCGGCCGGCGAGCATCGTCGTGCGCCGCCCTTTCGGCTCCTCCTTCAGGCGAGCGGCGAGCCTGAGCACGCGGTGCGCTTCGGCCAGGGTCGTGTCCGTGATCTTGAGGTAATCGCGCTTCGCCATTGTCCCGCCTTCCGCGTCGCCGCCGTCCGGGCGCGCCGTCGTGCCGCGGGCAGCCCGCGACGCAGGGCGCGCCGTACGCCCGTCGTGATGTGGCACAACCGGGACACCGCCGTCAATCGGCCGTGGATCCGCCGTGGACAGCGCTCAGCGCCAGATCTCGATCTGCCACGCCGCGTCCGAGATCTGCTCGACCGACGCGCGGATCCCGAGGAGATCTCGGAGCAGCCCGAGGTGGGTTGTCGTGTGGGATGACGGGCGCACGGTCCGGAAGGCGCCGCGGCCCGCGAGGGCGATCGGCAAGAGCAGCTGATCGGCCAGGTGCTCGCCCACGGGGACGCCCGCCGCGAGGTAGTCGCGCGCCTCCTCGGCCGCCTTCGTGGCGACGGACTCCGCGCGCACGCCCTTCACCCCGAACCCGGTGAAGACCTCGGTCACGTGCTCGCTCTCGACGGCGATGGTGAGCACGTTGCCTGGGCCGTTCCCGCCCCTCAGCACGCTGGGCTCGAAGCAGCCCGGCTCCCAGCCGAGCACCGCCGCCGCCGCGTCGAGCTCGCGCACCGCGATGGCGCCCGGGAGGTTCGACACCGTCGCGACCGCCCGCCGGGCGCGGATCTCCCCGCGCTCGAGGAGCTCGAGCGGCGCGAGCGCCGGCGCCGGCGCGATCGAGACGCGGGCCAGCCCGCCGCCGGCCGGGTAGAAGCCGGGCGTCACGAGCGTCGCGGTGACGTCCGGCCCCATCCTCCGCACGAGCGGCAGGTAGGCGAGGTCCAGGAAGTCGAACGGCGGCGCCAGCGGGTTGTGCGTGCCGCCCTCGAGCGTGAGCGCCGACGGCGCGGGCGCGCGGAGCAGCGCGGGCAGGACGGTCTGCAGCACGAGCGTCGTGCTCCCCGCGCTCCCGACCTGGAACGTGTGCTCGCCGGGGACGATCGCGGCCGGTCGAAACACGATCTCCTGCGAGCCGAGCGACGCGCCCGACACCTCGGCGCGGCCGATCTGGGCCGCGGCCCGGACCGACGTCAGGTGTTGCCGCATCAGGCCCGGGCGCGCGCGGCCCTTGCGGATCGAGGTGATACGGACGGGCGTCTGCGTGATCAGCGAGAGGCCGAGCGTCGTGCGGAGGATCTGGCCCCCTCCCTCTCCGATGGATCCATCGATGGTCAGCATGGCGGTCGGCTCTCCCCTGGATCAGCGATATCACGGCGCCGGGGCGCGGGGCTCACCCCTTCACGCAGACGACCTGCCGCAGGGTGTGGACGATGTCGACGAGATCCTTCTGCGCCCGCATCACGTCGTCGATCGGCTTGTAGGCCGCCGGCGTCTCGTCGATCACGTCCTCGTCCTTGCGGCACTCGACGCCCGCGGTCGCGGCCTCGTGGTCCGCGACGGAGAAGCGGCGGCGCGCCTCGCCCCGCGACATGACGCGGCCCGCGCCGTGGCTCGAGCTGCAGAAGCTCTCCGGGTTGCCGAGCCCGCGGACGATGAACGAGCGCGCGCCCATGCTGCCCGGGATGATCCCGAGATCACCCGCCTGCGCGCGGACGGCGCCCTTGCGGGTCACGAGGACGTCCTTCCCGTAGTGGTGCTCGCGCGCCACGTAGTTGTGGTGGCAGTTCACCGCCTCCACGGTCGCGTCGAAGGGCGGCAGCTCGCCCGAGCCGCGGAGCGCCTCGACCACCTGCGCCATCATCAGCTCGCGGTTCACCGCCGCGAAGTCCTGCGCCCACGACACGGCCTGCATGTAATCGTGGAAGTGCCTCGTCCCGTCCGGCAGGTACGCGAGGTCGGCGTCGGGCAGGTTGATGAAGAAGCGCCTCATCTCCTGCTTGGCGAGCTCGATGAAGTAGCTCCCGACCCGGTTGCCGACGCCGCGCGACCCGCTGTGCAGCATGACCCAGACGCGGTCCTCCTCGTCGAGGCAGAGCTCGATGAAGTGGTTGCCTGTCCCGAGCGTGCCGAGGTGCTCGATGGCGTAGCCGCGCCCGATGCGCGGGTGCTTCTCGACGATCTGCCGGTACCGCGGCTCGAGCTCGGCCCACGCCGCGACCTGGGCGGGGGGCGGCGAGCGCCACGCGCCGCGGTCGTTCTTCCCGCCGTTGTCGGTGCGGCCGTGCGGCACGGCGCCCTCGATGGCCGACCGGAGCCCGCGCAGCGCGTCCGGCAGCTGCGACGCGGAGAGGCTCGTGCGCGCCGCCATCATCCCGCAGCCGATGTCGACGCCCACCGCCGCCGGGATGACCGCGCCGCTCGTCGCGACCACGCTCCCCACGGTCGCGCCGATGCCCTGGTGCGCGTCGG
This sequence comes from Sorangium sp. So ce1504, assembly GCF_051521635.1. NCBI lineage: Bacteria > Pseudomonadati > Myxococcota > Polyangiales > Polyangiaceae > Sorangium > Sorangium sp. So ce1504. Next base: position 10,284,981 of record NZ_CP150365.1, on the reverse strand, counting down.
GCATCACGGCGATCCACTTGTGGATGAACGGCAGCGCGGCGAGGTTCTTGAGCTGCGACTCCGCGGCGGTCTCGAACGGCACGCCGACCGTCCACGCCTTGATGGGCACGCCCGAGTCCGTGGGGATGACGTTGTAGCTTCGCTCCATGGCAAGATCTCCGGTGAGGGGTCGAGCCGTCCGGCGCGCGCCGCGACGCTCGTTCGCGGCGGGGCCCGTCGGTCTCCGTCGGTCTCCGTCGTTTCCGTCGTTTCCGTCGGTCTGTCGCTCCGTCGGTTCGGCGTTCCTGCGTATCGCACGGCGCGTGCCACTCGAAATCCAGGCGGTCACGGGCCGCTGGCCCTGCGGATTAGACCTGTGTATAAAATGGTTAGAGAATATTCTATGACGCGCAAGACGACCGTGGTCCTCGGCATGCTGGGCCCGACGCTGGACACCGGGAAGACGGCGGAGCGCTGGTCGCGCTGGCGCCCGAGCGTGGCGCTGTGCCAGCACGAGGACCTGATCGTCGACCGGTTCGAGCTGCTCTACCAGCGCCGCTTCGAGGGCCTGGCCGAGACGGTGATGGGCGACGTGCGGCGCGCCTCGCCGGAGACGGACATCCGCGGTCACGTGGTCGAGGTGGACGATCCGTGGGACTTCGAGGCGGTGTACGGCGCGCTCCACGACTTCGCGAGGGCGTACCCGTTCGCGCCGGACCGGGAGGACTACCTCGTCCACATCACGACGGGCACGCACGTCGCGCAGATCTGCCTGTTCTTGCTCACGGAGTCGCGGTACTTCCCGGGTCGGCTCATCCAGACGTCGCCGCCGAAGCGCGACCGTGAGGAGCTCGCGGCCGGGTCGTTCACGATCATCGATCTCGACCTCTCGAAGTACGATCGCATCGCGTCGCGCTTCCAGAAGGAGCAGCGCGAGGGGGTGTCGTTCTTGAAGAGCGGCATCGACACGCGCAACGCGGCGTACAACCGGCTGATCGAGCGGATCGAGCACGTGGCGATCGCGTCGCGCGCGCCCATCCTGCTGATGGGCCCGACGGGGGCGGGCAAATCGCAGCTCGCGCGGAAGATCTACGACATCAAGAAGGGGCGCCGGCAGGTGGGCGGCGACTTCGTGGATCTGAACTGCGCGACGATCCGCGGTGACGGGGCGATGTCGGCGCTGTTCGGGCACACGAAGGGGTCGTTCACGGGGGCGCTCCAGGACCGCCCGGGGCTCTTGCGCAAGGCGCACGAGGGGGTGCTCTTCCTCGACGAGATCGGCGAGCTCGGCGCGGACGAGCAGGCGATGCTGCTGCGGGCGATCGAGGAGAAGGCGTTCTTGCCGGTCGGCTCGGACAGGGAGGTGAGGAGCGAGTTCCAGCTGCTCGCCGGCACGAACCGGGATCTCGCGCTGGAGGTTTTGGCGGGGCGCTTCCGGGAGGACCTCCTGGCGAGGATCAACCTGTGGACGTTCCGGCTCCCGGGCCTCAGGGAGCGGGTCGAGGACATCGAGCCGAACCTCGATTACGAGCTCGACGCCTCGGCGCGGCTGCTCGGCGTGCGGATCACGATGAGCCGCGACGCGCGCGCGCGGTTCCTCGAGTTCGCGACGTCGCGAGAGGCGGTGTGGCCGGGCAACTTCCGGGACTTCAACGCGGCCGTGACGCGGATGGCGACGCTCGCGCCCGGGGGGAGGATCGGGGTGCCGATCGTGGAGGAGGAGATCGGGCGGCTGGTGGAGGCCTGGCGGCGAGCGCCGGCGGCGGGCGGGCGAGCGCCCGCCGCGGGCGGCGCGGCGGGGGAGGGGAGCGACGGGGAGGATCTCGTGGTCGCGGCGCTCGGCGCGCGCCGGGCGGCGGCGCTCGACCCGTTCGACCGGGTGCAGCTCGCCGAGGTGCTGCGGGTGCTGAGGAGCGCGCGGTCGCTGTCGGAGGCGGGACGGGTGCTGTTCGCGGCGTCGCGGGCGAAGAAGAAGAGCGTCAACGACGCGGACCGGCTGCGGAAGTACCTGGCGCGGTTCGACATCGACTGGAGCGAGGTGGCGGGGGGCGGGTAGATCCCTGACGTACAGGAGGTGGTGGTCGTCACTTCGTCGTCTTCAGCATCGACCACTGGACGTCGCCGAGGCTCACGAGCTGGTCGTGGAGCAACCGCGGGGGGCCATAGACGGCGACGCCGATCTGGGCATCAAAGTATCGCGACGCGGCGCGCTGCAGCTGCTCGGTGCCGATGGCGCGCACCCGGCGCTCCAGCGTCGCCAGGTGGTCGAGCGGCAGCGCGTTCAGATAGAGGTCCGCGAGAGCCCCGGCCAGACCCGGCGTTGACGACACAGCAGCGGCCGTCTGGCCGAGGAAGCGCATCTTCGCCGCTTCTAGCTCGGCCAGCGTCACCGGAGAGCTCTTGAACCGCCGGATCTCCGTCAGGATCTTCTCCAGGCTCTCACCTGCGCGATCGAGATCGGCGCTGAGCTCGATCAAGAATTCGCCAGCGGTCCTGCGTTGATAACACGCGGCGTGGACCCCATAGCTGATTCCCGTGTCGTGCCGGAGCGTGGCTGCAGAACGCGACACGACGAGCCCGCCGATCAGCATGGCGATGAGATCGAAAGCGAGGGCGTCCGGGTCTGACAAGCCGGCGCATGGCAAAGCGACGACCAGGCTGGCGTCAGACGTGCCACCCGCAATCGCACCGATCCGGATCTCCCGGTCGCCGCGGGGGATGACCGCTGGCGGCGCTGGCTCAGGCGGCACCTGGCCCTGCGCAGGGGACCATGCGCCAAAGTGGCGGCGCGCGAGCGCAAAGATCGCCTCGGCTTGCACGGCGCCCACGGCGATGAGGGCGCTGTCGCGCGGGCCGTATTGCCGCGAGTAAAAGCTCCTCACCTGATGCCCGGAGAAACCCATGAAATTGCTCCCAAAGGCCTTGAATGGCAGCGCCAGAGGGTGATCAGGGCCATACAGCCCCTCGAGGGCGAGCTCGTTCAGCTGGGAAGAGATACCGAGGGAGCGGCTGAACAGCGCCTGGGACTGCGCGCCGCGCGCGCTCTCGAGCGAGTCGGCGTCAAAGACGGGGTGCTGGACGAGTCGTGCCAGAAGCCACGCCGCCTTCTCGGCGCCAGACGCCAGCGTCGTGATCGCGATCGCGGTTCCGACGGAGCCCACGCTCCACCTGGGGAGCTCGCCGCTGATGCGGAGCTGGCGCAGGACCTCGCCGTTCTCCAGCCGCGTCCCCTCGTTCAACATCCGGGCCGTGAGCTCCGCGAGCCCGGCGTGGCTCGGCGCTCCATCGTCGCGGGCCGCGCGATTGACGTAGATCAGCGTCACGAGCGGCAGCTCGGGCCGCTCGACGACGAGCGTCGTCATGCCGTTCTCGAGCTCGGCCGAGCGGACGTCGTGGACTCGCAGCGTCGGCTCAGCCGCGAGCGGCGGCGCGTTCGCGCGGAACTCGGCGTCCGGGGTCGGCGTGAGCGGCGGCAGGGGAGGAGGCAGCTCCACCCGCGAGCCGCAGCCCGCGAGCGCTGCACCGAAGAGCGCGGCCCACCCCATGCTTGCTCGTCTCATGCGGACACCTCAGCGTGGATCGACGGTCAACCTGCCCTCACGGGACGCGAGATCCTCGGGTTCCACGCGGACGAGGCGGGCGACGAGGCGCCGATCCGTCGTGAAGTAGCCGCGCAGGCGCAGCGCGTCGTCGGGGGTGACGCCGCGGATCTCAGCGATCCGCCGTGCCACGTCGAAAGGTCGCGACGTGGAGCGCAGCGACTTCAGGTGTCGTAACGCGCGCCCCATCGGCTGATCATGCGACATGAGCTCGCGGACGATCGCGGTCTGTTTCAGCTCCGGTAGCAGGGCGCCCCAGTCCATGCTCCACATCTGGCGGATTTCCCGCTCGATCGCCGCCTCGACGCCGGCGTGGGTCGCGTGCTTCGTCAGGGTCGCCGAGACGGAGAACACCGATCCCAGGTCCCGGTCGTCGATGTCCGCAGCGACGTGCGACAGGGGCCCCTGATCGCCGACGAGGCGCGTCCGGAGCGACTCCCCCAACGCGTGGGCGACGAGCCCCGCCGCGACCCGCTCGCGCGACGAGGCGAGCGGTGCCGCCCAGCACATCTCGATCCGCTCACGATAAACCGCGTTCTCGAAGGTCAGTCGCCGCGCCGCGGCGAAGGCGGCCGGGGCCGTCCGTCGGCGCACGAACGGCGTCTTCGGATTGACCACCGGGCCGAAGTACCGCTCCACGAGGGCGCGGGTCGCCCGTGGATCGATGTCGCCGACCAGGATCAGGCGCGCGTTGCTCGGACGGTAGCCTTGCTGGAAGAACCATTGCGCGTGCCGGAGCTCGATCGCCGCCAGATCGTCGAGAGGGAGCTCTGAGCCCGAGTAAGGGTGGTCCTGCCCGAAGATGGCACGCCAGGTGTGGCGCTGGAACATCTTCTCGATGCCATCGTTCATCAAGAGCTCGTTGCGCACGATCTTCTGCTCGAGCGCGAGCGCCTGTTCGTTGAAGCGCTCGAGCGTGAATGCCATGCGCTCGCTCTCGATCCACAGCGCGAGGGGGAGCGCGGCCGCTGGCGCGAGCGCGTAGTAGGCGGTGTAGTCGGGGCTCGTGACCCCGTTCATGCGGTGCACCCCCGCTCGCTCGAGCAGGCTCAGGGCATCGAACGGCTTCATGTGACGCGAGCCCCGGTACGTCATGTGCTCGACGAGGTGCGCCAGCTGGCTATAGCCCCGCGGATCATCGCGGCTGCCGATCTCGTACGCGACGACGACGGCGACCGTCGGCTGCCTGTGATCTTCCTCCAGGAGCACCTCGAGGCCGTTCGCCAGGCGGAAGTGGGCGGCGCTCTGAGCCAGGCCCTCGATACCTCCCGCCGCCGATCGGGCGCCCGGAGCTACCGAGGGGTCCGCCGCTGCCGCGAGGGGCATGGCGACCGCCAAGAGCCCCGCGACCAGCCCTGCCGCCCGCGCTCGCCCCGGCGCCCGCAGTCTCGGCTCGTTCTTGGCGTTCAATGGTTCACCCCTCGCGTGCTGTCTCCTGACGCATGGACGCTGGAACTGTCGGGCGTGTCAAGCGCGCCGTATGGGGCGGTGTCGCCGGAGCGCCCCCTGACGGCACCGCTCGTGGCTCGTCTGGCGTCGTGCGTGCTGGCTTGTGTGAGAGCGCTCTACGTGGATGCCGTCCGCCGCGAGGACCTGCCGTCCCGCCGGCGCCACGGAGAACATCTCTGGATATTTACCGTTTCAGTTGATAATTTCTCCCGCCGGCGCATTGTCCTGAGCTGCTGCGAGCCGTGATGCAGCGAACAGGACTTTACCGGTTCACTTCGTCGGCGTGGATCGATGACGGAGGTCGCCTCCGCTGTTGATCGTGGCGCCGAACTGCCCCAGAGTGCCCGGCGCTGGAGGTCAGTTTCGATGGCTTTTCGTTCATTTCACCAGTCACCTTTCCTGGCCCTTACGCTGGGGGCGGTAGTCCTCCTGTCGGCCTGCTCGGATGACGATGGCGGCGGCGGCTCGTCGGCGAGCTCCGGGGGCACGGGCGGCTCGTCGGCGAGCTCCGGGGGCTCGGGGAGCACCACCGCGCAGGGCACGGGCGGCGCGGGCGGTGGTACGGGCGGCGCCGGGGACACGGGTGGCGGCGGCACCGGCGGCGGCGACACGGGCGGCGGCGGCACCGGCGGCGGCACCGGCGGCGGTGCGGACGCGCAGGGGATCGTGCCCAATCCCATCGTGTCTCGCGGCAAGCCGGCCTTCGCCTCGGCGGGGACGGCGTCGGTGATCAACGACGGCAAGTACAGGTCGGCGGGGACCTGGATCGCGGGCAAGCCCACCTCGGCCGCGCCCGCCTGGGTCGCCATCCAGGTCGGCACCGGGTACGAGCGGCTGCTCCTGAGCTGGACGGCCTCGTACAACTACAACTACACGGACGTGCAATACGGGGCGCCGGGCGCCTACCGCGTGGAGACCTCGAGCGACTCCACGAACGGCTCGGACGGCACCTGGACCCAGGTCGCGGAGGTGACCAACAACCCGGTCCGCACGCGCGCCCACAGCTTCGATTTCGGCGGCAAGAGCTGGGTCCGGCTCGTCGTGACCGCGGCCCCCGCGACGACCGACGACACCGGCGTCCAGCTCGACGAGATCGACGTGCACGACATCTCGAAGGGCGCGGAGGACACGTGGTTCTTCCTCGGCGACAGCATCACGGCGTTCGCCTATGACCGCGACACCCCGGCCACGCAGCCGAGCTTCGCCGAGAACGTGCACGCGGCGCACCCGGCCCACTATCCGGCGATGATCAACGGCGGCATCGGGGGAGAGCTCACCAAGAGCACCGACAAGCCCAGCGCGCTCGATCGCATCGATGACGTGCTGGAGATGAACCCCGACTTCCACTACTTCGCGATCGGCTACGGCACCAACGACTCCTGGGACCAGACCGACCCGAGCACCTTCAAGGCGAACCTGCAGCAGCTCATCGACAAGATCGAGGCAGCGGGCCGCGTCCCGGTGCTCGCGCATATCCCTTTCTCGCCGGACGGCCACCACAACGCCGTCCCGGCGTTCAACCAGGCGATCGACGCGCTGACCGAGGAGAACGGCCTCCCTCCTGGGCCGGATCTGTATGCGTGGTTCGAGGACCATCCCACCCAGTTCACCGACAAGGTGCACCCGGATCCCGCCGGGCGGGTGGCCATGAACAAGCTCTGGGCCGACGCCGTGGACGGCCTCTACCCGGCCCAGCGGTAGCGCGACCCGACGCCGGGCGACACGCGACCACGCGACCGAGCGCGCTCGCGGCGCCGGCGCGAGCCTTGACTCCACGCGGCCGCGGGGGCTAGCTCGATCAGGCGCACGAACGGCGGCCCGGGGAGCAGTGCCCTCGGGGGGTTCGGCCGGCCCGCGCCCTCCAGGGGGTCTCCGATGAAGCTCATTCCCAAGAAGCTCATGGTCCTGGTCGCCGCCCTCGCGGCCCTCTTCACCTTCGCCGCCGCCGCCCCGGTCAGGGCCGACGACTGGGCGCTGACGGGCACCGGCGTCCGCGTCAAGACGATCGCGTTCATCGACATCGACGTCTACGAGATCAGCCATTTCATGAAGCAGGCGCCCGCGTCGCGATCGAAGCAGGCGGTGATCGACGCCGACGTCCCGAAGAAGTTCGTCTGGAAGATGCTGCGCGACGTGGACAAGGAGAAGATCCACGACGCGCTGACAGGCGCCTTCGCGATGAACGGGTACACGGATCAGGCGAAGATCAAGGCGTTCGTGGGCGCGTTCCAGGGGGAGCTGAAGGAGGGGGCGCGCATCACCATCCAGTACGATCCGGAGAAGAAGAGCACGACCGTCGCGGTCGGCGGCAGCAGCGCGAGCGTCCCCGGCGTGGACTTCATGAAGGCCGTGTGGAGCATCTGGCTCGGGAAGATCGATCAGCCCAAGCTGGGCGATCAGCTCATCGGCCGGCTGAAGAAATAGCGGGCGCCGGAGCGGAGCCGTGATGGACGACGATCGGGACGAGCGAGAAGAGGAGGACACGAAGCGGGACATCGCTCCCTACGTGCCGCGCCGCCCCGTGATGGCGGTGATCGGCAACGGCCTCGCGGTGGACGCGGCGACCGAGGTTGTGTGCGTCGAGCTCGGGCGGCGCGCCGTGGAGGCGGGGTTCCGGCTGGTCACCGGGGGGCTGGGGGGCGTCATGGCCGCCGTGTCGCGCGGCGGGCGCGAGGCGGCGACGTGGCGCGACGGCGATATCCTGGGGATCCTGCCAGGGTACGAGGCGTCCACGGCCAACCCGTACGTGGACATCGTCGTCCCGACCGGCATGCAGATCGGGCGCAACATCCTGGTCGTCGCCATGGCCGACGTGGTCGTGGTCGTCGGCGGCGGCGCGGGCACGCTGAGCGAGATCGCCGTGGCCTGGCAGCTCGGCAAGCCGGTGCTCGCGCTCGCGACGAGCGGGGGCTGGGCGAGGCAGCTCGCCGGGGGGCGCGTGGACGACCGGCGCTCGGATCGGATCGTTTCGGTCGCGAGCGCGGAAGAGGCGGTGGCGAGGGCGTGGGAGGCGGCGGGCCGCGGTCGCGGCCGGGGGTCGTGACAGGGCGCTGCGCGCGCGGCGCGGCCTCCGCGCGAGCCGGCCGCGCGGCAGCCCGTGCTAGCCTCCGCGCCGATGTCGGAAGCGGAAGAGGACGAGATCCAGCGGCTGAGAGCCCGCGTCGGGACGATCCTCCACGGAAAATGGCGGATTGACGCGCTGATCGGGGCGGGGGGGATGGCGGCCGTCTACGCGGCCACCCATCACGTGGGGCACCGCGTGGCCATCAAGATCCTGCACCCGGAGGGCGCCGTGTCCCGGGAGCTCCGCGCCCGCTTCGAGCAGGAGGCGCTCGCCGCCGCGCGGCTCGGGCACCCGGCCGCGGTGCAGGTCCACGACATCGACGTGACCGAGCGAGGAGAGCCGTTCCTGGTCATGGAGCTGCTCGACGGAGAGAGCCTCCGCGAGCGGGTGTTGCGGCTCGGTACGATCGATTCGACCGAGCTCCTCGCCCACATGGATACGCTCCTCGAGGTCATCAAGGCAGCGCACGACGCCGGGATCGTCCATCGGGACATCAAGCCGGACAACCTCTTCGTGACCCGCGATGGGCGGCTCAAGGTGCTCGATTTCGGGATCGCGCGCATGAAGCAGGGCGGCTCGGGGCTGAAGACGCGGACAGGCGCGGTGCTGGGCACGACGAGCTACATGGCGCCCGAGCAGATCCTGGGGAGGAACGTGGACGGGCGGGCCGACCTCTACGCCGTGGGCGCGACGATGTTCACCGTCCTCGCGAACCGTCGAGTCCACGACGACGATGGGCTCACCGAGGGAGAGCTCCTCGTGAAGAGGGGCACGACGCCGGCTCCTCCGCTGTCGACGGTGGCGCCGGGCGTGGATCCGCGGGTCGCGCGCGTCGTGGACCGCGCGCTCGCCTTCCAGGTCGAGCGGCGCTATCCGGACGCGCAAACGATGCTCGCTGACGTGCGCGCGCTGCGACGGGGCGAGGAGCCGCCCTTCGCGACGGGGGAGCTGGCCAAGATGGACGAGCGCACGCGCGCGTACGGCCGGGCCATCCCCGACGGGCCGCCGGTGGGAGCGCAGTTCCCGAGCGCGAGCCCGCCGGGGGGGGTGATGCCGGCGGCGGTGGCCGCCTCGACGGGGGCTCCTCCGGGCCAGCCTTATCCGGGGGCGGGGGCCGCGCCCCGGGGGCGGGGGCCGCGCGCGCCGGGAGCGACGCAGATCGCGGTCGTCGGCGGGGTGGGGGCGCTCCTCTTCTGCGTGGGAGTCGGGATGGTGCTGCTGCTCTGGCCCTCCCGCGACCAGGGCGCCGGCGACGCTGGCGACAGCGGCGCGCCGGTGTCCCTCCCGGATGCCGCGCGGGCCCGGAGCGCTGCGGCGCTCGCGGTCGACCCCGCCGGCTGCCCGCCGGGCGTGCCTTGCACCTGCCCGGGCGGCAGTCCGGGAAACGTGCCGGTGAGCTGCCTGCTGACGTGCGGCGACGCGCCCGGCTGCAGGCCGAGCTGCTCCGATCGAGAGAGCTGCGCGAGCCACTGCGCCGGTGACTGCCAGTCTTCCTGCGCGAGGAGCAAGGGGTGCAGCACGACGTGCGCCGACGGCTGCTCCACCGACTGCCGCAACGCGGAGACGTGCCAGGTCACCTGCGGCGCGGGGTGCTCGATCACCTGCGAGGACGTCAACAAGTGCGCCCACGTCGTGGGCGACAGGAGCGTCGTGAGGTGCAATCGGGTCGGAGGGTGCCAGGTGATGTGCATGGGCTCGTGCGCGGTGGCGTGCTCCAATGCCGGGGGAGGATGCCCGGTGACCTGCGTGGGGCAGGGGCGCGCGGTGAAGTGCGGCGACGGCCGCAACGCGTGCGGGGACGGCTGCTCGCTGCCGCGGTGAGGCCGGGCTGGCCGGGCATGCGCCGCGGGAACGAGCGTGGAGCGGCCCTGGGCCGTCCGGGGATCGGCGCTCCGGCGTGCCCGTGTGCGCACGTCGGTGGACGCGCCTGCGAGCCCTCGCCGCGCCTCAGAGCCGCGCCTTGCGCAGCGCGAGCAGCCAGTCGTCGAGCTCTCCCTGGTTGGGCGGCTCCTCCGGCAGCACGGCGTGGTCGCGGGCCGCCTCGAGGGTCGTGAAGGCGCGGGCGATCTGCTCGGCCCAGCGCTCGGCGACGTCGGGAGCGAGCGGCGCCTGCTCTCCGGCGCGCTTGGCCTCGACCAGCTCGCGCGCGGCGCTGAAGCCGTAGAGGTCGAGGAGCGCGGTGACGTCGGTGACGATCTCGCCCGTCCGGAGGGCGTGGGCGCCGGTCAACGTGGTCCTGAGGACATAGAGGAGCTTCTTCGCCGACGAGCGCCCTCCCGCCTCCCAGGCGCGGAGCTGGCTCGTGGCGAAGCCGATGTAGTGGCGGAAGATCCGGCGCGAGAGCGCGGCGGCGACGAGCGGGCGAAGGGAGGCGAGGTCGGGATCGACGTGGAGCTGGAGGGGGCCGAGGATCCGCTCGATGTAGTTGCCGTTGCCCTGGAGGACGCCAATGAGGACGGGGTGGAGCTCGTTCGACGTGTAGTCGATCTCGACGCCGTCGATGACCTGCATCCGCTCGGGGCTCGCGTTGCTGCGATGGAGGCCGAGCAGCTTCTCGGTCGGCTCGACGTGAACCGACTTGAGGTCGAGGTCGCTGTCCGGCGAGGGGAACCCGTACGCGTGCGCGCCGCTGAGGGCGATGACGAGGTGCGAACGCTTGGCCTCCTCCTCGGCGATGACGCGCGCCGCGACCTCCTGCTGCTTTGCTTCGAGCACCTGGGGGTTCATCCGTCGTCCTGTCTCAACTCGTTGCCGGGCGTGGGGTCGTTGCCGGGCGTGGGGTCGTTGCCGGGCGCGGGGGCCGCGTCTCTGTCGTCCCAGGCCGCGACCGGCGCGGGGGGAGCGTCCTTGCCGAGGGGGCCGGGCTCCGCCGTGAGGTGCCGGCGGGCGATCTCCTCGCGGACCCGCCGGAGGAGCGCGTCGGCGCGGGGCACGTCGGGGTGCGGCGGCAACCTGGTTGCGAGCCGCGCGGCCTCGAGGTCGGGCGTCATCGACTCGGCGAGCTCGATGGTGCGATCGAGCGGCCAGGCGCCGCTCTTGATGGCGAGGAGCGTCTCGCGGAGATCGCCCTGCACGACCAGGTCGACCTCGCCGTCGCGCAGCCAGCGGATGGCGGTCGCGATGAGGCGAACCAGGTTGTAGGCGTTCTTGGGGCGGAGGTCGCGGGAGAGGTCGAGCGACGTCCTGTCCGCCCGGGCGAAGGCCGCGAGCGAGGCGAAGTCGCGCGCGGGCAGCAGGCCCTGGTCGTGGAGCGAGCGGTAGAGCTGCTTGATGTACTCCTTCGCCTGGAGCTCCCTGTCGGCCTCGGTCGGCGCGGCGCGCGGGCTGATGGCGGCGAGCTTCCGGGCGACGTCGTCGAGCGACATCGCGGGGTCGTTCGCGAGCCAGTCGAGCACGCGCTCCCGGTGCTCGGCCAGCCGGTGCGCCTGCGAGAGCCGCTTGAGCTGCGAGAGCGCGTAGCGGCCGAAGCTGCCGTAGATGGCCGAGGAGACGAACGCGTCGCGCGCCTCGAGGATCCAGGCGCCGATGTCGTCGCGCGCCTCGGCGGTGCGGACGAAGAGCAGCTCGAGGGTGTTCGGGTCGGCGCGCAGGGCCTGCCGGATGGCCTTCTCGACCTCCCAGTACGAGGCGCTGCCGTCGGCGCTCACGAGGTCCCGCGGCGGCTCGGCGAGGCCCGTGGTCCAGGGGAAGGGGAGGGCGAAGACGCCACGCCGGTCGGTGTCGGACCCCTCGTTCGCGAGCCCCCACGCGCGCGACCCCACGACGGCCTCGAGGACGACGGCGGGCAGGAGCGCGTCCCAGGCGGCGCTGCGCCGCTCCGCGTGCCGCACCTGGCCGGTCTTGCGCGGGACGAGCTCGTCCCGGCGGTAGCGGACGACGCCCACGCCAACGAGCATCACGTCGAGCTCGGCGCCCGCCGAGCCGACGACGCGCCCGATGGCGCCCTGCAGGACGCGGCGCTCCCCGAGGACCCGGTCGACCCGGGTTGTCACCTCGGTGCCGTGGGGCAGAGGGACGGCGAGCGGATCGAGGTGGGTGAGGCCGCGCAGGCGGAGCTCCATGCGAGGACGCTACCATGACGACCCGACCCAGGTTGGGGGCGACCGACCGACCCGGATCCGACCCAGGTTGGGGTACCGGGGCCGACCCAGGTTGGTGGCGCTCCGGGTTTGACCCAGGTTGGCGGTGGGCCAGGTTGGCAGACCGAGGTTGGCGTCCCGACCTGGGTCGGACTAACCGCAACCCAGGTCGGGCTAGGAGTAGTCGCAACAGCTCCAGCTCAGGTGGCGGACCGCCAGGCGGCCGCCACCCACGAAGCTTGGTCGAGCCGCGAAATGATTGATGGAAATCCCTGGCACGGCGCTTGTCTTATTGCGCCTGTCATGAGCCAGCCCCGCGAGATCGCTGCCGGAGCCACCTACCTCATCACCCGTCGCGTCTTGCGCCGGCACCTGCTCTTCCGCCCGGATGCGGCAATCACCCAGCTCCTGGTCTACGTCCTCGCGGTGTCGACCCGCCGTTACAGCATCGAGGTCCATGCGATCTGCGCCATGTCGACGCATCTGCACCTGGTCGTGACCGACTCGAGGGGCGTCCTGCCGCGGTTCTTGCAATTCTTCCATCGCATCGTCGCGCTCGGCACGAAGGTGCTTCGCGGGTGGGAAGGCCCGGTATGGGACCACGAGGCCACGAGCGTGGTGCGGCTGCTGACGCGCGCTGCGGTGGTGGAGAAGATTGCTTACGTCATGGCGAATCCTGTCGCCGCTGGCCTGGTGCAGCATGCTCGCGAGTGGCCGGGCGCCAAGGTGGATGTGGACGAGCTCGGTCGCGGCGTGCTGCGCGCAGCACGGCCTTCGGTGTATCTCGACCCGGAAAACCCCCAGTGGCCCGAGGAAGCGACGGTCTCGCTCGCGCTGCCGCCGGCCATCGAGCAGGACAGCGCGGAGGGCTTTCGCCAGGACGTTTCTGCCGAGCTCGAGCGACACGAAGCGCGGGCCCGCGCGGAGGTGCAGCGGCGAGGACTTCGCTTCTTGGGCGCCGAGAGCGCCTGCAAGGTGTCCCCTCACGAGCGCGTGACGAGCTTCGAGCCGCTGCGCGACGGCAATCCGACGTTTGCGGTGGGTCGCGAGCAGGGAGATGCGTGGCGAGTCGCAGGTGCCGCTGTGCGTGCGTTTCGAGCGTCGTACCGTGCGGCGCTGGAGCGATGGCGTGCCGGCGTACGCAGCGCTGTATTCCCCGCGGGGACGTGGTGGATGCGCACGTTTCACGGCGCCAGCGTGGCCGACGTCGTGCTCACGGTGTAGAGCCACAGCGGTGGGGCGCTGCAGGGAGGTGGGCGGGACGGGCGAGGGCATCAGTGCCTTGTCGTGGGGCGCGTCCGTCTGGGACCGGCGGTGTGGGCGGCAGATCGGTGTGCGGCATTGTGCGCAATAGGATGTGCTGGTACGATGCCGCTCCGAATTCTTATGAGTGGGTCCGGAGGGGTTGCGATCGGCTCTGCGTGATCGAACGGGGAGCTTCGTGCCGTAAACGAACATAGCGATTAGCCCAGCTTGGCTTTAAGCTCGCCTAGCCGGGGTTCGATCGTGCCATGAGTAGAGTTCAGCTCGGCTGAAATCGCTGCGTTGCCGGCCGCAGCTCAACCCGGGTCCGGCGGGCAGGCTCGCAACCTGGGTCTGGGCTGGGCTGCCGCAACCTGGGTCGGGTCGCCCGGGTAGGCTCAACCCGGGTAGGCTCAACCTGGGTCGGAGTGGGTTGCCGCAACCTGGGTCGGGTCGTCGCAGCCGTCACCGTTCGATCAGCAGCACCGGGCTGCCCGAGAGGGCGAGCGTCGCCTTGCCGCCGCTCGCGTCGGCGGAGGTCTTCGCGCCGTCCCACGCGTGGACCTCGAACCCCGTTGTCGTCGCGAGCTCGACGCTCGCGGACGCGTCCTCCGTGCTGCTCGCCGTCACGGCCCAGAGGGCGATCCGGCGCTTGCCGTCCTTCGTGAACACGGCGCCCCGAGCGCCCCCCGGCAGCGCGAGTTCCCTGGTCGCGCTGTCATCGTAGGACGCGCCGAAGAGGATCTCGTTGAGAGTGGTATACGCCTTGCCGAGGTCGGTCTTGATCGCCTGATCCACGCTGGCGAGGGCGCCGACGTCGTTGTAGAGACCCATGTGCGCGAACACGTCGTCGCTCCCGTCCTCGCCGTTCGATAGAATGAACCAGTCGACGCCGCCGATGCCGTGCGCCTGCGCCATGGTCATCATCTTGATGAGGTAGTTCCGCGCGTACTCCGGGCTCCCCACCTCCGGGTACTCCGGCGTCGGCGCGAGCGGCGCGCCGTTCTCCGAGACATTCCACCCCTGCACCACCGCCGCGGCGTCGGCGAGCGTCGCGCCGAAAGCGTCCTTCGACGCAAGGAAATCGTCGACGGACGCATCCGAGCTCTTCGGGCTGAAGATCGGGTAATAGTGAAAATCGAGCACGTCGATGTAGGCGCCGCCCTTCTCCGGGTAATCTCGCGTGACCGCCCCCCCGTCGGGGTTGTCGGTGTAGCGCAGGATCGCCGAGAGGAACGAGGGGTATCCGATGCCCCCCGTCGCGATCCGCGCGTCCGGATCCGCCTTGCGCGCGGCCTCCTTCGTGACGCGCAGCATTCGTATATAGTCAAATATCGATCCATTGAACCGGGGGAGATCGGCGGCCTTCGGCGGTTCGGTCCTCCAGGTCTCGGTGACGCGCCAGTCGGCCACCCAATCGGGCTCGTTCCACACGTGCCACAGCTTGACCCAGGGCTTGTAAGTGTCGACGGTCCGATACACGTAAGAGGCCCACGCATTGCCCGGATTCACCGTTCCATCAGCCGAGAAGATCGGCTCGTAAAGGCTCTTCGGGATATAGTACTCGTTCTGCCAGTCCTCCGCGTCGGCCGGCGCCACCGTCAGATCGACCGACTCGGAGCCGATGAGAAATCCGATATGATCCGCCATGCCCAGGGACGCGTACGATTGAATGTCCCCGACCTCGATCTCGTATCCCCACCTCGCGAAATGGGCCGCTGGCAGCTTGATGCGGAGGCTGCGGACGCCCGCTCGCGCCGCGAGCGTGGCCTCCTTGTCGTCGCCCCAGTCCGCGTTGCGGTGGCCGAGGTTGGCGCCATAGCGAAATGCGTGAGGGAGCCCGCCGCTCCCGCCGTTCCCCCCGCTTCCCCCGTCTCCCGCGCTTCCGCCTCCCCCGGAGCTGATGTCGCCGCCGCCCGACGCATCGTACCCCGGCGAGTCGTCCCCCGAACCACATGCAACGACAGCTGAAGCGCACAGCAGAACGGACCATCGAGCCATGAACATTCCTCCTCCACTCAGATCCCGGGAGGCCAGCGTAAGGGAGTTTCGCGTCCAATTTCAGGAAATCTGCGAAGCAGATTGCACTGCGCTCGCCCAGGGGCCGTTCGCCCGCTCTACAGCGGCGGGCACGCCGAGGCCGAGTAGGCGCTCTCGCTGTCGGTCTCCGTGGGCGAGGTGCAGGAGCGCGAGGGGCTCGCCCGTCTGGCTCGCGCCGTGGCGCAGGTTAGCGATCCTGGCTGACGCAAGCGCGTCTCCCACCGAGCGCGCAGCGCGCCGGTGGGGCTTTGCTCGATCGCGCAGGAGGTTGCGCGTGCTTGTCTTCCAGCTCGCTCGGTCGGTCCTGCGGTGGCCGAGCGAGAATGCCCGCTCTGCTCTGCGGTTCATGGGTCTCGAGGCGAGACTGGGCACACCTTCGCGGCTGGCACATCGCTTGCCATGGTGCCCAGATGTAACCGATGGCAGAAAGGAATCGAACATGACCGACGACCGATCGAACGATTCCAGGACCTCACGTTGGGGGAGAGCCTCGCCGAGATCCAGCTCGGCGCAGGCACCCTCGATGTCGAGGCTGTCGGCCGAGCCGTCGTTGACGAAGGTGTGTCGAGCAATCGGCGGCTGAAATCTGGCGAAGCAGTAGACGTACCCAAATGTTTGAATGGTTGGTCGATGACCTGATGGACCTCACCGTCGATGAGCATGGCGCCGCGAGGTCCGTCGTCTTTATCGGCATCGCCGCGTGCAGCAGCAGTAGCAGCATCATCTGCATCGGTTGATACGGACGACGCTATCCGACCGGACAGGGCTCCTCGTCAGATGAGGAGCCTCCTCCGGCGCTCCATTGATTCCTGACGGGCTCTGCCCCAGTCATCGTTCTGCGTGCCAGCGCTGGCGGCGTCGTGAGGCCTCGCCGCCAGCTCCGCAGCGCGAAGAAGCTGATGAGCGAGTATGAACAAGCTAGACGACGTCCCTGAGTTCCCCTGTGTCAAGACCTGGTATCGGGTCGCGATCACGGATGATGCGGTGATCTTCCAGCACGGAGAGAGGGCGCTCTGCTTTCAAGGCAAAGCCGCGAGCAAGCTGCTGCCGGTGCTGCTTCCGATCCTCGATGGAACGCGGACGATCGAGCAAGTGATCGAGTACATGGGAAGATCCATCGAGCCCGCCACCGCGAACGCCTTGCGGTTGCTGGCCGAGAAAGGGGTGCTCACGAGCGGTTCTCCGGTCGGGGCCTCGGCGCCGCGGCCCGTCCGGGAATCGGCCCGCTTCCACGCGGCATACCGCGATGACGAGCCGGAATCCCTCACGCAGCAAAGGTTGAGCGACGCCAGCGTGGCGGTCGTCGGTGCCGGCGTTCTTGCCGACGAGATCGCGCGCCAGGTGAGCCTCTCCGGGGTCACGGGCGTGCAGCGGAGGTCGTTCGATGCCGGGGCGGGCGACCTGGCCTCGGCGAACCTCGTCGTGGTCGCTCCGGATCGAGGCGAGCTCGACTGGGTGGCGCACTGGAACACGGAAGCGCTGCGCCGACGTATCCCCTGGATGCAAGTGCTCGCGTACGACAGCAGGTTCTCCGCGGTAGGCCCGCTCTACCTTCCGCGCGCGACCTGCTGCTACGAGTGCTACCGGCTGCGCCTCGCTTCGAACGTCGCGTATCGAGGACAATACTGGGCCCTGGAGCGCAGCACGCCCAGCTTCCCACTGCCGTGCGCCATGCTGGCGATCGTAAGCGGCCTCGCCGCATTGCTCGTGGCCCGCTGGATCGTCTCGCGGGACCCGCTCTTGCCAGGGCGGTTTTACGCGGTCAACCCAGGTCCAACCGTCCGCAGCGACACGCACATGGCGTACCGTGTACCCCGGTGCTCGGCATGCAGCGCCGCCGTCGCCGCGAGCGCCCCCAGCCCCTGGTACGCCCTGCAGGCAGGAACGGAGCCATGAACATGTTCGCTCCGCTCCGCTCCCCAGGCGACGAGCCGGCGCGTGGTCACGTCACGCCGAGGCGCGCGCAACGCACGCCGCTCGCCGAGGTCGCCGGCAGGCTGCGCACCCTCGTGTCTCCCTATACGGGCGTCGTGCGCGACACCGTGGAACTGCTCCGCGCTCCGGATGACTGCCGCTTCTTCAACTTTGGCGCCCACACGGGCGACATCTCGGATCTGGTCGGCGCGCCGAGCGAGGTCATGTCCAACGCCGTGCATCCCGACCGAGAGGCGGCCTGGGTGGCGGCGGTCGCCGAGGCCGTCGAGCGGTATTCGTCGTTTTACGTGCCTGTGGGGGATCTCGTGTTCTCTTCGTATGAGGAGCTGGACGGGGCAGCGCCGGAGCCGGAGAGCTTCGCCCTGTTTCATCCATCGCAGTACGCGTCGAGCGACTTCCCCTATGTGCCCTTCACCTCCGGCGCCCGGGTCCGGTGGGTGCGTGGCTGGTCCATCCAGGATGGGATGCCCGCGTGGCTGCCGGCCCAGCTGACGTTCATGGGGTCACACCTCGCGCGCGGCGAGCCGCAGATCGCCTACTCGACGAGCAGCGGGACCGCGCTGGGCGGTACGCTGGAAGAGGCTGCGTTCAGCGCGCTGATGGAGGTCATCGAGCGCGACGCGTTCATGCTGGCATGGAACAACCGATTGGAGCTGCCGCTCCTGGATTGGCAGGGAGACGACTCGCTTCGTCATGACGAGCGCGTGGTTCCGGCCCCAGCGGGCATTCACTATGCCGCGCTCGACGCGAGCGTCTTCTTCCGCGTGCCGACGGCCATCGGCGTGACGCGATGCACCCTGGCCGGGCAGCCCGCGCTGACCGTCGGCGCTGCCAGCGCGGCGACCGGTCAGGAGGCTGCACGGAAGGCGCTGCGCGAAGCCTTCCAGACCAGGGTGCTGGCGAAGCAGCTCTTGAGCGCTCTGCCCAGGGGACGGCGCGCGCTGGAGGCGCATCAAGTCCGCACGTTCGACGATCATGCGCTCTACCATGCGCTGCGAGAGAGCTCCGCGTCTTCCGCGTTCCTCGATGCAAGCAGAGTGCGGCGCCACCTCGGCGACGTGCCCCCCCTGGAGGGCACGGACGTGCTCGGTCAGACCGCTTCGGCCGTGCGAGCGCTCGCGCGGCGAGGCGTCGGTGCGTACCTCGTCGACATCACCTCGCCGGATGTGCGCGACGCCGGGCTGTGGGTGGTGCGCGTGATCTGCCCGGAGCTCTGCCGGCTGGACGCGCCCCACACCGCGCGGTTCCTCGGCGGCAAGCGGCTCTATCATGCGGCGTACGAGGCGGGGCTCCGCGCCCGGCCTCTCTCGTTTGAAGACATCAACGTCCATCCGCACCCGTTCCCGTGAGCTCATGCGAGAGAGGGACGAGCGGGCGTCATCCACGGCGTCCGTCGTCGAACGAGCTGAAGAGACGGATCGCGCTGGACGGCGGCACGGCGCCGTGGCGCGCTGACCGGGGCAACAGGGGGAGATGATGAAATTGAGTCAAGCCGATGCGGCCACGGTCAATGTCGCGGAGCTGGTCTATGGAGACCAGGTGGAGCTCGATGATCCGGCGGAGACATACCATGAGGCTTCCAAGCTCCATCCGGGCATCCTCGGCGAGGAGGCCGCTGGTAGGACGCTCCTGGAGACGAGCGCGCAGCTCCAGCGCTCGACGGCGAGGTCAACCAAGCGGTATGTGCTCGGCGAGGTGATTCGACTGCCAGGACCGGCGCTGCCCGATGTGGGCCTGACGGCGCTCCTTCGGGAGCGCAGATCGATCCGCCAGTTCAGCGGCGCGCGAATCGACGCGCAGGCGCTCTCGAGCCTCGTGTACGCCGGGTATGGCATCACCCACACGGTCCCCGCGAGCCCGATGACCATGCGGACCGTCCCTTCAGGAGGCGCGCTTTACCCCCTGGATCTCTACTGCGCCGTCCTCGGGGTCGACGGGGTTGCCTCTGGCGTGTACCACTACGACCCCTTCCAGCACGCCTTGGAGCAGGTGCGGGCTGGCGACTGCCGGGAGGAGATAGGCGGATCCATGGTCGCTCCCGGGATCGTGAAGGGCGCGTGCGTGGTCCTGCTGATCGCGGCGATGTTCAGGCGAAACCGGTTCAAGTACGGCCTCCGAGGGTACCGGTTCGCGCTGATCGAGGCCGGGCATCTTGCGCAGAACGTGCTGCTGGCCTCCCAGTCGCTTCAGCTCGGCGGCGTTCCGCTGGGAGGCTACTATGACCGCGGCATCGACGATCTCCTCGGCATGGATGGGGTGAACGAGTCTGTCGTCTACACGCTCGCCATCGGTGTTCCCGCCTGATCAGGCCTCGACAGGCGCGAGCAGCGCTGCCCGGTGGCGCGCAAGGTAGCTCCGCACGTCCTCCGCGGGCTTGCCGGTGAGCTCCTCCACCGCCCTCGTCGCCACATCCAGCGTTCCGCGGGCGATCGCCTCGTCGAACGAGGCGAGCAGCCCGGCGATCGCCGCGGGCATCCCGGCCTTCTGCATGCCTTGCTCCAGCGCATCGCGCGGCACGGGGACGTAGTCGATCGACTTGCCTGTGACGGACGAGGCGATCTGCGCGAGCTCGCGCTGGGACACGGCCGACGGCCCGGTGATATCGAGCACGCGCTTGCCATCGAAATCGGCCGCCAGCGCCGCGGCCGCGGCGCGGGCGCAGTCCTCGCGCGTGACATACCCGGCCTTGCCGTCGCCGGCCGCAGCGACCAGCTGGCCCGTCGCCAGCGCGCGCCGCATCGAGGCCACGAGGAAGTCCGTATAGAGGTTGTTGCGCAGCACGGTCGCGCCGAGCCCGCTCTCCGCGAGGGCATCCTCGGTGACCTGGTGGTCGGGCGCGATCGCGATCGGCGAGCCCGGCCCGGGGTTGGTCAGCGACGTGTAGACCACGTGCCCCACGCCCGCCTTCGCCGCGGCCTCGAGCGCGCTCCGGTGCTGCGCGATGCGCCGGCCGGGGCGGTCCAGCGCGTCGGTGCTGATGAGCAACAGGCGCGCCGCGCCGGCGAACGCCTCCGCGAGCGACGCGGGAGCATCGAAGTCTGCGCGCCGCACCTCGACGCCGCGGGCGCGGAGCTCGCCGAGCTTCTCCGGGTGCCGGGTCGTGACGATGAGCGGCCCTGCGCCCTGCGCGAGCAAGAGATCGACGACGCGCCGCCCGAGCTGGCCGTTCGCGCCGGTGACGAGGAGAGGCTGAGACATGGTGAGAGCTCCTTGTGACGAGGTTGGGCGGATATTTGCCGCTGTCTCGAATCTGGTGCAACACGCAGAAACTGGCTACTGTGTGCCGGAATGGGAACAATGGATCTGAACCACCTCTCCGTCTTCGCGGCGGTCGCCGAGACGGCGAGCTTCACGGAGGCGGCGCGCCGGCTGGGGGTGCCCAAGTCGACGGTCAGCCGGGGCGTCGCGTCGCTGGAGGCGTCGCTCGGCGTGCGGCTCTTGCAGCGGACGACGCGCAGCGTGGCGCTGACGACGGCCGGGCACGCGCTGGTGGACCGCCTCGGCTCGCGGCTCAAGGCGCTGACGGAGGCGATCGAGGGGCTCCCGGAGCTCGAGGACGAGCCGTCGGGCACGCTGCGCCTCACCGCGACGGCGGACTTCGCCACCGAGGTGCTGGCGGAGATCCTCGCCGCCTTCTGCCGCCGCTACCCGCGCATCACGGTGGAGATGCACCTGTCGACGCAGTCCGTGGATCTGGTGAAAGAGGGGTACGACGCTGCGTTCCGGTTCCTCACGAAGCAGCCGCGAGACTCGACGCTGGTCGCGCGCAAGGTGGGCGAGCTGCACCTCCAGTTCTATGCCTCGCCCGCGTACCTGGCCGCGCGGGGGACGCCGAAGACGCTGGAGGATCTCGCGGGGCACGATGGCGTGGCGCTCATCAAGACGAGCCCGTTCGGGCGAGACGAGGTGTCGCGCGCCCGCGCGCGGCTCCGTGTCCGGTGGCTCGTGAACGACGGGTTCTTCGCGCGCGAGGTGGTGCGCAACGGCGGTGGGATCGGCCTGCTCCCGACCTTCCTCGTCCAGCAGGACGTGCTCGCCGGGGCGCTCGTCCGCGTGCTGCCGCGCTGGACGGCGCCGACGGGCGGCGTCTTCCTCGTGTTCCCGAGCGGCCAGCACTTGCCGAGGAAGACCGTCGCGCTGCGCGATCACGTGGTCGAGGCGCTGCGGATGCAGCTCAAGGCGCGCGCGGGCCGCGCCGGTGAGGGCTAGCGCCCCATCGGGTTGTCGCGAACATTACACACGTATTGGACCCACGGCAGCGCCGCGACGAGATGTGATCCGCGCCTCCACGCGGGCGCCCCTTAAGGCTTGATTTGCCGACAGGTCGTGAGGTTAGGCTGCACAGCCGAGGCCGCCGGCGCATCGCGGGCGGGGCACCTGAACATGAGCGCACACGACACTCTCGCGCGATCGCCGCTCGCGGTGGTCGAATACGGGCTGGATCTGGCGATCACGGCGTGGAACGAGAGCGCCGCGCGACAGCTCGGGTTCTCGAGGCAGGAGGCGATGGGTCGATCCATCGCCGAGCTGCTCGCTGTCCCCGAGGGCGCGGGGTTGTGGCGGCGGCTGCTCGACGAGGACAGCGGGGAGCAGCGCCTGCGTCACGCCCGGAGGGACGGGGGCGACGTGGCCGTCGTGTGGGTTCATCACCGCGTGCTCGGTGCGCGGGGCGAGACGGCGGGCGTGGTGTGCATCGGCCGCGATGTGACGGCCGAGCTCGAGGCGTCCAGGCGTCAGGCGGAGCACCAGCACATCCTCCGTGCGCTCGTCGAGAACCTCGATGTCGTCGTCTGGGCCTGCGATGCCAGCGGCGTGTTCACCTACTACGACGGCAAGGCGCTCGCGGCGGCCGGCATGAAGCCAGGACAGCTCGTGGGGCTGAACAATTTCGACATCTACAAGGAGCACCAGACCGGGGGGTTGCGGAGGGCACTCCGAGGGGAGCCGATGCACAACGTCATGGAAGCGGACGGAAAGCCCATCGAGAACTGGTTCGTCCCGGTCCGAGGGGAGGGGGGAGGTCGCAGGCCGGACCCAGGGGGAGGTCGCCGGCCGGACCCAGGTTGAGGTCGCAGGCCGGACCCAGGTTGAGGTCGCAGGCCGGACCCAGGTTGAGGTCGCCGGCCGGACCCAGGTTGAGGTCGCCGAGGTCGCCGGCCGGACCCAGGTTGAGGTCGCCGGCCAGATCCTTCACTCTCGGCACGCGCCTGGCACGGGCCTCGCAAGGATCCTCTCCCGAAGGAGGCCCCTCATGGATTACGACCGCTTCATCGAGGAGGTGCAGCGCCGCGCCGGCTTCGAGGGCCGCGACGAGGCCGAGCGTGCGATCGCGGTGACAGCACGGACGCTCGGCGAGCGGCTACTCGTGGAGGAGGCGGCCGTGGTCGCCGGTGGGCTGCCGGGTCCGGTCGCCGCCGCGGTGCGCGGCGCCACGTACCAGGGCGACTTCGATCGCGACGAGCTCTACGACCGCATCGCCCGCCGCGAGGGCGCGCCGCGCGGCTTTGGCATGGAGCACGCCCAGGCCGTGTGCCAGGTCATCGGCGAGGCGTTGCCCGAGGCCGAGCGCGTGCGGCTCCAGCGGCACCTGCCGGACTGGGCGGACCTCTTCGCGCCGCGCTCGGCCGGAGCGCCCCCGCCGCGGCCGGCGCACGCCGCATCGCCGCCCGAGACCGGCCAGGGTTCGACGCTCGCGACGGGGCGGCCCGGCAGCCGTCACCCCTTGAGCGAGGCGCGCCCCGAGACGGCCCATGCGCAGTCGGTCGCCCGATCGGACGATCCCCACGCGGATACCAGGCTGTCGAGCAGCCCGGGGCTGACGCAGGAGCGCCTCCGAGAGACGCTGGCTGACGGGCGCCCCGGCCCCGAGCACCCCGTCAGCGAGACGCAGCGCTGAGCCGCGAACCGCAGCGCGGACGGCCCCACCCGGCGCGGGGGCCTCTGGCGCCTGCTTGACAGCGGCCGTGCTCCCGCGAACACTTCGCCTCGCGGGCTGCTCCGGGCCCGGCTCCTCGCTCGCCGCCGGCACGGCTCCGCGAGGGGCGAAGAGGGCGCTGCCCTTCGGCGGTCTTCGCTCGTGATGCTGCCGCTCTTCCGTCGGTGCCGGCCGACAAGGACCGATCTCGGCAGATCACCTGGACAGGGCCGATGGGGAACCGCCACCACCACAAGAGGCTGCGCGCCGACGTCCGCGCCAGGATGGCCCGGACCGGCGAGAGCTACCAGAAGGCGCTCGCGCAGATCCTGGACGAGCGTTCCACGCCGAAGGCGGCGCGAAACATCGATCTCGTGCCGATCGATTACTTCGGCGCGCCGGCCGCGCTCGCGACGTTCGAGATCGCGGGGCGGCTCGCGTGTCTTGTCGTCTCGAGCCGCCATCGCCCGCGGCCGTTCCCTCAAAGCCCCCTCATCGCCCTGGCGATGCGTGGGCCTCGGGCCATCCATTGAGTGATCTCCGCGATCCCGGGTGTCGCGAGGTCATGATGAGCACGTCAACGAGAGATCGAATCGACGCCTTTCGCGCACAAGGCTTCTTCATCATGCGCGCTTTCCTCGACGTCGCCGAGCGCGCCGAGCTCCGCTGCGCGTGCGACGCCGCGCTCCTCCGCACACGAGCGCTCTCCCGGGAGACGGGTCACTCGACCCCCAGGATCTCGCTCCTCACGGACGGCGCGACCTGCTTTCAGGACGATCCCTGCGCGCTGGAGCTCATCTCCGCGTTCGTCGGCTCCCGGCGCGTCTGCGAGCTGCTCGCCGGCCTCTCGCGCGCGGGAGCGGGAGAGGGAGAGGAAGACGCCCCGCGCCTGAAGGACGCGCATTACTACCACGAGCAGACCAGGCGCGACTGGGACGGGGACTGGCACCGAGACAGCCAGTTCGGCCAATCCGATCCAGAAATCGAGCGCGCCATCGTCGCGACGACGACATCGGTCCACTTCAGGGTCGCCCTGGAAGACGACGATCGGCTCGAGATCGTCCCCGGGTCCCACGCCCGCTGGGACACGCCGGACGAGCTCCGGATCCGCAGGGGCGCCGATCGGACCACGCCGGACATGCCGAACGCCGCGCGCGTCGCTTTGCGCGCCGGAGACGCATGTATCTTCCACGCGTGGTCCATTCACCGCGCGACTTACCTTCGAGCTCCTCCGCGTCGCACGATCGACGCCCTCTACACCTTTGCACGTCCGACCGCGCGTCGGTGGACGCTGCCGGCGATCTGAGGTGCCGCCGTCCGTCGCCCGGCCACCGCGGCGCCCGCCCTCTCGCGCATGCTGGTGCCGGCGTGGCCGTCGCGGCGGCCCTCGTCTTTGCGCCGTGCGCCGCGCGCGCGGATCCCACGATGAGCGAGGAAGCGGGATGGCTGATGCTCGCCGCGCTGCCGTCCGAGGTCGGCGGCGACGTGGGGATAGGCCTCCGCGAGATGGGTGGCCCGCGGATGCTCCTCGCGTGGTCCATGCAGCTCCCCATCCTTCCGCCCCCGGCGAGCTTACAGCAGCCGTGCGCGAGGTCGCCTATCCTTGCCGCCCATGGCGCCCCGCCTGCCCCTGCTCCACCGCCTCGCCGGCGGGCTGGAGACCCGCCCCGTCAAGGCCGCGATCTCGCTCCTGATCCTCGTCTCGGTCCTGCCCATCCAGGGCCTCGACGAGCAGCTCCGCCCGTATTTCCTGGCGATCTTCGGCGTCGAGCTCCTCTTCCGGGCCGTCCTCCTCCACCAGCGCGGGGACGGGCGGTCGCGCCTCGACGTGCTCCTCTTCGCCTTCGACATCATCGCCTGGGTCAGCTTCCTGCCGCTCGAGCGGATCCTCGACGCGCACGCCGCCCACGCCCTCCCCATGCTGCGGCTCTCGCGGCTCTTCCTGCTCCTGCGCTTCACGCGCGAGATCGCGATCGACCTCTACGCGATCATGACGCGGCGCGAGCTGCTCGAGCAGTTCGGGCTCGTCACGCTGGCCGTCTGGGGGCTCGCGTTCGGCTCCTCCGTGCTGCTCAGCCACCTCGCGATCACGCACGACTACGATGGCCGCGGCCCGACCCCGGACACCAACTTCATCGACCGGATCTGGTGGTCTTTCCGGCAGATCGAGAGCGCCGACAACCTCGTCGAGAACCTCCGGGTCCACCCCGTCGTGGCCGTCGTCTCGCTCGGCCTCACCATGGTGGGCGTCTTCATCACGTCGTTCATCATCGGCATCGGCGCCAACGTGGTCGACCAGGTCGTGCGCGCGGCGCGGCGGCGGCCGGTCCGCTACGCGGGGCACGCGCTCGTGATCGGCCCGGTGCACGAGGCCGAGATGCTGGTGCAGGAGTTCGTCCGGCTGTACGAGCGCCACCGCGCGCTCCGGAGCATCCGGCTCGCGGAGCTCTGGCAGTGGCTCATCCGCCGCGGGCCCCCGCCGACCCGCCACGCGCTCCCGCGGATGGCGCTCCTCGGCACCGAGGACGACCCGCCCGCCTATCTCTACGCGCCGGGGATGCGCTGGGTGAGCTACCGCCAAGGGGACAGCGCGCAGCCGGAGGCGCTCGAGCTCGTGGGCGCCGCCGAGGCGAAGCGCGCGCTCATCCTCGCGCGGCCCGACGCCGGGCCCGACGCCGACGCCTTGACGGCGATGACGCTCTCCTCGTTCCGGACGCAGAACCCGCACGGCCACGTGTTCGTCGAGGTGCAGGAGAGCAAGAACCGCGATCTCATCCAGGAGGTGGGCGGGCCCGGGACACATCCGCTCGACATGCAGCGGTTCCTCGGCTTCTTCCTCTGCCAGCACCTGCTCACGCCAGGCGTGGAGTCCCTCTACACCGACCTCATGACCGCGGACGGCTCCGAGTTCTACACGCACATCTTCCTGGGCGAGGAGGCGGCCTGCGCCGTCGGCAAGCTCGGCAAGGCGCCGAAGCACGAGCTCTCGTTCTCGGACATGGCGCGCGCTGCCTACGAGAAGCAGGTGATCCTCGCGGGGGTGTTCCTCGGGGACGAGGCGGCGGTGCCGAAGCGCGAGGAGGGCAAGCTCGTGTCGGTCGAGGGGCTCGTGCCGTGGCTGAATCCGCTGCTCGATCCGCCCGAGGGGTCGCCGGCGTGGGCCCTCGGCGCGCGGGCGGGCCGGGTGCCGGCGCAGCGGCTCAGGGGGCTCATCGGCGTATCGGCGACGTATGCGCCGCTCCTGGACTACGGGCGAGAGCTCTACAGGGGGCGGGGGATCGAGCGCGCCGCGGCGTCGGACGGCGCGACGGCGGCGCACGAGTGGGCGGCGAAGCTCTCGCTGCACCTCGGCGAGATCGAGCGGGTGCTGATCGTCGGGTACAGCGCCGCGCTGCCCTCGCTGCTGCACGCGCTCGCGCGGTTCGTGCCGGGCGTCGAGGTGACGCTGGTCCTCGGGGAGCGCGGGGACGAGCGGATGCCGCTCCCCGATCGGCTCGCCTCGCTCGGCGTGACGCCCGGCCCGAGCGGCGCGCCGCCGGGCTCGGACGGGGCGATGCTCTCGCTCCCGCGCGGGGGCAGCGCGACGGTGTACACGCAGCACGGGCACGACCTCGCCTCGCTCGCGGTGCGCTGCGTGGCGCGCGGCGCGCCGCTCTCCGCGGCGGTGTTCCTGAGCGAGCCCGAGGGGCTCGATCGCGACGCCCGCACGGCGATGCGGGTCATCCGCTTCGCGCGGGCGCTGGCGAGCCGGGAGCTCGCGCACGGCAGGGCGCTGCATGTGCTCGCGGAGTTCTCCTCGGTGGCGAAGGGCGAGCACGTCCGGAGCCTCCTTGCCCCTGACAAGTGCGGCTTCGCCGTGCGGGTCAGCCTCGTCAGCACCGAGCGCATCAAGAACTACTTCATGGTCCACAGCGCCTTCGTGCCGGGAGTAACGGCTCTTTACGATGAGCTCCTCGGCGAGGGCGGGCAGGACCTCGTCCGCATCGAGGCGCCGCCGCCCGACGTGGCGGGGCAGGCGGGCGACGAGCTCCGCTTCGACGACATCCGGGCGGCGCTCGAGCCCCGGGGCGCCATCCCCATCGCGCTGGAGGTCGAGGAGCCGAAGGAGGACCAGCCCGGGGGGGCGAGCCCCGTCGCGCAGCGGGGCGAGCCCCGGCGCGCGAGCCATGTCGCGCAGCCGGGCGAGCGCCGGGTCGTGCACCTGAACCCGCCGCCGGAGAAGGCCTTCAAGACGGCGCTCATCCGCGTCGTGTACGCGCTCGCACGGCGCCAGGATCTCGTGATCCAGGGGGCGCAGCGGCCGAGGCGGGGCGACGCAGCGCTCGGCGAGGAGTCCCCGCGGATCAGCGCGTGATCAGCGCGTGATCAGCGCGTGATCAGCGCGTGATCAGCGCGCCGCCGCGCCTCTTTTTCGCGCCTCGCCCGAAGTCGCGCGATCTTCGCGGCGAGATCTGTATCCTGGAGGCGTGCCCGAGCGCCCGGACCTGGAGTACGTCGTTCCGATCCTCGCGCGCGAGCTCGCGGGCGCGGCCGTGGCCGCGGCGCGGGCCGAGAACTCGGTGGTGCTGCACGTCCTGCTCCCGGAGCGCCTCGACGCGCTCTTGCCGGGCGCGGAGATCCGGCGCGTGGCGCGGCGGGCGCACGCCGTGGTCTTCGAGCTCGACGGGGCGCGCGCGCTCGATCTCGTGATCTCCCCGATGCTGGCAGGGCGGTTCTCGATCACGCGGCCAGGAGAGACGCGGATTCCAACCGATCTCGCCTTCTCGCTGACCCTCGGGGACGGCCGCGAGCTCAGGGTCCGAGACGACGTGCAGATGAGCAAGGTCTACGTGCTCGCGCGGGGCGATTTCGACAGGATCCCCGGGCTCCAGCGCGTCGGTCTCGACGTCCTCGATCCTCGGGTGTTCACGCAGGAGGCGTTCCGCGCCGCCGCGCGCGGGCGGCGCGACCTCGCCAAGGATTTCCTGATGGACGGGACGGCGCTCGACTCCATGGGAGACGCGTACGCCGACGAGGTGCTCTTCGAGGCAAGGATCCACCCGAAGGCGACGGTCCAGAGCCTCTCCGAGGAGGAGACCGATCGCCTCCACGTGGCGATCACCCGTGTCCTCGGCGACGCGACCCGGACCATCGCCCGGCGCGCGCCGGCCCTGGACGAGCGGCTGCGCGACTTCCTCAAGGTCCGCGGGCGCCCGGGCCAGCCGTGCCCGCGCTGCGGCGACAAGCTCCGTCGCGCGAGCGTCCATGGGCACGACGCGATCTTCTGCCCGGCCTGCCAGCCGGAGGTGCGGAGGAGCGCAGCGGGGGATCCGCGCCGCGCCAGGCGGGAGCCGGGCTGAGGTGAGGCCGGCGTCACAGCGCTTCCGGCAGCGGCTCCGGCGGCGCGAGCCCCGCGCTCTTCGCCCTGCACGGGATGCTCATGCCCTGACAGCCGCACTGGTTCTGGCCGCCGTCGGTGATCTTGCCCGCCGTGCCGCTCTCCGTCTCGACGTTGAGATCGATGAAGTTGCACTCGATGGTGCTGCGCGCGAGCGCCACCGAGGCGCCGAAGCTCGCGATGGCGGCGCCGTCGCTCGCCTCGATGCGCACGCCGGTCAACGTGGCCTCCGAGTCGCCGGGGTCCTTGACGATCGTGACGCCGTTTCCCTGGAGCCCATCGGCTGAGCTCCGCGTGCCGCGGATCGTGGTCTCCTCGAGGGTGGCCGCAGATCCGAAGAGGGCGAGCCCCGAATCTACGCTCTCCTCGACGAGCGACGCCCGGAGCACGAGGCCGCTCCGCCCGTCCTGTGCGCCGAGCGCGTGGACCTCGATCCCCCGGCCGAAACGCCCGTCCGACGCCTGCGGGAGCGTGCGGCGGACCGCGACCCGCTCCAGCGTCGCGTCGGCGCCCTCGATGAAGACACCCGCGGTGCGGCTCCCCTCGACCACGGAGCCGCGCGCGGTGACGTCGCCGCGCAGCGGGCCGCGGGAGGCCACCGCGAGCCCGACGCCGTGTTTCCCGTCCCCGTCGCGCGGCAGGGTGTCGCGCACGAGCACGCCGTCGAGCGAGGCGTCGGAGCTCAGGATCGCGACGCCCACGTAGCGGCTCTGCTCGACGACCACGCGCTGCAGGGTCGCCTCGGAGCGCAGGCCCTCCTCGAGGTCGGCGGCAATATAGACGCCCCACCCCGTCGCCAGCTTGTCCGGGTAAGGCCGCGTGTCGCGCACGACGGTATCCTCGACGACGGCGGACGAGCCCTGGACCCAGATCCCCGCCTCCTCATTGGCCTCGAGGACGCTGCGCCTCAAGGTCACCTGGCTCGGCTGGCCCCGGCTGTTCCGGATGGCCAGCACGCCCATCCCGGCGGCGTTGGTGTCGATTCCGGTGCTGTCGCGGATCACGCTGTCCTCGACGAGCGCCTCGGAGGCGATGAGGTACACGCCGGTTCCGTGGCTCTGCTCGATGATGGATGCGCGTACCGTGATCGAGGCCGGCGTGTTGCCCTCTCCCCTGTTCGCGCCGACGCCCGTCCCCTCGACCTCGCCGGACTCGAGGGTTCCTCGCACGACGGACGACTCGAGGGCGAGCTCGGCGCCCGCGCTGTGCACGCCGACCCGATGGGCCCCTTCGACGAGCGAGCCACGGACGGTGAGCGCCGCCGGGCCTTGCTCGTTGTCCACCTTGATGCCCTGGGCGCCCGCGCCGGCCACCCAGACCTCGTCGATCACGACGCCGCTCGAGCCCGAGACCAGGATACCTTGCCCCGCGCTGCGGATCGAGACGCCCCGTATCTCGGCCGCGTCGGCGCCCGCGCCGACTTCGATGGCCGCGGCCGTGTCCGGCCCCGCCCCGGCGATCTCGACGAGCGCCGGGCACCTCCCCCACAGCCGTACTGGCTTGTCGACGATCACGTCCTCTGGATACGGACCCGCGGCGATCGCGACGACCGCGCCGGGCGCGGCCGCGCGGAGGCCCTCGCCGACGGTCGTCCACGGCCTCTCCGGCGTGCCATCGGAGTCGCCCCCTGCATAGGCGCCGTCGACGTGCTGGGTCTCCTCGTCCAGGGCGATGTCGCCCCATGGCGCCTCACCGCACGGCGCGACCTCGCGACAGGCGGTCTCGCCCGGCACGGCCATCGTCCCCGCAGGGCAGGGGGCATCCGGCAGGACAGGCGCGCACGCTCGGTCGCCCGGCGTGAAGCCGGCGCCGCACGCCTCGGGCGGGATGCCCGCGGGCTCGCACCCAGAATCGGTCGTGCGCTCGCCGGCCGCGCACCCAGGCGCGGCCGCCCCTCCTCCTCCGCCGCCGTCAGGCGTCGCGTCCGGTCGAGGTGGGGGGGCCTCCCTGTCGCAGCCAGCCAGGAGCCACGTCGCCGTGAGCAGCAGGAGCGGAGCCCCGTGTCGGTCCATGAATCCGTCCATGAACCGGACCACGACGTCGAGCAACAGTCTACTTGTCGTCTATCACCGTAAAAAAAACGCCGACCCGTCCGCGCTCACGGTCTTCTCTTTGCTCAAACGCGACCCAGGAGACGCGGAGGCTTCACAGGAGAGAGCAGCGAGCGACCGCCATGCACTCCGCGCCTCTTCTTCTGCGCCTCTGTGGTGCATTTTTCTTCTCACTGCATCGGCGCGCCGGCGCGAGTCGAGCCTTCGTGCGAGGCACGGTGACAGGGAGCGGCGTTCTGAGCTACGCTGAGCGCCCCGCAGGAAACGCAGCATGCTTTGCAAAATTCATCACTCTGCACATCGCCTGGCCGGCGTCGCCGTGCTTCTTCTGTCGCTGCCGGGCTGCGCCCTCGAAACGAAAGGCACAGGCGGGTCAGGTGAATCCGAGGCTCAACCCGGAGGACCTGGCGGCGCTCCCGCTGGAGAGCCCGGCGGAGCCATCGCCGGACAGCCTGACGGCGCTCCCGTCGAAGAGCCTGGCGGCGCTCCGGCGGAAGAACCCGGTGGAACGCCGGCGGAAGAACCCGGCGGAACGCCGACGGAAGAACCCGGCGGCGCTCCCGTCGAAGAGCCCGGCGGGGATCCGGTCGAAGAGCCCGGCGGCGCTCAGGTCGAAGAGCCCGGCGGCGCTCCCAAGCCGCTGTGCGGGGCGGCAGCTCCATCGCTGATCGCGTGCTTCGCGTTCGAGGGCAACCCCGACGACGCCTCGCAGCATCACTTCACGCCCGAGCGGGTGCGCAGCCTGCACTACGCGCCTGGCCGTGCCGGCCAGGCGCTCTCGGTGACGATGGGGAGCAAACTCTACTTCCGCCACGACGCCGCATGGACCGCCTCCGCGATGACCATCGATGTCTGGATCAACCCCGCCTCTCTCCCCGACAAGCGGCGATACACCGTGATCGACAGCGGTGGGAAGCCTTCGCTCTTCCTGATGCCGGGCGGACAGATCCGCTGCACCATGGGCGTCGAGCGGAACGTGACTTACCCCATCGTTCCCGGGCAGTGGACGCACGTCGCCTGTCTCTCCGACGGCCAGACGCAGAGCCTCTACGTGAACGGCGTCGAGGTCGACCGGAGCCCCTCTGGCCCGGTGATCGCCTCCGGCGAACAGCCCGTCCACATCGGCTCGGACGAGCCCTCGGGGGAAGACGAGTTCAACGGGCTGCTCGACAGCCTCCGCATCTTCGGCCGGACGCTCGCGCCCCAGGAGATCTGCGCGGCTGCCGGCGGCGGCTGCTGAGCTGCACGGTCCGGCGCGCGCCCAACGGGGGGCTCTGGCCCGCGGGCCGGCTCATGGCCGTCGCCGCGGGCCGGCTTCATGGCCGTCACCGCAGATCGACAGGCGAGGCCCGGCGTGACCGGCCAGGGCTGCCCGACGAAGGCGCGCTCTCGGCGCGCGGAAGGATGAGCGGAGGGAGGGAAGAGAGCGAGAGAGGAGAGGAGCGCCTCAGAAGGGGGCGTCGCGGAGCGTCTCCTTGTACGTCGTCTTGTACAGATCGTGGCAGGTCTTGCAGCTCGCCTTGGCGCCGTCGATGTCGCCCTTCTTGGCCTTGGCGATGCCGTCGTTCGTGATCGCGACCCACTTGTCCATGCCCTTCGGCGGCCGCTTCGCCACGTACTCCAGCGCCTCCGCGATCTTCGCGGCGTCGCCGCTCGTGGTCGCCGACTGCATCACCGACTTCATCCAGCCCTGCATCGGACAGGCCTTCTGTCCTTTTGCACCGCAGCCGAAATCCTTCTTCTCGGCGACGGAAGCGGGGAGGTCCGCGGTCCCGCCAGCGGCCCACGCGGCTCCAGCAAAGCCAATGCCGACGGTCATCAACACGGCACTCATCAGCTTCTTGCTCATCGACATCCGACGTCTCCTGTGGGTAAGGGCAAGCGCAGCGAGAGACATTGCAGTTCCGCGCGTGGAAGTCAACAGCCACCTTGGTCGCCGAGCCAGCTCGCGAACGCCGCCAAGGCGGAGACGATGTCGGGGGACAAGATCTTCATCACAAACGCGGCCGAGGCGAAGATAACGTCAGGAGAGAAAAACTTCATTCATGATGTCCGCCCCGCGCCGTCTCCGTCCGCGCTCGCGCCGCGCGGACGTCCCGACTCCACGCGGCGGGCGGAGGTGCCGGCTCGCCGGCGAGCGCGCCTCAGGGCCGCCCTCCGGGCGCGCGCCGCCTCCGCGCCGCTCCAGCGCGCCCACCCTGGGCGTCGTCGGCGGGGCCTCGCGTTCGTCGATGGCGCAGGCGGGTCCCTTCGCCGGCGCGATGACGAGGTTCGCGATGCGCAAGACCCACCCATCGACATGACGCGACTACGTGGCTTATCGACATGGCGAGATGCGCTCCTCGATGGCTTTTCAGATGCCTTGAAGCGCGCCCGCAGAACACGGCACCCGGCGGCGCCCTCTCCGGCGCCGGCGCCGTTCCCCCATCACGGGCGCCCTGGTCGTCGATGATTTACCTGCGCTCGGCGCACCACCCGGACGGCCTGCGCACACGCACGTATCCGTCGAGAACCCCTCGTTCGCGCCGGCGGGCGGCCAGCGCGTGCGCGGAGCCGGTCCTCCCCGAGCGCCCCGGCGTGTTCTTCGTGAGACTCCAGCCCTGACGCGTCGCATCGCGCGTTCGATCCGGTCGCGGTCGCGCTGGAGGTGAGTCGCCCTACCATCCCGGGCCTGTATCCAGACCAGGAGGGCGGCGCGCGTGATATCGCTGGATTCACGGCCGTTGATGCGCGTCGGAGAGATCGTCGACGAGCGGTTCCAGATCGAGGGCCTCGCGGGCTCGGGCGGGATGGGGCACGTCTACCGGGCGCGCGACCGGCGAAGCGGCGACACGGTGGCTCTCAAGGTGCTTCGCCGCGCCGACAAGGGTGAGCTCAGCCGCTTCTCCTGCGAGGTGGAGGTGCTCTCGGCGCTGCGCGTCCCCGGCGTCGTCCGGTACATCGCCCACGGCGTCGCGGCGGGCGGCAAGCCGTATCTGGTGATGGAGTGGCTCGCCGGGGAGACGCTCGCCGAGCGCATCGCGCGGCGAGGGCTCACCCCCGCCGAGAGCGTCGACGTCGTCGCGCGGATCGCGGAGACGCTCGGCGCCCTCCACGGGCAGGGCGTCGTGCACCGCGACCTCAAGCCGAGCAACCTGCTCCTCGTCGAGGGGCGGCTCGATCGCGCCATGGTGCTCGACTTCGGGATCGCGCGCTTCCGGATCGACCAGCAGCTCACCCTGCCGGGCACCGTCCTCGGGACCCCGGAGTACATGGCGCCCGAGCAGGCGCGCGGCGAGCGGCGCGTCGACGCCCGCGCCGACGTGTTCGCGCTCGGCTGCGTGCTCTTCAAGTGCCTCACCGGGCGCGCCGCCTTCCAGGGCGCCGGGGCGCTCGCCGTGATGGTCAAGGTGCTGCTCGACGAGCCGCCGCGCCTCCGCGAGGTTCGCCCGGATCTGCCGGGCGAGCTCGACGCCCTCGTCACCAGGATGCTCGCGAAGCAGCCAGACGGGCGGCCCCGCGACGGCGCGGCCGTCGCCGAGGAGCTCCGCGCGATCGACCTCAGCCGCGCCGGCGCGGCGGACGGCGCCTACCCTGCCGCGCTGGCGCCCGTCCTGGAGCTCACGAGCAGCGAGCGGCGCGTCACGTGCCTCGTGCTCGCGCACGAGCGCTCGGCGCCCGAGGAGGTGACGCGCTCGCAGGAGGAAGAGCAGGCGCGGGCGACGGGCCGCGCCGACGAGCTCTACGCGCTCGCCGAGCGCTACCAGGGTCAGATCGAGCTCATCGACGCGAGATCGCCGCTGCTCGTGCTGACGAGCGCCGAGGCGGCCACCGATCTCGCCGCGCAGGCCGCGCGCTGCGCGCTCTCGCTGCGCGCGTTGCTCGGCGGCGCGCAGGTCTCGCTCGTGACCGGCCGGGCCGAGCTGACGTCGCGCATCCCGATGGGCGAGCTCATCGACCGGGCGGTCCAGCTCCTGCCGTCGCGCGGCGAGCCGGGCGCGGTCGCCGCGGTCCGCATCGACGAGGTGACGGCGGGGCTCCTGGGCGGCCGGTTCGAGACGAGCTGCGAGGGCGGCGCGCGCTTCCTTCACGGGGCGCGGGACGACCTCAGGGTGACGTCGGCGCCGGCGCTGCTCGGCAAGCCGGTGGCGTGCTTCGGGCGGGAGCGGGAGCTCGCGGTGCTGACCGCGGAGCTCGATCGGAGCACCGAGGAGTCGACCTCCGGCGCGCTGCTGGTGGTCGCGGCGGCCGGCATGGGCAAATCGCGGCTGCGGCAGGAGTTCCTCGAGACGGTGTCGGCGCGCAACGCGCGAGCGGCCGACCGCGCGCGCGGCGGGGGCGGCGCCGACCTGGCGGACGGCGCCCACGTGGAGGTGTGGATCGGCCAGGGGGACCCGATGAGCTCGGGCTCGGCGTTCGGCCTCCTGTCGCGCGCGCTGCGGAGCGCGATGGGCATCGTCGACGGCGAGCCGCTGGAGGAGCGCCGGCGCAAGGTGAGGGCGCGGGTCGAGCGCCATCCGGAGCTCGACGTCGGGCGCGTCAGCGCCTTCCTTGGCGAGCTCCTGGGCGCGCCGTTCCCGGACGACGACATCCGGGTCGGCGCGGCGCGGCGCAACCGGCAGCTGATGGGCGATCAGCTGCGGCTGTCGTGGGAGGAGTTCATCCGGGCCGAGTGCGCGAGGCAGCCCGTGCTGCTGATCCTCGAGGACTTGCAGTGGGGCGACCTGCCCACCCTGACGATGGTGGAGGCGGCGCTCCGGAGCCTGCGGGATCTGCCGTTCCTGGTGCTCGGGCTGGCTCGACCCGAGGTGCACGAGGCCTTTCCGGGGCTGTCTCAGGGGCGCTTCGGCAACCAGATGATGCTGCCGCCGCTCACGCGCCGGGCGAGCGAGCGGCTGGTGCGGGCCGCGCTGGGCGACGAGGCGCGCGCCGAGCTCGTGGCCACGCTGGTGGACCGGGCGGACGGCAACCCGTTCTACCTGGAGGAGCAGGTCCGCGCGGTGGCGGCCGGCCATGGCGCGGACCTGCCGGAGACGGTGCTGGCGATGGTGCAGGCGCGCATCGAGGCGCTCGACGCCGAGGCGCGGCGCGTGCTGCGGGCCGCGAGCGTGTTCGGCCAGGCGTTCTGGCCGAGCGCGGTGAGCGCGCTGCTCGGGGGCGCCGTGGTGACGCGCTGGCTCTCGGAGCTGGAGCGCCGTGAGGTGGTCCACCGGCGCGGCCCCGGGCGGATGCGCGGAGAGGTCGAGTACCGCTTCCGGCACGCGCTGGTGCGCGAGGCGGCGTACGGGATGCTGACGGAGGCCGACCGGCGGCTGGGCCACGCGCTGGCGGGCGCCTGGCTGGAGGGCGCGGGCGAGCCCGACGCGATGGCGCTCGCGGAGCACTTCGAGCGCGGCGCGGTGCCCGCGCGGGCCGCCGCGGCGTACCTGCGCGCGGCGCAGCACGCCCTGGAGGGCAACGATCTCGGCGCCGCGATCGCGCGGGCCGAGCGCGGGCTCGAGTGCGCGCCGGAGCCCGCGGTGGTGGGGGCGCTCCGGCTGGTCCAGGCCGAGGCGCACGTGTGGCGGGGCGACCTCGCGCTGGCCGAGCAGCGGGGGACGGACGCGGCGCGGCACCTCGCGCCCGGCTCGGCGCCATGGTTCGCGGCCGTCACGCAGGCCGTCGCGGCCGCGAGCAAGCTGGGCGGCTTCGACCGCGTGGAGCGGTGGATGGGCGCGGCGGTCGTCGTCACCGCCTCGCAAGGCGCGGAGAGCGCGAGGAGCACCTGTCTCTGCATGGGCGCCTCGACGCTGGCCTTCGCCGGACGGCCTGCGATCGTCGACGGGCTCATCGCGGAGGTGGAGCGCGCCATGGCCGACGGGGCGCCGACCGGCGCCGGCACGGGGGCCGAGGTGGTCGCGGGGCTGCACCAGGCGCGCGCTTTCCGCGCGATGAGCGGGGGCGATCCCGGCGCCTGCGTCACCGGCCTGGAGGCTGCGCTGGTGGCGTTCGAGCAGGTCGGCGACCGGCGCAACGCGTGCATCACCCGCGCGAACCTGGGCTATTCCTACGGCGAGCTCGGCGATTTCGGCGGCGCCGAGGCGGCGCTCCGCTCCGTGCTGGAGGCCACGGAGCGGATGGGTCTGCACGAGGTGGCGGCGGCGGCGCAGGCCAGCCTCGGGCAGGTCCTCGCCTACTGCGGCAGGCTCGCCGAGGCGCGGGCCGTCGAGGAGGCGGCCCTCGCCTCGAGCCAGCGGCTGGGCGACCCGCGCGCCGAGGTGGTGTCGCGCTCGTACCTCGCAAAGATAGCCCTGCTCGCCGGCGATCTCGCGGGCGCTGAGCGCGAGGCGCGCCTCGCCGAGGCGCTGGAGAGCGCGTCGCCGTTCCGCGTCACGGCCATGGCGATCCGCGCCCGGGCGCTGATCGGGCTGGGGCGCGCCGCCGAGGCGCTCGTGGCCGCCGGCGAGGCCCTGGCAGCGCTCGAGTCGCTCGGCGGGATCGAAGAGGGCGAGTCGATGATCCGACTGGTCCACGCGGAGGCGTTCTCCGCGGTCGGCGACGCGGCCAGGGCGGCGGTCGCCATCTCCTCGGCGCGCGACAAGCTGCTCGACCGGGCCGCCGGCGTTCGCGATCCCGAGTGGCGCGGGCGCTTTCTCTCCCACGTTCCGGACAACGCCCGCACCCTGGAGCTCGCATCGCAGTGGGTCGGAGCTGTCGGAGCTGGGCGGAACGGTCGGAACTGAATGTGGCCGAACGTGACTGAACGTGGCCGAACGTGACTGAACGTGGCCGAACGTGACTGAACGTGACTGAACGTGACTGAACGTGACTGAACGTGACTGAACGTGGCCGAACGTGACTGAACGTGACGAAGCGTTGCTGTCCCACGGAGGAATCCGCGGAGGACGTGCAATTTAATAGCTGACAGTCGAAGTGGTTTGCCGTACCCTGGTCGTTGACGTGGAGAGTTCCCGGCTGTCGTTGTGTTGAGCGACGCGCCGGAGGGCGTGCTGTGATCGGGGAGCGTGGGCGCTCCCCTTGGCTCGCTACCTGAGGTCTCATCACGTGAAAACCAGGGCTGTACTTGGGTGCGCAGGCATCCTTTTCGTGGCTACCGGCTGCATCGCGCCCGAGCAGGCGCTCGAAGCGGGGGATGAAACAGAGGAGCTCGGATCGAGCGCTGGCGAGCTCGCGAGCGGCAATGCGCTGAGCGCGAATGCGCTGAGCGCGAACGCGTTGAGCGCGAATGCGCTGAGCGCCAACGCGCTGAGCGCGAACGCGTTGAGCCCGGTGGCGGCCTCCGCTCTCAGGGATCCTGGCGCGAGGGGCGATCTCTTCCGGTCGCTCGTGAAGTACACGGTCAGCTGCGCGCTCAAGGAGTCCCAGTCGTTCCGTTTCTCCTGGACCGACAGCGCGGGCGCGACCCACAAGGAGGTCTATCCCGGACACCTCGGCCTCGCGCCTCGGTGGGACCGGCGCCCGCTCGACGACGAGGGCAAGCGGATGGTCTCCGCGTGCCTCGCCGCCCACACGAACCGTTATGGAGTCTCGGTCAGCATCTCGATGCGCTCCCGACAGAACCCGCTGCATCACGAGGTCGGGTGCGGCGAGCTCGACGAGTACCCTCATGTCGAAGGGGCCTTCTGGGGGAACCTCTTCACGGAGACGCCGTACCTGCGCGCCTGTTACAACCCGGCGAACGTCGATGTCGCGCGCGCGGCGAAGCGCGACTGCGCCGCGGGCCAGCTCGCCGCGGACGGCGATCTCGAGGGCTGCGGGATGATCGAGATCGTCGGGCATTGCAAGGAGTACTGCGGCAAGCTCAACCGCTCCGGGGAGTATTACAAGGAATGCGATGATCCGGAGTTCGGCGACACGCGCTATGTGATCACCACCGCGCTTCGGTGACCCTCGTCCTCCCGGGGAGAGGGGCCGCCGGTCGTCTTCTCCCTCGGCAGCCCTGATCGGAGCCGAGCGAACGCGCCGCCTCCTTGGCGCGGGCGGCGTCGCCGGGCGAAGATGCGCGGCCATGGAGATGCATCAGGTCCGGTATTTCCTTGCGGTGACCGAGACCCGCAGCTTCACGCGCGCGGCCGAGCGGTGCGCGGTCTCGCAGCCCGCGCTCACGGCCGCCATCAAGAAGCTCGAGGAGGAGCTGGGCGGGCCGCTCGTCCTGCGCGAGCGCGGCGGCGCCAAGCTCACGGCGCTGGGGCAGCGCGTGCTGCCGCGGCTCCAGCGGCTGCGGGACGAGATGCAGGCCGTCCAGGTGATCGCGGACAACCACCGGCGCCTCAAGCAGGTGCCGCTCCGGGTGGGCATCCTCTGCACCATCGGGCCCGCGCGGCTCGCGGGCTCGCTGGCGGCGTTCCGCGCGGAGGCGCCGGGGGTGGAGCTGGAGATCGCGGTGGCCGTGCAGGGTGAGCTCCTGCGGCGGCTGGAGGAGGCCGAGGTCGACGTCATCGTCTCGAACCTCGGCGACGCTGTCCCGGACTGGTGCGTGGTGGCGCCCCTCTACGAGGAGCGCTACGTCGTGGTCCTCCCGCCCGGCCACCACCTGGCCGCGCGCGAGGGCTTGCGGCTCGAGGATCTGGATGGCGAGCCCTACCTCGATCGGCTCGCCTGCGAGATGCGCGAGCAGGTGACGGGCGCGTGCGCCGCGCGGCGCGTGGACCTGTACGCGGCGTACCGGACCGACCGGGAGGACTGGGTCCAGAGCCTGGTGCACGCGGGGCTGGGTTTTGCCTTCATGCCCGAGCACTCGGTGCTGCTGACGGGCGCGTCGCAGCGCCCGCTCGTCGATCCGGCCCTCCGTCGCACCGTCGCGCTGGTGCGCTCGGGCGATCGCACGCCGGCGCCGGGCTTGCAGCTCTTCTGGGACGCGCTGCTCTCACGCGCTGCCCGGG
Organism: Sorangium sp. So ce1504; assembly: GCF_051521635.1. Lineage (NCBI taxonomy): Bacteria > Pseudomonadati > Myxococcota > Polyangiales > Polyangiaceae > Sorangium > Sorangium sp. So ce1504. The sequence goes on along the minus strand of NZ_CP150365.1, from coordinate 10,245,391 downwards.
CGCGGCCGGTCAACCCTTCGCGGCGATGATGTCCACGTGCTCGATGACGGGCGGCGCGGCGAGCAGCTCCGGCGCCTTGGCCATGAGCGCTGCCGCGATGCGGCCCGCGAGGTGCTCCTTGCGCCCCACCTCGTCCGCGAAGGTGTCGAAGATGCCGAACGTCGACGGCCCGATGCGCAGCGCGAACCAGTGAACCGTCCGCGGCTCCTCGGCCGCGAGGCCGACGGCGGAGCGGAGGAGCGCCTCGACCTCGGCCTCCTTGCCAGGCTTGGCCTCGATGCGGGCCAGGAGGGAGAGCGTCACGGCGGTCGGGGAAGCAGCGGTCATAAGATCCTCCTCTTCGGCGGCGCACGGCGCGCCGCGCTTCGATGAAGAGAGTTGTAACGACGCCCGTCCGGCCGACCATTCGATGTTCTGGATGGATCCATCAGCGCCGTGGATGGACCTTCCCGTGATCCTGCGCCAGCCACCGCGGGACGGCCGCCGCGTGTGGCGGCTTCGGCAGGGGGATGACGCGCCCTCTCACGGGATAACCCAAGGGGCAGGCGCCGCGGTACGTCCGTGCTTTACACAGAAGGGGGCGGTCAGGTGACCGTGGGCGCTGGCGAGACCGACCTGCCTCGACCGCGCTCTGCAGGCGCGAAGCGCGATCCGTACAGGCCGAGGGTCATGTATGATGGGCCTCATGCGGCGTCGAGCGCGCATGGTGGCCGCGGGCGGGCGGAGCGTTGAACTGACCAGCGGTGGCGGCAGGTGCAGCGGCCGCGACGCGCGGCAGGGTTCGGAGGAATGGACCCGGTGTGGCTCTGCTTCGGGCGTTAGGCAGGGCTCGGCCGAAGGGGTTCGGCGGACCCGAGCCGAATGGGTTCGACCGGACGGTCTACTGATAGTTCGGCGGACGAGCGCTGCACGCGCCGGCCCTTCGCTCCGTGTGGTCCATGGAGCCTCCTGACCAGATGCAGTAGCGGCGCTCGGTCATTTCGACGTTCTTGACGCGCCCCCGCAAGCAGGGTCTACTCCCCCTTGGACAGAGTTTGCGTTTGGTCTCGTCGGCGCCCCTCCCCGCGCGACGCTAACCACCTCTCGGTATCACGATAGGACTCAGCATGGACCCGTATAAAAGGCGCCAGTTGGAAGACGAAGTAGCCCAGCGCGACTACGCCGGACTCGTGAGCTTCTTTAATGCAAATGATCTCCAAATCGATCGCGTAGATGGTCTCCGCCCCGGCAGCTACGATTACTTCGTTCTCTTGCACCTGACATCGGAGCGACGGAAGCAACTTGGGCTAACGGGCGACGAGCTCCTGGCCATCATCCTTCATCATACTCCGCAGCAAGCTTGGTTTTTTAACGAGGTAAGACGAAAGCTTCGTGCCAATGATCGTCTAGCGAAGACGGCTGTGCTCGTAATCTCGTCGGATCCCAATATTGTCGCCCAATGCGCCGAAGCCTACCCGGACGGAGCAACAGGCTATAAGACGGCGTACATTGGGCTTACCCATGCAGATATTCGGGCCCTTCAGACTCCAGTGCAGCGTCAAGAACATTTGGCCAGGGCATTCGCCCAGCAGGCCTTCACTGTTGATCACTTCGATACACGATTTCCGGTGCCCGACGATCTGTTCGGCCGCATGCCCCTTGTGACACAACTAGAGCATGACGTCGTCCAGGGTGAGCTTGGCGTGGCTATTCTCGGAATCCGTCGGGTTGGAAAGACGTCTGTTCTGAAAAGGCTTACATCTCAGGTTGTGACGCGTCCGGGGCACGATTGGCTCGTCGCGCTGTATGACGCTCAAGAGGAGAACATTGACGCGGATGCTGCTAGTGCCGCACGGGGGCTGTTGCGGCAGTTGCGCTCGTCCATTGCCGACCGCGGGCTACCGTCGGGTGGACAAGGATCGAGTGACGACCCCCTGGCGAGTCTTCGTTCTCAGGTGCGATGGGCCGTTGAGCGGCACCAGAAACGCGTCCTTCTCGCCATCGATGAAATCGAGTGGCTGGTCCCCACCACCGATGCGGTTGACCCCAGCGAAAAGGCGCGTCGTGAAAGGGAGTACGTCCGCCTGTTCGGGGCGCTGCGGGCGCTGAAGCAGGCACATCAGTCGCAAGTGGCATTGGTCGTCTGTGGAATCAATGAGACATTCTGCGAAATTCCGGATGTTGGTGGTGTAAATAACCCGGGTCTTGACCTGTTTCGAACGCATTACGTTCCGCTTCTTGAGCGTCCGATGATGACACAGATGCTTCGAACAATCGGTGCGCGCATGGCCGTAACACTCGAAGATGAGTTCATCGACCGTGTGTGGTCAGCCTTTGGGGGGCACGCGTATTTGGCTCGACAATTCTGTAGCGTACTGTCTCGTGCTACTGCGGTCCGACCCATGGTGCTTCGAGCCGCAGACTTCGACCGCGAGTACGCGCAGTTCCTTGAGCAACGCGCTGACGGAGTAATAAAACAGGTTGTGCAGTACCTCGCACGCTTCTACCCCGGAGAGTATGAGGTCTTGCAGCGACTCTCTCTCGGTGCGCCCGGTAATCCCAAAGGAAGCAGTCTTCGTCATCTGCGTGCCTACGGTCTTGTCGATGATTCGGTGACTCCACAGGTCACTATGGATGCGCTTCGTGACTTTACCGCGAAACATGCTGTTGACGAGGTGCGTGCAGGACGGTTCACTTTGCTGCAACGGTTGGGAGAAGGTGCGACGGGCACGGTATGGCGTGCATGGGATCGTCAAGCTGGCGCCGACCGGGCACTGAAAGTCTACTCCTCATCTGCGAGTCGCGACGCGGCTGACATGGAGTATCGAAACCTGCTCGCGCTTGCGTGCGATGCTGTTCCGCGCGCATACGAGGTTGTTGAGTATGACGATCGATTTGCTTTGGTGATGGAGTACATTCCGGGGAGATCGCTGTCGACGATCGTCCACGAATCCGGCGGACAGATGAGCACTGAGGCACTCGAGGCTGTGACGACGCATATTTTGGCCGCGGTGGAATCGCTTCATCCCTCGGCCGAACGTCGACGCGCGCTGAAGCGCCAACTGGACGAGCGCTCTCAGGTCACCGAAGAACAGCTGGAGGAGTACTTCCGGCTGTCGCAGAGCGGGTATCTCCATCGAGATCTGAAACCGGACAACATTATTGTGACAGACGAGAGCTCCTGGACGGTCAAGCTGATCGATACGCAGCTTGCGAAGCGGCCGGATGATGCCAATCGAACACAGGTTGGAACGCCGGCCTATGCTCCTCCCGATTGGGGCGTCGGCAAGTGGGATACGTCATTTGATCTCTACGCAATAGGGGTAATCTTTCACGAGCTACTCTTTGGCGAGCGGCCCCGCGCTGACGACGTGCTGCACCACGTGCGAGGGTTGCGTGCCAGTGCGGAATATCGCGCGAGTCTGAGTGAGTTCTTTTCGCGCGCGCTCGCACCGTCCGCTGCGGAGCGATTTTTGAGTGCGGCGGACATGCGGGCGGCGTGGGAGGATGTGTTGACGGCTCCGCACGGCGTCACTCCAGCTTGACGTTCTGTGCCGCCGAACAATCCGATGGATCCGGCGCCACTTCGCGGCGCAGCTTATCGGCCGGTCGTTAGCCCGACAGAGCACGAAGCAGGCAGGGATGAAGGTCGCCACCGGCGGCGATCCGAGCCACGCCCCGGCACAGTGCGCGTACCAGAAGGCGGGGGTCGACGCCGAGATCCCCGGTGTAAGGATGTGCCGCAAGCGATGATTGGGCTCGCACCCCTTCCGCTGCATGAACGTCCCCACGCCCGACCCCGGGGCGCAGCCCGGCTTGCGAGACGGCATCCTCCGTTCCCGGCGCGCGCTCGCGACGGGGGACGTCATCGATGAAAAGTTCGCGGACTTCCGCGAATCTCCGAACGCTCGCGGCCGCAGGGCCTCCGCCACCGCAGGCGAGCGCGCCGGAACCACAGCCGGCCGAGCCGCAGTCGATTCCAGACCGTGTTCGGGTTCTGCCCGAGCTCCGCGGCGATCTCCGCGATCGTGTGTCCCTGTGCCGTGAGGGCGAGGACAGCTCGAAACCTGGGGGCGACTCGTCTCAGATCGTGCAGTGCCCTCCGGGCCTCGATCTGTTCGACCGGCGCAGGGGTGTGGTCCTGGCGGAGCCCACCGGCGCTCGGCACGAGGACCTCGTACCGCCGGTGCGCGCGCTTTACGTAATGTGAAGCATGACGCCAGCTGATGCCGACGATCCATCGCTTCAGGGCCACGGCGTCCGGGACCCCCGGCCGCGGCTGGAACCGGCCGGCACGCATGCTTTGCCATGCCCCGAGCAGCACCTCCTGGACGAGGTCGGCGCGATCCCTGCTCGGCACGCGCCAGCGCTGCAATACATGGTTGATGGTCGCCGCGTGCCGGGTGATGGAGTCGATGTCCAGGTCGACGGCTTTGCGCGGCGCGATCACTCGTGCGCCTGGAGCGACCCGTAGCGCTCGCAGCGCACCCGCCGGAGCAGCGCGTCGCGCTCCACGCCGTGTTCTCCGCGACCACGACGCTCGCGGTGCTCGTGCAGGAGACGGCACGCCGCAAGCTGTCCCTCGATGGTCCCGAGATCCAGCATCGCTCGCGCGCGCTCGATCCTCGGATCGATCCGGACATGCTCCGCGCCGGTACCTTCCTGGGGCGATCTCGCGACTGCGGCGGACGCCGCGCCGGATGTCGTGGAGCTGCCGTGAGGGGCGGATGTGGCGGAGGCCATGACGGCCTCTCGTCTCATGACGCTCTCGGATAGGCCCGGCCTCACGCCGCGCGCGTCAGCAGGTGCCGCCGGGATGTCGAGTGTGGACTGCGCGTGCCCCGAGGCTGCGAGCAGGGGCGCTTCGGCGAAACCTGCCGCTGGGCCAGGCCAGGCGGCGCCCGCCCCGAGCACGAGCCCAGCCGCAGCCGTCCCATGCAGCCTGAACCGGCGAAGTCCGCGCAATGCGTCGTGAAGCCAGGCGCTGGAGAAGAAGGGCATCACGCACGGCGCCGCGGCCTCCCCGCGCCGGTGCTGCTCTGCCTGCCAGCGCGCCCTCTCCTGCTCGACCCTGTCCCAGGCGGCAGCGAGCCGTGACTTGACGGTGTTCTCCGAGAGCGCGTGCGCCCTGGCGATCTCGGCGAGCGTCCGGCCCAGGAGCTCGTGCTCGATGAACACCGTGCGACGTGCGTCATCGAGCTTGTCGATGAAGCGCCAGAGCACGGCAGGCCGCTGGCGGGCCATCACGGCGGCTTCTGGACCCGGCCGCTCGTCCGAAGGATCCTCGTCCTGGAGCGGTGCGACCACCTCGTCCCGGCGGCGCGATCGCCGCCGGCTGGAGCGCGCCTCGTTTCTGACGATCTGGTCCACATACGCTGCGGCGTCCCTCGCCAGGTCGATGTGCGCGCGGTTCTCCAGGATGCGAAGCCACGCCTGCTGGACGACGTCGTCGACGTCCTGAGCCGGCACGCGCATGGCGCGCGCGAGCCGGCGGAAGCGATCGGAACCAAGCGGACAAGGGGCTGCGACGTCCAGGATCGGCGGAGTGCTCAGGTCCATGCACGTCCAGATGCTTCAGGCGCGAAAAGAGGTGACCCAATCGATAGGCGCGACGAAGAACGGTGCGCGAAGGTGCGTCCACACGGGGATGACGGCCGGGCGACGCCTCGACAGAGACCATTGCGAAGGCGACGTCGGATTCGTTTGGCAAAAACGCAGCGTTCGGCGTGCTCGCGCCGTTGCTGGGCTGGCGGCATCCCCGGTACAGTGCGCCGCGTGACGCGCTGGCGCTCGGTCGTGGGCGGGGTCTGTCTTGTCGGCGCGCTGGGCAGCGGCATCGGGCTCGCGCGCGCGGCGCCGGGGCCTGCGGGGCCCCGGGCGGCCGGGAGCGCGGGGGTGATGACGGCGCACCAGCAGGCCCGGCGTGCCTTCGGCGCGCGGCGGTGGGCCGAGGCGGAGGCGAGCTTCGAGGCCGTCCTGGCGGCGCCCGACGCTGCTGGCATGACCGCGGTGCAGCGGGCCGAGGTGCTGGGTTATCTGGGGCTCTGCGAGCTGGAGCAGGGCAAGCACCGGGAGGCCGCCGAGCACTTGGGGCAGAGCCTCGAGCAGGACGCCGCCCTGAATCGCGCGCTCCTCGACAGGTTCACGCGTGCGTTCAACAGGGCCGCCGAGCGCGTCGGGAGGATCTACGTGGCGGCGTCCCCGCCGGACGCCGAGATCCTCCTGGACGGGGAGCCAATCGGCACGGGCGCCACGGCCCACGAGCTGTTCGTCTCGCCGGGGGCGTACACGCTTCGGGCCCGGCTGTCGGGGCACGGGGAGGTCTCGCAGCGGGTCGAGGTCGATGCGGGGAAGACGGTCAGCGCGGCGCTGCGGATCGAGCGCGCGGCCGACGCGCCCGTGCGCGCGCCGGATCCGGGCGTGAGGAAGAGCGCACCGGTCGAGCCGGCGGCGGCCTCGGCCGCGCCCCCGGCGGCACCGGGACCATGGGCGTCATGGCCGGGGACGCTGCGGATCACGGGCGTTGCGGTCACGGCGGCCGCCGTGTCGGCGGGGGCGGTCTTCATGCTCCGGGCGAACCGCCTCGACGGGGACCTCCGCGAGCGCATCGGCGGCCTCCACCGCGATCCGTCGTGGACCTCGGGCGCGTGCCGCGAAGCGCCGCAGCCCTCGGCGTGCCCGGAGCTCCGGCGTATGCGCGAGCAGCGCGATCAGTCCGGCGTCCTCGGAACCGCCCTGGTCGCGACGGGGGCCGTGGTCGGCGCGGTGACCGTCGCGTCCTTCTTCGTGGACCTCTCGTTCCTGCGATCGACGCCGTCGCGGAGCGGGCTGCGTGTCGTCCCGGCGATGGCGGCGCAGCAGGTCGGGCTGGTGGCGCTGGGGGTGTGGTGAGGGGCTCGGAGACGGGCATGGAGGGCCAGGAGGCGAGCGTGAACGTGAGGTGGGCCAGGGCGGCGCGGAGGGCCGCGATGTCGCTTGCGATCGCCGGGCTGTGTGCGTGCGGCGCGAGCGCGGTCTCGGGGTGCAGTATTTACGGGGGCGACTACTGCTGGGAGGAGCAGACGTGCGACGAGCCCTCCCCCCCGGCGCCGCCGCCCCCGGCCTCGCCGTGCGACGGCGATCCAGAGAGGGCGCCGGCGCTAAGCGGTTGCGGGGTGTTCGTCCGCGTGGACGGCGACGACCGCAACCCGGGCACGCGGCAGCGGCCCGTGAGGACATTGCAGCGCGCGATCGCGCTCGCTGCGGGCGGACGGCGCGACGGGGAGGCGCCGACCCGGCGCGTGTACGCGTGCGGCGAAATGTTCGAGGAGTCGGTCGTGCTGCCCTCGGGCGTGGACCTCTGGGGAGGGCGCCGCTGCGCCGACGGGGACTGGTCATTCGGGTGGTCGTTCGGAGGGCCCGACCAGCTGACCACCATCACCCCGGGCCCGGCGGCGGTCCCGGTCCGGGTCCTCGACGGGGGAGGTGCGACGTCGACGGTGGTCGGGATCCGGGTCGTGGCCGCCGAGGGGTCGGCGAGCGACGGGAAGTCGTCGATCGGGATGATCTTGAGCCAGGGGGCGAAGCTCCGGGTGGTGGAGAGCCAGGTCCACGCGGCCGATGGCAAGGACGGGGAGCCGGGGGAGGACGCCCCGCGCCTCCGGGCGAAGGACGGGCAGTACGGGGAGGACGGGGTGAACGCGTGCACGGCGGACATCGCGACGGGCGCACCCCCCGTGATCACCGAGTGCGAGGGGGGCATCGAGTCCATCGGCGGACAGGGCGGCGATGGGCACGTCGAGGAAGGCGGCGACGGCCAGCCGGGCGCACCTTCTTCGGCGGAGAGTCCGGTGGCGTCCGGCGAGGGGGGGCTCGGCGCGGGCAGCGGGGGATGCAAGGCCGGAAAGCCGGGCGCGAACGGTGAGTCGGGGCAGCACGGCCCCGGTGCGATCGGCCTCGGTAGCCTCGACGTGACCGGGTGGGTGGGCGTTCGGGGCGGCGATGGTGCCCCCGGGGGCATCGGCCGGGGCGGCGGGGGCGGCGGCGGGAGTCGATCGAGGGTCGACATGATCCAGTGCCGTGCTGGAGCACCTCGGGGCGGCGCTGCCGGCGGCTCCGGAGGCAGCGGCGGCTGTGGTGGAAAGGCGGGCCAGGGAGGGGGCCACGGCGGCTCGAGCATCGGGATCGTGGCGCTGGGGGGCGCCGAGATCACGGTCGAGGCCAGTACCTTGGTGACCGGCCGAGGTGGCAATGGTGGGGCCGGCGGGACAGGCCAGCTGGGAGGCGTTGGGCTTAAGGGCGGTCAAGGTGGGCTCGGCTATGGTATCGAAATGTGGGACGCGTGCCCCGGGGGCCATGGCGGTGACGGTGGTGACGGCGGCGACGGGGGAGGCGGCCTGGGTGGGCACTCGATCGGCGTCGCCACCGTGAGCGTCGGCAAGGTGAGCTTTGTGCGACACGCGGGATTCACGAGCGGCGGTGCTGGCGCCGGCGGCCTCGGCGGGGGGTTCCGCAAGGACGCGAGCGAGGGTGGGCGGGGCGAGTCGGGTCTGTTGGTTGTGTTCCCAGCGGTGACCCAGGCCGAGGAGCCACCGCGATGAAGGTCCCCCCGTGCGGGGCGCGACATTCGAGAGGCTCCATGAGGATCGCTGAAATCCGACGACTGCTTTTGCTGATGCCGCTCGCGGCGGCGGGGTGCGGGATCGATCTCGGTCCCTATGAGGATGACCAGCCTTCTGCGCCGTGCGGTGGCGCGACGTCGTGCGCACCTGCTGCTCCGCCGGAGTCGGTCTGTCGCGCGTACCTCACCGCCGACCAGGCAGAGGACGGTTGCGGCGTGTTCGTCGATGTGTTCGTGGGCGACGACGAGAACCCCGGTACGCGGGACAAGCCGGTGCAGAGCCTGCCGCGCGGCATCGCGCTCGCGCGCACGGGGCGCGGGCGCGTGTTCCTTTGCAGCAGACATTCAGGCGCGATCACGCTGCCCTCCGGCGTCGACCTCGTGGGGAGCTTCGACTGCACCAACGATTGGAAGCGGAGGAATCCGAGCGACGATCCATTCATCTCGTCATTCCCCGTGGGTGTCGCGTTGACGATCGAGCCCGCGAGGTCCGGCGACACGGGGGCCGCGGACGGCGTCTCGACGCTCGTCAACTTGCGGATCGGGACCACGGAGGACGTCGGGCTCTTCGTCCGGTCCGGCAGCGCGGTGGAGATTGTTCGCAGCGAGCTCTTCGGGGGTCACGGCTACAGGACGGGGGAGGATGCGAGGACAGTTCCCGATCCGCCCGAAGGCGCGCGTGGGAACGGCGGTGTGCAGGGATGCTCCCTGGCCCCCGCGGCCGGCGGGGTTCCGGCGAGGACCTCCTGTGACGACGGCGCCGTGACGATCGGCGGCAAGGGGGGCGACGGAGGGGCGACCGGAGGCGGCAACGGCGGTGACGGCGGCGATGGCGGCGACGGTGTGCCCGCGCCGGGCCCCGATGCCAGTCCCGATGACCGTCGCTGGGGCGCTGGGGGTACCGGAGACCACGGCGACGGCCGCTGCCAGGACGGGCAACCGGGGAAGGACGGCGCGCAGGGCGCCGATGGGGCACCGGGCCAGGGCATCGGGCGTCTCAGCGAGAACGGTTGGCTGGGAGACCGGGCCGGGGATGGGGCCAGGGGGGCGCCGGGTCAGGGGGGCGGCGGGGGCGGCGGTCTTCGCGGGAGCGCCGCCTTCTGCGGCGTGGCCTCCCGGTCGGGACCGTCCGGAGGCTCGGGCGGCGGCGGCGGCTGCGGCGGCAAGGGCGGGACGGGAGGCGGCAACGGCATCCCGAGCATCGCGATCCTCGCGCTCCACGCCAAGGTCACGGTGCGTGACAGCCGGATCGGGACGGGTCCGGCCATGCCTGGGACCGACGGAGGGGAGCCTCAGGAGGGCAGCCGTGGGGGGCGCGGGGGCGTCGGCGCCTATTCGCCCGATGAGATTGTCCGCGCGTGCGACGGCGGCGACGGCGGCTTCGGGGGCCGGGGCGGTTATGGCGGCGGCGGGCGCGGCGGGGACTCCATCGGCATCGCCTACCTCGATGAGGACCAGCTCGTGCTGGAGAACGTCACGTTCGAACTCGGCGAGCCAGGCGAGGGCGGCATCGGCAACCCCGCGGATCCCGCGACATGGGGCGAGGACGGCATCGCGGTCGAGACATCGCGCTTTCCCGAGTGAGCCGCGCGCGCCGCCTGGGCGCGCGGCGTCCGGCAAGCGGGCCAGGGGCGGCTTGGTTCCTGGACGCGAGGGCTCAGTTCCTGGACGGGTCGGCTCGGTTCCTGGACGGGTCGGCTCAGTTCCTGGACGGGGCGGCTCGGTTCCTGGACGCGAGAGATCGGTTCCTGGACGGGGTGGCTCGGTTCCTGGACGTGAGGGCTCAGTTCCTGGACGGGGCGGCTCGGTTCCTGGACGCGAGGGCTCAGTTCCTGGACACCGCTGCAGGCTTCCTGGACTCGGCGGCTGGATTTGTGCACCGCCCCTTCACACCACGCGGTCGCTAGATTCCTGCTTTGCTCGCGCCACCCCGTCTGGGCCTCTTGCGGTCCCTCGGAGAGGTCTTAACCAGGAGTGCTTGGGGAGAATCCCACTCTCCATGAACAATCCCTCGGTACATCAGGAGATTCCGATGCCCAAAGCGAAGACCGATCTGGACCTGTGGATGAAAGAGGCGCTCGACGCTCCGGGGAACGACGAGCTATCCATCTCGGTGCCCCTTCATGTGCTGTTCGGTGAAGCGGTCGACGTCGCGAGGTTCCACAAGGCCTACTGGAAACCGGAGGTGAAGGACGGGAAGGTGGTGCGCCGCGGCCTTGAGATGGCGGCGAGCAAGAACAAGAAGGGGAACGCGCTGACCGCGAAGACAGGCGAGGAGATCCTCTCTCTCCAGCGCGCCGCCGTGGAGGCGGGCACCTGCTACTTGCTCGCCGTGGATCCGAAGAAGGCGAGCCCGTTCGAGCGCGGGCAGCTCGTCCTCGACGAGATCACCGCGACGCTCGAGTGGCTGTTCGACGATGGCGTCGAGGACGAGAACGATGCGAGGCTCGCCAAGCTCGGACAGGCCCACGCGGGCGACCCGTCCACCGCCGACGCGCTCGCGCTGGCCCTGGACGACTACGCCGCCCTCGCGGCGCCCCAGCGCGAGGCGATGGACGGCCTCGGCGGGTTCGACGTGGCCATGCTCGACGAGGCCGCGGAGCTCGCGGCCGCGCTCCGGGCGCACCCCACCCAGAGCGCCGCGCTCGGTGAGAAGGCGCGCGAGGCGCTCGTCGTCCGCAACAAGGTGATCGGGCTCTTGAGCGCGCGGATATCGACGGTGCGCGCGGCGGCGCGGTTCGTGTTCCGGGACCGGCCGGAGATCGTGCGCGAGGCGACAAGCACCTACGAGCGGCGGCGCCGGGCCGAGGCCAAGCGCCGCGCGAAGAAGGTCGACGCGCCGGCGCGCCTGTGAGCTCGCCTTGACGGGGCGCTGTCCAGTGGCCTCGTCCCGCGTTGCGGGCCCGCGGCGTCATGCGTCGAACCATGGGGAGCGGATCCATGGGGCATCGGTTCGCTGGCGTGATCTCGTGACACGGGCATCGATCCGGGCATGATGCCGTCTCGGGCGGAGACGGCCTGATCCTGCGATCCGTTCTCGGAGATTCCGGCTCGACGGCGCGGGGAGCGAGGTTATGGTGCGACCCCGCAGCGCAATCGGGCCGACCCGCGGAGGGGAAGATGAACCAGGAACAGCGGCAGGACGCAGCCACCTATCGCGTCGTCGTCGATCACGAGAAGCAGTACACCGTCTGCCCTGTCGAGCGCGCGATCCCGAGCGGGTCGCGGGAGGCCGGCAAGCAGGGATCCATCATGGAGTGCCTCGCTTACATCGAGCAGGCATGGGAGCGCCTGCGCGCCCCGGAGGAGGGATGCGCCCCGGCGGAGGTCGCCCGAGCGCGCGCGGAGTGGCTCTCCTGACGCCGCCATGAGGCGAGGACGGCGGCGATGACAGGGGCGACGTGGCCATGAAAGCGGAGTCTGCGCCGTCCGTCCGGCAGCCTGGTCAGGCTGGACCGGGAAGGCTGGACATGGAGCACGCTGGCTGGACGGAGGTCCTTGCGCCATGGGGGCCTGCCAAAGCGTGCCAACCTGGGCCAGAGGGGACCTCTCGCGCTCGACGTAGCTGCATGAAACAAGGCAAGGATCGCCGCGGAACGGCGATTGCTGAGGGCAGGCCCGGAGGAGCTGATGCGTCACCTCTCTCTCGTCGGTGTTGCCCTCGTTGTGCCCCTGTTCATCGGCTGTTCCTCGCACGTGGACCTCGACGCTGAGAGCGCTTCAGCGAGTGGGTCCGGAGGCGCGCCGAGCGGGGAAGGCGGCGCGCCGAGCGGGGAAGGCGGCGCGCCGGCTGGGGAAGGCGGCGCGCCGAGCGGGGAAGGCGGCGCGCCGACCGGGGAGACGACGGTTTCGCCCGGGTGCCCGAGCGAGGTGCTTGTCGAGTCGACAGCGTGTCCTGAGATCGGGAAGATCTGCACGTACACGACGGGCGATTGCGTCCTCGTGTTCGAATGCAAACTCAATGAAGGCGATCCCGACGATACTCAGAGCAGCTGCGCAGCGCGGCCGGCAGCCTGGCTCAAGACGGAGCAATCGGCGTGCGGCGGATGCGCCGGGGCCAACGCGATCTGCGTTCCGTGCGAGGGCGCCAGCCCAGGCGAACCGTGCGATGCTGTCGGCTATGCTTGCGAGAACGACTCCGGGGGCGGCAACTGTGGTGGGGCGATGCGCTGCAAGCACGACAAGACATGGGTTGCATCAACGCTCTATCCCTGGTGCTGCATTTAGAGCGACAAACGGGTTGAAACCACGAGAAAAAGCAGGAATTTACAGGGAGGCGGGGAGCGAGAGACGGCAAGAGGGAGAAATTCATTTCTTCTTCCTCCCCGCCTCCCCGCCTCCCTGTGAAAATTCTCCGGGTTTCAACGTGACCGCCGCTCTAGGTAACAAGCGCCGCGATCCCGCCCCGCAGAGGTGGATCCGAGTCACGGTGCGATAAGCGCCATCTGCGTCTCGAGCGGATCGATCCCGCGCAGCACGGCGGCGCCGTGCGGTCCAGCGAGGCGACAGGCTTCCTCGACCGGGAGGCCGTGGGCGAGGTGGTAGGTGAGGGCGCCGGCGAAGCTATCGCCGGCGCCGTACTCGCCGAGGACGCGGTCCGGCGCGGGCGGCGCGTCGACCAGCGCGGCGCTCCCCGGGCGGAGGACGCGGACGGGCCGCGGCCCGTCGGTGAGCACCAGCGCGCCGGGGCAGGGGTCGTACGCGGCGAGCGGGGCGTTCTCGCGCGGATCGGAGGCGCTGCCGATGACCACGTCGGGGGCGATCGCCGCCGCCCGGAGCGCCGCGCCCCTGCGGGCGGTCACCACGAGGCGACGCGCGGCGCGCGCGAGGCGCAGGCTCTCGGGGTCGGCGCCGGTGAAGTAAACGGCGTCGCAGCCGGCGAGGATCGACCACGGGAGCGGGTCGGTCGCGGCGGGCTGGAGCGGGGCCCCGGTGACGAGGATGGTGCGGCGGCCCTCGGCGTCCACGACGACGACCACGCGCGGGTGGTCCACGGCGCGCACCGCCGCATGGACGTGCACGCGCCCCGGCGCGACGCGGATGCGCTCCTCGACGGCGCGCGCCGCCGCGTCGTGCCCTAGCGCGGTGAAGAGGTGGATCTCGGCGTCGCTCCGGCAGAGCTGAGCGAAGGCGAGGCCGCCGCCCCCGCCGGGCAGGAAGCGCGCGTCGAGCAGGTGAACGATGTCGCCCGGCTGGGGGACGCCCTCGGTGCGGCCGAGCGTCACGTGCTCGACATGACCCACGACGGCGATGCGCGGCGCTGCCATGCCGCTCGACATAACACGGCGGCGCCGCGCCGCGCGGGCGCCTCCTGGCCGTCGCCCGGCCGGAGCACGCCCGCCTCCCCGGCCCCCCGCGCCGCCCGCCACGCCCGGCGACGCCCCTCGCCGGGCATGGCCGGCGGCGCGCGCGGGAAAAGAGGATCGGTGCCTGTCAGAAGCCGGACGGCCGCGGCGTAGGAACGGGGGTGGCCGTCGAGCCACGCCCGATCCGCGCCCTCCTGCGCGCCAGGGCCAGCCGCCGTCGCGCGCTGGTGAGCGGAGACGCACGCGCGTGACGGCCGCGCGACGCGCGACCCGCGGCGGAGCGCTGGCCGGAGGGCCTCGTCTGCTCGGCTTCTCATCAACGATCCATGTCCAGAGGAGATCAACACCGTGCTTCATCACGCATTCAACAGATCCATCCGGTACCCTGCGCCATGCCTCGCCGCCGCGCTCATCGCGGGCCGCGGGAGGACGGGCGCATCATGAGGCGGCTCTGCAAAGGCGCGCTCCTCGCGGCGCTCGCCGTCGGGAGCCCCATCGCGAGCGCGGGAGACGCGCGGGCTGCAGAGGGCGCCAGCGCCTTCTGGAACAACGCCGTCGAGGTCCAGGTGTCGGGCGGCGCCCTCACCCGCGGCCCGGGCTGGGGCTGGAGCGCCGGCGCCTCGTCGGTCCAGCAGATCGAGGCGGGCGACGGGTTCGTCGAGTTCTCCACGAACGAGGCGAACCGGACCAAGATCGCCGGGTTGAGCCACGGCGATGAGAGCCCATCGTTCTGGGACATCGATCACGGGGTGCTCCTTCGCGCCGACGGGGGCGTGGAGATCCTCGAGCAGGGATACGGGAAGGGCTACTTCGGGACCTACCAGGCCGGCGACGTCTTCCGCGTCGAGGTGTTCGATGGCCAGGTGCGTTATCGCAAGAACGGGGTCGTATTCTATACGAGCCAAACGGAGCCCACCTACCCGCTCGCGCTCGACGCCAGCCTGCACGACGAGGGCGCGACCGTCACCAGCGCCCAGGTCACGAGCTGCGCGGTCGGCGACGAGAGCTGCATGCCGCCGGGGTTCTGGAAGAACGTCCGCTACGCCCCGGCGAACGGGACCTTGCTGACGCGCAGCCCCGGCTGGGGCTGGCACGCGGGGGCCTCGTCGGTCCAGCAGATCGAGGCCGGCGATGGATTCGTGGAGTTCTCCACGAACGAGGCGAGCCTCGAGAAGATGGCGGGCCTCGGCAACGGCGACGCCGATCAGGGCTTCGGGGACATCGACCATGCGGTCTTTCTGCGCGCCGATGGAGGCCTGGAGATCGTCGAGCAGGGGTACGGGAAGGGCTACTTCGGGACGTACCAGCCGGGCGATGTCTTCCGCGTGGAGGCGTTCAACGGCCAGGTGCGTTACCGCAAGAACGGGCTCGTGTTCTACACGAGCGCCACGGCGCCTATCTACCCGCTCGGGCTCGACACAAGCCTGAACCACGAGGGCGCGACCATCACCAGCGCCCAGGTCGCGAGCTGCGCGGCCGGGGACACGAGCTGCATGCCGCCGGGGCTGTGGAGGAACGTCCGATACGTCACCGCCAACGGAGGCTTGCTGACGCGAAGCGCCGGCTGGGGCTGGCACGCCGGGGCCTCGTCTGCCGAGCAGATCGAGGCGGGCGACGGGTTCGTGGAGTTCTCCACGAACGAGGCGACCCTCGAGAAGATGGCGGGCCTCGGCAACGGCGACGCCGATCAGGGCTTCGGGGACATCGACTATGCGGTCTTTCTGCGCGCCGATGGAGGCCTGGAGATCGTCGAGCAGGGGGTTCTACAGGGGTACTTCGGGACGTACCAGCCGGGCGATGTCTTCCGCGTCGAGGTGTTCAACGGCCATGTGCGTTACCGGCAGAACGGGATGGTGTTCCACACGAGCACCATGGCGCCCACCTACCCGCTCGGGCTCGACACAAGCCTGAACCACGAGGGCGCGACCGTCACCGGCGCCCAGATCATGAGCTGCGCGGCCGGGGACGAGGGCTGCATGCCGCCGCAGGAATGGAAGAACGTCCGCTACGCCACGGCGAACGGAAGCCTGCTGACCCGCGACGCCGGCTGGGGCTGGCACGCCGGGGCCTCGTCGGCCGAGCAGATCGAGGCGGGCGACGGCTACGTGGAGTTCTCCACGAACGAGGCGGACCTCCAGAAGATGGCGGGCCTCGGCCATGGCGACACGGACCAGGGCTTTGGAGACATCGATTACGCGATCTACCTGCGCGACGACGGGGGCCTGGAGGTCTACGAGCAGGGCGTTGGACAGGGATACTTCGGGACCTACGAGGTCGGGGACGTCTTCCGCGTCGAGGTGTTCAATGGCCAGGCGCGCTACCGCAAGAACGGGATGGTGTTCCACACGAGCACCACGGCGCCCACCTACCCGCTCGGGCTCGACACCAGCCTGAACCACGAGGGCGCGACCGTCGCCGGCGGCCAGGTCGTGAGCTGCGCGGCCGGGGACACGAGCTGCATGCCCCCCGGGCTATGGCAGAACGTCCGCTATGCCACCGCTAGCGGTGGCTTGCTGACGCGCACCGCCGGCTGGGGCTGGCACGCCGGGGCCTCGTCGGCCGAGCAGATCGAGGCGGGCGACGGCTATGCTGAGTTCTCCACGAACGAGGCGAACCTCGAGAAGATGGCGGGCCTCGGCCACGGCGACGCCGATCAGGGCTACGGCGACATCGATTATGCGATCTACCTGCGCGCCGATGGGGGGCTGGAGATCTACGAGCAAGGGGTTGGACAGGGGTACTTCGGGACCTACCAGGCCGGCGACGTCTTCCGTGTCGAGGTGTTCAATGGCCAGGTGCGGTACCGCAAGAACGGGCTGGCGTTCCATACGAGCCTGACGGCGCCCACCTATCCGCTCAGGCTCGATACCAGCCTGAACCACGAGGGCGCGACCGTCACCGGCGCCCAGGTCGTGAGCTGCGCGGCCGGGGACACGAGCTGCATGCCGCCGGGGTTCTGGAAGAACGTCCGCCATGCGCCGGCGAGCGGGGGCTCGCTGACGCGCGCCGCCGGCTGGGGCTGGCATGCCGGGGCCTCGTCGGTCCAGCAGATCGCGTCGGACGACGGCTACGTGGAGTTCTCCACGAACGAGACGAACCGGTACAAGATGGCGGGCCTTGGCCACGGCGACGCCGATCAGGGCTACGGAGACATCGATTACGCGATCTACCTGCGCGGCGACGGGGGGCTGGAGGTCGTGGAGCAAGGCTACGGACAGGGGTACTTCGGGACCTACCAGGCCGGCGACGTCTTCCGCGTCGAGGTGCAGAACGGCCAGGTGAGCTACCTGAAGAACGGGGCCGTGTTCCACACGAGCAGCGCGGCGCCCACGTACCCGCTCGAGCTGGATACCAGCCTGTACGACGACGGCGCGACCATCACGAACGCGTCGGTCTCGGGCGCCGGCGGCGGGGGGGACCCGACCACCGGCTGCGGCGAGGTGGGGCCCGGCGACGAGCTCAGCGACACGAAGGTGCCCACGTTCTGCAATCACCCCACCACGATGCCGAACGGAGATGCGCCGCCCATGGGGCAGTACTTCGGCCATACGTGCACTTCGGTCGTGCTCCAGACCGTCTATTACACGCACACCTCCGGCAACCACAGCGGGCTCGACTTCTCCGTCCCAGCGCGCAGCCCCCTGTACTCGGTCGGCTATGGAAAGGTCATGTGCGCCGGGCCAAACGCCTGCACGGGCAGGTACCCCACCGCCCGGGGCGCGCCTTCCCAGATCGATCTCACGATCCGCTATGGCTCGGTGTACGTCATCTACGGGCACGCCGCGTCGACCCTGGTCGCGGAGGGCGATCTCGTCGTCCCGGGGCAGGAGCTCGGCGAGTCGTCGGACTGGCCGGACAACGACCACCTGCACTTCGAGGTCCGCCGCGTCGCCGACAACAAGGCGCCGAACCCGGTGCCCTTCTTCTCGCCGGACATCCGGAGCTATCTCGAGGGCACCGTCACCGACGCGCACTTCTGCACGGGGCACTTCGATGATCAGGCGGACGTGGGGTTCACGTCGACCACCCAGCTCGACGAGCGGCCGTGCACGGACGCGAACGACGGCACGACCGGCCCGATCCGCTGCCAGGAGGTGTGCGACTACAGCCCTGCGGACTGCGAGGTAAAAACCTACCCCAACGGGTACAGGGAGGTGCACGAGTACTGCAGCGTCTTCAGCTGCGGCGGCGGCGCCTTCGCCTGCGGCCTCCGCCGGAACACGGCCGCCCAGGCGTGCCAGTGACACCTGCGCCGTGACGCCGCCCATCATCGGCCAGCGCTGTTGAGCCGAGCTCGCCGGCGCTGCCGCTCCTCACGGGCGCGGCGATCGCCGTGGTCGCCGCGCTCATGGCCGCCTCGGCGACCATGCAGCAGGCCACCGGGATCCTCGGCGACGCGATCGAGAGCGTCCGCCTGGTGCACAGCCTGCAGATCGACCTCCTCCGCGATGCACATCAGATCCACCGCGGCGCCGGGTCCGCCAGCGGCGGGCCGATCTCCACCTTCCACGAGTGGGAGATCGAGCTAAGGGAGGGCCTTTCGCAGGCTCACCGTTACGTGAGCAGCCAGGAAGAGAGCAGCGTGCTCGTCGACGCAGAGCGGCGCGTCGACGAATACCTCGTCGGGCGTCGAGCCGGCGATGCCGGCGGCTCACCCCCCCTCGCCGGACGCGCCGGCGCTGGCCACCGATTCGCTCGCTTTCGACGAGGCGTTCGAGGCCCTCGACCGCCTGGTCGAGATCAACCTCCATCAGGCCCGTGCGTCCCAGGCGCTCATAGAGCGTCTGGGCCGGCGCGCGACCACCGCCGGCGTCGCGGCCGTCCTCTTCTTCATGGCGGGCGCGTCCCTGGTCCTCATCAGCGCACGGCGGCTCGTCTACGGCCCCGTCGTCGCGATCCAGGAGGCGATCGGCCGCTACGGCGCGGGGGACCGCGCCGCGCGCGCGCCGCTCGTCGGGCCGCGCAACCACCTTGACGTCGACCGCCACAGGTCCTGTTTGCTCCATGTCCAGCAAGGACGCCGCGAAGTCCTGGGCTGCGGAGTCCATCAAGGCAGGCACGAAATCCCCGAGCCAGATTGCCTCGGAGCGGGCCGAGCGGGCACGCCGGATCGCCGAGCGGCAGCGCGACCGCGACGCGCGGCGCGCGAGCGGCGACGCCTCCGCGAGGTGAGCCCTCTTCGCCCGGCCGCGCCGTCAGGCGCCATTCCCCGCCGCGCGCCGCCATCGGCCCTCGCGGCGCCCGGCCCGCCCCTCGCGCTCCAGCTTGAACGGGTGAATTTTCGAGGCGCATCCGAGCGAGCGGCCACGCCGGCGCTGTGACATGTCATGTGACATGTCACGCTAGGATCGTGACATCCGGCCGTGCCATGTCATGGCGGCCATCCCAGCACGCCTGACCGCCGCAGCGGCTGAGGCCTCAACACGCTCAGTCGCGCGCGGATCGGGCCGACTTGGAGCGGCTCCCACGATGGCGCGGAACGTGCAATGCTGCTCGCGGGGTCCGGTCGTGCAAGCGGAGACGCGTGCACCCTGCGACAAACGATCGAGACTGTGATTTGACCATCGTCGGGCGCGGCGCCCTCCCTGCGGGGGCCATGCGAGCAGCCGGATATGCCTGTCGATGACAGGCGCTTGCCGCCTCGAGGGGAGCTCGGCTGAACCAACATCACCTGGTGGGAGGAGCAGGGGTAAGCTCACTGCGAGCTGGTCGCGGCGACGCAGGATAGTCGACGCAGCGGAGCGCGCTCAGCTGTCCGATCGACCAAACGAATCATGGTGTGATTCTCCGTCGATCGCCCAGCTCCGCTCACCGTCTCAAGCAGCCAAATCATCGAGCAAGATACCGTCGCAATGCATGCTTGACCAGATACGCGGCGTCACACAAAACAACAGCAGTCCGGCGATGGAGCCGAGTTGAAAAGGGGGGGATTGTCCGCTTGATATCGAAGAGATCGTCGTAACGGCTTCCGAGGATGAGACCCAGGGGCGCTCGCTCGCGCAAGGAGCGTTCTGTCCCCTGAGGTGAGCGTGGCGATTCGCCCTTGGCATCCTCCGAATCGTCTTGCTTTGTCTTCCACTCGCACATGGACGCCTGAGCGCCGTCGCTCGGGCATGACACCAACCCAGTACAGCATACAGGAGCAAATATGAACACCGAGATCGCCAACAATGCCGCCGTTCAGCAGACCAACGATGCCTCGCCGGCCCTGAGCCGCATCACGCTCGACAACGTCCTGCAGGCCGTCCGCCGGATCGAGGAGAGCGAGGTGAACAACCGCCTGAGCATCGCGATGTGGCCCGAGACCTGATCCTACAGGTCTGGGCGTAGACCAGGGGAGCGCCAGGGAGGGTCTCGCCGCGGCGCCGCCGTGCGTCGCTCGACCTTCCCTGGCGTTCGCTCCTGTCCTCGTTGTCGACCGACTCCGCGTCACGTGGCCGGGGTCGGCGCATGTAACATGGAATTCGAAAAAATCATGTGACGCAGATGCGAAACAGCGAATTTCAGTCCCTGGTTGACCGCTACGGCTACTACTCGAGCGCGGCGTTGCTGGTCAAGTACGTGCAGTTCCTCGACTGCCTGCAGCAGAACTGGCGCTGCGGAGACGTACGGAAGAACGTGGACGTGATGTCCCGCTACTCGCTGCTCAGAGATCACTACGCCGAAGTATCGACGAGCCTGCTCCCGAGCATCCACGCGGATCACGTCCGCGAGGTCGACCTCGGCGGGCGCTCGTATCTTCAGTACGATCGGGAAGCGTTCATCGCCCAGCGGCCCGGCGGAGCGCCGCTCAGCGGATGTGCGTACCGTCGCCTCGACCCGCGCAGCGTCGCCGACGCTGTATTTTACATCTACTCGATCGACAGGCGGGGCGAGATCATCATCAACCCGGAGCCCATGGCGGTTCACGACATGTTCTTCCGGAAGGACGGCGCGAGGGTCACCCACGCTCACCTGCTGGAGGACCGTGACCTCCTCTCCGCCTGCTCCGGAGAGGCGATATTCGTCAAGGGGGGATCCGACATCGTCTTCGCGCTGATCAACAACTGCTCGGGTCACTTCCTCCCGAGAGAGAAACATCTCCAGTACGCCGTGGGCGTGTTCTCCGCGGCGCTCGGCGTCCCCGCGGAGAGCGTCTTCGCGTTGTGCGTGGGCAGAAGGTAGCTCATGGAATTTGAAGCCTCGTTCATCATCGCCGAGCGCGACTTCCCCGAGCTGCGCGGGATGTACGTCCAGCGCTATCAGGACGCGCTCCAGTACACGCTGCGCCAGTCGCGGGTCTACATCGATTCGGACCAGCTGCTCCTCCATCGGTCGCAACAGTCTGCCTCTTTCGTGACCGAGCCGCGGGGGACGCACTGCCTGCTGCACAAGAGGAACGTCGCCATCCACGACGGCTACGTCGCGAGAGAAGAACGCAAGCTCAAGTGCAGCGACTATGCGGACGTGCAGGCCATGGTGGACGTGTTTCAGCGCTCGGTCGGCCTCTCGGCGCCGCTCGCGCCCAGGCTCGTTCTCGTGTCGGAGCGGCGGAACGTCGTGGTGCAGACCGTCCCGCAGCCTGTGTTCATCACGTTCGACGTCGTCGATGCGTACGCGACCGACAACACGCATCTGCTGCGGTTTTACGCCGTCGAGTTCGAGTGCAATGGCGAGCGAGCGGACGACCGTTTTCTCCGCGAGGTCGCCGGCTTCAGGGAGCGCGTCTCCGACGCGGTGCTCCTGCACTCGTCGAAATATAGCCACTCGATGAGCTCCCTGTGACCTGACGCCGCGAAGTCGAGCCGCCATGGACCGAGCATTCCGCAGATACGCAGCCATCCAGTCGATCTCGATCCTGTTCAACAACATGCACGTCCTGCTGTTGCCGTACTGGTACTACGAGCTCACCGGATCCAAGCTCCACAGCACCGCGATCTTCGCGGTCGAGGGGGTCTTCGCGCTCGTCGCGGTGCCGTTCGTGGGCGTCCTCGTGGATAACCTCTCGCACCGAAAGCTCACGGTGATCGCCGAGGCGGCGCGCGGCGCGTCGGTGGCGTGCCTGCTGGCGGTGAGCGGAGCGACGCCCGTCGTCGTCATACTCATCCTGGCGGCGATCAACAGCGTCGCGTCCTCGGTCTTCTTTCCGCTCCAGCAGGCGGTCATGAAGAACAACGTCGGACACGAAGGCGTGCTCAAGGCGCAGTCGCTCTTCTCGGCGGTGCAGGGCGCCACGCTCATCCTTGGGCCGGCCTCCGGCGCCTGGTTGGCCGGGGTGGTGGGCTACAAGGCGGTCTTCGCGCTGAACGCCGCGAGCTTCCTCCTCAGCGCGGCGAGCCACGTCTACATCAGGGATCCACAGCCGCGCGGGGAGCGCGTCAGCTTCCACCGCGACATCCGCGACGCCGCCTCGTACCTGTCCAACCGCCCCGCGCTGCGGATGGTGTATTTTGTCCAGTTCGCCACGTACGTCGCCGTCGGCTCGCTGGGCATTCTGTTCATCTATTTCTTCAGGCTGCGATCGATCGGGCTCAACGGCATCTCCATGATGATGGCCGCCCAGGGCGCAGGTGTACTGCTCGGATCGCGCCTCGCGGCCAGGTCCCCGCTGCGCGCGGACAAGCACGCGCCCTGGACTTCTGGGGGAATGGGCCTCGTGCTCTGCGTCCTCGCAGCGGTCCCCTCGCTGGGCCGGCCCCTGATCGGCCTCCTGATCTTCGTGTTCGGATTCCTGTTCGTGAACCTCGGCGTGGCGACGAGAGCGCTGGTCCAGGAGAGCGCCGAGGTGCACATGATCGGGCGGCTGTCGTCGCTCTTGAGGTTGACCATGCTCGGCGGATCCATGCTGTCCACCCTGGCCGTGGTCCTCCTGTCCGAGCGCGTCGAGGCGGACGTTCAGCTGCTCTTGCTGGGGCTGCTGCTGGCGCTCGCGAGCCTCGCCATCCTGGTTGGTCGACGTAGGAGTCAGGTGGTCACATGAAACTGGTGCTGATAGATCTGGCGGACGACGGCTACAACGCTTACCCGTTCGGGCTCTATGCGCTGAAGGCATACTTGAGGCTGCACGTCGCGCGGCTGACCGTCGAGGTCAGGTCGTTCAAGTGCGGCGCGCCCCTGGACGACATCCTGGCGCACATCGAGGGAGATCAGGCGGATATCATCGGCCTCTCGTGCTTCGTGTGGAACGAGCAGAAGAACCTCGAGATCGCGAGGCGTGTGCGCGCCCTGTCGGACTCGAGGTTCATCATCCTAGGCGGCCCCCAAATCGAAAAGGGAGCCGCAGAGGTCGAGCGGCTCCTGATCGACGGCACCGTGGACGCGGCCGTGGTCGGCGAAGGCGAGATCCCCCTGTTGCACATCGTCGAGGGGATCGCTCGCGGTGGAGCGGTCCCGTCAGGTATCGAGAACGTGGGGGTGCTCGCCGCGGGCGTCGTGCGCTGGGGCGGCGAGCCGACGTACGAGAAGTGCATCGACTACCTGCCCAGCCCCTACGCCGATCTCGATGATCTGCGGCAGATAGTCGCCGCCACGGGGGTGGCGTTGTACGAGAGCGCCAGAGGCTGCCCGTACCTGTGCACGTTCTGCGATCAGGGCGCCAAGGCGTTCCGCTCGCACTCGATGGAGCGGATCAAGAAGGACCTCTCGGAGATCTTCGCGCTCGCGCCCAGGAAAATCGTGTTCCTGGACAGCACGTTCAACGTCTCTCCAGCCAGGACGAAGGAGATACTCAGGTTCATCATAGCGCATGGCCATGAGCTCGAAATCGAGGCGGAGGTCAAGCCGGAGCGCTGTGACCAGGAGATGGTCGAGCTGATGCGAATGGCCGGGATCAAGAGCGTCGAGCTCGGGTTGCAGTCGACGAAGAGTCAAACTCTGGAGTTCATCAAGCGACGCAACAACTTCGAGAGGGTCGCGGCTTCGGTCCAGATGCTGATCGCGTCGGGCATCAACGTGTACATCGATACCATCATCGGCCTGCCCGGGGAGTCGCTCTCCGATTGGCTGGCGACCATCGACTACTGCTTCGGGCTGGGGGACGTCGCGATCTTCTCGAGCACGCTCAAGATCCTGCCCAACGCAGAGCTGAAGCGGGATATCCAGGGCATGGGCTTCACGTACGATACGGCGCGGAGCTGCGTCATCCAGCGGAGCGACGCCATGTCCGCGGAGGACCTCGAGCTGGCGCGGCTGCACCAGAAGATGATCAAGCTGTTCTGGAACCGCAGCTCCGACAGGGCGTGGCTGCGGCAGATGATCGTCGAGAAGCTCCACGGGAGATTGACGCTGTTCACCTCGGAGCTGCTGCAGCTGCTCGGCGCAGGGACCGACCCGGAGCGGCTGAAGTCTCGTCAATTCTGGTTGGACCACGCGCCGTTGACGACGGGTGCAGGACGGTATGTGCCTCCCGCGCCGCGCGGCAGGCACCTCAAGGTCCTCTCCTGAGATCCGCCGTGCCCGGCCTCCGCTCCACCTCATCGCGCAGGAGCGCGCGCTTCGACCACCCCACCTGGGCTTGAGCGCATCACACAAGTCGTCTGTGCACCCGAGGCGCAGCCCTTCACTCGGTCGGCTGCGGGGAATGAGCTCCGCTAATGGCTGATGTGCGATCCGGAAAAATATTGACCAGGGCCCGGGTTCTTCGCTATGCTCGTTCGGCTCAGCCGCTTCGGCACGTCGAGCTATCGCAGGGGCCAGGATGGAAACACGAGCGATTGAAGGCGACGACAGAGTTGAATACGGAACGTTCGAAGCTGCCGTTGAGCGAAGCAGGAAGATCGAGGAAGATCTTCCGAAGAATCCGAAGAAGTACCGCGCACTGACCGGAGACCGGCCGACAGGGAGACTCCATGTAGGTCATCTGTTCGGATCGCTGCAGAACCGGGTCAGGATCCACGAGCTCGGAGTGCCCACGTACGTCGTCATCGCCGATTATCAGGTTCTCACCGACAGGGATGTGTTCGAGAACATCTCCGAGAACATGCGCCAGCTCGTCATCGACTACATCTCGGCCGGGCTCGACCCCGAAGCCGGCAATCTCGTGATATTCCCTCACAGTCATGTTCCCGAGCTGAATCAGCTCACGCTTCCATTCCTCACGCTCGTGACGAACGCGGAGCTCGACCGGAACCCCACGGTGAAAGAGGAAATTCAGGCTGCGGGCCTCAAGAGGATCAACGCGGGGATGTACGTGTACCCGGTTCACCAGGCGGCCGATATCCTCTTCTGCAAGGGAAACCTCGTGCCGGTGGGAAAAGACCAGCTCCCTCATCTCGAAATCACAAGGACCATCGCGCGCCGGTTCAATGACCGGTTCGCGAGGAGACAGCCGGTCTTTCCCGAGCCGCAGCCGCTGCTCAGCAAAGCTCCTGTCATCCTCGGGCTCGACGGCTCCCAGAAGATGAGCAAGAGCAGGGGAAACGCCGTGATGCTCAGCTCCACGGAAGACGAGACAGTGGCCCTGATCAAGAAGGCGAAGACCGACTCCGACCGCGTCGTCACGTTTGACCCCGAAAAGAGGCCTGAGGTGTCCAACCTGCTTCTCCTCGTGTCGCTCGCGACCGGGGAGGATCCGCATGCGGTCGCCGCGCGGATCGGCGACGGGGGAGGCGGCAAGCTCAAATCGCTTCTCGCTGAGACGCTCAACGAGCTCCTCCGCCCGATCAGGGCGAAGCGGCGTGAGCTCGAAGCCAATCCCGACTACATTCAGTCGGTTCTCCGCAATGGAATCAGGGACGCGCGCGCGGTGGCTGAACAGACCCTCGGCGAAGTCCGCCGTGTCATGAACATGGAGATATGACTGTCGTGCGCCCGGCCAGAAGCAGGGCGGGCGCGACGCCGCTCTTGTCCTCGCCGCTCCCCGCGGCATCCGCAGCGCCGCCATGGCGTCGCCACGCATCACCGCGGCGCTTCATCGGCCGGTACGGCGGTGAACGCGTGCGCGACGCCTCCGCGAGGTGATCCCGCTCTGCCCGGCGCGCGGTCAGGCGTCGTTCCCCGCCGCGCGCCGCCATCGGTCCTCGCGGCGCAGGGCCCGCCCCTCGCGCTCCAGCTTGATCAGGTGTGCTTCCAGGCTCAGCCGCGCGAGCGGCCAGACGAGCGGCGCCGTATCCGCGTAGGCGATCGGCAAGAGCGCCTCGATCGACGTGCCGCTCGCGCCGCCCTCGCCGCCCGCGCCGGCCGCCTCGAGCGCCGCGAGCACCAGCCGCTCCCGCCCAAGCCGGTGCGCGATGTAGCGCCGGAACAGCGCCTCCGGCGCGTCGATCGGCCCGCCGTGGGCCGGCAGCGCGACCCGCGCCCCGAGCCCCGCGAGCCGATCGAGCTGCGCGAGGTACTCCGCCATGTCGCCCTCCCGGGGATCGATCAGGATGGTCCCCTCGCCGGCCACCATGTCGCCGCAGACCAGGGCGCCCTGCGCCTCGTCGAGGAAGCAGAGGTGGTCGGGCGCGTGCCCCGGCGTGTGGAGCACCCGCAGCGCCGTCGGCTCCGGCCCGCCGAGCCGCACCACCTCCCCGTCCGCGAGGCGGCGCGCGAGCGGGACGCCCGGGAGGCGCGGGGCCGCCTCGGCGTGCCCCCAGACCGGCAAGCCGAGCTCGGCCGCGAAGAATCGCGCCCCCCCGACGTGGTCGGCGTGGTGGTGGGTCACCGCGATCGCCACGAGCGACCGCCCCTGGGAGGCGAAGCCGCGCGCCCAGGCGAGCCACTCGCGGCGCTCGTCCTCGTACGGCGTGGCCGGCTCGACGAGCAGCACCTCGCCGCCGCCGAGCGCGTAGCTGTTCGTGTGGGTCGCGGGCGGCAGGGTCGGCGTGCGCGCGGGGAAGGCCTCCACGCCGCGCACGCCGGGCCCGACGGGCTGCGGGCGGATCACCGCTCCACGACGACCGCGAGCGCCTCGCCGCCGCCGATGCAGAGCGTGGCCAGGCCGCGCTTCGCGTTCCGGTCCTTCATGGCGAAGAGCAGCGTCGTCAAGATGCGCGCCCCGCTCGCGCCGATCGGGTGGCCGAGCGCGACCGCGCCGCCGCGGACGTTGACCTTCTGGGCGTCGAGCCCGGAGAGCTTGTTCACCGCGAGCGCCACCACCGCGAACGCCTCGTTCACCTCGAAGAGGTCGATCTGGTCCGTCGGGATGCCGAGCTTCTTCGTTGTGTTCGCGATGGCCGCGGCCGGCGCCGTCGTGAACCACTCGGGCGCCTGCGCGGCGCCGCCATAGCCGACGATCCGCGCGAGCGGCGTGAGCTTGTGCTCCTTGACGGCCCGCTCGCTCGCCAGGACGAGCGCGCTCGCGCCGTCGTTGATCGACGACGCGTTGGCCGCGGTGATCGTCCCGTCCTTCTGGAACGCGGGCTTCAGGGACGCGAACTTCTCGGGCTTGCCGGCAGGCGGGCCCTCGTCCTCCTTCACGATCACGGCGTCGCCCTTCTTCTGCGGGACGGAGACGGGCGCGATCTCCGCGGCGAAGAGCCCCTCGCGCTGGGCCGCGACCGCGCGGCGGAAGCTCTCCTTCGCGTACTCGTCCTGCGCCTCCCGCGAGAAGCCGTGCTCCCTGGCGCACGCGTCGCCCGCGGTGCCCATGTGGAAGTTGCCGTACGGATCCCACAGGCCATCGTGGATCATGCCGTCCACGAGCTTGCCGTCGCCCATGCGGTAGCCGGAGCGCGCCTGCGGGAGGTAGTAGGGCACGTTCGACATCGACTCCATGCCGCCGGCGACGACGACCTCCGCGTCGCCGAGCGCCACCGTCTTCGCGCCGAAGAGGACGGCCTGGAGGCCCGAGCCGCAGACCTTGCTCACGGTGGTGGCCGGCACCTTGCTCGGGATGCCGGCGAAGATGGCGGCCTGCCGGGCCGGAGCCTGCCCGATACCGGCGGACAGGACATTGCCGAGGAACACCTCCTCGACGGCCTCCGGAGACAGCTTTGCCCGCTCGAGCGCCGCCCGGATGGCGACCTCACCCAGGCGGGGGGCGGGCAAGGGCGAGAGTGCGCCCTGGAACGCGCCGATCGGCGTCCGGGCCGCTGCGACGATGTACACGGGGACGGGCAGGGTCATGATCTCCTCCAGCAGCGCTGATGCCATTTCATTCGATGACGCCAGCCATGCGCCTTGCGAATGTGCCTTGGGTACCTCGGTTGGCCTGGGGGGGCAAGCCGGCCCCGGGGACGCTCCGCTGCCTGCGCGGTCGCGCGCGCGGTTGCCTGCGCGGCTCGTTCGGTTCGCGGGTTCACATCGATCCTCGATCGCCCCCCTGCCTCGCTCCGCCGGCCGGGCTCTTCGCGACCGGGCTCCTCGCGATCCCCTCGCGATCCCCTCGAGATCGTATGTCACCACCCAGCCGCCGCGCGCCGCGCCTCGCGGGACGGGCGCCGCGGCCGCGCGGGACGGGCGCCGCGGCCGCGCGAAGGCGCGGGAACCCCGGAGTGGAGCGCCGTCGTCGTGCGGCCGCTCTCGGACGGAATCAAGCTCCGCCCGAGCCGGATTCGGGCTGGCCCTGAGCGCCCGCGCCCTTCGGGCCGAGGCCCCGCCGACTCGTCGCCTGGGCGCGGCGCGCGGCGACGCTGGCGCGGGCCGGGGGGCGCTATGTGGTACGCCGGGGACGTCGCGTGATATCGTGCGCGCCGATGGGGAAGGGGGGCTGTCCTCCCTGCGCCCGGGCGGACAAGGAGCGAACGAGCGATGGTGAATGCAGGCGATCGTGCCCCCGATTTCTCTCTCGAAAGCGACAGCGGTAAGACGGTGGGCCTCGCGGATTTCCCGGGCAAGACGGTCGTCCTCTACTTCTATCCAAAGGACGACACGCCCGGCTGCACGCGGGAGGCCCAGGCCTTCTCCGCGGCCCTGCGCGCCTTCGCCGAGGCGGGCGCCGTCGTGCTCGGCGTCTCCCGCGACTCCGTCGAACGCCACCGGAAGTTCAGGGACAAATACGATCTCGGGGTGACGCTCCTCAGCGATCCGGATCTCGCCGCGCACAACGCCTACGGCGTCTACGGCGAGAAGTCGATGTACGGCAAGAAGGTGATGGGCACCATCCGGAGCACCTTCATCATCGGCCCCGACCGCGCGGTGAAGCACGCCTTCAGCGCCGTGAAGGTCGACGGACACGCGGACGAGGTGCTCGCGCTCGTGCGCGGAGGCGGCGGCCGCGAGGCGCCGCCCGCGCCTGGAGCACGGGCGCCCGCGAAGAGCGCGGCCAAGGCGCCCGCGAAGAGCGCGGCCAAGGCGCCCGCGAAGAGCGCGGCCAAGGCGCCCGCGAAGAGCGCGGCCAAGGCGCCTGCGAAGACGCGATAAAGGACCCCGTGAACCGTCGGACAACGACATAGCCGACTCGCGGCGTGCGGGCTGTCGATCGCCTGATGGATGGCATCGCCAGGGCCTCCGGCGCGGGGGCGGCGGGCTCGCCAAGCTGGACGGGCCCGGCGCTTCATGAAAGAATCTGTGCCGTTGCTTGCAAATCGATGAAACTACCACGACACCAGGGCTCATCTCTCGATCCGCTTCGTGGCAGGTGGAGCGATGAGCGCTGGAGCGAGGGAGCGAGGGAGCTGGATCATGATGTTGAAGCATCCGATGCTACGGACTTTTGCTTTGCTGAGCTGCCTGTCCGCGATCGCCGCGTGCGGCGATGACGAGCCGCCGCCCAAGGTGACCGAGGGCGACGGCGGCGGAGGCAGCGGGGGGGACGGCGGCGGCGGCACCGGCGGCACCGGCGGCGTGCCGGTCGAGACGTGGGATCTCGACCGCAGCAAGCCGCTTTCGGACGTCGCTCCGGAGTTCACGGAGGCGGAGCACCCGCTCGCGCCGGGCGCCGTGCTGGCCGATCTCAAGGCCCCGCTCCCCACGAACGCCACCTGGATGAACTTCGCGCTCGGCCAGGGCGATCAGCGGATCAACGCCGCGCCGTACGACCTCAAGGCGGTCGGACAGGCGCTGTCGATCTCCCGGCCCGGCGTCGTGGTGGAGAGCGCGTCCGTCACCTCGGCGGACCTGACGCAGCTCGCGCTCAGCGCGCGCCAGGCCTTCGCCGGCCACACCGTCAAGTCGGCCGATCTCCTGTCAGTCACCGTGGAGTGGGCGGCGCAGGGCGGCACGATGACGGCGCCCATCGTGTACGGGATGCCGTACGTGACGGCCACGTACGACGGGCTCGCCCCCTCCGTCCGCGCCGGCGACGGCGTGGCGATCACCGAGGTCAACGGCGAGTCGACGAGCCCCACCACGGTCACGGGCGACCGATTCGAGATCACGCTCAACAACGGCCAGACGTGGGTGCTCTATGCATTCCCCGAGATCAGCCTCGAGTGGGACGCCCTTTCCATGATGGCGGACGAGCCGTACGAGGGCTCGCTCCGCCTCGCGCTCGTCCCCGGGCCGAACGCCGCGGCCGTGCTCGACAAGCACGCCGCCGCCATCCCGGTCGGCGGCGACATCGAGGCCTCGGTCACCGAGGACGAGGCCAGGGTGCGCTTCGTCTGGAAGACCGAGGGCGAGGGCGATCTCCTGACCATGGCGCTGCCGCACCATCTGGATCACCTCGATATGTTCAAGGCGGCGGACGTCTCGTACCCGACCGTGATTGGCCAGATGAAGGGTATCTCCGGCGCGAGCTGGGAGCTCGAGTACCCGCTCAGCACGATCGGCTGGGACGCGCCGCGCCGCGTCTCGGACGACTGGGGCGATGATATCATCGCGGCCCTCGAGGAGGACAAGGGCTTCATGCCCGACGAGGCGGTCGCCGGGACAGACCCCTATTTCGGTGGCAAGCAGATCGCGAAGCTCGCGCGCCTCGCGCAGATCGCCGAGGTGGTCGGCAAGGCGGATCTCGCGGAGGAGCTCAGGGCGCGGCTCAAGTCGCGCCTCAACCCGTGGCTCAACGGCCAGAACGGCAACCCCCTCGTCTACGACACGACCTGGGGCGGCCTCGTGACGACCAACGGCCTGGCGGACCAGGCCGCCGACTTCGGCCAGGCGTATTACAACGATCACCACTTCCACTACGGCTACTTCCTCTACGCGGCCGCCGTGCTGGCGAAGAGCGATGAGGCGTGGCGCGAGGAGTACGGGGACAAGGCGCTCTGGCTCGTCCGGGACATCGCGAACCCGAGCACCAAGGACACGTATTTCACGCCGTTCCGCAACATGGATTGGTTCAGGGGCCACTCG
Organism: Sorangium sp. So ce1504; assembly: GCF_051521635.1. Lineage (NCBI taxonomy): Bacteria > Pseudomonadati > Myxococcota > Polyangiales > Polyangiaceae > Sorangium > Sorangium sp. So ce1504. Next base: position 10,214,374 of record NZ_CP150365.1, on the reverse strand, counting down.
TGGGCGTCAGGGCTGTTCCCGTTCGCGGACGGCCGTAACCAGGAGTCGACCTCCGAGGCCGTCAACGCCTGGTACAGCATGCAGCTCCTCGGCGAGGCGCTCGAGAACGAGGACGTGAAGAACCTCGGCCGGGTGCTCCTCGCCATGGAGACGGCCTCGGCGCAGACGTACTGGCAGGTGACCGCGGACAGCGCCGTCTACCCCGAGCCGTTCAAGAACAACGGCGCCGTCGGCGTGCTCTGGTCCACGAAGGCCGACTTCGGGACGTGGTTCGGCCCCAACCCCGAGTACGTCTATGGGATCCAGCTGCTCCCGATCACGCCGATCTCGGAGTCGCTCATCTCCAAGGACTGGGTCCAGGACACGTGGCCCGTGATTTCGGAGACCACGCAGGACGCGGAGGACCCCTGGAAAGCGTTCCTGATCGCGGCGCACGCGACCGTCGACAAGGAGGCGGCCTGGGAGGACGCGCAGGCGCTCACCACGCTCGACGACGGTCTCAGCCGGACCGCGCTCCTCTACTGGATCGCCACGCGGCCCTGAGCCGGCCGCCCTCGCTCGCCATCGAGCTCACCGCGGCGCTGAGCCGGTCGACCTCTCAGTCGATCGGCTCGACCCGCACGTCGACGGCGAGGCGCTCCGCCCCGCCGCCCACGTAGATCGTGCCCGAGGTCGGCGTCGCGTCCACGTAGTTGCGCCCGACCGCGACGCGGATGTGATCGGTCTGCGTCAGGATCCCGTTCGTCGGGTCGAAGCCCTTCCACCCGATCTCCGGCAGGTACACCTGGACCCAGGCGTGCGACGCCTCGCTCTGCCGCTGGTTCTCGTGCTTCGGCCCCGTGTAGATGTACCCGCACACGTAGCGCGACGGCACGCCGAGCAGCCGCGTCAGGCAGATGAACAGGTTCGTGAAGTCCTGGCACACGCCGCGGCGGTTCGCGTACACGTCGAACGCCGTCGTGAACAGGTTGGTCGACCCCTGCTTGTACTCGTACTCCTCGAAGATCGACGCGTTCAGGTCGAGCAGCGTGTCGAGCAGATCGTAGCCGTTCCGCTCCACGAAGGTCATCGCGTACTCGATGAGCTCCGCGAGCTCGCTCTCGGCCAGCTCCGGCGGCAGGAGGAACGGCTGCAGGACCTGGCGCTGCCACGGCATCCACACGAGCGGGATCGTCGACCGCGCGCGCAGCGGGCGGAAGCTCAGCGGATCGGTGTCGAGCATCTCCACCCGCGACCTCGACTCGATGACGAGATCATGGAACGGCGTGTCGAGCAGCACCCGCCGCGCGCGGTTGCCGAAGACGTCGTCGTACTCGCGCTGCTGGCCCTCGACCGACACCTCGATCTCGTTGTGCAGGAGCGTCTGAAGCCGGTCGTGCGCCGGCGTCAGCCGCAGGAGGTGCGTGCTGCGCTCCACCGCGGTCGCGTAGTGGTACGACGTGCGGTGGACCACCTGGAAGCGGCGGACCGCCGCGTGCACGGGGCGCCGGACCGGCCGCGACGAGAGCGGCGGCGTGGACGACGACGGCTTGCGCCGGTCGGTGCGCGGGGACGCCGTGGCCCGGAGCGCCCCCTGCCGCAGCACCACGAGGTGCCCCGGCGGCACGCGCTTCCAGGACGCCGCCCGCCCGCCCGCGTGGACCTTGAGCTCCTCCGACGAGACGATGACGCCCTTGCGGCTCTTGACCCCCCGGCGCGTCAGGTCGACCTCCAGATCGTCGTCCCCGAACGCGAGGCGCTCGTACGGCGGCAGCACCTCCCACAGGAACGCGTCCCCCTCGCGATCGCGATCCGCGTAGACCACCAGATCGCGGCCGTCGGCCAGGACCGTCGTGAGGGGGCCGTGCTCGTTCATCTCGTCGAACCAGTCGCGCAGCACCGCCGGATCGATGTCGCCGATGCTCCGGAGGTTCTCCGACGCCATCCAGCGCATGAGCTCGCACAGGATGAGCTCCGTGTCCGTCGAGCCGACCGGCTGGAAGAGCGATTTCGGATCGACCTCGATCCGGTCGACGAGGCTGCCGCTGTGCGCGAACAGCCAGTCGCGCCCGCCCCAGCTCCGGCTGAACGGCTGCGTGTTGGCGTCGTTGACGCTGCCCCACGTCGCCGTGCGGATGTGCAGCACGAGCAGCGACGACTCGAGGTGCTCCCACGCCTTCACGAGCTCGCTGCGGATGCTCCCCTGCGGCGGCGCCGGCTCCTTGAGCACCGAGGCGCTCGGCTCGCCGCCGGGGTAGTAACCGATGCCCCAGCCGTCAGGCAGTTTGCGCCCGGGGCGCAGGCAGGTGAGATCGAAACATGGGGCGAGCTCGCCCTCGAACGACATCGCGAGGAGATTCGGCATGGGTGCGTCGGCGACTCTGGCGGCTACTGGCTCGTGACCGTGGGGCTACTGTCGGGCGGCCCGTAACCGAGCAGCTCGCGACCGATACCGTCGCAGATCATCGCCGTCTCGTCGACCACATGGGTGAGCGCCGCGTGGACCGCCATCGGGTCGAACGCCTCGGTGGCCCTGTCGGCCACCCACTGGTGCAGGAGCTGGAGCCGCTCGAGGCTCTCGCCGCCGGGGAGCGCCACGCTGTCCGGCGGCCGGATCTCGCAGAGGCGCGCGAACGCCGCGTGGACGCAGTGCCGGATCGAGCGCGGGAAGCGCGGCTCGTACAGGAGGAACTGGGCGACAGCCTGCTCGCTCACCTGACCCTGGTTGAGCTTCATGAACGGCTCGAACCCGGAGCAGGCGCGGAGGAGCGAGAGCCAGAGAGCCGTCTCCACGACCCGGTGCTGCCTGCGCAGCGCGCCCTGCGCCTGCGCGCTCATCTCCGACGGCGACGGAAGGTTGGTCAGCGCGTGGTGGTGCACGTCGAGCGTGCGCGCGGTCTGCCCGACGCGCTCGAGCAGCACGCCGAGCCAGATGAAATCGAGCGGCGTGTCGTTGAGCATCGTGCTCTGCGTGAGCCCGAGGCAGAGCTGTGTGAGCTGGCGTACTCGCCGGTAGAAGGCGTAGCGGCTCGACCTGAACTCCTCCCGCGCCTCGTCGCTGTTCACCCAGAGGTGGAGCTCGTTGACGGTCTCCCACACCTCGAGGCTGACGACCTCCCGGATCGACCGCGTGTTCCAGCGCGCGGCCGAGATCGAGCTGCGGAGGCTCGTCGGGTTGTCCTCGTCGAAGCTCATGTAGCGCTGCACGAGCTCGCCGTCGGCCGCGGCCTCCTCGCCGTGCTCCGCCCCGAAGTGCGCCTTCTGCCCGGCCACGATGATGACCGGCAGCCAGCACTGGTGCGCCGGGATCTCGGCGTCGAGCGCGAGGTTCTGCGTGACGGCGAGGATGCGGGCCATGTTCTCGGTCCGCTCGAGGTAGCGGCCGAACCAGAAGCAGTGATCGGCGACGCGGGAGATCACGGGGCCTCCGGGGGGGCAGGTCCCGGCGCGGCGCCGGGAGGGTCGTTGTTCGCGGCGGCGGGGCTCGCGTCGGAGCCGCCGATCGAGGGCGTGCGCTGCGCGCTCTCGCCTGGGCCCTTCAGGACCCAGGTGTCCTTCGAGCCCCCGCCCTGGCTCGAGTTGACGACGTAGGAGCCGGCCACCAGGGCGACGCGCGTGAGCCCGCCGGGCAGCACCCACGCGCCGTCGCGGCCCGTCAGCACGTAAGGGCGCAGGTCGAGCCGCCTCGGGACCGCGGTCTTCCCGCTCGGGTCCCAGGTGGGGCTCGTCGAGAGCTCGACCCGGTGCTGGGCGATGTAGCGGCGCGGCGTCGCCTGGATGCGCGCCCGGAACTCGTCGCGCTGGGCGGCGGTCGACTGCGGCCCCATCAGCATGCCGTAGCCGCCGGCCTCGTCGACCGCCTTGACGACCAGCTGGTCGAGGTGGTCGAGCACATAGCGCCGGTCGTCGTCGCGCATGCAGAGGTAGGTGGGGACCTGCTCGAGGACCGGCTCCTCGCCGAGGTAGTAGCGGATCATCTCCGGCACGAAGGGGTACACGGCCTTGTCGTCCGCCACGCCGTTGCCGGGCGCGTTCGCGAGCGCGACGTTGCCGGCGGCGTAGGCGCGCATCAGGCCGCGCACGCCGAGCATGCTGTCAGGGCGGAAGGCCTCGGGGTCGAGGAACGCCTCGTCGATGCGGCGGTAGATGACGTGGACCCGGCGGGGGCCGCGCGTCGTCCGGACGAAGACCTCGTCCTGATCGACGAACAGGTCGGGGGCCTGCACGAGCTCGAGCCCCATCGTGCGCGCGAGGAAGCTGTGCTCGAAATAGGCCGAGTTGTAGGGCCCCGGCGTGAGCACGACGGCGCTCGTGCCGCTCGGGCTCGCGGGCGACACCGAGCGCAGCGTCTCGGCGAGCCGGGCCGGGTAATGGTCGACCCGCTGCACGCGCGCCTTGTCCAGCAGGTGCGGCAGGACGCGCTTGCTGATGAGCCGGTTCTCCAGGACGTAGGAGACGCCGGACGGCGTGCGGAGGTTGTCCTCGAGGACCCGGAAGGTCCCGGCCGGATCGCGGATGATGTCGACGCCCGCGATGTGGATGCGCACGCCGCCCGGGGGCCGCAGGCCGTGCACCTGCTTCAGGTACTGCCCGGAGCCGAGCACGAGGTCCCGGGGGACGCGCTCCTCCTTGAGGATGCGCTGGTCCCCGTAGACGTCGTCGAGGAAGAGGCCGAGCGCGCGGACGCGCTGCTCGAGGCCCCGCTCCATGTGGGCCCAGTCCGCCGCGGAGAGCATCCGGGGGATGAGGCAGAGCGGGAAGATCTTCTCCGCGCCGCGCTGATCCGCGTAGACCGAGAACGTGACGCCCTGGTTGAGCAGGGCGAGCTCCGCGAGGTGCTGCGCGCGCGCGAACTCGTTCGGCGCGAGCGCGCCGAGGAGCGTGGCAGTGCGCAGGAACTCGGGGCGAGGAGCGCCGTCTCGACCAAACAGCTCGTCGTAGGCGCCGGGGAGGGGAGTGTAGCCGGCGAAGAGGCCGGCACCCGGGTTCTCTAACAACACTGGAGTGAAGCTACCGCTGGACGGCCCTGGAGGTCCATGGGCCATTTGCGCTTTCTGCCGCGATGGAGGCAGTGGCGCGGTCGGCTGATCGACTCGGCCTACTCGGCGTCGAGGATTTGCCGCTCTCTTGAGCGCGTGAGCTCGTCGACCGCGGCGAGGAAGGCGTCGTAGTCGATCGGCTTGGGCAGCACCCGAGCGACACCGAGGCTCGTCGCGTCATGTTTTGAAGACGCGGATGAAACAATGACTGGTATACGGGCCGTCTTCTCGTTGTGCCGGAGCGCCGTGAGCAGGCCCCAGCCGTCCATCACCGGCATCATGATGTCGACGACGAGCAGATCCGGCGGCGCGATCTGGTCGAGCAACGCCAGCGCCTCCTCGCCGTTCGAGGCGCAGCGCACCTCGTAGCCGCCCTCGCTCTCCAAGATCATGCTCACGACCTCCTGGATGTTCGGCTCGTCGTCCACGACGACCACGAGCTTGGCGCGGCTGTTCGGCGCGCTCGATCGTGTTCGTACTTCTGCGTTGCGCCGCACCGTCCGACCTCCGAGCGTATCGACAAGCATGCCGTTCTCCCTCGCGCTCTCCGGACCCCGAATTCTCCGGATGAACGAGAGTATTCCCCACGCGCTCCGTTCCGTCGCTGCGTGGAATCCAAGATTGAAAGCTCAGGAGACTCCCGAAAGCGGTGGGGGCCGCACGCTTGCGGCATTACGCCCGAACCACGATCGGGCGCGCGGCGCGACCAGGACATCCACGCGCGCACGCCCATGACACGCGCGTGTCGGCCGCGCGGACGCGCGGGCGCGGGAAAGTTGGCCATTCCCGAATTTCCAGGACGAGCGCGCCCTGCGTCCGCCCTGCGTCGTCGTCGGTCGCCTGTTCCGAGATTCCTACTGTCCCGCGCTCTCGAGCTCCGCCGTCGCGTCGTGGTAGGCGCGCGTGACGTCGGATTCGTCCAGGATGCCGACGATCTTGCCCTCGGCGTCGGTGACCAGGAGCTCTCGCACGCGCAGCTCCAGCAGCACCTGGAGCGCGTGGTGCAGGTCCTCCGCTTCGCTGACCGAGGCGGGGCTCGCCATCATGTCGTGCGCGATCGCGAGCCCCGAGAGCTCGGGGCTCGTCGCGGTGGCGCGCAGGATCTCGGCGTCGATGGTGCCGACGACCTTGCCGTCCTCGGAGAGCACGGGGAAGGTGTCCTGCCACTCGCACGCCGCGATGCGCTCGACGACGATCGAGGCGGGGGTCCGCGTCTCGAACGACACGAACGGGCGGCTGCGGATGACGATGTCGGCGACGCGGATGCTGCGGAGCACGTCGACGATGAGCTCACCCCGGTGCGCCGGGGACTCGCGCTTGGTCGCGACCTGCGCGCGGTACAGGGTGCTGTGCCTGAGCGCCACGAAGGCGATGCCCTCGCAGAGCATGAGCGGCACGAGCAGGTCGTAGCTGCCGGCGAGCTCGCAGACCATGACGAGCGAGGCGATCGGCACGTGCGCGATCCCGCCGTAGAACGTGCCCATCCCGACGAGCGCGAACGCGCCGGGGTCGATGCGCGGGTCGCCGAGGAGGAGCTCCGCCGCGCGCCCGAAGGCCCCGCCCGTGAGCGCGCCGAGCACGAGCGAGGGGCCGAAGTCCCCCGCGCTGCCGCCCGAGCCGACGGTGAGCGAGGTCGCGACGATCTTCGTGGCGAGCAGCACGAGCAGGAGCTGCACCGAGGTCCACCCGCCGGGCAGCCACGGGGCCCCCGTGATCGCGATCTGGGCCGCGCCGTAGCCCGCGCCCAGCATCCCGAACCCCTCCCCCGGCCTGTCGAAGCGCGGCCCGAGGAGCATGAGCAGCGGGGTCACGAGCGCGCCGAGCGCGAGGCCGCCGAGCGCGGGCTTCGCCCAGGGCGGCAGGCGGATCCGGTGCACCGTGTGCTCCACGGCGTGCAGCGTCCGGAGGAAGAGCGTGGCCACGAGCGAGACGACGAGCGCGAGCGCGGCGTAGAGGGGGAGGTGGCTCGGGATGAACGGGTAGCGGGGCGCGTGCGCGAAGAGGGTCGACTCGCCGAAGAAGTAAATGAAGACGGAGTACGAGACGACGCTCGCGAGGATGGAGGGGATGAGCGCGTCGGCCTCGAAGTCGTCGCGGTGCAGCACCTCGACGGCGAGGAGCGCGGCCCCGAGCGGCGTCCGGAACACGGCCGCCATGCCCGCGGCCGCGCCGGCGATGAGCAGGATCCGCCGCTCGCGCGTGTCCACCCGGAGGGCGCGCCCGATGATCGAGCCGATCGCGCCGCCGATCTGCATCGTGGGCCCCTCGCGCCCGCCGGACCCGCCGCAGCCGAGCGTGAAGATGGAGGCGAACGCCTTCACCACAGGGACGCGGCGGCGGATGTGGCCGCCCATGTGGTGGAACGCCCGGATGAAGGCGTCGCCGCCGCCGCCGCGGGTCTCGGGCGCGAGCTTCGTCGTGAGCACCCCGCCGACGAGGGCGCCGAACGCCGGCAGGACGAGGACGAGCCAGGGCCGGAACGCCCCGATGTGCGCGCTCGAGAGCACCGCCTCGCCCTTGGCGCGGAGCGGCTCGTAGCCGGTGACCGCGATGAAGAGCTCGTGCTCGGCGAGCTCGAGGGCGGCGAAGAACAGCGAGCCGGCGATGCCGGCCGTGACGCCGACGAGGATCGCGTGGAGCAGCACCCGGCCGACGAGCTGGAACGGGATCAGCCCCCGCGCGCGGGGCATCGGCGTGCGCGCCGCCCCCGTGCGGCTGGGGCGTGATGGGGAGTATTCGCGGGACGACATCATGATCTCGTGGCCCAGGGCCTCCCCCCTCGAGCGATGGGCCTGGCAGGAGCGGTAGCTTCCCTGATCTTCAGCGGGATGCCGCCTGAAATCGCCGCCAGGATCGCCGTCCCCGGAGGGGTCCTCGCGGTGTCGGCCTCCGCTCGGTCTTCGTTCGGCTTCCGTTCGGCTTCCGCTCGGCTTCCGCTCGGGCCTCCCGCGCTCCATGAGCGAGGAAGGAAGCCTGGCGCGGGAGCGGCACCCGGACCCGCCCGAGCCCGGACGAGGTGGAGTCATGACGACCGATCGGAGCACCGTCGAGTACGGCACCCTCATCACCGGAGACGCGAGCGTCACGATGGGCGACGCGGCCGTCCAGACGACGGACGAGAGCGTCCGCACGACCGCCGAGACCGTGGTCACGCCCGTGGTGGCGCTCGAGCTGGCCGCCGAGCTCCTGGCGGGCTCGCTCGGCCCGCTGATCGACGAGGATTACGTGCAGGGCAAGACCCGGTTCCGGGACGTGCTCTGTGACCGGATCGACATCTCGCAGCTCGAGGCGGAGGAGCTAGTCGACGATATGGAGCGGTCGGGGCGGATCCGTTTCATCGGCGTGGCAGAGGGCCGGGGGTGGCACATCCAGCAGGGAGCGGGGGTGCGTTGATCGCCGCTGTCTCGCGCAGAAAAACGGGCTCGCCGGTGGTGCCTGACGAAACAATTCCCTTGCCGGCGTACTCGACTCGTGGCCTACGCTGAGGCGCCTATGGAGGACGGTACGAAGCCGCGCAGGGCCGTGGTCCCGAACGCTCCGCCCGCTCCGCTCGTGATCGTGGCCGGTTGTCCTGCCGAGCTCGTCGCCGTGTGCCGCGAGGCGGGGGCCCGGCTCGGGGTGACGGTGCGCGAGTGCGATCTGCGCTCGCTCCGGGCGACGAGCGCGGCGTCGCATCTGTACGCCGTGATCGTGGGGGAGGAGCTGTACCGGTTCGATCGGGAGGTGTTCGACGCGATCATCCGTCAGGCGCCGGCGTCGCTGGTGCGCGTCGATCGCCGGGAAGCGGACGACGAGTCGGCGCGGCGGCTGCTCGTCGATGCCGTCTTCGAGTCGGCGGCGACCGAGCCGAGCAGCGGGATCCGGTCCATCCTGACGTGAAGCGGCGCGGCGCGACGGCGCACCGCCGCCGCCTGCGTCAGGGCCTGCGCTTCATGCCGGGGAGGGTGGCCTTCTCGGGCGGCGGCTCGAGGTACTCGATCTGCTCCGCGGACAGGATGCCGTACTTCGGGTTGGCCGCCGCGCCGCCGGTCGACTTCGTGAACGTCACGCCGTAGGTGCCGGTGACCTTGACCTTCGCGCCGACGGCCGGGATCGGGTTCGGCAGCTCCTGGCCCCAGAACTCGTCCGTGAGCTTCGCCTCGCCCTCCTTGCCGCGCGGCGCTTTGTCGATCGCCTCGATCATGGTGTAGATCTGCGCGAAGTTCGACGCCCAGCCCATGACGTCGATCATGTCCTTCGTCTCGCCCTTCTCGTCGGCGATCGCGAAGCTCGGGACCGGCGCCTTGCAGTCCGGCGGGTCACCCTTGCCCGTCTTGTGCACGGCACAGGCGGGGGCCTCCGCCAGGTTCGTCTTGACGATGTAGCCGACGATCGAGAGCTTCTTGCCGTTCACTTCCTCGAAGTGGACGCGGCTCCGGAGGTCGTGCGTGACGCCCCAGACCGTGTAAGCGTCGCCCTGCTTCTTGTTCTTCGCGGGCAGCGTCGGCACCGCGGGCAGGGTCGCTTTGCGGCCGCTGAAGGCGGGCTTTGCCTGGTAGGGCTGCTCGTCCGTTCCGCACCCTGAAGTGCCCGCGACGAGGAGGATGGCGGCGAGGAGGGTTCGACCGAATCGGGCGTTCATGGCATCTCCAAGGTCAGCGTGACGGGCACCTCCAGCAGGAAAGATCCAGCGCTGGAATAGCCCTCGGACAGCGGTGCGCCGCGTGCGGGTCAGGCGCCTCTCGCATGCGCGCGCGACGGCGGAAACGGCTAACACGGCCGCGAGTCGATCGTAAAGAGAAACGGAGACGTCCCCCTCTCTTCATCGATCCTCGTCGCGCATCGGCGCGCGGCAGCGCGCCGGCGGAGGGCCGCGCATCGGCGCGCCGCGGCGGAGGGCGGGCGGAGGACGGTAGAGCGCGACGGGCCGCTGCCGGCGCCGCCCGATCGCGGGGCAGGAGGGCGTGAGAGGCGGGCTCGGCAAGGCGCGCGGCGCGACCCGCCCGGGCTCCGCCCGGCGCCGCCAGGCTGGGTTGCGCGGGCCTCCGCGGCGTTCTCCCGGTCCCGAGGTTGCCTCGAATACGCGAAGGACGTGTTTCCGCTCTTCGCGATGGCAACATCGATCGAGTACCCTCTCCGTCCCATGCGCGAGACGACCCTGCGCACCGCTTTCGAAGCCTCGAAGGTTTTGGTGATGATCCTTGCTGGCGGCGAGGGCCGCCGGCTCGGCCCGTTGACGCACGATCGGGCGAAGCCGGCCGTGCCGTTCGGCGGCCGGTACCGGATCATCGACATCGTCCTCTCGAACTTCGTCAACTCCGGGCTGCACCGCATCAAGATCCTCACGCAGTACAAGAGCGCGTCGCTAGACGAGCACATCGCCCGAGCTTGGCGCCTCTCGCCGATGCTCGACAGCTTCATCGAGACCGTCCCTGCGCAGCAGCGCACGGGCAAGAGCTGGTTCAAGGGGTCGGCGGACGCCGTCTACCAGACCCAGCACGTCATCACGGACGAGTCGCCCGAGCACCTCTGCATCTTCGGCGGCGACCACGTCTACAAGATGGACGTGCGCCAGATGCTGCACGATCACCTGTCGCGCGACGCGGAGGTGACCGTCGCCGCCATCCCGGTGACGAAGGAGGAGGCTCGGGCCTTCGGCGTCATCGAGTGCGACGAGTCGGGGCGCATCCTCGCCTTCCACGAGAAGGTGCAGGATCCGCCGAGCATGCCCGGCAGGCCGGGCATGTGCCTCGCGTCGATGGGCAACTACATCTTCAAGACGAAGGCGCTGCTCGACGTCCTCGAGCACGACGCCGCGACCGAGGACAGCGCGCACGATTTCGGGCGCGACATCATCCCGCGCATGGTCCAGAGCGGCAGCCGCGTCTACGTCTACGATTTCCACGAGAACCTCGTCCCCGGCGAGGACGAGGGCGCGGGGTACTGGCGCGACATCGGGACGATCGACGCGTACTGGGCGGCCCAGATGGATCTCGTGAGCATCCAGCCGGCGTTCAATTTCTACAACCCGCGCTGGCCGATCCGGACCGGGATCAGCCACGACCCGCCCGCCAAGTTCGTCTTCCGCGACGAGGCGAACGCGCGCGTCGGCATCGCCACGGACAGCCTGGTGTCGCTCGGGTGCATCATCTCCGGCGGCAGGATCCACCGGAGCGTGCTCTCGAACCGGGTCCGCGTGAACTCCTTCAGCCACATCGAGGAGTGCGTGCTGTTCGAGGACGTCAAGATCGGGCGCCACGTCAAGCTCCGCCGCTGCATCATCGACAAGGACGTCGAGATCCCCGCCGGCGCCGAGATCGGCTTCAACCTCGAGGAGGACCGCAAGAAGTGGTTCGTCAGCGAGGGCGGGATCGTCGTGATCCCGAAGCGCGCCAAGATCGACTCCCCGTAATGCGCCTGACCAGGGCCCAGCGCGGCGCCGTCCGGGTGGCCGGCGCGTAACTCTCCTGAATTACATGTAAAATTCCGATCACGGCGCGTGGCGATCGCGGCGCGCTCGCCGGCGGAGCCGCGCGGTCCTGCCGCGTCCGCGGGGACGGGCCTGGGCGCCCCCCATGGAACGGGCGTCCCTGCTACGTTGGGTGTGCGATGCCGCGCACGATCATCATCGGTGACGTTCACGGCTGCCGGGATGAGCTGGCGCGGCTGATCGAGCACGTGGGCCTCGTATCGGGCGATCGGGTCGTCATGGTCGGCGATCTGATCGTGCGCGGCCCTGATCCGTGCGGAACGCTCGATCTGCTCCGGGAGGTCGGCGCGATCTCGGTGCGGGGCAACCACGAGGATCGGCTGCTCCGCTGGCGTGCCGGGCGGAGCGATCCTCGCGGCGAGCCGCTGGGGGAGCTCTCGAAGGAGACCGCGCAGCAGCTGCGCAAGCGGGACTGGGCGTGGCTCGAGACGCTGCCGTACTGGCTGGATCTGCCGGAGCACGGGCTCCGTGTGGTCCATGCAGGGTTGATCCCCGGGCTGCCGATCGAGCGACAGGATCCGCACACGTTGATGTACGTGCGCTGCCTCGGCCGCTACGGCGAGCCGGTCGAGCGCCGCGGGGGCAAGACGCTGTGGGGCCAGACGTACCAGGGCCCGCCGCACGTGGTGTTCGGCCACAACGCGCGGAGCGAGCCGCAGATGCACGCGTGGGCGACCGGCATCGACACGGGCGCGGTCTACGGGGGGCGCTTGACGGCGATGGTGCTCCACGACGGCGAGCGCGTCCCGCCGCCGGCGGCACGCTCCGAGGTTCTGGTCTCGGTCCCGGCGCGGCGCCGTTACGTGGGACGTTAAAAATGCTCCGCGTCTTCCAGCGGTTCCGCGCGATCGGCCGCGCCTCTCTGCGGGAATTTCGTTAGGCTCCCGTCCGCGCCGCGGCCGCTCTCCAGGCCGGCGGCCCGTCACGGAGCAAGCCAGGTGGAGCCTCGATACCCGTTCGTTGCAGTCGATGTCCCCGAGCCGGAGGCCGACGAGATCGGCGCCCTGCTCTTCGAGCTGGGCGCCAGCGGCGTCGAGCAGCGCGACGAGCAGACCCTCGTCCGCGGCGCGCGCTCGGGCCAGGTGACGCTCGTCGCCAGCTTCGAGGATCACGGCGAGGCGATGGAGGCCATCGCGGCGCTCGGGGAGCAGTCGCCGCCGCTCGCCGCGCGGCTCGAGGAGGTGGTGGGCGACGCCTGGCGCGACGCGTGGAAGGAGCACTTCGCGCCGTTCGCGCTGACGCCCACGATCACGGTCGTGCCGCCGTGGGCGGAGCGCGCGCCCGAGCGCGAGGGCGAGCGGGTGCTCCTGCTCGAGCCGGGCAGGGCGTTCGGCACGGGGCTCCATGCGACGACGGCGCTCGTGGCGGAGCTCCTCGACGAGCACGCGGCGGAGCTCCGCGGTCGCGAGCTCCTCGACGTGGGCACGGGCAGCGGCATCCTCGCGCTCGTCGCGCTGGTGCTCGGCGCGGAGCGGGCGATCGCGATCGACAACGACGAGGACGTGATCGAGGTGGTGCTCGAGAACGCGGCGCGCAACGGCCTCGAGGGTCGCATCGAGGCGAGCGCCGGCGTGGTCGAGGGGGTGACGCGGCGGTTCCCGTGGGTCGTCGCGAACATCGAGGCGCGGGTGCTGCGGCCCTTGGCGCCGGAGCTCGCGCGTGTGCTCGAGCCGGGCGGCTGGCTGATCCTGTCGGGCATCCTCGAGAGCGAGCGCGACGATCTGATCGCGCGGTACACGTCGCTGCCGCGCGCGCTCGAGCACGTCGCGACCCGGCCGGATCCCGCGTCGCCGGGCGGCGATCGCAGGGCGGGGCGGGGCGACGCGGGCGGCGAGGGCTGGGTGGCGCTCCTGTTCCGCGCGCCGGGCGGCGCGGCGTCCTCGCCGGGATGAGCGGCCCGGGGCTCTTGCGGGTGCCGCTCGGCGCGATCGCGGCCGGCGTGATCGCGCTGCCGCCCGAGGCGGCGAGCTACGTCGTGCGGGTGCACCGCCTCCGCGAGGGGGATCGGTTCGTCGTGTTCGATCCGGAGCTCGGGGTCGAGGCGGAGGCCACGCTCGAGTCGATCGGCCGCCGCGGGGCGGAGGCGCGCATCGACGCGCCCCGCCCGGCCGCGCTGCGGCCAGGCCGGCGCGTGACGTGGATCCAGGCCGTGGGCAAGGGCGACAAGATGGACGCGGTGGTGCGCGACGCGACCGAGCTCGGGGCGACGCGGATCATCCCGGCGATCTCGGCGCGGAGCGTGGCGCGGCCCGCCGAGGAGAGGAGCCAGCGCTGGCGCCGGATCGCGGTCGAGGCGGCGCGGCAGTGCGGCCGCGGGGACGCGCCCCGGGTGGAGGCGCCGATGAGCCTCGCGGCGGCGCTCGCCGAGGCGCAGGCGGCGCCGTCGACCGAGGGCGGCGCGCTGGGGATGTGCCTGGATCCCTACGCGGAGACGCCGCTCGGCGCGCGGCTGGCCGCGCTGTCGCCGGGCATGGAGGCGGCGTTCGCGGTCGGGCCGGAGGGCGGGTTCACGCCGGAGGAGCTCGGCATGTGCGCGGCGCTCGGGTTCGAGCGGGTGCGCCTCGGCGCGCTGACGCTGCGCACGGAGACGGTGTGCGCGGCGGCGCTCGGGGCGCTGATCGCGGTGAGCGACGCGCGCGCGGGGTGATGGGGCGGCGGTCGGCGAGCGGCGCGCTGGCCAGCGCTGGTCGCAGCGCCAGCGGCTCGCCGTCGCGAGGTGCGGCGCGGTGGATCGCGGCGTTGCTCGGCGCGCTCTGCGCGTGCGGCAACACGGCAGACGCTCCGAGGAGCGCGCGCGCGCCGGCGCCCGACGGTGCCGCGCTCGGTCCAGCGGAGCCCGACCCTGTGCCGGCAGCGCCGACCCTGGCCGTCACCGCCGCGACCGCGCCCCCCGAGCCGGCGCCGTGGCCCCGAGCGCGCCCGCCGCGCGTCGAGACGGACTGGTGCATCGATGGCGTCGACGCGCTCGACGAGGAGACCTGCTACGTCCTGCCCGACGCGCCGACCCGGACGCTGCTGCTCTATCTCCACGGCATCGTCCCGCCGGGGAAGGAGAGCCAGCAGAAGACCAACTTCGAGACGGTCGTGTCCCGCGCCGCACGGCGCGCGGGCGTCGCCGCGCTGATGCCGCGCGGCAAGGTCGGCCTCGCGCCGAAGGGGTACGCGAGCTGGTGGGGCTGGCCGACGGGCGGGCGGGCGTACGACGAGCACGCCGCTCCGCTCGTCGCGACGTTCGCGGAGAAGCGGCGGAAGCTCGAGGAGATCGCCGGCGCCCCGTTCTCGCGCGTGTACGTCGCCGGCTCGTCGTCGGGCGCGTACTTCGCCGCGGCGCTCGCGCTGCGCGGCGGGATCGACGCCGACGGGTTCGGCGCGATGTCCGGCGGGGGAGGTCGCGCGACGCCCGAGCTCTCGACGCTCGCGCCGAGGCCGTTCTACATCGGCTTCGGCGCCCACGACACGGTGGGCGGCTCGGCTCGCGCCCTCGCCGGCGTCCTGCGCGGCGCGGGCTGGCCCGTGCGCGTCGCCGAGCACCCGTTCGGCCACGGCGCGAAGGAGGTGTACCTGGACGAGGCGTTCGCCTTCTGGCGCGAGCACGAGGCGCGCTGATGATGATCTCCGCGTCGTGCTTGACCATCCCGGCGATGCCGTCTCTGACCCCGAGACCCATGTCACGGTCGTGCGCGCCAAGGAGCGCCGCGGCACGGTCGTGCGAGGGAGATCACTCGCCGCGACCGAGGAAGTCCATCAGCCAGGTCATTGCCGGCCGCATCGTGCCGTCCGGGTACAGGAGGCCCGTGCGGTCCCTCCAGGTGGAGCCGACGACGTAGCCCCAGAGGGTGATGCCCTTGACGGCGCTGTGGTCGTAGAACATCGGGAACTGCTCCTCCATCACCCTGCGCTGCTCGTCGTCGTCCGCGAGGTCGATGTCGTACTCGGTGATGTACACGGGCAGGCCCGTGGCGGCGAGCCTGTCGATGTAGCCCTTCACGGTGCTGGTGTCGATCTTGTACGCGTCGTGGGCCTCCGCGCCGAGGCCGTCGATCGGGGCGCCCGCCTCCAGCGCCGCCTTCACGATCTCGACGAAGTGGTTGTGATCGCTCTCGTACTCGATGTTGTTGTAGTCGTTGAGGATCAAGGTCGCGTCCGGGCAGAACTCGCGAGCCCACTTGAAGGAGTTGACGATCCAGTCATAGCCGCTCTTGCCGCCGCCTCCGATGGCGTTCATGAAGGGAGGCAAGGTGTGGGGCGGCGGCTCGTTGACGACGACGATGTACTTCGTGTCGGGGTACCGCTCGCAGAACGCCTGCATCCAGTCCCTCACGGCCTGCCGCTGCTCCTCCGCGGGGAGCCTCGTGAGCCACGCCGCCTGCGTGGCACCCCACACGAAGCTGTGCTGCATGAAGGGGATGTCGTTGTCCTGCGCGTACTCGTAGATCGCGTCGAGCCTGCTCCAGTCTCGAACGCCGCGGCTCGTCTCGACAGAGGGCCACTTGCCCTCGATCTCGGGCGTGATCTGGTTCCAGTGCTGGATGAAGCCGTCGCGCACCTGGCCGTTCGTCGTGATGTTGCCGACGAACTTGCCGGTGCTGCCGCTCGAGCCACCCGACCCGTCGCTGGAACCGCCAGCCCCGGAGCTGCTCGGTCCAGCGCCTCCGGCGCCTCCGTTGCCGCCGTCGCCGGAGCCGCCCGTACCAGAGCCCAGAGCGCCCGTGCTGCCCGTGCCGGCTCCGCCGGCGCCCGTTGCGCCGGCGCTGGCGCCATGGCCCCCCGCTCCCGTCGTGCCGCCCGCGCTCGACGAGCCGCTCGGGCCATCGTCAGCCTTGTCCACCTTGCCAGAGCAGCCGGAGAGGGCCGCGATCCCGAGTGCGATCGAGGTTGTGCTGCACAGCCATCGAGAAGAACGGTTCTTGTTCATGCCAACCATCCGCAAGCAGAAGGATCGTGACCGGTGACTCCCGGAGCGGGAAAGCCGAGGGGAGCAGCGCGAGGTAGAGAGCATGCGCCCAGCGCCACGCACGCCGGACAGACCCGCCCCTGGAGTTCCCGTTGCCCCTCGGATCTATCACGACCCGTGCCGTGGAGCGATCCTCCACGGTCACGAGAGCGGGCGAACAGCGTGAGAAGCGACGCGGCGCGCCGCACCCTCGCGGCGCTGGCGCAGGCGCTGGCCTGGTCCTCGGCGCTGCGTCCGCGAAAGTGCTCTTGCGCGCTCCGGCGTAGCCTACACGGGGGCTTCCGTGGGATCGCGCGCTCGGCGTTCTTACATTCGCTCGGGTCTCGCGGTAGAACGCGAGGTCCGTCAGGTAAGACAGCATGATCTACAGCTTCCCAAGCTATGTGCCCGGCATTGCGATCGCCGTCGCGGTGCTTGCCGCGTCGATCGGCGTGCTCCTGCTGTGGAGGCGTCAGCCGCTGGTGGTTGCCTTGATCGCATTCGGGGTTTCTGCGGTAGCGGGTGGCCTCTTCGCGCCGATGCTGGCGATGGATCGGGTCGTCCTCGACGACGAGAAGCTGGAGCAGACCACGGGGTTCTGGTTCGCGCCGACCGTGAAGGGATTTCGTCTCGCTGAGGTCGAGTCCATCGCGATTGGCACCGCCAGGGATAGAAAGAATCGCGAGATTGAGGTGTGGATTGTGAAGGGGAGGGACGGCCAGGTGCAAGAGATCGACCCTGGTGACCTCTGGGAGATGAACGGTCAGGACATCCTCCGGCGCCTGAGAGAAAAAGGGATCGACGTCAGGCGATGAGGAGAGGTTTGCTCGTCTCACGCTCGGTGTAGGCGACCGCTGCCGAGGCGTTCGCGTTGCGCGGCGCGCGGCGCCCGAGGCCTCAGCCGAGCCACGCCTCGGCGAGCGCCAGCAGCCGCGCGTTCTCGGGGACGTTCTCGAGGAAGCACCGCCGGATCTCCACGTCCGGGATCCGGTCCGCGCGCGCGAGCAGGGCCGCGCGCGCCGCCGCCAGGGCCGCGCGCGCCTCGTCGGTCGACCCCGCTGCGTGGAGCGCCTCGGCGTGCACCAGCGCGAGTTCGGTCGCCTCCGGAGGTCTGATCCCGAGCGCTTGCAGGCGCGCCACGAGGTCCTCTGCGATCGCCGCGGCCTCGGCGGCGCGGCCCTGGGCGAGCCTCACCCGCGCGAGCACCGATCGGGCCCAGTCATGGGCCAGCGAGGGCATCGCGAGCCCCTCTATCGCCGCGAGCACCTCGCGCTCGGCCGCGGCGAGGTCGCCGTGCCGGTAGAGCAGGCTCGCATGCAGCAGGCGCGTCAGTCTCTCGAATTTCCGATCCTGCTGCGCCGCGAGGGCGCTGGCGAGGTCGGCGATATCCGTGATCGCCTCGTCGATCCGGCCGCGCGCGCAGCGCAGGACCGCGCGCGACCAGCGTGCTATCCCGCCGCTCACGTCGGCTCGGGAGCTCCCCTCGGGCAGGAGGGCGCGCAGGATCTCCTCGGCACGGTCGTGGACCCCGAGCTCGACGTAGGCCCGGGCGATGCCGGCGCGCGCGTACTCCACCGGCAGCCGCATCCCCACCGCGTCGAACGCGGCCTCGGCCTGGCGCAGGAGCTGGAGCGCCGCCCAGCCGTCACCGCGAAGATGGCGCGCCTCCTCCGCATGCATCACGCGCCTATAGCCGGACACAAGCAGATCTCGGCGGCCGAGCGATTCGTCGAGGCGATCGAGCCGCGCGCGACAGGCCTCGGCCAGCTCACATTGCTCCATGGATATCAGCCGGAACCCGGCAATATACAGCGCTTGAGCGAAGGCCGCGGCCGCCCCGGGATCAGGATCCATCGCGAGGAGATCTCCAGAGACCGGATCGATGAGCTCCGCCGAACCGCGCTCCTCCAGCAGGTTCCAGAGCAGCTTGGCCGTCGCCTGGCACCAGTTCCGGCTCCCCGGTCGGGCGAGGCGCTGCACCTGCTTCGCCAGAGCACCGGCCCGAGCCTTCTCCCCTACCCAGGAGAGCGCCTCGCACTGCAGAAGCCGCAGCGCCGCGTGGAGCTCGCCCTCGGCGCCGCACTGCACGCCGCGCTCCGCGCGCTCGATCGCCCCCGCTGTGTCGCCCCCGCGCAGGAGCAGCTCCGCCGCCTCCAGGTAGCGGGCCGCCGCCTGGGCGCGCTCGCCGCCGCGCTCCAGGTGCTCGGCGAGCACCCCGGGATCGCTCTCGCCCGCCGCCGTGAGCCACGCCGCGGCCAGCTTGTGCCCGAGCGCGCGATCGGCGTCGGTCAGGGTCGCGTACGCGCCCTCGCGCAGCAGCGCGTGGCGGAACGCCAGCTCCTCCTCGCCCGGAAAGCGGCTCTCGGCGCGGCGCTCGAGCACCTCCCGCGCGACGAGCGACGCGAGCGCTCCGCTCACCGGCGAGGCGGGCTCGCCGCAGGGCAGCTGCGGCGCCTCGCCATCCCAGGCCGCCGCGCCCGTCGCGGGCAGGGTCACGTCATCGCCCCCGGGCGGGGGACGGCCCCCGGCCTGAGGGGCGAGATCGCCGCCGAGCAGGCGCCGCGCCCCGCCGGCCCAGAACACCTCGCCGAAGACGCTGGCCGCGCGCAGCACCCGCCGCTCCGCCGGATCGAGCGCGCCGATCCGCGCGTGCACCATGGCCAGCACGGTCTCGGGCAGCGCCTCGCCCCGCCCCTCGCTGACCGCGCGGAGGAGCTCCTCCAGATAGAACGGGTTGCCGGCCGCGCGCTCGACAAGCTCGGCGATCCTGGTCGCGCCCACGGCGTCGCCGAGCGCGTGCACGGCGAGCCGCTCGGCCGCGCGGCGCGGCAGCGGGGCGAGCCGGATCTCCTGGACGCTGCGCTCGGCCCACAGCCCGGGGAAGCGCTCGTGCACCTCGGGGCGCCCGAGCGCCAGCACGAAGAGCGGCCGATCCTCGAGCCGGCGCAGCGCCTCACCCAGGAGCCGCACCGAGGGCAGATCGCCCCAGTGCAGATCGTCGAGCGCCAGCAGGATCGGCCGGGCCTCGACCTCGGCGGCCACGAAGCGCTCGAAGGCGCGGGCGATCTGCTCCGCCATCGCCGCCGGGTGCTGGCGCGCCGCGCGGAGGGCGGGGCTCTCCTCGTCGGGGAAGGGCGCGCCCGCGATCTCGCCGAGCATCTCCGCGACGCGGCGCTGCTCGGCCTCGGGCACGCGCCGCGCGACCCGCGCGCGGATCCGCGCCTGCCGCTCGCCGAGCGGCGCGCCGGCCAGCGCGCCGCTGGCGCAGCGGATGGCCTCGCCCAGCACCCCGAAGGGCGCGCCCTCGCCCACCACGTCGGCGCGGCCCGTCCAGATCTCCACGTCGGGCCGGAGCGCGCGGATGCGCTGGAGCGCCTCGTCGCAGAGGCGCGACTTGCCGATGCCCGGCGGCCCGGTCACCAGCGCCGCCCGGGCGAGCCCCTCGCCGGCGCACTCCTCGAAGAGGTCCACGAGCGCGCGGATCTCGCGGTCGCGGCCGACGCACGGGCTCTCTCGCCCGAGCAGCATGCGCGCGCCCCCGCGCGCCTCCCGCTCGCCGTGGAGCTCGAAGCCGGCCGGGCCGCGCCGCACCTCGAAGCGGGGGTCGAGCAGCGCCCGGGTCACCTCGTCGATCATCGCGACGCCCGCCGCGGGCGGCGCGCTGGCCACCATGGTGGCGGCGCGATCGATGAGATCCCCGACCGGCGTCTGCCCGGTGAGCTCCGCGCGCCCGGTGACGACCGCGATCCGCGCCGCGCCCCCGCTGTCATCGAGCAGCGGCCCCAGCACCATCGCGCACCGGGCTGCGCGCGCGGCCTGATCGGTCGCGCTCCCCTTGCTGTGGAGGCTCACCAGCACCCCGCCGCCGGCGAGCTGGTCCACCCGGCCGCCGAGACGGGAGATCGCGGCCTCGAGGCGCCGCCGCCGCGCCGCCGGCACCTCGGAGGGCAGCGTCTCGCCGGCCGCGCCGGCGGCGCCCGCCGGCACCTCGGAGGGCAGCGTCTCGCCGCCGGCCGCGCAGGCGGCGTCCGCTGGCGCGGCCATGACCAGCGAGAGCACGCGCTGCTCCCCCGCGGTGAGCGCCGCGCCGGGGACCGGCGCCGGCTCGCCGCCCTGCGCCCCGAGCGCGCGCAGCGCCGCGGCGACCTCGGCGGCGCTTGCTGGCCGTGCCGCCGGGTCCTTGGCGAGCAGGCGCGCGACCAGCGCATCGAGCGCCGGCGGCACGTCGGGCCGGAGCTCGCGCACCCGCGGCGCGGGCTCGATCAGCAGCCGCGCCAGCACCGCGAGGACGTCCGTCCCCGCGAAGGCTGGCCGGCCGGTGAGGCACTCGAAGAGCACGGCCCCCAGCGCGAAGACGTCGGCGCGCGCATCGGCGCGCTCGCCGCGTGCCTGCTCCGGGGCCAGGTAGCCCGGGGTGCCCATCACCACGTCGGTCCGGGTGTGCAGGCTCGTCGCGCCGCTGAGGCGCGCGATGCCGAAGTCGATGAGCTTGATGCGGCGCGGGTCGCCGCCGACAAGGAAGATGTTCGAGGGCTTGATATCGCGGTGGATCACGCCGCGCGCGTGCGCCGCGGCGAGCGCCTCGGCCGCGGCGAGGGCGAGGGCCACGCTGTCGTCCACGCCGAGGCCCGCGCGCGCGATCCGCGCGGCGAGGTCCTCGCCCTCGAGCCACTCCATGGCCAGCCAGCGCTGCCCCGCGTCGGTCACCCCCTGGGCGACGAAGCGCACGATGCCAGCGTGGCTCAGGCCGGCGAGGATGCGGCACTCCGCGGCAAAGCGCTCTTCCTGGCGGTCGCCCTCGCCCGCAAGGAGCTTGAGCGCGACCGGCTCGCCGCGGGCGCGATCGAGGGCGCGGTAGACGAAGCCCATGCCGCCCCGGCCAGCCTGGCGCTCGATCACGAAGCGCTGGGCGAGGAGGTCGCCCGGCTGTGCGCTGGCTGGCGGCAGCATGGCGAGAGGATGGGGCAGGGGTGCAGCGCGGTCGAGGGCGCGGCGCCGCAGCGGAGGTTCCCGGCGCGGCGCCGCTTCGAGCTGGCGGCCTTGGCGCCATGGTGGTTGTCCTGCTGAACCGGGGAAACCTCCCGTAGCAGCGCCTGGAGCGCAGGCGAGATGCCCGGTCGGGCCGTGTTCGCTCAGCCGTCCGGCGTCTGAGCCTTGAGCAGGTACAGGCGCGTGAGGGGCCCCTGGACGACCGTGCTGCGCTCGAGCTCTTCGCTTGCGCGGCTCTCCGCGTTGATATCGTTCAGCGTGAGCAGCAGCCGATCGGACGTCGAAATCCCCAGCGTGTGGATGTGTCGCAGGCTCTGATGGGGTGCGACTGCCACTCTCCGCCATGGCGCCGCCACCCCTGAGCAGGAGCTCTCCTCGCGTTCTCCCGTCGTTTCGCGCCGGCATGGGGTGTGCTCGACGTCGAGCGTCATGCCGACGCTCGAGCACAACGCCCTCGTCGAGATGTTCCGCGAGGACATCTCCGGCGCCGGGGCGTCAGCGGCAGAAATGTCTATTATTTCAATGGGTTCTGACTGACGCCTGGCCGAGTCGTCTTCCGGCGTGGCCCAACGCGGGCCCAACGAACCGCCTGTGAAGGCGCCAGCGTCCGCCGTGGCGGGGGCGGGGACCTCGCCCGGGGGCGCCATCTGACCGGGCGGCGCGCCGGAGGCGGAAGGTTCGGCGCTCGCCGAGCCCGTGTCTGCTCCAGCGGACGCACTATGGCCTCCTCCTACCGAGCCGCCCTTTCCTCTCAGCTCGGGGATCGCCTCGTCCAGGGGGATAAAGTCGCCCAGCCCAAGCTCGGCGATCTTGCGCGCGGCGCGCTTGTAGTGGTGGATCTGGCCGCTCGACTTGTGTCCGGTTCGACTCCGTGGTCTCGAACAGCTCGGGTCGATCGACTCCCGCGCGTTGGAGGTGATCTCTGAAGCGTTCCGCCCCGTGACAACCCGGCAAGGGGTCCCCCTTTGGCCCGGCGAAGACACGCCGATTGTCCGGCCAGAGCTCGCGATAAGCACGAAGCGCGCGCACCACATCAGGCGATAGTGCCCAGGCGCGGGGGTCATCGGTCTTGTTCTCATCGAGAACAACGGCTCCCCGGTCAAGGTCGACGTCCGACCATTCGAGAGTTCCGGCCTCGTCGGCTCGCATTCCCTCGCGCGTGAGGAAGCCATAGTAGATCCGGAAGCACAGCGGGACCATCTGACTCCTCATGAGGCGCTGATCCTCGTCAGGGTACAAGTACCCCTTTGCCTTATTATTCTCTATCTTCGGAATCCACCCGCGCGGCAGCGGGTTGTGCGCAATGATGCGCGCCGGATAGGCCGCCAGTGCCAATAGCCGATGGATGACGATCGCAATATTCCGGCGCGATCCGGGCTCCAGGTGCGCCGGCAGCCGTGACATCGCGTGGTCGGCATGGTCGAGTGTGAAGCGCACGAGGGGAACGGGGCCTAGCACGTCGAGCACGTGGCCCAGCCTCTGCTCATATTTATCGGCGGTCCGAATCGCCTTCACATGGTCCGGATACTGCTCGGCAAGCTTTCCAGAAAGAACCCGCTCAGCGAACTCGGCGAAGGTGGTTTCCCCGGAGGCACGGGCGCGCGCTTCGCCCCTGCACAGGTGGTTGATCGCGAGCCGGACGTCACGGAGCGCGCTCCCCTCGCGCGCGGCAGCCTGCTCCAGCAGCGGCAGGCCGAGCACGATCTGCCCGGCAGCGAGCAGGTGCCGGCTGAGATCGGCCAACACTTCCAGCCGCGCGTTGGCGTCGTGCTCGGTCCGGCACGTCGGCAGGCTGAACGTGCGTCGCCCCGCCTCGCCGAGGCTCAGACGCGCGGTCCACGTGTTCCTGCGCAACCGGACTGACCCGGAGCCGTTGGCGCGCTTGTCGCCTGCCGCTGATGGCGCGGTGCCCTGCGGGCGCTCTGCAGAGTTCGACGCTCCCGGTAAGCTCGCACCGGGCGCGGCTCCCGCCTCCGGCGGCGAGGCGCGCCCGCCAGGGCGGCTCGCACGTGCGCGGCGCTCGGTCGATCCAGTTGAAGGAACGGACGAGGTAGCGACTGCCGGCGAGCGCTTGGCGCGCGCCCGCCGCTGCGGTACGTCGGTCATGGGTCGGTCTCCGGGAAAGCGGGGGTCGATCAAGGGCCCGTCCGGCGTTGGTAGCGCCGAGCGGGCCCGCTCTACTTCAGCGGCAGCCTAGCACGCCTCGCATCTGCGTGACGGGCGCTCGCTCGGCCGGTGGGCGGCTGCGGAACAGGTTCGAGCCCGGCAGAGGCCAGCACGGCGGCAACCCGAGTGTTCTCATCCGCCTCGGCGGTGCGACGCGACGCCGGCTCACTGGCCAGCGCCCGCAGGTACGCAACGAACGACTCGCGCTGGACCAAGCGCAACTTGCCGAGTTTGGTGATCAGCAGGGGAACGCCCGGCGCGCGGATCGTGTCGAGGAAGACGCGCGCCGGGATGCCGGTGACCGCCTCGACGTTCTTCTGCGAGAGCATCTCCGGCTGCGGCGCCGTGATCGTCAGCCCATCCAGCGGGATCGCGAGCGTTGCGGTTGCCGTCGCCGTCGCTGGCTGACCGATCACCTTCGGGTTGGACCATCCGCCGCTGGGCGTCTCCAGACTCTCTCTGTCGATGGCGAGCGTGCCGTTACCAGCCTGACGAAGAGCAAGCGGTGCCGATACACGCGCGAGAGCCGCTCGTGTCATGCCATACCTCCCTCCGTGTTGGGTTCGTGCGCGACCGTGACCGCCGCTTCTCGATCGCTCGGACGTGGGCTTGAGATCGCGGGCGTCCCGCGCTCCGCCGCCTCCCACGCGGCTCGAAGGCTGCTTGCAAGTTTTCCTCCCCCCTCCATCGGCGGTCCCATTCGCTTCAGCGCCTCCAGGCGCACAGCCTCCAGCCTCGACCGGCGCGGCGCCGTCGCCCGGCGCTTCTCCACGAGCTCACCGAGCACCTGCGCCGCGCGCTCCCACTGCTCCGCCGCCCCCGGCGCGTGCGCGATCCTTCGCACGGCGTTCCAGGGCGCTTCAAGCTGATCACAGAGGTTGCCGATCTCGGGGTGCAGCCGCGCGATCGCGCGCAGGTGGCACCGGGTCTGCTTGTTCATCTGGAAACACTCTTCCAGGACGTGGCTCGGCGCGCGGACAACTCCGCACGCGAGCTCGTACCAGCGCCGCGAGCTCATGCGTCTACAAAAGCACCGAACCACAAACCTGCCAGAGCGAAGCCTTCATTTTCCGTTCAACTTTAAAGAGCGTTAAAGCACCGTACAAGAGTCGGCTCCTGGCGAGGGCGACGGCATTAAAGTCTGATGTCGCGTGCGACCAAGAGGACGCCGGTTCTCACGTGGCACCGTGACCTGACTGGCATTCGCTGGGGCCCGATCACGTGACCTCGGTGTGCGGGGTGACCCCTCCGGCGATCCCACGGGCCGGTCGTCGAGCGGGGCCAGCTCCCTCGGCGTCGCGGCCGCGCCGCGCTGGGCGTCCACCTGGGCGAGCTCCGCCTTGCGCCAGCCTCTCGCCTGGACGAGCTCCGCGGCCCCGTGCGCCGTGTTCGCGGCCCGCGGCGTGCTCGGCTCCAGGCCCAGGCCACCCCGGCGTCCGCCGGGAAGAGCTCACGCCGCGCCCTTCGGGCGGCCCCGCGGTCGTGCCCGCCGCGCGCCGCCCTTACATACGTATGCGACAAAACGGAGGTCGGCGGCTCGCCGGAGCCCTTCAGCCGACCCCGCGCAAAATTACCAAATCGACCCCCTTCGCGCGCCCCAAATCGGCCCCTCGGGAGCTCCCTCGAAGCGGTCTAACTGCGCGTCACCAGAGCGGTTTCCACACCTGACCAGATCCCGGTAACTCACGACGAGATACCGGGTCGTCAGAATTACCATTTCGAGCCTCCTCACGGGCTCTCGTTCAAGCTCCGTCCTGATCCCGACCCCCCCACGACGGAGGTTCGGATGTGGCAGGAGCAGCTACCCTCGCGCCGTCGGCGGCTCCAGACGCGCGGTCGTCAGGCCGCGCTGGCGGGCAACGCTGCTACACGTGCGGCATCGTGCGCAGCCCCAGGCGTTCGGCCGTCAGCGCGCGGTGACCGCGGCCGGCCCCACAGCGCGCTCCGACGAGCCGCCCGCACCCGGAACGGCCGGGCAGGGGCGACGTCGTGCGGCTCCAATCCCGAGAGAGAGAGAGTGCCGACGGCATCCGCAAGGAGGAGGAAGCGATCTGGCGCGCGCTGCGAACTGTCGCGCTCGAGCGTGCTGGCTAGAGTTCGTCACGTCGAAGGGTGGCGGGCATGAGCGCGACACCTCGCGCTCGACACGCTACGCGAGCTCCCGTCGCGCCCTCACCGCTGGCTTCACCCACCGGTGAGGGCAGCGCAGGTGCGAGTGTGAGCGCGTTTCCTGGGCCCTCGAGCATGGCCCGTTGAGCACGCGCGTGAAGATTGAGGGAGACTCGATCAAGAAGATCGAGGGACGCACGGCGTCATGGAACAAGGCGCGGACGACGGCCTTCAGCCGCGCAAGGCAGCGTGATTGCCGCCCGCTCACCCGTCTGGACGATCGTTCGTCCGAGCAGCGGGCCGCCGGTGGGCGCCACCGGTGCGACGCGAGCGCGACGAGGCCACCGGCGCCTGTTGACGGGGTGGCCAACCGCGGCGATCACGCGTCGTCGGTGGGCCGGCCAAGCGGCGGCCATCTGGCGCCGCCATGGCGGAAACGGCCGCCGTCACCCGCCGCCCGCGCCAAGTGTTCACCGCGGTGGTGCCCAAGCCGCCGGGTGTCGTGCACGCTCACGACCTTCCGGCGAGCGGCAGCGGGACCGTGAAGTGCGATGCGGCAAAGGCAGCCTCGATGCAGCCGCCAACGCCGAAGCGCGCCTCGCCCGGCCCCGTGCCACCTCGCGCGGAGCGGACATCCGCGCCGGGGGGCGCCGCCGTACCCTTCAGCCCGCAAACGTTCTCCTCACCGCCGCTCGCAGCAGCACCCGCCGGGCCCGCCGTGATGCCCGCGGCTTGCTGCGCGGTGGCCGCTGTTGCCGGCGACGTCGTGATCACGGAGTTCGGCATCTCCGTCCGCCACCTCGACAGGCTGCTCGGCGGCCTGCTGCTCGCGACCTCGCCGCGAATCGACTGGGCCAAGCTCATCCGTCGAACGTTCGGGCTCGACGCCCTCCGTTGCGCGCATTGCGCCGGCCGCCTGCGCCTTCTCGCCGCCATCACCGAGAAGGCGACCGCCAGGAAGATCCTGGAACACCTCGGCCTGCCCGCCGATCCGACCTCGCCGCGATCCCGGACCCGCGACCCGGAGACGACCCGGCCTCCTGGATGGACGGCGCCGCAGAGTAGCGAGCCGCCACGAAACCGCCGACGGTCACCCGACCAGACGCCGGGACGAGCCGAACGTGTGGGCGCGTGGCACGCCGGCGCCCCCGTTTGGACGAGCTCAATCTGGGCGGCGCGTACAGTAGAGTGGTAACCGCTGAGCCTAACGGGACACGCTTACCTGCTAAAATTACTCGGTTTTTCTGGATGGCACGACCACGTCGTGGTTGTGGCGTTAGGTTAACTGGATGGGCGGGGCAAATTTCCTCTTCACTTCGGGAAGTCGGTAGGGCTCCCTATCCGCCTCACAGCTCAGTGGAACGAAGTTGTTCACACATGGAAAGCCGTTCGCGCATTGAGAAGATATCGCGACGGCGATAACCAAGGCATCTGGACGCTTGGCAGCCCACACCCATCAGATGCGGCAATACCGCTGATCGCGATAGGCAGAACAGGCCGGAAGAAGCCAGACACACTCATGGAGAAGGCACTGGAGCTGTTCCAAATCTCATGGCACCAACGAAGCTCCACCGCCCGTGCTCGTTATTCAACTGGACCTCGCTGAACTCGGGAAAGTCTTTTGGAAAGACAACAATCGATACGAACCCCAAGGCATAATCTATGATGAAGACTCGCGCGGCAGGACTTTGAGTGCGATTTGGTGGATGCTCACTTCGCGTGCGCAGGTGATGATAATGACACACATCAAGTGGACTCATTGCCTCGCGCCTTAGGCCAGGCTCCAGGCGACCTCGCTCACCTGTTCCCCTTGTCGACGAGGATCAGCCCCCGGCGATCCCGGGTTTCACCAGCCAGAGCAGCTCCAGGGAGCGTGGTCCTCCCGTGGATCCACCGAAATCAGATGAGCACGCCCGCTCCCGCCTCCGCTTCCGCCGAGCGCTATATGTGCTGTTTGGTTGAAATGCTCGTACAAGGCCGCTTGTCCGGCGCAGGCAGCAGGGCAGCCAGCCGCGAATCGCGATGCGCCGGGATGATCTGGCTCACGGCCACGCCGACGTCCCCCCGGATGCTCAATGCGATCCGGTACGCAGGGAGCAAGGAATGCTGCGTCGTCCACCGGTCGGCTGCATAATAGCCGAACTCCACCTGCTTCACCGAGAAGTCCAACCCGCACCGCGACTCCGCCAGCGCCGAATGGAGGTACGGCTGTGCATCATGTTGCAAGGCCTCTTCCAGCGAAATGAGGTCGACGATCTCCGTCGTGCGGATGAGCGGTCGCCAATTGCGCTCGTACCCGACGACATCCCCTCCTTCGATCATGCAAGTGACGAAGGCCCCGGGGCCGATCCACGAGATTTCGTCGAAGACGCGGCGGCATCGCAAGACGGCGTTATTTCTGATGACGCTGGCCATATCTCCAGCTCCGTGAATTCCTTGTGAGCTCACGAAGGAAAGGTCGCACGGGCGGAGCTGGTCGGAGCCATCGATAGGCCAGAGCGCGAATCGTCCGAGGAACTGCTCTGCAATGGCCGTCGCCGCCTCCATGCACGCCACGTCCGTGGTGCCCGTATAGGCGCGGTGCAGGTTTTTGTACTCGACGCACCCGGACGGGAACCAGGCCCGCACCCGATGTCCATTGGGGTGCGTGAGCACGAGCCGGTCCTCGTGGCAGACAGGGTCGGCCGTCGCTTGACAAGCGCCCTGGCCGACGGAGAGGGCCAGGGCCCATCGGCGTGCCTCGGCGATCAACTCTTCGCGTGGCGGCTGCCGCAGGCCGTGGATCGGGAGCCGCTTTCGTTCGGTCGCCTCCCGGCTGGCTTTCTGGACCAGATCGTTGTCGCAGAGCGATTTCAGGATGTCCGATGAAATCATGACTTCTGCCCTTTCATGTACGCTCGAGCCACCTGTAGTGCAGCCATGCGATCTCGGAGGGAGGTGTGTCGGGAAAAGTGATTCCTCTGCCCCAATAATGATCGTTGCTCAGCGTGGTTGCGTTATAATCGGGATCCCCGCGGCGCCACGTCTCCGCGCGTTCGGCGGAGAAGGCGGCCGGCTTGTTTTCGATGCCCATTGCATCGAGCCAGGCCGCGGACACGGGATCCCCGTCGAGCAGGTTCTCCGCGAAGCCGCGCCCGACATTGGCGAAGTCAGCGCAGCTGACCATCTCTCCCCACGCCCCCAGCATGATGTGGAGGCGGCCGAAGATGTTGCTGTAGTTTTTCCATCCCGTCTCCCTGAATTTCAGCGTCTCGCAGCTCCACAGCGCGATCCAATCGCAGTCCCAATTGTCACCGAGGTGCCAGGTCCGAGACGGGCTGGACCAATTGTCGAATTTGGAGTTGAACACAATATGGGCGCCGGCGCCGTCCGGCTGGCGGATGTAGCTGTGCCCCGCGAAGAACCAGAGGTCGACGCCGTCTGCGTACGTGACGTCGTTTCCCCTTTTGGCAGAGTCCTTGATGTCGGTCTCCCAGACATCGCCGCCCCCGAAGTAGAACGGGCAGGTTTCCCCCGCGCCGGTCATTACCTCGTAGAATCCGTTGGTGATGTTGTAGCTGTAGTCCAGGTCGGTCCACCCACCGACGCCTTTCGGGATGGGTGCAGGAACGACCGTTCCGTCCTTCAGCAATGTATCGTTGTTCTGGCGGTACTGATCGTACCAGCGAATACTCTCGAGCCCAATCGTCGCCATGACGTCGCCTCCCACGTATCTGCATCGACACAATGTCCCACGCTTGCAAAGCGGTCTCCGTCGCGCGGGGGGCTGCGACCCGCTCTGCGGGTCGAAATCAGGGGGGGGGGAACGGGCAGCAGAGCGCCTTGCTGCCGGTGAAGCAGCCGTTGCCGAAAGTGGGGTGCGTCAGGAGCGGCAGCGACATCATCAGGTTGTGTGCCTCGGTGTAGTTGCGGGCATAACCCCAGACGAAGTCGTTCCC
Source organism: Sorangium sp. So ce1504 (assembly GCF_051521635.1). Taxonomy (NCBI): domain Bacteria; kingdom Pseudomonadati; phylum Myxococcota; order Polyangiales; family Polyangiaceae; genus Sorangium; species Sorangium sp. So ce1504. Next base: position 10,184,752 of record NZ_CP150365.1, on the reverse strand, counting down.
GCAGTCGGAGCTGCAGAACGGCGCGGTGCCGCTCCAATAGCAGGGCCGGGGCTCTCCTGCCTCCGGCTCGACGCGCGGAAACGACGGGTCCGAGAGGGTTATCGCCTGCGGGTTCGCTTCGGCCGGGCTCGTGCCCCGGGACACGCATGCGCCGCCGAGCATCGGGGCCGCCGCCAATAGAACGAAGCTCGCCGCGATTTTTTTCCAGGAACTCATAGACCTCGCTCCCTCCATCATCGATGATGCGCCCTCCGCGCACGACCTCTCGATGTCCGTCCCGACGATTCGCGGTGCAATTCTGGATCCCACGGCTGCCGTGCTTCCGGTGCGCACGAGGCGATCCAAAGCGCACCATGAGGCGAGCCATGAAGCCAATTCGTGGAATGCGTGTCGGCAATCGGCGCGCAAGTAAAGTGTGGCTTGCGGCGCATACGTAAAAGATGCCGTTCGCGGAGATGCGCCCACACGCGGCGGGCCGGTTGCGTCGACGCCACGATGACGCGGGTTCGTCGGCAGCTAGATCGTGGCCTCGTCATCCCTCAGAAGCCCGTCAATCTTGCTTAGCAAATCTCGCTTGACCCGCTGCCGGTTCAGTTCGTCTTCGTAACCGGCCTTGACAGATGCCACCTTGACAACTCCCTTGATCGTCATCAGAGCGTCGATCGTTCGCTGCGCCTCATCGTCATCCAAGTCGCGCCGAAAGTGGACAACCAGGCCCTTGACGCTCATTGCAATCCCACTCCCCGCACAGAGATCTCGCTGGCTTCCCGAACCATAATGATATTACGCAATTCACCCATGGCTCCCTACTCCCGGAAGTGTCGTGTTCAGCGGAGAGCGCTCTACGTCCTCCCAATCGGCAGCCGTTGCGGAACCCGGCCCGCCTTCGTCACGCTGCACCGGGAAGCTCGTCAGCGTCGCAGCGCGCCGGGCGGGCTCAGTCCCCGTGGCGGCGCGGACAGGGAGCGGCGACCGAAGCCGCTGCTGTGGAGGCGGCGGGAGCTTCGCCCGCGGGCTCCTGGCCGCAAGCTCGGGAGACGGCACCACAGGCGGAGGAACGTCGAGCGCGCGCGGAGGTAGCGTCGGCGGTGTCGAGCTCTGCACCGGCGACGACGCGGGACACACCGAGCTCTCGCGCTTGGTGATGGGCTCGCCGACCTGGATCACCACGGTCTCCTCGGCGTCTGTCCGGTAGTCGTCGTGCAGCCGCCAGAGGCGCTCCCAGTACCGCGCCGGCGTACCGGTGAAGGCCTCCAGCTGCCGCGCGAGGCCGGGCGTCATAGGGAGGTCGCTCCTCAGCAGCCGCTCCACCTCCCTCGGCTCCAACCCCGTGCTCTCGGCCAGCTTCCTCCTCCACGAAGGCATCGTCGCGCAGAGCGACTCGAGGACCCTTCCTGGCCGGGGGACGGGGCGCGCACGGGCGTCTGTCAGCTCTGCGAGCGCCGCGTCGACGTGACAGTCCAGAAGGCGCCGATAGCGGTCGCGGTCCCCCACGGCCTGCTCCTTCGCATCGGTGAGGGCTGCCTCCTCGTCGTCATGCGCGTGCTCACGCGCCTCGCGAAGCCCCCGCTCCCGTCCCAGCGCTTCGCGCGCGGTGACCGCAAAGCCGATCGCGACACAGGCTATCATCGCGAGCCCGAGCGGCGAAATGAGCCACATCGCACCAAGTAGATCCTCCATCGTATTCATCGCGTTTCGTCTCCTGGACGTGATCGCTCATGTCGGGATGCAAGGCGGATCTTCGCCTTGTGCTGTCCGAAGACATCACCAAGCTCACCGCCTGTGAGCTGCCGAAGAACAGTCGAGGATTCAGCGAAGCTGCCGGAGGAGTGCTTCGCGCTCGGCGACGAACCGCCCACGGGGGAACTCCTGCGCGTGGGTGTTCAGCAGCCGGAGAGCCTCGACGTTCGCCGTGACATTGCGGGCCTCGATGGCCCTCCGAGCCTGGTTGATCAGGCTCCGCTCGCGCTCGCTGCCGGTCGATCGAACGGCGCTCGCTGGAGGCGCGGGCCGGCGATCTGTCGTCGTTGAGGGAACAGGCGTGCTGCTCGCCACCGCCTGCACGCGCGCGCTTCCTTGCGCCCTCGGCGCCGACATCCCGCGCGCGATCGGCGCGGCCGGTGCTGCGGCGCTGTGCGCGCGTTCTCCTCCGGCGGGCGCTTCGGCGCTGTGCGCGCCGTCTCGCGCAGGCGACGCCGCACTCTCCTGCGCAGCGGGCGGGGTGGCAGGGACCGCCGCCGCCCCGTACCACGATTGCAGGTCGGGCAGGGACGACACCGAGGAGACGAGCGCGCCGGTCAGCACGGCGAGCGCACCCTGAACGAGGATCCTCACGCCCAGGCGGCGTAGCGAGGCCACCCACGACGCGGGACGGCCGAAGCCCAGTGCGAGCGGCACGCAGAGGCGATCGTCCCTTCCCTGCGAGCGCTCCTGCGCCTGCCACCGCTCCCGCTGCACCCGGAGCTCCTGGTGCGCCCGCCAGAGTCGCGTCCTCACCGTGTCCAGCGGAAGTCCCTGCTCGGCCGCGATCTCGGCGAGCGGGATCTCTTGGAGGTCGTGCTTGATCACGACATCCCGGTACTTGGGATCAAGTTGGTCTATCAGCTCCCGCGTGAACTTTTCCCGCTGCCGTCTCCGGAGCAGCTCTTCCGGCGTGGGGTACTCGTCTCGGATCTCGCACTCATCGAACGACGTCAGCACCTCGCCGCGGCAGCGTGCGTCACGGACGTGATTGCGCGCCTGGTTGATGGCGATCGTGACCCGGTACGGCGCTGGGTCTGCCCCCGGGTCGAGCCGCTTGTCGGCCTCCAGCCCGCGCAGCAGCGCTTCCTGAGCGATATCCTCGGCGTTTCGCTCCGGCACGCCGTGGCGCCTGGCGAGGCGCCGGAAGAGCTCGAAGCCGGGGAAGACGGTCGGTGGCTTGCCCACGCTAAGCAGCACACTTGAGCGGGCCCAAACGCTTCAAAAAAGAACCAACGAGCAATATTGGTCGGATAATGTAAGGTAAGGTGTCATCTTTGGCCACGCGAAAGCGGGTCCAGAGGACGACTGAGCACATTCCGTCATACGACCGCCAATTCTCGCGCAAACGGCCGAGGCGTCGCAATTCCTGGCGGTTGACGCCGAACGGCCGGCGTCAGTACCGTCCCTGGATGCGTTGCATCGCGCATTCGCTCTCGATATTTCTCACGCTCGGGGCCGCAACAGGCTTCCCGACCTCGGCCAGCGCCGATGATGGCCCCCCGAAGGCGCAACAGACTTCACGAAGTCTGCCAGCGCCGCCGATGTCCCCCCCGAAGGCGGGACCGAACGACAGCTCATCGGTGAAGGACCATGTTCGCCGTGGTCAGAGAGCGCGCAATGCCGGGCGGTGGAGCGAGGCATACGCTGCCTACAAGGCTGCTTTCGACGCCGCGGACCCGACGACCAGCACCGAGCGAGAGCGGGCGGAGATCGCCGGCGAGCTCGGCCTTTGCGAGGTCGCGTTGCACAAGTATCGCGATGCGGCCGAGCACCTTGCCAAGAGTCTCGAACAGCGCGAAGCGCTGCCGGACGCGCTCGAGCGGCGATTCCAGGCAGCCCAGCGCGAGGCAGTGAAGCGCGTCGCTACGCTCGTGCTCTCGGTGGATCCGCCCGACGCGGAGGTGCTCATCGACGGCGAGCGCGTCGGACGGACCGCGCGCACCTATACGCTCTTCTTCGAGCCGGGGGACAAACACATGGTGCGGGGCCGTGCACCGGGCCACGCGGACGCGTTTCAGGGGTTCCTTGGCGTGGCGGGCGTAGAGCACGAGATGACGATGGAGCTGTCCCGCGCGGCGGCAGGGAGCGCCACGGAGGCGAGCAGCACGAAGGACACCGCGCCAGCGACGCCGCCCGCCTTGCGCCCGCTGCCCGCCTTGCGCACGTTGCCCGCTGCGCGCGCGAAGGCTCCCTCCCCGTGGGCCTCCTGGCCGGGGACGCTGCGCATCACGGGGATCGCGGTCACGACGGCTGGCGTGGCGGTGGGCACCATCCTCGTGATCCACGCGGGCAAGCTCGATGACGACCTGAGCGCCCGGCGTGACTGGCTCCTAAGCGAGCCGTCGTCGAGCACGTCGATGTGCTGGCACGCACCTCGGAACTCGCCATGTGGCGAGCTGGCGCACCTCCAGGACGCGCGAAACACGTTCGGCCGCGCCGGTCTGGCAACGGTGATCACGGGTGGTGTCATCGGTGCCGTGACTGCCGCGTCCTTCTTCACGGACTTCTCTTTCCTGAGATTCAAGCCGGCTCAGGATCGGGTCAACGTATCGCCCGTGGCGAATGGGAACGAAATCGGCGCGCGACTCGAGGGGGTATGGTGAGCACGCGGGGGGCCGAGAGAATGGGTCCGCTGGCAGACCGAGGCGCCGTGACGTCGGTCGTTGCTCTCGCAGTCTGCGTGTGGGGAGCTAGCACGCTGACGGCTTGCGCTGCCTATCCCGAGGATTGCTCGGAAAAGCTGGCGTGTGCTCCCGATCCGGAGCACACGCCTGACCCGTGCGCGGGAGAGCCCGGCACAGCGCCAGCGCTCGACAAGTGTGGCGTGTTCGTCAGCGAGCAGGGCGACGACAACAGCCCCGGAACGAAGGGAGCGCCGGTCAAGACGCTCCAGCACGCGATCGGGCTCGCCGCGCACGGTCGAGACCACGGCGAGGCGCCGACCCGGCGCGTGTACGCGTGCGGCGGGGTGTTCGCGGAGAAGATCACGCTGCCCTCGGGGATTGACCTCTGGGGCGGGCGCCTGTGTGACGGCGGCGATTGGTCGTATGACGGGTCGTTCGGCGGACCGAATCACCCCACGATCATCGCTCCGCAGGTGGGTATCCCGCTGAGGGTGCTCGCGGATGACAAAGAGCACGCGACGTCAACGGTCTTCGGCGTGCGCGTCGCGGCGGCGGATGCGTCCGCGGATGACGGCAAGTCGTCGATCGCGATGATCTTGAGCCCTGGGGCCAGGGCAATCGTGCGGCAGAGCAAGATCCTCGCAGGCGATGGCAAGGATGGAGAGCCGGGCGAGGACGCGCCGAGCGTTCGCGCGAGCTCCGGCGTGGTGGGGAACGACGGCGCGGACGCCTGCACCGCGGACGCGGCGCCGGGCGCCCTTCCGGTCGTGACCGTGTGCGGCGATGGGATCGAGTCGATGGGTGGCCAGGGGGGCGATGGAGGCCTCGAGACGGGCAGCGACGGAACTTCAGGGCTGCCGGAGCCGCTCGGGAATCCGACCGAGCGCGGCCTGGGTGGATCCGGCGCGGTCAGCATGGCATGCAGGCAGGGGCAGAACGGAGCCGACGGCGCTCCTGCGGAGCGCGCTGCCGGAGCGGATGGCGCTGGCCTCTTGGACGAGTACGGATGGGTCGGCGTCCGCGGGAAGGATGGAGCGAAGGGCGGCGCCGGTCAGGGCGGCGGCGGGGGCGGGGGCGGCAAAGGTCGCGACTCCGCCAGGAACGCGTGTCCGGCAGGTCGGCCCCAGGGCGGTGCGGCCGGCGGCTCGGGGGGCAGTGGCGGCTGCGGTGGCAAGGGGGGCAAGGGAGGCGACTACGGCGGCGCGAGCATCGCGATCGTGGCGTTGCAGGGGAGCGACCTCACAGTCGATGCGAGCACGGTCCTCGGGGCCAAGGGCGGCGACGGCGGGGTCGGCGGAACGGGCCAGTGGGGAGGCTTTGGCGTCGATGGCGGTCTCGGTGGCCACGGTCTTTTGATCGACGCGTCGCGAGGGTGCCGCGGCGGCTTTGGAGGCGACGGCGGTCGCGGGGGCGATGCCGGCGGCGGTCTCGGGGGCCACTCGCTCGGCATCGGCTCCGTGGGCGCCTCCGTGGCCATCACGGAGCTCGCGAAGGTCTTGCCCGGACAAGCCGGCAAGGGTGGCCGCGGCGGCAATGCATCCGTCGAAAATTCGCCCGGCCAGGGGAAAGCCGGGATTGCGCTGTTCTGGTACCCGTTCGATACGCTAGATCCGGAACCGGCTCGATGAACTACCCTGCGCTGACAGCGCACGTCAGGATGCGCACATGAGAAAGACCACCGCTGCTACCTTCGTCTTTCTGTTGTCGCCGTGGGCGACCGGCTGCGGAACTGCGCCCGACGTGAACGCCCCTGGCGTGCCGTCTTGCGAGGGCACCTCGTGCGAGCAAGAGCCGCCCCCGGAGTCGGTCTGCGCCGAGCACGTCGCCGCCGATATCCTCGACGACGGCTGTGGCGTGTTCATCGCTGGACCCTACGGTTTTGGCGACGACAGGAACCCCGGCACGAAGGCGAAGCCTGTGGCCACCGTCGAGCGTGCCGTCGAGCTCGCGCGCACGGGACGAGGCCGCATGTTCATCTGCAACGACGGATTTCCGGTGCGTCAGATCAGGGTGCCCTCCGGCGTGGACCTCCTCGGGGGCTTTCACTGCCGGCGATGGAATCGCGACCCTGAAATCCCGCGAACCACATTTTTTCACCAGCCGATCGCCGACCTCGCCGACCCCATGGTGATCGTCGAGCCCGCGGGTCCCGAGGACAGCGGGGCCGCGGACGGGGTGTCGACGCTCGCCGATCTCAACCTTGGGGCTTTTGGTCCGCTCGGCGTGCTCGTCCAGTCCAACACGGGGGTGGAGATCGTGCGGAGCGAGATCCGCGCAGACGGTGCAATAGCGGGCAGCGATGGCGAGCAGTGGCCGACCGATCAACCGGACGGACCGGATGGCAATTTCGCTGGCGAGGGGTGCTCGGCGCCCCTCGTCGCCGGCGGACCTGCGGCGGTGAACCGGTGCGAGAGCGGGCACACGAGCGTCGGTGGCAAGGGAGGGGATGGGCTGCCCGACAGCGCCGGGGATGGCGGCGACGGGGAGCCCGTCTACACTTCGCCCTCGCGCGGCGGCATCGGGGAGCGAGACAACCGCCGTTGCGAAAGCGGATTCACCGGGGGCCCGGGGGCTCCGGGAACGCAGGGCGCGCCCGGCAAGGGCATCGGGCGCCTCACCGAGGCCGGTTGGGAGGGCGACACGGGGGGCGAGGGGACGTGGGGCACCCCGGGCCAGGGGGGCGGCGGCGGCGGCGGTCGCCGGGGCGGGCTGGCCGTGTGCGGCGCGGCTTCCAAGGGAGGCGGAGGAGGAGGCTCGGGTGGGGCCGGCGGCTGCGGAGGCCGGGGGGGCCGCGGGGGAGCGAACGGACGTCCGACCATCGGCGTCCTCGCGCTTCACGCCCGGGTGACGGTGCGCGACAGCGAGATCACGACGATCTCCGGCGGCAGGGGCGGCGACGGCGGGCCGCCCCAGGAAGGCGGCCGAGGGGGCCGAGGCGCACCGGGCGCCGCCGACGTGGACGCCGTTCAGGGCTGCTTCGGCGGCCCGGGCGGCGAAGGAGGCCACGGCGGCTACGGCGGCCCGGGGCGCGGCGGCGACTCGATCGGCGTCGCCTACCTCGACGAGGGCCAGCTCACGCTCGAGGGCGTCATCTTCGAGATCGGACCGCCGGGCCATGGCGGCATGAGCTGGAACCACGATGGCACGACCACGATGGGGCAGAGCGGCGAGAGGCACGAGACGCTTCGCTTTCCCGAGTAGCCCCAGTCACGTCACGGGAGATCGGCGACCGAGTCCACGGGCCAAGTCGCCAGGAACCTGGAAGCCCAAGCGACCATGGCGGCCGGCGGCTCGCCTTCACCATCCCACGATGCGATCAGCGCTTCGAGCTCGCGCGCGGCGGCTTCGAGCTCGCGCTTGGCAGCGATGCCGCGAGGAGTCTTGGGCGACTCAAGGAGCAGGCGAATCTTCGCAAGCGCCTTTATAACTTCCTCTTTGTGCAGGACCCCATCTGTCGTCACCACCCAGTAGGAAGAACCGCTCTGCACCTCTGGCATCAGAGTCCATGCGATTCGATAAGTCGCCGCGAGCACGGTGAGTACCGCAACGAGCGAATCTGTCAGGTTGCTCGCTTCGATATTTACGCTTGGTGCCGGCATCTCACGCGGCGATGGCTTCACCCATGTATGCTGATCTGAAAACAGGCAATCGTAGAGCCTGATCTCACCCGGAAGACCCAGGCCCGCTGTCACATCGGGCACGAGCATGGTCCCGATCTCCGGCGGCATGCGCTCGCAACCGAACGTCGTTTCGATGTCGCGGGAAATCCATTCCGCGCACGGCTGCTGTTCCGGCAAGAGTTCGAAGCTAGCGTAGCTCTTCCCGATAGCGGCAGACCTGAGGCTATCGTCCGGGCGCGACACGAAACCTGGATCGAATGGGCTTCGATGAACAAGGAAACGCACGTCTCGAAATTCGACCGCGAACAAGTCCTTCGTTTGTTTCACGATCTCAACCGTGCGCAAACTGTGGACAATATAGTAAGGAGCCAGGAAGCTCACATGAAACCAGATCGGCTCACCGGCGGATCTTGGCAGATCAATCGTAAATGAATAGCAGCCGTCCCAGCCGCCGGTGGGGAGGTGTAGCGAGTGATTCATGAGCATGCCGGGGAATCGTTCTGCGATGCGACGCAGCATGGAGTGCCAGCGCTCGTCCTTCGATGCCTGGATCCGCGCGGCCACGAGCCGAGCGTGCTCCTCCGTGTTCTTGCAGAGCTGGACGTCGATATCGCCATCCTTGGTGAGCCCAACCCCACGTGGATAGTATCGATAGACAATGCCGAGCAGCTCATCGATGCTGTGTTTCATGGAATCACTTAACCCTGGCACCAAGCTCTTCATACATCTTGGGGAAACGCTCCCTCATGCAGCTCTTATGCCTCTCGCAGAATATACCTTGCGGAAGATCCCGGCCTCCATTCTCATACAGAAAATCCGCACATGCGTTCGCTACATTGGCGGCATATATCGCCGCCGTCTCTGGTGATGTCAGCCCCCCAGCGCTCGCTTCGAATGGGCATTCCTACGATAACCGAACACGCTGCGTCACCCTCCAAATTGTGACCGAAATATAGATCTGCCTTTGCCTCCTGCCAACCGCTCACGGTTCCATCGTAGGCGACGATCGTAACAAAATTGAAGGCTCGCGGGTCGATCGGTATTTTGCCTGTGCACCCCATGGTCGGAGCGCCGCTCTGCTGGCAGGGATCTGGCGGGCTCGTCGGGCTAGCTGTCGGCCGCTCCGAGCTGTCGCTCGGGCGTTCGTCCTCGTCCTCGTCTTCGTCTGCGTCGTCCGTTTTGTTGCACTGGAGTTTGCGCTCGCTGCCGTACTCCGGCCCGCTCGGCGGCTCCGCCCCGAAGTCCCCCGACGCGACGGAGGTGAAGACAGGAACGGGCGGCCCGACTGGTCCACCTGCACCTTCGCCCTTCACCCACTCCTCGATGGGATAGCAGTCTCCTACCGTCCGGTTGCATGCCGTTAGCGTGCAGATGGCAATGCCCACAATGATCAGCAGAGTTCTTATTGCGTTCATCTTATGCTCCATCGAAGCACAGGACCGACGACGACAAGCACGGACACGTAGCCTGAGAGTACAAGGCTGCTCCCGCCGATCCAATCCACATTGGCGCTCACCGAGACGCCGAGCGGCCCTGCAACGTACGCGTTGGTTTGCGCATGCGCGCCTACCGCCATCCCGGCAACGTGCCCACACAATGTACTTCCGCAAGCCGGCATGAAGTAGATCGCAACGGATGGGCCAGCGCTAAAATCGCCATTCTTCCAGCCATATCCGAGAGCGGCGATGGTGCTATTGTAGACACCGGCCCCACCTATCTGGATTGGAGGCACGACGCTGAGGAGATCGTGAACATTGAATAGGATGTTGCCGTTGATGCGCCACGATATTCCCGCGTGCGGACTCACCGCCAGGTGCGTCACGGTGCCAGCCTGGATCCCCCCGAAGCTAATTCCGGCACTCAGCTCAGATGCGTCTGCCTGCGTCGGAACGACACTGAGCAGGAGAGCGAACACTGCCGACGATGAGATCTGCCGGTCTGTCGTCCTCATCGTCCCCGTCCCGTCTTCCGCAACGCGTGAGCAACGTGCCGACGCGGCCCATTCTTCTGATCACAGGATCGGCGTCAAACGGAATCTAGACGAGAACACTACACGGGCCAGGGGTCGTACCGTCCAGAGCGTGCGCCAGCGGGCAGCGACCTGCGCGGCTCCAGCGCGTGTCGGCCTGCGGGCGCCAGCTGCTTGTCCACGCCGCCGCGAGAGCGCGCTACCGACCACGCGCCCCGGGCTGCGCGTGTCGGCTGCAAGCCCGACCCAGCGCGGCGCCGCGCGCAGGCAGCGGTCGCCGCGCGCTGTGACGGCCACGCGCGTGGCGTGGCACGACGTCGCTCGTGCGGCCACGCCGCCCGCGAGCACGGCGCCTGACGGTGGCCTGCGCGGTCGGCGGCGACGACGCGCTAGCGCTCACGCGCCTGGAACTGCACGCCGTCGCTCGCGTGTCCGCGTCGGCGCGAGCGTCACGCGTCGTGGCCCATCGACAGGCAGCCATGAGACCGGCTACGGATGGCCAGCTAAGGCTCCGCGGGCCCCGCAGCCCGGACGATCCCGCAGGCCGCTCCGCTGCTCGAGGGCGTCGCCGCTGTTGCCCCGGCGGCCTCTCGGGGTCGTCGAGCTGCTGAGCCGCGCCTAAGCCGATCACCTCGCGCATGCGTTGCAGATCGCCCAGGAGCGCCATCACCTCGATCACACCGCGCCGTACGCCGGCGAGCGGAGCGGGAGAACTGACGGATCAAGAGCTCGACCACGCCGCTGCGCAGCCGCGGGTCTTCGATCATCGTCGCCCGCGCGACAAGGGCGGGCCGCGTGCCTCACGATTCTGCAGTGCCGCGACCACGCGCGGCTTGGGCGCCAGCGCTCGCAACGAGTGACGGCCTGGCCCGACGCGCTTGAGCACACGGACATCGACGGCCCCGAACTCGCCGGCGTCCACCTCGATCTCCGCGCGCGGAGCGGGCGCGGACCTCGATCCTGCGGCCTGTCTGCTCGAGCGCCATATACGCCGCCCAGAACGGGCGCCAGCTGGCCCATGCGCGCCGTGCCGACTTCGCGCGCGAGGTCATCCAGATGAACCCCGACGCTGGCGACGGCTCCGCGCGCGCCGGCGCCTACCTCGACCCCGCAGCCGCCGTCTGCTTCGGCGCCAAGCAGCGCGACGCCGGCGCGATCCCGAGCTCGCGTGCGTCCATCATGTGGCCGCAGCCGCTCCCGCGGAGCGCCCGGCGTGCCCTTGATCTCCGCAGCCGCCGCCCCCCGCGTACTCAACCAGGCAGACGGCGGCGTCGATTCGCTGGCAACGTGAGCTCGGTCGGGTGGACCGCGTCGCGGATCATCTCCTTCAGGTCGAAGCGCCTCAAACAGTAGGCTCGGCTACCCTGCGGAGCCGCTGACGCCCGAGAAGGCGCATTCGCAGGCATCACGCGCAGCATCTCTCACCGTGTGCGACCCCTCAGCGCGCCCGCCGAGCTCCGTGCACCACACGGCGGCTCTGGCCCTCCGCGGCACCAGCCCGCCGCGGCACCACGGCACGGCCGCAGCCCGGGCGGCACCGGTGGCGGAGGCAGCGGTGAGCCCCCCGTCGGGGTCGCCTTCACAGCGACGTCGGTGTCTGAGGAAGGGCACCGGGTGGCGGTCATCGGCGCAGGGTCACGACCGCGATCGCCAGGGCCAGCCCGAGCGCGTGCGCGTGCGGATGCGGCGGCTCGATGACGTCGGCCGCGGGGTACGGATCCGAGGTGATTGCCTCCACGCCGGGCCTGGGCGGTGTCATGCGTGTAGGCGCGACAAGACGATTCGCATCCTCACCTCGCACCACTCGCGGGGCATCCCGCGCTAACCACGCGCACATCATCCGATGACGATGACCGTCAAGTGTCAACGGATGGGAGCGTTGTCGACGTGGTCGATCCGCTCCCAGCGGCTGCCCTCGAGGCGCACGATGTCCTTCGAGCCGACGACCCAGAGCGCGCCGCCGACGCTGTCGACCGTGTGCGCGTCCTCGATCTCGGGCACGAGCCCGGTCGAGACTCGCCGGAGGCTGCCGCGCTCGTAGGTGAAGAGGCCGCGCGGATTGGCGCCGCTTGCCAGGTAGATCCGGCCGTCGTGCCTGGTGATCGACGTGAACATCTGGCGCCGGCCCGAGACCGCGACCGCGCGGAAGCCTTCGCGCCGGTTGCCGCGGAGGAGCGTGCCTTCGCGCCCGCAGATCCAGATGCGCTTCTCGTCCTCGACGAAGATGCTCACCAGCGCCGCGGCCGTGACGGGCGGGAGAGCGGTGAACGTGGCGCCGTCCCAGACGAGGATCGTGCCGCGCGTCCCGGTGACGTAGATCTCGTCCTCGCGTGGACCGTCGACGCAGTAAAAGACCTTGTGCTCCGCGGCCGGCGAGCTCGGCGCGCGCAGGAGCGCCCGGGCCCGCTCCTCGGGATCTTGCAAGAGCGAGCGATCGAGGTGCTCCCAGCGGCCGGCGCCGAAGTCTCCGCCGATACGGCGATAGACCTGCCCCCCGTCGCCGCAGGCGTAGAGGTGGTCGCCGACAGGGCGGAGGCGCGCGAGGCGCCCCCAGCGCTCGGCGTCGGGCGAGGTGATGCCGGCGCCGGGGATCTTCTCGCGCGGGAACGGTGACCGCACGAGCACGACGTCTCCCTCGGCGGAGAGCACGCAGAACGAGGTCGGCGCGCCGGGCGCGGGGGTGAAGCGGGCGATCGAGGTGACCGCGACCTGGAGGTCGTCGTAGAACCACTTCACCGGCCCCGGATCGCCGGCATCGTAACGGCAGAGCCGGGTGAACGGCGTGAAGGGCTCCTGGCCGTCTGGCACGCCGGCGACACAGAGGAAGTCCGCGGCAGCGGCCTTGGCGCGGGTAAAGGTGAGCGGCGTCGTCATGGTGATGTCTCCCTCGACCTCAGTAGCGACCGCCCGGGCGCATGCCGGTGCTGAGCGCCTCGTACTGCGGGCTCCCGGCCACGGTCGGCATGATGGTGGTGCGGCCGAGCTGCGCGCGGTCAACCCCGGCGAAGCCCGCCTGCACCGCGGCGCGGATCTGCGCCTCGCACTCCCGGCGGAGATTGACGACCTGATTCTCCGAGAGGTCGATGATGCTGCCGATGGCGGTCGTCCCCGGCGGCGTGCCGTTCACGCCCAGCTGGGCGATGCTCGCGTCCACGCCGTGCGCCTCCCAGTGCTCCGAGCCGTCGTCGCCGGCGTTGCCCTGGAGGCAGATGGCGGGCCCGTCGCCGAATGACGGGAAGTTGGGGATGCGCTTCATCCCCGCCTCGCCCTCGGCCCTCGTGCCATAACGAAGGGTGTAGTCGGGCACGATGTGGTGCGCCTGGTAGCCGGGTTCGCACGTGCCGCGGATAGTCCTGTATGGGCCGACGTTGCAAGGCCGGTCTCGCTCGCGCGTCACGCGCACGTTGCCCGCTGCGGCGGCGAGCCGCGCATTTTCCTCCTGTCGCGCGCGCTGCGCCCGCAGGCGCTCGGCGTTCTGCCGGATCTTCTCGGCCGAGGGCCACGGCTGCCTCACGAGCTGCTCGAGCTGCTCGGGCGTCATCTGGCGGAAGTCGACGAGGGTGCCCGCCTTGAGCGAGAGCTGATTGTTGGTGCTATCTACCTGGTTCCAGTACCAGCCGCTCGATCCATACGCGGCACTCCGCTGGTCGGCGCTCATCTGGCCATAAAGGTGCTGATCGATGCTCCGGGCGAACATGCCTTCATTGCCGATGTAATACTGACCGGCCATCTCCCCGAGGCCTGCTCCCAGCGCACCGAGGCCGAGCAGCGCGTTGAGCCTGGCGGCCGCCCCCATGGGCCCCGCGGCGGGCGCGCTCCCCGGCGTCGTGGCCGTGCCCGTGCCCGTGTAGGCCCCCGTCGTGTCGAGAAAGGCGACCTGGACCGGGCGGTCGCTGGCGCTCATCACCCGCGTGTCCCGCACGAAGATGAGCTTCCCCTCAGTGTTGCGGTCGTTCATCCACCAGGCGTCGTCGTGGCGGATCGCGTTCCTGCCCTCGATGCGCACGGTGGGCGAGTAGGTCTTGGGCTCGCAGACGCTGCCCACCGTGCCCGATTTGACCCCGAGCCCGCTGCCCGGCTCGTCACCCTGGCAGGTCGTCACCTTCGATCCCATGTTGTGCGACCGATCGCCGGTCTGCAGCACGGTGGTCGCGGTGTCCACGGCCGCCTGGTTCTGCCTTGCGTAGATCGAATAAGGGATGGGGACGAGCGCCGGGCCGACCGGCGTCTTGCAGACATCCGGGCAGGTCGAGACGATGATGCCTTCGCCTATGTCGCGGCTGCCCTCGCGCGGGATGCTCATGCGTCGCTCCCCGGGCTCACGAGCCCTCGCTCGTCACACCACGGCAGCGCCGCGGCCTCTTCGAGGCTCGCGGCAGCGAGATCGATACGATCGAAGCCCTGCGACATGGCCACCCAGGCGCGCCAGGTGAGCTGGACAGACCAAGGCGGCTCGCCGCGGACATCGATGTGCATGCCATCGAGGTGGAGGCGCACCGCGACGCGGCGCCCCCGCTCCCACTTGAACCAGGCCCAGAGCGAGTGGCCGGGCAGCGTGAACGCGAGCGCGCCGCCCCCCGACGTGAGGCCCTGGAGCTCGACGCGCTCGTCGCCGCGGAGATGGCCGGGCAAGACCAGGCCGGGGTGCGCGGTCTGGTAGAAGCGATAGTCGAAATCGGCGGGGAGCTGAGGGTGGCGAGTCGCCAGCCAGGCGTCGTCGTAGGTGCCGGCGAAGCGGCTGCGAAACTGCCACCAGGGCGGCACGGGCCCGAAGCCCTGCGGTTCTGGCCGCGCCGCCGGGTCGCCCACAGGCTCGGCCTCGCTGTCGATGGTGGGCGCGGGGTAGGCGCGATCGGCCGGCGTGTGGCGGCGATCGAGGACGCCCCGGCCGATGGGGTTGCGCGCGTCGACGTTGCCCTCGGGATCGCCGATGACGATGCCGCCGGCGGCCGATCGGTAGTCGATGGACGCGCGGGCCGCCGGCTCTCCCGTGGAAAGCCGAAACCCGCCGGCGTCCGGCTCGAACGCGCGCGGCGCATACGCCCTCAGGAAGCGCGTGTATTCCCCGACGCGCGCGCCCACCTGCCAGACGTGCGCGGCCACGCCCCCGGGGGCGTGGCCATCAGCGAGGAGGGTGACGTCGGCCGCGGGCTTGAAAGGGATGAGCAGGCCGACCCGGAGCATCGGTGTCGCATGCGGATCACCCTCGTACTCGTCGGCGAGGATCAAGGATTGATCGGGGGCGATCGACAGCCGGCCTTCGGGCGAGAGTAGAAGCGTGCCCCTTGCCGCGACGACGGCCATGGCTGCGCCGTCACGGTGCTTCTGCTCGAACCCTAGCGCGGCGAAGGGGGTCGCGTTGGCGGCCAACATGGCTAGCGGCGGTGGACGGCGACGCGGGTGCCGTCGATGAGGTGCGTCGCAGCAAAGGCGGTTCGATTCACGGCCAGCATGGCACTGCTCAGGTAGGATCGATGACGAACTCGATCTTGGTCCCTGCATGGACACCAAGAAGGACGACACCGGACGGGACGCCGCGGGATGTGGCTCGGCATGAAGCTCCGGGCTCGAACCGCTTTCTGCGACCGCATTCAGGGCTAGTTGAGATCGATCGGATCGCCGAAGACCTGGACATGCTCGCTCCCATCGACCAGGATCCTAACGCCCTTGAGCGTGATGTTGCCGTCCTTGTCCATCACGAACTTCGATTTGCCGCACGTGATTTCGATCTTCTCCCCGACGTCGATGGTCTGATTCCGGCCAATCTGCACTACCTCGTCGACACCCACGGCGCGGGCGCGGATCATCCCCACCGCTTCGCGCAGGCTATTCAGCACGCTCTTCGTGGCGTTGTTGCCGACCGTGACGTCCTCGTTGTGGCCGATCCCCGTCGTCCGGTCGCGGCCGATCGTCGTCTCCTGATCGTTCTTGACCAGCTTGTGGAGGTCCTTCTCGGCTTGCATCCTGACGAGCTCGCTACCGGCCTTGTCCTCGAACATGATCTCGTTGTAGCCGTACGTGGACGGGCTCGAGTTGCTCTTCCAGCCGCTCTGCGTCTTGTTCATGGGCAGCGAGTAGGGCGTCTTCTGGAGGTTGGTGTACACGCGGCCGACGATGATGGGCCGGTCGGGATCGCCGCCGAGGAAGTCCACGATGACCTCCTGTCCGATGCGCGGCAGGTTGGTCCCGCCGAAGCCGGCGCCGCCCCAGGGCTGGCTGACGTGGATCCAGCACGACGAGTCGTTGTTCATCTTGCTCTCGCGGTCCCAGTGGAAGTGGGCGCGCACGCGGCCGAACTCGTCGACGTGGATCTCCTCGCCGGGCGGACCGACCACCGTGGCGCTCTCGACGCCCTGCGCGCGGGGCTTGCGCGTGCGCAGCGGCGGTCGGTAGGGCGCGTCGGCGCTCACGGCGACGCAGGAGTGCTCCCACTCGGCCGGTACCTCGCCGGAGAGCTGGGACTCGAGGACGAGCAGCTTCTTGTCGGGACCGAGCTCGCTCTTCGGGTGCTCGAGGAACGAGAGGACGGCGCCCGGTGCGGGATCGATGACGTTGGTCTTGAACACGATCTCCCGTGCCGAGGCGCGCTTCGCCTCCAGCCGACGCTGAGCGAGCGCCTCGCCCTCGGACTCGTCCGCGCGGTACTTGCCCTGATCGTCGGCTGTCGGCGAGCTCTCGCCCTTTTGACTTTCGAACAGGAACGCGCCAGGCACATAATGGAAGCGCTCCAGCTGATCTTCCACGGGGCCGGCGCCGGAGGCGGTGGCCAGGAGCTTGTAGTTCGCGGGCCTCCGGTGGTCGTGGTCGCGCACCGTGTACCTGCCGGGTCGCAGGCGGCGGCCGACGACGACCTTGGTGACGTGCTCGCGGTCGGCGTCGGTCGGGTGATCGCGGTAAGTGATGGGCACGCGGGCGACGTTCGCCTGGGGGCGGTCGTCGAGGACGAGCCGGCTCTCTCCGCCGTTGTCGAAGTAGAAGCTCACCCCGGCGTCCTCCAGCATGCGGCTGATGAAGGTGTAGTCGCTCTCGCCGTACTGGACGCGGTACTTGCGCTTCTTGTACTCGCCGGCAAGCCGCCGCGTGGGGGAGATGCCCCACTCGCCGAGGAGCTGCAGCACGATGTCGACCTCCGACTTGTGCTGGAACATGCGGTAGTTGCGGCGCTGGGTGGCGAGCCAGAGCCGCGGGACCAGGGTCAGCTCGTAGGTGGAGAGGTAGCGCTCCTCGACGGCCACCTGCTGGAGGTGACTGCACAGTCCGGACCAGACGCGGGTCTGATTCGCGTGCGCGGTGAAGGTCATGGGCTGGCCGATGACGGCTTCGAAGTCGATATCCGGGTTGTCCGATACGGCGACGATCTGGACCTCGAAGAGCGAGGAAATCCGCTCGGTGACCTGGAAGCGACGCACATCGAGCATGTCGCCCGACGCGATCTGCGCCTCGACTCGGTAGACCCCCGAGCTCAGTCCGGTTCCCTTGTTTCGCATGATCGGGTGCGTGTCGGCCATGGGCATTCCTAGCCCGGTCTACCCTGCGCTTGTAGAGCGGACAGCCGATGCTATCCGGCAGCCATCCCTGTCCGCAAGAGGGGCCCGCGCGCATTGTACGCTCAGGGCTCCGCCGGTGCGGCCGTTCAGACGGTCGAACGCCCACACATTGACGCCTCGTGTTGATGGTTGCAGTATCGCCGGCGGAGTGAAGGTCGTCTCCCTTTCGCAGCTCCCCGTTGGCCTGGTCGTGTGGCAACCCCATCCAGGCGCCTGGATGCAGACGTTCGTCTGTAAAAGCACGTTCAAGCTGTACCCCGGTGTGTGTGCCCTCGCGGCCGAGCAGGAGCCGCTCCACCTATCCGACCGCCACTGGCGCGACGACGCGTGCTGGAGTCTCTATGCGGCCTCCGACTTCGTCCCCCACCGCGCCCGGGCGGACGTCGTCCTCGTTGGCCACGCCTTCTCGCCCAACGGCACGGCAGTCCGATCCCTCACTGCCCGCGTGATCGTGAATGACATCGACAAGGCCATCGAGGTCTACGGAGCTCGCAGCTTCACGCAGCACGGCGTCCTCGATCAGAGCTCGCGCTTCACCAGGATGCCGCTGCTCTGGGAGTACGCGGGCGGCGGCCCCGGCACCTCCAACCCCGTCGGCATGCCCCCCCATGCTCGCGACATCCACGGGCGACGCAACCTCCCCAACCTCCAGCGTCCAGGCGTTGTCGTCATCGGGCCGGACGACGTCATCGAGCCCGTGGGATTTGGACCCGTTGCCTCCGGATGGCCCACCCGCCGGCAGAAGCTGGGGCGCTACGCGGCCACGTTCCCCGGCAACGACTGGCACCGCCAGCCCCTGCCCCCGGACCTCGACGTCAGCTACTTCAACGCCGCGCCGGTCGACCAGCAGACCACCGCGCTCCGCAATGACGAGCGGCTCATCCTCGAGCATCTCCACCCCGAGCACCCGCACCTCGTCACGAGCCTCCCGGGGCTCCACCCCCGCGCCTACGTCGACCGCCCTGGCGAGCCCTCGCAGGGCGTCGCCATGTGGCCCGATCTGCTCTGGATCAACACCGACCGCTGCATCTGCACGGTGACCTGGCGCGGCCAGGTCCCGCTCCGAGAGCCGCAAGAGGCCGGGCAGATCCTGGTCGCGCTGGAGGGGCCTTATCAGACCCTCGTAAGTAACGACAGCGAGGGCGTGGCCAGCAGCTCTGGAGTGGGGCTCGCGAGCGGCCGGGCCGGCGGCGGCGCGATGAGCGAGATCGGGCTCCAAGCGTCCTACGACCAGGCGCACGATGGCGATAGCGCCGTGCACAACGAGGATGACCCTGAGGTCTGCACCCTGCCGTTGGACGTGAATCAGGATCTCGCCGTCTCCCGGCCGGCCCTACCGTTCGCCACAGTGCCCGCGGGCCAACCTGCTCCCCCGTCGAGCCCGGCGCAGCGCCTCGCAGTCCCCCCCTTCGTGCAGTCCGCGCCGCCGGCGGCCGCGGTACCCCCGTCGAGTCGGGCACAGCACCTCGAGGCCGCGGCCGCTGCGTTCGTTCAGGCCGCGCCACGAGCAGCCGCGGTACCCACTCCGGCAGCCGCGGCGCAGCCGCCCGCCGATGCGCCCACTGCCACCAGCGCGGCTTCACTGGTCGCCGCGAAACCCGCGTTGCCATTCGTGCAGGGCGAGCGAGCTGAGCCTGCGCTACGTCACCAAGCAGAGTCTTCGCCGCGAGGGGCGGAGCCAGCAGAGGCTCCTGACAAGGTGCTGCGTCCGCCGCTTGTCGCGATCCCTCCAGCGCTGTCGCCTGCGCTGCACGCGCCGCCTGCGCCTGAGCGCGATGCGAGGTCTCCGCCCCTGACGGCAAAGGAGCCCGCCCCTCCTGCCATGCTCGGCCCACTGGCGAGGCCAGACATGGGGGCGATGGAGCCCTCGGCAGAGGAGGCGCCCGAGCCTGACACCCAGGCGAAAAAGCCTGGTCCGCTCCCCGCGCCGGAGGAGCCCGCACCGCCTCTCGCGGCCTACCCCATCGAGCGTTGCGCAGTCATTGCGGCCAAGCTCGCGCAGCGGCCGGCGGACTGCGACACCATCCTCAAAGCGGAGAAGCTCACGCCGAAGAATTGGCAGTCGCTGCACGAACAGTGGCTTGACGAGATCCAGGACGAGATCGCGCGCCGGAAGAAGAAGCTCCTGTCAGCGTACGACGCGGCCTACGTGGCGGCACTCGAGAAGGAGCGCGGGCCGATCACAGCGGGCGAGTACGCACAGCTTGTGATCTCGGCCGAGCAGGGGCAGGGCCAGGCGGCACTGGCCGAGCTGGGCCTGCCGGATGAGTCGATGATGCGGATCCGGCGGGTGTGGCTGGAGAGGATCGTGAAAGACAAGAAGGCGGCGGCAGCGGTGCGGGCTGCAATGCGGAAGGCGGACGAAGCTTGAAGGCGGGCGCGCTGAGCGGCGGGAGCTTCTAAGGTAGGCACAACCGCATGGGCCTGGGCCCTCCGGCTCGACCGGAGCCCATCGTACCCATCAAGAGCACGTTATGCCTCTCCGCGGCGGTGATGTTGGGGTGGCCTTCGCCGCGTCGCAGGGCTTCTCGGACCTCGCGAGGTCGTTGACCGAGCGCGGCGCGTCGTCGGCCCGTTGCGCTGCCAGGGGTCGGCGGTACCCAGGCCCCGGCAGAGCCAGGACTAAGCGGACCGTGCCGACGTGGCTCGGCTTCCGCGGCTCTCCGCGTCTGTCCTACCTCGGTGCCTCGTCTATGCAGCCTGCTACTGTCGGCGCGACCTTGCTCGCCCCTTCGGTGCCGCCGACAGCCCGAGCAGCCGACCGATCGCCTCGTGAACCACCCGGGCGGCCTCTATATCACCGAGCGCGACAGCGCGGCTCAGCGTGCGGGCGAGCGAGTCAACCAGCGCAGATCGAGGCGACGGGTCGGCCGGCGCGAGCTCAACACGTCCCAGGCTCGCCGGCTGGGCCCACGTTGGGCCTGCGCCTTCCGAGGGGCTGCGATCCGTCGTCACGCTCCCCCGAAATCTCGACGAAAGTGACGGAACGCGACGGTTCGGCACCGCAGATTCGTTCCGCGAGCACCCCGAGCTCGCGCCCCACTGGCTCGCGACGCTCTTCCACATCGAGGTGCCGCCACACACCTCGATCGGGGCGGTCGAATCGTCGCTCGACCAGCTCATCCCGGTGGAGTTCCGCGCTGACCTGGTGCTCGAGCTTCGAGACGCGAGCGGTGCGCTCGTGCTGGCGATCGTCATCGAGGTCCAGCGCGACATGGATCCAGACAAGAAGTTCTCGTGGCCGACGTATGTCACGGTCGTGCGCGCCAGGAAGCGCTGCGGCACGGTCGTCCTCGTGATCGCTCCGGACGCCGGCGTGGCCGCCTGGGCGGCGGAGAACATCGACCTCGGCCTGGGCCTCGGAAACGTCGCGCCGCTGGTGCTCGGCCCGGCCGTCGTCCCCGAGATCACCGACCCAGCCGAGGCGGAGAAGGACGCCGAGCTGGCCGTGCTCTCGGCGGTGGCGCACGGCAACGGGCCGAACGGGCTCACCGTGGTCAAGGCCGCGCTCGTTGCGCTGGGCCGGCTCGACCAGGAGCACGCGATGGTCTACTTTCAGGTCATCTGGAGCGGGTTGCGTGAGCCCATGCGGCGGGCTCTGGAGGCGTTGGTCATGGAACGGCAGATCGAAGGCGAGGCGAGGTTTCCGTTCGTGCGGGAGCTCATGGATCGCAGCGAGCTCAAGGGCCTACGTGAGGGCGAGCTCAAGGGCAAGAGGGACACGCTGCTACGGCTGCTTGCGCGGGCAGAGATCATGCTCACCGAGAGCGAACGTGCGCGCATCCAGGCATGCACGGACATCGCTACCCTCGACCGTTGGCTCGATAACGTCCTCGGGGCGAAGACCGCCGCCGACGTGCTCTCCTGACGGTTGACGGATGCGGCCAGATGTTATTCGAACGGCTGCTGCCTATTCCTTCCTCTCGATCGTCTTTTCGATGACGATCTTGTGCTGCCCAGCGCGTTCGAAGGGGGCGCCGCAACTCTGAATGGCAGCTCATGACTGACGAATGCTGCCAAGCTCCCTGTTGAGTGCAGCAGAATGTGTGATTTAATGTCGCTCGGATCGGCTTTGAAGCCAGTCTTCGCGGAGGAGGACCACAGGCGGTCCGCACGAAGGTAGACGGTGCCGCGATCCTCGCCGAGATGCTCGAGACCGCATCGCAGACGTCGGAGAGGCCTACCGCTGCGCGGCGCCCTGACCTGCCCTCGCGAGCACGCGTGAAGACCACAGCAATGCTTGTGATCGTGCTGGTCATGGCGTGGATCTTCTTCGCGGACCGGTGACCATCCGCATCGAAGCCCAGCGTCGCCCAACGAAATGGCGTCTTGGCGCCGGTCGGAGAGCTGCTTGCTTCGCGAGCGCCTCAGCGCCAGCGCGCCAGCTCTTGAACGTTGATGCGATAGACCGGGCTGATCCGCCCCCGCTGCTCGGGATTCGGGCAACGCAGACCGGGGACGTCGTCGGACGAAGCTAGCTTGGGGAACCTGCTTGCCAGCTGTCCCCTGTTCGGGCCGCCCGGTTCGCGGTTGTATTCCTGCAGCAGGAACGCCACGAACTCGGCTTCGGTCCACGCCGGGTCTTGCGAATCGAACGTGCTGAAGCGCGGCTCGCCGCCGACGTTGCCGAGATAGACGGCATTGGCACCCTGCCAGGTGGCGAAGGAGCTGTCGCGGTGGCGCTTCACGTAGCCTGGATGATTGTAGAAATACACCCAATCGCCGGGGCGCAGCTGGTCGACGGAGTCCACCGCCAGCGCCACCCGCAGCTTGCTCACGCTGCCCTCGTCTCCCGGCGCGACTTGCACGATGTCCTCGGTGACCGCGTCGAGGGCCGCCGTGCCGACCGTCTTCATGAAGGCGCGCAAGAAGCAGATGTGCAGCGCGCTCATGCACTCGATGGCGATGGGATGGGCGTCGCAGGT
Source organism: Sorangium sp. So ce1504 (assembly GCF_051521635.1). Classification (NCBI taxonomy): domain Bacteria; kingdom Pseudomonadati; phylum Myxococcota; order Polyangiales; family Polyangiaceae; genus Sorangium; species Sorangium sp. So ce1504. Next base: position 10,162,324 of record NZ_CP150365.1, on the reverse strand, counting down.
GAACAGATCCTCGAGGGCGGCGGACGGGCTGAAGTCCTCGGTGTTGGCGAAGTTCATGGTGACCGAGTGGGCGGGGTGGTCGTCGTCGACGGGCGCGTCCGCCATCCACGACCGCTGCGGGAAGCGATAGACACGGCCATTCCATTCGTTGGCGTAGAGGAAGCGTCGATCCTGGCCCGGACGTCGCGCGGTGTTGAGCTCGCGGAGGCTGTCGATCATCCATTGGCCGAACAGAGCCTCTCGGTGCTCGACCACGCAGGTGCGGACAATGTCGACCAGGTCGCGCGCCCGGCCTTGCATGGGCTTCGAGCGGGCGTGGTTTCTGGCCAAGTCCAAGAGCAACCTGCCGCGATAGAGCCGGGCCCGGTCTGCGTACTGGGGCGGGATTTGACCTTGCTCGACCTTGGCCAGGCGCCGGAGCAGGATGCGCCGCTCGTTCTGGAGCTTTCGCGCCTTGTTGAGCACACGGCGGATGTGCTGGCGCTCGGTGGGCCAGTCGGTATTGCCGGGCGGGGCCGTTGTGTGGTCGAGACGGACGAGCTCCTCGTCGATCCGGTCGATGCGCCGCTGGCAGCGCGCGGCTGCCCGCAACAACGCCGCCACGGTCAACGGCACGCGCGCACCCGAACCGCAGCGCCACTTGCCCACGCAGCCGCGATCGGGCGCCGTCGCATCGCTTACCCGATCACCAGCTCGTCCGCGATGGCCTGCGCCTTGGCCTCGCTTGTCACATTCCGGGCGCGGAGCGTGGCGACGAGCGCCGCGTACTCCGGCTGTTCCTCGAACGAGTCGCCGAGCTCGAAGCACAGATCCACATAGCTGGTCACGTGGGCCTCGAGGTGAAGCCCGTGGCCCGCCGCCCGCTGGAGCTGCGCCTTCAGGCGCTCAATCAGCGTCTCGTCGTTCGTGCTCCAGACCTGCTCCGGATACATCACCCGCACGCGTTCGAGCAGGCGCGGCATGAGCTCGGCGTCCGGGCGCCGGGCCAGGAGTCTCATTTGCTCGCGCCGGATGGTCAGCACGACGCAATTACGACGGCTTCGTCAACCCGTGTCAAGGACGGTAACGCGAGCAAGGCCGATCCTGCGAGCCCGACCCCGCCGAGCGCGCCTCCCCCTCGCGCCAACGACGGAAGGACCACGCCGCCGAGCCCTCCACGCCCAGCAAGGACCGGAGCGAGGCTCCGCGCCTGGACGAGCTCCGCGGCGAGCGTTCCCGTGCAACCGTTGGCGCCGTACAACACCCACACCCGCGGCACTGGAGTGGCCAGCAGGAAGCCCGGAAGCCGCTTGTCGGCTCGGAGGGCTGGCACGCCGGTTGCCTGTCTATGGCGTTGGCACACATGGAGTGGATGAAACCCGCAATTCGAGCGTCCTTCGGCCTGGTGCCGCGGCACAACGATCCGGGTTTGGCACACCGGCACACCAGACCCTGTGCCGCCAAAGGAGCAGGAAAATCCGTGCACACCCAACGAATTCTCTCCACCCTGGTCAGCGTTGGCTTGCTCGCGGCGTGTTCTGGTTCCACCGAACCGGGTGGGCCGGGCCCCGCCGGTCCCGGCGACGAGCGTCCCGCAGAGGTCGGAACCCAGGTACAGCTCGAGCTCAGCTCGGTCGCCGCGACCGAAGTCGAAGCCCAGGTGGCCACCGCCAAACAACACGACGCGGCGTCCCTCCAGGAGGCCTACGCGGTCTCGTTCTCGAACGATCTGGGCTACGGTCTCACGGACGTTCAGAACCTCGATCTGATCCAGAGATCAGAGCTGGGCCTGAATGACGCGGAGCTCGAGGTCCTGGCCGCGAACGGCTTCGTAGTTTCTAGCCGACTTGCCTATCCCAGCTTTCCCTACGCCTACGCTGCCATCTACGTGCACGATTTGCCGGTCTTCGTGAGCGGCGACATGGTGCTCGAAGCCATGCACCGTTCGTACGACGACATCTTGCAGGCCCTGGAACAGGCCGTCTTGATCCCGCGTGTCGCCCGCTTGCTCGACACGATGCGTGCTCGCCTGGCGTCCGGAAACTCCGGGCTCTCGGAGCAGGCAGCAGCCGACGCGGACTTCTACCTGACCGTCGCGCGCAGTCTGCTGATGGGAGCGCCCAGCGAACCCGTGGCGGGAGCCAGCAAAGCCGACGTCGCGTCCTTCCTGGCTCATGCCGAGGCGGCCGACGGAGAACAGCAAAGGTCCATCTTCGGCGTTCCGCGCCGCTTCGACTTCTCGCAATTCAAGCCTCGGGGCCACTACACGGACACGGTGGCGCTCGAGCGCTATTTCCGCGCCATGATGTGGATGGGACGCATCGATTTTCGGCTGATCGAGACCATGCCCGATGGTTCGCGCGTCTTCTGGCGCCGTCAGCTCGAGGCGGCGCTGGCGATGCGTGACTTGATGGATGCCGCGGCGCTGGAAGACTGGTCGGGCATCGATCGAACCGTCACCGCGTTCGTGGGTGAGCACGACTACATGATCGTGCCCGAGCTGGACGAGCTGTTGCAAGGCCTGGGGGTGTCCGATACGAGCGGGCTTGCTGCCATCGATGACACGACGATCGCTCAGGCGATCATCGAGGGGCGCTACGGCGAGCAGCGCATCGCGAGCCACATCATGCGAAAGGATGGCGGCGATTCCACGTTCCCGCTCAATGCGAGCTTTGCGTTCTTCGGGCAGCGCTACGTGATCGACAGTCACGTGTTCTCCAACGTGGTGTACGACCGCACCGCGACGCGCGTGGTCCCGAACCCGCTCGACGCCGCGTTCGCCGCCCTGAAGAACGACCATGCCGTGAGCCTGCTCGCGGGTGAGCTCGAAGAATGGAGCTACGCCGGCGATCTGGCGGCCGTTCGCGTCATCGCCGACGCCCACCCTCCATCGTACTGGGAAGGCAGCCTGTACACGTCCTGGCTCGGGGCGCTGCAGACGCTCTCGGCGAACGCCACGACCCTGGGGCCAGCCGCGGAAGGTCTACCCAGCGTGGCGCGCAGCGAGGCGTGGGGGCGCCGTTTGCTGAACACTCAGCTCGGATCGTGGGCGCAGCTCAGGCACGACACGATCTTGTATGCCAAGCAGTCGTATACCGGCAGCAATGGCTGCGACTTTCCGGATGCGTACGTCGAGCCCTACCCCGAGCTGTTTCAAAAGATCGCCAGATTCGCCGGCCAGGGCCAGGCCTTGGTCGATACCCTCGACTTCAGCTTGAACGGGAACGACACGTTGGCCGAGCAGGTGAGCGCCTACTTCGGCACCCTGTCGCGTATCGCGACCACCTTGAGTGAAATGGCGGAAGCGCAGCGGACGGGCATGCCGCACTCGGAGGAGCATCTGACCTTCATCAAGCAGGCAATTCACATCGAGGGCGGTGGCAGCGGTGACCCCTGGCAAACGGGCTGGTACAAGGATCTGTTCTTCGATCCCGTCGACGGCTTGAAGAGCGACCCGACCATCGCCGATGTGCACACGGACATCGGAGGCGACCTGCCGGTCCCGCGAGCTCCGTCGGTGTTGCACGTGGGCACCGGCAATCCACGCATGATGGTCATGACGGTCGATACCTGTCAGGGTCCGCGCGCGTACGCGGGCGCGGTGTTCGCCTACCACGAGCACCTGGCAGAGGGCTTCACCCGACTCACCGACCAGGAATGGGCTCGAAAGCTGTATCAGGATCCGCCGGCCGATGTGCCGTGGATGGCGCCGGTGCTGGCGGAGTAGAAACCGGCGCGGCCAGGCCCAGCGCTGTGACAACCTGCGGTTCGACGCCCTCCGTCGACGTCGCTCCTCCTGGCGCCCTACGTCGAGATGGCCGACGACCTGGCGAGGTCCCGTCGACGAGCCCCCGCCAGGAAGCGCGAAGCCGTCCCGGCGCCCCCCGCCCGCGGCGGGCGACATGCCGCTCGCGCACGTGATGGGGTGGCGAATGCGGCACGCCTCGAGGCTGCTCGAGGACGGGCGCCTGAGCATCCAGGACATCGAAGAACGGTGCCGTCGATTCATGGCGGGCTTGTCGTCCGGCGACGGGGCGCCGGGAACCGGCGAGGCGCCACCGTCATGAGGATGGCCGCCTCGACTCCTTCTCGTGCGCGTCTTCCGGCCTCGCTCCGCTTTCGGGTCCGCGCTGGTACGCCCCCGGGGTGCCGCCGGTCACGCGCCGGAAAGCGCGCGTGAACGAGATGGCCGAGTCGTAGCCGACGCGATGGGCAACCTCGGCGATGGGGACGCCCTCCCGCAGGAGCCCGCGCGCGCGGTCCATCCGGATCCGCGTCAGATACTCGAGCGGCGTCTGGCCCACCGTGCTCCGGAACCTCTCCGCGAAAGCGGAGCGAGACATCCGCGCGCTGCGCGCGAGGTCGTCGATCGTCCAGCCGCGCGCGAGGTCCTCGTGCATGTCGCCGAGCGGGCGCGCGAGCCGCGTGTCCGCGATCGCCGCGAGGACGCCCCTCCTCGGCCCCTCGCCGGTCTGGAGGTAGGCCCGGACCGCCGAGATGAAGAGCGCCTCGGCGAGGCGGCGGATGATCGGGATCGATCCGATCTCCGACGAGCAGACCTCGAGGCGCAACAGCTCGATGAGCGACTGGAGGCCGTGGCTCCGGTTCTGATCGATGCGCAGGTGGATGAAGCGCGGGAGCGCGACGAGGAGAGGCTCGCCCTCCGTCGGATCCACGTCGAAGGCCACGCTCACCAGCGTGGAGCGCGCGCCTCCGCCTCCGTAGCGGATCAGATAGCCGTCTCGGCGATCCTCGAGATCGGTGCAGTCCACGGTCGCGGAGTCCAGCGAATCGGACAGCACGTAAGGCTCGCCATCCAGAACGAGGAAGAGATCGTGTGCGCCGAGCAGCCTCGGCTCCGGGAGCGCGCGCGTGCGCAGCCAGCACGATCCCGCGACGATGAGCACGAACTTGATGGGGCCGCGGTGCGCGACGCGGTGTCCCCACGGCGCCGACGCCTCGAAGCGCGTGCACAGGGCGCTCTCGACGTGCAGCGAATGAAAGAGTCGGCTGAGGGCGTCCATCGCCTCGCTCCTCCAGCGCTCGTCAGGCGCCCCATCTGGACGATTGGTTTATTTTTTCTGATGTTTCAGGCATAGTAAGTCTACCTGCATGGACGTACGGTGCAACGGCGAACGGGCGGCGAACACGGGCCGCCGTCCCGCCGACGGGCGGCGAGCAGCGCTCGCGCGCCGCCAGCGACCGAAGAGCGCCCGGAGAGAAGAACGATCATGCGGATGATTTCCACGCGGCGAATCGCGTCCATCGCGGCCTCACTCCTGCTGCTCGGAGGCGCTCTCACCCTCCCCGCCGCGTGCGCCGCCCCGGCCCCGCCGAGCGGCAGCGCTCCGAAGAGCCCGGCGGCTCCGGAGCAGCCCGCCGCGACGCCGGCGGCACCGGCGCCGTCTCCGGCGGCGAGCGCGCTGATTCCGTCCGGCGGCGAGAGGCGTCAGGCGGGCTTCTATCACACGCGTGTAGGCGACATCGACGTGACCGTGCTTTCCGACGGCACGTTCGGCCTGGATATCTCGAATGGCCTCGTCCTCAACGCCAAACCGGGTGAGGTCGACAAGCTCCTCGCGCAATCCTTCCAGAGGTCGCCGATCGACGTGTCCTTCAACACCTTCCTGATCCACAGGAACGGCAGGACGATCCTCGTCGACACCGGGTGCGCAGAGCTCATGGGCCCCACGACCGGGAAGCTCCCCGCGTCGCTCTCTGCGGTGGGCGTGAGCGCCGAGAGCGTCACCGACGTCTTCCTCACGCACGTTCACCCGGATCACTCCGGCGGGCTCGTGATCGGCGGGAAGAGGGCCTTCCCGAACGCCACCGTCCACCTGAACCAGAAGGATCTCGACTACTGGATGGACAAGGCGGCCGCCGCGAAGTCCTCGGGGATGCAAGCCCAGTTCTTCGCCGCGGCGCAAGCCACGTTGCAGCCGTACCTCGACGCCGGGCAAGTGAAGCCGTTCACCGGAGCGGCCGAGTTCTTTCCGGGGTTCCGCGCGGAGCCGGCGTACGGCCACACGCCCGGCCACACGCTGTACGCTCTCGAGAGCGGCGGCCAGAGGCTCCTCCTGTGGGGCGACCTCGTTCACATCATGGCCGTTCAGTTCGACGATCCCTCGGTGGCGGTGGCCTTCGACGTGAACGCGCCGATGGCCGTGGAAACGCGCAAGAAGGCGCTCGCCGACGCGGCCGACAAGGGCTACCTCGTCGCGCACACCCACGCCCCGTTTCCCGGGCTGGGCCATGTCCGGAGAGACGGAGAGTCCTACCGCTGGGTGCCCGCCCCTTACGTCGACGACGCGAAGAGGAAGTAGCGCGACGCCGCGAGGACGCACGGACGGGCTCACCCCCGCGGATGGATAACGCGCATGGGGGAAGGGGGCCGTCCGGGCATCCCCCCTAGTCCCCGGTTTTCTTGGCGCCCTTGACGGCTTGGCGGTTCGCTTCCCGGCCGACTTCCCGCAGTAGAGCTAGTTATTCTGCCTCCTCGATAGAACTTGTGGGTGAGCCATTCGGGCTCCGGCAGGTCCCCGAGCGCGTGGTAGAGGGCGATCTCCGCGTGTTCGTAGGTCCGAACCCCATCCTTCGCGTGGACGCCCTGGAGCGCCCGGCGTCGCGCGGGTATCCTGCGCGCGGACGCGGGGCCGCCAGCACACCCGGAGCGCGGAGGGCGTGGCCTCTGCGCGGTGGGCCCGATCCAGGGCGGCAGGAGCCATGACGAATCGAGCGCGATGGAATCGGTGGGCCGCGCGGCTGCTAAGGACGAAGGCAACGATGCGTCGCCTGCGCCCCCGCACGGCGGCCCTCGCCGGGCTCGCCGCCCTGGGCCTCGGGCACGCCCAGCCCGCCTCGGCGACCCAGCTCCGCTTCACGACGACGGCGCCGGGCGGCATCGTCGCCACCGGGAACACGCTGGGGCTCAGCAAGCAACACAGTGCGAACCGGCCTGGCGCGGAGGACTCGATCGGGACGTTCCTCTCGCTCGACGGCGGCGTCGACGACACGCCGCCGAACGCCGCGAACCCGTGGCCCGCGGGGACCACGGCGGACTGGAGGCAGAACGGGTCGGCGGCGGAGCTGGCCCTGCCGGACGAGCTCGACGTTCTCTACGCGGAGCTCATCTGGGGCGGCAGCTACAACTACGGCGACGATGTCACCGCGTTCCTGGGCACCCCCGTGACGCTGAGCACGGGCGGCGCGTCGATGGCCGCGTCGCCGGACGAGGCGACCTCGGTGACGCTCGCCGGGACGAGCGCGAGCGGGTTCTCCGTGAACTACTACCTGCGGTCGGCGAACGTGACAGCGTTCGTGCAGGCCCACGGCGCCGGGGCGTACGAGGTGCGCGGCGTGCCGGGCACGCAAAACGAGACGAACAACGCGCTGAACGCCGCCGGGTGGACGCTCGTCGTGGCGTACCGCGACGGCACGCAGCCCGTGCGCAACCTGTCGGTGCTCGTCGGCGGATCGTTCGTCGACGAGGACACCCAGCAGGACTACGTGGTGAGCGGCTTCTGCGCGCCGCCCTCGGGGCCGATCGAGGGGAAGGGGGGCGCGTTCTCGCTCCGCCCGACATGGGGCTACGAGTTCGTCTCCTGCCAGGGCGAGCCGCCGCTGAGCGAGAGCTACGGCAACTTCGCGACCGTCCGCTTCGAGGGAGAGCCCGGCGGGGGCGGCGGGGGCGGCGGCGAGGGCGTGTCCTCGGGCACGGGCGGCGAGGGCTTGTCCTCGGGCACGGGCGGCGAGGGCTTGTCCTCGGGCACGGGCGGCGAGGCGGGCAGCGCGGGCGAGGGGGGCGCGGGCGCGGCGCCCCCGGGCGACTCCGGGGACGCGGGCTCGGACGGCGGCTGCGGCTGCGCGACGCCCGGGCAGAGCGGGCGCGCCAGCGCGTCGATCGCGGGCGCCGCGCTCCTTGCGCTGGCCGCCGCGACCCGCCGCCGGCGCGCGCGGCGGACTCCGCGCTGACGCGGCTGTTTCCAGGTCCTGGTCTCGGACCTGTGTGACCGCCTCCAGATAGATGCGAAGCGGCTGCTCGACGACGTCGTCCATGTGGCGGTCGACCCACTGCTGCAGCGACGAGACCTGCCGCTCCAGGCGCTGAATCGCTGCCGCCTTCTGTTTCGGGTCGCTCCAGTCCAGGTCGAGCCCGGCCTTGATGCTGGGAGCCAGAACTAGGCTTGCCCTCTGGCAATCGCGGCAGTGGCAGTTGAGAGTCCAGACGGGCGCCGCAGAACACGTGTAACGAACGGCGCCGCACGCACATCCACCCGCCAGCTTCGAGAGCGGGATGTGCGGCCAGATTTGCTGGCGCAGCTGCGGGAGATGCTTCTGCACGCGGCCCGTCTGCTGTGGATCCGAGACCCCACGCTGCCGTTGCCACGATGGCATGCCGGCCTCGAACGCTCGGGCGAGCTCCTCCCACGTCCGGTACTTCGCCTGGAGCTCGATGCCGATCTTGCCAGCGTGGTGTAGACAATAATCCACGGCCGAGTGAACTCGTTGGATCTGTTGGTGTTACCCGAGTATCTGGCGAGCAGCGCCTCCAGTTCCCGAAGCCGTGTCTCCAACTGCTGGATGCGGACACGGAGGGCGGCGTTCTCCCGCGTCGAGCTCGTCAGCGCGCTCGACGCGGGCACGGAGAGCAGCGTTCTCCCGCTCCAGTCCGTCGATGCGACCGTCGCGCCAGTCACGTGCCACGATGGGCGAGCTTTAGGCCGACCTCTGCAGCCATGCAAGCAAGCGAACATGTTGAGGTATGTCGCGTTGAGGCATGTCGCGGCGCCTCAGGCAGCCTGGGCGGTGGACGATTACAGCAAGGATAGCCACGGCCATTGAATCCGCCAAGGCCATTGAAGCCGAGGCCCGGAGGGTGTCGTCGTCAGTCGGATTCGACAGTGTAACCGCGCAGCACGGCCGGAGTGGCGGTGCAGATATCCCCGTCAGCTCCACCCACAGTGATAAACAGATAGCCGGCACCCAAGGGGTAATTCGAGTGCCATGCCGTGAGGTGGGTGCTCAAAATCTGGATGGCGTTTGCACCGGCGTCTTGCCTGGTCAATGAGGTGGCCTCCAAGCTGCACGCCGATCCATAGGTGTTGCTGTTGCGGGCAGCGTAGATAACACAAGCCTTCGCGGACGGCGGAGAGCAATCATACCATGACGCCGGATATGCCATCGTCAGATTGACGAACACTCTGCTGACATCTGCGAGTCCGTCGGGGAACCAGTTTAAGACGGGGCAGGTGTACGTTTGGCCGTACCATGTATATTGTTCTGGCGGCCAGACATACCCCTCGCACTCGAATCCTGAGTACCGATCAGCCTGGAAAGCCGCGGTATTGCTCGAGATGGTGGCGAGGGCGACGAGGACAATGCTGCTTGTGCCAAACATCTTCACGCGCATCGGTGTTGACCTTTCTGTTGGTAAGGATCCCCCGGCAAAGCCGGGGGTTTTCGGAGCAGAGGTGCCTCTCCTCGACCCGGCTCTCCGTCTGCTCCGCAAGCGTTCGGAAAACCGAACCGAGGTGGCGGCGCAACTCTCCGTAGAGCACCTTGCGCCGGCACTTTGGGATGAACACGACGTGGTGCTTGCGCTCTCACTTCGTATGGTTGAGACTCTGGTGGTCATCCATCTGGAACCCCTTTCGTGATGCGTGAGCCGCTCACGAGGGGGGCCGCCTTCAGGATCCCGGAAAATCAATCTTCGGCTGCCTCCCCGGCAGAGCCGGGGGATTTCTCAACGGATTAGGCTTTGACGATTCGGGTTGATAGCTACAGACAATCGGAGAACACGATCGACATCGGAGAGCCCTTGTTCTCGCCAGAGCCGAGCTTGCCCATGACCTGGATATTGCAGTTGACCGAGTACTTCGCTTCGGCGATGCGCTGGTTGTTTCGTATGGCGTCCTCCGCGCTGTCCCATTGGACGTTCGCGACGCACGTCTTCGATTTGCAAGCGAGCGACTCGACCTTGAAACCCTCTCTCTCTGACAGCGTGCCCAGCTCCGAGCGCAGCGCGCCCGCCGCGCGCGGCGCCCAGTCATGCTCCTCGGGCGCCGCTTCGAACGCGCGGAGCTTGGCCTCGAATTGCGCATTCGCGAGCGCGCCCGCCTCCTCGTCGTCCAGCGCCGGAGCCGTTCGCGCCGGCGACCTCGGCGAAGCGCGCTCGGGCCCCGGGGCGGACGCCGGCGGCGATAGGGGCGCGGCGGCCGTCTTGTAGGGGTTGCCGCCCTGCGGCGGCAACGTGTGAGCTCGTGATCCCGGCGCGTCGCGCCTAGATCCCTGCGCCGCAGGCGTTCTCTCAGCGGACGCATATCCGGCTCTGCTGAGGCCGAGCATCAAGGTGGCACCGAGGATCGCAGCAGCGAGGGCCAACAGGCTGACTTTCAACGTGGACATGGACGTGTACTCCTGGCATCGTTCGGGGGTTCGCCGCGGGCGAGGGTAGACTCTTCTGGGTGCTGGTCCCAGACGGCGTGTGGCGGAACACCACCGCACGCTCCCGGCGGGCGCCGACCTGCGAGATGAATGGACTGGAGCGCCGCGGGCGGCTGCGAGGACCCTGATGCAGCGATCGAGCCAAGGGGCCAGGTCCGAAAAAGCCGCGACTTCCGCGGTGGGGGCCATCTCCAGCGTTCGATATCGTGACATGTCACGTAACATGTCACGTGACATGTCACGCGGAGACGGCCGACACGGCCAGCACTGCCTCGGGCTCCGGTGGGTGCCAAGATAGTTGACCGTTGATTTGGTCACACCCTCATGAGTGCTTTGGCCTCGTGCGTATGGGGGTGTTGACGCTCAGGCTGGCTTAGGGGCCGCCGAGCAGGCTCATTGATGGTCATCGCGGGCGTGCTCGGTTGCGTTCAGGACTCGCGACGGCCACAACGGAGGTTCGGATGTGGCAGGAGTAGCTACCCTCGCGCGGTCGGCGGCTCCAGACGCGCGGCCCGCCGATCGCGCGAGCCCAGGATTTCTTTGGCCGCACGGCGGAGCAGGGGAGATCCTCGACGCGATCGCCAAGAACCTGCCGGCGCAGATCCTGGGTGGGGCGAAGGTGGGGAAGTCGTCGCTCTTGCGCTGGGCGGAGCGGCATGTGCCCGCGGGCCGGGCGGTGGCCTGGATCGATCCGGGCGTCGGCTTCTCGCCAGGGATGCTGGTCGCGGCGATCGCGCGGAAGGTGAACAAGCCCGAGGTGGCCGCACGGATCGAGCAGGAGGGGGCGACCCTGCGCGCGGCGGTGGAGCAGTTAGGGAGGCTCGGGCCTTACGCGATCAGGCAGGTTTTCCACGCCTGAAACGCCTGGGATTACCGCGACGTAGCACCAAGCGGAAGGCATCCTACCGTATCGCTGTACCCTACTGGCTCTACCTGCCCGGCCCCCGTTTTCTGCACACCCCTTGAGTACGCCCGCGCTGCCCGGGGTTCACCGAGCATCGTCCACGGCGGCACGCCGGGGATCCATGCTTGACGTCCGCCGCTCTCCTCCCAATGGACGCGTTGCCCAGCGCTCCCTCAAGGAGGTCCTGTTGAGCTCCACATTCGCGGAGGACGCGTACCCTTCACCCGATGAGCGCGCTCGGTTGCGCGAGAGCCTCACACGATCCCCGCCCGAGATCCCGCCCGTCTACTTCTACGACGATCTCGGGAGCGAGCTGTTCGAGCAGATCACCCAGCTCGGGGTCTACTACCCGACGCGCACGGAGATCGGCATCCTCGAGCAGCGCGCCGGAGACATCCTGCGCGCCGTCCGGCCGCGGCGCCTCGTCGAGCTGGGCAGCGGCGCGGGCCGCAAGATCCGCATCCTGCTCGACGCCTGGCGGTGGGTGGGCGGCGGCGAGACGTGCACGATGCTGGACGTGAACGGGCTCTTCCTGGAGACGTCGATCAGCCGCCTCCGCACCGACTACCCGGAGTACACGTTCCGCGGCGTGATCGGTGATTTCACCACCGACCTGCCGCGGCTCGGCCGGGGCGGGGGGCGCCTCGTGGTCTTCCTCGCGGGCACCATCGGCAACCTCTACCCCGACGAGCGGCGCGCCTTCTTCCGCGAGGTCGCGCGCGTCATGGAGCCGTCGGACGCGCTCCTCGTCGGCGCCGATCTGGTCAAGGACACGGCCCGGCTGGAGGCCGCGTACGACGATCCGGAGGGCGTGACGGCGGCCTTCAACCGCAACGCGCTCCGCGTGATCAACCGGCGCTTCGGGGCGAATTTCGCGCCCGACGCGTTCGCGCACCGCGCCTTCTACGACGCGGCGCGGGCGTGGATCGAGATGCGCCTCGTGGCCTCGCGGCGGATGCGCGTGCAGATCCCGGCGCTCGATCTGCGGCTCGATCTCGAGCGTGGCGCCGAGATCCGCACCGAGGTGAGCTGCAAGTTCACGCGCGACTCGCTCCAGGCCTCGGCCCGGGCCGGAGGGCTCGTGGTGTCTTCGTGGCACACCGATCCCGACCAGCTCTTCGCGCTGGCCCTGCTCCGGCGGAACGACGCGTGACGGAGGCCTCGTTCGAGGCGCTCCTCGCCGCCGCGTGGCGCCGCAGCGACGATCTGTTCGCGCTCGTCCCGGAGGCCTCGATGGGGCGTCGGCCCATCGCGCTGCGACACCCCTTCTCGTTCTACCTGGGGCACCTCCCGGCCTTCGCGTGGAACCAGATCGGCCGAGGCGTCCTCGGGCTCGGGCCCATGCGGAGCGATTTCGACGTGCTGTTCGAGCGCGGGATCGATCCGGCCGACGAGGACGGCGCCCGCATCGCGTCGAGGGACGCGTGGCCGGCGATCGCCGAGGTGATCGCGTACCGCGACGAGGTCCGCCGCGCCGTGCTGGCGCGCATCCCCGACGTGCTGGCGCGCGCCGAGGACGTGCTCGGCGCGCGGGGGCGGATCCTCCAGCTCGTGATCGAGCACGAGCGGATGCACCACGAGACCCTGATGTACATGCTCCAGGAGCACGGCGCCGCGCGGCGCCCCGACGGCGCGCCCGCGTTCGTGGGCGGCGGGGGGCGCGCGGCCGAGCCCCGGCACGTCCCGGCGGGCCGCGTGGTGATCGGCGCGGACTTCGAGGCGATCCCGTTCGGCTGGGACAACGAGTTCGGGCGCGCGGAGATCGATGTCCCGGGCTTCACCATCGACTCGTTGCCGGTGCGGAACGGCGATTACCTGGCCTTCCTCGAGGCGATGGAAGACGGCGCGCGGGCCGCGCTCACGCCCCGTACGTTCGTGCGCCGCGGAGGCGGGCTGGCGGTGAAGACGATCTTCGGGCCGGTCTCCTTCGAGGTCGCGTCGGGCTGGCCGGCGCAGGTCTCGGGCGAGCAGGCGCGCGCCTATGCAGTCTGGCGCGGTGGGCGCCTGGCGACCGAGGCCGAGCTGCGCCGCGCCGCGTTCGGCGAGCCGAGCGGCGGTGTGCGCGCGCGTCCGTGGGGGCACGCGCCGGGCGAGCCGCGTCATGGCCAATTCGGCTTTCGCGGATGGTCGCCGGTGCCGACGGGCAGCCACCCGGACGGCGCCAGCGCGTTCGGCGTCGAGGAGCTGGTGGGCAATGGCTGGGAATGGACGTCCACGCCCTTCGCGCCCTTGCCCGGCTTCGTCGCGTACGCCCGCACGTACCCCGGGTACTCGGCGGATTTCTTCGACGGGGAGCACGACGTCGTCTTCGGCGCCTCGTGGGCGACCGACGAGGGGTTCCTCCGGCCGAGCTTCCGCAACTGGTATCGCCGGGACTATCCCTATGTCTTTTCGAGCTTCCGGGTCGTACGCGAGGAGCCACGCTCTCGGCGGCGATGATCGAGCTCGATCAGGTGACCAAGCGCTACGATGGAATCGCCGCTGTCGACAGCGTCTCCCTGCGCGTCGAGCCGGGCGAGCTGGTGGTCCTGCTGGGCGGGTCGGGGTCGGGGAAGACCACGACGCTGAAGATGACGAACCGGCTCATCGAGCCGAGCTCGGGTCGCATCCGCGTCGAGGGCGAGGACGTGACCACCGTGCCGCCGCACGCGCTCCGGCGCCGCATCGGCTACGTGTTCCAGCGGCTCGGGCTCTTCCCGCACCTGACGGTCGCCGAGAACGTGGGCATCACGCCGGCGCTCCTCGGCTGGGACGCGAGGCGCATCCGTGGTCGGGTGGACACGCTGCTGGAGCTGGTCGAGCTGGATCCAGCCGAGGTCCGCGATCGGCGGCCCGACGCGCTCTCCGGCGGCCAGGCGCAGCGCGTGGCCGTGGCGCGGGCGCTGGCGGCCGAGCCGGGCGTGCTGCTGCTCGACGAGCCGTTCGGCGCGCTCGATCCGATCACGCGCGAGCGCCTCCAGCGATCGTTCACGCGGGTGCGCCGGAGCCTGGGGTTCTCGGCGATCTTCGTCACGCACGACGTCGTCGAGGCGCTGCTCCTCGGCGATCGCGTGGGCGTCATGCGCGGCGGGCGCCTCCTGCAGCTCGCGCCCGGCCGCGAGCTGGTGCGCGCGCCGGCCGACGACTACGTGGCCGATCTGGTGCGCGGCCCGCTCGAGCAGGCGCGCGCCGTCGAGTCGCTGATCGCGGGCGCGCCCGCGCGAACGATCGCGGGAGGCGACGCTTCGTGAAGGAGCAGCTCGCCCTCCTCCCGCGCTACCTCGCCGCCCACCTTGGGCTCACGCTGGTCGCCCTGGCGCTGGGCGTGGCCGTGAGCGTCCCGCTGGGCGTGCTGGTCACGCGATCGCGCCGCCTGGAGGGGCCGGTGCTGGGCGTGGCGAGCGTCGTCCAGACCATCCCGAGCCTGGCGCTCCTGGCCTTCATGGTGCCCGTGCTCGCGGCCCTGGGCGCGCGCAGCATCGGTTACCTGCCGGCGCTGATCGGCCTCTTCCTCTACAGCCTCTTGCCGGTCCTCAGGAACACGGCGGCCGGCCTCTCGGGCCTCGATCCGGCGGTGATCGAGGCCGCGCGCGGCGTGGGGATGACGCCCCGCGAGCAGCTCCGCCGCGTCGAGCTGCCGCTGGCGCTCCCGGTGATCGTGGCCGGCGTGCGCACGGCGGCGGTGCTGACGGTGGGCACCGCCACGCTCTCCACGCCGGTCGGGGCGCCGAGCCTTGGTGACTACATCTTCAGCGGGCTGCAGACGCGCAACACCACGGCCGTGCTGATCGGCTGTGTGGCATCGGCCGGGCTCGCGCTGGTGCTGGACGGCCTGGTGCGTGGCCTGCTCGCCGGCGTCACGCGCCACAGCCGGCGCCTCGTGCTGCTGTGTCTCGGCGGCTTCGCCGGGCTCGCGGTCTTCGCGGCCACCCCGGTCGTGCGCGCCCTCCTCGCGCGCGATCAGGTGTCCATCACCGTCGGCGCCAAGACCTTCACCGAGCAGTACATCCTCGCCGGCATCGTCGCCGGGAGGATCGAGCGCGTCGCCGGCGTGCCGGCGCGGACGCTGGGATCGCTCGGATCGACGGTGGTGTTCGACGCGCTGAAGATCGGCGAGATCGACGTCTACGTCGACTACTCGGGCACCCTCTGGGCGAACGTCCTGAGACGGAGCACGGAGGGCGCGGACCGCGCGTCGGTGCTGGCCACGGTGGAGAGGGAGCTGCTCGATCGGTACAACGTCCAGGTGGCCGCCGCGCTCGGGTTCGAGAACACCTACGCGCTCGCCATGCGGCGGGCCGAGGCCGAGCGGCTGGGGATCCGGCGCATCAGCGATCTCGGGGCGCGCGCGCGATCGCTGCGGGTGGGGGGCGACTACGAGATCTTCCAGCGGCCGGAGTGGCGCGCCATCGAGCGCGTGTACGGCCTCGCGTTCCGCGAGGCGCGGAGCATGGATCCGTCGCTGCTCTACGAGGCGCTGCGGGCGGAGCAGGTGGACGTGATCACCGCCTTCTCGACCGACGGGCGGATCATCGTCGACGATCTGGTGCTGCTGGAGGACGATCGCCGGGCCATCCCGCCGTACGACGCGCTCGTGCTGGTGAGCGATCGGCTCGCGCGCACCCGCCCGGAGGTGCTGGAGGCGCTGCGCGGGCTGTCGGGGACGATCGACGCGCAGAAGATGCGCCAGATGAACGCGGCCGTGGACGAGAAGAAGGGCTCGCCGGCCGCGGTGGCCGCCCGTTTCCTCGATGAATTGCGGCGCTGAATTCTTCTGCGCTGGGCCCCCCGCGGGCCGGCCGTTGGGGCTCGCACGTTTGGCGCGGCGCGATCGGCCTTGACGTGGAACGCGCGTTCCAAGGCCGTCGGCCCATGTCGAAGGGTATCGACGTCGTGGGTTGGCGCGGATGCGCCAAGCAGACGGAGCTCGGGGCGGACAGGAAAAGCAAACGCGTTCCGCAAAGCCAAGATTCTCGGAGCCGTTCCTGACTCGTGCAGTCCGACTGCACGAGCTCATTGACAGAACGGGCCCTATGCGCTCAGGCAGGTCTTCCGCGCCTGAAACGCCTGGGATTACCGCGGCGTAGCACCAAGCGGAAGGCATCCTACCGTATAGCTGTACCCTACTGGCTCGGGCGCGCCCCGTAGATGGATCCCCGCGCGCGACCCTAGTCCGCAGCCGAGCTTTGACCAGACGGCACCGCGCCTCCTGGCGCACGAGCGCCTCGATACCTTCCGCGTGAGCGCACCGTTGAACAGTCTCAGAGCGGGCGGGCACTCACCGAAGTAGCACCGACGCCAGGTCGCCGGCCCGTCCGTAGACCTGGGTCGCCGGTGCTCTCACGCGCCAAGTCTCCCGCTGTTCTCGGGAGCTCGCGGCGCGCGTGCTTCTTCCACCCAATTCGACGGCGTTCTTCGGAATCTCGGTCTTCGACCGCCCTTCCGAGAAGCTGCAGCTCAGCGCTCGATACCCTCGAACGCCGATTCAGGTCGCACTTTTGCCCGAGGAGCTCGCATGAATCGTAGTCGTTATTTGTTCTCGGCGCTGTCCTTCCTATCCGCTCTCGTGGTCGTCGCGTGCAGCGACGCCGAGAAGGGCAGCAGCGGCTCATCCGGCTCCGGTCCGGAGAACGGCAACGCGGAAGCGCTGCCGTGCGACGTCCACAAGATCCTCTCCACGAAGTGCCAGACCTGTCACGGGGCGTCCCCGAAGTTCGGCGCGCCGTTCCCGCTGGTCGACCGGAGCGATCTGGTCGCGCCCGCGGTGAGCGATCCCAACAAGAAGGTCTACGAGCTCGTCGCCGCACGCGCCCGCGACACCGCGCGCCCCATGCCTCCGCCCCCAACCGAGCGCCTGACCGCCGCGGAGCTCGCGATCTTCGATCAATGGATCGCCGCCGGCATGCCGGCCGGTAAAGACACGTGCGTCGACCCGGGCGGCGGCGGAACCATCGACCCTCCGACCCTGAGCTGCACACCGGATGTCCTGCTAGCGCCGTCCGCGCCTTACGTCATGCCGAAGGACGTCCAGGACCAGTATATGTGTTATGGGGTCGATGTAGAGATCGGCCAGAAACGACACCTCGTCGGGGTCGTGCCCCGCATCGACAACAGCACCATTGTACATCATATCCTGCTCTTCAAGGCGGATGAGGCGTCTCCCTCGACGCCCACGCCGTGCAATGGGGGCGACATCATGGGGGCTCTTTTGGCCGTCTGGGCGCCCGGCGGCGAGGCCACGGAGCTGCCGCTAGAGGCGGGCTTCCCGCTGGAAGGCACGGCACACTTCACAATCCAGGTGCACTACAGCAACATCAAGGGCCTCGACGGGCAGCAAGACAGCACCGGCTTCGACGTCTGCACGACGACGGAGCTCCGCCCCAACGACGCCGGCATCTTCGCGTTCGGCACAGAAGACATCAACATCCCGCCTCACGGCTCGCTCGACGTGAGCTGCGATTACCAGTTCCCGCGGGATATGGGGGCGATTTCGGTAATCAGTGTTATGCCGCACATGCACATCCTCGGCAAGCACCTGTCGAGCAACACGGTGCCCACGGACGGCAGCGAGCCGAGCAACCTGGGGCTCGCCGATCCGTGGAACTTCGACAACCAGATCTGGTACGATAACGATACCATCCTTCGAGGCGGCGACACCGTGAGGACGCGTTGCGCGTGGGACAACCCGGGCAACCGTGCCGTGGAATTCGGGGAGCGGACGCAGGATGAGATGTGCTATAATTTCGTGATGTACTATCCGTCTCAAGAGCTAGAGTCAAAGGTGGGGGACTTGACTTCTCCGACGGAAGACGTGTCCTGTGTGACGACAAAATAGACCAGCTCGTGCAAGACGCGCGGCCTGTGCCCAGGCGGAGGCGCGCGCCGTTCGGTGAGAGCGCTCGTAAGCCTGGCGAACAGGAGCACCGCGCGCGCCGCCGGGCGCCTTCGAGGGTCACTTCGATCCGCGCGCCACCCCGAACGGCCGCGTCGATCGCTTCGCTTTCGGCGAGCGGATAGGACAAGCAAACGCGTTCCGCAAAGTCAAGATTCTCGGAGCCGTTCCTGACTCGTGCAGTCCGACTGTACGAGCTCATTGACAGAACGGGCCTTATGCGATGGGGCAGATCTTCCACGCCTGAAACGCCTGGGATTACCGCGACGTAGCACCAAGCGGAAGGCATCCTGCCGTATCGCTGTACCCTACTGAGCTCGTCCAAACGGCCTGATGGTGAGGAATGGCCCGGGCTGAACCGCGCGGCAGACGGGGCTGACGGCGTGTATGGCGGCGATGCGTGCTCGGGAGCCACCCGACGATCGGGATTGTCGCGCTCCACGCCAAACTGACGGTACGCGACACCCTGATCGAGACACTCGCCGGGGGACCGGGTGGCGACGGCGGGCCACCCGAGCAAGGGGGCAAAGGCGGTCGAGGCGCATCCGGCGGCGCCGTGGGGGACGGCACCTGGTCCTGTCAGGGTGGCAACGGCGGCCGAGGGGGCGATGGCGGCTACGGCGGCCCCGGGCGCGGCGGCGACTCGATCGGCATCGCCTACCTCGACGAGGACCAGCTCACGCTCGAGGGGGTCACCTACACTCTCGGACCGCCTGGTAAGGGCGGCGTGAGCTGGGATTGGTCTGGCGACGAGATCACGGGGGAGGACGGCATCCAGGTCGAGACGCAACGCTTCCCTGAATAGGATCACGGCACATCAGGCGAACCCTGTGAACGGTGTGAGCGGCATACGCCTCGGGCGATCCGCCATAGCGTGATCGCCGTAACATCCGCCGTGGCGACCGAGGCAGCCGCGGAACTCGGCCAGACGGACGCGCGTGTGGGCGCAGGCGTCATTCCTCCTCCTGCGTAGCGCGATCTTAAAGTCGCTGGACGCGCTGGTGAGGTGTGCCGCCGTCCACCACGACCCAAGGAGCCAGCGGATCGTACGCTGTGACACCCCACACCGGCAGCGGCGCTCCTTGAGCGATTTCAGCAAGACCATGCCGCTTTATTTCATCGCCGACAGCCGTCAACCTATAGCGAGCCTCCAGCATAGGTCCTCTGTCCGTCCTATAGGGGACACTCTCCAGCGCGGCCTCGGCCCCTCGGTGCTCGGCCCACTGACGCAGCCGCATGGCGAGAAAGCAATCGCCGATGCGCATCCCCCAACCAGCGCGCAGCTCTTCGCCAGCCGACGAACGGTGCATAAATACGTCCACGGGCGTCAACCAGTCTTGTCCGAGACACGCGAACAAGAGCTCGTCAACCCAAGATAAAGTGAGCGTCCTACCGTCCACTCGAGGGAAGAATGCCGCCTGGTGGGTGCCCAGCTCTGCGAGATCGTTCGGTACTCGATCTGCGCGCCCCCCCTCGATGGACAGGATCGGAGACCGACCGGATACCTTTCGCCAAGAGCGCGCCATGTGCTGGACGCGCGTCCGAGATAGAGTGAGTGCGTCGTCCAGACCGCGGCGCGCGTCAGCTGGCTTCACGTGGACGAATCCACGGCCAAACCCATCCTCCGGCGCATCTCCCAGGACGACGATGTCGAGATCCGGGTGCTCGGGCCAATCGCCGAGCCTCCACGCGCAGAGGGCCCACAGCATCAGCCTGTCCCTCCACAACCCGGACGTCCACACGACGATTCTCTGCCGCGATTTCAACGCGTTGATAACATCATGAAACCGCGAACAAAATTGTGTCCTTTCCCGCCCTCGAAGGTTCCAATAATCGCTCCGCCTCTCACAATGGACTTCGGGGTCGGACGCGCACGGCCCCTCCAGCACGTTGTCGCCCACGAAACGCACAGGAAGCCGAAGCCCGCGCCGGATCGCTCTCCGAATATCCTCATTCGAAGTGACGTGAATCGTCATTGGAGCCTCAGAACAAACACTTTTTGCAATCCCGCGATGGAGGATCCCCGGACTCGCATCGTCTACTGCAGGTCTTACACTTCGTCTCGCCTGGGTCTCCTGACCCTGGTCTTGCACAAGACCACGGGCCGTGGTTGACGCAATCCTGATACTTCTCATCGCAGCTGCGATTGCTTGCTTGCTCGCAACCGTCTCGACAGTTCTTATATCTAGCGTACGCGCTATCCCGACAAGCTGTCCGCTGCGCCTCGCCCTCGTTCTTTCCACACTGTATATTGTCAGACTCGTAGTCCGTCTCGCATTTCTCCTCACACGGTGTCTGGCTCGCGATGTTGCAGACTGGAGGAGAAGGCGGATCCATGTCCTGCGTCTCCAGCGGTACGGGCCCGATGCCGCCGGCCCCTGTCTGGCCGAACCCGTAGCCGCCCGCCCCTGTCGCGGTGATGATGATCCCGCCGGCGCCGCTTTCGCCCTCACTCCGGAGGTAGCAATCCCCGACATCGAAGTTGCACCCCGCAAGACCGAGAAATCCAACGGCCAACACCTTGTTCATTTCGACTCTCCCCCGAATCTCCAGATAGGCCCAGCGGTCACCATCACGACCCCGCTTCCAGGAAGAACACGGCTGCTCCCGCCGGCCCAGTCCACGTTGAGGCTCGTGGATACCCCCAGACGTCCAGCGAAATACCAGTCGGACTGTGCGCGCCCGCCTGGAGCAAGCCCCATTACGCGGTTACAGAGCACGGCACCGCATACCGGCATCGAGTAGAGCGACAGGGCTGGACCAAGGCTGACGTTGCCCGTCTTCGTGACGTATCCAACGGTAACCGCCGTTCGATCGTAAACTCCTACACGTGCCCCCGGAATGATGCTGAGCATGTTGTGGACTTCGATCCGGAAGTCCCGCTCTTTTCGCCAGAGCCAGCCAGCGAAGGGGCTCACGGCCAGCTTGGGTTCGGTCCCGACCTGGATCCCACCCACGCTCACGCCACCGCTGAACTCGAGTGCCTGCGCCGACGCCGGAACAAGGACGAGCGCGCATGCGCAGAGCAGGCCGACGTTGCCGTGTGCGCACATGGACATGGCGGAAGCCCTGGCCAGCTCGCGACGCGCGCTGTGGGGCACGAACGATTTTCCTGGGCGTGTGGCGCGGGCGTCAACGAGAAACGCTGCGGTGCAACCGCAGTGGATGGGGGTCGACCCGTCCCGGGTGTGCG
Organism: Sorangium sp. So ce1504; assembly: GCF_051521635.1. Taxonomy (NCBI): domain Bacteria; kingdom Pseudomonadati; phylum Myxococcota; order Polyangiales; family Polyangiaceae; genus Sorangium; species Sorangium sp. So ce1504. The sequence continues at coordinate 10,140,934 of NZ_CP150365.1, read as the reverse complement.
CCGGTGCGCAAGGCGGCTACGCGGCTGGAGTGTTCGTTAACCGAAATGGTTGGCGAACGGCCCTCGCGGTAAATTCGCAGCGCCGCGACTATTTCCGCTTGACTATGGCGGCCGCACCGTGCTGCCCGACATGCGCTTCGACCTCCACGACCGCAGCGGCGGAGAGGAGCCGAGCTCGTGCCCGCGCGCCTCGTCGCTGGTGCCTCTCCTGTACTCGGCCAGATGGAGGACGTCGCCACGCTCGCCCTGTGCCAGCGTCGCTCCTGCACTCGCCAGGTGGAGAGCCACTGCACCGAGCTGGCCGACGTTCACCTCGACATCTGCGACGGCGCTGAGCGTGCCCAAGTGGACGACGGCGGCCCTCCGAGTTCGTGCCCGGGGATCTCGACGTCGGCTAGGCGTGGCGCGGCCCCCCGACCGACGCCCGCGCCGCGGCGAGGGCCTCCCCCCTCGATGCCGCCTGTCCCGTTCCCGTCGAGAGATCCGGAGCGCCCTTCGCGAGGCGCGCGCGGCGTTCGCTTCGCCCCCGTCGCTTTTGTGAGCCACCGGGACCCGCTCGCGACCACCTAGTCCAGTTCCCGTGGTCTTGCCCAGCGCAGCCCTCGCCCCCCGGCTCACCCTCGTCCGCCCGAGCCCCCTGGCCGGCCTGGACGACGCCGGCCTCGCCCGCGCGGCTGCCGAGGGCCAGCCAGGCGCCGCCGGCGCCGTCTGGGACCGCTACGGCGCCGTGGTGCACGGCCTGCTCCGCCGCGTGCTCGGGCCGGGCGGCGACGTCGAGGACCACGCCCAGGAGACGTTCCTGCAGTTCTTCCGCGAGGTGAAGCACCTGCGGGATCCCGCGGCGCTCCGGCCGTTCCTCCTCGGCATCGCCGTGCGCGTCGCGCGGTCGGCGCTGCGGCGCCGGCGGCTCCGGCGCTGGTTCTCGCTCACCGACAGCGGCGCGCTGCCGGACGAGCCGGCCGAGGGCGTCGACGAGGGCGCGCGCGAGGCGGTCGCGCGGCTCTACGCGCTGCTCGACAGGCTGGACGACAGGGCGCGGCTCCTCTTCGTGCTGCGCCACATCGAGGGCCTGGAGCTCGCGGAGACCGCGCAGGCGAGCGGGATGTCCCTGGCCACGGCCAAGCGCCACCTGGCCAAGGTGACCGCGCGGGTCCACGCGATGGCCGAGCGGGATCCGCTCCTCGCGGCGTACATCGAGCCCGTGGAGGAGGCGAGCGATGGCTGATCCGAAGCCCGGGGTTCCGCCGGAGGTAGCCCTGCGGCGGCTTGCGGCGCTGGCGCGCGAGGCGGGGGCGGCCTCGCCGGCGGACCGCGCGCTCGCCCGCGGCCGCGCGCGGCTGATCGACGAGGTCGAGCGCCCCGTGCTGCCGCTCGCGCCGCGGCGGCGCTGGCTCCTGCCGGCGGCGCTGGCGCCGCTGCTCGTGATCCTGGGCCTCTGGGCGCTGCGGCCGGCGGCGCGCCTGTCGTACCAGGTCGACGGTGTCGCGCCGGGAGACCGCGCCGACGGCGCGGCGCTCGCGGACACCTACGTGCGCGGGGGGACCAGCGGGGCGACGGCGCGCTTCAGCGAGGGGACGACCGTCCGCTTCGCGCCGGGGGCTCGCGGGCGCGTCACCGCCGTGACGGCGCGCGGCGCGCAGATCCACATCGAGGGCGGCGCCGCGCACTTCCGGGTCGCGCACCTGCCCGAGGCCGAGTGGGTCGCGGCGGCAGGGCCGTTCACCGTCAGGGTGACGGGCACGGAGTTCGACCTGAGCTGGGAGCGTGAGCGGCTCGAGCTGACCATGCAGAGCGGCTCGGTCGCGGTCCGCGGCCCGCTCGCCTCGGGCGGCGTCGCGCTCCAGGGAGGCCAGCGCCTGGTCGCCGACGTGGTCCGCGGCGAGCTCACGATCGCGGACCTGGGCGCCGCCGGCGCGCGCACGCCGGAAGGCGGCGAGTCGCGCGACGTCGGCGCGCCGGCGAAGACCGACGTGCTGGAGGACGCCGGGGCGCCGGCCCAGATGGGCATGCTGGAGGACGCCGGGGCGCCGGCAGAGACGGGCGGGGCCGCCGCGGCGGGAGCGCCGGCAGCGGCGGGAGCGCCGGCAGCGGCGGGAGCGCCGGCAGCGCCGGCAGCGCCGGCAGCGGCGGGAGCGCCGGCAGCGCCGGCAGCGGCGGGAGCGCCGGTAGCGGCGGGTGCGACAGTCACGACCGATCCGATGGCGGCGCTCGCGCCAGCTTCGGCTGCGGTCCGTGCGCCCGCGGCGCCTGCGCCCGCCTCGGGGAGCTGCAGCGAGCATGTCGCCCGCGGCGACTTCGCCGGGGCGATCGCGGTGGCGGAGGCGCGGGGCATCGACGCGACGATCGCGGCGAGCCCGCTCCCGGAGATCGCCGCGCTGGCCGACGCCGCGCGCTACACGGGGCGGAACGACCTCGCGCGGCGCGCGTTGCTCGCCGAGCGCGCGCGCTTCCCCGGCTCGCCCGAGGCGCGCTCGGCGGCGTTCCTCCTCGGTCGCATGGCGGAGGCGGGCTCGCCCGCGGCGGCCATCGACTGGTACGATCGGTACCTCGCCGAGTCGCCGGCCGGCTCGCTGGCCGCCGAGGCGCTCGGGCGGAAGATGATCGTGCTGCGCGCCTCCCAGGGCGACGGCGCGGCCCGGCCGATCGCCGAGCAGTACCTCGCGCGCCACCCGCACGGGGCATTCGCGGCCGCCGCGGCGGAGATCCTCCGCCGCCCATGAGGCGCAGCGGGTTCAGGCTCGCCCTTGCGCTGTGCGCCGCGCTCTTCGTGTCCCCGGGGGCGAGCGCCGCGGCGGAGATCGGCGTGATCGTGGTGCGCGCGCCGCACGCCGGGAAGGTCGTCGAGGAGGCCACGGTGCGCCTCGAGGGCGAGCTGCGCGCCGTGGGCTTCTCGGTACGCTCCCTGGAGGGCGCGCCGGGCGTCGACGGGCGCGCGCAGGTCGAGGGCGCGGGCGGCGTGTTCGCGGCCATCGCTATCCTCGAGACCGACGGCGGGGCCGTCGCCGACGCGTGGATCGCGGATCACGCGACGAAGGAGACGCTGGTCCGCCGCGTGGAGCTCGGCGTCCCCGGCGCCACCAACGCGGCGAGCGATCTCGCCGTGCGGTCGGCGGAGCTGCTCCGGGCCAGTCTGCTCGAGCTGAGCGGCGAGCAGCGGCGCGAGCTGCCCGAGCGGGTGGCGCAATGGATCGCCGACGCGGCCGCGCCGGCGGGGCGCGAGGAGGCCATCGCGCTCGACGCGGCGCCGCTGCAGCCGCGAGCGGCGGTCGCGCCCGCCGAGCGATCCACGGCGGCGCGTGGGCCGGCCGCGCCTCCGGGCGGATCCCGGGCGGCGCGCGGGTCGGCCGCGCCCGGGCGACCCGACCCCGGGAGCGCCGCGCCCCGGGCGCCCACGGCGCCCACGTCCGACGAGCGCCGGCTGAGCGTCGAGGCGGGGCTCGCGGCGCTCGCCGGCGACGTCGGGATCGTCCCCGGGCCCTACTTCCGTGTGGGGTACGATCTGACGGCGAGCGTCTCGCTGCGCGGGACCCTCGTGCCGGCCGTCGTGGCCAGGAACCTCGACGCTCCCGGCGGGCGCGTGGCGCTGCGGCAGACCGCGGCCATGATCGGCCTGGCGTACGCCGCCGGCCCCGAGGCATGGCGGATCCATCCGGTGATCTCGCTCGGCGCGGGCGTCTACCATGTGACGATCGCCGGCCGGGCGAACCCTCCTTATCGCGACCGGCGTCAGAGCTGGCTCACCGCCGGCGTCTCCGCAGGGGGCGGCGTCGACGTCCGCGTCTTACCGTACCTCGCCGTCCACGCGGCGCTCGACGTCTTCGTGCTCGCAAGAGAGCCTGTCTTCACCATCGCTGGTGCGGAGGTGGGCCGCACGGGGCGCCCGGCGCTGCTCTCGAGCCTCGGCCTGCGGGTGAGCTTCTGAGTCGCCGGATGGTTCTGAATCGTTGATTTTGGTGAGCCACGGAGAGGAGCTCGCGCCCACTTACCAGAGCGAGGCACATCCCGACTTCGCTTTGAGAGGGAGAGTCATGCGTCATCATCTTCTTTCGCGCTGTCCGCTGCTCGCCGTCGCAGGGCTGTTCTTGATGCAGGCTGCGTGCGAGGTGCGCTTCATCGAAGGGGTCGACTCGCCGGAGGAGAGCTCGAGCACGGGGGCGTGTGTCGAATGTTGCTCCTCCTCGACGGACTGCGCGGCCGGAGGCGGCGCCGTGGGTGGGTCGAGCGCCGTGGGCGGGTCGAGCGCCGTGGGCGGGTCGAGCGCCGTGGGCGGGGCGAGCGCCGGTGCGGTGTGCGGAGACGGCGTGGTGGACCCGGAGTGGGAGCAATGCGACGACGGCAACACGGCTGACGGAGATACATGCTCGAGCGACTGTCAGCTCCGCGCAGCCGGGGGCGCGGGCGGGGCGAGCGCCGGCGCGGTGTGCGGAGATGGCGTTGTGGACCCGGAGTGGGAGCAATGCGACGACGGCAACACGGCGGATGGAGACGCGTGCTCGAGCGACTGTCAGCTCCGCGCAGCGGGCGCGGGCGGGGCGAGCGCCGGCGCGGTGTGCGGAGACGGCGTGGTGGACCCGGAGTGGGAGCAGTGCGACGACGGCAACACGGCCGATGGAGACGGGTGTACGAGCGATTGTCAGATCGGCCCGGCATAGCGCCGTGAGCATCGTGGGGCGGCGCGCCCCGCCGCCTTCACCCGATCACGGCAGCACCGCGCGCCTCGAGCACTCGCCGTCGCCCTGGAAGTCGCCGAGCGTGCGCGCCTGCGCGACCACGTAGTCGTACGCCGTCTCGATCGGGCCGCCGGACGCGCCGGCGAGGTTGTACTCGTCGCCGAACACGTCGGCGGCGTTCACCTGCTTGAGCTCGTCAATCGTTGTCTCACCGTCGCCGTCGAGATCGCTGTCCGCGATGTACTGCGCGTAGCGCTTGGTCAGCTCCACGCCCGCGGTGATGTTGTCGAAGAACCAGTGATCGCCGTGGATCGTCGGCTTCACCGCGACCGTGCCGCTGGTCGGCACGCTGAACCCGTTGAGCCCGTCCTCGGTCGCGCAATCGTCGAACGACGTCCCGGCCGAGAGGCCCCAGCTGAAGCGCACCCGAGCCGCGGGGACGCACGCGTCGCCGGGCGGCGGGCACGACTCGCCGTCCTCCTTCTCGATGGATCCCTCGAAGAACAGCGAATAACCGCCCTCGACCATGAGGTCGACGTCGGCCGCCGTGGTGGGCGGAAGCGTCTTCACCCCCGCCTTCGCGTTCGGGAGATCGAACCCGAAGCGGTCCCAGCGCACCGCGCTCACGTCCTGGAACTCCGCGATCACGTACCTCGTCGCCGGGGCGTTCTTGAGGTCGAGCACGAACACCGAGTCATCGCCGAGCGTCTCCTCGGCATCCGAGCGCGCCGCGCGCACGTTGCCGATCGTCACGAGGAACCTCTCGTACGTGACCTTCCAGCCGTCCGCGATGTTCTCCTCCCCCGTGCCCGGCTCGAGGCCCTCGGGGATGGTGTCCTCCGGCTCCACGAAGATCTGCACGGCGCCGGTCTCGGACGTCGCTCCGCCGTCATCGCTGCACCCGGCGACGAGCGCGAGCGCGCACGCCGTCACCACGAACCCTGTCTCGTTCAGTCTTTGCATGATCAAGCTCCTGAGTCGTCTCGAAATCCCGACGAGCGCGCACGAGCGCGCCCGGCGAGCGCAGGCCCGCGCTCCTCGCGCGCCCAGCGCCCGCATCACCCTCTGGCCTCGTGAGATGCTCAGGCCGCCGGCGGGGAGCTCTTCGGCGCCAGGATCAGCAAGGGGATGGGCCGGACCTCGGGTGAGGGCCGGATCGAGGCGAGGCGGACGACCTCGAGCAGCGTGGCCTCCGCCACGCGGTGCACGGGCGCGCCGAGCTGGCCGCGCAGCGCGAACGCGTCGCAGTGCTCGTCGCCCTCGTGGCGCGGCGCGAGCGCGTCGCACAGGTCGTCACCCCCGCCGGGCCGCGCTCCGGGCGCGCCGGGCTGGTCGCCGGGAGGACGGCGCTCGGCGTGCAGCGTCGCCGCGGTTACGGCGATCGTCGCCGCGTGGACGAGCTCGCCGTGCTCGCAGCGGGCGTGCCGGACGAAGAGCGCGTGCGTCAGGCTGCACAGCTGCGCCGCGAGCGCGAGCGCCACGAGCCAGCGCGCTCGCCACCGGCAGGCGGGGCTCCGGCCAGGCCGCCGCCGGCCAGGCCGCCGCCGCGCTGCGGCCGTCGCGCGGGCCGGACGGGGGCTCACCGAGGCCGCCTCATGGCGACGTCGACCAGAGGAACTGCGGCCGGTGCACCGCGATCATGTCGTAGCGCAGCCGCTGGTGCGCGGGCGACCCCGGCGCGATGGCGACGCTGGTCGCGCCTCCCTCGGCCAGGGCGTCGAAGTCGACGCTCGCGAGCCACTCGTCCACGACGTCGAAGCGGACCGCGAGGCGGACCGGCGCCGCGCCGACGTTCGCGGCGACCGCGAGGCTCGGGACCGCGAGCAGCCCCTGGCGCTGCGGCACGGCGTCGACGTCCGCCTCGAAGTCGAGCGCCTCCGCGCCCCGCGTCGCGCGCCCGCGCAGGTGGACGGAGCTGACGCCGGGAGCCTCCGGCGCCGGCGCGGGCGACGACTCGGTCGAGAACCAGTGGATGCCGTAGTTGAACGACACGCTCCGGATCTCGCCCTCGAAGCCGTGCACCAGGCCGAGCGGCTGCGGCGCGGGATCGAGCAGGTTCACGCGCGTGATCGTGGTCAGCTCGGCGATCGCGGTCTCGCAGAGCGTCGACGCGCCGGATTCCGCGGCGCAGAAGTAGGCCGGGCCGAAGGCGACCGTCGCCTCGTCGAGCGCGATCGTCCACGCGCCCGCGGCGATCTCCCCGGGGACGTCGGCCTCGGCGTGCGCGGCGTACGTGACCTCGGGCTGGCCGGTGCCGGCGCAGGCGGATACGGACAACGCGGGCGACCCGAGGAGGACGGCGGCGAGGAGGCGGCGCGCGGCCGGGGCGAGGTTCGGGGCATTCATAGCGAGAGCGTCACGTTCGCGAGGAGAGAGCGCGGCGACCCGGCGCTGATGTGCCGGGCCGGCAGCTCCGAGGGGATCGACGGCCGCGACGCGCCCGCGGCGCCCGGCCAGGTCGACTTGAACGAGTACTCGGTGTCGGCGTACTCGGCGTCGAGCAGGTTCTGCGCCTCGACCCCGACCTCGATCCAGGGGCCGCCCTGCGCGGCGTCTCGGCCGACGCGCAGGCTCCGCCGGAGCGAGAGGGACGCGTCCACCACGAAGACCGGCGCGGCGGTCTGTGCGTACGGCAGCGGGCGCGGGGAGAGGAACGTCGCGCCGTAGCCGAGCCGCCCCTCGACGGGCGCGCCGGCGATCGTGAAGACCGGCCGCTTCAGCGCGAGGTCGGCGCGCACCACGACGGGCGGCACGAACGGGAGCTGCTGCCCCTTCACGTACGGCGGCGACGGGTTCTCGGGCGTCGGCGGGGGCGGCTCGTCCAGCGTGGCGTGGACGAACGTCGCGCTCACGCCCGCCGTGAGCGTGGGGCTCGGCGCGGCCTGCAGGTAGGCGACGAGCCCGCGGCGGGTCGTCCTGCCGATGCGCACGAGCGCGCCCTCCGCCGCGTCGAACGCGAGGTCGTAGGAGAGGCGCGTCTCGTAGGCGGCCGCGGTCACGCTGAGGCCACCGCCGGGGCGCAGCGTGGCGCCGGCCTCGTAGCTCTTCACGGTCGCGAACGGCGCGTTGTCCCCGTCCTCGAGCAGCCGCGCCTGCGGCGAGCGGTAGCCGTGCCCGTACGAGGCGGAGACGCGCAGCGAGGGCAGCGGATCGAGCTCCAGCGTCACCCGCGGGCCGGCGGCCAGGCCCGCCGCCGTGCGGCGGAACCCCTCGATGTGCGTCTCCTTCTGCGCCGCCGGGATGAAGTTGCCGATGCGGTCGTCCACATCGAAGACGAGCAGGTCGGCGCGCAGGCCGCCGCGGAGGCGCGCGTAGCGCGACAGCTCGAGCAGCGCGTCGGCGTGGGCGCCGACCCCGGTCACCTGGATCGACGCGTCGACGCGCTGATCCCACGTCTCGTTCTGCGGCGGCTGGAGGAGGTTCTGCGCCTGGTCGACGCCGCTCGTCTGCACCTCGGCGCCGACGGCGACCTGCCCGGTGAGCCAGGGCGCGAGCGGGATCCTCGGCGTGCGGTAGGCGAGGCCGCCGCCGAGCGCGGCGTCCTGGTTCGCCTGCTCGATGAGGTCGCCCCTGCCGACCCACTCGGGCCGCCGGCGCGAGCGCTGCGTGTAGCCGGTGAAGTTCATCCGGCTCCGGTACCCGGACGTCGCCGCCCAGAGCCAGGCGCTCTTCTGAGAGCCGTCGTCGTCCGATCGCTCGACGCTCAGCGCGAGCTGTAGCCGCGTCGACGCGGCCGACTGCGCGCGCGCCGCGAGATCCGGGTAGGCGTCGTGGAAGTCGACGCGCCCCGCCTCGACGTCGTCGCGCCGGAGCACGCCCGCGAGGTTCGCGCGGCCGCCGTGGGCCGCGACGTGCAGCAGCGCCGAGTACTCGTCCGGCAGCGGCACGCGGTACTGGCCGACGGCGCCCCCGGAGATCGCCCCGCGCGCGCCGTCGCCGAAGCCGTCGGTCGCGCGCACCACGGCGGCCCCGAACGTGTCCTCCGACTGCGCCTCGGGCGCCCAGATCGCGAGCAGCCGTCGCGTGCCGAACGAGCCGAGCGTGCCCTTGAGCTGGAGCCCGCGCTCCTCGACGCCGAGGTCGAAGTACGCGCTGCCCGCGACCGCGAAGTCGCCCTGCTGCGGGTCGTAGACGCCCTCGACGACGCGGAGCGACCGCACCACCTCCGGGATGATCACGCCGAGGTCCGCGTAGCCCTGGCCGTGCACGTGCGAGCGCTGGTTCAGCGGGATCGGCCCGACACGGAGCTCGACGTCCTGGCCGTGCTCCGCGTCGAAGCCGCGGAGGAAGATGCGCTGCGCGACCGCCTCGCCCTCGGGGTGCGCGACGTGGACGCCGGGCGCCGTGCGGAGCAGATCCGCGGCGGTGGCGTGCGGCGCGGCGGAGAGCGCCGCGCGGCCGATCCGGAAGTCGCTCGCGGCGCGCCGCGGCGGGTTCGGCCGGCCCTGCACGTGGATCTCGATCGGCTTGCCGGGCTCGGCGACGGCGTGCGGGCCGGCGACGCCGCCGGCGAACTCCACCGGCTTCGGCGCCGCCGGCCGGGGCGGCGGGGGCGCCGCCGGGCGATCCGCCGCCTCCGGCGCCTCTGCCTGCGCCGGCGCGGGCTGCTCCTCGTGGGGGCCCGGCGCGAAGTGGAACGGCACCCGGATCCGCGCCCGCAGCGGGGCGCCGCCGCGCATGGCCGGCGAGAAACGCCACCGCCGCACGGCCTTCATGGCCGCGTCATCGAACGCCGCGCCCCCGGACTCGGCCACGACCGCGTCGCTGACCGTGCCGTCCTTCTCGACCGTGACGAACAGCGTGACCGTCGTGTCGATGCCCTCCGCGAGCCGCTCGGGCGGGTACTCCGGATCCACGTGCTCGAGGATCTGCGGCGCCACGGGCGCTTCGGGCCGCGCCTCAGGCTGCCCGAGCGCCAGAGGCGCGGCGAGGGCGGCTGCGGAGAGGCAACAGAAGAAGGACAGCCAGCGCATGAGCAACCGAGCTCAACGCGACTACCACGCCGCACAGCGGCGCCGCAAGCGCCGCTGTGCGGCGCAGCGCGCGCAGACGACGGTGACGGAAGCGCGCGACGTCCGCGCGCCTCCTCGGCTCCTCGGCTTCTCGGCGACACGTCACGCCGGTGCAGCGGCGGTCTCGCCGCGGGGCGCGGGGCCGTGTATCGTCTCGTCATGCCGAATGAGACGCTCGTCCAGGCGGTCAAGACCATCGTCGCCCTCGCGCGCGGGGGCGACCTCGACGGGGCCTACGGGGGATACCGCGACCTCTTCCAGAAGCCGGAGTTCCTCAAGCAGCGCCCCGAGGATCAGCGCCAGGTGCTGCGGCTCATGATCCTCGCCAAGGGCGTCCCGTCGACGCCGACCGACGCGATGATCGACGCCCACCGCGCGGCGGTCCCCGCGCTGACCGAGCTCGTGTCGATCCACGGCGATCCCGGCGACCACGAGCTCCTCGGGCTCTGCCACGTCGTGCTCGGCAACGTGGAGAGCGCCGACAAGATCTTCCGCGCCGGCCTCAAGATCGAGCGCGAGCGCAACCCCCAGAGCGATCTGTGCGGCACGCTGATGAAGCGGATCTCGCTGCTCTAGTTCGCGCTCGTCAGGGACGGGACTAGTTCTCAGCCGCACCCGTCCTGGTAGGATGGCCCCCGGGCGCCGTGACAGCGCGCCGTCAGGGAGTCCATGCACGTCATCGCGGTCGCGAGCCAGAAGGGCGGCGTCGGAAAGACCACGATTTCCCTCAACCTCGGGCTTGCCCTCGGGCGCGCGGGCAACCGCGCGTTGATCCTGGAGCTCGACGCGCAGGGGAGCCTCGGGCTGTCGCTGGGCCTCGCGGATCGCGCGCGGCCGGGCGTCGCGGAGCTGCTCACGGGCGCCGAGCGGCTCGAGTCGGTGCTGCTCCGGACGCGCGAGCCGCAGCTCCAGGTGCTCACCGTCGGCCGGGTCGATCCCACGACCGTCGCGGGCTTCGAGGACGCGCTCGCCCGCGGGCCCGTGCTCCCGAGCGTGCTCGCGCGGCTCTCGCCGGACTTCGACATCGTGGTCGTCGACTGCCCCGCGGGGCTCGGCAAGGTCACGACGCGGGCGCTCGAGGTGGCGACGCACGCGCTCCTGCCGCTCCAGGCCGAGCCGCTCGCGCTCCGATCGGTCGGCCAGCTGCTCGCGGTGATCGATCGCGTCCGCGCCGAGAAGAACCCGCACCTGTCGCTGCTCGGCATGGTGCTGTCGATGTTCGACCGGCAGGCGTCCGCGTCGCTCGACGTCGCCGAGACGCTCTGGACGAAGTTCCCCGACGGGATCATCCTCGACACCGTCATCCCGCGCGACGAGGCGTTCCTCGAGGCGTCTCTCCGCGGGGCGCCGCTCCTGCTCATGCAGAAGCGCCCTCCGCCGCTCGCGCGCGTCTTCGATCAGCTCGCGAACGACGTGCTGGTTCGCCTGGACCCCACCTCGCTGGACGATGACGATGGCCCGATCTCGCTCCTCCTTTGATGTCGACGGCGCCGTCGTCACCGCGGCGGCGCTGGTCAAGCGGTCGAGGTCGCGGAGGCCGCGGGCGGCGTCGGTCGCGCCCGCGGCCGAGCCGCTCGTGTCGTTCGAGTCCCGGCCGCCGTCCTCGCGGGCGGAGCCGGAGCCGACGTCCTCGTCGCCGCTCTCGCCGTCGTTCGAGGAGCTCGCGCCCTCGAGCGACCTCCTGCCCCTGTCGGGCGCGGGCGTGGGCGGCGAGCTCGGGCTCCGGGGCGCGCTGCCCTCGTCGGCCGACGACGTCGACTCGCGGCGCGGCTCGCCGCTCGACCTGCGGCCTCTGGGCTCGCCGCCCCCGTTCGCGGCGGCGCGCGAGCCCCTCGAGGAGCGGCTCGACGGCGCCATCGAGGCGCTCTCGGCGGGCCGCGCGCCGCGCTTCCCGGACCTCGCCGCGGCGGGCGGGCCGGTCGCCCGCTGCGAGCGGGTGATCGAGTGGATCGCCGAGGCGACGGGCGCGACGGACGTGTTCCTCGCGGACGCGGCCGGGCTCCCGTTCGCCGGCGCGATCCGCGACACGGAGGCGAGGCTCGCCGCCTCGGGCCTCATCGCGTCGGCGATCGGCTCGCTCGTCGCGGCGCTGCCCGGCGCCCCGTCGCAGCGCTTCGAGCTCTGCGTCGGCGACGGGCCGTTCTTCCAGCTCATCGGGTTCCAGGTGCGCTCCGCCGCGTACATCGTCGGCCTGATGCGCCCGGGCCCGCTCACGCCGCGCGAGGCGCACGCCGTCCGGATCGCGTGCCGGCACGCGATCGACGCCGCGGTCGGGGTCGTCGGGTGAGCGCGGAGCACGGCGAGCCCTCGTTCGGTCGTGGCGTCGCGGCCGGCGCGGGCGCGCTGGACGACGACGACCCGCTCGCGCCGATCGCGCTCGACGGCATCGGCTACGGCGTCGGCGGCCTCGACGCCATCGTCGTGTTCCACCTCGGCGACGCGCGCGTCCACGCCGTGTTCGTCCGCGAGGGCGCGGCCCTCTCTCCGAGCGACGTGGCCGCGGGGCTGCGCGACGCGTACCTCGGGAGCCAGCTCGCCGCGCAGCGGCTCGTCCCGGAGCGGGAGGGCTCGATCCGCCCCGCCCGCAGCCGCGGCGCGCGGTCGTCGAGCAAGCCGCCGCGCTCGCAGGGCCGCGCGGAGGAGCTCCCGGACCCCGTGGTCACGCTCGAGCTGAGCGGCCGGACCGTCCTCCTGCGCCGCGTCCGCGCGTGCGTCGTCGCGAGCCTGTTCGACGGCACGATGCCGCTCGGCATGGCGCGGCTCGTGGCGCAGCGGCTCGCCGCGACGCTCGCGCCCGAGCTGCCGCTCGAGGAGCCGCCCGAGGAGATGCTGAGCGACCCGTCGGGGCTCTTCGAGGAGCCGCTCAGCGCGGACACGGTGGACGATCTCGTGCGGGGCGTCGCGCGATCGGCGCCGCCGAGGGGCTCGTCCAGCATCCCGTCGCGCCGGACGGGCGGGACGCCGCCGCCCGTCGATCCGCCGTCGGCCGAGGTCACGCGGATCCAGCGGCTGCTCGCGCTGCTCGAGGCGCGCGCGCCCGAGCCTCACGTGGCGCGGCTCCGGCTCGCCCTGCGCGCCGGGCTGACGCCGCTCGCGCTCGAGCACCCCGACGGGCTCGGCGCGGAGGCGATGGTGCTCGTCGAGACGGCGGTCGCGGACATCCTCGGCCTGGAGCGCGCCGCGCTGCGGAGGCTGCTGTGACGGCGCTCCGGCACGGCCTGCGGGGCCGCATCGAGGGCCCGCTCGGCGATCTGGTCGGCCCGATCGTCCCGCACGGGCTGCTCCACGTGGCGGATCAGCTGGTGATCACGCACTCCCACCACTTCGCGCTCTTCCTGGAGCAGACGATCTTCGACGCGCTCGGCGGGGAGAGCCGCGGCGTGCGCCGGCAGGCGGCGTTCGAGGCGGCGCACGCGCTGCTCGGGCCGCTGTACGAGGACCGCCACGGGGCGTCGCCGCGGGAGAAGCTCGAGCTCGCGGGCGAGCTGTTCGCCGCGATGGGGCAGGGGCGTCTGCGGTTCGAGGTGAGCGCGGAGGGCGGCGCGGTGCACGCGGACTCGCTCTTCCACGGGACGAGCTTCCTCGCGAAGTACGGCGGTCGGATCCAGAACCGGCTGGCGGTGGACGCGTTCGCCTCCGGCTACTGCGCGGCCGCGGCGAGCCTCGCGTTCCCGTCCGACTGGGGGCGGCTCGACGCCGACGAGGTGACGTGCGTCGCGCGGGGCGACGCGACTTGCACCTTCCTGCTGACGCGGCGGTCGGAGCGGCCGCGCTTCGGCGAGGCGCTGACGCGCAAGCAGATCGAGTCGGCGCGGGTGCGCTGGGAGCCCGAGGGCGGGCCGCTCTCGCGGGCGCAGCGCGTCGAGGGCGCGATGCTCGAGGAGCTCGGGGCGCTGCGGTCCGACGAGCGCGGGCTCATCTCGGCGTACGGGGTGAACCTGGCGCTCTTGCCGGTGGGGTACATCGATCAGAAGACGTTCGACACGGTGCACCTCATCGAGCGGCGCTCTCCCGAGCTGGTCCCGGGGTTCGAGGCGCTCGTGCGGGAGGCGGCGCAGACGGGCGCGTTCCACCTGCTCGGGGGGATGCTCTCGTCCTCGTCGTTCGAGGCGGCGTGCGGTCCGGTGGGCAGGGACCAGCACGAGCGCCTGGAGCAGCTGCTCGGGCTCGCCCGCGCGCTCGGCTGGGGGGCGCTCTCCGCGCCGGAGTTCCAGCCGGGCCGGGCGCTCGTGCTGCGGGCGCCGATCACGCACGAGAGCGCGTATTACGCCATGAAGCACGGGCCCACGGCGCGGGGGCGGCTCCTGTTCCAGCAGGGGACGGCGCTCGCGATCATGCAGCTCCTGCACCGCGTCGATTTCGGGACGGTGCGGCCGATCGACGCCGAGACCTATGGCGGGCTGTTCAAGATGGGGACGCGGTTTCGCGTGCAAGAGACGAAGTCGCCGCTCAGGGGCGATGGCGCGTGCGAGGTGCGGGTGGAGGCGGTCGAGGACAGGTGGTGACGATCTCGTTCGCCCGCGAGCAAAACGAAGCCTGAGGTTTTGAACGGCGAGCTCTCCGGGAGGGCCGGCGCACCAGCGGGAGGCCTGCCGATATGCTACTAGGTGCGGCCTATGCCAGGACTTGTATTCCCCTCAGGCTCGTTTGTCGCTTATCTCTTTGATTGCGACGGGACGATCGCGGACTCCATGCCGGTCCATTACCAGGCGTGGCTCGAGGCGCTCGCCCCGCATGGGTGCGAGTTCTCCGGCGAAGATTTCTACGGCTGGGCGGGGATGCCGACCGACCGGATCGTCGAGCTCCTGAACGGGAAGTACGGGCTGCGGATGCCGGTGGCCGAGGTCTTCGCGGCGAAGGAAGCGGCGTACCACCGCCTGATACCGACGGTGCGAGGCGTGCCTGAGGTCGTCGCCGCGCTCCGCGACGCTCCTCCGCGCGTGAAGCGCGCCGTCGTCTCGGGGAGCCCACGGGCGTCGGTGGAACGGACGCTGGAGTTCCTGGGCCTCCGCGGGTACATCGACGTGGTCGTCGCGGCGGAGGATTACGCGCGGCCCAAGCCGGCGCCCGACCCGTTCCTCGAGGCGGCGAAGCGCCTGGGCGTCGAGCCCGCGCGGTGCCTGGTCTTCGAGGACGCCGCGCTGGGGATCCAGTCCGCGCAGGCGGCGGGCATGCCGTGGGTCTTCGTCGATCCCCGGGCGCTCGCCGCCGAGCGTGGGTGAGTGGGGCGGAGAGGGCCGGCGGGGGATACCTCGCCTGGCTCGCGTGGAGGCCGCGCGTCAGTGGGCCGCCGCGCGCCGCTCGGGCCGCGCGTTCCACACCCGCGTCGCCAGCGCGAAGCCGACGAGCGCGACCGGGAGCATGGCCGCGGGCCATGGCATCCAGTTCCCCGGGTCCTTCGCCGCGTCGCCCGAGGGCAGGATGCTCCCGTAAAGGAACGATTGCGCCGCGGTGCCCAGGTAGACGAAGCCGTCGATGATGCCAGTCGCGACGCCGGCGTTCTTCCTCCCGCCGAAATCCATGCTCGCGGTCCCGGACAGCATGCCGTGGACGCCGATCACGCAGAGGGACATGAACACGACGGTCCACCCGGCGATGGGGAAGCTCAGCGTGAAGAGGACGATGACCGCGCCGAGCACGAGGCCTGCATACAGCACCGAGGCCACCGGGCCCCGGCGCGAATCGAAGACATGATCGGAGATGAAGCCGGCGAACACGCCGCCCAGGATGCCGGCGATGCAGAGGAGCACGCCCCAGTGCGCCGACACGAAGCCCTTGAGCCCGGTCTTGTCGGCGAAGACGAGGTACCACTTCATGACGGCGTTGCGGAGGAAGCCGCTGCAGAACTCGATGGCGACGATGATCCAGATGACCCGCTGCGAGAACATGCGCCGTGCGACCGCGATTGCCCCCAGGCGCCCGCCGGTGTCGCCCGAGGACGCGTCAGCTGTGTCGAAGTCCTGGAACCCCGCCTGGCCCGGCGTGTCGCGGATGAGGAAGACGTCGAGCACCAGAAAGCCGAGCAGCAGCAGGGCGGGGACGTGGAACACCCACGGCATCGGCAGGTGCCTGGCGATGAATCGACTCCAGTCGTAGGCGAAGTAGAGCCCGAGCGAGATCAGGATACCAAAGACGCCGCCGAGCATCCCGCGCTCGCGGACGTGGAACCAGGGCGCGTTGACCTTGACGATGGATACGGCGCCGAAGCTCTGGAAGTACATGTTGGCGGAGAAGAGCACCGTCATCGCGGTGATGGCGGCGCTGTGGTCGAGCCGCCCTTCCTGGGCGAGGCGGACGGCCACGCCCATCAGGACGTTCATGAGCGCGGATCCGCCCGCGGCGATCAGGATGGTAACGCGCCCGCCCCACCGGTCGGTGAGCGGCCCGTTCAGCAGGAAGGCGACCCCGTAAACGGCCGAGCCCCAGCCGTCGATGTTCCCGAACTCGCGCTTGCTGACGAGGTGCAGCGCGTCGAGCTCCGGCGCGTTGGCGGAGAGGTTGTACCGCCCCATGTAGAGGAAGGCGTACGTGAGCCCGAGCGGAAACCAGTTGAAGAACCGCCGGCGCCGGAACTCCTCCGAGTGCCCGAGATCGATCTTCGGCAGCCGCCGCATGACGACCGCGATGGCCGTGAGCAGGAGCAGGATCGGCAGCAGCTGATGGAGCCACACGGGCATGGACGCCCTTCGACGATAACGGCCCCCCGCACGAGCGGCCATGCCTTCGCGCTTCCCCCGCGCGCCCGCTCGCTCGAACTCCGTCCGTGAGGTCGAAGCGCGTGCAGTGACGTGTTGCTGTCCTGAGAGCTACCCGCGAGAGCCGCGGTCAGCTGCCGTGAGGCAGCCCCGGAGATCTCCAGGGGGCCCCTTCCGAGCCCCCTCCAGGATCATCCCCCCCGCCCGCGGAAGATCGCGTGGCGGAAGAAGTTGATCTGGCTCTTGGCGAACTCCTTCGCCGCGTCCAGCCGGTCCCCTTCGCGCGACGAGCTGCGGATCAGCAGCTCCCCGTTCTCGTAGAGCTCCCGCGTCTTGCTCCGCTGGAGCTTCCCGCTCGAGGTCTTCGGCAGGATGCCCGCCCCGAC
Organism: Sorangium sp. So ce1504; assembly: GCF_051521635.1. Lineage (NCBI taxonomy): Bacteria > Pseudomonadati > Myxococcota > Polyangiales > Polyangiaceae > Sorangium > Sorangium sp. So ce1504. The sequence goes on along the minus strand of NZ_CP150365.1, from coordinate 10,124,171 downwards.
CGCCACCACGTCATCGACGGTGAGCCCCATGGCCTGCTGGACGACGCGGCGCACCTCGCCCTTCAGCGCCTGCTTCTCCTGCTCGTCCGACGCCGGGGTCTCGAAGACGATGACCACGCGCTCGCGGTCGTTGTGCGGCTTCATCGTCCCGAACGCGATCACGTTGCCCTTGCGGACCCCGGAGACGCGGCTCGCCTCCCACTCGAGATCCTGCGGGTAGTAGTTGCGCCCGTTGACGATGATGACCTCCTTCGAGCGCCCGCAGATATAGACCTTGCCCTCCGCGAGGTACCCGAGATCGCCGGTCCGCAGCCAGCCGCCCGCGAACGCCTCCTTCGTGAGATCCGGATCGTTGAAATAGCCGGGCATCACGCTCGGGCCCCGCAGCCGGAGCTCCCCGACCTCGCGATCGCCGAGCGGGCGCGCGCTCTCCGCGTCGTCCGACGCGAAGACCGCGATCTCGTGCCCCTCGAACGCCGACCCGCACTGCACGAGCGACGACGCGCCCTCGCCGTCGGCCGGGACGGGCGTCGCCTTGCCCTCCTTCCAGAGCGTCTCGCCGTCCACCGCGTCGGTCTGCAGCCCGGCCCCGAGCGCGCTGAACGACACCGCCAGCGTGCTCTCGGCCATCCCGTACGAGCAGACGAACGCCTTCTCGTCGAACCCGACCGGCGCGAACTTCTCGGCGAACGCGCGCAGGTTGTCGGCCCGGATCGGCTCGGCGCCGCACCCGGCGACCCGCCACGTCGAGAGATCCAGCCCCGCCATCTCCTGCTCTCGGATCCGCTTCACGCAAAGCGCATAGGCGAAATTCGGGCCGAACGACACGTTGCCCCGGTGGCGCGTGATCGTCTCCAGCCAGCGCACCGGGCGCTTCAGGAACAGGAGCGGCGGCAGGAACGTGATCGTGTTGACGTAGTAGAGCGGCGCGATCACGAAGCCGATGAGCCCCATGTCGTGGTAGAGCGGCAGCCACGACACGCCCGTGTCGACCGACTCGCGCACCGCCAGGCCGAGATCCACGATCGCCCGCACGTTGGACGCCAGGTTCGCGTGCGTGAGCACCACGCCCTTCGGGCGCGACGTCGAGCCGCTCGTGAACTGGAGGAAGCACACGTCGTCGAGCTCGACCTTGACCGGCTTGAGCTCCTCGCGGGCGCCCCGGAGGCCCTCCACCGCCACGATCTGCTCGAGCGCCGGCGCCTGCGCCTGGATCGTGCCGAGCATCCGCTTGATCTCGGCGCTCGTGAGCAGCACCTTGGCGCCGCTCTTCGCGACGATGTGCAGCGTGTTCTCGAGGTAGCCGGTCAGCTTGCCGAGGCCGGTCGGCGGGTAGATGGGCACCGGGATGACGCCCGCGCGGATCGCGCCCAGGAAGGCGAAGATGAAATCGGCGTTGTCCGGCAGGATCAACGCGACGCGATCGCCCTTCTGGAGCCCGAGCGCCTGGAGCGCGCCGCCGAAGCGCGCGCTGGCCCGCTCGATGCCCCCGTGCGTGAAGAACGGCTCGTTCTCGCTGGACTCCTCGATGAATCGATAGCCCGTCTTCGTGCTCGCCGCTGCGTCCTCGATCGCCTGCGCGACCGTCCGCGGTTTCCAAACAGCCGTCATCCCGAGAGCCTTCCTTCGTTCTTGAGCCGGAGCTCGATGGCCTTGACGACGTCGGCGACCGTGTCGACCTCGCGCAACATGTCGTCGGGGATCGAGAGGTCGAACTTATCCTCCATATCCGCGACGATCTCCATCACTCCCAGCGAGTCGAGGCTGAGGTCGGCGACGAGGTGGCTCGACTCCTCGATCTTTACCTCGCCGGCCGTGTGTCCTTCCAGGAGCTGGATGATCTCTGCCCGCAACGTCTCCCGTGTCCACGTCATCCTACGTTCCTACCCTAACTGAGGCGTGGCGAGGAGGGGCTTGCTCGGCCGCAAGGCCGCGGGAATTCGGCGTTGCACCCCTGACCCGACGCTCGCGCGTGCATCAGGGACGGGCGGCGTCGACGATCTCGCGCAGCCGACTGAGCCCCTCGAGCGCCCTCGCGCCGTACCACATGAGGTCCTTGCCGTCGCACCTGATCACGTGGCCACGGCGGGCAGCGGGGATGTCGAGGGAGCGAAATATTGCCGCGTCGGCGTCGGTGAAGGCGTGCGGCTCATCGGGCAGCAGGACGAGCTCCGGGGCGCGGGCGATCACCTCGTCGAGGGTCACGCGGGGGTAGCGGAGGTCGCGGCCCTGGACGCGCTCGGGGGGCAGCGGCGGCGCCTTGCCCAGGTCGGCCGCGAGCGGGTAGCGCCGGGGCCGATCCTCGAAGACGTTCTGCGCGCCCACGAGATCGAGCACGTCGGAGAGGAACGTGTCGCCGTGGACGGTCATCAGCGGGTCCATCCAGATGGGGACGAAGGCGCGGATCGGCGGGCGCTCGCGGCGCCGCGCCTCGGCCGCGGCGTGGGCGCGGTAGGCGGCCGCGACCAGCTCGCGCGCCGCGGCCGCCGGCGGCTGGCCCGGGGCGCCGTGCTCCACGTACGCCGAGGGTGCGGGCGCGCCGGGCCTCGCCGCGGCGTGCCCGAGCAGGCGCGCCAGCCGGGCGAGGTGCGCCACGCCGTCGGCGACCCGCTTCGGGAACGAGACGAGCACCCGGAGCCCCGCGGCGTCGAGGCGCTCGATGTCGCGCTTGCTGTTCTCCTCCTGGTTCGCGACGACGACGTCGGGGTCGAGCGCGGCGATGCGGTCGACGTCGGCGTCCTTCGTGCCGCCGACGAGCTCGATGCCCTCGACGTCCCCGGCGGGCGCGACGCAGTAGCGGGTGCGGCCGACGAGCCGATCCCGGGCGCCGAGCCGGAGGAGCGAGTAGGTGTCGCTCGGCACGAGCGAGACGATGCGCTGCGGAGGGGAGCGCCACTCGTGCTTGCGCCCCCGGTCGTCGACGATGCGGATGAACGACCCGGCAAAGGCCGGTCCCCAGCCTGCGCTGAACGCCATGCGCCGGATGTAGCCCGCCGCCGCGCGCGCTGCACGTGAACTGACGTGGACTGACGTGAACTGACGTGAACTGACGTGGACTGCGCCGCGCCTGAGCTGCGCGCCCCAGGGCCTGAACAGCGCCGCGTCCACTTAGTTGGCCCGCCCGGGCGAAGTCTGCGACGACGGCTCGTGCAGATCGATCGCCTCGATGTGCGTCGCGGAGGCACGCTCCCGTACCCGCCTTCCGGCCTGCCCGCTCTCCCCCTCGGCGCCGCGCGCGAGGACACTCCCCGCCGCCGCGCGGCGCCCCGCGGGGGGCGGCTGCTGCCGTGCCAGATCGGCCGCTACACGCTGTTCGATCACATCGGCCAGGGAGGGATGGCCGATCTCTACCTGGCCCGGGTGCGCACGGACCTCGGCGCCGCGCGCCTCGTCGCCATCAAGGAGGTCGCCCCGAGGTTCGCGCACGACCCGCGCTTCGTCGAGATGCTCGCGAGCGAGGCCAGGCTCGCGGCGGGGCTGCGCCACGCGTCCATCGTGCAGGTCGAGGACCTCTGCCGCGAGGACGGCTCGCTCTTCATCGCGATGGAGTACGTCGAGGGCCTCGACCTGCGCGAGCTGCTCCGCCGCTGCGCGCGCCAGAAGGTGAAGTTCCCGGTCGCGTTCTCGCTGCTGATCATCGCCGAGGCGCTCCAGGCGCTCGCGTACGCCCACCGGAAGGGCGTCGTGCACCGCGACGTCTCGCCGTCGAACGTGCTCCTGAGCTTCGAGGGCGAGATCAAGCTCTGCGACTTCGGCATCGCCCGCGCGCACGAGCGCTGCGGAGCCATGGACGAGGCGCTGCAGGGCAAGGCCGGCTACATGAGCCCCGAGCAGGCCCGGGGCGAGGCGCTCGACGCGCGATCCGACGTCTTCGCGGCGGGCATCCTGCTCTGGGAGCTGCTCGCCGGCCGGCGGATGTACAGCGCGAGCCCCGGCGCCGCGCTCTCCAAGGAAGCGGCGCGGGGCGATCTGCTCGAGCTCGCGCGGCGCGCGTCGATCCCGCCGCTCGTGGAGCGCGGGCTCCCCGACGAGGCGGCGCTCCACGCGATCGTGGCGCGGGCGCTCGCGGTCGCGCCCGACGAGCGCTACCCGAGCGCGGCGGCGATGCTCCAGGACATCGCCGCCTACGCGGCGGCGGCCGAGCTGACGGCGAGCCCGCTGCGCTTCGGGGCGTGGCTGCGCGACAACTTCGGTGCGGAGCTGGTCGCGCCCCGCCGGGCGCGCGAGCGCGCGGTGCGCGCGCTGGAGCTCGGTCCGCCTGCGGTGATCGAGCCGATCGCGGCCGTGGCCATCGCGCCGAGCGCGAGGGAGGCCGTCACGCCGAGCGCGATGGACATCGGCGCGCAGGGCGCGATGGCGATGGCAGCGCCGCCGGCGATGGAGGCCGCCGCGCTGCCCGCGAGGGCGGCCGGCGCGCAGGGCGCAGAGCCCGCCGCGCTGGCCCTGGCCGAGCCGCCGCCCTGGGCCAGGGCGCAGCCTCCGCTCGCTCGACCGCAGCAGCGCCGGCTCGTGCCATGGCTCGTGCACTGCGCGCTGCTGTTCGCCCTCGCCGCGCTCGTCATCGCGGGCTGCTATCTCGCGGCGCGCTAGCGCCCGCTCGGTCGAGGAGAACGTCGTATCTCGCTCCCGTCCGGCGCGCCGGCGCCCGTCGCCGTCAGCCCGCGTCGGCGATCGGCGCTTCGGGCACGGGCACCTGCATCTCCGGCCTCCGCTCGCACGCGTCGTTGCCGATGCCGACGCCGTAGCGGTAGATGAGCTCTCCGCCGAGCCAGCCGCTCGCCCCCGCGAGGCCGAACCCCGCGGTCGACAGCGCGATCCCGAGCGGCCGCAGCCCGATCGCCCGGGAGGCGAGCGAGGCGCCGTACAGGCCGGCGATCGCGAGGTTCACGGCGCCGTGGACGAAGCCGATCCGCTTCGCGGGGCCGAGGGTGGTGCTCCAGTCGGCGAGCCCGGCGAAGGTGGCCACGAGCGCCCCGCCGAGGCCGATGGCCGCGGTCGCGTCCGCTCCCCGATGGAGACGACGCCGCCTGCGGCCGATGCCGGCGAGATCGAGCACCAGCGCGCAGGACCAGGCGCCGATGGGGATGGTCACCAGCACCGGGTGCAAGGGGTGCCCGAGGAACTTGCCATGCAGCACCTTGGCGACCGTGGGCGCTCGCCTCAGGACGGATTGGATGCCGCGCTGAAGCGGGTCGGCCATCCGGTCGATCCAGTCCTGCTCCTCGATTCCCCCCAAGACTGCGCTTCCGATCATGTTCCCCCCTTCCGAGGCGCGCTGCGCGGATTTCCAGCGCATGGCGCCCGCCCCGCCGACCGTCCAGTGGTGAACCCCTGACCGGATCCCGAGCAATCGGCGGACCCCGCGGGAGCGGGTCCGGCGTTCCCACCCCCTCCCGCGGCGCGTGCCTCTGTGACGCTCGAGCAGGGCGCTCAGTTCGCTTCTGCAATGGTGCTCTGCCGAAATTTCAGGTTCGAAATCAGCGAGCGCCCCATCTGAAGTGAAATACGTTCGAATCGCGAATCCCGCGGATGGCATGGACGGTGCTCTATGTCCGGCCAGCGCTGCCGGCGCGGCCTTCCCCCCCCCCGAGGCCCCGGCGGCGCTTTTTTTTTGGAGTCTTTCCTTATCCGGGCCCGGCGCGGCGCCCGCGCGCACGCCCTGCGTTCCTCGTCCTGGGCGGCGTTCTCTGGTATCTCGCCCGTGCCGCGCCGCGCGCGGCCCTCCGGAGCGATGCCCCTCCTCGCCGATGTCGCGGTGCCCGTCCCGCTCTCGCAGGCCTTCACCTACGAGGTCCCCGCCGCGCTCGCCGGCGAGGTCCGACCGGGGGCGCGCGTCCTCTGCGAGTTCCATCGGCGCAAGCTGCTCGGCGTGGTGCTCGCCGTCAGCGAGCGCAGCGCGGCCATCGATCCGTCCAAGATCAAGCCGCTCGCGGCGCTCGTCGACGCGCGTCCGGCGCTGCCAGCGGAGCTGCTCGCCTTCCTGCAGGAGCTCGCCGCCTACTACTTCGCGCCGATCGGCGAGGTGCTCCGCCTCGCGCTGCCGGCGCTCGAGCGCGAGCAGGTGCGCGCGCTCAAGGCCCAGGGGGAGCTCGACGGCGTCCTCGACCTCGGCCGCGCCAAGCAGGTCGGCGGCCGCAAGGTCGCGTACGCGAGCGCGACCGACGTCGTCGAGGAGCCCGGCACGCTCCGCGGGCAGGCCGCGGCGGTGCTCGCGCTGCTCCGGGCGAACGGCGAGCAGCCGGTCGCGCGGATCGAGGAGCGCTTCGGCAACGCGCGCAGCGCCCTGAAGAAGCTCGCCGAGCGCAACCTCGTCGCCCTGGACGAGCGCGAGCCGCCGCGCGACCCGTTCTTCCGCCGCGCCGAGGAGCGCGACGTGCCCCCCGAGCTCAACGCGGCGCAGGCCGAGGCCGCGGCGCGCATCGACGCGGCGCTCGCGGCGCTGTCCGCGCCGCCCGGGGGAGGGGAGCACCCTGCGATCGCCCAGCAGGAGCCGCGGCCCGCCGGGCAGGAGCCGCGGCCCGCCGGGCAGGAGCCGCGGCCGAGCGCGTTCCTCCTCTTCGGCGTGACCGGCTCCGGCAAGACCGAGGTGTACCTGCGCGCCATCAAGAGCTGCCTCGACCGGGGCCGCGGCGCGCTCGTCATGGTGCCGGAGATCGCCCTCACCCCGCAGCTCGTCGCGCGCTTCCGCGCCCGCTTCGGCGACGAGCTCGCCGTGCTGCACAGCGGGCTGAGCGACGCCGATCGCCACGCGATGTGGGCGAGCCTCCACGTCGGCAAGGTGCGCGTCGCCATCGGGGCGCGCTCCGCGCTGTTCGCGCCGGTGCCGGACCTCGGCCTCATCCTCGTCGATGAGGAGCACGACGGCTCGTTCAAGCAGGAGGAGGGCGTGCGTTACCACGCGCGCGACATGGCGCTGCTCCGCGCCCACCGCGCGGGGGCGGTGTGCGTGCTCGGCTCCGCGACCCCTTCCATCGAGTCCGTCGCGCTGGTGCGCCGCGGCAAGCTCGCCGAGCTGCGCCTGCCGGACCGCGCGCACCGCGAGGCCAGCCTCCCCGAGGTCTCCCTCGTCGATCTCCGCCGCTTCCGCGCCGGCCCCTCGGGCGATCCGCTGATCTCCTTGCCGCTGCACCGCGCGCTCGAGAAGACGCTCGCGGCGAAGGAGCAGGCGATCCTCTTCCTGAACCGCCGCGGCTTCGCGCCGAGCGTCGTCTGCGGCTCGTGCGGGACGCTGACCACGTGCGACGCCTGCTCGGTCGCGCTGACGTACCACCGCGGGCGGCGCCGCGACGCGCGCCCGCCTTCGCCGGGCGGCGCGCCCGCGCCCGCGGCGCCGCTCGACGAGCGGCCGGAGGGGGGGCGGCTGCGCTGCCACTACTGCGACTATGCGGGGCCGCTGCCGGACCGCTGCGGCGCGTGCGGCGCGCGGAACCTGCTGCTCGAGGGGCTCGGCACCGAGCGGCTCGAGGCCACGATCGCCGGCTCGTTCCCGGAGGCGCGCGTGGCGCGCCTCGATCGCGACGTCGCCGGCAAGGATCGCTCGCAGGCGATCCTCGCGAGGATGCGCGAGGGCAAGATCGACATCCTGGTCGGCACGCAGATGGTCACGAAGGGCCATGACCTTCCCAACGTGACGCTGGTCGGCGTGGTGAACGCCGACGCCGCGCTCGGGCTGCCCGACTTCCGCGCGGCCGAGCGCGGCTTCCAGCTGCTCGTGCAGGTGGCCGGGCGCGCGGGGCGGCGCGACCGCCCCGGCCGTGTGCTCATCCAGACGCGCAACCCCGAGCACCCGGCCATCGCGTTCGCCGCGGCGCACGACGTGCCTGGCTTTCTCGAGCGGGAGATCCGCGACCGCGAGGAGGTGGGTTATCCGCCCGCCACGCGCCTCGCGCTGCTCCGGATCGACGCGGTCGACGAGAGCGTGGGGCGCGGCGCCGCGGCGAAGCTCGCGGCCCACGCCCGCACCTGCCCCGAGGGGGTCGCCCGGCGCGTCGAGGTGCTCGGCCCGTCGGCGGCGCCGATCGCGCGCCTGCGCGGGCGCTACCGGTTCCGGGTGCTCCTCCGGGCGCGCGATCGCGGTCCGCTCCGGGGGGCGCTCGCGGCGCTGGCCGGGCTGATAAGGGATGGCCTTGACCGGAACGCCCGGGTGATCATCGACGTGGATCCGGTCGCCATGCTGTGACGGGTGATCCCCGGGAGACGGGCGCGCTCGCCGCGCCAGGGGCGCTCTCTATCCAGATCCACGCGCGGTGAGGCCAGGCGCGGTGAGCTCGTCGCGCGACGCGCGCGAGAGCCGCTCGAACTCCGCGCCCAGCCAGTCGAGGAACGCCGCGTCCCACGTCGGCCCTTCCGGGCGGGACGCGACCGCCTCGGCGAGCTCACGGTCCCAGCGGCCGTAGACGTCGCGGAGGAGCGCGTGCGCCCGGCGGCTCTCGGCGGACGCAGGATCCGTCTGGCCGTCCGTGCGCTCGGCGAAGGCGTCCTCGCAGAGGAAGTAATTGCATGTCGCGGCCCGCCGCTCGGCGGGGACGGAGCAGCCGCGCGCGCCGTGATAGACGCACTTCGATTGCCGCGGGGCCGTGCGCTCCTCCCGCTTCCGCACGCGCCGGAGCTCGAGTCCGCGGCTCACGGGGAGCAGGTTGCCTGCGGCGATCTGCTCGAGCAGCCAGCCACGGCCGTCGAGGGAGACGATGCGCCCGATGTCCGTCCAGTCGAGCTCGGGCGGGCTAACGCAGCACCCCGCGGGGCCCTGCGGGCACTGGGCGCACAGCGTCGAGTGCAGCCGGGTGTGCTCTCCTGAAAGCTCCAGACGGATCATCGAACCCCTTGCCGTCCCCCGAAGGGGCCGAGACACGCGCTCGAACCAGCGCACATCCTGCCAGCGAACGCGCCAGGAATGACAGAAGCGCCCTGAGGCTGCAACCGACGCAACCGACGCAACCGACGCTGACCCCGCGTCGATCCGAGCTGCGGCCAAGCGCCCCTCCTCACCGGCATAGCGATCGAGAGGCGCGAGAACTCGCACTCCCGGGCGCTCTTGGAGGAGCTGAATCAGTTATAGTAAGTAACCGACATCGACGTGCGCCCCCGCGCGAATGCAGGGAGAAACGTGCGATCGTCCTTTTCCGGCTGCGGCGGGAGTTGATAGGCTGCGCCGGCCATGAGCGATGCGCTTCCCAAGGAGGTCGGTCGAGCCATTCGCGTGCTCCGGCAGCTGCACGGGCTCACTTACGCCGAGTTCGCCGAGAAAGCGCGCCTCTCGGCGACCTACCTGCGGCAGGTCGAGCGCGGCGAGCGCGACCTCGGGCTCGGCGCGCTGGCGCTCATCGCACAGGGGCTCAACTGCGATGCTCGGCTCCTCCTGCCCGGCGACGGGAGGAGCCCGGTCTCCGCGGTCGTCGCCGATCGCTTCGATCGCGCGCCCGAGGCTCTCCAGGAGGCGCTCCTCTTCCTGCTGATCGAGCCCGACGACTCGCCGAAGAAGCAGGCCATCCTCGCGCTCATCAACGAGGATCCGGAGCGCGCGCGGCTCCGCTCGCGGCCTCGGTCCGAGGAGCGCGGGTCGCGCGGCTCCGCTCCCTCGTCATCGAGCCGGCGCGGGCGATGAGCCCCTGAGCCGTCACGTCCGCGCGGAGCAGCCCGCGACGCGAGGCGACCCAGCGCCGGACTCCGGTCGGCCGCCGCCCCGCGCCTCTGCGCCGGGCATCGACGCGAGGCGCCGCGTGGCCAGCTGCTGAAACGCGGCGAGCGCCCGGCTCCGCCGCTTGTACGCCGTCGAGAGGGGGACTCCCGCCCGGCTCGCGAAGTCCGCCATGGGGACGCCCTCGATGTCGTGGGCCATGAGGATCGCGCCGAACTCGGCGTCGAGCTCGCGCAGGACCGCGCGCGCGAACAGGCGATCGCACGCCGAGATGATCTGCTCCTCGGCCGAGGGCTCGTCGAGCTCTGCGTCGAAGTCGTCAGGCAACGGCTCCTCCCTCCGGCGCCGCTCGCGCAGCCCGTAGTGGGACGCGGCGTGGACAGCGATCTTGTTCAGCCAGCGGTCGGACGGCCCGAGCTCCGGATCGTAGTTCCCGAAGCTCTCATGCGCCGCGAGCATCACGTTCTGGGCGATGTCCCAGCGATCCCGGCGCGGAACCCCCAGGAGGCGAAGCCATCGCCGCACGAGCACGATCGTTTTCTTGTTGAAGATCCGCCAGTAGGCCCCTTCTCTGTCGTTCGGCGGCCCTGAACCATGGCCTCCACGCCCCGTTCCCGACATCGCGTAACGATCGTTATCACAAGAAACGGAACTTGCAAAAACTGGTCGGGGCGATCACAGGCGAAATTCGATCGAAAAAGTGGTCGAATGTATGGACATGTGGTCGTCTCCTGCGCCACCCTCCGCATGCGCAACTGCGCGCATGCAGGCCGAATCGCTCGGGAAAGCGCCGCTTGACGATGGTTCTCTGGATGTAACGATCGTTCCTCACCCGAACCGCGCCAGGGGGCCTTCCGGCATCGTCGGCCACGATGGTGCTCCCGCCCGGCTGCTGGGGTGCGATCGACGCACGGGCGGGCTCGGCGGCTGCCTGGTGCACCGCGGCGGCGGGCGCCTCCTCGCGCGGGCAGGCGAGACAGGCGAGACAGGCGAGACACGCGAGACGCCGCCGCTTTCCTCGCTGGACGCCGCCGCATCGCGCCGGTAGACAGGCGGCGCTCGATGCACAGCTTCCATCGAAGGATGCCGGCCCCACGGCGGAGCGGCGCGCCCTGCGGGGGGCGTGTCGCGACCGTCCGCGCTGGCGCTGGCGAGGCGCCCGTCGCTCATGTCGGCTGACGCGGGGAAGCCAGGGACGGCGCGCGGCGACGACGCGGCGCCCGCGGCGAGCGACGCGGCAGGGGCCCCGGCGGCGCGCCAGCGGGTCGCCTACTTCGGGCGGCCCGGGACGTTCAGCCACGAGGTCGCGTCCCGGCGCTTCGGCGCGAGCGCGGAGCTCACGCCCCGGCGCACCATCTCGGAGGTGTTCGACGCCGTGGCCGGCGGCGCGGCGACCTACGGCGTCGTGCCGATCGAGAACGCGGTGGGCGGACCGATCTACGACACCGTCGATCAGCTGATCCGCCGCGAGGGCACGGGCGCCGCGCTCGTCGTGTGCGAGGAACTCTCGCTGCACGTCACGCTGTCGCTCCTCGGCAGGGCGGGCGTGGCGCCGAAGCGCATCTATTCGCACTTCGTCCCGCTCAAGCACTGCGGCGACTGGCTGCGCGAGACCTACCCTGACGCGCAGATCCTCGAGGCCGAGAGCACCGCCGAGGCGGTCGAGCGCGCGGCGCAGGACGGCGAGGCCTGTGCGATCGGCAACAAGGGCGCGGCGGCCATCTACAAGCTGGAGATCCTCGTGCCGAAGCTCGGCGCGAAGGGCGAGAACATCACGCGCTTCTTCATCGTCGGGAAGGTCGCGGAGCCGCCGGCCTCGGGGGGGCGGACGCTGCTCCTGTTCGGGCTGGACCACCGCCCGGGCGCCCTGGTCGCGGCGCTCTCCGCGCTCGGGAGACACCACATCAACCTCACGCGCATCGTCTCTCGCGCGCTGCCGGACAGCCCTGAAGAGTACCTCTTCCTCGTCGAGTGCGAGGGCAGCACGGAGGAGCCTGCGTTCAAGGAAGCCCTCGCGTTGCTCGAGCAGCACGCGACGGGCGTACGCTCGCTCGGCTCGTTCCGCGTCAGCCAGAAGTACGAGTAGGCGCCCCGGGCCGACGCGATGACGATCGCCGCGCGGGCGCCGCGCGGCGCGGCCGGTGCGTCGGATGACCGCGAGTCCACCGCGGCGGACGCGCGCCAGCCGCTCGTCGCGTGGGCGCCCCCACGCGCGGGGACAACAACGCCGCTGCGAAGCTGGGAATATCTTCGCGCGGGGTATCCCGCGTGACTCATACGCTCTTTTCAATAACCAGTTACCCCTCGCCTGGGACTAGAACGCTCGACAGGTGCGGTCTCGCACTCCTCACTAGGCAGGGTGGCATGGATCTACATTGGCGATGGCTCTTCGTGGTGGTGCCGGCGCTCATGGGTTCTCTGGAAGCGTGTGATGTGGACCCATGGGATTCGGAGTTGACGGTCGACAGCGAGATGCAGAGCGGCGGGGCGAGCCAGAAGCGCCGCCCCGTCGGCGCGAGCTGCAGCTGCGATGCGGACTGCGACGGCGAGGCGGCCGTCTGCGTGCTCGGCATCTGCATGCAGCGCGCGGAGGGGCTGTGTACGGCGCCGAACAGCGAGCAGGGCTGCGCGCCCGGCTCTCGCTGCTTCAACACGGACATCCTGACCGACTCGGGGGTGTGTTATCCCCTCTATGATCCAGAGACCTGCGATGGCGTGCAGAGCCGTCACGGCCTGTGCTCTCCTCGGCGCGGCGACGGGTGCAACGCGGCCTGCGGCGCGGCGTGCGCGGAGGATACGGTCGGCGCCGGGGAGATCGGCGCGGCCTGCGACGCCGACGAGGCGTGCTCGCTGCGCGGCGCGACCTGCTATCGTGACGAGGATCCCTCGGCGCCGAACGGCTGGGTGGAGGGGTACTGCCTCGCCTTCGACTGCGAGAGCGATGACGAGTGCGGGCCAGGCGCGGGCTGCTTCCCCGCGGCGGAGGGCGGCTCGCCGGTGTGCATGAGCACCTGCGGCAGCGATCTCGACTGCCGGCCTGGCTACGTGTGTCACACCGTCGACGGCGAGGGCAGGTCGGCCTGCTTCGCCGGCTGCGACGGCGCGTCGACCTGCCCGGAGGGCACGACCTGCCTCGGGGAGCTCTGCGTATCGGACGATGTCGCGTGCTCACCCGACGTCCCGTCAGGCTGGTGTCCGGAGGGCAGCTCCTGCGATGGCGGCGAGTGCCGCAAGGGCCCCTCCGCCTGCGGCGCCGAGGGCGACGCCCTCGAGCCCAACGACGACCTGGGAGCAGCGGTGACAGCGCCCATGGGCGTCACGAAGGACCTCACCCTCTGCGAGGGGGACGAGGACTGGCTCAAGATCGTGGTACCGGAGCGGACCATCGTCCGCGTGGGCATCCGGTTCCGTCAGGCCGCCGGGGACATCGATCTGGTGGTCTATGACGGCGTGGGCCGCCTGCTCGGCTCGCGCGACGGCGCGCAGTACCCGTACGCGTACCGCGATCAGGAGACGGACACCGAGTTCTACGGGTTCTACTCCGAGCGGGGTGGCGCCGAGTACTTCGTCCGGGTCGTCGGCCACGACGGCGCGCAGAACGTCTATGGCCTGGACGTGACGTCGACTCCGTATGTCGACGGCCCGAGCTGCGTGGACGCCGGCTTCTCGTTCGACGAGTGCGCCGGCTTCGGCGAGCGCGGCGGCGGGCTCTTGCCGTTCCCGTTCCCCGACCTTGACGACTCGGTGGTCGGGGGCGGCTACATCTGGGAGACGTTCAGCAATTACCGCTTTGCTCGGCGCGAGCTCATCATGCTCGTCCGGGACGCCCTCGCGGAGACGCTGCATGCGTTCCCGGGCACGACGCCGCTCTCGCTGATCGACGTCTGCCAGATCAACGGCGTCACGCCCGGCTACGACGTCGACAGCCCGCGTCACCCCCAGTCGACGCACGACCAGGGTGGCAACATCGACATCGCCTATTTCCAGACGGACGGATCGAACGATGGGGAGATCATCTGCGGAGACGGGTCGAAGCACGAGGACGGGTACTGCTCTTCGGCGGCGAAGCGGAAGCACATCGTCGACCTCGAGCGGGAGGCGTTCTTCATGGCCAGGCTGTTCCGCTCGCCCCGCACGCGCGTCATCGGCGTGGACAAGGTCATCGCGCCGTTCCTGTCGAGGACCGCGGCCAAGCTGAACGCCCTTCCGGCCCGGGATCGGCGGAAGATCACCGACGACGAGCTCGCGAGCTTCTCGGACCGGATGGCGTACGGCGAGGGGTGGCCGTATCACCACCACCACATCCACCTCAGCATGGACTGGTGGCCGAAGAAGACCGCGCCCGGCGGCGGCACGTCGGAGGCGTCGTTCGCGGCGCCGCCCGCCATCCATCGTTCGCCAGCGCTCGCGGCCGAGCAGCGGATGGTGTGGCCACCCCGGCCCGCGATCGTGCGGTGAAAGGTCGCTTGCGCGATTCGCCTCCCTCCTGGAAAAGTGCGCTGTATCCACAACGCACTCATGCATCGAAGGATGCCTCGTCTTACTGCACAGCCGCTGCCTGCGGCGCCCTCTCCCAGGCGACGTGCAACAAGCAACCGATGCCGGCCTGAGCCATGGGATTCCCGGCGTTGATCGAGGCTCTTCGCACGTGGATCCTGGGTGGCGTGCAGGCCCCTGTCACCCTCGATACCTGACGCGCCGATGCGCGTGAAACAGCGGAGGATAACTACATGAAGGCGGGAATGTGGGATCAGCTCGGGTCCCGTCTTCCACGCCCCGCGCCGCCATGCTTTACTGTCGCCGTTCTTGGGAAGATGTTGCCGCCTTTTCGGCGCCTTGTCCGCCGGACGGACAGGTCATCGACCACCTGAGGAGAGCTGCTTTATGAGCAAGGAACGAGATACCGAGACCCAGGGCCCGTTGTTCAAGGTCGTTGACCGGCGGCAGGCGCTCCTGGGGCTGGGAGTGATTGCCGTCACCGTGTCGTGCGGAGACGGCGGCGAGTCGGATGACCCCAGCGGCGCCGGCGGAGGCTCTGCGAGCTCCGGGGGCAGTGGGACCACGGCCTCGGGTAGCGGAGGCGGCGGGGCCGACCCCGCCACCACCACGTCGAGCTCGAGCGGCGCGGGACCGGCCACCTCCACCACGGCAGGCACGGGCGGCTCGGGCGAGGGAGGCTCCGAGCCGGGCGCGGGAGGCGCGGGAGGTAGCGGCGGCAGCGGCGGCGGCGACGGCCTAGAGGCACCGCCGTTCGACAACGTGCCGACGTGCAGGGCGATCAACAAGACGGACGGCGCCGGTCAGGGCCCCTTCTTCATTCACGAGCTCGAGAAGAACGACGACATCTCCCTGGTCCGACAGGACATTCGTGGTCGCTACAATGAGAGCGCGCCAGAAGGTGTGGAGATGCACCTCCACCTGCGCGTGGTCGACCTGAGCGCGCCCGACTGCGATGGCAAGGGCGTAGGCCTGGCCGACGTGGACGTCTACATCTGGCACACGGACGGGCAGGGGTTCTACAGCGGCTTCGGGACCAGGGGTGCTGCCAACGAGCAGAAGCCCGACGCGCCCTACGCGGGCAGGCCGGGTCAGAACGATCTCACCAACACGGACCGTTTCTGTCGCGGCGTGCAGACCACGGACGCGAACGGCGTCGTCTCGTTCAGGAGCATCTTCCCCGGCTGGTACAACGGCCGCGACGTTCACATCCACTTCGTTTGCTTCAAGAAGGGATCGATGTCGAAGGGTCGCACCACGTACCAGGGTGGAGACCACATCTTCACGACGCAATTCTACTTCGATCCCGCCTTCACCGACTCCGTTCATACCAAGTACGAGCCGTACAAGGCGCGCACCACCGGCAACCTGGCGAACTACTACCAGGGCGCCATCAAGGCCGACGAGGCGGGCAACAGCGGCCTTCGTGCCAAGGCCGTGATGGAAGGGGACATCGTGATCGCCCAGATGCAGATCGCGGTGAATCCCGGCTAGGCAGAGCGGGCTCGCTCCCTTCCCACGGCTGCGTCGACCGACCGGCGGGCGCGTTCGAGCCGCTCTGGCGGGCTCTCCTCGCCGGTCGAGGCTGTCCGTTCGACGAGACCTCGCTCATGAGAGCGTCTCGAGGCCACGGGGATCCCGCACGCGCCTCCTTGAAGTAGCATCACGCGTTCGTCTCCGTGCGCGGGCAGGAAGGGGACGGCAGGCATGCTAGGGTCGGGGCCATGAGACGTGATGGCCCTGACGCCGCTCCTTCGCCGATGGCCAGCGAAGTCGGCGGCTACTTGATCCGGCAGTTCGAGATAGCCTGGCAGCTCACCAGCTTTCACCTCGACGGGCTCTCCACCGAAGAGTGCTTGTGGCGCCCTGCTGACCAGGGGTTGCACGTTCGTCAAACCCCCGATGGCCAGTGGCGCGCCGACTGGCCGGAGCACGAGGGCTACGATCTCGGCCCGCCGAGCATCGCGTGGCTGACGTGGCATCTCGGCTTCTGGTGGTCCATGGTGCTCGACCACGCCTTCGGCGACGGCGCTCTCACCCGCGAGAACGTGACGTGGCCTGGCAACGCCGGCGACGTGCGCGCGTGGCTCGGAGGGCTTCAGGGCCAGTGGCGAGCGGCGATCGAGCAGGTGACCGACGACGACCTGCGCTCGACACGACGGACGCGATGGCCTTTCCAGGACCGCCCGTTCGGCGACGTCGTCGCGTGGGCCAACGTCGAGCTCACGAAGAACGCCGCCGAGATCGGCTATGCACGCTTCCTCTACGCACGAAGGCCGCGCAGCTAGGGGGCGAGCTTTCGCGCCCCTCCAGAGAGCTCCTCGGCCGGAGGGCGTGACCCTGCCGGCGTCCTCCAGCCAGCCGCCGTTCTATCGCGTGAAGTCGAGCGCGGCCGTCAACCTCGGCAGCTCCAGGAAGCCCGATCAGGGCACGACCGTGATCCGGTCGAGCGCGGGCGGGGAGATGGGCGAGTTCGCCGCGAAGTAGTCCCGCAGCGCGTCCAGATCCAGCGCGCCGCCGAGCCGATCGGTGCCGTCCTTGAGCACGGTGAAGCCGTCGCCGCCCGTCGCCAGGAAGCTGTTCACCGTCACCCGGTACGTCCGCGCCGCCTCGATCGGGACGCCGTTGATCTGGATCGAGGCGATGTCGACCTTCGCGCCGATGGGCGCGCTCTGGCTGTAGGTGTACGTGAAGCCGTTCGAGATCTGCAGGATCAGGCTCTGCCGCACGCCCCCCGTGTCCAGCCGGAACTGCTGCTCCAGCAGCGTGTCGATCTGCGCCCCCGTGAGGGTCATCACGACCAGGCTGTTGCCGAAGGGCTGCACCGTGAACACCTCACCGAACGTGACCACCCCGTCGCTGACCTCGGTGGCAGAGGCCGCGTAGGTGAGGTCCGCGCGGATGCCGCCCGGGTTCATGAACGCGATCTCGGCCCCGCCGGTCCTCGCGTCGCGCGTGGCGGCGAGCTGGGCGTCGGCGATCACCGCGCCCATCGTGAACAGTCCGGCGCCCATGGCCGGGACCGCGCGGTCGAGATTCGCGGTGATGGTGCCGACCTGCACGCTGGCCAGCGGCGCCGCGAGATCCTTGTAGCGCGTCACCAGGGTGCTCACGCTCGCGTCGGGCGCTTCGCGCGTCACGATGACGTTGTTCGCCGTCTTCGCCGTCACGTCGCCCGTGCTCTTGCTGATCTCCAGATCGATGTCCGTCACCAGACGGCCGAACGACGCCGCGCTCGTCACGATCTTGTCGCCGAGGATGCAGTTGTACGCCTGATGGGTGTGCCCTGAGACGATCACGTCCACGGCGGGGTCGATGTTCGTGGCGATGTCGATGATGGGGCCAGAGAGGCCCGGGCACTCGTTGAAGAGGCCGGTGGGGAGCCCTCCCTCGTGGAGCAACACGACGATCGCCTCGATGCCCTGCGCCTGGAGCTCCGGGACGATGTCGTTCACCGTGTCGACCTCATCCATGAACGACAGCCCCGCGACGCCGATCGGCGTCACGATGGACGGCGTGTCCTCGAGCGTCATGCCGATGAAAGCGACCTTCACGCCGTCGAACTCGCGGATGTCATAACGCGGGAAGAGCGTCCTGCCGCTCGTCGTGTCCACGACGACGTTGGCGGCGAGGAACTTGAAGTTCGCGCCCGGGAAGAAGGTGCCGTCCGTGCAGCCGTCGGCCGGGCTGCACCCGCCGTACTGCATCCGGAGGAGCTCCGATGTGCCCTTGTCGAACTCGTGGTTGCCGACACCGTTGATGTCGAGGCCGAGGAGGTTCATGGCCTCGATCGTGGGCTCATCATGGAAGAGCGCCGACACCAGCGGGCTCGCGCCGATGAGATCGCCGGCCGAGACCACCACGGTGTTCGGATTCGTGGCGCGGAGCGCGGCGACGCGGGACGCCAGGTAAGTGACGCCGCCGGCGTCCACGGTGGTGTTGGTGGGTGTGGCAGGTACGGTGATCCTGCCGCTGCTGCCTGTAGGGGGCTCCAGGTTGCCGTGGAAGTCGTTGAAGGCGATGATCTGCACGCTCACGGTGTCGCCGCCGGAGCCGCCAGCGCCGCCGGCGCCATCCGAGCCGCCGGTGCCACCGGAACCACCGGAGCCAGCCGCGCCGGAGCCGCCTGAGCCGCCGGCGCCGGAGCCGCCCGAGCCGGCAGCGCCGCCGCCCGAGCTGGTACCCGTCGCGCCGCCGCTGCCGCTGGACACCGAGGCGGTTGTCGTCGCCTCGTCATCGCCGCAGCCCGCGCTGGCGACGGGTGGCACGCACAGCGCGGCTCCGAGGAGCGTGACCCGCCACGCTCGTGCGCATCGCCCGAGGACCCACGAAGCTCCGCTCGATTTCATCTGTGCTCCTCCACGTCGCAGCGCTCGTCGCTCCATGGTGCCACATGCTGGATTCCCCTGGAAACGACCATGTGAACGCCGCGCGGCGGGCTCATGGCCGGCCGCGGCCGCGGCTCCAGAACGCGACGACGTCCTCTGGCAGCTCGCGCTCGCGCAGGACCCGGAGGTCGTCGGCGTCGACGCCGAGCACAGCAGGGATGCCGCGGCTGCAGTGGCGGGACCACATGCTCAGCGTGTAAGCCCCCGTGTCGCGGATGAGCACGAGATCGCCGGGCGACAGCTCCGGAAACGCGAGCTCGCGGGCCAGCACGTCGCCGCCGAAACAGAGCGGGCCGCCGAGGGTACACGGCGAGAACGGCCCCCCCTTGGGTTCGGCCTCGGGATCGAGCGCCATGAAGTCATGGTGCCAGTCGTCCGGGTGATACGCGCGGCGCAGCAGGAAGTCGGCTCCGAGGTGAAGGATCGCGGTGCGCCCGGCCGAGTCCTTCTTCACGTACTCCACCCGCGAGACCGCGAAGCCGCAGCCCGCCTGGATCCAGCGCCCGAACTCGGTGATCAGCGTGGTCCCCTCCTCGAAGAGCGTCGGCACCTCGCGCCGCAGCGCGGCCGCGTAGTCCTCGAGCGCCGGGGGGCGGTCCGTGCTCCGGTAGGCGACCGGCAGACCGCCGCCGATATCCATGGTCCCGGCGGCGAGCGGGCCCATCGCGCGCCGGTGCTCCTGGCGCAGCGCCTCGACGCGGCCGATCCCCTCGATGAGCTGCGAGAGCGCGCACCCCTGCGAGCCGACGTGCACGTGCAGCCCTGCGAGCCACGGGTACCGCGCAAAGGCAGCGCGCACCGCGTCCGCCTGTTCGAGGGGGACCCCGAACTTGGAGCGCCGATCCGCGACGCTGGTCAGGGCGATGCTGGAGGCCCCGACCTGCGGGTTGATGCGCAGCCCGATGCGGCTGGCCGCCCCCCCGTGGCCGACGAGCTCGTCGATGCGTCCGAGCTCGTCGAGGTTGTCGGCGTTGAGCCGCACGCCCAGGCGGAGGGCCTCCGCGATGTCGGCGCGGGACTTCGCGGGAGAGTCGTAGACGATGCGGTCGGGCGGGCAGCCGGCGGCGAGCGCGAGCTTCACCTCCTCGAGCGAGGCCGCCTCGAGCCCAGCGCCGCAGTCGACCGCCGCCCGCAGGACCTCGACGAGGGGGTTCGCCTTGATCGCGACGGTGTGGAGGGCGCCCGGCGGAAACGCCGCGCCGATCCGTCCGATGCGCGCCCGCATGCGCCCGAGGTCGTGGAACAGGACCGCCGGCTCCACATCCATCCCGCGGCGCCGCGCCTCGCGGAACGCGCGCGCCATGCTCCCGGGATCCAGCCGATCCGTGTCGCTCATGGAACCTCCCTACCGCAGTCTGGCGCCCCGGAGGGCGATTGTCCGCCCCGCGCCGGCGCGGCGAACGGCAGAGGTGCCCTGTTTCCTCGAAATTTCGTGACGTTCAACAGGCAGCGGGCAGGCGCGGTCCCGGCTCGCCGAGGGGGGCCCGGGTCGAGCCGAGGGCGTGACGCACTGCCCCCTGGGCGAGACACCCGTGCGCTCAGGCATCGACGATGATGTTGAGAATGCTGGTGATCAGCCCCGAGGTGTACGTGGTCGGCATGACCACCTTGCCAGGCGGCGGATTGAGGCTGGACGCCGGGAGGTTCGCCGAGCGAGCCGCGTAGGCTGGCTCCTTCTGGAAGACCTCCACGCTGAGGTCCGCGTCGAAATAGAGCTGCGTCGTGATCAGCCTTGTCGTGGCTCCGTTGATGCGAGCGACCATGTGGACGTGGACCGGCCGCCCCGCGTCCGACCCGGGATAGATCGACTTGAAGCCCACGATCCCGTTGCGGTCCGAGAGCTGCACGCCGCGGCAGAACCGATCCTGGCTCTCCGGCGTGTGCTCGGCCGCGCCCGTGGACGGCGTGGAGGGGCTCTGATGCTCGAGGCCGCTGGTTTGCCCATCCGCGTCACAGTGCCAGATGTAGACCTCGGCGTCGGGGATGGGCTCGTGGTTGTTCCGGGCGTCGAGCAGGCGGACATAGAGCCGGAGCTCGCAGCCGGGGTGGTTGTCCCGGATGTCGCTGCGAAACAGGCTGATGTCGTTCGGGATCTCGCGGTCGTCGATGAAGAACGGACCCCCGATGTCCGTGGCGGTCACTCGGCAGCTGCCGGCGCCCTTGAAGATCGACGGATCCAGCGCGTCGGCGCCGCCTGCGCCCACGCCGCCGCCGGCGCTGCTCGAGCTGGTGGCGAAGGGGCCGGCGGTGCAGCTGCCCGAGCTACCAGGGCCGCTCCACGCGCCCTCTCCGCCGCCGGTGCCGCTCCCGCTCAGGTCGCCGCCCCTCTCGTCGTCCTCCCTGCAGGACACGAGTACGGGCTTGGTGATGGCGAACGCCCCGAGCTTGACGAGGGGCTGCCGACGGTTGAAGACCCAGTCGAGCAGCTCTCGCGGCACGGCTCCTTGGCTATTACGCATACAACGGTCTCCTTCGATGAGTCGCTGATCTGACCCGTGCAATCACCCTGGCTTGACCGGACAGGGAGCGGCGTCCCGCCCCGGGGCTGCCCATGCTGGCGCCGTGGCTGACGGTGGGGCCGTGGTCGACGCCGCCAGCGCCGCTGGTCGCCGAGGAGGCGCTCGTCGACGCCGCGTCATCGTCATCGGGCGCGTCATCGCTGTTCCCGGTCTCGGACTGGCGCGCCACCATGACGAGCGACGGGATGAGCGCGCCGAGGATGGGTCGGAGAGCACGGGTACCGAAGCTGCCCGAGGACAGGCTGCCCCACCCGCTGTTCACGGTGAGACAGTGCTTCAAGGACATACGGGCTTGGCCCTCCTAAGCAAGAACCGGGCGACGCGCCGAGGTGCGCGGTAGCGGAGCGACGTACCGCAAATCGTCTCTTTCTCGCCCCGTCCAGCTCTATCGTGGCAGAGCCAGGGCTCTCATCGAAGCAGCTCTGGCGAAGAAGTGCAGTGCGCGCGGAGCGCACAAGGTTTCCTGTGTGACTCAGACGAATTCCCGGAACGCGCCGATGTGATCACGGCACGGGCTCGAGGAGGGGCCAGGCCGGTCCTCGGAGGCCGCCGCGGGGCACCTGACCGGCGCGCAGGCGGGCGTGGAGGGCTCAGGGGCGCCGCCGGGGACGCGCTCTCCTGTCGGAAGGCCGACAAACGCTTCTGATTTTGCCGTTTGTGGTGTACTAGGCGCCCCCTCGAGAGCTCGAGCCGGACCCCCTGCATGACCCGCATCCTCCTCATCGACGACTCCGCCGCGATGCGGACCTACATGCGAGCGGCGCTCGAGGGGGCGCCAGAGCTCGGGCCGGCGGTCGAGGTCGCCGAGACGGCGAGCGGGTTCGAGGCGCTCCGGCGGATGCACGGGGGCGCCTACGACGCGGTGATCATCGACATCCACCTGCCGGACATCGACGGCCTGGAGCTCATCCGTTTCATCCGGCAGAGCCGGCACCATCGCGACGTCGCGGTCGTCATCGTCTCGTCGATGTCCTCGCCGCGCGAGCGGGAGCGGGCGTTCCGGCTCGGCGCCCATGCGTTCGTCGCCAAGCCGTTCGCCCCGGATACGCTGACGTCCGCCGTCCGGCGGGGGGTCGCGTCGAGCCAGCTGGGCCTGCGCGTCGCGACGTAGGCGGGCGCGACGCCTCGCGGCGAAGCTTCCGGCGCACCGCTCCGAGCTGGTAGGGTGCGCGCCATGACGCTCCTGTCCCACCTACGCCGCTTCCGCGTGGCTGCGCCGCTGGCGCTGCTCGTCGCGACCGCCTGCTCTGCCTCGTCTCCCGCGCCCCGCGTCGAGCCGCCGCCCGCGGCCGCCGCGCCGGCGCCGGCGTCGTCCGGCGCGCCCGGTGAAGTCGGGCCGACCGGGCTGCTCTCGGAGGAGGACTTCAAGGCCCTCCACCAGCTCAGGGCGGACAAGGCCCCGCCCGCGCGAGGACAGACGGTCGAGGTGGCTGGCACGAAGGCGTACCTGAGCCTGCCGCGGGACGCGAAGCCGCCGATCGCGGGCGTCGTCGTCATCCACGAGTGGTGGGGCCTGAACGAGCACATCAAGCACTGGACCGATCGCCTCGCCGAGGACGGGTATGCGGCGCTCGCCGTGGACCTCTACGGCGGCAAGGTAGCGACCACGCCGGACGACGCGATGGCGGCGATGAAGGCGGTCGACGAGGCGAAGGGGATCGAGGTCGTGCGCGCGGCGCACCGCTTCCTCACGACGGACGCGCGCGTCCTCGCGCCGCGCACGGCCTCGATCGGGTGGTGCTTCGGCGGCGCGTGGTCGCTCAAGCTCGCGCTGAACGAGCCCGAGCTCGACGCGGCCGTGATCTACTACGGCCGGCTCGTCACCGACCCCGCGCAGCTCAAGGCGATCAAGGCGCCCGTGCTCGGCATCTTCGGCAACCAGGACAAGGGCATCCCGCCCGAGGTCGTCAACGACTTCGACAAGGCGCTCCACGACGCGGGCATCGAGCACGGGGTGCTCCGGTACGACGCCGACCACGCCTTCGCGAACCCGTCGGGAGAGCGGTACAACACGAAGGCCGCGGCGGACGCGTGGGAGAAGGCGCGGCGGTTCCTGGCGGCGAAGCTGAAGGGGTAAGGAGCGGCGTGGCTGGCGAGGAGGGCTCGGGCGGCCATCCTCCTCGCCGGCCAGGCGCTCAGCGGGACTTGAGCCGCTCGATCTCCGCGCGCGCCTGCGCCAGCTGCTTCTCTGTCTCCTCGCGCAGGCGCTGCTCCTCCTCGCGCAGGCGCTGCTCCTCCTCGCGCAGGCGCTGCTCCTCCTCGCGCAGGCGCCGCTCCCTGTCGAGCTCCGCGGCCAGCTCCTCGGCGACGCGCTGCGCTTCCTCCTGGTGGGAGATGACCTGATCGAGCATCCCGCCAAGGCGGGCGATCCTCTCATCGGCGTCCTCGAGAAGGGCGTTGCCCGCGAAGAAGCGGAGGCGCGTGCCGTCGAGCAGCAGATCGAGGCCGAGCACCTCGGAGGCGAACCGGCCAGCCTGAGGCACGATGCGCTGGTAGGCGCGCGGGCGTGACGGGTCGCTCTCCTCGGCGGCGGGCAGCCTGTAGGCGTGCAGGCGCAGGCGGGCGCGGTCGAAGAGGAAGTACTCGTGGATGCCGAGCCGGGCGTAGCGGTCGACGTTGAGCTGGTGATCCTTCGTGCGGCTGCCGGCCACGTGGACCTCGATCACGAGATCGAGCCCCTTGCCCTCGTGGTCGACCACCCACCGCATGCGCTCGTGCGGCTCGACGTCGATCACGGCGAGCAGGTCGGGCGCGAACCGCGGCTCGCCGGGGTAGAAGACGGCGAGCTCGGAAGAGAGATAGATCTTGCGGGCGGTGCGGCGGAAGAAGCCGTCCAGGGCGTCGAGCGCGTCGCGCTTCGCCTTGCGGTGCGGGTCTCCCTCGGGAGGCATGAGCTCCAGCGGGACCTCGGCGGGGAGCATATCGACGACGCGCGCGCGCTCGGCCGGGGTCATCCGCGCCCACTGCTCGCTCGTCGGCGCGCGCGGGTCGGCAG
This sequence comes from Sorangium sp. So ce1504, assembly GCF_051521635.1. NCBI lineage: Bacteria > Pseudomonadati > Myxococcota > Polyangiales > Polyangiaceae > Sorangium > Sorangium sp. So ce1504. The sequence continues at coordinate 10,100,135 of NZ_CP150365.1, read as the reverse complement.
GGTCGAAGAGATAGCCGGTGGGGAGGGCCTGAACCACACGCGAAGCCTAGCTCAACCCACCTCGCTCGGGGAGGCTCCCAGGGCGCCGGGCGCCAAGGTGACCCGTTACGGCCAGGCATCGTTTTGCGTGTGATTTTCAGGGGCGGCCGTCGCTCATCGCCTCAGCGGAGCTCGCGCAGCGCTGCGATGAGCTCCGCCAGCGACGTCGCGTCGCTCCGATCGAGCGCCACCGAGCCCGCGGCGAGCGCCTCGGCGAGCGCGCGCGAGCCCCCGGCCTCCGGCGCGGCGGCGGCGACGGCCGACTCGGCGCGCGCTATCTCCGTCACGAGCGCGCCGATCGCCCCCGGGTCGATCGCAGCCGCCCTCGCCGTCGCGGAGAGCGCGCCCGCCGCGCTCTCGACCTGCTCGACAGAGGCGCGCGCCGAAGCGTGGAGCTCCGCCAGGCGCAGCCGCTCGAGCAGCGCGCCGTAGGCCGACTCCATCGCGGCGAGCTCGCGCAACGCGAGCGCCGCCGGGCCCTCCGCTCCCTCTGGGCCGGTCGCGCCGTCTTCGCCGGGCGCACCGGGCGCGCCCGGCGCGCGCCGCTCCGCGATCTCCACGACCTCGGCGCGCGCCGCCCGCACCTCGCCGAGGAACGCCTCGATCGACGCCGCCGCCGGCGCGAGCGCGCCCGCGCCCAGGGTCGCGAGCGCCTGCGTCGCCTCGCGCGGCCGCCGCCGCAGCAGCCGCCGGAGCGGCGCGTTGCACGCGATCCGCAGCGCCGCGGCCTCCGCGGCGGCGAGCACCCGCTGGCCCATCGACAGCTTCAGCGCGGCCTCGTCGCACGCGCGCGCGAGGTCCTCGGCGAGCGCGCTCGCCTCCGGTCGCTCCTCCGATGGCGGCGCGTCCTGCGCGCCGGCGCGCTTCGCCTCGAGCGCGGCGCGCGCGCCGGTCAGCGCGCCCACCGCGGCGCGCAGCCGCGCGACGGCGTCGTCGGCCGCCGCCGTCTCGGCGGCGAGGTCGTCTCCCTCGGCGTACGCGCGCTGGCTCGCCGCGAGCAGCCGGCGCCGCTCGTCGCCGGCCCGCAGCGCCGCGGCGCTCCGGCGGGCCCGCGCCGCCCCGAGCGCAGCCGCGGCGCGGGCGCCGAAGGTCCACGCGCACGCCGCGGTCGCCCCGAGCGCGGCCGCGGCGGCGATCCCCACGGCGGCCGTCGGGACGGCCGCGCCCGCGCCCGCGCCCACGCGCAGCCCGACCATCCCGGCCGCGAGCGCGCAGGCCGCCGCGCCCGTGCCGACCGCGCGCGCGCCGCGCTGGCGGGGCGCGGCCTCGAGCGCCGTCACGCCGAGGTAGGCCACCGAGCCGAGCGCCGCGAGCAGCAGGACGAGCGCCAGCGGCGACGTCAGCGTGACGAGGAGCCAGCCGAGCAGCGAGACGTCGATCATGGCAGCGCGCCGCTCGCCAGCGCGACCTCCCGGTCCTTCGCGCCGATCGACCCCGGCGCGCTCGTCACCTGGAACGACGCCCCGTCCCACACGATCGTCGTCACCACGAAGCGCACGTCCCTCCCCGGCGGATCGCTGCGGAACCGGACGCGCCACTCGAGGCGCGCGAGCTCCGAGGCGGGCAGCTGCACCGCCGCGAGCCCGACCGCCGGCGCGAAGGTGCCGTCGCCGAGCGCCGCGTCCACCTGGCCGTCCCGCGCCGCGAGGGCGAGCTCCGCGGCGTAGTCCTCCCAGAGCACGACGCGCAGCGCCCCGGGGCCGCTGAAGAGCTGGAGCTCCTTCAGCTTGCGGGCGAGGCTCTCGGCCTCGGCGCCGGCCGCGGGGGCCGCGCCGCCGCCCCCGGCGAGCAGCCGGCCGATGCGCGCCGCCGACAGGAGCCGCGCCCACGCGCGCGGATCGTCGGGCCCCGGCGTGCCCTCCGCGGCGGCGACCTTGCGCTGGATGCGGAGCGCCTCGTCGACGCGCCCGCTGCCCGCGGCCGCCGCGGCGAGCCGCAGCCAGCCCTGGGGCTCGGCCGGCGCGAGGTCCGTGAGCGTCGTGTACTGGCGGTACGCCGCCGCGTACCAGCCGTGCCGGAGGTAGACGTCGCCGAGCATCGCGCGCGACGCGGGGCTCGTCGGATCGAACTCGACGACCTCCGAGTACGTGCGCAGCGCGTCCGCCTCGAAGCCGCTCGACGCGAGCACGTCGCCGAGATCGAGCGCGAGCGCCGGGCTCATGAAGCCGCGGTCGCGCAGCCGCCGCCCGTAGGCGAGCGCCTCGTCCTTCCGGCCCGCCTCCGCGAGCAGGCGCACCCGCCGGATCTCCCCCTCCGGATCGTCGGGCCGGTCGGTGAGCGCCTGCCGCACCAGCGCGAGCCGCTCGTCCACCGCCGGGAGCGCCGCGAGCCGCTCGTCGAGGAGCGCCCAGCTGGCCCTGGGATCGACGCCCCCGAAGAGCGTGCGCCGCACCGCCGCGGAGATCGCGGGGTCCACGCTCCGCCTGAGGAGCGCGTGCGCGATGAACCGCTGCGCCTCGGGCTCGCCGGCGAACCGGGCGAGCAGCGCCTCGGCGCCGCCCTCGGTGGACACCCTCGCCTGGAGGAGCGAGAGGAGCGCGGCCCTCGATCGCCAGTCCGGCAGCTCGCAGGTCGTGAGCGCGCCCTCGTAGCGCGCGATGAGCTGCTCCGCCGTCGTGGCGCGGGCGAGGCGCTTCGACCAGACGACGATGCGCTCGGCGAGCGGCCGCCGCGCGGCGTCGCTGCACGGCGCCATCGCGACCTGCGGGCGCCTCGGCGGCGGGGAGGTCCGGGAAGCGGGGCGCACCGCCGCGGGCGCTGTCTTGCGGGCCTTCTCCAGGCGCGGGATGGCGTCGGACGGCGTGATCGCACCGCCGCCGCCCGTCGCGCGCTTGAAGCCGGTCGAGCCGATCGTGGCGAGCTCGGACGGCTTGTCGGCCGCCGGTGCGCTCATGGGCGCAGCCGGCGGGCGGGGGGCGGCCGGCTGGTTCGCCGCGGCCTCCTGCTTCTGCCGCAGGGGCTCTTGCTCCGCCTCCTCGGCCGGGCGCGCCGCCTCGGGCGCGGGGGGCGGGGCCGCCAGCGTGGCGCTGGGCGCGGCGACATCTCCCTTGAGGCTCTGGCCCCGCTCGTTGCCCTGCTCCGCGATCGCCGGCGCCATCGCCGGCGCTGGCGCCGCCGCCTGCGCCCTCGCGCCGTAGCCGCCTTCTTTCGCCGAGCTCTCCTCGTAGGCCGCGCTCGGCTCGCTCCTCGAGCACCCGGCGGCGACGGCCGCGGAGGGCGGCGCGAGCAGCGCCGCGAGCTCGCGCTCTCGCTGGGGCGTGAGCGCCGTCAGCCGCTCGCCCCGGAGCGGCGAGCGCCGCCGCCGGATCCCCTGGTTCACGTAGGCCTGCTCGCTCTCGAGCGCCAGCGTGCTCGTGAACGGCGTGATCAGCCCGTAGTCGAGGCCGAGCTCGACCACCTTGCCCCGGTGCGCCTCGATGTCGTCGCCGTCCGCGAGCAGCCGCCGCATCTTCTCGGCCGCCCAGAAGCGCGGCACCAGCGCCGCGCCGACGCCCCGATCGAGCGCGATGGGGTGCTCGCGGGTGTACTCCTTCCCGGCGAGCCGCCCCTTCACGATCGCCTTCGTGGGCAGCGCGTGGTGCGTGCGCGCGAGCAGCACCACCTCCTCGCCGCGCGACACCTTGCCGCTCGCGGTGAGCATCGGCTCGTCGAGCCCTGCGCCGAGGTCGATCGCGAGATCGGTGATGGTCGGCGTCTTGATCGCGCCGGCGAGGCGCAGCACCTCGGACGTCGAGCCCTCGGCCTCGTCGATCCGGAACGCCTGTCCTCCCCCGGCGCGCGCGAGCTCGCGGAGCAGCGCGTGGTTCGAGTTCTCGCCGACGCCGACGGTGAAGAAGCGCGCGCGCGAGCCCGTGAGCGAGCGCCGGAGCCGCTCCGCGAGGCGCGCGCCCGTCACCTCGCCGCTCGTCGCGAGCCCGTCGCCGATGTAGATGACCGCCGGCTGCTCCTTGCCGTGCACCCGCCCGAGCGCCGACTCGAACAGCGCGCCGAGGTCGGTCGCGCCCCCCGTCGCGTGCTCGGCCAGCCGCGTGAGCGCGGCGGAGATCTCCTTGTCCGACGCCTCGGCCAGCCCGTCCTTCGGGTGCAGGACGGCCGGCGCCGAGTCGAGCGCGATCAGCGCGAAGTGGTCCGACGGCGACATCGCCCGCAGGATCGCCTCGGCGGCCGCCGCCTTCTGCTGCCGCGCCGACTCGTCGGCCGACGCCGACGTGTCCACCACGACGACCAGGTCGGCGGGCAGCTCCGCGAGCTCGGCCCAGTCCACGTCGGGCACGTACCTGGCCATCACGTAGTCCGCGCGGTCCTCGCCCGCGGCGAAGCGCGACACCCGCAGCGGCGACGGCTTCACCTTGACGGAGGCCTCGAGCTGGAAGTCCGCGCGCGGCTCGTAGCCGCTCCGCCGCATGCTCACCCGCCGCCCGCCGTCCTCGATCACCGCGTCGGCGAGCGTCGCGATCTGCAGCCCCTGGCCGGCCTGGCCGAGATCCACGGACAGGGAGAACTCGCCGATCTGCACGGGCTCGCTCGCGCGCATCGGGTAAACGTAAGCAAGCTTACCTGATGGCGCGCTGAGCATCTCCACGTAGCGCAGCACGACGCGCCGGGAGCCGCTGGCGGGCACGGGGAAGATGCGGGCGCGGTAGCTGTGCCCGTCGACCCACTCGAGCAGCGCCGGCTCGTGGCCGGTCTGCACGGCGGTCTGGTACCGCTGCGCCGCTTCCTTCCGCTCGATGACCTCGCCCTCGACGAGCACGCCGTTGGTCTCCACGGCGAACGAGCTCACGATCGCCCGCTCGGGCACGGTGAACCAGTACCAGCCCTCGACCTGGCGTCCGCCCGGGTTCGAGAAGGTCTGGTCCACCTCGGTCTCGGCGATTCCGTCGCGCAGGACGGCCCGCACGGCTTGCCGGCTGATCTCGAGCGTGCGCGCCTGCGTCCCGGGGGCGCCCTGCAGGTCGACGCCGTAGATCCGGCCGGATCCGCTGCCTTCGCCTGCGAGCGGCCGGTGGTCGCCCATGCCTCCGGTCCAGTCCTCCCAGTAGGCGAGCGGCGCGACCTTGGGCGCGGCGCTGCCGGCGACCGTCGCCTGCTCCCCTGCGTGCACCTCGACGCGCCCGCCGGGGGCCGCGACGACGGCGAGCCCGCGCGCCACGTACACGCTCACGGCGTCGCCCGAGCGCCTCATCGACAGGCCGGCGTCGGCCGCCGAGACGTTGACGTCCCCGAGCGCGTGCGAGAGCCCGCTGCGCCCTTCGGGCGGCGCGTCGAGCCAGACCTCGCCCTGGGCGATCGAGAGCCCCTCTGCGCGGAGCGCGATCTCCGAGTCTGCGCGGAGGAACACCGCCGAGCCGTCGGCGAGCCGGACGAGCGCCCGCGCGCCCTTTCCGGTCGCGAGCTTCGCCCCGACCGGGACCGGGATCCCGGACACCACCGTCGACTTCCTTTCGCCCTGAGCGTTCGCCGCGAGCGTGACCTCCCCCGAGGACAGCTCGAGCCGCGCGCCGATGGCGCTGGTCTTCTCGGGCTTCGTCTCGTGGGTCAAGACGAGCGCTGTCACGCTGGCGGCGAGCGCGATCGCCCCGAGCGCGAGCCGGAAGCGCAGGCCACGCCTGCGGCGCGCAAGCTCGGCCCCCGCCCTCGCTGCGCCCTCTTCTGCCGGCGTATCGGCCGGCTCTACCTGTTCGTGCGACGACATACAAGACCTCCTCGCCGCGGTGGCCCTCGCCCCCGGGAGCCCAGCGCGGGGCCGCATGCAGACGTCTCATGCCCCCCGGCGATCTACCCATGCGATCGCGCTGGTCATCGTAACGGGAAAGCGCGGAGGAAGCGTAGCCCCAAGCCGGAGCGGGACGGCGAGCGGCGCTCATCCGGCTGCCGCCTGGCGTGGGGACGAGCTTCGAGCCGCCCTGACGCCAAGAGAAGAGGAGAGGAGAAGAAGATTGGAACGCCAAGGCGCCAAGACGCCACGAGAAGAGAAAAAAAGTTCGTGAAGGCGCCAGAAGAAGATTTGACCGACAGCGCGCCAACGGAGCGAAGGAGGAAAAACACCAGCTTGACGGACGCGCCCCCGGTGCGACATCGGCAAGCCAAGAGGTCATCCTTTCTACAGGGCCACCTCAAAACCCAGCCGGCACCGTTCCTTCGTCGAGCGTACCAGTTCCTCGAGAACGTCATGAAGTTCTGTACGTGAGGCCTCCGTCACCCGAGGCAGGCCGCGACCGCCGCGGCCAGGTTCGACGCTCGCGGTTCGCCGATCCGGAATGACCAGAGGTTCATGACGTAGCCGAAGCCGACACCGGCATCGGGGTCGGCGAAGCCGACCGATCCGCCGGAGCCGGGGTGGCCGAACGACCCGGGCCCGGCCCAGGGCATCGGCGGGCAGGCCCGCCAGAACCCGAGCGCCATGTAGAAGGAGCGGTCGGCTGGAACGTCCAGTCCTGGCGGCAGCCCGTTCATCTTCGTCTTGTCGGTCTGGACGACGGTCATCTTCTCGACCGTCGCCGGATTCAGCAGCTGCACGCCGTCGACCTTGCTCACCGTGGCCGCATACATCCGCGCCAGCGATCGAGCGTTCGTGAACATGTTCCCAAAGGGGAGCTCAGCAGCGCGGAAGGCACGCGTGTTCATGTAGTCGCTGGCGGGATCGAAGGCGCCGCCGAGCTGGCCGGCGCGGGCTTGCACGGAGTCCGGACCCCACACGGCGTTCATCCAGGCGATGACCGTGTCCCTATCGAGGCCGGTGGTCTCGATCATCCCGGCGGTCATCTCCTCCAGCGTGAACGGAGCGGCGTACTCGATCCGCGCCACCCGTCCCTCTTGCTCCTCGGGCAGCCCGATCCAGGCGCTCAGCCCGAGCGGGGCAGCGACCTCGTCGGCGAAGAAGGTGCCGAGCGACTTGCCGGTGATCCGCCGCACGACCTCTCCGACCAGGAACCCGAAGGTCATGCTGTGGTAGACGTGCTCCGTGCCCGGCTGCCACAGCGGCTTCTGCGCCTCGAGTGCCCGGATGACCGGATGCCAGGCGCAGGCGTCCTCGAATGTCAGCGGACCATCGACGACCGGCAGACCGGCCTGGTGTGAGAGCAGCCAGCGCACCGGGATATGCTCCTTGCCGGCAGCGCCGAACTCCGGCCAGTACTGGACCACCGGAGCGTCCAGATCGAGCTCGCCGCGCTGTGCCAGCAGATGGGCGCAGATCGCGGTAGCGCCTTTGGTCGTGGAGGCGACCAACGCGATGGTGTCCTCGTCCCACGGACGGTTCGCCTCGCGATCGGCGAGGCCGCCCCACAGGTCGACGACGGGACGGCCGTCCACGTAGACGCAGCACGCCGCGCCGACCTCGCCGGAGCTCCCTTCGAAGTTCCCGCGGAAGGCATCGGCCACCTTCCCCCAGCCGTCCTCGACGTGTCCCTGCACTACTGTCCCGTTTGTCGTGTCCAACATGCTGCACCGCCTTTTCTAGAGGGTCTGAAACGAATCGCATGCGCAGCGCCGCAACGCTTACGGCACTGTGCTTCGCGGGCTGACGTCATAGGTCCGCTGCTGCTCGTATTTCGAGAGAGCGGTGAATCGTGATGTCGCCATAGCCCGTCCGAGCACGGATCTTGACGGCTTCCTCGCTCGGCTCTGGTGCGCTGGCAGCGTGGAGCTCGTTGCGAACGTTCCCGTAGTTCGTGGGAAGCTCCAACCAGGCCGGTACATCCGCAGCCTGCGTGGCGACATCGAAGCCGTTGACGCTGGCAGTCCCGGCGTCGGCCCGCAGCAGCGTGGACAGGATTCTCACGACCGTGGTCTTGCCCGCCCCGTTCGAGCCGAGCAGGGCGAAGATGCTGCCCCGCGCCACGTCGAAGTCCACGCCGCGCAGCACCTCCAGGTCGTTGAACGATTTCTTCAGGCCCTGCACGTGGAGTGCGTGCTGTGTCGTCATCAGACTCCCCTCGCTTCTTCTTCGGCGGCGCGCTCGATGGCGTTGGTCAGCCGTTCCCGCTCCCGGATGATCCACTTACCCTTCGGGTAGTTCCGGACGAACGTCTCGATGAACTCCACGGGGTCTTCCCCGACGATCTGGCGAATCGGAGTCCGGTTCGCCGCGCTCTGTTCGAACAGGTCGACGAGGTCCGCGTAAATCGCAGTCCCGTCGCCCCCCGTCCCGAAGTACATCAGGTACCGCTCCAGCGCATCGACCGCCGTGCGATAGCTCGCGGGAAGTTGTCTCGCGCGCGCCTTGTACTGCCGCCATTGCCCCTTCTCGCCGATCACCTTCGAGATGAACTTTGAGATGAACATGTCATCTGCCTCCTTCATGGAGCTGTTCGAGCCGTTCAGCGAGGAAGCTCCAGGTCCTCCAGAACTCTTCGAGGTATTCCCGCCCCTGAGCGTTGAGCGAGTACACCTTGCGCGGCGGCCCCTTCTCGGACGGGACCTTCTCCACGTCGACGAGGCCGCGCTGCTCGATCCTGACGAGCAGGGCGTAGACGGTGCCCTCGGCGATGTCGGAGAAGCCCTGAGCCCGCAGCCGCGCCGTGATCTCGTAGCCGTACGCGGGCCGCATGGACAGGATCGCGAGGACGATGCCCTCCAGGATTCCCTTAAGCATTTCCGTCATTTGCTTGCCCACGAACAGCTCCTCGAACTACCTAACGTTACTGACTACCAGTACATAGTAACACTGAATAGTGGCGGAGCAAGCCCCAAGTGGCACGCCGAGGGTGTGAAGGTGTCGCAGATCCATATCCGAGGAGGATGGTAGACGCGGGCGCCGCGCTCCGGGCCGGCGGACGAGCGCAGGCGACGACGCCGGCGCCGCTCGCGTCGCCCGGGAGGTGCGCGGCCGCTCGCGATGATCGCGCTGAGGACGGTCAGGGGGCGACCGACTCGGATCCTGGCGAGCAGTCCCCCGCGAGGGTGCTGCAGCTGAGCCGGTTCTGCATGAAGCTCACCCGCCGCGGGATCTCGACCTGCTTGACGAAATTCGAGAGGACGCCGGTGCCGTCGGGGCCGGGGGTCGCGAACGGCGCCACATGATAGAAGGTGGCGAGCTGCTGGGTCTCGGCGTTATGGCACCCGTTGCAGGTCTGCCCGGCGAACGCGTGGCGCAGCGGCTCGTCCGCGCCGGGGAAGACCCATTTCGTGGCGGAAGGCACGATGTTGCCCTCCGCCTCGCCGCCGAGGAACGAGGGGTCAAGCGGCGTCGCGCCGGCGATGATCCCGGTGCGGTTCGCGAGCAGGAAGGCCTCGAGGCCGGCGTCGCCGTTGAGCTGCTGGTCCGGCGTCTGGGCGGTCTCCACGAGCCGAAGGAAGGCCTGGTAGCCGGTCGGCTCGGGGACGAGGTGGAACTCCCGCCACGACCAGGGAGCGCCCATGAGGTCTTCGCTCGTGCGGAGCTGGGCGAGCGCGCTCGCGTTGGGGTTGCCCATCGTGCTGCGCTCGGCGCCGCGCTGCGTGAAGAGATCCGTGATCTCCTGGAGCTCCTGGTTGTACTGGGCGCCGAAGGCGTGCTGCCCGAGCGCGTGGAAGCGGGCAATCCAGCTGTGCCGGTCCGGCGCGATCGAGTTGGTCGGCAGGCGGTACTCGAAGATCACCGTCATTCCACCGATGAAGTGATTCGGCGGAACGATGCCGAACACGAAGCGCGCCTCGCCGCTGCCGCTCGCGTGCAGGTCGGTCCGGTTGAAGATGCCGAGGAGCCGGAACGGCGCCTGCGCGACGTCGAGCTTGCCGTCCGGCCGCGTCGGCCAGAGGTTCAGTAGCGAGAGCGTCCCCCGGTTCGTCGTGGGATAGCCGTTGATCGTCAGCGGCTGGAAGCCCTCCAGCCACTCCGCCACGAAATCCGCAGGATCGACGCCGCTCGGGGTCATCTGCTCGATCAGGTACCGGAAGCTCCAGGGCCCGCCCGTCGCGTTCGAGGTGCGCGCGTCCTGCGTGACCGACGGATCGACGATCGCGATCTCCTTGTAAGGATCGAGGGCCGGGCCCGCGCCGCAGGCGCCGGCGCAGGTGAAGCTCTGGATCCGATCGGCCGTGACGCTGCCGAGGTTGACCGAGCTCGGCGTGATCGTCGCGCCCGGCTTGGACGGGGTGAGCGTGTACGTGCCCGCGGGCAAGCCGGTGAAGAGGAAGTTGCCGTGGCTGTCGGTGACGGCCTGCGCGCTCGCAGCGCCGCTGAGCTGGACGATGACGCCGCTCATCCCTGCATTCGAGGTGTCGTTGCCGACGTGCCCCGCGATCGCGACGGCGCCGTTCAACGCAGCCTCGGCGATGTCCAAGGATGGCTGCTCCTCGAGCGGCTCGACTCCGCAGGACGAAAGGACAAGGGCAGAGAGCGCGAGCAGGCGAGAGGGCAAGGGGCGTAACCTGGTTTTCATCGACAAGGATCCTTTCACGACAGGTGGAACGGGCGCGCGGCCGTGCTCGCCCGATCTTGGGCCTCTAAGAAGGTCGGAGCCCCGGTCCGTCAAGAGGTTTTACATTACTTCACAGGCTTTCCACGAGGCGGAGCGCCTGCGCGGCGTCTTCTCGGCGCCGGAGCACGTGATTTCCGGCGGACGCGCGCGCCGCGCCGGATAGGAAACGGTAGAACTCTCGCCCGAGTCAAGCCCCGCGGGGACGGCGCCGGGCGAGCCGTCGTTCGCCCATCCGAACACCCGCTTGCCCCGTCGCAGGGCCGGCGCGCCGTGCTCCGGGCGCAGCTGTGCCTCGACGACCGCGGCGAGCGCTCGCCATGACGGGCTCGGGCGGTGTGCCCAGCTATGCGGCGTCGAGCCCGAACGCCATCGGTTCCCACGTTGGGTCGCGTGCGGGTGCTGCCGTTCGCGGGTGTGAGGGGAGGTTGAGATGAACGAGGATGCGGCGCACGGCCTTTGGGTCCGTGATCGTGGAAAGCGCGCGCATCTTCCGTTCGCATCTCGGGCATCGCAAAGCATCGAACCCGAAGGTGCGTTTCATGAGCAAGGCCCACTCGACGTAGCGCGACGTCGCGAACAACTCCCCGTCGAACGGCCGCCCCCAGTGCAAGACCGAGATCAGGGTCGGCTCAACTCGCACCGTGGGCTCGGCATGCGCGAGGCGGCCATCGCCCCCGGGAGCCCAGCGCGGGGCCGCATGCAGACGTCCCATGCCCCCCGGCGACCTACCGAAGCGATCGCGCTGGTCATCGTAACGGGAAAGCGCGCAGGAAGCGTAGCCCCAAGCCGGAGCGGGATGGCGAGCGGCGTTCACCCGGCTGCAGCCTGGCGTGGGGACGAGCTGCGAGCCGCCCAGACGCCAAGAGAAGAGGAGAGGAAGATTTGAACGCCAAGACGCCACGAGAAGAGAAAAGGCTCGTGAAGGCGCCAGAAAAAGACTGAAACGCCAGCGCGCCAAGGGAGCGAAGGAGGAAAATATTCTCTCTTGTCTTTTGGTGTCTTTGCGCCTCTGCGCCTTGGCGTTCAAATATTTCTCTCCATCCGACCGGCGCTTCAGGCCACCTCGCGTCCTGCAGGTCAGGCGCGGCGAGCGCTTTCAGAGGGCCAGGGCCTTCTCTATATCTTCATGAAACAGGCCGCCTGGTCAGGGTCGAAATCCGCGACGTGACTCGCCTCGAACAACCGCGGTTCCGGGTCGCCACAACCTGGGTTGGGTCGGGGGGGCCCTGCGCGGCGGGTCGCGTTGTGCTCCGCATGGAAGCTCTCTATGCTCTGACCATGCAATGGACACATCGATTGCTTGTAATTTCCGTCGTGAGCTGTCTCGGCTGTGAAGCGAGCGACCCGGAGGCAGGCGTCAGCGCCGGCGGCACGGGTGTTCCGGACGTCTCGGGCGGCACTGGAGGCCGGGGCGGCGTCCGGGACCCGGACTTCGGTGGGATCATCGCTTCGGAGGGAGAGTTCGATCCCATCCCGCTCGAGGGCCTCACGCCCTGCGCAGAGCGCCCGGTGTTCTGCGAAGCTGGAGACACCTCCGAAGACGTTGCGACGGAGCACCTGCTGGAGATCGGCGAGGATTGCGTCATCGCCACGAACTTTCCGTGCGGCGCTGGGTTAGCGGTCAAGTTCGATGAAATGGGCTGCGCCGTCGGGACACAGGATCCTGACATCGACGCGAGAGCGGCGTCCTGCGTCATCGAGGCCGTCACGGCGGAGCGATGGGCTTGCGCCACGGGCATGATCGTGCGCGCGGGCGCCTGGACTTGTGAATAACCGGCGCTCGCCTCGACACGCCACGCCACGCCGGGCCGCCCGCCAACGCCCAGGAGTGGGGTCAAGCTCGTCGATCTGCCACGGTGATCCGGGCGCCTGATCCGGGATGGCTCACCCGCAACGTGGAAATCTTGCTGCGCCACGCCGCTCCGAACGCCGATCGGGCACGCTGCCGCCACGATGGCCGACCGGACGATTCAGAACAGCAGCGCGGCCTTCTTGATATCGCTCGCACTGGCGGCCGTCGCCGCCTGCGGAGACGACGGCAGCGGAGAGGCGAGCGCCTCGACGACATCTTCCGCGAGCTCGAGCACAAGCGCGAGCGCCGGGACCGGCGGCGGCTCGACCGGCGAGGGCGGCGCGACCGACGGCGGTGGCGGCAGCGGCGGCGCAACGGACGGCAGCGGCGGCGCGACAGGTGGCGGCGGCGCGACGGGCGGCGGCGCTGGCGGCGTGGGCGGGTCGGCCGGCGGCGGCGGCGCCGCGGTGGATATCCTGGATCAGCTGCGCGCGCTCGACGTCGCCGAGGTCACGGAAGAGGCGTCCAGGATCCCCGGCTATCGGTTCTTCGTCATCGAGCTCGAACAGCCTGTCGATCACGATGCCCCGGGCGGCGAGCGCTTCCGGCAGCGGCTCGCGCTGCACCACCGCGACTCGAGCGCGCCGCTCGTGCTCGCCGCGACCGGCTACTCGCTGTTTCTCCCCGAGCAGTACATCGAAGAGCCCACTGCGCTCTTGAACGCAAACCAGATCTACATCGAGCACCGGTTCTTCACGCCGTCACGCCCGGAGCCGGCGGATTGGACCAAGATGACGATCGAAGCGGCGGCCGCCGATCACCACCGCGTCGTCGAAGCGTTCCGCACGATCTACACCGGGAGATGGATCTCCACGGGGGCGAGCAAGGGGGGAATGACCTCCGTCTACCATCGTCGTTTCTACCCCGATGACGTCGACGGCACGGTGGCCTACGTAGCTCCGCTCAGCCACGGCGTGGAGGATCCACGCTACATCGATTTCCTGAACCAGGTCGGCGAGGCCGACTGCCGCGAGCGCATCGCCGCGTTCCGGCGCGAGGTGCTGCTCCGGCGCCCGGCCATGCTCGAGCGCGCGGAGACGGAGGCGGACGCGCTGGGCTTGACCTACGACCTGTTCGGCGTGGAGGCGCAGCTCGAGAGCGCTGTGATATGGCTCCCATCCTACTTCTGGCTCTACTCGCTCGAGGCCACCTGCGGCCAGATCCCGGATGTGTCGGCGTCCGACGACGACCTGTGGCTGGCCCTCGGCCTGATCTCTCCCGTGAGCGCCGGCGCCGATGCTGCGTATCTCGCCTTCGAGCCGTACTACTGGCAATGCTACACAGAGCTCGGCGCCCCCCTGCCCGACACCGCTGATATCGCTGACCTGCTCACGTTCGACTGGGGGTCGGTCGACCGCCTGCCGACCATCCCCATCGAGCCGGAGTTCTCGCCTGCCGCGATGGAGGACGTCGCGCGCTGGGTCGCCACCGAAGGCAGCGAGCTCCTGTTCATCTACGGCGAGAACGACCCCTGGTCTGCCGGGGCCTTCGATCTCGGCGCGGCGGTGGACTCGTACCGCTATTTCGCGCCGGGCGCTAACCACGGCGCGCACATCGGCGGCCTCGCCCCGGCCGACAGGGACGCCGCGGTGGCGACGCTCGCCCGGTGGGCGGGTGTGCCACGGTCGCTCGTGACGGCGCAGCCCTTGCGCGCTGCCGTCCCCCGCTCTCCGCGCATGCTGCGCCCGCGATTCGCTCTCTGATCTCTTGTCTTTTTCGATCGCGACGCCGCTCGCGGAGCCGCCGCCCGGCACCGTGATGTCCGCGCCCTCGAAGAACTTGCTCCAGCGCAGGGCGCCGGCTCGGCCGTGCTTCTTCACCACGATGGCTTGGGAGCAGGGGAATCCGGGGCCGTGGCCCTCATGCTGCCAGGCGACCACGACGATGTTGCCGGCGATTGCTGCGGGCGCTGGTGCGGCTGGATGACCCCGGGTTAACCTCGACCGATGATCACCGCGGACCACGGGGAGCACATCCTGGCGATGCGGCTGCAGCAATGAGCGAGGACGCTCCCGGGGCGGCTTCGCCCGAGCGACTCTGCAAGGTCGAGGTGCAGGACGCCCGCCGCGACAAGCGCCTCCTCGGGTCCGTGGTCGTCGCATCGCTCGTCGGCACGTTCGCCGCTCCGTGGGGGCTAGCCGTGCTCGGGATGGAGAAGGCCTCGCTCTTCGCCGCGCTGATCGGCCTTGGCAGCTACTTCGCCAGCGCCCTGTCGTTCGCCGGCGCGGACCGCGGACCGGGCGAGCGCCGCCTCCGCGACGGCAGCGTGACGATCGAGGGCGAGCGGCTGCTGATCGCGGAGGGAGCGAAGGAGAGCAGTCTGCCGCTCGCGCGCCTCGCCGGCGGCTGGACGGAGCGGACGCCGAACGGCCACGCCGCGGTGCTGTCGTTCTCGGATGGGCGCGTCGCCGCCGTCGAGCAAGCCTCGGAGGAGGAGGCGATCGACCTCTTGTCGCGGGCCGGGGCGGGGGCGCAGGCGCGCGCGGTGCGGATGCGCACGTACCGCGAGGACTCCAGCGGTCGCAAGATCGCGGGCTGTCTCCTGGCCTTCTTCGTCCTGATCCTCGCCCCGGGTGCGCTGGCGCTGCTGATCCTGCTGTTCACGGCCATCGCAAAGTGGTCCATCGCGCCCCTCGGTCCGATGGTGGCAATGGGCGGGCTCGCGCCGCTCCTGGGCGTCGCGGCCTGGCTCTGGTCCAAGGTGACGCCGAGCTGGGCGCATATCGGCACCGACGGCGTGATGGTCAAGAGCGCGTTCCGGCGGCGGTTCCTCCCGCACAGGGCCATCGTCCAGGTCGCGCTCACCCGCGGGGGAGTTGGCGGCGCCTATCATTTCGTGAAGATCGGCCTGCGGCACGGCGAGTCGATCACCGTCCCGGCGGCCAGCCCCGCCGAGGCCACGGCGCTGATCGAGCGTATTCAGGCCGCTCAGGCCGCCGTCGCGATGCAGGATCGGGCGCGGCTGCTGGAGGTCATCGCGCGCAATGGCCGGCCGCTCGCCGAGTGGAAGAAAGCGCTGGGGTCGCTGGTGGCCAGGACCGGATACCGGACGGCGGGGAACGACCTCGAAGAGGTGCTGCGCATCGTCGAGGACGGTTCTGCGCCGCCGGAGCAGCGCGTCGCCGCCGCGCTCGCGGCGCGCCCGCACGGGGGCGAGGCGGTGGAGAAACGGATCCGCGTCGCCGCCGAGGCGAGCGCCGAGCCGAAGCTGAGGCTGGCGCTGGAGAAGGTGTCCGCGGGGGAGGACGAGGATGATCTGCTGGAGGAGATCGGCGCCGGCGACGCCCGGAAGGCGGCGGGATGAGCGGTGCTATCTGACCGGCTCGCGGCGACGCCGGTGAGATGAACGAAAAGCTCGTGAAGCCGCCAGAAGAAGATTGGAACGCCAGCGTGCCAAGGGAGCGAAGGGGGAAATATTCCCTCTTGCCTTTTGGCGTCTTTGCGCCTTTGCGTTCAATTCTTCCTCCCCATCCGACCGGCGCTTCAGGCCACCTCGCGCTCCCCGGGTCAGGCGCGGCGAGCGCTTTCATAGGGCCAGGGCCCTCTCTATATCTTCATGGAACAGGCCGCCTGGGCAGGGCGAAAGTCCCTGCGATGCGCGAACGGCGGTTTCTGTGGGGCTATCCATCATAGGAGGGGGCGATGGCAGGATTGCTTCCGGAGTTCCGGAGGTTCATCGACTACGTGTCTCTTGTCTCCCGTAGGCGGGGGCTGCGCCGGGAGCTGCCTGGCGACAGGTTCCTCGCCGAGGTGGTGAGGACGGTCGACGGCGACACGCTCCGCGTGCGCGACGAGCACGGCGTGATCCATCCTGTCCGTATGCTCTCCATCGATACGCCGGAGACGCACTTCCTCGGCGCCTCGCAAGGTTACTGGGCCGAGCTGGCCGCCGAGCGGCTCTCCGAGCTGCTCCCCGACGGCGCCGAGGTCGAGATCCAGACGGACGAACAGCCGTTCGACGCCTACGGCCGCGTCCTCGGATACGTCCTGTCGCGCGGTCGGCTCATCAACCGGCAGATGCTGGAGGAGGGCCTTGCGACGACCTACATCGTCGCCCCGAACCTCCGTCATGCCCGGGAGCTCTCCGAGGCTGCGCGGCGGAGCTTCGCCGAGCGCCGCGGCATGTTCGGCGACGCCAGCGTCCTGCTCCCGTACGAGTTCCGGTGGAGGATGCGAGGCCAGTCGAGCGCGAAGCTCGTCGGCAGCCTGTCCCGAGGCGAGGTGGTCGATCTGGCGGAGCGGGAGCGGGTCCCCGTCTGGGATCGGGTGTTCTTCTTCGACGCGAAGGACGTCAAGGCGCCGTTCTTCCGCGTCGAGCCGGAGCGGGGCGAACAGGGCGGCTGAACGGACCGCCGTGGGGCGCGCGCTCGCGCCGCGCGCGCGCCCCGGTCGCGCACGCGGCGCGACGCGGGCCATGATGCCACGGATCGTGGCAGTTTGCCTCGCGCCGCCCCGCACATCGGCTGGACGGAGCGCGCTCGTGAGCTCCGTGGGCACGGTGACCCGCGATGGCGCGAGGCGTGCTCGTTCGCCGATCCGAGCGAGGAGGCACGATCTCCCGCGCAAATTGCCCCGCTCCGCGCCTGATCAGGAACGGAGCGCACAGCGGGCGCGCCCCTGGCACAGGAGTCGCCTGCGGGCGGAACTGCCCATGGCGCCTCGGCTGTGTGCCCGGCGAGCCGCCCTTCGTGTGCACGGGGCGGGAGCTCCGCGCGCCGGGAGGCGGGGCGCTCGGCCAGCCATTGCTGACGACGTACCCCTCGTGAAGGAGCCGCTCGTATGCCTGTGAAGAGAATGGATATCACGTGCATGGTCGCGTGCACTGCCGCGCTCTCGCTCGGTCTCGTGAACTGCGCCTCGACGCCGGGGGCGGTACCTCTGGAGCCTGACAGCACGCGTGGCGCGCCGCCGGGGACGGCCGAAACGGTCGCGCCGACGGGCCCGAGGGCGCCCATGAACGCGTATCCGCCGCCCGGCCCCGACACGCCGCGCACGAGCTATCTGCCGGTCGACGAGAAGGAGCCGTTCGCCGCGCTGATGGCCCGGATGAAGGCCGACAAGCCCGCGTTGATGAAGCGCCAGAAGACGCTGCTCGAGGCGCGGTACGACCTCGCCAACCGCCCTGCGCCGGGGGTCACCATGTCGCGCGGAAAGCCCGTTCAGGGCGGCGTCCGGGTGAAGCTCGAGAAGGGGACGACGTGGGAATCGCTGGCCGCGCTCACGCCCGACGCCATCCGGGACCAGGGCCTCTGGCCGCAGGGCTTCCTGCCGCTGCCCCACCCGAACCATCCGGAGGGAGGGATGGTCTTCCCGAAGTTCGAGATCGAGGAGATCAAGCGCCAGGAAGGGCGCGACCTCACGCGCTTCGATCTCGACTTCGACCTGCCGGACCACGTCGTCTCCGAGTTCCCGCCGCCGATCTACCTCACCACGCGGCCTGATCTGGGCGACGTCTCCAGGGGGCAGCTCGTCACCATCGCCAACTTCTACGAGCTCTTCAACGGGATCCTGAACCCGAAGCAGCTCGAGGGGCTCCGCCTCCTCGTCACGCCTTTTCCGCAGCAGCAGTTCAACGCGACCGCGGATCGGCGCTCGGAGAGGGCGAGCCTCGGCGTCGCCTGCTTCGATTGCCACGCCAACGGGCACACGAACAACGCGACCCACCTCGTGGGCGACATCCGACCGCAGGAGTTCCGTCACCGGATCGACACCCCGACCCTGCGCGGCGTGAACATCCAGCGCCTCTTCGGCTCGCAGCGCGCGCTCAAGACCGTCGAGGACTTCACCGAGTTCGAGCAGCGAGGGGCGTACTTCGACGGCGACATCGTCATCGCCGTGAAGAAGGGGATCAACATCCTGGACCGCGGCCACCAGGTCCACGCGATGTCCGAGTTCCAGGAGATCCTCGACTTCCCCCCGGCGCCGAAGCTCGCGTTGAACGGGCGCCTCGACCCCGCGAAGGCCACGCCGGAGGAGCTCCGCGGAGAGCAGATCTTCAACGGCAAGGGCCAGTGCGCGACGTGCCATGCCGCGCCGTACTACACGGACAACCTGATGCACAACCTCCGGGCGGAGCGCTTCTTCAAGCCCGTGCTCATCAACGGACGGATGGCGACCGCGGACGGCCCCATCAAGACGTTCCCGCTGCGCGGCATCAAGGACAGCCCTCCCTACCTGCACGACGGGCGCCTGCTCACGCTGGAGGACACCGTGGAGTTCTTCAACCTCGTGCTCGGCACGAAGCTGACAGCGCAGGAGAAGGCCGACCTCACGGCCTTCCTGCGGGTGCTCTAGAAAGGCAGCGGCTATCGCCGCTCGCGACGACCTGCTCCCGCCGCGGCTCCGCAGGAGAGGCGCGCCGCGATGCCGTCGAGCACGCAGTCGAGACCCCTGTCGAACGCGGCGTCGGCCGGCGGGTGGGTGGCGTCCTCGACCACCTTGGCGAGCGTCGGGAAACGGCCGGTGGCGATCATCCGGCGGATGTACGCCTCCGACGCCCGCTGCCATTCGGTCTGATCCAGGCCACTGGCGACCTCGGCGCGCAGCTCGTTGGCCTCGGCGCGGATGGCGCCGATCACGTAGGCGTTGACGGTCCCGACCGCCATCATGACGGCGTCGATGTCCTCGAAGCCCGGAGCGCCGCTCAGCGCGGCGAGCGAGGCCTCGAGGTGCGCGAGGGCGTTCGGGCCCAGATGGGGACGGCCGCCCAGCAGATCGATGAACCACCCGTGCTCCCTGGCGGCCCGACGGGTGCGGTGGGCAATCGTCCTTAGGGCGTCGCGCCAGCCGCCAGGGATGGGCCCCGCGGACGCCATCTCCCCGTACACCGCGTCCACCATCAGCTCGAGCAGCTCTTCCTTGGTGTCCAGGTAGCCGTAGAGGCGCATCGGGCCGGCGTCGAGCGAAGCCCCGATCTTGCGCAGAGAGACCGCGGCAAGACCTTCCGCGTCGGCCAGCGCGATGGCCGCGCGCACGATCCGGTCTCTGCTCAGCGGCCCGGGAGCGGGACGGAGCGCCGGCTCCGGGCGGTCCCAGATGAGGGAGGCGCCGGTCACGTGCGGTTTTTTCTGCCGTGCGGTCATCGCTCGTCTTGTTCGCATCAGCAGCCGGTTGACAACAAATCCGACGCGATACACTGTATCGTAGTGATACACTGTATCAAAGGACGGTTCTGATGCACGTAGAATCGACGTCGGTGCTCGTGGTCGGGGGCAGCCTGGTCGGCCTGTCGGCCGCGGTGTTCCTGGCCTGGCGAGGTGTGCGCACGGTGCTGATCGAACGGCACGCTGGCAGCTCGCCGCATCCACGCGCGATCGGCTACACGCCGAGGACGCTGGAGCTCTATCGCGCGGTCGGGCTGGGCCAGCACATCCCGCAGGTGCCGCCCGGCTTCCGGCTGCGCCGGGCTCGGGTCGAGAGCCTGGCCGGGGCGTGGTTCGAGGAGGTCCCGTGGACGCCCGGGGAGCACGTGGCGCCCGCGATCGAGCGCTCGCCGTGCGCGGGCGCCGCGATCGCCCAGGATCGTCTCGAGCCCAGGCTTCGAGACAGGGCGATCGAGCTCGGCGCCGACGTGAGGCTCGAGACCGAGCTGACCCGCTTCGAGCAGGACCCAGGCGGCGTGACCGCCTGGCTGCGCGAGCGCGACGGGCGAGAGGTCGCGCTGCGCGCTTCCTACCTGGTGGCGGCGGACGGCCACCGCAGCGCGATCCGCGAGGCGCTCGGGATCGGCCGCGCCGGGAGAGGGCACATCCGGACGGCGCGCAGCGTCCTCTTCCGGGCTCCTCTCGAGGAGTACCTTCGAGCGGGGGTCACGCAGTTCGCGATCGAGCAGCCGGGCTTCAGCGCATTCCTCACCACCTACGGCGATGGCCGCTGGGTGCTGATCTTCTGGGATGACCAGGAGCGCGACGCGGCGACGTTGAGAGCGCTGATCTCCAGGGCGATCGGCAGGGCTGACCTGGAGATCGAGATCGTCACCACCGGGCGCTGGGAGATCAGCGCCCTCGTCGCCGATCGATTCACGTCCGGCAGGGTGTTCCTCGCCGGGGATGCCGCGCACACGCTGCCGCCCAACCGGGGCGGTTACGGCGCGAACACCGGCATCGAGGACGCCCACAACCTCGCGTGGAAGCTCTCTGCGGTCCTCTCCGGCGCGTCGAAGCCCGATCTGCTCGACACGTACGACGCCGAGCGGCGCCCGATCGCGTGGCTCCGGCATCACCAGATCTTCGCCCGCGAAGACTACAAGGCGCACGCGGGCGGGACCGCCGGAGGCGCGCCGATCCTCGACGACGACGCCATGGAGCTCGGGCAGCTGGTCCGATCGACGGCGGTGCTCGGCGCCGGCGACGGGCTCCCGCCGGCGTTGCGGCCCGAGCAATGGGCGGGTCAGCCCGGCACGCGCGCGCCGCACGTGTGGGTGGTGAGGGGCGGCGAGCGGCTGTCGACGCTCGATCTGTTCCAGCGACGCTGGGTGCTGCTCACCGAGGACGCGGGGTGGTGCGCCGCCGCAGCGCAGGTCGGCGAGCAGCTGGGCATCGAGCTCGAATGCGTCCGCATCGGCGCGGATGTACGGTCCTCCGAGGAAGGAGCGTTCTGCAAAGCGTTTGGCCTCGGGGCCGGGGGAGCGTCGCTGGTCCGCCCTGACGGCTATGTGGCGTGGCGCTCGCTCGACCTGCCGGCGGATCCGCGCGGCGCGCTCGCCGATGCCCTCGGGCGGGTGTCGTCCGCCGCGCGCCGCACCGGCGAGCCCGCCGCCCTCACGTAGGTGATCATCGCCAGCCAGGTCGACCGACGATGCTCACGATCGATGGATCCGGAGGACCGGGCACGCAGAGGGCCAACCGCTCACTTCACATAGAAGGCTCGCACCGGCGCAGCTACGCCCTTCAGCCGGAGCTCGCCAGCGGCTTCCAGCGGAACGGCGCCGTCCAGCAGCTTCGCCGTGCTCTCGCCAAGGAGGATACGGCCCGGCTCACTCGCCGTCTCGAGCCGCGCGGCGATGTTCACAGCAGGTCCGATGACGGTGTAGTCCGAGCGCGCCAGCGAGCCGAAATTGCCCACGACGGCGTCACCCGTGTTGATGCCGGCGCGGGCGACGAGGCGAATCCCATCACCCAGGCTCGGCAGCGTGGCCTGAAGGTCGCGGGCGAGCGCGACGCAGCGACGCGCCTGCTCGGCCGGGTCGAGGGGATCGGGGGCTCCGAACACGATCATGACGGCGTCCCCGACGAACTTGTCGACCGTGGCTCCGTGCGCGTGCGCCACGTCGGCCGCCGTCGACAGGTACTGGTTGAGCAGCCGCCCGACGGCCTCGGCGCCGAGCCTCTCCGACAGCGATGTGAACCCCACGAGGTCGGTGAACATCACGGTCACCACCCGCCGCTCGGGCTCGGCGTCCATCCGCAGCTCTCCGTGCGCGGCGCGCTCGACGAGCGACGGCGGCAGGTAGCGTCGGAGGACGGACTCCGTGAGGTAGCGGTGGAGCTTGGCGGTTTGATTCACTGCGTAGTTCGACGCAAAGAAAACCAGGAAGATGCCGGCAGCCATGTTGGCCATCACGGTCGCTGCCGCCGCGGGCTCAGCGTAGAAGAGGGTGTGGAGAAGGTGGGCTGAACAATGGATGCGGCCGGATCACGCCGGTGAGCTCGAGGGTGCCCACGCCACAGTACAGACAGGAGCCGAGGACCGCAGCGAAGAGGCCGAACCGAAAGTCGAGGAAGATCCGGTACAGCGCGACGAACATGACGATGTACAGCGCCGACGGTGACACCAGCGTTCCGGTGGCATGCATGGCCAGCTGATTCGATGCGAGCTCGGCGGTCAGCGTGACATACGTCAGCGCGCGAGCGATGATCGAGGCGTCCCGCCCCAAGGCCCGCGTGAGCGCCAACAAGGCCCCGTTCGCGACGATGAAGACCGCCAGCATGGCGAACCGTGCTCAGCGCGCCGGGACGGAACGCTCATGATGTCGGGCAATCGCCCCGCCGCGCGCTCCGAGCGGGTCGGCGGTCTCTCGATCGGGCTGGCGCCCGGCTCACCTCAGGTAGTCGGAGATCGCGTCGTACCAGCGGCCCGCCATCCGGGCGTAGCCGGCCTTGTTGGGATGGACCCCGTCGCCGAGCTCGGACGTGGGGAAATCCTTGAACTGATCGACGAAGAGGACGTGCGCGCCCTTGCTGGCGCGCGCCTCGACCAGCGCGGGGATCTTGGCGTTGTACGTGCTGACCGCGTTCGCGCCGCTCGGGAAAGGAATGATGTTGCTCACGACGATCAGCGCGTCGGGCGCCTCGGCGATCAGCTCGTCGATGAGCGCGCCCAGGCGGGTGTCGGCGCCGTTCGGCTCTCGATACATGTCGTTGGTGCCGGCGTGGAGCAGCACGATGTGCGGCATCTCCCGGAGCCCCGGGGTCGGTATACGATTGGCGATCTGCTGGATCGTCTCTCCGCTGATGCCCTCGTGATTGCGGGGGAACGGCTTGCCATCGACCATCGCGGGGCCGTTCCCCGGCTGGCTGCCCGTGAAGGTGACCTCGTGGCCGTCCTGCGTGGCGAGGTGGAAGAGCTCGACCCGGTAGCCGCCGTCGGAGCCGAGACCGAAGGTGATCGAGTCCCCGAGGGGCAGGATCTTGCAGGCGCCCGTCGCAGGGCAAGGCTGGAACCCTGCATCCGGAGAGCCCCCGCTCCCGCTCGTTCCTTCCGCTGCGCTGCTGCTGCTACTGCTCGCGCCCCCAGCCCCTCCGGCGCTGCTCGAGCTGCTGGAAGAAGCCCCACCGCCCGAGCCGCTGGTCGCCGTCGTGCTGCTCGCTCCGCTCGTTGTCGAGGAGACTCCCGAGCCCTCACCCGCGCTCGTCGTCTGGGCGCTGCCGGAGGAAGAAGCACCTCCTCCGGAGCCGCCCGAGCCGTCGGACGACCCATCGGAGGCGCTGGAGCAGGCCATGGAACCGACCAAGAGAAGGCCCACGAGCGGAATCCCGCGGGCAAAGGTGCCGAATGCGCCATGACGGACGAGCAGCGGAGAGGTCGAGGTAGACATGTGAGCAGCGCTCCCGGTCAGCGACCGAATAAAATTATGTTGTAAGCAGAGAGAGCGGGAGCTCGGCGCAGTGTCACACCACCCGCACAGCCTCTGCGAGGAAGTGAAGGGAAGGGTACGTGGCGCTCGCAGCGAGGTCGTTCAAATTCCCGGCGAAGGTTTTCAGGATCCCGACGCGCGGGATCCGATCCACCCGGCGCCCGCGAGCAGAGGTGTGTGTGCGCTCACATGCCGAGCGCACGAGGGGCTTGACCCCCGTGTTCCTCGACGTCGACGATGCTCCGGGGCGACCCCAGGCATGACCGCGGAGTTCTCAGCAAAGTACGGGGCGGCTCTCACCGGATCGGACTGGGTGGGGCTGCCCCTCCGGATCGGGTACGTGCCCGAGAGCGGCCGGATCGAGGGGCTCTCGGCGGAGAGCGATGCGGTCCTGGTGTGGACGGGAGGCCCCTCGCAGGTCGACATTCACTTCGCGGAGCCGACCTCGGGCGAGGTCCGGGAGCATTCCTTCGAGCGGCTCTCGGGAATGATGGACCTCTTGCCGCGGAGGACAAGGCTGCACAGCGTCGCGTGGCGGGGGCGGCCCTCCGTGTGCACGTCGGTGAACTTCCCCGAAGCATCCATGTTGGCTCTCTGTGCGTCTCCGTCCGCCGTGCTGGTCCCGGAGCGGGAGCCGCGGTTCGGTCTGGTCGACGCCCATGTCGTCGACCTGGTCCGGCGCCTGCAGGCGCAGGCCGAGGGGCAGGAGTACTTCGGGGCCGTCTACGTGCAGTCGCTCTGCCTGGCGCTGGCTTCCTACCTATCGGCGCGGTACGGAGCGGGATCCGGGGCGGAGATCTCGCTGCGCAACGCGAGCCTCTCGAGGAGCCAGCGAACCCAGATCGAAAAATTCGTGGACAGCGAGCTCTCCTCGAACTTCGGGCTCGTCGACCTGGCGGGGCTGGTGGGCTACTCGCCGGACCATTTCTCGCGCCTGTTCAAGAGCGCCTTTCACCAGACTCCCCACCAGTACGTCATTTCGCGCCGCATCGAGAAGGCGATGACCATGCTCCAGGACGAGCGGCTGTCCATCGCGGAGATCGCGCTGGAGTGTGGCTTCGCCAATCAGGGGCACCTCACGACGGCGTTCAAGCGCCGTACGGGGACGACGCCGGGCGCCTATCGAAAGAAGTGAGCGCCCGGCCGGGCTCCTCGGGCGCAGGGGATCCCCTCGCGCCGAGCAGCGCCTGGCGCTCCGGCGCGCGCCGGGGGCCGCGCCGTCCGCGACCTGCATGAGCGGCCGCGCGCGGGTTCCGCGATCACTGGATCGGCGAGCCCTCGGCTTCGTCCTGGGATCCATCGAGCGTCAGGCCCGGATCGACCGGGGCCACCGCGCTTCGCAGGGCGAGTTGCCGCTGCAGTAGCTGCTTGGTCCACGGGACGCCCGACACCGAGCGGATGAGGCTCCGGTGATCCGCGCCGAAGTCGATCCGCGGCACCGAGAACGGCGCGTCCGCGGAGCTACGGAATCCGCTGACCGTCGCATAGTCGTCAGGCCAGTGGGTCACGGCTCCCAGGAAGCCGAGCCGGCGAAGCGTCGCGCACTCGCGAGGACCGAAGTCCGCCCCCACGTGCCCGTTCGGATAACAGAAGATGGGGACCGGGCGCCTGGCCTCGGCGCGCAGGCGCGCCCAGGACACGTGGATCTCGTGCTTCGATTGCGCGTCGCTCGTCCTGGAGAGCACCGGATGGGTGACCGTGTGCGGACCGAACGTGATGCCGCGCGCCTCGCACGCGCGGACGTCATCCCACGACATGGGCGCGTACCGCGCGGGAGGGCGCGCCGGGAGATCGACCTCGGCCGCGGCGGCGAGCCGCTGGATGGCGCGGAGCTTCTCGGTCTCGGGCACACGCTTGCAGCGCTCCATGAAGCGCCGCGCGAGCTGCGCCCGCGGGACGCCGTCGTCCAGGCGGATGACGTGGCGGAGGCCGCCCACCATCACGCTGAGCTCGCGGCGCCGCGTCGTCTCGAACACGTGCTCCACGCGGTGCCACCAGCACCACAGATGGCCGTCCAGATAGCCGCTCACCACGAAGATGGTGGCCGGGCAATCGAACTCCGCGAAGATCGGCGCGGCGACCGTCGCCTGGTCGATCGTGCCGTCATCCATCGTGAAGGCGACGGCCCGGTCGACGGGCGGCTCCTCGCCCGCGAGGCCTCGGAACACCCGCTCGAGCGACACGAGCGGATACCGCTCGCGTCTCAGGAACTGCAGCGCGCGCCGGAGGGCGCGCGGATCGAGGCCCTCGATCCCGCGATCCGGGTCGGCGAGCCGATGCATCACGATGATGGTCGAATGGCCGTGCATCACTGGTGTGAATGGCCGCGTCGCCCACGGCGCGGCCAGGAGATCCGAGAGCCATTGCATTGCGTTCGACATGAGTCGTCCCCCCCTCGAGAGCGCGTGAAAGCAGCAGCGTTCGGCGACGGCGGCGCTCCGCCGCCTGATCAGCTCGCGAGCGGCGCCGGCGAGCGCGACGACGGGTGATCGCCAGGAGCAGCAGCGCGTACAGTTCCATGTAGCGCTCGGCCATCCGGATGGCGGAGTAGCGCCGGAGCGCGAGCATCCGGCCGCTCCGGCCCATCTGCGCGGCGCGGGCGGGATTGGCGTGGAGCTCCGAGAGCCTCGCGGCGAGCGGCGCTACCTCGTCGGACGGCACGAGGAAGCCCGTCTCCCCGTGAACGAGCACGGTGGACACGCCGCCCACGTCGGTCGCAACGACCGGAAGCCCAGCGGCCATCCTTGGGAACACGAGCCTCGATACCGCAATCGGTCCGTACCACCATACCCCTCTCCCCCCATCGAGTAGACTGTCGATCTCTCGACTCGACCGCTCATCGAGCGCCAGGCATGCCTCGCTGTCCTCCCGCCGCGCCTCTCCGGTACGGAACACACCGTCCAGGGCATCGCAAGATGCGAAACCGGGACGGATGGGGCCTCGACCTGGCAGATCGACACGAGCGCTGCAACACGCCGCATGACTACATTGCGGACGGTAGGGGCGCGATTCGAATACACTATACGTCGAATTCGCGAACTGACAAGCACATCGCACAAACGAGAAGACCGGAGTACGGGGGCTGCGCAAGCTCAAAAAGGACATGGGCCGCGGCGCCCAAGCGTGGTGATCCGTCCCAGTCTTCGACTGGCCACGTCCCTCGAGGGCGACACCCGCCCAGGCGCTCGCCGAGAGCCCGCGTGGGCGGCGCGGTCGCTGGCCCACAAAGTCTTTGGTTTTTCGCCAGGTTACAAAAATCGTCGCCGGCCGGTCACGAAAGGCGAGCCGCGTCTGGCTCGCCTGAGCACTGTAGAGGGCGTGCCGCGGCTCGGGCCGGGGGTCGGTCTGGGATGGAGCGTGGCTGGCAGCGGTTCGCCCTGCGGCGGCGCCGCGGGTGACTTCGGATCATCGTCTCCTCACGGAACATGGGACACCGCGATGGATATCGCCGGACGGAGGACACCTCGATACAGATCGCAGACGGCGCAGCTGCGCGCGTCTGGTGGGCTGCGCCGATCGCGACCCGCATCAACGGATGCGCGCCGGTGCTTCTCGGAGGTAATCGAGCAGCCGGGCCTCGTCGCTGCCGATCATCCGATCGATGCCGTCCTCGCGGAAATGGCGCTGGATCTGCAGCGCCCCCGCGGTCGTCCGCACGAGGATGGCGACGCGCCGGAAGCGGCCCATCACGACCGGCCGAATCCGCTGCATCGCCGCCTCGAACTGCGGATCATTGCGCCCCACCGCCGCGCGCAGATCGATGAGCAGACACAGCCGATGGCGGTCGACCCGGTCGAGCGCGCGGCTCACCTCCATCCATAGCTCCTCGAACTGCGTGGCAGACTCGGACGGCAGCGGGCTCCGCGTGACCCGCGCGATCTGCGAGACCGGGTCGACCGTCACGGTGTGGTGCGCGTTGCGGAGGAGCTCGAGCATGGCCAACGACCATGCTACCAGACCCAGAGCAGCCGAGCGAGCGAGCCGAGCACCCCGGGTGAAGCTGCCGAGTTCGCCGGCGATCCTCGGTTGCCCTAACCTCCTCGCCCGGCTACACGGCCGGGCAGGAGCAAGTAGGATCTACCGATGACCGACCCCCCCGTCGCCCTGCGGCCTCTCGATGTCACAGAGCTCGGTGCGTTCGTCGAGCTCGTGATCTCTTCGTACGCGGGCGAGCGCGCGAGCGCCGTGGACGCCGGGACCGCGGACGCGCTGCGCAACGCGCGCTCCCAGGTGGAGGTGCTCCTGCCGCAGGGGCTCGCCACCCCCGACCACCACCTCTATTCGGTGCTGGAAGGGAATGCCGTGGTCGGGCACCTCTGGATCGGGATGACCAGCGTGGACGGGTTTCGAAGCGCCTTCGTCTACGAGCTTCACCTGCGTGAGGACGCCCGCGGCCGGGGCCTCGGGCGCCGGGTCATGGCGCTCGCCGAGGAGGCCGCCCGCGGCCTGGGCGCGCGGGATATCGAGCTCCACGTCTTCGCGCAGAACACGCGGGCGCGGCGGCTCTACGAGTCGCTCGGCTACCGGATCACGAGCCTGAGCATGAGAAAACGCCTCGATTGACGTCTGCGCGGCGTGGCTGAGAGCGCTTCTGGCGCCCTGAAGAGAGAGCTCGAACCACAGAGGCCCAGAGGACAGTGGCGACATGCGGGCGCGCGCGGCGCCGGCGCGCCGATCCGCTCACCGGATCGCGAGCGGGATGCCCGGTGATCCGGACGCGCCCCGGAGGGGCAGCGGGCTGTAGACGTAGAAGAACTCGTAGGGGCTCTTGTGGCCGTGGGGCCGCTCCTGGAGCTCCGCGGCCAGATCCGCGGCCAGCTCCGAGAGCACCATCACCTCGTGCATGAAGATTCCGCTCTTCACCAGCAGGTGATGGTGCACCGGGAAGATCACCCCCGGCGCCACCGGAGGCTTCGGCGGGAGGACCTCGATGCCGAAGTTGTCCGACCCGACGCAGGCGATCCCCTTCGACGAGAGCCACTTCGCGACCTCGAGCCCGATCCCCGGCTGGGCCAGCCCCACGCCTGGCTGCGTGTAATACCCCTCGGTGCCGAGCTCCCAGTTCTCCTCCCAGCCCGTGAAGATCAGCACGACGTCGCCGGCGCCGATGTCGCGCGCGTCCATCTTCTGCGCGCGCAGCGTCTTCATCACCATGGGCAGCGTGATCTCCTGGCCGAACGCGAGCGTCTCCCCGCCGTTCGCGTAGCGCTTGACGTCGAGGAGCACGCCGCGCGTGACGAGCGGCTTCACGTTCTCGACGCCGAGGTGCGCGAGCCCGTCTTCCGTGAGGATCTCGGCGCCAGTGAACTGGTTGTAGAAGAGCGCGTCGGCGGGGTCCGTGCTCCCGGGCGGGATGTAGCCGAAATGGCCCAGCGCGTCGAACTCCGTCCCCATCTGGCCGAATTCCCCGTGCATCACCTCGGAGTTCGTGACCTGCTGCTGGATGACCGCGGTCGGCCCGGCCTCCACGGAGAGCCCCTGGTTGCCCGGGAACGTCGGCATCCCCGGCTCGTAGACGTGACCCAGACGATAGACCTTGCCCTCCTTGATCAGGCGCTTTCCCTCGAGGACCTTGTCCGGCGTCTGCGTGTTGGAGGCGCCCGCCTCGTCGTCAGGGCCCCACGGCGAGGGACCGGGCATTGGATCATAACTCTCCAGCATCGGCACGCCGCGGGCCAGCGCTGCCCCCGCGACCAGGCTGACGGCCATGGTCACCACGATCGCGCCACGTAACGGCATCACTCCAGGCTTCATACGCAACCTCCTGGGTCACATCGCACGTTGTACCGACAGCGCCCCGCGCTCCATGATGGGCGCGGGCGCATGTCATCACCAGAGTACACCGTCAGGGGCGCCTGAAACCTGCTCTCCCGAGGTCCTCGCGGGCTTCGCCGATGCCGTGAAGGCCTTGTGCGTATCCGCGTACACCCGGTCGCTCGGTGGGAGCGCGCTTGGTCACCAGCGGAGCCGGCGTCCCAGCGCGTAAGCGATGCCGCTCTCCAGGGTCCCTTTGGTGACGATGCCGCTCAGATCGGCGCCGATCGTGGTGAGCGTCTGCGCGATCTGCGGCTTGATCCCGGTGAGCACGACCCGGGTGCCGAGCAATCCCGCGGCCCGGGCCGCGTCGACGAAGGATTGCGCCACCCGCTCGTCGACGACCTTCACCCCGGTGATGTCGAGGATGGCGATCCTGGCCTGCTGGGCGGCGATCCCTTCAAGCAACGTCGTCAGGATCTGCTCGGCGCGCGCGGGGTCGACGCTCCCGACGATCGGCATCGCGACGACGCCACGCGCCAGCGGCAGGAGCGGCGTGATGAGCTCCTGGATCGTCGCCTGCTGCATCTCGATGAGCCGCCGCTGCATCTCCGCGCGCTCGGCCTCGGCCTGCTTGGCTCGGCTGATGTCCACCGAGATCGTCCCGACCGCGTAGATCTTCCCCTCGGCGTCGCGGATGGGGAACTTGGTCGACAGGTAGGTGCGCGGACCGTTCGGGTAGACGAGCACCTGCTCGGATGCGCCCGGGCGTCCGGCGGCCGCCACCTCTTCATTGGCCTTTCGTATCGAGGCGGCCGCCGGCGCCGGGAGAAGGTCGTAGACGACCCGCCCCAGCAATTCCTCGCGGCTCATCTTGTAGAATGACTCGATTTCGCGGTTCACGAGGAGGAGCCGGCCCGCGGCGTCCACGGCGACCATCATGGACGGCGTGTATTCGAGGAACGCATGGAGCAGGCTCTCACTCCGCTCGAGCATCTGCTCCGTGTGCTTGCGCGGGGTGATGTCGTGCGCCGAGCCCAGCATCCGCCGCCCCGGTCCCTCGCGGCCGAGCGCGACGCCTCGCTCGAGGAACCATCGCCAGCCGCCGTCGCGACCGCGCACGCGGTACTCCACCGTCGCCTGCTCCCCGCTCTCGGAGGCGGCCACGCGAGCCCGGTACTCCTCGATGCGACCGATATCGTCCGGATGGACTATCGGGGACAGGCCGTCGCCGCGGGGCGAGCCCGCCGCGGCTCCGCCGCCCTCTCCGACGAGATCGGTGAGCTCCCGGTTCCGGTAGACGTACCGCCCCTCATCGAGATCGAGCACGTAAACGAGGCTGGGCAGCGCGTCGAGCAAGCGCTCCGGGAAGCCGCGGCCGGCCTCCTCCAGCTCGGCGACGCGGGAGCGCAGGCGCTGCACTTCCTTCTGCAACGCGTCCAGCTCCGCCTCGAGCGCCACGGTCTTCTGCGCGTCCATCGCCGTCCAGGGCGATGTTATCCCAGCCGCGGGCTGAGGTGGGTCACAATTTTCCTGGGTATCCGGGCTCCAGCACGATCGCGCCGACGCCTCGTCGAGCTCGATGTCGGCGCGGGGGATCTGGCCCGTCAGGCTGTCGAGCCAGCGGGTGATCAGGTGCACCTCCTTGTCGTCCAGCTCCTTCCCGAGCTGGTGTCTCGCCATCCTCCTCACGGCCTCCTCCAGCGAGGAGACCGAGCCGTCATGGATTGTCCCCCTCGAGGAACACGTCCCAGCGGCTCCGCGTGAACAGCGTGGCCTCGAACGCCGCGAGCGCCCGCGCGACGTTGTCGAACGTCACGGTCCGCGGCTGCCCGGGAAACGCCAGCGCGAACGCCTGCCTGTTCCCTCTGGACGAGCAGGCACGGCCGCCCGGGCTCGGCGGCGCGACACGGCCCTGCGGCCGGGAACATGAGCGAGGCGATCCCTACCGGCAAGGGCCCCGCAGCGGGCGAGCTGTGGTGTCAAGCCGGGAGGGCCGTATCCCGGGCCGCCAGCCGCCGGCGGCGCGCATCGCGGAGGCGCCTTGCCGGCAAGACGGCCAGCGCGAGCGCGAAGGCCATGAGGGGGGAAGCGCTGCGCGTCGGCTGACCTGGACCGCCCATGCGGCAGCCGCCATCCCCGCCGGCGTCGGTCCCAGGACTGCCCGTACCGGCTGACGCCGTGCTACTGCCCGCGTTTCCACCGCTGCCCGCCTCACCGCCAGAGCCGCCGCTGCCCGCCTCACCGCCAGAGCCGCCGCTGCCCGCCTCACCGCCAGAGCCGCCGCTGCCCGCAACACTGCTGCTCGCGCCGCCCGCCTCACCGCCAGAGCCACCGCCGCCCGCAACACTGCTGCTCGCGCCGCCCGCGTCACCGCCAGAGCCGCCGCCGCCCGCGTCACCGCCAGAGCCGCCGCTGCCCGCCTCACCGCCAGCGCCGCCGCCGCCCGCGCCGCTGCTGCCCCCGGGCGCGCACTGGCCGGCCTCGCAGGAGCCGCTCAGGCAATCGGTGTCCGCCACGCACGCCGCGCCGTCCAGGGACGGCAGCGCGTACACATAGGCCGCGCCGCTTCGGTCCAGAGGGGCGCTGTGGTACGGCGCCCCGACGATCACGCTCCCGCCAGCGTATCCCGCGCTCCACCCGAAAAAATCCAGCGTTTGCCCATCCGACGGCGCGAGCGTTCGCGCCTCCGTCCATGTTCCTTCTCCTCCGTGAAACACGGACACGATCCCCTTGTTGTCAGCCACGCCGACGAACCCGGCGACCACGGCGTTGCCCAGGAGCTGCACCCCTGTCGCCTCGCTCCCTCTCAAGGCGGGCACGAGCTTCGCCTGCTCGGTCCAGGCGCCGTCGCTCCGCGTATAGATGTACACCGCGCTCTTGGCTCCGATCGCCACGGTGTCCCCCGCGAGATCGACCGAGAAGCCGAAGGACGCGCGGGCGCTCATGTCATGCGGCAGGAGCTTCGCCTGTTGCGTCCAGCTGCCCCCATCCCGCACGAACACGTAGGCCGAGCCGGCGAACGCGCTGCCTTCGGGCGAATCCGCCGCCGCGCCCACGATCGCCGTGTCGCCCGACACAGCGACCGACCAGCCGAATCCCCGAGGGCAGTCCTGAGGCACGAGCTCCACCCGCGGCGACCACGCGTTGCCCGTCCTCGTGAAAGCAAATGCCTTGCCCAGCACGAGGTCGATGTCCTCTCCCACCGTGCTCGCGACGACCGTGTCCCCACCGACGTCGACCGCCATCCTCGAGAAGCTCAACGCCGGATACTCGGGGACGGTCAGCTTCGCTTGCTCCGACCAGGCGCCGTCGCTCCGGACAAACACATAGACGCGCTCTTCGTACGGCCGCACCTCATAGTTGGCGCTGGCCATGACGGCAGCGGTATCGCCGTCGAGGGCCACCTGACGGCCGAACACCATGCCGTTTTCGCCGTCGCTGGGCGCGAGCGTGGCGTCGAGCGTCGCGGCCCCGTCGGTCACGGTGTAGACGTGCGCGGCGCCGCGGGTCAGGCTGTTCTCGTCCGGCGCTCCGATCAGCGCCGTGTCGCCGCTGCCCGCGACCGCGAACCCGAACACGCGCTGGAGGGCCGGCGTCTCCTCGGTCAGCTTCTGGTCCTCGGTGACGGTGAGCGCCGCGCGCGCGGCCGCGAGCGGTCCTTCGTCGGGGCCTGGAGCGGCGCACGCCGCAGCGCAGAACGCTGTTGGAATCACGATCATGCGTTCGATTCGCCAAACCTTCATCGGGTGCACCTCGGAGCGCGGAGCGTAGCCGGAGCGCCGCCTCGTGGGAATCGGGGCGGAATCGCAGCGGTCCCGTGCCGGGCGCTGGCGCCAGCGGCTCCTGTGGTCAGCTGGAGGCGAAGACTCGCAGGGTGGGGGGCTCTGCTCCACGTCAGGTGGACGCCGCGCGCGACATGAGTGGTGACCTTCCGCGCCCGACTCCGCCGATGAACCGATGCCGGTAAGGGGTGCGCGAGGAGCCCCATGCGGTGGACCTGACGCTTCTCTCCGGGTCGGCGCGGCGCTAGAGGGCAGCATGCAAAGCGTGTTGGAAGCGTTCACGGCGTGCGGGTGGGCGGCGTGGCTCGCCCTCCTGGCCGGCGCGTCGGCACGGAGGAGGCCAATCAGTGCGTGAACATCGGCGCCTCGATGGGCGTCCTGCCGTTCGTGATCGGCGCGGCCGCGGTAGGGATCGGGCTCGCGCTCCGCGACAAGCCGGCTTGATCGATCCAGGGCACCAGGCACGTTGGCTCACGCGCCTGCGCCGGTGGGACTACTCTTCGCTCTCGAAGGGACCGAGATCCGGCGCGGATCCGTTGTACTCCACGCCTACGTCGACGCCCGCATCGCGGAGATCGCTGCCCGGCACCAGCTTCAGATAGTCGACGTCCGGCAAGCTCCCATCGGCCTTGCGGGGGCCCTTGAGCAGGCTGGTGTCGACGCTCACGAAATCGCCGCTCGTGGCCGACAGTCCACCTTGCCAGCTGTTGTTCGTGATGCTCGTGGTCGTCGCCGACAGTGACCCGTTCGTTCCCAGGGAGATCGTGTTTCTGATGGTCAACGAGGCTGCGATGTTCGAGGTGCTGAAGTTGATGTTGCTGCCATTGGCGTGCGCCGCGCTGTTCAGGATCGTGACGCTGCCGCGGTTGCTGTTGTGGTCGAAGCCGTCGTTGACGTTCCCCGCGGCGATGCACCGCGTGTAGATGGCGTTGTGGCTCAGATCTTTGCCGTCGCTGCCGCCGGACTTGAAGCCGTTGCCGTCGCCTGCGCCGGCCGAGCCATTCTTGAGCTTCCCGTTGTCGATGGCCCAGCAGTCGTCGTAGGTCGTGGTGACGTTGTTTGCAGGGCGCAGGTAGCCGTCCCAGCCATCATCGAGGTTGTTCCAGGCGCGGCAGCCCACGAACTTGTTGCCCGTGCCGACGTCGAGCTTGGCCGCGAAGCCGTCGGCGTTCTCCAGGCTGGAATCGGCGTTGAAATACGAATCGCAGTTGAGCACCAGGTTGTCGGCCGCCCCTCCGCCCAGCTGCAGTCCGGTGTCGGCGCATTCGACGAACGTGGAGTATTCGATCACGTTGTGGGAACCGCTGACGAACATGCCGTTGTCGCCGGCTCGGAGGACGTCGATGCCGTAGATGTGCCAGTAGTCGCCGGACAGGACGAGCCCGCGATTGCTGGAGCTCTCCGCCATGGCGGAAAAGTCGAGCAAGGGGCGCTCGCTGTCCAGGGGGTAGGCGCGCAGATCGATGGTCGAGCCGCTCATGCCGTCCTTGCTCAGGCTGAGGGTCGTGTTGAGCGCGTAGGTGCCCCCGCGCAGGTAGATGGTGTCACCCGCGTTCGCCCGGAGGAGGGCGGCGGCCAAGGTCATGGGATCACGCATCGTTCCCGACGCGTCCGCCGCGCCATCCGGAGCCGCGAAGAGGGCATCGGGATCGATCGTGGGCGCTCCGCCGCTTCCCGACCCGCCGCCCGCCCCCGTGGTGGCGCCGCCAGCGCTGTCGCCGCCCGTCCCCGTGGTGGCGCCACCGCCGGCGCCGCCAGCTCCGTCGCCGCCCGAGCCGGCGGCGCCCCCGCCGGACGCCGTCGTGCCACCCGTCGCGAAGGTGCCGCCTGCGCCCGAGCTGACGCCGCTCGTCGGAGCCCCGCCGCTTCCTGGATTGTCTGTGTCAGCCGCGCCGCCGTCAGAGCAGGCCGCACTCGCCAACAACACGCTCGGGGCCAACAGGAGGCGCCACAGACGGCCGCGTCGGGTCTGGAGCTGAGGCTTGGAGCTCGGGTTCATGCGATGGAAGCATTGCCACGCCGGCAATAGGCCGTCTAGCGCGCTTCGTACGAAATTGGAGAACGGGGTGAAGGGCTGCGACACGCGAGCCGCGGCAGCGCTCACGCGCTGGCCGGGACTCGGCGCTTCCGGCGCGCTCTGAAGGCCCAAAGCACGAGGTTGAGGAGCACGAGGCTCGCTGCATCCGGCCGGTGGCCGCCAAGCGTGCTGCACGCGCATCCGGCCGAGTCGTCGGCGCTGCTCGTGCTCGGATCGGTGCCATCGCCGCCCGTGCCCAGGGGTCCGCCGCTACCGACGCTCGTCGTGCCGCCGCTGTCTGCGCCGCCGCTTACCGCTCCTCCGCTTGCGCTTGCGCTCGCGCCGCCCGACCCCGTATCCGCGGCACCGCCGCCGCCCGAGCCAGCGCTCGCCGCGCCGCCGGTGCCGGAAGCCCCGGCGGTCTCGGTCTCGGCCAACCCCGTCTCGAAGCAGCCGAAATCCGGAGCGGAGCCTGCGTAGGGCAGCCCGACGTCGACGCCCTTGTCGATGGCGTCGCTGTCCGACGCGAGGCGGAAATTCATGAGCACGGGCAAGCTGCCGTCCGCCTGTCGCGGAGCGTCCAGCCCCATTTCGGACGGATTCTGAAAGTCCGCGTCCGAGACCGTGACACCCCCCGCCGTCCAGGAGTTGTTCGCGTCGTCGGCGCCGTTGCGGTTCGAGAACAGCGTCCCGCCGAACGCCAGGTTGTTCCGGTAAACCCCGACGGTGATGTCGCTCCCGTTCGAATCCATCCCGAGCATGTTGAAGTCGGGGCGATTGCCGTACGACGTGTTGTTGTAGAAGTAGAGCGTGCTCGGGTGGTGGTTCGCGTAGAACCCTGCCGCCCTGTTGAAGGCGGCGAGACAGTTTTGCACCGTGTGGGCCGCGGGCTCAGCCGGAAATCTCGCCGGATCGGCGCCGTAGCCGCCGCCCTTGAAGCCGTTGCCGTTGCCGATGCCGGTCTGCGTCCCCGGCTTGTAGCCGTTGTACCAGGCCCACGAGCGCTCGACGAGGCAGGCGGCGCCGGAGTTGATGAAATCGTAGCCGTCGTCCGCGTTCCACCAGGCGCGGCAGCCTCGGAATACATTGCCGGTCTCCCGGGCGCCGACGTGACAGCCGAAGCCGTCCGCGCTCTCGCCCGCGCCGTTCGACGTGAGCTCGTCGAAGTTGTCGTGCGAGTCGCAGTTGAGCACGAGGTTGTTGCTGCCGCGCTGGATGAAGATGCCGGCGCCCATGATGTGGTGGACGTCGAGCGCTTCGAAGATGTTGTTGCTGCCCTGATTCCACACGCCCCAGGACTCGTGGTTCAGGTTGTTGTTCTGGCGAACGCCTTTGATCTCGAGTCCCTTGAGGTGAATGTAATTCCCGGAGACGAGGATGCCCTTGATACGGCAAGAATCCCGGATGCCGTCGAAATCGAAGACGGGCTTCTCGCCGGGCGCCGCCCAGTACTTGATCAGGTTGCCGGCGCTCCCGCTCTTGTTCAGCACCACGCCGCTGATGGTCGCCGTCCCGCTCGAGCAGGTGGTGGTGCCCTCCGTGTACGTGTACGTGCCGCCTTTGAAGTAGAAGACGTCGCCGGCCATGGCCACGCTTTGCGCTTTGGCCATCGACGCGAACGGCGCGGCTTCGGTGCCGGCGTTCGCGTCGTCGCCGGCGGGCGCCGGGGCCACGTAGTAGTCCTTGGCCCAGCCGCTCGTCGCAACGAGCAGCGGAGCGCCCAGCGCGGACAGCGAGAGAAGGAGTCGCAGGTTCATTTTTGCACCAGCCCGAGGTCGTCGAGGTTGAAGCCCGCCGAGGCCGGGGGAAAGCACACCCAAGCGTCCTGGAGACGTCAAGCCCAAACTGCAGGACCTCCGGGTTGACAGGTCCAGCGTCTCTGCGATATCGGCCAGAGGTGCGCCGCCGGAGCACATGGAGAGTGGATCCATGCGACGATTCGCGATCTCTCGTTGGCTGATAGCGTGCTTGGCGAGCTGTACGTCGGCGCCGCCGTCCACGCCGGGGGACGGGGTCGTCGAGGGGCCTCCGCCCCCTGCGCCGACGTGCCCGACCCAGAAGCTCGCGTTCACCAGGGAAACGGGGTGCGTGAACGATGGATCCCTGGAGTTTTGCCTGCCGTCGGACGACGCGGCGCTCCTCGCGCGCGTGCGGGGCATCGCGCCCGCGATCCGGGCCGGCTCGTCGAGGGGGCGCGCCAGGTGCGATGTGCCCGCAGAGACCCTGTACTTCTTCCCCACGGGAGACGCCGAGTGCACCGCGCGCCATGGCGCGCTCGAGGACGCGGCATGGGACCAGGTCTGTCGTATTGCCGCGCTGCCCGAGGTGCGGGAGATCGTGCCGACGTGGTACGAGTGAGCGCGGGCGGGCGCTCCTGCGCTGGCTCGCCGGCTGAGCGGCCCGGCCGCGCGGATCGCTGGTAGAACGACGCCGCGGAGAGGGCCGCCGACCATCCCCTGGGCGTGAGGGGGTGAGCAACCCGATCACGGGCACGCGAGGCCGGCCGCTCTGGAGTCACTTGACACCGCTCGGGGGCGGCACCTTGTTCGCCGTGGCCGGACCCCTGCCGTGCCCCGCCCGGCTCATGCGCTCTCGGCGGAGCGCGTGGCGCTCGTTGCGGCGAGCAGGCACGCCGGTGAGGCGCTGGGCTTCCATTTGCGGTTGCGGTTACGGCGAAACTCCAGCTCCGGGAAGAGGAGGGTACACACATGGCTGATCGCTGGCAGGACTCTGCTCGCACGACGAGCTTCGGATTGCAATTGGTCGAGCCTCATACCTTGCGGGAGAACCGCGGCTCGTTCATCGGCCTCGGCATCGCTCTTTTGGTGCTTGGCGCTCTCGCGATCCTCATGCCCGTGATCGCCTCGCTGGTCACGGCGGTCGCCATCGGGGCCGTGCTGGTGGCGAGCGGCCTCTTCCAGGGCGTCCACGCCATCCAGCACCGGCGATGGGCCAACTCCGGCTGGTCGCTCGCGAGCGCCCTGCTCCAGATCGCCGCGGGCGTCCTGATCGTGGTCTTCCCGGTGACGGGCACGGTCACGCTGACCTTGATCCTCGCGGCCTTCTTCTTCGTGGAAGGCTTCCTCAAGATCGTCCGCGCGCTCCAGCACCGCGAGATGCCCGCCTGGGGCTGGCTCCTGTTCGACGGGCTGCTCGCGCTGGCGCTCGGGGTCCTGATCTGGTGGCGCTGGCCGAGCACCGCGGCGTGGGCGATCGGGCTGATCGTCGGCGTCAACGTCCTCGTCAGCGGCACGTCGATGTTGCTGATCGGGACCAGCGCGCGACAGCGGCCGGTGGCCAGCATGTGACAGGCGCCCCGGGCCGGAGACCGCGCCTGACGCTCGTCCCTCACTGGCGGCCACCGCTCGTGGTGAGCAGCCAGGTCTCCACGGCGTGCGCGAAGCCCTCGTCGGCGTTCGACAGCGTGATGAAGTGGGCTTGCCGCTGCACGACGGCGCGCGCCTGCCCCATGGCGATGCTGAGCCCGCTCTCCCTGAACATGAGCACATGGTCGGGCAGCTCGCCGATCGCGGCCATGGCCGCGCCGGAGAGGCCGAGGCGCGCCGAGAGGGTCCTCGCGACCTCTCCGGAGTTGGCCCGCGGGTGCATCACCTCGATGCAATGGGGCACGGGGCGCGACGCAGAGAAGAACGCGCAGGCCCCCTGGAGGTCCGACTCGCCGCGCTCCAGCACCCCGGCGTCGTCGCTGACGCCGACGATCTTGACCGAGCTGTCCACGACGCCTTCCCAGCGCTCGACGACCCTGGGGACACACTGCGCGACCGCCTGCTCGCGCGCGACGTGCGGCGCGTCGGCGCGGCGCACCAGCCAGTCGTCGCCCTGGTAGACCCAGACCGCGGCGCCGTGTCGCTCCAGGGTCGCGATGACGACCGCGGCCGCGCCGTTGTCGAGCGGGTGCTGCTCGATGACGGAGAGATCCGGCCGCACCAGCATGGCGCCGCCGAACGCGGCGACCGGCGTCGCGATCCTCAGCCGCCCGAGCAGGACGCGCAGGCCGCGCGGCGAGCGCCTGCTCATCAGCGCGAGGTCGATCCCGGCGTCGCGGAGCCGACTCGCCGCCTGCTCCGCTCTGGGGGTGAGCACGCCGTCGGGCGTGAGGAGCGCGCCGTCCACGTCGGCGAGCAGCACGCGAATCGCGGTCATGCGGCTCTCCGCGCCAGCGGGGTGGCCAGGGAGGGCGTACGCCACCCGCCGAGGTCGGCGACGAGGCGGTCGGCTTCGGCTGGGCCCCAGCTGCCCGGCTCATAGGGCGAGAGCGGCGTCGCCTGGTCCAGGACCGGATCGACCACGGCCCATTGCGCCTCCACTTCGGCCTGGCTCGCGAACAGGGTCGGATCGCCGGCGAGCGCATCGCCGAGGAGCCGCTCGTAGGGCCCCAGCGCCTCGGACAGATCGCTCGCCACGAGCAGCTCGGTCGGCTGTCCGGCCATCCGCTCGCCGGGCGCCTTGATCCGCACGCCGACGGCGAGCTCCGGCGACGGGGCGAGCCGGATGCGCACGTAGTCTGGAGCCCCGCGCCCGACATCCTCGAACACGGCGTGCGGAGGCCGCCGCAGCAGGACGAGCACCTCGGTCGCCGTGACGGCGAGGCGCTTGCCAGCGCGGATGCAGAACGGCACGCCCGCCCAGCGCCAGGTGTGGATGCGGAGCCGCGCGGCGCAGAACGTCTCGACCTGCGACCCTGGCGCGACGCCCGGCTCGCCGCGGTACCCGGTGTATTGACCGCGGACGACGTGCGCCGGATCGAGCGGCGTGATGGCCCGCAGCAGCCGGACGCGCTCCGCGCGCACGGCGTCGGCGTCCCCGGACGGGGGGGGATCCATGGCGAGGCACGCGAGCACCTGCAGGAGATGGTTTTGCAGGACGTCGCGGATGCACCCGGTGGCGTCGTAGAACCGGCCGCGGCCCTCGATGCCGAACCTCTCGGCCATGGTGATCTGGACGCTCTCGACATGGTGGGAGTTCCAGACCGGCTCGAGCAGCGCGTTCGCGAAGCGGAAGTAAACGATGTTCTGGACGGGCTCTTTGCCGAGGAAGTGGTCGATCCGGAAGATCTCCTCTTCCGGAAAGACGCTCGCGAGCGTGCGGTAGAGCGCCCGAGCGGACTCCAGATCGTGGCCGAACGGCTTCTCGACGACGAGCCGCCCTCGCCGCACGCACCCGGAGCGGTCGAGCGCCTTGACGACCTCTTCGAACAGGTCGGGCGGCACGGCCATGTAGTGGAGCGGCCGCTGGGCGGTGCCGAGCCGCTCGCGGAGGCGGTGGAACGTCGCCGGATCGGCGTAATCCCCGCTCACGTACGAGAGCCGCGCGCACAGCTCGCGATACACGCCCGCCTCGAACGCGCCCGCCCGCTCGAGGCTCTCGCGGACGCGGGCGTAGAGCTGATCGAGGCTCCACGGGCTCTTGGCCACGCCGACGATCGGCACCTCCAGCTTGCGGCGGCGGATCAGCCCGGCCAGCGCCGGGAAGATCTTCTTGAAGGCCAGGTCGCCTGTCGCTCCGAAGAGCACGAGCGCGTCGGCGGCGTTCATGCCGCCTGCTCGGCGGCGCCGGACATCACGCGCCGCATGCCCGAGCTCTCCTGGCCTTCAGCTTCCATCCATCCAGTGCGCATGCGCTCGGCTCCTCGCATCTCGCCATGGCCCCGGGGGCCCTGGTCCCGATCCGGCATCGCGTGTGCCACGCTGGATCGGCGCGAGCACGCCTTTCGTCACGCGCGCTGTGACGCCGCGCGCCCGGGCTTGACTGCCCTGACGGCCCGCCTCTTCAACAGGAGAGGGAGGCTCTCGATCACGTCGACCCGATCCGCGATGAACAGCGCGACCCAGTGGGAGAGCCGGTGATCCGGGACCTTGTAGGCGACGCGACGCAGCGCGCCGCTCGCTCCTCTCGGCGGCAATGCCGTGCTGAACACCGGCGTCGGGCGGGCGCGCCCGGGGTGCCTGAGCAGCGGCCCCTCGATCGGCTGCTGCTCGGGCTCGAGCCAGTGCGCGCTCTCCAGGAGGCGCGGCGGCACCTCCCTGGGGACGCCGGGCCTGTCCTCGAGGCAAATGTCGACTCCCCAGTACGGCAGCTCCCTCGGCAGCACGATCTCGGCTTCCATGATCGCCTCCTCCTCGATGACGGAGCTCACTTGGCCCCCCGCGGAATGAGCACGCATTTGAGGATCCCGTCGGTCCTCGCCGCGAACACCCGGTACATCTCCGCGGCCGCCTCGAGCGGGACGCGGTGGGTGATGAGCGCCCTCGGGTCGATGTTCCCGCTGCGGATGTGCTCGAGCAGGCGGGGCATGTACCGCTTCACGTCGCACTGCCCGGTCTTGATCGTCAGGCCCTTGTTCATGGCCGCGCCGACGTCGATGAGGTTCCACGGCGGCCCGTAGACGCCGACGATCGAGACCCTCCCGCCGCGGCGGACCGACTGGATCGCCCAGTTGAGGGCGACGGGCGACCCGGCCTCGAGCTTGAGCGCCTTGCCCAGCACGTCGTGCAGCGCCGAGCCGTTCGCCTCGAGGCCGACCGCCTCGATGCAGACGTCCGGCCCGCGGCCGTCGGTCATGTCCCGGAGCGCGGACACGACATCCGGGGTCTCGCTGAAATCGAGCGTCTCTGCCTTGTTGTGCCGGCGCGCGAAATCGAGGCGGTAACCGACCGAATCGACGGCGATGACCCGGCGCGCGCCGAGGAGCCATGCGCACCGCTGGGCCACGAGGCCGACGGGCCCGCAGCCGAAGACGGCCACGGTGTCCGCGGGGCCGATGTCCCCCATCTCCGCGGCCTGGTACCCCGTGGGGAGGATATCCGAGAGAAAGAGCGCGTCCTCGTCCGAGAGGTCGTCGGGGATCTTCATGGGGCCGACGTCGGCGAAGGGGACGCGGACGCGCTCGGCCTGGCCGCCCTGGTAGCCGCCGGTCGTGTGTGAATAACCGAAGATCCCGCTGGCGAGCGTGGTGAGCGGGTTCGTGTTCTCGCAG
Organism: Sorangium sp. So ce1504; assembly: GCF_051521635.1. Taxonomy (NCBI): domain Bacteria; kingdom Pseudomonadati; phylum Myxococcota; order Polyangiales; family Polyangiaceae; genus Sorangium; species Sorangium sp. So ce1504. The sequence goes on along the minus strand of NZ_CP150365.1, from coordinate 10,058,214 downwards.
GCGGAGGTGCGCTCTCGCTGGCAGAAGAAGCACGTCCCGCAGGCGATGTTGAAGGGCACCACGACGCGGTCGCCGCGCTTCAGCGTTTGCACCGAGGCCCCCATCTCCTCCACGACGCCGGTGAACTCATGGCCGAAGATGGTCCCCACGCGCGTGTCAGGCACGTAGCCATGATAGAGGTGCAGATCCGAGCCGCAGATCGTGGCGCGACTCACGCGCAGGACCACGTCGTTCGGATGTTGAACCCGAGGCTCCGGGTTTTCCTCGACGCGGACGTTCTTCGGCCCATGGTATGTGAGCGCCAGCATTCGCACGACCTCCCAGCTTGCTCGACAGGGCAATGCAAGCGGTGAACCAGGCGCGCGCGCTCGTGGGTGCACCTGGCGTAGGCATCGGCTCTCCGGGCTTCGGGCGCCCAGCCTCGGGACATCGAGGACATCGCTGCTGGCGCCGGCGGCCCGGGCGCCGTTCGCGCTATCGGGTAGTGCTCAAAATTGAACATGAAGGCGGGAAGGAAAAATCAATGATCTTCCCGCCTTCATGTGAACTCTCTCCGGGCAAATGTGAGCACTACCGCCTATCGGCGGTCGCTCGTCCTCTTCTTCTCTTTCTTCGGCAGCGGCGGCAGCTTCAGCTTCTTCGGGTCGTCGAGCGCGCAGGCGCGCCCTTGCCGAGGCGATAGGCCGCCATCTTGCGCTTCAGGGTGTTCCTGTCGATGGCGAGCGCGCGCGCCGCGCGCGAGAGGTTGCCCTTGTGCACCTCGAGCGCGCGCCCGATCGCGGCGCGCTCGGCCGACGCGACGGCCTCCGCGAGCGGCGCGACCTCCTCGCCGCCTGCCTCCGACTCCGGCGCTCGCGCGATCCCGCCTGCGCCGCCGCTCGCGGGCCGCGCCGCCGGCGACGCGATCTCCGGCGCGAGATCGCCCACGTCGACCGTGTGCTCGCAGAACACGCCCCACCGCTGCACCTCCGCGCGCAACTCGCGCACGTTGCCCGGCCAGGCGTGCTGGTAAAGGCTCCTCAGCGCCTCGCGCGTCACCTCGAGCCCGCGCCCCTTGCGCCGCGACTGCACCTCGTCGAGGAACGCGCCGACGAGCACCTCGATGTCGCCACCCCGCGCACGAAGCGGGGGAACCTCGATGATCGCGCCGCGGAGCCGGTAGTACAGATCCTCGCGGAACGTCCCTTCCTCGACCATCGCCGCGAGGTCGCGGTGGGTGGCCGCGAGGACGCGGACGTCCAGCTCGATCTTCGCCTCGCCGCCCACCCGCCGCAGCGTCCCGTCCTGGAGCACGCGCAGCAGCGACGCCTGCACCCGCGGCGACAGCTCGCCGATCTCGTCGAGGAACAGCGTCCCGCCGTGCGCCTGCTCGAAGACGCCGCGCCGCCGCCCCGCGGCCCCGGTGAAGGCCCCCGCCTCGTGGCCGAACAGCTCGCTCGCGAGCACGCCCTCGGCGAAGACGCTGCAGTTCTCCGCGATGAACGGCCCTCTCGCGCGCGGGCTGTGCTCGTGGATCGCCCTGGCCGCGAGCTCCTTTCCGGTCCCGGTCTCGCCGACGATCAGCACCGGCACGTCGGTCGCGGCGACCCGGGCGATGCGGGCGCGGAGGAAGCGCATCGGCTCGCTCTCGCCCACGAGCACCGTGTCGCGCGTGCGCGCCTCGGCCCGCAGGCGCACGACCTCCTCGCGCAGCGCGCGGATCTCCGGGAAACCCTCGATGTCGAGCCGGACCTCGCGCACCGGCCGCGGGTGCGGGTGCGGCACGAACGCCGCCGGGATCACCTGGAGCATGCGCGCCGGCAGGATCCCCGCCTGCACCAGGATGACCCAGAGCGTCTGCGCCTGCGGCGTGCCGGCCGAGAGCAGGACGTCCGTCGCCCACGCCGCGGGTGGAAAGGCGCGCTTGAGCTGCGCCGAGAGCTTCCCGAGCGCCCGGAAGAGCTTCGCGTGGTCCGACGGATCGTCGACGTCCACGACCCGGAGCTCGATCCGCGGCGCGCGGGCCCGCGCCTGCTCGACGAGCGCCCGCGACGGCGCCTCGCCCGCCGGGATGGTGAGGACCACGATCGCGTCGTAGCGGCTCTCTTCCTGGTCGAGGAGCCGCAGCACCGGCCCGCGATCGCCCTCGGGCCGGCGGCCGTGGTGCGCCGGCGCCGGCCCGAGCGTGCCCGCGTCCGACCAGGTGAGGAGGAGGCGATTCACTGGTGCACCGTACACCAGACGTGGTGCACGATGTACCACTTTATCTGGTGCACGGCGCACCATGTTGAGGCGCTCTGCCGGCGTCGCCGCGGGCCGCGCGCTGGCACGGAAGCCGCAAGTCTCCTGCGCATTCCCATGGGCATTCCCGTTCCCATCCGCGTTTGCGCCTGCCTTTGCCTCCTGCCCCGGAGATCTCGATGAAAGCCCCCGCCGACAGCGCAGTCCTTCCTGCCCACGCCCGCCTGGTCGCCCGCGACGACGTCTGGCTCGAGGGCAACGCCGTCCAGCAGCTCGCGCGCGTCGCCGCGCTGCCGGGCTGCGTCCGCGCCGTGGGCATGCCGGATCTGCACGCCGGGCGGGGCATCCCCATCGGCGCGGCCTTCGCCTTCGCGGACCGGGTCGTCCCGGAGCTCATCGGCGGCGACGCCGGCTGCGGCGTGCGGCTCGTCGCGACGTCGATCGGCCGCGTGGCGCCGGACGTCCTCGAGCGGCGCGCCCGGCAGGCGATGGACGACGAGCCGCTCGCCGAGTGCGACCCGCGGGCGGTGTTCGAGCGGGTCTGGGAGCGCGGCGCGCGCGGCTTTGCCGAGGTCGACGGCGTGCCCGAGGCGCTCGCGCGGCTCGCGGCGGCGGAGCCGGAGGACGGCCTTCGCCCGAGCGGGGACGCCTCGCCGTACCGCGCGGGCTACGAGGGCGCGCTCGGCTCGGTCGGCGGGGGGAACCACTTCCTCGAGGTCGCCCGGGTCGGCGCGCTGCGGGACCCTGCGGCGGCGAAGGCCCTCGGCCTCTCCGCGGGGGAGCTCGTCGTCGTGGCGCACTCCGGCTCGCGCGGGCTTGGCGGTGCGCTCGGGCAGCGCTGGGGCGGCGCGGTGCTCGAGGGGGACGCGGCCGAGCCGTACCTCGGCGAGCTCGCCGGCGCGTGCCGCTTCGCGCGGGCGAACCGGCTCCTGCTCGCGTACCGGATGCTGCGCGCGCTCGGCGCCTCGCGGGCGTCGACGATCACGGGCGGGCTCGACCTCACCCACAACGACGTCGCGCGCGAGGCCGTGGGCGGCGAGCTCGCCTGGGTGCACCGCAAGGGCGCGGCGCCCGCCCGGGGCAGCGACTTCACCGTGGTGCTCGGGTCGCGCGGCGCGCCGTCGTGGGTGATGCGCTCGTGCGACGCGGAGGCGGGGCTGCGCTCCGTCGCGCACGGCGCGGGCCGCAAGATGGGGCGCAGCGAGGCGCGCGAGAAGATCGCGGCCAGGTACCGGCGGCGCGAGCTCGCCCGCACGGAGCTCGGCGGCCGCGTCGTGTGCGACGACCCGGCGCTGCTGCTCGAGGAGCACCCGGACGCGTACAAGCCGATCGAGCCGGTGATCGAGAGCCTTGTCGAGGCCGGCCTGGCGACGCCGGTCGCGCCGCTCGTGCCGGTGCTCACGGTGAAGCGATGAGCCGGTCGTGGGTGCAGATCAGCGCGGGGCGGGGGCCGGTCGAGGTGCGGCGCTTCGTGGCGCGGCTCGCCGAGCGCATGGAGGCGCTCTGCGAGGAGCGCGGGCTCGCGGTGGTCGACGTCACGCTGCACGGCGACGAGGACGCGCCGGCCTCGGTCGAGATCCTGGTGGAGGGCGACGCGCGGCGCTGCCTGGAGGGCGAGCTCGGGACACACGCGCTGGGTATCCGTTCTGTAGACCACATCGTCGCGAGGTGCGCGCCGTCACCGTAGATTCGCGACGCGATGCGAGAGCAAGAGCGGCCTGCGACGAAGGGGGGCTTGGCCCAGCGAGTCGGGGAACCGGCAGTCGACGCCGACGTCGCCGCCCGCGTGCAAGTCGCCCGCAGGCGTGCGGCGGCGAAGCCGCGCGCCGCCGATGCCTCTGCCGGGCCCGAATCGTTGACAAGGCGCCGGAAGCCACGCGTCGACCGCGCAAGCGCCGAAGAGCCGGCACCAGCGCGCCAAAGCCGGCGACCGGTGCGCCCGGCGGGCGGCAAGGCGGCGACGTTGCCCACGGCAGCGGACGGCGACGCTGAGGAGCGATCAGCTGGGCGTCGCGTCCGGCGCCCGGGGCCACGGACTGGCCGCGAGCCGTTGCCGAGCGTCGGCGTTCTCGAGGGTCTGCTTCCAGGACTTGGGAGCGAGCTCGATGACCCGCTCGGGAGGCCAGGTGGGCAGCAGGATCAGCACGTCGCGCAAGTAGGCCCAGGGCTCGATGCCGTGCAGCGCGCAGGAGGCGATGAGCGACACGATGGTGGCGTTCCACTCGGCACCGTCCTTGCTGCCCACGAAGAGCCAGTTCTTACGGCCCACGGCTTCACGGCGGAGCTCAAGCTCGCTCCGGTTGTTGTCCAGGCGGAGCCGACCATCCTCGAGGAAGCGAGTGAGCGCGGTCCATTGGTTGAGCGCGTAGCCGATGGCGCCTGCGATGGGGCTCCTCGGGAGGACGAGCAGGTCCTCTGTCTCAAGCCACGCGCGGAAGGCCACGAGCACGGGCTCGGCATCCGTCCGGCGCTGCTCGGTTCGACGGTTCGGAGCCAGCTCCTTGGTCGCCTTGTCGATCGCGTAGAGCTTGCGAATGAAGCCGATGGCTACCGTCGCGCGGTCCCGGTCGGAGGTCATCGCCTCGAAGAACTTTCGCCGGCAATGGGCCCAGCAACCGACCTCGGTCACCCCCTCGGTGCGGAAGAGCTGCTCGTAGACGTTCGAGGCGTCGGCCTGGACATAGCCCTTGTAGCCGCGAAGGAACTCCTTCGGACCATCCTGGTTGTGATGCGGCGTGAAACGGAACAGGACGTGATCTCGGTCCGCCACCAGGACCCAGAAGTGGCCCCGCCGACACTTCTCCTTTGCTTGCACGAGCACGCCGGTGGCGTCGATGGCTATGCAGTGCGCGTTCAGGGCGTCCTTGGCCATCGCCTCGACGACGATCGCGAGCTTGCCGGCGCACGATTCGACCCAGCCGCACAGCGTCGAGCGCGAGAGGTGAAGGCCCCAGCGCTCGAACATCTTCTCCTGCCGGTGAAGCGGCAAGTGGTCGGCGTACTTGCTCACCAGCACGTGCGCGAGCAACCCCGGACCGGCGAGGCTGCGCGGGACAGGGCTGTCGGGGACGTCGGCGATCGTGATGCCTTGCTCGGGCTCACCTTTGACCGCGAACTTCGGCCTCACGATCTGCAGTCGCACGAAGCTCGCGGGCCGCCACTCCAGCGTCTCCGACACCTCCTCGCCGATGCGGACAAGCGCGGTCGCGCGCTCGTCCTGCGCCTCCGGCGGCAACAGCTCGATCCGCTCGACCGGCAGATGCTCGGGCAGCCGTTGCCGCCCGTGCGGGCGAGCTTGGCGCCCCTTGTCCCCGCCTCCGGAGGAGCCGTTCGGCGCCGCGCCATCGCGACCGTCGGGTGAGCCGGTCGCGCCCGCATCCGGCTGCGCCCCGGTGCCCGCGAGCATCTGCACGATCGCATCGAAGGCGAGCTGCATCTGCCCGGGGTCGACGTGCTCGGCCTTCTGGCCGAAGATGTGCCGGCGAAGCCGCTCCAGCTCGATGCTGGCGAGCTCGTAGAGCTTGCGGTACTCGTCCCGCTCGTGGGCAGCGCGCGCGAGCTTGTCCTTGAGCTCGCGAATCTGCTCTTCGACCGGCTTGCTCACGGCGCGGTAAGTACTCGTGAGCTCTTGCTTTTTGAAGGGGCTTGTGGAGGAAAATTTATGTCGCTCGAGGCAATGCAACCGTGGGGCTACCCAGGAGCGTGCGAGGCTGTCAGGCGAGATCAGGGGACCGGAGGCGGTGCGGTCTCGGCGAACGGGACCGCTCGCCGCAACTTCGAAGGCGACAGGGCGATGCCTTCCAGGATCTTCGCGAGCTCGGCGGCGTCAATGAGGACGCTCGTGGCTCCCGGAGTGACGGCACGCGGGGCTCGAAACGCCCCACGCTCGAGCCTTTTGTAAAGTAGACAGTACCCGCTGCGGTCCCACCAAAGGGCCTTGCAGCGATCGGCTGCCCGGTTGAAAAAGAGAAACAGCGCTCCGGAGAGCGGGTCTTGTCGCAGCACCTCGCGCACGACGGCAGCGAGACCATCGAACGAGCGCCGTAGATCGAGCGGCTCGGTGGCAACGTAGATCGAGACGCGGCCAGGGATCATCGCGCCCCCCCGAGCGCACGAACAACGCGCGCCAGCGTAACCTCGTCGAACGACGGCGGGACGCGGACGACCGCCCCGTCCGGCAAGACGATCTCCAGCGCCGCGCCCGGCGAGGGCGTCGTGGATGCTGGCGGGGCGACCACCACGGGCAGCAGCGTCGGAAGCGTCGCCTTCTCCGAGCGCTGCCGGTACTCGCTCCGCTTCATGCCCAGTCGGCGGCTCCAGGAGTACAGTGTGCCGGCGTTGACCCCCTCCTGCTCCGCGAACACGCGGGCGGAGTGCCCGCTCTTGTGCCAGCGCGCCACGCGGTCGCGCCAGGTGCGTGTGCTCTCGTCCATCGGTACCTCCGGCGCGGGTTTCTAAGCGGCGCAGAGGCTCGAAGACAGGATGTGGTCCGCAGAACGCGTACCGCGCTGGTCGAGCGGAGCGCGGCGCGGGGGAAGGCGGCGCGCAAGCGGTGGTTCGCGGGGGTGGCGGTCCACGCTGCGGGGGCGGACGTCGGGACGGGCGCGGGCGAGGGCGTGGATCTCGGTGAGCTCGAGATATCGGCCTGCCGCGCGAGCGGGCCGGGGGGGCAGCACGTGAACAAGACCCTGTCGGCGGTCCGGATCCACCACCGGCCGAGCGGGATCACGGTGCGCGTCGCCGATGAGCGCTCGCAGCGCGCGAACGTCCGCCGCGGGGTGGAGCGCATCGCCGAGCGGCTCGCCGAGCGCGCCGCCCGGCGCGTCGCAGAGGGGGACGCCGCGCGCTGGAGCGAGCACGACCGGATCGTCCGGGGAGAGCCGGTGAGGACGTACCGGGTGGGGCGGAAGAGCGCGCTCGTGGTGGCGGAGGGGCGGTGAGGGGAGCGGCCTCGCGTCTTGTTGGACAGGCGTAGTCTCTCCCGCTCACTTTTTAAGTCGGTTTCGCCAATAGCCAGGCATTCGACTCGTGTGGCCAAACGCCAGCACGAGGACATGCTCGTCCCGGACGACGAAGTAGGCCACATACGGGAACCGTGTGAACAGGAACCGGCGGACGATCTTGCTGCCTGCAACGAGGGGCCATGTCGTTGGGCTCGCCGCGATTGCGCTCAGTACACGATCGGCCTCGGCCAGCAGATCCTCACCGAGGCCGTCTCGCTCCTGCTCATACCAATCCGCGGCGGCGGTAAGCTCGGCATCTGCCTCGTCGAGAACGACGATCTTCATTATTTGCGGTTCGTGCGGAGACGTGTGGCGAGCCGTTCCCGAACAGCGTCCCAGGGCTCGGCGCTCGCCGTGCCACGGTCGACGTCCTGCAGACGTCGCTCAACCTCGGCGAGCCAGGCAGCCTCGACGTCCTCGTCCTCTGGTCCGTCGAGGCTCGCGATCAAGCGCTTCGCGACGTCTGCTCGCTCCTCCGGCGGAAGTTGCAGAGCCTCGGCAAGCACGGCATTCCTGGACGACATCTCGGGAGTGTAGCAGCATTTGGGCCGGTGGGCATCCCCGACGACCGGACGGGGTAGTCTGGGTGCCGATGGCATGAGCGGGTGCGGCATGAGTGGGCTTCGCTGCCCGTTCAACCAGTGGCCCGTGCTTGTGGCGCTGGCGTGCATGCCCATGGTGCTGCGATATTGTTGGTGACAGTGCAACGTGATCCCCTGCGGCTCGGCTGCCCATTGTCCAGGTTTCAACTGCCTGGGGCTGCCTTGACCTGGGCACTTTTCGTGCGTCGCGCCCGTCCTTGCTTTTGTAGGGTTCCGTGCATCCGCAAGGGGTCGGGGCGCTGTGGCCTCCCCGGCGATCCGTGTGAAAGTGCGCGAAGCCTCTGGATCTAGGCCGTTCCGCGTCGCCCGGCCGACAAAAAATGCGCAAGTCGAGGCTAGCGTTAGCGAGCACTACGTCTGCTGTAAACCGAAGTTAGGGCGCGTCGTCATTCCTTAGTGGAAGCACCGACCGCAGTTCTGTCAAAATTGCGATCATCCACAGCAAGACCTGCGTTGAGCGTCGCTGCGTGGCGAACGATACGTCGCTACCGTGGAGAATTCCGTTGCGAGTCTTCGAGATCGTACTATTAGGATCTGACGGCGTGAGAACTGCCCTCAGAAGGTCACTGAAGATCTCTGTAGTGCCAGCAGCCTTCCTATCGGCCGCTTGTGCTTTCGCGTACAAGCCGGGTAGCTGCCGGGGGTTAGGCGACACGGGTTTCTCGGTTACACTGCTCGGATGGGGCAGAGCGTCCAGGGCGTCGGTCACGATGCCCTCGAGCTGGGAGATGAGCAATGGTATCGCGCCAGCGAATCTGCCTTCGCGGTGGAGAGCAATACCTTCACTGATTAGTGAGGCGCGCTGGGGTTGCAGGCCCGAAGAACGGTAAAGATCGAGCACAGCTTGCGCGAACTCCGGAGTGGACGTTTGCGCATACAGGCATTCATCGAGCTCTTCAGCCGACAGAACACCTAGGTCGCGGGCATCCTGCATCGATAGGATGTATCCGGTGCTGCCGTAACCTTCCCTGTAGAGCACTTCCAGGCCGCGCTCCACAAGCAACATGTTTGTCTGAAGGTTGGCCTCCCAGTCCGGAAGCTTCTCGAGGACTCGGGAGAGGTCTTGCCCGAGGCGCTGCAGCGCCGGTCGGTTCTTCTCTACCCAGTCATTAATCCGCGTCGCTATGTTGCCGAGCCATTCGCGAAACGCAATGGCGTCCTCCGAGGGGGGCGCAGCATCCTGCGATGCAACAAATTCTTGAATGAGCGACAAAACACGACCTGCGCTATTCCCTTGATTTGCCGATTGATCGTATGCCATTATTGTTCCAGTCGTTCTAACGCATGACGCGTCAGCGGTGGCGACTTATGCCGCCCGCTGTGTGCGCTGGCTGGGCGGCGCGCAACGGTCCGAGAATTTCATCGTCTAGCCCGGCTTCTCTATAGCGCACAAATGGATCAGCGTCCGCGCTTTCCCAGTTCCAACTAGGTGGCATGCTGTCCTTAAATTTTTGACTGAGAACATCGTCCTGATCCTTGGTGATAATGACGGCAAAACAGTTGTGCTCCAGAAACGTGAACACGGCCTCTTCGGTGCGAAGGCCAGGCTCCGAGAGTATGCAATCGATCAAGGCACACCTCGGGACAATGTGCTCGTGCCGAAGCCCAGCCACCGTCCCCTGCTCAGACCGCTTCGTGTGCGCCGCCAGTGTGAACCGCTGATACTCGAAGTTGTACTTCATCTTGTCACGCCCGGCTTGGCCCGAGCTCGGATCAACGCCGTCCGCAGTCCAGCACCACAAGAGCGTGTCGACAAGAGCGCGAGCGGTCGTTTGCATCGGATGCTGTTCGTTTCGCGCAAAATGTGCCAGTCGAGCAATCTCCGCAGCGATAAATCGCTTGTGGTCGGCTGCGAGGGGCACCCACGTCGTGCAGCGTCGCCGCGGTCGCCGGAGCGTCTTGCTCGGCGAAGGCGTTGTTGTCAACGCTTTCGCTTGCAGCCCATCCGCCAAGCGGTGCAGCGCATGAATCTCATCGATGTCTAGCCGGCGCGGTGGCGCCTTCGTCAGGGCGACGAGTGAACCTCCGCGACCAATAGGCACGCCGCACGTTGAATTTGAAACAAAGAACTGCCGCCAACTCCTTCGGCCACGATAATGCGTCGTGTCGAATAGACCCTCCGCAGTTTCGTGCTCAAGCGCGACGGCATAATAAAAGTGCGGCCGGCCGCATTGTTTCGAGCCGCCGCTGACGCAGCGGACGCCACGAAGGGGTGTCCCGTCATGGGTGACTTCGGATTGGTCGCTGCAAAGGAGGTATGTGGCGGTCATGCTCATGTTTTCATTTGCGGTTTATTTGCAATTATCGCCGCTTGTCCAGACGATTAGGGAGCGGCTATGCTCGGCCAAAGATATGCGGAACACGATGGGCTACACCCACGTCATCGACCGCGGTCCTCTCGGCGTCATCAGCCATCATGACTGCTGACCGCCCCTCCGCGCGGAGCGCCCTGAACTCCGAGCCCACCCTGTCGTACCGCCCCCACCCATCGTGAAAATGTAGCGTATCCTACGGCTGCCCCGCCTTGTCAAGGAGACCGAGGCAGGAGCGTGCCGGCTCCAGACCGGACGACGGCGCAAATGGACTCTCGATACCTACACCTCCGAGCCGAGGGCGTCGTCCTGCGAAGGCCCGGCCAGTCCTCGGCCGGATGCTTCAGTTTGCCGTGACCTGTGGAGTCCGCCATTACTCGATGCATCGTCGGCCGCGAAGCGCCTGCCGGAACTGCGTCACGTTCGTTGAGGAGCGCGCGGGTCGCCGCAGGTGGTCGAGCTGCGGGCAGCGAGGGGTGGCCGTCAAGCAACGGCGGGACGCATGCTCGGCCTCTCGCGCGTCGTCTTCGGCATCGCGTCCGGGCGAAATAATGCTGCTGGTGTCACGCCGAGGGCGTTGGCGATCGCTACAAGGGCAACGGCGCTGACATTGTTTTTTCCGCATTCGAAGCGAATGAGAAGGCCAGCGCTAACGTCCGTCGCTACCGTCAGCCCGTCGTGGGTCAGCCGTCGTCTGATGCGAAGCTGCTGTACGTTTGCCGCAATATGTCGAAAAGATCGTATCGATCTCGAAGGGTTCCATCGTCACGAACCGAACCCGGGCCGCGCGCCTCTTGGGTGCATTCTGCTCGCTACGGGGAACGCGCGCCCTTCGTGCCGGCGCAGCTCGATCCGTGCGGCGGGACGACAGTCCGTCCCGTCGTCACATCGGTCGGCCCCCGCTCGCGCGGGCAATCTCGCCCGTGACCGCGTTGTTCGCCGCGGAGCACAGGAAGACGATCGTTGGCGCCACCTCTTCCGGCCGCAGCAACCGCCCCACAGGATACGTTTTTCCGCGCTGCGCAACGGATGCCCTGGGCGCCGCGCAGGGGACGACGCCGATCTGGCCGACCTGCGCGCCGTGCCGAGCTAGCGGTCGAGGTCCTCACCGCCGTCGCGCCGCGCTCGGCCAGGAGGGCACGGTATCCCCGGCCGGGGTGGGCAATGCGTCAAGGTGTCGCACCTCGTCGACCATGCAGCCGTAACCCAGCCTTCGGCGCGCACATCGCTGCGCGGCGACAAGCGCGACATCGTGTCGCAGGACCTTGGCGGCGGGTGACGCTAGCCTGTTTCGCGATGATCCAGCGAGACCAGGACGGGCCTGCCAATGACCCGGCCCGTTTCCCTCACGGCGCGCGAAAGGGAAGCGGACCGGTGGGGCTCCGGTCGCCGCCGAGCTGGCGCTGGCGCCGCGTGGTCGCGCTCGCCGCGGCCGTCGCGGGCATGGCGCTCACCGGCAGCGCCGAACCCGCGCCGCCCAGCCAGGCCGCCTCGGAGCTCGTCGACTCGACCCCGGCGCCTGGCGAGAGGGCGCTCGCGGCGCGTCTGCTCGCGCCTTGTTGCTGGGATCAGACGCTGGATGTCCACGAATCGGAGCTGGCGCGCGATCTTCGTCGCGAGATCCACGCGCGTCTCCGGCGGGGCGAGGTGGCCGACGCGATCGAGCAGGACCTCGTGGCGCGTTACGGCGAGCGCCTCCGCGCGGCGCCCTCGTCAGGCACGCTCGGCCAGGTCGCGCTGGGATTGATGCTGGGCATCGCAGTGACCTTCCTCGGGATCTTCGCCCTGTTGCGATCGTGGCGGAGCAACGCAGCGCAGGCCGCTCCGTCCGGAGGCACCGTCACGGCTGCTCGCGACGAGTACGACGAGCGCCTCGACGACGAGCTCCGGGAGCGCGGCGCATGAGCGCACCCGTCTTCCTGGTTGATTGGAGAGGAGGCTCAGCAGGGACATCTCGTTATGACCGCGGCGCAGTGGCCGCGGCGGAAACTCTTCGCCCGGATATCACCGGCTCCCCTTGAAGGATGGCCGCAGGGTGCGACAACTTGCTGCACGCAGGAGAGCCGAGCTTCGAGTAGGCTCCGCTCCGCTCCGGTGCGGTGGTGACGACGTTGTGGCCTCGTAGCTTGAAAGGTTGCCTGATGATTTGTTCAATGGCGCGTATCACGTTCCTCGGCGTGGCCTGTCTTGCGGCTCTGAGCGGATGCGGCGGGAGCGATGAGGACGTCATCTCGAAGACGTTCGCGCTGCGCTTCGCCGCCAAGGTCGGCGACAGGCCGTTCTCCTGCACTGACACGTTCGATGGAGTCGGCACGACCGGATCGTCGGTCAATGCGCTCGATTTTCGCATGTACGTCTCCGACGTGCGGCTCGTTCACGGCGACGGGTCCGAAGAGCCCCTCTCGCTCGAGCAGGATGGCCAATGGCAGCGCGACAAGATCGCGTTCCTCGACTTCGAGGACGGCACGGGCTCCTGTGAGACCGGCAGCCCGGAGACGAGGACCGAGGTTGTTGGCACCGCGCCCGCCGGCGATTACGCTGGTGTCAGGTTCAACGTGGGTTTGCCCCCGGAGATGAACCACCTGGACGCGGCGACGGCCCCGGCGCCCCTGAACATTCCCGGTATGTGGTGGTCGTGGAAGGGCGGCTACAAGTTCGTGCGCCTCGACCTCATCTCGACGATGAACCCTACCTACTTCTTCCACCTCGGGGGTACGAAGTGCGAGGGTACCGTGAGCGAGGGTTACTCGTGCGCCGCTGACAACCTCGCTGACATACGTATCGACGGGGTCGACCCGGAGTCGAGCACCATCGTCTTCGATATCGCCAGATTCTATGCCGAGTCCGACCTCGACCACCAGGTCGACGGCGAGACGGATCGCACCTCCGGTTGCATGTCCTTCGAGGGCGATCCAGAGTGCCCGCCCGTCTTCAACGCGCTTGGCATGGGCTTCGATGGCGTGAACCCGTCCGCTGCGCAGACCGCCTTCCGGGTGGAGTGAGATGTACATCCTCAGAACGGCGACCTGCCTGCTCGCGTCGCTATGGGTCTGTGCGCTTGCCGGCTGCGGTGCCTCCGACGAGGACACGGACGAGCCGAGCGACGCGGAGATCCTCCCGGGCGACCCCCGCTTCGAGCGCGATCCAGCGCTCGACGTGGAGAACATCAGCGCCGCTGTCGAGAAGCGCAGCCACAACATGGGGCAGAACTGCATCGGCTGCCATCAGCCCCACGGGCCTGGCAAGGGGCTCTTCACCACGGCCGGGACGGTGTATGCGCCGTCGGGCACGCCGGTGACGGGCGGAACGGTCGAGCTCCGCACGGCCGGCGGAGGCGAGGGAGATCTCGTGCTCTCGGTCGCCATCGACGGGAACGGGAACTTCTTCACGACCGAGCCGCTGCCCTTCCCGGACCAGGCGCTGTTCTTCTTCCTGCGGTCCCAGGACGGCGAGGGGACGAACGAGATGCCGTTTCCATCCATCTCAGGAGCGTGTAATCTGTGTCACAACGAACAGCGCCGCATTCTGCTGGAGTGATCCGCGCAATCGCGTCGGCGGCGCTCGTCGCGCTCGCGGTGGCGTCGTGTGGGGGCGAGACGGAAGCGACCTTGCCGGTCGACGGCTACGAGCTCGCCTTGCCCGTCGGCTTCCCGAGGCCGTGGGTGCCGCCCGACAACCCGATGACCGAGGCGAAGGTCGCGCTCGGGCGCGCGCTGTTCTTCGACGAGCGCTTGTCGGGCAACGGGACCATGGCGTGCGCCTCGTGTCATGAGCGCGACAGGGGGTTTGCCGACGGCAAGCCCACCCCGACCGGCTCCACAGGGGACACGATCCCGCGCAACGCGATGGGGCTGGCCAACGTCGCCTATTTCCCGCTGCTCACGTGGGGCAACCCCACGCTGTCGTCGCTCGAGGAGCAGGCGCTCGTCCCGATGTTCGGCGAGAACCCGGTCGAGCTCGGGATCACCGGCGCCGAGGACGTCGTTCTCGGCCGGCTCCGCGGCGACGAGGCGTACAAGGCCGCGTTCGTCGCCGCCTTCCCCGGCGAGAGCGAGCCGATCACGTTCGATACCGTCGTGAAGGCGATCGCGACGTTCGAGAGGACGCTCCTCTCCGGGCGCTCCGCGTACGATCGGTACACGTACGGCGGAGAGGCGGGCGCTATGTCCGAGGCGGCGTTGCGCGGCATGGACCTCTTCTTCTCCGAGCGGCTCGAGTGTTATCACTGCCACAGCGGGATCAACTTCACGACCGCCTTCCGGAGCGCCGAGACGAAGCAGGCCGAGATGGATTTCCACAACACCGGCCTCTACAACCTCGGCCCGGACGGGGACTATCCATCCGGCGGAGAGGGGCTGTTCGAGTTCACCGGCGACCCGGCCGACAAGGGGAAATTCCGCGTTCCTTCGCTGCGCAACGTGGAGCTGACGGCGCCCTATATGCACGACGGGAGCGTGGCCACCCTGGAGGAGGTCGTCGACCACTACGCCGCGGGAGGCAGGACCATCGACGGCGGGCCGTTCGCGGGCGTGGGCAGCGAGAACCCGAACAAGAGCACGCTCGTCAGGGCTTTCACCATCACGCCGGAGGAGAAGGCGGATGTCGTGGCCTTCATGAAGAGCTTGACCGATCCGGAGTTCGCAGCCGTGGTGGACGGCGCGCAGGCGCCGTGACCGGTAGGTGTCAGTTGCCTCGGTTACATCGGTCGGCCCCCGCTCGCGCGGACGATCTCCCCCGTGACAGCGGTGTTCGCCGCCGAGCACAGGAAGACGATCGTCGGCGCCACCTCCTCGGGCCGCAGCAGCCGCCCCACGGGATACGCCTTCCCGCGCTGCGCGACGAGCTCCGGTGATGCCTGCGCGCTCACCCTGTCGGTCAGCGTCAAGCCCGGCACCACCACGTTGGTCAATATCCCGTGCGGCCCGAGCTCGCGCGCGAGGACGGACGTGAGCCCGTGGAGCGCCGCCTTGGCGGCGGCATACGGCCCTGCGCCCACCACCCCGTCGAGCGCCACGCCCGAGGAGATATTGACGATCCGCCCCCATCCGCGGGCCCGCATCGAGGGCACCGCGGCCTGGATGGCG
Source organism: Sorangium sp. So ce1504 (assembly GCF_051521635.1). Taxonomy (NCBI): domain Bacteria; kingdom Pseudomonadati; phylum Myxococcota; order Polyangiales; family Polyangiaceae; genus Sorangium; species Sorangium sp. So ce1504. Next base: position 10,042,993 of record NZ_CP150365.1, on the reverse strand, counting down.
GCGAAGGCGCCGTCGATGTTGTCGTGGATGACGCCCTGCCACTCCGCGAGCGGGATGTCCTCGAAGCGCGGCGCTTCCCAGGGCAAGCGCTCGCTCCAGCGGACCGCGTTGTTGACGAGCACATCGATCTGCCCGAAGCGCGCCACGGTGGCCGCGACGGCTGCCTTGACGGACTCGACCGACCCGAGGTCGAGCTCCAGCGCGACCGCCTCGCCGCCTCGCCCCTCGATCTCCCGGACGACCTCTCGGGCCTTCTCCCGCTCGCTCCGGTAGGTGAGCGCCACGCGGGCCCCCTCGGCCGCGAGCTGCAACGCCACCTCCTTGCCGATCCCCTGCGAGCCACCGGTCACCAGCGCGGCCCTCTTCTCCAGCCCCAGCTCCATGCGACACCTCGCTTTCGACAGGAAGATAAACAAAATGGAAGAAACTTCCAAGATGAAACTGGAAGAATCCTCCAGTTGGGCCGGCTGGCCAGCGATGCGCGGCTGGGGTAGGGGAGGGGCCATGGCCGTGGCTCGACAGAACGGCGTGGCCCGCCGGGAGGCGCTCCTGGACGCGGCGCTCCGCTGCTTCGAGCAGCGGGGCCTCTTGCGCACCGGCATCGAGGACGTCCGCAAGGAGGCGGGCGCGAGCCCTTCGAGCGTGTACCACCTCTTCGAGGACTTCCCGGCGCTCGTGGCGGCGCTGCTGGAGCGGACCTTCGAGCGGCTGGTGGGGCACGTGACCGCGCGCGTGCTCGCCGCCAGGACGGCGCGCTCGGCGGTGCGGACGCTGGTGGAGGCGCACTTGACCTGGGTGTTCGACCACGAGGGCGAGGCGCGCTTCATGTACCAGGCGCTCGCGCTGGAGCTCGACGGGCATCACCGCGCCGCGCTCCGGGAGACCAAGGCGCGGCTCAAGGCGGAGATCATGGCGCACCTCTCCGAGCTCGGCGTCTTCTCCGAGGCGCGCTCCTCCGAGCTGATGGTCGACGTGGTGCTGCTCGGGCCGGCGCACCAGGCCTGCCGCGCCTACCTCTCCGCGCCAGGCGCCGTGGACCCCGCGTGGATGAAGGCGACCCTGCCCGAGCTCGCCTGCGGGGCGATGGGCAAGGTCGACCCGCCGCAACGAGCGCCGCGGACAGGGCAGCGCGCCGCTGGCGTGGAGCCGCGTCGGCAGGGCGGCGGGAGACGGAAAGGCAAGCCGGGCTGAGGAGGTGTCCGCCATCCAGCCCGAGCGGGGCTCGGACCGCTGGTGCGCGCAGCAGCAGGACCGGCCTCGCGCGATCTCACGCCCTGATTACGATCACGACGCATCCTGGCCATTGCGGCGCATGTCTCCTGCACGGTTCCCGCCCGTTGAGACGGGCTTGACACGATCCACACGATGCGTGCTACGGTCCCCCCCGAAGCCACCTGACGCTGCGATGGCGGCCCGGCCTGTGTCGGTCCGTAGCGCGTCCCTGGTGGCCTGCGCGACCCGAGACCACCGGGACGACCTCACGTGGTCGCTGAGGCTCCGCACAACATGGCTGAGACGAAGTCGGCGTCGACGACGCTGCCCCTCCTCTCGTTCGTTCTCCGCAATTACAAGAATTTCAACGCCCGCGCGACGCGCGACGCGCTCCTCGCGTACTGGGAGCACATCGAGCGCGGGGGGAAGATGTTCTGGGCCGTGGCCGGGGCGATGTCTTCGGCCCAGCTCGGCATCACGCTGGCGCCGGCCATCCGCGCCGGCCTGATCCACGGCATGTCCGTGACCGGCGCCAACCTGGAGGAGTCGCTGTTTCGCCTCGTGGCGCATGATGGCTACCGCGACTTCCCCGATTACCGTTACCTCACCAAGCAGGACGACACGCGGATCCTCGAGAACCGGATGCGGCGCGTGACCGACACCAGCATCCCCGAGGACGAGGCTTTCCGCGCGGTCGAGAAGCACATCGTCCCCATGTGGGAGCGGGCGACGGCGAGCGGCGAGCGCCGCTTCTGGCACGAGTACTTCTACGATCTGATCCGGGCGGTCGAGCCCGCGCTCCACCGCGGACCGCCCGAGGACTGCTGGCTGCTCGCCGCCGCGGAGGCCGGGCTGCCGCTGGTGGTCCCGGGCCACGAGGACTCGACCTTCGGCAACATCTTCGCGTCCTACGTGAGGCGGGGCGAGTGCAGCGCGAGCATCGTGAAGTCGGGCATCGAGTACATGGCCGCGCTGTACGATCAGTACCGCGCGCTCAGCGCAGGCGCGGGCGTGGGGTTCTTCCAGATCGGCGGGGGCATCGCGGGGGACTTCCCCATCTGCGTGGTGCCGTCGCTCAAGTACGACCTCGAAGAGCCGGCACGGCCCTGGGCCTACTTCTGCCAGATCTCCGACTCGACGACGTCCTACGGCTCGTACTCCGGCGCCACGCCCAACGAGAAGATCACCTGGGACAAGCTGACCGAGGACACGCCCATGTTCGTGATCGAGTCGGACGCCACCATCGTGGCGCCGCTCCTGCTCGGAGCGCTGCTCGAGTGCAAGCGCCACCCGGCCGAGGCGCGGGCCATCATCGAGGCGCGCGGCGCGTGAGGGCCGGCTTTCCTTATCCCTGAAGCGAGGTTGCAAGACGATGAGCAAGAAGAAGGTCCTGATCACGGGCGGCGCGGGCTTCCTCGGGATCAATCTGGTGCGGCACCTGCTCGAGCGCGGCTATGACGTCACGTCGCTCGATCTCCTGGACTTCGACTACCCCGAGCGGTCGCGCATCCGCGAGGTGCGCGGGGACATCCGTGACGCGGCGGTCGTCGACGAGGCGGTGAAGGGGCATGACTTCGTCGTGCACACGGCGGCCGCGCTGCCCCTGTACACGGCGGAGGAGATCTACACGACCGACGTGATCGGCACGCGCCTGGTCATGAGCGCCGCGCGCCGCCACGGCGTCGAGCGCGCGGTGCACATCTCCTCCACGGCCGTGTACGGCATCCCCGATCACCACCCGCTCTGCGAGGACGACCGGCTCGACGGCGTGGGCCCGTACGGGCAGGCCAAGATCCAGGCCGAGGTCGTGTGCCTGGAGGAGCGCGGCCGGGGGCTCGTGGTGCCCATCATCCGGCCCAAGTCCTTCATCGGCCCGGAGCGGCTCGGGGTCTTCGCCCTGCTCTACGACTGGGCGCTCGACGGCAAGGGCTTCCCCATGATCGGCGATGGCAAGAACCGCTATCAGCTCCTCGACGTGGCCGATCTCTGCGAGGCGATCACCCTGTGCATGACGAAGGATGCGTCGATCGCCAACGACACCTTCAACATCGGCGCGAAGGACTTCACCACCATGGGGGAGGACTACCAGGCGGTGCTCGACGCGGTGGGCAAGGGCAAGAAGATCGTGCCCTTCCCGGCGGCGCCGGCGGTGCTCGGCCTGCGCGCGCTCGAGGCGATGGGCGTGTCGCCGCTCTACAAGTGGGTCTACGAGACGGCGTCGAAGGACTCGTTCGTGTCGATCGAGAAGGCCGAGCGGGTGCTCGGCTTCACGCCCAGGTACTCGAACAAGGACGCGCTCGTGCGCAACCTCGAGTGGTACCAGGCGCACCGGAGCGAGTTCGAGAGCCGCTCGGGCGTGACCCATCGCGTGCCCTGGAAGCAGGGCGCGATAGGCCTGTTGAAGGCGTTCTTCTGAGGGCGCGCGGCGCCGGGGCGAGCGAGCTCATCACGACCGCTCTCGCGATGCCGTTCGCGTATGCAGCTCGCCGCTTCGACCGCCTCCATCGCGGGCTCGGCGTCGTGTCGGGCCTGCTGAGCCTTGCGTTCGGCGTCTTCCTTGTCTACGAGATCGGCTTCGTGCACGGCCTGTTCACGGGCCACCCGCAGTGGACCCCGGGATGAGCATCGAGGACGACGCCCCCCTGCTGCAGGTGATGAGCCATCTCGGCCTGACCCGGGATGGGCTGCTCGGCATCGGCGGTGAAGCCTGCGTGTTCGCGCTGGGTATGGAGAGGGTCGTGCGTATCCACCACCCTGGGACCGTCCGGGATACGGTGGTTCGACGAGCCCAGCTGCTCGAGGACTTCCACCAGCCCGCGAGCGCCGTGCCGTTCTCGATCCCGCGTGTCCTGGAGATGACCGAGCTGCACGGCCGCCTCATCACCGTCGAGCCGCGGCTCCCGGGGCGGCCCCTCTTGCAGGTGCTCGGCGAGGCGGCCGGCGCCGAGCGTGAACGTCTCATCACCCGCTTTCTCGAGGCCTCGACGCACCTGCGAGCCCTGCGCGTGAGCGCTGCGTGGTACGGCGACCTCTGCGAAGCCGAGCCGATCCGGACGCCCTCTTACCGCTCTTACCTCGAGCTGCGCGCAAGGAAGAGCCTGGCCTGCGCCGGGAGCGCGTTCGACGGCATCGATCCAGCGGGCCTGGCCGCCGCGCTGCCCGAGCCGGAGCGACCGAGCTTCGTGCACATGGACTTCTATCCAGGCAATGTGCTGGTCGAAGGCCAGGAGGTGAGCGCCGTGATCGACTTCGGGGGCCTACCCATCGTGGGAGACGCCCGGCTCGATCCGCTGTCTGCTGTCATCTATCTCACGCCGTTCATCACCACGACTGCCACGGATCGGGATCGAAGCCTCGCCCGGGAGTGGTTGAAGGCGCAACACCTGGACGCGCTGTTCGAGCCAGCCGAGCGATGGCTCGCCGCCCGCTGGTCGTTCGCGACCGACGACGTGCGCTTGCATCGATGGTGTCGACGCGTGTTGCTCGGACACCCGGGGGATCCGTGAAGCGGACCCTTGGACCCACGCGGCGGGCGGTTCCTCCAGCCGTCACCACGGGGCCGCCCGCCTGCTTTGCCGATCGTCCAGGCGGGGGTGGAAACCACCTGGCGAGTCAGGGTGAGAGCGCTGCACATGAGGCCGACGCGAAGCCCGGTACGCTCCGGCAGTCGCCGCGTCGCTAGAAAGATACGGCGGAGCGCTTCGTCGACGTGGCCCTCGCTACTTTTGGCAACGTGTGAGCCGCTCGCTACTTTTGGTAACATGTGAGCCGCTCGCTACTTTTGGTAACATGTGAGCCATTCGTGCGATGCGTCGACCCGCGTGCGTCGTGCATAATCCTTTGAGCGCCTTCCGGGGGTTTTGTATCCTTACCCGATGCTGAAATCATCGCGATTCTTCCACTTCGAGAATTTTCCTGCGTCATCGTCCTTGGCGCTCGGTGCGATGTTGTTGCTGGGCACGCTGCACGTCAGCGGCTGCAGCGATGACGGGGAGGACACCGCCGGCGGCACCACCGGTGGCCAGCAGACGACGAGCAGCAGCAGCAGCGGCGGCACGCCGGGAAGCTCCTCCTCCAGCGGCGCGGATCCCAGCACGACGTCGGCGTCGGCTGGGGGGGGCGACGGCGGCTCGAACCCCGCCGGCACGGGCGGCGCGGACCCCGCCGGCACGGGCGGCGCGGACCCCGCCGGCACCGGCGGAACGGGTGGCGCAGGAACGGGCGGTGGCGGTGACGGAGGAGCGCTGCCCGATTCCGGCATTCCGCCGGCGCCCGGCGCTGGCAATGTGCCGAAGCCGGCCGGCGCGGCCGGCGGGTTCAAGGTGATCGACTGGGCCGGCTTCGCGGGCGCAGTGACGTACAGCTTCGACGACGTGAACCAGACCCAGATCCAGCACTTCGATGAGATGATGGCGCTCGACGTGCCGTTCACCTTCTACGTCTGGACCGGTAAGCAGGAAGCGAACAACGCGGTCTGGAAACAGGCTCTGACGCGCGGGCACGAGCTCGCCAACCACACGAGGAGCCACTCGAGCAACGACAACGGCTCCGATACGGACGCCGCGACGAAGGACATGAAGGACAAGTACGGCGTCACGCCGTATACGATGGCGGCCCCGAACGGCGCGGGTGTATACGAGGGCATCGCCCGGACGCGCTTCATGATCAATCGCGGCGTGTCCAACGCCCTGATCGGCCCGAACGACAGCAGCAATCCGTTCGTTCTGCCCACCTACATTCCCCCGACCAACGCTTCCAAGGCGCAGATGGACTCGGAGGTCGCGAGCGCGCGAAGCGGCAAGAAGTGGCGCACCTTCTGCATCCACGGCTTCACCGGCGGCAGCGACGGCGCCTATCAGCCGATCCCGTTCCAGGCCTGGGTCGATCACGTCAAGGCCGTCAAGGAATACGGCGACGTGTGGATCGGCACCATGGAGACCATCGGTGCCTACTGGCGTGGCCAGAAGGCGATCACCGACGGCACCAACATGAAGAACGGGAACGACACGACCTACTCGTGGACCCTCCCCGCCAACTTCCCGCCGGGCAAGTACGTGCGCGTGACGGTGACCGGCGGCACGCTCAAGCAGAACGGCGCCACGCTCAGCTGGGATCCGCACGGCTACTACGAAGTGGCGCTCGACGCGAAGTCCGTCACGCTGTCGCCCTGACCCGAGCCGCCCGAAGCCCCGCGCCGCCACCGGCGCGGCTTCGGGCGTAGCCGACCCCGCCCAGGGCAGGTCCCTCGGCTGGGGCTTGACGTCTCCGAAGCGTTTGGGTCTCCTCTCCCCCGGCGAGAGCGCGTCTCATGTCTGACACCAGCGGTAACACCATGGGGAGCTTCGCTCGGTTGCTCCGCGAACCGGTCATTCATTTCCTCTTCATCGGCGCGCTGTTGTTCCTCGGCCACCGGCTCGTCGCCGGTGATCCCAGGGAGATCGTCGTCAGCACGGGCCTGAAGGCGGACCTGGAACGGCAGTTCCGCGACAACATGGGGCGGGCGCCGACGGAGGCCGAGCTGGCGGCGGCGCTCGACGGGTGGAAGCGGGACGAGGTGCTCTACCGTGAGGCGCTGCGGGAGGGGCTCGATCGGCAGGATGCGACGGTGCGGGTCGCGCTGGCCGAGAAGCTGCGGACACGGGCGGCTCAGCCGAGCGCGGCGCGGGCGCCGACGGATGCAGAGCTGGACGCGTGGCTGGCTTCTCACCGGAGCCAGTACGAAACGCCGCTCCGGTACGATTTCGAGATCGTAGCCTTCTCCAAGAGCGACCCGGCCGCAGAGGAGCAGCGGTCGACGTATCGACGTGCGCTGGCCGACGGTGCGGACCCAAGGACGCTCGGTCGTCCGATCGAGGGTGGCAACCTCACCCGCGATTCACTCGCAGCCAAGTTCGGACCCGCGGTCGCCGAGAGCATTGGCAGCTCGCCGCTCTCGACGTGGCAGCCCCTGGAGACCCAGGACAGCCTGCTGCTCGTGCGGGTCAACCAGATAGGCGGGGGGCTGCCCAGCCGCGAGGCGATCCGCGCGACCCTCACCATCGACTGGGCCGCCGCGAGGAAGAAGCAAGCCGTCGACGAGTTCGTCGAGAGCCTCCTCGCGCAGTACAGGTTCAAGGAGAGCCCTTGAATCGTTCGCATCTGCTCCGGCTGGCTCGTTCCCTGCCGTTCTTGCTGGCCCTGCTCCTGGCGCCTGTCCCGGCGGCCGGCCACGCGCTCAACTCAGCGCTTCTTTCGCTGACGGAGGTGGAAGGTCACGACGGGCGGTTCGCCGTACGCTGGGAGGCGAGCTCGTCCGCGCTACAGGCCGACCTCGCGACGCCCGCCGTGTTCCCCGCGGCCTGCAAGCTCGACGGAGCAGTTCTCGACTGCGGTCACGACGGCCTCGTCGGCACCATCGAGCTCCCCTGGCTCGAGGGGACCGAGACCAACGTGATGGTGGTTGTCGAGTGGCGGAATGGAAGCCGGCTTGTCCGGGTGTTGACCGGCAACGACCCGAGCCTTTTGGTCTACGGTATTCCCGCCTCCGCCGGGCTCGGCGCGCTCCGGCCGATCATGGTCGATTACACGTGGCTCGGCGTCGAGCACATCCTGACCGGGTTCGACCATCTCCTCTTCGTCATCGCGCTCACGCTCCTCGTGAGCGGCGGCCGGAAGCTGCTCGGCGCCGTCACGGCCTTCACGGTCGCGCACAGCCTGACGCTGGCCTGCGCCGTGTTTGGCTGGTTGACGCTGCCGGCCCCGCCGGTCGAAGCGGCCATCGCGCTCTCGATCGTGCTGATCTGCGGCGAGTGCATCCGGCCGACCGACTCGCTCACCCGCCGGGCCCCATGGGCCGTCACGTTCGCCTTCGGGCTGCTTCACGGGCTCGGGTTCGCGTCGTCGCTGCTCGACATCGGGCTGCCGGAGAGGCATGTGCCGATTGCGCTCTTGTTCTTCAACGTGGGCGTGGAGACAGGGCAGCTCGGCGTGATCGCGCTGGTGGTCGCGCTGCGCTTCCTTGCCGCGCGCGTCCCCACGCAACCAGCGACGGTGAGGCGCGGCGTGGTGTATGCGATGGGCGCAATGGCAGGCTACTGGTCGATCGAGCGCGTCGTGGCGATGCTGACGGACGCCAGCATGTAGCGGAGCCCGCAGGCGGCGGCGTGGAGGCGGCCCCTTCGCGCTGCGCCGCAGGCCCCGACAGGCGCCTCGCCGCTCACCGCTTCTCGCCGCTCCCTGGCGCGGCGGGCGCGCCGCCCCCAGGCGTCGCGTCCACCGCGCCCGGCCCGAGCAGCGTGCCGCACATCGTCTTGCACAGGATGTCGGTCGGCTTGCACTCGCACTTGCCCTGCTGCTTGAGCTCGAGCTTCCCGCGCATCTCCTCGACCGTGAACTGCGCCATCCGCTCGACCCGAGCCATGTCCCACCCCTCCTGGACCTGCCGGGGCGTCCGCGGCTCGCTGGCCTTGCCGTCGGGCTCGGCGCAGCAGCGGAAGCTCAGGAAGTAATAATAGAACCCCTCGTCGTGGGTGTAGATCTTCGGCCGGCACTGGTTGCGCACGCCCTTGTACCAGGGGCCGCCGGTGTGGACGCTGTCGAACTTGCCGCGCCAGCCGCCGCTCGTCTCGCTCGCCACCACCTCATCGGTGTTCGCGGGCAGGTCGGCGACGCCATAGTCGCTGATGCATTCGGGCTGCGACCCGCTCCGCACCCCCTTCCAGAGGCGGGCCAGCTCGCCCGGGTCGCGCTTCGCGACCTTCTTCATGTCGGGATCGTCCCAGAGGTGGTCGCCGTTGCACTTCGTCGCGTCGCGCGAGTACCCGTAAGGGAACGGCTTCATCTCGGGGCCTTCGCAGGCGAGCGTCCACTCCGATTCGGTGCAGAGGCGCTTGCCGACGGCGGCGCACTTGACCTGCGCCTGGTGGAAGCGGTTCATCACCTCGGGCCGCTCCCCCTTCTTGTTCGGCCACTCGTACGTGTCGATGCAATAGCGCTTCTTCGTCTTGTCGCCTGTGCAGCGGGCCGGGGCCGGGGCGAACTCCTCGCAGATCGTCTTCTTGTTCGACTTGTCGTACCAGCTGCGGAGGCAGCTGTGCTCGACCTCGCTGCAGTACTCGCCCTCGACGAGCTTCATGTCGGCCGGGCACGCCTGCTCCTCCGCGGCGGCGCTCTCCCCGCCGGCCGTCCCCGCCTGGGCAGCGGGCGCGCCGGCCTCCGGGGCGGCGGGCGCCGCGGCTCCGGCCTCGGTAGGGGACGGCGCGGCCGCGGGCGGGCGGCCGTCGTGCGCGCGCGGGGACGGCACCGTCTGGGCGGGCTCCGGGGGAGCGCCGGAGCAGGCGGCGACGAGCGTCAGGGCGGGGAGGGAGAGGGGGAGCAGGAGGCGTCGCATGCCCGGCGTCATAGTCGAGATCGCGGCGAGGGGAACCAGGCTCGCGCCGTTGGATCGACGCCGCGCGCCCTGGCCGGGCCGGAGGCGGTCCGGCGGGGGCGCGCTCCCTCCGGCGGCCGCGCGCCGGGCGCTCTCCGGGAGCCCCGGCTCCCCGCGTTGACGCTGCCGGATCTCGCCCTCTGCTCCGGCAGGCCATCGACGCGCACAGTTCGCCGTTCCCGCCGGAGGCGCGTGATATCGTGCGCCCGAAGGCAGGAGGAGTATCGCTGATGATGCGTACGGCTCGTTTCGGTTCGCTGGTCCTTGCGTTCGTCTTTGCCGCTTCGGCGGCCGCCGTCTCGTGCGGCGACGACGGCGAAGCCCCGTCCAGCGCGGCAAGTGGCAATGGCGGTGAAGGCGGCGGGGGAGCAGCGGGGGGCGGGGGAGCAGCGGGCGGCGGCGCAGGGGGATCGGACCCCGGCGGCGTGGCGATTCCCGATCTCGACGGGGATGTCCGGGCGGTGACCGACGAGCTCGGGGTCCTTCACCTCGAGTGCGCGTCCGACGACGACTGCTTCGCCGCGCTCGGTTACTTCCACGCTCAGAACCGCTTCTTCTTCATGGATTTCATCCGCAACCTCGTCGAGGGGTCGCTCGGCGGGCTGGTGAAGGTGGGCGCGCAGGTGCTCGAGCAGGACTATCAGAACCGCCATTTCTTCACGACGCGCGGCGGCGAGCCGCTCGAGAGGGCGCTCTACGAGCAGGCGAGCCCGAAGGTGAAAGGGCATCTGGACGCGTATGCGCGCGGCGTGAACGCCTGGCTCGCCGACATGCGGAACAAGAGGAACGGCGCGACGCTGACCGTCGAGTACAACCTCGCGCTCATGGTGAAGGACGCGATCCGCGACTGGACGCCGGAAGACAGCGCCGCCGTCGGCCTCTACGTGCTCAACGACCTCTCGAACAACAGCGGGGAAGAGCTCGAGCTCGCGGCGCAGATACCGCTGTTCGACGCGGCGCTCGCCGCCGATCTGTTCTCGCCCGCGCCGGTGTTCGACGCGTCCACCGTGCCCGCCGCGCAGACGGCGGACCTCGTGCGGCCCTTCGCGCCGGTGGCCGTGTCGCGGCTCTCGCCGCACCGGGCGCTCCTCACGGGCGCGGCGAAGGTCGGCGACGGCCGGCGCAAGATGGCGGGCGACGCCGGGTCGAACAACTGGGCTGTCGGCCCGGGCCGCACCGAGAGCGGCCACGCCATCCTGGCGAACGATCCCCACCTGTTGCTCGGCAATCCCAGCACCTGGTTCCCCGTCGAGCTCGACGCCAGGAGCAGGGGCGACGGCGAATACCACGTCGCCGGCGCCACGATTCCGGGCATGCCGAGCGTGATCATCGGACAGAACGAGTCCATCGGCTGGGGCGTGACCACCGCGTACTACGACCTGGCCGACGTCTACCTGGAGACGCTCACCGGGGACGGCGCGTCGGTCGATTTCAAGGGGGAAGACGTGGCGATCGTCGAGAAGAAGTTCTCGTTCAAGGACGCGGCTTCCGGCGAGACGATCGAGAAGACCTTCCGCTGGGTCCCGCACCACGGGCCCATCGTGAGCGAGGACGCGGACGCCGGCACCGTCGTGACCATCCGGTGGCGCGGGCACGACGGCGGGACGGATCTCGACGCGCTCTTCGCCCTCGGGCGCGCTGGAAGCGTCGCCGAAGCCAGGAGAGGGCTCGAGGCGGCCAGCTTCGTCAGCCAGAATTTCGTCGTCGTCGACACCGAGGGGAATATCGGCTGGTTCCCGTACAGCAAGGTGCCGGCGCGGCCCTGGGCGTCGCCCGAGGTGCCCGCGTGGCTGCCGCTCCCGGGTGACGGAAGCGCCGAGTGGGGCGACCCGATCCCGTTCGCCGAGCTGCCGCAGCTCCTCAACCCGCCTCGGGCCGCGATCGCGACGGCGAACGGCGACATGACGGGCGCGACCGCCGACGGCGATCCCACGAACGACGGGCAAGGCGCGCTCCAGGCGTGGGGCAAGGCCGACGGGACGCGCGAGCAGCGGATCCTCGATCTGCTCGACGCAGGCGGCGACGCGCATTCGCCCGACACCATGACGGCGATGCAAGGCGACACGTACTCGCTCTATGGCAGCTTCGTCGTGCCTGCCGTGCTCTCGGCGGCGGAGCCGGCGACGTTGACGGACGAGGAGCAGGCCGTCGTCGACGCGCTCGCCGCCTGGGACCACACGTGTCCGACAGGGCTCGACGGGCACGATCCGGTGGACGCGGGCAAGGTGGACGACGCGACGCTCGCCGCCGAGTCGATCGGCTGCACGGCGTTCCACGCGACGTTCTATGCGATCGTGAGCGAGGCGCTGGGCGACGAGGCGGCGGCGGCGGGCCTCGATGAGCCCGGGTTCGGGCTGACCGTCGTGGCGCGCGCGCTGCGCGATCCGGCGCGCCTGAGCTCGGGCCCTCTGCTCTGGGACGACGTGACCACCGACGACGTGGCGGAGACGCAGGACGACATCGTGCTCCGGGCGCTCGCGAAGGCGGCCGCCTCGCTCGCGGTCATCGGCCCGGCGGACGACTGGCGCTGGGGCCGCTTCCACACGCTCACGCTCCGCAGCATCTTCGATAACTTCAACCTCGCCGTGTACAACGACGGGCCTTACGCCGCGCCGGGCGGGCTCTTCACCGTCAACGTCGCCAACCCGAGATCGCGCGCGCTCCCGCCGGACGGCGGAAAGCCCAGCTTCGCCTTCGCCAACGGGCCGTCGATCCGCCTGGTCATCGACGCGGATCCAGCGGGCCCGAAGATGCGCTTCGGGCTCCCCGGCGGGTCGGACCTCCACCGCGAGAGCGCGTTCTACAACAACCTCCTTCCGCAATGGCTCGACAACGAGCCGCTCGAGTTCCACTTCGGGCCGGGCGCAGTGACGGATCCGGCGAGCGTGGTAAACGTCTCGCCGGCGCGCTGACCCCGCGCGATCGCGCGGGGTCAGCGCGCCGGCGGAGCCATGTCGCCGGGCGCCGCCGGCGCGAGCGCGCGGGTCAGCGCGGCCGCGGCCCGCGCCGGCGCGTGACCCAGACTCCCAGGATCCCTCGGCTCCGCAGGTTCCTGGGACACCGATGATTCCATTCGATCGCGCAGAGAAGACCGTTGCGCCTAGGGCTATCCCCTGCTCGTATCCGGCCGCGCCTGGCGCCTTCTCCTGCGCTGCGATGAGGCGCGAATGAGCATTGGCCGTGAAGCGATCCCTGATTCGTGACCTGCGCCGGAGTCTGAATTACTTATCTCCCCATCGCGCGAGACTTTCCGTGTGCCTCGCGCTCACGCTCGTCTCGGGCGGCCTGCCCGCGCTCGAGCCGCTCGCGCACCGCGCGATCTTCGACCAGATCTCGGCGAGCGCTGGTGTCTTTGGCCCCGGGAGCGGGCCGGCCGCGCCCGGGGAGCAGAGCGCCCGGGCCCTCGCCTGCCTGACGCTCGCCCTGTGCGCGCTCGTCGTCCTCCGGCAGATCGCGGAGGGCCTGGGGGCGTTCGCCGTGTGGCGGGTGCGGCTCCGCATCAACCGCGACCTGCTCGACGAGACCACCGCGCGGCTGCACGCGCTGCCCCTCTCGTACCATCAGGAGAGGGGCGTCGGAGAGACGATGACGCGGGTCGATCGCGGCATCACGTCGCTCATGGACTGCCTTGCTTCGGTCGCGTTCCAGCTCTTCCCGGCGCTCGTTTATCTCGTGGTCTCGCTCGGGATCATGCTCCGGCTGAGCCCGCTGCTCGCGCTGGTCGCGGTCGGGTTCATCGTGCCTCCGCTCCTCTTCGGCAGGGCGACGACAGCGCGCCTCGTGGAGCGCGAGCGCGAGGTGCTCGACCGCTGGTGCGGGATCTACAACCGCTTTCAGCAGGTGCTCTCGGGCATCAAGACGGTCAAGGCGTTCGCGCGCGAGGCGGACGAGCACGCCCGGTTCATCCGTTCCGTCGAGGAGGCGCAGGGCGAGGTGCTCCAGAGCATCCGTCTCCAGACGCGGCTCTCCGCGGGCCGGAGCGTCTGCGTCAACATCGGCCGTGTGGCGCTGCTCGGCGTGGGGGGCCTCCTTGTCCTCCGCGGGGAGCTCGGCGTGGGCACGCTTGTCGCGTTCCTCGGCTATGTCGGCGGCCTCTATGGCCCCGCGCAGACGCTCCTCGGCGTCTACGAGACGGCGCGCCGCGCCGAGGTCGGCCTGGCGGCGATCTTCGGCGTGCTCGACGCCGAGGTCGCGGTCGCCGATCCGGAGCGCGCCGTGAGCCCGGAGCACATCCGCGGCGACCTCGAGCTCGACCAGGTTTGCTTCCGCTACCAGCACGCCGCCGGGCGTGCGGTCATCGACGGGGTCTCGCTCTCGATCCGCGCCGGCGAGTTCGTGGCGGTCGTGGGCCCGAGCGGCGCCGGGAAGAGCACGCTCGCCGATCTGCTCCTGCGGCTGCACGATCCGACCTCCGGGACGATCCGCATCGACGGGCTCGACCTCCGGGCGCTGTCGCAGCGCGCGCTCCGGCGGAAGCTCGGCATCGTCACGCAGGAGCCGTTCCTCTTCGAGGACACCATCGAGGCGAACCTCCGGTATGGCTCGCCCGACGCGACGAACGAGGCGCTCCGCGCCGCGGTGAGCGCCGCCTGCGCCGAGGAGTTCATCGAGCGGCTCCCCCTCGGGTATCAGACCCTCGTCGGCCGCGGCGGCGTGGCGCTCTCCGGCGGGGAGCGGCAGCGCCTCGCGATCGCGCGCACGCTGCTCAAGGACCCGTCGGTCGTGATCCTCGACGAGCCCACGAGCAGCCTCGATATCGAGAGCGAGACCGCGGTGCAGCGGGCCATCGAGGGGCTCTCGCGGGGCCGCACCACGCTGCTCATCGCGCACCGGCTCTCCACCACCCTGCGCGCCGACCGCGTCGTCGTCATCGAGGGCGGGCGCGTCGTCGAGCAGGGCCCGCCCGCGGCGCTCCTCCGCCGCGGCGGGGCGTATCGCCGGATGATGGATCTCTGGCGGGCGCACGAGCCCTCCAGCGCGAGAGGCCTCGGCCACCGAGCGGATGCGCTGGAGCCAGCGCTGATCGAGGCCGCGGCGGCGGCCGGCGCGTGAGCGGATCCCGAGGCGCCGGTCAAAGCATGAGCGCGGACCCGGCGTCGCAGTGATTCAGCTCTGACCCGCGGCGAGCAGCCCGAAGATAGCCGAATCGAAACGACCGAACGTCGAACAATCGTGGTTCGGCGACGTCGACGCCAGCCTGCGACCTCGTCATACAGATTGCTTTCTACAAAATGAAAGCAGCCCCGTTCGGCGCGTCGATTGCGCCGCTTGAATCTCGCATTGAACGCCCCGTCAGCGCGTCGATTTGCCGGTGAGCGAGCTTTACTTATCGCATTCGAAAGCTACCCTCCATTCATGCGAATCCTTGGAATCAGCGGAGGCCACGAGCCGGACCATATCGGTTATCCGAGACCAGCATTCAATGCGGCGACGTCGCATGACGGCGCCGCCGTCCTCCTCGAGGACGGAGAGGTCGTCGCGGCGATCGAGCAGGAGCGGCTGAACCGCCTCAAGCACTCGAACAAGGCCCCCCTCCAGGCGGCCCGCTTCTGCCTGGAGGGCCGGGGGCTCCGCGTCGACGAGGTCGACTACCTCTGCTTTTACATCAGCGAAGGCTGGTGCGACGCCCAGGTGAAGCGCGGGCTCTTCTCCGCAGACCCCGAGCTGCGTACGGCGAACGACGTCATGAGGCGCCTCGTGCTCGCCGAGTTCGGCGTCGACGTGAGGCCCGAGCGCATCCAGTTCGTCAAGCATCACACGGCCCACGCGATGAGCGCCCTGATCGGCTCGGGGTACGAGAGCAGCCTCGTCCTGACGCTCGACGGCTGTGGCGACGGCGAGTCGGGCTCCGTCTCCGTCGGCTCCGGCGGAGCGCTTCACTCGCTGAGAGACATCCCGGAGCGGGACTCGCTGGGCAATTTCTACGTCCAGGTGATACGGTTCCTCGGGTTCTCGCTGTTCGACGAGTACAAGGTCATGGGGCTCGCCCCGTACGGCGATCCGAGCAGGTACCGGGCGCTGTTCCAGGCGATGTTCACGCTGCTCCCGGAGGGCGCATGGGCCATCGACTTCGACAAGATCGTCGACCTCCACGGCGCGATCCGGCCGCGCGCGCCGCGGGAGCCGATCACGCAGGACCACAAGGACATCGCCGCCTCGCTCCAGGAGGCGCTCGAGACCATCGTCTTCCATTGCCTGCGGTACTTCCAGCGCGAGACCCGGCAGGTGAGCCTCTGCTTCGCGGGCGGCGTCGCGCACAACTGCACCTTGAACGGGAAGATCCTCCGCTCCGGGCTGTTCGAGCGGGTGTTCGTCCAGCCGGCCGCGCACGACGCCGGCTGCGCGCTCGGCGCCGCCATGGCCGTGCACTCGCGAAAGGCCCCGGCGCGGCGGCCGCCCGCGATAAGCCATCTGTACTGGGGAAGGCACATCGGCGAGCGGGGGGAGGTCCGGAGAGCGCTCGACGCGTGGCGCGATTTCATCCGTGTCGAGGAGCTCGCCGATGCGCCGAAGGCCGCCGCCGAGCTGCTCGCGGCGGGCAGCGTGATCGGGTGGGCCCAGGGGCGGTCCGAGTTCGGCCCCCGCGCGCTCGGCAACCGCAGCATCCTGGCGGATCCCAGGCCGGCGGCGAACAAGGACCTCATCAACGCCATGGTGAAGAAGCGCGAGGAGTTCCGGCCCTTCGCGCCCGCGGTGACGGAGGAGGACGCGCGCGACTATTTCGATCTCGGCGGCGCGGAGGCCATGCCCTTCATGATCTTCACCGTGCCCGTCCACGAACAGAAGCGACAGCAGCTCGGCGCCGTCACGCACGTGGACGGGACCGCGCGGGTCCAGACGGTCTCCAGGCGCACGAACCCGCGCTTCTGGCAGCTCATCCGGGCCTTCGGCGACCTCACCGGCGTGCCGGTGGTGCTCAACACCTCGTTCAACAACAACGCCGAGCCGATCGTCGATTCGGTCGACGATTGCGTGACCTGTTTTCTGACGACGCGGCTCGACAAGCTCATCGTCGGCGACCACCTCGTCCACAAGGAGCCCGCGCCGCTGTCGGCCTATGCGGAGCTCGTCCCCTCGTTTCCGACCTTCGTGAAGCTGCTCTCGCTGCGAGGGCCCACGCCGGGCGGCTACGAGGTCGAGCGCGCGATGGTCACGACCTACAATGATGCCCGGACCCCGGTCTCCGCCGAGACGTTCGATGTCCTGTGGCGGGCCGACGGACGGAAGCGGCTTCGGGAGCTGCTCGACGGCGTGGAGGATCGGGAGGCGGTGATCGCCGAGCTGATCGAGCTCTGGTCGCAGCGCGTGGTGCGACTGCTGCCTGCCACCGGCCATTGACGGCGGAGGAGGGGGGGAGCCGCCGAGCGCCCCGCGGCCGGCGTTCCCCCGCATTCTACCGGTATCCCGCCATGGTGATGATCACGTCCTCGGGGCAGATCTGGTCGGTCTCCACCTCGAACCCGTGATCGCGCAGCATCCGCCGGACGCGCTCGCCTCTCCCGCCGAAGTCGTGCAGCTCGAGGACGACCGCCCGGATCCTCCCCCAGTCGCCGGGGCGAATGCCTTCCAGCACGTCGATCTCGGCCTTCTCGACGTCGATCTTGAGCAGGTCGATCTGCCCGATCTGCTCCCGTTCGATGAGCTCGGACAGCGTCGCGAGCTCGCATTCCACGCGCCTCATGCCGCGCCTCATCCACCAGCCGTGACAGTCAATGAGCAGCGAGTTCACCGCGCGCGGGAGGTGCTTCATGGTTGCCGGCAGATCCGCGTGGTGCTTCTCCCGGATCCGTTCGTCGTAGATGGCTGCGAGCGTGGCTTCTTTGTCGTCGCTCGCCATCATGTCGTACATGCTCGAGATGGCGCCCTGGCGTGGCGCGTAGTGGAACGTCGCTGTGCCCGCGGTCCGACCCAGGCCCGCGCGGTGCAGGCGCACGCGCTCCGATCCGGACGATCTCAGGTTCATCCGGAGGAGCTCGAAGGTCTCGGGGATCGGCTCGAAGCAGTGGATTCGCGCCCGTCCGCCGGTGCGCTTCAGCACCTCGAGCGCGAAGAGGCCGATGTTCGCGCCGACGTCGATCACGGTCACCTCTCCGCTGGCCAAAAGGCTCTGCACGCGAGGCCTGAAGTAGCCCTGCACCTGGAGATGCAGCGTCTTCGCCATGTCGGGGACGCGATCGTGAACGACCCTCTGATCCGGCAACTGGATTGCGTACGTCTTCATATGGGCTCATCCAAACGTGGTGTGTCCATCCATCCCTCGCGCCGCCGCGCGCACGGGCGCGGGCTCCGCTCACCCGCACGCGCGCGCGCGCGCGATCGCACGCAGATCGTCGATGACGGCGCCGGCGACCCGCTGCGCGGTCGCTGGCGCGTGCACGTTCGCGCTGTAGCGCCACCGGAACGTCAGGGCCCCTCCGCGGACGAGGACGTGGCACTCGAACAGGTTGAACCGCAGGTTCGTCGCCGCCTCGTCGTAGCCTGTGGACTCACTCGCCACGCGGAGGATCGAGCCCGGCGCAGGCGGCTCGATGCGCCCCTGGTAATTGAACAGGATCCCCGGTCGCTTCCGGAGCCGTCCGAGCTCCGCGCTGAGCCGGGCGTCGCCTCCCAGGTACTTGAGGAGGTTGTAGCCATGGCCCCCGTTCGGGATGCGATCGATCTGCCGGCTCGCCTCGAGCAGCGCCGCGAGGGGCTCTTGCTGGCTCGGGCGCCGGAGCACGAGCACCCGCTCGGCGCTCAGCCAGCCCACCGTGCGCGACGCGTCGAGCTCCGGGTGATGGGGCATCAGATCACGCCCCGAGTTGAGGACCATGATGTCCTGCCAATCGCGGCCCGTCCAGGCGGTCACGCCGCGGAGGACCGCGGCGATGAGCGCGTGCTCCGTGCTCACCCCGAAGCGCGCCGGCAGGTCCCGCAAGATGACCTGGGACTCCTGCTCTGGCAGCGACGCCCAGTGATCGCGGACCGACTCCACGGTATAGAGATGACGCGTCGCCGGATGGTCCGCCGGGAGGAGATCGATCTCGTCCCAGGGCAGCGAGAGCCAGTAGGCGCGTTCGTTCGGCAGGATCTCATCGCTCACCCACCGCTCCAGCGCGCGCGTCCAGCGGCCGGACGAAACGCCCGTGGGCGGCAGGCGGGGCGTGGCCGTCGTCGCGAGCTGATCGTAGATGGATTGCAGATCGAGCGCGGCGATCATCATCGACATCCAGTCGACGACGAGGTGGTGCGCGTTGAGCCACAACCGGCCTCGCCCCTCCTCGTCCCACCGGAAAAACACGATCCGGAACAGCCGCCCGCGCTCGAGCTCGACCTCGTCCTGCATGCGATCGCAATGCCGCTCGAGCTCGGCCCGGCGCCGATCCTCCGGGACCCTGGACAGATCCACGCAGGCGAACGGCGCCTCGGTCCACGGCACGTCGATCACCTGGCGAACGCCGCTCGGGGCGCCCTCGAAGCGCGCGCGGAGCGCCTCATGACGGTTTGCGAGGATCAGCGAAGCGCGCGCGAGCCTGTCGAGATCGAGCGGCGCCACGGCCTCCAGCAGCAGGTTCACGTTCCAGCGCGCCGGGCGGGTGCGCTCGCGGGCCTCCTCCAGATACCAGCGCTGGAGGACGGTGAGCGGCCGCTCCCCATTCTCTGGTTCCACGTCCACCGCCGGGCGGTCCGGGGAGGCGCAAGCGGCCGAAAGGCGCGCGATCGTCTGGTGCTGGAAGAGCTGCCTCGGCGTGACATTGAGCCCCGCCTCCCGCGCCCGCTCGACCAGCGCAATGCCAAGGAGCGAATCCCCTCCGAGCGCGAAGAAATTGTCGTCCACGCCCACCCGATCCAGCTTGAGGACGCCGGCCCAGAGCGCGGCCATCCGGCGCTCTGCCTCCGACGACGGCGCCCGGTAAGCCGCGATGGCCCCCTCGTGGCGCTGCGCGGCGAGCTCGAGGAGCGCCCTCCGATCGACCTTGCCGTTGGCCGTCAGCGGCAGGCGCTCCAGCGCGATCCACGCGCCGGGCACCATGTACTGCGGCAGCCTCGCGGCGACGGCCTCCTCCAGGACGCGAGGCTCGAGCGCGGCGCCCCGCTCCGCCACGTAGCAGGCGACGAGGCGCCTGGCCCCGCTCGGGGTCGACTCCACGCACACCACCGCTTGCTTGACGTCGGGGTGCTGCGCCAGCGCGGCCTCGATCTCCCCGAGCTCGATGCGGTTTCCCTGGATCTTCACCTGGAAGTCTTCCCGTCCGATGAACTCGATGTTCCCGTCCGGAAGGAATCGCCCGAGATCGCCTGTCCAGTAGAGCTGCTCGCCCGTCTCCGGGTGCTCGAGGAAGCGCTCCGCGGTCTGCGCAGGATCCCGGTAGTAGCCGCGGGCGAGGCAGATCCCACCGACGTACATGCGGCCGACGACCCAGTCGGGACACGGCCGCATGCGCTCGTCGAGCACGTGGACACGCTGGTTTGGGAGGGGCTTGCCGTAAGGGATGCTTTGCCAGGTCGAGTCCACCTCTCCGACGGGATAGAAGATCGACCAGATCGACGTCTCCGTCGGCCCTCCTGCCCCGATGACCCGCGCCCCCGGGCAAGCGCGGCGGATCTGATCGGGCAGGGGCACGGGGATCCAGTCGCCGCTCAGGATGACCCAGCGCAGCGAGGGGCACGCCAGAGGACCGCCGCCGAGGTGCTCGACGAACATCTGCATCAGCGCAGGCACCGAGTTCCAGACGGTGACCCGGTGGGTCTCGATGAGCTGCCGCCAGTGCGCCGGATCCCGCGCCGCCTCGGGCGAGGGGAGGACCAGGGCGCCTCCCGCGCCGAGCAGACCGAACACGTCGTACACCGAGAGATCGAAGTGAACGGCGGAGAGCGCGAGGGCGCGATCGGAGGCAGAGACCTGGAAGCGCTCGTTGATCTCGAGGATCGTGTTCAGCGGGCCGCGGTGATCGAGCGCCACGCCCTTGGGCTTCCCCGTCGAGCCCGACGTGAACAGCACATAGGCGAGATCGTCCGGCCCCTGGACCGCCGCGACCGGGCTGTCGTCCTCCGGCGCGGACGCGCCGTCGTCGTCGACCGCGATCAGGCGCAGGGCGTCGGGCCAGGCCAGCGAGGAGGCCAGGCGCTCCTGCGTGAGGACGATCTCCACCTGTCCCTGATCCAGGACCGAGCGGATGCGCTCGATGGGCCACTCCGGATCGACGGGCAGGTACGCCGCCCCCGATTTGAGGGCCGCCAAAATCGCGACGATCTGCGCCCACCCCTTCGCCGCGGCCACCGCGACGAGCGCGTTCGGCCGGGCTCCGAGCGCGCGAAGGCGCCGGGCGAGCGCGCTGCTCCTCCGATCGAGCTCTCCGTAGGTGAGCGTCCTCTCGGGGCTGATGACCGCCGGCGCAGCGGGCTGCAGCGCCGCTTGCCGCATGAACCCGCTGTGCAGGAGATCGCTCGAGACCTCACGGGTGGTGCTGTTGACGCCGGCGCGGACAGCGCGCTGCCGCTCCGGGAGCTCGATGGCCGCCGCGCTGGTCCAGGGCGCACCGTCCCGGGAGAGACGGCTCAGGAGCGCCTCGTAGGCCTCCAGGAGATCCGCCGCGAGGCCTTCAGGGAACAGATCGTCGGCGGCGCCGAAGCTCAGCATGAAGCCACCCTGGTCCTGCTGGATCTCGTGCTCGATGCAGGGAGCCTGCGTGCCTGGTCCTCCTCCCTCGGGTCGGAAGGGCCCAGCGACGTGCAGCCTGACGGCCGTCGCGCCGGGGTGACGCACGGCTTCGTCCGGCGCTCGTGTTCCGGGCGCGGCGAGCGCGATGGCCTCGTCGAAGGCCCGGACGAGGTCGACGAATGGCGCCTCGCCGCCGCGGCTCACCTCGATCTGCCCACTCCCGGCGCCGATGGAGACGGACAGCATTCCGTTCGCCGGCTCGCCCGGCGCGCCGACAACGACGGCCAGCGGCGACGTGCTCCACGCGGCGACCGCCTGCGCGAAGGCGGCGGCGACGGCCGCGCCCGGGGCCGCGCCGAGGAGCGCAGCGCGCGCCTCGAGCCCGCGGACGAGCCCGGCGTCGACGCGCCGGGCGTGGCGGACGAGCCGAGGAGGCTGCCCCGCGAGGTCGCTCCGCACGAACGGGAGAGCGGGCGCCGAGAGCGCCCGGCGCGCGGCCGCCGCTGTCGCGGGTCCGAGCGCCTCGCCGCGGAGGAGCGCCGAGACCCTCTTGTCGGGCTCACGCGCCGCCTCGGCGAGGAGGCGCTGGAGGAGCTCGGCGTGGCGCGCGATCGTCGCCTCGCCGAACAGCGCCGTGTCGTACTCGATATGGCCGCTCAGGGTCGCTCCGTCGTGCTGCATCGACAGGGTGATGTCGTACTGCGACGTCCCCGGATCGAGGTCGATCGGCGTCACCCGCGCCCGCCCCAGCGCGACCGGCGCGGGCACCTTGGGCTGGAAGGCGAACATCACCTGGAACAGCGGAGTCCGGCCGAGGTCTCGCTCCGGTCGAACGGCGTTGACGAGCCGCTCGAAGGGGATGTCGGCGTGCGCGAACACGCGCACCGCCGTGCCGCGCACCCGCGCGAGGAGCGCGCTGAAGGGCGGGTCGTCCCCGAGGTCGCCGCGGAAGACAAGGGTGTTCACGAAGCACCCGATGACGCCCTCGAGCTCGCGGTGATCACGCCCCGCGATCGGCGTCCCGACGAGGAGGTCCGCCTGCCCGCTGAGCCGGTGGAGCAGCGCGAGGAACCCGGCCATCAGGACCATGAACGGCGTCGCGCCGCGCGCGCGGCCGAGCTCCTCGACGGCCTCGGTCAGCGCTCGCGAGAAGCGGACGTGGTGCCGCGCCCCCTGATACCGCTTCTCCGCAGGGCGAGGGTGATCCGTCGGGAGATCGAGCGTTTGACTGGCCCCCGCGAGCTCGGCCTTCCAGAAGGCGATCTCCTCGCCCCGCGCCGCCTCGTCCCAGCGCTGCCGCTCGTGGACCGCGTGGTCGCCGTGCTGGATCGGGAGCGGCTCCCAGCGCGGGCGCTCGCCCGCCGAGATCGCTCCATAGGCGGCGGCGAGCTCGCGCACGAAGATCTCGTGCGACCAGCCGTCCGTCACGATGTGGTGCATCGCGAACGCGAACAGGTACCGCTCGTCGTCGATCTGCGCGAGCTCGGCCCGCACGAGGGGGCCCGTGGCGAGGTCGAACGGGCGCCCGGCCATCCGCCGCAGCCGCGCGAGCGCCGTCGCCTCGCGCGCGTCCCGAGCGAGCGCCCGGTGATCGATCTCCTCGAAGTCGAGCTGCGCCGACGGCTGGACGATCTGGACGGGAGCCCCGTCCACGACGCGGAACACGGTGCGGAGGGCCTCGTGCCGCACGATGACGGCGTGGATCGCGCGCTCCAGGGAGCGCACGCACAGGGGCCCCGCGATCTCGGCCGCACCTCCGACGTTGTAGGCCCCTGTCCCGGGCGCCAGCCGGTCCAAGAACCAGAGCCGCCTCTGCGCGTACGACAGCGGGATCACCCCGCCCGGGTCGCGCCGGCGCAGCGCCGGACGCACCGACGGGCGCGCGAGCTGCTCGATCCGTTGAGCCAGATCGGCGAGCGCCGGCGTGTCGAACAGCCACCGGAGCGGCACCTCGGCGCCGGCGCGCTCGCGGATGCGGGAGACGGCGCGCATCGCGAGCAGCGAATGGCCCCCGAGCTCGAAGAAATGGTCGGTCCTGCCCGGCGCGCGCCCGAGGAGCTCTTCCCAGACAGCGGCCACGAGCCTCTCCATCTCGGTCGCCGGCTCCTGCCGATCGCGCGCCGGCGCGCGCTCCAGCGCGTCCAGGCCCGGGAGCGCCTTGCGGTCGATCTTGCCGTTCGGCGTCTGCGGCAGCCGGGGCAGCTCGACGAAGCGCGCCGGGAGCATGGCTTCGGGCAAGAACGCGCGCGCGTGCGCCCTGAGCGCCTCGGGGCTCACAGGCCCCGCCGCGGGCACGTAATAGGTCACGAGCACCGCCTCGCCCACCGCGTCCCGGTGCGCCGCGCAGACGCACTCCCTGACGCCGGGGTGGCGCGCCACGGTCGCCTCGATCTCGCCGAGCTCGACGCGGAAGCCGCGGATCTTCACCTGATGATCGATCCGGCCGAGGAACTCGATCCGCCCGTCGTGCGTGATCCGCGCCAGGTCGCCGGTGCGGTACATCCGCGCGCCCGGCGCCGGCGAGAACGGGTCTTCCACGAACCGCTCCCGGGTCAGGTCAGGCCGGCCGTGATACCCGCGGGCCAGGCCCGCTCCGCCGATGTACAGCTCCCCGGCCACGCCGATCGGGAGCCGCTCGCGCCGCTCGTCCAGGAGGTAGGTGCGCGTGTTGGCGATCGGGGATCCCAGCGTGATCCTGTCCGGAGCGTCGACGCGCGCCGCGGCGGACCACACGGTCGTCTCCGTCGGGCCATACAGGTTCCAGAGGCAGCCAGCGCGCGCGCTGATCTCCCGGGCGAGCTCCGGCGGCAGCGCCTCCCCGCCTGCCAGCGCGCGGAGGCGCGGGCTGGCCGTCCACCCCGCCGCGAGCAGGAGGCGCCACGTGCTCGGCGTCGCCTGCATGACCGTCGCTCCCGAGCTCTCCAGCGCGCGCAGGAGCGCGGCGCCGTCCCGCGCTTCGGCGGCGGACACGAGGACCGTCCTTCCGCCGACGCTCAGCGGCAAAAACAGCTCCAGGACGGAGATATCGAAGGACGCCGTGGTCACCGACAGCAGCACGTCGCCGGCGTCGAGGCCGGGGCTTTCCCGCATCGCCTCAAGGAAATTCACGACGCTGCGGTGCTCGACCTGCACGCCTTTGGGGTGCCCGGTCGAGCCCGATGTATAGATGATGTAGGCGAGGTTCCGGCTGCAGGGCGGCGCCGCGAGCGGCTCCTCGGCCAGGCCGGAATCTGCCGAGAGATCCTCGAAGAACGCCGTCCGTTGCGGCTCGCCGGCGAGCGGGAGCTGCAGCGCGCGCTGCGTGAGCAGGACGGCGGCCCCGACGTCGCGCAGGATATAGGCGATGCGCTCGCCCGGCAGCGCGGGATCCAGGGGCACGTAGGCGCCGCCCGATCTCAGGATCGCGAGCAACCCGATGACGAGATCGATCGATCGCTCCATGCAGATCGCCACCGGGACGTCCGGGCCGACGCCCATCGCGCGCAGCCGGCGCGCGAGGCGGGCCGAGGCGCGGTCGAGCTCTCCGTAGGTGATCTCACCCTCACCGAACGAGAGCGCGACGCGCTCGGGATGGCGCTGCGCCTGCCGCTCGAAGAGCTCGTGGACGCAGAGCTCCTCGGGAAAAGGTCGCTCTGTCCGGTTCCATTGCTCGAGGTGCAGCGCGTCGGCCTCGTGCACGACCGGCAGGTGGAGCACGCGCGTGTCGGGGCGCGCGGCCGCCGCGCGCAGGAGCGCTTCATAGCTCCTGAGCATCCGCTCCGCCGTGTCGCTGCGGAACAGGTCGGTGTCGTACTCCAGATCGAGCCGGAGGCCCTGCGGGCGGTCCCAGGCCTCGACGGTCCAGTCGAACTTCGACGTCGTCACCGGCACCTCGACCGGCTCGAGCGTGAGCCCCGTGAAGGCCGGCAGATCGGCCGCCGCGGTCTGCAGGATGAACAGGGTCTGGAACAGCGCCGCGTGGGACGTGCTCCGCTCGGGCTGCAGCGCCTCCACGAGCAGCTCGAACGGCAGATCGTCGTGCGCGAAGGCGTCGAGCGCGCCGCGCTTCGTGCGGCGGAGCAGCTCGACGAAGCTGGGGTTGTCCGAGAGGTCGGCGCGGAGCGCGAGGTTGTTGACGAACATCCCGGCGAGCGGCTCGATCTCTCGCCGCGTCCGCCCGGCGACGGGCGACCCGACGACGACGTCGAGCTTCTGCGTGACGCGACAGAGGAGGATCTGGTACGCGGCGAGGAGCGCCATGAAGAGGGTGACTCCCTCCCGCTGGCACAGCGCCTTCACCGCCGCGGAGAGCCGGGGTGACAGCGTGAGCGACGCCTTCGCCCCCCGGTGGGCCTGCGAGGCCGGGCGCGGCCGGTCCAGCGGAAGCTCGAGGAGCGCCGGCGCGCCGCGCAGCCGCTCCTTCCAGTACGCGAGCGCCCGTTGAAGGCGCTCCTGGCTCCACTGGCTCCGCTGCCAGACGGCGTGATCGCCATACCGGACGGGCAGCTCGGCCAGCCGCGGGGCGCGCCCCGCGACGAGCTCGTTGTAGAGCGCGCCGAGGTCCCGGAGCAGCACGCCCCAGCTCCAGTGATCGCTGGCGATATGGTGAGTCGCCATGAGCAGGACGTGCTCCTCTGCGGCCAGGCGAAAGAGGGCTGTCCGGAGGAGATCGCCTCGCTCCAGGACGAAGGGCGCATGGGCGATCTCTGCGCACCGGAGGGCGAGCTCGCGCTCGCGGGCCGCCGGATCCATCGTGGAGAGATCCGTGACCGCCACGGCGACGCCGGACGGCGGCAGCACCTCCTGGTAGGCCTCCTCGGCGTCCTCGTCGAAGCGCGTCCGCAAGATCTCGTGCCGCTCCACGAGGAGCGAGATGGCTCGCTCGAGCGCCGCCGCGTCGAGCGAGCCCCGGAGCCGCGCGGCCCCGTGGAGGTTGTAGGCAGGGCTGTCGGGCTCGTACCGGTACAGGAACCAGAGCCGCTGCTGCGCGAACGACAGGGGGAACCTCGACCGCGTCCCGGTCCGCTGTGGCCCCGCCGCCGCGCCGCCTCCGGACGGACGTTGTCCCTTCAGCTTCGCGACGAGCGCCTTGAGTTCCTGGGACGACAGGCCTTTGATCCGCTGCTCTAGCTCGCTCACCTCGACGCTCCTCTCCCAGGTTCCGGCGCGTTCACGGCTCAGGACGGCTCGCCGGGCGCGTCCGCGTCTGTCATCGACTCGAGCATCGCGAGGCGCTCGGCGAGAGCGCTCGTGATCTTCTCGGCGAGCCGGGCGACGGTCGCCCCCTCGAACATGTCCTGTTTCGGCAGATCGACGTCGAACGCGTCGTTGATCCGCGAGAGGATCTGGATCGCCAGGAGCGAGTGGCCGCCGAGGCTGAAGAACTCGTCGTGGATGCCGATCGGCCGCCGGCCGAGCAGCTCCTCCCACTGCGAGCACACCACGCGCTCTATCTCGTCGCGAGGCCGCTCGTCGTCGCCGAGGGGCCGCCGCGGACTCGCCGAGGGTTCCCGCCGGGCGCGGCGCTGCTGCTCGGCGAGGGCCGGGAAATCGCGCGGCGAGACCACGATCTGCTCGGGCCCGGTGAGCGCGAGGATCTGCTCGATGGCCTTCATCCCGTCCTCCGGGTCGATGCCGCGCGACATCCTGTGCGACGGCGTGGTGAGGGCGGCTCCGGCGCCGCCGTGGACGCGCTGGAGGACAAAGCGGGTGACGTCGGCGATGACCCGCCCCTGCTCGTCGAGCAGGGTGACGTCCGCGGAGAGAACACGGCCAGGCTCGGTCTCCTCCCGGCGCAGGCGAACATGGCTGAACAGCCGCGTTGGAGTCGCCGCCAGGCAGGCCACGCGGCCGTACCCCGCGGGGAGGTAGATCCCTCGAGGGTCGAGCACGGCGGTCACCGAGGTGGCCACGTCGAGCAGCGCCGGATGCAGACCGTACACGGACAGGTCCTCCGCGAACTCCGGGCGAAGACGGAGCTCGGCGAGCGCCTCGTCCTCCCCGACATGGAGCGATTCGATGCAGTCCCAGCGAGGTCCCCACCGGAGCAAGCCGCTCGCGTTGACGGCCTCGAAGAGCTGCCGCGCGGCCGCAGGGCGGCAGCGCCGCCGGATCGACTCGACCGGCGCGTGCTCGCGCGTCTCGTCGAGCGCGGGTATCCAGGTGCCTGACGCGAGCCGCTCCCTGGCCCCGGCGGGGCCCGGTGCGAAGATCGAGAATTCGGTCCGCGTCCCGCTCCGCTCGCTCTCGAGACAGACGTCCTGCGGCGCCCCGTCCTCCACGCGGCAGGGCGCATGGAAGCGGACCTCGTGCAGCTCGACGACGCCCATCCCCGCGAGCGTGGCCGCGGCACGCGCCATCTCGATCAGGGTCGTGCCGGAGACCAGCCCGGCGCGCTGCGCCCGGTGCTCCGCGACAGGCCAGTCGCGCGCCAGGCTGAACCGCTTGTGGAACACCCGCGGCCCGGTCGCCGCGCCTTCCACCCGGTCGATCAGCGGGTGGCGCCCCCGGAGGCTCGACCTAGGCCCAGGCGGCAAGGGCCCTGGCCGGGTGATCCCGGCCCGCGCCGCCATCCCGATCTGCTCCCAGCCGTCCCAGGCGACGGCGAAGCTCGGATTGCCGGTCGCGCTCTGGTACGCCCCGGCGAAGGCGTCGAGGTACGCGTTCGCGGCGGCGTAATCCGCCTGTCCAATCGCCCCGAGATGGGAGAACGTCGATGAGAACAGCACGAGGAACGGCTGCTCTCGCTCCTGCCCGAGCTGGTCGGCGAGGTTCCGTGTCCCGGTGGTCTTCGGCGACAGCACCCGGCAGATCTCCTCGTTCGTCCGTGTCTGGAGCGGACCGGCGCCCGGAACCCCGGCGCCGTGGAAGATCCCGTCGACGCGCCCGAAGCGGGCCCTCGCCTCGGCGAAAACGCGCGCCACGTCCTGCGGCTCGGCCACGTCCCCGGCGGCGACGACGAGCTCTGCGCCCTGCGCCTCCATCCGCCCGAGCGCCTCGAGGATCTCGGCGGTCGCTGCCAGCGCCCCGTCGCGCTCCCGGTAGCTCGGCCACTCCGAGCGCGGCGGGAGCGGCGTCCTCCCCATCAGCACGAGCTTCGCCGACCAGGCGCGCGCGAGGTGCTCGGCAAGGCGCAGCCCGATCCCGCCGAAGGCGCCCGTGATCAGGTAGACGCCCCCGCGCCGCAGGCGCGACGCTTCCGCGGCCGGCGATGGAGGGAGGATCGCCTGGAACGCGGGCACCCAGCGCTGCTGCGCGCGCAGCAGCACGAGGTCGTGCTCCGGTTCGCCCGCGAGCTCCCGGAAGACGGCCCGCGCCCACGACGTGGGGGTCTCCCCGTCCCGCGGCGGGATCACATCGATGGCGCGACAGCGGACGCCGGCCAGCTCGTTGCCCAGGCTGCGGCAGAGGCCGACGAGCGCGGCATGGTCCGGCGAAGGGGTCGTCTCGCCGGCGATCGCGTGGGCTCCCCCGGTCACGATCGCGAGCTCGATCCCCGCCCCTGGCGGCGCGGCGCCGAGGCTCCGCGAGACGGCGCACACACTGAGCAAGCCCCTCCGCAGGAGTTCTTCAGCGTCCTCGCCCGGCCTCCCCATCGCGCTCCACAGGTGGACGATGCGTCGGGGAAAGACGCCTTGCCCGTCGAGGGTCGAGAATAGCGCCCGGAGATCCTCCTCGCTGTCAGGGCGCAGGACGAAACCGAGGTCGCCCGACGCAGCGAACGCCGGCCCGGGGCGGGCGGTGATCACGCGAGCGCCCGAGCCGCGGATGTGCGCCTCGAGCGCGCCCGCGCCCTCGTCTGCGTCGGTGAGGAGCAGCCACGGCGCCTCGTTCGCTGGCTGGGATACCGGGGCGGCCTCGTGGAGACGAGACCAGCGGAGCCGGAACAGCCGCGCTCCTCCGGTGCCCTCCGCGCCCTCGGGAGCCGCGGTCTCCGTCGCGCTCGCGGACGGCTCTGGCAGGCCATCCTCGACCGCGTGGCGCCTCCGCTCGAAGGGATAGGTCGGCAACGGGACGCGGCGCGCCCGGGCGTCCGGGAATACCGCCTGCCAGCGCAGGTCGGCGCCGCGCGCCCACAGCTCGCCGGCCGCCTCGAGCAGCACGCGCCGGCCCTTCCCGGCGTCGCCCGGCCCGGGCAGCAGCGGAACGGCCGCGCTCTCCGCGCTCCCCCCGAGCTGCGCGCGCACGAGCGAGCACAACGTCGAGCCGGGCCCGACCTCCACGAACAGATGCGGTCCCTCGCCCTCGAGCGCCGCCTTGACGCCGTCGCCGAAGCGGACCGCGCGCCGCAGGTGGTCAGCCCAGTACTGGGCGCTCCGCGCCATCGAGCCCGTCATCCACCCGCCGGTGACGTTGGAGAGGAGGGGAATCCGGGGCTCGCGCAGCGTGATCCCCGCCATGGCCCTGCGGAACTCGTCCAGGATCGGCTCGGTCACGGCGGAGTGGAAGGCGTGGGAGGTCTGGAGCCGGCGGCCCTTGATCCCGCGCGCGCCGAGCTGCGCCTCGTACGTCGCGATGGCCGCCTCGGGGCCGGAGACGACGCACAGCTCGGGCCCGTTCACCGCGGCGAGCGACAGCGCGGGCGGCAGGCTCTCGAGCGCCGCCCCCTCGGACAGCGGCACCGCGAGCATCGCCCCGCGCGGCAGCGACTGCATCAACCTCGCGCGCACCGCGACCGCCCGGAGCCCGTCCTCGAGCGAGAACACCCCCGCGACGCAGGCCGCCACGAGCTCGCCGACGCTGTGCCCGAGGAGCGCCTCGGCGCGCACTCCCCACGACTCCTCGAGCAGTCGCGCCGCGGCGTACTCGACGGCGAACAACGCCGGCTGAGCGACCTCCGTCTCCCGGAGCTCCTCGGCCGGGCCATCGAACAGCAGCGCTCGCAGGTCGCGGCCAAGGAGCGGCCGGAGCCGCTCAGCGCACTCGTCCAGGGTCTCCCGGACGACGGCGTGCTCCTCGTACAGCGACCGGCCCATTCCGGGGTGCTGGCTTCCCTGGCCGGTGAACAGCATCACCACGCCGGCGGCGCCCGTCTGCGCCCCTCGCCCCGGCCTGGGCGCGCGCAGCCGCGCGACGGCGTCGGGCGACGACGACGCGACGACGAAATCGCGGTGCGAGAGCCTCCGCCTCCCCTCGAGCAGCGTGAACGCCGCGTCTCGCAAGGAGATCTCCGGGTGCCCCTCGAGGTGCTCCGCGAGGCGCGATCGCATCGCTGCCAGGGCCGCCTCGCTCCGGGCCGACAGCGCCAGGATCTCGCTCTCTCCGCCGGGGGTCGGCTGGTAGGCCGGCCCTTCCTGGAGGACCGCGTGCACGTTCGCCCCCCCGATCCCGAACGAGCTCACGCCGGCTCGCCGAGGGCCGCTGTCCCTCGGCCAGGCGCGGAGCTCCGTGTTCACGTAAAAAGGGGACCTGTCGAGATCGATCTCCGCGTTGGGCCGCCGGTAGTGGAGCGTGGCCGGGATCTGCGCGTGCCGGAGCGCCAGCACCGTCTTGATGAGCCCGACGATGCCGGCCGCCGTGTTCGAGTGGCCCACGTTCCCTTTCACCGATCCGAGGGCGCACCGGCGGAGCGGGACGGCGGCGCGCCGGAAGGCCTGCTCCAGGGCGCGGACCTCGATGGGGTCGCCCAGCGACGTGCCGGTCCCGTGCGCCTCGACGTAGTCGATGGTGTCCGGCCGGACGCCGGCCACCTCGTGCGCCATCACGATCACCGAGGCTTGCCCGTCGACGCTCGGGGCGGTGTACCCGACCTTGGCGGAGCCGTCGTTGTTCGTCGCGGACCCGAGGACGATCGCGTGGATGAAATCGCCTTGTTCTATCGCGTCCTCGAGCCGCCTCAGCACGACGACCCCGACCGCGTCGCCGAACACGGTCCCCGCGGCGTCGGCGTCGAAAGGACGGCAGTGGCCATCGGGAGACGTGGGCCCGCCCTTCTCGTAGAAGTACCCGCGCCGCTCCGGGAACATCACCGACGCCGCGCCCGCGATCGCCATGTCGCACTCGACGGCGCGCAGGCTCTGGCATGCTTGATGGACCGCCGCGAGACCGGTGGAGCAGGCCGTCTGGACGCTGATGCTCGGGCCCTTGAGGTTGAGTTTGTACGCGACGCGCGTCGTCAGATAGTCCTTGTCGCTCGCGATCAGGAGCTGCATCGCCTCGGAGGACTCGAACTTCTGGAGCAGCGCGCGGTGGTGCGCGAGGAGATACGAGTTCATCTTGGCGCCGGCGAAGACGCCTATCCAGCCGGGGAACCGCTCGGCGTCGTAACCTGCGTCCTCGAGCGCCTCGTACGCGCATTCGAGGAACAGCCGCTGCTGCGGATCGATCCACTGCGCCTCCCGCTCGCTGTATCCGAAGAAGTCGGCGTCGAACCACTCCGGCCTATCGAGGCTGGGTCGCGCCTTGACGTAGCCCGGATCCCTCACCTGGGCGCGAGGGACCCCGGCGGCGATCAGCTCTTCTTCCGTGAAGCGGGCGATGGACTCCCTGCCATCGCGCAGGTTCCTCCAGAACGCCTCCGGATCGTTCGCCTGCGGGAACCGCCCGCTCAGCCCGACGATCGCGATGGCGTCGCGCAGATCTTTGAGGTCCTGCATCGCTCACTCCTCCGGCTTGCCCTGGCGCGAGGCCTGCTCCGGCGTGGACGGCGTGGACGGCGTGGACGGCGTGGACGGCGTGGACGGCGCGAGCGCGCGCCGCTCCAGGCCTCGCTCGCGCTGCCGCTGGGCGCGCGCTGCGATGGCGTCGAACCGGCCGCCCTCCGCCGCGCGCGGCGCGGCCCCGACCGCCGCGGCATCCTCGCCTCTCGTCGAGAAGGGCGCGTTCACCCCGAGCGTCCTCAGGTAGGCCGCCTGCTGCGACACCGTTGGATGCTCGAACAGGTGCACCAGCGGAACATCGCGGTCGAAGCGCTCGCGGAGGCTGCGCGCCATGCTGACGAGCAGGAGCGAATCGCCCCCGAGGTCGAAGAAGTTGTCGTCGTGACCGACGCGCGGGCGTCTCAGCACCTCGGCCCAGATGCGGGCGATGGCGCTCTCCAGCCCGTCGCTCGCCACCACGGCGGGCCTCGCCCTGGCTCGCTCCGCGCGCGGCGGCGCGTCCTCCGGGACTGACCGCTGTGCGCCCTCCGGGACCGACCGCTGCGCGCCCTCCGCCGAGCCAGGGAGCCTGTCGACGACGACCACCCTGACGGGCTCCTCGGTCCAGCGCTCTGCGACGTACGACGAGAGCGCTCGCGCGAGCCCATCACGCGGCCGCTCCGGCCTCGCCAGGGTGGCGCCCTGCGGCGACGCGGCGCGCGTCGCGGCGTCGACCATGGCCGCCAGCGCCGCCGACTCGCGGGCCAGGGCCTCGAGGGTGGTGTCCGAGTCCGAGACGGCCCCGCCGACGAGGCCGTGGAGGTATTCGTGGCGCGGGCCGACCTGGAAGAGGTGGGCGACCTGCGCGAAGTCGAATCCGCCCGTCTGGCAGAGGCCGATCTGGTGATCCGGCGCCGTCGACTCGAGCAGATGGGCGATGACGCCGGCCTCCATGAGGCACAGATCCCGCGCCCGGCTGCCGTACACCGGCTCGATGGCGCCGAGATCCGCCACCAGATACACGCTGAACGCCGAGCTGTCGAACGCCTGCCCGTTGGGGCCCCCGTGGACCGACCGGTCGATGTGCGCGCCGGGCTGGATCGTGACCAGCTGCTCCCGCTCGGGGTGGAAGTAGTACGTGCCGCCGGGGACCCGCTCGATCCGATCCGGCTTCACATACAGATACACGTGCACCGGATACAGGTTGCCCGCCGAGGCGTAGAGCTGCTTGGCGAGCGGATAACCTGGCAACCTCACCGGAGACAGCTGCCTCAGGAAGCGCGCCAGGCGTTCGAAGGTGATGGGCTCGCTCCGGAACTGGCGATAGCTGCGCCGCCGCGCGAACGCCGAGAGATCCTCGTCCGTGCGCGCGCGGGCGATGAGGGGGATGGCGGCCCCGGAGAGATCATCGCGCTGCGCCGGCTTGCTCAGCTTGAACTTCAGCCTCGCGATCGGATCCTGCAGCAAGGGGACCTCCGGGTCCGCGGTGCCCCGCGGCGGCGCTTCCACGCCGGACTCGCTCGCTGGATCCGGAAGGGCGCTGCGATCGACCTTGCCGTTGCTGGTGAGGGGGAGGCGGGACGTCTCCACGAAGGCGCCCGGCACCATGTAGTCCGGGAGCTTCGAGGCGATGAACGCCCGCAGCGCGGGCGCCTCGAGCGCCCTGCCCGGGGCCGGAACGACATGGGCGATGAGCCGCTTTCCACCGCTCGCCGTGCTCCCCACCGAGACAGCGGCGCTCGCCACGTCGGGGTGCTGGAGCAGCGCGGCCTCGATCTCCTCGAGCTCGATCCTGTGCCCTTGAATCTTCACCTGGAAGTCTTCGCGTCCCAGGAACTCGATGTTCCCGTCCGGCAGACAGCGTCCCAGGTCGCCGGTCCAGTACAGCCGCTCTCCGGTCTCCGGGTGTGTCACGAAGCGCTCGCGCGTCCGCTCCTCGTCCCGCCAGTAGCCGCGCGCGAGGCCCACGCCGCCGATGTAGAGGCGCCCGGGCACCCCGTCGGGACACGGCTCCATCGCCCCGTCGAGCACGTAAAACCGCTGGTTCGCGAGCGGCTTGCCGTAAGGGATGCTCTTCCAGCTCGGATCCACGCGGGTGATCGGATAGGCGATGGACCAGATCGACGCCTCCGTCGCCCCGCCGAGGCTCAGCACCGACGCGCCCGGGAACGCCTCGCGGATGCGATCGGGCAGGGTCACGGGGATCCAGTCCCCGCTGAGGAGCGCGGCGCGCAGGGGCGCGGGGGCGCCCGGGCGCTCCGCCCGGTGCTCGACGAGCATCTGCATGAGCGCCGGGACGGTGTTCCACAACGTCACGCCGTGCCGGGACATCAGCTCCTCCCAGTGGCCGGGATCGCGCAGCTGGGCCGGCTCGGGCAGCACCACCGCGCCCCCCGCTGCCCACAGGCCGAAGAGGTCGTAGACCGACAGATCGAAGGCGAGCGACGAGAGCGACAGGACACGATCGGACGCGTTCACGCCGAGGCGCGCGTTCACGTCCGCGAGGGTGTTCACGGCGCCGCGGTGATCGATCGCCACGCCCTTCGGCCTCCCCGTCGAGCCCGAGGTGAAGATGACGTAGGCCAGATCGTCGGGCCGCTGAACGGCCTCGAGGGGCGACTCGTCCTCTGACGGCCCGCCCGGCGCGTCGAGGGGCACGACGATCGTCCCCGCGGGCCACCGGGCCGGCTCCGCGAACCGCGCCTGGGTGAGGACGATCTGCGCCTCGCCCTGCGCCAGGATCCCCCAGAGCCGCTCCCGGGGCCACGCCGGATCGACGGGAAGGTAGGCCGCCCCGGACTTGAGGACGCCGAGCGCCCCGAGCGCCTGCGTCATGCCCTTCTCGCAGGCGATGGCGACGAGGGTGTTGGGGCGCGCGCCGCGGGCCCGCAAGGCGCGGCCGAGGGCGTTGCTCTGCCGGTCGAGCTCACCGTAGGTGATGCTCCCCCCGGGCGCGATCACCGCGGGCGACCCGCCGCGGGCCGCCGCGCTCCGGAGGAACGCCGCGTGGAGCAGCTCCTCGGGCGCGGCTTGCTGCGTCCGGTTCATCCGGGCGCGCGCCTCCTGCTGCGCGATCGGGAGCGCGACCCTCGCCTGCTGGAGCGCCTCGTCGCCGCGCGCCAGCCGCGCGAGCAGATCCAGATAGGACTCGAGCATCGCTCCGACCATCCCCTCGGGGAAGAGCCCGTCGACGACATCCCAGGAGAACGCGAGCTCCCCCTGGTCCTCGGTCACCTGATGATCGAGCCACACCTGCGGCGTCTGGGTGACCATGAAGACCTCCCGGCCGAGCCAGGAGAACAGCGACTGCGGCTCGGCCCCTCCCTGGCCGAGCAGGCTCGTGAACACCACGGGGACGCTCGGCGCGTGCGCCTGGCGGAGCGCCGGGATCGCCCCCGCGCGCCGGTGCTCGATCGCCCTCCAGATCTGGTCCTGGGTGGCGCGCGCCAGCTCGGAGACCGCTTTGCGCCCGCCCACGTCGAAGCCCACGAGCACCACGGTGGTGAAATCGCCGACGATCTCGGCGACGTCCTCGTGCAGCCGCGGGCGCTCGAACGACGTCAGCGTGAGCGAGAACTCCGGGCGGGCGCTCCACTTCCCGAGCACCTGGGCGAACGCCGCGAGGACGACGGCCGACGGCGTGAGGCGGCTCGCCTTCGCCCGGCTCTTCAGCGATTCCCACGCGGACCGGTCGAGGCGCCCCCTGTGCCGCACGAACCGGGGCGGCGTGACCTCTCGAGGCTTCCTGGCGAGCGGCAGGTCGGGCGCGGGGGGGAGGCTCGCCACGCGCTCGCGCCAGAACGCAAGCGAGCGCTCGTGATCCGGCGTCTGTCGATGGCGCTCCGCATCCACGATGCAGTCCCGGAAGGTCACGCCGAGCGGCGGCAGCTCGAGCTCGGGCTGCTCGTAGAAGCGCTCCAGATCGCGCGAGACGATCCCGCAGCTCCAGGCGTCGAGCGCGAGGAGATCCAGGTTGATGTGCACGCGGCGCCGGCCGTCTGGAAGGAGCGACACGCCGGCGTCGAACAGGGGCCATTCCATGGGCGCGAACACGCGGTGGGACAGCCGATGACGGATGTCATCGAGCGCCCGGCCGGCGTCGGCCGGCGTCATCGCGCGGAGATCCCATATCTTCGGCTCGAAGCGGGGCACCGTCCGCTGCACCCGCTGGAGCCCGTCTCCGGTGAACACGGCCCTGAGCATCTCGTGCCGTGCGATGACCCGATTCCACGCTTGCTCGAAGCGCTCGAGATCCAGCCCCTCGCACTCCCGCTCGATGTAGCCGTGACAGCCGACGCCCCCGAGGTCGAAGGCGCTCTCGCGCCCGACCAGATACGCCCGTTGAACGTCGGTCTGGCGAAAGGGCGCTCCCGGGTCGTCGTCACCTGGGCTGACGGCGGGGACCTCCTCCTCGCGGCCGCCGGGCGAGGGCGGTTCGGCGAGCAGGCGCGACAGCTCGTTCAACGTCATTCCCTCGATCAAGCTCACCGGCGCGATCTGCCTGCCGCTGAACCCGGCGATGCGCTCTGCGAGCTGGATCGCCTTGACCGACTCGAGCCCGACCTCGACGAGCGGCACGTCCCATCGCAGCCGCGCGGCGTCCACCTGAAGGATGTCTCCCACGAGCGCCCCGAGGCGCGCTGTACAGCTCGAGCCGCCGGCCTGCGCGCCTCTCGTCGCGGAGGCCCCGTCCTGGGCCGCGGCTGCGCCGGGCGCTCCATCGCGCGCCGGCGCGCCGTGGAACACGCCGAGGGGCTCCAGCTCACCCCGCAGAAAAGCCGCCTTGCACGCCCTCCGCTGCACTTTCCCGCTCGTGGTCTTGAGGAGGCGGCGCGGGGGGAGGAGCACCACCGCGTGCACCGGCAGCCCGAACTGCTGCGCCACGGCGCCCCGAGCGGCGCGCGCGAGCGCCTCGAGATCGAGCCCGCGCTGCCCGCGCTTGATCTCCTGGCAGACGACGATCGCCTCCGGCTCTTCGACAGGGAAGCTCACCCCGTCCTCGAGGCTCACGGAGAAGGCCGCTCCCCCGTCGGGCGCAAAGGCCTCGTGCGCGGAGCTCACCGCGAGCTCGATGTCCTGTGGATAGTAATTGCGTCCTCGGACGATGATGACGTCCTTGAGCCGCCCTGTGATGAACAGCTCCCCCTCCTGCATGAACCCGAGATCGCCGGTCCGCAGGAAGCGCAGATCGCCTGTCCCGCGCAGCCGCGCGCCGAACGACGCGCTCGTCGCCTCCGGATTCTCCCAGTAGCCGCTCACCACCGCGCTGCTCTCGACCCACACCTCGCCTACCTGCAGATCCGGCGCAGCCTCTCCGCTGGTTGGATCGACGATCGCGACGCGCGTGCCGGGCAGGGGCCGTCCGCAGCTCACGAGCTCCTGTGCGTCGGACTCCGCGGCGGCGCTGGCGCGCGCCCGCCCCTGTTGCAGCTCCGTGGAGCTCACCGTGACGACGCGCGGCGGGCGCCTCGGCGAGGCGCTGACCACCAGCGTCGCCTCGGCCAAGCCATAGGAGGGTCGCAGCGCGTCGGGCCGGAATCCGCTCGGCGCGAAGGCTGCGATGAAGCGCGCGAGGGTCCCCGCGCGGACGGGCTCGGCTCCGTTGATCACCGTCCTCCACGTGGAGAGATCGAGCCTGGCGCGCTGCTCGGCGGTCGAGCTCGTCACGCAGAGATCGAAGGCGAAGTTCGGCGCCGCGCTGTGGTGGCCGCGGTGGCGCGACAGCGCCTCGAGCCAGCGCATGGGCCGGAAGACGAACGACGCCGGAGGCATGCTGGTGCATCTGCCGCCCACGAAGAGCGGCAGCATGATCCCGTGGATCAGCCCCAGATCGTGGAAGTGGGGCAGCCAGCTGACGAAGGTGTCGCCGCGCTCGATCCCGAACCCGTCGGCGATCATGCGGCAGTTCTGCAGCACGTTGCGATGGCTGACCATCACGCCCTTGGGGCTGGAGGTCGAGCCGGAGGTATATTGCAGGTACGCGACGTCGTCTGTCGTGCCGCGCGCGGCGCGCGCGTCCTCCACGCCACGCGCGCCGCCCGCGCGTCCGGCGTCGGCGCCCGAGGAGCACTCCTCCAGCGTGTGAACGGCGAGCCCGGAGCGCGAGGTCGGCGCGCTCCGCTCCCGCGGCGTGGCTCTCGCGACGATCGTGCACGCAGGGGCACAGTCGGCCGTGATGGCGTCGAACCGAGATTCCGCCCGATTCGGCCGCGGGAGCGAGGTGGGAACAGCCACCATGTCCGCCAGCAGACAGCCGAAGAACGCCTCGATGAACTCGAGGCCAGGGCCGAACAGCAGGATGACGCGGCTCTTCGGCGGATAGCGCGCGCGGAGGAAGGCGGCGATCGTTCGAGCACGGGCGTGGAGCGCGGCGAACGAGAGCGCCGCCGTCTCCTCCTCGCCTTCGTGGAGATGCACGTACGCGGGCGCGTCGCCGAGCTCTTCCGCGCGGCGAGCGAGCAGCTCAGGAAGTGACGCTATGGCGCTCCGAGATCCAGACAGATCATCCTGTGCGGCGCCGGGCGTATGCCCAGAAAAAGTCATGCCAAGTGTCACGAACGGTTCCTTTCGATTCAAGCACGCAAGACCACCTGCGCGCGCCCAGGCGCTTCACCCATCGAATCGATGCATGCTTCCCGCAGCGCATCGAAGGCTTCGCGGGGGATGCAGGGTGCGCCAACGGTCGATGTGATCCACCGGGCTCGGCGCTCGCTCAGCTGCGAGCCCGAGAGGATCGTGGGTTACGGGGAACGCTCGAGCAACGGGCGCAGGTCATGACACGAAGAAGAAGCCCTGTCTAGCCCACCAATCGACGGAGCATGCCGTCCCCTGATGATGCGGAAGAAGCCTGTGGCGCGGTGATATGCGGCGCGCGCTCACTCCATGATCGCCTCGCAGGGATGCGATTGTTAAATAATGTTATTTGTTGTTTAGAACGACGCCGGGCGACGGGCCCGGTCGCATGAAGAGATCCCGAGCTCGATCTGTCGCAAACTGGCGAATGGGTACTCGCGCGCCAGCGCTCACGCATCAGCTCGCCGGGCGGGGGCGCAGGGCGACGCCGCACGCCCGCCCTGAGCCGTTGCGGCGGGGGCCGGCCATCTTAGAGGCTGCCCCATGTCCGTGCACCTCCGCGTCGTTGGAAAGCCCCGCCCGCCGGACCGCCCTGCCGGCGCGCAGCTCACCTCACCCGACATGCTGCGCGGCCTGCACGCTCGGAACCCCGCGGCGGAGCGCCGCCTGCTCGACACCTACGCGGGCTTCGTCGAGCGGATGCTGTTTCGCATCCTGGGCGACGTCCGGAGCCTGGAGGATCTGGTCCAGGACGTGTTCGCCCGGGTGTTCTCCCGCATCGACGACGTGCGCGAGCCCGAGGCGCTGAAGCCCTTCATCACCAGCGTCACCGTGTTCGTCGCGCGCGAGGCGCTCCGCAAGAGGCGCAGGCACCGCTGGCTCGCGTTCTTCGCGAGCGACGAGCTGCCGGAGGTCGCGGCCAGCGCCGATCCGGAGGCCCGGCAGGGCGTGCGCGCCTTCTACCGCGCCCTGGAGACGCTCGACGCCGACGATCGGCTGGCCTTCACGCTGCGCATCGTCGAGGGCCAGGAGCTCGCGGAGGTGGCCGCTGCGTGCAAGGTGTCGCTCGCCACCGTCAAGCGCCGGATCCAGCGCGCGGAGCTCGCGTTCGTCGAGCGCTGCAAGAAGGATGAAGTTCTTTCTTCCTGGCTCGCGGAGGGCGACCGATGGACCTGAGGACCAAAGACGTCGCGGCCGTGGGGCGCCGGGTCGCCGCGCACCAGGATGCCGCGCTCGAGCGGCTGGTGCGGCCGTCGACCACGGATCGACTCGAGGCGATCTACCGCAAGGAGGCCGCGCTCTCGCTGAGCGCCAGGGCGGCTCCCCGCTCACGGCGGCTCGGCGTCGCGCTCGCTGCGGCGTGCTTCGCCGCTTCGGTCCTCTGGTTCGTGCTGTTCCGGCCGGGCGATCCGTTGACCTACCGGGTCGCGGGGGCGCCGGGGGCCGTCGGCCGGTGGGTGGCGGCGGACGCGTCGCAGGTCGGGCTCGACTTCTCGGACGGGTCGCGCGTGGACCTCGCGCCCGGGACGCGCGCCCGCGTGACCGAGGTCGGCCCCCGGGGCGCGAGCGTCCTCCTCGAGCGCGGCTCGCTGCGCGTGCGTGTCGTGCATCGCGACGACACCCGGTGGGTGGTGGCCGGGGGCCCTTTCGAGGTCCACGTGATCGGCACCGAGTTCGACATCACGTGGAACACGGAAGCCGAGGAGCTCACGGTCTCGATGATCACCGGCCGCGTGCGCATCCTGGGCCCATGCGTCGACCCCTCGGGGCGCGCTCTCGCCGCCCCCGAAGCGACGCGGCTGGCGTGCGCGGCTCCCCGACCCGTCGCGCCGCGGGCGTCGTCGCCGGCGCCTGATCCGGAGGCCATCCCCTCCGCGCAGCCTCCCGCGCTCCTCCCGGGCGCGAGCGCCGCCGCATCCGCTCCCGCGCCCGCGCCCGCGCCCGCCCCCGCGCCACCTTCCCTTGGCTCGCCGCAGCCCCGCGCGGGCGAGCCCCTGGCCGAGGCTCCCGCCGAGCGCTGGCGCGCGCACCTCGCCGCGGGCAAGCTCGGCGAGGCGCTCGCGGACGTGGAGCTCCTGGGTATCGACACGGTGCTCGGGCGCGCCGGCGGCGCGGAGCTCGTCGATCTCGGCTCCGCGGCGCGTCTCTCGCGCAAGCCGGACGTCGCGGCCAGGTTCTACGAGGCGGCGCGGCAGCGGTTTGCCGGGAGCGACGCCGCGGCCGCGGCCGCGTACCACCTCGGTCGCATGGCGTTCGACGGGCGCGGCGCCTGGGCGGAGGCCGAGCGCTGGTTCGCCGTGTACCTCGCCGAGAGGCCGCGGGGCGCGCTCGCGCCGGAGGCGCTCGGCCGCTCGATAGAGTGCGCGAGGAACCTCCAGGTCCGCGCGCGCGCCCGCGAGCTCGCCGCGCGCTACCTCGCGGCATACCCGAACGGCGCCCACGCCGGGCTCGCGGCGACGCTCGCCCATGGGGCCGATTGAGGGTTCCGTTCGGCAGCCTGCGCGCTCGATTGAGCCTCCTCCCGCGGAGGTCGCGGCCGCCGCGCCGGCGCCGCCTGCGCTCGCCGGGAGCGCGCGCCGTGGCGAGCTCGATCGGCTGCGCGCTCGTCGCTTTGCTGGCGTTCGCGGCCTTCGCAGCGCCGTGCTCCGCCGAGGAGGCGCCGCCGATCACGGTCGTCGCCGGCGCGCGCGGGGCGCTGGCGTACCGGCTCTCGCAGGAGCTCGAAGCGGCGGGCCTGCAGGTGCACGTCCAGGCGGGCCCCGTGGCGGCTGGTTCCGGCGGGCTGCTCATCGTCATCCCCGAAGGCGAGGAGGGGGCCATCGAGATCTGGTCGGACTCGAGCGGGCGCGCGGACCTGGTCGCGAGCGTGGCGCCCGACGGCCCGCTCGACACCCGGGTGCTCCGCGCGGCGGAGCTGGTGCGGGCGCTCCGGTCGACGGCGTCGACGGCCGGGGCCCCCGTCGGAGCCGTCGCACCAGAGCCGGCGGCCGTCGCGCCGGCCCCGGTCCAGCCCTCTCCCGCCGCGTTGCCCGGTGAGGCGTGGCGGAGCCCGCCGCTCCGCGCCTGGGCGCCGCCCTCGCCGCCGTTCGCGGTGCCTGCGGCGTCCAGGGTCCCGCTCGTCGAGGTCGGCGTCGCGATCGCCGTGGGATGGCAGGCGCCTGGCGCCTCGCTGGCGCTCGATGCCTCGCTCCGGATCTGGCCCTCGGCCCGGATCGGCGCCGGGCTCCTGGCGGACCTGCCGATCATCGGTCCCGAGATCGAGGCGTCCGAAGGCAAGGTTCGCTTTCGCCGCTCGCTCTTCGGCGCCGAGCTCGCCCTCGCGCCCATCGAGAGGAGCCGTCGGTTCGGACTCGTCCTCTCCCCCGGATTGGGTCTCGGTTACGTGAGCGCGTCCGGCGATGCGAGACCGCCCTATATCGACAGCGACGAGTCCGCCTTCACCGCCTTGGTGTACGGGCGAGGCGAGGCGCGTTTCCGGCTCGTCGACTCCGTGGTTCTCACGGCGGGCGCGCTCGGCGGCGCGGCGATCCCGCCTGTCGACATCCGGTTCGCAGGACGGGTGATCTCGACGTTCAGCCCGCTCGCGTCGTTCTCGATCGGGATCGTCGTCCAGCGGTGAGCCGCCGTCACGACAGGCGGCCATTCATAGGAGCAAGCCACGCGTACTTCTTCAATCGAGATCGGAGAGGCCTCCTTGAAACAGCTCCTCGTACCTGGATGCACCGTGCTCATGACGCTTGTCGCCGCATGCGACAGGATCCCGCTCGATCCCATACGCGATGATGGCGCCGGAGGTGGCGCGACGGGAGCGGGTGGGGCCGGCGGCAGCGGCGGCGCAGGCGGCAGCGGCGGCGCAGGCGGCAGCGGCGGCGCAGGCGGCAGCGGCGGCGGCGGCGCAGGCGGTAGCGGCGGCGGCGGCGCAGGCGGTAGCGGCGCCGCCGTCGGCAGCGGCGGCGCAGGCGCTGGCGGCGCCGTCGGCAGCGGCGATTCTCTGTGGAGCCGGCACTTCGCCGCGAACCCACGCCAACCCCAAGTCTGGGTGGGCAGCCGTATCGCCGTGGACGAAGCCAGCAACCTCGTCGTCGCGACGGCGGTCGCCGATGGCGTCGACTTCGGCGCCGGTCCGCTTTCGACCGGGGGCGCTCTGGCCTTCGCCCTCGCGAAATTCGACGACGAAGGCGAGAACCTCTGGCACAAGGAATTCTCCGGTTCCGTCTACCCGCATGACGTCGCGGTCAACCAGGCGGGGCTCATTGCCACGACGGGGGTGGTTTACGGGACCGGCGTCGACTTCGGCGGTGGTTTGCTCGTGGGGCAGGAGTCGGGTGGCGACGCCTTCGTGGCTGTCTTCACGGCAGACGGAGAACACGTCTGGTCGGCTCGAATCGGCGTCGACGGCGATCAATGGGCGGATAGCCTCGCCATGGATGCAGCCGGGAACGTCGTCGTGGCAGGGACGTTCATGGGCCAGATCAGCGTCTGCGGCGCCTCGCTGACCAGCGTCGGTGACATGGACTCGTTCATCGCGAAATTCGACCCTACGGGGAATTGCCTCTGGAATAAGCAGCTCGGCTACACGGAGATCCACAACGTCGCTCTCGACGCGTCGGGCAGCGTCGTCCTCGCCGGCAGCTTCGGCGACTATTTCGCCGAGGCGATCGACCTCGGCGGCGGGCCGCTGACCACCGCGGGCAGCGAGGATATCTTCGTGGCGAAGCTCGATGCTGCCGGTGAGCACGTCTGGAGCAAGCGGTTCGGCGACGAGGCGCTCCAGAGGGCGTACGGCGTCGCGGTCGACGGCGCTGGAAACGTCGTCATCAGCGGGACGTTCCTCGGGAGCGTGGATTTCGGCGCAGGTCCGCTGGTGAGCGAGGGAGGGTACGGTCCTCTCGAGCCCGGCTCGGTCACGTGGGGCGGCAACGCCTTCGTGACCAAGCTGAACCCGGCAGGCGAGCTCCTCTGGGCCAGGCGCCTCGGGCAGTATGGGCCGCAGACGGCGCTGGACGTCGCGGCGACCGTGGACGGCGAACTCGCGATCACCGGCTTGATGTACGGCGACGTCGACTTCGGCACGGGCCTGATGGACTGCACCTATGGCGATGCCTTCGTCGCGAAGCTCGATGCGGCGGGCACGGTCCGCTGGGTGAAGCACACCGGCGGCAGGGGGCAACAGTACGGCTATTCCACGGCCATGGACGCGACCGGCCACGTGTACGCCGCCGGCCCGTTCCTCGGCACCATCGACTTTGGCACGGGCCCGCTGGCGGCTCCGGCGTCCACCCGGGCCATTTTCCTCGCGAAGTTCGGCCCCTGAGCCGCGGGCGGCGATCCGCGAGGTGGCCCTCAGCGCAGGCAGGCGCCGAGCCATCGCGCGGCGTTCTGTCCGAGGGCGGGGCCCAGGAGCTCGGGGGGCAGGTGAAGGCCCTGATAGGTGCCGATCGTGCGGGCCGATTGATGATCGGCGGTTTGACGAAAGAAGCGAAACTTGTCCTCTTTCAAGAGACCCATGTTCGACTCCACCTGCAGGTCCCACAGCTCCATGGACATCGGGTCCAGCCCGCTGGTCACAAGGTCGGTCCCGAACAGGAAGCGCTCGGGCCAGC
The DNA here is from genome assembly GCF_051521635.1 of Sorangium sp. So ce1504. NCBI lineage: Bacteria > Pseudomonadati > Myxococcota > Polyangiales > Polyangiaceae > Sorangium > Sorangium sp. So ce1504. Next base: position 9,999,001 of record NZ_CP150365.1, on the reverse strand, counting down.
GAGAGAACAGCCTGAGGAGCTGGGCGCGCTCCCGCTCGAGGCTCGCGAACCCCTCTGTCGCCGGGCCGGCGGAGCCATGGCTCGTATCGACGAGGAGGCGCGGAAACGCCTCCATCAGGGACTCCATGCGCGCGAGGTCGGTGCGGCTGCCGCAGAGGTGCGCGCACACGAGCTGCAGGTCGGGGAAGGCGCGCAGGACCGCCTCGAGCTCGCTCCTGTAACGGACGGTGTTGGCATGAAGGAGAACCGGAAGCGCCTGATCCGCGAGCGCCTGCCACATCGCCTGGTGCGCGGGGTCGTCGAGGGGGCGCTCGTGGAAGAGGTTGTGCCCCTGATAAAGCTTCACGCCACAGGCGCCTCGGCGGCGCAGCTCGGCGAGGTACGGGATGTCGGCGTCCCCCAGGTCCAGCGTGACAAAGGGAATGAGCTTTCCACGGTGAGCCGCTGCGGCGTCGAGGACGAGCTCGTTGCCCGCGCGGTAGCCGGAGAGGCCAGCGCCGCCGCGTCCGCTGGTCAGGTCCGGGCTCGCCAGGATGACGGCGCGATCGACGTGATGCTTGGCCATGTGCGCGAGCAATGGTGCCACCGCGCTGGCCTCCGTCAGGTGCACATGGATGTCGATGACCTCCTGACGGGCCGGCGGAGGCGGCGACGAACGGCACCCCAGGACGGCGGCGAGCGCGGCGCCCCACGCGATGCTCCGGAAGCGAGCGCCGCGCTCGGCACGCGAGTTCATCGAAGGAGGGCGATGAGGACGGCGGCCATCTCGAGAGCGATGAGCGACGATTGGATCCATCGCCGACAAGGATACGCCGTGGCGGGGATGGCGCCATAAGAAAGGAGGGAGTCGGGAAATATGAAAAATGATGTGAGCTGATGATTCGCTTCTGAGCCTGCTTTGTGCGAACGCTCGATGTTCGCGCCTCGAGGACGAAGTTTCGCCCTGGAGGTCGTTGTTCATTTGTGCCCAGTGGAGTTATTTATGTCGCTCATTCGTAGCTCGGTTCGTCTCATGGGGTTCGCAGCGCTCTACGCGTCTTTGTTTGGAACGACATCTTGCTCGCGCTGGCTGGACAATGGCGTGGGCTCAGGCGCCGAAGGAGGTGGCGGCAGCGATGCCAGCGGCAGTGCCGGCATCAGCGGCAGCGCCATCAGCGGTAGCGGCGGTAGCGGCGGTAGCGGCGGTAGCGGCGCCACCAGCGGCAGCGGCGTTGGTGGGGCTGGTGTAGGCGGGGCCGCGACCGGGGGCGGCGGAGCGTCTGTTTGTGCAGACGACGCCTACGAGGCGAACGACGCGTCCGCCTCTGCGGCTCCGCTCGCCTATGACCATACCGACGACAGCCTTGGTCCCAGCGCGTGGTTCTCGAAGATCGATTTCGTCCTCTGCCAAGGCGACGAAGACTGGTACCTGCTCGACACCACCTCTCTCGGGATCGAGGAGGTCAACTGGAGCCTTCGCGTACTGGCCTCCGGGGCAGAGCTGTGCGGCGCGGGTTGTGAGCAGTATACTCCGCCCTCCGGCCCGGAGAACACGTTGATCGTGGAGGTCTACAGCGCTGCCACGATGGAGCTCCTCGGGGGTGAGGAGAGCGATCATGGACGGGTATGGCTCGATGGAGGGGGTGCGGGTTCGGCGAACGATCTGCTGCTCCGCATCTATGGGCCGCCCGAGGCGAACTACCCGTACGACATGAGCTTCGTCGCCAAGTCCTATGAAGGGGAGGACGAGTGCGAGTGCTGATCTTCACCTAGCGCCGCGACGCCCGGGCTCTTCTCTGCTTCCGTGTCCCGGGGGGACCGAGCATAGGCATTAACCAAGCTTCCCGCCGCGTTCTCCTACATCCGAACGTTTACGTGGTCGTGGTCGTGAACGTGGTCGTGGTCGTGGTCGTGGTCGTGGTCGTGGTCGTGGTCGTGGTCGTGGTCGTGGTCGTGGTCGTGGTCGTGGTCGTCAACGGTAGGCCGTGAACGACCACGACCACGTTCACGTTCACGTTCACGTTCACGTTCACGTTCACGTAAACGTTCACGTAAACGTTGGTGACCGATGGTGGGGTGGAGGGGGGCGGGCTTCGTGCCCTGAGCGTGACCGAACGAGCTTGGCCCCCGTCTTATGAGGCCCGGGAAGCCCGGCGCTGCCCCGCGCGCCGCCGGGCACGAGCTCGGCGCCCGCTCAGCCCTGCTTCGGCGCCTTCATCCGCGCCGGATCCACGCTCACGTCCCGCGCCACCTTGCCGAACGCGATGACGCTCCGGTCTCCGTTCCGCTCCTCGATGACCACGCGCCGCACCGACCACAGCTCCGGCCCCGAGGTCATCTCGAGGCTGCGCACGTGCTTCGCGACCTCCTCGGCCCGCGGCCGCGCCGCCAGCGTGATCCCGTCCGCGCGGCTCGGGATCGACAGATCGTAGCGCGCCCGCAGCTTCCCGAGGTCGCCGCCGAGCAGCACCAGGAGGTCCGACAGCACCGCCCCGAAGCGCCCCGCCGCGCCCCGCCCCGCGCCCGCCGCGCCCTTCGGCGTCGCGAAGCCGAACCCCTCGGGCGTGATCCAGTAGGTGATCGCGTCCGGCGGCTTCAGCTCCCACCGGAGCCGGTCGGGCAGCACCAGCGTCATCTCGCCGTCGCTCTTCACCGCCGTCGCCAGCAGGCCGATGCTCCGCTCCTGCGTGAACGGCGCGACCAGCGTCTTCACCGACGCGCGCGCCCGCGTGATCTCGGCGAGCGCGTCGCCCACCTCGTCCGCGCGCGCGCGGCGCGCGTGGCTGCCGATCGACAGCGCCCCGCCGCACGCCGCGAGCCCCTTCAGGAAAGATCGTCGCTGCATCCTCGCCTCGTCGTCTGACATGGTCATGTCAGACGAGCGGGCCGCGCTCAATCCGCAATGGGCTTCGGCGTGTTGGGCCCGCTCTCCGGCAGGTCCGGCTTCGCGATGTACTCCTTCGGGAGCTCGCCCGTCAGGGACTTGAGCCACACCACGATCTGCTCGACCTGCGCATGGGACAGGTCCTTGCCGAGCTGGTGCTTCCCCATGAGCCGCACCGCCTCCTGCAGCGACGAGACGGACCCGTCGTGGAAGTACGGCGCCGTCATGGCCACGTTGCGGAGCGTCGGCACCCGGAAGACCATGAAATCGGCCTGCTTCTTCGTGATCTCGAAGACGCCGCGGTCCATCGTGTCGGGCCACGACCGCACGAGGCCGAGCTTCTGGAACATCGTCGCCCCGACGTGCGGGCCGAAGTGGCACGTCACGCAGCCGACCTCGACGAACGTGTTGAACCCTTCCTTCTCCGCGTTGGTCAGCGCCTCGGGCTCCCCCTCCAGGAACAGGTCCCACCGCCCGCGCGTGATCAGCTTGCGCTCGAACGCGCCGAGCGCCTTCGCGGTGTTGTTGGCGTTGACAGGCCACGGATCGTTCGGGAACGCCCTGCCGAACGCCTTCACGTACTCGGGGATGGAGCGCAGCGTCGCCTCCAGCCGCACCGGCGTCATCGCCATCTCGCTCGGGTTCATCATCGGCCCGTTGGCCTGGGCCTCGACGTTGTCGAAGCGCCCGTCCCACATGAGCGAGAAGAACCCCGCGGAGTTGTACACGCTCGGCGTGTTGCGGCGGCCGCTCTGGTGCGCGTGCCCGATCGACACCTTGGCGCCGTCCGCGCCGTAGCGGTCGAGCGGGTGGCACGAGTTGCACGAGAGGTCGTGGTTCTTCGAGATCCGCGTCTCGTAGTAGAGCATCCGGCCGAGGTTGATCTTCTCGTCCGTGAGCGGGTTGCTCGAGGACGTGATGACCGCCGGCAGCGGGTTGAAGCTCCCGAGCCGCTCCGGATCGATCTGCACGGCCGGCTCGGCAGGCGCCGCGGCGGTCGCGCCCGGCGCCGCGGTGGCCGCGCCTGGCGCCGCGGCGGCCGCCGGCGCGGGCTGCGTCCCGCCGGTCGCCGGGGCGGACGCGGACGCCGTCGTCTTCTGCACCAGCCAGGCGCCGACGCCGGCGCCCGTCGCCGCGACCAGCGCCGCCGCCACCACGAGCGGGGCCGCCTTGCTGCGGGGGCGCACGTGGGCGGTGGGCTGGTCACCCGCCACGATGATCGTCTTGTGGAAGGGCACGGAGGTGCCCGAGACCGTCCTCGATGGCGGCGGGCCGTCCGGGAACCCGCGGATCAGGAGGCCGTGCGGGGTCGCGTGGTGGCCGCTCTGGGTCGCGTGGTGGTGGCCGCTCTGGGTCGCGTGGTGGTGACCGCTCTGGCCGAGGGCCCCGCTGTGCGTGACGTGCTCGGGCCAGCTGCGGGGCGTCCCCACGGGCGTGGGCGGGCGCCGCGTCGAGAAGTCGCCGGGGTCCGGCCAGCTGCGGGACGTGCTCCCGGGCGTCGGCGTGCGGCTGCGGGGCGTCCCCACGGGCGTGGGCGGGCGCCGCGTCGGGGCGTCGGGGTTCGGCGGCCCCTGCGAGGGCGGCGGGATGTCGGCCTGCACCGAGTCGGGGAGGGGCCGCAGCATGCTCTCGTGGATCGAGATGCCGTGCGGCAGGAGCATCCGGCACTCGTCGAGCATCTCCGCCGCGCTCTGGAAGCGCAGGTTCCGGTCGATCTGGAGCGCGCGCTGGACGATCTCGGAGACCTCGTAGGGCACCCAGGGCGCCAGCGACTGGATGGGCGGCGCCGGGGTCGAGCAGATCGCGACGATGAGCTCGCCGAGCCCCCGCGAGTTCCTGTAGGGGGTGCGCCCGGCGAGCATCTTGAAGAGGACGATGCCGAGCGACCAGACGTCGGTCCGGCCGTCGACGTCCCGCATGTTGCGCGCCTGCTCGGGCGACATGTAGATGGGCGAGCCGATCAGGTTGCTCGTGGCCGTGAGCTCCTTCTGCTGCTCGAAGGTGTCGTCCTGGATCTTGGCGACGCCGAAGTCGAGCAGCTTGACCGCGTACTCGCCCCCGTCGCGCCGCGCCAGGAACAGGTTGGCGGGCTTGATGTCGCGGTGGAGGACGCGCGCGTCGTGCGCCTTGATGAGGCCCATGCACGCCTGGGCCACGATGCAGAGCGCGAGCTCGGGCGGCAGGGGGCCGAGCCGCCGGAGCATCTGGTCGACGTCCTCGCCGTTGAGCAGCTCCATCACGAGGAAGGGCAGGCCGGTCGCGCGGTCCCTGCCGCTGTCGAGCACGCTCGCGATGTGCTCGCTGTCGATCGCGCCGGCCGCCCTGGCCTCGCGCTCGAAGCGGGCCATCACCGCCTCGTCCTGCGCGAGCTTGCTCGTGATCACCTTGACGGCGACGCGGCGGCCGGTGCCCAGGTGCCGTGCCTCGTAGACTGCCCCCATCCCGCCTTCCCCGAGCAGCCCGAGGATGACGTACCGTTGATCGAGGGTGGTGTTGATCAGGTTGATGTCCGTCATGGTCTGGTCGACCCAGTCGCCGCTCCGATGCCGCGACCTTGGCGCCCCGAATCGGATTGTCGGACGGAAGCTGCCGCTAGGCAATCTTGCGGTAGGGCTATGCCGGACGAGAGGTGCCCTACCGCCGATGTACGGGCGTGGAAGAGAGGGCGCCCCGAAACCACGCCGAAAACTTGCGATTTCGCGCCGGGTATGTCGCTGCTGCGCTGCGGGGAGGGCCCTCGTAGGCGCGGCGGCGCGGCGCTTTCGTGCTCGCCGTGGGATGAGGCGCATCCCGGGCGCGGGGCTGTCGCGCTCGCTCGCCACGCTCGCCACGTCCGCGTCACGGCATGGAGACGGCGCCGCCGCGCTTGCGCGAGGGACGGAGCGGTTATTTAGTTGCGTCTGTTTATTTAAGGATTGTCGTTGCTTATTTAAGGATTGTCGTTGCCGCGCTCCCCGCCTTCGTGGGGTGAGCCGGCGCGCTCCCAGGCGGCGTAGTCGCCGCTCGTGAGCAGCGGATCCTCGGGCATGGCGTCGGGCTCGGCCGTGTCGAGCGCCGGGTCGAACGCGGGGTCGAGCAGCCGGGTGAGGTCGAAGCGGAGGAAGCGGCCGGCGAGGTGGGGGCCTTCGCTGACCCAGAGGACGCGCGCCGTGGCGTCCATGACGACGGCGTGGGTGGCGATGAGCGCGTCGATCGCGCGCCGGTCGCCGAGCGGCAGGGGCGCGCCGCCGCGCCCGCGCCGGTCGCGCAGGACGTCGATCGCCGCCTCGATCGTCGCGCCCTCGGGCAGCGCCGCGAGCCGCTCGTCGAGGCGGTCGCGCCGCGGGCGGGTCGAGGTCTCGGCCTGGATGCGGAGGTTGCGCGGATCGCCCGCGAGCGGCCCCTCGAAGTGGTTGGTGAGCGGGACCTTGCCGCGGCCCCGGCGCGCGTGCAGCGGCGCGCCGGGCGCCCGCTCGGCGATCGCCGCCTCGCCGTCCGCGTCGACCAGCATCACGAGGTGGGAGACCATCGGCGCGCGCGCCTCGAGGATCGCGAGCGCCTCGTCGACGCTCCGCGCGCGGCCGAGCACCTCGCGCATCGTGTGGACGACCGGCTCGCCTGCCGCCCGCGGCTCGCCGGCCCGCCCGCCGTGGACGACGAGCGCGAGGCCCGCGGCGTTCATCCCCGTCACCGCGCCGATCAGGCCGGGCCAGGACACCGAGGCGTACGGGATCTTCCCCTGCTCGTGGACGAGGAACACCGCCTTGCCCTCGTCGAAGACGGGCCCGGCCTCGAAGTCGAAGTTGCGGGCGAGCACCGCGTGCCCGCCCGCCGACGCCGTCCCGGTGAGCGCGAAGCTCGTGCAGCCGAGGAGCGGCGAGTGCTCGAACGAGAGCGCGATGTCGTAGAGCGACTGGAGGAAGACGAAGCGGTGGTACGTGGGGAGGACGCCGTCGAACGGGTCGGGCGAGAAGGCGCGGGCCTGCGCGGCGATCTCGCGCCGGACGCCGTCGGTCATGCCCTCGTCGACGCCGCGGAACTCGAGGCGCGACAGGTCCATGATGAGCCACCGGAGCGGGGCGACGGGCACGTAGCGGTGGAACTGCTCGTAGAGGGTCCCCTCGTTCTGGACCATCTCCGGGTAGAAGAGCCGCCCGTGCTGGTGCCCGATCTCCTCCGGCGACCCGGAGAGGCGCGCCTCGAGGATCCGCCCGCGGCGGCGCGCGTAGGCCGGGCCGAGCACGCGCAGCCCTCCCGGCCCTGTCTCGGGCTCGCCGGCGGCCGCGCGGATCGGGGGCGGCTCGATCCGCGTCGCGGCGGCGATGCCGAGGTGCGCGAGGACCGGCGCGGCGAGGAGCGCGGCGGCCGCGAGGAGCTTGCGGCGGTGGCGTGCGAGGCGCGACGGCCGCAAATCAGGGAGGCGCCGTCGCCGGCTGCCGCGGGTGGGGGTCGAGCTCCGTGGCGAGCGCGCTCGCCGCGGCCGGGCGGACCGGGTCGGGGGACAGCAGCGGCGCGGCCGGCACGTGGCGGAGCCCGCGCGTGAGCGCGAGCGTCGCCACCACCCGGCGGATGATCCGCGCCGGATCGCGCACGCTGTCGAAGTGGGTGAGCCGCTCGCCCTCGGGCGGGTAGATGACCCGGATCGGCGCCTCGACCAGGCGGACGCCGGCGGCCACCGCGCGCAGGAGGATCTCCGCCTCGAAGGCGTACCCCTCGTCGCGGGCGCCGAGCGACAGCGTCGTCCGGAGCGGGTAGCGGCGCAGGCCGCACTGGGTGTCCGCGAAGGGGCGGCCGGCGAAGAGGGAGAGGAAGAAGTTCGAGATCCGGTTCGAGATCTGGTTCGCGCGCGGCGCGCCTGCGCCCACGAGATCCCGGATGCCGAGCACCAGCGCCTCGGGGTCGGCGTCGGCCTCGATGAGGCGCCGCGCCTCCTCCGGCGGGTGCTGTCCGTCCGCGTCGATCGTGATCGCGACGTCGAAGCCTGCGGCGAGGGCGAACTCCATCCCGGTGCGCAGGGCGGCGCCCTTGCCCTGGTTTTCCGGGTGGCTCAGCACCGTGGCGCCGGCCGCGCGTGCCCGCTCGGCCGTCCTGTCGCTCGATCCGTCGTCCACCACGATGACGGTGCCGGTCAGGCCGTGGACCCGGAGCGCCTCCCGTGTGACGTCCCCCACGTTGCGCTCGGCCTGGTAGGCGGGAATGATGGCGCAGATCCGCATGAGACAGAGCGCGATTACCATGGTGTGCCCTGGATGAACAGCGGCAGGCGCCCGGAGCGCCGTCCTGGCCTGCTCCGCCGCCGTCCTGCGTTCCGTCGCGTCTGGATGAGCGAGGTCGTCTCGCTGCTGGGCGACTGGATGAGCTTCGTCGCTGTGAGCCTGCTCGCGCTGGGGGGCGAGGGGGGCGGGGTCGTGGCGCTCGCGCTGGTGATGGTGGGGCATCACCTCCCGAACGCGCTGTTCGCGCCGGTGGCGGGGGTGCTCGCGGACCGGCTGGATCGGCGGTGGCTGCTCGTCGCGACGAGCGTGGTGCAGGGCGCGCTCACGGTCGGGATGCTGGGGGCCGCGGTGGTGGGCAGCGTGGTCGGGGTGCAGGTCCTCGTCTTCGTGCGCGCGTCGGTGGGCGCGCTGCGCTTGCCGGCGCAGAGCGCGGTGCTGCGCCATGTGGTCGAGGAGGACGAGCTGCTCGAGGCGAACGCGATCGCGTCGGCGACGTGGAGCGTCATGTTCGCGGTCGGGATGGCGTTCGGCGGCCTGATCGCGGGGCTCGGCCCTGCGGCGGCGCTCGCCCTGGACGCGGCGTCGTTCGGCCTGGCGGCGCTGTTCCTCCGGGGGCTCCCTCCGATGGTGGCGGAGGGGCGGCCGGCGGAGGGCGGCATGCTGTCGGCGCTCGCGTCGGTGCGCCGCGACATGGTCCACGCGTGGCGGCACGCGTGGGAGCGGCCTCCGCTGCTCGAAGCGGTGCTCGCGAAGACGCCTGTCCACATGGCGAACGGCGGGGCGCTCCTCTTGCTCAACCTTGTCGCGACGCAGCTCCCCTTCGCCGGCACGGGCGCGCTCACGCTGGGCGTCCTCCAGTGCGTGCGCGGCGCGGGCACGGGGGTCGGCCCGCTCGTCGGCGTCGCGCTGGTCCGCCGCGGCCTGCGGGGCGAGCGCGCGGCGACCGGAGCCGTCTGGGTGACGTTCGGCGCGATCGCTGTGTTCGCGGTGACCCGCCACCCGGCGGCGCTGCTCGCGGTCGTGCTCGTGTGGGGCCTGGGCAGCGGGGCGAACTGGGTGCTGTCGAGCACGGAGATCCAGCGGCTCTCGCCGGATCGTTTCGTCGGCCGGCTCTCGGCCGTCGACAACCTGGCCCTCACGGTGGGCCTGTGCGCCGCGTTGCTCGGCGGGGCGTTCCTGGTGGAGCGCGCCGGCGTGCCCTCGGCTTCCGCCTGGCTCGGCCTCGGCGCCGGCGTCGTCACGTGGCTCGGGGCGCAGTGGATGCTGCGCCGACGGGCCGCGGCGGTGCCGGCGCTCCCGGCGCCGCCTCCCTTGCCCCCCGAGGTTGCGGCGGTCCCGGCGCCGCATCCCTTGCCCCCCGAGACGGAGCGCAGCTAGGTTCCCGTTCCGATGATCCCGGACGTGTGGGCGCCCCTGAGCGGCCTCTCCGTGCGCCGCTGCGAGGACGAGGGCCTCATCAACGGCACCTGGCTGGCGGGCGATCCTCCGCGGTACGTGGTCCAGCGGGTGAGCCCCATCTTCGCCCCGGAGGTCCACGACGACATCGAGGCGGTGACGGCTCACCTGGCGGCCCGCGGTCTCGCGACGCCGCGGTTGCTGCGCGCCGGTGACGGCGCCCTGTGCGCGCGCGATGCCGAGGGCGCGGTATGGCGGGTGATGGACTTCGTCCCTGGCCGCACGCATCACCGGGTCGGCTCTCCTGTGCTGGCGCGCGCCGCGGGGGAGCTCGCGGCCCGGTTCCACCGGGCGGTGGACGATCTCGAGCACGTGTACCGCCACGTCCGCGTGGGCGCGCACGACACGGCGCTCCACATGGATCGGCTGGACGGCGCGGCCACCGGGGGTGAGGGGCGGCGGCTGGCGGACGCCATCCTCGACGCGTTTCGCACGTGGCGGGGGCGGCTCGACCTGCCGGTTCGGCACTGCCACGGCGACCTCAAGATCTCGAACCTGCGCTTCTCCGAGGCGGGGGAGGGGATCTGCCTGCTCGATCTCGACACGCTGGCGCTGCAGTCGATCGACGTGGAGCTCGGCGACGCGTGGCGGTCGTGGTGCAACCCGGTCGGGGAGGACTCGACCGAGACGCGCTTCGATCTGGAGGTCTTCGCCGCCGCCGTGGCGGGCTACCGCGAGGCGCGGCCGCTCGGGGCGGAGGAGCAGGAGGCGCTCGTCGACGCGGCGGAGCGGATCGCGCTGGAGCTCGCGTCGAGGTTCTGCCGGGATGCGTTCGAGGACCGGTACTTCGGCTGGGACCCGTCGCGCTTCCCGACGCGGGTCGCGCACAACCTGTACCGTGCGGCGGGGCAGCTCTCCCTGGCGCGCTCGGCGCGGCGCCAGCGCGGAGAGATCGCGCGGTTGCTCGCGGGGGGGTGAGCGCGGCGCGCGCGCCCCCGCCGCGCCGAGCACGGTGATGCGCTATCGCCCCTTTGTGCTCGTCAGCGGTCCATCACGGCGTAGGTCATCACCGGCTGCACTCGGCCTTTGACCGTGATCTCGCTGACGGGACGTGTGTTGAAGACGTCCTTCACGAGGAGGTGCGTGTCCTCGCTGAGGAGCACGCTCACGCCGAGCTCCTTGGTCGCGCTCTCCAGGCGCGAGGCGAGGTTCACGGCGTCGCCGATGACGGTGTATTCCATCCGCGCTTCACTGCCGATGTTGCCCGCGACGACCTCGCCGGTGTGGATCCCGACACCGGTCTTCAGCGCCGGGATTCCCCGTTTGGCCAGTCGCTCGTTGAAGCGCTCGAGCGCGGCGCGCATGCGGATGGCCGCGCGCACGGCGCGCACGGCGTCGTTCGGCCTGGGGACGGGCGCGCCGAACACCGCCATGATCGCGTCGCCGATGTACTTGTCGACGACCCCGCCCTCGTCGAGGATGATGGCCACCATCTCGGTGAAATACTCGTTGAGGAGCCCCACGAGCTCATGGGCGTTCATCCTCTCGCTGATGGTCGTGAAGCTCCGGATATCGCAGAAGAGGATAGAGACGGTGAGCGTCTCGCCGCCGAGCTGCACCTTGCCGGCGAGCAGGTGCTCGAGCACGGATTCGGTCATGTACTTGCCGAAGGTGCTGCGGAGCTTGTCGCGCTCCTTGAGGCCGTCCACCATCGAGTTGAAGCCGGTCGCGAGATCCTCCAGCTCGTCGCCGGTCTTCACCGCCTCCACATGCACATACCGCTGTTGCTCGAGGTGCTTGAGGGCGACGTTCACGCGGGAGAGCGCGCGTGACATCGTGGTTGCGAGGCGCGCGCCGAGGATGAGCGAGAAGAGCGCCGCGAGGGTGAGCACGCCGGCCGCGAACATCAGGTTCTGGCGCACGATGTTCCGGACGTCGCTCACGTCGAGCGCCATGACGATCGAAAAATCGCCGGCCTTGCCCCGGAGCGATCGGGGCGCGAAGCGGGAGAGGGCCCACAGCGAGCTCGCGTCCTCGACGATCGTGGGGTGGGTCTCGTCGCCGATGACGGCGCCCTCGAGCAGCTCGGTCGGGAAACGCTCCGTGCCCGTGATCCTCTTGCCCGACGGGTCGACGAGCGCGATATCCACGCCGAGCTTCGTCGCCACTTCGTCGAAGTAGGTGTGATCGATGGGAATGCATGCGAGCAGCGATCCGGCGTCGCTCCTCGCATGCTGGGCGATCATGTACGCAGGCGGCGAGCCTGGCTGTCCATCGCACCCGTGTACGAGCACGTCCCGCAGGTCGTCCATCTCGGCGAGGCCCGAGAGGCCTTCGGTGAGCCCGGGGACCTCGTCCGTGCTCGGGGGCGGCGCATCGAGCCCCCTCGCCGCGACCCGATTGCCGAGCTCATCGAAGGCGACGATGGAGACGTTGGGGTGAGCGGCGATGACGGCCTCGAGCGCCGTCCCCACGGCCGACTCGTTCCGCAGCCGGAGCCCCTCGACCAGCTCGCGCGCACGAGACGCCTGGCGTGAGGTCGCCGAGATGGCGCGCTGCTGCTGCCTGAGCTCCAGCCGGAAGTTGCGGATCGCCTGCGGGACGCGCTCGCTGATCTGCGCGAGGAGCTGCCGGTGCATCACCCAGGACAACACGGGGAGGGCCGCGAGGGTCGCGAGCGAGGAGAGCGCGACGAGGACGGTGAGCTTGGCGCGAACGGTGCTGAGGCGGAACATGAAGGCCTTCATCAAAGCAAAGTCGGCTTCCGGTGGACAGCGCGTCGACATGTCGACCTGACGTCGAAGTTCGAGCGCTCCTTGAAGGAGACCGGAAGGGCTTCGGTGTAGACGGCCAAGATGTAGCGGGCATTGGTGGTGAGCGTAGCGGTGCGCGTCAGCACATCTGTGAACGCGCTGCGCGCGCGGCTGTTGGCGGGGGGTGAGCGAGGCGGCGCGGGCGCTGCTGGGCCTTCCGGCGGTATGTCGAACATGGGGAAGTGCCTGCTGGTTGATGCGCCCGAGGATGTCGGACATGGGCGGGTGCCTGCTCGGCGAGGCCCCCAGGCAGGTCGGACATGGGCGGGCGCCTGCTTCGCCACGGCTCCCGGGATGTCGCGACATGGGCGGGTGCCTCGCCGAGCAGGCCGCCGGGCATGTCGGACATGGGCGGGTGCCTCGCCGCTCACGCCCCCGGCATGTCGCCGCGAGCGGTCCGGCTACAGCTCGGGATCGGCGCTCACCGCCGGCGCGGCCGGCGCCACCTCGCTGGGCACCGTCGGCGGGCCGGGGGGCGTGGCCGGGGCCTGCTCGGGCGCCGCGCGCCCGCGCAGGGCCCGCTCGCGATCGGCGTTGAGCTTGTCGATGTAGGCGAACAGCCGCGCCTCGTGGTCGGCCGGCAGCTTGCTGCCCTCTTCCTGGATCTCGTCCCGGAGCGCCTCCCGGAACCGCCCGAGCAGCCCGACGGCGGCGCCGCGGAGCGGGCCGGTGGCCGCGGCGTTCTCGCCCGTCGCGAGGAGCGTGGCGCGCCTGCGCAGCAGGCCATCGATGTCGTCGCCGGCGGCGACGAACGCCTTCACCCAGTCGTGCAGCGTCCCTCCGCCGGGGGTCGCGGCGGCCTTCAGCTCCGCCTTGAGCCGGGTCAGCTCGGGCCGGTTGTCGAGCGCCGCCGACGCCTCGTCCGCGTACGGGGCGCGGAGCACGTCGAGCTTCGGGACGAACGTCTGCTGCGCGGTCGCCGCCGCTTCCTTGAGCGCCGCCGGCAAGGCGGGGTGCGCCTCGACGGCCTTGCACAGGAAGAAGACGGCCGCCCCGAGGCCGTCGTGCCGGGCGTCCGCCTCGGCGAGCTCCCTGGCGAGCGGCGCCTGCGTGCCCGCGGCGTCGGGGATCGCGTCGATCTCCTTCTGCTTCGCCCTGAGCCGCGGCTCATACAGCTTGCCTGTCGCCGACAGGCGCAGCTCATCGGCCTTGTGTCAAGAGATCGCGCAGCGCGAGCTTCAGGTCCCCGATCGTGAGATTGCGCAAGGTCACCTCCGTGAATGGCGTGATCGGCCACCCCCACGGCCGCACGGGCGGCCGAGAGGGCGAGCCAAGGAGTGTTGCGTGAGCGTCACAGGATAATGAACTTCTCCGCATCCGGTAGTCCGAATTCGATGGCTCGGAGGCGCAGCGCCTTCAGGCGCGCTGAAATCGTGCTGGGAACCGGTCGAGTTTGGCGCCTTTCGTGGCGAGACCGCCCCGCCTGTTATCGCTTGTAATTGCTATTTACGATGCCGTTTGCTCCCTTCGCGGCCGCGGAGGAGACCGATGACGTCCAGGTGGATGAGACGGGTGTGGCGGCGGTGCGCGGGTTGCGTTCTCTTGCTCATGGTGGTGAGCGCGCCCCTCGGCGCGTGGGCTCAAGCGTTGACGTTGCGCCGGATAGGCGATCCCTTGCGCGCGCGGCTCACCGGCGCTCGCGGCGGCGCCGAGCTCGCGGCAGCGCTCGCCGGGGACGCCGCCGTGCTCGCGAGCGAGGCAGACCCCGCCGGCGGCCCCGGCGGCCTCGCCGTGGTCCCGATGGTGGCCTTGCCAGCGGACGTTCGCGCCGATGGCGCCGCCCCGGGGGCGGACCCGTGGGTCCTGTTCGACGGCCGCGGCGATACGGGGCTTCGCAGCGAGACCGGGGAGAAGGTGCGGATCCGGGTCTCGTTCCCGCAGCCCACCGCGCTCGAGGCGCTCTCGCTGTACGGGCGCAGCGAGGGCGCGCTCACGGTCCGTGCGGAGGACGGCGCCGAGCTTCAGGCCGCCTCTGGCCTCGTCGACGTGCCGCTCCACGACACGGGCGAGCGCTGGACGCGTCTTCCCATGGCGGTCACGGCCCAGCACGTCGTCATCGAGTGGCTTCCTTCGGGGGAGCGCGGGCCGCAGGAGATCCTGCTCTGGACCGCCGGCGCGCCCACGCGCGGCCTCTCCGAGGTGGAGCTCGCCGATCGCGTGCTCGCCGGGCGGCTCGCCGGGGCTTACCAGTTCGCTGCGACGTCCGAGCGGGCGACCGTGACGCGCACGGGCGGCGAGCGATCGCTGTCGCTCCACGTGGACACCGATCCACGGGCGCTCGCGCGCGCGTTCCTCGTCTACCAGCTGGAGGGCCGCGGGCACTGGTCGACCGTGAACCGGCAGATCAACGGCACGGCGCCGCGCGGCGGCTCCCCGGCGGCAGCGCCGGCGACCGGAGGTCTGCAAGTCGAGGAGATCGCGCCCGCGTGGCTGAGGCGCGGCGAGAACGTGGTGCGGTTCCGGCCCTCCGCGGAGCAGGAGCACGGATTCACCGTGAGCGCGCTGCGGGTGGTCGGGATCCCGCACGCCGGTGTGATCGAGGCGCGCTCCGCTGCCGAGGCGCGCGCCCGGCCGGCCGGCGGCGAGCGCGCGCCTCGCACGGAGGCGCTGAGCCTCGATTTCGGCGCGCCTGTGGCGCCGCACGCGCTCCTCTTCCAGCTGACCAGCGCGGGCGCCGGGGAGCTCCAGATCGCGCCCAGCGAAGGAGCGAAGGGGCTTCGCTTCGACCTGAAGGACCTGCCGCCGGGCTGGCACCGGTTCGAACTCCCGGACTCAGCGACATGGCCGGGGGCGGCTTCTGCGCAGATCGCGCGGGCGAAGGGGAGCCACGCCGAGGTGTCGGACGTCGCCGTGGTGGCGAGCCCCGTCCCGTCGCGCGCGCGGCGGATCGCGCTGAGCACGCCGCTGCACGCCGAGTGCGCCGAGGGAAGAGCCCATGTGCGCGGGTTCCTCGATCTGGCCGGCGAAGACGCGTCGCGAGCACGGCTGTTCGCCGGCGCGGAGCCGGTGGCGCTGGGCGACGACGGCAGCTTCGAGCTCACGCTCCCGGAGCCCGAGGGGGCGAGTCACCGGACGTGGACGGCGCGCCTCGAGGCGCGGCTCGAGGACGGCACGCGTTTCGGTCGCGAGCTCCAGCTCGGTCCGTGCGCCGCGGGCGCCGCCCCGAGCGGGCTCGTCGTGGACCACGGCGCGCCCTATGGCGCGGTGGTGAGCCCGGACAAGGGCGCGGTGCTCTCGTTCGCGGGCGCCACGCTCGATATCCCGCCTGACGCGCTGGAAGAGACGACGCGCATCACGATCCGCCCGCTGATGCCCGTCCAGGTGCAGCCGATGGGGCGCGCGATGCGCAATGTGACGCCCGAGGGGCGCGCGTTCCGCTTCGGCCCGCACGGGCTCAAGTTCAGGAAGCCCGTGAAGCTGACGTTGCCTGTCGACGCCGCGGCGATCCCGAGCGGCGCCAGGGCCAGGGAGATCTTCGGTTTCTACTTCGACGAGGCGGTCCAGCGATGGACGAAGCTCGGGCGCGTGGAGGAGGGCGGGGCCCGGGAGCTCACGAGCTTGACGGATCACTTCACCGATTTCGTCAACGCGGCGATCTCCATGCCGGATCAGCCGGGAGCGCAGTCGTTCGATCCCAACGCGATGAAGGGGATCCAGCTCGCGAGCCCGTCCGCGGGCGTGTCGTTCATCGAGCCGCCGGAGGCGAACGGCCAGGGCACGGCGCAGCTGTCGTTCCCGATCGAGGTGCCGCCGGGCCGGCACGGCATCGCGCCGGATCTGGCGGTCACGTACGAGAGCGAGCTGGGCAATGGCTGGCTCGGCGTGGGGTGGGATCTGCGCTTCTCGGCGATCGAGATCGACACGCGGTTCGGCGTGCCGCGGTACACGGGCGACGAGCTCTACACGCTCGACGGCCAGATGCTGCGGGCCATCCCCGATCAGCCGGGCAGGTACGAGCGGCGCGTCGAGGGCGCGTTCGATCGCATCGAGCGCCTCGGGGCCGATCCCGGGAGCTTTCACTGGGTGGTCACCGACAAGGACGGCACCCGGTATACCTACGGCGAGAGCGCGGGCGCGCGCCTTGCGGACCGGTCTGGCCAGGCCGGGATCTTCCGCTGGAACCTGGAGCGGGTGGAAGACACGTTCGGCAACCGGATGCGGATCTCGTACTTCAAGGACGCGCCCGAGGGCGAGGACTGGGTGCAGCTCTATCCGCAGCGGATCGACTACACGGAGCACGAGAGCGGCTTCCCTGGAGCGCACTATCACGTTGTCTTCTCCGTGGACGACGGAGCGCAGCGGAGAGACGTCGTGAGCTCGGCGCGCGCCGGCTTCGAGGCGCGGACGACGCGGAGGCTCACGCGCGTCGACGTGACCATGGGCCAGGCGCCCGACGCCGAGGAGATCATCCGGAGCTATCATTTCGCGTACGACACGCCGGACCCGCGGCACCATCACAAGTCGTTGCTGAAGAGCATCGCTGTCCACGGAAACGGCGGTGAGGAGCCGCTCTACGAGCACAGCTTCGAGTACTTCAGCCTCCAGCAAGAGGGCGGCGAGCTCCAGGTGTTCTCGGCGCCGACCGAGTGGAGCCGCCCTGCGGAAGGGCGCGATGGCCTCGGGGCCACGAGCTCGGTCGAAGGGGGGCTCAGCGCGTTCGTCGGCGTGGGGCCGACGGTGTGTGATCCGCACGTCGGGCTGGGGGTCTCCGTCTCGTTCGGGGCGGACGACGAGGACGTCGCGTTCACGGACATCAACGGCGACGGGCTCCCGGATTTCGTGGGCAGCAACGGCGTCTGGCTGAACTCGCTCCCGGATCGGTCGAGCGGAAACGCGTTCTCGCCGGAGGGCGTGGGCAGCACGCACCAGATCACGGCCGGCCTGCAGGGGGCGATGCACCTGTTCCAGGAGCTCGGAGGTCTTGGTCTCAACCGCGCCTGGAGCACCGCGACCGCGCAGAGCCTGCTGCTCGACATCAACGGGGATGGCTTCCCGGAGCTGCTGGATGGGAGCGGGGCGACGCTGAACCCGAACAACGCGCGGCTGGGGCCGGGCGCCCGCGGCGCCGGGTTCACGATCGACGAGGATTTCAGCGATGGCGAGCAGGTCGAGGCGCTCCGCAACGCGTTCTACCGGACCAGCGCGCTGGTGAAATGGACGCCGCCGATCGACGGTATCGTCGTCATCGACGGGGGCGTGTCGCTGGCCGGGGGCGGCGCGGGAGACGGGGTGATGGCGTCGATCACGAAGACGACGCCGGCGCCGCGGGCGAGTGACAAGTTCCACCGCGACCACCAGCCGCTCTGGCAGAGGGACATCGGGCCGAGCGATGCTGCGTGTGTCCCCGAGGGCGAGAGGGGGTGCGGGAGCGGCGTCCGCGTCCGCGTCCGTCCGACGGATGCGCTCTTTTTCCGCGTGGACCCGAAGGAGGACATCGAGGGCGACATCACGCGCTGGAACCCGCGCATCCGCTATGCGGAGCTCTGCCTGTCGGACTCCTGCCGGCCGTTGCTTCCGCGCGAAATAGGGCGCCCCGACGCGCTCAGGCGTCCGATGTATACCTATACCTTCGCGGACGACTTCTCCGTGCTCGACCGGAGCGTGCCGGGCTGGGCCGCGGGGGCGGACGGGCAGGTCACGGTGCAGGCGAGCTTCGTCCGGACCGACGCGCTCGATGCGTTCGATGTGCGGCTCGTGCGCCAGGACGTCGACTCGGGGCAGAGCGTCGAGCTCCATCGGACCAGGGTGTCGGGCGCGCAGCTCAGCACCGAGATCGCGTGGCCGGTGTCCGTGCTCCAGGGCGACCTCCTGTTCCTGTATGCCGAGCTCGGCGAGAACGTGGTCCACCCGTCGCGCGTGCAGTACCAGGGGTTTGCCCGGTACACCGAGGTGTGCGGCCACGACGCGGATCCGGGGAGCTGCCGCGCCGTAGGGGAGTGCGCGCCCAGGTCCGGTGCTCCGTCCGGAAAGAGGGTTTGCGGGCTCGAAGCGTTGCCCGGCGACGGCGGGCCGATCTCGGTGCCCGAGGAGTCGATCCTGGCGCCCGTGCAGCTGAGCGACAGCACGACCGGCGGGACGGCGCTCTCGCTGTCGCGGGTGGCCATGCCCGAGAGCGGGCCGGTCAGCCTGCTCGGCTCCGCCTCCAAGCGAGCGACGCAGGGGCCGGTGACCCTGCGGGTGGATCGCGGGAGCGAGCGGCTGTTCCGGGAGCTGCTCGGAGCGGAGGCGATCTCGCCGGCCAGGAGCGTGCCTGGCCCGAGCGATCCGGTGGTGTTCCCGGTGACGGAGGGCGAGGAGCTCGCCTTCACGAAGTTCTTCGAGAGCGCAGCGGACATGGACACATCGCTGTCGGATCCCGGAGCGTCGGTGTCGTGGCTCCCGCAGCTCGTGTTCAACGAGACGGGGACGGTGCTGGACGTGCCCGCGGTGAACGCTCGAGCGATCCCGGATGGGAAGCTGGAAGCCCGCATGGTGGGCGGGTTCCGCGGCTTCAGCTATGGCGAGTGGACGACGGAGTACCCGTTCGACGAGAACCAGCTCCGCCGGAGGCCGGAGGAGAACAGGCCGCCTTACTTCACGCGCGTCGAGCCGCACTGGGAGGGGTACCACGCGAGCTGGTCGCCCGGGGACGCCGGGTTCCCTCTCGTGGGCAGCGTCAGCGGCCCGGTGTTCCGGGGGTCGGGCGCGGACATGTACATCCGGGCCGGGGAGCTCAAGCCGTCGCGCGTCGGCGGCGTCCGGCCGGAGGACGTGGCCAATGTCCCCGGGCTGAGGAAGAGCCACAACGGCTCGGGCTCGGCGGAGCTCGCGCTCATCGGGTCGTTCCAGGTGACGACCGGGACCACCGAGTCGAAGCTGGAGCTCGTCGACGTCAACGGCGATGGGCGGCCCGATGCCGTCACGCAGGGCGGCGTGCGCATCCAGACGTGCGGCAGCGGCGGCCGGTGCGACGGGCAGCAGCCGGGGCAGTATGGCGCCCTGACTGTCGGTGGGCCGGGGGACATCCGGGTCATCGAGACCATGAGCGCGCGGTTCGGGTTCGGCTTCGGATCCGCGGCGTCGGTGGTCGCTGAGAAGATCGAGGCGAGCGCCGAGACCAAGGAGGTGCTCAGCGTGCTGCCCTCGCTCGGCAAGAGCTGGGGCACGTCGCAGACGACGAAGGACCTGCTCGACGTGAACGGCGATGGGCTTCCGGACAAGGTGAGGAGCGCGGGTGGCGTGCTCCATGTGCAGCTGAACCTCGGCTACCGCTTCGGGGACGAGCGCGCCTGGGCGGCGCTCGATCCGAGCGGCGATCCGTTCGAGCCGCTGCCGGAGGTCGACGGGGATCCGCTGACCGCGCTGAGCCGGGTCTGGTCTCCGGAGCAGCTCAAGACGGTGCGGGTGCAGGACAACACGACGAACAGCCTGCAGGTGGGTTATGCGGGGATCGGCGGCGGCATCGCGCACACGGTGAGCCGGACGCTCGTCGACTTCGTGGACCTGAACGGCGACAGGCTGCCCGACCGGGTGATCAAGCAGCCTGGACAGGGCTACTACCGGGTCCGGCTCAACCTCGGTGACCGCTTCGGGCCCGAGGAGAGGTGGAGCGCGCCGGCGGTGAGCGGCGGGCTGCCGTGGGGGGTCGTGCTGGAGAAGGAGTTCACGAAGGAGATCAACGGCAGCAATGACGCGCTGTCGTTCTCCGAGACGACGGCGTTCAACGCGGGGTATGGCGTGCCGATCAAGATCTCGACGCCGTACGTGTGCATCGTGCTCGAGATCGCGGCGCAGCTCGGCTTGAGCGACGGGCGGAGCGAGCTCGCATGGGAGGACCTGGACGGCGACGGGACGGCGGATCACGTGCTGAAGCTGGGCGAGGGGATGCTGCGCGAGAGCGACACGGCGCTGCGGGCGCGGCTGAACCTGACGGGCAAGACCAACCGGCTGTCGCGCGTGGTGCGTCCGCTAGGCGGCAGCATCCGGCTGGACTATGCGCGTGAGGGCAACAAGGTGGCGTATGCGAGCAGCCCGGACGAGCTGAGCGTGGACATGCCCGGCGGCAAGTGGGTGCTGTCGCGGGTGGAGGTGGACGACGGCATGGGCACGCCCGCCTACGTGCACACGTTCGATTACCACCAGAGCGGGTTCTACGACCGGGCGGAGCGCGAGGACTACGGCTTCGCGCAGGTGACGGCGACGCGGGAGGACGGCTCGCAGATCGTGACGCGGTACCACAACCAGGACTATTACCGGCGCGGGCTCGTGGCCGAGGTGATCGAGCAGGACGCCGAGGGGCGGCTGTTCAGCCGGCAAGAGGTGGTGTACCGGGCGCCCGGGGCGCAGGCGACGCTGACGGGCTCGTTCTTCCCCAGGGAAGAGCTGCGGACGATGTCGTGGTACGAGGGCCAGACGACGGACCCGAGCGCGCCCGGCAAGCAGACGAGCGAGGAGCGGGACTGGGACGACCGCGGCAACCTCATCGGGGTGATCGAGCACGGCGAGCCAGGCACGCTGGAGGACGACGTCACGACCACGATCCATCACGTGACGTACGACGGACCGCACATCGTGCGGGCGGATAGCGTCGAGGTGCGCGACAGCGCGGGGACGCTGCTGCGCGAGCGCACCGCGGGGCACAACGAGGTGACCGGGGCGGTCGAGTGGATCACGAGCACGGTGATCGGCGGCAAGGATCCGGCGACGGGCGCGCCGTACACGGGAGACGCGTCGACGAATCCAAGATGGGAGTTCACGCACGACGCGTACGGCAACCTGGAGCGGGCGATCGAGCCGCGGGGCTTCACGCTGACGTACGAGTACGACGATGTGGCGGAGACGTACCTCTCCCGGGTGGATGACTCGTTCGGTTACTTCTCGGAGACGTCGTCGGACTACCGCTACGGCGCGGTCAGCGCGGTGCGGGACGTCAACGGCCATGAGGTCCACTACGACTTCGACGCGTTCGGGCGGCTGCGGGCGGTGTTCGGTCCGGACGACCCGCTGGCGGCGGCGGAGGCGACGATCGCGTTCGAGTATGCGCTGGAGCCCGGGGAGAGCGTCGCCATGCCGGCGTGGGCGCGGACGCGGCACAAGGACGTGCAGCACCCGGGGGATCCGATCGACACGGTGACGTTCGTCGACGGGCTGGACCGGGTGATCCAGACGAAGAAGGACCTGGAGAAGGATTTAGGGACCGGGGGCGCCCCGGTCGTGGGCATGAGCGTGAGCGGCCGGGTGGTGCTGGACGAGCGGGGCCGCGTCTGGCAGCAGGGGCAGCCGGTGTTCGCGACGGGCGAGGCGACGGCGTTTGTGGACGTGGCGCTGAAACACCCGACGACGTTCGAGTACGACGTGCTCTCGCGCGTCGTCGAGCGAAGGGAGCCGGACGAGGAGGCCGAGGCCGGCGAGGCGGTGACGACGACGAGCTACGATATCGACGAGCTCGATGGCGTGGCGATGTTCGTGGCGACGGAGGTCGACCCGAAGGGGAAGGTGCGCAAGGCGTACCAGGACGTGGACAACGCGATCGTGGCGGTCGAGGAGCGCAATCGGCTGCGCGGGTCGGAGGCGTGGACGACGCTGATGACGCGGTACGGGTACAGCGCGGTCGACGAGCTCGTGCGGGTGATGGACACGCGCGGGAACGTGACGACGGCGGCGTACGACACGCTGGGGCGGATGGTGACGCTGACGAGCCCGGACATGGGGCGCACGGAGTGGCGCTACGACCGGTCGGGCAACGTCGGGGCGCGGCAGACGGCGAAGCTCTTGGCGGAAGGCGCGAGCAAGCTGATCCGGTACGAGTACGACTTCAACCGGCTCACGCGGGTGAACTACCCGGACTCGACGGACGTGACGTATGTGTACGGCGAGCCGGGCGAAGCGGGCGACGAGCACGGCAACCGGGCCGGGCGGCTGGTGGAGGAGCAGAGCGAGGCGGGGAAGAGGACGTTCTGGTATGACCGGCCGGGGAACGTGGCGAAGCTGACGACGGAGTTCCCGCGGCTGAGGGAGCCGCACCGGGGGCCGTACCAGGCGACGATGGAGTACGACTTCGACGGGTTCGGGCGGCTGCTGTCGCTGAAGTTCCCTGGCTCCGGGGCGGAGGTGGTGACGTACGGCTACGACCGAGGGGGCCTGGTCCGGTCGGCGGTGGGAACGAACACGCAGATCAACCCGCAGCACCCGGACGAGCCTGCGGTGACGCAGTACCTGCTGCACATCGGGTACGACGAGTTCGAGCAGCGGGTGAGGGTGGTGCACGGCAACGGGATCGCGACCACGTACCGGTATTACGAGAAGTCGCGGCGGCTTCAGGAGATCAACGCGGACCACCGCGACAGGTACCTCGTGGAGCGCGGGCAGCCGGCGAGGGCGTTCCAGCGGATGCGGTACGAGTACGACGTGGCGGGCAACCTGGAACGCGTGCGGAACGACGTGCCGTACGACCAGTCGATGCCGGGCTCGGTGCTGGTGGGGCCGACGACGCACGACTACGGGTACGACGATCTGTATCAGCTGATCTCGGCGAGCGGGACGTACCAGGACCGGAGAGACTGGCAGTTCCGGTACCGGCTGTCGTTCTCGTACGACGAGATTGGCAACATCCTGACAAAGGACCAGGCGAGCTACCGGTACGTGCCGCAAACGTGCCCCACGCCGGGTGGGTGCGACGGATGGCGGGAGGACCATGCGATCCGGGAGCAGACGTACCGGTCGGAGTACCGGTACACGGGGCCGCAGCCGCACGCGCCGAGGCAGATCGACGAGCAGCTCGTGGCGGAGTCGGCCCCGTGGTCGCGGGTGATCAGCTACGACGCGAGCGGCAACCAGACCGGCTGGACGTACCGTGGCTCGGACACGCGGACGACGGACTGGAACGAGGAGAACCGGGTCACGCGGGTGACGCAGAACGGTCAGGTGCTGTCGCGGATGCTGTACGACGGCGACGGCGAGCGGCGGGTGCACCTGCACCACGTGAGCGGCGAGGAGGAGACGGCATACCACGACCAGCACCTGACGCTGCGGGACGGGCGGTTCGTGACGAAGCACATCTATGCGGGGCAGACGCGGATAGCGAGCAAGATGGATCCGGACTGGTTCCGTGACCCGCCGACGCTGTACTACCACCCGGACCACCTGGGCAGCACGAGCTTCGCGTCGAACAACGAGCAGACGCTGACGCAGCGGGACGAGTACTTCCCGAGCGGGGAGCTGTGGATCGACGCGTCGGACTCGCGGTACGAGCTCAGGCGAGCGTACGTGTTCACGGGGAAGGAGCTCGACCAGGCGACGGGGCTCTACTACTTCGGGGCGCGGTACTACGACCCGAGGAGCAGTGTGTGGCTGAGCCCGGATCCGATCCTGGACGAGTACATGGAGGGGGGGACGAGCGGGGGAGTGTTCAACCCCGGGAACCTGGGGCTGTACAGCTACACGCTGAACAACCCGGTGAACCTTGTCGACCCGGATGGGAGGAGCGCGCAGGGGGCGCATCGGAACTTCCCTCCCGGGGCCGATGGGTGCCGGCACCCGAGCTGCTTCAACGGGCCGGCGGGGCAAAAGTTCCACCAGGAGCAGATGCTGCAGCGGATGAACGCCGGCGCTGCGGCGGCGGGTCGCACGTCTCGCGGTATCGGGGACGGCATGCGCCGGCTGCTGTTCAGGTTCGTCATGCAGCAGCAGCAGACTGCTCGGCCGCCGGCGCAGCCAGCAGCCGCGTCGGCGCAGCCGCCGCCGGCCGCACAGCCGGCGAAGGGCCCGCAACCGGCGCCGGCCGCGAAGCCGCCGCAGGGGGCGGAGGCGGCGAAGGCGCCTGCGACGCAGACAGCACCATCGAAAGAAGCTGCAGGGATCGACCGGGCGCGTGCCGCTCGCGATGCGGCTGGGCGACGCCCAGACGGAAAACCTGATCGAAGCAGCGCCGCCTACGTAGGAATTACACGTGACGGGAAAGTGGAGGTAGGGCGATCTGGTCCACGTCTTCATGCGGAGGTTGATGCCGAGGCGAAGCTCCCAGGGGGAACAATGACCGAGGTGAATGGCTGGCGAAGGAATCAATCGACAGGGCAGCTAGAGTGGACCGAGATCCCTGTGTGTGTTCCGTGTCAACAGAAATTTCCGCCTGAGAGATTCGTTCCGGGGACGCTGCGAGATCCTCCTGGCGGTACGTCGGGTTCCAAATGAAAAATATGAATGTCGCGGAACGTCTCATTGGGTCCATTGACTGGACTAGCGTTCATGAGGCGGAGGGGACCGGAGAAAGGGTGAAAGATGCATTGCTTGGCTTGCTGAGCGCAAAGGACCCTGAGGAGTCTACGAGGGCTTACTGGGGGATAGAGAATCACGTGGTCGTTCAGGGCGAGTTGCATCAGATCGCGGAGGCGTGTACGTCCGTGCTGGTTGCCTGTCTAGTAGATCCGCGCCCACGCTTCGTCAGGATAGCGGTACTCGATCTTCTGTTTCAGATTCTCGGGGGGTACGCATCACCCTCGAACTTCACTCCGGGTGACATTGTTGAACGATGCCATCGCGCGGCACGGGAGGGGTTATGGATTCTCATCGACGAAGCCATACACCGTGAAAGAGAGGCCGCTCGAGATGTTCTTAGATTGCTCGGTGAAGAGGAGCGAGTAGACGCGCTTTCGAAATCCGTTCCCTGACCCGGCAGGGGTTGGGCGCCGGTGACGGGAACCGCCTGACGCATTCCCTCAGATAGTTCCAAGAATTCCATGGGTTACAGCGTGCTTGCTGAGTCCCTTGCCATCGCCGGTTATGAGTGAAACGAGCCGTTTTTTCGCAATCCACCAGAAGACCGCACACGGGTGGGTTTGCTTCAGCCAAATAGGAGTGATGATGATACGTGCCGCATGAAGCGGCTAAACCTGTCGTCGGAAGCGGCGCTGAAAGTATCGAGCAGTAGTTCGGTCTTGCGTTGTTCGATGACTACCGCAAACTCCTCTTGAACAGAAATAAGAGGACGTTCTGGTATGACCGGCTGGGGAACGTGGCGAAGCTGACGACGGAGTTCCCCCGGCTGCGGGAGCCGCACCGGGGGCCGTACCAGGCGACGATGGAGTACGACTTCGACGGGTTCGGGCGGCTGCTGTCGCTGAAGTTCGCTGGCTCCGGTGCGGAGGTGGTGACGTATGGCTACGACCGAGGGGGCCTTGTGCGGTCGGCGGTGGGAACGAACACGCAGATCAATCCGCAGCACCCGGACGAGCCGCCGGTGACGCCGTACCTGCAGCACATCGGGTACGACGAGTTCGAGCAGCGGGTGAGGGTGGTGCACGGCAACGGGATCGCGACGTCGTATCGGTATTACGAGAAGTCACGGCGGCTTCAGGAGATCAACGCGGACCACCGCGACCGGTACCTCGTGGAGCGAGGGCAGCCGGCGAGGGCGTTCCAGCGGATGCGGTACGAGTACGACGCAGCAGGCAACCTGGAGCGCGTGCGGAACGAGGTGCCGTACGAGCAGGACATGCCGGGCTCGGTGCTGGTGGGGCCGACGACGCAGGAGTACGGGTACGACGATCTGTACCAGCTGCTCTCGGCGAGCGGGACGTACCAGGACCGGAGAGACTGGCAGTACCGGTACCGGCTGTCGTTCGCGTACGACGAGATTGGCAACATCCTGACGAAGGACCAGGCGAGCTACCGGTACGTGCCGCAGGCGTGTCCCACGCCGGTTCCGGCTGAGTGCGACGGGTGGCGCGAGGATCATGCGATCCGGGAGCAGACGTACCGGTCGGAGTACCAGTACACGGGCCCGCAGCCGCACGCGCCGAAGCGCATCGAGGAGCACCTCGTTGCGGAGTCGATGCCGTGGCCGCGGGAGATGCGATATGACGCGAGCGGCAACCAGACCGGCTGGACGTACCGTGGCTCGGACACGCGGACGACGGACTGGAACGAGGAGAACCGGGTCACGCGGGTGACGCAGAACGGTCAGGTGCTGTCGCGGATGCTGTACGACGGCGACGGCGAGCGGCGGGTGCACCTGCACCACGTGAGCGGCGAGGAGGAGACGGCATACCACGATCAGCACCTGACGCTGCGGGACGGGCGGTTCGTGACGAAGCATATCTATGCGGGGCAGACGCGGATAGCGAGCAAGATGGATCCGGACTGGTTCCGTGACCCGCCGACGCTGTACTACCATCCGGACCACCTGGGCAGCACGAGCTTCGCGTCGAACGATGAGCAGACGCTGACGCAGCGGGACGAGTACTTCCCGAGCGGGGAGCTGTGGGTCGACGCGTCGGACTCGCGGTACGAGCTCAGGCGAGCGTACGTGTTCACGGGGAAGGAGCTCGACCAGGCGACGGGGCTCTACTACTTCGGGGCGCGGTACTACGACCCGAGGAGCAGTGTGTGGCTGAGCCCGGATCCGATCCTGGACGAGTACATGGCGGGAGGGCCGAGCGGAGGGGTGTTCAACCCGGGGAACCTGGGGCTGTACAGCTACACGCTGAACAACCCGGTGAACCTGGTCGACCCGGATGGGCGGCAGGCGCAAGGGGGGCACCGGAACTTCGCGCCGGGTGGCAATGGAATGGGTGGCTGCCGGCATCCGAACTGCTGGTACGGGCCCGAAGGGGCTCGCTTCCAGCAGCAGATGCAGATGCAGCGCTTGGCGGAGCAGCAGGCGCAGGGCAGGATACCGACAAGCCCGGCGGCTGCTCCTCCTAGGACGGTGCACATGGGCGGCGTGAACCGAGAACCGGTGCTGCCACCGCGGACCGCTGCCCAGCAGCAAGCGGCGGCGCCCCCGAAGCCGGTGCCGGCAGTGCAGCCTGGGCAGGCAGCACAACCGGCGAAGCCACCGCAACCTGCCCCGGCAGCGCAGCCGCCGAAGCCTGTGCAGACGGCGGCCGGAAAGGCATCCGCGCAGCAGACGTCATCCAAAGCAGCCGCAGGAGAAAAACCAAGCGTTTCGGTTAAGAAAGTTGTGAATATCAATATGCCGCATGCTGCAGAAAGGGCAGTTGAGCGCGCGGGTTTCAGTAGTGCAAAGGATGCTCGCGCCGCGCTTCAAGAGTTCGGGGCCAGTATAGAAAGGGGCGGCTTGCCGAGTGGTGCTATCCGAGATACTGCCCATGAAGATCGAGCGATTGTTCCTGGGTTCGGGCAGCGAGGGGCTGTTGTCTATCAGGTCAAAGACGGGACTCTGAAGCTGAAGACGGTGTTGTAATGGAGGCCGCTAAAATGAGTGAATCTGACTCGTCAAATGGTGTTGGGTTCTTTGAGTTGCGTGTGTCTGAGGACGATTCCGATGTGGCGTATCTTCGGTTGCCGTCTCATCCTGGAACCAGTCCCTGTGAGATGTCCAAGTCTGCTCGGCTTCGTGATCTTATTGGTGATTACGATGGCCCGGATGTGGTGCTTGATTTTGATTTGAGGGATGTTCTTGTGGGTATTGAGATAATTGCATAGGCTGGGAAATCTGGCGAAGCTGACGGCCGAGCCCCCCCGGGCTGCGCGAGCCGCACGGGGGAGGGGACCGTACCATGCGACACACGGAGATCAACCCACAGCACCCGGACGAGCCTGCGGTGACGCAGTACCTGCTGCGCATCGGGTACGACGAGTTCGAGCAGCGGGTGAGGGTGGTGCACGGCAACGGGATCGCGACGTCGTATCGTTATTACGAGAAGTCACGGCGGCTTCAGGAGATCAGCGCGGACCACGGCGACGAGTGCCGCTTGATGATAATGAGATCAGGGGCAGATGTGGATGATTCCTGTGGAAGAAGGCAAGGCGCTGCTCCTCGGTGACGAGCTGTTTCGCTCGGTTGTGAGCGAGATGCGTCCAACGTGGATCGGCGGAATCCTCGATGCGGTCCTTGCTGTGACCCGGTGCGACTTCTTGGGGTTTGGGGGGAGGATCGTGGTAATATGTCACGACAGGAATGCGTGGTGTACGGCGGAGAGCCTGTTCCTCGATCTCAGGCGGGTCAGCCTGAATCTCGAGAACGAAGGGTCGCCAATCGAGTGTGCGATGGTAGATCTTCTCGAGGTCTCCGCTAAGATCGTATTCAATGCAAGCGGAGCTCAGCCGGGTTTTGACGCGCACGCCGGAGCACGGGTCCTCCCTCTGGTGTGGCACATCATGAGGCTCGTCGAGGAAGCGCCTGGTCGCGAGGAGGCGCTGCGCTGTGTTGAAGAAGCCTTGTGGCGAGGGGTGGGAACGGAAGTTGCCAACAGGTTCGAGGCAGGCCAAACGAGAAACCTATGAGGGGATCGCGCTGGGGGGGCACGTTCCGGCACCAGGCCCCCAGCCAGTCGAGGTCGGGGCGGCCGCGTTACGGCGGGCGTCGCGCCAGGTTCGGGCGCGGCGCTGGTCGTGTCTGTGTGCGGCGGCTCCGCGGTTCGGCCGGCGCGAGCTCCCCAGGCCCGAGCCTCAGCGATTGGGCTCGGTCGGGCCCACGCCAGCCGAGGGGGGCGATCCGTCGTCACGCCCCCGGAACCCCGGCCGAGCCTGCGGAGCGCGGCGACGGTTCGCCACCGCAAATCAGCCTGCGGGAGCTCGTCCAGACCGCGCCGCGGGCCCTCCGCCGCTCAGGGCGCCGGCTGTGCCGGCACGAAGCGCTCGATGACCGCCTTGCGAAGCAGCTTCGGCGGCAGGATGCCCTGGGCGAGCACGAAGTCGTGGAATCGCTGCGCGTCGAAGCGCGGGCCCATCATGGACTCGGTCTCTCGCCGCAGCTCCATCAGCCGGGTGAACCCGTAGAAATACGAGGTCGCCTGCCCCGGTGCGCGGAAGGTGTAACGCTCCACCTCGGATTGCGCGAGGGGCGGCGAGAGGACCACCTCTTTCTCCAGGAAGGTCCGCGCGGCGGCCGGCGTGATCTTGCCCGCCTGGAGCTCCGGGTCCAGGAAGCCGCGGGCGGCCCGGACCAGGCGGTGTTGCAGGGAGACGAGCTGGCCCTCGGGCGGCATGAACGGGAGCAGGATGGCCTCCGAGTAAAGCGCCCACCCCTCCATGTTGGCGCTGTTCTCCGCGAAGACGGCCCGGGCGAGCGAGACGCCCCGCTCGACGAGCGCGGCGAACTGGAGCTCGTGCCCGGGGCGCGCCTCGTGGGCGGTGAGCGTCCATGACGCCGCGGCATAGGTGAAATCGTCGATCCTCCGCAGCTGGTCGGAGGGCCCAGGCAGGCTGAGCGGAAGCACGAACTCCCCCGCTTCTCCCTGGTTGTCGAGCAGCCGCGGCGGCCGCATGCGCGGCGCCGGCATCTCGGCGCTCTCGGCGGCGGTGCCGAGCCGGATGCGCGCCGGCCGCTCCGGCAGCGTGACGAGGCGCTCCTTCCGGATGATCTCTTCGATCTGGGCGAGCCGCTCCTTGTAATGCGGCAAGATCGCCTCGCCCACGAGCTGCTCTTTCTTCAGGGCGCGGATCACGTCCCGGTAGTCCGCGCTCGGCAAGTTGCGTGCTTTCGCGATGGGCAGCGAGAGCTTCTGCATCTGCGCCTTCAGATCGTCGAAGGCGGCGTGGGCCAGCCGAGCGAGCTCGGCGGGCGGGATGTCGACGCCATGCAGCTCGAGCATGTACGCGTAGAGCGGCGGCGGCAGCGCGAAGTCGGTCCGCGCCTTCGGGAGGACGTCCTTGCGCAGCGCCGCGTCGTACGCCTCGAGCTGACGATTCAGCGCAGCCAGCGGCTCTTCGTGGCCGCTGATGCCGTATTTCCGGAAGAGCTCACCGAGTCCCTCCCGCACGCGGGCGTTGGTGGCGAGGTGCCGCTCGATCTCCATCCTGGAGGGCGCCAGCAAGCCGGGCTTCCCGAGCTCCTGGTCGAGCCTCTTCCTCGCCTGCTCGGCGATGGGCGCGTGGCCCGCCTCCAGCCCGTGTTGACGCTCAGGCTGGCTGATGGTCCGCCGAGCAAGCTGCTTGATGGCCATCGCGGGCGTGCACGGTTGCGGTCAAGGAGAGCGATGGCCATCGCTCGGACGCGCGCCGCAGGGCAGCTCGCAATGGCCATCATGGTTGGTGGCCGTCGGCGCCGGCGAGGTGTCCCTTTACCAGCGCCGAGGTGGCGCCCGTCGTGTGGGTCAGCGTCAGCTGCCGTCCGTCCCCAGGTCGCCGACGATGCGCGCCATCACGTCACGCTCGACGAGTTTCTTCTTCCGTCGCGCCGCCTCGCGCAGCGCGGCGGTGGCCATGCGGTCGATCTCGCGCAGGCTCGAGCCAGCCGCCTCGTGGAGCAGCGTCAGAGCGTCCGCGGTGAAGACGTCGCGATCGGCGCCGGCACGGCTCATCCGGAGCCGCACGTACTCTCCGGTATCGTCGGGGACCATCGCACCAATGGACAGACGCCGCTCGATGCGGGAATATAGCGAGCGGTTTTTGCGCAGCTCAAGCCGGTCTTGGAGGTCAGAGAGCCCTACCAGGATCAGCGACAACAGGGCGCGGCTGTCCCATTCGTAGTTGAGCAAGATGTGGAGATGATCGAGCGTGTCTTGGTGGAGCAGGTGCGCTTCGTCCAGCAGGAAAACCGGGTGGATGCGCTCGCGGCCGAGGGTCTCGATATGCGCGCTGACAGCGTAGAATACGGCCGCCGCGGTCGCAGCGGGGTTGAGGCCGAGGGCATGGCAGAGCTGGCGATAGAAGTCGCGGCGGCCCAGCGTGGCGTTGTGGCAGTAGGTCAGCCGGAAGCCGGCCTGCGGCAATCGATGACGCACGGCCCGTAGCACACACGTCTTGCCGGCACCGGGCTCGCCGACCAGCAGCACTTGGGCGTGCTCGTGCACGGCCTCGCACACCTCCTCGACGAGCTGCTCCTTCGAGGGCGGCAGCCACAGCTCGCCGTCCTGGATCTCCTTGGAGAAGGGTGCGGCGGAGAGGGTGAAGAAGCGGACGTAGGACTCGCTCACGTCTCTCCTCCGCGCTCGCTCGTGTCAGCGCCAGTGCCTATCGAGCGGCCGAGCGTCCGCGCGGGGTTGAAGTCCACGGGGCGAGTCGGCTTGTTCACCGCAGGCCCGCCGCACGGCAGCCGCTTTCGGCGCGCGTTGCGCTGCGGGTCGACCGGATGCAGCACCAAGCGCTTGCCCTCGTGCTCGACCCACGGCGGCTCGTCGGGCGCGACGAAGCATCGGGCGACGGAGACGATCTGGCCGGCGAGGTAGCCTTGATCGAGCTGCCAGGCGACGCCGTCGACAGAGACGATGTTGTCGCCCGAGACGCGGCGCCGGGTGCGCTCGGTGAGCGCGACGCGCAGCGCCCTTTCGTCGACGCCGCCCTCGGCGGCGGGGCGGGCCGCGTAGACCTTCGCCGGGGTCTGGCCGAGCAGGCCCCCGTGCGGCGCCGGGTGGTAACGCCTGTCGAGGAAGGCGCGGAGCGTCGTGTTGATGTCCACGAGCGACGCCAGGGCGCCGAGATAGGTAAGGCACCCTTCGCGCAGCGTGCGCCAGAAACGCTCCATCTTGCCACGCGCCTCTGGGTCGTACGGCTTTGCGTGCAGGAGCGTGATGCCGAGCCGCGCGCACGCGGTTTTGAGGATGTCGCCGCGGTAGGTGGAGCCGTTGTCGAGATAGAGCGCGTCGGGCTTGCCGTGGCGGCGCAGGGCGTCGACGGTCATGGCGAGCATGTCGACCTCCTTCTCGGTCGTGTGCGCCTCGAGGGCCACGACGTAACGAGAGGCGTCGTCGAGCAGCCCGTGGATGCGGAGCGGCATGGCTTTGCCGCCGACGGTGCAGCCGGTCACGTGGCAGACATCGCCGTGCCAGAGCGCGCCGGGGCGCTCGGCTTGCCAGCGCAGCCGCGTCTTCGGCTCTCCCTCGGCGCGCGCGGCGCGGCGGCGAAGGCCGTGCGCCGCGTACAGTCGCCGTACGGTGGGCTCGGAGATCTGGGTGGCTTCGAGTCGCCCCTCGTCCACAAGCGTCTTGAGGATGAGCGGCACCGAGGCGTCGGGATGCTCGCGCCGAATGTCGAGCAGCAGCGTACGCAGCTCCTCCGACAGGTCCTGCGCGAAGCCGCGATCGCTGCGTGGCTGTGGGCGCAGGCCGTCGAGGCCAGCGGAGCGATACGCGTACAGCCAGCGCTCGAGCGTGGGCACCGAGTAGGTGCGGGTGCTGTGCGCGCCCGGCGGTCGAAACCGCTGCTCGCTCAGCGCACGCAGCGCTGCGGCGAGCTGGCCGTGAGTGAGTACGCGGTGCATGAGAGGGCCGATGACCGTGGCGCGATAGATCGCGACGGTCTCGGCGTGGTCGGCGGGGCCGAGGGCCATTCGGACAGGTCCTTTCTGCGCCTTGCTGGCGCGCGGTCCTTGTCCGGGATCGGCGGCGTTTTTGGCAGGGATCCTCTCAGGTGGGCTGTACGATCGGGGCTCCTCGGGGGCAAAGGCCCTCACGCCGCATGCGCGGCGCCGAAGAAGGCGCGCTGCTCGATCGGCAGCGCCCGGGTCGTCGGGTCCGCGGTTGCCGCGAGCGATGTCGCGACGGCGGCTGCCCTCTTTCGGAGCGAGGCGGACGGGCCTGGGTCGGGGGCGTCCGAAAACAGACGTCGCTGCGCGACGTCGCGCGCCCACCGACGCAGCGTGGCCCAGCCGGCGACGGCGCTGTCGCCGAGGATCTTCGCTGGGCCCACGCGCCGACGGACCTCGGCCGCCGTCGCGAGCGCCAGGCCCCAGAGCGCGAGGGCGAAGCCGATCGCGGCGGCGCTGTATACGCGAAGGCCGAGCACTCCGCGAGGAACGACGAGCAGCACAGCGCGGCAACTGAGGCAGCGGTAGCGGCGAGCTGTCACCGAGAGCACCTCGGGGCGTTGGTCCGGGCTGGTGGGGCCCCAGACCTGCCGCTCGCGCCTGCCGTGGCCTTGGAGCCGGATGGCGCCGCCCAGCGGACAGCTCGCAGCGCCGCAGACGGGGCAACGCGCAGGCCGCGCTTCGACGACCGTGGGCGGCTGCTGCTGCCAGCGCTTGATGTCGATGGCGCTCTGGATAACACTGCGACCGCTTCGATTCCTGGGCACAAGAACCGGAGCACGACGAGGAGGCTGTCCGCCAAGATCAGGTCTCCTCGTCGCCTATTTTGTGGCCGGCACCGCGCCGCTGCTCCGCTCCTGCGGTCGGCCTAACCCGTCGTGAGGCGGGCGTGGGAGCGACGAGGGGTGGTAATTTTTGACCGATGGACGGAAGTCGGGCGCCCGCGAGGGAAGGGCTTGTTTGAACCGACGCAACCGTGCTCAGAGGGAACGGAGATGAGAATCTTGAGAGGCCGGAGGTAATGCGTCGTGTGTCGCGGCGCTCCGGAGTCGTCGTCCCGGGCTGCGTACGCGGAGCGAGCATCCTCCTTGATGGCCAGCCTCGTTGGGCAGAACCCCTCACCATCAAGCAGCACGCTCGATGCGGTGCGCTGCCGCATCGATGAGAGGGCGCGGTAATAGCCCGGCGTACCGCCGGAGCCGCGCGAGGGCCGTGGCTCGGCGCGGCGGCGGGATGCGGTCGTCGAGCAGGGTCGAGATGCCCTCGAACACGAGCCCCGTGGCGTGCACGTAGGTGACCCGGGTTCTCTCCTCGAGCTCGGACCCGCGGACGGCCCGGTCCGCAGCGTCCAGCAAGATCTGAAGATCCTCGGCGACCGCCGGATCCTTCTCGGCCGCTCGGCGCTTCTCCAGCTCCGCGATGGCCTCGCGGTACGCGGCGCGCAGTCGCGCCTCGACGCCGGGCGACAGATCGGAGACCTCCTGGTCGGCGCGCTCGACCCCCAGCGCGCTGGCGCGCTCCGGCGAGAACCTGGCGAGCACGTCGAGGAGAATCTTCGCATGCTCGTTGCTGCGCTCGACCCACGCCGGCAGTCGCCGCGCCGCGGCGGCCGCGCTCTGGCCCGGCGCCGCGGCGGCCGCGCTCTGGCCCGGCGCCGCGGCCGCGCTCTGGCCCGGCGCGGCGGAGGGCGAGGGAAGGGGAGCCGGCGCGGCGGGCGGCGGCGCCCTGACGGTGCACGCGGCGACGAGCAGGGGCGCGAGGGCGCGGAGCGAGCGCAAGGTCATGAGGCACCTCTCGCACAGGCGCCCTGGAGCGCCAACCGGCAGCAGAGGAGCAACTTACCCGCGCACCGAAGATGCCTCCCGCAGCCTGCGGCGTGAGCGCGGGCCCCCTCGGCGCATGGACAAGTTGTTGAATTGGCACCGCTTTTCAGGGGACGTCGGAGCGCATGGAAAATATTCAGTCAACCCGGGTCAGGTCCCCGCAGCTGGGGCTTGACGTCTTCGGGAACTTTGGATCTCCTTCTCCGCTGGCAGATCTCGGTAGATGAATTCACGATAGTGAAACTGGCCCTGCGCGGCCGCGTCGGCCGGCACAGCGCTGAGCGCATGAGAAAGCGAGCGGTGGAACATGGCAGACATTCGTCATCTGGTCATCGTGATGCTCGAGAACCGCTCCTTCGATCACATGCTGGGTTACCTGCGCGGCACGGGCATGGACGTCGATGGGGTGATCGGCGCGACGAACTCGGACGATAACGGCACGCCGATCACTGGATATCATCTCGAGAGCACGAGAGTCCGGATCCGCCCGCATCACCACCGGAAGGAGGTCGTGAGGCAGATCAACGGCGGCGCGATGGACGGCTTCGTGAAAGGCTACAGCACGAACAGCCACGTCGCCGAGATCATGAGCTGGTACGACCAGCGCGATCTGCTGACGTACGATAGCCTGGCGCGACAGTACGTCGTTTGCGACCGGTGGTTCGCTTCGTTCGCGGGCCCGACGTGGCCGAACCGGTTCTTCGCGCTCTGCGGGACCAGCGGCGGGCGCACGGGCAACCTGCAATGGATCGACCACGCGACGTTCCTCGACTTGTTGCCTGCCGACTCGTGGCGCTACTACTCGCACGACATCGCGTTCTTGCGC
Source organism: Sorangium sp. So ce1504 (assembly GCF_051521635.1). Lineage (NCBI taxonomy): Bacteria > Pseudomonadati > Myxococcota > Polyangiales > Polyangiaceae > Sorangium > Sorangium sp. So ce1504. The sequence continues at coordinate 9,963,901 of NZ_CP150365.1, read as the reverse complement.
ACCGTCGAGAAATACAAGGGCCACCGCGGGCTGCCGATCGCGAAGATATCCTCGTTCTACAGGGCCTGCCGTGAAGGCACGCTGCCCAGCGTCTCGTGGATCGACCCGAACTTCACGCTGGTCGACGTGGACGCGCTGCTGAACTGGGCGAATGACGACCATCCCCCGGCCGACGTGGCGCGCGGTCAGAACCTGATCGCGCGCATCTACAACCACCTGATCGCGAGCCCGTCCTGGCCGCACGTGGCGCTGGTCGTGACCTACGACGAGCATGGCGGGTTCTACGACCACGTGCGCCCGCCGCCGTCGCCCGCGAACGAGGCGGCGCCGTTCGATACGCTCGGCGCTCGCGTGCCGGCCCTCGTCGTCTCGCCGTGGGCTCCGCGCGGCGTGCCCTTCCACGGAACACTCGACCATACGTGCATCGCGCGCACCGCGCTCGAGCTGTTCGCGCCCGATCGCGTGAACGCGCTGAGCCCTCGGGTCACCGCGTCTCCGAGCCTGCTCTCCGTGCTCAGCGAGACCAGGCCACGCACCGACCAGCGCAGGCTCGATGGTATCCCGATCCTGGAGACGGCGGTCGCCCCGATCCACATGGGCTCGACCGCCCCTTCCGGCTTTCACTCGATGGAGCTCACCGACGCCCAGCAGGAAATTCTGACGCTGAAGAAGGCCGTGCTCGAGGCCGGCGTGCCCGTCGAGAACCATTGAGCCAGAGCGCGGCCATCCGCGGCCGCGCGCCCCTCCGAACGAACCCGGCGTCGACGCGCCCTGCCTCGACGGAGAGCCCGCTCGCCGGCGAGCCGCGCCGGCTGCGCCGCCCACGCGGTGACCTCTCCGTTTCGCGTCACGCGCCCTTCAGCGCCGCCGTGCAGTGCCCGCAGCGCACCGCCTTGATGGGGATGCTCATCGCGCACTCGGGGCACTCCTTCGTCGTCACCTCCTCCGCGTGCTGTCGGTGAAGCTTCCCCATGAGCCGCACCAGGAGGAAGACGCTGAGAGCGACGATGAAGAAGCTCACCAGGCTGTTGATGACGACCCCGTACTGGAGGAGGACCGCGCCGGCCTTCACCATCTCCTCGGGGGTCGCGTACGGACCGGGCCCGCTCGGCGACTTCAGGACGATGTAGTGCCGGCTGAAATCGACGCCGCCCGTGAGGAGGCCTATCGGCGGCATGATCAGGTGATCCACCAGCGTCTTGACGATGTTGCCGAACGCCGCGCCGATCACGACGCCCACGGCCATGTCGACGACATTGCCACGAACCGCGAACTTCTTGAAATCCTCCCAGAACATCGCTTCCTCCGGCGTCGGGGGCTCCTGCCCTCGCAAACGCACCGCTCCGGTATCGTCTCTCCGCGATCAGGGCGCTACCAGCCGCCTGTGCGGACCGCGCGGCAGCGGCGGTCGCCGCCATCCGCGCAGCCGCCGCCAGCAGCACGAACGGTGCCACCGGGCTCGTCCGTGGGCTCCCCCTGGTGAACCGCTCGCCAACTGCGCTTTCCGCGCGGTCCCTCCCGCGCTCTCGCGCGGTCCCTCCCGCGCTCTCGCGCGGTCCCCTCGCTCGTCCGGCGCTCCCTCCCCTCTCTCCGCCCGCTCCGCGCCGCGCCTCGGGCCCCCCGTCTGTCCCGCTCCCCCGCGCTCGCAGCGCGGCCGCTGCCCCGCCCTCCGTGCAAGAGCGCCACATCTGGGGCCAACTGCGCCACCTCACGCCGATTTCGCACATGGCGGTTCCCCGGCCCGGGGCGGCTCTCTAGGATGCGCGCCGGAGGAACCACCGAGCCATGGACCCCGACGCCGAGGCCGCCCTGCGCTACCGCGCCAAAGCCGAGCTGCGGAAGCGCGCTCGGGCCGTCCGCAGCTCCATCCCCCTCGACGCCATCCTCGAGCGATCGCGCCGGATCCAGCGCGCGCTCGCGGAGCTGCCGGCCCTCGCCGCGGCCCGGCGGGTCGCGCTCTTCTACCCGATCGAGGGGCGCAACGAGGTCGACCTCAGGGAGCTCGATCCGCTGCTGCGCGCCCGCGGCGCCCGGGTCGCGTACCCCTCCATCGACCCCGAGTCGCGCGCCATGACCTTCCGCTTCGTCGAGGACCCCGAGGCCATGGAGGAGCGCGGCCTCGGCTTCCGCGAGCCCGACGCGACCGACGAGGAGGCCGCCGCGCTCGACGTCATCGTCGTGCCCGCCCTGCAGATCGACGCCCGAGGGCACCGGATCGGCTACGGCGTCGGCTACTACGACAGCACCCTGCCGCGCTTCTGCCCCCCGGCGCATGCGGTGGGCGTCGTGTTCGACTTCCAGCTCGTCGCCGAGGTGCCGGCGACCCCGGGCGACGTCCCGCTCGGGACCATCGTCACCGACGCCCGCGTGCTCGCCGCCGAACCCGCCTAGGATGCCCAGGGCGCAGGTGGGAGAGGACAGCGCGAGCGACAGGCCCGTCCTCCTCGCGGCCATCGCCTCGGGCGCGATGATCGCCCAGCAGGTCGCCGGCCGGGCGACCCGGGACGCCCTCTTCCTCGCCAGCTTCGGCGCGGCCGACGTCCCCAAGGTCATGGCCGCCGGCGCGGCCCTGTCGTTCGGCGCCGTCGTCCTGCTCTCGCGCGCGCTCCTCCAGCTTTCCCCCGCGCGCGTCGTCCCGGCCACGTTCGCTGCGAGCTCCGTGCTCCTCGCCCTGGAGTGGGCCCTCGCCCGGCGCGCGCCCGGCGCCGCCGCCCTCGTCTTCTACCTGCACATCGCCGTCTTCGGCGCGACGCTCATCTCCGCCTTCTGGTCGCTCGTCAACGAGCGCTTCGACCCCCACACCGCCCGCCAGTCCATCGGGCGCATCGCGGGCGGCGGGACCGTCGGCGGCGTGATCGGCGGCCTGTTCGCCTGGCGCGCCAGCCGCCTCATCGACGCTCCGACGATGCTCCTGGCCCTCTCCGCGGTGAGCGCGCTCACCGCCTGGGCCACCCACCACCTGGGCGCCAGCCTCGCGCGCGCGGCCGCCGCCACCGGCGGGGCGGGGCGCACCGAGGTTGAGGCGGGGCGCACCCAGGTTGAGGCGGGGCGCACCGAGGTTGAGGCGGGGCGCACCCAGGTTGAGGCGGGGCGCACCCAGGTTGAGGCGGGGCGCACCCAGGTTGAGGCGGGGCGCACCCAGGTTGGCGCCGGCGGGGCGGGGCTCGCCGCGCTGCGCGACAACAGCCACCTGCGCGACCTCGGCCTGCTCGTCGGGCTCGGCGCCGTGAGCGGCGCGCTGTTCGACGTGGCCCTCAGCGCCGAGGCGGCCGCCGCGATGACCGACCGCAACGCGCTGCTCTCGTTCTTCGCGCTCTTCCACCTCTCGGTGAGCGTGCTCTCGTTCCTCGTGCAGTCGCTCGCCGCCACCTTCTCGCTCGACCGGCTCGGGCTCGCCGCCACCATCGGCATCCTCCCGGCCGCGGTCGTCGCGAGCACCCTCTCCCTCGTGGTCGCGCCGCGGCTCTGGGCCGCCTCCATCGTCCGCGCGACCGAGGCGGTGCTCCGGAACTCGCTGTTCCGGTCGGGCTACGAGCTGCTCTACACGCCCCTGCCCCCGGACCAGAAGCGGTCGATCAAGACGCTCATCGACGTCGGCTTCGACCGCATCGGCACCGCGGCGGGCAGCGGCCTCGCGATGGCCCTCCTCGTGCTCGCCCCGGGCGGGTCGCTCCCGCTGCTGCTCGGCCTCGGCGCGGCGGCCGCGGGCGTCACGCTGCTCTTCACGCCTCGGCTGCACCGGGGTTACGTCGCCGCGCTCGAGGGCAGCCTGCGCTCCGGCGCCGTCTCGCTCGACCCGACGAACGTCGTCGACGCGACCACCCGCCGCACCCTGAGCGGCACCGTCGACGCGCTCAGCCGCGACAGGGTCCTCGTCGAGCTCGCCGCGCTCCGGAACGCCGCGGCGGCGCGGCACGACGCCGGGCGCGCCTCCGCCGACGGCGAGCGCACGTCGCACCCCGGCCCGCCGCTCTCCGGCCGCTCGCCGCTCTCCGGCCGCGCGTCGCTCTCCGGCCCCGCCCCCGGGGACTCGCCGCGGCCTCCGGCGGGTGATCGCAGGGGCGTCGACGGGCCGCTGTCCGCGCGCGCCGCGTCGGCCGCGCTGGCGTCCGATCCGGTGCTCGCCGCCACGGCCGACCTGCGCTCCGGCGATCCCGAGCGGATCCGCCGGGCGCTCGTCCGGGAGCCGGACCCTGCGCTCGTGCCGCACCTCCTCCCCCTCCTCGAGCGCGAGGGGCTCACCTCCGAGGCGATCCGGGCGCTCCGCGCCGTCGCCCCCCGCGCGACCGGCCAGCTGGTCGACGCGCTCCTCGATCCATCCGTGAGCGTCGCCCTCCGGCGCCGCATCCCGCGGGTGCTCCAGGCCTGTCCCACCCAGCGCGCCGCCGACGGCCTGATCCTGGGCCTCGCCGACGAGCGCTTCGAGGTGCGTTTTCAGTGCGGCGTCGCGCTCGCGCGGCTCCTCCAGCAGCGCGCGCCGATCCACCTGCGGCACGACGACGTGATCGAGGCGGCGATGCGGGAGATCGCGATCGGTCGCCGGGTGTGGGACGCCCAGCCCCCCAACGTCGCGCCCCCGGTCGAGGCGCCGCTGGCCGAGCGATTGCTCGTCGAGCGGACGAGCCGCAGCCTGGAGCACGTGTTCCGTGTCCTCTCGCTCTGTCTCGAGCGCGAGCCGCTCGAGATCGCCTACAGGGCGCTCCACGCCGACGACGCCCATCTCCGCGGGACCGCGCTCGAGTACCTGGAGAACGTCCTGCCGGCGCCCATCCGCGAGAGCCTCTGGCCGTACCTGGGCGCCCGCGCGCCCGCCCCTCCCGAGCCAGGCGTCGCCGAGCCGCGCGCGCCGCGCCTGCCCGAGCACGCGCTCGACGAGCTTCGCCGCTCTGCCGCCAGCATTCCGCGGGCGTCGATCTCGGCTGCGCGCCGACGACGAGAGCCACGCACGTAGCGCGTGCCCCACCGCTCGTCGCTCCAGCGAGCGACAAAAAGAAAAAAGCGTCGCCGGGGCCTAGGGGGGGAGAGGCCGCACCAGCAACGCTCGTCCGTGAACTAGCAGCTCACATGCCACTGCGAGAAGACGGAAATAGAGTTAAAATTCGCATAGATGTCCCGGGCACATCCTCCCGGTGTTGCAATCCTGCGATTTCACCCTTGCAGCCGAGCATCGTGTCGGGGACGTCCCCCACCCATCCGTCTCAAGGCGTTCACCCCCGGCCGTCTGCCCCATCTCCAGCGGTTTCCGCCCCCCTCTGCACCATCCAGAGCCGCAGCAGAGCGGCGGTCTCCCGCACAGGAGACGGGCCCAGATCGGCGTTTTCGGCGCGCAAGCGCACTCCGGTGCGCTGAGCACCGAAAACGTCGAGGTGGGCCCGTATCCGAAGCGGGAGACCGTCGCTCTAATGGAGGGGTTCGCGGCGGTGGGCGCGCTGGTCGAGGTGCTCGGCGATGGTGAGCCGGTCGGCGTCGCTCATGACGACGAAGCGGACGGCGAGCAGGTTGTCGCGGTCCCAGACCGGGCGGGCGCGCAGCCGGATGGGGCGCCCGACCCCGAGGTCGAGCTCGAACGGGGTCACGGCAGGCAGCGCCCGGCCTGCCAGCGCGGGCGCGCGCTCGACGACCATCCCCGTGGGGGAGAGATCGATCGCACGACACCGGTGCCGGTGGCCATCGACGAGCGCCGAGACGGGGAAGTCGACCTGCGCGCGCGCGCCCTGCCTCCGATCCATGGGAGCCTCCTTGGTGTCCTCGTGACGCGGCGAGCCTAGGTCGCGGGGCTCGTCCGGGCCAAACATCGGGCGGGCGAGCCGCGCGGTCCGCTCGCGGCGCCGGGGCGCGATCTCGGCGCGCGCGGGATCGGTGCGATATGCTGGCCCGGCGAAAGGAAGGTGTGGCGATGCCCACGTGCCGGGAATGCGATAACGAGGTCGACGAGCTCAAGACGATCAAGGTCGGAAGCAAGAAGAAGAAGGTCTGTGAGGACTGCGCCGACCGCGCGGCGCAGGAGGGCGCGATCGCCGAGGAGAGCGAGGCGGTGGTGCAGCAGATGATGGGCTTCAAGGGGAGGCGCTGACCGCTCGCCCGCTCGCGCGCCCGCCGATTCCCGCCCATCTCCCCCGCGCGGCGAGCAGCGCGATGCCGCGCGGACGCCGCCGATCTCCCCGTCGAACGCCGGCCCGTCGTCCTTCTCCACGATCTCCCGCGAGCCCGTGTCGCGCGCGTCGACCGCGGCAGGCCAGCCGCGACGCGCATAGCGGATCCTCCGCCAAGCGATCGAGCAGGGCTGCGAGCTGTTTTCTTGCTTGCGGTGCAGCGGTGTCGCCGAGGAAGCGCGCGACCTCCCTCGGGTCACAGGCGCCGCGGCCGAGATAGCGAATGCAGGGGTAAGGTAGGTAAAGGTCGTTGACCGACATGGAGAACCCTGTCGCATTGGGGGTTCACCCACATTTCCCGGGGATTTCGTCTGCATTCAAGCGAGCGAGCGACCACTTCTCTATACCTTCCTTACATCAGCGGACGGACTGTGTATTGCAGTTTTGCATCGAAAATTTGCAACCGTGATGTGAAAAACGGCCGAGGTGTGCGACCTAATTGGGTGTTCGTTTCGTTTTCGAAAGCATTTCGTCTTGACCCGTCGTGTTAATCCGGGAATAAGTTGTTTCACGAGAGCGCCGGTATCCACCCCTCTGGTGCTGAATGGTCTGCACCGATGGTTCGCGGCGCGAAGGCACGCAGCGGGAGGCTCCTCTTCTGCCCCCTGATGCTTTCGCCCGTTACGGTCCTGTTCACCACAGGGGTTCGACGACGCCGGGGGAGAAAAAGCCATGCATTCGATTTCTCAAGGCTTTGGGTCGCGGTCGTTTGCCGCCGGTAAGGTCATCGCTTCCCTGATAGCGATGTCTATCGTCGGCTTCGGCTGCGCGCCGCTCGACGAGGACGTGACCGCAGAGGAGCTGGACGCGGAGGAGCAGGCGGCCGGCACGACGTATCAAGTCGGTCCCACGCGCACCTACAAGACCATCGGTGAGGTAGCCAGCAGACTGCAGCCGGGCGACGTGGTGGAGGTCGACGGCAACGCGACGTACTCGGGCAACATCAGGCTCACGAAATGGGGCACGCCCACCTCGAAGATCACGATCCGCGGCGTTCGCGTCGGCGGGAAGCGCCCCGTCCTGAGGGGCGGCACCAACACGATCGAGATCAACGCGAACCACATCGTCTTCGAGGGGTTCGATGTGACGGGCGGCACCTCGAGGTGCATCTTCCAGCACGGGCACGATGTCACGATCCGTGACTCCGTGATCCACGATTGCCCATCGCACGGGATCCTGGGCGCCGACAGCGACTCGGGTACGCTGTTGGTGGAATACGTGGAGGTCTATAAGTGCGGTGCCGGTACGACGAAGCACCCGATCTACATCGCAACGGATGAGACCGCTTACCCGGGTTCCGTGTTCCGGATGCAGCACAGCTATGTCCACGATGCAATCGGTGGCAACGCGGTGAAGACCCGCGCGGAGCGGAACGAGATCTATTATAACTGGATCGAGGGCGGGCTCTACAAGGACCTCGAGCTCATCGGCCCCGACGGGCAGGATCCGGGGCTCGCGCGGGAGGACTCCGATGTGGTCGGCAACGTCTTCCGCAAGACGCATACGCAGTTCGTGATCCGCGTCGGCGGCGACGGCACGGGCGACACCAACGGGCGGTATCGGTTCGTGAACAACACGTTCCTGCTGATGGCGGGGTCGAGCGCGGCGATCCACCTGTTCGATGGCATCGAGAGCATCGAGCTGCACAACAACATCTTCCATCGCGTCGGGGGCGGGAGCGTTCAGGTCTTCCGTGACGACGCGAGCTGGACGACCGGCAGCCCGCTCATCAAGGGCGTCAACAACGCCGTGCCCACGGGCACGACGGTGCCTTCCGGCTTCACGGGGACGCTGATCGTGAGCGATCCCGGCTTCACGAGCATCGGCAACCGCGACGTGACGCTGCTCTCGACGAGCCCGCTGCGGAACGCGGGCGTCAGCTCGACGACGGGGATCTCGGGGCGCACGTTCCCGTCGCCGCTCGCGATGCCGCTGTACCACCCGCCGAAGGCGGGGCTCGCGGCCGTCGGCTCCGCGCAGCGGCGGACGGCCGTGGGCGCGGTCGACATCGGCGCGTTCGAGTTCGGGACGACGACCACGACGCCGACGCCCACGCCGACGACACCGACGCCCACGCCGACGACGCCGACGCCGACCACGCCCACGGCGCCGGTGTGCTCGGTCGTCAACGCTGGCCAATGGTTCAATTCGCAGCTGCCTTCGACCCAGCGGGGCACCTTCACGGCGACCTGGGACGTGACGCCGAGCGCGTCGAAGATCGACGCCGTGGTCGGCCTCTCGAGCGGCTCCGCGAGCCAGTGGACCCAGCTCGCCGCGATCGTCATCTTCGACGAGGAAGGCAATGTCCGTGTCCGGAACGCCTCGAGATACCAGGCGCTCCGGGTGTTCCCGTACACCGGCGGGACGACCTATACCGTCCGGATGGTGGTCGACGTGGCGGCGAAGCGGTACTCGGTGTACATCCGGCCGAAGAACGGCACCGAGGTGCAGCTCGCGAGCAACTATGCGTTCAGGTCCGAGCAGGCCAGCGTCGCTTCGCTCGCGAACTGGGCGATGACGCAGACGATCGGAACGGCCACGCTGTCGGCCTGCAACTTCAAGATACAGTGATCCCACGGAGGGCCGGCGCGACGAGCGCCGGCGCTTCCTCGGGGCGGTCGTCCGAGGGGGCCCGGCGCGAGGAGACGGTGTTCTTCGCGCGGCGCTGGGACCCCGCCAGGGTACGCGCTCACCCGGTTCCTGATCGGGCGGCTCCGGCCGCGAGCGATGTCGAGAGGCTCCTCGCCAGGCGTCGAAGAGCTCAGCCGTCCTTCCGCGGACCGGCGCATGGGAGCTCGACCGTGAACGCAGCGCCTTCCCCGAGCTGGCTCTCGACGCGGATCGAGCCGCCATGCGCCTGGACGATCGAGCGGGAAATGTAGAGCCCCAGGCCGAGCCCACCATAGTGCCTGGTGGAGACGGCGCGCGCGAAGCGCTCGAAGATGCGCGCCGTCTGGGCCGTCTCAATACCGATGCCATGATCCCTGACGACGAGCCGCGCGATCCCTGCGTCGTGACCGATGTGGATCTCGATGGGCTTGCTGGCCCCGAATTTGATCGCGTTGGAGAGCAGGTTGGTCACCACCTGATCGAGCCGCGGCCGATCCCAGAAGCCCACCGCGGGCCCCTCGTCGTGGATCGACACCGCGCACCCGGCCCGCGCGAGGTTGAGCTCGAGGCGCGTGACGACCTCGCGGACGACGGCCGCGAGATCGACCTCCGCGAGGTCGAGCGGGAGCTCGTTCGTGTCAATCTGGGAGACCTCGAGGAGCTCGTCGATGAGGCGGTTCAGCCGCTGGCCCTGCGCGTGGGCGAGCTCGATGCGGTTCCGCAGGGGCGAGGACTCGAGGGGCCCTGCGGCGCGACCTGCCTTCAGCATCGCCTGGAGCGCGAGCGTGAGCGACGTCATCGGGGTGCGCAGCTCGTGGGACGCCACCGACAGGAACTCCTCGCGCAGGCGCAGCGCCTCCACGGTCTGGCGGTGGAGGCGCGCGTTGTCGATCGCGATCGCCACGCGGCGCGCGAGCTCCTCCGCGAGGCGGAGGTCCGCGCTCCCATAGCGCCCCGGCCTGGCGGAGCCGAACGTGATCGCCCCGATCGGCTTTCCCCTGGCGATGAGCGGAACGGAGAGCGCGGACTGAATCCCCATCGCGCGGATGAGCCTCGCATGCTCGCCGTCGGCGCAGTTGGCCCGGATCTCGGCGTCCGTGAACGTCGGCAGGAGCACCGGCTCTCCCGTCCGGATCGCGCGGGCCGCCGGGCTCCGCGAGCCGGGCCGGAGCGGATTGAGCCTCGCGAGCTCCTCGAGGAACACCTGCTCGGCCGGATCGGCGTTCACCCCCGCGATCCGCTTCACCTCGGCCTCTTCGATGACGTCGATCACGAAGGAGTCGGCGAGCTCGCGGACAGACAGCGAGGCGAGCCTTCCCAGGACCTGCTCGTAATCGATCGACCCGTTGAGGAGCACGCTGGCCTCGGCGAGGAGGGCCATACGGCGCTCCGCCTCCTCCGCCGCCGCCCGCGCCGCCTGCTCCTCGGCAAGACACAGGGCGCTGTCCAGCGAGATGGCCGCCTGGGCGGCGAGGAGCTCGAGCACCTCCGTGTGCTCGCTCGTGAAGGCGCCGGTGACGAGGTTGTTCTCGAGATAGAGCATACCGACGAGCTCAGCCTGCCTGAGGATCGGCAAGCACAGAACCGATTTGGGCCGGGTCCGGGCGATATGCTCGTCCGAAGAGAACGTCGGCGCCTCGGCGGCGTTCGCGAGGAGCACGTGCCGCTTTGTCCGCGACACATAGCTGATGATCGAGGCCGGCAAGAGCGGCGAGGGCGTCGCCGGCAGCGAGCGGAGGAGCTTCACGGAGGCCGCCTCTTTCTCGTCGAGGAGGGCCTCGGCTTCGATCGTGAGGCCGCCTTTTCGGCAAAGGATCACGTATCCCTTCTGCGCCCCGGCCTGCTGGATCACGACCTCGACTAGCCTGCTCAAGAGGTCGTCGAGCACGATCTCGCGCGAGATGGCCTGCGACGCCTTGACGACCGACAGCACGTCGAGCCGCTCGGCCCCGACCGCGAGCGTGGCGGTGGGCGCGAGCGACCTCCGCTCGACGAGCCCTGGGTAGAGCCTGTCGAGCTGCCTCACCTTGCCGTCGGCCCCCCAGCGCACGTAGCGGGCGCGGGCCTCGCGCAGGTACCCATCCGCGATCTGGTCGAACCCGCGCGCGCGGTAGAAGCGCGCGGCCGTCTCGTAGGCGATCGCCTCGTTGTTGACGAAGCCGTTGTCACGGGCGGAGCGGATTGCCTGCTCGTACAGGTGCGCCGCCTTCTCCGCCTCGCCGCCGAGGCGCGCCTCTTCTGCGGCGACCAGCGCCGCGCGGCTCCCGAAATTCTCGGGGCAGCTCGAAGCCCAGGCTTCGAGCTGCCGAAGATGAGCGAGCAGCGCTTCGCGGTACGACCGCCGATCGTCAGGCGAAGCCTCGTCATGATGGGCGGCCAGCGCCAGCGCGCGATAGAAATGGTACTCGGCCCTTTCAAGAACGAACCCGGTTATCCATAGGATCGGCTCTGCCACCGCAGCGGCCGCCACGGCGGACGCATAGTCGCCGGCATGGAACCGCGCCTCCAGCTTGCGGATCCAGTACCAGCACTTGGCCATCAGCAGGGACGGGTCGCCGGCGAGGTGCGCCTCGAACTGGTTTTCGTCGAATTGCTCGTCGTTGAACGAGGAGAACGACGGCGAAAGCCCGCGCATGTTGCGGATGAGCCGCTCCTTGGCAACGCCGACGTCGATGAAGAGCCCGAACCTCGCCTTCCGTGTGAGGGCGAGCGATCGCTCGGCTTCCCGTTGCGTCTCATCGAGCGATTCCCCTCCGGCAAGGAGCAGCGTGACCACACACTCGGAGACGGCGCAGGCAACCATCAGGTCGCCGGTCTCCACGGCCGCGCCGAGGGCGCGCCGGAGCCACTCGATGCCGCTGCGGAGCGGTTTTGCCCAGGGATTGATGGCCAGCCCGAAGACGGCGTAAACGGTGGCGCGGAAGCGGAGCTGCCCGCGTTTCTCCAAGAGATCAAGCCCGAGCTTGCCGAAGCGAAACCCCGCCTGATAGTCGCCGAAGAACGGGCCGAGAAGCATGCCGAGATTAACATAAGCGAGGCACGAGCCGTCGCAGTGGCCATGCTCGAGGCTGAGGTTGACCATCCGACAGGCCACGAGGCAGAGGAGCTGTTCGTCGCTGAACGAAGCCGGTCTCACGAGCGCGGTGAGGACTTCCATCGTCGCCTGCCAGCGCGCGTCTGTCACCGGCGGCAGGTCGAGGAGCTCCTCGATCGCGCGACTCCCGAGCTGCCCCTGCATCCACTCATAGTCGTGCCGTACGTCCTCCCTCGTCGGCTGCGCTGGCCACTCGATTCCGATGCGCCGGAGATAGTGCAGGCCGGCGTCGATCGCCCGATCATTCCGAGTCTGTGTCGCGTAGAGAATTATTTGCGCGCAAGCGACGGCGCCCGCGTCGATGAGATCCTTGGCCTTGCGCGCGAGCGTACGGAGCCGCTCTTCCGCCGCCTCGAACGCGCCCGTCAGGTACTCGCACTCGGCCCGGTTGAGCTCCAGCGCGAAGGTGAGCTCGTACCGCCGGTCCCAGCTGTCTCCTGCCAGCAGCGCCGAGCCGGCGGCGAGGTACCTGAGCGCCGAGGCGTAGGCCGTCGACCTCTTGGCGCGTTTGCCGGCAATCAGCTCGAGCTCGGCCGCCCGCTCGCGCTCCTCTCGCGACGTGATCAGCGCGGCGCCGCGGTCGAGCTGGTTCACGATCTCGAAGATCTTCTCCTCGAGCTCCTCCGCCGCCGTCCGCGACAGGAGCAGCCTGCCGATCTCGAGGTGCGCCGCGGCGCGCTCGGCCTTGGGGACGAGCGAATAGGCTGCCTCCTGGACGCGGTCGTGGGGGAATTGGTACGCGCCCTCCAGGCGGAGGATGAGCCCGGCGCGCACGGCCGGCGAGAGATCCTCGTACAGATCCAGCTCCGAGCGGCCGAAGATGCGGGTCAGGATGGAGACCTCCGCGGTGCTCCCCACGCAGGAGAGCTGCCTCAGCGCCTTCTGGGTTCGCTCAGGGAGCCGCGCGAGCTTCTCGACCATCAGGTCGATCACGTTGTCGGTGATGCCTTTGGCGTAGATCTTCCGGATGTCCCACCGCCACGCCTCCGCGAGCGCGTCGAGCTCGATCAGGCGCTCGTCGTGGAGCGCGGTGAGGAACTGGATCACGAAGAAGGGGTTGCCGGCCGTCTTCTCCTCGACGAGGCGCGAGAGCGGCGCGGCGCGCTCGCGGGAGCAATGGAGGGTATCGCTGATGAGCGCGTTGAGGTGCTCGCTGGAGAGCGGGCCGAGCACGATGTCGGCGACACGCGCGCCCTCCTTCCGCACCCTGTCGAGCGCCAGCGTGAGCGGGTGCGAGGGGGGCACTTCGTTGTCACGGTATGCCCCGATAACGAGGAGATGGCGCGCCTCGGCGCGGGTCATCAAATCCTGAAGGAGCTCGAGGCTCGCCGGGTCGGCCCACTGGAGATCGTCGAGAAAGAGCGCGAGCGGGTGCGGCCTCCGGGCGAAGACGCCGATGAAGCGCTGGAACACGCGCTTGAACCGGCTCTGCGCCTCGGCCGGCGGCAGCGAAGGGACGTTCGGCTGCCGGCCGATGATGAGCTCGACCGGCGGGATCACGTCCACGATGAGCTGCCCGTTCGCGCCGAGGGCTGAAAGGAGCCGCTCTTTCCAGGCGGCGATCTTCTCCTCGCTCTCGGCGAGGATCTCGTCAACGACCCCGGTGAACGCCGCGACGATCGTGGCATAGGGGACGTCGCGCTTGTATTGCTCGAACTTCCCCGAGGCGAAGAAGCCCCGCTCGCGGACGATGGGCTTCTCAAGCTCACGCACCAGCGCCGATTTACCGACGCCGGCGTAGCCGGAGACCAGCAAAAGCTCGGGGACTCCATCGCGGACAACGCGCTCGAAGGCGCAGAGCAGCTCGGAAATCTCCCTGTCGCGCCCGTAGAGCTTCTGCGGGATCTGGAAGCGGTCGGATACGTCCCGCTCGCCGAGGGGGAACGGCTCGATCGTGCCGCGGGAGCTCCATGGCTCGAGGCACCGCTCCAGATCGTGCCGGAGCCCGCGAGCGCTCTGATACCTGTCCTCGGCCTCCTTTGCGAGCAGCTTCATGAGAATGGCCGAGACGACGTCCGGCACCCAGGGCGCGCTCTCCGCGGGGGGGATGGGCGAGCGGGCGATGTGGCAATGCACCCACTCCATGGGGTCGGCGGCCTGGAAGGGCAGCTTGCCGGTGAGCATCTGGCAGAACGTCACCCCCAGCGAGTAGAGGTCGCTCCGCTCGTCGGGCGCTCGGTTCATTCGTCCGGTCTGCTCGGGCGACATATAGGGCAGCGAGCCCTCGATCTGCCGGAGGCCAGCGCTCGCCTGCCAATTGCACGGCAGCGTCGAGGCGAGCCCGAAATCGATGAGCTTGACCTCGCCCGTCGTGGGGTGGACGAGGATGTTGTCGGGCTTGATGTCTTTGTGGACGACGTTCCGCTGATGGATATCCGCCACAGCCGAGACGATCCGGATCGCGAGCCGCAGGAACTCCGCGATGTCCATCGGCGGGCCGACCGCTCGATCGAGCGACTCGCCGCCGTAGTCTTCCATGACGAGGGCCGGCCTGCCTTCGTAGGTCTCGAGGGCGATCGGCCTCACGGCGGCCGGGATATTCAGCGCGCTCTGGGTCGAATACTCGTTCTTCAGCCACGTGAGGTGCTGCGAGCGGTGCTGCGGATCGAGGACCTTGAGGACGACCGGCTGCCCGTCTGCGGCGCGGACTCCGCGATAGAGCACAGCTCTCTTGCTCGTGGAGAGGACCTCCTTGATGACGTACGTCGCATCCATCTTTTTCCCCCGCCCGGGAGCCACCTCGGCCGGGATTGCCCCGTGTATCCGTGAGTATCGTCGCGACGCCCTGAGAGCATGTCTAGCAGTAAGTGGCCTGATTTTGCTGTTGAACCCGGCCGGCGGCAACGCTGACATCGGGCGGGCTGATGGGAGCGGCAGCAGCGGCGGGATGGTGGGTTCAGTGGTGGGCAAGCAGGGCGGATTCCGCCGCCGGCTGGGACAGCCGACGCGCCATCAGCCGCACCATCGTCGCAGAATGCGGCTCTCATCCTCGCGAAACGCGACGTCGAGCACCCAATGGCGCTGGTTCTCGATCGACCAGTGGTCACGGATCAGGGATGCCATCGTTTTTGCACCGGTCCGCGCGCGGGAGCTGATGAAGAAGTGTGCTTGCGCGCGGCGCCGGTAGCGCGTGTCCTGGGGCTGAGGTGTCGGGGAGCCGTGGGGGGCCGTGAGCGCCTTGGGAGCGGGGCCCGAGGCCCGTGAGGGGCCCGTGGGGGCGTCGTGGAGGACCGCGGCGCCTGGGGGGCCCGGGGTGCCGCCCGAAGGCTCAGGGCCCGCCCAGGGGGCTCAGGCGAGGCCGCTGCGCTGGAGCAGGGCGTCGAGGGTGGGCTCGCGGCCGCGGAAGCTCCTGTAGAGATCCATCGGGTCCTGCGTGTCGCCGAGCGCGAGGATCTGGCTCCGGAACGCGTCGCCCACCTTCCGGCTGAACAGCCCCTCTTCCTGGAAGCGGGAGAAGGCGTCGGCGTCCAGCACCTCGGCCCATTTGTACGAGTAATAGCCCGCTGCGTAGCCCACCGGGCTCGAGAAGAGGTGCGAGAAGCCGGCGATCATGGCGTAGCCCTCGGGCAGCGGGACAGGCGAGTAACGCCCGAGGACCTCGCGCGCGAACTCGACGACATCACCCTGCTCTCCGGTCCAGTCCATGTGGAGCGCGAGGTCGATCTCGGCGAAGCCGAGCTGCCGCATCGTCGCGGCGCCCGCGCGGAACGTGCGGGCCGCGCGCATGCGCTGGAGCAGGTCGTCCGGGACGGGCGCGCCCGTCTCGTGGTGGCGCGCGAAGAGGTCGAGCGCCTCCCGCTCCCAGCACCAGTTCTCCATGATCTGCGAGGGGAGCTCGACGAAGTCCCAGGCGACGTTGGTGCCGGCGAGGCTCCGGATCGGCACCCGGCTCGAGGCGTGGTGCATCATGTGGCCGAACTCGTGGAACAGCGTCTCGACCTCGCGGTGGTTGAGCAGCGCGGGGCGGCCGCCGACCGGCGGGGTGAAGCTGCCCGCGAGGACCTCGAGGTGGCGAGCGTCCTCGCCGGCCGCGCGCCCGTCCTCGCTCGGCGCGCCCGTGACGAGCCCGTGCATCCAGGCGCCGTCGCGCTTCTGCTCGCGCGGCACGAAGTCGAGATAGAAAGCGGCGCTCTGGGCGCCGTTCGGCTCGACGAGCTGGTAGGCGCGGACGCTCGGGTGCCACGTGGGGGCGGCCTGCCAGGGCGCGATGCGCACGCCGTAAAGGCGGTGGGCGATCTCGAACAGGCCGGAGACGACGCGATCCAGCGGGAAATACGGGCGGAGCGCCTCGTCGTCGAAATCGTAGCGGGCGCGGCGGAGCTTCTCGGCGTAGTAGGCGACGTCCCACGGCGCGAGCGGCGGCGCGTCCGGGCCCTCGATCTCGCGGCGGAAGGCGGCGAGATCCTCCTTCTCGCGGGCGAAGACCGCCTCGGTGCGCGCCCGCAGCGTGTCGACGAAGCGGCGCGCCGCGGCGCCCGTCTTCGCCATCCGGTCCTCGAGCACGAGATCGGCGAAGCTCGCGTAGCCGAGCAGCCTCGCCTTCTCCCCGCGGAGCTCGAGGATACGGCGGATGAGCGGCCGGTTGTCGTGGTCGCCCTCGGTCGCCCGCGTGTTGAAGGCGCGGTAGAAGCGCTCGCGGATAGCGCCGTCGTCGAGGTGCGTGAGCACGGGGATGTAGCTCGGCGCCTGCAGCGTGAAGCGGTAACCCTCGATGCCCCTGTCCTTCGCGCCCTGACGGGCCGCCTCGACCGCGCTCGGCGGCAGGCCGGCGAGGCGGGCAGCGTCCTCGACCACGAACTCGAAGGCGTTCGTCGCGTCGAGCACGTTCTGCGAGAAGCGCAGGGTGAGCGTGGCGAGCTCGACGTCGATCTCGGAGAGGCGCTTCTTGCCGGCCGGGTCGAGCTCGGCGCCGCTCCTCCGGAAATCGTCGAGGGTCTTCTTCAGGAAGCGGTGCCGTGGGCCCGTCAGCGCCGCGGCCTCGGGCGTGGCCGCGTACGCCTTGAGCGCGCCGTAGACGCCCTCGTTGAGGGCGATGCCGCTCAGGAACTCGCTGACCTCCGGCTGGACGGCGTTGTACGCGGCGCGCAGCGCGGGTGTGGTGGACGTCGATTCGAGGTGCGAGACGACGTTCATGGCGCGGTCGAGCCGCTCGGTGACGGCCTCGAGCGCGGCGAGGGTGTTGTCGTACGTGCGGGGGCCGGGCGCCGCGACGAGCGCGTCGAGCCGGGCGCGGGCGTCCTGGAGCAGCGCGCGCACCGCGGGCTCCACGTGCTCGCTCCGGATGCGATCGAACGGGATCTCGAAGCCGAGAATGAGCAGGGGATTGTCGGTCGCTTCGGTCATATCGTTCCTGGTTGGGCTTGAGGGGCCGGCGGACGGGCGCGGGCCGGCGACCCTCGGCCGGTCCGCGCAGCCCTACCTTGGTAAAGGCGCCGGCGAGGGTTGGCCAGTAGTTCGTCGTCCAAGTTCTTCCATGTTGGATGGGAGGGGGCCGAGCACGCTCCCGGGGCCTGATGTCACGACGAGGGGGAGCTCGGTGAGACGAGGTGAAGCGCGGGCGAGCGGCTAGACGCCCAGCCACCGCGCGACGATCGTGGCGAGCACGTCGGACGTCCCCGAATGGATGCTGCCGCCCAGGGCGTCGTCGATGGCGGAGGGGAGGCCGCTCTCCTCGAGGTAGCCAGCGCCGCCGCGGAGGCGGAGGTCGTCGAGCGCGGACGCCACGGCCGAGTCCGCCGTGTGCCACTTCGCGAGCGCGGCCTCGGCCTGGCCGCGCTCGCCCTGATCCAGCGCCCACGCGGCGCGGTAGGTGAGCAGCCGCGACGTCTCCAGCCGCAGCTTCATCTGCGCGAGGCGGTGCGCGACGGCCTGGTGGCGGGCGATCGCCTGGCCGCCGATCTCGCGCTCGCGGGCGAAGCGGACGGCCTCGCCGAGGGCGCGCTCCATGGCGCCGAGGCGGAAGGCGAGGATGAGCGCGCGCTCGAAGGTCATCGCGATCTGGAAGACGGCGAGGCCGGCGCCGGCGCGGCCGAGGAGCGCGTCGTGGCCGACCTCGCAGCCGGCGAACGAGACGGGCGCGAGCCGCGCGCCCCGGAGGCCCGCGGTCGCGAGCGGCGCGCCGGGGAGGATGCGCGCGGCGCCCTCGCCCGCGGCGCGGGGGACGAGCAGCGCGGTGAGGCCGCGCGCCGGGGCCCCTCCGGCGCGGCCGCCGCCGTCGCGCGCGATCGCGAGGTACACGTCGGCCCGGTCGGCCCAGGTCACGTACCGCTTGTCGCCGGTGAGCCGGTAGCCGGCGTCCGTGCGGTCGGCCCTGGCCTGCACCGACGCGACGTCCGAGCCCGCGCCGGCCTCGGTCGCGGCGACCGTCGCCATGCACGCGCCGCTCGCCATCCGCGGCAGCCACGCGCGCTGCTGCGCGGGCGTGCCCACCCGCGCGAGCAGGAGCGCCACGCCGAAGAGGTGCGCCCCCGCGGCGAGCAGGACGCCGCCGTCGCGCAGCGTCGCGCCGAGGCCCTCGTAGGCGAGCGCCGTCGTGACGAGGTCGAGGCCCTCGCCGCCGAGATCGCGGGCGATCGGCAGGCCGAGGGCGCCGCCCCGGGCGAGGACGCGCATGCGATCGTCCGGGGCCGCGGCGTCGGCCTCGGCGCCGAGGGCGCGCATGCGGTCGTGGACGGCGCGCTGGGAAGGGGTCCACCCGAAGTCCATCGCCGCTGCGATACCAGAGCCGGCGAGGGGCGGGGAGGAGACGAGGACGGCGCGCGCCGACGACGCGCGCGCGGGCTCAGTAGGGGCGCTCTCCGGCGAAATTGCCGGGAGGATCGTAGTTGCACACCCAGATCTGCCAGGTGCCACCGCCGAACGGCGAGCCGGTCGTGCAATCGGCGACCCCGCAGCCGAGCCGCAGGGAGTCGGCCCATACCACCTGAGTGTAATGGCCGCAGGTGGAGCTGCAGGCATTGCTCGCAAGATCGTAGTTGGCCGCCTCGTCGACCCACGAGGCGACAACATCCTCCGGTGTGGGTGACGAGCCGGCCGACGCGAAGATGTTTTCTCCATAATCGCTCGCGCTATGGCCGAACATGCACTGGGCGGCATAGGCCTGAGCCACCGCGGCGATCTCGGGCGACCACAAGAGAGGGGGCACCGGCTGATCGGCGGGCGGGTCGACGGCGGCGCGCGCGGCATTGTGGGCCGCCGTCATCCCCGTCATCCTGGGCGGCTCGCCGGCGGCCTGGCCGCTCGTCGGGCTCTCGTCGTCGGACGAGGCGCCGCAACCGGCCGTCAGGGCGAGCACGAGAGAGAGCTGCACGAACCGGGGGAGCCGTGGGCCGAGCGTCATCACGGGGCCATTGTCCTACGGCTCGGCCGAGCTCTGCAACGGCGATTCGATGATGGCTGGTTGAACCCACGACGTGCCGTGTCATGGCGCGCCCTCTGCCCTCCCCTGGACGGCCGCGAGCGGGCGTTCTTCCTACCTCTGCCGTCGACATGAACATCAACAGATCTCGTCGTGGATGGCTCCCGTGCTGACGGGCTTCGCCCTAGGGTGACGTCGAGACGAGCAACAATTCCGCAGCATGGGCCTTGTCATGTGGGTCGATCTATGAACTATTGTCGCCCTGCTTCGGAGGCGGCTGCAGGCCGAGCTCGGAGGCGAGCGTGCTCCCTCATGGGGTTTCACCGCTCTCCGTGGCAGTCCCGCACCAGCGGCACGCCCGACAAAGAACGAAGGAGTTTCCCGATGAATATCCGTGTGACGTGGCGAATCGCGGCATTCCCGCTGGCGCTGGCGGGGCTCTCCGTCATCCCGGCGATGGGGTGTGACAAGGTCTCGGAGCTGCAGAGTGACATCTGCTGTCGCGACTTCACGCCGGGCGCCGATCTCGCCACGGTGGAATGGGGTCTCGAGGGCGAGGCAGAGCTCAATTATGGTGCCTTCATGCAGTCCGTGTCGGACTTCACGGGCGCCGCGGGCGCCATCGTGGCGGACGTGACGAGCGCCTGTCAGGCGATCGCGCTGGACCTCGGCGCGGACGTGGCGACGATCACGGCGACGAAGCCGAACGAACGGGCGGAGCAATGGTGTGAGCTCGCCGTCGACGCGCTCGGGGACGCGACGGCCGACCTGTCGATCACCTTCCAGCCGCCGAGCTGCACGGTCGACGCGAGCGTGCAGGCGAACTGCGAGGCGAGGTGCAGCGCCAACGTCGAGTGCCAGCTGACCCCGGCGGAGATCGTCGCGCGCTGCGATCCCGGTCAGCTCTCGGGGCGGTGCGAGGGGAAGTGCACCGGCTCGTGCGAGGGCTCGGCCAACCTGGCGGTCCACTGCGAGGGGACGTGCCAGGGGACGTGCGAGGGCACGTGCGACGGCGATTGCTCCGCGACGACCGCCGGCGGCGACTGCCGCGGCGAGTGCCAGGGCACCTGCACGGGCGAGTGCCGTGGCTCGTGCGCGTTCGCGGCCGAGGCAGAGGTGCAGTGCAACGCCGATTGCTCGGGCTCGTGCGACGTCCAGTTCAAGGCGCCGAAGTGCAGGGCCGAGCTCAAGCCGCCGAGCGCCGAGTGCCAGGGGTCCGCGGAGTGCAGCGGCTCCTGCGAGGCGAGCGCGAGCGCGAAGGCCAGCTGCAAGGAGCCCGCGGTCAACATCGAGGGTGGGGCCGACGTCGAGGCGGCGATCGCGACGCTCAAGGCGAACCTGCCGCGGCTCCTCGTCGTCGCGCACGCGCGCGGCGAGCTGCTCCTCGCCAGCGCCGAGGCGGTGGTCCAGGCGGGCGGCAACCTCGAGGGCGCGGCCACCGGCAGCGTGAAGGCGGGGGCGTGCCTCATCCCGGCCACCAATGCGATCACGCAGGCGGTCGAGAACATCCAGGCGGGCATCACGGGCAGCGGCAGCGTGATGGCGAAGCTGGAGATCGCCCCCCCCGGCCCGTGAGCGCAGGGCCCGTGAGCGCAGGCCCGGCAGCGGCGCAGGCCGCGGCCGGGCGCGCGTGAAGGAACCCGTCAGGCCAGCCGCTGGCGCAGGCCGCTCACTGCGGCGCTGCGCCCCTGGTCCGGGCGCGGAACGCCTCCGGCGTCACGCCGGTCCAGCGCCGGAACGCCCGGTGGAACGCGCTCGGCTCGGAATAGCCGAGCAGATACGCCACCTCGCCGATCGCCATGTCCGCGTCGAGGAGCGCCGCAGCGCGGCCGCGCCGGACCTCGTCGAGCAGGGCGTGGACCGACGTCCCCTCGTCGCCGAGGCGGCGCTGGAGCGTGCGCGGGCTCATCCGCAAGCGCGCCGCGAGCGCGCCCAGGTCGGCCCCCTCGCGCAGCCGCTCGCCGAGGAGCGCGCGCACGCGGTCGGACAGCGCGGGCGGGGCCGCGCCCGGCAGGCGCGCCGCGGCGGCGCTCATGTGGCGCTCGAGGAACGCGGCGAGCGCCTCGTTCGCGTGCGGAAGCGGACGGGCGAGCTCTTCCACCGGCAGGACCAGCTCGGTCGCCGGCGCCCCGAACAGCACCGGCGAGCCGAGCCGCCGCGCCTTCTCCTCCGGATCACCCTCCGGCGCGTGACGAAAGCGCACCGCGAGCGCCTGGATCGGCGCGCCGCACATGCGCCCGGCGTTCACGAGCGCGTCGAACGCGAACATCTCCGCGAGCTGGCCGTGGGCCGGCCGGTCGGGCCCGAAGGGCACGAACCCGAGGTGCGCGCGGCGCCCGCGGATCTCCAGCGTGTAGCGCTCGCCCTCGTTCCAGATCTGCTGGTAGCGGAGCATCCGGCGGAACGACTCTCCGAGCGTCGGGCTGCTCATGGCCAGGAAGCCGAGCGCGTCGAAGTGCTCCGGCTCGAAGCGCGCCGCGAAGTCGAGGCCGAGGTGCGGATCGGCGGACGCCGCCACGGCCGCCTCGATGAGCGCGTAGAACGCCGCGAGCGGCACGCGGGCGTCCGGATCGGCGAGCGCCGCGCCGGCGAGCCCCGCGGCCTCGAGCAGCGCCCGCCGATCCGCCCCGCGCTCCGCGGCGTGGTCCGCGAGCTGCGCGGCGGTGCGGGCCCAGATCGTCGGGGCGGGCGCCTGCGGGGCCTGGCGCCGCATGTCAGCCCTTGTGGCGCGCGCTGTCACTGCTCCCCGGCCGGGCCGGCCCCAGGCTTCCGGGCGATCGGAGGAGCATCATGCGAAAGCACGGCATCGAGGAAGGGCGCGGCGCGTTCGTCGAGGGCGCCTGGTACATCATCGCGGACGCGGCCTGCGTGGGCAAGCGGCCGGTCGCCGTCGAGCGCTTCGGGACGCGGCTCGTGCTGTTCAGGGACGAGCGCGGCGTCCTGGTCGTGGCGCGGGCGCGCTGCCCGCACCGCGGCGCGGACCTCGGCCTGGGGCGGGTCGTGGACGGGGCGATCGAGTGCCCGTACCACGGCTTCCGGTTCGCCTCGGACGGGCGCTGCGTCGCGATCCCGTGCGAGGGGCGCGGCGCGAGCGCGCGCGGCGCGGGGGATGCGCTCGCGCTGACCCGGTACGAGGCGCGGGAGCACCGGGGTTTCGTGTGGCTCTTCTGGGGCGAGCGGACGGCCGAGCTGCCGCCGGTGCCCTGGTTCGATGGCCTGCCGCCGGACGAGCGGCACGCCCACACGGCGTCGATGGACTGGGACGTGCCGTTCGCGCGCGCGATGGAGGGCATGCTCGACGTCCACCACCTGCCGTTCGCGCACCGCCCCTGGGTCCCCGGCGTCGGCGCGATGCTCGACCCTTGCGAGGTCCGCGTCGAGGGCGACGTCATCCACGCCGAGGCGGTGCTGCGCCACGACGACGGGGAGCCCTGGGACGGTCGTCGGGGGTGGAGGTTCGAGATGGAGGTGCGCTTCCCGGGCGTGCTGCGCCTCTCGTTCGGGAAGCGCGTGGTGGGCATGGCGGGGTGCGCGCCGATCGACGCGGAGCGGACGGCGATCGTGGGGCGGTACTACGTGCCGATCCCGGTGATCGGGCGGCTGCTCGCGTGGCTCGGGTTGCGGACGGAGTTCTGGCTGATCCAGCCGGGCGACGAGCGGATGCTCGCGTCCTCGGAGCCGCGCGACGCGGATCTCGACGCGTGCCGCTTCGTGCGCGCGGACGCGGGGATCCTCGCGTGGCACAAGATGCGGCGGGCGCGGCTGAAGGCGCAGCGCGCGGGGGAGCCGCGCCGGCTGCCGGTCGAGGCGGGGTGAGGCGGCGCCGGGCGACTCACGATCGCACGGATCTGCTCCACGACGATGTTGAAAACCTATCCAACGGTCAACTGGCGCGCTCCTGACAAGGGTTGTGTGTAGTGGAGCGGCGCGGGCGGCTGCGTGGTGCGTCAGCCGCGCATCGAGACGAGCGTCTGGACCACGAGCCGCAGATCGTCCACGTCGAGCGGCTTGTCGAGCACCGCGTCGGCGCCCAGGCGGTAGGCCTCCGCGTGTGTCTCCGGGTCGCCGAACGCGGTGATGAGGACCACCGGCGTCGTCCAGTCGTCGCGGCGCAGCCCGGCCAGCAGATCGAGTCCGCTCGCGCCTGGCATCCGGATGTCGCTCACCACGACATCGACCGGGCCGCCGTTCCCGGAGACGAGCGCTTCGCCCATCAACTCGAGGAGGTGTTTGGCGTCATGCGCCTCCAAGACCTCGTAGCCGTCGCGGCGGAGGGCGGTGGCGAGGAGCAGCCGCAACTCCCTGTCGTCTTCGGCGAGCAGCACGCGGATGGGGGGCGCGCCGGGGTGGACGCGCGGCACCGGCTCAGGGGGCGTATTCAGGATCGAGGCAAGACCGCGCATCGAGTCGGGGGGCATCGGGCTCTCTCCTTGGTGAGAGGCCTGTATTGCAGGCCGCGTGCCGCCCACCGGCGGCCGTCCCGAACCGACCGGGGTTGGGGTGGCTGGAACCGACCGGGGTTGGGGGGCTGGCTGGAACCGACCGAGGTTGGGGTGGCTGGAACCGACCGGGGTTGGGGGGCTGGAACCGACCGAGGTTGGGGTGGCTGGAACCGACCCGGGTTGGGGAGGCTGGCCGGAACGGCTGGAACCGACCGAGGTTGAGGCCGCAGGCGCCGACCCAGGTTGCGGCGGACGACCCAGGTTGCGGCGGACTGCAGTGGGACTGGCGGCGACCCCCCGCGTGGGCCATCCGGGGTGGGGCGTCGTTCCCCGCCCGGGGTATTCCTCCGCCCCTCGGCGTGGGCTTCGAGCTTCAGGTCGCCCGACCCACCCCGCCCACCCTCTCAGCTCCCCTTCGTCCCCCCGGCGCCTGGCTCCCACCGCTCCAGCTTCCGGTGCAGCGTCTTCCGGTCCAGCCCCAGGATCCTCGCCGCCAGCGTCTTGTTCCCGCCCGCCGCCTCGAGCACCCGCAGGATGTACCGCCGCTCCACCTCCTCGAGCGGCACCAGCTCGGACGGGTCGTCCCCCGCCACGAGCACGTGCGACGGCCGGTGCTCCCGGATCTTCGCCGGCAGGTCCTCCACCGTGATCTCCGGGTACCCCGTGAGCGCCACCGCCCGCTCCATGCAGTTCTGGATCTCCCGCACGTTGCCCGGCCACGTGTACGCGAGCAGCCGCTCGGCGGCCGCCGGTGACAGGCCGACCACCTCCTTGCCCCAGCGCGTGGCGAAGTCCTCGATGAAGCGCTGCGCGAGCAGCAGCACGTCGCTGCCCCGCGCCCGCACGGGCGGCAGCTCCACGTGGAGCACGTTGATCCGGTAGTACAGGTCCTCCCGGAAGCGGCGCGCCTCGACGGCCTCGTCCAGGTCGCGGTTCGTCGCGGCCACGATGCGCGCGTCGAACGGCACCTCCGCGCTCCCGCCCACCGGGCGCACCCGGCGCTCCTGGAGGGCGCGGAGCAGCTTCGGCTGCACCGCGAGCGGCAGCTCCCCGATCTCGTCGAGCAGCAGCGTCCCGCCGTTCGCCTCGACGAACAGCCCGGAGCGCGCCGCGCGCGCGTCGGTGAACGCCCCCCGCACGTGCCCGAAGAGCTCGCTCTCGATCAGCGACTCCGGCACCGCCGCGCAGTTGATCGCCACGAACGGCCCGTCCTTGCGGCGGCTCCGCGCGTGCATCGCCTTCGCGACGACCTCCTTGCCCGTCCCGCTCTCGCCCGTGATGAGCACCGTCGCGTCCGCGTCGGCGATGCGCTCGATCAGGTCCTGCACGCCCCGCATCGCGGCGCTCCGGCCGATGAGGTCCGGGAACCCGCCGGGCCCGGCCACGGCGCGGCGCAGCCGCCGCACCTCGGCCTTGAGCGCGTGGTGCGCGATCGCCCGCTCCAGCGCCAGCGCCAGCGCCTCGATGTCGACCGGCTTGGTCACGTAGTCGTACGCACCCGCGCGGATCGCCTGCACCGCGGTCTCGATGCTGCCGAACGCGGTGATCACCATGACCGGCACGTCCGGCCGGATCTCGGCCGCCCGTCCGCAGACCGCGATCCCGTCCATCCCGCGCATGTTCAGATCGGTCAGGATGACGTCGAAGCCCTCGTCTGCCTCGAGCAGCGCGAGCGCCTCCGCCGGTGAGGTCCGGGTCGTCGCCTCGACGCCGCGCGACCGCAGGTCCGCCGAGAGCCACGCGCACATCGCCTCGTCGTCGTCGATGATCAGCGCTCGCCTGCCCATCGTCACCTCGATGGCTCGCCCGCCATCTCTCCTCGATAACTCGCGTAGTACAGCGCCCCGCTCGCGGCCAGCCGCGGCGCGGCGGCCGCCCCGGCCAGCCCGCCCTCGCCCTCGGCCCGCGGCCGCCGGGCTCGCGTCATCCTGCGTCATCCTGGCCGCTCGGCGGGAGGTACACCGTGAACGTCGAGCCCTTGCCGAGCTCGCTCTCCACGTCGATCCAGCCCCCGTGCTCGCGCACGATCCCGTAGGACACGCTCAGCCCGAGGCCCGTGCCCTCGCCGACGTCCTTCGTGGTGAAGAACGGCTCGAAGATGCGGAGGATGTTCTCGGGCGCGACCCCCTCCCCGCCGTCGGTCACCCGGACGGCGACGTGCTCGCCCTCGGCGCCGCCGTGGTCGGCCGGCGGACGCACGCGGGCGCGCTCCACCCGCACGGTGAGCTCGCCGCCCCGCTTCATCGACTGCATGCCGTTCATGATGAGGTTCGTGAGCACCTGCTGCATCTGCCCCGAGTCCACCTCGGCGCGCGCCGCCCCGCCGCTCGCCTCGTCGAGGCGGAGCGTCACGCTCCGCTTCCGGGCGAGGGGCTCCAGCAGCGCCAGCGTCTGGCGCGCGATGTGCGCGAGATCGGCCGGCGCCTTCTGCGCGACCCGGCGGCGCGCGAAGTCCAGCAGCTGCCGGATGATCTTCGTCATCCGGTCCGCCTGCTCGGCGATGATGCGCGCGCTCTCCGCCGCCTCCTCCTGCGGCAGGCCGCGCGCGATCATCTTGGCGCGGCCGCCCACCACGTTGAGCGGCGTGCCGAGCTCGTGCGCGAGCCCCGACGCCAGCTTGCCCACGGTGGTGAGCCGATCCGCGTGCCGGAGCTGCTCCAGCGCCGCGATGCGCGCGGTCGTCTCGCGGCCCGCGCGCTCGCGCGCCTCGGCCAGGTGCTCGCACATCGCGTTGATCTCGTGGGCGATCCGCCCGAGCTCGTCGCGCTGCGGCAGGAGCAGCGGCCCGCCGAGGTCGCCCTCCCCGATCCGCCGCGCCTTGTCGACGAGCCGCCGCGTCGGGCGCCCGACGAGGACCTGCCCGAAGGTCATCGCCAGGAGCCCGCTCAGCGCCGCGAGGGTGATGATGGTGGCCACGGTGTTGACCACGCTCGCCTGGACGTACGCTTCTTCCTCCTCGAGCGACTCGGAGATCTCGATGGCGCCGACGCGCTCGGGCTCCACCCCGACGGGCGCGTACGTGTAGAAGCGCCCGCTCCTGTCGCCCTTGCGCTCGATCCGGAACACCTCGGTGCCCCGCGAGAGCTCCTCGATCTCGGCGGCGGGCAGCGCGGGCGCGAAGCGATCCCCGGCCGGCGCGTCGAGCCACACCCAGCGGAACCGCACGCCGTCCTCGCGCTCGCTCATCTCGTCGAGCAGCTGGAGCGCCTCCCCCATCCCGTCCCGGCGCCACGTCTCGACCACCGCCGCGCGGAGCGCGATGCCGATGAGGTGCTCGTCGCGCCGCATGTCCGCCTCGAAGAGCGCCCGCTCGCGCCGGACGGAGAGATAGCCGTACAGGCTGAGCGCCGCGCACATGACGAGGACGAGGGCGAGGGTGAGCTTGCTGGCGAGTCGCATGAGGTCGCGGGTAGGATGCAGGACGCGTACGCATTCTCAAGGTGCCCGTCCGCACGCTGACCCGCCCGGGCCCGCCCCGGATCGCCCCGATGGGGCAAAACTCCCCTGGACGGGCCCCCGCGGGCCGCGGCGTCACCCGCGCGCCACGTCCTCCCACGAGCCGGTCGCCGCGAGCTGCGGCGCGGGCACCGGCGCCGACCAGCGCAGCGGCAGCGCGTCCTCCCGGAAGGCGCCCTCGGCCACGTGGAACCGCAGGAGCCGCTGGGCGCCGGCGAACGCCGAGAGCTCCGGCCCGTCCCAGAGCACCTCGGCCTCGCCGGTCAGCGACAGCACCCCGCCGGAGGCGAAGTCGACGAAGAGCACCCCGGCGCTCGGGCAGAGCGCCAGGTTGCCGAGCGTGTTGAACGCGAAATTGCCCGTGAAATCCGGCGAGGTCAGGACGGTGTGGCCGTCCTCCTCGGTCACGCGCACGAAGCCCGGCTTGCCGCCCCGATGGGACACGTCGGCGCCCTCGATCGCGTCGCCTCCCCGCGCGGCCGGCGCCGCGGTCGCGATGAAGAACGTGTCCGCGCGGCGGATCAGCGCCGCCGCGCCGGCGGACAGCGCCGGCCCTTCCGCGTGCGCCGGGGGCGCGGCGGCCGCCTCCGGCGCCCTCACGAGCTCGGGCTCTCGCGCCTGGATGTACTGCGCGCAGTTGCCGAAGCTCTGCCCGACCTCGACCACGAAGCCTCGCTCGTCGGCCGCCGTGATCGTCCCGTTCATCCGGTTCCGGCGGCGGGTCTCCAGCTGGATGCCGAGGAGGCCGACGGGCGCGCCGGCCACGAGGTGCGGGCCGAGCGCATCGCCGGCTCCCGGGCGAGCGTTCACCGCGAGCGTCCGCGGATCCGGGGACGAGATGAACCCCGGCGGCCCCACGACGATCGAGGCCCACGGCCGGCGCTCTGCGTCGAGGGCTCCGACGAGCAGGAACGGCAGCTGCGCGAACAGCTCGCGGTGCTGGTCGGGCATGAAGTCCCGGATGATCCGGCGCCCGGCGTTCTCGGCGCGCTCGCGCGCCCCGGCCCGCGCCTGTACGGCCATCTCGCCCGGGTGATAGGGCGAGCCCTCCCTGGTCCACCCGGGCAGGGAGGTCACGACAGCGCCTTCTTCATCGGCACGAAGCCGGGCAGCCCCTCCACGCGGGCGAGCCACGCGCGCAGGTTCGCGTACGGATCGAGCGACACGCCGCCCTCCGGCGCGTGCGCCGTGTAGGTGTAGATCGCGATGTCCGCGAGGGTCGGCTCGTCGCCGGCCAGGAACCGCTGGTCCGCGAGGTGCTGGTCGATCACCGCGAAGAGCTGGGCGGCGAGCCCCTTGGCCTGCTCGACATCCAGCTTGCGGCCGAACACGCTCGCGGCGCGCGCCGCCGCGGGCCCCGCCACGAGCTGCCCGGCGGCCACGGAGAGCCACCGCTGCACGTGCGCCGCCGCCACCGGATCGCGCGGGAGCCAGCGCCCCGACGGGTCGTACCGCGCAGCCAGGTACACGAGGATCGCGTTGCTGTCGGCCAGCGTCACGTCGCCGTCCTCGATCACGGGCACCTGACCGAACGCGTTCTTGCTCAGGAACTCGGGCGTCTTGTGAGCGCCGCCCTTCAGGTCGACGTCGACCCTCTCGAACGGCAGCCTCAGCAGCGACAGGAACAGCTCCACGCGGTGCGCGTGTCCCGAGAGCGGATAGCGGTAGAGGCGGATGGGGCTGGCAGGGAGGGTCATCGAGGTGTCCTTTCGGCTGTGGATGTCAGCGGGAGCGGCACAGTCCGCGTGGGGCTCCCGCGCTCGCCGAGCCAGGATGCCCATTCCCGCGGCCAAGGGTAATGCTCGTCCTTGACAAGGGACCATTCCGGAAACTGGAATAATCCGATGGACCGCCTCGACTCCATGCGCGTGTTCGTCGCCGTCGCCGAGGAGGAGGGCTTCGCGCCGGCCGCGCGGCGGCTGTCCATGTCGCCGCCGGCGGTGACCCGGGCCCTCTCTGCGCTCGAGGAGCGCATCGGCACGCGGCTCCTGCACCGCACCACGCGCGTCGTCCGCCTGACCGAGGCGGGCGCCCGGTACCTCGCGGACTGCAAGCGGATCCTCGGTGAGATCGAGGAGGCCGAGGCGTCGGCGGCCGGGTCCCATACCGCGTTGCGAGGGCAGATCGGCGTCACGGCGCCGGTCCTGTTCGGGCGGATGTTCGTCGCGCCCGCCCTCTTCGATTTCCTGGCTCTCCATCCGCGCGTGTCGGCGTGGACGCTGCTCGTCGACCGCGTTGTCGACATGGTCGACGAGGGGCTCGACGTCGCCGTCCGGATTGCCCATCTGCCGGACTCGTCGCTCAGCGCGATCCGTGTCGGCTCCGTGCGGCGGGTGGTCTGCGCTTCGGCGGAGTACCTCGCCGCGCGGGGTGAGCCCAAGGCGCCGGCCGATCTGGCGCGTCACGACACCATTGCTTTCTCTTGGACGGGCTCCCCGGTGGAATGGTCGTTCGGGGTGGGCTCGCGGGTCGAGAGGGTCTTTCCGTCATCGCAGCTCCTCGCCAATACGGCCGACGTCGCCATTGCAGCGGCCGTGGCCGGGCGAGGGCTCGCGCGGGTGCTCTCGTATCAGATCGACCCGGAGCTGCGCGCCGGGCGCCTCTCGATCGTGCTCGCTGCGCACGAGCCCCCGCCGGTCCCTATCCACGTCGTCCACCCGGAGGGCCGGCGGGCGGCGGTCAGGGTGCGCGCGTTCGTGGATTTCCTCGTCGATCGGCTCCGGTCCGAGGCGTGGCTGAGCTCGTGATCGCAGACGGGCTCGCGCGTCGAACCTCGGCCGGAGGGCGCTCAGTCCGCCGGCGCGGTGGCGCGGATGAGGTGCTCGAAGGCCCCGAGGGCGGCCTTCGCGCCGTCGCCGAGGGCGACGACGATCTGCTTGAACGGCGTGGTCGTCATGTCGCCGGCGGCGAAGAGGCCGGGCACCGACGTCTGTCCGCGGTCGTTGACGACGACCTCGCCGAGGCCGTTGAGCTCCACCGTCCCCTTGATGAACCCGGTGTTGGGGAGCAGGCCGATCTGCACGAACACGCCCTCGACCCCGATCTGGTGCTGCTCCTTCGTCTCGGTGTGCTCCCAGCGGAGCCCGACGACCTTCTGCCCGTCGCCCACCACCTCGGTCGTGCGCGCGCGCGTGACGATCTCGACGTTGGGCATGCTCTTGAGCTTGCGAACGAGGACCGCGTCGGCGCGGAGGGCGGGGGCGAGCTCGAGCAGGGTGACGTGGCCGACCACGCCCGCGAGATCGATCGCCGCCTCGACGCCGGAGTTGCCGCCGCCGATGACGGCCACTCGCTTGCCCTTGAACAGCGGTCCGTCGCAGTGCGGGCAGTACGTCACGCCCTTGGTCCGGTACTCGGCCTCGCCGGGGACGTTCATGTCGCGCCACCGGGCGCCCGTCGCCAGGACGACGCTCTTCGCGCGGAGCGTGGCGCCGCTCGCCAGGCGCAGCTCGAACGGTGAGCCGGGGGTGATCGACGCGACGCGCTCGTGCTTGATGAGCTCGACGGGGTACGCGCGCACGTGTTGCTCGAGCGCCGCCGCGAGCTTGGGCCCGTCGGTCTCCACGACCGAGATGAGGTTCTCGATGGCGAGGGTGTCCATCACCTGCCCGCCGAAGCGCTCGGCGACGATGCCGGTGTCGAGGCCCTTGCGCGCCGCGTAGATGGCCGCCGAAGCGCCAGCGGGCCCACCGCCCACGATGAGCATGTCGAACGGCTTGCGCTGGTCGAGCGCCTCGGCGCGCTTCTTCACGGAGGAGCCGTCGTCGAGCTTGGCGAGGATCTGCTCGATCTCCATCCGACCCTGGCCGAAGGGCTCGCCGTTCAGAAAGACGGTCGGCACGGCCATGATCTTCCGCTGCTCGACCTCGCCCTGGAAGAGGGCGCCATCGACGGCGACGTGGCGAACCCTCGGGTTCTTGGCCGCCATCAGGTTCAGCGCCTGCACGACGTCGGGGCAGTTCTGGCACGATTGAGAGAAGTAGGTCTCGAACCGAAGCTCGCCGTCGAGCCGCGCGATCTGCTCGAGCGCCTCCGCGCTCACCCGCGGCGGATGGCCGCCGACGTGCAGGAGCGCGAGGATCAGCGAGGTGAGCTCGTGACCGAGCGGGAGCCCCGCGAAGATCACGCGCGGCTCCTCGCCAGGGGAGTGGATGCCGAACGACGGCGTGCGCCCTTCGCCCTCGCGCCGCTCGTGGAGCTCGACGAGGGACGAGGCGCTCGCGACGTCGCGCAGGAGCGCGCGCATCTCCTCCGACCCCTGCGAGTCGTCGACGAAGGCGGTGACCGCGACGGGACGGGTCAGCCGTCCGAGGACGTCGCGGAGCTGGGTCTTGATGGAGTCTTCGAGCATGGCTGCGTTCCTTCCGGCGAGTACGAGCGGGTCACGAGCGCTGGCGGGCGTCGCCGCGGAACGCGCGGCGACGCCCGAACGCCTCAGATCTTGCCGACGAGATCGAGCGACGGCTTGAGGGTCTTCGCGCCCTCGTCCCACTTCGCCGGGCAGACCTCGCCCGGGTGCGTGGCGACGTACTGGGCCGCCTTGACCTTGCGGAGCATCTCCGCCGCGCTGCGGCCGATGCCGAGGTCGTGGATCTCGTAGACCTTGATGACGCCGTCGGGGTTCACGAGGAACGAGCCGCGGAGCGCGAGGCCCTCCTCCTCGATGAGCACGCCGAAGTTGCGCGAGAGGGTGGCGGTCGGATCGCCGACGAGCGGGTAGTTGACCTTCTTGATCGCCGCGGACGTGTCGTGCCACGCCTTGTGCGCGAAGTGCGTGTCGGTGGAGACGCCGTAGATCTCGACGCCCAGCTTCTTGAACTCGCCGTGGAGGTCCGCGAGGTCCTCGAGCTCGGTCGGGCACACGAAGGTGAAGTCCGCGGGGTAGAACACGAAGAGCGACCACTTGCCGAGGACCGACTCGTGCGAGACGTCCACGAACTTCCCCTGGTGGAACGCGGTGGCCTTGAACGGTTTGATGCGGGTGTTGATGAGCGACATTCTCTCTTCCTCGTTTCGGGGCGGGGGCGTCTCGTGCCTCCGCGCCGTCGAGAGGCAACGTGGTCGTTCTGCGCCGGCGGTGCAAATCGAACGATTTTATGAATCGTTCACTTTTTATGATACTCCTCCGGCCATGGACCTCGAGCAGGTGACGCTCACGCAGCTCCGCTACGCCGTGGCGGTGGAGCAGACCCGCAGCTTCCGCACCGCGGCCGAGCGCTGCCACGTCTCGCAGTCCGGGCTCAGCATGCAGATCCAGAAGCTCGAGGAGCTCCTGGGTACCGTGCTGTTCGACCGCAGCAAGAAGCCCGTTCTGGTGACCGAGGAGGGGGCGCGCGCCATCGCTCAGATGCGCGAGATCCTCCGGGAGACGGAGCGGCTCGGTCAGATCGTCGCCGGCGACGACGCTCCGGCGGGGCGCTACCGGCTGGGGATCATCCCGACCCTCGCTCCCACCGTGCTGCCCCTGTTCCTCGATCCCTTCGTGAAGGCACACCCGCGCGTCGAGCTGTTCATCGAGGAGCTGAAGACCGAGGAGATCATCGAGCGGCTCGCCGCCGACACCCTCGACGCGGGGCTCGCTGCGACGCCGCTCCACGCTCCGGGGCTGAGCGAGACGCCCCTCGGACACGAGGCGATGGTCGCCTATCTCCCCGAGGGCGACCCGCTGCTCGACCGCAAGTCGGTCACGCAGGCGAACCTCAGCGATCGCGAGCTGTGGGTGCTCCCGGAGGGGCACTGCTTCCGGAGCCAGGTGCTCTCGTATTGCAGGAGCGGCCAGGCGAGGCCCCCGCGCGGCGTTCAGCTCGAGAGCGGCAGCTTCGAGACGTTGATCGGCCTTGTCGACACCGGGCTCGGAGCGACGGTGCTACCCGCGCTCGTGGCGCAAGGGCTGCCCGCCGAGAAGCGCCGCGCCCGCGTGCGGCCCCTCGCCCGGCCGATCCCGCTCCGGGAGATCGGCCTCGTCACGTCGCGGACTCAGCTGCGCAGGCGCGTCACCGAGGCGCTCGCGGCCGCGATCCGCGAGCACCTCGGCCGCGCGCTCGGGCCCTCGCCCCCGGGCGGGAGCGTGCTCGATCCGCTGCTCCCCGAGGGCTGACGAGGCAGGCTCGGAGGTCATCCACGCATCGACGATGAGGCATCCTTCACTGCACGGCAGGCGGAAGCTCGTCCAGAGGCGGATGCCAGCGCGCGGAAGGTGTTGACCGGACGCACGACCGCTGGGACGTTCGTGGCCGGATGATCACCCCCGATGCTCCCCGCGGCTCTCTCACGGCGCCCGCGCAGCGCCCGACAGCGGGGCTCGTGCCGCTCGAACGCCCCGGCTTCGGCGCGGGCCTCAAGGCCATGCTGGGCGGCTACGGTTACCTCTTTCGCACGCCGGACCTCTGGCCGCTCGCGCTCGTCCCCACGGGCATCGCGCTGGTGCTCATGGTCGTGCTCTCCATCGTCGGCGTGAAGCTCGCGCCTTCGCTCGTCGAGCTGATCGTGAGGGAGCCGGGGACGGGGTGGCCCTGGACCGTGCTCATGGCCGTGCTGCGGATCCTCTCGCTCGCGGTGGTGCTCGTGGCCGCCCTCGTCATCTCGTTCGGGCTCGCGAAGCCGCTCTCGGGGACCGCGCTGGAGCGGATGGTGCGCAGGGCCGAGGCCGATCTCGGGGCGCCCCCGTGGCCGGAGGTCGGCTTCTTCGCGGACATGTGGCGCGCGCTGCAGTCGTCGCTCGTGGCGCTCGCCTTCACGCTCCCGATCCTCATCGTCCTCGGCGTCGTGGGTCTCCTCTTCGCGCCGGCGAGCGTCGTCGTCGTCCCGCTCCAGCTCGCGGTGACGGCGCTCGCGGGGGCCTGGGACCTCTGCGACTGCCCGCTGTCGATCCGCGGCGTGCCCGTGGCAGAGCGGATCGCTTTCGTGCGCCGGAACCTCGCCGCGGTGACGGGCTTCGGCTTCGGCCTCGCGCTGCTCTCGTTCTTGCCTTGCGCGCTGCTCATCGTGCTCCCGGCCGGCGTCCTCGGGGCGGCTCGACTCGTCGTCACGCTGGAGCGGTGGGAGGCCACGAGGCGAGCGCCGCGCTGAGCTGATGCTGCCCGGGCCGCGGCGCCGGGAACTGGACGGCACGGCGGTCTGCTACGTCGCCCAGAGCACCGAAAGATCGAGCTCGACGGCCTCGAAGGGCTCGGCTCGCACGCGCGCAGCGTCGCGGTAGACGGCGGCGGGCCCCCAGCCCCGGCCCGAGACGAGCGAGGAGACCTCCAACGTCCGTGCGATCGGGTCGACCAGCCATGCGTGACGCACGCCTTCGCGCGCGTAGATCGGCATCTTTTCGTCGCGGTCGACAGACGCCGTCGACGGGCTCAGCACCTCGCAGATCCAGTCCGGAGCGAGCGCGAAGTAGGCCGTCTGGGGCAGCTCGGGCATGCGCTCGCGGCGCCAGCCGGCGAGGTCGGGCACGAGCGCGTCGATCTCGCCCGGCGCGTCCGGGTCAGGGAAGTGCAACTCCGGCTCGTCCAGGATCCACCAGCCGCCTGGCCCACCATCGCCGAGGCCGAAGGGGCCGCCGATCTTGATCCCCAGGACCGAGCTCGCGTTGGCGTGGCGCGGCGCCGGGCGGGGCAGGACGTGGAGTACGCCCCTGATGAGCTCCGCCACTTTGTTGGATTGGACGGCCTGGAGGTCCGCATACGTGGCGCGGCGCTGCTTTGCGGCGGGCTGGCCCATGGGCGAAGCCTGCACGGGGGGGGGCGGCGGGGCAAGGCAGCGAGGAGCCTTGTCTTGAGACCTGTGGACGTGGCGAAGGGCGACCGCCGCTTGGGCCCTGACTTGGCGCGGATGAGCGCTACATCCAGAGGCGCGCCACGATCCCGTACGTCCCTGGACCTGGCACACCCCCCTGGTTCTCGCCGCAGATCACGACCTTCTGGCCCGCGTAGACCGCGGCCCGCTGGATGCCGCCGGAGTCGCCGACATACAGCGAGAGCACCCCGTCGACTCCGAAGTTGGGATCGAGCCTGCCGTCGCGCAGATAGCGCGCGAGCACCGGCCCAGGCGCGGCGCCGCCGGTCGCATTGCCCACGACCAGGATCCGGCCGTCGGGGAGCACGAGGGCGTCCTCCGCCACGTCGTCGCCGTCGGTGATCGGAAGCGCGACGACGCCCGACGCGCCAAAGCTCGGGTCGGCGGCGCCGTCTTCGAGGAAGCGGCGGACCTCGAAGTCGGCGCTCCCGTCCTTGCCGGTGCTGCCGCCCACGAGGATGCGGCCGTCGTCGAGGACGGCGATCGCCGCCGTGCGCTCGTTGATCCCGGACGCACCGAAGACCTGCTGGCCGCCGGTCCCGAAGGTGGTGTCGGGCTGCCCGTTGGCCAGGAAGCGGGCGAGGATGCCGTCGGACTGGCCCCCCGTGTCCACCTCGCCCACGACCAGGATCCGGCCCTCGCGGTCGACGACCACGGCCCTCGCGGTGGAGGCGCGGTCGAGCGCCCAGAAGCCGTTCGGCGCGGCGAAGACGGTGTCGAGCCTCCCATTCGAGGACACGCGCGCCACCATCATGCGCGCGTCGCGAGCGCCGGCGACGAGGATCTTGTCGTTGGCCAGGACGAGCCCATCCACGACCGTCTCTTCGCCGCCCGTGTCGAGCAGCGCCTTGCCGTTGTTGCCGAACTCCGGGTCGGTGGTCGCGCCGTTCGCCCCGACGCGCCAGAGGGCGATGTCACGCGGCTCCGGGATCTCGTGCCAGCCCATCGCGATGATCTTGCCGTCGACCTGGTGCCCCACCGCGAACGACTCGGCCTCGGAGCCCGAGCTGCTCCCGATCCTCGTCGACAGCAAGGCGCCGCCGGCGAAGTCGGGATCCAGCGCGCCGGCGCTGGTCAGGCGCGCTATCTTCATCGAGGAGCCGCCGACGCCGCCGATGCCCCAGCCGGTCGCGACGATCCGCTCGCCGACCACCTCGATATCGGTGAAATAGCCGCCGTCGTCGTTCCCGAAGCGCACCGGCGCGATGCCCGTCGCCACGCCGAACGTGGCGTCCAGTGAGCCCGGGCGGCCGGTCACGAGCGCGTTCGTCACGGCGGCGGTGCTCTCCAGGGCGCCGGAGGTCGCCGCCAGGGTGAAGGAGATCGTGTTGCCCAGGGCGAGCGGCGCCTCGGCGCCTACCACGATCTCGGCCTTCGTCTCCTTGGCGGCGATCGTGATGCGATCGACGACGAGGCCCGCAGGAGGGCTCACCGCCGCCACCGTCACCTCGCCATCGAAGCCGCCAGTGCGGCGTATCTCGATCTCGACAAGGTTCTTTCCCCCGAGAGGCACCGTGACGTTGGGCGTCAGGACGACGAGCGCGAGATCCATGCTGGAAGGCGCATGACCGCCGCCGCCGACCTCGCCGCCGGCCTCGCCGCCGCCGCCGCCAGCCCCGGAGGTCGCGCCCCCGCTCCCTTGAGACGTCTGGCCGTCGGGCCTGCCCGTGTCTGGATCGTCGCTCACGTCATGAATGCCCAGGATCTGCTGGCAGCCCGCGAGAGCGAGCGGGAGCGAGGGCATACACAGAAGCGGGAGCAGGGCGGCGAGCCGCCGGCGAGGGCGCAT
Organism: Sorangium sp. So ce1504; assembly: GCF_051521635.1. Taxonomy (NCBI): domain Bacteria; kingdom Pseudomonadati; phylum Myxococcota; order Polyangiales; family Polyangiaceae; genus Sorangium; species Sorangium sp. So ce1504. Next base: position 9,927,216 of record NZ_CP150365.1, on the reverse strand, counting down.
TGCCGCCATCGTCGCACCCCCCCTCGCGACGTCAATCCAGACCACGAGCTCTCCCGCCGCCCGGAGCTGCTCAGGGCGCGCCGGCCGGCGCTTGCCCAGCCGGCTTTTCCGCGGGCTTCGCGCCCTTGTCGCCCTCGTCGCCGCCCGCGCCCGTCGCCGCCCCGCCAGCCGGCGCCGCCTCACCCCCTGGCGCCGTCTCCTCGAGCAGCTCGGCCAGCTTCTGCTCAGCATCCTTGTCGAGCGCGCTCTTCATGTCGAACGTCAGCATCGGCAGCGGGCCCTGGTTCATCGCCGGCAGGCGCCCGTTCCATCGCTCGAGCGCGCGGTACTGCAGCACCGCCGGCGTCGTCGACAGCCGGATGATCGTGTTCGCCTTGGCCTCGGAGCGCGCGCGGATGAGCAGCGCGTCCGCCTCGCCGCGGGCCCGCTCCCGCGCCGACTCGGCCGCGCCGCGCGCCGTCGCGATCGCCTGGTCGGCCTCCGCCCTCACCTGACGCACCCGGTTCTCGGCCTGGATCGCCTTCTGCGTCGCCTCCATCGCCTGGTTGATCGCCGCGGCCACGTTCTCGGGAAGCCTCAGCGCGCCGTTGATCGTGAGCTGATCGATCCGGATGCCGTCCTTCTCGATCACCAGCTCGAGCTCCTTCGTCACGTCGTGGATGAGCCTCGTCTTGCCCGACCCGTAGATCTCCTGGACGGGCATCTTCGACGCGACCGAGTTGAACGCCTCGCGCACCGCGTTGCGCACGTAGCGATCGGCGAGCCTCATCAGGTCGTTCTCCCGGAAGCGCAGGTACAGGTGGGGCGCTTTCTCCGGGTCGATGTGGAACGACATCCCGATGTCCGCGCCGACGTTGACGCCCTCGGAGGACGAGAACGTGATCGACTCGTCGACCGCTCGGCCCTCGTGCGCCGACGCCGTCCAGACCACGTTCTGCACGCTCGTCGGAAACTGCACGATCTGCTCCGTGAGCGGGTTGTAGAACACCCAGCCGGTCACGACCGGGATGTCGCTCACGCCGCGGTTCGAGCCGGCGAGCTTGACCCGGATGCCCACGTGCGCGGCGTCGATCCGCGTCACCGTGGTGCACGCGACGAACAGCATCGCCACGAGGAGCACGAGGCCGAGCGCGACGCCGCGGACCGCGCCGGCGACGCCGCCGCCGCTCGAGCGCCCGAACTTGATGGAGGGGATCTTCGCCATGGGCGAGGTTCTACCTCAACCCCTGCGCCTTACGAGGAGGTCGAGGGCGCTCGCGCCGGCGGCGCCGCTCACCCGTCGCGCGAATCGCGCGTCCCCTCCGCGTCGTCCGCGCGCTCGCGCCCCGCCCTGCGCTTGCGCCGCCGCTTGACCGACACCCCGCTCGACTGCATCGCGAAGAGGAGCGCCTCCCGGAGGTTCGAGAGCGTCTTGATGTTCGACAGATCGAGCCCCAGCGACACCACCGTCTGCGCCACCTCGGGCCGGATGCCGACGACGATGCCCTGCGCCCCGAGCAGCGCCACGGCGTCGATGAGCCTCAGCACGTGATCGGCCGTGGCCGCGTCCACGGCGCTCACCCCGGTCAGATCGATGATCGCGTGACGGCAGCGGGTCCGCGCCACGGCCTCGAGCAGCACCTCCATCATCTGCTGGGCGCGCTCCTCGTCGAGGACGCCGAGCACCGGCATCGTCAGCACCCCCCTCCAGACCTCGATGATCGGCGTCGACAGCGCCCGGATCGCCTCCTGCTGCTGCTCGATGATCGCGAGCCGCTCGTTCAGCACGGCCTGCTGGCGCTTCTTCTCGGTGATGTCCGTCCCGCCGCCCGCCATCTGGAACGGCACGCCCTTGTCGTCCCACTCGGCCATGCCGCGGGCGAACACGTCGCGGTACTCGCCGTCCTCGCGCCGCAGCCGGTACTCCACCTCGAAGGGCCGCCGCTCCTCGAGGTGAGCCCGCAGCGCGGCCTGCACCGCCCTCTGGTCGTCGGGGTGCACGCGCTCGAAGAAGCTCGCGAACGTCCCGCCCCACGCCTCGCGGCGGACGCCGATCATCTGGAGCATGCGATCGCTCCACTCCACCGTGTCCTCGCGGATGTTCCAGAACCAGACGCCCTCGTTCGACGCCTCCGCGAAGAGCCGGTAGCGCGCCTCGCTCCTCCGGAGGGCGGCCTCGGCGCGGCGCAGCTCGGCCACGTCGGTGGTGCCGCCGATCCACCGGAAGACGTTCCCCGCGGCGTCGCGCTGCGGCAGCGCGCTGACCACGTGCTCCCGGTACGTCTGATCGCTCGCCCGCCGCAGGCGGAACTCCGTGTGGTACGGCTCGCCGGTCGTGAGGCTCCGGGTCCACGCCGCCACCGTCTTCGGGACGTCGTCCGGGTGCAGCACCGCGAGCCAGCCCTCGCCGATCATCTGCTCCTCCGTGCGGTCGAAATAGTCGAGGACCGCCCGGTTCACGAAGTTCAGCTGGCCGTCCGGGCGCGCGGTCCACACCTGGAGGGGCATGGCGTTCCCGAAGAACCGCAGCTGCGCGTCCAGGTCGCTGAGCGGCGCGTCCAGCAGCCCGGCCCCGCTCGCCGGGCCGCCGGCCCCGCGCACCCGGCTCGGCGGCGGCGCGTCCCGCCCGTCCGGCTCCTCCACCTCCTCCTGCCCCGCCCAGGAGGCGTCCCCGAGCGCGCGGAGGAGCGGCTCCTCCAGGTCGAGCGTGCGCTCCGCGCGGCTCTCCGCGACCCGCGCGCGCACGAGGCGGAGCAGCTCCCTCCGCACCTCCTCCTCGATCCGGCCGCGCAGGTAGTCCTTCGCGGAGGCCCGCGACTCGGTGAACCTCACCGACTCCGCCGACAGCTCCGCGATGTCCAGGAAGATCCCGAGCGGCGCGCAGGGCCTCGGCGTGATGCGCAGCGCGAGGGTCGCGTCGAGCCGGTGCTCCTCCGCTTCCCCATCCGCGTCGACCCGCACCGTCACGGCGTGCGGGATCGCGACATCGAACGCGCCGCTCATGCTCCGCGTCGCCGCCGGGTCGCCGACCTCGAAGTCCATCGTGAGCCGCGATGGCCTGCCGAGGACCTCGAGCTCCCGCTCCGCGCGGCGCCCGACCGGGAGGAGGGCGATCACCTGGCGGCGTATCACGTCCTCGGTCATCGCGAGATCGACGATGCTCCGACCCAACTCCTCGAGCGTCAGCCCTCCGTCCTTCACCGCGTCTCCTTCCCGATCCCGCTCTCCCCCGGTGTCCGTTAGCCCTCCTCGCGCCCGGAGGGCAATCGTGTGACGTTAACGCACCGCGCCGCTCGCCGGAAGCCCTCGCGAGGCTCAGCTCGACGCCGACGTGTACCGGCCTATCGCCCGCTTCCACACGCCGCGCGCGACGGCGCCGAAGATGAGCGCGCCGAGCGCCGCGGCGGCGGCCGTGCGCGGTGCGATGGTGCCGAGCATCGCCTCCGCCGGGTACGTGGTCATCAGCCCGAGCGGGACGATCACGGTGAAGACGACGCGCCAGAAGCCGCTGAAGATCGTGACCGGCCAGCGCGCGAAATCGAAGATGGAGTTGAAGAGGTAGGCCAGGTTGTCGAGGCGCACGACCCAGAACGCGGCGGAGATGACCAGGATGCACATGGAGTAGAGCACCAGCGTCGCCGTCACGAGCAGGCAGAGCGCGAGCGCGACGTGGGCGGGCGCGGGGGCGCGCCCCATCTGGGCGAACGCGTAGGCGAAGATCGCCACCGCGGCCGCGGCGTCCACGACCTTGCGGATCTCGAACCGGGCCGTCGAGACGAGGAACTGCGCGTCGGCCGGCTTGAGCAGCGTGAAGTCGAGCGTGCCCTTCCGGATCTGGTCGACCACGCTGATGAGCGACGGGTTCACGGCCCCCTCGAGGATGCCCTTGAGCAGCGTGAACCACCCGACGACGACGAGCGCGCGCTCGTACGTCCAGCCCTGCACCGGCGGCCGGGCCGCGAGCGCGATGTGGAGCGGGACCAGCCCGACCACCGTCCACACGACGGTCATCACCGCGCCGAGCAGGAAATCCCACCGGTACTGCATCCCGAGCGCGATCGACACGCGCAGCTGCGTCGCGAGCAACCGGAGGTAACGCACGCCGCTCACCCGCCGAACGCCGAGAACCGCCGGATCCCCGCGCGCCACGCGACGAGCGCGGCGGCGGCGGACGCGGCGGCGAAGGCCCACTGCACCGCGAGCTCGGTGAGCGCGCGGCCCGGGTCGAGCAGGCCGGTGATGAGCTCGACAGGGAACGCGAGGCTGTAACGGAACGGCAGGACCCGCGCGAGCTCGGCGAGCCACGAGGGGAACAGCTCGATCGGGACGAGGTAGCCGGCGAAGACCATGAAGGCCGCGAGGTAGACGTCGAACACCGCGGTCGAGCTGTCGATCACGAACGCGAGCGAGCCGATCAGCGCCATCGTGAAGAAGTTGATCGCCCAGGCGCCGGCGAGGGAGAGGACCCAGAGCCCGAGCTCGAGCGCCGTCGGCTGGAACCGCTCGCCCGACGTCGCGACGAGCGCGATGACCGCGATGGGCAGGCAGAGCGCCGCCCGGAGCGGCAGCGCGGCGAGGTTCTCGGCGGCGTACGAGAAGAGCGGGTGGATCGGCCGGAGCAGGCGCTGCGAGAGGGCGCCGCTCTTGATGTCCATGTTCATCTCCCAGACGAGCCACGAGCCGGTCAGCTGCCGGACGATGAGGATGGCCAGGAAGTACGCGGAGAAATCGCGCGCCCCGAAGCGGCCGACCGGCGCGCTCGCGGCCACCGCCGACCAGAGCGCGAGGCTCACGAGCGGCATCGTCGTCGTGAGCATCCAGATCAGCATCTCGGCCCGGTACGCGAGCGCGGCCGCGATCCCGACGCGGAGCAGCGTCGGGAACGCCCGGGCGGCCCGAGCGAGCCCGCTCATGACGCGGCCCCGCCCGTCGAGCCCGACGGCTCGCTTTCCGGCTCCGCCGAGGGCTCCACGCCTGAAAAGAGCTCGCGCATCACCTCCTCCAGGGGAGGATCCTCGACCGTGAGATCCGAGATGTCGGTGTGGCCGAGCAGCCAGGACATGGCCTCGCGCAGCTCGGCCTGCGGCACCTGCAGCACCGCGCAGCCAGGATCGAGCGAGAGGACGGCGCCCACCCGCTCGAGGAGCGCCTGGTCGACCGGGCTCTTGAAGTGCAGCGCGATCCGCTTGTGGGGCCGCATGCTGCGGACGAGCGCCGCGAGGTCGCCGTCGTAGCGCAGCCTGCCCTTGTCGATGACGATGACCCGCGGACAGAGCGCCGCCACGTCGTCCATGTAGTGGGACGTGAGCACGATCGTCGCCCGCCGCCGCTCGTTGTAGCGGCGGATGAACTCGCGGACCCCGAGCTGCATCGCCACGTCGAGCCCGATCGTCGGCTCGTCGAGGAACAGGATCTCCGGCCGGTGCAGCAGGGCCGCAGCCAGCTCGCACTTCATGCGCTCGCCGAGCGAGAGCTGCCGCGTCGGCTTCGTCGCGATCTCGGCGATGCCGAGGAGGTCTTCCAGCTCACCGAGGGTCTCCTTGAAATCCGCGTCGCCGATCCCATAGATCGCTCGGTTCACCGCGAAGGTCTCGGCGGGCGGGAGGTCCCAGAGCAGCTGCTGCTTTTGCCCCATCACGAGGGTGATCCGCTTGAGGAAATCGGGCTCACGGTGCCGCGGGACGAAGCCGGCGACCTCGACCTTGCCGCCCGACGGGTGGAGGAGCCCGGAGAGCACCTTCAGCGTCGTCGTCTTCCCGGCGCCGTTCGGGCCGAGGAAGCCGACGCGCTCGCCGGGCGCGATCGAGAACGAGAGGTCCTCGACCGCGTGGACGACCTTGGTGCGGCGCCGGAAGAGCGAGCGCACGGAGGCCGAGAAGCCGGCGGCGCGCTCGTGGACCTGGTACGTCTTGGAGAGCGACTCCACCACGATGGAGCTCGACGCCTCTGCCATGGGCGGCGGAGACTAGCACCTCCGTGCTGGAGCTCCCGCGACGGTCGGCGCTCGACCGGCCGATCCCGTGGGCTAATCTCGTGACGCGGGGGGCAACGGCCGCCGGAATTCCCCTATGCCGCAGAGCTTCAAGGACGACACGATCCACGACCTTCCGCTCGCGGCGAGCGGCGCGCGGCAAGCGGCCGACTCCGCGGACGCCGTCGCGACCGGCCCGCGGCAGGTCCTCGCAGGCCGGTACGAGCTCCTCGGGCTGGTCGGCATCGGCGGGATGGGCAGCGTCTACCGCGCCCGCGACCTGGAGCTCGAGGAGCTCGTCGCGGTCAAGGTGCTGCGCCGGGAGCTCAGCGTCGCGCCGGAGGTGACCGAGCGGTTCCGGCGCGAGGTGCGGCTCTCGCGCAAGGTGACGCACCCGAACGTGGCGCGGGTCTTCGACATCGGCGAGCACGAGGGCGACCGGTTCCTGACGATGGAGTTCGTCGACGGCGAGCCGCTCGCCGCGCTGCTCGCGCGCGAGCGGCGGCTCGGCATGACCCGCGCGCTGGACGTCGTGGAGGGCGTCTGCGCGGGCCTCCACGCCGCGCACCGGGCCGGCGTCATCCACCGTGATCTCAAGCCGGACAACGTGCTGCTCGGGCGCGACGGGCGCGTCGTCCTGACCGACTTCGGGATCGCGCGCGCGGTCGCGAGCGGCGAGGCGGGCAAGACGCTGGGCGCCGTCATGGGGACGCCGGCGTACATGGCGCCCGAGCAGGTGCAGGGCGCCGACGACGTCGACGCGCGCGCCGACATCTACGCCCTCGGGGCGATGCTCTTCGAGATGCTCACGGGCGAGCGCGCGTGGCAGGGCGACGCGCCGCTCGCCGTCGCCGCGGCGCGGCTCTTCGCCGACCCGCCGGATCCGCGGCTCCGGCGCCCCGACCTGCCCGACGCGCTCGCGCGCGTGGTGCTCCGCTGCATGGCGCGCGAGCGCGGCGGCCGGTATCCGTCCGTCGAGAGCGTCGTACACGACCTCGCCTCGCTCACGCGCCCGGCCACGGTGACGCCGCCGGCGTTCACGCCGCCGCAGGAGCGGACGGCGGTCTCCGGGGTGACCCCGGGGGCGAGCTCCGGGGTGGCCGAGCACGGCGGCAAGAGCGTCGTGGTCCTGCCGTTCGCGAACCAGGGACCTGCGTCGGACGCGTACCTGGCCGAGGAGCTGACGGACGATCTCGTCGACACGCTCTCCATGACGCGGGGCCTCCGGGTGAGGCCGCGCGGGGCGCTCGGGCGGCGCTCGTCCTCCGAGCTCGATCCGCGCGAGGTCGGGCGTGAGCTCGGGGTGCAGGTGGTCGTCGGGGGCTCGGTGCGGCGGCGCGACGGGACGGTGCGGATCAACGCGCGGCTCATCAGCGTCGCCGACGGGTTCCAGCTGTGGGCGAAGCGCTTCGATCGCCCCGAGGCGGAGGTGCTGCGGATCAACGACGAGGTGGCCGAGGCGGTCGCGGAGGCGCTGACGCTCGACGGGGCCGCGCCGAACCGCACGGCGCCGAGCGATCCCGTCGCGCTCGACCTGTTCCTGCGCGGGCGCCACGAGTACCGCAGGTTCTGGCCGGAGCACCAGGAGCGGGCGATCGCGCTGTTCGAGCAGGCGCTCTCGCGCGCGCCCGAGGATCCGATGATCCTGTCGGCCTACGCGCTCGCGCGCTCCCGCTTCTGGTTCTTCACGGACCGCGGCGGGGAGCTCGCCACGGAGGCGGCGTCGCGCGCCGTCGCCGCGGCGCCCGGGCTGCCGGACGCGCGGCTCGCGATGGCGTCGGTGCGGTTCCAGCGCCTCGACGTGGTCGGCGCGATGCGGGAGCTCAAGGCGGCGCTCGCGTGCCGCTCGGGCAACGCCGAGGCGGAGGGCCTCATCGGCCACATCCTGCTCGAGTGCGGCGCCTTCGAGGAGGGCGCGCGGCGCGCCCGGTCCGCGCTGGCGCGCGATCCCGAGGTGGTGCTGGCGGCGCAGGCGCTGGCGCGCGCGTACACGCTGCTGGACAGGTGGTCGGACGCCGACGACGTGATCCGGGCGCATCCGACGGTGGGCAGCGGATCGGGCTACACCGTCCTGCGGATGCGCCGCGTGCTCTGGCAGCGCGACCCGGAGGTGGTCGAGAAGCTCTCTCAGAGGCGCGTGAGCGAGGCCTTCCCGGACCTCCCCACGCCGTTCGCGCAGGTGATCGAGGACCTCATCGAGGGGCGGCTCTCGGACGTCCGGCCCGTGCAGGTCGAGGGGGAGCGCCCGGCCGTCACGGCGCTGCGGCGCACGTCGTTCATCCGGCAGCTCCAGGCGGAGTTCGCGGCCTTCCTCGGCCAGCGAGAGCTCGCGCTGGCCGCGCTCGAGCTCTCGCTGGCCGACGGCCTGTTCGACCTGATCTGGCTCGAGCGCTGTCCGGTCCTCGCGCCCCTGCGCGACGAGCCGCGGTATGCGGCCGTCCACGCGGCGGTGCAGCGACGGGCCTCCGCGGTGGTCGCGGTCTACCGCGAGCGCTGAGGCGCGGCGCTCGGCTCGGCGCGCGGAAGAGCGCTCAGCTCGGCGCGCGGAAAAGCGCCCGGCTCGGCGCGCGAAAGAGCGCTCAGCTCGGCGCGCGGAAAAGCGCGAGCACGCCGGTGTAGAGGGCGAGCCTGGCCTGGCCCCGGGCCCAGGGGGCGATCTCGAAGCTCGAGTGCATGCCGGCGATCGGGAGGTCGGCGAAGCGCTGGCGCAGGATGCGCGCCTCGACGTCGGGCGTCCCGTACAGGCCCTGGCCGCGCCCGGCGCAGGTCAGGTAGAGCGCGAAGCGGGGGGCCGACCCGAGCGCGCTCCGGGACACTTGCCGGGCGATCCCCTCGAGCCCGGAGCGGCCGGCGGCGGCGTCGCGCACCGCGAAGGCGAGGCGCGCGCCGGGCCTCGCTTCGTCGCCGAGCAGGAGCCCCCGCCGCGACGGATCGATGCCGCGGACCGGCCGCAGCACGTAACGCACGGAATCGGGCGCCTCCGCCTCGGCGTCGCCGCGGTCGGCGCCCGGCGCGGCCGGTGGATCGAGCGGCGGGTCGGCCAGCGCGGCGAGGATGAGCTGCTGCGCGCTGGGCGGCTCGCCGAGCGTGGCGGTCGCGGTGGAGAGCAGGTCGAGCGCCGGCCGCCCGCCGGCGCGGAGCACGACGCCGCCGCTCGCCTCGTCGATGCGGTGGAAGCCGGAGAGCAGCCTGGCGGCGGGCGAGGCGTCGACGAGCGGCGGGGCGAAGCCGGTGATGGCGAGGCCCGTCGCCGGGCCCTCGATGAGCTCGCCCTGCGACGTCACGCCGATGGCGGAGCCGGAGGCCGTCCCGGCGCCGAAGAGGCACGCGTTCGGCGCGGACAAGGCGAGCGCCTCGAGCCGCTCGGGCGCGAACGCCCCGGGCCGGACGAAGAGGATGGCCGTCGCGGAGCGCTGGCCGACGGTGCGGGCGAGCGTCTCGCGCAGGAGGCGGCTCGGCTCCTCGGCGCGCTCGGGCAGCGCGAAGGGGGTGACCTGCCCGCCGGACCACAGCACGCCGCTCGCGCCGGTGTCCCCCTCGATCTCGCCGCGCTCGCTGAGCACGCCCGCGGCCGGCACGACGCAGGCGGGGACGCCGCGCCAGGCACCACGGACGAGCTCGGCGACGCCCGAGGCGCGCTGGGCGAGCTGTCCGGAGACGAAGACGACCCCGCCCGACGGCGACGGGACCGCGCTGCGCAGGTCCGCCAGGTGCTGGAGAAGGCCATCCGGCCCACAGGTCGCGGAGAAGCTTCGTGCCATGGCTGGCTCGCCCATCTTAATCGAGCCTCCGACCACTCGACAGGCCCCGCTTAAGAAGTTTATCGTGCGACAGTCGCGCCGGCGCCTCGGGGATTTCCTCACGGGACGGCGAGCGAAGGACCGGGCAAGCTCGATGAGGATCCAATCATTTGGCCGCACCGATGTCGGGCGCCACCGGCGCGCCAATGAGGATGCGTTCTTCCGGGACGACGAGCTCCGGCTCTACATCGTCGCGGACGGCATGGGCGGGCACGCGGCCGGCGAGGTCGCGAGCGCCGAGGCGGTCGAGACGATCTACGGCATGGTGAAGCGGGGCCTGCCCGCCATCGGCGATCCGAACGAGCCGCTGACGCAGCCCAAGGCGCGCGCCGTGCTGCGCATCCTCGAGGGCGCGATCCAGGCGGCGACGTACATGGTCTTCGCGATCGCCGAGCTCGATCGCGACAAGAGCGGCATGGGCACGACGATCAGCGCGGCGCTCATCGTCGGCGGCGCGCTCGTGACCGGCCAGGTGGGCGACAGCCGCATCTACCAGGTCCGCAACGGGACCGCGGTGCAGATGACCGAGGATCACACGCTGATCGCGTGGCAGATCAAGAACGGCCTCATCTCCGTGGACGAGGCCAAGAGCTCGCCCCACCGCAACGTGATCACGCGCGCGGTCGGCAACCGGGACTACGTCGAGGTCGACACCTCGATCGTCGCCGTCGAGGAGGGCGATCGATACCTGCTCTGCTCCGACGGGCTGCACGGGTATCTCCACGCCGAGGAGGAGGTCGCGAGCATCGCCTCGAAGGGCGGCGACGTGGCGGTCGACCTCTTCATCGACCTCGCGAATCGGCGCGGGGGGCGGGACAACATCACGGCGGTGCTGGTCGAGGTGGGCTGACGCGCCCGCGCGAAAATGGCTAGGCTGCCCGCATGGCGCTGAAGGACAGACTGGTCACCGAGGGCATGAGGCTCGCCGCGAACCCGAACGTGGCGAAGCTGATGCAGGACGAGCGGTTCATGCGGCTGTTCATGACGGCGATGAGCGTGCCCGGCCGGGTCTCCTCGTTCACCGCGGAGCAGAAGGAGACGTTCGCCAAGGCGATGGGCCTCTCGACCGTCGAGGAGGTCCGCGACCTCAAGCGGACGGTGGCCTCCCTGGAGCGCGAGGTCGCGACGCTGGAGCGCGAGATCGCGAAGCTCCGGCGGGACGGGGAGCGCGAGCTCGCGAAGGTCAGGCGCGAAGGCTGAGCCTGGGGGGGCGAGCGGCGCGGCGCGCGCTGCCTGGCAGCGCCGCCGCGCCCCCGCGACGGGTCACTTCGTGTCGCCGCGCGCGTAGATGCTGGCGACGTAGTCGAGCACGTCGCGCGCCGAGACCTCGTTGTACCCGAAGTACTTGATCATCCGGGTCTTGATGATGTCGATCTTCTCCTGCGTCTCCTTGTCGATGACGCTCGACACGAGGGTCTGGAGCTTGATCGCGTCCTTCTGGTCCTCGAACAGCTTGAGCTCGAGGGCGCGGCGCAGCCGGTCGTTCGTGTGCCACTCGAACTTCTTGCCGTCGACCGCGAGCGCGCCGATGTAGTTCATGATCTCGCGGCGGAAGTCGTCCTTGCGGTTCTCGGGGATGTCGATCTTCTCCTCGATCGAGCGCATCAGCCGCTCGTCGGGCTCGACGTCCTCGCGGGTGAAGCGGTCCTTCACCTTCTCCTTCAGGGTGTAGGCCTTGATCGAGTCGATGTAGTTCGCCGCGAGCTTCTGGATCGCGTCCTCGTCGGCGCTGATCGCCCGCTGCACCTCGTTCTTGACGATCTCCTCGTACTCGCGCTTCACCATCCCGATGCACTCGGTGAAGCGCTTGCGCTGCTCGTCGTTCGTGATGAGCGAGTGGTGCCTGAGGCCCTTCTCGAGCTCGCTCATGACCATGAAGGGGTTGATCGTCCCCTCGCCGAGGTCGTTGACGAGCGCGTTCGAGATCTTGTCCTGCACGTAGCGGGGGCTGATGCCCTCCATGCCCTCGCGCGACGCCTCCTTGCGGAGCTCCTTCACGGTGTCCTGCGTGTAGCCGGGCAGGACCTTGCCGTCGTAGAGCTTCATCTTCTGGACGAGCGAGAGGTTGTGCTTCTTCGGGTCCTCGAGCCGGGTGAGCGCGGCCCACATCGCGGCGACCTCGAGCGTGTGAGGGGCGATGTGCTTGCCGCGGATCTTCTCCTTGTTGAAGTCCTTCTCGTAGATCCGGATCTCCTCCGACACCTTCGTGATGTACGGGATATCGATCTTGATCGTGCGGTCGCGGAGGGCCTCCATGAACTCGTTGTTCAGGAGCTTCTTGTACTCGGCCTCGTTGGTGTGGCCGATGATGACCTCGTCGACGTCCGTCTGGGCGAACTTCTTCGGCTTGATCTTGTGCTCCTGCGACGCGCCCAGCAGGTCGTAGAGGAACGCGACGTCGAGCTTCAGCACCTCGATGAACTCGACGATGCCGCGGTTCGCGATGTTGAACTCGCCGTCGAAGTTGAAGGCGCGCGGGTCCGAGTCCGAGCCGTACTCCGCGATCTTGCGGTAGTTGATGTCGCCGGTGAGCTCGGTCGAGTCCTGGTTCTTCTCGTCCTTCGGCTGGAAGGTGCCGATGCCGACGCGGTCCTTCTCGCTGAGCACGAGGCGGCGCACGCGCACGTGCTGCATCACCTTCGACCAGTCGCCGCCGTACTTGTCCATCAGGCGGTTGAAGATGAAGCGGCACGCGGGGTCGAGGTCGCCCTCGGTGCGGACGTGGTGCTGCGCGCTCGAGAGGCCGAGCTCGCGGAACGCGCGGTCGCGCCACGCCGGCGGGACGAGGCGCAGCGGCTCCTCGTGCATCGGGCACTTGAAGCGGGCGCTCTCCGTCCCGGCCATGCCGACGTCGTCGAGGTTCACCCAGTCGAACGTGTAGAGCGCGCCGTCGGGGGTCGTCGAGTAGTGCTCGATGCCCTTCTTGAGGAGCCGGGCGATCGTCGACTTCGACGAGCCGACCGGGCCGTGCAGCAGGATGACGCGCTTCTCCGGGCCGTACCCCTCGGAGGCCGCCCGGAGCACGTGGACGAGCCGCATCAGCGGGATGTCGAGCCCGTACACGGCGTCGGCGCCGCCGTGCATCTCGTCCTTGAAGAAGTTGTACCGGATGAGCTTCTTCTTGTTGTCCGTGTACTCCTCGATGCCGTAGCGGATGATCATGTCGTACGCCCGCTGGAACGCGTTGCGCGTCACCTGCGGGTTCTGGCGCACGATCTGGAGGTACTCTTCGAACGTGCCCTCCCACGCGAGATCGCGGTAGAGCGCGAAGTCCTGCATCGCCGCGATCTTCTCAACCATCCCTGTCCGCAACTCGCCCATTTCGCACCCTTTTTCTCCAGGGCGACCGCGGGGCGGCCTTGGCCGCCGGAGGTGCGGGGGACAGATCTCGGCTCGCCGAGCTCCGCCCCCGTCTCGCGTCGCGCGCCCAGGGGGAAGACGCCAAGCTTAACACCGATCTCGGGGAGGCAAGTCACCGCGCCCCGAGGCGCGCTCCATCCTCCGGAACGGGAGCGCGCGGCGGAGCAGCCGGTCGCGCGGGTGGAGGTGCGAGGTGCGAGGGCGACCGCGGGGAGGCGACGTCAGCGAGGCGCGGCCCCGCCGGAGCGCGCTCCCTGCGCGCTTCCCCAGGAGAGCCCGCCGCTCTCGACGACGCCGGGCCAGGAGTCGACGTATTCCGACGGCTCGCCGGGGCCGGAGATGTCGATCCAGAAGACGCGCCCGGCGCCCGGGCGGCGCACGTCGACATGGACGAACTTGCTGTTCGGGTAGAACCCGCAGCCCACGTCCTCGAGCGTGCGGCAGAACTGAAACAGCGCGGTGTTCGGGACGCCCATCACGAGGATGTCCATGGCGCGCCCCTCGGCGTGCTGGCTGTGGTGCGTGCCGGAGGTCGGCCTGCGCGCGGCCGGCGCGTCGCCCGCCGGCCGCGGCCTGTACCCGCTGAAGATGTGGATCCCGCGGCGCGGGAAGGCGTCGGCGATCTGCTGGAGCAGCCAGAGCAGGCGCGGGTGGACGAGGCGGACCTGGGGCACCCACTCGAGCGCCCGCTGCCAGGTGTCGGCGTCGGGCTCATCGGGGAGCTCTGCGCCCGGGTCGGGCGCGTCGGGCGGACGGGCCATGATCGACAGGCGATCCAGCGCGCCGGGCGCGACGGAGCCGTCGCAGCGCACCAGCTCGAAGGCGTCGTGCTGGCCGCCGTACCGGGCGAACTGGACCGGGCGTCTGCGGCAACGCCAGTCGAGCGGCTGCTTCTTCGGCGGGTCCCAGAGCAGATCGAAGCCGTTCGAGGAGAGGCTCGGCCCCGTGGTCGCGAGCACCGGCGGGCTGAGGATCGGATCGAGCTGGCGGAACCACGCCGGCGCGGCCGGATCGAGGCGGAGGGTGCCGGGCGGCTCGAAGGGGGTGAAGGGGGACCAGGCGCTCGCGAACGCCGTGGAGCCGAGGGTGGGGGAGGCGAGCGCGTGCTCGCCGAGCGCGTCCGCGGCGTCCGGCCGCGCGCCGCCCCAGGCGAGCTGCCACCACGGCTGCTGCCGCCATTTCCCGTAGGCGCTGTTCAGGTAGAGCCGGAACGGTCCGGGGCGCTCGACGGCGGCGTTGTGGAAGGCGCGGAGGAGCGGCAGCTCCGGCGCGACCGTCTCGTTCAGGTTGAAGCTCGCGCGCTTCGGCGGCTCGTCGAGCAGGCTGGCGCCGGCGCGCTGGGGGGCGGCGACGAGCGACGCAGCGAGGCCGAGGGCGGTCGCGAGGCTGTGGACGGCGGCGCGGGACGTTGCCGGCATGGGATCGACGAGGGGCGCGAGTCGAGCGAGGAAGGTAGCTCACCCAGCGGGCGGGCGACCCTGATTTGCCACAAACCGCCAGCTCGGGGGATGAAAACACACCCGTGGGGGGAACCCTAGGCGTCAACCAAGCTTCGCGCCGCGTTCTCCTACATCCGAACGTTTACGTTTACGTGGTCGTGGTCGTGGTCGTGGTCGTCAACGGTACGCCGTGAACGACCACGACCACGTAAACGACCACGACCACGTTGGTGACCGATGGGCGCGCGGCGCTTGCTCAGGGCGCCGCGGAGGCGCGCGTCAGCCTGTCCCGCACCGCGTCCCACGCAGGATCCTCGGGGACGGCGGCGATGACGATCACGTCGCAGCCGGCGTCCTCGAGCCGGTGCAATGCGGCGTACAGCGCCGCGGCGTAGCCGGCGGGATCTCCTGGAAGAAGCTCGGCGTGCGGCCCTGTCGCGGTGCGGTTGCCGTGCTCGACGGCGCCGGCGCGCGACCCGGCCTGCGCGGCGCGATCGAGCTCGCCGCGGACGGCCTGGGCGGGGACCAGCGCGACCTGCGCGCGGGGGGCGTAATGGCGCGCGTGGGTCCCCGGGGACGGGGCGCGCTCGGCCAGGGCGGTGATCAGCCCGGCGGCCGCCTGGAGCGGCACGAGCGCGGCGATCGCCTCGGCCGTGACGTGCCCCGGGCGGAGCACCCGCGCCGGCGAGCGCGTGACGTCGACGATGGTGGACTCGATGCCGACGGCGGTCGGCCCGCCGTCGAGGATCGCATCGATGCGCCCGCCGAGGCTCTTCTCGACGTGCTCGGCGGTGGTCGGCGAGATCTCGGTGGAGCGGTTGGCGCTCGGCGCGGCGATCGGCAGCCCGACCGCGTCGAGCAAGGCGCGCGCGACCGGGTGGACGGGGATGCGGATCGCGACCGTCGGCCCGCCGGCGGCGACCACGTCGGCGACGCGGTCGGGCCGGCGCGCGACGATGAGGGTGAGGGGTCCTGGCCACATGGCGTGCGCGAGCCGCTCCGCGTCCGGCGGCCAGCCGTCCGCGAGGGCGCGGGCGGACGCGACATCGGGAACGTGGACGATCAGCGGGTTGCCGGGCGGCCTCCCCTTCGCCTCGAAGATGCCGCGCGCCGCGCGCGCGTCGTCGGCGCGCGCGCCGAGGCCGTACACGGTCTCCGTGGGGAAGGCGACGAGCCCTCCGCGGCGGAGGATCTCGGCGGCCCGTGCGATGGATGCCGCGTCAGCGGCGAGCCGCTCGGTTCGCATGCGCCGCGGTCCATGTTGCCCGGGCGCGCGGGAGGCAAACGAAAAGCGAGGGGGGCAGCCACGGGGCGCTGCGCGGTCCGCGCGGCCGCGCGGCCGCGCGGCCACAGGCCGAAGGAGCGCCTGACGCCGTCGGCGTCGATCCAGAGCGGCGCCGTGGCGAGGTGGACGTGCTGCTCGCTCGATCGACCGGTGCGCGCTGCCGGGGGTCTCAACCCCTCCGGCCGCGCGTTTGGATGCCCCCGCGTGGTCGCGACCTGGGGCGGAGGCTGCTCGTGAGCCGATGGCGAGGTCGCGACCTGGGGCGGAGGCTGCCCGTGAGCCGATGGCGAGGTCGCGACCTGGGGCGGAGGCTGCTCGTGAGCCGGTGGCGAGGTCGCGATCTGGCGCGGCGGCTGTTCGTAAGCCGGTGGCAAGGTCGCGATCTGGCGCGGCGGCTGTTCGTGAGCCGACGGCGAGGTCGCGACCTGACCACTTGTATGAAAAGATCCATTTCTTGGGATCGGGACCTGTTTCCGGGGCCGAAAAGATCCTCGGCGAAGGGTCGTGACCTGTCCGCGGCCTCGCCAACGAGCGCCGGCGCTGGTCGTGACCTTGGGGACAGCATCTCGTTGACCGGTCGGGGGGACCGCGAGCTCGTGAGCTGAACCGCCCCTGCGGGCGTTGGCGAGATCAGCTGCCGGCAGGTTTGCAGCAGAACGTCTGGCCCCACGTGGGCTTGATCTTCTCTCCCTCCGCGATCCCCACCCGCCCATGATTGGTGCAGTCGCCGTGGCCTTCCGCGAGCACGTGGAGCTTGACGCCGCCGATGGCCACAGGCTCCGCCAGATCGGTGCAGACGCTCTCGGTCGTGAGCGTCTGGGTTACCACGAGATCACTGCACGCCTGGTCGCGGTAGAACGAGAACTCCATCGAGCAGGGGTCCCCGTCGAACCCGCAGTCGCAGGTGCCGCAGCCGGCGAGGGACTTGTACATGTCGAGCCTCTCCGGGAACTCCGAGGGACAGAGAGGCTCCATGACCCCCTCATCGGGGCCGGAAGGGGGGACTGCCCTGGAGACGCAGAGCCGAAAATTGTCGAGGATACGGTGGTCGAGCAGGCACATGGGATAGTTGGGTAGGTCTCCGCAGCTGTACTCCCGAGGCTGCATCGCCCTGCAGAGACGCGCCTTTCGCTTCCAGGTCTCCCTCGGTTGGTACAGGTCCTCTCTCGACGTGCACGCAGGAAGGACGTCGTACCAGGGGACGGTCACGCTGGTGGACGTCCCGTCCTCCCCCAGCGGCTCGCACGCATCCCACGGAGAGGACATATACGTCGTACCTTCGCTGTCGTCGGCCTCCTCGCAACTGCTGGCGCTGCTCCTGAAGCGTACAGATCGATTGGTGCAGTCGGTGCGCTCGCACCGGCAGGGCGGGCAGCTCGGGTCGTCCTGGAGCTCCAGCCACAGGTCCTCTAGGTGGACTAGCCCGTACTCCTCACAGGTGGGCTCCTCGCCCAGCTCGCCGACCCACACGATATCCTGGTAGACGCTCCCGACGGCGTCCCACGCCCCGTCCTCGAGGCAGTGGCCGGGACACGGCTCGCAGCGCTCGTCGCTGAAGCACCTGAGCTCCTTGCCCCCGCAGCTCGACCCGAGCAGCACGCCGGCGAGCCCAAGGAGCGCGCAGGCTGCCGTCATCGGCAACCAGCTCCGTCGCGCTCGTCCCCGATCCAGGGCGGCAGGCTGGATGCTGGCCTGGATCATTGCCCCATCTCCTCCTTGAGGCAGCAAAAGGTTCTGCGATACACCGGCTTTCGTTCCCGCACGGGCTCACCTCCCGATGCCTCACAGGCGCCGGGCGCGTTCGTGACCCACTCGGCGCGCATGCTGCCGAGCGAAACGCCCGAGCTCGGATCGGCGCAGCCGCCTTCGGCAGCGACCCGCACGGAGGCGACCTCCTGGCCGCACGCCGCGTCGGCATAGGTCGAGACGAGCGCCTCGCAGACGCTGGGCTCGGCCTGGGTGCACGCGCACGGCGAGCAGCGGCCGTTGTCGTAACCCAGGAACCAGGTGTGCGGGTCCGGGTACTCATCCGGGCACTTGAAGTCCGGGCTCTCCAGGGCCGACGTGGCCTGGACGCACGTCTTGAACGCGGGCGTTGGTCGCTTGTGGAACCTGGGGAAACACACGTTTCCCGATGCATCCCCGCACGCGCCTCGCTGGAACTCACCGTTGCACAGCTTTGCGTGGCGCTTCCAGGGTGACCCCAGGCCGCCGCTGCGGGGCACGATCGCGTCGACTGGCGCGCAGGGGACCGCGGTGGCCGGTGGAACGGCGACGGATCCGACCTGCTCCGGCGGGATCGGCGCCCGATCCGTGCACGTGCCGTCCCAGCCGGCCGGGGCCTCGAACGGTGTCCGCGTCTCCGGGGGGCCGTCCTGGCACATGTAAAGCGAGCTGGCCGTCACCCCCACCGGCAGCTCGCACGCCGGCTGTGAGCAGGCACAGGGCGGGCAGCCCGGCGCCGGATCGAGGTCAGCGTAGAGCAGCAGGGCCTCCCCGTCGCTGGCGTCCGGCGGACACGGCGGTGGCTTCTCGTCGATGCTGCCCTCCCAGAGGAGCACGGGCTTCGAGCGGACGTTGCTCGCATCGACGGGCATCGGCACGCACTCCCCTGCGCAGAACTCTCCCGCCGGGCCTGCGCAGGTCACCGTCTCGTCGCACGCCTCGCCGGTGCCGCCGCACGCGCTCGCCAGCGCGAGCGCCGACACGGCCCATCCCAGCCTCATGAGCACACGGCGATGCATCCCCTCCTCTCCTTCCCGGCGCGACGCGCCTACCAGACGCCCGCGATCGCCACGCCACCTCCGCCGGCCGCGACGAGCGGGCGCACGGCGACGCGGGCCGGCGAAGGCGGCGACGGGGCCCACCAGAGCGACGAGATCGCCACCGCGCCGAAGATCCCGCCCGCGATGAAGCTCGCCCAGGCCGCACCCCGCAGCGTGTCGCGGGCCGAGAGCGTCTCCTCGAGCGCTTTGCACGGGAGCGTGACCTCGGTGGCCTGTTTGTAGAGGCAGCCGCCGCGCCCGTAGTCCCGCCGGATGGCGTCCGCCTGCGCGTCGGCCTCGTCGTCGCGCACCCCGGCGGCGATGGCGAACCCCGCCCCGAACGCCGCGCCGGCGAGCGCCAGCGACGCGCCGGCGATGCGGATGTTGCGACCCGAATGGTCGGGAGCTGGCGGCGTCGTGCGGATGATCACCTCGGGCGGCGGCGCTTTCAGGATGGAATCGAGCACTAGCGGGAGGATCGTCCCGTCGCCGGCATAGTTTTCGAAGCGGACCGTCTGGGTGACATGCCCCTCGAGAGAGCCGCGGACCTCGTGGGCACCAGGTGTGACGTAGAACTGATAATTCGCCTGCCCACGGCCGATGAACCTGCCGTCCACGAAGATCTCCGCCTCGTCGTGGCTGACCATGATCTCGACGTGGATGGCGTCCTTCTCCGCCCGGCGCAGTCCTTCGTTGAAGCGCCGCTGCTCCGCAGGTGTGAGCGCTCTGGAGTCGCGCAGCGCGCGCAGCAGATGGTTCGCCGCGTCCACAGGTCTGCGCAGCGCCAGCTCGCAGAGCCCGAGCTCCCCTTCGATGGCAGGGCGCGGCGCCGCGGCGAAGGCAGCGCGATACGCCGCCTCCGCCTCCTGCCATCGGCCGGCGCTGCGCGCGGCGTGTGCGCGCCGAAGCGCGTCCGCTGCCGGATCAGCCGGCGCGGGCGCTGCAGCACGCGGTGCGGCGAGGGGCTGCGCGGACGTCGCAGACGCCGTGACGAGGTGAAGCGATACCAAGGGAAAGATCATGAGCTTCCTGGCATCCATGCCGCGCGAGCCTAAGTGCGCAGATGTCAGCGAAGCAAGACTCCGCCGTATGGAGGAGGAAGGTTTTGCTTTCGCGTGCCAAGGGCGATTTGGAAGCGAAGATGGACAGCTACACGTAATGCCGCACAGCCGGGCCAGGCGCCGGCCAGCTTGCGGCAACGCGTGCTGCCCTCTTCAGGCGGGGCTGCGCTGCCGTGCCCGGCGCGCCACGGAGCTCGCCGCGCTCACGGCGCTGCGGCGCGGCCGAGGGAGCGGCCGTCGCCGTCGGCGTCGATCCAGAGCGGCGCCGTCATCGCGAACGGGAGGATCTCGCCCGGGTCTCCCGCGAGCACCGGCTCGAGCGGCCGCCGCCCCCGGACGATCGCGACGACGAAGGTGTCCTCGGCGACGGAGATCGCTCCGTGCGCGCGCTGCCCGGTCCCGCGGTCGCCGCGCGCTGCGCCGGCGTCGGGCCGCGGCGGTCGTCGCCCGCCGCCGCCTCCGAGGACGACGGGGATCGCGATCTCGTCGAGGAGCGCGCCCGCGGGCGTCGTGCGCGTGCCTTCCAGCGGGATCGGCGCGCCGCTCGCGACGCCGCCGACGAGCACGTGGAGCTCGCGCGCGTCGACCCACGGGGCGCGCTCGACGCGGATCGAGAGCGACAGCGGCCCGCCTCGGGACCCGCGCCGCGCCGAGGCGACGCCGCCCTGGCGGGTGTCGCCGAGGCGCATCGTCACGAACGGGCCGTTCGTGATCACGACGTCGCGACGGCGCCGCAGGCCCGCGACGAGATCGGCCACGTCGAGCCGGCCCGGATCATCGGCGGCCACGGCGACGTAGGTGCGCGGATAACCCGCCTCCGCGCCGCGCAGCCCGTGGCTGTCGCTGGTCGCCGTCGGCGTGACCGGGTGGGACGCGCGGAGCAACGCCCAGAGCTCCTCGAGCGCGCGGTCCCGCGCGGCCGCGTCGCGCCCGGTCCAGACCTCGACGGCATCGGCGCCGGCGCCGGCGCCGTCCCCGACGATCTGCGCGAGCGGGCTCGGGCCCTGATCCGGCGCGACCTGCGGCGCCCAGGATCCGTGCAGCGGTGAGCCGCCGCCGTGCTGTCGGCTCACCTGGACGACGCGCTCGCCGGGCAGCGCGCGCACCTCGCGGAGGATCTCGCTCGCCGTCTCGTCGACCCACCGCAGCGCGCCCTCGCGGGGCGCGTCCGCCTCCCTGCCGAGCGGAAACACGCTGAGGCTCCCGAGCCCGGCGCCGCTCCGGCCGCTCGTGAGCTCCACGCCCGGGAGCGCGCGCAGCCGCGTCTCGAGCCGCAGGGCGGCGACGTCCCGCTGGAGATCCGAGGCGAGGTTGTGCTCGCTCGCCACCGCGCACTCCACGCCTTCCGCCGCGTTCCAGACGAGCCGCGCGGCCGAGGAGACGCCCGCGTCGGCGCTCCGCGCCGTGTGCTGCCGGAGGTCGCAGGCGATGTAGCCCGACGTGTCGACCACCCGCTCCAGCGTGAGATCGAGCCGCGACGTTCCGCCGTCCGCGATGTCGACCGTCGCCTCGGTGAGCGCGTACTCGGGCCCGCGCGAGGCGACGACCCGGACTCGCCCAGGGGGAAGGGCGACATCGAGCTCGCCCATGAGCGCGAGCCGGGGCGGCGAGAGGGCCTTGCCGGTCGCGGCGTCGAAGAGGCTGACCTTCGCCGGCGCGAGCGGACCGAGGGGATCGGGGTCCACGGCGGGCGCGGAGGCGCCGCCCTCGCGCACCCCGAGGTAGAGCCGCCCGGCGCCGGAGAGCGTGAGCCGCGCGGGGGCGATCTCGCCGGCGCGGATCCGGATCCGCGCGCTCCCCAGCGCGCGGCGGCCGCTCCCTTCGAAGCCGACGAGGTAGAGGCCGGGCGGCGCCTCGGCGGCGAGCGGCGCGCTGTCGCCGGTTCGCAGCCACAGATCGAGCGCGGCGGCGGGCGGCGGCGCGGCGCCGTCCTCGGCGATCGGCGTCAGCGTCGCCTTGCCGGCGAGGAGCGGGAGCGGCCCGCCGCGGCCGTCCACGAGCTCGAGCGCGACGCCGCCGGGCGCGCCGCCGCCGAGAAAGAAGAGCTCCGTCTCGACGGCGAGCGAGTCGCCGCGCGGCGCGATCGCGAGGATCCGCTGGTACGCGGCGCGCCCGCCGGGCGGGAGCGCGGCCTGCCGAGCGAACGTCACGTCGCTGAAGCCTTCGCCGCTCCGCGCGCGGACCGCCGCGCCGTCCACCGGGGCGAGCGCGTACGCGACGCCGGCCCCGACGCCGGCCAGGTACGGCGCCTCGCGCTCGCCGCGGAGCCCCGGCGCCATGCCGGGCGCGACGTGCTCCGCCGCGCCCCAGTGGACCACGTCGCCGAGGTCGAGCGCCTCGAGCGGGCGGTCGCCGTCGTTCCGGAGCGACGTCGTGATCATGACCGCCCGGTCGCGCGGCCCAAGCGTGTAGCGGGTGGTGACGGAGAGCGCGCCGCCGGCGGGATCGCGCCCGCGCACCTCGCCGCGCGCCTCGATCCAGGCGGCGCCGTCCTCGCCGCCGCCCGTCGTGATGTCGCGGTAGATCACCTGCCGCGGCGGCGCGCCGAGCCGCGTGACGATCTGCCCGAGCTCGTCGCGGCGCGCCCGCGCGTCCGCCGCGTCGACGAGGTTGCCGCCGCTCTCGGCGAGGCCAGCCCCGGGGCCGGGCTGATCGACGACCACGGCGATCTCGTCGTTCTCGAGCACGTAGTCGCCGGGCCGCCCCGCCGCGAGCGGACCGGAGAGCGCGTCCGCGGGCCCCGTGATCCGCCGGACGCGCGCTGGCTGCGCGGCGCCGCCGTCCCTCGGGCAGAGATCGCCCTGCTCCGCGCCGCCGCGGCCCCACCGGCAGAGCATGCCGAGGCGCTCGACAGCGCCGGAGGACACGACGACGCTGCCGCCCTGCACGGGCGGCGCGCAGGTCGCGGACGCGAGCGCGAGCGCGAAGAGGCGCGCCGAGCGGAGGGCGCGGCGCGCCGCGCGCCTCGCGGGGCTTCCGGGGGTGCGGGGGCACTCGGGCGAGCGGGTCATCGATCCTCTTCCGACTCCGATGCGCGGCCGCGGCGCGCCTTGGGTCAGGAGCGCTCGGTGGCGAGGACGAGGAGGGCGGCGAGCCGCAGGCCGACGCCGAGCGCCCGGCGAGCGGTGAACACCTCGCCGAAGAGCAGCGGCGCGAAGAGCGCGGCGATCGCGATGCCGCCGGCGAACACGATCGGCCCCGTCGCGGTCACCGGACCGCCGATGCGGAGCGCCATGAAGGTGAGCGTCGCGACGCCGCTGATGCACAGGCCGGCGGCGCAGGCCCAGAGCACCCCCTGGGCCGACGGAGGCGTCTCCGCGCCCGGGCGGATGAGGAAGAAGACGAGGATCCCGACGGCCGCGGTGCCCTCGAGGCACAGCGCGCCAAGGGCGTCTCCGATCCGGCCTGCCGCCGCGCGCAGCATCAGGTAGTGCCCGGCCATGCAGAGCGCGGCGAGGAGGGCAGGGACATACCAGGCGGACATGTCGTGCGTCGCAGCCTACTCGTCGTCCGCCATCTCCGGGTAGTCGCCGGGCGCGAGGTTGTCGAACCGGGTGCACGACGAGGTGAACCGCGTGAGCACCTTGCCCGTCGGCCCGTTGCGCTGCTTGGCGACGATGAGCTCGGCGATGCCTTTGTGGTTGGTCGTCTCCGGGTTGTAGTACTCGTCGCGGTAAATGAAGATGATGTTGTCGGCGTCCTGCTCGATCGCGCCCGACTCGCGGAGGTCCGACAGCTGAGGGCGCTTGTCCTTGGTGGTCCGGGTCTCGACGGCGCGGTTCAGCTGCGAGAGCGCGATGACCGCCACCTTGAGCTCCTTCGCGAGCTGCTTGAGCCCACGGGAGATCTCGCTGATCTCCTGCTCGCGGCTGCTCACGCCGTCCCGCCCCTTCATGAGCTGCAGGTAGTCGATGACGATGAGCCCGATGCGCCGCCCCGAGTTGCCGTCGCTGGGCGGCCGGTCGTACTCGGCCTGGATGCGCCGCACCTTGGCGCGCAGCTCGAGGAGGGAGATGGCCGGCGTGTCGTCGATCCAGATGGGCAGGGTGGACAGGAACGAGGCGGCCTCCGTCAGGCGGCGCCAGTCGTCGGGCTGCAGGAAGCCCTGGCGGAGCTTGCCGACGTCGACGCGGCCCTCGCTGCAGACCATACGTGTCGCGAGCTGCTCGCGGGGCATCTCGAGCGAGAAGACGGCGGCGCCGAAGCCGGGATCGTGCCGCTCGACGCCGTGCCCCGAATGGTCGGGCCCCGGGGAGCTCACGGTGCGCGGCGACGCCACGTTCACGGCGAGGTTGAGGACGAAGGACGTCTTGCCCATGCCGGGGCGGGCGGCGATGATCGAGAGGTCGCCGTCGTGCAGGCCGGCCGTCTTGGCGTCGAGCTTCTCGTACCCGGTCGAGATGCCGGTGATCCGGTCGCCGCGCTCGGCGGCGGCGGTGATCTGCTCGAACGCGGCCTTGAGCACCTGGGCGATCGGCTGGGTCGCCGTCCCCTGGGGCGTGCGCGCGAGCTGGTAGACCGCCTGCTCGGCGCCGTCGATGTACTCCTGCACCACGCCGACGTCGCCGTACCCCTCGGCCGCGACGCGCTGGCACGTGGCGATGAGCTGCCGCACGCGCCATTTCTCGTAGACGACCCGCGCGTGCGCCGCGACGTGCGCGACCGCGGGGGTCGCGTCCGCGAGCTGGGCGAGGTACGCCGCGCCGCCCACCTGGGCAAGGCGCTCCCGGTCGCGCAGCCACGACGCGACCGAGACGATGTCGATGGGCGTGCCGGCGGCCGCGAGCTCCTGCGCGGCCTCATAGACGCGGCTGTTCGCCTCGCTGTAGAAGTGGTCCGCTTTCAGGATCTCGAGCACCCGATCGAGCGCGTCGCGGTGCAGCAGGATGGCGGAGAGCACCGCCGCTTCGGCGTCGAGGTCGTGCGGCGGCACGCGTCCGGCGACGATGGGAGGCTCGATCCTCTGAGGCCGCTGGCCCCGGCGCTCCATCATTCTCATCATCCGTGCTTCTCCTCCCCACCGATTCCCCCCATCCCGCCCCGAGCTTTTCCACAGGTGCCGAAATGGGCGACGCCCCGGAGGGGAAACGTTCCTCCGGGGCGTCGGGTGCAGGGTCGATTTCCGTCTACCAGAACATGGGCAGCCCTGAGAAGGGTTTCTGTTTGCATTGCAGTGAGCGTTCGTGCGGTCGGCATCCCAATGCGGGTTCCATGTCGAGGGGGCGCTTTTCCATCGTCGGAGGCATGCTCGGAGGCAGGCTCGAAGGCTTGCTCGGACGCTTCCGTGGAGGCCTCCTCGGCGGTCGCTGCCGAGGCTCCTCGCGGCGAGGCGCCGCCGCCGGCGGCGAGGTATGGAAATTGAGCAACCCCGGTCTCATCGCCATTTCTTTTCGCGCTTGACTCAGCTGCGATGACGCTTCGCGCCTCGGCGTGAGCCATCGCGGGGAGCCGCCATTGTGGATCACAAAACACGCCATACAAGGATTGAGCCCGCCGAGGTGGTCTGCGTCGGTGAAGCGCTGTGGGATCTCTATGCGCCCGAAGGCATTCCGCTCGAGCAAGCGAAATTGCTGCGCCGTGTGCCGGGGGGCGGGGCGGTGAACACCGCGACGGCGCTCGTCCGGCTCGGGATACGCTCGGGGCTGTGCGCCGCGCTGGGCGATGACGCGATGGGGCGCGGGCTGAGGGACGAGGTCGCGGCGGCCGGCATCGACGTGGGACGGCTCTCGCTGAGCGCGGCGCGCACAGGCCTCATGCTCGTGGCGATCGAGCGCGGCGAGGCGCGCTTCGCCGGGTACAGGCAGGGCGAGAGCGAGGCGCAGGCGCTCGCTGCAGCGCTGCCGGAACGATGGCAGACCCGGGTCGTGCACTTCACCGGGATCGCGCCGGTGCGCGGGGCGAGCGGCGCGCTCGCGCGGGCGGCCGCGAGCGCTCGCCGCGAAGGGTGCGCCGTCGCGGTCGACGTCAACGCGCGCCCGCGGATGTGGCCGCGCGCCGAGCGCGCCGCGTCCGTTCCCGGCGCGGAGGCCGGCGCCGCTTCGGTTTCCGACGCCGGCGCAGGCGTGCGCGGCTGCTTCCGCCTGTTCGGGCAGGCGGACCTCGTGAAGTGCAGCGCCGGCGATCTCGACGTGCTGGGGACGACGGCGCGCGCGCTCCGCGAGCGCCTCCGCCCCGAGGCGACGCTGGTCGTCACCGATGGCGCGCGGGAGACGCTCCTGCTCGGCCCCGGGGGCGAGCGCGCCGTCGCGCCGCGCCCGGTGCGTCCGCACGATCCAACGGGCGCGGGCGACGCCTTCTGCGCCGGGATGCTGGCGAGCCTCGTCTGGGAGGAGCGAGCGCGGTGGGGGGACGCGGCGCTCATGCTGCGCGCGGTGGCGCGGGGGCACGACGTCGCGCGGGCGTGGGTGAGGCGGAAGCGCGGCTGAAGGGGACGCGGGGGCGCGGCCGAAGGGGGCGCGGCCGAAGGAGGCGCGCGGGTGCGGCTGGAGAGGGGAGGGGAAGCGCGGGAGCGCGGGTCGAGCCGCGCTCCCTGGCGCTGCGCTACTTGGCGGCGACCGTGACCTCGACCGACGCCGTGATGGACGGGGCGAGGCGGATCACGACGGGGTGGGCCCCGAGCGTCTTGATCGTGTCGGTCTCGATGCGGCGCCGGTCGACGCTGAAGCCCTGCGCGGCGAGCGCCTCTTCGATGTCGCGCGCCGTGACCGAGCCGTACAGCTTGTCGCCCTCTCCGACCGGGCGGCTGATCGTGATCTTGACCTGGTTGAGCTTGGACGCGAGCTGCTCCGCCTCGGAGCGCGTCTTGGCGGCGCGCGACTCGGCGACCCGCTTCTCGTGCTCGATGCGGGACACGTTCTCGGCGGTGGCGCCCACCGCGAGGCCGCGCGGGATGAGGTAGTTGCGCGCGAAGCCGGGGCGAACCTTCACGAGCTCGCCGCTCTTGCCGACGTTGTGGAGGTCCTCCGTGAGGACCACATGGATGTGGGTTGCCATGATCGACCTCCTACGCCGTGACGGTGAACGGCAAGAGCGCGATGTTGCGCGCGCGCTTGATCGAGAGGGTCACCTTGCGCTGGTGGCGCGCGCAATTGCCGCTGATGCGGCGCGGGACGACCTTGCCGCGCTCCGAGATGAAGTACTTGAGCGCCTGCGGGTCCTTGTAGTCGATGACCAGCGCCTTGTCTGCGCAGTAGCGGCAGACGCGCTTCCGGCCCGTGCGGCGGCGCCCGGGGGCGTCCGCGTTCAGGTCGGGCGTGCGCCCGAAGTCGCGATCGTCGTAGTCAGCGCCGCCGTTGCGGCCCATGTCGTTGTTGCGGCCGTTCATAGCTCAGCTCTCCTCCTCGTCGGCGGCGCCTTCCGCCTCAGCCTCTTCGGCATCGTCGAGATCGCCCGCCGGGGCCTGCTCGGAGCTCCGGTCGATGCGGCGCTCCGGCTCGAGCAGGCCGAGCTGGCGCTCGCGCGAATCG
The DNA here is from genome assembly GCF_051521635.1 of Sorangium sp. So ce1504. Taxonomy (NCBI): domain Bacteria; kingdom Pseudomonadati; phylum Myxococcota; order Polyangiales; family Polyangiaceae; genus Sorangium; species Sorangium sp. So ce1504. Next base: position 9,900,090 of record NZ_CP150365.1, on the reverse strand, counting down.
TCGCGGTCGTCCTCCAGCGGCGCGAGCTCGAGGCGCTCGAACTTCACGTCCTCGTCGGCGATCGTGACGCCCTGGACCTCGACGTCGTTGCGCACGAGCACCGTCTGGTACTTCAGCACGCCGTCGGAAAGGCGCAGGTTGCGCTCGATCTCGGCGACGACCTTCCCGCCCCCGAGGTACTTCAGGTACACGTAAACGCCGCGGCGGTGCTTGGCGATGTCGTACGCGAGGCGGCGGCGCCCCCACGTCTCGACCTTGGTCAGCCGGCCCGACTCGCGGCCGACGACCTCGGCGAGGCGCGACCCGATCCGCTCGGCGCCGTCGGCGTCGATGTCGGGTCGCAGGATGTAGATCGTTTCGTACTCTCTGGCGCGCCCGGGCGCCGTTACCTGTCGGCTCATTCAGTCTTCCCTCTCGGCCAATGGCCCCGGGGCGGTGCCCCGGAGCGAGGAAAGGAACAGCCTGTCGAGCGACGCACCGGCGAGCTCGGCAGGCTGTCCCGTGGAGGATCAGGGCTTCTGCGTCGGGGGGAGGGGACCCTTCCCGTCCTTCGCGGCAGGGGCTGGATCCGTCGACCCATCCCCCTCGCCCTTCTGCCTCTTGCCCGGCTTGGGCCGGGTGTTTCGGACGTTCATCGCGGCCTCGAAGCCGCGGGCGGCGACTTCTAGCACACTTTGGACAGCTTGCTTCAAGCAGTCGGGCAGGCTCGCGCGCTCGACGGCGTCGAACCCCGACAGGACGTAATCCGCGACCTCGCCCCGGAAACCCGCCGGCGGACGTCCTACCCCGAGGCGGACGCGCCCGAAGTCGCCCGTCCCGACGTGCGAGATGATCGAGCGCAGCCCGTTGTGCCCCGCGTGCCCGCCGCCGACCTTGAGGCGAACCGTGCCGAACGGCAGGTCGAGCTCGTCGTGGAGCACGATCAGCTCGGAGGGCGCGACCTTGAAGAAGGCCATCGCCGGCTGCACGCTGCGCCCCGACTCGTTCATGTAGGTCATCGGCTTGAGCAGGATCGCCTGCTGTCCGGCGATCTCTGCCCGCGCGTGGACGCCCGAGAACTTCTCGCGGAACGGATCCGCCCGGACCTCGTCGGCCAGCGCGTCGATGGCCATGAAGCCGACGTTGTGCCGGTGAGCAGCGTATTCCTTGCCGGGGTTCCCCAGGCCGACCACGAGCAGCATGACGAGCTGGTTCTGCTGAGTCCCTGGAATGGGGCAGGTGAGGCAGGTGAGGCAGGCGAGGAGCGGGGTAGGGCGGGCCGCGCGCGCCTCGCGGTGCGGAGGCGCGAGGCGGCCCGCTCCCGGATTACTTCTTGTCCTTCTTGTCGGCCGCGGGGGCCGCGCCCTTCGCGGGGGCGGCCGCGCCAGCGGCCGGCGCAGCGGCCGCGCCAGCGGCCGGCGCGCCAGCGGCGGGCTTCGCCTCTTCCTCGGCGCCTGCCTTCTCGGGCGCGTTGACGACGGCGATCGTCTGGTCGTCCGCGAGGAGCGTCTTCACGCCCTCCGGCAGCTTCAGCCCGCTGGCCTTGTACGAGTCGCCCAGGTCGAGCTCGGTCACGTCGATCTCGACGAACGACGGGATCTTCTCCGGCAGGCAGCGCACGGGGATCGTGCGGAAGATCTGCTGGAGCACGCCGCCGGTGACCACGCCCTTCGGCTTGCCCACGCAGCGGAAGGGGATCTGCACGTCGACGGGCTGGTCGAGCTTCACCTGGATGAAGTCGGCGTGGAGGAGCTCCCGCGAGATGGGGTGGTAGTCGTAGTCGCGCACCATGACGGTGAGCGTCTGGCCGTTCTCGATGGCCAGCTCGACCACGGAGTTCTTGCCGTGATCGGAGCCGAGCACCTGAAGGAGCGCCTTCGGCGAGATGGCGACCGACTGCGGCGCGAGCTCGCGCCCGTAGGCGATGGCGGGAATCTGTCCGGCGCGGCGCAGGCGGCTCGACGCGCTCTTGCCGCTATCCTCGCGCCTCGTGGCGTTGAGCTTGATGATGTCCATGACGACGGCTCCAGAAGTGATCCGGGGGTCCGCGATGCGCGGTTCCACCCCGGCGTAGGGTGCGGCGCTATAGCAGAACGGAGAAGAGGAAGTCGAACCTTCGTCGCCGGAGGGCGCGTTTTGTGTCTTTTGTGAGTTCTTTGGTGTGTTCTGGCGAGGGGGCTCGGGCGACCTGCGTCGCCGGTGCGCCCCGCCGCCGAACGCGCGCGGCCGGTCAGACGAAGAGCGAGCTCACCGAGTCCGAGTGATGGATGCGGCGGATCGCCTCGGCGAGCAGCCGCGCCACCGAGACGACCTTGAATTTACCGGAGGCCCTCGCCTCGTCCGAGAGCGGGATCGAGTTCGTCACCACGACCTCGGTGAGAGGCGAATCCTTGATGCGCTCGACCGCCGGCCCGGACAGGACCGGGTGGGTGGCGCAGGCGGCGACGCTCTTGGCGCCCTGCTTCATCAGGGCGTTGGCCGCGTTCACCAGGGTGCCGGCGGTGTCGATGAGGTCGTCGAGGATGAGGCAGTGCTTGCCGGCCACCTCGCCGATGATGTTCATGACCTCGCTCTCGTTCGCCCGCTCGCGGCGCTTGTCGATGATCGCGAGCGTGCCCTGGAGGCGCTTCGAGTAGGCGCGGGCCCGCTCCACGCCGCCCGCGTCCGGGGAGACGATGACCACGTCCTTGCCGTAATGCTCGCGGAGGTGGTGCTCCAGCAGCGCCGGCATCGCGAACAGGTGGTCGAACGGGATGTTGAAGAACCCCTGGATCTGCCCGGCGTGCAGGTCGAGCGCGACGATCCGGTTCACCCCGGCGGCGACGATGAGGTCGGCGACGAGCTTCGAGGTGATCGGCGTCCGCGGCGCGACCTTCCGGTCCTGCCTGGCATAGCCGTAGTAGGGGATGACCGCCGTGATGGAGCCGGCCGAGGCGCGGCGGAGCGCGTCGACCATGATCAGGAGCTCCATCACGCTGTCGTTGACCGGCGAGCAGGTGGGCTGGACGACGTAGGTGTCGACGCCTCGGACGTTCTCCTGGATGACGCAGAACGTCTCGCCGTCCGAGAAGCGCGACACGCGCGACTTCCCCATCGGTTGCTCCAGGACCTGACATATTTCCTGGGTAAGCGGGAAATTGGCGTTGCCGGAGAAGATACTGACTCTCTTGAACACGGCGCGCCTCCAGCCCATTTCGGGGAGCGCGGCTCTATCAGTCGGCCATGGGCACGTCAAGCGACTCTGTACTGCGATCGCTTGGCTGTACGTGCGTATCGTGACGGGCGGCGCTGCTCTCACCTGCGTTCTCGCCTGCGTCCACCCGCATTTCGTTCGGCGCTGCTTCGGGTTAGGTAGCGGCCGTGGAGTCTTTCGCCGCCGCCGCTTCCGGGCAGGGCGGGCGCGCCGCGGCCGGGCCGCGGGGCAGCCTGGTGATCATCGGCAATTTCGACGGCGTTCATCTGGGGCACCAGGCGCTGCTCGCCGACGCGGCGCTGGACGCGGAGCGGCGGGGGCTCGAGCCGGTCGCGCTCACGTTCGCCCCGCACCCCGCGAGCGTCCTCGGCCGGACCCCGCCGGCGACGCTGACGGCGCTGCCGCGCAAGATCGAGCTCATCCAGCGCGTGCAGCCGGCGATCCGGGTCGACGCGGTGACGTTCGACCGGGCGTTCGCGGCGCAGACGCCGGAGGAGTTCGTGCGGCGCGTGCTGCTCGATCGGCTCGCGGCGCGCGTCGTCCTGGTCGGCGCGAACTTCCGGTTCGGCCGCGGGCGCGCCGGCGACTTCACGACGCTCGGGCGCCTCGGCGAGGATCTCGGCTTCGAGACGCGATCGCACCCGCTCGTCGGCGACGCCGAGGGGGCGTGGTCGAGCACCCGCGTCCGAGCGGCCCTCGCGCGCGGGGATCTCGAGTCGGCCGAGCGGATGCTGTCGCGCCCGCACATGCTGTCCGGCGTCGTCGCGCAGGGGGCGAGGCGGGGCAGGACGATCGGCTTCCCCACCTGCAACATCGACGAGATCGAGGAGGCGCTCCCGCCGTTCGGCGTGTACGCGACGCTCGTCGATCGGGTGACCTCGTCGGGCCGCGCGATCGCGCTCGCGCGCGGCGTGGCCAACCTGGGCGTCCGCCCGACGGTCGAGGCGTCGAGGCAGGCGCGCCCGAACCTCGAGGTGCACCTCTTCGACGTCGACGAGGATCTCTACGGCGCTGCGCTGCGCGTGCACCTGATCGCCCGGCTGCGCGAGGAGCGGCGGTTCTCCGGGCTGCCGGAGCTCAAGGCGCAGATCGCGCGAGACGCCGAGGCGGCGCGCGCGCGGCTCGCGTCGATCAGCGCGGATCCGGCGGCGGAGGGAGCGTTTCGCTGAGCGCTCCGGCGAGGGTGAGCGAGCGTCGGATGTGGTAGCGTCGGCGGCGATGGAGCGCCGGGAGCTCGACGGGCTGACGCGGGAGGAGCTGATAGCGCGCGCCGAGGGGCTCGGGGTGCCCCGGCCGCGCCTGCTCACGAAGGTCGAGCTCATCGACGAGATCGTGGCGCGCACCGCGCAGAGCGAGCCGGAGCGGGCCCGCCTCCGCGGCTTCCTCGGGCGGGCGCGCGATCTGCTCTCGCGCGTGGTCGAGCGGGGCCTGCACATGCCGGAGACCGCGCGCGCGCTGCGCGGCGAGGCGCCGCCGGAGCAGCGGCCGCCGCCAACGCCGCCGCCGCCGCGGTCCACCACGACGCTCGCCGAGATCTATGCGTCCCAGGGGCACACGGACCGCGCCATCGCGATGCTCGACGAGATCCTCGCGCGAGCGCCGGAGGACGAGGACGCGCGGCGGCTCCGGGAGAGGCTGATCGAGAGCGCGGCACGCGGGCAGGGGGCAGGCGTGGAAGCGCGGGACGCGGACGCGGAGGATGCGGACGCGGAGGATGCGGACGCGGAGGACGCGGACGCGGAGGATGCGGACGCGGAGGATGCGGAGAGCGCCGCCGCGGAGGCTTCCCCTGCTCCGTTCGCGCGAGACGATGGCGCGACCGAGCCACGCGGGGCCGCCATCGCGAGCGAGCACCGGGGGGAGCCCGGGCCCGTTGCCGGAGCGCCTGGCGGCCTTCCGGTGCAGCCCCCGCGAGATCCTTCGCCTGCAGGTGCCGGAGCGACGGCGTCGCCCGTCGCCGCAGGGGGGGTGCTGGGTCTTGCGGCGGCCTTGCGCGACGAGCGGGCGGAGCTCCCGGCGCGGTATGACGTCGACGAGATCGTCGGCATCGCGGTCGATCACGAGACGATCTACCTCTACTGGGAAGTGCGTCCCAGGACGCTCGCGCGAGCGCGGGCGCGTCGCCCGGAAGGGCAGCTCGCGATCCGCGTCGTCGCGGTGCTCCCGAGCTGGGAGCGGCCCGTGGTCGAGCAGCGGGATCTCGCCATCGACGCGCTCTTCGGGGACATGTTCGTGCGCGACATCCCGTCCGGCGCGAACCTCCGTATGTGCACGGGCTGGCTCGCCGGCGAGGTGTTCGAGCCTTTCGCGGTCGGCCTCGAGGTCGCTGTGCCACGCGCGTTGCCGGCTTCGCCGAGATCGTCCTCGGAGGAGCCACCGGCCTCTGCGCCAGCGCTGACGGGCGAGACCTCGGAGGAGCCTCCGGCCTCTGCGTCAGCGCTGGCGGGCGAGACCTCGGAGGAGCCTCCGGTCTCTGCGCCGGAACCGACGAGCGAGATCCCGCCGGGCAGCCCCACTGCGGCGATGAACGTCGCCGAGCGGCACCTCGAGGGCGGCGTCGGCGATGCGGCATCGGCGCTGATCGCCGCGGGGACGGCGTCACCGTCGATTCCCGGTGCCAGGGGAGAGCACGGCGAGCCTGTCGTCGTGGTCGGCGCGAGCGGAGGCTCGGTGACCACGGCTCTTCCGGCGTCGAGCGCGCCGGTCGCCAGCGGTGACGCAGATGTCAAGGCGGCTGCGGCGGCGGTCGTCACGAGCAGCGACGTGGCGCCTGCTGCGCCGGCCGCGATCGGCGACGTGGCCGCCGAGGCTGTCCGAGCGGCCGCGCCTCACGGCCTCGAGGCGGTCGCGGCTGGGCGCAGCGCGACGCTCGTCGCGGAGCCGACGCTCGCGTTGCCCGACCAGGCGCCGTGGCGCTTCTCCTCGGGAACGGCGCCGACGCCGGAGGCGATCGCGCAGGCGGTCGCGGCGACCCGCGGCGCGGCGAGCGAGGGACCAGCCCGCTTCCCGTCAGGAACGGCGCCGACGCCGGAGGCGATCGCTCAGGCGGTCGCGGCGACCCGCGGCGGTTCGAGCGAGCTGCTCCGAGGAGGCGGCGGGAGCGCGGGACCTCACGCCAGCGAGGCGCTCCGGCGCACGAGCGCGGAGCGGGGCATCTCCCCGGGCGGCGGGCCGCGCCTTGGCGCCGATCGGGTCCGATCCCTTGGCGGTGGAGCGGAGCTCTGGCGGAGCTTCGCCACCCGGGCGCGCCCGCCTTCCCGGAGCCGCTGAGCGACCTGGTCGACCCGTCGCACGCAACTCGCGACGCGCGGCGGTCGACCCACCTCGCGTGCACCCGAACCACCGATCCATCGCAAGCTCCGCTCTCTTCCTCCTCGGCGCGCTCGCCTGCGCCCTGTTCACCCGGCAGGCGCGCGCCGAGCTCCCCCTCGACGACGAGCCCACGGCGCTCGACCCGCGCGTGGACCGCCTCGACACCGCGCCCCACGAGCTCTGGGCTGCGTCCCCGGGCAGCGCGCAGCCGCTCTGGCTCGCGGTGGAGCTCGGGATCGCTCGGCTCGAAGGGGGCGAGCGCTCCCTCACCGGCATGCTGCTCGCGAGCATCCCCCTCGAGCGGCTATCCGCCCGCCCTGGCGCGCCGTCTCCACCGCCCGCCGTCGCCGAACCTGCTGCGCCTCGGCTGAAGCCTGCCCCGGCGACCCCGAGCCCGCCACGCGCGGCGCCGGAGATCGAGCTCCCGGAGCCGCCTCCGCCCGCGCAGCCAGCCGAGGCCGAGCCGTCGCTCCCGCTGCCGGTCCGGGTCACGCCGGCGATGGCCCGCGCGATCGTCGAGGCGGCGCTGCGGCGATCCCGCCTCCTCGATCCCGAGGCGCGCATCGACGCGATCGCGTCGCGCGCGCGGACGTCGTCGCTCTTCCCGGAGCTCCGGCTCCGCGTCTCTCGGCTCGTCGATGAAGCGGAGAGCCTGGCCCCCACGGAGTACGATCCGGCGCGAAGGACGGCGTCCGGCGGCACGAGCCTGTGGCTCGAGGCGCGCGCGACGTGGCGGCTCGACCGGATCGTCTTCGCCGACGAGGAGATCGCGCTGGAGCGCCTCCGCCGCGAGCGCGCCGAGCTGCAAACGAAGCTCACGGCGCGCGTCCTCGAGCTGCTCTTCGCGTGGCAGCGCGCCGTCGCGCTCGCGGCCGATCCGGGCCAGAGCCCCGAGGAGCACCGCGCCGCGACGCTCGCGGCGCTCGAAGCGGAGGCGTCCCTCGACCTGCTCACCGGCGGCTGGATGACGCGGTGGCGCGCTGCGCGCGAGTGAGCCCGCGCGCCTCCGCCTGCGCAGGGCGCCCGCGCGCTGCAGGGCTACAGGATGGTCTGCGAGAGCGTCACCGCGCGCCTGCCGGTACCGGCGTCTCCGTCGGGATCGGTCACCGTCACCTCGACCTCCACGACCTTCCCGAGCAGCTCCTCGATCTTCCGCTCGCCATCCAGCCGGAACCGCAGCCCGGCGAGCTTGCAGAAGCCGCCTTCGTCGGGATCCAGGGTGAAGATGACCTCGAGCGGCTCGATCGCATAGCCGAGCTCGGGCACGATGCCGTTCACCACGGTGAGCGAGCCGGATCGGCGCAGGTTCTTGAGACGGATGGCGACGAAGATGTGGTAGCCGCCTTGAGGTCCAGCCTCCACCTGGACCTCGTCGAGGTCATCGAGCGGGAAGTAGTCGGCCTGCCCCTCCCCGACGATGACGACCGGCTCGCCCCCGGCGGCCGGCTTGCAGACGTCCGGCTCCGCGCCCGCGTTCCACGAGGTGCTGTAGGGCTCGAGCTGCCGGGGATCCACGTCGGGGGCGCTGCAGCCGCCGGCCACGCAGGTCTGCGGCGCCGGGCAAGTGGCCGCCCCGGGCGCGACGACGCACTCCCGCTCGAGGCGCACCCGCAGCAGCAGCGTGCGGCCGCCGATCACCCGGGTCGACGCGGTGCGGGTGAGCAGCGGACCCTCGGCGTCCTCCGCTCCGAACGCCTCCAGGGAGATCTCCACGGCCGTGCCATCCTCGAGATCGCTGAAGAAGAACTCCCGCGGGAAGAACAGCTGCCCGTTCTTCTGCGCCAGCGCGTCCTCGTGGACCACGTCTCCGCCGGCCCGCAGGACGACGCGCAGCAGGTCGATGTCGGCGCCCGCGCGGAGCTCGCTCGTCACCCCGATCACCACGGTCCCGGTGGTGGGCCCCGCAGCGCCGCAGCCTGCGACGAGCAGGGCGCAGAGCGCGAGGGCGGCGAGCAGGAAGGTGCGGATGTTCGTGGCGGCCTGGCGGCGATGGGCGCGGCGCCCATCGCTCCCTCCTCGCGGCGTTCGGTCCTCCTGAGCCATGCCGACGGCGTGTGCGGCGCGCTGCTGCCAGGCGCAGCGCGCTACTGGATGCCTTCGAGCGCGGCCAGGAACACGTCCGGGCCGACGAAGTCGTTGAACCGCTTCCGCTCGGCGCCGGTGGAGTCGTACAGCACCACCGTGGGCAGGCCGACGACCTTGTACTTGCCCTTCACCGCGTCGATCTGCGGATCCTCGTCGTCCGTGGCGTCGACCTTCACCGCGACGAAGTGCGCCGCCTTGGCCATGACACGGGGATCCGAGAAGGTCTCCTTCGCGAGCTGCTTGCAGGCGCCGCACCACTCCGCGGTGAAGTCCACGAGCAGCGGGCGCCCTTCCGCCTTCGCCTTGGAGACGGCCACCGGCTCCTCGTGCAGCCACGTGAGCTGCGGCGACACGGCCTCGCCGGCCACCGCCGACGGGACGGGCGAGGCGAGCTTTGGCAGATCCAGGCTCGCGACGAGCAGGAAGCTGCTGGCCACCGTGAGCGCGATCCCGGCCCCCTTGCGGGCCTTCACGCCGGTGCCTCCGTCGTCCCAGGAGAGGTGCACCGCGCCGAGCGCGAGGCCGACCGCGACGAGGCCCGCCATGACGGCCATGAACTGCGGCGTGGGCTGCGCGAGCGACGACAGCGCCGGGAAGGTCGTCTTCAGGAAATAGAGCGCGACGACCATCATCACGATCCCGAAGAACGACTTCACCCCCAGCATCCACTTGCCGCCCTTCGGCAGCGCGAACGCGAAGGCGCCGACGAGCCAGAACGGCAGGCCGAGCCCGAGGGAGAAGGTGGCGCCGACCAGCGCGCCGAGGCCGACGTTCTGGGTCTTCCCGATCCAGAGAATGATGCCCGTGAGGACAGGCCCGGTGCACGGCGCAGCGACGAGGCCGCTCACCAGACCGAGCAGGAAGGCGCCGCCGTAGCCGATGCCCCCGACCTGCGAGAGCCGCTGCATCAGGGTGTCCGGCAGCGTCATCTCGAACGCGCCGAACATGGACAGCGAGAGCGCGATGAACACCGCCGCGATGCCGACGATGACCCACCTGTTCGAGAGCACGCCGCCGAACAGGCTGCCCGTGAGCGCCGCGGCCACGAGCATCGTCGTGAAGAGCACGACGATCCCGAGCACGAAGCTCGTCGAGAGCAGCATCGCCTCGCGCCGGGACTTCGCCTCCCGCGCCCCGAAGATGCTCACCGTGATGGCGATCATCGGGTACACGCAGGGGGTGAGGCACGTGAGCAGCCCGCCCCCGAGCGCGGCGAGCGCGGCGAAGAGCGGGCCAGCCTCCAGACCGCGGGTGAAGAGATCGCGCGGATCATCGGCCAGCGCGAGCGCCGGGGACGCGAGCGTGGCGAGCGCGGCCAGCGCCGGGAGCACGCGTCCGAGCGCGCCGCGCGCGCCGCGTCGGACACCCGCCGGCGCGGCGCCGGCGCTTGCCTTGAAACGAGTCGAAGCGGTCATCACCAAGGTTCTATAGCAAAGCGATCGGGGTCGTGCGGCGGGCCGCCGTCCGTTCAGGCCGGCATCAGCGTTCCGCGAGGGACGCGAGCGTCCGGCGCGCCGCCTCGATCTCCGCGCCGAGCGCGATCGCGACCGCGGCCCTCCCCGAGGTGCTCCGCTGGACGAAGGCTTCCAGGTATTTCTTGGCCTCGTCCCAGCGATGGTCGAAGTAGGCCATCTGCCCGAGCACGAACCGGCCGTAACCCTGGCCTGCCGGCACCTCCGAGAGCCGATCGATCAGCGCGCCGAGCCCCTCCACCGGCTTGCCGCTCTCGCACTGCACGACGGCGAGGTGCCCCTGGTAGAGCGGCTTGTCCCGCGTGCCCCAGCGCGCCGCTCGTGTGAGCGCGCCGATCGCCTCGTCGTACCGGCGCGCCAGGTGATACACGCTGCCCAGCGTCCACCAGTGGAACGCCCTCCGGCTCGCCGGCCCCGTGCGCGCCGCCAGCCGGAGGTGCCCGACGGCCCCATCGATGTCCCCGAGGGCCTGCTTCGCGCGCGCCGCGTCCTGGTGGGCGACGTCGCTCAGCACGCCGAGCGCCAGGATCTGCTCCGCCACCTCGGCTGCCCGCTCGAAGCGGCGTGTCTCGAAATACGCGAGGTAGAGCTGCCGCAGCAGCATGGCCTGCGTCGTCCTGTCGAGCGGCCCCCGGAGCGACAGGCCCCGCCGCGCCCAGATCGCGCGCGATCGCGGGGTCGCCGCGCCCAGCGCGCGCCGCAACATCTCCTCCGCTGTCAGCGCCGCCGCGGGCGCGCGCCGTCGCGGCGCCTTGCTCGGCCGTTTCTCTCGTGGAGCATTGGGGCCAGCGTCATTCCCGCTGCCCGCAACGGACTGCGCCGTCGCTTTCGTGCGTCGCCGCGTACCCCCGGGGCCCGTACGGACGGATCGAGCGCCGCCCACGCTGTCACCGTGCTCGCTCGCCTTGCGCACAGAAAGCAATTCTAACAGACCTGCACACGCGTTCCAGCAATACGCGACGTTTCCATCTTGACTCGGGCCACATGGCTGGCAGGTGGCCGGTCGTGGACGACGGCGGTGTGCCGGCTGGGGTTGGCCGTTCGCCAGTACGGGCTGTCGGCTTCGGCTGGACCTTGTTGCGCCCCACCGAGCGTGGCGCCATCGTCGCGGCCATGCGTCGCCGTCCTGGCTCAACTTCCCTTCAAAGGAGGCGGTATTCCGTCTCCACGGTCTCCGGCAACCTGGGTCGGGTCCTCAACCTGGGTCGGGTCCTCAACCTGGGTCGGGTCCTCAACCTGGGTCGGGTCCTCAACCTGGGTCGGGTCCTCAACCTGGGTCGCGTCTTCAGGCTCGCGCCATGCTTGGCCTTGCTCGCCGGCCTGCCGCTTCTGGCCGGGTGCGGGCACCCGGCCAGCCGCGACGAGTGCGAGGCCATCTTCCGGAGGAGCGCCGAGATCGAGCTCCGGGCGCAGAACGTCGTCGACCCGAAGATCGTCGAGGAGCGCACGGCGGCGGTGCGGGACGCCCGCGGCAAGGAGCTCATCGACAGGTGCGTCGGGCGCCGCATCACCGATGCTGCGATGGTGTGCGTCCGGCAGGCAACGACCCCGGAGCAGGTCGATAAGTGTCTGGAGTGACGCGCCCCGCGACCCGCGCCGACGTCCTGGCAACCCTGGCGATCGTCCTGCTGGTGCTCGGTATCCTTGTGGGGCGCGCCGCGCTCCGCCGCGCCGCTCCACGCCCGTCCGCCGAGGCGTGCGCCGCGCTCCTCGATCGGTACGTCGAGCTCGTCCTGCGCGCGGCCAACCCCGAGCCCGCTGCCTCCCAGGTGGCCGAGAGGACCGCGATGGCGCGCGCGACCGCCGGGGAGCGCGGCTTCGTCCGCTGCGAGGCCGACCTCACGCAGGCGGAGGTGGCGTGCGCCCTCCAGGCGGGAACTGCGGACGACCTGGAGCGCTGTCTGCCCTGACGCGACCAGCGCGCGGTCCGCGGAGGACCAGCCCCGACATGCTCCCCTACCGAGGAGACGGTGAAGGAGCGGCGGAGGACGGGCGGAGGACGGGCGGAGGACGGGCGGAGGACGGCAGAAGAACGGCGGAGGAACGTGAAGGGACGCCGGCGCGCTGCGAATCGTTCCGGGCGCGCCGCGCTGTGATAGTCTCGGCCGTGGCGAGCGCTCCCCGCTGGCGCGATCTCCTCACCTCCCCACCCTCGGATTGCCTGTCGTGAAAGCCCCGTCGCCCTTGCTCGGCTTCAACAACAACGTCCGGCACAAGGGGCGGTTGTTCCACATACAGACTGAGGACTCGGGCATTCGCCATCCTCACATCATCACGCACCTCTTCGCCGACGGCGGGCGCATCCTCAAGACCACGAAGACCTCGTACGCGGAGCACGTCGGTCAGGCCTCGCTCGCGGAGACGGTCCGCGGCCTCATGAAGGAGCAGCACAAGGCGATGTTCATCGCCCTGCGCGACGGTCATTTCGACTACCTCTTCGACGACACCGCCGCCCCGCCCGTGTCAGCAGGCGCCGTGTCCGCAGGAGCCGCCCCCGCCCCGTCGCATCCGGAGGCGAGCAAGCCCGCGCGGGCGTCGTCGCCGTCGTCGCCCGAGGTGACGGGCGCGCCGAAGCCGCCCCCGCCGTCCCGGCCCCTCACGCCGCCCGTCATGCCGCCCGTCGTGCCCGATGCGTCGCCGCGCCCGAAGCCGGCAGCCGCGCCGACGCCGGCGCCCAGGCCCGCCGCGCCGCCCGCAAGGCCAGCGGCCGCGCCCCTCGCCACGGCGCCGCGCGCCCCGGCGGCCGAGCCGGCGCCCGCTTCGGCCGGCGGGCGCCCCCGGCTAGAGCTCGATCCCGTCGCGCTCCAGGCGCTCGGCGGCGGGCGCGCGGCCAGCCCGCTCGCCGGCAGGGCCGTACGCCCGGCGTCGCCCGCCGAGATCAAGCCCGAACAACCGTCCATCGATCTCGATCTCGATGCGCTGGAGCGCGCCGCAGCCGAGGCACAGACGCCGTTCTTTCAGCAGATCCAGGACCTCCCGCCGCCGCCAGCGTCGGTGATCGGGCGGCGGGCGGAGTCCGCGGCCTCCGGCGCCGGGGTCTACAGCAATGTCCACCCCGAGCAGCCCGTCGCGCCGCCCGCGCCCCAGGTCGCGGTCGAGCATTTCTCGGGCGGCCCTGGCTCCGGCCGCTACGCGGCCTCGCGCCCGGCCAGCATCTTCGCGACGAACCGGCCGGCGGAGGGCGCCTCGATCTTCGGTGAGGACCTGATCAGCGAGAAATCGCTCGACGAGGTGATCCTCAGCTACCTCGCGGAAGATCTCGACAGCCCCCCGGAGAAGAAATAGCCGGGCTGCCGCCTGGCGTGGCGGACGCGTGGAGCAGGTGCGTGGGGGGCAGCGTGGAGCGGGAGGGCAGGCGGGTCGGCAAGCAGGTCGACCGAGCGGCGGTCACCTGATGAGACCCGATCGGACCGCAGACGACGCCGAACGACAGCGTCGCAGGGGCGCGACCATGGCCCGCATCTGGCTGCGGCCGATGTCGTATCTCCTGGGCGTCAGCGTCGCGACCCTCGCCGTCGTCCACCTGCTCGACGTCGCGCGACACGAGAACGCGCACCTCTCGCTCTGGGAGGTGTTTGCGCGCATGTCGCCGAGCGACGCCGAGCACATCATGGGCGGCATCGGCGAGGTCATCGCCGCCATCCTCGGCATCGTCATCACGGTCGCGTCCATCATCGTGCAGCTCGCCGCGAACCGTTACACGCCGCGGATCACCGAGATGTTCTTCCGCGACCGGACGAACATGCTCGTGATGGGCTTCTTCGTCGTCAGCGCGGTGTTCTCGCTGTGGGTCAACTTCTCGATCCGCGTCGGCGGGGGCGCCCCGACCGAGGACGTCTTCGTCCCCGTCTACGGCGTCCTCGTCACGATGGGGCTGCTCACCGCGAGCCTGCTCATGATGGCGCCCTACTTCGGGTACGTGTTCGACTTCGTCGAGCCCGACAACGTGGTCCGGCGGATCAAGACGAGCGGCGTCGAGCAGGCGCTGCGCCCCGCGGGCGGAGAGGGTGAGGCCGAGGTCGACGAGCGGCGGGTGACGGCGCTCTCGTCGCTGGAGCAGCTCGCCGACGTGGCGCTCAACGCGATCGACCAGAAGGACAAGGGGATCGCGTCGAAGACGATCGACTCGCTGTCGGAGCTCGTCGTCGCGTACCTGCCCCACAAGGCGACGCTGGATCCGCGCTGGTTCCAGATCCGCGATCGCCTCGCGAAGGACACCGACTTCGTGAGCATGAACGCCGAGGCGCTCGGCAAGCTGTCGACCGCGCGGACCTGGCTCGAGTACAAGGCGCTCCGCCAGTTCTTGATGGTCTATCGCGAGGCGCTCACGGCGATGCCCGACCTCATCACGCGCATCGCCATCGACACGCGCTACATCGGGCAGACCGCCATCGCCGCAGGAGACCGGGCGGCCGTCGCGGTCGTCGTGAAGTTCTTCAACACCTACATGCGCAGGTCGCTCAACGCGAAGGACATCGCCGCGGCCTACAACAACCTGAACCAGTACCGCTACCTCGCGGAGGAGCTGCTCAAGGCGGGGTGGGGGGATCAGGTCCTCGAGATCGCGCGTCATTTCAAGTACTACGCGCAGACGGCGCACGCGATGGGGCTCGCGTTCCTCACCGAGACCGTCGCGTTCGATCTCTGCGTGGTCAACGAGCGCGCGTACGACCTGCACGCACCTGCCCGGGACGAGCTGCTCCAGCTCTTCCTCGAGGTGGACAAGGAAGCGGAGCTCGATCAGCAGGAGCCGTCGCTCCGCGGCGTCCGCAAGGCGCAGGTCAAGCTCGCCACGTACTACCTGCAGAAGGGTGAGGAGGCGCTCGCGCGGAAGATCTACCGCGACATGCGCGACGAGCGGCCCGACAGGCTGCGCTCCATCCGCGCGGAGCTCCTGGCCGTGACGAGCAACGAGTTCTGGGAGATCAACGACCGGGGCGCCGTGTTCGAGTACATCGAGCCCGAGCGGCGCCAGCTCATCCACCGCTTCTTCGAGTGGTTCCCGGCGACGACCATGCGGGAGCCGATCCGCGAGGAGCACACGCAGGAGTGAGCGAGGCGTGAGCGGCGCCCTCTCGGTGAGGCGGGCCCCAGTCCATGCAGGCTGGATCTGCGCCGGGCATCGACGCGGTGATTCCTGCGGCGCGCGGGCAGCGGTAGGATCGGGCATGCCTTGCTTGCACCCTCTCCACCCCGAGCAGGAGGGCTAGCCTCGACGGAGTCGAGATCGAGCGCTGCACACCACGAGATGCCTGCCTCCCGCCCGCGTCGCAAGAACGCCGAGTCCGATCCGCCGCCGGAGCTGTTCGCCGGCAAGTACCGGCTCATCCGGATGCTGGGCAAGGGCGGGATGGGGGAGGTGTGGCTCGCCGAGGAGGGGCCTCCCGACCTCCGGCGCCACGTCGCGCTGAAGCGGCTGGTCCCGAGGCCAGGGCTCGGCGAGAGCGCGAGGGAGTCGTTCTTCGCCGAGGCCCTGGTGATCGCGCGGCTCGATCACCCGAACGTCGTCCGGCTGGTCGAGTTCGGGGAATTCGAGGGCTCCGTGTACCTCGCGCTCGACTACATCGACGGCCCTGCCCTCGATCGCGTGCTCAGGAAGGTGGGCGCGTTCTCGCCGCGCGCCGTGGCCTACATCGGCCGGGAGATGGCGAGGGCGCTCGAGGCGGTGCACAGCCTGTGCGAGGACGAAGGGCAGAGCTACGCGGTCGTCCACCGCGACGTCTCGCCGTCCAACATCCTGATCGGGCGGGACGGCCGCGTCTGCCTGACCGACTTCGGCGTCGCGCGGATACCGGGCCTCGCGGACGAGCAGTCCGAGAGCAGCGTGTTCAAGGGGAAGCTCCCGTACATGCCTCCGGAGCAGGCGCGCGGGGAGCCGTTCGACGGGCGCGCGGACGTGTTCTCCCTGGGGATCACGCTCCTGGAGGCGCTGCTCGGCAGCCGCGTGCGCAAGGCCGAGACGCAGAGACAGCTGATCATGGGCGTCGCGTCGCTGCCGATCCCTCGCACGCGCGAGCTCCTGCCCGACCTGAGCGCGCGGCTCTCGGCTGCGCTCGACGCGGCGACCGAGTTCTCCATCGAGAAGCGGACCGCCAGCGCGGGCAGGCTGGCCGGCGATCTGGAGCAAGTGCTCCGCGACATGGGCCACGGCGCCGAGGAAGAGGCCCGGAGCGAGCTGAAGGAGCACGTCGAGGCCTGCATCGCGAGGACGGGCTCGCTGAGCGGCGCCGGTCACCGCGCCTCACCGTCGCTCCCTCCGGAGAGCGCGCCGAGACAGAGCTCGCCGGGCCTCGGGCGAAAGGCGCCGGCGGTCGCGACCACGTCCGCTGACCGTAGGTCGGTCCGCCCGTCGTCGCCCGATGGACGGCACGGCGTTCCTGCGGCGGGCCGCAGCGACGCCCCGCTCCCTCTCGGCGCCGCGACGGGCTCGCTCTCGGTGCAGTACCTCGATTTCGACGGCCCGGACGATGTTCCGCAGCGCCCGCGCCTGCACGCGATGTCGACCACGCCGGAGGGGGAGCTCCAGCGAGGGCTGGCCGCGGTCCAGGCTGCGAACGGCGTCGCTTCCACGGCGAGCACGCCGCCCGTCGCGGGCAGGCCATCCGGGGCGAGCAGGCCGCCCGTCGCGGGCAGGCCATCCGGAGCGAGCACGCCGCCCGTCGCGGGCAGGCCATCCGGAGCGAGCACGCCGCCCGTCGCGGGCAGGCCGCCTGGAGAGAGCAGGCCGCCGGCAGGCAGCGAGCCGATCGCGGTGCCGGCGGTGCACGCCGGCGGGGAGGCGGCGCCTGGTGAGGAGCCCGCGTCTACCGGGCTCAGCGCCGAGCAGCTGCGGCGCAAACGGACGATCTTCTATGCAGGGCTGTTCGTGCTCGGGACGCTGGCGACGATCCGCCTGATCTTCGTTTCCTACTGCTAGCGCAGCTCGGGCGGCGCCTGCGCGCCTCGAGCGTCTGGGCGCCCCCGCCAGGGCTCGGCTCGGAGCCGCCTCTCGTCAGCCGCTCTGGATCGCGCGGAGCACGGCCGCCTCGTTGAGCGCGTGACGGCCGCCCTGGAGCGAGGCGAAGCCCGCGCGGGCGAGCGCGGTGAGCGCGTGCGCGGCGCGCCGGATCTCGACCTGGCTGCGTGAGCCGCCGCGGGCGGCGAGCTCCTCCGCGGTCAGCGCCGCGCCGCGGGCGAGCAGCTTCGCGGCCAGCGCGACGTGCGCCACGGACCGGGGGGATCGGCGCCGCGCGTGGCTCCTCGCGGCGCTCACCATCTGCTTGACGCCGCGCACCTCGAGCATCGTGGTGGCCGGCATCGCGAGATCCCGGAGCGACGGAGAGGCCGGTTTCGCGATGATCTTCACGGCCGCGCCGCCCGATGCCGCGGCGGGCGCGAGCGCGGGCGCCCCAGCGACGCGGTCCATGGGCGCGCCGAGCGCGGGAGCCGCGGGGGCGCGCGGAGCGGCAGCCGCCGGCGCCTGCGCGACCTCGCCATGGCCAACGCGCGCCACGATCTCGCTCTGGATAACCACCTTGACGACGCCGGCCACCTGAAGCGCGGTGCGCAGCTGCCCGGCCTCGGCCTCGGCGGCTCTGCGCGCCTCGTCGGCCCGGGCGAGCTGCTGCTGGAGCCGGCGGATCTCGGCCCGCAGCGCGGCGCTCGGATCCGGGCCTTGCTGGCTCGCGCTCTCGGCCGCGAGCGCCTCGCGCAGCTCGTCGAGGAGCGTGCTCAGCGTGGCGTCCGCGACGCGCGGCACGCCGCCGGGCTCACCGGTCCAGCTCGGCGCCTCGCCGCCGTGGGCGGTGTGGCGGGCGCGCCAGCGCTCGAATCCCCCGGCGGCGGGCAGGAAGAACTCGCCGGCCGGGAGCGCGCGGAACTCCTCGAACGTGTGCCCGTCGACGAGCGCCCTCACCGCGTCGTAGTCGCGCTCGATCTCGAAGCCGCCGATGGCGGGGAAGTTGAGCTGGCTCATGAGCTCCTTCGAGACCGCCTGCGTGCGCTGGCTGGCGACGACGAGGAGGACGCCGCGCTTGCGGCCCTGCTTCGCGAACCGGTGCAAGATGTCCGAGGTGAGCGACGCGCCCGATTGAGGCGCGAAGATGTGCACCTCCTCGATCACGACGGCCGCCGGGGCGCGGCGCTCCGAGAGGAGGACCCAGAGCCGCTCGAGGAACGGGAGCGCGGCCTCTTGCTGGGAGCGGCTCGTCGGCTGATCCGACAGATCGACGATGAGGCCGAGCCCTTCGTCGAGCACCCTCGCGAGCGCGATCTCCGCCGCGCGCTCGCCGGAGGGCAGCGGCAGGTCCGCGTGGGCGCCCCCGAGGACGAGGACGCGGAACCGCTCGCGCAGCGTGTAGAGCTCCCCCTCGGGATCGATCGCGACGACAGGGATGCCGGCGGCGAGCAGCTCCTCGCAGAGGACCCCGACGCCGAAGCTCTTGCCCCGGCCGGAGGAGGCCCAGATGCCGACCCGCAGCCCGGTGCGCGCGTAGTCGGAGAGGTCGAGCTGGTAGCCGTCGCAGAGGGAGAGGATGGGGCTCACTGGGTCGCTTCGGGCCGGGGGTAGGATCGGCGCGCTCGTGGTGAACTGTAGGCGAGCGCGCGGACGCGCGGGAGGCGGGGGCAGCATCGCGGCGGAGTCAAAGGCCACAGGGCATGTCGCGCCTCTCTGCGATCGGGCGCGGCCCGCGCTACGGGCTCATCCGCGCCGTTCGGCTCGCTGCGGCGTACCTTCCTGCGCCTCATTCGCCTGCCCCTGGCCGAATCCGTACCACACGAACCTGCACCCCGCTTCACGGAGGAACCGAAACCGTCGGATAGGCGACGTGACCAACGCCGACATCGTCCACGGTAGTCGTCTCGAAGGTCCAGATCCCGCCGGGCGGAATGTCGGCGGCCGCGCTGCTCGTCGCCATGCCGAGCGGCCGTCCGACTCGATTCACCGGGAAGACCGTTATCTTGGGATCGCTCACTGCCACATCGAGTCGGTTCTCGAGCGTGCCCATGTAGGCGCTCCCGGCGCCTCTGCCGACGGTCTTCACCTCGCTGACGTTGACGGCATCGACAGGGACCACGCCCACGGTGAAGGCCGGAAACCTGTGTTTCAGATACCCGAGCTCCTCGATCACGAGGTCACCTGGGAGATCCGCTGAGCCCGTCATCGCGATCTCGCCCGGGCCGATGCAGGGGATCATCACGCCAGAGCCGTCGTCCAGCCGATAGAGCCGACCGCTGAGCAAGCTGCCGCCCCAGGTTGTCACGAGCTGTTCGGCCTTGTCGATGAAGTAAAACATCAGGCCGGCGTCGCAGGACGGGGTCTCCCCGTCATTTCTGACCGCGGCGTAGAGCTCCGGGCCCGTCGCCCCCTGCACCAGGGTGAAGGCAACCAGCTTGAGCCCAGCCCCTTCCTCGTCCATGTCGGTGCTGGACAAGCCTTCCGGCACGAAATGAAGGCCCTCGCCAGGGTCCCCGCCCATGCCGCCCCCGCCCGCCTCCGAGCCGCTCGAGCCAGCTCCCGCCTCGCCGCCGCCCCCGCCTCCGCTGCTCGCGGCTCCGCCGACTGGCAGGAGGGCTCCACCGCTCCCCGACGAGCCGCCGCTGGCAGTATCCCCGCCGCTGCCGGGTCCGCTCCCGCCGTTGCCCGCCCCATCATCGGGGGGGCTCGCCGAGCATGCGAGAGGGAGGGCAAGAGCGACAGCCCCGATGACGACCAAGGACTTCGATTGCATCGTTGTGCAGAGGGCGCGGGGCAGGGAAGCTGGCTTCCGAGGGCTCACGCTAGCGTCACACCGCCTCACGGGCAAGCGCCAACCTGCTGAAGCCTGGAGAGCGAGTGTTCAAGTCCAAAAGCCCACGACTCCACGACGACGACACCGAGTCTTCATCCGCGGTAGCCCCCGCGTTCTCAGCGGCCGCCGGGCGAATCTCCTCGACGAGCGCCTCGACGCGCCCGGTCGACACCCGCACATCATCGACCCAACGCCTGGTCGAGCGGGGCCGCGCGCCCGCTCTCGCGAAGGCCGCGGAGGAAGGGGAGGCCGCGCCCTCCCATGAACCGCGTCGACGACGTCGCGAGCAAACCCGGCTTTCCGAGCCAGAAGTGACCGCCCCGACCGCAGATGACCCGATTGGCGTGATGGTCCTCACGTTGGGTGATGCGGCGCGTTGCCCACGAATGACACGAGGTTTGGAATGCCATGGTTGCACATTTGGGGACCTACTGGATTCGTGAGACCCGTGCGCCCGCGCAAGAAGCGCCGGCCTCTCGCGGCCGAGCGAGCTCTCGTCGAGCGCTCCTTAACTGCTGTCGATCGGCCGCTCGAGCCCGGCGACAGATGCTCCGTTCCCATTGGCGCTATCCAGCATGGTTGTATCTCGCGGGCGCACTTTTTAGTTTGAGAACTCGCGCGGATGGAGCTCTATCTAGAGGAAGGTTGAATCGCCCGCGCGCCGCTGGCGCGCGCAGGGCTCGACGTCAACGCCGCGTTGCGGCGTGATCGACGGGCACGGCGAGGGACATCCCCCGAACGTCGACGGCGCCTCGTGCGGTGTCGTGGTCCACGCGTACTCTCCATTCCGCGGCGCTCGAGCTCGACGGGGCGGCCGAGGAGAGCGTTTTTATGGCTCCGATCGCGCCGCCGCGCCGCGTCGCAATGACGCGCTTGGCGGCCCCTGCAGCGGCCCGCGCGCGTCGCTGTTCCGCAGCGAACTCGGCGTCCGCGCGCCAATCGGGCAGTTTCTCGAGGTCGAAGAGGGCATCAGGGCGCCGCTCGTACGCCGGTGTTTCACTATCACGTCTCCAGAGGAAGCGGTCGGCCAGACGCGCGTGATCTCCCGGATGGCGACCCTCGGACTGATTCATAACTTTTGATCCGCTCCCATGATCACTTCGGTGCGGACCGGGAATAGTGAGGTCATGCGAACGTTACGGCAACTATCGTACATTGGTACGACAACATTTTTCACCTCATTGACCTTCCTCGCTGGGTGCACCGGCGAGATAGCGCCCGGCGATGGTGAGATCACCGGCGGCGGGGAGACCTCCGGCAGCGGCAGCGGCAGCGGCAGCACCGGTTCGGGGGGCACGGACGAGCCCGACAACGGTCCCCCCGAGAAGTGCATCCCCGGCATCCCGATCACGAGCCAGATCCCTCGGCTGCTGAACCGGCAGTACGACAATACGGTGCGGGATCTCCTTGGCGTCACCAGCGTCGACAGCAAGCTGCCGTCCGAGCAGCTCGTCGACGACTTCGACGGCCCGATGACCCCTGACGCGTGGCGTCTCTATCAAGAGGTTGCCGAGAAGATCGCCAAGGCGGTGATGGCTGGGTCGAACAAGTCCAAGTTCATCAGCTGCGATCCTGCGGCGGCCGGCTGCTTGGAGCAGACCATCAAGACCTTCGGCCGCAAGGCGTTCCGTCGCCCGCTGACCGATCTGGAGGTGGCGCGGTTCCAGAAGCTGGGCCAGATTACGCCGGCAGGGACGCCCGCCGAGGTCGCCGAGGCAACGCTGGTCGGCTTCCTCGTGTCGCCGTCGTTCCTCATGCTCCCCGAGCTGGCGACCGACGCGGATGCGTCGGGTCAGGGCATCAAGCTGTCCAGCTACGAGGTGGCGACGAAGCTTTCGTACTTGCTCTGGGGCTCCGCTCCGGACGAGGTGCTGAGCGCGGCGGCCGACAGCAACGAGCTCCAGACCAAGGAGCAGATTCTGGCCCAGGCGCAGCGCATGATCGCTGTGCGCGAGAAGACCGGGCCGCTCGTGACGGCATTCCATCGCAACTGGGCGCAGATGAACAATGGAAACGCCCACTGGTGGAAGATGGATCACGACACCGAGACGTATCCGTTGTACTCCGACGCCGCCAAGCCCAGCTGGCAGGCAGAGCTCGACGCCTTCTTCGAAGACATCGCGTTCGAGAACGGTTCGTTCGACGACCTCCTCCTCAGCAATGTCGCCTTCGTCAACAAGGACAACGCGGCGATCTATGGGCTCGATCCTGCGAGCTACGGCACCGAGCTGACCAAGGTGGAGCTGGACGCCAACCAGCGGCCGGGCTTCCTGACGCGCGTCGGGTTCTTGAGCTCCTACGCGGGCTACGACGCCACGAGCCCGATCCTGCGAGGCGCGTTCATCTCGGTGTACCTGCTCGGCGTCAATCCGGGGCCGCCCATCCCCGGCGCCACCATGCAGACCGTTCAGGGCGACTTCGCAACGCAACGCGCGAGGATCGAAAAGCTGACGGAGCCGGCATCCTGCAAAGGCTGCCACTCGGTCATCAATCCTCCGGGATTCGTGATGGAGAACTTCGACGGCATCGGAAAGTGGCAGACGACCGATCCTCTTGGTGGTGCGATCGACGCAAGCGTCACGACGAACACCATCGACTTCGGCGACGGTAACGTGAAGGAGATCTCCTCTCCGCTGGCGCTCATGCAGGAAATCGCTCAGCTTCAGAAGGCCAAGCAGCTTTACGCTGAGTCGTGGGTCTCCTATGCCTTCGGGCGGGATCCGAACGGGAAAGATAAGTGCGTCGTCGATCAGATCGACATGAATCTGTCTGAGGGGGGCTACAGCATCCTCAACCTGCTGGCCGATCTCACTCAAGCGGATTCCTTCCGCGTGCGCGTCCGCGAAACGCCGTGAAAGCTGAGGAAACTTGACCATGAGCAAGCAACTGAACCGCAGAATCTTCCTTCGTGGCCTGGGCGGAGCCGCCCTGGCCGCGCCGTTCCTCAGCTCCGTGTGGGAGCGCGACGCAAAGGCCCAGACCGCTTCGGGTGGGAAAGCGTTCATCGTGATGTTCACCCACTACGGGTGCGTCACGAACAAGTGGTTCCCCACGAAGACCCAGGGTGAGCTCACGGCTGCTGACCTCCAGTCGACGAGCCTCGCGGCCCTCGCTCCCTACGCGAAGAAGCTCCTCATGCCGCGCGGCATCCGCTCGATGAACGAGTGGACCTCCAACATGAAGCGCGGACAGGGGAACGACTCCCACACGCAGATCGTGGGGTCGTTCTTCACCTGCCAGCCGGTCACTCCGAACAGCAACGACCCGTTCAGCTTCAACCAGGCGACGAAGTTCAACGCGAAGCCTGTCGGTCCTTCGCTGGATCACGTCATGGCCCAGCAGCTCAGCCCGCAGGGCACGCCGTTGCTCATCGCCACGGCTGGCCAGAATGACAACTCTCAGTCGGCGATCTCCTACTCCGCCGCCGAGACCATCTTCAGGGGCCTCAACGCGTCGCAGGCCTTCAGCAGCCTCACGGGCCTCTTCCAGACGGGGCAGCCGATGAATCCGGACACCTACGCGGCGCTCCGCGGCAAGAGCATCCTCGACCTCGTGAAGGATGATCTGCAGACGCTCGAGCGGTTCGACATGAGCCAGGCCGACAAGCGCAAGCTCGCGGCCTGGAAGGAGCTCCTCAACCAGACGGGGACCGTGGTGGCTTCCGCGCAGTGCAGCGAGGAGCTCGGCGCGATGCTCGGCGCGACGTCCGCGAACGCCTCCAAGGCGTCGTCGGGCGGCCTGGGCGTCGACGTCCTCACGACCAAGGTCTCCGGCGATCTGGATGGAGCGGACATCAGCTCGGCCATCGCGGCGCTCGCGGCCGCCTGCAACGCCAACCCCGTCATTTTCCTGAAGTACCCGGGAAATTACAACTTCAAGGGGCTCGGCATCACGATGGAGTCGCACTCCCTCTCGCACCGCCTCGACAACGCCGGCATGACCGGCAGCTGCCTGCCCAACGCGCTCGAGTGGCTCGTCAAGGTGGACACCTATTACGCGCAGAAGTTCGCGAAGCTCGTCGGAATGCTCGACAGCATCCCCCAGGGCAATGGGCAGACGGTCCTCGACACCAGCGTCGCTATCTGGTTCAACGAGATGTCGGACGGCAACGCGCACAACCTCAACAACGCGCCGATCATCCAGGCCGGTAGCGGCGGCGGTTACTTCAAGACCGGTCAGATCATCAACGTTGACCCCGCGTCGACACCGACGAACGGCAACAGCGAGTCGCAGTGCGCCAACGGCAGCGGCCAGGTCAACGGTATCAACCAAGGCACCGGGACCGATTCGAAGGTCGGCAACGCGCCGATCAACAAGTACTTCTGCAACATCATGAACGCCATGGGCGTGAAGGCGGGCGCGGACGGCTTCCCCGCGAAGGGTGGCTCCGCGGAGGTGACCAAGTTCGGCTATTCCGACAAGACGGAAGAGTTCATCGGTGGGAAGGGCGCAGTCGCCGGCGCCTCGATCAAGAATCCGGGCGGGTTCACGGAGCTCAAGGCCTGAGCACTCTCGGCGCCAGGTCCTGAACACCCCGACGAGCTCGGGTCCAAAGACCCCTTCTTACCGAAGGGGTCTTTGCGCTTGTGCACGGTCGGCGACCGCGGGCATCGCGAAGTTGCCGCTCTTCGAGGTGCGCCTCACGGCGCGACTCCGTGCTGTCCAACGATGGCGGGCAGCGATAGGCTGGGCATCTCTTCTCATGTTCATGCTGGCGAAGCGTTTCCTCATCCCTGCTGCTGTGCTCGTCCCGCTGGCCTGCTCGAGCGAGGCGAGCGACGGCGCCGGGGTGGGCGGGGACACTGGTGACGAGGCGCTCATCGTCCCCGAAGACCTCACCATCCTGGCGCTCCCCGGCGGGAACGGCGTGCTCAACGTGATCGCGCTAACTCTCCGCAAAGGACCGACCAACACCGAGCTCTACGCCGCCTTGAGGAACGACGGGGATACCCCGGCCTGCAGCGCTGCCCTCTCCGTCGAGCTCTACAACAAGGCTCAGCAGTCCCTGGCATCCGGGATCAACGGGTTGCTGACTCAGCATTTCTATCGAGTCACGGATGGCTCGGACGCGATCGCTGCGTGCGTGGGTCCAGGTGACGTGACCATGACCTCGGTGACGGATCTGCCCTCGGACATCGTGATCGAAGATGTGGGATACGTCGTCTACCGGTGCCCTTACTTCGCTCTCGACGTCGTTCCCATCGATGGCCTCACCGCCAGCGAAGTGAAGGCCGTGACGGGTGGCGCCGGCACGGTGTACACGGGCACGCTCTTCAACGGGCTCGACGTGGCGGTGAGCGATCCCTCTGTCACGGTCTTCTCAGTCAATCGCGTCGGGCGCCCGCTCGGCGTCGCGATCGCCACCGGCGCAGTCCAGATCCCGCCGGGTGGCAGCTGGGCCTTCGAGACGAACACCGTGGACATGCCCGGAGCTGATCAAGCGGCATATCCGGCAGGCGCGATGGCAAAGCAGTAGACCATCCGACGGGTCGCTCGGCTGTCCCATGACACGATGCGCCCGTGGGGCGCCGCAACCCGTCGGCGGCTACTCGCCAAGCCCGGCTACTCCTGCGCGCCGTCCGCGATCCATTGCGTGAGCGCTTCGATGTAGTCGGGGGGTATGCACTTGGCATCCCCATCGTTGACGCATTCAAGGGGCATTCGCGGAGTTCCGCCGCACGGCCCCTTCAGGATCTTGATGAGCGCGCTCTCTTCCGGATTCTCGGTGTCGACGAGATCTCCGCAATTCTTGGTTACGTGGGAGCTCACCCTCATGTGGAGCTCGCCGTCGACCATCAAGTTCAGGGGGTTCATATCGTCGTTATGGCAACCCGCCCCGAAGCACGCGTTTTGTATAACGAACTGCAACGTCTCGAACGTCGGTTCTTGCCCGCTGCCGCTGCCGGTCGAGCCGCCGTCGCCACCGGTGCTCGCGCTGGTCGAGCCAGCCCCGCCCGAACCGCCGGACCCGACCGCGCTCGAGGCAGACACACTGGCGCTCGTGCTTCCGGCATCCGTGCCGCCGGCGCCTCCAGCGCCGGTATCGTCAGGGTCGTCGGAGCAGCCTGGAAGCGGTGACAGGATGGCGACGAATGCTGCCGCGATGAAGCTTGAGAATCGAAATTTCATGGTTCACGACGAGGATGGTGAGAGAGAAGGTTTAGCTCTCGTTCCCGTGGATCGAAGCAAAAGGCTTCGAGCTTCGGATTGCAGAGGCGACGCGCGAGCCACGTCGCCCCCAGGCAAGAGCTGCGCGAGACGTGGAACGTCCTCTTGTGCGGGTAGAATGAGCAAACGCCACCCGAAAATCAAGCGGTTCGTGGAGGCCATCCTGGCGTACAGCCATGCTGTACGGGTCGATTGGCACTCGTGCCTTGTGCGCTCAAGCCGGTCTCACGTGCGCTGAGCGCCTCTCGAGACCTCCCGTCACCAGGCAGACGGGGGCAGGCGCGTCGCGTCGTTGCTCCTCGTCGCACCATGTCAGCAGGGCTCTTCGCCGCGACAGGCATCCCGCCCGAGCTCGGTTGCTTGACCTGGTCCGGCACGATCAACGTCGGGAGGGGCGAGGAGCCCCGAGCGCGATCCGAAAGTCAAGCTCCTCGAAGTGGCCCTCCCATCGTACAGCCATGCTGGACGGGCCGGTCGACATGAAAACCGGCTTGCGCTCAGCGCCAGGGCGCAGCCATCCTGCTCAGCGAGATCCCGCACTCTTTCGACAAGGAACTCCCCGTGACCGCCGCTTCGCTCTTCGAACTGGCAGTGCAGTTTCATCGGGCCGGGCAAGTCGATCGCGCAGAGCTCCTCTATCGCGGCGCGCTCGAGCAATCGCCCGGGCATGGCGACGCGCTGCTTCTTCTCAGCGTGATCACCGTCCAATCCGGTCGGCTCGCGGAGGCCGCCGCGCTTCTCGAGCGAGCCGTCCGCGTCGCCCCGAATAACGCCCTCTACCTGTCGCATCTCGGCGACGTGTATCGCTGCCTCGGCCGGAGACCACAGGCGGTCGCCGTGTTGCTCATGGCCGTCGCGCGGAAGCCCGACTTCGCCGAAGCGGTGTTCAACCTTGCTCTCACCTTCGAGGAGCAAGGGGACCTGGACGCGGCGGCGGCGTGCTACGAGCGCGCTCGCGATCTCGAACCTGGGTTATTGCAGGCTGGCGAGCGCCTCACGAGCCTGAGGGACCAACGGGGTGCTGCCGCCGGGGTCGGTCCGGCGGCGACGCGCAGCCCCGAGTCGAGCTTGAGCGCATCCGATGCCCTGGCGGCCCTCGGCGAGACATTGCGCCTCGGCGGCCGGTCGGACGACGCGGCGGCCTGGTACCGCGTGGCGCTGAAGCTCAATCCGCGGATGGCCAACGCGTACACTGCGCTCGGCGCGATTCACGCGGACGCCGGCCGTTTCGACGAAGCGATCGACGATCTGCGTCGAGCGCTCGAGATCGACCGAAACTTCCATGTCGCTCGGGATTATCTCGCCGCCGCGCTCGGCGAGTCGGGGCTCCTCGACGAGTCCCAGGCGATGTACCGCGAAGCGGTCGCCCTGTGTCCCGACGACCCCGCTGCGCACAGCGCTCTTCTCTTCAACATGCCGTTCTGGCCGAACGTCACCGAGGGCGACATCCTGGCCGAGGCGCGCGCGTGGAATGCCCGGCATGCCCGCCCCCTCTCCGCGCAGGCTCCCCCTCACAAGACCGATCGCTCGTCCGACCGGCGGCTCCGCATCGGTTACGTGTCACCCGACTTCCGAACGCACGTCCAGTCTCTCTTCACGATCCCGCTGTTCGAAAACCATGACCACCGGCAGTTCGAGATCTTCTGCTACTCGAGCACGGACAAGCCGGATAACCTGACGGATCGCATTCGCGGTCATGCCGACGTTTTTCGCGAGGTCGCGGCGCTGGACGACGCTGCCCTGTCCGAGGTCATTCGACGGGATCAGATCGATATCCTGGTCGATCTCACCATGCATATGACTGACCGCCGCGTCCTGGTCTTTGCCCGCCGGCCCGCTCCCCTTCAGGTGTGCTGGCTGGCGTACCCCGGGACGACCGGCCTCGAATCGATGGACTATCGTCTGTCCGATCCCTTCCTCGATCCCCCCGGTGCAAACACGGACGTCTACACGGAGGAGACCCTTCGGCTCCCCGACTCCTTCTGGTGCTACGACCCGCTCACCGACGTGCCCGACGTGAGCGCTCTCCCCGCTCTCGCGGAGGGGAGGGTCAACTTTGGCTGCCTGAACCACTTCCGGAAGGTGAATGAAGGGGTGCTTCATGTCTGGACGAGGGTGCTGGCCGCGGTGCCCAGGTCGCGGCTCACGCTCATGGCGCCTCAGGGAAGGGCGCGGGACCGGGTGCGCTCGATCTTCGAGGAAGGGGGCGTCCAGCTCGATCGGATCGAGTTCGTCGATCGGTGCGGGCGGCTCGACTATCTGCGAAGGTACCGCGAGATCGACATCTGTCTCGATACGTTCCCTTCCAACGGCCACACCACGAGCCTCGACGCGCTGTGGATGGGCGTCCCGGTGGTGACCCTCGCAGGTGAAACCGTGGTCGGCCGCGCCGGCGTCTGCCAGGCGATGAACCTGGGTCTGCCGGAGCTCATCGCGTCGACGCCGGAAGACTACGTTCGGGTCGCCAGCTCGCTCGCCGAGGACCTCGAGCACCTGGGCGAGCTTCGCCGAACGCTGCGCGATCGCATGAAGCAGTCGCCGCTCATGGACGGCCCGCGCTTCGCCCTCAATCTCGAGTCGATCTACCGCGACATCTGGCGCCGCTTCTGCGCTCGAGCCTGAGGCGAGGGCCGCTCGACGAACGCGGCTGGCCGGGCGAAATACAAATACGTTCGCGGGCCTGCGGGCATTGTAAGGGTGATGGAGACGCGGCAGACGCGGGCATTCGGGGGGCGTTCCGAGGGGCGGCCGGGCGTTTGTATCCATTAAGCAGAAGCTCGCAGCCTGGAAGGAGCTCCTCAACGCGACGGGAAGCGTGGTGGCTTCTTCGCAGTGCGACACGTCCCTCGCCATGGCGCTCGGCGCGACGCAAGAGAACGTCGACCTGGCGAGCACGACTTCGAGCGTCCGATCATCCAGGCTGGCGGCGCCGGCGGCTATTTCAAGACCGGCTGGGCCGTCAACGTCGAGGACGGCTCGCCCGATCTCACGACCGGGAACAGCGAGATCAAGGCAGCCCGAACAGCCGACCGATCGCTTCGCAGACAACCCGGGCCGCCACCTCATCCCCGAGGGCGACGGCGCGGCTCAAGGTGCCAGTAAGCTCGGCAACCCCAGCGGCCCGAGGCGACGGGTTGGCCAGCGCCAGCTCCCCGAGTCGGTCGGGCCCGCGTTGGAATCATGCGCAGGGGGATCAGCTCGACGCACGTCGGGGATAGTCACATTATGCGAACGCTGCGGCAACTAGCGTACATTGGTACGGCAACATTTTTGACGTCATCAACTTTTCTCGCTGGTTGCACTGGCGAGATAGCACCCGGTGAACCTGGGGTCTCCTCCGGTGGCGGGGAGACCTCTGGCACCGGTACGGGGGGCGGGCCGGTGGAGCCGGACCCCGGCGACCCGGATGTCTGCACTCCCGGCATCTGGGCGACGTCTCAGGTCCCGCGGCTCTTGAACCGGGAGTACGACGCGGTGGTGAGGGATCTGCTCGGTGTGACGAGCGTGCCGAACGCTCCCACGGGCAACCCGTCCTCTCTCCTCGTGTCCGACTTCGAGGGCAGCATGACGGACATCGCCTGGAACTCCTACCTCGTGGCTGCCGAGAGCATCGCCGCCGAGGTGATGGCTGGGGCGAACAAGTCCAAGTTCATCGCCTGCGATCCGGCGGCGGCCGGGTGCCTCGAGTCGACAATCCGCGATTTCGGCCGCAAGGCCTTCCGCCGCCCGGTGACGGACGAAGAGGTGCAGCGCTACATGCGGTTCAACGCGCTGGAGCCCAAGGGCACGCCCGCGGAGGTCGCCGAGGCCATCCTCTTCGCCATGCTCGCTTCGCCCTCGTTCATCACGGTCCCCGAGCTGACGGATGACACGGAGAACGGCGCCATCAAGCTCTCCAGCCACGAGGTGGCGACGAGGCTCGCGTTCCTGCTCTGGGGCTCCATTCCGGATGACGCCTTGAACACCGCCGCAGACGCGGGTCAGCTCACCACCAGGGAGCAGATCCTCGCGCAGGCGGAGCGGATGGTTCAGGACCGCACCAAGACGGCGCCGATCGTGGCCCTGTTCCATCGTGCTTATGCGGACGTTCGTGAGGGTTCGCACTGGGGACAGGTCGAGCACGACACGACCAAGTTCCCCGACTACTCCCCGGACATCGTCGCTCCGATGCTGGCTGAGATCGACGCCTTCTTCGAGGAGGTGGCGTTCGAGGGGGGGTCGTTCAAGGACATCTTCCTCAGCAACGTCGCTTACGTGAACAAGGACACCGCTCCGATCTATGGGCTCAACGCCGCCGACTATGGCGCGGAGCTGACGCGGGTGGAGCTCGACCCGAACGAGCGGCCGGGGTTCTTGACCCGCGTTGGATTCCTGAGCTCCTACTCGTCCTTCGGCGCCACGAGCCCGATCCTCCGGGGCGCGTACGTCGCCAACAGGCTGCTCGGGCTCACCCTGAAGCCGACGCCCGGCGCGGACCAGACGCCGCGGCCTCCGGGCCCGTTCTCCACGGAGCGTGAGGCCATCGAGGCGCTGACCTCCCCTGCGGGGTGCGTCGACTGCCACAGCAAGCTCGTCAACCCGCCGGGCTTCGTGCTCGAGAGGTTCGACTCCGTTGGCAAGGTGCAGACGAAGGATCCGCTCGGCGGCGACATCAACGCGACGGGCGACGTCTACTTCAGCGACACCAACACCAAGACGATCACGACTCCCCTCGAGATGATGACCGAGCTCGGTGCTGGTGCGATCGCCAAGCGTCACTATGCCGAGCAGTGGGTCTCCTGGGCCCGCCGGAGGGTGCCGAACACGAACGACGCCTGCACCGTCAACGAGCTCAGCGACAAGCTGTCGAGCGACGGCTACACCATCATCAATTTGCTCACGGATCTTACCCAGGCCGATTCGTTCCGCCTGCGCACCATCTTCGGGAATTGAGAAGGAATACGACCATGATGAAGAACCTTAACCGAAGAGTATTCCTCCGAGGCCTGGGTGGAGCCGTCGTCGCTGCACCTTTCTTGGGCTCTGTTGCCGAGCGTGACGCCGAGGCGCAGTCGGCCGGCGGCGGCGCTCCGAAGCGGCTGATCGTGCTCTTCACGCACTATGGCTGCCTGACGAACCGGTGGTTCCCGAAGAAGTCCCATGGCGAATTGACCGCCGCCGATTACGAGGCGACGACGCTCAAGCACCTCGCTCCCTTTGCAAAGAAGCTCCTGATGCCGCGTGGCATCCGGGGGATGAACGAGTGGAGCTTCGGGCGGACCCACGGCCAGAACAACGACCCCCACGGTCAGGTCATGGGGTCGTATTTCACCTGCTACCCGGTGACGCCCGAGAGCGACAAGTTCAACGCGAAGTCGACCGGGCGGTCGCTCGATCACATCGCCGCGGAGCAGGTCAACCCCAACGGCGCCGCTCCCCTCGTGATGCAGATCGGCGGGGTGCGGCAGGACTCGTTCTCCAATTTCTCGTACGACAAGCCCAAGCAGATCTTCCCCGGCATCGGGTCTCCGACGACGATCTACAACAACCTCACGGGCCTCTTCGGTCAGGGCCCCGTGTCGCAGGACACGTACAAGGTGGCCCGCGGCAAGAGCGTGATCGACGTCGTGCGGGAGGACCTGGAGACCCTCGAGCGGGTCAGGATGAGCCAGGCGGACAAGCAGCGGCTCTCCGACTGGAAGGACCTCCTCCACCAGACCACGAACACGGTCAGGGCCCAGTGCAGCGCCGCCCAGGCAGAGGCGCTCGGGTTGACGGCCCAGTCCGTGCAGGCGGCCTCGCAAGGGGGTGGCCTCGGGATCGACCTGTCGAAATCGACGAACGTCATGATGGACCTCGCGGTGCTTTCGGCCATCTGCGACCAGAACCGCGTCATCTTCATGAAGTTCCCCGGGACCCTCACGTTCAAGTGGGACGGCATCAATCATTCGAAGGACTCCCATGGCATCTCCCACCGCGTTGGCGACGCCAACATGGGTGGTGATTGCGTTCCTGGTGTCATCGAGATGATTCAGCAGATCGACGACTGGTACGCGAAGAAGTTCGCTTACCTCGTCGGTCGGCTCGACAGCATCGACGAGGGCGAGGGGAAGCTCCTCGACAACACCGCGACCGTCTGGTTCCAGGAAGACTCCGACGGCAACAGCCACAACCTCAACAACCTGCCGATCCTCCAGGCAGGTAGCTGCGGCGGCTACTTCAAGACGGGTCAGGCGGTGAACGTCGAAGGTGGCAAGGCTGACCTGGCCGTCGGTAACAGCGAGGCTGCCTGCGGACCGGGCCAGACGAAGCTCGAGTTCGGCGAGATCGATGGCACGGGGACGCCGCCGGATGTCGCCACGCAGCCGATCAACAAGTACTTTTGCAACCTGCTGAACGCCATCGGGGTGAAGGCCGGCGCGGACGGCTTCCCGGCGATCGGTGGCTCGGCAGAGGTGACCCACTTCGGCAAGCACGACGACACCAAGCTCTTCGCCAGCGAGAACAATCCAGTGTCCATCAAGGACGCTGGTGAGTTCAAGGCGCTTCGCGCGAACGGCTGATCGTCGCTCGTGCCGGGTCTGCCGGCTTGGGCGAAATGAAAACCAGGCCCCTCCCTCAGGAGGGGCCTTTTGCTTGGGGCTGGGTCGCAGAGGGTGCGATGACCTCGTGCCACCAGCACAACGACGCGGAGCTCCGGGGCGGAGCCCGCGTCGTTGTCATCGGCCGCTCACTGCTGCTGCTGCGCGCCGTTGGCGACCCACTGCTCGATCGCGTCGATGTATGTCTGGGGCAGGCACGTGTATTCCGGGCCGGGCTCACCGACGCATCCATTGGGCATGCGGGCGATATCCCCGCAGGGGCCTTTGAGGATCTTGACGAGGGCGCTCTGTTCTGGCTCGCCGGGGGTGACGAGCGGAATGTCTCCGCAAGCCTCGGAGATGTGCGTCGTCAGGGTCGCGTAGAGGGTGTCGTCGTCGAGCAGCCTCGGTTCCGCCTCGCCGTTGTGGCAGCTCGCATCGGAGCAGCCAGCATTCGCGACGACCGCTCTGACCGTTTCAAAGGTCGGGTCGACCGCTGAGCCGCCACCGCCGGCTGCAGCGGAGGTCGAGCTCGAGGCCGTGGCCCCTCCGGCGCCATCCCCGCCCGAGCCCTGCCCGCCGGACCCGGACGTACT
The DNA here is from genome assembly GCF_051521635.1 of Sorangium sp. So ce1504. Lineage (NCBI taxonomy): Bacteria > Pseudomonadati > Myxococcota > Polyangiales > Polyangiaceae > Sorangium > Sorangium sp. So ce1504. The sequence continues at coordinate 9,866,955 of NZ_CP150365.1, read as the reverse complement.
CGAGGTAGTGCTCGTGCCGGCTTCCGAGCTGCCGGTGTCTCCATCATCGGAGCAGCCTGAAAGCGCTGACAGGAGGGTGAGGACCACTGCGGCGGCGAAGTTTGAGAGTCGAAGTTTCATGGATCGTGATTAAAGTGGTTAGAGAGAAAAGTATAGCTCTCTCGCCGGTTGAAACAAAGGGAAAGGCTTCGATTCCGTCGGACGTTCGAGGCGAGGCGTGATCGATGAATGGATCTGGTGAAACCGCACTTTTGTGAGCACGTCGCCCGTGGCGCTGGCGGCTCTCGCTCGGTGAAGCGCTGAGCGAGGCCAGGGGTGTCCTCCGGGATGGGCAGGTGCTGCGGGGCGGGTAGGGCGAGCAAATGCGTTTGAAAATCAAGCGGTTTGTGGCGGTTATCGTCGCATACAGGCGTGCTGCACGCGCCGATTGACATTCATGCCTGATGCCCCCAGGCCCGATCTCAACTGTCAAAAAATGCTTGCAAATACCGTCGCTTCGGGGCGCTCCGTCGAGCGCCGGAGTCGCGTGCGGCTGCCCAGCGCCACCGGGCACAGCCGAGCAGGTCGAGCATGGCGAGGATGCGATGTGGCCCGGCGCGAGCAGGGTGGGTACCCTTCGCCCATGAGCGATCCCTTCCTCGTGCCCGCCGGTCCGCTCGTCGATGTCGCCTGGCTCGCAGCGCACACGGGCGATCCCCGCGTCCGGGTCGTCGATTGCCGCTGGTACCTCGGCGGCCGCCGCGGCGCCGACGAGTACGCCCGCGGGCACATCCCGGGCGCCGTCCACCTCGACGTCGATGCCGATCTCTCCAGCCCGGCGCACGGCGGACCAGGCCGCCACCCGCTGCCCGACGCGGCGGCGTTCGCGCGCGTCCTCGCCCGCAGCGGGGTCATCCCCGGCTCGGTGGTCGTCGGCTACGACGACGCCGGGGGCGCCATCGCCGCCCGTCTCTGGTGGCTGCTGCGCTACTTCGGTCATCCAGGCGGGCGCGTGCTCGACGGGGGACTCCAGGCGTGGACCTCCGCGGGATACCCCCTCTCGACCGCGGCACCCACGATCGCGGAAGCGCCCGCCATGGATCTCGCACCCGGCGGCGCCCCGGTCGCCGACAGGGCGGCTGTCGACAGGCTGCGCCGCGATTCCGCGGCGGTGATCCTCGATGCCCGCGCCCGCGAGCGCTACGAGGGGCAGACCGAGCCCGTCGATGCCCGCCCGGGCCACATCCCCGGCGCCCGCTCCGCCCCCTTCGTCGAGAACCTCAGCGCCCCCGGGGGCGCCTTCCGCGAGCGCGCGGCGCTCGAGCGGCGCTACCGCGACCTCGGCGCGCTCGATGCAGCCACCGTGGTCTGCTACTGCGGCTCCGGCGTCACCGCCTGCCACGACCTGCTCGCCCTGACGACGCTCGGCCGCGAGGACGCGATCCTCTACGAGGGGTCCTGGAGCGATTGGGCCCGCGACGCCGCCCTGCCCGCGGCCACAGGCCCCGAGCCCTGAGCGGCGTCAGGCGAGCGCGCGGCCGACCGTGGCCTCGATCGTCTCGCGCAGGTAGCGCGCCGCCAGCGCGACCGTGCGCGCCGCGCTCTCCGGCGTCGGCTGGAGCGCCGGCGCGACCTCCATGACGTCGCCGCCGATCAGGCCGACCTCGCGCCCGAGCCGGCGGATGAGCGCCACGACGAACTCGGGCGACAGGCCGTCCGGCTCCGGCGTCCCCGTGGCGTCGGCGTACGCGGCGTCCGTGCCGTCGATGTCGTTCGAGAAATACACGCCCTCGACGCCGGTGCTCTTCACGTGGGCCACGATGGCGTCGAGCGCCGCCGCCGGATCGGCGCGGCACTCGGCCGCCCAGAACTGCCGAACGCCGTAGCGGCTCTCCCAGTGCTCGCGCGGCTTCTGTGACGCGCGGACCCCCACCTGCGTCAGCCGGCCGCCCCGCCCGACCAGCTCGTTCGCGTGGTACGACCACGTGGCGAAGCAGTACGCGATCCCGAGCCGCTCCTCGAGGAGATCGGTGTGCGCGTCCGGCTGGACGATGCCCCACGGCCGCTTCCGCGCGCGGGCGAGCGCGCGCGCGACCGGCAAGGCCGTGGAGTGATCGCCGCCGAGCACGATGGGTGCGACGCCCGGGTTGATCGAGAAGACGAGATCGAGCGCGCGCTCCGCGATGGAGAGCGGCGAGACCGGCAGCCGCGACGCCACGGGCTCGGGCACGCCAGGGTAGAGCGCGCGGCGCGAAGCGGCCTTCTGCGCCTCCGAGAGCATGTCGTCGTGCAGGAGCTGCGGCACGACGAACACGTCGCCGATGTCGACGAGCCCGACCTCGCGCGCCCGCTCGGGGAAGTCCGGGAAGGCGTCGAGGAGCGCGGTCCGGATGGCCTGCGGGCCCATGTTGGAGCCGCGGAGGAACCCCGCGCCGACGTCGGAGGGCACGCCGAGCAAGACGGCGCGCGCGCCCGCGATGCGGTCGAACGACGCGCGGAACCGCGCGAGGACCTCCTCCTCGGTCGCGGCGCCGTAGAGCCGCCGCTGGACCTCGAGCTGCTGCGCGCGGCCGGTCGAGACGAGGTAGAGGCCTCCGGCCGCCGGGCGCAGCAGGAGCGCGAGCTCTTCTTGCGGGGTCATGCCCGACGAGGGTACGCGCCCCTCAGGGGTCCGCCAGCAAAAGGGCGGAGGGAGGGAGAGGGAAGCGCTCGGCCGTGAGGTGAGGGACCGGCGCGCTCATCGCCGCGGGCCAGCTGGCGCCGCACGCGACGACCCGGAGCGCGCGCAGCACCCCGGCGTGCGCGACCAGGAGGTGCGGGCGCGCGCGGGACGCGACGTCCGCGCCGTCCGCGCCGCCGATCTCGCGCCAGAACGACCGCACCCTGGACTCGACCTCGAGCGCCGACTCGCCCCCGGGCGGTCCGACGCGCTCCCAGCCGTCGAGCCACGCGGCGTACGCGGCCGGGTCGTCGCGCTCGATGTCCGAGAAGGCGCGCCCCTCCCACGCGCCGTAGGAGATCTCGAGGAGGCGATCGTCGATCGCGCGCGGAACCCCGAGGCGCGCCGCGAGCTCGGCGGCCGGGAGCGCGCAGCGGGAGAGCGGCGACGACCAGACCACGCCGGGGCGGACGCAGAGCTCGTGGAGCGCGCGCTCGATCGCGGCCGCTGCAGCCTCCGGGGGGAGCTCCGCGGCGGCGTCGAGGCGGCCGTAGCAGACGCCGGAGAGCGCGACGGGGGCGTGGCGGAAGGCGATGAGGCCGTGGGTGAGGGGATCCACGCGCGCGCCCGCGGCTCAGCCGCCCCGCACGAGCGCGAGGGCGAGCAGCGCGGCGCACTCGGCGATCTGCTGCGCAGCGCCCAGGAAGTCGCCCGTGAGCCCGCCGGCGCGGGCGTGGAAGCGGAGGCCGCAGAGCGCCGCGGCGGCGGCGGCCGCGACGAGCATGCCCGCCGCCTCGGCCGCCGTGAGGGCCCCGGCGGCGTGCGCCGCGGCGAGCGCGAGCGCCGGCCAGAGCGAGCCGAGCAGCGCCTGCGGGAGCGCCGCCTGCGCCACCGGGCGGCTGCGCGAGCCGCTCTGGGTCACGTAGGGCAGCGCGACCATCAGCCAGATCGGCGGGGTGCGCGAGAGGCACTGCGTCAGCACGAGGGCGACGGGCGCCGCGGCGTCGAGCCGCGCGAGCAGGGCGACGCGCAGCACGAGGACCACGATCAGCGCCGCCGCGCCGAACGCGCCGATGCGGCTGTCCTTGAGGATCTCGAAGATCCGAGCGCGATCGAGCGCGCCGCCGAGCGCGTCGGCCGTGTCCGCGAGGCCGTCCTCGTGGAACGCCCCGGTCAGCAGCAGCCCGAGGGCCACGGTGACGCTCGCCGCGACGAGCGCGCCGCTCCGATCGACGAGCAGCCACACCGCGGCCTGGACGGCGCCGAGCGCGGCGCCCACGAACGGGAACCAGGCAGAGGCCCAGCGCCAGTCCGCCTCGGCGTAGGGGAAGCCGCCGACCGGGACGCGCGTGAGGAAGGTCGCCGCTGCGCGGGCGCCGCGCAGCACCGGCGGCGTCGTCATGGAGTCCCGGGCCGCGCGCGATCCGGCACGCTCGCGCTCGCGAACGTCGCCATGCCGGCGTGGAGGGCGCAGGCCGCGTCGAGGAGAGGCAGCGCGGCCAGCGCCGCGCTCGCCTCGCCGAGCCGCATCCCGAGGTCCAGCAAGGGGCGCGCGTCGAGCGCCGCGAGGACGTGGGCGTGTCCGCGCTCGGCCGAGCGGTGGGCGAAGAGCATGCCCGATCGCGCCTCGGCGCACATCCGGACGAGCGCGAGCGCCGCCGTCGAGACGATGAAGCCGTCGACGAGCACCGCCATGCGCCGCTCGATCGCCCGCGCCATGGCGCCCACCAGCGCGGCGATCTCCTTCCCGCCGACCGCCTGCACGACGCGGTGCGGGTCGGTGCGCTTGACGCCCGAGGCCTCCTGCGCGCGTCGCGTCGCGTCGCGCACGACCTCGATCTTGCGCGACAGCGCGTCGCCGGAGACGCCGGTCCCCGCCCCGACGACGTCCTCCGGCGCGATCCCGAGGAGCAGCGCCGTGATGGCCGCCGCCGCGGTCGTGTTGCCGATGCCCATGTCGCCGAGCAGGACGACGCGCGTGTCGCCGCCGAGCGCGTCGATCTCCGCGGCGCCCGCGCGGAGCGCGCGCTCGTAGACAGCCTCCGAGAGCGCGTCCTCGACCCGCAGGTCGCCGATGGGATCGTCGGCGACCGGATCGCGCCGCAGCCGCGCGCCATCGCCGCCGTCGACGCGCTCGTACGGGTGGGCGACCCCGACGTCCACGACCCGCAGATCGACACCGAGGTTCCGGCAGAGGACGCTGGCGGCGGCGCCGCCGCGCACGAAGTTCGCGACCATCGCCGCCGTGACCTCTGGCGGGTACGCCGACACGCCGTGCCGGGCGACGGGGTGATCGGCGGCGAAGAGCACCGCCGCCGCAGGCCGGCTCGCGGGCGCCCCGCCCTGGATGCCGGCGAGCGCCACGGCGAGGTCCTCGAGCACTCCGAGGCTGCCGCGCGGCTTGGTCAGCGTGTCTTGCCGCGCGCGCGCCGCGCCCACCGCGCTCGCGTCGAGCTCCGGGAAGACCCAGTGAGGCGAGAGAGCCATGTCCGGGTTCTCTACTCCGACACGCCGGCGAGCGGGCACGGCGCTGCGGACTCCTTACAGAGACAGGAGTCCTTCGGTCCTATCGGTGGAGCTGAGGGGGATCGAACCCCTGACCTCATGACTGCCAGTCATGCGCTCTCCCAGCTGAGCTACAGCCCCGGTCGTTGGGAGCGGCATATCTACAGCCTCTCGCGCCGCTTGTCTCTACTTTTTTTCGACCGGCGCGTTTTTGTGTCCGAGGGCGTCGGTTCGAGGCTGTTTGTGCCCGTTTGCGTGCGTTTGCGCCCGTTGCCGGGTGGGTGCTCCCAGCGGCGAGCTCCGCGCGGCCTGGCGGTGATGCGGCCGCCGGGCCGCGGGGCGCTCAGAAGTTCATCAGCTTTGCCAGGTAGTACTTCATCGTCTCGGTCGTCCCGCCGCCGATGCGAAGGAGCCGCTGATCGCGCCAGGCGCGCGCGATCGGGAAGTCCTCGATGTAGCCCCAGCCTCCGTGGAACTGCAGGCAGGTGTCCACGACGTCGTTCGCCACGTCGCCGGCCAGGATCTTCGCCATCGAGATGAGCTTCACCGTGTCGAAGCTGATCGGCACCTTCCGCACGTACCGCTCGTCGTTGTAGTGGTCGACGCACTTGTAGGCGAACGCGCGCGCCGCCTCGCAGCGCGTATACAGGTCGACGAGCTTGTGCTGCCACGACTCGCGCTTGATGATCGGCTTGCCGAACGCCACCCGCTCGCGCCCGTACTCGACCGTGCCGTCGAGCGTCATGAACGAGCTCGCGATCGCGCTCACCGCAGCGACCAGCCGCTCGGTCTGGAAGTTCTGCATCAGGTACGCGAAGCCCTGATCGGGCTCGCCGAGCAGGTAGCGCCCCGGCACCCGCACGTCCTCCAGGAAGAGCTCCGCGGTGTCCGAGGACTTGTTGCCGATCTTCTTCAGCTTCTTCGCGACGTTGAAGCCGCGGAGCGCCGTCGGCACGAGGAAGAACGAGCAGCCGTGGGCGCCCTTGTCCGGCGACGTCTTGGCGAGCAGCGTCACGAAATCGGCGCGCGTCCCGTTCGTGATGAACGTCTTCTGCCCGTTCAGCACGTAATCATCGCCCTCCTTGCGCGCGATCGTCCGGATCCCGGCCACGTCGCTGCCGGCCGCCGGCTCGGAGACGCCGAGCGCGGCGATCTTGTCGCCCGCGAGCGCCGGCTTGAGGAACTCCTCGATCTGCTCCTTCGTGCCGATGTCGCTGATCACCGGGGTCGCCATGTCGCTCTGCACGAGCAGCCCCATCGAGACGCCCGCCATCGTGCAGCGCACGAGCTCCTCGGCCTTGGCCGCCGAGAACCAGTAGTCGAGCCCGGCGCCACCGTGCTCCTCCGGGAAGTGCGCGCCCAGGATCCCGAGCTCGCCGGCGCGCTTGAACACCCAGCTGGGAAAGCACTCCGACGACTCCCACTCCTCCACATGAGGAGCGAGCTCCTTCTCTGCGAAGGCCCGCACCGTCTTCCTGAACTGCTGATGTTCTTCCGTGAACGGCTGCCACATCGCGAATCCCTCCTCGCCGGCACGACCGAGATGATTCGTACACGAAACATTTTTCAGCGCAAGCGCTGCACCTCGGCGCTTCTGCCGCGCCTGGTCCGCCGCACGGCCGCGCGGGGAACCCCACGGAGCGCGCGGCGTCCCACGGGGCGGGGGACGCGCAGAAATGCGCGGCGTCCCACGGGGACCGCGCGGAGCCCCATGGAAAACGAGGGCCGATGGCGCGGCGCGCGACCGTGCGGGGCGCGGCGCGAGCGGCGCGAGCGGAACGAGCGGAAGAAGAACCGCCGAAGAGCGAAAAATGAATCGGCACGCGCATCCATCCACGCAGTCTGCCGGCTCTGCTAGCCTCCGGGCCACATGCGACTCCTCGTCCTGTCCCGCAACGCGTCCCTCTATTCGACGAGCCGGATCGTGCTCGCGGGGCGCGCGCGTGGTCACGACGTCAGCGTCATCGATCCGCTCGATTTCCAGATCGTCGTGTCGCGTGGCCGCCCGTCGTTGCTCGTCGGTGGTTCGGCGGTGCCCCGCTTCGACATCGTGATCCCGCGCATCGGCGCCAGCATCACGAACTACGGCCTCGCCGTCGTCCGTCAGTTCGATCTCATGGGCGTCCCCGTCCTGAACGGCGCCGTCTCGATCGCGAGGAGCCGCGACAAGCTGCGCGCGCTCCAGCTGCTCACGCGCCGCAAGCTCAACGTGCCGATCACCGTGTGCGCCCGGAGCCCGGCCGGCGTCGAGGCGGCGCTCTCGCTCGTCGGCGGCTGCCCCGCGATCGTGAAGCTCCAGCAGGGGACCCAGGGCATCGGCACCATGCTCGCCGAGACGCCCCACGCCGTGCACGCGCTGCTCGAGACGTTCTGGGCCATGGGCCAGGACATCGTGCTCCAGGAGTACGTGCGCGAGTCGAAGGGGCGCGACATCCGGGTCATCGTCGTCGGCGGCCGCGTGGTCGCCTCGATGCGCCGCGTCGCCAAGCCGGGGGAGTTCCGCTCGAACCTCCACCGCGGCGGCAAGGGCGATCGCGTGAAGCTGCCGCGCGCCTACCGCAGCGTCGCGATCCGCGCCGCGAAGGCGATGGGCCTCGAGGTCGCCGGCGTCGACATGCTCGAGGCGCGCTCCGGGCCCAAGATCCTCGAGATCAACAGCTCGCCCGGCCTGGAGGGGATCGAGCGCGCGAGCGGCGTCGACGTCGCGGGCGCGATCATCAGCTACGCCGAGCGGTACGCGGCGGAGCAGCGCGGCCTCAGCCGCCGCACGCTCGAGGCGCGGATCGCCGAGGTGATCCACGACGAGCGCATGCCGGCGCCGCGGCGGCTCAGCCGCGCGGCGGCCGAGAACGGGGCGGGCGCGAGCCGCCGGAAGGCCGCGGCGCTCACCGGCGGGAGGGGCGCGCGGAGGGCCCTCTCGTGACCTTGCGGGTCGAGGCGGCCGGCGATGCGGTCGTCCTGACCATCGATCGTCCCGAGCGCAGGAACGCCATCGACAGCGACTTCGCGGGCCGCCTCGGCGAGGCGATCCGGCGCGCCAGCGCCGACCCGCGCGTGCGCGGCGTCGTGCTCACCGCGACGAGCAGCGACGTCTTCGTGGCGGGCGGCGACATCCGCGAGCTCCACGCGCTCGCCGCTGGCGGCGCGGACGGGGGCGAGGTCCTCCGGCTGTTCGAGGGCCTCGCGGCCTTCGAGGAGAGCGAGGTGCCGATCGTCGCCGCCGTGCAGGGCGACGCGCTGGGCGGCGGCTGCGAGCTCTTGCTGCTCTGCGATTTCGTCGTCGTCGAGGAGCACGCCGCGCTCTCGTTCCGGCACGTCAAGATGGGCCTGTCCCCGGCCTGGGGCGGGCTGACGCGGCTCTGCGAGCGGGTGGGGCCGCTCGCGGCGGCGCGGCTGCTCCTGACGGCGGAGAGGATCGACGCCGCCGAGGCGCTCCGCGTCGGCCTCGTGAGCGAGGTCGTCCCCACCGGCGCGGCGCGGCGCCGGGCGATCGCGCAGGTCGGCCGCATCGCCGAGGGCCCGCGCGCGTCGGTCGCGGCCATGAAGCGGTCCCTGCACAAGGTGCGCGAGGCGCTGCGCGCCTCCGCCGCCGAGGTCGAGCGGCGGGCGTTCGCCGAGCAGTGGAACGGCCCGGAGCACCGGCGTGCGATGGATGCGTTCCTGAGCAAGAAGTGACGGTGGCGCGGCGTGGAGGGCGCGGAGCGGCAGGACCCTGAGGGCGCCGAGCCCCCGCTGGAGGGCGCGGAGCCCGCGCCGGGGAGCGCCGAGGCCGCGCCTGCGAGCGCGCTGCTCCCGCCCGCGCCGCCGACGATCGAGCACTTCATCGGCCGCCGCCCGCACCTGCGGGCGCTCCAGCGCGCCGCCGAGGCCCTCGTGCTGGAGCGGCCCGTCGCCGTGCTCGTTCACGGCGCCGCGGGCATGGGAAAGAGCGCGCTCATCCACCACTTCTTGATGGGGCTCCGCCGCGACAAGGGTCCGGTCGTCCTGCGGGGGCGCTGCGCGCTCGGGGCGGCCGAGTCCTACAAGGCGTTCGGGGGCGTGATGGAGGCGCTGAGCCGCTTCCTCCGGCGGGTCTCGGACGACGAGGTGGAGCGCCTCCTGCCGCGCGACGTCCGCGCGCTCGCCCGGGTGTTCCCGGTGCTCTCGCGCGTGCAGGCCGTCGCGTCGGCGCCGCGCGCGAGCGAGTCGCCCGACGCGCAGGAGCTGCGGCAGCGCAGCTTCGCCGCGCTCCGCCAGCTGCTCTGGCGGATCGCCGAGCGCAGCCCGCTCGTCGTGGCGATCGAGGACCTGCAGTGGAGCGACATCGACAGCGTGGCGCTCCTGCTCGAGCTCACGCGGCCTCCCGACGCGCCCGCGATGATGTTCCTCGGCAGCTTCCGGGACGAGGACGTCGCCACGAGCGCGCCGCTCCGCGCGCTGCTCGACGGGATGGGCCTCGAGCGCCGGGACGCCGAGGCCGAGACCGCCGGCGCGCGGGGGCGGATCGAGTCGGCGCGCCGGGACGGCGAGCTGCGCGAGATCGCGGTCGGCCCGCTCTCGCCGCTCGAGGCCGAGGAGCTCTCGCTCGCGCTCCTCTTCGCGCGCGACGACGTGACCCGCGCGCGGGCGGACGCCATCGCCCGCGCCTCGCGGGGCAACCCGCGGCTGCTCGGCGAGCTCGCCCGCGACGCGCAGGAGCTCTCGGGCGAGGACGGCGCCCGGGGCGACTCTGCGTGGGGCAGGGCGCTCGACGCGCGGCTCCGCCGCCTGCCGGAGCAGGCGCTCCGGCTGCTGGAGGTGATCGCGGTCGCCGGGGAGCCGATCGACGCGGCGGTCGTGGCGCGGGCGGCGAAGCTCCGCGACGACGAGCGCGCCCCGGCGATGACGCTGCTGCTCATGGAGGACCTGATCGCCGCGCGGCGCGCCGGCGAGGGCGAGCTCGTCGAGGCGTCGCACGACAGGGTGCGCGCGGCCGTGGTCGGCCGGCTCGGCCCTGTGCAGCTCGCGGCGCGGCACCGGCGGCTAGGGCGGGCGCTCGAGGCGCTGGGGACGGCGGACGCGGAGGCGCTCTCGCGGCACTGGCTGGGCGCGGGGGACGCGGCGCGGGCGGGGCGGCTCGCCGAGCGCGCGGCCGAGGAGGCGGCGGAGGCGCTCGCGTTCGAGCGCTCGGCGCGGCTCTACGAGCTCGCGCTCGGCCTGCGCTCGCGCGAGGCGGATGTCCCCGAGGCCGAGCGGCGCGCGCTCGGCGTGCGGTGCGCCGACGCCCTGGTCAACGCGGGCAAGAGCGCCGAGGCGGCGAGGATCTACGCGGCGGCGGCGGAGGGGGCGGGCGGCGCGCTCTCGCTCGAGCTCCGCCGGCGGGCCGCGGAGCAGTACCTGCGGAGCGGGCACATCGACGAGGGGATCGAGCTCGTCCGCGCCGTCCTCCGGGCGGTCGGCCTGTCGTTCCCGGAGACGCCGCGGCGCGCGCTGGTGGCGCTGCTCCTGCACCGGGCGGAGCTGCGCCTCAGGGGCCTCCGGTTCCGCGAGCGGTCCGAGGCGGAGGTGCGGCCGGAGGACCTCGCGCGCATCGACGCCTGCTGGACGGTGACGGTGGGGCTGTCCGGCGTCGACATGGTCCGCTCCGCCGAGTTCTCGGCGCGCGCCCTGCTGCTCGCGCTGCGGGCCGGCGAGCCGTACCGCGTCGGCCGCGCGCTCGCGTTCGAGGCCTCGTCCGCGTGCATGATGGGGGCGCCGGGCCGGGCGCGCGCGGAGGAGCTCGTCGCCGCGGTGCGGGCGCTCTCGGAGCGGCTCGACAGCCCGCACCTGCTCGGCCTGTCGATGATGGTGTCGGGCATGCTCGAGGCGTTCACGGCCGGGCGCTGGAAGGCGGCGTCCGCGTGGTACGAGATCGCCGACGAGCTCCTGCGCGACCGCTGCGCCGGCGTGTCCTGGGAGCTCGCGACGACGCAGCTGATGGCGTCGTGGGCGCGGTACTACCGCGGGCAGATCGACGCGCTCGCGCGGACGACGCCGGCGGTGCTCCGCGCCGCCGAGCAGCGGGGGGATCTCTACGCGGTGGCGATCTTCAGCGCGCAGGCGACGTGGGTGGCGCTCGCGTCGGACGACGTGGCGGGCGCGCGCGGGGCGATCGCGGGGGCGCTGTCGAGGTGGACGACGTCGGGGTTCCACCTCGAGCATTTCGTCGGGCTGCTCGGCGAGACCTACGTCGACCGGTACGCGGGCCGCGCCGGCGCCGCGATGAAGCGCCTCACGGACGCCTGGCCGAGGATCGAGGGCTCGATGCTGCTGATGATGCAGAACAGCCGGGTGATGGCCCACGTCGAGCGCGCGTGCACGGCGCTCGCCGTGGCCGAGGCGGCGCCCGAGCCGGAGCCGCTGATCCAGGCGGCGCTCCGGGACGCCGCGGCGCTCGCCCGGGAGAAGACGGCGTGGTCGGACCCGTTCGTGCCGCTGATCCGCGCGGGCGCAGCCGAGCTGCGCGGCGACAGGGAGGCGGCGATCGCGCAGCTGGAGGCGGCGGCGGCCGGGTTCGACGCGGCGGACATGCCGCTCTATGCGGCGGCGGCGCGGCGCCAGGCGGGCGAGCTGCTCGGCGGGGAGAAGGGGCTCCAGCGGCTCCTCGTGGCGGACGCGGTGATGGCGCGGGAGCGGATCAAGAGCCCGGCGCGGTGGGCGGCGATGCTGGCGCCGGGGTTCGGGCGGGGCGAGCGGGTCGGCTGGGGCTGACCCGTCCGGCGGCGGTCGGGGAGCCGCTAGCCCGAGTCGCCGCCCGGCAGCGGGCCGAACTGCTTCTCGTAGGCCGCGAGCCGGGCGGCGAGACGCTTCGCCTCATCGCCGGCGGCGCGAGCCTGCTCTTCGGCGGCGCGAGCCTGCTCTTCGGCGGCGCGAGCCTGCTCTTCGCCGGTCTGCAGCACGCGCCCATGGGCATCGATCCAGCGCAGCCAGTCGACGGCGAGGCCGCGGTACGTGCCGTGGCGCACCCCGAGGCGCAGGCCGAGGCACGCGCTCACGACGTCGCCGTTCGTCTCGGGCGGCATCGGCAGGTAGGACCGCGTGGCTCGATCGAGCACATAAGCCTCGAGCACGCCCGAGAACGGATCGAACAGGTAGTACTCCGGCACGTGCAGGAGCTTCGCGTAGATCCGCATCTTGTCGCCGCGATCGACGGCCTCGGTGCTCTCGGAGAGCAGCTCGATCACCACGTCGGGCGTCCTCCCGTCCTCCTGCCAGACGACCCAGGATTTGCGCTCGCGCCTGTTGGTGTCGAGCACCACGAACACGTCGGGGCCTCGGAAGTCGTTCTTCTTCGCCTGCAGCTCGCTGAAATAGATGGCCATGTTGCCGGCGACGTACACGTCGTCTCGGTCGCGCCAGAACAGCTTCAGCACCTCGATGAGCAGGGCCATCTGCGCGAGGTGGCGCTCGGATTCCATCGGCTCACCATCGTCGTACGGGAGCTCGTCCTCGCCGGGCGGGGGAATCGGGATGAAAGAATTCTCGCTCTGGAAGGGCATACGTCGCTCCAGGCGGAGCGTACCCCATGCCGCGTGCGGGCGCAGCCGGGCGGCTCGTGCCGCTCCATCCGGCGGCTCCGGCACGAGGGCAGGCGACGTCAGGCGTCAGCGCACAGCCAGCACCACCTCGTGGGCCTCGGTCTTCGCCGGGATCTCCCAGCGCTCGATCATCCGGCGGATGACCGCCTCCGGCACCGCCGCCTCTCGCGCCCGGTTCTGCGCGAACAGCGTCGATGCAGGCACCTCCACGTAGACGACGCGGATCCTCGCCCCGTAGTCGGCCGCCATCTGCAGCAGCGGGCCGCGCCGCTGCCGCGAGAGGTTCGTCGCGTTCCACACGAACCGCTCGCCGCGCCGCAGGTATTCCTTCGCTCGCTCGCGCGCGGCCTGGACCACCTGTCCCTGCGTCTCCGCCGGATCGATCTCCAGCTCGCTCCGCAGCGCGTCCAGGGAGACGACCGGCCAGTCGGCGAGGTGGTGGCGAACATAGGTATCCTTCCCGGCGCCCGGGAGCCCGCTCATCACCACGACCTCGGAGCGCGTGTCGTCGTAGACCTCGACGTCCGGGTGGCGCCCGCCGGCGGGATCGGAGCGGAAGTACACGAAGCGCGTGTGAGACGAGGCGAAGGACCGCGGCGCGGTGTAACACCCCTCCTCGCGACAGAACTCGCGGAAGAGCTCGATGTTGTCGACGACGCGCCCCATGTCCGCGCAGACGCGCCCTCGGATGTCGGCCTCGGCCACGAGCGCGAGCAGGTCGCAGCGGGCCTGGAGGCTGATCTCGGCGGCGACGCGCCGCGCGTCGTCGCGCTCGATGAGATAGAACGGGATCTGGTGATAGCGCACGAGCGCGCACACCTGCTCGCGCAGCGCGAACGGCGCGCCGAGCTCCCAGAGAAGGCGGCGCGCGAGGAGCTCCCCCGCGCGAGAGTGGCCCTTCGCCGTGATCCGCCCGTCGTCCTCGCGGGTGGTCGCCGGCTTCGCCACGTCGTGGAGGAGGCACGCGAGGTACACGACGCGCTGCTCCTCGGCCGGCAGCGCCTGCCACTCGGGCAGCCCGAGGAGCGTCTCCAGCACCATGCGGGTGTGGATCCAGACGTTGCCCTCGGCGTGGTGGATCGGGTCCTGCGGGCAAGCCTCGAGCGCGCGGACCCAGTCGAAGACCTGGAGCTCGTTCCAGGGGACACGCCCCGGATCGGGCGTGAGCAGGTCGAGGAGCGACGACGCGGAGGACATGACGGAGGACCCCTGGCGAGCGCGCGATCGGCTCCGCGTTCGGCGCCGCGCGCGTGAGGGCCGTAGCATGTCCGCTCCGGGACGCCGGTGCTACCCTGGCACCGCCATGTCCGCCAAATACCCTCGCTCGTTCCACCTGCCGTGGTCCCCCGGCGGAACGTCCGACGACAAGAGGATGGCAGACGTGTCGGGGTTGCTCGGCGTCGAGATCGTCATCACCGAGAAGTGCGACGGGAGCAACCTCACGTACACGCGGGCGAGCGTCTTCTCCCGCTCGCACTCGGGCCCTCCGTCCCACCCGAGCTTCGACCTCGCGAAGGCCACGCACGCGAGCATCGCGCACCTGCTCTCGGAGGGCATGTCGCTCTTCTGCGAGTATTGCTATGCGATCCACTCCATCGAGTACGAGGCGCTCCCGGGGTATTCGCTGGTCTTCGGCGTGCGGGACGACGCGCGGGGCCTCTTCTGGGAGTGGGACATGGTCGTGGCCCAGGCGAACGATCTCGGGCTCCCCACGGTGCCTGTCCTGTTCCGGGGCACCGTCGAGGGCGAGCGCGAGCTCGAGGCGCTGACGACCGCGCTCGCGCGCGAGCCCTCCGCGTTCGGCGGCCCGCGCGAGGGCGTGGTGGTGCGGGCCGCCGGCGAGTTCCCGGACGCGGCGTTCCAGCGGCGGCTCGCCAAGTGGGTGCGGCGCGGGCACGTGCAGACGGACGAGCACTGGATGCACCAGGAGATCCGGCCCCAGCGCCTCGCCCCGGGGCCGGCGCCGGCCTTCGCGTCACCGCCGTGAGGCCAGCGCCGCGAGCCGATCGCAGAGGCCCTCGCGGATCGGGCCGTAGGCCCTGCGGTACTCCTCCCAGTCGAGGCGCTCGTCCGCGACGATCTCGCGCCAGTACGGGTTCGCGGCGCCGTAATCGTGGAGGACGCCGGACTCGGCGATCTGCACGGCGAAGAGCGGCACCCGGAGGGCGTGGAAGAGCTTCTTCTTCGAGGCCTCCGGCTCGTCGTCGAAGCGGGCGCCGGCCTTCTTGAAGTCGGACGCGGAGCGGCTCGCGGCCGACGCGGCGAGCTTCTTCCTGTCGAGCTTGAACGGGAAGGGCGGCCTTCCTTCCTTGAGTCGGTGCTCGGGCGGCAGGAACAGGCACTCGAGCGCGAAGACGCTGTGCTCGGCGATGGCGTCGCGAAAGGTGTCGAGGCCGTGGACGACGACGTTGACGCCCGGCGCAAAGGCGAGGTCCTGCCGCGCGTCGCGCCGCGCGAGGACGGCGACGAAATCCTCGTCCGACGTCGCGGACGCGGTGCCGTACACGCGCGACCCGGCGCGGAACACGCTGTGGACCTCGCCGTCTTTGCGGCCGAGGACGCGGAGCACGGTGGAGAGGCTCATGGCAGCGGCCTCGCTCGAGGGACGGCGAGCATCGCGCCGTTCCCACCCCCGCGCAACGGGCGGCGCGCCCTCGACCACCGCGACGCCCGCCCGCTCGCGAGCGCGCGCCGGCCGGAGCGCCGCCGAGGCGCGCGCGGTGCTCCTCTCGGCAGCTTCCACGGCTCGTGGCGAGCGTGAGCTTTCGGCGACCGTGACTCTCCTGTGAAGCTGGTGTTTCCTCGACCATGGTAGTCCCGTGCGCGGCGCCGCCTCGACGGCGCCTCCGCGCTTCCAGGAGGGTTCATGGCCGTCGCTGACTCGCACTCCGCTCGCCCCCAGAAGACCGATCACCTGCCCGAGGCCGTCGAACGGCGCGTGGCGGACGCCCTCGCCGCGCTGTCGCTCGAGCAGAAGGTCCGCCTGCTCACGGGCGCCGACTTCTGGAGCACGCACCCCGAGCCCGCGATCGGCCTGCGCCGCATGGTCGTCTCGGATGGCCCGGTCGGCGTGCGCGGCGAGCGCTGGGACGAGCGCGACCCCTCGGTGTGCCTCCCTTCCTCCACCGCCCTCGCGGCCACATGGGACGAGGCCTTGCTGGAGCGCGTCGGCGCCGCGCTGGCGTCGGAGGCGCGGCGCAAGGGCGTCGACGTCGTCCTGGGGCCGACCGTCAACCTGCATCGCAGCCCGCTCGGCGGCAGGCACTTCGAGTGCTTCTCGGAAGATCCCCTGCTGACCGGCCGGATCGGCGCCGCCTACGTCCGAGGGCTGCAGGACCACGGCGTCGGCGCCACGCCCAAGCACTACGTCGCCAACGACTCGGAGACCGAGCGGTTCACGGTCGACGTCCGGGTCGATGAGCGCACGCTGCGCGAGCTCTACCTCGCGCCCTTCGAGCGGATGATCACCGGCGCGGGCGCGTGGCTCGTGATGGCCTCGTACAACGCCGTCAACGGGGTGACCCTGACGGAGAGCGCGCTGCTCGCGTCGCCGCTCGAGGACGAGTGGGGCTTCGACGGCGTCGTGGTCTCCGACTGGACCGCGACCCGCTCCACCGAGGCCGCGGCGCGCGCGGCGCTGGACCTCGCCATGCCGGGCCCGGGAGGGCCCTGGGGCGCGGCGCTCGTCGCCGCCGTCCGCCGCGGCGCGGTGCCCGAGAAGGCCATCGACGACAAGGTCCGCCGCCTGCTGCGCCTCGCCGCCCGGGTCGGCGCCCTCGAGGGCGTCGCGCCGGCCGCGCCCGCCCCGGCCCCGCTCTCCAGCGCCGCGGCCGGGACGCTCGCCCGCGAGGCCGCCGCGGCCGGCATGGTGCTCGTGCGCAACCAGGGCGACGCGCTCCCGCTCGACGCGACCAGCCTGCGGCGCATCGCCGTGATCGGCCCGAGCGCCGCGGCGGGGCGGATCCAGGGCGGCGGCAGCGCCAGCGTCCACCCGCACTACGCGGTCTCGCCCCTGGACGGGCTGCGCGCCGCGCTCGGCCGGCGCGCCGAGGTGCTCCACGCCGTCGGCACCCGCATCCACGAAGGGCTCGTGCCGGTGGCCGGGGACCAGGTCGTCGACCCCGTGAGCGGCCAGCACGGCGTCCACGTGCGGCTCCTCGACGCGAAGGGCGGCGTCCTGCACGAGGAGCACCGCGACGTCGGGCGCCTCACGTTCATCGGGGATCAGCGCGCGAACGAGGCCGCGACGATCGAGGTGACGGCGCGGTTCCGCGCCGCCGAGGCCGGGCTCTACCGGATCGGCGTGGCCGGCGTGGGCGTCTACCGCCTCACCGCCGGCGGGCAGGTCCTCTTCGACGAGGCGGTCTTGCCGGACAAGGACGACATCGCCGCGGCCCTGCTCGCCCCGCCGCAGCGGGCGGCCGAGCTGTCCCTGGCCGCCGGCCAGGAGATCGATCTCGCCCTGACGCACACCGTCCCCGTGGGCACGCTCGCGGTGGCGTTCTCCCTGGGCGCCGAGGTTCCGGCGCTGTCCGACGAGGAGGAGCTCGCGCGCGCCGTGGAGCTCGCGCGCTCCGCCGACGTCGCGATCGTGGTCGTCGGCACCACCGAGGCGATCGAGAGCGAGGGCTTCGACCGGAGCACGCTCGGGCTCCCCGGCCGCCAGGACGAGCTGATCCGCGCCGTCGCGGCCGTGAGCCCCCGGACGATCGTGCTGGTGAACTCCGGCGGGCCGGTGACCACGCCGTGGCGCGACGAGGTGGCCGCGGTGCTCCTCACGTGGTTCCCGGGCCAGGAGTTCGGCACCGCCGTCGCCGACGTGCTGCTCGGCGCTGTGGAGCCCGGCGGCCGCCTGCCCACGACCTGGCCCGCGCGCGCGGAGGACGTGCCCGTGCTCTCGACGAAGCCCGAGAACGGCAAGCTGGTCTATGCCGAGGGCCTGCACATCGGGTACCGGGCCTGGGCGCGCGCAGGCGTCACCCCGGCCTACCCGTTCGGGCACGGCCTGGGCTACACGCGGTGGGAGATCCTCGACGTGGAAGCGCCGAGCGTCGTCGCCGGCGCGGCGGTCGAGGCGCGGGTGCGCGTGCGGAACGTCGGCACGCGCCGCGGGCGCCACGTGGTCCAGCTCTACCTGTCGCGGCCGGACTCGGAGATCGAGCGCCCCGCGCTCTGGCTGGCCGGCTTCGCGTCCGTCGAGGCCGAGCCCGATCAGACGGTCGACGTCGCCGTCACCATCGAGCCGCGGGCCTTCGCGCACTGGGCGGCAGGCCGATGGCAGGTGGAGCCCGGCGTGTACACGCTGCATGCGGGACACTCGGCCGCCGTCCTGACGAGACAGACCGCGGTGCGCCTGCACGATTGAGAGCGCAGCTGCGCGGCCCCGGGCGCTGCGCGCGCTCGCTGGGATCGATCCGACGATCCCCGGATCGAATCGATGAGGCCAGGAGCGAGGCGTTGCCGAGCATCATGGCGGGCGCCTCGCTCCTCCGCGCAATGCCTTGGTGCAAATTGCCCCAGCGTGACCGATGCGCGCGGCCGATTCCCGGCCGGAAAGGGGAATCCGTGCTCGTCTTGTCGTCTCGTCCCGAGGGCGCGCGTCGAGCTCGCCGGACGCTGCGCGCGCGGCAGGACGTGGGCAGGGGGTCGCGCAGGCGCTGGCGGAGGTGAGGAGACGGCTCCTGGTTCGCCGCTTGCTTTCCAGGAGGGCGACCCATGATGGACGAGCACCATGTCCCCGGCCAGAGCGGATGGCTCGCGCTCGCCGGGAGAGGCGATGAGAGCACGGGCGGCGTCTCGTCGAGCGTCCGTGGATCGCCGCAGAGGGAGCGCGCCGTGGGCGAGGTCCTCGCGGGCAAGTACCAGATCGTGGGCCGGCTGGGCGCGGGGGGCATGGGCACGGTGTGGCGTGCGCGCAGCCTTTGGCTCGACGTCGACGTGGCGATCAAGGTGCTCCACGAGGAGCAGCTCGACGGCCACGCCGCCGAGCGGTTGCTCCGGGAGGCGCGCGCGACGGCGAAGCTTGGCCATCCGGCGATCGTGCGCGTGTTCGATTTCGGCGAGACCGACGCGGGCGAGCCGTTCCTGGTGATGGAGCTGCTCGAGGGCACGCCGCTCTCGAGCTGGCTGGAGGCGAGGGGCCGGGTGCCGGCGGAGCAGGCGGTCCAGATGCTCTTGCCGGTCGCGTGTGCGCTCGCGACGGCCCACGCGCAGCGCATCGTCCATCGCGACATCAAGCCTGCCAACATCCTCATCGTGCCCGACGGCGCGGGCGGCCACGTCCCGAAGGTCGTCGACTTCGGCATCGCCAAGCTCGCCAACGCGGCGAGCCCTGCGATCACGCAGCGAGGGATGATCGTCGGCAGCCCGGAGTACATGTCGCCGGAGCAGGCCGACGGCCAGCTGGACGTCGGGGAGCAGACCGACGTCTGGGCGTTCAGCGTGGTGATGTACGAGCTGATCACCGGGCGGCGGCCGTTCAGCGGGGAGACGCTGAGCGCGGTGATCGTGGCGATCTTCAGCAAGGAGCCGGCGCCGACGACAGAGCTCGGCGCCGGCGACGAGGCGCTGTGGGCGATCCTCCAGCGCGGGCTGGCCAAATCGCCGGCCGATCGATGGCCCAGCATGCGCGCGCTCGGCCGCGCGCTTGCCGCCTGGGCGGTCGAGCGCGGGGTGACGGCGGACGTGGCGGGCACGTCGCTCGCACACCAGTGGCTCGCGCGAGGGGCCGAGCCGCCGCTCGCGGCGGAGAAGGCGGCTCCGATCGCCGCGCCTGCGGGCGCGGCCTCCGGGGCGGAGATGGCGGCGCAGCGCCCGGCCGGCGCGCGGGAGGCGCCGGGCGCGCTGCCGACGCCGGCGGCCACGCCCGTCGCGCGCCGGGGCGGCACCATCAAGATGGCCGAGGCATGGCGCGGAGCTCGGCTCGGGCTCACGGCCTCGCCGTGGCTCCCGAAGGCGCTCGTGGCCGGGGTCCTCGCCTTCGCCGCGCCTCTGGTGGTCGTCCTGGGGCTGAGCGCGCGGGGTGGGAGCGCGAGCGCGGGCACCGCTCGGCCGGCGGTCATGGCGGTTGCTCCTGCCGTCGCGCTGGGCGCGTCGGAAGCGCTGCGGGGGACGGCGTCCGCTGCGTCCTCCATCGGCGTCGCGCCCCCCGATGCCGGCGCGCGACGCGCGGCTGCTTCCGAGATGGCCGTGAGGGGTGCGGCGGCGGACAGCGCGCCTGCCGAGCGGGACGAGCAGAGCGATCCGTGGGAGGAGCCGAGCGATCCATGGGCTGAGCTCTTGCCAGCGCCTGCGGAGCCGCGCGCTCAGGGGGCCGAGCCGGCCGGCCAACGGATCGCGCCGCGCGCTCAGGTGGCCGAGCCGCGCGCTCAGCGAGCTGCGTCGCCGCGTCCGCGGCCTGTCTCCACGTCCATGCCGCTGCCGGCGGCGCCCGACTTCTGAGGTGGTCATGCGCACTCCCGGGGTGAAGCACCGCTCCCTTCGTGGTTCTGGCGATCTGATGCTCCTCCTGGTCACGCTCGCTGCAGCGGCGCTCGGGCCGGGAGGCTGCTCCGCTCTGATCAGCGAGGAGCTGTCCGACAAGGCCGACGAAACAGAGGGCGCTGGAGGGCTCGAGGACCAGGTGGGCGACGGGCGTGGCGGGGGCGATCTCATCGGGAGCAGCGGCGCGAGCACGAGCAGGACCACCGTGGGCAGCGGTGGCGACGAGAGCGCGACAAGCAGCGGGAGCGGCGCTGGAGCGAGCAGCGGAAGCGGCGCTGGAGCGAGCAGCGGGAGCGGCGCTGGAGCGAGCAGCGGAAGCGGCGCTGGAGCGAGCAGCGGGAGCGGCGCTGGAGCGAGCAGCGGAAGCGGCGCTGGAGCGAGCAGCGGGAGCGGCGCTGGAGCGAGCAGCGGGAGCGGCGCTGGAGCGAGCAGCGGAAGCGGCGCTGGAGCGAGCAGCGGGAGCGGCGCTGGCCCGAGCAGCGGGAGTGGCCCTGACCCCAGCAGCGGGAGCGGCCCTGACCCCAGCAGCGGGAGCGGCCCTGACCCCAGCAGCGGGAGCGGCCCTGACCCCAGCAGCGGGAGCGGTCCTGACCCCAGCAGCGGGAGCGGTCCTGGCGCGAGCGTCGGTGGAGGCGAGGGCGGCGGAAGCGGCGCTGGTGCGAGCGATGGGAGCGGCGCTGGCGCTAGCGGCGGTAGCGGTCCTGGCGCGAGCGTCGGCGGAGGCGACGGCAGCGGAAGCGGCGCTGGTGGGAGCGGCGCGGGAGGCGACGGCAGCGGGAGCGGCGCTGGTGGGAGCGGCGCGGGAGGCGACGGCAGCGGAGGCGACGGCAGCGGAGGCGGCGCTGGCGGGAGCGGCGCGGGAGGCGAGGGCGCGAGCGGCTGGAGCGGCGCGGGAGGCGCTGCAGCGAGCAGCGGCGCAGACACCGAGACGACCTGCAATGGCCATTACGCCGATTGCGACGGGGACGCGGCGCATCATTGCGAGACCAACCTGTGGAACAACGACGCTCATTGCGGCGCCTGTGGCAACCGATGCCCCGCTGGTACGAAGTGCCGGCGAGGAGACTGCTCATGAGCGCGCGCCCCGCACCGCGCTCCGCGCGCCTCGGCGTCGCGCTCGCCGCGGCCTTGCTCATGGCCGCAGCCACGCTTCCCGCGTCGGCGCAGGGCGCGGGCGATGTGGAGTCCGCGCGCGTGCTGTTCGTCCAGGGGGCCAAGCTGGCGAAGCAGGGGCGCTGGGAGGAGGCGCGCGCGCTGTATGCCCGATCGCTCCAGATCAAGGCGGCTCCCCTCACGCGCTACAGCCTCGGCGTCGCGCAGAAGGAGACCGGGCACCTCGTCGAGGCGCTCGCCAGCTTTCGCGCATTCCTGGTCGAGCCGCCGACGCCGACGACCTCTCCCTACGTCGTGCCGGCGCGCGAGGCGGTCGCAGCGCTCGAGGGGCGCATCGGCCGAGCGACGATCGCCGTCAGGCCCGCCGAGATCGGCGGGCTGACGCTGACCATGGACGGGAGGCCGCTGAGCGCGGCCCCTGGGCAGGTCCTCGAGCTGGACCCGGGCGCTCACGAGATTGCGGCGAGCGCTCCGGGGTTCCGCGCCGCGGTCGCCCGGTTCACCGTCGGCGCGGGCAGCTCGGTCGAGGTCCCGATCGCCCTGGCGCGAGCCACGACCGAGACGAGGCAAGCCTCGGCTGCCGGGGGCGGTCTGCCTCCCGTGGCCGGCGCTGCCGATGCATCATCGAGCCGGACGCTCCCGCTCGTCGTCCTAGGCGCGGGCGGCGCGCTCTTCGCCGGCGGAGCCATCCTCGGGCTCTCGGGCCTGAAACAGGCAGGGGATGCGCGCTCGAGCACGGGCGCGGACGCGGGCGCTGCGCGGGCCAAGGGGATCGCCGGCGACGTCCTCGGCGTCGCCGGCGTCGCGACCGTGGGCGTCGGGCTCTACCTGCTGCTGAAGGAGCGCGCGCCGAGCACGACCAAGGCGGGCTCCGTGACGCCGTGGTTGAGCGCGTCCGGCGCGGGCGTCGAGGTGCGGCTCTGACGCCGCGCGGCCCGCGCTGAACCCACCGCCGGCGGCGAGCGCTCGACGCCAGGACGCGGGGCAAAGACGCAAACGAGAGGCGGTGAGGGGTATTCCCGGCGGAAGCGCGGACATGGTACTGCGCGCCCATGCGCTCGCTCGTGACGGTGCTGTCCCTGGCCGCGCTCCTGGCCGCGGGCGCATCCGCCTCGGCCAACGGCGACGGGACCAGCTCGCCGCCCCCTGCGGCCGCGCCCGCGGCGAGCGCTCCTTCCGCAGCAGCCCCCGCGGCGAGCGCGCCCCCTGCGGCCGCGCCCGCGGCGAGCGCGGCCGCATCCCCGCAGGACCCGGCGGCGGCGCGCTGGTGTGCGCCCGAGCTCGCGTCGCTGCCCGGTGAGGTGTGCGCCTTCCTGCCGGCCAGGCCGGCGCCTGGCCCGCGGGTGCTCGTGATCTTCCTGCACGGCGTCGTCCAGCCCGATTCCGGGTGGCAGTGGGCGCAGCAGCGGGGCGCGGCGCGGGCCGGCGCCCGGCACGGGGCCGCCGTGATGATGCCGCGCGGCCGGCGCGGTATCGGTCCAAATTCGATGGAAGACTGGTGGTGCTGGCCCACCGCCTCCGCCGCGCAGACGGCTCACGAGGACGCCCTGCTCGCCGAGTGGGACGCGGCGCGCGCGGAGCTCGAGCGGCGCGCGGGCGCGCGCTTCGAGCGGGTGCTCGTGTTCGGGTTCTCGAACGGCGCGTACTACGCGACGTCGCTGGCGATGCGCGGGCGGCTGCCGGTCGACGGCTACGCGGCGTTCGCAGGCGGCTCGGGCGCGCGCTACCTGCAGCGAGCGGGCGCGCAGACGAAGCTGCGCGCGCCGGTGTTCGTCGGCTGGGGCGGGAAGGACCCGGCGCACAAGGACCAGGTGGCGCTCGCGAAGATGCTCCGCAGGCTGAAGTGGCCATCGAGGTCGCTCGGCAAGCCGCGCGCTGGGCACGCGATGACCGACGAGCAGGTCGACGAGGCGTTCGCGTTCCTGAGCGGCCGGCGAGGCGGCGACAAGGCGCCCGGCAGAGGGCGAGGAGCGCGAACGCGATGAAGGACGCGCTGACGACCGCGCTCTCCCCCGATTTCCTCGAGCGCGAGGCGGCCCGCCTGGGCGCGCTGCTCGCGGATCACGTGCGCAGGGCGCAGCGCCGGGAAGGGCCGGTGCTGGTGCAGCGATCGATCGAGGAGATCCTCGCCGCGCTCGACTTCGATCGCACGGTCGCGCACGGCGGCGCGGATCTCGCCGCCCTCGTCGCCACCGTCCTCGACAACAGCAACCGGCTGCACCACCCCCGCTACTTCGGTCACCAGGTGGCCGTGCCGATGCTGTCGTCGTCGCTCGCCGACCTCGTGCACGGCGTCCTGAACAACGGCATGGCCGTCTATGAAATGGGGCCTGCCGGGACCGCGATCGAGCGCGGGCTCCTCCGCTGGATGCGGGGCAAGATCGGCTGGGGCGCCGAGGGCGACGGCGTCATCACCCACGGCGGGAGCCTGGGCAACCTGAGCGCGCTGCTCGCGTGCAGGGAGCGCGTCGCCCCGGGGAGCTTCAAGGCGGGCGTCCCGCCCGGCCTCGTCCTGCTCGCCTCGGAGGCGGCGCATTATTCGGTCGCGCGCGCCGCCGCCATCATGGGCCTCGGCGTCGATGCCGTCGTGAAGGTCGCCGTGGACGACGCGCTGCGGATCGTCCCGCGGGCGCTCTCGCGGGCGTACGAGGAGGTGAAGCGGGCGGGCAAGCGTGTGCTCGCCGTGGTGGCCAACGCGGGCGCGACGCCGAACGGGGCCTTCGACCCGCTGCGGGAGATCGGCGCCTTCTGCCGGCGGGAGGGGCTCTGGCTCCACGTCGACGGCGCCCACGGCGCGGCGGCGCGCTTCACCGAGCGCTACCGGGACCTGCTCGACGGCGTCGAGCTCGCCGACTCGCTGGTCTGCGACATGCACAAGATGCTCGGCACATCGACGCTGGCCTGCGCGGTCCTCGTCAGGGATCCCGCCGCGCTCGCCGGCACCTACGAGCAGTACGCGCCGTACCTGCACGGCGACGACAAGCGGCAGGGCGTCGATCTGTCCAAGCTCACGTTCGAGTGCACGAAGGCGCAGCTGTCGCTCAAGCTGTTCTTCAACCTCGCCCTCGTCGGCGAGGCCGGCCTGTCCGCGCACGTCGAGCGCCTCTTCGACGCCGCCCGGCGCTTCCACGGCCTCCTCGCGCGCCGGCCGGCGTTCGAGTGCTTCGGCGCCCCGCAGGCCAACATCCTCTGCTTCCGGATCGGCCGCGACTCGGCGACGCAGGATCGCGTCCGGCGGCAGATCGTGGAGGAGGGGAGCTTCTACATCACGCGAACCACGCTGCGCGGCGAGTCGTGGCTGCGCCTCGTCATCATGAACCCGCACACGACGGACGGGGACATCGAGGCGCTCGCGGCGCGCATCGAGGCGCTCGTCGTCGAGCGCGCGCCGCCGCCCTGACGAACACGCGCCGGGCCGGGTCCGCGGGCGGACGCGAGGCGGTCAGCCGCCGCCTCTGGACCTGGTCGCCGCGGCTGACGGGGGCGCCGGAGCGTCGCCGGTCGGCACCTGGAGCATCGCATAGTTGATCGTGGTCTCGTTGCGGAGCACGGTGAGCACCACCATGTCGCCGGGCACGCGGGCGCGCAGGTAGCCCTCGAGGCCTGCCAGCGAGTGGACCGGCCGCCCGTCGACGGCGAGGATGACGTCGCCCGGCTCCAGGAGCGGGGACGTGAAGCTGCGGATATCCATGCTCGCGATCCTCGCGCCCTCCCCCGTGGTCGGCTGGATGGTGAGCAGCCAGGGCGCCGGGACGGAGGTGGCTGTCGGCGCGCGGCTCGACCGGTTATCGCGTTTCTCTGGCCTTGCGGTCGCCGCCGGGCTCGCCGGCGCGCCGGCGCGTTGCTGCGTGTCCTCGGCGCGCTGCTGCGAGGCCTCGACGCGCTGCTGCGAGGCCTCGACGCGCGGGCAGTCGCCGCGGCACGCGCTGACCGCCAGCGGGACGAGCGGCGTGAGCACCCCTGAGAGGCGTCGAGCCCACCCGTACGCGCCGCGCGCACGGAGGGGCTGATCCCGCTGTTGACTGCCATGCATGGCCCCGGCGTCCTCCGCGTGTCCTCTGCGCGTTCGCCACGCGTCCTAACGCGTGCTCACGTCGCTCATGTCGAGAGCTGCAAGATCTCAACCACCGATTCCCCGCCGCTGTCCGGGCCGTTGTTCGGCGCGCGGCGAAGACCGGGGCGAGGCGGGCGCGGAGAGCGTTCTTCTCTCTCTCGCTGCGCCCTCGCAGTTCCGTCTCTCGTGAGCCCGAGCGGCGTCCTCGCGCCTTGAAATCACCGGAAAGCAGGGAGGGTGTCCGTCCCTCGGCGCGCCGTGCTCACGGGCCGGCGGGCCGTGGCGCCGCGCCGAAGTGCGCGGGGAACACCCGCTCGAGGAACTCGTTGCGCAGGAGCCCGTCGGGATCGACGAGCCGCTTCAGGCGGACGAACTCCGGGAGCGCGTGCGCGTACATCGCCCGGAGGTGCTCCGCTGTCGCGTGGACGTTCTTCACCAGGTAGACGCGGCCGCCGAGCTCGAGCGCGCGCGCGCTGAGCTCGCTGAGGCGGAGGCCGATCCGGTGGGCGCTCTCTTCCTCCGAGGCCTCGAACGCGAGCGTCACCGCGAACCCGTCGGTCCCGTGGTTCGCCGAGAGGAGGAACTGGTCGCCCTGGATGTGGAGCACGTCGAGCAGGAGCGGCGGTATGCCGTCTCGGGTAGCGATCTCATCCACCTTGCCCAGGAAATCGACGAGCCGGCGCAGGCTGTCCTCCTGGGCGCCCGGGTCGTAGGGGATCATGAACGCTTGCTGCACCGTGAGCATGGGCATTCCGAGGGTCTGCGCGATGCGCTTCGCGCGGACGTTGCCGTCCATGAAGAACAGGTAGCCCATGAGCTCATCGACGTACGGGCGTGAGACATCGAAGAGGAAGCGGTCGATGAGCGTCCAGAGGCCCCGGCTCACCACGGAGGCGCGCATCAGCCACTCGATCGGGACGCGGAGCACGTGCCGGGGGCGATGGATCAGCAGCGGGCGGAGCTCGTGCGAGGTCCCCGGGACGTACCGCGACCGGAGGACCATGCTCCTGCTCCCCTCCAGGGTGTGGAAGGCGATGGAGAAGAGCGCCTCCGGGATCCACCCGTCCTCGTCTGCGGTGCCGCCCTCGGCGTGCAGGAGCTGCTCCGCGCGTGGGAGGAGCGCCGTCGCGAGCTCCTCGAGCGAGGCGCAGCGCGTCGCCTGGGTGACGACCCGGATCGGCGTCCCTGCCGGGGCGACGCGCGCGACGCGGTAGGTGACATCGATCACTGCGCCGAGGTAGCCGAGCCCGCCGATCACCGCGTGGAACAGCGCGCTCGTCGCCTCATCGCGGCTGAGGGAGAGCAGCTGTCCGTCGAGGGAGAGGAGGGAGAGCCGCTCGACGTAGTGTCCCTCTTTGCTGGCGATGCCCGAGAAGCGCGAGAGACAGTCCCCCGAGACCGTGCCTCCCGCGGTGGCGTGGCTCGTCGATACGACCGTGTAGGGCACGAAGCCGCGGACGGCGAGCGCGCGGGCGATGGCTCCCCAGGTCGCGCCGGCGCCCACGGTCATCCGCGCTCCTTGCGTGTCGATCTCGATGGATCGGAAGTGGTGCATCGAGATCACGATGTCGTCGTTCAGCGCCTGGCCATCGAACGACTGGCCTCCGGCGCGGAACGTGATTCTGCGCCCTGTCCGCTTCGCCATGCGGAACAGCACCCTCAGCTCCTCGACCGACGCCGGGAAGTACACGTCTCCGCACGATCGGTGCAGCCCGCTGTAGCCCTGGAGCGAGCAGAGCGGTCTCCGTCGGATCTCGTCGAGCCGTGGCGTGAGAATCTCGCCCGTCGTCCTGGCCCAATCGAGAGCGGCGCGCATCCCACCAGCTTCGCTCGTGGCGGCTCGGCGGGCCAAATTAGCCGCTGTCTTCGCGTGCCCCCGGGGCCCAGGCGTTAACCGAGCTCGTTCGGTCACGCTCAGGGCACGAAGCCCCGCTTCACCCCACCATCGATCACCAACGTGAACGTTCGGATGTAGGAGAGCGCGGCGCGAAGCTTGGTTAACGCTGGGAGGCCCCCGGGGAGGGGGCTCGTCGCGCGGGGGCGGGGACGGGCAGGTGTCTGAGTGTCGCGCTAAAAGCCGCGGAGCTCGACGTGGATGTTGCGTCGATGCGCCGACTGCTGGAAGCGCCGGAGGAGCTCCGCGACGTCGTGGTCGATGTACGACACCCCCTGGGCGTCCACGACCACGTGGGTGTCGCTCGGCAGTCGCTCGAGCAGCGTGACGAGGTTGCCCTGGGTGAAGAAGTAGGCCGCCTTGTTGAACCGGATGGTCACGCGAGCCCCCTCGTGGATCACGTCGAAGACGCGGGACATATGGGTCCTCAGCACGAAGAGGACGCCGACCGCGAGGCCGATGGCGATGCCCTTCAGGAGATCGGTCAGCACGATGGCCACGATCGTCACCACGAACGGGATGAAGTGGTTCCAGCCGAGCTGGCGCATCTCGGCGAAGATCTTGGGCTTGGCCAGCTTGTAGCCGGTCACGAGCAGGATCGTCGCGAGGCACGCGAGCGGGATGCGCGAGAGCAGCCCCGCCGCGAAGACCACCGCGAGCAGCAGGAGCGCGCCGTGCGCGAAGGCGGAGACCCGCGTCCGCGCGCCGGCGTTCGTGTTGGCGCTGCTGCGGACGATGACCGACGTGACAGGGAGACCGCCGGCGAACCCGGAGAGCATGTTGGCGAGGCCCTGCGCGACGAGCTCCCGGTTCGGCGGCGACTTGCGGTGCCACGGATCGATCCGATCCACGGCCTCCAGGTTGAGCAGCGTCTCGAGGCTGGCCACGATCGCGAGCGTAACGCCCAGCACCCACACCTCGGGCCGCAGGATCGCCGACCAGTCGGGGAGCTGGAGCGCGTTGACCAGGTCGCCCGTGGGCAGCGTCACGAGGTGCTTCTGCTCGAGGGCGAGCGACGGGATCGCCGTCTTGAACAGCTCGTTGCCGAGCGTCGCGACGAGGACGGCGACGAGGGGCGCGGGGAGCCAGGAGATCTTCGCGAGGCGCGATTTCTCCCACCCGACCAGGATGGCGAGGCAGACGGCGCTGAGGAGGAACGCGCCCCACTCGATGGCCTGCGCCGCCTGGCCGAGCATCGTGAAGGTGTTGCCGCCGTCGGCCTTGAACGACTCGGAGGCGAAGTTGTCCTTGTCGAAGCCGACGGCGTGGGGGATCTGCTTCAGGATGAGCAGGACGCCGATGGCCGCGAGCATCCCCTTGATGACCGAGGAGGGGAAGAAATGGCTGATCGCGCCGGCCCTCAGCACGCCGAGCCCGAGCTGAAGGACGCCGCCGATCACCACGGCCATCGCGAAGGCCTGGAAGCTCTGCAGGCTGGTGATGCCCGCCAGCACGATGGCGGCGAGCCCCGCCGCCGGGCCGCTCACGCTGAGCTGAGCGCGGCTCACGAGCGGGATGACGAGCCCGCCCACGATGCCGGCCACGATGCCGGAGAGGAGCGGGGCCCCCGACGCGAGCGCGATGCCCAGGCAGAGCGGCAGGGCGACGAGGAAGACGACGAGGCCGGCGGGGATGTCGTACTTGAGGTTCGCGGTGAGGCGCGGGTCGAGCGGCGGCGCGCTCTCCGCGGGCGGCGACTCCCGGCTCGCACCCGGGCTCTCGGAACTAAGCGTCACGGCGCCGGCGGGACTCACCCCCGCGCCTGCATGGATGGTATTCGGAAGCTGCATCGAACGGGCCCTCTCGATTCGAGTGAAGACGTGGATCGGCGACGAACAGGCGCTCAGACGGCCCGTCGGTAGACCGTCGACTCCGGCAGCGCCGATGGGGGCACAGCGTCACCGATCGGCCCGAACTGGCCGGTCGAAGCTTCGAATTGAAAGACCTGTCCGGTCTCGATCTTGAAGACCCAGGCGTAGAGAGAGAGATCGCCGCGCGCGAGCCGCGCGCGGATCGTCGGGTGCGTCCGGAGGTTCTCGATCTGGGCGAGCACGTTCTCCTCCACCGTGATCGTCAGTCGATCCTCCCCCTCGATGTGCGGGTAGTTCTCCTGCACCAGGCGGCGCGTCAGCTCCGCGTGCTGGAGCCACCCTTTGACCGCCGGCAGCTCGTCGAGGCCCGCGAGATCGAGCAGCCCGCGCATCGCGCCGCAGTGCGTGTGGCCGCAGACGATGATGTGCTTGATCCCGAGGTGCGCGACCGCGAACTCGATCGCGGCGGACTCGCTGCCGTTGCTGGCGCCGTACGGCGGCACGATGTTGCCGACGTTGCGTACGATGAAGACGTCGCCGGGCTGGGTCTGCGTGATGAGGTTCGGATTGATCCGGCTGTCCGAGCACGTGATGAACAGCGCCTCGGGCCGCTGACCCCTCGCCAGGTTGCGAAAGAGGTCTTGATGTGTGGCGCACACCTCGGCATGGAACTTGTGCAACCCGTCAGCGAGCTTCTGCATGGAATAAACCCTCTCGTTGACCGCGCCGATACGGCGCGGCGATCGTCATGAACACCTCCGATCCCAGCGACTCCGAGCCGGACCGCGA
Source organism: Sorangium sp. So ce1504 (assembly GCF_051521635.1). NCBI lineage: Bacteria > Pseudomonadati > Myxococcota > Polyangiales > Polyangiaceae > Sorangium > Sorangium sp. So ce1504. Next base: position 9,837,134 of record NZ_CP150365.1, on the reverse strand, counting down.
GCGGACTCGGCCACGGAGCTAGCCTGTCAGTTCAGGAAGCGTGGTGGAGGACGACGGAGGGGAGGGTGGGGGACGGGGGACGGGACGCGGACAGGCCGCAGATCGGCGACGAGAACGGCGCGCGGCCGCGCCGCGCCCGCGCGCGGCGCCGGTCGCGAGGCGACCGAACGATGCGCTCCGTCGCGGAGCTGCGGCTGCAAGGCCTCGAGGGCCCCCGCGTCGTTCTCGCTGGCCCCGGTACGAAACGATCCCGAAACATCGGAGTTGCCGGCTTCGATGATGCTGATATTCGCCCGTCCCAGCGCAGCCGGGGCGAGGATCAGCATGAAGAGCAGCGCGATCCGAGGGAAAAATGACCGGAGAGCCAGCATCGTTCGAGGAGTGAGAGGCTGTCGGCCCCGGGAACCAGGGAAGCGCCCTGTCTATTCCCTAACCTGGCAGCGGTCTCGGTTCGTCGCAAGACACAACGAGGTGCAGACCGTGTGTGGCAGAATGTCCCGATCTGGGACGGACGTCTCGCGCCTGAGCCAGCACGGCGCCACGTCCAAATACCCGTACCAGCGACAGAATTCAACCCGCAGCCAATGCCGTCACGATGGCGTCGCGAAGGCCGCACATCTCGTGCTCACCCGCATATTTATAACGAGGCCAGAAGAAGCCCTTGAGACCGTCCCTCTGACGGCGCGGGACCACGTGGATGTGCACGTGGGGGACGCTCTGACTGACGCGGTTGTTGATGGCGACGAAGAAGCCCTCAGCAGAGCACGCGGACTCGACGGCGCGCGCGAGGCGCTGCGCGGTCGCGAAGAGCGGACCGACGAGCGACGCCGGAACGTCGGTGAGCACCTCGTGATGGGCGCGCGGGATGAGCAGGCAGTGGCCGGGGAAGAGCGGGCGGTGATCCAGGAACGCCATGACGTCCGGCTCGTCGAGCACGACGTGGGCCGGCGTTTCGTCCCGGGCGATGCTGCAGAACACGCAGGGGCGGGGCGGCATGGCGGGCCTCGCGCTCTTCGATGCCGCGCCACCTGCCTGGCGTCAATGCCGGGTCAATGCCGGGGGCGCGGGCAGCGGAGCGCGTCCGCGGTCACGCTGGGAGCGCGCGACCGCGGCCACACAGGGCGGGCGCGGCTGCGCAGGGGGCGCGCGATCAGTGGCTCGCGAGGATGTCGTCGATTGAGCCGTAGGGGGCAGGCTCCCGCGTCCAGTAGTCGAGGAGAAGGCCGCCGGCCGTCATCCACGCTCGGTCGAAGCGGCCGTCCTGCGACGTGACGCGCACGATGTGGTCGCCGCCGTGGAAGGCCCAGTGGCGGCCCGTGTGGTCGAAGTGGTCGATGAGCGCGCCCTGCCGCGTCTTGACGTGGAGCGCGTCGGAGGGATCGTCCCACGAGGTGTCGATGATGAGCTCGTAGACCTGCCAGATGTTGCCGGACGGGAGCACTCCCCAGTCCACCTGGACCCCGGAGTCGTTCGGGAGCCCGAAGACGAAGCAGCGGGGCATGCGCCGCGCCGCGTGCCAGAGATCGCCGTTGCGGCTCGGCTCGTGGTGGAGCGTGACCAGCGTGTCGCGCGCGAGGCCGAACGCGTCGTTGTCGCCGGGGCTGTCCCACACCCGGCGGAAGAGGTGCTGGCAGAGCTGGTCGGCCCCGGCGGAGAACCCGACGGTGAGCAGGCCCCGCTGCCGGCGCTCGTGCAGGAGGCGCCCGAACTTGCCGGGCTCTCCGTCGAACATCGCGCCGAGCTGCTTGTAGCGCCAGAGCCCTGTCGTGCTGTAGCCGCCGCCGAGGATCACCACCTCGGACGACGCGAGGTAGTGCCAGAGGACGTCGACGTCCTCCCTGCGCAGGTTGCTGCTCCAGTAGAACGGCACGTGCTCGAGGCCGAAGCGCTCGTAGAACCGGAAGAACCAGCTGAAGTTGCCGTACGCGAACTCCTGCCGCTCGCGCTCGTTGCCGTCGCGGGGCGCCTCGGACATCGGCAGGAACAGGATGCGCTTGTTGTCCCGCCCCGAGAGCGCCCGCTGCGCGATGTAGTGGTCGTGGATGAAGTTGCAGCGGTTATGGGAGCTGTAGAGCAGCGCGGTTCCTCTCATGAGGGCGCGCATCTGAGCCGCTCGCCGCGCCGCGCGTCAAGGGGCCGCTCTCGGCGGGCGGGCTCGGCGCGCCGGCGGCGAGGCGCGGCGCTGGTCGGCCTCGGCCGCTCGTTGGTCGACCACGCGCCGCGCGTCAGCCGCGCCGCACCTGCTGCATCTTGCGAGGGATGGCGCCCGAGCGCATCAGCATCTCGAACGCTTCCTTCTCGAGCATCGGATGGACGCCGCGCGGCGGGACGCCCATGGGGCTCTTCTTCTTCGTGACGAAGCCGCTCAGGTACTGCGGGTTGAGCGCGCTCAGGCTCCGCAGCGTGGTCTTCATCTGCTTCGTGTTGTTCGCCCACGCATAGGCGAACGCGCGCGAGCGGAGCAGCTGCGGCTTGAGCTCGGCGAACGCCTCGTCGTTCGGATCGAAGGTCTCGAGCAGCTCGACCGCCTTCCCGGCCTGGCCGGTCCGGGCCCACGCCTCGCCGACGATGGCGGCCATCATGGCGCGGATCCTCGGCTCCTTGTGGCGGGTCATGTCGATCTTGTCGACGAGCGCCCGCGCCTCGTCCGTCTCGCTCAGGATGAGGTGGATCATGCCGCGCTGGGCGCGCGCCTCGTCGGCCATCGGGGCCATCACCTTGTCGAGGTTGATGGTCTCCAGCGTCCGGAGCGCGGTCCGCGGGTCCTCCTGCATCTGGAGCTGCGCCTTCGCGAAGGTCGCGGCCGTGTCGTCCTTCTTGAACTCCGTGTCGAGCTTGGCGATCGCGTCCTTGCGGGCCTCGGCGGAGTCGGCTGTCTGCACGATCTGCGCGACGGCGCGCGTCCGGGTCGCGAAGCGCAGCGCCCACACGATGACGCCGCCGACGATGACCGTCAGGACGCCGGCGACCGCCTTCGGCCAGACCCCCGGGATGGCCAGGGCGATGGCCCAGACGATGAGCGCCGGGATGCCGACGCGGATGGCGAGCGAGCGCGGGTTCAGCTGGGAGAGCGGGTCGGCGGGGGGCTTTCCGCTGCTGCGGAGGGCGGCGATGGCCTGCTCGCGCTGCTGCTTGGGGCTCTGCTTCTTCGGGGTGGGTTTGCCGGGGGTCTTCATCGAGGTCGTGGAGCTGATTTCCTGCGCGGGGCGCGGGGTCTCATAGCCGGCTTGCGGGGGAGCGGCCAGCGGAGGCGGACAGACGAGCTGACCGGCCCGGGGGAGGGCTCGGGCGATGGGGCCTAGCTCGCGGCCGTGTCGGGGTCGTTGCCGCGGGCGCTGGGCTCGCCCTCGGGCTCGGGGGCGGGGACCGGCGTGGAGGCCGGGCGGGCGGATTCGAAGCCGCGCAGCGGCGGGAGCGGCTCGATCACGGGGGCGATGATCGGGACGCCGCGCTGCGGCGGGATCGTGGCCGTCGGATCGGCGAGGCCCAGCGTCGACTCGCGGAAGTGGAGGAAGATCGTCTGCGCGAGCGAGAGGCAGGGGACCGCGAAGAGCGCGCCGGTGATCTGGAAGAAGTGCTCGCCGACGAGCAGCGCGAGCACCACGAGGACCGGGTGGATCTTCGCCGCGTCGCCGATGATCTTCGGGTTCAGGAAGTTCGCCTCGAGCTGGTGGATGCCCACGATCCACGCGAGCACGCCGACCGCCGTGCCGAACGACTGCGTGAGGCCGATGAGGACCGCGGGGATCGAGCTCAGGATCGAGCCGAAGATCGGGATGAGCGACATCACCGCCGCGAGGACGGAGAGGATCGGCCAGTACTTGAGGTCGAAGAGCCAGAAGCCGATCGCGGAGAGGACGCCGTTGACGAGGCAGATCAGGAGCTGCCCGCGGACGACGCCGGAGAGCCCGCGGTCGAGCCGGCGCAGGAACCGATCGAACGAGTCGCGCGAGGTCGGGTGCCAGAGCTCGCGGAAGAAGCGCAGGATCTTCTCGTGCGTCAGGATGATGTAGCCGGCGAGCATCAACGTCATGAAGAGGTTGAAGATGCCGCGCGAGATGGCCGTCGCGATGGCCTGCCCGATCCGGAGGACCGCGAGCGAATTCTCCTTCAGGTAGGTGGCCCCCTTCTCGTAGCCCTCCTGGAGCATGTTCGCGCTGGAGAGCCCGCGGTGCCTCGGGCGCGCCTGCGCGATCTGCCAGACGCCGTCGCGCGTCTCGCGGACCTCGACGTCGTCGGCGATCTGCACGTCGAACGAGCCGTCCGGCCCGGGCAAGATGCGGATCGGCGGGCGCTCGACGCCCTCGTCTCCTCCAGGGGCCGCGATGGCGTCAGGCGGCCGCGCGGCCTGATCGGGCTCCTGGGCGGGCGCGATCGCCGGCGGCGGCGCCTCGGGCTCGCGGCCCGACCAGCGGTTGAGCCGCGCGTCGAGCGCGGGCAGGTACTCCTCGCGCAGGCGCGCGGCGAGGCGCGGGGCCTCGGCGGTGAGCGCCTTCCCCTCGGCGATGAGGCGCGGGACGCTGAGGGCGAAGAAGCCCGCGATCCCGGAGAGCACGAGCGCGTAGACGACGAGGATCGCCGCCCACCGCGGGACGCGCGCGCGCTCGAGCCGGAGGACCGCCGGCGTGAGCACGTAAGCGACCACGAGCGCGAGCACGAACGGGAGCAGCACCGCGTGGGAGACGATGAGCAGCGCCGCCGTGAGGACGGCGCTGACCGTCAGGAACACGGTGCGCTGCGAGGGGCCTTCGCTCACAGCGCCTCGCCGCGCGCGGCCCGGCCGTGGGTGCCCTCGTCGACGAGCGGCGCAGGGAGGTCGGCGAAGAAGCCGAGCAGGTGGTCACGCGTCGCCTCGAGCGCCTGCGGGACGACGCGGACGTCGGCGAGCACCGGCATGAAGTTGGTGTCGCCTGGCCAGCGCGGGACGATGTGGACGTGCAGGTGCTCGGCGATGCCGGCGCCCGCCGCGGTGCCAAGGTTGATCCCGACGTTCATGCCCTCGCACTTGAGCGCGGCGCGCAGGCGGGTCGTCGACTCGCGCACGAGGCGGAAGAGGGCCTCGTGATCGGCCGGATCGAGCGCGTCGAGCGAGGCGACGTGCGCGTGCGGGACGATGAGGAGGTGGCCCGACGCGAACGGGTAGCGGTTGAGCATGACGAACGCACGGCGGGTCGTCGCCACGACCAGCCGGTCGCGCTGTTCTTGCTCGGATGCGCGGGGGATGCCGCAGAAGATGCAGTCGGCCTGGCCCTTCGGCGCAAGGATGTACTCGATGCGCCAGGGCGCCCACAGGGGGTTACCCATGTCGCGGAGACGCTAGCACGGCGGCAACGCGCGCGGGACCACCGCTCGCTCGTCACCACGCCGCTCTCGGCAGGGGCCGCGCAGGGGCGCGCCTCGCGTTCCGCCGCTCCGCCGCAGCGCCGTCGATGTGGACTCAGAACTGGATCGGCGTGGCCGCGAGATCGAACCAGAGCGAGAGGCCAAGCCCGGCGGAGGTGCCGAGCGCATCCCAGACGACGTCGCGGGCCGAGGGGGTGCCGTGCCCGGCGGCATCGTAGACCTCCTTCGCCAGCCCAGCGCCGAGCGCGACCGCGGCCCCCAGCGCGAGCCGCTGGCGGAGGTCGCTGGTCGCGAGCGCGCCGAGCGCATACCCGCCGCCGGCAAGGGCGATTGACGCGCAGAAATGGCGCATCTTGTCATCGCCGAACCACGGGTCGGCAGCGCGGAGCGGGGCGTAGGCGCGCGCCAGGGGCTGCGCCGGGAACCCCGCCCAGGGAGCTGCCGAGGCGCGGGGGCCATCGGCGCGGGCAGCGGGAGCGGCCGTGATGCGGGGGCCGCCGGCGCGGGCAGCGGCAGCGTCCGCGGCGCGGGGGCCGTCGGCGCGGGCAGGAAGAGCGCTGAGCGCCAGGGCGGCGAGGACGGGCGCACCGAGGGCGGAGCGCGCAAGGAGGCCTCTCATCGCGGCATCGTCCGCGGCCTCGCGGAAAAAGCAAGAGGCGAGGCCCTGGGAAGGGCCTCGCCTCTCATCGACATCGGGTCCACACGGCGAGCCGGGGGCACCGGGGCGCACTCGGCCCGCCGCACCTGACGTGCAGCGGGTGAGCGCCTGGCGCGCGGCCGCGTCAGCGACGCCGCGCGCCGGGCAGCGTCACTTCAGGTCGAGCTTGGTGCCGAACTTCTCCTTGATGAGATCACCGATCGTCCCGGCCGCCGGCTTGTCGTCGTCGTCCTTGCGCTTCTGCTGCTGGCGCTGGACGGGCGCGGGGCGCTCCATGCCGATGTTCTTCATCGTCAGGAAGAGCCGGCGATCGACCGTGTCGAGCGATGAGATCTCGGCCTTCACCTTGTCGCCGACCTTGAGCTTGCCTTCCTCGGGCTCCTGCACGTCGCCCTGGGAGATCAGGCCCTCGACGCCCTCGCGCAGCCGCACGAACACGCCGTAGTCGACGATGCTCACCACCTGGGCGTCGTCGAGGACGCGGCCGGGCGGGTACTCCGTCAGCATGCTCGGCCACGGGTCGTCCCAGAGCTGCTTGATGCCGAGGGAGACCTTCTTCTCGTCGTGGTTGATCGAGAGGATGATCGCCTCGACGTCATCGCCCTTGTGGTAGAGGTCGCTCGGGTTGTTGACGCGCACCGACCACGAGAGATCGCTCTTGTGGACCATGCCGTCGACGCCCTCCTCGATCCCGACGAAGACACCGTAGTCGGTGAGCGACCGGACCTTGCCCGCGATCTTGTCGCCGGGGTGGTACTTGTCCGTGAACAGCATCCACGGATCGGGCTCCAGCTGCTTCAGACCGAGGCTGATGCGCTTCGCGCGCGCGTCCACCTCGAGCACCTGGCACTCGAGCTCCTGGCCCACCTCGAGCAGCTTCGACGGGTGCTTGACCTTCTTGGTCCAGCTCATCTCGCTGACGTGGATGAGGCCCTCGACGCCCGGCTCCAGCTCGACGAACGCGCCGTAGTCGGTGATCGACATGACCTTGCCGCGGACCTTCTTGCCCGCCGGATACGCCTCCTCGGCGTGGTTCCAGGGGTCCTCCTGGGTCTGCTTGAGGCCCAGGGAGACGCGCTCGGTGTCGGCGTTGTACTTGAGGACCTTCACGAGGACCTCGTCGCCGACCTGGAACACCTCGCTCGGGTGGTTCACGCGGCCCCACGACATGTCCGTGATGTGCAGGAGGCCATCGATCCCGCCGAGGTCGACGAACGCGCCGTACTCGGTGATGTTCTTGATGGTCCCCTTGACGGTCATCCCTTCCGTCAACGTCTCGAGCGTCTTGGCCTTCATCTCGTCGCGCTCGCGCTCCAGGAGCACGCGCCGCGAGAGCACGATGTTGCCGCGCTTCTTGTTGAACTTGATGACCTTGAACTTGTAGGTCTGGCCGATCAGCTTGTCCAAGTTGCGGATCGGGCGGAGATCGACCTGAGAGCCCGGGAGGAAGGCCTTCACGCCGCCGCGGATGGTGACCGAGAGGCCGCCCTTCACGCGCTGGCTGATCGTGCCCTCGATGAGCTCGTCCGCCTCGCAGGCGTTCGAGATCTCATCCCAGACCTTCATCTTGTCGGCCTTCTCCTTCGACAAGGTCACGAGGCCGTCGTCGTTCTCGCGGCTCTCGATGTAGACGTCGACCTTGTCGCCCGCCTTGACGGCGCTCTGGCCCGCGGCGTCCGCGAACTCGCGGAGCGCGATCACGCCCTCGCTCTTGCCGCCGATGTCGACCACGACGGAGTCGCGGTTCACTGCGACCACGGTGCCGGAGATGATCTCTCCTTCACGCGCGAAATCGCCCCCCTCCACGCTCTGTTCGAAGAGCGCGGCAAAGCTCTCCATGCTCGCCCCGGACGAGCCAGCCTCCATATGGATGTTACTAGTCATGTTGTTCGTTCTTGTTTCCTTTCCTTCCCTGGGATTCGCCGCGCGGGCGCAGGCGTGGACCCTAGGTGCCACGCACGAGCGGCGGAGGGGCAGGCACACACGTACCGATGCACCCGGGCCCCTCGGGAGAGGCGAGCCTGTAGTCTGAGGAGGGGCCTCTGTCAATGCAACGACCGAGCCACTGGAGGTTTTTGTGGGTCCGGTCCGTTTTGCTGGGAAGGATGTGCCCGCCCGCTCAAAGCAGCGCGATCTCAGGCTCAGGGCGCGCCGCCCAGCGCGCTCCCTCCGGCGTCGAGCGCGTCGCGCGCGGCTCGGGCGCGGTGTGCGATCTCTGCGCAGGCGCGATCGAGGCCCTCGTGGGGCCATTTCGTCCGGATCTCGACGAGCTCTCCCTGCGCGAGGGCCTGGGCTCCCTCGAGCGCGGCGCCCGCGCCGGCGACGTCGGGGAGCAGCGCGAGCCCGAGCTTGAGGCTGCCGAGGAACGCCTGGGTGTCCGGGGCGAGCGCCGCGGCGGCCTCGCCCGCAGCGGGCGCGAGGCGCATCGAGAGCTCGGGCTCCGCGCCGAGGGTGAGCGCGCCCGAGGCGTGGTCGACGCGGCGGAACAGCGCTCCGGCCCGCGGCAGCACGCCGGAGACTGCGGCGGCGGCGCCGGACCACGCGGCGCTGGTGAGCGCGAAGGTGACGGCGCCCTGCTCGGGCAGATCGAGGCGCCGCCACTCGTCTGCGTCGGGCGACGCGGGCAGCGCGGCCTTCACGATCTCGACGTCCGTGCCGAGGACGAGCGTGCCGTCGTCGGCCTGGCCGAGCACGGCGCGCGGCCCGACGAGGAGGAGCTCGCCCTCGCGGCGGACGCCGGTCCAGCCCTCGTCGCGGGCGACCTTCTCCATGCCGGCGACGAAGCGGCCCTTCGGGATGCGCCCGCCCGCGAGCGCGACCCAGCTCGCGGCGTCGGTCGACGCGACGACGATCTCGCGCAGATCCGACGGGAAATCGAGGCCGGTGGCCGCCTCGATGCGCGCCTTGCGCGACGCTGTCTGGGGCGCGTCGTCGAGCAGCGGGAGGAAGTGCCGGCGCACGGGGCCGAAGAGCGCGAGGTCGGCGGTCTCGAGGCGGACCACGATGTTCGCGTCGCCCGGGATGTGCTGCCGGGCCGTCGGCACATAGCGCCAGAACAAGAGGTAGACGCCGAGCGCCGCGCCGGCGAGCAACGCGGCGAGCGCGATCGCGACCCCGAGGCACGCGGCCCCACGGGGGCGGCCCGGGCGCTGCGGGGCGGCGGGGGCGCCCTCGCCGGGCGGCGCGGGGAGCGCGTCTGCGGGGGCGGCCCCCGGCGCCGGCGCGGGGTCGCCCTCGGGCGCGGGCGCGGCGAGGTCGTCGGTCACTGTCGGTCGGATCGGTTCTTCGATCAGGGTGTCAGGCATCGGCTTAGCCCGGGGAGCGCCCGGACAGCAGGGCGAGCACGAGGGGCGCAGGGAAGAGCCAGCGGAGCCGCACGGTGCTCTCCACCTGCTCGATCGAGAGCTCCTTCATGAGATCTGCGTAACGTACATCCTCGACGTTGTCGCGGAACACCTCGATGAACCGGCGGGCGCGCTCCGCGCCGGCCGCGTCGACGCCGACGAGCTCCACGTCGAGGCGCACCCCTTCGTCGTGGAGGGACGCCACGGCGCGGACCCGCGCGACGCCCGCGACGAGCGCGCCGATCGACGGGAAGCGCCGCGCGAGGTAGGGGGGGAGCCGGCGCGCGCGCAGATCGAGGCTCACGAGCCCCTCGGCGGCCGGGTCGCCGCGGCGCGCGTCGGGGCCGTCACGGAGGAGGCGCGCGACGCTGCTCACCTCGACCGCCGACACGAGCGCGACCGCGCGATCGCCGAGCGCGATGATCCGCGCCGTGTCGGCGCGCGATCCAGCGACGCCGCCGCGGCGGTCGAAGACGGCGACGCCGTCCTGCGCCGCCGGCGCCGGCTCCCAGCGGCCGGGATCGGGCGTGAGCCCGGCCATCCGGCCCTCGAGGACGACCACGCGATCGCCCTCCTCGAGATCGGCGAGCCGCAGGCCGAGCCAGACGACGTCGGCGCGCTGGAGGGCGCTCTCCAGCGCCTCGTCGGGCACCTCGTCGAGCGCGCGCCGGGCGAGCTCGTCCGAGGCCGCCTGGCCCAGCCCGTCGCGCATGCGGGCGACGTCGACGCGAACGACGAGATCGAGATCGGCCGGGAGCAGATCGGCCGGCTCGATGCGCCGGACGACGCGCGGGCCTGCGGGGCTCGCCGCGCGCGCGGGGTGGCCGCCGCCCGCGAGCCGCGGCGCGGCGTCTCCGCAGGCCGGGAGCCCGAGCGCCATCAGGGCGGCGGCGGCGACGGCGGCGGCGCGGACCTCAGCCGCCGCGCGCACGGATCTCCACGAGGGTCGCCATCTCGTCGATGATCTCCTGCGGGCTCCTGTGCCCGGAGTCGACGAGGATCGCGTCGTCGGCCTTGCGGAGCGGCGCGACGGCGCGCTCGCTGTCGGCCTTGTCGCGGCGGAGCACGTCGGAGAGCGTCGCCTCGAAGCTGACGGGCATGCCGCGCGCGACGAGCTCGTCGTACCGCCGCTTCGCGCGGATCTCGGCCGGCGCCGTCAGGAAGAACTTCACCTCGGCGTCCGGGAACACCACGGTGCCGATGTCGCGCCCCTCGAGCACCACGCCGCCGCCAGCGCCGGCCTGCCGCTGCATCGCGAGCAGCGCCTTGCGCACGGCGGGGATGGCCGAGACCCGGCTCGCCCCGAGGCTGATCTCGGGCGCGCGGATCGCGCTGGAGACGTCCTCGCCGTCGAGCAGCACGCGCATGCCGCTGCCCCCCAGGCTCGACTGGGCCGGGGCGTTCGCGGGCGGGGGGGCGGAGGAGTCGGGCGGCATGCCGTGCGGGCTCCGCTCCAGCGCGATGCGCCCGCCGCGCGCGAGATCCTCGGCGAGCGCGCCGATCTCGCCCTCCTCTTCCCACGTGAGGCTCGCGCGGCGGGCCGCGAGCGCGACGGCGCGGTAGATCGCGCCGGTGTCGACGAGCAGGTAGCCGAGCCGCTCGGCGAGCCCTCGCGCGACCGTGCCCTTGCCGGCGCCGGCCGGTCCGTCGATCGCGACGCGCAGCCGCCGGGGCTCGCCCCGGGCCGGGAGGTGGTGCGCGTCGTCCTGTCGTTGTCGTTCGGTCACCTGCGCTCCTCCTCCTCTCTCTTCCTCACGGGATCGCCTCACCGATCGCGCGCTCACGCGGCGCGGGCGCCCTCGACCTCGATGCGCGCGCCCAGGGCGCGCAGCGTCCCGACGAAGAGGGGAAAGCTGGTCGCGATGCAGCCCGCGTCGCGGACGCGCGTGGGCCCGCTCGCGGCGAGCCCGAGCACGGCGGCCGTCATCGCGATGCGGTGATCGCCGCGGCTGTCGACGTCGGCCGCGTCGAGCGGCCGGTCGGGCCTGCCCTCGACGAGGAGCCCGTCGGTGCGCTCCTCGCAGCGCAGGCCGAAGGCGCCGAGCACGGACGCCATCGCCGCGATGCGGTCGGTCTCCTGCGCGCGCAGCTCCCGCGCGTCGAACACCTCGGTGAGGCCGCGCGCCCGCGCGCCGAGGCCGAGCAGGATCGGCAGCTCGTCCATGGCGCGCGACGCGAGCTCGCCGCCCGCGCGCCCGGCGCGGAGGCCGCCGCCGGAGGAGGCGGACGCGACGTGGACGTCGCCGGTGGGCTCGCCGAGGGCCTCGCCCTTGATCTCGACGGCGACGCTGCCATCCATGTCATCCATGTCGCGCAGCACCTCGAGCAGGCCGGTGCGCGTCGGGTTGAGGCCCACGCGCCGCGCGGTCACGCGGCTCCCCGGCACGATCTGCGCGGCGGCGACGAGGAACGCGGCCGCGGAGAGGTCGCCGGGCACGTCGAGCTCGAACGCCGGCAGCGCGCCGGAGAAGCGGGCCGCGTCGAGGCAGACCATCGCGCCGACCGAGTCGATCGGCACGCCGAGCGCGGTGAGCATGCGCTCGGTGTGATCGCGCGAGACGATCGGCTCGCGCACGAACGTGGGGCCGTCGGCGTAGAGGCCGGAGAGGAGGAGGGCGCTCTTCACCTGGTCGCACGGGACGGGGAGCTCGTGCTCGATCGACGAGAGCACGTGCGGCTCGGGGAGCGGCCCGACGTCGAGCGGCGCCGTGATCTCGCCGATCTTGCGCGGATCGAGCTGCCCCTCGATGTGCCCGCCGCGGAGCCGGAGCGGCTTCGCGACGCGATCCATGGGGCGGCGCGAGAGCGACGGGTCGCCGACGAGCCGCGCGGCGAAGCGCTGGGCGACGAGGATGCCCGCGAGGAGGCGCATCGTGGTGCCGGAGTTGCCGCAGTCGATGGGGCCGCCGGGGGCGCGGAGGCCGGAGAGCCCGGCGCCGTGGACGACGAGGTCGCCCGGCGACGGCTCCTCGACGCGGACGCCCATGGCGCGCAGCGCGCCCACGGTCGAGAGGACGTCGCCGCCGAGCGTCCCGCCCCGGATGCGGCTCTGCCCGGTGGCGAGCGCGGCGAGGAGGAGCGCTCGGTGGGCGATGCTCTTGTCCGCAGGGACCGGCACGCTCCCGATGAGCGGCCGCTCCGCCGGGTGGACGATGAGGTCGGGCACGGGTTGCCGTGTAGCAGAACGGCGGGCGCAGGCACAGCGGGCGGGGCGCCGAGGGCGGCGGGACGGCGCGGGCGCCTCGATGTTAGGGTCGCCGCGTCGCAGTGGGGATCGACAGGAGGCGGCATGGACGAGGCACTGGACGTGGCGGCGCGCGTGGCGGCTCGGCTCGGCGCGATCCCGGGCGTGGTCGCGGTCGTGCTGGGCGGATCGCGCGCTCGCGGCGCGGGCCACCCGGACTCGGACGTCGATCTGGGCATCTATTACGAGCCCGAGAGCCCGCCCGACCTCGCTGCGCTGCGCGCGCTCGCGCGGGAGCTCTGCGCGGGCGGCGCCGAGGGCGAAGTGGCGGCGCTCGCGCGGGAGCTCCACGCGAGCGCCGCCGAGGACGTCGTCACGCCGCCCGGCGCGTGGGGGCCCTGGATCAACGGCGGCGCGTGGCTGGAGATCGAGGGACACCGGGTCGACTGGCTCTACCGGGATCTCGCGCGTGTGCGGCGCGTGATCGGGGAGTGCCGGGCGGGGCAGGTGACGTGCGACTACCAGCCCGGTCACCCGCACGGCTTCCTCAGCGCCAACTACCTGGCCGATATCCACGACTGCCGGCCGCTCTTCGATCCGGAGGGCGCCCTGGCCCCGCTGAAGGCGCTCGTGACGCCGTATCCGCCGGCCCTGCGGAGGGCGCTCCTCGAGAGGTTCCTGTGGGAGGCCGGCTTCGCCATCGACACCGCGAAGAAGGCCGGGCGGCGCGGCGACGTGTTCTACGTGAGCGGCTGCCTGTTCCGCGCCGCTGCCTGCCTGGTGCAGGCGCTGTTCGCGATGAACGAGCGCTACCTCTCGAACGAGAAGGGCGCCCTGCCGAGGACGCGGGCGCTCTCGCTGTGCCCCGAGGGCTTCGCCGACAGGGTGAACGCGGTGCTCGCCGCGCCCGGCGGGGGCGCGGAGGCGCTGCTCGCGAGCCTCGGGCGCATGGAGGCGATCGCGCGCGAGGTGCGCGAGCTGTGCCGCGGCGACGAGCCGAGCTGCTAGCATCCGCCGCGACGATCGCCGAGGGCGCCGCGGGGGCGGGCCAGGCGGCGGCGCATGAAGCCAGGACGAGGAGCCATGGAGTCGATCAAGCTGGAGCACGGTCCGTCGGAGGAGCAGCTGGCGAAGCTCGGGGCGCGCGGCTGGCCCATCTGGACGAAGGAGGTGTCGACCTTCTCGTGGCACTACGACGAGCGGGAGATCTGCTACCTGCTCGAGGGCGACGTGATCGTGACGCCCGCGGAGGGCGGCGGCGCGCCGGTGCGGATCCAGGCGGGGGATCTGGTGACGTTCCCCGCGGGGCTGAGCTGCACCTGGGAGGTGCGCTCGCCGGTGCGGAAGCACTACCGGTTCGGCTGAGCGGGGTTTCACGGCGCCGAGGCTCCCCCGCGCGCTCTCTCAGGGCACCAGACGCGGCACCGGCTCGTATCTTTATTTATTTGGAAGAAGGGCTTGCGCCGATGCTTCGACATTATTAGAAGTAAGGCGTGCCGTCGACGCTCGACCGCCACGCCGAACAGCTCGCCGCGCTGGGTCACCCCGTGCGCCTGGCTGTCCTGCGCTTCGTGGTGCAGGCCGGCATGGAGGGCGCCTCCGCCGGCGACATCCAGGCGCACGTCGGACTGGCCGCTTCGACGCTGAGCCATCACCTGAAGCGGCTCGTCGATGCCGGCGTCCTGAGAACGCGGGGGGAAGGGACGTTTCACTACTACAGCGCCGACTACGAGGCGCTCCGAGCCCTCACAGCGTATCTGTGGGAGGACTGCTGCAAGCGCGGCAAGGCGTGCTGCTGAACAGCGTACCTGTGGGAGGACTGCTGCAAGCGCGGCAAGGCGTGCTGCTGATTTTTTTTGCCCCTCTATTTCGATATTTTTGGAAGGAGAATGCGCGATGAATGTCCTGAAGCCTCATGTTTCGCTCAACGTCTCCAACATCGACGCCTCGGTTGCGTTCTACGAGAAGGCCTTCGGCGTACGCGCCACGAAGCGTCGTCCCGGCTATGCGAAGTTCGACCTCGCGTCGCCTTCCTTGAACCTCACGATGCAGGAGGCGCCGCGTACTGGCGTGAACGCGAGCCACTTCGGCGTGCAGGTGGCGAGCACCGAGGATGTGCTCGAGGCCACGAGCCGCTTCGAGGCCGCGGAGCTCAAGACCTTCACGGAGGAGGACACGGCTTGCTGCTACGCGGTGCAGGACAAGGTCTGGATCGAGGACCCCGACGGCAACTCGTGGGAGGTGTTCGTGGTGAAGGGCGACGCGGCCGTGATGGGGAGCCAGCCCGCGATGCCCTCGAAGAGCGATGCCGCGTGCTGCGCGCCTGGGTGCTGCGTCCCATCCAAGCTCGACGATGCCGCCGCGCGCTGATCTCGCCCGCAGGGCCGTCGCTGAGGCGCTCGGGACGGCCCTGTTGCTCGCGACCGTGGTCGGGTCCGGGATCATGGCCGAGCGTCTTGCTGGCGGGAACGTGGCGATTGCCCTGCTCGCGAACACGATGGCGACGGGGGGCGCCTTGGTGGCGCTCATCCTGACCTTCGGGTCGATCTCCGGCGCGCACTTCAACCCAGCCGTCACGCTCGCCGACGCGAGCCAGGGCGGGCTCTCCTGGCGCGAGGTGCCCGCCTACGTCCTGGCCCAGGTCGCCGGCGCCTTCGCGGGCGTCGCCGTGGCTCACGTCATGTTCGGCGAGGCCCTCTTCTCGGCGTCTCAGCACGAGCGCTCGGGGCTCGCCCAGATGGTGAGCGAGTTCGTCGCGACCTTCGGGTTGCTCGCCGTCATCTGGGGCAGCGTCCGGAGGCGGGCCGAGTCGGTCCCGTTCGCCGTCGGCGCGTACATCACGGCGGCCTACTGGTTCACCTCGTCCACATCGTTCGCCAACCCGGCCGTGACGCTCGCCAGGGCGGCGAGCGACACGTTCGCCGGCATTCGGCCGACCGACGCGCCGGGGTTCATCGTCGCACAACTTGCAGGGGCAGCGGCGGCGACGCTGGCGTTTCGCTGGCTCGTTCCCGCCCTGCCCGAGGTCGCCGAGCGCGTCGTCGATCGCGCGCTTCCGGAGGATGTTCCATGAAGACCGTGCTCTTTGCCTGCGTTCACAACGCGGGCCGCTCCCAGATGGCCGCGGCGTGGTTCAACGCCCTGTCCGACCCGTCCAAGGCGCGCGCCATCTCGGCCGGTACGGAGCCCGGCCCGCGCGTCCATCCCGAAGTGCTCGCCGCGATGGCGGAGGAGGGGATCGATCTCTCGGCCGTGAAGCCCCAGCGGCTGACTGACGCGCTGGCGAGCCAGGCGGCGCTGCTCGTCACCATGGGATGCGGGGAGGTGTGCCCCGTGGTTCCAGGGCTTCGCCGTGAGGACTGGCCCCTCGAAGACCCCAAAGGCAAGCCGGTGGAGCGCGTGCGAGAGATCCGCGACGAGGTCCGCGTGCGCGTGTCCGAGCTCGTGTCTCGCGAGGGGTGGGCCGCTGCGCCTACGGCCGAGGAAGGCCGAGGATGAGCTGCGAGCCGGCGGGCGCAGCGGAGCACCGGCGATCGCCGCCGGGCAGCCCATGCGGATCCAGGCGTTGCGGGCGTTCACTACTTCCCGCGGCGTGGCGCCGTCGGTGTTCGACGGGGCGTTCAGCGCGAGCTGCCCGCGCTGCGCCTCCACCTTCTCGATCTCGAGCGCGGCCGCGACCCAGGCGTCCACCACCTGCGCTAGCGGCCCCTCGGGCGTCTTCAGCTTCTTGAGCAGCTTCTCCGACGCGTCGTCGAGCCGCGACGGGAGCAGCTTGGCGTCGCCCGCCTGGTCGCCGTAGCTGCGCGAGACGGCCTTGAGCCCCGCCGGCGCGAGACGGTCGCGCAGATCGAGGACCGCCGCCGCGAACGCGGGGTCGTCGGTCATCTCGGCGAGCGCGCCGAGGTAGTTGTACGCCCCGCGGAGCTTGCGATCGTGCGTGGCGTCGAGCGCGATGGCCTTCTCCATGAGCGCCTTCGCCTGCTGCTGAAGGCTGGAGCCGAGCCGCTGTGTGGTGAGGATCCGGCCGTGCGCCTCCTCGACCGCGGGCAGGAGCGGCGCGAGCAGCGGCAGCGACGTGAAGACCCTCCGATCCTGCTCCGGATCGAGCCAGGGGCCCGAGATGTTGACCATCGCTTGCGGGGTGAGATTGCGATAACCCATGAGATACCCTCCTTGGTCAGGGGCGTCCCGAATCTCGGTCCGGGTTGGCTGGATGCAACGCCCCGCGCGCTCAGGCAGCCGTCGCGATCTTGCTCCGTGGCCGGAGGACCGCTGGTTGCGCTCGCCCCGCCTCGGGGAGCCCGGATGGGCGGCAACGGCATGTGCTCAGCTCCTGAGAGAGGCCCTCTCCTTTCCAAGAGAGACCCTCTTCCTCACCAGAGGCACGCTCCGTCGCACCAGAGGCGCGCTCCGTGCCGGTGCACCCCGACCGCCCAGGAGTGCGATTTGGTGAGAATTTGTGGCCGCGATTTGCAATGCGTTGGCGAGAGCAAATTCGGCCTGTGGGGGATTCAAAGCGCAGGCAGACCTATGTTAGTGCACGTCTGCCCGAGGGATGGACGCCGCTCCGGCCGAGGCTGAGCTGAAAGGCGGTACCGCGCCGGATTGGGCCGGCGCGGCACCCGGTCCCCTCGTAGGGCCGAGGTGCGCTTTGCTGCGTTCTGCGCTGGTCATCTGTTGGTCGCACGTGGCGGCCGTCGCGATGTTCCTCCTCGCGCTCGAGCCAGCGTTCGCCGCGCAGCCGCCGCCACGGTCGCCGCGCGTGACAGCTTTGATCAAGGAGGCAGAGGCCGCCCTGGAGCGGCTCGACATCGCGCGCGCACGCGACCTGTGGGCGCAAATCTACGATATCGAGCGTTCTACGGTGGGGATCTGCCAGCTCGGGCAGCTCGACCGCCGACTCGGGCGCTGGGTGGACGCCGTGGTGGAGCTCACGCGCTGCGTGCAGGAGATGCGCCCGCCGGCCACGCCCAGGGAGCGGCGGCTCCACGACACGCGGCATGCGGACCTGGCGGCGGCGCGGCTCGAGGTAGCGCAGCTCAATGTGTTCGCGCCCGCGGGGGCGGCGCCCGTGCTCGTGGACGGGCGCCTCGTGGACGAAAGCGGTCAGAGCTACGTCGCGCCCGGGCAGCACGAGGTGACGGCGATGTTGTCGGATGGGCGCAAGGTACGCTCCATGGTGCACGTCACCGCGGGAGAATCGCGGGTTGTCCTCCTGAGCGCCGAACCGGCGAGCGTGCGCTCGGTCGCTCCGCTGAAGGCGACGCCGGCGGGCGCGTCGGCTCAGCCGGAACCCGGTCCGGCGCCGTGGCTTCTCTATACGGGCTCTGCGGCGTCGGGCGCGCTTCTGGTGTCGGGGATCGTGCTGCACATCGTGGCAGCGACCGAGGACAGCGCCTTGAGGGACGAGATGTGCAAGCCCAACTCGGTGGAGAATCAGAAGTGGGCCGAGGATTTGCATGCTATCGAGGCACGACAGCACATCAGCACGGCAGCGCTTGTTGCCGGGACCGCGCTGGGGGCCGCGACACTCGCGGTTGCGGTGCTGCCGAACGGCGCCCAGATCCGCGCGCGCAGGGCTGGTGCGGAGGTGAGTTTCTCGTGGTAGAGCCCGGTACCGTCTGGGAAGGTCACCGGATCCTCCGCGAGGTTCACGACGGCATGGTCCGCACGTTCCTCGCCCAACAGGTAGGCGGTGAGGGCGCGACCGTTTGGCTGTACGTGCGCGAGGGCCAGCTGATCGACCGGACGGCCTTCGCATCCGAGCTCCAGCGCTTGCAGGAGGTCGCACAAGCGGTCCCGCAGGTTGATCCCGTGCTCTACGGAGATGCGGGCGGCCTCTCTGCGTGGGTCGCGTGCAGGCGAAGCCACGGGATCAGCATCAGAGATGCGACGCGCGGTGCCGATCTCGGCGTCACCGCGCTGCACTTGGCGATCGAGATTGCCCGGGCGATCCAGCGATGTCACGCGCTGGGCGGGTGCCATGGAGCGCTCGGGTCCGACCGCGTGTTCATCACGTCGAAGCGGGATTACAGCATCAGCCAGTTCGGCCTGGTCCGGCTGTTCCGGATCGAGCCGCACGAGGCCGCGCGGGAGTCGCTGGTGGCGTCTCCTGAACTGCTGCGCGGCGACCGATTGGGGCCAAGGACGGACGTTTATGGCCTCGGGACGCTGTTGTACGAGCTGGTCTGCCGCCGCTCGCTCGACGTCGGCCAGCCAGGTACGCTGGGAGCGCGGAGGGATAGGCCTGCGATCCCCATCGACACACCGCCCGCTGTGGCTGCCGCGATCGAGATGGCGCTGGAAGAGGATCCGCGCCGCAGGTACAGGAACGTGGGCCACTTCATTGCGGTGCTCGAGGGCCTCGTGGACGCCTGGGCCACGCTGGCGCGGGCACCGAGCCGGCGCGATAACCACGCCTTCGTCGTCGGCGTGGCGCCGTCGACCTTGCGCAGCTCCCAGATTCAGAGTCGGCGTTTGTCCGCGCCGGTAACGGAAGGTCCGGACACCCGGCCGTCCGAGCTGGCGCCGGTCCGGCCGTCCGAGATGGCGCCGGTGGTTGCGCCGTCGAGCGACGATAAACCTCCGCTGCCGCAGATCCCTCCCCTTGACGAGCCATTGCCGACTGCTTCCGCTCCGAAGGAGCCGAGCTTTCCACCGCCGCCGTCCCTCCGTCGAGAACCTGAGCTAAAGTCGATGGCGGTCCGGAGCACCCCTGTCGGCATGCCGCCTCGGAAGCTCACGAACAGTGTCGCCGTTTGGCTCGCTGTGACGGTCGCGCTATGCCTCGGCGTTCTCTGCCTGACGCGTCCAGCTGCGATCGTGCTTCGCGCGGAGAAGACTGGGGCGGTGCTGGTGGAGCAGGTGTCGTCGCGACGTGAGCAGCAGCGTTTGCCGTCACCGGTGGGTCTGGTGACGATCGCCTCGAAAGAAGCGGGCAGCCGATCGCTTGCTGCGCTCTCGCAGCGAACGCGCGTGACGGCAAAAGCCGAGCTGCGCCGGCCGTACTGCGATCGCGGCGATTTCAGCTGTGGTCCTGCGATGTACTAGGAGGGCTTCTGTAGATGCGATACGTTCTGCTGCTCATGGGCGCGAGCGTCGGGCTAGGTTGTGTCTCCGATCGCGGCTGCCCCGCCCCAGGCCCCCACGAGGGGAACCCGGCGGTATGGCTCTGGGAGGGCACGCAGAGCGAGGCGCCTGGCTGCGCGGAAGACACGGATCTCCTTTGGGACGGGTGGCGGAAAGGATCCTCCACAACCCCAGAGTCGCCGACGTTCGCGCGTGCTTGCGCCGGCGCTGTTCGAGACGATATCCCTGCGGGGTATACCCTTTGCGTGATCCCGAGCTTGGTGGACGATCTCTGCTGGGAGGGGTACGAGGACAGCACGACGTATGTTGAAGAGAATGGAGAAGAGCACGTGATGTGCTGCACGCCCGCGGGTGACCCGCCGACGGTGATCCCTCAAAGCTACGGTGCATGCACGACATGAGCGAGCCGATGGCAAATGCGATAGCACGCGTGTTCTCATCTCTGTTCTGGGCTGCCGTGTGCGTCTCGTGGGGCGGATGCATCGCCCATCCCGAGATCTCGGGCAAGGCGACCGTCACGCGGGATGGAGAAGAACTGGCGATCGACACCGGCGGCAACGGAACCAGGGTCGTGGATGCAAGCGGCGAAGTCGCAGGCGGGTGCATCGTACCCAATCAGGGGAAGCTTGGCGTAGCGGTGCAGAAGGAGGGCGCTGCTTTCTCGTTCTTCGATATGATGGACGAGGCCGGCTGGCCCTATGCGTCCGTGACGATCGAAGGAGCGCGGTACCAGGGCGCATGCGAGATCATCATCCAGGAGCAGCCAACCGACCCGTACGAGGCCGATGTATCGGCGGGGCCGTGTGATCTCGTCCGGCTCTTCGACGGTGCCAAGGTGCGCCTCGAGACGGCGGTCTTTCACGTCTCGGACTGCAGCGGAGCCGACTAGCCGGGCGGGCTGTCCTGGGGCTATCGCGCCTTCTCCGGCGGCGCATCGTCGGCCAGCACCTTGGCTCGCGCCGCGCGGACCGCCGCGAGCCAGTGCGCCTGCTCGGGATCGCTGTCCCACGGCGGGGCCTCCCGGTAGAACGCGTCCCAGTACTCGCGCGCTGCCGCTTCAGCCGTCTCGATCTCGCTCTCGCCGTCGGGCGCGTCATCGACGCGGTCCGCGAAGGCACGCCAGGGTTCCGAGGCGTGGCGGCTCAGATTCGGCCACGGCCGGCCGGGCGCCCCGTTGAAAACCCCACCGCTGCTGTGAAGGTAGCCCTCGTAGGCGCTCTGAGCGATGGCGTCGCGCCGGCGACGGTAGACATGCCTCGTGCAACAATCGCGAACCGCTTGGGCCCATTCGCGGTCCTCCTCCGGCACGTCGTTCCGCCATGCGCTCGCATAGAGATCGCGCAATTCCTGCTGGCGTGTCAGCCACCCCTGTCGATCGCCGGGTACTGGCGGAGCCTGGAGGGCCTGGTCGCGCTCGGCACGGAGGGCTCGCTCGCGCGCGGCGCTCGGTCCGGGGTACTCCGGCAGCCCAGCGCCCCAGTACCACGGTGGTTCCAGCATCGGAGGGATGGGCATCTTCATGGATCTTGGCGTTCCGCGGAGCCCGAGCTGAAAACCCCTCTGAAAGGCGCGGAGTGCCATGGGCCGGTGCTGCTCGGCCGTGTCGTCAGAAGAAAGGGTCCGCCAGAGGTAGGTACGGTGGAGGCGCGAGGCTGCCCCGGCCGCGGCCTGTTCACTGTCGCCGGTAGGCGCTTCCTCGAAAGCCTCAGCGAAGGCGACGAACGCGCTCTCGACGGCGGCGAGCACCATCGGCCACGGCGGGGTGAACCGCCCGGGGGCGCGGCCAGCGCCGCTCAGGGGCGGGCATGGACTTGCCGTTTGGTCGATGGTGCTCGGACGCGGCTCATGGAGCCACTTTCCGAATCTCTCGCGGTGGGCCGCCGCCCATGCGCGGTCCCCTTCCGGCAGGTCGTCGTGCCACACTTCGGCGTACAGAACACCCAAATCCTCAAAACTCGACTTCCATTCCTCGGGCTCCTTGGTCGAGAACAGCCCATGTCCGATGGTCGCCTCGCGCACGACGCGAGGTACGAACGCCTTCGTCTCCCCCATCGAAAGATTCATCAGTAATCTCCCGGTTGGCCGCCCGTGGGGTTGGTGGGCTCGCCGCCTGTAGGATCGGTGGGACTCGGGGGACATCCCCATCCCGGTCCGGCGCCCAGCGGGCAGAGGAGCGGGACGATCCGAGGAGGAACGACCCACCCAGGGGGGGGGCCGGGCAGGCTGATCATGGCATCGATGATGTCGTCCGCTCCGATCTCGTCGGGGTCGATCAGCTCAGACGGTACTTTCTCCGGCTCGTAGCGGAAATCCCACACGAACCGGCAATCAATGCTCGCGCCGCCAGGTATTGGTCGGCTGTTTTCGAGATCGGTTTTTCTGAGCTGGCGCTCCAGCGATGCCCATTCGTCCTTGCACATGATGTAGGTCACGGCAAAAGGCCGATGGATGAGACACTCGAGCATGTCGGCAACAGTGTACGTCGGCTCCTGGTCGGACCATTGGCTCCATTGTCCTCCGGCCTGGTAACGGCACTGTAGCTTGCCCATTTGGTCGTTCTCGTCCTTATGCTCGAGCCATCTCATCGCCTTTACGTTCATGACCATCTTCTTCATGAGCGACATTTCGGCCGGCGGCAGAGTCGCGATCCGGCCTCTCAGCTCATCGCGGTCGCTGGGATCCAGGATCGAGCAGCCGCAGGTGAGCAGAACGAGCAGGGCGCAGAGACGATGTCTCATTCGGTTTCCCTCCAAAGCCGATGGACCGGCGTTCACATGGCGGCAAGTTGCTGTCAAGCGGGTCGAAGCGGGTCATGCCTACCAGAAGATCCGACCTGCCGCTGCCGGCTCCACGCTGACACCAGACCACGCGAGCGTGTTGATGAAGCGGACACCGCACGTCGCCACGACCGCCACGTGCTGCGTCGACAGATAGGCTGCGCCGGCCTCCATGGCCGGGAAGAATCCAAGATAACGCAGGCACAACCCCCACGCGTTGCACACAGGGATGCGCCCGAAGTCGAGGCGCGCCGCGAGCTCGAACGACAGGGGCGCACGGAACGGCATGCCCCGGATGGCCGCCGTGGGGCCGGTCAGCACGCCGAGCCAGCGCGCGTCGCCGCCCAGACCGAAGAGGCCCACGTCGGCGCCGATGCCGATGTCCACGGCGTTGCGGACGGGCCATCGGCGCAAGCCGGTGACCGACGGCATGATGCCGCCCGTTGCGCGCGTGGCACGCGACCCCAACACGACGTAGGTCGCCTTGACGTCGATCTCCCAGCGCGGCGGCGCGCTGTCTTCCGCCCGCGCGACCGCGGGCAGGAGCGACAGCGCGACGAGCCCGGCGCGCGACCCCGTCCGAGCGCTACCTGCCCATCGCCGGCGGACCATCGTCGGCCTGCGCCTTCCTTCGAGCGGCGCGGACCGCCGCAAGCCAGTGCGCCCGGTCGGGGTTGCTGTCCCACGGTGGGGCGTCCCGGTAGAGCGCATCCCAGTATTCCCATACTGCTGTCTCGGCCGTCGCCTGCTCGCTCTCGCCCTCGGGCGCGTCCT
Source organism: Sorangium sp. So ce1504 (assembly GCF_051521635.1). NCBI lineage: Bacteria > Pseudomonadati > Myxococcota > Polyangiales > Polyangiaceae > Sorangium > Sorangium sp. So ce1504. The sequence continues at coordinate 9,813,965 of NZ_CP150365.1, read as the reverse complement.
CGACACGGTCCACGAGAGAGTACCAGGGTTCCTTGGCGAAGGCGTCCACGCTACGCCACGGTCCAGCAGGCCCGCTGCCGAAGCGTCCATCGCTGCTCTGGAGATAACCTTCATAGGCGTTCTGCGCCAGGGCATTTCTCCGGCGTTGATTCACCCACAGCATGCAGTTTTCTCGGTACAACGCTGCCCAGAGGCGGTCCTCCTCCGGCACGTCATTTCGCCATGCGCTCGCATACAGCGCTCGCAGCTCCTGCTCGCGTGCCGCAAGCTCCTTCGGATCGTCCGGAACCGGCAGCGCCCTGATGGCCCGCTCGCGTGCGGCGCTCGGACCGGGAAGCGCAGGCGCCGCAATATCCCAGATCGCGGGAGGCTCCAGCATCGGGTGGATGGGCTTCGTCAGCGTCCTCGGTCTTCCGCGGCGTCCGATCCGAAAACCCCTCCGGAAGGCGCGGAGCGCGTCGACTCGGTGCTCCTGGGCCGTGTCGTCGGATGTCAGCGTCTGCCAGAGATAGCTCCTGTGGAGTCGCGACGTCGAATCCTCCGCCGCACGCTCGCTCGCGCCGGGGCGCATCTGTTTGGCGGCCTCGATCATGGCAAAACACGCGCTTTTGACGGCCTCCAGCAGCATGGGCCAGGGTGGCGCGGGCTCTCCGCCGAAGCGGCCATGGCGGTTCTGGAGATCCGCTGCATTCGCCTTGTGGCCGATGTCAGCGTGTCCGGGATCGTCAATCCACCTGCTGAATTTCTTGCGATACGGCTCCGCCCATGGGCGGTCTTCCTCGGGCAGGCCATCGTCCCATGCCTCTGCGCACAGCTGGCCGAGATTCTCGAGGTGCCATTTCCAGAGATCGGGGCTCTTGGTCGTGAACAGGCCGTATCCGTAGCCTGCCTCCTGCACTGCGAGCATTCCAGCGTGCTTCGCCAGCCACCTCATGGCCGATCTCCCGGCTGTCCGCCCGTCGGGTCCGTGGGCCGTCCGCCTGTCGGGTCCGTGGGCGTTGGCGGGCATCTCCAGCCTGATCCAGCGCCGAGCGGGCAGAGGAGAGGGACGAGCCGAGGAAAGGCCCATGCAGGATGCGGCGCGGGTAGCGCGATCGAGGCATTGATGATGTCGTCCATGTCGAACGCGTCGGGGTCCGTCAGCTCGGCCGGCACCTTGATACCGCCTGCAGTGGCACTGCCGCGATCTGGTCTCTCCGCCCATCGCGATCGCTGGGATCCACAATGGAGCAGCCGCGAGCAAACACGACGAGCAGAACGCCGCGCCGATGGTTCATCGGTTTCCCCTCCCTGAGTCACCGATCCACGTACCCGCAGACGGTGGCCGACCTTACCAGCGGTCGCCGCCGCCGGTCAAGCCGCGACGGACCGCCTGGAGGACGGTGACCCGCGCCCAAGCGCCGCCGCTGGCGGGGCTTCGCGCTCGAGCAAGTGGCAGTGACGGCGCCGGTGAACCTGCCGAGCATCCGTTTCTCCTGGCCGAGGAGCGTCCCGAACCGCCCTTCACCAGCAGCGCAGAGTTGCACCGTTCTTTCGAGCGCGGCTCCGCGAACACTCGCGTCACCCGGCCTTGGCTGAAAAGGCACGAGCTCGGCGCCGTCCACCGCGGAGCTCCGGCTCCCTCCGCGGACCTCGACGCGCAGGTCCTCCGATCCTACACGGACGACAGCCTTCCGGCCTCAGGCGATATCGTCCCAGGCGTAAGCGTCGGGTTTGGGGCGGTGGCGCCGCTCTGGCACGGGGGTGAAGCGCGGTCCTCTCTCGCACCCGTGCGAGCTCGCTCGAGACCAGCGATGCCCGCAGGTACGCATCGGGAAGGCGCGGCGCGGGGACTGGACGCGCGCATGGCTTGATGCTCACCGCCTGTCCATGGAATCCTGCGCGCGAGCAACCCACCGACCCGACGGGCGGTGAGCCAGGGGATTATCCATGAAGCTCAAAACGTCGCGCGTGTGGTACCTCATGCGGCGCATCGAGGTCGAGGCGGGCACGGCGAGTCACCTATTTTCGCCCCAGGATGCCTTGGGTCGGAACATGGACCTCGAGACCCTGGGCAGGCTGTGCGCCGAAGCATGGCACGACGACCTGCCCGAGGCGGACCGCGCATGGGCCGAGGCGCATCGCGAGAAATTCGGGAGGTGGGTCGACGATTCGCGGCCCGAGGCCATCCGCCCGAGCGTGGATGCGGGCTCTCCCGAGAGCCTCACGGGCAGGTTCGACAAGGAGCCCGCTCCGCCGTGGCCGATGCTGCTCGAAGCCGTCAAGAGCGCGTTTTTTGCGTTCGTCGTGGACTTCGGGCAGACGGTCGCGGGCGAGGGCGCGACGGGCGATCCGACAGCGCGCCTCCACCGGACGTCCATCTGGCGGGCGCTGGCGGTCGACGACGCCCCCGAGGTGGACCGGCCCTCGGCGCTCCGCGCCTTTCGGAGGGGGGTTCGGCGCGGGCGCCGCGGGCTCCCGAGATCCATGACGAGGCCCATCGCCCCGAGGCTGGAGCCTGCGCGGTTCTGGCCGGTGAATACGCTGCTCCATCTCCCTGGGCCGAGCGCGGCGCGCAACCGAGCCCTCTGGGACGCGTCGAGTCACTGCACGGATACCAAGGAGTACCGGGCGCTCCAGCAGGAACTGCGCGACCTCTATGCGAGCGCCTGGCGAGACGACGTGCCGGAGGAGGACCGCGAATGGGCCGAGTCCTACCGCCACTCCTGCATGACCGAGGTCAACCGTCGCCGGCGAGACGCCGTGGCCCAGAGCGCGTACGAGGGCTTTCTCCAGAGCAGCGACGGGCTCTTCGACGGAGAGCCCGCAAGGCCGTGGCCGAACCTGAGAGGCTACGACTCGGACCCATGGCGTGCTCTCGTGGATGCCGTCGAGGACGCGCCCGAAGGCGAGAGCGAGCTCGCGACCGCCGAGGCGGCAGCGCGCGAATTCTGGGACTCGCTCTACCGGGAAGCCCCGCCGTGGGACAGCGACCCGGCCAAGGTGCACTGGCTCGCGGCGGTCCGAGCCGCGCGACGAAAGGGGCTGTCCGGCGATGTTCCGCCGGACGGGGGGGCGTAGCGCTCACGGACTCCCATTTGCTTATGGCACGGAACTGCCGCTCCCTCCGCCCCGGGTCTCGACTAAAATAAGACCCCATGCGCTTTTTTCATCGCTCCGGTGGGATCGTTTTCTCCATGAAGAGCGCTCGCGCGCTCGCGCGCGCCGCCGGGGTGCTCGGCGCCGTGCTCTGCGCGGGGTGCGCGGCAGACCCGGAGGCCCCGCCGCCCGAGATCTCGGTCGGCACGGTCGACGGCACGGACGCCGTGCTCGCCCTCGTGCGCGGCGAGGGCACGGTCACGCTCTACGTCTGCGGCGGCGTGAGCAGCTACGCGATCATGACCCGGTGGTTCGAGGGAGCCGAGGACCCGAGCGGCGCGTTCTCGCTCGAGAGCGACGGGTGGATGGCCACCGCCGATCCGGGCGGCGAGTCCGGCCGGCTGCGCACGCCGGAGGGCGCGGAGCTCGCCTTTCGCGCGCGCCCCGCGGCGCTCGACCGCATCGAGGGCCTCTACGCGGCGGTCGACGGCGGCTGCCGCACCGGCGCCGTCGTCTTCACGCCCGACGACACCGACGCGCCCGCGCTCCAGGGCACCTGGTGCGGCGCCGGCGATCTCTATGCCCAGGTGACGCCGATCCGCCCGCTGTCGGTGCTCGATCGGCGCGGGATCGAGGTGCAGGTCGAGCTCAGCGGCGCACGGAAGAAGCTGCTCGTGACCCCGCTCGTGCGACCCTGAGCGCCCGCCGCATCTCCGCCGTCCCGCCCTATCTCCGCCGTCGCGCCGCATCTCCGCCGCCCCACCGCGCCCGTCCCACCGCGCCCGTCCCACCGCGCCCGTCCCGCCGCAGCCCCGCCGTCCGCCCGCTCCGGCGTTGAATCCAGCCCCCGTCCGATCGAAGGTCGGCGCATGGCGGACGCAGCTCGGCCGCGGAGGCGGCACCTTGCCCTGCCCGCGTCGCGCTTCATCGGCCGGGACGGCGAGCTCGTCGCGATCGCCGAGCTGCTCCGGCGCGGCGAACGGCTCGTCACCCTCTGGGGCCCGGCCGGCATGGGCAAGACACGCCTCGCCCTGGAGCTCGCCAGCCGGTGGGCCGAGGCGCAGGCCGGCGAGGCCGTGTGGCTCTGCGAGCTCACCGCCTGCCGCGACCTGCGCGCCGTCTGCGGCGCGGTCGCGCGCGCGATCGGGGCGCAGGTCGCGGCAGGGCGCCGGGAAGCGACGCTCGTCGAGCGGATCGGCCGCGCCCTCGCGACCGAGGGGCCGGCGCTGCTCGTGCTCGACAACCTGGAGCACGTGCTCGAGCAGGCCGCGCCGGCCCTCGACGCGTGGGTGCGCGCGGCGCCCGAGCTCCGCTTCCTCGCGACGTCGCGCGAGCGCACCCGCCTGGCAGGGGAGATCAGCTACGAGCTCGGCCCTCTCGGCCTCCCCGCGGAGGGCTCGACCGAGCGCAGCGCGGCCGTGGCGCTCTTCCTCGATCGCGCCGCGGCCCACCGCGCTGCCGCGCCGCCGCCGCCGCCCGGCGACGAGCACCTCGCCGACATCGCCGCGCTGGTGCGGCGGCTCGAGGGCATCCCGCTCGCGATCGAGCTCGCGGCGGCGCGCGAGGGCGTGCTCGGCGTGCGCGGCCTGCTCGCGCGGCTGGGGAGCCGGCTCGATCTGCTGGCGGGCGCGGCGCGCGGCAGGGAGGCGCGGCAGGCGACGCTGCGCAGCGCGATCGAGTGGTCGTGGGACCTCCTCGACGACCGCGAGCGACGGGCGCTCGCCTGCTGCTCCGCCTTCCACGGGCCGTTCACGCTCGCGGCGGCCGCCGCCGTCCTCGCGGAGCCCGATGCCGCCGCGATCGATCGGATCGAGGCGCTGCGCGACAAATCGCTGCTCCGCGCGGCGCCCCCGAGGAGCGACGGGGCGACGCGCTTCGCGCTCTACGAGGTGGTGCGAGAGCTCGCCGCCGAGAAGCTCGCCGAGCGCGGGGAGCGCGAGGCCGCGATCGAGCGGCACGCGGCGTTCTACCTGGCCGCCGGCGAGGCGGCGGCCGCGGACTTCGAGCGGCGCGGCGCGCTCGACGCGCTCAACCGCATCGCCGGCGATCTGGAGGAGCTGCTCGCCGTCGCCGAGGGCGCGCTCGCCCTGGCGACAGCGCCTCGCGCCGGCGCCGAGGCGGCGGCCGAGCGCGCGCTGCGGGCGCTCTGCGCCATCGAGCCCGTGCTCAGCACCCGCGGGCCGTTCGGGGCGCAGCTCGAGCTGCTCGACCGCGCGCTCGCGGCGGCCGAGGCGCTCGCGGCCGATCCGCGCGTCGTGGCCCGCGCGCTCGCGGCGCGGGGGCGCGCGCGGCGGCTCCGAGGGCAGGCGGAGGCCGCGCTCGAGGACCTCGAGCGCGCCCGCGCGCAGGCGGCGGCGCTCGGCGCAGAGGCGCTCCTCTCGGGGATCCTCGCGGACCTCGGCGTGCTCCACCACGGCCGGCGCGACATGGAGCGCGCGCGCGACCACTACGCGCAGGCGCTCGCGCTCCACCGCGCCCTCGGCGACCGCCGCGCCGAGGGGCGGGTGCTCGGCAACCTCGGCGCGCTCCACCACGACGAGCGCCGCGAGGGCGAGGCCGCCGCTTACTACGAGCAGGCGATCGCGATGGCGGCGGAGATCGGCGACGGCCGGATGGAGGGCATCTTCTCGACGAACGCCGGCCTGCTCGAGCAGGAGCGCGGGGCGCCCGCGCAGGCGCGGCGGCGCTACGAGCGCGCCGCCGCGATCCTCGGCGAGGTGGGCGATCTCCGGCTGCTCGCGATCACGCTCGGCAACCTCGGCGCGCTCCACCACGAGGAGGGGCGCCTCGCCGATGCGCGCGCGTGCCACGGCCGCGCGGTGGGGCTGCTCCGCGAGGTCGGGGACCGCCGCTCCGAGGGGATCGCCCTCTGCCGCCTCGGGGCGGCGCTCGCGTCGGTCGGCGAGGTGGAGGAGGCGCGGCGCGCGATCGAGCCCGCGGAGCGGCTGCTCGCGCAGCTCGGGGACGAGCCCGACGTGGAGCTCGCGCGGGTGGCGTCCGGCTTCGTCGACCTCGCGCTCGCCCAGGCGGCGCGCCGCGCGGGGCGGGGGGAGGAGGCGGCGGCGCACGCGGGCGAGGCGCGGCGCAGGATCGCGCGCGCCCGGGAGGGATCGCCGTCGAGCGCGAGCCGATCCGACGACGTGCGGCTGCTGCTCCGGATCCTGGAGCGCAGCCTGGCGGCGCTCGGCGGCCCGCCCGAGGCGCGGGCGGAGGGCGAGCTCCTCCTGACCGAGGGGGCGCGCTTCGTCCGCCCGCCGGGCGGCGGCTGGCACGACCTGCGCGAGCGCCACGCGGCGCGGCGCCTGCTGCACGCGCTGGCCGAGCAGCAGCGGTCTGCGCCCGGCCGAGGGCTCTCCCTGGCCGCGCTGAAGGAGGCGGGGTGGCCCGGCGAGCGGATCTTGCCGGACGCGGCGGCGAACCGGATCTACGTGGCGATGAACCAGCTGCGGAAGCTCGGGATGAAGCCGTGGCTCCGGAGAGACGCAGAGGGGTACTCGCTGGATCCGGCGCTGCCGGTCCACTACGTCGCGGTGGAGCCGGCCGCGGGGGGAGGGGAGGATTCGCGCACGGGGGAGACGGACGAGGGGGACGGCGGGGGCGGGGGGAAGCGGCGGTAGGGGGCTGCTCGCCAGCCGCCTGCGGAATGGCTGGGAGAGCGAGGGCGGGGGCGCCGCGGGAGGGCGCGCGAGTCGGTTTAAGAGGGGATTAAGGGGTGGTCCTGCGGCGGGGACCTAGCCTGTGAGGCGGAGGTCACGCCATGCGCATCATTGCTTCTGCTCTGCTGATCCTTGTCCCTGCCATTCCCCTCGCCGGATGCAGTGAGCCCGAGCCGGCCGCCGCATCGAGCAGCGCTACCAGCGCGGGATCAGGAGGTTTCGGCGGCGATGGAGTGGGGGCCGGCAGCACGGGTGAGGGCGGTGGCCCCGGTTGGGGCGGCAGCACGGGTGAGGGCGGCGGCCCCGGTTGGGGCGGCAGCACGGGTGAGGGCGGCGGCCCAGGTGAGGGCGGCGGCCCAGGTGAGGGCGGCGGCCCAGGTGAGGGCGGCGGCCCAGGTGAGGGCGGCGGCCCAGGTGAGGGCGGCAGCACGGGTGAGGGCGGCGCCCCGGACGGCGGCTGGGGATCGCTGCCAGCAGACGCCTGGTATCGGCAGATCTCGAGCCCCGATGGCGAGTGGGCCATGGCCCTCGCGATCGATAGCGAAGCAAACGTCGTCCTGGCTGGCAGCTCGATGGGAACGGCCGACTTCGGCGCGGGCGCCACGCCGCTCGTCGGCTTCGAGGACCCCTTCGTCGCCACGTATGCAGACGACGGCGCCCTGCGCTGGGTCCGGCGCTTCCGCGGCTACCAGGCGATGGTCACGGGGGTCGCCGTCGACCGAAACGACGGCATCGCCGTCGTCGGCCACTACGCGGAGGGTCCTCTCGAAGCCGGTGACCTCGTCCTGGAAGCGCCGGATGTAGACGACCCGGAGGTCGCGGGGGTCCCCTCGTCCGACATCTTCGTCCTCGCGCTCGATCGGGACGGCAGCCCGCGCTGGATGCACCGCCTGGGCGGCGGCGGCATCGACCAGGGAGGCCGCGTGACCGTCGGTCCCGGAAACGACGTCTTCGTGGCCGCCCAGTCCGCGGGCCGCCTCACCCTCGCCAGGTTCTCCGCCGACGGGACGACCCGCTTCACGACGGACGTGGGACACCTGTCTGGACTCGCCCCGTTGTGGGCCCCGATCGGCGGGCTGGCCGTGGACCTCCACGGCGACATCTTCGTCGCCGGCGACTTCACCGGCGACGCCGACCTCGGCGGGGGCGCCACCCTCGGGCTGAAAGGCAATCAGGCCTGGGTGGCGAAGTACTCTGGGGAGGACGGCGCCCACCTCTGGTCGAGGCACTTCGGCAAACCCAGGGACCTGGGTTCTAGCGGCGGCGATATGGCGAAGGCGCTGATCGTAGACGAGCACGGCGACGTGCTGGTCGCCGGTCAGTTCGCGCAGGGCGTCGACCTCGGCGAGGGATCCATCGACGATGTCTTACGCGGCGCGTTCGTCATGAAGCTCGCCGGCGAGGACGGCGCGATCCGGTGGGCAAGGGCGTTCCCGACGTTCGGGGTCCGCTCGGCAAGCCTCTCGTTCGCGCCCGACGGCCGGGTCGCGCTCATCGTCGCCTCGTTCGGCGCGCCCCCCGACCTCGGCGGCGGCGCGTTGGACGAGCTGGGAACCTACGCCGCCACCTACGAGCCAGACACCGGCGCGCTCGTCGCGCAGCGGCGGCTCGTCTCGCTCGGCAGCGAGAACACGGAGGCTGTCGACCCCGTCTTCGTGCTCGACGCGAAAGGACACCTGTCGATGGTGGCGAACTTCTACCGCGAGCTACAGACCGGCTTCGGCACCCTGAAGAGCAAAGGCTGGACCGACATCCTCCTCGCGCACCTGCCGCTCTGAGACGGACGGCTCTCCCCGAGCGTCATCGTCCATCTCCGCCTCCTCTCGTCCGGCCGCGGCAGGGAGCGCGCGAGTCGGTTTAAGAGGGGATTAAGGGGCGGTCCTCGGGCGGCGACCTAGCCTGTTCGGCGGAGGTCACGCCATGCGCATCATCGCTTCTGCTCTGTTGATCCTTGTCCCTACCATCCCCCTCGCCGGATGCGGTGAGAGCCGTGTGCCCGAGCCGGCCGCCGCATCGAGCAGCGCTAGCAGCGCGGGATCCGGAGGATCCGGCGGCGACGGCGTGGCGGGCGGAGGCGCCGGGGGCGCTGGCCCCGGCGAGGGCGGCGGAGGCGCCGGGGGCACTGGCCCCGGCGGGGGCGCCGGATACGGCGGGGGCGCCGAGGGTGGCGGGGGCGCTGGCCCCGGCTGGGGCGCCGAGGGCGGCGGAGGCGCTGGCCCCGGCGAGGGCGGTGGAGGTGCTGGTCCCGGCGAGGGAGGCGGAGGCGCTGGCCCCGGCTGGGGCGCCGATGGCGGTGGCGGCGCCGATGGCGGCGAGGGAGGCGGAGGCGCTGGCCCCGGCTGGGGCGCCGATGGCGGTGGCGGCGCCGATGGCGGCGAGGGCGCCGGGGGATCGCTGCCAGCGGGGGCCTGGTACCGGCAAATCATTGGACCCCGTAGTCTGTCTGCCGCGGCCCTCGCGCTCGATGGCGGGGCAAACGTCGTCCTGGCTGGCAGCGCCCTGGGAGGGGTCGACTTCGGCGCGGGCCCCACGCCGCTCATCGGGTTCAAGGACCTCTTCGTCGTCAAGTATGCAGACGACGGCGCCCTGCGCTGGGCCCGGCGCTTCGGCGGCAAGCTGATGACGGCCACGGGGGTCGCGATCGACGGAAACGACGGCATCGCCGTCGTCGGCGACTACTCGGGAGGTCCGTTCGACGCCGGAGACTTCGGCCAGGAAGATCCGGAACCACACGACCCGGACGTCGCCTCATCCGGCATGTTCGTCCTCGCGCTCGATCGGGACGGCGCCACGCGCTGGGTGCATCGCCCGGGCGACAGCGGCTCCTCCCACGGAGGCTTCGTGGCCGTCGGTCCCGAAAACGCCGTCGTCGTCGCCGCCGAATCCGAAAACCGCCTCACCCTCGTCAAGCTCGCCGCCGACGGGACGACCCGCTTCGCCACGGACGCGGGAAACCTGCATCACGCCGCCAAGATTGTGGTCCCGCCCCCGATCGGCGGGGTGGCCGTGGACGTCCGCGGCGATATCCTCGTCGCAGGGACTTACTCCGACGACGATATCACCGGCGGGACTTCTGACGGGGTGACGGGCGGTCTGGTCTGGGTGGCGAAGTACTCGGGGAAGGACGGCGCCCACCTCTGGTTGAGGCGCGTCAGTGCATCCCAGGACATCGGGTCGGGCAGCGGCAACCTGGCGCAGGCGCTGAGCGTGGACGAGCACGGCGACGTTCTGATCGCCGGCCAGCTCGCACAGGGCGCCGCCCCCGGCGGGCGCCCGCCGAGCCACGGCACGGCCGGCGCCTTCCTCACGAAGCTCGCCGGCGAGGACGGCGCGATCCGGTGGGCGAAGGCGTTTCCGGCTCCGGCCAACGAGGTCGGCTCGACCAGCCTCTCGTTCGCGCCCGACGGCCGGCTCGCGCTCATCGCCTCGTTCAGCGCGCCCACCGATCTCGGCGGCGGCTCGCTGGACGAGCCGGGAACCTACGTCGCCACCTACGAGCCAGGCACCGGGGCGTTCGTCGCGCGGCGGCGGCTCGTCGAGCTCGGCACAATGGACGCGTCCTTCGGCCGCGCCGCCTCCGCGCTCGACGCGAAAGGAGACTTGTCGATCGTGAGTAACTTCAACAACAGCGACGCCCCACAGACCGCCTTCGGCACCCACAAGGCCCTAGGCTTGAACAGCATCCTCCTCGTGCGCCTGCCGCTCTGAGACGGACAGCTCGCCCCGAGCCTCATCCATCCCCCGCCCCCTCCTCTCCTCCGGCCCCCGTCGCCCGCCGCTCCCGGTCTGAAGTGTTACCAGGGCTCCGCTCATACACTGCGCGGCCCCGCCGCCCCTCCTGTGCCGCCTCAGCGCCCTCCTCAACGCTTCCCCCTCGTGCGCCTGCCTCCGTGGGATCCATGGTGCGCCTTCGCGACGGGAGCACCGCGATCTCCCCTCTGGCCAGAGAGCCCAGGGGGGACCGATACTTGTCGATCATCCGCCCTTCTGTCCGGAGGGGCGCATACCCCGACAAGGAGGCAATGTTTCCGAACTCGACGGAGACATCGGCCCATCCCCCACCCCTCCCCGCGAACACCCTCTCCGCGGGCCTGCGAAATGGATGAGAGAGCAAGGGCGATGGCGCCGCGCGAAGGAGCGCGCGAATCGCTTTAAGATGGGATTAAGGGGCGATCCTCGGGCGGGGACGTAGCCTGCTGCGCGGAGGTCACGCCATGCGCATTATCGCTTCTGTCCTGTTGATCCTTGCCCCTGCCATCATCCTCGCCGGATGCGGTGAGAGCCGTGAGGCCGATCCGGCCGTCAATTCGAGCGGCGCTTATGGCGCTGGATCGGGAGGATCCGGCGGTGACGGCGTGGGGGGTTGGGGCGGCGGCCCGGGGCAGGGCGGCGGTCCAGGGCAGGGCGGTGGTCCAGGGCAGGGCGGCGGTCCAGGGCAGGGCGGTGGTCCAGGGCAGGGCGGCGGTCCAGGGCAGGGCGGCGGTCCAGGGCAGGGCGGCGGTCCAGGGCAGGGCGGCGGCTCGGATGGCGGCGGTGGAGGAGAGCCGTCCGGCGAGCCGGTGGATTGCGCGAACCTACCCCACTTCGCGGCCGGCAAGCAGCCGGTGGTGTTCCTCCACGTGGCGCCCGGCGGGACGGACGCCGCGGGGTGCGGGACGGAGGAGGCACCGTGCTCGACCCTCGCCGCGGCCGTGAGCGCGGCGACTCCGGGGACGGCGGTGCGGATCCACGCCGGCACGTACGAGCCCGAGCAGATCAGCGACGTCGCCGGCACCGCCGAGGCGCCGATCTGGATCGGCGGTGCACCGGGGGAGGAGCGGCCGGTATTCGTCGGTGGGGACCCGGTCCTGCACTTCTCGCGGCTGCGCCACGTGGTGATGCACGACCTCGAGATCACCCAGACCTTGCCCACCAGAGATGTCCCCGCGCTCATCGTCGATGACGGCGAGGCATACGCCGATCCGACAGCGACGCAATTCGTCGCTGTCGAGCGCGTGTCCGTACGCGGCATCTACACGTATTCCGCCAAGGCTGTGCGCTTGGCCGGACTCCACGACTTCTGGCTGCTGGACAGCGAGTTCATGGACCTGGACAAGACTGAAGGGCTCGAGATCATGGGTTCGCACCGCGGCGTGGTCGCCGGCAATGCGCTCGGCAAGGGCGTCGTGATCGGGGGCGGCAGCTCGGACGTCGAGATCCGCAACAATCGCATCTTCGATATCGTCGGGGCCTACGGGGTCCGGCTCGGCACGATCGTGTCGCCCGAGGCGTTTCGCCCGCCGGTCGCGCCGGGGGCCGACATCATCGAGGTGCAGGACGTACGCGTGCTCGGAAACCTGATCGTGGCGCCCGGCGTGGCGGTCTCTTTCAACGGCTGTGTGGGGTGCCTGGTCGCCAACAACACCATCGTGTTCCCGAACCACAGCCTGCTGTCGTACTTTCCCGGGTCGGGAGGCGTGGGCGGAAACCCCAGGGTTCGGGCGACGGCGGACAATCGCTTCGTCAACAACATCACGTACTATCGCCGCAGCGACGTCGGGGCGACGGAGTATTATCCCCCGTCGTTCCCGACGCTGGCGACGAATTCATTGCACACGAACCTGTGGTACGCGGCCGACGATCCGGAGGCGTCGAGTCCGGTCGGGTTGCCGCTCACGGACGACGGCTCGATGGCAGGGATCGATCCGGGGTTCGTCGACGTCGCCGGTGGGGATTATCACCTCAAGCCGGACAGCCCCGCCGTGAGCAGCGGGACGCCGCTCGCGGCGCTGTCGACCGATCTCGACGGAGCTTGCTTCGACGACCCGCCCTCGCGCGGCGCGCTTCAATAGCAGCAAGGGCGAACCTCGCCCGCAGACGATCGAGAGCCCCCGGAAACGACGGGAGGCGCGGTTCCCGGGAGGCGCCGGGTACTGACGCGACAGGACACCTGATGACCGTGATGAGCCTCACCGAGGCACAGAAGAGTGAGGGCTGGCTCGGCTTCCTCCTCGCGCGCCTGCCGCTCTGAGACGGACGGCTCGCCCCGAGCGTCATCCGTCCCCCAACTCCTCTCCTCCACCCTCCGCCTGCCCCTTCTCGGCCGCCTCGCGCGCGAGCGCACCCGCATGGAGCGCCCGCACCTCATCCATCGTGCTGACCTCCCCTGCAGCCTTGTCAGGCCGGTACCTCTTCACCCGCGCAGACCGCAGCGCGACCCCCCCGGGGTACCGCGGACTCGCCTGCACGCCGTCAAAGGCGACCTCGACGACGACCACCGGCCGCACGTACACCGTGTCTGCGTCGCGGCCGATCTCGAGCTCCAGCAGCCGCTGCGTCTGCCGCGCGAGCACCTCGTCGGTCATGCCCTTGAACGTCTTGCCGAGCAGGACGAAGCCTCCCGCGCCGGGATCGCGCGCCCCGAGGTGCAGGTTGCTGAGCAGCCCCCGGCGCCGGCCGGTTCCCCAGTCGGCCGCGAGCACCACCAGGTCGAGGGTGCGCGCCCGCTTCACCTTGAGCCATGAGCCGCGGCGCCGCCCCGCCTCGTAGGGCGCGGCGAGCGACTTGGCGATCACGCCCTCATGGCCGCGGGCGAGCGCGTCGGCGAAGAACGCCTCGGCCTCGGCCGCCGTCGGCAGCTCGATGCGCGGGACACGCAGCGACCGGTCGAGCACCTGCCGGAGCGCGGCCGTGCGCTCGCTGCCGGGCCGGTCGAGCAGATCCTCGCCGTCGAGGTGCAGCACGTCGAAGAACAGGGCGCGCAGCGGCAGCTCGGCGCGCAGCGCGGCCGCGTCGTGCGCGCGGCCGAAGCGGCGCATCGTGACCTGGAACGGGTGCAGCGCGCCGTCCGGGCGAAAGGCGAGCGCCTCGCCGTCGAGCACGACCGAGCGGACCGGGAGCGCCCGGACGATCTCGACAATCTCGGGGACCGCCTTCGTGACCGGGCCGAGGCCGCGGCTGAAGACGCGCACCTCGTCGCCGGCTTTGTGCGCCTGCACGCGCACGCCGTCGAGCTTCCACTCCAGCGCCATCGCGCGGAGCTCGCTCAGCGCCGTCGCGACGTCATCGGCCGACTGCGCCAGCATCGGCTGCACGGGGCGGAGCAGCTGCAGCGAGAAGCGCTGGAGGCCGAGCGCCCCCTCGAGGAGCGCGGCCTTGGCCACGTCCGCCGCGTCGCCGGCGAGCATCACCGCGCGCCGCAGCGAGGCCGGCGGCACCCGCGCCGCGCGCGCCACCGCGTCGACCATGACCGGCTCGAGCCTCTCCTGGCGGAGCTCGCCGGCGAGGAGCCGCGCGAAGAAGTCGCGCTCGAGATCGGTGGCGCGCGCGAACAGCCCCGCCAGCGCCGCGCGGCGCTCCCCCCCGGCCGCCGGCCCCGAGGCGCGCGCGATCTCCGTGAAGACCGCGTCGGCGTCCCCCAGGGTGAGCGCAGGCTGGGCGACAGAAGGAGAGGCCCGGCGGGCCTCTGCGAACACCGAAGGCCCGAGGCCGAGCCGCCCCTGGCGCACCCGACCGGTGAGCCAGTCGACGCCGATCTGTACCTCCGCGGGCGAGAGGCGGCGCAGGAGCGCGGCGAGCGCGCCGATCTTCTCGACACGGCGAGAGAGCGCGGCGACACGCTCGGAGGTGGCGACAAGGTCGGAAACGAGCACGCGGGCAACCCTACCCTGGCACCTCGAGAGCTCACGCTCGACGGGTCTTTTGACGAGGCCGCTGCAGGGTGTCCTCCGCAACCGAGCCGGGGAACTCCGCAGGATCGAACCTGGCCCATGGGCGCCAAGTGTTCTCCGCATGGGCCGAGAGAGCCTACCAAAGGGTGTGAGGCCGCGGAGCAGAAAAGCGCTCTCCCGCGCCGGAATGAGGGTCACTTCCGCTTGCAACCACTTGCGGGGAGGGGCGAAGAATTATCATGTCATCTGCAGGCGAGTGCCTCGCTCGGCCGCCGCCGGCGCCGCGAGCAGGCGAGAGCGCGATCGCCTTTCAGAGGATCTCGTGTGCCGGATCTCGGGTGCTGCGCGCCATCGATTCGCGAGGTGCGAAGCGCCCGACGCGCCTGCACCACCCCGCACGGGAGGGCGCGCGGAGCTGCCCCGCCGTGGCCGCAGACTCCCGAATACGCCGCGAGATGGCCCCAGCTGCGCCCGTCTCCCTCGACGGCGCGATCGCTCCGTTTAGTTGACCTCCGCCGCGGGCCTTGATACCGGGTTGGCGGTCGGCACGCCGTGGGCAGGTGAACACGGCGGGCGGGCGCGGTTTTCCTCAACCACAGCTCAGGAATAGCGCCCTCCGCTGACAAGGCCGCGGATTTTGGCCTTGGGAGCAGCTGGCTTGGTTTTTGCGCAGCACCTCTCCGGCAGCTGGACTGTACTGGAAGGAGCTGACGTGGTGTTGGTGTCCGCACGGGAAGGCGACGGAGGTTCTTCGATGGTGGAACGGCAAGTCCGGAAGCGGGTGGGCGTCGTGATGGGCGGCTCGTCGGGTGAGCGCGACGTGTCCCTGCGCTCGGGAGCGGCCGTCGCCGAGGCGCTCGAGGCCCGCGGGCACGATGTCGTGCGGATCACACTCGGGGACAGGTTCGGCGCGGAGCTCTGCGCGACGCTGCAGCGCGCGCGGCTCGACGCGGCGTTCCTGGCACTGCACGGACGTCTCGGTGAGGACGGGTGTGTGCAAGGCGTCCTGGAGCTCGCCCAGGTTCCGTACACGGGGTCGAGCGTGCTCGCGAGCGCCCTCGCGATGGACAAGCTGAAGGCCAAGGAGATGTTCCGGCTGCACAACGTGCCGACGCCTCCCTACTACACTGTGGGCGCGAATCAGGACCTCGAGGAGCTCGATGCCGTCCATGGCTCGTTCGGGTTCCCCGTCATCGTCAAGCCGCGCGGCGAGGGGTCGAGCCTCGGCGTGACCAAGGTCGGATCGCTCGAGGAGCTGAAGTCGGCGCTCGCGCTGGCGTTCGAGTTCGACGACGCCGCCATCGTGGAGCGGTTCGTGGCGGGGACCGAGGTCAACGTGGGGATCCTGGACGGGAAGGTCCTTGGTGCGATCGAGATCGTCCCGAAGAAGGGGCTCTATGACTACGAGGCCAAGTACACGCCGGGCATGACCGAGTACCACATGCCGGCGCGCCTCCCGCCGACCCGCTACCGCGGCGTCCTGAACCTGGCGGAGCGGGCGGCCCAGGCGCTCGGGTGCACGGGCGCGGTGCGGGTGGATCTGCTCGTGACCGGCGGAGAGAACGAGTACGTGCTCGAGGTGAACACGCTGCCGGGCATGACCCAGACAAGCCTCCTGCCGAAGATCGCGGAGGCCGCAGGCTACGAGTTCGGCGACCTGTGCGAGGCCATCCTGGCGAGCGCCAGGCTGCACCAGCCGGTGCGGCGCCGCGCGCCCGCCGCCTCGGAGCTGCGGCTCGGCGAGCGGGGACAGGCCGAGAAGCGGCTGCGCCTCGTGAAGTCGGCGATCTGAAGCGAAGGCGAGCGCGGCTCCGGGGCCCCTGCCGGAGCCGGGGCGCGGCCAGCAAATCCAGGCGTAACCCGAACAGTCAAGCGCTCAAGGCACCCGCTTCATCGTGATGAAGTCGGTCGCCATGCCCTCGACGATGGGCTTGAGCTTGAACACGTCGCCTTCACAGCGGTACTCGAAGAGGGTCCCGGGGCGGTCCATGCCAGAAAAGGCGTTGGTCGCGGGCACGGGCATGTCGCGGCCGCCGAGCGTGGCCTTGGTCTCGACGCGCAGTCCGCTCATGTCGGCGCGCGTCGTCTTCCAGCGGCCAGGGCCCGCGGGCTCGTATTCCGCGGACGCAGGCGCGCTCGCGGACTCGGAGCGGTCACAGGCTGCGAGCGCAGCGATCGACACCAAGGTGAACGGGAGCAGGTGCGGACGTGCCATGCGCCGAGGGTACGCGCCCAGGCGCGCAGTTGCACGCATCCTCCCCGGCGGGGCGTGTCGCCCTCGATGCAGACCCCGAGCCCGTCGCAGAGGGGGCCTCGGCAAGCGGACATCATCCTGCGTGGACCGAGCGTCTGGGAAGAGCTTACGCCTCGAGATCGCCCGGTCAGAGCCCCTGCGACACTTCCACACGATGCCTGAGCGGCATCGCCGGACCGCAGCGCTGCACATCTCAGCGGACGGTTGACGCGCGAGGGGACCGTGCCATCTCATGAAGGGATGCCCTGGTGTCTTCGCTGTCTCGCGCTCGTCGCTCTGCCCGCCGCGACGGCCGGGCTGAGCGTGGGATGCAGCTTCCCCGACGCCGTCTTCACCGGCCAGACGAGCTCTGGCGGCGGAGGTGCGGGCGCCACCACGTCGTCGGACGCGGCGGGCGGCGACAAGGGCGCGACCTCGTCAGGCGGCGGCGAGGCGACGTCGCGCTCGGGCGGCGGCAGCGGCGGGGCGACGTCCAGCTCGGGCGGCGGCGAGGTGACTTCGGGCTCGGGCGGCAGCGGCGGCGGGATCCTCGGCTGCGACGCGGATGGCGACGGGTATCTGTCGACCGCCTGCGAGGGCGGCACCGATTGCGACGACGGCCAGGCAGAGGTCCACCCCGACCAGCCCAATACGTTCCATGACACGCCCATCCGCCCCGGAGGCAGCTTCGATTACGACTGCAGCGGCCATGACGAGCCGCAGATCTCCGCGGTCCATTGCGAGTCTGGCGGGCTCTGCCCGGACGCGTCGAACGTGTACCTGCTCGACGTCGGGTGCGGCGAGCCAGGCCCGTTCGGGAGCTGCAATATCCTCTGCCAGCAAGACGTCACGTACAGCGGGCTCAAGCGGGCCTGCCATTGAGGCTGCCAGCGCACGTTCCGAGGAGCAGCTCCGCCGCCGCCCGCGTGCGCTCCAGCTTGTGATGATAAAGGTAGGAAACGACAAGGATACCGAAGAACGTCCAGTGCGGCAGGATGAGCCAGCGACTGTCGCCGCTGGAGAGATGGGCGATATCCGCGGAGACGAAGGTGAGGCCGAAGCCGAAGTAGGCAAAGTCTTTGACCTTGCTCGGTACCACAGGGATCAAGAGGGCCAGCGCGCCCAGCCCCTTTGCGACGGTCAGCTCCACCCTGAACCAGTCCGGGAGGCCGAGGTGCTGGAAAGCGTCTCTCTGCTCTTCGTTGAAAGCAAAGTTGTACGAGCTCCACAGCATGAGAGCTGCGATGAGCCCCGTCGTCGCCCAGTAAATGTATCTGTCTTTCTTCATGGCCATCATCTCTTTAAAAAAATGAGCGCCGGCATCGGCGCGCTTCCTGGAGAGCACCCGGCGGATCCGTCGGCTGACTCGGCAGCTGGTCACCCAGGCGGGCGAGGGCTCGACGTGGCCGACCGCCGCCCGAGGTAGCGGAGCCGATCGAGGTCGGCGTGGAAGAACACGCGCTGGATCTTCCCGTCGGCCACCGCGAGGAGCAGCGCCGCGAACGGTCGGTCGCCGGTCCAGAACACGATCGCGGGTTGCCCGTTGAGCTCGTGCTCTTCGATCTGGAGCTGGCCGGCATTGCGCGCCGTGGCCGCGACGATGAACGCGGCAATGCGCGCGGCGCCGTGCAGCGGCTGAGGGAGGTTGCGCTGGCGCTCGACCACGCGGCCTCGGGGCCCCCCGTCGGTGATCATGATCGCGTCGTCGGCGAGGAGATTCACGAGCACGCGAATGTCGCCCGCCAGGGTGGCGCTCAGGAAGGCCTGGAGCAGGCGGTGATGGTCGTCCGCTCGTGCTACGAGCATGCGCCGCTCGACGGCGAGGTGCTGGCGCGCGCGCTCGAGCAGCTTGCGACACGCAGGCGCGTTGTTGCCGACGAGCTCGGCGATCTCCCGGTGGTCGAAGTCGAAGACGTCGTGGAGCAGGAGGACCGCTCGCTCCGCGGGCGTCAACCGCTGGAGCACGACGAGGAACGCCATCGAGACTTGCTCGAGCTTCTCGAGGCTGGGCATCCCCCCTTCGTCGAGATCCACCGGCTCCGGCAGGCGATCGGCGCGGCTCTCCTCGCGGCGCGCCCTGGCGGAGTCGAGCTCGCTGAGGCAAAGGCGCGTGACGATCGTCACCAGATATGCTTTCGGGGAGTGCACGTCCCCCGCGTGACTTTCCCAGCGCAGCCACGCCTCTTGCACCATGTCCTCGGCCCGCCCGAGATCACCGAGCATGCGATACGCCAGAGCGATGAGGTCCTGCCGGCACGACTCGAAGGCAGCCACGCGGCGCGCTGAAGAAGGAGCAGTCATTGGAAGGGTCTGGCCTCCACGAGCACAACGATCACCATCGGAGGGAGCTAGATTGTCGCACGTGCAGGCTCACGCGTCATCGCGCCGCGCCGGCGAGCCCGACGATCTCCCTCGAGTGAGTGCCTTGCTCCACACAATCGAGCAGGAACGTCGCTACCGCACGGAAGGACATTTCCCAGGCGCCTGCGGGGAGCGCATCGCGCTCGCTCCGGTACGTCTCCGCCGACGTCTTGATCAACCGCGGTGGTCTGGCGATCGTCCAGTCGAAGTTGGTCGCCCGAACCACGGCCTCCATCGCGACGAGGTCGCGGATGTGGTGCTGGAGCAGCCAGCGAAAGACGACGAACCGCAGCGCTTTTTCGGGGAACAGCAGCGCCGCGGAGACGCTGCCGAGCCGCCCCACGCCGGCCGTCTTCATCGCCGCGACCGTGGTGGCCGCGCACTCGGCGAGCAGGGTGCTCCGCCGGAACGCCTCGCGCCCACTCGGGCCGAGCGCCGAGAGAACGGCGTCGTGTCCCCGAAGCGCGGGAGCGAGCTTTTCGACACGCAGCGGGTCGCCCTCGATGACGGTGAGCGCTTTGTCCCGGCGGGCAATCTTCCGGGGCGAGCGGACGAACGCCGTCACCTGGTGACCTCGCGCCAGGGCGAGATCCACGATCTGCGTTCCGGTGCTGCCGGTCGCGCCGAGCACGAACAATCGCATGGTCATGACCTGAAGACCGGGCAGCTCGCGAAAGCGTGACGAGATGCCAGACGAAGCGTCACGAATGCAACATGGCTCACCGGCGCATGATGGATCCGCGGCCCTCGGTGCTCGTTGTTTGCCCGATCGCAGTGAGGCTCAGGCCGAAGCTTGCGCCGGTTCTGCCCCTGGTCCCCGCAGGTCCCGCTGCTTCAGCAATTTCCCCGTATTTAAGAGCAAGGCGCGCCTCGGTTGACAGATTCCGGGCGGCGGGGCATCGAGAGCTCGGGGGCGGGCGCCAGGGCGCCCCGCCCCTCCGACGCAGGCACGGGCGGCGTGGCGGTGACCCGAGAACTCGTTCTTCAGCTCGGCGCGGCGGGTCAGGGGCCGCTCTTTCTGCAGATCGCGCGGGCCATCGTCGAGGACATCGAACGGGGTCGCCTGCGCCCCGGCGAGCGGCTGCCCTCCAGCCGCAAGCTCGCCATCCAGCTCGGCGTGCACCGCAAGACCGTGATCGCCGCGTTCCTCGAGCTCGCGCGCCAAGGTTGGATAACGAGCGCGCCCGCCTCCGGCACCTACGTATCGAGCGACCTGCCCGCCAAGCTGCCCCCCTTCCGCCGACGAGCCCTCGCCGACCGGGCCGGGTTCGACCTGCCCGGACGCCCCTTGCCGGCCCCGTCCTCGACCCCGCGCGCCGGCCTGCTCCTGCTCGGCGGGGTGCCCGAGCTCGGCTTCGTGCCGAGGCTGGAGCTGTGCCGCGCCTACCGCCGCGCGCTGCTCGGCGCCGGGGCGCGCGCGCTGATGGACTACGGCGACCCCCGGGGCGAGCCGCGCCTGCGCCGGGCGGTCGTCGAGCTGCTGACCCGGGCGAGGGGCGTGCGGGCGAGCGTCGAGTCGGTCAACATCGTGCGCGGCAGCCAACAGGGCCTCTACCTCGCGGCGCGCGCGCTGCTCGAGCCGGGCGACTGCGTGGCGATCGAGGCGTACAGCCACCCCGCCGCCCGCGGCGCGCTCGAGCTCTCGGGCGTGGAGCTCGTGCCCGTGCCGCTCGACGGCGAGGGGCTCGACGTCGCCGCGCTCGAGGCCCTCTGCGCGGCCAGGCGGGTCAAGGCGGTCTACACGACGCCCCACCACCAGCTACCCACGACCGTCACCTTGACCGCGCCGAGGCGCGTGCGCCTGCTCGAGCTGGCGCGGCGCCGGCGCCTGCTCGTGCTCGAAGACGATTACGACCACGAGTTCCGCTACGAGGGGCGGCCGGTGCTGCCCCTCTCGTCCGCCGACCGCCACGGGGTGGTCGTCTACCTGGGCACCCTGTCGAAGATCCTGGCGCCGGGGCTGCGGCTCGGCTTCGTCGTCTCCACCCCCGACGTCGCCGAGCGGATCGCGGCCTACCGGGCCTTCGTCGACCACCAGGGCGACCACGCGATCGAGCGCGCCGTCGCCGAGCTGCTCGAAGACGGCGAGATCGATCGGCACACGCAGCGGGTCCGGCGCGCCTACCGCGCCCGCCGCGACGCGCTCTGCGAGGCGCTCGCGCGCCACCTGCCCGGGCTCGAGTTCGACCCCCCCAGCGGGGGCATGGCCCTCTGGGCGCGGGCCCCCGGCGTCGACATCGACGCGTGGGCCCGGCGCGCGCACGCGGCGGGCGTCTCCTTCCAGCCCGCGAGTCACTTCGCGCTCGGTCGCTGGCCGCTCGACTTCGCCCGCTTCGGCTTCGCCGCGTGCGACGAGGCCCAGCTCGCGGACGCGGCGCGGCGGCTCGCGCAGACCTTGCCGAAGGCCCGGTCGAGGCCCGCGGGTGATCGCCCCTGACGCGCGCCTCGCTCCCCGCGGCGCGCGGGCGACTGGACTACTCGACATCGACGATCTGGCCCCAACGTAGGGTGCCTGCGTGGGCTAGGGTCTGACCGAATAGGAGACCCGAACATGGTCAAAGCTTTCTTCGCCAGCGTGACATTCGGCGCGGCATTGCTCGGCTGCGCCCGGACCGAGGCGCCGAACCCGCCCCCCGCGGAGGGGGAATCGGAGAGCCAGGCATCGCTCACGACGTCCGCGAAATGGCTGGTGCAGCCGGGCGCGCGCCTGGTCTTGCTCGGCGTCACCAGCGACAATCACGCCCTCTACCAGGAGGGAGAGCACGTGTACGCGACCGCGCTCGAGCCGGGCGCGACGAGACAGCGAGTCGCCCAGGTGCCCTTCGGGAACACGGCGTTCGTCTACACCGTCGGCAAGGTCGCGTTCTGCTGGACCCACCCCGACCGGACCTTGCCCGGCTTCGGGGTCAGCCCCCTCGTCGTGTGGAGCGCGGCATCCGGCCCGCACGAGGCGTCCGCCGCCTCGCCCATCGGGACCTTCGCGACCTCGGCGAGCGCCGACGGCCGCTCGGTGCTCTTCCCCACCCATGGCAACGCCGACGGCAGCGTCGGCGACGTCGAGCTCGCCTCGACCGACATGAGCGAGCGCACGACGCTGCTCCGCGCCGTGCCGATGGGCTTCCCCCTGGGGTATTGTCGGCCCTTCGCCGCGTTCGTGGGCCGCCACGGCCGCTCGCACCCGGTCGCGCTGCACTGCGAGGGCGCCACGAGCTCTGCCACCTTGTCGAGCTGGGAGCGGGGCGAGAGGGTCGACCTGTTCAGCGGCGTCGCGACGCCCCCCTTCTTCAGCGCCGACGCCGACGGCGGGTCGTTCTTCACGACGCTGGCGGGCTCGGGGCACCCCGTCGTCGTCTCCGACGACGGCGAGGTGAGCGCGCTCGACGAGGTGCGCTCGAGAATAGGCTTCTTCACCAAAGGCAGCTTCGTCGTGTACACCGCGCAAACGGAGGCCGGCCTCGAGCTGCGCCGCGCCACGCCGGGCGACTGTCCGTCGACCGAGACCATCGCCGACGAGGTCGGGGGCATTCTCACCGTCCTGGCCGGGTCGAAGGTCATCACCGACGCGTGGGCGTCGCCGGACGGCAGCAAGGTGCCCTTCTTCACCCAGCGCGACCCGGTGACCGGCCTCTCCGACGTGGCGCTCGCCGACGCCCGCGGCGGTACCCCGCCCCTGTCGGTCGACCCGCAGGCGCGGAACGTGCTCGGCGGCCCGCCCTTCAGCGCCGACTCGAAGCATTTTCTGTTCGCCCGCATCGTCGACCTGACGGCCGGCACCGCCCCCCTCTTCGCCTCGGCCGAGGGCGGCGTGCGGCAGTTCAGCGACGACGGGGGCTGGAGCTACCTGCCGGCCGTTCGCGGCCTCGTGTCGTTCAACGACAACACCCACTTCGACGCGGAAGACTTCGCGAGGTCGACGGCCGACCTGAAGGTCGTCGACCTGTCGCGCAAGCACCTGAAGCCTCGGCTCATCGCGCCGGGGGCGAACCTGACCTACTTCAGCAGCCACGGCGGCCGCCGCCTCGCCTTCACGACGGACCTCCCCGGTACGACGGCTGGCCTCTATTCAGCCGGGGTCGGCGAGTAGGCGCGCCGAATCACCGAGCTTGGCGCCTGGCGAACTCGGGATGACCGAGATGTCGCCTCGGGCCGCCGTAGTCGCCTCGCTCGCCAGCACCCAGAGCCGCGCCGTCGCCCTCGGGGATGAGGCGGCCGCTCGGAGGCGGCGCCGCTCGGCCGGAACGTCGGAGGTGCCGGCCGGCGCCTCGTCGTCACGCTGGAAGCGAGCCGAAGAGCGACGCCCATACGGCGCGCGTCCGGACCGTCAGCGCGCTGGCCGCCGGCACCTCGATGGCGTCGTCGGGGACGAGCACCTTGGCGTAAATCGCCTCGTACACCCGCTTCACCTCACCCGGCCGGACCATGTCGCGATCGTGAGCCGGCATGATCCCGACCAGCCTGTATCTCTGCCGTTCGGCCAGGACCTGCTGATGGGGTGATTTCAACGTCGCGAAGTAGTACGCGAGCTCTGCTCCGATCGCGCGCCCGAGCCTCTCGAGTAGCATGGGGCCGAGGAGCGCGAGGGACGGGCCGCGATGCGCCGGAGCGATCGCGCCCATCCGGCACGTGATGGTCCTCGCGCTCGCGTTCTTCTCGAAGGTGGTCATCGCCACGATGGCGCCCTGGTGCCTCGCGACGATCGGGAGGATCGGCCGGTCCTCGGCGACGTCCGCGAGCATCGTCTGCTCGTAGTAGAACTCCGGCGTCAGGTGGCATGACTCGGCGCCGACGACGATGTCCGGGTACCACCCGCGGAGGTCCTCCACCAGCGCGAGGACATCGGCTCGCCGGAGCTGCACCAGCTCGTAGCCGCTCGGTACCTTCGTCTCTTTGAGCGTGGCGCGTGCTCCGTCCCAGTTCATGTGACATGCCCCTCGGTCAAGTGAGCCGTTCTTTGTTGAAGGAGATACGGATTCCGGCTGGACCCAGCCGGCCACGCGAGCGCCCCGCGCCTGTCGAGCTCTTCCCTCGCGCCGGAGCTGCCCTGCGGGTAGAAACGCGGGCGCGATGCGGAGTCAAGCGCCTCGCCCGGCCGCCGCCCCGGCGCGCCGGTTCGCGGGAGGGCGCCCGCGTGCGATGCACCGCCGCTTCGATGAGCTCCGAGAGCGAATCCGCCGGCGCAGGCCGGCCGTTCACCGCCGCCGAGCTCAACGCCTGCCTGAAGGTGCTCGAGTCCCTGGTCGCCGATCGCGCGCTGGTCGCGTCGGTCAGCGCGGAGGACCGCCGCCGGCTCCTGCTCGCCGCCGGCCGCGTCTCGCGCCTTGAGCGCGCCCGCGCCGTGCAGCGGGAGCTCGCCCGGGCGTTCCGCAAGAACGACCGGCGCGCCCAGAAGTCCGCGGACGCCGCGCTCCTCGACGCGGTCGGCATCCGCGCCGCTCGCCGCGAGCCCGTCTTCCGCACGCCGGACGCCCCCGCGCTCACCCCTCCGGCTGCGCCCGGCCCGCCTGCGCTCGCCGCGCCCCCCGCCGGCCCCGCCGCCGAGCCCGCGCCCCTGGATGCTGAAGCTTCTGAAGACGACCCGTCGGGCCCGCGTTGGCCCCAATGGAATGACGACCCAGCCCTCCCTGTCCCGTGAAACTGTTGGGATCGCTGCGCTTTCCGTCGTCCGCTCCTCCGCACGAGCGACGATGCCCAAGTTCGTCCCTGGCTGTGCGTGAGCGAGGCATGACCGAACCGCCCGGGAGCCTGTCGGAAGGGCACGACCAGCGAGAACTCGGCGAACGGCGGTAAATCAGCCTGCCTTGCGGAAACCCCTGGACCGCGCGGTGAGCAGCGCGGCGAGGAGGAGCCAGGGCACGGACGAGCCACCCGCGTCAGGACCGGCGCCGCGCGCCAGAGCGCAGCCGTTGCCGTGCGCGCGCGGCGAGGCGCTCCCCTCCGGTGCAGGCGCCGGAGGCGCGCCGCCGGCATCGCCGCCGGAGCCGCCGGACCCGCCGGAGCCATTCGCGGCGGCGTCGCCGCCCTGGCCCCCGCCGCCCTGGTCCCCACCGCCCTGGTCCCCGCCGCCGCCCTCTCCGCCCTGGCCCTCGCCACCCGCGCCGCCTCCGGCGCCGCTGGCGGCCTCCGCGAGCAAGCAACCCCCGGCGATGCACTCGCCGCCTGGACAGGGCGCCCCGTCGAGCTTGTAGCGCCTCTGGCAGGTGCCGGTGGCCGGCGCGCAGACGGCGCGCCTGCAGGTGGAGGTGTCGGGCTGCGGGCACACGAAGGGATCGGCGCCGACGCAGGCGCCGTTCTGGCAGGTATCGGTCTGCGTGCAGGCGTTGCCGTCGTCGCAGGGCCTGCCGTCGGGCTTGCGCGGGTTGTCGCAATCGCAGGCGTCGCCGACCCCATCGCCGTTGACGTCGGCCTGGTCGGGGTTCGCGACGAGGGGGCAGTTGTCCGCCGTATCGGCGACGCCGTCGGCGTCGTCGTCATCATCGCAGGCGTCGCCGAGGAGGTCGCCCGCCGACAGGCTACCATCGGTGTTGGCCTGGAGCGTGTTCGGGACCGCAGGGCAGTTGTCCTCGCTGTCGGCGATGCCGTCCTCGTCGGTGTCGAGCGCGCAGGCTCCGGCCCTGCACTGCCCGCTGAGGCACTCCTTCGGGAGCGAGCACGCGGCGCCGACGGGCTTCTTCGGCAGGCAGTCGCCGCCGGTCGCCGCGCAGTAGGCCGAGTCGGCGCACTGGGTGTCGAAGGTGCAGCCCGTGAGGCAGGCGCCCGCGACGCAGCGGTACTCGGCGCAAGAGCGCGTGTCGCCCTCGGCGCAGGCCCCGAGGCCGTCGCAGAGCGGGGCCTCGACGAGCTCGGAGGCGTCCTTGCACGAGGCCGCGCCGCAGGGGGCGCCCTGCGCCCGCAGCTGGCAGCCGCCGCGGCCGTCGCAGAGGCCGGTGGTGCCGCAGGAGGAGGCAGGCTCCGCGGCGCAGTCGTCGTCCGGATCGGCGCCGGCCTGGATGGGGCCGCATGCGCCGTCGGGGCCGGCGCCCTTCTTCGCGGCGGAGCACGCCATGCACGCGCCCGCGCAAGGGACGTCGCAGCAGACGCCGTCGACGCAGGAAACGCCGGCGCAGTCCGCATCGGTCTCGCAGGGAGCGCCGGGGAAGGCAGGGGTGTAGATCTCGGCGCTGGCGATATTGAGCTCGGCGCTGGAGATGTAGATGCCGAGGTTCACGCCGCCGGTGACCAGGACCTTGCCATGGCGCAGCAGGGTCGCCGCGTGTTGAGATCGCTCGATGTACATCGTCCCTGCCGGAGACCAGCTGTCCGTGGCCAGGTCGTACACTTCCGCGCTCGCGCTGCGATGGCCATTGACAGGGGCATTGCCCGCGACCAGGACCCGCCCGGCCAGGAGCCGCGTCGCCGTGTGGTTCTGGCGCGCGGTGCTCATGGGCGCTCGCATCGTCCAGCGATCCGTCGCCGGGTCGTACAGCTCCGCGCTCGCGAGCCCGCTGATTCCCTCCACGTCCGGGGAGCCGCCCACGACCAGGACCCGCCCATCGTCCAGCAGCGTCGCCGTGTGCGCCCGGCGCGCGGCGATCATCGGTGCTGCCGCTGTCCAGCCGCGCTCGCCGGGGCTCCAGATCTCTGCGCTCGGGGCGTCACCGCGGGGATCGTAGCCGCCTGTGACCAGGACCCGCCCGTCGCCCAGCAGCGTGGCCGTGTGCCCCTGGCGCGCGGCGAGCATCGCCACCGCTGCGGTCCAGGTGCCTTCCGCCGGGTCGTAGATCTCCGCGCTCGCGAGGTTGACGTAGTCGGCCCCGAGGCCGCCTGTGACCAGGACCCGGCCGTCGTCCAGCAGCGTGGCCGTGTGGGCCTGGCGCGCGGCGATCATCGGCGCTGCCGCTGTCCAGCTGCTCGTCATGGGGTCGAAGATCTCCACGGTCGCGAGCGCGCGCTCCTCGTTGCTCCCGTAGCCACCCGCGACCAGGACCCGCCCGTCGTCCAGCAGCGTCGCGGTATGGCTATAGCGCGCGTCGCGCATCTCCTTGGCCGCGGTCCAGGTGCCGTCGGCCGGGTCGTAGATCTCCGTGGTCCTGGGGTCGATGAATTCGGCCCAGCCGCCCGCGACCACGACTCGCCCATCGTCCAGCAGCGTCGCCGTGTGCGCGTAGCGCGCGTCGCGCATCGGCGCGGTCTCCGACCACGGGCTCGTGCCTGGCGGGTCGTAGACCTCGGCGTTCGTCTCGACGCCTTCATTGCCGCCCGTCACGAGCACGCCGCCGCGCGGGAGCAGCGTCGCCGTATGAGAGCCGCGGCCGACGGCCATCGCGGGCGCGTTCGACCAGCCGCCATCCACCGGGTCAAACATCTCCGCACTCGCGAGGAACGCGCCGGGATGCGTCAATCCGCCCGTGACCAGGACCCGCCCGTCGTCCAGCAGCGTCGCCGTGTGGTCAAAGCGCCTGAAGCTCATCGGCGCCGTCGCGGTCCAGATGCCCTCCACCGGGTCGAACAGCTCCGCGCTCACGATGGACGTGCTTTCGTCGTCGTTCGTCATCCCGCCCGTGACCAGGACCTGCCCGCCGTCGAGCAGCGTGGCCGTGTGCCCTCGGCGCGCGGCGTTCATCGATCGCGCCGGGGTCCAGGCGTTCGTCGACGGATCGTACACCTCCACGGTCGCGATCTCGCCCTCCCCCCCGAAGCCGCCGGCGACCAGGACCCGCCCGTCGGCCAGCAGCGTCGCGGTGTGCCCGTATCGCCCGGTGCTCATCGGCGCCGTCGCGGTCCAGATGCCCTCGCGCGGGTCGAACAGCTCCGCGCTCTCGAGGAACTTGCCGTCGTTCCAGCCGCCCACGACGAGGATCCGCCCGCCGTCCAGCCGCGTCGCCGTGGGGCCCTGGCGCGCGACGTTCATCGGCCGCGCTGGCGTCCAGCGGTCCTCCGCCGGGTCGTACAGCTCCGTGCTCGCCACCGCTCTCGATCCATCGGAGCCGCCCACGACGAGGATCTGCCCGCTGTCCATCAGCAAGGCGGCGTGATCTTGGCGCGGCGCGCTCATCGGCCGCGCCGGCGCCCAGCTGTCGTCCGCCGGGTCGTACAGCTCCGCGCTCGCGAGATAGCCTTCGCCGCCATAGCCGCCCACGACCAGGACCCGCCCGTCGTCGCCGCCGAGCAGCGTGGCCGTGTGCCCGGCGTCCCGCCTCGTGGCCATCGCCCCGACGGCGCGCCACAGCGGATCCACGAGCAGCAGCTCCCCCGACGCCTCGACAAGCAGCGCGATCTCCGCCCCGCGCGCCTCGAGGCGCGCCGCGATCGGCCGTCCGCCTTCCGCGAACGCTCGCGGCGCGGTGACGCGCAGCCGCGACGTCCCCGCCGCGTCCACCACCTCGACGGCCTCGCCGCGCTGCCGCAGCGCCGCGCCGTCCACCTCCCAGACCGCCGCGGGCTCACCCGCCGGCACGGCGCCCGGCGCCACGGTGAGCCATTCCTCGATGCCCCCGGCGACCGCCCGCCAGAACGACGCGCCGCCCGCGCGGCCGTAGATCACCGCGCCGTCGACCACCGCCCCCGGGCCGGACGCGCCGGCCTCGCGCACCCGCACCTCGAAGCCGCCCGCGCCCGAGAGCCGCATCCAGCCGCCGCCGTCGCGCGGCAGCTCGGCCTCGATCCGTGGCCGTCCGCCGCCCGGGCCGGCCGCGCCCAGGGCGAAGCCGATGTCGGTGAGCGCCGGCGCGCCGGGAGCGCCGCTGCCCAGCACCTCGGCGGCCTGCGCCGGGAACCGGCGCTGTACGAGCGCCGCCGCTGCCGCGCCGTCGTGCCCCGCCGCGCACCCGAGCGCGCCCATCCACCCCACAACGGCCAGCACCAGGACGGCCATGACCAGCACGCGAAGACCCGACCCAGCTCGCATGCTGGCGAATGTCTCACGCGGTCACGTCTGCAACAACAGCGCCGCGAGCGCGGCTCACACGAGCGATGTGCAGATCCCGATCCGGGGATGATAGACCCCGACTCGGCGCTTGCCGCTCCGCGTCTCACGACGAAGTCGATGTCTCAGCTCACGCCTCGAGATCGCCCGGTGCGAGCCTTGCTCCGAGCTGTCGCCCCGGGCCGCCAACGGCCCGCGCGAGCGCCTGCTCGCGCAGGTGCCGTCGCTCCTCGGGCAGGCGGGCGTGCAGGCGCGCCTGTACCCCCGCGAGCTCGCTCTCTGGGTACGAGCGCTCAATCAGCGCCACGAGGGAGCGTCCGGCGGCGGCGTGGCGCACCTCGTCGCGCAGCAACGACTCGAAGACCCGCCGGATCGACGGCTCCTCGGCCGCGCGAACGTGGGCGCGGAGCGTCCTCACCGACTCCTCCTCGACGAGCACGAGCTCGCGGGCGGCGAGCTCGAGCGCCCTGGCCGCCGGAGGATCGTCGGTGCGGGGCATGCGCTGCCCCCCGAGGTCGAGGTGGAGCGACTCCCATCCTCCGAGCCATCCGACGACCTCCGCGCACAGGCGGCTGTGGCGGAGCTCGTCCCCGATGATCCGGTGGACGGCGGCGAGCGCCGGGTACGGCGCCTCGGCCTCGACGAGGGCAGCGAGCAGCTCGGTGTAGATCACCACCCCGCGGTACTCGCCCAGGACACGGTGGCTCCAGGCGAGCTGGGCGTGCTCGATGTCCTCCGCGGAGAAGCGCTCGAGATCAGGCCTCACGTCAAGCCCATCGTCGACGCCAATCGATGCTTGTGCGTTGAGATCGCGAGCGAAGCGGGCGAGGATCGGATCGTCCGTGTCGAGCGCGATCATCTCTTCTCGATCCGGCTGGAGACGCTCAGCGTGAAGAACGCGCCCATGTACTTGAAGTGAGGCCTGAGCTGCACCCCGAGCCTGTACCAATCGCCCTCGTGCTCGGTGTCCAGGACGAGCACTCTCACCTTGCGCAGCGGTCTCCGGGTGCGCGACGCCGCGGTCACCACCTCTCGGTCCGCGACGTACTGAGACACCCAGTCGTTCAGCTCTTTCTCGGCTTCTTGCGGCGTCTCGAAGGCGTGCTGGTAAGAGCGGTAGATGACCTTGAGATAATGAACGATGCGGGCGAGGACGAAGAGCCAGGGAAGCTGGGTCCCAAGCCTGTAATTCATCTCGGCGGCCCTGCCCTCGTCCGTGTCGCCGAAGGACCGTGGAGCTTGCAGGGAGTTCGCCGAGAAAAAGCATGCCTGCCCGGGAGCGACCGCGAGGAGCGGGATCAATCCGCGCTCCGCGATCTCGGCTTCCTGGGGAAAGGACAGCGCCACCTCGGTGGGTGTCTCGATCATGCCCTCTCCCTCGGGCCGCGGTAGCCCCTCGATCAGCCCGCCGCCGCCGGGACGGATGATGTTGGGACACCACCGGTAACGCGCGAAGCTGTCGGTGAGCCGGGTCGCGAAGGCGAAGCTCGCGTTGCCCCAGCAGTAGCTCTCGTGGTCTTCGGTGCTCTCCTCGTAGGCGAAGCTCGCCTCGGCGCGCTCGCCGCGACCGAACGGCGCGCGCAGCAGAAAACGCGGCAGGACCAGCCCGAGCGCGCGTGAGCACTCCTCCGCGCGCAGCTGCTGCAGCGCCTCGGAGTCCTGGGCTCGGTCCGCAGCCCCGAGCGCGTGGTAGCTCTCCACCCCGAGGAGGCGCGGCGAGGCCCCCGCCACGAAGGGCGCCTGGGCCAGGAGCGCCACCGTCGCGCATCGCTGGAGCAGGGCTGCGTCGTCCGGCTCCGGGCCGAACTCGAGGTTCGCGAGGATGGCGCCGTACGGCTCGTGCCCGCGCCCGATCGCGCGCGCATAGACGATGGCGTGGAGCCCGCTCTTGTCGGTCGCACCTGCGGATGCGAAGTCGTCCCGCAGGTCGTCCTTCGAGCAATTGAGCAGCTCGAGCCGGATGTTCTCGTCGAAGCTCGTCCTCTCGACCACGAACCAGAGCCCGCGCCAGGCCCGCTCGAGACGCTGAAAGAGCGGGTGGTGGAGGATCTCGTCCAGCTGCGCGCCGATGCGTCGATCGATGCCCGCGATCAGCTCGTCGAGCCGCTCTCGGATCAGCTGGACGAGCCGCTCGTCGTCGACCGGTAGGCGAAGTGTCGTGGTCATGGTGAACGAGTAGAGGCGCAGCTGTCGCGAGCCGCAAGAGCGTCCGGCTCCCGGGGAGGGCTGACGCCGGTGTCGGAGCGTACGGGTGTGTGGCCCAGAGGTCCCCGGGGGCTGCGCGTCGCGCGCTTATCGCCCGCGCTTCGAGTCCTGGACGAGGCCCAAGTTGGTCCCTGGCTGTGCGTGAGCGAGGCATGACCGAACCGCCCGGGAGCCTGTCGGAAGGGCACGACCAGCGAGAACTCGGCGAGCGGTGGTGGATCAGGCTGAGTCGCGGAACCCCCTGGAGCGCGCGGCGAGCAAGGCGGCGAGGAGGAGCCAGGGCAGGGACGAGCCGCCCGGGTCAGGGCCAGCGCCGCGCGCCAGGGCGCAGCCGTTGCCGTGCGCGCGCGGCGGGGCGCTCCGCTCCGGAGCAGGCGCCGGAGCCGCGCCACCGGCGTTGCCGCCGGACCCGCCGGAGCCAGTCGCGGCGGCATCGCCGCCCTGGCCGCCGCCGCCCTGGCCGCCGCCGCCCTGGCCGCCGCCGCCGTCGCCCTCTCCGCCCTGGCCCTCGCCACCCGCGCCGCCTCCAGAGCCGCTGGCGGCCTCCGCGAGCAAGCAGCCCCCGGCGATGCACTCGCCGCCTGGACAGGGCGCGCCGTCGAGCTTGTAGCGCCTCTGGCAGGCGCCGGTGGCCGGCGCGCAGACGGCGCGCCTGCAGGTGGAGGCGTCGGGCTGCGGGCACACGAAGGGATCGCCGCCGACGCAGGCGCCGTTCTGGCAGGTATCGGTCTGCGTGCAGGCGTTGCCGTCGTCGCAGGGGCTGCCGTCGGGCTTGCGCGGGTTGTCGCAATCGCAGGCGTCGCCGACCCCATCGCCGTTGACGTCGGCCTGGTCGGGGTTCGCGACGAGGGGGCAGTTGTCCACCGTGTCGCCGTCGTCGTCGGCGTCGTCGTCCTCGTCGCAGGCGTCGCCGAGGAGATCGCCCGCCGACAGGCCACCATCGGTGTTGGCCTGAAGCGTGTTCGGGACCGCAGGGCAGTTGTCCTCGCTGTCGGCGATGCCGTCCTCGTCGGCGTCGAGCTCGCAGGCTCCAGCCCTGCACTGCCCGCTGAGGCACTCCTTGGGGAGCGAGCACGCGGCGCCGACGGGCTTCTTCGGCAGGCAGTCGCCGCCGGTCGCCGCGCAGTAGGCCGAGTCGGCGCACTGGGTGTCGAAGGTGCAGCCCGTGAGACAGGCGCCCGCGACGCAGCGGTACTCGGCGCAAGATCGCGTGTCGCCCTCGGTACAGACCCCGAGGCCGTCACAGAGGGGGGCCTCGACGAGCTCGGAGGCGTCCTTGCACGAGGCCGCGCCGCAGGGGGCGCCCTGCGCCCGCAGCTGGCAGCCGCCGCGGCCGTCGCAGAGGCCGGTGGTGCCGCAGGAGGAGGCAGGCTCCGCGGCGCAGTCGTCGTCCGGATCGGCGCCGGCCTGGATGGGGCCGCATGCGCCGTCGGGGCCGGCGCCCTTCTTCGCGGCGGAGCACGCCATGCACGCGCCCGCGCAAGGGACGTCGCAGCAGACGCCGTCGACGCAGGAGGCGCCGGCGCAGTCCGCATCGGTCTCGCAAGGATCGCCGGGGAGGGCAGGGATGAAGAGCTCGCCGTCGGCGAGGATGCCGCCGGGCCCGTCGCCGCCGGTGACCAGGACCTTGCCATCGCTCAGCAGCGTCGCCGCATGGTAGGATCGCTGGACGTACATCGTCTCTGCCGGAGCCCAGCTGTCGGTGGCCTGGTCGTACACCTCCGCGGTCGCGCTACCCTCATAGCCGTAAGCGCCGGCAATGCCCGCCGCGATGAGAACCCGCCCGTCCAGGAGCGACGTGGCTGTGTGGTTCTGGCGCGCGGCGCTCATGGGAGCCCGTGCCGTCCAGCGATCGGTCGCCGGATCATACGCCTCCGCGGCCGCGAGGTTGGCGTTGTCGGCCCCGTAACCGCCTACGACGAGGACCTGGCCGTCATCAAGCAGCGTGGCCGTGTGGCTCTGGCGCGCGGCGTTCATCGGCGCTGTCGCCGACCAGGTGCCCGTGTCGGGGTCGAAGATCTCCGCGCTCGAGAGGTTGGTATAGTCGGCCCCATAACCGCCCGCGACGAGGACCCGCCCGTCCCTCAGCGACGTCGCCGTGTGACCCTGGCGCGCGGTGCTCATCGGCGCTGTCGCCGACCAGGCGTCCGTGTCGGGGTCGAAGATCTCCGCGCTCGAGAGGTTGGTATAATCGGCCCCATAACCGCCCGCGACGAGGACCCGCCCGTCCCTCAGCGACGTCGCCGTGTGAAGCTGGCGCGCCGTGATCATCGGCTTTACCGCTTTCCAGCCGCGCGTGTCGGGGTCGAAGATCTCCGCGCCCGAGAGGCTGACATAGTCGATCCCTTGGCCGCCCGCGACGAGGACCCGCCCATCGTTCAGCCGCGTCGCCGTGTGCGCGCTGCGCGAGCCGCTCATCGCCTCCGCCGCGGTCCAGGTTCCCTCCGCCGGGTCGAAGATCTCCGCGCCCGAGAGGCTGACATGGGCGGTTCCGTAGCCCCCCGCGATGAGGACCCGCCCGTCGCTCAGCAACGTCGCCGTGTGGTCGTAGCGCGCGTCGAGCATCGGTGCTGCTTCCGACCACGGGCTTGCGCCCGCCAGGTCGTAGATCTCTGCGCTCGCCTCGAAGTCCTGGTTGCCGCCCGTCACGAGCACGCCGCCGCCCGGGAGCAGCGTCGCGGTATGAGCGCTGCGGCCCGCGGCCATCGCCGGCACGTTCGACCACGAGCCTGCCGCCGGATCGTAGATCTCCGCGCCCGCCAGGGACCCGGACTCGGACGACGCGGACCCGCCCGTGACGAGGACCCATCCGCCGTCCAGCAGCGTCGCCGTGTGGCGAGTGCGCCCGACGCTCATCGGCGCCGTGAGCGCCCAGCCGTCGCTCGCCGGGTCGTAGATCTCCGCGCTCGCGAACTCTTCCTCCTCCTCCTCGCCCTCGCCGTACCGGTCGCTCGTCGAGCGGCCCGTGACGAGGACGCGTCCGTCGTTCAGACGCGTCGCCGCGTGCTCGTGGCGCGCGTTGCGCATCGGCGCCGCGGCGGTCCAGGTGTTCTCGGCCGGGTCGTAGATCTCCGCGCTGTTCAGCGCGCCCTGCAGCTCGAGTCCGCCTGTGACGAGGACCCGCCCGTCGCCGAGCGGCGTCGCCGTGTGCTGGTAACGACGAACGCTCATCGGCGCCGCGGCGGTCCAGAGGTTCTCGGTCGGGTCATAGATCTCCGCGCTGTCCAGCGCGAGCTCACCGTCGAGGCCGCCCGTGACGAGGACCCGCCCGTCGCCGAGCGGCGTCGCCGTGTGCCCTTCGCGCGGAGCACGCATCGGTCGCGTCGGCGTCCAGCGGTCCTCCGCCGGGTCGTACAGCTCTGCGCTCGTCAACAAGCCCTCGCTGCCCCGGCCACCCACGACCAACACCTGCCCGCTGGCCAGCCGCAGGGCGGCGTGCTGGCCGCGCGCCTCGCTCATCGGCTGCGCCGGCGCCCAGCTGTCGTCCGCCGGGTCGTACAGCTCCGCGCTCGCGAGATAGCCTTCGCCGCCATAGCCACCCGCGACCAGGACCCGCCCGTCGTCGCCGCCCAGCAGCGTGGCCGTGTGCCCGGCGTCGCGCCTCGTGGCCATCGCCCCGACGGCGCGCCACAGCGGATCCACGAGCAGGAGCTCCCCCGACGCCTCGACAAGCA
Source organism: Sorangium sp. So ce1504 (assembly GCF_051521635.1). Classification (NCBI taxonomy): domain Bacteria; kingdom Pseudomonadati; phylum Myxococcota; order Polyangiales; family Polyangiaceae; genus Sorangium; species Sorangium sp. So ce1504. The sequence goes on along the minus strand of NZ_CP150365.1, from coordinate 9,779,208 downwards.
GCGCGATCTCCGCCCCGCGCGCCTCGAGGCGCGCCGCGATCGGCCGCCCGCCTTCCGCGAACGCTCGCGGCGCGGTGACGCGCAGCCGCGGCGTCCCCGCCGCGTCCACCACCTCGACGGCCTCGCCGCGCTGCCGCAGCGCCGCGCCGTCCACCTCCCAGACGGCCGCGGGCTCACCCGCCGGCACGGCGCCCGGCGCCACGGTGAGCCATTCCTCGATGCCCCCGGCGACCGCCCGCCAGAACGACGCGCCGCCCGCGCGGCCGTAGATCACCGCGCCGTCGAACACCGCCCCCGGGCCGGACGCGCCGGCCTCCCGCACCCGCACCTCGAAGCCGCCAGCGCCCGAGAGCCGCATCCAGCCGCCGCCGTCGCGCGGCAGCTCGGCCTGGAGCCGCGGCCCGCGCCCCGCCAGGCCAGGCGCGCCCAGCGCGAAGCCGCCGCCGGTCGCCACAGGCGCGCCGGGAGCGCCGCTGCCCAGCACCTCGGCGGCCTGCGCCGGGAACCGGCGCTGTACGAGCGCCGCCGCCGCCGCGCCGTCGTGCCCCGCCGCGCACCCGAGCGCGCCCATCCACCCCACGACGGCCAGCACCAGGACGGCCATGACCAGCACGCAAAGACCCGACCCAGCTCGCATGCCGGCGAATGTCTCACGCGGTTAAGTCCGCAACAACAGCGCCGCGAGCGCGGCTCACACGAGCGATGTGCAGATCCCGATCCGGGGATGATAGACCCCGACTCGGCGCTTGCCGCTCCGCGTCTCGGGCGTCACGAGGACCACCACGCTCCTGTCGAGCGGCGCGTTCGCGCGAATCCGCACGTGCTGGCCGGCGACGACGACGTGCCAGATGTTCACCGTCCCGTACCTCGTCACGACGGCCCCCTCGTAGATGTGCGCCGCCGACGGCGCGCCGCGGAGCGCCAGGCGGCAGGCGGTGTAGCTACCCAGCACCTGATACAGGAGCACGAACGGCATGACGCCGAACGAGACCGTGAGGAGCATCGCGACGAAATCGATGTGCCGGTAGAAGGCGCCGACCCCGAGCAGCCCCGCCCAGAAGAGCAGCGAGTACCCCACGCCGGCCAGCTGATGCCGGACATGCCGCAAGGTCGCCCAGGGGCGCGGGGGCGGCGCGCGGAGCTCCTCGGGCAACTGGCTCGCGTTGGGTGGCTGCATGTCGTACCGCTCCGACATACCCGGGGCGGCTGCGGAGCTCAATCGGACAGCGCGCGAGTCGCCGCGTCCTTCCGCGCTCCTCCAGCCGCTTCGCCGCCTCCGCTGGGCCTGCGCTCGCCGCCGGAGCCCGCCCCCGCCGGCCTGCCAGCGATCACGGCGCGAAGATCACCGCCCCGCCCGGCGGGACGCTCATCGAGAGCACGCCGGTCGCGGAGACGACCTCGCTCGCGCCGCCGAGCGCGTCCCTGAGCTCGGTGCCGGGCGGGAGGCCGAGCGCCTGGGCGACCTCGACCGAGATGCGCTGCTCGGTCCCCGCGCGCGTCAGCGCCACCACGGCGGACTCCCCCCGGCCGTGCCGGCGGCCGAAGACCAGCGTGTCCTCCGTGGCGGTGAGGTTCACGTAGGCGCCGCGGCGGAGCGCGGGGATGTCCCGGCGCGCGGTCCCGAGCGCGCGCACGAAATCGAGCGTCTCCAGCTCGTCCGCCGTGAGATCCTCCTCCGGACGCCACACGCCGCGGTTGTTCGGGTCGGCACCGCCCCACGCGCCGTACTCGTCGCCGTAATAGAGCAGCGGAGCGCCCGGGAGGCCCAGGAGCCACGCCATCGCGAGGCGCGCCCGCGCGTACACCTCGGGCGACTCGGGCGCTCCCGCGGTGTCCGACCACTGGCGGCCCGGGACCTCCCGGCCGCGAGGCCCCGCCTCGTCGCGGTAGTCGGCGAGCGTCGCGAACCGGGCCGTGTCGTGGCTGCCGATGTACGGCGTCATGATCGCGCCCTCCGGCCACCGCCGCTGCCCGTGCTCGACCCAGTACGCGGCGTGCAGCATGCCCTCCTCGCCCCAGCCGAACGTCCGGTAAGAGACCCCGTGATAGAGGACGAAATCGAGCTGGCCGTCGAGCCCCTGAGGTCCGATGTACCTCGCGATCGTCCCGTAGTTCTCGTCGTTGCACGGGTCGGCGCAGTCGCTCCAGCCCATCGCCGTCTCGCCCATCAGGAAATAACGTGTGCCGGCCGGCTCGAACGCCTCCCGGACCTCCGCGGCGAGGTTGCGCGTCGCGATCTCCTCCACGTGCTTCACGGCGTCCACGCGGAGCCCGTCGAGATCGAACGCGTCGAGCCAGTGGATCGCGTCCGCCACGAACGCGGCGTTGGCCTCGGGGACCGTGTGGTCCACGTCGGGGAGGTAGCTCGCGAACATGCAATCGAGCGCGTGCGACGTCCAGTCGCAGCCGTCCGTCCCGCAGACGCACCCCGTCCTGAACCAATCCGGGTGAGACGAGACGTACTCGTGATCTTCGTGGACGTGGTTCACCACGAAGTCCTGGAGGACGCGGATCCCGTGGCGGTGCGCCTCGGCCACCATCGCGCGGAGCGCCCCGGCGCCGCCGATCCGCGGATCCACCTCGCGCGCCTTGATGGGCCAGTAACCGTGATATCCGGTGACCTGGTGGACTCCATCGCTCGCCAGGTAGGCGCCGGCGGGGTTCTCCTGGAACGGCGTGAGCCAGATGGCCCGCACACCCAGGGCGTCGAGCGTGCCGTCCTCGATCGCCTGCCGCAGCCCCTCGAGATCCCCGCCGGCCCAGTCGCCCCGCGGATCGGCGCCCGGCGTGGCGGGCGGGTTCAAGGCCGGATCGCCGTCGCGGTAACGATCGGTGACGACCATGTAGATGAGCGCGTCCTCCCAGGAGAACGGCTCGGCCTCGACCCAGAACACCAGCCGGAGCGGCTCACCGGCGCGGCCGCTCCGGGTCGCCCCGCGGAGGGTGACGCGGTATTTGCCGTCGCCGAGGCCTCCCAGCTGGATCCGCACGTCGCCGCGCGCGTCGACCGAGAGCTCCTGATCCGTGAGCGGGCGCGCCTCGCCGTCCTGGCCCTGTAGAACCGCCTCGAACGAGGCCGCCTCCGGGCCCGCGCCCTCGATGCCGTCCCGGTAGACGAGCCGGGCCTCGAAGGCGCCCTGTCCGGCGGCAGGCCGCGTCGCCTGGCTGGACGCGACCGAGAACGACGGGAGGCGGCAGTCAGGGACCTTGACGGCCGAGTTCTCGACCCCGTCGACGTACTTGCGGCGCCCCTCCGCCGGGTCGAGCACCCACGAGACCTCGCCGCCGGACCGATAGGCGATCTTGTAGCCGTGAAGCCCCGGCGGCAGGTCGACGGTGGCCACGAGCCGGCCCTGCGTACCGCCCTGCAGCTGCGGGGCGGCGCCGAGATCGAAGCCGTTCCACTCGCCAGGGACGCGCACATCCGTGGCCCCGGGAGGCGCGTTGAACGTGAACGAGGTCGGACAGAGCACGTTCCCGTACTGCGCGCCGCCGCCAGCCCCGCCAGCGCCTGCGGCCTCGCCGCCTGCGCCGCCTATTCCAGCCGCCTCGCCGCCAGCAGCACTGGCGCCTGCCGTCCCGGCGCCGCTCGTGCCCTTCCCCTGGCCCGCGTCGAGCTCGCGATCGCCCCCGCACGCGAGCGGGACGGCAGGGAGCATGATGGCGGAGACAGCGGCGATAATGACGGCAGAACGGCGGCGCGACATGGCCTCGAGCAGTATCCGATCCCGAGAGGCATGTCAGCGCGCGCGTCGCCCTGAACCACCGCAGCCGCTGCGGAGAACAGCGATGCTCCGCCCATGCTGTCGCGTCGCTAACAGGCGCGCGCAGGTTCCGTCGGGGCTCCGCCCCGCACCCAGGCGTTCGCTTCGCGCGTTGTCGGGCCGAACCGCGTGAGCTCACGCGCTCGGAGCGGCCTGGTCTCGCGACCCGATCAAGGCGTGTACCGATAGAGCTCGATCCAATCGTACGTCGCGCTCGCCTTGCCCGTCTCGGCCGTCACGGCCCCGGCCCAGGACGCGCTCGACGACGCCCAGATCGTCATGAGCACGTTCTGCGGCAGCACCATGAGGTCGATGCGCTCCGTCCACTCGTGTCGGAGCACGTCGTCGACTGAAAAGCGGGCGCCGGACGGCGTCCATTCGATCTGGTACGTGTGAAAGTCCTCGCTCGGATCGAAGCCGAGGTCCACCTTCTGCGGATGCTGAGTCGGACTGACGGATTGCGTCACCGGGGGCCGTACCGGAGCGCCAGTGTACACCATGGCGTTGAACTGCACGTCATTCGGCTCGGCCCCTAGGCACTCGATGTCGAGCTCGTTCCAGTTGTCCGCTGGCCAGGGGGTGTAGATCGTGACCAGGGACGAGATGACCGCCGAGCCTCGGGCCAGCTTGACGCGAGCGCGCACGCGCCCGTACGTGAGCGAGTCGACGGAGCGAACCTCGGCACCCAGGAAGGTCTTGGCGGCTCCGGAGCTGTCGGCGGTGCCCTGGGGGGCCGGCGTGAGCCGGAGCACCAGCTGGCCACGTTCGATGGTAGCGGCGGATTGCGAGAACAGCGCCAGATTCTCGGTCCAGGAATGTGTCATCAGCTGCCAGCGAGCTGCGTCCAGCTGATCGAAATCGTCGCGGAAGAGCAGCGTGAAGGCCTCTTCGGCCGGGGGAGGGCCGCCCGCAGAGCCGCCGTTACCCGTGGCGCCTGCCGCTGCTGTGCCACCCGCCGTTCCGCCTGCGCCGCCTGCGCCGCCCGCGCCGGCTCCGGCGCTGGAGGCGCCACCCGCAGCCCCAGTCCCCGCCATGGAGCTGCCCGTTTCGGCGCTGGAACCACCACCAGCACCCGCGCCGGTGCCGTCCCCGCCAGCCCCGGTCGCCGAGCCCGGGCGCTGGCTGGAGTCGTCACAGGCCAGCGCGGTGAATGCGGAGAACAGAAGCGAAGCGACCGTGCAGCGCGTCGAAGACATCATGGGCTCCACTTGGCGCACCGGGCGCAAGAGCGCTTCGCATTTTTTGCTTTCTGTCCGCGTCCCCGCTGCCGCACACTGACCTGGCCTTGAGCGCTCGGCCCGCGTTGTTCCAGCCCTTTCCGATGCTCGCCGGCCGGCGCGCCCAGGTCTTCCGTCACCAGCCGCAGTACCGTCGGCCCCGGCATTTCCACGAGGAGCCGGAGATCAACCTCGTCGCCCGCGGCACGGGCATCATGGGCATAGGGAAGCGCGTGGTGCCGCTCGTGGCGGGCACGCTGCTCTATTTCGCGCCTGGGCAAGATCACGCGCTCCTCGAGGAGAGCAGCGATTTCGTTCTGTACGTCGCGGCGCTCCGCCCCGAGCTGGGGGCTCGCGTCGCCGGGGCCGCGTCGAAGGTCGCGCTCGACGCTGTGCAGCTCACGCCGGCCGTGCTTGCCGAGGAGCTCGCGCTCCTCGGCGCGCTCGACCGAGCGCGCGACATCTCGGTCGTGGAGCATCGCCTCGCGGAGCTCTTCGAGCGGTCGCTGTCGAACGTGCCGCTCCCCCACGTGGTAAGCCGCCGCATCTTCGAGCTCTTGCGGCTCGATCCGAATCTCCCCGGGGCGGCCCTCGCGGCGCGCCTGCACACGGGCGAGAGCGGGATCAGCCGGCGTTTTCGCAAGGACGTGGGCGTGAACGTCGTCGAGTACCGCGCGCGGCTCAAGCTGATGCAGTTCGTCGCCGAGGTGGATCGCGGCGCGAGCTTCGCGCGCGCGGCGTACGCCGTCGGTTTCGGGAGTTATGCGCAATGCCACCGCGTCTTCACGCGCGCCCTCGGCTGCGCGCCCCAGGACTATTTCGGCGGCCAGCGCGCGGTGCTGACCGAAATGACCGTGCCGATGCGCGGAGGGTAACCGTGATTGAACTCCGGTGAACTGGCGGACTCCGTCGCTCGCCAGGTAGGCGCCGGCAGGGTTCTCCTGGAACGGCGTGAGCCGGACGGCCCGCACGCCCAGGGCGTCGAGCGCGCCGTCCTCGATCGCCTGAGGCGCGTTGAACCTAGCGGCTCTCGGCCGAGGCAGCCTGGCGACGGCGCCTCGGGCCCGCGCGTGGCCGAGCCCGCCGGCTGACGCGAATCCGCGCCGGATCGTCCCCAACGCTGGCCATGATGCGGGGGCGGGGAATGGTATACCTTATCGGGGAAGGGGCTCCTGCTGCCACTGCCGAGGCTGCCTCGCCCATCGCCTGCATGACGAGCCCGTCCCCTCCCTTTCCGTACACGATCTGCGAGACCATTCACGAGGGCCGCGGCACCGCCGTGTACCGCGCTGTTCGAAACGCCGACGGCCATCCGGTGGTCCTCAAGGTGCTCGACCCGAGGAGCTGCCGGCCGCAGGACCTCGCCCGGCTCAAGAGGGAGTACGAGACGGGCAAGATGCTCGACGTGGCAGCCGTCGTCAGGCCCCTCGCCCTCGAGATGTACGATGGGGCGCTCGCCCTCGTCATGGAAGACTCGGGCGCTGAGCCGCTCGATCGACTGCTCGGCGCGCCGATGGCGATCGGCAGGTTCCTCGAGCTCGCCGCCCGCATCGCGGATGCCGTCTCCGACATCCATCAGCGAGGCGTCGTTCACAGAGACCTCAAGCCCGCAAATATCCTGGTCATTCCCGCCACGGGCGAGGTGAAGATCGCCGATCTCGCGCTCGCCTCACGGCTCTCCCGCGAACAGCACGCCCTGGAGCCAGCGCGCCTCATCGAGGGGTCCCTCCCTTACATGTCGCCCGAGCAGACAGGGCGGATGAACCGTGGGGTCGACAGCCGCAGCGATCTGTACTCCCTGGGGGTCACGTTCTACCAGATGCTCACGGGGAAGCTCCCCTTCGACGCCCGCGACCCGCTCGAATGGATCCATTGTCACGTCGCCCGCGCGTTCGCGGCGCCGTCTAAGGTGGTCCCCGACGTGCCGGAGGTGGCCGAGCGCATCGTGATCAAGCTGCTCGCGAAGATGCCCGAGGAGCGCTACCAGACGGCCCGCGGCCTTGGCCATGATCTGAAACGGTGCTTCGACTCATGGCGCTGCGACGGCAACGTCGCGCCGTTCCCGCTGGGCGAGCAGGACGCGTCGGGCCGCCTGCGCATCCCGCAGAAGCTCTATGGGCGCGACGAGGCGATCGCGGTGCTGCTGCGCGCCTTCGAGCGCGTTGTCGACACCGGATCTCCACAGCTCGTGCTCCTCTCGGGCTACTCCGGCATCGGCAAGTCGACGCTGGTCCACGAGCTGGACAGGGCCGTCGCGGGCGAGCGGGGGTTCTCCGCCTCGGGAAAATTCGATCAGCACAAGCGCGAGATCCCTTATTCCACCATCGTGCAGGCCGTTCAGGAGATCGTGCTCGAGCTCCTCGCCGACAGCGAGAGGATCGCGGCCTGGAAGCAGCGGTTGCTCGAGGTCCTCACGGTCAACGCGCAGCTCATCGTGGACTTGATCCCGCAGCTCGAGCTGGTCATCGGCCCGCAGCCGCCGGCTCCCGAGCTGCCGCCGGTCGAGGCGCAGAACCGGTTCCGCACCGTCTTCCGGCACTTCATCGGCGTGTTCGCCCGGAAGGAGCACCCCCTCGTCCTCTTCCTCGACGATCTCCAGTGGGCCGACTCGGCGAGCCTCGCGCTCTTGCAGGATCTGGTGACGCACCTCGACATGGGCCATCTCCTCGTCATCGGCGCGTACCGCGACAACGAGGTGACCCCCTCGCACCCGCTCATGACGGCGCTGGACGACATGAGGAGGGAGGGCGCGCGCGTCGGGGAGTTCGTGCTCGGCCCGCTCTCCCGCGAGCACCTGTCCATGCTCGTCAGCGATATGCTTCAGTGCCGCCCCGAGGACGCCGCGCCGCTCTCGGCTTTGGTCCACGAGAAGACGGCCGGCAACCCCTTCTTTGCGATCCAGTTTCTCCTCGCCCTCCACGAAGAGCAGCTGATCGAGCTCGACCCGCACGCGGGCGCCTTCCGGTGGGACATGGCGAAGATCCGCGCCAAGGGCTTCACCGACAACGTGGTCGATCTGATGGTCGACAAGCTCGCGCGGCTCCCCGCTGGCACCCAGGAGGCGCTGAAGCAGCTCGCCTGCCTCGGGAGCGCCGCGGAGGTCGGCATCTTGACGATAGCGTGCGACCGCTCGGAAGAGGCGCTGCACGCGGAGGTCTGGCAGGCCATCCTCGCGGGGCTCGTCCTCTGCCACGAAGGCACCTACAAGTTCCTCCACGACCGCGTCCAGGAGGCGGCCTATTCGCTCATCCCGGAGGCCCGGCGGGCCGCTGTGCACCTCGAGATCGGCCGGCGCCTCGTGTCTCGTCTGCCCGGCGGGGCGGTCGAGGAGCGGGCTTTCGACGTCGCGACCCAGCTCAATCACGGCGCCCACCTCATCACCGATCCACGCGAGAGGGAGGCGCTCTGCCGGCTCAACCTCCTGGCAGGGATCAAGGCGAAGGCCTCGGTCGCCTACGCCTCCGCGCGCAGCTACCTGGCGCAGGCGACGTCCCTCTTGCCGCAGGACGCCTGGAGCGCGCGGTACGAGGACACGTTCAGGCTCCACCTGGAGCTCGCCGAATGCGAGTCCATCGCCGGCAATTTCCAGCCGGCCGACGAGCTGTTCGATCTGATCCTCCAGAACGCCCGCTCCAGGCCCGACCGGGCCAGGGCCCACCGGCTGCGCATGCGGCTCTACCAGATCGCTGGACGGCACCGCGACGCCATGACGGTCATGATCGAGGCCCTGCGGCTCTACGGGGCGACGCTCCCGGAGGCCGACGAGGAGATCCACGCCGCCGTGGAGGCCGAGATCCGGCAGGTCCCGATCTCCCTGCGCGGGCGCCGCATCGCCGATCTCGTCGACGCGCCCGTGGCGACCGACGAAGACGTGCGGGCGTTCATCAGCCTGGTCGCCGAGTCGGCCCCACTCGTGTTCTCCGTGCGACCGGCGCTCTGGCCGCTGCTCACCGCCAAGGGGGTGAACGCGTCCCTGCAGCACGGACACGCCGAGGAGTCCTCGTTCGTTTATAGCTGTTACGCCGCGGTCATGGTGTCCATCCTCGGCGACGTCCCCTGCGCGTTCGAGTTCTCCGAGATGGCGCTCAGGCTCAACGAGAAATTCAAGAGCGTCACGGCCATGCTGAAGGGGAGGCTGCTCTTCCACCACGCGGGCGTCATCAGCATCTGGCACAGGCACTACGCGACGAGCATCCCGCTCATGGACAAGGCATTCCTCGATTGCCTCGACGTCGGAGACTTCATCTTCGCCGGCTACTTGACGTACAACATGGTGTGGGTCGTCTTCGAGAACGGCGATCCGCTCGACCGCGTCATCGAGGTCGCGCGGAAATACACCGCCTTCGCCCGGCAGACCCACAACGACGTGGTGTACCACGTGGTCCGGCTCGAAGAGCAGCTCGCGGCGAGCCTGAAGGGAGCGACGCGGGGGCCCACGAGCTTCGACGGCGGCGACTTCGACGAGGCGAGCTCCCTCGCGATCCTCCAGAAGGCGGGCTTCGGCCTTGGAATCGCGATGGTTCATATCATGAAGCAGGTCGCCGCGTTCACGTACGAGCGTCACGCCGAAGCGCTGGAGTCCGCGGCCACCGCCGCGCTGATGCAGGGGCAGGCGGCGTCTCTGGCCATGGAAGCGACGCACCACTTCTACCACGCGCTCACGGTGACGGCCCTCCACGCCGAGGCGCCGGCCGAGCAGCGGCAGCGGTTCGCTCAGGCGCTCGAGAGCGCGCTCCAGAAGCTGAGGCGCTGGGCCGAAGGCTGCCCCGAGAACTTCCGGAGCCGCTACGCCCTGGTGTCCGCCGAGGTCGCCCGCATCGAGGGCCGGGACCTCGACGCGATGCGCCTCTATGAAGAGGCCATCCGCGCGGCGCGCGAGAGCGGCTTCGTCCACATCGAGGCGCTCGCCTACGAGCTCGCGTCTCGGTTCTATCGAGCGCGAGGGTTCGAGCGCTTCTCCGATACGTACCTGCGCGAGGCCCGCTCGTGCTACGTGCGCTGGGGGGCCGACGGCAAGGTGAAGCAGCTCGAGCAGCGCCATTCGCAGCTCCTCGAGCGGCGGCCGCTCGAGCCGACCGCCACCTTCGCGGCCCGCACGGAGCTGCTCGACGTGCTCGCGGTCGTCAAGGCGTCGCAGACGATCTCGGGCGAGATCCTCTTCGAGAAGCTCCTGCGAACCCTGCTCGAGTTCGTCCTCGAGCAGGGAGGTGCCCAGAAGGGCTGCCTCATCCTGGTGCGGGACGGCGGCCTGACGATCGAGGCGGAGGCCGCGATCGAGGAGCGACAGGGGACCGTGACCAGGGTTCTCCAGTCGTTGCCGGTGTCGTCCTCTCCGCTCCTCCCTGCCTCGCTCCTCCACTACGTGCGGCTCACCAAGGAGCGCGTGCTCCTCGATGACGCCGCCGCGAAGGCGGGCAGGTTCTCGGGGGACGAGTACATCGTCCGGCACAATCCGAGGTCGGTCCTCTGCGTTCCCATCTTGCGGCAGGCCGAGGTGCTCGGCCTGCTGTACCTCGAGAACAACGTCACCACGCACGCGTTCACGCCCGAGCGGCTCCTCGCCCTCGAGCTGCTCGCCACGCAAGCGGCCATCTCCCTCGAGAACGCGCTCTTGCTCGCCAGGGAGCGCGAGGCGCGGGCGGCGGCGGAGGCCGCGGAGCGGCGCACGGCGTTCCTCGCCCACGAGCTGAAGACGCCGCTGACAGGCCTCCATCTGAAGCTCGACGCGCTCGCGCGATCGATCAAGCAGCGAGAGACGGTCTCCTCGTCCTGGCTCTCGTCGTCCCTCACGTCGTTCAAGCGCCAGCTCGGCCGGCTCAACCTGCTGATCGACAGCCTGCTCGACCTCTCGCGCGTCCAGAAGGGGCGGCTCGCCCTGACGCGTGAGCCGGTGGACCTGGCGGCCCTCGTGCGGGACGTCGTCGGGCGGCTGAGCGAGCAGGCCGAGCTGGCTGGATGTGCGCTCCACGTGCAGGCGGAGCGCGCCGTCGTGGGCCAGTGGGATCGGCTGCGGCTCGAGCAGGTCGCGACGAACCTGCTCACGAACGCCATGAAGTACGGCGCCGGAAAGCCGGTGCGGATCGTCACCGACGGGGACGGGGCCGTCGCTCGCCTCTCGGTCTCCGATCAGGGCATCGGGATCCCCGAGGCCGACCAGCGGCGCGTGTTCGAGGCGTTCGAGCGCGCGACGGGGCTTCATCAAGCGCAGAGCCTCGGGCTCGGGCTGTACCTCGTTCGGGAGATCGTAAGAGCGCATGGAGGGCGCGTGGATCTGCGCAGTCGGCTGGGCTCAGGGACCATGTTCCTCGTCGAGCTGCCCGTCGAGCCGGAGGGAGAGCTCGGCCTCGCGCAGCCGTCCTGAGGAGAGGGGCGCGCGGGCCGCCTGGTGCCGACTGGGCCTCTCGAGTCGCGAGGGCACGCCAGCTCGCGTCGTGTGAGCGTTCACCAGGTCGCTCCAGGCGGGATCCCTGACGCGCGGCCCTAGCGATCGCTCAGCGGCTCCTTGTCGCGCGCGTCCGCGGCGAGGTACTGGCGCAGGTGCCGGCGGAGGGAGACCCGCGTGATCCCGAGCGCGCTCGCCGTGCGGGTCACGTTGCCGTTCTGGGCCGCGTAGACCGCGAGGATGTGGCGGCGCACGGCCTCCCCGAGCGACGCGCTGCCGCGCGCGGGCGGCGATGGCCGCAGCGCGCCCGGCGGACCCGAGCGCGGCGGCGCCGGCGGACGCTTGGCCGCGCCGATCTCCGGCGGCAGGTGCTCCAGATCGAGCGGCGCGCCGTGGGCCCGGAGGAACGCGCGCTCGACGACGCCCCGGAGCTCGCGGACGTTCCCCGGCCAGGGGTACGCCTCGAGCTGCGCGAGCGCGCGCGGGGTGACCCCGGCGCTCGCGAGCCCCGTCGCGCCGCTCTGGCGCTGGAGGAAGTGCTCGACCAGCCCGCGCACGTCGCCGTCGCGCTCGCGCAGCGGGGGGAGCGAGAGCGCGAGCCCGCCGACGCGCCGGTGGAGCGCCTCGTGGAACGACCGCCCGAGGACGCGCGCGGCGAGATCCTGGCTCGTCGCGGCGATGACCCGCACGTCCGCGACCAGCGCCTCCCCGCCGCCGATCCGGCAGAGCGGCTCCCCGTCGAGCACGGCCAGGAGCCGCGGCTGGAGCTCGAGCGGGAGCGCGCCGATCTCGTCGAGGAACAGCGTGCCCCCCCGCGCCAGCTCGAGCAGCCCGGGGCGCGCCGCGGGCCGCCCGTCCGCCCCGGCCGCCAGGCCGAAGAGCTCCTCCCGGAGGCGCTCGGCCGGCAGCCGCGCCGCGCTCACCGCAACGAAGGGGCCGCCCGCGCGCGGGCTCGCCGCGTGAAGGCGCCGCGCGCAGAGCTCCTTGCCCGTGCCAGGCTCGCCCGTGATGAGCAGCGGCGCGCGCTCGTGCTCCGCCAGCCGGCGCAGCTGCTCCATCGCGCCCGCCCAGCGCTCCGAAGCGCCGATGAGCCGCACCTCGCTGTCGTCCTCGACCCAGACGACGCGCGTCATCCCGCCGCCGGACGAGCAGAGGTGTTCCGTGCGCCGGGAAGGGGCCGCGCTTTCTTCCACATCGCATCTCCTCGATTCATGGGCAGACGGCGAGCGACGCGCCTGCCGTTTTTCTGGATTACCGAGCTGTCCTCGGCGCAGGCGGCGACCAGGGATGGGCCGCCGTGAGCGAGAACTGGAACGACGGTGGGAACGACGGTGGGAACGACAGATGGACGTTAGACGGACGACGGCGGATGAACGTCGGTCACGAGGTGGCGACGAACAGCGAGGGATGGTGGCTGACACATGCCGGGTGATCTCACCCGGTCAGCGACATCGACTCTACCGCGAATCACGGTCTCTTGGAAGGGAGATCCCGACCGGCGGCGGGGGGGCGCCGAGAAACTACGTGCTCAAAATTTGTGCGTACGCGCGGACCTGGGTTAGTCGACCCGTGTACCCGAAAGGAGAGACGACGAGATGAGCTCGAAGCGCAAGACCCCGGCCCGCACGAAGACCACCCGGGCCACGAGCCCGGTCGCCTCGGCGCAGCCCGAGAGCGCGGTCTCTGCCCCCGCCGCCGTCGAGATGCCCTCTGCGGCCGTGGAGCGCGCCGCCGAGCGCGCGAGCGCCGGTGCCCCGAAGGCCGCGCCTCCGCGCCCGCGGCCGTCGCGCGAGGAGCGCCACGGCCTGATCGCCAAGGTGGCCTATGAATATGCCGAGAGGGCCGGCTTCCGGAACAACCCCGTTGAAGACTGGCTGAACGCCGAGCGCGAGGTCGACGCGCGGCTCGAGCGCCTCGCCAGCTGAGGTCTCCGCCGCGGCGGCGCAGGCGGCGCGAGGCCGCGCGTACGCCCATGCGCGCCCGACAGGCGCGCTGGCGTGGACGTGAGCGGCCCCGTCGACCGGCGAGGGCGGGCCGCGGTCGCGCTCCCGCCGCTCCCGCCGGCCCGGCGGCTGCGCCCGCGGGCCTTCGAGGCTCGTCGCCGCGCCGCGAGATGAGTATCCTCGCGCTCCGCGTGGGCGGTGGGCCCACGGTTCGCGGTCCACGCGCGCCCCGGCCGCCTGGACCGCGGAGGTCTGCACACCGATACTTGCGCCATGCATTCAGGTCACGTCCTCGCCAACCGCTTCCAGCTGGAACGCCTCGCGGGCTCCGGCGGGATGGGCGCGGTGTGGCGGGCGCTCGACCGGCAGAGCGGCCACGTGGTCGCGCTCAAGGTGATCTTCAACCAGGGCAGGGAGCACGTCGTGCGCTTCCAGCGGGAGGCGCGCCTGCTCGCCGAGCTCGAGCACCCCGTCGTCGCCCGCTACATCGACCACGGCGTCACGGCGGACGGCCTCTACTACCTCGCCATGGAGTGGCTCGAGGGCGAGGACCTCGGCGCGCGGCTGTCGCGCGGGCCGCTCGGGATCGAGCACAGCCTGATGCTCGTCGGCCGCGTCGCCGAGGCGCTCGCCGCCGTCCACGCGCGCGGCATCGTGCACCGCGACCTCAAGCCGACCAACGTGTTCCTGCCCGGCGGCGACATCGGGAGCGCGAAGCTCATCGACTTCGGCATCGCGCGCCAGGCCGACGCGACGTACGAGCTCACCCTCACCGGATCGGCGATCGGCACGCCGGCCTACATGGCGCCGGAGCGCGTCCGCGGCGACGTCGACGTCGACGCGCGCGCCGACCTCTACTCGATCGGGTGCCTGCTGTTCGAGTGCCTCACCGGGCGGGCGCCGTTCGTCGCCCAGCACCCGCTGTCCGTCCTCGCCAAGGTGCTCTTCGAGGCCGCGCCGCGCCCGAGCACCTTCTGCCCGAACATCCCGCCGTCGCTCGACCTGCTCGTGGCCCGGCTGCTCGCGAAGAACCCCGCGGAGCGCCCCGCGGACGCGGGCGAGGTCGCCGCCGAGCTCCGGATGCTGAGCGTCGTGGAGGGCAACATGTCCACGGGCAACGGCCTGCCGACGCCCGCGCTGACGAAGAGCGAGCGCCGGCTCGTCAGCGTCGTGCTCGCCGCCGAGATGAGCGCCGGCAGGCGCGGCCCCCCGTCGGCCCGCCCGCAGGCGATCGCGGGCCCCGAGCGGGCGAGCGACACGATGCTGTCGGGGCACCACGCGACCGTCGTCTCCGGCAGCAAGGACGCGCTGCCCGAGGGCCTGCTCGCGCCGGCGCCGCAGGTCAGGCCCCGGCCCGCCCCGCCGCCGACCACGCCGTTCCACGAGGTCCGGCAGGCCGCGCAGGCGCACGGCGCGGTCCTGGAGGTGCTCGCCGACGGCTCGGTCGCCGCGGTCGTCGCCGGCGCGGGCTCGCCGACGGACCTCGCCGGCAAGGCCGCCCGCTGCGCGCTCTCGATCCACGCGCTCCTGCCCGGGGCGTGGGTGGCGCTGGCGACGGGCTGGGACGTCATCGCCGGGACGCAGGCGGTGGGGCAGGTCATCGACCGCGCGGGCGCGCTGCTCGACGCGCGGGTCCGCCACGCCGCCGAGGATCCGTCCTCGGGCCGGCCGGTGCTCATCGATCAGATGACGGCCGCGCTGCTCGGCGATCGCTTCGAGATCGCGGCGGGCAGCCAGGGCCCCACGCTGCTCGGCGCGCGCGAGCCGCAGGACGGCGGGCGCAAGGTGCTCGGGAAGCTCACGACCTGCGTGGGGCGCGAGCGGGAGCTCCGGGCGCTGGAGGACGTGCTCGACGAGTGCGCGGCCGAGGGGGTGGCGCGCGTGGTGCTGGTCACGGCGGGGGCGGGCGTCGGCAAGTCGCGCCTCGCGCACGAGCTGCTCCGGCGGGTCGAGGCGCGCAGCGAGCCGGTCACGGTGTGGCGCGCGCACGGCGATCCGATGTGCGGCGGGGCGCCGCTCGGGCTGCTCGCGCAGACGGTGCGGCGCGCGGCGGGCCTGCTCGACGACGAGCCCGTCGAGGCGCGGCGGGAGAAGCTGGCGGCGCGCGTCGCGCGGCACGTCGGCGAGGCCGCGCGGGAGCGGGTGACGGAGCTGCTGGGCGAGCTGGTCGGGACGCCGTTCCCGGAGAGCCCGGCGCTGCGCGCGGCGCGGCAGGACCGCGCGGTGATGGAGGAGCAGGCGCGGCGCGCGTGGCTCGATTTCCTGCGGGCCGAGTGCGACGCGCAGCCGGTGCTGATCGTGCTGGACGACCTGCACTTCTGCGATCGCGCGACGGTGGACACGCTGGACGCGGCGCTCCGGTTCCTGCGGCACCAGCCGCTCATGGTGCTGGCGCTGGCGCGCCCCGGGGTGCGCGAGGCGTTCCCGGGCCTGTGGGAGGATCGCGAGGCGACGGAGATGCGGCTCGGGGAGCTGTCGCGCCGCGCGTGCGAGCGGATCGTGCGGGAGGTCCTCGGCGACGCGCCGCCGGAGGCCGAGCTCGCGGCGCTCGTCGACCGGTCGGCGGGGAACGCGTTCTTCCTCGAGGAGCTCGTGCGCGCGACGGCGGACAGGCGGGCGGGGGAGGTGCCGGAGACGGTGCTCGCGATGATGCAGTCGCGGATCGCGGCGCTCGAGCCCGAGGCGCGCCGGGTGCTCCGGGCCGGGGCGGTGATGGGCGAGGTGTTCTGGCGGGGCGGTCTGGAGGCGATGCTCGGCGGGGGCGGGCAGGTGCCGCAGCTCGAGTCGTGGCTCTTGACGCTCGAGAAGCGGGAGCTCCTCGAGCCGCGGCCGGAGTCGATGTTCCGCGGGGAGCCGGAGTTCGCGTTCCGCCACGCGCTCGTGCGGGACGCGGCGTACGAGATGCTGACGGACGCGGATCGGGCGCTCGGCCACTGGCTCGCGGCCGAGTGGCTGGAGCGCGTGGGCGGGGACGATGCGGCGGTGCTCGCGCTTGTCGACTGCCACCTCGGCCGCGCTGTGGACGGGGCGCTCTCGCTCGGGAACGCGGACGGCGCGGCGGGGCACCTGGCGCGCGCGGCGGGGGTCCGCGTGCGCCGCGGCGAGTTCGACGCGGCGATCGCGGCGATGACGCGGGCGTTCGAGCTCTCGGACGTCGCGCGGCGCGATCCCGACGAGCTCGCCCGGTGGGTGGCGATCCTCTCGAAGGCGGTCGGCCACGCGCGCCGCGCGCCGTCGCTGCCGGCGGCGTCGGACCGCCTCCTTGCGCGCGTCGATGCGGTCGGCTCGCTGGAGCTCCGGGGGAAGCTGCGCATCGAGCTCGCGCGCGCGCTCGGGGCGACCAACCTGTTCCGGCTGTCGCACGACCTGCTCGACGACGTTGTCGAGATGGCGGTAGGGCGCCGCGAGCTCCTGCAGGAGGCGCTGACGGTCGACGTGGAGGTCTCGTGCCTTCAGGGGCAGTTCGCGCGCGCGCGGCGGGCCGCGCTCGACCTCGCCGCGCTCGGGCCGACGGACGATCCGCGGGCGCTCCAGTCGGTCGCGCTGGCGCGGGCGACCTCGGGGGATCGGCCCGGGGCGCTGGAGGCGCTGTCGCGCTGGGAGGCGGCCGCCCCGGGCGATCGGGTCGCGGAGGCGGTGCGGGCGAAGCTGCTCGTAACGATCGAGCTCTACGCGGGGGATTTCCGGGCCGCGGCGGCGGCGTGCGAGCGCGCGATCGCGCTGGACCGGGCGCTCGGGCTGGGGTTTGACGCAGTTGTGAACCTTCACAACCTGGCGTACGCGTGCGTGCGGCTGGGCGAGCACGAGCGGGCGCGGTCGCTCTTCGCGGAGTCGCTGGAGCGGGCGGACGAGGCGGGGTACGACCGGGTGGCCGCCTCGAACCGGATGTACCTCGCGTACCTGGACGGGGTGGCTGGGGCGGGGGACGCGCGGGAGCGGCTGCAGGCGCTCATCGCGCGGGCGGAGGAGCAGGGCTACTGGCACGACGTGCTGCAGGGCCGCTGGGCGGCGGCGATGCTGCTGAAGAACGCGCGCAATGACGCGCTGGCGCGGCGGGAGTTCGAAGACCTCTTGGAGCTGTCGGTGCGGCTCGGGGATCCGCTGCTGGAGAAGGACGCGCGCGCCTGGCTCGACCGCGTGGAGCGGTGAGGGGAGGAGAGGCGCGGCATTGGTGTTAACCAAGCGCGTTCAGGCCCCCAAGCCGCGCCCCCAGCAGTCACCAACGCCGTCGTGGTCGTGCTCGTGGTCGTGGTCGTGGTCGTGGTCGTCAACGGCTAAATCGTGAACGTGAACGTCTCGCTCCGGCGTTCCCCTGCCCTCCGCGATGTTAAGCCGAACGGAAAGCGCCGCTCGACGCAGCTGAGCAGCCAGCTCCCTCTGCACGCGAGGGGCTCGATGCCGCGACAATCGTCGACCATGGTACCGGCGGAACGTTCACGTCTACGATCGTGTCGTCGACGACCACGACCACGACCACGTTCACGTTCACGTTCACGACCACGTTCACGTTGGTTACCGTCTTCGGTGCGACATCGGGAGAACCGGACAGCCTCGTATCTCTCCTCCCCGTCTCCCTGTGTATTCTCGCTTTCTCCGTGGTGCTAGCCGCCACTCCCGCCGCATGCAGAGCCGGTGGCGACCCACTGCCCCTGTACGCAGTCATAGAACTGGTAGTCGGCGCCGCAGACGCTCTGCCCGCACGAGGCTGATACGGGGTTGCCGAGGTAGTCGGTGCCGCCCGTACACTGACACGATCCTGCGCACCCGACGCCGGCGGCGACCCACTGCCCCTGTACACAGTCATAGAACTGGTAGTCGGCGCCGCAGACGCTCTGGCCGCACGAGGCTGTCACGGGGTTGCCGAGGTAGTTCGTGCCGCCCGTACACTGGCACGATCCTCCGCACGCGGCGCCGGTGGCGGCCCACTGCCCCTGTGAGCAATCATAGAACTGGTGGTCGGCGCCGCAGATGTTCTCGCCGCACGTGGCCGATACGGGGTTGCCGAGGTAGTCCGTGCCTCCCGTGCATTCACATGGGCCCGGGCACGCGGATTCAGTCGGGCACGGCGGCGGCCATGTCCCCGTTTGCTGGAGGTAATAGCAGGCCTCGCGCGGCGTGGCACGAGGTGCGTGCACGTCGATCGCTGCCAGTGGGGTCACGAAGCACAGAGGGCCGTGATCGTTGAGGTAGCCGCTCATCAAGCAATCCATGTATTGCTTGTTCTTGCACAGGCTGTATTCGTTCATGGGCAGGTTCAATCTGTTGCAGCTCCGGCAAGTATCAAGGGCTCTTTTGAACCCGAAGCACGCGTAGCCTCCAGTGGGCTCGCGGTCCTTGTCCCAGTCGATGCTCTGGCAGCTGATCGGGTCGACGGGCTCGTTGCAGTCGCCGAACGCTGGATCCAAATATTCGCTGCACTCCTCCTCCGTGAGCGCATCCGCCGACGCGGATACATGCTCGCTGAGGCTGGCATTCTCGACGGTCGTGCAGCCCGCGGCGAAGAGGAGCGTTGCGGCGATTCCCAGTAGCGGATTTCTCATTCTCATTCCTTTGGGTGGCGTTCAGGCGTTCGACGTCGCGCGCCCAGGCTAACAGATCTTGTGTGACGAATGAGTTCATGAAAAATGGCGGTGCCACTTCATGATGACAGGTGCACGGATGGGGCCGCGATTCGAGCCTCCCCCCTGTCACCTCCAGCAGGCCCACGCGCACAACCAGCCAGGAGTGCCGACACGCCGGCGCCTTCCGCGCGCAGCGGCAAGGCAACGGTGAGCCCCGCGGCCCCTTGGCTGCGAAGGCCGAGCTCCGCCCCAGGATTCGACGCGGATCGCGGCCCGGGGGCGTCCCGGCGATTTGTGACGGCTGGCGGGGGCGCAGCGCAACCTGAGGGAAAGACGCTTGGCTTCCATCACCCGCAGAGGAACCATGACCCACGCGTATCGACTCGCCTCCTTCTCGATTCTCGGCTTGCTGATCGCTTGCAGCTCGACGGACCCCGACGTCACGCCCGGCGGCGGCGCGGGCTCTGGAGGAACCTCGGGCGCGGGGCAGACGACCGGCGGCGGTGGCGTGACGACCACGGGCGTTTCCGGTACCACCACGGGCGGAACAGGCGGCGCCGGAGCCACCACCGGCGCAACGGGCGGCGTCACCGGGGGTGCGGCCGGCACGGGTGGAGCGGGCGCTGGTGGAGGGGACACGGGTGGAGCGGACACGGGTGGAGCGGGCACTGGTGGCGGGGGCACCGGCGGGTCGACCCCGGTTGGGGACCTCCGTATCACGGATGCGGTTCCGGGCTTCGCGAGCGTCGCCGGCGGCACGACCGGCGGCGGCACGGATCTGAGCTCGGCCATCACGGTGGACTCGATGAGAGAGCTCCAGGACGCGGCGAAGGGCTCGACCCCGGCGATCATCCTCGTGAAGCCCGGGAACTACAGCGGGACGCTCGCGCCGGGCGCCAACAAGACGATCATCGGCATCGGGCCCGGGGTGACGATCACGGGCAACATCCGGATGAGCGGCGACGACGTGCACAACATCATCATCCGCAACCTCGCCGTGCGGGGCGCGCGCTGCGCCAGCTACGACGAGTGCAAGGCCGGCGCAGACGCCGTCTACACGGGGAACGGCGCCCACCACGTCTGGCTGGACCACCTGGATATCTCCGACGGCCAGGACGGCAACTGCGACATCACCCAGGGAGCCGACTACGTCACCGTCTCCTGGTCGCGCTTCTACTATACGTACGACAAGGAGCACCGCTTCTCGAACCTGATCGCCGGCAGCGACGACGAGCCGGCGAGCCAGGGCAAGCTGCGCATCACGTACATGAACAGCCACTGGGGCGAGCGCGTCGATTCACGTCAGCCCCGCGGGCGGTACGGCAATGTCCACATGCTCAACAACTATCACAACACCGCTGGCGGCCAGATCCACGGCGTGGGCAAGGACATGGCGCTCATCGCCGAGAACTGCGTCTACGATGAGGACAGGTCGATCTGGACGGACATGGGCAGTCCAAGGGGTTGGAAGGGGATCGGCAACCAGGGGACCGGCGACGACCTGAACGACTCGAAGGGCACCGTCTTCGCGATCCCGTACCGCTACACGCCGATGCCGGCGTCCCAGGTCGTCGCGGCGGTCACCTCTGAAGAGTGCGGAGCCGGCAACACCTGCACGCTCGCTTACTGAAAGCTCCCCCCGGCTGGTAGCCCGGAGAGGGCCTCATCGATTCGTCGAAAAGAGCGATGCCCTCGGTCTGAAATATCCATGCAACAAAGGGCGGCCGCCTCAGCCCGGCCGCACTCTCCACGCGAGGCGAGCCCGGCCGTGAAGCGCGGGAGGCCAGGCGTCCAGGTGAAAAGCAGCCAAAATAATTGCGCATGAGCACGCTGCACGCGCGATTTTTTTGTCATGATTCCCTCAGGAAGGGGATGACCATGGATAGCATTGGCGAAATCCTCAACAGGAAGGGTCGGAACGTCTACACCATCTCGCCGGATGCAACCGTCTTCGAGGCTGTGCAGTCGATGTGCGTGCGGCGCGTGGGCGCGCTGCTCGTGAGCATCGACGGGTCCCCGAGAGGGATCATCAGCGAGCGGGACGTGATGACGCGGGTGATCCTGGCCCGACGCGATCCGGCGGACACGCCCGTCGCGGAGGTGATGACCTGCGGGGTCGTCTGCGTCGAGCCGAGCACGTCGGCGCGGCAGGCCATGGCGGTCATGACCGAGCGACGCTGCCGTCACCTGCCCGTGGTCCAGGACGGGCGGGTGGTCGGGATGATCTCCATCGGCGACCTCGTGCACTGGGTGAGCCGCGAGCAAGAGGCCGAGATCAAGATGCTGACCGAGTACGTGCAGGGGGTCTACAGCTGAGCGCCCGGCAAGCGGCCGCCTCTCCTCCGGGCTGCCTGTCCCATCGTCCCGCTGGATGGCCCCGGACGGAAAAAAAGATACGCTGTCCGCATGCGCCAGCTTGCTTCGTCCCTCGCCGCCCTCTCCCTCCTGCTCTCGTTCACCCCGCCAGCCCTCGCCGAGGAAACCGTCACGGAAGCGCAGTGGGCGAAGTCCTACGGCTTCCGTCTCGGCGTGGAGGCGGACGTGCTCACCAGTACCATCGAGGCGAACCTCCCCGACTGGGAAACCGTGAGCAGCGACGGGACGAGCGGCGCGTGGGAGGGGAACTCCTTCGTGGCGTCCTTCGCGGCGGTCGCCCAGATCAAGCTGATCGGGGGGCTCCACCTCGACGCCGAGCTGCCGTTTGCGTACGGGAGCAGCAAGGCGAGCGAGCCCGGTGCGGGGGAGCACGACGCGGCGACGGTCGCGCCGGAGCTCGAGGGGTTCTTCTTCGGCAATCCCTCGATAGGACTTCACTACGCCGGGAACATTTCTCCCATGCTGATGCTCGTCGGCGGGCTCTCGGCCTCCATCCCCATCACGCAGGATCCGTCCGACGACACGAAAGCGGCCGCGGCGGCGGCGCTGGCCGTGCGGGGGTACTTCGACACGCAGCGGGCGCTCCTGGAGCACGTCCCGCTGCGGGCCCGCGGCGGCATCGAGCTGCGCCCGATCGAGGCGCTCTATGTGCGGAGCGATCTCGTGGCGATGTTCGCCATCCCCACGGGCGGCGGAGACACGGAGTTCTTCATCGAGCAGAGCAACGAGGCGGAGCTGCGCAGCGTGGGCGGGTTCGGGGTCGGCGCGCGGCTCCAGGCCGCGTTCCCGCTCACACAGACCGACAAGATGCAACTCGCGGCCGAGCCCTTCGTCGGGGTGGAGCCACCCGCGTCGGGCCTGTACTTCCGGGCCGGGCTGCTCGTGGCGCTGGACGAGCCGCTCGGGTTCGGCCTGGAGCAGGGCAAGCTCGCGACGCTCCGTGTCGCGGTGGGGGCCAGATTCTGAGCTGGCCGCGGCCGCGTGGCGTGAAGGGACAGGGCCTGCGGGACGGACCTGTGCTGGCACGGGGGGGTCTGCTAAATTTCCCTGTGAATGAAGCGACGGACAGCAGAGCTCAGCGCCGATGATCTGCAGACGCTCGCGCGCTCCCCCGACGAAGGTCTTCGCGTCAAGGCGGCGCTGCACCCGCACACGCCGCTCGCGACGCTGCTCTCACTCGCCACCGACCAGGCCATTGGCGTTCGTCGCGCCCTCGCCCGCCGCATGGGCGCTCCTCGCGAGGTCCTCGCGCAGCTCGCGCGTGACCCCACGCGCCCCGTCCGGTGCGCTGTCGCCGCCCATCCAGGCTGTGACGAGGCGCTCCGCCGCCTGCTCTGGACCGACAGCGACGGCGACGTGCGCGCGGTCGCACGACGCGCCGCAACGATTCCTCATCACTTCAGCGAAGACCTCGCGCGAATCTTGCGCAACGAGCCGGTGCCCGCTTCGCTGCTCGTCGAGTTTGCCGAGCTCGGAGGCCAGGCACGCCGCGCCGTCGCTTCGCATCGCGAGTGTCCGCGCGACTGGCTCGAACGCTTCCGTCACGACGCCGACGCAGCCGTGCGGCTCGTCGCCGAGACGCGCATGGGTCTCTCGCTCGACACACTGCGTGCCTTCGCGAAACACCGACTGGCTTCTTATCGCGTGACCGCCGCCGCGTCGCTGCCGTGGGACGACGCGAGGATGCCCGAGCTGTTCGCTGATCGGAATGAACGCGTCTTGCTCGCGCTCTTGCGGCGGCCGGACTTCCCCGCCGCGTTTTACGCCCAGATCACAGACAGTCCGCCGCCCGCCGTGCGTCTGCTGCTCGCAACCCACGAAGCGCTCGACGCCGCGCACCTGCAAGGCCTGCTGCGCGACCCGCTCGCGGATGTTCGTCGACGCCTGGCGCGGCGCCGCGCGCTGAGCGCCGAGCAGTTCGAAGTGCTCGCGAACGACGACGACACCTGGGTGAAGCTCGAGCTCGTGAAGCGCCCCGATTGTCCCGAAGCGTGCCTGCGCCGATGGAGCCGTGCCCCGAGCGAATTGTTGCGTCGCGCCGTGTTCGCGCATCCAGGCGTGACGCCGGACATCCTCGCCACCGCGAGCGCCCTGCGCGACAACCATTGCGAGATCGCAAAGCACCCGCTCACACCGGAGCGGATACTCGTCCAGCTGGCCGACTCCGCCGACGTCTTCGTCCGTGGCGCCGTCGCGCAGAATCCGAGCACGACCGAGCGCATGCTGTCGCAGCTCGCGCGCGACCCCGATTCGTATGTGCGCTTGCTCGTTGGCAGAAACGAGACCTGTCCACTGTCCCTGCTGCTCGACCTCGAACACGACCCGGACTTCGTCGTGCGCCGTCACATCGTATGGCGCGCGGACTGTCCGCTCGATATCCTGGAGCGGCGCGCCACCGACGAGAACGCGAATGTCCGCTACGCCGTCGCGGACCACCCGCGAGCCACCGCCGCCGTGCTGTCGGTGCTGGCGCGTGACGGAGAGATGTTCGTGAGTGCGCGCGCCAAGAAGCGTCTCAGCGGCCCCTGACGACGCGGCTGGAGCGGGGGTGGGAGCGCCGTGCCGCCCTGCTGGCCGCGCTCGCCCGACCGGTGTGACCGCGCTCCCGGGAGCCTCCTTCCTCTCCCTCCGAACGAGGATCGGGGTGTGGGGCAGGCCGTGAGCCCCCGCGATCCCCTTGAGCCCGGCGACGCTCGCCTCCACGCTCATGCCCACACCGCGCGGCCGCTGAGCGCAGCCGCTTTGCTCGGAGATGACCATGCCCCTCGAACGCCCTGCCCTGAACCCCAGCGATCTCGAGCCCCGCACCAGCTCGACGTACCCCGAGCCGCTTCGCGCGCGCGTCACGCCGCGCGAGAAGCGCGCGCTCGGCGACGCGCTCGGCCTGACGAAGATCGGCGTCAACCTCACCACGCTCTTCCCGGGCAAGGAGTCGGCGCTGCGGCACTACCACTCTCACGAGGACGAGCTCGTCTTCGTGCTGGAGGGCGAGGTGGTGCTGCGCACGGACGACGGCGAACAGGTGCTCACGGCGGGTCAGTGCGCGGGCTTTCCGGCCGGCGCGCGCGACGGGCATCACTTCGTCAACCGCAGCGCCGCGCCAGCGCGTTACCTCGAGATCAGCAACCGCGATCCCGAGGACAGCGCGGAGTATCCCGACGAGGATCTCGCCGTCCGCAAGGTGGGCGGCAAGTACGTCTACACGCGCAAGGACGGAACACCTTACTGAGTGGATGAGGTGGTGAATGACCGCCGCGAGAGGTGGGCTCGGGTCCACGCGGCGCCGGGACGCAGCGCAGAGCAGGTCCGCCGCGCGCCGGGCGACGGCGCCGGAGGGCCATGAGGCCGAGCAAGGCGAGCGCGGCGCCGCCGGCGCCCCGGCGCGGGTTGTCTAGATCTCCAGCTGCGGTCCGTCGTCGAGGACCAACAGGTCGAGATCGCGGAGCTGCTCGCGGTCGCCCACGACGTCGATCCGGGCGATTTTCCCTTGCTCGAGGGTGAAGCGGAGCACCCGGAAGAGCCGCCCCTGCGGGGCCACGACGATGCCCACCGTGCCGTCCACGAGGGCAGGGCGAGCGAACCTGGCGCCGCGCGCGGCGGGGATCGCCTGCTTGGCCCAGGCGCGCGCGCCGCGGACCTCGCCCCCGGCCGGGGGCTCGGCCGTGGCGTCGGCGTGGATCACGACGTCCGGATCGAGGATCGCCACGAGCGCGTCGAAGTCGCCGCCGCGCATGGCCGCGATGAAGGCGTCGACGACCTCGCGCTGGCGGCCGACGTCGGCGTCCGGAGACGGGGGCGCGCCCTGCACGCGGCGGCGGGCGCGGCTCGCGAGCTGCCTCGCCGCGGCCGGGGAGCGGCCCACGATGGCGGCGATCTCCTCGAAGGGCACCGCGAACAGGTCGTGCAGCACGAAGGCGAGCCGCTCGGCGGGGGTCAGCGTGTCGAGCACCACGAGCAGCGCGAGGCCGACCGAGTCGGCCAGCACCGCCTCGCGCTCGGGGTCGGTCCCGGCCTCGCGGTCCACGGCGGGGTCGGGCGCCGCCATCGGGTCCTCGCGCCGCGCCTTTCTGGAGCGCAGCATGTCGAGGCACACCCGCGCCACGACCGTCGTCAGCCACCCGCCCAGGTTCTCGACGCCGCTCGTGTCGGCGCGGCTCAGGTGGAGCCAGGACTCCTGCACGGCGTCCTCCGCCTCGCTCAGGGAGCCGAGCATCCGGTACGCCACGGCCTGCAGATGGGCCCGGTGGGCCTCGAACCGCTCCGCCAGCCAAATATTTTCATCCATCGGTCACACTCCCTCGTCGTGCTTCGTCATGGCTGTGACGGACGAACCCTAGCCGATGTGACGACGCGAACGGACGTTCAGCGCCCCGTCATGGTTGGCGAGCACACCCGAACGCCTCGGAAGGAGCACGAACATGCTGAAAGCACGGATGAAGAACCCCGCGATGGTCATCCCCGACGTCATGCAGCCGATCTACGCCCTGATCGGCGCGGTGAAGAAGAGCGGCGTGCCGGCGCGGACGCTCGAGCTCGTCCACCTGCGGGCGAGCCAGATCAACGGGTGCGGCTTCTGCGTCGACATGGGCGCGCGCGAGATGAAGAAGGCGGGCGAGACCGACGAGCGCCTGTTCGCCGTGGCGGCCTGGCGCGAGGCGCCCTATTTCACCGACGCGGAGCGCGCCGCGCTGGCGCTCGCCGAGGCCGCGACGAGGCTCAGCGATCGCGCGGACCCGGTGCCCGATGAGGTCTGGGAGGAGGCCGCGCGGCATTACGACGAGCCGGCGCTCGCGGCGCTGACCCTGCACATCGGGCTGACCAACCTCTTCAATCGGGTCAACGTGACCACGAGGCAGATCGCCGGCTCGGTGAAGTTCGAGGCGCGCGCGGACAACCGCTGAGGCGGAGGCTAGCCCAGGCGGGGGCGCTGCGCGCTGACGCGCATCGTCGTGGGCAGCGTAGAGCGGTTCCACAGCGAGCACGCCGTGCGCCGCAGCGCGCGCGGAGCCGCCAAGACCGGCTCCGTGACGGTCGTGCAACGCACGTCCAGCGACCTCCGATTGAATCCACACCTGCACGTTCTCTTTCTCGACGGCACCTATCACGAAGACGGCGCAGATCTGGTGTGGAACGAGCTCGTACTGGACGAGCACCGTCCTGCGCCGTAAGACGCTCGGGGACGCCGCGTAGCCTACCGAAAGAGCACCGCGGGCCAGAGACCCGCCTGTCAGGGCGACGTGTGCCTGCGGCCCGCCCATGCGCCGCTTTTCGCGCTCAGCGCCGCGCCCGAATGCGCTCCAGAGCCCCCACGACCTCGCCATCTGACGCCCACGATGCCGCCCGATCCATTCGCCGCGCACGGGATGCCGAGGATCGCCTCGAGATCGTCGCTCACGGCCGTGAGCGTCACTCCGCTCCCCTCGCCCAGGCGGATGCCGGTGCCGTTCTCCGGGCCAACGTTGGCCCCCCCTGCAGGGCGCGCTGCTGCGCTGGTTGCGCTGCTCTCGCTCCCTTTGCGCAGTTCTTCCGGGACCTGGTCCTCCCACAAGATGCGAGATCCATAGAGCCTCGGCGCGCGAAGCCTGCTTCTCATGGGCACGGCTCAGCTGCATGAACGCAGGTGAGCCCACGGCGCACCCGGTGCTCGAGGGGCGTCGCTGTCAGGAGGAACCATGGACAATCGCCCTTCGGAGAGAATACCTGAGCCGGACGAAGAGCGCATGCCCCCTCCCGCCGCCGCCCCGGCCTCTGCTTCCGCTTCCACGCGCGACGCCGAGGGCGTGCGTCCCGGCGCGAACCCTCCGCCCCAGAGGCGTCGAATCGACTTCGTGCTCGAGGGCGGCGGCGTGAAGGGAATCGCGCTTGCCGGAGCGATCAGCGCCATCCACGATCAGCTCGAGCAACGGAAGGAGTACGGGGACCAGTTCACGCTCGAGGGCAGCCGCGCCGCCGGCACCTCGGCGGGGGCCGCGATCGCCGCGCTCCTGGTCGCCGGCTACACGCCCGCCGAGATCCGGCGCATCATCGCTGGCCCGGAAATCGCGCGGCTGGTCGACACGACTTGGCTCAGCCGGATCCCCGTCATCGGCAAGCCGCTGGACATCACCGTCGGGCTGCTGACGGAGCTCGGCGCCTACAGGGGAGACTACTTCCTTCAATACCTACAGGGCCTGCTGCTCGACAAGGGGATCAGCACCTCCAAGGACATCATCGTCAAGGGGAGAGAGCGTGAGACGAATCCGCTGCTGCGCTATCGGGCGCACTTCGTCGCCTCGGACATCACGCGGGGCACCGTGCTCGTCCTACCCGGCGACATCGACGCCGAGCGCTATGGGGTCGAGCCGGATGATCTCGAAGTGGCCCTCGCGGTGCGCATGAGCATGAGCGTGCCGTTCTTCTTCCGCCCGGTCCGGCTCCGCGGGACCAACGGGGTCAACAGCTACATCGTGGACGGGGGGCTGCTGAGCAATTTCCCCGTCGAGGTCTTCGACGAACTCCACTGGGCCACGGCGAGCCGAGTATCGCGCACGGCGGTGGCGTATTCGACCGAAGCGAGGTCGGCGACCTGCGCACCCTTGCATGGGATGAAGCCGGACAGATGGCAGACGAGTTATGCCGCGCAAGGGGGAGCGGCAGCGGCTTCTTCAGCGGCCGCAGATTGAACGCAACCTACGAGCTGATCTGCTTGCCATGAGCACGCGCTCGGCCACGTCTCCAACGCCGAGACCCCGCGCGGTGAGCTCGACGAGCCGCAGCCTCACGGCGTCGCCTGTCGACTCGAGGCGAGCGTCGGTTCAGCGCGGTCGAGGATGTTGACGGCCCGGCGTTCGTCGAGCGGGGGGCCTCGTCATGCTAGATTTCTCAAAGGAGGCTCCGGCGATGCGACACCCGTTCGAGCTCGTTCCGGAAGAACGACGTATACCGATCCTGTGGTCGCTGCTGGGCCTGGCCGTCGCGAGCGGCGCGGCGGCGGCCGTCGCGGACAGGCGCCTGCGGACGGAGGCCGCTCCGTGGGGGATCGTCTCGTTCGAGCTGGCGGGCACCCGGGCGCGCGCCCGCCGCATCGTCGAGTCCTGGGATGATGCTGCGCGCGTCAGCGCTGCGTTCAGCCTGGGAGTCGACTACCTCCTCCTGACGGCCTATGCCAACGGCCTCGCGCTGGCCTGTGTGATCGGAGCCGACGCCTTGAAGAAGCGCGGCCTGCCGGGAGCGAGCCTGGGTGCGCCGCTGGCCTGGGGACAGTGGCTCGCCGGCCTGCTGGACGCGACGGAGAACGCCGCCTTGCTCGAGGTCTTGCGCGGATCCGACGAAGCGCTCTGGCCTCCCCTCGCGCGCCGGTGCGCGCAGGCCAAGTTTTGCCTGGTGGGCGCCGGGATAGCGTATGGACTCCTCGGCTATCTTGCGCACCGTCGAAGCAAAGGGCGTTGAGATCCACGCGGCTCACTCCTCCGGTGCAGCTCGATCGCCTTCCGGAGAGCCAGCGGCCCCAGCGCGGCCGGCGGTGGCCCACCGAGGTCCTCCGCTTCGGACCGGGTGGAGAGATGGCCTACGAGGACTGGGAGACAGGGCGCAAGGCGTGGTCGCCCGAGCACGGCGACGGCCTCGTTGCGGCGAACGACGAGGTGCCCTGGGGCACGACCGCGGAGTTCACGAGCGATGGGCAATTCCTGATGTTCACCCCGGTCGACTTCGACGACCTGCTCGGCGTCTACGCCTGGAACCTCGCCGAGGACACGCTCGCCGCGCTGAAGCTCGGCCAGCCGATGCTCGACTCGTTCGTGCTGGAGCCCGAGCAAGGCGTCGTGCTCGTGCCGGGGGCGCCGTTCATGCGACACCACCTCGACGGCAGCGGGGAAGGCGAAGCCCTCCTCGAGGAGAGCGGCGCTCTGCTGCGCAGCGAGAGCGCGGCGACGCTCGCGATCGCAGGCCGGCGCGGCGGAGAGGAGGGCATGTACGCGCTGCCCGTCAAGGACGGTGGAGCCCTCCCGACGCTCATCGAGGGGGGCGTATCGTCTCCGTGTCCGGCAGCCACGTCTATTTCGTGGCTCCGGACGGCCTGTGCGCGGGCCCCTTGTAGAACACCACCAACTCACGATTCGACGGCTTACCCCCATGCTCCGTGTGGCAGAACACGTCGCGAGCGGGGCTCAAGGCGCGAGCCCTGTCCGCGCTGCACGGGATATCGTATAAGGTCTTCCATGACGAGCACGAGATCACAAGGAACGTCCGGGGCTACCGCGATGTCGGCGGACTGGTATGCGACCGTCTTGCAGCGAGCGCCGCTTGGGATCATCGTGCTCTCCCGCGACCTCGACGTCGTCGCCTGGAACGACGCCGCGGAGCGCCTGCTGGGCTTCCCGTCGGGGGAGGCCATCGGCCAGAAGATCGACGCGCTGGTGGCCGCGCGGGGCGACGCCGAGGCGTGGCGGCGGCTGCTCCAGGAGGACGCCGGCGCGCCCCGGATCTGGGCCCATGCCCGGAAGGACGGGGGCGACGTGCATTGCGAGTGGCTCCACGAGCGCATCGTCGACGAGCACGGCGGGGTGACCGGCCTCGTGTGCTTCGGGCGGGACGTGACGGCGCGGATCGAGAAAGAGGCGCGCCATGTGCTCGAGGAGCACCTGCTCCGCGCCATCGTGGAGAACCTCCCGATCGCGTGCTGGGCAGTCGACCTGGAGGGCACCTTCCTGTACTTCGATGGCGCGGCGCTGAGGGCGCTCGGCTTGACGCCGGGGTGTGCCATCGGGAAGAGCGTATTCGAGCTCTACGCCAAGCAGGACATGACTGCGCTGAGGCGAGCCCTGGGCGGTGAGGCGTCACACAACTCCGCCGAGGCGGCCGGCCGCATCTGGGAGACCTGGTTCATGCCCGTCCGCTCCGGCGGCGCGACGGCCATCGCGGCCGCGTGCGTCACGATGGACATCACCGAGAGCCGCGGCCGGGAGCAGGAGCTCCGGAGCAAGCTGGAGCTCATCGAGCGGCAGCAGTGCGTCATTCGCGAGCTGTCGACGCCCATCATCCAGGTCTGGGACGGGGTGCTGGCGCTGCCGATGATCGGGGTCATCGACAGCGCGAGGACCGCAGAGGTGATGGACAGTTTGCTCGATGCGGTCGTCCGCACGCAAGCGCGCTGCACCATCCTGGATCTCACCGGCGTCGAGACCGTGGACACCCAGACGGCGAGCTACATCATCAAGCTCATCCGGGCCATCCAGCTGCTCGGCGCCGAGGGCGTCATCACCGGGATCCGGCCGACCGTCGCCCAGACGGTCGTGAACCTCGGGCTCGATCTGGCCAACATCACCACGCTGTCGAACCTCCAGGCCGGGCTCAAACACTTCATCCTGCGCCAGCAGCGAAGCGCCCCGCAGGCAAGCGCGCCGGCGCCGTCCACGAGGCCGGGGGAGACGGAAGTCCAAATGTTTCGGAAACGTCAAGCCTCAACTGCGGGACCTGCCCCGGGTTGACAGAGCATTCTTCTATGCGATCCGACACCGCCCTGGAAAAGCGGCGCTAGTTCAACAGCTTATCCGTGCATCCAAGGGGCCGCCTTCACTCGACAGCCTGCGGGGCACGACGTGCCTGATCGGTAGACCCGCGACACGCGGGCGTCGTTCGGATCGCGCCGGCGGACCACGAGGCCGGCCTTCTCGAGGCGGCCCAGCGCCTTGGTGACCGTCGGCGGCTCGACGCCGAGGCGCTCGATGAGCGCCGACTGCGAGAGGCCGTCGCTCTGGCAGAGCTGGCGCAGCAGCACGTCCTGCCCGGGCTGCAGGCCGTGGAGGGCGGCGACGCCCTCGTTGTCTTCTTCGAGCTTGCGTCGGACGAATCGATCCACGCCGCAACGCGGGCCGCGCTCGAGCGCTGGGGGCGCATCGAGTTCCTGGTCAACAACGCTGTTGAGTGGGGCGCGGGCTCTCCGGGGAATCCTCCCCTCTTCGAAGCGCGGCCGAGCGACGAGTGGCGCAAGGTGCTCCGCGCCAACATCGAGGGCGCCTATGCTGCCATTCAAGCGGTCGTCCCCTCGATGCGCGAGCGGCACTGGGGCCGCATCGTCAACGTGTCCTCCGGCCTGGCGGTGAACGGCATCCCCGGCTCGGCCGCCTACTCGGCGGCGAAGTCGGCGCTCCACGGCATCACGCGCTCGCTCTTCGAGGAGCTGGCGCCGGCGGGCATCTTGACGAACGTCGTCAGGGCTAGCGGTCACACTCCCTCGTCGTGCTTCGTCATGGCTGTGACGGACGAACCCTAGCCGATGTGACGACACGAACGGACGTTCAGCGCCCGGTCACGGTTGGCGAGCACACCCGAACGCCTCGGAAGGAGCACGAACATGCTGAAAGCACGGATGAAGAACCCCGCGATGGTCATCCCCGACGTCATGCAGCCGATCTACGCCCTGATCGGCGCGGTGAAGAAGAGCGGCGTGCCGGCGCGGACGCTCGAGCTCGTCCACCTGCGGGCGAGCCAGATCAACGGGTGCGGCCCCTGCGTCGACATGGGCGCGCGCGAGATGAAGAAGGCGGGCGAGACCGACGAGCGCCTGTTCGCCGTGGCGGCCTGGCGCGAGGCGCCCTATTTCACCGACGCAGAGCGCGCCGCGCTGGCGCTCGCCGAGGCCGCGACGCGGCTCAGCGATCGCGCGGACGCGGTGCCCGACGACGTGTGGGAGGAGGCCGCGAGGCATTACGACGAGCCGGCGCTCGCGGCGCTGACCCTGCACATCGCGCTGACCAACTTCGCCAATCGCATCAACGTGACCACCAGGCAGATCGCCGGCTCGGTGAAGTGGGAGGGGCGCGCGGACAACCGCTGAGGGAGCGTGACGCCCGGTCCTGGAGAGCGGCCGCCGGGAGGCGTGCTCGCTTGACGATCTCACGATGATCGAGCGCGTCGTCAGCTCACCGCCTCGAGATCGAGGAGCTGCGCAAAACTCGTCGCCAGGGGCTGCACGGCGGCGCCGCCGAACAGGGACAGGGCGAAGGCACGATCGTCGGGCTGCATCGCGACGATGACCGTGTCCTCCCAGGTGACCGCACAGGCGATTGCATTGGAGAACCAGAGATCGCCGAACGCGCGGCGCCGCGCCTCGTCACGGAAGCGCGCCAGCGTGTCCGGGCGCTGCGTGCGTTCGGCGAGCACGCTGTGGATGGGCAAGACGTGGCGCGAACGATCTGCGAGCGCCGAGACGCAGAGGAGCTGGGACAGCGAGCCGGCCAGCACCTCGCCCTCGTCCGGCGCGATGTTCGCGAACGAGTATCCGGTGCGCGTGTTGATGAGCTCGAGGCGCGCCTCCGCCCCTTCGGACTCCACCAGGTAGAGATCCTCGAACGGATCGTCCCGGCCGAGGGCGAAGAGCGTGAATCCTTCGGGTGGCGCGTCGCGGGTCGCGGCCAGCGCTTCGTCGAGGCTCGCGGCGCTCGCGTCGAACGGGCCAAGGGTGAGCCACGCTGCGTCTGCGCCGAGCAGCTCGAGGAACCGGCGATGAACCGGCAGCAGCGCACGCCCCATGCGCGATTCGATCCTGCGGAGCGTCGCGGCGTCGGCGCCGCGGACGGCGCCGGGGAACGACGCGTCCAGCGCGGCGCAAAAGGTCACGACGCGGTCGATGTCATCCATGGCTGCGGCTCAGAATCCTTGGTTGGGCGGAAGCACCGAGTTGGTGTTGAACGGCGCGCCGCGCTGCTGCCCTCCCTGCGTGCACAGGAGGTGGCCCAGGTAACGGCGACAGCTAGGACAGGACGCCTGGAGCTGGCCGTCTTGCCGCCCGTGCGCCGTGGGCCCCACCCATATCTCCGCCATCGAGGTCACGCGCAGGCCGAAGTCGAGCGCGTGCGCGAGCAGCGCGCTGGCTGCGCAGCGTCCGAAGGTGGGGCCGACGGCGGCTGGAGCGTAGTCGCGGAACCCGCGCGAGGCGCTGAAGATGCGGTATCGATTGTTCGAGTGCCGAGACCAGTAGCCGTTCGGAGGGGCGCCCAGGCCCGCGAAGTTGCCCGAGACAGCGCGCAGGCGCACCTGCGTGCCGTTCATGCGGGTGGCGCGCAGGACGCCGATCATCTTTCCGGCCGTGCCCAACCCTCCGGCAGGGTTCAGCGAATCCACCGGGACATTGGCCAGCCAGGCGAAGTTGAGCGGGCTCGCTGCGCGGAGCGGAGCGGCGACCGCGCGGAGGGCGTGTATCTGGTTGCGCAGCGCGATCACGTCCAGCACGGCGTCATTCTGCGCCAGATCGGGGTCCAGCCAGTGCTCCACGTTTCGACCGTTCACCTGGCAGCCGGCGCACAACCCTCCATGATGGTGATTCGCCGTCGGCGCGACCGTGGCGACCCCGCCGGGCGCATGGGGCCGCTGGCGGGCGCCGACGGCCGGTCCGTGGAGACACGCAGCGGCCGCGACGGGGGTCACGTACGCGCCGCCGGCGGGTGCCAGGTCCACGCGGGAGCATGCCTCGCGCCGGACCTCGACGTTGGTCACGGCCGTCGCGTGGACGCCGTTGACCGTATAGCGCACGGTCACTTGCTCGGTGCCGTCGTCGTCCGCGATGAGGCGGATGCGGTCGAACCCGACGCCATGATTGCCCGGCTGATTGGGATCGATGGCGAGCACGTTCGCCCCGCCGAGCGTCCACAAGAACGTTCCTCCGGGCGGCGCGAAGGCGGCGGTGAGCACCACGCGATGCCGCGGGTAGCCCTGGGGGCGCACGATGGGCGCGGGCGCGGGCGCGATCTGCACCGCGACGACGGATGCGCGGACGATGGCCATCGCCGTGTGCGCGCCGACGGTATACCGGACCCGCACGCGCTCGGTCCCCGGCGCGGCGCCCTCGATGGTGGCGGCGGCGTTGTTGCCCGGCGCGACGCCGCCCGGGAACTGGACGACATTCGTCGCGTCCGGCAAGTCCCAGGCGTAGGTGCCGCCGCCGGGAGCGCCCGCCGCCTGCAGCGCCATCGTCGGAGCCGGAACGGCGTGCGCCATGGTCGGCGTCAGCGGCAGGAGCTGCACGGCGACGACGGCCACCTGCGCGTCGGCGTGCGGAGTCTGACCGGCGAACGCGTACGTCACGCGCACGGCCTCCACGCCGCCGGTGAGCCCCACGATCGTTGCGTTGGGGCTGTTGATCGGCGCGGCGCCGCCCTGGAACTGCACGACGCCCGCCGCGTTCGGCAACGTCCACGTATACGTGCCTCCCGCTGGAGCCCCGACGGCCTGCAACACCTGCACCGGCGCCGCGCCCTGA
Organism: Sorangium sp. So ce1504; assembly: GCF_051521635.1. Classification (NCBI taxonomy): domain Bacteria; kingdom Pseudomonadati; phylum Myxococcota; order Polyangiales; family Polyangiaceae; genus Sorangium; species Sorangium sp. So ce1504. The sequence continues at coordinate 9,744,728 of NZ_CP150365.1, read as the reverse complement.
TCGCGCGTGAGCACGACCGGCGTCGGCTGCACCGTGACGGTCACGACGACCGGCGCGGTTCGAACGCACGGCTGGCTGACGAGGCGCACCTCCTTGGAGGGAAACGCCGCGGAGGCGCGATCCGTCGACTCGAAGGACACGACCGGATCACGTTTGCGCTTCCCGGGGACGCCCTGCGTCATGGCTGCGACGCACGCTCGTTCGAGAGCAAGGCGCAAATCAGGTCCAGCCGCTGCGCTGCGGGCGTCCCCTGCCGGTCGAGGATGTCGCGTACCCAGACGAACGCGGGGTCGGCGTCGAAGTCGTGGCCGAGCAGATACATGACGTTGATCACGCGGAGGACCTCGCGCTCGGTCGTGACGCCGTATCGCGCTGCCTTGTCGATGCCCTTCAGGATCGCCGCGCGCACGCTCTCCTCGCCCATCGCCTCGCATTCCCAGGGCCAGTTGTCCCGGAGACATCGGCTCACGCGCGCGACGAAGTCGGACTCCGCCCGGGCGGCCAGCGCCGCGAGCTGCTCGTCGCGAATGACCAGCGCCACGGGCTCGATCCTAGCGCAAGCGGCGTCGTTTGCCTATGGTCGTGCTGGGGCCGCACCGCCCCACAGGCGCGCGGCAAGATTCCGCTCGTGGGGTTCGAGGCGGGGGCGTCGATTCGATCACCAGGTGATTCGAGATTGAAGAGGTGCTCGCGCGGATCAGGACGCACCTGAGCTTGCGCGCACGAGGGCGGGTATGAGCTGATCCAGAAGGTGCGGCAATTGCCGGAAGAGCGCGGGGGGAGCGTGCCGGCGCTGGCGTCGACCGCATTTGCGCGCGCCGGTGAGACTCCTCGCGGCATTCACGCAGCGCCATCCCGCCGTGGAGATCGAGATCGTCGCCTTGGACCGTCGCGTGAACGTGATCGAAGACGGCTTTGACGTGGCGCTGCATGAGGCCGTTCGCGCTGGCGCCGGGATCGCGCCCGTGCCCAGCATTCTCTGCGCAGAGGACGTGCGCAGGGGGCGCCTGGTCCGCGTGCTCGCCGACGGGGCATTACGACGAGCCGGCGCTCGCGGCGCTGACACTGCATATCGCGCTGACCAACCTCTTCAATCGGGTCAACGTCACCACGAGGCAGATCGCCGGCTCGGTGAAGTGGGAGGCGCGCGCGGACAACCGCTGAGGGGGAAGACGGGGAAGACAGGGAAGACGATGTGGGATTTGCGTCCTAAGAGCGACCAGAAGGGACGCTCATGCCCCGGCGCCCGGTGAGCCATACGGCCCCGGCGGCCAAGAGCGCGGCGGCGCCGAGGACATAGAGCCGGCGCAGGGCGACCCCCGTCTCGTCGGGATCGAAATCGGTGAGCGAGCTCCGCGCGCCGCGCGGCAATACCCAGGCGTCGCTCCCGCCGCCGATCGCGCGCAGCGCGCGCCCGAGCGTCTTCTCGGGCGCCATCCGGCTCTGAACGTACAGGATCCAGCGGCCCAGCGGCGTATGCCCCTTCGGCTTCTGCTCCATGGACGTGATGACGCGGCGGAGCTCGGCGGCCGTCTCGGCCGCGCTCCCCTCGCCCGGCAGGCGGGCCCATTCCCCGTGACCCGGCAACACCCACGCGAACCTCAGCCAGCCGGCCTCGGCCGCCGCGAGCAGATACCGCACCGAGCGGATCTGGCGCTCCCAATCTTCCCAGCATTGCAATCGATGCGCCACGAGTTGACCCAGGAAGCGCGAGTAGCTCAGGTGATCGCCGGTGAACAGGAAGCGGCCTCGATAGAGGAGGCATAACGAGCCCGGCGTGTGCCCGGGCTGCGGCAATAGCATGATCTCGGCCTCTTTGGCCGCCTCTCTCGAGAGCGGCTCCCCCTCGATCGAGAGCGGGCCGAGCTCGTTCCCGAGCTTGATCTCCACGTCGCCGGTCGCGGCCATGTACTTGTTCTCACGGAGGTTCACGTCCGCGGCGCCGATGATGCGGCGGCAACCCGGGAAGCGGCTGGCGAACTCGGCGTGATGGTGCGTATGGTCCCGGTGCGTCAGAAAGAGCCATCGCACGCCGCCGTGCTCCGCGAGCCAGCGGAAGACCTCCTCGCTCGGTTTCGGGGGATCGATCAGCACCCCGCCTCCGTCGCGCTCGATGAAATAGGAAAGAGCGCCGAAGTTCTTGATGGATGGCTGTCCGATGATCCAGACATGATCCTCGATGGGCCGCGGAAAACCGCGCCAAGGTGACCCAAGATCGCCCCGGCGAACCTGCGCCGGGCCCGGCTTGAGCGTGATGGCGCCGAACGGGCACGCCGCGACCGCCGTCCGCGCCGCCATCAGATCTTCCTTGCTCCGCGGCTGCCGCAGCACACCGGTGAAGGCGCCCTCCTCGTAGGAGCCCGGCAACACCGAGAGGCGGCGGCCTGCCCGGAGGTCGCCGGCCGGCACCACCTCGCCCAGGAGCTCCGGCGCGTAGTTCCGGCACGTGGCGGCGCCGCAGCACTTGCGCGTAACGAATAGCTCTCCCCACTCCTCAACCTGCATTTCGTCTTGCATCGCGGTCCCTCGTGGATGGCAATCGCTGGTAGAGCATCTCTCAGCCGAGCTCGGAGTTCTCCATTTCTTCGCTGCCAGTCGTGGCAGTGTCAAGACGACGGTAGCTTCTCCCGCTGCGCTTGACCAGGTGGCGGCGGGCGAATAGCCTGTTCGACCAGGCTGCACAATGTTCGATTTCGACGCGATGGCGACGTTCGTGGAGGTGGTGCAGCTCGGGAGCTTCAGCGCGGCGGCGAAGGCGCTGCGGCTGCCGCGTTCGACGGTCAGCCAGCGTGTGGCCCGCCTCGATGCGTCGCTCGGCGTGCGACTCCTCGAGCGCACGACGCGCGTGGTGCGACCGACGAGCGCCGGCGCCGCGTATCACGAGCGCTGCGCGCGCATCCTGTCCGAGATGGAAGAGGCCAACGCCGCGGTGAAGGACCTCGAGTCCTCCCCACGCGGCGTGTTGCGGGTGGCAACGCCGCTCCTGTTCGGCCAATCGTTCCTCGCCAGCGTGGCAGCCGCATTCACGCAGAGCCACCCCGCCGTGGAGATCGAGATCGTCGCCTCGGAGCGTCGCGTGAACCCGATCGAAGACGGCTTCGACGTGGCCATCCTGCTCTTCGCTTCCGACGACGAATCGAGCCTGATCGCGCAGCGGTTGAAGGGAGGTGACCTGTGGCTGTGCGCGACGCCGTCGTGGGGCGAGAGTAGCCGTGTGGCCTGAGCGCGACCGAACGCGCTTGGTGAACACCGATGCCCTCGGCCGTCTGGCTCGGTCCGGTTTGGTTCAGCGCTCATGGTGCCTGACAAGCTGACTGGTGCGGGGGGACAGCTCGCGAAGGAACCCGCTCGGTCGCCGATTGGCGCAGGGACGACCACGGCCTTGTCGTGCAGCAGAGGTCGCCCGAAAAAATCCCCGGAGGGAGGATCGCCGGTCGCATTCCGTCCTGCTCGACACTACGATGATCCTCCGACAGCAGCGCCCCTGAAGGATGCGAGGGGGGCAATGATGGAGCTGCGGGATTACACGCTGGAAAAGGTAATCTACGACGGCAACGAGACACGGGTATGGCGCGCGGTCCATGTCCCCTCGGGGGCGCGCGTGGCGATCAAGATCCCCGTGGCCGAGGTGGCCAGTCCGCGCGTGATGGGGCGGCTGATCCACGAGCACCAGGTGCTCATGCAGCTCGCCGAGGTGCCCGGGGTGGCGCGCGCGCGGGCGCTGGAGCAGCGGGGCGGCACGGCGGCGCTGGTGCTGGAGGATCCCGGCCTCGGGTCGCTCGATCGCCTGCTCGCCAAGCAGGGGCGCGTGCCGATCGGGGCGGCGCTGCGGCTCGGCCGGCTCCTGTCACGGGTGCTCGAGGGGGTGCACGCCGCCGGCGTGATGCACAAGGACATCAAGCCGCAAAACGTGCTGGTGGACGAGGCGTGCGAGAGGGTCACGCTGCTCGACTTCGGCATCGCCTCGCTGCTGTCCCAGGAGGCGACCGAGGCGAGCATCCCCGAGGCGCTGGAGGGGACGCTGGTCTATATTTCCCCGGAGCAGACGGGGCGCACAGCGCGCGCGCTCGATACGCGCACGGACCTCTACTCGCTGGGGGTGACGCTCTTCGAGGTGATGTCGGGGCGGCTGCCGTTCACGGAGCGCGATCCGCTCTCGCTGGTGCACGCGCACCTGGCCAAGGACCCGCCTCCGCTCGACGCCGTCGCCCCGGAGGTGCCGAGGGCCGTGGCAGCCATCGTGGCGAAGCTCCTGGCCAAGGATCCCGAGCGGCGCTACCAGACGGCCCGCGGCGCGGCGGAGGATCTGGAGGAGGCCCTCCGTCAATGGGACGAGCGGGGCACGGTGGAGCCGTTCGGCCTGGGAAGAAAGGACTTCTCGCGCAAGCTCCGGTTGCCGCAGGTGCTCGTGGGGCGGGAGCGCGATGTCGAGCGGGTGGGCGAGTCCTTTGCGCGCGCCGCGCAGGGCATGACGGAGCTCCTGCTCGTCGGCGGCCCCTCGGGCATCGGCAAGACGGCGCTGGTGCGCACGGTCTACAGGGATATCGCGCAGGCGGGGCGCGGGCTCCTGATCGCGGGAAAGCACGATCAGCTCGCGCGGTCGACGCCCTATGCGGCGCTGGCGCAAGCGTTCGGGGCGCTGATGCGCCAGTGGCTCTCCAGCTCGGAAGCGGTGCTCGAGGCCTGGCAGGAGCGGATCCGGCGCGAGGTCGGGGACAACGCGCGGCTCATCGCGGACGTCGTGCCGGAGCTCGACCTGGTCATGGGCAAGCTGCCGCCGGTGCCGCCGGTGGAGGGCGAGCAGGTGCTCAACCGGCAGAAGCTCACGTGGCTGAATTTCGTGCGAGCCGTCACGGCGCCGAACCCGCCGCTGGTGATGTTCCTGGACGACATGCAATGGGCCGACAGCGCCACGCTGATCATCCTGCAGACATTGCTGACGGACGTGGAGCGCAAATCGCTGCTGGTGATCGCGGCGTACCGCGACAACGAGACGCCGCCCGAGCACCCGCTGTGGAAGCTCGTGGAGGCGGTGGAAAAGAGCGATGCCAACGTCTCGCGGATGACGGTGGGCCCGCTGTCGGCAGAGCAGGTGCAAAAGTGGTGCTCGCGGACGCTGGAGAGCGAGCCCGCGCGGGTGGAGCCGCTGGCGCGCGTGCTTTCGCGCAAGACCCGCGGAAACCCCTTCTTCCTGGAGCAGCTGCTGCTCTCCCTGCACCGGCAGAAGCAGGTGGTGAGGGACCCGGAGACCGGGGCGTGGCGGTGGGAGCAATCGTCGCTGGAGAAGGCGGGCGTCACCGACAACGTGGTGGCGCTCCTGACGGACAAGGTCCGTGAGATGCCCGAGCCGACGCAGCAGCTCCTGGGGCTCGCGGCCTGCGCAGGCCACACGTTCCACCTGCACGACCTGGAGCGGCTCAGCGGGTGGGAGCGCGCCCGCGTGACGGGGGCATTATGGCCGGCGCTTGACGCAGAGCTGGTGGTGCCGGTCGATGGGGCCTACCGCCCCGCGCAGGCGCTCGGGGTCATCGGCGCGGCGGCGATGGACGCGGCCTACCGGTTCCTGCACGACCGCGTGCAGCAGGCGAGTTATGAGCGGATCTCGCCGGAGCAGCGGGTGCTCGCGCACCTCGAGATCGGCCGTCGGCTAGAGGCGCGTTATCGGGCCGAGGGGGGGACGGCCCAGCAGTTCCTGGAGCTTGTGCGGCACCTGAACCTGGGCGCGGCGCGGCTCCGGTCCGTGGAGGAGCGCAAGGAGCTCGCGCGGCTGAACCTGGAGGCAGCGCGCGCCGCGATGGCGGCGAGCTCGTACCGGTTGATGACCCACCTGCTGGACAGCGCCCAGGCGCTCCTCGGCGAGCGGGCCTGGGAGCAGGAGCGCGCGCTGTCGGTGGAGATCGGGCTCGAGCGCCTGGAGGCCGCCTATCTGCTGCGGGAGTTCGACGACGTCGAGGCGCGGGCGCTCGCCTTGCTGGACAGGCCTCTGCCGGAGGTCGCCTGGCTCTCGGCGCAGGAGATCCGCACGCGCTGCTGCGTCGCCACGGGCCAGTACACGCGGGGAATCGGGCTCGGGATGGCCGCCCTCGCGAAGCAGGGCATCACGTTCCCCGACACGGATGAGGCGTGCCAGGTCGCGCTCCTGCGAGAGTCCACCGCGCTGGATCACTGGCTCGATCACGAGCCGGACGGGTTTGAACGAATGCCGGTCGATCCGTCGCTGGAGCACCGGCTCATCGATGCCCTGATGACGCAGGCGCAGCTCTGCGCGATCTACGGTGGCCGGCCGATGCTGTATTCGCTCGTCATCGCCCGCATCGTGTCCGAGGCGATACGGCGGGACGCGCTCACGCCCGCCGCCACCCTCATGATCTGCAGCTTCGCCAACGCGTGGTCGGTGGCGACGGGCATGTATCGCCGCACCATGCGCTGGCTCACGCCCGGGGTGCGCGCCGCAGAGCGGGTGGGCTCCGCGATGCTCCCCGAGTGCCTCGCGCTCAAGGGGATCTACCTGGGCCACTCGAGGCCCATCGATGAAGCGTCCCCCGTCTATGAGCAAGCCATCGCAGCCGGCCTGAAGATCGGGTCGTTTCAAGGCACGAGCTGGGGGCTCCTGTGCGACTTGCTCTACTACCGGCTGTGGCGCGGCCTGCCGCTCGGCCAGGTCGATGCGCAGCACAAGGCGCGCTGGGAGCTGGTGCAGCGCGCAGGGGACGCCGTCGGACGACACCACTTCGAGCTGGTCGCGTCCTTTTGCGATGTCTTGATGTCTCCTGACGGCGCCAAGCACCTCCTGGAGGAGGAGCCGTTGCCGCGAGGCTCTCGCTCCCTCCTTGCCGACGGGGATAGGTACACCGGAGGGTTCGCTCGTACCCTGGAAGGGTATCTGTTCTGCGCCGTCGGCAAGTGGGAGCGGGCGCTGTCGAGGATGCGGGAGGCGGAGCAATTCCAGGCAGACCTCCTCGGGATTCCGATGGTGACAGACATCGCGCTCTTTCTCGCGCTCGCAGCAGCGAAGCGCTGGCCCGACGCCGTCACGGACGAGGAACGGGCGCGGCTGCGGCAGCACATCGAGCACAGCCTCGCCCGATTGCGCTACTTCACCGAAGGCTGCGAGGCCAATTTCCTCCACAAGCTGCGCCTCGGCGAGGCGGAATACGCCCGCGTCCTGGGCAAGCCCGAGGAGGCAGCGGCCAGATACGACGAGGCCATCGAGCTGGCCCGCGAGCACCGCTTCCTGCACATCGAGGCCCTGGCAGCCCAGCTCGCCGCCGAGTCTCGGCTGGAGGAGGGCAAGAGCCACGTCGGGGCGATGTACCTGCGCGAGGCGCGCGACGCCTACGCGCGCTGGGGTGCTGACGCGGTGGTCGCCCATCTGGGCGCGAGGTATCCCGCCGTGCTCAAGGCGTCCATGCACGAGTCGGCCTCCGAGCGCACGACCGTGACGGCGACCACCACGACAACGGGCGGGTCCACGGGCGCGAGTTTCGACGTGAAAACCGCGGTGCGCGCGGCGCAGGCGCTCTCGGGCGAGCTCGACCCGGGGCGCGTGGTGGGCCGGCTGATGGAGCTCACGCTGGAGAACGCGGGGGCGCAGCGCGGCGCCCTGGTGCTCAGCGAAGGGGAGGCGCTCTCGGTCGTCGCTCGGCTCTGGGTGGAGGGGACCCGCATCGAGGCGGGCCTGTCGGAGCCTCTCGGGCAGAGCCACGACGTGCCGGTTTCGGTGGTGCAATATGCGGCCCGCACGGGCGAGCCGGTGGTGACAGGCGACGCGAGGTCCGACGCGCGCTTCGCCGGCGACCCGTACCTGGCATTGCACGCGGTGCTCTCGCTGCTGGCGCTGCCCTTGACGCATCGGGGCCACGTGGTGGGCGTGCTGTACCTGGAGCACCGCGACGTGCCGTCGGCGTTCCCTCCGGCGCGCGTGGAGCTCTTGTCAGTGCTCGCCTCGCAGGCGGCGATCGCCGTCGAGAACGCCGTGCTGTACCGGGACCAGGAGGTCAAGATCCAGGAGCGGACGGCGGAGCTGCGGATCGCCAAGGAGGCGGCCGACCGCGCCAATCGAGCGAAGAGCGATTTCCTCTCGAGCATGAGCCATGAGCTGCGCACGCCCCTCAATGGCATCCTGGGCTACGCTCAGTTCCTCATGCGAGCGCCCGAGCTCTCGCCGCAGAGCCGCGAAGGGGTGCAGATCGTGAAGAGATCGGGCGAGCACCTGCTGGCGTTGCTCAATGACCTCCTGGACCTCGCGAAGATCGAGGCCGGCAAGATGGAGCTCGTCCCCCGGAGGTTCGACTTTCCCTCCTTCGTGCACAACGTGGTGGATCTCTGCGGCGTGCGCGCCGAGCAGAGGGGCATCGCCTTCACCCACGAGGTGCGGGGCCCGGCGCTCGCCGCCGTGCACGCGGACGAGAAGCGCTTGACGCAGGTGCTCCTGAACCTGCTCGGCAACGCCATCAAGTTCACCGAGCGCGGCGCGGTCACCCTGCTCGTCGACGTACTGGACGAGGGCGGAGATGGGCAGCGCGACGTGCGCTTCCGGATCGAGGACACGGGCGCCGGCATCGCCCCGGAGCACCTCGCGCGCATCTTCGAGCCCTTCGTGCAGGTGGGAGACCAGAGGGCGAAGAGCGAGGGCACCGGGCTCGGCCTCGCCATCAGCAAGAGGATCATCGAGCATATGGGCGGGACCATCCATGTCGAGAGCGAGCTCGGCAAAGGCAGCGCGTTCATCGTGACGCTCACGCTCGCCGAGGCGCTCTCTTCCGCGGCCGCCGACGAGGCCCCGGCGTGGGCCACGATCACCGGGTATCGCGGCGAGCGCCGCAAGATCCTCGTCGTGGACGACAACCCCGGCAACCGCTCTTTGTTCTGCGATCTGCTGGTCCCCATCGGCTTCGACCTCGTCGAGGCCGACGGCGGCGAAGCCGCGCTGCGGCTCGCCCTGGAGCACAGACCGGCGCTGATCCTGATGGACCTGGCCATGCCAGGCCTGGACGGCTATGAGACCACGCGCCGTCTTCGGCAGATGCCCGAGCTCGGCGGGGTGGTGATCCTGGCCTCGTCGGCGAACGTCACCGCCGCCGAACAGCCGAAGGGGGCCCACGCCGGCTGGGACGACTTCTTGCCGAAGCCGGTGCATGCCAGCCTGCTCTTCGAGAAGATCGCGCGTTTCCTGCGCGTGGAATGGACGCATGAACCGGTGAACGCCGCCGCCCCCACGGCGGTGAAGGGGGATAGCGCGCTGGTGCCGCCCTCGGCCGAACAGCTCTCGCTGCTGTCGCGGCTGGTGGCGTCGGGCCGTATCCGGAAGGTGCTGGCGGAGGCGGAGCGGATGCAGCAAAACGAGCCGCGACTCGGCCCCTGGCTCGATCAGCTCCAGACGCTGGCGCGGACGTACCAGATGCGAAAGCTGCAGGAGTTCGTCGAGGAGCACGCCGCGGCAGGCCAGGTGGTGGCCGACGGTCAACGATCATGAGCAGAGCCTCTGCGCCCGGCGCTCGTGAGCCCACGATCCTCATCGTGGACGACATGCCCGCCAACCTGGCCCTGCTCGTGGATCATCTGGAATCCGCGGGTCATCAGGCGCTCGCCGCCGAGGACGCGGAGGCGGCCCTGAAGCGGGCCAGCCTCATGAAACCCGACCTGATCCTGCTGGACGTTGTGATGCCCGGGATCGACGGGTTCGAGACATGCCGGCGCCTGAAGGCGGCCGAGAGCACCCGGGACATTCCGGTGATCTTCATGACCTGCCTCGGAGAGGTGGCGGACAAGCTCGTGGGGTTCGAGGCGGGGGGCGTCGATTACATCACCAAGCCGTTCGAGATCGAAGAGGTGCTCGCGCGGATCAGGACGCACCTGAGCTTGCGCGAGGCGCAGAAGGAGCTCGAGGCGAAGAACGCGCAGCTCCTGCGTGCCCACCAGGAGCTCGAGCAACGGGTGCGAGAGCGCACGGCCGAGCTGGCGAGCTCGAACGCCGCTCTCGAGGCGGAGAACGCCGAGCGCCGGCGCGCGGAGGTCGCTTTGCGCGAGAGCCAGCACCTGCTTCAGGCCATCATCGACAACTCCACGGCGGTCATCTACGTCAAGGACCTCGAAGGACGCTTTTTGATGGTCAACCGCCGCTACGAAGAGTTGTTTCATGTGACCGCGCGGTCGATCGCCGGCAAGACCGAGTATGATTTGTTCCCCGCGGAGTGCGCCGACGCATTTCGCGCTTTCGACAAGCGGGTGGCGGCGGCCGGGGGGCCGCTGGAGATGGAAGAGATCGTGCCCCAGGACGATGGGCTCCACACGTACATCTCGATCAAGTGTCCGCTCTTCGACGAGTCGGGCCGGTCGTATGCGGTTTGCGGGATCTCCACGGACATCAGCGATCGAAAGCGGACCGAGGCGGAGCGGGAGATGCTCCTCTCCCGCGAACAGGCGGCGCGGGCGGAGCTCGAGCGTACCGGGCGGCTGAAGGATGAGTTCCTGGCGCTGCTGAGCCACGAGCTGCGGACGCCGCTCACCGCGATCCTCGGCTGGTCGCAGCTGCTCCGCATGCGCGGCCCATCGGACGAGATCCTGGGCCGGGCGCTCGGGACGATCGAGCGGAACGCGCGGGCGCAATCCAAGCTCGTCGACGATCTCCTGGACATGTCGCGCATCGTCGGCGGGCGGCTGAGCCTCGACGTGGAGGTGGTCGATCTGGCCGAGATGCTCGAAACGCTGCTGGAATCGGCGGAGCCGGCGGCGAAGGCGAAGGGGATCCGCCTGGAGCTCAGCGTCGAGTCGGCCGGGGAACAGGTCATGGGGGACCCGAATCGCCTCCAGCAGATCGTGTGGAATCTGGTCAGCAACGCGATGAAGTTCACGCGGCAAGGCGGGCAGGTGAAGGTATCGCTGCGCCGCGAGGGGACGTACGCGCGCCTCGCGGTGAGCGACACGGGGATCGGCATCGCGCCGGAGTTCTTGCCGTACGTGTTCGAGCAATTCCGGCAAGCAGACGCCTCGACCACGCGCGAGTACGGCGGGCTGGGTCTGGGTCTCTCGATCGTGCAGCACCTGGTGGAGCTGCACGGGGGGACGGTGGAGGCGGCCAGCGCGGGGAAGGATCAGGGGGCGAGCTTCACGGTGAAGCTGCCGCTTTTGGCCAAGCACGTTGAGGCGCTGGCCGGAGGAGAGCCGCCGCCGATGCCGCAGCGCCGGCCGTCATGGCACCGCGCCGGGGAGCTCTTGAGCCTGAAGGGGGTGCGGGTGCTGGTGGTGGACGACGAGCCGGACACGCGAGAGCTGCTCCTGCGGATACTGGCGGAGTGCCAGGCGGAGGTGCGGACGGCGGGTTCGGTCGTGGAGGCTCTGGCGGAGATGGAGCGGGACCAGCCGACGGTCCTGGTGAGCGACATCGGTATGCCGCACGAGGGCGGGTATGAGCTGATCCAGAAGGTGCGGCAGTTGCCGGAAGAGCGCGGGGGGAGCGTGCCGGCGCTGGCGTTGACCGCATTTGCGCGCGCCGAGGACCGCGCGCGGGCGCTCATGGCCGGATACCAGATGCATCTGGCCAAGCCGGTGAAGCCACCGGATCTGGTGGCGCACGTGGCGACCTTGGCCGGGCGAATCCATGGCGGGGCGAGATGAGGATCGACGCCGCCTGCTCCGATCCGTTCGCCGCGCACGCTGGGCCCGGCGCGCTCCGAGACCAACTTCATGCCCGCACATTGTGGACTGGTGCACCCGGGTTGGAGAGCACGGCGGCGCCGGGGTAGATTTCCCTCGAATGGCCGTGCGGACCGCTTGATGCAGCGCACAGAAGCGCTCTACAACTGGTCCATGATCGGTATCCCCGGGTACACCCTGACAGGCCTCATCCACGAATCCGCTGCGTCGACCGTGTACCGAGGATACCGCAACGAGGACCGGGCCCCTGTCGCGGTCAAGCGCCTCAGGAACGAGCGCCCAGCGCCGGCCGAGGTCGCGAGGCTTCGCTACGAGTACGCCATCGCCAAGGAGCTCGCGCTGCCAGGCGTGGTTCACGTCCTGGGCATCGTGAAGATCGGGGCGAGCCTGGCGCTCATCATGGAAGACGCCGGGGGCTGCACGCTCCATGAGCTCATCACGGCACGCTCCCTCACGCTCAAGGACGCGCTCCGGATCGCGATATCCATCGCGAGCACGCTCGAATCCATTCATCGGGGCGGGGCCGTTCACATGGACATCAAGCCGCAGAACATCATCGTCGAAGCGTCCACGTGGAACGCCAAGATCATGGACTTCGGCAGCGCCACCCGCCTCTCCCAGGAGGCACAGCGGCCGAGGAGCCCCGCCGCCTTCGAGGGCACCCTGGCGTATATGTCGCCGGAGCAGACCGGGCGGATGAACCGCGTTATCGACCTGCGCACGGACCTCTACTCCCTGGGGGTCACTTTGTACGAGATGGTGACGGGCAAGCTCCCTTTCCCGACGAAGGACCTCCTGGAGCTCGTGCACTGCCACATCGCCAGGCTCCCGCCGCCGCCGGCGCGGGTCTCGCCCGACGTACCGCGCTCCGTCTCTGACATCATCATGAAGCTCCTGGCGAAGAGCCCCGATGATCGGTACCAGGGCGCCTACGGGCTCCGGATGGATCTCGCCGAGTGCCTCACGCAGCTCGAGGCGGCGTCGGCGATCGAGCCGTTCGCGCTCGGGCGCCACGATTACGTGGACGCGCTCCGGATCCCGCAGAAGGCCTACGGCCGCGAGGCGGAGCTCGCGGTCCTCGAAGGCGCGTGGCGGCGCGTCAGCCAGGGCGCGAGCGAGCTGCTCCTCGTGTCCGGCCACGCCGGTATCGGCAAGTCGCTCCTCGTCGGCGAGATCCAGAAATCCATCGCGCAGGGCAAGGGGTACATCGTCGCTGGCAAGTTCGACCAGCTCAACCGGACCGTCCCCTATGCGGCCGTGGCGCATGTCTTCCGGGAGCTCGTCCGAGCCCTCTTGACCGAGCCCGCGGAGGCGCTCGCGCTGTGGAAGGAGCGAATCGCGAACGCCGTCGGGCAGAACGGCCAGCACCTCGTCGACCTCATCCCCGAGCTCGAGCTCCTCCTCGGCCCCCAGCCCGGCGTCGAGCCGCTCGGACCGACCGAGGCGCAGGCCCGCTTCCACCTCGCGTTCAGGAAGTTCTGCAGCGCCATCCCCGCACAGGAGCACCCCCTCGTCGTCTTCCTCGATGACCTGCAATGGGCGGATCCGGCCTCGCTCAAGCTCCTCGAGCAGCTCCTGACCGAGCCGGAGATCAAGCATTTCCTCGTGATCGGCGCGTACCGCCACAACGAGGTCGACGAGAGCCACCTGTTCTCGATCACCCTGGGGGAGCTGCGCAAGGCCGGGGTAGCTGTCGGCGACATCGACCTCAAGCCGCTCGAGCTTCCCGTCGTGACGCGGCTCCTCGCCGACACGCTCTCCTGCGACCCCGAGCGGGCCGAGCCGCTCGCGCGCCATGTGATGAGCAAGACCCACGGCAACCCGTTCTTCATGAACCAGTTCATGAGGGCGCTGCACACGGAGAAGCTCGTCTCCTTCGATCCGGCCCGGCGCGAGTGGACCTGGGATCTGCCGCGCATCCAGCGGATGAAGGTCACGGACAACGTCGTCGACTTCATGGCGGGCAGGCTCCTGGAGCTCGATGGACGCGCGCAGCGCACCCTCACGCTCGCCGCGTGCATCGGCTATCGCTTCGACCTGAAGACGCTGGCGAGGGTGGCCGGCAGGCCGCGCCGCGAGGTCGCAGGCGAGCTGTCGGCGGCGCTCCGCGAGGGGCTGATCCTCGCCGTCGGCGCGGACTCCAGGTTCTTCGACGCGGCCCTGAGCGGCGCGATGACCGGCGAGGCGGACGAGCCGGAGCTCGCGCTCGACGCCGCCTACCGGTTCTTGCACGACCGGGTCCAGCAAGCGGCCTACCGGCTCCTCGACGAGCCCCGCAAGCAGGAGATCCACCTCCAGATCGGGCGGCTCCTGCTCGCGGACAGCGACCCTGGCGACATGGAGGGTGAGGTCTTCGAGGTCGCGACCCACATGAACCTCGGCGTGCCGCGGATCACCGATCCGGAAGAGCGCGTCGCGCTGGCGCGCTTGAACCTCGAGGCGGGCAGGAGGGCGAAGTCCGGCGCGGCGTACGAGGCGGCCGCGGGCTACTTCGAGGCCGGCACGAGCGCGCTCGGCCCGGAGCGCTGGGACGAGCGGCACGATCTCACCTTCGCGCTGACCACCGGGCTCGCGGAGTGCCTCTGCCTGACAGGCCAGTTCGACGCCGGCGAGCGGCTGTTCGACGCGCTCCTCGAGCGCGCGAGATCCCCGCTGGACGGCGCGCAGGTCCGCAACCTGCGCATGTCGTTCCACCTGATGCGCGGCGACCTCTCCGAGGTCGTGCGGTGCGGCCTCGAGGCGCTCGCGCTGCTCGGGGTCGACATCCCCGCGGCGGCCGAGGAGCAGCGCGCGCTGCTCGGCAGAGAGCTCGAGGCGATGCAGGCCCACCTCGCGAGCCGCCCGATCTCCGCTCTCCTGGGGCTGCCCACCGTCGCCGATCCAGAGAAGCAGACCGTCCTCCGTCTCCTCGCCGACATGACGCAGCCCGCCTCCGCGCTCGGGCTGCCGGTGCTCGGTCCGCTCACGCTCATCATGCAGATCAACCTCGCGGTGGAGTGCGGCACCTCGAGCACCACGGCGTACGCGTGCGTGCTCTATGCGGCGCTCCTGATCGACGGCGTCTTCGAGCCGAGGACCACCGACGACCGGTACAAGGAAGCCTACCAGTTCGCCAGGGTCGGTATCGAGCTGAACGAGCGGATCCCCAACCAGCGCATCACGTGCATGCTCCTCCTGACCTTCGCGTGCATTCTCCATTTCTTCGAGCCGCTCCGGGACACGGTGAAGCTCCTGGCCCGCTCCCGGCAGGCCGGCCTCGAGTCGGGAGATCTGGCGTACGCGTCGTACTGCTGCATTCACATGATCTCGGCGAGCCTGAGCCTCGGCGACGATCTCGGCGCGGTGGCCGGCGAGATCGAGCAGGATCTCGCGCTCATGCGGAAGACGAACGACAAGCTCACGACGCTCATCCTCACGTGCGCAAGGCAGGTCGTCGCGAACCTCACGGGGGGCACCGCCGGGACGCACACCCTGAGCGACAACACCTTCGACGAGGCCGCCTTCGCCAGCACGGTCTCGGTCCCGGAGCTCAGCTATGTGGCCGCGTGGTACCACACGCAAAAGGTCCAGCTGGCCTATCTCCACGGCGATTACGGCGCCGCGCGCGCGCTCATGGCCGCCGCGGAGAAGATGACCGCCGGCTGCGTGAACAACTTCTGGGCGACCGAGCTCGTCTTCTATTCGTGCCTGACCCTCGCCGCCTCGTGCGACGGCGCGCCGGCCTCCGAGAAGGAGCGGCTCGTGGCGGCGCTGTCGGCGCACCGGGAGAAGCTCGCCCGCTGGGCCGAGCTCTGCCCCCGGAGCTACGCGCACAAACATCTCCTCGCCGAGGCGGAGATCGCGCGCGTTTCGGGCGGCGACCGGCACGCCGTGGCGCAGCTCTATGACAGGGCGATCGAGGGCGCCGAGGAGGCCGGGTTCACGCGCGATCAGGCGCTGGCGAGCGAGCTCGCCGGGAAGTTCCACCACGCGAACGGCCTCACGCGGAGCGCGCGCGCCCACATGACCGACGCCCACCACGGCTACATGCAGTGGGGAGCGACCGCCAAGGCGGACCGCCTGGCGGCCGAGGCGCCGCAGCTCGTGCAGAAGGTCGCGCTCACGTCGGCGCCGCCTGGCATGCTGGAGCACGCCCGGGCCGCGGTCCAGACCACCTCGACGACGAGGCTCAGCACCAGCGTGCTCGACGTCGAGGCGGTCATCCGGGCCGCTCAGGCCATCGCCGGCGAGGTCGTCCTCGACAGCGTGGTCAGCCGGCTGCTCGACATCGCGATCCAGAACGCCGGCGCGAAGAAGGGGGTCCTCGTCCTGGAGCGCGATCATCAGCTGATGATCGAGGCGTCCATCACCGTGGATCCGAACGCGGTGAGGGTCGGCCTGCTGCTCCCCGTCGAGGGCAGCGCCGAGGTCCCCGCCTCGATCGTGCAGTACGTCGCGAGGACGATGCAGCCGGTGGTCCTCGCGGACGCGAGCCACGAGCCTCGCTTCGCCGCGGATGCATACGTCGCCGCGCACAACCCGAGATCGATCCTCTGCCTGGCGATGGTGCACCAGGGGCGCACGAACGGCGTTCTCTATCTGGAGAACGACACCGCGACCAACGTGTTCACGCCGGCCCGGCTGGAGCTCTCGAAGCTCCTGCTGGCGCAGGCGGCGACCGCGGTGGAGAACGCCGTGCTCTACGCGAACCTGCACAGGCGCACGGAGTCGCTCCGCCTCGCCGAGGAGCAGCTCAGGGTCGAGTTCTCGGCGCGGGAGCGGAGCGAGCACGCGCGCGTCGAGCTCCAGGAGGAGATCATCCGCGTGCAGAGCGCCCGCCTGGCGGAGCTCTCCACGCCCATCATCCCGATCACCGACCGGATCATGGTCATGCCGCTCATCGGGATGATGGATCGGCAGCGGGCGGAGCAGGTTTTGAGCACGGCGCTCCAGGGGGTCGAATCGAGCGGCGCCGAGGTCGTGATCATCGATATCACCGGCGTGAGGACGGTCGACGGCGACGTCGCGAGCACCCTGATGAACGCCGCCGTCGCCCTCCGGCTGCTCGGGGCGCAGGCGGTGATCACGGGCATCCGCCCCGACGTCGCACAGACGCTCATTCGCTTGCAGATCGACCTCGGCGCGGTGGTCACGCAGGGGACGCTCCAGAGCGGCATCGCCTATGCCCTGCAGCGGGTGGGGGGCCGCGGCGCGCCCCTCGGCGCGCGCCCGCGGTGAGGAGCGGCCGGGGCGCTCTCAGTGTGACGGCGGGCCGCTCTCGGGCACGCTCTCCGCGCCGAGCGGCCTGGCCCTCGACCTCCGGAGCGCCCGCCCCTCCTGCGGGTCGGCGAGCGCGGGCCTCACCGCGGCCGCGATGCGCTGCTGGATCGCGCGGGCGACGTGCGCGACGTGGGGCGGATCCATCATCGTGAAATGGTTGCCAGGCACCACCTGGAGCGCAAACTCCCCTCGCGCGAGGTCCATCCAGGCATGGACGGCGACCGCGTCTTCCGGGCTGATCTGCTCCCGCGCGCGCAGGAACAGGACGCTGGCGTCCGTCGGCTGCGGCGCGTAGCTCGCGAGCGCCTGCCACGTGCTCGTGACCTCGGCGCGGAGCCGCGCGTCGTCCTCCATGGCAGCCATGAAGCCGCGGTATCTCTGCGACGCGATCGCCTGGATCTTCGCCATCTCGTGGGCCAGGGCGCTCGCCGGAGAGCGGTCGCTCGTTCCCTGTACGCTGCCCGTGTCCAGCAGCAGCAGCAAAGGCACCTTGCGCCCCAGCGCGAGCAGCTGCTGCGTCATCTCGTACGCGACGACGCCGCCGGCCGAATGCCCGCCCAAGAGGTACGGACCCTCGGGCCTGACGCTCAGGATCTCCTCCACGTACCGGGCCGCGATCGCGGGGACGGACATGGCGCTCATGAGGCTCGGCTCGCTCGGATCCGCCCCGGTGGGTTGAATCCCGTAGACGGGCTGCTCGCTGCCCAGGCGCGGCACCAGGGGGCGATAGAGGTGGACCGTGCCGCCGAGCGGCGGGATCAGGAACAGCGGCGTGGCGTTCGGCGCCCCCGCCTGCAGCGAGACGAGGAGCTGTCCGGCAGCGCGCCTGGCCGTGAGGACCGCGGCGCTCCCGCTCCGCTGCGTCATCGCGGGGCTCAGGGGCGCCGGCGAGCTCGGAGGCAGCGCTTCCCGGACGCGCTCGGTGAGCACCGCGACCGAGGGAGGACCGGACGACGCCGGCGGACTCCAGATCTTCGGCGGCAGGGATCGCACCGTGGCCGGGCCCACGGTGCAGGGGGTGTCGAGCACGTGGGCGGTGCGCTCGAACGGGTACGTGGGGAGCGGCACGCGCCTCCGGCGCTCGTCCCGGGAGAACGCGGCCCAGTCCACGTCGACGCCGGCGCACCAGAGCCGGCCCACCGCGGCGAGCAACGCCTCGAGGTCGCCGGCGCCCTCGCCCGGGCCCGCCAGGGTGGTCGCGACCCGTCGCTCCGCGCCCGGGTGCCGCGACGCCACGGAGGCCAGGGTGGAGCCGGGCCCGACCTCGAGGAGGGCGCGATCGGCCGACGCGAGCAGCGCGGCGATGCGATCGTCGGGGCTGGCGGAGCTCGTGGCCTCCTCCTCCGCGCGCCCGCGCAGCGCGACCAGCGCGACCGCGTCGTCGAGCGAGAGCGTGCCGCCGACGCACGCGGCGGCGACCTCGCCCACGCCGTGCCCGAACAGCGCGGCCGGGCGGATCCCCCACGACATCAGGAGCTGCGCCAGGGCGTATTCGGTCGAGAAGAGGGCGGCCGCGCGGAGGCGCGGAGAGCCGATCTCCGCGCCTCCGGAGGCGCGCCCCTGCGCCTCGGGGAAGAGCCAGTCGCGGAGGTCGACCGACAGCTCGCGGCGGAAGCGGTCGGCGCATTGGTCCATGCTCTCGCGGTAGGCGCGCTCCTGCAGGTAGAGCTCGCGCCCCATGCCGGCATGCTCCGCGCCCGCGCCGGGGAACATGAAGACGACCTCCGGAGGCCGCCTGCCGGCGACCTGCGTGAAGATGCGGGCGGGGTCGCGCCGATCGAGGCAGGCCGCGCCCGAGGCCGGATCCGCGCACACCACCGCGCGGCGGTGCGCGAAGGGCACCCTGCCGCGCTGCAGCGTGAACGCGACGTCGGCGAGCGAGCGCTCCGGCGCGCGCCGCAGGTGCTCGGCCAGCCGATCGGTGCTCCTCTCGAGCGCGGCGCGCGTCTTCGCCGAGACGACGAGCAGCTGGCAGCGCCTGGACGGGCCGGACGGCGCCGTCTCCGGCGCCTCCTCGAGCACGGTGTGCGCGTTCGTGCCGCCGATGCCGAAGGCGCTCACCGCGGCGCGGCGCGGGGCTCCGCCGCGCTTCCACGCGCGCGGCGCGGAGCTGACGAAGAACGGGCTGCTCGCGAGATCGATCTCGGGGCTGGGCCGGCGGAAATGGAGCGTCCCGGGGATGAGCTCGCGCTCCAGCGAGAGCGTCGCCTTGATGAGGCCGGTCACCCCGTTCGCCGCGCGGAGGTGGCCGAGGTTGCTCTTCACCGAGCCGAGCGCGCAGAAGCCGACCCTATCGGTCGCCTTCCGGAACACCCGCGCCAGCGCGGCCACCTCGATCGAGTCGCCGAGCCGCGTGCCCGCGCCGTGCGTCTCCACGTACGTGATGCTCTCCGGGCTCACGCCGGCAGCGGCGTGGGCCCGCGCGAGGGTCTCGACCTGCCCCTCCAGGCTCGGCGCCGTGTAACCCACCTTGAGCGCGCCGTCGTTGGTGACGGCGGATCCGCGGATCACGGCGTGGATCGTGTCGCCGTCGTCCAGCGCGTCCTTCAGCCGCTTGAGGACGACGAGGCCGACACCGCTGCTCGCAACGATGCCGCTCGGCTCGGCGTCGAAGGGCCGGCAATGGCCGTCGGGCGAGGTGACCCGGCCTTCCTCGTAGAGGTAGCCGATCCTCTTCGGCGTGAGGATGCCGACGCCTCCCGCGAGGACCATGTCGCTCTCCCTGGTGAGGAGGCTCTGGCAGCCGAGGTGCACGGCGACGAGCGACGTCGAACAGGCCGTCATGACGCTCACCGCGGGCCCCCGGAGCCCCAGCTTGTAGGCCACGCGCGTGGTCAGGGAGTCGGTCACGTTCCCGGTATAGATCCGGTGGTGCTCCGAGTTCGGCGCGGCCGGAAGCGGCCCGACGTGCTCGATCCAGTAGCTCGGCGCGTCGCTCCCGGCGAATACGCCGATCGGCTTCGGGTAGGCGAGCGGGTTGTAGCCGGCGCTCTCCATCGCTTCCCAGGCGCATTCGAGGAAGACGCGCTGCTGCGGGTCCATGAGCACGGCGTCCTGCGCGCTGTAGCCGAAGAACGCCGCGTCGAAGCACATGACGTCCTCGATCACGCCGGCCGCCGGAATGAACCCGGGCGACCGGTAGAGCTCCGACTCCACGCCGAGCGCCTTCAGCTCCTCGGGTGAAAGGAAGGAGATCCCCTCGCCCCCGCCCTCGAGCATCGACCACAGCGCGTCGACGCTGCGCGCCTTCGGGAAGCGACCCGCCATTCCGATGATGGCGATGGCGTGCTCGGGGAGCGCCTCCCGCGCGGGCGCTTCGGTGGCGGGGGCCGCGGCGCCGCGCTCGCGCCCGGAGGCCGCGCTCTCTCCCGGGGCGGTCGCCCGAGAGCCCCTCTTCAGACGTGCAGAGAGGCTGCGGATCGTCGGGTACTGGAACAGCTCCATGAGGGGCACGTCGTCGCCGAGCCGCGCCCGGATCCCCGCGCGGACCCGGGCGAGGAGCAGCGAGTGACCGCCGATCTCGAAGAAAGGATCGTCGAGGCCGACCTCGTCGATGCCGAGCACCTGGCGCCAGATCTCGGAGACGATCACCTCGATGTTCGAGGCGGGCGCGGGTGGCTCCGCCCGCGGCTCGGGTCTCGCGCGATCGTCGGCCGGAAGGGCCGCGATATCGACCTTCCCGTTCGCGGTGAGCGGCAGCGCGTCGAGCTTCACGAAGGCGGCCGGAACCATGTAATCGGGGAGCTTCGCCGCGGCGAGCTCGCGCAGGCCTTCAGGCATGACGCGCGCCTTCTGCCTCCGGAGAGGGCTGTTCGCGAGCGACCGGGCCGGCGAGATCTCCCCGGGCCGCGCCTGGACCCAGGCGCGCGGCCGCGGCGCGCCGCCCTCCGAGCGTTCGACCGAGCGCTCGAAGACCACGTCCATGCAGCCTGGACCCGAGGTCCTCGACGCGGTGATCCGGACAGAGCAGCCGAGGCGCGCGCCGAGCGCCCACAGCGCCTCCGGCTCGATCGCGGCCGCCGCGCTCCGTGCAGCGATAACGGCGCGGTCCAGCTCGGCGCCGCCCCCTTCCCGCAGCCGGCTCGCGGCGACCACGTCGGCGTACACGCGCGCGTTCGGGATCCCCAGGACCAGAAGCGCGCCGGAGCCCCCCTCGCGCAGCGCTCGCTCGACGCCCGCGAGACCCTCCGAGGCAGCCCAGTCCAAGGATCGGCCGATGGCGATGGGCTCGGGCGCCACGCCCACGCGCAGGACCACGTCATAGCGGAAGCGCGTCATCTCGTCGGCGTACGAACCCCGCTTGAGCCAGCACTCCACGTGCTCCACGCCCGGGACCTGGCCGGGCAGCGCGTGAAAGAACTCGGGCGCGAGGACGAGCTCTTCCTCGCCAAGGGCCGCCCGCCGCACCCGGGCAAAGAGCTCGGCCGAGGTCTCGCTCGCGGGCGCGCGGTGAAGCTGCACCGAGGTGTGAAACGCCTCGAGCAGGGGAAGGCTCCTGACGTCGCCAAGGAACACGACGCCACCGGGCGCCGCCGCGCGCACGGCGCCCTCGATCACCGAGCGCAGGTAATCGGCGCTGGGGAAATACTGGACGATCGAGTTCAAGACGATCACGTCGAAGCTGCCCGGCTCGACGCCGCTGAAGTCGTTCGCCTCCCGGCGCTGCAGCGACACATGCGAGAGCGTGCCGCGCGCGAGCTCGGGGCGGAGCAGCGAGATCGCCTTCTCCGAGAAATCGGTCCCCAGGTAGGCGGCGCACTGCGGGGCCAGCTGCAGGAGCAGGAGCCCCGTCCCACAGCCGATCTCCCATGCCCGGCGCGGCTGGAACGAGAGGATCCGCTCGACCGTGTGATCCCGCCATGCGCGCATCGCTCCGGCGTCGATGGGCTCTCCGGTGTAGCTGCTGTTCCAGCCCGTGATGTTGAAGTCCGGATCCACGCCGGCGCCGGCCTTCCCGTAGGTGCCGTCGTACAGCGCCTGCCACGCCGAGACGTGCTCCGCTTGCAGGGCCGGGGCCTGATCCGCGGCGCCCCCGTCATCGAGGCGAGGGATGACGTAGGCGACGAGCCGCTTGTTGCCCGGCGCATCTTCCCGCGCCACCACGACGGCCTCTTCCACGGCGGGGTGCTCGCGCAGCACGGCCTCGATCTCGCCGAGCTCGATACGGTAGCCGCGGATCTTCACCTGGTTGTCGACCCGCCCCAGGAACTCGATGTTTCCGTCAGCGAGCCACCGGGCGCGATCGCCGGTGCGGTACATGCGCGCGCCCGGCTCGTCCGTGAACCGGTCGGGGAGGAACCTCGCTTCGTTGAGCTCGGGCCGGTTCAGGTACCCGCGGGCGACGCCGGCGCCTCCCAGGTAAAGCTCGCCGGGGACGCCCACCGGGACGAGCTCACCGCGCGGATCGAGGAGGTAAACCCGCATGTTGTCGATGGGGCGGCCGATCGACGGGTCGGGGGTCGCAGCCCCGCTGCTCGGCCGCGCCCTCGGCACGACACATGAGGTCGCGACGACGGTCCCCTCGGTCGGACCGTAGTTGTTCACGACCTCGAAGGGGAGCCCTGCGCCTGGCCAGACGCGGAGCTTGTCTCCTCCGGTGAGCAGGTACCGGAGCGCGACGGAAGCAGGCCAGTCGAGGCGCAGGAGCTCCTCGGCCACCGGCGTCGGCAAGAACGAGACGGTGATCCCTCGCGCGAGGAGCCACGCCTTCAGCTCGTCCGGGGAGCGGCGGAGCGGCTCCCCGGGGATGAACAGGCACGCTCCCGCGCACAGATACGGCCAGAGCTCCCATACCGACGCGTCGAAGCCAGGGCTCGCGACGAGGGTCGCTCGATCCGCGGAGGTGACGGCGAAGCGCCGCACGTGCCACGCTACCAGGTTCATGAGGCTCCGGTGCTCCACGAGCACGCCCTTCGGGCGGCCGGTCGAGCCCGACGTGTAGATGGCATAGGCCAGATCCCGGGGGCCCGCGCACACCGGAGGGGGCGACCCGTCGCGCGCCGCCATCTCCGGCCAGTCGGCGTCGAGGCGGATCACCGCGCCCGCGAACGGCGGGAGGCGATCGGCGAGGCGCTCCTGCGTGAGGAGCACCGGCGCCCCGGAGTCCTCGAGGAGGAACGCCAGCCGCTCTCTCGCGATCTCCGCGTCCACAGGGAGATACGCCGCGCCCGCCTTGAGGACTCCGAGGATCCCGACCACCATCTCCAGCGAGCGCTCCGCGCAGATCGCGACCAGGGTATCGGGCGCGACGCCCAGCTCGAGCAGGCGGCGCGCGAGCTGGTTCGCCCGGCGATCGAGCTCCCCGTACGAGAGCGAGCCGCGATCGGACACGACCGCGGCGGCGTGCGGCGCGCGCGCCGCCTGCTCCTCGAACAGATCCAGGACGCGCCGATCGCGAGGGAAATCGGCGCCGGTGTCGTTCCAATCGACGAGCAGCCGGCGCCGTTCGCGCTCCGGGAGCAGCGGCATCGACGAGACGGAGCGCGCGGGGTCCGAGGTCGCGGCGGCGAGGAGCGTGAAGAGGTGACTCAACATCCGCTCCATCGTCGCCCGCTCGAAGAGGTCGGTGCTGTACTCCAGCATCCCGGCGACGCCGCCGGCGCTCTCCCAGGCATAGAGCGAGACGTCGAAGATCGTCTTCCTCGTGTCCGTGGCGATGGCGCGCGCCTCGATCCCGCCGAGGTGGAGCTCGCGCTCCGCGGGCGGCTGCGGCGCGAACACGATCTGCACGAGAGGGCTGTAGCTCGGGTCGCGCTCCGGCTGGAGCTCCTGGACGAGCCGCTCGAACGGGAGCCCGTCGTGCGCGTAGGCGTCCAGGCACACGCCCCTCACGCGGCGGAGCAGCTCCTCGAACGACGGCCCACCGGAGACGTCGATCCGGATGGGGACCACGTTGACGAAGAAGCCGATCGCCGCCTCGAGATCGGCGTGATCCCGGCCCGCGCTCGGCAGGCCGACCAGGAGGTCGTCGCGTTGCGTGGTGCGGTGGAGCAGGACGGCGAACACGGCCAGGAGGACCATGTTCACGGTCACGTTGTTTCGCGCGCTGAGGTCCCGGACCGCCCTTCCGACCTCCAGATCGAGCTGGAACGGGAGGGTCGCGCCGCGGAAGGTCTGGACCGCCGGCCGGACGTGATCGCTCGGCAGCTCGAGCAAGGGCGGCACGTCGAGGAGCCTCTGCTTCCAGCCGGCGAGCAGCTCCGACAGGACCTCTTCGGTCATCTGCTCGCGCTGCCACGAGGCGAAATCGGCGTACTGGAGCGGCGCGTCCGGCAGCGCCGCCGGAGCCCCCCGGCAGAAGGCATCGTAGATCGCCGCGATCTCACGGTAAGCGACCTCGAGCGACCAACCGTCGACGGCGATGTGGTGGATGTGCAACCAGAGGACGTGATCCCGAGGCCCGAGCCGGAGCAGCCCTGCGCGGAAGACGGGGCCGCGCTTCAGATCGAAGATCCTCTGGGCCTCCGACGAGAGGTGCTGCTCCGCCTGGGCCTCTCGCTCCTCCCCGGAGAGGTGCTGGAGATCCGCGACCTCGAGCCGGAAGGAGGCGTCCTCGGCGACGATCTGGACGGGCTTGCCGTCGAGCTCCGTATAGACGGTGCGCAGGATCTCGTGCCTGCGGACGAGCTCACGGAGGCTCCTGTCGAGCTCCGTGACGTGGATGTCTCCGGCGAGGCGGAAGGGACAGAGGCAATTGTAGGCCCTGCTCTCCGGCGCGAGCCGGTGGAGGAACCACATGCGCTCCTGCGCGAACGACAGGGGGATCGATCCCGTTCGGGCGCCTCTCGGAATGGCCTGATCGCTCCGAGCCGCGGCGCGCTCCTTTCCACTGATCAGCGCCGCGAGCGCGGCGATGGTCGGGTGGGCGAAGAGCTGCTGGAAGGTGACGTCGATCCCGAAGGCACCGCGCAAGCGGGAAAACAGCCGGAGCGCGTGCAGCGAGTCGCCGCCCAGCGCGAAGAAGCTGTCGTGCACGCCGACGTGATCGACGCGCAGGAGCTCCTTCCAGAGGTGCGCCAGCTCTTCTTCCAGCTCGGAGCGCGGCGCCGGGAGCGCCCGCCGGAGCTCCGGACGAG
Organism: Sorangium sp. So ce1504; assembly: GCF_051521635.1. Taxonomy (NCBI): domain Bacteria; kingdom Pseudomonadati; phylum Myxococcota; order Polyangiales; family Polyangiaceae; genus Sorangium; species Sorangium sp. So ce1504. The sequence goes on along the minus strand of NZ_CP150365.1, from coordinate 9,719,739 downwards.
CGCCGCTCGGCGCGGGCAGCGCCTTGCGGTCGAGCTTCCCGTTCAGCGTGGTGGGGAACGACGCGAGCACCACGATCGCGGACGGGACCATGAAGCTCGGCAAATTGCTCTCAAGAAAGGCGAGGAGCGCCGGAGCCAACACGCGCTCGTCGCTCGCCGGGTCGCCCTGGCTCGTCCGGTGAGGGACCGCGTAGGCAACGAGCGTCTTTTCCCCGGGCGCGTCTTCGCGCGGCACCACGACGGCCTCGCGTACCTCGGGGTGCTGGGCCAGCACCGACGCGATCTCGCCCACCTCGATGCGGTGGCCGCGGATCTTCGCCTGGTCGTCGACCCGACCGAGGTACTCGAGGTCTCCCGACGGGAGATAGCTCGCGAGATCACCTGTCCTGTACAGGCGAGCGCCTGGGTCGTCGTTGAACGGGTGCTCGATGAACCGCTCCTGCGTGAGCTCGGGCCGGTGGAGGTAGCCGCGCGCGAGGCCCGCGCCGCCGACGTGAATCTCTCCGGGGACGCCGACCGGGACGAGCGCGCGGTTGCGATCGAGGAGGAGCACCTGCGTATCGGGGACCGCGCGGCCGATCATGCTCGACCAGGGCCGCTCGAGATCGGACAGGCCGACAGGGCGGTAGGTGACGAACATGGTGGTCTCGGTGGGTCCGTAGAGGTTGAGGATCGCGGGCACCCTGTCGCCGTGGCGCTCCCACCACGGCTTCAGCGCGGTCACGTCGAGGGCCTCACCGCCGCAGATCACGAGCCGGAGCGCGAGTCGCTCTCTGGCCTCCGGCTCGATCGTCTCCTCGGCGTGAACGAGCAGGCGGAACGCCGACGGCGTCTGGGTGAGCACCGTTACGCCCTCCTCGCCGAGGAGCCTGTAGAACAGCTGCGGCGCGTGGATCACCGGCCGTGGCACGACGACGAGGCGACTGCCGTGGAGGAGCGCGCCCCAGATCTCGAAGACGGAGATGTCGAAGGCGAACGAGTGGAACGTCGTCCACACGTCCTGATCGCCGAAGCGGAACCATCCGGCGGTGGTGTCGAACAGGCGAAGGACGTTGGCGTGGCTGACCATCACGCCCTTGGGCTTCCCGGTCGATCCCGAGGTGTAAATGATGTACGCGAGATTCTCCGGGCCCTCGTTCGGCGCGGGCCCTACCTTGTCCTCGGGCTGCCGCTCGATCATGGCCCGATCCGCGTCGAGGCACACCACCCTCGCGCTCCCGCTCCGGAGCCGGGAGGCGAAGCGCTCCTCGGTGAGGATCACGGGCACGCCGGCGTCTTCCAGCAGGAAGGCGAGCCGGTCCGCCGGGTAAGAGGGGTCGAGCGGGACATAGGCGCCGCCGGACTTGAGGACGCCGAGCAGCGCCACGATCACCTCGAGCGATCGTTCCAGGCAGACGCCGATCGGGACCTCGGGCCCCGCGCCGCTCTCCCGGAGGAGGTGGGCTATCTGGTTGCTCCTTCGATCCAGCTCGGCATAGGTGAGACGCTGTCCCTCGAACACCACCGCCACCGCGGACGGGGTGCGCCGGGCGTGCGCCTCGACCCGCTCGTGCAGCCGATCGCGCGGCGGATCGAACACCTCGCCGCGGTTCCACGCGAGCAGCGCGCGGCGCTCTTCCTCGGTCAGGACCGGCAGCTCCGAGACGCGCTGCTCCGGGTTGCCCGCCGCCCCGCGGAGCAGCACCGCCCAGTGCCCGAGCAGCCGCTCGACCGTCGCGCGCTCGAAGAGGTCTCGATTGTAATCGACGCGCGCGAAGAGGCCCGCATCGGTCTCCTCGACGCGGACGGCGAGCTCGAAGGCCACCTCGGTCGCCTCGAGCGCCACCTCCGTCAGCGTGAGCAGCGCGCCTCGCTTTGGCTCCAGCGTGCTCGGCTCGCTGGAGAAGATGGCCTGGACGAGCGGTGCGCGGCTTGGATCCCGCGGCAGTGAGAGCTGCTCGACCAGAGAGGTGAAGGAGAGATCCCCGTTCTCGCTCCCCTCCTGCAGGGAGCGGCGCACCTGGCGCAGGAGCGCGCGAAAGCTCGGATCCGCGCCCAGCCTGCCCCGTACGGTCACGAGATTCCCGAATGCCCCGATGAGGCCTTGGGTCTCCTCGTCTCGTCCGGACAGCGGAACGCCGATGAGGACGTCGTCCTGGCCGGTATGGCGGTGGAGCACGGCGTGCATTCCCGCGAGCAGGACCGCGGACAGCGCCACGTCCTCCTCCCGGGCCAGCGCGCGGAGCTCTCGCACGAGCTCCTGATCGAGCGCGCACTCCACCGAACCTCCGGCGAAGGTCCGCACCGCGGGCCGCGGCCGATCCGTCCGGATCTCCAGCGCCTCCGGTGCCCCCGAGAGCTCGCGGCGCCAGTGCGCGAGCTGCTCGTCGAGGAGCTCGGCGGTCCTGTGCTTCCGCTGCCGCCGTGCGTGGTCCTGGTAGTGTATCGGCGGCGCCTGCAGCTCGACGCCATGATAGCCGTCGAATAGCTCCGAAAAGAACAGCGCAACGCTCGGTTTGCCATCCGAGAGGAGGGGGTGCATGGAGAGCGCGATGAGGTGGCGCCCTGGATGCACCCGGATGAGGCTCACGCGCCAGAGGGGGCCGCGCTCCAGATCGAGGGGCCGAGCGATCTCCCGGCGGGCCATCGCGAGCGCGGCTCCATCCGAGGCGGGCTGCCCTTCGGCGCCGAGATCCACCTCGAGGAAGTCGATGTCTGCCCGCGGCGAGACGACCTGCACCGGCTGCCCCTCGCGCTCTGCGAAGGATGTCCTCAGGATCGCCTGGCGCGCCGTGAGCCTCTCGATAGCATGGACCAGCCTGGGCACGTCCAGCTCGCCGTCCAGCCACGCCGCGCCCCCTTCGTTCAAGCCTGGCGCGGCGCCTCGACTCCGGGCGAGCACCCAAGCACGTTCTTGCTCCAGTGAGAGCGGGGAATAGGAAATTTCGTTCATCGCGGATGACCTCCTTGTTGCTGATAGGGGTCGGTCGCATCGATGCGCGTGGAGCAACCGCGCGCCGCGTCGAGACGTTCGACGCGCGCACACCTGCGCGCACACCGTGCTTGCTGATCTGTCGTACGCTCCTCAGACATCAGGGCCGGCTGTCACCTGGGCAGGAGAAGCAGGCGCCAAGCTGGGCCAAAGCTTGTAAAAGCGTGCAAAATCGATGTCGTCCGCATCGCGAGGGGGCGCGATGCGGCCGCTACGCAGTATGAAGTATGGACACCACGACGCCAGTGTGTATTTGGGAGGAGGCAGGTGCTGGCGATTGATGGGCCTTGTCTGAATTCGGGGATCTCGACCTCGCGCCTGCTCTTGTGGTCCGATAGACAAATCCGGCTGCCGCCTCACCCTGAGTTGGTCTCCTTCCCCACCTTCCGGGGTGCCTCCAGCGCATCACGTCAGAATCGTGCTCGCGGCAGCCGTCGACACGCTCGGTCCTTCGCTGCACCGTTGCCCTCAGGGAACCGGGGACGGACATGACTGGACGAGTCGCGGGCGACAGGCAGGGCGCAATCCAGTCATCCGGCACCGTGCAGGTCTGTCATGCCTCCGACCCGCCGATGCTCGCAGCCTGGCGGGATCGGCCCCCGTCAAGGGTAGCGGAACGCCTTGCCCGCCTTGAACAGGTTCACGCTCCACGCACCGATGCCCGTGAAGCCGTAGCTCGTGGCCGTGTTCCACTCCGTGGTTGAGGTGGCCGAACCCGCCGGAATGGCCCGCCGGCTGCTCCGCGCGCACGTGCAGCTCCAGCGCTGGCAGCAGCTCGACGCGCGACCGATCGCTACCTTGCCGTTGAGCCCTCCGGAGCGGTCTCAGCGGGGGAACCCCACATGGCGCTTGCTGGTCGGCTTGACCGGCTTACTAGTACGACAGCAAGGCACCGCAGCGAGGCCAGGACGAGCGGTGGGTCGGCCAGATGCTTGAGAGCGGCGTTCCGAACCTCGATCGGCTCCTCGGCGGCGGCGTCCCCGAGGGCGACGTCATCCTCGTCATGGGGCCGCCCGGGTCGGGAAAGACGACGCTCTCGTTGCAGATCGCCTTTCGCGCCGCGTCCTCGAACAAGAACGTCGCGTACGTCTCCACGCTCTCGGAGCCTCCAGCCCGGCTCGCCCGGCACCTCCGGTCCTTCTCGTTCTTCGACGAGAGCAGGATAGGAAAGCAACTCTTCCTCTTGCACGTTTATCCGGTCGTCAAGGAAGGGCTCGACCGGACGCTCGACGCGCTCATCGCGGCGGTGAAGGACCATCGGACGAGCCTCCTCGTCATCGACGGCCTCGACACGATCCGCGACCTCCATGCCGGGACGGCTCAGATCCGAACGTTCATCTACGAGCTCGCCGTGGCGCTCGCGGGGCTCGAATGCACCACGATCATCACGAGCACCGGCAGCGGCCGGCTCGATCCGGGCGCGGGGATGCCGCCGGAGCTCACGATGAGCGACTGCATCATCCTCCTGGCCCAGATGAACGTCGGCACCCAGGCCATGCGCACCGTCCAGGTCCAGAAGGTGCGAGGGCGCTCTCCGATGCTCGGCGTCCACACGATGCGGCTCGGTCCCGACGGCGTGAGCATCTTTCCACGCATCGAGGCCCTCACGGTGCCTTCCGACAGCGGCCTCCACCAGGAGCGGCTGCCGCTCGGGCAGGTCGAGCTCGACAAGATGCTGTCGGGAGGGCTGCCCCGCGGCAGCGTGACGCTCCTCGCGGGCGCCCCCGGGACGGGCAAGACGCTCGTGGGGTTGCAGTACATCCTCGACGGCGCCCGACGAGGTGAAAAGGGCCTCATCGTCGGCTATCGAGAGTCGCCGAGCCTCCTCGTCGACAAGGTGCGCGCCTTCGGCATGGATCTGGCGACGCCTATCGAGCAGGGCCTCGTCCGCGTCCTCCATCGCGTCCCGATCGACACCGGCGCGGACGAGCTGCTCTGCGAGATGCTGCGGGAAATCGAGGATTTCGGCCCCAAGCGGCTCGCGCTGGACAGCATCGCCGAGATCGAGCAAGCAGTGCCCGACGAGCGGCGCCGGCGCAGCGTCCTCACCTGCTTCGCGGAGGTGCTTCGAACCCGTGACGTGACGGCGCTCGTCACGCGGGAGATCCGCCAGGTCACCGGCCCGGAGCTCGACCTCTCCGACTCTCCGCTGGCGAGCCTGGGCGAGAACTTGATCCTCCTCCGATACGTGGAGTTCCGCAGTGAGCTCTACCGCATCCTTTCCATCCTCAAGATGCGCGACACCGCGCACGACCGCACGATCCGGCAGTACGAGATCTCGAACGACGGCCTCCGCGTGCTCGCCGCCATGGAGAGCGGCGAAGAGGTCCTCTCGGGGATCGCTCGCATGCTCTCGGAGCTGCGGGTGAAGCGCTCGGCGCCCTCTTCCATGGGAGGGCCCCCGTGATGAGCCCGAGCCCCGATGCGCTCGACGTGGCGCGCTGGATCATGCAGCACGAGCTCGGGGAGCGCGAGGCTCCCGAGGAGATCGCGCGGGGCGTCGAGCGCTGCTTTCAGCGCCTCCACGAGGCGCTGCGGAACCTCGTCGGCGTGGCGGGGGTCGAGGCGCTCGTCGGGCGCGCGGTCCACCTCGCGCAGCCGGAGCACGGCTGGATCGAGACCGCCGTCGTTCCGGCGAGGTCGAACGTGGTCTTCGAGGGTCTGGCCGGGCGCGTCGAGCGCGAGGGCGCGCCGGCCGTGATCGACGGCATGACAGCCTTGCTGGCGCACCTCATCGGACTGCTCTTCACGTTCATCGGCGAGGAGCTCGCGCTGCGGATCGTCCAGCGGATCTGGACGGAGGTGCCGCGACCTGCAGAGAGCCGTGGAGCCTCCACCACGGGGGGCAAGTAGATGAGCACGACCGGAGATACGCCGTTCTCGCGTCTGTCGACCGGGGTCCCGGGCCTCGACGAGGTGCTCGGCGGGGGGTTGCCCGAGTACTCGTTCAACCTGATCGCGGGCGAGCCGGGGTCGGGGAAGACGACGCTGGCGCATCAGATCATGTTCGGCAGCGCGACGGCCGAGAGGAGAGCCCTCTACTTCACCGTCCTCGGCGAGCCGGCCCTCAAGATGCTGCGCTACCTGCGGCAGATGTCGTTCTTCGACGCCAAGAAGGTGGGAGATCCCATCCGCTTCGTGGATCTGAGCCAGGAGGTGCTCGAGCAGGACCTCGGCAAGGTGTTCGACAGGATCGTGCAGATCGTGAAGGAGACGGAGCCCGCCATCGTGGTGGTGGACTCCTTCCGCACCGTCGTTCACGCGCGGGCGCTGCGCGAGGCGGGCGAGATGGAGCTGCAATCGTTCCTGCAGCGCCTCGCGCTTCATCTCACGAGCTGGCAGGCGACGACCTTCCTCGTCGGCGAGTACCTCGAGGCGGAGATGCAGGACAACCCGATCTTCACCGTCGCGGACAGCATCTTCTGGCTCAGCCAGAGCAGGGAGCGGAACTCCATCGTCCGCAAGCTCCAGGTCATGAAGCTCCGCGGCCAGGCGTCCATGCCTGGGCTCCACACCTTCCGGATCGACCGAGGCGGCCTCCACATCTTCCCGCGCGCCCTGAAGAGGATGGCGGAGAGCGAGAGGGCCCACCCGAGCCACCGCATCTCGAGCGGCGTCCCCGGGCTGGACGGGCCGATGGGCGGCGGGATCCCCCTCGGGGACACCATGCTCGTCGCGGGGCCCTCGGGCTGCGGCAAGACGTGCCTCGGCACCCACTTCATCTCGGGCGCGACCCCGGAGGAGCCCGGTGTCCTCGTGGTCTTCGAGGAGCACCCCAAGGACTACCTCGCCCGCGCGGGGGAGATGGGCTTCGACCTCGACGGCATGGTGAAGAGCGGTGCGCTCAGGATCATCTCGCTCCGGCCCCTCGACCTCTCGGTCGACGAGACGCTCCAGGAATTGCAGCAGGCGGTCATGGAGATGCACGCCAAGCGGCTCGTGATCGATTCGCTCACGGGGTTCGAGGTGGCCCTGGCGCCGGCCTTCCGCGAGGACTTCCGGGAGTCGCTCTATCGCATGATGGGGGCCTTGACGGGCGCGGGCGTCACCATGCTCATGACCGTCGAGGTCACCGAGTCGTTCCACGAGCTGCGCTTCAGCCCCCACGCCGTCTCGTTCTTGACCGAGAACATCGTCATCCTGCGCTACGCCGAGATCGACGGCGCGCTGAAGAAGGTGTTATCGATCGTCAAGATGCGGAAAAGCCAGCACTCGGCCGAGCTGTACGAGTTCGCCATCACCTCGAAGGGGATGGTGATCAAGGCGCCGCTCACGCAGTACCAGGGCATCTTGACCGGGGAGCCGAAGCTGCGCGCGCAGCGCGAGCGCGCGGCGTATCCAGGGCTCACCGAAGAGGAGGACACGCTGCTGCAGCTCCTCCTGGAGGAGAAGGAGGCCACGCAGGAGGAGATCGCCGCCGCGCTCGGCTGGAGGGGCGCAGAGCTCGGCTGTGCGCTCGATCGGCTCGTCAAGCTGAGCTACGCCATCAGGGTCGTCGAGGAGGGCAAGACGAGCTATCGGCCGCTGGCGCGCGCGCTCGGCCGAGAGTAGAGGAGGGGCGAGGCTGGGGAGATGAATCCGCCGCGGAAGGCAAGGAGACCGTCCGAGCGGAGGTCCGCGCCGCCGGGCACCGAGGCCCTCCTGCGCCGCGCCGCGGAATCCTCGCCCCTGCCGACGGCGTTCACCGGGGGGCCGAAGCACGTCGTGCGCTACGCGAACCAGGCGCTCTGCCGGCTCATGCAGAGATCGCCCGAAGAGATGAAGGGCGAGCCGCTCGTCACGCTCCTCCAGGACGCCGGCACGCTCGCCGAGATCGAGGACCGCGTCCATCGAAGCGGGACCACCGAGCTCGCGAGCGATCTCGTCTATGCCTCCGCGGGCGGACGGACGGGCCATTGCCTCGCCGTCGTGTCCCCCGTCCTCGACGGGCGGGCACGCTCATGGGGCCTCTGCGTGCGCCTCATCGACACGACGGTGCAGGTGACGGCGGGCATCGAGCTGGCCCAGATGGCCGCCGAGGTGCGACAGGCCAACGAGGCGCTCGTCCTCGCCGGGCTCCGCGAGCAGCAGCTCGCCGAGCGCGCGACGCAGCTCTACCAGGAGGCCCAGAGCGCCACGCGCGCCCGAGAGGACGTCCTCGCCATCGTCTCCCACGACCTCAGGGCCCCTCTGAGCGCGATGATCATGAGCATCGAGCTTCTGATGAGCGGGGGGCCGGACTCCAGTGGAAGGTCGCGCGAGCGACTCGACATCATCAAGCGATCCGCCGAGCGGATGAGCCGCCTCATCCGGGACCTGCTCGATGCCGCGGCCATGGAGGCCGGACGTCTCTCGGTCGAGCGGCGCCCGGTTCCGCTCGCGCCGCTCGTGGGCGACGCGGTCGACGCCATCCGGCCGCTCGCGGCGGCCAAGCTCCTGCGTCTCACGAACGAGCTCGCGGCCGACCTCCCCGCCGTCTCCGCCGATCCGGTGCGGCTGCAGCAAGTCCTCTCGAATCTCCTGGAGAACGCCGTCAAGTTCACGCCGGCGCGCGGGGAGATCACCGTCCGGGCACGATCCCTCGGCGACGAGGTGATGCTCTCCGTGACGGACACCGGGCTCGGGATCGCGCAAGGGGACATCCCGCTGATCTTCGATCGTTTCTGGCAGGCGCGCCCCACCGCCCGCGCGGGCACCGGGCTCGGGCTCTCCATCGTGAAGGGGATCGTCGACGCTCACGACGGCCGGATCTGGGTCGAGTCCAGCGTCGGACGGGGCAGCGCGTTCTTCGTCGCGCTGCCGGTCGCGGAGGCCCCTGCCAGCGGCGGCGGCTGATCAGCGCCCAGGCGCTCCTCCCACCGCATGACCCACAACGAGCTCTACTACAGCGAGCACGCCGCGCGCCGCGGCGCGCGCGGAGCCGCCAAGACCGGCTCCGTGACGGTCGTGCCACGTACGTCCAGCGACTCCGATTGAATCCATAGCTGCACGTTCTCGACGGCGCCTATCACGAAGACGGTGCAGAGCTGGTGTGGAAGGAGCTCGGTGATCTGCAGACGCGCGAGGTCGGTGAGGTGCTCCAGATGGCAAGTGCCCCGCGGACCAGCGAACCGCCTGTCAAGGGTGAAGTGTGCCCGCGGCCCGCCGATGCGCCGTTTTGCGCGCTGCGTCGCGCTCGAATGCGCTCCACAGTCCCCGCGACCTCGCTCTCCGGCGCCAGCGGTGCCGCACGATCCGCTCGTCGCGCACACCTCATCGCGCAGCGAGCCGGCTTCTTCTACTTACGCGCTGCGCCGCGCTTCGGCAGCGGCTCTGCCACGGCCCGCCGCTCGTGCATCCGGCGGGCCAGGTCGGCGGCGCCTCGGCCCGGAGCCAGGGGCTTGCGCAAATTCCGGTGCCAGGCATTGTGCCGGTGCGACGGGCCCTTGGCACCGGGCGAAACCTTTCCAACAATCCCGACCCGTTCAACCCTCGAGAAAACAGTGGAAACGCAAAATTCTACCATCATTTACACGAAGACGGACGAGGCGCCGGCCTTGGCCACCTATTCGCTCCTCCCGATCGTCGAGGCGTTCACGAAGGCCGCCGGGGTTCGAGTCGAGACGCGCGACATCTCCCTGGCGGGCCGCATCCTCGCCAACTTCCCCGAGCGCCTGACGGACAGCCAGAAGCTAGGCGACCACCTGGCGGAGCTCGGTGAGCTGGCCAAGACGCCGAACGCCAACATCATCAAGCTACCCAACATCAGCGCCTCCATCCCGCAGCTCGTGGCCGCCATCAAGGAGCTGCAGCAGCAGGGCTACGCCGTGCCGGACTATCCCTCCGAGCCGAAGACGGAGGAGGAGAAGGCGATCAAGGCGCGTTACGCCAAGGTGCTCGGCAGCGCCGTGAACCCCGTCCTGCGCGAGGGCAACAGCGATCGCCGCGCCTCGCCCGCAGTCAAGGACTACGCCAAGAAGCACCCGCACTCGATGGGCGCATGGAGCCGCGACTCGAAGAGCCACGTCACGCATATGTCGGGCGGTGACTTCTACGGCAGCGAGAAGTCCGTCGTGGTGGACAAGGCGCAGGAGCTGAAGATCGAGCTCGTCGCCGGCGGCAAGACGACCGTGCTCAAGCCGAGCGTCAAGGTGCAGGCGGGCGAGGTCGTTGACGCCAGCGTGATGAGCGCCAGGGCCCTGCGCGCGTTCTACGCCGAGCAGGTGGCGGACGCGAAGAAGCAGGGAGTGCTGTTCTCCCTGCACCTCAAGGCCACGATGATGAAGGTCAGCGACCCGATCCTGTTCGGGCACGCCGTCAGCGTGTTTTATGCCGAGGCGCTCGAGAAGCACGCGGCCACGCTGGCCAAGGTCGGCTTCGACCCGAACAACGGCATCGGCGACCTGTACACCAAGATCCAGAGCTTGCCGGCAGACGAGAAGGCGGCGATCGAGGCGGACATCAAGGCCGTCTACGAGCAACGCCCGACGCTGGCCATGGTCGACTCCGACCGCGGCATCACCAACCTGCACGTGCCCTCGGACGTGATCATCGACGCCTCGATGCCGGCGGCCATCCGCTCCAGCGGCAAGATGTACGGCACGGATGGCAAGCTCTACGACGCCAAGTTCACGATCCCCGATCGCTGCTACGCCGGCATCTACCAGGCGACGATCGAGTTCCACAAGCAGCACGGGGCGTTCGACCCGCGCACGATGGGCACCTCGCCGAACGTGGGGCTCATGGCGCAGGCCGCGGAGGAGTACGGCTCACACGACAAGACCTTCAAGATCGCCGAGAGCGGCACGGTGCGCGTCGTCGACGCCTCCGGAAACGCCCTGCTGGCGCAGGAGGTCGAAGCCGGCGACGTCTTCCGTGCTTGCCAGACGAAGGACATCGCGATCAAGGATTGGGTCAAGCTGGCCGTCTCCCGCGCGCGCGCCACGGGCGCCCCGGCGGTGTTCTGGCTCGACGAGAACCGCGCCCACGACAAGAACCTGATCGCCAAGGTCAAGGCCTACCTGTCCGAGCACGACACCAAGGGCCTGGAGCTCCCGATCAAGAGCCCGGTGGAAGCGATCCAGTTCACGCTCGGCCGCATGAAGGAGGGCAAGGACACCATCAGCGTCACCGGCAACGTGCTGCGCGACTACCTGACGGACCTGTTCCCGATCCTGGAGCTGGGCACCAGCGCCAAGATGCTCTCCATCGTGCCGCTGCTGGCCGGCGGTGGCCTGTACGAGACCGGCGCCGGCGGCTCGGCGCCGAAGCACGTCCAGCAGCTGCAGAAGGAGAACTACCTGCGCTGGGACTCGCTCGGTGAGTTCCTGGCGCTGCAGGTCTCGATCGAGGACCTCGCCAACAAGACCAACAACGCCAAGGCGAAGGTGCTCGCCAAGGCGCTGGACACGGCGGTCGGCCTGTTCCTCGAGAACAACAAGAGCCCGGCGCGCAAGGTCGGCGAGATCGACAACCGCGGCAGCCACTTCTACCTCGCGCTCTACTGGGCGCAGTCCCTCGCCAAGCAGACCGAGGACAAGGAGCTGGCGGCCAGGTTCGGCAAGCTCGCCCAGACCCTGACGGACAACGAGTCCAAGATCGACGGCGAGCTGATCGGCGCGCAGGGTAAGCCCGTCGACCTCGGCGGCTACTACCACTTCGACGACAAGAAGACGTTCGCCGCGATGCGGCCCAGCGCCACGCTGAACGCGGCCATCGACGGCCTCTCCTGAGCCGCGCGGGATCCCCGCCGAGCGCGCGCGTGGAGACAGGCGACGCGCTCGGCGGCCACGGCCGTTCAACCACCGTACGACCGAGTCACGCGCCGGGTGAGCGCCTTGACGCCCACCACCAGACGATGACACCCTGTCTGAAATCGTTGGGTGGACTGGAGCAGGGAATGGCCGGACGAGGACGATCGATCAGCGGAGATAAGCCCAAGCCCGGCGCTGGCGGCGGTGGAGAAATCTCTCCAGGGAAGCAGGATCCGTTCGAAGGGAAGGACTCCTTCGACGGGGAGACGTTCGATGGGCTCACCCTGGAACGAGCGGACCTGAGCGGCCGAGATTTTTGCGGTTGTGTGTTCCGGCGTTCGAAGCTCGGCGAGAGCCGCTGGACGCGCGCTCGTCTCGAGAGCTGTGTCTTCGAGAGCTGTGATTTGACCAAGGCCGACCTCACCATGCTCTCGCTGCGCGGCGTGGCGTTCAACTCCTGCAAGCTGATGGGCGTCGACTGGACGAACATCGCGAAATACCCCGACGTGTCGTTCGAGGATTGCGACTTGCGGTATGTCATCATGGATTCGCTCGCGCTGCGCAAGACGCGCTTCGAGCGGTGCGCGATCACCGAGTCGGTCTTCGCCGCGACGGACCTCGCCGGGGCGGTGTTCGAGGAGTGCCGCTTCGCGGGGACGCGCTTCGAGGACTGCGACCTTCGAAACGCGCAGTTCCCTCGAGCCCAGGATCTGTTCATCGATCCGGCGAAGAACAACGTGAAGGGCGCCCGCATCCCGCTCGAGGCGGCGACCCTCCTCGCAGCCTCGTTCGGCATGCACGTGCTCGGATTCACGGAGAAGGACGGCAGATAACGGCCCGAGTCGCCGTGCGCCGCGGCCTCGAAATACCTGCAGCCTTTACAGCTTCGCGGCGCTCCCCAGCTCAGCCGGGAGCGCCGCGTCGAGCCACGCCTCGAACGTGCTCGACAGCGCGCAGGTCGCCGCGCCGCCGCAGAGGTCCGCGCGCTTGGCCGTGAGCTCGCCCTCGATCGCCTCCCGCGTGGCTCCGAGCACGCGCGCGCAGACGAGGTTCTTCGCCGTCTGAGCGACGTGCGCTCGATCCGGCGCTCGGCCCCGAGCTCGCCGCCGGCAGGCCGGCCTCCTCGGATTTCTGACAGCCAACGAGAATCCCCAGCAGAAAGCAAGCGCTCAAGGTCTTCATGGTCCGGTCCCCTGGATCTAGCAGCCTGCGTACCAGGTCGGAGGCACGGGCAAAATGCCGCTGCCCGTCCAAGGAGCAGCCGCGGCGCGTGTCGGGGCGGCCACGGCGTCGTGTTCCGGGCGCGCCGGGCGAACCGAGCTCGATCCTCGCCGGCCAGATCGGATAGGCTGAGCATCCCATTCAATCGCGGCGTCAGGCGCCTGGAGAGAGCAGATGAGCGAGTCCAGCATTCACGGGGGTTGCCTTTGCGGGGCGGTGACATTCGAGGTCGATCCGCCGTTCCAGCTGATGGTCCATTGCCATTGCTCGCGGTGTCGCAAGGGCACGGGCACGGGCCACGCCACGAATCTGGCCGTCGATCCCGGCCAGCTCCGATGGCTGTCAGGGGAAGAGGCCATCACGCGTTATGAGCTGCCCACGGCGAAGAGCTTCGGGAAGTGGTTTTGCAGCCATTGCGGGTGTCCCGTCCCGCGTCTGAGGCGCGGCGGCAAGATCATGGTCGTCCCGGCCGGTTCGCTGGACACAGCGCCGCCCATCTCGCCGACGGATCACATCTTCTGGGGATCCAGGGCGTCGTGGGGGTGCGCCAGCGGAGGGCTTCCAACGCACGACGAGGTTCCAGCGTCGTGGTAGGACGACCGGGCGTGTCGTCTTCTTGATCGTCGTGCAGGGTCAGCGGGTCACGCTGCTGTCCGGCCCGGCGCCCTTGGGGGGCTCGTAAGGCTCGGGGCTCTTGCCGACGGTCCTGAGGTTCACGAGCTTGTTGAGCAGATCGAACCAGAACGGCGCGCCGAGGGAGGCAGCGACCGCGGTGATGAGGATGCCGGGGGTCAGGAGCCTGTCGAGCACCCCGCGGATCCAGCCGACGATGCCCTGGCCGAGGATCGCCGCGATCGCGTTCCAGAGCTTCGGAACGCTCGTGTGCTCGGGGGCCTTCACGCCCCAGGTGATCTCGATGTCGAGCCCGGTGAGCCGGGAGCGCGCGCCGCTTCCCTCGGCGATCGCGGCCATGATGTCCTCGTTCTGGTCGATGCCGCCGGCCTGGGGCGCGGCGCGGGGCGGCGACTTCGCGATCTCCTGCGCCGCCGCGATCAGCCGGGCGCGCACCACCGCGTCGCGCGAGAGGGCGCCCGCGAGGCGGATGCTGTCGGCGTTGAACCCGACGCAGAGGACGAGCGCCGTCGCGCTGATGATCAGCTGCGCGCGGCGCTTGTACCGGCCGGCGGCCCGGTCCATGGCGTCATTGAACCAGCGCTCCAGCCGGATGTTGGCCTCGCGCATGTCCTTGACCGTCGAGTCGACGATCGTGGTGAGGGCGCGCCGGAGATCGCTCTTCGGCGGCATGCTCCGGATGATGTGCTTCAGCTCGTCGAGCGGGTCCTCGTCGCGGCTCGGCGCCGCCGCGATCTCGCCCGGCGCAGGCGCGGCGGCGCTCGCCTGCGGCGGAGGGACGCCGTCGCTCGCCTGCTGCAGCGGCGCGGAAGCGGCGTCGCCCGCCGGCGCAGGCGCGGCGCCGGTCTGCGAAGGTGTGGCGCCGGCCTGCGGGGGCAGCGCCGCGGCGCCGTCGGGCCAGGGGACCTGCCGCAGGGTGTCGATGAGCGCGGCCACGAACGCGTGCGACGGGATGTAGGACGGCCCTACCCAGCCGTACTTGAGATCCTTGATCAGCGGGTGCTCGCGGAGCTTCGCCGCGAGCGGGCTCGGGAGCGGTCCCGGCATCACCCGGGTGCGCACCAATTCGACAGCGCGCCGCGCCGCGCGCCTCATGACCTGCTCCAGCGGGGAGCTCTTGGGGGCGGCGGTGTCGGCGGCGCCGGGCGACTGCTTCACGTGCGCGTCGAGCTCGCTGTCGGCCAGCATGATCTCGATGCTCTGCGCCAGGTTGAGCGCGCGCAGCCGGAGCACGCCGGCGAGCGCCTCGTGGATGGCCGAGCAGAGGACGCTGAGCAGGAAGAAGACGCTGACGAGGCCGATCGCGATGTCGAGGGTCGTTCCCATGGGCATCCGGAAGGGCAGGGCGCGCGGCGGCGCGAGGCGCAGGCCGGCGCGCGTCGCGCGCTGCCCCGGCCAGCAGGAACAGGGAGGAAGAGGCGGCCCTGCGAGCGCCCGTTCCCCGCCGCGGCCCGACCAGCAACTCCCCTCCGCGGCCCGATCAGCATACGCCACCCGGCGCCGCGGAGCGAGCGGGAGAGCGCGCTCGCTCTCGCGTATCATCCCGCGTCATCCCGCGCTCGATGCCACGCGATCTTGGTCTACCATCACGCCCCCGTGACGAGCACCACCTTACCCCCCGAGTCGCGGCGCAGCAGCGCGCCGCAGTCGCGCGCCTCCTGGGTCCAGGAGAGGGCCGACCCCGACCGGACGACGATGCGGCCCAGGCGCGCCCGGCTCGTGCACGAGCCGCCGCCGGCGTCGCCGCCCGGAACGCTCGTCATCGAGGAGACGCAGCGGCCGAAGATCTTCGTCATCGACTACGACGCCGAGGTCGTGTCCGAGAAGGAGATCCAGAGCGTCGACGAGTGCATCCCCTACCTCACGGACGACCGGCCCTCCATCACGTGGGTCGATGTCCGGGGGCTCGGGCACAAGGGGACCTTCGAGCGGCTGGGCGAGATCTTCCGTGTCCACCCGCTCGCGCTGGAGGACATGGTCAACGTGCCCCAGCGGCCGAAGGCGGACGTCTACGGGGGCGAGCACGTCCTCATCATCGCGCGGATGGCGCAGGTCAACGAGCGCTGCGTGCTGCGCACCGAGCAGCTGGCCATCCTGGTCGGCAAATCGTTCGTCCTGACGGTGCAGGAAGAGGCCGACTGGGACGTCATGGAGGCCGTGCGGGAGCGAATCCGCTCCGGCCGGGGCTCGATCCGGGAGCGGGGCGCCGATTACCTGGCGTACGCGCTGCTCGACGCGGTGGTCGACGGCTTCTTCCCGGTGCTCGAGCGGCTCGGCGAGCACATCGAGGACCTGGAGGTCGAGGTGATCGACGCCAAGCGCCGGATGTCGAAGCCGATCCACGATCTGAAGCGGGATCTGCTCACGCTCCGGCGCGCCATCTGGCCGCAGCGCGATCTCGTCAACGCGCTGCTCCGCGAGGACAACCCGATGATCTCCAGGGACACGCGGCTCTACCTGCGCGACACGTACGATCACGCGGTGCAGCTGATGGACATGGTCGAGACCTACCGCGAGCTGAGCTCCGGCCTCATGGATCTCCACCTCTCCGGGATATCGAACAAGATGAACGAGATCATGAAGGTGCTCACGATCATCTCGACGATCTTCCTCCCGGTCACCGCGATTGCAGGCATCTACGGGATGAACTTCCACCACGAGAGCTCGCCGTACAACATGCCGGAGCTCGACTGGTATTACGGCTATCCGCTCGTATGGTGCCTGATGCTGGCGAGCGTCGTCGGGCTGCTCACGTACTATCGCCGCAAGGGCTGGATCAGGAAGGACGACGACGGCGCCTGAGCGGCGGCGAGCGCGGCGCGTCAGCGCTTCTTCGCGGGCGCGTAGAACGCGAGGTTCCCGAGCAGGCGCGGATCGCCGGGGCGGCGCGCGAGGGCCTTGCGCAGCGCCGCCTCGCCGGCGGCGAGCTCGCCGACGTGGAACGCGCTGGTGGCGACGAGGTCGAGCAGCTTGTGCTCGTAGACCTCGGCGTCCACGAAGAGGGTGGCCTGGGCGGGGAAGGGGAGGGCGGCGCCGCGGGAGGCGAAGAGGTAGGTGAGCGGCCAGCACCGCTGCCCGTACCAGTGCCAGGCGACGGCGAAGAGCGGCTCGGCGCGGTGCGGGCTGTGGGCGTGGGCGTCGAGGTAGCGCTGCTGCACCTCCGGCCAGGGGCGCCCGAGCGCGGCGGCGGTGCGCGCCATGCGGAACAGCGATTCGTAGACCTCCTCCTGCCAGCCGCCGAGCGCGGCGCGCCGCTCGTAGGCCTCGAACGCCTCCGCGTGCCGGCCGAGGCACTCCAGCGTCTGCGCGAGGTAGAAGGCGGCGCGGCCGTCGCGGGGGGATCGGGCCAGCGCAGCGGAGAGCAGCTCCAGGTCGCGCTGCCACCTCCGGGTCTGGACGGCGGCGTCGCGGCGAGAGAGGTCGTGGACGATGTGGGCGTCGGGGACGCGGATCGAGGGGGGCGGCTCGCCCTCCTTGGAGAGCACCTCGTGGGTGGCGCCGACGTAGCGCCACCCGGCCGAGGCGCGGGCGAGCCGGGCGGAGTCGTAGACGGAATCGCCGTAGTGCACGCGGACGTGGTAGGCGCCGTGCCCCGGGCCCGACGCGTCGCGGCGCTCCTCGCAGAAGCGACGGAGCGCGTCACCCGCGACGAGGCGCTCGTCGCCGCTCAGCATGAGGGTGAACACGGCCGCGTCGCCCGCGAGGTCGAGGGCGCGGCTGCGCGTCGCGCCGAAGTCGACGAAGGGCTCCTCGACGAGATCGCCGGGGACGCCCGCCATGACGGAGCGCGCGAGGGCCTGTGTGCCGTCGGTGGAGCCGGTGTCGAGGAGGGTGAACCGGTCGACGTGGGGCCTGGCCGAGGCGAGGGTCTCACGGATGGAGGGGGCTTCGTCCTTGACGATCATGACGAGCGCGAGGAGGGGGGGCGTCACGGGCGCAGTATGCCGCCGGACGCCGGTGCACCGGGGTAATTAAAATTTGAAGAGGAGGCGGGCGCGCGCACGCGCGCACCACCTCGCGCGCGCCGGAGAGCGGGAGAGATAACGCGCGGCGGCGGAAGCGCGGGCGCGCTCTCTGCGAATTGGCCGCGGCCCTGGCGTTCTGTATACTCTCCTTTTCATCGCAATGAACATGCGCGGACGCTGGAGTGCTCTCCTGTTCATCGGCGCAGCGGCGCTCCTCGCGCTCGCCGGCAGGGCGGAGCGCGCCTCGCTCGTCTCGCGCTCTGCTCACGGAGGGGAAGGACCGCCGGGCCGCCCGCGCTTCGAGAGGGCGCTCGACGTGGAGGTGTTCCAGCGCGGGAACATCCACACCCACACGTCCCTGAGCGATGGGGACAGCGAGCCGCGCGACGTCGTCCGCTGGTACCGCGAGAACGGGTATTCCTTCGTGGCGCTGACAGACCACAACCAGCGCGTCGATCCTGCGATGTTCCAGGACCCGTCGTCGGCGTCGAATTTCGCCGTGATCCCCGGCGAAGAGGTCACGATGTGGGCAGAGGGGAAGCCCGTGCACGTGAACGCGCTCTGCACGCGGGCGACGATCGGCGGGGGCGCCTTCCTGACCAAGGGGGAGGCGCTGAAGTGGGCGATCGGGCGTGTGCGGGCGGAGGGGGGCGTGGCGCTCATCAATCATCCGAATTTCGACTGGTCGTTATCCGCCGGCGACCTCCTGGCGGCGCCTGCGGCGGAGCTCCTGGAGATCCACAGCGGGCACCCGTACGTGTACACGGACGGCGACGCGACGCGCCCGTCGCACGAGGCGCTATGGGATGCGGTGCTGACGGTGCGCGGCGCCGCGGGAGGGGGGATCGTCGGCGTCGCGGTGGACGATCTGCACCAGCTCATGGCCGGGTCGGGCGCGCCGCCCGCGGGGCCCGGCCGCGGGTTCATCGAGGTCTTCTCGCGGGAGGCGTCGCGCGCCGCGATCTGCAGCGCGCTCGCCGGGGGACGGCTCTATGCGTCGTCCGGGGCGAGGCTGCGGAGGATCGCGATCGCCGGGGACGCCTTCTCGGTCTGGCCTGTGGCGGCGGGCGCGGTTGTCGAGTTCGTCGGGCGGAGCGGGCGCGTGCTGGAGCGGCAGCAGCCCACGGCGGGGCGGGCGACCTACCGGCTCCGCGGCGGGGAGCGCTACGTGCGGGCGCGGATCACGCGGCCGGACGGGAAGCGGGCGTGGACGCCGGCGTACGCGACGGTGGAGTAGGAGTCGGGGCGGCGAGGGCGAGAGCGCGCAGGACGGAGCCGACGGACGGCCCGGTGAGGCGAGGTGCACCCGCGTCCGTCAGCGGACGAGCTTGGCGACGGTGGCGGATCTGCCGGGGGTTCGGGCGCGCGTGAACGGCGCGTGAGGTGGCGCGGCAGCGACACCAGCAAGAACGCGTCGCTGCCGAGACTGAAACTGCAACTGATTTGCGTTGTCATGGATCGGCAACGCTGGTAGCGGTGCGGCGTTCAGCGGGGCGATGGTCGTGTTGGATGGGACGCCAGAATGGCTTGGCTCGGAAGCGGTCGGCCGCGGTGGAGCGCTGGGCTGATGTGCGTCGTTGCCTCAGCATCGGGGGCCAGCAGCTGCGCAACGGACACCAAGGAAACGGTGTCGGCCTCGCAGCAGCAGGCGGTGGTCAGCCTGAATTTGACCTTTCCCGCTGGCGTGAATCGGCTGGATGGCGTGCTCAATGCCTCGGGATCCGTGAGCGTCGGCGATCGAGCTCAGGTGCTCGACAATGCCTCGCAGCCGGGCCTGGTGAGCTGTTCGGGCAGCTCGGGCTTCTGCGTGTGGGGAGCTTGCCGATGATGGTGCGGGGAGCTTGCCGATGATGGCGATCGATGAGAAGGAAGAAATGAGATGATCTACAGGCGTGGAGTCACATGTCAGATCAGCGCTTTTGAAGTACCGAACCCGCCGTCGGATCCGAATGCGACGGCTCGCAAGTGGATGGCGGTGGCGACAGCTCATGTCTACGACCCGAACGTCAAGGTGCCGGGGTTGCAGCCGGGCCAAGAAGCTCTCGCTGGTGAGACGATGCGCGTGTTGAGTGGCCGCGCGTTTGCCGACACGGAGGCTCAAGCGATGACGGCCGCTCTCGAAGGGCTCCTCTTCGAGCTGACGGGAAAGGGCTTCTCAGCGAATCATGACGTGAAGCTCTGGTGAAAAGCTGAATTGAAAAGCTGAGTCGAGCCCAGGTTGCTGCTGTCCCTCATTTCGTGAGCGGTTTCGAGACCAAAGAGTACGCAGAGCGGGTAATGGCCGTACTGGGCAAGCGAATGGCACGCCATGGACTGACCCTCCACCCCGACAAGACCCGGCTGCTCGACTTCCGCCGGCCGCCGAGCGAGCAGACGGGTGGAAAGGGGGCCTCGACCTTTGATTTCCTCAGGTTTGCGATGTACTCTCGTCATACGCGACGGGGAAGATGGGAGATGTGGTGCAAGACGAGGAATGCGCGCCTCAGGCGGCCATCAAGGCCGTCCACGACTGGTGCCGGCGCCGCCGGCACTGGGCGGTGAAGGACCCGCACGCCTCGCTCGTCCGGCGTGTCGTCGGGCGTTACAACTACTTCGGGGTGAACGGCAGCGGCTCTAGGCTAGCCGCCTTACTGAGGCAAGTAAGAGTAGCCTGGCACAAACGGCTCCGCCGCAGGAGCCAGAAGACATGCATGACGTGGGAGCGATCCGAGCAGATCTTGAGCGCGTATTTGCTCCCGCCGCCCCTGATTCGAGTCGTCGGTCATGATTACGACGACCGCGGCAACCTGGTCAGCGTCTTCGACGACGACACCGACGAGCCGTTCTGGGAGCTGCAGGAGGCGAGTCAGGGCTATCGAATCGGCAGCGAGCGCTTCGGGAACGGCGTCGTCACGACGACGCGCTACACCGACGGCCTCGGGCTCGTGCTCAGCATCGAGAGCGCGCGGGGCGGCGAGCCGCTGCAGCGCCTGGAGCACCGCTACACCACGAACGGCAACCTGCGGGTCCGGCTCGACGAGCTGGATTCGTCTCGCAACGAGTACTACTCGTACGACCCTCTCGATCGGCTGACGCGCGTCTCGCGCGCGATCCCGAGCCCGCTCGATCCCATCGACTTTGCTCCAGGTACAACCCGCTCGGAAATCGACTACGACGAGCTGGGGAACATCACCGCGAAGACCGGTATCGGCGAGTACAGCTACGCCGGCCCGCGGCCGCACGCGGTGACCGGCGCGGGCGCCAACCACTACGAGTACGACGTGAATGGCCGGCAGGAGTACCGCGCGGGCCCCGACGTGATCGGAGGGGTGCAGGAGCTGACCTACAATGCGTTCGGCCTGCCCAGCTCGGCGCGCGTCGGTCAAGGAGGCGGCCAGACGCTCGTGGAGTTCGACTACGACGTCACAGGCGCGCGCGTCCGCGAGCTCAGTCCGACGCACATGCGACTCCAGCTCGCGACCCTCTTTCAGCGGGTAACCAGCAACGGCGGCGCGACCGAGCACCGGCACCGCATCTGGGGGCCGCACCGAGAGGTGGCTCAGGTGGTGGTGCGCGAGGAAGGTGGTGAGGTGTCGCGGAGCACCGTGTACCTGCACGCCGACGCGCTCGGCACGGCTGAAGTGCTGACGGACGAGGGCGGCGAGGTGATCCACCGCCAGGCGACGGACGCCTTCGGAAAAGGTGAGGAGCCGGTGGGGGGCGGCAGCGGCGTCCTCACGAGCTTCACGGGGCATCGACACGACCTCGAGCTCGGCGTCGTCGACATGCGCGGCCGCCTCTACGACGCCAGCGTCGGTCGCTTCTTGACGCCCGCCCCGGTCATCCAGGCGCCCTTCTACAGCCAGGGCCTGAACGCCTACAGCTACGTCTTCAACAGTCCCACGAACTTCATCGACCCGCTGGGCTTGCAGGCGCAGCCTGCGGGCTCTGGAGGTTGCTCGGCGGTGTGGGGCTCCGGCCTCGACGGCAGCGGCCGGCCGTATACCGTGACAGCGGAGATCGACGGGTGCTCACCAGCGCCGCAATCTGCACCTGAGAGCGCGCCGACCAAGGCCGCCCCGGCGACCGGTACGGAGGCGGCTCTCGCCGGTGTCGCGGGGCTCGGCGTCGGGTTGGGGCTCGGCGTCGGCGCCAGCTACGCGACGGGTGCGTTTGCTTCGCTCGCCTGCGGCCCCGGCGCCCCGCTGTGCGTCGGTGCCGTCACGCTCGGTATCACGTCCTCGCTCGCCGGCGCCGCCATCTACAGTCTCTGGAACGGCGGCGCCGAACAGATCGCGGGCTCCGCGAGCCGCCTCGCGAGCGGCGAAGGCACCGTCGACGACTACTTCCTCGCCGGCTCGTCGTGGGCGGTCTCGCCTCGGGCCCCCTCGCACCCAGATTCAACGCATCAGGTGCGAATCCGGGGCTTCGCTTTCGTGAGCTGTTCACCGGCGGCGCTGCAAGGGGAGCAGGCGGGTGAGGACGCGCCCTCAGGGATCTCACGGCTGCCGAGATCCGCCAGATCCAGGGCGTTGTCGATGAGGCCGGGCGCCCACTCGAAGTCGTAGGCTCCGCCGCAACGGGCACGAGACGTCGGAAGTGGTCTGCCCATCGGCAAGGGGCCAGAGACTCGCAGCGACATCGACTTCCTTGCTCCGCCTTCGAGCCATCCGTACTATAAGGGGCTCGAACGACGCCTCCCATCACTCGATCCCGGAACGGGGCTCATTCCAGGAGTCCACAATCCACACATTGGGCCGGCGATCCGCTTCGAGCCTGGAGCTGTACCCTACTTGTACCAGGAGCACAGTAACCATGTTTCGTCGATTCTGGTTCGAGTTCACCGTAGATAATCCCGAAGATCTACCGCCTGGGGTCAGGATGGGTTGCGGGGTGACCGCACCCACCATCGAAGAGGCTACGATTCTTATACAACAGCGTGTTTTCGGAGGTGCTCCAATCCCGCAAGCGAGGAAGGTTGTCTCCGACATTGACATCTCGACGTTGGATGGAGGGCACGTGCGACCCAATATGGGTAACCCTGTGATCCCGGGTATCTGGTTTCCTCTCGGCTACTGAGCGACGCGACGCGTCCGTCGCACGAGGCGCTATGGGATGCGGTGCTGACGGTGCGCGGCGCCGCGGGAGGGGGGATCGTCGGCGTCGCGGTGGACGATCTGCACCAGCTCACGGCCGGGTCGGGCGCGCCGCCCGCGGGGCCCGGCCGCGGGTTCATCGAGGTCTTCTCGCGGGAAGCGTCGCGCGTCGCGATCTGCAGCGCGCTCGCCGGGGGACGGCTCTACGCGTCGTCCGGGGCGAGGCTGCGCAGGATCGCGATCGCCGGGGACGCGTTCTCGGTCTGGCCGATGGCGGCGGGCGCGGTTGTCGAGTTCGTCGGGCGGGGCGGGCGCGTGCTGGAGCGGCAGCAGCCCACGGCGGGGCGGGCGACCTACCGGCTCCGCGGCGGGGAGCGCTACGTGCGGGCGCGGATCACGCGGCCGGACGGGAAGCGGGCGTGGACGCCGGCGTACGCGACGGTGGAGTAGGAGTAGGGGCGGCGAGGGCAAGCGCTCGGCGGCGCTCGCGCGGCCGTGTGCAGCGCGCAGACGCATCGGGCCTCGCGGCTGCTCCGTCAAAGAACGTCGAGTTTGGCGGCTCGCGGTTCCCACCCCTGCAGCGAGCGGCTCACGATGGCGGCTCTCGCCAGTTCTGGAGGATGAGCGGGTAGCCCAGCTCCTGGACGCGGGCGTAATGCCGCGTGTTTCCGGTCGCGACGCCAACGCGGTGGCAGAGGGCAATTGCGGCGTTCTGGGCGTCACCAACGTCGATCCCGCGACCGGTCCGTTGGAGCTCGCCGTAGATGACCCCCGCAAGGTCGGCGGATCGCTGATCGAGCTCGAGCACCTCGATGTCCTCGAGCATCTCGCGGAACGCGTCGATCCGGCTCGCGCGCTGCACGTGCTGCAGGCCCTGGATGACCTCGAAGACCGCCACGGCCGTCAACGTGTAGCGCCCGTGCTGCGAGAGGTAGTCGCCCGCCCTGGCGAGGACCGTCGCGTTCTTCCCCTTGAAGATCTCGGACCAGATGTCCGTGTCAACGAGGGTTCTCATCGTCGAGCCCCCTCGCCCGACCCCGAGCGCGTGCATCCGCCGTGAGCTTCTCCAGCTCGTCGGCGAGCTCGGGATCGTCGGCGAGCCAGCCGAGAGGCGAGACCTTCGGGCGGGGCAGCGATGCCTCCCGCAGGTCCGCCGAAGCGTTCGCGATCTCGTGGACGATCCGCTCCACGAGCCGCAAGCGATCCGCTACAGGGAAGCTCCGGACTTCTTCGACGAGCTCGTCCACCGTTCGCATTGGAGACCTCCAGGCGTCGGAGGGCAGTGTACGCGGTCGAGGTGAGCCGGGCAGCGAAACTCCGCAGCGGCTCACGCCCCCCCGCGCTTCCCGTCCAGCCGCGCCAGCACCGCCCTCGGCGACATCGTCGCCCGGTAGACATAGATCTCCCCGGCCTCGTCGTCGCCCAGCACCTCCTCGCTCACGCGGAGCTGCTTGCCGACCGCGAGCAGGATCCTCGCCGGAAACCCCTTCCGGATCAGCTCGACGCGCCGCCACACCGCGTCCCGGCTCCAGAACCCGAACGCCTCGAGGTACACCTCCTCCCCGGTCTCCGCGTTCAGGAACACAAGGTCAGGGACGCACACCACCTCTCCGGGCAGCGCGAACAGCCGCTCGTTCGGCGACACGGTCCAGGGCGACCCGAGCTTCCTGAACCCCTCGCAGAACGCGTCCAGCTCGGGCGTCGTCTCCGCGAGCTCGCGCCCGTGGTACAGGAGGCCGTCCGCCGGGCCGATCTCGACAGCGAGCGGCTCCTTGTCGCGCCCCCAGCGCAGGTCGGCGCGCAGCCGGAACGAGGCGCACGAGAGCACCGACGGCAGGAACATCGCGAGCCGCAAGCCATACCGCTGCACCGCGTCGAACAGGCTGAACGGGCCGTCGAGCGCGATCGTGTAGCCGGAGACCGGATCGCCCTGGACCACGTGGATGAGCCCGTGAAAGCGCGCCGCCCGGAAGATCCGCCGGTAGCGCTGGGCGCTCTCCCCTTCGATGCGGATCGTCACCTGCGTCGCCCGGAGGAGGATCGACTGCGCCAGCGCCAGGTTGTACCGATCCAGCACGATCTCGGGCGCGTCCGCGGCCGCGCGCCGGAGGATCTCGGCGCCGCGCAGGTCGGCGTAGAGGCCCGCCTCGATCGCGGCGGGCGTCGTGCCGAGCCGGGCGGCCACCTCGTCGAGCACGGCGGCCCGGTCGAAGCGGGCGCGGACGTCGAGGGCGCGGTGCGCCGCCGCCGCCGCGTGGAACAGCTCGCGCCGGAGCGCCTCGGGATCGACGCCCTCCTGCACCTCGTACTCGCAGCCGTCCTCGAGCACCTTCCTCAGGCCGAGCGAGGCCACGCGATCCCGCGCGGGCACCTCGATGGCGTCGAGCGCGGCCTCGACGTCGTCGCGGCGCTCGCCGACGCGCTGCGAGAGGATGTCGAGGTACGCCCGCGCGACCGGCAGCAGGCGCTCGGCGGCCGCCCCGCGGAGGTACTGCGGCACGACCATCCCGCCCCGGCGGCGGACGCGGACGAGGTCACTGGTAAGCAATGTGCTCCCGGCGCTTGTCGCTCACCCGCTGCTCGCTCGTGCCGAGGGCCACGAGCTCGTAGAGGATCGCCGTCTTGTTCTCGCTCCGGCGCAGGATGCGGCCGAGCCGCTGGACGTGCTCCCGCACCGAGCCGCTGCCCGACAGGACGATCGCCACGTTCGCCTCGGGCACGTTGACCCCCTCGTTCAGCACCTTCGAGGTGACCACCGCGGACAGCGCGCCGCGGTTGAAGGCGTCGAGGATGGCGCTGCGCTCCTTCACCTTGGTCTGGTGGGTGATGGCCGGCAGCAGGAACTGCCGCGAGATCTGGTAGACCGTGGCGTTGTCCTCGGTGAAGACCAGGGTGCGATCGGCGCGGTGGGCGTGGAGCAGCCGGGCGAGGACGTCGATCTTGCCGGGCGCGCACAGCGCGAGGCTGCGCTGGCGGCGGTACGCCTCGAAGGCGCGGCGGCCGGCGTCGGACTGCGAGCTCAGCAGGATGAACTGGCCCCACCCCTCGGGCATGCGGATGCCGTTCGCGCGCAGAAAGCCGATGTACACGGCGCGCGCCGCCTCGTACGCGGCGCGCTCGTCGTCCGAGAGCGGCACCTCGAGCCGGACGACGTCGTAGGCCGCGAGGTACTGCCCGGAGAGCTCGGTGATCTCCCGGCGAAAGACGATCGGGCCGATGAGGTCGTCGTAGCCCCGTCCGTCGGTGCGCTCGGGCGTGGCGGTGAGGCCGAGGCGGAAGGGCGCGAGGCACATCTTCGCGGCGAGCGCGTACGACGGGCTCGGCAGGTGGTGGCACTCGTCGAAGATCACGAGGCCGAACCGGGCGCCGAGCCTGTCCATGTGGGCGTGCGCGGAGTCGTACGTGGTCACCGTCAGGTCGAGGACGTCGTGGTAACCGCCGCCGAGCAGGCCGATCGGGACGCCGAACGCGGCGGAGAGCCCGTCGTACCACTGGTTCAGGAGATCCAGGGTAGGGACGACCACGAGCGCGCTGCGCTGCCGCGCGGCGATCGCGAGCGTCGCGACGAACGTCTTGCCCGCGCCCGTCGGGAGCACGACAACGCCCCGGCTGCGCCGCCCGGCCCAGGCGTCGAGCGCCTCGCGCTGGTAGGGGAACGGGTCGTGCTTGGCGAGCGGCGCGAGCGGGAGCGCCTCGTACTTGCGGGCGGCGTCGGTGAACGGGACGCCGCGGGCGCGGAGCCTCAGGACGAGCTCGGCGTAGTCGATCGCCGGCACGCGGTAGACGCGCTCCCGCGCGTCCCAGCGGCAGGACGCGGGCAGGCACGCGGGGTCGAGCGGCGCGCCCTCGGCGGGATCGCCGGCGTCGCCGCCGTCGGGCTCGTCCGCGCGCTCGCCCGCGTTCGATGGCAGCGCGCTGCTGTCGAGCGCAGGCGCCGCCTCGAGCGCGGGGCGCGGGGCGAGGCCTTCGATGCGGAGGGTGCCGCCCTGGAAGCTCAGGACGATCGGCGCTGTGCGGACCGGCTCGGTCATCGGCGCGCTCTTTTGCCGCGGGCAGGGCCGCGTGCCAAGCGGAGACGGCCGGCGCTCAGGCCAGCTCGGTCGGCATGACCGAGGCGCCCCGGAGCGGCGCGCGGTAGCGCACCCAGACGAGGGGGGACTCGTTCAGCGTGATCGTGAGGGCGCTGCCGGCGCTCACCGGGAGCTTGCGGCCGAGCTCGCGGTGGATGTAGCGCGCGATGAGCTCCGGCGTCGAGCGCTTGCCCTCGAACGCGGGGTGCTCGTCGAGGTTCCGGTAGTCGATCTCGGCGAGCACGGCGCGCAGGCTGTCCCGCAGCGCGCTCGTCTCGACCACCTGGCCGAGGGGCGAGAGCTCCTCGCGCTCCACCTCCACGCTGACCGTGTACGTCGCGCCGTGCAGGCGCTGCGCAGGGCCGAACTGCACGCCCTTGAGGCTGTGGGCCACCATGATGTGATCGCGGACGCCGACGGTGTACATGGCGCCACTATACCCGCCTCGCCGGCGCTGGAGGGAGATCCCAATCGCCTGTCACGGCACACGGGAGTAAGGTGGGGGCGACTCCCCGTCCAGCCCCCGCCGCGGCGGACGGGTTCGTGCGGGACGCAGTGACCGGTTGACCGTTGCGAGGGAGGATCGCCGATGAACAGCGAAGCGAGCGTGCTGGCCCCAGGGTTCCTCATCGCGTCGCCGCCGCTCGGTGATCCGAACTTCGACCGGACGGTCGTGCTCCTCGCGGTGCACAGCGAGGGCGGGGCGCTGGGGTTCGTGGTGAACAGGCCGGCGCCGATGACGCTGGGGGAGCTCCTGTCGTTCGCGGGTTATGGCAGCGACCTGAAGGACCCGGCGCCGGTTTACCTCGGCGGGCCGGTCCAGCCGAGCTCGGGGTGGATCCTGTGCCTCGATCCGGCGCTCGGGGCCGAGGAGACGGGCGTGATCCCGGTGGGCTCCCGGGTGCGGGTCACGTCGTCCCGCAGCGCGTTCGACACGCTCGCGGCCGACGCGGTGCGCGGCACGGCCGCCGCCGACCCGCGGCGCAGGACGGTGCTCCTCGGTTACAGCGGCTGGGGGCCCGGCCAGCTCGAGCGAGAGATCGCCGCGGGCGCGTGGCTGCCCGTGGCGCTCGACGAGCGGATCCTGTTCGACGTGGCGGCGGACCAGCGCTGGGAGCAATCGTATGCGCTGCTCGGCCTGCGCCCGATCGATGTGATGTCGATGCGCAGCATCGGCGAAGCCTAGGTGGGGGGCAGACCCGCTTCGGATACGGGCCCACCTCGACGTTTTCGGTGCTCGGCGTACAAGAGTACGCCTGTGCGCCGAAAACGCCGATCTGGGCCCGTCTCCTGTGCGGGTCTGCCCCGCTGGCGTCCTCCTATGGGAAGAGAGCAGGGGACGAACCGATTGACGCGGCGGTCGCGAGGACGAACGTTGGCGGCCCGCTACGACCGGGTTCGGAGGGCGCCGCACGGAGGGCGCTCCCGGCGCCGGATTCGGCCCATCGAACGAAGGGCACACGAACTACGAGAGGAGACATGATGGAGATCAATATCGGAATCGACGCCAAGAACCGCGAGCTGATCGGCGCGGGGCTGGGACGCGTCCTCGCTGACACGTACACGCTCTATCTGAAGACCCACAACTTCCACTGGAACGTCACGGGGCCCATGTTCCAGACGCTCCACCTCATGTTCGAACAGCAGTACAACGAGCTGGCGCTCGCCGTGGACCTGGTCGCCGAGCGCATCCGGGCCCTCGGCCTCCCCGCGCCGGGGACCTACAAGCAGTTCGTCGCGCTCTCGACCATCAAGGAGGACGACGGCGTCCCCAAGGCCACGGACATGATCAAGCGCCTCGTCGAGGGCCACGAGACGGTCGCGCGCACGGCGCGTGAGCTCTTCCCCGTGGCCGAGAACGCCAACGATCAGCCCACCTGCGATCTGATCACCCAGCGCCTGCAGGTCCACGAGAAGACCGCCTGGATGCTGCGCAGCCTGCTCGAGTAGCCCTCGCGTCGCGGCCGCCGAGCTGCGGAGAGGGGAGCCCTCGATGCAGCCGGCCGGCCGGGAGCGGCTTGACAGCGGTGATCGAAGAGGGTGACGCTGTCGGGTCATGGGTGGAACCTGGGCGAAAGCTGGTTGGATCGGCGGGGTGGGAGCGCTCGTCGCCGCCGGATGCTCGGACCTCATCGGCGCGGACTGGGAGCGGTACAAGCCCGGCGGCGGTGAGGGCGCGGCGGCCGGGAGCGGCGGCGGCGCGGCGGCCGGGAGCAGCGGTGAGGGGGCGGCGGCCGGGAACGGCGGTGAGGGGGCGGCGGCCGGGAGCAGTGGTGAGGGTGCAGCGTCCGGGAGCGGCGGAGAGGGCGCGGCGGCCGGGAGCGGCGGAGAGGGCGCGGCGGCCGGGAGCGGCGGTGAGGCGGGGGGATGCGGGCTGAACGGCGACGGCGGCAGCGGCGCGGGCGCAGGGGGCGGCCCAATCTCGTCGATGGCCCCGAAAGTGCACCCCTCCCGATCGCGACACGTGCAGCGCTCTCGGGGCGCGCTGCTCGACGTGGAGCGACACGGTTGAATCGGATGACGACGAGCGCCGCCCCATGAACTGCATCACCTGGCACGAGGCGATGGCCTTCTGTGCATGGGACGGCGGGCGATTGCCGACAGAGGCCGAGTGGAGCTACGCGGCGGTGGGCGGCGACGAGGAGCGAAGCTATCCGTGGGGCGATACGGCCGACGAGGACCGTGCGGTCTTCGGCTGCTACGGGTACACGGAAGCGTCGGGCCGCCCCTGCACGATCGCCGATCTCCTGCCAGTCGGGTCCAGATCGATCGGTGACGAGGCGACCTCCGGGGATGGAAAGTGGGGGCAGGCGGACCTGGCAGGGAGCCTGTGGGAGTGGACGCTGGACGGGTACAGCGACGAGTACCCGATCTCATCGCAGCGCTGCGACCTCTGCGACAACTGCGCGAACCTGACCGCCGGCTCCGGGCGCGTCATGCGCGGCGGGTGCTTCGACGACGATATCGAGAACCTCACGACATCCCATCGCCTCCCCGGCAAACCCGCCGAGCGCTATTACGGTCTTGGCGCCCGGTGCGCGAGGGATCGGTAGCCGTCGCCCGCGCGCGGCGTCCGCCGCGGGGCGCCGCGTCTCCATTCCGCTTCCGTCTTCCGCCCGGCTCAGCGCGCGTTCTTGACGAGGAACCCCTCGCCGTCGATCGCCACGGCGCGCTCCTTCAGCAGGCGGCCCACGGCCCGCTTGAACGCCTTCTTGCTCAGGCCGAAGAGCGCCCGGATCTCCTCCGGGCTCGAGCGATCGCCGACCCTCGGCGCGCCCGGGCGCGAGAGCCGCGCGAGGATCTCCTGCGCGTCGCTCTCGACCTCCTCGTGCGCGTGACCGCGGAGCGAGAGCTCGATCCTCCCGTCGGGCAGCACGCTCGTCACGCGGAACCGCGCCGCCTGGCCGCGGGAGAGCGCGTGCGGCTCGTCGGCGGGGAGCAGGCCGACGAACCTGCGCTCGACGATGACGAAGAGGCCGATCCCCGGCTCGTTGCGCCACGCCTCACCCTCGACCCACTCGTCGAGATCGAACTCGCCCTGGTCGCGCAGCATCTCGCTCACGCGCATCGTCCCCGCGAGGCGGCCGGTCCTGTCCACGAGCAGCCCCACCGGGTGCCGCTGGCCGACCAGCGGGTCGCGGGTCTGCTCCGCGCAGGGGACGAGCAGCTCCTTGGGCAGGCCCCAGTCGACGAAGGCGCCGAAGGGCGCGACGTCGGTGACCGCCAGGAAGGCGACCTCGCCCAGCATGACCTTCGGCCGGCGCGTGGTGGCGATGGGACGATCCTCCGAGTCGAGGTACACGAAGACCTCGAGCTCGTCCCCCTCCCTGGCGCCCTCGGGCACCTCGCTGCGTGGCAAGAGGAGCGCCGGCGCGTCCGGGCGAAGGTCGTCTGGATCGGCCGAAAGGAAGGCGCCCGGCGGGCCGAACCGCCGTACCGGCAGGGTCACCACGCGCCCGAGGAGATGGTCGTACGGCATCGGCGCGCAGTCTTGCACAGGGCGGGGGCGCGCGGTCGGTCGGTCGCGTCTCTTTGGGGCGCGATGACCTCCCGATCCCACAAATCGGTTGATACTGCCTGAAAGACGCCGAATGGTGAGCTGCCGAGGCACCAGAACGCCAGAAGTTAGAGCTCCTCTTGGCGCGCTTGATGGTTCGTTTCTCCCTTGAACGACATGATCGATCTTCCAGGAAGCCGGCCGGGGTGAAGCTCCTCCAGGTCGTTCGGGGCGCGCCGCCCGCTGTGGCTCCGCGAGCGACGAGCGCGTCCCGTCGGGCGTGGAAGCGACTCGCGGTCGCCGCCGGTCTCCTGCTCGTCGCGCCCCTCGTCGTGGCGCACGGCCGCGTCTGGCTCGACGGCGCGGCGCCGTCCGAGAGCGCTGGCAGTCCCGCGCGCGGCCGGCTGCTGCACGGGCACCCGCTCCGCCCCTCGGGGCCTGGCCATGTGACCTACTCCTACCTGGGCGC
Organism: Sorangium sp. So ce1504; assembly: GCF_051521635.1. Classification (NCBI taxonomy): domain Bacteria; kingdom Pseudomonadati; phylum Myxococcota; order Polyangiales; family Polyangiaceae; genus Sorangium; species Sorangium sp. So ce1504. Next base: position 9,688,627 of record NZ_CP150365.1, on the reverse strand, counting down.
CAGCCTCGGGCGCCAGTACGTGCACGGCGCGGTTCGCGACGCGCTGGAAGAGGCGTTCGCCGCGTGCGCGGCCGCCAGGCCAGGGCGGCGCTTCGTCGTGGGGGAGACGGGCCACCGCGATGGCGGCCCGTTCTGGCCGCACCGCACGCACCAGAACGGGCTCAGCGTCGATATCTTCGTCCCGCTGCGCGACGGCGCGGGGCGGCCCGCGGATGTGTCGACCTATCCCTGGAACAAGCTCGGTTATGGCCTCGAGTTCGACGCACAGGGCCGCTGGGGCGAGCTGACGATCGATTTCGACGATCTCGCGCGGCTCCTGTCGGCGCTGGACGAGAAGGCCAGGCCAAGGAAGCTCCGGATCCAGCGGATCATCCTCGCGCCGGAGTACGTGCCGCTGCTGCTCGCGAGCCCCGCAGGCCGTAAGCTGGGCTCGCTCGCAGGGGCGATTCCCCGCGGCCCGGTGTGGTGGCGGCACGACGAGCACGTGCACATCGATTTTGCGTTCGCGGCCGGCGGCCCGCGCTGAGCGAAGTTATCGACGGCGATGGCGCCGGAGCCGCTCGCGCTGCCGCCCCCAGCCACGACCGAGTCAGGCCCGTCGCTCCCCTGCACGCACGAGGCCGATGGCTTGACGAGCCGGTTCCATGACGTTACCGCTGGGAAGGCCCGCGAGCGGCGCGGGTCGCGCGTCGCGCAGCGGTGAGGCGTGGAGCCCGCCATGGACGACAGCTCCGGATACCGCATGTACGTGTTCCGCAGCGGCCGCCGCGACGTCCCGGGGCGGCGGCTCGTCGACGAGCTCGCGGGTGACCTCCGGGCGATCGCCGGCCCCGGAGGCGCGGAGCGCCCTCGCGACGTCGTGCTCAGCGCCTTGATCCGCGCTGGCGAGCTCGAGTCTCTCCTCGCCGACGCCGGCGCGGAGGGCGCCTCGGCGCTGGCGCAGCTCACCGACGATCTCGCCGCCGCGCTGATCCGCGGTGACGGCGCGGGCGCGCTCGCGATCGCGGGCGGCCGGACATCTGGCCACGGACAGCCAGACGTCTGGCCACGGACGGCCAGACGTCTGGCCACGCCCGAGGCCCTCACGGCCGTCGAGGTCCCGGCGATCGTCTCGACGTCGCCGCCCGAGGGGTTCTCGTTCTACGCGCTCCACCCGCTCGATTTCGCCCGGCTGGCCGAGCGGCTCGCGTCCCCGCCGGCGCCGGTCCGGGTCGTCGGTATCCGCAGCATCGGCACGACGCTGAGCGCGGTGACGGCCGCGGCGCTCCGCGGGCAGGGGATCCGGGCCGGCCGCACCACCGTGCGTCCGTCAGGTCATCCCTACGACCGCCGCGTCGAGCTCGACGCCGGGCAGATCCGCTGGGTCGAGGACGGCATCGCCGAGGGAGCGCGGTTCTGGGTCGTCGACGAGGGGCCGGGCCTCAGCGGCTCCTCGTTCCTCGCCGCCGGAGACGCCCTGGTCCGCGCGGGCGTCCCGCGCGCCAGCATCGTTTTCCTCGGCTCCCGCGCGCCCGATCCCGACGCGCTCGTCGCGCCGGAAGGCGCGCGCCGCTGGCGGTCCTTCCGCTCGGAGCGCGCCGAGGGCGGGGCGCAGCTCCCCGGCGACGCGGGCGAGCCCATCGGCGCCGGGGCGTGGCGCCGCCGCTGCTATGAGGACGAATCGCGCTGGCCGCCCTCCTGGACGTCCATGGAGCGCCTCAAATACCTTTCCCGGGACGAACGCCGGATCCTCAAGTTCGAAGGGATGGGCCGCTACGGGGCGGAGTGTCTGGAGCGGGCTCAAGGCGTCTTCCGGGCCGGCTTTGGGCCAGAGCCGCGCGACGAGGGCCAGGGATTCTGCTCGTATCCATGGCTCCCTGGCCGCCCGCTCCAGGCCGATGACCTGTCCGCAGCGGAGCTCGAGCGCCTCGCCGACTACTGCGCCTTTCGCGCCTCGGCCTTCCCGGTGCCGGGCCCTGCGGCCGACGAGCTCATTGCCATGGCACGCACCAATTTCTCGCTGGAGATGCGGAGGGAGCTCCCGGGTGAGCTCCACCTGGAGCTCGCGCGTCCGGTGATCGTCGATGGCAGGATGGATCCCCACGAGTGGCGCAGGTCCGCCGCGGGCGAGCTGGTCAAGGTGGACGCTTGCGGGCACGGCGACGATCACTTCCTCCCTGGCCCCACGGACATCGCCTGGGATCTCGCCGGCGCCATCGTCGAGTGGCGGATGCCGCGAGGCGCCCGGCGCGCCTTCCTGGAGCGGTACCGGCGCCGCTCCGGCGATGATCCGGAGCGGCGCCTGCCGGCGTATCTCCTCGCCTACACGCTCCTGCGTCTGGGTCACGCAGCGATGGCCGCGGCGTCGCTCGCGGACGAGGGCGAGGCGCTGCGCCTCTCCGCGGCGCGACACCGCTATCGCGCGGCCCTGATCGAGGGCCTCCGCCCCGCGGCCGCCTCGCTGGCGCTCGGCTAGCGCCGCGTGTCAGAAATCCCGCCAGAAAAACCGGTCGAGACGAGCGGTCGCCGGAAACAGTAGAGATTTTCATGGTTTTCGCCTGTTTCGCCGCCGACGGCGACTCCGGTGTGGCCCAACGGGGCGCCCTCTGCCGTCGCGTCGCCCGCGGTGAAGGGCCCGCGGCATCACCGATCGGGGTCGGCGCCTGGCCAGGCGGCGCAGCGCCGAGGGATTCTCCTTCGCTCGCCGCCCTGTTGCCGGGCCCTTCGATGCGCTGCCGCCTGTTTCGGGATCGTGCCTGCGTCTCCGCACTCTTCCGGCCCAACGACTGGAGTTATGGGGTGTAGAGCGTCAGTAAAAGTTACTGTTGCTTGACAACCGTTTCCGCTACCGGCTCACCCTTCGCCGCGCCGCTTTCCTTGGCACCTTCGCCGACTCCTCGCTCTGTCGCCGCTGACGCAGAGAGCGATGTGTCGCCAAAGATCGCCGATGGCGTGGAGGTCGACTTCAACATCATCACGGTGCACCACTGGGATCGGCTCTTCGGTGGGGTGTTGCTCGCGAAGTCAGGGCGCCTCCCGTGGGCTACACTTCTGCGCCGAACGTTCGAAATCGATGTAACTCGGTGCCGAAAGTGCCACGCGCGGATCCGCATCCTCTGTGCGATCACCGAGCGCGCCACGATCACAAAGATCCTCGAGCACCTCGGCATGCCGGTGGATCCTCCACCGGTGCTATTTGGCGTCAATTATTACAGGGAGATCGCGGAGCGAATCCCGCGAGGCTGGCTCCGCGATCTCGCGGATCTCGAGTCCCTGCGCCCCACGTGCGGGAGCCCGTGCGCCGACGACCGCATGTGCCGGCCTCGGCGGCCTGGCGACGAGTGGTCTTGAGAGGCGCTCTCAATTCACTTCGATGTGAGACCAGCCGAAGTCGCCGTCCAGACGCAGATAGTATCCGCCGTCGCAGGTGGGGGGGTAATTCGAGGACGCGACCCACGTGTTCAGGAAGCTGACCCCGTTGAGCTCGACGGTCGTCATGTTCCAGGAGTTCAGGTTCGAGCCCGGGCCCGTGAAGAACACGCACGAATCGACAGAACCGTTGATCACATAAGGAAGCGTCACCTGCGTGGAAGCCTCGCAGCCCGAGGGCACGCAGGTCGAGCACGGGCCGCAGTCCACTTCACACGACTGGCAGCTTTCGAACGCCGAACAGACGTTGTCGCCGCAGCTCCCGGGATCGGCCGCCAGCGACGCCGCCGCGGCGACATCCGGGAGCGGGCCCATCTCGCGGCTCAGCTCGCCTTGCTGCGGCTTTCCGCTATTCACGAGCAGATCGCGGAGCTGCTGCGGCGTGAGCGGCCCCGCCGCCTGCTGCGCGACGCTCTGCACCACGGCCACCGCGCCGCTCACGACCGCCGAGGCGCTCGACGTCCCGGAGAAGCCCGCGGTATAGGTGTCCCGCGCGCCCAGCGTTCCGCTGTAGAGCTCACCGGCGCCTCCGGTCGTGACCACGTTCTCTCCCCAGGCATGGACGTCCACGCGGTCGCCGGTGTTGCTGTAACACGTCGGGCTGCGCGAGGTCGAGAGGCTCGCGCCCACCATCAAGGCGCCGGAGTCCCGGACGGACCGGTCGAAGACACCTCCGTACGTCGGGTCATCCAGATCCACCGAGCCGTTGCCGGCCGCCTCGACCACGATGATCCCGTTGGCCGTCGCCGTCTGGATCGCGTCGAACTCGGCCGAGAAGAACTCCATAGGAACGTAGTTGCACTGGCCGTGGTTGCAGCTGCAGCTGACCGTGGTCGGGCCGGACGCGTGCACCTCGATGAGCACGACGTCGCCAGGGTCGAGCTGCGCGGCGGCGAGCGCGATCGCCGGCCCGACCCCGATGTCCACCCAGCTCGCGTAACCGACGCCCGACAGCGGCGCGACGCCGGTCACGCCGAAGCCGTTCTCCTGCCCTACCATGACGCCTGCCACGGCGGTGCCGTGGGTCGCGTTGCCGGGATTCGCCGCGGGTGCGTAGAAGAACGGCGCCGGAAGATCCTCGTGATCGGGGACCCAGTGTTGCTCGACGTCGATGATCTGGACGTTCTCGCCGCGGCCGCCTGGGAGCGAGCGAGCCACGGTCACCCCCATGCCGTTCGCGTCGTTGGCCACGTAGCCCTGCAGGGACGTGAAATCCGGCGTGTTCGCGTCGAGGGCCACGAGATCGGCGCTCGCCTCCGGCGGCGCGGCCGCGAGCTCGGGCTTCGGCTGCGCGTAGGCGATCTCCACGCTGGGGTGGGCGTTCAGCGCCTCCACCAGCTCGACCAGCTCGCTCCGCGAGCCCCCCGACCACGGGGCGTCGAAGTAGAGCGCGAGCTCCGGGAGCCGGCGCGAGGTCCGCCGCTCGCCGGCGCTCTTGAGCGACGCGAGCCGCGCCTCGGACAGAGAAAACAGCGGCTTGAGCTTGACCGATCGACCCGCGAGCAACGTGGTGATGCTGGCCAGATCCCGCCGCAGCGCGTCGGCGTTCACGGCGCTGGAGCGCGCGCCGACACCATCGCTGTTGAGCTGCGCGCCGCGCAGCCGGACCCCTGTCCCCTCGTGGAACTTGATCACGATGCGGACGTCGGAGACGTCGCTCGGAACCCACGAGGGCGCCTTCGACTTGTCCAGAGCCGCCCGCAGGCCCTGAGCGGGCGAGCTGGCCTGATCGCCGGCGATCACGGGCTCCGATATCTGATCGACCGGCTCTGCGGGCGGCGCTGTGTCGCCGCAGCCCAGGGCGCTGGCCGACAACCCCAGCAGCAGGGCATGCAAGGCGCGACGCAAGGAAACATGGCGTGACACGATGTTGGAACGATTGTCTTGATGGGTTGGCATGGTGGTATCAAAAGCAAGAGTGAACGATGCCCGAGGACGAACAGCGGACCTCCGCTGCGGTCCTCGGCAACGCTGAGTCTCGGGTTCCAGGGGCCTTCGAACGCGGAAACAGCAAGGGCCGGGCGCGGCTTGCCATCACGCCGTCATCACGTTGCCATCACAAGGACCTGCGCAACGTCCTGCTGAGTGCCGCCGAGGCGCTCATAACGTTCCGGGCAGGCTTGTCATGGCGATCGAGCGCTGTCAAGCGACCGCATGCGAGCATTTCCTTCACTCTTCTTGACAATCGGCAGATCCTCTCATCGGATGCCCGATTTCGGGGATCCACGTGCGGCAGGCGCGTCGCTCCCACCGACTGCATGCGTGGGATGAGCACCCACACAAAGGCATTCACCTCTGAGCTCGATGTGAGCGCGCGACGGGGCGCGCTCCACACCGGCAATCGCGTCATGGCGGTGTTCCCATCGAACATCGCGCCGCAGGTGATCGTCGCAAAATCGCAGCGCTACTCGCGCGTCTGGGACCAGAAGACCTCGAGGTGGTCGTGGTCGACGTGCTGACCGCCGTCGGGCACCCCGAAAGCGGCATCGATGCGCCGGTCGAACCAGGAGGCCTCCGACCAGTAGAAGTCGCCGTTCGCCCACTTGACGCCCGCCTTTTCGACGATCAGGACGCCGTCGAGCCAGACGCACCCGACGCCGTCCTCCTGGTCCGGCGTGTTCGCGACGAAGTAGGCCTCGATCTGGTGCCAGGTCCCGCGCGCGAGCTCCGGCCCGGACGTCTGCGGATACGAAGGACCGTTTGGCGTAAGGACGCCGAGAGAGAAGCGCATCGGGACCGACAGGGCCTCGTCGAGGTTTGTCGGCTTCTGCGCCGCCAGGAGGCCAATCGTGCTCTGGCCGAGCGTGCCGCCGGTTACCTCGCGCACGGTCATCAGGAAGAACCCCTCGAGTCCCGTGCTCGCGGCGTAGGGGGAGCTCAGAGCGAACATCGTGCGGAAGTAGAGCCGCCGCAGCTCGCCGCTGCCGGGGGCGACGAGCGACCAGACCGCCCCTTCAAGGGGGCTATCCCCCGTCGGGAAGAGCGCACGCCCTACGCCAGGACCGCTCACGGGCGCGCTCGGGTTCGACGCGTTCTCGCGCATGCCGGCGACGATGATCGGTCCCGGGCCCGCGAAATCCGTGTTCGTGAAGTCCCACGTCGCGGACTGGTCGAGGCCGATTGCTGCCGCGTCGAGCGCGAAGGGCGCATTGCGGGCCCAGAATACGACCTGACGCGACCTCCCCCGTGTCCTTGAGCGGCGTCGGGCCGGCGAGCAGCGACGCGCGAATAACGCCCTTCTGCTACTGGCCGCCCTCGCAGAAATCGTAGGAGTATTTCTGCTGCGTACTGCAAAGAAAGTCGTGGTCCCGACAGCACCCGATGCATGCGGGGCTCGCCTTCCGCTTGTAGCACCTGTCGAAGCAGTCCAACGTCTGCACGGTGCACTCTTCCCGTTCAGGAGGCACCCCACCATCCCAGCCGTTGAGGCCTTTGGGCTTCTCTTCTGAAAGGCAACCCGCCCCTGCGGCCATGCAAAGCCCCATGACAGCGACCGCGAGAACGGGGATCGTCTTCATCGGCAACTCGCGCCTGTACGGAGCCTCGCTCGATGAGCGCACCATGCCAACGGCTGCTTGGGCCGCGAGCCTCCCCGATCCGCCGACGCGGCCCCTCGCCGGCACGCCACCGCCCGTCCGAGGCACGCCCCCTCCTCTCTGAGGCACACTCGCCCCCTGCGCATGCACCCCACCGCGTGCTGGAGGACAGCGGGGACGAGGACGCCGCGCGCATGGTCGAGGCGGCCCTCGGTCGCACGAGCGTGTTGCCAGCGTGGTGTAGGCAATATTAAACAATCGAGTAAACTCGTTGGATCTGTTGGTTTTTTGTAGGCGGATCAGTGGATCGTACTTTTTGTACGTTATGTCAACTGCTGGTCGTTGGCGGGGAATTCTTGACAGGTCGGAATGGCTTTGCGCGGGCTATCCTCTCATCGTATGGCTCGCTTTCGGCCTGCTGGCGCTGGTTCTCGCCTGCTCCGGTCCTGTGCCACCTCGGCCGCCATCTCCGACAGTGCCGGCCAAGGGCAAGACGGTTCGCTCTCCGCGGATCTCCGCACCTGTCCTATCCGGGCGCGTCGTCAATGCGGCTTGCTACCGTCGGCGCGACCTTTCTCTCCTCTCCGGTGCTGGCACCAGGCCGAGCAGCCGACCGATCGCCTCGTGAACGATCCGCGCCGCCTCCTCATCCCCGAGGGCGACGGCGCGGTTCAGGGTGCCGGCGAGCGAGGCGACCACGACGAGCCGAGGCGACGCGTCGGCCGACGCGAGCTTCCCAGGATCGAGGCTCGCCGGTTGGGCCCGGGTTGGGCCCACCCCCACCGACGGGCTGCGATCCGTCGTCACGCCTCCCTGAAATCCCGGGCAAAGCACCGGATCGCGACGGTTCGCCCCCACGGATTCGTCCCGCCAGAAAAACCGGTTGATAACGATCGGCCGCCGGAAACAGTAGCGATTTCCATGGTTTTCGCCTGTTTCGCCATCGACGAGACGCACGCGCTCATCCGTGACCGCCTGCTCTCGCCGTACGAGGAAGGAAGTTGCGCCTGCCGCCCTCGGGGTTGAAGCCCACCGACACGGCCAGCGCCTCCAGCACGGTCGACTTGCCGGAGCCGTTCTCGCCGATGAAGAAGGTGACCTTGGGGTGCAGCTTCAGGGGATCGGCCAGGTCACGGACCGCCGGCAGGGTGAAGGGGTACGCCGCCCACGTGGCGGGGTCGAGGTCGGGCTTGAGGCCCAGGCGGGTGACGTACTGGGTGTCGATCATGCGTGCGTGGCGACTGCCATGAAGCGTTCACCCGATGGTGGCGAAGGCCACTGCACGGTGCTCAGCCAAGCTGCTCGGCAAGCGCCACGATGATCCCCTCGGGCCCGCGGATGTAGGCGAGCCGGTAAGAGGCACCGTACCGCATCTCGCCGATGACCTCCGCCCCGTGCGCACGCAACCGCGCAAGCATGGCGTCGATGTCGTCGACGGCGAACATGATGCGACGCAGGCCGAACGCGTTCACGGGTGCATCCACGGGCCCGAACCGGATCGCGGCGGGCGTGTGGAACTTGTCTAGTTCGACGCCTTGCCCATCGGGGGTCCGCAGCATGGCGAGGGTGGCGCGCACGTCCTGGAGCCCGATCAATCGCCCGATATCGGGCCCTTCGACCGTCGTCTCGCCCTCGAGCTCCAGCCCCAGTGCAATGAAGAACGCCTTGGTGGCCTCGAGGTCGTCGACAACGATGAGCACGTTGTCCATCCGCTTGAGCGTCATGTCCGTTCCTTCCCTTGTTCGATCGGCATCGCGCCTGGTGGCGCGCTCACAGCCTTTTCCTCATGACCGCCAGGTAGTAGTCGTCCAGCCGTGCCGCCTCCCGGTAGCCATTTTTCGCATAGAACGCCGGCGCCTGCCGCTCGAAGGTCTCCAGCGCCGCGTTCCGTGCGCCGAGCTCGCGGCCCGCTTGTTCGGCCTCCGCCAGCAGCCGGGAGCCGATGCGCTGGCCGCGCAGGTCTTCCCGGATCCAGAGCACCTCGATCCGCAGCCAATACAGGGCGACGACCGCCCGCAGGCCTCCTCGGGAAACGCTGTGTCAGGGAGGGCAGAGGGACGCGAGGTCGACCGGGCACTCCAGGGTGCGCAGCCACTCCGTGATCAGCGCATCGACCACATCGGCCCCGGCGCTGTCTGTGGCTGCCTTGATGGCGTCGAGGAGGTCCTGCATGCGCGCGCCCTTCCCCACGTTGGCGGTGTAGAAGGCGCCGAGCGTCCGGTCGAGCACGTCGACGCCGATCACCTCCGCGACCTCGCGGAAGAAGAAAGCCCCCTTCATGTAGGGCGCTTGCGACCAGAGCGGGTCGTTCAGGATGTCGATCTCATTGCAGGTGCCCGGCAGCGCGATGGTGTTACGGCCGGCCTCCGGATCGCAGACCGACCTGAGCGAGCACTCATACGAGGCCCACGCGTCCACCCCGAGCTCCTCGAGCGCGCGGGCCGCCATGTACGTGGCGGTGCCCTCGGACAGGATGAAGTCCTCCCAGCAGGCGATGCGCACGCCGTTGCCGAACCAGCCGTGCGCGGCCTCGTGCGCGTTGACCTCCTCGCTGTCGAGAGAGCCGCTCGAGAGGTGCCAGAACGGGTGGTGCTCCATGCCGCCAAGGTCTCCGCCGCCCCAGTTGGCCGAGACCGTCCCGACGCTGTCGCCGAAGGGGTAGGGGCCGTACGTGGTCTCCAGGAAATCGAACACCCCGACGAGGTGCTCGGTGCCCGCCGCCGCGTCGGCCTCCTGGCCGGGAAGGTGCCACACGCTCACGCGGGTGCCGCCGGTGGTGGTGCCGAGCTCCAGCCGCGTGAGCTCGGCGACCGCGATCGCGGGCATGTAGGAAGGCGCGTCGGTGGGGATGCTCTCGGGGTAGACCGCGGTCATGCCCTCCGGCACCCCGGTCACGGGCATCGTGAACCGCACGCCGTCCGCGGGATCGGACTTGCACGGGAAGAGGTTGCCGCAGAAATAAGGCCAGAGAAACGAGACACCCGAGCCGGGCATCCACCCATCGAAGTCCTCGTGTGGCTTGAAGGTGTAATCGATGATGATCGTGGCGTCGCTCCCGGTCGACGGCACCCCGACGTCGAGCCTGCCGGAGCTCACCTCGTGATCGAGGGCGCCCGACCCATCCGCGACCGACGCGATGTCGAGGTCGCCGATCTCGAACGACGCGGCCGTGCTGTCCGACGCGGCGAGCACGATCGTCGCCCTGCCGGTGAGGCTGGCGAGGTCGAGCTCGAGCGCGGTCGAGAGGATATCGCGCGTCCAGTCCTCGCCGGCCGGCGGCGTCGTGTGCCCGCCGCCCGCGCCGCCGGCGCCGTCGCCGCCCGCGCCGCCGGCGCCGTCGCCGCCCGAGCCGCCGGCGCCGTCGCCGCCCGAGCCGCCGGCGCCGTCGCCCGCGGACCCCGAGCTGCTGGTCGCGCCTGAGCCCCCATCGCCACCTGAGCCGCCCGCGGCGCTCGAGCTGCTGGTCGCGTCGGCGCCGCCGCTGCCCGCGCCGTCGTCATCGCCACAGGCCACCGTCGCCAGCGTCGCCGAGGTCAAGATCGATAACCAGAGGGTGGTGCGTCGCATCCGTTCGCTCCAGCAAGAGGGAGGCGCAGGTTAGGCGATGTCGGACCACGCTCGAAGAAAGGTGCGCCGAGGCTCTCGCTTCCTCGCGGAGCCGCGGCCTGCTCTTCCGGGGCCGACGGCCGCTCGACCCGCGGTCACGCGGCCGCTACGGCTCCCGCGCGCACCGGACCCCGATGCCAGCCGCGCGGTTCGTCGAGACGCGGTCCGCCCCCTGCGCCGACTTCCCGCAGTAGAGCTACGACGAGCTGAAGACGGACATGCTCGACCGACGCGAGAGCATCCGCAGCAAGACGCCGGCGATGGTGCGTCAGGAGATTTGGGGTTGGGCCGGGATCTGAGGCGCTTCATCCTACCCCCACGCCGCACTGAGCGATCGTACCCTCGCGCCGTGAAGGTCAAGACGAGCAACGACTCGCGAAAGCGGCCGATCTGAAGTTGCGGGAGCTAAACTGACCGGCATTGGATCTAGGCCGACGCTCCGCGTCCCACCAAGGGGATCAATTGGGCCAATTGTAATCGTCCACGTACAACAATTGGTAGATGGGATCGCCCGTGGTGACGCATGGCTTGAGGACCACATTGGTCGGGGTAGCGCTCCCGTTGACGTCGAGGCATTGACCATTGGTCGCGTTCTGCAGTTTGAACGTGCTCGAGCCGGTGGCGGCGCCGACGAGGGTCCACATGAATTCGTTGCCGGTCCCGCAGGCCTTGACCCGCACGTTGGAAGTCGTACCGTCGCGGTAGGCGCATTCCGTGCCCCCGTCGGGGTTCCCGTTCCGCAGCCGGAAGACGCCCGTGCCGAAGGCTTCGAGGTGCCAGCGGGTCGCCGGTTGATCGGCGGCGGAATAGGCGGCTTGCAACTGGGGGTCCGTTCCGGCGGGGCGGCTCAGGATGGCGGGATTCCCGCCGCGCGAAAAGAACACCGCATTGGATGTATACCGGCCGTGGATATGGCCGAACACCAAGGTGGAGCCGAAGGTTTGCCCCGATCCCCCCGTGCCGTCATCCCTGCTGCGCACGGTGAACCCTTTCGCGGTTCCGTTGAAGGGGATGAGATCGGCGAGGAAGCGCGCGCCCGAGCTCGTGGTGGGGGCATAGCCGCCCACGCTCGAGCCCACCCAGGAGGGGCTGATGGTGTAGGTCGCGGTGCCGTAGCCGGTGGTCGCCGCCGCGGTGATTTCCTTGATCATGGGATAGGTGAAGCAGCTGTCCCACTGGGGAGGGCAGGCTTTCACCCCGATCGCGTACGACTTGAGCGGATTGTCATGGGCCGGAGAGCTTCGGGCCCGGGCGCTGGCGCGCCAGGCCCTTCCGTTCGGGCCGTCCACCGGCCGCGATTCCACCAGGTACGCATCGGTGGCGGCGGTGATGCTGTCGGCCGGGTTGGTGCTGAGGACGTGCGCGCCTCCGCCGATCAGGAAGTAATCGTCAAGAAGCCAGGACTCCGGGGTCTCGACGGTGTAATTGGACGGGGGATTGACGGCGCTTGTCACGTAGTCCACGCCCTGGGTGACCGCGGGCGTGAAGGCGGTACCGGCGGCATCGACGAGCTGCATTTGGATGACATAGGCCTGCAATTGATGGGTCGCGCCGGAGGCCCTCACCACCCAGGTCGATTTGTCATCGATCCCGAGGCGCGGGGGCGAATGGCCCGCCGGGCCCGTGCAGCCGAAGGAGTTGGCTGCCGTGAAGAAGTTCGGGCTGGGAAAGGATGCCTGCAGCATGGCGCCGGGGTTGTTCTCCCCCAGGATCTGCGCGCCGCCCCCGATGCGGACCCAGCCATCGTCGGCGATGCAATAGGCGCAATTGGTCGTCGCAGCCGCGGTGGGATCGCAGGTCTTCACCCGGATGCGGATTCTTCCGCTGCCGTCGGTGAAGTCCGTGTTCGTAATGGCGGCCGCGGTAACGAGGGTGTCCTCGGGTCCGGCGGGGGAGCCGTTTTCATCGGTGACTTGGCATCCGGTCAGCAGCCCGCCGGCCAGCAACGAGCCGGAAAGGGCGATGCGGATCCCGCGGCGCCCGGCTAAGGTCATAGAATGCAGCATGATCATAACTCCTTGGAAGATTTTACCTTATGTTAATGCGGTGTTGGTGGCGTCCGCGGGATCGGAAGCCTCGCATGGTGGAGGCGCGGCCAACGGAGGCCGCTCACGCCTCGGTGCGAAAAATTGTTGAGAACTCGGAATGGCTTTGCGCGGACTATCCTCAAGACGCTGCGGCTCGTCTGGCATTTGCCATTCGAGGGGGAGCCTGTCATGCAGCTCCAGGTGTTCCCGGCGTGCGCGTAGGATACCTTAGCGCTCACGTTCCCCGACAGCGCCGATCCGAGCTCGTCGTCAAAGCAGTTTGGTGATATCGCTTCGGTCAATGTGTTTGGGTTCCGCTCCGGTGCTCGTGGCACGCAGATCGACACACGGGTTCTGTTGCCGATGCCCGTGAGCCAAACGATCGGCGCGGCTCGGGCTCGTGGCAGCCGTGTCGCCTGCGCGCTGGCTGCCAGGTCTGCCGGGGCGCTCGTCGTCCGGAGGCCCCATGCCCGATGCCTCGCGGCTGTCGTGAACGACGGTCCTCCTCGGCCGCTGCCCGGAGGTCCGTGCACGCCTCGTGCCAGGTTCAGCAATGGCCTGGGTCGTCCGGCCATCACGCTCCGTGCGGAAAAGGCACGGCCGAGCTGGAAATGCGGACCGATGCGCCGCTACCTGTCACGGGTTGTACCGTGACAAGTCACGGGTTGCACCGTGACAAGTCACGGGCGTTTCGCGAGGTGCGTCTGGAACCCGGCGAGCAGCGCTCTCGTGCGCCTGCTTTTTCGGTCGTCTCCAACTCTGCTCGAAGTGGTAGCCGAGGAAATCAGAACCTCCACGGCGGCGAACATGCGTCACCCGGGTCTTGTCGTGGTGAAGCGTGAGGCCGCGTCCGACCAGCTCCTCGCGCAACCGGGCGAGTGCCGCGTGGGCCTCTTGCTCGGTTTTGCACTGGATGACCAGGTCGTCGGCGTAGCGAGTAACCTCGTAGCCCTCGCGCACCAGCACCGCATCGACCCGGTGAAGGTACACATTCGCTGGATGCGGAGGCGACACCCCGGCAAGGGCTGCCCATCCGCCGGCACGTCAAGGTGCAGGCGGCGGCTACCGCGTTCGACCCGGCCTTCCGGGACTACTTCCGGCAGCTCAGGAAGTCCCGGAGCCGGGCCACCGCCACGGAGCGCGCAGGCTCCTACCGACCATCCTCTCGTCCTCGGCGGCCTCGGCCGCCTCAGCCGGGTCGCGTGACAGCGGCTTTAGGAAAGGCTTGAGCCATATGAGGCGAAGGTCTCACGTACGGTTCTTAGGGGAGCCAGGGGCCCGAAAGGGCCCCTGGCTCACCCGGCGGCCGGCGGACATCGACCCCATGCTGGTTGAAGGTAACGCTTCCGGGCGGCGATCTGCACTTGCCAGCAGCAGGAGCCGGGCGTCGGAGCGGACGCTGGCGCCGGCCGTGGTTGCCCATCGCGAGCATGCGTCCACACGCGATTTTCTCGTTGCTCTGTGAAATCAAACTTTTTGCCCCGCAACGCGTCGGAGCGGACTGTGCTCTACCCCTATGACGACGACGCCTGTAACACCCGACGTGACGACCCCTACAGCAACCTCGCCGAGCTCACTCGCAACGCCAAGGAGTTTCGACGGCAGATCCGCGATGGCGACCCGACTAGGCGCGTCCGCCATGGGATCGCAGGCATCATGCTCCTCCCGCTCGTGACAGTGATCGGCTGCACTGATTCACCCGTTCACGACTTCTCCGTCAACGACTTCCATGACGCCATCCTTGGCGCGCTCTGTGCGGACCTCACCGCATGCTGCGGCGTGACGGTTCCTGCAGACGCGTGTGTGGACCGGCTCCGATCCTCGATGGGCGCGCACCCCGCGCTCCAGGCGGAAGCTGTCGCGGCAGGGCGGCTCGAGTTCCGCGAGGGTCCGGCGCGCGCTTGCATCGATCATCTGCAAGCGCTGTCGTGCGCCGACTTCGAGGCAATGGGAGCCTCCGGGGCGTGGCGCGCATGCGACGGCGCGTTCGTCGCGAAGGTCGCGACGGGGGGCGACTGCGCGTTGTCCGCGGAATGCGCAGACGCGGACACCTACTGCGAGGTCGCGCTCTTTGCGCACCTCGGTACGTGCGTGGTGAAGCCGGGGTCCGGCGATCCATGCACGCGCGAATGTGGCGATGGCCTTGTGTGCCCGAGCAAACGTGGCTCTTTTTGCGTCGCGGCGAAGTCCAACGGCCAGGCATGTGAGAGCGACCGCGCGTGCCTGAGCGGCTACTGCAACGACTCGGGTGGTGAGACCATCTGCAGCGACCCCGAGGCCAACGGGCAGCCGTGCGCCAATGACAGTCAGTGCAAAGAGGGCAACTGCGACACCTCGAGCGACCCACCCGTCTGTGCGCCGAAGAGGCCGAACGGCGCGACATGCACCACGGGCGACGAATGCGCGAATGGCGCGTGCGTGGACCATCAAGGTTCGGGCGTGTACACGTGCGCTTCGGCGGCGTCCGGATGCTCCATCTCCCTCTGATCGGCATGACAGTTTCGCGGGGCGGACATGCCGCAGATTTCTCGCCTGCGTCGACCCAAACTACCCGAGTGGGTCGCAAGCTCCTCGGGATGAAGAGCGCCGCGCGTAGGTAAAAGAAGCGGGCCCTTTTTCGCTCGCGCTGGTTGATGGCCATCGGGTGCCCGGAGCCCCCGCCGAGGCTCCGTTCGCCCATCGCCCGCACGGGACGGTCGCCGGAGCGCGGAGGGCGGGTCAAGGGCGGCGTAGTCGCCGCGCCCCGGCGCGGGCACCCTTGACGCGCCTGAGCACTCCGGCAGCCACGGCCGCGGGATGGGCCGACCATCACGGCCGTGACCGGGGGCGCTCACCCCCGCGATGGCCATCGAACAGCCTGCGCGATCGAGCAACAACCAGCGTCCGCAGTTCCGCCATGGCGTCGCCATGCAGCATCGCGGCGAGAGGGTCGTCGCCTGCGCACGCCGCCGCGCTTGCCTCCCGGCACAGGCCTGCTGCCTGCCGGCATCACTCTCCGGTCCTATGATGCCTCATCCCATCCAGGGGGGCCGCTTTCACTCCACAGCCTGCGGGGTATACGGCGAACGGAATGAGCAGGCTGGCCAGGATCTGAATCGCTGGCTCCTCCCCGGTGGGTTTGAGCAGCAGGTGGTTGAGCTTGCAGATCAACCATGGGACGGCCACGCCGATAACGACGCCGCCGCCGGCGACGACGAAGCTCAAGCGACTTGTCGAGGCAGCGCCGCCACGTTCTCGGCGGCGCTCTTCAGCCTACCCGCGCGGCTTGAGCGGTGGAACGCGCTGGCGAAGAGCAGGAAGCCCACGCCGAGGGCAGTCGAGGAGCCCCACGTCCACACCCAGAGCAAGCCCGTTTGGGCCGGCGTCTTCTGGCCGTTTGGCTGGTAGCAGTAGTGGGTGCGGTGCTGTTTGCGGTAGCCGGGTCCCGCCGAGTAGATGCCGCCGTCGGGGCAGGCGATCTCGTTCGCGCCCAGCGTGAACGTGGCGCGCTCGGTCGCGTCTTGGAACGTCATGCTGCTGCTGGCGGCGGATATGACGAGGGTCAACATCATGATGGGGACGAAGGCGAGGCCCGTGACGAGGGCGTGGGTCGCGCCGCTCCGGCCGACGGGGACGGGCACGGCGGGCGTGGTGACCGAGCGGTGGGCGACGTTGGCCCGGAGCTGATCGGCCACTGAGATGGCGGCGGCGAGGCCGTCGGCCGAGGTGGGCGCGAAGGCGAGCCGGGCATGGCCGTCGCGCACGTGGAGCGCGACGAAGGATAAACGATCGAGGTTCGCGAGCACGGCCGGCGTGGCCCACGCGAGGAGATGGCCAGCCTGGTCGCGGTAGCTCGGCGACCCGGACGCGGAGGACGACGGCGCGGGAAACACGCCGAAGCGCGCGTCGAAGCGCGCATCGCTGGTGAACGCCGGGTGCGGCGGGAACGCCCCGAACACCGGCTGCGCGAGGGCGCGATCGCAGACGACCTGATCGGGCACCGCGAGCGGAGCGCTCACGACGACGGCACGAAAGAGCATCGGGGCGGTGAGGAGCGTGGTGCCGCCGATGGCGAGATCGGCCGGCGTCTGCGCGGACACGCCGTCGGAGCGTGTCAAGGAGAGCGCGACGAGGTGATTCTGCGACGGCGGCAAATCGAGCTCGCCGGCAACGGCGAGGCCGCGGGCGCGGAGCGCGTCCCCTAGCTTCTGTTTGCTCCGCCGGAGCTGGGCGCAGGCCCTCGAAAAAGAAAATAGGCTGACGATGAAGACGAGGGCAGCAAGAGTGGGGAGGACCAGGGCGAGCACCGGTTAACCTTAGCACTCGGCGTGGCTCAGGGAGCGCGCGTCGACCGCTTCGCGAGACGTCTGCCCGAGGGCGCGGCGAGCTCGTCGAGGCGACGACGCTGGGCCTCGCGTGCTTGTGAAGATGCAGTCGACGAGCGCGTGACCGTGGTGCTATTCGTCGAGGGGCTTCTCCCATGCCCCGCCTCTCCCGGCGCCTGCTCCTCGTCGCCACGCTCCTGGCCTTCGCCGTGCTCGCGCACGCGTCTCCGCCGCTTCCCCTCCCCCCGCAGGCTCTGGAGTGAAGGGTGCCTCATCGTCGATGCATGGATAAGCTGTTGATAGAGCGTCGCTTCTCCAGGGGGTGTCGGATCGCATAGAGAACCTTCTGTCACCTGAGCGGCCAGGAAGGCGGCGTCTACTGCAAGCGACTCCAGGGCTTGAGCACGTGCGCGAGGTGCTTGCGGTCCAGGCGGAGCCGAGGGAACGCGGATTCGATGGGCATCTTCGGGATCCGGGCGACCTGCTGACCTGCGCCCGCTCGTCAGCCAGGAGGATAACGAGGCGCTCCCGGGGCGTGGACAGCAGGAGCTGGTTCAGCAGATTGCACTACTCGACGGGCCCGTGGGGCCCGAACGGCGCCTGCTCCTCGGCCATGTGGTGCGGATCCGCGAAGACCACCTCCCGTCGGCGGTAGGCCTTGCGCGTGCTACCGGCGCGAGCGCGCTCGCACCTCTGGTATCGCCGATAGCCCGAGCCGCCGACCGAGCGCCTCGTGAACGACCCGGGCCGCCACCTCATCCCCGAGGGCGACGGCGCGGCATAGGGTGCTGGCGAGCGAGGCGACCACCGCAGCCCGACGCGACGGATCGGTCACGGCGAGCTCCCCAAGGCCGGGGCTTGGCCGCGGCCGGTCCACGCCCTTGGCCCCGAGGACCGTGCTGGCATCGACCGTGAGGTCGATCCTCGGCGGCGCGGCCGAGCGCGAGGCGGAAGGCGCGCGCCGGTGGACAGGGGGAGCAGCGCGGCAGTAGGACAGAGCATGGCGAAGCGGAAGAGTTTGAGATGGCTGTGGGCGGGGTGGGCGCTCACGGCGGGCGGGTGCGGGTGGTTGGTGGGGCTGGAGCCCAGAGTGCGTGGACCAGACGTGCGTGGAGGGGAAGTGCCGTGGGGAGTGCGGGCCGGAGCAGGTGCAGTGTACGGCGACGGGCAACCGGCCGCAGCGTTGCGATGAGCGCGGGGAATGGGAAGATGCGGCGCCGTGTGGAGCGGCAGCGCCAGCGTGCGACCGAGGGAAGTGCGTGCCGCGGAGCTGTGTCGGGCTGACGGAGACGTGCGGTCCTGGGCGCAACGAGAGCTGCTGCGCGACGGGTGCGGCGATACCTGGGGGAACGTTCAACCGGAGCAACGACTCGGCGTATCCAGCGACGGTGAGCGGCTTCTTGCTGGATAGGTACGAGGTGACCGTGGGACGGTTCCGGAAGTTCGTGGAGGCCTATCCCGGGAGCAAGCCCAGGGCACGAGCAGGAGAGCACCCGAAGATCCCGGGGAGCGGGTGGGACGCGTCGTGGGACAGCAGCCTGCCCGCCAGTGCAGCGGCATTGAAGGACGCGGTGAAGTGCGAGTCGACCTACCAGACATGGACGGATGGCTCCGGCGCGAACGAGCACCTTCCGATGAATTGCCTGGACTGGTACGTCGCGTTCGCGTTCTGCGCGTGGGACGGAGGCCGGCTGCCGACGGAGGCGGAGTGGAACTACGCGGTGGCGGGAGGCGGCGGAGCGGACGGGCAGCGGGTGTATCCGTGGTCCAAGCCGCCGAGCTCGACGACGATCGACAGCACGTACGCGGCGTATGGCTGCGGGCCCGACGGTTCGTGCGCGTTCAGCGATGTTCAGGCGGTTGGGTCGAAGTCGCCGAAGGGGGATGGAAAGTGGGGGCAGGCGGACCTGGGCGGGAGCCTGTGGGAGTGGGTCTTGGATTGGTACGAGAACCCGTACGACTCATCGTGCGATGATTGTGCAAATTTGGCCCCCTCCTCGGACCGGGTGATCCGGGGCGGGGGCTTCTACGTCGGTGCGTCGGAGCTGGTCTCCTCCTTCCGCGTCGACTTCGACCCGGTGGTCCGCAGCCGCGGCGTCGTGGCCCGGTGCGCGAGGACACCGTAGATTGAGGGCCCCATCGAGGCCTCCCCCTTCGCGACAAGCGCGCCGACCGTGAACTCGTTGGATCTGTCGGTTTTTGCAGGCGGATCAGGGGATCGTGCTTTTCATGCGTTATGTCGACTGCTGGTCGTTGGCGGGGGTACCCCGGACACGAGCGAGATCCGAGGCACGTCTGGTTTCGAGGGCTCCTGCAGCACGCGGCGCGCGCATGCGGGCTCCGGCCGCTGTAGGTCCGGGCGACTCCTCGTTCCACGCCTCGAACGCGGCCGTTCCAGATCGCCGCCTGGCGCCGCTCGGGGTAGCGTAACATACTCTGGCCGCGATTCTTGAGCCGTCGCGGGCGGATTTCGTACGCCCGACTCCGGGCCTGCCGCTCCGGCTGTCCCTTCACCGGTTTCAGCCCGGTGCTCCCATGGGTCTGCTCGGAGACGCCGTCGCCGAGCCTGGCGCGCCGCAGTCACAGGCCCCGTCACGTTGATTGCTGACGAACGCTGGCTCCTGGCGGAGGCGGACTCCGTCGGCGCGAACGATCGTCTGAACAGAATCATGAGTGGAGGCAGAATGAAGAAGAGAGAACTTGGTCATCAGCTTGGTCTCGCGGTGTGCGCGGGCGCCGCGCTCGGCCTCTCCACGGGCTGCTCGATTGATGGCGCGCCGGACGAGCCGCTCGAGGCGCTCGGGTCGCATTCGTCCGCGATCGTCGGCGGCGAGCTCGCCGAGGCGAGCCCCTGGGCCGTCCAGGTCTTCGACGTGCGCGGGAGCACCGGCGACTTCTTCCAGTGCACCGGCACCCTCGTCGCGGCGCGCTGGGTGCTCACCGCGCAGCACTGCGTCGCGGACGAGGGCGAGACGTCGGCCGTGCGCGTCGGCAGCAACACGTACCTCGCGGGCCAGCGCATCGCGGTCGACGCCGTCGAGGTGCCCTCGGCCGTCGCCGACATCGCGCTGCTCCACCTGACCGAGGCCGCCAGTGGCCCGGTCGTCCAGCTGGCCGAGGCGACGTCGGTCGCGATCGGCAGCGACGCGACGGCTTACGGCTGGGGGAGCGAGGGCACGCCGCTGGTGATGGCGCCGTCGCTCAAGAAGGCGACCCTCCACATCGATAGCTGGTACTCCGCCGAGGAGCTCCTGGCGACGGGCGTGACGGGCTCGGGCTGGAACGGCGACTCCGGCGGCCCGTGGTTCGTCGATGGGCGTCAGGTCGCCGTGTTCTCGGGCGTGAACGGGCAGGACGGCACGAACCTGCACGCGAGGCAGCTCGGCGTCGACGTCGCGCGCCACCGCGCGTGGATCGACGCCACGATCGCCGGCGGCCCCACCGTCCACCCCAGCGGCCAGGTGGTGCTCCACGATCTCTCGAACTTCTCCGGCATCTCGCAGGGCTTCGGGATCGGCCGCTACGACCTCCCGGACATGACGATCATCGGAGACAACCGCGCGAGCGCCATCAGGGTCCCCGCCGGGCTCCGGGTCACGGCCTTCATCCACGCCAACTTCGGGGGCGAGGCGCGCGTCTTCACCTCGGACACGGATCTCGTGGCCGCGGGCTTCAGCGACGGGATCTCGAGCATCATCGTCTCGCAGGCCTCGGACCCGCAGCTGGACGTGGTCACCTTGTACGAGAACGCCAGCTTCTCGGGCAGCTCGGTCGTGTACGGCGTCGGCTCCTCCCTCTTTTACAGCACCCCATGGGACCTGAGGGTCAGCTCCGTCCGCGTCCCCTCCGGCTTGAAGCTGACGCTCTACGACGGGCTCTGGCGCTACTCGGCCGAGTCGCGCGTCCTCACGACAGACGCGAACCTCGCCCCCCACAACTTCGACAACAAGACCCGGAGCTTCCTCATCGAGCGCTTGTAGGAGCGAGCGCGCGGAGCGGCCAGCGCTCCTCGCGCCGCGAGGCGAGCGCCCAATCCTCCCCACGCAGGCCGCGCGAGGCATGCGGCGCGCGGGGAGGCGCTGCGCGAACGGCATCCCGAACCGAGTTACACGCTGGGCCGCCAGGTGCCGTGGAACCCGAATGGCACGCGGTGCGGCAAGCGGGCGACAGCGACGGGCCCAGCGGGAAGGCCCATGGCATCGAACACCAGCAAATCGCTGCGCTTCTCCCGTTCTCGCCAGGCCACGGCGAGCAGCCAGCCGTCGCCCTCGGCCGCGTCGTCCGCGCGCGGCACGAACACCGGCTCGGACACCACGTCGCCGTGCGGCAGCGTGTGAATGCTGCGTTCGCCGGTGTCGAAGTCGAATCGGGCAAGGCTGTTGTAGAGCACGCTCTCCGAGTCGCCTCGTGCGCGCGAGGTCGCATGGCAGGTGGTGAAGCCGTAGCGGTTGCGCCGCCCCGTGTAGCGCTCGTCGATCCGTGGAAACTCCGCCGCGAGATCGTCGAGGTAGTCACGCCGGAACCCGGTGCCTGCATCCGCCAGGTGGAAGGTCCAGCGGCACAGGCGCGCGGCCATCGCCTCGGGGGCGCCGGGGCGGCCCTCGGCATCGGGCAGGCCGGGCGCAGTCTCGGACTGCATGACGTAGGCCACGATGGTGTCGCCGTCGTCCCAGGCATTCATCACATGGAACATGTGGCACGCGTCGGTCTGGAACCAGCGAAGCGTGTCGGCCGCGCTCCCGCGCTGCATCACGCCGACGTGGGTCCGCAAGCTTGCATCCCAGGCCAGCAGCGGCTTGCCGCGCATGGCGCGTTCCACGCTGAGCGTCAGCGGCGTGACGGGAAAGAGCACATGCCCGCGCGTCACCATGAAGTCGTGCACCATGCTGGCATACGGCGCTGTGAACGACTGGAGCTGCGTGACCTCGCAGCGCGTGTCCATCACGCCATAGAGCATGCTCGGCGAGCAGGGACCGTCGGGCGAGTACGCGAAGAAGTGCAGCTCGCCGCTCTCGGGGTCGATCTTGGGGTGCGCGGTGCAGCGCGAGGTCACGCGGCTGCGTTCTTGCGTTCACGTGAGGCCTTCGGGATTCAATTCATTCAGGAAGCCGATGTGGCGTCGAGCCGCCAGGAAGCCGATGTGGCGTCGAGCCGCGCGATGGCTCGCCCGACATAGTCGGCC
Source organism: Sorangium sp. So ce1504 (assembly GCF_051521635.1). NCBI lineage: Bacteria > Pseudomonadati > Myxococcota > Polyangiales > Polyangiaceae > Sorangium > Sorangium sp. So ce1504. The sequence continues at coordinate 9,666,564 of NZ_CP150365.1, read as the reverse complement.
AGCGTCGCGTCGATGCCCGAGCCTGCGCGCAGGGCCGGGTCGTGGCGGAATGCGGCTTGCAGCTTCGCGTCCAGCGCGGCGTCGCCGCCGGCCTTGGCCAGCGACAGCGTTGGTGAGACCGTCGCGCTGCGCCTTGAGCGTGCGCTGCTCGTCCTCGCTGAAGTACTTCGAGCCCGCGACCATGCTTTCGAGCGCCACGAGCCAGTCGTCGATGCCGGGCTCTTCGTTGGCCTGCAGTTGACCCTGCACGGCGAGCAGGTGGGTGCGCAACGCGGACGCTTGCAGGATTTCGCGGTCGAGCTGCGCCACCTGCCGGGCCACCACCTCCGAAAGCCCGCCGGCCGCGTTGTCGAGCAAGTCTTGTATGTCAGCCAGCGACAGATCGAGGCGCTGCAGCGCCTGGATGCGGTACAGCCGGGCGACGTCTTTTCGGTCGTACAGGCGATAGCCACCCATGGACCTTCCGGACGGCACCAGCAGGCCAATCTCGTCGTAGTGCCGCAAGGCGCGAACGGTCAGCCCGGTGCGCCGGGCAAGCTCGCCAATCTTCAGAAACATGCCTTCCCTCTCGAGCTGAAGGCATCCTAGACCCTCCCGCTGCGAGAGGGTCAAGCGGGTTTCTCTGGGGTGGGCGCTCGTCGTTGTTCAGACCCACGACCCGACCAGCACGCGCTGCCTGCTGGCGAAGCGCGCAGCCTCGATGGCCCGGCCCCGGATCGGCGCCGAACGGATGATTCTCGGGGTGAGGTGGCTCACTCCTCCCCGAACAATCCCTTCATCACGTACGGCCACGCTGCGCGCGCTGGTTGACCTAGAGAACCTTACATGACCGCCTCAGTCGGCGGAATCGCACCGGCCCAGCACGGACGGACGCGCGCGGCCGAGACGCGGGCTGTGAGTAGCTTGGCCGCGACGGGATCCAGCCCCGTGGAATCAACCGTTCTCCGGCCACCCAACGTCCCGGCGCGCCGCCGCACGGCGCCGTTGCGCTCCACGACCCCGCTCGGTACCCTCGGGGGAGAAAATGACGTCCACCGCGCCGCGGGGCTGCTGCGAGAGGAGCCATGTCGACCGTTCGGCTCCCCCCTGACCAGAGCCCTGCCTCCCGCCGCCGCTCCCTCCGGTCCGATGAACAAACGGCGCGGCGCCCCGTCCGCCCTCCGAGGCATGTCGCGCTCAGCGGTGCGCACCGACATGCGAATCAAGCACCACGCCAGGGCCGAACGCCGTGGCTTCGCAGACCGATGAAAGGAGTTCTGACGACATGAAGAGGTTCTTGGCTCTTTTTGCCGCCCTGGGTTGCTCCCTCGCCACCTCGCTCGCGCTCGCGGATCCTCTCCCTGTGACCGGCCAGTGGCGGACGATCGATGAGCAGGGGGTCGAGCAGTCGGTGGTCGAGATTTACGAGAGGGGCGGGAAGATCTTCGGCAAGATCGTGAGCCTGAAGCAGCCGCTCGACGAGAAGGGGAAGCCGAAGATCTGCACCGCCTGTGAGGGGGCCGACAAGAACAAGCCCATTGTGGGGCTCGTCATCATCAGGAACATGGTCCGCGATGACGACGAGTACGATGACGGTACGATCCTGGATCCGAACAACGGCGAGACCTATAGCTGCAAGCTCGAGGCGATCGAGGGCGGGAAGAAGCTGAAGGTGCGCGGCTTCTTGGGCATCTCCCTCCTCGGCAGGACCCAGACCTGGGTGAAGAAGTAAAATCTTCTCAGCAACCAGTCGTCGGCCGCGACGTGCGGCGGCCGCCGCGCGACGTGCTACACCGCGGGCTCACGCTGGCCCTCCGGGGCGATCACCCCCCGAGCATCGGTATGACTCAGCCCCAGCCCGACAATCCTCTTCACGGTGTCACGCTCCAGATGATCCTCGAGCACCTGGTCGCGCAGCATGGCTGGGAGCAGCTCGGACGCATGATCGACATTCGCTGCTTCAAGTACGATCCCAGCATCAAATCGAGCCTGCACTTCCTGCGACGGACCCCGTGGGCCCGGCAGCAGGTGGAGGCCCTCTACCTGCGGGACAAAGCCAAGCCCAGCCCGTGACCGGTCCGCTCGATCGCACGCCGAGCACCGGGATCCGGGAGCGGCGCGGTGTCGTGATCACCGTGAGCGCCTGCTCACCAGCCCCTGTCATGCATCGCCCTGGGACGAGAGGCCCCGGTCTCGATGCCGCGGGGGCGCACTTCCTCCAACGCTGGGGTCAGGCGCCCGGGGCGCGCACGAACTGCTCGTAGACAACGAGCGTGACCGGCTTGTCGGTGGCGACCTTGACGAGGATGCTCTTGACGCGCAGCCATTCGAGGCCGGTCTTGCCGGCGCCCACGCGCGGTACGCCGATCCGCGCGATCCCCGCCCCGGCGGCGTGCGTCACCATCGCGGCGAGCGAGCGCTCGAGCGCGGCGAGCGAGGGCCTCTTCGTCGCGTTCTCCTGGATCGCGAGGGTGTACACCGTGTCGCCGCCCTCGCTCCAGACGAAGGCCTCCCCGAGCTGGAGCTTCCGCTCGGCGCTCCGCTGCTCGAACGCCGGGAGCAGGCCCGGCCAGCGCTTCTTGAAGGTCACGGAGATCCCCGTGTCCATCGTGCCCACGCAGCTCACGCCGTGCGCGTACGCGTGGAGATCCGGGGTGTTGAGGAGATCGCCCTTGGTGAAGATCGTCGGCACGGGGGGCACCCTAGCACTGCCGCGGTCAGCTTCGTAGCTCGCCTCCATCCTGGATGACGCCGTCGCCGTCGCGGTCGAGCGCGAGCCGGGGCGTCGCCGGACGCCTGGCCGGAGCACGACGGTAGCCCCGGCTCATCGCTTCCTTGAACGCGAGAGGCCCTGGGCGATGGAGCCCACGAGGGTGATGCCCGTCCCGTCAAAGCCCGATGCCACCAGGGCGCGGGCCAGCGCGGGCTGGATGCCCGTGATCATGGCGGACGCGCCGAGCAGCCGGATGGCGCGTACCATCTCGATCAGGTGCCTGGCGCCGGCGTCGTCGAGCGCCGCGGCGCCGGTCATGTCGAGTATCACGCGGTCGACCCCGCTGCCGGCGATCGCAGGCAGGAGCCGCGCCGCGATCTCCGCGCTCCGCTCTCGGTTCAGCGCCCCGATGATCGGCAGCGCCAGCGCGCGCTCGCCCACGTCCAGGATGGGCGCGGAGAGGGCGAGGATCTCACCGCGCTGCCGCTCGACGAGCGCCAGCGACGCGTTCAGCTCGTCCAGCAGGCGGCCGCGCTCCTCGGCGGAGCGCTCCGCGCCTATCCGCGCCGTCTCGTCCGTGTGGTGGAACAAGACCCCCAGGACGCCCGTCACGGGATCACGCACCGCTCGCCCCTCGATCGCGTGCAGGCGCTCCCCATCCACGGTGCGGACGAGCATCTCTCGCGTCACGATGTCGCCGTCCAGCGCCGCCCTGAGCATCGCGTCCGCCTCGCCGGGCTCACCCAGCCAGGCGCTCCACGTCCTGGTGCGGCCGAACGCCCGCAGAGCCGCTGGGTTCTGCATCAGGAGGTCTCCGCTCGGGTCGACGAACGCGATCATCACGGAGGTGTGACGCAGCGCCTCGATACCTCGGACGAGCTCCGGCTCAGGCGCTCCGTCGGTGGGGAGCGCCTGGCTCAAGATCGCGAATCGCCCATCGTCGAGCTCGACGCTCGAGGAGTGGAGCGTCACCGTCACTGGCACCCCGCGCGGGTAGAAGGTCCAGCTCTCGCGCACGACGCCCCCCTCGCCGCGCAGCTGCGCGGCGAGGGCCTGGAAGCGCGTCCGGATCGGCGGCGGCACCGTCGAGTAATCGCGCGCGAACAGCTCGTCGCGATCCTGCGCCCGCCACAGGTCCAGGCCGGCCTCGTTCACCCAGCAGACCCGAGAGCGGTCCACGTCGAGGACCCACACGGGGATGGCCGACAGCTCAAGCCCGGCCAGGCGCTGCGCAAGGTGCATCGGCGTCACACTCGCTTACCGGGCTGCGGCGCGCAATGGGCGCCGGTCCGCCGTGTGATGCTTCTCATAAATTCGGCCTGGAGCGGCGGCAGGAACACCTGGCCGCGCTGCCATCCTCCTGGGCCAGCTCCCGCGCCGAGCGGAAACATGCCGCCTTGCCCTCCTCGATCCGCCGCCATGCAGAAGAGCTCCGATGCGGAGGCTGCTCTCTGTCGTTGCATACGTCGCGATTTCGCATAGCTGGTGGATGGACCTGTCCTCTCTCTCCCTGCGAAAAGAAGTTTCTTGCCCAGTAGAAGTCCAGAGGCGAGCAGCCTTGCGACGCCCCTCTCGTGGGATCCAGCGCCGCCGCCAGGCGCCCAGTCCACGGTCGACAACCGTGTGGGGCTGGGGGTCGGAGGTGCCCCAGAACCACAACAGCTATGCCTACCCGGCCGACGCGAGCGTTCGAGCGATCAACCCCGTCGTCATCCCCCCCGAGCCTCCGCAGTGAGCGGGAGATGCGGTATCAGGGGCGCTGGGCCACGCCCGGGCGACCCCAGGCGGCGCGCGCACAGCACAGGCGGACCAAGTACGGCCCTCCTCCCAGGGCGGCCGCGGAGCTGACGCCGGGGCTCGGGGCGGAGCGTCGAGGGGAGATAGCCGCGGCTGGCGCGGCTACGGCGATCCCACGTCTCGCGCTCATTTCTTTCCCGACGTTGCTCTACGGAATTTCCGCGATGGTGCGGTGAGGACCACGGCGATAGGTTCCTCACCTGTGATCCCGGTTCGTCCGCGGCAGCCGCGCGCGGCAGCTGTGTCGAGCTCCATCCCGGTGGCTGACCGGAGAGCGCACGCTCATGCTCAAGCGCCTCATCCTCATCGACGGCCCCTCTTCGAGCAGCGATGGACCCTCGATCTGCGGGACGCCGCTCCTCTCCCCGTCCGACAGGGCGGCGCTCTCCAGGGAGTTCCCTGGCGTGGAGGTGGAGAGCGGCGCGCCCGGCCCGTCCGGGGGGGCGCTCCACGCTGTCGTCGACGCCCGCGCGTGGCGCTCGTCGGCGCTCGATCTGTGGGCGCTCGACACCCACCTGCACGCGCTCGACGCCGGTGGCCTCTTCGACCTCCGGATCGAGGGGCTCGAGCGAGCGGGCGCCGCGCGCGCCGCCTACGAGGTCCTCACACGGTGCCAGCGCTTCATCCGCAGGAGGAATCTCGCCTCCGCGACGGCGGTCTTCGCCCGGGTCCTCGGGCGGCACCGGGAGCTCCACGATCTCGACAGGCCGCTCGTCCGCGCCGACCACGATCATGCGATCGACGTCTGGCAATGGATGCTCCGCCTCGATCCGCGCGCCGGCGTCGCCGTCCAGGTGGCGGCGCTCTTCCACGACGTGGAGCGGCTCGTCTCCGAGGCGGACGTCCGGAGAGAGCACCGCGCCCCGGACTACCAGGCGTTCAAGGACGAGCACGCGCGGCGCGGGGCCGCCCTGACGCGCGCCGCGCTCGCCGGCGTCGGGCTCGCGCCGGAGGTCCTCGACCGGATCGGCGCCCTGGTGGCGTCGCACGAGCGGCCGGGGGACGACGCCGAGCTCGCCTTGCTCAACGACGCTGACGCGCTCTCGTTCTTCTCGCTGAACAGCGCCGGGTTCCTCGACTGCTACGGGCCCGAGCACACCCGCGCCAAGGTAGCGTACACGCTCCGCCGCCTCCGGCCCGAGGCAAGGGCGCTCTTGCCGCGGATCCGCTGCCGCCCCGAGGTGGAAGCGATGATCCCCGGCGAGCCGCGCAGGCTGCCGGCGCCGGCGACGCAGGCATCGAGGAGGTCCGCTCCGCCATGAGGCTCGTCATCTTCGGTCTGACGATCAGCTCGTCCTGGGGCAACGGCCACGCCACGCTGTGGCGCGGCGTCGTCTCCGCCCTCGGGCGGGCCGGGCACCGCGTCACCTTCTTCGAGCGCGACGTCCCGTATTACGCCGCGCACCGGGATCTGACCGCGCTCTCGCACGGCAACACGCTCCGGCTCTACACCTCGTTCGAGGACGTCCTCCCCGAGGCCAGGCGCGCCGTCCGCGAGGCCGACGCGGCGATGATCACGTCGTATTGCCCCGACGGCGGCCCCGCGACCGACGTGGTCCTCGAGTCCGGCGCGCTCAAGGTCTTCTACGATCTCGACACGCCGGTGACGCTGGATCGCATCCAGGCCGGACAGCCGGTCGGCTACATCGGCCCTCGAGGCCTCGCCGATTTCGACTGCGTGCTCAGCTACACCGGCGGCGCGGCGCTCGATCGGCTCAGGACGCAGCTCGGCGCCCGGCGCGTGTTCCCGCTCTACGGCAGCGCGGACCCGGCGGTGCACCGCCCGGTCCCGCCGCGGGACGGCTTCCGCGGGGATCTCTCGTACCTCGGCACGTACGCCGCCGACCGGCAGGCGGCGCTCTCCCGCCTCTTCCTCGAGGCGGCCAGGAGGCTGCCCGAGCGGCGGTTCGTCATCGGGGGCTCGCTCTACCCCGAGGACTTCCCGTGGGCGCAGAACGGCGACAACGTCCATTACCATCGTCACGTGGCGCCGCCGGATCACCCGGCGTTCTATTGCTCCTCGCGGCTGACGCTCAACGTGACGCGGGGGACGATGGCGGCGATGGGCTACTGCCCTTCCGGGAGGCTCTTCGAGGCCGCCGCCTGCGGGACGCCGATCCTGAGCGACGGGTGGGAGGGGCTCGACCGGTTCTTCACGCCGGGGAGGGAGATCCTCGTGGCGGCGACCACGGACGAGGCGGTCGCGGCGCTCTCGCTCCCGGAGGGCGAGATCGCGGCCATCGCCCGCGCGGCGCGGGAGCGGGTGCTCGCGGAGCACAGCGCCGCGCGCCGCGCGGCGGAGCTCGTGGCCATTCTCGAGTCGGTCTCGGCTCATTGAACGGAGTCGAGATCAGCTCATTGAACGGAGGGACGGAGCGATGTGGGGAGTGATTCCGGCGGCGGGCCTGGGCAGCAGGATCCAGCCGCTCGCGTTCTCGAAGGAGCTGCTCCCGGTGGGGACGCGCAGGGACGGCGACGTGGAGCGGCCGCGCGCGGTCAGCGAGTACCTCATCGACCGGATGGTGCTCGCCGGCGCGACCCGGCTCTGCATGGTGATCTCGCCGGGCAAGTCGGATATCGTCGAGTACTACGGCGCGAGCGTCGGCCCGGCGCACATCTGTTATGTGGTGCAGCCGGCCGCCGCCGGGCTCTGCGACGCCATCTTCCGGTCGCTCCCCTGGATCCGGCCGGAGGAGGACGTGCTCGTGGGGCTCCCCGACACGGTGTGGTTCCCGGAGCACGGGCTCTGCTCGCTCGGCGGCGGGGGGCTCTCGTTCCTGCTCTTTCCGGTCGAGCATCCGGAGCTCTTCGACGCGGTCGTCACCGACGAGGAGGGCCGGGTGCTCGAGATCCAGGTCAAGCAGCGCAACGCGCGCTCGCGGTGGGTCTGGGGCGCCTTCAGGCTCACGGGGGCGGTGATGCAGGAGCTCCACGACCTCTGGCGCGAGCGAGGGCGGGAGGACCCGTACATCGGGACGCTTGTGAACGAGTACCTCGCCCGCGGCGGCAGCGCGCGCGCCGTGCGGGCCGGAGAGGCCTATGTCGACGTGGGGACGCTGCACGGCTACCACGAGGCCATCCAGCTCCTCAGCCGCGCCGCCGCGTGAAGGGAGGGGCCATGGAGAGGTGCGTCGAGGGAGCGGCGAAGTGGACGCGGGAGCAGATCCAGGAGCGCGTGCGCGGGCTCGGGCCGTGGTTCCATAACCTCGATCTCCGCGGGGTGAAGACGGCGCCCGACCATTTCCTGGGGGATTACCCCGCGTTCAAATGGAGGGGCTTCGCCGACGCCGTCCCGGCGGATCTCACGGGCAAGACGGTCCTCGACATCGGCTGCAACGCCGGCTTCTACTCGCTCGAGATGAAGCGGCGCGGGGCGGCGCGCGTCCTCGGGATCGACAGCGACGAGGACTACCTGGCGCAGGCGCGCTTCGCCGCGGAGGTCTCCGGGGCAGACATCGAGTTCCGGAACCTCTCCGTGTACGACGTCGGCAGCCTCGGAGAGCGCTTCGATCTCGTGCTCTTCCTGGGCGTCCTGTACCACCTCCGCCACCCGCTCCTGGCGCTCGATCTGCTCCACGAGCACGTGGTCGGACACACGCTGATCTTCCAGAGCATGCAGCGCGGCAGCGCGGAGGTGGCGCCGCTGGAGGAAGATTTCCCCTTCTCCGAGGAGGAGATCTTCGACGAGGCCGGTTATCCCAGGCTTCACTTCGTCGAGCACAGCTATGCGCACGACCCGACCAACTGGTGGGTGCCCAACCGGGCTTGCGCCGAGGCGATGCTGCGGAGCGCCGGCTTCGAGATCGTGAACCACCCCGAGCCCGAGGTCTACCTCTGCCGCCGGCGCGAGAGGGCCGCCGGTCGTCCGCCTGGCGCCGTCTACCCGGCGAGGCGAGCTTTCGTGAAGGGAGAGCAGGCGTGATCGAGGCGGTGATGCTCTGGAACGAGCCCAACAACAAGTCGCACTGGGATTTCGAGATCGATCCCGAGTGGACGACGTATGGAACCATGGTGAAGCTCGCCGCGGACGCGATCCGGAGCGAGCGCCACTGGCTGCTGCGCGTGCTGGGCGGCATCTCGCCGATCGATCCGGGGTTCATCGCCAACATGGGGCGGCAGGGCGTGCTCGAGCACGTCGACGTGGTCGCGGTGCACGGCTTCCCTCTCGACTGGAATCACTGGCAGATCCAGGAGTGGCCCGCCAAGCTCGAGGAGATCCGCGTGGTGACCGACAGGCCGCTCTGGATCACGGAGATCGGCGTCTCCACGTTCGGCGCCGAGGAGGTGCAGGAGTTCGGTCTCCGGCGGAGCGCCGAGCTGCTCCGCGGCAAGGTCGAGCGGATCCACTGGTACAGCCTCTATGATCTGCCGCGCGCGTGGCCGGCGACGACCCGGCACCGCGAGGCCGAGGGCTCGTCGTATTACCGGCATTTCTACATGGGCCTGCTCCGCGAGGACGGGACGCCCAAGCGCGCGCTCCGGCTCTTCCCGGAATACACCCCTGAATTCGGTCTGTGCCAGTGGTTCCACTTCGAGGACCACCGGCTCGACGACGCGGTGGCGTGGCTGAAGGAACTCGGGGTGCGCCACCTCCGCACGGGCCTCAGCTGGGCCGACAGCTTCCGCCCCGGCGCGGAGGCCTGGTTCGACCGGCAAATGAAGGCGCTCGAGCCGTTCGAGGTGACCCTGACCTACTGCTTCACCCCGGAGCACGCCGGCCTCCGGCCCCACCACACGAGCCCTCCGCAGCGGATCGAGGAGTTCGCCGACTTCTGCGCCCGGATGACGCGGCGCTACGCATGAGACGACGCCGTGCGTAACGTGCGCAAAGAGTGCAAAGAGGCGAGGGGCGGGTACGCGTCTCCTCGTCTATCCGCGCTTTACGCGCCGTCTGGCGCGCCGCGTCGCCGTTTGGTAGTGTGGAGATCGCTGCGTTTTGCGCCAGGACGACCTGACCGCATGCGCTCCAGGTGGCTCATGTCCCACATCGCGAGCACGCCGAAGCGAAAGACGAGACCCGAAGAGCACCGCGGCACCCCGGGGGGGCGACCGGAGCCGCGGGCCGAGCTGCGCCGCGGGCGCGCGGAGGTGCCGTCGTGAACCTCGCCGTTCTCCGCCGTCAGGGCCCCTCCGCCCAGGAGCTCGCGTGGCCGCCGTTCTCGTGGCTCTCGTCGGGCCGGGCGCCGCGCTGTCTCGTCGTGCTCGCCCATCCGGACGACGAGACCATCGGGCTCGGCGCGCGGATCGGCCGGCTCAGCCCGATCGAGGTGGTCCACGTGACCGACGGGGCGCCGCGCGACGAGCGCTTCGTGCCGGCGGGCCTCGCCGGCATCGGGCGCGAGCGCTACGCCGCGCTCCGGCGCGAGGAGGTGACCCGCGCCATGTCGGCCGGCAACGTGCCCGCGGGGCGGCTCAGGTGCCTCGGCGCGGTCGACCAGGAGGCGATCGAGGAGGCGCCGAGCCTCACCCGGCGGCTCGTCGAGCTGTTCGCCCGGACGCGGCCCGAGGTGGTGTTCACCCACCCCTACGAGGGCGGCCACCCCGATCACGACGCGGCGGCGCTCGCCGTCCACGCGGCGGCGGTGCTCGCCCTCTGGAACGGCGTCACCGCGCCGCTGATCTTCGAGGCGGCGTCGTACCACGCCGCGCGCGGCCGCCTCCTCACCGGCGAGTTCATCGCGCACCCCGGCGTCCCCGAGATCGCGCTCCGGCTCTCGGACATCGAGGCGTCGCGGAAGCGCGCCATGCTGGCCTGCTTCGCCAGCCAGCGGGAGGTGCTCGCCCCTGTCGGCGCGGCGGTCGAGCGCTTCCGGCCGGCGCCCGCGTACGATTTCCGCCGGCCGCCGCACGATGGCCCGCTCCACTACGAGCGCCTCGGCTTCCCGATCGACGGCGCGCGCTGGCGGCGGCTCGCGGCGAAGACGCTCACGCTGCTCGGCCTCGAGCGTGAGCTGTGCCTCTGACGGTCCTGCTCGTCGGTTATCCGCTCGCGCCCGTGGGTCCGGACGCCGTCGGCGGCGCCGAGCAGGTCCTCTCGATGCTCGACGAGGCGCTCTCGCGCGGCGGCCACCGGTCGATCGTGGTCGCCCCGGAGGGCTCCGCGTGCGCGGGGACGCTGGTGGCCACGCCGGCGCCCCCGCCCGGCGCCGTCCTTGACGAGGCGGCCAGGGAGCGGGCCTTTTGCCACCACCGGAGCGCCGTCGCCCGGGCCCTGGACACGTATCCGATCGACCTCGTCCACCTGCACGGCGTCGATTTCGATCGCTATCTGCCCGAGCCGGGCGTGCCGGTGCTCGCGACCCTCCATCTCCCGCCGAGCTTCTATTCGCCCGCGGTGTTCCGTCTCGAGCGGCCGAGGACGTTCCTCCACTGCGTGTCCGCGACGCAGCGGCGCGCCTGTCCGCCGGAGGCGCGGCTCCTGCCCGAGATCCCGAACGGCGTCCGGCTGGAGCACTATCGGCCGAGGCGGTACAAGCGCGGCTTCGCCCTCGCGCTGGGCCGGATCTGCCCGGAGAAGGGCTATCACGTCGCCGTCGAGGCCTCGGTCCGCGCCGGCGTGCCGCTGGTCATCGCCGGCCAGGCGTTCGGGTACGAGGAGCACACGCGGTATCTCCAGGAGGTCCTGCTGCCGATGCTGCGCGGCCCCGGCCCTGTGCGGCGCTTCCTTGGCCCGGTGGGCCTCGCCCGGAAGCGCCGCCTGCTCGCGGCGGCGCGGTGCGTGCTCGTCCCCAGCCTTGTGCAGGAGACCAGCTCGCTCGTGGCCCTGGAGGCGCTGGCCTCGGGAACGCCGGTGATCGCGCTGCGCGGGGCCGGCGCGCTGCCGGAGATCGTCGAGCACGGCCGGACGGGGTTCCTGGTGGACGGCGCGGCGGAGATGGCCGGCGCGATGGCGAGGGTCGACCGGCTCGACCCGGCGGCGTGCCGTCGCGCGGCCGAGGAGCGCTTCTCGGCCGCGGCGACGGCGGCGGCGTACCTCGAGACGTACCGCCGGATCCTGCGCGAAGGGTGAAGCGCCGGGTCGCCGTGCTGGAGGATGGAGGGCGACGCTCTCCGCCTGCGGCCGCGCCGCGCGCATCACACGAGCCCCTCAGCGAGCGTTGCAGGCGAAGACGTGCTCGATGGCGTCCACGCACATCTGCTCCGCGACCTCTCGGGTGACCCGAGCCAGCACCCGGAACCGCGTGAGCTCGGTCAGGGTCTGGTAGACGTTGACCTCGGCGATCACCTCTCCGTCGCCCGCGGCCTCGGCGCTGTAGAAGAGGCGGATCAGGTTGTTCGCCTTCGCCGGCACGCCCCGGAGCAGGAGGTGAAACTCGATGCTGGGGGTCTTCTCGCCCACGTCCTGCTCGATCCGGTAAGCGTGCCCTGACGAGGCGAGCTCACGGCCGATGGCCTCGAACGTGGGAACGAAGATGTCGGCCAGGATCCGCCGGAATTCATCAATGAACATCTGGCGCCGGTCCGGCGGGTTGGAGCCGTTCGTGCTCCGGGCCAGGCGATCGCCGTATTTCTTTTGAATGATCCCCAGGCGGATGCGGGTAGTTTCGTCGATGGCCACGTGGGTGTCCCTCAGCGGTCAGAGCAGAGCGGGATCTCGGGGCGCTCTCGCGGGCGGCTCTCGCGGGCGGCTCTCGCGGATGACCGAGCGGACGTCACTTGAGAATCAGAACCTTGGTCTGGCTCGGGACGATGGTCGTCGAGTTCGTATTGATCTGGTTCCCGAGGCCGTTGGCACTGAGCACCACCGCCGGTTTCCCCTGCCACAACGTGTTGCGAGAGAACCGGAGACGCCTCGCGGGGCCCATGTTGCGGCCGGAGATCACGCCGCCAAGGAGCCCGGGGTTGTCGCCGGAGGTGAGCGGAATGGTCGTCGCCAGGGTATGGACGGGAGCGGGCCCGATGCGCACTTTGTACGCGGGGGACGTCCCCATGGGCTTCGCCGCAAAGTTTGGAAACGGGACGGGGATGGTCGTCGGAAGACGGCAGACGTCCGGGATGCCAAAGTCCATTCCACCGCGCGATGTGATTGCAAACATGTTCGGTCACCCTACTTGGATCTGATCGGCGTCGATCTTCACGACGTGGCACGCGGTGATCTTGGCGTTCTCGCTGTGGATGACGAGGTTGCCCTTGGCCGCGTAGTCGATGCGCTCGGCGCGCACATGGTCAGCCTCTTCCACGATGCGGTAGGAGCGCTTCACCCTCTGCGACAGCCGTTCGAGCGCCGAGTCGAGGCTGCGGCCGATCAGCTTGGCCCGGTCGACCTCCCCGCGGGCCATCTTGCTGAGGAACGTGAACAGCTCCAGCGCGACGTGCCCCTCCTTGGCCTGGACACGGAAGGTCGATGCGGCCATCGAGAGGTCCTTGCCGGCTGCCACGTGTACACCTTCGGGCGCCGCGAGGCCCAGCGAGCCGCGCCGCAGACGAATCTGGAGATCTCCTTCGGAGACGAGGTGCGAGGGCGCGCCTTCCTCCCGCTCGAGAACGGCGAGGATGTAATGCGCGCCGTTCACGGCGGTGAGGAGCACCAGGTCTCCGGCGGCGGGCTCCAGCAGGCAGCTCGTCGCGCGCTTCGCGCGGACCTCGCCGCTCTCGGTCTCGACGATGTACGCGGAGCCATCGACGCGGAGCACGGCGCCGTGTTCGACGTGGGCTTCCCGCTGGGTTTGTCTCGCTCTTGCTGCGCTCTGCATGGTTTCCTCATGAGTGAGGGGTGCGTTGACTGCCGGCAGGCCTCCCAAGGACGTTGGCCTGCCAGTCTTCTGCTTCCTTGAGCTCCTGGTCGTCTCCGTGCGCCAGCGCCTTGCTCGGCGGCCAGATCGTGCCCTTGTCCGTCACGCGGTGCAGCCGCGCGCGCGACAGCGTCGCGTCGGAGAAGTCGGCGAACGACACGTCGGCGTGGGAGAAGTCCGCATGGCTCAGGTCTGCCCGGCAGAAGCGGGCGCCCGGGCAGCTCGCCCGGTGCCAGACGCTCATCTCGAGCCGCGCGCCCGAGAGGTTCGTGGCGCCCGCGCGCGCGTCGACGAAGAGCGCCTGGCTCAGGTCGGCCTGGGTGAGGCTCGCGTTCATCAGGATCGCTTCGACGAAGTCGGCCCGCTGGGCGACGGCGCCGTCCAGCCGAGCCCCGGTCAAGTCGGCGCCCTTGAAGCCGCATTGCGTCAGCGTGGCCCCTGAAAAGTCGCAGCCGCGCAGGTCGGCGCTCGTAAATTGCGTTCTGCTGAGGTCCATCCGCCGGAAGTCCTTGGGCCCCATCCGCACCTCGACCAGGATCGCTTCCACGAGGGTGATCCCCGTGAGAATGGCCTGGGACAGGTCCTGACGGAACAGGACGGCCCTGGTCAGGTTGGCCTGAGAGAAGTCCGTGCCCTCGAGCGTGACGCCAAACAGGGTGCCGTCGGTCAGGTCGGCCCGGACCAGTCGGGCGTTCTTGAGCTGGGCATGGTCGATGGTGGCCGACGAGAGGTCGGCTCCGGTCAGATCGGCCGATTCGAGGTCCACGGCCGAGACGCTCGCTCCAACCAGCGAGGCGCCGGCGAGCACGGCCCCCGCGAGCGTACAGTCCATGGCCGTGCCAAGGTGAAAATCCAGCCCCTTCAGGTTGGCTCCCGCGAGGTCACAGCGGTGAAAGATCGCCTCGCGCACCTTGACGCCGGTGAGGTTGGCGTTGGTGAAGCGGACATCTTCGAAGATCCCGCCGGAGAGGTCGAGCCCCGACAGGTCGAAGCCCGACAGGTCCAGCTCCGAAACGACCTCTTCTTGTTCGATCAGCTTGCACAGCGCTTCCCTGTCCATGCTCCCTCTAGGCCGGTATTACCCTGAGTCGCTTGAGGTTGGCGCCGGCAAAGCTCGTGTCGTCATCTCCAACCATTCGATCGGCGCATGCGCTGAACAGGTTGGCTTTCTCGAAGTTGGCCCCCTCGACGCACGCGCCGTTCATGATGCTCTGCCTCAGGTCGGCGGCGTAGAGCGACGCCCTGGTGAGGTTGGCGCGGGTCAGCATGGCTTCGGCGAGGTTCGCGCGATCGAGGCTCGCCTCCGTCAGGTCGGCCTCGTTGAGCAGCGCGCCGCGCAGGTCGGCGTCGGAGAGGTCGCTGCCGGCGAGGCTCGTCCCCATCAGGTTCGCGCCGGCGAGCGTCGCGCCGGAGAAGTCTGCGCCGGCGAAGGACGAGCCCATCACGCTCGTGAGGTCCTTTGCCATCACCTTTCGGAAGATGGCGCGGTCGCCCTGGGCGGCGATGAAGGTGGCGGAGCTCAGGTCGACGCCGGTGAAATCGACCTCGGTCACGTTCACCTCGTTGAAGGTGCACCCCGAGAGCCGCGCGCCCACGAGGCGCGCTCCCGTGAGGTCCACCTGCTGGAACATCGCCTCTTCCGCAACGACGTTCTCCAGGTTGGTGTCGCAGAAATTGGCCTCGGAGAGGTCGGCGCGCGAGAGATTGGCGCCGGACAGATCCGCTCCCCAGAGGTCCGCCTTGACGAGCACGGCCTCGCCGAAATCGACGCCTCCCGTGGCCTTCACGTCCCGCAGGCACGCCGAACCAAAGTTGGCGCCGTTGAGCCTGGCCTCCGAGAGATCCGCGGCCTCCAGGTTGGCTCGCGCCAGGACGGCTCCTGTGAGCTTCGCCTTTCGCAGGACGCTCCCGGTGAGAAAGGCCGACTCGAGCATGGCGCCCTCGAGGTCGATCCCCTCGAGGTCGAGGTGAGAGAGGTCGGCGCCCGTGAGGTCGCACCCTGCGAAGCTCCGCCCCTCCTTGTGCCCGGCCTCCACTTCGCGGCGAAGTCGCAGCGATTCTTCGCTGTCGAGGAGCGCGGGGGCCGCCAGGAGATGCGCGAGCCGCGGCCCGTCTTCGCCCAGCTCGGCGAAAGACGAAGCCCTGTCGTCCAGATCCTCCGCAGACGCGAAGCCCTCGTCGTCCGCAGGCTCACCGCCCCAGGCCTCGTCCTCGGGCAGGGCGTGGGCAGCCTCGGGCGCCTCGTCGGGGAGGTGGAATGTGTCGTCGAGGTCCTCGTCAGCGGCGGCCTGGGTCTCGTCCTCGAAGGCTTGCCAATCCAGCGACGACACCAGCTCTTCGGTCTTCTCCGGCGTGAAGCCCTCGCTCGTCAGCGACCGCCGCATGCGCTCGCGGACCTCCGACATCCTGATCTCGCTCGGACGCTCGGCGTCGTTCTGACGCGCCTTCGCCAACAAGGCACCGACGTCGACCCCGTGCGCCGTCAGCCCGCTGCCGAGCTTGCCCTCGACCAGGCGGACCACGGCCTCTTCGGATCCTTCCGGGTCATCGAGGGACTCGAGGTCGTCGGAGGGCTCTTCCTGGGCGAGGTGCGCATCAGGATCGATGCCATGGTCTCGCAGCTGCTTCTTGCCCCATTCCGTGAGCGCTTCCTGCGCGCGAAGCGCTTCGGCCTCCTCGGGGTCGTCTTCCAGGGCGGGCGTCGTCGCCGAGGCTGCAAACGCGAGCGCCTCCGTGTCCGCCTCGTGGTTCACCCCTGTGTCCGCCTGGGACCACGCGGGGCTCTCCTCTTCCTCCGTCTCCGTGCCCTCCGGGAAGTCCGTGGCTGGCTCCGCCTCGTCCTCGTCGGCCGCGGCGACGAGGTGCTCGGCGTCAGTCCCCGCCTCGGCGAGCTCGGCCTCGGTCGCCTCGACGTCCTGGTCCCCCTCGAACTCGGCCTCGGCCGCTTCGACGTCGGGGTCCTCCGCTGCTCCCGCCTCGTGGACACCGGCGGTGACGACACCGGCGCCGGCCGCGGCTCTGGCCGCGCGCTTGACGGATCGAGCCGGAGTGCCTCCCAGAAACCCCTCCCGCCTGAGCTTCGACGCGAGTCCGGAGAGCGTGTCATCGGGCAGCGGCGGCGCCTCCGGATCTTCGGGCTCGGGCATGAGCACGTCGTCCTGGTCATCCGGGAGATCGTTGCTCGGAAGGCCAAGCCGGGGGATCAGGTAATCGTGGTAATAGGCGACGGGCCTGGGCGCATCCATGGCTTCGCAGGCAACCAGCACCGCCACCACGTCGTCCGCGTCGTCCTCGGAGATCTCGATGCCGCCGCGGAAGAGGACGACCCCGCGCTCGCGGTGCGGGAACAGACGCACCGTGTCGAGCTTCATCGCGGGCTCGTGGATCTCCACACCGTCGCTCGTCTTGAGGACGACGAAGCATCGACTTGCAACCCCGGGGAGGGCGCCTTCGATCCGGGGCTTGTCGGGGTGCATGTTCTCGACCACGAAGGCCTCGTCGCCCCGGAAAACCCCGTCGATCTGCTGATCTTCCGGGGCCATGTTGAACAGCGTCGGGTCCAGATCCCGCGCAAGACCAGGGAAGCACTCGTCGCGCCACGCCGCGTCGTAGGTGCCGATCTTGGAGAACCGCTGGGGCCACGTCAGGTCGTAGCCGTCGAGGCCGGCGGGCGTCGGGCAGTCGCTGCGCGCGTGGATGAGGTGCTTGGGCGACTCGATGTTGGGGAGCGCCGCGCTCTTGTCGCCGTGGCCTTTGCCCAGCGGGTTCCTCGCGAAATCCTTCCCGCCAAAGGCGTTTCGCCAGGTGACGGGCATCTCGGTGAAGGGCGCCGGGTCCGACATGCCGAGCATCCCCCACGTCCGGTCGCCGATGACGTAGAGGCTCTTGTTGATGGGTCCGAGCTGGACGCGGACCGAGCTCGCGGGGCGGGCGACGCGCCCCGGCGGATAGCAGCGGCCCGTGACGAGGAGCTCGCCCCGGGTCTTGGGGTTGAACTCGTCGAGGAGGCCGTCCTCGCCGAGCTCCTCCATGGCCATCTTCCAGACCGTGGGCTCATAGAGCAGCCGGGCCGGCCGGTCGTAGGAGAAGCCGACGAAGGTGGTGACCACGAGGTGCGGGGTGCGCTGGTGCATGAAGACCCTCGGCACCACCCCGAGGCGCATGGGCTTGACGATTTTCATCCGACGGACTCCAGGGGGCGGGCTCGATGGGTCGTTCGGCTCGGCGCTCGGCGCGAGCCTGTTCCGCAAGCAGCAGGTGAATTACTGGATGAGGTGCAGCTGCCCCTTGTGGAAGCCGAGCTGGTATTGAATGCGATACAGCTCGACGCTATGCTTGAGCCCCTTCGCGTTGACCTCCGCGAACGTCACTTTCTTTATTTCTTTGGGGGCATATTTGTACGCCAGCCCGTTGATTCTCTCGGTCTTGGTCCCCTTGATGATCTCGATGCGCGACCCGATGGTGGTTTTGTAGAGCCCGGTGATGGTGCTCTCGGCGGGGCCATTGACAGTGCTTTGCTTCGGCCCGTGAAGTGTGAGTTTGACTGGGCCAAAGACCTCGGCGGTGGTACCACCCCTGATCGTCTTCCTGATTCCCCCCGCGTGAACGTGGGTCGTTCGCCCTGCGTAAAAGTTGCCGGTGGCGTGACCCCGGATGTCGGCACGTCGCGGGCCGTTGATATCGACCTCGCTGGTGCCGTTGACCGTCGTCTGGCTCGACACGTGGATCGTCGTCTCTCGCCCGTTGAAGAAAGTGCTCTTGTCGCTGCCCTGGATATGGGTGTTACGCCTCCCAAAGACGCGCAAGCTGCTGTTGCCCCTGATGGTCGCGACGCGATCGCCCACGAGCATGAACGTGTCGTCGCCCCCGATCCTCGTGGTACGATCCTTCGTGATGGTGGTCTTTCGGTTGCCGCGGAGGATCGTCTTCTCATTGCCGAGGATGGTCGTGTGGCGATAGCCCAAGATCACGTTCTGTGCGTATCCAGCGATGAAGCTCCCGGCGTACCCCCCGACGGCGCTCAAGCTGAAGCCCCCGATCACGCTCTCGGAGATGCCCACGGTGATCGCCGTTCGGTTGCCAGTCACGATGTTCTCGGAGCTGCCTCCGATCCACACATAAGCGTGGCCTTGCGACTTGACCTCATACGACGCGCCGCCGTTGGGCGCCCCCATCCGGAGGTAGGTGTTGTCATAAGGCGTCGACAGCGTGACCCGCTCTTGCCCGGCCTGGTCTTCGAGCTCGAGCCGGTTCCGCCCGCCCGTCTGGATCACGTTCCGCGTGTTGTTCCCCGACGTGACCGGGCTCGGCGTGAGCGCGTTGGGCGCGACGCCGACGATGGCCGGCCGGTCGGGATCGCCCCCCTCGAAGGCGCACATGACCTCGACGCCGGCGCGCAGCGGGAAGTGGAAGCCCTCGATGCCGCCGCCATGGGGCTGGAGCATCCGGACCCAGGTCGACGCCTTCCCACCGCTCAGGTCGCTCTCGTCGAAGAGGAACTTGATCCGGTAGCGACCATGGCTGTCGATCTGCGCGTACTCGCTGACCGCCGCGCCCTCGACGACCGCGATCTCGGTGCCGTAGATGCGCGGCCACTCGGTGACCTGCGGCGCGCGGAACTGCGTCGTCACGGGGATGGCCCTGGCCTCCATGCGGTAGTTCTCGGTCCACGTCGCGAAGTCGCGGAGCTCGGGCATGTCCGGGGCCTGGTTGGACCAGTGCTCGACCTCGATGGTCAGGTACTTCGTGTTGAACGCGGCCCGCGGGTGGTCCTCGATCTCGAAGGTGAACCCGGGGACCACCGTCGCCGCCTTGCCCATCGCCTGGTAGACGACGCCGGTCGCGGCGAGGCTCTCGGCCTTGATCCGCGCCAGCCGCGCCCCGTCGCCCGACGAGAAGAACCGCGCGCCGTACAGGCTGACCTCGCCGAAGCCATTGGGGCTGACCGACGCCTGCCCGGTGACCGGTACGGCCGGCGTGGCGTAGTTGTAGTCCTTGAGGCGGACCGTGCCGGGCATGGCGTCATGCCGGCAGGTGAAGGCGTGGAACGTGTCCTTCGCGGTGTTGGCGCCGCCTGGCTGCGGGAAATAACGAATGGGCTTGCCGCCATGGGGCTGATGGGCCGACTTGTCATCGACCAGCACCAGCGTCTCGCCGCCCTCCCCGTGCTCGAAGTGATAATAGATGCCTTCGCGCTCCATCCACCGGGCGACGAAGGCATAGTCGGTCTCGCGGTACTGACAGACGTGCTCTTCGGCGGTGTAGGAGCCCTGGAGCTGGAGCGCGCAGTCCGTGACGCCGCCCTTCTGAAGGACGGCTTGAAGGATCGCCGGGATGGCCTGCGCGGTGAAGACACGGCTGTGAAACGACATGGCGAGCAGGGCGAGGCGCGGGACCATGGTGGCCCGGAAGACGGACCGGCCGGCGAATTCGTTGATGAGCTCGATGCTGCCGAGGACGCCGCTCCGAAGGAAGGGCTCGCCGCCGTCGCTCCGCTCCAGGGAGATGCTCACCGGCTGCCCCACGGCCGCCGCCATATCGAAGCTCTGGCCGACGTCGTTCGTCATCACCAGGTAGAGCTCGAAGCGATAGGGCCTCGAGATGCCCTCGGTGCCGTGAAAAGCTACGAGCTTGGTGGAAGAGGGCAGGGCGCTTGATTGGACGACGAAATTGTCAGGCATGGCGAGCCTCGCGGGTGGGAAACAGCGGCAGGCGCAGACGCGCTGGAGAGCCTAGACGGAATTTGTGTCAGTTGTGTGGCGTGGCGCCTGCTTGTTGTTGTCCGTCGGTGACGATGAAGTGACGGATTCATTGCAGGCGCCGTCGTCCGGTCGATGACGTCCCGCTCGCGCCCATCGTTATGCGCCATCGTCGGCGGTCCGCGCCGGCTCGCCTCTTTGACCCCAGCCGCGCAGGATCGCCGTCCGCTCGGCGCGCTACATCCGGATCAGCGGTCGCCCTGCGAGGGCCGTCAGGAAGAGCGCCAGCGCGACGGCGCCGTAGCCGATGCCGAACGCGACCACCCATCCCACTGCCCGCCGCGTGCGCGGCCCCGACCCCGGCGCCCGCGCCGACAGCCAGTACCCGACCAGCGGGACGGCTTGCAGCGCGTGCATCCCGAAGAAGTGGGCTATGCGCAGGTCGCCTCCTCGCGTGCTCCAGTTGACGGCGGGGAGCCCGGGCCCGCCGTCGGCGACGCCGACGCTGTGCGCGTTGTACGTCGACATGAAGCCGCCTTCCGCGCAGGCCAGCAGGAACAGCAGGAGACCCAGCCGGATGCCCCAGAGATACGGGGCCGGCAGCGGAGGTCGCGTCGCCCAGAACCTGGTCGCGAGGTACGCCGCGAGCGCCGTGTTCACCAGGATGGCGATGCCCATGAGCGCGAACACCGCCCCGTCGAACAGCGTCGATTGATTGAAGTGCGACGCCACGCCCCGCGCCGCCTGTGCGGTGATCGCGATCATCTCGAAGCTCACCATCGCCACCGTGCCCCAGACGACGGCCCTCCGGCCTCGCGGCGGCAGCGCGACATCGCCGACGAGCCAGTTGATCGTCAGGAGGTAGATGGCGATCGAGGCGGCGAATTTCGCGGGCTTGATCCACGGGTTCACCCCCATCACGAGGCGCGCGTCGAGCGGGGCGGCGGCGAGCAGCACGACGAGCAGCGCGACGTGGGCGGCCGCCGCCATGAACAGGACGGGGCTTCGCCGGAGGAGCTCCTCGATCGAGCGAGGCAGCGAGAGCGAGGGGCTCAGCGAGCGGGCGCTCATGTCAGGCCTCCCCGGCGCGGCGCGGAGCCGCGGTCGTGACGACGGCGCGCGGCGATCGAGCGACGATCGCGCGGACGGCGAGGTAGAGCGAGAACCCCATCGGCCCGAGCATCAGCGTCAGATAGAGCACCGGCGCCATGAGCCACGGCGAGATGTCGCGATCGCGGCTGTCGAGGTACACCCACCGGCCCACGAAGAGATCGAAGGCGAGGAAGTGAACCCAGCCGATCGTGGCGCCCGCGGGCGAGCCGAGCAGCGGGGCGACCGCCGCGAGGCTCGGCTGGTTGACGATCGGGAACACCTCGCGGATGACCGGCAGGACGAGCGCCGTGTAGAGCAGCGCGGGCGCTGCGACCACGAGCGGCGACTCCATGATCCGCCGCGTCCATCGAGAGCGGGGCAGAAAAACCATCAGGAACCAGAACGGCATCACGAGGAAGCCGCTCAGTCCAAAGACCCTATCCATCATACCCTCCACCGGCTGCTGGTTGTAACGACGAAACTATTCGTAACAGTGTTAACTTTGCGGGAAAAAAAGAGAGCGATCAGGGGCGCAGGCCTCGGACCATCATCTTCATGGCGATCTCCAGGGTCCGGTCGACGTCGTCGGCCGTGAAGCGGCCGCGATCGGCCAGGCCGAGGGCGGTGATCCCGTGGACCAGGGCCCAGACCACCTGGCTGTGGCGCTCCACGTCGCCGCGCTGCATCGCGCCGGCGTCCATCGCGGACGCGACCGCGTCTTGCAGCACGTTGAACGAATCGATCATCGGCTGTTGCCGCGCTTTCCGCTGGTCGAAGACGAAGTCGAAGCGCTGCATGAACATCAGCCGGTAGTGCACCGGGTTGTCCATGCCGAAGCGAACGTACGCGGCGCCGAGCGCCACGAGCCGCTCGATCGGGTCCGCCGTGCTCTCGGCGGCGGCGACGAGCGCCCGCTGGAACTCGGTGAAGCCGTCGTGAACGATGGCGAACAGGAGATCGTCCTTGTCCTCGTAATAGCGGTAGATCGTCGTCGCCGAGTAGCCGATGCGCTCGGCCACCTGGCGCATCGAGAACGCCTCGTAACCCTGCTCCAGAAACAGCTCGCCCGCCGCCGCCAGGATGGCGCCCCGCAGGTTCTCCTTCTGCTGCTCGCGGCGCTGCTGGCTCGACGCCTGCAGGCGCTCCGCCTGGGTCGTGCCGCTGGTCTTCGTGGTCTTCGGGCGCGCGCTCGCCATGTCCGTGTCGCCTGGCCTCCGGGCGGCGCAGCCGCCGCCATCGTCGTACGTAACGGTGTTACTTTTTATAACGATGGCATCGTCTGCCGTCAAGGATCTCTTCATCGAGCGCGTTGCGGTGGTCTCCCGGGCCTCTCGGGCCCGCCGTCATCCCCTGCCAGCCCTCATGCCTCGCGCCTCGCCGAGGCGCGGCGGAGGCATGCGCGCGCCTGGTGGGAGCAGCGGCGGGCCGCCCTCGCGGTACACCCCTTGCGGCAGGCGTGATAGGCTCTGTTCATGGTCCAGGCCGCGGCTCGTTCACCCGCACCCGCGTCAGGCCGGCGGATGTCGCTCGTCGAGTGGGCGGCCCTGCCCGAGGATGAGCCGGGCGAGCTCGTGGACGGGTTGCTCGTGGAGGAAGAGGTGTCCGGCTACGTTCACGAGGTCGTGGTCGGCTGGTTGATCCACATGCTCCGCGCCTGGATCACCCCCCGCGGCGGGCTGGTGGGCGGCTCGGACGCGAAATTCGCGGTGAAGCCGCAGCGGGGCCGGAAGCCGGACGTGACCGTCTTTTTCCCCGGGAACCGGAGGCCACCAGCGCGGGGGCTCGTGCGTATCCCGCCCGATATCGCCGTCGAGGTCGTCTCTCCCACGCCGAGCGACGGGCGCCGCGATCGTGTCGAGAAGCTCCGCGAATATGCCGCCTTCGGGGTGCGCTGGTACTGGATCGTCGATCCGCAGCTCCGGAGCATCGAGGTCCTCGAGCTCGGGGCGGATGGGCGCTACGCGCACGCGCTCGACGCGACCGATGGGAGCATCGATGTGCCTGGATGCGAAGGGCTCCGGCTGGATCTCGATGCGTTGTGGGGGGAAGTCGATTTGCTCGGCGCCGAGGAGGGCGAAGCGCCGGAGGAAGACCAGGAGAGCTTGCCGCGGTAGCCTGCCGGCGGCGCCTCACGGCGCCGCCCTACGTCAGCTCGCCTCGCCGGTGCGGTCAGTTGATGGGCACGAACTCCACACACGCCTCTTCGATCGCCGCGAAGGCGTTCGTGAGGCCGTCCTCGAGGTGCCCTTCGCACAGATCCCAGAAGAAGCCACGGCCGTCGGCGGCGAACAGGTCCACGAGCTCCTGCATGTCCTCGGCCTCTTGCGCGCTCCCATATTCGCCCTCGCACTCCCGCCTCCCGGCGATGCCGAGGAACACCACGTTCTTCGCGTCGCCCTTCGCGGCGACCAGCCGATCGTGGATCTGCTGCGGCGTCTGGCGCGGGACGGGCTGCTCGTCCTCGTCGGTGATCGCCACCACCACGAGCAGGGCGTCGTTGCGGAGGAACCCCGCGTTCTCGGCGGTCGAGAACGGCGGCTCCAGCGCGGCGGCGACGGAGGACGCGGGCTGCTCGTCGTCGCTGTCGCCGGTGCACTCGACGTCGTCCCCATAGAGATCTGCAGCGCACTGGAACTCGCTCGTGAGCGCGGTGCTCGTGCTCTCCATCCACGCCTTGCCGCTCTGGAACGAGCACTCGCCCGCGGCGCCGCGCGTGTGGAAGGTGGCGGGAAGGGGGCAGGCGTCCATCACGGCCGCGCGGAAGTCGAGAATGCTATCGATATTGAGCAACGCCTGCGCGAACGCCGGGAACACGACGTCGCGCATCGTTGCCTTCTCCTCATCCATGCTCGAGGAGTTGTCGAGCGCGAACACGACATCGACGTGCTCGCACCCCGAGGAGGCCGCGCCGCTGCCTCCTCCCCCGCTGGTCCCGCTGCCGGACCCGCTGCCGGACCCGACCCCCTCGCCGAAGGAACCCCCTTGGCCGCTCGAGCCACTCCCCTGCCCGCTGCCCGCGCCCGAGCCGCCCGGCGAACCGCTGGTATCGCTCGTGCCCGAGTCCCCGCCGCAGCCCACGAGACCCACCGTCGCCGCGCAGAGCGCCGCGCACCATGCCCTGAGATCCATGCCGCTCTCCTTCGCTCTAAGTTAAGGGCGCAGTGCCCCTGCCGTTCGCCGCACGGCCCTGTGCGACAATCGGGCGTCAGAGAGCTGACGGTATCACGAGCGCCGCAGCGACTCTACGGTCGGCTCGGCTCAGCCGTTCGCCGCACGGGGCAACGGTGCGTCATCGTCCGACACCGGGAGCCCAGGTGCGCGATGGCCCAGCCCGAGCGCGCTCCGGAAACCCTCGATCGTGCGGCGCAGACCCGTGCGCAACGGCACCTTCGGCTCGAACCCGAGCACCCGCCGCGCGCGGTCGATCACCGGCTGCCGCTGCCTCGGATCGTCCTCGGGCAGCGGACGGAACACCACCCGACCCCGGCTCCCGGTCAGGTGGAGCACCTCCTCGGCGAGCTCAAGCACCGTGAACTCCTCGGGATTGCCCAGGTTCACCGGGCCCGTCTCGGCCGGGTGCTCCATCAGCCGGACGATCCCGTCGATGAGGTCCTCCACGTAGCAGAAGCTCCGTGTCTGGGAGCCATCGCCGTACACTGTGAGATCCTCACCCCGGAGCGCCTGCACGATGAAGTTCGACACCACCCGACCGTCATCGAGCGCCATCCGCGGACCGTACGTGTTGAAGATCCGCGCCAGGCGTACTTCGACCCCGCGACGGCGGTGGAAGTCCATCATCAGCGACTCGGCGCAGCGCTTCCCCTCGTCATAACAGGAGCGGATCCCGATCGGGTTCACCGCGCCCCGGTAGCCCTCCGGCTGCGGGTGGACCTCGGGATCGCCGTAGACCTCGCTGGTCGACGCCTGGAAGACCCGCGCCCCGCAGCCCTCGGCGAGCTCCAGCGCGTGGAGCGCGCCGAGCACGTTGACCATCGTGGTCCGGACCGGATCGCGCTGGTAATGCGGCGGGCTCGCCGGCGAGGCGAGGTTGTAGATGCGGTCGACCTCCCGCTCGTACGGCTGCATGACGTCGTGCTCCACCAGCCGGAAGCGCCGGTGAGAGAGGAGATGGGCGACATTGTCCCGGGAGCCCGTCGAGAGATCGTCGAGCGCGACGACCTCGTGGCCCTCCCGGATCAGCCGATCACACAGGTGGGAGCCGACGAATCCGGCGCCCCCGGTCACCAGGATGCGGAGCGCTGCGCTCATGTCTCTCTGACCTCCTCTCCAGGTCGACTCCCCACGTCGACGTCATCGTCCCCGGTCTCCCGGGCGCTCCGGCGCTCCGGCGCGCCCTGCTCGTCGAGCAGCTCCCGGGTGTATCTCTCCAGCGCCTCGGCGCGGTGCGCCGCGGTGTGTCGGGCGAGCACGCGCTCGCGCGCCCGCTGGCCGATCGCGATCCGCTCCCGCTCGGGGAGCTCGCGGATCAGGTGGAGGACCTCCTCCGGGGAGCGGGCGACCAGGATCTCCTTGCCCGGCTCGAAGAGCTCGTCGAGGCCCGGCCAGTCGTCGCTGATCACCGGCACGCCGCAGGCCGCCGCCTCGAAGAGGCGCACGCTCGGCGAGTACCCCGCCTCGATCATGTCCCGGCGGGTGACGTTGAGCGTGAAGCGCTGCGCGCCGTAAAAGCCGCGGTGCGCGCCCGGCGGGACGTGATCCGTGCGCTCGACGTTGGTGGGCCAGCCGATGTCCGCCGGGTACT
This sequence comes from Sorangium sp. So ce1504, assembly GCF_051521635.1. Lineage (NCBI taxonomy): Bacteria > Pseudomonadati > Myxococcota > Polyangiales > Polyangiaceae > Sorangium > Sorangium sp. So ce1504. Next base: position 9,640,791 of record NZ_CP150365.1, on the reverse strand, counting down.
GCGGGCCGGCGACCACGAAGCGACCGCGCCCCCAGCGGCGCGCCGGCGCGACCAGGAGCCGGTCCAGCGTGGGCTGGCGATCGGCGCTGTACGTGCCGAGGTAGCCGAGATCCCACCGGGGCGGCGCGCGCTCCGGGAAATAGTCGTCCGGATCCACCGCGCAGTAGAGCGGTCGCGCGCGCTTCGCCCCGTGGCGGCGCTCGAGCCGCTCGAGCGTCGGGCCGCCGGTGAACGAGAGGTACAGGTCGTACCGCGGGATCAGCGCCGGAGACAGGTACCCGGCGCCGCCCCGCTCGATCTGCTTGAGCGTCACCGGCGTGTCGATGTCGTAGAACGCGGTCTTCCCGCGCGCCGTCTCCGTCACCCAGGCGCCGACCTCGGCGCCGTCGGGCACGTAGGACCCGACGACCACCAGGTCCGCGTCGCGCACCGCGCCCCCGAAGCGCGCGCGGAGATCGTCGAGATCCCGGTAGAGCTCGGTCCGGCCGTAGGGCGGGCTCGGGAGATCGCGGTTCTCGGCGTAAAACGAGAGGTCCCGCTCCAGGAACAGCACGCTGTGCCCCCGCTGGGCCAGCCGCCTGAGCAGCCCGCGGTACGTCGTCGCGTGGCCGTTGCCCCACGACGAGGTGATCGACAGGCCCAGGAAGACGAAGGAGATGGGCTTCACGGCGGCGCGATCGCGGTGAGGGTTGCGCCGTCGGGGCGGGCCAGCAGGGCCTCGACCTGCCTCGCGCGCTCGGCGTAGGTGTGCCCCGCGAGCACGCGCTGCTTCGCCGCCCTGCCGATGGCGCGGGCCCGCTCGTGCGTGAGCGCCCGGAGGATCTCCACGACGTCGTCGCCGCTCCTGGCGACCAGCACCTCGCGCCCGGGCTCGAGGAAGAGCTCGATCCCCTCCCACGCGTCCGTGACGAGGCACGCGGCCGCGCCCGCGGCCTCGAAGACCCGGGTCGCCGGGGAGAAGCCGACCGACGCCATGCTGTCGCGGGCCACGTTCAGCACCGCGCGGGCGCTGGCGTTGAAGGCGTTGTGATCCGCCGTGTAGACGTGCCCGACGTACCGGACGTTCGGGGGCATCCCCTTGTCCTGCCAGCCGCTGCCGCCAAGGAGGAACCGGAGCCCGGGGAGCGCGGCCGCGGGCCGCAGGAAGAACTCCTCCACGCGCCGCTCCCGGTCCGGCAGGCGGTTGGCGAGCAGCGCAAAATCGCAATGAAATCGAGGGTCTGGCGCGACCTCGAAGTGGGTCTCGGGGTCGAGCGCGTTGTAGATCGGCGCGCAGCGCCGCGCGCCGAGCGCCTCGTAGCCGCGCACCACCGGGTCGCCGCCGCCGTAGGTGAAGACCAGGTTGTAGCGCGGGATCTGCGCGCGGAAGGGATCCGACGGCGCGGCGCGGACCCGCTCCAGCGTGGCCGGGGCGTCGACGTCCCAGAAGATCGTGGTGAGGCCCGGCCGATCGAGCGCGGCGACCTCGGCCTCGAGCAGCTCGTCGAAGACGCCGACGCCGCTGGCCTTGACGACCACGTCGGCGCTCCGGGCCTGCTCGACGAGCCGCCTGGGCTCCGCGGGGTCGGCGCCGGAATAGACGACGACGCGGGCCCACGGCGGGTCCTCGATGTCGCGGTGCTTCTGGCGATCGTAGGCGTCCGGCTCGTGGAAGGTGATGCGGTGCCCTCGCGCCGCGAGGGCGCGGAGGATGCCGCGGTAGTAGGTGGCGGCTCCGTTCCAGTAGGCGGAGACGAGGCTCGATCCGAAGAAGGCGATGTCGAGCGATCGGCTCGCGGTCGGGCGTGGGTTGCGTCGGTTCATGACGTGGCTCGCTGGGGTGTGGCGGCGGGCGCGGGGCGGTCGACCTCGACGCCGAGCTCGGCGGCGATGGCGAGGAGCTCGTCGACCCGGTGGGCGCACGTGTGGCGCGCGAGGATCGTCGCGCGCCCCCGCTCCGCCAGCTCGGCGGCCAGGGCGGGCTCGGCGAGGAGGGCCGCGAGGTGCTGCTTCATCTCGTCGCCGTCCCGGGCGACGAGGTAGTCGCGGCCGGGCGAGAACAGCCCCTCCGCGTCGCTCCACGGCGAGCAGACGAGCGGGATGGCGCAGGCCATGGCCTCGAACGGCCGGATGGTCGGGATCCCCGGGAGCGAGGCGACGTAGGGCCTCCTCGGGACGTGGACTGTCACCCTTGCCCGCGCGAACGCCTCGGGAGCGCGGTAGTTGGGGAGCCAGCCCCGGTGCTCGATCCCGGCCGCGTCGAGCGCGGCGCGGGCGTGGTCGGGGTAACGCACCCCGTGCACGCGGGCGGAGAGGCCGAGATCGCGCGCCGGGCCGATCAGGAACGCGTCGAGCTCGCGGGTGCGCTCCTCGTCGCCCCAGTTGCCGATCCACACGAGATCGCGCTCCGGCCGGGCCCCGCGGCGCGGGCGGAACACGCGGACGTCCGCTGCCTCGTGCCAGACGAAGGCCCGGCGGGCCCAGCGGCGCGCGAGGTAGAGGTCGCGGATCACCCGGCCGAAGGCGAGGACGCCGTCGTAGCGGGTGAGGTCGTAGCGGGCCATGGCCCCGGGATCCGTGACCGACCGGTGGTGTGTGTCGTGGAAGAGCAGCCGGTACGACGCGCGTGCCGCGCGTGTCCGATGCGCGCCGACGCGGGCGACCAGCTCGGGCTCGCTCCACTCGTGGACGATGACGAGCGAGGTGCCCTCGAGCGCCTCGTCCAGGTCGAGCGAGGCAAGGTCGTACCGGATCGGATCGACGCGCGGGTAGACCTCCCTCACCTCGCGCAGGGGCGCCTCGCCGTGATCGGCGACGAGGTTCTGGAGGCTCCAGGCGTCCCTCGGCTCGAAGGCGCGGACCTCGTGCCCGCGCTCGGCGAGCTCGGTGACCACGCCGCGGAGGAAGTGCGCGTTCCCGTGGTTCCAGTCGGAGAGCAGGGAGTGGCAGAACAGGGCTATGCGCATGGCGCGCTCGCCTTCTTCACGGGGGGCGCGGCCGCCATGCCCGAGGTCCCGCGCAGCTCGAGCCTCTCGGCCGCCCCGCGCGCCGGCGCGTGCTCCCCCCTCGACGGCGGGCGCTCTTCGCTGGGCCCGCGACCGAGGAGCTCGCCGTAGAGGCGCAGGTAGCCCCGGGCCATCCGCCGCGGCGAGAAGCCGAGGGCGCGGGCGCGGGCGCGCGTGGCCATCTCGCGCCGCGCGCCGGGCGCGTCGATGAGCGCCCGGAGCGCGCGCCGGAGGGCCTCCGTGTCGCCGGGATCCACGTAGAGGGCCGCGTCCTCCCAGACCTCGCGCAGGCTGGGGATGTCGCCCAGGACGAGGGCGCACCCGGAGAGCGCCGCCTCCAGGACCGACAGGCCGAACGGCTCGTAGCGGGCCGGGTGAGCGTAGATCGACGCGCGGCCGAGCGCGGCGGCGACGGCGGACGGCGAGAGCACGCCGAGGTGTCCGAGCGAGGGGAGGGGCGAGGGGAGGGGCGAGGGGAGGGGTGTCGCGCCCGCGCCCCCGCCGGGGCGGACGTCGCTCCCGGCCACCTGGATCGGCCAGGGCAGGTGAGGGGCCACCTCGCCGAGCGCCTCGATGTTCTTGGCCTGGTCCCAGAGCCGCCCCACGGCGAGGACGAGCTCCTCCTTGGGGCGCGGGGCGAACCGCGCGGGGTCGGCGGCGTTGGGGATCACCTCCGCCCGCGCGCCCCCGGGGAGCGGGCCGTGGTGGCGCAGGAGGGCGTCGAGCATCGCCCGGGTCGGGGCCACCACAGCCGACGCGGCGGCGAGCCCCCGGGCCACCTCGCGCCGGTAGCGATCGTACCGCGGCGGCGCCTCCCCGCCGAGGACCGCGGCCCACCAGGAGAGGACGCACGAGTGGGCCACAACGAGCTTCGGGGCGCGGAAGCCGAGGGCGCCGTGCGCATAGCCGTTGAGGTGGATGAGCGCCGGGCGGACGCGCTCCTCGAGCTCGAGGAGCCAGTCCCCGGCGCGCGCGACGTCGTCCCAGGGGTCCTCCATCCACTCGAGCCGGAAGGAGCTCTCGAAGACGGCGAGCCCGGGCACGCGGCCCGCGGCCTCGCGCTGGGGCGCGGAGAGCGGCCCCCCCAGGGTGGCGAGCGACGTCCGGATCCCGCGCGCCGCGAGCGCGCGCGCGAGCTCGATCGCGTAGGAGAAGACGCCCCCCACCGTGTCGGCGGTCATCAGGACGGAGCCGGGGGCGCGCGCGGCGTCAGCCATGGCCGGGGGGCGCGATCTCCAGCGCGGAGAGCGGGAGAGGGCGGCTGTCCTGGAGGTCGCTGAAGCGATCGAACCGATCGAGGTAGTGCGCGACCGAGCGCTCCCATGCCTCGTCGTCGGGGGTGCCCCAGCGCATCGTGTACTCGGGCGAGCCCGGGTAAGGGAACATCGGCACCGGCTCGTTCGCCCACACGCCGTGCTGCTGGAGCCGCTCCCGGAAGGCGGCGACGTCCGCGGGATCGTCGGTCGGCGACTGGATCAGGTTCGCCTGGACGAAGGGGACGCTCTTCTTGGCGTGGATCAGGAGATCGCCGAGCTGCTCGGTCGAGAGCCTGCAGCGCTTGGCCAGGAGGCTCCTTCCCTCCCGGGTGATGCTCTCCACCCCTGCCTCGATCGAGACGCACCCCGCTCTCCCGAGCAGATCGAGCATCTCCCGGCTCCAGTTGTCGACGCGCATCTGGACGCCGAACGACACCGGGCGATCGACGAGCGCCTCGAGCAGCGGGCGATCCGGCAGGAAGATCTCGTCGATGAAATAGACGTAACGAACCCCCTGGGCGACGAGCCCGTCGATCTCGTCGAGGAGCACCTCGAGGGGGCGCTTGCGGTAGCCGTCGCGGAAGTTGTCCTTCGCGCAGAAGGTGCAGTGGTAGGGGCACCCTCTCGACGCCTCGACCTCGGCGCCGGGGCCGATCGGCGTGGTGTCGAAGCGGTGGTGGTGGTGGGCGTGGCGCGCCACCGTGGCCTCGTCCCAGCGGAGGGCCGGCAGCCGGGCCATGTCCGACGCGCGCGGGCCGCCCTGCACGCGCGCCTCGTCGCCTTCCAGCCAGGCGATCGCGTCGATCTCGCCCCAGCGCGATCGCGGGCGATCGGCGAGCTCCACCAGCACGTCCTCGCACTCGCCCATCACCACGGCGTCGACCCCGAGCTTGCGCAGGGTGGCGCGGGGGGTGGTGGAGGCGTGGGGGCCCACCGCGAGCCGGAGCCCTGGCAGCCCGTGGAGCGCGTGGAGCGCCTGCTGCGGGACGCGGAGCTCGGGCGGGGCGCAGCGCCAGAAGAGGTAGCTCGGCGCGGTGGTCACCACGATCGCGTCGGCGCGGAGCGCGGCCACCTCGTCGCGGAGGGCGCCGTCGGCGAGGCCCCGGGCCTGGGCGTCGACGAGGGTCGCCTCGTGCCCCGCGGCCTCGAGCAGCGCCCTGGCGTAACCGTATTCGAGGGGCAGGTGAGGCTCGCGGCAGCCGAAATAGATGCTCCCCTCGAAGCTCCAGGCCGGGTTGACGAGCGCGAACCTCACCGGACGCCCCCCGCGCACGGCTCCTTCGCGGGCTGGCCGACGCCGGCGGCCTTCGCGGCGCCGGTCGCCTCCGTCATCTCCCGCAGCCAGCCGTGCAGCCTGCGCACCCCCTCGCGGACCCGGACGCGCGGCCACCACCCCGTGGCCGCGGAGAGCCGGCGGCAGTCGGAGACGTAGTACCGCTGATCGCCCGGCCGCCACCCCTCGAAGCCGATCAGGGGGCGCTTGCCGTCGAGCTCCTCGATGAGATCGAGCAGCTCGAGCAGGCTGAGGGTGTTCTCCGGGCCCCCGCCGACGTTGAACGCCGACGCCGAGATCTGCCGGATGTCCCTGCGGGCGAGGAGGAGCGCGTCGACGAGGTCGTCGATGAAGAGCACGTCCCGGACCTGCATCCCGTCGCCATAAAGGGTGATCGGCTCCCGCCGGAGCGCCTGGAGGAGGAAATGCGCGACCCACCCCTGGTCCTCGGTCCCGAACTGGCGAGGACCGTAGATACAGCTCATCCGGAACACCGCCGCGGGGAGCCCGAAGGTGCGGGCATAATCGATGACGTACTGGTCCGCCGCGCCCTTGGAGCAGCCGTAGGGGCTGTGGAAATCGAGCGGGCGGGCCTCGGAGACGCCGGAGGCCCGGAGCTCCGGATCCGCGGGCTCGTAGCGCCGGCCGCTGCACGAGAGCGGGACGTCGGGGAGGCCGCCGTACACCTTGTTGGTGGACGTGAGCAGGAGCGGCGGCGGGGCGCTCTCGGCGCGGATCGCCTCGAGCACATTGAGCGTCCCGCGGGCGTTGATCTCGAAGTCTTCCACCGGCTGGACGAGGCTCGTCGTCACGGCCACCTGGGCGGCGAAGTGGAAGACGCTGGAGGCGCGCCGGACGGCGGCCGCGACAGCGCGGGCGTCCCTCACGTCGCCGGTGATCAGCGTGACGCGGTCGCCGTGGGTGCGCCTCAACCACTCGACGTTGCGCGCCACCGAGGGGCGGGAGAGGTTGTCGAAGAGGATCACCGTCTCTCCCGCCTGGAGCAGGCGGTGGGCCAGGTTGGCCCCGATGAAGCCGGCGCCGCCGGTGATCAGCGCCGGGCGCCCCGGCGCTGCGGTCGCGCCGCCCGGGCCATCCGCCGCGGCGCTCATACCGTCAGCCCCCTGGATTCCAGCTCGGCGCGGGCCTGGGCGACAGCGTCCTTCGCCACCTGCCCCTCGAGCCAGTCGGCGAGATCGCGGAGCCCCTCCTCGAGCGAGACCCGGGGCGCATACCCGATCTTCTGCTGCGCCGCGCCGATGTCGGCGAAGCAGTGCCGGACGTCGCCCAGCCGGGATTTCCCGACGATCTCGGGCTCGATACCGCTCTTCCCCATCACCTCGCGGACGCGCTCGGCGACCTCGCGCACGGTGTACGACCGCCCGCTGCCGATGTTGAGCACCTGGCCCACCGCGGCGTCGGCGCCGAGGGCCCGGACGCAGGCGCGGGCGACGTCGGTGACGCTCACGAGATCGCGCCGCTGCAGCCCGTCCTCGAAGATCACGGGCGGACGGTCGTTGAGGAGCCTCGCGGCGAAGATGGCGAGGACGCCGGTGTACGGGTTGGAGAGGGCCTGGCGGCGGCCGTAGACGTTGAAGAAGCGGAGGGCGACGGTCGGGATCTGGTACGCGCGCCCGATCATCAGGCAGAGCCGCTCCTGGTCGTACTTGGAGAGCGCATAGACCGACTCGAGCGACGGGGGCTTGGACTCGGGCGTCGGGATGGGCACGAGCGCCTCGCCCGCCTCGCTCCGGACCTCCCAGTCGCCGCGCTTGAGCTGCTCGAGCGGCCGGCTCGCGCCGGGGACCACCGCGCCGGAGGCCGCCCGGTACAGCCCCTCGCCATACACGCTCATGCTGGAGGCGACGAGCAGCCTCGAGACCGGCTTCGCGGCGAGCTCCTCGAGGAGCACGGCGGTGCCGACGTTGTTGATCGAGGTGTACTCCGCGATCTTGTACATGCTCTGTCCGACACCGACCGCGGACGCGAAGTGGACAACCGCGTCCACGCCGCGGAGCGCCGATTTCACCGCGTCCCGGTCGCGGACATCGCCGACGATGAGCTCGACCTCCGGGTCGAGGTAGGCCGGGCGGCCGCGGTCGGGGCCGTGCACCTGAGGGACCAGGCTGTCGAGCGCCCGGACGCGGACCCCCTGGCGCAGGAGCTCGTCGGCCACGTGAGATCCGATGAACCCCGCTCCACCGGTGATGAGGACGTGACTCGTCATATCCCTCTGGTTCGATGATCAGCGCGCGGCGGAGGCGCCGCGAGCCCGGGCGGAACAGGCGAAGCGAGCGAAGCCAGATGAGGCCGGAGGACGAGGTTCCCTTGTGATGACATCGTGCTCCGGCGGATCGCTGCGCGTCGTGTTCGGCTCCGTTCGTTGCAAACAGGGCATGATCGTTGCCCCGGACGCCATCCGAGTACCATGCGACTCACGATCACGCAACACGGTTTGTGAGGTATTCAACAAGGGCCCGCTCCGTGCGATTCTCCGTGCTCCGCTGAGGAATGCTCGAGTCTGGCGAGCCCATAAGGGCTTTCCCGTCTGTCTTCCGGGCCAGTCTGTACCGTTCGAGTGCGAGAGATCCGCTGACGTCGGAGCGGTTAGGGTGAATCCGTAGCGATGGTTCTGATCGGTTGCGTGTCGCCAGCGGCATTGCGTTGAGCTCCGAGGGATTCTCAGGCATTCTGCCGGCGTGCGAGCGGCGCCAGCGCGGGAGCGCGCGAGCGGCGCCAGCGCCGCGCGGCCCCGGCCGGGCACAGGCGCTGCCAAGCTTGCCGCCGCCCGCAGGCCTCCCGTACGATCGAGAAGCAAGAAGCAAGAAGGAGAGGAGCGATGATCGTCGTTACCAACCGCATCCCCGTCGCCGAGGGCCACGAGGCCGATTTCGAGGATCGCTTCAAGAACAGGGTCCACCTGGTCGATCAGGCGCCCGGCTTCATCCGGAACGAGGTCCACAGGCCGAAGCCGATGAAGCTGGACCACGCGACCGGCGCGTGGAGCCCGGACCCGGACGCGCAGGGGTTCTACGAGGTGAAGACCTGGTGGCGGTCCATGGACGATTTCATCGCCTGGACGAGGAGCCCCGCGTTCGCGGAGGCGCACCGGAACCGCGCGCCGAAGGAGATGTTCGCGGGCCCGAGCAAGCTCGATATCCACGAGGTGTTCCTCAGCACCGATCTGCCGGGGTAGGCTCGGAGCGCGCCGGTCCTCGCCGGCGGCGCCTGGAACAACACGCGAACGCCCAGAACCAAGGAGACGCAGCGCATGCGGTTTCGTCCGGATCCCACCTTTTACCCGTCGCCGCGCCTGGCGATGGAGGCGCCGCCCGAGCGGCTGGCCTACGTGACCGCGCTCGACGCGGGCGCCGCGCTGAAGCGCCCGGGCGAGCTGCGCCATGACGCGCTCACGGTCGTCGATCTCGATCCGAGGTCGCCGGCGTATGGCACCCTGGTCTCGGTCAACGAGCTGCCGACCTACGGCGACGAGCTGCACCATTCCGGCTGGAACGCGTGCAGCGCCGCCCTGTGCCCCTACGCGCCGCACCCCCACGTCGAGCGCCGCTTCCTCCTGCTGCCGGCGCTCCGCTCATCGAACATCTTCGTCTTCGACGTCAAGCCGGACCCGCGCCGCCCCGAGCTCGTCCACACGGTGCGCGCCGAGGAGATCGCGAAGCGGGCCGGCTACTCTCGCCCGCACACGCTGCACTGCGGCCCCGACGGCATCTACGTGAGCGCGCTCGGCGGCCCTGACGGCGACGGGCCCGGGGGCATCTTCGTGCTCGACTGCGAGAGCTTCGATGTGCTCGGCCGATGGGAGATCGATCGCGGGCCGCAGTTCCTCCACTACGACTTCTGGTGGCACCTCGGCCACGACACCCTCCTCACGAGCGAGTGGGGGACGCCGAAGATGATCGAGGACGGCGTGAATCCGGAGCTCCTGCTCGGCAAGAAGTACGGTCACCGCGTTCATGTATGGGACCTGCGGAAACGCAAGCACCTCCAGGCGCTGGATCTGGGCGATGAGCACCAGATGGCGCTGGAGCTCCGCCCCGCCCACGACCCGACCAAGGCCTATGGCTTCGTCGGCGTCGTCGTGAGCGTCAAGGATCTCTCCGCCTCGATCTGGCTCTGGCATCGCGACGGCGACCGGTGGGCGATCCGCAAGGTGATCGAGGTGCCGGCCGAGCCCGCGGATCCCGACCTCTTGCCGCCGCTGCTCAAGGGCTTCAAGGCGGTGCCGCCGCTGATCACCGACATCAACCTCTCCCTCGACGACCGGTTCCTCTACGTGTCGTGCTGGGGCACGGGCGAGCTCCGCCAGTACGATGTATCGGATCCGTTCCACCCGAAGCTGGTTGGCTCGGTGCACCTCGGCGGCATCGTGCGACGGGCGGCGCATCCCCGCTCCGGGCCGCTGCGGGGCGCGCCGCAGATGGTCGAGGTGAGCCGCGACGGCCGGCGCGTCTACTTCACCAACTCGCTTTATGCGTCGTGGGACGAGCAGTTCTATCCCGAGGGAGTCGGCGGCTGGATGGCCAAGGTCGATGTGGCGGCGGGCGGGGGCATCTCGGTCGATCCCGAGTTCTTCGTCGATTTTGGCTCGCTGCGCCCTCACCAGGTGCGGCTCGAGGGGGGCGACGCGTCGTCCGACTCGTTCTGCTATCCCTAGCCGGCCATGATGCCCTGGCTCACGCTGGCGCTCCTCGGCGCCTATCACGGCATCAACCCTGGCATGGGCTGGCTGTTCGCGGTCGCCCTGGGCCTGCAGGAGAAGAGCAGCGGCGCGGTGCGGCGGGCGCTCGTCCCGATCGCGCTCGGCCACGCGGCGTCGATCGGCCTCACGGTCGCGCTGCTCGGGGTCGGGCTCGCGAGTGTCCCCGCCGCGGCGCTGCGGTGGCTCACGGCGGCCGCGCTTGTCGCGTTCGGCGTGCTCAAGCTGGTGAGGCCGCGCCACCCGAGGTGGGTCGGGATGCGCGTCGGCTTCCTCGACCTGACCTGGTGGTCCTTCCTGATGGCCACCGCGCACGGCGCGGGGCTCATGCTGCTCCCGGTCTTCCTGCTCGGCGCCGAAAGCCCCGCTCCGTGCCACGGCGGTGGGTGCCACAACGCGGCTGGCCTGTCGCTCGCGAGCCCGCTGGGCTACCTCGCCGCGGTCCTCGTCCACACGGCCGCCATGATGGGGGCGGCGGCCGCGGTCGCGCTCGTTGTCTATCACAAGCTCGGCGTCGCCATCCTTCGCACCGCCTGGTTCAACCTCGATCGGGCCTGGGCCGTCGCGCTCATCGGGGCCGGCGTCATCGCCGTGCTGCTCTGACGTCCAGGCCGTTGTGACGGGCGGCGGCCTGGCTGCCGAGCTCGCCCGCACCTCGACACCCCCAAGGGTCGACGGCGGCCCGCCTGCGCACCGCTGCGCCGCCGAGCGGCCTGCCGCTTGAACGCGAGCCGCCTCGTGTACTACGAGGCCGGCCGGGCGCGCTCATCGGTCAGCGGCCTTCAGCCGCGGCGCCCCTATCCCGCGGGATCGCCACCATGTCAGAACATCCTCCAGCAGCGTGGGACACCGGCGTCGGGCCGTGGTGTCCCGCGGGCCCGGGGCAGGCGACGAGCGCGCGCCCCGAGCGCCCTCGCGGCGAGGTGGCGCTGGAGCGGCCGCGGCCCGCGCCAAGGCGGGCCCTGTACCTCCTTCCCAACCTGATCACGCTGTCCTCGGTCTTCTGCGGCTTCGACGCGATACGGCTCTCGGCCTCCGCGCGGTCCGACGGCGACCTCCGGCGCGCCGCGCTCCTCATCCTCGTCGCGATGCTCGCCGACACGCTCGACGGCCGCGTCGCGCGGATGACCCGGACCGAGAGCGCGTTCGGGGTCCAGCTCGACTCGCTGGCCGATCTCGTCTCCTTCGGCGTGGCCCCGGCGCTGCTCGTGTATCAGGGGTCGCTCCACCGCCTCGGTCTCGCCGGCGTGCTCGGCGGGTCCGTGTTCGCCGCGTGCGGCGCGATCCGGCTCGCCCGCTTCAACGTCCTCTCCATGGGCGAGGCGGGCGGGCCGCCGTCGCCCGCGAGGTACATCGTGGGCCTCCCTGTCACGGGCGCCGCGGGGATCCTGATAGCCATCGTCATGACCCGCCACGGCGCGGGCGGGCAACTGGGAGGCGCCGGCGTCGCGCCGGCGGTCCTCGCGACGACGCTGCTCCTCTCGATGCTGATGGTGTCGACCCTCCGGTTCCGCTCGTTCAAGGATCTCCGGCCGGGCCCCCGCACGCTGCTGGCCATCGCGCTCGCGCTCGGATCGAGCGCGCTCCTCTCCGTCCGCTGGGGGCCCGCGCTCGTCCTCGCCGGGGGGCTCGGCGTCTATGTCCTGCTCGGCGTCGTCGAGTCGCTCTGGCGGCTCCCGGCGCTGCGGCGCGGCGCTCCGGCTGCGCTCGAGGCGCGCGCCGGGGGAGGCGAGGAGCGGCCGTAGCGCGGCCCGCCGATCACGGCCTCCCCGACTGCCAGTACCCGTTCCCCTGCTGCTTCCACCACTTCACCTCGGCGCTCGGGGACCCCGGCCACGCGCGATAGGTGTAGATCCCGTCGTCCAGGAGACAGATCGGGTCCTGGTGCTCGTGGCTCAAGCAGACCTTCCCGGGCCCTCTGTCGTACTCGAGGTAGTAATCCACCTGTTCGGGGTCCTGTAGCCCATCATTCCAGATATTTTTCGTTCGTGCCTCCCATCTGCCCATCGACACATAGGTGAACGTTCGATGGGTGGTCCCGGTGACCCCTCCGGCCCTGGTGGTCGGCCCGGAATACGCATAGATCATCATCTGCGCATAGGCGGCCGCCGACGTGAGCGACACGACGGCCAGGGTAGCGAGACCGCGGCGTAGCCTGCTCATGGATCACCCCTCCTGCCATTGAGAGAACGATGCTCGTCTCGAACGATCGGCTGTACGTCAGGCCTCTCTCCGGCCTTGACGCGGTTCACCCTCTAGAGCCCTGGCGCTGACCGTCAACCCTGTGTACCGGCCTCCGGGGTATACCCCTCGCGCGGCCGCGAGCAGGCTCGTGCTGGCGGCGCACGCGGCGCTTCAGCGCTCGACCTCGATGGGCTGTCGCGGAGATCTGGAGCGAAGGAGCTGGTTGGCCGCTCGGCGGGACCAGCCCGATCGACTCCTCTGCAAACGCTGGTTCAGGGGCGGCCGTGGGTCACGACGACCTGGGGCCAGCGGGGCAATCCACGCTCGTCCGGGCGGCGCCTCAGAACGCCGATCCGTTCGCGCGACGGCCCGGAGAGGCGCTCGCGCCAAGGGTGCTGTGCAGGGCGAAGGGCGCTCCCGGGGAGGCGTCGGGGCTGCGGTTCATCGAGACGCCGTCCTGCGCCGCGAGCCCGCTCGCGTAGGTGACGGTGTCCACGGTCGCGCCCGAGGCGTTTCGCAGCCTGACCGTGTCCCCGCTGTTGCCGAAGTTCAACGACCCCGTGGACGCCGCGACGGCCCCGCTGCCGCTCGGCACGGCGGAGGCGCCGCCATACACCACGATGGCCGTCGAGGGCGCGAGCGACGCGCCGGTCGGGAAGGTGTGGCGCGTCGACGTGCCGTCTGAGAGCGTCCACCCGGCGATGGCCGCCGCCGCCGTGCCGACATTGACGATCTCCACGAACTCGCCGGTCGTGTTGCTGCCCGGCTCGTTCGCGAGGACCTCGTTGATGATCACGGCGGCGGTGCCCGTGCCGCCGCCCCCGCCGCCGGCCCCGCCGCTGCCGCCGGCCCCGCCGCTGCCGCCGGCCCCGCCGCTGCCGCCGGCCCCGCCGCTGCCGCCGGCCCCGCCGCCGCCGTCGGGGACCAGGAAGTCGCGCACGACGCCCATGTGCTGCATGTTCGAGGCGCCGCTGTCCGACGAGAGCGCGGGGCTGATCTCGGAGAGCGGCGAGTAGACGCGCGTGTCCGCCACCAGGCCGTTCGCGAAGCTGCTCCCGCCGATCACGACGGCCGTCTCGTACGCCTCCAGGTCGCCGTCGACGAGCACCCAGTCGTAGGGCTTCGTCCTGCCGGCGTTGGTGTTCGCGTTCCCGTTCCCGTCGGCGGGATAGGGCCCGGCCGTGACGACGACGTCCGAGAGGCTCGAGACGCACGCCTCGGTCCGGCTCCCCGTGTTGAAGTCGCCGCCGATCACCAGGTAATCGCCCTGGGCCACGTTCGCCTCGATGAACGAGACGAGGTTCTGCGCCTCCGTGTCGCGCGCCGCCGCGCTGGACGTCAGGAGGTGGACGCTGATCGCGAACACGTGGCCAGGGCCGGGGATATCGATGCGCGCCCACGCGAAGTCCCGGTTGCTCACCGACGTGTCGTCCCACTCGCCGGACGCCACGATCGGCCACCGGCTCACGATCCCGTTCGGGATCTGCGCCCCGCTCTCGCGGTAGTAGCTGAACCCGGCGCCGAACGTCACGTCGATGAAGGCGCGGAGCTCGGAGGTGGTGTTGCCGCCGTAATTGAACTCTTGCAGCAGGGCGATATCTGGCTTGATTCCCTGCAGGATGCGCTTGCCGTGCCCGGGATCGTAGCTCTGGTTGTTGCCGCTCGTGATGTTGGCTGCCATGAGCCGGACGCGCGTCGACAGCGCATCGCTGTGCTCGCCGAGGAGCTCCGCCTCCGCGCCCTCGTCCACGTCGAGCGGCGGATAGGCCGCGCACGCGGCCATGGCGAGCGCCGAGGCGAGCAGAGGCAGCCGAACCCATAAGCATCGCTTCAAGAGGGAAGACGTCGATCGCATGGCGCTGCACCGGACCTTTCTGGGGATCGTCTCCTGAAGCATCCCCTCGAATTTCCCGCGAAGATTCACAGGGAGTCGGGGAGACGGGGAGTGAAATACCACCGATCTCCCCGTCTCCCCGTTGAATTCTTCTCTGAAAACGCCAGCAAAACGAGGGGTTTGTCAGGAGCGCCTCATTACAGCACGGAACGAGGGCGCGGCGGTGTCGCGTTCGTCCCTGTTCCATGCAGTGATGATGCCGTTCCGGTCACGGACGGACGACACCCGACGTCGGGCGCGCTGGTCGGCTCAGCGGCTCAGCGGCTCGCCATCGCGAACGCGATCCCGCTCTGGAGGGAGCTCTTCACCGCGCAGCGGCCCATGTCCGCGCCGCGCTCGGCGAGGCGCTGGGCGACCTCGGGGCGGATCCCCGTGAGGACCACCCGCGCGCCGAGGAGGCCCGCGACCCGCACCGCCTCGAGCAGCGCCTCCATCGCCGGCGGATCGATCTCGTCCACGCCGGTCAGGTCGATGATGGCGATCCGCGTGCGGCGGTTCGCGATGCCGCGCGACAGCGTCTCGATCATGCGGCGCACCCGCCCGGCCTCGAGCGGGCCGATGAGCGGCACGACCACCACGTCGTCGCGGATGGGGATGAGCGGCACGGACAGCTTCGCCAGCGCGGCGTCCTGGGCCTTGATCACCTCCTCCTGCAGCCGCGCGCGCTCCTCCTCGGCGCGCTTGCGCTCCGTCAGATCGATGCCGGTCATGATGACGAACCGGACCCTCTCGTCCCTGCCGCGCAGGACGGCGCCCGACCACGCCGTCACCCGGCGGGCGCCGTCTGCAGCCGTCCACGGCACCTCCACCTGCTTCTTCGACCCGCCCGCGCCGAGCTGCTCGAAGAGGCCTTTGAGCTGCGCCGACGCGTGCGGATCGGGCGTGAGATCCCAGAGGAACCGGGCCTCCCGGAGCCCCCGCGCGCTCCCCAGCGCCTGCTCGGCGGCGCTGTTCATGCGGACGATGCGGCCCCGCGCGTCGAGCACCACGATGAGGCCGTCGACGAGATCCATGACGGCCGCCATGAAGTCCCGCTCCCTGCTCAGCATCTCCTGCCCGTGCTTGCGCTCGAAGATGCGGCCGAGCTGCCGCGCGATGCGGCCGATGGTCGCCGTGAACTTCCCGTCGTCCGCGTGCTCGGCGTCGGAGAAGAACTCCAGCACGGCCACGACGTCCGCGCCGACCACCACGGGGAACGCGAACCCCGTCTTCACGCCCAGGTTCCTCGCGAGCCTGGCGCGCGGGAAATTGGCGTCCATCGTGACGTTGCGCACCCACGCCGGCTGCTTCGAGGCGAGCACCCTCCCGGGGAGACCGAGCCCCGCGGTGAACTGTGTCGCTTCCGTGACAGCCTTGAACGTCGCGAACTTTGCTTCATCGTTCAGGTGCCAGAGCGCCGTGGGAAGGAGCAGAGACGGATCGTCCGCGGCCGGCACGTACGCATGCCCGACCGGCCAGCCGAGGTGATTGCAAATGTGCGTGATGGTGCGATGCAGCGCCTCTTCGACGCTCGCTGCCTCGTGGACGTCGACGGTGACCACCCGGAGCAGGTCCACGAGCGACGGCTCATCCGTCAGGACATTGTCGAGCCTCAATCGAGCTCGCGCCGCCAGTTCATCCGAGCGTTTGAGGGGGCAAGTCATGCATGAAGCCGTACCATGCGCCATGTATCGAATCCGTTTCGACGCGGCGTCGTCGGCGGTCCGCTCGTTTCGCTCGTTCGCCATGGACCGGCGCGGCGCGCGCGGCCCCTGGCCAGCGCCGCGGCGCCGCGGTGACCTCGCCGGGCGGGCGGCGGGCGCGCCGGGGATGCTGGGAGATCACGGCGCTCGCCATCCGAGTCGTCCGAGTCGTCGCTGGACGGTGGTGCGCTCTTCCCCTTAAGGTGTCGGCCGCCGCGGCGAGGCGGCGCGCGCGGGCGCGCGGGGCCGTGAAGCAGGCGACGGCCATGGCGCCCTCTCCGGCTTCTACTCCGGTTTCTGACCGCTTCTGACCGCTTCTGACCGCTTCTGACCGCTTCTGACCGCTTCTGACGGACAAGGATGATGATGCTCTCGAACTGTCTTCGCCGGTGTGCGTTCGTTGTGACGTTGCTGGCTGGCGTGCCGGCGCTCGGGGCGCCTCCGCCGGACGGCGCCGCGGCCGAGGCGCAGCAGGCCGCCCGGACCAAGGCGCACGAGGGGCTCAAGCTGTACGGCGCGGACCGCTGGCAGGAGGCGTTCGACGTCTTCCAGGAGGCGGATCGCCTCTTTCATGCGCCGACGCTGGTGCTCTACATGGCGCGGTGCCAGCGCAAGCTCGGCCGCCTGGAGGCCGCGCGCGATCTGTACGAGCAGGTCCTCGGCGAGCCGCTCCCGGAGGATCCGCCGACGGCGTTCCTCGAGGCGCGGAAGGACGCCGAGACCGAGCTCGCGGGCGTGCGCGCCGCGCTGGACGCGGCCGCGGTGAAGGCGCCCCCTCGCGCCGAGCCCGCGGCGCCGGCCGGGGCGGAGGGCGGCGGCTCGCTGGTCCCCGCCGGCGTCGCGTTCGGGCTCGGGGCGGTGGGCATCGGCGTCGGCGCCGTGACCGGCCTCATGTCGCTGTCGCAGGTCTCGGACATCAGGTCGCGCTGCGAGGGCCGGCGCTGCCCGGCCGAGCTGCAAGGCGACGCGGATGCAGCGGCCACGCTGGGCCATGTGTCCACCGTGGGCTTCGCCGTGGGCGCGGCGGCGGCCGCGGCGGGGGTCGTGCTGCTCGTGGTCCGGCCCGGCGGCGGCAGCGCGTCCGAGGCCGCGGGCGCGCCTGCGGCTGCGGGCGCGCCGCCGCGAGCGCCGCGCGGCGTGGTCTGGAGCGCCGGGGTGGGCCTCGGGCGGATCGAGCTCCAGGGGACGTTCTGATGCGAGCGCTGGCGCCAGGCGCGAGGAGGGCGTGGATCGGGGGAGCGCTCGCGGCCTTGGCGCTCTCCGGCGGCGGCGCGTGTACGAGCCTCTCCGGGGTCGGCGATCTCGTGTTCGGCGCCGGCCAGGGCGGGGGAGGCGCAGGTCAGGGAGGCGTCGGCCAGGGAGGCGTCGGCCAGGGAGGCGCAGTCGGGAGCGGCGCCGGCAGCACAGGCGGGGGCGGCGCAAGCGAGGGAGGCGCTGGCGCCGGCGAGGGAGGCGCTGGCGAGGGCGGCACAGGCGGGGGAGGCGACGGGGGCAGCGGCGGCGGCGCCGGCGAGGGTGGCGCCGGCGAGGGCGGAGCCGGCGGGGGTCAGGCGCCGGGCCCTCCGACGGCGGCGGAGCTGCTCGCGCTCACGGCGTCGTGCCGCCCGGCCTCGTTGGGGGTCTTCAGGAACGCGTTCGACGGTAACGCGGAGCCTGGCATCCCTGTCTGCGGGCTGAACGGGGCGTACTTCTGGCAAGCCGGGATGGGGATCGACTGCGACGGTCTATCCCATGAGTCCTCCGAGTGTCCCTCATCGACTGCTCACACGGCGCTGGCCGACTCGCAGGGAAACGCGCTCGACTCGGTCCATCTCCCGTTCGTCGTCGCCCCCAACAGCTGGCCCGACGAATGCGACGCGGTGGCGTGGAATCACAAAGACGCCGGTGTCGAGCTGGGGGCCGTGGTGGCGGTCATCCGCGGCGACACGGTCGCCTATGGCATCCTCGGCGATACCGGGGAGTGCGATACGATCGGGATGGGATCGTACGCGATGGCGCAGGCCGTAGGCATCGAGCGGCCGGGCGCCGGGGTGGAGAGCGGCGTCACCTACATCGCGTTCGCGGGGCCGCGGGCGGTCGTGGATCCTGTCGAGGACCACGCGAAGGCCGAGGAGCTCGGGATCCAGCTCGCGGCCGAGCTCCTCGCGGCTCCCTGAGCGAGCGGCACGGGAGCGGGAGGATCGCCGCGGGGTGGCGCAGGGCCGCCCCGCGGCGCCTGTCATCGCGACGTCAGTTGCACGTCGCGGTCTGGCAGGCCTCCATCTCTGCGGCGCACGCCTCGCCCACGCACGTGCTGCAGGCCTCCGCGTCCTCGCCGCTGCACGCCTCGTTGCAGGCGCCGTTCCCCCCCGTCATCTGGCAGGCGAGCGCCGCCGAGAGCTGGGGCCCGACGCTCTCGCAGCTGTTCACCACGCAGCCGTAGACCGCGGCGTCATCCTGGGCGTTGCCGAGGCACTCGAACGCCTCGGCGCACGTGGTCTTCCCGTCGCCGAACCACGTCGCGGCGACCATGCCCTCCTCGGTGTCGCAGTTCTCGTAGGCCGGGGAGCGCGGGAAGTACGGCCCGATCAGCATGCACATCTCGTCGCGGCTGGTCAGGCCCTGCGCGATGTTGCGATCCTCGACGTTGTTGAACTCGCAGCGGTAGTCCAGGGACTCTCCCGCCTTGACCTCGAGGAACGGCGTGAACTCCTCGGACGGGACCCCCTCCCACCTGTCGTGGGCATAGAGCTCCGTCATCGTGCCGTCGAGATCGACCTTGTGCGCGACGTAGCCGACGCCGCGGCGGTGCATGTGCGACTGGATCCTCACCACCGAGATGTCGTTCTCGGTGACGCAACGCATGCGCGCCGTGGACTTTCCGTGCGCTGGCACGCTGATGAAGGGGTTGTAATGGAAGAGCATGCCCGCCTCGACCTTCACCTCGTCGTCCGCGATCGTGTAGAGGTTGATGCGCGCGTCGGTCTCGATGGCCTCGGGCGACGCGTTCACGTAATGGGTGTTCATGAGGAGCACCGTGCCCGGCGCGACCTTGAGCGCCACGCCCTCCGGGAGCTCGCCCAGGAACGAGTTGCCGTCGGGCGACTGGGAGCCGGCGACCACGCCGGTGGCTTCCCAGTCGGCCTGGGGGCCGTCGTTGCAGTCGTGGACCTGGCTCGCGTCCAGGGCGACGCCCCGGCGCGTCTCGGTCGGGATCGACGTGTAGGGCGTCGCGTACAGGAGCACATGGTGGCTCCCGCCGGAGTACCGCACCATCTCCCGGTTGACGTTGAGCCCCTCCGGCGGCGCGACGAAGAGCTGGCAGCGCTCGATCTCCTGCCCCGGCTCGAGCGTGGAGACCATCCGATACTGCACGCCGGTGCCCTCGGCCGGCGGCGCCAGCAGCTCGTCCTCGGAGGGTTGAGGGCCGGAGTCCGAGGAAGAACAGCCGAAGAGCGCGGCTGCGCCGAGGAGAGCAATGAGTGAGGTCGTTGTTCGCATGCGTTGATCCCTGCCGTGTGTTGGTATCGCATCTCGCGCGCGCCGGTCGTGTCGCGCGCACATGGCTCCCGGGGGCTCGCGGAGGGGCGCGCACCCGGGGAAATCGATCGACGCCGGCTGGTCCGCGCCGGCACGTCCGCGGCCGGCCTCATCCCATCGAGGGCGGAGGCGGACGGATAATGAAGTCATCTCCAGGATCGAGGGCGGCCGCGCCCGCTCGGCCGGTCCCGCGAGCCCCATCTCGGAGAGCGGCCGAGCAGCGTGTCGATGGCGAACCGCACCTCGAGGCGAGCCAGCGTCGCCCCGATGCAATAGTGATTGCCGCCGCCGAAAGCAATGTCCTTGTCGGCGCCCCGCCGCAGATCAAACGTGGACGCGCGGGGGTAGATGATCGTACCGCTCACCATGTCGACACGTACGCTCGGCGCCGTGCCGAACTCCCCACTGTCCTCGCTGCCATCCGCCGCGGCGAGGGGCGCATGTGGCGACTTGGCGGTTCCCTCATGCCGGCAGGATGGGGGAATCCCCCCACCACCCACACGTGAGTCTGTCGCGAGAGCGAGGACAGGCTGTGCTCGTCCAGCCGCTCGCAGCTCGCGGTTCAAGGCGCGCTGCGGGTCATTCGCTGTGAGCTCCCACGCTGAACGATCGGTCGTCAGGCGGCCATCGCGCAGCAAGGATGCGACGTCCTCAGCGCCGGAGGACGAGCCACGCGCCCCGCGCTCGTCCTCGTGACATGGCACATCGAACGCCTCGGCCGACAGTGCGTACATCCTTTCGCTTCGCTGTGAGCTGTGGCCAGGGCGCGCTCGACCGCGGTTGAGTCCGGCGTCGAGCATCGCTGGATGCCATACGGACGAGCGCCTGTCGAGCCTCGATCCCGGCCCCGATGGGTCCGCCGGAGCGGCGTTGGAGGGCCGTTTTGTAGCTGTTTTCGCGGCGGTGCCGGTCAGATCATGTGTTGAGTGAAGAACTGTAAAGACGTTTTGATAAGCGTGATGTCGCGAGCGCGGCGCAAGGTAGCGAGGTAGGGGCGCGCGCCGGCGCGCCGCTCTTCCGGCGGGGCGAGGGCGATCCGGGCGCTCACCGCCGCTCGGGCGCCTGCGCCGCTCGGGTCGCTGTGAGCGCACCTTGGCCGCGCTCTCTGGTAGCGTGGGCCCGTGCAGCCTCGCGTCACTGCCTGCCGCGTCCTTCCTGCGCTCGTCCTCGGAGCGGCCGTCGCCCTCCTCGCCCCGGCCTCGGCGCGGGCCGCGGATCCGGCGCCCGCCCTCGCGATCGACCTCGGGGGGGTGCAGCTGGAGCTCGTGCTGGTGAAGGCGGGGCGCTTCCGCCAGGGCTCGCCGCCCGCGGAGGCCGGGCGCGGCGACGACGAGGCGGTCCGGGACGTGACCCTCGGCCGCGACTTCTACCTGGGGAAGTTTCCGGTCACGGTCGGGCAGTTCGCGCGCTTCGCCGCGGAGACCGGCTACCGCACGGAAGCCGAGGTCGGCGTCTCCGGCGGGTTCGGGTTCGACGGCAAGGGCCTCTCGCAGCGCAAGGAGTTCACCTGGAGGACTCCCGGCTTCCCGCAGACCGACGTGCACCCGGTGACGCTCGTGACCTTCAAGGACGCGGGCGAGTTCACCCGCTGGCTGACGCAGAAGACCGGCCGCGCCTTCGACCTGCCGACCGAGGCGCAATGGGAGTACGCCGACCGCGCGGGGACCCAGACGCGGTTCTATGCGGGGGACAACGACAGCGCCGCGGCCGCCATCGGGTGGTTCAAGGGCAACGCGGGGAGCGGGACGAGGCCTGTCGGGCAGAAGCAGCCGAACGCCTTCGGCCTGCACGACATGAGCGGCAATGTCTACGAGTGGTGTCGCGACTGGTACGGCCCCTATGCGCCCGGCCCGGCGGTCGACCCCGAGCAGACGGCGCCCCCGGCCGGCGACAAGCCCCGGCGCGTGCTGCGCGGCGGATCGTGGCTCAAGGACGCGAAGCACCTGCGCGCCGCGGCGCGGTACCGCAACGACCCTGGCAGCCGCAACGCGGACAACGGCTTCCGCGTGGTCGCCGCGCTCTCGGCGAGCGCCCCTGCCACGGCGCCTGGGCCGACCCCGCCGCCGGCGGCGACCGCGCAGGCGCCGCGCTCGAGCTCCTGGTCGACCGCGGCGACGGTGGGGTTCATCGGCGGCGGCGTCGTCCTGGCCAGCGCCGTCATCGGCCTCATCGGCCTGCTCGTGCGCCGCGCGGTCGGCCGCAGGCCCATGGCCGGGGCGCCACCCGGCGTGACGTTCCGGCCGCAGGGCGACGGCTTCTGGCTGCACGCGCCCCCGCACCTGCACGGGTCGATGCTCCACTACCGCTGCCTCGTGAAGGGCGCGATGCGGCGCGCGTCGGTCCCGATCGAGCCGGGCCCGCGCGGGCAGTTCGTCTACACGGGCGGCGTCCCATCCGCCGTGGAGGTGGAGCAGATCGGCGCGGCCGCGTGGGCCGCTCCGCGCGCGGCCGGGTGGGCCGCGGCGCCGTCCGCCGCGCCGCGCGCGGCCGCCGCGGGGCACAGGGCGCGGGACCGGATCTCGAGCGCGCCGGACGTGGCCGCTGCCGCGCCGTTCCGCGGCTATCCGTCGGCCTACTGAGCCGCGCCGCTCGATCTCACATGGTTCGCATGTTCCGCAGCTCCCGCATGCGCCGCCCGCTCTGCGCCGTCTTCGCCGAAGCGCCCGCGCACCGCGCCCGCGCCGGCCGCACGCTGCGCGCGCTCCGGCTCGCCGGGCTCGCGCCGGTCGATCTCACGGCGGCGCCGCTCGCGGCCGCGGCGGAGGCGCTCGCGGCGGGGCCGGTGTGGCTCGTGCGCGGGGGCGCCTGGCCTGCGCCCTCCGCGGCGATCGAGCCGGACCCGTTCCCGCCGCCGAGCGACACCGGGCTGCCGCTCTGCGCGCTCGGCGCCGTCCTTGCGCCGATCGACCTCGCCGCGCCCTCCGTGCCCGAGCCGGACGCCACGGCGTGGACCGAGCTGCTGCGCGCCACGGGCGGCGAGCTGAGCCGCGCCGCGCGCGCCCGCCGCGCTCCGGGGCTGCCCCGCGCGGCGAGCGTGTACCTCGACGGGGCGCTCGCCGCGGGCGTCGCGGCGCGGCTCGGCGCGGGCGAGCCGCTCGACGCCGCGCTCCAGGGCGAGCTCGGGGCGCGGCGGGCGCGCGTGGTGCGGCACGCGCCGCTCGACGTGTGCGACGGCGCGGCGCTGCGGGTCGCGCAGGTGGTGACCAGCCTGCAGCAGGGGGGCGCCGAGCGGATCGCGATCGACCTCGCGAGGGAGCTGCCGCGGCGCGGCGTGCGCTCGCTCGTCTGCGCGGTGTACCGGCCGACCCGCGCCACGTTCGCCGCGCCGCCGGAGGCGCTCGATCTGTCCGATGCGCGCGGAGACCGGGAGGCGCGCTTCGACGCGCTCGCCCGTGGGCTCGCCGCGTGGGGCGCGGATCTCGCGCACGCGCACCTGTTCGACGCCGAGGACCTCGCGCGGCTGTCCGCGCGCGGGTACCGCCCGCTCGTCACGGTGCACAACGTGGCCGCAGGCTGGCCGGCGGGGCTCGATCGCCTCGCTCCGGACGACGCGGCGCTGCTCGTTGCGTGCGCGCGCGCGGTCGAGGCGGAGCTCGCGGAGCGCGCGCTGCCGATCCCGGCGCGCACGGTCTGGAACGGCATCGACCTCGCGCCTGCCGAGGCGGCTCGCCGGGCCGAGGCGGCGGACGCGCCCGGGTCGGGGGAGGCGGTGCGCCGATCCCGGTCGGCGGAGGCCGCGGCGTGGCGGAGGCGCCTCGAGATCGCGCCGGACGACCTCGTGCTGCTCGCCGTGGCGAACCCGCGGCCGCAGAAGCGGCTGCACCTGCTGCCTGGAATCCTCGCGGCCACGCGGGCCGCGCTGGCGGCGGCCGGCGACCCGCGGGCGGCTCGGCTCGTCGTCGCCGGGAGCGCATCGCCGGGCAGCGAGCAGGCGCTGGCCGCGGAAGCGGAGATCCGGCGCGAGGTCGACCGGCTCGGCCTGCGCGCCGAGGTGCGCTTCGCCGGGGCGGTCGGCGACGTCGCCGGGCTGCTCGCGGCGGCCGACGTCCTCGTGTCGCCGAGCGCCCACGAGGGGCTGAGCCTCGCGCACCTGGAGGCGCTCGCGGCGGGCCTCCCGGTCGTCGCGACCGGCGCCGGCGGCACCGCGGAGATCGCGGCCGAGACGCCGGCGATGGTCCACCTGCCGCTCGACGCCGCGCCCGAGCGGTTCGCCGGGGCGATCGTGGCGGCGGCGCGCACCGGCGCCGCGGGCGACGCGCGCGGCGGGTCGACGAGCGGCCGGGAGGCCGTGGCGGAGGCGCGCGCCGGCGTAGGGCCGTCGAGCGGCCGGGAGGTCGTGGCGCGGCACTTCAGCCTCGCGCGGATGGCCGAGGGGTATGCGCGGCTCTACCCGCGGGCGATCGCGCGGAACCGCGGTGTGCACCGGGGCGACGGGCTGCTCCTCGTCACGAACAACTTCTCGATGGGCGGGGCCCAGTCCAGCGCGCGCCGGCTGCTGCTCGGCCTCGCGGCGGCCGGCGTGCGCGGCCGGGCCGCCGTGATCGAGGAGCAGCCGGAGTACCCGACGCCGGGGCGCCGCGCGCTCGCGGCCGCGGGCATTCCGGTGCTGGCGGTGCCGCCGCCGGCCGACATCGAGCCGGCCGAGGCGGTGGAGCGCCTGCTGCGCGCGATGGAGGAGGACCCGCCGGAGGCCGTGCTGATGTGGAACGTGATCGCCGAGCACAAGGTGCTCCTGGCCGACGGGCTGCTCGACGTCCCGCTCTTCGACGTCAGCCCGGGCGAGATGTACTTCGCCTCGCTGCGCCGGTATTTCGCGTCGCCGCGCCGCGGGCTGCCGTACCGCGCGCCGCGCGACTATGGAGCTCGTCTTGCGGGGGTGATCGTCAAGTACGGAGCCGAGGCGGCGCTCGCCGCCGAGGTGCTCGGGGCGCCGGCGCACGTGGTGCCGAACGGCGTGGCGCTCGGCCCGCGCCCGTCTGCGGCGCTGCGCGCGCCGGCGCCCGAGCAGCGCGCGTCCGGCGGCGGGCACGGGCGGCTCGCGATCGGGACGGCGGCGCGCATCCACCCGCACAAGAAGCTCGACGAGCTCCTCGCCGCGCTGCGCCTCGCGGCGCCGCGCTTGCCGCCGCACGTGCTGCGCATCGCAGGCGGCGTGGAGCGCGGCGCCGAGGCGCACGCCGAGGAGCTGCGGCGGATGGCGGTGGGGCTGTCGGTCGAGTGGGTCGGCGAGCTCGCCGACACGCGCGCGTTCCTGCGCGAGCTCGACGTGTTCGCGCTGATCGCCGAGCCCGCCGGGTGCCCGAACGCGTCGCTGGAGGCGATGGCCGAGGGGCTGCCGGTGGTGGCCACGGCGGTCGGCGGCATGGCCGAGCAGGTGGACGACGGCGTGACGGGCCGGCTGGTGCCGCCGGGCGACGCCGAGGCGCTCGCCGCGGCGCTCGTGGAGCTGGGCGCCGATCCGGCGCGGCGGGCGCGCATGGGGGCGGCGGGGTGGGAGCGCGCGCGGGAGCGGTTCTCGCTGGAGAGGATGGTCGCCGATTACGTGGGCGTGTGCCTGGGCGGGCGGGACGTGCGTAGAGACTAGCCACTACAGCGTTGCCCAAGGACGAATTTGCCGTGGCGAACCGTCGCGATCCGGGCGAAGCGGACGCGATGGCCCCGCGGGCGTCAGGGGGTGTAGATCTCGACGCTCCCGTCGTAATTGCCCACGTTGATCACCCTGCCGTCCGCGAGCAGGAGCATCATGCCGCGCAACGTATAGGGCTGGTCCATCGGCCCCGTCGTGGTCCACGTGTTCGATACCGGGCTGTAGACCTGGGTGCTCCGGAGCATGCCGGCGCCGTTTCGCCCCCCCGCGATGATCACCCTGCCGTCGTTGAGCCGCGTCGCGTCGTGCATGGAGCGGGCGATGATCGCAGGACCGGCTGACCAGGCGTTCGACGCCGGATGATATATCTCGGTGGTCGACAGATAACTCGAGGCATCGCGCCCTCCGACGACCAGCACGTCACCGCTGGCGAGCAGCGTGGCGCTATGTTCTCCGCGAGCGGCAATCATGTCGCTCGCAGCCGCCCACGTGTCGGTCGTCGGATCGTAGATTTCGGTGGTCTTGGTATAGCTATCGTTGCTATTGCGCCGGCCTCCGGTGACCAGCACCTTGCCGTTCTGGAGCAGCGTCGCGGTGTGAGACGAGCGGGGAACGACCATGGGCCCGGCCGTCGACCAGATGTTGGTCGACGGGTTGAAGAGCGCGGTGGGCGCCTGACCGTTGACACTATTGGGATCTCCCCCGGCGACCAGCACCTTGCCGGTCTGAAGCAACGTCGCGGTATGGGAGGTCCGGGCGAAATCGAAGCCCGTGGGTCCCATCGACGACCACGTGTTGGTGGCGGGCGTGTAGAGCGCGGCGCTCTCCAGCGCAGAGACGCTCTCAAAGCCCCCCACGACCAGCACCTTGCCGTTCCCGAGCAGCGTCATCGTGTGCCATGTTCGGTCCACTGGCATGTCGGGCGCGGACGTCCAGGTGTTGGTCGTCGGGTTGTACAGCTCGGCAGTATTCTCGGGGTCCTCGTCGCCATCGTCGTCGTATCCGCCCGTCACGAGCACCCTGCCGTCCTGGAGCCGCACCGCGGCACCGGCGGGGTGGGCCATGGCCATCGGCGCGACGAACTTCCATGTCTCGGCGTCGAGGTCGTAGAGCTCGGCGCTCGCCAGGTACCCGGTCGTGAGGCCGTCGTGCCTGAAGCCGCCCGTGATGAGCACCTTGCTGAAGCCCAGCAGCGTCGCGGTGTGCTGGGTGCGCTTGCTGCCCATTGGCTTGATGGCGATCCAGGTGTTGGTCGCCGGGTCGTACATCTGCGCGCTGTCGGTCTCCGTGCTACTCGCGGTGGTTCCGCCCGTGACGAGCACCTTGCCGCTCAGGAATCGAGTCGCCGTGTGGGACATGCGGGGGGTGGCCATCGACGCGGCCGGGGTCCAGGTGGGCGGCGTCCCCGGGGTGTAGATCTCGGCGCTCGAGAGCTCGTGAGAGTTCGAGTCGGCGCCGCCCACCATCAGCACCCTGCCGTCCGGAAGCAGCGTCGCCGTGTGCTTGTTGCGGGCAACGCCCATCCATCCCGCCGACGACCATGTGTCGTTGCTCGGGTCGTAGAGCGCCGCGCTCGTCAGGTAGGCGCCATTGCGCCCGCCCGCGACGAGCACCTTGCCGTCGAGGAGCCGCGTCGCCGTGTGCCCGCTGCGGCTCGTGGTCATGGGCTCGGCGGGCGACCAGCTGTTGGACCCGGGAGTGTAGAGCTCGGTGCTCGCCAAGTAGGTGGAGCTGTCGCTCTGGCCGCCGGTCACGAGCACCTTGCCGCCCTCGACCGACGTCGCGGTGTGCCCGGAGCGCGCCACGGTCAGGCTCCCGGCCGATGACCAGCTGTTCGTGTTCGGGTCATAGAGCTCCGCGCTCGCGAGGGACACGTTGGAGGCGTTGCTGCCGCCCGCGATGAGCACCCAGCCGTTGCTCAGCCGCGTCGCCGTGTGGTAGCGGCGGGCGGTGGTCAGCGACCCGGCCGGCGACCAGCTATTCGTGTCCCGGTCATAGAGCTCCGCGCTCGCAACCACAGCGCCGTTGTAGCCGCCCACGATGAGCACGTCGCCGCTCGAGAGCACCGTCGCGGTATGCCCGCTGCGCGCCGTGCTCATCGCGGGCGCCCACGTCCAGACCGGGTCGACCAGCGCCGGCTCTCCACCCGCGTCGGCCCACAGCTCGATCGTCGCCCCGCGCACCGCGAGGCGCACGGCGATCGGCCGCCCGCCGCGCGCGTACGCCGCCGGCGCCGTCACGCGCAGCCGCGCCGCGCCGGCCTCGTCGACCACCTCGACCGCGTCCCGCTGCTGCCGGAGCGTCGCGCCCTCGACCTGCCACACCGCCGCGGGCGCATCCGCGCGCGCCACGCCCGCGTCGAGCAGCAGCCACTCCTCGTAGCCCGCGTCGATCGCCGACCAGAACGACGTGCCGCCCTTGCGCGGATACGCCACCGCGCGCTCGGTGAGCTCGCCCTCGCCCTCGGCGTCGAGCTCGCGCACGCGCGCCTCGAACCCGCCGGGCAGATGAAACCGGATCTCGCCCTCGCCGCGGGCCGGCAGAGCGGCGTGCAGCCCGCCGCGGCGCAGCAACGCTGCCTCGATGTCGAGCTCGCGGCTCGGATCGCCGAGCGAAGCGAGCGAGAAACCGCCGTTGACCGCGACGAACGCCTCGCTGGCCTCGAGGACCTGCGCTGCCTGGTCGGGGAACTGCTGCCGCAGCTTGACGCCTGCGGGCGCTTCGGGGCCGCAGCCGGCGCCGCCGGCCAGCAGCGCCCCACCGAGCAACCATGTCGATAAGATGAATAGCCATCGTTGAAATGGTGATTGAAAATGCATCGCTGATCTCCTCTTGAACCACCGGCGCCTAGAGACGGCAGGCCCCCATGTGCGCGTGCGCGTGCGCGTGCGCGTGCGCGTGCGTGAATGCAGAAGGCGTACCAGCCGATTCACGTGGAGAGGCGCGCCGATCTCTCGCCATCCCGCGCTACAATGCTCGTCGGCGCGGTCGCGTGGCCCGTCGCAGGCTGCTGCCCGCTGCCGTCACGTGGCTGGAGCGCGCCCGCGCGCAGCGCCGCCCCCTCGGGCCGGCGCTGCCGCCTCCAGGGCCTCCACGTGACATGTCACGCCGCGATCGTGACATGTCACGTGACATGTCACGCTGCCCTGGCGGTCGGTGAAGCACCTCGCTCGCAGGCTGCCGAGCGAACACGGCCCCTTCGAGCCATGGATAAGTCGTTGCGCTCGTTCAGCTCCCGGCCGTGCGGGCGAGCCCGTTCTGGGTCGCGTAAGCGATCCCGGACTTAGCGTGTGCTGCGCATGACGAGGTTGCCCCAGGTGATGTCGAGCCCGACGAGCGGAGGCTCTCGTTCAACATGGAACGAACCGGTCGGACTCGGCTCCGCAAGCTCATCACCGGAGCAAAAGCGCTTGCCACGGGCGTCATCGCCTTCGCGGCGTTGGCCATGATCTGGTTTGTCGTGAACGCGGCGCGCAAGAAGCACGAGCCGCCCAGCCGGCGTCACTTCAGGCGCAGGTAGAACTCCGCCGCGTCGAGGCGGTTCATCGAGCCGGCCGGGCCGGTGATGACCGTGTGTTGACCGGCGACCAGCAGACCGGGCGTGGAGAGCGCCGTCATGCCGCCTTCGACCTGCTTTACCGTGGCCCCGGACGCGGACAGATCGATGCCGTCGAGTGGACCGCTCAGGTTGGTGTTCAGGCTATGCTCGGAGAAGGAGGGGCAGGGATACGTCACGCACACGATCCCGGCGCTGTCGACCCGAGAAAAGTGGCCCTTCGGCGCATTGCCCGTCGCCCCGAGCCAGATTTCGCTGGCGACGAGGACGTCAGCCGGCCGCGACCGCAGGTCGCCGAGCTGGACCTGCTTCAGGCCGCCGCGGACCAGCGCCTGCCCGGCACCGAACGCCTCTCTGGCTTTGGCCTCGGTCGAGCGATCGAGCCCGAGCCCGGACAGATCCAGCTCGAACATGTGGCATTCTTCTTGCCAAGTTCCATCGGCGCAGCGGGTCACGCTCGTGTTGACGCGGGCGACGAAATGGCCGCCGCACATCGGCGCGGCGCATCTGCGGTAGTCAGGACGGGTCGCGATGAAATAGTCCGCCACGGCGACCTCGGCCGAGGCCAGCGCGCCGACATCGTCCTCGACGTCGAGCTCGGCCTGGGCGAGGTCCCCTGCGACACCGCCCTCGCGCGGGGCTTCGCAGGCGAGCGCTGGCGCGGTCAGCACGCCGAGCAGGGCGAGCAGCGAGAGGCGATGATGGGTGAGGTTGAACATCGATGTTCTCCAGGAGCGGACACGGGTCAACGTGGATGCGAGCGCCTCGGCCGGTCCGCAGGCTCGAGGCGCCTTCATGGGCTTCCACGCGTCGAGGGGGCGAGCTGTCGCGAGCACGTACGCCCCTGCCGCCCTGCCACCTGCTCGCCGTGCTTCGCCCGGAGGCGATCGCCACCAACGAATGAATGTAGTGTGCTACCAGACCTGCCGAGTGAAAAGCTGGCCGGAGCAAGAATTCGACGAGCAACGAGGCGTCGCGAAATCGTCCTGAAGTGACGTGGATTGTGCGAGACTGTCCCCCAAGCTCATCGGTGCTTTACGGAGAGCTTGACGAACTATGCTGGCACGGGATCGCGCCGACTCCGGCCGCGGTTCTGACTCGGATTTTGCCGCTATTGTTGCTCGCGCATCCCCGTCCCCCGGGGCCGAGTGCCGCGGGGAGCATCCGATCTCGGATCGGAGCCAGGGTTGGCTGGTCGCATGAGGGTCGGTCGCAGCGAGCTGCGCGTCATCCCGGCTTTTTCGCCACGAGGAACGCAACCATCTTCCCGCCACCGACCTCCCGCTCCTCGATCTCGACGAACCCTGCCTCGCGCATCTCGCGGAGGATCGCCTCGCGATCGTAGGTGTGGGCGACCGGCGCCTTCCCGAACCAGCGCAGCACCGTGATGATCGCGCCGTAAGGTACCCAGGTGTCGCCGAGGCAGACGTTGGACGAGATGAACGAGCCGCCGGGCTTGAGGAGGTCGAAGATCGTCTTGAGGGTGCGCCGCCGATCGGGGACGAGGTGGAGGATGGAGTAAGCCCAGGCGCTGTCGAAGTGCTCGGGCTCGTACGGGGTAGGTCCGTCCAGCGTGCCCTGGCGAAAGGTGACGTTGGTCGCGCCTTGGGCCTGCTTCTTCTGGTTGGCGATGCGGATCATCTCGCCCGAGACGTCCATCGCGTGGATGTGGCCGGCGAACGGCGACATCTCCAGGGCGAGCGAGCCGGTGCCGCAGCCGATCTCGAGGACCGTCGCGCCCGGGCGCAGGCGCTCGCGGGTGATGGCCTTCTTGCGCTCGAAGGCGGTGACGTTCTCCACCGGCTTGGCGGCGTACTTCTCGGCGATGTCGTCCCAGAACTTGGCGTCGGTGGTCATCGTGGTCGAAGAATCTACGCACGCGGCGCGTCCGCGCCCGGTGCAAGTTCGTGACGCAGGGGCGCAGTTTCGCGCCACCCCTCGGCCTCGCCGCGAAACAGCGCCGCGCGCTCCGTCATCGCCGCGGTGATGCCCTCGCGCGCGGCCCGCAGGCGCGCGTTGTCCCGGAGATCGCGGTGGCTGAGGAGCCAGAAATCGGCGACGTGGCGCAGGTCCGGCTTGGCGAGGCGCTGCAGCCCGGGCTCCGGATCGCCGGCGTACGTGGGTAACATCACGAAGCCGAGGCCCGCGTGTGCGGCCTCCATCATGATCGCCAGCGACTCGAACGTGCCCCAGATGGGAACCTCGGGATAGCTCGACGACGCGACGAGCTCCTTGACGATCCTGAGCACGCTGGATCCGAGCCAGCGCGCGGGGCGCGCGCCGCGCTCGGGGTCGAGCTGGGCAGCGTGCGCGGTCGCGACGTAGTTGCAGAGGGTGATGGGGGCGAGCCGCCGCCCGATCAGGTGCTCCGGCGGGGACGCGCCGGGCAAGAGCGCGCGCACCGCGACGTCGGCCTCGCGCTTCGACAGATCCAGGTTCTTGGCGTCGGCATCCAGCTCGAGCTCGATGCCGGGATGCTGCTCGCAGAGGCCGGCCAGGGCGCGGAGGAGGATCTTCGCGATGAACGGGTCGGTGCAGGTCACCCGCACGGGCCCCTCGAGCCGCGCGTCTTGCCCGGCGAGGCCGCGCTCCAGCGCGGCCATCTCCCGCTCGACGCGCTCCGCCCCCGAGACCATCTCGTTGCCCGCGTCCGTCAGCTGGTACCCGTCGCGGTGCCGGTCGAACAGCTTCACGCAGAGCCGCGCCTCGAGGGCCTCGACCCGCCGCGCCACGGTCGAGTGGCTCACGCCGAGCATCGAGCCCGCCGCGCGGACGGAGCCCGTTCGAGCGAGCGCGAGAAAATGGCGCACGTCATCCCAGTCCACGACGCCCGCCAGCATACCCCTCGCGGGCGCGCCCGACAGATGCAGATGCGAGCCGCCGTGACCGAGGGCGCCGAGGCGCCGCGGGTCGACGTGACGGCCGAGGCGCGCGTCAGGAGGTCTGCGAGGAAGAGGGCCGAACGACCGGGGGCTCGCAGGAGCGGGAGGCGAGCGCGCTCTTCGGCATGAGGAGGACCAGCATGAACGGCCGGTGGCCATCGCGCTCCTCCCCGGTGAAGCGCACCAGGGCGTCACCGCCGCGAGCCCGGAGGCTCGCGCGCACGATGTCGAGCCCGACACCTCGACCGGCTACTTGACCGATCGTCTCTGCGGTCGAGACGCCGGACAGGAAGATCTGGTCGGCCAGGGCTTCGTCGGGCAGCGCATGAACGCCCTCCCGCCGACGCAGCTTCTCGAGTGAAAGTCCGCTGCCATCGTCGAAGATCTGCAGCTCGAGCCCGCCCGGTCCGCTCCGCACGCGAACCTCGATGCGGCCCTGCGCCGGCTTGCCCGCGAGCTCTCGCACGTCGGGCCTCTCGATGCCGTGATAGAGGGAGTTGCGAAAGCACTGAACCAGGATGTCTTTCACGAGTCCCGTCCAGTCGCTGGCCAGCTGCGCCTCGGCCTGCTCCGTGAGCACCGCCGGCGCGGGCCTCCCGAGCTCCGCGGCCAAGCTCGGCAACATCTCGCGCGTCTCGTCGACCACGCGCGCCACCGACGTCGGGTCGAGGCGCGCGAGGACTCCACGCAGCTTGCGCACCAGCTCCTCGGCCGCGTCGGTGGAAGCGGCCGTCGCGACCAGGCCCCGGATGTCGTGAAGGACACCCTCGCTCCGTTCATCCAGCCCCTTGATCACGGCCGTCAGCCTCTCCTGGCAAACCGACTCGTATTCCGCGATCGTTCGCTCGACGGCGTCCAATTGTTCCAGCAGTTCGCGCCTGTCGACGGGCTGCTCTGGCTCCCGGCGCAACGCCTGGCAGGCGTGCTCCGCAGAGTGCAGGCAGTCCACCAGGTGCGTGAAGCCGTGCAGGCGAGCGTTGCCTTTCAGGGTGTGCAGGTCGCGCAAGGCGGCATCACAGAGCTGCTCGGAGCTCTCGACGTCCGGCCCGAGCGCCGCGCGATTTGCGGCTAGCAGCTCGCGACAGTTGACGCAGAACGCTCGTGTGGCCTCGACGCCGCAATCGAGCGCCTGCACGATGATGTCGACCTCGCGCTCCTTGTTGCGCGCCGCTTGCCGCAAGATACGCAGCAAGGTCACGTCGCGAACCGTGACCAGCAGGCGCTCCACCTGGCCCGCTTCCGACTCGATGAAGTTCCAAGTGATCTCCAAGAACTGGGGTTTGCCGCCGGGACCCGTACGCTCCACTTCACGGATCAGGTGGTGGGTATTCAGCGCCGCCAGCCACGGCTCTTGATCGAAGGCGCAGCTGAGCGCTGCCTCTGCCGCGCTCCGCGCGTCCGGTCGCACGCTGGAGCCATCGAACAGCAGCGCGAGGCAGTCGCGACCGACCAGCTCTGCACCGCCGAGGATCTCCGC
Organism: Sorangium sp. So ce1504; assembly: GCF_051521635.1. NCBI lineage: Bacteria > Pseudomonadati > Myxococcota > Polyangiales > Polyangiaceae > Sorangium > Sorangium sp. So ce1504. The sequence goes on along the minus strand of NZ_CP150365.1, from coordinate 9,607,780 downwards.
CAATCGTCGAGAGTATCCCGGTTCGACGCGGCGGTTCCGGTCGATGGTGAAGACGCCCTCGTCCAGATTGTCGAGCATCGAAGCGATTTGACGGTTCTTGAGCGCCAGCTCCTCGGTGCGCTGGGCCACTCGTCGCTCCAGGCTCTCGTAGAGCTGTGCGTTGTAGATCGAGATCGCCGCCTGGCTGGCAATCACCTGCAACGCAGCCAATCGATCGAGCGTGAAAGCATACGCGCTGACGTTGTTCTCCACGTACAGCGCGCCCAGGACGTCGCCCTTGCGCATGATGGGAGCGCACAGCACCGAACGTACGCTCCGCCTTCGAATCTGCGGGTCCGCCTGGAAGGCGCCGGCCTTCGATGCGTCGTCCAGCGTGACGGCCTCTCCCGTGCGCAGCACGTAGCTGACGACGGTGGGGCACAAAAACTCGGCTTCCGAGTACTCCACGCGCTGCGAAAGGCTCGTGATCGGGCGCTCCACGTGGGCGCGCGCCTCCACGTAGTACGTGCGATCGGTGTCGTCTTGCAAGACGAGGCAGCCGTGCTCCGCCCCGGCGTTCTCGATCAACGTGGCCATCAGCGCGGCGAACAGCCGCTCGGTCTCGACCTCGACGAAGATGCTCTGCGTTGCCTTGAGCAGGGACGCGCTGTCGAAACCCTGGCCGGCCGCCATCGCGCCGCGCGGCGTCGCGATGTCTCCTCTGGCGGCATCCGCGAGCAAAGCGGGGTGCTCACGCGCCAGCAATTCGAGCTTCGCCGTGGCGCCCCAGTCAGCGTAGAGCCGGTAAGCCGTCTCCAGGCATGTCCTGGCGTGAAGGGGCTCGTCCAGCGATAGCCACATCTCAGCCTGGTGCTCGTGGACGAGCGCCCGCAAATGGATGAACCCGTCTCCGGCCGTTCTGATCGCGTCGCGGTAGCGGGCGAGCACGGCTTGCAGCGGCTGCCCCGTCAGGCGCGCGTGCTCGGCGGCCAGGAAGTGGGCCTTGTGAGCGAAGTTCTCCGAGCACAGACGGGACCAAGCCTCGAGCTGCTTCAGGTTCTCCTCGATGACAGCGAGCAGGGCCTCCCGCGCCTCCGGGCCTCCTTCGCGGCACGCCCTCGCCGCCAGCAGCCCCTCGAAGAGCTTGTAATCGGGAAGCGAGAACTGCCCCGACGCGATGATCAAGAACTCCCGGGTGAACTCCGTCCACTGACGCGCCGAAGCGAAGTCGCCCAGGATGAAGCTCGTCATCATCTGGGCTTGCCCGTAGGCGTAGCAGTACTGGGTGCTCTTCTCGGCAACCACCACGGCGGTCGCCTCGTGGTCGGCCGCGGCGACGGCCTGCCTCTCCGATTCGCGCGCCGTCAATCGAGCGACGGCTCGCTCGACGACCAGCGCATTGACCAGCTGACCTGCCGCCGAAATGTGCGTCAAATACCGCCGCAGCTCCGCTACCTGCTCGCGACAGGCCCGCAGCCGCGCGCCGACCAAGAACGAGCGCTGGGCGCGATCGCTCTTGGCGTAGGCGACGTGCTGTAGGTCGCCGAGCATGAGCCCGCTCTTCTCCCCTCGGTCGTAAACCGCGAACAGATCTCGGTAAGTCCCCTTCCAGTGCGCAAGAAAGCCCACGAACACGAAGCACACGCCCGATTCGACCGGGGTCGGCGAGAAGCGCTTCAAGAGCTCGAAGGCAGCCAGGCCGATGCGATAGGCGGCATCGTAGTCGCCCAGCATCGCGAGGAGGATGATGCCGCAGTCAGCGAAGTTCTTGCACGAGACCGCGTCGACGCCGCGGTTTAGCGCCAGGTCGAACATGATGAGCTCCGCCAGGAAGAACAAGGGCGGATAGGTTTGAAACGCCGGAGGAATCACCTGCGCCAGCAACTCGAGGACCAGGCGCGCCTCTGCGTCCTCTGCCGTCGGAAGCGCCGGCAGGCCCTCGATCGTCACGCGCGCCAGGTGCGCCTGCAGCTTGCCGATACCCTCACCGATGCCCTGGTTGATCTCGTCGGGCGCCTCCGGCAAGCGCACGCCGAACTCGGCCAGGGCCGCGCGCACCTGGACCACGGCGTCCAGCATTCGCCCGCCGTGCTCGAGGATCCGGGTCTTCAAGACATGAACTCGGCCGCGCGCCAGGCGGTCGGGGGCGAGCCTGAACGCCTCCTCGCAGAACGCTTCGACATGCGGGTCAGCCAGCACGAACGCTGTCTCGGCGCGCGCGAAGATCGCTCGAAAGGCCAGATCCGACGAACGTTCGCCCTCGCAGCTGGCCAGCAGCTCGACGGCGATCTCGGCGTGGGTCCCCGCGATGCTCCACGCGCCGCTCTGAAGCGCCTGGTGACTCGCGGTCAGGTTGAGCTCCACGAGGTCGAGGCGCTCTTCTCGGTCATGGATCGCGCGGCGAGCGGCGTTCAGATGATGAAGCACCTCGAAGATCCGACTCGGCGCGCGATCGCCCCGCAGGCGCTCGCGCAGGATCCGTCCGATGCGACCATGAGCTGCGACGCGCTCCGCGTCGCTGGCGCGTGAGAGCGCCGCCTGCTGCACACGCGAGTGTTCGAAGGCGTACGATGCAGGCTCGTGGCTCCGGCCAGGCGCTGACGGCTCCGCTCGAGCCTCGACGGAGACCTCGGACAGGAGACGATGGGCCAGCCCCTCGCGAACGAGCTCGAGACAGGCCGCGAGCGGTCTGTCCACGGCCTCCGACAGGGTCTGCAGATCGAAGCGCATGCCGAAGCACGCTGCGGCAGACAGCAGCCTCGCCGCCTCGGGAGAGAGGTTCTCGAGGCGCTCCGCCATCAACGCGCCGACATTGTCGCAAGCGGGGTGCGCCTCCGCGCGCTGCAGGTCAGCGGACCATCGGCCGCGCTCGACCTCCAGGCGCAGGATGCCCTGTCGATGCAAGGAAACGAGCAGCTGACCGATGAAGAACGGGTTACCGTCGGTCTTGCGCCTCACGATCTCCGCGAGCCCGCGGGCTTCAGCGACAGGCGCGCGCAGCGAGCGAGCCACGATCGCCGCGACCGCCTCGGAGGACAGCGGCCCGAGCGGCAACGTCAGCACGACCTCCTTCGCCCGGTGCAACGTTCTCTGCAGGCTCAGGAGCGTCGGCGCGTCACTGACATCACCGCCGCGGAGCGCGGCCAGCACCATCACGTGACTCGAGTCGGGGTTCGTCAGGATGGCAGACAGCACCTCGGCAGAGGCGGCGTCGAGCCACTGAGAATCGTCGAGCACGAAGGCGAGGGGACGCTCCGGCGTGGCGAAGATACGGATGAAGGAGAGGAAGACATGCTGCAACCGGCGCCGCGCCTCGATGGGGTTCAACGCGACGATGGACGTGGAGGGACCGGTGACGCAGTGGAGCGCCGGCACCAGCTCGGTCATGATGCCTGCGTTGTGCCCCAGAGCTGCGGTCACGCGCTGCCGCAGCTCCGTCAGCTCGGCTTCGGAGAGCGACAGCAGGTCCCCTGCCAGGCGTCGTAGCACCTGCGCCAAGCCAGACAGCGGCACTGCCTGAGCTCGCTCTTCGAACGCCGTCGACAAGAGGCGCGCCGGCGCTCCGCTGTGCTGTTGCAGGAACTCCGCGAGTACGGCGGACTTTCCGGCGCCCGCGGCTCCTGGCATGAGGACGAGCAGCCTCTTGCCGGAGCTCACGTCGTGGAGGGCGCCTGCCAGCGCGGACAGCTCGGCGTCGCGTCCTTGGACGTCTCGACTGACGATGAATTGACTGGAAACGTCATTCTCCCCCAGGACCACGGCAGGGAGGGTCTGCGTTCGCCGGAAGCTCTCACAGAGCGTGGTCAGGTCGCTCAGCAGCCCGTGATCACTCTGGTAGCGCTCGTCAGGATTCTTCGCGAGCAGCTTGGACACGAGCTGTGCGAGGAGCGGCGGTATGTCGGGCGACAGCTCGGTGACGAGCGGAGCGCGCTTGGACACGTGCGCGTGAGCCCAGCCGATGGCGTCGGTCGCCGCGAACGGCAGCTGGCCCGTCAGCATTTGGAAGAGCGTGACGCCCAGAGAATAGTAGTCTGCTCGATGATCGGGGCGACGGTTGAGGCGGCCCGTCCGCTCTGGCGCGATGTGGGCGAGTGAGGGCGCGGATTCGCAAGCGGCGCCGCCTGCCGCGTCCTCGGAGACTGCCAGGAGATCGGCAAATTCGACACGTCGAGTCTCGAGATTGACCAGAAAGCTGCCATGGCTCATGTCCTCATGAAGCAGCCCCTGCTCGTGCGAGCGATGCAGCAAGCGAGACATGCCGAGCGCGAGCTCCAGGCACGTTCCGACCTCCAGACCCTTCGCGGGAATCTCGAGCGGTGCGCCTCCGAAGTCCTCCATGATGAGCGAAAGCTCGCCGTCTACCTCGCGCACGTCGCCGTCGATCGCGAGCGTGCCGATTCGACGCCACATCTGCAGCTCGAGCTCCAGGACCCGGCGCGGCTGAGCGACCTCGTTCCGGAGCGAGTGCAGCAGCACGCTCGCGCCGGAGGTCGCGCGGCGCGCGCGCCGCCAGATGCTGCGCGGCAACACGGCCACGGTCTCCGTGACCTGATAAGCGTCGTCACCGAGGTGCGCTTGACTGTTTCGGTTCATTGATCTGCGTCCCGCTCGCTTTCGTCAGCCGACGCTGGTTCTGCCGTGTGCTCGAGAACGGCGCTCCCCCTGATGGCTGAAGGAGACACAGCGCCTCGCGACCCCCCTGCCGGGAGCCGCTCACCCGCTGCGCCCCCGTCGCCTCCCGCTCTCCTCCTGGGCGCCCGGTGCCGGCCCTGGCGCCTCCCGTGGGAGCAGGGTCGGCGGCGCGCTCTGGCCTAACGACGAGAAATCGACGAACCAACGCAGAGAGAAGGAAATCCAAAGCCTTCCGAAACGTCAAGCCCCAACTGCGGGACCTTGCCCCGGTCGGCAGCGCATTCGTCGCTGCGAGCTGGCACACTCCCATGAAAAAAGCGACGCTATATCAACGACTTGACCCATGCGTCGAAGGACGCCGCCGTCACTCCACAGCCTGCGGGAGCTCGTGCCTGCCGTGCGCTCGGGCTCAGCGCACGCACGGTGGCCCGCTGGTGCGACGGGCGGGCGCCCTGGGATCGCGACGGGCTCAGCGCCAGGGGATACGTGCCACGGTGATCGTGAAACGGGGCCCTCGGGAGCGCCACGAACCTGCTCCCCGCTTCAGAAGTCCCGGTAGTCGACCTTCATCTGATCATAAGGCGCGATCATGCTCTCGATGACATCTCCGTTCGGCGAGAAGATGCGCTCGTGCCACTCGGTCGGCTCCCAGATGAAGGTGCCGAGCCCGCGCTTGTCCGGGATGTTGAACATCAGGTCGTTGGCCGCGCGCTTCTCCCACGAGTACTCAGCCACCACGAACTTCAGGTCGGGATAGCGCTTCACGAGATCATCGAAGTTCGCCTTCCACCCCGAGGGCGGCCCCTGGTACTCGGTGTAACAGGACTGGCCGAGCACATCGAACTCGACGCCCTGCCCGAGCACCCCGTCGACCCACCAGCGCGTCGTCGCGTTGTCGTCGCAGCGGTCGAGGTGCAGCATGACGGTGATCGTGTCGTCGGCGTCCTTGACGCCCTGGATCCCGGCCTTCAGGAGCGAGCCCAGCCCCTGGAACGCCTGCCCGGTGACGAAGCCGTCAGGCCACAGTAGCCCCTGCGGGATCTCGTTGCCGATCTGGACCATGTCCGGTCGCGCGCCGGCGGCGCTCAGCTGCTCGATCGCGTCCCGCGTGAACTCGCGCATGGCGCTCGCCAGCGCGCCGCCCTCGAGATCGGTCCAGGCGACGGGCTTGTGTTGATCGTCGGGGTCGGCCCATACGTCGCTGTAGTGAAAGTCGAGCAGGAACCCCATGTTCGCTCGCTTCACGCGCCGCGCCATCTCGATCGTGTGCTCGAGATCGCAGAAGCCCTCGCGCGAGTAGGGATCGTCGTCGACGGCCGCGTCGGCGTACACCGCGGTCGGGTCGTTGAACAGGCGCAAGCGGATCCAGTTGAACCCGTGCGCGTTCAAGATCTCGAGGATGTCCTTCTCGACGAGCTCACCCGTCCGCGGATCGATGTCGCGGAACACCTTGCCTCCGGCCTCACGCTCCTGCACCCAGGAGATGTCCGCGCCGAGGATGAAGCCCTGGGGCGCGCCCGGCGTCCCGTCGCCTCCGCTCCCGCCCGTGCCCGCGCCGCCCGCGCTCGCGGACGTTCCACCCGCGCCGCCGGTGCTCGCGGACGTTCCACCCGCGCCGGCTCCGCTGCCGCTCGTGCTGCCGCTCGCGCCGCCCGCGCCGCTCCCCGTGGACGCCTCGGCGCCCGTCGACGCGGCCTGACCGGCGCCGCCCCCGCCGGCCCCCGAGCTCTCACCGCACGCGGCGAGCGCCGGAAGCAGCGTCACCACACCCATCCATACCAGCGTCTGTCGCAGCATCCCTGATCCCGGCGAGGATCCTACCATTGGCCATTCGCGCGATCACGGCGCACGAAGAGGGCGCGTCCACGATCGCGGCGCCGCCGGTAGAAAGATCCGCTGTCGATAGGCGCCGGGGCGCATACGGGGGCGCATAAATGACGAGAGCCCGCCGCACAGCGTGTGCGCGGCGGGCCCTCGGACTGCTCACAGACGATGGTTTACTGCTGCTCCGGCCCCTTGCCCATCCAGTAGCTCTCGGGCGGGCCCAGGAGGCTCTCCTTCACGCCACCGGCGTCCACCACGATCTTCTGGACGATCACGCCAGGATGGACCATCCACACCTTCAGCGTGTGGTCACCCGCCGCGGCGATCGTGTGCTTGGTGCGCATGATGTTGGCGTTGTCCGAGGTGTGCCGCTCCCAGATCTTGTTGCCGTTGCCGTTGAGCTCGACGGCGTGGCTCGTGTTGACCTTCTGGATCGGACCGTCGTCGAGCGACACGGCGTACTGCAGGCCCTCGGTCCAGTTCTGGAAGTTGTTCCTCGGCGACACGTAGACATACACGTTCACCGGGCCGCTGCTCGTGAGGTGCATGTCGTACTCGAGGCGAGGCGACGCGCCGCCGGGCTCCTGGGCCTCGGCCGTCACAGGGAACGGCGTCACGCCCGACCCGGTGCGCCCGATGTCCGGGAGCAGCTTCCACTCGACGTCATCCGTGCTGACCGCGCGGCTGTAGTGATCGGCTTCCATCGAGACATAGCCGTTCGCCTCGATGAAGCGGTTCGGCTTCCACGCGACCTGCCGCGGGTCCTCGACGCGGGCCGTGACCACCACCGAGCTCCCGTCCGAGCCCGTGACCGTGATCGGGACATCGACCGGGAACGTCTGGTTCGTGGGGATCATGACCCAGTCGACCCTCACCGTCGCGCGCACCTCCTTGTCGACGACACCGTGGCTCGGATAGACGTTCAGCCACGGCGGGCAGGGCGTGTTCGCGGCCCAGCCGGCGGGGCACTCGACCGGGAGAGCGGCGTCGATCGTGTACTCGAGCGGCTCGCTGCCGCGGTTGAACACCTCGATGTACTGCTCGGGCTGCGTCTGATACCGGCTGAACGCGGGCAGCACGGGGGTCGCGGTGCTCCCGTCGCCTGCCCCGGCGCCCGTCCAGAAGTTGCTCGATCCGTCGATCGCCACACCGAGCTCCGCCGCTTCGGGGACCTCGATCGAGACGAGCTCAGGCCAGATGAACTCCTGGATGTTGTTGTACTGGTGCTCCGGCTGCTGCCAGGACGGGTTCCCCGGCGCGCCGTAGCCGATGTGAGGCTGCGTCTGGAAGCCTTCCCACTTCCCGTCGGCGAGATCGTGATTGTAGTAGTAGGAGAGCGCCAGATCGTCCTGGAGCCGCGCCTCCGCGATGGCCGCCAGGTCGTTCGTGGCCGCGCGCCCCTGCGCCGCGTAGAGCTTGTTCTTGAACCCAGCCAGGCGCAGCGCGTACAGGTTGGCGGTCGCCTTCACCTGGTAGAGCACGAGCTGGAAGTAGGCATCCTGCACCTCCTCCGGCAGGAGCCTGGCCGCGAACTCCGCCTGCGAGGCCAGCGCCTCCCACTCCTCCGTGACGCTCTCGAGCTCGCGGTAGTTCGTGAGGCTGAACGGGCTCGCGCCGTCGTCGTACGTGATCGCGGCCGTGTCGGGATCCGGGACGTCGGTCGTGGGCGCGCTGACCATGAGATCGTAATCGACGGTGATCTTCCGGTTGGTCAGCTCCGGCTTGCGATCCGACTGCAGCAGCGCGTAGCTGTGCAGGATGTCGGCGATGATGTCCGCGTGCTCGGAGCCGAACTGCTGCTCGGTCCACCGCCGCTCCCAGTCGCCGATGCGCTCGACCGGCCAGCGGTCCGGGTTCCACGCGTAGTCGAGGAAGAACTGGAGCGGGAGCTCCTCGTTCTTGAAGTCTCCGACGTTGACGACCCAGAGCCGATCCACGCCGTAGTTGTAGGCGAGGTGGAGCTGCTCCCAGACGTTGGGCAGGAGGATCGTGTCGACCCACTTGTAGTTACGGCCGCCGCCGACGTAATCGAAGTGGTAGTAGAGGCCGAAGCCGCCGGCCCGCTCCGTGCCGAGCTCCGGCAGGCGCTTCATGTTGGACCAGTTGTCGTCGCAATAGACCACCGTGACGTCGTCCGGCACGCGGATGCCGGCGTCCCAGTAACCCTGGATCTCCTTGTACAGCGTCCAGATCTGGGGGATGGTCGTCAGGTCCTGCCCCGTCACGTCCTCGAGGATCTTCCGCTGGGAGTCGACGATGCTCTCCATGAGCGGGATGCCGTCCGCCGGGGGCAGGCTGACGTCGCCGGGGCCGCGCATGCCGAGCGTGACGACGCCCTCGATCTTCTCGTCGACCATGCGCTGGATGCCCTTGGTCCAGTGCTTCTTCAGCGCGTCGGAGTTCACCGAGAAGCGCCAGTCGCCCGTGCCGCCGTACGGATCGGTCTTCGGCTTGGTGACGGTGCCGGCCGCGTCCTTCACCTCCGGGATCACGTGGCGATTCCACTCCTCGATACCCTGCATCATCGGGGCCTCGTGCGAGGTCCCCATCACGACGCCGTACCGCGTGGCCGTCGCGTGGTTCTCCGGGTCATCCTCGCCGAACGCCCGGCCCCAGACGGCCGGCCAGATGTAGTTCGCCTTCATGCGGAGCGCGACCTCGAAGATCTTCTCCCAGTAAAGGTGGTTGAGCCCTCCGGGGAAGCCCTCCGCCTTGCCCGGCCCGAACATCTTGGCCGCCCAGTTGCCCGTCGCGGGGTTCTCGTCGTTGATGAAGAACCCGCGGTACTTCACCTTCGGCTCGCCCTGGGTGTGCTGCCCGGGGAGCACGAACAGCGCCTGCTTCTTCTGGGCCGGGACGTCGTCCCACCAGTACAGGGGCGATACGCCGATCTGCGAGGAGAGGTCGTACGCGCCGAAGATGGTGCCGCGCTGGTCGCTGCCGGCGATGACGAGCGCACGGTCCACGCCCTCCACCGGCTGCTCGACGATCTGCGTGACGAACGTCTCCCACTTCCCCGTCAAGCCGGAGACGTCGAGCCGCTCGTCCGCCACCAGCTGATCGATGATCGGGCTATTGCCCACCGTCCCGACGAGGACCACTTCCTTCGCCGACGCCGGGATCTCGTGGTTGACGGCCGCGGCAGTGCCGGTCACCCGCTGGATGTCCGCCGCGAGGTCGTCCACGACGCGGTTCACGCCCGCATAATCGCTCTCGCTGACGACCAGCGGAGCGACCTTGCCGCTCACGGCGAGGGGGAAGCGATCCGCTCCACCTTCGGTTGAAACGTACTTCTCCAGGGAGCCCGTCACCGGGTCGACCGGCGACACCGGCGTCTCGCCGGGCGGGCCCTCGGGCCCCGGCTCGCCGGGCGCGCCCGGCGCGCCCGGCGCGCCCGGCTCTCCCGGATCGCCCTTCGCTCCATCCGACCCGCAGGCGGTCAACGAAGCGAGCGACATGGGGAGCAGCAAGCAGAGTAGCGAGGATCCGATTCGACCCTTCCTGATGACCATGCGTGCGTAACTCATAACGGTGTTTCCCTCGTTGATGCGGCTGACCGGCGTCGTCGACGCGCCCGCGCTGGACACGGGCCGTGACCTCCGGCGCTGAGGCCGGGCGCTCCTATGCAATCGTCCAAATCCCTGCGGCGATCTGCGCGATCGTGATCGTGATCACGAGGCGCTGTTCCGAGCGAACACGCCGTGGCGATCCCGGTGATCACCACGGCGTGACATGCACACCGACGGTCCCGAGGCCCGCAGGCTCGACCCGCACCGGCCGCGCCGGACAGGACGCGCCCGCTTCGGGCCGCCGGAGGCGCGTGGAAGCGAGGCGCCCTTGACGCGCGGACACGGTCCGGCGCGGAAGGCCCCTCGCTGCACGCCGCGTTGCCTGCGGTCGGGCTGGGTTCCGTGGTCGATAGTTGTTGACAGATGAAGCTCGGAGGCAGAGTACGCCTTCTCTGCACAAGCTGGCTGGGTGTGACCCAGGTTGCACCTCGCTGGTGTGGCCCGGGAGAATTCCCGCAGCAAGCCGATCTGATCACGAATCGCCTCGATTTTTCGGGTCGGCATCCGTTTTGGTGATCGTGGCGCACGGGGGGATGCCGCCATGCGTCGAGGTGGCTGTGGCCTGGTGCGCGCGTTTCTTGGCTTACCGCAGCGGTGATGAGTGACAGTGCTTATGAAGTTCCGCTCGTCGATGGGGAAGAAGGCGTTGTTCTGATAAACGATGTTTCCCTGAGCATCTGCAACCGTCGAGAGCGACGCCGCCACGACATTCAAAACGCCAAGATGCCGCGTCAGTCACGTGCCTCGAAGCGAACGAGGATAAGTAAGACTCATTACAAATGAACCAAGAGAGGGGTACAGGCAGGCTGGCCCGTTCCGCCGCGATACTGCTTCGAGAACAGCGCCATTGCAAGAGGAGGCTTTGGGGCGCTCCAACAGAGCTTCGAGGCATGGGGTTGCGTCATTATGTGCCGGGTGGTGAGTTCGATGGCCGGTTTGTGCCGTCGTGGGTCAGCGGCAAGCGTTGAAGGCGGCGCGTCAATTTCGTGGCGCTTCGGGTTGCGACGTCGCCCCCGCGCTGTCCGCCTGCGGATGGAGGCTGGAGCCGCGGAGCGCAACGGCGCCGCCGCGATGCGAGGACGGTGTGGCGCGCCGCTTGCTATGCGCCATGCCTGGCACAACCTCCACAGGCTCGTTAAGAAAGGGCAACACCATGAGAGCACATCGCATCATCCAGGGAGCGCTCCTGCTGGCAGCGGCGCAGCTTCCTTTCGTCATCGCTTGCGCGCGCGTCGTCGAGGGCTCGGACGGCGCCGAGTCCGAGGCGGAGCCGGACAGGGGCGACGACGCGGATCCCGGGCCGGAGTCGTCGGACACCACGTCGGGCGGCGGCGCGGACGCGCCCGATCCGGCGGCTCTCGATCTGTTCGCTTGCGACTTCGAGCCGAGCTGTCAGCCGGTCACCATGCACGCCTATCCGAGCCCGCCAGAGGCGCTCTCGTGCGCGGCCAAGCTGGTGACCGGAGGCGGCACGGGCGTCCTCAGCTCGCTGCTCACGCCTGGCCCGTACATCGACGAGACCGAATCGCTGATCTTCGTGCTGGGCGACGGCACCGCGCTGGTGCAGACCCGCGAGAGGCACTGCGGGCGCGAAGGGATGGAGTGCGGGCCGACGCTCGTGTGGGAGGCGCCGTCGCCGCATCAGATCTGCGACCTCGTCGTCTCCCCGGACCTCGAAGCGGCGTGCGAGGAGGACGCCGAGGGGTGCGGCTGGTGGCCGTGGGCTGACGTGGCGAACTGCCGGGCCGTCGAGGAGCACTCCTGCGAGGACGTCACCGCCCTGCTCGCGGCCATGTGATCGCGGCGGGGCGCGCCGGCCGCGAGCGGCCAGATCTCCCCTCAGAACGGCCAGATCGTCTGTTCCAGCTCGGGCAGCGAGGAGACCTGGGACTCCCATCCTTCGAGCCTGAGCTGGAACCTGAGATTGCTGTACCTGTGCAGCAGCGCGAGGGCCATCAGCTTGCGGCTCAGCGCTGGGCCCAGGTCGGCAGGCGGGTATCCGTAGGCGCCGAGAAAGGCGCGCTGGAGGTCCGCGCTGCCGGCCGACAGGAAGAGGCACGGGCCCAGGAGATCGTACTCGGGTGCTCCGAGGCACGCGTCCGCGAAGTCGATCATGCCGGTGACGCTCCACCTCCCGCCCGCTCGGGTCACGAGGAGGTTCTCCGGCGTGTACTCGCCGGTCAGCAGGACCGGGACGACGGACGTCGGCAGGAGAGCGCGGGCAGACTCGAGGAAAGCCGGGATCTGCGAGACGAGGCGCTCGGGCAGGCCCATCCGCCGGTGCCGGCCCTCGCATCCGGCGATCTGGCGCTCCAGGAACGCAGCCCAGCCGAGATCGATGCTCTCCAGTCCAGAGGTGGGCAGCGCGTGGGCGGCCCTCATGATCTCGCCGATGCGGGCGAGCGCCTCGGCGCGCTCCGCGCCGCTCATCGCGGGCCAGGCCTCTTCGAGCGTGCGCCCCGGGAGGCGCGATATCACGAGATAGGGCCAGCCTTCGAGCTCCGCTTGCCAGAGGAGCTCCGGCGTGGCCACGGGGACGTTCCCGTGGAAGCGCCCCAGCGAGAGGCGCTCGGCCTCGAACTGGTGCCGGAGGAAGGGCGGGAACAGCTTGATGATCTGGCCTGCGTCGTTCGAGACGACCACGTTGGTCCCGTGCGCGAAGGCGGAGAGCCCGCCCGACGAGAGCCCGTGGCGCTCGCACACCGCGCGGATGGCCGGGAGAAAGGCGGGGAGGTCGGCGCGGATCCGGTCGAGGCCGCCGGGGCCGTCGAACGACGGGAACAGGGATCGATCGCCGGGGGGCGCGCTGGGATCGGGCGGCATCGAGGCGGCGGGTACCGTAACCCGCGCGCGCCGGCGCGGCCATCGACATGCAGCGCTATTGCCTCATCGAGCCGCAGACCGGCGCGGCCGTCGCGTGCTGGGTGCAACGGGGCGGCGCGCCGGCCGCGCCGTCGTTCGTTTACGACACGCTCCAGGCTTGCTACCCCTGGTACCGGGCCTGCATCGCCGCGGGGGACTCGCGCGATCCTCCGGGCGTGCTCTACGCGACCTCGAACGACTACCGCTACAGCCGCTGTTCGCCGCTCGCGAAGCCGGAGTGACGGCGCGGCAGGGATCGCAAGCGGGCAGGCTCAGCACGTAGGCCGCGTTCGCGGCGCTGGCGGCTTGACCGAGGTCGGGGCCCGCGGCGCTGGCCGCTCGACCCAGGTCAAGTATGCTCCCGGGCCGCCCGTGAGACCCTGGCCGCCGTCATGCCGCTGATCGTCGTCGAGGACCTGCGCAAGGCGTACCGGGTGGCCGAGCGCCGGCCGGGCGCCCTGGGCGCGCTCGCCGGGCTCGTGCGCCCGCGCTACCGCGCCGTGGACGCGCTCGCGGGCGTCTCGTTCTCGCTCGATCGGGGCGAGCTCGTCGGGTACATCGGGCCGAACGGCGCCGGCAAGTCGACGACGGTCAAGATCCTGGCGGGCATCCTCGTGCCGGACTCGGGGCGATGCGAGGTGGCCGGCCGCGTCCCGTGGCGCGAGCGCGTCGCGCACGTGGGGCGCCTCGGCGTCGTGTTCGGCCAGCGCACCCAGCTCCTGTGGGATCTGCCGGTGATCGACTCGTTCGAACTCCTCCGGGACATCTACCGCGTCGCCGCGGCCGATCACGCCCGCGCGCGCGACGAGCTCGTCGCGATGCTCGATCTCGGGCCGCTGCTCGACACGCCGGTGCGGCAGCTCAGCCTCGGCCAGCGCATGCGGTGCGATCTCGCGGCCGCGCTGCTCCACGCGCCCGACCTGCTCTTCCTCGACGAGCCCACGATAGGCCTCGACGCCGTCTCGAAGCTCGCGGTGCGGCGCTTCGTGCAGCGGCTCAACCGCGAGCGCGGCGTCACGGTGATCCTGACGACGCACGACATGGACGACATCGAGGCCCTCTGCTCGCGGGTCATCCTCATCGCCGGGGGGCGGGTGCTCTCGGACGGCTCGCTCGAGGCGCTGCGCGCGCAGGTCACCGCGGAGCGCTGGCTCATCGTGGACCTGGCGGACCCGGCGGCGGAGATCGCCGAGCCACGCGCCGAGGTGATCCGCCGCGAGGGCGCCCGCGTGACGCTGCGCTTCGACCCCGCCGCGATCTCGACGGCGGAGCTGGTCGGGCGCGTGACGGCCCGCACCCCGGTGCGCGACCTCCTGGTGCAGAACCCGCCCATCGACGAGATCGTGGCGCGGCTCTACGGCGAGGGCGGCGAGGCGGGGGCGCCGCCGTGAGCGCGCCGTTCGAACGCTTTGCGGCCAATTTCGCCGCCTGTGCCGCCGTGTTCCGGGCGCGCTGCCGCGCGCTCCTGCAGTACCGCGCCGCGGCCGCGGCCGGGTTCGGCACGCAGCTGTTCTGGGGGTTCATCAAGGTCATGGTGCTCGAGGCGTTCTACGGGAACGCCCTGTCGGGCGCGCCGCCGCCGATGGCGCTCGGGCAGGCGATCACGTACACGTGGCTCGGACAGGCGTTCTTCCAGCTGCTGCCGTTCTCGACGAACCCCGACCCCGAGGTGCGCGAGCTGATCCGCACCGGCGCGGTGGGCTACGAGCTGGCGCGCCCGCTCGATCTGCACGCGCTCTGGCTCGCCCGCGCGCTCGCCGCGCGCGTCGCGCCGACGCTGCTGCGCGCGGTCCCGATGTTCGCGGTCGCGGTGCCGCTCCTCGGGATGGGGCTGCCGCCGTCGCTGGCCGCCGCGGGCGCGTGGGCGGCGGCGATGGTCGGCGCGGCGGCGCTCGTGGGCGCGTTCGCGACGGCGGTGACGTCGACGATGCTGTGGACGACGTCCGGCGACGGCATCGCGCGGATCGTGCCGTCGCTCGTCCTCGTCGCCTCCGGCATGATCGTGCCGCTGCCGCTGTTTCCGGCGTGGATGCTCCCGTGGCTCGACGCGCTGCCGTTCCGCGGCATGGTCGACGCGCCGTTCCGGCTCTACCTCGGGCACCTGCCCGCGGGGGCGCTCCCGGGCGTGCTGCTGCACCAGGCGCTGTGGACCGCCGCGTTCGTGGCGCTCGGCAGGGCGATGGTCGCGCGCGGCCTGCGCCGGCTCGTGGTGCAGGGCGGCTGAGGGACGAGGAACGGGCGAGGAGACGAGGAACAGGCGAGATGTCGCTCGATGCAACGAGGCTTTACCTCCGGCTCGCCGCCGCGTCGCTGCGGGCGCAGATGCAGTATCGCGCGTCGTTCGTGATGTGGTCTGTGGGGCAGTTCATCACGGTGGGCATCGAGCTGCTCGGGGCGTGGGCGCTGTTCGACCGGTTCGGCGCGGTCCGGGGGTGGCGCTTCGCGGAGGTGGCGCTGCTGTTCGGCCTCGTCAACGTCTCGTTCGCGCTCGCCGAGTCGTTCGGCCGCGGGTTCGACACCTTCTCCGCGATGGTGAAATCGGGCGATTTCGACCGGCTCCTCCTGCGCCCGCGCTCCACGGCGTTCCAGGTCGCCACCGGGGACTTCCAGTTCCTGCGCGCAGGGCGGCTCGCGGTCGGCCTCGTCATGCTCCTGTGGGCCGGGAGCGCGCTCGGCGTCGGGTGGACGGCGGCCAAGCTTGCGTTGCTCGTCGGCGCGATCGTCGGCGGCGCCTGCGTGTTCTACGGGCTCCTCGTGCTCCAGGCGACGCTGTGCTTCTGGACGATCGAGTCGCTGGAGATCATGAACGCGTTGACGTACGGCGGCACGGAGGCCGCGCAGTACCCGCTGACCCTGTACCGCGACTGGTTCCGGCGCTTCTTCACGTTCGTCGTGCCGCTCGCGTTCGTGAGCTACATCCCCGCGGGCGCGCTGCTCGATCGCCCCACGGTCCCCGCGCTGCCCGAGGCCGCGCGCTGGGCGTCGCCGCTCGTGGGGGTGGCGTTCTTGCTCGTGTCGCTGCGCATCTGGCGCTTCGGGGAGCGGCGGTACCAGTCCACCGGATCCTAGAGCGATAAACGGATTGAAACCTCCTGAACAGGGCAGAATGTGGCGCTCGTGCCCGGTGCCTCTTCAACCGCCAAACCCTCGCCGCCCAAGGATCTCAGCGTGTCGATCAAGGACTATCTCTCCATCTCGCCCGAGGTCAGGAAAGCGCTCGCTGGCGGCCGGCCGGTGGTGGCGCTCGAGTCGACCATCATCACGCACGGCATGCCGTATCCGCAGAACCTCGAGATGGTGCAGCGCGTGGAGGCGGTGATCCGCCGGAACGGCGCCGTGCCGGCGACGATCGCCATCATGGACGGCAAGCTCAAGGTGGGCGTGACGGGGGAAGATCTCGAGCGGCTGGCCAGGGGGGGCGGCAAGGCGGCCAAGGCCTCGCGGCGCGACGTGGCGGCGCTCCTGGTCCTGGGCGGGCTGGCCGGGACGACCGTGGCGACAACGATGATGGCGGCGGCCTGGGCCGGTATCCAGGTGTTCGCCACCGGGGGCATCGGCGGCGTGCATCGCGGGGCGGAGACGACCTTCGACATCTCCGCCGACCTCGAGGAGCTGAGTCAGACGCAGGTGGCGGTGGTCTGCGCGGGGGCCAAGTCGATCCTCGATATCCCCAAGACGCTGGAGACGCTGGAGACCCATGGCGTGCCGGTCCTGGGCTACAAGACCGAGGATTTCCCGGCCTTCTGGGCGCGGCAGAGCGGGCAGAAGGTGGACCACAGGATCGAGAGCGCCGAGGAAGCGGCCAGGGTCATCGCGCTGCAGTTCGAGCTCGGCATGGGCGGGGTCCTGGTGGCCAACCCGATCCCCGAGAGCCATGCGATGGAAGCCAGGGCGATCGAGGCGCGGATCGAGGAGGCGATCCGGTGCGCCGAGGCAGAGGGGGTGAGCCGCAAGGACCTGACGCCGTTCCTCTTGAAGCGCATCTTCGAGCTCACCGAGGGCAAGAGCCTCATCGCGAACATCGCGCTGGTCGAGAACAACGCGGCGGTGGCCGCGGAGATCGCGGCGGCGATGAGCGAGCTCGGGGCCAGGCCCAAGTCGAAGTCGAAGTCGAAGCCGAAGGCCAAGGCATGAGCGAGGCCGACCGCGTGCTCGTGGTGGGCGACGTGATGACGGACGTGATCGTCCGCCCCGAGGGGCCGCTGGTGCGCGGCTCGGACCGGCGCGCCAAGATCGAGAGCCGCCCCGGAGGCTCGGGGGCCAACCAGGCGGTGTGGCTCGGCTCGATGGGAGCGAAGGTGTCGTTCGTCGCCCGGGTAGGAGCCAGGGACAAGCCGCATCTCGAAGCCCATTTCAAGGGCTTCCATGTCGACCCGATCCTCGTGGCCGACCCGCAGAATCCATCGGGCGTGCTGGTCATCCTCGTCGACGCCGACGGGGAGCGGAGCTTCCTTACCGACCGTGGGGCGAACCTCGCGCTCGAGCCTTCGGACATGCCGGTGGGGCTCCTGGACGAGACGCGGCTGGTGCTCCTCTCGGGGTATTCGCTCTTCGCCGAAGGGCCTCGGCGGGCCGTGCTGCGGCTCGCCGAAGAGGCGCGGCGCCGCGGCGTCCCGATCGCCCTCGACGCCGCGTCCGTGGGCTTTCTGCGGGAGGTGGGGGTCGGGGACTTCCTTGAGTGGACACGAGGGATGTCGACGCTGCTCGTCAACGCCGACGAGGCAGAGGCGCTCTCGGGCACGGGTGACCTCACCGCGCAGATGATCGCGCTGGGCGCCTATTTCGAGCGGGTGATCATCAAGCGTGGCGCGCGGGGCGCGGCGGTGGGCGGACGGCAGGGCGTGCGCCTCGACGAGCCGGCGCCTCAGGTCGAGGTGGTGGACACGACCGGGGCCGGCGATGCGTTCGCGGCCGGGTTCATCACCGCGGAGCTCCAGGGCGCGCGCGAGGCGGAGTGCCTGCGGCGCGGGATCGAGGCGGGATCGAGGGCGGTGAAGCAGCTGGGTGGGCAGCCGGAGTAGACGGCAGCCTGGGCGGCGATCAGCTCGCCTGCGCCTCCGCTGCGGCCGCGGCCTCGTGCGCCGCGGCGAGCTCTGCGTCCTTCGCCGCGATCCGCGCGAACGCCGGCCGGCTGCACACCCGCGCGACGTAGTCCTTCACCTCCGGCAGCTCGGGCACGAGCTTGAACTTCACCATCCACTCCAGCGCCTTGCCCCAGAGG
The DNA here is from genome assembly GCF_051521635.1 of Sorangium sp. So ce1504. Classification (NCBI taxonomy): domain Bacteria; kingdom Pseudomonadati; phylum Myxococcota; order Polyangiales; family Polyangiaceae; genus Sorangium; species Sorangium sp. So ce1504. The sequence goes on along the minus strand of NZ_CP150365.1, from coordinate 9,589,693 downwards.
ACGTCGGCCGCCGAGAACCGATCGCCGAGCAGATACGGCCCCTTCCGGAGCGCCTCCGCCACCACGCCGAACATCGTATCGAAATCTCCGTACGGAGACGTCGCGGCCGGGGCCGGATCGCGCTTCATCGCCCGATCGACGACGGCCGGCTCGAAGCACGACCCGTAGTACGCGATCCACCGGAGGTACGGCCCGCGCAGCGGATCCCCGATGGCCGGGGTCAGGCCGGCCTCCGGGAACAGATCGGCGAGGTAAATGACGATCGCGACCTGCTCGGTGACGAGCGCGCCGTCGTGCAGGATCGCGGGCACCTTCCCGAGCGGGTTCACGGCGAGGTAAGGGGCCTTCCGCTGCTCCCCGGCCTTCATGTTCAGCACGCGGAGCTCGTGGGGCGCGCCCAGCTCCTCGAGCAGGATGCGCGTGCCCATCGAGCGCGAGTTCGGAGAATGGAACAAGACGAGGTTGCCCCTCGGGATCGTGGTCGAATCAGCCATGTTGCTGCCTCCGGGGCGGACGTTACTGCCCGGGCGAGGCGCGGTATTGTAAAAGAGCGCCACGCGCGATCATGAGCCGGAGCATCACCCCCGAGGACCCCACCCGCGGCATCCTGAACCCCGCCGCGGGTCTCCAGCGCTTTTTCGCGCTGCACCGCCACGCGCCCGCGCCGGACCTGGCCAGGCTCGTCGACTGGCACTGGGTCGTCCGCTGGTCGCTCACCGCGCCGTTCGAGCAGGAGCTCTTGCCGCACCCCTGCGTCAACCTGGCCATCGAGGCGCCGGGCTCGGCGGTGCACGGCATCGGGACCCGGCGCGAGGTCGTCCGGATCGAGGGCACGGGGCGCGTCGTCGCGACGAAGTTCAAGCCGGGCGGCTTCTTCCCGTTCGCGCCCCTCCCCATGCGCCGGCTGGTCGACAGCGTCGTCCCCCTCGTCGAGATCTTCGGCGGCGCGGCCGGGCCGCTCGAGCGCGCCGTGCTCGACCAGCCGGACGACGCCACCGCGATCCGCGCCGTGGAGGAGCTCCTGCGCGCGCGCAGGGGCCCGGAGGACGCCGGGCTCGACGAGGCGATGGCGCTCGCCGTCCGCGCGCAGGACGATCGCGACATCCACCGCGCCGAGGATCTGGCCCGGATCGCGGGCGTCTCGGTCCGCACGCTGCACCGCGCGTTCGAGCGGTACATCGGCGTCGGGCCCAAGTGGATCATCCGGCGGTCACGCGTGCAGGAGGCCGCGGAGCGCGTGGCCACGGGCGCGCCCGTCGCGTGGGCGGCGCTCGCGCAGGAGCTCGGGTATCATGATCAAGCGCACCTGATCCGGGAATTCAAGACCCAGGTCGGCTTCACACCGGCCGTCTATGCAGAGCGGTGCGCGGCAGCGAGGTCGAAAGGCGGCCCGCCCGGCGTGAAGGGGTGAGCTGCGGGTTTACGGCCATTCACAGCGCGAGAAGGCTCCATGATGCGCAAGGTCTTGGTTCAATTTTCGCGGGCTGGAAGAACCCGAAGCGGCTTGCGCCCAAGTTCCTGTGTCGATAGCATCCGCGCGCCAATCGCGCGCCATCGTCGGCGACGCCAGCTTTAGAGGTAATCGAACATGCGTCGATTTCAGAATCGCGTTTTCGTGGTCGCGTCGTTCTCTTTGGGTCTGTTCGCGGCCATGCCCGTGTACGCGGCGTCCGTGCAGGCGGTGAGCCGGGCGACGTGGGGAGCGAGCGGCGTCCCGAGCTACGTCAACATGAACATCTACGTCCCGGACAAGCTGGCCGAGAATCCGCCCATCGTGGTGGGCTGCCACTCGTGCAGCACGCCGGTGAGCTCGTTCTTCAACAGCATCTCGGGTGTCAAGGCGGGCGCCGACAAGAACGGCTTCATCATCATCCTTCCGGAGGCCACCGGCCGGAACTGCTGGGACGTGGGCACGACGAAATCGCTGACCCACGACGGCGGCGGCGACACGCAGGCCGTCGCTCAGATGGTGAAGTACACGCTCGAGAAGTACAAAGGCGACCCGAAGCGCGTCTACGTGATGGGCGGCTCGTCCGGAGCGATGATGACGCAAGCCATGCTGGCGGTGTACCCGGACATCTTCCGGGCCGGCGCGGCGAGGGCGGGGGTGGCGGCCGGGTGCTGGGCGGACGGCTTCGACGGGGGCCAGCAATGGAGCAACAACTGCGCGGGCGGCAGGACGAGCAAGTCAGCGCAGCAATGGGGAGATCAGGTTCGGGGGATGTTCCCTGGGTATACGGGGCATCGCCCCCGCCTTCAGATCTTCCACGGCACGGCGGACGCGACGATCAACTACAAGAACCAGGCCGAGGCGATCAAGGAATGGACGAACGTCCTCGAGCTGAGCGAGACCCCGACCTCGACCGACATGATCACATCGGGCGGGACCACCTATGATCGCCAGTTCTGGAAGAACGAGTGTGGCTACACGGTGTTCGAGGCCTGGTCAGGAAGAAACGGCGCGCACTCCATGCCGTACGAGGCCGATGCGATCCTCGCGTTCTTCGGTCTGGACAAGGCCGGTGGGGCCGATCCGGAGACCGACTGTTCCGAGGCTGCCGGCAGCGGCGGCACGGGTGGCTCGGGCGACGGCTCCGGGGGTGATCAGAACGTCGGCGGCGCCGGGCCTGCTGCGGGGAGCGGCGGCGCCTCGGGGGACGGCGGAAGCGCGGGCGAGGGCGTGACCGTCGGCTCTGGCGGGCAGCCCGCTGGCGGCGGCGAGGTCACCACGACGGGCGGCAGCGACCCGAGCGGCACGAGCGGTACGAGCGGTACGAGCGGCGCTGCGGACAGCGCCACCACCGGCGCGGGCTCGGAGTCTGCAGGTGAATCGGGTGAAACGGGTGGGTGCGCCGTCGTCGGTGGCGATGCCAAGCCGAAGAGGTCGTACGCAGCGGTCGTCGCCATGGGCCTTGCGCTGTTGACGCTCCGTCGCCGGCAGCGAAACGCCCGGAGCTGACACGTGTCTTGCCGGTGAGCTGAAGCAACCCCTCGGCCTTTTCGAGAAAATTCACAGGGGGGCGGGGAGACGGGGAGTGAAATCCCACCAATCTCCCCGTCTCCCCGTCTCCCTGTTCAATCTTCTGCTAAAAATAAGGGGTCTCCGCGCTAGAAGGGCACCTCCGGAATCGGTGCTCGGTCGAGCCCCGGCGCGGTCGTTGGCGGGATCGGCGGCCTCCTGGAAGGAGAGGGGACACCCGTGTGTGGTGTCCTGGGCGTGGCGCTCGACGGCGGGCGTGCTGCCGTGGTGGACGTCGAGGGCGCCGGTGGCGCTGCCGTCTCGCCGGCGGCGTCCGCTGCCGAGCCCGTCGCTTCTGCAACGGGCGTCGCGGGCGTCACGCTCTCCAGCGGCTCCGGGGAGGGCTCGACCTCTGCCGACGCGCTGGCGGCGACCTCCTCCGACGCCGGCGCGCCGGCCGAGGCGGCCTTCGCATCGCCCCCGCCGCTCGCTCCGCCCCGACCGAGCGCGATGGTGACGCCGGCGCCGAGCAGGAACGTCATCGCGATGCCGATCGCCAGCCTCGCGCGCTGAGGCCTCTGGAGTCGGGCCTCCTGCGCTGTCGATCCGGCGCCGGTCAGGGTGCCTGGCCTCGCCGAGCGGGGCGTGGCCGCCGGCTCGTCGAGCTTGGCGACGTCGAGCGCTATCGTCCCGCTGAGCCTCGGCCGAGCGGTGCTCGGCACGCCGGAGCACGGGGATTGCAGATCCGGAATCGATGGAGACGCCATGCCTGCGACACGGCGGAGCTCGCCCATCATCTCTCCGACCGACTGGAAGCGCTCCGCCCGCTCGCGGGCCAGCGCCCGCGCGAAGAAGGCATCGATCTCCGGCGGCAGGTCGCGCGCGATCAGGGACGCGCTGGGCACCGGACCGACCAGGATGTTGGCGATCACCGCGCCGAGCTGGGCCCCCTGAAAGGGCAGCTCGCCTGTGACGCCATAGAAGAGGATGACCCCGAGCGACCAGAGATCGCTGCGCTGATCGATGTCCTTTTCGCCCCGGACCTGCTCCGGGCTCATGTAGTGGGGCGAGCCGAGCAGCTCGCCGGTGCGGGTCACCTCTTCCGTCAGCGCCGCGCCGGTGTCCTTGACGATGCCGAAGTCGAGGATCTTGACGACCTCGTCCTGCTCTCCCTCCACGCGCACGAGGAACAGGTTGGCAGGCTTGAGATCGCGATGGACGAGGCCGGCGTCGTGCGCGCGACGGATGGCCTTGCCGGCCTGCACCAGGATCAGGGTGGCGTCCACGAGAGAGAGCCGGCCGACGCGCAAGAGGCGCGTGCCCAGGTCCTCGCCCTGAAGCAGCTCCATCACGAGGTACGGAGTTTCGTCGTCGACGCCAAAGTCCTGGACGTAGACGACGTGTGGGCTCTGGAGGCTCGCCGCGATCCTGGCTTCACGCTCGAAGCGGGCGAGGAACGTCGACGACGCAGCATAGGTCGGGTCCATGAACTTGACCGCGACGAGAGAGCCCAAGTTGACGTGTCGCGCCACCCACACCGAGCCCATCCCGCCGTGCGAGAGAGGTCGTTCGAGACGATACTTCCCACCTACGACGGAATCCGGAGCGAACTGCATGGTGATGGCTTCCTCCTGATAGCCGAGGGAGGCGAGGGGAGCGTACAGGATAGGAAAGGCGCCGGCCACGACGAGGCGGGAGATGTCAGATGGATTATCCTTCTGTGCGCCACGTTCCGGGCGTCTCGGGCTCGACACGGCCACGAGATGGCTCCCCGGATCGCCGTGGCAGGCCCGGGTCCGACGCGGGCGTCGAGAGCGCTATCGGTGCGTGACGTTCCTGACAGCGGCGGTGTTCGGCGAGGGGGACGCGCTCGGGACGACGGCGAGCGCGGACGCTGCGCGCGCCGACGCTGCGCGTCCGCGCGCGGCGCACCAGGGGCCTTGCTTGCGCAGCGCAGCACGCCGGGCCTCCGCGGCGGTCCGCCGGAGCCCGCGCCGGCGCCGGCGCCGGCGCCGCAAGAAACCACGACGCCCCCGCCTCCGAACCCCTGCGCGGCAGCACGAGACCGCTCGCGAGAGCTATTGCGATCCCCTTGCCTCCGTCTAGAATCCACACTGCAATGAACAAATTATTTTGCAATTCAATTATCATCGCTGCTGGTCTCTCCCTCGCTCTCGGCGCGCTGGCCTGCGGAGAAGACGACAGCCCGGCAGACCCGAGTGGAACGGGCGGCGGGGCGACCGCCGGGTCGGGCGGCGGGGCGACCAGCGGGTCGACCGCGGGGTCGGGCGGCGCGTCGACGTCGGCGTCGGCGTCGAGCGGCGGGGTGACGACGGCGTCCGGCGGCGATCCCAATCCCGATCCCGCGAACGCGCGGACCTTCGACCACCGGCACGCGAGCCTGGACGGTATCCCGGCGAGCTGCGCCGAGGCGCTCAGGTCGGGGGACTTCGTCTTCCACTACGCCCACCGCTCGCACGGCTTCCAGATCATCGTCGGCGCCGAGAGCATCGAGGCGAAGACCCCTACCTACGCCTTCGAGACGGAGTATTGCGACGTCCCGCAGCAGGAAGGCGCCTTCCTGATGTGGGACGGGATGATCGACACCGACCTCATCCCGGGCGAGGAGTACTGGGCGACCGAGGCCGGGATCAACGACGTGCGCACCATCCTCGGAGGGCACCCGGAAATCCGGTACTCGATGTGGGCGTGGTCCTCGGAGATCTCCGAGCAGACCGAGGAGGACGTGCAGCGGTACCTCGACGTGCTCGACGCGCTCGGGCAGGAGTTCCCGGAGGTGACCTTCATCTACATGACGGGGCCCGGTGACGAGGAGTACAACGGCGTGAACCGCACGGAGCGCAACCAGCAGATCCGCGATTTCTGCCGGGAGCATGGGAAGATCCTCTATGACTTCGAGGACCTCGACGTCCACGCGGACGGCGAGCGGCACACAACGACGGTGGACGGCGTCGAGATCCCGATGCAGCACCCGCGTTACGACGTGGAGACGTCCGGCAACGCGGAATACGAGCATACCCACACGACCCAGGGCGCCTGCGAGAACAAGGCCATGGCGTTCTGGCGCATGATGGCCGAGCTCGAGGGGTGCGCGCAGTAGCCCCCGAGGTCGGCGGGCGCGCGGGCTGGCGCTCGGCCGCGGCGACGCCGCGAGCCGCTGTCTTTCCTGTCGGTTAAGTCCCGGTTTCCGGCGGAAAACTCCGCCGGATCGCGTCGCTCACGTCTTGCGGGCCGCCTTGCGCCCATGCTACTCGGCTGTCGCACGGGCATGCTCCCCCGCGCGCCTCCCGCGCAGGGGCGCCGCCTGGCAGCCGATCGGAGGCGGGCCATGGAAAGCGCGATACCGCTCGGGAAGAAGCAGATCATCGACGGCCAGCTGCGGGTCTACTACTACGGTTACTGGATCAAGGCCTACGAGGCGCCGGCCGACACGCTGCTCGCGAAGAAGCGCCTCATCGAGGCGCTGACGCGGCGCCTGTTCAACCACGTCGAGCACGGCATCAACGTCCCAGGGAAACGGCTGGACGAGGCGCGGCTCGCCTTCGAGTCGGAGACCGATCCGCAGCGGAAGCGCGTCAAGGCCGCCATGCTCGCGGGAGCGATCTTCAATCGAGCGACGGACATCTTCACCAAGCTCGTCGAGATCCAGGAGCTCGGCGTCACCATCGAGCCCGACAACGCCCTGATGCGCGAGTGCGGAGAGCACCTCCTCGAGGCGCTGACGCTCGGGAAGATGGTGCTCCACCGCAGCGGCGAGGAGGGGCTCGACGAGCTCTGGGGCGAGCCCTTCAAGGCGTTCTCGTTCCCGATCGAGGCGTTCTACAACAGCCGGTATGTCAAGATCGCCCAGAGCATGAGGGCGATCGACGGCATTCGCGACGCGATGATCGCCACCTTCGCTGGCTCGCCGATGTTCGCCGGGCTGGACCGCCTGGCCCGCGAGTTCGCGCACGCGGCCAAGATCAAGTGCGAGACGCTGCGCACCGACGACGACATCTTCGAGGTCTGGACGTCGTTCGTCGTGTCGGCGGAGAAGCTCGCCGGCTTCCAGCCGCTGCTCGGCGCGGACGCCTCGCCCCATGAGCGGGAGCAGGCCGCCCGGGGCGTCGAGCTGATCGTCCGTGGCAAGAACGTGATCTCGTACATCACGCGCGCGCGCGTGCCGATGCCCAAGACCACGGGCGAGCTCCTCGAGCGGTACGAGCGCTATCGCGCCACGTACGGCGCCGCGCCCGCGTCCGGGCCCGCGCGCAGCGTCGCCTGAGCGCCCGGGTCGCGGCCGCCGCGAGCGCAGAGGCTTTCACGCTCATGAGCGTCAACGGAGCGGTGTTGTAGGCGGGCGCCCGACATTTCGCCTGTCTGCTGTCGCGGAATGTTTCCGTTGACGCTGGGGCGCGCGTCTCTGTATCACCAGGTGATGAAATGCGCTTTGATCCTTTCGGGAGCGCTCTTCATCGGCCTCTCGTCGCTCCCCGCGAGCGCGCTGGTCACGCAGCCGAACGGCAGCGTCATGCCGCAGGACTCGAGGAACAACGAGGTCCAGCTCTACACCCTGTTCGCCAACCGGGGAGAGGCGCTCGACTACCAGGCCGATGGGAACACCGAGCCGTCCACGTTCTCGCCGCTCTGCGGCTTCACGGCGGAGCTGGTGCTCCGGCAGACAGGGTCTCGCCTCGGGGTCGGCTGGTACAACGTCGACCCCGCTGCCACGGCGCCGCCGGCGATCGACGACATCCACGAGATCGTCCCCGCCGGCTCCTCGGTCGGCACCGTCATCACCGCCGCGGATATCCGGAGCAATCCAGCCTATGCGGGCGGGCAGATCGGCTTCGCCCTCATCGGCGCGCAGACCCACTACTCCGAGCAGCGTTGGAATCAGGTGTGCACGGGCTGCGCCACGCCCGGACCCTGGGTCACCGCAGTCATCTATGCTTCGACGGTGACGCCGAACGCGTTTTACGTCGCGTTCGAGGATGGCGACGTCGGCCGGAACCCTGGCGACTTCAACAACGATGGCGACTACAACGATTATGTCTACTTCTTCAGCGGACTCACCTGCACCGGCGGCGGCGAGCCGTGCGATACCGGGCTGCCCGGCGTGTGCGCGCCAGGGGTGACCCAGTGCTCGGCGGATGGGCTCACCTGCCAGGGGCTCGTGCCGTCGTCGCAGGAGACCTGCGATGGGCTCGACAATGACTGCAACGGCACCGCCGACGAAGGCGACCTCTGCCCGCCGGAGCACGTCTGCGACCGGGGCGTGTGCGTGCAGGCGTGCGGCAGGGGCGAGTTCGTGTGCCCCTCGGACAAGGCATGTAATGCCGCGGGGTTCTGTGTCGAGCCCGCCTGCGCCGAGGTCGCCTGCGACGCGGGCGAGGTGTGCGTCGGCGGGCGGTGCCGCGCGCCTTGTGATGGAGTGCAGTGCCCCTCCCCGACGGTGTGCCGGGTCGGGGTGTGCGTCGACCCGTGCAGCACCGTGACGTGCGAGGAGGGCACGGTCTGCGACGGCGGCGTGTGCAAGCCGGAGTGCCCGTGCACGCCGTGCTCGAGCGGGCGCACGTGCGAGGAGGCGAGCGGGCTTTGCAGAGAGTCGGCCTGCGTTGGCGTCGCGTGCTCGCCTGGCCAGCGCTGCGACGCGGGCACCTGCGTGGACGCGTGCGCTGGAGCGGTGTGCCCGAGCGGGCAGACCTGCGCCGGCGGCGCCTGCGTGGAGGACACGAGCACGACAGCGGCCAGCGGGACCGGCGGTTCGACGGGAACGAGCCTGGACTCCGGCGTGGGCGGCGGCCTCACGGATCCGGCCGGCAGCGGCGTCACGGGAGGCAGCGGCGGCGGCGGCGGGTCAGGCGGCGGTTCGGGCGGGGCCGCCGCGGGCGGGGCCGCCGCGGGCGGCTCCGGCGCGGACAGCGGCTGCGGCTGCACCGTGGCCGGCGCGCACGGCTCGCCCGGAGCGCCGCTCGCGGCGATCGCGCTGGCGCTGGCTGGAGCGATTTGCCGGCGGAAGCGCGGCATTGCTTCCGCAAGGGGCCGGGCGTTTCGGAGATCGACAGGAGCATGACACCGCCCTGGCCGCTCCTCTCCGGCGAGCGGTCATGGCATAGTCCGTTCATGAGACATGAACTCCTTGGCTCCGTGTTGTGTGGCCTCCTCCTCCTCGCCGCCTGCAGCGACGACGAAAACGTGTCGCCGATCGGAGCAGGCGGCGCGGGCGGCATGGGCGGCGCGGGCGGCAGCACGACCGGCGACGGCGGAGGCGGAAGTGGAGGCGCAGCGCCGGTCGCCTGCGGAGGGAGCGCGGGAGCGGTCTGCGGCGAGACGGAGTACTGCGCGACGCCCGACGTGGCGTGCGACGCAGACGCGCAGGGCGAATGCACGCCGAGGCCGAGGGTAGGGGAATGTCCGGACGAATGTCAGGGGGTCTGCGGGTGCGATCAGCGCACCTATTGCAATGCGTGCATGGCGCACGCGGCCGGGGTGAACGCGTCGAGGGATACGGTCTGCGCAAGCGCAGATTACGTGATCGCCGATCACGACCGCGTCTACGTGCACCACGCCGACCTGCGAGAGGATCGGTGTCTGGCGATCTCGATCGCGGCGTTCGCCGATAGCGATCCGCTCTATGCCGGGATCGAGCTGGAGGGGCTCTGGGGCGTGCTGGACGTGGCGCTCACCGACAAGATGGGCGATTGCACCGAGCCCGGCATGCCGCCCGCCGACGAGCGCGCTTATGCCGTGACCGGGGCCACCGGGACGCTGACGTGGGAGGCTGAGCCGGTCACCGACATCCCGTGCATCATCGACATGGATATCACCCTCACGCTCGACGGGGAGCCGGGGACCGTGCGCTTCCAGGAGACCGGCGTGGTCGTCGACAACACGTGCCTGTAGCCAGCTGCTTGCCGGCAACCGGATCCGGTCGCGAGGCTGCCGAGCTGCCTGTCCGTAATCGGGTCCGGTTTCGCGAGGCTGCTCTTTCTTTCGCTGCTTCACCATGCCCCCGGTCGCGTGTGAACCCGGGGCTTCGTGGTGCGCTCCTCCTCCGCAGCGAGGCGCCTCGCGAGCGCTTCCTGCGCGCCCCGGAGCGCTCTCGTGCGCCGCTTGTACGCCGTGCTGAGGGGCATCTCTCTCGTCTCCGCGATGTCTCTCATGGGGATCTCGTGGAGGTCGCGCTGGACCAGCACCGAAGTCAGCTCGAACGGTAGCTCACGGAGGAGCGATCTCATCAGGCGCCGCCGCTCCGCTGCGAGCAGGAGCTCGAGGGCGGTCGCGCTCTCGCCGGCCTCGCTCAGCTCCACGGGATCCGTGATGACCTCGTTCCGCCGAGAAGCCTTCGCGTGGTAACGCGCAGCCAGGTTCACCGCCAGGCCGTTCAGCCACCGCGCGATCGGGCCGCGCGAGGGGTCATAGTTGCCGAAGCTCATGACAGCCGCCAGGAAGACGTCCTGGCTCAGGTCGTGCCGATCGCGCTCGGGCACACGGAGCCGCGCGAGCCACCGGCGAACGCGCCGAATCGTTTCTGCTTGAAAGAGGCATTGAAACGCATGAGCCCGAGACGGGCTCGCGGCAGGCTTCACCTCGTTCTTCCGAGGTCCCGGCTGCGCCGCCGTCCGTTGCGCGGTGCGAGGCGCGCCGACTGCGCTTGAAAGAACCGTCCTGTCGTGCTGGACCGGAGGAGCCCGCTCCTCGGCGAAGACGTGTGTTCTGATGGAATGCATCATCACCCCGCGCGAGGGCAGCGCCAGAAGCTCCATGGTTCGCCTCCAGGTGAAACGTGAGTGCTCCGCGCGAACGCTCGTCCGCGCGCGGACACGATCGCTCCTCTGAGGGCGTCGCTCGGCGCGCGACGTCCTCTCAGGAGGCGCTCAATCCCCTGCGACGAAGGCCGCGAACCACGGTGGTCCAGCACCGCCTCCGTGACGAAGGCGCACGTCGTGAGCGCAGCGATGCCTATGGCGCGGTCATCACCTGAGCCCCGCCAGCTGCGCGTCGCGTTCACGCGCCATGCGACCGCGCGGGAATCTCCGCCCGTGCTCCTCCAGCAGGCGTCGCGCCTCGACGAGCGACACGACATCACCGGCCGCCATGGCCGTCCGTGCGCGGGCGATCAGCTCCTGCTCGCGGGAGCTGATCCTCGGGCGGCGCTGCGCGGCTGGCCAGCCTGTCGGCATGGCGGGGACGGCAGGGGCCGTCACCGCCCCATCCAGCGCCGGAGGGGCCATCACCGCCCCGTCCAGCGCACCGCTCACGCGCGCCGGCCCGGCAGGGTCCCGCGCGGCCTGCCCGGTCTCCGGCTCGGTCGTCCTCCTGGAGAGCAGGGTGGCCATGCAGGGGTGGAGAGGCGCGACGGGCTCCATCGGGCCCACGGCCAGCACACCGAGCGCCGCCGCACAAGCGATGGCGAAGCCTCGCGCCATCCAGCGCGCGGGACTACCTCGCCGCCAGGAACACCGCTCCAGGAGCCAGGGCGGGAACAGCGCGGCGCGCAGCCGGCGAGCGCTCCGGCCTCGTTGCCTCGCTTCCCAGCGGGCCGCCGCCTCTTCGAACTCCTCCCAGGCCCGGCGCAGGCGACTTCGTGCCGTCTCCAGCGGGATCTCCTGCTCTCGGGCGACGTCGGCGATCGGCCGTTCCAGGAGCTCGCACGCGATGAACACCCCGCGGCGCCGCTCGCCGATCTCCTCGATGAGCTGCCGCACCAGCGCCGCCTCCTGGCGAGCGATGGCGTGATCCTCGGGGCTCTCTCGCTCATCGCAGAGCGCCGCCTCGTCGAGGCCCGTGAGCGCCTCCTCGCGCCTGCGCGACGCTCGCCGGTGATCGCGGGCCGTGTTCAGGACGACGCTGTCGCACCACGCGCTCGGGTTCCTGGCCGATCGGGCCTGCTCCCGCCGCTCCCAGAGCCGCGCCATCGCGTCTTGAGCGACGTCGTCGCGGTCCCTCTCGGGCACGCCAACGTAGCTGATGAGCGCTCTCACGCGGGCGGATACAGGGCAGGTCGGCGTTGGTCGGTCCACGATCCAGCAGACGATCCGAGCCCGGCCCGACGGTCAAAAAATCGAAAAAATCGACCGAGTCCTCGCAAGAGGCGCTGCGAGTGGCTCTACGGTGGGCGAGCCCGCAGAGAGGACCCGCGGCTCGGTGAGGTCTCCTCCTCCTCCGCACCTCCGCCCGCTGCGGATCTCAACGGGTGCCCAGCAGCCGTCGTGGGTGCGGTGCTCGTTCCGTCCTCAAAGGCCCTCCGGAGCGGAGCCATGCATTGTATCATCATTGCTGAAATTCTCATGCATCCGGTGGCTTGCGGATGATTTCCGACCATCGTGAGCTCACTGGACCACGAGGCCGAAATACGAGGAGGCTCGGCGCTCGCCGGTCCCTGTGCGTTGACATGGGCCCGCGCACAGGAGTATTCCGGGGCGGCGTGCGCCATGAGCTCCTCTCCGTCTTGCCGTGTGTCTTTCTCGGCGTCGTCGCGGTGGTGGAGGGCGTGGCGAGCGCGCAGGATCTCCATGCGATCGCGGGGACCCACGAGCCATCGACCGCGGAGGATCTGCTGCGCCGTGCTCGGCAGGCGCGCGATGCCAGGCGATGGGCCGAGGCCGAGGCGGCGTACGAAGCGGCGCTGAAGGCGGCCGACGCGGCGTGGACGACCGACGCGGAGCGCGCCGAGATCGCCGCGGAGCTCGGCCTGTGCGAGCTCGCGCTGGGCAGCTATCGAGACGCGGCAGACCACCTGGCGCAGAGCTTGAGACACCGCGGCGCGCTCCGCAGCCTGCTGGCGGAGCGGGCCGAAGAAGGATTGTTGAAGGCCGAGAGCCGGGTGGTGACGCTCTACCTGGGTGTGAGTCCACCGGACGCCGAGGTCTTCGTCGACGGCAAAGCGCTGGGTCGCCGGGCGCCGACGTACGAGCTGTTCCTGGAGCCGGGGCAGCACACCGTGCGCGCGCGGCTGGATGGCCACAGCGAGGCGGTAGGCGCGTTCGACGGGCAGGCGGGCAAGGCCAGCTCGCTGACCCTGAAGCTGCTTCGCGCGCCGGAGCGCGCCGCGCCTGGGGCGGCCGGCGCCGGCCCGGTGCGGCCGGCGGCCCCGTCGCCTCCTCCGGCGGCGCGGCGGGCGCTCCCCCTGACGGAGCTGCGGATCGGGGGCGCGGCGCTGGCGACGGCCGCGGTGGCGGCCGGCACGGTGTTCCTGCTGCGGGCCCATGTGATCGATGACGATGCCGCCGAGCGCGAGGTGGCGCTCCGCCGGCAAGGCTGGACGCCGACGACATGCTGGTGGCCGAACGCGCCCTCGGCGTGCGTGGAGATCCGCGACGACGTGGCGGAGCGGGATCTGTTCGCCACGCTCGGCAACGTGGCGCTGTCGACTGGGGCGGTGTTCGGGATCGCGACGGCGGGCTCCTTCCTTGCAGAGAAGTGGATTTTCGACGAGACGCCGGTCCGCGGGCGCGTGCAGGTGGTACCGAGCACGACGGGAACGCAGGCCGGGTTCGTCCTTCAGGGCGTGTGGTGAGGCGAAGCGGAGCGATGGGGATGCGCGGGGGGCGACGTCGAGGAAGGCTGCATTCGATCGCGGTGCTCGCGCTCGGCTGCGGAAGCGCCGCGGGGAGCGCCGGGTGTTATTATGCCGAGGATTGCGCGAGGACGTTCACGTGCCATCCGCTTCCCGGCGAGATGCCGCCCGCCCTGCCGGCGTCGCCGTGTGACGGCGATCCCGCGACGAGCCCGGCGAAGAACGGGTGCGGGGTGTTCGTCTCGCGGGGTGGAAACGACGCGAGCGACGGGACGAGGGGAGCGCCCGTGAGGACGCTGCGACGGGCGGTGGAGAAGGCGTCGGAGCCCGGGGGGACGCGGCGGGTGTACGCCTGCGCGGAGGACTTCGAGGAGGCGGTCACGCTGCCGTCGGGCGTCGCGTTCTGGGGCGGCCGGGACTGCGCCACGGCGGCGTGGACCTGGGGCGGCAAGGACCGCTTCACCGGGATCGCGCCGGCGCCGGAGCTGGTGCCGCTCGTCGTGGAGGCGCGCGAGGCGAGCATGACGTCAGCGGTGTTCGGCGTGCGGCTCGTGGCGGCGGACGCGGTGCGGCCGAGCGGGTCGTCCATCGGGATGATCGTGCGGGAGGGCGCCGCGGTGGACGTGCTGTCGAGCGAGATCCTGGCGGGGAACGGGGCCGATGGGGCGGACGGGGAGAGCGCTCCGCAAGCATGGCGGGCGCCGGATGGGGCGGGGGGCAATCCCGGCAGACTCGGGTGCCTGGCGGACTGGACCGAGGGCGCGCCGCCGGCGGTGACCGTGTGCGAAGACGGCACGAGGTCCATCGGAGGCGCGGGCGGCGAGGGCGACGTCGCCGCGGGTGGCGATGGTGCGAAGGGTGCACCGGCTCCAGGGGCTGGCGCGATGCACGACGGTAAGGGGGGAAAGGGCGGGCCAATGAGCTGTACGCCCGGCGAGAACGGCGGCGATGGAGCGCCCGGCGCGACCGGGGTCGGCGGCGGGATCGGATTGGGCGAGCGGCTTAAGTACGGCAGCATCAGCGCGCGCGGCTGGCAGGGCTTCTCGGGACAGCACGGCCAGAACGGGGGGATTGGGCAGGGCGGAGGCGGTGGGGGCGGTGTCGGCGCGAACGGGCAGTGCCATCCCGTGGATCCGCAAGGTGGACCGTCCGGCGGCTCGGGCGGGGGTGGCGGTTGCGGGGGACGTGGTGGCCGGGGGGGCGGCTACGGGGGCGGTAGCTTCGGGATCGTCGCTCTGCATGCGCACGTGCTGGTGGATAAGACCGATATCATCACCGGCAACGGGGGTCGCGGCGGCAACGGAGAGCGGGGGCAAGAGGGTGGTCGGGGCGGGCCAGAGGGCCCCCGTGGAGGTATCACAGGCACGGCCTACCGCGCATGCGAGGGTGGGCTAGGCGGCAACGGCGGCTCTGGCGGCCATGGCGGCGGAGGGCTCGGGGGCGTATCCATCACCATCGCGCTCGTGAACAGCAGTATTCACCTCACGGAGAGCGCAGACTGGGATTGGGGAGCCCCTGGTGCCGGGGGAGTCGGAGGCGATCCGAACGACGATAACGCCAAAGGGGAGGACGGCCAGACCGCCGTTCTCTGGGAGTTCCCGGAGCTGATTGTGCCGCCTCAATGAGGCCGTTCGCACGGGAATGATCAGGGAGAGAGGAGCATGAAGATCACAGCCGCTGCATGGATCGTGCTGCTGTCCGCTCCGGCCGCCCTGGGGTGCGGGACGGAGCCGTTCGCCCCACCGTGCGCAGAGGGGGGCGCCTGCGACCCAGAGCCCGCAGCCGCGCCCTCGGAGGAGGAGTGTCTCGATGGGCTCGCCGCGCTGCGCGTGCAGGCCGGGTGCGGGGTGTTCGCGAGCCGGTCGTTTGGAGACGATAGCAATCCCGGCACGATGGAGAAACCGGTGAAGACGCTCGCCCGTGCGGTCGCGCTTGCGCCGCGTGCTCGCGGGAGGGTGTTCGCCTGCACCGACTCTTACGCCGAGGGCATCACGTTGCGCTCCGGCATCGATCTGTGGGGCGGGTTCGCTTGCTGGTCGAGATGGAGACACTACACGGAAGGGGTGACCAACAAGCCGGCGATCCTCTATTCACCAGACGAGGGGGGTCCCCCGATCACCGTGGTGGCAGCGCAGGACGACGGCGAGGGGGCCACCGACGGCATATCGACGATTGTGGACATGCAAGTGCAGCACAAGCGCAGATTGCAGCCGGCTCGCTCTTCCATCGCGATGAGGCTCCAGCCGGGCGCGGTCGTGGAGGTGCTTCGGAGCGAGATCCAGGCGGACAGGGGCGGCGGAGGCGAGCACGGCCAGGATGCGGTCTACGTTGATCCGCAGCCAGCGTACGGGGAGATCGGAGCGATCGGCAAGGACGCTTGCTCGGCAGCGACTGTGGCCGGCGCGCCCGCCGTGACGACCGTGTGCGGCGAGCTGGTATCGACGGGCGGCAAAGGGGGCGACGGGACCCCGGACCGCGGTGGCAATGCCGAGGACGGCAAGCCGCTGACGGCCCCGACCCCCACGGATGCGGGCCTGGGCGGCGCGGGCGCGAAGGACGGCGCCCCGTGCGCGGACGGTCGCCGTGGAGGAGACGGCGCGCCGGGCGCGCCCGGCGTAGCCGGCCAGGGTGGACGCCTCACCGAGGCCGGGTGGGAAGGCGTTCCCGGCAGCCAGGGTGGCACGGGGGCGCCCGGCCAGGGGGGCGGTGGTGGCGGTGGCGCGCCGGGCGGCCGGAGCGCCTGCGGCAACGCGGCGCTGGGCGGCGCGTCGGGCGGTTCGGGCGGCGGTGGCGGCTGTGGCGGCTCCGGCGGCCGCGGCGGCGGCGCGGGCGGCGCGAGCATCGCGATCTTCGCCCATCCGGGCAGCAAGCTGACCCTGCGGGAAACGCGCGTCATCACGGGCCCGGGCGGCCCCGGAGGTCGAGGGGGCCGAGGCCAGTTCGGCGGGCAGGGCGTGCAAGGAGGCCCGCCGGGGCTGGATCCGCCCATGCTCGGCGAACACGCCTGCCGAGGCGGCTACGGCGGTTGGGGCGGCATGGGCGGCTATGGCGGCGGGGGCTCCGGCGGGCCCTCGATCGGCATCGCGTATGCCGATGACGAGCAGCTCACCCTGGATCGCGTCACGTTCGAGATCGGCGAAGGGGGCCCGGGCGGCATCGCGGATGTGTTCGACGAGACGCGCGACAAGGCGAACCGAGGCAGCGACGGCTTCTCCGCCGAGACGATGCGCTTCGCGCGGTAGGTTCGCGCGCGGGAGCGCCGCGACCGGTTCCCCTGACCGGTCGGGAACAGGGTAGGACGAGCGCCTCGCCCCAGGACCAGCCGCTGTGTTGACGGCCGCTCCCATGTCGCCGTCTGCGCCGGGAACTTCCATCGCGCCTCGTCTGCTCCCGTCACGTGCAGCGCCGCCGGCGAGCAGGCCTTATGCGTTGTCGTTGCTTGGTCCTTCCAGCGGCCCCTCGGGCGCGTCCCACCCGCCGGGAGGCTCTTCAATTCCCAGTGCGGCGAGGAGCTCGCGGGCGGCCTTCGAGATGTCGGCGGGGATCTCGGGCCCCGGTTCCCAGGCCGAGAGCAGCGCGCGAAGCCTCCGAGCGGGCGCGGCGAATTTCTGTTGATCGAGCTCCGTTCCGAAGGCGGACAGGAGCTGGTCCATATGCTCGACCAGATGCTCTCGCGACGGCCACGACGTCGCCTTGGCCCACAGCGAGGGCGAGGCGAGCAGCTCAGCGACGTTCACTGCGCCCGCGAGTGCCTGGGCCAGCTGGGCCGCCTTCTTCGACGCATCGCCGTAACCCCGCGGCGCGCCCACGGCCTCCGCTTCGGGCGGCGGCTCCGCGTCGTCTGTGTCGCGATCCATCGCCCGGACCTGGTAGCCGTCGTCGTTCTCCCAGCCGCAGGCGGGCACCCTTATGCCGAGCGAAAGACAGAAACGCCGGGCCGCCTCGTACACTGCCTGCGGGACCTCCTCGCCCTCTCTCCAGGTAAGAACCGCCTCCCGGAGCTCTCGCGCTCGCTCGCGGGGCTCATCGAGCGGGAAATACGCGATGTAGTCGTCGGCCGCCAGGAGGACTTCCGCGCGCGTCGGTCGTCTCACGAGGGTCGACAGCCTGCGGGCCGAGGTCATCTCACGCAACAGGTCGAAGGCGTTGTTGAGGGCCTCGCCCTCCTTGTCGTCAGGGTCCGATCTTCGACGGATGGTGCGCGGCTCTCGCGGTTGGGTAGGCTTCACGGTATCGTCCCTCCTGCTCACGGATACGGCATACAGACGGGTCCGACGTAGATGTTCCTGAGTGCCGAGATGGCGCCGGCACCGACGGCGACGACCTCGGGCGGCGAGGTCCCGGTCTTGACGCAAACATAGGAGCACCACGCTCTTATCACGATGTTCTGCAGGAGCTCGTTCACGAAGTCCGGGCACGTGGGGCACTTCGCCTTCCCGCAGTCGTTGATGATGCAACGATGACTCACGGCAGGTATGTAGCCCTGCTGGCATCGTGGCAGAGATTCGCAGCCGTAGTCTCCCTCGCATTCGTACTTTGGTATCACCCTGTATGCGAGCATCGACGGGTCGGTGCCCGAGAGCCACGCCCGCGCCTGCTCCATCGCTCCCGGCGCGTACTGCTCCAGGAGCGCCCTCAGCGTCTCGTCGTCGAGCGTGGCCGGATCGATCTGCGTGGCCTCGACCGCGCCGGCCATGGCGCACGTCATGTTCCCAGCCAGGGCTGAGGCGAACGCCTGCTCCTCCGGGTCGAGCTGAGCATAGGCTTCCTCAGCCAGCCGTTGCTCCTCCGGGCTGACGCCCGTGCCGTCGTCGACGGTGCTGCTGCCGCCCGTGCCGTCGTCGACGGTGCTGCCGCCCGCGCCTCCCTCGGGGGCTGTCCCCCGTCGTTGGAGCTATGCCACGCTCCATCCTCATCTCCCGGACCCACCCGGATGACGCATCCGGGAACCACCGCATACCCGGCCAGCCCCATGAACACGACCGCCGCCGCCCCTTGAGCTGCTCGCTTCGCCATCTCGACCACCTCCGCCCCCTAAGTCGCTCGCTTCGCCGTCGCACCCGCTCTGAAACATGGCGGGTCCCATTCGGCCACACTGCCAAGCGTCCAGCCGCGTAGCACGCGCGCTCTCCCACCACAAGCGAGCGGCGGACGAGCTGCCGGCAAGCGGCGCAGCGCCGTTCGGTTCTGAATGTGGAGAAAGCGGGACGGCGACGACTCGCACGCACTTCCATTGCACGTGGAGATCGGCGCGATCGGGAAGGACGCCTGCTCCGCAGCCACCGTGACCGGCGCGCCCGCCGTGACGAGCGTGTGCGGCGACCAAGTATCGACGCGCGGCAAAGCCGCGACGGGACCCGAATCGCGGCGGCGATGAAGAGGACGGGGAGCCGCTGCCGACCCCGAACCCCAGCAACGTAGGTCCGGGCGGCACAGGCGCGAAGGACGGCGCCCCGTGCGAGCTCGGCCGCGATGGGGAAGACGGCGCGCTGGGCGCGCCCGGCGCCGGCGGCAGGGGTGGACACCTCACCGAGGCCGGGTGGGAAGACGTGCCCGGTGGCCAAGGCGGCACGGGAGCGCCCGGCCAGGGGGGCGGCGGCGGTGGCGCGCCGGGCGGCCGGAGCGCCCGTGGCAACGCGGCGCTGGGCGGTGCGTCGGGCGGCTCGGGCGGCGGCGGCGGGCCCTTGATCGGCATCGCCTATGCCGACGACGAGCAGCTCACCCTGGATCGCGTCACGTTCGAGGTCGGCCCAGGGGGCCCGGGCGGCATCGCGGATGTATTCGACGGGACCCGCGACAAGGCGAACCGGGGCAGCGACGCCTTCGCCGCCGAGGCGATGCGCTTTTCGCGGTAGATTTGCGCGCGGGATCGCCGCGACCGGTTCCCCTGCCCGATTGGGAGCAGGGTAGGACGAGCGACTCGGGTTTGAGCTTTTTGTGCGCGACTTGGTACTACGGTTGCACGTAGTGGCGAAGCGCTCGACGTCGGCCGCGATTTCTGCGGAAAGTTGGGGAAGTTTACTGGCTGGCCGCCTGGTCAGATCCTCACGCTCGGCGCTTATGCAACTGTGGTGCTACAAACCGAGAATGCAAAATCCGAACTTAGAGATCTTGATTTGGAAGAGCTCGCTCCACAAGCGCGATGCGCTCCAGCAGTTCGGGTGAGGAGGATTGGCCAAGCATCTCTAGGATTTGGAGCATTCTGTGAAGGATGATGGATGTTTTGGGCGCAAATGCATGAGGCACGTCTAGAAAACAGGGCCAGATTGTGTCGAGTGCCTCTTGGGTGGAAGCGAGCGCCGCTTCCCGCTGCCCCAGTGCGCTCTGCCGATTGCCTAGGTTGTTGAGGCTCATGGCGAGGTCGGGCAGGAACGCATCGGGCCGTTGCTCGGCCAGCGTGCGGCGGATGGTGACGGCCTCTTGGGTGGAAGCGAGTGCCGCTTCCAGCTGCCCCAGCTCGCTCTGCCGATTGCCCAGGTTGTTCAACAAACGCGCTCGCTCGGCCAGCCGCTCCAGCTCAGCGCCCTCCGGAAGGTGTTCCAGGCGCTTCTGCTCTGCCCACAGCGTGACCTCGCGAAGCGATACGGTGCGCTCCGGCAGCCCTGCCCGCGCCATCTGCTCCGCAAGATCAATCGTCCCCTCCCGCTCCAGGGCCTTCGCGAGCACGCTTCCGAGCCGCGCATGCGCCGTGCGCTCGCCGAGAGCCTTGGCCGCTTCAAATGCCGCCATCGCTCGGCTCACAACGTCGCGCCCGAGCACGTGCGTGATCCACTGTTCTCCATCCTCGGGCTGATCCTCGGACAGCCGCCCGAGTACCGTGAAAGCGGTCCCCAACGCATCGTCGCCAGCAAGGCACTCGAGCACGCGGTCCAGGTACGAACCGGCTTCGCCGCCCTCCAGCGACAGTGTCCGGTGCACCATGGCCTCGCCCAGCAGATCGGGCTCGAGTCCGCCGAGGTAGTCACCTGCGCGAGAGGCACGGCCTTGCCCGGGATAAAGGTCGCGCAGGAAGCGGAGGTACCGATCCACGAGCTGCTCGTCACGCTCGTCCATGATCCTGGCCACGAGCGCGGCCGCCTCACCGCGGCTCGGCGCGCCACCTCGCAGCGTGAGCGCGGTGACGGCCCGTCGCATCTGCTCGATGAATCGCCGCGCATCGAAGGAGTCAGAGCGCGGGAAGCGCGAGCTCCAGAAACGCTGCTCGTGATCGAGCGTGCTGGCCATCAGCGTCTCTGCGGTAAACTCCCGCCCCTCGACCGTCGCGAGCGCCGCCATGTGAAGGTAGAGCACCCGATCGTAGCGCCGATCGTTGAGCGGCGGCGTCGCACCTGGAACGGCTTTCCTGAGAACGTGTGCAAACGATGCCGCCGCCTCCCGGAAGGCCCCTATCCGCTGGGGGCTCGCGGCGACCCCGGGTGGAAGCTCTCGCGGCGCGTGATCGCCAAGCAATGCTCCCAGCTCGGCATCGGAGCCCTGCAGGAACGTCCACCAGTCGCCGGCGTTGCGGGCGAGGAGCACGAGCCGCAGCCGACCCCGGCCCTTCCGGGCGCGAGCTCGTCCAGCTGGCTCGAGGAGGGCGCGCAGGTCGGGGCGGCTCTCGGCGTAGTCGACGACCGCGAACGTGGGACGCTCCGCCGCCATGAGCGCTTCGACCTGCCGCTCGTCGACGCCTCCTGGGATGAAGCCCGCTCGCCAGCCCTCGCGACGCAGCTGAGCGCAGGCCTCGATGAAGAGCCTCGTCTTCCCTATGCCGCCAGGACCGTAGAAGAGGCGTGCGCGTACGGGGGCTGTAGCACCGCACCAGGCATGGATCTCCTTGAGCACATCGGCGCGGCCGAAGAACGGCACGACCTGGTAGCGAGCGTTCAAGAGCGCGGCGGGGCTCGCCTCGACCGGTGGCTCCGACGTCCCCGGGACGAGGAGGTCGTCGAGCGGGTCGTTCGGCGCTTCCGGTGGGAGGTTGTCGCGCAGGAACGCGATCAAGCACTCGGCCGAGGCGCGAGCGGCGTACTCCTTGAAGTGGTCGTCGCGCCCGTGATTGGCAAAGTCCATGACGCCCTTCATCACCAGCGCGTCGAGCCTCGCGTCGCGCTGGGCATGCGCGAGCGCGCCAAGGGCCGCGGCTTCCATCTCGAGGCCGAGCGTCTTGCGCATGTGCTCCGACACGAAGCTCCAGTACGCTTGGTCCTCGACGACCTTGTTGCCGCTGCCCATCGGCGCGACATGCACCTTGAAAGGGAGCAGCGCGCCCGCAGGAGAAAGATCCGGGAACCGGCCTCGCTGCTGGATCAGGATTCGCACGATCCGTTCGCGCCCCTCCTCGGTGAGCGCGAGCGTGCCATCGTGTAGATGGCCGGACTTCCACAACGACGCGATGACGTCCGCCCATCGTGGGCACATCTCGTCGCACTCCGGCGGCGCGCCAGGATCCGCGACGCCCTCGTGCAGCTTCGCGAGGACCCAGTTCTCCTGCCATTCGCAGGGGATGGGGCGCGCCTTCCACCAGGAGGCGTTCTTGAAGCGCGCGCTGAAGTCTGTGTGCTCCAGCGCAACCTTCCAGTCATCGCGCAGGTTGTATGTCCTCAGGTCCTGTTGCACCCCGTCTGGCAGAGCCTTGCCTGTGTCATGCAGAAACAACCGTTCGGCGGCGACGACATCGCCCAGCTTGGTCTTGCCCGGCCGCCCCGCGCACACGCCGCACATCGCGACGCACCGCGGCCGAACCTCCTGCACGAGCGGCAGCAGCGCGTTCGTCGCAGCGACGGCCCCCATGTCGCCCGCCTGCGCCAGCGCGATGTGCAGCGGCCTGCCACCGGCTCCCTGGAAGCTCCTGAACGCGACGGGCAGGCCGTTGGGACCTTCCTCCTGCTCCCACCGGCTCTCTGGCAAAGCGCCTTCCTCGACCTGAAGGGCAGCCTTGTACTCCAGCGTGATCGCGGCGAGGATCACCACGTCGACCCTACGTTGGTTCCCGCCGCCCGTGGACATCCGGCGAAGTATACGCGCGCGGGCACGCGGGCGGTCCTGGCCGACGAATGAATTGCGCCCGCCCGCCGCGTCACGGCGGAGGCTTTCGGCCGCCCGCCGGTGGTGCAGGGGCCTCGGTCGCGGCGGCCACGCCGGCCGCGGCGGCCACGCCGGCGACGATGCCGTCCCAGTGGCTGCCCTTCCACAGGACCTTGCCGCATCGATCGCACCGCCAGAACTCGTCGTGGCGATCCGCCACCACCGCCGGCACCGCCTCCCGGACGCTGTCCTTCGAGGCGGCCGTGAGCGCGCCGCCGCACGCCATGCAGCGGGGGTCCCGCACGGGCAGCCCGAGCTCCCGCAGCACGAAGCCGGCCTGCTCCGTCGGGCGCAGCCCGCGGGGCACGTAGAGCCCGCGCACAGCCGCGGTGCGCAGGGAGCGCCGCTCGAATACGCCGGCGTCGGAGCTCAGCAGCACCCGGCCGGTCTGCTGCGCGAGGCGCACGAGATCGCCGTCGTCGATGCCATGCTCGAACATGGCGTCGTAGCCCGCGCCGCGCAGCCAGCGTGACAGGCCGCCCAGCATCGCGTCGCACAGGAAGCTCGGCGCCGCTGCGCCGCCTTGCGCCGGGGCCGCGCTGCCCTGCGCCGCCGCGCCCCCCTGCGCCGGAGCCGCGCCGCCCTGCGCCGGATCGGCTCTGCCGCCCGCCTCACCCACGAGCATGCCCCATCACCTCAGGATGGCGGAAGGCCAGCGGGGGGCAAGGGCGCCGCTGGCAAAATCCCCACGCGCCGGCCGCGCGCTGCTACCGTCGCTGTAGGGTCAACCGATCGTGGAGGAGTCGATGGCGATGAAGCGTGCATGGTGCTCCTGCGTGGCGGCCGCGCTCGCCGTGCTGGCGAGCGCGCAGCAGGCGTCGGCCTACTGCCGCTCGAACACCTGCAAGAGGTCGGAGCTCTGCCTGCAGGACGACCAGCCCGTCGGCGAATGCAAGCCGCTCCGCTGGGCGGGCGATTGCATCGGCTTCAGCATCCAGGAGGACGCGTCCAGCGAGATCTCCTACCAGGAGATCTCCGACGTGCTCGAGGCCGCGTTCGATACGTGGATGCAGGCGCCCTGCGACGGGGGAACGCCGGGGCTCCGCGTCCAGAACCTCGGGCCCGTCGCCTGCGGAGCGGTGGAGCTCAACGCCAGGGATGGCAAGACCAGGATCGTCGATGGCCTCGTGCCGGGCAACGCCAACGTGGTCGTCTTCCGCGATCTGGAGTGGCTCGCGGCCGCGGGACACAACACCGAGATGCTCGCGCTCACGACGGTGCAGTTCGACAGGAAGACCGGTAATCTCTGGGGGGCCGACATGGAGATCAACACCGATCTCTACGATTTCACCGTCGCGGACGACTCCGCCGCGCCGAGGGAAGATCTGCTCGCCATCGTCACGCACGAGGCTGGCCATTTCCTGGGCCTCGACCACACCATGGCCGGCCCCGAGGCGACCATGCACTCGAGGTACGACAGGGCGGACCCGATGAACTTCCGGACGCTGCACGACGACGACATCGCGGGCATATGCCAGATCTACCCCCCTCGGGATCTCTCCGCGTCGACCTGCAATCCCATCCCGCCGCACGGGTTCTCGCCCGAGTGCGCCGACGACCAGCTGGTCCGCTGCAGCGCGGCGCCGCCCGCCGCCGGAGGCCCAGGATGGATCGCCCCGCTGGCCGCCGTCGCGATCGGCGCGGTCGCCTGGCTGCGCGCCGTCAGGCGTCCTCGCCGCGAAGGATGGCCCCGATCGAGCTGTCGCGTCTGCGTCAGCCGTCGCTCCGCGAACAGGTGACCACCACCCCAGGGACGAACTTGCCCTACCGCGGCGTCTCTGGCTCCTCGAGGCCGAGGACGCTCTCCAGGCTAGGGTAGGCGGCTTCCTTCTTGTCGATGTTCAGGTCCTTCCAGGGAATTACCTCCTGCAGGAGACCGTAGTCGAAGGCCCAGAGATACTCTGGGCTCCCGGGCTCGAGCAGGGGGCAGCAGTAGTCGGTCCATGTTCCAAACCCATCCACCACGACCGCCTCGCTGCAATTGCATGGGATATCGTCCTCCACCACCCTCCAGGGGTTAACCTCCTCGAGCCGAAGCCGGCGCGCCTTGGGTTCACCCGCGCGAACGAAGCGGATTCCACGGAGGGTGTGCTCGTTGCTCATGCTGAGCTCCAGCTCCAGATCTGGCCACACGGGGAGAGAGTAGAACATCTTCATGGCGTTCGGCGCCTGGCCTCTCGCCGCCGGCTCGACGCGCTGCGGCGCTCCAAGGAACCGACGATACAAGTCGGCATGGCACTCGTCCACGATGTCTGGGTCTTCATGATCCAGGCGTGCGCGCGCCAGCATCGCCTTGGCCGCATCGAACGCCGCCTCATCGACGCCTAAACGCCTCAGGCCGCCTGCGACACCCTCCTTGTTCCGCATGCGTGACATGAGATAAATCTGAAGCGCGCTGATAAAATCCATGACTGCTCCGCTCCGAGATTCCACAAGCGGTCGCCTCTCGTCTGTCATCACGACCCTTCCTTCTTCACGTTGAGCTGGTCGAGTAGCTCCTGAAGTTTATCCACGGGCATCGGTTTCGCCGCGACGATCTCGACGTGAGTCTGGCGCTTGCCACGCTGGATAATTCCAGCCCCGGAGGGAGATGCTCGGCCTGGTACGCGCCCCCGAATCGCTCAACCTCCGCCGCCGCTCCAGCACGACATCGAGCCGGCGATCTGATAAGTTGGACGAATGCACCTGCGTCGCGCGATCCCATACCTCTGTCCGTTGGCCCTGCTCGCCGCGTGCACGGACGAGCAGCGCTCTGACGCGGGCACAGGCGGAGGCACCGGGACCTCCGAGAGCAGCGGGAGCACGAGCGGAGTGACCGGGACCAGCGCAGGCAACGGCGGCACGGGCGGCGGTGGCGGCGGTGGCAGCACGGGGGGCAGCGGCGGCAGCGGCGACGAGCCGCTCCAGGAACCCGAGGAGGTCCCGGTGCTGGAGGACATCACGTTCTACGACGGCTACGCCGAGACCGTCGACGAACCGATCCCGGCCGGCGTGATCCGCCACAACAACTCGCTGGTTGCAACCAGGTTGACCGACGAGCTGCTCGCCAAGATCCAGACCACCCTGAAGGTCCGCGTGGTCGTGGGAGCGCTGTGCGACAACTACGACCGACTCGGCTCGGTCAACCTGGCGCTGGTCCCCAAGGGCGCCCAGACCTACGTTCCCGGGAAGGTCGAGCGGATCGAGATCGCACGGTTCGTCACGCCGTTCATGGACATGAACAAGCAGCCGAAGACGGTCCCCTATGAATGGGAGGCCAGCAACCTCGTGCCGATCTTGAAAGACCCCGACCTCCTGGCCGAACACGATCTCTGGTTCGAATTGGGCATCTTCGGCGTGCCCTACGCCGCGAACGACGAGGTCCCCGGTTGCGCTGGTCGCAATGACACGCAGCTCGGATCGCTGCTGCTGTACACCGACAGCACGCAGGCGGCCCAGGACTTCAGCGTCCTGTTGCCGCTGGCGATCAGCGAAGAATTCAACAACTACGCCACGGACGCCAGCGACAAGGTCGGCACGACCCGCAAGACCGTCAGCTTCGAATTGCCGGCGGATACACAGGATGCACAGCTCGTGCTCATCACGTCGAATCACGGCGCCAACCAGGGCGGCGAGGAGTATGTTCGCCGCGACCATCACGTGTACGTCGACGGAGAGCTGGCCTTGCAGTACAAGCCCGGGCGCACGTCGTGCGAGCCGTTTCGCAAGTACAACACCCAGGGCAACGGCATCTACGGGGCGTCCCCGCGGTCGGACAAAGAGTGGCAGTCGTTCAGCAACTGGTGCCCTGGCGACGTGATCGACACCCGGATCGTCCCGTGGGGCGCCGCGAGCGCCGGCACGCACGAGTTCGTGATCGACGTCCCCGACGCGACCTTCGTGGGCGGGGAGGGCAATATCCCGTTCTCGCTCTACGTGCAGGCGCGCTAGGAGCTCCAAACGCGAGCACCCGACGCGGGAACGGCTCGGGCCGTCACCGCGCTCCCGGCGCCTCTGCGCGGCGGCGTCCGTGCCGTCGCGCGCGCAGGAGCGCGCCGCCGGCCGCGGCGAGGCAGCTCAGCAGCGCCCCGGCGCGCCCCCCGCCCGACGCCCCGCAGGAGCAGCCGCCGCCGGCGCTCGGCTCGGCTGCGCCCGCGCCGGGCTCGCCCCCGCCGGCGCTCGCCTCGCCCCCGCCCGCGCCCGTGGCGCCGCCCGAGCCGGCGCCGGCCTCGCACGAGCCCGCGGCGCCGATGAAGCGCGCTGTCGCCCGCCAGAGCCCGGGGCAGGTCCGGCCGGTCGAGCTGTCGCCCCCGCAGGCCTCCGGCGGGCCGCAGAGCCGGTCGAGCGTCATGAGCGGCGAGAACGTCCTGCCCCCGTCCGTGGAAACGCCGGCGGAGAAGCCGTCCACCGGCTCGTCGGCGCAGGCGAAGAGGCCCCGCGAGGTCCAGGTCAGGCAGCGGACGCCGAGCTGCCCAACCTGGGTGAACTCCAGGGTATCCGTCGGCGCCACCCACAGGCCGTCCAGATCGCTGCCGGCCGCGATCTCGGTCCCGTCGGGCGAGAGGGCGAGGCCGAGGAGGCTCGCCGCCTGGAACACCTCGCGCCACGTGGCGCCCCCGTCTTGCGAGACCAGCAGGGCGTCCGCGCCGTCGCCGTCGCGGCGCACGTACACCACGTCAGGGTCTTTCGGGTCCACGGCGCCGAGGTACGGCAGGTTGCGATCGTCGCTGCCAGGGACGTCGAACTCTTCCCACGTCGCGCCGCGATCGTCCGAGCGCCGCACGATCCCCTCGAACGTGGGGCCGTTGCGGCGCCCGCTCACGTAGATGCGCCGCGGATCGCTGGGCGCGCTGTCCAGGGTCACGCCGAGGAACGTGCTCGGGAAGTCGACCCCGGCCTGAGTCCAGGTCCGTCCGTCGTCCTTCGATTCCCAGACCTGCGTCAAGATCGCGTCGCTGGCCATGACGCTGGAGCCGAGCAGGAGGACGCTCGCGGGATCCGCGCGATCGATCGACAGATCGACGATGTTGCGCTGGGCGAGCGCGCCCTCGGCGATGTGCCAGTCGCAGCCGCGGTCGTGCGTCGCGCTGAGCCCGTCGAAGAGCCCGGCGAGGATCGAGCCGTCGGCGGTGACGACGAGCATCGGGTCCTCGAAGCCGCTGTAGCCGATGGCCGCTTCACAGATCCACGACCAGCGCTCGCCGCCGTCATGGGTGGTGAGGACGCCGTAGGTCGCGCGGACGACGATGTGCTCGGGATCGGCGGGATCGACGAGGATCTGGCCGGCGGTTGGGTATCGGCCGTTGGCGCGCGCGGGCGTGGCGGCGGAGAGGGCGAGGCCCGCCGCGGCGGCGGCGAGCCCGAGAGCGACGCGGTTCATCGATGCGAGGTTCGCTACTGCCGCCGGAACTGCTGGTTCGTCCCGTTGTTGCACGTGTACTGGGCGATCCTGGCGCCGTCGGCGGTGCTGGCGCTGTAGACGTCCACGCACTTTGCGCTGTTGACCGAGCGCAGCGAGACGGCGCCGTTGCCGCGATCGATGAGATCCCACTTCTGGCTGTTCCTGCCGCTGTTGCAGTCCGCCTGCGTGATGTTCGCCCCGTTGTTCCGGCTGGACCCCTGCACGTCGAGGCACTTTCCGCTGTTCACGTTCTTCACGGTCGCCGTGGTGCCGCTGATGATCTCGACTTGCCATTGCTGGTCGCCCGCCCCGGTGCACGGCCGCTGGACGACGGTGGCGCCGTTGTCCAGGCTCGCCGCGTTGACGCTCATGCATTTGCCGGAATGGAGGGCCGCCAGGCTCTGGCCGGCGGTGCCGCCGGTGCCGCCGCCCGGATCGCCGCCGCCGGTGCCGCCCCCGGGGTCGGTCGTGCCGCCGCCCAGGCCGGAGATCTGGACCTGCGCGCCCGTGGCCGACACGGAGAGGAGCTTCAGCGTCGCGTTCGTCCCGAAGAGCTGATGAGAAGCGCCGACGGCGAGCGGCGAGTCCCTGAAGTTCCCGCCAGGGATCATGTCGAGCAGGTGCGCCCGGCCGCTCTCTCGCGACTGCGTGAAGAACGCATGGATGAGCACGCCCTTCGTGGAGAGGTTGCGCGAGTCGACGACGTTCGTCGCCGCCGGCTGGCGGAACTCGATCTGGTACATGACGTCGTTCGGGCCCTTGACGCGGAGGAGCTGGGTCCCGGTGCTCGCCTCGGTCATCGGGGCGAGCGTATACGTCCCGTCGGCGGTGACCGTCTGGGCCTGCGACGACGGGATCCACCCGAGGTTCACCTTGTAGTTGGCGTTGAAGTGCTGCTTCCCGCCGTTGCCCATCGGGTCGAACGGATCGCCGTACTCGTCGAAGGTGCAGTCGTTGCTCATCGTCACCGTCGCCCCGGCGTTGCGGCACGTCCGCGAGGAGGCGTGCCACAGGCCGAAGTTGTGGCCGAGCTCGTGCACGACGACCTCGGGCCAGAGGCCGGCGATCCAGGTGGCGTTGCCGGGCTGCGCGCCCATGCCGGCGTACCCGCAATCCATCTTCCCCATGATCATGTAGTGCTGGTACGCGTTCAGATCGAAGCCGGCGTTCCTCGCCGCGGTCCTGGCCTCGTTCTGCCATCGGTTGTAGTCGTCGCACTTGCCGAAGCTGATGTTGAACGGGCCGGCGACGTCGTACTCGAGCTGCATCTTGCCGAACGACGAGCCCGCCAGGTGGGTCGCCGCGCCGGCCATGGTGTTGCGCACGTCCTGCTCCGTGCCCAGCGTCTGGCCGCCGTCGAACTGCACGCGCAGCACCAGGACGCGCTTGGTCCCGGTCGTGACGAGCGCGTTCGTCAGCTCGCCGATCCCCTCGGCAGGCCGCATCGTGGCGACCATGATCGTGCCGTCGCCGGTCTCGGTGCCGAACACGTCCACGGGGGAGCCGCTCGCCGTGCGCCAGTCGATCGACGGCTCGGCGCCCGGCGCCGTATCCGTCATCGAGCCCAGGTCGAGGCGCACGAACACCCCATCTTCCCGCTCCAGCATGTACCGCGCCTCGCCATTGGCGACTGCGACGGTCAGCGTCCCCGAGGCGGTCGGGGCCGGCCCCGCGCCCTCGTCACCGGCGTCGAGGATCAGGCAGCCGGGCGCGAAGGCGCATGCTGCGGTGAGGGCAGCCGTGGTGAGGTGTGACTTGAAGCGCTTCATTGGATCTTCCTTTCCTGGCTCGGTCCGATGCGCCCATCTCCCCCGATGTCGGAGAGCGCCGCACCATCCCCCTCAGGAGCCAGGGCGCGGCGCGACGGAGCGCTGCCAAGGAGAGGCCGCAAGCGCCGCCAGCCTCTCCGCTGCTGATGTAACTTGACGGCCAATCCGCTCACGGACCCGCGCGACGATCGCTCGCGATCGCCGCGCCGTGCTGCCGTCCTCGCATCCTCGCGAGTGTCTTTGCCTTCAGAGCAAATCCGCGGCCACAGTCGTGCTATCGGCTTGACACGGGCAGCGCGCCTCTCCGGGTGAAACAATCACGTGAGGACGGCCGGTGATCCAATCCGATATGATGTTTGCGCGACTGGCATGGATCGCGAGGGATCCTGAATGGACATGAAAACACCACCCCAGTGAGACCACGTGAGTTGGTGGATGAGCTCTGTTGCTCGGTGGATCGAGCGAACTCGGCCGGCATTCTGCGCGATTGGCCGCGAGGGTGGCGATCCGTGGTCGCGGGTGAGCGCGTGAGTTCTCCGGTGAGGGCTCGGGCGGTGATGTGGGTAGATTGACGCGTTCGCGGCGCGCTCTGCCGGCCGTCGCTTCGTCCGGAGCTCCGCGGGGCGCGGCCTGGTCGCGGGGCGTGGAGCGCGGAGGGAGATCGAGGTGACCCGCGGCAGGGCCCGTCAGCGGGGCGGGGACACGGGCGCCCCGCCCAGCTGGACGGCGGCCCCGCGGCGGATCGCGCCCTCGCGGCGCACGGTCGCGTAAACCCCGGCGACGGCCGGGAACACGACGCCGGGGGCGACGGTCGCGCTCGCGACCGCGTTGTGCCGGGCGAGCGCGCGCAAGAGGCCGGGATCGCGCGGGAGGTCACCCTGGGCCAGCGTGGGGACGACGCAGCGGGGGCAAGGATCGATGACCTCGAGGCGGACCTCCTGGGCGATCTCGAGCGCGCGGCCTATCCAGCCGTTCTCGACGAAGCGGCGCTCGCCGGCGGCCGTCGCGACGACGAGGTTCGGGCGGAACCTCGGGGCCTCGATGCGCCCCGAGGGGTGGAGATCGCGCAGGTGGTCGAGCGTCGCCGTGGTCAGCACGTGCATGGCGGCCACGTCGAAGAACGTGCCGGCCGGCGCGGCGAGCGCCATCGGCTCCTCGACGATCGTGGCCTGCGTGGCGGAGCCGTCCGCGGGCGACCGATCCGCCTCGCGCGTCGCCGCGTCGGGCGGCCGGCTCACGAGCGCCACGTCGCGGCCGAAGGCGCGCGAGAGCGCCCGATCCACGTCCGGCTGCGCGCTGCTGAGCACGGCCCCGTCCGGCAGCGTGATCCACACGGGCGGCAAGGGCGCCGAGGGGCGCGGCGGCGCCGCGAAGGCCGCGCGGCACGCGAGCAGCGCGCCCCACTTGCCGGGGTGCTTGGTGCTCGCGACGTGCCCCGTCTCCAGGTCCAGGACGGCGTAGGCCCGGTCGCCGATCACGCCGCGGTCCGTGATCTCCGCCTCGTCGATCTCCTCACCTTGCATCGATTTGACGGGATAGCGCCATATCGACACGACCGTTCCGGTGGGCTGTTCGTCCGGGTGCATGCAGTCTCTTTACCCGTTGCTCGATCTCCGGGCGAGCTCGGCGCCAGGAGAGATCGGCAAACACGCCCATCGGGCTTCACGCGGGGACGATCAGCTCGGCGAGCGGGAGCAAAGCATAATCGGCGGCCGCGGTGAACCGCATCTCCCCGTCGATCAGGTAGAGATCGGCCGCTCCGGGTCGATCGTCCAGGATCCCGAGGTCGTATGTGACGACGTCGCCGTCGACGCGCAGCGTGCGGATTCCTCCGATCTCCTTCTGGTGCGCTGCCGCCGTGAGCCAGTCGTGACCGAGCTCCGCCTTGCACTTCCTGTGACCGGTGTGACCGGCGACCTGTCGCAGGCCTCGCGGGAGTGAACGCGGCTCGAAGCGCCGCGGCCGCGCCGGATCGAGCTCCCATGCGGGATCGCCGCCCACGCGATCGACGCACGCAGGTCGATGGTAGAGGAGGCCGCCACCTTCGTTGCCCGCGGCGCCCGCGATGTGGAGAGGCTCGAGTGAAAGTGGCGTGCGCGCGCCGCTCTGCCATTCCGTGCGCCGCGCGTCGACCGCGGCGCGCAACTGTCGCTCGAGGGCCGCCGCCAGCCGGTGCGGGTCGCGCTCGTCCGGCATGCCCAGCATCGCGAGCTCGCGCGTGGTCACGCCCGCGTGGGTCAGGAGCACAGCGCGGCCGTCGGGCAGCACGCCCGAGAGCGCGAGATGAAAGCGGCCGCAGAGCAGCAGCTCGATGACGAGCTCGCGCTGGGACTCGCTGAACGACGCGTAATCGCGCGCCGCGAGCCCCGGGGTCGCCACATCGGGAAACTGCGCTGCGAACTCGTCGCGTTCGCGCCGCGCGGCGGCCCCGGCGCCTTCACGCCGCCTGGTCTCCTTGATCGAGCGCCCGAGCGCGCGCGCCGCAGCGAACCGCACGTCGTCGAGGCCGGCGAACTCCATGACCCGCGCCGCGTCATGGTTGCCGAGCAGGAGCCGCACCTGAGCGGCGTCGTGGCTGGCCAGCCAGCGCAGCGTGCGGAGCCCCTCCGCGCCCGCGCCAACCGGATCATCGAGGTCATAGTCGAAGTGATCGCCGATCGACACGAGCACGACGTCGTCGGCCAGCCGGCCGTCCGCGCCGAGCAACGCGTGCGACGCGAGCACGGCCATCACCTTGGACATCGGCGCCTGCGGGTCGCCCATCACGAAGATGCGCCGGGGCGTCACCATTTGCTGTGCGCGGCCATGGCGTGTATTCTAGCATGTCCTCAAACTCGGGCAAACGCTTGTCGATTATCACGCTGCCCGGCCGCCTTCCGCCGCTGGTCTTGAGCATCCGGCGCTCAGCCGCCTCGGCCATGGCCTGAGTGAGGAGCCGCTCGTGCAGCGCCAGGCGCTCGGGCGTCGAGCATGACGAGGCAGGGGATGAGCCCTCCGAGCCTGGATGGGATCGAACGAGGGAGAGCGCCATCCTGCCATCACTTGCATGCGTCGCAGGCGCGCAGCGCCCCCCTTCTCCGCCGTACTGCTTCCAAAGCGGCCCGGCTTCGGGACGGGGATTGGAAGGACCTTCCGTGCCGTGGAGGACGTCGCTCCCTCGGCGTCCGCCCGACCACCCTCCATCGAGCCCTCCTGGCTATTCCACAATCGTCCCCGGAAGTGGCCTGATCGAGGGGCCGGACTCTCGGGGTTTTCGAGGGATCGATGGAGGATCGAACGACGTGGCGGAAACCAAGGTGTTTGCAACAAGGGCCGGCGCGGGGAACCGCTCTATTATCCGCTCCGGGCGTTCACCCTCCCCATCTTCGGCCCGCTCACCTGGCGCATGGACATCGCTCGATGGCGAGGCTCAACACCAACAACGACGCGCTGTCGAAGGCGCACGGGCCCGGGGAGCGGCCGCACCAGCCCCACCCGCTTCGGCGTCTTCAAGTGGCGCATGAACATGGTGCGGATTCTTTACTCGGCGTCGACCACTCATGCGACTGCCGGTGCTGGCCCCCTTAGCGTTCTGGTGCCTCGAGGGAAGGAGGGGGAAAGCACTAACCTGGGTACGATTCAGCTTTTTGCTGAACCCGTGACCTTCGGGCTAGAACACCGACCACTGCTACAGTGTTTGCCATCGGGCGTACTCTTCAGCATCCTTCTCATGGGCGACATGCCCGTCGAGTTTGTCGATATCTATGAAAATGCAACCAGGCTCACGCCCTTCTTCTCGCGAAGGAATATGCTCCGCGTAGAATCTCCACCACATCCATTGTTCGTGACCATTCTCGAGCGGCCCAAATACATCTCCCCTCGTCAGCTTGCTCTCCTCGAGCCTCTTCTCTGCGAGTAGTCGCGCAGCAGCCAGTGAGACGGTTGGCGCGCTATACCGGCACGGCAGTACCAAGGCCGCACCTCCAGCCTTTCGCGTCGAGGTCGGCCCTGCGCTCCGCGATCGCGTGCGACCCGCCTGGCGGGGGGCTGGCGCTCTGGATGCGCCTGCGCAGCTTGAGCTCGGAAGAGCTCGTCCAGCGCGCGCACGCACGCGGCCTGGCCCTCACCCCGGGGTCTGCTCACGCCGCGATGGGCGCCGTGGCCGCGTTTCGCTTCGGGTTCGCGGCTCACACGAGCGAGGAGCTGTCGAAGATCTGCGACACGCTGGAGGCGTGTCTGCAGTCCGGCTCCGGCTCGAAGCGCCGTTGATCCGTGTGCGGGCGCGCGCGTCTCGGGAGCCGGGCGGCGCCCGCGCTCGGGCCGGCGCTTTCACACTGCACATCGACTGGCGCGGATTCTTCGTTCGCCGTCGACGGCGGGGGGCGAGCGCTCGGCTGGCGTGATCGGCGACGTTGGCATGCGCACCCCCGCGTAGTGGCACGGTACGGGCTCTCCTTCTACGTCGAGTCCGATCGGTAGGCGCCCGACGACCGCTCGTCACTCATCATCCCACCCGGAGGCTTGCGCGGGTGACTGCCCGTCCAGGAGCCGCTCGATCAACCATGGCAACGAGAAGTAGTCCTCCATCACAGTGGCGAAGAACTCCATGTCGAACGGCAAGCGCGGCGGCGCCTGAGCTTCGGCCTTGCCGGCGACCCCGCTCTCGACGATTTGCCTTCGCGCTTCGTTGAGGGCGGCGGTGACCAGGTTGCGGCAAACAGGATCGGATATGGATTGCCGCACGCGCTCTGCGGCCTCTTCGTTCAGCGCCAGTGGCGCGCGCACGATGGGGGCCGGTGGAACGGCTTCTCCTTCCAGAATGCTACGAATGAATTGCGGTGTTGAGAAGAGCGCCCGCGTCACGCGGATGAAGAACGCCATGTCGAACGACTCCGCGGGCAGGCGGAGCGGAATCTCCTGGCCGTCCAGCGTAGAGCTCCTCGCGAACCGCCCCCACGCCTTTCCGAATGCAACGCTGACAAGGTTTCGAACCACTGGCTCGTGGATCGATTCTACGATCGCGCTTGCCGCGTCCGCGTCGATGGGTTGCACCTGTATCGATCGGCTGGTCATTTCGTTCCCCATTTCGTCAGCTTGTCGAAGTTCGCCGTGAAGGACCCGTTCGCGTTCAGGGTGAATTGGTCTGGGGTCCTCAGCTTTCCCCGAAACGCCGTGCCATCCTTGGTGAACACCAACGCTTCGTCTGCCGAGCCCACGAACATGGCTTCCGCGTTCGTCACCTTGCGCTCGAAAAACATCATCTCTCCGGGCGCATCTGCCATGATCTGCGCCGCATATTGCCGGAACATGGCGATTCGCTCGTGGGGCGCCGCCGCCAGAATCCGTTTCTTGGCGTCGCTGAACATGAAGAGCCCCGCACGTTTCTGCAACGGAGGAAAGCCCCCTTGCGCCGGCGCTGCCGCGGGCTTGACCTTCGGGGCAGCCGGTCTGGGCTGTTCCGCCGCCGGAGCCTGCGCCCTGGTGCCGGGTTTGGCAGGGGACTCCGGCTTCGGAGGTGACTTCGACGAACCACCATCGCCTTTGTTCGCAGCGCTCATGGCAGCTGCTGGAGCCTTGACTATCGAAGAATCGAATACGATGGTCCCTGCTGACGTGGCCATACTGCCGGCGTTGGCGGTCGCCAGGCGCGGTCCAGGGATGTCGATTCTAATTTCTCCAACTCCAGGAAACAAAGATGTTCCAACGTCGACGATGGCGCCGAACATTCTCTTGTGTTCTTCTGGTGTGACGTATTCCTTGTCTGGCGCCCCTTGTAAAAGATCGACGGCCTTCTGCGCTGCCTTGTCGAGCATCCCCCCTGGAGCATAGATCGTCGCGAAGGGCTCCACAAACGCTCGATTCGCTTTGTCTACCATTCCTTGCCCGAATTGCTCGGGGGTTTGATCGGTCGCAAGCACGAACGCCAGCTTGAGGGCCGTGCTTATCTGATCGCTTATGTCGGGCGTCTTTGAAGCGGGCGGTGGGCTGTCTTCTGTCCCAGTGGGATCGATGAACCTGACAGGGTTGCCTTTTACATAGGCGAACAAATTCAAGCCGGCTCTCGTCCCGATGGGATCCGCCGCCGTCCACCGCCCGAGCCACGCCGCATAGTACCGCGCCCCGTAATAGTAGAGCCCCGTCTCTTCGTCCCGCTCCTTCCCCGTGTAGCGATACCGCTTCCGGCTCACCTCCGCCGCGCCGTCCGCCGACCAGTACGCCGTGGTCCCGAAGGGATGGTACTCCTCATAGCCGATCACGAGCCCCGCCCCGTCGACCTCCAGCGAGGCCGACCCGAGGTGGTTGGCGAGCTGGTAGCGCAGCCGCGGCGTCACCGTGAAGGGCCCCGACGTGTCGACCGTCTTGGTCTCGACCATGGCCAGCCGCTGCGCGCCATCCATCACGTGCAGCGTTTGCCGCTCGAGCTCGAGCCCTGTCGCGTTGCGCTTGCGGTAGACCTCGTAGCCGCCGATGTAGATACGCTCCTCGACGAGCCCGCTGTGCTCCCAGACCTTGCGCACGCGCTGCCCGGCGGCGTCATAGGCGTAATACACGACTCCGCCGCCGTCGAGATCGGTGCTTTTTAGCTGGTCGTTCTCATCCCACGTGAGCGCTGGGATGTGCGGCATGGCCGTCATGTTGCCGTGGGCATCATGCGTGTACATCGGGCTGGACGGCTCGTCTTCGGGATCCCCGAAGGTGCTCTTGAGCCGGTTGCTCGTCGTCTCGTAGGAATACCGCCGGATCCAGGTCCCCGCGCCGGCCAGATGCTCCATCCGCTGGATGTTGCCGACGGCGTCGTAAAAGTACTCCTCGGTATAGTTCCTGAGCGCCTGCGCGTCGTTCGCGTGCGGCAGCGCGTGAATCGGCAGGTCGTTCTGGTCGCGCTGCACGTCGGCGAGCCCGCCCGCGTGCTCTCGTCCCGTAGCCTCGATCAGGCGGTAGACCGCGTCATAGACGTACTGCGCGTCCGGTGACACCACGGCGTTGTTGAAGAACACCGTCTGCTGCGCGCTGTCCTTGATCTCGACGATGTTCCCAACGGGGTCGTAGGTGTACGTCAGGTTCTGAAGAACGGCGCCGTCCGAGCTGCGCGTCGTCCGGAGGCGCGCCAGCCGGAAAGTCAGCGGATCGTACGAGTACACCGTGGACGTGCCGTTGCCGTAGTCGATCCGCTCTCGCTGTCCCTTCGCGTCGTAGTCGATGTTGTCGACGAACGTCGTCCATGCCGCCGCGCCCCGGATGCGCACCTCGATGCGTTCGAGCTGGCCCGCCTCGTTGTAGGTGGGCTTGATCTCGCTGGCATCCGGCGCGATCTGGCTCGTCGGCCGGTTCAGCGCGTCGTACGCAGTCTGCGTCTCGAAGCTCTCGACCTCGAGCAGCGTGTCGGCCGCGGCGGCGATGGCCGACACGTCCGTGAGCGCCGAAAGCACCGACCAGTCGGCGCCAGCATGCACCTCGCTGCGCAGCCGGCGCGACGCCTGCAGCGCGTTGCCCTTGAAGTCGTACGCCTGGCTGGTCACCACACCCGCGCCATCATACACCTGGTACGCCTGCCCGCGAAGGTTGCGCTGCAGCGCCTCAGGATGCGCTTCGCCATAGACCACGCCCTTGACGAGGCGTTCGGCTTCGCCGTCGAGGAACAGCCACGTGCGTGTCGGGCGTTGTAGGGCATCGTAGGTGTAACGACGGTTCTGCCTCCTGCCGTTATAACTGCGCACCGGCTTGTTACCGATATCGACGACCTCCAGGCGAACTCCACCGTCCGGGCTCGCCGTGGAAAACCGCCGCCCAAGGACGTCAAACTGCTCGGTAACCGCCTCGACGCCGCGCGCGTCGAGCATACGGAGCACATGGCCTTGCACATCGAGCTTGCTGCGTGTGTGGTAGGAGGGGGCATCCACCCCGTGGATCCTGTTAGGGATCACGGTCCAGAAGGCACGACCGAGCGCATCGAGGTGCGTGGCCGTCGGCGTATCTGCATGCTCGAGCGCAAGCGTCGCGGCCCGCTGCGCTGCTGGGCTCGCCGAGCCCGACTGCCGCTCGGCCAGCCAGGGCGTGCCCATGACGGCGTCGTTCTGATCGAACGTCCGTGTGAGCCACGCGTCGAACTCCACGCGAGATTCGGTGCCGTCGGGAAACTCCGTGCGGATGACGCGATCGATCGGGTCGTAGTGCAAGATGGGGGTGACGCCCCATTCCACCAGGTCCGCCTCGTCCTCGTATTCCGCGGTGGAGCTGAAGAACGGCTCGAACTGCTTGACCGGATTGCCCTTGTTGTTGAAGACCGTGCGGCCTGTCCCGACCCATCTGGCCGTCACCGGCCCGATGACGAGCGCGCCATTTCCGTCGCGCACGAGGACACCTTGGCCATCGCGGAGCGGCGCGTCGCCGGGCTCGGCCTGAACCTTCTGCATGACCACGCGACCGAAGCCGTCGCAGTAGGCGAGGCTCTCTCGAAACGGGGTGCTAGGACTGTGGGAATAATGCAATTCGCGCGCGAACGTGTGCACGAAGGCCGGCTTCTGTTCGACCTGCCAGCGAAGAATGTCGTATTCGATGCGCGACGTCGGGTTGTCGAGCGTATCGCCCTCGTTCGCGTTGACTTTGCCCATCACGGCGCTGCGGACGACCCTGC
Source organism: Sorangium sp. So ce1504 (assembly GCF_051521635.1). NCBI lineage: Bacteria > Pseudomonadati > Myxococcota > Polyangiales > Polyangiaceae > Sorangium > Sorangium sp. So ce1504. Next base: position 9,551,383 of record NZ_CP150365.1, on the reverse strand, counting down.
CGAGCGCGTCGAAGGCGACGGCGGAGCGGTTGAGGTTCGGGTCGGTGATGTGCCACGGGGCAAGGACGCGGTAGTCGTTCTCGGCCTGGACCTGATTGTTCAGCGGATCCGTCGTGGTCTCGATGAGCAGCGCAAAGTCGTCGTAGGTGACGAAGGAGTGCCCGCCGAACGGATCGACCGCTTCAACGGGGAGGTAGAAGCGCGCGGCATCGAAGATGACGTGGCCGCTGGCCGTCCAGTACCCCCCGTCGCGCTGGACATAGCGCCCCTCGGACAACAATACCGCAGGATCGAACGCCGTCGCGCTGAGCTGCCCGGATCTCTGCACGATCTCGCTCACGAGCCCCGGCGTCAGCGCGAGCTCGTAGCGCTTGTAAGGCAGCGCAAGGGCTTCGACTTCACCGAGCGGCAAGGGCCCGGAAAGGTCGTCCTCGTAAAAGACCTGCTGCGTTCGCTGGATCAGGCGGCGCTGGGGTGCAAGGCCGGTCGACTCGCCCTCGTAGGGCAAATCGTCCTCTGGATCAAGCATATCGAGGACACCCGTCCCCTGGTCATCGTGCAGCGCGGAGCGAGCCAGCAAGCCCTGTCCAGCGGCCGGCAGCGTGAGCCCGGTGAGCTCGAAGAGCCGCTCTTCGCATTGGAGGCCAACCCTGTACCACGTGATTTCCGTTGGCTTGTTGATGTAATCGCTCTCCGTCACTGTCGTCCATGCGCGTCGCTGCTCCTGCTCTCCCGTGGCGCGTGCATACGCGATCGACACCCTGCGCTCGACGTTGCCGAAGTCGTCGACGTCAATCACGAGGTCGTGGACGACGCGCGGATCGTCGGCCTTGCGCTCGCTGTGAATGAGGACACGCTCTCGCTCATGCACCATGAAGACGCCGTGCCGCGTGCCTTCGCTCGTCTTGATGCGCCTGACCTCGAAGCTCTGCTCGGTCGTGAGATACGGGATATTCTCCTTGTCTGTGCCGTCCAGCGCGTAGATCTCCTGGCGCAGCAACCTCCCGCGCAGCGCTCGCGCCGCCTCGCGCTCGTCCTGAATGGACATGCCCTGCGGGAGCACGGTGTCCTTCAAGAGCAGGGCGGCCGGCCCCTTCTGGAAGTACTCCTCCGCCAGCTCCCGTTCCAGCCGCTCTTTCTCGAGCCAGGCGCCCGTGTGATACCAGCTCACCGTCCGTACCGGCGCCTGAAAGAGCTCGGTCCCGGAGGCTCCCACCGTGAACTCCTCCGCGTCGCGCTGCTCGACGCGGGCGAACCCGCGAAACTCGCGCTCCACGCCGTCGAAGAACCCATGCCGGTAGCGATACGTCGTCACGAGCCGGCTCTTCGAGATTGCATCGACGTGCTCGACATGATCGACCACGTGCACCGGGAAGGGGAGGCGCGTGAGCCACTGGATGCCGGCTGCCTTGTCCTCGAGATAAAACTTCGTCGACGTCGCGTAGCTGATCGTCGTCTCCGCTCCGAGGTTGTTGACGACCGAGCGGAGCAGGTGCGGCTTCGCGCCCGCCATCAGGTCCACGTAGAAGATGGAACGCGCCGTGGGGAGCGGCGACGACCAGACCAGGCACGCGGTGCCCTGGCCGAGCAGATCGACGATGCCAAGCCGTACAACGCTGTCCACCGGCGGCAGCGAGTGGATGTGCACCGGCGCGGCGAGGCGATTGCCGGACTCGTTCAGGTAAAGGGCGACGCGATCGCGCCCCAGATAGAAGATGTCGCTGGTGCCCGAGCCGTCGACGTCGCCGAAGCGGACGCGCCGCGCGTCGAACTCGTCCATGGCCGCGAAGACGGGGCTGTTCTCCAGCGTGACCTTCTTGCCGAATCGGCCATAACCGAGGTTGGGCCAGAAGCACACCTCGCCGTTGCGCACGCGGACGATGTCGACGAGCCCGTCGCCGCTCATGTCGGCCAGCTGGATGCTCTGCTCCGGATCCGCGAACACGACCGCCGGCCCGCGCTCGTCGTCGTCCGGATGGAAGACACGCTGGGCTTCGCCGAAGCCCTGCTTCGCCTTCGAACGGTACCAGACGAACGCGTGGTCCTCGGTGATCAGCAGGTCCGCGAGGCCGTCGCCATCGAGGTCGATGAAGCGCAGGTTCGGATCCATCCAGTCGATGTTCGGCAGGGACTCGAACGTCCGGAGCGCCTCGAAGCCGCCCTCTGGCGTGCTCGAGAAGTAGCCGGAGAGCGGCGCGCCATAGGCGACCAGATCGAGCTGGCCATCCCCACCGAGGTCCTCTAGCTGCTGGATGCCCCCCACGAGCGCGCTCGGCGCAGGCAAGGCGGAGAGGGTACGGGGCGCCTCCAGCTTTCCTTGCCCGCGGTTCGACTTGTAGTACCAGGTCGACCCTTCGTCGATGAGCACCCCGGGGATGCCCTCGCCGTTGAGATCGATCCACTGCTTGGCCGCTCCATCCACGCCGCCCTCGATCCCCACGAGGCTGTCGCGCGGGAGCGCGCTCAGCGTGTCGTTGATGACGGGCCGCACGTAGTCGAGGCGCAGCGTGGGGAGCACCTGGCGCTGCCAGGTGCTCGTGACCGTGTCGAACAGATAACCCGCCTGCGTGACACCCACGAGATAGGTGAACGCTCCGCTGGCATCATACTCGAAGTCCGTCGACCTGACGAGCACCGGCGTGCCATTGGCGGGGAAGCGGTGAAACATGAGCACGCGACGGCAAAGCCGGTACGTACGCACCTCGAACGTGGCCCTGTAGCTCGAGAACGGGTCCTGGCGGACCGTCCAGGGCGAGGTCCCCGGTCCGGAGTCCGCCGGTGTGGGTACGGCGGTGGTGCTCGTCTCGGCGGGCGCGTGCTCGCCGTAATCGAACACCATCTCCATCATGAAGTCGCTCGCGACGAACGGAGCCGCATTGCAGTAAAGGACGCGCTTCAGGTAGCGCTGGGCAGTGGCAAGGAAGACAAGATCCCCTCCCTGGCGCTCGAAGCGGCTCTTCTCGCTCAAGTCCGAAGGGTCGACGCCGTGGCCGTCCTCGGCCTTGTACTCGTAACGAATGATGTTGCCCTTGTCGTCGCGGCTCTCGTCGAGCAGCCAGCTGAAGACGCGCGCACCGCGGCCCACCTCCGGGCCTCCCGGGTCCGCGATGCGCGTCTCGGGCGTCTGGCCATAAAAGTGGGTTGTATTGTCCTTGGTGGTCACACGCCAATGCACGTCGCCGTCGTCCTTTCGGATCCAGCGCTCGATGCGCGCAAAGAGGCCTTCCACCCGCGGCCTGTAGGTGCGCGCGACATGGGTATCTCGATCGAGCTCAGGCTCGCCGGTCTGGCTGAGCGTGGGGACCAGATCCTCGGCGCCCGAGAGGATGTAGTCGTCAGAATCGATGTCGTCCAGGTAGCGAGGCAGGCCCTTGTCCGTCTTCCGGGTGATGCTCGGCACCGAGAGAGCGAATCCGAGGCCGAAGGCGCCGTTGCCGCCCCCGCTGTCGTACGCGAGCTGGAGCTGCGGGCCGAACCCGCCGCGGCCGGGCGACGCGGGGAGCGGAACGGCGAGCGAAGAGGTGCCCGTCGCCGCGTTGACCGAGAACTTCTCGCCGATGCCGCGGATGGCACCTCCGCCCTTCGGCAGGGTGAGCGCGGGCAGCAGGGGCTGCCCGCCGGGTTCGCGGCCCTTCCCGTCGCCGGACCCGCCGCCCGGGCGCGCAGCGCGCGCTCCAGCGCCCTGATCGGGCGCCTCCTGCGCGCGGTTCGTCGACGTCGTGTCCGGTTGGCCTTTACGGCCGTCGCTGGATTGCTCTCTCTTTTTCATGACGCCTCACCGACGGTTCAAGGGGCCACCACGCTCTGGATCAGTTGAATGCTGGGCTTGGGAGCCTTGGTCTCCTCGGCCTGGAAGACGCCCTTCATCTTCGCGAGCTTCTGCCGGATCCACGTGCTCGTGGTGGCCGCCGTGAAGAGGCCGCGGAGCTGCTGCGGAGTGAGGTCGGCGACCTCGGAGACGACGCCGATGCCGCTCCGCCGGATCCTCAGGGCGTTGTCCATCTGGTCCTTGCCGTGGGGGACGATGACGATGGGGACCTCCTCCCAGATGGACTCCTTGATCGTGGCGAGGCCGCCGTGCATGAACACCACCTCGGCTCGCTTCAGGATGTCGAGCTGGGAGACCCAGGAGAAGAGGCTGACGTTCGCTGGAAGGCGATTGTTGAGCGGGTCCACGTCAACGCCGTATTCGACGTTGAGCTGAGCGAGGAGCTTGTCACCGACCGCGAGGACGAGGTGATGGTCCTCCATCCTCTGGGTCTTCATCATATCGATGAGGTTGTTGAAGAATTGCCGTGCCTTGAACTCGTAATCCTGGACTTGCGAGCCGGCTGTGCCGAAGATGAGCGGCTTGTCCGTCGGGATCCCCGCCGGATTGCCGGGCAAGGAGCCACCGCTCAGGTGCTGCCGCGCGATCATGGGCTCGACGTACTTGACGTGATCGCCATGATTCCAGTCGTCGTCGTTGAAGTCGAACACACCAGGGCAAGGGATCAGCTCGAGCCTGTCTCGGAGCGGATCGATGAATTGATCGATGTCGAGGCCCGGCTGCGGCGAGACGGAGTCGATGATCTTTTGCGAGACGGCGCGCGGCATATAGACGAGCTTGGTCTTGGCGTGGAGCCGGGGCGTGTCGTCGGGGTGGCGGAGGTAGGTGGTGATGAGGACGAAAGGGATCCCGTATTTGCGATGGATGAGCAGCGTTTCGAGCGCGGTGAAGTAGCCGCCGATGAGCAGGTTCGGCGCGGAGGGCCCGAGGAAAACGTCATCGAGCGCGCCGCGGCAGATCGGCAGCAGATGGTGCGGCTTCCAGCGCTGGTCGAGCGGCTCGAGTTTGTTCTCGTAGGAGTGCCCGAGCGGGTACACCGATGCGAGAATCTCGTGGAACATCGGGTCGCTCAGAGAATTCATGTACGGTTCCATGATGAAACGGCAATCCGGGATGCCCATGAACTCCACGGTGTAGCCGGCGCTCTGCAGGGATTTGGCCAGATTGATGCACGGAAGCCAGTGGCCCTGTTCTTTGTAGAGGTCGGGCCAGATCATTACTCTTGCCATGTTACTCTCCTCATGACGTAGTAGAGACCGCGGACGGTTCAGGTGTCAGTCGGCGGCCGCCGCCGTGTATCTCACGACAAAGACGATATCTTCCACGGTGTCGGCGTTCATGCCGTGCTGCTCCAGCGCCCAGGTCTCCGCGGCCCAGTTCTGGAGCAGCGTCGTGGAGGCGCTGGCGCCTTTGGGCAGGGACTGCACGGCGATGCCATTTTGCGGGTTCACTGGCGCCTGGTCGCCGCCGTTCAGCGAGATGTCGGCGCCGCTCAGCGTGGCGCCGGGCTTGGTGATGACGTGAACGTCGACGTAGCCCTCGTTATTGACGATGTTGGCGAGCGTCAGCGTCATGCGGGCGCGCCGGATCACGAACGGGAAGTGCTCGGGCAGGAGCGTCATATCGACGGGCTCGCCCGGGCTGGTGAGCAGGCGGTGGAACACGTCGGGGAACTCCTTGCGGAGGCTAAGGACCCGCACGAGCCCGGTCTCCTCGTCGGAGACGACCTTGAGGAGCTTGTTGAGCCCGTCGATGATCGCGGATTCCGCGCCGTCCTTGAGCGTGCCGCCGCCGTCGCGCGCGGTGTAGCTGAGCTGCAGGACGGCGTCGGAGATGGTGTTGTGATCGAACTGCGGATACGCCGTCGGCAGCTCGAGCCTCCACCGGCTGATGACCCCCGCGCCCTCGAAGGGCAGGTAGCGCTCGTCGCGGAAGTTGAGCTCGAACAGCCCTGCGTCGCTCTGCGCGCTGCTGGTCGCTATCGATTGAATGCCCACGAGGTCATGGACGAAGCGCGGGTCGTCGAAGCCGGTATACGCGTACGCGGTCGGATTGGCCGTGCTCTGCTTGCGGATGGCGCTGCCGAGCAGGGTGAGCTTGGCGCTGACGCTGGTGTGCGGCCCGGTGACACAGGGGATCGTGAGCCGGACCGCTCGGATGCGCCTGAAGTACTGGCCAGGGTGATCGAGATCGAACAGCACTTCCGGGAGCTCGAACTCGCAGGCGCCCTTCTCGCGCAGGTCTTGAAGCGCGGCCGAGTTGATCGCGGCGAGCGAGATCGGCTTCTGGATCTCGAACTCGCGTCTGTTACGCTCGAGGTAGGCCACTTCCATGCGCTTGAGGTCGAGGACGAGCTTCTCGCCGGCGAGCAGCCCTTGCCGCAAGCTGTCGAAGTATCCGAACTGGATGAAGCTCGTTCCATCGAGCCCGAGCTCGAACTGGAAGGTGCGCTCGGCGCTCTTCGCCACGTCATAGGCGAGCTTGTACACCTGCTGATAAGTGCGGCTGAGCTCGCGCACCATCCACTGGTAGAGGTCGCGGCTCGTGAACTTCTCCTGCAAGAAGTCGCGCACCTCTTCCGCATGCTCCACCTGAGTTTCGTGGTTCTCGAGCTCGCGCTGCGCGATGTCGCGCCGGATCTGCGCGGCCACGATCTGCTGGTTGATCTGGTCGATCTCCTTGCGCGCCAGCCGCTCTTGCAGCTTCCAGTCCTCCCAGCGCCGCTCGTGGCCTGCGTTGATGCCGGCGAGGGTCGCATTGCCGCGCGTCGCGCTGGCCCCAGCGCCGAACGCGTTGGCAATGGAGTTCATCGAGGTGATGAACGCGGTCCCGATCTTCGCGTCGACGCTGACGAGCGGGAACGGCCCAACCATGCCCGCTTTGGTGTCGGGGATGGACGCGAACATGCCGCCAAGGGTGTGGAATACACCCTGGAGCACCTCGAGCTGGGTGCTCACGTCGGTCATCGTGAGCTGCGTCCGCTCGCTCTTGTTGATGCGAGCGCGCGTGCGGTACTCCGTGTGGCGCTCCTCGGCGAGCGCCCGCGAGAGCTCGAGCGCCCTGATGTTCTCCTCGGCCTCGGCGATCTGCGCCTGCCGCACCCGGCGCACGAGCTCCAGCATCTTGATCTCATGCCCCTGGCGCACGAGCTGCAGCTCCTCGGCGTCTTTCTTCTCGAGCGCCGCGAGCAGCGCTGCCCCGAAGCCCTTGAGCTCGTTCGCGAGATCGACCGCCCGCTGGATCCACGTGCCGAAGCGGTAGCAGGGCAGCGGCGCGTTGAGCTGCGCGAGCACGCTCCCGAGGTCGAGGCCCGCCGCGGCGGCGCGCACGAGCAGGGCCGGATCGATGGGGGGCTCGAACAGCTTGAGCTGACGCTTGACCCCATCGATGTTCATGCTGTTTCTTATCTTGAAGAGACGGTCCTGCACCGTGTCCCAGTAGCCATCGAGCCGCTCGTTCCTCGGCACGCAGAAGAAGAGGGTCCTGAGCGAGAGGTTCTTGATCGAGGCCGTCGCCGAGTCCTCTTGCGCGAGCTGGGTCTGCTTGAGGTGCTCGCTGTTGCTCACGAGCCGGTATTCGACGTCGACGATGGCGTTCGAGAAGCTCGTGATCCCCTTCGTCTTGAGCTCGCGGTACGTGTACCTGGGCTCACCCGTCAGCGGCTCGACCGCCTCGGGGCGGTCGCCGAGCAGCTCGGCCGCGAGGATGTAGAGCTGCGTCGCTTGATTGATGGCCTCGATCGTGTCCAGCCGGAAGAGCTGATCCGCCCAGGCGATGAGGTTGTCGAGATACTTCATCACCACGGACTTCTGGTACGCCACCAGCCGCTGCCGCGCGATGAGGTGCGGATTGAAGGGGTTGCGCCGCCAGTCGTCGATCAGCGCGGTGAGCTCCTGGCGATCGTAGGTCGACAGCGTCTTCGTGAGCCCCAGCGTCTCCGAGAGGCTGTCGGTCGCGTCCTTGTTGGCGAAGAACGGCAGGAAGTTCCAGTAGCGGCAGCCGGCCGGCAGGCGCTCGACCCAGCGCTTGGTCTGCTCGTATCGCGTGAGCTCCTGCTTGGGGTCGAAGACATAGTGGTACCATTTCATGGCGTCTTCGAACTTCAGGTCCTGGCTCAGGCGCCCCGCGATCAGCATCGGCAGATGGAAGAAGAGCTCCCAGTTGTAGATGCCGAACGGCGTCCCGTAGCCGAACTCGATCGTGGGCAGCGGATACGGCTGCTTCACGCTGCGCGTCGGGTGGAGCTCCGTCTCGATCAGGCGCTGCGTCGTACCCCAGGCCTGCCTGTCGCCGGCGATGTGGTAGCCCAGGTAGAGGTGGCCGTAGTAGTTGTAGTAGTAGTTCGAGTAGTACCGGTTGTCGGCGATGGGCAGCGCCTGCGTCGCGCGGTTCATGATGCCTTCCGGCCCGAACGCCTGCAGGCGCTTTCGCACCTCCGTCACCAGCGGATGGTTGAACGTCGAGAACGAGGCGACTTGCGTCTTTTCCCGGCTCAGGCCCGACCGCGTCACGACCCCCTTGCTCACGGCAAACAAGCTCGTGGAGGGTGTCTCGTAGAAGAAGGGCTTGAGCTCGGCGCTGCCAAGATAGGGGAAGTTCGTGCCGAAGACGCGGAAGGCGCCCGGGGTCCTCCGGAAGAACGGCGCGTTGCCCAGGAATCGAAGCTCATCGCCGGCGTTCCTGGCGTGGACGATGTAATCCACCTCGACGGCGGCGTTCTGCACGAGCAGGGTTCCTTCCGGCCAGCTCTCTCCCACCTTGAGCACGAGGTCGCTGGACCCCAGCGTGTCGTCGCCCGTGTGCCACACGGCGAACGTGCCGAGCCGCTTCGGTCTGAGGAAGTTCTTGTCTTTCCAGAGCCATTCGGCGAGCGAGTCGGCCCGGCTCACGCCGTCCGCGTTCGGAATGTTCGTCTTGACGACATCCACCGACACGTACTCGCTGCTCGCGACGGCGACACGCAGGTGGTAGCCCGCCGTCCTGGGCTTGTCTTCGCCGAGCTCGCGATCGAAGATCGTCTCCGCGTCGTCATCGGTCACGCGGCTCTTGGAGAGCTTGGGCTTGAGCCACTTGTTCTCGGAGGCCACGTACTCGCTCCACATGAGGCGGATCTCCGCCTGGAACTCCGCGTGCACGGCTCCGGCGTTGTCTCCGTCCACGTGGTTCTTGTTCGCCGGCAGGGGCTTCGGCTTCTGCTTGCTCTGCACCAGGGGCCAGAACAGGTGGAGGCGCCCATTGAAGACGACCGGCGCGACGACGTCGGCGTTGATATCGAGGTTGATCTTCTTCCACGGCGTCCAGATCCCGTCGTGGAACTGCTTGGCCTGGAACGTCCGGTAGTAGAAGCTCCGCGACTGGAAGCGCGTGCGCCCCACGACGTGAAGGACGTGATTGACGCCGGCAGAAAAGACCTCCTCGGCGTAGGTGCCTACCACCTCGAGGTTCGACACCTCGCTCATCTTCTCCAGGTAGTTTTGGAGGGCCGTGAGGCCCCGCTCGTGCGTGATGTCGCCCTCGACGAGCTCGTTCTCGAGCTCCGTGAAGAACTCGGTCTTGTCGTCGCGCAGCTCCGGCTCGATCCAGTTCTCGGGGTAGAGGAAGACCTTGCGGTTGGCCTCCCAGACCCGGTAGTTCTGCATCCACGCCCACTGGTCCTTGGCCTGCTCGAGCTGGATCAGCGAGGCGTTGTCCTCGAGCCCGAGGAAGACGCGCTGGACGAAGAGCTGCACGACGTTCAAAGCGAGCCGGATACGCGAGATGAGCGTGTCGGGCTCCATCTCGACGTCGATCAGGAAGTGAGCGAAGAGGTCGTTCTCGTCGACGAAGTCGGGCTTCTGCTCGCCGTTCACGCCATCGACCTCGACGGCGCCGGTCGTGAGGTATCCCGTGAGCGCGTCCCGCTGACGTCGCCGGAGCGGGTCGCGCAGCGGCTTGAAGACCTCCTTCCAGGCATCCCTGCTGAACTGCGATCGGAAGGCGTTCCTGAGCTGAACGGCGGCGCCGATGGTCGGCGCTGGGCTGAGCAGGAGGTCGATGATCTGGCTCGCGTTGAGCTCGAGCCGCCGGACGATCCGCATCGTCGCCCTGAGCAGCTGCCAGAGCTTGAGCGTCTCCGAGAGGTCATAGCTATGCCAGGGCGGCGGCGGGGGGGGAGCCGGGGAGAGCAGGTCGAAGACGGCCAGAATGTCTTCGAGCCTCCATCCCGTGAGAGCAGCCACGACGTCGGCCTGCGCCTCGGCAGAACCGCCGCCTTCGCTCCAGAACTCGAACAGGGTCTTGGTCTTGAGCTCCACCGAACGCTGGAGGTCGAGCAGATCGATGAAGCCCGCGAGCGCCGACCACGGCACATCCGCGTCGGCGTCGCGCGCGGGGAGCGCGTTGAGCGAAAGCCCGATCGAGCTGTCCGCTTCGATCAGATATCTCAGCTCTGGCTTCTTCAGCTCGAGACCTCTGACGAGCCCGACAGCCTTGAACAGCTTGGTGTAGACATCCGTCCGGAATGGGACGATGGCGCTCGCGGGCACGGGGACCACGTCCGCGTTGCCGACTTGCCAGAGCAGCGCGACGTCCTCAGCGTTGCTATAGGTGATACGCACGTCGAGGACCGTGCCCGCCTTCAGACTCAGGACATCGTGGAGATAGTGCCTGTTCTGTTGAACCTCGTTGAACCCATAGGTGATGCGCTGCTTGCCGTCGATCCACAAGGCGACCTCGATGCTGGGCGCCACCGGCAAGCTGACCGAGATGATGAACCCGTAGTCGTCGTCCCGCGGGATGACCACGGAGGCCCTGAGTTCCCCGGGCACCGCGGTATTCCATCCCCCTTTCATGAAGCTCTTCCAGTCGTGGAGGGCGGGGGAGAAGTCCGTGGTCAAGCTCCGGAGCGCCTTCGTGAGCAGCGTCTCGGTTTCATCACGGGCGAGGTCCATGGACTCGGCAGCCACGGTGAGAGCCGAGGCCGCCCGCGCCTGGTCGACCAGGTAGGCGCGGAGCCGATCCCACACGAGCTTGTAGCGCAGCACGCGCGAGAGACCCGCGTCGTAGGTGACCAGCTGTTCGAGGGGAACGAAGTCGGGGGTCGCCGACCAGAACCGAAGGAAATAGCGCGCCAGGAAGTTCAGGTTTTGCTGCGAGAGCGGTGCGTGCACCGCTTCGTAGGCTGCGAGCGCGGCATCGTACTCCGCCTGCGTAGCGAAGTCGCCCAGGTTGGGCGGCGCAGGCGGCCCCTCGACGATCTGGATCGCCCGCACGACCTTCTCGGCCGGCATGACCTTGGTGAGCGCAGCGACCAGCGCGGCCGCGTCAGGGATCTGTTCCGGGTAGGTCGCTTCGATCTCCGCCGCTGCCGCCGAGAGCCGTTGAGCGGCGCGATCCATGTCCTCCGCCGCGGGCGTGAACGGAGCGCCCGGCGCGCTCTCATGGCGCAGATAATAGGCGATCTCGGCGGCGGACATGCGCGTCGCCCGAGCTCGCTCGAGCTCTCGAATGACGGCGTAGGTGTTCAGGATGGCCGCCTGGAGATCGGTCACCTCCTCCACGAACGGGCTCCCCACGAGCGCGGTGAGGTCGTAGAACTCGGCGACCGAGAGCCCCATCGCCCTCGAGAGCGTCGCTACCCGGTGCATCTCCGTGAGCTCGGCCAGCCCGAGGTTCGTGACCGACTCTGAGACGATGACCTCCCCCCAGAGCCGCTCGATATCGGTCGAATTCAGACGGAGGGCCGCGCGGAGGTGCGCCGGATAGTCCTCGTCATCCGTCACCGTCGCGAGGTTGACCGTCGCCCCGATCCGCACCCGCTCGAGCCCTTGATACTCGGCCTGGCTCGGGGCGCCCACGAGGAAGACCTCGTCGAAGCGGCTCTTCTCGATTCGCCCGGTGCGACGCGTGTCGAGGTTCGCCCACCACGCGACGACGTCGAGCGGCGGGAGCTTCAGCGAGTCGACCAGGCGCTTCACCTGAGCGAGCCTGACGAGATTGGCGGGGATGTTGCCGCCCTCGAGGCTCATCAGATAGACGTCGAGCTCGCGCATGCTCCAGCCGAGCTTGCGCCAGAGCCGGACGAAGAAGCTGACGCGCCGCAGCGTATCCGTAGTGAGATGCGCGATCTGGAACTCGTTGTAGTTGCACTCGACGAGCTCGTCTGTGCTCGATACGACGTGGATCCCGTGCTGATCGGCGGCCTGGAGGTGGACGAAGCGGGTATCCAGCAGGTCGAGCAGCTCCTGGTAACTCAGGCCCGCGCGGTGCAGGAATACGGGCACCAGCGTCACGAGCTTGACCCAGGCCGGCCTCGTGTCCGGGTCCCCCGGGGCCGGCTCCGGGGCGGTGATCTTGAGGGTGGGTTTGTCGGGCCGCCGGATGGTCACCTCGTCGGCGCCGGGCGGGATCACGAAGCCCCAGTACTCCGACGCCGGGCGCTCCGCGCCGAGGATCGCCTGAGCCTCGGAGGGCGTCAGGTTCAGGTAGGCGAGCGCGATGTTCGGATCCAGGAGCTTCGTGTCGGCGTCGCTCGTCGAGAACGCCTCGAGGATCTCATGCTTTCGGATGTTCTTCTGCGTGAGGAAGACGTCGACCTCTTCCCTGCCGAGGGCCAGCGGCAGATGAAACGGAAAGACGGCCTGCGCGAGCTTGTCGTAAGCCTTGCGGTTGAAGTGCTCCGGAAACACCTCGAGCGAGTCGTTCGCTCCGTTGGTCTGGAGCGCTGGATAGACCGTGAGCGGCGCGGCGTTGCCATGGATTCTGAAGCGGACAGCATCGTCCTCGACGATCCACTCGTTGCTCGCTACGGTATAGGCGGCGCTCCGATTGGCGACCGCGCGCTCGCTGAGCACGTACCCTTCGGAGCCAACCGCGCTGCGAAGCGCGCCGAGCGCCCCCGCGACGCCGTCCTTCGCCTGCTCCATCGTAGCGGGCGTGAGGCCGATGGTGAACTCGAGCGGCTCGACGACCGCTTCGAGGACCTCGTTGACGATGTCGATATAAGGCAGGACCGTGTTCGTGTTCGAGCAGGTGAGCTCGATGTCCTCGAGGTCGGGCCGGCGCTCGAACAGCGTTCTCTTGGGCGCGCCGTCGACCCACTCCAGCAGGTCCATCAGGTACGCGCCGGGGCTCAGCACCGTCTGGCAATGCTTGCAAGCACATTTGTTGAGGTCGCCGAACAGGGTGATCCAGTTCGGGAACTTGCCCGAAATCGTGTCGTCCGGTGAGTCTACGAGGTTGGGCGTGTAGCCGTGCGTCGGATCGAGCACGGTGAAGTTGACAGGCCCCGGCACGGCGCTCATACCCCCGACCTCGTTCAGGTTCGGGTGGAACTTGACCAGCGTCGCGAGGATCTCGTTCGCGTAATGAGATGCCGTGCGGTGGATATCGCGCGCCGCGGTGAGCCCACCCACGTGCTCTTCATGATCGGCCACGAATCGGTCCTCCGGGATGCGTGCGATCCGGACCGCGGAGTCGAGCGCCTGGCCGATGAGGTGAGCGGCCGCGTCGAAATCGGGGGTCAAGCGAAACAAGCGCTGGAGCTGCTTGATCGAGCCGACGGTGTCGGCGTTCAGCGTGAGCTCGCTCTCGGCGAGGTAGTCGTCGATGTCGCCCTTCTCGAGGCTGAAGTCGGGGTGATCCGTCAAGAACTGGCGCACCGCCACGAGGGTGGGCGTCCCCTGAATGCGGGAGACGAAGCGACGCTGCGGGCTCAGCTTGCCGAACAGGTCGTAGAGGCGCCTCGCGTAGACAGCTCCTTGCCCGTACGTGCTGTTGAACCCCGGAACATCGCCGGGGTATCGACCGTCATTGTAGCTGGTCGAGCTGGAGGCGAAGTCGGTCCAGTTCGGGTGCGCGCCGTCCAGCGTCACCGTGGCGAGATCCTCGATCGTGCGCCAGCCCGAGCTCGCTTTGTTGGCGTACACGGCGGCGACGATCGGGTAATAGCGGCCGACCTTCTCGTACATCTCGAACACGAACGTGATGTCCTCCGCCTGCTGCTCGGTCAACACCTCGTCATCGACCAGCGCCGCGAGCAGCCCGGGGAGCTCCCCGAGGTTGTCGAAATGCGCGCCGATGAGCGCCTCCTTCTTGGCCCTGAACGGGTTCTCCGCCGCGGGCAGGCCCTGGATTGCGACGGTCCGCGTCAGCCACAACGTACTGGCCGAAGCGAGGGTAAAGGGCTGGGGATTTTCGGTGGCGGCCGCCGTTGCACGTGCGGCGGACGCCAGCGAGCAATTTCCAGGGTTCGTTGACGAGCTCGTGAAATTGTGTGCAGTGTAGTTGGCGGGCCACGATGTCACGACTGGCGCACCAACGAACGCAGCGCATGGGAGCCACAGGGTCTCCGCGTTGGCTGTCAAGGGGGTGTGTGCCGGTGGATCGGCCTGAGCGCTCAGGTTAGCGGCCTGTGCTGAAACGGTGACACCTACGCCTGCTGATATCGTTCCCTTCCAGCTGTTCTTGGCCACGCGATAAACATGCGCGGCCGCCTGCCGTGCGGACGAGGTCTGGAAGTTGACGAGGGTGCCGCCCTCGCTTCCCGTTGCCACTTTGGCGTAGCCGCTCAGGCCAACACTGCCATCCAGACTATGGACGCCGGTCCACAACTGCGTCCAACCGGCCGGTGTCGTCACGGCCGGCCCATCGTGGGCGGCGAACATCACGATGAGCAGGTCGCCGGCCGTGACCGCCGAAGGCATGGCGACCTGGTGCGCCGTGGTTGCGGTGCCAAACGAGGTCTGCCTGAAGTTCAGAATCTGGGGGAATCGCTCTTCTTTGCCGAGCACGAGCTCGAGCAGCTGTTGCTGCCACGGACGGTCGCTGCTCCCGTCCAACGGGACGAAATTCATCAACTTCGCGAGCACCGTTCGCCAGGTGTCGACCAGGGTCGGATAGATGTCGACCTCGATCGCTGCGGAGATGATCCCGCGGTGGACGGCGGCGACGAGCGTCTGGAAGAACTTGTCGGGATTCACGTCGAGCAGCGCGCGCAGGTTGTCGCCGAGCCCGGCGCGCACGAGCGAATAGATGACTTCCCGCGACATGGGCGCGCTCAGCGTCGAGGGAGGAAGCTGTGTGTCGATCTCCTTCGCGATGAGCCAGGAGCGAACGAAGGCGCGGACCAGCGCTTCATCGAAGCCGCTCGAGCGAGCGACCAGGGTCAGGAAATCTGGGCGTTCATCGAGCTTGCGTACGGTCGACTGCTGTGCGGCTTCTGAGACCCCCAGGCTGGGTGTCAGCCCCGTCACCAGGCGCTCGTACTCGCAGTCGGCGTTGGCGACCACGCGATCGATCACCACATCGAGCTGCTGCTCGCGGGCGGCATTGTAGATCACCTCCGAGGACGATAGCCTCCGCAGCTCCGTTCCCTCCGGATTCAATTTTTCGTTCGCATACAGGATCAGGTTGATCTGTCCTGCGGGTGTGCCGATCGGGATCGACGCGCTCGCCACCGGCGGCGGGCTGTAGAGGATCTCGAAGTTTCCGCCTGCGTCGCTCTCCGCCGTGCTGAGCAGGAATTCGTCGACGCCGCTGCTCGTCCAGCCGACGTGATACGCCTCGACGACGATGCCCGAAGCGGCGAGACCGATCGTGTTCCGCACGGTGCCGAAGGCGCGGTGCTTGCGCGAAGATGCGGTCCAGGTCGCGCTGCTCACGAGCTCGGCGCTCTGGCCGATGATGATGCGCACCCTCGACCCGCTCTGGATCGCGTTGAACGTCTGCGTCCAGCCCACCTCCTGCCCGTTCGCGCTATAGATCCTGAAGCGCAGATTCGCCGTCTCTCGTGTCGAGGCGAACGCCGCGACGCGCTGCAGGACCACCGGCCAGCCGCCGGTCTCCGGGTCGTAGTCGCCCTGGCCTACCTCCGTCTCGGTAGCGCCGTCGATATCGAATGCCCTCACGCGCGCGATCTCGTTCTGAGTCGGACGGTTCATGTTGGGCCAGAACAGGTCGATGTTGATGATGTAAGGGTTCGGGATTGACATGTTCTTTCCTCTCAGGCACGCTCGCGCGCGCACCTTCAACGTCGACAATGGCGCGCCATGCCCTGGCTTGCCTCATGGCCGTGCCCGGGTCGGCGCTCCCTCCAGGGAACGTGGCAGAACGTCAGCGTTGCGGCGTGATCTCGCCGCAAACCATGTGCGACAGACGCACTACGGATTCTGTCGCATTCTGATGGAATGTGCCTTCAATGTTGATTTAACATTGCGTAATCTGTGGCTGCGGAAGCTGCACGCGTCACAGGTGGCGCCGTTTTACTTGCGCTCAAGCGCTGCCGAGCGAGTGGCATTCCGTGATGGACGAATATGTCAGCGTGCAGACTGCTGGTCAATCTCGGACCGGTACTTGAGACCATGCGGAGATCTCGGGAGCGAGGCATTCGAACGGTGATCCCCGTGGGGGACTGGTGATCACGGAGCGCTGACGCCGGAGAACTGTCGAGGGCCGGCCGCGCCCGGTGAAGCGGCGCGTCACGGCGCGTTGACGCCCAGGTTGGCTCATGGGCTTTTCCGGGCAAGGTCCTTGATGGCCATGGCGGGCGTGCTCGAGTGCATTCGTCGACGATCGTCTCCGCCTCCGTTCGACTCCGCGCAACCGAATCCGAGCCGTTGACGACCACGACCACGATCACGACGAGGACAACCACGTTGGTGAGCGGGGGGGAGGGGACGAGGGCGTCGTGGCCTTAGGGCGACCCAACGAGCCTGGTGAACACCGATGCTCTCGTCCGCCTGGCTCGGAAGAGCCGGCTGTGAACCGCAGGGGTCCGGTTCCAGGAGACGCGAGCCCCGGCAACGGGGGCGCCCCCTCGATAGGACGTTATCGAGGCTCGGACATCAGCCCGGCCCTGCCACGCGTGACGACCTCCCTCCACGGGGGGCGTGCCGCGGACGCGGAACCAGGGAGGAGCCTGAGCGACGCTGTGCTAGGCCGCCCTGGAGCGATCCACGCGGAGCTCGATCCAGGGAGAGGTCTGCTCGGCCAGGGTGCGGTAGGTGAGCGCCGCGGCGCCGACGAAGAAGAGCGCGAGCGCGGCCGGGCCGATGTCGATGGTCCCGGCCGACGCGACGGTGCCGAGCACGCTCGCGTGGAACGCGCGGAACAGGCCGAGGTGAAGCGCCGCGAGCGCCCCGCCGAGCGCGAGCGCCCAGGAGCGGTGGAACCGCGCGCGCTGGGCGTGGTGGGCGATGACCGTCTCCGAGGCGACGCAGAGGCTGCCGTGCGCGGGCGCCCGGAGCACCCAGGCCCGCGCGGCGTCGCGGTAGCCCGTGCCGGCGGCGCTCGCGTCGATCTCGCGGCGCACGGAGCCCGCGATGTAGATCGTGTCGCCGGGGCGGACCTCGGACACGTAGGCGGGCGCGCCGCCACGTCTCGTCGGGACGAAGGTGGTGTCGAGGCTGAGCCTGCCGCTCGCCGGCTCGACCCGCACGGTGGCGCCCGAGGCGAGCCGGAGCGAGAACGCGCGCGCCCGCGTCTGACACGCGCTCGGCGCGGCGCCGGCCTGGCCGCCGCACGGGATCTCGACCGCGATCACCGCGTCTCCCGGCGCGGCGTCCTCCGCGCTCACCTCGCCGCGCAGGAGCGCAAACCCCTCGCGTATCGCGCCGGGTGATGCCGACGGGCTCCGCGCATACGCGGCGATCTGCGAGCGCCGCCGGTGGTGGAGGCAGCGCCCGATCGCGATGGCGACCGCGACACCCAGCACCACCCCGGCGACCCCGTAGACGATGAAAAGGCTCGCGACAAAACCCATCGTGACAGCGTAGACGTGCGGCGTCGGGGCGTCGAGACAGGGTGTTGGTCTCGGGAGCCCGGGAGCGCAAGGCGCGCATCTCGCACCATCGCCGCACCGCGGCCCCGCGCCCCGCGTCGACACAGACAGGGGCGCACAGCGCCGCAGGCACCAATCCCACCCCGTGTGTGGCGCGGAGCGCACCTTCCGCCTGCTCCGCCGCGTGGATCTCGGTGATTGGCACTTCCGCCGTTGTGCGGCGCCGTCGTTCGGGAGCGTTGGTTCGATAAATGCTTATAGTTTCGATACCTTGTAGCGGTTTCCCTCCTCTCGCTCCGCTCCGGCTCCATCGCTGGAGCGATGCGCCGGTGCGCCAGCCAACGGACGTGAGGCCCGCCGCGCGCTTCGCGCGAGGGCCGGAGCGCCGCTGCACGCCAGGGAGCGCACAGCCACGGGTGAGGCGCAGGGGGCACAGCCGCGCGGCGCATTGTCGTCTGGACGGGCGGATTGCCACGGCGGGAGGCGATTTCGATACGAAGCAAGCGCCGCTCCAGGGCCGAGCGCGAGACGGCGTCCTGCGTGTCGGGCGCGGGTGGCGCCGCGCGTCAGAAATGCGCGATAGAAGTTCAACGCGACGCCGGAAGCGTGTTAAGGAGACGCCGTGTCCGACCAGCTCAGCTCGGATCTCGCCTCGCTGCGGATCCAGCGGGACGTCGATCCCGATCGGCGGAGCCCGCTCCGCACCGTCCTCGTCGCCGCGGTCGTGCTCGCGGCGGTCGCCGGCGCCGCCGCGTTCGCCCTGCCCAGGGCGCAGAGCGCGATCTTCAAGACCGAGGTCACCACCACGGAGGTCGCGCTGGTCTCGCCGGCGCAGGCGTCGATCTCCGTGACGTCGACCGGGTACGTGGTCCCGCAGGTCGTGTCCAAGGTCGGGGCCAAGTTCCCCGGCCGCATCGCGCGGGTGCACGTCAAGGAAGGCGACGTGGTGAAGCAGGGCGACCTGCTCGTGGAGCTCGACGACGCCGACCAGAAGAGCCTCGTGGCCGCGGCCCAGGCCAAGGTCGCGGCGGCGCGGGCGCGCGCCGCGGCTTCCAGGGCGAGCATCGTCGAGGTGGAGCAGCAGGTCGCGCGGGAGCGGCTGCTGGTCGAGCGCCAGGTGACCGGCCGCGCCTCGATGGAGGACCTCACCGCGCGCATGCACTCGCTCACGCAGTCGGCGGCGGCGGCCGACGCCGAGGTCAAGGCGGCTGCGGCCGACGTCGAGAGCCTCCGGGTCACGCTGGTCGACCGGAAGATCGTCGCGCCGATCGGCGGCACGATCATGTCGAAGCCGCCGGAGGTCGGGGAGGTCGTCGGCCTCGAGCTGCCGCACCTCGTCGAGATCGCCGACTTCACGTCGCTCGTCGTCGAGACCGATGTCCCGGAGACGCGCCTCTACCTCGTCGAGCCCGGCAAGCCGTGCGAGGTGGTCCTCGACGCGTATCCCTCGAAGCGACACCGGTGCACGACGCTCGAGATCGGCAAGCGGGTGAACCGCGCCAAGGCGACCATCCCGGTGAAGGTGAAGTTCGTCGGAGAGCCGAAGGAGGCGCTGCCGGAGATGAGCGCGCGGGTCAGCTTCCTCGCCGAGGCGCTGTCCGAGGAGGCGATGAAGGAGCCGCCGAAGCGGGTCGTCCCGGAGGCCGCGGTGGTCGAGCGGGGCGGCGCCAAGGTGGTGTTCGTGGTCAACGAGGGCCAGGTGAAGATGGTGCCCATCAAGGTGGGCGGCCCCGCGCCCGGCGGGCTGGAGCTGCTCGACGGCCCGGCCCCGGGGGCGCGCCTCGTGGCGAGGCCATCCGCCGAGCTCGCGGACGGTCAGAAGATCAAAGAGAAGGAAAAGGGGAGCGAATGACCGAGGGGTATCGCGACGGGAAGCCGAAGCCCATTGTCGAGCTGCAGGGGGTCGGCAAGAGCTATTTCCGCGACAAGGAGCCGATCGTGGTGCTCGACAACATCACGCTCGACATCCCGGAGGGGTCGTACGAGGCGCTGATGGGGCCCTCGGGCTCGGGCAAGTCGACGCTGCTGAACCTGATCGCCGGGCTCGATCGCCCGACGCGCGGCTCGGCGCGCGTGGCGGGGCAAGACCTCACGCGGATGAGCGACGGCGAGCTGGCGCGCTTCCGCTCCAGGACGATGGGCTTCATCTTCCAGGCCTACAACCTGATGCCGGTGCTCACCGCGGTCGAGAACGTCGAGCTGCCGCTCCTGCTCACGAGCCTTTCGGCCTCCGAGCGGCGGAAGCGCGCGCAGACAGCCCTTCGCGTCGTCGGGCTCGAGGAGCGGATGGGCCATTATCCCCGGCAGCTCTCCGGCGGCCAGGAGCAGCGGGTCGCGATCGCGCGGGCGATCGTGAACGACCCGACGATCATCGTGGCGGACGAGCCGACCGGCGATCTCGATCGCAAGAGCGCCGACGAGATCCTGGCCCTCCTGGAGAGGCTCAACAAGGAGTTCAAGAAGACCATCCTGATGGTCACGCACGATCCGCAGGCCGCCGAGCGCGCGACGGTGACGCGCCGGCTCGACAAGGGGAACCTGTCATGAACCTCGTCTCCGTCGCCGCCAGGAACGTCCTTCGCAACAAGTTCAGGACGCTGCTGACCGTGATCGGCGCGGTGGTGGCGGTGCTCGCGTTCGTGCTCCTCCGGACGGTGCTCTCGGCGTGGAACGTCGCCGCCGACCACGCCGCGAAGGACCGGATCGCGACGCGGCACAAGATCTCGTTCATCCTCCCCTTGCCGAAGCGCTACATGGACACGGTCCGCGAGGTCCCCGGCGTGACGGAGGGGTCCTTCATGAGCTGGTTCGGCGCCAAGGACCCGCGCGACGCCAACAATTTCTTCGCCTCGATGGCCGTCGAGTCGAAGACCTTCTTCAAGGTCTACGACGAGATGGTCGTCTCGCCCGAGGACATGGAGCGGTGGCTGGGCGACAGGAAGGGCGCCATCCTGGGCGACGTCCTCGCGACCCGGCTCAAGGTGAAGCCGGGCGACACGGTGACGCTGGAGGGGACGATCTACCCCGGAAACTGGCAGTTCAACGTCTCGGGGATCTACACGGCGACGCGCAAGTCGATCGACAGGTCGCAGTTCATCTTTCACTACGACTACCTGAACGAGTCGCTCCCCGAGCGGCAGCGCGACCAGATCGGCTGGATGGCCGCCCGGATCGACGACCCGTCGCGGAGCGCGGACATCAGCGCGGCGATCGACAAGATCTTCGACGAGAAGGACGTCCAGACGGCGACGATGAGCGAGCGGGCGATGAACCTGTCGTTCATGGCGATGATGTCGGCCGTGCTGACGGCGCTCAACGTCGTGTCCGTCATCATCCTTCTCATCATGATGATGATCCTCGGCAACACGATCGCCATGGGCGTCCGGGAGCGGACGCGGGAGTACGGCGTGCTGCGCGCGCTCGGGTTCGAGCCGAAGCACGTGAGGATCTTCATCATCGGGGAGGCGGCGACCATCGGGCTGCTGGCCGGGTTCCTCGGGCTCGTGGTCTCGTATCCGATCGTCGAGCTCGGGCTGGGCCGGTGGCTGGAGGAGGAGATGGGCGCCTGGTTCCCTTATTTCCGGATCGAGCCTTCGACGATGGTCATGGCGGTGCTGCTCTCGATGGGGCTGTCGCTCGTCGCGTCGCTCATCCCGGCGTACAACGCCTCGAAACTCTCGGTCACCGACGCGCTCCGGCGCGTGGCGTGAGCGACCACGCAGCCTGTCTTCGACACCCTGAAAGCGGGAGAGAGCGCTCATGATCCCCGTCGCCTACAACGTTCGAAATCTGGTGGTGCGCAAGACGACGACCCTCGCTACGGCGTCCGGTCTCGGCCTCGTCGTGTTCGTGTTCGCGTCGGTGCTGATGCTCTCGAACAGCGTGGAGCGCACCCTGGGGCGCACCGCGCGGGACGACGTCGCGATCGTGATGCGGAAGGGCTCCGACGCCGAGATGGTGAGCAGCATCGAGGAGCAGCAGATCGGCGTGATCCTCGCGAGCGCCGAGGTCGCGAAGCGGCAGGACGGCAAGCCGGACGGGGTGGGGGAGGTGGTGGCGGTCATCCTCCTCGAGAAGCTCGGCACGGACGGCATCTCCAACGTGCAGGTGCGCGGGGTGCCCGACGACGTGCTCGCGTTCCGCTCGCAGGTGAAGATCATCGAGGGCCGGCCGGCGCAGCCGGGCACGGACGAGGTGATCGTGGGCAAGGCGATCAGGGGCCGCTTCAAGGGCCTGTCGATCGGCGAGTCGTTCGAGCTGCGAAAGAACCGGCCGGTGAAGGTCGTCGGGGTGTTCGAGGACGGCGGCTCCTCGTCGGAGTCCGAGATCTGGGCCGACCTGCACACGACGCGCTCGGCGTTCGGCCGCGAGGGGGGCGTCTCTGCGGTGCGGGCGCGGCTCGCCTCGGCCAGCAAGTTCGACGCGTTCGAGGCGTCGATCGAGCAGAACCGGAACCTCGGGCTCGAGGTGATGCGCGAGAGCGTCTATTACGAGAAGCAGTCCGAGGGGACGAGCATGTTCATCAAGGTGATGGGCGTGCTCATCGCGGTGTTCTTCTCGATCGGCGCCATGATCGGCGCGATGATCACGATGCACTCGTCGATCGCCAACCGGCAGCGCGAGATAGGCACGCTGCGGGCGCTCGGCTTCTCGCGGTTCAGCATCCTCGTGTCGTTCCTCATCGAGTCGGTCCTCCTCGCGCTGGCGGGCGGGGCGCTCGGCGTGCTCGCCGCGCTCGGGATGAGGTTCGTGCGCTTCTCGACCGTCAATTTCGCGAGCTGGTCGGAGGTCGTGTTCACGTTCGAGCCGACGCCCGGGATCCTGCTGACGTCGGTGGCGATCGCGGCGGTGATGGGCCTGCTCGGCGGGTTTTTCCCGGCGCTCCGCGCTGCGCGGATCAGCCCGATCCAGGCGATGCGGGGGTGACCCGGGGCGCGGGAGCTCGCGGGGTTCCAGCGTGGCGCAGATCCGGGAAGCCGCGTAGGGCCCGCGCGGCGTTCCGGCGCGCCCGGTGCTCCCTTGGCCGGGGACGTGCTCTCCCCTCGCCGGGGGGAACAGCATGCCCACGATCACCAAGGCGATTTACGTGAACTTCGCGGCGGGGAGGAACGTGGAGCGGCTGAATCGGCTCTCCTCCCTGGTCCAGCGGACAGAGCTGAACTCCCTGGTGATCGATATCCGGTCGGAGGGTGGCGCGCTCCTCTTCGAGCGTGACGAGGTGACCAGGGCCCAGCTGGGCGCCCTGCGCGAGGCCGGCATCTACGTCATCGCCCGGCTCGTCGCGTTCAAGGGCGGCTCGCGGGGCTGGTACGACCCGGGCTCGCAGCCGCGATGGCACGAGATCGCGGAGATCTCGCTCCGGGCGTACGACGCCGGCTTCGACGAGGTGAACTACGATTATGTGCGTTATGGCGCCGCGCGCGAGCCGCGGTCGCGGACGCCGATCGAGGAGAGAGTGCCGACGATCCGCGCTTTCTTCGAGTTCCTCCGCGCGGAGGTCGGCAATGCGGCGTCTCGCCCGATCTCCGCGGATGTCTTCGGGTTCACGCTGCTCGGGCCGCAGGAGGGGATAGGCCAGCGGCTGGAGGACGCCGTGGAGCTCTTCGACTACGTGATGCCGATGCCGTACCCATCGCACTGGGGCCCTGGCAGCTTCGGGTTCGCGAACCCTGCGCATCACCCCTACGAGACCCTGTATGCCTCGCTCTCGGCCGGCTGGCGCAGGGTGGCAGCGCTTCCCGGGCGCATCGGGCTGCTGCGCAGCTGGATCCAGGCGTTCGATCTGGACAGCTCGCGCCCCATGCAGCGGTACGAGTACACGCCGTGGCACATCCAGGAGCAGATCCGCGCGAACGACGACGCCGGCTGCGCGGGCTACGCTGCGTGGAACCCCCGGAGCCACTACGACGAGAGCGCGTTCGTCGGCGCGCCGCGGGACACGGCGTGAGAGCGCGGCCGCTACCGCTCTCGCCACGCCCGCAGCGGGGCCATCCGGGGGCTTTGCCGCGGCGAGAGCGCTTGCCCTACCGCGCTGCTGCCCGCACGCCGCCGCCTGACCGGACGGGCTAGCTCCGCGGGTCAGAAATCCCGCCAGAACAACCGGTCGATCCAGGTGGCCGCCTGAACGAAGCAGCCTGCGGCGCAGGCCCGCGTGCTCGGCCCGCTGGACGAGCTTTGGAGGCGCCGACGCGGCGCCTGCGCGCTCTCGTTCGTGTGGCCGCGGCTCGAGCCGGTGATCATCGCCGGGTAGCGGTCGAGGTCGCCACGCGCCGAGGCGGGAGCCATGAACGCGGCGGGCAGAGGAATTCAACCCTGCCGCACCTGGCGCCGCGCCCAACGGGGCCGGCCTCTGGTAGCCTCCCCCGCGCCGCCGACCGACCGGCGGAAACGAACGGAGAAAGAGACACCACCATGGCCATCGTTCTTTACCACCACCCGTTTTCGCGCGCCGCCAACACCGTGTGGATGCTCGAGGAAGTCGGCGTCGAGTACAAGCTCAAGTTCGTCGACATCATGGCCGGCGACCAGAAGAAGGAGGACGTCACGAAGCTCAATCCGATGGGCAAGCTGCCCTTGCTCGTCGACGGCGACACCGTCGTCACCGAATCCGCGGCGATCGGCCTCTATCTCGCGGATCGTTATGCCCCGGGCCGCCTCGCGCCGAAGCTCGACGACGCGGCGCGCGGCACGTATTTTCGCTGGTCGCTCTTCGCCCCCTCGGTCATCGAGCCCGGCTCGATGGCCAAGGCCGGCAACTGGGAGTTCCGCACCGGCTCCGCCGGTTGGGGCAACTACGACGACATGATCGCGACGATGGAATCGGCCATCTCTGGCCGTGACTTCGTCCTCGGCAAGGAGTTCTCGATGGCCGACGTCATCTTCGGCGGCACCATCGCGTACATGCTCGACTTCAAGATGCTCGAGCCGCGCCCGAGCTTCACCGGGTATGCCGAGCGGGTCAGAGCCCGCCCGGCGTACGCGAAGAGCGAGGCGCGCAACAAAGCCGTGATGGACGAGCGCGGCCTCAAGATGCCTGGGGCTTAGATCGCCCTGAAGGATTGAAGCGGAGCACCTCGGCGCATCGTAGAGCTGGCGCGCGCCGTAGAGGCGCGCGGCTTCGACTCGCTCTACCTCCCCGAGCACACCCACATCCCGGTGAGCCCAACCACGGCGTCGACTTCCGCCGCCGCCGGGCGCTGGTGCGCGAGCAAATCCTCGCCATGCAGCGCCTGTGGAGCGACGAGGTCGCCTCCTTGAGCGCGGCGCTACGCGCGGGCGAGGGTCCCGTCCGCGGCGAGGACGTCGGTCAGAACTGCTTGAAGAATTTCCACGACTCGATGGGAATCCAATTCGGATTGCCGTCGATGTTCGTGTGCCCGCCGCCGAAGGTGCACACCCGCGTCGGATGTTCCGGATCGCAATCCTTGAAATCGTAGCAGCTGTACGCGCCGTTTGAAGTCGGGATGTTGTCCGGAATCGTGCAGCCGTTGTCTTCGGCTTTTTCGAGGGCGATGAACTTGGCCCCTCTCTTTTGACCTTCGTTGTTCACCCAGGGGCAAGTCCCGTCGCTCATGCCCGTCGTGTGCATCCAAGCAATGGGCTTCCGCGTCTTTTCAGGCAACCAGATGTTGTAGTTGGCCGGGGCGATGCCCACGGCCGCACGGATTTCCGCCTGATGGTTCGTCGACAGCGAATAGGTGATCATCCCTCCGAAGCTGAAGCCGGTCGCGAACACGCGGGTCGTGTCGTAGCAGACATTTTCATTCATGAACGCCATGATGTCGTCGAACAGCGCGTGGTCCTTCTCTTGCCACGTTGCACCGTCCGAGGAGGGGGCCACGAAAATGGCTTGCTCTCCGTCGGCCTCCATCTGCGGTTTGAGAAAGTAGAAGTCTTGCCCCTCGACGTCTTGCCAGCGGCTGCCGATCCAATGTGAAGTGTAGAACAGCCGGTAGGGCTTGTTCATGTCGTAGTTCTTGGGCATATCGACGTAGTACACGCGATTTTGGCCCGAACTTGAGATCGTATACTCCTTGGTCGTCAACGTGGTTGCCTTGCCGCACCCCGCGCTCCGCACAGGCGCGTTCCCCATGGGAATGGCTCCTTCGGGCCAGCCACCCGTGCCAGCACCGCCGCTGCCGGTCGGCTCAGCCCCGCCGCTCCCGCCGCTGTTGTCACCGCCGGTCCCAGCCGCGGTGGTGCTGCTAGAGGTCGCAACGCCGCTGCCGCTCGTGCTACTAACGGAGCCGGTCGTCGTCGCTCCGCTCGCTACGACGCCTCCGCCCCCTCCGCCGCCTCCGCCCCCTCCGTCGTTGTTCGAGTCGGACTCGGCGGGGGCGCACGAAACCGCGACCCAACTCGCAAGGGTGACACAGAAGGCGAGTCGGCTGAACGTTTGATCTTGCATCACAGGTCTCCTACGTACCGGAATCAGGTGAAAAGGAAACTAAACGATTCGAGCGTGTCAAGGGCGACTCGCCACACTCCCCTCAGGTGACAGAACGTTCCTCACGGGATCCGCCTCCCTGGCAAAGTGCCTCCCACCCGGCCCAGACGAGCTCCCGGACGGGGCCGGCGTGATGACACCGGTGCGCCCGAGGAGCGTCTTAGCACAACCCGCCGCAACATAGGTTCCCTCGTTCCCGAGCTTGCCATCCGGTCGCTTCGCCAGCATCGCCGGATTCTTGACGAAATCGTCTCCGGTGGACAGCACCCAGGATTTCACGACAGCCGTCGAACAAACGAGGGCTGTCGCGTCCTCTATTGGATCGCTCTTGGCAAAACGCCGATCACCATCGATCAGCAATCGCTTCCGCGACGACCGCGCGAACAGGATCGGTGTAAAAATCGACTGAATGGATCATATTGACGAAGAGCTCGGTGCTCAGGAGGACCCGAGCAAACCGAAACAAAGGGGTGGTCCTCGACTGGAATGTGAACGCTCACATTGCCGGTGTCAATTCCAATCGACCGGCCCGCGGGTATCTTCGGGCCCGAGGGAGGACATGGCTGGCAGGGCTCCTTCGGAGCGCCGCGTTAAGAGGGGTGGACGCCGGACCGCGGCCATCGCCGGACTGCCCGACCACAATCCTACTGCCAGCCTGTCATGTTGCCGCGGCCGATGCGGAAACCGTGCCGGTCCGACTCCACGTCTTGTCGGTAGCAGGGCGTGTGGTAGTCGAGCTCGTGGACGAACAGGTGGGCCAAGAGGCTCCGATCGGCAAGGCACCTGTCCATCGGGCGCTCCGGCAGCGAGGCGATCATCACCGGTCCGCCGCTGCCCGCGATGGGCCAGACGATCTCCATGGGGCCGCCACGCCGGTAACGCCGCCGGTGGAGGGAAGGCGCCGCTATGGCTGCGGCGTGGCCGGGTGCGCCGTGCTGGCGGGCGCGCTTCGCCCTGCGCGCCGCGTCCGGAGCCGCGCGACGCGGCCCTGCACGTCGGTCTGCCCGGCGAAGAGCAGCGCGAAGGCGGCGCCCGCGATCGACAGGGGCAGGATCGTCAGCACCGTGACCGGGTGCAGGAACGAGTTGAGCTGGGACGCGAGGACCATGTAAGCGACCAGGATCCCGAGCACGAGCGCGAAGAGGAGGCCGCCCATCGACGCGCGGAACGTCACGCTCGGGCCGCCGAGCACCAGGCGGTAGCCGGCCGGCAGGTCCCGGCCGAGCGCCTCGACCCGCGCGACCGCCTCGCCCTGCGAGTGCCCCGGCGCGACGTTGCCGAAGATCGAGATCGCGCGCTCGCGATCGCGGCGCGTGATCGTCTGCAGCGCGGGGAGCTCCTCGTAGCTGACCACCGACGTGAGCGGCACCAGCGCCCCCGACGCGCTCCTCACCTGGATGCGCGCGAGGTCCTCGGGCCGGCTCCGCTGCTCCGCGAGCAGGCGCGCGCGGACGTCGATGCGGCGCCCGTTGTCGTTGTACTTGGCGATGCGCCCGCCGCCGAGCAGCGTGTTCAGCGTCGTCGCGATCGCCTCGACGCTCACGCCGAGATCCGCGGCGCGCGCCCGGTCGGGCACGATGCGGAGCTCGGGCGAGGTCACCAGCCGACTCTCTTCGCAGCGCTCGCACCGGAGCCGCGCGAACCCGCGGCAGAGCAGCCCGCGGTCGAGGTAGGCTTCGAGCTCCTTCTTCGCGTGCTTGGGTATCCGGACGGCGATGGCGCCGTCGTCGATGGCCCCGTACAGCGTGTCCACGTTGTCGCGCACGATCTCGCAGAGCGTCGTCTTCTCGGGGCGACGGCTCCTCGCGCGGCGGCTCCGGGACGCGGCCGAGCCGGAGCAGGCGTTCGCGGCCTTCGAGCGTCTGCGGCGGCCGCGCGTCGAGGCGATCGTCCGCCAGGCGCGGCGGTACGGCAGCCGCAAGGCGGTCGCCGGTCCGGTGGCCGAGTGGTTCCGCGACCGGGCGCTGCCGCTGTTCCTGCGGCTCGGCGCGGCGGCGCAGGCGCGCGTGCACGCGTACCGGATCGACTGGGAGGCGCGGGCGGCGTAGCGCCGGGGGAGCGTCAGTCCTTGTCGTCCGGCTGCGCCACATTGTCCGGCACGCCCAGGGCGACCGGGCCCATCCCCTTGCTCTTGAACTGGTTGTGCCAGAGGCTCTTTCCGGTGAGCGAGAAACACTCCACCTCGCCCTGCTTGGCGACGAAGAGCCGGTCTCCCTCCAGGAGGAGCGTGGCGCGGCCCTGCGTGGCGGCCTTCACCTCCCAGAGCAGCTCGCCCGTCGGGTAATGCAGACAGGCGACGCGGCTGAAGCTCGCCGCGTAGATCGCCGCAGGCGTGATCAGGAGCGCTGTGGAAGAGAAACCGACCCCGGCCTGCTTGTACCCCCAGAGCACGCGCCCGGTGGCCGGGTCGACGCCGAAGATCTGATCCCGGAACGCCGCCACCAGCACCGGCGCCGCCGCGATTGTTCGGTATTCGCTCATACGTCCCCTCGCTTCCTGATTGCGCCCAGCGAGCTATCAGCGGGGGGGCGGCGCGGCAAGCTGCGAGCGCCTGCAGGGTCGCGAGCCGCGCGCACGGCGAAGATGCGAGCTCGCATGGGCTCCTGGCGGAAAGGTGATGCGGGGAGCGAGCTCATCTCGAGCGGCTCCTCGCTGCGCTCCTCCGGCGCAATGGTAGTCCATCGGAACACCTCGGAGAGCGCGGGGGTGGCTCCGCTCGCGAGGGCTCGGCGCCGCTCGCGGAAGATCGACAGGTCGCCCGCGTTCGCTCCACCTCCTCCGCCTCCCGGGCTTCGATGAAAGACACTGCACCGACGCAAGATCAGGCCATGTGCTTCTATCGAGCCGCGCTCCCGGCGGCGCAGCTGATCGACCGGGCCGCCGAGCCCCGCGCCCCGGGCGCTCGCCGAGCACCCGGCTCGCGCTCTCCCTCTGGACGCGCGAGGTAGCTCAGGGCGGCGGCGCCCGGCCCTTCAGGGCCCTTGGCCGCTCGATGCGCTGCTCGACGGCGCAGGCCGCCTCTGCTGGGAGCGCTCGCTGTCGAGCATCGCCATGTGGGCTTCCGGGTAGCGCGCGCCGACGATTTCGCTCGCGGGCACCGCGGCCTCGAGCGCGGCGACCTCCGACACGTCGAGCGAGACATCGAGGCCCGACAGCGCCTCCACGAGCTGTTTGCGCGTGCGAGCCCCCAGCGTCGGGACGATCGTCACGCCCTGAGCCGCGCCCTTCGCGCGGACCCACGCGATGGCGAGCTGCGCCGGGGACACGCCCTTTTCCGTCGCGAGGCGCGCGAGCGCATCGACGAGGGGCTGGTTCCTCTCGGCGTTGCCCGCGGAGAAGCGGGGCATGTGCGCGCGGTAGTCGCCCTCGCCCGAGGGCTTTGCGCCCGTGAGCAGCCCGCGGGACAGGACGCCGTACGCTGTCATCGCGATCCCGTGCTCGCGCAGGGCCGGGATGATGCTGGCTTCCACGCCGCGGCTCACCAGCGCATATTCGATTTGCAGGTCGCAGATCGGATGCACGTCCGCCGCACGCCGGATCGTCTCCACGCCGACCTCGGACAGGCCGATGTAGCGGACGTACCCCGCCTTCACCATGTCGGCGATGGCGCCCACCGTCTCCTCGATCGGAACACGGGGATCGAGGCGCGCCGGTCTGTAGATGTCGATGTGGTCGACCCCGAGGCGCGACAAGCTGTGCGCCAGGGCGTTCTTCGTCGCGGCCGGACACGCGTCGTGCCCGAGCATCTCGCCGTCCGGCCCGCGGAGCGCTCCGAATTTGACGCTGAGGAGCGCCTTGTCGCGGCGGCCTCGCAGCGCCTTGCCGACGAGGAGCTCGTTCTTCCCCATGCCGTAGAAGTCGCCGGTGTCGAGGACGTTGACGCCGCGCTCGAGCGCCTCGTGGATGGTCGCGATGCTCTCGGCCTCGTCCGCTGCCCCGTACCAGCTCCCAGCCCCCATGCCCATGCACCCGAGGGCGATGGGAAACACCGAAGGACCGCCAGTGCCCAACCTTACTTCGCTCGTCGTGGTCATGTGATGCCCTCTCTTTTCAGGTTTCGAAATAACGCCCCTGCTCGAGGTCGGCGATGAGCCCAGGCTGCCGCGGACTCCATCCCAGCCGCTCTCGCGTCCGCGTGCTCGAGGCCGGGTTGTCGAGCGCAAAGAAGCGCGCGAGCCAGGCAAAATGCTCGGCCGCTCGTGACAAAGACACGCATGGTGTGCGTCCCCTTGTAGAAGAGCTGTCCGCCGCGCTGCCGCGGCGCCGGTCGCAGGAGAGATTGGAGTTCCGTCGAGCCTGCTGCACGTGTATCCTCGGAAGCCTGAGCATGACCAAGAGTAGGTCTCGTGGTTTCGACACGCGCTCGCTGGACGGTCTCGGCGTCCTCCGCGCGGTCGTGGAGGCCGGGAGCTTCGTGCGCGCGGGGGAGGCGCTCGGCCTCACGCAATCCGCGGTCAGCCGTGCGATCGCGCGCCTAGAGGACCGCGTCGGCGTACGCCTGTTCCGCCGCACCGCCCGCTCCATCTCGCTGACCGACGAGGGCCTCCGCTACTACGAGTCGGTGGCGCCGCACCTGGCCGCCATCGAGGACGCGACGATCGAGGCGGGGGGCTCCTCGGCCAAGGTTCGCGGCCTCCTGCGCGTGAACGTCGACGGGAGCGCCGGGCAGTTCGTGCTGACACCCCACCTGGGACCGTTCCTCGCGCGCCACCCCGACCTCTCCGTGGAGATCGCCGAGCGCGATCGCATGGGCGATCTGGTCCGCGATGGCTTCGACGTCGCCGTCCGGTTCGGTCGCCCGGAGCCGTCGGCATTGAAGTCTCGCCTGCTCCTGCGAACGCGCGTCGTCACCTGCGCATCGCCGGCGTACCTCGCGCGCCACGGGGTGCCACGCCGCCCCAGCGACATCGAGAAGCATCCGTGCGTTCTGATGCGAGATCCGGCCACGGGGAGCCATTTCGCCTGGGAGTTCGTGCGCGGGAAGAAGGTCGTCCCCGTGAACGCCTCTGGACAGCTGATGGTGAACGGGGTCGCGCTCCTCGTGGCGTGCCTCGCCGGACATGGGATCGCGCAGGTGCTCGAGGTCCACGCGCGCGATCTCCTTGCCGACGGACGGCTCGTTCAAGTGCTGCCGGAGTGGGCCGAGGAGACGTATCCCCTCTACGCGTACCATCATGCCGCACAGCTCATGTCGGCCAAGGTCCGCGCCTTCTTGGAGTTCGTCGTCGCGCTGACGCGCGCCTAGGCGGGCGGGCGGGCCGTGCGCGTCGATGCGACGGGCACCTGCGCCGACGTCTGCAAGGGCAGCTGATCGGCCCGTCTCGCCTACTCTGTCGCGGGCCGGGCCGCCTTTGACGGCCCACCGCGCTCCGGCACGATGGTCTCACCGCGCGCCAGCATCGCCACCAGCGCAGCGATCTTCCTCGCGCGACCCGCGGGCGTCTTCATGTTGTTCGTGCGGAACGCCAGCGCGAACAGGTTCTGGCGCCCCAGCGTCTGGAACGTCTCACGCGCTCGTGGGTCCGCCTCGATCGCGGCGCGGAGGTCGTCGGGGATGGTGGCTTCGGTCGCGCTGCGGATCGGCGCGTACGCCGCATCCCAGCGACCATCGGCCCTGGCCGCGTCCACGTGCCGCTGCCCGTGGGGCGTCATGCGCCCCGCGGCGGTCAATCGGGCGATGTGGTCGCGGTTGATCTGGCTCCAGACGCTCCTCGCCTTGCGCGGCGAGAGCCGCTGCAAGAACGAGGATTCATCCAGGGCTTTTCGAGTCCCGTCGATCCATCCCCAGCAGAGGGCCACGTCGAGCGCTTGCGCGTAGGTCACCGTCGGTACGCCGGAGCCCTTCTTGTAGATCCGGAGCCACAGCTCCGTCTCCCGCGCGTGGTTTGCGGCCAGCCACGCTTCGAACGCGGCCTCGTCAGGGAAGCTCTTGATCTTCTTCTTGTCGGGGACGATCGGCGCCATCCGGTCTGCCTCGCAGCGCGGCCATCCTACAGCGAACCGGCCGAGACGTCAGCGCCCGGATCGTCGAAGGCCGACTCACCCGACCCGCCGCCCTGGTCCCACGGCCGCCGCCGCACCGGGGTACGCCCGAGCTCGGCGCGCGGCACCTCGACATGGCGCCCTTCCCCCATGGGTTTCAGGGATTGAACGTCGCGACGAAGATGTCGGAGCCGTCGGCGTGGGGGATGGGGCCGGTCCCGAAGTCGACCGCCGCGCTCGCAGCCCCTGTGAGGGCGATCACGCCGCTCGGCGAGATCGTGATGCCATGAGCGCTGGCGCCGAAGCTGAGGGTCCAGAGCACGGCGCCGGTCGGGTCGCGCTTGCTGACCGCGAGATTCCCTGCGGCGGACTCCGGCGCGGTGACGGTCAGCGCGTTGCCGGCGCTGTCGATCGCGAGATCGGCGTTGTAGAGCGGGTGGTCGTACTCGTCGGGAGGGGGTGTGATCTTGTGGTTCCAGAGGACATCGCCGCCAGGGCTCAGCTTCAACAGGTAGGCACCGTCCGTCCAGACATCGAATCCGTTCTGTGCGTGCATGACGACATCGACGAAAGGGAGCTTACGACCGTGAGGTGGCCCGATCCGAGGAGCCGGATGCTAGCTTCACGAAGGCGCGTACAGCGCCGGCGGTCTCGTCAGCGCGGCCGAGCAGGAGCAGCTCGGCGAAGACGTTCTTCGGCGCGACGAACGGACGATAGACGATGCGGGGAACCTTCACCTGAATCAGCGGTTTTGGAGCCAGCGCCACGCCCAGGCCTGCGCCGGCCAACGACAGCATGCTCAAGGTGGTGTCGGCGCGGTGGACCCGGCGCGGCTCGCGTCCTATCACGAGAATCAATCTCTTCAGCACCTCGTCACCGGCCTCTTCCGATGGGAACATGATGAGCGGCTCTCCGGCGAGCATCTTCGGCGTCACGCGCCTGTGCGCCGCGAGCGTGTGCTCCTCTGCCATCGCGACCACCAGCGGCCAAGCGCCGATCGGTTGGACGCTCAACCGCGGATCTACCTTGAGAGCGAACGCCGAGCAGTAGCCGACGTCAACCTCGCCGGTCAACACGGCTTCCGCCTGCCTCGAAGGTGGCATCTCGCGCAGCTCGATCTCCGCGGCAGGATGGGCTTTGCGGAACGCTCGCAGGTGGTCCGTCATCTTGCCAGTGAGGATCGCGTTGCCCGCGTAACCGATGCGAACTTTGCCGATGTCGCCGCGCAGCGATTGCTGGACGATCGCCTTGGCCCGCTCCGCCTGCGCGACCGCCCGCTGCGCCTCGACGACCAGCAATGCGCCGGCTTCGGTCAGCTCGACGCGCCGACTCGTCCGCACGAACAGCGCGCCGCCGATCTCGTTTTCGAGCGCCCGGATCTGCATGCTCAGCGCCGGCTGAACGATGTGCAGTCGCCGCGCGGCGCGGCCAAAATGGCGCTCTTCGGCGACGGCCAGGAAATAGCGAAGGTGTCGTAGGTCCACGACATTCGACCGTACCATGGATCAATCAGACGATCAAATCGATCGATTGGATCAATATATTGTTAGTTGGGTGAATGGGCGGCTATGATCTCCGTGATTCACCGCGGAGAGCCCATGGATCATCATGTGCGGAAGGAAAAGCTCGGGCTCACGGCCATGTCGGTCGCATCGTTTTCAGGGACGTTGGCTTCGTGCAGCTGCGAAGACTGCACTGTCCCAGTCAGCGCCGCGGCCACGTGCCATCGTTACTATGAATTCAACGCAAGGTGGCCGCGCTGATGAGGGAAGCCGGCTATTTCCACCAACGAGAGTCAGGAGCCTATCACCATGGACCGAAGTACCCTGGGAAGAGTCGTTCTCACGTTCGTTCTGGCGAGCGGCGCCATCGTCGCTGTCGGCGTGGACTGGAATAAAACCCACCTGTTCAACCCTGAATGGCATGAGCATGCGCGCTTTCATGACGCCCTCATGCTGCTCATCCTGTGTGGCGTGACGATCGTCGGATTGTGGATGGTGTGGCGGCGGTCCATGGAGCCGCAGGTCGGGTTCAACGTGGCGGCCTGGATCGTCGTCATCATCTGGACGCCCTTCTTCTACATCACGTGGCTCATCCCGGGGACCAGCCTGCTCGCGGGACCCGACGTGCCGCTCCCGGTCGTCGCGGGCGTCCCGCTCTACCCGAACGTGCTCATCGCAGGTACCGAGCTCTTGCTCGCGGCGCTCGCCTACAAGCTCTTCCACAGCGATCCTGCATCGACGGCGGCGCGCGTGGCGAACGCCTGACGAGGAGAGGCGCTTCATGAGATCCACGATCCAGAAGACGATGGGATGGGCTTCATGTCCCGGCGCGCGCGCCCTGCTCGTCGCCACGCTCGTCTCGTGGCCCTCCGTGAGCTGGGCGCACCCGGGCGGCGCCGATGCGGGATTTCTGAAGGGCCTCTTCCATCCGGTGTTCGGCGCGGACCACCTGCTCGCGATGGTGAGCGTCGGTGTCGTCAGCTCGCAGCTCGGCGGAAAGCACCTCCTCCGGATCCCCGCCACGTTCGTCGCCGCGATGCTGGTCGGCGGCCTCCTGGGAATGGCGCAATGGCCCATGCCCCTGGGCGAGCTTTGCATCGCGGCGTCGGTCGCGGCGCTCGGTCTCGGCATCGTCACCACGACCCGTGGCTCCTCACCGTTCCTGCTCTCCGGATGCGTGGCGATGTTCGGTGTCTTTCACGGACATGCCCACGGCCTGGAGATGCCTCATGCGGTAAGCCCGGCGCTGTATGCCATGGGCTTTCTGCTGAGCACGACCGTGCTTCACCTCTGCGGTCTCGTCCTCGGCGAGCTCGCCGCCGGTCGAGAGTCCCTGTCGCGGGGGCTGCGCTATGCCGGCGCCGCCGTGATGGGGACGGGGATGGTCCTTCTGGCGCGCGGGGCCGGCATCTGACTGGAAGCGGCTCGCCGCGACGGATGCGGCTTCAGCGGGGATGGCCGCGATTGGAGCCACGTGGCCGACGCCAACAGCTGCCTGTTCATGCAGGGCGGGGCCTACGACGAGGCGCACGATCGGGTGGTGGTGCTCAGCGGTCTCGCGGCCGACCACGTCGGCGCCGACCGCTCGCGGAGCACGAGCACGCGTCGCCGTGGTCGTCGGGCGCCACGTACACGCTCGCGGGGGCGCGCGCGGGCCGCCGACGTCGTTGCCGCCGCCGCTGCCACGGTTGCCGCCGCCCTCGTTGCCGGCGCCGCCGTTGCCCGCACTGCCGCCGCTGCCCCACCATCCGATGCGAGACGGCACATCGATGCCTCGACAGCGCTGCATGCAACTGCACCATACCCCTGCTTCCTGGCACGGCTCGCTACTGGCCACAGCCGGAGTGCGTCAATGCATGCAGGAAAAAATCTCAGAGACGAGTGGTCGCCGAAAACAGTGGGCCTGGATGCTGACGGCGCGCTGAGGGGTACGGCCACGCTCCGGCGTCAGGCGCACAGGGGCGGCGATCACCGCCCGTCGGACGC
Source organism: Sorangium sp. So ce1504 (assembly GCF_051521635.1). Lineage (NCBI taxonomy): Bacteria > Pseudomonadati > Myxococcota > Polyangiales > Polyangiaceae > Sorangium > Sorangium sp. So ce1504. The sequence goes on along the minus strand of NZ_CP150365.1, from coordinate 9,515,882 downwards.
GTTGCGCGCCCGGTATGCGCGCTGCTGGCACGCCCGCGAGCAGTAAGCCCGCGGCCGCCCCGTGGCAGGCTGGGCGATCTCGCGGCCGCACTGCGCGCACGTCGGCCCCTCGTCACGCCGGGGGGCGTCGCCGGGAGTTTCGTCACCAACGCGCGCCGGGGGTCGTGACGTTTCGGGACTTTCGTCACACTGACCGGAGCGCGACCGGACGAGCGCCTCGATGCCGTCGAGCACGCGCTGGAGGCCGAACAGGAACACGTCCTCCGTGAACGGGTGGTCGTCGAACGCGCCCGAGCGCATCAGCTTCGCCATCGTCGGGTGGCGCCCCGGGTCGAAGAGCTTGTCCCAGAAGTACGCGCGCTCGGACCACCACTGCTCGTCGGTGACGCCGGTCTCCTGCTCGGCCTCGACCGCGTCCACCGAGAGCCTCGCCGCGCCTCGGACGTACCCGTCGACGAGGTGGACGGCGGCGAGCACCTCGCGGGCGGTGAGGCCGATCCCGCAGACCGCGCGGAGCTCCGCGTCGTACGCCGCCATCCCGTTCGGCCCCATCACGGGGCGCACCGGCGTCACGTGCAAGAACCACGGGTGGCGGTGGTAGAGCGCCCAGTCGGCGTGCGCCGCCGCCTCGAGCTTGGCCCGCCATCCCCCGGGGACGCTGTCCACGAGGGGCAGCTCCCCCGCCACGGTGTCCAGCATGAGATCCAGGAGCTCGGCCTTGCCCGGCACGTACCGGTACAGCGACATCGTGGTGAACCCGAGCTTCCCGGCGACCCGCTGCATCGACAGCGCCGAGAGCCCCTCGCCGTCGGCGAGCTCGATCGCGGCCCGCACGATCTGATCGAGGCTCAGGCCGGGCCTGGGCCCCCGGCTCGGCCGCTTCCTGACCCCCCAGAGGAGCTTGAGGCTGCGCACGGCGTCGCCGCCCCCGCTGTACTCCGTCGCAGTTTTTCGCCGTCTCTTTGGTTTGACAGCCATCCTTCAACTGCGTATACCACACACAATACCGTGTACGACGTAAACAGTTGCTGGAGGTCCGCTTGAAACAGCACGACGAGAGGCCATCGAGGCGAACGACGACCCTGCTCCTCCACGCGCGCGGCCTCGCGGCCTCCGTGCCGCTCCTCGCGCTTTCCCTCGGATGCGCGGCGCAGGAGGCGGAGACGGCGCAGGAGCCGACGTTCTGGCAGGACGTCGCGCCGATAACGGCGTCCAAGTGCACCGCGTGTCACCAGGAGGGCGGGCTCGCGCCCTTCCGCCTCGACGACTACATCTCGGCGAAGGCGCGCGCCGGCGCGATCGACGACGCGGTGCGGGGCGGCCATATGCCCCCTTTCCTTGTGAAGCACGACGGCTCGTGCGGCGACTTCAAGGACGACGAGACGCTCACCGCCGAGGAGCTCGACGTCATCCATCGCTGGGCGACCGGGGCGCGCGCCGAGGGTGATCGCGCGGGCGCGCCGCCCACCCCGCCCGTGCCAACGCTCGAGGGCGGGGTCGACTACATGACGCCGCCGATCACCCCCCTGGTCGACCCCGCCGATCCCCTCGCGGCCCACGACGAGTGGAGGTGCTTCCCCGTGGACCCGAGCCTCGACGCGGACCGCTTCATCACCGGATATCAGGTGACGCCCGGGGTCCGGTCCATCGTTCATCACGTCACGGTCTATCGGGTGACCCCCTCGGAGGCGTCGCTGGCGGAGGGCAAGACGAACCAGGACGTGATGACGGAGCTCGACGATGCCTCGCCGGACCGGCCCGGCTGGGAGTGCTTCGGCGGACCGGCCGACGAGCTGCCGTTCCAGCCGCTGTTCGCCTGGGCGCCCGGGCAGGATGTGGTCGAGTTCCCCGGCGGCACCGGGGCGCCGGTCTCCGCGAAGGACGCCTTCGTCGTCCAGGTGCATTACAACATCCATGACCACGCGGGCGCCTCCGCCGAGGACTCGACGCGGCTCCGGCTCCGCTACGAGGACACCGTGGAGCGGCGCGCGGTGTTCGTCGGGGACGACGGCTTCATGACGACCCTCTTCGAGCCGGACGGCCCGGACACGCTGCCGCCCGGCCAGCAGGACGCCGCCTACACATGGCGCAGGACGCGGGCGGAGCTCGCGCTCGACCCGGGGCTGCCGCCGATCGAGGTGCTCGGCGTGATGCCGCACATGCACGAGCGCGGGCGCACCTTCGACCTGCGCGTGGCCTCGGGGACGCAGGAGAGCTGCATCGCGCGCGTGAACGACTGGGACGTCCACTGGCAGGGCGTCTATTGGTATCGCACGCCGCCGCTGCTCGACCCGAGCTCCTCGCTCGAGGTGACATGCACCTTCGACACGCGCGACGCCGAGGCCCCGGTGCTGCCGGGGTGGGGCACGCAGAACGAGATGTGCAACCTGAACCTCCTGGTCGCGCTGCCGATGACGCCGTGACGCCGCGACCGCCCCTGATTCATTCCTTTCTGCGGCTTTGCGTCTCTGCGTTGAAACCTCTCTCCGGATCCCTGGCAGGACTCCTGGTGGGCGGAGCTAGACCCCGTAAACTTGCTCCACGATCGACGCGATCAGATCCATGGATAGCGTCACGCCGCGCTGCTGGCGCCACGCGACATGCCCGTCCGGCCGGATCAAGAGCGCGCCGTCCTGCTCGATCTGCGAGAGCGCGTGCACCGCGGCCTGGTGACAGGCAGGGATGTCGGCCGCGCCGAGCCTGAACAGCCGGACGCCGTGGCGCGCCTCGACATCCTCCAGCGCTTCGATGTCCGCGGGCAGCGCCTCGACGGCCGCGCCGAGCAGCAGGATCGACGCGCCGTAGTCGATCATGGAGCGGCTGCCGCGCTGTCTCCTGTTGCCGTCCAGCCAGAAATGGGGGAATCGCGCGCCCGGCCGCGTCGACGGGAGGTACGAGGACACCCGGTCATCGACCTCCGGCGCCCTGGTGCCGTCGCCGAGGAGCGCGCCCTCTTCGTACGTGTAGCCGAGGTCGAGCCCGATCCGGTCGAAATGGGACCTCTGCTGCGCGATGGCCGCGAGGACGCGCTCTCGCACCGAAGGATCGCGATGGTACCGCGAGAGGATGCTCTCGCCGTAGTGCTGGACCTGCCGCTCGGTCCAGGCGCGGAGCGGGGCAGGCAGCGCGCGCATCGTGGAGCTCGCCAGCTTCTCGTTGACCCACTGGGCTTCCTCGACCTCGATCCCGAAGGCCTCCGCGACCTCGCTCATCCTCTCGAAGTTGAGCCGGCTCTCGTCGCAGTTCGTCTCGATGACCGGGCGGCGCTCGGCCTCGTAGCTGTCGAGCAGGCCGGGCGCGGCCCGCCGCTCGATCACCATGGCGAGCTTCCAGGCCAGGTTGTGCGCGTCGCCGATGCCGGAGTTCATGCCGAGCCCGCCCGTGGGCGGGAAGCGATGGGCGGCGTCGCCGACCAGGAAGACGCGCCCGCTGCGGAAGCGCTCCGCCACCTGCGCTGTCATGCGCCAGTGGCTCATCGAGGTGATCTCGATATCGACGTCGTCCCGCCCGAGCGCCGCCTTGATCTTCTTCTGCATCACCTCGGGCGTGTACTCCTCGATCTTCTCGTGCGGCGTCGCCACGGGGAGGTGAAAGACCCAGCGCTTCTCGACGTGGTGGGCGATGAACACGCTGCCCGGCGCCTTGGGGGAGAAGATGAAGTAGAGCTTGCCCCGGGTGCGGACCACGCGGCGCAGATCCGCCTGAAAATACGCGTTGACGACGTCGAGCAGCTTGTCCGGGCCCTTCATCTCGATCCCGAGGGCCTTTCGGCTCCGGCTCCCGGCGCCGTCGGAGCAGATGACGTACTGGCTCCGGACCGCGAAGGTCTCACCCGTCGTCCTGCTGGTGATCCGGCTCGTGACGCCCTCCGCGTCCTGCTCGAAGGACTCCCACTGGTGGTGATGGAGCGCCTGGATCCGCGGCGACGCCGAGACGCGCTCGCGGAGGAGCTTCTCCAGCTCGACCTGCGAGATGTTGAGGTAGGGCAGGGGCGCCTCGAGGTGCTCTCGGTACTTGCGCCCGACGCCATTGGCTCGCAGATCGATGCAGCCGAACTCCTCGCCGATCGTGCCGCAGAACAGGATCTTGGCGGCGTCCTCCTCCGGCGACGCCTCCGCGGACAGCTCGCCATGACCGAGCCCCAGCTCGTGGAGGATCTCGATCGAGCGCGCCGAGAGCTCGTGGGCCTTGGGGTGATTCTCCAGGCCCGGCCGGCGCTCGATGAGCACGCAGTCGACGCCGCGCCTGGCGAGGCACAGCGCGCTCACCATCCCCGAGGGGCCAGCGCCGATGATGAGGACGGGAGCAGAGACGGTGCGATGGCTCATGTGGCGGCCCCTTTCCTGTGACACAGGGAGACGCCGGCGAAGAGCAGGGCTGCAGACGTGCCCAGGTGCAGCATGTTCGGCGGGAGGAAGCCGAGCAGGACCCGGCCACCGGCGTCGAACTCGGCGCCGGCGGCGCTCGTGAAAGCGGCGGCCAGGATGAACCCGCCGATATGGAGGGCACCCAGGAAGGTGCCTGTCCGGACACGCTCCACGGTGCGCGGCGTGGCCGTCCAGAAGAGGTAGATGGAAGCGAGCGCGCCGAGGGCGCCGGCGCCGATCTGCCAGAGCAGGTGGAACCTCGCGTGTCCGGGCCAATCGGGGTTCCGGAGGTGATGAGGATCGAGGATGTCGATCAGCCCGGTCAACAGGCCGTAAGCGACGGCCGAAAGGATGCAGAGGGCCTTGCCCACGGCCCACGCCGTGGAGGATGGCGCGTGTTCGGAGCTCATGGCAGAGGGATAAAGCACGGGAATCACGTGCACAATGGCCATGAGTGGCCATGGGGTGGCCGGAAATGGCCACGCCCGTGGGAGGCGGGAGGCTCAGGTCATCGCCCGCTGTGCGGGCGCGCTTCGGCGAGCGCGAGCCGGGCCACGCCGGCTCGTCTGGCCATCATGACCCCTCAGAAGCCCACCACGGCGTCGTAGGCGGGCTTGGGGTTGTGGTTGCCATCGAAGAGCAGGGGGAAGTCCTTGCGCCCCGAGCTGAACTCCGACAGCCAGGTGTTGTCGTCCGCGATGCCCCAGAAGGTGACGCCCGTGATCACGGACTTGTGTTTCCGGAACAGCTCGAAGAACTCCCGGTAGCGCGCGGCCTGCTTGGCCTTCAGCGCGTCGGTGAAGGTCGCGGTCGTGTAGAACGTGCTCTGGTTGTACGTCACGCCGGGGATGTACAGCGAGATGTCGAGCTCGGTGACCTGCACATCCAGGCCGAGTGATGAATAGAGCTCGATCGCCTTTCCCATGTTGGCCACGTTCTGGTGAACCGCCTGGTTCGTGGTCACCGTGGAGGGCTCGATGTTGAGGTGGGCCTGCAGCCCGACGCCGTGGACCGGCACGCCCTGATCGAGCAGGCCCTTGAGCATGTTGTAGATGCCCTGCTGCTTCGCGGGGATGTAGTTGTAGAAGTCGTTGTAGTACAGCTTGGCGTCTGGATCGGCCTCGTGCGCGGCCTTGAAGGCCTCCGCGATGTAGCTCTCGCCGAGGATCTCGTGCCAGCGGCTCCTCTGGCCATCGGCCAGGTTGCCCGTGCGGTACGAGCCGTCCTCCATCATGGCCTCGTTCACGACGTCCCACGCGTAGACCTTGCCCCGGAAGTGGCGCACGACGTTGCTGATGTGGTTTTTCATGCGTGTCAGCAGGGTCTGCCTCGACACGGTGCCGCCAGAGCCGTTCGAGAACAGCCATGCCGGGTTCTGGCTGTGCCAGACAAGGGCGTGCCCGCGGACCTTCATCTTGTTCGTGACCGCGAAGTTCACGATGCGATCCGCCGCGTCGTAGGTGAAGCTGTTCTCGTTCCTCTGCAGCGACTCGAACTTCATCTCGTTCTCGGCGGTGATGCTGTTGAAGTGCGTCTTCAGCAGCGCGGCGTGCGTCATGTACGACTGCGAATCCACCGCTGCCCCGATCGGGAAGAGGCTCGCGTACTTCTCCGCGAGGTTCTTGGGGCCTTCATCAGGCATGCCGCCCGTGCCCGCGCCGCCTGCCCCCGCGCCGCCCGTGCCTCCGGAGGTAGCGCTGTCCGTGCCGCCGCCTCCACCCTCGTTCGTCTCACCCCCACCGGCCGACGTGCTGCCGCTGCCTCCAGCGTCGCTGCCGCCCGCGCCACCCCCGGCGCTCGCCGATGTTCCGCTCGTTTGAGCCGTGCTCGCGGCGCTGCTGGTGGTGGTGGCGCCCGTGGCCGCATCATCGTCCGGAGCCGACGTGGACGAGGTGCAGGACCAGAGCAGGCAGCTGAGCAAACCAATCGAAATCAAATTCTTGCGCATCGGTGCGATCCCTCGGACACGCACCCTACCCGATACGTGCCGGCGACAGCGAGTCAGGGCGTCCAGTACCGTTTGTTAAGTAACGCTACTTACAAAGTGTCTCGGTGTAGGTGTTCTTTTCTCCTTCCGCACGCGGGTGAACCCGGACGGGATCCAGCTTTCTCGTGAATGTCCTGCCGAGCTGGCGCAACAGAGCGAGCTGGGTGGAGGATGCATGTGCGCGAAGGATGAGTCGCGAGGGCGGTGTCGATCGGTCCGCGGGGCGCGACGGCTGACAAGGACAGCTGTCCTGCTGGCCATCACCGCGCCCGCGCTGGCCTGCGACGTCGGTGAGCAGGGCGGCTCCAGCACCGGAGCGGGATCATCTCCGGCTGCCAGCGAGGCGAGCGCAGGGGGAGCGGGCGGCGGTGCCAGGGGCACGGCCGGCGCCGGCGGTGCGGGCGGAACGGACGGTGTCGGGGGAACAGGCGGCGCTGGCGGCGCCGGCGGCGCTGGCGGCACCGGTGCCGTCGGGGGAACAGGCGGCCCCGGCGGCGCTGGCGGAACAGGCGGTGTCGGGGGAACAGGCGGCGCCGGCGGTCTGCTGTTCTGCACGCCAGGCAGCGAGCGGGCCTGCTACGCCGGACCGAAGGGAACCGAAGGCGTCGGCCTCTGCCGTGCGGGCACGCAGCAGTGCAATGCCGCGGGGGACGCTCATGGTCCCTGTGTCGGCGAGGTCCTTCCGACAGAGGAGCAGTGCGAAACGGCGTCCGATGAGGACTGCGATGGAGTCGCGTCGGCGTGCCCGCCCGCGGGAGGCCATCTCTGGAGCAAGCGCTTCGGCGGCGCCCACGCGCAGGTCGCCGCCGACGTCGCCATCGATCCGGACGGCGGCATGATCGTCACCGGCCACTTCGCGGGAGCCATGGATCGCAACGGCTGGCGCTCGATGTACAGCGCTGGCGGCGATGATGCCTTCGTGGTGAAGTTCGTGCGCGACAGCGACGATCCCGAATGGGAGTACATACCCCTCTGGTCCCGGCGGTTCGGCGGCCCCGGCGGACAGCGGGCGCGCGCCGTCACCGTGGACGCCGCCCGGAACGTCGTCGTGGTCGGCGTGTTCCAGGGAACCGTGGATCTCGGCGGCGCCCCGCTCACGAGCGCCGGCGGCGACGATATCTTCGTCGTCAAGCTCGACGCCGACGGCCAACACGTCTGGAGCCGGCGCTTCGGCGACGCCGCAGATCAGCGCGGCGAGGCGATCGCGGCGGACAGCGAAGGAAGTATCCTCGTGACCGGCCGGTTCCAGGGGACGGTGGACCTCGGCAGCGGCCCGCTCGTGAGCGCCGGCGGCGACGACGTGTTCGTCGCCAAGCTCGATCCTGACGGCAATGCCGTCTGGAGCCAGCGGTTCGGCGACGCCGCGGACCAGCGCGGCGAGGCGATCGCGGTGGACAGCGCGGACGACGTCATCGTGGCCGGCGATCTGCAGGGGCAGGCGGAGTTCGGGGGCGGCCCGCTCGTGAGCGCGGGCGGCGATGACGTGTTCGTGGCCAGGCTCGATGCCCATGGCGAGCACCTCTGGAGCAAGCGCTTCGGCGATGCCCAGGACCAGCATGTCGGGGACCTCGACGCGCGCGAGACGGGCGAGGTGCTGCTGATAGGCGACCTGGAGGGACAGGCAGATTTCGGCGGGGGGCCGCTGGTGAGCGCGGGAGGCCGCGACGTCTTCGTGGCCTGGCTGAGCGTGACCGGGGACCACCTCCACAGCGCGCGCTTCGGAGACGAGGCCGATCAGCGCGGCAAGGCCATCGCCCCTGCAGAGGGGGACGTGTCCCTGCTCGCGGGCGAGTTCCAGGGCCAGATCGATCTCGGCGGGGGGCCGCTCACGAGCGCCGGCGGTGACGACCTCTTCTACGCCGCGCTCGACGGGAGCGGCGCGCCTCTCTGGAGCCGCCGCGCAGGCGACGCCCAGGACCAGCGCGCAGCGGGGCTCGCCTGGAAGGTCACCGAACAAGGTCCGCGGGGGATGCTCGCGGGCCGCTACGACGGTCAGTTCCAGCCAGGCGATCTCATCGAGTGCCGCGATCACAACTTCCCCGGCTGCTCCCCCGGCTGGGATGACAGCTTCGTGGTGGAGTTCGCGCCATCGACCGGCGGGGATGCGTCGCACTGCCACCTCGGCGAAGGGAGGCAGGACAACGGCGTGCAGCACTCCATCCTGGAGGTGGCAGCGGACGGCGACGGCAACGCGGTGTTCCTGGGCGCGCTCGGCGGCGCCGTGGATCTCGGTGGCGGAGAGCTCGCGCCGGGGGGCCCCGCGATCTTCCTGGGAAAGCTCTCTCCGGCCGGCGAGCATCTATGGAGCAGGGCCTTCGACGTGGGCTCGCCGCTCTCGCCAACCCCGATCCGGCGCATGGTCGTGGACAGCGCTGGCAACATCGTCGTCCTCGTGGGCGCCGAGGCATCGCTCGACCTCGACCTCGGCGGCGGGCCGGTCGGCCGCGGCATCCCGGCGATCGCCATGGCGAAATACGACCCGTCCGGCGCCCACCTCTGGAGCAAGCGCTTGAGCACCGGCGGCGTCAAGTCGCTCGATGCGCTGGCGGTCGACGGCGCGGGGAACATCTTCCTGTCCGGCAGCTCCGACACGGGCATCGATTTCGGCGGCGGCCGCGTCCCTCCGAGGAACACGGTCGGCCACTATGCGTTCCTCGTGAAGCTCTCTCCGGGCGGCGAGCACCTCTGGAGCAGAGGCTTCGTGGGGACGGACTACATGCACCCGTGGAGCGCGACCGCTGATGGGGCCGGCAACGTGATCGTGGTGGGCGCGCTGCGGGGGAGCGCCGATTTCGGCGGTGGGCCGCTGTCGAAGGCCACGCGGCGCTCGGACGACGTCTTGATCGTGAAGTACGACGCGCTCGGCAATCACCTGTGGAGCAAGAACTTCGGCGACGACGCGTGGCAGTCCGGCCGGGCCGTCGCGGTGGACGCGGACGACAACCTCTTCGTGATGGGCAAGTTCGGGTCGACCCTGGATCTCGGCGGCGGGCCGCTGTCGAGCTTGCCAGAGGCCAACGAGTCCTTCCTGGCGAAGCTCGATCCGCTCGGCAACCACCTCTGGAGCAAAGGTCTCGGGCTGCACGTGTGGGTATCGAGCATCGCGAGCGACGGGGCGAACGTGCTGCTCGGCGGCAGCTTCTATGGGTCGGGCGAGCTCGCCGGGAGCCCCTTCTCCACCGGGAGCCAGAGCGACTACGACGCCCTCGCGGCCAGATTGAGCGGCGCGGGCGACCTGCTGTCGGTCGTACAGCTCGCCGGTCCCGACGTCCAGCTGGGCTTGTCGATCGCCGCGGACAGCGCGGGTCACGTGTTCGTCGCTGGCAGCACGGTGGGGGAGGTCGACCTCGGCGGGGGAGCGCTCGCCGCGGACGGCACGGAAGACGCTTTCCTCGTGAAGCTGGCGCCGTAGGTCGAGCGACTCAGCAGGTCGGTTGCAGCGACCCGAGTCATCGTCTATCGCCCGGGAAGCCACGTCGATGCGACGCCCGGCGCTTCATCCCTTGGCCTTCGCCCGTGCAGCCGGCGCCTTCGCGGCTGCGCCGCTCTTCGCCTTCGCCCGCGCCGCCTGCGCCTTCGCGGCTGCGCCGCTCTTCGCCTTCGCCCGCGCCGCCGGCGCCTTCGCGGCTCCCGCCTTCCCGAAGCGCACCTCGAACGTGCCGGCGTCCTCCTCCATGAATCGGAGGAGCGCCTCGCCTTCCTCGGCGAGCTGCTCGCGCGCCGCCTTGCCAAGCGCCTCGAACGGCTCGACCACGAGCGCGGCCGTGGCCTTCTTCCGCTCGATCGTCCATGTGCCGGCCACGAAGCCGTCCACGAGGAACGTCGGCAGGATGCGCAGGTTGGCGGACATGACGATCCGCGGGCGATGCTCGTCCGCGATGACCCGCGTGCGGTCGTCGTGCGCGAGCAGGAGGTTGTCGTAATCGGGTAGAAACCGGGCCGGCGCGGCGGTGTCCGCGGGCGGCCGCGGCGCGTCGGGCAGGTCGAAGAGCTCCCGGCCCCGCTCGTCGCGGAACACGCAGAGCTGCTCTCGCAAGGCGTGGAGCACCTCCTTGACGCGGGTCAGGCCGGACCACGTTTGCACATCGGTCGCTGTCGCCGGGCCGAACGACGCGAGAAAACGGAGCACGAGCGCCTGCGGCGCGCCGCCGTCGCGGAGCGGCTTGCCGAGCCAGGACGCCGCCGGGGCGAAGTCCGCCGTTCCGGGATATGCCCACGGGGTCTCGCCGGGCACCTGGACGACCGGCAGGTGCATGCGAACCGCGAGGGCCATGGCCCGCACGTCGCCGCCGGCGTGGAGCTCGGCCAGGTGATCGCGCAGCTCGTCCATGGTCCGCGGCTCCGCGTCGAAGTACGCGCGCGCCTCGGCGACCAGCCGAGCGACGTCGAGGGCGTCCGCGCGCTCGCGGAGGACCGATCGCATCCCGGCGTGGAGCACCGGCGCGATGACCGGGTGCAGATCCAGGTAGTCCCTTGCGCTCACGAGGTGCAGCGTGCCGCGCAGGAACGGCGCCCGGACGACCTCGCGGCGCACGACGAGCTGGACGAGCTGCTCGCGCCGGAACGCCGCGAGCCGGGACCACAGCCCGATGAACGGCGGCCGAGCCAGCTGGGCCTGGAGGGCAATCAGCCGCTCGATCCCGTGGACGGCCGAGGACTGCTCCCGCGCGAGCAGCATCTGCCGCGCGAGCGTGGCCCGGTTGAGGTCTCTTCGTGTCAGCGTCGGGGTGGGCATGCAGCCCGCGAGCTTACGCGAACCGAGGTTCGCACTCCACGGGCCGCATGCGGCTATCCGCCCGCGGGCACGGTGTAACCAGGGCGTGGCGCCGCGCGACACCACCGACTCGCCCCGGATCGTCCCGCCGGGCGCGGTGCCGGGGCGGTGTGGCTCCGTCAGAATCGATAGAGCACGTCAGCTCGGTCGCGCGGTCGACGATGCCGAGCTGGTAGTACTGATCGAGGAACACGATGCGTGTCGCGTCGAAATCGACGATGGCGCCGGGGGCGCGCTGCACCACGGTGAGCTTCGGGCTCTCGACTCATGGAGACTCGCGCGAGAGCAGCCGTCGTCGCGAGGGATGTCAAAGATAGAACCGCCAAACCCATGAGCGCGCGGGGCATGGTCATGCGTCCTCCATGGATCCATGGTTACGCCCAGCTTCGATGCCGGCTCTGCCCGTCTCATTCAAGCGCTCGACGTGGGGATGTCATGGGCGGGAGCAATCCAGGCGAGGGGAGCGATGCTCCCCGCACCTCGCGCGCTGCCGGAGCGTGCGATGGAACGGTGTCGTCAGGGATTGAACGTGGCGACGAAGATATCGTCACGCCCCGCGTAAGGGATCGGGCCGGTGCCGAAGTCCACTGGCGTGTCCGTCGAGCCGACAATCGCGACCGTGCCGTTCGGAGACAGGACGATGTCCTCCACTGTAATGCCGGAGATACTGCCCGAAAGCGGCTCGAAGTCGACCGACCAGAGCTCTGTCCCGCTCTCGTCGAGCTTCGCGAGCCCGCCGGCCCCTGCGACGAACATTCCGCCGGAAGGATCGAGCAATATCCTTTCGTAGAAGGGAACCGAGCGGCTGGAGACAACCTCCCCTGCAGCGTCCAGCTTGAGCAGCACGTATTCCAAACTCTCGCCGTCGCCAAAGTCGACGGTTCCATCCGTGATACCTGTCACGAGGACTTCGTCCGCCGCATTGACCGCCAGTGAGTAGGCCCACTGCACGGGGGTAGTCGACCTGGAAGCGAACTCCCGTCGCCACAGCAGAGCGCCCGTCGGATCAAGCTTGGACACGGTAAAATCCCCCCAGCCGAGGTTCATGCCGTTGTGGAATGTTCCGGTCGACACGAGCACATCGCCGGCGCTGTCGACCGCGAGGCCGCCCCCTCCTCGCTCGTAGCCGTAGTATCCTGGCAAGCGTGTTGTCCATAGGAGGGCGGCACCTCCGGCGCTCACCTTTGCCAGATGGTAGCCCTCCTCGATGAGGTAGAGCATGTACACATTGCCCGCGCCATCGACGACCGTCCGCTGCACTCTCCAAGGGAATACGGGGACTCCGACAGAAAAACCGTTGCTCCAGACGTGATTGCCTTCGGGATCGAATTGGGCCGCGAAGAGTGCGGAGCCTTCGGCTGGCGGAATCCGGCCCCCGCCGAAATCCGGGCCTGGCTTAAAGGGCATTAGATCGCCGCCGTAGACGCCGGTGAGAAGAATGTTTCCGCTTCCGTCGACGGTCATGGTTGCGCTCCCATCGTAAAACTCGGTCCCGAAGCGCCTGTTCCAGATCACCGCGCCAGCGGGATCGAGCTTGAGGAGGAAGATGTCGGATCCCCCTGCGCTCGTGAGAGGTACGGCGCCGAAGTCGACCGTTCCTACGAAGTCACCCGAAACGTAGTAGTTGCCCGAGGCGTCGCTCACGATGGACCTGCCGCGATCGTAGTCAGGGCCGCCGTATCCCCGTGCCCACGGCGGGAGCCGAGGGCAATGAGGCACACCGTCGCAGCTCTCGTCCACCGGCGTGGCGCAGCGCTCTGCGGCGGGAGTCACGTCATCTGTACAGGGGCCGTACCCGAGACCATCGGAGCGACAGGTCTGCGTCCCGGTAGCACACTGGCCCATGCCAACGGTCCCGGCGGGGCCGGTGTAGCAGACGAGGACCGAGCCCGGCGTGCACGAGCCTGGCATGCCGCCGCCGCCGCCCTCACCGGAGCTGCCACCCGCGCCGCTGCCGCCCGCGCCGCCGCCGCCCGCAGCTTCGCAATCGCCCTCGCCGTCGTCGCAGACATGGTTGAACGTGGCGACGAAGACATCGCGATCCGCCGTATAGGGGATCGGGCCGGTCCCGAAGTCCACCGGTCCGAGCATGCTTCCGGTGATCGCAACCGTGCCATTCGGTGAGATCGCGACATCCTCCACGAGAGGATCGAAGTCGACCGACCAGAGCTCCGTTCCGCTCGCGTCGAGCTTGGCAAGGCCGTGCCCGGCGGCGAACAATCCACCCGCGTGATCCAGGCTGATCTTGTCGCCGAAGCGAACCGAGCGGCTGAGGAGATGCTGGCCTGCAGCATCCAGCTTGACGAGCACGGGCCCTTCGGGAAGCACGCCGCCGCCGAAGTCGATGGTCCCGTCCGTGAAGGCCGTCACGACGACCTCGTCCGCCGCGTCGACCACCACCGAGGCGGCCGCTGCCACCGCGGATCCGTCGGTCGAGCTGGACGCGAACGATCGTCGCCACAACAGGACACCTGTCGGCGCGAGCTTGGAGACGGTGAGCTCGAGCGGACCGGGGTGCAGCTCGGTCGTTGGGCTCTCGTTCGCCACGAGCACGTTGCCGGCGCTGTCGATCGCGAGGCTTGCTGCTCCATTGACGACGTCTCCTGACAGAGTCTCTCGCCAGGAAAGAGCGACACCTCCGGTGCTCACCTTCGCTAGATAGGTGGTATCGTGGAGAGTGTAGGTGTGATCGGTGAGGCTGTAGAGCACGTATGCATTGCCGGCGCCATCGACGGCGACCTGCGCTACCTTCCCGGGGAAGGCGCCGGATATGCCGGCCTGGAACCCGTTGCTCCAGATGTGGTTGCCTTCGGGATCGAATTGAACCATGAAGAGCGCGGCGCCCTCAGCGGCCGTGATGGGATTCCCTCCGAAATCTGGGCCCGGTTCCCAAGGATATACATAGCCGCCGTAGAGGCCAGCGAGGAAGATGTTTCCGCTTGCATCGATGGTCATGGTGGCGCTCTCGTCTTCGAACTCGGTCCCGAAGCGCCTGCTCCAGATCACCGAGCCAGAAGGATCGAGCTTGAGCAGGAAGATGTCCGACTCCCCTGCGCTGGTCAGAGGTCCGGCGCCGAAGTCAATGGTTCCTTCGAAGTCGCCCGAGACGTAATAGTTGCCCGAGGCGTCGCTCACGATGGACAGGCCGTTGTCCTGACCTGGACCGCCGTATCCCCGCGCCCACGGCGGGAATCGAGGGCAATGAGGTACGCCGTCGCAGCTCTCGTCCACCGGCGTGACGCAACGCTCTGCGACGGGCGTCACGTCACCTGTACAGGGGCCGTAGCCGAGGCCATCGGAGCGACAGGTCTGCGTTCCGGTTTCACATGCCCCGATGCCAACGGTCCCGGTGGGGCCGGAGTAGCATGCGAGGACCGAGCCGGGGACGCACGTGCCTGGCACGCTGCCGCCCGCGCCGCCGCTGCCGCCGTCACCGATGCTACCGCCCGCGCCGCCACCGCCTACGCTGCCACCGCCCTCACCGGTGCTACCGCCCGCGCCGCCACCGCCTACGCTGCCACCGCTCTCACCGGTGCTACCGCCCGCGCCGCCACTGCCCGCCACGCTGCCGCCGCCGCCCGTACCGTCGCTTCCGCTGCCGCTCACGGAGTCGCAGTCGCCTGCGCTGCCATCGCCGAGCGCGCCATGAGCGCTTTCCGCTCCAGCGCCGCCGTCGTCCACCGCGCCTCCACGCACAGCCGGCTCGCACGCCGTGGAGGCCAGGACGGCCGCGATGATCGAGGCGGTCGAAGCGCCTCGGTTGGGCTTGAATGACACTGAATCCATTCCCTCAAAGTCTCTGGTCATGCCGTCTTCGTTGCTCGGCGGGGGCAGCACGTTCATGCTCCGCCGCGGGATCCCAACGAGCGGAGGCGAGGTGCTCGGACATGAGACGTTGTCGGGCGCAGCGGCCGCGATCTCTGCGTCGGTGCCAGGTGCCGGCCATGACGCCGCACGCAGGCTTGACGCGCGGCGGCCGCGGGTCGAAGGACAGCGACGACTGGCTTCACGAGCAGGGAGAAGAGCATGAGCCTTTCCGACAGTTCGTTGCCGGAGATGGCGCGCATGCTCGCCCAGGTGCTGGTCTGGCTCGACAAGGCCCAGGCCTACGCCGAGCAGAAGAAGGTCGACCCGGAGGTGCTCCTGACCGCGCGCCTCGCGCCCGACCAGTCCTCGCGGCGCAGGACCAGCTGGACGAGCTGCTCGCGCCGGAACGCCGCGAGCCGCGATCAGAGCCCGATGAAAGGCGGCCGCGCCACGTCAGAATCGATAAAGCACGTTGTCCTTGTCGCCAGAGACATAGATCGTCCCTGACGGGCCCACGGCGACGCCGCTCAACGCATAGGTCGGCACCGTCCCCGTGACCGCCTCGAGCCCCACCTTGAGGTGCTTTTTCACGACCCAGGTGTCCCCCGTCGACGGGTCCACGCGCAGCAGGCGGCGCTTCCCGACCTCCACGACGAGCAGGGTGCCGTCCAGATCGACCGCCATCCCCTCCGGCTGATCCAGGCCGTCGGCCACCACGAGCGGCGGAGAGAGCGTCACGCCCCCCGCCGCCACATGGAGGATCTGGCCCGTGGCCCAGTCGGCAGCCCAGAGGTCGCCTCCCGACACCGCGAGGCCCGAGGGCACGGTCATCGGCGCGAGCGTCACGGGGCCGCCGCCCGTCTGGCGGGCGACGCGCGCCGCGCCCGGCCCCGCGCCGAGCTCGGCCACCACGAGATCGCCCCGGAACCGGACCGCGTTGAGCGGCGAGACGAAGTTGCTGTACGTCTCGAGGACCGTCGCCGTCGCCGGGTCGTAGGTCTGAACCACGCTGCTGAACCACGCGGTCAAGATCAGGTTCGAGCCGTCCGCCGACACCGTGGCAGGCGCGTGAAACTCCGACTCTCCGAGGAACGACCGCTCGACGCCCAGCGGAGCCCCCGTGTCTCCATCGAACTTCCGGAGCGACGACAGATCGCCCACATAGACCGACTCGGCCCCTCCTTCGGTCGTCACGGCCACGCCGCCGGGCATGATCATGCCGCCGGGCATGATCGTGCGCACCTGGCCGTTCGGCCTGATGCGGACGAGGAAGCCGTCGCTGGCGCTCGACACGTAGAGATTGCCCTGCGGGTCGAAGGCGAGGTTGTCGAGCCCCGGCGTGAGCTCCGCGATGACCTCCTTCTCGCCCGTCTCGATGTCGATCCGCACCACCTCGCCGTTCTGATCGACCACGTGGAGCCGGCCGAGCCCGTCGAACTTGGCCGCCGCGGGGATGAAGAAGCCGTCCGCGACCGTCTGGAGGTCGCACTCGACCTCCGGGTCGACGGCGCCGGTGCAGGAGTCCACATCGATGCTGATCACCCTGCCTTGCGTCCAGATCGGCCCATACAACCTGCCGTCGGGCCCCCAGTCCATGCCGTTCAGGAAGCCGAGGTTGCTCGCGATGTGGCGCGGCGGAGCCGACAGCTCCGGATCGACCTCGTAGAGCCCGTCACCGAAGAAGTCGAGCGCCACGAAGAGCCGCCCCGTATCGGAGAACGTGATGGGGTTGACCCCCGGCGCGACGAACTGCTGGGTGATCTCGCCCGACGGCGCGTGCCGCACGACATTGCCAGGGATGAGCGAGGTCCAGTAGAGCGAGCCATCCGGGCCGAACGTGAGGTCGTCCGGGCCATCGATCCCGTCCGACGCGTCGAGCCGATCCACGATGGCTCCGCTCTTGCGGTTCACGATGGCGATCTCATTCCCAAGGAAGCTCGCGACGTACAGCCGACCATCCGGCCCCACATTCATCCCATTGGTGCCGTGCATCGGCGACCCCTCGGCGAGGACCGGCCGCTTTGCATGCGCCGGCGACGAGGCTCCCAGAAGCACCGTGCTACCCAGCACGAACGCAAAAAGCCTGTGCATAAGCTCTCCCTTCAGCGCCGCGCCTGGACCGGCACACCCAAGGATCACGATGACGTCAGGCGCGAAACCAGCGCGACGGCGCGAACCTCCGGCGGACTTTGTAGTCACGCGGGGTTGTTCTTACGCTAACATAATCAGGAGCCTTCCCCAAGCATAAAATTCGTGCAATGGATGCGGACGCGCCGGCATCGTTAGCGTCGTCGGCGCCGCTGGCATCGTCGTCGGCGTCGCCGGCATCGCTGGCATCGTCAGTTCCTCGGTGGCCATCCCGCGTGGCGCGCGCCGCGTGACACCCGAGCCGGCGTGGTGGTATGCGTCGGAGTCGATGGCTGCCAGCATCTGCCTGCCGGCGTACAACGAAGTCCGCACCATCGAGGTGACCCTCACCGAGCTGTCGCGGCTCGGCCCCGAGGTGGACGAGATCCTCGTCTGTCTCAACGGGTGCACGGACGGCACCGAGCGTGTCGTCGAGGCGTTCCGGGGGCGGGAGCCGCGGCTCGCCGTCATCGAGAGCGAGCTCGGAAAGAACAACGCATGGAACGCCCTGGTGGCCCGGGCGCGCAACCGTCGCCTCGTGTTCACGGACGCGGACGTGCGCCCGGCCGAGGGCTCCATCTCGGCCCTGCTGCGCGCCCTGGAGCGCTCTCCGCGCGCCGCCGTCGCCGCGGCCTTCGAGCAGCCGCGCGGGGCGCCGCCGCCGCCGCTCGGCACCGTCCTCCGCCTGCTGACGACCAGCCTCGGTCAGGACTACATTTCCGGTCGCCTCTATGCCATCGATCGCGATCGGCTGGGCGCGGTGATGGCCGATCGTGGGCTCCTGCCTGCGGGGGCGCTCCCTCGGCTGCCCGTCGACCTCGTGACCGAGGACTCGTGGCTCACGGCGCTCGTCGCCGGCGACGCGCTGGTCGTGGTCCCCGAGGCGCCCATCCACTTCGAGGTGGACAGCATGGCCGACGTGGTCCGCGCGCTGGCGCGCAATGCCGCCGCGAGAGAGCAGCTCCGCTCGAGCTACCCGGAGCTCTACCGGCGCGACGGCGCCCGCCTGCTCTCGGCGCAGTCGGCGCCGAGGATCCTCCTGGACCGGCTGCGATCGGCGCCGGGGCCTTTCGCGGTCACGCGCGGGCTCGGGGGAATGGCCCTCAGGGCTGCGATCCACCGCGTGCTCGGAGAGCGGATCCGGGCGCAGCGCGATCGCATCCTGGCGGACGTCAGCGCCGGCCGCGGCGGGCGCGTCATGGCCACCTCCGGCCGCCTCCCGTCGAAGGGCGGCTGAGCGCCTGTCCCGGTAGGGGGCCTATCGCGGGGCGCAGGTTCGTGCGCCCCGCGATCATCGCCGGACGTCAGACGCGCGGGCGGAACCAGTCGATCGTGCGATCGAGGCCCGAGTCGAGATCCACCATCGGACGCCAGCCGAGCAGCTCGGTGGCCCGGGAGATGTCGGGCCTGCGCCGCTGGGGATCGTCGATGAGGGCATCGCTCATCGTCAGCTTCGCGCGCCCGCCGGTCTTGCGGATGATGAGCTCGGCGAGGTCCTGCATCCTCGTCTCGGCCGGATTCCCGAGGTTGACCGGCCCGGTCAGGTCCTTGGCGTTCATCACGCGAACCAGCCCCTCGATGAGGTCGCTGACGAAGCAGAACGAGCGCGTGCGGTGGCCTCCGCCGTACAGCTCCAGCGCCTCGCCGCGCAGCGCCTTCACCACGAAGTTGGCGATGACCCGGCCGTCGTTCCGGTCCATGTTCGGGCCATAGGTATTGAAAATGCGCACGATGACGGTATCGACGTTGCGGGTCTGGCGGTACTCCCAGAAGTACGTCTCCGCGACCCGCTTGCTCTCGTCGTAGCAGGCCCGAGGCCCGATGGGGTTGACGTTCCCCCAGTAGTCCTCGTGCTGAGGGTGGACGAGCGCGTCGCCATAGACCTCGGAGGTGGAGGCCTGCAGGACCCGGGCCCCCAGCTCCTGCGCCAGGCGGAGGACGTTGATCGCGCCGAACACGTTCGTGTTGAGCGTGTGCACCGGATCGGCCCGGTACTTCACGGGCGACGCCGCGCAGGCCATGTTGTAGATCTGGTCGACCTCGAAGCGGAGCGGCTCGCTCACGTCGCAGCGGTGCAGCTCGAACCGCGGGTTCTTCAGCAGCGGCCCGAGGTTCTCGTCACGCCCCGTCACCATGCTGTCGACGCAGATCACGTGGTGCCCGTCGGCCAGAAGCCGCGCGCAGAGGTGCGATCCGAGGAAACCAGCCCCACCCGTGACCAGGATTCGCTTGCTCGCACTCATCGGAAAAATACCTCCTTGACGCGCTGTTCGGTAGAGCTCTGGGCCGTGGCGCCGTGATTGGTCGAAAACCCATTACCATAGGAAATAGGTATTACAAAGACCGGATGACATCTGGAGGCGAGTTCCTTATCATGCAGCGCGTGCACCGCTCACCTCGTTACCTGGGTTCGCTCGTCCGCGCAAAGCTCGCCCGCGAAGCGCGTCCCATATGGGTGGATGTGTGCGTCACCAACCGATGCCACCTGAGCTGCGAGTACTGCTACGGCGACTACCACCACCGGCACGACGACATCGGACAGCTCAAGGTCGAGCAGCTGTTCGCGATCGTGGACGAGGCGGCGGCGCTGGGGACGGCGGTCCTGACGCTCACGGGCGGCGAGCCGATGCTGCACAAATCCATCGGCCGCATCGTCGAGCGCGCGGTGAGCCGAGGGATCTCGGTGGGAATGGTCACCAGCGGATTCCGCGTCAAGGAGCGCGTGGATGAGCTCGCCAACCTGAGCTCGATCGTGGTGAGCGTCGACGGTCCGGAGCCGATCAACGATCTGAACCGCGGTCAGGGGACCTTCGCCGTGGCCATGGCCGCGCTCGAGGCGTGCCAGGCGCGCGGCATTCCGCGCATCGTGAAGGCGGTGCTGAACCGCCGGAACAAGGACCAGGTGCCCTGGCTCCTCGAGCTGGCGGGCCGCTTCGGCGCGCGGCTCGAGGTCGTCATGACCTACGCCCCGCAGTCCGATCGGCAGCTGCGCATCCACGGCGACAACTCCCTCGACGCGGGCGAGCGGCAGGCCCTGGCGGACGCGCTGCTCGAGCACAAGCGGCGGGGGGCGCCGATGGTCTTCCGCGAGCGCGTCTGGGAGAACATGGCGCGCTGGTGGCAACACCACGGCGGGGATCGCGTCACCCGGGAGGAGCGGCGGGAGCATTTCGAGTACCTCCCGTGCAGCGCGGGCCGGTACTACGCCTTCATCGACGGCGACGGCCGCATGTACCCGTGCAACCAGCGGCTCGCGGACTTCCCCGCCAGGAGCGTGCTCGAGGTCGGCGTCCGGGCCGCGTGGGAGCACCTGCGCGATCACGGCTGCTTCGCCTGCGCGGCGCCGTGGCTCAACCAGCAGCACCTCGTGAGCAGCGAGCGGCTCCTCGCGCGCAGCCTGGGGCGAGATCTGCTGGCGCGGGTCGCGCGTGCCTGAGCGGACGCTCGCCATCGTCGTGCTCGGCGGCTCGCGCGGGATCGGGCGGGCCATCGTCGCGCGCGCGCTCGCGGAGGGGCACCGGGTGTTCGCCGGCGCGCGGGACGAGCGCGCGCTCCTCGCGCTGCAGCAGAGCGCCGCGCCCGAGGGCGCCGGCCGCCGGCTCGGCACGGGCACGGTGGACGTCGGCGACGACGCCTCCCAGCGCGCCTTCTTCGGCGCGGCGCGCGCGTTCCTCGGCGGGATCGACGTCGTCGTCAACAACGCCGCCCGGGAGGGCTACGGGCGCCTCGACGAGATGGCGCTCGAGGACGTCGAGGCGATCGTCCGCACCAACCTCCTCGGCGTCATCCTCGGATGCCGGCACGCGGCGCAGGCGATGGGGGACGGCGGAGGCCACATCATCAACGTCGGCTCCGAGGTCTCGTTCCGCGCCGTGCCCATGAAGAGCGTCTACTGCGCCACGAAGTTCGCCGTCCGCGGGCTGAGCGACGCGCTCGAGCTCGAGCTCGCGCCCCGGGGGATCCGGGTCTCCCAGGTGCACCCCGGGTGGGTGGACACGGGCCTGCACGAGGACGAGCGGCGGCGCCGGGGCTCGGTGTCCCGGCCGCACGACGGCGGCGTCCCGGTGGAGCGGGTCGCCGAGAGCGTGGCCGCGCTCTGGCGCGCGCCGCGGGCGCAGGGCGGCGCTCCGCTGCGGCTCCGCCTCCGCAGCGTGGTGGGAGAGCTCTTTCCGGCGTGGGCGCGGTGGCGGACGCGCCGGGCGTTCGGGGAGCAGCTGAGAGAGGGCTGAGGCGAGACGGCAGGGCGGGGGAGCCGCCGCGACGCCGGAACGGAGACCACCAGGAGGTTTTCTTGACCTGTGCAACGACGTCCTTCCCTCAAGGTGCAACCGCGCCGCCTCCTCCGCTCGATCCGGGCGCCCCCGTCGTCGTCGAGGGCCTCGACGCGGTGGGGGAGGTGCTGCGGCGGGCGCGCGGGCGGGCGCAGGCGGTCGCGATCGCCTCGCGGGACCTCGAGTGGCTCGCGGCGCGCCTCGGCCTGTCGGAGCGGACCGCGGAGGGGCTCCCGGTGGTCCGGTTCGGCTCGGGCGAGCGGGGCGGCCTCGACGCCGCGGCCACCCGGGCCGTCGAGAAGCTCGTGGCCCTGTCGGTGCTGCTCGGGGGCGCGCCGCTGTGGCTGACGATCGCGCTGCTGATCCACCTCGAGTCCCCCGGCGGGCCGTTCCACGTCGCCCCGCGCGCAGGGCTGCGCGGCAAGCCGTTCCTGTTCTTCAAGTACCGGACGATGCGGACGCGGCGACGAGACGGCGAGGACAGGGGCGACGCCGCGCGGCTCTCGGTCATCCGCGGCGAGATCCCCGGCTTCGTGCGCGACGACGGGGTCGTCATCCCCAAGCACCCCAGGGATCCGCGCATCACGCGGCTGGGCGGCGTCCTGCGCTGGCTGTGCCTCGACGAGATCCCCCAGCTCCTCCACGTCCTCACGGGCGAGATGGCCCTGGTGGGGCCGAGGCCCTATCCGATGGCGGAGTTCGACGCGCTCAAGCCGTGGCACCGCCTCCGGACCGAAGGCCGGCCCGGGATCACCGGCCTGTGGCAGGTCGTGGCGCGCAACCAGGTGACCTTCGACCAGAGCGTCATCCTCGACATCTACTACCTGACCAACGCCAGCTTCTGGGGCGACCTGAAGATCATGGCGATCACGCCGCTGCGCATGCTCTTCGGCGTGGGGAGCTACTGACGCCGTGCGCCGGGTGATCGACGACGCCGTGAAAGGACCGCTCCTCGGCCGCTCAGGAGGCCCCGAGGTGGTCCCTGACGCGAAAGAGGACGATCACCTCGCCGGCCACCAGGCCGAGCGTGACCACGAGCTTCACCGCGGCCGCGCCGGCGGCGCCGTGCGCGGGCACCGCCCACAGGTCCCCGGCCGCGATGAGGAGCACGGTGACCGTCCAGAGGGCCGCGTACGGGCGCTGCTGGCCCGCGGCGAAGAGCATCGGGCCGATGGCGAGCTCCGGCACCATCCACACGAGCGCCGTGGTCAGGAGCTGCAGCGGCAGCACGGCGCTCGCGTAGTCGGGGCCGAACACGAGCCGGACGAGCGGCCCGCCCATCCACCACACCACGGCGCTCATGAGCGCGCCCGCGGCCATGAGCCCGACGAAGGTGAGCGTGGCGAGGCGCCTGCGGGCGCTCGCGGAGCGGCTGGCGACGAAGGCGGGGAAGACCGCCGCGCGCACGACGCCCGGCAGCATCATGGCGCCGCCGATCAGGCGCTGGACCGCGCTCATGTCGCCGACCGCGTGGGGGGTGCTCATCCAGCCCAGCATCAGGAGATCGAGCTGGAAGTAGAGGGGGCTGGCGAGCATCACCACCGCGAGCGGCCCGGCCTCACGGAGGAAACCCTGCGGCAGCGCCGCGCCCTCGCTGGACCACTGCCGGCGATCGAGGAGCTGGGCGGCGAGGGCCAGGGCCAGCGCGAGGGCGACCAGGTGGCCCGCGACGAGGGCCCACGCCAGGCCGAGCGCGCCGAGCCCCGAGAGCAGCGCGCCCGTCCCCAGCCCGAAGGACGTGACCGCCATGGTGACCGCCACCAGCACCTCGCGCTCCATCCGCTGGTGCCCGCGGAACACCTGGTTGAGCATCTCGACGAACGAGGCCATCAGCCAGGCGGCCGTCAGCAGCCACACGAGCGTCCGGCGTGGCGAGGCTGCGCCCGCGAGGAGGCCGACCACGAGGCCGACGGCGCCGGCGGCCAGCGTCACGGCGAGCTTGAGGCGCACGAGCGGGCCGATGGGAGCGCCGGGATCGCGGGCCACCTCCCGCGCGATGAACAGGTGCAGGCCGAGGTCCGCGAGCTCGCCGAGCAGGAAGCCCACGGCGAAGGCGTAGCTGTAGTCGCCGAAGCCCGCGGGCCCCAGGAGCCGCGCGGCGACGACGGCGAGGAGCATGCGGACGCCGCGCGAGACGAGATCGCTCGCGGTCTTCAGCGCCATGCTGCCCGAGACGCTTCGCCTCGCCGGCGGCGGGGCGTCCTCGCGGAGCGCCGACGACGTCATGGATGGAGGAGATCCTTCACCGGAGGTCGCCGCGCGCGCATGCCGCTCCCCTATCGCCCCGATCGCGGTGCGGTTCAACTTCCCATCAGCGGTCACGTGGAGCGGCGGGGCGCCGCGCCGCGCGTGAAGGATCCAAGTCAGGAGAGGACCACGTGAAGACCAGCACGGATGGCAACGTTTCGTTGGTGCAGCTCAGGCGAAAGGAGTCGCTGGTCTCGGCGGACATCGAGCCGCCGGAGATCCTGCTCGAGCGGGCCCTCGCCCTGGCGGTGCCGGCGACGCGCCCGGCCGCCGCGCCGCGGCCCCACGGCCAGACCCGGGAGCTCACGCGCCGCGGCGTGCTGTGGCTCGGGCAGACGTGCAACCTGCGCTGCCACTTCTGCTACTTCCTCGATCGGATCGAGGACAAGGAGCACCCCGAGCACCCGTTCATGTCGCTGGAGAAGGCGCAGGAGATCTGCCGGACCCTCGTCGAGTTCTACGGGAACGACGCGATCGACATCCAGGGCGGCGAGCCGACCATCTGGCGCGACATCCATGCGTTGATCCGGTACTGCGCCGGGATCGGCCTCGCGCCGACGCTCATCACGAACGCGCTGGTGCTCGACAAGCGCGACAAGGCGCAGCAGTTCAAGGACTCCGGCGTCGCCGACTTCCTCGTCAGCGTCCAGGGGCTCGGGAAGGCGCACGACCTGGCCGTGGGCGTGAGCGGGGCGCACGTGCGCCAGATGCGCGCGCTGAACCACCTCATCGCGCTCGACGTGCCGTTCCGCGTGAACTGCGTGATGTCGAAGCTCGCCGTGCCGCAGCTCCCGGCGATCGCGAGGCTCTCGGTGGAGCTGGGGGCGCGCGCCGTCAACTTCCTCGCCTTCAACCCGTTCGCGGATCAGCGCAAGGAGGGCGCCCGCACCGCGGAGAACGTGCCTCGTTATGGCGACCTGCGGGGCCCGCTCGACGAGGCCCTGGACGTGCTCGCGCAAGCGGGCGTGGAGGCGAACGTCAGGTACCTGCCCCACTGCATCGTCCCCGAGCGCCACTGGCCGTCGGTGTACAACTACCAGCAGCTCTCGTACGACCCGCACGAGTGGGATTTCGCGAGCTGGACCTGGACCAACAAGGGCCCGCAGCGGATGCGGGCCGGCGCTGTGTCGCCGCCCGTCCCGCTCGGCGCGCGGCCGCGCCTCGGCCGGCTCCGGCAGCCGCTCCTCCGCCTGGCGGACGCGATCGACCTCCGGGGCCGGATGCTCCGCGCCGACACGGACCCGCGGCTCGGCCCCATGATGAGGAAGCTGGAAGGGCTGTCCTACCGGCTCTTCCGCCGCCGCGGGGATCGCGACGCCGCCTACCGCCACGACGCGCTGAACCGCGTCGAGCACAACGGCTACCAGAAGGGCGCGGGGTGCCAGCGCTGCGCGCTCCGCGACATCTGCGACGGGTTCCACGGCGACTACGTCGCGATGTTCGGCACCGACGAGGCGCGGCCCGTCCTCGATCGCGCCCCGGTCAGCGATCCGCGCGCGTTCATCAGCGCGCAGGACAAGGTGGCGCCGGCCAGGGGCGAGGCATGACCGTCGCTCCGCCCTCGATCGCGCCCCGGGTCGACGTCCTCGGCGTCCCCGTCACGCGGCTCTCCTTCGAGCAGCTGCTGCGCCGCCTGGACGAGGCCTTGCGGGCGGAGCGCGAAAGGACCGACTACTACACCTATGTCAACGCGTACTGCGCCACGCTGGCGGCGCGCGAGTCGCCGTACCGCGCCTCGGTTTCCCGGGCCGACGTCGTGTACGCCGACGGCATCGGGGTGGTCTGGGCGGCGCGCCTGCTGGGCGGGCCGTGCCCGGAGCGGATCAACGTGGGCCCGATCGAGCTGGGCCGGATCGTGGATCTCTGCGCCGAGCGCGGGGCCTCGGTCTTCCTGCTCGGCGGCGCGCCCGGGATCGCCGACGAGGTCGCGCGCCGCCTGGTCGCGGAGCGTCCGGGGCTCCGGATCGCCGGCGTTCACCACGGGTACTTCGCCCCCGAGGAGGAGGCGGCGGTGGTCCGGGAGATCAACGGGTCGGGCGCCGCGTTGCTCATCGTCGGCCTCGGCCCGCCCAAGCAGGAGCTCTGGGTGAGCCAGCACCTCGGGGCGCTCCAGGTGCGCGCCACCTGGTGTATGGGGGGGCTGCTGGATCAGGTGGCGGGCGCCGTCGCCTACCCGCCCGAGTGGGTGCGCCGGAGCCACGTCCAGTGGCTCTACCGCCTGGCGGTCGAGCCGCGGCGGCTCTGGCGGCGGTACCTGCTCGGCATCCCGGAGTTCATCGGCCGCGTCGTCCACCAGCGCCTTCGTCCGGAGAGACAAGCATGAGCGACCAGCGACCCTTCATCCCCATGGTCTCGCCGCAGGTGGACGATCCGGACGCGATCGCGGCGCAGATCGCCGACGTCCTGCGCTCGGGGCGGCTCAGCAACGGCGGCCCGCTCGCCGAGGGCTTCGAGCGGGCGATCGCGGCGTTCCTCGGCGTCGAGGAGGCCGTGGCCGTCTCGAACGGCGCCGTCGCGATCAGCCTGGCCATCGAGGCCGCGGCGGTGCGGCGGGGCAAGGCGATCCTCCCGGCCTTCACCTTCATCGCGACGCTCAACGCCGCGGTGCACGCGGGCTTCGAGCCGGTCTTCTGCGACATCGACCCGGAGACCTGGACGCTGGATCCGGGGCACCTGCGCCGCCTGCTCGTGGAGCACGGCGCGACGCTGGTCCTCCCGGTCAACGTGTTCGGCGTCCCGCCCGATCTCGCCGCCATCGCGCGCGAGGCCCGCGGCGCGGGCGCGGCCGTGATCTACGACAACGCGCACGGCATGGGCACCGAGGCGGCGAGCCGGGACGCCGAAGCGCTCCTCACCGCGACGACCTACTCGCTGCACGCCACCAAGGTCCTCGTGGCCGCGGAGGGCGGCGTGGTCGTCGCCCCGGACCGCGAGGTGAGCGCGGCGATGCGCCGGCTGCGCAACCACGGGCTCGCGCAGCCGCTCTCGGCGTCGGTCCCGGGGATGAACGCCAAGCTGGACGAGCTGCGCGCCGCCCTGGCGCTCTCGTCGCTCCGCCGGCTCCCGGAGGCGCTGGCCCGCAGGCGGACGTACCTCGATCGGCTGCGCGCGGCCCTGTCCCGGCACCCGCAGGTGTACCGCACCCAGCGCATCCCGCCGGGCGTGAACCCCAATGGACAGAACCTCGGCGTCGGGTTGATCGACGCCCCGATCGACGACGTCATCGCGGCCTTCGCGCGGCGCGGCGTCGAGGCGCGCCGGTACTTCTACCCGCCCCTGCACGCGCTGGACTGCTTCCCCGCGGGCCTCGCCCTCCCGAACACGGACCGGCTCTGCGCGGGCCAGGTATGCCTGCCCCTGCACGGCCGGATGAGCGAGGAGACGCTCGAGCGCGTCGAGGCCGCCATCCACGGCGTCGCGGAGGAGCTGGAGGCGCGGCGGCCGTCCGCGCGCTCCTCGAGGCCCGCGCTCCTGGGCGCCACGTAGGGGCTCTTCCAGGGATCCGACGCCATGCGCATGGAAGGAGCGTGGGACCGCGTGAGCACCGCGGCCGGCGTGATCGGGCTCGTGGCCTTCGCCGTCGCCGCGTTCACCCCGGCCGCCGCGCCGCTCGATCGCTGGATGGCGTCGGCGCCCGACGCAGGGCAGGCCGACGCGGTGGTCGCCCTCGGCGCGGACGTCGATCCGGACGGGCGGCTCCCGGAGGATTCGCTCCGGCGCGCCGTCGAGGCCGTCGCGCTGTACCGTGAGGGGCGAGCCCCGCTCGTGCTGATGCTCGGCAGCCGCAACGGGCCGGCCAGCGAGGCCGAGTCGCGCGCTCGCCTCGCGCAGGGCCTCGGCGTCCCCGCGTCGGCCCTGCTCACGGAGCCGCGCGGGCTGACGACCGCGGTGGAAGCCCGGCGCAGCGCGGAGCTCCTGCTGCCCAGGGGCGCAAGGAGGATCCTGCTCGTCACCGGCGCGCACCGCATCGCTCGCGCGCGCCGGCTCTTCGAGCGCGCGGGCTTCGAGGTCCTCGCCGCGCCCGTCCCGGAGGGGTCGCCGGCCTCGAACACCCCGGGGGAGCGCCTCTCGGCGATCGGCCGGCTGCTCCAGGAGCTCGCGGCGCGCGCGCTGTCGCGGCTCCGCGGGGAGGTGTAGAGGTGTCGGACACGCTCTACATCCTGGGCGTCGTCGCCGCCACGTCCTGCGTGGTCTACGCGGCGGGGCGCCGCCGGGGGATGCGCGCCGGGCTCCTCCCGCCCGCGCTCCGGCGCGCGATCCGCTGCGTGGGCGTGTGCCTCCTCTTCTGGGGCGGCAACGTCGCCGTCGGGGCGGCGGTGGCCCTGCTCGTGCGCGGCCTGGGGCTTGGGTTCATCTGGCTCTACGTCAACACCGACGTCTCCGTGCTCGTCCTCTCGGCGCTCCAGGCGCTGGCCTTCGAGTCATGGCGCATCGAGCACGAGCGGCAGCGCGCGGCCAGCGCCCCGCGCGCCGACGATCTCCCCGGATCCCCTGCCGCGCCGGGGCCGGCACATGAGTCCCCGCATCGGGTAAAAGGAGCGAAGCGATGAGCACTGCAGCCGTGGAGGAGCGTCCGGTCTCGAGCCGGTGGAGCGACAGGGCGCTGCGCCAGACGGCCGGCTACTACGGGCTCTTCATCTGCCTGGGCCTCATCACGGCGATCACCGGGCCGACCCTGCCGGACCTGGCGCGGCAGACGGGCTCCAGCGTCGGGGACATGGGCTCGCTGTTCCTCGGCGGGGGGGTTGGTTACACGCTCGGTACGCTCTGGGGAGGCAAGCTGTTCGATCGCGTGCACGGGCACAACCTGCTCGGGGGAGCGCACCTGATCGCTGCGGCGTGCCTCGCTGTCATCCCGGCCGTCCCGTGGTTATGGCTGCTCGTGGTCGTGGCGTTCTGCCGGGGTCTCGCGGAGGGGCTTGTCAACACGGGCGCGAACGCGCTGCTCCTCTGGACGCACGGGGAGAAGGTCAGCCCTTACATGAACGGGCTGCACTTCTGCTTCGGGCTGGGCGCGTTCGTGTCGCCGCTCCTTGTCGCGCGCGTCCCGGGCGCCTGGGGCGGTTACCACGCGGCGTACTGGGCCGTGGCCGCCTTCTCGGCGCTCGTCGCCCTGGGCATGCTCTCGATGCGACACTGTCCCGAGCCCAAGGAAAAGGCCGGGAAGGACGCCGCGGCGAAGGGGGCGGATCGCGCGCTGCCCCTCCTTCCGGTGCTCGTCGCGGTGCTGTACCTGTTCGCCTATGTCGGCGGGGAGATCTCGTTCGGGAGCTGGATCTACACCTATGCCCTCACGCTGGGCGTCGTCTCGGCGACCGGGGCCGCGTACCTCACCTCGGGGTTCTGGCTCTCGTTCACGATCGGGAGGCTGCTCTCGATCCCGGTGGCGATCCGCTTCACGCCGCGCCAGGTCATCCCTGTGGGGCTGGGCGGCTGTCTCGTGCTGTCCGCGATGATGCTGCTCCTGCCGCCCTCGAGCGCGCTCCTGTGGGGTGTCGCGCTCGGGCTCGGGCTCTTCATGGCGCCGCTCTGGCCCAGCGGCTTCACGCTCGCGGGGCAGATCGTGCCCATGACGGCGTTCGTGACCGGGCTCGTGCTGGTCGGCGACAGCCTCGGCGGCATGGTCCTCCCGGCCCTCACAGGCAAGCTGATCGAGGGGGCGGGTCTGGAGCGGCTGGCCTACTCGCTGCCGATGCTCGTCTTCGGCAGCCTCGTTGTCTGTGCCTTTTCTTATCTCGTGCTGCTCGCCCTCGACAGCAAGCGAGCAGGGGAGGCGGCGAGCGCCGCGCGCGACGGCGCCTTGCCCTGAAGCCTGCGGCGCGTCTCATGGCGCGCGATACCCCTGCGCCGGGTCGCGCAGGGCGCCGCAGATGCCTCCGAGCGCCGCTCCGACCTCCGGGGACCAGCCCAGGCCGCGCAGCCTGGTCGCGTCGAGGGCGGCGTCCATGGCCAGAAAGCCGGCGATGGGGCCGTGCGCTGCGAGGGCTTCCGCGAGGCTCCACGAGCCCACGGGGACCCCGGCGGCGTCGCCTATCGCCGCGAAGAGCGCCGCCATGGGCTCGGGCGCCGCCTCGGCGGCATGGAACACGCCCCTTGCGTCCGACTCCAGCAGCATCGCGTAGGCGACCGCCAGATCCCGCACGTGGACGGTGGACCAGCGGTTCTCGCCATCGTCGATAGTACGCGCCACCCCCGCGGCGCGCGCGCCCTGCACCAGGCCCGCCACCGGACCTCCGCCGTCGCCATAGACGAAGGGCGGCCGCACGACCAGGCCGCGGACGCCCTTCGCGCCGAGCACGCGCGACTCGGCCGCCACGAGCCACTCGAGCGCTCCGCCGGGGTTGACGCTCTCCTCCTCCGGCACGGGCACCCGCGAGGATCGCGCGCGCGGCGCCCCGGTCGTCGTGATGAAGACGCCGCCGCTCATGGCCGAGAGCATCGCCGTGACCGCCGCCTCGTCGGTGGCCGGGCGATCCTCTCCCGTCGTCGCCGCGGTGTGCACAACCCCGTCGCTGGCCGCCGCCGCGCGCGCGAGCGTGTCGACCTGCGACAGATTCCCCCAGATCGGCTCCGCGCCCGCGGCCCGCACCTTCGCTGCCGACGCGTCGCTGCGCGCGAGCCCGCGCACCCGGTGGCCGCGCGCGACCAGGGCGCGGGCGACCGCAGATCCGATGAAGCCGCTCGCGCCGGTGATGAAAACGTCCATGGTTGCCTCCTCGTGAATCGGTGGCTGAACCATGGCGACGGACCGGGGGACCCTCCATGTGATAGCGTCCAGCGCTCTTTTGTGATCGTCCAATGCCCGATGTCCTGACAGCGCTGCTCCGCCACGTGCGCATCGAGACCAGCCTCTTCGGCCGCGTCGAGCTCGGCGCGCCGTGGGGGGCTCGTATCGGCCCCCGAGAGGTCGTCCTGCTCCACCACCTCCTCGAAGGCGAGATGTGGCTGGAGCTCGGCGACCGAGAGATCCGCGTCGGCCAGGGCGATCTGCTGCTCTTGCCCCACGGCGTCCCGCATTGCCTGAGGCACCGGCCAGGGGCGGCCGTCGTCGACGAGGAGCGCTGGCTCTCGCCTCCTCGGCCGGGCGTGCAGACGGTGCGGCGACGGCTGGGCGGCGACGGCGCGAGGACGGTGGTGCTCTGCGCTGCCATGCACGTCGCGGGCGCCGGGCGGTCGCTGCTGCTCCGCGCGCTGCCCTCCGTGGTGCTCCTCGACGGCGGGGCCGGTGAGCCGGTGCCCGGTCTCGGCCGGCTCCTGGACGGCATCCGCGACGAGGTGAGCGGCCGGCGGCCGGGCGCGCCGGTCATGGCCGCTCGCTTCGCGGAGCTGCTCCTCCTGCAGGCCATCCGCGCGGAGCTCGAGCGCCCCGCGCCTCCTGGCTCCTTCCGCGCGGCGCTCGCGGACGAGCGCGTCGCCCGCGCCCTCGATGCGCTCTACAAGGCCCCGGCCCGCGCGTGGACCGTGGCCTTGCTCGCGCGAGAGGCCGGCATGAGCCGCTCGGGCTTCGCCCTCGCCTTCCGCGAGCACGTGGGAGAGGGCCCGCTCCGCCACCTGACGCGCTGGCGCATGGAGCTGGCGAAGGAGACGCTGCGAGAGCGCCGCGGGCTCGCGCTCGCCGAGGTGGCGTCGTCCGTGGGGTACCAGGACGAGGCGGCCTTCAACGTCGCGTTTCGCCGGGAGGTCGGGATCCCGCCGGGGGCGTACCGAGCCGGGGGCCGCGAGCCGGGATACTGAGCTTCAGAGAGCGCTGCGTCTCTTTGGTCGACCGCGCTATCTGGTGAGACGATGTCCTTGGAGCCACGGCGTTATGGCTCGGCAGACGTCGAGCGAGCGGATGGATCGGGACGCATACGCGATGAGCTGTGGAGAGACCGAGAAATTACCTCACTTGCAGCCCTTTTCAGCGGGCAAATTGAACAAGAAGGGCGGGGAGGATTTGCCGTCGGGCGCATTGTGATGCTGTTCGCTGCACAGAGATATTTGCAGGGATGCGGGAAGATCCTTGTGAACGTGTCCTCGCCTTACCGCCTTCCTGTTGAGCGGACAGCACGTCGGGCGCGTTCGTTTCCGATCTGGACAGGGGGGGCCGGTCGGGTAGTGTAGGCTGCCGTGCGTATCGCATCGAGAGCGGACCTGACGCAGGGCCTCGAGGCGACCCAACCCGCTGCGGGAAAAGACTCTCTGCCGGGTGAGGGCGACGAGCGCGGCGAAGGCGACGAGCGCGCACGGCATACGTGGCGTCCAGGCGCCGTCGTCGCCGGCCGGTACCGGCTCGATCGGCTGCTCGGTGAAGGGGGCATGGGCGTGATCTGGGCCGCGAGCCACACGCTGACTGGCAAGCCGTTCGCGCTCAAGTTCGTGAAGGGCGGGGCCGTGCGCGGCGCGGTGGGCATGCGCCTGCTGCGTGAGGCGAAGCTCGCGAGCAGCGTCCGCCACCCCAACGTCGTCGAGGTTCACGACGTCGAGATCGAGAGCGGGGCGCCCGTGATGGTCATGGAGCTCCTGTCCGGCGAGTCGCTCGCAAGCAGGCTGCGTCGCGAGCCGAGGCTGCCCCTCGGCGAGGTAGCCTCCATTTTCCTGCCGGTCATCTCCGCCGTCGGGACGGCGCACGCGCTGGGCATCGTCCACCGCGACCTGAAGCCGGAGAACATCTTCCTTGTCGACGGATCGAGCGAGCGGGTCAAGGTCCTCGACTTCGGCATCGCGAAGCTGACGGCCACGAGCGGACAGGACGCCCAGACAACGGGGCTCACCGAGAGCGGGACGAGGCTTGGCACGCCCTGCTACATGTCGCCGGAGCAGACGTTCGGAGACCGACAGATCGATCACCGTACCGACAACTGGTCGCTCGGCCTCATTCTTTACGAATGCCTCTCGGGCGTGCTCCCGACCCGGGCCGACAACGTCGGCCAGGTGTTCAAGATCATCGTGACAGGCGCGATTCCCCCGCTGGAGAAGGTCGCGCCCGACGTGCCCCGGGAGCTCGCCAGGGTGGTTGGCCGGTTGCTGTCGACGGACCGCCAGGCTCGGCTCTCCGACCTGAGCGAGGTCGCTCGCGCGCTCGCGCCGTTCGCGCAGGGCGCGGCGCCGAGCTTCGGCGCGCCGGAACCGCCCGCATTGGTCATCTCCGAGCCGCCCAGGGCGCCGGGCAGCGAGGCGGCGGATGGGGACGTGGTGGACCCCCTGGCCGCGACCGAGCGCCTCGGCGCCGCGGCGCGCCGCGATGAACTCCGCTCGACCGAAAGACGCCTCGGCTTGCGGGCGGCGGCCTGGAAGATCGGCCTCGCCATGGCGCTCGCGGCCGTCATCGCTGGGGCGCTCGCGCTGCGCGGAGGGCCTCGTCCGGTCGGGGCCACCACCCGTCCCGGGCCGCGCTCCATCCCTATGGCGCTCGCCCTGTACAGCGCCGCGCTGAAGGCCGCTCGCGATGCCAACGAGGGCAAGGCGGTGGACGGCCTGCGGCAGGCGATCTCCGTCGATGACTCCTTTGCCGAGGCGCACCTTCGCCTCGCGATCTACGCGCCGGAGCCCGCCGAAGCTCGGGATCACTATCAGCGCGCAGAGGAGCTGAGCGCCGCGCTCGACCCCCGCGATCGAGCGCTCCTTGCGGCCATGGATCCCGCGCTCGGCCGCGACCCCGCGGATACGGCGCGCTGCGCGGAGCGGCTGACCGCGCTCACGGCGCAGCACCCGTATGATCGCGACGCGGAGCTGTTGGCCCTCCTCGCGCGGTGCGCGCTGCGATCGGACGTCCATACCAGCGTCGCTGCGGCGAGGCGGGTCATCGGGATCGACCCCGAGTACGCGCAGGGATGGGCCACGCTGGCGCAGTCGTTGTGGCAGCTCGGGAGCTTCAACGACTCCGCTGCCGCCCTCGACCGGTGCCTCGCGATCTCGCCCACGGCGGCCAGCTGTTACGAGATCCGGAGCGAGCAGCACAGCGCGCTCGGACGCTGCGCGGACGTCGAGCAGGACCTGTGGCTCACGCGGCCCACGACGAGCGGAAGGGGCCGGCTGATCTTTCGCAGGCTTGCGTGGTCGAGCTATGCGCAAGGGCGCTCTCTCGACGCGGTCCGCGAGGCGATGCGGCAGAGCCGGGTCTCGCTGCCGCACAAGGAGCAGCGCTTTACCGCGCTGCTCGACGAGTCGAACCTGAACGCGATCCTGGGCAATTTCTCGCAGGCCGAGGAACAGCTACGGCAGGCGCGCATGTACATCAGCGCGGAGTCCAGGGGGCACGCCGATGTCGTCCGCGCGCTCATCGATGTCTGCCTCGAGACCGATCGCAGGCGCGAGGCAGCGGACATCGCCAAGACGTGTCTTGACAATTATAGCGCCTGCGCCGGCGGCTCGCCGGACCTCTTGCGGGTCATGCTGCATGCCGGCCTCATCGCCAGGGCCGAGTTCCAGGAGAAGGTGGCCGAGCTCCTGTCGCGGCCCCGCGTGCAGGGTGCGGCCGACCCTGCGCGCTCCGCCGTGGTGCAGGCCTACGCGCGGTGGATCGAGCACCCCGAGGAGGCGGCGGAGGCCGTCCCCGTGCTGCCGCTGACCGCGCTGATGAGCAATCAAGTCGGGCAAGAGGTCCAGGCGGATGTCGGCGCGGTCTTTTATCTCGCGGGCATGCCTCTCCATGCGATCCCCACGCTTCGCAAGGCGGTCACGACGTGCGATATGCTGGGCTGGCCCGTAAGGTACGTCCGCTCGTTCTGGTTTCTCGGTCAGGCACTCGAGCAGATGGGCGAGATCTCCGGCGCGTGCGAGGCCTACGCGAGCGTGATCGAGCGCTGGGGGAACGCCAGCCCGCGCTCGATGACCGCCGAGCAGACGCGGGCGAGGATGAAGGCGATCGCCTGCGGACCGGTCGAGTGACCGGGCGCCATTGTTCTGATTTTCGGTTCAATGGTGTGCGGAAAATGCAGATTCTCTTCGCTGTGCTGCGCGCCTACGCTGGTGCACATGGGCCGAGTGCTCGGCCCGCGCCGCGCCCTGCGGCAAACAGCCTATTTTACTGGAGGAGAACTTATGCGTGAGGAGACGAGACGGGCAGCATTGCGTGCAGCCGCGAGGGTCGCGCTGGGGGCGCTGGCCTGTGGCGCCCTGGCGGGCTGCAGCGGACGTTACGTCTCTGGCGGGCAGTCGTCACCGCTGGATCCCGATGAGGAGATCCCGGCGGAGGAGCCGGATGCCCCGCCGCCGGCGGGCGGCGGCGCGACGACCGGAGTCGGGGCGACGGCCGGAGTCGGCGCGACGACCGGCGGCGGTGGGGAACCTTCGACGGGGAGTGGGGTCATTCCGACGCCCGATGAGGGCGGCGCGGGCGGCGCGGGTGGCGCGGGCGGCGCGCCGCCCATGCCGACCGGGCTCGCGTGCGCCGAGCAGGTGAGCCTCGACGACACGGAGGCTCGCCCTCGCGCGGAGCTCGAGTGCTGCGTCGACTATGGCGCGCAGCGCCTGCCCGCCCCCGGGACGGGGATCTCCGAGGAGCAGTGGGCGGCCCTCGCTGGAGACGCCTCCTTCGTGAACTGCTGCACGGCGCTGATCGTGGGCGTGGACGCCGACGCGATCTCCTACAGAGAGGCCGAGCCCGTCCGGCACGCCTGCTGTTTCGGCGACGTCGTCGCTCCCGAGGCGGAGCTCTATACGCGGACGTTCTGCACGCCCTGGGGCCCCCCGGTCCCGCCGGCGCTCGACGCCTATGCCCCGTCGGAGGTCGCATGAACGCCGCGACGCTCGATCTCCGCGGCGAGGCGCGCGCGCGTGCCTTCGACGTGAGCGGGTATCCCGCGGCGCTGTTCCCGTCGGCGATCGGCACCTGGCACGCGCGGATGGTGAACGAGCACGGGTCGTCGGCCGTGTTCGAGGCGCTCGCAAGCCAGCTCGCCGAGGCGGGCTTCCCGCCGGAGCTCGCCGAGGCGTGTCGGGGCTTCGCCGACGAGGAGCGCCGTCACGGGATCCTCTGCGGCGCCGTCGTGGAGGCCCTCGGCGGGACGGCGACCGCGAGCGTCCCGGAACGCCCGGAGTTCCCCCTGCACCGCGACGCGCCCCCCCGCGCGGCCGCGCTCCGCAACGTGATCCACATCTGCTGCATGAGCGAGACGGTGGCCGTGGCCCTCATCGGCGCGGAGCGGCTGGAGATGCCGCCCGGGCCGCTGCTCGATCTGCTGACGCGCATCTACGCCGACGAGGTCGGACACGCCCGCTTCGGCTGGCGCCTCCTCGAGCAGATCGCGCCGGATCTCTCCTCGGCGGAGCGGCGAGCGGTCGAGCGCTATCTGCCCGTGGCGTTCCGGCACCTCGTGGAGCACGAGCACGCGCACTTGCCGGCCCACGACGCTCCGCCGGACGGGGAGCAGCTCGGGCTGTGCAGCGGCCTGAAAGCCCGCGTGTTGCTCGATGAGACCATCGAGGAGGTCATCCGCCCCGGGCTTCGCCGCTTCTTCGATTGCTGATCTCCCGCGCGCCCGCCCGCGCCGCCGGGACACCCCCGTCGCCGGCGGCTCGCCCCTCCAGCGGGTCCCCGCGATCCCCCGCGGGTCACCCGCGCTTCTGCGGCCTGCCGCGGGGCGCGGGCGGAGCCGGCTCCGGGACCGCGACGGGCGCCAGCGTCTGCCGCGCCAGCTCTCGCGCGTAGGCGAGGCGGTCGGCCGGCGAGCCGAGCGCGTTCAGCCCCTCGTAAAGCCCCGCGAAGAACGTCGGGAAGAAGACCGCCGAGAGCGCCGCCACCACCCGGCGCGCCGCCGCCCGCTCCTCGAGCCCGGGCACCGCCGCCCGGACGAGATCGCGCAGGCGCTCCATCACCGGCGCGAAGAGCTTCGGGAAAGGACCGCTGTAGTCGTCCGCGTGAAACGCGTCGTGCAGGAGCGCCCTGCCCACGTTCGGGTACCGCATCCCGCCCTCGAGGTAGTAGCCGAGCAGCCCGCTCAGCGCCTCCAGGGGATCGCCCGGCATCCGGGCGAGGAAATCCTCGCTGTCCGACAGCATGTTCCCGATCGACCCCTCGAGCGCCGCCGCGACGAGCGCCTCCTTCGACCGGAAATAGTAGTTCACCGCGGCGATGTTGACGCCGGCCGCCGCCGCGAGCTTCCGCACCGTCAGCTGCCCGATGCCGTGCTTCTCGATCTGATCGATCGCCGCGACCACGAGCCGCTGCCGTGGATCGAGATCGTCCGCAGGGGCGAGGGGGTCACGGTCGTTCATACGATTGTTTGAAACACACCTTGACGATGCGCCTGGCGGGCGTCAATGCTTGAAACACATGTTTCAATCACTTGTTTCGTCAGGCGCTGGAGGTGCACCGATGCTCGATCGGCGGAGCTTTCTCACCCACACGGCGGTCGCGGGGGGCGCGGCGGCGGTCGGGTTCGCGTCGGGCCGCCGCGGGGTCGATCAGGAGGTCGCGTCCGCGCGGTTCCACGGCGACGACACGCTCGGGCAGGGCCAGGCGGCGCCCGTCTGGCACCGGTTCAAGTTCATCGGCCAGCCGGTGATGGACGCGCAGATCGTGTTCTGGCTCGGCCTCGCGTCGATGGGGCTGACCGACGTCGGCGAGGTGCTCGACACCGCGACCCGCATCCGCCCGGGCGACGAGCGCTCGTGGTTCGAGCAGTGGCTGGCCACCGCGAAGCGGGTGCAGGGCTACGGCGAGGAGGCGGAGGCCCGCGGCCACGCGCGGAGCGCCGCGTCGCACTTCCTGCGCGCGGGCGCCTACCACCGGGCCGGGCTGATGCGCTACGCGGATCGCTCCGACCCGCGCCTTGTCGAGGCGACGATCGCGGGGCTCGACCTGCATGACCGGGCGCTCCGCCTGCGGGGCTACGACTCCCGGCAGGTCGATATTCCCTACGAAAACGGCGTGCTCCACGGCCGAGTCCACTACGCGCCCGGGGTGGCGCGCGCGCCCGCGATCGTGCTGCAGCAGGGCCTCCACGCGTGGCCCGAGGACACCATGTGGGTCATCGACGGCGCGCTCGAGCGGGGCTACCACGTCCTCTCGTTCCACGGCCCGGGGCAGGGCGCCTCGCTGCGCCTCCACGGGCACCCCTTCCGGCCCGACTGGGAGGTCCCCGTGGGGCGCGTGCTCGACTTCGCCGAGCGCGACGAGCGGCTCGACGCCGGCAAGTTCGTCCTGATGGGCCTCTCGTTCGGCGGCTACCTCGCGCCGCGGGCGGCCTCGCGCGAGCACCGCCTGCGCGCCCTCGTCGCCAACCCGGGCGTCGTCAGCTGGCGCGACGCGATGCTGCGCCACTTCGCGTCGATCCCCGGCCTGCTCGAGCTGCACGAGCGCGGCCCCGCGGCGTTCGACCGCGCCATCGACGCCGCCGCGGTTGTGATGCCCGACGCGCGCTGGTACTTCGACGACGTGACATGGAAGCACGGCGTCTCGACGCCCCACGAGGTGATCGACGAGCTCCGCAAGTACGACAACGAAGGCGGCGTCGCGAGCATCCGCTGCGAGACGCTGATCATGGAGGGCAGCGCCGAGGACGCGTCTCCAGGCGAGTCGGAGCGCCTCTACGGCGCGCTCACGTGCCCGAAGCACATGATGGTGTTCGACGCGGGCACGGCGTCGCAGGTCCACTGCCAGGGCGGCAACCAGCTCCTCGCCCAGGCGCGGCTGTTCGACTGGCTCGACGAGCGGGTGGCGCGATGAGGCCCGCCGATCGCGCCGCCGCGCGCGCCACGGACGAGCGCCCCGGCGGGGGCCCCTCCCGCCGGGGCGCGCGCCCCCCGCGGCTCCTCGCCCTGGCGCCGCTGCTCGCGGTCGTCGCGGTCCTCGCGCCGGGCGCGGCGTGGGCCCAGCTCCCCGATCTCGTGGACCTGAGCGCGCAGTACATGCCGGGCGCGGCGATCGAGGACCCGCGCCCCGTGCGGGCGCAGATCTCGTCGTACGAGGTCAACGCCAACGTGCCGATCCCCCTCGGGGAGAGGACGTTCCTGATCCCGGGGGCGACGTACCACGTCGAGGCGATCTCGTACGCCGGCGCCCCGCCCGGCTTCGACGAGCTCCGGGCCTTCCACGCCGTCGACGTCCCGGTGCTGTTCGTCCAGCTGCTCCCCCACGACTGGTCGCTCTCGCTGCGCGTCGCGCCGGGGCTCGCGGGCGACTTCGAGGCCTTCGACGGCGGGCTCGTCCGCGTCAGCGCGCTCGGGCTCGTGACCCACACGCTCTCGGAGAAGCTCGTCCTCGGCGGCGGCGCGCTCGCGTCGTACAGCTTCGGCTCGTTCCTCCCGCTGCCCGCCGCGTACGTCGAGTGGACGCCGAGCCCCCAGCTCCGCGTCGAGGCCTTCCTGCCGGGCTTCGCGTCGGCGAAGCTCCTGTTCTCGGATCGCGTCGAGGTCGGCCTGCGCGCGGACGTGGCGGGGAACGCCTACGCCGTGCGCGACCCGCGCGTCACCGGGGCGTGGCCGTGCGCGGCCCAGCCGGCCGACGACCCGGCGACCGAGCAGGACGAGCGGGCGGCGCGGCCCGAGCTGTGCCTCGATCACGTCGCCTACTCGGTCGTGACCGCGGGCGTGACCCTCGGCGTGCGCGCCTTCTCGTCGGTGTGGGTGACCGCCCAGGCGGGACACAGCCTGTTCCGTCGCTACGAGCCGATGAACGACGAGGACGATGCTATCCCCGGAGGCGGGCAGAGCATCCCGAACGTGCTCTTCTTCCGCGCCGGCGTGACGTGGCGCATCCCGAAGAGCTGAAGCGCGACTCACCGCCTGGCGCGCCGCGCGAGCGTATAGCCGCACACCGACGGGCGGGTGCCCGCCGGACCGTTGAAGACGGCTCGACGCCGGTGCATCCTCCGCCTTATGCGCCCGGGAGAGGTCATCGACAGCCGCTTCCAGCTCGAGCGCGTCGCGGCCTCCGGTGGGATGGGGACGGTCTACCGCGCCGTCGACCGGGCCACGGGGGCGCAGGTCGCGCTCAAGCTCCTCGGCCAGCCCGACCGGAGCGCCGCGCACCGCTTCGAGCACGAGGCGCGGATCCTCGCCGAGCTCGATCACCCGCGGATCGTCCGGCACGTGGCCCACGGCATCACCCCCGACGGGGTGCCCTACCTCGCCATGGAATGGCTCGAAGGGGAGAGCCTCGCGCAGCGCCTCGCCCGGCAGAAGCTCGATCTCGAGGAGAGCCTCGCCCTGCTCCGCGCGGCCGCCGAGGCGCTCGGGGCCGCGCACGCGCGGGGCATCGTCCACCGCGACGTCAAGCCGAGCAACCTGCTGCTCGTCGGCGGCGAGGCCGCCGGCCTCAAGGTGCTCGACTTCGGCATCGCCCGGATGAAGCGCACCATCGGCGCGCTCACGCAGACCGGCTCGGTGATGGGGACCCCCGGCTACATGGCCCCGGAGCAGGCCACCGGCGAGCGCGACCGCCTCGACGCGCGGGCCGACATCTTCTCGCTCGGCGCCGTGCTCTTCGAGTGCCTCACGGGCAGGCCCGCGTTCCAGGGCCAGCACGTGATGGCCCTCCTCGCGAAGCTCCTCATGGAAGACCCGCCGCGCGTGCGGAACCTCCGGCCCGAGGTGCCGCAGGAGCTCGACGAGTTCGTCGCCCGCATGCTCGCGAAGGACCCGGATCAGCGGCCGCGCGACGGCTCGGCCGTCGTCGAGGCGCTCGACGCCCTCGAGCGCGATCCGACGAGCGGCCTGGCCGCGCCCCCCGTCCTGTACGAGGCGATCACGGCGTGCGAGCTCCGGCTGCTCTCGCTGGTGGCCGCGCGGGAGCCGCGCTTCTCGCCCTGCGACAGCGCGGCCAGCACGCTCGTCGCCGCGGCGCCGAGCGACCTCACGAGGAAGCTCTACACGAGCGCGCAGCCGTTCGGGGCGCGCGTGGACGCGCTCGCCGACGGGACGATCGTGCTCTCGATCGCCGGCGTTGGCGACGCCGCCCTGCAGGCCGCGCGCGCGGCGCGGTGCGCCCTGAAGCTCGTCGAGCTCGTGCCGGAGGCCTCCGTCGTGCTCACGACCGGCCGCGCCGAGCACACCGGCAGCCTCCCGGTCGGCCCGGTCATGGACCGCGCGGCCGCGCTCCTCGCCCTCGCGGAGCGCGACGCGCGCCCGGAGCGGAGGCCCGCGCCCGTGTGGATCGACGACGTGACGCGGGCGCTGCTCGACGCGCGGTTCGAGATCGAGCCGGCGCGGCCCGGCTCGTTCTTCCTGCTGCAGGAGCGCGAGGTGGGCCGGTCGGCGCGGACGCTCCTCGGCAAGCCGAGCCCCTACGTCGGCCGCGACAGGGAGCTCCGGAACCTGCGCGAGCTCCTCGAAGACAGCTTCGGCGGGCCCGAGCCCCGCGCCATCCTGATCACCGGGCCGCCCGGGATCGGCAAATCCCGCCTGCGGTACGAGCTCATCGAGATCCTGCGGGAGCGGCACCCCGAGCTCACCGTCGCGGTCGGCCGCGGCGACTCGCTGAGCGCGGGATCGCCGTTCTCGCTCCTCGGCTCCGCGCTCCGGGGCGCGGCCGGCATCACCGGCGGCGAGCCCGCCCCGGCGCAGCGGGAGCGGCTCCTCTCGCTGGTCGCCCGCGCCCACGCGCTGACGCCGGGCGAGAGGACGAGGATCGCCGCGTTCCTCGGCGAGATCGTCGGCACGCCGTTCCCGGGCGAGGCCGATCCGAGGTTCCTCGAGGCGCGGCAGAGCCCGGCCCTGATGGCCGACCAGATCCCGCTCGCCTACCTCGACTTCATGGAGGCGGCGTGCGCGGCGGGGCCCTACCTGCTCGTGCTCGAGGACATCCAGTGGGGCGACGCGGCATCGCTCAAGCTGATCGCGCGGGTCCTCCGGGAGCTCCGCGACCGGCCCTTCGCGGTGCTCTACCTGGCGCGGGTCGAGGTGCGGAAGGTCTTCCCCGTCCTCTGGGAGGGCAGCGAGGTGCACGAGATCACGCTCGGCGCGCTGCCGCGCCGCGCGGCCGAGGAGCTCGTGCGGCAGATGCTCGGCGACGGGTTTCCGCCCTCCGAGGTCGCGCGCCTCGTCGAGCGCGCGAGCGGCAACGCGTTCTACCTGGAGGAGCTCATCCGGGCGGTCGCGGAGGGGCGCGCGGACCGGCTGCCGGAGACGATCCTGGGCATGGTCGAGGCGCGGCTCGAGGCCATCCCCGCGGAGGCGCGGCGGCTGCTCCGGGCGGCGAGCATCTTCGGCGAGGCGTTCTGGAAGACCGGGGCGCTCGCGCTGCTCGGCGACGCCGGCGGGTCGACGCTCGCGGTGGACTGGCTGCCCTGGATGCTCCAGCGCGAGCTGCTCGAGCGCCGCGAGCAGAGCCGCTTCTCGGACGAGGAGGAGTATGCGTTCCGGCACGCGCTCATCCGCGACGGCTGCTACGCGATGCTGCCGGACCACGATCGCGCGCTCGGGCACCGGCTCGCCGCCGAGTGGCTGCTGCAGGCGGGAGAGCACGACGCCAAGGTGCTGGCCGAGCACTTCGAGCGGGGCGGCGAGCCGCGGCTCGCGGTGGAGTTCTACCTGCACGCGGCGGAGCAGGCGCTCGCCGGGAGCGACCCGGCCGCCGCGCGCGCGCTCGCGGACCGGGGGCTCGCCCTCGGCGCGGAGCGGGACGTCGAGGCGGTGCTCCGCGGGATCCGGGAAGGGGCGTCCCGCGCGCTGGGCGTGGCGGACGAGCGCGCCGCGCCCTCGTCGCGGTCGTGAGCGCTCAGGGAGGCCGCTTCCGAGGCCGCGGGTGCCGACGGCGCGAGGCCTGGCGCCGCGCCACGGTCCGTGATTTCACTCGATCACGATGAGAGTGCAGACAGGCGATGTCCGGCTGTTCTTCGATGTGGAAGGGGCGAAGCTCGTCCCCGAGGGGCCCGCGATGCGGGAGCGACCTACCGTGATCCTGCTGCACGGCGGGCCGGGAGGCGATCATACCGAGTTCGTGCCGTTCGGCTCGGCGCTCGCCGAGGTGGCGCAGGTCGTCTATCTGGATCACCGCGGCTGCGGGCGCAGCGATCGCAGCGGGCCCGAGCGGTGGAACCTCGAGACGTGGGCGGACGACGTGCGGGCGTTCTGCGACGCGCTCGAGATCGAGCGGCCCGTCGTGCTCGGAAACTCGTTCGGAGGCATGGTGGCGCAGGCGTACGCGGCGCGATACCCCGATCACCCCGGGAAGCTGATCCTGACGAGCACGACCGCGAAGCTCCGCCTCGATCGCATGCTGCCCGTCTTCGAGCGGCTCGGGGGCGCGCAGGCGGCCGACATCGCGCGCCGGTTCTTCGCGGAGCCGATGCCCAATTTCCACGACTACATCCGTGTCTGCCTCCCGCTCTACCGCCAGTCGCCGCCGGAGGAAGACGCGCTCCGCCGCGCGGTCCTCCACCTCGACGTGGGCGGCTATTTCGTGGCGGGTGAGATGCAGACCTACGACCTGCGCGCGGACCTCGCGCGCGTCCGGTGCCCCACCCTCGTGCTGTCCGGCGATCTCGACCCGTTCGCGACGACCGCGGATGCGCGCGATCTCGTCGCCGCCTTGCCCCGGGAGCTCGTCCAGGCGCGGAGCTTCCCCCGCGCCGGGCACGCGGTGCTCGACGACGCGCGCGACGAGGCGCTCGCAACGATCCGGGAGTTCCTCGGCGCGCCCTGAGCGACGGACGCCCGGGAGCCGAGCGCGCGGGTCCGACCCGCATGGGGCGGAGCCGCCTGCGCCCCCCAACAAGGCACAAAAAAAAGAGCGCCCATTCGACGGCGGGGGGGA
This sequence comes from Sorangium sp. So ce1504, assembly GCF_051521635.1. Taxonomy (NCBI): domain Bacteria; kingdom Pseudomonadati; phylum Myxococcota; order Polyangiales; family Polyangiaceae; genus Sorangium; species Sorangium sp. So ce1504. Next base: position 9,472,624 of record NZ_CP150365.1, on the reverse strand, counting down.
AGCCGTCACGGGCGCTCTGGTCTACGTACTTAGCAGGATGCGGGCCAGGGTCATCCTTCAGGCTTTCCCCGGGTTTCCCCTGAGGCAAACGTCCGATGCCTTTCATTCGTGAGATCGGGCCTTGCAGACATGGCAGCTCGGTCGCCCTGAAGGCAGGGGGTCGCGCTCGCCAGCCGCGCCCGCGCTTGCCAGGGCCGGGTGCATAGCGCCGCACAGCGATCGTTGCGGCGACACGCCCACGCCGCCGCGTCACCTCCGAGGCACCCGCGCGACGCCGGCCAGGGCGGCTCTCTCAGGGGTCACCCCTCCGCGTCGTCGCCGCCGGCGGCCTCGTCGGTCGCCGTGCGCCGCCCGAGCCAGCGGCGGAGCTGCGTCCGGTGCACGCCGAGCTCGCGGGCCGTGCGCGCCACGTTCCCCCCTTCGCGGCGCAGCACCGCCTCGATGACCTCGTCGGCGGGCAGCGACGCTGCCCGCCGCGTCTGCCGCTCGCCGGGCGGGGGCAGCGACGATGGCTGGCACCTCCACGCGGATTGCTCCGGCGCGCTCGCCTGTGGCGCGACGAAGGCTTGCCCCGCCGAGGGCGACAGGTGCCGCGCCTGGACCACGGGGCTCATCTCGAGCTGCGCCGCATGCGCCGCTGCGCGGATCTCCGCCATCATCTCCCGCACGTTGCCGGGCCACGCCCGCACGAGGCACGCCTCGATGAGCGACGCGTGGGCCACCAGCGGCGCGCTCTCCTGGCCGCGCTCGACAGCAGCGACGGCGCTCCGCAGCGCCACGTCCACGAGCCACGGCACCTCCTCGGGCCGCTCGTGGAGCCGCGGAATGCGGACCGCCGGCTGCGCGATGCGGAAGTAGAAATCCTCGCGGACCTTCCCTGCGGCCACCTGCGCGCGCAGATCCTTGTGGCTCGCCGACACGAGCGCGAAGTCCACCTGCACGGGCCGCGCGGCCCCGAGCGGGATCACCTCCTTCGCCTCGAGCGCGCGGAGGAGCTTCGCCTGCACCCCGAGCTCGAGCTCGGCCACCTCGTCGAGGAAGAGGACCCCGGCGTGGGCGGCTTGCACGTACCCGTCGGAGTCGGCCACGGCGCCCGAATAGGCCCCCTTGCGCGCGCCGAAGAGCAGCCGCTCGGCGAGCCCGTTGGGGATGGCGGCGCAGTTCACGGCGACGAACGGCCCCCCGCGCCGCGCGCCGAGGGCGTGGAAGGCCCGCGCCGCGTGCTCCTTGCCGGTCCCGCTCTCGCCGGTGATGTGGAGCGTCGCTCCCAGGTGCGCCGCGCGATCGATCGCGTACCACGCACGGGCGAGGGTCGCCCCGAGGATCGTGCCCCCGGCCGTGGAGATCCCCGCCCGGAACGGCGCCACGTCGGCCCGGAGCACGAACACCGATGAGCCCGTGCGCACGATGCGCAGCTCACCGCCCGCGCGCGCGCCGGTCAACGGAACGCCGTCGAGCGACGTTCCGTTTCGGCTATCGAGATCTTCGACCTCCCACTGGCCCTGGGTCCAGCGCACGCGCGCGTGTTTGCGCGACATCCGCAGGTCGTCCAGGGGGACGCCGCCGACCTCGCCGCGCCCGAGAGCGAGCTCGCCGTCCTTGAGCGGGAGGACATCGCAGCGAGGGCTGTCCACGGAGAAGACCAGCACCAGCCCCGGTGTCGGCTTCGTGGCACACAAGGGTCCCGAAGCCGCTCCGAGCGCGTCGTCCAGGGTCGTCGTGAATGTCGTGGGCGCCACGTCGCCGACGAGTGTAACGTGGACCCGCAGCGAGAGCGACGCCGTTGCCGGCGCGCTTGCCGTCGACCCGCAGGCCCGCCGCGCTGCGAAAGCGAAGATCCACAGGCTCACGCCGCCGGGCGCGATCGAGCCGAGCGCCGTCAGTTCGGCAAGGGGAGCCAGAGCTGGCCGTCGACGCTGTGCCCCCAGCAGTAGACGGTGCCGTCGGCCTTCACCCCGCAGTTATGGCTCCTGCCCACGCGGAGCTCCACGAAGGTCCCCGCGGGGTCCGTCGCCTTGTCGCTGTCATCGTACCCCCAGCAGTGGATCGTGCCGTCCGTCTTCAACCCGCAGCTGTGGGAAGAGCCCGCGCCGACCTGGGTGTACGTCCCCTCCGGAGCGGTGGCCTGGCCGAAGTTGTTGTATCCCCAGCAGTAGACGGTGCCGTCGGTCTTCACCCCGCAGTTGTGATTCAAGCCCGCGCTGACCTGCTGGTAAAGACCAGGAGGCGTGTCGGTCTGGCCGAAGTCGTTGTACCCCCAGCAGTGCACGGTGCCGTTCGTTCTCACCGCACAGCTGTGACTTTCGCCCGCGCTGACGCTGAGGAAGTCGCCGTCCTGATCCTCGGCCCTGCCGTTGAGATTCTGGCCCCAGCAGTCCACATCGCCGAGCGTCGTCACCCCGCAGTTGTGGTAGGAGCCCGCCTCGATCTGAACGAAGGGGCCAGCGGGCGCGGTGATCTGACCGTACATGTTGTCCCCCTTGCAGTCCGCTGTGCCGTTCGCCTTCAGCCAGCAGGTGTGCTGGAAGCCCGCGCTCACCTGGGTGAAGGTGCCAGTGGGCGCCACGCCCCAGGAAGAAGTCGTGTTTCCCCAGCACTCCTCCGTGCCGTCCGCCCTGATGCCGCAGCTGTGATCGTCGCCCACGGCGACGTGCGAGAACGCCATCGTCGGCGGCGCGGTCCGCCCTGACCCGGGATATCCCCAGCAGCCCACACGGCCGGTCGCCGTCACGCCGCAGGTGTGATCTCTCATCGCGTTGATCTGGATGAAGTAGGCGTCGGGCGGTGAGGCCTGATCCTCGGTGTCCCTCCCCCAGCAGTCCACGTAGCCGGCCGTCCGCAGGCCGCAGCTGAAGTCGTGGCCCAGGGTGACCTGGGTGAAGGTGCCGGCCGGATCCGTGGCCTCGCCGTAGGTGTTGCTCCCCCAGCAGTGGACCGCGCCGTTCGTCCGCACCCCGCAGCTGTGGTGATCGCCCACGCTGACCTGGGTGTAAACGTACGGGGGGGCCGTGCTCTGTCCCTGGGCGTTGAGACCCCAGCAGTGGACGCTGCCGCTCGTCCTCACCCCGCACGTGTGGAAATCGCCCGCGGCGACCTGGGTGAAGGTCCCCGACGGATCCGTCGCCTTGTCGTATTCGTCGTTCCCCCAGCAGTGGACGGTGCCGTTCGTCCTGATCCCGCAGTTGTGGTCGTGGCCCGAGGCGACGTGGGTGTAGCTGCCCGGCGGATCCGCGTCCTGTCCATGGCTGTCGTCTCCCCAGCAGTTGACCGCGCCGGTCGCCGTCACCCCGCAGGAGTGACGGGTGCCCGCGCTCAGCTGCCGGTAGGCGCCGGCCTGCGCCGTGGACTGGCCGTACGCGTTGTCCCCCCAGCAGATCATCGTGCCGTTCACCCGGAGCGCGCATGTGTGCAAGGCGCCCGCCGCGACCGTGACGTGCCCGAAGGCGCTCCCGAGCGCCGGATCCGCCTCGTCGGTGCCCCAGCAGTCGACCGTGCCGTCCAGCCTCAGTCCGCAGGTGAGCCCGCGTTGCGTGCTGATCTGGGAGAAGAAGCCCGGAGGATCGATCGCCCCGCCATGCGCGTTGTCTCCCCAGCAGTCGACGGTGCCGTCCGGCTTCAGCCCGCAGCTGTGATAGACGCCCACGCTGACCTGGACGAAGGTGTCCGGGGGGGCGTCGAGCTGACCTTCATTGCTGCGCCCCCAGCAGTGGACCGTCCCGTCGGTCCTCAGCGCGCAGCTATGAAACGAGCCCGCGCTGACCTGGGTGTACGCGCCCGTCTGGTCCGCGCCCTGACCATAGGTGTTGTTGCCCCAGCACCTGATCGTGCCGCTCCGCCGCACCGCGCAGTTGTGGGAATCGCCTGCGCTGAGCTGTGTATACTGCGACAGCTGATCCAAGCTCTGGCCGTGGTTGTTGCGCCCCCAGCAGTCGATCGTGCCGCTCGTCCGCAGCGCGCAGGTGTGATCCCGGCCAGCGCTGACCTGGACGAAGGTGTAGTCGGGACTCGGGGGATCCCAGGGGTCCACCGAGGGATCCACGGGGGCAATGGCCTGACCATCGGTGTTGCGGCCCCAGCAGTGGACCCTGCCGTTCGTGCCGACCGCGCAGCTATGGGCGTCGCCCGCGCTGACCTGGAGGTAGTTGCCCGCGGGATCATCGGCCTGGTGCTCGTCGTTGAGGCCCCAGCAATCGATCGTGCTGTTCGGCCTCAGCGCGCAGGCATGGCCGCGGCCGGCGCTCACGATCGACTCGTCGAATGCGGCGTGGAGCGGCGTGTCGTCGTCGCGGAGGGCTTGCGGGACCGCGGCGAGCTCGTCGCCGACGTCGGCGCCGGGAGCGCCCGGCATCTCGCCGGCGCACCCGAGCACGGCGAGCGCCGAGGCGCCCAGCGCGAGCGAGAAGCCGAGCCTCCGGCCCCGGCTCGCGCGCGAGCTCACGGCAGCAGGTTTTCTGGACGTACGGTGCAACATGGTTCCTCGATGATGATGTGTTAAGGTTAGGAGAGAAGAGCGGCAGGAGCCCTCTCCGACCCTTGTCGTGGCGGAGGCAGGAGGTCGCCCTCGGCGCAGGCTCGTGCGAAAGGGCTCATGGCAATCGGTGTGCCCGGAACGATCGCCGGGCGCGCCCCCGGGCCACCCCCGAGCGGCGCGGCAGGCGGCGTCCGCGGCGTGCACTGCTCGAAGGGCGGGGCTCACGGCGCGGCGGTCCCTGCCCGAGAGCGAGCCGGCGGCACCGGACGAATGGCACGTGGCACGTGCCACGTGCCACGTGCCAGGTGGGCGCGCGTGCCACGAGCTAGAACGCCGAACATGTTGAAAGTCGTCTAATCCAGGATCTGAATCGCTGCCGCCTTCTGTTTCGGGTCGCTCCAGTCCAGGTCGAGCCCGGCCTTGATGCTGGGAGCCAGAAGCAGCGGGATGCCCGCCTTGCGGCAGATCTCCTCGGGCGGACGCTCCGTGATCTTCGACACGACGCGGACGATGCTGCGTGCAGCGTGGCCGAGCAGGTTGATCGTGTCCTCAACCCGCCCGGCCCCCGCTAAAGGGCGGCTATCGATGGCCACGCGCAGCGCCTTGGACACCGCACGCCTCTCGCCCTCCGTCATAGCGCCGGACCGAACAAGCGCCACGGTCCGCTCCAGCAGCATCCGGTCCATCTCGTGCGCGACCATCCGCTCCCGGAACGCCTGAAGCGCGCCCTGCGGGAACGGCGGCGTCGCCGCACCCAGGCAGCCGAGCACCGTCTGCCAGCGCAGGTCGACGACGCACAACTCCACCGCCTCGGCATCCGATGCGCCGACGTAGCCTTGGAGCAGCGTGACCATGCACATCAGCGCCGGTGGATGCGGCGCCTCGCCTGCCCCCGTCGTCCGGTACATGCCCTCCAGCTGCTCCTGGAACGTCTCATCGAACAGCTCGTGCCGGTGCTGCCTGAGAAAGCCGAACAGTGCTCTCACGCGCGTCAGCCGCTTCATCAGCGCCTGCTCTTGCCGCGACAGCTCCACCGGCGGCGACCATCGTTCCATCCGTGCACCTCCGGACGCGGACGAGATCATGGCCCGACGAGACCGTCGAACCTTCCATCGAAGCGACCAGAATTATCGCAAAATCAACCTGATCGGTCCTCTCGCCTCTTGCCGAAGATCCGGCCGCGCGGCGCGCCGAAGACCTCGTGGCACGGGCGTGCGCTCGGCGCTCGCTGGAACAGCTCGGTGACGATGCCGACGAACGGCAGCCGCGGCGTCAACGTGTTGACGACCGCTGGGGTTGACAGAATGGCACGGAATAGCCAGTCACGCCCGGGCTTTTCATAGCCGATGACAGACAGCAAGGCGCGACTCCGGAGGAGGCTGAAGCATCTGGGCGTTGGGCTCGCGGCTACGGCCGCGCTTTTCGTGCTCTTCCGGGCCGGCGCATCGGCCTGGGGGCAATCCCGGCTCCGCGATTACGTGGATGCCACCGAGGCCGAGTGGGACGCAGAGCGCGCGCAGATCCGCGAGCGCGCGCGGGCCGCCCGCGCAGGCGCCGGGGGCGAGGACTGCGGGGCGAGCTATGCGAGAATACCGATGATCCCGCTGAGCCCCCTTTCCCAGATGTTGGAGCAAGCGATCGAGGCTGGGCCCAGCGCGCCGCTCTCCCCCGAGCTCCTCGCCGTTCTCGAGCGGCAGCGCCCGGCGCTGGACGCCTTCCGGCAGGCGGCGCGGTGCTCTCACGTCGAGCTGGCGAAAGACGAGCCGGTGGGCGATCTCGCGCTGGTGTGGCCGGCGCTGAGGGCGAGCCGACTGGCCTTGATCGAGGGGCACGCGCTCGCGGCCAGGGGAGACGCTCGCGGCGCCCTTGATCGCTATCTCACCGTGGCCAGGGTCAGCGCGGACATGTCCGCTGGGTCGCACACCGCTGTCGTGATCAGCGCGTTCGCCGCCACGCCCGCGTACCGCGGCATCGCCGCGCTGGTCGCCGGCGCGCCGCGGCTCGCCCCCGCGGAGCTCGCCGAGCTGGACCAGGCGCTCGCGGAGCGAGGGCGCCACCTGCCTCTGCTCTCCGACGCTATCCGGAAGGAGCGCTTGGACCTCCGGAAGACGGCCGTGGGCCTGAGCGAGGGGGGCACTTCCGCCGAGGAGATCCCTTTTCGCGTGACGTCCACCAGCGTTCTCGCGCTCACCCTGGTGCTCCCGGCGGACGCCGTGTTCGGCGAGGGCATCCCCCAGCTCGACGCACGGCTGCGGCGCGCGGAGCAGATCGCGCTCGATGCGCAGCGCGATCCGTCTCAGATAGGACGATTCCGGGAGCTCGCGATCGACTCCCTCGCCGCCGAGGCCACCCCGTTCGGCACGTTCCGTGACCCTGAGTTTCTCCAGGACCTGGCGCGGCGGGATTGCGCCCTGCGAGCGTCGCATCTCCTCGCGCGCGCGGCCGTCGAGGCGGAGCGGGCGTATACGGACGGCGGCTACCCCGAGGCGCTCCCGGCCCTCGCGCAAGACCCTTGTGGGACAGGACCTCTCGTATACAGAAAGAGCCCGGACGGCGGTGGTTACAGCCTGTTCAGCGTCGGCAAGGATGGCAAGGCAGGCGGTCCGCGCGCCGAAAACGGCAGGATCAGCGACGGCGACGATCTCGTCGTCACCCGGCGAGGAGAGGGCATCCGGTAGCGGGCGATCAGGCGGCGGAGCGCTAGCCGCGGCCGGGCACGGTGACGGATGAGCCGCGACGATGAGCGCCGTCCCGACCCCGCGCACGTCGACCCGGAGGCCGCTCTACGGCTGGCTCATCGCCGAGGCCCTCTCGCTCACCGGCACCCGCATCTCGCTGATCGCGTTGCCGCTCTTCGTGCTCGAGACGACCGGCAGCGCGACCCGGACCGGCCTCGTGGCGCTCGCGGAGACGCTGCCCCTGGTCCTGTTCAAGGCGCTCGGCGGTCCCGTCATCGACCGGGTGGGCGCGCGCCGGGTCGCGATCGGCTGCGATCTCGCCTCGACGCTGGTCGTCGCCTCGATCCCGCTGCTGTACCACGCTGGCCTGCTGGGCTTCCCCCTGTTGCTGGCCCTCGTCGCCGTCGCCAGCGCGCTGCGTGGACCGGGTGACGCCGCCAAGCAAGCGCTCGTGCCGCTGGTCGGGGCCAATCCGGCTCGTGGAGACCGTCGGGCGTGGAGGGAGTGGAGCACTGGCCAGGTGGCAGCGACTTCGATAACTACTTATCGAGCAGAGGCCGCTCCGCCGCACCGGCCAGCCGGACGACCTCGCGCCCGTCGCGAGGGAAATTGACACCCGTCGTGTGAGCGTTCACAGTGCGCCCGCGCTCGTCCTTTCGATCTGAAGACTGCACGGGTCGTCATGCGCACCCGCCAGAGATCCTTGTAGCCGGGATTGGCGACCAGAACGACTCAGGACATGACCATGAGAAAATACAGCGCTTTCATCACGGCGACGATCCTGATCGGGTCTCTGCCCATCTCCTGCGTAGAGGACGAGCGGGTAGAGCCCGTGGCGTATCCCCTGACCATCGAGGCGAAGGGGGACGGGACGACCGATCCGCCGCCTGGAACCTACCTGCACAGGGCCGGCACCGTGGTGACCGTGACCGCCAGACCCGCGCCGAGCGCCGACTTCGCGGGATGGAGCGGAGCGGCGAGCGAGGCGGACGACGTCGTGGAGATCACGGTGGACGGGAACAAGACCGTGACCGCCGCCTTCGAGACAGCGACCTGGTCGAACGAGCCCCAGTCCACCTACCTCAACCCGATCCTGCCCGGCGATCACCCGGACATGAACATCTATATCGAGGGGGACGATTTCTACATCACCGGCTCCAGCTTCAACATCTCACCCAACGTCGAGATCCTGCACTCGCGGGACCTCATCCGCTGGGAGCGCGTGTCGCGCGTCGTCGATCCGGCGTGGTCCGGCCTGGAGACCTCTACCTCGGCGGGGGGCGGGACGTGGGGCGGCTTCATCGTCAAGACCGACGCCGGCTACCGGGTCTACTTCGCCGTCAACTTCAACCAGTACTTCGCGGAGGCCGAGAGCCTGGCAGGGCCCTGGGGAGAGCCCGTCCACGTGGAGCCTGTGGGCCCCTACACGCCGCCTGGAGAGGACCCGGAGCTCGTGTCGTTCGACCGCGGGACCGGCTACGACGACTCGGTGTTCGTCGATGACGACGGGACCACATACCTGGTCGTGAAGGCCGGGCAGTGCAAATGGAACGGAGCGACGGGCGGCGAGGAGAACAACTTCGGCGTCAACCTCCTCCAGAAGATCGATCTCGAGACAGGGCAGCTCAGCGGCGAGTCCATCGATCTAAGCTTCGTCAACTGGGACGTGGAGAACGGGGGGTGCGGTGATCCCGCGGCCGACCCTGACAACGCGGTCGAAGAAAACTGGGCCGAGGGGCCCACGATGACGAAGCGCAACGGCTTCTACTATTACTTCGATTCGACCCACACGGGGTGCGGCGGCGAGCAGTACGGGTGGCGCTCGGCCACGCTGAGCAGCAATCCCGACGACTGGACGCCGCTGGGCAGCGTCCTCACGGGCGAGGCCCCGTTCAGCGGCGCGCAGCACAGCACCGCGCCGTTCCAGATCGCCGACGGGACGTGGTGGGTCTTCTCCCACTCGTACGAGTGCGACAACAACTGGCGTGGCCTGGGACGGCAGGGATTGCTCAGCCAGGTGACGTGGATCGACGACGAGAGCGGCGCCGGGGTCCCGGTCGTGAACGGCCGTCTTGGCGAGCCGGCGCCGGCTCCGGCGCTGCCGCCCAGCGACATCTCGTTCCTGCTGCCCGTCAACGACGAGTTCACCGGGGACGAGCTCGCGCCGGCCTGGACTTTTTACGGCAACATGCCGTCCGATCGCTACTCGGTCACCGATCGCGCCGGGTGGCTCCGGCTCAAGCCGGCAGCGGACGAGACGCGGTGGGTGGTCCAGAAGGACGCGTTGCACCAGAAGGCGATGATCGTGAGGATGGACTTCGCCCCCGAGGCGGAGGGCGACGCGGCTGGCGTTCGCCTGGGCAACGCCGTCCCGGAGCAGGATCTCACGGCGTTTGGGACCTGGGCCAAAGCCATCAGCCAGGAGGTGTCGGTGGCGCGCGTCCGGGCGGACGGCGACGACCGGATCCGCTTCTCGTTCCGGTCGGTCGTCCCTGTCCTGAACGCCGACGAGAGCGCCTATGAATCGGTGGACGCGACAGAGATCGGCTTCGATGCCCCGGCGCCGGCCGAGCGCACCCTCTGGCTGAAGCTGGTGCACGGCAAGGACCACGAGGCCACCGGCTGGTTCAGCACGGACCGTCTGACCTGGACCCAGGTGGGCGAGCGGATCGATATAAGCGCGCTCGAGGACTACGACACGGTCAACACAGGCTGGGTCGGCAGCCAGGCCGGCGTCTTTGCCAGGAGCGCGAGCGCTGACTTCGACCTGTTCACCTACCGCGACGGCTTCACCGCGATCGTGGCCGCGGAGCCGGACCAGGAGTCCGGCACCGAGGTTGTGTCGAGCCAGTCGGCAGGGCCGGTGCTGGGCGGCCTGGAGGACGGCGACTGGGCCATGTACGGCAGCGTCGATCTGGGCAGCGGCGGCGTGGCGTCGGCCGAGATCGAGCTGCAGGCCTCCAGCGCGAAGGGCGGCGCCGTCGAGGTATGGCTCGACCCGCTGGCGGGCGGCCGCCGCGTCGCGACCTGCGATGTCCCCGCCACCGGCGGCTGGGAGACCTGGACGACCGTGACATGCAAGGTGAGCGCCGCCGGCTCCCACGAGGTCTACCTGAAGGCAAAGGGCGGCTCTGGTGAGCTGCTGCGCCTCGCGTCGCTCCGCTTCGTGCCTGGGAAGAACGGATGAGCTCAGCGTAATGTAGACAAGATACCACAGCCGAGTGAAGTCGTTGGATCTGTCGGTTTTTGTAGGCGGATCAGTGGATCGTACTCTTGTATATTATGTCGACTGCCGGTCGTTGAACGAAGCCACCTTCGGCGGCAGCTTCCTTCGCCCACGTCGACCGGGTAGGCTGCCGTAGCTGGCCGCGCGTAGGCGGTGATGCCCAGCCGACACTCTTCCCATGCCGGCGGGGAGGGGGCACTGGACGAGCCACGTGGCAGGTCCTTGGGTGTCGACGGCTTCCGCAAACCACGACGGGAATACTGCCGCGGATTTTTTGGTACCCGCCCGGGTGCCCCGCTTGAGGTCTGCCCGCAGATCCCGCTGCTTCAGCAACTTCCCCGTATTTAAGAGCAAGGCGCATGCCGGTACTGGACCGGGCCTGGCTGCCCGGGCGGCGCGCGACGTGAGGATGGGCGTGCTGCCGCTGCTGGGCGAGGTGTGGAACTACCTCCGTGGCTGGTCCACCGCATCTGCGGCGCGCCGGGTCGGTGAGCCGGGCGGGCAGGGCCGTCCGGCGGATCGCATCCGGTTTTGGTGCTCACCTCGCCTGCCCGATACAGCGCTCCTCTCCCTCGCCGCGCTCAGTGTCCCTCCGTCCTCGCGCATGCGCTCACATCTCGGCCTGACAGCCGCGATCCACGGACAAACATCGCGATGCATGAGAACCGGCATTGGCCGGTGTGTTCTGTATTGCGTCGACGTGTGAGTCTCCGCTCCAAGACTCGTCGCTTGCGCTCATGTGCCCTTGACAGAACGAAGCTCGATATGATGGCGTATCCCGCGGGGGAAGAATGTACTTTCGGATGCTTGCCGCGCCGCATCGCCGCCGTCGAGCGGGCGTGTGCTCCGCGCCTCGCCGGCGGCGCATGCGCTGGCTGGAGACCGGGCTGGTCCTGGGGCTCGCGTCCCTCTTCTCCGCCTCATGCGCGCCGGAAGAACCCCATCACCCCGAGAATGCGATCGTCCTCGGGGCGCTCCTGCCCTTCTCCGGCAGCGAGTCGGCCATCGGCCGCAACCTCGAGCAAGCGATGTTGCTCGCGGTCCAGGATCTGAACGCCGCGGGGGGGCTCGACGGGAGACCGTTCCACCTCCGGAGCCGAGACAGCCACTCCAGCTCGGAGCGCGGGCTCGAGGAGCTGCTCAAGCTGCTCTACACGGATCAGGTCCGCTACCTGATCGGGCCGGAAGAGAACGGGCTCGCCCGCGAGATCGCGCGGGAGGTGAAGGCGCTCGACGTGTTCCACATGCTGCCGGGCTATGCCGCGCCCACCGTCGCGCGCAGCGACGCGATGGGAGGCTGGATGCGGCTCGCCCCCTCCTCGTTCGACGTCGGTTGCACGCTGGCGCGCATCGCCTTCGACGAGGGCATCGAGACCGTGAACAGCCTGGCCGCGGGGGACGACTACAACACCACCGTCAGCAGCGAGTTCACGACCCACTTCGCGGCGCTCGGGGGGAGGATCCTCCCCTCGGTGACGTTCACGTCAGGCCAGCAAACGTATACGAGCAAGATCGAGTCCGCCTTCGGCGCGAACGCCGGCCGGACGCTCCTGGCCTCGTATCCCAGCACCGGCTCGATCATCGTGACCGAATGGGCCGTCTCCGGGCGGCCGGGCACCTGGTTCCTCGGCCCTGCGCTGCGCACCGAGGTGCTCCTCGCCAACATCCCGACAGGCTCACTCGACGGATACGTCGGGGTCTCGCCGTCGCTCAGCGTGCGGAGCGAGTGCCGCACGATGGCCGAGGGCCAGCAGGTGGTCGGCTGCACGACCGAGAACGCCGCCGCCTTCATCGGGCACTTCTCCAGCTTCTGGGACGGCGAGGCGCCGCTGCCCGCGGCGCACTTCTATTACGACGGGGTCGTCCTCATCGCGATGGGCCTCGCGTACGCCCAGGCGAAGAGCGGGGCGATCCCGACCTCCGGACACGATCTGCACGAGATCATCCGCGAGCTCAACGACCCGGCCCACGAGGCGGCCTCGTGGCGCGACCTCCCGGCGGCGATGACCAAGCTTCGCGCGGGTATCCCGCTCCGCTACGTCGGCGCGGCCGCCGAGTACGAATTCGATGAGTACGGGGCGAACAGGCATTACTTCATGCAGCTGTGGACCGTCGACGGCGACGAATTTGTCGATCTCGCCCCAGTCGCCGTCAGCTGCTTCGGCGGGCGATGAGGCCGCCGCGCGATAGAGCTTCACGCGAGGTTGCTGCATACGATAGGACGAACCACGGAGCATAAGGGGGTATCATGAACAGGATTGGACGACGCTGGGTGGCGGCCTTCGGGCTCGCGCTGATGACGGCGGCATGCGGATCGGGCGACACCACCGGCGAGGGCGAGCACGCCTCGCCCATCAAGCGCGCGCCGACGCCCAACAGCGAGTTCACGGCGAAGGAGATCGAGGCGACGCTCGACGCGCTCGTCGCCGAGATCAACGAGGGCGCCATCGAGCCCATGCAGATGGCGATCCTGCTGAAGGAGCTCGGCGGGTTCTTCACGCCGATCACCACGGGGGCGAACCGAGCCATGGGCGAGCTCGGGGCCACGGGGAACGTGGTCGGGCCCAGTGGACCGGGGAGCGATCAGCAGCAGAGGGCGGAAGCCCAGGGGGAGCAGATTGGACAGGCGGTGGTGGACGGCGCCGAAGGGATCGGTGTCTCGCCCTTCGGCGACGCCATCGCGGCCGGCATCGATGAGGCCGTCGCCGGCGGGGTTCCTGTGGTGACGCTCGACACCGACGCGAAGGACTCGAAGCGTTCCATCTATGTCGGAACCATCAGCGAGTCGGCCGGCGTCACGGCAGGAGAGACCCTGCTCGCGTTGCTGCCCCCGGCGCCGGGCACGGTGGTGATCCACGGCGCCGACGACCCGTCCTGGGTCGACGGGATGAATCGAATGCTGGGGGCTCGGCGCGTCCTCGAGGCCGCCGATTACACGGTCGTGGTGCGTCCGATCACCTGGTCCCCGCCGGGGGAGGTCGCTGACGTCGAGGCGATGAAAGCCCAGATCGAGACCGCGGACCCGCCCGTCGTGGGGTTGCTCGGCCTGCACAACGTCTCGTACCGGTGCGCGATGGCCACGGAGGCCGCGGGCGCGACGGAGCTCCCCGTCGTCGCCTTCGACTTCGAGCCGAAGACCGTCGAGTACATGCGCCAGGGGCTCATCAAGGCGACTCACGCCCAGCGGCAGTATTATGCGGGGTACCTCGTGCCCTACATCCTCTACGGCATCAAGATCGTCGGTCTCGACGCGACCAAGGCGATGCTCGCCCCTCGGATGGTCGACGAGAGCCGGCTCAACGTCGGCCTCGACGTGGTTCCGTGGGACAAGATCGACGAGTACAACGCCTTCCTCGATTCGATCGGCGTGACTCAGTAGCGCGGTGCCGTAGCACGAGGAAGACCACGAGCCCTCTGCGCGCCACGTCGTCAAGGTCGACTGGCGCACGCTGCTCGCCGCGTTCACGGGGATCGACCTGTCCATCTGTCCTCGCTGCGGTCAGGCTGCGATGGCTCGCCGCCCGCTGCCGCCTTGCGCGCGACGGGTCCGGTTCGAGCGAACCCGGCGCAACTTGCGCAAGACCACCTCAACCTGATCCCGCGTTTGGCGGAAAAGCCTGGCTCATCCCGCTGGCACGCCGCTTGATATGCGGCCAGCGCGCGGCCGCGCGGCGGGCCCTTGGGGGTGCGCGCGCAGCCGCCTCGCCGGCACCGACCGGGCCGGCACGAAAGGACGCGTTTGCCTATGCAGACCTTCGGCAAATATCTCGCCCTCGCCCTCGGCGGCGCCGCGATCGTCGTCGCGTGCAGCGCTTCGCCCGACTCCGATCCGCCCGAATTCCTCGAGCCGTATAGCGCTGCAGCGAAATGCGAGGATTGCGAACCGCCGCCCCCCCCCGAGTGCACGCCCAGCTGTGCGGGCAAGGTGTGCGGGGCGTCCGACGGCTGCGGCTGGAAGTGCAGCACCGGCTCCTGCCCGGCGGGCACGACCTGCGGCGGCGGCGGCGTGGCCTACCAGTGTGGGTGCACGCCCCAGTGCTCGGGCAAGACGTGCGGGGCGCCCGACGGCTGCGGCGGCATCTGCACCGGCGGCTCGTGCCCGGCGGGCCAGGCGTGCGGCGCGTCGGGCGTGCCGGGCCAGTGCGCGACGCTGCCGGTTGGGCAGGGGGTCGAGTGCTTCGTGTTCAACGACGGCGCCACCGAGTTGGCCGGGCCGACGCAGGCGCTCTACTTCCAGCGTGACGGCAAGGTGTGCATGCCCGACGGCACCCCGGGCGGCACCTGCCGCAAGTGGTTCGGCAACTGCCGCACCACCGACCCGAGCCACACGCCGGTGCTCTTCTCGGTCTTCAACGACGGCAGGGCCGACATGACGAGCCCGTCGGGTGCGGTGTACCTGACGTCGAACCTCAAGGCGTGCATACCCGACGGCACCCCGACCGGCACCTGCCGCGAGTGGTTCGGCGCCGCAACGCTGCCCGACGGGCGCCCGATCGAGTGCCGTCTGTTCGAGGACGGCGGCGCGCAGAAGACCAAGGTCACGGACGACGACATGTTCATGAGCGGCCTCCCGAAGGTCTGCTTCGACAACGGCACCGGGTACACGTACGGCAAGTGCCGCAAGTGGTTCGGCGAGTGCATGGTGGCCGGCTGCGGCGACGGCGCGTGCAACAACGGCGAGACGCCGTCGAGCTGTCCGTCCGACTGCAAGTGCGGCGACGGGATCTGCAACGGCAACGAGTGGTGTGGCAACTGCGCGACCGACTGCGGCTCGTGCTGCGGCAACCACGCCTGCGAGCCTAGCCTCGGCGAGAGTTGCAGCACGTGCTCGACCGACTGCGGCTCGTGCTGCGGCAACGGCGCCTGTGACAACAACGAGACGTGCGACAGCTGCTCGAAAGACTGCGGCGCGTGCGCTCCGAAGACGTGCTCGGGGCAGACGGCCGGGTCGGGGGCGCAGCACTTTGCTGTGAACGTCGAAGAAGTCTACGCGGTGGGCGGCGCACAAGTCGTCGGCTGCCTGGTCGCGACCCCGGTGTACCTCGCCAACTCGCTGGGCGAGGCCGAGCTGTGCGGGCATAACGCCTACCCCGGCTACAACATCACCACGAGCGGCACGCCCGCGCAGTACGTCTACCACAGCGACCCGACCTACTGCACCGCCTACTATCCTTATGCGACGTCGTCGTCGAAGGCGGACTGGTGCGGGTGGGCGCATGGCTACCCGTACGAAGGCCCTTGCCCCTGAAGCGCCGGTAGGGCGCCCGCGCGGCGCCCTGCGGGCCGGCATCGTCGAGGGCGTCGGGGGAGCGGTGGTCGACCTCGGCGACCGCGAAATCCCGTGCTGACGCGCGACGCTGCGGGGGCCCCATCCACGGCAGGGGAGACCCTGCTCGCGATGCTGCCTCCGGCGCCGGGTACGGTGGTGATCCACGGCACCACCGATCCGACCTGGGCCGATGGCATTGCTCGAACTCAGGCTGCCGAGGGCGTGTTCACATGTCCAGCGGCAGTACTATACGGGGTACCTCGGGCCCTACATCGTCTAAACCAGGGGTACGATGTTCACCCGCGCCTTGGCTCAACGCTGGTCGTACTCGTCGTGGCGGCGGAACCAGATGCCCGTCTCGTTGCGCCCTTTGGGTGCGCGGTCGAGCCACTGGTACATGCCCCAGAGACCGTCCAATCCGCGCGCATAGGCGGAATAGGTGTGGTAGAGGACGCCGTCCTTGAGCACGAACGCGCTCAGGCCCGGCCTGTCGAGCGAGTAGGTGGGCGCGTCGGTCCCGGTCATGGCCGCGGACTGGGCGACGGGCAGCGGGACCGGTGTCGCGTCCATCGCGTGGCCGGCGCGCTCGAAGTTGTATTCGACGGTCCCCTCGCGCTGTTGCTCCTCGGTGAACGCGACGTTGAAGTCGAAGTTGAAGCGGCCGTCGCCCGATGACGCCCAGGGGAACGTCCACCCCATCCGCCGCTTGTACGCCAGGAGCTTCGCGAGCGGCGCCCGCGACACCGCCGAAAGCGTGACGTCGTGGTTCGCCAGGTGGACGGCGATGCCGTTGAACCCGTCCGCGATCGCCGAGCAGGACACACAACCCGCCTTGTAGTCGGGCCCGAACATGAAATGGTAGACGATGAGCTGCGAGCGCCCTCGGAAGAGCTCTGCCAGCGAGGCGCTGCCTTCCTCGGTCTCGAATCGGTACTCCTTGTCGACCCGGACCCACGGCAGCTCCTGACGCCGCCGCGAAAGCTCGTCGCTGCGCCGCGTGAGCTCCTTCTCCGCCTCGAGCAGCTCGAGCCGCGCGGCCAGCCACTCTTCACGTGTCCCGGTGATGTGCGTCGTCATCGCTCTTCTCTCCCTTGGGTGTCCATCGTCGCTCGTACCGTTCTCGATACGACGTGCTGGTTTTTGGTCGTGAGAGATGTAGGACCGGGCATCGAGCCGCGGGAGTAACAAGTGTGTCGGGATTGCACGCGACGGCGGACACGGGCTGCGGCAGGCGCGGGAGAGCTTCGAGGCGAGCGCGGCAGAGGGCAGGGGCTATGTGGAGCTCAAGGGCGCGACGCACTTTCTCCACGGGCACCGTCAGGCGGCGGCGGGCCTGATCGCCTGACGTGATGGACCGTCGGCGTCGCCAGGCAGGGCATCTCACCTTTGAATGAGGTGTTTCAAATCGTCCTGGAGCGTCGCGTGGACGTGCGCGATCGTCTTGCCGCGGAGGCGCGCCTTCGTCGCCTCGAACGCCGGACGCGCGAGGCTCGAGAGCTTCGCCGCTTCCTCCTTGGCCCGCGC
Source organism: Sorangium sp. So ce1504 (assembly GCF_051521635.1). Classification (NCBI taxonomy): domain Bacteria; kingdom Pseudomonadati; phylum Myxococcota; order Polyangiales; family Polyangiaceae; genus Sorangium; species Sorangium sp. So ce1504. Next base: position 9,455,456 of record NZ_CP150365.1, on the reverse strand, counting down.
GAGCACCGCCTCGGGGGGCACCAACGCATCGAGATACCCCACGCGTACGGCCTCGTCTGGAGCGTAGATCTGCGCCATCAGCGTCGCTCGCGCGAGCTCCGTGCGCGCGAGGCGATCACGCGCAGATCGAAGCCGGCGCAGAACCGATCCGGCCGGCCGGCGACGACCATCGCGCTCGCCTCCTCTTCGGCCCTCGAGAGGGCCCCGAGCAGAGACTTGGCGCTCGGCATGATCGAGCGCGCCGTGCGCGACGGGATCCCCGGCGACATCGTGCTCGCCGACGCCTTCTACGGCAACGCCCATGAGTTCCGGGAGACCGTGCGCCAGGCGCCCCTCGGGCGGGCGGCCGAGCGCGGTCCTTGAAGCGCCGCGGCGGCGCCCCCATCATCGCGGCCGTGCGACGTGTACAGCTCGTGGAGCTCGAGGATCTCCCCTGGATGCCGGCCGCGATCCGCGACGGCGGCACCGACTTGCTCGACTTCGGCGTCGACCGCATGGGCTTCTACCGTGGCGTCGTGCCGAAGCTCGCCGCGCTCCTCGACCGGACGTCCCGCGCCGAGGTCGTCGACGTGTGCTCGGGCGGCGGCGGCGGCGCGCTCCAGGCGATCCGCGCCCTCCGCAGCGAGCGGCGCGTGGACGTCCGGTTCACCCTGACCGATCGGTACCCGAACGAGGCGGGCCGCGCGCGCGTGGCCGCGCTCGCCGACCCGAAGGTCGTCTACCGCGCGGAGCCGGTCGACGCTCTCGCGGTCCCGCCCGAGCTCGACGGCCTTCGCACGATGTGGGGCGCGCTGCACCACTTCCCGCCCGAGGCCGTGACGGCGCTCGTCGCCTCGATCGTCCGCGACGGCAAGCCCTTCGGCTTCTTCGACCTTGCGGCGTCGCCGATGTTGCGGCGGATGCCGGTCGTGTTCGCGCCGCTCGCGATGGGGTTCAACATGGCGGTGCTCTTCGCGGGCTCGCTCGCCGCGATGCCCTTCGTGCGCCCGCGGCGGGCGTCGCGCTTCGCGCTCACGTACGTCGCCCCGCTGATCCCGGCGCTCTTCGCGTGGGACGGCACGGTCTCCGCGCTGCGCGCCTACACGCCCGACGAGCTCCTCTCGATCGCGCGCTCGGTGCCCGGGAGCGACGGGTACGCGTGGGACGCGGGGGTCTCCGGATCGGCGCTCTACTTCACGGGATGCCGGCGGGGGGCGTGACGGGGCTCATTTTCCCGCCTTCATCTCGATGCCCCTCGGGTTTTTCGGAGCATAACAAATCAGCTCCGGGTGCTCGTCCTTCATGTTCGCCTTCACGTGCGCAATCACGGCCTCGCCCTGCTCCTTGCTCTTCACCGTGACCCCGATGCGCCGCCCGCCCTCGTAATACTCCACGAGGCCGATCTCGGCGACGGCGGGGAACGTGGAGAGCGCCTTCCGCGTCGTGGGGAACGTGAATTTCGCGTCGTTTTGCAGGGCCACGTCATAGAGCTACACGAACGGGGTCTTGCAGTAGGTCTCCGCCTCTCCGGCGCTCCACTCGCGGAGCGCGCGCCGAAGGTGGTTGCCGCGGACGGGAAGGCCGAGGGACGGCCAGCCTCGCCCACTGGCCGACCGCGGGTGGGCGGCGGTCGAGGCGGGGCGCGCCGCGCGCGCCGCGGTGAACAGGCGGCTCCGCGCGCTGCTCGGCGAGGAGCAGGTTGGCGCGCTGCTCGCGTCGCTCCAGCGCATCGCGGAGCGCACGGGAGGGCTCGAGCTCCTGTCCTCACGGCGACTCCGCCAGCCGTAGGCTCCGCGATGGTATACTCCCCGGATGCCGTCCCACCACCTCGCTCAGGTCAACATCGCCTTGCCGCTGGAGCCGCTCGACTCGGCGCGGCTGGCCGATTTCGTGTCGGCGCTCGCCCCGGTCAACGCGCTGGCCGACGCCGCGCCAGGGTTCGTGTGGCGGCTGCAGGGCTACGGCGGCGACGCCACCGGGGTGCGGGCGTTCGGCGACGACCAGATCCTCGTGAACATGTCGGTGTGGGAATCGGCAGAGGCCCTGTCCGACTTCGTCTTCCGCAATCCGGAGCACGCCGCCGTGATGCGCCGCCGCCGGGAATGGTTCGTCCCGATGAAGGAGGCGATCACGGCGCTGTGGTGGGTCCCGGCCGGGCACATCCCGACCGTCGCCGAGGCCGAGGAGCGGCTCGAGCACCTGCGCCGGCACGGCCCGACGCCCCGCGCGTTCACCTTCCGCCACCTATTCCCCGCGCCCGACGCGCCGGTCGCCGCCGTTCCCGCTCCCGTGGACGATTCGCCGCGCTGCCCTGCCGGCTGAGCCGCGGGTCGATTCCGATCCTCGTAAACCCCTCTTCCAGAAGCTGTCCTGTCATGACGCTGACCTCCGCGAGCCGCGCCTCGTGCGATGGCGACCTGGAGGCAATGGAGCCCCAGTCGGTCAGGCTGAGGGCGACGAGCTCCCGGAAATCGGGGTCATCGTCGATGATCAGCACGCGGTTTCGCAGCATGTTCCCTCCGCTAGCTAGCGTCGGAGTTCCAGCGAGAAGACCATGAGGTCATCGGGGCTCCGCTCGATCCAGAATCTCGCGCCGTGGAGCCGGGCGATCCCCTGGAGAAAGCGTTGGACGGCGGTCACCATCCGGCGGATGCGCGGCGCGATCGCGCGGTGCATGGCGAGGCCGAAGAGCGACGCCGCCGTGACGCCGCTGAGGCCGGCGGCCAGGAAGAAGAGGAGGATGAGCCGCCTGTTGCGCTCAGCGTGGTGTAGACAATATACCACAGCCGAGTGAACTCGTTGGATCTGTTGGTTTTTATAGGCGGATCAGCGGATCGTACTTTTGTACGTTATGTCGACTGCCCGTCGTTGGCGGGAAATTCTTGACAGGTCGGAATGGCTTTGCGCGGGCTATCCTCCGCCCCCCCGGGCGCGTCAGGCGATGGCCGCGATGCCCATCGCCTTTCGCCCGATCATGGCGTCAGAAGACGTAGACGCTCTTGGGGATGAACGGCAGCGGGCTCAGGCCGCTCTCCGCGTAGATGGGGTACGGGTAGCCGATGCAGTCCTCGTTCTGGAACATCGCGGCGCCGACGCCGTTGGTGTTGTAGGCAGAGTGTGCCCTTCCCTCCCAGCCGTGCTCCGGAAGGTTGACGCACGTGCCCACCTGCGGGTCCAGCGCCCGGACGTTGAAGATTTCCCCGCCGTAGTCCTCCTCCTCGAAGAGGCAGAGGACGCTGTCGAACGGGCAGGGAACGGGGTCCTCCTCCTGCGCCGAGGCTACCTCGGGAAGCAGCAGGCCTGCCCCCGCGAGGAGGCCGGCGCCCACCAGGGCACGCAAGCCCAGGGAGCGGGACGGAGTGAAACGACGGAGGTTCTGAACGTACTCGAGCCAGTGCATGTGTACTCCTCCTCCTGCCCACCCATGGGCAGGTACTGCGAGCCACCAAGCGCCCGAGGCCATTCACGCATTCCCGGCCTTCGGCTGTTGTTGACAGGATGTGACATGAAAAGCACGCGGGCTCGCATGTTCCTGGAAATATCTCGTCCTGACGGATGGCGGCCTCATCGACATGGAAGCCCTCGGCAAAGATTCACCATGTAGGCCAGAAGGGGCGGCGCGTGAACTTCTACAGGTTCATTGGCTTCACCGGCCGCACGAAGCCCCGCAGGGGGAAGGCATCATGGGAACGTGGGTGCGCCGGGATAAACCGGTACGGAGATGGGTTTGCAAAAGACCTACATCGAAGGCGTAGCGAGCCGCGATGGCCCCGAGTCATGCGCAGGCATCCGCGAGGAGGTCGGCGAAGCGTTGACAGGGATACGCGCAGACAGGGACATTGAGCCGCGAAATCACATCGATCGGGGTGCCGACGCTGTCCACGTAAGCGGAAGGCCACACGACCAGGAGCGCCAGCGCGAGCTTCTGGGCGACCCCGCGCGGTCGAAGACCCCGCGCATGTGCGGACTCTCCGTGCGCGAGAACCGGGAGGTCCCCTGGCCTCCGGCCCTCGATAGCGAGGCCGGACGCAAAGGGAAGGCCAAGGCCATAAGCCGACGATGAACGGCCAGGGGACGTCAGACAGGCCCGTAGTGTGCGCTGGGCAGCGCGCTGATCAGGAGGGTTCAAGTCCCTCCGGGTGACCCCAGGAGGACTCGCTACGTCTCCGGGTGGCACGGGGGAAAGCAACCCTATAAGCGCGAGCGACGTGGGAAGCGATGCGCGGCGAGTCGTCGGACGGACGGGTAGTACCACAAGCGCGGTGACAGCCGCGTGACCGAGAGATGGGAAGAAGGTCCACTCATTGATTGACAAGGTGTACAAACGGAAGATCCTTGAGATCGCCTGGAAACGCGTCAAAACGAACCGCGGAAGCGGAGGCGTTGACGGGGAGAGTGTTGATGCATTTGCCGAGCAGCTCGATGAGCGGCTCGACCAGCTTCATGCCGAACTCCGCACCAATACCTACCGCCCGAGGCCGGTAAACCAGACGCCTATCCCGAAGGCCGGTAAGCCGGACGAGCATCGCTTGTTGGGCATCCCGACGGTTTACGATCGGGTATGCCAGCAAGCGCTGCTTCAACGCTTGGAACCGATGATTGTTCGGGACGTCTTGCGTATCCAGAACCGACTCAACGTGCAGGCCGCGGTTGGCATCGAAGCGAACGACGAGGAGGGGCGCGAACGCCTCTGCCGCTACTGCGCCCGGCCGAGCTTCGCCCTCGATCGCATCTCGCAACTTTCGGACGGGCGCATCGCGTAGCCTGCCGCGGAAAGCAAGGCGCTCCCGCCGACCGAGCGCCCGGCAGCCCCGGCTCGTCGGTCGGGAATGGCGGCAACTCCAGCACCGGGGGCGGCTCGTCGGTCGGGAATGGCGGTTCCGCCTCGACCGGGAGCGGCTCCGGGCCGGCGACGGCCGGCGCGATCGCGCTCTTCAGGAATCAGTTCCCCGAACCGTCGAACGAGTCCGAGAGCAGCTCCTCCGCCGGCGGCGGGCCGGGCACTTCTCCGAACGATCTCTTCATCATCTTCGGCGCCCCGGTGAGCTCCTGCGCGGATCCATCCGGGACCATCGGCTGCGGCAACTGGCAGCTGGGCATCAGCATTCCCCCTGCGCTGCAGGTGCCCGGCATCATTGATCTGAGCGCGCCGGAGGTGTTGTTCTCGTCCTACGCTGTGAGCCGCCCTGACAGGGGCGACTGCTGGTGGGGCGAAGGCTCCTTCAGGTCCGGCACGATGGAGATCGTGAGCATCGACGCCGCGGAGGTCGTGGTCCGGCTGAGCGGCACCGATACCCACGACATCGACGCCAACGGCGAATACACCGCAGCTCGATGCCCCTGACGTCGCTGGCTCCGTGACGGAGAAGAATCCTCTCGTCGAGGGTCTGGCGATTCCCAAGCGAACGAGACGTCCGCTCATTTCGATCTACGTCACGAGCTGATCGACGTTCCTGCGCGGTGATTCAGCCGTGCGCGGCGCGCAGCTGCGCGCGGACAGCCGACGGCGTCGCCCCGGTCTCGCGCCGAAACGCGCGCTGAAACGCCTGCACCGTGGCGAACCCGACCGCGTGGGCGATCTGCTGGTTCGACAGCGTCGTCTCGCGGAGCAGGCGGCGCGCGTGCTCGGTGCGCAGCGTCGCCCGGTACGCCATGGGCGGCGCGCCCGTGGCCTCGAGGAACCGCCGGGCGAGCGTGGCGCGCGAGACGCCCACCGTTCGCGCCAGGGTGTCGACGCCCCACGCGCGCGCCGGGTCGTGCACGAGCTCGGCGATCGCGCGGGCGACGACGACGTCCTGCGTGGCGCCGAGCGCGGCGAGCTTCGCGGGCTCACGGTCGGCGAGCAGCCGCACGAGCTCGATGAGGATGAGCTCGAGCCAGCGACGGCGAGCCAGCCCCGCCCCCGGGCGCGTCTCGCGCAGCTCGCTCCGCAGGCGCGCCAGCGCGTCGGCAAACGAGGGCCGCGCCTCGATGGCCCGCGCGCCGGCGTGGATCACCGTCGGCAGGACCTGCAGCAAGGGGGCAAGCGCGTCGTGCTCGAACCGGAACACGCCGCACAGCGCGTGCGCCGTGGTGGCGCCGCGGCCGAGCACGCGCTCGCCGTCCTCCTCTCGCGAGACCTCGAGCCACCGGTCGAGGAGCACGGGCTTCGCCCTCGCGTCGCCGTGGTCGACGCGGTGCCCCACGTTCGGTCGCACCAGCGCCACGTCGCCCTGGTAGAGCGAGACAGCCTCTCGCCCGGCGCGCAGCACGCAGCTCCCCTCGGTCACGTGGTGGAGCACCAGGATCGGACGCGCCGGAAGCTCGAGCGCCCAAGCCCCTCGCGCAGCGGTCCGGCAGACGAGCTCGGACGAGAGTTTTGCCAGGAAAAATCGGCTCGATAGCGGGTCATCCTGGTACATGGAGCGAGCCTAGCGATGATCCAGAACGCGCGCAACGTGAGCGTCTGGGGACATTCGTTGCGCGCGCCGGCCATCGCGGGCGCGTCCGCCGAGGGCTACATCCAGCCCATGAACAACGCCACCATCGCTTCCTCCGCCTCGTCCCTCCCGTCGCGCCGCCTCGGCGGCGCGGGCATCGCCACGCTGCTCACCGGCCTCACGCTGTGCTTCATCGGCGCGCGCTTCCTGGTTGTCCCCGGCACCGCGGCTGCGGCCTTCGGCGTGCCGCTCGCTGGTCTCGCCGCGTACGCTGTCGCCAAGGGAGCGCGCGACCTCTCCGTCGGCGCCTTGCTCATCGCCTTCACGCTCCTTGGCGAGCGGCGCGCCGCGGCGCTCGCGCTGCTCCTCGGCTCCGTGATCCCCGTCGTCGACGGAGCCATCGTGCTCGCGTGGCGCGGCGCTCACCCGGGCTACCTCGCGATCCACTGGGGCACCGCCGTGTTCTGCATCGCGCTCGGCGTGCTGCAGCTCCGCCGCCGTGCGTGACCCTACCAGGTGCTTGAAGGAGTCCCACCGGGGCGATGGTTGATCACATCACGTACTTCTTCTGGTTCTACAACGCGGGGGTCGCGATCACTGTGCGCATGATGGGCGTCCACGGCATCGCGACCGTGCTCGGCTACCACGTGCCGGAGGCCGTGCCGTGGACCGCGGGGGTGGGCCACATCCTGCTCACGGTCGGGCTCATCCTGCTGTTCGTCCTGCTCGGCAAGCGCCTCGCCGAGCCCGTGAAGCCGGGGAGCGCGGAGTCGGAGCCCGCGAAAACCTCGGCCTGAACCGTCGTTCTTGGGCCTTTTCGTGCCACGCGCATCCCCGAGCGCCAGCCCGCGCTGGTGGCCCGCGCCGTTCTGCCTTTCGTGATCCGGCCGGCTCGTCCTAGCCTCCCCGCTCCGGGACGTGTCGGGGATGCTGCGCTCGTTCGACTACGTCGGCGCCTCGGCGCTCCGGGACAACCGCGTCCGGCCGGGGGACGTCGCGGTGCTCAAGCCGTGGACCGACGCCTGGGTGGCCTGGGTCTCCGCGAGCTACCTCGCGGGCTACCTGGAGACGATCGCGCGCGCACAGGCCACCGCAGAGGCGCGGACCGACGAGACGGCGCCGTTCGTGCCCGCAAACGACGCCGACACGGTGCTCCTGCTCGACTTCTACATGCTCGAAAAGTGCATCTACGAGGTCAGCTACGAGCTCAACAACCGGCCCGACTGGCTGGACATTCCGCTGCGGTCGCCGCCTGCAATATCGGGGCGCTCGCCTATCGGATCGGCGACGCGCCTGCTGCCGTGCGCTGGTTGTCGCTCTGCAAAGAGATCATGCGGCCGCCGAGCACGCGAGGAGCGCGACCTGTACGCGTCGCGGATCTTCGACCTGGCGCGCGCGCGCCAGCTCGTCGGCGAGCTCCGCATCGTCATCCCTGCCGGGGCTACCTGCGCCATCGACGGCGAGCAGGTCGCGGTCGAGCGCGACAAGCCCATTCCCGTCGACGCGGGGCGCCACGCCGTGGTGGCGACGCTGAACGGCGCCGCCGTCCGGGTCGAGGCCGCCGGCACGCTCGGGTTTGCGCTCTTCACACACCCGCGCGCCGAGATCACCGCGTCCACCACCGGCATGACGCTCCGCGGGGTGTGGTGATCCTGGTCCCCCGCTGAGCGCGCCGGCGCGCTGGACGAAGCGGGATGCGCCGTTATCCTCGAGGGCTGGTGGGGCGATGATCCGGCTGGAGCTCGCAGGCGCGCACACGCGATTGCACTCGACCTTGTGCGGCGCATGCCCGCAGGGGGCGACCGGCTGCTGCGCCAGCCCGCCGGGGGTCGAGTGGTCGGACATCGGGAGGATCGTGTCGCTCGGCGGCGCAGGCTGGCTCCTCGCTCAGATGACGGCAGGCAACCTGCGCCCCGGTCGGCGCGGCCTGCTCATCCTGCGCGTCGAGCCCCAGGGCAGCGACGGCCACGCGCTGCCGAAGAGGTGTGCTTTCCACGGTCCCGAGGGCTGCACCATCCCGCCGCAGCGGCGCGCGGCGACGTGCAATTACTATGTCTGCGACGACGCCTTCGCGCACGGGGGCGAGCCTCGCGGCGCCCCTGAAGCGCTGGCCGGCCGCAGGGCCCATGACGCGCTCGTGGACCTCTATGGGGGCTGGGATCTCGAGCTCGCCGATCGCATCCGTGCAGGCTGGCCAGACGGCCCTCCCTGGACCCAGGATTTTCTCGCCTGGCTCGGTCGAGAATACAATCGTCTCGCTGCCAGGGCAGCCTCCTCCACGCCGGCGCTGAGGGCTGGATAGCCCCGCCGCGCGCGCCGGAACGCCGAGACGGAGCAGCAGGATCACATTTTTCGATAATCGGTGCAATTCCGTTGCCGAATAGGTGCTCGATGCGAAATTTTTTTGACGTAGCTGCTTGGACGCTCGCCGTGTTAGGACATCCTCGTGCCCTTGATGGCTTGGTGGCGTCCGGGGGGCAACTGCCTGCCCGCTCGGGTCGCGCCGAGAAAAGGAGACTTATGTCACGGTGGTTGAAGCTCTCATTGGTCGCCCTTGGCGCCAGCGCTCTCTTGGCCGCGTGCGGGGATGACGGCGACTCGCCCGCTGGTTCCACCAGCACGTCGAGCGGCGCGAGCACGTCGTCCACGACCGGCTCGGGCGGCGGTGATGGCGGGAACGGCGGCGGCGGCGGCGACGGCGGCGGCGGCGACGGCGGGAACGGCGAGGGCGGGAACGGCGACGGCGGGAACGGCGGCGGCGAGGGCGGGAACGGCGGCGGCGACGGCGGGAACGGCGGCGGCGCGTCCCTGCGGGCCGAGGCGGAGATCCAGGGGTTGAACTCGAGCGGCCTGACCGGGGCCGCGGCCTTCACGCAGGTCGGAGAGGAGGTGACGCTCACCATCACGCTGTCAGGCTGCCCTGCCGGCGAGCACTCTGCTCACATCCACGAGAACAAGAGCTGTGGCAGCAACGGTAATGATGCGGGCGCCCACTGGGTGCCCAACGGCGAAGGACTCGGCAGCTTCGCGTGCGATGCGAGGGGCCAGGGCACGCAGACGGTCAAGCGCGGGACCGGCGTCTGGACCGTCGGCGACGGCGCGGACACCGACGTGACGAAGTACGCGATCGTCGTGCACGCCGCGGCAGACCCGGCCGCGGGCGGCCGCATCGGCTGCGGCCTCATCGAGCTGGAGTAACCCTCCGCGGAGCTCGTCTATCCGGACCCGCCGGGGGGCGCATCGGCCCCCGGCCGGCGCGCTCTCCCTGGGCTCGGGGCCGCTCGCGCCGTCCGTACACACTCAGCGTGGGACTCGGCCGCGCCGGATAGGGCGCTCCAGACACGAAAACCGCCATGGCGCCACGCGCGCCAAGAGAACCGAGATGATCCTCTTCTTGGCGTCCATGGCGCCATGGCGGTTCAATCTCTCCTCGCAGGAGCACCGCGAACCAGAGCGCAGCGCGGGCTTCCCGGGGCTGTCTATCTGGAGGATGTGCTCGCGTGTCCGTGCGGTGGGCGCCGGCGGCTCGTCGCCGACATCGGTCAACGTGCGCAGCGCGAAGCCATCGTGGCGATCGTGACCCATCTCGGCATCCCCACCGAGCCGCCGCCCATCGCCAGGGCCAGAGACCCGACGAGGCGGAGGCGCTCGTCGACGAGCTCGACGACGAGTCGCTCGAGGAAGCGGTGGCCGAGCTCCACGTACTCACAGGCATGACGACCTGGGCTTCTGCGGCGGGTGGGTGCGCTCCGCGCCCCCGTCGTGCCGCCCCCGCGAATCGTGATGAGTGGCGTATCCGACGCCTACCCCGCCGCGTCGAGGAGACCGAGGCAGGAGCGTGAAGGCTCCACACCGGAGGACCGCGCGGGCGGGTCTCCACGCCTCCGAGCGCGCGAGAGCGCGGCGGACCGCACGCCGGCGCCGCGGCGCTCACGCCCTCGCGACGGCACGGTGACGAGATGCACCGGATGCATGACGGACATGCAGTATTCGATTTGGAAAATGTATTTACAATGATCCACATGTCCGTCGAATCTACGCTGGGCGCCGCGTGCCCGCGGGCGAGCTGGCTCGCCGCGATGGGCATTTCAATCCGTACGCCCGCCCTCCGCGCGCGCTGGGCCCAGCATCTCCGAGAAAGGCAGTATGTTGGACAACAGCATCTCGTCGACGCACGTCACGTCTCGTCGCGCCCGGCGCGCCGCCCGCCACGGCGACGCGCTGGCCCTCTTGCTCCTCGGGGCTATCGGCCTGATCGTCGGGTGCTCCGACGACGAGCTCGCGCTCGAGGCCCCGGTCGAGACCTCCGCTCAGGAGCTCACAAGCATCCCCACTATCCCGGACGAAGCTCTCCAGAAGACCCTGGCGCCCCTCCGAGCGCTCGAGATCCCTGGCAGGGTCTACATGAAATCCGTCGAGGAGACGTTCTCCGGCTCGGGGACCTTCTCGCAGGTCGTTCACGTCTATCAACCAGACGCGAACGGAGAGAGGATCCGGTTCGAGCTCGCCGCGAAGACAGCGGGGGGACAGGTGGACACGAGCCACAGGTTCGAGTCCGCCAAGGTCACCTCGCGCCCGGGAGAGCCGGACCAGACCCAGCAAACGCTGTCGAACAGCAGCGGCCAGCAAGTGTACGAGCTCTCCAGCTCACGCCAGGGCTGGTATCGCTTCGAATTCACGTACGTCGCCCCGAACGCGGGCCGCACCCAGAGCTTCAAGGCCACGGACGTCTCCGGGAACTCCCTGAAGATCGTCTGGGTCGACCCCCCGAGCGCCGCCGTGCAGGTCCGCGCCAAGGTCGCCGTGGACAGCTCGGCGTCCCAGGTGTTCCTCAAGGGAGGCGCTTACCGGAACACCGATTCCAGCCAGTCCGCCTATGCCGACAACGTCAAGCTGAACGGCAACCTGCTCTATCGCCGCGGGTTCGATCAGGGCCGCTACAACTTCCCGCTGGGGCAGCTGAACGCAGCGGAGCACACGCTCGAGTTCTCGCTGGCCGCGAGCGGCTACAATCCTGCCAAGTTCTGGTTCGGCGTCAGCGAGAAGAGCTTCGCGCCGGCGGGCACCAAGACGAGCTGGGACCGGGTCCAGTTCCTCTACCACGGCGCGATGCGCACGGGCGACTATGACGCCTGGAGCGAGGGCGTGGCCTTCGCGCAGGGCGCCACCGTCGTGAACGGCGTCCGTCCTCCGCCCGTCCGCCGCGGCACGACGTTCGCGGTCGCCGTCGAGGACTCGAGCCTGAACGGCGCCACGCAGAACGCGACGCTGCGGGTCATCTCGAACGCCGCGGGCGCCGAGGTGTCCTGGGCGAAGTCTCTGCCCGCCGAGGGCGACTACACGGGAGGCATCTTCACGAGCGGCGCGTTCTCCAGCCGGAGCCGCGAGCACTGGCGGATCACCGTGCCGAGCGACGCGCCCATCGGACGCTACCTTGTGCGCGCCTTCGCCCCATCGGGCACCCGGATCGGTCAGGACGTCGTGTTCTACGTGATCCACAACCCCTATCCGCTCGTCGCCAGCGGGGCCATCTCCAAGGCAGAGCTCGAGACGTATGGCTACGACGAGGACGAGGACGGCGTCAATCTGAACGGCGGGTACGGCACCGATCAGGACAACATCCGCGATCACTTCACGGTGCTCTACGAGTGGTCGCCGCCGTACGCCGTGTACCCGAAGCTCACCGCGGCGTTCCGCCGGACGACAGACGAGTCGAAGTTCTCGTTCCTGGATCACGCCGTGGCGGCAGCGCAGGGGACCACGAGCGAGTTCGAGACGATGCGCCGGCTGTATCGCCTCGTCACGCAGCGATACCGGTACAGTCAGGCGACCAACCAGGGCGATGTATCGTCCATCTTCCTGAGCGATGGCCTGGATCCCGCTGAATCGCTCCAGTACGGGAAGCCGGGCTCGCAGCTCAGCTGGGACGACGGGGTGATGGGCGCCCAGTGCTACGACTACGCTCCGGTCCTGGCGGCCATCGCCCGCAGCGCCGGTGTCCTTTCCCGGGTCGTGTCCAGCCAGGGCTTCCTCGGCGGCTGGGGGAACCATTTCTTCACGGAGGCGTACACCCCGGGCGTGCCCCATCACGGCGGCAACCAGCAGAACAGCAGCTCGAGCCCGAACAGCGACACGAGTCCCTGGTACGTGTTCGATGCGACCAATCCGGATGCGTCCGGCAACACCCCGTATCAGTATCTCTGGGAGCGCTACTCGGAGGGGATCGCGCCGCAGGCGCAGTACGGCAAGGCGACGTTCGTGCTCTCGGGATACAAGCCTCTCGGCACGACGACCAACACCGTCACCTGGGATCCGCTGGGCCCCACGGACGATATAGGCGCGGACGACGTCCTGTCCCTGCAGGCCCAGTACGAATCCGGACCGGACTTCTGGCTGACGCAGAGCGGCGTCACGGGCTTCCTCGGGCGCGGCGAGAAGGACGTCTATCGCATCAGCAAGGCGACCACCGGGGCAAGGGCGGTCTCCGTCAGGACGGCGCCGGGCGGCGGGAACACCCTGCAGCCCGTGCTCTGCGTGGGGCCCTACGTCGATCCCAACGGCCCTCCCGTCGAGAGCGAGCCCGGCGTGGCGCCCAGGTGGGCCGCCTCCGTGCCGGTGCGTTGCGCGGATCGGGCGACGACCTATCCCCTTCCCGAGGGGGAGTCGTACGTGGTCGTCTTCCACGACCATGGTCAGCCGGATGACGCCTACCCCGACCAGAACGACAGGCTCAAGCTGGGAGACTCTGTCCAATACGTCCTGGATCTTCAGTACTGAACCTGCCGAGGCCCTCCCGTCGTGGCGGAGCGCCGCCCTCGTTCTTGGGCCTTTTCGTGCCCCGCGCATCCCCGAGCGCCAGCCCGCGTTGGTGGCCCGCGCGGTTTTGCTTTTCGTGATCCGGCCGGCTCGTCCTAGCCTCCGTCATCTGCCCACCGATGATCTACGGGCGGGGGACGGGATTGAAGCGCCACTCCGCCGGCGTCACGCAGCGGGAACCGCACGGGCTCGCGCCCCCGCGCGCCTCCTCCCGGGCCTGTTTGTAAAGAATCTTTAAAAATGGAGCTCCGGGCCGCGCCGAACGTTGAACATCGTTTTTGTTCAGCTACATCATCGGTCGCCTGAGGTCGCTCCTGGCACCGCCTGACGCTCCCAGCGCGCGGCCTCGCGCGCCGGGCGGCGAGGGCTGCCTCCCCGGCGGTTTCCCCGCCGGGGCGTGGCTCACGAGGTCCACGCCGCACCGCCGGGCGGCTCGGATGGCTCCGCGACCACAGCTGAAGAGTGGATGAAACGCGCCGCTTTCCTGCTCGTGGCCGCTCGCCACGGCCGGGCGCTGCGCTTGTAACGGAGAAAGCTCGATGGGACGCTCGAAGATGGGGCTGCTGCTCGCGTGCGGGGTCGGAATGGCGCTGTTCGCCGGGGGGTGCTCGGAGGCAGAAGACGAGATTCCGGAGCCCCTCGGCGAAGCTTCGCAATCGCTCGCGCTGGCGGATCGGCTCGCTGAATGCGCGCAGGATCCGCGGGTGGTCGCCGGGCTTGTCTCGCAGGACATCTGCGCGGGCGCAGGTGTCTTCTTCCACGAGACGTTCGAGGGCAACGGCCGCACCTGCGGCACCTGCCACCCCGTGGCCAACAACACGACGCTCGACGTGCCGTTCATCCAGGCCCTCGACCAAACCAGCCCCAATGACCCGCTCTTCGTGTTCCGGCAGGTGCCGGAGCTCGCCGAGCTCGAGACCTCGGATCTGCTGGACGACGCGGCCATCCTCGAGAACGTGGACGGCTTCGTCGATCCGACGCACCGGTTCGTCTCGCGCGGGGTGAACCACGTCCTCTCGCTCAGCACCAGCATCCGGGCGGATTCGGGGGACGGCACCACCAATCCCCCCACGGAGCGGACCGGCTGGGGCGGGGACGGCTCGAGCGACGGCACGCTGCGCGGCTTCCTCAAGGACGCGATCACCCAGCACTTTCCCAAGCGCCTCGCCCGCGAGCCGGGCGTCGATTTCCGGTTGCCGACACCGGAAGAAGAGGACGTGACCCTGGCCTTCCAGCTCAGCCTGGGCCGGCTGAACGAGCTCGATCTGGCGAGCGTTCGCCTGTTCGACGCGGAGGCGGAGGACGGCCGGCAAGCGTTCATGGACCCGAACCGCGGCCGCTGCAACTTGTGCCACCACAACGCCGGCGCGAACTTCCAGGACACCGGCAACAACCGCAACTTCGACACCGGCACGCGCACCAAGGGGTCGCCGCTCAACGGGGGCAGCTTCGGGGGCGAGTTCCTCGCGGACGGCGGCTTCGGCGGGCGAGACCTGCCGGCGCCCAACTTCGACGCCACGGGCATCGGCTTCCCCAACTCGTTCGGCAACGGCACCTTCAACCCGCCGCCCCTCATCGAGGCCGCGGACACGCCGCCCTTCTTCCACAACAACCTGCAGATCAACGACAAGGCGGATCCGGGCCTCACCGACGCCGTCACGTTCTACGCCTCGACGCCCTTCCTCTTCTCTCCCGCCGCCCAGGAGCTCGAGCAGCGCTTCGGGACGCCGCTCAACCTCGTGCCGCTCGACGCGATCGCCATCGCTCGCTTCCTGCGCGCGCTGAACGCCGCCTTCAACGCCGACATCGCGAAGCAACGGCTGGACGCCGCGCGGGTGCTCGTCGACCAGTTCGCGAACACGCGCGCCGACGTGCAGCAGAAGCTGATGGAGCTCGCCCGCGTCGAGATCGACGACGCCATCGAGGTGATGGCCCCGATGACGCTGTATCCCGCCGCGGCGCAGCAGCTCGACCTCGCGCGCGCCGAGATCGCCCAGGGCCTCGCGGCGAGCTCGGCGGCCGAGCGCCGCAACCGCATCGTGAACGCCACCGCGCGCGTGACGACCGCCCGGGCCCAGTTCGGTCAGAACATCACCTTCGTGCTCGGCCAGGGCAACCTGATGTACTGAGCGCGGCCGTGGCGCCGCGCCCCCGCGCCGCCACGCCCCTCCCGCATGGACTGGGCTTCCCTCATCCGCCGCGTCTATTGGGAGGATGTGCTCGCGTGTCCGTGCGGTGGGCGCCGGCGGCTCGTCGCCGACATCGGTCAACGTGCGCAGCGCGAAGCCATCGTGGCGATCGTGACCGATGCCGGCATCCCCACCGAGCCGCCGCCCATCGTCAGGGTGTTATTGAGACGGGTTCGCCCACGCGCGCGGGGGCGCTTCCCGTTTTCGATTCGTACTTGGCCTCGAATGGATTCGGCGGCATGATGCCGGCATGAGGATCGCGTTCATGACAGGATGCATGTCCGAGCGGAGCAGCGACGCTTGAGCACGTTCGTGTTGATCCACGGCGGCGGCGACGTCGGTTGGTACTGGCACCGGCTCGAGGCCGAGCTGCGCGCGCGGGGGCACGATGTCGTCGCGCCCGACCTCCCGGGGGACGACGACTCGCTCGAGCTGGACGACTACGCAGATGCGGTGGTCGCGGCGGTGGCCGATCGCAGGGATCTGGTCGTCGTTGCTCATTCGTTCGGCGGATTCACCGCACCGCTCGTCGCCGTCCGGCTCCCGGTCGACGCCCTGGTGTTCGTGGCCGGCATGGTCCCGTCCCCGGGCGAGGCGCCCGGGGACTGGTGGGTCAGGACCGGCTATCGAAAGGCAGTGGAGGAGCAAGCCGCGCGCGACGGCGGCGCGACCGGCAACCAGGATCCGTACGTCTCCTTTTACCACGACGTGCCGCGCGAGCTGGCCGCGCAGGCGCTGAGCAAGGAGCGGGCGCACCCGTCGGCGGCATGCACCGCTTCGCCCTGGCCGCTCGACGCGCTGCCGGACGTGCCGACCCATTTCGTCCTCTGCACCGAGGACCGCTTCTTCCCCCCCGGCTTCCTCCGGCGCACGGTTGCGGATCGCCTCGGCGTTGTCCCGGACGAGATCGCGGCGGGCCACTGCGTGGCGTTGAGTCGTCCGAAGGAGCTGGCCGACATCCTGGAAGGCTATACGAAGAAACTTCGTCCGCGGCTGCGGTGGGCCGATCACTATGACGCGGAGCTGCGGGCTCACGACGAGCGACTGCGCGCGGCGATGGTCGTCGACCAGGCAGACCGCATACTCGACATCGGCTGTGGGAGCGGCCAGACCACGCTCGACGCCGCTCGGGCCGCGACGTTGGGAAGCGCGCTGGGCGTAGACATCTCCGAGGAGATGCTGGAGCGCGCCCGCCGCCGCAGCGCCGAGGAAGGTGTTTCCAATGTTGCCTTCGAGCGGGGCGACGCGCAGATTCATCCATTTTCGCCGGCGCATTTCGACCTGATCATCAGCCGGTTCGGCACCATGTTCTTCGCCGATCCAGTCGCGGCGTTCACCCACGTCGCGCGCGCGGCGCGGCCAGGAGCGCGCCTCGTCATGTTGGTCTGGCAGGGTGAGGAGCAGAACGAATGGGCGACGGCGTTCCGTCAGGCGCTGACCGACGGTGCCGCGGTAGCGCCGGCGTCTGGGCCAAATCCGTTCTCGATGGCCGATCCGGATGTGGTCCGTTCCATCCTCGACGCGTCCGGCTTCGTCGAGGTCGGTGTCGCCGACGTGCGCGAACCCGTCTACTACGGACCTGACGCAGGAGCCGCGCTCGACCTCGTGCTCGACATGAGGCGGCACAGGGACCTGCTCGCGCGGCTGGACGCAGCCACTGCGCAGCGCGCGCTCGTCAGGTTACGCGAGACGCTCGCCGCACACGAAACTAGCAAAGGCGTACTGTTCGACTCGCGCGCCTGGCTGGTCACGGCCCGCCGCGCGCCGGCGTAGCGTTACTTGGGGAGATAGGTCGCCTCGGCACGAGCAGCGTGAACCGCCGGCCGAGGGCGCGGTCGCCGGGGACCTGGAGGTCGCGCAGGTCGACGGCGGGCGGGGAAGGGGACGACGCGGGCGCGGCGGCGTCCGCGAGGGCCTGGCGCGGGGCGAGCGCGGCAGCGCAGAGGGTCAGGACGAGGCGCCGGGGGAAGAGCATGCCGGCAGTATCGCAGCTCGTCGGCTCCCGGCGAGCGCGCATGCGACGAGCACCCTCGCCGGGGGCCTATCGCTTTGTTTTTATCCAAGTCGCCATCATCGACGACGCGATCGAACGGCACGCACGGAGGACGCCGGCCGCGTCGTCGGAGATCCGAGATGAATTGATTGCATGAGGATCATGATGCTTATGAATTGGAGCTTTGCTGTTTGAGCATTAAGCGGTGACGCCCTGGGGCAGAGTGTGTAAATGTTTGTTAAGGCTGTCAAAATCGTGCTCCAGGTGAATTGTAATGTTGAGCTGAGCTGCTACGTCCGCTAAACGTTGGGTCGCTAGGGGCTGCTCCGAGCGCGAGCTGCCAGATGGAAGCGCTTGAGTTCGGCGCGACCGAGCCTGGTATTTGCCCGCGGCGCAAGGGCTGGGCAGTCGAGCCTCGTCAACGCCTTTCTGGGCGTTCATGCCAGGGTCGGCAAGTGACGAGCGGCTGGTCTCGCGTCTTCAAGCTCGAGGTCTGCAGGACGCGAGCTCGGGGCTCTCGGCGGAACACAACAGGGGTCATTATGCGCTTTCTCGATCAGCACATTTCCCGATGGATGGTGGCCGGCCTGCTCCTCGCGGGGTGCAGCGCCAGCGACACCGACGCGGAGGTCATCGACACCGCGACCCAGGGGCTGGCTTCGGCCATCAGCTTCTGGCGGATGAACGACTGCGATCCGAGCAGCACGGCGCTGGCGGATTCGACCTTCTCGGCCTTCCACGCCACGCGATCCGCCTCGAGCGCGTGCGTGGACCGCCCGGATGGGCTCAAGGCGGTGGCGCTCGACGCGGAGGGGGAGCGGATCACGACGCCCGTCGCGGCGGCGTACGAGTTCGGTACCCGCTTCGCGGTCGCGGCCTGGATCAACCCGACCAGCATCGACTTCAGCACGGTCCGCACCATCTTCCGCCAGGGGAGCGGCAGCAGCGACATCATCGCGTTCCAGATCGGGCACGGCACGCTGGAGCTCAACCTGAACGTCAAGATTCCCGGATCGAGCACGCTTGTGAACATCCGCGGCGCGGCCTTCGGGCACAGCCTGTCGCCCGGGTGGATGCATGTCGGCGCCACGTACGACGGCCTGGCGATCCGGCTCTTCATCAACGGCCAGCTCGTGAGCACGACCAGCTTCGGCTTCTCGAGCCCGACGCCCATCAACGGCTCGCCCCTCTCGCTGGAGATCGGCGGGGCTCCCCCCCAGAACGGCAGCTCCCGTCAGTTCCTCGGGGCCATCGACGACGTCTGGGTGTCGAGCCAGCCGGTTACGACCGCCGACATGAGCGAGCTCTTCTCCCTGCCGTCCTGCCCCGAGGTGGACGAGAACAAGGAGCTCTTGATCAGGGATCTCGCGGTGGTCGAGGATCCGGTCAGGACCACGGGCGACGGCGTCTGGACGTTCAAGCACCTGATGGAGGCCATGGCGCCCACCCCGGCCCAGGCGCCCGTCATGGTCGAGCAGATGTTCCAGAGCTGGCTCTCGGACCAGACCATGAACACCCACGTCGTCCCCGCGCGGACGGGGATCCAGTCGCTCGTGCTCGATCCCTGGCCCAGGGTCGACGGGGCGCTCGACCTGTCGCGCGCCCCGATCCGGCTCCTCGCCATCGTGAATCGGCTGGATCTCAGGAAGCTCGCCGACGGCAAGGCGGGTGAGGGCCGGTTCGTGTTCGGGGTGACCGACAGCAGCGGGAGCCCGCTGCAGTTCACGATCATCCTGGAGTATCGCCTGCCGGCGACCACCGAGGCAGAGGTGCTCGACTGGGCGAACCTCTGGCACGAGCTGAACGCGCTCTCCCTCGGCTCGGCGGACTACAACGCGAAGCTGGCCGAGATCACCGAGCGGTTCGCTGGGAGCAACGCGGAGCCCGGCCGCGTGAACGGCAGCGCGCTGTCGCAGCTCCGGACGAACGAGATCGCCCTGGCCGGCCCCTGGGAGCTGCGCGAGTTCACCCTGTCGCCGGCCACGGGGCTCCTGCAGCCCGACACGGTGAAGCTGACGCCCGACACGAGCTTCATGGGGCAATCGATCGTCGCCGACTTCATCAACCAGAACGAGGCGTCCATCCTGACCGAGACGCACACCGTGCCCGAGGTCTTCCAGGGGGTCAGCTTCCTCGGCGGCAGCTCCATCAACGACTTCCCCCGCCCGCCCTGGAACGCCCCTGGGATCACCAACAACGAGGCTCGCCACAAGTTCTCGTTGAACGCTTGCAACGGTTGCCACGGCGTGGAGGCGCAGACCGTCTTCCTCCACATCAGCCCGCGCTTCGCTGGCGTCCAGGCCGACATCTCGGCCTTCCTGGAAGGCACCGACGTGCTGGACCCGGTCGACGGCGTCACCGTCCGGCACCTCGACGATCTCGAGCGCCGGGCGACCGACATGGAGCAGCTGCTCTGCGCGCAGCCGGGACCCGCCGCGTTCCGGGGCACGTCCGGGGCGAGCAGCTCCTTCATCGCCAAGGGCATCGATCGCGTGCACTGAGGCGCGCAGCGCAGCAGCTCAAGAGCGCCGGGCCGCCCGGCCCCGGAGAGGGTGTTCGCCGCGCGGGGCAGGCGCCGTAGACCGAGGCGCGGAAGCGGAGCTGTCGTGCACTTCCACGTCGTCGCGCTCGATGGCGTATTCACTCGAAAGGACGGTCCCGAGGTCGTTTTCCACCAGGGCCCTGCGCCCTCGCGCGACGACATCGCCGCTGTCGCCGCGCGCGTCGAGAAGCGCATGATGCGGTGGCTGCGGCGGCGGAAGCTCGTGGACGACGGGCCGAGCGAGGAGCGCTCCAACGAGGTCCCCGAGCTCTCCCCGCCCGAAGCGTGCATGCAACTGTCGCTCTTCGGCGGCACATTTGTGCGCCTCGATGAGGTCGGCGTCCCCCTCGCAGAGGCGGACGACGAGGATCGCTTCCGCCCCCGGGGCAAGAGCCCGTGGGCCGGCGAGGTGGCAGGGTTCAACATCCATGCGGGCGTCACGCTCCGCGCGGGGGATCGCGCCGGCCTTGAACGGCTGTGCCGCTACGGCGCGCGCCCGCCCTTCAGCCTGGAGCGCATCTCGCTCCTGCCCAATGGCCGCGTCGCGTACCGCCTTCGCAAGCCCCGTCGCAACGGCGCGACTCACCTGGTGCTGGCGCCTGTGTATTTTCTGGCGCGCATCGCGGCTCTCGTGCCTCCACCGCGGTATCCGTTGCTGCGCCTTTCCGGCGTGCTCGCGTCGGGCTCGTCGTGGCGAGCCGCCGTGGTGGCTCACCGACCCGCGGCGACGGGCATCCCGGTGCCGGAGACGAAGACGAGCGCGACGGCGCCACCGACCTGCGCCAACGACATCACGGCGCCACCTCCCGCGGCTACCTGGGACCCTCCGGCGAGCGCGCGCACGAGCCTCGGCGACGGCATCGTCCCGCCGGTCTACGCACGCATGGACTGGGCTTCCCTCATCCGCCGCGTCTATCTGGAGGATGTGCTCGCGTGTCCGTTCGCGCGTGGCCGTTGGCCAACCTCTGCCCGCAGCTCGACCCCATGCGAGCGGCGCCCTCGTTCTTGGGCCTTTTCGTGCCCCGCGCATCCCCGATCGCCAGCCCGCGTTGGTGGCCCGCGCGGTTCTGCTTTTCGTGATCCGGCCGGCTCGTCCTAGCCTCTCCTAGCCTCCGCGAGCAGAGGCGGAGCAGGCGCTCGCCTGGAGCGACCCGGACGCCGCCCGCCGCGCGCGCGCTCGCGGACCGGGGGCTCGCCCTGGGCGCGGAGCGGGACGTCGAGGCGGTGCTCCGCGGGATCCAGGAGGGGGCGTCCCGCGCCCTGGGCGCCGGGGGCGCCGCGCGCTCGTCGCGCTCGTGAGCGCTCAGGGCGGCCGCTTCCGCGGCCGCGGGATGCCGTACTCGTCGATGCGGTTGATCAGCGTGCGCAGCGAGACGCCGAGGAGCTTCGCGGCGCGCGTCTGGTTGCCCGCGGACCGCTCGAGGGCCTCGATGACGCGCTGCCGGTCGGCGGCCTTCATCTCGAGCCGGAGCCTCGTGAGGGCGTCGCCGCTCGGCGGCGCGGCGTCGGCTGGCGGCAGCCCGGCGCCGCTGGGAGGGGGTGCGGCGCCGCTCGGCGGCGGCGCGGCGCCGCTGGGAGGGAGCGCGGCGCCGCTGGGCGGCGGCGGGGGGATGGCGCCGCTGGGCGGCGGCGGGAGAATTGCGCCGCTGGGCGGCGGCGGGGGGATGGTGCCGCTGGGCCGCGACGCGGCGCCGCTCGACGGGGGCGTGGCGCCGTTCATCAGGTGCGGCGGCAGATCGGCGGGCAGGACCGACTCCCCCGCGCACAGGACCGCCGCGCGCTCGATCACGTTGCGCAGCTCGCGCACGTTCCCCGGCCAGGCGTACGCCTCGAGGGCGGCGAGCGCCTCCGGCGAGATGCGGGGCGTACCGCGCTGGTCGAGCTGCCGGCACGCCTCCTCGAGGAACCTGCCGGCGAGCGGGCCGATCTCGGCGACCCGCTCCCGGAGCGGCGGGACGACGAGGGAGATGCCGTTCAGCCGGAAGTAGAGGTCCTGGCGGAAGGCGCCGCGCGCGATCTCCGCCTCGAGATCGCGGTTGGTCGCCGCCACGAAGCGGAGGTCGAGCCGGCGCGGGGTGCGGCCCCCGATGCGGAGCACCTTCCGGTCCTCGAGGACGCGGAGCAGCTTCGCCTGGAAGGCGAGGGGCAGCTCGCCGATCTCGTCGAGGAACAGCGTGCCGCCGTGGGCCGCCTCGAGCAGGCCGGGGCGCGCGTGGCTGGCGCCCGTGAAGGCGCTCTTCTCGTGGCCGAAGAGCTCGCCCTCGAGGAGCGACGGCGGCAGCGCGGCGCAGTTCAGCTCGACGTAAGGCCCGCTCGACCGCGGCGAGCGCGCGTGGAGGGTCCGGGCGAGCACCTCCTTGCCCACCCCCGTCTCGCCCAGGATGAGCACGCTGATGGGGCTCCGCGCGGCGCGGGCGGCCTGCTCGTAGAGCGCCAGCATCGCCGGGGCCAGCAGCACGATGTCCGCGGGCGGCTTTCCGCGGTCGGGCTCCTCGGCCGCCCCGCCGGGCGCGCGGCCGACGACGACGGTGGTCGCGCCGAGGTTGAAGCGCTCGCCGACGCCGACCTCGGCGCTCTCCCGCGAGAGGCGCCGCAGGCGGTGCGTGCGCGCCGTCAGCGCGCGGGCCTGCGGCTCGCCGACGAAGGTGCCGTTGGCGCTCCCGAGGTCCTCGATCCGGAGCGGCGGGCCGACGTCGAGGGCCGCGTGCCGGCGCGACACCGAGCGATCGTCGATCCGCACGTCGCACCCCTCGTCGCGCCCGAGGACGACGCGGCCGTGGGGCGGCAGCGGGGCGAAGGTGATCGTGTTGCCGGCCACGATCGCGAGCCGGAGCGTCGTCGTGCAGGAGCCCCGCACATCGCTGCCGGGAAAGCCTTCGTCCACGAGCACATCCTACGCGGCGCCGCGCGCCGCCGTGCGCTGGTTTGGCGTTGATTTGCACGAATCATGCAAAACCGTGCAGAGCGCCGGGACCGCGCGGGCGATCGCGCGGCCGATCGTGCAGGCGGGTGCACGATCGGCGCACCTGTCCGCCGGCGCTCTCGCGCGGCGGCGCCGCGAATCGCTGGGTCCGCTGCCCGGCACGCCTCCTGCTGTTCAGGAATTCGGGCGCTCGCGAGCGTCGATGGCGACCTCAGCGACGGCGCGGGAAAGCGCGCCCGAGCGGGCTCTGCTGCGGCGCGACCCGGCCCCCCACGGATCACGGATCAGGAGCGAGCATGTGCACCGAGCATGGATTTTTGAATCGCAGGCGCCTTCTCCAGGGGCTGGGCCGTACGGCGGCGGTGGCCGCGTTCGCGCCGGCGGTCCTGTCGGCCAAGGTGGCTGAGGCGCACATCCAGACGACGTACGAGCGGCTCGTCCCTGGGCGGCCCGAGGGCGTCGGCCTGTGCTCGGAGCGCATCGAGGACGTCTTTGCGCGCATCCAGCGACGGGTGACCGACGGCCTGTTCCCGGGCGCGGTCGCCCTTGTAGCGCGGCGGGGGAGGATCGTCGGGCACCGGGCGTTCGGCTCCCGGGTCCGCGGCGCGGACGAGCCGATGACGCTCGACACGCTGTTCGACCTGCTCTCCATCACCAAGGTCCTCGCGACGTCGACGTCGGCGGTGATCCTCGTGGAGGACGGCGTGCTTCGGCTGAACGATCGGGTGGCCGATTTCATCCCGGAATTCGCGGCCAACGGCAAGGAGGCCATCACGGTGCGCGACATGCTCCGGTACACGGCCGGCTTGCCGCTGGACAGCCAGTTCCTGGACGACCCGGACGCCGAGCGCGTCTGGCAGCGCATGGCGGAGGCGCCGCTCGAGTACGTCCCTGGCACGCAGGTGCTCTACAGCGATCTCACCTACCGCCTCCTCGGGCGGGTGATCGAGGTCGCCTCGGGCATGGATCTCGACGCCTTCGCGAAGGCGCGCATCTGGGGCCCGCTCGGCATGAGCGACACGACCTTCAACCCGTCGGCGGCGCTCATCTCGCGGACCGCGGCCACGGGCTACTCCGAGCTCCGGGGAAGGATGTGCCGCGGCGAGGTGCAGGACGAGCAGGATCACGCGCTCGGCGGGATCGCCGGCTGTGACGGCGTCTTCTCGACGGCGCGGGACATCGCGGTGTTCTGCCAGATGATCCTGAACGGCGGCAGGTACGGCGGCGCCCGCGTCCTGAGCCGCCAGGCCGCCGCCGCGATGGTGAGCAACCAGACGCCCGAGGTGAAGGCGTCGGAGACCGACGTATCGCCGATAACGAACCTCCTGATCACGCCCAAGGGCTATGGCTGGGAGCTCGCGACCCACCGCTTCTCCAACGGCGGGTCGCGCCTCTCGAGCGGCTCTTACGGCAAGGCGGGCGGCACCGGGTGCTTCCTGTGGATCGATCGCCGCCGCGAGCTGATCGGGGTCATCTTGACGAACCACGGCGTGCCGACGCCGTTCGATGAGATCGGCTGGAACCGGATGCTCGACGCGGTCGGGAACGGGGAGTTCTTCGACGGGATCGTCAACGCCGTCATCGACGACTGAGCCCGGCGTCGGTTGGTACGGGGGGCGCCGTCACACGGTGATGACGATCTTCCCGCGCGCTCTCCCCTCGCCGAAGTAGCGGAGCGCGTCGGGGACCTCGTCGAGCGGAAAACAGCGATCGATGACGGGGCTCAGCTTGCCCGCCTGGAACAGCTCCCCCAGGGCAGCGAGGTCGTGGTTCGCCTTCGCTGGCATGAGGCGCATCTTCTTTTGCTCGCTCCTCGATATCCACGGCCCGACGAGCAAGAGCTGAAAGATTCGACCGATGGAGCCCCCGAGCATCACGTAGGTCCCCCCTCGGTTCAGCGCGCGCGCGTAGTCGAACATCGAGCGGTGCGCCGCGGCGTCGAGGATCAGATCGTAGGTCTTCCCGCCGGCCGTGAAGTCCTCTTTCGTGTAGTCGATGACCTCGGCTGCGCCGGCCGAGCGCATCGTCTCCAGCTTCTCCGTCCGGTCCACGCCGGTGACCTCGGCTCCGAGCGATGTGGCGATCTGGATGGCGAGGGTGCCGACGCCGCCGCCTGCGCCGTTGATCAAGACCTTCTGGGCGGGCCTGAGCCCTCCCTCGTCGCGGAGCCCCTGAAGGGCCATCGCGCCTGCCTGAGGGAGGGCCGCGGCTTGCTCGAACGTCATCCCGGCCGGCTTGGGCGTCAGCGCGCTCTCGGCGGCGCGCGCGTATTCGGCGAAGCCGCCCCAGCCGCACTGGCAGAGATCTCCGAACACCTCGTCACCGGGCCGGAACCGGGTCACGTTCTTGCCCACCGCCTCCACGCGGCCCGCGATGTCCGCTCCCGGGACCTTGTGCTTGGGCCTGAGCAGCCCCCAGAAGCGAAACAGCACCGGCGTTCCGGTCACGAGATCCCAGTCCCACGAGTTCACGGAGGCCGCGTGGACCCTCACCAGGACGTCGTCGTCGCCGATCTCGGGCCTCGGGATCTCCTCGAGCCTCAGGACGTCGGGTGAGCCGTATCGGTCATAGACAATCGCCTTCATCTCGTCTCCGCGGCGTTCCCGCGGCCCCTCAGGCTCACCCGAGCGCCGCGCGGCGCGGCCTCACTTGCCGCAGCCGACGCGCTCGGAGTGGAGCGCGAGGTCGTCGTACCACATGGTCTTGGCCCCGCCGTGGTACTTCTCGAACCCGAACTTGAAGAGCTTGTAGTCGTACGGGCCCCAGTCCGTGACGTGCATCGCGTTGACCTCGGTGCCGTCCACGAACACGCTCACCGAGCGGCCCGGCCCGTCGTAGTGGAACTCGAGGCAGTACCAGGTGTTCGCGACGAGCTTCACGCCGCCGCTGCACATGTACATTCCGCCGTTCGAGAGCATCTCTTTGTCGTCGCTCCTGCGGTTCAGCTCGAGCTGACACTGGTGCTCGCCGATGCGGATCTGCTCGCCGTTGTTGGGATCCCCGTTGCCTTCCGCGGCCGCGACATACGTGTTGTGGCCCATCTGGATGTCGGTGGCGCTCTTGAGGTAGACCCTGCCCCAGAAATTGCTCGGCACGGCCACGCCGAGCATCTGGCTGAAGTCCGTGCCCGAGACCTTGACGGAGCGCGTGCCGCTGTGACCGGTGCTGTCCAGCGTCACGAACTCGCTCATCCTCGGCCGCAGGTACTCGGGGAAGAACTGGATCTCGGAAGGCAGCGAGCCGCCTTCGAAGTCGGAGCAGAAGATGCTGCACCCGCCGGGGTCCGTGCCGCCGGTCGCCGCCGTGCTGGTCGTCGTGTCGCCGGCTCCGGTGCTCGTGGCGCTCGCGGTGACGTCGCCTGAGCCGCTGCTCGTGGCGCTGCTGCTGGTGGCGCCGCCCGAGCCGCTGCTCGTCGTGGCGCTGCCGCTGCCGCTCGTTGCGCCGCCGCCGCTCGTGGCGCCGCCGCTGGTCGCGCCGGGGCCGGAGGAGGTGCTCCCGGGGCCCGGGCCCGCGGCGTCGTCGCCCGACCCGCCGGCGCCGCCGGCCCCGGAGCTGGATTCGCCGCCGCACGCGGCCACGGACGCGAGCGTGTACATGGCAAAGAAGGCAAAGGAACGAGCCGAGAAGGACATACTGGAAGATCTCCTCAAGAACGGGCGCAGAACGGCCCAAGCGATGCGCGCGATTCTATCAGTGAACCCTGCGCGTGTCAGGCAGAACCGGAGGAGTGCGCCAAGGCCAGCTCAGGCCTGCCGGAGCCCCATGGCGCGCCCGACCCCATCCCGGTACGCCAGCCAGGCCGCGTGCGCTGCGGCCACCGCGGACGCGACCGCGTCCGCCGTCGGGCCCTCGTCCGGCACGTGCCCCAGCACCATCTCCCACGCGTCCCGCCGGTGCCCTCCTTCGACCGCCCGGTGCGCCCTCGCCAGGCGCATGCGCTCGGGCGGACACCCGTAGTGCCGCACCATCGGGTGCGCGCGCAGCGCCTCCTCGATCGGCGGCGCCTCGCGCTGCCCGAGGAGCTCCGCGCGCTCGTGCACGCTGCCCTCCACGAAGATGGTCAGCACCGCCGCGCCCACGACCCACGGCGGCGCCGCGCTCGCGCGGTCGAGCAGCGCCCGGTAAGCGTGGGCCTCGGGCTCGAGCGGGATCGACTCGTCCTCGATGGCCGCGCGCGGGATGCCCAGGCCGTCGATCATCTCCAGGAAGAGCGCCGGGTGCGACACGCCCAGCGAGAGCTTGCCCGTCTGCTCTTCGAAGAGGTTCTCGGCGAGGGCGCTGCGCACCGCGGCCGGCGGCGACTGGCCGAGCACGCGCGCGAGCAGCACCGGGAAGTCGCGCACGTAGACCCGGTATTCGTGCCTGAAGTGAACCGCGAGCTGGTCTCGCGTGAGGCCGGGGCCGGTGAGGTGCGCCCAGGCCCAGTGGTTCTTGCGGTCCATGATCGCGAGCAGGCGTTCCTGAAGACGACGCGTCATGCGGCAGCTCCTCGGCAAGGGGTGAGCCTTGGTTGTACAGCACCGACGGCGTCTGCCCAGCGCCGTCGTCGCAGGTCGCGCGGAGGGCGGCGCGCCGCCAGGGCAGGGCGGGGAGGAGCTCGAGAGCCTGAGGCGCTCGTGCGCCGTCCTTGTCACAGATCGCCCGCTCCGGCCGATGACGCGCCATGAGCTCACGTTCCTGGGGATTCATCGCCGCGGTCACCCTCGGCCACCTCAGGATCCGCGGGGCGATGGGGGAGGGGGTCGAGGAAGCGCGTGGCGGCTCCGGCCGGTGAGCGGTGCGGGGCGACCGAACCTGGGCCGGGTAGCTATCTTCTGGAGCTCCTTGAGTTCGGCATCGCTACGTACGGAGCTGGTGGCGCCATGTACGGAGCTTGCGTCGCTAACTACAGAGCTGGCTCCGGGTCGCCCAACCTGGGTCGGGTCGCTCTGAGCCGCTCAGGGACAGGCAACAGAGTAAGAGAGAGTACACAGGGAGACGGGGAGACGGGGAGGAGAGAGAGATAGACAGACCAAGGTGGAGAGGCGAGAGGCGGGGACCATCCTTCGCGCCTGCTCGCCGCCCCGCATCGATGCCGCCCGAAGCCGCCGGCGCCGAGCCTGATGGTTCGAACGGCTGATCCCCATCTCTCGCCTCCCCGCCTCCCCGTCTCCCTGTGAAGCTCTCCTTCTTCCTCTCCGCCCAACATTTTCTTCGCCCCCCCGTATCCTCCCGGCCGCGCCGTTCGTCGGTGAGCCATGACGACGACGACCCCGACCGAACGACGCCTCTACGTCTCCATGATCACGTCCCTCGACGGCTACATCGAGGGCCCGGGCCGCGAGCTGGACTGGTTCCAGGACGGCAACCCGCAGTTCGAGCGGTACTGCGACGAGATGGTCGACTCCGTCGGCCTCGCGATCTACGGGCGCACCTCCTACGAGCTCATGCTCCAGTACTGGCCCGACGCCGAGGCGCGCCCGCGCTCGCCCCAGGACCTCGCGTTCGCGCGCAAGATGAACGCCCTGCCCAAGGTCGTGCTGTCCCGGACCCTGACGCACGCCGCGTGGGCCAACACCCGCGTGGCCCGTGACCCCGAGGAGATCGCCGCGCTCAAGCGGCAGCCCGGCAAGCCGATCGTCGCCTGGGCCGGCGCCGCCCTGGTCTCGACGCTGATCGAGCACCGCCTCGTCGACGAATTCCGCCTGATCGTGCACCCGGTGGTGCTCGGCGGCGGCACGCCGCTGTTCGCGCGCCGCGACCATCGCCTCTCGCTGCGGCAGATCCGGACCCAGAACCTGGGCGGCGGGCTGTCGGTCCTGTGCTACGAGCCGGTCTGGTCATGAGCGACGAGCCGCGCGACCTCGGCGAGCTGAGCAATGACGTGAAGGCGTCATGGCAGCGGTTCCTCGACGTGTTCGAGCCGCTCCGGCCCGAGCTGTACCGTTACTGCCGCTACCTGACCCGGAGCCCGTGGGACGCCGAGGACCTGGTGCAGGACACCATGGCCCGCGGCTTCGTCACGCTCGGCACCCTGTTCCACGAGGTGCCCAACCCGCGCGCCTGGCTGTTCCGGGTGGCGTCGAACCTCTGGATCGACCGCGCCCGGCGGCAGCGGCTCGAGCGCGACGCGCTCGGCGAGCCCTCGGCAGCACACCCGGCGCCAGGGCACGCGCCCGACGAGCGGGCGCCGCGCGAGGCCGCCGGCACCCTGGTCGCGCACCTGTCGCCCCAGGAGCGCGCGGCGGTCGTGCTGAAGGACGTGTTCGATTTCTCGCTCGAAGAGGTCGCCGCGTCGCTCTCGACCTCGGTCGGCGCGGTCAAGGCGGCGCTGCACCGCGGCCGCGGCAAGCTCGTCGCGCCCGAGGCCGACGAGCCCCGGGCGCCCGCGCCGGGCGTGCTCGACGCCTTCTGCGCCGCCTTCAACGCCCGCGACCTGCCGGCCCTGACCTCGCTGCTCCTCGACAGCTCGATCACCGAGATCGTCGGCGTGGTGACCGAGTACGGGCGCGAGCCCCCGGCCGATCCGCGCACCGGGTCGTTCGTCGGCAGCCTCTCGCCGATCACGACCACCGACGCCGGCGGGGTCGACGCCCGTCACCTGGTCGGCTACCTCGGCGGCCCGCCACGCTGCGAGGTGCGCGAGCATCGCGGCGAGCTCTTGCTGCTCTTCTGGTTCGAGCACGACACCGGACCCGCGGTGCGCACCGTCTGGACCGTCGAGACCGACGGCGAGCACATCGCCCGCATCCGCAACTATTTCTTCACCCCCGATGTGATCGCCGAGATCTGCCGCGAGCTCGACGTGCCCTTCCGCACCAACGGCTACCGGTACTGGATCCACAGGTAGCGCCCGGTCGCTCAAGGACGAAGGACCACGGGGGGTGAGCGGCTGTCCACCGAGAGCACGTGGGGATACCCGGGAACGGCGATTTCGCCGCGGCGGCGTCCTCACATAGGCGGGTGAAGGTCGGGTCGCCGGTGCCGCCGGGCGTCGCCCTACGAGCCGAGTCACGACATACCGCCTGGAGGGGCTCACCTGTGACGTGGTTCACGTTCGCTGAGATGTCAGTCCGGGCTGATCTTGACAGGTCAGATGGAATGAGGTGTCCTGTCCCAAGGGCAGGCGTCGTCGAGGGCCGCCGGTCTGACCGGGCGGTATCAGGGGGGATCCATGAGGGTCGTTATCAAGCAATCGACCGAGACACGAACCGGCATCTCCGTCGTGAAGACCGCGGGGGCCATCGATACGTTCAACATCCTCGGCCGCCGCATCCATACGATCGAGAGCGCCTATCGCGATCAGCGCATCCTCATCCACCGGTGGTTCGGTGAGGTCTTCGATGAGGAGATCAAGGAGATTCTCGGAGGGCACTTCGTGGAAGCGTTCGTCGAGAGCAAGTGCACAAAGCTCCTCGCTGACCTGAGCCAGTGGGCCGCGAGCTGGGACGGCGTCAACGATTACCTGCGAGACGACGTGATGCCGCGGCTCTTCGCAGCCGGCCTGCGGCACCTGGCCGTGTTCGTCAAGCGAGACGAGAGCATGGAGGACGACGCCAATCGATTCGCGCTGGAGCGATTCGCGAACGAGATCGACAACGTGAACGCCTCGTTCTCCTCCGAGCAGGATGCCATGGAATGGCTGAGGACGCGCGGTTGAGCAGCGCGATGAACGCTGAGCGAGGGGCGCCGGGATGCAGGAGAACAACGATATAGCTCGCAGCGAGGCCGCTCCTGGGCACAGGCAGCCGGACCGCTCACCGGCGAGGCTGGGCGAGATGTTCGATCAGCTTCGCGACGCCGTCATTGTCTATCGACTCGACGGCTCCGTCGCTGATTACAACGCCCGCCTGCTGGAGATGTTCGAGGTCGGGCACGAGGGCGTGCGCCTCTTCGAGGTCGTCGAGGGCAGCGCCGGCGTCGCTCATCCGCTCGATCCGCTGCGCAAGCTCTGGCCCGAGCTGCTGAGCGACGTCCACAAGAGCTTCGAGTGCCGTCCCCGTACGCTCCAGGATGGCAGCCTGCTCCACGTGGAGTGCTACGCTCGCAAGGTGGATCTCGCGTCGGACCAGGCGATCCTCGTCGATATCCACGACGCGGCGCGGAGGCGGCGAGCCGAGGAGGCTTTGCGGGAGAGCAAGCGACAGCTCGAGCAGCTGGTCCTGAGCCGCACGGCGGCGCTGCAGGAGAAGATCCGGCTGATCGAGGAGCAGCAGGAGGCGCTGTTCGCGCTGTCTACCCCGGTGATCCAGGTCTGGCAGGGCATCCTCGTCCTGCCGCTCGTCGGCACGGTCGACTGCAGGCGCTCGCAGCAGATCATGGAGAGCGTGCTGTCGAGCATCGTCAGGACCTCGGCGCGGGAGTTGATCATCGATATCACCGGCGTGCCCTCGGTGAGCGACGAGGTCTCCCGTTACCTGCTCCAGACCATCGGGGCAGCGAGGCTCCTCGGCGCGACCTGCTCGCTCACCGGGATATCGGCGGATGTCGCGCGATCGCTCGTCGCTCTCGACGTCGACTGGTCGTCCCTGCGGATCAGCGGGACCCTCCAATCGGGTTTGCAGGCCGCGATCGCGCGGGTCTGAGCGGGGTGCCGTGAGGCCCCGTCGCCCGCGTCGGATCGGGCTGCCCCGCCCTCATGCCTGAGAGCGCCGGCGCTGGGGATCCGCCTCTACCGAGCGGCCAGTTCGCGTCGCTCATGAACAGCGGAATCTCGGTGCTGGGGGCGGGCCCCGGACGCAAGGGGAGCACGGCCCATGAGGCGAGCGGACGAGCCGAGAAGTACGCGCTGGAGATCTCCCCGACAAAGAGCGCAGAATGGCCCGGGCGATGAGGGCGACCTCCCGATCTGGCTTCAGGCTCACCAGCCGCCGCGTCGCGAGGCGCCACGAGGCCCTCGGCCGCATCTTCGGAGGCCTCGCGCTGCTCGCGATCGCGGGGCCCTTCCTCGTCAGCGTGATCGCCTCGGTCCTCGCAGGCGTGCTCCACGATCCGAGCCTCGGCAGGTTCGCGGTCAGCGCTCTCTTCCTGACCCTGCCCGGCGTGCTCGTCGCCTTGGGCCTCTCCTTCTTGAGCGCCCTGTTCGCCACCACCGCCGTCGGCTGGAAGGGGCCGGCGCATGTGTCCGCCGACGCGGCCGGGCTGCGCTTCACCTACGGCGCCGTGAAGCGATCGATCCCGCGCACCGAGATCCGCTCTGGCCTGGTCCTGTCGGATCCGCACGTCCGCGTGGAGCTACGCCTGCGCCGCGGGCAGGTGCTCGAGGTGCACGTCGCGCGCGAGGAGGAGGGCGCGCGCCTGCTCGCCGCCCTCGGGATCGGCCCCGCGGAGCGGCGCGTCGCTGTCTCGCTCGGCGGCGTCCACCGGGAGCTCGCGGCCGGCTGCGTCGGTGTGCCGGTCTTCACGATCCTCTGGCTCATCGTGATCTCGGCGCTCACCAGGCCGCTGTCGAACGCCGGCAGCTTCTGGCCGGTCGTCGCGTGGGCCGCCCTCGCCCTGCTGTCGACGTGGCTCCTTCGCCGCGCTGCGCGCAGCACCCAGGTCGTGGTGGGCACCGACGGCGTGCGCGTCGAGCGGCCTTTCTCGACCGTCTGGATGCCCTACGCCGAGCTCGCCGCGGTCCGGACGCTCGGTGATCGGCTCCTCCTCCTCTCCCGCCGTGGCACCTCGGTCGTGCTCAGGACAAGGGACAGCCTGACCGAAGCGCTCGCGCAGCGCATCCGCGATGCGCACGAGGGCGTCGTCGGCGGCGCTGCGCCGCGCGGCGCCGAGGCGCTGGAGCGGCGCGGCCGCGAGCCCGCGGTCTGGCGCGAGGACCTCCGCAAGATGCTCGCCGGCGGCGACTACCGCGCCGCCGGCCTGACCCCCGAGGACGCGCTCCACGCCCTCGACGACGCCAGCGCGCCGCGGGATCGCCGGGTGGGCGCCGCCCTGCTTCTGCGCGTCGCCGGCTACCCCGACGCGCAGGAGCTCATCCGCGTCGCCGCCGAGGGCACGGCCGACGATGCGTTGCGCGCGGCGCTCGAGCACGCCGCCGAGGAGGAGGTCGACGACGCGGCGCTCGCGCGGGCCCTGCGGTGAGCGGCGCTGCGGTGAGCCACTCTGGGCCATGCGCGGCGGGCGGCACCGTAGAAGGCGAGATCTCCAGGGATATCCGGCGGTAGCGAGATGGCACATGTCCTGCACGCTGCCGTCAGCGGAGGTGTTCATGTCACGTAACTTTCTTTCGGACGATGCATCCTTGTTATCGCCGCTGCCCACGCCGCCGCCTCGGACGGCGGCCCTTGTGCAGCGGGTGTCTCGAGCGGCTGTAGCGGCGGCTGCCGTCTTCGTGGTCGCCTGTGGTCCTCCGGGCGTGGACGAGGGAGAGGATCCGGTCGATCAAGGCGAGATCATCCCGCCGATGCCGCCGCCTCCTCCGGACGAGGAGATCATCCCGCCGATGGCACCGCCACCCGACGAGGAGGTCATCCCGCCGATGCCGCCTCCTCCGGACTGCGAGGGCGGCGAGATTGTCCCGCCGATGCCGCCGCCGCCGCCGGACGGGGAAGAGGGGGAGATCATCCCGCCGATGCCGCCGCCGCCGCCGGACGGGGAAGAGGGGGAGATCATCCCGCCGATGCCGCCGCCGCCGCCGGACGGGGAAGAGGGGGAGATCATCCCGCCGATGCCGCCGCCGCCGCCGGACGGGGAAGAGGGGGAGATCATCCCGCCGATGCCGCCGCCTCCTCCCCCGTGCAAGTGAGGCGCTCGATCGTCGCGCCGTTGCGCTCCCCAACATCGTGAGGTCGAAGATGGGCGAACAGGAACGCGAGCTGGAAGTTGCGCCCGAGTGGTGGCGCTGGGCCACGGAGAACCTGCTGCGCGGCGTGCCGGAGGGCGTGATCTCGGAGCAACTCCAGGCGGCCGGCGTCAGCGGCGCGCAGGCTGGAGAGCTGCTCTCGGCCATCGTCCGTTCGCCCATCTTCGTCGCCGCTCGGCCCTTTGCCAGGTCGGCGCGGCGGCACGAGATGCTGGCGCGGCTCCAGCAGCGAATGGCGTCGACCGCCTGCGACCCGACGGGAATTCCGCGGCGCTCCGGCGTGTCTGGCGAGGAGCTCCGCGACGTCTATGTCGCCGGCAACATCCCGGTCGTCCTGACCGACGTCGTGACCCGCTGGCCCGCCTTCGGCCGGTGGACCCCGGCGTACCTCTCCGAGCGCTTCGGCGATGTCGTGGTCGACGTCACGACAGGACGCCAGAGCGATCCCGACTACGACATGCACGCGGCGCGGCACACGGAGAGCACCCCGCTGCGCGACTTCGTCGCGCGCATCGCCGGCGCAGCGCGCGAGGAGACGAACGACTTTTACATGGTCGCCAACAACCGCGTCCTCGAGCGGACGAGGCTCGGCGCGCTGCTGGACGACGTGGTGCTCCCGGACGGGTACTGCGCCGCGCAGAGGCTGCTGGGCGCCTCGGCGCTCTGGCTCGGCCCTGCCGGGACCGTCACGCCGCTGCACTACGACACGTCCAACATCCTGTTCGGGCAGGTGTACGGCAGGAAGCGTTACCGCATGATCGCGCCGTTCGAGACGTCGCTGTTCGACGGCGCACGCGCGATGTACGCCGATCGGGATCCGGAGAAGGACCCGCTGGCCCCGGTGCTCGTGAAGGACGTCGTGCTCGAGCCGGGCGAGGCCCTCTTCATCCCGGTGGGCTGGTGGCACCACGTCCGCGCGCTCGACGCCAGCATCAGCCTGGGGATCAACAGCTTTCCGTTCCACAACAACTTCGACTGGTACCGGCCGAGCAACATCGGTTAGCGAGACGCTCGACCATCGGTCACCACGTGAACGTTTACGTGGTCGTAGGAGCATTCCTCTCTTCCTGGGGGCATACCGCGCTTCCGCGGCCATCCGTGAAATCGGTCTTGATCCTGCCCCGGCACACGGGGAAGTGGGCAGCTCCGCAGAGCGAGCCGCGAGCGGTCCAGCGAACCACGGGGCGAGCAGGACCGGCGCGATCAGCATCGTGAAGGGAGGAAACAGGGCGATCTTGAAGAAGGACCATGCCCCGCGGGACAGCTCCGCGAAGACGTACGCGGCAGGCACGGCGCGCGGCCCCGGCCGGAGCGGCGCGACAGGGCGAGCGCGCTCGGCGAGCATCGATTCCATCGCGCGGAGGGCCTCGCCGAGGCGAGCTGCTTCTCCGGCGTAGTACGCGCGCTGGCCCTGGAGGAGCTCCACGGAGGCCGGCGCCCCGGCCGCGATTGGGAAGGCGATGGAGAGGCTGAAGTTTCTTGACGTTCACAACAGTGCTTGGACTTCCTACCCGCCAGCGCCGAGCAGCGGCGTGATCAGGGCGGGATCGGCTCTCTGCGCTGCTTACGGGAGCGGCTTGTTCCGGAGGGCCTGGTTGTTGACGTAGGCAGCCTTGTAGGCGTCGTGGCACGCTTTGCAGTCGGCCTTCACGTCGTCCGTCTTGTTGGCCTTGGCGTCGTCGGCCGTCTTCTTGGCCAACTTGGCCCAGTCCGTCATGTTGGGACCGCCGAACTGGCTTGCCTTCTCCATCGCCTTCCCAATCGCGGCGAGTTCGCCAGATGCCATGGGCGTGCCCGCGTTGTCGCGCATCCACTGCTGGAGCGGACAGGGCTTCGCCTTGCCATCGCACTTCCCCGCGGCGATCGCCGCGCTCGGGAGCGCTGCGGCACCGACGCCCCCGGCCACGGCCGCCACCAGGATGGCCAGCCACACTTTCTGCATCCTTACCATGAAAGAATCCTCCAGGTTGAACCTAGCCAGGGCGTCGTGTTCGTCAGGAATGCGGCGCCCTCACGAGGATCAGACGACGCAGAAGGGCCAAGCGAACCGTGTGCCATGCTCGTCGCATCTGTTTGGCTGCGGGAAACATGGGTTACGGGTGTGCCGACGGCTGCGTTGATGGGTGCCTGTTCGGGGCCGCGCCTGCCTCGCCGGGGCCGCAGGTGATGACGGGAGGCTGCGGCCTCGGCGCATCACCCCGCGCATCTTCTCCGGGGCTCGAGGCGGTTTCGCGCAACCCCAGGGTTGAAGCCTCTGCGGCGTGCCGCGCGCGTCCCTGATCGCGCTGCTGCTCTACAGCCGCGCTCAAGCGGCAGCCCGGCGCAGCGCTGCGCGCCCTCCACGCAGAGGGTCCGATAACAGAGCGCCGCGCCTTCCGCGGAGCAGCCAACAACGCCGATGTGCTGGGACATGACGGTCGCGTCCGATGAAATGGGGGGAGCGCGCCGCTGCGCCGCCTTCGGTGCGGCTGAGCCGACCGTCAGGCTGCCACGGCCGGCGCCGCGCGGTCGAGCGTGCCGCCGAGCGCGCGGCCCGCCGGCGCCGCTGGAGCCCTCGCGCCCGGCGCTGGCGTCGTCGCTGCGAGCGGCAACGGACGCAAGGGGGAGCACGGCGAATGACGCCAAGGGGCGAGCCGAGAAGTACCTGCTGGAGATCGCCCCGACAACGAGCGCAGAATGGCCCCGGCGATGCGGGCGACCTCCCGACCTGCCTTCGAGCTCATGAGCCACCGCGTCGGGCGGCGCTACGAGCGCCTCGGCCGCGTCTTCGGAGGCCTCGCGCTGCTCGCGAGCGGGGGAGGGCCTTTTCTGATCAGCCTGATCGCCCTTGTCCTCACGCACGTGCTGGACGAGCCGAACCTCCACGGGGTCGCGTTCCACGCCCTGACCCTCACCGTGCCCGGTGTGGTCGTCGGCTTGGGCCTCTCGTTCGTGAGCGCCCTGTTCACCACCACCGCCGTCGGCTGGAAGGGGCCGGTGCGCGTGGCCGCTGACTCCGCTGGGCTGCGGCTCGACTCCGGCGCCGCGGAGCGCTCGATCCCGCGCGCCGAGATCCGCTCCGGCCTTGTCCTGTCGGACCTGCGCGTCCGCGTCGAGCTCCGCCTGCGCGGCGGGCGGGTGCTCGAGGTGCACATCGCGCGGGAGGAAGAGGGCGCGCGCCTGCTCGCGGTCCTCGGGATCGGCCCCACCCAGCGGCGCGTCGCTGTCTCGCTCGGCAGCGTCCACCGCGAGCTTTTGGCCGGCTGCTTGGGTCTGCCGGCCTTCATGATCCTCTGGCTCGTCGTGCTCGTGGCGCTCTTCCAGCCGCTCACCGGCAGCTCCGGACCGGTCGTGGCGTGGTCTGCCCTCACCGTGCTGTCGACCTGGCTCCTCCGCCGCGCCGTGCGCCGCACTCCGGTCGTGGTGGGCACCGACGGCGTGCGCGTCGAGCGGCCCTTCTCGACCGTCTGGCTCCCTTACGCCGAGCTCGACTCGGTCGAGAGGCGATACGGTCGGCTCGTCCTCTTTCGCCGGGGCAGCGATGGTCCGGTCGTGCTCCGGACGGGGGAAGCCCTGACAGAGACGCTGGCGCAGCGCCTCCGTGATGCGCACGAGGGCGCTGCCGGCAGCGCAGCGCTGCGCTGCGCCGAGGCGCTGGAGCGGCGCGGCCGCGATCTCGCGCTCTGGCGCGAGGACCTCCGCAAGCTGCTCGCCGGTGACGACTACCGCGCCGTTGGCCTGACCCCCGAGGACGCGCTCCACGCGCTCGACGACGCCAGCGCGCCGCGGGATCGCCGGGTGGGCGCTGCCCTGCTCCTGCGCGTCGCCGGCGACCCCGAGGCGCAGGAGCACATCCGCGTCGCCGCCGAGGGCACGGCCGACGATGCGTTGCGCGCGGCGCTCGAGCACGCCGCCGAGGAGGAGGTCGACGACGCGGCGCTCGCGCGGGCGCTGCAGTGAGCGGCGCTGCGGTGAGCCACTCTGGGCCATGCGCGGCGGGAGCGTCGGGCGGCGCTGTAGAAGGCGAGATCTCCAGGGAGATCCGGCGGTAGCGAGATAGCACATGCCCTGCACGCTGCCGTCAGCGGAGGTGTTCGTATCACGCAGCTTTCTTCCGGACGACGCGACTTTGTTATCGCCGCTGCCCACGCCGCCGCCTCGGACGGCGGCCCTTGTGCAGCGGGTGTCTCGAGCGGCCGCAGCGGCGGCCGCCGTCTTCGTGGTCGCCTGTGGTCCCCCGGGCGCCGAGCAGCGACAGGACCCGGGCGATATGTCGCCGGCAACATCCCGGTCGTCCTGACCGACGTCGTGACCCGCTGGCCCGCCTTCGGCCGGTGGACCCCGGCGTACCTCTCCGAGCGCTTCGGCGATGTCGTGGTCGACGTCACGACAGGACGCCAGAGCGATCCCGACTACGACATGCACGCGGCGCGGCACACGGAGAGCACCCCGCTGCGCGACTTCGTCGGCGCAGCGTCGTGCTCGAGCCGGGCGAGGCGCTCTTCATCCCGGTGGGCTGGTGGCACCACGTCCGCGCGCTCGACGCCAGCATCAGCCTGGGGATCAACAGCTTTCCGTTCCACAACAACTTCGACTGGTACCGGCCGAGCAACATCGGTTAGCGAGACGCTCGACCATCGCCGAGGCCACCCGGCGCTGGTTCGAGGCGCACCCGCTGGCCAGCTGGGCGGCGGCCGGCCGCTGAGACCCCGCGCGCGGGACGCGGTGCGGCGCCCCGGCGCTGGAAATTCTGCGAAATGCGGACGCTCGGACTCGGCGAGCGTCGCCGTGGCGCCGTGCCTGCCGCGCAGTAGACTGCACGGTGAAGGCAAAGGGGGTTGGCTCGAGGAAGCCCTCGGCGCCGCCCGATGGGTACACGTGCCGCCCAACGCGAAATGTGCTCTTGCGGCCGAGACACCCGGGCAAGCGCGAGCCGGACACGCGCACCTGCGGATCCTGGCAAAAGCCGCGAGTCGGCTCGTCCTCTGCGACGAGCCTTCGGCTCTCCTCGGATCCCTCTTCGAGGAGCTGGCAAACGACCTCGGCGTCGAGCTCTACTTCAATTACATGATCGGCGAAGAGCCGAATACCCTCGTCCTCGAGTCGGCCGCGGGCATCTCGCCCGAGGACGAGCGGCGATATCGGACGATCAGGTTCGGCCAGTTCATGTGCGGGACCGTGGCGGCGACCCGGATGCCCCTCATCGCCTTCGATCTCCAGCGCTCGACCCTGGAATGCGGGGCAGAGCTGAAAAAGGCGGGCGTGCAGGCCTATGCGGGATATCCGCTCATCTCGCACGACAGACTGCTCGGGACCCTGGCCTTCGCCACCAGCAAACGCTCGCACATGAACGCCGACGAGCTCTCGCTCATGCAGACGCTCAGCGTGCAGGTGGCGGCCGTCCTCGAACGCAATCGCCTCTGCCGGAGCTTGCGCGCGAGCGAGCAGGCCGCGCAGCGCCACCTCGCGCTCCTGCAGAACGTGTATTCGACGGCCCCCGTCGGCCTCTGCTTCCTCGACCGGGATCTCCGGTACGTGAGCGTCAACGAGACGCTCGCGCGCATCACCGGTCGGCCCATCTCCGAGCACCTCGGCCGCACGCTCGGCGAGTTCATCCCCGAGGCCACGCCTTTCAAGGACCTCTGCAAGCGTGTCCTCGAGACGGAGCAGGAGGTGACGAATTGCGAGCTCCGGGTTGCGCGGCCCGAGGGGGACCACCATTGGCTGGTCAGCGTCCACCCCGTGCGCGACGAGGCGGGCACGATGCTCGGCATCAACGTCGTGGTGCAGGAGGTGACCGAACGAAAGCGGGCCGAGCAGGCGCTGCTCGCGAGCGAGCAGGCGCTCCGGGAGGCCGATCGCCGCAAGGACGAGTTCCTGGTGATGCTCGCCCACGAATTGCGCAATCCGCTCGCGCCCATCCGGACGGCCATCCAGGTCCTCGACATCACCGGCGGCGACGCGCCCGAGGCCGTCCGGACGCGCGACATGATCGCGCGCCAGGTGGCGCACATGGCCCGGATGATCGACGACCTGCTCGACGTGTCGCGTGTCGCCCGGGGCAAGATCGAGCTGCGAAAAGAGCCCTGTGATCTCGCGCGGATCGTCCGTCAGGTCACGGACGATTATGCGCCGAGCTTCCAGGACAATGGCATCGAGCTTCTGGTCTCCCTCCCGGACGAGCCGGTCTGGGCCGCCGGGGATCACACGCGCCTCGCGCAGGTCATCGGCAACCTCCTGCACAACGCGCTCAAATTCACGGACGCGGGGGGCCGGGTGATCGCCTGCCTGGAGGCGGATCCGGCGACGAACACCGCGGTGATCGTGGTGGAGGATTCGGGGATCGGCATGGATCCATCGATGATCCCGCGCGTCTTCGAGACCTTCAGCCAGGCCGACAGCAGCCTCGATCGACGGCGCGGCGGCCTCGGCCTCGGGCTCTCGCTCGTGCACAGCCTGATCGCGATGCACGGCGGATCCGTCGAGGCCCACAGCGAGGGCCCCGGGCTCGGATCGACCTTCCGCGTCCGATTGCCGCTCTCCTCCACGCCAGTTCCTTCCATCCGACGGCCGGAGCCCGTCCGGCCTGCGACAGCGTCGCGGGAGGAGTCGCTCCGGGTGCTCGTGGTCGAGGACAACCTCGACACGGCGGACATCCTCAAGCAATTCCTCGCCCTCCTCGGGTATCAGGCCGAGGTCGCGTACACGGGCCCCGCGGGGCTCGCCATGGGGCGCACGCTCGCGCCCGACGTGGTGCTCTGCGACCTCGGATTGCCGGGGATGGACGGGTATGCCCTCGCGCGGGCGCTGCGCGCCGATCCCGCCACGGCGGGGGCCTACCTCATCGCTCAGACCGGGTACGGCCACGCGGAAGATCGCCGCCGCGCCCAGGAGGCGGGGTTCGATCTGCACATGACGAAGCCGATCGATCCCACGGAGCTCGAGCGGGTCCTGTCCTCCGTCGGCACCCGCGCTTAGCACCACTGCGGGAAGTTGCCCCGGATCGGCAGAAAAACCGCCATGGCGCCAGGGTCGCCAAGGGGAGAGAGGACGCGCCGTCTCGGCATTATTTCCTACCATTCCTCTGGTTTCTTGGCGTCATGACGGTTCGCTTCCCCGTCCGACTTCCCGCAGTAGTGCTAGCCCGCCCGCTTCAGGCTGCGGGGAAGCGAACGCGCAGCGAGCTCGGCCCGCGGTCCTGCAGGTTCGAGCCGGCGTAGCTCAACGTCGGTTCGGCGAGCTCCCAGCGCGGCAGCGAGAGCAGGGCGCGCACCGACTCCTCCACTTCCATCCGGATGAGCGGGGCCCCGGGGCAGTAATGAGCGCCGCTCCCGAAGGTCAGGTGCCGGCTCTGCTGCCGGGTGATATCGAAGCGGTCCGGCTCGGAGAACAGCCCGGGATCGCGGTTCGCCGCGGCGATCATCGCGAAGACGAACTGCCCCTCGGAGACCCTGGTGCCACGGATCTCCGTGTCCCTCGCGCACATGCGGCTGAGGGAGAGCACGGACGGCTCGAAGCGCAGGCTCTCCTCGACCGCGCCGCGGACGAGGCCCGGCGCCTCCCGGAGCTTCGCGAGCTCGGCGGGGTGGTTGAGGAGCGCGAGCACGGTGTTCGCGATCTGGTTCACGGAGGTGACGAATCCCGCGGCGACCATCTGGAAGCATTGCATGGCCGCCTCGCCCGCAAGCTCGGTGTCTCCGCCTTCTGCCTCGATGAACCTGCTCGCGACGTCTTCGCCCGGCGCCTTCCGGCGCTCCTCGACGAGCCGCATCATGTAGTCGACCATGTCGCAGCAGCTCTGCTTCACCGCCCGCTTCTGCTCCTCCGAGGTGACCCCGCCGCCGGCGAGCTTCAGGAGGTCCGTCGACCATCTCATGAACTGCGGCCGATCGGCCTCAGGTATCACGAACATCTCGGCGAGCGTGTTGAGCGCGACCGCCTCGGAGAACGCCGAGACGACATCCATCTCGCCGTCGCGCCGCGCCTTCTCGGCGGCGCGCTGCACGAGCCCCACGACCCGCGGGCGCATCCACTCGACGGCCGACGGAGAGAACCCTTTCATGATGAGCTGTCGAAGCTTCGTGTGGCGCGGCGGGTCCTGAAAGAAGGCGAGCCGCGACAAGGAGTCGAACGTCTTTCTCGAGAGCTCGTCCTCGCCGAGCATGCCGAGGCTGCCGAGGATCGCCGTCGCCCGCCGCGCGGTGAAGCTCGGGTCCTTCACGAGCCCCTCGATATCGGCAGGAGCGGTGATGAGGAAGCACCGCAGCGGCTCGAAGAAGTAGACCGGCGCCTCGGTGCGGAGCCGATCGAGCGTCGGGAATGGATCGGCGAAGAAGCGTTCGCTCGTGAGGTCGAAGCCAGAGGTGACGGCCATGGTCCTTCTTTCCTTGTGGCGCTCGCGGCGCGGCGGAGATCCACGGCCAGGCTAGGGTATCGCCACGCCGCCGTGAAGCGCCCCGCCCGCGCGTCGATCGCCGCGCGACGGCGGCCGAGATGGGCGCGCGAGGCTCCTCGACGCCGCGGCGCAGCTCGACGACCCCGCGCGGCGCGCGCGGTCCCTCGAGCGCGTCGAGGAGAACGCCCGCACGCTCGAGCTCGCGCGGGCGTGGGTCGACGAGGGGAGCGCCGTCGCATGAGGTGAGGAGCCGTTGCCTCGTCGAGGAGAAGCGTTGTTCCCGGAGAGGCGCCGCTTCACGCCGTCGCCGGGAGCACGACGATGTCGGCGGCTCGGCCTGAGCGGGGCGCTTCCCGTGATCGGGCCGCCCTGATACGGTGGGGCCCCTCAAGGAGGAGCTAGCCTGATGGTCGCCATCAACGAAGCACGCGTGAAGGAGAGGTACGGCCGGCTGCCGAGCTCGGACGAGCAGGCGCTCTCGTACCTCAAGGCGCTCAAGGTCATCGTCGGCGCCGACGGGGAGATCCCCGAGGCCGAGCTCAAGGCGCTGCGCAAGGGCATGCAGCGCCTCGGGCTCCCGGAGTCGTTGACCCGCGAGGTCGAGGGCTTCGACTTCCGCAGCGGGAAGCTCGAGGTGCTCCTGCCCGGCTTCAAGAAGGGCGGGCTCCGCGCGCGCATGCTGCTGCGCGACGCCATCGAGGTGGCGCGCGCCGACGGCACCTACGCGGAGGCGGAGAAGGCCGCGGTGGCCAGGGCGGCCGCGCTGCTCGGCGTGGAGCAGGCGACGGTGAAATCCATCGAGGCGCTGGTCGAGCTGGAGCACGCGGCCAAGCACCTGCGCAAGGCGCTCTTCCCGAAGAAAGAGAAGTAAGCCGCGGATGGATGCCCCGGCGCGACCCCGGCTGACATCGCGCCAGCTCGGGCTGGTCAGCGCCATCACCCGGAGCCCGCGCCTGAAGCGGGCGCTGGTCGAGGCCACGGAGGC
Source organism: Sorangium sp. So ce1504 (assembly GCF_051521635.1). NCBI lineage: Bacteria > Pseudomonadati > Myxococcota > Polyangiales > Polyangiaceae > Sorangium > Sorangium sp. So ce1504. Next base: position 9,412,456 of record NZ_CP150365.1, on the reverse strand, counting down.
GCTGCCCGAGGGCGCGGTGGTGCGCGTCGGCGGGCGGTTCCTGCGGGTCGGCGGCGCGCTGGGCAGCGGCCTCGTGGGCGTGGTCTACGAGGCGCGCTGCCTGGAGACGGGCGCCCGGCTCGCGTACAAGCGGTCGCGGGCGGGCGTCGCCTTCTTCCGGGAGGCGCTCCGGGTGGAGGCGCTCTCGGCGCGCCGCGCGGCGGCGCTCCGCGCGCTCCGGCCCGCGGCCATCGTGGAGACCGACGCGCGCGGCATCACCAAGGAGCTCTGCGCCCGGCCCACCCTGCAGGCGGAGCTGCTCGCGGGCGAGCTGGATCCGGCGCGGCGCGCCGCGCTGGTCGAGGCGCTCGGGGAGGCGGGGGATCTCTTCCGCCGCGAGGGGATCCTCCTCGATCTCTCCCCGAAGAACCTCTGCTGGGACGACGGGTGGGTGCTGCTCGACACGGGCCCCAAGCTGCAGCGCTCGGACCTCGTGGGCGTGCTGGAGCGGCCCGCGTGGTCGACCTACGTCGCGCACGCGCGCCGGAAGCTCGCCGCCGGCCCATCGGCCCCGTCGGCGGTCGCGCTGCCCGGGGGGCCCGAGCCGCCGCTCGCGGCGCGGCGCTGGGCGTTCGTGCGGGATCTGTGGCGGTGGTTCCCCGTCGATCCGGCGCCGGACGTGGCGTCGTTCCTGGTGATCGTCGACGACGATCACGCGGACGACGAGGCGGTGTTCCTGACCGACGAGGCGGACGGCCGGGTGGTGCCGGCGCCGGGCGCGGACGCGCGCCTCGCCGGGAGCGCGCTCGTCCGCCGGTGCGCCGAGGAGGCGCCGGACCGGCCCTTCCGGCCGCGCGGGGAGGCGCCGCTTCCGCTCCCGCTGGCGGCGCCGGTCGTGGATCTCCCGTCGCTCTCGCGCGAGGTGGCGCCGGCCTTCGCCGGGCGCGCGCTGAAGATCGCGGTCGCGCCGGGCGCGCCGCTCGCCGCGCCGACGCTGCCGGTCGGGCGCTACGCGCACTGGCGCGATCTCGCCGCCGCGGACAGCGCGCTGCGGCCCACGGACATCTTCACGCACGAGGTGCTCGAGGGCTCGCGCGCCCTCGCCGAGCGCGTGTTCCGGGCGCGCGGCGCCCGGCGCGTCGACGTCCCGCTGCCGCGCTCGGACGGGCCGTTCGCGGAGCTCACCTGCATGCAGGTGGGCGAGGCCCGGCGGGCCATCGTGCTCGTGCCCGGCTTCCGCGCCGGCCCGGACGCCGCGGCGGCGCTGGTCTCGGCGCTGGCCGAGCGCGGCGTCGCGGGCCTCTACGCGATCGCGTACGTAGGCGTGCGCAACCCGCGCGGCCAGCCGCTCGTGACGAGCGGCCGCTGGGAGGCGATCTTGCTCTGGAGCGCGATCGACCACCTGTGCGCGCGGCTGGGCGCCGGCAGCGCCGCGCTGCTCGCCGCGTCCCACGGCAACTTCGGCGCGATGATCGTCGCCGGGCTGCACCCCGCGGTCGACTGCCTAGCGCTCGACTCGCCGATCGAGCGCCCGCTCGATCTGCCGGCGAGCTTCGGCGCGCTGCGGGGCGTGCCGGCGTCCGCGATCCATGAAGAGCTCGCCGCGCACCACCTCCCGAGCGAGCCGGTCTCCTTCCGGATCCCCGACCGGCCCGGGCTGCGCGTGCTGACGCTGCGGCCGCGCGAGGACGCGTTCGCGCGCATCTGCGGGGGGCTGGAGGGCGGGGAGGTGGTCGTCTACGACGGGGGGCACGCGGCGACGATGCGCCACGACAGCGCGGAGCGCGGGGTTCCGGCGGTGTGCGTGGAGCGGATCGCGGGGCTGCTCGGGCCAGGATGACTGCGCGTTGGCCGGGGTCGGCCCTGGGCGGTTCGATGGTGCCGCACCCGCCAGGGTCCCCACGAGCGGCGTAGACAGCTCCCCCAGGCCGAAGAAGTGCGCCAGCGCGTACAGGCCCGAGCCGCTCACCGGGGGTGGCCGGCCGGGTGCTCCTGGTTCGACGGGGTGTTCAAGAAAGGATCCCAGTCGCCCCCCGGATCATGGTGTTCGATCGCCGTGAGGCGATGTGCGCCGGGTCGTCGAAGCTGGGCGGCGGATCGACCCGCGGCGATTCTCGCCGCTGCCACGCGCGCCGACGTGGCAGGACGATGCTCGAGCTCAGCTGCGACACCGCGCGAGGAGGGAGCGGCTACAGGCGAGGCGGCTGTGCAGGTGGCGGGAGCTTGGCCCATGGGCTCTTGGCTACTGTAGGCCGAGCAAGAACTCCTGTATGCGGGCCGATACCACGCCCCCTGCCTCGAGGAGCATCGCGTGGCCTGTACGGAGCACGATCATCCACTCGGCACCCGGAATGAGGCGGCGCAACGCGTCGAGATCGGCCCGCAGGGCCATCACGTCGCGCTCGGGCGCGATCACCAGGACCGGCACCCGCACCTGGGGGAGGACGTCCGACGCGCGTGCCTCCATCAACGACCGCAGAGACTCCCAGTAAGCGCGAAGGTCCATGGTCCCGACGGCGCGGAGGAAATGCTCCAGCTCCTCGCGAGGCGCCTCGGGCCCGAAGACGCCCGCGGCCTGGCCCAGGGGGAAGAGGGCCTTGGACGCCGTGACGCGGCGCACGACCGGCGCAATACGAGGGACGATGGGGGCCGCCGTCCGTAGCGCCACACGGAGGGCCGCGCGCGCGCCGGGGATCCGGAAGGCGGCGTTCGACGCGTAGGGGTGATCGGCGCCGCCGGCGATGAGCACCATCGCGCGCACGAGATCAGGGCGGCGGCGGTAGAGCTCGAGCAGCACCGTGACGCCCATGGAAAAGGCGATGTGCACCGGCGCGCCGGCGAACGTACTACGAGCACGGACCGCCTCCGTCACCCGGAGAAGGTCGTCTGCGTGGGTCGGAATGGCGTAGTCGCCCGAGCGCGCCGTCTCGCTCTGCCCGTGGCCCCGGTAGCTCCAGTGGACCAGGTGGGTCGTCGTTGCGAGCGCGCTGACGAGGTGCTTCCAGAAGTTCTCCGTCGTGCTGAGGCCGTTCGTGAGGACGACAGGCGCTCGATCTCGCAGCTGCACCTCGTCGCCTGGGCGCTGGTGCGTGTGCCACGCGATGCGCGTCCCATCGCTTGCAACGATGTGCCGGAGGATCGAGCCTTCCATGATCGGAACGGACGGTAGCATGCGCGACCTCGCGACCAGCGCGCGACAGGTCAGCGTTCCACCTGCTCGGAGGTCACGCGTGAACGGCCCCGGGCGTCCCCGGGGCCGTGATTCAGCAGCCAGCGCTGCCGCTCGTGGTCCCCGCTACCGCGCCGGGCTGATGGTCACCTTCAGCATCTGGTTGGCCGCAGGATACAGATAGCCGTCATCGACGGAGCGCACCCGGTCCGTGGGATCGTCGGCGCCCATCTGCGGCCCGGCCTGGCGCGGCGCCTGGTCGGGGCCCACGCCGGGCCACTGGTTGGCCTCGGTGCCCGCGTCCCAGATCGAGACCTGGTCGGAGACATCGCCGCTCACCGGCTCGCCGCTCGCGTCGAACAGCGCGATCCCCTCCTCGCTCGGGGCGAAGAACAGATCGTTCGATTGCCCCAGCATCGACGCGAAGCTCAGCCGCTCGCCGGGCCGCGCGGTCACCCTGAAGCTGAACTTCGCGCCGGGCAGCAGCGGCCCCGGCATCGAGGCGCCCACGGGCGTGTCGTAGACCAGCACCGACGAGAGCCCGCTCTCGCCCCCGACCTCGGCCTCCAGCGACTCCGCGAGCGTGGTCGGGTTCCCGTCCTCGGCCAGCATCCCGAGTCCCTTGCTCCGGTCCGCCTCGCCCGACCTGAACAGCGGCGCTGCGGCCCCGTGCACCACCGCGACGCCCGGCGCCGCCGGCGAGGTCAGCCCCGCGCGGGGCATGACCCCCTCGTGCAGCATCATCGGGTTCCCGTCCTCGGCTTGCGCCTCCAGCCCGTTACCGGGGTACGCCTGCCCGACCGTGAACAGCGGGTTTTCCATCGTGTGCACCACGAAGAGCCCCGGCGACAGCGGCACGGCGGCCGGCTCTCCGCCCTCGGGCATCAGCGTCCCCACCTCCGACATGTTGGTGATCCGGATCGTGAACTCATTGCCCGGCTCCGGCGTCACGATCACGTGGATGACCTCCTCGACCGCCGGGTAGGTATAGCCATCCTGGACCAGCCGCACCGTGTTGTCCGGGTCCTTGGCGCCCGTGTTCGGGCCGCTCTGCCGGGGCGCCTGGTTCGGCCCCGCGCCCGGCTCCTCGTTGGCCTCGCTGCCTGCGTCCCACAGCAGGACCTGGTCGGTCACGTCCCCGCTCACCGGCTTGCCCGCCTCGTCGTACAGCGCGATCCCGGCGCCATCGGGCGCATAGAACAGATCATTCGACTGCCCGAACATCGTCGTGAACGACAGCCTGTCGCCTGGCAGGGCGCCGACGCGGAACTCGAAGCTCTTCTCTGGGAAGAGCGGTCCGGGCATGCTCTCGCCCACGGGCGTGTTGAACACGCCGGCCACCCGGTAATCCCGCGCGGGCGTCACGTTCTCGATGGTCACCTCGAAGCTCGTGGCCGCATCCCCGCCAGCAGATCCGCCGGCGCCTCCCCCGCCCATGCCGCCGGCGCCTGTGGTATCGCCGCCTCCGCCATCGCTGCAAGCAGCGGCGAGGGTCAGGACAAGGGACATGGCCGACAGCGTGCGACGCCGAATCTTCATGACGATCCTCCAGAAGCAGTGAATGAGATGACGCGAACTGGATCGCCCTCGCCGCGGCGAGCGGCGTGCAGCGATCGTTCCTCCAACGCGCTGGAGACCGGAGCGGCCGCGGGCGCCCGCGTCGGCTCGCGATGGCCAGTGGCGCGTGGTTCGAGGGTGCTACGCGGCGGGTGCAGATCGGTTTCGCGACTTTCGCACGCGCCTGCACGATCGCGCTCGGGAAGAATTGTTCAGCGCGGCCGTCGGTCGCCTCGAGCGCGTGGGCGCCTCATTTCGGACTCCTCTGTGATCGGCCCGGCGGCGCCCCGCTCGGCACGCCCGCAGCGCTGGCGAAACCGCGGCTCGCGTAGAGGGGTCAGCACGCCCGCAGCTTTCACCCGATCGCCGCGAGCGTGGCGCTCGGGTGCCGGCACAGGCGGCGGCACCGGCGCGGGCAGCAGCAGCAACGCGGGCGGCAGGGCCTCGTGGGCCGGGGGCGTGACCTTCGTCCATACCGGAGATCACAAGGCGGCCGGTTGGGCTCGCGTCGGGCCACACCGGAAGACGGTTCAGCCGCCCGCGTCCCGTGTAGCCATTGAGAATTGTCAAAGTCTCCGCCGTTCGTTCCTCCGCGCCAGCGCCGTCGCCCAAGGACTTCCCTGGTACGAAGGAGCGATCGGGGATAATTTCAATAATTTCGATGGGTTCTGATCGAGGCTCCACACCCCTGGCTTTCGGTGTGGCCCAACGCGGGCCCAACCGGCCGCCCTCGGGTGCATCCGCGTCCGCCGTGGCGGGGGCAGCGACGTCGCGCCGGGCTTGTGCCTGGCCGGTCTGCGCCGGGGTGAGGGCGGCTTCCGCGTGCGCCGCTCGCGTAGCCGGTCCAGAAGGCGCGGGAGCGCCTCCCCCGACCGAACCTCCCTTGCCTCTCAGCTCAGGGATCGCCTCATCCAGGGGAGCGAAGTCGCCCAGGGCAAGCTCCGCGACCTTGCGCGCAGCGCGCTTGTAGTTGTGAATCTGGTCGCTCGAGCTGTGGCCGGTCCGGTCGGAGATCCACGTCTCCGTGCGGCCGTTCGCGAGCTTGATGGTGATCGACCACGCATGATGCAACTCCTGTCACATTCTTTTCGAGGCCTTCCTGCTCGGCGGTAAAGGGTGTTCACGACGGAGTCGACGAAGCCGTCGTAGCTCCACCTTGTCGACGATTACTGCCCACTGCCCTTCGATCCGGCGAGCTTGCACCAAGCCACGGCGGCGCCACCCATGCAGGGTGACAACGGGCATCTTCAACTCGCGAGCCAGGTCCGCAACCCACCAGGCGTTTTCGGCGTTCCTCGGCGGCGGCTTGGGCCCCCGGGGGACGGAGCCGTAGCGAGACAGCATCGCGAAGATCAATCGACCGTTGAACTGGTTTTGCTGTGTCGGAGTGATCCAGCCGTCTGCGTTAAGCTGCTTGGCGATCCGTTCTGCCGTGAGCCCCTTGCACCGCAGGTCGTAGATCGTCGCCATAAGCGCATCCTTGTATCCCGTCTTGCCCAGGTTGTGAACGGGGCGGCGGATGCGCTGATGTGTTTGATGCCCACCGACCCAATGCACGATTAGATCCATCCACGACGTGTCGTTTTCGGTCGTGACGACCACGTGGTCGATCAATAGCCTCAACACAGTCTTGTGCTCTATAACCGTCGTTGTAGGCGCGTTCCAAAGCGCAGGCAGATCTGTAGCAAGGGCACGGATAGCAGCGAGGTCCTCGGTCGTCAGGTGTTGAGGCGCCTGCTGAGAGTGCCGTTCGTACGCTTCGCGCAACTCGCGCTCGGAGCGGAGCGCGTCCTCCCAGGTTCGCTCAAGCGTGCGGGCTACAAGCCGGTTCTCTGGCTCCACGCTCCTATACTGCCGAGCGGCGCGCTCTGCTTCGTAGCGTGCACGCTCGAGGCGCTGCTGCCAGAGGGCTTCCTGCTGCGTACGCTGCTGCTCGAGATCGGTGCGAACCCGCAGACTGATCTCCAGCGCGACCGGCGTCAACGCCGAAAGCGCCAACGCCGTAACCACCCGATCGACACAGGGGCCTGAGATGCTGGTGCAAAGCCGACCACCATGGTGAACCGATTCGTCGTTGCAGACGTAACGCGGGTAGAGACGTCCGTTCTTTTTGCATGAGACGTACTGCACCGACATTCGCACGTTGCAGCGCCCGCACTTGACGAGCCCCTGCAATAAGGCGCTCCCACGCCGCACGGCGCCCCAGGCCGCCTGCGTACGGTTAGTCTTTAGGCGAAGCTGGTTACGCTCGAATTGCTCCCAGCTGATATACGCCGGAAGGCGATCACGGACGCAGGCCTGCCAGTCCGCTGGCTCCACGAACGGCGTGCGCCCCGTCGCGTGGCGGCCTGGTTGTTGCCGACGTGGGTCCGTCTTGCGACGGCCATACACATAGGCTCCCGCATAGATCGGATTGCGAAGCATGTTCGCCACCATGCCACGATGGGGACGGTGCCATTCAAGGCCACCGCGGTCTGCCCCGGTTCGACGACGCACGCCGATCTGGAGCCCCTGCTCGACCATCGCGCACAGCACGGCACGCACATTGCCGAGGCGTTCAAACTGCTCGAAAATGAAGCGCACAACCGCCCTGACTGACTCATCGGGATCGAGGACCACTTCGCCGGAGGCCTGCAGCAGGTAGCCCGAGGGCACTGGCTTGCTCAGCTCTCCACGGCGCGCCTTCTGCAGCTTGCCCTGGAGCAGCCGCTGACGCAGGATGTGTAGCTCGGCCTCGGACATCGTCCCCTTCAGTCCCAGCAGCAGTCGATCGTTGTATTGCGACGGGTCATAGAGACCGTCTAAATCTGCAATCAGGGTGCCGAAGCGAGCGCATAGCTCGAGCAGCTGGTGCCAGTCCTTGTTCGAGCGTGCGATTCGCGACATCTCCACGCCCAGGATCATCCCGACGTGATCCAGAGCGACCTCGGCCAACAGCCGCTGGAAGTCGTGGCGCCCCGCCGCCGAAGCCCCCGAGGTTGCGAGGTCCTCGTCGAGTATCAGGATCCGCTCCGCTTGCCAACCGAGCCCCCGCGCCATCGCTTCGAGGCTGTATTGCAGTCGTGTCGACTCTTGGTTGTGCTGAACTTGGTACACCGATGACTGGCGTATGTACACGATTGCAAGCCGATCGAGGTGGCGGCTGCTGAGCTTCGTCGGGCGCGCCTCGATGCTCGTGCAGGACCCTGCCATGGTTGTCATCGGCCGCCTCCTGGTGCGCCGCCAGGCAACGGCTCAGCATGCTGCTGAGGACGCTCACGAGCTGCGCCTGACTCTCTGGCGTCAGCGTCGCCCACAGATGCTCCTCGGTGGTCCTCTGCTGGGGCATGTGGCACCGTCCCTCCCGGACCTCGCCGCTCACACGGCGCGTCGCTCGACCGTGTACGCAGCCACCGTGCCAACGCCAGCAGCGCCTCTGCGGCAACGACCGGCAGCTCGCTGGGGGTTGAATCCTTTGTGACTTTACCTGTATTCGGTTTGGTTGCTGGTGATGAAGGTCGCACGGGTGTCGTGCAAGCGGATGTTCAGCCGCGCATCGGTCGTCTCGAACAGCTCAGGCCGAGCGATGCCCGCGCGTCGGAGGTGGTCTCTGAAGCGCGCTGCCCCGTTTTGACCCGGCAATGCGTTACCCCACTTCCCCACAAAGACACGCTGCTGATCCTCCGCACAGATGGCCCGCCAGGCTCGAAGCGCGCGCACTACATCAGGCGAGAGTGCCCAGGCGCGGGGATCATCGGTCTTGTTCTCATCGAGAACGACTGCACCGCGCTCAAGATCCACATCCGACCATTCCAGCTGTCCGGCTTCGTCAGCTCGCATGCCTTCTCGAATAAGGAAACCGTAATAGATCCGAAAGCACAGGGGGATCGCCTGGCTTCTCATGAGGACCTGGTCCTCGTCAGGGTACAGATACCCTTTGGCTTTGCCATCGTCTGACTTGGGGACCCATCCGCGCGGCAAGGGATTACTGCTTATGAGGCGCGCCGGATAGGCAGCCAATGTCAGTATGCGGTGAATGACCATCGCGATATTTCGGCGCGAGGCAGGCTCCAAGTGTCCGGGCAGCAGTGACATCGCGCGGTCGGCATGGTCGAGCGTGAGGCGCACGAGAGGGACGGGACCGAGCACGTCGAGTACGTGGCTCAATCTCCCTCTGTAATCATCTGCACTGCGGATCGCCCTCACATGATCCGGGTACTGCTCGGCAAGCTGCCCCGAAAGAACGCGCTCGGCAAACTCCGCGAAGGTGGTCTCTCCGGTTGCGCGGGCGCGCGCTTCGCCCCGACACAGCTGATCGATGGCAAGCCGGACGTCGCGGAGCGCGCTGCCCTCACGCGCCGCAGCGTGCTCCAGCAACGGCATGCCGAGCACGATCTGCCCGGCAGCGAGTAAGCGCCCCGCGAGGTCGGACAGCACCTCCAGGCGCGCGTTGGCTTCTTGCTCGGTCCGGCACGTCGGCAACTTGAACGTGGGTCGACCGGCCTCGCCGAGGCTGAGGCGCGCGGTCCACATCTTCCCGCGCAGCCGGACGGACCCGGAGCCGTTGGCGCGCTTGTCTCCTGCGGGCCTGCCGGGCGCGCGGGCCGCCAGCTTCGATAGCGCCGTCATGCTCGCCGAACTCGGCGAGTCTGCGGCGGGCGCAGCTGTCTCTGCCACTGGAGAAGGGCGCCCGCCGGAGCGGTTCGAACGCGGACGCCGGTCGGTGGTTGACGCTGGTGCAGAGAGGGATGAGGCAGGGAACGACGGCGAGCGCTTGGCACGCGCCCGTCGCTGGGGTACGTCGGTCATGGGTCGGTCTCCGGTGATGCGGGGGTCGATCAAGGGCCCGTCCGGCGTTGGTAGCGCCGAGCGGGCCCGCTCTACTTCGGCGGCAGCCTAGCACGGCTTATACCTGCGGGAGGAGCGCTCGCCCGGCCGGTGCGCGGACATGGGATAGGTTCGAGGCCGGCAGAGGCCAGCACGGAGGCAACCCGCGTGCGCTCATCCACCTCCGCGGCACGTCGTGATACCGGGTCACTGGCCAGCGACTGGAGGTAGGCGATGAACGCCTCGCGCTGGACGATGCGCAGCTTGCCAAGCCTCGTGACCGGGAGCGGGAATCCCGGTCCGCGGATCGTGTCGAGGTAGACGCGTGCCGGGATCCCGGTGACCGACTCGACATTCTTCTGCGAGAGCATCTCCGGCTGCGGCGCTGTGAGCGTGAGCCCGTCCAGCGGGATCGCGAGCGTCGCCGTTGGCGTGGTGGGTCGGGGAAGCCCCCTCGGGGGGCACGATCTTCGGGCTGGCACGTCCGGGAATGTCCTCTCGACCACGCGCGTGCCGTTGTCCGCCTGACGAAGAGCAAGGGGTGCCGATACACGGGCGAGAGCCGCTCGTGTCATGATGTACCTCCATCCGTGTTGGGTTCGTTCGCAACCGTGACCGACGCCGCCGGAAGGTGCCCGAAACGGTAGTTCTGCGCTCCCGGTAGTTCGCGACGAACTACCGGTGTACGCGCCCGGAAAGAACATCAAGCGATGTCGCGGGGTTAGGTGTTCTTGGAAGCGCCGCTGAGGGGCCGAAAAACGGGGAAAACGAAGGGCTCGATTTGGTAGTTCTGAGCGCCCCCTCGGCGCCGCTCGCGGAGGCGACACCGAGGGGTGCACCAGGACCGGCTGCGATCGCGGGTGCGGCCGTGCCGTGGCGGTGGGGGTCATCGGCGGCCCCGGGTCATCTCCATCGCACATCGGCGCACGCTGCCAACGGAACTGCGTCCATTCCGTGCGGTTTCGGCCGTGGGGCGCTCCTCGTCGGCAACGAGCTCGGGCGGCCTCCAAGCGCCCGGCGCGCTCGGCGAGCACCTCAGCCGCCGGTTGGCTTCGCCCTCGGTCCGGAACGCCGCGGTGGGTTTCAGCGTCGGCGATGGGAGGCCGCGGACGGCGAGGCGAGCGCCGCCGCACGCTCGTCTGCTGGTCGGGCTCTGGTCCATGCTGGTGGCGAGCGCTGTGCTCGCGTGACCGTGTCAAGGCTCGGCGTGCCCGCGGCGCGTCGCGCTCGCGGGCGACGTCGTGCAGCCCAAGCCGCGCGGCGGCTAGCCCACTCGCACGGCGACCTGGACCGGCAGCCGATGCCGGCAGGTTGACGAGCACTGGAGCCGCGCAGGCAGCGGCGCACTGGCGCACGCTCTGGACGGTACGACCCACGTCCATGGCGGTGTCCTTGTCTAGATTCCGTTTGACGCCCAATCCTGTCCTCAGAAGAATGGCCCGCGTCGCCACGTTGCTCGTGTGTTTCGGAAGATGGGGGGAGAGACGATGAGGACGACAGGCCGGCAGCTCTCATCGTGGGCGGTGTTCGCGCTCCTGCTCAGTGTCGTTCCGACACAGGCAGACGCATCCGAGCTGAGCGCCGGAATAAGCCTCGGGTGGCTCCAAGCCGGTACCGTTCCGCGCCTCGCGGTGGGGCCGCACGCTGGCATATCGTGGCCCATCCAGCGAGATATCCTGTTCACGGTGCACGACCTGTGCACGATCCTACCCCCGACCCAGGAGGACGGGCCCGGGGTCTACAACCAGACCTCGGTTGACATCGGGTACGCGTGGAAGGACGGCAACATCATCGCGGGGCCATCGGTCGCGTTCTACGTCATGCCGGCGTGCGGCGTCACCTTGTGCGGCCACGTCGCTGGCTTGGCCGTAGGCGGCCACGCGCAGACCAACGCGTACGTTGCCGGACCGCTGGGAGTGTCGGTGAGCGTCAACGTGGATTGGGTCGGTCGGGGCAGCCTGGTGCTCCCGGGCTACGTGTCCGTCGTCGTTGTTGCTGGTCCTGTGCTTCGATGGAGTGAGAAATGAACGCGAGAAGAGTTCTGTTGCTGATCGTGACCATATCGGTTTGGACGCTGGCGGCGTGCAACTGGACGTTCGGCGACTGCTATCCTGTCGAGGAAAGGACTTCGGGTGCAGGTGCCGGTCCAGGCTCGGAGCCCCGCCCCATCTACACCTCCGCCGCATCCGGTGACTTCGGGGCCGACCCGCAAGGTGGCGGCGAGCGCAAGATCGCGTGCAACGAGTCGGATCTCGAAGACGAAGACGACGAGGAGCGCCCGAGTGACAGCTCGGAGAAGCCGACAGCTAGCCCGACGAGCCCGCCAGACCCCTGCCAGCAGAGCGGCGCTCCGACCATGGGGTGCACAGGCAAAAAACTAATCGACCCGAGGGCTTTCGATTTTGTTACCATCGTCGCCTACGATGGGGCAGTCGCGGGTGGTTGGCAGGAGGCAAAGGCATATCTGTTCTTCGGCCACAATCAAGAGGGCGACGATGCGTGCATGGTTTACATTGGGATGCCATTGCAAAGCGTGGTTTGGGGGAAGATCTCGGCGGAGAGGGCGGCCACTATCAGCGCTGATGTGGCGAATTGGTCAGCGGATGAAGTGTACAAAAAGGATGACGGCGAGAACCTCCCTCCTGGTATATTCTGTAGGACGTTCAAGGCTAGAATAACAGAGCAATTTGAGAGCGATTTTTACAAGCCCCTCGGCGCCAGACTCCAGAATCCATGAAACACAGCCTTGCCGAACTACTGGACATTGTCTACCGATACTACCCCCGTGGGGTTGGAATCACCGACGATGTCGACGAACAGCTCCGCAACAAGACCGAAGAGCACGCCCGGCTAGTGGCCGCGCGGATCCAGGCTTCAAAGGACAAGCGCTGGCACGCCATGCGGCGTCGGATCGGAGAACGCTTCCCCGGCATGCTCACGGATCAGTCGCTACATCTCCACAGCGGCGGCTGCGATGGTTGCTATTCCTTCACGATCAATATTCCACAGTCTGCCGGCCGAACGCTCTCGTTTGAAGTGAGCTTTCTGGCTCCTTACTACATCATCCACAGTCCGCGCACGATCGAAATAGTGAAGGAGCTAAGGGACTCTTTCACGGTCTCCTTTCGGGGTATGCTATTCATTGTGTCTCGAAGCCCGCTCGATCCCTGGCACATCTCGAACCCGGACCATGAAAGCCCAAGGACCGTCACCATAACCCGGCGATACGTCACCTTCGATCTGTCGCCTGACGAGCAGCCGTACGCGGACTGGATCTCCCACGAGATCGAAGCAACGTTTGGTTGCGAGCGCATGCCGCCAGAGGTCGGAACCGTACTCGTGCCGGAGGTGGCGACGAACCTGCGGATTCCGGGGGAAGTCAGGCTATACGACTGCCTGTTTTCGGATCGCTACACATGGGTGAAGCCATCGCCGTCCGAAGTGCCGGCACCCCGTGCAAAGGTCGATGAGAGCAGCCTCACGGAACGGTTCGTTGCGGTGCTTACTGTGCTCCGGGCGCATCACCAGATTGGATGGACTCTCAGGTGGCCTGCGATGGTTCGAAGATTGCCGGAGTCAGAACGACAGTCGGCAGCGGTTTTTTTGTCAGCGTCGACGGATGGCTTTCTGCACAAGGACAAGATGCTGGACGAGCTTGCGCGCATGCGCCCGCACGACGAATCGTCGGAGACTCTCCGCGCCATGGCTGCCAAACGGGAGCTCGAAGCGCTGGTCGCTTCGTGGGACGGTGAAGGCGAGCCGCCGGCCTCCATGGTCGCTTGGGCCTCCAGCTTCCTGGATAGCTGGCTCGTGGACTCGGATTCCGAAGCTCACTCGTAGCCGTCGTGGAGCTCTGCGCCGTCCTCGCCGGGACGTGACCTCGGCTATTCGGGAAAGCGAAGCGTCGGGTGGACCTCGCCGCTCTCTCCCACCGTCGTGCTGCCATCGTGGTTCCAGCTCATGCCGCCCTTGCCCGGCTGTCCGGTCTCGATGGTGACGCCCTCGAGCGTGAGCTGGTCTTCGTCGAGGTAGGCGATGCCGATGGAGTCGCCGCCGCGCCCTGGGCCGCCGTAGCCGCCTGGCCCTCCTTGGCCGCCTCGGCCGCCGAAACAGGCGGCGAGTTCATCCCCGAGCGTTCCGCCCGGTGCGCCTCGGCCGCCTATGCCGCCGCGCTGGGGTTCCCCGCCGTCGCCGCCATTGCCGCCGAAGTCCGCCGTGATCTTGGTGTCGCGCACGGTCACCCGGGCGTGAAGCACGAGGACGCCGATGGACGGCGGTGCGTTCGCTCCCCCGCGGCCTCCTCGGCCTCCGCAGCCGCCGGCCCCTCCCGAGCCGCCTGCTGGGCCTCCCTTGGAGCCCACACCGCACACGGCGAGCCCGCCCCAGCGCCCGCCACCGCCGCCGCCGCCTTGGCCCGGCGTGCCCCAGGTCCCCTCGGCCCCCGTGTCGCCCTCCCATCCTGCCTCGGTGAGGCGCCCGATGCCCTTGCCGGGCGCGCCCTGCGTCCCCGGAGCCCCCGGGCCCCCCTCGGATCCGCTGCTGCAACTGACGTTGTCCCGCTCCCCGATACCACCGCGTGCGGGCGGCAAAAGGTCGGCGGGCTCCCCGTCGCTTCCATCCTCGGCGCTGTCGGGCAGCCCATCGCCTCCCTTGCCACCGATGCTCGTGAGCCCGCTCTCGCACCGGTTCACGACCGCAGGGCCGCCGGCGACGACGGCCGCCGAGCAAGCGTCCCCACCGAACATGCCATCCGGTCCGGTGGGTTGCGAGGTCTGCCACTTCTCGCCAGCCTCCCCTCTCAGTCCACCGCGGGCGGAGATCTCGCTACGCAGGATCTCCATCGCCGTGCTCGACTGAACGAGCACTCCGACCTGGCCCGCCGACCGGACGTAGAGATCGGCGAGCGTCGACACCCCGTCCGCGGCCCCGCTGTCCTCGGGGTTCGCGGGCTCGACGATCACCATAGGGCCGAAGACACTAGCGTGAGAAAACTGGGTCCGCGGGAGCAGGGGGTCGCGCTCCCATTTCCGGCAGTGGAAACCCCCGAGGAGGTCCACGCCGGATGGCACCTTGATCTGATCCACCACGAATCCCTCGTTGCAGAGGAACACGCGCCCCCGTCCAGCGCGCGCGAGCTCGATCGCGCGCGCGACGGTGTACACCGGCTTCGCCTTCGTGCCGGGATTCCTGTCGTCGCCGCCACCGACATTTCCGGCGAGGAACACGCCGCAGCCGTCGTCGAGGATTCCGGCGGCGACGTGCTCGACGCAGACCGACTCGGGAGGCGGCTCGTTCTCGCACGAGGTGCCTTCACACGGCGTCACTCCAGGGTCGTTCACGCCGGGAGCAGTTCCGCAGCCAGTGGCCCACGGCGACAACAGAAGGACGAAGGTAGCAGCGGTGGTCTTCCTCATGGGCGTCTCCGGACGTGCGCCGCCAGCACCGGGCGGTTCATTGAGGCGGCTCCGGGTCTGGCGCATCGAACCGGTACCAGAACTGCGCAGTCCCATCGTTCCCCTTGCCGAGCGGGCGTTCCGGGGTTGAATTGCCGCCGAGCCCGCCGGTGCCGGCTTGGCCGGGCAAGACCGTCGCCTTGTACCCAAGGGTCACGGTGGCGCTCACGGAGCCGATGCCGAGCGAGTGGCCACCGAGACCGCCGCCGGCATCGCCCCCGCGGCCGCCGTTGCCGCCACCGCCGCCGGCGCAGCCTCGCGACCAGTCGGGCCCAAGACTGTGCCCACCGTGGCCGCCATCGGGGCCTAATCCGCCCCACTGGCCCGTTCCGCCGACCCCACCATTGCCGCCCTTGGCCCCGAGGACCTTGCTGTCCTCGACCGTGAGGTCACTTCCCTGCAAGGCCACAATCCCGATGCTCGCACCGCCGTAATCGCCACCTTTGCCCCCCTTGCCACCGCAGCCGCCGCTGCCCCCCGATCCGCCGGCCGCACCGCCCTGGGGCCGACCCGCCGGACACGCGTTCATGGGGTCGCGCCCTTTGCCACCGCCACCCCCGCCGCCGCCCTGACCGACGCCGCCCGGCTTCCCGTCCTTCCCGCGGGCGCCGACCCATCCCTCGACGCCCAGGAGGCCAGCGCTTGCCGCTCCGGCAGCGCGCTCCGCGTCGGCACCGTCTGCTCCGCGGCCCCCAACCGTGCACGGCATGCTGGACGCGCCGGTGCCAGCCGAGCCGCGATTGTCCGGAATCTCGACCGGCTCCGGCAGTCCTGACGTTCCATCATCGCCCACCTCGAGGCCTCCATCGCCCCCCTGGCCACTCGTTGACTCGATCCCCTCGCCGCACACGGTCACGACCGGAAGGGCGCCCGGCGCCATGTTCTCCGTACACGCATCCACGCCGTCGTTCCCCAACGCGCCGGCGTTCGCGCGGTAGCTCGGCGCATCCTCGCCCGGCTCTCCATCCTTACCGTCGCCTGCGAGGATCTCGCTCTCCCGCACGATTGCCCTGGCTGCATAGCTCAGGAGCATCGCGATCGACGACTTGTGGTCGCTCGCGGAGGCGTCGGCCGCCACGGCGCGCACGCCGAAGATCACCGACGTCGCGTCGTTCCCTGCGTTGACCGCGTCGTCCCCGCCGAGGACCCGCACCGGGATCCCCACGGGCGGAGCGATGACGGTCAACGCGCTTTGCCCGTCGAGCGGCCCTCCGTAGGACCAGTCGCCGCCGGCACACAGACGGCCGCCCCAGAGGTCGACTCCCTGGGGGAGCGATATCGCCTCCTCGAACACCCCGCCGCACGCGTACACGCGCCGGGTCGGCGTCTCGCCGCGGCCTCGCCCGTGCGCGGCGAGCCCGATCGCGTGCTGGAGCGTCTTGACCGGCGCTCCTTTGGTTCCGGGGCTGTTGTCGTCGCCCTGCTCGCTGACGAACACGCCGCATTTGTCGAGCGCTGGCGCTGTGCCGGGCTCTCCCGCGCACGGGTCTAGCGTGTGCTCCAGATCGGGAGCACACGCCAGCTTTTCCGAGCAATCCTCGGAATAGGCAGCGCAAGCTGTCAGCGTGCTAGCTCCCCACACGCAGACTGCGAGAGCAACGACCGACGTCACGGCGCCTCGGTCTGCCCGCGGACCCATTCTCTCGGCCCCCCGCGTGCTCACCATACCCCCTCGATTCGCGCGCCGATTTCGTTCCCATTCGCCACGGGCGATACGTTGACCCGATCCTGAGCCGGCTTGAATCTCAGGAAAGAGAGGTCCGTGAAGAATGACGCGGCGGTCACGGCACCGACGACACCGCCCGTGATCACCGTGGCCAGACCGGCGCGGCCGAACGTGTTTCGCGCGTCCTGCAGGCGCGCCAGCTCGCCACATGGCGAGTTCCGAGGCGCGTGCCAGCACATCGACGTGCTCGATGACGGCTCGCTTTGGAGCCAGTCACGCCGGGCGCTCAGGTCGTCATCGAGCTTGCCCGCGTGGATCATGAGGATGGTGCCCACCGCCACGCCAGCCGTCGTGACGGCAATCCCCGTGATGCGCAGCGTCCCCGGCCAGGAGGCCCACGGGCTGGGAGCCTTCGCGCGCGCAGCGGGCAACGTGCGTAGGGCGGGCGGCGTCGCTGGCGCGGTGTCCTTCGTGCTGCTCGCCTCGGTGGCGCTCCCCGCCGCCGCGCGGGACAGCTCCATCGTCATCTCGTGCTCCACGCCCGCCACGCCAAGGAACCCCTGAAACGCGTCCGCGTGGCCCGGTGCACGGCCCCGCACCATGTGTTTGTCCCCCGGGTCGAAGAAGAGCGTATAGGTGCGCGCGGTCCGTCCAATGCGCTCACCGTCGATGAGCACCTCGGCGTCGGGCGGATCCACCGAGAGCACGAGCGTAGCGACGCGCTTCACAGCCTCGCGCTGCCCTGCCTGGAATCGTCGCTCGAGCGCGTCCGGCAGCGCTTCGCGCTGTTCGAGGCCCTTGGCAAGGTGCTCGGCCGCATCGCGATACTTGTGCAACGCGACCTCGCAAAGGCCGAGCTCGCCGGCGATCTCCGCCCGCTCTCGCTCGGTGCTGGTCGTCGGGTCCGCGGCGTCGAAAGCAGCCTTGTAGGCAGCGTATGCCTCGCTCCACCGCCCGGCATTGCGCGCTCTCTGAGCACGGCGAACATGGTCCTTCACCGACGAGCTGTCGTTCGGTCCCGCCTTCGAGGGGGACATCGGCGGAGCTGGCAGACTCCGTGAAGTCTGTTGCGCCTTCGGAGGGGCATCATCGGCGCTGGCCGAGGTCGGGAAGCCTGTTGCGACCCCGAGCGTGAGAAATATCGAGAGCGAATGCGCAATGCAACGCATCCAGGGACGGTACTGACGCCGGCCGTTCGGCGTCAACCGCCAGAAATCGCGACGCCTCGGCCGTTTGGGCGAGAATTGGCGGTCGTATGACGGAATGTGCTCAGTCGTCCTCTAGACCCGCTTTTGCGTGGTTGAAGATGACACCTTGGCTTACATTATCCGACCAAAGTTGCTCGTTAGGTCTTTTTTTTGAAGCGGTTGGGCCCGCTCAAGTGTGCTGCTTACCGTGGGCAAGCCACCGACCGTCTTCCCCGGCTTCGAGCTTTTCCGGCGCCTCGCCAGGCGCCACGGCGTGCCGGAGCGAAACGCCGAGGATATCGCTCAGGATGCGCTGCTGCGCGGGCTGGAGGCCGATAAGCGGCTCGACCCGGGGGGAGACCCAGCGCCGTACCGCGTCACGATCGCCATCAACCAGGCGCGCAATCACGTCCGTGACGCACGCTGCCGCGGCGAGGTGCTGACGTCGTTCGATGAGTGCGAGATCCGAGACGAGTACCCCACGCCGGAAGAGCTGCTCCGGAGACGGCAGCGGGAAAAGTTCACGCGGGAGCTGATAGACCAACTCGATCCCAAGTACCGGGATGTCGTGATCAAGCACGACCTTCAAGAGGTTCCGCTCGCTGAGATCGCGGCCGAGCAGGGACTTCCGCTGGACACGGTGAGGACGCGACACTGGCGGGCGCACCAGGAGCTCCGGGTGCAGCGGGAGCGGTGGCAGGCGCAGGAGCGCTCGCAGGGAAGGGACGATCGCCTCTGCGTGCCGCTCGCACTGGGCTTCGGCCGCCGCGCGTCGTGGGTGGCCTCGCTACGCCGCCTGGCCGTGAGGATCGTCGTTCAGGGTGCGCTCGCCGTGCTGACCGGCGCGCTCGTCTCCTCGGTGTCGTCCCTGCCCGATCTGCAATCGTGGTACGGGGCGGCGGCGGTCCCTGCCACCCCGCCCGCTACGCAGGAGGCTGCGGCGTCCCCTGCGCGAGACGGCGCGCAAAGCGCCGCAGCGCCCGCCGGCGGAGAACGCGCGCACAGCGCCGCAGCACCGGCCGCGCCGATCGCGCCCGGGATGTCGTCGCCGAGGGCGCAAGGAAGCGCGCGCGTGCAGGCCGTGGCGAGCAGCACGCCCGTTCCCTCAACGACGACCGATCGCCGGCCCGCGTCTCCGGCGAGCGCCGTTCGACCGACCGGCGCGGAGCGCGAGCGGAGCCTGATCAACCAGGCTCGGAGGGCCATCGAGGCCCGCAATGTCACGGCGAACGTCGAGGCTCTCCGGCTGCTGAACACCCACGCGCAGGAGTTCCCCCGTGGGCGGTTCGTCGCCGAGCGCGAAGCACTCCTCCGGCAGCTTCGCTGAATCCTCGGCTGTCCTTCGGCAGCTCACAGGCGGTGACCTTGGTGATGTCTTCAGACAGCACAAGGCGAAGATCCGCCTTGCATCCCCACATGAGCGATCACGTCCAGGAGACGAAACGCGATGAATACGATGGAGGATCTACTTGGTGCGATGTGGCTCATTTCGCCGCTCGGGCTCGCAATGATAGCCTGCGTCGCGATCGGCTTCGCCGTCACCGCGCGCGAAGCGCTGGGACGGGAGCGCGGGCTTCGCGAGGCGCGTGAGCACGCGCATGACGACGACGAGGCAGCCCTCACCGATGCGAAGGAGCAAGCCGTGGGGGAGCGGGACCGATATCGGCGCCTTCTGGACTGTCACGTCGACGCGGCGCTCGCGGAGCTGACAGACGCCCGTGCGCGCCCCGTCCCCTGGCCAGGAAGGGTCCTCGAGTCGTTCTGCGCGACGATGCCTTCGTGGAGGAGGAAGCTGGCCGAGAGCACGGGGTTGGAGCCGAGGGAGGTGGAACGGTTGCTGAGGAGCGACTTCCCGATGACGCCCGGCCTTGCCCGGCAGCTGGAGGCCTTCACCGGCACGCCGGCGCGGTACTGGGAGCGCCTCTGGCAGCTGCACGACGACCACCGGACGGATGCCGAGGAGACCGTGGTGATCCAGGTCGGCGAGCCCGTCACCAAGCGCGAGTGCTCGGCGCATCCGGCGTCGTCACCCGCGCCGAGCTCGGCGCCGCCGCTCCCGCCCACGATACCTCCCCGCGCGCTCGACGTTCCTCCGCCCGTGGTGCCGTCTCCCGAGCTTGCGGCCAGGAGCCCGCGGGCGAAGCTCCCGCCGCCTCCACAGCTGCGGCTTCGGTCGCCGCTTCCTGTTCGCACCGCCACGGGGCCAGAGTCCGCCCGTCGTGCTGCCACACTGACGAGCTTCCCGCTACAGCGCGACGAAGGAGGGGCGAGCTCCGCCAACGGGTCCGATTGGGAGGAAGCAGAGCGCTCGCCGCTGAACACGACCCTTCCGGGAGTAGGGAGCCATGGATGAGCGCCACCGCGCCTCGCAGCTACACGCCATCAGGCGCCTGCTCGCAAGCATGCCGGCGCAACGGGAACTGAGCAGCTACGGCTGACGTCTTCCTTTGGTAGCGGACAGCGAAGACCGCGAACCGGTGCCGCACAGTGCGGACACGCAGCATCGTCAGATTACGGGCGATTGCCCGAGGGGGAGGGTAAAGCCATGGGTCGTCCGTCGAATGAAGACGAGCGAGCCGCCGCGCACGCGCGCCTGTTTTGCCCGGCGCAGGTTCGTGCCGTGCTGCGCTGGCTGGAAAGGCTGGGGGTCCGCCGGTGCCATCGTACCGACGTCGCAGGCCAAGTCTGGCTCAATGCCTGGGAGAGCTGGCCCAGGTTCGATCCGAGACGCGGCAGGCCGGAACGCTGGTTGAACGCGATCACCGTACACGTTGCATCACACTATCACGAGCGTACGGAGTGCCGCAGGGAGGAGCTCGTCGATTTCAACGATGTGGCCGATCCAGCGCCGAATGCCGCTGCTACGATGGAGTCCGACAGCATCAGGACGGCCACCATCGACGCGGTGAACGCGCTCGATCCGAAGCTGCGCTTTGTTCTCGTGGCACACGACCTGGATGGGATCCCGATGGCCCAGGTGGCAGAAGACGCGGGGCTACCTCTCTCTACGCTCTACAAGCGACGCACAAAGGCCATCGGTGTGCTGCGCGACATCATCGGGCTTCGGGTAACCATGGAGACATTCGCCCGGAGAGTGGGGTCGCAATGAGCATCAAAGGCCTGGTTGTGCACTTCCGGCGCGACTTGGACGACCATGAGGCCGAGCGGACCATCGACGCTCTCATGATGATCAAAGAGGTCATCAAGGTGTCACCTGTCGCAGCCGGTTACGAGGACGATCTGAACCGCCAGCGCGTCAAGCGAGAGCCGCTCGACAAGATTGGTGTGCTTTTGAGTGACGACGAGGCCTCGAGCTAGGTGCCGACGAACCCGCCTCAGAGAGGGGTCAGGGCCAGCGTCATCAGCGAGCCCGCCGAGGTGTGCAAACGCCCGCCGCGTCCACGCTGCGGCCGGGGGGCGCCGAACTCGCGCTCGAGTCGCTCGTCGCCGGCAAGGCGCCCGTGCGCGGTCCGGTGGCCGGCGTCGTGCCTGCGCGTGCCGACGCGTTCGAACGCCTGGACGATCGCAGCGGTCGAGCATGCGCGCCCGGCTTATGCACGCCTGTCTGGTTATCCCCCCGGATCTCCTTCCGAAGAGCTGCCTCTACGCCTTTTCGTTCACGAGTGCGTCGTACTCGACCTGGTCGGCGAGCTTCGTCACGAGCAAGTCCACCCACTCGGGCGTGTAACTGTAGTCCCGGTGCCTCGGATCCGCGACGCAATACCGCGTGTTGCATCCGCCCGGATCGAAGCCTGATCTGCGTACCTTATACCGGGCCCACGCCAGCGTGTGGTGGTGAATGTTGAAGGGCCGCCCGATCTTCGAGGCGACTTCCTTCGCAACCGCCTTCGGAGAGAGCAGGTGCGCATTTGCCACCGGCACCTGCCGCTCTTTTATGAGAGCAATCTGCTTCTGGATCTGGGCCATGTCCTCCGGACGGTTCGGGTCGTACTTAATGAACTCGAACGCAAGGTCGGACGTGTTCGCGTGGTTGCCTGTCTTCGGCACGAGAAAGACTCGGAAGGCGAACCTGGAGTCCTCGTAGAGCGGGCTCGGCAGGCCCGTCCTGTAGGCGTCGATGAACTCCTTCACGTCGTCGAAGTGCTTCGCCTGGAGCTTTCGGAGCGCCTCGGTCTGGCCGGCGGTACGTAGGGCCGTCGTCTGTAACGGGACCGCGAGCGACTCCCGGATGGCGTAGTACGTCCCGAAGTGCTGGACGAGCATCTCGTCGAAGTTCAGGAGGAGCGCCTGACACTCCCCTGCAACGTGGGGATCGATCGCCGGAACGTACCGATGCTCGACCCGGTTACGGAGGCGGATGAAGAAGTCGAGGTTTCGCCTCATCGCGTGATCGGCAGCGGCCCAGAGCTTCTTCATGCACGTATCGAGTTCCCAAGCCTTTTTGTCGCCGTCCACGAGCTTCGGCGTAACGCCGTCCGGCTCCGTGTAGAAGTAGCTCTCGGACCTCTGCTCGAAAACGGCATGGAAGAGCGAGGTCCATGCGATCACCATCAGCACCGCAAACCCCTCGGTTCGGAACACGGTGGCGGGGGCGTTGTAGACGTGGAGCGCCAGCAGGGCGGACTCCCGAGCCTTGCGCACGAGAGCCTCGACCTCGGGGTCGAGATCGGGGCGCCTTGGGTCGACGCTCACCTCGTCCTTCTGGGACATCAGGCGGACGTACTCGGCCTCCGTGAAGCCGCTGACGCCGACAGCGCGAAATCCATGCGTACCCTTGTGGACGAGCTGCCCCCACTTCTTCTTCAGGTAGGTGCCGATCGTGCCGCGCTTCCATCCGGTCGCCGTGACGAGCTCATCGATGGTGAACGTCGTCCCGGCCTGCTCGTGTGCCAGAAGGAACTGGTACGAGCGTCGGACCTTCTCGACTTTAGCGGTCGAGGGCTTCGCAGTCTTCTTGTTCCCGTTCGCCATGGCCCCGCTATGCGATGAGCTCTTGGACGACGGCCTCGACGAGCTTGGCCGCACGGTTCTCGGCTCGGCGTAGACGGGCTTCGAGTTCGTCGCAGACCTTCATGAGCTGCTCGACCCTGGTGACGATGCGCTTCTGCTCCTCCAACGGAGGAAGAGGCAAGGTGATGAGGACCATCCGAGTTAGGCCGAGGTCTCGGTTACCCGTGCCGTGTGTGAGCTTCTGCGACTGGGCGTAGCAATGAGGACTGTTCAATGCCATCGCCACATACTGCGGGAAGACGTTCGCGAGATAGAGCTTCAGCACGGCAACGTGAACCCATACACTGAACTCGAAGTCCAGGTTGTTCACGAGGGCAACGCCCGTTGTGCCACCCTTCGTGTAGAGAATATCGCCGGGCTCCGGCTTTATTCGATCGCAAAACGTCCGATGGTCTTCGGGGGAGACGTATTTCATGTTCTCAAGCTCGAAGCCATCGACCTTGACGTTTCGCCCGGACAAGAAGGGAACGCCTCCCTCCTTCGCCACGTACTTCGGGGAGAAGTGTGGGCCATCAGCAACCTTCCAGCATAAGTTACCCAACCGCGTCCATGACCAAGAAGCCGGGACCGGAAATGGCACTTCGTCGCTGTTCACTGGAGGGATGGAATCCATGCGACGAACCTCCTTTGCTCCAACCCGCCTCTGCCGTTCTGCCTCGATCCGTTCTAGCTGAGTCGCGCCCAATTCCTCGTTTATTTTGCGGTTCGTTAGCGCGCCGCGTATCGCGAGGTTGCGAATGGCGCTCTTGAGCTCGACGGCGCTCTCCGCCCGGTCAATGAGCACATCGAAGTTCTCGACGACCCTCTTCCACGCGGCGTCGAACTCCTCCGGCCCCTCGACGGAGGTGAGAGCTTCGAGGGCCGACTTGGTGAGCCGGGTCCCGGTCTCGCGTTTCTTGGCCTGCCGAGCTTCGAGGTGGTCGCAAAGGGTCATGAGCTGATCGACCTTGGCAACGATGCGCCTCTGCTCGGCGAGGGGCGGGAGCGGGATTCTCAACCTGCGTACGTCCTCCAACCCGAGGCTGTTCTTGATTCCTCGCTGGGCACCCTGCAACCGGCCCAGAAGAGAGGGTGTAGTCAGAGCACGGGCCACAAAGGCCGGCACGACCTTAGGGCCAGGCCGCGCCAGCGCGATATGCTGGTTGATGTACGCCTCTCCAAGGTTCGGAGGCACCAACCCGACCATCCCCGTGTCTCCGGTGATCGAGATCAGGATGTCGCCTGGTTCAACTCGGGTTCGGACGCCCTCCGCATTAGTTGGCGGTTGAACATGTTGAAGGCTGTTGAGATCGAGGTTCGTCGTCTCGTAGTCTAAATTTCCGATGCGCAGAAAGAGTGGTCCTTCGTCGGCGTAGTACTTTGCCCAGCCACGAGAACCGCTTGTCACGAAAGAGAACACGTCGTCACCATGGCTCCAGCACCAATCGTCCGGAACCGGATACGGCGCTTCGACATCCTTATGGGCAGCTGGACGTGATGAGGTGAAGCGTCCTCGGACAGCCAGTTCAAGGACCAACCGCCGCAGTGCGGAGACGCCTCCCGTGGCCTCGGAGAGAACCTCAAAGTTCTCGACGAACTTCCTCACGTCGAACCCGTCGCCCACCATCTCCGCGACCCGCGCCGGCACCTTCGATGTCTTCGAACTCGTCTTCTCGAACAAGGGGATCTGAACGCTCATCTCCTCGCCCCTTCAATAGCGGCTCGCAGCTCATCACGGAGCTGGTTCCGGATCTTGGCAGCCTCGGCAGCGGCTTCCCGGTACTGCTGTAAGAGCTGTTCGGCATCACCTGGACCATCATCGACGGCCCGCGGGTTCTTGATGTCGAGGTTGTAGCTTCTGGCCTTGATGTCCTGAATGGAGACCTTCCACGCCTGGTCGGTTTCCTTGCGCTTTCCCCACCACTTCTTCTCGGGGGCGAACTCCTCGATGCGAAGCGGCTTCGTCTTCGAGTAGCTCTTGTAGCCCGCCGGGTAGGGATGCTCATAGAACCACACGTGTTTCGTGGGCTCGCCCTTCGTGAAGAAGAGCAGGTTCGTTTTGATGCCCGTGTACGGGCTAAAGACGCCCTTTGGCAACCGGACGATCGTGTGCAGGTTGCACTCTTCGAGTAGCTTCTCCTTGATGCGCGTCTTGATCCCTTCACCGAAGAGCGTCCCGTCCGGGAGAACGAGGGCGGCCCGCCCGTCCGGTCTCAAGAGCGCCATCAGAAGGACCAAGAACAGGTCGGCTGTCTCTCGCGTGCGGAAGTTTGCCGGAAAGTTATTCTCTATTCCGTCCTCTTCCATCCCTCCGAAAGGCGGGTTCGTGATGATGACATCGACCCGATCCTTCGGGGCGTAGTCCCTCAGCGGACGCGCGAGCGTGTTATCGTGCCGGATACTAGAGGGGACCTCTATCCCGTGGAACAGCATGTTCGTGACGCAGAGGAGGTGCGGGAGAGGCTTCTTCTCGACGCCGTGGATGCTAGCCTGAAGGACCTCCTCGTCTTTAGTGGTCTTCACGTACTTCTTCCGCATGTGCTCGATTGCGCAGGTGAGAAACCCGCCGGTGCCGCAAGCTGGATCGAGGATCTTCTCGCCGAGCTTGGGATCCACCTGATCCACGATGAACTGAGTCACGGCCCGCGGCGTGTAGAACTCCCCGGCGTTGCCGGCGTTCTGTAGGTCCGAGAGGAGCTTCTCGTAGACGTCCCCGAACTCGTGGCGGTCCGAAGCCCGATTGAAGTCCACCTCTTCGAGCTTGTTGACCACCTGGCGGATCAAAGTGCCGGACTTCATGTAGTTGAAAGCGTCCTCGAAGACACCCCGAACCACCCCGGCGAGCGCTGAGTTCCTCCCCGTCGCGGGGAGCTCCTTCAGCGTCTTGAAGAGGTCGTTGTTGATGAAGTCGGCAAGCTCTTCGCCGGTGATGCCCTCGGCATTCTTTGCCCACGAACGCCACCGTAGCCGCGTCGGGATCGGGCTCTTGTAGTTGTCTTCAAGCAGCTCCTTCTGGGCCTCGTGGTCGTCGAATACTTTCAAGAAAATCATCCAGACGAGCTGGCTTATCCGCTGGGCGTCACCGTCGATACCCGCGTCCTTTCGCATGATGTCCTGGATGGTCTTGATCGTCGTGCCAATGCTCATGCGCTCTTCGGTCCCTGGTTCGCTTCGTAGAGCTCGTCTTCGAGCCCTCGCACTGCCTTCAAGTACGGCCCCTTGCCACCGAACCGCTGCACCAGCTCGACTGGCGTGCCGAGCTGAGAGATCGGCTGCACCTGGAGCACACGGATGTTCTCGATGTCGTCCACGCCTTCGCGCTCGAACTTGTCAAGGAGCGCTTCGAGGACGGCCTGGGCCGCGTCACCGAACTTGGTGAAGTAGTTCCGCTTTCGGACGTTGTTCGCCCGCTCCTTCCGCGTGAGCGGGGGCTGGTCGAAGGCCACGTGGCAGATGAGATCGAAGGCGGAGAGCTCCTTGCCGACCTCCTTCGCGAGCTCCTCAAAGAAGACGCCCTGCTCTTCGAGCTCCTTGATGATGGCCTGCTTGCGGTGGGCCTCGCTCCACGTCTTCAAGAACGCGTCGAGGCTCGTGAACCGCTCTCGGATAGCATTTTTCGAGTAGTCGCGCAGCGACTCGGTGATGAGCTTGCCATCCTTGCCGTAGTATTGGACCCGCTCGGCCACGACATACACGGGCACGTCCTGCACCACGTACTTGATGCGCTTGCCTCCGCCGTCGGCTCCGTCGCCTTCAGGCCCCGGACCTGGACCGCCCGGTCCGCTGTCAGCTCCGGCGCCGATACCATCAGGTCCGCCCGGTACAGCGTCTTCACCCGCGTGTTCGTCGGGAGGAGCGATCGAGTCGCCGTCATCGGGCCGGTAGACCTGGACGGGATTGCCGTCGAAGTCTGGGTCGGCGAAGAGCTCGGTGGCCTTCCGAAAGTCGAGGATAGTGAAGTAGAGCTTCCCGTAGTCCTCGTCAATCCGCGTACCCCGACCGATGATCTGCTTGAACTCGGTCATCGAGCGGATCGTCTGGTCGAGGACGATGATCTTGCACGTCTTCGCGTCCACCCCGGTCGTCATGAGCTTCGAGGTCGTGACCACGACGGGGTAGCGCTCTTCCGGGTGGATGAAGTTGTCGAGTTCGGCTTTGCCCTCGGGGTTATCCCCAGTGATCCGCATCACGTATTTACGGTTCTGGGCACAGAGGTCGCCGTTCTGGTTCACCAAGGCCTGCCGCATCCGTTCGGCGTGGTCGATATCCTCGCAGAACACGATCGTCTTGTCGAACCGGTCGGTGGCCGCGAGGAATTGCGTGACCTTCTGGGCGACGAGCTCGGTCCGCTTCTCCAGGACGAGGGTCCGATCGAAGTCCCGCTGGTTGTAGATGCGGTCTTCGATCTCTTGCCCGAACTTGTCGAGCTTGCCCCTCTCGGGTCGCCACCCGGCGAGGTCCTTGTCGAGATCGATGCGGACCACCTTGTAAGGGGCGAGGAAGCCGTCCTCAATCCCCTGCTTCAACGAGTACGTGTAGACGGCCTCGCCAAAGTAGTGCGTTGTGGAGATATCCGCCGTCTCCTTCGGGGTCGCCGTGAGGCCGACCTGGGTGGCCGACGAGAAGTAGTCGAGCACCTCGCGCCACGCGGAGTTGTCGGCAGCACTGCCTCGGTGGCACTCGTCCACGATGATGAGGTCGAAGAACTCGGGGGAGAACTGCCGGAAGATGTCCTTTTCTTCCTCGGTTCCGGAGATCGCCTGGTAGAGCGCGAGGTAAATCTCGAACGACTTGTCCACCTTGCGGTTTGTGATCTTCGTCATCGCCCCGCCGAACGGCTTGAAGTCGTTCGTCTTGGTCTGGTCGATCAAAATGTTGCGATCCGCGAGGAACAAGATCCGCTTCTTCACCCCCGCCTTCCAGAGGCGCCAGATGATCTGAAAGGCCGTGTACGTCTTGCCGGTGCCCGTAGCCATCACGAGCAGGATGCGGTCCTGCCCCTTCGCGACGGCCTCGATAACGCGGTTGACGGCTTTGACCTGGTAGTAGCGGGGAGCCTTGGAGGCGTCGGAGTAGTAGTCCTGAGCGACAATCGCCTCGGAGGCCGGGGTGATCGCCTTCCAGGCGCAATACCGACGCCACAGCTCCTCGGGCGAAGGGAACTGGTCGAGGGTGAGCTGCTCCTCGGTCTTCGCGGCTTGGCCCGTCCGGTCGTGGAAGAGGAAGCCGTCGCCGTTCGAGGAGAACACGAAGGGCACGTCGAGCATCTCGGCGTAGCCGAGCCCCTGCTGCATCCCGTCCCCCACCCCGTGGTTGTTGTCCTTGGCCTCGACGATCGCGAGGGGGAGGTTAGGCTTGAAGTAGAGAACGTAGTCCGCGAATTTCGCCTTCCCCCGGCTGACCAGTTTTCCCCGGACAATCACCCGGCCCTTGGTCAGGTGGACGTTCTCACGGACCTGAACCTGCACGTCCCACCCGCCCCGTACGATCGCCGGGGTGATGTACTTCGTGCAGACGTCCCTCTCCGAGAGGTCCTTTTTGTTCAGGGAGGCCATCATCGTCCTTGCGCGCCGTTGAGGCGGTAGCGGGCGCGAGCTCGGGCTCGTTCCTGACCAGTCTGCGGCGATGGACGCGGCTGAGTCGCGGCCGCATCCCGTCGCGAGCGAGGGCCGCACCGCGACCTGGTGGCGCCCGCGGGGCTCCCGACACGAGCGGCTCGCGCCGGTGCCGCTCCGCATCGCGGCCTGCGCGCCCTGCTGCCCTCGACGAGGATCCCTCCGCTAGCCTTCGCGAACGCAGACAATTCACGGGCCGCCAACGCGGGTAGCGCGGCATGTCGCCCGCCCGCGTGCTCGTCCAGCTCGCACCCGAGGACGTGGAGCGCCCGCGTCATATCGGTGTCGGCACATCTTTGTGCGAGCCTTCGCATCGGTCCGCCGGGCAGCTTCACCCACGGTTCCGAGGGACGCCCAGGCATGCGTCTGCGGAAGGAGCCGCGCGAACTAGTCATCGCCGCCCGCCTCATCGATCAGATCCGTGTGCCACCAGCCGAGGCAACGCGACGAGCATCGACCTTCGCACGCCCTCCGAATCGTGAGCTGCATCGCGAGGATCGCGTCGAGCGTTCCATCGGGGGCCAGCCTCGCCATACGGTCGAGGTTACGCCCAGCTTGCCGACCTGATCAAGGTTGGTTAGCCTGCCGCTCGTGAGCCGCCGCCGTCGCCAACCGGAGCCCGCGGATCTGATCACGATCGCCCAGGCCGCGAAGCTGCTCGGCGTCAGCCTGCCGACGATGCGCCGGTGGGACGATGTGGGGAAATTTCCTGCGCGCCGGCACCCAATCAACGCTTATCGCATGTATTTGCGCGAGGATGTGATGAAGCTGCGGAAGCAGATCGTCGAGGGGGAGCGAACCGCGTAGCAAATGGCTCAACGGCACCAGCACACCAGTGTGGTGAGGGACAGCCTCGTCCTGTCGGCTGTGGCGATCAAAATCGAGCAGTCGGAGTTCCGAGGGGCGCTTCGAGCCTACGAGGGGGACAACGCCTTTCAAGCGCTCAAAGAGCAGAGCGATCTCTACGTCTATCGACATCGAGGCCGACCGAAGGACGCCGAGGTACTCGTTGTCCCCCGGCACGAGGCTGCAAAAATTGAGGGCCCCCCACTTGAAGCGCTCCCCGTCCAGGAGCACCTCCCCGGAATCGCGCGCCTCGTTGAACATCGACTCGTAGACCTTCTCCCCAAGCTGAAACTACGACGAATCCGATGGGGGCTGGAGCGTATTCGGCGAAAAGACGACCTCATCGACGCCGCGTTTGAGCACCTTGGGCGCGTGCGTCTGGATAAGCTCGCAGGGTTTCATCGCTTCCATCGCACCGTGTTTCGCGTCCGCTGTGAACACGTCGCAGGACGTGGAGCATCGCTCATGATGACCGTTGAGTTCCGGCGGCATCAGGAAATCATCGCGACGGTCGCCGAATTGATCCAGCGCGGCTTTCAACTGCGCGGTCTTGATGTCTTCGAAACGGAAGACGTGGGCTCAAGGAGGTGGCTTGGCCGCATCGTTCGAGCCGAGGAAGGGCGCGTCGTCCTTCACGATGGGTCATGCGAGACCACAATCAACGGCCAAGCCCAGTATGTTGAGTCATCATCCGACACGTTTGCGTCGCTCTTCGAGCAAGCGCTTGGCCGCGAACTCTACGAGCGGCTCAGGCAGGCCGAGTGGGCTCTGCGAGCGAAAGAAGTATGCGGTCAGGGCTACGTAGCACGCCTTCAGCAGGTGGCCGACCACCTGAGAAGTACTGGACTGCTCGCCATCGCGCCTTCCATCGCCATCAGCTTCGGTGACATCGTTCCACTCACGGTCAGCGGTCGGACGCCATCTGCAAAGCAGCTTCCGCCGGTTGAATACTGCTTCTCCTGGGATCGGACGGCGATCGACAAGTACCCCGCGAGCGGTCTGGACAAATTCGGTCCATTTGACGGAACCACCTTCGACATTAAGGAGCCGCGCCTTCTCGTGGTGTGCCCCGAGCAAGCGCGCGACGACGTGGATCGGTTCGTGCGCCGCCTGCGGGACGGAATGGCGGCTGATGGCAAGGATCGCTTTGCTCGGGGGCTTGTCGGCACCTACCGATTGTCTCGGCTCGCCACGCGATTCGCCCCCGTGGTACTTGGGGCCAGAGGACTTGTCGGCCAACGCTATGTGGACGTACTTCGCGAGCAGCTCGGGCGCGAGCGGGCGCCCGATGTCGCGCTTATAGTCGTTCGCGACGAGGACGCCTTCGTCGAAGCCGACAACCCCTACCTCGCGGCAAAGTCGTTTCTCCTCGCTCAGGGCATTCCTTCGCAAGAGGTGCGCCTCTCCGTCATGAGGACGCGCACCGCGGGGTTGCCGTACATCCTGGAGAACATTGCCGTTGCCATCTACGCGAAGCTCGGCGGTTGTCCGTGGACGATTCGTCCAACCCCGCCTCTCACAAAGGAAGTCATCATTGGTATGGCGCACGCACAGTTCGGCGGGCGCTACTCGCCGCTCCGAAGGGTAATGGGCATCACCACCGTCTT
This sequence comes from Sorangium sp. So ce1504, assembly GCF_051521635.1. Taxonomy (NCBI): domain Bacteria; kingdom Pseudomonadati; phylum Myxococcota; order Polyangiales; family Polyangiaceae; genus Sorangium; species Sorangium sp. So ce1504. Next base: position 9,381,621 of record NZ_CP150365.1, on the reverse strand, counting down.
CAGTAGTGACGGCACGTATCTGCTTGCGGCCGGTTCACCGCGTTGCGAGTACGAGAAATACCCAGAGACTCTCGCTGCCTCGGTGCGCGACACGCTCGGGCGACTGGCCAAAGAGCAGGGGTGGACGTCAGGGGATGTTGTGAGACTCGTTTTTCACGCGCCCAAGCCGCTAACCGGCAACGAGGTTGACACTATCGCGAAGATCGCGATTCGCACCCTAGGCGACGGGATCCAGTTCGAGAGCGCCTTTATGACCATCGAAACCGACCATCCATTAAAGGTTATCGCTCCGCAAGAGCGCGGGAAGGAAGTTTTCGTCGAGCGTCTTGACGGGAGCAGCGGGAAGGCTCGGGTCGGCGAATGCGCGCCCCAACGCGGTCTCGCTATCGATCTTGGGAGGTCGAAACGACTGCTCTGCGTAAACGGTCCCCTGCTGATAAAGCGTGAAGGAGAGTCGATCCCTCAGCCCCTTCAGATCACGCTGCACAAGAGTTCGACGTACGCCGACATGACAGCGCTAACCCGTCAGGTCTTTCAATTTACGGGCCTCTCGTGGCGGTCTATGCTGCCCGTGACGGAGCCCGTGACGATCTTCTACCCGCGCCTGATCGCCAAGTTGCTCGTGCGACTGTCTACCTTGCCCGGATGGTCGGACGACCTGCTCGACACGCGCCTTCGAAGGAGTCGCTGGTTCCTATGACGACCGGTTCCGCCGCCCAAACGATCGCGCTCGACGCGGTGAGGTCACTACGCGCGCTTGTCGTCCAGGAAACGCGAGAAGTCGGCGACGTAAGACGGAATGCGGCGGTCTTCCTTGCGAGAAGAGCGGGAGAAAAGCGGTCTTCCTTTGAGCGAAATCTCCGGCCCGTCGTCGACGCAACGCGCCTGACCGAGCTTCCCTATCTGGGATCGCTCGGGTACTTGCTCGCGGCAGGCCTGCTCGGACACGCCGCAGCGGACCAACTCAGGAGGGCGCTCGAAGCCATTGGGCGACGTGCCGCTCATACGGCGGAGCGAACCGGCTACGCTGACGATGCCCTGTGCGCCTGTGGACTTTTCCTGCTGGCCAGGGCAGTTCAAGATGAGGCGCTATGCCAGCAGCTGCGCGAAGGGTTGGGCGAGATGGCCTGCTCGGATGCGGCCGTGAGCGCCATTGTCGCGGCCACCATCTCCGCCACAGTACGCTCGACCGTCGAGGTTGATGACCGATCTCCTGAGCACGTCGCAGCCGCCCTCTTGCTACGTCGGGTCGATGAGGGCGTCGGGCGCAAGTTGTTCCCAGGTCTTTCAGCGGATCTAGACGGACACCTTCTCTCGCTAGTCGCGGGAGGCTCTTACACACCGACGGCCGACTTCGGCGCGATGGTGGTGCTCGCGGCGCTCGAAGCAAGTCTCGCGCTGCCTGACGACGAGCTGCCCGCGGAGGATGGGCGCTGCAACGTTGGTATCGTCGTCGCCCTCAAGGAGGAATTTCGCATCCTCTTCGATCGCTTCGAGAGTCGCCACACGCACGTCGAGGATGGCGGTCGTTCCTACTACCTATTCGATGTCCCGACCCTCGCAGGTGTCCGTCCGTATCGATGCGTCGCGACGCTCGTGGGCGAGATGGGCACGAACCGGATTGGCGTCATTGCCGAGAAGATGATCGGGCGATGGGACCCCTCACTCATCGCGATCGTCGGTATAGCGGGTGGTGTTCACGGTGACGTGAAATTGGGTGACGTGGTTGTGGCATCCGAAGTGAACAACTACCTCGAAGGCGCAAAGGTCGCTGACGGCACTGCTGGCCCGCCGTTTCAGCGCGGAAGCGACAGCTTCAAGACGAACCATGCGATCCTTGAACGGGTGAGGAACTTCGAGTTTGCGAACAGGGCGAGCTTTCTGAAATGGCAGGCGCGTTGCACGACGCGGAGAGGAGCGCTTCCTGCAGAAGTCGACGCGCTGTTGAAGGACGGGCTGCTTCGCGAGCGGCCGTCGCAAAAGGAGGGCCACGTCGCCAGCGGTCCCCTTGTAGTCACGTCGAAAGAGTTCGTAGCCTGGATTCGTGCTGGGGACCGTGCTTGCTTGGCCGTCGAGATGGAGGCCGGTGGACTAATGATTGCCTCGCACATGGATCCCGAACGACGCGATACCCTGGTGATCCGTGGTGTTTCGGATTTCGGCGACGATCGCAAGGCCAAGCTGGATCAGATCGGCGAAGGCGTGCTTAGGCACTACGCGATGGAGAACGCGACAGACTTTCTCTGGAGCCTGTTGGAAGCGGGAGTCCTGCCAGGTGGCGCTGAAGTCGCTACAAAACCTGGCTCGGCCGAAACGATCGAGGAGGCATTGCTTCGAGTGCTTGGTGCCCGGGCAGATGTAAACGGCGAGGTGACGGCGACGTGGCGCGAGATCCAAACCTGGATGGGAGGTCGTGCGGGTGACCTCCACGCCGCCGCAATTCACCTGAAAAAGGATGGCTACTTCCGAAGCGCGATGTTCGACGCTGGGCCTGATGGCATGTGCAATGTCGTTCTTCGCCGATGAGGGTATGCTACTCAGGTAACGCGACCATCTATGTCTCCGGCAAGAACGTGGGGTCGTTTCACGCACCGGGTCCACCACAGTCATCTATCGATGACGGGCGAGGAGCGATCGTGCTAGCTGCGCTTCAACATGAGTTGGCTTGTGCGGTCGATGCGCGACTATGTTGAGGTCGGGCACGCCCGGCATGTCACGTGCCCCCCCAAATTGCGGCTAAAGCCCTCGGCCATGCCGTGCGGACCCGCGGAGACCACCTCCCGGCGGCGGTAGGCCTCCCCTTACGTTACGGGCGCGAGCGCGCTCGCCCCTCCGGTACCGCCGACAGTCCGAGCAGCCGACCGATCGCATCGTGAACGACGCGGGCTGCTGTCTCATCTCCAAGCGCGACGGCGCGGGTAAGCGTCTCGGCGAGCGAGGCGACCACGGCGGCCCGAGGCGACGGATCGACCATCGCGAGCTCCCCGTGCCCGGGGCTTGCCGCTTGGGCCGGGGTTGGGGCCATGCCTTCCGAAGGGGTGCGATCGGTGGTCTGGTGCCCCCAGAATTGCGGCAAAAGCGACGGTTCGCGACGGTTCGGCACGGCAAAATCGTTGCCCAAGAACTTCCCCGGTTCCGCGCTCACGGCAGGCCCCCGGCGGCTTGGCACCACCTCACACGCAGCCACACAAACACCTGGGCGACGCGCCGCTACACATCCGGAGCGCCTCCTGGGCTAGGGTAGCGATCCCTGGACCGAGGCGACGCCCCGCGCACCCCCGCCCAGCGCTGCGAAGGAGCCCCCGATGAGCCGTTACGCCGACCATGAACCCGCCTGCGTGGACTCGTCCGCGAACGCGATCGAGCTCGTCATCGATGCGCGCGCCCGCGATCTGGGCGGCTTCTCCGTGCGACGCGTTCTGCCGTCGGTCCGCCGCCGGCTCGTCGGCCCGTTCGTCTTCTTCGACCACATGGGCCCTGCGCGCTTCGCCGTGGGGCAGGGCATCTCGGTGCGCCCGCACCCGCACATCGGGCTCGCGACGCTGACGTACCTGTTCGAGGGGGAGATCCTCCACCGCGACAGCCTCGGCACGGCGCAGCCGATCCGGCCGGGCGACGTCAACTGGATGGTCGCCGGGCGCGGCATCGTCCACTCCGAGCGCGGCGACCTGGCGCACGCGGCGCACCTCCACGGCGTCCAGTGCTGGCTCGCGCTGCCGATGGAGCACGAGGAGGACGCGCCCCGCTTCGAGCACCACCCGGCGGCGACGATCCCCGTCGTCACCCGGGAAGGCGCCGTGCTGCGCGTGATTGCGGGGGAGGCCTACGGCGCGCGCTCGCCGGTCGGCGTCCTGTCGCCGACGCTCTACGTCCACGCGGAGCTCGACCCGGGCGCGACGCTCCCGCTGCCCGAGGAGCACGCGGCGCGCGCGGCCTACGTGATCGACGGGTCGGTCGGCTGCGAGGGCCAGCAGTTCGGCGAGGGGACGATGCTCGTGTTCCGCGCGGGAGCGCAGCCGGAGCTCCACGCGCTCTCGCAGAGCCGCGTGATGCTCCTCGGCGGCGCCGCGCTCGACGGCGACCGCCACATCCTGTGGAACTTCGTCTCGAGCTCGCCGGAGCGCATCGAGCGCGCGAAGCAGGACTGGAAGGCAGGGCTCTTTCCCAAGGTGCCGGGCGACGACATCGAGTTCATCCCGTTCCCCGACGGGTGAGGGGGCGCGAGGTTCAGAGCGGCGCTCCCAGGCGCCGCGTTCGAGGGAGCCGGAGCGGCGCTCTCAGGCGCCGCGTTCGAGGGAGATCAACGGGCCATGTTGAACGGAGCTTGTTATTGCGGTGCCGTGCGCTTCGAGGTCGACGACGCGTTCGGCTACGCCTTCTACTGCCATTGCTCGAGGTGCCGGAGGCGCACCGGCGCCGCCTGCGCCGCCATCGGCGGGATCGAGATCGACAGGCTCCGCGTCACCGCGGGGCGGGAGCACCTGCTCCGGGTCGGCGAGTCCGAGGACGGGTACCGCTGCGTCTGCCAGCAATGCTTCTCGCCCGTGTACGACGTCGTCCGCGAGCAGCGGTTCGCGCACGTGCAGCTCGGCACGCTCGACGGCGCGCCGGCGAAGGGGCCCGATCACCACATCCACGTCGGCTCGAAGGCGCCCTGGCATCAGATCACGGACGCCTTCCCCCAGTTCGAGGAGCTGCCGACGTAGCGCGCGGCCCGACCGGGCCCGGGATCCCGGCGGCCTCCGCCCCGGAGCTCACGCGACTACATTTGTAGTTGACGGACGGCCGTCCATGAACGACACTTGTCGTCGTGGGAACCGAAGCGCTGACCGATCTGCAGCTCGCGGTGATGAAGGCCCTCTGGGCCGTCGGGGAAGGCACCGTCGGGGACGTCGTCTCGGCGATGGCGGAGGACGGGCGGGAGCTCGCTCCCACGACGGTGGCGACCTTGCTGCAGCGGCTCAGCCAGCAGGGGTGGGTGGAGCGCAAGAGGTCTGGCAGGCAGTTCGTGTACCGCGCGTCGGTCGACCAGAAGGAGGCGGCCAGGGGCGTGCTCCACCGCGTGCTGCGCTCGTTCTTCGGCGGCAGGGCGTCGGCCCTCACCGCGCAGCTCCTCGAGTCGGAGCAGCTCAGCCCTGAAGAGCTCGAGGAGATGCAGCGGCTGATCAAGGAGAAAGGCGCGTGATCCTGGCGCTCCACCTGCTCGCAGGGCCGGGCGCCTGGCCCGGCATGGCGGCCCTCTGGCTGGCGCTGCTGCTCACCTCTTCGGTCCACGCCGCGGTGTGGACCGGGGCGGCGGCGCTCCTGGCTCGACGGAGATCCCTCTCGTCCTCCACGCGGCACCTGCTCTGGAAGATGGCGCTGTTCGGTCCGCTCGCGACAGTGCTGCTCACGGCGGCGATGTCATGGGGCTTCGAGCGCGCGCCCGGGGACACGGCATCTCCTGGAGAGATCGCCGTCCTGTCGCTCGAGGACGCCCCCGCGCCGGCGGTCCTCGATGCCGCGCCGGACGCCGGCGGCTCGACCAGGGAGAGCGCCGGCGCCGGATCGCCGGCGTGGCGCGCCGGGGGAAGCCAGGGGTGGAACCTGCTCGCCGCGTGCACGGCCGGAGCGGCCGCGCTGGGGCTGCTGCGGTTCGCCTCGTCGGCGCTGCTGCTGTGGCGTGGGCTCCGCGGGCGCAGGGAGGTGCAGGACGCGCGGCTGCTCCAGCGGCTCGAGCGGCTGCGCGCCCGGATCGGGCTGCGCCGGGTCGCGCTGACGGAGAGCGCCGGTGTCGGCAGCCCGCTCGTCATCGGAGCCTCCGAGATCTGCGTCCCGCTGGCGAGGCTCGCCGCCCTCACCGACGCCGAGGTCGACGCCGTGTTCGCGCACGAGCTGGCGCACATCGAGCGCCGCGACGGGCTGTGGTTTCCGGCCGCTGGCCTCGTGCAGTCGGTCCTGTGGGCGCATCCTCTCGTCCACTGGGCGTCGTCCCGCTTCCGCCAGACAGCGGAGCTCGCCTGCGATGATCGCGCCGTCGAGCTCACGGGGGATCCCCTCGGTCTGGCGCGCGCGCTGGTCCAGGTCGCGTCGGGCGCGTCGCTCGCCCCGCGGCGCGCGCTGGTCCCGGCCATGGCGCGCTCGGCGGGCGCGCTCCTTCCGCGCGTCAGGCGCCTCCTGGATGCGGGGAGCCGGGCGCGATCCACGCCGCGCCCTCGGGGCCGGCGGCGGGCCATCGCCAGCCTCGCCGCGGCCGGCGTGGCGGCTGCGGGCCTGAGCGTCCAGGTGGCGCGCGCGCGGCCGCCGCTGCTCGCGTCAGGCGCGGGCGGCGCGCTCGCGCGGGATCGTGGCGCTGCCCTCGACGCGACGGCATCGCCGCCCGACGCGGCCGCGGCGAGCGAGCAGATGGTCGAGCTCGCGCGCCGTGAGCAGGAGATCGAGGCGCGGCTCGAGGAAGCGCTGCTCCTCCCCGACGCGCAGCGCGAGGACACCCAGGCTGCCGTGCTCGTGCTCGAGCTGCGCCAGGAGCTGAGGCACGCGCGCGCCGCGAAGGCCTGGATCGAAGAGCGATTCGTCGACGAATGGACGACGTGGGAGAGGCGCCCGCGGGCGTCCGGCAGCGCGCCTCGGTAGCGCGCTCCGCACACCGCACGGGCCTGTCCAGAACAGGAGCTGACATGTCGATCATGAAGAGGACGCCGAGCGCGTGGCGCACGGCTGCGCGCTCGGCGCGTGCGGGGTTGACCGCCCGGGCTCTGTGCGCGGTCGCGACGATGGGGCTGACGGCCGCCGGCTGCGCGCGCGCGGAGGTCGTCACCCTGGAGCGAACGGGACAGCCCATCACCGTCCACAGGCCAGCGCTGTATCCGGAGACGATCGAATTCGACGGCAGCCGAGGCAAATTCCTCGTGAGCTCGTTCAGGGAGGGCGCGATCTACGCGGTGGACGGCGATGGCGGCGTCTCCCGTGTCGTCGACGACCCACGCCTCTGCTCGGTGCTCGGCATCGCCGTGGACGTCGAGCGGGGGCGGCTCTGGGCGGTGAGCTCCGATCTCGGCGCGAGCATCAAGCCATCTGCCGCGGGGCCGAAGAACCTGGCCGCCGTGGGGGTCTACGATCTCTCCACGGGCAAGGCCATCCACTACGTGGATCTCGCGCCGCTGTCCCCCGGCGCTCACCTCGTGAACGGCATCGCCCTGGACTCGGCCGGCAACGCCTACGTGACCGACAGCTTCTCGCCGACCATCTACAAGGTCGATCCGCAGGGAAACGCGGCCGTCTTCCTGCGGGACGAGCAATTGGCCGGCGAGGGGATCAACCTCAACGGGGTGGTCGTCCACCCCGATGGCTATTTGCTGGTGGTCAAGAAGAGCGATGGCAGCTTGTTCAAGGTGCCGCTCGCGAACCCCTCGCGGTTCGCCAGGGTCGATGTCGCCGAGCGGTTCGTGGGCGGCGACGGGCTGACCCTGGTGGGGAAAAAAGATCTCGTGGTCGTCGCGAACCAGGCCGCTGGCGTCGCGTCGAACGCCGCGTTCTCGCTGTCGAGCGAGGACGGCTGGAGCACCGCGAGGTTGCGCGCGGTCCAGCGGCTCGGCGACGTCTATCCGACGACCGGCGTGCTCCGGGACGGAAAGCTCTATGTCATCTACAGCAAGCTGAACGAGCTCATCCAGTCGTCACCGGAGCAGCGAGAGCGGCTGCGGGTGGAGGCGACGATCCAGCAGATCGGCAGCGCAGCGCTGTAGCCGCGGCGCGCCTCGCGGCCGGATCGAGGCGGGCAGGGTCCTGCGGGGCGCGCCTTGCGGCGGCGTCAGGGCTGGTCTTCGCCCTGGCCCTGGCCTTCGTCGGTGTTGCCGAGATCGGGGCATTTCTGCGCGATGAGGTCACACGCCGCGACGGGGGCCTCGAGCGCGCTCGTCGTGGAATCGCAGCTGAGCGCTCGGACCTTCTCGGCGTTCGCCAGCATGCACGCCTCGTACTCGGCCACCGTCGCGGTGCAGCCGACGCGCGCCTCGGCCGGCGGCAGACAGCTCGCCGTGGCCGCCTCGTCCGCTCGCGCCGGCGGCTGCTGGCCCTCGGCCAGGCACTTGTCCCTGACGACGGTGCACGCCTGCCCGACCGTGGACCACAGGAGCCCGACGAACTCGCAGGTATCCTGCCTGGTGAGCACGAGGTTCGGCGTGAGCGACTGGCACGTGGTGCCTTCGTCCGCGGTCGTCAGGTCCTTGAGCTGCTTGCTGCTCAGCGCGGCGGGGATCGGAGCGGCCGCCACGTCCTTGCCGCCCCAGAGGACGAGCGACAGGAAGGCCGAGAGTGCTCCGAGTCGAATCAGTCGATTCATTCGTTCTCTCCCTTGTACGAGCGGCCGGCTCCGGCCGCGGACGGGCTCGGAGCAACCGACGTACCCGCACCCGCGTTGTGCACGACGGGGCCGCGCGTGTCTCCGTCGCCGCCCGCGGCGCGACGATCGAGGACCAAGCGCTCGTGGGTCTTCCAGCCTTCCCTCCTTCGCGGCCGCGCGCTCTGGCGAGATCCCATCCAATCCACCCTGGCCGCCTGTCCTTCGGTGTGGGTGCGCGCGCGCTCGCCGGCGCGGGCAGGATGGGTACAGGGCCGCTCGCCCTGCCATGGCGGCGGCGGGCTTACAGGGGACGGCGCTCTGGCGCTCGGACGAAGCGGGGCGGACGACGTGAAGTCGAGCCATCCGGCGCAAGGACGCCAGGGAGAGAAAATCCTGGCTCTCCTGGCGTCCCGGTGAACTCCTGGTACTGACGAATCATCTCATTGGGTCGGCATTGTAGCGGAATATTCACAGGGAAGCGGAGAGACAGGGAGTTTAAAAAATTACTCCCCGTCTCCCCGTCTCCCTGTGAATATTCCCGGAAGATTCGAGGGGGATGCTTCAGCTCCCGGCACGCGCTGCCGCGCCGGAGCGAAGGGCGGCCGGGGGAGGGGCCTTCAGAAGAGGTCCCGCTCTCCGCCCGGATACACGAAGGAGCTGCGGGGCGAGTACCACGAGGCGCTCTTCACCACCTGGATCGGGCTCCCGGGCCGCAGCGCGTACACCGGGTGATCCTTCGCGAGGAACTCGACGGCGAGGAGCTCGTACGGGTCGGCCATGTCCGCGATATAGGGGTAGTTGCCGGCGACGAGCCGTCCGTCGACCTTCGTCACGTAGGCGAGGTGGCCGCGCGCGACCACGCCGATCTTGTTGCCGACGAGCGCCGTGGTCCGGATGATGGGCACGCCATCGACCGAGGTGGTCGCCACGAGCTCTCTGCCGTGCAGCTCGAGCGTCGTCGCCCCGGGCGACGCCGGCACGCCGCGCTCGCGCACGTACCGGCGCACCGTCTCGGAGGAGTTGACGTAGTGCGTGAAGAACCGGGCCGGGCTCGCGCCGTCGGGCGTCGTGTGATCCGCGAGATCCAGCCCCAGGTAGGTGAGCGAATAGGCGCCGAAGCCGGAGGTCTGCTCCGGTTTGTCGACCACGTACTGGTTCATGTAGATGGCCTTGTTCTCCGCCGGCCTGATCCCGTCCGGCAGGAGCGCCGCGGCGGCGGCCGGATCCGCTGGGACCCAGCTCGAATAAAGCATACGGCTGTCGATGACCATCTGCGGCGCGGCGAGCTTCGACTCCGACATGGTGCTTTCCTTCTCCCCCCGGGAGACGAGCAGTATCACAACTCGGCGCCCCGCGACGCACGAGGCGCCGGGCCGACCCCGCGGCGAGCGCCGCAGCGCCCGGGCCGCTACTGGACGAGCGAGCAGACGTAGAACCGCTTGTTGTCGCAGTAGTCGCCGCTGCACTCCACCGCCGTGATGAACCGGTTCGTGCCGAAGTGTACGTACCACTCCTCCTCCGACAGCCAGTCCGACCAGGAGCAGCTCGTGAGGCGCCCAACCGCAGGTTTGGTGCACTCGAGCGAGATCTCGTCGCAGTAGCTGTCCGCGCAATCGATGCCCGTCACGATGCCCTTGTTCCCGCGGCCACCGAAGCAGTAGCGCACGTTGTCGCCGAGCTCGAACGCCTCGCAGCTGCCGCCGCTCGGGCCGTCCGAGCACACCAGCTCGCCGAGATCGCTGTCCCCCTCCTCGGAGAAGTAGCTCGTCCAGTACCTGGTGGAGATGTCCAGAGAGCTCCAGGAGGGCAATCCATTGCAGTGCAGCGCGACCTCGTCGCAGTAATCCCCCCAGCATGCGAAGCCGGTGGCGGCCTCGGGGCCGGGACAGTAGGCGGGGGCGTCTTCTTCCGAAACGTAGCCGGTCCAGCCAGCCTGGGCGGGAGAGGCCGCCGCGATCGACGCGAGCGCAACACAGCCTCCGAACAGCACGGCGATCTTGTTCATGACAGCAAGGCTCCTTTCTCTGTCGTGTCGGCAGGGCGTCGTCGGGCGGGCATCGGCCGGAGGATTCCGGCCAGACGTGCGTGGGTCGGGAACCTCCACGCGGCCTCGCCGTCTGCGTTCGAGCGCCTGCTGGCGACGTCGAATAGCAACCGATGCGCCACGCGCCGCGGGCGCGCCGGGCGCCGGCGTTCACGGGGGTGCAGGAGGAAATGCGCGCGGCGCGCGGCCAGCAGCTTGAGCCAGCGTTGCGCAACTCGAGCGTCATCGGCCCGAGCTGGTTCGTCCGGATGGTGGGGAGGTGATTTTGCGTCGAAGCTGTACGGCGAACAATCGACATCGACCCGTGCCCAAACCGGGACCCCTGCGGTCTCTCCAGGTCGAAGGGGCCAGCGAAGGCGGGTCCCCCTCTGGGGCGCCGCGCTGCACCGAACGGCGGGCGTCCCGCCGTGCATCCAGGAGAGCTCCGTCGGCGGCGCGACCGCACCACGGCGGTGACGGCGCGCGCTGCGCGCGGCGTCCTCTCGCGGATGGCTGGTTTGCTCGTTCACCATGGCTCGTTGTTCTTTTTTTCAAGGAGAAATGTCATGAACTTTCGTTCGATGCTCTCTTGTGCTCTTCCGCTCCTGCTCGCCGCGTGCGGCGACCCCCAGGTGGGCTCCGAGTATCCGGGCGAGGCTCTGCTGACGGTCGAGGGGACGATCGTCAATGAGCTCGACGTCGCGCCTGCGGGGCCGGTCGACGCCGTGCTGGTCTGGAACACCCAGGGCGATGTCGAAAACTACCCCGTCCAGACCGCGGTGACCGGGAGCTTTCCCGCGAGCTTCACGCTGTCGATCCATGCGCCCCCGCAGGAGAGCGCGCTCAACGATTTCAGCGAGTTCGGCCTCGTGGACACCCGGGTCGGCATCGCCACCGTCGAAGCGGCGCTCGACGAGGCCTCGGCCGGGGAGGGCACCTCGCTCGGCGTCGACGAGGATCATGTGATCGTGTACGTCGAGAGCGAGATGGCCGAAGGCGGCTTCTGGTCGAACCTCTTCGGAGGACAGCTCTCCCCCGGATTCCATGTCATGGATGTGGTCAGCCGCGAAGGCGACGTGGACGCAGAGCTGCAAGCGGCCTTCGACGCCTGCGACGCCGCGGCGACGACGGAGGCGGAGCACAACGCCTGCGCCGGCTATGACGTGAAGGTCAAGATCCGTCCCTCCGCCGGCGGGTCGAGCACGTCGCTCACCGTCCGGATGGCGCCCTCCGCGGATTTGACGTACCCCGACTGGCACTGATCGTGGTACACGCTCGGACGTGGAGGATCGCGAGGCGCTGGTGTCGCTGATCGAGGCGGCTTACCGGCAGCATGGGCACCTCGTGCTGCGCCGGGCGCGGCGGCTCCTCGGGAACGAGCAGGAGGCGCGGGAGATCCTCCAGGATGTCTTCGCCTCCCTGCTCGGCGAGCCCGGGCAGCTCGACGGCAAGGGCCCGATGGTGGGCTGGCTCTACGGCGCCACCACGCACGCGTGCCTGAACCGCATCCGCGATCACAAGAACCGGCTGCGGCTCCTCGACACCCACGTTGCACCCCTGCAGCAAGAGAGCGCGGCGGCGTCCGCCGAGAACGCCCTCCTCACGCGGGAGCTCCTCGCGCAGCTCCCGGGCGACCTCGCGCAGGTCGCCGTCCACTATTACTCCGATGAGATGACCCACGAGGAGATCGCGCGCGTGATGGGCTGCTCCCGCCGGCACGTCGGCAATCTGCTGGAGCGGCTGAAGGCCACGCTCTCCGACCGGATGAGAGAAGGGAGTTCGAGTCCATGACGCGACCCGAAGGGTGCCTCTCGGAGCTGAAGCTCGACGAGCTCATGGCGGGCCAGCTCGACCCGGCCGCGGCGCAGGAGGCGGGCGCGCACGTGGCTGGCTGTTCGCGGTGCTCGGCGCGGCGCTCCGAGATGGAGGCGGCGCGGGCCTCGTTCGCGGCGTCGGCGCCGCCCCTGCGGCTCGCCCGCGGCGCCTCCATCTCGGAGCGCCGCGCCGTGGCGAAGGTCCGCCCGCCGCGCCGATGGCTGGCGCCCGCGGCGGCGAGCGCGCTCGCCGCGGCGGCGGCGGCGCTCTTCTTCTTCCGCTTCCACGCCGCGCCGGAGGGGCGAGACGCGGAGATCCCCGGAGAGCGCATCAAGGGAGCGGAGCACATCGGCTTCTACGTCAAGCGCGGCGGGAGCGTCCTGCCGGGCGGCGCCGGCGAGAGGCTCCATCCAGGCGACGCGATCCAGTTCACGTACTCCAGCGCGGAAGCGCGATATCTCGTGATCCTGAGCGTCGACGGGGCCTCCCAGGCGAGCGTCTATTACCCGAGCGGTCCTGTCGCGGCGCGGATCGAGCCGGGCCGGGAGGTCCTCCTCCCCCAGAGCACGGTGCTCGACGGCACGCTCGGCACCGAGCGGATCTTCGGGCTGTTCTGCTCGGAGGCGATCGCGGTCGAGCCGCTCCGGGCCGCGCTCGCGGCGCACCCCGACGCGCCGCCCGCCCCGCCGGGCTGCGACGTCGACGCGCTCACGGCGGAGAAGGTCGCGGCGTCGCCGTGATCCGCCGTCGCAGAGCGGCGCTCGCCGCCGCGGCGTGCGGCCTGGCCGTCGCCGCCGCGGCGGCCCCGGCCGAGGCGCGCATCGAGCGCTTCGCGGTGCTCATCGGCAACAACGCCGGAGAGAAGGGCGAGGTCGAGCTCCGGTACGCGGAGGACGACGCGTCGAAGATGTACGACGTGCTCAAGGACCTCGGCGGCTTTCCCCCGGCGAACCTGGTGCTCCTGCGGAGCGAGGGCGCGGAGACGGTCCGGCGCACGCTCATCACGATGAACGACCGTGTCCGCGCGGCCATCTCGAGCCCGGACACCGATGTCCTCTACCTCGTCTATTACTCCGGCCACGCCGACGCGAACGCGCTTCACCTCGGGCCGACGCCGCTCTCGCTGACGGAGTTCGAGCAGCTCGTCCGCGGCTCGGCGGCCTCGGCGCGGCTCTTGCTCGTCGACTCGTGCCGGTCCGGGGCGCTGACGCGCGTCAAGGGCGGCACGAGCGCGCCCCCCTTCGTCATCAAGCTCGATCAGCGGCTCGCCGGGCAAGGGATGGTGACGCTCACGTCGAGCTCCGGAAACGAGGACGCTCAGGAGTCCGATGAGCTCAAAGGGTCGTTCTTCACCCACGCGCTCGTCTCGGGGCTGCTCGGGACGGCCGACGCGGATCGAGACGGCGCCGTCTCCCTCGAGGAGGCGTACCGCCACGCGTACGAGAGCACCCTGCGCGCCACGAGCCGCACGTGGGCCGGGGCGCAACACCCCACCTTCCGTTACGACCTCCGCGGCCAGGGCAAGCTCGTCCTGACCGAGCTGCCGGTCCATGCGTCGCTCCGGGGCGTGCTCCGATTTCCTGCCGGCAGGGCCTACCTCGTGATGCGAGACGCCAGCGAGGGCGCGGTGGTGGCCGAGGTGGGGGCGAGCGACGCGACGCGGACCGTCAGCCTGCGCCCTGGCCGTTACTTCGTGCGGGGGCGAGGCCCCGACTTTCTCCTGGAGGGGAGCGTCGACGCCGGGGCCGGGCAGACGATGGATGTCGGCGACGAGCGATTGAGCCGCGTCATGTTCGCCCGGCTCGTGCGCAAGGGCGGCGGCGTCCGCGAGGTCGCGCACGGGCCGGTGGCGGGTTATCAGCTCAGGACGCCCCTTGTCCCCGGGGATTCGCTCTGTCACGGCGGCTTCGTCGGGTACGGGATCGAGCTCCAGCACCTCGGCGTCGCGCCCCGGCTCAGCGCGTGCCGCAGCGCCTTCCAGAACGAGCACCTCACGGCGAGCGATGATGAGCTCGGCCTGGACGTGCGCCTGTCCCGCTCCTGGGACCTTCCCGTGATCAGCCTCGGCGTCGGGCTGAACGTCGGCCTCGCCGTCATGAGGCAGCGGTTCGAGACCGCCGGGCGCGCGCCCGACCGCCATGGCCTGGCAGGGGCGTTCGGCGTCGATACAGGGGTGAACATCGATCTGCCGGAGGGCTTCTACCTCGGTGTCGAGGCGGCGGCGCAGACGTACGTCTTCAAGCAGCAACGCGCGGGCAGCGACGAGGGCGAGGTCGGCCCCGCGGTGGCCATGCGGCTCCGCGTGGGTGTGGGCATGAGCCTTTGACGCGGGCTGCGCTCCTGCAACATGGCCTGGTCCGCGTGAACCAGCTTTCCGGTGCCAGGGCGCTCCAGGCGGGCGGCGATGCGGTGCGCCGGGCGGATGGCCCAGGGTCATTCGGCGGGCACGTGCAGGACGAAGGCGTCCGACGTGGTAAAGAACACGCCGGTGTACCCGGCGACGTACAGATTGCCGTCGGCGTCTGCGGCCGCGGCGAGCGCCGTGTCGCTGCGCGGCGTCCCGATCTCCTTGGTCCATTGCGCTGCGCCGCTCGCGTCGAGCTTGCGCACGTAGACGTCCTCTTCGCCGCTGCTCGTGGATCCCACGAGGTAGACGTCGTTCTTGCCGTCTATTGCCAGGGCAAAGCCGTAGTCGTAGGACGCATTGCCGGCCTGGTGAGTCCATGACGTCGCGCCGCCTGCGTCGAACTTGCGCACGAAGGCGTCCGGGGAGCCCTCGCTCGGGCCGCCGATCTCGCCGGCGGTGCTCCCCGCGACGTAGAGGTTCCCGCTGCCGTCCACGCGCGCGGCGAAGACGAAGTCGTTCTCCGTGGAGCCGAACTGCCGAGTCCATGACGTCGTGCCGCTCGAGTCGAGCTTGCGCACGAAGGCGTCCCGCTGTCCTCGGTCCGAGCCTGCGACGACGCCACCGGAGGTGTACCCGCCGACGTAGGCGTTGCCGCTGCCGTCGACCGCTACGGCCATGGCTTCGTCCTCGTCTGGCCCACCAAACAGCTGAGTCCACGCCGGCGCGCCGTTCGTGTCGATCTTGGTCACGAACGCCTCACCCGTGTCCTGGCCGCCGCCGTAGCTGGTTCCGACAACATAAACATTTCCTTGGCCATCGACAGCCAAGGCGTTTGCCGACTCCGAACGCCACGTGGCAAGCTGCCGTGTCCACAGCGTCGCGCCGCTCGAGTCGAGCTTCCGCACGAACGCGTCGCCAAAGCCTCCGCTGGCACCTTCGAGCCCGCCCCCCGTGGTTCCAGCCACGTAGACGTTGCCGCTGCCGTCGACCGCCACGCCCTTGGCGTGGTCGTCGCTCGATGTCCCAAACCGCTGAGTCCACACGACGGCTCCATGCGCATCGAGCTTGCGGACGAAGGCGTCCGATTCACCGCCGTCCGGTCCGAGCGCGCCGTGGGCGTTTCCCGCGACGTAAACGTTGCCGCCGCCGTCGACCGCCACGGCAAAGGCCCCGTACCAGCCCTCCGAACCGAATCTGTAATAAGGGTCGGCGCATACGGCGTCCGCGGTTGCAGCTCCGGCGGTCGCCACACCGCCCTGTGGCCATGAGCTCGAAGCCGGCGCGCAACCCGTCCACGGCGAACACTTGTCCATGTTGGAGGACTGGCTGAAGCTGCCAGACGGGCAGCTCGTGCACTCTCGATCCGTGGCCGCGCTGCCTGCTCGCGAGACGTACGTGCCGGCGGCACACGTGGCCCACGGGGAGCAGCACGTGGCGGGATCACCGTCGTGATCCCAGGTGCCGTTGTCGCAACGCACCTGGGGGGTGAGCCCGCCGGCGCAGTAATCGCCGGCGTTGCAGGCCTCACATTCCGCCGGTGTGGCTCCGCTTGCGGCTGCGACTTGCACGGTGCCGGGCTCGCAAGCGCCCGAGAAGAGGCAGGCTCCCGCCGGAAGGCACTGACTTCCCGGCGCGGGTTGGCTCGCGCTGGGGCAGGCGCTGCACCGCTGATCGGCCGTCGTGGATCCGGCTTGGCTCACATATGTACTGGGCGCGCAATCCGTGAAGGGCGTGCACGCGCGCACGTTCTGCATCGTCGAAAAGGTACCATCGCCGCAGATCACGCACTGGCGGTCGCTGGTGTCGGTGCCTTCCTTCGCGATGTACTGACCCGGGGGGCATCGCGACCACGCCTTGCAGGGATTGCTTGGGTCGCCGTCATGATCGAACGAGCCATCAGGACAGATCTTGGGTCTGTCGTCCGGCGCGCCGCCTGCTCCTCCGCCGCCCGGCGTTCCGCCTTCGCCCGTGGCTCCGCCCGACCCCACTCCGCCTTCGCCCGTGGCTCCGCCTGACGTCCCTCCGCCTTCGCCGGTTGCTCCGCCCGACGCCCCTCCGCCGCCGCCCGAGTTCCCCGCGGCGGCGGTCGTGTTCCCTGCGTCGTTCCCAAGGCCGCCGCTCCCGCCCCTTCCGCCGCTCGATGTTCCGCCGCCTGTCGCTCCGGTGCCTTCCGAGTGACCTGTGCCTCCGGAAGAAGGGTGGGTGTCCTCGTCGTGGACCGTGCTTCCGCAGCCGAAAAGGACGATTCCGATGAGCAAGCCGCTGACCTGGCGGTACGCTGGCCGCTGGCGATCGTGCATTGAATGCATACTGACCCCGATGCCCCCCCGCGCAGCGCGGGTGCTGAAGTAGCGTACGCCACTCTGCTGAGGATGTCGGCTAGTTCCTCGAGCTGGCCCGCGCTTTCAGTGTGAATGATAGGTTGTGGTATTGCTGATCGCGGCGATCTGCCGGCGCCGCGACGCGAGCGCCCCTGCCTTCCGCGATCCAATGCGCGGGTTGTGGGCCAGGAAATCCAAACCCGCGGGGGCTCGCCGACACGCCACGCTCTCCCCCGGCGCCCGCAGGTTGTGGAGTGAACGCGGCCCCCACGAGGCATGGATGAGTTGCTGATACAGGGCGGAGCTCGCCCAGCGCGGACGCACGGCGCTCGCGCCGATTCAGGCGGCCTTCTGCATGGCGCCGTCGGACCAGATGGGCGCGTAGCCGATCGTGGCCGCGCAACCGGACACGTCGGAGGAGCTCCGCCGTCGCCTGGCGAGCGTGGCACCGTGCCCGCGCGTAGCAACTCGGCACGCCGATCTCCGGAACGGACGAGGCGACTCCCGCGCCAGTGCAGTGTTGACACAGCGGCCGCTCACCCGGAGTGGTGCAGCCCTCCTGGAACGTCCGAAATTCAGCCGGTCCGCCTGCGGGCTGATAGTAGACTTGGTCGCGATGCGCGGACAGCTAGGGACCATCGTGGAGTTCAACGTCACCGACGCCCTCGGATGGATCGAGCTCGACGAGGGCGGGCGGGTGCGGTTTGGAGGTACGTCTCTCCCCCGTGAGTGGGGCTTCGCCTGGGTCTCGGTCGGGACGCGCGTCGAGGTCCGCGGGACGAAGCCGGGTTATAGGGGCGTGCCGAAGGCGGTGGCGGTGGTACCATTGGTCACACCTGAGGACTCGGAGGGCCTTGTCGACGGAGCGCTGGCAACGTCACGCCCCATCCAGCTCTTCGTGACCTTTGCCCCGGTAGACGACGCCTTCGCGCGCTGCCTCGAGAACCACCTCGCCGCCCTGGAATCGAGAGGTGTCGTCCGCACATGGAGTGAACGCCGGCTCGATCCCGGCGCCGACCGAGAGGTCGAGATCGGGGCGAGGCTCGATGAAGCCGACATCGTCCTCCTGCTGATCAGCGCGGATTTCCTCGCTTCACCTGCCTGCATGCGGCTCGCCGAGCGCGCGCTGGAGCTGGCGCATTCCGCGCCAAGGCCAGCGGAGATCATCCCCATCCTCGTTCGCGCCGCCGACTGGGAAATCACTTCGCTCGCGTGTTTTCAGGGGCTTCCATCCAACCGAGCGCCAGTCGCCAGCTGGCCCAACCACGACGACGCATGGGTCGATGTCGTCAAGGGGATACGAGAGGTTGTCAAGAGGCTGGCGCGCTCTCGCCAGCGAGCGAGCGAACCCCCGGGCACGGCTGCCGATCCAGCGCCGCAGGAGGGGAGGGCCAAGCCCGTCCGAGAGCAGCCGAGGCGCGAGCCGGTCTACACGCAGGAGTCGCCCGGCAGGCTCACGCCCATGGAGGTCGATCTTCTCGTTGAATACCTGAAGGACGCTTGGCCAGAGGCCTTGAGCCTGACCCTTCATGTGGACGAGGGGTATGGGATCAGTGGTTTGGATGACCGCCTGTTCGTGGGTCGGGCGCGCATCTACGAAGAGCTCGCTCGCCGCAAGCTGATCGAGGAAGCGACAGAGCGGAGATCGAAGCGGTGGTGCGCGCTCTACTACCCCGGCGCCACTCCGTCCCACTCGTTCCTGTTTCAGGCCGTGCTTTACTTTGACGAGCTATTCGTCATCCACCCGGGTAGTACCCTGTCCAGACAACAGCGCGTGTTCCGACGTTTTGGCGAGCCTGGTTGCAGCCAGGACGACCAAAAATTTCTGGATCGTCTGTCCGTGTTCGATCAGGCTGTGTTGCCGCTCAAGGAGGCGCTCGTCCTTCACTGCGTGCCCCCACAGATGCACCGGCATCCAGATTTCGTACGGCTCCTCACGTCCGACCTCGACGACCCCGGGTTCGTGTCGCTCGCGAGTGAGACCACCCACGAGCCCGTGTTCATAGCGGCCAAGAAGATGGAGTCCCTGCTCCCGCTGATCGGCGAGGGGGGAGACGTGGATTCCATCCGTCGTGACCTTCACCGGCGAGCAGGATACGGTCGCTCCGGCGATCGGAGGGGAGAGCTGTTCCCCGGGGACAGCTTTTACGGCGTCAAGATGGTGACGCCCGTCCTCGCGTCCTCCATCCTGCTGAATCATGCTTTCTTGACGGCGGAGCGATACGGGCTCATTCCGGTCACCGACGATCCAGGCATGGCGCGGCTGCTCCAGCGGAAGCTCGCTCGCATCAGCGCTCGAAAGGAGTTCGTCGACTTCCGCAGGGAGCTGCAGATCAAGGCCGGCTCGCTCGCGATACGCGCCGTCGAGGAGTACCTGCCCAGCTTTCGGTTCGAGAGCTTCGAGCATGTCCTCGAGGCTCGAGAGAGGCTATCCGAACATCTCCTTTCGTTCCGGAGCGCCATGTTGTCGCTGGCGGCAGAGATTGATGAATCGCCGTACGACCAGCTCTTCCCCAAGAGGGTCGAGCACGTGCTGAGCGTCAGGATCAGGCCCGCAGTCGAGGCGCTGCGGAGAGAAATTCAGAGATCGCAGGACTCGTTCGTCGTGAAGTTCCTGAGGAACGTTCAAGTGGGATCCATCCCGATCGTCGGCCTCGTCCTGGCTGGGCTGCCGCCCTCCGCGGTGATCGCGATGGGGGCAGGCGTGCTGACGGCGGAGGCGGCGATCGAGACATACCGTGACGTGAAGGCTATTAGGCGCAATGGATTCTCGTTGTTGCTGGGGGACGCCTGCAACCCGTGATGCCCTTGGCGGCGATGTTGTTCCGTGTCACAGCCCGGGATCGGTCGCGGCCTCTCGCGCGCCGTGCACGACCGTGCACCGAAGGGGCCGCCTTCACTCCACAGCCGTCACGGCTCCGAAAAGTTTGGCTATCGACATGGCCGGCTGCACCGCGTTAGGAGTCTCCGCATGCTGCGAATGAACGAAATTACCGGTTTGGTCATCGGGCTTGGTCTGCCGCGCGAGGGCATGCCGGCCCTCCTGGAACAACGACGCTGGTTCAACAACCAATCCGCGTCGCCGCTCGAGGCGGCGCCGCGCCGCTGGACGGCGCCCGCGGGTACGGCTAGCTCCAGACCATGAACCTCACCAACGTCATGCGGGAGCTCGCCGCGCTGAGCAACGAGAAGATGCGCGAGGTCAACGCCCGCGCCGGAGACGCCCACGGCGTGAACCTCACCCAGCTCCGCGCGCTCGCGAAGCAGCTGAAGACGGACCACGCCCTGGCCGGCGAGCTGTGGCGCACCGGGGACCCCGACGCCCGCCTCCTGGCGACGCTCGTGTTCAAGCCAAAGACGTTCTCGGCGGACGAGCTGGACGCGATGGTCCGGGAGATCGGCTATCCCAAGCTCCTCGACTGGTTCATCGTCAACGTGGTCAAGGCGTCGCGGCACGTCGAGGAGCTGCGTGTCCGCTGGAAGGACTCCGCGAGCGAGCTGGTCGGGCGCGCCGGCTGGAGCCTGACGACGGATCGCGTCGTGAAGAGCCCAGCCGGCCTCGACCTCTCCGCGCTGCTCGACCAGATCGAGGCGGAGATGAAGACGGCGCCGGGCCCGAAGCAGTGGTCGATGAACCACTGCCTCGCCGAGATCGGCATCCACAACCCCGGGTTGCGCGCCCGCGCAGTGGCCATCGGCGAGCGGCTCGAGGTGCTCAAGGACTACCCGGCGTCGCCGGGCTGCACGCCGCCGTTCGCGCCGGTCTGGATTGCGGAGATGGTGCGGCGGCAGAAGGCGGCGAAGACGCCGGGCAAGTGAGGGGGCGATGCGCGAGCGGGAGCTTCGCGACCCGCTGGGAGAGCAATTCGTCTCGCTCCCAGTTCCGGATCTACTGTACGCCCGGTCCATCGTCCACGACGAACCACGTCTGGACGACCGATTGCCCCAGCGACAAGGTCGCGACGGGGGTCCAGTGCGTCACGAGCAGTGGCCAGGGATTCTGCTCGCCGGCGACGGTCCGGTGCAGCACGCCCGTGGGGACGGGTTGGGGTACCGGCTCGCCGTCGTCCCAGAGCCCGACCTCGATCGGCACGAATCGATACCAGTGTCCCGACACACCAGTCACGGGGTATGGATACGTGGACCGCATCAACTATACGGGTGGTGTTTGCGGCACGCTGTGGGGGCCGCTCCCCTGATGCGACCTCTGGCGGTTCCCGTCGAGCAGGTCCCTGCCGCGTTCACGGCTGACCGGCGCGCCCGCCGGTAGACGCTGCTGGGGCGCAGCGCAACCAGCCCTCGACCTCCGGCAACGACGGCGGGCCTCTCCTGGCCGCGCCGATCCGCCGCTCGACCCGCCTCTTCCTGCTCGATACCGGCGCACGTATCCGCCGCTCGGTGAGCGCCTCGCCAGCTGATAGGATCGCGGGCGTCACCGTGAACGATCGCCGCGAGAGCTTCCAGGCCATTCCCCACGACGAGATCCAGCGCGCCGAGGACCGGTCGTGGACCGATCGGCTCCTCGGCTGGCTGGTGCTGCCCGAGCTCCCCGAGGCCGAGCGGGACGAGATCGCGACGACCCTGGCGCGCGTCGAGGACCCCCGCGCGGCGGCGCGGCTCATGCGCATCGTGGAGGCGCGCGAGCTGCCCGAGGCGGCGCGCGAGGCTGCGGGCGCGATCCTGAGGAGCGCCGGGAATCCGCCGGGCGGCGCCTGGCTCAGGGCCGCCTGGGCGGAGGGCGACATCGTGCTTCGCCGTCACGCGCTGCTCCTCATGGAGCGCGCCGAGGCGGACCTCATCGAGCCGGTCGCCCGGGATTCCGCGCACCCGCTTCACAAGGAAGCCATACAGGCCCTCGCGCTCGGCTTCTCGGAGCCGCGCTTCCAGGCGCTGATGATCGCCGCCCTCGGGCACCCCGACGCGGGTATCCGCAAGGTCGCCGCCGACGCGCTGGTATGGGACGAGCCCGTCGCGGCGGAGGCGCCGCTCCTGCGCGCCGCCGCGGATCCCGCGGTCGACGTCGCCGTCGCTGCGCTGGAGACGCTCCACTATTACCCGAGCCGGCGCTGCCTCGATGCGGTCGCCGCGCTTTGCGGGCACCCTGACGAGCGGGTGCGCGCCGCGGCGGCCGCCTGCGCTTTCGAGATCCGCGAGGGGAGGTTCCGGTGGGCGCTCGAGCGCGCCGGGCCGGCCGAGCGGCGGCTTCTCCTCGCGTGGATGGAGCCGGTCCGGCATCTCCTTGGCGTTCTGGGAGACGATGACGCGTCGGAGGCGGACGATCCCGCCGCGCGCGGCCGGATCTCCTCGCCCGGCGGCGATCACGGGTCGGGGGCAGATCTCGAGATGGCCGAGCTCCTCGCGCTCTATGCCGATCTCGACGGCTGCTGGGCGGAGAGGAAGCATCGGTTCGCGGACCGCTTCCGAGCAGCGGGAGTTGCGGCGGATCGCGGCGCAGCGGCGGCGTTCCTGGCGGGGCATCCGGATCCCTGGATCCGCGAGCGAGCCGCGTCGCTCCTCGCCGCGTGGGACGAGCAGGAGGCCCTCCTCGGGCTCACCCGCGATCCTGCCTTTCACGTCAGGAAGAGCGCGATGTACTGGCTCGGCGAGCTCTCTGCGAACCGGGCCCTCGCGGGGCCCGCCTGGGAGCACCTCGGCGAGCTCGGGACGACTGGCACGCATGCGCTCGAGACCCTGAACACGTACGTGGCCCATGCGCTCAAGGAGGAAGCCATCCCCCGGCTGCTCGCGCTGGCGCGCAGCGACGAGCGCGAGCCGGTCCGATGCGGCGCCGTCGACGCGCTCGCGAAGCTCGGCGCGCGCGCCGAGATCGTGGCGCTCCTCCCCTTGCTCGCCGAGCCGCCGCAGGTTACCTGGGCGGTTCACGTCGCGCTCCTCTCCGCGTGCGAGCGTCTCGGTCTCCACCCGGGACGGTGCGACGCGCTCCGCGAGGTCGACAACCTCGATGTTCAGCTCGCGCTCGCGCCCTGGCCGCGGACGCCGACCACGCTCAGCGGTCGGGCGCGCCTGCGCAGATCCAGTCGATGATCGTCTTCATGTCGGCCTCGGGCAGCGGCGCGCCCGGGGGCATCTGGATCTCGGCATCGCCGCACAGGCCGGTGCCGTTCAGCTTGTTGATGAGATAGCTGCTGCTGGGCATGAACGGCCTCACGAGCACCTGGTCGCCGGAGCAGCGGCCGGCGTCCTGACTGACGAGCTCGCCGACCGCCGCGCTCGCGCGGAGGTCGAGCCCGCCGGCCGGCGTGCTGGCGTTGCCATGGCAGTACTCGTTGGAGCAGCTCCGCTCCAGGATGGGTTGCACATCGGCGAAGGTCGCCGTCGCCGTGCCGCAGGCGGGATCGAGCGGCGGCGCGCCGCCTGCACCAGCGGTCGTGGTGGAGCCGTCGCCGCCCGCGCCTGCGGTGGTGGTGGTGGTGGTGGAGCCGTCGCCGCCCGCGCCTGCGGTCGTGGTGGCGCCGCCCTCGCCGCCCGCGCCTGCGGTCGTGGAGCCGTCGCCGCCCGCGCCTGCGGTGGTGGTGGCGCCGCCCTCGCCGCCCGCGCCTGCGGTCGTGGCGCCGCCTTCGCCGCCCGCGCCGCCAGAACCAACGGTGCCCGTGGCGCCGCCGTCTCCCTCGCCACCTTCACCGCCGCCGCCGCCGGTCGCCGCGGCGCCGCCCTCGCCGCTGCTCGCCGAGGAGCTCGCGGATGCGCTCGAGCCATCGCCGCCGTCGACCGATACGAGCGCGGGCTTCTCGGCGCCGTCCGCGCAGAACCCCCACGACGCCGTGGCGCCCGGGCTCAGCGTGCCGTTGTAGCTCTCATTGACGGCGCGCAGCTGCCCATCGGACGGCGTGACGCTGGCGGTCCACGCATGGCGCAACGACGAGCCGTTGAGCGCCACGACCACGCCCCAGGCGGTGGTGGTCCGGTCGGTGCTCTTGTTCCTCACCGTCACAAGCGCGCAGTATCCAGATTGCCACTGTGCCGGAACCGTGAGCTCCGCCTCCATCGTGCCATCCAGGCTGCTCAACCCCGAGACGAGGGAATCGCTGCGCTCGTCGTGCAGCGGCCCAGGGCTGCAGGCGAGCAAGAAGCATGCAAACGAAGCGAAGCAATGTCCAAGAAAGCGAGTTGTACGCATCGAATTTCTCCAGGCAAGATCAAGTGAGTCGCAGGGTTCCGTCCAATATGAATAAGTGAATCAGGGCGTGCCCGCGAGCTCCGTTGATCGATTAGGTGAACTCGTCATTCCCGGCAAGCATCACTTTGATCGCGGCTGTGTCCGCCGATCGGCGCCCGCCGCATGCGACGATGACAATGTGGTCATCGGGGCGCTCGTCGCGTACAGGCGGTCTCATCGATTCATCGCTCCGGCAGGCTGTGCAATGAAGGTGGCCACCTCGACGCATGGATAGGCGATCGAACGAACATCGCCTCTCCAGGAGGGGAGCCCGATCGTCCGACGGATCGTCGGTCAGTCGTCGTGTGCGGCGTGGCGGCGCGACTGGATGAGAGCGCCGGACCATCCGTGATGGCGAGGAGGCGGGGATCTCGGCGACTGGCGCGCTCAGGGGCGCGAGCGACAGCCCTTGCGCGCCGAGGGCTGCGCGTTCATGCCGGCAGAAAGGCCTGCTTCGAGGAGAGGAGCGCGTCCATCAGGGCCTCCCGCTCGGCCGTCGGCTGCGCCGCGACCCGCTCCCACGCCTCCCTGCGGAGGCTCGCCTTGGCGAGGCGGAACGCCGCGGCGGGGCGGCCGCACGCCGTGGCGAGGAAGCGGCGCGCGTCCTCGAGGGGCTCGGCGGAGAGCGCGTCGCCGACGCCCATGTCGAAGAGGCTCGCGGGGGAATGGAGCTCCGCGCCGAAGACGAGCCTCCGGAGCGCGCGGGCGGGAGAGGCGGTCCGGGCGATCTCGAAGGCGACGCGCGGGAAGGCGATGCCCACGGCGAGCTCGGGGAGACCGACCTTGTAGTCGCCGGCGCCCAGGGCGAGGAAGTCAGCGCACATCGCGAGCAGGAGCCCGCCCGCGATCGCATGGCCGTGAACGGCGGCGGCGAGCGGCTTCGGAAAACGGAAAGCGGCGCCGAAGGCGGCGTCGAAGTCGTCGAGGAAGCTTCCAAGCCCCTCTCGATCGAGCGACGCGACCTCGCGGAGATCGAGACCCGCAGACAGGCAGTTGCCGGCGCCGCGGACGAGCACGCCGCGCGCGGCGTCGTCCTCCGCGAGCCGCTGGAAGACGTCGGCCAGCTGGCGGAGCACCGCCTGGTTCATGGCATTGACCTTCGGTCGGCTCAGCGTGACCTCGGCGATGCCGTCTCTTGTGAGCACCTCGACGAATTGCATGGCGAGACGATCGCGCAGAGACGAGCGCGGCGCAAGCTCGCGCGCCCTGGCGCCCGGGCCGCGGCCCGCGGTGATCAGGCTGCGTGTGCGAGATCGCAAGCGATCCCTCCTGCAAACGCGGCGCTCTATCGACAGATGATCCATGCAACGAAGGGTTGCTTTCACTCCACAGCCACCCTGAGCGGACCTGTCAGAGGTCCCAGACGAGCGAGACGGGCACGGCGCGCTCCGCATCTCCTGCAAAATTTCCGTGCTGTAACCGCACAGTTCCAGCACCCGGTCGTTCTTGACGCGGGATCGCGGTGAGCCCAACCTCGCGGCATGCGGAACCCGTGGTGGGTGGGCGTGTTTGCGGCGATTGCGTTCGCGTCGGCCTGTGGGGCCCGGGATGCGCTCGACATCGAGGGACCGTCGGCGGATGAAGGCGAGGTCGGATCGACGGCAGGGGCTGGCGGCGCCGGCGCCACGTCATCGAGCTCGGGCGACCCAGCGATCGGCGCGAGTGCCAGTTCAGGCGGTCAATCCTCGGGAGGTGGGCCGAGCGAGCCGGGCGTCGGGGGCGCGGGCGTCGGGGGCGCGGGTGCCGGTGGCGCGGGTGCCGGTGGCGCGGGTGCCGGTGGCGCGGGGGGCGCCGAGCAGGGGTGCGACCCGGCCCGCGTGGAAAGCGGCACCTGGAATGTCAATCGCCAGGAGGATCTCGAGAAGCTGCGCGGCGTCACCGTGCTCAATGGCAGGCTCGACATCGGCGGCGAGGTCTCCGACCTGTCCCCGCTCGCGTGTCTGACGAGCATCTCGGGCCGCCTCGTGATCAGCGACACCAGCCGGCTGCCCAGCCTGAGCGGGCTCGACTCCCTCTCCTTCATCGGGGCGCGGCTGGAGGTGGCGCGGAACGCGTCGCTGCTGCGTCTCGGCGGGCTTCCGAGCCTGCAACGGGTCAAGGGGATCATCGAGATCCGTGAAAACCCGATCCTCGAGAGCGTCGCCGGCGTCGGGTTGACGTCACATGAGGTGCACGTGATCGACAACGATGCCCTCGATTCCTTGTCAGGCTTCGAGAGGCTCGAGGAGGGGGTGCTGTTGATCCAGGGCAATGACCGGCTCGTGTCGCTGGACGGGCTGCAGGGCCTCCGCCGGGGGACGCTCCGCCTTGTCGACAACGATGCGCTCCTGTTCTTGCCAGGCGTCGAGAATTTCGAGGAGGGGGAGCTCTGGATCGTGGGCAACGACGGGCTTTCGTCGCTGCGCGGGCTGGCGAGCCTGCGCCGCGGGCAGATCAGCGTGCTCGAGAACGATGCGCTGATCAGCCTCGACGGCCTCGAGGCCGTCGAGGAGCTCGATGTGCTCGACATCTCCGGGAACGACGGGCTCCGCGAGCTGAACGGTGTCTCGCGGCTCTCGACCGTCCAGAACCTCGTGTTGGCGGAGAACCCGCAGCTGACCTCGCTGTACGGCCTCGACCAGCTCCGTCACGCGGGATCCATCTCCATCGCGCGGAACGAGCGTCTCCGGCACCTGGTCGGGCTCGGGGGGCTCGAGACCGTCGACGGTCTCATCATCACCGGCAATTCATCGATGGGCACGCTCACGGGCATGCTCTCGCTCCGTGGTGTCCTGTATGCCGTTATCGAATCGAATCCCGAGCTGGTGATCGCCGACGCTCTCGCGCACCTCGGCTCGGACTCGAGCGAAGTGCAGTCGATTTATTTCACCTCCAACCCCAAGCTCACCAGGATCGATCTCGGCGGCCTGACGCGCCTGCGAGAGCTGTTCATCTCCGATTGTGGCTCCCTGGCGGACCTGTCCGACCTCGCCGGCGTGACCGAGCTGTCGGTGCTCTCCCTGGGCCATAACGCCGGGCTCGTGAGCCTTGCAGGCGTGGAGCAGATCTCGGATCTCTCGCTGCTGTCGATCGCGTACAATCCCCGGCTCGCGGATCTGCGGCACCTGAGCGGCCTCCGCAACGTCCGAAACGGGATCGAGATCGTCGGTAACCCCGCGCTGACCAGCCTCGACGGGCTCGGTTCGTTCAGCGAGGGCGTCGGCGTGACTGATGTCGTGACGCTCGAAGGCAACGAATCGCTCGTGGACATCGACGCGCTGCGTGGCCTGGTCCGCGTGAGCCAGCTCGTCATCCAGGACAACGACGCGCTGCTCGGGCTGACCGGACTCGAGGGCCTGGCTGATCTCGATAGCCTCATCGTCGAGGGGAACCGCTCGCTCGCGACGCTCCGCGGCCTGGGCGCCCGAACGGTCAATGGTTGGATCGAGATCATGGGCAACGAGAGCTTGCCGAGCTGCGAGGTCGACGCGTTCGTGGAGCGCCTCGACTGGGTGCCCGAGAGCGTGCGCGAGGAGGACAACGGCACCGGGACCTGCTCGCCCTGAGCGCGCGGGAGCCCGCCGCCGCGCGCGGACGACGCGAGCGCGCGCCGGGCTCGGACGCGCGCAGCGGCGCTTCGCAGCGGCGCTGCGCTGGCGGGATCAGCGGGCCGCGAGGCTCCGCATGCAGAACTTGAGGGCCTCGCGCAGGGTGGCGTGCGTGCCGAGGGAGCGCAGATCGACGTCGAGAGAGGTCATGGTGCGCGCGACCGCGGGGCGGATGCCGGTGACGATCGGCCGGACGCCCAGGAGCTCGACGGCGCGCATGATGCGGACGAGGTGGTCGGCGACGGCCTCGTCGATGGTCTCGACGCCGGTGGTGTCGAGGAGGGCGAAGCGCACGTCGCCGCGCGAGACCGCGTTGAGAAGGCTCTGCATCAGCTCGCTGGCGCGCTCACCGTCCAGGGCGCCGATGAGCGGCACGGCCAGGACGCCATCCCAGACCTGGAGGATGGGGGCGGAGAGGGCGTGGATGACCTCGCGCTGCTGCTCGATGAGGGCGCGCTGCTCCAGCATCCGCTCCTCCTGCTCGCGCTCCCGCGCGGCATAGAGCACGCCGAGCTCGGCGTGCGCCGCGCGGAGCTCGGCCGTGCGGGCCTCCACCTTGTCCTCGAGCTGGGCGAAGAGGCGGGCGTTCTCCAGCGAGACGGCGACCTGGGCGGAGAGAAGACGGATGAGCTCGACGCGATCGTGCGTGAAGACCGCGCTGGCGAGCGCGTTCTCGAGGTAGACGATCCCGAGGACGCGCCCCTGGTGGAAGATGGGCGTCGCGAGGAGCGATCGCGGCTGGACGGCCTTGATATAAGGGTCGGATCCAAAGGCGGGATCGCTCGGGGCGTCGGCCATGACGACGCTGTCCTCGGTCCGCGCGACATACTGGACCACGCTGGCGGCCAGATCGGAGCGGGAATCCAGAGGGGTCGAGGCGATCCGCTCGACGCCGCCGGCGATGTCGCCGGCGGCCTCGATGGTGAGGCGCCCGTCGTCCTTCAGGATCAAGAAGCCGCGGCGCGCGCCGGCGCTCTCGAGCATGATGCGCATCAGCGCCTCGAGCAGCCGGGACAGGACGATCTCCCCGGCGAGGGCCTGAGAGGCCTTGAGCACGCTGCGCAGGTCGAGGTCTTCCCTGACGCCGGTCCTTGCGCCGGTAGGGGCGGGCAGCAGCACGAGATCGGGATGGTCGCGCTCGAGGCGGGCCATGGCGCTCGCGGCGCCCCAGCGCGCATACTGGGCGTGGGCCTCGGTCATGTAGGCGCGCGCGCTCGTGGTCCTGCCGAGAGCCAGGTAGCAGCGCGCGCAGAGCTCGTTGCCGAGGGCGCTGTCGTGGAGATAGCCGCCCTCGACAGCCGCGCGGATGCCCTCGTCGTAGAGATCCAGCGCCTCTCGCCTGTCGCCGCTCACGCGCGCGAGCTCGGCCGCGAGCAGGAGGTGGCGGTGCCTCATGTTGTCGGGCGCATGGCTCGCCCAGAAGGCGACCTTCTCGCCGAGGGCACGGGCCTTGTCGAGATACCGCTCCCGGGTCTCCGGATCCGCGCTGTCGGCCGCCTGGACGAGGGCGACGCCGCCGTAGAAGTGGAACGGCGGGTTGCCCTGCCAGCCGGCGATCCCGATGATGGTGGGGTTCGCCTCCATCGCCAGCGCGGCGGCCCCCGCGTAGTCGCCCTGGAACACGCGCAGGAAGAGGCGGTAGAAGATGGTGAAGAAGAGCGAGGCCTGGTTGTTGACCTGCACCGCGCTGTCGACGAGCTCTTTGATCTGGACCCACTCGCCGGCCAGCTCCGTCGGCCCAGGATCCGGGCTCATGAGGTTCTCGCAGATCTGGCCGACGCAGGAGACCATCCAGGTGATGAAATTCCACCTGTCGAACTTCCTGATGGGCAGCAGCGACTGCGATTCGGCCTTGATCTCGGCGAGGGGGCGGCCGAGCAGGAGGGTCGCCGTGTTCGCGTTGGTCATGCAGTAGAAGGTCCAGACGTACTGTCCTGTCTCCAGGCCGGCATGGATGCCGGAGAACAGGACCTCTCGCCCCTTCTCGTAGCTCGTCTGCCAGTGCATGACGAACGCGCCCCACATGCAGGCGAGGATCGGGTCGTTCCGCTTGTCCGGATAGCGCCGGAGGATCTCGCCCGCGGCTTCGCCGAAGGCGTAGCCGAGCGGGATCCGGCCGCTGACGCACAGGATCTGGCCGAAGACGACGTAGGCGAAGACCGAGCTTTGCGAGACGCCGTATTGCACGGTGTCTCGCAGGATCTTCATCACGCAGAAGCCGAAGTTGTTGCTCGCGAGGAAGTAGCAGGACGAGATCATCTCCTCCAGCACGCTGTGCAGGACGGCGACCTCGGGGTCGGCGAGCCGCGGCAGATCGCAGAGCGACTCCATCGATCGGCCGTCGAGGAACCTGAGCGTCGCTTCGACGTCGCCGGCGACCGCCTCGTCTGACGGGAAGGGCGGGAGATCGATCCCGAAGGCGCGCAGGGCCACGAGCCCCTCCTCGAGGGCGGCGTGCAGATCGGCCTTGAGGATGTGGACCCGCACCTTGAGCCCGTGGGCCCGCGTCTTGTCGAGCCGGCTCCTCGCGTGGACCACGGCCCCTTCCAGCGTGGGGAGGGCGTCGTCCGGGCGGCCGGAGAGCCCCTGCATGAGGCCCATCTTCGTGGTGAGCGCGAAGCTGAGCTCGTACTCCGTCGCCCACGGATCGCCGGGGAGCCTGGCGATGCCCTCGGCCAGGTACTTGAGCGCGGCGTCGAACGCCGCGCTCTCCTCGGCCCGCTCGGCCGCGGCGAGGTTCATCCGCGCGAGATCGACGCGGGCCGCGGGGTCCTGGATCAGGTCGCCGGCGAGGTTCAGGTGGTTCACGACGTCGAAGAGAGAGCGCGCGTCGGACCCGAGCTGCTGCCGCAGGAGCACCCCGATGCGGTGGTGGAGCCCCGGCCGCTCCTCGACGGGGATCATCGCGTAGGCGGCCTCCTGGATCTTGTCGTGGACGAAGCGATGGCACGCGCCGTCGCCCGCGATGAGCTCTTCCCTGAGCGCCGGCTCGACGCGCCCGTAAAACTCGTCGATGGAGCACTCGCTGACGGTCGAGAGCGTGCCCAGATCGAAGCGGTTGCCGAGGGCCGCAGCGAGCCTGAGCGCGTCCTGCGCGGCGGGGGGCAGGCGGCGGATGTTGCTCCCCATGAGGTCGAGGACGTTATCCGTGTACTCGAGGGCGCGTATCGCCGCGAGATCCCACGACCAGCGGCCGGCCTCATCGAAGGACAGCGCGCCGCTGTCGTGGATCGATTTGAGGAAGCGCTTGATGAAGAACGGGTTTCCGCCCGTCTTCTTCAGCACGAGGGCCGCGAGCTGCGCGCAGTCCGAGCGCCCGAGGCTGTCGCTGATGAGCGCCTTGACGTGCGGTAGCTCGAGCGGGGTGAGCACGATGGGCTCGATCTCGACGCCGCTCTTCCGGAGCTCGTCGACGGCGCGGATGAAGGGGTGCGCGGGGCTCACCTCGTTGTCGCGGTAGGCGCCGCAGAAGAAGAAGGCCCCGAGCCCCTCGGCCTCGAGCAGCGCGTTGACGAGGCTCAGGCTCGCGGCGTCGATCCACTGAAGGTCGTCGAGGAAGAGGACGATGGGGCGCCCCTGCCCCGTGAAGGCGGAGACGAAGCGCTGGAAGGTGAGGTTGAGGCGGTTCTGCGCCTCGACGGGGCCGAGGGAGGGCACCGGCGGCTGCTCGCCGATGAGGAACCCGAGCGCGGGGAGGACCTCGCAGATGACCTGCGCGTTGCTCCCCAGCCCCTCGATCATCGCCGCTCGCCAGCGCGCGATGCGCTCCTCGCTCTCGGACAGGATCTGCCGGAGCAGCGCGTCGAACGCCTGGAGCACCGGGCCGAGGGGCCGGTCCCGATTGAACTGGTCGTACTTGCCGGTGATGTAATAGCCCTTCTCGCGCGCGAGGGGCTTCAGGATCTCCTGCACCAGGGACGACTTCCCGATGCCGGAGTAGCCCGAGACGAGGACGATCTTGCGCGTGCCGCCCAGGACTCCGAAGAACGCCTCCGTGAGGCGCTCGATGCTCTCTTCACGACCATAGAGCTTCTGGTGGATCTGCAGCAGGTACGCGGCGTCGCGCTGGCCCAGGTCGAAGCGATCGAGCTCGCCATGGTCGAGGCGCCGCCGACACTCGTGAAGGTCGGCGAGGAGGCCGCTCGCGGATTGATAACGGTTCTCCGCGTTCTTGGAGAGCAGCTTCATGACCACATCGCCGAGCGCGGCGGGCACGGCGGCGCTTCGCGCCGCGGGGTGCTCGGGGATGTGGGCGATGTGGGCGTGGATGAGCTCGAGCGGGTCGCTCGCCTGGAAGGGGACGGCCCCGGTGAGCATGCGATAGTAGAGCACGCCGAGCGAGTACAGATCGGAGCGGTGGTCGACGCTGCGGTTCATCCGGCCGGTCTGCTCGGGCGAGATGTAAGGGAGCACGTCGGAAATGACAGCATCGCTGTAGAGCGACTCGCGCTCCCGCGTGACCGCGGCGTCGACCCCGTAGTTCAGGATCCGGGCCTGACCGTCGCCAGAGACGAGGAAGCTCTTCGGCCTGACGGCGCCGTGCACGATCCCGTGCCCGTGCAGCACGCGCACCGCCTCGGCCATGGAGATGGCGAGCTCAAGGCACCTGTCGACGTCGAGGCTGCCGCACGCCGCGAGGTAGTTCTCGAGCTCGTCGCCGGCGGTGTCCTTGAGGACGAGGACGAGCTCCCCGTCATGCTCCTCCAGGCCGTAGACCTTGACGACGCGCTCGGACTCGATTCGCGCGATGTGCTTGTATTCGTGCTTGACGCGGGCGCGGTCCACGATGCGCGACCCGCCCGCGCCGAGCACCTTGAGCACCACGGGGGCGCCGTCGTTCTCACGGACGGCGCGGTATCGGGCGGAGTCGCCTTTCGGATCGAAATGGCTGACGGAGTGGTAGCTGGGTAGAGTGAGCATCACCGAATCGCAGAGGTGCCGCGCTGGCCGGCAGGTGCTTGGAGGGGAGACAGCGACCCTCCCTCACCGTGCTGGCGGGCGGCAGGGCAGTAGCGGTCTTGCCACGACGAGAGCCGAAGGTGGCTGACGGAACGAAGGCAGGAAATAGCAGAGCCTGCTTCGGCGTTTATCGGAGCCAGTCGACCCCCCCGAACTCCGAGTCATCAAAAAAATTATCACAGCGCCAGCGCGCCGGGCAAGGGCGACGGAGCGAGGGAGGTGCTCGCGAGCGCTCCTGCTCCTAAGGCTCGCCGGGCATGACGGGGCGTCGCGGGCGAGCCGGCCCAGGATTGCGCCGCCGTTTCCCGTGGCAAAGCGCGGTCCTTTTGCCACCATCGCAAATCGGCCGGCGCCTCGGGGCCGCTCCGGCGCTCGACCCTTCCACATATGTCTGATAGCCCACGTTACTGCGTACTGGAAGTGCTCCACCGAGGTGCGGATACGATCCTCTATCACGCGAGACGCGAGGAGGACGGCCTGCCGGTGGTGCTCAAGGCCCTGCGGCGCGACCACGCGAGCCCGCGCGCCCTGGGGCGCCTGCAGCACGAGCTCGAGATCGCCAGGGCGCTCGAGTCGCCGGTCGTCGTCAAGGCTTACGGGATCGAGACGTTCCGCGACCAGGTGACCCTGGTCCTGGAGGACTTCGGTGGCCGCTCGCTCGACCGGGGCCTCGGCGGCCCCATGCCGATCGAGCGCTTCCTGCCCCTGGCCATCGGCTTCGCCGGCGCGCTCGCCGAGCTCCACCGGCGGCACGTCATTCACAAGGACATCAAGCCCCAGAACCTGCTCCACAACCCCGACACCGGCGAGGTGAAGATCACCGATCTCGGCATTGCCTCCCTCTCGCCCCGCGAGGCCGACGAGCTCGCATACGACGGGCTCATCGAGGGCACGCTCGCGTACATGGCGCCCGAGCAGACGGGCCGCATGAACCGCTGGATCGACGAGCGCACCGACCTTTACTCCCTCGGCATCACCTTCTACGAGATGCTGACCGGCACCTTGCCTTTCCATGCAAGCGACCCCGTCGAGTGGGTCCACTGCCACATCGCCCAGGCGCCGCGGCCGCCGCACGCGCTCGTCCCCTTGATTCCCCTGCAGCTGTCCGCGATCGTGCTCAAGCTGCTCGCCAAGGCCGCCGAGGCGCGCTACCAGAGCGCGCTCGGCCTGCGGTACGACCTCGACCGGTGCGTCGGCCGGCTGCGCGCGAGCGGCACCATCGAGGCCTTTCCGCTCGGCCAGCGCGACGTCCCCGCTCGGTTCCAGGTCCCGCAGCGGCTCTACGGCCGCGAGCGCGAGCTCCAGGCCTTGCTCGCCGCGTTCGGGCGCGTGGTCGCGAGCGGCCGGCCCGAGCTCGTGCTCGTGTCGGGCTACTCGGGCATCGGAAAGTCGTCGCTCGTCGCCGAGCTGCGCAGGCCCATCGTGCGCGAGCGGGGCTTCTTCCTCTCCGGCAAGTTCGATCAGCTGAAGCGCGACATCCCCCTCCACGCCTTCATCCAGGCCTTCCGGGCGCTTTCGCGGGAGATCCTGTGCGCGAGCGAGGAGCAGGCCGACCGCTGGCGGCAGCGCCTCCGCGAGGCGCTCGGCCAGAACGGCGGGTTGCTCGCCGACCTGCTCCCCGAGCTCGCGCTGCTCCTCGGCCCCCAGCCGCCCGTGCCCGAGCTCCCGCCCGCCGAGGCGCAGAGCCGGCTGCACGCGACGCTCCAGCGGTTCGTCGCGGCGTGCGCCCAGAAGGAGCACCCCGTCGCGCTGTTCCTCGACGATCTTCAGTGGGCCGACGCGGCCAGCCTCCAGCTGCTCGAGCAGCTCGCCACCCGCGCCGACGCCGCGCACCTGCTGCTGATAGGCGCCTACCGCGACAACGAGGTCGGCCCCGCGCACCCGCTCCGGCTCACGCTGGCCGAGGCGCAGAAGCACGGCGTCCCTGTCGACGACATCGCCCTCGCGCCGCTCTCTCCCCCCCACGTCGGCGCCCTCGTCGCCGAGGCGGTCCACGCCCCGGCCGCGCCGCTCTCCCGGCTCGTCTACGAGAAGACCGGAGGCAACCCGTTCTTCGTGCTCCAGTTCCTCATCACCCTGCACGAAGAGGGGCTCATCACCTTCGACGCCGACGAGGGCGCGTGGCGGTGGGACCTCGCCGCCATCCGCGACCAGGGCTTCACCGACAACATCGTCGAGCTGATGGTGGGCAAGCTGAAGCGGCTCCCCGTTCCCACGCGCGACGCCCTCAAGCTCGCCGCGTGCCTCGGCAGCAGCGCGGACCTCGACGCCCTCGCGATCGTCGCGAGCCGCCCGGCGGAAGAGCTCCGCGAGGCGCTCGAGGAGGCCGTGCGCGAGGGGCTGCTCGTCTGCCGGAGAGGGTCCTCCTACCGCTTCCTCCACGACCGGGTGCAGCAGGCCGCTTATTCGCTCATCCCGGCGGGACAGCTGCCCGAAGTGCACCTCCGGATCGGCCAGCTGCTCCTGAAGGCACGGCGCCCGGAGGAGCGCGAGGACGCGCTCTTCGACATCGTGGACCACCTCAACCGCGGCGCCGTCCTCCTGCGTTCCCAGGCGGAGCGCGACGAGCTCGCCGCCCTCAACCTCCGCGCCGGCAGGAAGGCCAAGGCCGCCGCCGCCTACCAGTCCGCCGCAGCCCTCTTCGCCGCCGGCATGGCCCTCCTCGCGAAAGATCCCCGCGAGCGCTGGGAGACCCGGTACGAGCTGACCTACGACCTGAGCCTCGAGCGTGCGCGCGCCGCGTACGTCACCGGCGGTTTCGAGGAGACCGAGCGGCTCCTCGAGGAGCTCTTGGAGCACGCGAAGACCAAGATCGAGCGCGCCGCCGTCGTGGAGCTCGCGGTCGTCTTCTACCAGACCCGCGGGCGAAGCGACCACGCCGTGGAGATCGGGCTCTCGTGGCTCCGCACCTGGGATATCGATCTTCCGCCCCATCCCACCGAGGCACAGGTCACAGAAGAGATCGAGAGCGTCTGGCAGGCCCTGCGCGACCGTGCGATCGAGGATCTGCTCCACCTGCCCCCCATGGAGCACCGGGCGAGCAAGCTCCTGATGGCCGTGCTGCACGGCGTGGCCGGCCCCGCGATCTTCGTGGACCAGGACCTCCACTGCCTCGCCATCGTTCGCATGGTGAAGCTCAGCCTGCGCCACGGCAACGCCGAGAGCTCCGCCCATGCCTATGCGGCCTTCGCGCGGATGCTCGGCCCGCGGCTCGGGCGATACCGGGAAGCGTACCTGCTCGGAAAGGTCGGCCACGACCTGGCGGACAGGAGCGGCCTCCTCACCCTGAAAGCGCTGGTGTTCACCCTCTTCGGACAGCACGTCGTCTTCTGGACACGCCACTACCGAGAGACAACTCCGTACACGCGCGCCGGTTTCAGCGCCGCGGTCGAGTCCGGCGACCTGAACATGGCGTGTTTCAACTGTATCTGGGCCCCGCTGTTCCAGCTGCTCTCCGGCGGGCCGCTGGAGGACGTGCTCCACGAAGTCGAGGAGCGCCTCGGCTTCGTGCGCAGGACGCGCTACGCGTTCGCGCACGGACCCCTCCTCAGCGGCCACGCCATGATCCAGACGCTGCGAGGGAGGCCGGTCGGCTACGCGACGCTGGACGGCTCTGATCTGGCCCCGTCGGCCTTCGAGGCGCGGCTCGACGAGGGCGAACTGCGGGGCGCTCGCGGCCTCCATTACAGCATGAAGGCCCAGGCGCTCTTCGTGCTCGGCCCTCCCGGAGAGGCGCTCGCCGCGGCGACGCGCGTGATCGTCGACCACCCCCTCAGGACCGAGCCCTCCGCGCTCATCGCCGAGAACTGCTATTATTACGCGCTGGCGCTCGCGGCCGTCTCGTGCGACGCGCGCGCGCCGCACGAGCAACACGGGGCGCGGCCATCCCCGGCAGAGGAGCTCCCCGCGGGTCTACTCGACTGCGAGCGGCAGCTCGGCGAGTGGGCCTCGAGCTGCCCCGACAACTTCTTCCACAAGCACGCCCTGATCCGCGCCGAGATAGCCCGGCTCCGCGGGCAGGAATCGGAGGCGGTGCGGCTTTACGAGCAGGCCATCGGGTCGGCGCGGGAGGGCGGCTTCGTCCAGCACGAGGCCATCGCCTGCGAGCTCGCCGCTGGGTTCTACCGCGCGCGCGGCCTGCCCACGCCCGCCGTCGCCTACCTGCGAGACGCCCGCGCCGCCTACTTTCGCTGGGGCGCCCACGCCAAGGTCGAGCAACTCGACCAGCGCTATCCCCACCTCGTGGAGCGCAGGCCGATCGCGCCCACCGTCACCTTCGCCGTCCGGGCCGAGCAGTTCGACGTCCTGTCCGTCGTCAAGGCCTCTCAGAGCATCTCCGGCGAGCTCAAGCTCCCGCGCCTGCTCGAGATGCTCCTGCGCACGGTGATCGAGCACGCAGGCGCCGACGAAGGCCATGTGCTCCTGATCCGGGAGGATCGCATGTCGACCGCGGCGGCGATCGCCGCGTCCGGGGGCGCGGCGCGCCTGTTCGACGCGGGCGAGGCGCCGGGGGCGCTGCCGCAATCCATCCTCAACTACGTCCTTCGCAGCCACGAGCGCGTGCTGCTCGACGACGCAACGGCCAAGCACACGTTCTCCGAGGACGAGTATTTCACGGAGAAGAGGCCGAGGTCGGTGCTGTGCCTCCCGATCATGCGGCAGGCCCGGCTGCTCGGCGTGCTCTACCTGGAGAACGGGCTCGTGGCCGGCGCGTTCACCCCAGGGCGGCTCAGCGTGCTCGAGCTGCTCACCTCGCAGTCGGCCATCTCGCTCGAGAACGCCATGCTCTATGCCAAGGTCGAGCAGGAGAACGCCGAGCGGCGGCGGGCGGAGCAGGCGCTGAAGGCCAACCAGGCGACGCTGCAGGCCATCGTCGACAACTCCGCCGCGGCCATCTACCTCAAGGATCGCGAGGGCCGGTATCTGCTTGCCAACCGCCAGGCGGGCAACCTTCTCGGCCTGCCGAGCGATGAGCTCCTTGGAAAGACCGACGCCGAGCTCTTTCGCAATGCG
Organism: Sorangium sp. So ce1504; assembly: GCF_051521635.1. Lineage (NCBI taxonomy): Bacteria > Pseudomonadati > Myxococcota > Polyangiales > Polyangiaceae > Sorangium > Sorangium sp. So ce1504. Next base: position 9,344,059 of record NZ_CP150365.1, on the reverse strand, counting down.
TGCGTCGAGGTGCTCCAGACCAACGACCGGCGGGTGCTCGACGCGGGCGAGCCGCTGGAGTTCGAGGAGGAGACGCTGGTAGAAGACGATCAGCGCACCTTCCTGTCGGTCAAGTTCCCTCTCGGCGAGGAGGTCATGCCCGGCGTCCTTTGCGGCATTTCCACCGACATCACCGAGCGCAAGCGGGCCGAGATCGCCGAGCGCTTCCTCGCCGAGGCGAGCCGCAAGCTGATGGCCCTCGGCTACGGCGCGACCCTCGAGAGCGTGGCGCACCTCGCGGTCCCCGAGCTGGCCGACCGGTGCGTCATCGACGTGGACCTCGCCCAGGGCACCCCTGGATCCACGGTCACCGCGGTCACCGCGGGCGTGCCGGCCGAGCTCGCCGGCGCGGTGATCGAGGCGCTGCGGCCCCTGGCAGCGACCGCGCCGGACCGGATCGAGGTGGGCGACGTCCGCGTGGCGCCGCTCCTCGAGCGGCTCGGCGTTCACTCCTTCCTCCGCGTCCCGCTCCTCGCGCGCGACCGGCGCTTCGGGGTCATGACCCTGCTGGCGACCGCGCCCGGGCGCCGCTATCGGCCCGCCGACCTGTGGCTCGCCGAGGAGCTCGGCAGCCGCGCCGCGCTCGCCCTCGACAACGCGCGCCTGTTCGCCGAGGCCCAGCAGGCGATCGAGCGCCGGGACGAGTTCCTCCTCGTCGCCTCGCACGAGCTCAAGACCCCGCTCACCTCGCTGACGATGCAGGCCCACCTCCTCGCCCGGCTATTGCCTCGCTACCGGCGCGCGGAGATCGCCCCGGAGCGCATCGACGCCGCGATCCAGGTCCTCAACCGACAGATCGCGCGGCTCGCCCACCTGGTCAACGAGCTGCTCGACGTCACGCGCCTGAACGCAGGCCGGTTGACCCTCTCGCGAGCGCCGGTCGACCTGGCGGCGGTGGCGCGCGAGGTCGTCGAGCGGATGCACCAGCAGCTCGACGACGCCCGCTGCCGCGCCGAGCTCGATCTGGACGAGCCCGTGGTCGGGCGCTGGGATCCTTCTCGCATGGAGCAGGTCCTCATCAACCTTCTGTCCAACGCGATCAAGTACGGCGCCGGGGGCCCCATTCACGTCGCCGTGCGCCGCGAGGGTGATCGCGCGTTGCTCGTCGTCCGCGATCACGGCATGGGCATCGCCGAGGCCGATCAGGCCCGCATCTTCGAGCGCTTCGAGCGCGCCGTCTCTGTCCGCAACTTCGGCGGCCTCGGCCTCGGCCTCTACATCGTTCGATGGATCATCACGGCCCATGGCGGCGCCATCCGCGTCGAGAGCGCGCCGAGCGCAGGCGCCGCGTTCATCGTCGAGCTCCCTTTGCTCCCGGCAGAGGCCGAATCGGACACGGCGAGAGGATCCACCTCGCCGTGACGGCGTGGGCGGCGATAGGCAGCGGGTCCTTCGCGCTCCTCTTCCGGGTGATTGGCGTCTTCCAGCGATCCCGTTTTTCCGCCCTGCCAGCTCGGAATGGCTGTACGGTGGCGCCCGTGAAAATGCGCCTCGCTGCCATTCTCCTCCCGTGCTGCGCTGCTGCTTCGCTCGTGGCGTGCGGTCAACCGGCTCCGCCGGCGGCCGCCCCGCCCGCGCAGGCGCCCCCTGGTGCGAGCGGCGTGGCGCCTGCTCCGGTCGTGAGCCCGGCGCCCGCCGAGCCCGCGCCGACCGCGGCCCCCGCTCCGGCGAAGACGTGCAGCGAAGCGCAGGACATCGAGACCTGCGAGACCGAGTGCGCGGCGGGCAAGGCGGCCGCGTGCGAGACGCTGGGCGACCTCCACGCGAAGACGGAAGACAAGGCGACCCCGGGGTTCTCGCTCGGGTCTGCGCTGCGGGCGTTCGGCGAGGCGTGCAAGCTCGGCGCGAAGAGCGCGTGTGACAAGCGCGAGGTACACCTGAAGGAGCTCCGCGTCGCGTGCCAGAAGAGCGCGAAGAGCTGCTTCGCGCTCGGCCGTGCGCTCTCGAGTCAGGACGGTCACGACAAGGAGGTCGACGAGAGCTTCGACCGCGCCTGCAACGCAGGAGAAGTCGCCGCTTGCGAGGAGCGCGGCGAGCTGCACATGGACCTCGAGCCCGCGAAGATTCACGCGGCGATCGCCGAGAAGGCGCTGGATCGAGCGTGCGCGAGCGGCTCGGTGAGCGCGTGCTGTTCGCTCGTGAAGGTCTACACGGACACCGACCGCGAGAAGAAGGCCGACGCGGCGAAGGCGCGGCTCGAGGCCGCGAACGGCAGGTCGCAGCAGGGCCGGATCGCGTGCGACGTCTTCCGCCTGGGAGGCAAGCCCAAGGTGCGGGTGATCGCGAAGGCAAACGCGGAGAGCGCGAAGGCCTTGAGCAAGCAGGAGATCGCTTTGCTCGAGGAGGTGCTGTCGCGCCGGGTGCCGTATTGCTACGCCGAGCCGCCGAAGAGCCCCGCCGAGCTCGATATCGAGCTCAGCCCGGATAGCGCCGCCAAGCTGGGCGGCTACACGGGTGTCGACAGCGATCAATGCGTGAGCCGTATTGTGGAGAGAATCCACCTCGCCGGCACGACCCCGCGCCGCGCCCGCTTCGCGCTCAGCTTCGAAGCCGCCAAGTAACGTCCGTTGCCCGCGAGGAGCCGGCGTTTGACCGAGGCCCTCGGGCTGGCTCACGGCGGCCCAAGATGTCGTGCGTTCTCGGGCAGCACGTCACCGACCTCGCGCGTCTGCAGAGGACCACGCTGGCTCCGACCGAGCAGATCGCCTTCGTCGTGATAGGCGCCGTCGAGAGGGCGCGTGCAGGTGTGGGTTCAATCGGAGGCGAGGCGCTGTCAGTCGTCGAAGCCGAGGTTCACCGGCCGCTGCGGGAGCGTCTTGGCCAGCGACAGCTCCGTGGTGGGCACCGTCGTGCCGACCGCGTACGCCTCCGGCTTGCTCCCCGCGAGATTCCAGCCGGCCGGGCTGGCCACCGCGTTCTGCGCTGTCGCCACGGGCTCACTCGCTCGTGCGTCCAGCGGCCCGGCCCCGAACAGCGCGGCTGCGGCGAGGCTGCCGAGAATCGCCTTTTCGATGCGCATAACGATTCCTTTCTGCGCAGACCCCGTCCGCGCGCCCTGCGCCTCATCTTGCGAGGTGCTCGCCGTCGACGAGCGGACGCTTCCCTGCGCGGATACCAAGCATCTCCTGGTGCCCAGCGGAGGACCGGTCAAGTTGCCCAGCGCGCCGACCTTGAGTCGTCGAGCATCACGATTGGATTCATCGGGTTCGTCGAAGCAGGCTCGGGTATGTCGAAGGCGAGAGTCGGGCGGGCGCCTCCAACATGATCAGCCACGCTGCGCGGCCTGCGCTATCGAGCAGACCCCGGCGTCATCGCCCCCTTGCTCGGGCCGCCCCGGCGCTCGAGGTGGCAATTCCGCGGCGGTGCGCCTACCCGAGCGCTGAAGAGCAGACAATAGGCCACCACGCGCGCGCCCGCTGGCCGCGCCTTCGAGGCCGCCTCGACAGGGGGCTGGCTCGCGGCGCTCGCGGGCGCTTTGCGCAGCGCCCGCCGGCTGGAGCAGGGGCAGTCGCCCCCACACGCCTCACCGCGTCTCATCACCTCTGCCCAGGCCATTCGTCGCGCCGCCGCGGCGTTCCCGCATGCCGCGCGACGCCGCCCCCGGCGGTCGAGCCCGCCCCCCCCAGCGCCGGGCCCCGATCCCCGAGCCCATTTGGGAAACGCTCCTGTTACCTTGGGCAGCGCTCCGCAGCGCACTGCGGGCGCAGATTCGACGGAAGCGCCGGCACGCCGGCCCCTTGCTCCACCGCCAGCCGAGGTCCGGATCCACATGCAGCAGGACACGAAGAGCGCGCGCGTCTCGTTCCGTATCGACAACCTCGAAGCCGCGCTCGAGCAGGGGATCGACAACGAAGCGGCCGCGCTCGACGTGCTCGTGGCCGCGGCGGCCAAGGGGAGCCTGCACCCCGAGCTCTGGGCGAAGCTCCACGAGACCTCCGCCCGCCACGACCGGTTCTCCGAGCTCGCGTTCGCCTACGAGCGCCTCGTCGGCGAGCGGCGGTTCGGGATGCTCCCGCAGGCCGCCCAGGCCGAGGTCCTCGTGCGCGCCGCCGAGTTCCTCGCCGACTCCTTCGGCGACCCCGGCGGCGCTCGCCCCTACCTCGAGCGGGCGCTCTCCGTGCTGCCCTCGCACCAGGAGTCCTTCTTCCGGCTCGAGCGCATCCTCCAGGAGGCGAACGAGCCGGCGAAGCTCGCGGACCTCTACGCCCTCGCGGCGGGCCACCGCCCGGACCGCGCCGAGCAGCTGTCGCTGCTCCGCCGCGCGTTCGAGCTCGTCGACGTCAACGGAAACGGCGCGAGCGACGAGGAGCGCGCGATCAAGCTGCTCCAGCAGATCCTCAAGGTCGACCCCGCCGACGCCTCGGCGCGCTGGGAGCTCGAGGCGCGCTACGCGCGCGCCGGGCGGCACCAGGAGATCGCGAGGATGCTCGAGCAGGCGCTCACCGCGGAGGCGCCCCCGCCCGACGCGCTCGAGATCCGCGCGCGGCTCATCGATCTCTACAGCGGCCCGCTCAAGGAGATCGAGCGGGCGCTGCCGCACGTCGAGGAGGTGCTCGCGCAGGACCCGGGCCACGAGGCCGCCCTCCGCGCCGGTGAGGCCCTGCTCGCGCGCAAGACCGTCCTCGTGCGCGCGGCCGCGGCGCTCGAGGCGGCCCACGCGCGCCGCGGGGACGCCCCGGAGGCGGCGCGGATGATGGCCCTCCAGATCGAGAACCTGCGCGGGCCGCGCCGCGTCGAGGTGCAGAAGCGGCTCGTCGAGCTGCAGTTCCAGCGGCTCGGCGATCTCGCGTCGGCGTTCTCGCTGTCGGAGCAGATCCTCGCGGTCGACCCGTCCGACGAGGCGGTGCGCGAGCGCTTCGTCGCGCTCGCGTCGGCGCTCGACCGCCAGGCCGACGCGGCGCGCGTGCTCGTGCGCGCGTCGGCCGGCGCCAAGGACAAGCCGCTCAAGGCCCGCATCGCCGCCGAGCTCGGCGAGCTGTACGAGGGCCTCGGGGACGGCAGGAAGGCGCGCGCGTCGTTCCAGCAGGCGCTCGACGGCGAGCCCGACGACGCGGCCGCGCGGCGCGCGGCCCGCGGGCTCGCGAAGCTCTGCGAGCGCGAGCGCGACGCGCGCGGGCTCGCGGGCGCGCTCGAGCGGCTCGCCGAGGCCGAGCCGGAGGCCGAGGCGCGCGAGGCCGCGGCGGAGCGGCTCGCGCGGCTCTACGAGGAGGAGCTCGGCGACGCCGCGGGCGCGATCGCGGCCTACCGCAGGCTCGCGGAGTCGGGCTCCTCGCGCGAGCCGGGCGCGCTCGCCGCGCTCGAGCGGCTGTACGAGGCCACCTCGGCGCACGAGGGCCTCGCGTGGGTCCTCGAGCGGCGCGCCGAGGCGGAGCCGGACCGCCGCGCGGCGCGGGAGCTCGCCTTCCGCGCGGCCGAGCTGCGCACCCGGCTCGCGGATCTGCCCGCCGCCGTCGCCGCCTGGCGCCGCTACCTCGCGGCGTTCGGGCCGTCGCGCGAGGCGCACGCGCGGCTCGTCCCGCTGCTCGAGCAGGAGCGGCGCTGGGCCGAGCTCGAGGCGCTCCTCGAGGCCGAGGCGGAGCTCGCGGCCGGGCAGGACCGCGCCTCGGTGCTCGCCCGGATCGGCGCGATCCGCATGGCGCGGCTCGACGATCCGGCCGGCGCGATCGCCGCGTACCGCGAGGCGCTCGCGCTCGATCCGACCGACCGACCGAGCCGGCTCGCGGTCGAGAAGATGCTGGGCGCGCCCCCGGGCAACAGCGCCGCCGGCGCGGAATCGTCGCGGCAGAGCTCCCACCTGCTGCTGACCGACGATCAGCGGCTCGCGGCCTGCGCGGTGCTGGAGCCGATCGCGCGCGCAGAGAAAGCGGCGCCGCTGCTCGTGCGCGTGCTCGAGACGAAGGCGGAGCTCGGGCCCGTCGCGTGGGCCCCCGGCGCGTCCGCGCCGACGCCGGCCGACGTGTCGGGCAGGCTCGCGGCGCTCGAGGAGGCCGCCGCCGTGGCCGAGCGCGAGCTCAGGGACCCGAGGAAGGCGCTCGATCTCTCGGCGCGCGGGCTCTCGCTCGCGACCGCGTACGCGCCGGAGCGGCTCGCGCGGTGGGTCGCCGAGGTCGAGCGGCTGACGGAGCACGGCAGCGAGTCCGCGCGCCGCGCGCCGGCGCTCGCGGGGGCGCTCGGGGATCGCGCGGTGGACAGCCCGGCGCTGTCGCACCTCGCGCGGCGCGCGGGCGAGGCGCTGCTCGCGAGCGGCGACGTGACCCAGGCGCTCGCCCTCTACCGCCGCGCGCTCGCCTTCGAGCCCTCGTCGCTCGATCTCATCGCGCGCGTCGACGCGCTCCTGCGCGAGCAGGGCAGCCCCGAGGAGCGGCTCGCGCTCTACCGCGAGGCGCTCGCGCAGCCGTGCGCGCCCGCGCGGCGGCGCGAGCTCCTGCACGCGATCGGCACCATCCAGCGCCGCGACGTCGGCGACCTCGCCGGGGCGGCCGCGACCTACCGCGCGGCCATCGAGGACGACGCGGGCGACGACGCGGCGTACGAGGCGCTGCTCGATACGTACGCGGCGGGCGGCGCGTGGGGCGCGCTCTACGGCGCGCTGGCCGAGCGGCTCCCGGGCGTGGCGCCCGACGCGCGCGTCGCCCACGAGCTGCGCATGGCGGACGCGGCCGCGAGGGGCGGGCAGGTCCCGAGCGCGGTCGCGCACTACCGCGCGAGCCTCTCGAGCGGCGCGGCGCTCGACGGCGCTGCGCTCGCCGCGATGGAGGCGCTCGCGCTGTCCGCGGGCGACCCGGCGCTGCTCCGCGAGGTGCTCGATCGGCGCGTCGCCGCCGCGGGCGATCCCCTGGACGAGGCGCTCTGGCTGGAGCGCCTCGGTGAGCTCGCGGCGTTCGGCATCCGCGCGGCCGACGCACGCGACGCGCCCGACGCCGCGCGCGCGGCGGACGCCCCGGCGGCGCAGGCCGCTCCGGGCGACCTCGACGCCGCGGTGACGGCCTGGCAGCGCGCCGCCGGGCTCGCCGAGGGGCCGCTCGCGGATCCGGAGCGAGCGCAGAAGCTCTACGAGCGCGTGCTCTCCGTCGCGCCGAAGCACCGCGACGCCGCCGCCCGCCTCGCGGCGCTCTACCGCGGGCAGGGGGCCTGGGCCCGGCTCGCGGCCGTCTGCGAGGTCCTGCTCGACACCGCGGCGTCCGACGACGAGGCGCTCGCGGCGCTCGCGGCGCTCGAGGACGCGGCGATCCGGGCGCGCGCGACGTCGCGCTTCGTCGACGCCGCGCTCGATCTCCGCGATCGCATGAGCGCCGAGGGGGAGGGGGGCGCGGCCGCCGGCAGGGCGGCGGCGCGCGCCCGGGCGATCGAGGCGGCGCTCGCGCGCGTGCTCGCCGCCGATCCCGAGCGGCAGGACGACGCCGCGTCCGTCTACCGGCGCCTGCTCTCGCCCCACGACGACGGCGACGCCGCGCTGGGCGCGCTCGACGCCGCCGCCCTGGAGGCGTTCCGCGCGTTCCTCGCGCAGAGCCCCGACACGCTCGCGCGCCGCGTGGACCGGCGCTGGCTCTTCACGCTCCTCGTGGAGCGCGGGCGCGAGGGCGAGCGCCCGAGGGCGCTCTCCGCGTGGGCCGCGTGGGAAGAGGAGATCGGCAACCGCGCGGCGGCCGCGGCGCTCTACGCCCGGCTGCTCGAGGCGGATCCCGAGAACGACGACGCGCTCGCGGCGCGGGGGCGCCTCCTCGCCGAGGTGGGCGATCACGAGGGCGCGGCGGAGGTGCTCGCTGCGCGCCGCGACCGGAGCCAGGGCAGCGCGCGCGTCGCGCTCGACGTCGAGCTCGCGACGCTCCTCTTCGATCGGCTGGATCGGCCGGCGGACGCGCTCGACGCGGTCGCGCCCGCGATCGAGGCCGGGACGATCGAGCCCGCGGTGATCGAGATCGTGCAGCGCGCGCTCGGGCGCCCCGAGACGCAGGCGCGCGCGGCGCTCCTCCTCGAGCGCGCGTGCGACGCGCTCGACGATCCCGAGGCGCGCGTCGCGCTGCTGGAGGCGCTCCTCGCGAGCTCGCCGGCGGACGCCGCGCCGGGCGCCCTGCTCGACGCGGGCAGCCTCGCGGCCGCGCAGCGCGCCGCCGTCCGCCGCGGCTGGTTCGAGCGCCTGCTCGATCACCACGACCACGACGCGCCGCGCGGCCTCGGCGTCGCCCTGCGCGCGGTCTCGGAGCTGCCGGGCGAGCTCGCCCTCTGGGATCGGCTCGAGGAGCTCGGCCGCCGGGCGAAGCAGCCCGAGCGCGTCGCGGCCGCGCACGCCGCGGCGCTCGACGCGGGCGCGGCGCTCCCGCCCGACATCGTCGAGGAGATCGGCCGGCGGGCCGTCGAGCACCACGAGGAGTGGTTCGACGCGCCGGAGGCCGCCCTCGCGCTGCTCCGCCGGCTCGTCGAGCTCGTGCCTGGCTCGCTCTGGGGCTTCGAGCGGCTGAAGCTCGCCTACAACGCGGCCGAGCGCTGGGAGGACCTCTTCGCGCTCTACGACGCGATGCTCGAGCGCACCTCGGCGGCCGACGAGCGCGTCTTCCTCCTGGAGGACGCCGCGGCCGTCGCGCGTGACCTCGCCGGCGACGGCGAGCGCACGATGCGCTACCTTGAGCAGCTCCTCCCGCTCCAGGACGACGCGCGCACCCGCGCCGCGCTCGAGCGGCTCTACGAGCGGCACGGCAGGCACCGCCCGCTCATCGATCTCCTGTCGGCCGAGCTGCCGAGGCTCTCCGGCGACGCCGCGGATCGGCTCCGCGAGCGCGTCGCGCTCCTCTGGATCGAGGGCGTCGGCGACGCCGCGTCGGCGCTCCCCGTGGTCGAGAAGCTCCTCGACGCGCCCCCGGAGCCGCGCGCTGTCCGCGCGGCGCCGCGCCCCGTCGACGCCTTCGCGCTGCTCGAGCGGATCCTCGGGGGGCTGCCGCCCGAGCAGGCGCCCGCCGGCGAGGCCGGCGCGCTCGCCGCGCGGCAGCGGTCGGCCGCGCTGCTCGCGAAGCGCTACCGCGAGGAGGCGAGGCCCACCGACCTCGTGCGCGTGCTCGAGATCCAGCTCGAGGGCGCCGACGCCGGCGACCGCCCGGCGCTGCTGCGCGAGATCGTGCGGCTGCGCCGCGACGCCCTCGGCGACGAGCCGGGCGCGTTCGCGCGGCTCGCCGAGCTCGTCGAGCTCAGGCCGTCGGAGGCCGGCGATCGCGCGGAGCTCGCGGAGCTCGCCGAGCGCCTCGGCCGGCACGACCGCCTCGCCGAGGTCCTCGCCGCGGCCGAGCCGCGCGCCGGCGACGCGCGGCAGGCGCTCTCGCTCGTGCGCGACGCCGCGCTCCTCCGCCGCGACCGGCTCGGCGACGCCGACGGGGCGATCGCGCTCTTCCGCCGGCTCTTCTCGCTCGCCGAGGCGAGCGGCGACGCGGAGTCCGCGCGGGACGCCGCCCGCGCGCTCGATCGGCTCTTCGCGGAGGCCGACCGCGTCGTCGAGCGGTGCGACGTGCTCGACACGCTCGCCGCGATCGAGACGGACCCGGCGGCGCGGCGCGAGGCCCTCGGCGAGCTCGCGCGGCTCGCCTCCTCGCGGCTCGGCGACGAGGCGCGGGCGATCGCGGCGTATTCGGCGCGCCTCGTCGACGACCGCCAGGATCTCGCGGCGCTCGACGGACTCGCGGCGCTGCTCGAGGAGGGCGGGCGGTACCGCGAGCTCACGGCCGTGCTGGAGCGCCGCGCGGCCGTGCGCGGCGGCGCGGGCGGCCGGCGCGATCTCGGGCGCGTCGCGCGGCTCTTCGAGCGCGAGCTCGGCGACGCCGACGAGGCCATCGCCACCTGGCGCCGCATCCGCGAGGAGCTCGCGCCCGACCCGGAGAGCGGGGACGCGCTGGCCGCGCTCTACACGCGCGCGGAGCGCTGGGGCGACCTCGTCGCGCTGCTCGAGGTCGAGGCGTCCGCGGCCGGCGCGCTCCCCGGCGGGGCGGGCGCGGCGCGCAGCGTTGAGCTCTTCCAGCGCCTCGGCGACACGCACCGCGATCGCACGCTCGCGTGGGAGCTCGCCGTGAAGGGCTACCGCCGCGCGCACGAAGCCGAGCGGGACGCGCGCCGCGCGGGCGTCGAGGGCGGGGGCGGGGAGGGCGAGTGGGGGGCGGCCGAAGGGGGCGAGCGGGACGCGCGCTCGCCCGCGCCGCGCGCGGGGCTCGAGGAGCTGCTCCGCCGCATCGACCCGGCGTCGGCCGAGCACCGCGGCGCGCTGGTCGCCGCCGTCGGCGCGTTGCTCGAGATCTGCGCCGACGCGGACGACTGGCGCGGCCAGATCGCGCTGCTCGAGCCGCGGCTCACCGCGGCCGGGACGGACGCCGAGCGGGTCGCCATCCTGAAGGCCTCCGCGGCGCTCCTCGAGGAGCGAGGCGACGATCGGGAGGGCGCCTTCGAGCTCGCCTTCCGCGCGTTCCTCCTGTCGCCCGGCGCCGAGCCGCCCGAGGGCCTCCTGCGGCTCACGGACCTCGCGGGCCGCTGGCACACGATCGCCGACGCGCTGCCCGAGCTCGAGCGCCGCGGCGACGTCCCTGCCGCCACGCTCCGCGACCTCACGGCCCGCGTGGGCCGCTGGCACCGCGACGCGCGCGCCGACGAGGAGGCCGCCGAGCGCGCGTTCGAGCGCGCGCTCCTCCACGACCCGGCGAACCGCGCGATCCTGCTCGATCTCGCGGAGCTCCTGCGGCGGCGGCGCGGGCCCTCGCTCGTCCCGACGCTGCTCCGGCTCGCCGCGGCGACCGGGCACGACCTCGCCCTCTACCGCGAGGCCGTGGAGGCGGCGCGCGACGCGGGCGACGCGGCGCGGGCCCGCGAGATCGCGGCGGAGCTCCTCGATCTCGCCGTGCAGCGCCTCGTCGACGAGGAGGAGCAGCCCCCTGCGCCCGGCGCGTGGCCGGCCTCGCGCGCCGCCCTCTGGGCGATCGACGCGCTCGTCGGCATGCTCGCGGGCGCGGGCGACAGGCCGCAGATCGTCGCGCTGTGCCGGCGCGGCGCCGCGCTCCCGTTCGCGTCGAGCGAGCGGCGCCGGCTGCTGCGCGTCGCCGCCGAGGCGGCGGAGCCCGGCGAGGCGATCGCCCTCTACGGCGGGCTGTTCGCGGACGATCCGACGGACGAGCCGGTCGGCGAGAGCCTCGCCGCGCTGCTCCGTGCGGCCCGGCGGCGCGAGGAGCTCGTGCGCCTGCGCGAGCTGCAGATCGAGGTCTCTGGCGATCTCGATCGCCGCGTCGCGCTCCGCTACGACGCCGCGGAGCTCCTCGCGGACGCCACGCGCGCGTCCGAGGCGATCGCGCTGCTCCGCCGGAACCTCGCGGAGAGCCCGGGGCACGGCGCGTCGATCGACAGGCTCGCCTCGCTCCTCGAGGCGGGCGGGCTGCACCGGGAGCTCATGCTGCTCCGCGAGGAGCAGGCGGCCGCGCGCGGGTCGGCGGACGCCGGCACGGCGGCCGCCGAGCTCTGGCTCCAGGCGGCGTCCCTCGCCGAGCACGAGCTCAACGAGCCCGAGCGCGCGATCGTCAGCTACCGCCGCGCCGCGGACATCGGGTCCGTCGAGGCGCTCGACGCCCTCGCCCGGCTGCTCGCGCGCCGCGGCGAGCACGCGGCCGCCGCCGAGGCGCTCGAGCGGCTCTGCGCCGGCGCGGCGCCCGAGGAGCTGCACCAGGCGGCGCTCCGCCTCGCGGACGCGTACCTCGCCGCCGGCGAGCCCGATCGCGCCCGCGCCGCCCTGGAGCGAGCGCTGCCCCGCGCCGCGCAGCCCGCGCCGCTGCGCGAGCGGCTCGCGTACCTCTACCGCGCGTCGGGCGCGTGGAGCGCCCTGGCCGCGCTCATCGCGGGCGACGCCGCGCGCGCCGACGAGGCGCCGGCCCGGCTCTCGCTCCTCCGCGAGGCCGCGGACCTCTACCTCACGCGCGGCGGCTCGCCCGCCGCCGCGATCCCGCTGTTCGACGAGGCCATCGCGCTCGCGCCGGACGACCTCTCGCTGCGCCTCGCGCGGAGCCGCGCCCTCTCCGCCGCCGGCAGGACCGACGACGCGACCGCGGCCCTGCGCGGGATCATCGCCGACTTCGGCGCCCGCCGCCCCAAGGAGCGCGCGCTCGTCCACTACGAGCTCGCCCGCGTCGCGCTCGCCACCGGCGATCGCGCCCGCGCGATGGCGGAGTTCGACCTCGCGCTGCGCGTCGACCCCGCGCACCCCGACGCGCTCCACGGCCTCGCCGGCCTCGCCCTCGAGGACGGCCAGCTCGAGCGCGCGCACCGCGCCTACCGCGCGCTGCTGCTCGTCGCGCGCCGGCCCCGTGACGAGGGCGAGGGGCTCGTCGGCGCGCGGCGCAGCACGATGCCGCCGATGCGCTCCAGCGTGGGCCTCCCGCCTTCCACCTCGTTCAGCCGGGCCGAGGTCCTGCTCGCGCTCGGCGAGATCGCGCGCCGGCAGGGGGCGCCCGAGCGCGAGGCGGAGTACGTCGAGTCCGCCTTCGAGGCGGCGCGCGAGAGCGACGCCGAGCACGAGAAGCTCCTCGCCGCGCTGCGCGCCCGCGGGCGCCACGACCTGCTCGCGCGCGCCCTCGAGGCGCGGCTCGCCGGCCCTGCCGAGGGGCCCGCCGAGGACGCCGCCGCGGCGCTCGGCGAGCTCGCGTCGCTCTACGAAGGCCCGCTCGATCGCCCGGAGCTCGCGCTCTCGGCCCGCCTGCGCGCCCTCGATCTCACCCCGGGCGCCGGCGCCGCGCACGACGCCGCCCTCGAGCTCGCGCGCCGCTCGGGCCAGACGCAGCGGTACCTCGATCTCGTCGAGCGGCTCGTCGCCCGGGCGGCCTCCGAGCCGTACGAAGTCGCGCTCCTGCTCCGCTTCGGCCGCGCCCTCGAGCTCTCGCCGGCCGATCAGGAGCGCGCCGCTGCCGTCTACCGCCGTGCGGAGGCGAAGATCGCGGCCGGCGCGCCGCCCGCGGGCCGCGACGCGGGCGCCGACATCGAGCAGCTGTGGAGCTCGCTCGAGGCCATCTACGCGCGCCTCGGCGATCGCGCCGCGCAGGCGGACGTGCTCGGCAAGCGCATCGGCCTCGCCGACGCGCCGGCCGCTTCCACGGGCGGCGCGGATCGCGCCGGGCCGCGGTACCGCCTGGCCGCGCTGCTCGCCGCGGACGCGGCGGACGTCGATCAGGCGATCTCGCTCCTCGAAGAGGCGCTCGACCTCCACGCCGATCCGGACCGGGCCGAGGCGATCCTGCGCGACGCGCTCCGCACCGATCCGAGGAACCCGCGCGCGATCCGCCTCTTCGAGCGCCTCGCCCGGCAGAGCGGGCGGCCGCGCGCCCTCGTGGACGCGCTGCTGCTCCTCGCCGAGATCGAGGGCCCCGGCGTCCTCGAGGAGGCCGTCCGCACCGCCCGCGCGCTCGGCGATCGCGGGCTGGCCGAGTCGATCCTGCTGCGCATCGTCGGCTCGGGCGCGCGATCTTCGTCCGGTTCGTCCGGTTCGTCCGATTCGTCCGATCCGTCCGGCTCCGCGTGGGCGCTCGTCGCGCTCGCGGAGCTCCGCGAGGAGGCCGGCGATCTCGCGGCCGCCGCGTCGCTCTGCGAGCGCGCCGCGCGCGCCTCGGCGCCCGAGGAGGAGCGCGCGCTGCTCCTGCACGCCGCGGAGCTCGCCGCCGGCCCGCTCGCCGACCTCTCCCGCGCAGCGCGCCTCTACGAGGAGCTCCGCGCCCGCGAGCCCGCCGAGCGCGAGATCTGGACGCCCCTCGCCGGCGTGTACCGGCGGAGCGGCGACGCGGCGCGCCTCTCCGCGCTGCTCGAGGAGACGGCGCACCTCGTCGACGATCTCTCCGAGCGCTGCGCGCTGCGCCTCGAGCGCGCGCGCCTCCTCGCGCGGGAGTCGCCGGAGGAGGCGGCGGTCCTGCTCCGCGACATCCTCGACGAGGATCCGACCCAGGTGGAGGCCGCCATCCTCCTCGCCACCATGCTCGAGGAGGCCGGCCGCACCGACGAGCTCGGCGAGCTCTTCGCGCTGCAGCTCGACGCCGCCAAGGATCGCGCGGACGTCGCGTTGATCGCGTCGATCTCGATGCGCCTCGGCGCCCTCCTCGAGCAGCGCGGCGACGATCGCGGCGCGCGCGACGTCTACCTCGGGGCCGCGGACTGGGACGGCGCGAACCGCGACCTGCTCCGCGCGCTCGTGCGCCTCAGCCGGAAGCGCGACAACGCGGAAGACCTCATCGACGCGCTCGAGAAGCTCCTGCGCACCGAGCAGGGCGCCGAGGCGGCCCAGCTCGCCCTGGAGCTCTCCGAGCTGCACGGCGCGCGCGGCGACGACGCCGCGGCGGAGGCCGCCCTCAAGGCCGGGTACGCCGTCTACCCCGCGAACGACCGGCTCCGCGAGGAGCTCGCGTCGCGCTACGCGGCCCGCGAGGCCTGGCACGCCCTCGCCGAGCTCCACGTGCTCACGGCGCACGGCGCCGACGGCGACGAGGCGCGCGTCGAGTCGCTCTGCCGCGCCGCCGAGATCCTCCGCGATCGCGCGGGCGACGCCGCGGCGGCGGCCGAGCTCCTCGAGCGCGCCCTCCGCGTCGCGCCCGGGGATCGCGACGTCTTGATCGCGCTCATCGACGCGTGCGGCGCGGTCTCCGATCACGCCCGCGCGGCCCGCGCGCTCACGGCGACGCTCGAGGCGAGCCCGGACGACCCGTGGCTCTACCGCGCGCGGGCCGAGATCCACGGCGCGCTCGGCCAGGGCGACCGCGCCGTCGCCGATCTCGAGCGCGCCTACGCGCTCGGCGGCGCCGAGTACGCCAGCGAGCTCGTCGCCGAGCTCGAGCGGGCGCTCGGGCGCGCGGCGGCGCGGTCCGCCGAGGCCGAGGCCGCGGGCGCGCCAAGCGAGGCCGCGGCGGAGGCGGCGGGCGCCGCCTCGCCGCGCGCGCTCCGGCTGCGCCTCGCCGAGATCCTCGCGCGCTCGGGCGACGTCGAGCGCGCGCGCGCCCACCTCGGCGATCTGCTCCACGCCGACTCCAAGGACCGCGCCGCGCTCAAGGCGCTCGCCGGCCTCGAGGAGTCCGCCGCGCGGTGGGACGCCGCGAGCGCCGTCTACCGCAGGCTCATCGCGCTCGAGGAGGGCGACGCCCTCGTCGCCACGGCGCTCCTCCTGGCCGGCGCCTGCGCGCGCGCGGGCCACCTGGGCGACGCCCGCGGCGGGCTCGAGCGCGCGCTCCGCGCCGCGCCGGGCAACGCCGAGATCCGCGACCGCCTGCGCGCGCTCTACGCCGAGATCGGCGCGAACCGCGAGCTCGCCGCCATCACGCTCGAGGACGCCGCCGCGGCGTCCGACGTGGCCGGCCGCTTCACGCTCCTCGTCGCCGCCGGCCGCCTGCTGCTCGATGTCGGCGACGCCGCGCAAGCGGCCGCGGCGCTCCGGGAGGCGCGCTCCCTGCGCCCCGAGGACAACGAGGTCGCCCTCCTGCTCGTGGACGCGCTGATCGCCGCGGGCGACTCGAGGGAGGCGCGCGCGGTCACCGCCGAGCTCATCGTGGCTGCCAAGGGGCGCCGCTCGCGGCACCTCGGCGCCGTCTACCACCGCGTCGCGCGGATCGAGGACGCCGAGGGGAATCTGCACGAGTCGCTCACGGCGCTCACGAGGGCGCTCGAGAACGATCCTCAGAACGGCGAGATCGCCATGGAGCTCGGCGAGAGCGCGCTCGGGCTGGGGGAGGAGGACATCGCCGCGCGCGCTTACCGCGCGGTCACCCTGATGAAGATTTCCCCCGAGCCCGGCGAGGGAGGCACGACGCCCGCCGCGCGGGCGCTCGCCTATTACCACCTCGGCGCGATGGCGCTCGCGGCCGGCGACCGCCGGAAAGCGCGCCTGATGCTCGACAAGTCCGTCTCGGAGGACGGCTCGCTCGAGGCAGCCCGGGCGCTCCTCGACGAGCTGCGCGCCGGCTGAGGGCCTGTCCGGCGCGTCTCCGCGGGTATGCCCAGGTCGCGGCGGCCGCCTCCGCGGCCGCCCCAGGCGGCGCGCGCAGGACGTGAAGCGCGTAAAACCGCGCGACTCCAGGCGTTTTTTGACGCTCTCCGGACCGCGACGGCGCCGCGCCGCCGCCCTTCCCGGCGGCTGGTTCCCCCTCTGGCGCGCCGCTCCGGCGCGGTCTTTCAGGGGTCCGCGCGATGCCCCGTCTCAGAAATCGCTATTTCTCCCCGCATTTTTGTCTTTTTTTGTCCTGTGCCGTGTGTAAGGTTCACTGAGGCTGTGCGCGGCGAGGTGTCGCGCGCGAGCTCATGTCCGAGGAGAGTGCCATGGCAAGTAAGAAGACGGCCGGGGGCGGCGCGAAGAAGACGTTGAGCAAGAGCGGCCTGATCCAGGCCATCACCGAAGCTGCCGGTGATGAGCTGAGCCGCAAGCAGGTCAAGAACGTTCTCGAGTCCCTCATCACGATCGGTCATCGCGAGCTGAAGAAGTCGGGCGTGTTCACGCTCCCCGGCTTCGCGAAGTTCCGGGTGGTCAAGCGCCCTGCGACGAAGGCGCGCCAGGGGATCAACCCGTTTACCAAGCAGCCGATGACCTTCGCCGCGAAGCCGGCGAGCAAGTCGGTCCGCGCTCGGCCGATCAAGGCCATCAAGGACGCGCTCCTGTAGTCTTACGGGATCTCCCAGCGGAGCGCAGGGCGGCCACGGCGACGTGGCCGTTCTTGCTCCATGGCCCCGGCGCGCCATCGCCGGGGCGGCGGTGGGCGTCCAGCGCGCGCACCGGGGGGGCGCGCGCGGCGCGCCGGCAATGCGCGCTGCCGGGGGGGCCGGGCGGCTCGACGCCGCCGCCGCCCCCGCGGCGAGGTCAGCTCACTTCTTGCGGCTGTAGGCCTGCGCCGCCACCGGTCCCGAGCCGGTGCGCGCCTTGACAACCAGCTTGGCCGTCGCCGCGATGGGGAACGGCCATTGGTAGCAGCTCTGCTTGGCTCCGATGGCGGCAGTCGGGCCGGTGTCGGAGTCGACAGCGAGCACCGGTTTCAGGTTGAACGCAGCGAGCCCTGGCTGTCCTCCGGCGTTCAGGTCGATCTCCAGCTGGATGTCCACCTCGGTGACGGTGGGGAGCGCCTGCGCCAGGAACGTGTAGCAATTGCCCGGCTGGAGCATGAAGGTCTGCCCAGAGGCCGTCTGTCCCTCGGGCACCACGCTGCAGACGGGCGCCCCTTCCGGCTGCATCTTCGGCGCCTCGCCGGCGGCGCGACCCTGGAACATGGTGGTCATCGCGAGCGACTGGACTCCATCGCAGGGCGCCACCGTGGGCACCGCGACCGGGGGCAGGCCGGCGTCCGGGGGCGGCACGGACGCTGTCGGCTGCGGGGGCGGCGGCGTCCCCGCGTCCGGGGCGTCGTCCGCGAACTCCGACTCCTTGCTGCTGCCGCCGCAGCCCAGCGCTGCCACCGACAGCGCCAGGAGCACTGCTGAACCCAACGACCTACCCGTCACCGTCATCTGCGGCCTCCTCGCGCACAGCCCTGCCGCATGCCGCGGCCCCTCGTTGGGACAGCTGTGCTCGCGGCGCTCATACACCCGCCAGGGGGCGGGGGCTATGCGCGAGGCGTCTTGCGCGGCTGCGCCGGCGGCGCAAGCCCGCTGGCAAGCCGGCGCGAGCGTCCGAGTGTTCGCGCCGTCGCGCCGCTCAGCCGCCGGGCTCGCCCACGAACTCGCGCAGGATGCACATGCGCGCAATGAGCAGCGCCTCGGGTCGGATCGCCTGATCGAGGTACGCGGCGGAGTTCGCCTCCACAAGCGACTCGCGCAGCATCCCCTGCTCCAGGAACGTGACCGCGCGTCCGAGGTGCAGCCGCGCCCTGTCGGCCGCGAGCCCCATGCCGGCGCTCGCCAGCATTTCTCGTTCCAGGAACCACTGAGCAAACTCTCCGGGACGATCGAGCTTCGCTCGGGAGCCGTGGTCGGTCATGCCGTAGGCTACCTCACTTTTTGACCCGAGCCAGCCGCGCCTGGCCGCAATAACCCGGGAAATCATGGCAGAAGCAGCATCAATCCGTCGGATGGGCGCGATGAAAGCGAGGGCGTGCCACGTCCAAAGCGACATCCGGCGGACGGACCTGGAGCCCGGTTGAGCGGGCTCCGGGGGGGCGCGCCGGGGAGCTCCCGCGAGCGACCCGTTGCGTCGCGAGCCCGTCAGTGAGATTGAACGCGGCGTTCTGCCGGAAATTCGAGGAGGTTCTTTTGCTCCGTACGATTGGCGTCCTGTCCGCCCTGGTCCTCACCGCCGCCCTCGCTGCTGGTTGTCAACAGCGGGAGGCGTCCACGCCGCCGAGCTACGCGAACCAGCCCCCGCCCGGCTACTACCAGCAGCCCGGGTATCAGCAGCCGGGGTATCAGCAGCCCGGCTACCAGCAGCCGGGGTATCAGCAGCCCGGCTACCAGCAGCCCGGGTACCAGCAGCCGGGGTACCAGCCTGCTCCGACCCAGCCTGCCCCGACGCAGCCCGCCCCCACGCAGCCTGCCCCGACGACGACGCAGCCTGCCCCGACGGCGCAGCCTGGCGGCTTTCCCTGGCCGTTCCCGCTCCCTGGCCAGCAGACCACCGGCGGGCAGCAGCCGGCCCCGAGCGGCGGGAGCAGCTCCGGCAGCGCGTCGGCGATCGATCCGAACCTCGCCTCCGCCGCGACGATCCCGCTGAACAACCTCGCTGCGACCGAGGCGCCCGGCATGACGAAGGAGGGAGGGCCGATCGCGGGGCAGTTCAGCGCCGGACAGACCCTCGAGCAGCAGATCCAGCTGATGCCCGGCAAGTGCTACACGATTGTCGGCGTCGGCGCGGGGATCACCGAGCTCGACATCAGCCTCGTCGCGCTGACCCCGATCCCGATGGGCTCATCGGTGCTGGCGCAGGACAACTCGAGCGGCGCGAACGCCGCGCTCGGCGGTCGGGGCAACTGCTATCGCTGGTCGCTCCCCGTCGGCATCAACGCCAAGTACATCGTGAAGGCCACCTCCGGATCGGGCGTCGCCGCCGCGCAGCTCTACGTGAAGTGACGGCGCCAGGACGCCGAGGACGCCAGGAGATCGCTCTCCCCGGCGTCCTCGGGTATCGGCCACAAAAGCGCCGAGGACGCCAGGAGATCGCTCTCCGTGGCGTCCTCGGTCGCAGCGCCGTGGCTCGCCGCAGGGCCGGCTAGAGCCGGATGCCGGGCGCCGGGAAGCCGCGGCAGAGCTCCGCGACCTCGGCGGCGATGCGCGCGATGCGCGCCTCGTCGTTCACGTTCTGCGCCACTTCATCCATCCACGCCGCGAGGCGCTCCATCTCGGCGACGCCCATCCCGCGCGACGTCACCGCCGGCGTGCCGATGCGGAGCCCCGACGGGTCGAACGGCTTGCGCGGATCGAACGGGATCGAGTTGTAGTTCGCCACGATGCCCGCGCGATCGAGCGCCTGCGCGTACGGCTTGCCCGCGATCCCCTTCGGCGTCATGTCGATCAGCAAGAGGTGGTTGTCGGTCCCGCCGGTGATGAGCCGGAAGCCGCGCGACTCCAGCGCGCGCCCGAGCGCCTGCGCGTTCACCACGATCTGCTTCGCGTAGGCCCGGAACCCTTCCTCCGAGGCCTCCTTCGCCGCGACCGCGATGGCCGCGGTCGTGTGGTTGTGCGGACCGCCCTGGAGGCCGGGGAACACCGCCTTGTCGATCGCGCCCGCGTGCTCCTTCTTGCAGAGGATCATCGCGCCGCGCGGGCCCCGGAAGGTCTTGTGCGTCGTCGACGTCACCACGTCGGCGATGCCCACCGGCGACGGGTGCACCCCCGCGGCCACGAGCCCCGCGATGTGCGCGATGTCCGCCGCCAGGATCGCCCCCACCTCGTCGGCGATCGCCCGGAACGCGGCGAAGTCGAGCGTGCGCGGGTACGCCGTCGTCCCGCACCAGATGAGCTTCGGCCGGTGGGCGCGCGCCAGGTCGCGGACCTGATCCAGGTCGATGCGGTGATCGCTCTCGCGAACCCCGTACGGGACGCTCTTGAAGTACTTCCCGGTGATGCTCACCGACCAGCCGTGGGTCAGGTGCCCGCCCGCCGGCAGGCCGAGGCCCATGATCGTGTCGTTCGCCTGCGCGAACGCGAGGTAGACGGCCAGGTTGGCCGGGCTGCCGGAGTAGGGCTGCACGTTCACGTGGTCGGCCCCGAACAGCTTGGCCACCCGCGTCCGCGCGAGCTCCTCGACCACGTCGACCTGCTGCTGACCCTCGTAATACCGCTTGTGCGGGTACCCCTCGGAGTACTTGTTCGTCAGCACCGAGCCCGTCGCCTCGAGCACCGCCCGAGACACGTAGTTCTCGCTCGCGATGAGCCGGAGCGTGTCCGCTTCCCGCCGCTCTTCCAGGCGGATCAGCTCGGCGATCTCCGGATCGACCTCGTTGAGTGCCCGCAGGCCCTGCACTTCGCTTGTCGCGCTCATACCTCGAACTCCCCGCGTGTGAGGATGTCGGTGACGCGCCAGAGGAACGAGTTCGCCAGCACCCCGTCGATGATGCGGTGGTCGTACGACAGCGCGAGGAACATGACCGGATGGATCGCGATCGAGTCCTCCTTGTCCTTCGTGACCACCACGACGCGCTTCTTGATCTCCCCCATCCGGAGGATGCCCACGTTCGGCTGCGAGATGATCGCGCCGCCGAAGAGGTTCCCCTTGAGGCCGGGGTTCGAGACCGTGAAGGTCGTGTTCGCGAGATCGTCGGCCGTGATCTTGCCGGACTTCGCGCGCCCGGCCAGCTCGTCGATGCTCCTCGCGATGCCCCGCAGCGACAGCTCGTCCGCGTGCTTGATGCTCGGGACGATGAGGCCGCCGGGCGTGTCCACCGCCACGCCGAGGTTGACGTCGCGCAGCACCACGTACGAGTTCTCGAGCACTCGAGCGTTGAACTCCGGGTGCTCGCGCAGCGCGCGGACGGCCGCGGCGCAGATGAAGGACAGGAACGTCAGCGACACGCCCGCCCGCTTGAACTCGTCCTTGTGGAGGTCGCGCAGCTTCGACGTCTCGTGAAGGTCGACCTCGGCGACCGTCACCACGTGCGGCGACGTCACCTTGGAATAGACCATGTGGTCGGCGGTGATGCGGCGGCGCCGGCTGAAGGGCACCACCTTGTCGCCGGGCTTCGGGGAGTAGGGCGGCACCTTGTACGCGCCGTACCCGACGCCGGGCACCGGCGGCACGAACCCGCCGCTCGCCTGGATGAGCTGCGAGAGCTCCGCGGCCGCGCTCGCCGGCTGGGCCGCCGCGCTCGGCTGAGGCGCCGGCTCGGCCGACGCGCCGTGCGCCGCGCGCATCACGTCGTCGCGGGTGATCCGGCCGTGATCGCCTGTCCCGTGCACGTCGCGCAGGTCGACGCCCGACTCGCGCGCGAGCTTCTTCGTCGACGGGCTCGTCAGGGGGCGGGCGCTCTCGTCGTGTCCGTTGCTGCCGGGCGCCGGCGCGGCGGGCCGCGCTTCGGACGCCGCCGGCGCCGGCGGCGCGCTCGCGCGCTGGGCCGTCGCCTGGGCCTCGCCCTGCGCCGTCTCGTCGATCCGACAGAGCAGACCTTCCTTGGCGACGACGGTGCCCTCGGCCACCGCGATCTGCGAGACACGACCCGCGACGGGCGCCGGGATCTCCGTGTCGGCCTTGTCGGTCGCAACCTCGAGCAGCGGCTGCTCGCGCTTGACGAAATCGCCCTCGCGCACGAGCCACCTCGAGACGGTTCCCTCGACCACGCTCTCACCGAGCTGTGGCATGCGGACTTCGACCATCGCTTCTCGCGCCTCCAACGCGCGCCGCCGTGAGCGCCCGTTTCACCTCTCCGGGCAAGGCGGCACGGTCGTATACGCCGCCCGCCCTTCGAGAGCAACGACACAGTGTTCGTCCGGTGTGTATCCTTTTTGTGGGTCGCGTCGGCGCGTCGGCGCGTCGGTTGCGTCGGTTGCGTCGGCTGCGTCGGTCTCGGCCACGGCGAGCCGCCTCCACCGAGGCCAGGGCGGCTGGAATCGTATGTCGACGCACGTAGACGCTGGCGGGCCCCTGCCGGTACAAGGGCCCCGTGCGTGACGCCGCGCCGGATGCGACCGCAGCCCCCGCCCCCCTGGCCCCCTCGAGCGAGAGCGCGCGCGAGCTCCTCGCCGCCGGGCCGCCGCGCGTCGTGGGTGCGCGGGCGATCCGGGCGGCCTCGCTCGGCGTCATCGCGTTCCTGCTGCTGCAGGTGCTGACCTACGGCTACGGCCGCGATCAGGGCATCTACGCCATGGTCGCGCGCGCGGTGCTCGACGGCGGCATGCCTTACCGCGACGCGTTCGACTTCAAGCCGCCCGGCATCTTCCTCATCTACGCGCTCGCCCGCGCCCTCTTCGGCCCCGCGCAGTGGGGCATCCGGGTCCTCGAGGTACTCGGCCTCGCCGGCATGTGCCTCGCGATGGCGTCGCTCGCCGCCCGCCTCTTCGGCGACCGGCGGATCGGGGTCGTCGCCGCGGCGCTCGCCGTGCTGGTGCACGCCCAGCTCGAGTTCTGGCACACGGCGCAGCCCGAGTCGTTCGGCGGCATGCTCACCATCGCCGCGCTGCTCGTGGCCACGCCGCGCGGCCGCGACGGCGCGCCGCGCCCGGCGCCCCGCGGCGCCGCGCTGGTCCTGTCGGGCGCGCTCTTCGGCGCCGCCGGTCTCCTCAAGCCGCCCCTCGCCGGGGGCGGCGTCGTGCTCGCGGTCGCGCTGGCCGCGCCCGCCCTCGCGGAGCTCGCGCGGCGCGCCTCGGAGCGGGCCGCCGTGCAGCGCTGGATCGGCGCCGGTCCGACCGCGCTCCAGGGCGAGCCGGCGCGCTCTGCGCCGCATGCGCCCGGGCCGGTCCGCTCGACGGCGACCGCGCTCCTCTGGGCGGCGCTCCGGCCCGCCTTGCTCATCGCGCTGGGCGGCGTGCTCCCCGTGCTCGCCTGCGCCGCCTGGTTCGCGCTGAGGGGCGCGCTCGGCGATCTGTGGGAGGTCCTCTTCGTCTTCACGCCGCACTACACAGCGCTCGGGTGGCGCGGCGCGAGCGTGCTCGGCATGGCGTGGTACGGCGCCTGCGAGTGGCTCGTCCACTACTCCGGCCCGCTCGCGTTCGGCCTCGCTTGCCTGGTCGCGCTGCACCCCGAACGCCACGAGCGGGCGGGCGTGGCGCTGCTCTCGGGCGTGATCGCCATGCACCTCGTCGGCGTCGTGATGCAGGCGAAGTTCTTCCCCTACCATTACGGCGCGACGTGGCCGCTCACCGCGATGCTCGCCGCGCTCGGCCTCTGGAAGGCGTGGCAGCGGTGCACCCGGTCCGGCGCGAAGGCGGCCGCGGCGGCGCTCCTCGCGGCGCTCGTCGCGACCGCCTTCGCTCGCTCCGCGACCAAGGACGTGGCCGACGACTACATCGAGCGCTGCGCCAAGCGGATCGCGGTGCTCGCCACGGGCGCGAGGGACCAGGCGCGCCTCGATCGCCTCGCGTCGGTCGCCGACGTCAACGCCGCGGCGAACCGGGAGGTCGCCATGTGGCTGCGCGAGCGCGTCGCGCCGGGGCGCCCCGTGTTCGTGTGGGGCTTCGAGCCGGTGATCTACGACCTCGCCGATCGCCCGCCGGCGACGCGCTACCTCTACAACGTCCCGCAGCGCGCGGCGTGGGCCCGGCAGGAGGCGCGCGACGCGCTGATGCGCGACCTCGCCGCGAGCCCGCCGGCCGCGATCGTGGTCGAGCGCCACGACGTCTTCCCCTCGGTGACCGGCGACGTGATCGACTCGCGCGGCACGCTGAACGGGTTCCCTGAGCTCGCGGGGCTCATCGAGGAGCGCTACGAGCTCGCCGCGAGCATCGAGGATTTCGAGATCCACCTCGAGCGCTGAGCCCCGGAGCCCAGCGCCGGGCGGCGGCGGCGCGGCGCGCTGCCAGCTGCGCCGCGCCTTCAGGGGCAGGGGAGGGTGTTGGGCCTGCGAGGGGTGGGCGCCGCCGCCCCGAAGCGGCGGCCGTCGCGGAGGCCGTCGGCGCAGCGCTGGATCGACTGCGCCTGCGACAGCGCGGAGGTCGCGCCCTCGCTGACCTGGACGCGCCCCGGAGCGCTGGAGATCAGTGAGCTCAAGAGCTGCGCGTCCGGCTCGGCCGCCGGTCCGTAGACAAGCGCGTCGATGAGGCGCGCCGCCGTGGCCGGCGTGGACGTGGGGAACTCCGCGGGCAGCCCCTGGTACAAGGCGACCGCGTCCGGGCCGTTCTGCAGGGTGTTGGTCGGGAAGACGAGGGCGGGCGTCGGTTGGACGCCGCTGGTGCCGACGAGCAGGAGCCCGCCCACGTCCGTCGTGCCGTCGAGCTCGATCGCGCGGTAGGAGCCATCGGTGGCCCCGCTGTAGAGCACGAGCGTGTAACCGGCGAGGCTCACGTACCGCCAGCCCGTGCTGATCTCGATGAACTCGAGCACGTCACCGCTGTCCGCCGTGTGGGCGTCGACCTCGTTGATCTGGAGCTGGATCACCGTCACCGGGAACGACGTCCACCGCGCCCCCGGCCGGCTCACGACGATGTCCCCCGGGCCGATCGGCGTCGCGCCCGAGAGCGCGGGGATCGTGATCTGCGTGTCGGAGTCGATCGTGAAGGGCTGCGCCGCGAAGCCCACGGTCACCGTCGTCGCCCCGGTGAAGCCGGAGCCGGTGAGCACGAGCGCGCCGCCGACGGCGATGATCGGATAATCGACGGAGGTCACCCTGGCCGGCGCTCCGCACGCAGGGCAGGCGCTGCCGCCGCAGTCGATGCCGCCCTCGTCGCCGTTTTGCAGGCCGTCCTCGCACGAGGCGGCCTGGCAGACGTAGTCGATGCAGACCTCGGTCGGGCAGTCCGAGCCGACGAGGCACTGCACGCAGACCCCGGCGGGGTTGCACAGCCCGCCGTCGGCCAGGGAGCACCATGTGCCGGTCTCGACCGGGTCGTTGATCGGCGAGCCATCGCGGCAGGAGTCGACCGTGCACTGGCTGTGGTCGTCGCGCAAATCGTCGTCGTCGTCGACCTCCGTGACCGCGCCGTCACCGTCGCAGACGCGTTCGCGACAGTCGCCGGCCATCTGCACCTTCACGGGCGTCCCCGAGGCCACGGGCTCGGTCGCGCATCCACCGTCGATGCACCTCGCGATCGCGCACTCGCTGTCAGGCGCGGGGCAGTCGGCGTCGCCGGTGCACGGGACGCTGCCGCCGCCGCCGGAGCCGTCGATGCCGCCCGCTCCGCCGTCCCCGCCGGCTCCAGCGTCGCCTCCGTTGCCGCCGTTGCCATCGACTCCGCCGGCGCCACCATCGCTCCCGCCGTTGCCACCGCCGGAGCCACCATCGCCACCGCCGGAGCCACCATCGCCACCGCCGGAGCCACCGCCGCCGTCGCTGCTCCCGCCGCCGCCGTCGCTGCTCCCGCCGCCGCCGTCATTGCCGCCGGAGCCACCGCCGCCGCCCCCTCCGCCCGTTCCTCCCTGTCCGCCGCTCCCTCCCGTGTCCTCATTGATGAGGCCGCGATCGGGCATCGTGGCCACCTGGCAGCCCGCGGTGGCCACCAGCGAAATGCTCAACGCGAGCGCGGATCCGTAACGATTCGATCTCGAAGTCATTGACCACCTGTGTGCAGATTGGCAGGGGCGCTCGGGCTCTCGACGCTTCCCGCGCTGCCCCGCGCGCAGGAGCGAGCGGGAGGGCGCATCCTAGACGCATGGGACGCCTGAAGAAAGCGCCGCACCGCCGCGCGCCGGTCCGGATCGCGCTGCCTCGGCGGGCGCCGCGCCGCGCTGCGTCTGCTGCGCAGCAGCTGTCCTCGCGCGCTCCCTCGGCCGGGCAGGTGGGGAGCAGCCCGCTGGCATGCTCGTTGATGGGTCCCGAGTGCGGGTATGCGCTCCGCTGCGAGCGGGGGCGAGCATGGCCCCGGTCGCAGCGCGGCGACCGAGGAGCAACGAGCATGCGGATCGCGATCGTTTCCACCCCGTTCATCCGGGTGCCTCCCTCCGGGTACGGCGGGACCGAGCTGTTCTGTCACGAGCTGGCCGAGGGGCTGTCGGCGCGTGGACACGAGGTCACGCTCTTCGCGACGGGAGATTCGGTGGTCAGCTGCCGTCGCCGGTCCCTTTACGGGAGCCCTAGCTGGCCTCCGGTGCCGGAAGACGAGGTCAACCACGTCGCCTGGGCCTTCTCGGAGATCGCGCGCGAGGACGGGTTCGACGTGATCCACGTGAACAGCCCGATCGCCGTCCCGTTCACCCGCTTCGTCCGCGTCCCGGCAGTGCACACCCTGCACCACGCGCCCTGCGGCGAGAGCTCGCGCATCTACGCGCGCCACCCGGAGGTCGCGTACGTGGCGATCAGCGCGCGGCAGCGCGCCCTGGAGATCCCGCTGCCGCGCTCGTGCGTCATCCATCACGGCGTCACGCCGGCGCGTTATCCGCCGAGCCTGAGCGACGAGGGCTACCTCGCGCACCTGGGCCGTTACGCCGAGGAGAAGGGGACCCACCTGGCGCTCGACATCGCGAGGGCCGCGGGCCTGCCGATCAAGCTCGCGGGCCGCGCGCACCCCAAGGACCGGATCTATTATCTCCAGGAGGTCGCCCCGCGCCTCCGGGAGAGCGGGATACCGGACCTCGGGGAGATGGGCCACGACCGCAAGGTCGCGCTCCTGCGCGGGGCCCGCGCCGTCCTCTGCCCGCTCCAGTGGGAGGAGCCGTTCGGGCTGATCGCCATCGAGGCCATGCTCTGCGGCACCCCGGTGCTCGGCTTTCGCCGCGGCTCCTTCCCCGAGATCGTCGACGAGGGCGTCACCGGCTACCTGGCGCCGCCGGGCGACCTGTCGCGCCTCGCCGCGCTCGCGGCGGGCCTGGCCCGCTTCGATCGCGCCGCCTGCGCGCGCCGCGCGCGCGAGCGCTTCAGCAGCGCCGTGATGGTGGGCAAATACGAGGAGCTCTACCGGACCGTGACCGGCCCGCGGCGCGCCGAGGGCTCCCGGGCGGCGTGACCGCCGCGCGGGAGGTCGAGGGGCTCAGTTGACCTGGGGTGGGATGGCCACCTGGCACTCGTTGGCTGGCGTCATCCATTTGATGGCGTTCAGCCAGAAGCGCTCGACCTGATACTCGGGGTGATCGACCCACTCGGTGTTGTAGGTGATCCACTCGTCGCCCCAGACCAGGACCCGGCCATCGCCGACCTCCAGCGCCTTCAGCACGTCGTTGCCGTCGCCGGTCGCCAGCGTGGCGCCCTCGCCGACCACCGGGTAGCCGGTGTCCACGCCGACAGCCTCGATCCCGTCGAGCACCGGATGCCCTCCGCTCCACTCCGTGATGGGGACCGTGGCGCCGCCTCGCCTCGGGAGGATCTGCGCTTCGTCGTAGCCGACGCCGAGCGGAGCGAGCAGCGTGTTGACGTTCTCGCGCTCCTCGGTCTGGCCGTACCCGATCAACGTCATGAGGCCGCCGCCCTTCGAGAGCCAGTCGCGGAGCGCCTCGACCTCGGCGTCCGAGTACGTGCGCCCGATGTCGCTCACGTCCTGGATGACGATGACCTGGTGCTTTGCGAGCTCCTCCGCGGTGAGCTCGGCGCCGTTCAGGCCCACGGCACCGTTGATGCTGCGCTGGTTCAACCAGGACTCGAAGACGTCGCCGTCGCCCCACCGGCCCGGCTCGCCCAGCGTGGCGATGCGGAGGCAGTCGCAGACGCCGTCGCCGCCGACGTCGACGTCGTCGACGATGCCATTGCCGTCGTTGTCAAGGCCATCGCAGGTGTCCTCGTTGCTGGGCGTGCCGCTCCCCGAGCTGCTGTTGCCGCTGCCGGCGCCCGTGGCCAGGCTGCCGAAGTCGTCTCCGCCGCTGCCCGCGGCCACGCCGCCGAGGTTGTCTCCGCCGCTGCCCGCGCTGCCCGCGCTCCCCGAGCTCCCCGTCGTGCCGCCGCTGTCCCCGGCGCTGCTGGGGCCGTCATCGCTGGAGCACGCGGCCGCTTGCAGCGCCGCAGCGATGCACGCGACCCGCAGCAGATGTCCGACCGGAACCCGACCGAAGGACGACAGGCGAGATCTCGAGTTCATGGCTCTCCCAAGAAGTTAGGCGTTGTGGCGGCGGATCGTGGCGAGCCGCCGAAAGCACCAGAGCGAGGCTTCATGGTGTCTTCCGGGCGGGGCTTTGCGCAACGCGAAATAGCGATTCTCATGACAAACATTGGGTCGACCGTGTGTGCCATGGCCTCTTGGTGTGACGTCGCACCGTGAAGCACTGTAAATTTCAAGCCCGACGCGGCCTTCGAGGGAGCTCGCGCCCAGGACCTCGTCGTCCAGGTTCATTCATGGTCGCGCGTCTCCGGTAGGCCCCCTCCCAGGGGGCCGGGCAGTTCAGCGGGACCTCACGCCCGACCAGGGAGAACCTGGCCTCGCGCCGCCAGGGTTCCCCTCAGGGTTGCACGAGCTCGACGCCGCTGAACTCGATGGGAAAGGTGATGACGGTCGTCATCCCGCCTTGCGGCGAGGGGAACTGCATCTTCTCGAAGGTATCGGCCACGCAGCGATCGACCTGCTGATTCTTCGCCGTCGACCTCACCACGTCAGCTCTGTTCACCCTGCCGGTCGGACCGATGGTCGCCTTGACGGTCACCTTCCCCGTGAACTTCGGCGAGCTCTTGACGCCGATCTTGTAGCACTCGTCGAACAGCTCGCCGTGCTTCTCCACGACGTCGCGGACCTGCGATTCGGAGATGTTGCCCCCCAGCGTGCCGGTCGCGGTGGCCGCGCCGGGCCTCACGTTGCCGTCCGGTCTCGAGGTGGCTGGCGGCGGGGGCGCCTCGACCGGCGTCGCCGCCGCGGGGGCCTGCGCGTCCGGCGGGGGCGCCGCGGGCTTCGGCTCCGGGGGGGCCGAGGTCGTCGGCTCCGGGGACGCCGAGCCGGTCGGCCCCTCCGACGCGGGCTGCGCCGGCGACTGGGCGGCTGGCGGCGGAGCGCCGCAGCCCGCCGCGAGCGCGAGGATCAGAACCAACCCTGTTCGGCGAGAGCTCATGCCCGAAGGTAAAACCCGAACGCGGGGCCGTGTCCACGGGGATAGCGGCGTGTGCTCGCTCAGCGCAGCCGCAGGACCTCGACCTCCGACGCGCCGCCGCGATCCACGAGCTTCGGCGCGCGGCCGCGCCCGCGCGCCGTCATGGACGCCCAGAACACCTCCGTCCCTGGCCGCTTCTGGATCGGCACCGGATCGGCGTAGAGGAAGCCCGTCCTCCAGCGCTGCGGCGAGATCGCCGTCGGCGGTCCGACCTCGCGGACGACCGGGTCCGCCATCGTCGTGGACAGCGGGGCGCGCTCGACGACCCGGGAGCGCACCGCGAGCGCCACGTCGCTCGCCGCCGGGCCCCCCGCGCGCACGAAGATCGTGAGGAGCGAGCGGGCGCCTTCGTGGAACGTCGTCCCGAGCAGCTCCGTGCCGTCGTCGAACCGCGCCTCGATCGGCGCGAGCGCGGCGCGGATCTCCGCGAAGAGCGCCGCCGCGCGCGCGCCGTCGCCCGCGCCGAGCGCCATGTTGTGCGCGATCCGCTTCTGCTCCAGCGTCTCCGGCGGCGCGGCCGGCGGCTCCGCCGGCTGTCCGAAGTGCGCGCGGAGCTCCCACGTGAGGAACGGATCCGGCACGATCTCGCGCTCGGGCTCGGTGCCCGAGACGAGGTACCAGGCGAGGGGCCCCGGCTCTCGCTCGCGGAACGAGAACGCCTCGATGCCGCTCGCCGAGAGGGTGCGCGCCCCGGCGCCCGCGCCGAGCGCCCAGAACGGGCCCACCGCCGTCACGTCGAAGCGCTGCGCGAGGCTCGCCTGATCCCGGTCGAGCATGAACCGCGTGTCCACGAGGTAGGCGCCGCGCGGCGGCGCGTCCTTCGGCGGGGGTCGGTTGGGCGTCACGACGCGCCCGCCGAGCGCCCAGACCTGGGCCCAGGTGGCCTTCATGCTCTCGTGCATCGCGACGGGCGCGTCGGTCGGCGCCCCCGGCAGCCTCGGCGCGAGCCATCGCAGGAACGCCGTCTTCGCCCCGTCGGAGTCGATGAGGTGCCCCCGCTCGTTGAAGCGCCCGCCTGTCTCGCGCGCATAACGCAGCGCCGGGAGCCCGTCGCGCAGGATGGCGGCGAGCGGCACGAGCCACAGCGCGAGCGCCGCGAGCGCCGGCCCGCCCGACGGCGCCGCGACCCGGGCGGCTCGCCGGGCGGCGGCGGCGCGCTCCAGGAGCGCCGCGCCGGTGTCGACGAGGGCGGCGGCGGCGAGGGCGAAGTAGGCCGCGAAGTAGTGCGGCCAGAAGATGTGGATGTCGGCGCCTTGCCGGAAGACGACGTACTGCACCGCCGCGGTCGCGAGGTAGAGCAGCGGCAGCGCGTCGTGCTCGCGCCGGAGCAGGACGAGCCGCGCCGCGCAGACGATCGCGGCGAGCTTTCCGGCGGCGATGGCGATCGGCGTGAACGAGAGCTCGAGCCAGTACCGCCGGCTCTCGAGCACCCTGCCGAGCGGCTCGGCGTTCCCCGAGGAGCGGAGCCCGTAGCTCGTCAGCAGGTCGCCGAGCTTGCCGGCATGCTGGAAGAGGGCCAGGTAGAGCGCGGCCGTCAGCGCGGCGAGCGAGGCGGTGAGCACCCACCACGCGGCGTAGCGCCGCTCGGGGAGCGGGCCGAAGACGCGCCTCGGGAGCAGGTAGGCCCGGAGCGCGCCGAACGCGAGCAGCCCGCCCGTGAGCAGGAACGCGGGCCAGTCGGCGTGCATCCCGAGCGCGAGCCCGAGCGCGCTCACCGCGAGGTAACGGCGCCTGGATGTCTGTAACAGGCGGACGTAGCCGAAGAGCCCGAGCAGCGTCCAGGCCATGACCGGGACCTCGAGCGCGTTGAAGTTCGCGAACGAGAGCGTGATCGGCAGGACGACGAACGACGCCGCCGCGGCGGCCCCTGCGGCGGGCCGGTAGACGCTCCGGCCGAGGGCGTAGAGCAGGGGCGGCGTCGCGGCGCTCAGGAGGACGGCGGGCAGGCGGCAGATCACGTCGTGCCGCCCGAGGACCTTCATGAACGCGGCCGTCGTCCAGAAGATCCCCCACGGGTGGTGGCAGTAGTACATCCCGGGCGCTGGCCGGCTCGCTGTGTATTCCCACACGGGTCCGGGGATCTTCCAGCGGAGCATGTTCTCCGCGATGATCCCGACGCTCGCCGACGACGCGTAATGTCCGGCGAGGACGGGTCCGAACATCTCCCACGCCGCCGCGAGCGCGAACCACGCCGTGGCGAGCGCGGTGACGGCGAGCGCCGCGCGGGCCTCGCGGCGGGACGCGGCGGGGAGGCCGCGCAGGTCGGTCGGATGGGGGGCGAGGCGCGTGGGCAGCAACGTGGGCGCAGCCTATCTCGGCGGCGGCGCCGCGCGGGCAGGCGAAGCGCCGAGGGGCGAGCGCCGCGCCGCTGCGGCGCGGGTCGATGCGCGCGCCCCGGTCGGGTAGGATGGGGCATGTCGACCGAGGCGCACAGGCAGGTCCATCGGCGGGCGCACCGTGACGGCAAGGAGCGTGATCCGACGTTCTATCCCGTGGAGAAGAAGATGGGGGAGGACTCCCTTCAGACGTGGATCGTGGAGCTCCTCCGTCCTCTCATCGAGCGCTGGTACGAGGCGCTCGGTCGGCCGAGGTTCGTGGGGGCGGACCAGTTCATCTATTATCGGCAGTTCGATCCCTCCAAGGTCGTGGCCCCGGACGTGTACGTGCTCCCTGGCGTGCCGCCGGGCCGGCGCGTGCGGAGCTGGAAGGTGTGGGAGACGGGCATCGCCCCGAGCTTCGCGCTCGAGGTCGTCTCGTCCGACGAGCCTTACAAGGACTACGTGGACGCGCCCGAGCGCTACCGGGAGCTCGGGGTGAAGGAGCTCGTGATCTTCGATCCCGACTGGGAGCGGGGCCGCGATCGGGTGCGATGGCAGCGCTACCGGAGGCTGAAGACGCGCGGCTTCGTCCGGGTGGAGACGACGAACGTCGACCGGATCCACGCGCGCGTGCTCGGCTGCTGGCTGCGGGTGATCGGCGCGGGCGAGGAGGCGCGCCTCCGGCTGGCCACGGGGCCCGAGGGCGAGGAGCTCTTCCCGACCGCCGCGGAGGCGGAGCGCGCGGCGAAGGAGGTAGAGCGCGCGGCGAAGGAGGTAGAGCGCGCGGCGAAGGAGGCTGCGCTGGAGCGCGTGGCGGCGCTCGAGGCCCAGATCGCGAGCGCCGCGGGGGCGAGGGGCAAGGGACCCGGGGCGCCGTGAGCCTCGCGCGGCCCGCGGCCGTTCAGGCCCGGAGCAGCGTCACCCGCCGGCCCGACGGCGTCCGGGCCTCCTCGATCCGCGTGCGCGCCTCGACGTCCCCCGCCGCGGCGCGGCGATCGAACAGCACGAGCACGCCCTCGTCGAGGCCGAGCTGGGCGAGGTAGCCGTCGAGCTGCGCGAGCCCCGTCGGCGTGGGATCCTTCTCTCCCTCGCGCCAGACCTTGAGCTCCAGCGCCGCGCGCTGCACGGCGCGTGACCCGTCCGGCGCGCGGTAGGGCCACCGGATCAGGAGGTCGATCCTCCCCCGGCCGAGGCCGTACTCCCGCTCGATCAGCCCGCCGCCGTTCACCACCCGCTGCAGGAAGGCCATCAGCACGAGCTGCGGCGCGACCTCGTGGTAGCCGAGATTGCCGGAGAGCGCCTCGCCGTGCTCCCTCCAGAAGACGGCGAACTCCCGGAGCAGGCGCGCGACGTCGAGCTGGCCGTCGGGCAGCACGAAGCTCCTCGGCTCGGCCAGGATGACGGGCTCCACGTCGCCGGCGAGCACGCGGGCGATGACCTCGCGGTAGATCGGGTTCGCGATGCGCGCGGGGTTGTCCGGCGCCATGAGCCCGAGATCGCGAGCGTACTGGAGATCGTCCTGGTAGGCGTCGCCGACGATCGCGAGCGTGCCTGAGAGGATCGGCTCGAGCACGCGCCGGACGCGCGGCTCGTGCAGGCGGGCGACGAGCGAGTCGAGGTGGGTGGCGCGCGCCAGGATGAGGCGCTCCTTGGCCGTCTCGACGTGCGCTGCGGTGATCGGCTCGCTCGCGGGCACCGCGAGCTTTTCCACGATCTCGCGGGCGAGCGCGTTGACCAGCCACGGCTGCCCGGCCGTGAGCGCAATGGCCCGCTCGACCGCTTCTTCAGCAAAGACCTGGCCGGTGTCGGCGGTGTGCTGGCCATAGAGCTCGCGCACCTCGTCAGGGTCGAAATCGCCGAGCTTGAGGGACTCGAGCTTGACGTTGAACGGGCTGGCCGTGCCGAGGCGGCCCGGGTCGCCGCCGCTCGCCGCCTTGTACTCGCGCACGTCGCGCAGCCCGCAGAGCACCACCGCGGCGGGAAAGTCGGCGGGGCGATCGGGAAAGCCGGCGCGCAGCTGGCGCAGCACGCTGAGGAGGCTCTGGCCTCGCAGGGCGTCGATCTCGTCGAAGAGCAGCGCCAGCGGCCGCGGGCAGGCGCGGGCCCAGGCGCGCAGCGCGATCTCGACGCGGTTGCCCTCCGGGGCGTCGGGGAAGGCAGGCGGATGCAGCGCGGGGGGAAGGGTGAGCTCGGCGCGCGCCCGGAGTGAGCTGAGCAGGATGCGCTCGGCCGCGCCGTAGTCGTCGCCCGCCGCCTCACCCGCCTCGCAGGAGAAGTGCAGCGCCGCCCAGCGGCCGGAGGTGGTGAGCTGATCGGCGAGCGCGCGGAGCGCCGTGGTCTTCCCCGTCTGCCGTGGCGCGTGAACCACGAAATAGGCGCCTTGCTCCACCAGGCCGGGCGCCTCGGGCAGGCGCCGTTCGGCCGGGATCATGTAGTGCAAATCGGGGCGGCAGGGGCCGGCCGTGTTGAAGCGGCGTGCCATGCGCGCAGCTTGCGTCCCGGAGCCGGGTGGCCGCAAGGGCCGCGCGGCGGCGTTGGCCTCGCGGCGCTGGCGTCGCCGAGGTGGAGCCGGCATATCGCGACCTCTGCGTGCAGGTATCCGAGGCCCTCGGACCGGTTCCGGATCGACCGAACCTCCTCGGGGAGGGGGAGCCAGCACATCGCGACCGCTCCCGGCGGGCATCCGAGGCCCCATTTTCGGTTCCAGATCGACCGAACCCCCCTCGGGAGGGGGAGCCGGCACATCGCGACCTCTCCCGGCGGGCATCCGAGGCCTCGGCTCGGTTCCGAGATGATAGCTTCCCGCCACCTTGGGTACCCCGTCTCCTCTGGCGGAGCCTCTGGCGGCGCCCGCTCCCGCGCGCCGCGCGCTCTCCGGCCTGCTCCGCCGCGGCGCGGGCGCCGCGCGCCGCGCGCCGCTCGGCGCGGCGCTCGCCCTCGTCGTCGTCGCCGCGTCCGTCTATGTGATCGCCGTCCCGCTCGCGGTCGTCCGCTATCCGCCGATGACCGATCTCCCGTTCCACGCGGCCGAGACGGCGGCGTTCAGGCACTACCTCGACCCGGCGTGGCACTTCCGCGAGCAGTTCACGCTCCAGCCGCTCGCCGTCCCGTACATGTCCATGTACGCGCTCGGCGCCCTGCTGATGCTCGTCCTCCCTCCCGTGGCCGCGGTGAAGGTCGCGGCGGCGGCGATGCTCGCGCTCCTGCCCGCGGGCCTCGCCGTCCTCTTCCACGGCCTGAAGCGGAGCCCGCTCCTCGGCGTCCTCGGCCTGCTCCTCGTCTGGTGCAACCTCACCCACTGGGGCTTCCTCAACCACATGGGCGCGCTCGGCCTCTTCGCGATGGTCGTCGGCCTGACGCTCCTGCTCCTCGATCGCCCCTCGCGCGGCCGGCAGATCGCGCTCGCGCTCGCGCTCGTCGCCCTGTTCTTCACGCACATCTTCCGCTTCCCGTTCGCGCTCGCCGCCGTGGTCGGCACGGCGATCGTCGTCTTCCCGGCGACGCGGCGGCTCCGCCCCATCGCGCTCCCGCTCGCGCCCTCGCTGGCCCTCTTCGCGGCGTGGCTCGTGGTCCGTACCGACACGCTGCACGCGGCGCCCATCGCGCCCGCGCTCCACTGGGAGCGGCTCCGCGAGATCCCATCGCTCCTCTTCACGAGCTTCACCGATCCCGCCGAGGCGGCAGCGGCCGGCCGGGCAGCGCGCTTCGTGCTCGCCGCGCTGCTCGTTTGCGCCGCTGGCGCCGCCGCACGGCTCGCCGGCGCCGGCGGCGATGCGGCGCGCTCACCCGCAGGCGCCAGCGCCGATGCTGCGTGCTCACCCGCCGGCGCCGGCGCGGCGCCCTCGTCCGCGGTGGACGCGCCGCAGTGGTCCTTCGCGCGCCTCGCCGCCCTCGTCCCGGTCGCCTGCGCGATCGTGTTCCTGGGCCTGTTCCTGAGCCTGCCGCTGCAGATCGGCCTCTGGTGGTACGTCTACCCGCGCGAGATCGTCGCCGCGCTGTTCCTGGCCCTCGGCGCCTTCCCGGACCTGCCGCGATCACCCTGGCTCAAGGTGCCGGCCGTGCTCGCGCTGTCGGCCGCCGCGGTCCTCCTCGGCGCTGTGGTCCGCGACAACTACCGCCGATTCGACCAGAGCACGCGCGACTTCGACGCCATCATCGCCCGCATCCCGCAGGCGCCGAGGCTGCTCTACCTCGTCTTCGATCACGGCGGCTCGACCCGGACGACGACGCCGTTCATCCATCTCCCCGCCTGGGTGCAGGCCACGCGAGGCGGCTGGCTCAGCTTCCACTTCGCCGTCTGGGATGCCTCGCCCGTCGCCTACAGGCCCCGCGAGGAGCCGGGCGCCGTCGTCCCGCCGCCCACGCCGCTCCGATGGGAGTGGACGCCGGAAAAATTCGACGTGCGCCGCCACGGCGCCTTCTTCGACTGGTTCCTCGTCCGCCGGCGAGCGGGGGCGAATCACCTCTTCGCGAAGGACCCGAGCATCGTCGCCGTCGACCACGTCGGAGACTGGTGGCTCTACCAGCGCAGCGGCGCGCCCTAGCGGGCACGCCGGCTCCGACTTTTTGTTACCATGTCGCCCATGCGCACCTCGCCTGCGTCTCCCCTCGTCGCCGCCGGCCTCGCCCTCCTCGCCGTGTGCGCCTGCGGCTCCGAGGACCCCGTGGGCCCTGGCGGCGCGGAGGGCGGCGGGCTCCCCGCCGGGCCCGTCTGCTCGGAGCCCACGCCGGTGCCCTGCGAGGACGAGGTCTTCCAGCAGATGAACCTCCAGGACACCGTGGCGCCCGGGGAGATCCTCAACGAGCAGGACGGCGCCGGCATCCGCTCCATCGTCGACGCCACCGCGGGCGGCCCCTTCGCTTCCGAGCCCGACGCCTACGTCTATGCCCGGTTCACGGACGCCGGCCTCGAGAAGGTCGAGCTCTCCGACGAGGCATCGCTCCAGTCCATGGACTGGGACATCGCCTTCCGGCGCTACATCGTGCGCATCAACAGCGGCCACTCCGGGCCGTCCTGCGTCACGGCGGCGCGGCTCCCGGGCACCCCGGACTACGATGGGATCGCGGAGGCGCCCGGCGAGCCGAGGCTCCGCAGCGACGAGTATTTCACCGAGAGCTGCGAGCTCATCCCCGACGGCTCCGGGCTGGACTCCCCGGCGACGGCGCTCTCCGGCTACTGGACCTACCCCGGGTGCGTGAAGATGACCGGCCTCGTCTACGTGCTCCAGCTCGCCGACGGCCGGAGCCTCAAGCTGACCGTCACGCACTTCTACAACGAGCAGACGCAGGCGCAGTGCCAGGAGACCGGGATGGTCCCGATGGAGGACACCGGCTCCGCCAACTTCCAGATCCGGTGGGCGTTCCTGCCGTGACGCGGACCGCCGGCGCGGTGCCCGCGTGGCGCAGCGGCCTGGCCCGCGCCGCGGCCCCGTGGCGCCGCCTGGGCCGCGCGATGGCCTGGCTCGCGCCGGCGCTCGCGGCCTGGCTCGCGCCGGCGCTCGCCGGCTGCGGCGCGGACGACACGGCCGCGGCGCCGCTCGACGGGCCCGCCGCGGCGCCGCTCGAACGGCCCGACGCGCGCGGCACGAGCCTCCAGTTCCGGTTCGATCCGGACGACGTCGTCGAGACCTTCGCGTCGGCGTCCGGGAGCTTCCTCGTCCATTTCGCGCGCGAGGGGCGCTGCGCGGTGCCCGCCGAGGACGGCGACGCGACGGGCGTCCCCGACTTCGTCGAGGAGGTCGCCGCCGTCTACGACGAGGTCATCACCCACTACCGAGACGTCCTCGGCTTCCGGCCGCCGAGGAGCGACGAGGACCTGCCCGACAACGGCGGCGACGGCCGCTTCGACGTCTACCTCGTCGACTTCGCCGGCGTCGGCGACGGGGCGTTCCGGGTCGACGCCTGCGCCGAGGACGCCGGGGACCGCTGCGCCGGCTTCATGACCCAGGAGAACGACTACAGCGGCTACGGCTATCCGTCGACGCTGACGGCGAACCGGATCCTCGGGAGCCACGAGCTCTTCCACGCGGT
Organism: Sorangium sp. So ce1504; assembly: GCF_051521635.1. NCBI lineage: Bacteria > Pseudomonadati > Myxococcota > Polyangiales > Polyangiaceae > Sorangium > Sorangium sp. So ce1504. The sequence goes on along the minus strand of NZ_CP150365.1, from coordinate 9,306,631 downwards.
GCAGGCGGGCTACGACCACGGCCAGGACACGCTGATCACGGAGGGGACCGCGGTCTGGGCGACCGAGTCGTTCGACCCCTCGCTGAAGGATTTCGAGGGCTTCGTCGACGGCTACCTCGCGAACACGGATCGGTCGCTCGACGTGCCCTTCACCGGCCCTGTGGACCCCTTCAGCTACGGGAGCGCGCTCTTCTTCCAGTTCCTCGAGGAGCGCTTCGGAGACGGCACGGTCCGCGCGCTCTGGGAGCGCCTCGAGGACGGCGCGAACGGCGAGGCGGATCCGGTGTGGTTCGAGCAGCTCGACCCCTTGCTCTCGTCGCGGGCGCAGACGACGTTCGCCGAGGCGTTCGTGGAGTTCGCCGCCTGGAACCTGCTCACCGGATCGGCCGCGGATCCCGAGCGCTCCTACGCCGCCGGGTCCGGCTACCGCGGGCTCGCCCCGGAGGAGGTCGCCGCGCCCTACGCGGACGGGCTGCGCGTCTTCCACGCGTCGGCGCAGTACTTCAGCGTCTCCCCCGCCGGGCGCGCGACCATGACGGCCGCGCTCGCGGCGCCCGCGGACGATCCGGCGCAGCTCTCCGGCCTCGCGCTGCTGCTCGCGGCGCGGCGCGGCCGCGTGTACGGCGAGGTGGTGCGCGCCGGCGACGTCGCCTCCGGCGCGGCGCTGGTCGACACTGCGGGCGCCGATGACCTCGCCGTGATCGTGGTGAACGGCCTGCAAGAAGGCGAATCGCGCAAGCCGACGCTGTGCATCGGCACGCCGGACGAGGTCGCCGCGTGCCGGGCCGCCGCGGAGGGCGCCGGCGGCGGTGGCGGCGGCGCCGGCGGCGAGGCGCCCGCCGAGGGCGCAGCGGGCGGCGTCGACGACGGCGGGTGCGGCTGCCGCGTCGTGGCGCCGGCCGCCGCGGCCGCGAGCTCCGCCGCGTCCTTCGGCTGCGCGCTGGGCGCCTCGCTGCTCGCGCTGGCCGCGCGCCGGCGCAGGCGCTGAGCGGGGGCACACGCGCCGGGCGGCGCGCTCGGCGGCGGCGGCCGGCGCCACGACGCGGCGCTCGGTGAGGCGCGTCACCCGGCGAGCGCTCTCCCGCGCCGTTCTCGCGAGCGCTCGTCGTGCCGTGAGCCGGATGCGCTAGCCTGCGGGAGATGAGCGAGCCCCGTTCCGAGGACGCATGCCCTTTCCTCCGGGAGGACGCCGACGGCATTCTTTGTTTCGCCATCGAGGGCGACATCTCGGACGAGATCGCGCGCTCTCTCTGCGCCGTGTTCCGGCGCGTGTCGGACAGCGGTCGCGAGGTCTTCGTGCTCTCCGACGCCCGCCGCGTCGGGACCCTGACGGCGGCGGCGCGCAGCGCGCTGGCGGAAGAGCTGCGCGGCGTGCGCTTCAGCGGGGTCGCGGTCTTCGGGGCGAGCTTCTCCCTGCGCGTCGTGACCACGCTCGCCTCGAGGAGCGTGCAATTCTTCACGGGCGAGGTCTATCCGCTGGCGTTCTTCGACACGGAGGGCGAGGCGCGCGCGTGGCTGCTCGCCCAGCGAGGCGCGCTCCGGGCCACGCAGCGGCAGGGCGCATGACGCCCGCCGCCCTCCGAGGCGCGCGCCATCGCGCAGCGCCGGCGCGCAGGACGCGCGTCGCGGGGATGGGCTACCATGCCTGGCATGAGCGATCCCCGTCCGGCGGGCGCGCGCTTCGAGCTCCGTGAGGAGCCCGATGGCCTCCTGGTCATCGCGACCGACGGCGATGTCCTGGAGGACAACGCGCGCGCGCTCGTGGACGCCTTCCAGCGCCTGACGGACAGCGGCCGCGAGGTCCTGGTGCTCGCCGACGCGCGTCGCTGCGGGGCGGTCACGCCGGCGGCGCGGAAGGTGTACCTGGACGGGCTGCGCTCGGCGCGCCTCGACGGGATCGCGGTCTTCGGAGCGAGCTTCTCCATCCGCGTCATGGCGACGCTCATCGTGAAGAGCATCCACCTCCTCACGAAGCGGTTCCCCTTGCTCGTGTTCTTCGAGACGGAAGCCGAAGCGCGCGCGTGGCTCCTCCAGCAGCGGGGAGCGCTCCGGGCCGGGCGGCGGATCCAGGCGTGACGTCACCGTCCGCGGCGCGCGGACGACCCGGCACATGCGCGGCCTCGAGCCGCGACCCACGCGCTCGATCGGCCGCTTCGCCGGTCGTCGCGGGTGGCGTCCGTGATCGAGCGAACGTCGTACCGCCGCGCAAACGAGCTACCGTGCAACGCCATGAGCGACCCCCGCATCGACGACGCAAGCCGGGCCCTCCGCGAGGACGCCGAGGGGATCCTGTGCACCGCCATCGAGGGCGATATCTCGGACGACACGGCGCGCGCGATCGCCGCCGCGTGCAGGCGCCTGTCGGAGAGCGGCCGCGCGGTCCTCGTGCTCTCCGATGCGCGCCGCACCGGGACCATCTCGGCGTCGGCGCGCAAGGTGATGGCGGACGAGCTCCGCGGCGTGCGCTTCGACGCGATCGCGCTGTTCGGCGCGAGCTTCGCCGTGCGTGTCGTCTCCACGCTCGCCGCGAAGAGCGTGCAGCTCCTGACGAGACAATCCTATCCGGTCGAGTTCTTCGAGACGGAGGGCGAGGCGCGCGCATGGCTGCTCGCCCGGCGGGATGCGCTCCGGGCCACGCGGCGGATCGGAGCGTGACGTCCCCCTCAGCGGCGCGCGCGGGCCGCGCCGCGCCGGCGCGCCGCCGCGGCCAGGCCGAGGAGCGCCGCCGCCGCGAGGCCTCGCCGCTCGCCTGAGCCCGCGCCGGCCGAGGCGCACGCGCAGCCGGCGCGCTGGTCGTCGGCGCCCTCGCCGCCTCCCGAAAGCGGCGGCGGCTCGTCCCCGAGCACCTCCGTGAGCGCCGCGACAGGGTCGATGATCCCGTGCCCGAAGATGGGATCGTGCCCGCTCTCGTCGGGGACCGCGTAGGGCGCCAGCCGCGCCGTCCGGATCATGACGTCGTAGAGCTCGCCCGCCGTCCGCTCGGGCGCGGCGCTCACCAGCAGCCCCGCGACGCCGGCGGCGACCGGGCACGCCGACGAGGTGCCGCCGAACCGCGAGGTGTAGTCGCTCGCGTCGTCCCCCTCGCTCCCGGCGATGTCGGTGCTCAGCGTCCCCGTGGGCGTGACGAGATCGATGGATCTCCCGCGGTTCGTGAACGGCGTCGCGTCTTCCAGGTGGTTGACGGCGCCCACGGTCAGGACACCCCGCACGGCCTGGAGCTCGTCGTCGAGGATCTCCCGGTCGTCGTTGCCGGCGGCGAACAGGACGAGCGCCCCCTTCCCGTTGCGCCCGGCGTCGAACAGGCGGTTGATCGCGGCCTCGACCACCCTGGGGACGGGCATCGGGTCGGCGTACCCCCAGCTGTTCGACACGACGGCGGCGTTCACCTGCAGGGCGAACTCGAAGGCGTCGACCGAGGCGGAGATCGGCCGCGGCTCGTCGTCGATCAGCCGCACGCACCGCAGCCTGCAGGCGGGGCAGCCGCCCGCGATGCCCACGCCGTTGTTGGTGTCGGCGGCGATCAGGCCCGCGCAGGCCGTCCCGTGGCTCACGCTCTGCTCGCCCGGCTGGTAGGTGGGGTCGTCGTCGTCGTCGATGACGTCCAGGCCTGGATCCATCTTCGCGGCGAGGTCGGGGTGATCGAGGTCGCAGCCGGTGTCGATGACGACGATGGACGTGGCCGCGTCTCCCTGCGTGCGCCCCCAGGCCTCCTGCATCCGGAGGTCGTCGAAGTACCACTGGTCGGGCAGGCGCGGGTCGTCCGGCGCGAACGGCGCGCCGTGCGACTCGAGGCGCACGTGGAGGTCCGGGATCACCTCGCGCACGGAGGCCGGCCGCGCCGCGCCCTGGAGGCGCTGGGCGAGGTCGAGGCCGTCGCCGCCGCCGGTGTCCCTGACGAGCCACAGCCCGATCGAGGGCATCAGCGGCCTCACCAGCTCGACGCCGGCGGCGCCGAGCGCGTCGAGCGCGTCCTGCGCGCCGGGCTCGACCTCCACGATCGCGGTCGCGCCGACGCTCGCCTCGACCGTCCGGCCGCCTGGATAGCGGAGCCGCACCGGCGCGAGCGGCGTCGAGGACGCGCCCAGCGCGGCCGGACCGAGCCGCTCGACGTCGACGCGGCGCCCGCCGTCCATGAACCACGCGTCGCTCGCCGGCCCGCGCACGGCCGCGCGCGGGCTGGCGAGGCCGTCGCCCGCCATGGCGGCGAGGAGGAGCGCCGCCGAGGAGAGCACGACCGAGGGCTTGTGTCGCATCGCTCTCCTGGATCTACCGGACCGCGCGGCGTCCTACCAGGGCCGCCCTGGAGCGGCGCTCGGGCGAGAAAGATGCAGAACGTCAACCGGTGCTCGGACAAGGAGGATACAGACCGTCAAGACGCCAGAAGACGCCCAAAAGAGAGATGTTTTCGGGTCTCTTGGCGTCCTTGCCGCCTCGGCAGTTTCTCGCTTCGAGCGCCAGGGACTCGATCCCTGATTCAGGTCCGCAGCGCGTACGGGGTCGCTCCGGTCGTCGCGAACGTGCCGCAGTCTTCTCCAGAACAGCGGCCGCCTGATAGGCAAAACTTTATGCGGATGAGGCTTCATCGATTGATGTTCGGTACGGTGCTCGGCGTTTCCGTCGGATGCGGCGGGGGCAGCGTCGAGCCCGCTGGAGATAGCGGCGGCGCAACGTTCGGTGAGTTCGAGTGTCGGGTCGGGGCGGATTGCACCCACAACACGTGCAACCGGATCAGCGATGCCGTCTGTTATGAGGTACGAGGTGCCTGGTGTGGATCCGACGAGGACTGCGCCGGCATCGACGGCCAAAGCGGCGGCGCGGGAGCGGGAGGCGGGGGAGCGGGAGGCGGCGGCGCAGGCGCGCCGATCATCTGCGAGCCGCCGCATTTCACGTGCCCCCTGGCTATCCAGCTGCAGCTGCGGAACACCTGCGTCCGCGGCTGCGAGACGGACGCCGACTGCCCTTCGACGCTGGCGTGCGCGCCGGATCATCGGTGTCGGGCGAGGTCGTGCGCCGTCGAAGCGGACTGTCCGAAGAACCACGTGTGCGATACGACCGGCGCGTGCGCCCGCACGGCGTGCTCGAGTGACGCCGATTGCGAGGGCTTCTGCGTGCTCGGGAGATGTGAGGAAAAGCCGGGGATGTGTTTCCTGAACTGACCCGCTTCGACGGAGTCCCAGCGGGGCTCCCGCAGCGCCGTCCCTGATTCCGCGCCGCGCGACGACCCCCTCCCCGGGGGCCGGGCGCATCGGCAAGACCTTCCCCGCAGGACGACCCTGGGCGGCGCGCTGCTACCCCTTCTCCGCGCCTCGGATGACCATCGTCACGAGCAGGTCCATCATCCTCGAGAGGTCTTCCCGGACCGCTCCGTCGGGGAGCGCCGCGAGCCGCGTCGCGACGCGCTCCAGGAACTGCTGCCTCGCCCGCTCGAAGCCCGGCACGTGCTGGTCGTGCAGCGCGCAGGTCACCAGCTCGTGATCGAGCAGCCGCCAGAAGAACTTGCCGTCGACGGTCGTGGCGCCGAGCCTCCCCGTGAAGCCGACCACCGCCCGCGCTCCCGCGTCGAGGAGCCTGTCGAACAGCGGCCCGTTCGCGGTCTCGCCACAGCAGAAATAGAGCACGCGACCCCGCGCCCAGAGCTCGATCTCCTGCGCAGGGCTCTCGTGCGAGAGCAGGATGCCGTCGGGCGACTCGTCGTCCACAACGCAGCTCGTCTTGCCGTGGGACGACACCACGATCGCCCGGAATGAATTGCCGGTGCTTTCGGCGCGCGCGATCTGGCGGAGTATCCTCCTCCGCTCCGCGCTGGCACGTCCGAACGGTACGATGGAGAACTGCTCTCCCATACGCCCGTAGAGCTGCGTGCGTCCGGCCGCGAACCACGCGCTGTCCGGGTCGAAGGATGTGTCAATCGAGAGTACAGGTCGAGCCGTCATCCTACCTCCGTCGCAGATCCCCGGTGAGCGTCGGGCATCGCTCGCTCGTGCGCCAGACTGCGCCCGCTGCGCCGAGCAGCTGGCGTACGCCATCAGGCCCTGCCCATCGGCTTCTTCGCACCATGCTCTCTTCCCGCGGCCATTCCGACCACTGCCACGAGACTCGCAGCAGTCTAGAATAACGACCGTGGGGAAATTCCTACTAGAAAAATCGCATTCGCTCCGACGAATTTTTCAGGTTTCTCTGACTTGTACGGTGGCGCCGGCGCCTGCATGCGGCTCAGGTTTTTACGTCCGGCTTCAGCACGCGCGTGTTGCGTGAGGGTATCTTTTCTAACAGCCGTCGCTTGGCTGCGTGGGCTTGCGTGTGCGGGCGCCGTGTCCGGGCGCTCACGGCGCCGGGGCCATCGGGGAGAGAGTGCTGGAGGGGCATGGCTCAGGGGAGGGGCGCTGCGGCGTCGGTCTGGCCCAGGACGAGCCTGCGGGGCTCCCCCTGCTGCAGCGCGCGCATCCTCGCGTCCATCTGCTGCCCGAGCGCTTCGCGCGCGCCGTCGTCAAGGAGCTTCCTGACCTTGGGGAACAGGTGCTCTTCCTCCTCCTTGTGGTGGTGCTCGAGCTGCTCGGCGAGCACATGGAGCTTGGCCCCGAACGTCTCGTCCGCGGCGTCGAGGGCCACGAGATCGGCCAGCACCCGCTTGATGGACAGGTGCTCCTCCAGCGACTCGAGGAGGATATCCTCGGTGCGGCGCGCCCGGACGGCCGGGTAGAAGTCCTGCTCTTCGATCGTGATGTGGGTGGCGAGGAGGTCGGCGGCAGCGGAGAACTGCGCCGCGGTGACGGAAGAGGCCTCCTTCAGCTCGGAGAATCGCTGCTCGAGCTCGCGGTGGTGGCGTACGAGGAGATCGATGGCGTCCATGAGATCTCTATGGAGCGTATACCGCCGGCGAGCAAGCGGGAGAGACGCGCAAAGCCTGCCAGATCGAGATTCACGGATTCAGCCGCCTCGTGGCGCCGGAACAGCAGCGCGGCGGCGGCATGGCGCGTCTGCGGGGGTCGAGCGAAGAGGGATGACGATCATGGCAGTATGTCGCGCCGCCGCCCGCAAGGTGCCTGTTTGCCCCAGGGAGCTCCCTTGCAGGCGGCAGGCCTCTCCTGACGCCGTGGATCATGGGCGCGATCTCCCGCTGTCTCCTCTGTCTCATCGAGCCGCCGGCGAGCGGAGCGCGCGAGAGCCGCCCCTCAGGCGAGGTCGAACAGCAGCACCTCGCCCGCGCCCTTCCCGACGAGGTGGAGCGACTGACCTGCTCCTCCCGCGCCGGGGGCTCCGATGGCCGCCGCGTCGCCGGCCTCGAGCAGCGTCCCGTTCAGCTCGACGCTCCCGCGCGCGACGTGGACCCAGGCGTTTCGGCCGGCCGGGAGCTCGTAGCGCGCCTCTTCGCCTTGCCCGAAGAGCCCCGCGAACAGGCTCACGTCCTGGTGGACCGTGACCGAGCCCTCGCGCCCGTCCTGCGAGGCGACGAGCCGCAGCTTGCCCTGGCGCTCTTCCTTCGAGAACGCCTTCTGCTCGTAGCTCGGCGCAACCCCGCGCCGATCCGGCACGATCCAGATCTGCAGCAGGTGGGTCGGGCCCGCCTTCGAGGTGTTGTGCTCGCTGTGGTACACGCCCGTCCCCGCCGACATGCGCTGCACCTCGCCTGGGCGGATGATCGACCCGTTCCCCATGCTGTCCTTGTGCGCGAGCTCCCCCTCCAGGACATAGGTGATGATCTCCATGTTCTGGTGCGGGTGCATCCCGAACCCCCGCGACGGGGCGACGCGGTCGTCGTTGATGACCCGCAGCGCACGGAAGCCCATGTGCTCCGGATCCTGGTAGTCGGCGAACGAGAACGTGTGGAACGACTGCAGCCACCCGTGGTCGGCATAGCCCCGCTCGCCAGAGCGCCGGATCACCATCGAAGAAGTGTTGTTGCTCATGGCCTCAACATGCGCCTGCCGATCCATCTTGTGAATCGGCATTGTTCTCATGGGAACCATCTGCAATGTAGATGGATGCCCCTGGGACACCGTTGCGTCAGACGACCTCGAGGTTGGTCGTCTCGGCGTCCAGCCAGGGCCCGCCCTTCGGGTGGATCACGAACGCGTCGAACGTCGCGGCCGTCGCGCGCACGCCGGCCGGCCTGAGCTGATCCTGGGGGACGATCGCCAGGTTCGGCGCGCTCACCGTCGGCGCGGTCGTCTTTCCGCCGAAAGCCTCCGACGCCGCGCGCATCACCGCCGCGAGCCGATCGGCGGTCGGCTCCGGCAGGAAGAGCGCGCCGAGCGTCGCCACGCGGTCGATCCCCCGGGCGGTCGCGATCTCCGACAGGAACACCACCGCGGCGCCGACGGCGCGGCCCGCCTCCTCGACGAGCAGCAGCCGGCGCGGCCGTGGATCGCGGAGGGCGTGCTCGAGGTGCGCCGCGTCGGGCGCCGACCACAGCACGCGCTCGCCGCTGCACGCCGCCATCACGGCGAGCACGTCCTGCACGGCCGATGCCGGCGCGGCCACGGCCCGCGGCGGCGCGGCGCTCGCCCGGGGGAGAAAGCCGTGGTTCCGGCACGCGGTGAGCTGCTTCAGCTCGAGACCCACCGCCGCCACCGCCTTGAAGAGCACGCGCTGCGCGGGCGCGGACCGCGCCTCCACGAACACAGCGATGGGCAGGCGGGTCGCCCGGAGGCCGGCGAGGAGCTCTGTGTACAGCCGGCTCGCCAGCCCTTGCCCCTGGAACTTCGGCCGCACGCTCACGAACGAGAGGACATATCCCTCCGACGTGGCGCCCCGGAACCGGAAGCGGCGCGGCGCGACGCCGATGAAGCCGGCCGGCTCGCCGCCCTTTCGCGCGAGCACGGCCTGCGGCGACGGGCCGGGGAAGCCGAACTGCCATCTCAGGTAGCCGGCCGTGTAATGGAGGGTCGGCGGAGGCCACGCCTCGCGCAGGACGAAGCTGGCCTCCTCCGCCGCCGCGACCGGATCGACGCGCTCGAACTGCATGGACGCGAAGCCTCTCAGATCCCCCGGGAAACAGAACTGCGAGCAAGCGACGAAGCGGCGATGCGCCGCTCTACAGGGTTGCCATTTCGGGAGCGCGCCGCACGACATCGGGCCAGCCGGCCGGATCGTCGCCGTGCTGGGCCAGGAACGCGTAGACCCACCGCTCCAGGCCGAACGCGATGCACACGCTGTGCATCGGGCCCGCGCCCTCGACATCGCAGCTGAACGCGCGGCCGAAGAAGTCGGTATGGTAGTTCAGCGAGCCGGCCGCCACGCGCTCGCCCTCCGGGAGCATCAACGAGATCTCGTATTTCGTCTCGCTGCTGATCTGGAAGTACGTCTTGGCGGCCGCGTCCGGCGCGATGAAGAACGGGTCGCTCGCCGTCCGGATCTCGCCGGCGAGCCGGTGCTCGTCGAGGTAGCGCGCCACGATCTCGTTCCCCTGCTCGCGCAGCGCGAGGACGTCCTCCCGCGACCCGAGGAAGACGATCTCCCGCATCGTGAACTCCCAGAGCCGCCGCAGGTCGACCATCTTGCTCGACTCGTAGCGGAAGCAGCGGCCCGCGAGGGCGTAGCGCGCGCCGCCAGCCGGCAGCACCCGGTCCCGGTTCGCCGCGTACACGTGGTAACAGACCGCCGGCGAGAGGCACACCTCCGGCTGCGCCATGTCGCTCAGCGCGCGCTCGTCGAGCGTGTCCCGGTCCTGATGCCGCGCCCGGAAATCCTCGATGAGCGGCATGTCCTCCGGCAGATGGCACGTGAACGTGACGATGTGAGGGAACGAGCGGAAGTAGTCGCACTTCGCCAGCGTCGCCGCCGGGATCAACGTCGGCACGAGGATCGGGCTCGGCGAGAACGGCGCGCCGAGCGCCTCCAGCGAGCGATCGAAGTAGCGGTAGAGCCGCAGCGGGATGCCCTCGAGGGCGACCTGGCCCTGGCCCATCTGCGTGATCCCGGCGGGGAGCGCGCCGCCCCGGAACTCCACCCGATCGCACGCCGGGCTGCGGTACACGAGCTTCCGCGTGAGCTGGCGCAGGCTGCGCTGCATGGTGCGCGCGATGCCCTCCGCCGCCTTCGCGAGGTCGGCCGCGCGCTCCTCCGGGGCCTCGAACTCCAGCGCGGCGCCCTCGCGGACGAAGCGGATGTTCGCGATCTCCTTCGAGAGGAAGGCGATCTGCTTGGGTATCTCCTCCTGCGCCATCTCGGTCGCAGGCGCCGCGAGCTCGACGGTGACGACCCTCCTCACGGCGCGAGCTCCTGGATGAGGGAGCTCAGCGCGCGCGGCGTGCGGGCGACGCTGAACCGGTCGTCGGGGAGCGCCACGTTGAACAGGTCCTCCAGCTCGGTGAGCAGCTGGAGCGCTCGAACCGAGGAGAACCCCGCGTCGTAGATGTCGTCATCGGGCCTGATCGCGGCGGGCAAGCGGCCGACCGTGACGATGACATCGATCACCTTCTCCACCTCGATCACCATGAAAGAACTCCAGGGTTAAGATGCGTTGTCGGAGCCCGAGCGACGCGCAGCGTCGTCCGAGCCGTGCCTCTTCGCGCTCGCATCGGCGCGGTCCGCCACGGGCCCGATGGGCGGCGGCGGCTCGGTCGCCCGGAGTGATGCCACCCGTCGGGCCGGATTGCCAGCGACGACGGTGTACGGAGGGACATCGGCCATCACGATGGATCCCGCCGACACCACGCTGCCCTCGCCCACCGTGACCCCCGGGAAGATCGTGGACCGGGTCCCGAGCCAGACGTTGTCCTCGATGACGACCGGCCGCACCTCGGCGTCCGAGGGAGGCAGGCCCCGCCTCCGGGCCTCCGGATCGCTCGGGTGGCCGCTCGAGTCGAGGATGAAGACGCCCGCCGCGATCATGCAGTGCTTGCCGATGGTGACCGACTTGCCGACGACGATCCGGCAGCCGTGCCCGATCCCGGTGTTGTCGCCGATCCGCAGCGTGGGGCGGTCGCAGAACCGCGCGGCGAAGATGAAGTCGGTCTTGCCGTCGAGCACCACGTTATCACCGAGGATGATGTCGCCCCGCCCATTGATGAAGTGGATGAAGGTCCCCGTCCGGACACCCTTGCCGTACTGCACGCAGTGGGACTTGAAATGCGGTTCGCAGACGAGCACACGCGCACCGAAATAATACACCTCGCGCGCGGCCTCGAACGCCATGCGCATCGGGACCACGAGCGGCCGCGGCGCGGGCAGGGTGAAGCTGAGGACCTGCCGGCGCACGTGGCGTATGGCGCGCGCGACGTCGTGATCGGAGGAGGCGAGGAAACGAACCAGATTCTTCATAGAGGGTCGCTCGGCGCGGACTGGTCCAGTCTGCGATGTTCAGCGGGTCGCACGCGGCCAGAAGGACGAAACGAACGCCAGGGGGCCGGAGACTATAACCCGAAACTCGCCACGCCGAACCTGCTCTTGGCCGACCTATCTCTCTTTGGCCTCTGCAGGGCCTCTTTGGTCTCTGCTGGGCCTCTTTGGTCTCTGCTGGGCCTCTTTGGTCTCTGCTGGGCCTCTGCTGGGCCGCTCTTCCGCCGCTCTCCGGCTCTATGGCAAACCATGCGCCAATCGACGTTGGCGAGTAGCCTGGTTGCAAGATTCCAAATACCGTGATGGCGAGCCGCGTTACGCCGCGTCATGGCCGGACGGGGGAGCGTCCGCGGGGCGCTTTGCCTCCATATGGGGCAAAACGCCCCGGAGGAGGGCCAGGCCGAGCGCGGCCTCGACGAGGGTGAGCGCCACGGCCCACGTCGTCGTCGAGGCGGCGATCGCGGCCAGGCGTGCGTCGCGCGTCGCGCCGGCCGCGAAGCCCTCGAAGAGCGCGGCGGCGAGCACGTCGCGCGTGCCGAAGCCTTGCGGCGTGATGGGGAGCGTCACCGCCACCATCAGGATCGGGATGTACGTGAGGGCGGCTCCAAGGGGAATGCGCACGTCGAAGAACCAGAAGGGGAGCCAGGTGCCGGCGAACAGGACGAGGAGATGCGGGATGCGCGCGGCGAGGGCGACGAGGTGGCCGCGCACGCCCGCCTCGAAGAGCGGGGCGAGGAGCTTCGCGCGGGCGAGCCGGGCCGGGCGCAGCGCGAGGATCGCAAGGTAGAGCGCGCCCGCCGCGAGGAGCAGGGCGGACCCGGCGAGCGGCCCGCCGTTCGCGGGCACGGCGACGGCGCCGAGGAGGAGCAGGCAGCCGAGCCACGACGCGTACACGACGAGCGTCGCGCCGGCGACGCGCGCGAGCGGCACGGCGTGCACGCGCGCGAGGAAGACCGTGATGAAGGCTTGACCGACGTGGTGGTTGAGCAGCGACGGGAGGTAGGAGGCGCCGCGGAGCACGAGGAAGTCGCGGAAGGCGACGGGCGCGATCAGGCGGCGGTAGACGAGGACGGTCGCGAACGTGTCGGCGCCGAGGAGCGCGAGGACGAAGAGGGCGGCGAAGGCGACGAAGAGCGGGGCGTCGACGCGTGACAGGGCGGCGCGGAAGGCGTCGAAGTCGAGCCGGCCGAGGACGAACGCGACGAGCGCGGCCGCCAGCGCGAAGGGCAGGGCGCGGCGCGCGCGTCCCGCGAGGCGCGGCGCGGGACGCTCCTGCAGGTCGCCGTCGCGCGGGCGCGGTGGCGGAGCGTCGGCGAAGGTTCCAGTGTGGGGCGAGGAGCGCAACGGCGGGACCGTAGCAGAATCCCCGCGCCGGTGGCCGAGCCGAAGCCGGAGGGAGCGGAGCCCGTCGCGCGCGACCGCACGGCGCGCGGCGACCGCGCCCCACATGGGGCATAGTCGTCCGCCATGTCCAAGTACGATTACGATCTGTTCGTCATCGGCGCCGGCTCCGGCGGCGTGCGCGCAGCCCGCATGGCCGCTTCCTACGGCGCCCGGGTCGCCGTCGCCGAGTCGCGCCACCTCGGCGGCACCTGCGTCAACCTGGGGTGCATCCCGAAGAAGCTCCTCGTCTACGCCTCGCACTACGCCGAGGACTTCGAGGACGCCGCCGGCTACGGCTGGACGGTGCCCGGCCACGTCGCCAGCGGGAACGGGCACGCCGGCCCGTCGTTCGACTGGTCGACGCTCCTCCGCAACAAGGACAAGGAGATCGAGCGCCTGAACGGCGTCTACGAGCGGCTCCTGAAGAACTCGGGCGCCGACGTCCGGCGGGGGCACGCCCGGGTCGTCGATCCCCACGCCGTCGAGATCGACGGCGCCAGGATCACCGCCGAGCGGATCCTCGTCGCGACCGGCAGCTATCCCTGGATCCCCGATCTCCCCGGGCGCGAGCTCGCCGTCACCTCCGACGACCTGTTCCACTTCCAGACGATGCCGCGGCGGGCGGTCATCGTCGGGGGCGGCTACATCGCGGTCGAGCTCGCCGGCATCCTGCACGGCCTCGGGGCCAAGGTGTCGCTGATCCACCGCGGCCTGCACCTCCTGCGCGGCTTCGACGACGACATCCGGGCGTTCCTGGCCGCCGAGATCCAGAAGAAGGGGCTCGACCTCCGCCTGGGCGCGAGCGTCGAGAGCATCGCGCGGCAGGGCGACGCGCTCGTCGCGACGCTCGCCGACGGCACCGAGCTCGCGGCCGACTGCGTGCTGTACGCGACGGGGCGCCTGCCGAAGACCAAGGGGCTCGGCCTCGAAGAGGTCGGGGTGAAGCTCGACGAGGAGGGCGCCGTCGTGGTGGACGACGCGTTCCAGACGTCGGTCCCGTCCATCTATGCGCTCGGCGACGTGATCTCGCGCGTGCAGCTCACGCCCGTGGCCATCGCCGAGGCGATGGCGCTGGTGAAGACGCTCTTCCGCGGCGAGCGCGCGCGCGTGGACTACGCCGGCATCCCGACCGCCGTCTTCAGCCAGCCGAACGTCGGCACCGTCGGCCTGTCCGAGGCGCAGGCGCGAGAGCACCACGACGTCGCCATCTACCTCTCGACCTTCCGCGCGCTCAAGCACACCCTCTCCGGGCGCGAGGAGAAGACGATGATGAAGCTCGTCGTCGACCGCGCGACCGACCGGGTGCTCGGCGTCCACATGGTCGGGCCCGACGCCGGCGAGATTGTCCAGGGGTTCGCCGTCGCGCTGAAGTGCGGCGCGACCAAGGCCCAGTTCGACGCGACGATCGGCATCCACCCGACCGCAGCCGAGGAGTTCGTGACCATGCGCGAGCCGCTGCGGAACGCAGATCGCAGCCCCACGCCGATGGGGATCGCGCCGAGCTCCGCGTAGCCCGGGGTCACTCGGGGCGGCTCCGTCCGCGCCCGTCCGCTTCGGTCCGTCTGCGAGCGCTGGCGGTCGTCTCCATCCGCTTCCGTCCGCTTCCGTCCGCTTCCGTTCGCTGATCCGAGGTCGCCCGCTCGCGTTCGCGCTCGGCGCGCTCCTCTGGTATGGACCGCGCGATGTCGTCCCACGCCTCGAGCCACTTGAAGCCGGTCGGCCTGCTCGCCCGCACCAGCGACCGATCGTTCTACGCCTTCAATGCCGTGCTCTCCGCGGCCGCGCTGGCGTTCCTCGCCTACATCCTCATCATCCGGCGGGGCGCGGGCGGCGCGGATCTCCGCTTCATGCCGCCGCTGAACGCCGCCTTGAACGCGACGGCCGCCACGCTCCTCGTCGCGGGCTGGATCGCGATCAAGCGCCGCGCGATGGTCGTGCACAAGTACCTGATGGTCTCGGCGTTCGCCGCCTCGTCGCTGTTCCTCGTCGGCTACCTCGCCTATCACTTCGTCCACGGCGACACGAAGTACCAGGGCACCGGGCCGCTGCGCGCCGTCTACTTCGCCGTCCTCATCTCGCACATCGTGCTCTCGGCGGGCATCGTGCCGCTCGCGCTGACGTCGTTCTACTTCGCCTACAAGGCGAACTTTGCGAAGCACGCCAAGGTCGCGCGGGTGACGCTGCCCCTCTGGCTCTACGTCTCCGTCACCGGGGTGCTCATCTATTTCATGCTCCGCGGGAGCACGCCGGCGGTTCCCTGAGCGCCGCTCACGAAAGTACGCCGCAGCGCGCCGAACGACGCCGCCGAGCCCGCATGCCGAGCAGAGCGGCGGTCTCCCGCACAGGAGACGGGCCCAGATCGGCGTTTTCGGCGCGCAAGCGCACTCCGGTGCGCTGAGCACCGAAAACGTCGAGGTGGGCCCGTATCCGAAGCGGGTGACCGTCGCTCTAGAAGTCCTTGATGCTGCCGCGGCGCCCCTGGAGCCCTCCGAAGACGTACCGGTAGGCCGAGAGCACCGCGTACGAGAGCTCTTCGTACTGGTAGATCTCCTCCATCAGCGGGATCGGATCCTGATAGAGCGTGTCGCTCGCCACGATCCTGGGCCACGGCAGGCGGTCCGGGTCGGCGCCAGGGACGCCGGCCTCCTTCATGACCTTGAGGAACTCGTGGGCGAGGAGGCCCTGGCCGATGACGCTCGGGTGAACGCCGTCGAGGCTGACGATGCCGCCGGCCTTGCGGCGCCCGGCGCGATCGACGTGGTAGAAGCGGGTGTCCATCGGCGGCGCGACGTTGGCCGCGAAGTATGCGGGGAACTCGTACGACGGCTCGCCGCCGGTGCGCCGGTACGCGAGCCGGTCCAGGCCGCCGGAGACGTCGACGAGGTGATACCGGGGCGTGCGGTGGCGGGCGTTCCTCTCCTCGATGAGCCGGACGAGCTGCGCGTTGCAGGCGTCGACCGTCTCGTCGATGCGCCGCGCGTCCGCCGCGGTGAGGTGCGGCGCGCCCGCCTCGATCAGGCGGGTGCCCCGAGCGAGCGGGGGATAGGTGTAATAGGGGTAGTAGC
Source organism: Sorangium sp. So ce1504 (assembly GCF_051521635.1). NCBI lineage: Bacteria > Pseudomonadati > Myxococcota > Polyangiales > Polyangiaceae > Sorangium > Sorangium sp. So ce1504. The sequence goes on along the minus strand of NZ_CP150365.1, from coordinate 9,290,903 downwards.
GCGGGAGGCCGGGCAGCGGGTCGCCGACGCCCGTGGCGATCGGCACGATCGTCACGTGAGGCACGTTGGCCACGAACACCCGCCAGCCCGGGCTCTCGTTGCGCCGCATCAGGGTGTCGACCCGGTCGAGCAGCTCGCCGTACTCGGCGACGAAGTCGTCGGGCATCCAGAGGTTCCACTGCGCCCGGGTCCGCTCGTCGAAGCTGAGCGAGGCCGGCCGCCGCTCGGGCCTGTCCTCGGTCGCCGCGACGCTGAGGAGGATCGCCGAGCCGACCGCGTTGTTGGGGCCGAGCCAGAGGAGGAGGTTCTCGACGCCCTCGCCGCGCGCGTGGTGGCCGAGCCAGTCGAGCTGGCTGTACCCGTCGAGGCGCTCGTCCCGGGACGGGTTGAGGACGCGGAGCGCGGTCCGGTAGAACGCCGCGTTGGGCCCCTGGAAAAAGCCGTCCTTGGCGCCGGGCGCCGCCGCGATCCGCTCCCTGCAGAGCCTCGGGGTCACGAGCCACGCGTCGGCCACGTCGAAGCCGTACACCGAGACGTTGTGGAACCAGGGCACGCTCCCGCCGCGGTAGCGGCCGGCCCCCTCGCCGCGCTCGTAGTACTCCTCGGCCACGTCGAGCACGCGGTTGATCTCCAGGAGGACGGCGGCCCACTCGAGCCTGTCGATCGTGGCGCCAAAGGCGAGCTGGAGGCGGCGGAGCACCACCTCCAGATCGAGCAGCAGCCCGTGGGCCGGGTAGTCGGGCACGCGGTACGCCGGGCTCGACAGCGCGTCGCCGACGTCGACGCCGAGCGCATGCGCGATCCACGTGGAGTAGGCGAGCTGGGTGCGCGCCGCGCCGAGCGACATGAAGCCTTGAGAGATGCTGTCCCCGATGGTGAAGAGCCTCATGATGCCGTCCTCACGCGTTCCACGTCGAAGCCCCATGGTATCCGAACGCGCGGAGCCGCGCGGCAGGTTCGTCGCGCGGCGACGGCGCGACGCTGGCGCTCAGCGCCGCGCCGCGCGTCTGCGCAGGATGGCGCTCGCGACGCGCACGGCGAAGAGGAGCGCGAGCAGCGCCGCGTAGATCATCGGCTCTGTCGCGTCCTTCTTCACGCGGAGGAAGAAGTGCACGATCCCGAGGACGGCGGCGGCGTAGGCGAGGCGGTGCAGGCGCTTCCAGCGCGCGGCGCCGAGGCGCTTCAGCATGCGCGCGGTCGACGTGGCCGCGAGCGGGACGAGCACGAGGAGCGCGACGAAGCCGGCGAGGATGAAGGGGCGCTCCGTGATGTCCTCGACGATCGCGCGTACGTCGAGGCCCTGATCGACGATCGCATACGTCAGGAAGTGGGCGCACGCGTAGAAGAACGCGAGCAGCCCGAGCGCCTTGCGGATACGCAGCGGAAAGGTCCAGCCCGACACGAGCTTGAGCGGCGTCGCCGCCAGCGAGGCGACGAGCAGCACGAGCGCGAGCAGGCCGAGCTGGTTCAGCGCCTCGGCGACGGGGTCCGGGCCGAGCGCCCCGGCCCCGGCGCGCAGGCCGAGCACGACCAGCGGGATCAGCCCGCCGGCGACGACCGCGGGCGGGAGCCAGCCGAGCTTCCGACCAGCCGGTACACCGGCGGCGACAGCGCGCGGCGGCGACATCGTCCTCGCTTGCGCGCGCATCGTCAGAAGCTCTCCCGCAGGTCCATCCCGCTGTAGAGGCCGGCGACCTCCTCCGCATAGCCGTTGAATGGCAGCGTGGGACGGCGACGCAGCTCACCGATCCTCCGCTCCGTCGCCTGGCTCCAGCGCGGGTGATCCACCGCGGGGTTCACGTTCGCATAGAACCCGTACTCGTCCGGCGCGGCGCGGCTCCAGCTCGTCGCCGGCTGCCGCTCGGTGAGCTTGATGCTGACGATCGATTTGCACCCCTTGAAGCCGTACTTCCACGGCACCACCAGGCGAATGGGCGCTCCGTTCTGGCCGAGCAGCGATTTGCCGTAGAGGCCCACGGCCAGCATCGTGAGAGGGTGCATGGCCTCGTCGATCCGGAGCCCCTCGACGTAAGGCCACTCGAGCACGTCGCTCCGCTGGCCGGGCAGCTGCTCCCGATCGAGCAGCGTGGTGAACTGGACGTACCGGGCGCGAGAGGTCGGATCGAGGCGCCTGAGCAGCGCGCCCAGCGGGAACCCGAGCCAGGGGATCACCATCGACCACGCTTCGACGCAGCGCATTCGATAGACGCGCTCCTCCAGGGGAAACCATCGGAGGAGGGTGTCGAGGTCGATGACCTCGGGCTTCTTCACCTCTCCCTCGCACGCGATGGCCCAGGGGCGGAGCCTGAGCCGTTCGGCGTTCTGGGCCGGCTCCGACTTGCTCAGGCCGAGCTCGTAGAAATTGTTGTACGAAACGATGTCCTCGTAGGAGGTCCGCGCTTCGTCGGTGACGAACGGGTCTCTCGAGCTCGTCCCGGAGGACGACGCGCCGGCGGCCGGCGGCCCCGGCGGCGCTGCCGCGCTGCCGAGCGGCGTGGCCTCGCCGCCGGGGGCGCCGGCCGCCGAGAGGCGCGCCGCTCCGCCCGTGAGCCAGACGAGGCCGCCGCCGATGGCCGACGCGGTGCCGGCGAAGAGCGCCGCGTTCTTGAGGAGCTCGCGCCGCCGCAGGTAGAGCGCTGGAGGGGTGATCTCGCCGGCGGGCGGTTCCTTGGGCAGCTTGCTCATGCCCCCATTCTACGATCGGGCGGGGCTCCGGTTGCGGTCGGCCGCGATCACGCGGCCCTTGACAGGAGGCGGAGCGCCGTATGCGGCGCCTGGTAAAGCGAGGGCAGCGCGAGCATCTGGGCGATGCGCGTGGAGCGCCGCTCGATCCCGCGGGAGAGCGCCGCCCGCTCGCTCCCGCTGCGCGCGGCGAGGAGCGCCAGGACGTCGTCCCAGACCCGCTCGCGCCACCGCGAGAGCATCTCCATCGACACCCAGACCGCGACCTCCGGCGCGGTCTCCAGGAAGAACGCGCTGAGGGGGCAGCCGTGCCGCGCGGTGAGGCGCGCGAGCGCCTCGATGACCGAGGCGCGGAGCAGCGCATTGATCTGATCGTGATCGTGCTTGAGCCGCGCGAGCATCGCCCGGTCGGCGCCGTGCCCGAACTCGACGATCGTCGCGTGGATCCCGAAGATCAGGTCGTAGTTGATGTGGGCGCTGAAGCCGAGCAGCGCGTTCTGCACGGGGGGCGTGAACCGCGACGCCGTGCTCGCGTACGCGATGTGCCAGGCGCCGCAGTCCTGCGCCGCGCCCCGATCGTACGAGCCGAGCGTCTCGAGGTACCGCTCGCAGAACCGGCCCGCGAGGCGCGAGATCCACGCCGGCTCGAGGAACATGCCATCGCGTCGCTCGACCTGCGCCGCGACCGCGCGCGTGACGATACCGTAGACGTCGGTGAAGGCCGCTCGCCGATCTCCCGCGGCGAGGAGCCGATCCGTCACGGTGTCGAGAACAACGGCAGCATCGTGGACGCTCGTCGGATGCAGATTAAGGCCGTCGATGCAGCACCTCATGAAGTTCCCCTCCTACTTCTTCGCTCGTGCAAGAGACCTGTCTGATGTTCGAACTCCCGCATCCGACCAGCCTCGCAGACCCCGGCGCGCGCCGAAGGCGCGCAGCACGAACGGTGCAGCAGGGCGCCGTCAGGCGATCTGCCCGGCCCCGGTCGGTCTGGTTTGCGGTCCCGGTGCGCGTCGTTCCCGTGTGGAAAGCGGATCTCCTGACCCGCCGGGAGAAAGGTCGCCGCGGCCGTTGCCTCTGGCTTCTCCTCCTGCCGGCCCTCCCCTCGAACCGGCTTCCGCAGAAGAGCGATACTCGATGCGATCCTCGACGCGCTCGCCGCGGGATGCCCCCCCTCGCTGCGGCGCTCTAAGTTCGACCTAGTCTACGACATGGTGTGGGGTGACCACAATTGTCTTATGACGTCTGATCCCGTTCAGGACAATTTCGAGGTTATTCCAACTCGTGACCTCGAACAAGTGCCTGTTGACCCTGACACGTTTCATTGAGGCGCGGGAGAGCGCCACGGCATCTTCGCGGTTGCGCTGCTACTGGAGCGACGGCTCGTCACACTCGGAAAGCCCTCACTGGCATGGGCGCGAGTCGCGACGAGATGTTCTCGAAACATGCCGAGTGCTTATCCCACGTTGACTGTACGGTTGGTGCTCGCGATGTGAAGATTGTTTAGGAAGTACCTGAGTCGATGATCAGGAAACTCCCGAGCTGTTTTCCACAGGTGGCCCGCAAAATCTTGTGTTTTTGGTGAAAAATTGTACGAAAACGGGGGATGACGGCGGTCTCGTGCCACACCTGCGGCGGCCGTCGGGATCGTGCTGGCGCACCCGCGGCACCAGGGCTCGCCTGTCATGCCGCGGGGCCCTGCTCGGGTGAGCCTCGCGCCGAGGCGCTGCAGCCTGCGCCTGCAGGCACCGGGGGCCGGCCGTACGGGCGGTGATGGGCCGAAGGGCCGGCCTGCCCCCGCGGGCCACAGGCGCACCCTCGGCGCGGCGCGTCGGGCGGCGAGCCGGTGGTCCATCCGGGGCGCGCCCGCCCTGGCGGCGGGGTGACGGCGACGGAGCGCCGCCGTTCATGACGTGCGGGAGGAGAGCGTGTGATGTCGAGGAGAGAGGAGGGAGGGGAGGCGCCGCCGGCCTCGGGCGAGGCCGGCGGTGCGGCGCCTCAGCCGGTGCCGCCCTTGGCCTGCACGTCGCGGTGGACCAGCGTCGCGCGCAGGTAGTCGCGGTTCATCTGCGCGATCATGTCGAGGGGGATCTCCTTCGGGCAGACCGCCTCGCACTCGCCGACGTTCGTGCAGTGGCCGAAGCCCTCGACGCGCATCTGGGCGACCATGTTGAGGCTCCGCTGTTCGCGCTCCGGCTGGCCCTGCGGCAGGAGGTTCAGGTGCGTGAGCTTCGCCGCGGTGAAGAGAGAGGCGGACGCGTTCGGACAAGATGCGACACAGGCGCCGCAGCCGATGCACGCCGCCGCGTCCATGGCGCGCTCGGCGACCACCTTCGGCACCGGGATCGCGTTCGCGTCCGGCGCGCTGCCCGTCGACACCGAGACGAAGCCGCCCGACGCGATGATCCGGTCGAACGCGCTGCGGTCCACCGCGAGGTCGCTTACCACCGGGAACGCCTGGGCCCGCCACGGCTCGAGCCACAGCACGTCGCCGTCCTTGTAGTGACGCATGTGCAGCTGACACACGGTCGTCCCACGGAGGGGGCCGTGCGCCTGGCCGTTGATCATGAAGCCGCACATGCCGCAGATGCCCTCGCGACAGTCGTGATCGAACGCGATTGGCTCCTCACCCTTGAGGATGAGCCGCTGATTGAGCACGTCGAGCATCTCGAGGAAGGACATGTGCTCGCTGACGTCGGGCACCTCGTACGTGACGAACCGGCCCGCTTCGTACTTGCCCTTCTGCCGCCAGACATGGAGGGTGAGGCGCATTATTTGTAACTCCGCTGCGTGGGGTGAACCTCGTTGAACTGGAGCGGCTCCTTGTGGAGCTCCTGGGCCTGGCCTTCGCCTCGCCATGCCCAGGCGGCGACATAGGAGAAGCGGTCGTCGTCGCGCTTCGCCTCGCCCTCGGGCGTCTGGTGCTCCTCGCGGAAGTGCCCGCCGCACGACTCCTCCCTGTCGAGCGCGTCACGACACATGAGCTCCGCCAGCTCGAAGAAGTCGGCGACGCGCGCCGCCTTCTCGAGCTCCTGGTTCAGGCCGGTGCCGGTCCCCGAGACGCGGACGTCGCGGTGGAACTGCTCGCGGAGCTCCGGGATCCGCGTGAGCGCGCCCTTGAGCCCGGCCGCGTTGCGCGCCATCCCGCACGCCTCCCACATGATCTTGCCGACCTCGCGATGGAACGAGTCGGCCGTGCGTGAGCCGTTCGCGCCGAGCAGCTTGTTCAGCCGCGCGCTCGCGTCGCGCTCGGCGTCCCTCACGGCGGGGTGGAGGTCGTCGACCCGCTCGAGCTTCGTCGACGCGAGGTAATCGCCGATGGTGTAGGGGATGATGAAGTACCCATCCGCCAGGCCCTGCATCAGCGCGCTCGCCCCGAGCCGGTTCGCGCCGTGGTCGGAGAAGTTCGCCTCGCCGAGCACGTACAGGCCGGGGATCGTGCTCATCAGGTTGTAGTCCACCCAGAGCCCGCCCATCGTGTAGTGGATGGCCGGATAGATGCGCATCGGGACGCTGTACGGGTCGTCGCCGGTGATGCGCTCGTACATGTCGAAGAGGTTGCCATAACGCTCGGCGATGGCCGGCTTGCCGAGGCGCCGGATGGCGTCCGAGAAGTCGAGGTACACGCCGAGCCGCGTCGGCCCCACGCCGCGGCCCTCGTCGCATACCGCCTTCGCCGCCCGCGACGCGACGTCGCGCGGCACGAGGTTGCCGAAGCTCGGATAGCGGCGCTCGAGGTAATAGTCACGCTCGCCATCGGGGATGAGCTCCGGCGGGCGCGTGTCGCCCGCGTTCGCGGGCACCCAGATGCGGCCGTCGTTGCGGAGCGACTCGCTCATGAGCGTCAGCTTCGACTGGTAGTCGCCCGAGACGGGGATGCACGTCGGGTGGATCTGCGTGAAGCAGGGGTTGCCGAAGAGCGCGCCGCGCTTGTGGGCCCGCCAGATGGCCGTGGTGTTCGACCCCTTCGCGTTCGTCGAGAGGAAGAAGACGTTGCCGTAGCCGCCCGACGCGAGGACGACAGCGTCGCCGAGGTGCGTCTCGAGCGCGCCGGTGATCAGGTTGCGGGTGATGACGCCGCGCGCCTTGCCGTCGATGACGATGAGGTCGAGCATCTCGGTGCGCGGGTACATCTTCACCTTGCCGAGGCCGATCTGCCGCTCGAGGGCCTGGTAGGCGCCGAGGAGGAGCTGCTGCCCCGTCTGGCCTCGCGCGTAGAACGTGCGCGACACCTGCGCCCCGCCGAAGGAGCGGTTCGCGAGCACGCCGCCGTACTCGCGCGCGAACGGCACGCCCTGCGCGGCGCACTGGTCGATGATGTTCACGCTGATCTGCGCGAGCCGGTACACGTTGGCCTCGCGCGCGCGGTAGTCGCCGCCCTTCACGGTGTCGTAGAAGAGGCGGTAGATGCTGTCGCCGTCGTTCTGGTAATTCTTCGCGGCGTTGATGCCGCCCTGCGCGGCGATGCTGTGGGCGCGGCGCGGAGAGTCCTGGAAACAGAAGCTCTTCACGTTGTAGCCGAGCTCGGCCAGCGTCGCGCTCGCCGCGCCCCCGGCGAGGCCGGTGCCGACGACGAGGACCGTGTACTTCCGCTTGTTCGCCGGGTTGACGAGCTTCAGGTTGAAGCGGTGCTGGTCCCACTTCTTCTCGATGGGACCTTCGGGGATCTTCGCATTGAGCTGCATGATGACGGAGGCTCCGGGCTCAGCGGACGATGCCGAACAGGACGGCCAGCGGGACGGATGAGAAGCCGGCGAAGAGCAGGATCGACGACGCGGCCGCGAGCTTCTTGAGCGCCGGCGTGTAGCGCGGATGGCTGAAGCCCACCGACTGGAACATGCTCCACGCGCCGTGGTAGAGGTGCAGCGCGAGCAGGCCCATCGCCACGACGTAGGCAATCGCCGCGGGCGCCGAGCTGAAGCCCTTCACGACGTTGTCGTAGGCGTCGAGCGGCACGAAGTCGGGGTGCACGGTGCCCGTCGTCAGGTGGAGCAGGTGATAGACGATGAAGGCGGCGAGGACGCCGCCGCTCAGCAGCATCGTCCGCGCGGCGACGTTCGGGCGCCGCTGCCCCTTCACCTGGTAGGGGACCGGCCGGGCAGCGCGGCTGTGCTGCGCGAGCGTCACGCCCGTGTAGACGTGGACGATGAGGGAGGCGAGGAGGACGATCCGCGTCCCCCAGAGCAGGGAGGGCGTCCCGTGGAGGAAGGCGGCGTAGTCGTTGATCTTCTCCCGGCCGAGGAAGACCTGCAGGTTGCCGGTCATGTGGCCGATCACGAAGCCGAAGAAGATGACGCCGCTCAGCGCCATCGCGATCTTCTTGCCGACGAGGTCCCGGTAGAAGGTCGCGGCGCGCTGGGCCCTGGCGGGGAGAGTCGATGGTGCAGCGGTGGAGCTCATCGCTCCCCTCCTTTAGTGGGGTGCGAATGCGTTCGCCAGAGGGAATCTTGAGCTCGATCGCCGAAGAATTTGCGGGCGCTCGCCGCAGATCTCGGCCCGGACGCGCCGCGCGCGGCCGCGCGCCTCATCATCCTTCCCGCGCGCGCGTCAGGCGGCGCAGGGGCCGAGCGAGCGCCGTACCTTGTGACCGTAAAAGGCGAGCGCGAGCTCAATCGCGAAGATGCCGATGGCCTGCTCCTCCTGGCTGGTGAACGCCGGCAGGCGCTCGTCGCGGAGCACCACGAGGCCGCCAAACGAGCTCTCGCCCAGGCGGAGCGGCGCGACGATGGCGGCGCCGAAGCGATCGCCCTCTGCGGTGCAGAGCAGATCGGGCGCGTCGTCCGCGGACAGGCGGACAGGCGCGAGCGCGCCCTCGATGCGCCCGGCGAGCCGAGCGATGAAGGCCGCGGACACCTCGGCGCCGGAGGCCGCCTGGTACAGGGCGGCCCCTTGATCGAGCGCCAGGGAGAGCGCCGCGCTCGTCGTATAGACGACCTTCGCCGCGAGATCCACGGCGCGCTCGGGGAAGTCGTCCCGCGAGAGGGACGCGACAAGGGCGGCGCTCGCCTGGTGGACGGCCGCGACGGCGTCGAGGTGGGTGCGCAGCATCGCCGCCTCGAGCAGCCGCTTCAGGTCGTCGATGTCGTAGGGCTTCTCCAGCATGTCGTACGCGCCGCGCTCGATGCACTCCACGGCGGCCTGCGCGCTCGAGCACGGGGCGCCGACGATGATCTCGAGGTCCGGGCCGAGCGCCTTGAGCGCGGCGATGGTCCCGGCGCCCTCCATGCCGAGCGCCCCCACATCGGCGACCACGAGGTCGAAGCGGCGCGCCTTGACGAGCTCGATCGCCGCGAGCCCGCTCTCGGCGCAGGTGACGTCGAAGCCGCCCTGGTTCAGCTCGAGCGCGAGCCTGTCGAGGACCCTCTTCTCGGCGTCTACCACCAGCACATGGGGTCGGGCCTGGCTCACTGATGCCTCCTCCTCTCGTCTCCAACGGGTGCGCCGCGCCGCCTCGCCATCCGGCGCTGCCGTGATCGCGTGGCGACCGCGGCGGTCGTGGTGGAAGCCGCTCCGCCCGGCGGAGCCCTCTCCGCCCTCTACCACCCGTCCGAAGTCCGCCTACGGTCCAATAGAACCGGTATTCCAGCGAAACGGAAGTCGAAGCGGCGTTGCCGCTGCCCTCCTCTAACAGGGTACGGCGCCGCGCGCCCGGCGCGGATGTGCTCCGGTATGCCGACTCCTGTGGAGCGTGAGCGCTTCTCGCAGCGGGAGGCGCGCGATAGAGGCCTATTTCGCGGGAGGCGCCGTGGTGGTCGCGCGGCGCATGGCGGAGAGGATGTGGTCAATGATCTCGGGGACTCCTTGGCTCCGGTTGCACTGCGCGAACAGGAACGGCCCGTCGCCCCGCATCCTCCGGGCGTCCCGCTCCATGACGCCGAGGTCGGCGCCGACGTGCGGAGCGAGATCGGTCTTGTTGATGACGAGCAGATCCGACTGCGTGATCCCCGGTCCCCCCTTGCGCGGCACCTTGTCGCCGCCGGCGACGTCGATCACGTAGATCGTGTAGTCGACGAGCTCCCGGCTGTACTGGGCGGCGAGGTTGTCGCCGCCGCTCTCGACGATGAGGAGCGCGGGCGCGACGTGATCCATGAGGTCGTCGAGCGCGACGAGGTTGTGGCTGATGTCCTCGCGGATCGCCGCGTGCGGGCAGCCCCCGGTCTCCACCGCGCGGATGCGCTCCGGCGGCAGCGCCTTGTTGCGGTGCAGGAACTCGGCGTCCTCCTGGGTGAAGATGTCGTTCGTGACGACGCCGAGCGGCATCCTGTCGCGCAGCGCGCGGCAGAGCGCGAGCACGAGCGCCGTCTTGCCGCTGCCGACGGGCCCCCCGATCCCCACCGTGAACGCGCGCGCCGAGAAATCGCGGTCCTTCGGCGCATCCCGCTCGCTGAAGAGCCCCGGATGCGCCCAGTGCTCGTGCGTGTGCCCGTGCGTGTGCTCGTCTCCGTGCCCATGCGCGTGCCCGTGGCCACCCCCGCGAACGTGGTCGTGGTCGTGGTCGTGGTCGTGAACGTGGTCGTGGTCGTGGTCGTGGTCGTGGTCGTGGTCGTGGCCGTTGTGCCCGTGCCCGTGCTCGCCGGGGTCGTGCATGCTGTCACCTCACGATTGAAAGAGGCGCGAGTAGAGCCGATCCTGCGTGGCCCCGAAGAGATCGAGGAGCGGCGCCGGCTGCGCGAGCTCATCGACGCCGTGATCTCCGCACTCATGGAGCACCGCGTCGAGGAGCGGCGCGCTCTCGAGTTGCAGTCGCTGTGCCTCCAGCGGCCCGATGAGCCCGAGGCGCACCGCCGCCGAGACGACGCCGCGGAGCGAGGCGTGCAGGTAGACGGCCTGCGCGTCCTCGCGCGGGACGCCGAGCGCCGCGAGGGTCGCGCCGAACGCCGGCGCGTGGTGGCCCAGCGCCTCCCGCGCCCGCACGGCGGCGTCGAGGCGGCGGATCTCGGCGGAGGGGAAGACGCGCGCGCTCGTCGCGAGGAACGCGCGGCCCTGCGTCCGGCTCGCCCGGTTCGCGACGTGGTTCACGAGGAAGGCGTCGCAGGCGTCGTCGACGGCCGCGATGTCGAGCGGGCGCTCGTGCGCAGCCCGCACGAGCGGCAGCGCGCCGAGGCCCACCTGCCAGAGCGCGCTCGCGACGAACGACGAGAGCGCGCTCCCGGGTCCGACCTCGCCGAGCTGCACCGCCGCCTCCAGGCCCGCGGAGTGCGCGAACCCTCCGACCGGGAACGCGGAGTCGGAGAGCTGGAGGAGGAGCCACCTGTTCATGCGCGCGGATGGAATCAGACAGAAGCAGAGGGGAGCGGACGGGAGCGGACGGAGAGAAGGGTGAACCCGCAGGCGCGGAGCGGCCGAGAGCGGGCTCCCCGCCTCAGAAGAGGCTGTACCTCTGCGCGAGGGGCAGGATCTTCGCGGGGTCGCAGCGGAGGAGCTCGCCGCCGGCCCGCACCTCGTACGTCTCGGGATCGACCGTGATCGGCAGGAGCGTGCTGTTGAGGCGCATGTCGGCCTTGCCGATCTTGCGGCACCGGCGGACCGCCGAGAGGCGCTTCTTCAGGTCGAGTCGGCGGATGCTCCCCTCGTCCATGGCGCGGCTCGACACGAACGCGATGCTCGTCTCGCCGACCGCCGCGCCGAGCGAGCCGAACATCGGGCGCATGTAGTACGGCTGAGGCGTCGGGATCGACGCGTTCGGATCGCCCATCTGCGCCCAGGCGATGAGGCCGCCTTTGATGACGAGCTCCGGGCGCGCGCCGAACATCTGGGGCCGCCACAGCACGAGGTCCGCGAGCTTGCCCGGCTCGACCGACCCGATCTCGTGGGACATGCCGTGCGCGATGGCCGGGTTGATCGTGTACTTGGCCACGTAGCGGCGGATCCGGAAGTTGTCGTTGTCGCCCTGCTCCTCGGGCAGACGGCCGCGCTGATCCCGCATCTTGTGCGCGGTCTGCCAGGTCCTCGTGATCACCTCGCCGACGCGGCCCATCGCCTGGCTGTCGCTCGAGATGATGCTGATCGCGCCGAGGTCGTGCAGGATGTCCTCGGCCGCGATGGTCTCGCCGCGGATGCGGCTCTCGGCGAACGCCACGTCCTCCGGGATGTTCCGGTCGAGGTGGTGGCAGACCATGAGCATATCGAGGTGCTCGTCGAGCGTGTTGACGGTGTACGGGCGCGTCGGGTTCGTCGAGCTCGGGATGACGTTCGGCTCGCCGCAGATGCGCAGGATGTCGGGCGCGTGCCCGCCGCCCGCGCCCTCGGAGTGGTAGGAGTGGATCGTCCTGCCCTTGAACGCCGCGATGGAGTCGTCGACGTAGCCCGACTCGTTCAGCGTGTCGGTGTGGAGCGTGACCTGGATGTCCTCGTGCTCGGCGAAGCTGAGGCAGCAGTCGATGGCGGGCGGGGTCGTCCCCCAGTCCTCGTGCAGCTTCAGCCCGACGGCGCCGGCGCGCACCTGCTCGAGCAGCCCCTCGGGCGACGAGGTGTTCCCCTTGCCCGTGAGGCCGATGTTGAGCGGCAGGACGTCCGTCGCCTGCAGCATCAGCGAGATGTGGCGGGCGCCCGGGGTGCACGTGGTCGCGTTCGTGCCCGTCGCCGGGCCCGTGCCGCCGCCGACGAACGTGGTGACGCCCGACGCGAGCGCCTCGTATCCCTGCTGCGGGCAGATGAAATGGATGTGCGCGTCGACGCCCCCGGCCGTGACGATGTGGCCCTCGCCCGCGATGACCTCCGTCGTCACGCCGACGATCATGCCCGGCGTGACGCCGGCCATCACCTTCGGGTTGCCGGCCTTGCCGATCGCCGCGATGCGGCCGCGCTTGATGCCGATGTCGGCCTTGTAGACGCCGGTCCAGTCGACGATGAGCGCGTTCGTGATGACGCAGTCGAGCGCCTCGTCGTTCGAGACGCCGGGCATCTGCCCCATGCGATCGCGCAGCACCTTGCCGCCGCCGAACTTGCACTCGTCGCCGTAGGACGTGTGATCCCGCTCGACCTCGGCGATGAGGCCGGTGTCGCCGAGCCGCACCCGGTCGCCGACCGTCGGCCCGTAGATATCGACATAGTGCCGCCGCTGCATCCTGTGGCTCATGCCTGCTGCTCCTCCCGCGCGGCGTGCGCCGCCCCGTGCGGGCCGACCTGCACCAGCGTGATCGTCCTCTCGTCGCCCGGCTCGAAGCGGACCGCGGTGCCCGCGGGGATGTCGAGCCGCATCCCCGCCGCCGCCGCCCGGTCGAACTCGAGCGCGCGGTTCGTCTCCGAGAACGGGTAGTGGCTGCCCACCTGGATCGGCCGGTCGCCCAGGTTCTTCACGGGGAGGGAGAGCCGCCGCCGGCCGGGGGAGAGCTCGATCTCGCCGGGCTTCACGAGCACCTCGCCGGGCGTCGGCTCGGCCGTCACCTCTCCCTGACCTGCGGGCTGGAAGAGCGACACGTCGGGCACGGGGAGGAAGCTGCCGTGGAGCGCGAGCGCGAGATCGCCGTGCTCGAGCGCGATCGGGTGGTGGACGGTGACGAGCTTCGTCCCGTCGGGGAAGGTCCCCTCCACCTGGACCTCGGCGACCATCTCGGGGACGCCGGCCATCACCTGCGCGCGCCCGAGCAGGCGGCGGCCGACGTCCATGAGCTCGGCGACGCTGCGGCCGTCGCGGATCAGCTCGAGGATCTGCGTCGCGATGAGCGCGACGGCCTCCGGGTAGTTGAGCCTGACCCCGCGCGCGAGGCGCTTCTGGGCGAGGAAGCCCGCGCCGTGCAGCACGAGCTTGTCGAGATCACGAGGCGCAAGGTGCATGTTCGCCCTCTCTCCGGCGCGGCGACGCCGCGGCTTTGCCAGCGCGGCGCGACGCTACCACTTTCGTGCGAACGGATCATCACCGAGCTCACCCGCGAGGAAGCCGAGCGCGCCGCGGAGGAAGCCGGCCACGCGCTCGACGCTCGTGCCCGCGACGCGCACGACGGCGCCGCCGCCCCGGAGCGGGCTGGCCGACGCGACGAGCTCGGCGCGCCGCTCGGGCGGCGGCCGCGGCGCGAGCAGCGCCTCCGCCGCGCTCGCGGCGCGCGGGCCGAGCGCGACGAGCGTCGCGAGCGCGTCGAAGCGCCCCATGCGCTCGGGCAGCGCGCCGTGCGCGGGATCGAGCCGCGTCGCGTCGAGCAGCACGGCCCGCCCGCCGCGGCTCACCCGGGTGCGCGACGTGTACCGGTCGAACGCCCAGCGCTCGCCCCGCGCGCTCCGGCCCGAGGACAGCGCGTCGACGAGCACGAGCGACGCGTCGTCGGCGAGCGCGACGTCGATGTCCTGCTCGTACCGCGAGCCCGCGAAGCAGACGACCGGATCGGGGATCGCGACGAGGAGCCCGCCTGCTTGAACCTCGGCCTCGAGGCGCTGGCGGCTGACGAGGGGCGAGCGGTAGACCTTGGTCGAGGCCTGGGTGCTGAGCAGCGCGGCGGCACCGCGACCGACGCGCGCGTGGAGGTGGAGCTCGTCGCCGCCGACGAGGCCGCCGCCGAAGCTCGCGACGAACACCCACGCTGCCTGCCCGTGGTTCCTCGGAGCGAGCAGCTTGAGCGGGCTCCTGGCGAGCGCCTTCTCGAGCACGGTGCGCCCCGCGACGCGCGTGAACACGAGCTCACCGCTGCCGGCCTCCCCTGCGCGCCGCGCGGGTGGCGGCGGGTCTCGCAGGGCGGCGGGAGGATCGCTGGGCGTGGTCACGGGCCGGCGTGCGTACCACGGACCGCGCCCCGGCCGCGAGGGAGCACAGGCACGTACCGGGCGCGAGGGGGCGCAGCGCACACAGGGGATGGGTACGTCACGCGACCAGGAACACGACCAGGAAGGTAGGGAGAAATTCGAATCATCTTCCCGATTTCCCTCCTTCGCCTGGAACATGAAACATCCCGGACATGTGAGCATGCTGTCGGGACTCTCCCGAACACCACTACGGTGTTATGAGCGAGCCAGCCACTGCGTTCCTCCTGTCCCTGACGACAGCGCGTGTCCGGGGTGTCCGCCGGCCGCTGTGGGCGTTCCGTGACTCGCTGTGATGTCGTTTGCATGGATGACATGTTGCTTGACGGGAAAGCCCAGCTCGGGTCAGCTCGTCGGGCGGCCGGGGGGCCGCGGAGGGGGTCCGATGTTCATCGTCAGGAAGGGCGAAATGCCGCCGTGGTCTCGTCGGTTCAAGGAAGCGGCGTCCCGCCTGCTGGAGCGCCACGGCGGGACCCCGTTCGAGCTGCGCTTCTGGGGCGGCGAGCGGCTGCGCTTCGGCGCGGGCGCGCCCGAGTTCGCCGTGACGTTCAGGACGCGTCGGTCGCTCTGCGAGACGGCGTTCCGGGGCACGCTCGGCCTCGGTGAGGCGTATGTCCGGCGCGAGGTCACGTTCGAGGGAGATCTCGAGGACTCGCTCGCCGGGCTGTTCCAGCTCGCGCGGTCCGTGGAGGCGCGCCTGCCGCGCCTCGTGCCCGCGTCGTCGTCGTTCGACCGCGGCCTCTCGGGCGTGCTCGACGCGCTCCGGCTCGGGCTGCTCTCCGGGGCGGCGAAGCGCGAGAGGCTCGCCGTCGAGCGTCACTATGGGCTGGGCAACGACTTTTACCCTCTTTACCTGGACAGGCGCCTCCAGACGTCGTGCGGTTACTTCAGCTCTCCGGGCGAGACGCTCGACGACGCGCAGGCGCACAAGATCTCCCTCGTCGCGCGGAAGCTCGCGCTCCGGCGCGGGCAACGGCTCGTGGATCTCGGCTGCGGATGGGGGCACCTCATGTTCCACGCCGCGGAGGCGTACGGGGTGCAGTGCCTCGGTATCACCCTCTGCGAGAACCAGGCGAGGTACATCCGCGAGCAGGCGGCGGCGCGGCGGCTCCCGGTCGAGGTCCGCGTGATGAGCTGCGACGAGCTCGAGGACGAGCCGCGGTGGGATCGTCTCGTCTCCCTGGGCTCGATGTGCCATGCCGGCGAGCGCCGTATCGAGGTGTTCTATGACAGGGTGAAGGCGCTGCTCGCCCCGGGCGGCGTGTGCCTGCTCGAGAGCGTCACCAGAGAGCAGGAGTCGTCGCGGACTGACCCCTTCCTGCAAAAGCACATCTTCCCGGGGTACTGGCCTCCTTCGCTCGAGGGGATGGCGACGCGCGCCTCGGCGCGCGGCCTCGACGTGCTCGACGCGGAGAACCTGCGGCGCCACTCCGCGCTCACGGCGCGCTGCTGGCGCCGTAACTTCCTGGAGAACAGGGAGAAGATCGAGCGGGTCACCGGCTTCGACGGCGCCTTCATGAGGACGTGGGAGTTCTATCTCGCGTGCGCGGCCGCCGCGTTCCGCAGCGGGCACCTCGGCGCCATCCAGATGGTGCTGGCGAACGGGGCTCCACGCGACTACCCCCTCGCACGCGAGCCCCTGTATGCCACGGAGGAGCCCTCGTTGCGGGAACGCGCGCCGATCGTCCCGGCCGTGCAGCTCAGTTCGTGGGGGGCGGCGCTGCCGTCCTGATCTGTCGGGCGCGCCCGCGCGCCCCCCGCGTGCCGGTGGGGCGCGCGGGGCGCGCGTCCATTGCGCGGAAGAGCTTGTTAAGCCCGCGCGGCCAGCTATCAGCTAAGGATGAGCGAAAGGCTTGCGGCCAGCGCCCGTCGCGGCGCCGCGCGCTCGTGGTCCGTGTCGCGCCCTCGCTCCGCGGCGCGCCTGGTCTGCGCCGCCGCGGGGCTCGTCGCGCTCTGTCTCCTGCTCGCATCGTGTACCCAGGTCCGCTACATCGCGCAGGCGGGCGTCGGCCAGCTCTCGATGGCCTGGCGCGCCGAGTCGCTCGAGGACGCCGCCTTCGACGCCCGCAAGCCGTGGCGGACGCGCGCGCTGCTGCGCGAGGTCCCGCACATCAAGCGCTTCGGGGAGCGCCACGGGCTGACCCCGACCGGCAATTACAGGACGTATGTCGAGCTCGATCGCCCAGCCGCGGTCTGGGTGGTGAGCGCGTGTGAGCCGCTGCGGTTCCGCTCGAAGACATGGAGTTTTCCTATCGTGGGTACGGTCCCCTACATGGGGTGGTTCGATCTCCAGGATGCCAAGGCGTTCGCGGCGCCGCTCAAGGCGGCCGGCTGGGACGTCGACGTGCGTCCGGCGGGCGCCTACTCGACGCTCGGCTGGCTCGAGGATCCGGTCCTGTCCACGATGATCTCGGACGGGGACGAGGCGCTCGGCGACCTCGCCAACGTGGTGCTCCACGAGTCGCTGCACGCGACGCTGTACGTGAAGGGGCAGACGAGGTTGAACGAGAGCCTCGCGAGCTTCGTCGGGGACGAGCTCACCAAGCATTACCTGGACGAGCGGGTGGGCCCCTTCTCCGCGGAGAAGACGGCCTACATGAGGGAGATGGAGAGGAGCGAGGTGCGGACGCGCGCGCTGCACGCGGCCTACGTCCACCTCAATCGGCTGTATGCGTCCCCGGCGCCCGACGCCGAGAAGCGGGCGGAGAAGGACGCGGTGCTCGCCCGGCTCAAGGCCGACATCGGGGCGCGGCGTCCGATCAACAACGCGTCGCTCGTGCAGTTCCGTGTCTACAACTCGGGGACTCCGGAGCTCCGGGCGCTGCTCGCGACCTGCGGTGGCAGCTGGCCGAGGTTCCTGGGCGCGTTGCGGAGGCTCGAACGCCACAGATTCTCCGCGCCCCAAGAGAACATCGCCCGGGTGGTGGAGCCGCTGATCGAGGCCGGCTGCAGGTAGTCCAGCGAGCTGCGCTGTGCGCCGCGAGCTGCGCTGTGTGCCGTGCGCTCCGCTATGTGCCATGCGCTGCGCTGTGTGCCATGCGCTGCGCCCATGTGCGGTGAGCTGCGCGCCGCGCTGCGTATTGCGGGCTGCGCCGCGTAGCGCGCTGCGCCTTTGGCGGGGGGAGTACGCCGTCGAGATACGACGCAAAGCGTCGGTGGCAGTCATCCTGCCCTAGTGCACTTCTTCGCTTCCACGGTGCAATGCGGGGCGTCCAGCGGCTCGAGGATGAACATATTCATGTCCAGGTAGTATTTGCGTTCTGGATCTGAACCCATCCCTGGATCGGACCAGTCCCTGCGGAAATGTATGACCGGTGCAGGCCTCCGGGGTCGCGCGCGCGCCTCGGAGGGAGGGTTTCAGCGGCAATTTTGGCTGCTGGGCGCCAGGACCGCGGCCCCTTCGCCGTTGGCCCGCCGGTTGCTCTATGTATCCACCAGATGTCGCCCCTGCTCGTCGTCCTGTTTCATGGGGACTCGAAGGGGGGGACCCCTGGCATAACCTTCGCAGTGCTGCCCCGGTCTTCGGGGGGGACGCCAAGCGAGGTGATCGGCGGCGCTAGCCGAGCGATCGCGACCCCGCCGTCACCCGAATGCCATGGCCCTTGCGGTATCGGGCTCCTTGATTGACTTGTCGCCGGGTGCCGGCGGACAGCTTCGGTTCACGTGACGACAGACGCCTTACGAGGCGATTAAGGAGGGATGGTCGAGGCACGCGCGACGCGCGTCGCCCGTTGCGTTGGCTTAGCATGACCAGCTTGTCAGACCTCGGTCTGAGCTTTTCTTATCTGTTGTGCCGCTCTCGATGTTGACCCTGCTTACCGCTTCGCTTCAGCTTCTCCTCTGCTTCGCTTGAGCTTGCCCGTTCGATTCCGGTTTGCACTTCGCTTCAGCTTCATCTTTCGGTTTGACTGGCTTCTCGGATTGTCTTAGTCTTCCGCCCGTCTTCGCTTTATCTTCGCTCTTTGCTTGATTGCGCTTCGTATTGCTTTCCTGACTTCTCTCTTCTGACTTCTGATCTCTTCTGATCGCGGGCCTCTCCAGGACTCCGGTGGACTCCCCTCCACCGGCGCGCCTGTGCGGTCCCGGTGGGTCCGCGAAAGCGGGCCTCAGGCCGGCGGGTTCTTCCCGACCGGCCTTTCTTTTTTGCTCGTGGCCGGTTGCGCCTCGAGTCTGAGCGCGGTTGTCAGCGGCTCTGAGCGCGGATGTCAGCGGCCGTCGTCGCCGGGGGTGTGCCTGGGGTGGACGGTGGCAGAGACGATCTTTCACTCTCCGTCGATCTTCTCGAGCCGCAGCACCACGGGCAGCTCGTCGCGCCGGACCTCATGCCCATGCCGGGCGCCCGTGACCGTCGCGGTGGCGGTCACCTCCGCCGTCATGCCGGCCGGGTCGACGTGGATCTCCGTGCCACCCAGGCTCACCTCCGCGGTCTGATAGACGACCGCTGCCTGGGTCGCCGCGTTCGCGAGCTCGTCGCGGCCGCGGAGGCTGTCGCCGATCTCGGCGATGCGGGCGCTCGCCTCCTTCGCGAAGATCTCGGCGAACTCACCGCGAATGCGGCCGTGGCGCACCAGCGGGTTCCGCTCGCCGTCGTCGATGCGCACCGCGTTCTCGAGCTGGGTGAGCCGGTCGCGGATCCGTTCCTCCTCGGAGGGCGACAGCAGCAGCGCCGCCGCGCCGAGGACGGCGCCGGCAGCGATGAGCCCGAGCGGGATCCAGCGTTTCATGCTGCAAGTATAGGCGAAGGCGCCGCGCGGGCGCGCGGAACCGCGGAACCGCGGAATCGCGGGACCGATTCCGCTGGCGCCCTCTGTGGGCCATCGCAGCTATCGCCCCACGATCGGCTCGAGGCACCGATCGCGCGCCTCGCGCAGGGCGCGGAGCTCGACGTCGATCCCCTCGCCGCTGCCCGCGTCGATGGTGAGCCGGTCGCCGCCGGTCGTGCCGAGCTCGGTGCAGGGCACACCCGCCGCCTTGGCCTGCCGCGCGACCTCGGCCGCGTCCTCGGGCCGGACGCTCACGATGATCCGGCTCGGCGCCTCGCCGAACAGCGCCTCGGCGAGCGGCTCGGGCGCGCCGCCGTCCGGCGCGCCCGGCAGCCGCACCCGCGCGCCCACCAGCGCCGCGGGATCGTCGGCGGCGGCGCAGCACTCGCCGAGGGCGATCGCCAGCCCGCCCTCCGAGACGTCGTGCGCGCTCCGGAGGAGCTGCGGCCGCGAGCGCGCGAGCGCGAGGCAGAGCCCCTGGAGCCGCGCCTCGCGGTCGAGATCGAGCGCGGGGGGCGGCCCCTTCACCTCGCCCGTGTGGCGCGCGACGTACTCGGAGCCGCCGAGCGGGCCGCCGCGCGGATCGCCGAGCAGCAGCACGGTCAGACCCGCGGCGGGGAACGAGGCCCGCAGCACGTCCCCCGCGTCCGCGATGAGCCCCACCACCGCGACCGTCGGGGTCGGCAGGATCGCGCGGCCGTCGGTCTCGTTGTAGAGCGACACGTTGCCGCTCACGACGGGCACCGACAGCGCGCGGCACGCCGCCGCCATGCCGTCGATGGCGAGCGCGATCTGCCGCATGATCTCCGGCCGCTCCGGGTTGCCGAAGTTGAGGCAATCGGTGAGGCCGATCGGCTCCGCGCCGGCGCACACCACGTTACGGCACGCCTCCGCCACCGCCATCGCCGCGCCCTGGAACGGGTCGAGCTCGCAGAGGCGCCCGTTGCAGTCGCTCGAGAAGGCGAGGAGCTTCTGGTGAAGCTGGCCGTCCTTCTCGCAGGGGACGCGCACCACCGCCGCGTCGCTGCCGGGCCGGACCTCGGTGCCGCCCCGCACGATCTGATCGTACTGCCGCCACACCCACGCGCGCGAGCCGAGGTTCGGCGAGCCCGCCATCTCGAGGAAGAGCGCGGACCACGAGGCCGGCGCCGGGAGGGAGCGCGTGTCGAACGCCCGGCGCGCCGGCAGCGAGGCGTCGTCGCGCTGCGGGCGGTCGTACTTCGGCGCCGCGTCGGTCAGGAAATCCACGGGCAGGTCGCAGACGACGACCGGGTTCCGGGCCACGCCGGCGGCCGCGCCGCCGAGCGGGTCGTAGCCGGGCGTGGCGCGCACGACCCACCGGCCGGTGTCGGTCACCTTGCCGATGATCGCCGCGTCGAGCTCCCACTTCGTGCAGATCTCGATGACGCGCGCCTCGCACCCGGGCTTCGCGACGAGCAGCATGCGCTCCTGCGACTCGCTCAGCAGCATCTCGTACGGCGTGAGCCGGGCCGCGCGCCGCGGCACGAGGTCGAGGTCGAGGTCGAGGCCGCTGCCGCTCCGGCCCGCCATCTCGACCGACGACGAGGTGAGCCCCGCGGCGCCCATGTCCTGGACGCCGACGAGCAGGTCCTCCGCGAAGATCTCGAGGCACGCCTCGAGCAGGAGCTTCTCCATGAAGGGATCGCCGACCTGCACCGTGGGGCGCTGGCTCGGGCCGCCCTCGGAGAACTCGTCGGAGGCCATGGTCGCGCCGTGGATGCCGTCGCGCCCCGTCTTGGCGCCGACGTAGAGCACGTTGTTGCCGACGCCGCTCGCGCGCCCGTAGAAGATGCGATCGGAGCGGACGACGCCGCAGGTGAAGGCGTTGACGAGGATGTTGCCGTCGTAGGCGCGATCGAAGAAGAGCTCGCCGCCCACGGTCGGCACGCCGATGCAGTTGCCGTAGCCGCCGACCCCCGCGACGACGCCGCGCAAGAGCTGAGGCGTGCGCGGGTGCTCCGGCCGGCCGAAGCGGAGCGAGTCGAGGTTCGCGATGGGGCGCGCGCCCATCGTGAAGACGTCGCGCAGGATGCCGCCGACGCCGGTGGCCGCGCCCTGGTAGGGCTCGATGTACGACGGGTGGTTGTGCGACTCCATCTTGAAGACGGCCGCGAACCCGTCGCCGATGTCGACGACGCCCGCGTTCTCGCCGGGCCCCTGGATGACCCGCGGGCCGGTCGTGGGCAGCCGGGCGAGGTGGACGCGCGAGCTCTTGTACGAGCAGTGCTCGCTCCACATCACGCTGAGCACGCCGAGCTCGGTGAACGTCGGCTGCCGCCCGAGGCGCTCGCGCGCGCGCTCCCACTCGCTCGCCGAGAGCTTGTGCGCTTGCGCGAGCGCGGGGTCGACCGGCGGATCGCCGGGGAAGGGGGAGGGGGCGGGAGAGTTCACAGGGGCGACAGCGCTCATCGCGGCCCTAGCTAGCGCAAGGACGAGAGGAGGGGAAGCAGGGGAGCGGGCACCCCCGCTCTAGGCGTCTCGCTTGACGAGGAGGGCGGTGAGGTCGTCGATCTGCTTGGCCGAGCCAGCGAAGCGGCGGACCTCGGCGAGGAGCGCGCCGAGGATGTCGGACGTGGGGCGCGCGTGCAGGCGGTGGATGAGGTCGCCGACGCGCTCCTTGCCGAACACCTGCCCGGCGGCGTCCTGGTACTCGTAGAAGCCGTCGGTCAGCAGCACGAGGAGATCGCCCGGGGCCATCACGAGGGGCGGCGTCGGGGGCAGGTCGAGATCCTTGAACATGCCGAGCGGGACGGTCGACGGATCGCGCCACACGACCTGGCCCTCGGCCGCCCGGTAGTGGAGCAGCGGCCCCTGCCCGGCCGCGTGGAAGCGGAGCTGGTGCGTCGTCGGGTCGAGGACGCCGAGGAACGCCGTGATGAAGCGGTCGTTCGGCAGGTCCTCGAGGAGCTGCTGGTTCACGTGGTGCATGAGCGCGTCCATGTCGGCCGAGAGGCGCAGGCCGATGCGGAGCATCGCCCGGAACTGGGTCACGCTGAGGGCGGGGCCGATGCCGTGGCCGGCCGCGTCGGCGAGCAGCAGGATCATCGGCGACATGTCCGCGCGCTCGTCGAGACGGATGACGTCGTAGATGTCGCCGCCCGTGTCGTCCGCCGGCTTGCTGAACGCCGACAGCGAATAGCCGGGGCAGCGCGGCAGCCGCCGCAGGAGGATGTTCTGCTGGATGTCGCGCGCGATCGTGAGATCGTGCTCGAGCTTCAGCTTGATCAGGCGCTCCTCGAGCAGGAGCGTGCGCTGCACGGCGACGGCCGCCTGCGCCGCGAGCAGCTCCGCCACGTCGCGCTCGTCCGGGCCGAAGTGGTCCGCCTTCGAATTCAGCATCTGGAGCACGCCGACGAGCTTGTCGTCGAGCCCGATGAGCGGCACCGTGATGAGGGATTTCGTGTGATACCCCGTCCGGCGGTCGATCTCCTGATTGAACCGCGGATCGGAATAGCAGTCGTCGACGAGGATGGTCTGGCGCTTGCGCGCGCACTCCCCGGCGATGCCCTTGTCGATGCTGACGCGGATCTGGGCCTCGCCCGTGGCGACACGGGAGTAAAGCTCCTTGGCCTCCTCGTCGTAGAGGAAGACGCTCCCGCGGTCGGCGCCTATCACCTCCCGCCCCGTCTTGATGATGAGCTCGAGCAGCTCCGTGAGATCGCACGGCGCCGCGAGCTTGCGCGAGACGTCCAGGATCAGGATGAGCGACGACGCATCGATCAGGGAGGGAGTGCCGGCGCGCATGCGGCCGGAGAGTTTGGGCTACGTGGAAATAGGGGTCAAGACATGGTCTCGCCCCGGGGGCCCGGGACGACGTCGTCGCCAGCGCGTGCCCCGGCGCGCGTCGGCGTTCCTGACCTCGGCGCGGCCCAATTTTCGAGCGACGACGGTCGCGAGCGCCCCGGCGACGCTGCGAGATCGCCATCGATGCCGTCGGCGCGGGGCTCGGGGTGGTGGAGGTCGGCGCTACCACCTCGGCCCTACCTGTCCTAGAACACGCGACGCACTCTCCTTGAAAGCGAGCTCTTCGATGAACCGCCTCCGCCTCGTCGCCCTCGTCCCGGCCGCTGCCCTGGTCGTGGCGGCCTGCGACGCGCCGCCCGCGCCCGCCGGCGCGGCGCCCGACGCCTCGCCCTCCGCCGCCGCGCCGGCCCAGCCGCAGCCGGTCGACGCGACGCCGCACTCGGTCGACGCGCCGCCGCAGGCGAGCGCCCCCGCGGCGGCTGCCAGCGCGGGCGCTCCGGCGGCGACGGACGCGGCGGGCGGCGGTGCGAAGGCCGACGCGGGCGCGCCGGCGGAGGACGCGGGCCGGAAGCGCGAGGACGCGGGCGCCGCGACGGCGGCGCGCGACGCGGGGATGCCCGTCGGCGACGCGGCGGCGCGCGACGCGGGCGGAGGGCGCGCCGAGGCGCCGGCGGCGACCTCCGCGCCCGCGCCCGGCACGGCGGCGCCGCCCGCGGTGCCGCCCGCCGAGGCGGGATCCGCGGACGCCGTCGCGGCCGAGGTCGACGCGATCTTCGTGGGCAAGAAGACGTACTTCGCCCGCTTCAAGCAGGAGCACACGCAGAAGGTCTCGGGGGCCGTCAAGAAGCAGAGCGGCGCGCTGTCGGTCCAGAAGCCGGACAGGATCTCGTTTCGCTACGATCCGCCGAACCAGAACCGCATCGTCTCCGACGGCGTGTCGCTCAAGGTCTACGTCGCCGAGGACCGGCAGATGTTCGTCACGCCGGTGCAGAACTCGGAGTATCCGGGCGCCCTCTCGTTCCTCATGGGCCACGGGCTCCGCCCGTCGTTCACGTTCACCTTCAACGAGAAGGCGAAGTTCGAGGGCGGCCCCGTGCTCGTCGGCAAGCCGCGTGCGCCGACTCCCCACTACGAATTCGTGATGTTCTATATCGACAAGGCGCTCCTCGCGAAGAAGGACCCTGGCGTCGTGCGCCGCGTCCTCATCGTCGACGCGCAGGGCAACCGGAACCGGTTCGACTTCGAGAACGCGTCGCAGCCCGCGTCGATCGATCCGGCGGAGTTCCAGTTCACGGCGCCGCCCGGCACCGACGTCAAGCAGAACTGATGACCCCGCGCCTCTCGCTCTCGGAGCTCTTTCCCGACATCCATCCGGAGTGGATCCTCGCCGAGGATGCCGATCTCATCGTCGTCGACAAGCCGGCTGGCCTGTCGACGCACGCGCCGGAGGCGGAGCGGATCGACGACATGGTGACGCGCCTCCGCGCCTTCCTCCGCGGTCGGGGCGACGCGGAGGCGTACCTCGGGATCCACCAGCGGCTCGATCGCGACACGTCGGGCGTCCTCCTGTTCACGCGGCGGCGCGAGGCGAACGCCGCCGTCGCGCGGCAGTTCGAGGGGCGCACGGTGCAGAAGACGTACGTCGCCTCGGTCTCCGGCTTCGGCGAGCGCCCGCCGCGCGGCACCCTGCGGCACCGCCTCGTCCCGGCGCCGGGAGGTGCGATGCGCGCGCTCGCCGAGACCGGCGGGGCGCGAGAGGATCGGGCCGCGAAGCGAGAGGATCGGGCCGCGAAGCGGGAGGATCGGGCCGCGAAGCGGGAGGATCGGGCCGCGGGGCGGGAGGATCGGGCCGCGAGCGGCGTGCTGGCGATCACCCGCTACCGCCTCCTCGAGCGCCGCGGCGACCGCGCCCTGCTCGAGCTCCGGCCCGAGACAGGCCGCACGCATCAGCTCCGGGTGCAGCTCGCGGCGATCGGCCTCCCCATCGCCGGCGATCCGCTCTACGGCGGCCCCGAGGCCCCGCGCCTGCTCCTGCACGCCGCCGAGCTCCGCCTCGATCACCCGGCCACGGGCGCGGCCGCGACCTTCCGCTCGCCGCTGCCAGCAGTCTTCGAGGCGTGGCTCGCGGCAGCGCCGGCGGACCCGTACGCGGGCGGCGTCGCGGCCGTCGAGCGCGCCATGCGCGAGGCCGCCGAGCGGCGGTACGGGATCGCGCGCGCCGGTGACACCACGGCGCTCCGGCTCGTCCATGGCGCGGGTGACGGCCTCCCCTCCGTCTCCGTCGATCTTTATGGCGAGCACCTCGTCGTGTCGCTGTTCGGCGCGGGCGAGGGCGAGCCGGGCGCGCCGCCGCGGGACCTCGTGCTCGACGCGGCCCACCGGCTCGGGGCGAAGGGCGTGTACCTCAAGGCGCGCCCGAAGCACGCGAGCGTCATCGTCGACGCGCGGCGCGAGGAGTTCGCGCCGCGGCACGCCGTCCGAGGGGAGGACGCCCCGGAGGAGTTCACCGTCCTCGAGCACGGCTTGCCGTTCAAGGTGCGGCTCGGCGACGGGCTCTCGACCGGCATCTTCCTCGACCAGCGCGAGAACCGGCGGCGGGTGCGGGAGCTGGCCCGGGGGGCCCGGGTGCTGAACCTGTTCGCCTACACGGGGGCGTTCACCGTGGCGGCCGTGGCGGGCGGCGCGCGCGAGAGCGTGACGGTCGACGTGTCCCGGGGCGTGGTCGCCTGGGCGCGCGACAACCTCGCCGCGATCGGCGCGGACCCGGCGGCGCACGTCGTGGTCGAGGCCGACGTGTTTCCGTGGCTGAAGGCCGCCGCCCAGTCCGACCGGCGCTTCGACCTCGTCGTGCTCGATCCGCCGAGCTTCGCGACCACGAAGAAGAGCCGCTTCAGCGCTGCGAGCGATTTCGGCGCGCTCGCCGCGCTCGCCTTCCGCGTGCTCGCCCCGGGCGGCAGGCTGCTCGCCTGCACCAACCACCGCGGCATCGCGCGCGCCAGGTTCCGGCGTCATTTGCACGAGGCCGCGCGTGAAGCAGGATGCGACGTCGTGCAGATGAAAGACCTCCCCGATCCCGTCGATTTTCCCAGCGAACCAGGCGCGGAGCCCCACCTGAAGAGCGTCCTCGCCAGCGTGGGCGCGCCGCCCGCGAGGGCCCGAGAGGGCGCGCCGCCCGCGAAGGCAGGGAAGGCTGCGCCGTTCGCGAAGGCAGGGAAGGCTGCGCCGCCCGCGAAGGCAGGGAAGGCTGCGCCGCCCGCGAAGGCAGGGAAGGCTGCGCCGTTCGCGAGGGCGGCGAAGGCCGCGCCCGCCCGGGGCGCGCGCCGAGGGCCCGCTCCGGCCCGGACGACCCGCCGAGGTGCGCGATGAGCCAGCGGCGCCTGCTCATCACGATCAGCTCGTACAGCTACCTCGAGCCTGCCTTCCTGGCCGCGGGCGACTTCGAGCGCGGCCTCGTCGAGCGCAAGAGCTTCCCCGACGGCGAGCGCTACCTGCGCGTCGCGGTCGACTGCTGGGGGCGCGACGTGGTCCTGCTCGGCGGCGCCCCCCGGGACCTCGACTGGCTGGAGATCTACGACCTCGGCTGCGCCATCTCGCGCGCAGGCGCGCGGTCGCTCTCCATCGTGATGCCTTATTTCGGCTACGCGACCATGGAGAGGGCCGTGAAGCCGGGCGAGGTGGTGACCGCGAAGACGCGGGCGCGGCTCATCTCGGCGATCCCCTCGTGCGACGCGGGCACGCGCATCTTCCTCTTCGATCTGCACACCGATGGCATCGAGTTCTACTTCAGCGACTCGCACGTGACGCGCCACCTGTACGGCGCTCCGCTCATCACGCAGGCGGTCCGCGAGCTGATGGGCGATCGCCCGTACGTGCTGGCGGCGACGGACGCCGGTCGGGCCAAATGGGTGCAGAGCCTCGCCCGCGGCCTCGGCGTCGAGCCGGCGTTCGTGTACAAGGAGCGGAGAGGCGACGGCGTCGGCGTGACCGGCATCAACGCCGATGTCTCGGGCCGCGAGGTCGTCATCTACGATGACATGGTCCGCACCGGCTCATCGCTCGTCCAGGCGGGGCGCGCCTACCTCGCCGCCGGCGCATCCAAGGTCCACGCCGTCGCGAGCCACCTCGTCTTGCCGGGCGACTCGCTCGAGAAGATCAGGAAGGCTTCCGTGTTCACGACGCTGCTCGGGACCGACTCGCACCCTGGCAGCCAGCAGCTCGCCGATGCGCCCGGCGCCCTCCACTCGGTGGCGCCGCTGCTGGTGCGCGCGCTCGAGCGGGAGACCTAGGGCACCTCCGGCCTTACGTGAGGTTCGTGAGCGGCCCGGTGCAGTACTCACGCGTGCCGAACGTGGTCCGGGTGTCGCCGAACAGGTTCAAGATCGAGACGAGCAGGTTGTTGTGCGGGAGGCTCGGGTACCGGACCCAGCGCCCGGTGCGCAGGCCCCCGCCGCCGCCGGCCAGCAGGAACGGCATGTTCGTCTTCCTGTGGGACGGCGGATCCGAGATCTCGGAGCCGAAGAAGACGACGCTCTCGTCGAGCAGCGAGTGCCCGCCCATGTCGACCTTCTCCATCTCCTGCAAGAGATAGAGGTGCTGCTCCGAGTACCAGGTGTAGATGAGCTCGCACTCGGCCGGCCTGAAGCCGCCCATTTCCTGGTAGAAATGGTGGTGCTCGGTCAGGTTCAGCCACGGCAACGTGTACTTCGCCTCGGTGTCGCTCCACTGCAGGGTGCCGACCGCGGTGATGTCACAGGCGAGCGCCATCACCAGCATGTCCGTCATCAGCTTGCCCACCTTGGGGATCGCCGCGTCGGTCGAGCTGTCCACGATCGAGCCGGGGTCGTCCGCGTTGAGCCCCGCGCTCGGGTTGTAGTCGGACGTGTCGACCAACGTCGGGGCCTTGCAAGCGTTCGTCGCAGCCGGCGTGTTGCCGAGGCTCTGCTCGATCTCGCGGATCTTCGTCAGGTGCTGGTCGATCTTCTGCTTGTCGGCCGCGCCGAGCCTCGCGGAGACGGCGGCGTAGCGACGGTCGACGAAGTCGAGGATCGATCGCTTCCGCGCGAGGCGGAGGGCGGCGTCGTTGCTGGCGCCGGGGTTCAGCGTGCCGAAGAGGTCGGTGAAGATCTCCACCGGATCGAGGTGCGGCGGGATGGGGCTGTACGGCGCGGTGTCCTCGAAGTTGGCGATGTTCATCGGCGTCATCCGGCCGTGGGACTTGCCCGTCGCCCAGCGCACCGCGAGCTGGATGCTCGCCTTCGCCGTCCGACCGGCGGAGATCCGGGAGGCGATCACCTGATCGATGGACGGCCCCCTCGCGTAGCCGGTCAAGTCGACCGTCTGATCCGTGCCCGTGAGCCAGGCGATGATCCCGCACTGGTGCTGCTCCCCGCGCGCGCTCTTCATGTCGAGGCCGTCGACGACGAGCAGCCGGTCCTGCACCGGCGCGAGCGGCGCCAGGATGGGGCCCAGCGTGAAGCTCGTCTCGGTGCCGGTCGGACGCCAGCGGTCGATCAGGGTCCCGCCGGGCGTGTAGACGGCGAGGAAGCGCCGTGCGGGGGCGGGTTGCGCGCGCGCCGGGCGCTCGGTTCCCATGATCTCCAGCCACGGGAGCGCGACGGCGATGGCGCCGGCGCCTCGCAGCATGGCACGTCGGCTCAAGCGGAATTTCGACATACCCCTCGCTCCTTTCAGGCAGCCATGTAGAGGAGACCGTCCGTCTTGGTGAGCTCGACGAGGAGCGCAGGTTCGTGACTTGCGGACCCAGACATGGTTCTCCCTCCTCACCCGCATCGGCCAAGCCGAGATCCCCTGATTCAACAACACTCTTTACGAAATGACCAGGGGGATTGTCGTGCGGGGCCCACCACGATGCGGCTCACCACGAGGGCCCATGCCGCCGCGCGCTGGTGCGAGGGGCCACGTCGTCGAGAGCGT
Organism: Sorangium sp. So ce1504; assembly: GCF_051521635.1. Lineage (NCBI taxonomy): Bacteria > Pseudomonadati > Myxococcota > Polyangiales > Polyangiaceae > Sorangium > Sorangium sp. So ce1504. Next base: position 9,262,029 of record NZ_CP150365.1, on the reverse strand, counting down.
AGCGCGCAGCGCGCGGCGCCGAATTCCCTTGCCGGCGCCGATCGGCGCGTGGATGCTCGCCCCGGATGCGCGGCTCGCGCAGAAAGGATGAGCGTCGAGGCCATGGACGAGCTGGTACGACAGGTCGCAGAGAAGGTTGGCATCTCGGAAGACAAGGCCCGCGTGGCCGTGGAGACGGTGGTCGGTTTCCTGAAAGAGAAGCTCCCGGCGCCGCTCGCCGCCCACGTCGACACCGCGCTCGGCGCGGCGGCCCCCGCCATCGCCAACCTCGACGTCGGCAGCCTCGCAGGCTCGCTCGGCGGCCTTTTTGGCAAGAAGTAGCGGCATCTCCGCCGAGCGCGCCGCCGGAGCGCTCTCGACCGAAGTCCATCTCTCCTCTCCTGATCCTGACCTGGACGACGCCGCCTTCGCGCTTTGCGCGGAGGCGCGCTCATGTCCAGGACGTGCTCGCGCTTCGCTGCCTGGCGCGGCGTGAGCATGTGCCGATCGCGCCCCGGCACGTCACGGCTCCGTCCTGGTCCGGCGCGCGCTCGACCCGGCGCCGCGACCGCGGCCTCGATCTGGGTTGAGTCTTCGCATCCCCTCGAGCGCGGACCCTGGAGCGGGCCGTCTCGGGCGCGGCGGCGGGCGACAAGCGTGGAGAACCGCGGGTTTCCTGGACGACGCGCGCGCAGCGACGGATAGCGGCTGCACAGGCGGGCTCCGGCACCGGGCTTGCGAGCATCGAACGCCTGGAGAAGCACCCGCCCACCTCTCTCTTCACGCGGGCGGTCCGCTTCCGCGAGGAGAGGAGCGATATTCCATGGCGTCCGTGATCGGCGGCGAAGCCGCGTTCATCGGGTCCTTGACCGAACTGATCGAGCTCAACTGGTCCACGGTGGACGCGCTCGCAGCAGCGCTCTCGCGGATGAACCGACCAGGCGACAAGAGCCGGCTCGCGAGCTTCCTTCACGATCACGAGCGTCACCTCGAGGTGCTCGCCGCCCTGGCCCACGAGCTCGGCGAGCCGCCGATGGAGAGCGCCGTCCGACCCAAGCTGAAGAGCAAGGCGCTGACGAACGGGATGGTCGGAGATCGCGCGATCCTCGAGGCGATGAGGCATTACGAGGAGGACAGCTGCGCTGCTTACGAGCGGATGATATCCTTCCGCGAAGGCCTCTCCGAGCGCGCGCGCGACGTCCTCCGGCACTCGCTCGCGGTGGAGCGGCGCCACCGGGACTGGTTCTCCGAGCAGCTCGACTCGCGACAAGGGCTTTTGCTGTTGCCGCTGTAGCGCGCGAGCGCCCTTTGGAAGACGCGGCCCTCTTCCGTCGTCTCGTGTATCATCGCGGCGATGATTCGCCCTCTCGTCCTTGCATCCCTTGGCATCGCCCTTCTCCTCCTCGGCTGCGACGAGCCCAAGAAGCCCGTTGCGGGAGCGGCCTCGGCCGCGCCTTCTGCGGCGAAGCCCGCCGACGCGCCTCCTGCCGCGAGCCCCGCGGCCACGGCCAGCGCGCCGCCGAAGAAGCAAGAGGTGGTGTGCACCAAGAGCGATCCGGTGACGTTCTCTCATCCGGCGCTCGAGGCCAAGGTGCGGCAGCAGCTCCAGAAGCCCGAGGGGCCGATCAAGCGCGCCGAGCTCAAGAACATCAAGACGATGAACCTTTCGGACGCCCAGGGGCTCGACGAGCTCGATCCGTGCATTTTCCCCGAGCTCACGGGCGTCAAAGGGCTCTACCTGCCGCCGGGCAAGATCGACGACCTCCGCCCGATCAAGGGCCTGCTCCGGCTGGAGTCGCTGCGCGTCTCGGCGACCCTGGTCAAGGACCTCTCGCCGCTCTCCGGCCTGGTCAAGCTCGACCGGCTCGACATCGGCCGCACGCCCGTCGCCGACCTTTCGCCGCTCGCCGGCCTCACCAGCCTCACCGAGCTCCAGCTCGATGAGACCGAGGTGACCGACGTGAGCCCGCTCGCCGGCCTGAAGAAGCTCGAGATGCTCCAGATGAAGCGGACGCGGGTGAGCGACGTGTCGCCGCTCCGGGAGCTCAAGAGCCTGAAGAACGTCTACCTCGAGGGCTCGCGGGTCGAGGACGCGAGCCCGCTCCGGTCGATCCCCGGGATCAAGATCCACGAAGGCTGAGGCGGCCGGCCCTCGCGCCGCCGCCTGCGGGCCGCGCCGAGCGCCGCCATCGCGAAGAGGCCGAGCTGCCAGCCCGCCCCAGCGGAGCCCGCGGCGCCCGCGCCGGCTGCGCCGCACTCGCAGCGCAGCTGCCCGTGAACGCCGACGTTCATGCCGGGCGCGCCCTCCTCCGCGTCTCCGGTGGCTGGAGCGCCCCCGGAGCCGGCCTCGCCAGCCCCGCCGCCGCCTTCGCCCGGCGGCGGCGGCGCGTCGATGACGTGGAGCGCCGGCCCGGAGCCCTGCACCAGGAACGGGCGCGGCCGCAGCGCCGGCCCGAGCGGCAGCGCGGCGAGCCTCGCTGCCGGCCACACGACGGCCTCGCCCGGATCGAGGTGCCAGGCGGCGGCCACCTCGGCATCCGGCACGGCCCGCCGATCGGCGCCGTCGATCAACCAGAGGGAGGCCGCGCCGTCGTCGCCGCGCACGAGCAGCGGCGACGACGGGAACGCGTCGCCCTCCGGCAGCGCCAGGAGCGCCGCGTCCGGCGCGCTGGCGACGTCCCAGAACCGCGAGAACCCCCAGGCGTCCAGCGCGCCGTCGCCGCCGAGCGGCCGCCTCACGCCGGAGGGCAGATCGAGCGGGCACTCGAGGGCCCTCGGGCTCCCCTCGAGCTCCACCTCCTCGCCGCTCGAGCCGTCGACCCCGTAGGCGTGGACCGCGTGGTCGCCCCCGAGCAGGCTGAGCGGCATCGGCGCCTCGAAGCCGTGCGCGCACGAGCCGAGCGGCTCGCAGAGGTCGTCGCGGCGCACGTCCGCGGGGAAGCTGTAGCCCTCCGCGCCGTCCTCGGTCGCGGGGACGTCGAAGTAGAGCCGCGCGTCGCCCGGCGCGCTCTCCGCGTCCGGGTCGCGGGTCCATCCCGCGATACCGCTGCAGCCGGCGGTCTCGAGGGCGCCCTCGGGGGGCTCGTTGAGCAGCGCCTCGTACGAGGCGACGAGCGATGTGTAGGGCGGCACGTAGACCACGCCGACGCCGCTCACGGACTGCCGCACGTTGAAGTGCAGGTGAATGGTCGTCGGCGTGCTCCCGTAGACGTTGGACACCCGCCCGATGCGCTCTCCCCGCGACACGTCCTGGCCGGGCGAGACCTGGACATCCGACATGTGCAGGTAGTCGTAGCGAGTCCCGTCCTCGCCGGTCAGGTAGACAGAGTAGCCGCCGACGCTCGTGATGGTGCCATCCACCACCGCGACGACCCAGTGTCTCCCCGCCTCGCACGTCGCCGGCCGGATGTCCTGCCCCTGGTGCCCTGTGCCGGAGGGGCAGAGAGGCATCTCCCACGAGCGCAGCTCGCAGTAGTTGTCGCGCCACGGATAGGCGTAGTTGTCCGTATCGCACTGTCCACCGGCCGGGCCCGCGCTACCGCCTTTGCTGTAGACCTGGGAGTTGGCGAACGCCGGGCCCTCCTCGAGCGGAAAGCGCATGGAGGGCGCGTACACGACGTCGTCGGCGCGCCCCTCTCCCGAGCCAGAGAGGAGCTCGCCGGCCGGACGGTACGAGAACGGATCGGCCGCGGCGGCGCTCGGCGGGAGCGCGAGCGTGGCTGTCGCGACCAGCGAGGCCAGCGCGGCGGGGCGAGGGCGCGGCGGGCGGAGCGGCGCGATCATGGCATGTCTCCCGCGGCCCTGGGCTCGTCGCCGCCCACATAAACGAGCTCCGAGGCGAGCTCGAGGACGAGCGCGTCCGAGGCGCAGGCCGGCGCCTCTGGAGAGGCGCACTCGACGTCGAGCGCGTACGAGACGCCGTTCTCGGTCCACGACGCGCTCCAGATACCCTCGTTCGCCGTGACGAACGCAGGCGCCCCGCGCACGGCGCGGGGCCCCCGGAACGGTGGAATGCCCGGATATTTGTGCGCGAGGCGGGTCATCGTGAGCGAGACGGTGATCGCGTCCGTCTTTGCCCAGAACGAGGTCCAGTGCTCCCTGGCAACGAGGACCGGCGCCGCGAGGAGCTCGCGCCGGGACGGCACGAGCACCGGGACCCGCGAGGTCCTGGCGGCGTGGGCCGCCGTCTTGGGGAGCGCCGCGAGCGCGGTCCGGTCGAGCGAGGCGGAAGGGGGCCAGGTAACGGCGGCGATCACCGGGGTTGCCGCCGCGGACAGCGGCTGGGCGGCCGCTGGATCGGGCGGCGTCTCGGACGGGGGCGCGGCCTGGTCGCACGCGGCGACCGCGACAGAGAGGAGGATAACAACAGCAGTGGGCGCGCCGCGCATGAGGCCTCGCGGAAGGGGACCCTCTATTCTAGTCGAAAATCGGCAGGCCTGGCCAAGAGGTGGTGGGGGCGCGCAAGATGTCGCCAGGATGTGACCGGGACGACGTGACGTGCCGCGCGAAGGCTGCGCGTGAGCGGCGCGTCAAAGGACATCAGCCGTTGTCATGCCTGCGTGAGCCCATGGCGTTGGCCGTGCGGCCGCGCTCGGTCGGCGACAGCAAGAGACAGACGTCCATCGACCGCGCGTGAGCCGTGGACGTACCCCGAGATCGTCGAATGGCAGGGACGTGTTTCGATCTGTACAACGAGGCGTGTCGTGGTAGTTCAACTCACGTCCTGCAGGCGCGTCTGCGGTGAGTCGCTGACGCGCGCATGGATTGAGACAGGGGATCGCAGAAAATAACTGATTCCTCGCGGACATCGGAGGAGAGCTCGCTCGGGGCGAGCGGCGCGTGGATCGTCGCGCCGCAGGCGCCATGACCGGCTCTTTTCGTCGTCGTCTCCGCTGTTCACTGCCAACGACACGGCGCGTCGATTTTGGCGACTGGGCACAGCGCCGATCTAGGGATTTTTGACCATGGAATCGAAGGGAGCTCCTATGGGCGTGTATCAACTATCCGGTCGAGTCGTGCGAGCCAAGAACGATCGCGGCGTCGCCGATGTGCGGATCGAGGCGTGGGACAGCGAGGAGGTCACGACGGATCTCCTCGCCGTGGCCGTGACCGACAGCGACGGCGCCTTCTCCATATCGCTCGATCAGGGCTTCCTGGATCGTCATTTCAAGGGACGTGAGCCCGTGCTCGCGCTGCGCGCCTTCACTTCCGGGGGTGCGGAGCTCGTCACCCGCTATTCGTCCTGGAAGGTGTCGCGAGCCCCTGCCTCGGTCCGGATCGAGGTGGATCCCCAGATCACATCGACCAAGCGTGCTCCGGCGCCCTCGATCGTGCGTGGCAAGGTGCGGACCTCCAGCGGAGAGGCCGCTGCAGGGGCGCACGTCACCGCGTACGACGTGGGCGTGTCGGGGGCCTTCGTGATCGGCTATGGCACGGCAGACGCCGCGGGTCAGTACGAGATACAGTACACGAGCCTCCCTTACGCCGGCAAGCAGCGGCCGGATCTGCGGGTGCGCATCCTCAATGGTGAAGCGGAGATCGGCCGCTCTGAAGTCCTCTATAGCGCTCCCCCGACCGCTGTCGTCGACCTGACCATCGGCGCGTTCGCGAGCGATCCTGGCCCCACCGAGCCCTCGCCCGCTGAGCTCTCGCGGCTGCATCGGCAAATTCAAGTCCACGCGTCGGGCGTCTCCCTGAAGGACCTGACGAGCGATCAGAGCGACCGCCTCGTTCGCGCGACCAGGGCGGAGCCCGCGCACGTCGAGGCGCTCGTCGCGGCCGAGTCTCTCCTGTACCAGATCGGCGGCAGCGGGACGCCGGACGTGTTCTACGCCCTCGTCCGCAAGGGCTTGCCAGCCACGCGGCGCAAGCTCCTGGCCTACCCCCGCGCCGCGCTGCGCCGCGAGCTCGTCGATGCGATCGACGAGGGGCTCATCGAGGGCGGGGGCTCCGCTCCAGATGACCGCCTCGCGCCCCTCCTCGCTTCTGCCGTCTCGCTCGCCTTCGACACGCCGCCAGCGGGCGCCACCGGCAATCTCGGCCAGCTCCTCGCCAAGGCGCTGACGACCCAGAGCCTCCAGCAGGAGTTCCTCACGGCGTACTTGGACCACGACGGCACGCCCGAGGCCTTCTGGACCCAGCTCGCGACGCGCCCCTCGTTCCAGGGCGCCGGCGTCATCCCGTCAACCCAGCTCGCGCTGCAGCTCGGGGCGCTCACGCGCTATCACTTCCCGCTGATCGACGAGCTGTGGGCGCGAAAGCAGGGCGGCCAGATCACCGCCCTGAAGGACCTGGCCGCCTACAGCGAGGCCGACTGGGTCGCGACCCTCGGCGTCGTGCGCAACGGATCACCCATCAATTACCCAGCCAATACGCCCGGAGCGACGGTGGCCGAGAAGCGCGCCTCCTTCGCCAAGGTGCTCCAGCGCTCCATGGAAGTGGCGTTCCCGACGAAGGTCGTGGCCTCCGCCGTCGCTGCGGCCGGCGCGAGCGGGTTGACCACGTTCTTCAACAACAACCCTGCGTTCGAGCTCGGCAAGGCCCGCGCCGGCCACTACATCGCATTGAACCCGGGGGCATTCGCGGGGATCGCCAACCCCACGGCCACAGCGCTCGATCTCAAGGCGATCGAGCGGCTCGGCAAGCTCACACCCAGGTACGAGGAGATCAAGGTGCTCCTCGACGCCGGGCTCACGTCGTCGCGGGCGATCCTCCGACGCGGCCGAGCGCGGTTCATCGCCAAGCACGGCGCCGCCCTGGGGGGCGCCAAGATCGCGGCGGGCATCTTCGACAGAGCGGCCGCCGTCGCCGACCACGCCACCGGGCTGTTCCTCAAGTTCGCCGCGCCGCATAACCCGAAGTCGGCCTATGTCGTGCCCGACCAAGGAAGCCGCGCAGGCCAGGCGCCCCAGGCGTTCGCGACGTACGGGGACCTCTTCGGGTCGCCCGACGCCTGCGCGTGCGCGCACTGCGCCTCGGTGTACGGCCCTGCGGCGTACCTCGTCGACCTGCTCGGCTTCCTTTCTCGCCACGACTCGAAGGTCACGAAGAGCGGCAGCGAAAGGTGGACCGCGAAGGATCTGCTCCTCGGCAGCGCGCCGGGGATGACGCCGGCGCTCCCCGGGCGGCGCCCGGACATCGGCCGAATCGACCTCACCTGCGAGAACGCGGACACGCCGCTGCCGTACGTCGACCTGGTGAACGAGATCCTCGTCCACGCCGTCGTGAGCGAGAGCCACGAAGACAACAACCAGGCCCCGCCCGCCTTCCCGGAGCACATCGCGACCACCGGCACCGCCGAGGAGCTCGCGGCCATGCCGAACCCGCCCGCCGGCGAGGCAGCGTGGTACGTCGACGTCTACGAGCACCTGGCCGGCCGCGACTTCCCCTTCGCCTTGCCGTTTTGCTACCGGGAACACGAGGCGGGCGTCTATCTCGAGCACCTCGGCGTGTCGCTGCACACGCTGATGACCGAGATGAGGGCGAGCTGGTCCAGCCCGCAGTCCGTGTATCCCGAGGATTTGGCCGCCCACCGGCTCGGCATGTCGCTACGGCAGCGCGATCTGATCCGCGGCACATGGATCGCGGACGACGTGACCCTGGCGAGCGCCTGGGGCCTCGCCCCGGACGCCCCGCTCCCCGGCGCGTCGTTCCAGGTCCCGGTGCTCCTCGCGCGCTCGGGCCTGTCCTACGACGAGCTGCTCGATCTGCTCGAGACCTCCACGCTCGGTCGCCTGGGCGCGCCGGCGCTCCAGCCCGCGGGGAGCTGCAAGATCGAGGAGCAGACCGTCGGTGGCATGACGGACGCCCTGGCCGCGCTGAGCATGATGCACCGGTTCCTCCGGCTCCGGCAGCGCCTCGGCTGGTCGATCCGCGAGCTCGATCAGGTGCTCGCCGCGTGCGCGCCCAGCGGCACCGACCTCATGAACGACCGCGCGATCCGCGTGATCGCGGTGATCCAGGCGCTGCGCACCGAGCGGGGCATGGCGCTCCCGATCGCGGAGCTCGCGAGCTGGTTCGGGCCGCTCGATACCCGGCGCCGCGACGCCGGCAAGACGCCCTCGTTCTACGAGCAGCTCTTCCAGAACAAGACCGTCACGAACCCGGTCGACGCCGGGCTCGCGCTGCCGGGCGTCGCCAGCCTCTCGACGGCCAATCTGCTCTTGCTCCACACGCCCGCGATCCTCTCCGCGCTCCGCATCAGCCGGGAGGAGCTGTCCGTCCTCATCAAGAACTTGGGGCTCGATCTCCCCGCAGCCGCTGCGGTCCCTGCGCCGGAGAGCCTCGCGAAGCTCCACCGCAGCGTCTCCTTCGCGCGCGCGGCGCGGCTCCCGCTGTCCGATTTCTTCGCGCTCTACCACCTGAGCATCTACAAGCCGTTCGAGGCCGCCGACCCGGAGCGCACGCTGCGCTTCCTGGACACGGTCGATCGCGTCCGGCGCTCGGGGCTGTCGCCCGCCGATCTCGAGTTCCTCTTCTGGTCGCGCCCGTCGCCTCGCGCGCAGATCGCCGTGACGGACGAGGCGATCAACCCGGTGCTCGACGAGCTGTTCGGCGCGCTCCTCGCGCTGCGCGGACAGAACGGCGCCCCGGACAGCGAGGCCGAGGCGGCGCTCGTCGAGCGTATGCTCAGCGCCGCGCTGAAGCTGGACGCGCGGTCCACGCACCTCCTCGTCGCCGGCGTCCTCACGCTCGGCGACCCCGGCAAGACGAAGCTCGGCAGCGTGTTCTCCCTGCTCGCCGAGCTCCCTGCGTCGCCGCCCCCGTCGTTCGAAGACCTCGGCCCGCAGCGTGCTGCCTACCGGCACCTCGCCAAGGCCGCGGCGCTCGTGCGGCGGCTCGGCCTGAGCGCCGACGAGATCGAGGAGATGTTCCTCGCCGGCGCGTCATCGGCGCTCGACCTCGACGCCTTGCCGCGCGCCGAGATCGAGATCGATATCGAGGGCACCGGCTCGGAGCTGTTCGCGGCCTGGGAGCGGCTCGTGGATTTCGTCGAGCTCCGCCCCCACCTCGCCGGGCCGAGCCCGTCGCTCGCGAGCCTGTTCGTGACCGAGCCCGAAGACATCGCCAGCGCCACAGGCTGGCCGCTGGCCGACGTCACGGCGCTGCTCCAAGCAGCGCTCAATCCTGATAACCCCGCGGAGCTGGTCTCGACCCTCACCCTCGTGCGTCGCGGGATGGTGGTGCTGAAGCGCCTCGGCGTCTCGGCCGAACAGGCGTTCGGGTGGATCCAGGCGATATACGCGGACGACGCCTCGCCCATCGACGGCATCGTCCAGGCCGTGAAGGCGAAGTACTCCGAGGCCGACTGGGCGAGGGTGGCGCCGCCCCTGCGCGACGTGCTGCGCGAGCGGCTCCGGTCGGTGATGGTGGCGTACCTCGTGGCGAAGCGGAATCACAAGGACAGCAACGAGCTGTTCGCCGAGCTCCTCGTGGACGTCGAGACAAGCCCCGCGGTGATCACGTCGCGCCTGAAGCAGGCCATCGGCTCGGTGCAGACGTTCGTGCAGCGCGCGCTCTTGAACCTGGAGGCGTCCAAGCTGACGCTCTCGGAGGAGGCGGCGCGGGAGTGGGCGTGGCGGAAGAGCTACCGTGTCTGGGAGGCCAACCGCAAGGTCCTCCTCCAGCCCGAGGCGTACCTCGATCCGTCGCTGCGCGACGACAAATCCCCGTTCTTCAAGGATCTCGAGGCCGAGCTCCGGCAGAAGGACATCACCGACGACGCCGCGGAGCGGGCGTTCGAGCGGTACCTCGACAGGCTCGACGAGGTCGCGAACCTCGAGATCGTGGCGGCGTTCCACCAGAAGGAGGAGGGCGACGAGACGCACCTCCCCATCGACGTGCTCCACGTCGTCGGCCGCACGGCGCTCCAGCCGTACAAGCACTTCTACCGCACGCGGGTGAATGGGCTGTCCTGGACTCCCTGGGAGCCCATCGAGGTCGACATCGAATCGGACAACCTCCTGCTCGCCGTGGAGGACCGACGCCCGCACCTCTTCTGGCCGATCATCGAGGAGCGCGCCGAGCCGGACCAGCGGCTGCCTAACGATACGCGCGACGCGGGCGATGAGGCGGAGACGCGCCGGTACATCCGCCTCGCGTGGAGCGAGCGCCGGAACGGGACGTGGGGCGCGCAGCGCATGAGCAGCGGTCCGGAGGTGTCGATCCCGTCGGGGATGCATCCCTCGTACCTCGCGCTGATGCTCGAGCGAGAGGACGACGACTCGCCCCTCCGGATCGCCGTGAGGTGGGCCCCAACCCTCGCCTATCGTGTCGGGCACTTCACGCGGAGCGCCTGCGGCGTGCTGGAGGGCACCAATTACCGGGTAACCGATGTGGATTCGCCGAACGTCACGAACTTTCTGCCGGCGCGCCCGCACTCCGCGGAGCTACGCCGGCAACTCGTGATTTCCAACGCCTGGGCGGCCGGCCTGACCGTTCCGATCACGCTCGACGACTACCCTCTTCGACTCAAGCTGTTCGGAAGCGCCACCCCGTTCCGCGCCTTCATCCCGCGCGAGATCACGGGCGACACGACGGACAGCGCCGCAGCCGGCGCGCCGTTCTTCTTCTACAAGGACGCGCGCTCGACGTTCTTCGCCGAGCTCGTCCTGTCCGAGCACACTGAATATCACGATGCCTCGAAGATCCAGCCCGGGATCACGCCGTTCAACGACGTCGACAAGGACGACGAGGTGCTCGGCCGGGAAGGCCTGTCGGCCACGCTGCCCCCGTGGGTGAGGAGGGCGCCGGAGGAGACGTCCATCGCGCATGTCTACCAAGACGCGAAGCGATACCGGTTCACGTCCTTCTATCACCCCCACGTCTGCCTGTTCCGGAAGGAGCTGCAGCGCGCCGGCGTGGACGGGCTGCTCCAATGGTCGCTCCGCCCGACCGAGCCGCTCCAGCTCAGCGCCGACGACTTCTTCGCCGAGACGTACCACCCGGACCCCGAAAACGTGCTCAAGCCGTATCCGATCGAGGACGTCGACTTCTCGTTCCGGGGGGCATACTCGGTCTACAACTGGGAGCTGTTCTTCCATGCCCCGTTCCTGATCGCCCTGCGGCTGATGCGGAACGGCCGGCACGCCGAGGCGCAGCGCTGGTTCCACTACATCTTCGACCCGACCACGGGCGACCCCACCCCGGCGCCCGGGCGCTTCTGGAACGTGCGGCCGTTCCGCGAGAACAGGGATCTCGCCTCGATCGAGGACGAGCTCCGGGAGGTGCCAGCGGCGCAGCAGAGCCCGATGGCCAAGCTGTTCGGCTCGCTCTTGACGAACCTGGCCGACCCGCCGGAGAAGGAAGAGCTCTCGGCGCAGATCGAGGCGTGGCGGAGCGACCCGTTCAACCCGCACCTCATCGCGCGGATGCGGCCGATCGCCTACCAGAAGGCGGTGGTGATGAAGTACGTCGAGAACCTGATCGCCTGGGGTGATCAGCTCTTCCGGCGCGAGACGATCGAGGCGATCAACGAGGCGACGCAGCTTTACATCCTCGCCAGCAGCCTCCTCGGCCGGCGCCCGCAGCGCGTCGAGCGGCAGGAGACCGTGGCGCCGCGGAACTACTGGCAGCTCGAGGCGCTCGGGCTCGGCGACCTCTCCGACCCGGTGGTCGGGGCCAGGTCCCGCGTCGAGGCGGAGAGCCTCGTTGTCAGCTCGCTGATGAAGACGCCGAGCAAGGCGATGTTCGAGCCCGTGCCGGACCTCGGCGAGCTGTACTTCTGCGTGCCCCGCGACGAGGCGCTCTCGGCGCTCTGGGACACGGTGGCCGATCGGCTCTTCAAGATCCGGCACTCGATGACCATCGAGGGCGTGGCCCGGGTGCTGCCCCTGTTCGAGCCGCCCATCGATCCGATGCTGCTCGTGCAGGCCAGGGCGCTCGGCGTGGATCTCGCGACGGTGCTCGACGAGCCGAGCTCCGCGCGGCTCCCCTACCGCTTCCAGGTGGTGCTCGCGAAGGCGATGGAGCTCTGCGGCGCGGTGTCTGGGCTGGGCGGCGCGCTCCTCGCCGCGATGGAGAAGAAGGACGGCGAGGCGCTCGCGCGGCTCCGCTCGGGCCACGAGGTCGAGCTCCTCGCGGCGGTTCGGGAGATCAAGGCGCAGCAGGTCGCGGACGCCCAGGCGAGCCTCGCCGCGCTGGAGCGCTCGCACGAGGCGGCGAGGCTCCGCCGCGACCACTACGCGGGCCTGCCGTGGATGAGCGCCGCGGAGGAAAGCGCGCTGGCCCTGAGCGTCGAGGGCATGGAGCTCGGGCTCGTGGCGCAGGGGATCGCCGCCGTCGCCCCCGGCGTCGAGGCCGTCCCGCCGACGACGTTCGGCGCTGCGGGCTCGATGGGGAGCCCGGTGGCCATCACGACGATCGGCGGGCAGGCGTCGGGCGCGCCGATCGAGGCGGCGTCGCACGCGCTCTCCATGGTGGCCGGCGCGCTGCGGGAGGGCGCGTCGCTCGCGGCCACGCTCGCCGGGTACGAGCGGCGCGCCGAGGAGTGGGCGCTGCAAGAGCGGCTCGCGGCGAAGGAGATGCAGGGGCTGGAGAAGCAGATCGCCGGCGCGAAGATCCGCGCCGCGGTCGCGGAGATGGAGCTCAGGAACCACGAGCGCCAGGCCGAGCAGGCGCGCGAGGTGCTGGCGTTCCTCCACGAGAGGAAGCGCACGAACGAGGAGCTGTACGACTGGATGGTGGCGGAGCTCGCGACCGTCCACTACCAGACGTACACGCTGGCCTACGACATGGCGAAGCGGGCGGAGCGGGCGCTCCGGTTCGAGCTCGGCACGCTCGATGGCACGCCCGCCATGGTGCGCTTCGGGGCCTGGGACAGCCTGAAGCAGGGCCTGCTCGCCGGGGAGCGGCTCCAGCACGACCTCCGCCGCCTGGAGGTCGCGTTCCTGGAGAAGACGCCGCGCGAGGCGGAGCTCGTGAAGCACGTCTCGCTCGCCGAGGTCGCGCCCGAGCAGCTGATGCACCTCCGAGAGACCGGCGAGTGCGAGATCGAGCTGCCGGAGGAGGTGTTCGATCTCGATTACCCGGGTCACTACTTCCGGCGCATCAAATCGGTCGCCGTCACGATCCCGACGGTGACCGGCCCGTACGCCGGCGTGAGCTGCACGCTGAGGCTCAGCGGCACGAAGGTGCGCGAGGACAAGGCGGTGACCGGCGGGTCGTACGCGGACGCGGTGAACTTCCGGACGGATCTCTCGCCGCTGACGGAGGTGATCGCGACCAGCGGAGGGGTGAACGACGCGGGCCTGTTCGAGCCGAACCTCCGCGACGAGCGGTATCTGCCCTTCGAGGGAGCGGGCGTCATTGGCTCCTACTGGATCGGGCTCCCTGCGGCGAACAACCGATTCGACATCGGGGCGGTGAGCGACGTGATCCTGCACATCCGTTACACGGCCCGCGCGAACACCACCATTGCGGGCGCGGCGAAGGATTACTATGTCACCAACCCGCCGGTGCGCCGCCGGATCTTCAGCCTGCGGTCCGAGCTGCCGGCCGAGTGGGCTCGCTTCATGGCGGCGCCCTCGGACCCGGTCGTGGCGCAGGAGCTCTCGATCCCGCTCACGCGGGAGATGTTCCCCTATGCGCCGGCGGCCCGGAAGATCGCGCTGACGAGCGTCACGTTCTACGCGCGGTGGAACGGCAAGGTGGCCTACACGAGCGGCACTGCGCTCCAGGTCGGCGTGGCGCCGCCAGGCGCCGCGGCGAGCACGATAGCGCTGCCGGGTTATCCGGACGGCGTCTCGCGCAACACGGGCAAGGGCGCCAGCATGAGCCCGCCCGGCGGCTCGTGGGATCTCGGCACCTGGACGCTCAGCGCGAGCAGCGACAAGGTCGACGATATCGCGGGCGATCTCAGGACGACGAGCAACCGGCTGAACGACACGCTCCAGGACATCTACCTGCTCTGCGAGTACAGCCTCTCGCCGCATTCCCAATCGTAGAGGACGGCGCTGCGATCATTCACCAAGGAGTCAGCATCCATGTCGGACAACATCACTCTTCCTCAGGGAGCGGGCGTGCTCCTCTCCACCGATGAGATCCTCGGCGTCCACGTCCTCCGCGCCAAGGTGCAGACTGGCGCGGACGGCGCGGCCGTCGACGTCTCGCAGAGCAACCCGCTGCCGGTGAGCCTGGTCGGGTCGCTCCCGGCCGGAACCAACACCGTGGGCGCGGTCAACGTGAAGCCGGCCACCTCCGGCGGGCTCTCCATCTACCGCAACGTCGGACTGAGCACCACGGGGCAGAGCGTGAAGAGCTCCGCCGGGCAGGTGTTCGGCTGGTACCTGGCCAACTGGAGCTCGACCGACGCGTTCGTGAAGCTCTACAACACGGCCGGGGCCCCGACGGTCGGCACGACCCAGCCTGCCTTGACGCTCATGGTGCCGGCCGGGCAGGTGGTCTCGACCGAGCACACGAACGGCATCGCGTTCACGAACGGCATCGGTATCGGCGCGAGCGCCACCGCGGCAGACAACAACACCTCCGCGCCCGGAGCGAACACCATTATCGTGAACGTGTTCTACAAGTAACGCTGGCCTCCGAGGGCTTGAGCCGTCGTTCCCGGGGGGGCCGGGCAACGGGAACGGGGCGGTGGAAGATCCGATACGTCCGTGAGCGGCGTCTGGCCCGGCGCCGCTCTCGGACTTGGCGGCCGACGCCGTCGTGCCGGAGCGAGTCGCTCCGGGCGCGTGGGCCGCCCATTGCCATGGGAAGAGGGAGACGGATGAACGCTCGTGAGCCCAAGAAGGAAACCACCGCTGCTCCGGCAGCGTCACCGGCCGCGCCGGACGGCGGAGCCCGCGGCAAGAGCCGAGACCCCGCGTCCCTCGCCCGGGAGGGGTCTGGCAAAAACACCGAGGCTCCGAAGGGCCTCCCCGGCGCGCCCAGGGCGCCGGAGCTGCCCGCTCCCGCGCTGCCGAAGGGCGGCGGCGCGATCCGCGGGGTCGATGAGAAATTCTCCGCGAACCCGGTGACGGGCACCGGATCGTTCTCGATCCCGCTGCCGCTGAGCCCTGGCCGCGCGGGGTTCGGGCCGACGCTGGCGGTGACGTACGACTCCGGGGCTGGCAATGGCCCGTTCGGCGCCGGTTGGCAGCTGTCGATCCCGCGCATCACGCGAAAGACCGACAAGGGCCTTCCCGGCTACGACGACGCGCGCGAGAGCGATGTGTTCGTCCTGTCCGGCGCCGAGGATCTGGTGCCGGCCCGGTCGATCGACGGCGCGGAGCTCGACCGGTACGAGACGGAGAGCGAGCGGGTGATCCGCTACCGTCCCCGCGTGGAGGGCGCGTTCGCGCGGATCGAGCGCCGCGAGGCCAAGGCGAGTGGGAACGTGTACTGGACGGCGACGACGCCGGACAACATAACGAGCGTCTACGGGCGGAGCCCGGAGGCACGGATCGCCGACCCGGCGAGGCCTGCGCGCATCTTCTCGTGGCTGCTGGAGGAGACGCGGGACGACAAGGGCAATGTCGTCGTCTACGACTACAAAGCAGAAGACCTGATGGGTGTGGCACGCGACGAGGCCGCGGAGAGCCACCGCCACGCCGGCCGTGCGGCGGTGGCGAACCGCTATCTGAAGCGCGTCCGTTACGGGAACACGGTGCCGGGCGACGCGGGGAGCTGCGTGTTCGAGGTCGTCTTCGATTATGGGGAGCACGACGAGGTGGCGCCCACGCCCGCGGGGAGCGCCCCGTGGCTGGTCCGCCAGGACCCGTTCTCGGTGTACCGCGCCGGCTTCGAGATCCGCACGTACCGGCTCTGCCGTCGCGTGCTGATGTTTCACCATATGTCCGAGCTCGGCGAGACGCCGTGCCTCGTGCGGTCGCTCGACCTCACGTACGTGGAGAACGCTTACCTGACGCGGCTCGCTACCGCGATCCAGGCCGGATATATCCGTGATCCGCAGACCCAGGCGTACAGCCGCGAGGCACTCCCGCCGATCGCGCTCACGTACAGCGCGCCGGTGATTCACCGCGAGGTGAAGTCGCTCGACCCCGAGAGTCTGCGCGACCTGCCGGGCGGCACGATGGGGACGGGGCGGCGGTGGGTCGATCTCGACGGCGAGGCGCTTCCCGGCGTTCTGATCGAGGAGGGCGAGGTCCTCTATTACAAGCAGAACCTTGGCGGGGGCCTCTTGTCCGCGGCGCGGCCGCTGCAAACTCGCCCGGCCGTTTCCGGCGGGCAGCTGCTCGACATCGACGGAGATGGGCGCAAGGAGAGGGTGGTGTTCGAGCGGCCGGTGGCGGGCTACTTCGACCGCACCGACGCGGGCTGGGCGCCGTTCCGCCCGTTCGCGTCGCAGCCGAACGTCGACTGGAGCGACCCGAACGTCCGCCTCATCGATCTGAACGGCGACGGGCACGAGGACATCCTGATCACGGGGCCCGACACGTTCACGTGGTATCCATCGCTCGCCAAGGGCGGCTTCGACCAGCCGATCACCATCGCGCGCCCGAGCGACGAGGAGCGCGGGCCGTCGCTCGTCTTCGCCGACGCGGCGCAGAGCATCTTCCTGGCCGACATGAGCGGCGACGGGCTGGTGGACCTCGTGCGGATCCGGAACGGCAACGTGTGTTACTGGCCCAACCTCGGACATTGCCGCTTCGGCGCGAAGGTGCAGATGAGCGGCAGCATGCGGTTCGACCACGAGGGCCGCTTCGACCCGAAGCGCATCCGCCTCGCCGACGTGGACGGCTCGGGGACGACCGATATCGTCTACCTGCACCCGGACGGCGTGCGCTTCTATACGAACAACGCCGGAAATACGTTGGCTTCGCCGGTGATCCTGCCGCAGCTTCCCGACGTGAGCGATCTGGCGTCGGTCGAGGTGATCGATCTGCTCGGCTCCGGGACCGGGTGCCTGGTGTGGGCCTCGTCGCTGCCCGGGGCGCGCCCGCGGGTGCGCTACATCGATCTGCTCGGGAGCAAGAAGCCGCACCTCTTGACCTCGATCGCGAACAGCCTCGGAAGGACCACGACGGTGACCTATGCTCCGTCGACGAAGTTCTACCTGGCCGACATGGTCGCTGGTCGACGGTGGGTGACGAGGCTGCCGTTCGTGGTCCATGTCATCGAGCGCGTCGAGGTGTTCGATGCGATCTCGCGCCACCGCTTCGTCACCACGTATGCCTACCACCACGGCGACTACGACGGGGTGGAGCGGGAGATGCGCGGCTTCGGTATGGTCGAGCAGCGGGACACCGAGTCGTTCTCGGCGTTCAGCGGGGCCGGCTTCGCGCCGCCCGCGGTCAACGCCGATCCCGAGCTGCACCTGCCGCCGGTGCTGACGAAGACGTGGTTCCATACCGGCGCCTGGATCGAGGGGGCGAAGATCTCGGCGCAGTACGAGAGGGAGTATTACGCCGGCGACGCGGAGGCGGTCCGTCTGGCGGACACGCTGCTTCCCGAGGGGCTCGGCGCCGTCGAGATGCGCGAGGCGTGCCGGGCGCTCAAGGGGCGGCCCCTCCGCCAGGAGATCTATGCGCTCGACGGCTCGGCGGAGGAGCCGCGGCCGTACGTCGTCACGGAGCACAGCTACGGGATCCGGCGTCTCCAGCCCGCGGTGGGCGATGCGCACGCCGTGTTCTTCGCCCATGCGCGCGAGGCGCTGGAGTACCATTACGAGCGCAGCGAGAGCGATCCGCGCGTGACGCACGCGCTCACGCTGAAGGTCGACGATTACGGCGTGGTCATGCAGGCGGCGCAGATCGGGTATCGCCGGCGGGCGGCGGTGACGGTATTCCCCGAGCAGGGGCAGGGGAAGGCGACGCTGACGGAGAACATGGTGAAGCACCTGACCCCGGACGAGGAGGGTGCTTATCGGATCGGGGTCCCGACCGAGACGCGGACCTACGAGCTGCACGGCCTGCCGCTCGGCTCCGAGGGGGTGCTCGGCTTCCAGGCGGTCTTCGACGCGGCGGCCGCGGCGGAGAACGTGCCGACGCTCGCGTACGACGGGACGCCGAGCGGGGGCTTCCAGAAGCGCCTGTTGCAGCACGCACGCACGACGTACTGGAGCGACGATCTCACGGCGCCGCTGCCGTTCGGCGAGGTCGGGGGCAGGGCGCTCGTTTACGAGAGCTTCGCCAAGGTCCTCACGCCTTCGCTGATCACGTCCGTGTTCGGGACCCGCGTCACGAGCGGCATGCTCGCGGAGGGGGGCTATCTCCAGCTCCCGGACGATCCGGACACCTGGGTGGCCTCGGGGCGCGCGGTGCCTTCGGCGGCTCACTTCTACTTGCCGACGACGTTCGTCGATCCGTTCGGCAATGCGTCGCAGGTCGCCTACGACCCGTATTGCCTGCTCGTGACGGCGGTGACCGATCCGCTGAGCAATCTCGTGGAAGCCGTCCCCGAGTACCGCATCCTCGCCCCGCAGAAGCTGACGGACGCGAATGACAACGTGAGCGAGGTGCGCTTCGACGCGCTGGGGAGGGTCACGCTGTTGGCCGTGATGGGCAAGCCGGGTGCCGGCGAGGGCGACACGCCCGAGGACCCGACGGTCACCTTCACCTACGATCTGGAGCGATTCCAGCTCACCGGCAAGCCGAACGTGGTGCACGCCCGCGCCCGCGAGCAGCACGGACCGGGCAACCTGCGCTGGCTGGACACGTACAGCTACTCGGACGGCTCGGGCAACGAGGTGCTGCGCAAGGTGAAGGCGGAGCCGGGGCTCGCGCCCGAGCGCGACGCGAACGGCGCGCTGGTGCATGACGCGCAGGGCGACCTGGTCTTTTCGCACACGACGTCGCGCTGGGTCGGGACCGGGCGCACGGTGCTGGACAACAAGGGCAATCCGGTCAAGCAATACGAGCCGTTCTTCAGCGCGACGAACGAGTACGAGGACGAAGCGGAGCTCGTGGAGTGGGGGGGCACGCCGATCCTGCGGTACGATCCGCTCGGCCGGCTCATCCGGACCGACCTGCCCAATGGCACGTTCTCCCGGGTGGTGTTCGATGCGTGGAAGCAGACGTCGCACGATCCGAACGACACGGTGCTGGAGAGCGCGTGGTACGCGGCGCGGCAGGCTCTGCCGGCGGGCGATCCGGAGCGCCGCGCGGCCGACCTTGCGGCCGCGCATTCCGGGACGCCGGCGGTGAGCCACCTGGACGCGCTGGGGCGGGTGTTCCGCGCGGTGGCGAACAACGGGGCCGAGGGGGAGTACATTACCCAGACGACGCTCGATATCGAGGGCCAGCCGCTCCTGATCACGGACGCGAGTGACAACGAGGCGATGCAGCATCGCTTCGGGCTGGGCGGGCAGCTACTCTATCAGAAGAGCAACGACAGCGGCGAGCGATGGATGCTGGCGGGCGCGACCGGACAGCGGCTGCGGGCCTGGAACGGGCGTGGGTTCGTCTACCGCCCGTCGTACGATGCGCTGCGCCGGCCGACGCACGAGCAGGTGCAGCTGGGCTCGGGCAGCGAGCGGCTGGCGCGCCGTTACGTCTACGGCGAAGCGCATCCGCAGGCGACGGCGCTGAACCTGCGCGGCAGGGCGTACCAGGTGTATGATGGCGCGGGTGTGGTGACGAGCCAGGCGTACGACTTCAAGGGCAACGTGCTGCAGGCGTCGCGCCGGCTGCGCAGCGACGTGCACGCGGACGCCGACTGGTCGGTGCTGGCGGCGCTGACGGATGTGGCCGCCATCGCGACGGCGGCCGAGCCGCTGCTGGAGACGGAGAGCTTCGGCACGCAGACGGCGTACGACGCGCTCAACCGGCCGACGAGCGTGACGGCGCCGGATGGCCTGACCGCCTCGGATGCTAGCGAGATCAAGCCCACGTACAACGAGGCGGGCCTGCTCGAGCGGGTCGAGGCGCGGGTTCGAGGCGCGGTGGCGTGGACGATGTTCGTCGACAACATCGATTACGACGCGAAGGGGCAGCGCGAGCGGATCGAGTATGGCAACGGCACCTCGACGGCGTACACGTATGACCCATTGACGTTCCGGCTCTCGCGCCTGAAGACGACGCGGAGCTCGGACAGCGCGGTGCTGCAGAACCTGACGTATGTGTACGACCCCGTCGGGAACATCGTGGAGATCGGGGACAGCGCGCAGCAGACGGTGTTCTTCAACAACGCGGTGGTGTCGCCGAGCGCGCAGTACGTGTACGACGCGGTCTACCGGCTGATCGAAGCGACGGGGCGGGAGCACGCGGGCGGGCTGTCGGACGCACCGCGCGACCAGAACGACCTTCCGATCCAGTCGCTGCCGCACGCGAACGACGCGCAGGCGCTGAGGAACTATACGGAGCAGTATGTCTATGACGCGGTGGGCAACCTGCGGAGGATGGTCCACCAGGCGGGCACGGGGAGCTGGACGCGGTGGTATGCGTACGAGGAGACGGCGAACAACCGGCTGACGAGCACGACCGGGGACCCGGAGAACGGGCCGTTCCGCACCTATGCGCATGACGCGCACGGCAACATGACGTCGATGCCGCACATCTTGGCGCTGACCTGGGACGAGAACGACCAGGTGCGGAGCACGGATCTCGACGGCGGCGGCGATGTCTATTACGACTACGATGCTGCGGGCCAGCGCGTGCGCAAGGTCTGGGAGCACAACGGGCTTGTGGACGAGCGCATCTACCTCGGCGGCTACGAGGTGTACCGGAGGCGCAGCGGGTCGGGGCTGGTGCTGGAGCGGCAGACGCTTCACGTGATGGATGGCGCACGGCGGGTGGCGATGGTGGAGACGAAGACGGTGGACACGTCGGGGCCGTTCACGGTGACGCCGCGGGTGCGCTACCAGCTCGACAACCACCTCGGGTCGGCGTCGCTGGAGGTCGACGGGGCGGGGCTGGTGATCGGCTACGAGGAGTATCACCCGTATGGGACGACGGCGTACTGGTCGACCAGCAGCGCGGTGGAGGTGAGCCAGAGGCGGTACCGGTACACGGGCAAGGAGAAGGACGAGGAGACGGGGCTGTACTACCACGGGGCGCGGTACTACGCGCCGTGGTTGGGGAGGTGGACGAGCGCGGATCCCGCAGGGCTCGTGGATGGGCCAAATCTCTACGGTTATGTCGCGGGGAATCCGCTAAAACGTATCGATTCCACGGGGCTGGAGAGTGAGCCGCACGAAATTCGTGTCCGAGCTAGACCTCCGGGACTCTCTTCCCGCGTTGAACGATGGGCCTATTCGGAGGACGGGAGTCGATTGGTCACCTCGAGCGCCGAAGATTTTGCGGAGAAGACCCGCGGACTTCAGGTGTTTGTTTATGACAAGGACGCGGATGAGAGTAATACGGCTTTGGAGCGCAAGGCAGCAGAGCTTCATAAGGCGCGTTCAATGGCCGCTGGGCTCATCGACGCTTGGAATCAGGCGGGAAGTCACGTAGGTCAACCGGGAAAACACGCGGACGTAGAGGCCAACGGCGGCGCGGGCCAGAGCGCGCAGGGTGAGTCGACAGGTAATCAGCTGACGCAGGAGATGGCGCTTGCAGCGGGCATCGTGAACGGGATGCTCAACGAGGACATCAAGCCACGCGAAGGGGCCAGTCCTCATGGAATCGTGGGTGGACGAAGGGAGGGAGCTGAGTCCACGCCATTGCTGCAGGCAGCCGCAAGCGGTGTCATGTTGGGAGCGTCCCTTCTTTCCCAAGCCATGATGAAAGCAATCAGGGCGGCTAGGCGGTTGGCGAGCAGTGTCAAGATGCTACCGTCGAAGGGGACACTGCTTGAGGGGGGTGGGGTTGGCCTCAAGGGGAAAGAATTTGAAGAATTCCTGACCGAGCGCTTGGGTGGTTCTGGATCGTTCAGTAGAGGCGGACGAGATTTCGATGGTGGGATCGGAAATCGTTGGTGGGAAGCGAAATCTGGTAACTATTGGAAGATGTTAGAAGCAAATCCGCGCAAATTGCATAAATTTCAGTCTGATATGGCTGCAAGGCTACGTATTGCTCAGGATAGTAGTCCGTCTGCGTCTTACGAGATTTTTTCCAATACTCCGATTCCTGAGCGCATAAAGTCATGGCTCACCGAAAAGGGTATTCCGTATACCGAGATCCTGAAGTGAGCTGCGGAGGTTTGGATGGGTCGCTCTGCATCCATTGTTGTTGGTATTCCGAAGCTCGGATTGAATGTTTATAGTGTCGTGAGCTCGCTGCTTGCGGCTGGATGGTCCTATGATGATCATGGGCATATAAGCTATTTGCCAGTGGGAGATCGGGGGGAGTTTGATTGGCAGTGGGCGGAGCTTGATCGGTGGCCAGAGGTGGCCGCCGTAATCAAGAGCAAGGAGGGTGAGGGTGAGCTGGTTGGCGTTTCCTTGGTGTATGAGGATACGGGGTCCGGTGGGGAATTTCTTTTGAATCCAAGTGATGATAGTCTTTTGTTTAGTCTTACTATCAATATGCGCGATGTGCAGGGGGTTTCTGGTGTCGTTGATTTTACATGGTATCTCGAGCGTCTCATTCCTGCGATTTTGCGTGTAGGGCTCTCTATTGAGTATTTGGAGTGCAATCAGCTCTGATATAGAGGTATACGTGTGCCGCCGGAGGTTCCTACCGAAGGCGGTGCGCGGTCAACTCCTGGGCCGCGCGGCGAGCCCGGCGGCCGCGCACGACGGCATGCGGGCCGTTTTTCACCTGGACGCGCCGGGGCGTCACGCAGAGCACGCTGGACAGCGAGGGTCAGGCGCTCCTGATCACCGACGCGCGTGACAACCAGGCGATGCAGCATCGCTTCGGGCTGGGCGGGCAGCTGCTCTATCAGAAGAGCAACGACAGCGGCGAGCGGTGGATGCTGGCGGGCGCGACAGGACAGCGGCTGCGGGCCTGGAACGGGCGTGGGTTCGTCTACCGCTCGTCGTACGATGGGCTGCGCCGGCCGACGCACGAGCAGGTGCAGCTGGGCTCGGGCAGCGAGCGGCTGGCGCGCCGTTACGTCTACGGCGAAGCGCATCCGCAGGCGACGGCGCTGAACCTGCGCGGCAGGGCGTACCAGGTGTATGATGGCGCGGGCGTGGTGACGAGCCAGGCGTACGACTTCAAGGGCAACGTGCTGCAGGCGTCGCGCCGGCTGCGCAGCGACGTGCACGCGGACGCCGACTGGTCGGTGCTGGCGGCGCTGACGGATGTGTCCGCCATCGCGACGGCGGCCGAGCCGCTGCTGGAGACCGAGAGCTTCGGCACGCAGACGGCGTACGACGCGCTGAACCGCCCAACCAGCCTGACCGCTCCGGATGGTCTGACCGCCTCGGATGCGAGCGAGGTCAAGCCGACGTACAACGAGGCGGGGCTGCTGGAGCGGGTGGAGGCGCGGATTCGAGGCGCGGCGACGTGGACGACGTTCGTCGACAACATCGATTACGACGCGAAGGGGCAGCGCGAGCGGATCGAGTACGGCAACGGTACCTCGACGGCGTACACGTATGACCCGCTGACGTTTCGGCTCGCGCGCCTGAAGACGACGCGCAGCGCTGACAGCGCGGTGCTGCAGAACCTCACGTATGTGTACGACCCCGTCGGGAACATCGTGGAGATCGGGGACAGCGCGCAGCAGACGGTGTTCTTCAACAACGCGGTGGTGTCGCCGAGCGCGCAGTACGTGTACGACGCGGTCTACCGGCTGATCGAAGCGACGGGGCGGGAGCATGCGGGCGGGCTGTCGGACGCACCGCGCGACCAGAACGACCTTCCGATCCAGTCGCTGCCGCACGCGAACGACGCGCAGGCGCTGAGGAACTATACCGAGCAGTATGTCTATGATGCGGTGGGCAACCTGCGGAGGATGGTGCACCAGGCGGGCACGGGAAGCTGGACGCGGTGGTATGCGTACGAGCAGACGGCGAACAACCGGCTGACGAGCACGACCGGGGACCCGGAGAACGGGCCGTTCCGCACCTATGCGCATGACGCGCACGGCAACATGACGTCGATGCCGCACATCTTGGCGCTGACCTGGGACGAGAACGACCAGGTGCGGAGCACGGATCTCGACGGCGGCGGCGATGTCTATTACGACTACGACGCTGCGGGGCAGCGCGTGCGCAAGGTCTGGGAGCACAACGGGCTTGTGGACGAGCGCATCTACCTCGGCGGCTACGAGGTGTACCGCAGGCGCAACAACTCGGGGCTGGTGCTGGAGCGGCAGACGCTGCACGTGATGGATGGCGCGCGGCGGGTGGCGATGGTGGAGACCAAGACGGTCGACACCTCGGGGCCGTTCACGGTGACGCCGCGGGTGCGCTACCAGCTCGACAACCACCTTGGGTCGGCGTCGCTGGAGGTCGACGGCGCGGGGCTGGTGATCGGGTACGAGGAGTATCACCCGTATGGGACGACGGCGTATTGGTCGGCCGCGTCGGGGATCGAGGTCTCGCAGAGGAGATACAGGTACACGGGCAAAGAGAGGGACGAGGAGACGGGGCTCTACTACCATGGGGCGCGGTACTATGCGCCGTGGCTCGGACGGTGGACGAGCGCGGATCCAGCGGGAATGGTGGATGGACCGAACCTGTATGAGTACGTGCGGGGGAATCCCGTTGGGATGATTGATCCGAGTGGCATGGCCGGCGATGAGCCGAGCAGTGGGCGTGAAGCGCTCCAGCGCATCAGCGCAGTGAACGCGGCGAAACTGGGCCTTAAGTTCGCGACGGAAGAAGAAAAGAAGGCACAGTTGGCGGAGGCCAAGAAGACCCCCGTAAAGGTAACGAAAGCGCCCGCTCTCCCGGTCCAGGAGATCCGGCCGGAGCACCCGCTTGCCGGCGACATGGAGAAAGTCCGACGGGCGGCAGAGCTGTCGTCCATTCCACCCGACCAGAGAGAGCTTCGAGAGGATGCTGCGCAGTACCTTCGATATGGTCCAGTAGATGCCGTCCTTCTCGAAGGTGAAGCGGCCAAAGACAGGATCGAGGCCGAGATCGAGTCTCTTGAGGCGAAGGAGGTGAGCGTACATCCGGATGCGATCAAGATCCAGGCGGACCTTGAGAAGCGGGGCGTGCTGCCACCGCGGCTCACTGGACCTAAGGGGGCGATCATACCGGGTCCGATCGAGCGAGATCCGGCAGGTGGCTTCCGTCTGGTTCCGACCGGAGGCCCATCTGGAGCCGGAGTCGGCGGACTCGGCACCGTCCGTGGCATTCTGACGGAGACTGCGCGAGCCAATGCCGGCGAGCGGTCCTTCGCCCAAGAGTTCTTCATCAGCAAAGGTTACGACGTGAAACTGGCCGGGCACGGTACGAAGGGGGCCGATCTGGATGTGTCGGCGGGCGGCGTACCGGTCGGACGCTTCGAGCTGAAGCAGGTGACAACTGCCAACTCAAGTAAAATTGCAAAGCGAATCCAAGAGGCCTTGACACAAGCGCCGAATGCCATTATCGATGCCAGGGAAAGCCCGTTGAGTAATGTGCGTACAATCAGTGGGTATAGAGAAGCCGTTCGGAAGGGTCACGTGCCGCAGGGTGCAACAGTAAGACTGATTACGCGCAACATGGATATCACGTTCGGGAGGAGATAGCGTGGGAATCGGATATGAGTTGGTCTGCGTGGATTGCAAGCGTTCCCTCGGAATGGGAAAAATATACTGGCAAGACGAGAGCGGGGCGCCGCTGGAAAGCACTACATTTGATGGTGTCTTCAACAGGGCCACCAGGCAATGGCACAAGCGGGATGAGTTCTTCGGTAGAACGATTGAGGCTTTCCTTATTCAACATCGGAATCATGAAATTCGGTTCGTGCCGGAGGGGGTCGACGAGCTCATTGAGACTGGTGATGAGATCGTGGAGCTGCTCGATCCCGATGAGATCATCGCAGCACAAAATGCGGTCTTCCCAGATCCAGATCAAGACCTGAAGGAGTGGGAACATAAGTATCGTGGGCCGCGCTGAAGAATCTGGAATCGAGAGCATGAATCGGGAGGAGCCGCTACTGCCAGCGCGGTTCTGCATCGGGCAGACAGTGGCGGTCTCATACTCAGGTATCAGTTTCAGGGGCGTCAGCGCCGTCGGCTCTCGAAAGTGCAACTCGTCGCGAATTGG
This sequence comes from Sorangium sp. So ce1504, assembly GCF_051521635.1. Taxonomy (NCBI): domain Bacteria; kingdom Pseudomonadati; phylum Myxococcota; order Polyangiales; family Polyangiaceae; genus Sorangium; species Sorangium sp. So ce1504. The sequence goes on along the minus strand of NZ_CP150365.1, from coordinate 9,236,060 downwards.
TGGATCAAGTTGTGACGGCATCGCCGGGGAAGGGGCGCTTGCCTGCGTGGGGCCGAGGCGCTCGCAAAGTCGAAAGGGTGGCTTTTCGCTCCGTGCTGAACCGGTGCGGCCAAACCTACCAGGTGTATGATGGCGCCGGTGTGGTTGTTCTGTCTCTCCCGAAATCTGACGGCCTTCCCGCCGTGCGACGCACGGGGGAAGGAGCCCATCGATACCGAAGCGAACCCGTTGGAACCATAGCAAATCGGTGTTGTAGGCGATCTGCCGTATGCGGCAGCTCATGGCGGGTCTGGAAATTGGCCTCGCACGGCGCATCTTGCGGATGACGCCCAATGTCACCAGAGATGACGCGATGCGTTTCGCCATGGACTACGGCGCCGGGGCCGGCTGGCCATGGAAGTTGGCGGTCTATGTCGAGGAGGAAGTATTGGAGTATCGATTGATGACCAATGCGGACATGAATGAATATAATATGAACGTCCGAATGCATGTCATCGATGATAAGGTCGTGGCGGCTGCGTTTGCCAGACGGTAGCAGCACATGACCGTGGTTTCACGCCGTCCCCCTCGTCCACCGATCGCCCAGTGTACGCCCCTTCGATACCCAGGGATTGTTGGTGTTCAGCCTCGCCATCGCTCGATGTCCATGCGCCACGTTAGCAAGCTGAAGATGGGGATGGTGTAGGCCCGGAGCGGATAATGGAGCGGTTCGCAGCGGCGCGGCAAGAGCCGAGACCCCGCGTCCCTCGCCCGGGAGGGTCTGGAAAAAACACCGAGGCTCCGAAGGGCCTCCCCGGCGCGCCCAGGGCGCCGGAGCTGCCCGCTCCCGCGCTGCCGAAGGGCGGCGGCGCGATCCGCGGGGGTGGATGAGAAATTCTCCGCGAATCCGGTGACGGGCACGGGGTCGTTCTCGATCCCGCTGCCACTGAGCCCCGGCCGCGCGGGGTTCGGGCCGGCGCTGGCGGTGACGTACGACTCCGGGGCCGGCAATGGCCCGTTCGGCGTCGGCTGGCAGCTGTCGATCCCGCGCATCACGCGAAAGACCGACAAGGGTCTTCCCCGTTACGACGACGCGCACGAGAGCGATGTGTTCGTCCTGTCCGGCGCCGAGGATCTGGTGCCGGCCCGGTCGATCGACGGCGCGGAGCTCGACCGGTACGAGACGGAGAGCGAGCAGGTGATCCGCTACCGTCCCCGCGTGGAGGGCGCGTTCGCGCGGATCGAGCGCCGCGAGGTCAAGGAGAGCGGGAACGTGTACTGGACGGCGACGACGCCGGACAATGTCACGAGCGTTTACGGGCGGAGCCCGGAGGCGCGGATTGCCGACCCGGCGAGGCCTGCGCGCATCTTCTCGTGGCTGCTGGAGGAGACCCGGGACGACAAGGGCAATGTCGTCGTCTACGAGTACAAGGCGGAGAACCTGACCGGCGTCGCGCGCGACGAGGCCGCGGAGAGCCACCGCCACGCGGGCCGCGCGGCGGTCGCGAACCGCTATCTCAAGCGCGTCCGTTACGGGAACACCACGCCGGCCGACGCGGGGAGCTGCGTGTTCGAGGTCGTCTTCGATTATGGCGAGCACGACGCCGAGGCGCCCACGCCCGCGGAGAGCGCCCCGTGGCTGGTCCGCCAGGACCCGTTCTCGGTGTACCGCGCCGGGTTCGAGATCCGCACGTACCGGCTCTGCCGTCGTGTGCTGATGTTTCACCATATGTCCGAGCTCGGCGAGACGCCGTGCCTCGTGCGGTCGCTCGACCTCACGTACGTGGAGAACGCTTACCTGACGCGGCTCGCTACCGCGATCCAGGCCGGATATATCCGTGATCCGCAGACCCAGGCGTACAGCCGCGAGGCACTCCCGCCGATCGCGCTCACGTACAGCGCGCCGGTGATTCACCGCGAGGTGAAGTCGCTCGACCCCGAGAGTCTGCGCGACCTGCCGGGCGGCACGATGGGGACGGGGCGGCGGTGGGTCGATCTCGACGGCGAGGCGCTTCCCGGCGTTCTGATCGAGGAGGGCGAGGTCCTCTATTACAAGCAGAACCTTGGCGGGGGCCTCTTGTCCGCGGCGCGGCCGCTGCAAACTCGCCCGGCCGTTTCCGGCGGGCAGCTGCTCGACATCGACGGAGATGGGCGCAAGGAGAGGGTGGTGTTCGAGCGGCCGGTGGCGGGCTACTTCGACCGCACCGACGCGGGCTGGGCGCCGTTCCGCCCGTTCGCGTCGCAGCCGAACGTCGACTGGAGCGACCCGAACGTCCGCCTCATCGATCTGAACGGCGACGGGCACGAGGACATCCTGATCACGGGGCCCGACACGTTCACGTGGTATCCATCGCTCGCCAAGGGCGGCTTCGACCAGCCGATCACCATCGCGCGCCCGAGCGACGAGGAGCGCGGGCCGTCGCTCGTCTTCGCCGACGCGGCGCAGAGCATCTTCCTGGCCGACATGAGCGGCGACGGGCTGGTGGACCTCGTGCGGATCCGGAACGGCAACGTGTGTTACTGGCCCAACCTCGGACATTGCCGCTTCGGCGCGAAGGTGCAGATGAGCGGCAGCATGCGGTTCGACCACGAGGGCCGCTTCGATCCGAAGCGCATCCGCCTCGCCGACGTGGACGGCTCGGGGACGACCGATATCGTCTACCTGCACCCGGATGGCGTGCGCTTCTATGCGAACAACGCCGGCAACACGCTGGCTGCGCCGGTGATCCTGCCGCAGCTGCCCGACGTGAGCGATCTGGCGGCGGTCGACGTGATCGATCTGCTTGGCTCCGGGACCGGGTGCCTCGTGTGGGCCTCGTCGCTGCCCGGGGCGCGCCCGCGGGTGCGCTACATCGATCTGCTCGGGAGCAAGAAGCCGCACCTCTTGACCTCGATCGCGAACAACCTCGGAAGGACGACGACGGTGACCTACGCTCCGTCGACGAAGTTCTACCTCGCCGACCGGGCGGCCGGCCGGCCATGGGTGACGAAGCTGCCGTTCGTGGTCCATGTCATCGAGCGCGTCGAGGTCTTCGACGCGATCTCGCGGCATCGCTTCGTCACCACGTATGCCTACCACCACGGCGACTACGACGGCGTGGAACGGGAGATGCGCGGCTTCGGCATGGTGGAGCAGCGGGACGCGGAGTCGTTCTCGGCGTTCAGCGGAACGGGCTTCGCGCCGCCCGCGGCCAACGCGGATCCCGAGCTGCACCTGCCGCCGGTGCTGACGAAGACGTGGTTCCATACGGGCGCCTGGATCGAGGGGGCGAAGATCTCGGCGCAGTACGAGAGCGAGTATTACGCCGGCGACGCGGAGGCGGTCCGTCTGGCGGATACGCTGCTTCGCGACGATCTCGGCGCGGTCGAGATGCGCGAGGCGTGCCGGGCGCTCAAGGGGCGACCCCTCCGCCAGGAGGTCTATGCGCTCGACGGCTCCGCTGGGGAGCCGCACCCGTACCTCGTTACGGAGCACAGCTATTCGATCCAGCGCATCCAGCCGTCGGTGGGCAATGCGCACGCGGTGTTCTTCGCCCATGCGCGCGAGGCGTTGGAGTACCATTACGAGCGCAGCGAGAGCGATCCGCGTGTGGCGCATGCGCTCACGCTGAAGGTCGACGATTACGGCGTGGTCATGCGGGCGGCGCAGATCGGGTATCGCCGGCGGTGAGCCACCTGGACGCGCTGGGGCGGGTGTTCCGCGCCGTGGCGGACAACGGTGCTGAGGGGCCGTATGTCACGCAGACCACGCTGGATATCGAGGGGCAGCCGCTCTCGATCACCGACGCGCGCGACAACGAGGCGATGCGGCATCGCTTCGGGCTGGGCGGGCAGCTGCTCTATCAGAAGAGCAACGACAGCGGCGAGCGGTGGATGCTGGCGGGCGCGACAGGACAGCGGCTGCGGGCCTGGAACGGGCGTGGGTTCGTCTACCGCTCGTCGTACGATGCGCTGCGCCGGCCGACGCACGAGCATGAGCAGTTCGGCGCGGGCAGCGAGCGGCTCGCGCGGCGCTACGTCCACGGCGAAGCGCATCCGCAGGCGACGGCGCTGAACCTGCGCGGGCGGGCGTACCAGGTGTATGATGGCGCGGGTGTGGTGACGAGCCAGGCGTACGACTTCAAGGGCAACCTGCTGCAGGCCTCGCGCCGGCTGCGCAGCGATGTGCACGCGGACGCCGACTGGTGTTGACGCTCAGGCTGGCTGATGGTCCGCCGAGCAAGCTGCTTGATGGCCATCGCGGGCGTGCACGGTTGCGGTCAAGGAGAGCGATGGCCATCGCTCGGACGCGCGCCGCAGGGCAGCTCGCAATGGCCATCATGGTTGGTGGCCGTCGGCGCCGGCGAGGTGTCCCTTTACCAGCGCCGAGGTGGCGCCCGTCGTGTGGGTCAGCGTCAGCTGCCGTCCGTCCCCAGGTCGCCGACGATGCGCGCCATCACGTCACGCTCGACGAGTTTCTTCTTCCGTCGCGCCGCCTCGCGCAGCGCGGCGGTGGCCATGCGGTCGATCTCGCGCAGGCTCGAGCCAGCCGCCTCGTGGAGCAGCGTCAGAGCGTCCGCGGTGAAGACGTCGCGATCGGCGCCGGCACGGCTCATCCGGAGCCGCACGTACTCTCCGGTATCGTCGGGGACCATCGCACCAATGGACAGACGCCGCTCGATGCGGGAATATAGCGAGCGGTTTTTGCGCAGCTCAAGCCGGTCTTGGAGGTCAGAGAGCCCTACCAGGATCAGCGACAACAGGGCGCGGCTGTCCCATTCGTAGTTGAGCAAGATGTGGAGATGATCGAGCGTGTCTTGGTGGAGCAGGTGCGCTTCGTCCAGCAGGAAAACCGGGTGGATGCGCTCGCGGCCGAGGGTCTCGATATGCGCGCTGACAGCGTAGAATACGGCCGCCGCGGTCGCAGCGGGGTTGAGGCCGAGGGCATGGCAGAGCTGGCGATAGAAGTCGCGGCGGCCCAGCGTGGCGTTGTGGCAGTAGGTCAGCCGGAAGCCGGCCTGCGGCAATCGATGACGCACGGCCCGTAGCACACACGTCTTGCCGGCACCGGGCTCGCCGACCAGCAGCACTTGGGCGTGCTCGTGCACGGCCTCGCACACCTCCTCGACGAGCTGCTCCTTCGAGGGCGGCAGCCACAGCTCGCCGTCCTGGATCTCCTTGGAGAAGGGTGCGGCGGAGAGGGTGAAGAAGCGGACGTAGGACTCGCTCACGTCTCTCCTCCGCGCTCGCTCGTGTCAGCGCCAGTGCCTATCGAGCGGCCGAGCGTCCGCGCGGGGTTGAAGTCCACGGGGCGAGTCGGCTTGTTCACCGCAGGCCCGCCGCACGGCAGCCGCTTTCGGCGCGCGTTGCGCTGCGGGTCGACCGGATGCAGCACCAAGCGCTTGCCCTCGTGCTCGACCCACGGCGGCTCGTCGGGCGCGACGAAGCATCGGGCGACGGAGACGATCTGGCCGGCGAGGTAGCCTTGATCGAGCTGCCAGGCGACGCCGTCGACAGAGACGATGTTGTCGCCCGAGACGCGGCGCCGGGTGCGCTCGGTGAGCGCGACGCGCAGCGCCCTTTCGTCGACGCCGCCCTCGGCGGCGGGGCGGGCCGCGTAGACCTTCGCCGGGGTCTGGCCGAGCAGGCCCCCGTGCGGCGCCGGGTGGTAACGCCTGTCGAGGAAGGCGCGGAGCGTCGTGTTGATGTCCACGAGCGACGCCAGGGCGCCGAGATAGGTAAGGCACCCTTCGCGCAGCGTGCGCCAGAAACGCTCCATCTTGCCACGCGCCTCTGGGTCGTACGGCTTTGCGTGCAGGAGCGTGATGCCGAGCCGCGCGCACGCGGTTTTGAGGATGTCGCCGCGGTAGGTGGAGCCGTTGTCGAGATAGAGCGCGTCGGGCTTGCCGTGGCGGCGCAGGGCGTCGACGGTCATGGCGAGCATGTCGACCTCCTTCTCGGTCGTGTGCGCCTCGAGGGCCACGACGTAACGAGAGGCGTCGTCGAGCAGCCCGTGGATGCGGAGCGGCATGGCTTTGCCGCCGACGGTGCAGCCGGTCACGTGGCAGACATCGCCGTGCCAGAGCGCGCCGGGGCGCTCGGCTTGCCAGCGCAGCCGCGTCTTCGGCTCTCCCTCGGCGCGCGCGGCGCGGCGGCGAAGGCCGTGCGCCGCGTACAGTCGCCGTACGGTGGGCTCGGAGATCTGGGTGGCTTCGAGTCGCCCCTCGTCCACAAGCGTCTTGAGGATGAGCGGCACCGAGGCGTCGGGATGCTCGCGCCGAATGTCGAGCAGCAGCGTACGCAGCTCCTCCGACAGGTCCTGCGCGAAGCCGCGATCGCTGCGTGGCTGTGGGCGCAGGCCGTCGAGGCCAGCGGAGCGATACGCGTACAGCCAGCGCTCGAGCGTGGGCACCGAGTAGGTGCGGGTGCTGTGCGCGCCCGGCGGTCGAAACCGCTGCTCGCTCAGCGCACGCAGCGCTGCGGCGAGCTGGCCGTGAGTGAGTACGCGGTGCATGAGAGGGCCGATGACCGTGGCGCGATAGATCGCGACGGTCTCGGCGTGGTCGGCGGGGCCGAGGGCCATTCGGACAGGTCCTTTCTGCGCCTTGCTGGCGCGCGGTCCTTGTCCGGGATCGGCGGCGTTTTTGGCAGGGATCCTCTCAGGTGGGCTGTACGATCGGGGCTCCTCGGGGGCAAAGGCCCTCACGCCGCATGCGCGGCGCCGAAGAAGGCGCGCTGCTCGATCGGCAGCGCCCGGGTCGTCGGGTCCGCGGTTGCCGCGAGCGATGTCGCGACGGCGGCTGCCCTCTTTCGGAGCGAGGCGGACGGGCCTGGGTCGGGGGCGTCCGAAAACAGACGTCGCTGCGCGACGTCGCGCGCCCACCGACGCAGCGTGGCCCAGCCGGCGACGGCGCTGTCGCCGAGGATCTTCGCTGGGCCCACGCGCCGACGGACCTCGGCCGCCGTCGCGAGCGCCAGGCCCCAGAGCGCGAGGGCGAAGCCGATCGCGGCGGCGCTGTATACGCGAAGGCCGAGCACTCCGCGAGGAACGACGAGCAGCACAGCGCGGCAACTGAGGCAGCGGTAGCGGCGAGCTGTCACCGAGAGCACCTCGGGGCGTTGGTCCGGGCTGGTGGGGCCCCAGACCTGCCGCTCGCGCCTGCCGTGGCCTTGGAGCCGGATGGCGCCGCCCAGCGGACAGCTCGCAGCGCCGCAGACGGGGCAACGCGCAGGCCGCGCTTCGACGACCGTGGGCGGCTGCTGCTGCCAGCGCTTGATGTCGATGGCGCTCTGGATAACACTGCGACCGCTTCGATTCCTGGGCACAAGAACCGGAGCACGACGAGGAGGCTGTCCGCCAAGATCAGGTCTCCTCGTCGCCTATTTTGTGGCCGGCACCGCGCCGCTGCTCCGCTCCTGCGGTCGGCCTAACCCGTCGTGAGGCGGGCGTGGGAGCGACGAGGGGTGGTAATTTTTGACCGATGGACGGAAGTCGGGCGCCCGCGAGGGAAGGGCTTGTTTGAACCGACGCAACCGTGCTCAGAGGGAACGGAGATGAGAATCTTGAGAGGCCGGAGGTAATGCGTCGTGTGTCGCGGCGCTCCGGAGTCGTCGTCCCGGGCTGCGTACGCGGAGCGAGCATCCTCCTTGATGGCCAGCCTCGTTGGGCAGAACCCCTCACCATCAAGCAGCACGCTCGATGCGGTGCGCTGCCGCATCGATGAGAGGGCGCGGTAATAACTGGTCGGTGCTGTCGGCGCTGACGGATGTGGCTGCCATCGCGACGGCGGCCGAGCCGCTGCTGGAGACGGAGAGCTTCGGGACGCAGACGGCGTACGATGCGCTGAACCGCCCAACCAGCCTGACCGCCCCGGATGGCCTGACCGCCTCGGATGCGAGCGAGGTCAAGCCCAGGTACAACGAGGCGGGGCTGCTGGAGCGGGTGGAGGCGCGGATTCGAGGCGCGGTGGCGTGGACGACGTTCGTCGACAACATCGATTACGACGCGAAGGGGCAGCGCGAGCGGATCGAGTATGGCAACGGCACCTCGACGGCGTACACGTATGACCCATTGACGTTCCGGCTCTCGCGCCTGAAGACGACGCGGAGCTCGGACAGCGCGGTGCTGCAGAACCTCACGTATGTGTACGACCCGGTCGGGAACATCGTGGAGATCGGGGACAGCGCGCAGCAGACGGTGTTCTTCAACAACGCCGTGGTGTCACCGAGCGCACAGTACGTGTACGACGCGGTCTACCGGCTGATCGAGGCGACGGGGCGAGAGCACGCGGGCGGGCTGTCGGACGCGCCGCGTGACCAGAACGACCTGCCGATTCAGTCGCTGCCGCACGCGAACGACGCGCAGGCGCTGAGGAACTATACCGAGCAGTACGTTTATGACGCCGTGGGCAACCTGCGGAGGATGGTGCACCAGGCGGGCACGGGAAGCTGGACGCGGTGGTATGCGTACGAGGAGACGGCGAACAACCGGCTGACGAGCACGACCGGGGACCCGGCGAACGGGCCGTTCCGCACCTATGTGTATGACGCGCACGGCAACATGACGTCGATGCCGCACATCTTGGCGCTGACCTGGGACGAGAACGACCAGGTGCGGAGCATGGATCTCGACGGCGGCGGCGATGTCCATTACGACTACGACGCTGCGGGGCAGCGCGTGCGCAAGGTCTGGGAGCACAACGGGCTTGTGGACGAGCGCATCTACCTCGGCGGCTACGAGGTGTACCGGAGGCGCAACAGCTCGGGGCTGGTGCTGGAGCGGCAGACGCTGCACGTGATGGATGGCGCGCGGCGGGTGGCGATGGTGGAGACGAAGACGGTGGACACGTCGGGGCCGTTCACGGTGACGCCGCGGGTGCGCTACCAGCTCGACAACCACCTCGGGTCGGCGTCGCTGGAGGTGGACGGGGCAGGGCTCGTGATCGGCTACGAGGAGTATCACCCCTACGGGACGACGGCGTACTGGTCGACCAGCAGCGCGGCGGAGGTGAGCCGGAAGCGGTATCGCTATACAGGGAAGGAGAAGGACGAGGAGACGGGGCTGTACTACCACGGGGCGAGGTACTATGCGCCGTGGCTGGGGAGGTGGACGAGCGCGGATCCGGCGGGCATGGTGGACGGGCCGAATCTGTACACGTACGTATCGGGAAACCCCATTGTGCTTCGGGATCCAACGGGGATGTGGGACGAGCGCGTCGTTCCAGCACCCGCCCCCGGCGTGAAGAAGCCTGACGCGCCACCTCCACCCGGCAAGGACTTTGCTGCACAAAAAGCAGCCGAAGCGGCACGACAGGCCACCGCGCAAGCGGAACGCCTTGGCGCTGAGCTTGGGGGCAAGTTTGGCAAGGCGATCGGTGAGGCCGATGAGGCACTCAAGACGTTGGATAGCCTCACTGCTGGCGCTCTCCCACGTATCTTGAAGTCGAACCCTAAATTCGTAGAGGAGTTGCAGACAGGACTTGCAGAGAAGCTGAACGCGATTCCTGAACTACCTACCTTCACGGACCCGAAGCTTGCCGAGGCGGCGCAGAGAGGCTTCGAAAGGGGGTTCGGAGGCGGCCTTGACGAGGCAAGGGCAAGGGCGGCCGCTGTCAACGTCGCCGCCGGAACAGCTTTGGCACTGGCGCCCGGTGCTGCCGCCGCCATCGAGCGGGCAGGCACGGCCGCCCTGAGAGGGGCGCTGGCGAGGCTCAGGGACATGCCGATATTCCTCCCAGGCGCCGCCGGCGGTGCGGGCGGCTTCCTCCGCGTGCCCAAGCCCCAGATCGCCGAGGCCGCAAGGGGAGCACCCGCGATCACGAAGGGCTCGCAGGTCACCGAACAGACCATCCGTGAGGCAATGAAGGGCGCTCCGCTTTCGTCGCAGCAATCCGGTGGAGTCTCGCTGCCGACCATCCAGCGATACGTGGATAAGCTTCTGGCTGGTGAGGTTGCCCCCGCCATCAAGGTCGATGGCCAGATGATTGTTGACGGCAACCATCGCTACATTGCCGGACGGATTCTTGGACGGGAGCCTGCGATCCAGCCGTGGGCTGGAGGACGGCCCAGTAGTGCTGTTCCATGGGAAACAATACCGATCGATCCGAAAGCATGGCCATGACGACAATCCGATGTGAGACGGGCGATGATGTTGAGGTGGAAGGTTCGACCCTCGTTGGCGCGAAGCTTGTCGGCCTCAACCTGCATCGAGCCCTGCTGGAGCGGCAGGACCTTCGACAAGCAAACCTTTCCGGTTCCGACCTGAGGTCTGCGTGGCTCGATGAAGCCACCCTCGACGATGCGAACCTAGCTGGAGCAAAGATGCCAGCGTGCAGCGCTTCTGGTGCCCGCTTCGTACGAGCCAACCTGACAGGTGCCTTCATGCGGAGCGGCGGGTTCGAGAAGGCCGATTTTACTGGAGCGACGCTTCGTGAAGCTGACGTGGGACGCGCCCGGTTTGCTGGAGCGCTCTTCGCAGGGGCGGATCTCAGGGCAACGGACCTTGCTGAAGCGAACCTGAAGGGAGCGGTTGCGGACAGTGAAACTATTTGGCCCGATGGTTTCGTGCCGGAAGCTCACGGAGTGATCATGAGAACCCGTGCCGACTGAGCCCACTCCCCCCCCACACCGGCTGACTTGTGCTGAACGACCGGCTCCTGCCCCGATGGAGTTGAAGGCGTTCCGGTTCGGTTGTTGTTATTCGCCTTCCCCGAGCGCCCAGTCCATGCGTCTCCGACGGCCCGCGTTGTTGGTGTTGAGCCTCGCCATCGAGCAATGTCCACGTGCCAGGTGAGCGGGCCGAAGATGGGGATGGTGAAGGCTCGAGGCGGATAATAAAGCGGTTCCCAGCGCCGGCACCTGTTGCGAAGACCATCGTTTGCGCCGGACTGATCCAGACCCGTCCGAACTGGCCAGACTGCCGTCAATACGGAGATCGCAAACCTGGTGCGAAGTTTCCTGACTGGACGTTCACTGCGGAATTGGGCAACTAGATGGAGGGACCATGTCGGTTGTTCTGATGACAACTTCACGGCAGGGTGACACCAGGTCGAATCGCCTCGTCCCGGTCGCTGCGCAGGCCACCTTCAAGGAGTTCTGGGTGCCGGCGGCCGAGGCGCTCGGGCTCCAATGGGTCCCCTTGTTCGAGACCGGAATCCCAGTGGAGCGAAGCGACCTGCCGGACGTCATCCGAGAACTCGAGGCTCTGCGCGCCTTGTGGGTCTCGTCAGTGCCGAATCGCGAAGCGATCCTCGAGCGCCTCGATCGGCTCATCGATGAGCTCAACAGGATCAACAGCGCTGACGATGACGTAGAGATATTTGTCGGATAACGTCCAGACACGGCGAGCATGTGCCGAGTCGCATCATCCATGCTTCGGCCCGCAGCCGCGCCCTCAGAGCGTCGTCCCGCCCGCCGCCCGCGCGAGCGCCTGGTCGATCGCCCCCGGGCTGAACCCCACGAGGATCTGCCCCCGCACGTCGATGATCGGGATGCTGCCCCCGCGCTGGTGGCTCTTCGCGAGCTTGTCCTGCATCTCCGCGGCCGCGCCCGCGTCCTCCTCGATGTCCTTCACCACCGCGGCGATCCCCTTCGAGCGCAGGTAGTCCGCGGCCTGGTGGCACGGCTTGCACCACGAGGCGCCGTAGATGATCACCGTGACCCCCGCGAGGTGCTTCGGCGCGCCCGGCGCCCCGGCGCCCGCCGAGCCGCCGGGGCCCGGCGCCGCGGGCGGCGGCGCCGTCTTCGCGATGTGCTCGGCGCGCCGCTTCTCCAGCAGCGACTCCCATTCCCTCCGCGGCATCGTCCGGACCGCATACGTGCCGTCCGGCCGCTTCTGCGTCAGATCCGCGACGTAGAACGCGTCCCGCGTCCCCTCCGTCCGGTCCGAGAGCATGGCGCGCACGAGCGCGCGGCCCTCGGCCGGCACGTCGGTCGGGTGGAGCTCGACGTGCGTGTCGCCCTTCTCGTCGATCCACGTCAGCATCAGGTTCGCCGTGTCGTCGCGGAGCTCGAGCGGCGGCAGCTCGGCGACGGCCTGCGCCGGCGCGGTGCCGTCGTCGCGCTTCTCCTTGCACGCCGGGCCGAGCGCCGCCGCGGCGAGCGCGAGCAGCACCCCCGCGACGCGAGTCCCCCGCGCGCCCCCCGCCCGCCGCTTCACGCCTCGCCTCCCGCCGTCGCCGAGGCCCCGAGCTCCTCGCTGAGCGCCATCCACTCCGCCATCGCCGCGTCGAGGCGCTTCGCGAGCGCCTGCTCCTCGCGCGCCGCCGCCGCGAGCTTCGCCCAGTCGCCGCCCGGGTCCTGCTTGAGCGCCTCGCGCATCTCCGCGAGCCGCGACTCGCCCGCCGCGATCTCCGCCTCCAGCTCCTTGACCCGCTTGCGCTTGCGCTCCGCCGCCCGCGCCGTCGCCTTGTCGCTCTCGAACGCCCGCCGGCGCGCCGCCGCGTCGCCCGCGCCCGCGTCGGCCGGCGGCGGCATCGTCGCGCCGCTCCGCCGCACCGCGCGGCCAGACGCCTTCGCGCCCCGGTCCGCCGCCTCCGCCCGCGGCTCCTCGCGCGGCGGCGGCGCGCTCGCCGCCTTCCGCGCTCCGCGCGCGCCCTTCGCCCTCTCGCCCTCCTCGCGCGCCCGCTCCGCCGCCTCCGCCTCGGCCGCGAGCTTCTCGAGGTTGTCGCGGTAGTCGCGGAAGCCGCCGGGGTAGATGTCCACGCGCCCCTCGCGCACCGCGACGACGCGCGTCGTCACCGCCTCCAGGAACCTGCGGTCGTGCGAGACGAGCAGCACCGTGCCCTCGAAGCCCGCCAGCGCCTCCTCGAGGATCTCGGCTGCGGGGATGTCGAGGTGGTTCGTCGGCTCGTCGAGGAAGAGCAGGTTGCGCGGCTCGAGGAGCAGCTTGCCGAGCGCGAGCCGGCTCCGCTCGCCGCCGGAGAAGCCCTGCACCTTCCGGAGCGCGTCGTCCCCGTAGAACCGGAAGCGCGACAGGTACTGGCGTGTCGCGTCGACGTTCATGTCGGCCCGCACGCTGCGGATCTCCTCGACCGCGGTCCTCGACGGGTCGAGCGAGCCGAGGTGCTGGTCGAAGTAGCCCTGGCAGAGGTTCGTCCCGCGCCGCACGTCGCCCGCGTCCTCGGGCGCGCCCGCGCCGGCGAGCAGCTTGAGCAGCGTCGATTTGCCCGTCCCGTTGGGCCCCACGATGCCGACGCGGTCGCCGCGCCGCAGGAGGAGGTCCACGCCGGAGAAGAGCGTGCGCCCGCCGCGCGAGGCGCCGAGCCCGCGCGCGTCGAGCACGATGTCCCCGCTGCGCGGCGCGGGCGCGAACCGGAACCGGACCCTCTCGGCGGTCGCCCACACGTCCTCGGGCCGGTCGATCGTCTCGAGCTTCTCGAGCATCTTGCGCCGGCTCTGGGCCTGCTTCGTCTTCTGGCCGGCGATGTTGCGCCGGATGAAGTCCTCGGTCTTGGCGACGAACGCCTCCTGCCGCTCGGCGAGCTCCCGCTCCCGGGCGAGGTCCTCCTCGCGGGCGACGGCGTAGTCGCTGTACCTGAGCGGGTAGGCGCGGAAGCTGCGCTGCCCGAGCTCGAACGTGTGCGGGCAGACGGCGTCGAGGAACGCGCGGTCGTGCGAGACGCAGAGGAGCGCGCCGCCGAGGCCCGCGAGGTGCTTCTCGAGCCAGGTGATGGTCTCGATGTCGAGGTGGTTCGTGGGCTCGTCGAGCAGCAAGAGATCGGGCTCGATGGCGAGCACCACGCCGAGCTGCAGGCGCCCGCGCTCGCCGCCGGACAGGCTCGAGACGGGGCGATCCATGTCGGCGGGCGAGAACCCGAGGTGGGCCGCGATGATCTCCACGCGGCGCTCGAGGTCGTCGCCGCCGGCGATGTGGTAGCGGTCGGTGAGATCGCTGAGGCGGGCGAGATCGGCCTCGCTGCCGCTGGCGGCCGCGTGCTGCGCCGCGGTGAGGGCGTGGCGCAGCTCGAGCACCTCCGAGAACCCGGAGAGGAAGGCGTCGAGCACCGTGCCCTGGGCCGCGAGCTCGTGCGACTGCCGGAAGTACGCGAACCGGATCCCCTTGCGGATCACGACCGAGCCCGTGTCGGGGGTGAGCTCGCGGGCGACGAGGCGGAGCAGCGTCGATTTGCCCGCGCCGTTCGGGGCGACGAGCGCGGCGCGCTGGCCTTGCTCCAGGGAGAAGGTGATGCCCTGGAAGAGCCTGTCCGCGCCGTAACCGAAGCTGAGGTCGGCGACCTGGAGGACCGTCATTGCGGCCGAGTTCTAGCATGTGTCCGGCGCGCGCAAGGGCGCTCGGGGCGCGGGGCCCACACCGCGCGGCCCACATCGCGTGGACAGCGTGGATGACCGTGAGCGCTCGCCGCGCGGGCGATGAAGAGGCGGGGGCGCGCCTCGCCCGCCCGGGCGAGCGAGGCGCTCGGGCTCAGCTCTCGGCCATGATCGCCTTCACGGCCGGGCGCTCCATGATGCGGCCGAGCCATCCCTTCAGGTTCTTCAGCTCGGAGATGTCGATCTTGGCCGCCTGAAGGCCCCAGCCGAGCACGGACGCGAGGTCGAGATCCACCAGGGTACAGCGCTCGCCGGTGACGTACTGGCGGCCGTCGAGGCGGCCGTCGAGGATGCGGAGCAGGCCGCGCGCCTCGGTCATCGCCGCCTCGGCCTGCTTCGCGTCTTGCTGCTCCTTGGGGAACCAGTCGCTCGTGTTCTTGATGTAGCGGAACAGGGCGCTGGTCAGGTTGACCTGGCCCCAGAGGAGCCACGTCAGGGCCATCAGCTGCTCGGGCGAGCCGGGGGCCGGCCACAGGCCCTTCTCGACGCCGTAACGCTCGCCGAGGGCGATCTGGATCGCCACCGACTCGAACATCGGGGTGCCGTCGATCACGAGGGTCGGCACCTGGCCATTGGGGTTGAGGGCGAGGAACTCCGGCTTCTTCTGGTCGCCGGCGCGCAGATCGACCCGGACGGCCTCGTGGGGGACACCGAGCTCGGCGAGCGTCAGGCGGATGCGCCCAGCGCTCGATTGGGGGGAGTAATAGAACGTGATGGTCATGGTTCGTCTCCGGCGCCCCTTGTAGTGGATCCGATTCGCCGCCGTCACGCTCATCGTGCATGGGACCGCCAAGTTTCCTCGGGGCCCCGTCGAAACAGCGATGTTCCCACTTTGTCATGGGGAGCAAGAAATCGACAGAATCGGGCGGGGAGCGCGGGTGAGCGAGGGGGGTCGCTCAGGCGCCGATCGGCGTGAACGCGAAGAGGACAGTCGTCAGGACAACACGAGCGCTTCTTCTCTCCGGCCGTCTTCACGGTTTCACCACGCCCTCTCCGCGCGAAGCACAGATCTCGAACGACCGGACCCGATCCCGGCGCGGTGACATCACGTCAGTTCTCCCCAGCGGCGCATCCGTCGCGATGGTGTCGTATCCTGCTGCACCGGAGCAGATCTTTCCTGTTGCGGGCGAAGAGGGGAGCGCGCCTCGCTCCCGCGGCACCGTCCTTGCCCGCAGCGGGGGCGCCGCGCCCCGCGCACTGCACTGGAGGCGCGCTCTGGAAGGAAAACACGATGCGCAAAATGCTTCTTCACTTTCACGTCGTTCCGATCCTCCTTGCCCTCGCCGGCGGCTGCTCCGGCGAGAGCAACCTGCAGCCCGACACCGGCGGCACGCAGACGGGCGGCACGCAGACCGGCGGTACGCAGTCGGAGCAGCCGCCGGGGCCGCTCGGGCCCGAGCAGCAGGCGGAGCTCAGCGCGCTGCTCGACGAGAAGGAGTCCTCGGCGAACATGACCGCGGAGGACTTCGCCTCGAGGTACGCTGTCCCGTTCGCCTCGGGCCTGCCCTACGCGCCTGCGGACGCCGAGGGCCTCTCGGTCGTCCAGAGCACCTCGCTCGCCCTCGACCAGGACGAGCTCGCGAAGCTCTCCGCGAACGGCTTCGTCATCTCGGAGAAGAAGACCTTTCCGACCTTCGCTTACGGCTACGCGAGCATCTACGCGCTCGACCTGCCGCTCTACGTCTCCGCCGACTCCATCCTGTACGCGGTCCACCGCTCGTACGACGCGATCCTGAAGGGCGTGGAGCTCGCCGCGCTCGCGCCCGAGCTAGGGGCGATGCTCGAGGAGATGCGCGCGCAGCTCGCCGCAGGGGCCGGCGGCGAGCTCGGCGCCGAGGCGCGCGCCGACGCCGACCTCTTCACGGCCGTGGCGCTCTCGCTGCTGAACGACGCGCCCGTCGCGCCCGTGGCGGGCGCCGACGCCGCGAAGATCGACGAGCTCGTCGCGGGCGCCAAGGCCCACCAGGGCGCGGGCGACGTGCGCCTCTTCGGCTCCGAGCGGATCATGGACTTCTCGCAGTTCGAGCCCCGCGGCCACTACACCGACTCGCCGGCGCTCCAGCGTTACTTCCGCAGCATGATGTGGCTCGGCCGCGTCGACTTCCGCTTCCTCGAGACCCAGCAGGACGGCACGCAGGTCCTGCAGCGGCGGCAGCTCGAGGGCGCCTATGTGCTGCGCGCCCTCGCCGACGAGACGACCCTCGCCCGGTACACGCGCATCGACGACGCGGTCCAGGCCTTCGTCGGCGAGAGCGACACCATGACCCTGCCGGAGCTCGACGTCCTGCTCGCGGACCTCGACCTCGCCGACGCCGCCGGCCTCGCCGGGCTCTCGGACGAGCAGATCATCGACGTCGTGGTGAAGAAGGGCCACGGGACGCAGCGGATCTCGAGCCACATCATGATCAACGGCCTCGGCAAGGGCACGATGCCCCTCTCGTCGAGCTTCGCGCTGCTCGGCCAGCGGTACGTCGTCGACTCGCACGTCTTCTCGAACGTGGTCTACGACCGGGTGAAGGGCGGCACCGTCAAGCGCATGATGCCGAGCCCGCTCGACGTGGGCTTCGCCGCGCTCGGCAACGATCAGGCGGGCCTGTTGCTCGCGCCCGAGCTCGGGCAGTTCCCCTACGCGCCGGACCTGCACATGATGCGCGTGCTCGTCGACGCGCACCCCGGCGACTTCTGGAGCAAGAACATCTACAATCACTGGCTCGGCGCGCTGCGGGAGCTGTCGCCGTCGAAGGCGCTCGCCGACAACGCGGGGCTGCCGGCGGTGGCGAAGACCGAGGCGTGGGGCCGGCGCCTCCTGAACACCCAGCTCGCCTCGTGGGCCGAGCTCCGGCACGACACGCTGCTCTACGCCAAGCAGTCGTACACGAGCGGCGCCACGTGCGAGTTCCCGGACGCCTACGTCGACCCGTACCCGGCGTTCTTCGCGCGCATCGCCGATCTGGCCGAGCAGGGCGCCCGCGTGGTCGAGACGCTCGATCTGTCGGGCGGGCCGTCGCTGCCGGGCGCGCCGTCGTCGTCGCTGCTGGAGCAGCGGGTGCCGGCGTACTTCGCGCTCCTGCAGCGCGTCGCGCGGACGCTCGGCGAGATGGCCGAGAACGAGCGCGCCGGGGTGCCCCTCACGGCGGAGCACCTCGATTTCATCAACCAGGCCGTCCGGATCCAGAGCGGCTGCGGCTCGGACGTGGGGGCGGATGGCTGGTACGCCGAGCTCTTCTTCGACATGTCCCAGACCGTGATCCAGGACCCGACGATCGCCGACGTGCACACGCAGCCGACCGACGCGGGCGGGGCGCCGGTCGGGCGCGTGCTGCACGTGGGCACCGGCCTGCCGCGGCTCATGGTCGTCACCGCCGATCCCTGCGGCACGCCGCGCGCCTTCGTCGGGCTCGCCTCCTCGTACTTCGAGAAGATCACCGGGGACTTCCAGCGCATGACCGACGAGGCGTGGGCCGACGAGCTTCACCAGGCGACGCCTGACGACGTCGCCTGGATGAAGGACCTCGTCTCCCGCTGAGCCTGCTCGGGGGAAGCGCGCCGGAACGATTCCACTTCGCTGGAATTGTGTCGTGTTGTGCCGGCGCGTCAGGGTGATCATGGTTTGTCTGCCCGCTCGGTTCGAGGCGCGAACAGACCGTCGTGTACACATCTCCATTGCAATTTTGCATCGGGCTCTGCGATAGCTGAACAAGGGGGATCGCTGGCGCTGCCGCCCGGTGCAGGGGAGAGACCGGGCGAGCGAGCGCTCGCGGGAACGCGCATGATCAGCCTGTCCGAGTACGCGCTCACGGACGTAGTTCACGAGGGTAGAAGCGTCGTTGTTCACCGCGGCTACCGGAAGCAGGACGGCGCGAAGGTCATCGTCAAGCGGCTGAAGGCCGAGCTCCCCGATCCTACAGAGCTCGCGACGCTGCGGCACGAGCACGCGATCCTCAGGGATCTCGCGATCGCCGGTGTCCCGAGGGTTCATGGGCTCGCGACGTCCGAGCGTGGCGTGGCGCTCGTCATGGAGGATACCGGCGGGCGGGTGCTCTGCGACATCCTGCGTGAAACAGGCCTCGATCTCCGGACCACGCTGGAGGTCGCCATCGCCCTCGCGGCCATCCTCGAGTCCCTCCATCAAAGGCGCATCGTCCACAGGGACGTCAAGCCGCACAATGTCCTCCTCGATCTGGAGTCGAAGGCGATCAGGCTCATCGATTTCGGCATCTCGGCGCGCCTCGTCCAGGAGATCCAGGCGATCGGCAGCCCTGAATCACTGGAAGATACCCTCGCGTACATCTCGCCCGAGCAGACCGGCCGCACGAGTTGCCTCGTCGATCACCGCTCCGACCTCTACTCCCTCGGCGTCACGCTGTACGAGATGCTCACGAGGTCTCTGCCTTTTCGAGCGGTCGACTCTGTGGAGCTCGTGCACTGCCACATCGCGAGGACACCGGCCTCGCCGTGCAAGGTGTCGCCCGACGTCCCCAGGGCGGTGTCGGACATCGTCATGAAGCTCTCAAGGAGATACGGCACGCCGTCGCGCACCTGCGCGGAGGGTACTTCATCGCCGGCAAATCCGATCAGCTCGACCGGAATGTCCCGTATGCCCCTTTTCAGCAGGCGCTCCGGGAGCTGATCCGGCAGATCATGGTGGAGCCGGCGGAGGCGCTGACGCGCTGGAGAGACAGGATCACGGCGGCGCTCGCGGAGAACGGGCAAGTGATGGTCGATCTCGTCCCCGAGCTCTCATGGCTGATCGGGCCGCAGCCGAGCGTACCGGAGCTCGGGCCGACCAGCTGCCGGAGGTGGGCGAGCAGGTCGCGGCGATCGTCGAGGCGGAGCTCGCGGAGGTGCAGGCCGGCCTCGGCGGGCGCCGGATCGAGGAGCTCATCGACGCGCCCCTGATGACGGACCCGGACAAGCGGGCGCTCATGAAGTTCCTCGTCGTCATGCTCAACGCCGCGTATGCGTCGAAGAACCCGCTCTTTCCCTTCCTCCTCGCCAGGCAGGTCAACCTCTCCCTGAAGTACGGCCACTCGGACGGGTCGGCGAGCGGCTATATCACGTATGGGTTCTTCTTCTCGGTGGCCCAGGCGCGCTTCCGGGAGGGGTATGCGTTCGGCAAGCTCGCCATCGATCTCAACGACAAGCTCAACAACCCCGAGATGGTCTGCAAGCTGAACTCGCAGTTCGCGATGTTCATCCATCGCTGCAGGCACATCCGCGAGGCGCTCCCGTACTTCGAGCGGGCCTACGACGCCGGCGTGCAGTCCGGCGACTTCTTCCTGCCCTATGCCTGCTTCCAGATGGCCGACGCGCGGCTCGCCCTCGGCGAGGAGCTCGGGAACGTAGGCGAGGTGATCGCGAAGCTCCTCGCGCTCGTGCAGCGGCTCAAGGACAGCCCGAGCGCGGCGACGCTGCAGATCATGCTGCAGATGGTCGCGAACCTCACGGGACAGACCAAGAGCCGAGACACCCTGAGCGACGACACCTTCGATGAGGCCTCCTTCGCCGCGACGCTGGGGGACACGCCGCTCGCCGCGCTCTGGTACCACGTGACCAAGGCCCAGCTCGCGTTCCTCTACGAGGACCCGCAGGGGGCCCTTGCGCACGCAGATCTCGCCGCGCCGATGATGGCCCTCGCCGGAGCCATGCCGATCGTGGACATGCTCCCCTTCTACACCGTGCTCTCGATGCTCGCGCTGCCGGACGCGGCCGAGCGGGAGCGGCGCGGCGCCGCGATCGCCGCGCACGAGGCCCGGCTCTCGCTCCTCGCGGCGAGCTGCCCCGAGAACTACCGGCACCGCCATCAGCTCGTGCTCGCCGAGGTGGCGCGCGTGGCCGGGAAGGAGGTCGAGGCGATGGCGCGCTACGACGAGGCGATCTCCGGCGCGCGCCAGGGCGGGTTCGTCCACGAGGAGGCGCTGGCGAACGAGCTGTGCGCGAAGTTCCTCGCGGGCGCAGGAAAGGTGAAGGCGGCGCGCGTCCACATGAGCGAGGCGTACGACGCCTATCGGCGCTGGGGGGCGATCGCGAAGGCGTCGCACCTCGCGGAGCATCATCCCCGTCTCCTCCAGGAGTCCGCGGCGCCGCCGTCAGGCGAACGGTTGACGTCGGTGTCGCTGCCCACCACCACGTCGAAGAGCGCGGCGCTCCTCGACGCGACGACGATCCTCAGGGCAGCGCAGACCATCTCCGGCGAGCTCGTGCTGGATCGCGTGCTCGAGCGCCTGATGGGGCTCGTCCTCGAGAGCGCCGGCGCGCAGCGGGGCGCGCTGCTGCTCGCGCGCGAAGGCCAGCTGCTCGTCGAGGCGACCGCCACGGTCGAGCCGAGCAGCGTGCTCGTGGGCCTCTCGCTCCCCCTCGATCAGAGCGGCGACGTCGCCCAGGCGGTGGTGCGCTACGTGGCCAGGACCAAGGAGCCCGTCATCCTGAACGCCGCCGCGCAGGACAGCCGCTTCGCCGCCGATCCGTACGTCATCGCGCGCCGCCCGCGCTCCGTCCTGTGCGTCGCGCTCTCTCACCGGGGCCGCCTCACGGGCGTGCTCTACCTGGAGAACAACGCGGCGTTCGGCGCGTTCACCGCGTCGCGGCTGGAGGTGTGCGAGATGCTGTCGTCGCAGGCGGCGATCGCGGTGGAGAACGCGCTGCTCTACGCGAAGGTCGAGGCGGCGAGCGCCGAGCTGCGGCGCGCCAACGAGGGGCTGGAGGGCGAGGTCGGGCGCCGGACCGCCGAGCTGCGGGAAGCCAACGAGCGGCTCGCGCGCGAGCTCGTGGAGCGCGAGCGCACGGAGACGATGCGCACGGCGCTCCAGGAGGAGATCCTGCGGGTCAAGGACGAGCGGCTCGCGGAGATGTCGACGCCGCTCATCCCGATCTCCGATCGGGTCGTGGTCATGCCGCTCGTCGGGACGGTGGACCCGCCGCGGGCGCTCCAGCTGATGGCGACGGCGCTGGAGGGCGTCCAGGCGAGGGGCGCCGGCGTCGTGATCATCGACATCACCGGCGTGAAGCTGGTCGACACCGAGGTCGCGAGCCTTCTGATCCGCACCGCAGACGCGCTGAAGCTGCTCGGCGCCCGCGCGGTGCTCACCGGGATCAGCCCCAGGGTGGCGCAGACGCTCGTGGCGATGGGCGTCGACCTCGGCCGCATGGTGACGAAGCAGGCGCTCCAGAGCGGCATCGCCTACGCGATGGGGAGACCCGCCGCGGCATAACGCGCGCTCGCGCGACGCCGCCGCGGCGATCTCGCCCGCGGTCGGACCACCGGTCTCCGGATGATGCAACGCGTTATGCTGCTGCGGCCGCCGCCAGGAACGCCTGCGAGAGCTCCGACGGCGCCGGCAGCGCCGAGCTCGCGAGCCCTCGCCGCGCCACCGCGAGCCAGCGCATCGGGTCGGCGACCGCGCCGCTCGCGATCGCCGCGAGCAGGCGGCGGCGCATCCAGTCCTTGCGGCGGTAGAAGCTCGTGCCGTGCTCGGCCGTCGGGCGCGGGACGTAGCTCGCCAGCGAGACGTGCGTCTTCTCGTGGAGCAGGAGATCCGCCAGCGCCGTGAAGGCGACCGCGTCGTCGCGCAGGAGCACCGCGGTGAGCAGCGCCCGCACCCGCGCCGACGCGAGGTTCACGCTGATCCCGCTCCCGTCGGTGTGCGCCATCTCGTCGGGGCCGTAGAGGTCCTGGTGCACCCAGATCGGCGACGCCGGGAGGTCCGCGGACTCGGAGATCGCCGCGTCGAGCCGCTCGATGATCGTCATGGCCGCGGCCACGGCGCGGACGCCGGGCACGTCGATCGCGGTCTTGAGGAGCGCCTCGCGCGAGGTGCGGGGCATCGGGCACGGCGCGGCGCCCGGCGCCCGCGGAGGCGCCCCGGCGGCGGCCTGGAGGGGCTGCGACGCCGCGCCCTCGCTCGCGAGGCGCCGCCAGAACGCCTGGGCGAGCGGCTCGTCGAGCGCGAGGTACACGAGATCCCCGGGCCGCACGCCGGCGGTTTCCCGCCCCACGGCGGCCTCCGGCCCCGGACCGGAGGCGCCGAGCGGCCAGCGGGCGGTGCTGCGGACCTGGCTCGACGACAGCGACAGCGCGGCCTCGAGGGGGCGGAGCGCGCCGGTCCGGTGCGCCTGGAGCAGCTCGCGCAGCGTCAGCGGCGCGCTCCGGTACTGGACCTGGCCGAGCGGGGAGAGCGCCGCCCCCGAGGGCCGCTGGCCGGAGTCGACGACGATCGACCGGAAGAGGGGCGCGTCGAGCAGCCCGCTCGCGAAGCGGATGACCTGCTCGGGCGCCGCCACCGTGGGGGTGCGCGCGACCGGATCGAGCTCGTCCACCGCCTGCGCGGACGCGATCGTGATGCTCTCGCCGAGCAGCGCCGCGTGGAGGAGCCGGTCGAGGACCGAGGAGAGGCGGTGATCGACCGCGCGCAGGAGCTCGCGGTCGTACAGGGCGTCGCGCAGGACGAACCGCTCGAAGGCCGCGACGAGCGCCGCCTCGACCGCCGTGGACGCGGTCGCCGCGACCGCCGAGCGGCCCTTGTTGAGCGGCACGCCGAGCGGCAGCTCCGCGACCAGGCCGAAGCCCGCCGCCGTGATCGCCCGCGCCAGCTCGCGGTGAAGCCCGAGCTCGGGGCCAGGGAAGGGATCGATCCGCGTCGCCACCGTGAGCCCCTTCTGGGTGATCGTGAGCTGCGGCTCGATGCCGTCGCCCCGGCCGACGAACAGCTCGACCGCGCCGCAG
Source organism: Sorangium sp. So ce1504 (assembly GCF_051521635.1). Lineage (NCBI taxonomy): Bacteria > Pseudomonadati > Myxococcota > Polyangiales > Polyangiaceae > Sorangium > Sorangium sp. So ce1504. Next base: position 9,213,052 of record NZ_CP150365.1, on the reverse strand, counting down.
AGCTCGCCCGACGGCGGGAGACGGAGCGGCACCTCCGCGGCGCGGCGGAGGCGCCCGCGCGCCGTGTTGACGAGCGCGCCGTCCACGTAGATCCGCGCGACGGTCGCGTCGACAAGCCCCACCGCCGCGGTGACCTCCGCGGCGAGCGCGGGCCGCGAGATCGGCTGCGCGAGCGACAGCCTCACCGAGGTGCCCGTCGTCGGGCGGCGGGGCGGCTCGGAGGCGCGCTCGTCAACACGGCGCGCAGGGGCGCCCGCGCGGGCGCCGTCCGCGTACGGCGCGGGCGGGGGGCGGGGCAGGGACAGGAGCGTCCACGAGAAGTCCTCGTAGGGCGGCCCCCCGCCGAGCGGCGCGACGAGCAGCCGGTGCCCGCCCGAGGGCGTCGCCGTGACCACCTCGATCCACGGCGCGATCTCGAGCACGGAGAAGAAGCCTATCCCGTGCTCGCCGATCGCGTCGGGCTCGCCCGCCTTGCCGCTCCGGAAGGGCACGAGCAGGTCGGCGAGGAGCTCGGTCCGGCTCATGCCGCGGCCTTGATCGGTGACCGAGATCTCGCGCCCGTCCTCGGACGAGCGGACGTCGATGCGGGCGCCCGGCGGCGACGCGTCGAGCGCGTTCTGGAGCAGCTCGCGGAGCGGGCCGATCCGCGACGACGCCTGCGCGTAGATGGTGCGGGAGAGGATGCGCTGCGCGAGGTCGGGCACCGTCGCCTCGCCGCGGCAGGCGGCGACGAGCGCGAGGCGCTCCGCGCTGCTCGCCTGCAGGTAGGCCTCGGCGCGCCCGTGGATCCGCACGAGCAAGAGCTCCGAGAAAAGCCCGTACGAGATCTGGGTCATGGCTCGCCTCCAGACGTCCTTTCGCCGGGCCGGGGCGCCGCGAAGGCCGTCCCGTCCACGGGTTCGCCGACGATGAGATCGCGCTCGAGATCGGCCTCGCGCACCCCGGAGGCCCGATCGAAGGCGGCCCGCAGCGCGTACCAGTCGCTCCAGCCCGAGGGACGCCGCATCGCCGCGCTGTCGTCGCGGATGAGCAGGAGCCGGCGCGTGCCGAGGCACGGCAGCGGCCCCGCCGGCCGCCGCCCCGGCGCGTCGGGGAGCGGCGGCGCGCCCGGCGCCCGGCGCGCCGCCGCGCCCGCGCCGCGGTCCGGCTGGAGCCGGCTCCGGCAGAGGGCGACCATCGTCGTGTGCGGGCTCGTCGCCCGCGCGACGAGCAGCGGCAGCCCAGAGAGGTCGCCGCGGCGCCGCGCCAGGGCCGAGAGCGTCTCCGGCGGGTCGATCTCGAGCTCGTCCTCGAGCAGCTCGCGCTCGCCGGGCAGGTGCGGCTGCCACTCGCGCTCCGCCCAGAAGCTCTCCGGCACGAACAGCCGCTCCGCCACGCTCGGCCCGAGGAACCCGAGCAGCGCCTCGCGCCGCTCGGGGGTCACCATGCAGCGCCCGGGGCCGAGCAGGGCGTGCGCGAGATCGAGGGCGACCTCGTCCCAGCCCGCGGATTGCAGCATGAGCGCGCTGATCTGGGCGGCCATCTCGGCGAGCCTGTCGCGCGTGCGCCGGCCCTCGCCGCTCGCCGCGGCGAGCTCGATGAGGCGCCGGTAGAAGGCCGTCGCGACCGCGGTGAACTCGGGCCCGACCTTGAGCGCGTCCCGCCCCTCGGTCAGCTCCACGGCGGCCGGGAAATCGATGAGCGCGAGCTCGGCGAGGGCGAGGCAGGCGTCGACCTTGACCCCGGCATGGAAGGTGGCCGCCGAGATGCTCGGGAGCAGCCCTCGCCCGCCGACGTGGAAGCGCGCGAGGAGCGCGTCGCCGAGGTGGGTCCGCGCCTCCAGCGCGGCCGCGCCGGGGGGCTGGGGCGCGACAGCGACCCGCTCCTGGATGAGCTGCCCGCCGGAGATCAGCCGGCCGTCGTTCACGGCCGCGCCGTCGAGCAGCACGAGGGCGCGGCTCGCGGGGAAGAAGTGGAGCGCGTCGCGCAGGTACGCGCGGACCGTGGCCGTCTCGAGCAGCGCCGAGGTGACGCGCACGCGCGTCCCCAGCAGCGGCGCGATCCGGCGCACCGAGCACATCAGGGCGGCGGTGAGCTCGGGCGACGCGCGGCCGCGGGCTTGCCCGAGCTCCTCCGAGGCGCTCGCAGGCGCGCTGCCCGCGTCGCCCGCGCTGGGCCAGGCCACGACGCGGATCGCCCATCCCTCGACGCCGTCGCCGGTGGTGACGTGCAGGCTGAAGCTCTCCGGATCCGAGAGCCCCAGCCCGAGCACGGAAAAGAACCCGACCCCGAACCGGCCGAGATCGATCCCTGGCCGCTTGTCCGTCGCGAACGGGATGAGCAGCCGTGAGAGGATTGCCCGGAGCCCCATGCCGGCGCCGGCGTCGCTGACCTCGACGCGCCCGTCGGTGACGGCGACGTCGACGACGGGCTGCGGCGCGCGGGCCGCGTCGGCGGCGTTGAGCACGAGCTCGATGAGCGGCCGGAGCGGATGCCCGAACTGCCGGCAGATCTCCTCGTCGAGGATCTTGAGCAGGTAGGCGCGGTCGATGGGCGGCTCCGCGAGGTCGCGCTGCCCCGCGCACAGCGCCTCGAGCGCGGGGCGGTGCAGGCCGACGGCGACGAGCTCGTGCAGCGCCCCCAGAAAGTACAGCCCGGCGTCGCCCGGCAAAGGCGGGGCGCGTCGGTCGCCGCCCCCGTCACCCCCCGCTCCGTAGTGCGCGTGCACGCTCGACTGCTCCCCCTCACGCCCGCCCTCGACATGCCCCTGCGCGAAGTGCGCGCACCCACCGTGCGAATGCGCGCCGAGTGAGCGCCGAGTGGCGGACGAGCGACGGCGCTTTCACCGCCCGTGCCGAGCCGAACCGTCGGGCGTCGACCGTCCGTCCTTCAGCGCGCGGCCGCCGGGGGCGTCGGCCTCCCGCCGCCTCGACCTACCCGGCGGCTTGGTGCTCGCGCGGCGAGCTTGGTGCGCCGCGCGCTTCGTCCTCGTCCGCGCTGCCCGCGCCCTGGGCGTCGCCGAGCCGCGCCGCGGCCCCGCGGGGGAGCGCTGCGCCCTGGGGGAGGGTGGTGCTCAGGGGCAGCGGCGTGACGCTCTGGGGCGGCGGCGTGACGCTCTGGGGCAGGTCGGAGAGCTCGGGCAGCTCGGAGAGCTCGAGCGCGCTCCACTTGCCGGGGGGCGGGATCGACGTCACGCCGGCGCGCTCCCGCTCCAGGCGCGCGTTCAGCTCGCCCCCGATGAGCAGCGCCAGCGCCAGGAGCCACAGCCAGAACAGGAAGATCGCGACGGTCGCGAGGCTCCCGTAGAACGTGGCGTAGCGGCCGAGCGTGGCGACGTAGAGCGAGAAGAGGGTCGACACGGCGGACCAGAGCACCACCGTGAGCACCGCGCCCGGGAAGATCCGGCGTCGCTCGATGTTCGGGCGCTGGATCGAGATCCTGAAGAAGGCGGCGACCATGCAAATGACGAGGCCCCCGGGGAGGGCGAAGGCGACGATGCGGGCGCCGGTCGATCCGGAGAGCGTGCCGATCAGCACGCCCACGCCGGCGACCACCGGCACCACGGCCAGGCTGGCCATCACGCACGCCGCCGCGATCGCCCTGCGCACGTACCAGGGGCGCTCGCGCGTGTTGTAGATCGTGTCGAACACGCCCATGGCGGTCGAGATCCCGGAGGACGTGATCCAGAGGAAGCCGGTGATGCTGATCGGCGCGACCGCCGACGACTGCGAGAGCCGGATGAGCTCCTCCGAGACGAGCTTCGCGACGTCCGGGGGCGCCGCCTGCAGGATGGGCCGCACCACCACATCCGACCACTGGTGGATCCGGCTGAGCACATAGCCGGCGAAGGCGGCCAGCGGGATCAGGCTGAGGAACGCGTCGAAGGCCATCGCGCTCGCGGCCCGCGGCCCGTTGTGGCGATCCAGGCTGACGATGACGCTCCACACCGCCTTCGCTGCGTGGTGGCGCGCGATCTGTTGCCGGATCGGAGCAGGCACGGAGGGCAGCGTCGCTCTCCCTCGTGCGGGGCGCAATACCATCCGCCCCGCCGCCGCGCGCGGCCGATCTCGGCACAGCGGCGATGTCCGTGCAGCGGCGCTGCGGCGCGCGCCTAGGCGTCGGTGTTCCTGTCGGCGGCGAGGAGGCTCTGTACGGCGTAGGGCACCGACTCGACGCCGGCGAGCTCGGCGAGGGCGTAGGCGATGTGCTCGCGGCTCGCGTGCGGTGGGATGCCGACGATCGCCCAGGAGCCGCCCTCGCCGCGCTGCAGATTGCTCCCGCGCTCGACGCGCATCGCGGCGATCGCGGGGTAGACGGCCACCGTCATCCGCTTCGGCCGGAGGCGGTCCAGCGTGCGCATGGCGAAGGCGATCCGGTCGAACTGGCTGGGGTCCCGGTACTCGACGTGCCGCGCCCGGTCGATCTCCACATGGTGGGCATCACGCTCGCGCACGTCGTGAGCATAGCCCAAGCAGGCCGCCGCGCCGCTCCGGCCTGCGGCCCCGGGCGGCAGATCGAGCTGGCTCGAGCGGGCCGCGGGTGCCGGCGCCGGCCGGCCATGCTACGCGCCGAAGCGCCATGGACAGCCTCCCCCTGCTCGCCGATCACCCGTACGCCTCCTTCCTCGATCAGGTCGAGAAGCCCGCGCGCTACGCGGGCGGCGAGGTCGGCTCGGTCGTGAAGGACTGGGCGTCGGTCGAGGCGCGCGTCTGCCTGGCATTCCCGGATGTCTACGACATCGGGATGAGCCACCTCGGCTTCAAGATCCTCTACAAGCTGCTGAACGACGACCCGCGCACGCTGGCCGAGCGCTGTTATACGCCCTGGGTCGACATGGAGGCCCAGCTCGTGAAGCGCGGGCTGCCGCTCGTGTCCCTCGAGTCCGCGCGCCCGCTCAGGGACTTCGACGTCGTGGGCTTCTCCCTGCAGTTCGAGCTCACGTACTCCAACATCCTCACGATGCTGCACCTCGGCGGCGTCCCGCTGCGCGCGGCGGACCGCGGCGAGGACGACCCGATCGTGATCGCGGGCGGCCCGACGGCGACCCACCCCGAGCCGATCGCCCCCTTCCTCGACGCCATCGTCATCGGCGACGGCGAGGAGAAGGCGACCGAGGTCGCCCTCGCGTGGGCGCGGCTCAAGCGCGAGGGCGTGCCGCGGCGCGAGCGGCTCGTCGCGATCGCGCGCCTCGGCGCCGTCTACGTGCCCTCGCTCTACGCGACCCGGCTCGATCCCGACACCGGCTTCGAGGTCGTGGACCGCCCGCTCGCCTCCGGGATCCCGTTCCCGATCGAGCGCGCCCTCGTCGACCTGAACAAGTACCCGTTCCCCGACGAGAGCCCCACGGGCGGGCCCGAGGCCATCTTCGACCGCATGTCGATCGAGATCGCCCGCGGCTGCACCGAGGGGTGCCGCTTCTGCCAGGCCGGCATGATCTACCGGCCCGTCCGCGAGCGCGATCCCGAGCAGATCGTCGACACCGTGATGCGCGCGGTGCAGAGGTCCGGCCAGGACGAGGTCTCGCTCACGGCGCTGTCGACCGCCGACGTCTCGTGCATCTCGCCGCTCATCAAGAAGGTCACCGAGCGCCTCACCGCGGAGCGCATCTCGCTCGGCGTCTCGTCGCTGCGCGCCTACGGGCTCGAGCCCGACCTGCTCGACGAGCTCAAGCGCGTGCGCGCGACCGGCCTCACCTTCGCGCCGGAGGCGGGCTCCCAGCGGATGCGCGACGTCGTGAACAAGAACGTCACGGAGGAGCAGCTCCTCGAGACGGCCGAGCGCGTGTTCAGCCGGGGCTGGGGCAAGATGAAGCTCTACTTCATGATCGGCCTGCCGACCGAGACCGACGAGGACGTGCGCGGCATCGTCGAGACGGGCGCCCGCGCGGCCGGCGCCGGGAGGAGGGCAGCGGGCAAGGGCAAGCCGGTCGACGTGACGGTCAGCGTCTCGACCCACGTGCCGAAGCCTCACACGCCCTTCCAGTGGGCGGCGATGGACACGCTCGGCGAGGTCGGGCGCAAGCAACGGCTGCTCAAGGACACGGTGCGGCCCTATCGCGCCGTCACGCTGAAGACCCACGAGGCTCACGCCAGCGTCCTCGAGGGCATCTTCGCCCGCGGCGACCGTCCCCTCGCCGACGTCCTCGAGCGGGCCTGGCGGCACGGCGCCCGCTTCGATTCGTGGGAGGACAAGCTCGATCTCGCCGTGTGGGAGGAGGCGTTCACGCACGTCGGCGTCGACCGCGAGAAGTACCTCGGCACCCTCCCGGTGACGGCGCGGCTGCCCTGGGATCACATCGACGTCGGCCTCGAGGAGGGCTTCCTCGCGAAGGAGTACAGGAAGGCGCTCCAGAGCCGCCTTAGCCCGCCGTGCGGAAAGGTCGCCGGCATGTTCGTCCACCACACGAACCTCGACGACGCCAAGGCCGACGCGCGGCGGCTCGTCTGTTACGACTGCGGCGTCGCGTGCGACATGACGCAGATGCGCGAGGAGCGGCTCACCTTCCTCGATCGGCTCGGCGCCCACCGGCGCTCGCTGCCGGTGCTCACCGACGCAGGCGCCGCGCCGCCCGTGGCCGCCGCGGGTCCCTCTGGCGCGCCGGCGAGCGACGGCGGCGCGGAGCGGGCGAGCGTCGGCGGCGCGGAGCGGGCGAGCGTCGGCGGCGCGGAGCGGGCGAGCGTCGCTGCAACGGAGCCGAAGAGCGGCGACGACGGGGAGCCCTCCCGCGCCGAAGGGGAGGCGCCCCACCGCGCGCGGCGGATCGCGCCTGCGCCGAAGGGGCGCGGCGGCTTCCGCTACCGCTTCCGCTTCGAGAAGGCCGGGCCGATGGCGCTGCTCGGCCACCTCGACGTCGTGCGCGAGCTGCCCCGCGTGCTCCGGCGCGTCGGCGCGCCGATGACCTACACCGCGGGCTTCCACCCGAAGCCCGACATGACCTTCTCGCCGGCGCTCTCGCTCGGCGTGATCAGCCTCGACGAGTACGTCGACCTCCGCCTCGAGCGCGACCTCGATCCCGCCGCGCTCGACGCGCTCGTCGCCGCGATGTCGGCCGCGAGCCCGCGCGGGCTCGTGTTCAGCGGCGCCGTCAAGCTCGGCCCGGAGGACCCGTCCCTGAGCAAGCTCATCGCCGGCGCGCGCTACGCGCTCGCCTTCGCGCGCTCCGCGATCGGCGGCGACGCGGAGGCGCTCCTCGCCGCCCGCTGCAGCGCCGCCCTCTCGGCCGCGTCGCTCCCGATCCGCCGGGAGATCGACCGGCTCGCCAAGATGGTCGACGTGCGCCAGTACCTCGTGCGGGCCGAGGTCGGCGGGCCCGAGGTCCACGCGGCGCTCGCGCGCGCCGGGCTCGTCGGCGATCTCGTCGCCCTCGAGGTCGAGGTCGATATCCGCGGCTCGGGTGCGGTGAAGTCGTCCGAGGTCGCGGCGGTGATCACGGGAGAGCCGGGGGAGGCGCCGGGCGCGATCACGCCGCCGCCGCACCGCGCCGTGCGGCTTCAGCTGTTCGGCCGTACGTCGCCGGCGGGCTCCGCAGCGGGCGAGCGCTTCTCGCTCTTCGATCTCGAGCGGGCGCGCCGCGTCAAGCCGGCTCCTGAGCGAACAGCGGCCCTCCCGCTCGCCGCGGACGCCGAGTGAGCCAGCCCGGGACGGTCGTGTCGTAAAGATCCTCCCGGCGACGGCGGCGGCGGGGCGCGGAGCGCGCGCGGGCTATCGCTCGGGGATCGGCTACGCTGCGCTTTGCTTTATGGCAAAGGAGGCTCACGAGATAGCGTGCTGCGCGGCGCGCCTGGCCGCGGCGGGGGCGGTCGGCGCGAGCGTCGCCCACGAGCTGCGCAACGCCCTCGCTGTCGCGGAGTCGTCGCTCTACCTGGCGCAGCGCGACCTCGACGATCGGCCTCGCCTGCTGCGCCACCTCGACCGGGTGACGTGCGAGATCCGCAAGGCGCACGAGGTCATCGGCAGCGTCCTCGGGCTGGCGCGCGGCGAGCCGCTGCGGCGCGAGCCGGCGCACCTCGGCCGGCTCATCGAGGGCGCGCGGCACGCGCTGGTGCTGCCCACGGCCGTCCGGTTCGAGGTCGCCGTCGCGCCGGCCGACCTCACGCTCCTGTGCGACCCGATCCTGCTCGAGCGCGTCTTCTCGAACCTCTACCTCAACGCGATCGAGGCGTTCGACGAGGGGCCCGGCGGCGTGATCGTCACGCGCGCGTGGAGGGGCGACGAGCGCACGCACCTCGAGATCGAGGACAACGGCCCTGGCGTTCCTCCGTGCGTGGCCGACCACCTCTTCGAGCCGCTCGTGACCGCCAAGGTGAAGGGGACCGGCCTCGGCCTCGCGCTGAGCCGGGTCATCGTCGAGGCGCACGGCGGCGAGATCACCGCGACGGCGGGCCGGTGCGGGGGCGCGGCGTTCCGCATGTGGTTGCCGAACGCGTGACGGGCGCGGAGCGTGGCGAGCTCCTCGGGGCGCGTCCCCGGCGTGCTATCGTCCTCTCATGCAGGTGAAGCGCCGGACGGCGGAGCGCGGCCCTTTTCGCGCGGAGCACCTCCGCGCGGGGGATCCGTACGAGCTGTCGAATGGCCACCCCGTCTACTGCGCCCCCACGGGGGGGCGTGCCTCGGGGCCGAACCACCTGGGCAGCTCGGTCGTGGGGTGGGACCCGGCGGTCAAGGAGGTGGGCGTGGATACGGGGTACTCCCCGGATCCGGGCACCCTCCGGGCGCCGGACGTCGCGGTGGGGAACGTGCCCGACAGGCCGGGCTGGGTGAAGGGCGTGCCGGAGCTCGCGATCGAGTACGCCGACGTGGGACAGGACGAGGAGGCGCTCAAGGAGAAGATCGCCGACCTGATCGCGGCCGGTACGAAGCTCCTGTGGGTGGTGCGCCTCACCGGTCCACGGCGGGTCGAGGTGCACGAGCCGCGCCGGAAGGTGCGCGTCGCGCTCCCCGGGGAGCTGCTGAGCGCGCCGGGCATCCTGAAGAACGCGGTCCGGGTCGAGGCGCTCTACGACCGAAGCGAGGCGGAGAAGAGCACGCTGACCAACCTCCTCCAGCGGCGCGGATACGAGGATCTCGACGCCGTGCTCGATGCAGGGCGCGAGGAAGGCCGCGAGCAGGGGCGCGAGGAAGGCCGCGAGCAGGGGCGCGAGGAAGGCCGCGAAGAGGGGCGCGAGGAAGGCCGCGAAGAGGGGCGCGAAGCGGGACGTGAGGAGGGGATCCTCGAGGGCAAGCGCGACGCGCTGAGGCGTGTCCTCGCTCGGCGAGGATTGCGGCTCACGAAGGCGGCCGCGGCGAAGATCTCGTCGTGCAGGAGCGAGCGCGAGCTCGACCGCTGGCTCGACCGCGCCCTCGTTGCGTCGGCCACGGCGGAGGTGTTCCGCCGCGCGGGCCGTTGACCCGGGCCGGCGCGCCGCACGGATCAGGCGCGGCCGCGGCCGCGGACGAGCTCGGCGATGGCCTCTCCCAGGCCCTCCAGCGTGAGCGCGAACATCGGGAAGATGCTCTTGACCGCGTCGACGGTCGGGTGGGGGTAGGGGCCAATCCCGTCCGGGTTCAGCCACACGGCGCGGTCGAAATGGTCGCGCAGCATCGTCAGCCAGGCGACGCCGGGCAGCCGCGCGTCGGGATCGAACGAGGAGCCCGCGCCGCCGCCGGAGCCGGACGAGCCGAGCAGCTCGTAGGGCGCCATCGAGGCGTCTCCGACCATCACGAGCTTGTGGTGCTTGCCGCACTCGCGGAGGAGCTCGCGCACCGGGACGGGGTCGAGGAGCCCCTCGGTCCTGAAGACCCTCTCGTAGACGCAGTTGTGGAAGTAGTAGCTCCTCAGCTCCTTCCAGTGCGTCGCGCGCTTCGCCGCGCTGAAGAGCTGCGACACGAGCGCGGCGCTGGGATCCATCGAGCCGCCCACGTCCATCATCAGGATCACGCGCGTGTTCGGCCGGCGCGGGGGCCTCGTGACGATCTCGATCTCGCCCGCGTTCCTGGCCGTCGCGTCGATCGTCGCCTCGATGTCGAGCTCGCGATCGCTGCCCTCGCGCGCGAAGGCGCGCAGCTTGCGCAGCGCCACCTCGATCTGGCGCACGTCGAGCGTGACATCGCTGCGGTAGGGGCGGTAGCGGCGGGCGTCGGCGTTCTGCACGGCGCCGCTGCGCCCGCCCGCGGAGCCGCCGACCTGGATGCCGCTCGGATGGAAGCCGCCGCGGCCAAACGGTGAGGTGCCGCCGGTCCCGATCCACCGGCTCCCCCCGTCGTGGCGCTCGCGCTGCTCGCGGAGGCGCTCCTCGAACCGCCGGAGCACCTCCTCCAGATCGAGCTCCTCGATCATCGCCCTCTCCTCGTCGGAGAGGGCGCGCATCTTGATGGGATCCCGGAGCCAGGAGAGGAGCTCCTCCGTCACCGCCTTGGCCTCCACGTGCACGCCGCGGAAGTGCTGGGCGAACGCGAGATCGAAGTCGTCGAGGTGCGCCTCCGAGTGGACGAGCATCGCCCGCGCGACATGGTAGAAGCCTTCGAGCGAGCTCTCGTGGAGGCCCGCAGCGAGCGCGCGCGCGAGGCCGACGGCCTCCTGGGCGCCGACCGGGACCTTGCGGGCGCGGAGCTCGTAGAGGAACGCGACGAACATCGCTACGACCGGAACCGCCTGCCGCCCGCCAGCTGATCGGCCAGCGCGACCAGGTCCTGCTCCTTCTTGAGCAGCGCGCCGAGGAACGGCAGCGCCTTGTCGAGCTTCACCTCGCCCACGCCCGCCCTCCGCAGGACGGCGATCCAGTCGATGAGCTCGCTCGTCGAGGGGCGCTTCCGGATCCGGGTGTTCTTCCGGATCTCGTAGAAGACCTGCATCGCCTGGTCGGCGAGCGTCCGATCGAGATCGGGGTGGTGGACGCGGATGATCTCCCGCATGAGCTCGGGCTCCGGGAAATCGATGAAGTGGAAGACGCAGCGGCGCAGGAACGCGTCCGGCAGCTCCTTCTCGTTGTTGCTGGTGATGATGACGACGGGCCGCTCCCGCGCGGCGATCTCGTCGCCGGTCTCGGCGATGCGGAAGCGCATCCGATCGAGCTCGTGGAGGAGATCGTTCGGGAACTCGAGGTCCGCCTTGTCGACCTCGTCGATGAGGAGCACGACGCGCGCCGAGGCGTTGAACGCCTTACCGAGCGGGCCGAGCTTGATGTACCGGCGGATGTCGCGGACGTCGCCGTCGCCGAAGCGCGCGTCGTAGAGCCGCTGCACGGTGTCGTAGACGTAGAGCCCGTCCTGGGCCCGCGTGGTGCTCTTGACGTGCCAGGTGATGAGCTCGGCCGACAGGCTCCGCGCGATGGCCTCGGCGAGCAGCGTCTTGCCGGTGCCGGGCTCTCCCTTGACGAGCAGCGGCCGCTCCAGGACCAGCGCGCAGTTGACGGCGGCCTCGAGCGCCTCGCTCGTGAGGTAGCGTTCGGTGCCGCGGAAGCGGCGGAAGTCGGACATGCCGGCACGGTAGCATCCCCCGCCGAGCGCGGCGGACCGCGCGGGATCAGAGCCAGTCGCGCGCGAGGTAGGCCGTCCACGAGGCGGCCCGCTCCCAGAGGGGGCGCTGGGCCCAGCCCGCGGCGGTGATCTCGCGGCAGTGGGCGAGGTCGTCGGCGAACATCCGCTCCATCGCGCCAGCGAACCCGCGGTGCGAGACGACGGCGTTCACCTCGAGGTTCATGCGGAGCGACTGGCTGTCGAGGTTGGTGGAGCCGACAGTGGACCAGAGGCCGTCGATGACCGCGGTCTTGGCGTGAAGGACGCGGCCGCGCCACTCGAACATGCGGGCGCCGGCGTCGAGGAGGTGGCCGTAGATCGCGCGCGAGGCGAGCAGGACCGCGGGCACGTCGGTGGTGCCGGCGACCATGATCCTGACGTCGACGCCGCGGCGGGCCGCGGCGGAGAGCGCGTGGATGATCCGGAGCGGCGGCAGGAAGTACGCGTTGGTGATGAAGATCCTGCGCCGGGCGCGCTCGATGGCGTGCCGGTAGGCGTCGCGGATGCCGTGGCGGTGCCTGCGGCGGGGGAGGTCGTTGCTGATGATCTGGACGGCGGGGTCGGGCCTGCGCTCGGCGTAGCCGTAGCGCTCGTCGTCGATGGGGGCGCCGCCTGTGCGCTGCCACGTGCGCAGGAAGAAATACTGGAGCTCGGCGGCGGCGGGGCCCTCGATGCGGAGATGGGTATCGCGCCAGTCGGCGCCGCCATCCTCCGGAGCCGCGTAGTCGTCGGAGAGGTTGAGGCCGCCCGTGAAGGCGATCGCACCGTCGACGATGAGCGCCTTGCGGTGGTCGCGGCGGGCGACCTTCCCGAGCGGGGCGGAGAGGTCGAGGGGGCGGAAGGCGTGGGGCCGGACGCCCGCGCGGCGGAGCCCGTCGAGGAAGGACGACGAGACGGAGGAGCCCCAGGCGTCGAAGAGGACGTTCACCTCGACGCCGGCCGCCGCGCGCTCCATGAGCGCCTCGGCGAAGCGCTGGCCGGTCCGATCGACCCGGAGGATGTACGTCTCGAGGCAGATCGTGCGCCGGGCGCGGGTGATGGCCTCGAGCATGGCCGGGTAGGTCTGCGCGCCGTCCTTGAGGAGCGCGAGGCGGTGCGCGCCGACGGTCATCTCGGCGAACGCGGGCGCGGGAGGGGGCTGGGACATGCGGCGGGGGCCAGGCTGCCCGGGACGAGGCGGCGCGATGATAGCGCGGACGGGCGCGTGACGCCCCGGCGTGATGCTTGGCCGGCGTCGGTCAGCTGTCGATTCCGCCGGCCCCGCCTCGGGCCCGCCATCGCGCCCGCCGGGCCAGGGGCGACGCTGCGCCGCACCGAACATTCATGTCCTGGGGCAGAAGCGGTGTGCGGAGCTACCCGCGTATCTCGGGGGCTGAGACGTGGCGCTCCTGTTCTTTGAATCGCCGCGGCGCCGGAGGGAGAACCGGAGGGAGAAGAGGAGCGCCGGAAGGCGTTATTGTCCTCTCGGCGTCCTTGGCGCCTCGGTGATCCGGGCTGTCGAGCGCCCCGATCAGCCCATCTTTTCGATGTACGTCATCACCAGATACAGGATGACCTGCCGATCGGTCGGGTTCCTGTACTGATGGGGTACGTCGGCGTCGAACATGATCGCGTCGCCGGTCGCGAGCACATGGCGCTCGGCGCCGACGACCATCTCCAGCGTCCCGGCGGTCACCACGAGGTTCTCCACGGTGCCCGGCGGGTGAGGATCCGCGTGTTCGGTGGCGAGGGGCGCGAGCGTGATCTCGTAAAATTCGACGGTCCTGGGCACGTCGAACGGGAACAGCGCGCGGGACGTGAACGAGCCGTCGTGCGACGTCAACACCTTGGCGCGCGCGGCCAGGATGAGCGATGTGCCGCCGAGCGACTGGTCGCTGATCAGCGCCGAGAAGGGCACGCCGAGCGCCCGCGCGATCTTCCAGAGTACGTTGATCGTCGGCGTGCTCTGGCCGAGCTCGATCTGGCTGAGCATCGCCCGGCTCACGCCAGACGCCTTCGCCAGCCGCTCGAGGGAGAGCCCACGCTTGGTCCGGAGGCGACGCAGGTTGGCCCCGACGATGCCGGTGAGCGCCGAGGAGGCGTCCTGCGGGGCCATCTCGTAGGCCCAGGCGTCTCCAGACGCCTCGTCCACGTCCCGCTGCGGCGCTTCTCCGTTTGTTCCGTTGGTGCGGCTGGAGTACGAGCTCGCGGGGCCAGCGAAGCTCTCCGGCCTGCGGTGCGAGCGCGGTCCAGCAGGCGAAGAGGGGCGCCCCGTCGATGCGGCGGACGCTTGCACGCCGTTCTGATAGCCCTCCACGGGCAACGACGCGCCGAGCCCATCGCCGCAGACCAGCCCGGGCGAGCTCCGTGGCGTGTTCTGACGGACGGATTTCATCGCACCTGCCAGACGGGCATCCACGTCCAGATCGGGAACCACCAGAGGGCGACCGGCATGGTCAAAGAGCTCCCCGATGACATCGGCCTGTCGCTCTCGGGAACATGCTTGTTCCGAGCCGCCCGCCGCTGCTGCCGGTATTCCTCGAGGTCGATCACTTGAGCACTCTGGGGGCGCATCCGCTTCACCTCCAACCCGTAGGTACATCATCCGTTATAACGGATTGTCTGTCAAGAGACAGCTCGGCCATGACGCACGAGGGGCGGCACGCTGCGTTGACCCGAGGGCGGCACGACGCCCCGTCGTCCGTGGCGCAAGGCTGCCGCATCTTCGCCTATGCCGAAGAAATCGAGCTTCTCGTCTGCCCTTTCCATGTTCAGGGCGTCCGATGATGAGGCTGCTTGACAACGACGCGTTGCGTCTTTTTGAGCTGGGCGGATCGAAGCGCCTCCGAAATAGTGGACGATGCGGAGCGTGGGCCGCCCGAGGGATCGCTCGTCGCGGTCTTCCCTCATCGGGATCGCCGGCGCGGCCCACGCGCGCGAGTGGTTCACCCGTGGCGAGGGGAGCGGACGTTGGTGCTTTCCAGGAACATCCGGCGCGCGCCGCGCTCTGTCCTCCTATCGCAGCGCGGCCGCGGAGCTGGCGAGTGCGCGGCGACAACACGAGCACACAAGGAGGCAGCCATGGCAGGCGTCGACGTGGGAGGTGGCGAGAGGCGGGCGCGAAACAGCGAGATCAACATGATTCCGTTCATCGATCTGCTGATGGTGACCATCGCCTTCCTGCTGATCACGGCGGTGTGGGTCACGAACTCGCGGCTCAAGACCAGCGCGGAGGTGCCTGCCGCCGCGGGGTGCGGGGAGGAGTGCCAGAAGGAGCCTCTCAGGACGATGCACGTCCATGTCGGCGAGGACCGGTTCAACCTCGTGTGGAAGCAGGGCGCGACCGTCCTGAGCGAGGTGAGCGTCCCCAAACGTCCTGTCGAGATCGGCGGGGCGGGAGCCACCGCGATCCGTTATAGAGAGCTCGGCGAGGCCATCCGGCGCGAGTGGGAGCGGAGCGGCGAGCACCGCGCCCCGAGCGACCGCCGCGCCGACCAGGCCGTGCTCCACAGCGACAACAAGACGCCGTTCCGTGAGCTCGTCGCCGTGCTCGACGCGATCAATGCCCCGCGCCGAACCGTCCTCCTCGAGGACGGCCGCAGCGCCGAGATGCCAGCTTTCCTGGCCACCTTCTCGGCACGTTAAGAGCGGTGGTTGCGAGACGGGGGAGACGCGTTACGCGGTGAACTCGGTCGTCAGCGCTACCCAGTTCGAGGGCGGGCGGACGGCGTAGCTCAGCGCCAGGATCTCGATCAGCACCACCCGGTAGATCGCGTGGACGTCGTCGACGTCGACCTCGTGCGCGTTCGCCTCGAGCGCCGCGTCGAGGTGCTCCTGCACGAAGGCGAGGACGTCGGGCTGCTCCATCGCGATGACGTCGTCCGAGTCGACCGCCTCGGCAGGATCGTGGAGGCGGATCTGCTCGTCCAGGTTCAGCGACTCCTCGACGCCCGTGAGCGCCGTCTCGGTGACCTCGTCGAGGTCCTGACCGAACAGCTCGTCGAAGGCGAGCCAGATCGCCAGCGTCAGGAAATAGCCGAGGGCGAGCGCCGTCTCGTCGAGCGGGCCGGACAGCACCGAGGAGATCCGGTCCGCGAGCGCAGGCTGCGTCTGCTCGAAGCGCGTGAACGCGTCGTCGAGCTGCTTGCGCGAGTCGTCGTCATCCTCGGCGAGCTGATCCTCGATCTCGGACAGGACGCGCGCCGGCACCTGAGCGTACGAGGGGACGGGGCGAATGGCTGCGCGGCGTACCCACACGCGGACAACCTAGCACACGATGGCGCGGCTCATGGAGCGAGCAACCGGATGCTCGACGCCGGAACCCAGCCCTCGGTGGCGCCCCAGCGGACCTCCGCGAGCCCGCCCGATCTCCTGCCGACCTCGACCGACGCACCCTCGGGGATCGCGCTCTGCTCCGCGCGGGGCAGCGCGCGCCCGTCCTCGTCGAGGAGCCGGACCTCGGGGACCACCACGACGCCAGCCCGGGTCGTGAGGCGGAGGTGCCGCGCCGCATAGGTGAGCGGCACCAGCGCGAGCAGCGCGACGAGCGCCGTCGGCGCAAGGACGCTGCCCGCGACGTGCGCAGGACCGGCAGGGCGGCGCCGCAGGACCACGCCCAGGGCGAGGAGCAGCGACGCGAGGAGCGCGGCCGCCGCCCAGGTGCGCTCCGAGGCGAGGCCGACGATGACCCGGCCGAGCGTCGGGCGCACGTCGACCGCATCCGTGGCGCGGCGCGAGCGCCGGCGGGTGATCTCGGCGCGCACGAGATCCAGCGCGCGATCGGCGTCGGCGTCGCCCGGGCGGAGCCGCAGCGCCTCCTCGAACGCGGCCGCCGCCCGGCCGAGGTCTCCCGGGCGATCCGCGCCCTCGCGGACGCGCGTGACGTAGGCGAGCCCGCGGTTGTAGCTGGCGTCCGGGTGCACGAAGCCGCGGTCGGCGAGCAGCTCGAACGTGTCGATCGCCGCGCCGTACTCGCCGCGGCCGAGCGCGGCCGTGCCCTCCTGGAACAGCACCTCCGGGGGCTCCGCCGGCTGCGCGCGCGCCTCGCTCGACGGCAGCGCCGACGCGAGGCTGGCAGCGAGGAGGAGCGCGCCGGCGAAGGGGCGCGTGCGGCGGCCGTTCACGCGGGCTTCCATCGCGCGAGCTCGGTCACGACGGCGCGGCTCTGCTCGACGAGCGCCGCGGCGGCGGCGCCGCCGCCCTCCTGCGCGGTCGGCTCGAACCGGATCGCCTCGCACGCGGCCAGCGCCTCGCAAGCGCGCGACGAGAGCGGCCCGGGGACGCCGCGCCGGCCGAGCTCGCCCGGGAGCTCCGCGAGCAAGACGCCCCGCGAGCGGAGGCCCGTCGCGGACTCGATCGCCCGGTGCACCGCGCGCTCGATCGCCGCGGCCGTCGCCCCGAGATCCCCCTGCGCGGCCGCCTCCTCCGCTTCGCGCTGGGCGATCGCCGCGAGCCGGGCGGGCGAGGTCGCGCCCGCCGCGCGGCGATCGCGCGCCCGGCGCAGGAGCCGATCGCCCGCGCCGAACAGCGTCACGACGAGCGGCGGCGCGGCCAGGAGCAGCCAGAACGGCGCGCCGTCGAGGGGCAGCGTCGCGGGCGGGGCGTGCGGGCCGAGCGACGTGCGGAGCCCCGGCATGCCGGCGAACGGCTCGCCCCGGCCAGCGCCGTCGCCCTCGGCGCGAGGCGCCCTGGACGGCGGCCCGGACGACGCCGGAGGGGCCACCGGGCTGACCTGGACGACGCCGAGCTCGGCGCGCTCGACCACGTAGCGCTTCTGCGCTGGATCCCAGTAGGGGAGCTCGACCTTCCCGAGATCGACCGCGCCGCTCTCCTGGATCCGGACGACGTAGCCGAACGATCGGGTGCCGCCGATCGCGCCGCCGCGCGGCTCGATCGCGTCGCGCTTCTCCGGGTCGAGCCACTCGAGCCCGGTCCGCTCCGGCACCCGGAGCGACTGGGGGAAGTTGCCGGTGCCCGCGATCTGCACGGTCACGGCCACCGATCCGCCTTGCTCGATCTGGCGCGGCTGCACCGTCGCCTTGAGCGTGAACTGACCGACGTCGCCGACGACATAGCCGGACGGGCGGCCGGCGAGGGGCGGCTCCGTGACCTTCACGACGACGTCGTTCGATTCACGCAGCACGCGCGCGCCGATCCGGCGCCCGGTGATGCGCGTCTGCATGCTGCCCGTGTGCAGCTCGCCCGTCTTCAGCGGGAACAGCGCCAGCTTGTCGACGAGGCGGGCCGCGTAGCGGTGCCCGCCGACCCGCGTGTACACGGGGCGCTCGTTGCGGGGGTCCTCGAGGAGCGGGTGGCGAAGGAAGTCCGCGGCGGGCGCTGCGCGGGGCTCGGTCATCTCGGCGTTCTCGCGGAAGTACAGGTAGAACGAGACCGTGACCTGCTCGCCGACCACCGCGGCCGTCTTGTCGGGGATGGCGCGAAGGAACACCACCGGGTCCGGCTCGCGCGGCATCGCCAGCTCTGTCGCCTCGGGCTCGGGCTCGTCCTGGGTCGCCTCGTCGTCGAAGAGGCCGCCCGAGCCGCCGAACGGCCACGGAAAGCCATGCAGCGGGCCGCCGGGCAACAGGAACGGGTTGCTCGGCCGGCGAGGCCGCCCGCTCGCCGGCGCGACCTTGATCATGATCGGAGCCGCCGGCAGGCGCCTGCCGTTCCACGAGATCGTCGGCCCCGGGATGGTGTAGCGGCCGGGCTTGTTCGCGACGATCTGCCACGTCGCGCTGATGCCCAGCTGCGTGATCATGACGCCGCCCCCGAGCTGGGTCTTCATCTGCGTCCCGATGCTCGGGCCGGAGACGATGGAGAGGTCGGGCGGGACACGCAGCTCCGGATCGGAGGGCATGCCGGCGCCGCGCTCGACGAGCGCCTTCACCTCGACCGTGAACGGCTCGCCGACCTCGACGTCGGTGGAGCTCGCGCGCGCCGAGAGCTCCGGCTGCTGCTGGGCGCGCGCGCGGAGCGGGGTGATCAACGCGAGCAACGCCACGAGCAGCGCGGTCGCGAGCGGCGCAAGGCGCGGGGGGGCGAGCGCGAGCGGGCGCGTCACTTGTCCTCCATGCCGCGGCCGCGCCGCATACCGGCCTTGTTCTTCGCTTCCTGCTCCTGGTACGTCGGCGCCTCCTCGAGCTGGTCGAGGATGCGATCGTCCTGCCGACCGGTCTGCGGCGGCTCCTGGGGCTGCTCGCGGGGTGGCTCGGGTTGCTCGGGTGAGCCGGCGTCGGGCGTCTGGTCCTGCGGGTCAGCGTCAGGGCTCTGATCCTGGTCACCGCCGTCGTTGCCCGCGTCCTGGTCACCGCCGTCGTTGCCCGCGTCCTGGTCGCCGCCGTCGTCGCCCGCGTCCTGGTCGCCGCCGTCGTCGCCCGCGTCGGGCTCGGCGTCGGGCTCGGCGTCCGGCGGCGCGTCGGGCTCGGCGTCCGGCGGCGCATCGGGCTCGGCGTCCGGCGGCGCGGCGTCCTTCTGGTCCTCGATACGCCGCAGGGCGATCGCCCGGTTCCAGGCCGCGTCCCGGCCGACGCCGTCGCCGCCGGCCTCCTCGAGGACCCCGGGGATGATGGCCAGCGCCTGGTCGTAATACGTCACGGCGTCCTCGTACTTGCGCCGCAAGAACTCGAGGTTGCCCGAGAGGTAGCGGGCCCGCGCACGCAGGTCGGCCGGCACGCTCGGATCGGCCCCGATCGACTTCAGGAGGACCAGCGCGCAGTCGATCTCGATCCCGCGCAGCGCGTCGCGCTGCTCCTGCTCCGGCCCGCCGTCCGCGAGCTCCTCGTCGCCGAACCGATGACCGTAGCGCTCGGCCAGATGGAACAGCGTCAGCCCGAGATCGAACGAGCCGTTCGGCTTCTGGCGCACGGAGTCCGGCAGCCCGATGCCTGCGTCGCTGCACGGCCCCGTCCCCAGGTAGCTCTCGAGGGCCTGCTCGGCAGACTCGAGGTTGCCCGCGTCGAGATCGCGGATCGCCTGGTCGACCGCCGGCGCGTTCCGCTCGAACGGGGACGTCGGATCCCACCCGCTGCACCCGGTCGCCGCCGAGAACGCGGCCCCGGTGAGGCACGCGGCGGCGAGCCCGATCGCGATCCAGCGCCCGCGGCGGGCGAAGAACCCGGCGAGATCCACGCGCTTGCGATCACGACGCGGCATGCGGCCCTCCCGCGTTGCCCCCGGAAGCCTGCCCCGCTCCCGCCGCGAGGTCCGCGCCGAGCGGGCGCCCCTTCACCAACGCGGCGCGCTTCGGCGCGGCCTCGGGGCGCGTCGCCACGAAGCGACGGCGCGGAGCATCCTTGAGGAACACCTCGGCGATGAGGAGCAGGATCGCGAGGCCGAGCGGGTAGAAGTAGACGTCCGCGTAGACCGTCTCGACCCGCTCCGAGAGCTCGCTCTTCATCTGCCGCCTGAGCTCCGCGGCGATCGTCTCGATGCCCGTGGTCCCCTTCTCCGCGCGGATGATCTGCCCGCCCGGCGTCGCCTGCGCGATCGACGCGAGCTGCTGCTCGCCCGACAGCGACAGCTCGGTCGTGAGCGGCTTGCCCTGGCGATCCGTCCGCCACCCGACGATGCGGCCGTCCTGGCCGATCTCCGGGATCGGCTCCGGCGTGCGCCCGCCGATCTGAACGACGTGGATCGTCGTGCCCTGGGCGCCGATCGCCTGGGCGACGCTCAGCGGGTAGCCCTCGAGGTCCTCGCCGTCCGTGACGAGCAGGATGATCCGCTTGTGCTCGGCGGACTTCGGGTCGCGCTTCAGGAGCTCGTTCGCCTGGTCGAGCGCGCGCGCGATCGCCGTGCCGCCGATCGGCATGTCGTTCGGGTCGAGCTGGCGGAAGAACTGCGCGATCGCCGCGCCGTCGGCGGTCAGCGGGAAGCCCATCGGCTCGCCGGCGAACGCGACCGCGCCGAAGCGCGCGCCCTCGAGATCCTTGATGAGGCGGGCGACCTCGACCTTCGCCCGGAAGATGCGGGACGGCTCGACGTCGCGCGCGTACATGCTCTTCGAGTAGTCGAGCACGACCACCACGTCGACGTTGGTCGCCGGCACGAGCCGCGTGCCTTTGCCGTACTGGGGGCGCGCCGCGGCCACGAACGCGAGCGCCGTCGCGAGCACGAGCAGCACGCCCTTCCAGGCGCGGCGCTTCGCCGGATCGGCGGTGGTGAGCGCCTTCACGCGATCCTCGTCGCCGAAGCGCTTGATGGCGCGCGCCACGCCGAAGCCGCCCAGGATGAGCAGGAGGCCGATCAGCGCGGCGAACGCCGTCCCGAGCAGGAACCAGGGGGCCGCAAAGTTCACGGGAACCTCCGGAGCAGCCAGGCGCGCAGGAGCGCGTCGAGCCCGATCAGGAACACCCCCGGCAGGAGCAGGAACGGGAAGAGATCCTCGTACGCGGCGCTCGACGCCTCGAAGCGGGTCTTCTCCAGCCGGTCGAGCACGTCGTGCATGCTGTCCGCGAGCGCCTTCGCGTCGGTCGCCACGTACGACGCGCCGCCGGTCTTCTGCGCGATCTCCTGGAGCAGCGCGGGGTTCACCGGGAAGCGGTGGCGCACGTAGCGCGGCTGCCCGAAGAGATCGATGCCGTCCTCGACCTCGACCTCGTCGTCGGTGCCGATCTGGATCGTGTAGACCTTCGCGCCGAGCGAGGTCGCGAGGTGGGTCGCGTACTCGGGGGAGATGGCCCCGGCGTTGGAGTCGCCGTCGGTCAGGAGGATGACGACCTTCGACTGCGCGTCGCTCCTGCGCAGGCGGGCGACCGCGGTGCCGAGCGCGTCGCCGATCGCCGTCGCGCTGCCGTCGATCACGTTGAGCGTCATCTGCGAGACCATCTGCGTCAGCAGGTGGTAGTCGAGCGTCGGCGGCGACAGCACGTAGGCGGCCTTGCCGAAGACGACGACGCCGAGGCGATCGGTCCTCCTGCGGCTGATGAAGTCCTGGAGGACGAGCTTGGCCGTGTCGAGCCGGGTCAGCCGCTTGCCGCGCGGCAGCTTCGGCTGGCCGGGTAGATCGCTCGCCCGCGCATCCATGATCGCGCGCATCGAGCCCGACAGGTCGAGCGCCACGACGATGTCGATGCCCTTGTCGTCCGAGCGCTGCTCGCGGAGCACGCTGACCGGCCGCCCCATCGCGAGGACGAGCAGCGCGAGCGCCACGGCGCGCAGCACGCCCGGCAGGTCGCGCAGGTGGCTGCGCAGGCCGCGCGGCCCGCGCGCGAGCGGCGCGACCGTGCCGAGCCGGAGCCGCGGCCTGCGCGCGTCCTCCGCGAAGATGCCCCAGTACCAGACGACGGGCACCGCGATGAGCGCGAGCAAGAACCACGGGTTCTGCCAGCTCGCGGAGGACCAGGCGTCGCGGCGCGCGAGGTAGGGGTACACGCAGGCGAGCGCGGCGACGACGAGCGTCGCGATGAGGGCAAGCGATGCGCGCTTCGTGCGGCTCAAGGCGCCTCCTCTGGCGCCCGGGACGGGCGAGCGGGCGGCTGCTGCCCGCCGGCGGGCGAGCTCCGGGGGCCGGCGCCGTCGCCGGGACGCACCGCCGGCGGGGTCGTGCGGTGCACGATGTTCTCGCCGTCGTCGAGCGCCGTGAGGCAGTCGGCCTCGCTCGGCTGGAGGCGCGCGAACTTCACGAGGTCGCAGTCGGCGAGGAACCGCGCGATCTGCGGCAGCACCGGCACGGGCGGGCGCACCCGCGCGAGCAGGTCCCGCATCTCGTCGCTCGTCGTCTCGAGGCCGTCGAAGCCGTACCGCGCGCCGAGGTACTTGCGCACGCAGTCGCTCACGCGGTCGAAGTACTCACCGGTCCGCCCCTCGCCGAGCAGGTCGGAGCGCCGGAGCGCCTCGAGCTCCTCGAGCGCGGCGATCCACGGCAGCTTGGGCGGCGGCGCGGCCACCACGCGGGGCCGGCGCAGCCAGCGCCGGACCAGCCAGGCGACGAGCAGCCCGAGCGCCGCGCCGATGAGGATGCCGGCCGTGAGCTGCTTCGCGAGCACCCACTCCTCCCGCTGCGGCCGCGGCGGCGGGTTCGGCTTGACCTTGGGATCCCGCTCGTTGGCGATCGGGTCCTCGATCACGATCTCGTGCGGCCGGGTGCAGACGGTGACGAGCTCCCCGCTCGCGCGGGACACGGCGATCGGCACCGGCGGCAGCAGGAGGGCGCTCCTCCCGGGCTCCTTGGGCAGCGGGACGAACGGGATGACGAGCTTGGTCGTGGCGCCGTCGTCGGTCGCCGTCGTCGTGCTGGTCGGCCCCGCGCCCGCGTCGGCCTCCGGCAGGACGAACCCCGCCTTCTGGATCGCGCGCGCGGCGTCGCTGTCGCCCTGGACCTTGAAGCCCTCCGGCAGCACCGTCTCGCCCTTGCCGTGCGTGACCGTGATCTCGAGGTGGGCCGCGTACCCGCTGAACCCGTTCTTCGGGAACGTCTCCTCGATCCGGGGGCGCGTCGCGCCGGGCGGCACGTGCTCCGCGCACGAGGCCCACACGCTCTCGCCGCGCTCCGTGGCTGCCGGGGCCGGAGGCGGCGGCGGCGGCGGCGGGGTGTCGTCAGCGGCGGGCCCTCCGGCGCCGCCGGCGTCCGGCTGCGATCGTGCCGGCGACGCGCACGCGAGCGCCGCCGCCAGCGCGGCCCACGCGAGCGGGCTCGCGCCGCGCGCGGCGTGGACCGCGGAGCGACGCGTCCTCATCGCCTGAGCCTCCGCGCCCGCTTGGCGAACAGATCGCGCAGCGGGCTCACGAAGCTCTCGCCGGTCTTCACCACCACGGCGTCGAGCGCGAGCTTCTTGAACAGCTTGTCGCGGTCGCTCCGGAGCTTGCGCATCGCGGCGCGGTAGTGGTCGCGCACCGCCCGGTCGCCGGTGTCCACCACGACCTCTTCCCCGGTCTCCAGGTCCTCGAACGTCGCGAGCCCGACGTCGGGCAGCTCCTCGTCGCGCGGGTCGACCAGCATCACCGGGATCACGTCGTGCTTGGCGCTCGCGAGCGAGAGCGAGCGCTCGAAGCCGGAGGCGAAGAAGTCGCTGATCACGAAGGCCACGCTCCTCCGCTTGGCGACCTTCACGAGCGTCTCGAGCGCGAGCTTCAGGTTCGTCCCCGTGTACTTCGGCTCGTGCCCGAGGATCTCCCGGATGACGCGCATCACGTGCTTGTCCCCCTTCTTCGGCGGGACGAGCTTCTCGATGGCCTCGGTCGCGAGCACGAGGCCCACGCGATCGTTGTTCTTGATGGCGCTGAAGGAGCAGAGCGCGGCGATCTCGGCGGCGACGCGCGCCTTCGACGCGCGCCGCGTGCCGAACTGCTCGCTCTGCGAGGCGTCGACGACCAGCATGACGGTCATCTCCCGCTCCTCGACGAACACCTTCACGAACGGCTCGCTCATGCGGGCCGAGACGTTCCAGTCGATCCAGCGCACGTCGTCGCCGGGCAGGTAGGCGCGCACCTCGCGGAACGAGAGCCCTTGCCCCTTGAAGACGGACGAGTACGTCCCGGAGAGCTGCTCGTTGGCGAGCCGTCGCGTCCGGATCTCGATGCGCCGGAGCTGCTTCAGGAGCTCCGGCGGCAGCGGGTTCTTCGAGCCGGAGGCCTTGATCACGGCACCTCGACCACCTCGAACACGCGCCGGACGATCTGCTCGGACGTGACCTCCTCGGCCTCCGCCTCGTAGGTCAGGACGACCCGGTGCCGGAGCACGTCGGGGCCGATCGCCTTCACGTCCTCCGGCGTGACGTAGCCCCGGTGGCGCAGGAAGGCGTGCGCGCGTGCCGCCAGCGCCAGCGCGATCGAGGCGCGCGGGCTCGCCCCGTACTCGATGAGGCTGCTCAGCTCCCGCATCCCCTTCTGCCCGGGCTCGCGCGTCGCGAAGACCACGTCCACGATGTAGTCCTTCACGCGATCGTCCATGTACACGTCGCGCACGACCTTGCGCGCGGACACGAGCTCCTCGGGGGTCGTCACCTTCGCGGCCTTGCCCTCGATCACGGCCGTCGTGCGGTCGATGATCTGCCGCTCCTCGGCCCGCGCGGGGTACCCGACCTTGACCATGAGCATGAACCTGTCGACCTGCGCCTCCGGGAGGCGGTAGGTCCCCTCCTGCTCGATCGGGTTCTGGGTCGCCATGACCACGAACGGACTCGGCAGCGGGTAGGTCGTGTCGCCGATCGTGACCTGCCGCTCCTGCATCGCCTCGAGGAGCGCGCTCTGCACCTTCGCCGGGGCGCGGTTGATCTCGTCGGCGAGCACGAGGTTCGCGAAGATCGGGCCCAGCTTCGAGGTGAAGTCGCCCTTCTGGTGGTTGTAGATGACGGTGCCGATGAGGTCGGCGGGCAGCAGATCCGGCGTGAACTGGATCCGCGAGAACTTTGCGTGGATGGCGTCGCAGAGCGTCCGCACCGTGAGCGTCTTGGCGAGGCCCGGGACGCCCTCGAGGAGGACGTGTCCCCCGGTGAGCAGCCCGATGAGGATGCGCTCGATCATGTACGTCTGGCCGACGATGACCTTGCCGACCTCGTTCAGCAGGGTGTCGATGAAGGCGCTCTCTTTGGCGACCAGCTCGTTCAGGGCGCGTACGTCGTGCATAACGGGTGGGAGCTCATAGCAAGCCCGGCCGCCCGAGGACAACCGGCGCCGATCGAATATTCCTCGGCGCGAGGCGGGGCCGCGGCGCGCGCTAGAAGCCGGGCTCGCGGAATTTGGCGCGCCCGGTCTCGGCAGGCGATCGGGAGCGAGGCGGGCTCGCGCTCGCGGCGGGGGTGGAGGACGGCGGCGCCGCGGGCGCGGTGGACGGGGCCGGTTCTGACACGCGCGCGGGCTCCGGGGCGCGCGGCTCGGCGGTGGCGACCCCCGGGCGCGGCTCCACCGTGACGGCCGGCGCCGCGGGCACCGCCACGGGCGGCGCGCCGGGGCCCTCCCCGAGGCCGATCCACAGGAGCGTCGCCGCCCCGAGCAGCGCGCCCGAGGCGACGAGCGCCGCCGCGGTGGCGATCGTCCGTGCGCGGCGGCGCGGGTCCAGGCGCGAGGGGGTGCGCCCCCGCGCCCGGCCCTCCGCGGCGCGCAAGGCGTCCTTGATCAGCGCCGTGCGACGCGAGGTGCGCGCGGCGAGCGCGTTGCGGATGTACCCCGTGACCTCGCCAGGGCGGCTGCCGAGGGCGGCGTCCACTGCCTCGAGCGCGTCCGCGAGCTCGGCCATCGTCGCGAAGCGCTCGGCCGGATCCTTGGCGAGCGCGCGCATCACCGCCGCCTCGAGCGCGGGGGGGTACCCGGGGACGAGGGGGCCCGGCGGATCGACCGGCTCGGGCCGCGCGATGCGCGCCATCGTCGCGAGGTCGTGGCTGGCGGCGAACGGGTGCGTGCCCGTCGTCAGCTGATAGAGCACGATCCCGAGCGCGAAGACGTCGGACCGCCGGTCCAGCTGCTCGCTATAGACCTGCTCGGGCGCCATGAAGAGGATCTTGCCCTTCATGTGCCCGGTGTTGGTCGTCGGGTTGTCCACCTGCGCCATGGCCTTGGCCACGCCGAAATCCGCGATTTTGACCGAGCCGTCCCGCGTGATCAGGATGTTGTGCGGCGAGACGTCCCGGTGAACGAGCCCGATCAGCGCGCCGCCGTCGTCCCGTAGCTCGTGGGCCGCATGCAGCCCCCGCGCCGCCTCGATCGCGATCCTCACCGCGACGGGCAGGGGGAGCGGGCTGCCCTGCTTGCGGGTGCTGCCGCCGAGCAGCGCCACGAGCGCGTCGCCGTCGATCCACTCCATCACGAAGTAGAGCACCCCGCTCTGCTCACCTTGATCCAGGATCGCGCACACATTGGGGTGCTTGATCCGGGAGGCGATGCGCGACTCCGTGAGGAACATGCGCTTGCAGCGCGGATCGCTGGAGAGCGCCGGCAGCATCGTCTTGACTGCCACGATCTTGTCGCCCGCCGCCCCGCCGCGCTCTCGGGCCGCCCACACCGTCCCCATTCCGCCCTGCGCGATGGCGATCAGCAGCTCATAGCGGCCGAGAAGCTGGCCTGGCACAAGATCGACGGGCGCTATCACAGCTCGTACCTGCGACTCCTGTGTCGTCGTGAATCCGACCATGCTGAAGCTCTCACCGACAGTGGGAGAGCGTTCCAGGCGGGTCGTGCAAGAGCGTTCCAGGATCGGACGCTAATCTCAAACAATTTTCCAGTTGTCGAGGATCGGTCGGCGTGAGTACGGTTAGACTGCCTCTATCGCTTGGTGATGGAAGGAGGCGTGGGTGAAGCATCGGATCACCATCGGCGGAGTGGTATTCTTCGCCCTGGTCGGCGTCGGTCCGGCTGCGTTCGCCGAGCCTTCCCCGGAGGACGCCAGCCGCGCGCCGCCGGCCGCGGTCGCGAGCGACACTGCGGCTCTCGCTGCGGCCCACAAGCCGAGCGCCGCGGAGCTCGCGTCCGCGCGGCACCTCTTCGCGCTCGGCCTCGCCGCGGAGGACGGCGGCCGGTGGGCAGAGGCGCTGGAGACGTACGAACGCATCAGCAAGATCGTCGTGTCCCCACCTCTCTGGTATCACCTCGGCGTCTGTCACGAGGCGCTCGGCCACGTCGTCGAGGCGCTCAACGCATTTGAGCTCGCTGCGTCCGGCGCGACCGCGCGGAACGAGATCGCGCTCGCCAGGGAGTCGCGGGCACGACTAGAGAAGCTTCGCGTGAAGACGTCGCAGATCGTCCTGCAGCTGCCCGAGGACGCGACCGGCGTGCGCGTCGAGATCGATGGTGAGCCGATCCACGCCGCCCTCGTCGGCGCGGCCATCCTCGTGAGCCCCGGGGCGCGGCGGGTCGTGGTGGCGGCCGAGAACTATGCGGCGCGGTTCGAGGCGACGGTGCAGGCCGAGACGGGCGCGGTCGTCGAGCTGCGGGCCGAGCTCGGCCGCAAGCGCTCGCTCGCGGCCCCGCGGTCGAGCGCGCCCGCGCGCCAGGCGCTGCCCAGCGCGCCCGCGCCGGGCCCGCGCATCTCGCCGGTGGTCGTCGTGGGGACGGCGGCCGCGCTCGCCGCCGGCGCCGTGGTCACGGGCGCCATGGCGTACGACGTGCGGCACAGCTTCCTGAAGAAGAACGAGAACCCTGCCCCGGGCTCGCTGGGCGAGCGGCAGGCGCTGCACGATCGCGGGCAAGCGCTCGCCGTCACGAGCACGGTGCTCACCGGGGCCGCCGTCATCGCGGGCGGCTTCGCCGCCTACCTCTTCTGGCCCTCGTCCTCCTCGCCCGCGGCTCCTCCGGACGCCGCCGGGCCGCGGCTTGCGCCCGCGGCGCCGCGCGCCCCCCGCCCGACGGCGCTCTCGCCATGGGTCGGCGCGGACGGCGCCGGGGTCGCCGTGCGGGGAGTGCTGTGAGCGGCGCACCTCGCCCCGGAGCGGGCGTCGTCGCCGCGCTCGCCCTCGCCTGCGCCGGCCTCGGCGCGTGCGCCTTCATCGCGCCGTTCCCCGACGTCGCGGCGGATCCCGTGCCGGTGGGCGCGGGGGGAGGCGGCGGCGGCAGCGGCGGGGCGGGCGGTGGCGGCGAGGTTCAGGAGATCTGCGTTCCCCTCACCGAGGCGGCCTGCTACGCGGGGCCGCAGGGCACGCAGGGCGTCGGCCTCTGCGTCGCCGGCGTCGCCGCGTGCAATGACGACGGGACGGACGTCGGCGCCTGCGTCGGCCAGGTGCTGCCCGCGTTCGAGAGCTGCGCCACGCCCGAGGACGAGAACTGCGACGGGCGAGCGTGCACGGGCGACCCCGTGCACAGCGTCGCGCTCGGCGGGGCCGGCGCTCAGCAGGGCCTGGGCATCGCCGCCTCCGCCGACGCCGTCGTGGTGGTCGGCTCGGCGTCGGGCAGCACCGATCTCGGCGCGGGCCCGTCGGACGAGCTGGGCGCGCTCGGCGAGCCGGACGCTTTCCTCGTCTCGTTCTCCCGCGACGCCTCCACGCGCGAGGGGCGGTTCCGGTTCGGCCGCCGCTTCGCGGACAGCGTCGCCCGGGCGGTCGCGCTCGCGCCGGGGGGCGACGTGGTGCTCGCGGGCAGCGCGGCCGGCGACGTCGATTTCGGCGGCGGCGTGCTCGAGGGCGCCGGCCGCCGCGCCGACGTCGTCGTGGCGCGGTTCGACGCGACCGGGGCGCACCAGTTCAGCCGGCGGTTCGGCGACGACGCCACGCAACACGCGGCGGCGATCGCCGTGGACCAGGCGGGGAACGCCTTCATCACCGGCGAGTTCTCGGGCACGCTCGACTTCGGCGAGGGCCGCCGGGGCGAGCGGTTCACCCTGGAGAGCCACGGCAGGAGCGATGCGTTCCTGGTCAAGCTCGACGCCGCCGGCCACGTCGACTGGGCCAAGCGGTTCGGCGGCCAGGGAGATCAGGCCGGTACCGGCGTCGCCGTCGACGGCGACGGCGACATCGTCGTCGTCGGCTGGTTCAGCGGGGAGGTCGATTTCGGGGGCGAGAGGCCGCTCACCACCGACGCCAAGACCAACCTGTTCGTCGCGAAGCTCGACCCCTCGGGCGATCACGTCTGGAGCAAGGCGGCCGACGCGACCAACGCGGCCGAGGCGCTCGGCGTGGCCGTCGATGGAGCGGGCAACATCCTCGTGACCGGCTCGTTCCGGAGAGCGATCTCCCTCGGCGAGTCGCTGCTCACGAGCAATGGAGACAAGGACGTCTTCCTCATCCGTCTGGACGACAACGGCGTCCTGCAGTGGTGCGAGGACTTCGGCGACGACGCCGACCAGGAGGGCGCCTCCGTCGCGGTCGATCTCGCGGGCAACATCCTCCTCACCGGCTCCTTCCTGGGGAACCTGGACGTCGGAACGGAGGCGCACTCGGCCACGGGCGCCGCAGACGTGTTCGTGGCGAAGCTCGACCCTGCCAGCAACCCGATCTGGTTGCGCTCGTTCGGCGACTCGGGCGAGCAGCGCGGCGCCGCCGTCGCCGTCGATCTGCTCGGCGATGGCTGGGTGACCGGCCGCTTCGACGGCGTCCTCGATCGCGGCGCAGCCACGGCCGTGAGCCAGGGCGCCGGCGACGCGTTCCTCGTGCAGATCGGGCCGTGAGCGCCGCTCGCCGGCGGCTCACTCGCCGGCGAGCGGGTAGATCGGCCGGATGTCGATCGGGATCCCCTCGAGGCCGCCGAGCGCGTGCTGCATCGGCTCCGAGACCTCTCCGTATCTGGCGAGGAGCTCGCCGGCGGCCAGCCTGTCGCCGCGGTGCTGCACCATGCAGAGATCGCGGACGAGGCGGGTGATGGCGGCCTCGAGCTCCTCGGCGTCGACGGTGAAGCGCCGTGTCGCCGGGTCGAAGCGGGCGGCGCGCTCCTCGAGGAACCGGTTGATCTGGAGCGCGGCCCCCTTGCCGTGCGCCTCGGCCACGCCGAATCGGGTGCTCCTGAAGAGCCCTGCGAAATAGGAGATGAGGAGCTTTTCCCTGAAATCGGCCGCGAAGTGGCCTCGCTGGATCATGAAGAGGACGTTGTAAGCGCCCATCACATCGGCCTTGGCCTCCTCCAGGGCGGAGTACGTCGGGCCGAGCGCGATCCGCACCTCGACCCGCTCCCCGCTCACGGTCGTGAACGCAGGGCCGAGGCTGTGCGAGAGCTCGTGGAAGAGCGTCTCGTTGAAGAACGCGTCGGAGGACAGGTGATCGAGCTGCGCCGGGTCGAGGATGCGCTCGGCGATAGGGCGCATGATCAGCTCGAACTTCGTCTCGATGACGTTGCGGAGCAGGACCTTCTTGGCCCCCTTCTCGGCGCGGACGCGCTCGTCGTTCGGCAGGTTGAACGCGATCGTCTGGACCGATTTGCGGGCGTCGCCGGCGCTGAACACGAGGTCGACGACCTGGATGGGGCTCTCCCCGCCGCGCGCGGTCTTCACGTCCTCGGGGACAGGCAGGTTGCGCTCCATCTCCGGGAGGAGCTCCTTGTACTTCGAGAGGTTCCGGGAAGCGTCGGGGTCGCTCACCGTGACGAACGACTCGAACGAGGCCTTGAGGCCGAGGAGCTCGTCCTCGTAGGTCTCGTAAGGGCCGATGGTCACCTCGACGCGGCTGTCGAGGTCCATCCAGTCCTTGTCGGATGCATAGTAGTCGTCGGAGCGGAACGCAGCGGCCCGGGACCTCAGGAACCGCCTTAGGCTCTCGCTCGCGGTGAGCGCCGCGGCCTCCTCGAGGAGCGCGCCGGCGGGGCCGAGCCACGCCGCGTAGGCCTGGCTGTACGGCACGGCGACGAGCCGGCCCTGGTCCCGGCGGATGAGCGTGAACAGGCTGTTGAAGGCCTCCTTGTCGCCCGGGTGCTGCTCGACCCACGCGTTGAGCTCGTCGGCCGAGAGATCCTCCGGGTAGAAGCCAGCGCCAGGAGGATGGGGCCTGTCGATGGCGAAGGGGCGGTGGTGATCCTGCCTGTCCCAAGGGCCGCGCATGATGTCGAAGTAGGCGAGCCTGTCCCGCCCCTCCGGGGTGCCGTCCGCGACGAGCTTCTCGCGGAGCTCCGGGTTCCCGGCGTAGGCCTGCCGATCGAACACGGGATCGAGCTGCCGCGAAGCCTCGATGAGCTTGCCGAGCGCTCTCCTCTCCGGCTCGGGCAGATCGTCGATGTCCGCGGTGAGCCTGGCCGGCGCGAACTGCTTGACCTTCTCGGACAACATCGGGACCTCCTTATCTCATGATACCTTGTCCCGGGCTCAGGGGCGGCTCGCTGGGACCGGGTGGGCGTCGCGGTACTCGCGGATGGCCTGGGCTTCGTCGATGGCGTGCTTGAACCCGGTCGCGGCGCGGAACGCGGCCCCGTCCACGACGACGGGGTACTTGATGTGGGTCAGCGCCGCGCGAGGGAGCTTCGGCAGGCCGAAGCGGCCGAACGCGTTGCGCAGCACGAACTCGGGGAGGGGCACCGCCACCCGGCCCGCCGCCCGGATGATGAGCGACAGGGGCACAGGCTGCGGGCCAGAGACGTTGTAGACGCCGCGGATGCGCTTCTCGAGGGCGAGGCAGATGGCGGTCACGACGTCCTGCTCGTGCATGAACTGGAACAGCGGGTCGAACCCGAGCACGTACGGGACGCGGGGGCCGCGGAGGAAGCTCGCCAGCGTGCCGTGGCCTGTCGGGCCGAGCGTGTAGCACATGCGGAGAACGGTCGTGCAGAGCTCGGGAGCGCGCCAGAGCGCCGTGCAGGCGTAGAGATCGGCCGCGACGAGGTCGGCGAGCTCGGGGAAGGTGGACACCGCCATCGGAGGATCCTCCTCCGTGTGGTAGAGCGGCGACTCGGGGCCGGCGCCGTAGTAGGTATGTCGGCCGACGAAGATCACGTGTTCGACCCCGCAGGCGCGGCTGTTGTCGAAGACGACGCGCGTGCCGCCGAGGTTGATCCGATACCGCTCCTCCGTCTGCTCCACGAGGTGCGTCACGGTCGCCATGTGGATGACGGCCTGGGGCCGGGTCTTGCGGAACACGTCCTCCGCGGCGCGCTTCTGCAGATCCACGTTGTGCATCTCGATGCCGGCCGGGGCGGTCGGCCACGGCCGCCGGTCGATGCCGATCACCTCGTGCCCCTCCTCGAGGAGGCGCGTCGCGACCATGCGGCCCAGCTGGCCGGTGATCCCTGGGATGAGGACCCTCATGCGTGCTCCTTCGATGAGGCGGGCCTGGGCGACGTGGCGCCGCGAAAGTCCTGCGAAAGCTTCCCGCGGCGCCGCTTTCGCCCGGCCTCGATGAGCTCTGCGATCCTCGCCTTCACCTGCTCGACGTGGCCGAGGATCACCTCGTCTTCTTCGGCGCCGGTCCCGGCGAACGTCATCGGCTCGCCGTACGTGATCTCCAGCTGGACCGGCAGCGGCGCCGGGATGAGGTACGGGGTGATCGGGATGTACGGCACGCCGAACAGCCGGCCGATCGTGTACGAGTTGGCGATGGTCGGCACCGCCTCGCCGCCGCCGACGAAGCCGAAGGGGATGACGGGCGTCCTCGTCTTCATCGCGAGCCGGACGAACCCCGATCCGAAGTGCACGAGCGAGTTGCGCTCGCTGTAGAGCTTGGCGGTGCCGCGCGCCCCCTCGGGGAACACCATGAGCAGCCGCTCGTCCTCGAGGAGGCGGCTCGCGTGCTCGGGGAGGCCGGTGAACTGCCCCGTGCGGCTCGACCAGAGCGAGGTGAAGGGGAGGCGATTGATGAACTTCTCCGCCATCCCCTCGGCCAGACGCGGAGGATCCATCGCGAAGAACATCGACGCGACCACCATCGCCCCGTCGATGGCGACTCCCCCGCAGTGATTGCCGACGAGCATCGCCCGCCCGCGCGCGGGGACGTTCTCCAGGCCCGTCACGCCCACCGAGAAGTAATGATGATAGAAGAAGTCCAGGAGGGAGAAGAAGAGACCCAGGTGCTTCTGGGAGATGCCGTAAGGATCGACCCCGAAGCTGTTGAAAGGGATCTCCAGCCGCTGGACGCGCTGGGCAATCGAGTCGCTGACGAGCAGTGTCAAGGGTCACCCTCCGGGAGGCTTCGGCGCCCGGAGGGTATGCGCGATCGGGCGAGGAGCACAACCTCCGCCAAGCGCCGCAAGAGGCAGCCGGCGCGGCGGAGCCATGGACCACGCGCCGAGCGCCGGGCGCGCTCGTCGAGGATCGCTCCTCGAAACATAACGCGCCGCGGCGACGCCTTCGCGGACGGTCGTCACCGGCCCGGCCGCGCGCTCGTCGCTGGCTCGTCGCTGGATCGAGGCGCCGCGTGTGGTGCGTGTGGTGCGCGTGCTCATTGAGCAGCCGTGCTGCCCGCGGTATGGGGTCGGCCATGTCGATCCGTTGCCGCGCTTCCGCGCTCTCCGGCCGTACGGCCGGAGAACGTCCCTGCGACGCCCGCCGGGAGGTCGCCTCGTGACAGCGCTCGTGATCCGCCGGGCGGCGCCCACCGACGCCGCGCTGATCGCGGCGAACAACCGGGCCATGGCGCTCGAGACGGAGGGCAAGGTGCTGGATGCCGCCACCACCCTCCGCGGCGCCGCCGCGCTGATCGCGGATGCCGCCAAAGGGTTCTATCTGGTGGCCGAGCACGCGTCCGAGATGGCCGGGCAGCTGATGGTCACCTACGAATGGAGTGACTGGAGAAACGGCACTTTCTGGTGGATCCAGTCCGTCTATGTGACCCCCGCGCAGCGGCGCAGCGGGGTCTTCCGGGCGCTGTATCGGCGAGTCCACGAGATGGCGGCGGACGCGGGGGACGTATGCGGTATCCGCCTGTACGTGGAGACCGCGAACGCGCGAGCGCAGTCGACGTATGTCGCGCTCGGAATGCGGCGTTCGCACTACGAGCTCTACGAGCTCGATTTGGCCTTCGGCTCGTCCTGAGGGGTCCGGCTCTCCTGGTTCGAACCAGGGGGGACGACCGCGGCCATCGACGGCCAGGAGCCCTTGACGAGGGCTCGCATCGCGGCCGTCTTCAGCGCCACCTCCCCAGGATCGAGGAAGACGCCGAGGGCCTGGCGGATGTGAGGGAGCGTGCGGATGAGATCGGCTGGCGTCATCGCTTCGGGCGGTGACACATCGCTCCGCTCGCAGGCCTCCTGGATGATCTTTCTGGCGAACGCGGGTGCGAGGCCACAGCACTCGACGACCTGCTCAAAAAGCGAGCGCATGAGCTGGTTCCCCCCGGGGTAACGTCCGACGCGCGGCGCGTCTTTCACTTGGGCGAGCACATACCGCCCTACGACAAGAATAGCCTACCTCCCCTATCGCGCTCGTGAGGCGACCACTGACGTTCTGCTGTCTTCCGTGAGCATGTAGGCGACGCCGTGCGTTCAATGTGCGATAGCGCGACCCGACGTCGCGTTATCGGCGCCGAGGTCGCGGGTGCTCGCGGTCGTCGGGGTGTTGGACGTGTCTCCATGGTCGGAGTGTTGGACGAGGCGGCGAAAAGGATCATGGCTCGCCCGGGGGGGCGCGCTGGATCCATGCGCACGTACCGTCTTGGGCTATCTCCGCGGTGACGTCGTGCGTCACAGCCCTGCGTGCGTCACAGGCCGGATGGCTTGAAGGGCGTCCGGGAGGTCGTCCGCGGAGCGCTCCGCTTCGGCTCTGGCGCCTTTGGCGCGGTCTTCGGCGCCGCGCTCCGAACGGTCGATGAGCGGGTGGCCGGCTTCGCCGTCGGGGCCGTGGATCCGCTGGTCGTGCGCGTGTCGGGCCGGCTCGTCCTCGGCTTGACGGCCGCGGGCGGGGTCGCTCTGGAGCTCGGGGCGGGGCTCTGGGCGGCTCCGCCGGGAATCACGCCCTGAGCGGAGCCGCCGGGGACCGCGGACCCGGCCAGCTCGCCGGGATGCCCGGGCGCGGCCGCCTGGACCGGCCCGCTGGCCGCCGCGGCAGCGGGGAAGAAGGACGAGATCCGGGAGGCAGAGGCGCTCTCCGCCGTGAAGGGAGCGGCTGGCTCTTGCTGGCCGGCGGCGAGAAAGGCGCCCGCCCCGACCGCGAGCGCGACCGCGCAGGCGCTGGCGAGCACGCGGCGGCGCACGATGTGGTGCCGGCCGCGGGAGACGGCCTCGGAGACGACGGCGCCCAGCCCCGGCGCGCTGCCCTCGGCGCCCGAGTTGTCCTGCGCCGCCTCGACGCTCCGCTGGGTCAGGGGAGCGCGCTGGCTCAGGGGCAGACGATCGCTCAACGGAGAGCGCGGGCTCAGCGGCAGAGGATCGCTCAACGGAGCGCGCTGGCTCAGCGGCGATCGCCCCGACCGGGGCGCCGACGCGGGGCCGCCCCGCGCGCTGACCGGCGCGGTGAGGCTCTCCGGCGGCCCGCGCAAACCGACCTCCTTGATGAGCGCCTCCACCGCCCGGGGCGACGACACAGCGAGGCCCGGCGTCTGCGTGGCTGCGTCTTCCAGCGCCTCGGCGAACGCCGCGGCGGTCGGGAAGCGATCGTCGGGGTCGGTGCGCAGCGCGCGCAGGCAGATCTGGTCGAGCGCGGCCGGCACCGACGGGACCACCCCGCGCGGACCCGTGGGCGCGCCCTGGAGGATCTGCGCGAGCAGCGCGCCGTCGTTGTCGGCCTTGAACAGGCGCTCCTCCGTGAGCATCTCCCAGAGCACCACGCCGGCGGAGTACACGTCGCTGCGACGGTCGACGTTCGCGGCCCGGATCTGCTCGGGCGCCATGTAGGCGAGCTTCCCCTTGAGCGCGTTGCCCCGCGTCGACATGAGCCTCGTCTCGGCGCGGGCCACGCCGAAGTCGGTGATGCGCGCGATGCCGTCGACGCCGACGAGCACGTTCTGCGGCGAGACGTCGCGGTGCACGAGGTTGAGCGGCTCGCCCTCGCCCCCCGTGAGCTCGTGCGCGGCGTGGAGACCCGCGAGCACGTCGAGGAAGATGCGGAGCGCGATCCCGAGCGGGACGGGCCGCTTCGCCCGCGCGCACGTGCGGAGCAAGCTGTGCAGCGACGGCCCCTCGATGTACTCCATGACGAGGAACAGCGGGTCCTCGACGAGATCGAAGGTCGCGACGACATTGGGGTGGCGGACCCGCGCCGCGAGGCGCGCCTCGTCGAGGAACATCGCCACGAACTCGGGCTCCGCCGCGATGTGCGGGTGCATCATCTTCAGGGCGACGAGGCGCTCGAACCCGCCGGCGCCCAGGGCCCGCCCGAGATACACCGTCGCCATGCCGCCTGACGCGATGGCGCGCAAGCTCTCATAGCGGCCCGCGTGCAAGGTCACGTGACCAGACTACACCATGCGTGGTGCGTTCTCCACGACTCCCGCGCCGCTCACGCGAGCCTCCTCCCACACGGCCGCGAGGAGAACCGGATTCTGTGTCGATGTGAGGTGCCCTGCGACCGATCGCCGAGCCCAGCGGCTCACGTGACCTGTCTCTCGGCGATCCGGGGCAGCGCTGCGCTGCGCTGCGCTGCCCTAGCCGCGCGCGGGGTGGGGGCGCGATCAGCTCACGATCGGCAGCCGCCTGGCCGTCCGCCGTGAGCGCGCGCCGCCCTGCTCGCGCTCGCGCAACGCAAGGTCGTGCTCGATGATCGTCAGGGGGTTGTCGTAGGTCGGTAAAGGAAGATCCTGATTCTTCGCATAGACAGGGTGCCTACCGTGCTTCTTGTACCACTCGGCCACCGTGGCGTTGGCCTTCATCTTCTCGAGGATATTTCGCCATCCAGCCCCGGTGTTGTACGCACAGAAGCTGATCTCGCCGAGCTGCGTTCCGTACGGAATGATGCACATCTCGGTGCGGCGGAAGTCGTAATTGAACAGGTCCTGGAACCACATGCCCGCGACGAAAAGGACACGCCACTCGTACTCGCGGGCGTCGCCCTCGCCGGCGTGCGCGGCGCCCGTCTGGCTCAAGAACTGCTTCACGAGCGTCGCGAGGTGGAAGCCGGGCGGCGCCTTGTCCGGCTGGTAATGGCGCAGCAGCGCTGCGACGACCTGCGCCTTCGTGAGGGCGCGGCTGTGCCCCGCGTCGAAGATCGCGCGCAGGTCGGAGAGCAGCCCTTCGACATCGATGAAGTCGAGCAGCGGGACCATCTGCTTCGTCTTCTTGTGGACGAACAGCGCGGTCCCGATCCCGCAGTTCGGGTGGCAGCCGCAGTTGATTTGCCCCCAGTCCTTGTCGGGGCCGTCGAGGAGGTCGGTCACGTTGCCGAAGGGGCTGAGCGCCGACAGGGGGAACCAGTCGCGCAGCGGGTCGGTCACGCCGGTCTGCCGGGCGATGTCGTGCGCGAGGTGGCTCAGCGTATAGCGCTGCTTCTCGCGCAGCTCGTCGGAGATGTCCTCGTCGCGGCCGGTGAAGCTGACCGGCTGGAAGCTGACGACGGTGATCTTGTCGGCGTTCTGGACCGCAAAGTCGATGATGGGCCCCACCTGATCGTTGTTGACCCCGTTGACGATCGTCACGACCAGGATGACGTCGATCCCGGCGGCCGAGAGCTCCTCGATCGCCCGCAGCTTCACGTCGTAGAGGTTCCCGATCTTCCGGTGGCCGTTCGCGGCGTTCGTGACCCCGTCGAACTGCAGGTACGCCATCCGGAGGCCCGCTTCCTTGGCCTTCTTGGCGAAGCCCGGCTCGTCCGCGAAGCGGATCCCGTTCGTCGCGCACTGCACCGCGAAGTAGCCCTTCTCGCGCGCGTACCGGATCGCGTCGAGGAAGTGCGGGCTCAGCGTCGGCTCGCCGCCGGAGAACTGGATCGACATCTGGCGGCGCGGGCGCACCGCCGCCGCGTCGTCCAGGATCCGCGTGATCTCCTCCCAGGAGAGCTCATGCACGTAGCCGACCTGATTGGCATCCATGAAGCACGGGTCGCACATCATGTTGCAGCGGTTCGTCAGGTCGACCGTGAGCACCGCGCCGCGACCGTAACGGATGGTGCTGGATCCGTGGT
This sequence comes from Sorangium sp. So ce1504, assembly GCF_051521635.1. Lineage (NCBI taxonomy): Bacteria > Pseudomonadati > Myxococcota > Polyangiales > Polyangiaceae > Sorangium > Sorangium sp. So ce1504. The sequence continues at coordinate 9,175,278 of NZ_CP150365.1, read as the reverse complement.
TGTGGATCCTGTCCTTCGTCATCTCGACGTCGCGGCCGCCGAAGAGGCGCTCGATCCGCGCCAGGAACGCCGGGTCGATCGAGATCGTGTCCGAGAAGAAGCCATGCTTCGGGCACGTCTTCTCCATCACCACGCGCCCTTCGCGCGCGACGATGCTGGCGCGGATCTCCCCGGGCTTGTCCGTGATGAGCTTGGTCCAGTCCGCCCTGCCACTCAGGATCTCGTCGCGCGCCTCCTTGACGCAGCGCGGGCACAGGCTGTCCGTCTCGCGAGGCCAGCCGAGCGGGGGCTTCGTGCGCTCGCCGCCCCTCGGGATCGGCTTGTCGCTCCACTTCGGGTGAAACGGCCTGGGCTCGCCGCCGAGGCGGCTCAGTCGCTGCAAGACCGGCCACGCCTTGTCGGCGGAGACCGTGATGGCCTTTTCCAGTGTCCGTACCAGGTCGATCAAGCGTCACCTCTCTCACAGCCGCATTTCGCGGCTGCACGGTAGGTCGACCTAGCGCGTGCTTCCATCAAATTCCAGGCTGTCACGCGGCGCTGACACGGCTCGGCCTGGGGCGTGACAGCGGGCCGTCGATCGCGGGATAGTGCGGCGCAGCGAATGCGATTCCTCCCTGGAACCCCCCGCGCCCTGGGCCTCGCCGCGGCGCTCGCGGCCACCGCGATGGCGGGCCCGGCAGCGCCTCAGCCGGTCGCGCGGACCGCCCGGGCGCCGCAGGCCGCGGAGGAAGGCGGCAAGGCGTCCGCGGGGGCCGAGGCCGGCGCGACGCCGCTGCGCGGCAGCCTCGGCGTGGCCGTCGGCGAGCGGCTGCTCTCGTCGAGCGACCCGGCGGCGCGGCTCCGCGGCATCGAGCGCCTCGGGGTGATCGGCACCGAGGAGGCGGTGAGCGCGCTGCTCGCCGCGCTCGAGCAGCACGGCGCCCCGGGGGCGCGCGATCCCAGGACACGCCTCGCGGCGGTGCGGGCGCTGGCGCCGCACGCGCAGCGCGACAGCGTGCGCCAGCTCCTCGCGCGCGAGCTCTCGGAGAGCGCGCCCGCGCGCGGCGCCGCCTCGCCGCTCGGCGAGGTGCTGCGCGGCACCGCCGCCCTCGCGCTCGCGCGCACGGGCGAGCGGCGCGCGCTCGGCGTGCTCGTCAACGCGATCGTGCAGGGCGGGGCCGCGGGCGAGGCCGCCGCGCGCGCGATCAAGGCGCACCCGCCCGCGTCGCTCCAGCTCCTGCTCGGCAGCCGCAAGCGGCTCGAGCCGGCGCTCGCGAGCTTCCTCGGCGATCTCGGCGATCTCCGGGCGATCGCGGCGCTCCGGCCGATGCTCGAGGGCGGCGACAGGGCGGCGCAGGTGGCCGCGGCGCGCGCCCTCGCGCGCCTCGGCGACGAGGCGGCGCTGGCGAAGGCCCGCGCGTGGCTCCGCAAGCCAGAGCCGGGGCTCTTCGAGCCGACGGCGGAGATCCTCGTGTACCTCGGCGCGCCGGAGGCGGCCGACGCCGTGGCCGCGCTGCTCGGATCCGAGCTCGGGCGGATGGAGGGGCTCAGGCTGGCCGAGCTCGGGCCGGCGGAGCGGCTCGCGCCGGCGCTCGCGCGCGCTCTCCCGCTGCTCCCTGACGACGCGCGGCCCCGCGCGGTCGCGGCGATCGGCCGCGCGGGCGGCGCGGAGGCGGCGCGGCAGCTGCGCCGGGTCCTGAACGAGCGCCCCGAGCTGGCGACGGCGGCCGCGTTCGCGCTGGCGACGATGCCGGGGGCCGAGGCGCGGGCCGCGGTCGCGGAGCTCTTCGACGGCCCGCGCGCCGCGAAGGACGCGGACCTCCGCAGGCTCGGCCTGCGCGCCGGGGTGGTCCGCGGGCTCGTGCTGCGCGACGCGCCCGAGGCGCTCGAGAAGCGGCTGCTCGCCGCGCTCGCCGCGCCGAGCGGGTCGAGCGATCGCGCCGTCGGGGTATTCGGCGCCGTGGCGCTCGGCCTCCGCGACGCGGTCGACGTCGTCGGCGCCTGCTCCCCGTCCTCCTGCGATCGCGCGGCGGTCCACGCGGCGGCGCGCGGCGCGCTCGCTCGGGGCGAGCGCGCCCTCGCCGCCCTCGCGCCGCTCTTCGCGGCGCTCGCCGCGTCGGGCGCCGGGTCGCCGCCCGGCGCCGCGAGCGCCGCGAAGAGCGGCGACCCGGCGCCCGACGCGGCGGCGATCTCCGCCGGCGTCGCGCTGCTCGCGGAGCCCGGGGGCGGGGCGATCGCGACCTCGCGGCTCGCCGCCCTCGCGGAGGCGGGCGGACCGCTGTCGCCGCTCGCCGCCCGCGCGCTCGCGGCCCGCGACGACGAGGTGGTCCGCGGCAGGATCGAGCGGCTGCTCGAGGGGAGCGATCCCGTCGTGCGCGCGCACGTCGCGCTCGGCCTCGGGAGCGACCCCATGCCCGACAGCGTCTCCCTTCTCGCCCGCGCGTACCGCTTCGAGGACGACCCCGCGGTGCGCCGCGCGATCGTCCGCGGCCTGTCCCGGCGCACCGAGGTGCAGCGCAGGCGCGTCCTCGTCGCGGCGCGGGACCTCGATCCTGACGAAGGGGTGCGCGCGCTCGCGCGGGCCGCCCTCTCCGGCGCCGGCGCGCGGGCGCTCGATCGGCCGCGCTCCGCGCTGGCGACGGGCGTCGTGTGGGTGGCCATCGTCCCGAACGACCGGAGCGCGTCCGGGAGCGCTTCCTCGCGTCCGGCGCGGCTCGTCCGGCCGGATGGGCTGGCGGTCCCCGTCGTGGCCGATCCCGACGGCGTGCTCCTCGTGCCGGCGGTGCCGCCCGGCGCGAGCGCCGTCCTGCTTGCGCCGGCCGCACCCCCGGGGGACGCTGGCTCATGACGACGATGAGCAACGCGACGGACGAGGGCGCGGGCGTGGAATCACGCGCCGAATCACGCGTCGAATCGAGCGCGGAGCCCGGCGCCGCCGGGGCGTCGGCGAAGGCCGAGGCCGACCGCGCTCCGCGGAGCGGCGACGCGGGCGTCGGCGCGATGTCGTTCGAGGAGTCGACGCGCCGCCTCGCGAAGATCGTCGCGGAGCTCGAGGGCGGCGATCTGCCGCTCGAGCGCGCGCTCTCGCTCTTCGAGGAGGGCATCCGCCTCTCGCGGTCGGCGCAGGAGCGCCTCGATCGCGCGGAGAAGCGCGTCGAGGAGCTGCTCGGGATGGACGCCGACGGGCGCCCGGTGACGCGCGAGTTCGAGAGCTGAGCGGAAGAAGGGTGACATGAGGACCGCAGCGGCGCTGATCATCGGCAACGAGCTGCTCAGCGGGAAGATCGCTGACGAGAACCTGTTCGTGCTGGCGGGCACCCTGCGCGCGCTCGGCGTCAGGCTGGAGCGGGCGGTCATGGTGCTCGATGAGATCGAGGTGATCGCCGCCGAGGTGCGGGCGCTCGCGGCGTCGCACGACTGGGTCTTCACGAGCGGCGGCGTGGGCCCGACGCACGACGACCTGACGATCGCGGGCGTCGCGCGCGCGTTCGGCGTGCCGGTGGTCAGCGCGCCCAACATCGAGAGCCTCCTGCGCGATTACTACGGCGATCGGCTCACCGAGGGGCACCTGCTCATGGCCCGCATCCCGGAGGGCGCGCGGCTCGTGACCGGCGGCAGCGCCGCGTGGCCCGGCGTGGTGATGCGCAACGTGTGGATGCTGCCCGGCGTGCCGCAGATCTTCCGGGCGAAGCAGGCGCTCATCCAGGCGGAGCTCTCCGGCGGGGCGCCGTTCGTCTCGCTCGCGGTGTTCACGACCCTCGACGAGGGGCAGCTCAAGCCCATGCTCGACCGCGTGGTCGAGGCCCACCGCGACGTCGACATCGGCTCTTATCCGAGGTGGTCCGGCGTCGAGTACCGCACGAAGCTCACGTTCGACGGCCTCGTCGAGGCGAGGGTGCGCGCGGCGCGCGACGCGTTCGCCGAGAGCCTCCCCGCGGAGACGATCGTCCGCGTCGAGTGACGCGCGCGCGTCTCCGTTCCCGCTCCGGGCGATGGCGCGCAGCCCTGGCGGCCGCCACCCTCCGCCGCCGTTCCGCCGCCTCGCCGGCGCGCGCGCCCCCGCGGCGCCCCGGGCCGGCAGGCGGGCCCGCCGCGTGCTTGTCGCTCGCGCATGAGCCCGTGGAAGCGCGCCCCCCTGCTGTCCGATCACCTCCCCGAGACGTGCACCGACGACCCCTCTGCGCTGGCCGCCTTTGTCGGCCCGCGAGAGCGAGCGCTCGAGGAGGGGATCTGGTCGCTGGGCGACGCCGACCTGCTCGCGATCGTGCTCGGCACAGGGCTGGTCGGCACCCCCGTGACGCTCGTCTCCGCCGCGCTTCTCTCGCGCTTCGCCGGGCTGGAGGGGCTCGCGCGGCTCGGCCCGCACGCGCTCGCCGAGCACCCCGGCCTCGGGCTCGCGAAGGCGCTCCGGATCGCCGCGTCGCTCGAGCTCGGGCGGCGCGCCTTCGAGCGCGCGGTGCGCCCGCGGCCTCCGGTGCGCACCTCGGCCTCGATCGCGGCGTGGTGCGCGGCGCAGCTCGGCCCGCTCGATCACGAGCAGATGTGGGTGATCTCGCTCGACGGCCGCAACGGGATGAGGGGAGCGCGCAGGGTCGCGCAGGGCGGGCTCCACGGGTGCTCCGTCACGGCCAGGGACATCCTGCGCGCCGCGCTCTCGGACGCGGCCTCGGCGCTCGTGCTCGTGCACAACCACCCGAGCGGCGACTCGGCGCCGTCGCCCGAGGACGTGGCCATGACCAACGCGGTCGCCGCCGCCGGCGAGGTGATCGGCGTGCCGCTCGTCGACCACGTCATCCTCGCGCCGGACGGGCACTACTCCTCGCTGCTCGATCTCGGGATGATCGCGCCCGGCGACGCGCCGCGTGGCGCCACCCCGCCGAGCCGAGGCTAGGCGCGCTGGCCGACCAGGAGGCCGTGCCGCTCTCCGCCGGGCGCCCCGCCGGTGCCTGGCACGCTCGCGAACCGCAGCGTCGCGCCGCCCCAGTCGACCGACGGGCTCCCCTTCAGCAGCGAGGTATAGAGCGCGCTCGCCTGCGTCATCGGGCAGCCGATCGCCTCGCGCACGAGCGTGAGCGACGCGCCCGTCGCGTAGCTGACCGGCGCCTGCCGGCCGTCCTCGCCGATCACCGTGACCTTGAAGACGTCGTCCTCTGCGCGCGCGGCGCGGTCCGGATCGGTCAGCGCGAGGTGCAGCGCCTCGATCGCGCCGCTCCCGGGGCCATTGTTCGGGGAGTCGAGGGTCACGTGGAGCTCGAGGAGCGGCGCCGTGTAGCGGACGATCTGCCTCGCTGCGGCGCCCTCCGCCGTCGCGGGCGCCGCGCGCGCCTCGCGGCGCCTGAGCTGCGCCTCCATGACGAGCGCCGACCGCGCGAGCTCCCGCTCCGTCTTGCCGAGCAGCCGGCGCGCGCGCATCTCGGCGAGCGCGCGCTGCAGCACCTCGCGGTTCCTCGCCGCCTGCTCGTGGCTCCGCTCGCGCGCGAGCAGCGCCTCGAGCTCGCCCAGCGCTCGCTCGTGCTCCCCGATCGACGCGAGCGCGTCCGCGAGCGTGAGCCGGGCGTCGGCGAACGAGGGCGCGCGCCTCACCGCCTCGCGGTAGGCCGCGATGGCCGGCGCGATCTCCCGCCGCGCCTCGTGCGCGAGCCCGAGCGCGAAGGCCGCCCGCGCGTCCTCCGGCGCCGCCTCGCACGCGCGCGCGAGCCAGCGCGCCGCCTCGTCGTAGAGGCGCAGATCGTAGAGCACGACCCCGAGCTCGCGCAGCGCCCGCGGATCGGGCGGCTCGATCGCCGCGCCCCGCCGGAGCTCCGCGGCCGCCTCGTCGAGCCGGCCGAGGCGGACCAGGGCGCGGGCGTAGGCGAGGCGCGCCTCGATCAGCTCCTCCCCTCCCTCCTCCCCTCCGCCGGATTCCACCCCGCGCGCGAGCGCCCTCGCCGCGTCCGCCCAGCGCTCTTCCGCCGCGTACGCGGCCCCGAGCGCGAGCCACGCTCCCACGTCGTCCGGCGCGCCCGCGACGTGCCCCTCGAGCCCGGCGATCCCGCCCGCCATGTCTCCGCGGCCCAGCAGATCGAGCGCGCGCGCTCGCTGCGCTCCGGACGACGTCATGGCGGCAGCGTACGCCGACGCGGCGGCGCGGGTCGAGCGCCCGAGCGGGCGGGGCCTCACCCGCGGCGGGGCCTCACCCGCGCCTTCGGCGTCAGTAGCCCTGCGGGAGATCGCCCGCCAGGCACGAGACGGTGTTCGGCGCCCCGCGCGACGACCACTTGGCGCCGGTCGGCACCCCGCCGTCGAAGCGCACGCCCTCGTGTGGATCCCACGACGGCGTCTCGCCCGGGCGCAGGGAGTGCGTTCCGCTCTGGTAGAACGCGATGATGTACGTATGCCCCGCGACGCGGCAGCCGAGCCGCCTCGCGAGCGCCTGCGCGAAGGACCGGCCGGTGTGGCCGAAGGCGCTGCAGCAGCGGAGCCACACGAGGGCGTCCGGCCCCGCGAGCTCGGCCCTCAGGGCGTCGAGCGCCTCGTCGAGCGGCGAGCCGGGCCGGAGCGCGGCCTCGTCGAGCCGCGTCGCGCCCATGCGCATGTACCCCCAGCCGCCGTGCCCCCAGGCCTGCAGCGACGCGATCTTCCGGCCGCGCTCCCGCGCGGCGCGCGCCGCCCAGCCGAGCGCCTCGGCCCAGCTCGCGGCGGACTGCCACGCGTCGGCCGCGCCCGTCATGCGGTGCAGCAGCGCGCCGGCGCGCCAGATCGGCGTGAGCCCGATCGTCGCGCCCACGGCCTCACCCAGGACCTCGAGGTCCCCGGTCTCGGCGGAACCGCCGGAGTCCGCCGCAGCTGGGTGCGCGCGCGCCGCCGCGCCATCGCGCCGCCTCGCGCCGTTTGCCCGCCGCGCGCTACCCCACCCGACGTCGGTGTTATCGAAGAGGACGAGCCGCATACAACCCCCCATTCTACGCGCTTCGAATGTACCGCCGCTCGCAACCGCGGCCACGCGGTCGATTCCCCACCCGCCCCCCGAGCGCCTCCCGACGCCGCTCCTCCTCGCGCCGCGCCGCGCCGCACGCGCCGTACGCCAGCGGGCACGCCCCGGGCGCGGCGAGGGCGCGATGGACGGGAGGAGGTCGTCCGTCGACGTCCTCCACCGTCTAGTTCGCGGTGGGCGCAATCGGTAGTGATTTCCTCCCGCGCCCTCGGTTAGCCTGCCCGAACCGATGGGCCTGTCCGAAAACATCAGGTTTTATGCGGCCACCGACGTCGGCCGCATGCGGGACCACAACGAGGACAACTACCTCGTCGACAAGAAGCTCGCGCTCTTCGTGGTCGCCGACGGGATGGGCGGACACGCCGCAGGCGAGGTCGCGAGCGCGCTCGCCGTCCGCATCATCCACGAGGAGCTGAAGAAGGAGCGGGACCTCATCGAGAACCAGGCGCGCAGCAACGTGCGGCGCGCCGCGATGAAGGAGGTCCTCAGCCTGCTCGAGCACGCCGTCCAGCGCGCGTGCGCCCGGATCCACGAGGAAGCGAAGGCCGACACGACGAAGCGCGGCATGGGCACGACGCTCTCCGCGCTCCTCATCGCCGGCTCGCACGGCTACATCGCGCACGTCGGCGACAGCCGCATCTACCTCCTCCGCGAGGGGCGCATCCAGCAGGTCACCGAGGACCACACCGTCTACAACGAGCTCATCAAGCGCGGCAAGCTCACGCGCGATCAGATCGAGAAGGTCGCGCAGAAGAACGCGATCACGCGCGCCGTCGGCGTGTACGAGCGCGTCGAGGTCGACACGCTCACGATCGAGGTGCTCCCGGGCGATCAGTTCCTCCTCGCGTCGGACGGGCTCCACGGGTACATCGCGCACACCGCGGAGCTCGAGCCGTTCTTCGAGGAGGAGAACGGCGAGATCGCCGCGAACGGCCTCATCGATCTCGCGAACAGGAAGGGCGGCAAGGACAACATCACCGCGATCCTCGTCCGGCTCGGCCAGGGCGACCACCGCGACAGCGTCCGCGCCCGGCTGCTCGCGCTGAAGCGCGACGTGCTCGCGAAGATGCCGCTCTTCGCGCGCCTGCAGGAGCGCGAGATGCTCCGGGTCATGCAGGTCGCCGAGGTGCTCTCGTTCGAGCCCGGCCAGATCGTGGTGCGCGAGGGCGATCGCGGCGACGAGCTCTTCATCGTGCTCTCGGGCCTCGTCCGGATCATCCGCGGCGAATCGGTGCTGAGCGAGGTCGGCCCGGGCGAGCACTTCGGCGAGATGGCCCTCATCCGCAGCATGCCGCGCTCGGCCACCGTCTCGGCCGTGGAGCAGAGCGAGCTCATCGCCGTCCGGCGCGCCGATTTCTTCGAGATCCTCCGCAAGGAGCACGAGCTCGCCGTGAAGCTGCTCTGGCAGTTCCTGGGGGTGCTCGCCGACCGGCTCGATCAGACGTCGCGCGACCTGAGCACCGCCCGCGAGGAGCTCGCCGCGGAGGACATCACGAGCGAGATTTTCCCCGACAGCGAGGAGGGGAAGAGCCCGTTCGCCCCCGAGGAGCGCTCCTCGGCGCGCTGAACGGCGCCCCCGCGGCCGTGGCCGAGCGGAACGGAGCGGATTGCCGCGGCGGGAGCGGCGGGGCGGGACCGCGCGAGCCGGGCGAGCGATTCGCGGATTGACACCCTCCTACCCCGGCCGGTAGCGTCCGTCCGACGGATAACCATGAGCATGCACGGCAGAAGGTACTGCGAAGGCCATCTCGCTCGCGTCGCCATCAACGTGGCTGGGGGCTCGGCGTTCGCGTCGCTCGCGGCCCTAGCGGCGGCTCTCCTCGCGGCGTCCCCCGCGGCCGCCGACGAGCCGCGGAGCGCCACCGAGCCGCGGCTCATGATGGAGACCGGCGAGATCACGAGCGTCGTCGACGCCTTCGATGACGGCGACACCTTTGATCTGAACTTCAGCTTCGGCTTCGAGTACGCGACGAAGAGCGCGAAGATCCGGCGCGAGACGAGCATCGCCGGGCCGGGGCTGTCGTCGGGCGGCTACACGTCGAACCTGCTCAACGTGGCGACCTACAACGAGGCGACCTCGAAGCTCAACTTGCGCCTCGACGTCGGCCTCTACCGGGACCTGGCGCTCTACCTCAGGATGCCGCTCATCCTGAACCACGCGCGCGAGCTCACCGATCTCAACGGCAGCGCCGGGGCGGAGGCGCAGGCCGTCGCGCTCGCGGGGGCCCCCGGGGAGCAGCTGTTCCAGATGCCCTTCACGTCGCCGAACCGGAGCGGTATCGAGTACCTCGCCGTCGGCCTCGACGTGAACATCATGAACCAGGCGCGCGACCGGACGAAGCCGACCTGGCTGTTCGGGGTCGAGGGGCGCTTCCCCGTGAGCGAGCCGATGCACGCCTGCACCGAGTCGCCGAAGAGCGGCCAGGTGAAGTGCGCCGATCCGACGGACGTCAACCGGAACAACAGCAGCGACAGCGAGCTCGAGGGGCAGAGGGTCGCCCAGCGCGACCCCGGCGTGTCGCGCGGCACCATCGGCCTCGAGGTCCACACGTACCTGTCGAAGCGGATCAAGTACGTCGAGCCGTACGGCGGGTTCAAGGCGCTGTTCGAGTTCCAGCAGGAGTCGAGCGACTACGGCCTCACCGACCTGAAGACGTCGCTGGTGAACCACCCGCCGCTCGTCGGCAGCGTGATGCTCGGCGTGCTGATCGTCCCCTGGGAGAACCGCGAGAAGTACACCGGGCTCACGCTCGATCTGCGCTTCACCGGCGAGTACCACTCCGAGGGGCGCGACTACTCGGAGCTGTTCGACGCGCTGGGCTCGAGCGACGCGAGCTCGCTGCGCCAGCCGCAGTGGGCGGCGTTCCGCGACAACGACGCGTACGACCCGGACCTGTGCAGGACGGGCGATGCGAGGGCCTGCTCGCCGTCGATCGTCGACGAGGGCTCGCAGCGGACGTACTTCACGGGGCTCAGCGACGTCCAGCCGTACGGCTCGTACCGCGCCTCGGCGAGCGTGACGTGGCGGGCGGCCGAGCTCGTGAAGTTCCAGATCGGCGCGGGCTTCCGCCACGACGGGGGGCATGGCATCGGCGGCGACCAGCCGTGCAACTCCCAGTTCAAGGACAGCCTCGGGGCGGCAGGGCCTTGCCGCCGCCAGGACGCGGACGGGCGCCTCACCGTCACCGGCAGCCCGAACCCCAACTACCGCCCGACCATCAACGCGGTCGGCCGCCGCTTCTACGTCAACGACAGCAACACGTTCGACCTCTTCGCGAGCGGCACGTTCATGTTCTGATCGACGCCCCGAGCGGCGTGGCCATCGCGGCGAGCGTCGCCGTTGGCCGAAGCAGCAACCCCATGATCGACCCCTGGCACCTCCGCGGTGGCGCGGGCGCCCTGGCGCTCGCCGCGGCGCTCGCCGCGGCGCTGCCAGCGTCGGCTCAGCCCGAAGGCGCGGCGTTGCCCGCGCGCTCCGGGGGAGACGAGCGACCGGCGCAGCCGCCGCGACCCGATCGGCCGTCGCGATCGGCCGTGGTGCTCGCGACCGCGGTCGCGCCCGGGGCCGAGGAGCGCGCCGCGCCGCTCGCCAGCGCGCTCGACGCGCTCCTGTCGGACACGGCGCAGGACCTCGGCCTCTCGGTGGATCTGGCGGGCCGCGTCGCCTCGCGATCGCGCCCCGACGAGGCCGAGCTCATCGAGCGCGCGCGCTCCGGCGACGAGCTCTTCATCGCGCCGAGCCTCGAGCTGCGCGGCGACGAGGTGGAGCTCAGGCTCGCCGTTGCGTCCGGCGGATCGAGGTCGCTGAGGGTGCGGGTCGAGCGCGTCGCGCGGGACGACCTCGCGGTGCGCGCCGCGGTGATGCTCCGCGATCTCCTGGCCGAGCTCGACGCCGGCGCCGCCGCGGCCCCTGCGTCGGCCCGCGATGCGCCGTGCCCCGAGCGGTGCCGCGGGCGCCTCGCCACGCCGGCGCGCAGCATGGGGAAGGCGACGCTCGCGGCCAACGCGACGCTCTACGGAGGCCTCGTGGGCTTCTCGATCCAGCGATCGAGCGGCTCGGACGATCCGCGCCTGCTCTATCCGCTCCTGGCGGTCGGCGCCGGCATCGGGCTCGGCGGCGCGATCATCATCGCGGAGGAGTGGGACGTCGGCGTGGCCGACGCGTGGTACCTCGGGTCCGGCACGTGGTGGCCGACGATCGCGGGGCACCTGATCTACCAGGGCCGCTTCGCGCAGCACGCGGCGGATCCGGCCCAGGAGCGCTGGGCGTCCGGGCTGATCGGCGGGACCGCCGGGATCACGCTGGCGGCGCTCGGGCTCTCGCTGGGCCGGATGTCCGAGGGCGGCGCGCTGATGGCGCAGTCGGGCGGCGGGCTGGGGCTCATGCTGGGCGGGCTCGTCGAGTGGGCGGGGCGGGGCGACGTGCAGCGCACGCCGATCGCTGGCATGGGCTACGGCGCGGCGCTCGGCTGGCTGGCGGCGGCCGCGGCGGCCACGCAGCTCGACGTCACGCCGTCGGAGATCCTGGCGATCGACGTGGGCGCGATGCTCGGCGGGCTGGGCGCCGCCGCGCTCGCCAGCCCGCTCGTGTTCGAGTCCCCGACCGAGGCGCAGCAGCGGGCCTGGGTCGGCGCCACGGCCGCGGGCTTTCTGCTCGGGGCGGGCGTAGCGTGGCGCGTGACCCGCCCTGCCGGCGCCGGAGCCCGCAGCGCGGGCCCCTCGTGGAACCGGTTCGGCCTGCCCATGTTGGGAGTGATAGGAGAGAGCGTGGTCGGGAGCCGGCGAGCGCCCGCGCTCGGCCTCGGGTGGCAGGGGGCGATTCCGTAGGAGCTATGAAGATCACGATCACCGAGCTGGATGCAGGGACGCGCCTCGACAAGCTGCTGGTGCAGCTTCTCCCCGGGCTGGGGCGTGCGGGCGCGAAGCGGCTGTTCTCCGAGGGGCGCGTGCGCGTCCTCGGCGTGGGGAAGAGCGGCGCCGGCCGGCGCGCGTCGAAGGGCGACGTGGCGGCGGCCGGCGAGGTGCTGGAGGTCGACGTGGAGCCCACGGAGGCCTCCGGCGCGGCGACCCCGGATCCTTCCGCGCCGCTCGACGTGGTGCTCGAGCGCGACGACCTGGTGGTGGTGAACAAACCCGCCGGGGTGCCGACGGCGCCGCTCCATCCGGGCGAGCGCGGGACGGTCGCCAACGCGCTCGTGGCGCGGTACCCCGAGATGGCGGGCATCGGCTTCTCTCCGCGGGAGCCCGGGCTCTGCCACCGGCTGGACACGGACACGAGCGGCCTCGTGCTCGCGGCGCGCACGGCCGCGGCGTTCGCGGCGCTCGGCGCAGGGCTGAAGGAGGGGCGGCTCGACAAGCGCTACCTGCTGATCTGCCAGATCGGCGATCTTCCCGAGATGGGCTCGATCGAGGTGCCGCTCGCGCCGCACCCGAAGGACAAGAAGCGGGTCTACCCGTGCATCCACCCGCGCGACGTGGCGCGATACGCCCCGAGGCCGGCCGCGACGATGTACAAGCGCGTGCGGCAGGTGGGGCTCTGGGAGCTCGTCGAGGCGCGGGCGCCGCGGGCGCTGCGGCACCAGATTCGGGCGCACTTCGCGTCGGTGGGGCACCCGCTGGCCGGCGACGTGCTCTACGGCGGGCCCGCGGTGGAGGGGCTGAGCCGCCACGCGCTGCACGCGCACTACATCGGGTGGGGCGGCAGCGACGCGGTGCCTGCGTTCGTGGTGACGTCGTCGCTGCCCGCGGACATGGCGGCGCTGGTCGGCGAGGCCTGAGCCGCGCGCCGCGTCGCGCCGCGTCGCCTCAGGGCGCGCGCGCCTCGACGACATGGCCGTCGACGTCGCGCGCCCGCGCCGTGATCTGGAGGTCGTCGGCCGACGCCGTCCCGCCGAGGTCGCTGAAGCGGAACGCGATCACGTACGCCGCGGACTGCGCGTTGAACTTCGCCGGCTCGATCCGGATGCCTCCGAGGCTCTGTTCGTCGATGGTCGCGGCGTCTCCCTCCCCTGTATATTTGCGGTTCCACTCCTCGTAGTTGAACACGCGCTCCTCGATGACCTCCCCGGTCGACCGGCTGGACGTCGCGACCGCGAGCTCGACGAGGCCCGGGGAGATGCCTGGCAGGGTGGCCTCGACCTCGACCGACACGCTCGACGTGGAGTCCTCGTCGGTGCGGCGCACGGAGAGCGCCGGGGGCAGCCCGTCCGGCGTGGGGAGGAAGCGGAGCGGGTGCACGCAGTACACCTTCTCGTGCCCTCCCTCGCGGATCTCGAAGTGCAGGTGGGGGAACAGGCTGCTGGCGGCGAGCCCGGTATAGCCGATGTGCTGACCGCGCCCGACCCGATCGCCGGTCTCGACGAGCGGCATCGCCAGGTGGATATAGGTGCTGTAGAGGCACGCGCCCGGCTGATCGCAGTGCTCGATCTGCACCACGACGTCCTCGAAATCCTGGTAGCGGCCTGCGCGTATCACCTTTCCGTCGGCGACCGCGTACACCGGGGTGCCCATGACGGTGGGGATATCGATGCCGCGGTGGAAGTCGTAGACGCCATCGCGCGAGGTCTGCAGGCGGGGACCGAAGCTCGACGACATCGGCTGGATCTCGTCCGTCCCCCCGATCGGCCACACGAGGTCTGGGCCTTCAGGCTCCGAGCCGCAGCCGGCAGCGAGCGCGGAGAGGGCCAGCACGGGCGCGAGAGACGATGGCTTCATGGTGGCGAGTCCGTGGCGCGTGGGCGCAGCGCAGATGGCGAGTCCACGGCGCAGCGCCCACACGCAGGCTATCGAAGCAGCGCGCGGAAGTCGAGGTCAGGGGTGCTGTGATGGATCCACGCGGCACCGCCGTCGACGCCGCTCGATTCTTCGCCCGCGGAGCAGCCTTTCGGCGCTGCACGCGTGTACGATGGTGCGATGTCGCCGCGCGCGCGCCGAGCGAGGTGTCCTCTCCAGGCCGTGCCGATCCTCGCGGCCTGCGCGGCCGCTCCGGCCGTGCTGGCGCCGCGCAGCGCTTCCGCGCAGCAGCTGGCGGACGCGGCGCCCGGGCGCGCCCCGCCGCGGTCGGCCTGGCCGAGCGACCCGTCCGGCGCCGGCGGCGCGGGCGGCGAGCCTGTGCGCCGCGGCCCGGAGACGCCCTATTTCCCCGTCAACCTGTCGCTCATTTTCCCGCTGAGCACCAACGCCACGGCGCCCGATCTCGCCACCCACCTCGATCTCGCGCTCCTGCTCGGGCGCGTCGGGTTCGTGGACGGCGCCCAGGTCGGCCTGTTCTCGTGGACGTCGGGGGATCTGCGCGGGCTCCAGCTCGGGATCGCGAGCGTCGTCTCGGGGCGCGCCGAGGGGCTGCAGCTCGCGGGGGGCTTCGCCTTCGCGGACGCCCCGCTCGCGGGGGTGCAGCTCGCGGGGCTCTTCGGCTGGGCGAGCACGACGGTCACCGGCGCGCAGATCGCCGGCGTCGCCAACCAGACGTACGCGGACGTCGACGGCCTGCAGGCGGCCGGCGCCGTCAACGTCGCTCGCGGGCAGGTGACGGGCGTGCAGGCGGCCGGCGTCAACATCGGCCGGGTCGATGGGCTCCAGATCGGCGCCATCAACGTCTCGCAGGAGCAGCGCGGGCTCCAGATCGGCATCATCAACGTGGCCCGCAAGATCGACGGCCTCCAGATCGGCGTCATCAACGTGACCGACAACCTCAAGGGGGAGTCGCTCGGCCTCCTCCCGCTGCCGCGCGAGGGGGGGATCCGGCTCGCGCTCTGGGGGAGCACCGGCCTGCACGGCAACGTCGGCCTCAAGTTCTCGAGCCGGTATGCCTATACGATCCTGAGCTTCGGGCTCCACAGCGAGCCGCGCGCGCCGGAGGCGCCGGACGTCGACGATGGGCGCGCGGCGGAGCGCGAGCCCCTGTACGCCGTGGGCCTCGCGATGGGCTCGCGCCTGCCGATCGAGGTCGAGGACCTCTCGCTGAGCGCCGACGTCGGCGCCTACCACCGCGGCCCGTTCCAGGGGGATCTCCCCGGGCGAAACGAGGTGCTCAAGGCGCGCGTCTCGGCCTCGTACGCGCTGGCGGAGCGCCTCTCGCCGTTCGTCTGCGCCGGCGGCTACGTGACATTGCGGGGCGAGGGCGCGCTCGAGGTCGGCGGCGGGCCCGAGCTCTGCCTCGGCGTCGAGCTCGGCCTGCTCGACGCCGCTCGGCGTGTTCGCGCGCCCGCCGCGCCCGCTGCCCTCGCCGGCCGCGGCGGCGCGCTCAGGGCGTCGCCGGGGCCAGCGCGTACGACCGGTGCGTCATCGTCACGCCGAGGCTCGTGAGCGCCGGATCCGTGGCGGTGCAGCGCACGAAGCTCCAGTCGTTCGGCGTGGCGAACGCGAACCCGAGGGAGCTGTCGGCGACGGTGCCCTCCCACTCGATGAGCGACACGTCGTCGAGGAACGAGGTGGCCTCGCCGCTCGCCGGCACACCCGCCCTGAAATAGAACCGGACGGAGCCCGCGTTCGACGGCGGGGTCAGGTCGACGGTGAACGGCTGCCAGCCGTAGGTGCCAGCCGCGCGCGTGAAGACGACGCTGTTCGACACGCTGGTCCCGCCGCTCGTGTACCAGTAGACCTGCACACGCATCTGGCCGGCGTTGTTTCCCTTCATGTAGCCGGTCAGGGTCAATTTGCGGCCAGGCTCGAACTTGACGCGGTTGTTCATGTAGGTTGAGGCCTCGGTCGTGTTGCTCGACTTGCGAAGGAACACCATCGCGCCGGTCCCGCCGTGGACGACGCTGTTCTCGATGTAGCGGAATTCGCTCATCGACCACATCGAGCCTTCGTGGGAGGTGTCGTCGACATCGCCGTCCTCGAAGTCGCCGTAGAGCATGATCTCCCGGCCGTAATCGCAGCTCGCGGCGGCCGTCGTCCGGACGGCGGCGAGCGAGTCCGCCGGGTTCGAGCGCAGGTGCGCGAGGGGGCCTGTGTGGCGGCTCGTGAGCGGTACGCTCCGCGTCTCGACCGCATCGCTCGTCGTGTACTGCGAGGCGCTGCTCGCCGCGGCGGCCCGCGGACCGCTCGCGAACACGACCGCCCCTGTGATGCCGTCCGCCGCCTCGCCGGGCGCGGGCGCCGCCGGCAGCGTCGTGGAGAGGTGACCGATGTGGCGGATCGCCCGGCCGAGCCAGGCGCCGCCCACGAGCTTCGGGACGTAGTCCTCGTTCTGGAACGGGATGAGCTGCACGCGGTGCACCGCGCGGTTGCCGCTCGCGTCCTCGTCGATGTCGATGGCGGCCAGGTACGATTGGTACGTCTCGAAGACGTCCTGATCGAAGACCATGTTGCCGAGCGACATGAAGATATAGCGGGGGCCGGCGCCGGCGTTGTACAGCCCGATGCCGTGGATCGTGTGCGGGTGGTGCGCCACGACCATGCCGGCGCCCTTCTGGACGAGCTGGGTGAACCGCCGCCGCATGCCGGACGACGGATAGTCGCTGTACTCGATGCCTCCGTGCAGCACCGGGATGGCGAAGCGCCCGACCGCGTCCTCCGCCATGAAGTCGCTGATCTCGGTGAGGCCGAGCTCGAGCGCGCCGGCCTTGGGAGGAGGCCCGTCGGAGGCGGTGAGCGTGTACTCCGGGAGCGTCGTCCCGTCGTTGACGAGCTGGTTGAACCCCTGGAAGGCGATGTCGACGCCGCCGAGCGTCCGGTAGAGCACGGTGCCCTTCGCCATCGTCTCGTCGAGCCCTGCGCCGAACCAGTCGAGGCCGGCGTTCGGGACGGCGGTGAGCGTGTCGGCGACGCCTGCTCCCAGGTAATCGAACATGTGGTTGTTGCCGAGGCTCACGGCGTCGACGCCGGAGAGCGCGAGCGCCCTGACCGTCTCGGGGTAGGAGAAGAACGTGAACGACTTGTAAGGGTGGGGCGTCTGCGGGTTGGCAGTGACGGGGCACTCCAGGTTGACCTGGGTGTAGTCGGCCGACGCGAGGACGTCGCGCAGGAAGGAGAGGATCGCGCTCGCGTCCGCTTGCCGTGTCGCGGGGCGGATCAGATCGCCCACCTCTCCCTCGATGCCGTCCTCGTCGCTGTCGATGAAGCGCCGACCGAACATCGTGTCGCCTCCCACGAGGATCCGGGCGCGGCCCGCGCGCTGCTCGGTCAGCACGACGCGGCCGACCCCGGCAGCCGCCTCGGCGAGCGGCAGGTGCAGATCGGCAGGGACGATCTCGCCGTAGTACCCGTCGACCTCGACGCGCAGCAGGACCGAGCGCCGCGCGAGCGCCGCCAGCGTGAACGCGCCCGCGCCGTCGGTGAACGCGATCTCGCCGTGGTTGACCGCGCCGCTCCCCCAGCCGATGGCCGTCACCTCCGCCCCCGCGATCGGCGACCCCGCCTCGTCGAGGACGACGCCGGTCACGTCGATGGGGGCCGCCGCGTAGGTCGCGTCGTACGCGGCCTCCGTGGCGTCGAACTGGAACGCCGCCGACGCATCGCCCGCGGCGAGCCAGGCGCAGGCCGCAGCGCACACGGACAGCGGCGTGGAGGTGATGACGCGGACAAGGGGTCTTTCTGCCATGTTCGCTCCCGATCGGTTGGTGCCTGTTCGAGGACGGATGACCTCAACAGGCGTGATGGGCGCCAGAGCTCCTTCAGGGCCGGCTCAACACGTGCAAAACGTGCAAACGCGCAAGCGTGCAAATGTGCCGTGTGGCCAAACTCCGAGGTGACCAAGGCCGACGACGGGGTCGCGAGCGTCGACGGCCGCTCAGCCCTCGCTGAAAAGGCCGCGAGAGCGCCGACCCATGCACGATTCGATCCGTTTCAGCGATGGCGCTGGAGACAAAGACGATTATCTCGAGACTATCATGCTTCGATCATCGCTCGCTATACGCTCGAGCGGAGCAGCCGGCGATTTGTCGTCTTGTCGGTTGTCGGCCTGGCAGGTGTTCCTGCACGTGAAGGCGTGTGCATGGATGGTGCGCTGTGGCGATGCGCGCCTGTGTCGCATAGGGGCGTACTGCCCTGGGCTCGCTACCCGACCAACGCCGAGCCCTTGGCGAGCTGCGCGCGGCCGATCACGGCCAGGAGATCGGTTTGGGTCACGATGCCGCGCAGGCGCATCTTGGCGTCGACGATCAGCGCTTCGTGCACGCGCCCGCGGGAGAGGAGCCGAAAGAGCTCGTTGATCGGCGTGTCCTCGCCGGCGGTCTCGAAGTAGATGGACGGCAGGTCGCGCACGGTGGCCTCGGGCATCGCAGACGCGATCGAGACGTCGATCGCGCCGTGCACGACACCTCGCTCGTCGACCACCGGCAAGACGCGCAGGGAGCGCTCGCGGAGGCGGCGGAGCGCGAGCGCGCCCTGCGCGTCGGGGTGAATCGTGACCAGATCGCGCGACATGATCTCGCCGCAGGTGACGCCTCCGCGCAGGCGCCGGTGCGCCTCCTCTTCGACGTGCCGGACGAGGGCGATCAGGTCGTCGCGCTCGACGTCGAGCGGCGTACCGAGGCGCTCGAGGGCGGCGTCGATGTCGCTCGGCGAGAAGCCGACGCGGAGCTCGGGCGGGGCATCGGCGGTGCCGTGGGGCGAGACAGGCAAGGTCACGACGTGCGGGTAGCTGCGGCGCACCAGGTTGTTGAACACGAGCCCCGCTGCCACGAGCAGCAGGGAGTTGATGGCGACCGGCATGAGCGCGAAGTGATAGCCCAGGCTCGTCACGGCCGGGCCGCCGATGACCGCTGTGAGCGCCACCGCGCCCGCGGGCGGGTGCAAGCACCGGAGCAGGCTCGTGACGGCGATGGTGACCGCGACCGCGACGGCGCCGGCGCACAGCGGATCGGGGATGACGCGAGCCGCCGTGACGCCGATGACGGCCGCCAGCACGTTGCCGCCGAGCACGGACCAGGGCTGGGCGAGCGGGCTCGCGGGGACCCCGAACACGAGCACGGTCGAAGCGCCGATCGGCGCTATCAGGAGCGGCGCATGCGCGGTGGGGCCAAGGCAAGCGCGCATCACGAACCCGGTGGCCAGCAGCCCGAGCAAGCCCCCGGCAGCAGCGTAGATCCGCTCGCTGACGAGCAGCGGCGTGCGCATGGGCTGGAACCGCGTAAGAAAGCTCGAGCTCGCAACTCCAAAGCTCATCGCGCGGCCATATATCGAGATGTCCGCGCGCTGTCTACGAATGGTTACGACTGCTTACGAACGCTGACGAGGGGCTCGCGGATCGCGAAAGCGTGTCGGGACGGGGGCTGACCCGGCGCTACGCCGCAGCGGAGACCGCCTTCTTGCGGGGGCGCGGCGCGCGGGTCGCCCCGGCGCCGGACGGCTTCGTCAGCGTGGCGCCCGCGGGCGGGGTGGACGCGGCGCGGACCAGCGCGGCGGCGATGGCCGCCGTCATCCTCGCTGTCGGCAGGCGCGGCGTGAACGCGAGCACGCGCTCGCCGGGGCGGCGGCCGCGCGAGGAACGGCCGCTCTTCGCGAGCCCCTCGACGGCGCGCTCGCACGGAGAGCCGGGGGCGACGCGCAGCAGGACCTCGGGCAGCCCGATGGCGCCGCCGGCGCCGGGCGCGTAGACGACGCCGACCTCGATCCCGACGAAGCCGGGGAGCGCCGTGCGCGGCGAGAGGCCGAGCCGGAGCTCGTCGGCGTCGGGGCTGCCGTCCGGGATGCGGAGGCGGCCGACGACGCGGAGCTCCTGCGCCCCAGCCGCGGCGCCGGCGGGCGCCTTCCGCAGGCGCCGCACGCGCCGCGCGACGTCGCGCAGGAACGCGACCGGCCGCGCCGCCGGATCGGCGGGGAGCTCGGCGAGCCGGCCGGTGCAGAAGATCGCGAGCAGCGCCGTCGCGTCGAGCGCCAGCAGGTGGGCGTGGTACGGCGAGGCGGCCGCCACGGCGTGGACGCCCGCGCCGAGCCCGGCGAGCAGCGCGACGAGCAGCGCCTTGCCGGCGCGCGTCGACACGTCGAGGTAGACGCCGCGCGCCCGCGGCGGCTCGCGGAACGCCTCGGCCTCCGCGATGGGGAGCCACTTGCCAGGGCGCCGCAAGGTCGCGGCGGCGCGCTCCGGGCGGGGCGTGCGGTGCGCCGCGAGCGCGGTCGCCGCGGCCACGAGCGCGGCGCCCGGCGTGCCGTCCCTGAGCAGGAGCTCCAGGGCGACGCCGGCGACGAGCGCGAGCCCCGCGAGCGCGGCGCGCGGCGCGAGCGGGATCGGGACGAGGGGCCGCGGCAGGGCGCCCGCGGCGCGCGCGAGGCGCTCGTGCTCGCGCGCCTTGAGCGCGACGAGGGCGCTGTAGAGCGCGAAGAGGACCACGCCCGCGGCCACGTAGAGGGTGCGGCCGCGATCGGGGCTGCCGGCCGCGGCGTCCGAGATGCGGCCGAGCGTGTCGGCCCCGGGCTTCGCCGCGGCGGGCTCGGGCTGGAAGGCGCGCGCGTCGGCGCGGATCGCCCACCGGATCGGCTCGGCCTTGGGGGCGTACGGGCGGAGCAGCTCCAGCTCGTCCTTGTCGAGCGCGCGGCGGAGCGTGGAGAGCGTCGTCGGCGCCGGGAGCGCGTCGGGGGACGGCGCCTCGCCCGCCTCGCCGTCCCGCGCCTCGTCGACGCGCGGCTCGTCGGGCGCGGCCGGGAGCGCGACGGTGAGCCGCGCCGAGTCGTAGCCGTCGTCCCAGACGGGGCCGCTCCAGGAGACGCGGGAGCTCGGGCCGTCCTGCCGGATGAGCCCGCGCTTCATGAGGTCCGTGCGGTAGCGGAAGAAGAGCACGAACACCCCGCGGCTCAGCCCCTTGCCGTCGAAGCGGGCCCGCATCGCCGCCGGCCGGCGCGTGCCGTCCTCGCGCGGCCGGGGGTCGGGCGGCAGGAGCTCGATCGCGACCGGCGTCGCGGACGCGAGCGAGCCCGCCTCCGCGGCCTTGAAGGGCACGGCGTAGCTGCCCTGATCGAGCTGGGCGTCCGGGTCGACGCCCTGGATGTCGAGCCCGCGGAGCGGCCCGCCCGAGATCTTCAGCGTGACCTTGTGCTCGACCGTGGCGGCGCCGGCCCGGTCGATCGACAGGCGCACGTCGTCTCCGGCGATGTGCACCTCGACCCACGCGCGCGCAGGGAGGGCGAACGCGATCGACAGGAGCGCCGCCAGGAACGGGAGCAGCAGCGCCGGCCCGGGGCGGCGGGCGATGCGAGAGGGCATGGTGCAGGAGTCCCACGTCGCCGCGCGCGGGGCCAACTTCCAGGGACGCCGCCGGCCGTCCCGCGCGGGCGCCGCGCGCGAGGGCTCCGCCGCCGGTCGCCTTTCCCGTGGCAGGCGCCGCGCTCACCCGCCGGGCCGGCGTCGCGCGCGGATTGGCGACTACAAGGCGAGGGCGTCGATCAGAAGACGACGCCGAGCGAGAGCGACCCCATGAGCTTGATCTTCCCCGCCTTCTCGTAGAAGGAATACTGGTAGGGGCCCGCGGTGATCGTCACGGGATCGGCGAGCGCCACGCCGATCCCGAAGCCTCCCGACATGGCGAATCCGCCGTCTCGGCTGAGCACGTTCGTGCTCCCCACCATGCCGCCGAGGACGACGCTGCTCACATCGCCGCGGCCCTCGAGCCGCCCGGGAGGGGTGATGACCGCCTCGAACGACTCGTAGCCGAGGCGTCCTTTCACCCAGAAGCCCCGCAGCGCCTTGCCTTCGACGTAGACACCGACGTCGGCCGCGAGCGCGTAGCCGGTCGTGTCGAGCGACGCGTCCTCGAGCGAGCCCCAGATCCACGACGGCGCGATCCCGATGGTGAGCGGCCCGATGATCGCGACCTCGCCCTCGAACGTCATCTTCCCGAACAGCAGATCCAGGGCGTTGTAGCGGACCGACCAGCGGCAGCAGGTGGACTCGGGGGGCTTCGGGGGCGGCGGGGGCCCGGCCGGCAAGGCGTAGCCCTGACCATAGCCGGGCGGCTGCTGAGGATAGCCTTGCTGAGGATAACCTTGCTGGGGGTATCCCTGCTGAGGATAACCTTGCTGCTGAGGGTAGCCTTGCTGAGGATACCCCTGCTGCTGAGGATATCCCTGCTGCTGAGGATATCCCTGCTGCTGAGGATACCCCTGCTGCTGAGGATATCCCTGCTGCTGAGGATATCCCTGCTGCTGAGGATATCCCTGCTGCTGAGGATATCCCTGCTGCTGAGGATACCCCTGCTGCTGAGGATATCCCTGCTGCTGAGGATATCCCTGCTGCTGAGGATATCCCTGCTGCTGAGGATATCCCTGCTGCTGAGGATACCCCTGCTGCTGAGGATACCCCTGTTGCTGAGGATACCCCTGTTGCTGAGGATACCCCTGCTGCTGGGGATACCCGGACGGCGCCTGGGCAGCTCCGCCGGGCTGCGCCTGGCCCTGCGGGAGCGGCTGAGCGTTCTGTTGCGCTGTCGCCGCTGGCGCGAGGAGGAGCGCGCCGAGGCCGAGAAGGAGGCCGCAAGCTGCCGGGCGGAGAGCTGCCCCGGAGGAGGGCGCGCGCGCGGGGCCCAGACCCGTGGTGAAAGCGCAATCCATGGCGGTGGACTGTACCGAATCCCGAGCACGCCGGCTACACGCGCGCCGCGAACCGTCGCCGCGCTCGCGCGCGCGATCTCCAGCCTGTAATCTCCGTCCCGATGCCGCCACTCCCCGAAGTCGTCGCCGTCACAGAACTCGCGCCCGGAAGCGCCGCCTCGAGCGGCGCCGCGGCCGTGCCGGCGGTCGATCCGCGCGCCGCGCGCGGCGCCGAGACAGCCTCGGCCGAGCTCGATCGTGCGCTGTCCGAGCTGGGCGACGCCGCGCTCGGGTTCGCTCGCATGCCGGCCCTCGAGAAGGCCTCCCTGCTCCGCTCGTCGCTCCCGGGCCTGCTCGCCGCCGCGCGCGCCGAGGTCGAGGCGTCGTGCGCCGACCGGGGGCTCGATCCCGGCTCGGCGGCGAGCGGCGAGGCGTGGCTCGCGGGGCCTTGCGTCACGCTCTCGCAGGTGCGCCGCCTGGCCGAGGCGCTCGAGGACATCGCCGCGCGCGGGCGCCCCCGGCTCGGCCGCGGGGCGGTGCGCGCCCGCGCGGACGGCCGGATCGAGGTGGAGGTGTTCCCGACGCGCCTGAAGGACACCGCCCTGCACGGGCCCCTCCGCGTGCGCGTGCTGATGCAGCCCGGGGCGACGCGCGAGAGCGTCCGGGAAGAGCAGGCGCGCTTCTACCAGCAGCGCGACCCCGAAGGGGGCGTCGCGCTGGTGCTCGGCGCGGGCGACGTCGCCGGCGTCCCCCTCCGGGAAGCGCTGCACAAGCTCTTCGTCGAGGGGCGCGTCGTGGCGCTCGCGATGAGCCCGCGGAGCGCGCCCCTCGGCGCGCTGGTCGAGCGCGCCCTCGCGCCGCTCGTCGCGCGTGGGCTCCTCCGCTTCGTCTACGGCGGCGCCGAGTCGGGCGCCTACCTCGCGGCTCACCCCGCCGTCTCGGAGGTCCACGTCACCGGCCCGGCGGGCGCGCACGACGCGCTCGTCTGGGGGCCACCGGGCCTGCCGCAGGCGCGCCGGCGGGCGTCGGGAGAGCGGCTGCTGGACAAGCCCATCTCCTCCACGCTCGGCGGCGCCAGCCCGGTCCTCGTGATGCCGTGGCTCTACGGCGGCGACGAGCTCTGGTTCCAGGCGAGGTGCCTCGCGAGCCAGGTCGTGAGCGGCGCGTCGCACGGCAGCCACGCCGCGAGCGTCCTCGTGCTGCCCAGGGGCTTTACGCAGCGGCCGCTGCTCTTCCGGATGCTGCGCCGCGCGCTCGCCGCCGTGCCGCCGCGGCGCGCCGCCCACCCGGAGGCCGAGGCGCGGTACGCCGCGCTCACGGCCGGGCGCGCGCCGATCGAGCCCGAGCGCCTCGAGGCCTCCGCCGACGTGCCGCTGCCGTGCGGGGTCGCGCGCATCGGCGCGCCAGGGCCGGGCGAGCTCCCATGGACGCTGATCGCCGGGCTCGCCGCGTCGGACGCCGCCGAGCCGCTGTTCTCGACCGAGCCGCTCGGCGGCGTGCTCTCCGTCGTCGAGGTCGGCTCGAGCGATCCGGTGGAGTTCCTGGAGGCGGCGACCCGCTTCTGCAACGACCGGCTCCGGGGCAGCCTTGGCGCGACGATCGTGGCGCACCCGATGAGCGAGGAGGACCCCGCCGTCGGGGCCGCGCTCGACCGCGCGCTGCTCGATCTTCGGTACGGCGTGATCGCGGTGAACCAGGCGCCCGCCGCCGCGCACGCGGCCGTCGTCCCGCCCTGGGGTGGCCACCCGGGCTCGACGCTCGCCGACATCCAGAGCGGGCTCGGCTTCGTGCACAACACAGCGATGCTCGCGCAGGTCGAGAAGACCCTCCTGCGCGCGCCGCTCACCGCCTTCCCGCGGCCGCCCGGCTTCTACGATCACCGGCGCTCCCACGTCGTCGGGGAGCGGCTCGCGGCCTGCGCGGCGGATCCAGGGTGGGGGAGCGTCGCGCGCGTCGTGGCGGCCGCGCTGCGGGGCTGACCCGGCGTCGCGCCCCCACCTCGATCTCGTCGCGATTCCGTCTCGTTCCGCCGCGGTGGCGCGGCGATCAGGAGGGGAGCGACGAGCGGAACTCCTTCACCTTCTCCACGATCTCGCGCAGCGCGTGCCGCGAGGCCTCGGAGACGTCGTCGGCCAGCTTCTCGGCGTCGAGGAGCTTGGGCTCCAGCTTGTCCCAGGCGTCCTTCGCGTCCATGCCGGCAAGGTGGAGCCTGACGCGGATCTCGTCGCGCAGGGTCTGGAGCGACTCCAGGCTCTTGTTCAGATCGCTCTTCAGTTCCGATGTGATGTTGCCCATTCTTGTCCTCCCGATTCTACGAGTGTTGATCGCTCCTTCCCTGCTCGTGATGCATTGGCCGCGCCAGTTGGCGCGCTTCGACGCGGCGCGCGACGTTCACGCGTCCTGACCGGATCCGAGCCCAGCCATACCGGGCGCAGCCGCCGCGCGCCCTCCTCTCGAGGTGTGGCAAAAGCGCCCAGGGACGTGCGTTTTGCCGCACCTGGGACGCGAGCGCGTGTGCGGGCTCTCAGGCAAGTTGCGCCTGCGCGCAAACGATGCCGTCATGATCGGCATAGACGAGCTCGCCAGGAACCCACGTGACGCCGGCGAACGTCACGGCGATGTCGCGGTCCCCCGCGCCCTTCTTTGCGCTCTTCCTCGGGTGCGTCGCGAGGGCCTTCACGCCGATCGGGATCTGGCCGATCGCCTCCGCATCGCGGATGCACCCGTGAACGATCACACCGGCCCAGCCGTTCTGGTGGGCCATGGCGGCGATGTTGTCCCCGAGGAGCGCGCAGCGGAGGGAGCCGCCTCCGTCCACGACAAGCACCCGCCCCTGGCCGGGCTCTTCGAGCGCCTTGCGGACGAGCACGTTGTCCTCATGGACTTTCACCGTGGTGATGCGCCCGTGAAACAGCCGAGCTCCGCCGTAATCCCGGAAGATCGGATCGGCGACGAGGACGTCCGGGTGCTCGTCGCATAGATCCGTGGTTCTGATCTCTGAGCTCATGAAGACTCCCCGTCCGCCTTCCTAGGTCGTCGACCGCCGGATTCAACCGCTCATCCGCCGCCGGTCACGAGGGCTCGTGGCGCTCGCCGTCCTTGGCGGAGGGGAGGGAGGCGCCGCCCTTGCGCTTGCCCGCGCTGGCGAAGGCCGCCGAGTCGACGCCATGCCGGGCGAGCCACCGGCGCAGCTGGTTCCGGTGCATCCCGAGCGAGCGCGCCGCCCGCGTGACGTTCCCCTGCTCGCGCCGCAGCGCCGTCTCGATGGCGAGCCGCCGCATCTCCGGCGGCGCCGGCGTGCGCCTCGCGACCTCCGTGATGTCGAGGCCCGCGGACGGCGCGAGATCCGCCACCTCCACGGCGGTGCGCCCGGCCGCGAGCGCCGCGAGGCCCGCCTGCCTCACCTCGCAGAGCAGCTCCCGCACGTTGCCCGGCCACGCGCGCAGCGCGCAGCACTCCAGGAAGCTGGCCCCCGGCGCGAGCCGCGCGCCGGTGCGCCTGAGCTCCGCCGCCACCAGCCAGGGGATCTCCTCGAGCCGCTCCGTCAGCGACGGGATCCGCACCTCGGGCCGGCCGATCCGGTAATAGAGGTCGTCCCGGAACCGGCGCGTTGCGACCTCGGCCTGGAGATCCTTCAACGTGGCCGCGCACAGGCGGAACTCCACCTTGCGCGGGCGCGTGTCGCCGAGCGCGACCACCTCCCGGGTCTCGAGGACGCGGAGCAGCTTCGGCTGAACCGACAGATCGAGCTCCGCGATCTCGTCGAGGAACAACGTGCCGCCGTGGGCAGCCTGGACATAGCCCTCGGCGTCGGCGGTCGCGTCCGAGTAGGCGCCCCGCCGCGCCCCGAAGAACAGCCGCTCCGCGAGGCCCTCCGGGATCGCGGCGCAGTTCACGGCGACGAAGGGGCCGCCCCGCCCCGTCGCCGCATGGTAGGCGCGCGCCCCGAGCTCCTTGCCCGAGCCGCTCGGCCCGGTGAGCAGCAAGGTATCCCCGCGCATCCCCGCGCGGTGGATCGCCTCGCGGACCTGCCTGAGCGTGGGGCCGACCAGCCCGTCCTCGTGCTCCAGGACCCCGCCGCGCTGGAACGGCTCGATGTCCGTGGTGAAGCGCAGCAGCGTGCTCCCGAGCCGGATCACGCGCGGGGGCGACGAGAAGACCAGATCCTCGATCTGCGCTCCATCGACGAAGGTGCCGTTCCTGCTGCCGAGATCGGTGATCCGGAGACCCGCGCCCGACAGCGCGATGCGGGCGTGCCGGCGCGACACCTGCTCGTCCTCGACCACCACCGTGTCGTCCGCCGCTGCGCGGCCCAGCACGACCGCGCCGCCCTCGAGCGGGATCGGCGCACAGGCAGGCTGGCCGCGGGCGAAGATGACCACCAGGCCAGGCGTCGCCCCCTCCGGCGACGCCGACGGCGCGGTGTCGGACGCCCTGATCGTCGACTGATCGTCGGCACCCACACCTTACGCATACATGATCCCACGCCGGCCCTGAAGGCTCTCGGATGTTGGCCGTTGTGGTTGAAAAAAATCTATCGAGAAGCGATGCCCGCGCCTCTCTCATCGTGGGTGTGCGGCTGCTCGTTGTGGGCGTGCCTCTGGCCGAGGCGCTCAGTACCGCGGCACCGAGGGGTCGACATCTTGCGACCACGCATCGATTCCGCCCTGGAGGTTGTAAAGGTTCCTGTAGCCCTTCGCGAGGTAGTGCTCGGCGGCCGCCTGGCTGCGGCCGCCGTGGTGGCAGTGGAAGACGATCCGCGCGTCCTTTGCGAGCGTCTCCAGGTACCGCTGCCCTGCCTGATCGAGGTGACGGGCCCCCTCGATCGTGGCGATCTTGCGCTCCTGCTCGGTCCGGACGTCGAACAGCTCGAGCGCCTCGCCGCTGCTCAGAAGGGCCTTGAGCGCGGTCGACGAGATCTGCTTGACCTTCGGCGGCTCGTTCGGGCTCTCCAGCTTGAAGCCGCCGCCGGAGGGGCCCTCGACGAAGTCGATCGACAGCCCCTCGGCGCGCCGCGCGCTCGCGCGGTCGAGCAGGAACACCGCCCCGCCCGCCTGGGCCTCGACGTCACCTGCCTGCCGCGGGCCGAAGTAAAGGCCGTAGTTGTAGGACGGGTCGATCTCGATGTGGACGAAGTCGGCCTCGGACTCTTTCGCGGCCGCGAACGCCGCGAGCGCCGACGCGGTCACGCGGAGCGTGGGCGGCGCTTGCGCCTCGCCCTGCGCGAGCCCGAGCGCCTTCACGAGCTCCCCGGTCGCGTGCAGCTCCTTCACGATGTCGCAGCCGCCGATGAACTCGCCGCGGACGTAGAGCTGCGGGATCGTGGGCCAGCTCGAGAACTCCTTGATGCCGTCGCGCAGCGCGGGATCCGAGAGCACGTCCACCGTCTGGTACTCGGGGAGGTGCTCGTCGAGGATGTTCACCACCGTGGCGGAGAACCCGCACTGCGGCATGGTGCGCGTGCCCTTCATGAACACGACGACATCGCTCTCGCGGATGATGGTGGCGATCCTGGCCCGCATGGGCTCGCTGAGGCTCATGTGCTTGCTCTCCCTGCGCGGCGGTGGCGGTGCGGTCGGCTCCCGCGCGCGTCCGCGGGCCTCTCGCTAGCATGAGCAAAGCACGGCAGCGAGGCCCTCCAGCCGGCCTCGCCCGCGTCGACCGAGGGCGGAGCGCGCCGCCCGACCGAGGGCGGAGCGCGCCGCCTCCCTGCGCGCTCAGCGGCCGAGCAGGAGCCCCAGGACCGCCGCGATCGCGGCGAGGGTCGCGATGAGGGCCGGCGCGCCGAGCTCGGCGCCGAGCCTACGGAAGCGCCCGCCGCTCGCCGTCGGAGAGCGCGCGAGCGCGTCCGACGGGGGCGGCGGGACGCGGTGCACGCCCGGCGACGCCGCGCCGTCTTCGCGGAGCTCGACGAGGAGCTGATCGAGCGGGGCGTGCTCGCCGAACGGGCGCACGAGGCGGAGCGTCACGCCGCCGCTGAGATCGGGGGGGAGCCGGAGCCGCAGCGTCCTCGCGGCGACCTCCGCCGGGGCGCGGTGGGCGCCGCTCCGGGCGCAGCTGTCGCAGCCGCCGCCGTCGCAGCGGGCGCAGGTGACGCGGGCGGGCACGGCGATCTCGATGTCGGCGCCGTCGCGCGCCCACGCCGCCGGGACGGCGATCGCGAGGCGGCCTCGAGAGCCATCCGAGGCGTCGAGGCCATCGCGATCGATCAGCTGCGCGAGCTCGGCTCTGCCCATGGACCTTGTGTGCCGCACCCGGGCCCCGGCGCCAAGCGCCGGCGCCGGGCGAGACCCGCCGCCGCGCTCCCGGCCGCCCCCTCCGCCGGGGAGCGTGCGTCCTCGCGGCCGCGCGGCCCGCCGGCGCTCACGAATTCGCGTCGCGCGGCTCGCCGCGGCGCGCGCCGCCGCGCCGCGTATCACGCCGCCCGACCGGCGCGCAGGACGCCCACCGCCGAGAGCAGGCACGCGATGGCGAGCAGCAACCCGCCGAGCGACCCGGGCCGCGTGCTCTCCTTCAGCCCCACGATGAGCACACGCGCGAGCTCGCCGTCAGGCACCTTCGCCGGGTCGGACAGGGCGCTGAACACCGCGCCGAGGTCGATCCACGTCGCGTGGATCGTCGCGACCAGCGTCGTCAGCCCCATGGCCGCGACGAACCCGAGCTTCCCGGGCTCCGGCCGCCGGGCGAACTGCAGCCCCGCGCCGACCGTGACCATCCCGAAGACCAGGATAGGCCACATCCCCCAGCCGCCCTCGACGAAGAAATCGAACATCGGTGCCTCCCTCTCGTCTGCTCTTCTCTGCCTGCCGCGTGCCGTCGCCGCCGCCGTGTGCGCCGGCCTTCACGAGCCCCAACGCGGCGCCGCGGATCCCGTGACCGGAAAACTTCCTTGTCACGCCCGCAGCCCTCGCGCGTTATGCCGGCGTGGAGAGGGAGGGCGCAGCAGCTCCGTCCGACGCCGAGCTCGCGGCTCGCCTGAGGCGCCGCGATCCGCGCGCCTTCGACGAGCTCTACGCGCGTTACCACCCCCGGATCTTCAGCTTCCTCGTGCGCCTCTCCGGCCGGCGCGACGTCGCCGAGGACCTGTTCCAGGACACCTGGCTCGCCGTCGCGCGCCACGCCGGCCGGCTCGCCGAGGACACCGATCTCGCCGCGTGGCTGTTCACGATCGCCAGGAACCGCTACCGGAGCCACCGCCGCTCCGCCTTGCTCGACCTCGCCCGCGCCGCGCTGTTCTCCCGCGAGCCCGCGCCGGCCGCGCCCGAGCCCGAGGGCACGGCGGACGCCCGAGCCGACGTGGCGGCGCTGGAGGCGGCGCTCCGCGATCTCGCGGCGGTGCACCGCGAGGTGTTGCTCCTCGGGGCCGTCGAGGGGCTCGACACGGCGCAGGTCGCCCAGGTGCTCGGCATCCGCGAGGACGCCGCGCGCAAGCGCCTGTCGCGCGCCCGCGCCGAGCTTGCGGCCCGCCTCGAAAGGCGAAATGCTGAGCGGCCCCGGCGGGGATCGACGACCTCGATCTCCGCCGCGGACGCCGCGGATGCGATGGATGGACAGACGCGAGGAGGTTCTCGATGAAGCCGTTCTCAGGAGAGGATCCTCTGGCGAGGGGCCTCGCCGATCTGCCGCCGGTCGCCCCGCTCGAACCGGCCCGGGCCGACGCGGTCCGGCGCCTCGCCCGCGACGCGCTGGTGGAGCTGGTGGAGACGGAGCGCCTCGCGCCGAGCACACGGCTCTCGCTCGCCTGGTCGGCGGTGATCCTGCCGGGGCTCCTGCTGAGCTCGGGCTGCGTGTACGTGTGGGATTCGGTGCAGAAGATCGGGCAGATCTACGGAGGGTAGCGGCCGGGCGGCGCCTTCGCCGTGCTGCCCGTGACGAGCGGTGCGCGGCGAAGGGGCGGCGCGCGGATCAGTCGCCGAGGTCGACGACCTCGAGCCCGTGGTACCAGAGCGCGCAGAGCGCGGTGTCGCCGGAGATCGTCACCTGCGAGACGTACGACGAGAGCTCGCCCTTCATTTCGAGCGTCAGCTCGTCGAGGTCGGCCGCGTCGAGCACCGAGAGCCCGGGCGGGTTGTAGCCGGCGAGGAGGAGGCGCGTCCCGTCCACCGCGCGCGGCCAGCCGGCGTCGGGGCTCGAGAGCTCCTTCATCGCGACATCGATGCTGCCTTCCACGAGCCCGCTGGCCACGAGGATCCCGGACGAGTACGCGCCCCCGCCCACCGCGTCGCCCACGGCGTAGTACCCGGAGGTGTACATGAACACGCGGTCATCGCCCACGAACACCTGGTCCAGGCGGGTGTCGTCGTCGAGCGTGTGCTCGTCCCGGAGGCGCGCGCTCGCGCTGCCGACGTCGAGCAGCTTGAGGGTGTGGTGCGTCCCGCGGCAGACGCCGGGGCCATCGTAGTTCTCCTGGTTCGCCGGCACGAATTCAGCGTAGTAGCTGAACGCGCTGTAGCACTCCTGGTAGCTCGCGACCTCGAGCTCGACCGCCTCGTAATCGATCGTGAGCGCGCGGTCCGACGCGGCATCGAAGGTCAGCAGCGAGCCGGGCACGTTGACCGGCGTCCGCACGACCGCCGATGAGGGATCGGCCACGTCGATGCGGTCGATGTAGAAGCGCGCCCTGGAAGCGTCGTTCGACAGCGGCACCCAGTGCGACGTCAGCACGGTGGTGCCGTCGAGCTGCAGGCCTGTGTAACCGGCGCCGTCCGGCAGGGGCAGCGAGCGGTGCGTCGGGCTCGACGGGTTCGAGAGGTCGATGATCTCGAGCGACGGATCGCGGGGCTGCGGCGGCGGGGCGCCGCTGCCGTCCTCGTAGTCGTAGTACTGGTCCTCGACGTTGCGGAGCACGAGCGTGCTCCCTGCCTGGACCACGGCGGCGCCCGCGGGGACGATCCTGCCGTAGTACCCGTTATAGTAGAGCGCGTTGCTGGTGAACGGCAGATCGCGCTGGCTCGCGATCCGGGGGGCTTCGGGGTTCGTGAGATCGATGACGGCGAGGCTCGTCTTCGTCGAGTCCGCGTACGAGGGCCAGAGCAGGTAGGCGTATTGCCCGTGCGCGAAGAGCTGCGCGTTGACGAGGCCGGACCCGTAGCAGTCGCTCTTCGATCCGGAGGCCAGCGTCGCGAGGTCGAGCTTCCCGATCG
Organism: Sorangium sp. So ce1504; assembly: GCF_051521635.1. Taxonomy (NCBI): domain Bacteria; kingdom Pseudomonadati; phylum Myxococcota; order Polyangiales; family Polyangiaceae; genus Sorangium; species Sorangium sp. So ce1504. The sequence goes on along the minus strand of NZ_CP150365.1, from coordinate 9,143,718 downwards.
GCTCGGCGCGCCCCGGCTCCGCGGCGTACACGACCTCGAGCGCCGCGGCCTGTGTCCACCAGTCCGCGCCCATGCGGATCACGAGATCGCCGGTGGCGACCGTGTTGCTGACGACCGTCGCCAGGGCCAGGTCGGCGGCCTCGACCGGGGCGTCACGATCCTCGATGTTGAACGTCCCGACCTCCTGGTCGGAGACGGCGAAGAGCCGCGTGTCGTGGACGAAGGCGCGGCGCGCCTGGCCGCGCGCCGGCGCCGAGCCGCGCTTCGTGAGCGTGTCGGCCGTGAAGTCGACAAGCTGGACGCCGCTCTCGTACGAGCCGCAGCCCTCGGCCTCGTCGATGTCCCAGCCGCTGTACGGCACGAGGATGGTGCCGAGATCGTCGAGGATGGTGAAGGCCTTGTGGATCCGGTCCTGGCCCTCGGCGAAGCTCGCCCAGTCGCCGCCGAAATGGACGCGCTCCAGCATCGTGGGCTTCGCGAGGTCGGAGACGTCGAAGAGCGAGACGTGGAGCGAGCCGCCCGTGGCGGCGTTGTCGAAGCCGAGGGCGAGCAGCCGGTCGCCGCGCGGCTCCATGTGGTAGACCCAGCCGGGCATCTCGAGCTCGCCGAGCTGGGCGGGGTGCTCCGGATCGCTGAGATCGATGGTGAAGAGCGGGTCGGTCTGCTCCGCCGTGATCGCGTAGGCGCGGTCGCCGTCGAAGCGCACGGAGCGCAGCGTCTCGGGCCTGGGCAGGGTGAGCTCGGTGAAGCCGAGGGGCGTGAGCTCTTGCGAGGACGCGACGGCGAAGGTCTGGACGCCGGGCAGCGCGTCGGTCCGCCAGAGGCCGGGCTGGCTGACGACGCGGAGGACGCCCTCGTGCTCGTCCATCTGCCAGCGGCTCTGGATCTGGCCGACGGCCTCGACGCTCGCGCCCTCGACGAGCGCGCCGCCGGGATCGGAGATGTCGACGACCTGGATGGTGGAGTGCCCCTCGTCGGTGCCGTCCCACTCGATGCCCGCGATGTACATGCGGTCCTGGGTGACGCTCACGCTGCGCTGCCACCCGTAGTCGTTGGGGTCGTCGTCGTAGCTCAGCTGATCGACCACGGCGATCTCGGCGGGGGCGCCGACGGCCAGGGAGGTGATCGTGGTGTTCCGCGACTCCTTGCACCCCCAGCAGCCGCCGTCCTCGAACGTGACGGTATAGAGCACGTCGCCGACGATGCGCGAGTCGGAGATGGCGCCCGGCAGGTCGAACGAGCCGATCTGCTGGATGTCCGCCGGGTCGGAGACGTCGAGCGCCTCGATGTGGCTCGATTGCTCGTAGGAGTACTCGCCGGTGGCCGCGTCGTAGATGTATTGGGTCCACGACGAGAACATCGCGTAGACGACCCCGTCGCGCAGGTACATCTCGAAGGGGATCCCGCTCGCCCGGTAGCGCCCGAGGAGGCTCAGCCGGTCGCGCCGGGAGATGTCGATGATGCTGAGCCCCGAGTACTGCGAGAGCGCGTAGAGCTTGCCGTCCTTGACCTGGATGATGTCGGCCTCGGTGATCGCGCGCTCGGCGTCGCCGTCGGCCGGGGGCGCGGTCGGGGCGCCGTCGCCTCCGGTGCCCGCTGAGCCCTCGCCGCCATCCCCGGCCGTATCTCTTCCACCGCCGGCCCTCGGATTGTCAGAGATGAAATCGGTCGAGCCGGTTTCGGAGGAAGGCCCCGTCGAGCCTTTCCCGCAGCCGGTGAGTCCGGCCGAGGCCGCCGCCGTCGCGAGGACGAGCCAGCCGGCGTAAGTTCGAGACAGGAAGGTCATAGTTCACCTCGTTGAGGACGAGACACAGGGCGTCATGTCTGCGCCGGTGCGCGTGCGCTGTTCAGGTCCCGTGCCCGGCGCACATAGCAAATAACGAGCCACGCGGAGCCTCGCGAAAAATCCAAGGAATTTGCGGGTATTACCGCGGCCTGTGCCAGAGTGTGCGGCCGGCGGGCTGCCGGCGGTCATGGGCCTGCCCGCAAGGCGTGCGCCGTGACGATGTTCGATGCCCTGATCCCGGGGTGAGCTCTCATGACCTGGAGGCGGCTCACGCGGTTTGTGGGCAGCTGCTCGTCATCGCCAGAGCATCGCGTCTGCGCGCGTGGATGCGTGGGGGGGCGCCGGCGCCGTGCTTGGCACGAGGTGTGAATCCTGGCGCCAGCGGCTGCCGAATGGCAGGTTCGTCTATCTCTTGATAGGAGGCTTGACGATGGATCTTTTCAGCAAACGTCACCGACTTGTCGTTGCGATGCTCATGCTCTTCGTACCTTTGCTCACCGGCGCCAAGGGCAAAGGCTGTCAGGGCCCGATCGAGGGCGGGGAGGCTGGCCCTGGGGGAGGTGGGGTGGGGGGTGGCGAGCCGGCCTCGTGCCAGGTGACCGGCTGCAGCGGCCAGGTCTGCGCGGACGAGGACGTGGTCACGGACTGCGAGTACCGTGAGGAATATGCGTGTTACAAGGAGCACGGCGTGTGCGAGCGGGGCGCGTCGGGCGAGTGCGGCTGGCGGGAGACGCCGGAGCTCGAAGCGTGCCTTGGCGGCGGCGAGCCTGCGCCGTGCGTGGTGACCGGCTGCAGCGGTCAGGTCTGTGCCGACGCCGATGAGGAGGTGGTCACGACCTGCGAGTGGCTCGATGAATACGCGTGTTACAAGGAGCACGGCGTGTGCGAGCGGGGCGCGTCGGGCGAGTGCGGCTGGCGGGCGACGCCGGAGCTCGAGGCGTGCATTGGCGGCGACAAGCCTGCGCCGTGCGTGGTGACCGGCTGCAGCGGTCAGGTCTGCGCGGATGAGGACGTGGCCACGACCTGCGAGTACCGGGAGGAGTACGCGTGTTACAAGGAGCACGGCGTGTGTGAACGGGGCGCGTCGGGCGAGTGCGGCTGGCGGGCGACGCCGGAGCTCGAGGCGTGCATCGGCGGCGGCGAGGCTGCGCCGTGCGTGGTGACCGGCTGCAGCGGGCAGATCTGCGCCGACGAGGGTGTGGATATCGTCACCACGTGCGAGTGGCTCGAGGAGTACGCGTGTTACAAGGAGCACAGCGTGTGCGAGCGGGGCGCGTCGGGCGAGTGCGGCTGGCGGGCGACGCCGGAGCTCGAGGCATGCATCGGGGCGGCTTCCGGCGAGTAGAGCGGGTGAAGTTCAGGGGCCGACTTCGCCGCTGACCGCTGCGGCGGCGATCTCTGCCATGATCACCCGCCGAGCGAAGGAATCTCGACCTGTGACCGCCTGAGCCCGGAGGTGGTCTGCGGGGGTGTGGACGGCGCCTGCTCTTTCTGGAAGTGAGGCCGCCGGTGGACCTCGAAGCGCGCAGAAGGGCTTTTGCTACTCGCTCACAAGCCGCAGCCCCACCGGCAGCCCCTCTCCAAAGAACGCCGCGCGCTCGGACTCCTCGACGGCCACCACCTCGCGCACCGCCTTGAGCCACGCCTCGGGGGCGCCCACCTTGACGAGCCGCCGCTCCACCTCGCCGCGGACCCGGTCCGAGACGTCGCGCGCCCGGTCCCCGGTCCTGCGCGCGAGCTGCACCGCGGCCGGCGCCGCGGACGGCAGATCCTGCCACTTCTCGCGCAGCAGGTGGTCTATCCACCGCTCGGCCGCCGCCGGCGACACCACATGGTGGACGCTCGCATACGCCGGAACGCGCGCGCCGAGGCGGCCGATCGCCGCCCAGAGCCGCGCGTCGCGGTCGGTCCATGTGCGCTCCAGGATCCACGCGCCGAGCTCGCTCCGCCGGCCGGCGGGCACGCGCTCGAGCGACGCGCAGAGCTCGAGCAGATCGTCGAGCGCCTCCGGCTTCACCCCCTTCGGCTTCTTCAGCCGCTGCTCGGCCGGGGCCAGGAACGGATCCGCCAGATCCCGGATCGCGACCTGCAGCGGCTCGTCGAGGCCGCCCGCGATGCGGCGCCAGGCGATCCAGAACTGCTGCCAGGAGCGCGCCTCCTGCGGGAACGCCAGCCGCTCGGCGAAGAGCGGCGCGAGCGCGGCGACGCGCGCCGGGTCGCCCGCGTCGCCGAACCCGGGGCGGAGGCAGTAGCCGGCGAGCGACCAGAAGACGCGCTCGTGATCGGCCGAGCGCCGCCGCGAGCGCGCGCTCGGGACGAGGGTGTCGAGCAGCGCCCGCGCGGACTCCGTCGTCCAGGTGGCGCGCTCCCCGAGGACGCGCTCGAGCTCGCGCACCAGGTTCTTCGCCTCCCGCGGCGCCACGTCGGGCCGCCCCTTGCCGAACACCCGCTCGATCGCCTCCCGGGCCTCGTCGAGGCGCTTGCCGCCCGGCGCCGCCGCGGCGTGGGGCCTCGCCTGCGCCCGCTCCGCCGGGGCGCCGCCCTCGGCCTCGGCGGCGCGCGCGCCGCGGCCGTCCTCGCGCAGCTGGAACGCCAGCCGGAAGCGGCGCGGCGCCGCGGCGTCCACCTCGACGCAGGCGAGATCCAGGGTGCCGATCGCGGTGAGCTCTCCCTCGATCTGCACCCGCACCTCCGCCTGCTTGCCGGTCGCGGCGCGCGCCGCGTCCCCCGCGTCGAACGCCACCGCGATCGGCGGCAGCGCCTCGAACCGGTCGTCCTCGAGGGGGACGAGGTCTCCCGCGCGATCGACGCGCGCGTCGTCCGACGCGAACAGGTCGAACCGCACCGGGCGCCCCACGACGAGCGCGAAGGTCCGCCCGGCCGCCGCGTGGACGCTGCCCTCCTTCGCGCCGCGCGGCACGACGCAGACCGCTGGCCGCGGCCCCCCGCCGGCGGGCGGCTCGAGGCCGACGTAGTAGCCGCGCGCCGCGCCCCCCTCGATGTGCACGCCGCGGCCCGCGAGGGCGAGGCCATACGCGACCGCGCCCCGCGCCACCGCGAGGTCGGGATCGGCGTGCGGGAGCAGATCGAGCGGCGGGCCGCCCCAGCGTTCGACGACCTGCGCGAGGCGCTCCGCGACGCGGCGGGCGCGGAAGACGCCGCCGTTCAGGAGCAGCGCGGTCGGACCTCGCGCCTCCGGGGCGTGGCGCGCGAAGAACCAGGCCACGTGCCGGGTGATCGCGACGTCCCGCTCGTAGGGCAGGCCGAACGCGACGAGCCCGCTCCGCCCGCGCTGCGGCCGGGCGTCCCGGGACGCGTCCGGGAAGAAGCCGTCCAGCACGACGCCCTCGACCTCGTCGCGGCCGAGGCGCGTCGTCAGCGCGCCGCCCACGAGCCGCGCGCCGTGCGAGAGCACCGTGACCGGCGCGTCGTCCGGCGGCGAAGGCGCGGCGCCGCCGGCGCCGCCGGACGAGGCCCCGCCGGCGAGCAGGCGCTCCTTGGCGGCGCGGCAGGCCAGCACGAGCTGGCCGAAGCGCGCCGGGTCGAGCTTCTCCCCTGCGCCCACGAGGCGCGGCTCGCAGAGGTGGGCGAGCGCGAGGTCCATGTTGTCGCCGCCGAGCAAGAGGTGGTGGCCGACCGCGACGCGGGAGACCTCGGGGTGGCCCTTGGCCGCGCCAGCGCCCCGGGCGACCCGGATGAGCGACAGATCGGTCGTGCCGCCTCCGACGTCGCAGACGAGGACCATCGCCTCGCCGCCCGAGCGGTCGAGCAGGGCGTCGAGGCCCTCGGCGCCGGCGAGCCGCATGAAGTCGTAGAACGCGGCCTGCGGCTCCTCGAGGAGGCGCGCCGAGAGTCCGGCGCGGCGGGCGGCCTCGACGGTGAGCTCGCGCGCGACCTCGTCGAACGAGGCCGGGACGGTGAGCACGACCTCCTGCGCCGCGAGCGGGCGCTCCGGGAAGGCGTCGTCCCAGGTGCGCCGCACGTGGGCGAGGATCCGGGCGCTCGCGTCGAGCGGCGAGACGCGCGGCAGGGAGGCCGCCTCCTCGGCCGCGCCCCATGGCAGGATGGGCGCCGTGCGGTCGACGGCGGGGTGGCAGAGCCAGCTCTTCGCCGAGGCGATGAGCCGCCCGGGGATCTCGCCGCCGCGCCGGCGCGCGTGCTCGCCGATCGCGAAGGGCGCGTCGCCGAACGGATCGGCGGGCGCCTCGCCGGGGAGGGGCGCGTAGAGCAGGGACGGCAGCAGCGGGCGCGCCTCGACCTCGGTGGCGGTCACGAGCTGCGGGATCGAGAAGACGCGGATCGCACCGGGACCGGCGTCGCGCTCCGCCCACGCCACGACGGTGTGCGTGGTGCCGAGGTCGATTCCGACGATCAGGCTCGGGCTCTTCGCGGGGGCGGACATGCGTGCGCGCAGCAACGATACTGGATCGCCGCGGCGCATTCCGCAGGTCCGGCGCGCCGCCGCGCCGGCCCGCGCGCGCCCGCGCGTTTCTTCCGGTTCTTCCGGGCGATTCCCCGTGCTAGAGCCGCGAAATGCGAGCGAACCGAGCGATCTGGCTTGTGGTCCTGGGCGCCCTTGCGGCGGGGTGCGGGTCGGCGACGACCGAGATGTCGGTGGCGGCCAGCGCGGCGCCGCCGCCGCCTCCTCCTCCCGTGGCCGTCCAGCCGGCGGCGCCTGCCGAGGCGGTCATCGAGGGGGATCGCATCAAGATCGCCCGGCCGATCTTCTACGACCTCGACAAGGACGAGATCCGGCCGGAGTCGTTCTCGGTCCTCGACGCGGTGGCGAACATCCTGCGGACGCACCCGGAGATCACCGCGCTCACGGTCGAGGGCCACACGGACAACCAGGGCAGCGTGGAGCACAACATCAAGCTGTCCGAGCGCCGCGCGAACGCCGTCGTCCGCTACCTCGTCCAGCGCGGCGTCGCGACGCCGATGACGGCGCCGGGGTACGGCGCCGGCGCGCCGATCTGCTTCACGAACGACGAGGGCTGCCGCGCCATGAACCGGCGCGTGGAGTTCCGCATCAAGTCGAAGTGACCGGCTGGCGGTCGATCGAGGCCGCCCGCTCGTCGCTCCAGCTCCGACACGCTCCCCCCCGCGCCTGCTCCCCCGGCCATCCGGGTATCGGAACAACAGGCCAGGTTAACACAGACCCTCATTCGAAATCGACTGATTTCGTCGACGTCAGCGCGTGTCGCGTACTTCGCGCATTGTGCGGGGCAGCGGTCGCGAGGTTTGTTGCCGGATTGCCGGGTTGCCGGGTTACTGCGCACTGCCCCACTGGTTGTTGGTCACGTGGGTCACGTGGGTCACGTCGGTCGCATCGCCGTGCGCCCCGCGAGGCGCACGGCGCGCGAGCGCGAAGATGCCTGTCCGTCTGTGCGCCTGTGGGACAAGCGACTCCCAAAGATGATTGTGTTGCAAATTTGTATTGAACGGCGCCGCTCGATCGTACTTAATACAGCACGGGAATCCGCGCGCTGAGTGCGACGCGCCAGTTCGAGCAACTCACTGCATTGCAAGGTGGATCATGGCGAGCGTTCGTCGTCGTATGCTGGAGATCGCTTGTCTCGTCCTTCCGGGGCTCGCGTGGCTTTCGCCGCGCACCGCCGATGCGCATCACGCCGACCATCTCAGGTGGGCGGAGAGCCTCGTGGACAACATCAGCCCTGAGAACAACGAATACAACTCGAGCCCCAGCTTCATCAGCTGGGCCGGTGTGGCCGGCGCGCGGCGCTACGCGAACCGGACGCAGTGCGCCACCTTCCTGACGGAGCTGCTCAAGCGGGGCTACGGCTTCACCGAAGCGTCGCTCCACGACTGGCTGGGCAGCCGGAGCCCGAGCGCGGCCGCCTACTACGACGCCATCGTCGAGGAGAACGGATTCGAGAGGATCCACGACCCCAAGGACGCGCGCGCCGCCGACATCATCGCCATCCGCTACCCCGCAGGCGAGTCGTCGACCGGGCACGTCGCGATCCTCCGCCGGGCGCCGAGGGCGAAGCTCCCCGTCACACCGCTCGTCGCGGGCACGCTCCAGTTCGAGGTGAGCGTGGTCGACTCGACGAGCACGCACCACGGCTCGTCCGACTCCAGGTACGCCTCGAGCGGCCGGGGGGCCTCCGGCGCCGGCTACGGGACGATGCGGCTCTACAGGAACACCTCGGACACCATCGTCGGGCACACCTGGAGCACGGCCGCCGTCACGGCCTATTACCCCACGACAGTGCGCCAGGTGGTGATTGGCAGGCTGGTGTTCGAGGACGACGATCGGTCGGACGACGACGACGCCGACGACCGGTGGTAGCGAGGGGCCGACGGCCACCTCCGCGTGCCCAAGGCTCGTCCCTGACGGTTGCCCCTCGCTCGGCTGCACGCTGAAGACGGCGTCCGCCCCCCGGGCCGCGGCCTCGATGAGGGGAGCGGCGCACCCGCCGCCGCTCGCCCGAGCCGCGTGACTGCATGGATCCAGGCCTCGGTTTACGTGCGACCTGTCGGTTGGTAGAGTCCTCTCCAGGAGGGCCGTATGCGCGAGCCGAGCGAGACGGGAAGTGCCGACGGTGGCCGTCGTGACGTGCTGGGAGCGGTCGCCCCGACCGCAGCGGCCGCGGCGGTCGGGGCAGCCGGCCGCCCGTCGCCTGCGGCGCCTGCGGCCGGTGAAGCGGCGGCGCGCACGCTCGGGCGGACCGGCGCGCAGGTGGAGCCGGTGTCGCTCGGCGGCGAGGGGATCCTCCGGACGACCGGCCGTCACCGCGAGGCGGTGCCCGTGATCCTGGAGGCCCTGCGCCTCGGGGTCAGGTACTGCGACACCGCGCCTGCATACCAGCAGAGCCAGGACTACTACGGTGAGGCCTTCCGCGCCGCCGGCCCGAAGGCGCGCGAGCAGGTCTTCCTCGCCTCCAAGACCCACGCGCGCGATCGCGACGGCGCGCTGCGGCTGCTCGACGACAGCCTGCGTCGGCTCGGGACAGACCACCTCGATTCATGGCAGCTTCACGATCTGCGGGAGCTCGAGGAGCTCGACGCCATCTTCGGCAAGCGGGGCGCCATCGAGGCCGTGGAGCAGGCCAGGGCGGACGGCCGCGTGCGCCACGTCGGGATCACCGGCCACCACGACCCGCGGATCCTCCTGGAGGCGATGCGGCGTTATCCTGTGGATACCGTGCTCTGCGCGGTCAACCCCGCAGATCCGGCGCGGCTCCCGTTCCTTACGACCGTGGTCGAGGAGGCGCGGCGGCGCGGCGTCGGCGTCATCGGCATGAAGATCATGGCCGCGGGCCGCCTGCTCCAGGATCGCGCCGCGAGCGCGACCGAGCTCATCCGCTACGCGGCGAGCCACGCCGACACGGTGATCGTCGGCTGCTCGTCGATCGCCGAGGTGCGCGAGAACCTGGGCGCGCGGTCCCTCTCCTTCCCGATGCCGCCCGCCGAGCGCGCCGCGCTGGAGGCGCGCGTGGCGCCGCGCGCCGGCCGTTACGACACGTTCAAGGCCGGTTGAAGCGGCGGATACGCGGCTCCGCGAGCGAGGCGCGGCCCGCAGAGCTTCGATATGTAAAATTTTTCCTTCACTGCAATCGTGGGTTGTCTGCCGCACACGAGCCATGCGCCAACACGCGCCAACACGCGCCAACACGCGACAGAGCGCGACGGAGCGCGGCGTTCTTCCTGGCAAAACGCCGGCGAGCGCGCCCCCAGGCCCCGTTGACAAGCGGAGGTGCCGGGGTCTAGAGTGGCGGCCCTCTGAGCTCGCTCGGAGGCCCCAGGCCTGACAATCATCGGCTTATCCGACCCGGGGCAGCGCAGCCTCCGGGTTTTTTTCTGTCGCTATCCACGGAGACCGCGCGTCCATGAGCAATCAGTACGGCCACTTCGACGACGAGAGCCGCGAGTACGTCATCACCCGGCCCGACACGCCGCTGCCCTGGCTCAACTACCTGGGCTCGGACGAGATGTTCGGCCTCTGCACCAACACGGCGGGCGGCTACACGTTCTGGAAGGACGCCAAGCTGCGCCGGCTCACGCGCTACCGGTACAACAACGTGCCCATGGACCTCGGCGGGCGCTACCTGTACGTGAACGACGGCGGGGTCGTGTGGAACCCCATGTGGAAGCCCCTCAAGACGGCCCTCGATCGCTACGAGTGCCGCCACGGCCTGGGCTACACGAAGATCACGGGCGAGAAGAACGGCGTCGAGGTGGAGGTGCTCTACTTCATCGTTCCCGGCGAGAACGTGGAGATCTGGCGCACCCGGGTCACCAACAAGAGCGGCTCGAAGAAGGACATCCAGCTCTTCTCCTATCAGGAGTTCTGCTTCTTCGAGGCGCTCAACGACATGACGAACTACCAGCGCACCTACTCCATCGGCGAGGTGGAGATCGAGGGGAGCGCCATCTACCACAAGACCGAGTTCCGCGAGCGCCGCTCCCATTACACGCTCTTCGCCTGCACGCGCGCCATCGACGGGTTCGACACGAGCCGTGACGCCTTCTGCGGCAGCGTCCACCACGGCCTCCACGAGGCCCAGGTGCCGGCCAAGGGGAAGGCCACGAACTCCAAGGCGTTCGGCTGGAACCCGATCGGCAGCCACCAGGTGAGCCTCTCGCTCGAGCCCGGCGCGAGCGAGACGATGAGCTTCGTGCTCTCGTACGTGGACCACGGGGACCTGCCCAAGTTCAAGGCGCCCTTCGTCCTGAACAAGCAGAAGGGCAAGGAGATCCTCGCCAAGTACTCGGCGCCGGGCGTCGTGGACGGCGCGTTCGCCCAGCTGAAGGCGGACTGGGCCGGGATCCTCTCGAATTTCCAGGCCGACTGCCCGGACGAGCACGCGAGTCGCATGCTCAACACCTGGAATCAGTACCAGTGCATGGCGACCTTCAACCTCTCTCGGTCGGCCAGCATGTACGAGACCGGCATCGGCCGGGGCATGGGCTTCCGCGACTCGAACCAGGATCTCCTGGGCTTCGTGCACCTCGTCCCCGAGCGCGCCCGCCAGCGCATCCTCGACATCGCCGCCACCCAGCTCAGCGATGGCACCTGCTACCACCAGTACCAGCCGCTGACGAAGAAGGGGAACGCCGACATCGGCGGCGACTTCTACGACGATCACCTGTGGCTGATCCTCTCCACGTGCGCGTACATCAAGGAGACCGGCGACAAGGGCATCCTCAAGGAGGCGGTGGGCTACGCCGACAAGCCGGGCTCCAAGGAGGACCTCCTTCACCACCTGGAGACGTCCATCGCCTACACGATGAAGAAGCGGGGCCCGCACGGCCTGCCGCTGATCGGCCACGCGGACTGGAACGACTGCCTCAACCTGAACTGTTTCAGCACCGAGCCCAACGAGAGCTTCCAGACCGCGGGCGACGTGAAGGACTCGAAGGCCGAGTCCGTGATGATCGCCGGCCTCTTCCTCTATGCCAGCCGCGAGATGGCCGCCCTGTACGACTGGATGGGCCAGAAGTCCGACGCCGCGCGCATGCGCGAGCAGTACGCCGAGATGCTGGCCGTGGTCGAGAAGGAGGCCTGGGACGGCGAGTGGTACCGCCGCGCCTACGACGCCGAGAGCCGGCCGGTCGGGAGCAAGGAGAACGAGGAGGGGAAGATCTTCATCGAGAGCCAGGGCTGGTGCGTCCTGGGCGGCGCCGGCGCGGACAACGGCCGCGCCAAGCAGGCGATGGAGAGCGTGCACAAGCACCTCTACACGAAGAACGGCATCGTTCTGCAGCAGCCCGCGTACTCGACCTATCACCTCGAGCTCGGCGAGGTCACCTCGTATCCGCCGGGCGTGAAGGAGAACGCGGGCATCTTCTGCCACAACAACACCTGGATCCACCTCGGCTGGTGTCTCCTGGGCGAAGGGGAGCGCGCGCTGGAGTACTATCTCTCCATCTGCCCCTCGGCCAAGGAGAGCCAGATCGAGACCTATCGCGCCGAGCCCTACGTCTATGCGCAGATGATCGCCGGCAAGGACGCCCCGGTCTTCGGTGAGGCCAAGAATGCCTGGCTCACCGGCACCGCGGCCTGGACGTTCGTGTCCGTCAGCCAGGGGATCCTCGGCGTGCAGCCCCAGTACGACGGCCTGAAGCTGGATCCCTGCGTGCCCAAGGCGTGGAAGAGCTTCTCGATCTCCCGCCGCTTCCGCGGCGCCACCTACGAGATCAGCGTCAAGAACTCGGGGGTGTGCAAGGGCGTGAAGAAGCTGACCGTGGACGGCAAGACCGTCGCGGGGAACGTGATTCCCCTGTCGCCGGCCGGCTCGACGGTGCGCGTCGAGATCGAGATGGGCTGAAGGCCCTCTGTCGGAGCGCGCCGCGCGGTGGCGGCGGCGCGCTCCGCGTGCGCTCGTCCTGTCCGCGTGACTCCACGTAACGCGCGCGCCGAGCCGGCGGCGGCGAGCGCGCGTGCGGCTCACTCGGCCTGAGCTGGGCCGACCCACCTCCCGTTCAGCATCACCCGCTTCACGCGGCGCATCGCCCGGATGTCCGCGAGCGGGTCGCCTTCGATCAGGACGAGGTCGGCGAGCTTGCCCGCCTCGACGCTGCCGAGCCGGTCGTCGGCGCGGAAGTACCTGGCGTTCTCCAGCGTGCCAGCGACGAGGACCTCCATGGGCGAGAGGCCGCTCTCGACGAGCAGCTCCATCTCGTGCTGGTAGGCCCACCCTCGCTCGGCGCCCGGCGCCTTGCCGTGGGAGCCGACGACCACCCGCACCCCGGCGCGGCGCGCCGCGAGGGTGAGCTTCATCATGTTCTCGAAGCCGCGCACCTGGGTCTCCGTCGCGCCCGCGTCGCCGGCGCGGCGCTCGAAGATGGCGAGCGTCGGGGTGAGGAAGGTGCCCCGCGCCGCGAGCAGCCCGAGCAGCGCTCGGGTCCGCGGCGCGCCGAGGGAGATGCCGCGAAAGACCTCGAAGCGCCCCGGAAAGCGCGCGTCGTTGTCGGCGATCACCGACTGGCGGTAGCGCTCCGCCTCGCGCGGCGGCACGAGGGCCGTGCCGAGCGACGTGATGTGCTCGATGCCGTCGAGCCCGGCGCGGACCGCGGCCGCGGCGTCCACGGTCTCGAGGTGCGCGACGGCGATCACCCCGCGCGCGTGCGCGGCCTTGGCGACCTCCTCGACGAGCCCGAGGGGCAGGCGGAAATAGACCTTGATCGCCGACGCCCCGCGCTCGACCAGCTGATCGACGGCCCAGCGCGCCTCGGCCGCGTCGCGCACCAGCATCGCGCTCTCCGGATAGGCCGGATACGGCGCGTCGAGCAGCGGCCCCGCCAGGAAGAGCCGCGGCGTCGGGCCGAGCTTGCGCGCGGCGTCGTACGCCTCGATCCAGTTCCCCGGCTCACGCAGCGAGGTGACGCCGCGCTGCAGGACGACGCCGGGCAGCCCGTCATCGCCGTCGAGGTGGAAGTGCGCGTCGATGAGGCCGGGCAGCACCCAGAGCCCCGCGCCGGGGACGACCTCCGCGCCGGCCGGGACGTCGGTGGCGCCGCGCGCGCCCGCGGCGACGATGCGGTCGCCGCGGACCACGACGACGGCGTCGCGCACGGGCGGCCCTCCCCGGCCGTCGATGAGCGTGGCCCCGACGATCGCCGCGCAGCGCGCGGCGTCCGGCCGCGCGACGGCGTTGATCTCCCGTGAGGGCGGGAGCTTCGGCTGCCCTTCCGGCGAGGGCCATTGCACGGTCGTGCTCGCGCAGGCGCACAGGCCCACGAGCGTCGCCGCCAGACACACGCGCAACACGCGCAACACGCGCAAACGAATGCTCATCGTGCCCTCCCCCGTGACGCGCGACGAGCCCCGCGCGTCGCCGTCGCTTCGCGGCGCGCGTGGGGCCGTATCGCAGGCGCCTGTCGCGCGCGATCGCAGCGCGAGGCCGGGCTCTGCGATCGCGCGCGACGCAGGCGCCGCGCCTCTGATCATAGCAGATCCGTGCTCCAGGGCCGCTGTCACGAGCGCTTTCCAACTTCCACCTTCAGGTCGTCGGAGTCGCGCGCTCCCGGCGGCGTCCGCCGCCATCTCCAGATTCGCGCGAGGCATCGAGATCGCGCAGCGCTGCGGGCAGCGGCGATCCCGGCGAGGGCGCGGCGTTCCGTGGAGCACAAGGAGGCTCGGAACTCGCGACTTGCGGGATTCGGCGCCACGCTCGCGGCGAGCGTGGGCCGCGAGCCCCCCGCCACGCGATGCGCGCGGCTCGCGACGCGCGATTTCGGTGCTGTTTCGTCAGGACGTCGGAGTCAGGCGATCCCCGAGCCGCGGGCGCTGGTGGGCTCGTCCTCAACGCGCATGCCATGGTGTTTGGGGTCGCTCGACCGGGCGAGGCGCGGACAGCTGTTTTCGCGCGCCGCATGGAAGATAGTTGAGCGTCACAGCCTGGGTGGAGTAGTGTGCCGCCGCCGGCACGCGGGGGTTGTCGCGACCGGCGAGTCCCGTTGGGACTGACAGACGAAGCGACGATCGACGACGGGCGCTCGTTCGAGCGCGCCGGAGGACAACATGCGTAATATTAATCTTGTCAGCATGGGCTCGATGGCTCTCATCCTTGGCGCGACCGCCTTCTCCGCAGGGTGCGGGGACGACACCGAAACGACGACGGGCTCGGGCGGCGGGACCACCGCGAGCAGCTCGGCCGGCGAGGGCGGCGGCGGCGGCACGGGCGGCGAGGGCGGCAGCGGCGAGGGGGGCAGCGGCGAGGGCGGTGGCGGCGGCACGGGCGGCAGCGAGGAGTGTGTGACCTGCTCGGCGCCTCTCGTGGCCGACGCCGACCCGGCGGACCTCTGCGAGTCCTCGAAGCCGAAGTACGACGCGGTCACGCAGTGTATCTGCGAGACGTGTGGCGCGGCGGACGGCGACCCCTGCTATGTCGCGTGCACAACGGACGAGGTAGCGGACGCCGAGTGCAACGCGTGCGGCACCGCGGCGGCCACCACCGCTGAGGGCGCGTGCATCGCGGAGGGCACCGCCTGTCTCATGGACGGCCAGTGATCGCGACGCGCCGAGGTCTCGCGGATCCGTCCGAGCGACCTTCGGCGATTCGCGCTGCGGCCGCAGGGAGGGGCGGGACGCCTGCCTCGCCCGCGGCCGCTGTTTCGCGCTCTCCGCTGTCGCTGTGGGCTCGGTGCGACAGGCGCCTGTCGGTGCGCGGGCGATTTCGCGGAGAGACCTAGTCGACCTCGCTCACCGTCACATCGACGTTCATTGTCTCGGCGGCGGCGGTGTAGAGCGTCCCCGCTGTCGGCGTTGCGTCCATGTAGTTGCGGCCGTAGCCGACCCGCACGTGGTCGAGGCTGGCCAGCACGCCGTTCGTGGGGTCGAACCCCTTCCAGCCGATGTTCGGGATGTAGAGCTGCACCCACGCGTGGGTCGCGTCGGAGCCGGCGCGGCTCGCGCCGACGTTGCCGGTATAGAGGTATCCGCACACGTAGCGCGCCGGAATGCCGAGGAGCCGCGCCATGCAGATGAACAGGTTCGCGAAATCCTGGCAGACCCCGCGCCGGTTCACGAAGACGTCATACGGGGTGGTCGCCAGGTTCGTCGAGCCCGGCACGTACTGGTATTCGCGGAAGAGCGTCAGGTTGATCGCGAAGAGCGTTTCCATCAGGTCCGCGTCGTTCTTCTCGACGAACGACATGGCGTAATCGAAGAGCGCCTGGATCTGGGTGTCGGGGAGCTCCGCCGGGCGCACGTACGGCGCGATGATCGCCTGCTCCCAGGGCATCCAGACGAGGGGGAACGCGGGCCGGATCTTCTTCTTCGCGAAGGCGAACGGATCGGCGTCGCAGAGCTCCACGATCGAGTCGGCCGAGATCGTGAGCGCGGTATACGGGGCGGTGATCTCGAAGCGTGTGACCCGGTTCCCGAAGACGTCCTCGAACTCCACGGTGGTCACGCCGGGATCGATCGTGAGCGTGTGCGAGAGCACCCGTTGATCCCGGTCGTGCACCGGGCAGAGATGCAGCTTGTGCACGCTGCGCTCCACCGGGCGATCGTAGGTATATCTCGTCGAATGGACGACGCGGAGCCTGCGAATCGTCGGTGCCATGTCGTGTCCTCGATGAGCGCGCTCCGGCTTGGCCTCGCGCTCGGCCCCTCTGCCTGCTGCATGCTGCGGCGCGCTACGAGGGTAACGCGCGCCGGCGCGCTCTGCTTCGGGACCGACGGCGGGTCGTGCCGCTTCAGGCTGCTCCGGACGCGGGCACCCCCGCGCTCACGCCTCGGCGCGCACCGACAGCTCGATCCGCCAGCGCTCGTTCGGCTTCTGCGCCTCCCGGGGGATCGCCTCCAGGAGCAGCGTCCCCACCTCGGTGACCGACGCGCGCAGCTGCACCGGCACCATGTCGCCCTCCCGGCGGCCCTCCGCGGGCAAGGTGACCTCGATCGGCGAGAGCTCCTCGAGCTCTCCGGGCTTCCAGCTCTCGAGCTCGGTCCCGGCCTGGTCATCCCGGCGCACCGACGAGCTGAAGAAGCGGAAGCGCACCGGCTCGCCGACCACCACGCCGAACTCCTGCGGCGGCAGCGTCGCCTCGGTGCCTTCCTCCATGCCGAACGGCGCGAGGCAGAGCGCCGTGATGGGCGGCTCCAGGCCGGGCACCGCGGGAACGGCCCCCTCGATGCCCACGTAGTAGGCCCGCGCTGTCCCGCCGCGGATCCGGAGCCCGCGGCCGCGCCGCGCGAGGCCGTAGGCGGCGGCGCCGCGCGCGACCGCGAGATCCAGGTCGTCGCTCGGGAGCACCCGCGGCCGGGGCGCGCCGTCCTGCTCGAGCCAGGCGCCGAGCGTCGCGACCAGCCGCTCGCGCAGCGCCGCGCTCTTCATGACGCCCCCGTTGAAGAGCACCGCCGTCGGGTGCAGGAGGAGCGGCGCGCGGCCGGGCTCGGCGTTCGCTCCTCCCTGCGGGGCGAAGCCCGGAAGCTTCGACGTCGCGCCGGCCTGCCGCCCCAGGAACGCGGCCAGGTGGCGGGTGATCGCCGGGTCCTGCGCGTACGGGAGGCCGAGCTGCGTCAGGCCGGCGCGCGCGCGGGTCGCGGGGCGCGCGGACGATGGGACCTCGGGGAAGAACCCGTCCACGAGCGTCCGGGTGATCTCGTCCCGCGTGAGCTCGGTCCGGATCGCCGCCCCGAGCAGCTTCGAGCCGCGGCCAGCGATCGCGATCGGCGCCTCGCTGATCGACGGATCGCCGAGCAGCCGCTCCTTCGCGACGCGCGCGGCGTGGGTGAGCGACGTCACCTGCCAGCGATCGAGCTCCTTGCCCTCGGCGGCGAGCTTCGCCTTCACGACGTGCGCGAGCGCGAGGTCCATGTTGTCGCCGCCGAGCAGGATGTGGTCGCCGACCGCCACGCGGACGAGCTCGAGCGAGCCGTCGCGCGGGACCGCGGCGATCGCGGAGAAGTCGGTGGTCCCGCCGCCGACGTCGATCACGAGCAGCACGTCGCCCGGGTGGAGGTGCTTGCGCCACGCCTCGCCGGCCGCGTCGATCCAGGCGTACACGGCGGCCTGCGGCTCCTCGAGCAGGGTGAGGTCCTCGAACCCCGCGGCGCTCGCGGCCTCGACGGTGAGATCGCGCGCGGCGGCGTCGAACGACGCGGGCACCGTGATCACGATCTCCTGCTTCGCGAGGGCGAGCGCCGGATCGTCCTTCGCGAACAGGTGATCCCACGCCTCGGTGAGGTGCTCGAGGTACCGCCACGACGCCTCGACGGGCGAGATCTTCTCGATGTCCTCGGGCGCGCCGAGCGGGAGCGTCGATCCGCGCCGGTCGATGCCGGCGTGGCTGAGCCAGCTCTTCGCGCTGGAGATGAGGCGCGCCGGCGCGTCGACGCCGCGCGCGCGGGCGTGCTCGCCGACGGCGAAGCGCCGCTCGGCGTCCCAGGGCAGCGCCTGGGGGCCCTCGCTCTCGTGAGGGATGTACATGAAGGAGGGCAGGAGCGGGCGCGCCTCGAGCGTCCCCTGCGCCACGAGCTGCGGGGCCGCCATCACCTCGGGCGACGGCGTGAGCCGCGCGTCGGCTCCGTCCTCGGCCAGGCGCGCGTAGGCGAGCGCGCAGTGGGTGGTGCCGAGATCGATGCCGATGATGTAGCGCGCGCTCATAGCTCGACCTCCGCGGGGGCGATGATGCTGGCGTCGTGGCCGGCGACCGGCGTCGGCAGCGAGACGTCGTCGGCGCGCCAGCCCCGGTGGCGCAGCACCCCTCTGTAGGGCGCGGTCCCGGACACGTTGCCGATCAGCTTGATCTCGGAGGGGTTGTAGCCGGCCTCGAGCGTCACCTTCTCCCCCTCGTCCTCGCGCCGCACGGGCGCGAGCTTCGCGTGGCTGCGCAGCGCCTTGCGGCAGCCCTCGTGGACCATCCTCGCCGCCACGCCGACGTCCGCGTCGCCGAACGAGGCGATGTCCTGCTCGAGGAAGTCGACGAGCCGCCCCTCGCGCTGGAGCAGCGAGAGCAGCTGGAGCGCCGAGCTCACCGCGGGCGCGGCGTGCGGCGCGGGGGCGGCGACCGGCGCGGGGGCGGGCTCGCTCGCCGCAGCCGCGGCGGCCTCGGGGGCCGCGGGCGCGCCGCCTGCACGATCTCGCTCGAGCCGTCGCGGCTCAGCGCGCTCGGCCGGCGGCAGGGCGGCGACCGCCGCGCGCGCCTGCCAGGCCCGCGCGGCGAACTGGGAATCGAACAGCACGCGGAAGAAGCACGCGAAGGCGAACCAGAGCCGCGTGGACCAGGGGAGCGGAGGATCGTGGAGGTCGGCCACGGCGAGAGCCTAACGCCGAGCGTAGGGATCGGCACAGAGACCGGCGCGCGGGGCAGGGGGGCGCCTGCCCTGCGCCGCCGCCCGGGGCGACCCCGGGCCCCTCAGAAGGTCGCCCGGAGGACGGGGACGCGGACCTCGTGCCCCTGCGCCACGCCGAACTTGAACATCTCGTCCTGCGAGTAGAGCGGCTTGAACGAGAGCGCGGGCACGCCGAGCGCGACCCGGCGCGGCGTGATGTCGACGAGGCCGAGCCGGGGCTCTTCCCAGCGGGCCCGCCGGAGGATCTGCGCGGCGTCCGTCGTGAGCTGGACGTTGATCCCCGGCTGCGGGGGCTCCGCGGCCGGCTCGTTGCGGATCGGCTCGCTCTGGTCGGACTCGGGGGGCTTGTACGCGGTGGCGTTCAGGGTGACGACGAGGGTCGGGATGACCAGCGCCATGCCGCCGGCGAGCATGTAGAGCGGCACCTCCGCGGGCGGATCCGCCGCCTCGACGAAGTAGCCGGCGACGCCGCCGCCCACCGCGCCGAGCCCGCCGAACACGAGGTACGGCCAGGCGCGCTCGACCCCGATCGCCCCCATGGTCAGCATCACGACCTCGCCGCCGAGCAGCGCGCCGCCGACGATCCCCTTGCCGTCGACGCTCACCGTGTCGCCCTCGCTCGCCTCCTGAGCGCTCGCGCGCCCGGCGGCGCCGGCGAGCACCGCCGCTGCCACCGACGCTCCTGCCAGACAATGCGCTGCCTTTCGATTCAAGCGGTTCATCGGCATCGTGTTTTCCCCGTGTCGACTGTCGCGAAGCCTGCGAGGGCTCAAGCCATGGATCACCGCCGGCCTCATCCGAGGCTGGCGTCCGGGCCGGCCGGCTGGCGATCCCGTTTGGGCCGTCGAGCCGTTCTTGATTTGTGAACCGCTGGCGGAGTGAGCGGGTGCACACGCGCCTCGTCTCTCCTCCAGCGAAGCCGGTGCGCGAGCCTAGCACGGGTCTCAGCGCTCCGAACCGCTGCATTGCCGGTGCGGAGGATGGGTGGTATGGGTCGACGCAAACCGGGCCGTGGCCCGCCGACCTGCCGCCGAGCGCGCGGCAGCCTTCAAGGGATCAACGCTATGGGCCGCATCGGACCGCTCGAAATCGCTCTCCTCATCGGCCTCGCCTTGCTCCTCTTCGGCGCGGGGAGGATCGCTGACATCGGGAAGGGGATCGGCGAGGGTATCCGGAATTTCAAGAAGGGGATCCGCGACGACGAGGAAGAGGATCCCGCCAAGCAGCTGCCGGCGAAGCCCGAAGAGAAGCAAGAAGACACGCAGAAGCCCGTGTAGCGCCCGCGCTGGAACGCGGCGCTCGGGGGCGATCGGGGCGATCGCGCGCTGACGTCGGTCGACGCTCGCTGGGGTGCGTCTATACTCGATCGCCGTATGCCTCACCGACCCCTGGAGCGCATCGCCAAGGCGCTCGTCGTCTCCGCCGCGTTCCCGCTGGCAGCGTACTTCGTCCTTCAGTTCGGCCCTGGCGGGCTCTGGCGCGGGTTCGAGCCGGCGCTCGCGGTCACCGGGCAGGTGGCCAAGGCGCCGTACGACCTCACACGCCTCGAGGCCGTCAACGAGACGCTCAAGATGATCCGGGACAAGTACGTCGAGCCGGATCGCGTCAAGCCGAAGGAGATGCTGCTGTCGGCGCTCAACGCCGTCCAGCGCGACGTCGCGCAGGTGATCGTCCTCAACGAGGACCCGAACGAGGTCACCGTCCGCGTCGAGACCAGCGAGAAGAAGTTCCGGATCGACAACATCCAGGGCCCCTGGGACGTCTCCGCGCGCCTCCGCGAGGTCTTCACCTTCCTCCAGAAGAACCTCCGCGGCACGGAGGTCGATCTGCGGGACGTCGAGTACGCCGCGTGCAACGGCATGCTGCACACGCTCGACCCGCACTCGTCGTTCCTGAGCCCCGAGGCGTACAAGGAGATGAACCTCTCCACGTCGGGCGCGTTCGGCGGGCTCGGCGTCGTGATCTCGATCCGCGACCAGATGCTCACCGTCCTGAACCCGATGCCCGACACGCCCGCGGGCAGGGCGGGCCTCAAGCGGCTCGATCGGATCGTGAAGATCAACAACGAGTCGACGCTCAACATGCCGCTCGACGACGCTGTGCGGAGGCTCCGCGGCGATCCCGGCACCCCGGTCACCGTGTGGGTGACCCGCGAGGGCGAGGGAGGGTGGCAGGGGCCGAAGGCCTTCGAGCTGACCCGCGAGGTGATCAAGGTGAGGTCCGTCGAGTCGCGCGCCCTCGAGGGCGGCGTCGGCTACGTCCGGCTCAAGACGTTCCAGGCGACCTCGACCGCGGAGCTCGACGCGGCGCTCGACGGGCTGCGCAGCAAGGGGCAGCTGAAGGGGCTCGTGCTCGATCTGCGCGGCAACCCGGGCGGCCTGCTCGACCAGGCCGCGCGCATCGCCGACAAGTTCCTCGCCGACGGCGTCATCGTGTCCACGGTCGGCGCCTCCGAGGGGCGCGAGGAGAAGCGCGCCAAGGGGCCGGGCACCGAGCCGCTGTACCCGATCGTGGTGCTCGTGAGCGGCAACAGCGCGAGCGCGAGCGAGATCGTGGCCGGCGCGCTGAAGAACAACGATCGCGCCGTCATCGTGGGCTCGCAGACGTTCGGCAAGGGCAGCGTGCAGCTCGTCTTCCCCGACGTCACGGCCGAGAAGGCGGCCCTCAAGCTCACGATCGCGCAGTACCTGACGCCGGGCGACATCTCCATCCAGGGCGTCGGCGTCACGCCGGACATCGAGCTCGATCCGATGACGGTCGACGAGCTCGAGATGGATCTCACGGTCCAGAAGGATGGGCTCCGGGAGCGCGATCTCTCGGCGCACCTCTCGAACGCGCGCGCGGCGGCCGCGGGCAAGCCGTCCGAGGTCGTCCGCTACCAGCTCACCAGCGCCGACCGGGAGCAGATGCGGGAGCGCGGGGGCGACATCGACGAGGACTTCTCCGTCGACTTCCCCATCCGCTTCGCGCGGGAGCTCGCCGCGCGTATGCCGCCCTCCACGCCGAGGCTCCAGCAGCTCCGGGCGATGCACGACTACATCGATCAGGTCGGCAAGGAGGAGCTCGGCAAGGTCGCGGCCGAGCTGACGAAGCTCGGCGTCGACTGGTCCGACGCGCCCGAGGGGGCCACGCCGGCGGCGAAGTCCGAGCTCGACGTGAAGGTCGAGACCGATCGCCCCAATGCCGAGGTGACCGCGGGGCAGCCGATGGAGCTCCGGGTCACGGTCAAGAACAACGGAAAGCAGCCGGTCTACCGGCTCCGCGGGACGACGGAGAGCGACAACCCGTACTTCGACAGCAAGGAGCTCATCTTCGGCAAGATCGGCCCCGGCCAGACGAAGAGCGCGAAGGCGCCGCTCGGCTGGTGCGAGGTCGAGGGGCGGAAGGTCGGCTCGACGAAGCCGAGGAAGGCGAACGAGAAGCGCGTCTGCACGATCCCGATGGACGCCCTCTCGCGGAGCGACGGCCTCAAGGTGAAGTTCGAGGTCGCCGCCGCGCCGGAGCCGCCGGCGGTCGAGATCCGGCCCACGGTGCGCGCGCTCGACCGGCCGCTCTTCCAGTACGCCTATCAGATCGCGGACGACCGCGAGGGCAACGGCGACGGGCTCATCCAGAAGGGAGAGCGGGTCAGCATGTACCTGACCGTCAAGAACGTCGGCAAGGGGCCGTCGTACGAGACGCAGGCGAACATCGCGAACCTGTCGGGCGACGGGCTCATGCTGCACGCGGGGCGCTTCGACGTCTCGAACATCAAGCCGGGCGACGTGCGCAAGGTGGTCTTCAGCTTCGACGTGGAGCAGCACCTGTCGGAGCCCGAGGCGACCCTCACGCTCTCGGTCGGCGATCGCGATCTCCGTGAGTTCGCCAGCGAGAAGGTGAAGATCCCGATCTCGCCGCGCATCCAGCTCCAGGGCGGCGGCTCCACCATGAAGGCTGGGGCGGAGGGGGCGACCCTGCTCCCGTCGCCCGAGGCGAGCGCGCGCGGCTTCGGCCGGCTCCCGGCGGGCGCCGTGGTCAAGGTGCTCGGCGAGGCGCCAGGCGGGTTCCTCAAGATCGACCTCGGCGCGGGGCGCTTCGCGTTCGTCGCGGCGCGCGAGGTGGCTCCTGGCGGCGGGCCGGCCCCGGCGGCGGTCGCGTTCGAGGACCTCTACTCGCACGCGCCGCCGACGCTGGACATCGCCGCGGCGGCGCTGGCGACGACCGCCGGCACCATGAAGATCACGGGGACGGCGTCGGACAGCGAGCGGCTGCTCGACACCTTCATCTTCGTCGGGTCGCGGAAGCTCTACTACAAGTCGAACCGCGACGGCGCCGACCCGAAGAAGGCCGAGTTCGCGTTCGAGGCGGCGCTCCGGCCGGGGGTCAACGTGATCACCGTGGTCGCGCGCGAGACGCCCGACACCACGACGCGGCGCACGCTCGTGGTGCGCAAGGACGGGCCTGATGGCTCGATCCTGAAGACCCCGAAGTCCGACAACCCCGTGGACGATTGGATTGCGGACCGCGGCGGCGAGGAGTAGGTCGCTGGGGAATGGACGAAGGCGACCACAGCGACGGCGACATGGACGACCGCGGTGACGGGCGTAGAGGGCGGGGCTCCGCCGGGCTGCCCTGCCCGGCGAGGATCTGGTAGCCTCATCACGTGGGACTCCTCGCCTGGCTCGGCCTGAAGCAGGGGGGCTCGTTCCCGAACCTCGACGCCCTCCTGACGGAGCTCCGCACGGCGCTCCCGGACGACGAGGCGGTCGTCCTCCGCTACATCGCCACCGTCATCGTCCTGCTCGGCAAGGTCGCCTGCGTCGATGGCCGCTTCTCCGACAAGGAAGACGAGCTGCTCCGCGAGCTGCTCACGCACGTCGACGGGCTCGCGCCGAGCGGCGTCGAGGCCGTGTTCAACGCCCTCCAGGGCAAGCTGCCCGCGCTCCAGGAGGGCGAGGTCGACCGCTGTTATCGCGAGCTCAAGGCGCTCTGCAACGCGAGCGAGCGGGTGGAGGTCGTGCGCCTCTTGATCCGGCTCGCGGCGGCGGACGGCGCGCCCACGCCGGCCGAGCGGGCCGAGATCGAGCGCATCGCCGAGGAGCTCGGCGTCTCGCTCGCTGACATCGAGCCCGATCTCTCCGTCGAGGCCGGCCATCAGGCGGGCTCCTCGGTGCCACCGGACGACCGGAGCGATCCCGGCGGCGAGCCCCCGGCGTGAGCCGGGCGCGAGCGCGCTCATCTGATCCGTCGCGTAGGTCGCGCTGCTGTCGGGCGCGAGCGCGCTCGTCTGAGCCCTCGCGCGCGCCGCGCTGCTATCGGGCGCGAGCGCCGCTCGGCTGATCCGTCGCGCGCGTCGCGCTGCTGCCGGGCGCCAGTGGCGCTCGCCTGATCAGTCGCGCGCGTCGCGCTGCTCGGCGCTGCCCTCGGGGCTCGGAGCGCGGCTCGCGAGGCCGAGCGCCCGTCGCTGCTTCAGCGCCGTGAGCGCCACGAACAGGACGAACAGGACCGCCCCGAGCACCGCCACGAGCACGCCGAAGTTGAAGAGGTAGTGCGCGCCCTGCGCGCCCCCCACCCCCATCAAGAAGATGCCGAGCAGCGCGATGCCCGCGCCGATGACGGGATCAGGGCCGGCGTCGTTCTCCGACGTCGCACGCGAGAGCCCGCTCCCCTGGACCCCGGAAGCCTCGTTGCTCATCGGATGGCTCACATGGAGGAGCTTAGCAAACTGGTCCACCGCCCGAAACCCGCCAGCGCCGGACCCGGGCTATGCTGAGCGGGTGAGCACGCCCACCCACCCACGAAACGACCGTCCGTCTCCGCCCGCGCCGTCTGACTTCGCCGGGCGCCGCGTCATCTGCTTCGAGAGCCGCCGCGCCTCCGAGATGGCCTCGCTGATCCAGCGGTATGGCGGCGTGCCCGTCACGGCGCCCACGCTCCGCGAGGTGCCCATCGAGAGGAACGAGCGCGCCCTCGACTTCGCGCGGCGCCTCGCGGGCGCCGAGTTCGACCTCGTGATCCTGATGACCGGCGTCGGGACCCGTGCGCTCGTGGCTGAGGCGGCGCCTGCGCTCGAGTCGAACCAGGGCGGCGGCGGGGCGTCCGATGGCGACGGTGGCACGGACGCCCAGGGCGTATCTCTCCTGGCGGCGGCGCTCGCCTCCGTGCAGCTCGTCGTGCGCGGCCCCAAGCCGGCCGCGGCGCTGCGCGAGCTGGGTCTGACGCGCTTCATCACCGTCCGCGAGCCGAACACCTGGCGAGAGATCGTCGAGGCCGTCAGCGCGCTCGGCGATCTGCGCGGAAAGCGCGTCGCCGTCCAGGAGCACGGCGCGCCGAGCCACGAGCTCTACGCGAGCCTCTCGGCGGCCGGCGCCGATGTCACGCCGGTGCCGGTGTACCGCTGGGCGCTCCCGGACGACACCGCGCCGCTCCGGCAGGCGCTCCGCCTCATGGCGGACGGCGGCGCGGCGATCACGCTCTTCACGAGCCGCGCGCAGGTCGAGCACGCGCTCCTCGTGGCGGCCGAGGAGGGGCTCGTCGAGCGGCTGCGCGTCGCGCTCGCGCGGGGCGTGGTGGCGTCCATCGGGCCGGTCTGCACGGAGGCGCTGCGCGCCGAGGGGATCGAGCCGGATTTCGAGCCCGAGCACCCGAAGATGGGCCACCTGGTCAAAGCGGCGGCCGCGCGCTCGATCGAGATCCTCGTCGCGAAGGGAAATCGGGGCGACGCGCCCCTGCCGGCTCAGTCTTCGTAGTCGTCGTACGCCTCGTCCTCGTCGGCGGAGCGCGCCACGGTCGCCGGCCGGGGCGCGGGGCCGGGCTCTGCGCCGACGGCCGCGCGCTCATCCGTGTCCGCGTGGCCCCTGTCGATCAGCTCGGCGCGGTAGAGCACGCGCCCGTCCTCCGCCGTGATCTCACCGCCCACGTCGCCCCAGGCGAAGTCGTCGCTCTGGAGCGTGCGCATCGTCGCCTTCGTCTTGCCGATGCGCACGCGGAAGCTCGTCCGCTGGCACGGGAGGGAGGAGCCGCCGACCTCGACGTTCACCGCCTCGCTGCCGAGCACGTCCTCGTTCTCGTCGGCGGCGAGCGCGGTCTTGGCCATCATCGCGTCGTAGGCCGAGAGGGTCGCCGGCCGCTCCGCGCCGTCGTCGATCCACGCCGCGCCGAGGATCTCACCGCGCCTGCTGGGCTCGTCGCTCATGCGGACCCGCAGCGCCTCGGTCTGCTTGCCGTCCTCGAGGGTCACGTCGACCACGAGGACGTCCCCCTCGCGCGCGACGACCCGCTGCGTGAGGAGCAGCGGCGTCTTCCTGAAGCTGCCCGAGAACCGGTAGGCCACATAATCGCCGGGCTTGCGCGCGCCGGGCGCCTGCTCGGCGATCGGGCCGCGCTCGTCGAGCGAGCCCTTCGCGCGCTGCGGGACCTCGCGCCGCGCTTGCGCCGCCACCTTGGCGGAGGCGTCCTGCGGGCGACCGGAGCGAGCGTTCGTCTCGATCCCGGCGCCGCAGCCGGCAGCCAGGACCGAGGTGAGGGCGGCGAGGAGGAGCGGTCGGTTCATGCTCGTCCGGTACCGGAGAGCGCCCGCCGTGGCCCAATTTCTGGCGGTTCCAGGGCGCACCCGCGCGACCGCGCGCGAGCGGTGTTCAGGGCAGCTTGCCGCTCGGGAGCATATCGTCGAAGGCGGCGTCGAACTCGTCCGCGATCATCTCGGCGCCGACGGCGCGCGCGGCCGGCTTCGGGACGTCGATGCGGCGCAGCCGCTCCGCCACGCTGCCGCGCGGGTCGCTGTAGCTCGGGCTCATCCGGGCGACGCGCTGGAAGTAGTAGAGCGCCTGCTCGGGGACGCCGCGCATCTCGTAGGCGTTCGCGATCTCGTAGGTCAGCGCGAGCTCCTGCTCGACCGTCTTGTGCGAGGCGTGCAGCCCGCGGATGAGCGCGTCGATGCCTGCCTCGATGTCGCCCATCTGGAGGTGGGTGACGCCGATCATCGATTGGCAGACGCACTCTCGCCCGGGGTCGCGGGCGGCGAGCTCGAACTCGCCGATGGCGTCGGCGTAAAGGCCCATCTCCTTGTAGGCGACGCCGAGATCGTAGTGCGTCGACGCGTCGGACTCGGAGATTTGCGCCGCGACGCCCGCCTTGAACTGCTCGAAGACGCTCTCGACGCTGATCTGCCGAGGATCGTCCTGGACGCCCGTCACCGAGCCCGGCACGACCTCGAGCTCGTCGATCATCTTGAGCGACTCGGCGATGTCGAACGCGCGATCCTCGTCCGGCCGCTCGCTGCCGCGCGGGACGGCCCGCGTGCCGCTCTCGTTGTCGGTCGCCGCCCGCACCACCCGCGCGTCCGAGGTCAGCTCCGTGACCTCGCGCAGCCGTTCCATCAGGAGCGGGTGGTTCGGCAGCCGCGCCAGCTGCTCCTCGAGGATGTTCCGCGCCTCGTCGAACATCCCGTGCTGCGCGAAGAACTCGACCTCCTCGAGCGCGTCCTCGTCGAGCGCGTCCGCGCGCCGCAAGGAGCCCGGCGGCACGGAGCGGCCCGACACCGGCCGGACCGACGCCGGTCGGCCCGACACCGGGCTGTACAGGGCCGGCGGCGGCGCGGCGAGCACGGGAGGGGGAGGTATCGAGGACGCCGGGGGCGGAGCCTGGGACGCAGCGACGGCGAGGGGGTGCTCAGGCACGCGGCTCGGGTTGACCGACGCCGTCTCCTCCTCCTCCTCGTCGTCGATAGCCTCGAGCTCCTCGACGTCCTCGACCTCTTCGACGTCCTCGATCGGGAAGCTCGGCAGCGGCGGCTCGTTCGCGAACGGATCGTCGAGGTGCGTGACGAGCTCGGGCCGCCGGGGGAGCGCCTCGACGACGCCGTCTTCATCGAGGGTGTACGCGGGCAGCGGCGCGTCGGGGTCGTAGAGGTCCTGGCTCGGCACCTCGGACGCATACGCGTCGTTCTCGCCGGCCGTCGGCGAGGCTTCCGGACCGGCGGCGTCTTCCTCCGCGAGCTCTTCCTCCTGCGGCACGGCGTAGCCGAGCAGGTTGAGCATCTCCGTGGCTTGGGCGTTGTCGGGATCGAGGAGCAGCACCTCGTCGAGGAGCCTCGCCGCGTCGTCGACGGCGTCCTCGCTGGCCAGCTGCTGCGCGAACGCGAGCATCTGCTCGACGGCGGCGTCCTGGTCGCCCGCCTCGATCAGGACATCGCAGAGCTTCTCGCGCAGCTCTCGAGCGGCCGGAAGCCGGGCGACGCCGCCCTTGAGGAGGGCGACCGCCTTGTCGTACTGCCGGTCGCGCCGGAGGCTCTCGGCGTGCGCGACGAGCTGCCGCGGGCTCGCGATCGGCGACGTCGAGGGCTGCGACGCGCGGAGCGGGATCGGCACCGCGGACGCGGGCTCGTCGTCCTCGACGTCGAGCTCCTCCGCCTCCTCGTCCTCCTCCTCCTCGAGCTCGACGTCGATCGACGCGCGCGTGTTCCTCGACGAGGGCGCGATCTGGGAGGCGAGCTGGCGCACTCCCTCGTCGTTCGGGGCGCGCGTGATCAGGGCCGAGACGAGCGCGGTGAACTGATCGACCCGCCCGGCCTCCTTGGCGATGCGCGCCGACTCCTTCTGCACCTCGATCGCCTTGGCCGGCTGCCCGAGCAAGTCGAAGGCCCGGGCGAGGAGCGCGAGCGTCTCCAGGTCTCGCGGGTTCTCCTTGAACGCGATCTGGAGCTTGGTCAGGGCCGACATCGCGTCGCTCTGGTCGCCGCGGTCGAGGTAGATCTCGGCGGCCATGCGGGCGAATCGGGCGTCCGGGCGGTGCTGCAGGAGGCGCTCGACCACCTTCAGCGCGTCGTCGCGCCGCCCGAGCTTGAGCAGGAGCTCGGCCGCCGTCCCGAAGCGCTGGATCGCGGCGTCGTAGTCGCGGACCCGGATCAGCGCCTCCGCGAGGCGGAGATAGGCGAGGGGGTTGTTCGGGTCGAGGTCGACGACCCGCTTGAAGATGTCGATCGCGTCGCGGTCGCGCCCCGCGCGGAGCAGGCGCGTCGCGACCTCGTCGTAGGCGGCGAGCGCGTCGCTCGTGAGCCCGAGCTGCGTGTAGATCTCCGCGAGGCGCGGGACGATGTGGCCGAAGCGATCCTCGTACTGCGGGACGTGCTTGTGGATGATCTCGCGGATCTGCTTGTAAACGGCGATCGCCTTGAGCGCGAAGCCCTGGAGGGAGTAGAACTGGCCGACTCGCTCGTAGGTGGTGATCGCCTCGACGTACTCCTCCGTCTTCAGGTAGAGGTCGCCGATCTTGAGCAGCGTGCGGACGTCCTTCGGATCGTCTGCGACCAGCTTCTGGTACTCGGCGATGGCCTTGTCGAAGCGCTTCCGCTCGACCAGCTTCTGCGCGGTCTGGAGTACCTTGTCGCGATCGACCGCCACGGCGATGGAAATCTCCTGCTGAGGGCAGCAAGGCGCTGCTCGGGCGCCTCGTCGGCATCCCTCACCTCGCCTAAAAAACACCTAGCCAATCCCGCCACCACGTACAAGCGCGCGGCACCGGAAGTTCCGGAAGCTACCGCGAAGGTGCTTGTTTGCAGTGTGCGGCCCCCGGGGGCCTCTGTCCGGCAACGCGGCGACCGCCTGGCGCGGTGGCCGCGAGCCCCCGCCCCGGTCGGACGCTGGGCGGTCCGGTCGAGGCGCGTCGAAGAGCGCGCCCTACCCTGTAGGAACGCGCTGAACGGCCGGGGATTCGCGAAGATCGCGGGGAAGGTGGCGAGCGCCGCCATTCCCGCGAAGACAGCGTTAAGCCTAGCAGTCGAGCGGCCTTGTTGCACATTTCGTGCGATCTTCCGCGACCCGCGGCCGCCTCGCTGGAGGTCGCGCGACCCGGCGATCGCCGGGGGCGCGGGGTCGCGGCGTGCCCGTGCCGCGCGGGCGATGTATGCGCGCCGCGCCGGATGAGAGGGCAGGGGGGTAGGTCGCGAGCTCGGCCGCCGCCGGGGCCGAGCGCGGGCGTCGCCGGGAGGGCGCACCGGAGCGCCGCCGTTTCTCGACCGTCCAGGCGAATGGACCTAGAGTTGGGCACCATGTCGCGCAGCCAGGCCTACCGTGCCCCGTTCGCTCCTGGAGAGGAAAATGCCGTCGACGCCGCGCTTTGCGAGCGGCTCCTCTCGGTCGCCCTGTCCAAGGGAGGTGATTACGCTGACCTCTTCTTCGAGTACCGCGCCGGAGGCGGGTTCACCTTCGACGAAGGGATCCTCAAGGCGGCCTCGCGTGGGGTGTCGATGGGGGTCGGCGTCCGCGTCCAGCGAGGAGACGCGACCGGGTACGCGTACACGGAGGACCTCACCTGGGAGGCGATGCGGCGCGCGGCCGAGACGGCGGCGCAGATCGCGACGGGCTCGGGCGGCAAGGAGAAGATCGAGCTCAGGCGCCGCGAGCTGCCGACCCGCTACGAGCTGCCCAGCATCTCGCTCGACGCCCCCGGGCTCGCGAAGCGCGCGCTGCTCGAGCGCGCGAGCGCCGCGGCGCTCGCCTACAATCCCAGCATCGTCAAGGCGGAGGCGAGCTTCGTCGAGGAGGTGCGCGAGGTCCTCGTGGCCACGAGCGACGGGCGGATGGCGCACGACGTCCAGCCGCTCATCCGCTTCGGCGTGCGCGCGCTCGCCGAGCGCGGCGGAAAGCGCCAGGAAGGCTCGAGCGGCGGCGGCGGGCGCATGACGACGGCCTACTTCGAGGGCAAGTCGCCGGAGTGGCACGCCGAGGAGGCCGCGCGGCAGGCGGTGGCGATGCTCGACGCCCGCGACGCGCCCGCCGGCGAGATGAACGTCGTGCTCGCCCCGGGCGACAGCGGCATCCTGCTCCACGAGGCGGTGGGGCACGGGCTCGAGGCGGACTTCAACCGCAAGGGGACCAGCAACTACGCGGGACAGATCGGCAAGGACGTCGCGAGCTCGCTCTGCACGGTGGTGGACGACGCCACGCTCCTCCAGTCGCGCGGCACGATCAACGTGGACGACGAGGGCCACGAGCCCGAGCGCAGCACGCTCATCGAGAACGGCAAGCTCGTCGGGTACATGCACGACCGGCTCTCGGCCCGGCACTTCGGGCTCACGCCGACCGGCAACGGGCGGCGCGAGAGCTTCGCCGCCGCGCCGATGCCCAGGATGACGAACACCATCCTGCTCGCGGGCCCGCATGATCCCGAGGAGATCGTGAGGTCCGTGAAGCGAGGCGTCTTCGCGAAGAAGTTCGGCGGCGGCCAGGTCGACATCTCGAACGGCGATTTCGTGTTCTCTCTGACCGAGAGCTACCTCATCGAGGACGGCAAGCTGACCGCGCCCCTCAAGGGCGTGAACCTGATCGGCAACGGCCCCGAGGTGCTCCGGCGCGTCACCATGCTCGGCCACGACGTCGCCGTCTCCGACGGCATCTGGACGTGCGGCAAGGACGGACAGAGCGTCCCCGTAGGTGTTGGGTGCCCCACAATCAAGATCGATCTCATCACGGTCGGCGGAACGCGGATCGGCTGATTTTCAAGGCTGGAACGCCAGGCGGAAGGTAAGCCCCGCAGCGGTATTGGTGGGTTTAGCGCGGTGCGTCTTGCCGGCCCGTCGTGACACCCGTATACGGGGCGTTCATGGCGCGTCGCTCGTTCATAGCCATCGTTGGACACGGACCGGATCTGGAGCGCGACGAGGGTGCCGCATCGGTCTTGCGCTCGCTGGGCGCTGACGTGCGAACCCTGGATCTCTGGGATGATCCACCGCGGCTCTTCCACGACGACGAGAGCAAGGCGCGGGCGATCGTCGTCGAGGCGCTCGACAGGCCGGACCTGGCCGCCGCGGCGCTGCGCGCGCTGCGCCGCGAGCCGCGCCTCGAGGAGGTCGGCGCGCTGGTCGCCGTGAGCGTGGCGCAGATCGCGCGGATCGAGCCGTCCAGCGGCTTCGACGACTTCCTGCTCGTGCCGTACGTGCCCGCCGAGCTCTACGCGCGCGTGCGCCTCGTCGAGTGGCGCCGCAGCGAGTTCGCGACCGAGGAGCGGGTGAAGGTGGGCGCGATCGTCATCGATCGCGCGGCCCACGACGTCTCGGTCGGCGGCATGCACGTGCCGCTCACCGCGAAGGAGTTCGCGCTGCTCTCGTACGTGTGCGAGCGCCGCGGAAAAGTTGTGTCGCGGACAGAGCTTCTTCGCCGTGTCTGGGGCAGCCAGTACGAGGGCGGCGCGCGGACCGTCGACATCCACGTGAGGCGTCTCCGGGCGAAGCTCGGCGCGGCGCTGCCGCTCGTCACGCTGCGCGGGGCCGGGTACCGCCTCGAGTCGCCGATCCCCGGCGCCGGTGGTCCCGAGGGCGGCGATGCGAGCAGGGCGCTCCAGCGGAGCGGGGCCGGCGAGGAGGCCCAGGGCGACGAGCGCGGAGAGCTGCGCGACGAGGACGAGGACGAGGACAGCGACGACGAGGGCGACGAGGGCGACGAGGACGAGGACGGCGACGACGAGGAGGCCGCGCAAGCCAAGGGGCGATCGGCGTCCTCGGCCAACGACGCCACGCCGCCCGGGCGCGAGCGGCGCATCACCCGATGACGTCGCCGGTTCGCCGCGGCGGCGCGCGAACGACCGCCGCCGGTGCGGCGCGCGGCGGCGGTCGCTCGCGCCCCGCCGGGCCGCCGATCATCGCGATCAGCGTCGGGTGCCCCAGCGGGGTGGGCCCCGAGGTGGCCGTGGCCGGCGCGGCGTCCGTCGAGGGCGCGCGCTGCGTGCTCGTCGGCGATGAGGCGATCATCCGGCGGGCAGCGAAGCTCGTCCGGGTCGCGGCCCGCCGGCTCGTCGTCGTCGATGGGCGCGCCGCGATCGAGGAGCTCGCGCCCGGCTCGATCGGGCTCTGGGCGGGCAGCGCGCGGCTCTCGCGGCCGAGCGCGTTCGGTCGGCCCGAGGCCGAGGACGGCGCGGCGCAGCTCGCTTGGATCGACGCGGCGACGGATCTGGTCCGCGAAGGCGTCGCTGCGGCGCTGGTCACGGGGCCCGCGTCGAAGCACGCGATCGCCACGAGCGGCGCGCCGGGGTCCGCGGACTTCCTCGGGCACACCGAGCACCTGGGCCGGCGGCTCCGCGCGCGCGAGGTCACGATGGCCTTCGCCTCGGGCAAGCTCGTGACCGCCCTCGTGACGACCCACGTGCCGCTGCGCGAGGTGCCGGACGCGGTGAGCCCGCGCGAGGTGGCGCGCGCCGCGGTGTGGCTCGCGCGGCTGCTCGGCGATCTCGGCCGCGAGAGGCCGCGCGTGGCCGTCGCCGCGCTCAACCCGCACGCAGGCGAAGGCGGGCTCCTCGGCGACGAAGAGCAGGTGCGCATCACGCCGGGGATCCGCCTCGCGGCGCGGCGGCTTTCGCGCTCGGGCCCGGCGGCGGAGCTGACCGGGCCCGTCGGCGCGGAGACGGCGTTCCGCCTCGCGGCGCGCGGCGCGCTCGACGGGGTCGTCGCCATGTACCACGACCAGGCGACGATCCCGAGCAAGCTCCTGGGCTTCGGCGAGGCCGTGAACGTCACGCTCGGCCTGCCGATCGTGCGCACGAGCGTCGACCACGGCACCGCGTACGATCTCGCGGGAACGGGGCGCGCCGACCCGCGCGGCATGCGCGAGGCGATCGTGCTCGCGGCGCAGCTCGCGGCCGCGCGCGCGCGCTGACGCAGCGACACGCGGACGCCGCGGCACGCCGACGCGCGCAGGAGGCCGCGGCTCAGCGCGCCCGTGGGCGGCCGCCGAGGTGCGCGAGCAGCCGCTCGAGCGCCGGCATGCTCACGCCGCGCTCTCGGCCCATCTCGAGGACGGTGGCGCCCATCGCGAGGTGCTGCGCGTGGAGCTTGGGGCCGAAATGCACGTCGAGGAACCGCAAGAACTCCGGGGCCAGCAGGCGCACGAGCGCAACGCCCGGCTTCAGCGTGAGCGGCCCGATGAACCGGAGGAGGAGCTTCGTCCACGGGGCCACCTTGCCCAGCCGGTCCGCGAGCGCCACGGACTCCCTGGTGGCCTCGATCACGGTGCGGAGCACGCCGTCGTTCTCGAGGAGGGCGCTCGCCCCGCCGCCCGCGTCGATGGCGGCGATCAGCGGGAAGAACGCGGTCGTGGTGGCCACGTTCTGAGCGCCCACGTCGGGCTCGAGCCGCGCCGGGACACCGGCGCTCGTGAGGCGACGCGCGAGCTCCTCGAGCGGCGGTCGCTCCGCGGGGGCGCCTCCCTCTTCGTCGATGAGCGTGGGCGCGAGCTCGGTGATCCAGGCGCGGACCACGCCGCGCTCGTCGAGGTAGCCCGAGACGCCCGGCATCGCGGGGGTGATGCGGCGCTGGGCGGCCTCCTCGAGGTCGGCGCGCTCCCTGGGCAGGAGCGGCGTGAGCACCACGGCGGGCGCGGCCGGGCCGCCGCGGAGCAGATCCGCCACCGACCTGCCGCCCGCGGCGCCGCCGAGGTCAGCGCGCGGGACGAGCTGATCGAAGCGCACGGTGATCAGGACGATGTCCGCGTCGGCCGGGATCTCGGCCGCGAGGCGCGGGCGATCGAGCGTGTCGCGTCGATCGGCGCCGTTCACCTGCTCGACCACGAACGGCCGTACGTCGCCGGCGCGCTCGGGCCGGACCACGAACGTGACGTCGTCTCCCTGGGTGGCGAGGCGCACGCCGTAGATCCGCCCGAGCGCCCCCGCGCCCACGATGGTGACCCGCATGGCTCCCCCGTAGCCTGCGCGGCGCTCGGGGAAAAGGGGGTGGCCGTCGCCGCCGATCCCGGCAGATCCCTCAGAACGTCCGCTTCGAATCGATGAGGATGGTGACCGGGCCGTCGTTCTCGACGAACACGCGCATGTCGGCGCGGAAGCGGCCCGTGGCCACCGTGAGGCCGCGGGCCCGCAAGGCGGCGACGAAGCGATCGTACAGCGCCTCGGCGCGCACGGGCTCCATGGCGCCGTCGAAGCTCGGCCTCAGGCCGCGCCGGACGTCCCCGAAGAGCGTGAACTGGCTGATCGCGAGCACGCCGCCGCCGCGCACGTCCGCGAGCGCCCGCGACATCTTGCCGGCGTCGTCGCTGAACACGCGGAGGCCCGCGATCTTGCTCGCGACGTGGTCGGCGTCGGCGTCGTCATCGTCCTTCGCGGCGCCGACGAAGGCCACGAGGCCGCGCTCGATCGCGCCGACCACCTGGCCTCCGACCTCGACGCGCGCGCCGAGCGCGCGTTGAACGACCGCGCGCATCGCTAGCGCTGCGCGGCCGCGCTCCGACTCGGCGCGGCGGCGGGCTCCGCCCCGGTGCCCGCGCTCAGCCCGAGCTCGCGCATCAGCTTGGCCGTGAGCTTGAAGTAGGTGCTGCGATCGTAAGGCTGGTTGAGGATGTGGAAGTCCTTCCGCACGAGGCCCACGCAGCCGAAGCAGTAGGTGCAGCCGGTGCAGTCGACCGAGCGCACGAGGTACGACGACTGCGTGCACCGCTCGGACGCGACGCAGTGGCTGCACGCGATGAGATCGCGGCAGCCGCGGCAGTGCGTGCTGTCCGAGGAGCGCTGGGTGTCGACGCAGTAGTGGCACCGCTGCAGCGCCTTCGAGTTGCGGCAGAACGTGCAGTCGACGCAGCGCTCGCACGAGACGCACGCGACGCACCGCTCGTTGCCGGTGCCCGTCTCGAACGTCTGGATCAGCTTGCGGAGCTCGGCCTCGAATTCCGCGCGCGTCATTCCGCCTCGCCGCTCGCTTCGGAGACGCCCCCGCCCGCGCCGCCCCGGGCCGCGCCGTCCGCGGCCGGGGCCTCGGGCCTGCCGCTCACCTGGCGGCGCAGCCGCTCGGCGGCCTCGCGCGTCGCGGGCTCCTCCGCGAACTCCTCGATGCGGCGGAGCCGCGACTCGAGCACGGCGCGACGCTTCGGCAGCTCGCCGACGAGGATGCCCGCGAGCTCGTCGATCGCCTCCTGGATGCGCTGCTCGTCGCTGTGCTCGAGCAGCTGCAGGTACACGTCCTGCTCCGCGGGGAAGGCGTGGCCGGCGCGGAGGAACTCGTTCGCGGCCTTGGAGATGTTGGGCCGGCCCGACGCGCAGAGCAGCTTCGACAGGAGCCGCTGGCGCTCGACGGCCTTCGGGTCGCTCTGCGGAGGCGGCGCGAGGACGATGCGCCCCGGCGCCTTGGACGCGGCGTCGCGTCCGGACTTGACGCGCCCGCCCTTGCTGTCCTCTGCCTCCGGCTCCTTGCGCGGAGAGAACAGCGCCTCGAGCGCGGCGCGGTGTTGCTTGGCTGCCCGCCGGTCCTCACCGGTCTGCGTCGGACGCGGCAGCCCCGCGCTGTTCGGCTGACCACGGCCATAGGCCGTGTGGAGCTCGGGATTGTGCCAGACCTTGGTTGCGTCTCTACGAATTCGCCGCATGTCGTGCCCCTGGTGACCTCGGAGCGATCATGGACGCGCCACCGGGTTCGGCTTCCGCATCCCGCGTGTGGCGCCCCGCTTGCATCGATGTTGTGGTGAATGAGGCTGGTGCGTGTTGGGCCGGGCGCTTCCCCCGCGATCCGCGATGGCCCGGACGATGTTGCGCAAGGGACGCGACGCCTATCTCCGCGCTGATCACGCTGGCTGCGTTGATCGTGAAGGTAGGGCCACGCCGCAGTGCGTGGTGCGCCGGGCGATACCCGACCGCGGACCGCGTGACGAGGGGCTCTGCCCCCATGCACCCCGGAGCCGCGCTCACGACCCGACCGCAGTCGCGAGGCAGCTGGGTTCCTACCACAGCCTTTGGTCAGCGCCGCAGAAAATTGGGCTGCCCTCCGCACTTCATGCCATTCCTGTCCTCAGGGTTCGGTCCCTTCTGAGCTTGCCTTCCGAGTCTCCCTTCCGAGGTTGCCTTCCGAGCTTGCGAGCTTCCGCGAGGGGCGTCTCGGAGACGCTGTTTCGAGGTTGCCGGTCTCGTCCCAGGTCGATTCAAGAAGCGGACCGCTGACTGCCCTTCCCAATCCCACATCCTGCGGACGGGCGGCGACGCCGCGTCTGGGAGATCCGCTCCTTGGCGGATGGCACTCGCACCCGACCCGACTGGAGCTTTCCATGATGAGCCTTCGATCCGTGAGCAGTGAAGGCGCGGCGCCGCGGGACGCAGGGGGAGCTGTGCGCAGGGGGGAGCCGCGTGCGCGCCTGAGGCGTGCTCGCGCGGCCGCGCTCTCGGTGCTGGTGAGCATCGCGGTGCCGGCGATCCTGGCGGGGCCCGTCTTCGCGGAGCCGCTGCCCAGGGCGCACGCCGCTGCCGAGAGGTCCGGGGAATCGGGGGAAGAGGAGAGCGAACAGGCCCGTCGGGACCGCGCGCCGGCGAGCCCCGCAGGCGCGGAGCAAGCTCCGCGAACGAAGACGCGGGAGAGCCCGCCCGATCGCCGCGCGAAGAGCGCCTCGGCGGCGACCGGTGACGAGAAGACGAGCGGGGCGGGGGACCGGAGGGGGAGGGCCCGTACCCGCAGGGAGGCGCCGCACGCGGCTGCAGACGCGGAGGAAAACGCGGGCGGCTCGGCGAAGGCGGGCGGCGGGAAAAAGGTGGTCGCCAAGAAGAAGGCGGGCGGCGAGAGGAAGAAGGAGAAGCGGCGGGCGGCGCGCACGGCCGAGAGCAAGCGGCGCGGGGCGAAGAAGGGGGTGGAGCGGGAGGCGCCTCCGAAGCCGTGCCACGGACCGGTGCTGTCGATGGATCGCAGCGGGCTGGAGCCCGAGCGCCTCGAGCTGGTCGACTGCAAGGGGAAGCCGCGCGAGGAGGCCCGGCGCGCCCTCTCCTTGCTTGCGCGCCCGTGGGGCACGCCGCGGCCCATCCTGTCCGACGAGGGCGCGCCCTCGCGGAGGCCGGAAGCGTCGGGCCGCAAGGGGCGGCGCGCCGGCGATGCGCCGCGAGCCGCCGGGAGCAGGGCGAGCTGGGTGCAGGGAGGGGAGATCGCGCCCGGCGTACGGCTGCTCGATCCCGGGCTGCTCTCCCGCATCGACGCGCTGGCGCGGCGGTACCCGGGCCGGCTCGTGTCGCTCGTGAGCGGGTACCGGCCGCAGAGCCAGGGCAGCCTGCACCAGACGGGCCGGGCGCTCGATCTGCGCATCGCCGGGGTGCGGAACGACGAGCTCGCCGCCGCCTGCCGCGCGCTCGCCGACACGGGCTGCGGGTATTATCCGAACAGCTCGTTCGTGCACGTCGACGTGCGCGCGCCAGGGACGGGGAGCGTCTCGTGGATCGATGCGTCCGGACCCGGCGAGGCACCCCGCTATGTGACCGCGTGGCCGCCGCCACAGGACGAAGAGCGAGGGGCGACCGAGCGGATGCCCGGCGAGGACGCGGAGGAGGTGCTCCGGCGGGAGCGCCGCGACAGGTCTGCGAGCACGGCGCCGGAGAAGATGGCGGGCCCTGCGCCGGACAAGGCGAGCGCGGCGCCGGAGACGGCGAGCGCGGCGCCGGAGACGGCGAGCACGACGCAGGCGAAGGCGGGAGCGCCGGAGACGGCGAGCACGACGCAGGCGAAGGCGGGAGCGTCGGAGACGGCGAGCACGACGCAGGCGAAGGCGGGAGCGGTGACGGAGAAGACAGGAGCGGTGCCGGAGAGGGCGGCGAGAGGCACGCCGTAGTAGTGAGGCGGGATGGGTATCACGATTCCTCGCCGGCACGCCTCGGCGCTCGCCGGTACGTTCGGTCCGCTCGCGATCCATCGCCATGAAGTCATGGCCGCGGGCGCGTCTTATCCCGCCTTCACGCTGGAGCTCGCCGACTGGATCTCGGTGGCCGCGATCACGGATGAAGGTCAGTTCGTCCTGGTGCGGCAGTACCGGCACGGGGTCGACGCGGTGACCATCGAGACGGCTGGCGGCCTCGTCGATCCAGGGGAAGAGCCGGCGGCCGCTGCGCCGCGCGAGCTCCTGGAGGAGACGGGGTATGCTGTGGAGTCGCTCGAGACGCTCGGGTGGGTGCACCCGAATCCTGCGCTCCAGGCGAACCGCTGCTTCCTCTACCTGGGGCGCGGCGCGCGGCGGGTCGGCGAGCCCGAGGGTGACGAGCACGAGAGCACGGAAGCGGTCGTGATGAGCGCAGATGACGTGAGGGCGGCGATGCAGGACGGCCGGATCAGCCACTCGATCGCCGTGATCACCTTGCTGCGGGCGCTCGCCGTCGCGCGTGATTCGTGGGAACAACCTGTCTGCCGACTCACGCCATAAGCTGCGTTATCGACGTCCTGCGTGAGCGAGAGCACCGGCATCTTTGCGGGCCGGTTGACACGGTCGGACCCGTCGCGTCTTGATGCCCGTCCTTCGCGGGCCGCCCCTGGAGATCGGGAGCGGCGCGGCGGAGCGCAGCAATGGACCTCACGGGGAGGCCATGGAGACCCGATTGATGAGCCGTGTCCTTCGGCCGACCGCTTTCTTCTCTTCTTGTATTGGCGTTGCCCTGCTCGCGGGGTGCACGAGCTCCTCGCCCGCTCCGCGCGACATGGTGGCCACCACGGACGACGATGGCCATGGGAGCGTCGGAGTCGGGAGCGCTGCCCCCGGACCCGGGGGCCCAGACCCTGCGCCGGGCGCCAGCTGCGACGAGCTCTCGGCCGAGCTTCAGGCAGCGCTCGACGCGGCCGTGGATGCGCAGCGGCTCCCCGGCGCGGCCGCCGCCGTGCATCTCGGCGGGTGCAGCTGGCTCGGCGCCGCGGGGGTCGCGGACACCGAGGCCGACGTGGCCATCCGGCCCGGAGATCTCTTCCGCGCGGGGAGCATCACGAAGACCTTCGTCTCCACGCTGGCGCTGACGCTCCGCGCGGAAGGCCGGCTGTCGCTCGACGACGCCGTCTCGGCGTACGTCGGCGGTATCCCCCGCGGAGAGCAGATCTCCGTGCGACAGATCCTGAACCACACGAGCGGCGTCTTCGACTACACGGCGCTCGACGAGTTCTGGACCGCGGCCTTCGACGATCCGACGCGCACGTGGACACCCGCGGAGCTCATCGAGCTCGCGGCGTCGAAGCCGCCGTATTTCGAGCCAGGGCGCGGCTTCGCCTACTCCAACACGAACTACATCATCGCCGGCCTGATCGTCGAAGCGGCCTCGGGAGAGCCCATCGGCGAGCTGCTCCGCGCCCGCGTCCTCGAGCCGGCGGGGCTCGCGCACACCTACCTCGACGGCGCCGAGGAGGCCCTGCCCGGCCTCGTGCACGGTTACGGGCGGAGCCGAGGGGAGCTCGTCGAGATGACCTCCGCGATCGACGCGTCCGCGGCCGGCGCGGCGGGCGCGCTGGTCTCGACCACGGGCGACCTCACGCGCTTCTACCGCAAGGTGCTCGATGGCACGCTGCTCGGCCCCGCCGAGCTCGAAGAGATGACCGCGTGGGTCGACGCGCCCCTCGGCGAGGTCACCGGGTACGGCCTCGGGCTGTCGCGCCGGGAATCTCCGCTCGGCGTCCAGGTCGGTCACGACGGCGGTATCTGGGGCTTCACGTCGTCGTCTTATTACGCGGTCGACAAGGATGCTTCTATCACCGTGCTCGTCAATCTCGACGGCGGCGATGTCGGCAGGATCGTCGATGATCTGTCGAGTGTCCTGATCACGCCCTGAGCCGGGAAGGGGACCGTCGCGTCGATATCGACGCGCACGCGCGCAGGCCGGTGCCGGTCGCTGTCCACCGCGCGCACACGAGACGCCCCGCGGCGTGCGAGGCGCGCGCGCGGCGCCGATCCACGGTTATCAGGAACCCGCGCCGCCGTTCGCGACGCCAGCGGTCCGCCGCGAACGGGCCTCACGCTTGCATCGCCAGGGACGCAGCCCGCACGGGATGACGCCCGGCAAGACGCTCGCATCGTGAAAGGATTCCGTGATGAAGCTGGTCAAAGCGCTCGGGGCCCTGGCGCTGTCCGGAATGTCGCTCGGCACCGCGCAGATGGCTGCTGCGGGGAGCACGACGCCCATCCAAGATCTCGTGCTCGTCGAGGAGACAACGAGCTCGGACTTCCCCGGCGCCAGGATTCCCCCGGATGATGCCCCATATCATGGGCATTTCCGGCCGTTCAGGCCATTCTGGCCGCACAGGCCGTATGGGCACTTCCGGCCGGTCAGACCCTTCAGGCCGTATGGGCACTTCCGGCCGGTCAGACCCTTCAGGCCGTACGGAGACTTCCATCCCTACGGGCAGCCCCATGACCCCGGGCGATCCGAGGCAACGCCGGCAGAGGACCGCCCCGGGCCGATCATGCGCCTCGGAGAGCCTCGCTGACCTCGATCCAGGAGCGGCGCCGTGGGCGGGTGGGGTCCCCGTTCCTCGCGCCGCGCGGCGTGGAAACCGTAGGGCGGGGGCGTCGGTCACGGCGCGTCCTCGCCTGCGCGCCTGACGAGCCGTTCGGGGTGCCGGCGGAGGCCCCGCTCCCCCTCGCCGCAGCCCGGGCTGCCACGCGCGGGAGGCGGCTGAGCTCCGCGCGCGCGGCCGGACGCGCCGCGACGGGGGCGCGCGGCGCGCCCGGCCCGATGGCGTATGCTGCGCCCGATGCGCTCTCACGACGCGGGCCGCCCAGGCGCCCCGCCCGCCGCCCCCTCGCCCGCCGAGCTCTTCCCTCGCATCTTCGCGCTGCTCGCCGACATGGAGGGAGCGCAGAGGGCCAAGGTCATCGACCTCGCGCGGCGCCTCATCCCCACGCTCACGGCCGAGGACATCCGCAACCCGCACGACTTCCCCGGCCTCGACGACCCCGACTGGCACTTCGAGGACGGGCAGCTCGCCGGCATCGAAGCCGTCCGGTTTGCACTCCGTGGCCTCGCGAGCGATGTTCTGGGGGATGGCGAAGGGCGCGAAGCGCGAGAGAGACACGAGAACGACGGCCAGCCCGGAGCGAGCCGCGAAGGCGGCGGCGCGCAAGGTGAATGAGGCGTTCTATCAACCGTTCTCCACGCTCCGGCAGCTGAACAAGGCCAAGCCGGCGCCCGAGGCGAAGCCCAAGGCGACGGCGGCCTCGACCGAGGCGAAGCCCAAGGCGACGGGGGCCTCGACCGAGGCGAAGCCCAAGGCGAGATCGCCCGCGCCCCCGGGCGCAGGCGCGGCGCCGCGGGCAGGCGCCGAGCCGGCGCCGCGGCCCGTCGACCCCGAGACCTTCGCCATCTACATGGCCGGCGTCCGCGTGCTCGAGGATCGCGCGACCCGGATCCCGGTCACCGCCAGCCGCGTCGAGCGGGCCGCGCTCCCGACGATCGCGTTCGATCCGGACGAGGACGCGCGCTCGCGCATGCGCTCGCTCGTCATCGAGGGGATCAAGTTCGAGATCACGGACGACAGCGAGCGCATCGAGGGCCGGCGCCTCGACGTCGATCCGCGCGAGCTCAGGCGGCTCCGCCGCGCCCGCTACGCCGTCGACGGCACCCTCGATCTGCACGGCCTGAGGCTCGAGGCGGCGCGCGAGGCCGTCGAGGCGTTCGTGTGCAAGCGCCAGCGCGACGGCGACCGCGTCGTCGCCATCGTCCACGGCAAGGGCAACCACTCGCCCGGCGGCCACGCCGTGCTCCGCGGCGAGATCGCCGCCTGGCTGAGCAACGGCCGCGTCGCCCGCCACGTCGCCGCCTTCGCGACGGCCCCGGACGCGGAGGGCGGCGCAGGCGCGTTGCTCGTGCTGCTCACGCGATGAGGCCGGAGCCGCGCGCCGAGCCCGAAGGAGCGCCGCGGCACGGGCCGCAGCCGAAGGCGCGCGCGCCGCGCCGCGCCCTCGCGCCGGCCGCCGCGC
Source organism: Sorangium sp. So ce1504 (assembly GCF_051521635.1). NCBI lineage: Bacteria > Pseudomonadati > Myxococcota > Polyangiales > Polyangiaceae > Sorangium > Sorangium sp. So ce1504. The sequence goes on along the minus strand of NZ_CP150365.1, from coordinate 9,101,501 downwards.
TGCTCGCCCTGGTACCCGCGTGCGCGCCGGCCCCGGCCGCGCCGCCCGAGCCGCCGAGGCCCGCGACGCCCGCGCAGGCGGCGTCGACGCTCGGCGACGGCGAGCTCGGCGAATACAGCTCGGATCGCTTCGATCTCCGGCTCCCCCTGCCCGACGCGCGCGGCTTCCACGTCGAGGACGGCGAGGGCCCCTGGCTCGTCGCGACCCACGCCGCGTCGTCGACGTCGCTGCTCGTGCGCACCTGGCGCGAGGACGGCCGCGCGAGCCGCGCGGCGTGCGAGGCGCGCGCGCGGCTCTGGCGCGACCTGCCGCGCCCCGGCGAGGGCCTCACCGCCGCCGAGCGCCGGATCGACGTGCCGGAGGGGTTCGACACGGTCGTGGCGATCGGCGTCGCCGACACCCCGCCGGGAGCGCCGATCGACGGCTTCGCGGTCGCCTTCGGCGGCTCCGGCCGGCGCTGCTTCGCCTTCATCGCGGAGACGCGCGCCGCGGGGCCCTCGGCGGAGCAGCTCGTAGCGGAGCGGCTCGCCGCGGTGGTCGAGATCTCGCTCGGCGGCCTCCGCCTGCTGCGCGAGATCGCGCCCGCCGTGCCGCGCGAGCCGCCGCCGTGAGCCGCCGCGGTGAGCCGCCGGTTCAGCGGTAGACGCCGCTCCGCGCGCGGGACTCGAGCGCCGCGGCGAGCTCCTCCTCGCCGATCGACCAGGCCTCGGCCGACAGCGCGCGCGCCTCGACGGGCTGGAGCGCCTCCACCGCGTGCGGCGCGAGGCGCAGCCGCGACAGCGACAGGAGGCGCTCGAGCGCCTCGGACGCCACGCCGCCCTGGAGCTCCTGCCGCCACGCGCGATCGATCGCCTCGAGCCGCGCGGGGCTCTTCCACGCGTCGGCGATCACCACGCGGCCGAGCCGCGCGTCGATGGCGTCGATCCCCGTGGGCAGCGCGACGATCGCCTGCTGCGCCGCGCGCGCCGGGTCGCCGAGGCCCAGCGAGAGCAGCGCGCGGGCCGCTTCGAGCAGCCGCGCCTCGTCGGGCCGGAGCGCGGCCCGATCGACCGACGGGAGCCGCTCCAGCGCGGCCGCGTAGCGCTCCCGGCGCGCGGCGTCGATCACGGCGGCCAGCGCGCGCAGGACCCTCGCCGTCGGGGGCGAGAACCACGGATCCGCGCCGGCGCGCGGGCGCTGCGCCGGGTCCTCGAGGTCGAGCGCGGCGGCGCGCCACAGCGACGCGCGCGCGTCGAGGACGGCGCGCGTCGCCTTCACCGCGAGCGCGAAGAACAGGGCGGCCGGGAGCAGGCCCTTCACGCCCCAGATCTCGCTGAGGAAGCAGCTCGCCGCGACGAGCGACGAGAGCGCGAGGAAGAGCCGCAGCCGCCGCCGGCGCCTCGCGTCGTCGCCCGCGGCGCCGGCAGCCCCGTCCGTCGCGCCGACGAGCTCGGCGCACCACTCGAGCAGCCACGTGAAGGCGGATCCCACGTCTGCGGGATCAGGATGCCCTCCGCTAGGCCTCCGCGCGAGGCCTTTCGATCTCGGCGCAGAGCGCCCGGGTGAAGTCGCTCGTGCTCGCGGCGCCGCCGAGGTCGCGCGTGCGCACCTCGCCGGCCCGGTAGAGCGTCGTCAGCGCCCGCTCGATCCGATCGCCCGCGTCGTGCTCGCCGAGGTGCCGCAGCATCATCACGGCGCTCTGCACGAGCGCCGTCGGGTTCGCGTAGCCCTTGCCCGCGATGTCCGGCGCCGACCCGTGCACCGCCTCGAAGACCGCCGCGTCGTCGCCGATGTTCGCGCCGGGCACGATCCCGAGCCCGCCGACCAGGCCGGCCCCGAGGTCCGAGAGGATGTCGCCGTAGAGGTTCTCCGTCACGATCACGCCGAGCCGGTTCGGATCGCGGACCATCGTCATGGCCGCCGCGTCGACGATCATCTCGCCGAGCTGGATCTCGGGGTGCCCCACGGCCACCCGCCGCGCGCAGTCGAGCGCGAGGCCGTCGGAGATCTTCATGATGTTCGCCTTGTGGACGATCGTCACCTTGCTCCGGCCGTGCTTCTTCGCGTACCGGAACGCGAACTCCGCGATGCGCGTCGAGCCCCGCTCGGTCGTGAGCTTGATGCTCTGGGCCACGCCGGGCAGGATCATGAGCTCGAGCCCGGCGTAGAGCCCCTCGGTGTTCTCGCGCACGATGACCATGTCGACGTCGAACCGCGGCTCGACGCCGGGCAGGCTGCGGATCGGCCGCACGTTCGCGTAGAGGTCGAGCGTCTGCCGGAGCGTGACGTTGACCGAGCGGAACCCGCCCCCGATCGGCGTCGTCACCGGGCCTTTCAGGGCGATCCGGTTCTTCCGCACGGCGTCGAGCACGGGGAGGGGGAGCGGCGAGCCCGTCAGCTTCGCGACCTCGATGCCCGCGTGGTGGATCTCCCAGTCGACGGCGACGCCGGCGGCGGAGACCACATCCTGAGTCGCCGTCACCACCTCCGGGCCGATGCCGTCGCCCGGGATCAGCGTGATGCGATAGGCCATGGGCCGTCCCATTAGCAGGTGCGCAGGCGGGAACAATGGACAAGCGCACCTGTGTTGCGATGGCGCATACACGCGCCGCGTCAGCGCGCCGCGCCTGGCGGACGCGGTGACGGGGTGCGGCGACGGAGAGAGCCGCGCGAGGCGGCGGGTCGGGCGGCTCGATACGGCCTTTTACAATCGCGCGCGACCTCGGTAGGGTACGCCTCCGCACGGCCTGACAGGCCGCTGTCACCTGGAACCGGGCGAGGGCCGAGCGTTCGGCCCCAGCTCATGTTCACCAACTAGAGTGAAGGAGCGTGCTCATGCACCCTCGTGTCTTGAAAGGCCGCAGAACCGCTTTCGCGGCCTTCCTGCCTGCCGTGATCGCGTCGTCCTCGCTGGGGTGCGGCTACTCCGAGGAGGAGTGGAAGGCCCAGCTCGACAAGTACAACCGCCTTCAGAGCCAGCACCAGACCACGGAGGGCCGCCTCGCCCAGACGCAGCAGGAGCTCGAGGCGGCCCAGGCGAGGGTCGCGGAGCTGACGAAGCAGCTCGAGGCGGCCGGCGTCGACATCGGCAAGCTGAACGAGAACCTCCAGGCGACGAGCACGCAGGTGTCGCAGCTGAGCTCGACGCTGGAGGAGCGCGAGAAGGCGCTCGCGGAGTTCAAGGCCCGCGCCCGCCAGCTGGAGGCGATCAAGGCGCGGTTCGAGACGCTCAAGAAGAAGCTGGACGAGCTCACGAAGCTCGGCCTGGCGGTGAACATCCGGAACAACCGGATGGTCATCTCGCTGCCGGGCGACGTTCTCTTCGACTCCGGGCGCGAGTCGCTGAAGAAGGAGGGCAAGGAGATCCTCCTCAAGGTGGCGACGGTCGTCAAGAACGACAAGTCGCTGCTCCAGCGCGACTACCAGGTCGCCGGCCACACGGACAACAAGCCGCTCGCGGGCGGCCAGTTCCGCGACAACTGGGGCCTGTCGCTGATGCGCGCCCGCGAGGTGCTCGTGTTCCTCGTCAGCCCGGCCGACGTCAAGGGCGGCGGGGGCGCGCTCCCCGTCGCGAACTGGAGCGCGGCGGGCTTCGCGGACACCGATCCGGTCGCGACCAACGACACCGACGAGGGCCGGCAGAAGAACCGCCGCTGCGACCTCATCGTGGTCCCGAGCGTCGAAGAGATGCTCGATCTCCGGGCGATCACGCAGTAACCCCCGACCTCGCGGCGCGCGCCGCCGTCCGCGGCGCGCTCTTCGAGGGTCGCATCCGCGCCGTCAGGCCGGCTCAGGTCAGCCCTCGTGTCCACCGCCCGGCGATGGCCGGGCGGTCCTGCGAAACTCGCTCGGCGTCTGGCCGGTGACGGCGCGGAACGCGGCGGCGAACGCGCCGAGGCTCTGAAAGCCGACGTCCAGCGCGACCTGCGTGACGCTGGCGCTCGGGCTGGAGAGCAGGTCGATCGCCCGGAGCACGCGCGCGCGCGTGACGAAGCCGCGCCACGTGACGCCGGTCTCCTCGCGAAACCGCCGCCGCAGCGTGCGCTCGGTCGCCCCTGCGAACGCCGCGGCCCGCGGGAGATCGGCGCTGGAGACGTCGCGCAGCGCGCACTCGATCGCGCGCTGCACCGGCCGCGTCTTGCCGCGGGGCAGCCGGTACGTGGCGCCGCGATCGAGGAGCGGGCCGATGATGTCCGCCATCGCCGCGAAGAACGTGTTGGCCGCGGCGTCGTCCGGACGCCGCGCGACCGGCCAGCGGCGCGCGTAGATCACCATCTCGCGCAGGAGCGCGGGGATCTCGAAGATCCTCACCGCCGCGAGGGGGGAGGGGAACGCGGCGGGCTCGAAATAGATCGAGACGATGGACGCGTCGCCGCAGGTGGTGGCGTGCCGCTCGCCCGCGGGGATGAGCGCGGCGAGCTGCGGGGGGAGCAGGAAGGACGCGTCCTCGACCTCGAGGCGCGCCGTGCCGGCCAGAGGACAGAGCAGCTGGTGCCGCGCGTGGGTGTGCCAGCCGTACACGGCTCCCGGCAGCTCGTCTTCGTAGGAGAACGCGCGCGCGCCGGCATGGTCGAGCCCGAGCCGCGCGAGGTGCTCGGTGGTCTCCGTCGGGGTCAGGACGCGGGCTTGCAAGGCGTGGCCTCTCGGCGGTGATCTTTGTCCGATCGCCGGCAGCCGTAAAGCCGGAGCGCGTCCATCTTCGAGCGCCATGAAGCAAGCGACTCCCGCGGCGCACGATGCGTTGATACAGGAACAGTTCACCCGCCAGGCCAGGCCGTTCGCCGAGGTCCGGGCCCACTCGGCGGAATCCGCCATGGGGCTGCTGCTCGACGCGCTCGCCCCGGCGCCGAGCGACGCGGCCCTCGACGTGGCCTGCGGGCCGGGGATCGTCGCCTGCGCGCTGGCCCCGCGCGTGGCGAGCGTGCGGGGGCTCGACATCGTCCCGGCGATGCTGGACGAGGCGCGGAAGAGGCAGGCGAGCCTCGGCCTCTCCAACGTCACCTGGGAGCTCGGCGACGCGAGCCGGCTGCCCTATCCGGACGAGAGCTATCGCCTGGTCACGACGCGCTACAGCTTCCATCACCTGCTGGAGCCGCTCGTGACGCTGCGCGAGATGGCCCGCGTGTGCCAGAGGAGCGGGCGAGTCGCCGTGATCGACGTGGCGCCGGCCGAGGACAAGCGGGCAGCGTACGACGCCGCCGAGAAGATCCGCGATCCGTCGCACGCGAGCGCGCTCACCGAGCGCGAGCTCGGCGCCCTGTTCGAGGCGGCGGGGCTGGAGATCGAGACGACGACGCGGTACCGGCTCGAGGTGGAGCTCGAGGCCGCGCTCCGGGCCTCCTTCCCGGAGCCCGGCGGAGCGGACCGGCTCCGGGCCCTCTACCGCGCCGACGTCGGCGTCGACGCGCTCGGCGTGGGCGCAGAGCTCCGGGGGGACGAGGTCCACTTCGCCTATCCGATCGTCATCCTGGTGGGCCGGAAGCGCGGCTGAGCCGAGAGGCACCTTCTGCCCGGCGAATCGAGGCGCCAGGACTCCGCAGCTCAGGGGAGCGCCGCGGCCGGGCAGGAGGGATCGGTCGTCGCATCGACGTCGTCCACGTGCAAGGCCTCGTCGTCGAGCGGCGCATCGCAGGTGCCGCTGGCTCTTATCTTGAAAGAGATCGGCTGGGGCATGCCCGCCGTGCGCGGATCCAGGCAGATCGTCTGTTGCGTCCAGCGCTCGCTGGCAGCCAGGGCGCCTCCTGGCATCGAGGAGGCGGTCGCCGCGAGGAGGTGGCTCGTGCGATACCAGAACTTCAGCGCCGGACCGGCCGTCCCCTGAGGCTCGGGGACGGTGAACACGGTGGAGGCCGAGGGCTCGCGGCACGGCTTCCGCACGGACAGCGAGAGCGAGACGTCGCCGGCGTGCGCGGCCGCAGCGTCGACCGCGAGCCTGGCGCTGCCGCGCGCGGGGTCCTCCGCGTTGAGGACCCATGTCGGCGAGAGGCCCGCGTCGGCGCCGTCGTTCTCGAAGCCGGGGTCGAAGAGCGGCGCGTCCCCGGGGCAGCGGTCGTCAGAGACGATGGCGAGGTCATCCACCGTGAAATCCCGCTTGTTCTCCTCCATGCACGGCTGGCTGTGCCGGTTCCGGAAGGCGAACGCGAGGCGGTGCGCCATGCCGAGCGCCCACCGGGGCAAGCAGGCATGCGAGACCTGCGCCTCGCCCGTGCCCGTCAGGGCCGTCAGCCGGTGCGTGCTCAGCATCACGTCGACGATCGCCCCCGGGCTGCCACGGCTCCAGATGCGGAGCGCAGGGCTCGGCAGCGCGGCGGACGGCAAGGGCGCCGAGAGCGTGCCCTCGAGCGAGGGGACCTGGCAGAACAGCGTGGTGGCGAGATGTCCGCCCTTGCCGCCGCCCTGGCCCAGGCCGCGCTCGATCTCGGAGACGCCGCCCTCGGGGGTCGCCTTCCAGCCGGCGGCGCCTGCTTCGAAGTCGCCGTTCAGCACCTGGCCAGGCGGCGGGCACTCGTTCATTTCATCAGGCTGAAGGGCGACGTCATCGAACGTCAGCGTGAAGTCCTGTCCGGTGTCCTCATCGCACAGGGGAGAACGCCGGGCGGGCGCGAGGAGCAGCTCGATCGGCCTGCCGTAGGCGCGCTCTCCCAGGCACACGCGTTGCGGGGCAAAGGACGAAGAGGGCATGAGATCGAGATCGGTGATCCCTCCGTCGATCCGGACCCCGACCCCCGGCGGGCCGAGGCAATCCATCGCGAGCTCGCAGCCGACGCGCGCGGCGAACGTGAGGAGGAGCGGTCCGGCGCACGCGAGGTCCGGCATCGAGAGGCGCTGATAGAAGCCGGCCATCTGGCACACCGCGTCTCTCCCGATGATGCCGGCCCCGGGGTTGCCGTTGCCCTCGACCTCGGGGGAGACGAGCGCTGCCCCCGTGGTGCCCCACGTATCCGAGCGCTGGAATGAGGGGTCCTCCGGGCCTCCCCGCCAGTCGCAGTCGCCGTCGACCATCGGGTCATCATCGGCGCTGGTGCACTCCGAAATACATACGCTGTCTGCGCAGCGGAGCCCGTCGTCGCACTGGCCCAGAGGCCCACAGGGACAGCCTTCCTCACCAGGAGGGCAGTCGGCGCCCCCGCCCGCGCTCTCGGCGCTGCCCGCGCTCTCGGCGCTGCCGTCGCCTCCCGCCCCGCCTGCGCCCGCCGCGCCTGCGGTTGCGCCGGCAGAGCCCTGCTCCGTCCCGGAGCAAGCGCTCGCGAATGCGCCAAGCACGGCAGCGACATAGCAGGTCAGCGGGCGCGACCATCCCATCATCAATTCAAGCTAGCGGGGGAATCACGGGATCGCAAGGTAGACAGGATGTTTCCCTTTTCCTGGAGAGACATCGAGATAAGGAGAACTCTCAAGTCGTATCGGGCGAAGCCGGAGACGCGGACGTCCGCACGCTGAACTCGAGCTCATCCGCTCATCGTAGCGTAGCGCGGGCAAACATCGGTTGAGGAAGCGGAGCGAGCGCGAGCGTCCGAGAGGCGGGCGCGCGTCCGGCGGCTCGTCGTGCGAGCCCACGAGTGTCCACGAGAGCTCCGCGGCGCGAGCCGGGCGACGACGCACCGCGTGCTTGGCCCCGCGCCGAGCGCGTCAGCCGCCGGAGGCGGCGCCGAGCGCCGCGGAGGGCACGAGGCTCGAGACGGGGCTCCCCCCGGCATCCGCGCCAAGGAAGGCCCGCAGCTCAGCGAGCAGCGGACCTGACTCGCCGACGAAGGGGAGGTGATCGTCGCCCGGCAACTCGACGTGGCGCGCGCCGCGGATGCGGCCGGCGAGGTCGCGCCCGGCCGCCGCCGGGACGGCCCGATCGCCGGCCCGGTGCAGCACGAGCGTCGGGGCGCTCACCCGGCCCAGCGCGGACCGGACGTCGGCCGCCGCGTGTGCCCGGAGCATGCGCGCCGCCCCGCCAGGGCTCGCGCCGTGGCGCAGGTACGCGGCCCAGAAGCGCCGGAACGCGCCGTCATCCGCCGCGGACGGGGCCAGGCGATCGAGGAAGAGCGGCTCGCCCCAGCCGCTCCGCAGCGCGCGCTCGGCCTCCTCGGCGTCCTCGCCGGCGAGCCCGAAGAGGCACCCCGGCCAGGCAGACATCTGCGCCGCGCTCCCGAGCGCGATCAGGGCGCGCACCCGCGCCGGGTGCGCCGCCGCGAGCAGCGCGCACGGCGCGAACCCGGCGCCGACGCCGAGGAGCGCGGCGCGCGCCACGCCGGCCGCGTCCAGCACCGCCAGCAGATCCTCCGCCTGCTGCTCGGCGGGAGCGCCCGCGCCCTCGCGCTCGCTCATCCCGGTGCCGCGCTGGTCGAGCACGATGAGCCGCGCCCACGCGCCGAGCTCGGCGAAGAACCGGGAGATGAGCGCGCCCTCCCACGCGGCCTCCACGTGCGTCACCCACCCCTGGACCAGCACCAGATCGATCGGCCCGCCGCCCGCGGTCCTGTAGGCCAGGCTCGCGTCGGCGCTCGTGGCGAAGCGGGTCTCCGCGGCGTGCAGCCGCGCGGGCGCCCGCGCGGAGGAGACCACCCCCTCCCGCGCGGCCTCGAGCCCGCGCCGCATCGCCTCGGCGACCTGCGCGTACGCGCCCGCCCACGCCCGCGCGGTGGCGGGCGACCACGCGTCCCCTTCGAGCTCCTCGAGCGCCTCGAGCAGCGCGCGGCCCACGGCGTCGAAATGCTCGGGCAACGCGGCGTACGCCGCGTGGCGGCGACCGAGCGCCTCGAGCATCTCGACCAGCTTGTCCGGCGCGCGCAGGTTGTCGACGACGAGCTGCAGCGCCGCGGCGAGCTTGAGCCGCTGCTCGCGCATGTCCGGCGGGAACAGCGCCCGGAGCGCCGGCTCGCGGGCGAAGAGCCGCTCGTAGAAGCGCGTCACGAGCGCCTCGGCGCGCGGGGCGAGGCGCTCGAACGAGGCGCGCACGACGTCCGCGCCCGCGTCCTGCGCGCTCGCGGGGGGCGACGCGGGGCGGACGATCTGGAACGCCCGGCAGAGCGCCTCGGTCTCCTCGAGCGCGGCCTGCACCTCCTCGGCCGACGCGAAGCGCGCCTCCGGCTCGCGCAGGACGCAGCGATCGATGACGGCCGCGAGCATCTCCGGGACGTCGGGGCAGATCGAGCGCAGCGGCGGGAGCGCCCGCGCCGTCACCCAGCTGGCGATCGCGTGCACCTCGAGCCCCGCGTGAGGCAGCCGGCCCGTGCACAGCTCGTAGAGGACCAGCCCGAGCGCGTAGACGTCGGAGCGGGGCGTGCCGGCGGTGCCCGCCCAGAGCTCCGGCGCGAGGTAGAGCGGCGTGCCCATCATCATGCCGCCGTCGGTGAGGCTCGCGGTCCCGAGCGCGGAGGCCGCGTCGAGCGCCACCGGGATCGCGGTCGTCAGGGCGGACATGTCCGCGAGCGCCCACGGCGCGGGCGCGACGGCGGAGTTCGGCGCGGCGCGATGGCCCGCGTCGAGGGCGGGGGCGCCGGGCCGGTCGGCGAGCTTGGCGAGGCCGAAGTCGAGCAGCTTCACCTCGCCGCTCGCGTCGAGCATCACGTTCGCCGGCTTGATGTCGCGGTGGAGGACGCCCCGCCGGTGCGCCGCGGCGAGCCCGCGCGAGAGGCCGAGCGCGAGGCGCAGCGCGGCGGGCCACGGGATCGGCTTCGGGAGCAGCTCGAGCGGCTCGCCCTCGACGAACTCGTAGGCGATGTACGGCCGCCCGCGGACCTCGCCGATCCGGTAGACGGCGACGACGTTGGGGTGCTGGAGGCGCGCGATCGCGCGGGCCTCGACGCGCAGCCGCTCGATGGTCCTGGGATCCGGGCTGTCCGCCGCGACGAACTTGAGCGCGACGGGCCGGTCGAGGACCTCGTCGTGGGCGAGGTACACCTGCCCCATGCCCCCGCGCCCGAGCGGCCGCACCACGCGGTAGTCGTCGAAGGCCAAGGGCGGCGCCCACGAGAGCGGGGGCGACGGCGGCGGCTCGCTCGCGCCGAAGCGCTGGCGCGTCGCGTTGAGGAAGAGCGGCGCCCCGAGGTCGCTCTCGCTCGGGCGCGTCGAGAGCCGCGCGCGGCAGCCGTCGCAGCCGGCCACGTGCCCGCGGATGCTCGCCGCGTCGTCGTGCGGGAAGTTGCCCGCGAGCCAGGTGGCCAGGGCGTCGTCGGACGGGCACGGGATCATGCGCTGCTGTTCTCCGGAGCGGCATTCTCCGTGCGCGCTGTGGGCAGCGCAATGGCCGCGCGGTCGGTGCCGCGCTGCGCTGCTCCGCCGTCGTGAGAGGCAGCACCTGTGCGCCTGTCCTGGCCGTGCGGTGCTGGAGCGCGGCGCGAGCCCAGCGCGCGAGCGCGCTCGCGCGAGCCGCGAGCGATCGGCGCTGGACCGGCGCCGCCGCGGTGTCACGCTCGCGGAGAGCGATGAGCGACCCGAAGCCACCGCCGAGCCCAGCGCCCCGGTCGGAGACGGTGCGGCAGGCGCTCCTGGAGGAGCTCCGCAGGGGAGCGGCGACCGCGTGGGAGCTCTCCACCCGCCTCGGGATGCGGGAGCGCGACGTGGCGCCGCACCTCGAGCACCTCGCGCGCTCGCTGCGCGCGCGCGGCGAGCGGCTCTCGGTCGCGCCGGCGCGCTGCCTGCGCTGCGGCTACGCGTTCGACGAGCGGCGGTCGCTCGCGAAGCCGAGCCGCTGCCCGGCGTGCCGGGGGGAGCGCATCGAGGCGCCGCGGTTCCGGATCGACGCGGGCGAAGGGTGAGGCTCCCGGGCGGCGGCGCTCCTCACAGGGCCGGTCGATCGGGCGGCTCCGGGCGCCCGCGCCGCGCGGCGCGGGCCTCCACCTCGCCGAGCAGCCGCGGGCCCGCGCGCTCGCCCGCGCCCGCGAAGAAGGCGCGGGCCTGGGCGAGATCGCCGTGCGCCGCGTAGAGCTCGACGAGCTCTCGCTCCGCGGCCTCGTCGATCGTCGCCTCCAGCGAGCCGGCGCGCGCGGGGCCGAGCTGCACGATGGCGCGCAGCGCCCTCAAGGCCCCCTCGGTGGCGCTTCGGCCGCCGAGGCCCCGCAGGCTCCACGACTTCACGTAGAGCGCGCGCTTGCGAAGCGGCGCCCCCGCGGCGCCGCGGAGCGCGCCGTCGCAGGCGATCACCGCCTCGTCGAGGCGCCCCGCGGCGAACGCCAGGTCGGCCAGCGCGAGATAGGCCTCGGCCGCCTCGCCGGACGCCGGGTGCTCGAGGGCGAGCTGACGCAGCCGCGCCTCGGCGCCGCGCGCGTCCCCGCCGTCCTGGAGCGCCCGCGCGAGCGCGAGGAGCGCTCGCGGCCGCTGCTCCGCTGCGCGCAGCGCCGGCGCGTCGACGAGCGCGGCGTAGGCCGCCGCGACGCCCGCCCGCAGCCGCGCGGCCTCTGCTTCGAGCGCCGCCCGCCGCGCCGCGCCGCGCCCGCCGGCCGCGCCCGCCTCCGCGGCCTGGTCGAGCACGAAGAGCTGCACGCCGATCACGCGGTAGCGCCCCGCGAGCGACTCCGCCTCATGGAAGATCGGCTCTGCCGCCGAGCTCGCGCCGGGGTCCGCGCCGCCGCGCGCGGCGAGCGCCGGCGCTCCCTGCGCGGCGCACCCCGCCGAGGCGAGGGCGAGCGCCATGAACGCGGCGACCCGCCGCGCCGCGGCTCTGCGCCGCTCCGTGAGACAGCTGGCGGTCTTCGCTGCGCGCTCCACAACCTGTGACACTTCTTCTCCTCGTGACTCGCCGCCGGCAGAGAGGGCGAAACGCCGCGCGCTTCGTGCCGAACGGCGCGGGAAGATAACCGCGGGCGCCCCAGGGACCAGGGCAATCCACGGCGGACGCGCCGATTCTCTCCCTGAACCACGCGGAGAACAGCGCCTTTCGAGCGCCTTGCGCGGCGGCGCACACGCGGCGCGCGGGGCGGAGCGACGCGCCGCAGAGCACGCACCTCCAGCACGCTCCGCCTCGGCCCATGCATTGCGTCTCGGCCTTCATCGCTCCGCGCCCGGACCGGCGCTTCACACCGGGCGGGGGCGTGTCCGGATGGAGAGTCACGACATGGCGACAAAAGTGAACTGCCTCCCGTTCACGATCCCCACGATGCCGCGCCTCGGGCTCGCCGACCTGGAGGCGCGCTTCCGACGCCTCTCGCTCCTCATGTACGACACGAAGGTTCCGGTCGCGACGCTCGAGAAGGAGGTCTATCCCTACCTTGCCCGTGGCATCGAGTTCGTCAATCCGTGGCGGCGCGTGCGCGGGATCGAGACGTACCAGGTCGGCCTCTCTGGATCTCGCGTCGGCGGCCGTTTCGACCTCGACGTCTCTCAGCTGAGCGTCCGGCTCTCCGAGCCGCGTGACGCGGGCCGCGCCCTGGTCGACAGCACCTTGTACCTGCGGCTGTTCCCGCGCTGCGCGTACCCCGTGCGGGTGATCCTGACCTACGATTTCTGCATGATCGACGGCGGCGAGAGCTTCGAGATCACGCGCCACGAGGAGATGTGGCGCATCGGGGACATTCTTCGGAGCGCTCCGCTGCTGGGCCGCTCCTACGATGTCTTCCGTTCCTGCTCGGGTTACCTCTTCACCGGCGCGCTGCTCCTGTCCCGCGCGGTCGCTGTCCGTCCGCCTGGCGCCGAGGCCGCGCGGGGCGAGCCGGAGCCGTCACGCTGACGCCGTGCGCGCGGCCGCGCAGCCGTGGGGTCGCCACGAAGCCGAGCGCCGCTCCGTGGCGATCCGTGAGCGAGAGGGCGGGCAGCAGCGCGCGGAGGGGGACGCTTCTCAGGACATCCTGGGCCTGATGATGAGCGCCCGCCGCGACGACGGCGCGGGCATGAGTGAGGTCGAGGGCGATGATCCTGGAAGGGGAGCGCGAGCGAGCGAGGGCGGAAGGCCGTCCGGCTGCGGTCCAGGGCAGCCCGACGGAGCCGGCGCTCCGGCCCGCCGCGCCGCAGCCGGCAGGGCGGTGTCCCATGGGCTTCTCCTGAGCGTTGCTCACCGGGTCTCCTTGCGCGCGGCCGGCTGGCGGCGCGCTCTGGCCTTCATCCCGTCAGCTCGTGCTCGCGGGGGCGCCGATCTGGCCTCCGGCGGCGCTCCACGACGAGCGGCAGCCCATCCCGCGGCACGAGCGCCTGCCGGCCGCCTGCGCCCGCCTCGTACCCTGCGGGCAGGTCGAAGCGGAACTCCCGCACCAGCGCCGCCAGCATGAGCTTCATTTGCAGCACGGCGGTCCGCTCGCCGATGCACTTGCGCATCCCGAGCCCGAAGGGAAGGAACGCCGAAGGCGGGCGCTCCTCGTGCCATGGCGAGCCCGGCTCGAAACGCTCCGGGAGGAACGTCTCCGGGCGCTTCCAGTACCGCGGTAGCCGCTGCATGACATACGGGCTCACGAGGACCTCGTCTCCCGCGCTCACCGCGTGTGGCCCATGGCGGAACTCCCTCCGCGCCTCGCGCGCCAGCACCCATACGGGCGGGTGCAGCCGCAAGGTCTCCTGCACCACCGTCGACAGGATCGAGGCGCGCTCCACCTCCGCTCCCTGCGCGCCGATCCCCTGCGTGCCGATCGCGTCGAGCTCCTCCTCGAGGCGCCTCTGCACCTCCGGGCGCTGCGCGAGCTCGTAGAGCGCCCATGCCGACGCCGCGGCCGTCGGCACGTGCGTCACCAGCATCATCACGACCTCGTCGATCAGGGCTTGTTCATCCATCTGGCCGGCGTCCACCGCGCGCAGGAGCGGATCCAGCAGATCGGTTGTTCCACGGTTCCCGGCCGCCCTGCGGTGCTCTGCCGCCGCCAGGATGGACGCCGCGAGCGCATCCCTCGCCTGGCCATAGGCTATCTCGTCGTCGGCGGCGTGCCCGAGCCACGCTTCCACCCGGGGCAGCTCGGTCGCGATGCGCTCCACGACCTGCTCTCCCGACTCTCCGAGCAGCAGCATCGACGCGCTCCGCAGGGCGACGTCCTCGAGCACCGGCAGCACCGCGCGCGCCTCGCCTGTGCGCAGCCGCGCGAGCGCCTCGCGCACCGCGCGCGCGGCGCCCTCGGCGCGCGCGAGGAGCGCCTCCCGATGGAACGCCGGTGCGAGCGCCCTCCGGCGTTCCAGGTGCTCACCCCCCTCGAGGCGGGCGACGCTCCGCGGATAGGCGTCCTGCATCCGGTGCGGCGGCGTCTTGTCCGTGAAGCCCTCCCGATCCGAGAACACCCTCTGGATCGCGGCCGGATCCGAGACGGCAAAGCACTGCTTGAGCCCCAGCCGGAACCGGAAGAAATCGCCGTACGCCAGGGTGCAGTCGAGCAGGAAGGCGAGGGGATCCGCGCGGAACTCCGGCCAGGAGCCGTGCAGAGGGTGCGCTTTCGGACCGGGGGATCGGATCATGGCCAGTTCTCCGGAGAGCGTAGAGCCGCGGTTTGCATACGAGCGAGCGTCGGGAGCGGCGCCGGCGTTCCGCGATCAGGGGCGCGCGGGCGTCGTTCAGGAAGACAGCTGGGCGCCGGGGCTCGAAGGAGCGCGGAGGCTCAGGTACACCGCCGCGTGGCTCAGGTCCGAAGGAGCGCGGAGGCTGAGATAGACCACCGGATACCCGAAGTCATAGGCCGACGCGCCGGGCTGCGCGCGCACGTGCTCCTCGTACGCCCTCGCGAGCTCCTGCGCGGTGCACGGGCAGCCCGCCTCGGCGGCGATCGTGAGGATGCGCGTCATATCCCCGTCGGCCTCGGCCATCTTCTCCGCGAGGCGCTCGTCCGCCTCGACCTGCGCCAGAAACGCGCGCGCGCCGCTCCTCGTCGCGCGTCCTGCCATCGTCCCCTGGTTCGTGGTCGAAACACCGATCGTGGTGAGTTGTCCAGTCATGTGCGCAGACCTCCTTCGGGCCCCTTGAGGCCGCGGAACCGCGGCGGCGGCGTGCCGCGCGCGGTCCGTCGTCTCCCTCCCCCAAAGCAGGTCCCGCGCCAGCGCCGCGGGCAGGCGAAATGGCCGGCGATGGCGGCCCTCGAGAGGCCCGTTGTGCGCGCCCTCGCGCGAGTTGCGCGAGCGCTCGCGCAACTCGCGCAGCGGCGCCTCTCTCACCGCCCCGGGGGCTCGCCGACCTGCTGGGGCGCCGGTGTCGCCCGACGGGCGAGAGGACCCCGGGCGCCGTCCCCTCGCCGCACGCACCGGCCCGGTGAGGGGGCTCTCGCCGGCCCTGCGATCCCACTTGATAATATTAGTTAGTCTTACTAACTACTGGGGTGACCGACACGTTGACCGTCTTCACCACGCTGCTGCTCGCGCGGATCGCTCGCGTGGATCGCACCGCCTTGCAGCTGATTCAGGAGCGCCTCGCCGAGCGGGGGGGCACGCTCGCGGAGTTCCGCCTGATCGGCGCGCTGCTCGGAGAGCGCGTGGGGCTCACCCAGCGCGAGCTCGCCGAGCGGCTGCAGATCACAGCCGCGTCGCTCTCGGCCCTCGTCGGCCGCCTCGAAAAGAAGGGGCTCGTCGAGAGGAACCCCGACGAGAGCGATGCGCGCGCCTTCCGCGTGCGCTGCACGCCTCAGATCGCGGAGCACGACTGGGTACAGGACGTGGTGGTCGAGGTGGAGCGCCGCGCGACGCGGGGCATTCCGGCCGCAGAACTTGAGACCACGAGGCATGTCCTCGCCGCCATGATCGGCAATCTCGAGATCGACGACACGCCCGTTCCATCAATAAGGAGGAGAGAGGAATGAAGCGCGCACGCGCCCTCGTGGTGTCCTTCTCGACGGCAGCAGCAAGCGGCGGCGGGGTCTGCCGCCGTCGTCCCTGCCCCCGATGAGCACCGCCGTGGCCGAGCCTGAGGTGACGCTCGTCTGGAGCGATGCGGGGCTCGGACGTGCCGGTGATCATCCGCTCGACCCTGGGAGACGGCGAGGGGCGGGCGGATCCGGAGTTCCGGCGCAGCCAGCTGGAGATCGCGGTTGGCGCGCAGGTCGCGTCTCATGATCTGCCCCCTCTGCGCGCGATGTCCGCCTCACGATCGAGCAGCGCGCCGAGCTTCTTCGCCCAGAATCGCTCGTAACGAGCGGCCCAGTCGTAGACCGCGCGCAGCGGCGCGGCCTCCACGTGGTAAAGCCGCGAGCGCCCCTCCCGGCGGGGCGCGACGAGCCCGGCGTCCCGCAGCACCCTGAGGTGCTGCGAGATCGCCGACTGGGTCACGTCGAACATCGCGCACAGCTCGGTGACCGAGCGCTCCCCGCCGGCCAGCGCGTCGAGGATCGCGCGCCGCGTGGGGTCCGCGATCGCGCGGAACGTCGCGTCCGGGGAGCGCGCGTTCGTCACCTCACGTCACCTCGCGCCACGTCGCACGACCTCACGTTGCCGCGGGGAAGTGCTTCTTGGCGCCGGCGTCGAGCTCCTCCTGCGTGGCCGCCTTCTTCCGCGTCGCGAGCGACCAGCGGTGGCCGAACGGGTCGGTCACGATGCCGTATCGGTCGCCCCAGAACATGTCCGCGAGCGGCATCTCGACGCTGGCGCCCGCCTCGACCACGCGCTTCCAGGTCGCGTCGACGTCGGGTAGATCGAGGTGGAGCGTCACCGCGGTGCCGCCGAACGCCTTCGGCGTGCGGCTCACCCCGCCGCACTGCTCCGGGAAATCGTCGCTGAGCATTACGAGGCTGCCGTTCACCAGGAGGGCCGCGTGGATGAGCTTCTTGCCGTCCGGCGTCGGCTGTTCGGCCACCACCGTCGCGCCGAACGCGCGCTGGTAGAAGTCGATGGCCGCGCGGGCGTCGTCGACCGTCAGGTAGGGCGAAATCGGGGGAGGAGCGGGGGCTCGTGGCTCGTGGTCATGCGCCGCATCATATTAGTGAGCTCTAATATGTCAACCGACCGGCACGGCGGCGAGCTCGCCCGGTCACGGACGGATCACGACCGTCCCTGGTGACGGGATCGCGCGCGGCGCCGCGAGCGCGCTGCACGGAATCGCGGGCGCGGCGCGCGGGAGCGGGCGAGCGGCGCCGGGGAATTCGCGTGCGAGGAGGTCTGATCACCCTCTACGCTGAGCGCCTCCTCGAACCGCGAAGGTTGCCATGAGCGATGACATCGTCGAGCTGACCACGAAGCACACGTACGGCACCTGGCGCGCCCAGCGCGGCTGGAAGCCGATCCATGTCACCCGCGCGGAGGGCTGCGCGTTCTGGGACGCGTCCGGCAAGCGCTACCTGGACCTGTCCTCGCAGCTCATCTGCTCGAACCTCGGCCACCAGAACGAGGCCGTGATCGAGGCCATCTGCGCGCAGGCGAGGCAGCTCGCCTACATCAGCCCGGCGCACACGTGCGAGGTGCGGGCCAGGGTGGCGCAGAAGCTCCTGGAGGTGATGCCGAAGGGGCTCGACAAGTTCTTCTTCGCGACGTCGGGCACGGAGGCGAACGAGGCGGCGTTCAAGATGGCCCGGCTCTACACCGGCAAGCACAAGATCATCGCGCGCTACACGTCGTACCACGGGTCCACCGCGGGCTCGGTCGCGGCGACCGGCGACTTTCGCCGCTGGTTCATCGAGCCGGCCGGCAAGATCCCGGGCGTGGTGTTCGGCCCGGAGGTGAACTGCTACCGCTGCCCGCTCGGCCGGAGCCACCCCGAGTGCGGCGTCGCGTGCGCCGACTACCTGGCTTACATGATCGACCACGAGGAGAACGTCGCGGCGGTGATCGTCGAGCCGGTCGTGGGCACGAACGGCGTCCTCATCCCGCCGGCCGACTACCTGCCGAAGATCGCCGAGGTCGCGCGGAAGCGCGGCGTGCTCCTCATCGCGGACGAGGTGATGAGCGGCTGGGGCAGGACCGGAAAGTGGTTTGCGGTCGATCACTGGGGCGTGGTGCCGGACATCCTGACGACGGCGAAGGGCGTGACGAACGCGGCCGCGCCGCTCGGGGTCGTCGCGACCTCCCGCGCGATCGCGGACTACTTCGACGACAACATGTTCGCGCACGGCCACACCTACGAGGCCCACCCCCTCACGCTGGCCCCGGTGATCGCCGCGATCGACGAGTATCGCCGGCTGGACCTCCTCGACCGCGCGACGAAGATGGGAGACGTGGTGGGCGCGAAGCTCCGCGCCCTCAAGGAGAAGCACCCCTCGATCGGCGACGTGCGCGGGATCGGCCTGTTCTGGGCGGTGGAGCTCGTGAAGGACCGCGCGACCAAGGAGCCGTTCAACGTGCCGCAGGACAAGGCGGCTCGGCGGCCCCTGGTGGTCGACGCGGTGGTCGCCGAGGCGGCGAAGCGCGGGGTGTCCCTCATGGGGTGGGTGAGCCACCTGCTCGTGGCGCCGCCGCTCATCATCAGCGAGGCGGAGATCGACGAGGGGATCGCGGCGCTCGACGCGGCGCTCGACGTGGCGGATCAGCGGCTCTCGGGCTGAGGACCTCGGGCGCGAGGCGGCCCTTCACGGGCCGCCGGAAGAGCACGTCTGTGGCTGCCGCGAGGCGCGCCCGGCAGGGGGGCGCGGCGACGTGCTAGGATCGTGGGCATGACTGCACGCACGAACGGCCTGCCGACCCGTCCGCCCCGGAACACGGGGCCGATCGAGCTGCGCGATTTCGGCCCGACCGGCCGCCGTCTGGGCACGCCCGACGATTGTTACGACGGCAGCCCGTGGGAGCTGCACCGCGGGGAGCTGATCGAGCAGATGGGGAGCAAGGATATCCATGGCATCGTGATGGCGCTCCTCGCCGCCCTCTTCCGCACGCACGCGCGCGAGGGCTTCACGGTGATGACCGACGTGTACTGCGATCTCAGCGACCCGGCAGGGCCGTCGCTGCGGGCGCCGGACGTGGTGGTGGTGGGCGATCTCTCGTCGCCGCGGAACGACGCCTACCGCGGCACGCCGGTGCTGGCCGTGGAGATCCGGGGCACGCAGTCGAGGCGCTACCTCGAGGAGAAGGTGAAGCTCTACCTGGAGCACGAGTGGCCGTGGGTGTGGATCGCGCACGCGGAGCGGCGGGAGCTCGAGGTCGTGCGGCCTGGGACGGCGTCGATCACCTACCGTCCGGGCGCGGAGGTGCCCCTCCTGCCGGAGCTGGGCAAGCACGGCCTCGGCGCCGTGCCGGTCGCGGCGCTGTTCGAGGAGCGCGACGCGGCGCGGTTCACGGACGAGTGGGTCGAGGCGCGCACCCAGGCGCGCGCGATCCTCGCGGTGCTCTCGGCGCGGGGGCTCGCGGTGCCGGAGGCGGTGCAGGCGCGGGTGCTCGCGTGCGACGAGCCCGCAGCGCTGGAGCGATGGCTCGTCAGCGCGGCGACGGCGGCGAGCGGGGCGGTGTTCGCGGCGGCCGTGGATCGAGGGTGAGCCGGCGGCTGTCCGCCGCTCGGTAGGGGCGGCGGCCGAGGGCCGCGCCCTTCGGGGAGCGCTCCTCGGCGCGGAGCCAGTCCGTCACCGCGACGGCGGCGCCGACCCCGCCGTTGTCACCGCGACGGCGGCGCGGAGCCGCCCGCGCACGCGGCGGCGCGCGCGAGGAGCAGGTCGCGCTCGCGCGCGTTGCGCGTGAGCGACGCCGCGCGCTCGAACTCCGCGCGCGCCTCGTCGAGGCGGCCGAGCTTCGCGAGGAGGTCGCCGCGCACGCTCGGCAAGAGGTGGTAGCTCTCGAGGGAGCGCTCCGAGGTCAGCGCGTCGACGACGGCGAGGCCCGCCGCCGGGCCGAACGCCATCGAGAGCGCGACGGCGCGGTTCAGCTCGACGACGGGCGACGGCGCGACCTGGGCGAGCGCCGCGTAGAGCGCCGCGATGCGCGCCCAGTCCGTCTCCTCCGCGGCGCGCGCGCGCGCGTGGCAGGCGGCGATCGCGGCCTGGAGCGCGTAGGGACCGCGCGCGCCGCCGAGCGCCTCGGCGCGCTCGAGCGCCGCGAGGCCGCGGCGGATCAGCAGGTGATCCCAGCGCGCGCGGTTCTGAGCCAGGAGCAGGATGGGCTCTCCCGACGGTCCGACCCGCGCCCTGGAGCGCGACGCCTGGATCTCCATCAGCGCGACGAGGCCGTGGACCTCCGGCTCCTTCGGCGCGAGCTCGGCCAGGATGCGGCCGAGGCGGAGCGCGTCCTCGCAGAGGGCAGGCCGCATCCAGTCGCCGCCGGCCGTCGCCGAGTAGCCCTCGTTGAAGACCAGGTAGATGACCTGGAGCACCGACGAGAGGCGGGGCGCGAGCTCGGCCCCGCGGGGGACCTCGAAGGGGACGCGCGCCTCGGCGAGGGTCCGCTTGGCGCGGACGATCCGCTGGGCGACGGTCGGCTCCGGGACGAGGAACGCGCGCGCGATCTCCTCGGTCGTCAGGCCTCCGAGCAGGCGGAGCGTGAGCGCGACCTGCGCCTCGGTCGAGAGGACTGGATGGCAGGCCGTGAACACGAGGCGCAGGAGGTCGTCGCCGACGTCATCGTCGAGCGCGGCGTCCAGATCCGGCGCGGCCAGCGCGTGCTGGGCCTCGATCTCGTGGCCGAGCTCCTCGTGCTTGCGCTCGAGCCGCTTGCTCCGGCGGAGCTCGTCGATCGCGCGGCGCTTCGCGGTGGCCATGAGCCAAGCGCCCGGCTTGTCCGGGACGCCCGACTCCGGCCACCGCTCGAGCGCGGTGACGAGCGCGTCCTGCGCGAGCTCCTCGGCGAGGCCGACGTCGCGCACCATCCGCGCGAGGCCGGCGATGAGCCTGGCCGACTCGATGCGGAAGACCGCGTGGATGGCGCGATGCACCTCGGGGGCCGTCACGGCGACCGATCAGAGCATCTTCCCCCGCCGGCGCAAGCCCGGGCGCGCCGTGGCTACTGCTTCGCGGCCGACTGCGCCCGCAGGCGCTCCTCCTGCTCCCTGAGCTCGGGCGTGAGCGCCGGGCCGAAGTCGTCCGCCGTGAACACCTGGCGGATCTCGATCTCGGAGTCCTCGAGCATGGGGTTGGGGCAGCGCTTCACCCACGCGATGGCCTCTTCCTTCGACTTCACCTCCCAGATCCAGAAGCCCGCGACAAGCTCCTTGGTCTCGGCGAAGGGCCCGTCGATCACGGTCCGCTTGTCGCCCGAGAACCTGACGCGCGCGCCCTTCGCGCTCGGGTGGAGCCCGTCGCCCGCGACCATGACGCCGGCCTTCACCAGCTCCTCGTTGAACTTCATCATCTCGGTGATGAGCTGCTCGCTCGGCATGACGCCCGCCTCGCTGTCCTTGGTGGCCTTGATCAGGATCATGAATCGCATGGTCGTGTCTCCTTGCTTCCTTGGTGGAGCTGGGCTCCGGAGGGTCTCTTGCCCGGGGGCGAACCGTGGCTTCATCGTCACGACGAACGGCGGGGCGCGGGATCGACACGCCGGGCGATCTTTTTTTGAGATGTTGTCAAGTGTACGTAATTATTGACGATTGTGGCGACTGGCCCGCCCGCCGCGCCGGTCCGGGCCCTCAGAAGCGGCTGCGCAGCAGCGCGCCGCCGCCGCCCGGCAGGATCGCGGGCGCGAGGGCGACCGAGCTGCGCTGCTCCGGCGCTGTCAGGACGAGCACAAGGCCAGCGCCGATCCCGACGAGGCCGACGGCGCCGAGCACGGTGCTCGTGGTGGTGAGCGTCTGGCCCCGCGAGCTGAGGGACATGCCGTCGTCGCTGCACCGCGAGGGATCTGGGCATTCCTTTTCGAGGTCACCCTTCGTGCCGAGAGCGAGCCCGCCCGTGATGAGGCTCCCGCCCACGGCCGCGGCGCCGACGCCGCCGATGACGAAGCCGAGCGTGCGCTTGAAGCTCGAGGGAGCGGCGGGGGTGGGGGGCGGGCCCGAGGAGATCGCGGGGGCCTGCGGCGCGTCGGGTACGGGGACCGGAGGCGGCGCGGCGGCCGGCGGCGGCTCGAGGCGCACGACGTTGCGCGCCCCCTCCGCGAGGGTCACGGGCGCGTCGGTCTGCCGGCCGCCGGGCCATCGCGCGACGACGGCATGGTTCCCGGGGTCGAGCGGGAGCTCGCTGCCGATGCTGGCCTGCGGCAGCGGCGCTTGATCGAGGAGCAGCTCCGTCGGCGCCGGTGCGCCCTCCGGGAGCTCGATGACCAGCTTGGGCACGCGCGGCTCGAGCTCCCTGATGCGCTGCTGGGTGATGGCCAGACGGGGATCGCCGGGCGTCAGCTGGGTGAGCAGCTCCTTGAAGTGCTGCCATGCGCTCGCCACGCGCCCGAGGTCCGCTTCACACTGGGCCAGGTTGAGCAGCGTGCCGCACGACGGATAGGTCGCCTGGCTCCGGCGGAAGAGCGGAATCGCGTGCGCACAATCTCGCGCTTCCACCGCTGCGCGGCCCTGCTCGAAGAGGTCCTGTGCCTGGGCCTTCGGATCCTTGGGCTGCGCGGAAGCCGGGTGGCTCATCGCGCAGAGGGCGGCGCAGAGGGCGGCGCAGCGGATCGCGCGAGTACCTCTTGTTCGTCTCAGTCCCATTTGTTCCAAGGATCCTCGGTCTTGTTCTGCGTCCTGACCTGTGAAGACGACGGCGGTTTGGCCGTGCTCACGGCGTTCGCGCTCGCCTTCACCGGCGGTGTCGCCGCTGTCGAAGATGCCGCTGGCTTCGCTCGTGCGTCCGGGGAGGCGCTCGCGACCGGCGCTGCGCTGGCCTCGAGCGCAGCGCTCGCGGTCTCGATCGCGGCAACGGGGGTCGCCGTCACCGCGCCGGCCGCGCCGGGGGCGCTGGCCGCGCCGGGGGCGCCGGGGGACGCAGGCCCGAGCTCGGGCGCAGCGCTCGATGAGGCCGCGGGCGAGTCGCTGTCCGGGGGCCCGCTCGGCGTCAGCCGCCACGCAAGGAAGATCCCGGTCAGGACGAGCGCGCCGGCGGCGCCTGCCAGCAGCGCCACGCGGCTGCGCGGCGCCCGGGTCCGCGTCGTGTTGCCCCAGGAAGCGTGCGGCAGCGTCGCGTGCGCCGTGCCCGCCGCCTCGCTCCCGGGCGACGACGGCACGTCCGGGCGGTCCGGCATGGGCGCCGTCGCGGCCTCGGCCGCGCCGGGCGCTCCACGCCACGCGGGCGAGGACGCGCCGAGCGCGCCGGGCGCCGCGGTGGGCGCGCCCACCGGCGGGTACCCGGCGCGGGAAGCACGCTCCGGCAGGATCCGGTCGATGCTCTCGAACGAGAGCCGCCCGCGCTGCGTCCCGAAAGGCGCGAGCACGCGGCCGATCTCGGCGACGCTCTGGACGCGGGCGCCCGGATCCTTCGCAAGGCACCGGCCCACGAGCTCCCCGACGGCGGGCGGCAGGTCCGGCCGCAGGGCCAGGACGGAGGTGGGCGCGTCCATGATGATGGCCGCCGTGACCGCGGTGATGCTGTCGCCCTCGAACGGGTGCCGCCCGGTGAGCATGCGATACAGGATCACGCCGAGAGCCCAGATGTCCGTCCGCACATCCGCGTATTTCAGGCTGCGAATCTGCTCCGGCGACATGTAATGGATGGAGCCCATGATGAGGCCCGTCGCGGTCAGGCTCGCCTCTTTGACAGAGTCGCCTGTGGCGGTGAACTTCGACAGGCCGAAGTCGAGGACCTTGAGGAGGGGAGTCCCGTCGGGGCGGCGGGTGAGGAAGAGGTTCTTCGGCTTGAGATCGCGGTGGATGATGCCGCGCGCGTGGGCCTCCGCGATCGCCTCGCAGGCCTGGAGCACGTAGTCGGCGGCGTCGGCGAGCGGGAGGATGCCGCGGGTCTGGAGCACCTGGCCGAGATCGTCGCCGGTCAGGTACTCCAGCACCATGTAGGCGGCGCCGGTGCCCAGCGTGCCCATGTCGAGGACACGCGCGATGTGCTGTCCGTCGAGGGCCGCGGCGGCGCGGGCCTCGCGGAGGAATCGAGCGCCGGCGTCGGGGAGCGCGGCGGCCTCGGGGAGGAGGAGCTTGACGGCGACGCGGCGCTCCAGGACGACGTCCCAGCCCGCGAAGACCACGCCCATGCCCCCCGCGCCGAGGACGCGCTCGATGCGGTACTTGCCCGCGAGGACGTCGCCGGGAGCGGGGACGCCGGGCTGCTGCGCCATGGTGAGAGGAGAGCGTAGCGGGGAGGTGGCGCGGAGTACAAGGGGCGGGCGGCCTCGGTGGCCGCTCGCGAGCGCTCAACCCGGGAGGGCTCGCGCGATGACGTACTCGACGCGATCCGCTCGCGACGTCCGCCGGAGAGCGCCTACGGCTCGGCCTCGATCCGCGCGGCGTCCTTCTTCTGCTGGAGCCTGTGCTTGATCGCCCCGAAGACGACCGGCGCCACGGAGACGAAGATGATCAGGTAGACGACCCGCTCGATCTGCTTGGCGTCGAAGACCTTGCCAAGGAAGTAGCCGAGGAAGGTCATCGAGAAGACCCAGAGCACGCCGCCCACCACGTTGAACATCGCGAAGCGCCGGTACTGCATCTGCCCCACGCCCGCCACGACCGGCGCGAACGTCCGGGCGAACGGCATGAAGCGCGCGAGGATGATCGTCTTGCCGCCGTGCTTCTCGTAGAACTTCTGCGTCGCGATCAGGTGATCCTTGCGGAACAGGAGCGACTGCTCGCGCGTGAAGATCTTCGGGCCGGCGCGCCGCCCGATCGTGAAGCCCACCGCGTCGCCGATGATCGCCATCGCCATCAGCGTGACGTTCATCAGGAGCAGGTTCTGGAAGTTCGGTAATCCGAGCGGGTTGATGAGCCCCGCGTTGACCAGCACCCCGGCGGTGACGAGCAGCGAGTCCCCGGGCAGGAAGAACCCGATGAGCAGCCCCGTCTCGGCAAAGATGATGATCATCAGGACGGGGTAGCCGCCCCACTGGAGCAGCGACTCGAGCTCCCTCAGCCTGCTGAAAAATTCACGGAGGAGATCCACGGCCGCTCGATAGCTCACCTCGGCGGCCGCGTCGAACCCCGCGTGCGCCCCGGCCGCCAGCGCGCCGCCGGCGTCCAGCGCCGCCGTTCACACGGGCGCCGCCGGCGGTGAGTCGCCCTGCATCGCTGGCTGCCCCGCCGGGCGACTCCCGCGGGTGAGCCCCCAGCGCCTCCCGGAACCCCGAGGGCGAGCTCCCCCCCGGCGCGCCGCCCGCGCATCCGGTGGCCGCGCGCGCTACGGCGTATAGCGCGCCAGGTACTCCTTGAGGTGCAGCTTCCGGGCCGTGTTCTCGGACGACATGTAACGTATCGTGCCGAAGATCTCCCGCTCTGGACCCCAGGCCCGATCGTAGCGGCCGAGCACCCAGAAGATGCCCGAGGTCGAGTTCGGGTCGCGGCCGTCGAGCGCATACCGGTCGTTGAGCTCGATCATGATCTCGAGCGCCTCGCGCGGCGTCCGCGACCACTCCAGGATCTTCTTGCCCCAGAGCATCCGGAGGTAATTGTGCATTCGCCCCTCGCGGAGGAGCTCGACCTGCGACGCGTTCCAGATCCGGTCGTAGGTCGCCCCCGCCGCGAGCGCCTCGATCGGGTAGACGCGCGGGCGCCTGTCGCGCGCGTGCTTCTCGAGCGTCGCGAGCGCCCAGTCCGGCAGAGACTCGTACTCGGTCGGATCGCGCTTCCACGAGGGGCGCGGCCCGTCTCCCTCGCTCGCCCCGAGCGCGAAGGCGTTGAACCCGAGCTCCCGCCAGGTGACGAGCTGCTCGAGGAACGCCTCGGCGGAGGCGCTCATCCCCCAGAACCCCTCGCGGCTGCCGCTCGGCCGCTTCACGCCGTCACCGGGGCGGCCGAGCCGCTCGACGCGGAAGCCCTCGCGCCGGGCGACGGCCGCGAAGACCTCGTGCGCCGCGAGGTGGCCGAAGTGCAGGTACGGCGACAGGCCGCTCGTCGCGCCGGCGTCGGGGTGATCGCGCTCTTCCAGGTAGCGCGGCAGCCGGTCCGCGACGAAGCGCGCGAGCGCCTTGCCAGCCGCCTCCGGGCCGCCCCGGCAGGGCGCCGGCGGGACGGTGTGATCGATGGGGAGCGCGGAGAGCGCCGCAGGGTCGCCCCCGAGCAGCGCCGGCGAGGCCGCGGGCCACCTGCGCGCGATCGCGCGGGGGAGGGGCGCCGCAGGCCGGAGCTTCGCCCGCTTCAGCGGATCGGCCGCCGGCTGCGCGCCGAGGTGTTCGCCGATCACCCGCTGCCAGAAGATGCGGAACGAGCGCGCGGTCGTGAACACCCGATCGGCCGCGCGCATCGGCAAGAGGCCGTTCGAGTCCACCTGCTCGAGGCGGACCGGCGCCTGCCGCGCCGCCGAGGCGACCATGCGCGGGAGGAAAAAGCAGGGGTAGTCGTCCGTGACCACCACGCACGCCCGCGCCGCGAGCGCGCCGAGCAGGCCCTTGCCGGCCCCCTCGGCGGGCTCGACGTAGGGGTGATGCGCGACGCCGGCCGCCGCGAGGCGGCGCGCGTTGTCGGCCATGCCGTCGATCACGAAGCGATGGATCCTGTCGCTCGCCCAGCGGTAACCGCACCGGAGCGCCTCCAGCACGACGAGCGGTCGATCGAGCGCCATCGACCAGGCGATCGCGCGCTCCAGACCGAAATTGTACCGTGTCCGGCGACTCGCGATCATCCAGTAAAGGACGTAGTCGCCGCCCTCGCGGACAGGCATGGCGTTGCGGGTGCGGAGCCGGAGCTCGGGGACGCTGCTGGAGATCACGACACCTCCTCCACGACCGGCCCGCCAGCGCGCCGCCGCGGGGCCGGGGCGGCGGGGCCGCCAGGGCGCCAAGGACGCCAGAGAAGCGAGGTTCTCTCGCTCGGCCCCGGCGCCCTGCTCTCTCTTCAGGACGAGCGGTGCTCTAGCACAGCTCGGACACGGGCGTGCACATGCGTCTGGCGGATTCATGTGGGAAAGGCCGGCGCGCGGACCCGGCCTCTCGGGATATGCCCACGCTTGCGCCGTGGTGAAGGCGGCTTCAGGTACCGCCGCAGCGGTCGTTCATCGGCGCACCAGCACGGCGCACGAGCGCGACGCGCGAGGAGGGGCAACATGGCTCTTGATCTCCTGAGAGAGCGGGGGACACCGCTCGACCGCCAGTCGTTCAACTGGCGTGATCTCGTCCAGGTGCCGTTCAGCAAGCTCGACGACGACGCGTTCACCCGGGTGCGCGTCATCCTGATGAACGGCATCGAGCTCGAGAGCGTGCGGTTCCTGCACAGCTTCGCGCGCATGAACCGGGATCTGCGGCGCGTGCTCGCCCAGGTGCGCCGCGTCGATCACCACCAGGCCACGGTGGTGAACTGGCTCAACCCGCCGGATCAGTCGCCGCTGGAGACCACCATCGGATACGAGCAGGTCGCGATCGAGATCACCGCGCACGCGGCGCTCGCCGAGCCGGACCCGTACCTCGCGCAGGTCTATCGCTTCGGCATGCTCGAGGACTACGATCACCTGTATCGCTACGCGGCGCTCCTGGACCGCCTGGAAGGCAAGGACGCGAACAACATCCTGCAATCGTACACCGACGTGACGGCGGGGCGTCCGACCGCGGTGGAGCACCGCGCCCCCGAGGACGACGTGCGCGCGCCTTACGACCGGCGGATCGCGAGCGCGATCACGAAGCTCAACGCGCTCACCATCATGGCGGCCGAGCAGCAGACGCACAACTACTACGTCAACGTCGGGCCGTTCTTCACGGATCCTGTGGCGCGGCTGCTCTACGCCGAGATCGCCTCGATCGAGGAGCAGCACGTCACGCAATACGAGGCGATCATCGACCCCGAGGAGACCTGGCTCGAGAAGTGGGTCCTCCACGAGGCCAACGAGGTCTACAACTACTGGAGCTGCCTCCAGCAGGAGCAGAACGCCCGCGTGAAGCGGATCTGGGAGCGGTTCCTCGACTACGAGCTCGGGCAGCTCCACGTGGCCATCGACCACTTCAACCGGATCGAGCGGCGCGACGCGGCCGAGATCCTCCCCGCCTCGCTCCCGGACCCGGTCTCCCACAAGAGCCACCGCCAGTTCGTGCGCGACGTGCTGTCCACGGAGGTGCAGCTCCGCGCCGTGGGCGAGGACATCGTCGATCCGAGGGTCGTCCCGGAGAGCGCCGCGACGATCGCCTACCGGCAGCAGATGAACTCCGCCGGCTCCCCGTCCGAGATCGTGGCCGCGGGCTACCGGTACACGCCGGGCACCGAGCTCTCGCGGCGCGCCGAGAAGATCGACGGACAGAAGGAGGCGACGCCATGAAACAGATCAAGATGGGGACCAACACCACGGGCATCGCGACCTCTCCCATCGACAGCAAGGAGCTCATCGAGTTTGCGCAGGCGATCCCGCCGAGCTCCCCCGGGAGCGAGGCCGAGGCCGCGGCGGTCAGGAGCGAGTACGCGAGGGAGTCGGGCACGGTCGGGAGCGTGCCGCCGCCGGCGAGCCTCAAGGGGGTCGTCAAGGCAGCCGGAGAGCTCATCCAGGGCAGGCCCCCCGCGCTCCTCATCGACAAGCTCGGCGAGCGCCTCCAGTTCGAGCGCTCGGGCACGCGCCTCTACGAGGCGCTGATCGCCAAGCACGACGCGGAGGGGACCTTCGAGGGAGGCCCGACGCGCGCCGACCTCGAGGCGATCCGCGACGACGAGCTCCGGCACTTCGCGCTGCTGAAGCGCGCGATCGAGCGGCTCGGGGCCGATCCGACCGCGATGACGCCCGGCGCCGACGTCATCGGCCTTTCGTCGTCCGGCGTCCTCGCGGTCGCCGTCGAGCCGAGGATCAACCTCGGGCAGAGCCTGCAGGCGTTGCTCGTCGCCGAGCTCACGGACAACGACAGCTGGCGGATGCTCATCGACCTGGCGATCGCCTACGGCCAGGACGACATGGCCGCCGAGTTCCGCGTGGCCGAGCAGCACGAGGCGATCCATCTCGAGCGCGTGCGAGCGTGGCTGTCGAGCAAGCTCGCGCTCGACGCGCGCGGCGAGCCCACCAGCACGACACCGCAGCAAGCCGCCTGACGCGGAGCCGGCACACTCCCGCGGATCAGGCGATCCGGGCTGGGCGGATCGCGGGCGCTTCGGTGCGGCCCCGTAGACCGGCCTCCGGGATCTCGGTTATGACGCTCGGCGCGCGGGCCCGGCGCATGCGGGGTGCCGCCAGCGGCTCCGCGCCCCGGGTGAACCCATGGACTTACCCCAGAAGCTCCGATCGCTGTTCCTGCTGCCCTTGATCGCGCCGCTCGCCTGCGGCGGCGCTCCGGCGTCCGCGCCGCCGCCTCCCCGACAGGCCGCCGCGCCGGCCCCGGCAGCGCCGGCAGCCCCGGCGGTCGCGGCCCCGGCGGCCGCAGCCCCGGCCGCGCCGACGAAGGCCGGGCCGCGCGCCGACGCGACGCTCATGCCGCGGCGCATGCTCTTCGGCAACCCGGATCGCATGTCCCCCCAGATCAGCCCGGACGGCAAGCGGCTCGGATTCCTCGCCCCCTCCGAGGGCGTGCTCAACGTGTGGGTCGGCCCGGCCCAGGCGCCGGCGTCGGCCAAGCCGGTCACGAAGGAGCAGAGCCGCGGGGTGCGCACCTTCCTGTTCCCCTACGCGAGCGACTACGTCCTTTATCGCCAGGACAAGGCCGGCGACGAGAACTGGCACATCTACGCCGTCGAGCTCAAGACCGGGCAGATCAAGGACCTCACCCCCTTCGACGGCATCGCCGCGATGTTCGAGGGGATGAGCCCCAAGATCCCGAACGAGATCCTGATCGGCATGAACGATCGGGACAAGAAGGTCCACGACCTCTACCGCGTCGACGTGCGCACCGGCGAGCGCAAGCTCGTGCGGCAGAACGAAGGGTTCGTGGGGTTCGTCACCGACCATGACTTCAAGGCGCGGCTCGCGTCGCGGATGACGCGCGACGGAGGCCAGGAGTACATCGATCTCACCGGCAAGGAGCCGAAGCCCTTCGTCGCGTTCGGGCCCGAGGACGCCGTGACGAGCGAGGCGATCGGCTTCGACGCGGCCGGCAAGACGCTCTATTTCCGGGACAGCCGCGGCCGCGACACCGCCGCGCTCGTCACCCTCGATCTGCGGAAGGCGAAGCCCGCCGTGCTCGCCGAGGACGCGAAGGCCGATGTCAGCGACGTGATCGTCCACCCGAAGACGGGCAAGGTCCAGGCGGCGGCCTCCGAGCGCGAGCGCAAGCGCTGGCAGGTGCTCGACAAGAGCATCCAGCCGGATCTCGACGCCCTCCGCGCGGTCGCCGACGGCGAGCTCGACGTGCTGAGCCGGTCGCTCGACGACAAACGCTGGACCGTCGGATACACCGTATCGGACGGCCCGGTCCGATACTACCTCTACGACCGTGACGCGAAGAAGGCGACGTTCCTCTTCACGAACCGCGCCGCGCTCGAGTCGCAGCCGCTCGTGAAGCTGCGGCCCGTCGTCATCAAGGCGCGCGACGGCCTCGAGCTCGTGAGCTACCTGTCGCTGCCGCGCGCCGCCGACCCCGACGGCGACGGCAAGCCGGACAGGCCGCTCTCGATGGTGCTCCTCGTCCACGGCGGCCCCTGGGCGCGCAGCTCCTTCCGCCTCGATCCGATGCACCAGTGGCTCGCGAACCGCGGCTACGCCGTGCTGAGCGTCAACTTCCGGGGCTCGACGGGCTTCGGGAAGAGGTTCGTCAACGCGGGCGACCTCGAGTGGGCGGGCAAGATGCACAACGACCTGCTCGACGCCGTGGAATGGTCCGTGGCGCAGGGCATCGCCGACAGGGCTCGCGTGGCGATCATGGGCGGCAGCTACGGCGGCTACGCGACGCTCGTCGGGCTGACCTTCACGCCGGAGACCTTCGCCTGCGGCGTCGACATCGTCGGCCCGTCGAACCTCGTGACCCTGCTCCAGTCCATCCCGCCCTACTGGGCGCCGATGCTCGAGCTCTTCGCGAAGCGGGTCGGCGACCCCCGCACCGAGGACGGCCGCGATCTCCTGCGCACGCGCTCGCCGCTCTACCGCGCCGACCAGATCAAGCGGCCCCTCCTCATCGGCCAGGGCGCCAACGACCCGCGCGTGAAGCAGGCCGAGAGCGATCAGATCGTCAAGGCGATGACGAGCAAGGGCATCCCGGTCACGTACGTGCTGTACCCCGACGAGGGCCACGGCTTCGCCCGCCCGGAGAACTCCATGTCGTTCAACGCGATCGCGGAGACGTTCCTCGCGCAGTGCCTCGGCGGCTCCTACGAGCCGGTCGGCGGCGACTTCAAGCGGTCGAGCGTCACCGTCCCCGTGGGCGCCGAGGTCGTCCACGGGCTCTCCGCGGCGCTCCCCCGGCCCTGAGCGCTCCGCTCCACCATCCACCACGGCGGGCAGGCGCGCCGGCGCGCCGCGGGAAGCCGCGCGGGTCATGCGTTGATGCGCGTTGGTGCGCCGTGGTCCGGGCGCCCCCAGCCCGCGGGCGTCCGGCGCCGCTACGTCCGCTGCGTCGACGCGGTCCGCGTGTGTCGCCGCGCCTCTGGCTCGCTCACCGGGGGCGCGCTCGTGAGGTCGTCGAGCGTCTCCAGCAGCTGCTCCAGGTCGAACGGCTTGTTGATGATCCTCGTCGCGTCCGGGTGGTTCGGATCGATGCAGAAGCCGGGATCGCTGAGCGCGGTCACGAGCACGACCGGCGCCGCTCTCCCCTCGGCCGCGAGCGTCTCGATGAGGCGCGGCCCGTCCAGGAACGGCATCACGCAGTCGATGACGATGGCGTCGGGCGGCGCCTGGGAGCGCAGCCGCTCCAGGGCTTCGAGGGGGTCGGTGTACCCCTCGACCTCGTACCCTTCCGCCAGCAGCACCTCCGCCAGCGTCTCGACGATCGCGTCGTCGTCGTCGACGACGACGATGCGCCGCTGCCTTCCTCGCTCTGAGTCTCCTTGGTCGTCTCGCTCGTCGCTCACGCTCACCTCGGTGGAGAACCCCGGTGTCACTTCTGGGACCGGCCGCTCTCGCCGTCGACCCTCGTCGACCACCTCTGTGCGAATTGTTTACAGGCTCTCCCGGTGCTCGCTCCAAGCGCCCCGGCCTCCGCCGCCTCTCCGGCTCTTCCGCGGAGATCCCGGCGTGGGGCTCAGCTCCCCGGCGGAGCCTGCTCGTGCGTCGGCGAGAGGTCCGGAGAGCTCCCCATCCTCGTGTGCAGCTGGACGGGCCGCTGGCGCACCCGGAGGCGCATGTTGATGAGCTCGACGCCGAGCGAGAAGGCCATCGCGAAGTAGATATACCCCTTGCTGATGTGCTGGCCCATGCCGTCGGCCATGAGCACCACGCCGATGAGGAGCAGGAAGCTCAGCGCGAGGATCTTCATGCTCGGGTGGCGCTGGATGAACGCGCCGATGCTCCCGGCGAAGACGAGCATCACGCCCACCGCGATGAACATGGCCACCATCATGATCGAGATGTGCTGCGCCATGCCGACGGCGGTGATGACCGAGTCGAGCGAAAAGACGATGTCGAGCAGCACGATCTGCGCGATGACGGAGGGGAACGACGCCTTCGCCTTCGGCTGCTCTTCCTTGGGATCGTCGACCTCGAGTTTATCGAACATCTCGTGGGTCGCCTTGCCAATCAAGAACACACCGCCCGCGAGCAGGATCAAATCACGCCCGCTGAAGTCGTGTCCGAGCAGGCTGAACAGGGTAGCCTTGAGTCCCATCACCCATGAGATCGCGAGCAGGAGGAGCAGCCGCATCCCGAGGGCGAGCACGAGGCCGATGCGGCGGGCGAGCGGCTGCTGCTCCAGCGGCAGCTTCGCCGTCATGATGGAGAGGAAGACGATGTTGTCGATTCCAAGCACGATCTCCAGCGCGCTGAGGGTCGCCAGCGTGATCCAGCCGTCGGCGTGCAGAAAGGCGCTCATGTCAGGCATCGGGGTGGCGCTTTGTAGCATGGACAGCCGTGACCGCCCGCCACGTCCGGACCATCGCCCCGCTCTCCGGTGGATCCTGGGCGATCTTGCTCCCGTGTTCAGGGCGCGGGGCGACGGCGATTACGACGGATGCGTGAACGCAAAGTACGTCAACGGCGTTGACGGCGTCGACGGCGTCGACGGCGGCGAGCCTGCACGGCGACACACGGCGGCGCGCGCGGCACGGGCGGCGCTTGACGCGGGATGTTGACATCCGGTACAGAGGATCTGGAAGTACGCGCAAGTGGATCTGCCTCCTTCCCGGCTTCCAGGTGAGCTCCTGCGGGGTGTTGGCGAGCTCGCCGAACAGCGCCGTGCTTCCTCGCCATGTTGGCGAAGCAGCCTCGTTGCCTGTTCCTCACCTGGAACGCGTGGCCTCACGACAGAGGGGGGGACCGCGTGACCGTGGTTCCGAAGGTCGGCTTCGGGCAGGACGCGCGCTGGGCCGCCGGCGGCAGCGCTGACGGGGGGCCTCTGGATCGGGCGCTCCTCGGGGGAGATCCGGCGGTCAGGGGGCCGGAGGCGTGCTGGCTGGACGGCGGCGCTGCCTGGCTGCGCATCGAGGGGCGCGACCTGAGCTACCCGATCGTCCTGCTCGGCTCGATGAGCGCCTGGATCGAGCCCGACTATCGGACCTCGTTCCCTTTCGGCAGCGTCGTCCGGGTGCGCCTGTACGCCGGCGACGTCGAGATCGGTCCGCTCTCCGCCGTGCTGGTGCTCCAGTCGATGGGCCTGCGGGGGCCGCTCATCGGGCTGTCGTTCGAGGACGGAACCCCCTCCCGCGCGGTGGGGCAGATCCGCGACGTGCTGCGCGCCCTCGTCGACGCGGGCACGGCCAAGGCGGCCGCGGCGAGCCTGTTCAGGCCCTCGGCCACGGACGCGGGGCAAGTGCGCGAGATCATCGACGACCCCAGGAGGGTGCGCAACATCCTCGGCTTCCTGCTGCGGAGGAAGGGCGTCGTCTGCCGCGCCGCCGAGAGCGCGCCGCCCCTCTGCGTGATGCTCGGCGAGGTGGGGGCCGGGACGGTCACGTGGTTCGGCATCAAGGGCTGGAGCGAGGACGCCGCGGTCGAGATCGCCGGGCAGAACTCCGTCTTTCGCTTCAACGTCCGCGCGGACGAGGTGCGCCCGGGCGAGCTCGTCTCCGCGCTGCCGGCGCGCGTGGAGCGCCTCCGCAAGAGCCTGCTGCAGCGGGGCGTCGAGGCCGATCTCACCGCGCGCTTCCTGCACCCCCAGTGGCTTCACATCCCGCCGATCGAGGCCGATGTGGTCGACGTGTCCT
This sequence comes from Sorangium sp. So ce1504, assembly GCF_051521635.1. Classification (NCBI taxonomy): domain Bacteria; kingdom Pseudomonadati; phylum Myxococcota; order Polyangiales; family Polyangiaceae; genus Sorangium; species Sorangium sp. So ce1504. Next base: position 9,067,531 of record NZ_CP150365.1, on the reverse strand, counting down.
TCTCGGGCCTGCGGATGGCGCTGACGAGGGGACACCCGCCGCTGCTCCCCAGGCACAAGCTCTCGCTGGAGCTCCCCGACGGCGACGACGGCGTCGTCCACCTGCGGGGCGAGGTGCGGTCGGTGTCGGTCGTGGAGGGCGCGGACACCCAGCTCTGCAGCGTGCACGTGACCGCCGCGCGGCGCGAGGACGAGCGGCGCTGGCTCAGGCTCGTGTCCCGCATCCTGCACGCGACGACCTACGGGGGGACCGCGTGGCAGGCGGAGCTCTGGGATCTCTTCGACTCGTCCGGCTATTTCAACCTCTCCGGGCGGCGGCCGGAGCACTTCGAGGCCATCAAGCCGAGCTTCCTGACCATGGCGCAGAAGGCCGCGGCGGTGCCGCACCTCCTGTACAACGTGGCGTGTCTGTCCGAGCACGGGATCGAGGGCAATTTCTCGATCATGAAGCCATACCACAGCACGTGGATGATTCATCAGCTCGCGAAGCGGCCAAAGTCCGCGTCGAACCTGAGCTCCCGGCAGGTGCTCCGCGACATGTTCACTCGCTGCTTCGAGCACGCGATGGCCGACCCGGAGTGCCGCTGGATCATCGCCTACGCGGAGGCGCACGTCGCGTGGAACGAGCGATCGCTGTTCGAGTTCGCCCGCGCGCGCCACGAGACGGGCCACGTCCTGTCGCTGCCTTTCCGCCTGATGGGGGTGGACGCGCGCGCCGCGCCGCGCGCGCCGCGCGAAGCCGGCGGGCCGATCGAGATCGGCGAGCCGACCCCCGGGGAGCAGGCGGCGCTGCTCGGCCTGCTGTGCGCGACGTCGCCGCGCATGTACGCGGAGGCGCTCGATCTCGTGCCCGGCAGGCTCGGGATGGGGCCCTGCGTCGAGCGCTGGCGCAGCGCGGGCCTGGAGCGGGAGCGCGTGCTCCTCGTGGCGCGCCAGCACGGCGAGCCGCTGGCGGTCGCGGTCCTCGAGCTCGGCGAGCTCGGCACGAACCTCTTCCGCCTCCTCGACTCGGTCCGCATCTTCCCGATGCGCCCCGGCGGAGACGCCGCGCTCGGCCCGCTGCTCGACGCGGCGTGCGGCTGGTTCCGCAGCCACGACAGGAAGTCGTTCATCTACTTCGGTGAGCGCGGCAAGCTGACGTTCGATGGTCCTGCCGGCCTGCACGACCTCGGCGAAGGACGGCTGTGGATCGTCGCCAGGGAGCTCGTCCCGGAGTTCGTGGAGCATGTCTACCGGCTCACCGAGCCGAAGCCGCGATAACGGCCTGGATCAGCGGCGGCGCGACGCTATGGTCTCTCGGTCTCAGTCTCGCTCTCGGTTCTCCAGGTGAGGCGGCATGTACCAGCTCAAGATCGACCTCATCAACGCGCTCATCGAGGTCACGTTGCAAGGCGTCGTGCGCACGGAGGAGGCGCAGGCGTACGCGGCGGAGTACAAGAAGGCCCTCGGCTCGCTCTATGGCCGGAGGATCCGCGTCCTCGTGGACTTCCGTGGCTTTTCCATCGCCTCCGAGGAGGCGACGGAGCTCCTCCGCGACATCGCGGCGACCTCGACCGCGATGGGGGTGATCAGGGCCGCCGAGCTCGTGCAAAGCGATCTCGCGGCGCTGCAGGCGAGCCGGATCGCCCGTGAGGCGGGGACCGCGCAGCTCGTGCGGGTCTTCAAGGACGAGGGGGCCGCGCGCAGCTGGCTCCTCGGCGATCGCCCGACGCCGTGAGGGCCGGCTCTGCGCGGGCCGCCGCGGCGCGCCGCGCGGGCCGCCCGCGCCGCCCGCTCAGCGCACGACGAGCACGTCGTCGACGGGGCGGCGGAGGGAGCGCGCCGACACGGGGCCCGCGAGCGACAGGCGGAAGAGCAGGACCTCCGCGGTCGCGTCGTTGACGTCGAACAGCCGGAGATAGCGCTCCCGGAGCCCGGTCGCGGCCTCCGCGGTCTCCGCGTCGAGCCCCTCGCCGCGGCCCCGGATCAGCCGCGCGAACAGGTAAGGCAACGTCGTCATCGGGTAGACCGCGATGCCCAGCTGCGTCGCGGTCAGCCACGCGCGCTCGACCGCCCTGCCGCCCTGGAAATAGTCGGTGAGCCGGGCGCGCGGCAGGGTGATCAGCCCGACGGCCGTCGCGCAGCGGATCGCCTTCTGCGCCATCCTCTCGAGCCCCCGGCCGCCGCCCCAGCGCCGCACGAGCTCCAGGGCGCGGTAATCCCGGCAGATCTTGAACCCCGCGAGATCGGTCGGCGAGAGCTCGAGCGTGCCGACGAACAGCCCATCCCGGCGCGCCTCGGCCTCCGCCTCGGTCCAGCGGACCTCCCTCATCATGTCGGCGTGGGTCTGCCTCGCGAGCATCCGGAGCCGATCGCCGGCGCCGATGAGGGCGCCGATCTCGTCGAGCTCGGCCGGCGCCTCGAGCAGCCCGAGGCGCGCCCCGGGGATGGACTCGACCGCGGCGCGGAGCGCGGCGCGGTGCTCCTCCGCGAGCGGCGCCCGCTGGCCAGGGCGCCGGTTCGTGTGCCGGAGCCCGATGGCGCCCGCGAGGCCATCCATGGCGTGCTCCTCGGCGCCGGGGGTCGGCGCGCCGAAGAACGCGAACGTGGCGGCCAGGTCCTCGTCGCCCTCGCGCGGGAACGGCGAGACGCGCACGCTGAGCCCCTCGCGGTGCGCGGCGAGGACGACGTTCTCGGCGGCCGCGCCGAGCGCGACCACGCCGCCCGCGCCCTGGAAGTCGGCGAGCGACTCGGAGCGCGCGCGGTCGTGGAACAGCCCGAGGCGACGGTCCTCGTGGACCCAGAGCCAGGGCTGGCAGTTGCCGCCCGAGGGCGCCGCGACGCCCGCCGCGACGAGCCGCCGCAGCCGCGCCGGGTCGAGCGCGACGGCGCCGGCCTCGGCGGCCGGGAGCGGGCCCGCCGCCGCGGCGAGGGCAGGGCCCGGCGCGCGCGGCGCGTCCGCGGCGGCGGGCTCCCCCTCGGGGCCGCTGATGAGCTCCTCCAGGTCGACATAATACCGGCCCGACCGCACCGGCTCCCCGAGGGCGATCCGGCGCGCCGTGTCCGCGGCCGCCGCCCCGCCGTGGACGACCGCCGACCCGAGCTGAGGCCATGTGCTCACCGACTGCTGCACCTCGATGAGCGACGCGCGGAGCCGGAGCGAGATCGCCTCTTGGCCGATGATCTGCATGACATAAGGCACCTTGTCCTCGGTCGACAGGCCGCGGACGCGCTCGGGCGTGAGATCGCCGACGAGCCCATGGAGAATCGGCCGATCGCCCTCCCGATCGAAGCGCTCGACGTCGATGAGCCCCCGGTCGCTCGTCTCCATCACGACCGGTATGCGGTGGGCGCGCGCGCTCGCGCGGAGCAGGAGCTTGATATCGAGGCTGTCGCACTCGTCCACGAGGACATCGAGCTTGCCCCCGTCGAGCAGGAAGCGCTCGATATTGTCCTCCGTGACCCCCTCGGGGAAGCACGTCACGTGGAGGAACGGATCGAGCTCGGCTATCTCGCGCGCCGTGGCGACGACCTTCGGCAGGTCGAGGTTGTGCGCGCCGGTCCGGATCCGGTTCAGGTTCGAGAGATCGAGGTGGTCGAAGTCCGCGAGGCGCAGCTCGCCGGCGCCCCGCTCGAGCGCGATGGTCATCGCCACGGACTGCCCCACCGAGAGGCCGACGACGCCGATGCGCCGGCGGGCGAGCGCCGCCTGCTCCTCGCCGCTGATCTTGTGCTTGTTCCGGTCGGTCCGCAGCTCGACGAACTCGGCCTCATCGAGCAGGTGCACGAGGCGGTGCGACCACGGATAGTAGACCCAGACTCCATAGGCCTCGATGGGGGCGCCGTTCAGGTGCTCTCCCACGAGCCGCGCGACGTCCCGCTCACCGAGGCGCTCCCGGGGGTGGCGGGTCTTCACGAGATCGGCGAGCTGCCGGTCGATCGTGTCGAAGATCTCGATTCGGGCGTCGTCGTGGAGCAGGCGGCCGAGCTCCTCCGCGTCGTCCTCGCGCGCCGGGCGGAAGAAGCGGGGCCGCCACGCGCCGTTCGGGGCCTCTCGCGCCTCTCGCGAGGAGATGAGCTGCTGCCAGCGGGTCGTGTTCATCGCGGTGGTCCGGTCCCCCTCCTACCACCCCCGCGCCCCAGGCGTCGCCACGATCTCCCCGGCGGCCCCCGGGTCAGCGCGGCGCGCGGGACGGCCGGCCCTCGATCTCGAGTCTCATCTTCGTGACCTTGTGTTGCACCAGGGCCGCCTCAGGCCCGGTGATCTCCAGATAGCGCAGCGCGGCCACGACGTCGCTGCCCCGGAACGCCTTGACCCGCGGGTTGAACCAGCTGAGCGCAGTCCCGATCTGCCGGACGAGGAGCGCGTCCGTGCAGATCGCCACGGTGAGCGCGGTCTTGCTCACGTAGTCGTTGATGGATGCCCGCTGCTTCGCGTTGGGTCCCCCCCCGGCGGTCACCACGAGAGTCTTCGTGCAGGCGGGCGGGAGACTGCCCGCCGCCTGCATATACCCTTCCCATTCCTCGTCGCTCGGCGGTTCCCTGCCGTGGACGGCGATGAGCACGTGCTCCGTCGTGTCGAACAGCATGCTGGGTTTCGTCATCGTCTCACCGAGCGCGCACCGATCTTACGTCTGCGCACCGCCGAGCCGCCAGCGCGCACAGCCATCCCCTGGGATAGTCGTGCGCCTGGCCACCGGGCAAGGATCCGCGAGGTCCATGGGGTGCACCTAGGACGGTTCGATCGACGGAGCAACGACCACGAGCGACTTTCGATGCGGTGCTCCGGTGGACGGGCCGCGCCGCGCTTCGGCGCGACTCCTCCCTGGCCGCGCGCGACGCGTCGCGCGCGGCGCGACCGCGACCGCGACCGCGCCGGGCCGGCTCGACGTGGGGCATCGCGGCGGATGGAGTCGCTCGAGCGGCATGGTCCTCTCGTTCGCGTCGTTCGCGTCGTTCGCGCGGCCCACCCAGGGCATACCCGAGTTATTTCCAAAGTATTTCATGACGTGCTGCTGGGCAGTTGCACGGTGGGCCGCCAGCTGCTCTGTGGTCTATACTACGGGATGTGCGCTGGGGATCTTCCGCAGGCGGGTGCGGTGCGCGCCGCATCGCACCGAGGCTTGACGGATGGCCCCCACCGCATGTAGCGCTCGATCGGTGGGCTGTGATGCCCAGCAGCCAGGGGCGGCGCCCGGCGTGTTGGTCGGGGCTGCCGAGTGACGACCTCGCCGGGGGGAAAGGTTTTTCACGATGCGTGTGCTGGAAAACTTCGTCGGCGGAGCCTGGTCTCGAGCTTCGGGGGCGACGCGCCTCGAGGTGAAGAACCCGGCGACCGGGGAATCTCTCGCGGAGGTGCCCCTCTCGACGGCGGCCGACGTCGACGCGACGGTGAAGGCCGCGCAGGCGGCGTTCCCCGGCTGGAGCGCGACGCCGCCGGTGCAGCGGGCGCGCTACCTCTTCAAGCTGCGCGAGATCTTCGACGCCCATCGCGACGAGATCGCGGCGATCTGCACCTCCGAGCACGGCAAGACGCTGGCCGAGGCCCGGAACGATTTCGGTCGCGGCATCGAGAACGTCGAGCACGCGGCCGGCATCCCGGCCCTCCTGATGGGGCAGGCCCTCGAGGACGTCGCGTCCCGGATCGACTGCCACACGATCCGCCAGCCGCTCGGCGTCTTCGCCGCGATCACGCCGTTCAACTTCCCCCCGATGGTGCCGCTCTGGTTCTTGCCGTACGCGATCGCGACGGGGAACACGTTCGTGCTCAAGCCGTCGGAGCAGGTCCCGCTCTCGCAGCAGCGCATCTTCGAGCTGATCGAGCAGGCCGGGCTGCCGCCCGGGGTGGTGAACCTGGTCCACGGCGGCCGCGACGTCGTGAACGCCTTCTGCGCGCACAGGGACATCGCGGGCGTCTCGTTCGTCGGCTCGTCGGCGGTCGCGCGCCACGTGTACAAGAGCGCCGCGGAGGCGGGCAAGCGGGTCCAGGCGCTCGGCGGGGCGAAGAACTTCCTCGTCGTGATGCCGGACGCCGAGCGGCAGATGACGGTCGCCAACGTGGCCGAGTCCATCTACGGCTGCTCCGGCCAGCGATGCCTGGCCGGCAGCGTCGTCGTGTGCGTCGGCGACACCTACGAGGCCGTGCGCGACGGGCTCGTGCGCCACGCGAAGGGGATCGTGCTCGGCGACGGATCGAAGCCGGGCGTGACCATGGGCCCGGTGATCTCGGCGGCGCACAGGGACCGGGTGCTCTCGTACATCAACCAGGGCGTGGCGGAGGGGGCCACGCTCCTCCTCGACGGCCGGGACGCCAGGGTCGAGGGGTATCCGAACGGCAACTGGGTGGGGCCCACGGTCTTCGACGACGTGCGGCCAGGGATGGTGATCGCGACCGAGGAGATCTTCGGGCCGGTCGCGTGCCTGATGCGCGCGAACGACCTCGACGAGGCGATCGCGATCGCGAACCGGAGCGAGTACGGCAATGCGGCGTCGATCTACACGTCGAGCGGCCGCGCGGCGCGCGAGTTCCAGCACCGCGCCGCTGCCGGGATGGTCGGCGTGAACATCGGCGTCGCGGCGCCCATGGCCTTCTTCCCCTTCGGCGGCCAGAAGGGCAGCTTCTTCGGCGATCTCAAGGCGCACGGCCCGACGGCCATCGACTTCTACACGGAGCGCAAGATCGTCATCACGAGGTGGTTCTGATGGCACGGAACGTACTTGGCGGGCTGATCCAGTGCTCCACCCCGATCGGCGACGACGGCGCCTCCGTCATGGCCATCCGGGACGCGATGTTCGAGAAGCACCTGCAGTTCATCGACGAGGCGGGGAAGAGGGGTGTGCAGATCCTCTGTTTGCAGGAGGTCTTCAATACACCTTACTTCTGTCCTTCGCAGGACGCGAAATGGTGCGATGTGGCCGAGCCCGTCCCCGGACCGACGGTCGAGCGGCTCGCGGCGTACGCCAAGAAGTACAAGATGGTGATGATCATCCCGATCTACGAGCGGGAGATGGCGGGCGTCTACTACAACACGGCCGCCGTGGTCGACGCCGACGGCACGTACCTCGGCAAGTACCGGAAGACGCACATCCCGCACACGAACGGGTTCTGGGAGAAGTTCTTCTTCAAGCCGGGGAACCTCGGCTATCCCACGTTCCAGACGCGGTATGCGCGGATCGGCGTCTACATCTGCTATGATCGCCACTTCCCGGAGGGGGCGCGGCTGCTCGGCCTGAACGGCGCCGAGATCGTGTGGAACCCCTCGGCGACGGTCGCCGGGCTCTCCCAGTACCTCTGGAAGCTCGAGCAGCCCGCGCACGCCGTGGCCAACGGCTACTTCATCGCCGCCTCGAACCGCGTCGGCACCGAGGCGCCGTGGAACATCGGCAAGTTCTACGGGACGAGCTACTTCTGCGACCCGCGGGGCAGCTTCCTCGCGACGGGGAGCGAGGACAAGGACGAGCTCGTCGTCGCCGAGATGAACCTCGACCTGATCGAGGAGGTGCGGAGGACGTGGCAGTTCTACCGCGATCGCCGGCCCGAGACGTACGGCGAGCTCACGGAACAGCTGCCCTGAGGGCCCGGGGCGGCGGGAGGACGGCGAGGTCGGGCAACGAGCGATGCGAAGTCCACCGCGAAGACACCAGCAGCGCCGGGGCGCTGGTCGCGGCCGGCTCTCCCCCCCGGCGTTTCCCCCGCCATGGCGGCGCCGCCCCCCGGAGGGGACGCGCCGCCCGGCGCTCACCCGCGGAGGAGCAACATGGGCATCCTGATCAAGAACGGCGAGATCATCACAGCGAGCGACCGGTTCGTCGGCGACGTCTACTGCGAGGACGGGAAGATCGCCGCGGTCGGCGCGGGGCTGTCGAAGGAGCGCGCGGGGGACACCGTGATCGACGCCTCGGGGCAGCTCATCTTCCCCGGCGGGGTCGACGCCCACGTGCACATGGAGCTGCCGTTCATGGGGACGGAGAGCTCCGATGATTTCGAGACCGGCACGGCGGCGGGCGTCGCCGGGGGCACGACCTCGATCATCGATTTCGTGATCCCGGCCCGAGGGCAGGCGCTGCTCGACGGGCTCGCGATGTGGAACGAGAAGGCGAAGAAGGCGGTCTCCGATTACGCCTTCCACATGGCCGTCACCTGGTTCGGCGACGACACGCTCGAGGAGATGGCCGTCTGCACGCGCGAGCACGGCATCCCGTCGTTCAAGACCTTCATGGCCTACCGCGGGGCCATCGGCGTCGACGATCCGGAGCTCATCCAGGTGATGCAGGCCGCCAAGGGCCTCGGCGCGCTCGTGACCGTGCACGCCGAGCACGGCGACGCGGTCGTCGCGCTCCAGAAGAAGCTCCTGAAGGAGGGCAAGACCCACCCGCGGTACCACGCGCAGAGCCGCCCCGCACCGATCGAGGGCGAGGCGACGGGGCGCGCGATCATGCTCGCCCGGATGATCGGCGAGCCGATCTACATCGTCCACCTCACCTGCAAGGAGGCGCTCGCCGCGGTCACCGAGGCGCGGAGCCGGGGCCAGGTGGTCATGGCCGAGACGTGCCCGCAGTACCTCCTGCTCGACGACTCGGTCTACGAGAAGCCCGGCTTCGAGGGGGCGGCCTACGTGATGAGCCCGCCGATCCGGCCGAAGGGCCACCAGGACGCGCTGTGGGCCGCGCTCTCGTCGGGGCTCATCCAGACCGTGGCGACCGACCACTGCCCCTTCAACCAGGTCGGCCAGAAGGACATGGGCAAGGACGATTTCTCGCGGATCCCGAACGGCGCCGCGGGCATCGAGAACCGCCTCGCCCTGCTCTGGACCTACGGGGTGCTCGCGGGGCGGATCGACGTCCACCGCTTCGTCGATCTCTTCTCGACGCAGCCGGCCAAGATCTTCGGGCTGTACCCGCGCAAAGGCTCGATCGTGCCGGGCGGCGACGCGGATCTCGTGGTCTTCGACCCGAAGGGGACGAGCACGATCTCCGCGAAGACCCACCATCACCGGTGCGATCGGAGCATCTTCGAGGGCTTCGAGGTGAAGGGGAAGCCGACGCACGTCATCGTCAACGGCCGGGTCCAGTGCACGGACGGCAAGCTCGACGTGCAGCGCGGCGCAGGGCGCTATCTACCCCGCCGGCTCGCCCCGACCCAGGGAGCCCAGGCCTTCTAGCCACCACGCACCATCCGAGAGGAGCCGCGCGAGCGCCAGCATGACCCGAGCCCCGATACGCCTCTCAGCCCTCCCGTCCGGCCGGATCGAAGAGCGATTCGAGGACAAGAGCCCGCGTTACACCGACGCCGAGGCGGTCGCCGAGGCGAACCGGTGCCTCTATTGCGTCGACGCGCCCTGCGTCAAGGCGTGCCCGACGGCGATCGATATCCCGAGCTTCATCCGGAAGATCGCGGCCGGCCAGGTGAAGGGCGCGGCCCGCACCATCCTCACGGCCAACCTGCTCGGCCAGTCGTGCGGGCAGGCCTGCCCCGTCGAGGTGCTCTGCGCGGGCGACTGCGTCTACAACGGGTGGGGGCGAGAGCCGATCGCGATCGGCCGCCTCCAGCGCTACGCGGTCGAGTCGGCCCTCGCGCGCGATCCGCGGATCTTCCGGGCGAAGCCGCCCACCGGCAAGAGCGTCGCGCTCGTGGGCGCGGGGCCCGCGTCGATCGCCGCGGCGGGCTACCTCGCCCTCGAGGGGCACCGCGCCGTGATCTTCGAGCGGAAGGCGATCCCCGGCGGCCTGAACACGCTCGGGATCGCGCCCTACAAGATGAAGGGGCACGAGGCGCTCCACGAGCTCGAGTGGGTCCTGTCGCTCGGGGACATCGAGCTCCGCGCCGGCGTCTCGGTCGTCGCGCAGGCGGCCGGGCCGGGGGAGGTCTCCGCGCGCGACCTGGTCGCGGAGTACGACGCGGTCTTCCTGGGGCTCGGCCTGGGCGCCGACGCGCGCCTCGGCCTCCGCGGGGAGGACGGCGACGGCGTGGTGGGCGCGACCGCGTTCATCGAGCGGCTCAAGGCCGACCCGGGCCTCGACCTCGCGGGCGTGCGGCGCGCCGTCGTCATCGGCGGCGGCAACACGGCGCTCGACGTTGCCCACGAGCTGGCCCTGCTCGGGGTCGAGGTGGCCGTTGTGTACCGCCGCTCCGAGGCCGAGATGTCGGGGTACGCGCACGAGCTCGAGGGCGCGCGGGTCGCCGGCGCGCGCCTCGTCGAGAACCGGGTGCCGGTCGAGGTGGTGCGCGAGGGCGGCAAGGTCGTCGCGCTGCGGATCGCGCCCGCCGACGCGCCCGCCGACACCGGCGCGCGGGGCCCGGCGCCAGGGCCGGCCCAAGAGGAGCTCCTGCCCGCCGACCTCGTCGCGGTCGCGATCGGGCAGAGCCGGGCGACGCAGGTGGCGCTCGCGTTCGAGGGGGTGGTGCTCGACCCGAGGGGGCGCGTGGTGGTCGATCCGGCGACGCACCGCACGGGCAACCCGAAGGTCTACAGCGGCGGCGACTGCGTGAACGGCGGCAAGGAGGTCGTCAACGCGGTCGCCGAGGCGAAGATCGCCGCGCGCGCGATGCACGAAGCGATGACGACGGGGGCGGGCGGCGCGGCGCCCTTGCCCTCACCGCAAGGGAGCTGAGCGATGGCCGACCTCTCTATCGACTTCGCCGGGATCAAGAGCCCGAACCCGTTCTGGCTCGCCTCGGCGCCGCCGACCAACACCGGAGATCAGGTCCGGCGCGCCTTCGACGCCGGCTGGGGCGGCGCCGTCTGGAAGACGCTCGGGAACCCCATCGTCAACGTGTCGAGCCGGTTCGGCGGCATCGACTACGGCAACACGCGGCTCATGGGGCTCAACAACGTCGAGCTCATCACCGATCGCCCGCTCGACGTGAACCTCAAGGAGATGCGCGAGATCAAGCGGCGTTACCCGGGCCACGCGCTCATCGCCTCGCTGATGGTCGAGACGAAGGACGAGTGGCGCGAGATCATCCGCAAGGCCGAGGACACGGGCGCGGACGGGCTCGAGCTCAACTTCGGCTGTCCGCACGGGATGTGTGAGCGCGGCATGGGCTCGGCCGTCGGCAACGAGCCGGCGGTCCTCCAGGAGATCGCGCGCTGGGCCGTCGAGTTCGCGACGACGCCGGTCATCGTGAAGCTCACGCCCAACGTCGGCGACATCCTGGAGCCGGGCGAGGCCGTGCTCCGCTCCGGGGCGCACGGCGTCTCGCTGATCAACACGGTCAAGTCGCTCATGGGCGTCGATCTGGAGCGGATGGTCCCGCTCCCGCGGGTCGGCGGCGCGTCGACGAACGGCGGTTATTGCGGGCCCGCGGTCAAGCCGATCGCGCTCCACCTGCTGAGCCAGCTGGCGCGCCACCCCGGCGTCGGCCGGCTGCCCATCTCCGGCATCGGCGGCATCTCGAACTCCCGCGACGCCGCCGAGTTCATCGCGCTCGGCGCGACGAGCGTCCAGGTCTGCACCGCGGTGATGCATTACGGCTACCGCATCGTCGAGGAGATGATCGAGGGGCTCAGCGACTGGCTCGACGATCACGGGATGCGCTCGGTGAACGAGCTGCGCGGCAGGGCGATCCCGCAGGTCCAGGAGTGGGGCGAGCTCGACCTCTCGTACCGCGTGGTCGCGGACATCAGCGCCGACAAGTGCATCGGGTGCCAGCTCTGTTACGTCGCCTGCATGGACGGGGCGCACCAGTGCATCCACCTGCCGGGGAGGACGGAGGCGGAGGCGCGCGCGGCGGGCCACACCCACCTCCCGAAGGTCCTCCCGGATCGCGCGGTGACGGCGGATCCGAGCGGGGACGCGGCGCCGTCGCGGGTCCCGTTCGTCGACGAGGAGGAGTGCATCGGCTGCAATCTGTGCGCGCTGGTGTGCCCGGTGCCGGGGTGCATCACGATGAGGGAGGTGCCTTCAGGCAAACCCCCCGAGACGTGGAACGACCGTGTCCAGAAGGGGACGGACTTCGTGCCCGGCGGGCTGGAGACGACGGCGCGCGCGCGGAGCTCGTGATCGCGGGCTCCTGGCCAGGCGGCCAGGAGCCCGCGACGACCGCGAGCGCGCCGGGGCGCTGCCCGGGCTACGGGGCGAGCTTCACGACGATCGCGTCCGCGCGGTCGTACGTGCCAACGCCGATCACGTTGCCGGCGCTGTCCACGGCCAGATCGAAGATGTCCCCGTGCTCCGCGTCGCCGATCGGGTCGACCGACCACAGCACGGCGCCCGACGGCGAGAGCTTCGCGACAGCGCCGGGCGGGTTGATGAACACGTTGCCAGCGCCGTCGAGGGCGACGGCAGGGATGCCCCAGGTGTTGGAGAGCAGGCCGAGGCCCGTCGTATCGACGCTCCACAGCGGCGCGCCCGAGGCGGTGAGCTTGGTCACGGTCGTGCCCAGGGCGACGATCAGCTCCCCGGACGGGGTCGCGGCGACGTCGGCGTCATCCGGCGTGCCGGAGACGACCTGGCTGAAGACGTGATTCCCGGCCGCGTCGAACTTCGCCAGGTACATGCCGTGAGCCGTCGGCGAGCTCGCCAGCGGTCCGCCACCGAGGTCGAGCGCGCCGGAGAAGCGGCCGAGGACGATGACATTGCCCGCGCCGTCCACGGTGACGCTCGCAGGGTCGCTGTCGTACGGGTCGCTCGCGAAGGTCCTGGTCCAGATCGGCGCGCCCGCCGCGTCGAGCTTCGCGACCAGGAGATCGCTGCCCGGCCCGCCGGCGAGGGGGCCGGTGCCGAGATCGACCGTGTCCCACAGGACGCCGGCGAGCGCGGCGGCGCCCGCATTGGCGCGGGCGACCTTGACCTGGCCGAGGCCAACGACCTCCGCGAGGAGGTCGCCCGACGCGGTGAACCGCTGCAGGCCGAAGTTCGAGCCCGCGATCAGCTCGCCGGACCCCGACGCGGCGACGCTCAAGAAGGTGCCGCCGTGCTGCGGGCGCCTGTCCCACACGTGGTTCCCCGCGGCGTCGAGCTTCGCGAGGAACTTGGTGTCGAGCATCCCCTCGGGGAGCGGCCCGCCGTGCCCGGCGAAGTCGATCGGGCCATAGGCGTAGCCGCCGAAGATCACGTTGTTCGCGCCGTCGACCGCGACGGCGCGCGCGCGCATCGACTCGTACCAGCCGTTGACGAAGCGCCTGCTCCAGAGGACGCTGCCGGGGGCGCACGGCGCGCAGCTCGGGCCCCCGCAGTCCACGCCGGACTCGGCGCCGTTCTGGATGCCGTCCTCGCAGGTGTCGTGGTAGCAGACAGTGAGCGCCGGCCGCTCCGTGGCGCTCGCGCTCTCGCTGCTCCGCAGGGTGCTCCGGGTCACCGCGGCCTCCTCGATCAGCACGCCGTGGTTGGCGATCTCGCCGCTCACCCAGGCCTGCGCGAGCGCGGTCACGTCGATGTTCCGGAAGCCGGTGGTGCCGGAAGGACCGCCGGTGACGAAGGAGGCCTCGATCGCAGGATCGAAATGGCCGCCGCCGCCGGAGTTGCCCCACGTGATGCCCGACTCCGTCCACGCGGCGGTGGCCCGGTGGACGCGCACGGTGCTGCTCTCGAGCTTGTACGTCTGGTACAGCGACAGCGTCGCCGAGGCGATCTCCGCGCTCGCCGGGACGCCGGCGAGGTTGAACCGGAGGAGGCTCCGCCGGACGCCGCCCGTGCCGGTGCCCGTCGAGAGCGTGGTGCTGGCGCCGTCGTTCCACGTGGGCGATACCTGCCAGAGCGTCGCGTCGGCCACGTCGCCGCCAAGGCCGCGCCGGAAGGTCACGCACCGCGGGTCGCACGCGTCGCCATGCCCGTCGGCGTCGCCGTCCACCTGCGACGGATTCGCGGCATCAGGGCAGTTGTCGTCCGCGTCGATCACGCCGTCGGCGTCGCTGTCCTGCGCGAGCTCGAGCGCGTACGCGGGGGAGCCCACGATGACCGAGCTCCCCGAGATCGCGACGGTCTTGCCGAACGCGCCGCCGGTCGGTCCGCTGCCGGCGAGCTTGGCCTGCGGGCCCTCGACCCACACGCCCCCGCTCCGCACGAACACGTAGGCGGCGCCCGCGCCCCCGGTCCCCCAGGGCGCCCCGACCACGGCCGTGTCCGCCGAGATCGCGACCGAGGCGCCGAAGCCGTCGCCCGCGGCCCCGTCGCCCGGGACGAGCCTGGCTTGTTGCGTCCAGGCGCCGCCGCTCTTCACGAACACGTACGCCGCGCTCCCGGGCGCCCCGACGATCGCGGTGTCGCCCGACATGGCGATCGCGTCGCCGTTCAGGTGGATCGGGGTCGAGCCGTCGACCGCGATGAGCGCCGTCCGCTCCGAGGCGGCGAGCGGATCCACCGTCACCGGGTACGCGGCCCCGGCGGTGTCCACGCGCAGCGACAGCGTGCGCTCGTCGACGCCGAGCTCCATCCACGCGGGCAGCGTCCGCCCCGCGGCGTCGGTGGCGTGGAGATCCGTGTACCGCATCGCCACCGCGCCGGACGCCTCGCGCAGCGCGACCCCCTCGCCGCCGGCGAGCGGCGTCGCGCGGAGATCGCCGCCCAGGGCGAGCTCGATGACGAGGTCCTGGTCCCCGGCGGCGAGGCAGGGAGGCGCACCGGGCACCGTGAAGCCCTGCTCCAGCCCGAGCGGCCCGTTCACGTACCACTCCACGAGCCCCTCGCCCGGCGACGCGCCCTGCCGGCGGAGCTCCACGCGGTTCTTCGTGGCGGTCGGCGCCGCACGCGGCACCTCGCGCAGATCGCCCGCGCAGCCGTACCGGGCGGCGGCCATCGAGAAGCTCCACCGCGCCTCGCCCTCCGGGGCGATCCGCACGCCCGACGCGCTGAAATCGGCCGCGAGCCGGTGCGCCGGGTTCGGCGCGCGCAGGCTCGCCTCGTTCCCGCCCGGAGACGCCTCGATCACCCGGTAGCCCTCGGGCGCCGACGCCTGCACGGCCGCGATGTACGCCGCCCGCAGGCGCGCGGGGCCCAGCGCCGTGTCGGGCGCCGTGGTCGCCGCCGCCGCGCCGTCCACCGACGGCGCGGGGTCTCGCGGCGCCTCGGTGGAGGCGCAGCCCCCCACCATGGCGGCTGCGGCCATCACCTGTCCAATCCTCCCCATTCGATGTCGCATAGGCTGGCTCTCCCTCTGGCTGACGCTCGCTGACGCTCCTCCGCGCAGGCGCACCGGGCGCCGGAGCGCTCCGCGCCGGAGGGCAGCGAGCTCGCGGCGCCTCATCGCAAGGTCCGCGCCCTCGCCGCGGACGGGGGCCGCGCCCTCGCGATGGACGAGGAGCGCAGCCGTCGCCGGCGCCCTCTGCCGACCGAGGCGGGGTCCAGGGCGCCCTCGCGGCCCGCTCCTGGCTCCTGGCCGGCCATCGGCGGCACGAGGACGTGCCATCTCGGCCGACCGTGCGCGCCGGACGGTCCTCCGACAGGGCGCGCCGGGGCGACCTCGAAGCGCCCCGGTGAAGCGGCGCGCGGCCCGCGTTTGCGAGCGACGCGCGGCCGCGTCCGATTTCGTGACACGCGCGACGCGGTGACCGGAACAAACAACACGGAGGGCAAGAGCCCTCGCTGGAGGAACATGGTCCCGAAAGACGCAGCGACGATCACCCCGCGGAATCGCGGTCTCACGCCGAACGCCCAGGCGAAGCAGGGGCGGGCGGGCATGTCCGATCACGATGAGCGGGCCGAGCTGCTCGCCGATCACCGCCCGGAGCTCGCGCGCCTGCTGCAGAGCCTCCCGGCCCGCAGCAGCGCCCCCGCGCCGCTGACGGGTTATCTCCTCTCCTTGCGAGAACCGACGGGCTATCTCATCGCGATCGGCCTGCAGCAGCGCGACCCGGCTCTCGAACCCGAGCGCATGCTCCGCGCCGCCCTGGCCGCGGGCGAGCGCGCGCCGATGCTGGTCGGCGTGATGGCGCGCTCGGCGATGGCCGACATCATCGCGCCGCTCGCGCCGGTCACGCGCGCGGTCGCCGCGCGCCTGAAGCGACCGGCCCCCTCCGGCACGCTGCGGGTCGTCGTCGCTGCGGCCGGCGGGGCGGAGCTCTTCACCGTGAAGCTCTCGGAGCTCACGTCCCCCTCGTCCGGCTCCGGCTGAGCGAGCTGCCCGCTCCGGCGCTCACTCGTTCGCGTAGACGCGCCGCTCGCTCGAGTCGAGCCCCAGGTACACCACCCGGCTGTCGAGGCTCGCGCCCCCGCGCTCGGCGCCCTCGGGCGCCGGCCGGCGGTCGGCGGCCTCGTCGCCGTTGCGCAGCGCCTCGTACTCCGCGACGGAGGCGCGACGGCACCCGTCGAGCGGGGCGTCGATCTCGAGGGCGGCCACGAGCGCCCCGGCCTCCGGCCCGATCCTGCCCGCGAAGAACTCGGCGCAGCAGCCCGAGCCGTAGCTGAACAGCCCGACGCGCTGCCCCTCGAGCGCGCGGGCCTCCGTGTTGAGCAGGGACGCGAGCGCCAGGTAGAGCGAGCCCGTGTAGATGTTGCCGATGCGCGACGGCAGATCGAGCGACGGCTCCACCTCGACAGCGAAGCTCTCGTCGGCGGCCTGCTCGGTCAGGCCGTCCATCGCCAGCCGGTGGCGGTGGGCCTTGCGGGCCATCTTGCCGTAGGGGACGTGATAGCAGGTGCGCGCGAGGGGATCGCCGTCGCCCGCCACGCGGCGCCAGTCGCCGTAGGCCCCGGCGAGGGCGTCGAGGTAGCACTGCACCGAGTAGTGACCGTCGACGAGCGCCTCCTTGTGGTGGAGCGGCCGCCAGAAATCGTAGACGTCGCGCGCATACGTGCCGGTCTGGCCGACCTCGATCTCGACGAGGCGCGGGCGCTCGCGCACGAGCAGCGCCACGGCGCCGGCGCCCTGGGTGGGCTCGCCCGCCGAGCCGAGCGCGTACCGCGCCACGTCCGAGCACACGACGAGCGCGGCGCGGCCGCGGGCCGAGCCCGAGGCGATCCAGTCCACCGCGTTGAGGAGGCCCGCGGTGCCCCCGAAGCAGGCGTGCTTGGCCTCGAAGACCCGGCACGCGCTCGGCAGCCCGAGCAGGCCGTGGAGGAAGGAGGCCGCCGGCTTCGCGTGGTCCACGGCGGTCTCGGTGCCCACGACGCAGAGCCCGATGTCCGCGGGGCTCGCGCCCGACCGCTGGAACAGCCGGCGGGCCGCGTTGGCGCCGAGGGTGATCGGATCCTCGTCGGGCGCAGCGATCGCCATCCGGCGGGTCCCCAGGCCGGTCAGGTACTTGGAGGGCGCGATGCCCCGCGCCTCGGCGAGCTCGGTGAGCTCGACGAAGCGGCGGGGGACGGCGAGCGCGATCGCATCGATGCCGATGCGAGGAAAGTCATGACGTAGGCTCATACCTGCATCCTAGGGGCGCATTGTGCAGAGACCATCCAGCCCATGCGGAGCGTCCGAGGAGCCGAGGCGCCCGACGGCCGCGGCGCCGCGTTCCAGCTGGCGCCCTCGCTTCACGCAACCGGTGGCGCGTGGCGCGTGGCCACGTGGCCGTGCCCGCGCCTCCATCCACCGCGCCTCGCCGTGCGCACCACGTGGAATGACAAAGACGCTTCCATGATACATGTCATGGAACAGCCTCCGAGAAAAATCGCGGTCAGGTCAAAATCGTCACCACATCTCGTTGCAATTGTGCAATCTGAAATAGCGCGTTCATGCGCCCTAGCGGTCGAGGTTCATGTGAAGCTCTCCCGGTCTACCATGTTGGTTCCGCTTCTTGGGTTGGGTGTTCTGGTGATGACCGGCGCCGCAGGGTGCTCCTGCAGCTCCGGGGCGGAGGGCGACGCGGACGCGACGGCTGGAGCGAACGTCGGTGGAGCCGGCGGCGCGGGCGGGGGCGGCGAGGGCGGCGGGGGCGGGGGCGGCGCGGGCGGTGACGACGGGGGGATGATCGGCAACGGCTCCAGCGGCGCCAACACGGGTGGCAGCGGCCCCGTGACGCCCGATACGGCCTGTGTCGCCACGGTCGCCGAGGCCACGCTCACGAAGCGGCCGGTCGACATCGTGTTCGTCATCGACAACTCGCCCAGCATGGCGAACGAGATCATCAGCGTACAGAACAACATCAATGAGAGCTTCGCCTCGATCATCGGCGAGAGCGGCATCGATTACCGCGTCATCATGATCTCCGCGCACGGCGCTGCGGAGGAAGACGACTCGATCTGCGTCGGCGCCCCGCTCAGCACCGAGAGCTGCTCCCCGGTCCCCGAGGCACCGGGGAACAACCCGCCCGTCTTCTACCATTACAGCCACGAGATCAGGAGCAACGACGCGCTCTGCGTGCTCCTCGGGAGCTACAACGGCGGCCTGCCCGACGAGCACGGCGTGGCGCCGTCCGGGTGGTCGGAGTGGGTGCGCGAGGACTCGTTCAAGGTGATCACCGTGATCACCGACGACCACGTGGGCTGCCAGTCGACGCACCTCCCGCGCAACATCTATATCGACGACACGCGGCAGCCCTGGGAGGACGTCGCCACGGACTTCGAAGAGCTGCTGTTCGGCCTGGACCCGGCGGTCTTCGGCGACGCGACCGCGCCCAACTACGTCTTTCACAGCATCGTCGGGCTCCACGAGAACACGGTCGCCACGGACGCCTACGCGCCCGATGCGGACGTGGTCGAGGAGACGTGCGGCACCGCCGTGGCGCCGGGCACGGGTTACCAGACGCTCAGCAAGAGGACGGGTGGCCTCAGGTTCCCGCTCTGCCAGACGGACTCTTATGACGTGGTGTTCCAGGCGATCGCGGAGGGCGTCATCACGGGCGCGGTGGTCGCGTGCGAGTTCGAGGTGCCGGACTCGCCGCCGGGGGAGATCATCGACCTCTCGACCGTGGTCGTCCAGTACACGCCCGGCGACGGGAGCGAGCCGCAATCGTTCGCCCAGGTGGCGAGCGCGGCAGCGTGCGCCCCGGGCTCCTTCTACATCGAGAACGACATGATCACGCTCTGCCCCGACGCGTGCCGGCTGGTCCAGGACGACGCCATGGCGGCGGTCGACGTCCTCTACGGCTGCGATCCCGAACCGGCGCAGTGAGCTTGTCGGGCCGGGCGGCGGCGCCGGTGAGCGCGGCCGCCGCCCGCTTCTGACCGGCGCGGGGCGCGTCGAGCGCCCTGCGCGCCCGCCGCAAGCGCGGCGGCCGGGCGGCCGCCTGGCGCGTATCCGGCGCGGACGCTCAGAGACAGCAGCGGAAGCCGATGTCCGCAGACGGGGTGAGGCGATCCTGGTCCAGGAGCGCATCGCACCTGGCCGCCTTGAGCGTGCCGCGCGCGACGTCATCCGCGTCCTGCTGCGAGGCCCGCGAGCCGCCGCGGACGAGGCAGTTGCCCTGCGCGTCGCAGGAGTTCTCCCACTCCGCCACGTTGCCGCTCATATGAAAGAGGCCCGTGATTCCGCCTTCGCAGGGCGAGATCTGCGGGAGCGGGTTGGGGGGCACGGGCTTCCTGGCGAACTCGCCGCTCGGGTCCTCCACCTTGCAGGTCGCCTCACTATAGAGATCGCTGTACGGGTATTCGTTCACGCCCTGGCCGGAGCACGCGTTGAACCACTCGCTCCGCGTCGGGCTCGCGACGTCGGCAGGCGAGTTCGCGCCTCCGCCGATCCTGCCGCAGAGGTGTTTGCCCATGTAGGAGCAGTACGCGTAGGCGTCGCACCAGTCGACGTGGGTGACGGGCACTCGCCCCTCCG
Organism: Sorangium sp. So ce1504; assembly: GCF_051521635.1. Lineage (NCBI taxonomy): Bacteria > Pseudomonadati > Myxococcota > Polyangiales > Polyangiaceae > Sorangium > Sorangium sp. So ce1504. Next base: position 9,047,917 of record NZ_CP150365.1, on the reverse strand, counting down.
TGTAGGGCCACCCGCTCGAGGGACGGTAGATGTTCCCCGCGCACTCCGCCGGCATGCCGGCGAGCACCGGGTTCGCCTGGAGGAAGACATCGTAATCCTGCTTCGTCACCTCGTATTGATCGATGCAGTAGCTCCCGCCGCCGCTCACGGGCGAGATCACCATCCACGCCGGGCACGCGCAGACGCGGTTCGTGGTGTTGCAGATCGACGTCGCGCAATCGGTGTTGGTGGTGCAACGCTGCCCCGCAGGGCACCGGGTGCTGCACCCCTCCGTCCCGCCGCAGTCGATGTCGGTCTCCTTGCCGTTCTTCACGCCGTCGCTGCAGGTCGCGGCCTGGCAGACCTGCTCGTAGCAGACGAGCTCGACACAGTCGGTCGATTTGGAGCACGCGTCGCCAGGCGGGCAGCCGGGGCAGATCCCCCCGCAATCGATGTCGGTCTCCTGGCCGTTCTTCACGCCGTCGCTGCAGGCCGGCGCCAGACACTGGTCGTTCACGCAGCTCAACGACTCGCAATCCGAGCCCGCCGCGCAGCCCTTGCTGGTCTTGCACGGCGGGCACGCCGGGTTGTCGTCGCGCGGCGCGGCGCCGCCGCCGCAGTCGGTGTCCGTCTCGTCGCCGTCCTTCACGCCGTTGTCGCACCGCGCCGCCACGCACGCGCGCCCGGCGCCGCCGCTGCCCCCGCCGCCCTCCTCGCACCGCCCTGAGAAGCAGTCCGCGGCCTCCGCGCACGCCTGATCGACCCGGCACGGCGTTGCGCAGGCGCCGCCGCAGTCGACGTCCGTCTCGTTGCTGTCCTTCGCGCCGTTGGAACAGCTCGGCATGTCGGCGCCGCCCTGGCCGCCGGCGCCGCCCTGGCCGCCGGCGCCGCCCTGGCCGCCGGCGCCGCCCTGGCCGCCGGCGCCGCCCTGGCCGCCGGCGCCGCCCTGGCCGCCGGTGCCGCCGCCCTGTCCGCCGGTGCCGCCGCCCTGTCCGCTGCTGGTCGTGACGCCGGCAGAGGGCAGGTCCCCCGTCGTGGGAGGCCGGTATCTGTCTTCGCTGCTGCACGAGACAGACACGGCGAGGGCCACGAGGGGAATCAGAACGACGGACGACCTGAGCATGGATCTGCCTCCCTGTGTTCGAACACAAGGTTAGAGGTAGAGGCTCAGCTTACTTGCGACGTCTCCTGTTCCGGGCGACAAAAAGATGCTCCCGCCCGACGGCCGGAATCACCGCCATGTGGGCTCCCCCGGACGCCGTGATGGCCTCTCGCTCTCGCCCGAGCGCGGCTGACGCTTTCAGGGCGCGTGTCCGTCGAGCCAGCCTTGCGCGAGCTCCAGGATCCGCGCGTTGTCGGGGACATCGCGCAAGAAGCGCTCGCGCCAGACAGGATCGCCGATCCTCCCGGCCCGCACGAGCAGCCCGTTGCGGGCCAGGGCGATGGCGCCCTTGGCCTCGGCCATCTGGCCCGTCGCGGCCAGCGCCTCGGCGTGGACCAGGCGCACAAGCGGGCCCTCCTCGTCAGGGCGGCCCGATTCGAGCAGGGACAGGGCCTGCGTCGTGGCGGCGAGCGCCTCGCCGGCGCGCCCGAGATCGAGCAGCGCGCGCGCGCGCGCCGCGATGGCCGCGGGGAGCCGCTCCGGCACCCCCCGCGCGAGCGCCTCGGCCGCCTGCGCCTCCGCCTCGGCGAGCGCGGGCTCGCCCGCGAGGAGCAGGACGCGCGCGAGCTGGAGCCGGCTCTCGCACTCCCGCCGCCGGTCGCCGCGGCGCGTGAGCGCCTCGATCGAGCTCCGCAGGGCCGCCCTCGCCGCGTCGACCTCGCCCGCGTGGGCCAGCGCGAGGCCGAGGTTCTGCAGCGCGTTCGGGACCCGGTCGTCGAGCGCCATCCGCTCCGCCTCCTCGAGCCCGGCGCGGAGGACCCCCGCCGCCGCCTCGAAGTACCCGAACTGGACGTAGCAGAGGCCCATGTTGAGCCGCGCGCGGCACGCCTCGCGGCGATCGCCGATGTCCTCGAACGCGGCGAGCGCCGCGCCCATGCTCGCGATGCAGGCGCTCGGATCGCCGTTGTGCTGCCGGAGGAGCCCGTGCAGGTAGAGGAGCTTCGCCTCGATCATGAGATCCGCGGCCGACGCGTCCTCCGTCGCGCGCTCGACCGCGTCGATCAGCGCGTCGACGCACGCGTAGCGGCCGCCGAGCAGGAGCACGATCGCCCCCTCGAGCAGGCAGGCGTTCCTCGCGATGCGCGCGCCGTCGAGCGGCTCCGTGCCGAGGACGACCATCATCCAGCGCTCGACGCGCTCGTAGTGGCCCTGCTTGTGCCCCGCCCCCGCGAGCTGGGTGAACGCCGAGAACCACGCCACCGAGCCCGGCACGAGGTGCCGCGTCGCCTCGATCCCACGCTGCTCCGCGAGGGCCGGCTCGCCGCGCCAGAGCAGCGCCTCGGCCTCGACCAGGCGGAGCGCGCCCACCGCGGCAGGGTCCGGCCTGCAGGCGATGCCGCGCTCGGCGCAGGCGATCGCCTCGGCGAGGTCGTTGCCGCGGAGCGCTTTGTCGGCGGCGCGCAGGTACCACTCGGCGGCCTTCTCGGGCTCCTCGCCGCGCTCGAAGTGCTCGGCGAGCGCCCTCGGATCGCCCTCGCCGGCCGCCTCGAGGAAGCTGCCCGCGAGCGCGTGGCCGATGCGGAGGTCGCGCGCCGTCAGCATGCCGTAGGCGGCCTCGCGGACGAGCGCGTGGCGAAAGCAGTACTCCGCGTCGTCCCGCGGCCGCCCCTCGCCCCGCCGCACGATCACCTCGCGCCGGAGCAGCTCCGCGAGGACCTGCGCGATGTCGGCGCTCCCGAGGAGCGCGGCGACCGCGCTCGACCTGAACGTCTCGCCGAAGATGCTCGCCGCCCGGAGGAGCCGCCGCGCCTCGGCGTCGAGCGTCTCCAGCCGCGCCTGCACCATGGCCACCACCGTCTCCGGCTGGCCCTCGCTCTTGCCCTCGGCGGCCGCGCGGATCTGCTCCTCGAGGAAGAACGCGTTGCCGTCCGCGCGCTCGATGAGCCTCCCCACGAGGTCGTGCGTCGCGTGCGCGCCCAGCGCCTCGCGCACGAGCCGCTCGCTCGCGCGGCGCGGGAGCGGCGTGAGGTGGAGCTCGTGGGCCAGCCGGCCCTCCCAGAGCTTCGGGAAGAGCCGGCGCACGTCGGGCCGCCCCAGCGCCAGCACGAGCAGCGGCATGTCCTTGAGCTGGCGCAGCGCCTCGTCGACCATCGTGACGGTGGGGAGGTCGCCCCACTGGAGGTCCTCGAGCACGAGGAGCACGGGCCCCGCGCGGCACGCCGCCCGGAGGAAGTCCTCCCAGGCGTGGCGGAGCTGGTCGCCCATCAGCACGGCGTCGCGCCGCGCGAGCCGGAGCTGCACGTCGTGCTCGTCGGGGAACGGCGCGCCGACGAGCTCGCCGAGGAAGGCCGCGACGCGTGGCGCGTCGATGCCCCCGTATTGCTCCACGCGGCTCCGGACCTTGCGCTGCCGCGCCTCCAGGGGCTCGCCGTCGGCGACGCCGAGGGCGTCCCGGAGCGCGCTCGCGAGCAGGCCGAAGGCCGCGCCGGCGCCCATGGGGTCGCCCTGGCCGAGCCAGACCTCGATCCTGTCTCCCCGCTCGCGGAGCTTGCGGATGAGCTCCTTTCGCAGGCGCGACTTGCCCATCCCGGCCTCGGCCGTCACGAGCACCGCGCCCGCGGCGCCCTCGTCGATGGAGCGATCGACCTCGGCCACGAGCATCGCGAGCTCGCGCTCGCGGCCCACGTAGGTGGTCGGCTTGCCGAGCAGCTGCGCGGTCCGCTCGTCGCGCGCCCCGTGCAGGACGCGGCCCGCGGCGTCCTCGGTGACGTCGAACCGCGTGCCGATGAGGCCCGCGGTCACCTCGTCGATGCGGACGCCCGCGGCGGGGGAGCGGTCGTCGTGGGCCGCGAGCATCTGGAAGGCGCGGTCGATGAGCTCGCCGACGGGCACGCGCGCCGAGAGCTCCGCCCGGCCGGTGGCGAGCGCGACGGGCGCGCCGCCGAGCAGCTCCTGCAGCGCGAGCGCGCACCTGGCGGCCCGCGCCGCGAGGTCGGTCGGCGTGCCCGCGCCGGACAGCACGATGAGCGGCGAGCGGCCCTCGAGGAGCTCGAGCTCGCCGCGGTACTGCTCGGCCACGTCGTGCAGCTGCCAGAGCTCTGCCTGGCGCGGCTCCGCCGCGGCGCTTGAGCTGACGGCGCGCTCGCGGGTGACAACGAGGCAGGTCACGCGTCGCTCGCCGGTCGTGAGCTCCACCGCGCGCGGCGGGAAGGAGCGGGGCCCGCCGACGCTGCTCTCGGGCGCGCCGATCGTGGCGATCTCGGCCGCCACGGCGCCGCCGTCGGCCGGCCGGTCCAGCGGGGATTTCGCCAGCATGCGGGCGACGAGATCGTCGAGCGCGGCCGGGGTGCCGGGCCGGAGGTCGCGCGCGCGGGGCGGCTCCTCGAGGAGGACCTTCATCAGCACGGCGAGCCCGGCGTTGCCCTGGAAGGCGGCGCGGCCGGTGAGGCAGCGGTAGAGGATGCAGCCGAGGGCGAACACGTCGGCGCGGGTGTCGACGCTGAGCTCGCCGCGCGCCTGCTCGGGGGCCATGTATCCGGGCGTGCCCAGGACGAGGCCCGCGGCCGTGAGCGGCTCGTCGGTGACGGCGCGGGCGAGGCCGAAGTCGATGAGGTGCACGCGCTCGAGCGAGCCGCCTTCCAGCAGCAGGTTGCTCGGCTTCAGGTCGCGGTGGACGAGGCCGAGCCTGTGGATGGCGCCGAGCGCCCTCGCGACGTGGAGGCCAAGCTCGAGGGTCTCCTCGAGGGTGACGCCCTGGCGGGTGAGCCGGTCGGAGAGCGTCTCGCCGTCGAGCCACTGCATGGCGAGGAACGGCTGTCCCCACGCGGTGGCGCCGTGCGCGACGTAGCGCACGACGCCGGGCACCCGGGCCGTTGCGAGCATGTGGGCTTCGCGCGCGAAGCGGACGAGGTGCTGCGCGCTCTCGGTGGTCAGGAGCTTGATCGCGACCGCCTCGCCGGTCTCCTGATCGCGGGCCCGGTAGACGGCCCCCATCCCGCCCGAGGCCGCGAGGTGCTCGATGCAGAACCGGCCGTCGATGATGTCACCTGCCTGCATCGCTCACCGAGGATCCGGACGGGGAGCCTCGCCGGCGGGCAGCCTGCCAGCGAGGTGAGCGCTGCGTCCAGTGCTCATTGGCGCGGGCGCGTCGCGGCCAAGCGGGCGTACGTCTTAAGGAAATACCCGATCGAGGAGGCCGGTGGCGGCCGTCCGCCTGGCGGCGCGCGGCGCGGTCCTTGGGCCCTGTTCGGGGCTGGGGTCGAGCGCGTCCCTGCGCCGCTATCCCAGCAGCCGCTTCCACTGCTCCGTGAGCCGCTGCGGCGAGACCGGGACCGCCGCCTTCAGCTCGGGCGCGAAGAGCGACACCCTGAGCTCCTCGATCAGCCAGCGGAACGACTCCAGCTCTTCCGCGGGCACCCCCTTGTCGCGCAGCCCCTGCTGGTGCTTGAGGTAGTCCTGCCAGAACGGCAGCACCTGCGCGGCCTTGCTCTGGTCCTTCTGCGGCCCGTTGGGCAGCCGCTCGAGCCGGATCTGCGCGGCGCGCAGGTACCGGGGCAGGTGCGCGAGCCGGTCGACCGGGGCGCGCGAGAAGAGCCCGACCGGCAGCAGGAAGTCGACCTGCGTGCGCACGTCGTCGAGCGCCGGCCTCGACGCGCCCGGCTTGCCCGTCATCGACCGGAGCATCGCCTGCACGCGGTCGAGCTCGACGCCGATCTCCCGCGCCAGCCCCGCGAGCTTCCCGAGCACGCCCTGCAGCGACGCGCGGCCCTTGTCCAGGCGCGCCTGGAACGCGGCCTTCGTCCTCGGAAAGGCGCCGGGATCGCCGAGCTGGAACGCCTCGTCGAGCGCGCGCAGCGCGATCTGCCGGGCGAGGCCTGGCTCGCCCGGGGCCACCTTGGCGCCGAGGCCGCTCACGGCCACGGCGCTCCGCAGCGGCTGCTCGAGCTGGCTCATCTTGCCCCCGAGCTGCAGCAAGAGGAGCCGCCGCAGCCCGGCGCGCGTCGCCTCGGCCGCCGCGGCCCTCGAGGCGAGCACGCGCACCGACACGGACGTCTCGCCGTCGACCAGCGCCGGGTAGCCGAACACCTTGTGGCGCCCGGCGTCGACCTGGACGCGCTCGGGCAGCGCCTCGACGCTGAACGACGTGAGCCCGTCCCGCTCCAGGCCCGCCTTGCCGACCCTCGCCCAGGCCTCGCGCGCCCGGCCCGACAGCCGCTCCTTGAGCTCCCGGAGCTCGCGCCCCTCGCCGATCACCCGGCCGTCCTCGTCGAGCACGCGGAAATAGAAGCGCAGGTACGGCGGCAGATCCTGGGGCCGGAACGCGTCGGCGGGCACGCGCTCGGCGGTGCGGTCCTCGATCGCGCGCGCAAGGACGGCCCGCAGCGGGCCCTGGAACGGCCGTAGCTCCGCCGCGATCTCCCGGGCGACCTCGCGGAGGGGGGCGAGCGGGACGAGCGCCTTGCGCAGCGACTTCGGCAGCGACTCGAGCAGCTGCGCGATCTTCTCGGCGTGCCACCCGGGGATCATCCACTCGAGCTCGTCGGGATCGGCCTGCGGCAGGAGCACGAGCGGCAGCGAGAGGGAGATGCCGTCGTCGTCCTCGCCCGGATCGAAGCGGTAGGAGAGCGGCACGGCGGCGCCGTAGAGGTCGAGCGAATCGGGGAAGCGCTCGGGCGTGAGCTCCGCGGCCTCGTCGAGCAGGACGTCGGCGAGCGACAGGTGGAGCGCCCGCGGGTCCTCCGCCTCGGCCTCCTTCCTCCACGCCTCGAACGTCTTGCCGTTATAGACGCCCTCGGGGACGCGCCGATCGAAGAAGAGCTCGAGCGCGTGCTCGTCGGCCAGCATCTCGCTCCTCCTCGCCTTGTCGCGCAGCTGGCTGACCTCCTCGAAGAGCCGCCGGTTCGCCTCCATGAAGGGCGCGCGCGTCGCGTACTCCTGCCGGACCAGCGCGTGGACGAGGAAGATCTGGCGCGCGGACTTCGGGTCGATCGCCCCGAAGTCGACCCGTCGATCCCGCGCGATCGGCAGCCCGTACAGCGTCACCTGCTCCCGGGCCATCACGGCCGCCGGCTTCGCGGCCCAGTGCGGGTCGCTGTGGCTGCGTTTGCAGAGCGGCCCGGCCGCGGCCTCGATCCACGCGGGATCGAGGGCCGCCACCATCCGGGCGAAGAGCTGCGACGTCTCGACCAGCTCGGCGGCCATGATCCACGCGGGCGGCTTCTTCGCGAGGCCCGACGAGGGGTGGAGCTGGAAGCGCGTCTGCCGGGCGCCCAGGTACACCTTGTTCTCCTGGTTCCACATGCCGATCCGGCTGAGCAGGCCAGGCAGGAGCGCGCGGTGGATGGCGTCGCCCTTCGCGGGCGCGTCGCTCGGCGAGAACCCCATCTCCTTCGTGATCCGGCTGATCTGCCGGTGCACGTCGGCCCACTCGCGCATGCGGAGGTACGAGACGAAATGGTCGCGGCAGGCCTTCCTGAGCTGGTTCTGGGTCAGCCGGCCCTGCGCGTCCTGGTAGAAGCTCCACAGCTTCAGGAGCCCCACGAAATCGGAGGCCTCGTCCTTGAACTTCCGGTGCGCGTCGTCGGCCTGCTTCTGGGCGGCGAGCGGCCGCTCCCGCGGATCCTGCACGCCGAGCGCCGCGGCGATGATCAGCACCTCGGCGAGCGCCCCCTCGGCCTCGCCGCCCAGGACCATCCGGCCGAGCCGCGGATCGAGCGGCAGCCGCGCGAGCTTCCTGCCGGTGTCCGTGAGCTCACCCGCGTCGTCGAGCGCGCCGAGCTCCTCGAGGACCCGGTAGCCCTCGTCCACGGCGCGCTTCGACGGCGCGTCGAGGAAGGGGAAATCCTCGATGGCGCCGAGCCCGAGCGCCTTCATCTGGAGGATGACGCCCGAGAGGCCGACGCGCAGGATCTCCGGATCGGTGTAGGCGGGCCGCGCCCGGTCGTCCTGCTCGTCGTAGAGCCGGAAGCACACGCCGCTCTGCACGCGGCCCGCGCGCCCCTTGCGCTGATCGGCGCTCGCGCGCGAGATGGGCTCGATCTGGAGCTGGGTGACGCCCGTGCGCGGGCTGTAGCGGTTGACGCGGGCGAGCCCGGAGTCGATGACGTACACGATGCCCGGGATGGTGAGCGACGTCTCCGCGACGTTGGTCGCGAGCACGATCCGCCGCCCCGGCAGGGACTGGAACACGCGCTGCTGGTCGCCCTGAGGGAGCCGTCCGTAGAGCGGCAGCAGCGTTGTGTGCGGCAGGCCGTGGCGCGTGAGCTCGGCCATGGTGTCGTGGATCTCGCGCTCTCCAGGCAGGAAGACGAGGATGTCCCCGCGCGGATCGATCGAGGTGATCTCCTCGACCGTGGCGGCGACGGCGTCGGCGACCTCGGCCTCTCCGCTCTCCGGGCGGCGGTGGATGACCTCCACCGGGTACGTGCGGCCGGAGACCTCGATGACCGGGGCGCCGCCGAAGTAGGTCGCGAACCGGTCGGTCTCGAGCGTCGCGGAGCTGACGATGACGCGGAGATCCGGGCGCTTCGGCAGCAGGCGCTTGAGGTAGCCGAGCAGGAAATCGATGTTGAGGCTGCGCTCGTGGGCCTCGTCGATGATGAGCGTGTCGTAGCCCGAGAGCCGCGGATCGCCCTGGATCTCGGCGAGGACGATGCCGTCGGTCATGTACTTGACGTAGGTGGCCGGGCTCGTCCTGTCCGAGAAGCGGATCTTGTAGCCGACCTCCTTGCCGAGCTCGACGCCGAGCTCCTTGGCGACGCGGGCCGCGACGCTTGTGGCGGCGATGCGGCGCGGCTGCGTGACGCCGATCCGGGCGGAGAGGCCGCGGCCCATGGCCAGGCAGATCTTGGGGAGCTGCGTGGTCTTGCCCGAGCCGGTCTCGCCCGCGACGATCACGACCTGGTGCGCCTCGATGGCCCGGGCGATGTCGCGCACCCGCGCCGAGATGGGCAGCTCCTCGGGAAAGCGGACCGGGCCCCTCGACGCGGGCGGGGACGAGGTCCGGCCGCCGGGGGCGGGCGGAGCGGGGGGCTGCTCTTGCGGAACGCGGTGGCTCACGGTGCGCGAGGGGGTAGCACCTCCCGCCGCGGGATGCCGTCCGAAGCGGCGCGCTCGCCACACCGCGCGCCCTGTCGAGGGACCCCTGCGGATGACGATGGATGGATGCGCGCAGTACGACAGCGCGAGCGCGCGGTGCGCTGTCGTCGGCGTCGCGGCGGAGGGCGTCGTCGCGCCGGGAGGGAGCGCACCTTGTCTCCCAAGGCCAATCACGAGTGCCTGGAAAAGCCAGCTCCGGAGGAGCTGGCTTTCGGCGTTCTTTCACTTGAACGTGATGTTGGACACGTACTGGTTCACGTTCCAGCCGTTTCGGCTCGTGACCTTGTTGCCCTGGATGGTGAAATTGTCGAAGTGAATCCCATTGAAGTTCACGGTGCTCGACTTGCCGTGAATGTAGATCTCTTTGTTCACGGCAGAGGCAACATTGTTGATGAACACTTCCTTGACCGTGGCCCGGTTGGGAGCGTTGCGCCAGGTCGCCGTTGCATCTTCTTCGAAGTCGATGATCCTGCCGTCGACCGTTTCAACCCTGACGTCCTGCCAGGTGATGTTCTGGATGACAGCGGTGTCGTCCGCGTTGATCCCGAGAGCCCGGCCGGCCTTGACGATATCGAGGTCTTTGAAGGTGATATCCTCGATCACCTGCCCGTAGGTCTTGGTTCCGATCTTCGTCGCCGCTGAGTTGCTGTAGGCAACCACCTTCTCATAGGTGATGGCCTTGGTGTCCAGCTTGCCTTCTTGCTCGCGCTTCGGCGACATGCTGTCGTCGCCGCTGTAGATGAAGGCATTGTAGAGCCTGCCGTTCGTGGAGCAGTCGAAGTCCACTCCGTCGGTTTGGTTGTAAGCTGTTGTGGTGGGACGGCGATTGATCACCTTGAAGTTCTGGATGGTCACCTTGTCGCTGTCGAAGATCAGTGTGTTCCAAAAGACTGGATCGCGCACGACGATGCCGTCGACCAACACGTCCGTGCTGTCGTCGATTCGGAGGGTGTTGATCTTGAAAGAGGGTGTATCGTTGTTGGTGCCACGGATCTTCGAACCGTTGCCGTCGATCACTCCCCGACCGAGGATCTTCGTGTTGCTCACCTTGTTCATGTGAACCACGCCGTGGGAAGTGTTTTCGACGGCCGGTGCGCCCGTGCCATTGTAGTCGCCCGTGCTGGTCGAACCGTCCAGGATGGCGCCGGCCGCCAGATACATGGTCATGTTGCTCTTCAGCCACAATTCCCCGGTCTTGTAGCGCCCGGGAGGCACGTACAGGATGTTCTGCGCGGATCCGGAGGCGGCGTCGATGGCGGACTGCACCTTGGAGGTGACGAGCGCAGCGCCCGTGTTGTCCACGTCGTAGTCTGCGAGGTTCTTCACGTCGGCATCGCCCAATTTCGGCGGATTGACCTCTTGGTCGTCAATGAGGACGAACAGTAATTCCTTGGAGGCGATCTGCAGGATCAAGTAGTTGGGCCCGCTGTCGAAAGTGAGCGTGTCACCGTTTTTGGTTGCCGACAGCATTCGGCTCTTCGGGCTCAAGGTGTAGGAGTTGAAGCCGCCGTTCACCGTAACGGCGACGGTCGCCTTGCAGCCGCTTGCCACCCCGAAGTGGGCGTAGTGCACCTGCATCTCTTGGCCAAACTTGGTCATCTTTTCGACGAACTGCGCCGCCCCGTTGGCCGTCACCGTATAGAGCGGGCTCTCGGAGGCGCCGGGAAGGGTAGGGTAGGTCATCACTGCCCCGTCGGAATCGCAATCGATGGGCGTGGCCCCGCCGGAGCCTTCACCCGTCTCACCGCCCGAACCCGAGGTAGCCCCACCCTCCGCTGCACCGCCGCCCGCGTTGGTTGCACTGCCGCTTCCGCCTGCGCCATTGCCGCCGACCTCACCTCCGCCGGTGCCCGCTCCTCCGCCGGTGCCCGCTCCTCCGCCGGATGTGACGCCGCCCGAACCTGGAGGAATGACCGTGCCGCCGCTGCTCGTTCCGCCTCCGCCGTCATCGCCGGTTCCGGAGCAGCCTGCTCCGAAAGCCAACGAGACGCCCACTGCGAGGCCCATCACCCAAATGTGAGAAAGGTTCATCTTTGCTCCTCCAAACCGCAGCGGCCACCTTGGCGCTCGCGCGTCAATGTTGCAGTGACGCAAACGGATAGGACGCGCAAACGCGTTCCACAAAGTCAACGTTCACATGGCTGTTCCTGGCTCGTGCAGTCCGACTGTATGAATTCATTGGCAGGACGGGCCTTATGCGATGAGGCAGGTCTTCCACGCCTGAAACGCCTGGGATCACCGCGACATAGCACCAAGCGGAAGGCATCCTACCGTATAGCTGTACCCTACTGAGCTCGTCCAGACGGCCGCCGTCGCGGTTCGCGGCGCGTCGTGGCGGCCGGCGTACGCGCCTCAGGGCAGACTTCCCCCCCGGCCACGTCGTCGAGCTGCGCCCCTCTCTGTCGGTTTCGTGTGGACACGCGAAGCCGAGTGGGCCTCCGAGCTTCTCGTTCGTGAAGCCGCCGAGCCATCGACCAAGCGGCGAAGAGCTACTGCGGCAACGATGAGGTTCACCGCGACGCCATCGCCGTCTGCCGTCGGGTGTCGGAGCGGCTCGGTGGGTCGGTGGCGCGAACGGATAGTCGATTGGCACCGGTTGCGAGTGTGGACACGGTCGGCGACGCCTACGTTGGGTCGCAGGAGATTCACCACATGACCAAGACGATTCTCATTACCGGAAGTTCGAGCGGAATCGGCCGCGCCACGGCCAAGCATTTTAGCGCAAAGGGGTGGAACGTCGTCGCGACGATGCGCAACCCCGAACGCGAGGAGGAGCTGATTCGGCTCGACCGGGTGCTCGTCACCCGTCTCGACGTGCAGGACCTTGCCTCCATCCACGCCGCCGTCGACGCGGGCATCTCCAGGTTCGGGCGCATCGACGCGCTCATGAACAACGCGGGCTACGGCGCGTACGGACCGCTCGAGGCGACCTCGCTCGACAAGATACGTCGCCAGTTCGACGTGAACGTCCTCGGCGTCCTCGCGACGACGAAGGCGCTCTTGCCGCACTTTCGCGCGAACCGAAGCGGCGTCATCGTCAACATCTCCTCTGGGGGCGGCCGCGTCACGCTCCCGCTTGGCACGCTGTATCACGGGACGAAGTTCGCGGTCGAGAGGCTCTCCGAGTCGCTCCACTTCGAGCTCGCGCCGCTCGGGGTTCGCGTGAAGATCGTCGAGCCGGGCGCGATCAAGACGGATTTCATGAGCCGCTCGCTCGACTTCAGCAACGACCCGCAGCTCAGCGAGTACCAGCCGCTCGTGCAGAAGGTCCTCGCCGTGATAGGCCCCATGATGGAACAGGGTGCGCCGCCAGAGCGAGTCGCCGAGAGCGTGTACGCCGCGACCACCGACGACTCGAATCAGCTCCGGTACGAGGTCGGCGTTGACGTCGTAGAACTGCTCGGGAGCCGCCGCTCGATGGACGACGCCACCTTCCTTGGCGGTATGCGGACCCAGTTCGGGCTGGAGGGGTAGCGCCAGGCCATTGTGGCGCGATCGGATCGCGTGGCACACTCCGAGCGATGGTCGTCATGCGCGCGCAGTCCTACGCCCTCGACACGACCTGGCGCGCCTTGCTGAAGGATCTCGGCGTCTCGCCGGCGAACGTGCTGCGCCGTGCTGGCCTCGCGGAGGATCTCCTCCAGCAGCCTTCCGTGCGACTCGCGTCCGAGGACTACTACCGGCTCTGGGACGGCATCGAGGCCGAGCTGGGCGACGCGCTCCTCCCGCTCCGCTTGTGCGGGGCGATCCGCAGCGAGTCGTTCTCGCCGCCTCTGTTCGCCGCGCTGTGCAGCCCGAACCTCCTCTGCGCCGCGCGGCGTGTCGCGCAATACAAGCGCCTCATCGGGCCCATGCGCATCGATGTCACCGAGGAGCGCGACGTGGTGTCCTTCGAGTTGACCTGGCTCGACGCGCCGCTCACGCCGCCGCTCTCGTTGGTCGTGACCGAGCTCCTGTTCTCGGTCGCGATCGCGCGCATGGCGACCCGCGAACCCGTGCGGCCGATCGAGGTGACGACCACGGTGCTGCCGTCGCCGATCGCGGCCTACGAGCAGTTCCTCGGCGCGCGCATGAGGAGGGGCACCAGGCACCGCGTGTCGTTCACGGCTGCTGATGCGCTCCGGCATTTTCTGACCTCGGACGACAGCCGGTGGCGCACGTTCGAACCGACGTTGCGCCAGCGCCTCGCCGACCTCGAGTCGTCGGCGCCCACTTCGGAGCGCGTGAGCGCCGCGCTGCTCGAAGGGCTCCCGAGCGGCCTCGTTACGATGGAGACGATCGCGCGGCGCCTCGGGCTCAGCAAACGGACGCTGCAACGGCGGATCGAAGACGAGGGGACGAGCTTCCAGCAGATCTTGAAGGAGACGCGCGAAGCGCTCGCGCGCCACTACCTGGACAATACTTCGCTGCCTGTCGCAGAGATCTCCTTCCTGCTCGGCTTCTCGGAGCCGAACTCGTTCTACCGCGCCTTCCGAGCATGGACTGGAACCACGCCAGACCAGGCCCGGCGCGCTGTTTGATCGGCGAGGCGCGTCAGTCCACGTCCTCGGCGAAGGCTCGCCGAAGATGTCTGCTATGCGCTGCCTCCCGGGTGGAAAGCCGTCCGGGGAGGCGCGTCGGGGTAAGGGCGCGTGGATCGTACAGAAAGCTGCGATCAGGGAGCCGGTTTCGCATTGTTCATCGGGAAAGCGCGCTGCGCCGGGCGCGCGAGGTGCTCTGCCTCGATCAGCGTCTTCAGCCGCCCCATCTCCTCGCGCACGTCCCTCGCCAGCCATTCACGCAGGAACGGATCCATCACCCAGCGCCACGGCGCGAAGAAGCGGAAGCGCTCGGTATGCACCACGCGGGTGCCCACGGCGGTCTCGTCGAGATCGAAGCCGCCCTCGAAGGTGAGGAACAGGCAAGCGGGGAACGAGCGCAGGCTGCGATAGCGCACCGCGTGGCGGCCAAGGATCGTCATCTCGAGCGTCACCGGCGGCCCCGGGAGGCCGCGCAGCTTGCCGTCGTGGCGCATCCAGATGTGGTCGCCCTCGCGGCGCATGCCGAGGACGCGGCCGATCTTCCAGTCGGCGAGCTTGTACCGATGGAGGTCCGTCACGAAGTCGATGATGGCTTCCGGCGGTCGCTGGATGACCGCCTCGCCGATCCCCTCGATCATGCCGCCGTCATAGGGCCCCCCGCGCTGCGAGGGAAGGCCTGTAGACGGCCATCACGATCCGCGGGTTCCGGACGCGATCTCGCCGTCGGCTGAAGCTTCTCAGTCGGGGCCGCTGCGGACATGGGGCCTCCCGGCGCTCGGCGAGGGTGCGAGCGTCCTGCCCTGAGCTACCCCCTTCCGCGCCCCGCGCAGAAGTCGACGAGGCGCCCGCTTCAAGGCGCCGGCGCCGCGTCCGCGAGGCCGTCGGCGGCCCGCGCGATCCGTTCCAAGATCTCGCCCACTTCCTCGTAGGAGGTGTCGTGCTCGACTCCGACGTACTCGCGCAGCTCCGCGGTGTACCCGGCGCGCCGCAGCTCGGCGATCGAGGCGCGCGCGCCTCGGGTCGGCACCGCCAGGTCGGAGGCGCCGTGGAAGGCCGTGACCGGCGGAAGCGTCACCGGGCGCGGCTCCGAGCTGAGCGCCGCCGACGGGTAGAGCGACGGCGGGAGCAGGCCGCTGATGGGGAAGGCGGCCGCCAGCGCCTCGGGGTGGGTGACCGCCAGGGCGAAGGTCATGATGCCGCCCTGCGAGAAGCCGGTGACGAGGGGCTTGCCGACGGTGGGGCGGGCGGCTACCAGGGCGGCGAGCGCGGCGGCGATCCGCTCGGCTTCCCGCGTGACCAGGGGGGCGGCGACGTCGTCGCCGACGGAGTCGTACCAGATGTACATCCCGCCGCTCGGGTGGCCGTACGGGAGGATGAGCCGGGCGCGGCGTCGGTAGCGCCGGAGCAGCTGCAGGAAGTCCGCGGGGTCCCCGCCCATGGGGTGCAGCGCGACGATCATCGGCACCCGCTCGTCGGGTCGCGCCCCGCCCGTCATGTGCTCGAGGTAGCGCACGCCCGCGATCTCACCCCGGGTCGTGCTCCCCGGCGCTCCCGCCGGCGGCGGAGGCGCGACCGGCCCCGCTGACGGCGTCTCCGACGACGGACGCGCGGCCGCCGACCCCGCTGGGGGCGCCGGCGCCGGCTCGCGGCTGCACCCAGGCCCCGCCAGGAGGACCACGCCGATGGAGAGGAGCAGGCGCAAGCGAAGAGGATCGGCCGGCGGGTGGCGCATCAGTACAACAGTACTCCGATCGCGGGAGCGACGCCGCGCGCGGATCGACGCGCGGCCTCTTGCGTTCGTCCGCAGTGCTGCAGTCCCGATCGCCGTGGTCGCAGCCCATCACGGTGTCGCGGCGAGGGCAACGGCTTGCCAGCCGATGGACGCGAAGGAACGGCGGTTACGGCCCAGCCCGGGCGCATCGGCGCAATGGGCGTTGCCGCAGGCCGCATCCAGGTTCGTCACGCATTTCAGCAGGCCGACCTTGGGCACTTTCCGGACGAAAGCGCTGCGGGCCAGGTGGTAGGCCGGGGCCTCGCCCCAGAAATTCCGGCGCATCTCCGCCAGTTCCTCTTCCCGGTAAGCCGCCAGCGGTTTCCGCCGCTCGTCGGCGGCCCGTTCGGCCCGCTTGCCCTCCAGCCAGGCGTGATGATGGCCGCTGCTGGCCAGCTGCTCGGCGATGCGGCCGATCTGCTCGCGGAACTGGGAGAAATGGCTGCCGCCCAGGTCGTCCTGCACGATGATGTCATCCACCAGGCCGATCGCCTTGGCCTCGCGGATGCCGAGCGGCAGGCAGCGCTCGGTGAGCTCCACGGCCTTGGCCAAGCCCACCCGCCTCGGCAGGGAATAGGTCCAGTATTCGGAACCGTAGAGCCCCCCCATGCCTTTGTAATGCGGGTTGAGGACGATGCCGTCGCGGGCGAGCACCCGGTCGGCGGCCAGGGCCATCATCACCCCGCCGGCCCCGGCGCTGCCGTACATGGCGGCGATCACGAGCTGGTCGGATGCGGTCAGGATGGCCTTGCAGAGGTCATCCATGGCATTGATGTTGTTCCAGGACTCCTGGGCCGGGTCGGCGGCGGCCTCGATCAGGTTGAGGTGGATGCCGTTGGACCAGAAATCCCGCCCGCCCTGCAGGACGATGACCCGGGTGGGGCGGCGGCGGGCGAACAATACAGCCTGCTCCAGGCGCCGGCAGTGGTCGGTGCCCATGGCGCCGTTGTAGAAACGGAAATTCACGTAGCCGACGCTGTTCTTCTCCTCGTACCAGATGTCGCGGAAGGTCTTGCCCCGGGTGGCGGCGTCGATGAAGAGCGGCAGCTCCGGCACGTCCTGCATCGCATCGGGACCCAGCACCATGGCCGCAGGCAGCTTGAACCGCCGCTCCTCCGGACCGTTCTTCGGCTTCAGGTGGGAAATCCACACGGCCCCGTCCACCGCTGCCCGACAGATGGCGCCATGGCGCTGGGTGATGATGTCCCCCGGCTTGCCCACCAGCGCGCTCTCCTCGTGGGCACCGAAGAGATAGACCTCTTGGCCGGCGATCTCGTCCAGCACCCCCGGTGCGCCGTCCCCGGTCCGCACCTTGCGGAGGATGTCCGCCACCCGGTCCGACTCCCAGTCGACGCGGCGCTGGGCCTGCTTCAGCACAGGCCGGAAATGGCCCAGGGGCTCGGCCCGCGCGTAGTCCAGGGGCGCCGGCACGAACATCCGGCTCTCGAAGCGCTGCACCGCCACCTCCATGGCCTTCACCGCGCAGCGGGTGATCTCGTCCCGATACAGGCTGCTCTTGCTGCCCTCGCGCATGGCGCAGCGGTAGGTGGCCCAGATGGGGCCGGAATCCATGTGCTCGACCGCCTCCACGACGGTCACGCCCCACGCGGTTTCCCCGTTGTAAATGGCCCAGTCCAGGGAACTGGGACCACGGTCGCCGACGATGCCCGGGTGGACGATCAGGCAGGGCGTTCGGCTCCAGATGTCACGCGGAATGACATGGGCCAGCATGGGGCAGAGAATCAGATCGGGCCTGAACTGCGCGACCACTTCGCGCATCGCTCCCGCGGTCGTCGCCGCGGCAACACCCACCTGATGGCGATCCTTGAAGAGCACGTACGCCTGCTGGGTCAGGCTGTTGAAGCTGCTGGATAGCAATAGTAGTCGCATGGTTGCTCCGGACGGTTGATGGGCTTCAACAGGAACTATTGCCATGGAAAGTGCCGTCGGAATGACGGGAGTCTAACCGTTGCCGCATGACCGGATGATCGGATTACAGAACACCCGCCCTTCTGAAACGCGACCGGTAGACCAGGGGGCTCACCTTGAAGTTCCTCTGAAAACAGCGACGCATCGCTTCTGCGCCGCCAAATCCACACTTTTCCGCGATCATCTCCACCGGCGACAGACTATTTTCAAGCCATGCCCTGGCCTTCTCCAGACGGCTCTGCTCGACGAACCTGGCGGGGGTCAGCCTCACTTCGCGCTCGAACAGGCGAGCGAAATTGCGGGGGCTCATGTGCATGCGCCGCGCCAGGGCGTCGACGCTCAGGTTGGCCTCGGGATGGGCGTCGATCCAGGTCTGCAGCTCCCGGAAATCCCGCCGGGCGCCGGAGCTGTTGTGCAGGGCCACGTTGAACTGGGACTGCCCACCGGGTCGGTTGGGGAAGACCAGCATCCAGCGCCCCACCATGGCGGTCGCCTCCGGCCCGAAATCCTCCTCGATCATGCAGAGGGCGAGGTCCATGCCCGCCGTGACGCCACCCGAGCTGTAGCGGGAGCCGTCACGGATGGCGAGACGATCAGGTTCCACCCGGATGTCCGGGTACTCCTCTGCCAGTTGCTGACACCAGTGCCAGTGGGTGGTGGCGCGGCAGCCGTTCAGCAGCCCGGCCTCGGCCAGCAGAAAGGCGCCGGTGCAGACCGAGCCGATCCGCCGCACCCGCTGGTCCATGCTCCGGACCCAATCCACCAGGACCCGATTGTCGCGGGCCCGGTCGACCCCGATGCCGCCCGTCACCAGCAAGGTGTCGATGTCGTCCCCCACATCGGCAAGGTCATGGTCCGCAATGATCTGGAGCCCTGACATGGTCCTGATGGGTCCCGCCCGCTCGGCGATCACCGAAAATCGGTACGCCGCCCAATCGGGATTGCAGGCGAGGTGGAGCCAGCAGTTGACGAAGGAGAATACTTCCAGTGGACCGCACACATCCAGGATCTGGCAGTCGGGGAAAGCCAGCATGGCAATGTGGCGGGTTTTCGGTGAGGTTGTCGGGGTGATGTCGGTCACGGCCACCTCCTCGGACTGGGATTCCGCGCCGATTGGGGCCTGGGCTGGATGTGCGGCGGCTTGAGCCTGTCGGCAATGTCAAAGATCCCACCCTTTCTGCCAACGACCAGCGAATGACCGGTCCCAACAGGTGACGGCAACGGAGCTCGCTCGTGAGGTCAAGACCCCGCAGCCAACCTTGTCAACGTGGCATGCTCTCTCTCGAGCAGTCATGCCGCAGGGAGGAACGCCCAACGACCTCGAGCAGCTCGCCGGACCGGTACGATCGGCCGGCGACAAGGTCCGCATCGTGCTGGCTGCCGAGCGGCTCTCCGACGACGAACTCGGCGCGTTGCTGAGGCGCGAAGGCGTGCACACGAGCGAGCTGGAGGCGTGCGGTAGTGGTCGTGCCGGCGCGCGCGTCCGGGATCTACGCCGCGGCGATGCTGGGTTCGCTGGCGACCGCGATCCTGCTGTGGCGGCGCGAGTCCGCGCCCCGCGCCGCCCAGGCGTCTCAGGATCGCGTCAAAGGGTCGTGATCGTCACGTCGTCGAAGCGCACGTCGCTCATCGCCCACGAGAAGAGGGCGACCGAACCCCACGCGTACGTCACCTCGCTCGGCACGGCCAGCACCACCTGATCATTGACCTTGATCCGGTGCGTCGTCCCCTCGCGCTCGACCCGCACCGTCATCCATGCGTTCTGCGGCGGCACATAGCTCGTGTTGACCGCGAGCTCGGTGAAGACGCCGTTGTCCACCCGGACCAGGCGCGCGACGCTCAAGCTCGCGTCGAACATCACCCGGTAGTAGCTCGCGCCGGTGTCGTTGATGGCGTACATGAGGCCGAAGCCGTCGGGGTCGCCCGCGTAGATCTTCGCCGAGAGCGCTCCCTGCCCGAAGGCCGTGTGGGGCGCGACGAGGTAGGTCCCGCGCATGTCGACAGCTCCGTCGGCCGCGGTCTGGGGGTAATCGAACGCGCTGCCCGTCTCGATCGCCGCTCCGCCTACCCCGCTCCAGCTCGGCGAGCTGTCGGTGATGCCCTCGTTGATCACGGTCCACACGCTCGGCGCGACGCCTTGATCGAACGTCTCTTTGAAGGGGATGGTGCCCAGCTTGGCCACGTTGACCGAGCTCAGGTCCACGGTGACGATGGAGCCGGCCGCCTTCCCGCATGAGGTGGTCTTGATCTCCTCCCAGAGGAGGTAATCGTGGGAGACCCAGGTGTGCCGCACCGACTGCAGGTTGACGTTCTCCACCGGGTAAAGCGACTGATCCTGGAGGCCCGCCGCGTAGATACCCTCGTATTCGTCCGTGAGCGTGCTCTTGGCGAGGTTGGGCAGGCCGTAGAGGCCGCCCCACGTGTCGTTGTGGAGGTCCTCCCATTTCTTGTAAGAATGCCCGCTCACCGAGGCCAGCTTGTATTGCCAGCCGAAGAGCGAACCCGAGGAGAAATCGATCACGTCGAAGTCGTTCAAGGACTGAGAGGCCTGCTCGCTCACATCGAAGCTGAAGCTCGTGGACGGCCCCTCGACGCCCACGCCCGCGCCAACCGAGAACCCGTTCGACGTGGTGAACGTCGAGGACTCGTTGGCCGAGTGGGGCCTGTGGGCGTAGGGCGAGAGCCCCTCCCGCAGGGGACGAATCGAGTGCTGGAGGGTCTCCTGGAAGTAGCCGCGGTTGTTCCCCGAGTTCCACTTGAGCCCGCCGGGGTTGTACTGGGTGCCATTGCCCGCGAAGACGACGTATTTGCCCTCCGGCGCGTTGGAGGCGAGGAGCGTCACCGTGAAGTTGCGGTCGATGACGGAGCGCTGGCCGTCGTCGCCGCACTCCCAGTTGATGGAGGTGGGCGTCACGTTGTACGAGCGGTAGGTGCCCTCGGGCAGAGGCTCGGTCACGAGCTGGGCGAGCGCGTGGGCCTTGTGGTCCGCGAGCAGGCCCTTGATCTCGGCGAGGAGCTCGCCCCGGGCAGGTAACGCCGCCTGCGCGACCTCGGACCTCGAGGCGATCCGGGGCTTTGCGTCGATGGTGATGGGCTCGGCCTCGGGCGCCGCGTCGAACAGCGCGTCGAGCTCGGCCTCGCTCCTTTCGAGCCTCTTTCCGAGCTCGGCCCGCTCGTCCGCGGTCATCCGGGCGTACCTCGCCTTCGCGGAGGCCGGCAAGCGCACCGAGCTGTGCTCCTCGGTCTCTTCACCGGTGACGTCGCCAAAGACGCGCACGTCGAAGCGCTGGCCGCCCGGGCTGGGCGCCGCGTAGACGACTTGCGCGGACATCCCGATGCCCAGCGCCAGCGCGACCTTCTCGGCGTCGCGCGCGTTCTCGAGGATCACAGGCACCCCCGCGAGGCGCGCTGCCCGGAGCAGGGACGCGTAGGAGCGGATGTCGTCGGCGCTCGCGGCCTCGGCGTCGATGAGCACGGCGGACGCCTCTGCCAGGCGGCTCGCGGGGTTCGGATCCGCGATGAGGTCCGCCCGGAACCTCGAAGGGGCGCCGTCCATGAGCTCCGCGAGCAGAGGGGCCTTTTCGCGTTGAATGGACGTGAGAGCGACGACAGGGCCCGTCGTGACATCGGCGGGCTTCGCGGCCGGGTCGCTGGGCTCCTCGGCGCCCGGCTCATGGTCCATGAAAGGATCCGCCTGGGTCTCCGGGGCAATGCCCCCGCAGCCCGCGGCGGTCAGGAGGGTGAGGGCCAGGGGAGAGAGGCGAGCCAGAAAGGTGAATTGTCGCATGGGGGTCCTCCCAGAACATTCGTTGCAGGGTGAGATCGGACGCGCGGGCGGTGGGGGCGCCGATGCCCCTCGCTCCACGCGCCTCAAACCTTTTCCGTAAACGGAGAGGAAGACCCGACACGGGCTCGGTCGATTTCTGGATCGACCGAGCCCGCGCTCTCCGAGCCCCGCGGCGCGCTACGGAGGCTCGATCGCGATGGCATCCTGGGTGATGACATCCCGGACGCCGGCGTTCTGGTGGTGCGAGTTCTCGGGGATGTTCGGAGGGCAGACTCCGTTCGAGCACGCGCAGACGGTCGGCGACGAGGCGCCGTCCTCGCTCGGGTCGAACCCGGCGGCCTCCTCGACGCCCGGCGGCATCGAGTAGATCACCAGGGACGGCCCGAGGCTGGCGGTGTTTGTCTTCGTGGCATACCCAAGAGTGACTGCCGTTCGATCGTAGACCCCGATACCTGCCCCTGGAACGATGCTGAGCATGTCGTGGACTTCGAGCCGGAGGTCCCCCTCGCTGCGCCAGAGCCATCCGGCGAAGGGGCTCACGGCAAGCCTGGGTTCGGTCCCGATCTGGATCCCGCCCACGCTCACGCCGCCGTTGAACTCGAGTGCCTGGGCCGGCGCCGGAACCACGACGAGCGCACCGACGTAGAGCGAGCCGATCTTGCCGAGTAAGCGTATGGACATGGTGGAAGTCCGGGGTCGACGTGTCCCGGAGGGCCGCGCCGCCGCGGCGAAGGGCTATGTAGCGCTCGCGCCCGCGCTCCTCGTCGCCAGCCGTCGTCGGCGTCCGCTTCGACCACCGCGTCCTGCCGCGGAGGCTGCACCGAACTCGCGCTCGAGCTGCTCGTCGCTGGCGACGCGCCCGAACTCGACCAGGTGCACGGAGATCGCGCCGCGCTCGCCGAGGTCCGTCCGCCTCGGCCACCGCACCCCGCCGTGGGGGCTGCGCCGCGCTCACGCTCGAGACCTCCCGCCCCGGGCGTCACAACGCGCCGAGCAGGCTCAAGGCCGCGCCGACGTGCGCCTCGACCTCCGATCGTCCGCGCCGAGCTCGGCCGCGACGAGGTGCAACCCGCTGCGCTCAGCTCGAGCTCGGCTTCGGACCGGGGCGAATTTGACAAGCCGTAGCCGCAGGGACGCAATCCGTGCCCTGAATTACAGTTGACATTGCCCCTCCGCACATGCATCTGGAAAAACTTGGAGGATGAGCATGCGCCACAGGCTGAAATTGAAGGCGATCCTCGTTCTTATTCCTCTCGGTCTCACGGTGTGGGCGTGCAACTACGACGTGGGCGAGTGCTATCTTAGGGGGACGGAAGGCACAGGGGCCGGAGAACCATACCCACCGGGGTCAGCAGCTACGGGGGACTGGTTCGGAAACGGTGACGACGTGGGGAGCGGCGCCACTGAGGAGATGGCAGGATGCACGCCCGACAAGACATGCACAGACATGTTCGTGGATTGCCAAGAGATCGGCGGCCAGTGCACCACGGGATATCCAGGCTGCGACAAATGGCGCCATACACCGTGCAGGAGTTGCCTTGAAGCCTGCCAATCGGGCACACCATACCCGCCAGCGTGCAAATGCAGATCGTGCGGATTCAGATGATGAATGAGCCGATACAGGGCGCAGTCTACGTTGCCATGGGCAGGGTTGCCGGAGCGGCTCTAGCCAAGGTTGCATCCCCCGTCGTGGTCGACGATGACGTTCTCCTGCTGGGGCCATCAAGAATCAATCCGAAACGTCATCGTGCTGCGCGCATTAGATACTTGGGTGGAGAGCCGTCTACCGATCTCAATGAAGAGCTTGCGCGTTCTGATGGGCCGCCGGTCTGCGTGGCGCTTCCGCCGACACCAGGCGGCCTGATGAGCCTCTGTCGAATCTGTGCTTCCGTAGTCGAGCGCGGGCGTACGGTGCTCGTCGTTGATCTCAGCCCAGAGACCGCCGGAACATTTCCGCAAGGGCCCGGCCCAGGCAGGGCCATATCCATCTATGTCGCGGATGCTCTGCTACGCAAGCCGCCCGTGGTCCAATGGTCGAAGCTCGAGACAACTTTCGCGGCTACGCTCTGGAAATTGTGGTGCCGCCGCTCGCCCGTTGCCTTTTCTAGGTTCTGTGCATCTGGGAGCATGTTCCACCCGCAGTTGGCCAACCTTGGGCGTTATCATGCCGGACTCTTTCCCCGACGGGCAGGCAATGGGCTATTACCGTCGCTCTTTGACGAGCTCCTCCTGCGACAGCTATCGCAAGAGTGGCTCTCGCCAGTTAAAGTATATGCCAACGCACTCAACGCCGGATCTGAGCTCGCTGCATGGTTTCCACACACGGGAGATCTGTACATAGCCAAACGGCTCAATGAGTGGTATCGCCATACGCGAGGCCGTATCATCGAACGTCGAAACGCGCATCATCCGAGACCTTCCGAGATGACGAGATGGTCCTTTCGCTGGCGTGCGGGTAGCGAGGCGATCCTCGAGGCGCTGCCGAGTGTGCAAGCGGCTCCGCCTGTATCTATCGGAGGTGCTACCGCGTATGATCCTGACCACATATGGGCATGCCAATTTGATGCACGAGGCACACCTTACCTGAGCCGATTTGGCACCGTATCGTCGGGCGACAGCCTGGAATAGGGCGTATCGGATAGCGCCTGTGACGATGCGAAGTCCTTCGCCAGTGCGTCCGTTGCTGCTGGAACAATTCTCCCCCTGGCTGTTCGTCAACCAATGGATTTCGGACGCAGTCGACGCTCCGGCGACGAGTAACCACGGGACCCAAGGGTACCATGGGACCCTTGGGTCCCTTGTGGGTTCATTGATACCCTCGGATCGTAGGGTAGGGATGCCGGCGGCCGCGCCGGGCTCGCCGACGCCCGCATCGACCTCCGCGACCACGCCGCCGCGGAGGGGACGCCGGCGAGCTCGCCTCGAGCGGCGCAGGACGGTGCTATTCCAGTACGGCGGCCCTCGGTTGGGCGAGCGGCCTGGAGCGTCGGTCGGCTCACCGAGCGCGGTGAGGAAGCGGGCTCGTCGTCCGCCTTCGCGGGCTGTTGCGGCTTCGCAGGGCGCGGTCCGATCAGCTTGCGCGCCAACGTGGGCGGCTAGCAGACGCGAGCACCCCGCGTAGTTGACCGTGTGAAACCGCGGCGGCGGGACGCTGGCCGCGAGCCGGCAGCGAAACGGATCGTCAAAACTGAGGGACGGCACTGGAATACCGCTCACCTTGTGGACTCGAGAGAAGACAACAGGGAGACGAGGAGGCGGGGAGGAAGAGAAAGAAAAAATCTCCTCGTCTCCGTGCCTTCCTGTGAAATTTCTGCTCCTTCTCGGGTTTTCAGCCTGTTCGGCGCGCTAGGGTCTGTGCGGCGACCGCGGCTCCGGTTCGCCGACGGTTACGGTCCTTGGCGGCGGGGTCCGCGGCCGCGCCGTCGGTCCCGCGTCGCCCAGCCCCGCGTCTCGTTCGCGGCTGCATACGAGATGAATACGTCAATCGGGAAACCGCAGGAACCACGAGGATAACGTAACAGGAAGGAGCCAGGCGGACGAGCGGCGCGGGCTTTCATCAAAGCCTTTCCTTGTCATCCAGATGCTGGCGAGTCTGTACATCGAAGAGGGCTGGCCCCGAGGTGCAAGGCTTGCCCTCCGGTATCCGTCCTGTACGAGGGCCGGCTGCATCCGCACCGGTCGAATGGCATGGAGCGCTGGAGACGCCACCGCGTCGTCCCAGGCCGAACGCCTCGACGAGGCACCCGTCCCCGCCGGCCCTGGCCGGCCAGCGCGACCAATTTGCCGAGGGTGGGGAAGGAGACTTCAATCCTGTTCGTGGTAGGTTCACGCATTGCGCGCCTGCCCGATCGACGATGCAGCCCCGCTCGCATCCTTTGGCGGAGCCTTCCTCGAGCGCCGCGTGGACACGCAGGTGAACATTCTCGTTGATGGAGGCCCGATGATACGGATGAAGCTTCTTGGATTGTTGATGGCCGGCCTCTCGCTCGTGGCATGCGGCGATGGGGAGGGGAGCAATGGGGGCAAGGCCGGCGGCAACACCGGCGGCGGAAGCGACACCGGCGGCGGGACCGATACCGGCGGCGGGACCGACACCGGCGGCGGAAGCGACACCGGCGGCGGGACCGACACCGGCGGCGGGACCGATACCGGCGGCGGGACCGATACCGGCGGCGGAAGCGACACCGGCGGCGGAAGCGACACCGGCGGCGGGACCGATACCGGCGGCGGGGATGCTCTCGACGGCGAGCAGCTCGGCGAGCTGACGGCCGCAGAGGCCCAGCAGGTGTGCGACGACGTCACCGGGTCACTCGATCTCTCGAAGGAGGACCTGTGCGACCTCGCCGGGGTGCTCGCCAGCGTCGTGGATGGAACGGACTGCGAGACCGCCAGGGCGGATTGCATCAGCGCTCCGGAGGCGCCCGAGCCGACCGGCTCGTGCGACACGGCCGGCTTCGCGGGGTGCACCGCCACGGTCGCGGAGCTCAAGGCCTGCATGATCGCCACGGGCGACGCCTTCGAGGCGATCACGTGTGCGTCGGCCATCGATGACTTCTCGCCGCAACCCGCGGCGTGCGCGGCCGTCAACGTGAAGTGCCCGGGGCTCCTCGCAGGCGCCTGAGCGCTCGTGAGATCGCCCCTACGGGGACGGCGGTCCTTCGGCGTGCCCATGGACGAGCTGACCGGTCGCGTGATCTCGGCGCGCGATCTGCTCCCCAGGGAGCACGCCCGGCTGGCGGAGCACCTTGAGGAGCTCCCGACCTGGGACGCGCGCTTCGACCTGATCGAGCGGGCGCTCGGCGAGCGCGTGGACGAGGCGCGGATCGACGTCGGCGTGGTCTCGTGGGCGTTCCGCCAGATCGAGGAGCGCGGGGGCGCGGTCGACATGCGCGCCCTCGCGCGCGAGCTCGCCGCTGACAAGCGCCACGTCGCGGAATTGTTGCCGTTTTCGACTGGCCCCTGGGGTATAGCCTGTCAGCAGGATGGTCATCCATCTGCGATGATGGCTGGATGGCTGGATTTCCATCCGGCTGGATAACGGCTATCCCGACGCCCGGCGCCATGCCCGGACGCCGCCGTTCACACGGCTGTAGGGCTTATCGATACAAGGTCTGTCGTGAGTTGACATAGCCCATCATCGAATTCATTGTTGCGGCGCGCGGCCGAGCTGTAGGAGAATTGTTCCGTGAATGCGCTCGGCTCACGTCTCCACGGGTTCGCGCTGTTCTCCCTGATGCTCGCCCTCGCTGCCGGGTGCGGCAGCTCGTCCGACGACGCCGACGCCCCGGCGAGCGGCCAGGGCGACGACGAGCCGCCCCGGATGGTCGGGATGACGGCGGCCCACAACGCGGCGCGCGCCGCGGTCGACCCGCCCGCCGAGCAGCCGCTGCCCCCGCTCTCGTGGTCGTCCGAGCTCGCCGCGGTGGCTCAGGCCCATGCCGACAAGTGTGTGTTCCGCCACAGCGCGAACGGCTACGGAGAGAACCTCTTCGCGACGTCGAGCGGCGCCTCACCCGCCCCCGAGGATGTCGTCGGCTCGTGGATCAGCGAGGCGGTCAGCTACGACCTCGCGAGCAACGCCTGCAGCGGCGCCACGTGCGGCCATTACACCCAGGTGGTCTGGGCCGACTCCCTGCGGCTCGGCTGCGGGATCGCCAGCTGTGCGGACGGCTCACCGTTCGAAGGGGGCAGCGCCTGGCAGTTCTGGGTGTGCACTTACGATCCTCCCGGCAACTTCGTCGGCCAGCGCCCTTACTGAGCCGAGCACGCTGCGCGCCCTGAGCCGCCCGCGTCGCGCCCGCCCTGAGTGTTGACGCTCCCGGTAGATGATGGGTGGGGGCCGTTTTTCGCTCACGCAGGATGATGGCTCGCTCACGCACGCGATGGCCATCGCCCGCCCATCCGGTGCCCGGAGCCCCCGCCGGAGGCTCCGTCCGTCCGTCGCCCGTGCGACGTGGCCGCCGGGGCGCGTAGGGCGCGTCAAGGGCGGCGCAGCCGCCGAGCCCTGCGAGAGAACCCTTGACGCGTCCGAGCACCCCGGCACGCTCAGGACGCGATGAGCCGACCATCACGCCCGTGACCGGAGCCCGCTCACCGTCGCGATGGTCATCAGCCAGCCCGAGCGAGAAAGCATCAACCAGCTTGATTCTCAACAGATGACGTGGATGACGGGACGTGACGGGGGAGGGGCAGCCCGAAGTCCCAAGCCAGGCCGAGTCCCGGTGCACGTGCCGACTTGAAGCAGGTCTGGACTACGGGAGTATACTGGCTTGGGCTACTCTTTGCTGCTAACCCCTATCCTTCGGCGGCGTCGAAGTGGTCTCGTAGGGGGGCTTGCAGCCACCGCCACGCCGAGGGCAGCTAGAGTGCCAAGGATAGCAGCAGCGACTTCGCCCTCGCTGAGGTTGAGATCCTTGGCGTTCGTGAGCTGACGCGCAACAGCCTCGCGGATTGCCGGCGTTGCTGGGGTTGACTGCGGCACCAGCGCGGCACGAGCTGGAGCTCCACCACGGGTTTCTCCGAAGATCTTCTTCAGGATTTCGTCTGTGCTTACCTGCTGCTTCTCCTGGTCCTGACGAACCTGCCTGACCTCCTTGACGGTCTCCTCACGGACCGGATGATGTAACATCTTGCGTGCCTGCTCCAGGAATCTGTCACCGGAGTACATGTGAAGAATCACCTCGGCTTCCTTGTGTAGCTCGTTGCGAAGCGCTGGCAGCGGTCCGACTGTCTTGCCATCGATGCGTAGCCACCAGTCTTCCTTCACATCATCTGTGACGAGGATGACTGGCTTTTTGCGGCTCTTTGCTTCCTCGATGATCTGGAACCAGATGACCAGGTCTCCGTACTTCTCATCGCCTTTTTTCTGCTGTCTATCCTTGAAGCCAGGCGGTATTTCGTCCTTGTATCGCTCTTCTCCCTGCTTATAGACTTTCTTGAGCCGCTCCTGGTCCCAATCAGGGCCAACCTTGCCCTCGAACAGCCCCGCGATCCGCTCGATGAGGGCCTCGCGATCGGGGTGGCGATAGTCCTTGTCAGCTTCTTCGACGAATTTGTTCACCAAGGCTGACAGCTGTTCGGCCCTCGTCCTGTGGTCGCCTGCTCGCGACGACTGTCCCCACTTTTCGACTTGGTGCTTGATGTCGATGCACTTTCTGACCTGCTCGTAGCGCACCTCGTCGAGGTTCCGGTGGTACTCGCACGCCACCTGGTACGGGATCCAGATGCGGGGGGCCACCTCGGGCGAGCTCAGGAGGTCGAGGAACTCCTTGCGCGCCTCCTCCGAGTACCTGTAGACGTTCAGGAGCATGTTGGTGTCGAACACGAACATGCCCTCGGACCATAGAACCTTGAAGTCCTCGTCCTTAAGCGGGTAGCTGCCGGGGAACAGCTTTTTCATGGCTAGGGATCCTACCTGCCAACCACGCCGGTCCTCCAGGAATCAGACCGGGCTGTAGAATTTCAGACGGACTTACGGACGGGTCCGCTCGTTAGGTGGGTCATGATACTGTGCGCCATGTGCGTCATTGAAGGGAGCAGTACGGTCACCACTCGAAGCGGCGGCCATTCCAGCGGCCGTCCTCCTCGTAGCAGGGGCTTCGAGGTAGACCGAGGGAGTTCCATAACGCATCGAAGGCTGGACGCAGCCAGGTCGGCAGCGGATGTAGGTCCAGAGAGGGAAGCGGATCGATGTGCTCCCGGATGAGTACGTCCGGCAGCAGGAGGACATCGCGATCAATGGTATAGCGATCCCCAGGGCGAACAAAATGTCGTGACGGCTGAGGTAGCGTCGCTCCCTTCACTCCGATGAATGATACGGCGATCACGATTGGTAGGTCGACGCCGTGTCTCTGATAGAGCGGCAGGTGTTGCTTGAGTCCGTCGATGATGGTCCGCTCGATGTCCCAGGGAGCCAGGAGCGGCGTGCCCTCTTGGCCGAAGCCGACAGGCAATACCGCCTCGATGGCACCAGTCCGAAAGAGCTGCGTGTATGCGAACTGTGGACCTTCAGTCGACCCACTGAAGACCACGTAGCCATCGAAATTGAATCGTCCGCTCCACCCTCTGCTCGTCAGAGGACGGATCGACGGGTTGCCGTTTTCCCAGGCCACCAGGTCGACATGCGCATCAACTCCCATCGAGCTGAACGGGACCAAATGCAACACGAGCTTGGCCGATGTGTGCCTGAGCAGAGGCACAGGGGTCTCGTCGGCCATGATCCTCCCGAGGCGTTCATCTCGGAAGCGGCGGATCAGGGTAGGCATCTCCGCTGAGAGGAGGAAGGCCGAGCGGATCTCCCGGACGTCCATCGGCTGGTTCCCGCCGCTCCCGCGCGACCAGAAGCGGGTGTCCTTGTCCACGATGAGCATGTGGGGGGCTGACCAGCTCCGCGGGACGTGGACGACGATGACCTGCACCTGGGCAGGGTCTCCGAGCGCTTTCATCTGGAGCCCGGGGATGATCGGGTCGATGTTGGCGCGGGCCA
The DNA here is from genome assembly GCF_051521635.1 of Sorangium sp. So ce1504. NCBI lineage: Bacteria > Pseudomonadati > Myxococcota > Polyangiales > Polyangiaceae > Sorangium > Sorangium sp. So ce1504. The sequence goes on along the minus strand of NZ_CP150365.1, from coordinate 9,018,247 downwards.
TGCCCTCCAAGCGAAGGATCTCCTGATCGGCGTTGATCCCCGGAAGGCCGACCAGTGCCGGACTCCCTGTGTTCTTCCCGGAGGCATCCTTGCGGTCCCCGATCCCGTAGATGATGTAGCCTCCGGCCGCGTTCGCGAATGCCGTGAGGTCCTTCACGAAGGACCTCTTGTCAGGATCCGCCTTACCCGGAAGCTCTACCTTGTAGTCGAGCTGGCGCCCCTCCTGGACCTCATCACGGACGAGGAACTCGACGTCCTCCATGGTGATTTCTGCGAACGGCTTGTTGAACACCATGGCCGGCATCCTACCCGGCCGGTTGGGCCGCCGTCACCCCAATGGATGGGTTGTGGTGTGACGTTCTACGTCCGGGTCATGACGCCGACGGTGGGCTTATAAGCACGAACCGTGCCATGTTACGGACCCCAGATCGTCGGGTGGAAATCATGAAGTTCCTGATTGTGTGCATGAGCTCGCCCGAACGACTGGCACGCCGACCAGGTAACTGAATAAATGATCCGTATCTATTGCGGTCGTTGCGTCCATGTTGAAATCGCGCGAGGTTCGCAGACAGATTTGACCCATACCCACGCCCTGCTTACTGTCTGTCTGTAAAGCTCGCCGCCCTCCGCTCTTGGCACACCTCCAGCCGCTCGTGCACAGCGAACGCCCTCGCTCACCTCGCGACGAGGGCCTCCGGGTGGGATCAGGCGGGAGGCGGCCGGGCTCCTCGTGCAAGGGATGACGCTTTGCGTTGTCGATGCGTCGTCCGGGGGCGCCGGCGCGGAAGGGTGGCGCGAAAAATTCGGAAGCCGCGGTTCTCGATGATTCGGGAACCCTGATTTCCGAAAATGATCGGAAGCTGTCGAGTCGCGGCTGGCCGCGACCTGAGATTATCACCTCCCCGCGATGCGGGGAGGAGGTAGGCCCAGCTACGCCACTTGGGCGGAGTTGGGCGAAAGCAACATAGAAAGGAAATTGAAATGGCTATAGCAAACGAGAGGCCGATTGTCGACTTGATCAACCCGGGACCCCCAGCCCAGACGTGCAGCTTCAACTGGGAGTGCGGAACGATGGAAATCCGAATGGGGAATGCCGCATGCACGGCTACGTTCACCACGCCTCAAGCTCAAGAACTCTCCGACGCTCTCAACAGCATCCTCGCGGAAGAGGAAGTGCCTTGCGAGTTCGAGATTACGGAAGGTGTAGAGCCGAATAAGATGTCGCGCAGGTGCGTTTTCGAACCAGGGAGGCGAATACTCGCGCTTGAGCTGATAGGCGGCGCGTCTAAGTCGGGAGCTTATATTCAATTCCCGGCTACGGCAGATGGCTTTGCTAACGTCGAATTGCTCGCCGACGCCCTCTACCTGTATGCGTCCGGCTCACTCCTCGGAGGGCTAGATGTAAGATGAAGTGCCAGGTGATATAGGCGTCACTACCTCGAGAAGCGGGGTGGAGGCTCCGGCCGAGCAGGTCGGAGCCCCCTCTCTTTCCATGCCTTTGTCCACCAGTCCGGCTGGTGACGCGGGCCGTGGTGTGCCCGCGGTGTCGGTCTCCGGCTGCCGGCTCAGGTCTGAGCTACTCCGGCCTCGGGACCCGGACGTCGCTGGGGAACTAACCTGAAATCGCAGCGAAGCCGCGGTGAAAGGCAGTGACGGCGACGTTCATGGTCAGTTCGTCCTCGAGGTCAGGGTCATCGGCGACGATCCTCGCCATCAGGCCTACGGAAATGCACGTAGCCACCAACCTGCCCTCAGACCGCTGGAGAGCCCGGCACGCGGAGCTCAGTCGTGCCCTTACCTGCGGATCGAGCTCGCGGATCACCTGCGTCACGATCGGGGACCGATGGAGGTGCATGGAGGTCGAGACAATCTTCAACAACCGCGGGAAGCGAGGGAGCTCCGCAGGTGAGGCGTCCGGTTCGGGCTGGAAAGGGGTCGCACGCCGCGGCGGGCGGAGCATGTCCGAGAGTAAATTGAGGTCGTCGGGGTCGTCGTTCTCGGGGGAGCTGGCCTCGCGGTCAGTGGGATCGTTGGGGGGCATGTTAGTCGGGATCTGAGCTGTCATGCCCCTCTACAGAGCGTGGGGCTCGCCGATCAACCTGTTTCGGTCGATTTGTAGGTGAATGTAGGACGGCTTCCGCAGGCAGGGTGGAGGGCTCGGGCTGAACGGACACGCAGCGCGGATCCTGGTAGGATGCCCCTCATGGCCGTGACCATCGAGGACGTCCTGCTGTTCTGCTCGCGGTTCGACCGGATGACCGACAAGCTGACGAAGCGCGGCAGGAACAAGCCCCCCTTGGAGATCGTGGACGAGTATGACGTTCAGGATCTCGCCTACGCTGCGCTGAAGCCCCTGGTAACTGACCTAAAGCTGGAAGATCCCACGTCCAAGGTCGCAGGTAACGCCGGGCGGGTCGATCTGGTGAGCTACGGGCTCGGGCTGGCGATCGAGGTCAAAGCCACGCTGAGGGCAAGTCGCGGCGGAGACGAAATAATCAAGGAGTGCTTCCAGCGGATTAAGCTGTACTCCTCGGTGCGTAACATCCGAGTGCTTGCCTTCTTCATCCACGACCCCGACGAGAAGATCCATGACGTGGACAACGTACAGCGTGAATTGGAGGGTCCTCATCCTTCAGGCGACGGCGGCACATTCCAGGTTTACGTCGTGGGGCCGCGCTTCGACAAGACGTTTCGGACCTATGACCCCGCATCCTCAGGGCCAATTGATGTGAAGATCGGTGACGTGAGATATATCCCCGATGTGGGTGGCGTGTTCGTCAGCGTGACCGCTCGAGGAACCGGCCGGACGCCTGTGGTGCCCAAGCTCTCTCTTCGGGTCGGGAACATTAAGTACGAACTGGGAACACCGCCAACGGCGTACCAGACCGGCACGCCACAAGCCGTCTACCAGCCGACAGACACCGACCTGGTTCAGCGTGGGGATGCAACCCTCTACTTCGGACCCTCAGACGCTGGAGGCCAGGGTGTTGACCTCCGCACGACAGGGCTCCTGGAGGTCGACGTTCCCGGGCTGGCCCGTCCGATCCAGGTGCCGTTTGAGATCCCCGTACCGCGCCGGGAGAGGGTGACGGACGAGGATGCGCTGAACGAGCTGACATCATGGTTCAACAAGCTAAACGAGGACGAAAGCGAAGCCTCTATCACATTCGCCGTCGTCGACCAGAAGCTTCAGCTCCCGGACGGGACGGCCAAGAGACTCTTGGAACGAGCCGTCTCGCAGCACTACAACGTTTTGCGTAAAGGGGATGACACGATCATGTTCGAGTTCCGGCGTCGCGAACGACCCGCTCCAACTCGGCGGTTAGGCTACTAGGCGGGAACGGAAGAGACCTGGGGCTGCGAGTGCAGCTTGTGGCCGGGGAGCAGGCACCTATGGTCATGGCGTCTATGGTCCTCGCGGCCCCAATCACAGATGTTCTCGCAGACGTCCTCGTCGCTGAACGGGCCATGGATGAAATGCCCAAAGAAGAGAGGGGCGTGGGAGGGCGCTATTGCGGGTTGGGGGGATCCGAGCCCGCTTCGCCTACGCGTGCGATTATACGTGGCCCGGTTTCTGGTTGAGCCCGAGCACCGATTCAGCTATCGGACGAGATCCTAAGCAATCATCACAGGAGAACCGTGTTGGCCGTAAAGCTCGGTCCTGGGCTCATCGGTAGCGGACTTGTCGACGTCAAGCAGCGTGAGTATTCCCGAAGCTGCGCCTCCGCACACGACCTGACCATGGAGCTCTAGGAGCCCTTTTTCTGCCTCTTCATGAAGGTTGCCTTCGCTCGACGCCACGACCTTCATCATGAGCCCAAAGCTTGGCTCCGGTCTGTGTTCTTTGCGATAGCACAGCAAGATCCATGCGCTCTTGCGATCGAACAGCGTATCAGTCGGCATGAGTTCAGGGCCTATGAGCGCGTACAACGTTGCGCGAAGTACCTCGATGGCGACTTTCGACCAAGCTTCGCGAGACGGATTCGCTTGGCGTCTCACCCGGAGAACGGCCTGAAGTGCAAGTGGTAACGCTGTCCAGAAGACGTTGGTGTCAGTCTTTTGTCCATCAAGTCGTGTCGCCTTCAGCTCGTCGATCGCGGCGAGCGTGGCTCGACGCAACTCCTCCGAGAATTCCAGATCATTTGGAATGGCCAACAGGGGCTCGGATGCTGCGGGAACTCCGGGAGCTGGCTTTTGATGATCCATCCCGCCCCCGGGCGCCGCTGCCATGGCGAGCGCGCGGAGTCGCGCGTGCAGGGGCTCGCCGAATGCCTCGAACTCGATGACCTCGATTGGCAGCTCTGCGGCACGCTGCTCGAATGCCCTCCGGTCCTCACTCCGAACGAGAGCAAAATGCGGACCGACCGCGCCCCGAAATGCCTCGGAGACCCAGCGGAGTTGGTTGCCAAACAGCCGATCCTCGAGGCTGAAACCGACAAAGAGCAGCGTCCTCCCTGCCATCTGCGTGCGCAGCGACTGAAGGGCGGCCGTGTAGCGCACCGCCACTGTGGGGCTCGACGGGTACAGCGTCGTGTATCCGTCGGGTGTGAGGATGATGTCGTCCACATGGTGGATGGTGCCGTGCAGGTGCCACACCGTGGGCCGCTGCAGCGTGCCCTGGAGTAGCTCGACCAGGCCGGATGGGGTCTCGATGATCCACTCGCGTAGGTTGGGAGGATCGGGGCACGCCCAGCGCAGGACGGCGTCGTAGTTCGTGGTGATGACAAGCTGGCTGCCCAGCCCCCACACGAGCCGCGCCAGATCGAGCGATGACGGCTGCACGTCCTTCGCGTCCGGGTTGAGCTGCTCGACGAGGAAGCGGTTCCAGGTCGGCCCGAGCGCGCGCTTTGCCTCCTGCGCCGCCTCGAGCAGCCGCGGCGTGTCGTACGAGAGGAACGCGTTCACCAGCACCGCGTCCTTGTGGCGACCCTCTTCCTCGAGGCGTACCGCGGCAGCAGCGAGCAGCGCAGGCCAGCTCGGGAAGAGACACTTGCCATCGGCAGCCCGCCGCACTGCCATTGCGACGCCCGCCCCGACGAAGGGGACGAGCTGTTTGTGGCGGAGGGCCTCGACCAGGCTACGCGGGAAGGGCATCGATACCTCGGCTGCTGCTCCAATGCGTACCACAGGTCCGGGTCGCTCGTACGCCGGCGCTGTGCGCTCAGGGGCAAGTGCGTTCACGAAGTTGTCCTCCGACTGCAGCGCGCGCACGTCACGCTCCGCGGCCGACAGATCGTCGAAGTCTTCTCGCGCGATGTAGGCGCTGACCCCGACGAGGGGCGCCTGACCCGCCTGGTACCGGCGCTGCGGTTCGCGCGCCTGCTCCGGCGCGGAGATTCCGTAGCGGCGCCGTGCCGCGGTGGCGTAGAGCGTGTTGCGCGGTCGGCAGAGCCCGGACGCGTCGCGTAGCACGCCCATCAGCTCGAGCCGCGCGACGGCGTCATCGAGGCGCGTGAAGGGGACCGGCTCGCCAGCGACGATCTGCCGGAAGAGAGGCTCGAGGCCTTCGCGGACGATCGCGTGGAAGACGTGCGGGATGTTGTGGGTCTCGGCGCGCAGGAGCGCCGCCGCCCCCGCCGCGAGCGATTCGGCGCGCGCGGCCTCCTCGGCCAGTGCCTGCGTGAGGTACGGGTGCCCCGCCGTGGAGGCGCAGAGCTCGGCGGTGTGCGAGGCGAGGAGTCCCGGCGCCGCGGCCGCGGTGAGCAGTGCTGGCGCGTAGGTAAAAGAAGTCGGATCGCTGCGCGAAGAAGTGTGGCGCGGCGAACCGAAGTGGCGGGACCGCGCGCGTCGCGACGCCTCGTTCATGGGTCGAAAGAGCGGGCCCCGCGCGGCGCAGAGCGTGCAAAGAGGCGCATCGGCGTGCCGCAGGCACAGATCGCCCTCCGGGAGTTGGTCCGGCCCGGGATGTTGTGGCGGCTACGCGGCGTCCCCGAGCGCCGTGCGGCGCAGGACGGTGCTCTTCAACGCTCGGGGCTCCGGGTCGCCTGCGGCGCCCTGCGCCCCGAACCCCCAGTACGGCGGCCGCCGCGTCGGCGCTGGGTGAGCGGCCTGGAACGTCTGTCGACTCACCGAGCGCGGTGAGGAAGCGGGCGATGTTGCTCGGTTCGGTGATCATGGCGACGAGCTTCATCCTGCCCTTGCAGGCCGGGCACTCGAGGACATCGAGCGCCAACGTGCGGCGCAGAAGCTCGGCGCGGGTCGTCGACCGCCCGGTAGCCGCCCCGCTTGCGTCTCTGAGCAGGCTCGTCGTCCGCCTTCGCGGGCTGTTGCGGCTTCGCAGGGCGCGGTCCGATCAGCTTGCGGTCCGGCAGGCGGCTCTCGTCCGGAGACCGCGGAGGCGCACAGCGCGGCCTCGGGCTCGTTGTCCTTGTCGACGCCATGCTCGAGCTCGAACAGCCCGTGCCGTCGCAGGGGGCGCATCATGTGCCGGACGGCGTCCTCGAGCACCTGACCGACAGCGCGCGTCTGCAGGTGACCGAGCTCGTTCCACACGAGCTCGGCGCCGTCTTCGTGGTAAGCCCCGTTGAGAAAGACAACGTGCAGATGTGGATTGAGCCGCAGGTCGCCGGACGTGCGTTGCACGACGGTCACCGCGCCGCTCTTGGCTGCGCCGAGCGCGCCTCGGCGCACGGCGCGCTGTTCGTACAACCGCTCCACGCTCTCGACGAAGAGACGCGTCATCGCGCTGAAGAGCGCGCCATCCTGGGCTAGTCTGCGCTGCCACGGGAGTCCGCGATTTCCATCCGCGAGCCTCGGGTCGGCGAGACAGCCGGCGGGGTGGCGATGCGCTGACGCAGATGCTTTACCCGGTCGCGCGGCGTCACGTACGCTCGGAAGCGGTGCGCGATCGATGACTCGCGCGGCGGCCGGGCGCGACGATCGACGGGCCACGAGGCACAATCATGGCAGAACAGGGCGCGTACACGTTCACCGCGAGGCTGCACGAGGGCGCGGGCGTGGTCATCCATCGGGCCGTCCGCGTCCGCGACGGCGCCCGCGTGGTCGTCAAGATCGGCAAGGGCGGGCCGCTCGCGCCGGCGATCCACGGCGCGCTTCGGCGGGAGTTCGCGGTGCTGCGATCGCTCGACTTGCCGGGCGTGATCAAGGCGCACGCGCTCGAGACGATCGGCGACGAGCTCGCGCTGGTGCTCGAGGACTGCGGCGGTCGCTCGCTCGACGTGCTGTTCCACGCCGGCGCCCTCGACCTCGCGGCGGTGCTGGCGATCGGCGTCGAGGTGGCGGGCACGCTCGACCTGCTGCACCGCTATCCGCTGCTGCACCGCGACGTCAAGCCGCACAACATCGTCCACAACCCGGCGACCGGGCAGGTGAAGCTGATCGACTTCAGCCTGGCGATCGCCGGCGGCGAGGACGAGGCGTCGCGCGTCGATGCGGGCGCGGGGATGGCGGGCACCCTGGCGTACATGTCGCCCGAGCAGACCGGGCGGATGAACCGGCCGGTCGACGCGCGCTCGGACCTGTACTCGCTCGGCGTGACGCTCTACGAGCTCGTGACCGGGGTGCTGCCGTTCGAGGCCGGCGACGCGATGGCGCTGGTCCACAGCCAGCTCGCGCGCGTGCCGGTCGCCCCGGCGGTGCTGATGCCGAAGGTGCCGCCGGTGCTGTCGGACATCATCATGAAGCTGCTCGCCAAGGCGGCCGAGGATCGCTACCAGAGCGCGGCCGGGCTGCGGGCCGACCTGCAGCGCTGCGCGGCCGCGTGGGCGGCGACGGGGACGATCGAGCCGTTCGCGCTCGGCAGCGCCGACCGGCCGTCGACCCCGCGGATCCCGCCGCGCCTGTACGGACGGCAGCAGGAGATCGACGTCCTGCTCGCGACCTCCGCCGGCGTCGCCGACGGCGCGCGCACGCTGCTGCTCGTGCGCGGGCCCGGCGGCGCCGGCAAGTCGGCGCTGGTCCAGACTCTGGCGGCGCCGGTCGCCCGCGGCGGCGGGTTCTTCGTCGCCGCCAAGTGTGATCAATACGACCGCGGCGCGCCGTACGCCCCGATCGCCACGGCGCTGCGCGAGCTGTGCCGCACCCTGCTGACGGCCGCGCCCGAGGTCCTCGAGGCGTGGCGGCGAGCCCTCGCGTCCGCCCTCGGCAGCAGCGGCAAGCTCCTCACCGATCTGATCCCCGAGCTCGAGCTCATCGTCGGCCCGCAGCCCGAGGTCCCGCGGCTCGGCCCGGCCGAGTCGCAGAACCGCTTCAACCTGATCTTCACCGCCCTGCTGCGGGTCTTCGCCGCCGCCGACCACCCGCTCGTGCTCGTGTTCGACGATCTGCAGTGGGTCGACCCGGCGTCGCTGCGCCTCTTGCAAGAGATGCTGCTCGACGCCGAATGCAGGTACCTGCTGGTGCTCGGCACCTACCGCGACGACGACGTCGGCCCCGGGCACCCGCTGCCGGCCGCGCTCGCCGATCTGCGCGCGGCGGGGGTCGAGGTCGGCGACGTGCCGCTCGGTCCGCTGGCGCTCGCCGACGTCGAGGAGCTGCTGGCGGACACCCTGGTGATGGAGCGGTCGCAGGTCGCCGCGCTGGCGCGGATCGTCGGCGAGAAGACCCACTGCGACCCGTTCTTCATCGGCCAGTTCCTGCTGCTGCTCGTCGAGGACGGCCTCCTGCGCTGGGACCCCGCCGCGTGCCGGTGGGTGTGGGACGACGCGCAGGTGCAGGCGCGCGACGTCACCGACAACGTCGTCACCCTCGTCACCGGCAAGATCCGCCGCCTGACCCCCGCGGCCCAGCGGCTGCTGCAGCGGGCCGCGTGCGTCGGCTATCGCTTCTCGTGGCGCGTGCTCGCGGCCGTCGGCAGCGACGACGGCGACGACGCGACCGCGGCGCTCGGCGAGCTGGTCCGCGAGGGCCTGGTCATGCCGCTCGCCGGCGGCGAGGGCGACGATCTCCACCGCTTCCTCCACGACCGCGTGCAGCAGGCCGCCGACTCGCTGCTGGCGAGCGAGGTGCGGGAGGCGACGCACCTGCGCGTCGGCCGGCTGCTGCGCGACGCGTACCCGGCGGGCGTGCCGGACGAGGCGCTGTTCGAGGTCGTCGGCCACCTCGACGTGGCGCTGGCGCGGATCGACGGCGACGAGCGGATCGCGCTGGCGCGACTCAACCTCCGCGCGGGCCGGCGGGCGCGTGCGGCGACGGCCTACCACGCGGCGCGGCAGTACTTCCAGGCCGGCTGCGAGTGCCTCGGCGCCGACCCGTGGGCGCGCTGGTTCGAGCTGGCGTTCGCGCTGCGCGTCGAGCTGGCCGAGTGCGCGTACCTGTGCGGGGCGTTCGCCGAGGCCGACGCGCTGTTCGAGGAGGCGCTCGCGCGGGCGCGCTCGCGCGAGGAGCGGGCGCAGGTCTACGACCTCCGCGTCCTCTTACACGCGGCGATGGGCGACTTCGCGGCGGTGGTCGCGGCCGGGCGCGCGGCGCTGGCGATGTACGGCTTCGGCCTGCCCGATGAGGGCCCGGCGCTGCAGGAGGCCGTCGCGGCCGCGTTCGCGGCGGCCCACGAGAACCTCGGCGAGCGGCGGGTCGGCGCCCTGCTCGACGCCCCGCCGGCGCGCGACCCGGACGTCGAGGTCGTGATGCGGCTCCTGGCGTCGATGTCGGGGCCGGTGTTCGTCGGCAGGCCGGCGCTGTTCCCCCTGATCGTGCTGCACATGGTCAACCTGTCGCTGCGCCACGGCAACGTCGACGGGTCGGACTACAGCTACGCGGTGTACAGCATCCTGCTCGCCGGCGTCACCGGCGAGCTCGGCAAGGCCTACGAATTCGGCGAGCTCGGGGTCAAGCTCAACGAGCGCACCGGCAACCTGCGCACCCGCTGCATGGTGCACTTCTTGTTCGGCACGTCGGTCGTGTTCTACCGCCAGCCGTATTCGGCCGGCGAGGAGTACCGCGATTCGGCGCGGCGCGTCGCGCTCGAGGTCGGCAACTTCGCCTACGTGTCGTTCTACTGCCTGCAATCGGCCGCGCTGGCGCTGATCGCCGACGCCGACATCCGCGGCGCCGAGGCCCGCATCGACGACGTCACGGCGCTCCTGCGGAAGACCCGCGATGTCGCGTCGACGGCGGTGGTCGAGTTCATGCGCCGCGTGGTCGTCAATTTGATGGGCGAGTCGGCGACGAGCGCCCTCGACGGTGACGGCTTCGATGATGACGCGTTCGTCGCCCACATGCCGCCCGGGGGGCTCGTGCCGTGGCTCTACGCGGTCAGCAAGCTGCGCCTCGCCTACCTGTACGGCGAGTACGAGCGCGGGCTCGAGCTCGCCGTCCGCGCCCGCGAGCTGCACGAGAGCGGCGCCGGGGCCGGGCACATGTACTCGCCCGAGCAGTACTCCTATTCGGGCCTGGTCGCCGCGGCCCGCTGGGACGCGGCCGGCGAGGCGGAGCGCGAGGCGCTGGCGCACCAGCTCGAGCGCGAGCGCGCGGCCCTGCGGCCGTGGTCGACGAGCAACCCGTCGCAGTTCGTGGCGCTCCAGCACCTGCTCGACGCCGAGGCGGCGCGCCTGGCCGGCCGCGACGCCGAGGCGATCGCGGGCTACGAGCAGGCGATCGCCGAGGCGCAGGCGCGCGGGTTCGTGCTCCACGCGGCGCTGGCGAGCGAGTGCGCGGCGCGGCTGCACCTGCGCCGCAACCGTCGCGCGCTGGCCGGCGCCTACCTGCAGGACGCCCACGTCGGCTTCGCCCGCTGGGGCGCGGCCGCCAAGGCGGGCCAGCTGCTGCTCACCCGCGCCGACCTGCTCGCCCCGCCCGTGCCCGCACGCGCTGGGCACAGCACGAGCCGCTCGACGACCACCACCCGCAGGCTCGGCGGCGGCTCGCTCGACCTCGAGGGCCTGATGCACGCCGCCCAGGCGGTCGCCGGCGAGCTGGTGCTCGACCGGCTGCTCGACCGCCTGATGCGGATCGTCATGCTCCGCGCCGGCGCCCAGCGCGGCTTCCTGCTCGTGCCGCAGGGCGAGGACCTGTCGATCGCCGCCGAGATGCGCACCGCGCCCGACGAGGTCCGCGTCGGCCTCGACCAGCCGATGCGCGACGACGCCGCCCTGGCGACCTCGGTGGCCCGCTTCGTCGCCCGCAGCCGCGAGGGCGTGCTGCTCGGCGACGCCGGCGCCGAGCCCCGCTTCGCCCGCGACCCCTACGTCGCCAGCCAGCGCCCGCGCTCGGTGCTGTGCCTGCCGCTGCTCCACCAGGGCCGGCTGTCGGGGATCCTCTACGTCGAGAACAACGCGACCCGCGACGCCTTCGCGCCCGAGCGCGTCGAGCTGCTGCAGCTGCTGTCGGCGCAGGCGGCGGTGGCGATCGAGAACGCCCGGCTGTACGCCAGCGTGCAGCAGGCCCGCGAGCAGCTCGAGCAGCAGGTCGAGGCGCGCACACACGAGCTGCAGACCGCGCTCGAGCAGCTCCAGGCGGTCAACGCCGACCTGGTGCGCCAGGGCGAGGCGCTGCGCGAGGCCCACGCGCAGACGCGCCGCGAGATCGGCGAGCGCGAGCGGGCCGAGCGCGAGCGGTCGGCGGCGCAGGCGGAGATCTTGCGCGTCCAGGAGGAGCGCCTGGCGGACATGGCGGCGCCGCTGCTGCCGATCACGGAGAGCATCGTGGTGATGCCGCTGATCGGGGTGCTCGACGACGCCCGCGCGTCGCAGGTGCTGGCGACGGCCCTCGAGGGCTCGGTCCGCACGCGCGCGCAGGTGGTGATCCTCGACATCACCGGCGTGCGCCAGCTCGATGCCGCCCCGGCGGCGATCCTCGCCCGGGCCGCGAGCGCGCTGCGCCTGGTCGGCGCCCAGGCGATCCTCACCGGGGTGCGGCCCGCGGCGGCCCAGCGGCTCGTCCACGACGCCGCCGGGCTCGACGGCCTGCTGACGCTCGGCACGCTGCAGAGCGGCATGGCCTACGCGCTCGCCCATACCCGCGGCCGCGGCTGAGGCGCCGGCGCCGCGGCCGGGGCATTTCGGCCGCTCCCTCGCGCCTCGCCAGCGTGTCGGCTCCCGGCGCTCGCTTGACAGGCGGGCAGGGGCGGACTTCGATCGCGCGGTGATCGCCGCACCTACCGCCGACGTTCCTGGGCGCCCCGCGGGCTGGGGGGCTGGAGGTAGAACGGGCTTACCTCCTCATCGAGCGTCTCGTACTCCTCCGAACTCGACTTGTGATTCAGGTGCATGAGGACCGCCCGCGCGGCCTCCTGCAACGGCATGGGCGGCGCTCTGGTGCCGTCCCATGCTTCGCAGAGCGCCCGGAAGCTCTCGAGGCGCTCGAGCAGCGCTAGCCACCATGCCCGCGTCTCCGGCTGATCCCGGCGGACTGGCCGGAAGGTGGCGAGCAGGCTGTCGATGTGGCCGAGCGCAGGGCGGCGCAGATCCGCGGGGGGGATCTTCGCGACCATCCTGGGTGACGCGAGATAGCCGCACCACACGAGGGCTGCGGCGAAGGTGGCCGTATCCGGGATCGCTGCCAGCTCCGCCTCGGTAGGCGGCGGGCGCGGGTCCTGGTCTTCCGGCTCAGGGGGCATGGCGAGTCCCTCTATCACTTCGGTCTACAGGGCTGAATCCAGTGGGCCAGCTGGCTTCCGATCGCGGGTTTTAGGCTAGCCCTCACAGGCGAGCGAGCCGTCCGTCTTCGAGCAGCACCCAGGGGGCCACAGGTGAGTACGCTTCGGTCCCCGCTACGGGAAGGCGCGGCGCGTCCGCGAGTTGATCAAGTCCCCTGTCTCGGAGCTGCGCGCCACGTTCGGTGAGGCGGTACACCCACGACTTCATCGCAACGTCAGGCCTCACGTCGGGTGCGGGCTCTACGAACTCGTTCGAAGCGTGCCTCGCCCATTGGGCCAGACGATCTTCCAGGAACAGGTCGCCTGTACAGGAGAGGAGCTCCCGCAGCTCCAATCCAGACTGCGACTTGTGGCAGAACACGGGCACGTCAGTTTGGTACTCACCTGCCGAGAGGATGGTCAGGATGAGTTCATCGAGTTGGCTGAGGCGCAGGCTACATTCCGTGGTCTTCCTGGGAAAGAAAGATGACAGAAGTTCCCACAAGGGGGCAAGTTCCGGAAACCCTTCGACACCAGCCATACAGCTTTCGACGAAGGGCAAAGGATCCTCATCGGCGTAGCTTTCCCAGAGGCGAACGGCACGATCGTAGCGTTCCACTGGCCAAGGGCACGACTTGGCGAGACGATCCAGAAGAACGTTGTCGAGATGGTCGGCGACCGACGCGGAGCAGTTGAACCGCGGCATGCTCGGTGGCTCGCGGAACCTATTCATTGTGCCGTAGACACGCTCGAGCTCGACGATGAGGACGTCACTGCACGCGATCCCGATGTGCCGCAGCCAGCTACAGACCCTCCATAGGTTCACTCGTTCATGGAGGCTCACTGATACCCACAAAACAACGGGCAGCTCCCAGCGAACATCCTGCGAATAGAGCTGATCCCACTTTTGGCCCGATTCGTCTGCATCCGAACGCTTTTCAGACAAAGAGCGCCAGGCCTCACGCGTCCGCACATGTTCCAGGGCATCGAGGCGGCTCGGCCCGACAACAAGGCAATCTGACGAACGCACGACGTTGGCCGCGCCGAGTTGCACCAGGCGGTCTGCTGTTGGCGGGTCAAAGGCAACATGCGTCGCGTCGAGGAGGGCAGGCAGGTCCGTCGTGTTCATTCGAATCCACAGCTGTAGCATTCACTGTACTTGTACGGGCGCTTATCCTGACAATCCTCGCGACAGTAATCGCAAAGGCTCCGATGGCCGATCGGACGCGTGCCTAACCGCACCTTACGGGCGTCGCCCTGGGCTCGTCTGCCTCCGCGGATCGTCTGCGGACCGCGTCGTCCTTCCGAGAAGATCCCGACTAGTCAGGAAACCGGAACGTCTCGGCGGCGATGCCCTCCTCCCCCGTGACCTCGTCGCCGGACCAGATATCCCAGCTCACGCCGCCCTTGCCCGGCAGTCCGAGCTCATAGGAGACGCCCTCCAGCGTGAGCTGATCCTCGTCGAGGTAGGCGATGCCGATCGAGTCGCCGCCACGCCCGGGGCCGCCGTAGCCGCCGGGACCCCCGTCGCCCCCGTTGGCACCCTGACAGGACCACAGGCCGCCCCCCAAGGCGCCTCCCGGAGCGCCGCGACCGCCTCGGCCGCCTTCCTCGGGGGGCCCGCCGTCGCCGCCCTGCCCGGCCTCGGATGTCTCGATCTCGCTATCGCGCACGGTCAGCTTGGCATGAAGCGCGATGATGCCGATCGACGGATAGCCGTTCTCGCCACCTCGGCCGCCTCGACCGCCGCAGCCGCCGGCGCCGCCGGAGCCGCCGCCGGCTCCTCCCTTCGACCCCGCACCGCACACGGAGAGCCCTCCCCGATGGCCGCCACCCCCGCCGCCACCCTGGCCTGGCATGCCCCTGCCCCCGTCGCCGGCTTTGTCGGATTCCCACCCTGCCTCGGTGATGCGCCCCATGCCCTTGCCGGCGGCACCGGTCACACCTTGCGCGCCGCTGCGCCCGACAGCTCCCTCGTCGCAATCGACGCCTGTCACCTCCCCGTCTCCCCCCCGCCCGGACGTCGGGCTGTACGCAACGAACGGCAGCCCGTCCCCGCCGTCGCCAGCGCCGTCGGGAAGCCCGTCCCCTCCCTTCCCGCCGACGCTCGGAATCCCTCCTTCGCACGGGTTCACCGCCGCAGCGCCACCAGGGACGACGGCGGCCGAGCACGCGTCGCCCCCGTACTGCCCATCGGGCCCCTCCGCTGCCTCGTTCGGATAGGGCCATTTCTCGGCATCGCGGCCCCCCCATGCGGACGAGGCGCGAACTTGGCTCCGGATGAGCTCCACGGCCGTGCCGGACTGGACGAGCATCGTGATCGAGCCGTGCGAGACGAGCCGCATGTCGACGATCGTCGATACGCCGTCCGCGGCTCCCGTGTCGCCGGGGCTCGCGGGCACGACGGTCAGGATGGGCTCGAACGTGTCGACGATCTGAAGTGTCGGGCGCCCGCCAGGCTCGTGCTCAAAGCTCAAGCAGTGGTATCCGCCGACGAGATCGACGCCGGATGGCAGCGCCAGGGCGCCGTAGAACCCGTCGTTGCACGCGAAGACTCGCCCTCGTCCGGTGCGCGCGAGCTCGACGCCGCGCTGCAGCGTACGCACCGGCTTATCCCTCGTTGTGCCGGGGTTCGCGTCGTCCCCGTTCCCGAACATGCCCGCGACGAACACCCCGCAGCCATCCTCCAGCACGTTGGCGGCGAGGCGCTCGAGACAGACCGACTCCGGCGGCGCGTCGCCTGGACACGACGACGCGCCGTCGCACGCCGCTCCGCCAGCGTCGCTCGGGCCTGGCGCGGTGCCGCAGCCGGCCGCGACGAGCAGCACCGCGGGGAACAAGGTGATCGCTGCTGTGATTCGCATGGTTCTCCCTCGATGTGACGCGGCGTGCTCCGGGCTCTTCAGCGGGGCGGCTCAGGGTCGGGCGCACCGAACTGAACGTAGGGCAACGAGTGGCCCGCCTCTCCCTCGCCCACAGGGTCATTGGGCGCTGCGTTGCCGCCGGACCCGCCCTTGCCGGCGCCTCCAGGCTGGAGATGGGCATCTAGGCCGATGCCCACGAAGGCGCCGAAGGATGCGACGCCGTAGGAGGGCCCCCCGAGGCCGCCGCCGGCATCTCCGCCGCGACCGCCGTTGCCTCCACGGCCGCCACGACATGCCTCCCACATACCCATCACGAAGGTCGTGCCCCCGTGCCCGCCCCATCGCCCGACACCACCCGGCTGGCCCGTTCCGCCGACGCCGCCGTTGCCGCCGTTGCCCGCGGTCACGGTGGTCGCCTCGAGCGTCACCGCGCTCCCCTGCAGCGCGACAACACCGATGCTCGCCCCGCCAGAGCCGCCGCCGTGACCTCCCCGGCCCCCGCAGCCGCCGCTCCCGCCCGAGCCACCGGCCGCGCCGCCCTCAGGCAAGCCCGCCCGACACGCGAGCTGCTCGCCTCGCCCCTTGCTGCCGCCCCCGCCGCCCCCCCCATGGCCGACGCCGCCCCGCTCCCCGTCCTGACCGCGAACGCCGACCCAGCCGTCCTCGGTGAGGTAACCCATGCCGACCGCGCCGTCAGCGCGACCGGCGGCGGCGCCGTCGGGGCCAGGATCCCCTTCCTTACATCTCGTGAGGGCATCCGCGCCGCGGCCTCCGAGCCCCGTCTTCTCCGGGTCCTGGTTCCCCGCTGGTCTCGGCTGCCCCGGCGCGCCATCGCCCCCCGCGTCGAGCCCGCCGTCGCCCCCGTAGCCTCCGGTGGACTCGGCGCCGTCGTCGCACGCCGTCACGACCGGAAGGGCACCCGTCGGGGAGTCCTCCGTGCAGGCGTCCGCGCCGTCGATTCCCAGCACGCCGTCCGCTGCCCGCTCGCTGTCCGCGTCCTTCCCCGGCTCCCCGTCCTTGCCGTCGCCCGCGACGATCGCGCTCGATCGCACGATCGCTCCGGCCCCCGCGCTCAAGATCATGGCGATCGACGACTTGCCATCGCTCGCGGAGGCGTCCGCCGCCACGACGCGCACGCCGTAGATGACCGACGTCGCGCCCTCGTCCCCCACGACCCGCAGCGGGATCCCCGAAGGCGGGGCGATGATCGTCGGGTGGTTGGCGCCATCGAACGACCACGCGCCGTCATCGCAGCCACGGCCGCCCCAGAGGTGGATCCCCGAGACCAGGGTGACCTCTTCCTCGAACATCTCGCCGCACGCATAGAGGTGGCGCAAGCCCCGCCCTTGCGCCTCCACGATCGCGGCTTGCAGCGAGCCGAGCGGCTCGAGCCGCGTGCCCGCGCGCGCGCCCTCCGCTGGAGCGCTGGCGCTGGCGAACACCCCGCACTCGTCCATCACGGGCCCCATGCCCGGCTCGTTCACCTCGCACGGCGACGGCGGGGGGGCGAGGCACATCCGCTCCTCACCGCAGTCCTCTGTGTACGTGCAGCCGGAGAGCCCTCCCGCGCCGCTCGTCGAGAAGGCGGCGACGGTGCACAGCCGCCGCACGTGTCGTCCCTGGAGAAAGTGCATGTCCCTGGCTCCTCGGATCACCACACCCCGTGCGCCACGAGGCCGATCTGCCCTGGCGTTGAGGCCGGCGAGAACGCGACGCGGGGTCCCGTGGGCTCGGACTGCAGAAAGGAGAAATCCGTGAAGAACGAGGCGACCGTCATGGCGCCGACCACGCCGCTCGCCACCACCATCGCCGTGCCGAGGGCGGCGAACTGATCTCGCTCTCGCCGGAGGACCGCCAGCTCGTTGCACGCTGAAGGCGGCGACGGTTCGCGGCACGCCCACGGCGTGAACCCGAGCGCGTCCAGCTTGCTGTTACGCTCCTTGAGATCGCCGTTGGATGCGCTCGCGCGGACCATGAACAGGGCGCCGAGTGAGGCCGTCGCCGTGGTCAGACCGATGCCGGCGATACGCGCCGGCCCGAGCCACGATGCCACCGGCCCCGGGGCCTGCGGCTTGACCGGTTCGCTCTTCCTCGCGCCCGGATCCGGCGCGCGCGCGGGCGGGTCGACGGCGCGCACGAGCTGCAGCGCCGCGCTGACCGTCTTCCCCGCATCGACCTCGACCCGCTGCGAGCCCTCCCCGTGCCCCGACAGCCGGGCCCGGAGCGTGTACGTCCCCGGCGCGACGAACAGCTCGTGGACCGTGGCGCCCGTGCCGACGGGCTCCCCGTCCAGGAGGATCTCGGCGTCGGGCGGGGAGGCCGCCACGTAGATCCTGCCGACGTGCTCGATCGCCCTGTTGAACGCACGCGTGAACCTGTCGAGGAGCGCGCGACTCAGCGCGGCGTCCTGCTCGAGGCTCTTTCCCAGGTGCTCGGCGGCCTCCCGGTGCTTGCCCTGCTCCAGCTCGCAAAGCCCGAGATAGCCGAGCACCTCGGCCCGCTGCACCGCGGTCATTCCGGCGGCGTCGGGCGCCGCCAGGACGGCTTCGAAGCTCGCTTCCGCCTCGGTCCACTTCCGCGCGCCGAAGGCAATCCGGGCCTTCTGGCGCGCCTCCATCGCTGCCGCGCTCTCGGTCAGCGCAGGTGCTGCGCGCGCGAGCCCGATGCCGCTGCCCAGCACGCCGAGAAGGCAAATCCCGGACAGGGCCGAGCGCAAGAGCGTCATGCAGCCCACGTTATCAACGAGGCTGTCGGCCCAGCAAGCGCGTGTGGATACCGAGCGCGGCGCTTTTGCATGATAAATCTGACGTCGCCTGCGCAATGATTCCACGGAGCCGTGGCCTTCTCGTTATCCCCCTGCGGACGCACCTTCGCGCACCGTTCTTCGTCGCACCGGTCGATTGGGTCACCTCTTTTCGCGCCTGAAGCATCTGGACGTGCATGTATGTGAGCACCTCGGCGAGCCTGGCCATCGTGGCCCCTGGTACGCTTGGTTCCGATCGCTTCCGCCGGCTCGCGCGCGCCATGCGCGTGCCGGCTCAGGACGTCGACGACGTCATCCAGGACGCGTGGCTTCGCATCCTGGAGAACCGCGCGCGCATCGGCCTGGCGAGGGACGCCGCGGCGTATGTGGACGAGCTCGTCAGAAACGTGGTGCGCAACAGCCGGCGGCGATCGCGCCGCCGGCAAGAGGTGATCGCACCCCTCCAGGACGAGGATCCTTCGGACGAGCGGCCGGGCCCGGAAGCCTCCTTGATCGCCCGCCAGCGGGCTTCCGTCCTCTGGCGCTTCATCGACAAGCTCGACGACGCACGTCGCATGGTCTTCATCGAGCACGAGCTCCTGGGCCGGACGCTCGCCGAGATCGCCGAGGCGCACGCGCTCCCCGAGAACACCGTCAAGTCACGGCTCGCTGCCGCCTGGGACAGGATCGAGCAGGAGGCAGGGCGCTGGCAGGCGGCGCAGCACCGGCGCAGGCAGCCCGCGGTGCCGTGTTTCGTGCCCTTCTTCTCCGGTGCGTGGCTTCACGACGCCTTACGGGGGCTTCGCCGGTTCAGGCTGCATGGGACGGCGGCAGCAGGGCTCGTGCTCGGGGCGGGCGCTGCCTGGCCCGGCCCAGCGGCTGGCCTTGCCGAAGCGCCCCTGCTCGCGGCCTCGGGGCGCGTGCAGCCCGCGCTCGAGATGCCGGCGGCGCCTGCTGGCCAGCGCGGCGTGGGGCCGGGCCGACCCGAGAGCGCGATCCGGCGAGAGGCCGTCACGGCCTCCGCCGTGCCCGCCCATCAGGGCAGCACCACGACGGCCCGCGCGGTCTCCGCCGCGGGCAAGATGTCGTTCCGGGAGCACACCGGCGCGGCGCATGCTCGGATCGATCCGAGGATCGAGCGCGCGCGAGCGATGCTCGAGCTCGGGACCACCGAGGGACAGCTCTCGGCGTGCCGTCTCCTGCACGAGCACCGCGAGCGTCGTGGTCGCGGAGAGCACGCCGCGGGGCGCGATGCGCTCCTCCGGCGGGTTCGCTGCGAACGCCACGGGTCGATCGGGGCGCAGAGGTGATCGCGTCGCGCGTGTGGTGGCGGGATATCGGAGAGGGCACGCGCTGCACTCCTCAGGATCGAACTCGACCGTGTCGCCCGGTTCGAACACTTCGACCTGCCCTGCCGGACACGTAATCGTCTTGGTACGCAGGTCAATCTTGAAGTCGCGCTTGCTGAACAAGTCGGGGCTGCGAGCCCGCTGCCCCCAAGGCTTCGAGAACACCCGGCCCTTCGCGCGGATCACGTCATCAACGACGGGACTGTTCACGTAGGCGCGATCGATGTGGAGTTCGACGATGCGCAGCCGCTGACGCTGAATGTCCTTGGCGATCGGCGAGGCTCCCTCTTCTTCGGGCCGATTCGCGGGCGTGACCGCGCAGGCGACAATGATGGGAAGGTCAAGGTCGCGTGCGATGTGCTCCTTGTAGCCGCCGAACCGCTTCGAGCGGCTCTTGCGGCCGTGGCGCATCTCAGCATCTTCGATGGAGACACGGCGGTCAGGCGCAACGCCTTGCCGGATGCGTACGGTCCCATCCTCGACTGTTTCCAGGTCTTGGTCTCGAACCTGGGTGACCGCATCCAGATAGATGCGAAGCGGCTGCTCGACGACGTCGTCCAGGTGGCGGTCGACCCACTGCTGCAGCGACGAGACCTGCCGCTCCAGGATCTGAATTGCCGCCGCCTTCTGTTTCGGGTCGCTCCAGTCCAGATCGAGCCCGGCCTTGATGCTGGGAGCCAGGAGCAGCGGGATGCCCGCCTTGCGGCAGATCTCCTCGGGCGGACGCTCCGTGATCTTCGACACGACGCGGACGATGCTGCGTGCAGCGTGGCCGAGCAGGTTGATCGTGTCCTCAACCCGCCCGGCCCCCGCTAAAGGGCGGCTATCGATGGCCACGCGCAGCGCCTTGGACACCGCACGCCTCTCGCCCTCCGTCATCGCGCCGGACCGAACAAGCGCCACGGTCCGCTCCAGCAGCATCCCGTCCATCTCGTGCGCGACCATCCTCTCTCGGAACGCCTGCAGTGCGCCCTGCGAGAACGGGGGCGTCGCCGCACCCAGGCAGCCGAGCACCATCTGCCAGCGCAGGTCGACGACGGACAACTCCACCGCCTCGGCATCCGATGCGCCGACGTAGCCTTGGAGCAGCGTGACCATGCACATCAGCGCCGGTGGATGCGGCGGCTCGCCTGCCCCCGTCGTCCGGTACATGCCCTCCAGCTGCTCCTGGAACGTCTCATCGAACAGCTCGTGCCGGTGCAGCCTGAGAAAGCCGAACAGTGCTCTCACGCGCGTCAGCCGCTTCATCAGCGCCTGCTCTTGCCGCGACAGCTCCACCGGCGGCAACCATCGTTCCATCCGTGCACCTCCGGACGCGGACGAGATCATGGCCCGACGAAACCGTCGAGCCTTGCATCGAAGCGACCGGAATTATCGCAAAATCAACCTGATCGGTCCTCTAGTACTACAGCCGCACGTCGCCGAATCTCCGCGGGACTCGATGAGCGGCCGGACGATCATGACGCTTGGCTTGTCCGCACACTGGTGGAGCCCAGCTCGTTCGGCGCTCACCGACGTGCGGCTGTAGTACTAGACGTCGCCGCCCGCCCCCGCGGCGAGCGCTTCCCGCTCCCAAGGATCGGCTGCCCAGGCGAACGCACCGGCGGAGAGCAGGCAGACTCCCCCGCTTGCGGTGCCGTTCGCGAGGCGGGATCGACCTAGTCGCCGGCCGCGCACGCCGGAGGAGGGCAGCGGCCTTCCAGGATGTCGCGGCACACCTTGTCGCGCGCCTTCTTGTCGACCGCGCCGAGCGCTACGTAGATCTGCTGCGTGCTGCACCCGAGCGACCCCTCGACCGTGAGCGAGCCGCACGCATTGAACACCTCCGGCGCCGGCAAGGCCGCGCAGAGGGCCTCGCAGGCCGCGATGTCCGCGAGCTCGATCGGGCAAACGGCCGCGTAGAGCGTGCACATCGCCTCGCACCGCCCGACGCACACGGCGTCGCCCTCCGGGCCGAGCGGCCCGGCCGCGGTGCAGCCGGCGGGATCGCCGGTCTCCGGCGCGCGGCACCCGACATAACCGTCGGGCGACGGCATTGCCTCGCAGACCGTGCAGCACGCCTCGACCGACGGATACTGCGGCGTGAGCTCGCAGAGATCCATCGATCGGGCGCAGTGCGCCGAGCACGCGGCGATCTCGCACGGGCCGGCCTCCTGCGTGGGCGGAACCCAGCTCTCCGGGCTCCCGTCGCCGGCGTCGCCCGCGGCGGCGCCGCTGTCGATGCCGTCGCCCCCGGCCGAGGTGGCGCCGTCCTCGCCGTCGGGCAGCGGGGCGACGACCTGACACCCGGCGACCCACGCGGCGAACGCGCAGGCGGCAGCGCGGCGCGCCCTCACAGCGTCCCTCGCATGCTGATGTAGCCCGGACCGACCGCCCAGGTGACGCTCGGGGCCGGAGCCTTCGAGCGCTCCAGGCCGAGGGTGATGCCGCCGACGGCCGCGCCGGCGATGGCGAGGCCGAACCCCACGTTCGAGATCCAACCCAGCGCGTTGGCGTCGCCTCGCGCATCTGCGGAGCAGCCCGAGGCGCCCTGCCGGCACGCCTCGGCGAGGTCGTTCCTCGCGCTCAGGTAGGCCGCGCCCACGCCGAGCCCCACCGAAAGCCCGGCGCCCGAGGCCACGAACCCGCCGATGGCCCACGGCGAGACGCCGTCCGGGCGGGGCTCCGGGGTGAGCGCGACGTCGAGCGCTGTGATCTCCCGCTCCGGGACGTAGACCCGCTGCCGGGCGCCGACGTAGCCGTCGGCCTCGACCTCGACCCAGTGGTTGCCGGGATCGATCAGGGTCCCCTCCGAGGAGGCCTTCACCTCCTGGCCGTCGATCCGGAGCTTGGCTCCGGCGGGGCTCGGCACGAGCCGCACCTTCAGCCGGGGGATGCGGTCGTCGAGCTCGTCGCGCAGGGCGTCGGCGCGGCGCCGCGCCTGCATGAACGGCCAGGGCTCCCCGGGGAGCGCGCGCGACGAGGCGATCGTGGACGCGAGCTCGCGCGCCTCGCTGAGCCGACCGATCGCCACGAGCGCCTTTGCCACCTCGATGGAGGTCGAGGGCACGCGGACGAGCTGCTCGGCGCGCTGGTAGGCGCGGAGCGCC
This sequence comes from Sorangium sp. So ce1504, assembly GCF_051521635.1. Classification (NCBI taxonomy): domain Bacteria; kingdom Pseudomonadati; phylum Myxococcota; order Polyangiales; family Polyangiaceae; genus Sorangium; species Sorangium sp. So ce1504. The sequence goes on along the minus strand of NZ_CP150365.1, from coordinate 8,995,670 downwards.
TCCGCGTACCGCCTCAGGATGAAGAGCTCGTCGCCCAGGTACACGAGCTCCCGGGCGTCGCGCCGCGCCTTCTCGTCCGCGGCGTCGCCGGCGGTGTCCGCCGCGTCGCCGGCGAGCGCCGGCGGCGATGCGAGGATCAGGCTGGTGATCATCAGCAGCGTGCTGGGCCGGGGGCGCATGGGTCTCCTCTCTGTCAGAAGCCGAGATCGCGGCGCCAGCGCGTGCGGGTCGCGACCGTCTTGCCTGGCGTCGCGGCAGGCGCGGCGAGCGCCGCCGGCAGGGCGCTCCGGGCGCCAGACACGGCCGGCACCCTCGCGTCGGCTGCCGCCCTGGCGGCAGCCTGCGCCGTGGCCGCAGCCCGCGCCTCGGCCTGGTGCGGCCTGGCATCGTCCTGCGCCGTGGCCGCCGCTTGCGCCTCGACCTGCGGCGCCGTGGCCGCGGCCCGCGCCTCGGGCTGCGGCCCGATCGTCGCGCACTGGGCCGCGGGCTCGGCGGCGGGGGCGGCGCGCCCGGGGGCTCCGCCAGCAACCATCGCGAGCGACGCGGTCTGCGCTGCCGGCGCGGTCCGGGCGACGCCGGATGCCCCCGCCCACGCCAGGGTGCTGAGGCCCATGACGGCGCCCGCGGCCAGGGCCCAGGTGCGCGCCCGCGCCCGCTGCCGGGGCGAGCTCGCGCCCAGCGTGCCGAACGGCATGAGCGTGGTCACGAGGGACGAGTAGCCTTCGCTCGAGCCGAGGGCCTCGCGCGGGGGCATGAGCTCGGTCTGGGCGGGCCGCGCGGCGCGCGGGGCGGCGACGGCCGCGTCCAGCGCCTCGAGGACGGCGCGCGCGCTCCGGGCGCGGCGCGCCGGGTCGGGCTCGAGCAGCGAGAGGACCCAGGCGTCGATCGCGGGCGGCACACCCGGGGCGAGCTGGGACGGCGGCGGGGGCGGCCCGCGGTCGATCGCCACGGCCACCGCGGCGACGGTGGCGCCGCCGAAGGGGATCTGCCCGGTCAAGCAGAAGTAGGCCACGACGCCGAGGGCCCAGAGATCGCTGTGCGGTCCGACCCGCGCGCCGCCCGCCATCTGCTCGGGCGACATGAAGTGCGGCGTCCCCAGGATGGCGCCCGTGACGGTGAGCCGCTCGGCCTCCTCGACGGTGTTCTTGGCGATGCCGAAGTCGAGCACCTTCACGAAGGGCTCCCCCTCGCCCTCCACGAGGAAGATGTTCTCGGGCTTGATGTCGCGGTGAACGATCCCCGCCTCATGCGCCCTGGCCAGCGCGGCGCAGAGCTGGCGGAGGATGGACACGGTCTCCTCGAGCGACAGCCGCCGGCGGCGCTCGACCCGATCTTGCAGCGTCTGCCCTTCCAGGTGCTCCATCACGATGTAGGGGACCCCCTGGTCGGTGAAGCTCACATCGAACACGCGCACCACGTGCGGGCTCTGGATGCGGGCCGCGGCCTCGGCCTCCCGGTGGAGGCGCACGACGGCCAGCGGGTGGTCCATGTACATGTCGCGGAGGAACTTCACCGCGACATGGGTCCTGAGCGCGACGTGCTCGGCGAGCCAGACGCTCCCCATCCCTCCCTGGCCGAGCGCGCGGATGAGCCGGAGCTGGGAGCCCACGTGCATCCCCGGCAGCGGCCCGCGCTCGGAGCTCGACGCGGTGTGGCAGCCTGCCTCAGCTGGGGCGATCAGGCAGGGCGATGGCTGGGTGGCCTCGCCTATTCCTAACGTCTTGCTCATGCCGGAGCTGGCTTGCACGCCGCGAGCCATCGCTCTGGCAGAGGGGTTGCGGGGACATGCGCCGGCGTCGGGGTGTCTCGTCGTGGCGTGGAGCCGCGCTGCGTAGCGCCCTCGTGACAGTTCGCTACAGGCGCGCTAGCGGCTGCGCTGCGCGCTGTCGACGCCGGCTCACACGGTTCACGGCCGCCGTCCTCGCGCGCTCCACGCGTCGCCCTGTCGCCGGAAACCGTGACGTAACGCGAACTGCGCTGTCAGTGAACGCGACGGGGGACGCGCCGAGGGCGCAGGTCGAATCGGGGCTTGTCGTCCGCGCGCCGAGTCACCAGGGTAGGCCGGGCGATGCAGCCTCTCCTCCTCTGTTCCCTGCTGGCTGGCGTCGGCCTCCTCGCCGCGGCGTGCGACTCGCGTCCCGCGGAGGCGCCCAGTCCGGTCGTTCTTCCGCCCGTCGCTCCGGGCGAGCTCCGCAGTCCGGAGGCGTTCGCGGCGATCCGGGACGACGACGCGCGCGCGGCCTCGCTCTTCCTCGAAGCGAGCAAGGTGCTGCTCCACCCGCGCTGCGTGAACTGCCACCCTCACGATGGCGTCCCGCGCCAGGGCGACGCCGGCGAGCGCCACAGCCCGCTGGCCGAGCGCGGTCCGAACGATCGCGGGGTGGCGGCGATGGAGTGCACGTCGTGCCATCAGGCGCAGAACCTCGAGCTCGCCCGCGTCCCCGGGGCGCCGGGCTGGCACCTCGCGCCGGCGGAGATGGCGTGGCTCGGGCGGTCGCCGGCGGCGATCTGCGCGCAGATCAAGGATCCGGCGCGCAACGGCAAGAAGACGCTCGCGCAGATCGTCGAGCACTCCAACCGCGATGAGCTCGTGGCGTGGGGGTGGGCGCCCGGCCATGGCCGCACGAAGGCGCCCGGCTCGCAGGCGGCCTTCGGCGCGCTCGTCGACGCGTGGGTGAAGGCGGGCGCGGCGTGCCCGCCCGAGGAGTCCCGACCATGATCATCCTGAAGGTGAACGGCGCGGAGCAGAAGCTCGACGTGGATCCGGACATGCCGCTCCTCTGGGTGCTGCGCGACGTGCTCGGCCTCACGGGGACGAAGTACGGCTGCGGCCAGGCGCTCTGCGGGGCGTGCGTCGTGCACCTCGACGGCGAGACCGTGCGCGCCTGCGTGACGCCGGTGAAGCGCGCCGCGGGCGGCGCGGTGACGACGATCGAGGGGCTCAGCCCCACCGGCGATCACCCGCTCCAGCGCGCGTGGGTGGAGCTCGGCGTCCCGCAGTGCGGCTTCTGCCAGGCGGGGCAGATCATGAGCGCGGCCGCGCTCCTGCGGAAGACCCCGCGGCCCTCGAACGACGACATCGACAGGTCGCTCGCCGGCAACATCTGCCGGTGCGGCACGTACACGCGCATCCGCGCGGCGGTCCGCAAGGCCGCCGGCCTTCCCACGGAGTGAAGATGGAACAGCAACGGGTCGTCCTCCTCCGCCGCTCCTTCCTCGCGGGGCTCGGGCTCGCGGTGGGCGGGCTCGCGCTCGGGGTCGCCGAGGCCGCGCCGCCCGCGCCGGCTGTGCCGCCCACGCCCAGCGGCGCGCAGGCGCAGCCGGGGCTCCGGACCGGGGTGTTCCTCCACATCGCGCCCGACGGGACGGTGTCGATCGTCTGCCACCGGTCGGAGATGGGGCAGGGGATCCGCAGCTCGCTGCCGGTCCTCGTCGCCGACGAGCTCGGCGCGGACATGGCGCGGGTGAAGATCGTGCAAGCCGACGGCGACAAGGCCTACGGCGATCAGAACACCGACGGCTCGCGCAGCGTGCGCGGCAGCTACGAGCCGATGCGGCGCGTGGGCGCGACCGCGCGCGCGATGCTCGTCGGGGCCGCGGCCAGGAAGTGGCGCGTCCCCGCCGCGGAGTGCGTCGCCCAGCAGCACGCTGTCCACCACGCGAAGTCGAAGCGCTCGCTGGACTTCCGCGAGCTCGTGGCCGACGCGGCGAAGCTCCCGGTGCCCGACGCGGAGGCGGTCGCGCTCCGCCCCGCCTCGGAGCTCAAGCGCGTCGGCGGCCCGCTCCCGCTGCTCGACGGCCCGGCCATCGTCACGGGCGCGGCCCTGTTCGGCGCGGACGTGCGCCTGCCCGGCATGCTCACCGCGGTCATCGCGCACCCGCCGGTCGTTGGGGGCAGGGTCGTGCGGTACGACGGGACGCGCGCGCTGGCGGTCCCGGGCGTGAAGAAGCTCGTGGAGCTGCCGGCGCCGAAGGGCGTCGGGGTGGGGTTCCAGCCGCTCGGCGGCGTGGCGGTCGTGGCGGACACGACGTGGGCCGCGATGCGCGGCCGCGCGGCGCTGCAGATCACATGGGATCACGGCGAGAACGCGTCGTACGACTCGGCGAGCTACCGCGAGGCGCTCTCGCGCGCGGTGCGCGCGCCGGGCAAGGTCGTGCGGAAGGTCGGCGATGTCGACGGGGCGCTCAAGGCGGCGGCGCGCACGGTCGAGGCCGAGTACTACGTGCCTCACCTCGCGCATGTGGCCATGGAGCCGCCCTCGGCGGTGGCGAAGGTCGACGCGGGCGGCTGCGTGGTCTGGGCGCCGACGCAGAACCCGCAGGCGGCGCGGACCGAGGTGGCGCGGGCGCTCGGCGTCGACGAGGGCAAGGTCACCGTGCACGTGACGTTCCTCGGCGGCGGCTTCGGCCGGAAGTCCAAGCCGGACTACGTCGCCGAGGCGGCGCTGCTCGCGCGCGAGCTGGGCGCGCCGGTGCGCGTGCAGTGGACCCGCGAGGACGACGTGCAGAGCGGCTACTTCCACAGCGTCAGCGCGCAGCACCTCACGGCGGGGCTCGACGCGAGCGGCAACGTGACGGCGTGGCTGCACCGGACGGCGTTTCCGCCGATCCCGTCGACGTTCGACGCGAAGGTGAAGACCCCGAGCGAGAACGAGCTCGGCCTCGGCGTGCTCGATCTCGCGCTCGCGGCCCCGAACGTCCGCGCCGAGGCGTGCGACGCGCCGGCGCACGTCCGGATCGGGTGGCTCCGGTCGGTCTGCAACATCTTCCACGCCTTCGCGGTGCAGAGCTTCATCGACGAGATCGCGCACGCGCGGCAGGCGGACCCGCGCGAGGTGCTGCTCGAGGTGCTCGGCCCTGCCCGGAAGGCGACGCCCGCCGAGCTGGGGGTCGACAAGGTCCCGAACTACGGGGCCTCGATCGAGCAGCACCCGGTCGACGTGGGCCGCCTCCGGCACGTCATCGAGCGGGTGACGGAGCTCTCGGGGTGGGACGCCGCGCGCAAGGCGGGCCGCGCGCTGGGCCTCGCCGCGCACCGGAGCTTCCTCACGTACGTGGCGGTCGTCGCCGCGGTCTCGAAGGACGCGCTCGGCAAGGTGAAGGTCGACGAGGTGTGGCTCGTCGCGGACCCCGGCACGGTCATCAACCTGGACCGCGTGCGCGCGCAGATGGAAGGCGCGGTGGTCTTCGGGATGAGCATCGCGCTCCACGGCGCCATCACGATGAAGGGCGGCGCGGTCGAGCAGACGAACTTCCGCGACTACCCGGTGGTGCGGAGCCCGGAGGTGCCGGCGCGGATCCACGTGGAGATCGTGAAGAGCGACGCCCCGCCCGGGGGTGTCGGGGAGCCCGGGGTGCCGCCGGTGGCGCCCGCGATCGCGAACGCGGTGTTCGCCTTGACGAAGACGCGCGCCCGGGAGCTCCCGCTGCGGCGCCTGGGGCTGTGATGAGGGCAGGGCGCGCGGAGGGGTGAGCGAGAGGACGCCGCCGCGAGCGGCCCGGATGGATTGAAAAGCTGAAATTGGCGACGGCGGCCGCCGGGGGCCTCGGTCGCGCACGAGCGGCCGTGGACTGTGCCGTCGCCGGCTTGCGGCGTCGCCCGAGGACACGAGGGTAAGCAGCATGCTCACGTTCCTCGGGGTCGTGGTCGTGGTCGTCGGCTTCGTGGCCCGGATCCATCCGCTCCTGGTCGTCGCGGCGGCCGCCCTCGTGACCTGCCTCTCGGCGGGGATGGGCCTCATCGAGGGGATCTCCGTCCTGGGCAAGGCGTTCAACGACAACCGTTATGTGAGCCTGGTCTGGCTCGTCCTGCCGGTCATCGGCCTCCTCGAGCGATCGGGCCTCCAGGAGCGGGCGCGCGCGCTGATCTCGCGGGTGAAGACGGCCACGACCGGGCGCATCCTGCTCGTGTACTTCGCGGTGCGGCAGCTCAGCGCGGCGCTCGGCCTGACCTCGCTCGGCGGCCACGCGCAGATGGTCCGCCCGCTGATCGCGCCCATGGCCGAGGCGGTGGCGGAGAACCGGTACGGACCGCTGCCGGACAGGACCCGCTGGCTGATCCGCGCCTCGGCGGCGGCGGCCGACAACGTGGCGCTGTTCTTCGGAGAGGACATCTTCCTCGCCATCGCGTCCATCCTGCTGATCAAGGCGTTCCTCGAGCAAAATGGCATCTTCGTCGAGCCGCTCCAGCTGTCGGTCTGGGCCATCCCCACGGCGGTGCTGGCGCTCCTGATCCACGGGACTCGGCTCCTCCTGCTCGACCGGCGGCTCCACCGCGAGCTCGCCCGCGCGGACGCGGGGAAGGCGGCCGAATGATCACGCTCGATGTCGTCTACCTCGTGGCAGGGCTGTTCTTCGCGGCGTCGGCCGTCCTGAGCGCGGTCGACCGCGAGAACTCGAGGCGGTGGAAGAACACCCTGTTCTGGGGTCTCCTGGCGGCGAGCTTCCTCTTCGGCTCGCGCCTCGGGGATCTCGGCAACGGGGTGCTCGTCATCTCGCTTGTGGCCCTCGGGGGCATCAGGGGCCTGGGCCAGGGGCGCCCCGCCACCACGACACCCGAGGAGCGGCGCGCCAGCGCCGAGCGGCGCGGCGACCTCCTCTTCGTCCCGGCGCTGATCATCCCGGCGACCGCCCTCCTGGGCGCGCTCGTCCTCAAGCGGGTCGAGATCCGCGGAGCGCACTTGCTCGACCCGAAGCAGGCGACGCTGATCTCGCTCGCCCTCGGCGTGGTGCTGGCGCTCGCCGTCTCCGTTGCGTGGTTGCGCCCGCCGCTGCTCGCGCCTTTGCAGGAAGGCCGGCGCCTGCTCGACATCGTGGGCTGGGCGGCGATCTTGCCCCAGCTGCTGGCCGCGCTCGGGGTCGTGTTCGCGGCCGCGGGCGTGGGGGACGTGGTCGGCGAGCTGGCCGGGAGCGCGCTCCCCCGGGGCGGCCGCCTCGCCGCGGTGGCCGCCTATACCGTGGGCATGGCGATGTTCACGGTGATCATGGGGAACGCCTTCGCGGCGTTTCCCGTCATGACGGCGGCCGTGGGGCTCCCCCTGATCGTGCGCCGGCTCGGCGGCGACCCGGCGATCATGAGCGCCATCGGCATGCTGTCCGGCTTCTGCGGGACGCTGATGACCCCCATGGCCGCGAACTTCAACATCGTCCCAGCGGCCCTGCTCGGGCTACCCGATCGCGACGGCGTGATCAAGGTCCAGCTCCCCACCGCGCTGCTCCTGCTGATCGGGAACACGCTCCTCATGTACCTGCTCGCCTTCCGGCGCTGAGGTCGCCATCGCATGACGCACGCCCTGACACCGGACATCGCCTCGCGTCTCGCCGCCATCGCGCTCGGGCACGTGACGCGGGAGTATCCGAACAAGCTCGATCACGTCATGGCCGGCCCCGAGGACGTGAAGGGCCCGCGCGACCTTCACCCCATCTTCTACGGCAGCTTCGACTGGCACTCGTGCGTTCACGGCCACTGGCTGCTCGCGCGGATCCATCGCCTCTTCCCTGGCGCGCCCGGCGCCGCGCCGGTCCGCGGGCTGCTCGACGCGCAGCTCACGGGCGAGAAGGTCGCCGGCGAGCTCGCCTATCTGCAGCGCCCGTCGAGCCGCGGCTTCGAGAGGCCTTATGGGTGGGCGTGGCTGCTGATGCTGGCGGCCGAGCTCTCGCGGTACGAGACCGAGGAGGGGCGGCGCTGGTCGGCCGCGCTGGCCCCGCTCGGCGAGGCGTTCGCCGGGCGGCTCCTCGAGTACCTGCCCAGGGCCACCTACCCGGTCCGCGCCGGCGCGCACACGAACAGCGCCTTCGCGCTCGCGCTCGCGCAGGAGTACGCCGCCGTGAAAGGCGATGAGCGGCTGTCGCTGCGCTGCGCCGAGGCCGCCCGCGCCTGGTACGGCCGCGACGCGGACTGCCAGGCGTGGGAGCCCTCGCAGGACGATTTCCTCTCGCCCGCCCTCATGGAGGCCGAGTGCATGCGCCGGGCCCTGCCCGGACCGGAGTTCCGCGGCTGGTTCGCGCGGTTCCTGCCGCGGGCGGCGCGGGGCGAGCCCGCGACCCTGTTCGAGCCCGCGACGGTCAGCGACCGCAGCGATGGCAAGATCGCCCACCTCGACGGGCTCAACCTGAGCCGCGCCTGGTGCTGGCGCTCGCTCGCCGCGGCGCTGCCCGAAGGGGACGCGGTCCGCGCCCGCGCCCTCGACGCGGCGGAGCGGCACCTCGACGCCAGCCTGCCGCACGTCGCCGGCGACTACATGGGCGAGCACTGGCTGGCGAGCTTCGCCCTCCTCGCGCTGGGCGAGGGCGTCGATTGACGCGTCACGGGGCCGCGGAGCGGTGCTCTGCGGCGGCCGGTGTTGCAGCGTCTATGTCGTGGAGCGGGAGACGGGATTTGAACCCGCGACGTCAACCTTGGCAAGGTTGCACTCTACCACTGAGTTACTCCCGCAAACGGCGAGCCCAATGCTCAGGAAACCACTCTCGTGCGGCGTGGACAGCGATGAGGCTGAGCGCGCCGGGACCTCCGAGGAGGTCGTTTCCGTCGATGGGCGCGGAGGAGTACCAACCGACGTCGCCCTAGTCAAGCACCGATGTGCATGGTCGTGGAGCTTCTCAGGAACGGAGAGCTGGGTCCCATGGTTTTCCGGGTTCCGACACCGGCGGGGCCCGGCCGTCGCCGACACATTGCATCTCTCTACCCCGCGCCGCGGGCGTACCTCCTGAGCTTTCGGTAGAGCGTCGACGCCCCGATCCCGAGCTCCGCGGCGGCGCGGGCCTGGTTGCCGCCGTGCCGCTCGAGCGCCGCGAGGATCGCTCGCCGCTCGACGCCCTCCAGCGTCCGCGCGGCCGGCTCCTCGCCCCCGCCGCCGGTCGGCGCGGCGCCGCGGACGTCGTCCGGCAGGTCCTCCAGATCGGCGACGCCTCCCCGCGCAAGGGCGACCGCGTGCTCCACGGCGTTCTCGAGCTCGCGCACGTTGCCGGGCCACCCGTGGCGCTCCAGCGCGCCTTCGGCCTCCGGCGTGAAGCCCGCGACAGGCCGATCGAGCCGTCGCGACGCCGTCGCGAGCAGCGCCCGCGCGAGCGGCAGGACGTCCTCCCGGCGCTCGCGGAGCGGCGGAAGGCGTATCTCGATGACCCGCAGCCGGTAGTAGAGGTCCCGCCGGAAGCGGCCCGCCGCCGCGTCGGCCGCGAGATCGCGGTTCGTTGCCGCGAGGATCCGGGCGTCGACGTGGCGGCTCGTGTTCTCGCCGACGCGGCGCACCTGCCGCTCCTGGAGCGCGCGGAGGAGCTTCGCCTGCACCCCGGGCGGGGTCTCGCCGACCTCGTCGAGCAGCAGTGTGCCCCCGCGCGCCGCCTCGAACAGCCCGGCGCGGTCGTGGGTCGCGCCGGTGAACGAGCCGCGCGCGTGCCCGAAGAGCTCGCTCTCCAGCAGCGTCTCGGTGATCGCCGCGCAGTTGACCGCGACGAACGGGCCCGCGGCGCGCGCCGACGCGCCGTGGATGAGCCGCGCCACCCGCTCTTTCCCGGCGCCGCTCTCGCCCGTGAGCAGGATCGTCGAGTCCACCGGCGCGACCCGCCGCGCGCGGTCGAGGGCCCGCTGCATCGCCGGGCTCTCCGCGACGAGCGGGGTCGGCGGCTCGCCCCGCGGCGCGGCGAGGGGCAGGGCGCTCGCCTTCGCGTCGAGGCCGCGCCCTGTCGCCCTCCGGGGCGGCGCGGGCTGCGCGGGCCGGCGGAGCGATAGGTCGAGCACGCTCTCGCGGAAGAACGGCAGGTGCTCCTCGAGCGCGGCGCCCCACGCGGCGCGCGTCCGGCCCTGGAAGTGGCAGACGTCGTCGCCCCGGCCGATGCACCGATCCTCGATGACGTAGACCGCCTCGCCCGTCGCCCGGGTCATGTAGCCGCTCGCGATGCCGGCGAGCATCCAGCAGACCGGCTCGTCCGCGCGGCCGAGGTGCAGGAGGTGCTGTTCGGCCTCGTACGACGAGAGCAGCGTGGCGCCGCGCGAGGCGAGGGGCGTCGTGTCCCCGGGCGCGAGCCGGATGAAGCCCTGCAGCGTGTGGAGCAGCGCCCCTGCGCCGTGCAGCTCGGCGTCGCTGTCCCAGGGGAGCCGGGACACCATCGCCTCCGCCATCCGGGCGCCGTGCTCGACGCCGAAGCGCGTGAGCACGGCGCGCGCCCCCGCGAAGCCCGCGAGCCGGACGAGCTCCCCGCGCAGCGTCCCGAGCGCCCCGGCGTCGAGGATGACCGCGCGCTCCCCGGCGAAGCGGACGACACCGCCGCGCGCGTCGACGTCGAGCAGCTTCCGGATGTCGAGATCGGCTGCGCGCATGGGACGACCTTTCAGGGCGACAGGCGTGACCGGTCACCCTGACCGGCGGGCTCGCGAAGCGCCACGGACGAGCCGCGGATCTCCCGTGGAAAGCGGCCTCTCCCGCGCGGGCCCGGCGTGTGCTCGGGGCCGTCGCGGGAGGTCTCTTCGCATGAGCGAGCGCGTGGACATCATGACACCCGCCTTCCGGGCGGATCCTTATACGCCGTATGCAGCGATGCGCCGCGAGGCGCCTGTCTGCCAGGTGGATCCTGGCGGGATGTGGGCGGTGAGCCGGTACGCCGATGTCGCGACGGTCCTGCGGAGCCCGGAGCGGTTCTCGTCCCAGGGGTTCCGGGCCGCCTGGCAGCCGGCGTGGGTGGGGCACAACCCGCTCGCGAGCTCGATCCTGGCCATGGATGGCCCGGATCACGCGCGGCTCCGCGGCCTGGTGAGCCGGGCGTTCGGGGCGCCGGCGATCGCGCGCATCGAGCAGCGGGCCCGGGATCTGTGCGAGCGGCTCGCGGGCCGCCTCGACGGCGAGGTCGACTTCATCGCCGCGGCCGCGGCGCCGCTGCCGGCGTTCGTGATCAGCGAGCTGCTCGGCCTGGATCACGCGCTCGAGCCGCGCTTCAAGCGGTGGATGGACGATCTCCTGTCCGTGACGCCCGAGCCGGCGAGCGCCGAGCACGCCGCCCGCGTCCGCGCCACGATCGCGGAGCTCGACCGGTACATGGCCGACGTCATCGCGGCCCGCAGGCGATCGCCCTCCGACGACCTCGTGAGCGAGCTCGCCCGCGCCGGCGAGCTCCTCGGCGACCGCGAGATCATCGATCTGCTCGTCAGCATCCTTGGCGGCGGCCTCGAGACCACGACCCACTTCCTCGGCAGCTCGATGCTCCTGCTCGCGGAGCGCCCCGCGGAGCTCGAGCGGCTGCGCGCCTCGCCGCAGCTCATCCCGAGGTTCATCGAGGAGATGATGCGTTATGACGGCCCGACCCAGTCCGTCCCCCGGCTCACGACGTCGGACGTCGCGCTGGCCGGGGTGACGATCCCCGCGGGCTCGCTCGTGCTGGCCCTGGTCGGCTCGGCGAACCGCGACGAGCTGCGCTTCACGGATCCCGATCGGTTCGATCTGCACCGCGGGCAGCCGAGCCTGACGTTCGGGCACGGCGCGCACTTCTGCCTCGGCGCTGCGCTGGCCCGGATGGAAGCGAAGGTCGCGCTCGAGGTCCTGGTCCCGAGGATCGGCGAGGTGGCCCGCGCGCCCGGCGAGATCCCCTACAACCGCACGCTCACCGTGCGTGGCCCCGTGTCGCTGCCGCTCCGCTTCAGGCCGGCCTGACGTGCCAACGAAATGAGGGGATCTGTCAGGTCCTGTTCTGCACAATGGCTGTCCATGCGATATCGAGCGTTCCTGCCGCTGGTCTTCGCTCTGCCGGCGTGCGGCCCTGCGGCCGCGCCCTCGCCTGCCGCGGGCGCTGCGCCCGCCGTGGCCAAGGCGGCCCCCGCGGCGCCGTCTCCGTCGGCGCCCGCGGTGGGCGTCGCACCTGCGCCTGCCGCGAGCGCCGCGCCGGCGCCGCAGAGCGCCTGTGCGCTGGAGCGCGGCTTCCACGGCACGATCGGGCCGAAGCTCGAGGTCTTCGCGCGGATCGAGCGCGACGGAGGGACCGTGCGGGGCCGCTACTTCTATGCCCACGTCGGCGTCGACATCCCGCTTTCCGGGTCTGTCACCGACGCCGGCGAGCTCGCGCTTGTCGAGGGCAACCCGGCGCGCCCGACGGGGCAGTTCGCGGGCACCTGCCGGGCCGACGGCCACCTCGTCGGGACGTGGACGAGCCCGCGGGGCGCCTCGCTGCCGTTCGACCTCGCCTCGGTGGGCGCCCGCGATGTGCTGCTCGTGGCCACGAAGAAGAGGGCGCGCCGCTTCCCGCCGCAGCCGAACCCCGATGGCCCGTCCGACGGGATCGGGATCCCCTTCGAGCCTGGCGAGGCGTGCAGCGAGGATCTCGCCTGGCCCGAGATCTTCGGCGCCGCGACGGCGAAGAGCGAGGCGGCCCTCAACCGCGCGCTCGAGAGCGGCGCGTGGGTGTTCGGGCAGGGGGACGAGGCGAGTTTGCGCGCGTGCAAGACGGGCGAGCGAATGGCCGCCTCGCGCACCTTCGAGATCTCCCTCAACGAGAAGGGCCTGCTCGCGGTCCGCTCCCACGATGCGATGCGGTACGAGGGCGGCACGCACCCCTGGGATCCTGGGGCCGAGCGCTGGCAGGTGCTCGACGCGCGCACGGGCGCGCCGGTGACCCAGCTGCTCGACCGGTCCGCCGCGTCGAAGAAGGCGCTACGGCCCTTGCTGGAGCGCTGCCTCGCGCCGTTGGCCGGCGGCGACGCGACCGTGCTCGAGCTGCTGCGGGAGCGCGTGAGCCTCGACAACCCGGATCTGCTCCTCCTGCCGACGCCCGGCGGGCTGAAGCTCGCCGCGACCGGGTATCCGCCGCCGCTGCGCGTGCTCGAGGGCGATGGCCCCATCCTGACGTGGGCGGCGCTCGCCGCCGCGGGCGCGGTCGGCCCGAGGAGCCCGCTCGCTCGCCTCTGGGAGGGCCGCAGCGCGGCCGCGGCGGCGGACCCGTGCGCCAAGCAGGGGTCGCCCTGAGCCGGACCCGATCGGGCCTGTGAACCCGACCCGGGTTGAGGCAAAAGCCGACGACCCGACGCGGGTCGAGGCATCCTCGGCAATCCCATGGTGTGACGAGCCCGGGAACCTGGCCGGACCTCGCCGAGCTGGACAGTTGGATCCGCCGCGCCGTCGTGAGCCGCGACGCCAGTGAGCTCCTCATCCAGCAGACATCCGCCGGGTTGAAGCTCGCCGCGACCGGAGATACAACGCTGCGCGCCTCCTGTCGGCGTGGGCCGTCATGTCATCAACGCGCGCCCGTGGTCGCGCTCGTTGTACGTAACCCAGCCCCCACCGAGGCCATCTTTCCCGGGGAGGATGCTCGTCACGGAGCACGCGGACCGAAAGAACATGGAACAGAAGACAACTCCGACGATCACCGAGCTCGAGCGTGAGATCGATGCGCTGCGCCGACGCGTTGCCGAGCTGGAGATCCCCGCGCGCCGCTACAAGGCCCTGCTCGACGGGGGCATCGTGAGCATGATGATCTACGATGGCGAGAGCCGCGTGCTCGAGGTGAATCGTCGGTGGGAGCAGCTCTGGAGCTTGAGCCTCGGGGATGTCGCCGGGTGGCGGTTGCTGAAGGACGAGCAGGTATCCGCGAATGGGTCGATGCCCCTCGTCGAGCGAGCGTTCTGGCGGGGCGAGGCCACGGCGCTGCCCACCATTCGCTACGATCCGGTCCAGGCAGACACGCTCCAGAAGGGAATGGCCCGCTGGGTCGCCTCCTCGCTCCATCCCATCAACGACGCTGCGGGCAACGTGCGCGAGGTGCTGCAGATCCACGTGGACGTCGGCGAGCTCAAGCAGTCCGAGGACGAGCTGCGGGCTCAGACGGCGCGGCTCGAGGCCGCGATCGCCGAGCGGACCCAGCGGCTCGAGGAGCAGCTCCGCGTGAGCGAGGAGCAGCAGCGCGCCATTGCCGTGCTGTCCACGCCCGTGCTCAGGCTCTGGGACGGCATCCTCGCGCTGCCGCTCATCGGCCACATCGACGCCGAGCGCGCCGCCCGCATCCTCGAGGTGCTGCTGCAGGCCATCGTGGACACGCAGGCGGAGCATGTGATCATCGACGTCACCGGCGTGCCGTTCGTGGACGCGGAAGGGGCACGCCACCTCCGCGACACGGTGCGCGCTTCCTCGTTGCTCGGGGCGCAGTGCGCCATCGCGGGCATCTCGCCGGCCATGGCGAGATTGCTGATCGACTGCGATCTGGGCTTCGATGGCGTCACGATTGTCGCGAGTCTCCAGGACGGGCTTCGGCGCTTGTTGTCCAGCCGCAACGGCGATCGAACGATAGGCGCCGCTGGCGCCGTCGCCGCCGGCGCCCAGAGGCGGGATCCCGCGCGCCGCGACGAGCCGCGAGAGCGCTGAAGTTCAGCCGGGCCGGAGGAGCGACAGCGGGCGTTCGATCCTCGCGCTGCCGGGGATCGTGCTACATCCGAGCGCGTGCCGACGCTCATCCTCTCACAGCGCTATAGCCCTGACTCGAACGCGCTGTTCGCCGCTGCCCTCGCGGCCGGCTGGGACATCGAGCGACTTCGCTCGTTCCGCTGCCCCGAGGGTCTGGCGGCGCGCGACCCCGTGCTCTATGGCGAGACCATTCTCGCCGACGCCATCATGGATGACCTCGAGGTCGCGCTGCTCGAGCCGACCGCCGACTGGCTGCCCCGCCTGCCCCAGCGCCATCGCCTTCGCAGCGTGCGCCTCACGACCCTCGAGGATGCGCTGGCGCTCCGTGAGCCTGCGTTCATCAAGCCAACGGATGAGAAGCTGTTCCCCGCGCGCGTGTACGTGGACGGCGCCGCGATGGATCCGGACCCGCGGCTGCCGCTGGATCTGCCCGTCCTCGTGAGCGAGCCCGTCGTGTTCGAGGTGGAGTTCCGGTGCTTCGTGCTGGAGCGCGAGGTGGCGGCGCTCTCGCCCTACATCCGCGGCGGGGAGATCGCCCGCACCGCGGCGGGCGACTGGGAGGCGGATTCAGAGGAGGTCGAGGCGGCATCCGCGTCCATCTGCGCGGTGCTCGCCGACGCCGACGTCGAGCTCCCGCCCGCGGTGGTCGTGGACGTCGGGCGCATGGCAGGGCGGGGCTGGGGCGTCGTCGAGGCGAACCCCGCCTGGGCCTCGGGGCTCTGCGGGTGCAACCCGGCAAGGGTGCTCCCCGTGCTGCAGCGGGCAACCGTGCCGCGCAGGATGGTCTCGGAGGCAGAGCAGCGCTGGCTGCGGCGTGTCGGGTGAGGGATCTGAAGTATCCCCCCCCAAATTTCCGGGAGATTCACAGGGAGGCGGGGAGATGGGGAGTGAAGTCCCATGAATCTCCCTGTCTCCCCGCCTCCCTGTTCAATTTTTTTTTTTTCTCTCTCTAAAGATGCCGACAAAAGTCACGTCATCTTGGCGAACCAGCGGTCGAGGATGGTTTGCGCCCGCGCGAGCTCCGAAAGCTCCGTCACCTCGTTCAGAGCGTGCATCGTCCGCTCCGCGCCCGGTCCGAAGTTCGCCGCCGGGATCCCGAGCGTCGTGAAGCTTGCCACTTCCGACCAGGTTTGCCGGGCCTCGACGCCTTGAACGCCGCTTTGTTCGAGAGCAGCGATGAGCGCGTGGTTCCGGTTCGGCGGCGCCGGACGGGAGAGCTCCTCGAACCGGACGGCCCCCACGCGGTCCACGAGCGCCATCAGCCGCTCTTGCGAGGTATGGGAGCTCGTGCTCGGACCGTACGTGTGGTGCACGTTCACTTCCAGGTGGTCCGGCACGACGCTGCCGGAGCGGCCCCCGTGCGCCGAGGTGGCGTTCATCATCTCGTACCAGGTGAGGCCGTCGACGACGTCGGGTACGGGCTCGAACGCGGCCAGCTGAGAGAGCACGCGCGCGAACTTGTGAATCGCGTTCACGCCGGCACCGGGCAGCCCGCTGTGCCCGGTGCGGCCGGCAAACGCCAGCGTCGCGTGCGTGGAGCCTCCCGAGCCGAGCTGAAGCTTGTTGTCCGTGGGCCTGAGCACCAGGGCGAAGTCGGCCCCCCGGAGCTCGGTATCCTGCTTCATGACCACCCTGAGCTCGCTCGCGTCGAAGCCGCACGCTCCGCGCGCGTGAAACACGAGGGTCAACTCGGCGTGTACCTGCGGCCGGCGCTCGGCCAGATCGAGCATCAGGCAGAGGCCGCTCTTCTCTGCGGCTCCAGCGCCGAGCGCGCGGTTGTTCTCCGTCCGCGCTTCGCCCCGTTGCCCTGCGTTCGCCACGTCGAGCTGCCCGACGAGCAGAATCTTGGGGCCTCCCGACCCGCGCGTGACTGGCGCCACCAGAGAGTCCCCGTAGCGGCGTGGCGGCGAGGCCAAGGGCAGCGCTGCGAGCCGTTGAGCCAGCTCGTCGGCCAGGTTGCGTTCCTCACCCGTCGGCGAGGGGATCCTGCACAGCCACAGCAAATTCTCGAGTAGCTCCACGTCGACCTCCGATCAGACCAAACGATGCGCGCTGGCTCCCCCTCAGTCGTACCGGAATTTTCGGTACCAGGACACCAGCCAGAAGGCGAGTATCGCTCCCAGCACGGTCACGTGCTTGCCGGTGAGCCAGGGCCTGGGGTGAAGCGCGATGGGCAGCACGCCGGCCGCGAAGATCGCCGCGAGTTGCCCGAGGTGGATGATCCGGAGATCGGCGAGGCCTCGCGGGTGACGCACCCGCAGGGGAGCCCCACCGAGCGTGGTCGACGCGTCGAAGTACGGCCTGAGCTCGCGCACCAGCGCGTCGTGCGAGGCATCATCGTCGGGCACGCCCTGCAGCACGATCTCGACCCGAGAAGTCCACCAGAGCAGGCGGCGGAGGTACCACCGCTGGAGGACTCCTCCCGCCTGGTGCCTCGCCGAGAAGTCAATGTAGCGAAGCAGCGCTTCGCACAGCGGCGCGGAGAAGGTCTTCCGGGCGAATGGGCGGACGATAAGAATTTCCCCGAGGTGCGCCGGATCGAAGCGAGCGTCGCGCTCCAGGAGCCTGCCGTCGTTCCACCACGCCGCCTGCTCCAGGGGCACGACCCTCGCTTGCCGGTCCTCCTCCGTCTTCGCGAGGGAGCGGTCCATGGTGCGGACACTCTCCGTCATCTGGAGCGCGTTGCGGCCCACCGCGAGCACGCCGACGGGCGGGTAACCGCGACGCGGCCGCCGATAGATGACAGCGACGGCGGCTTCCTCCTCGAGCGAGATCCCACGGGATGGGATCTCGGCCCGGATTCGGCGCTCGTCAGCGTGAAGGCGGATCACGTGCGGCACGCAGGATCCTTAATCCGGTGGAGCTGCGCAGGCGAGCAGATCCACGCCATCGCAGCTCGGACATAGCACCGCCGGAGACGGATGACCTGATCACGCGGGCGGCTGCTCCGTTCGTGGAGGCGACCGCGGTCGCGAGGACGGCTGCTGCGAGGTTCGCCGGCGGAGGCTTCGGCCGGGCCAGCGGATCTCTTGCCCCGGCGCTATGATCGTCGCCGGCGAGGGGACGTGTACCTCGCGGTCGCGCGCGTGGCCGATGTGCTGGCGGGCGTCGGGAGCGGATCGCGCCCGGGGGGGCGCTCAACCGAGGAGACCGAGATGTACGAGCTCACGATCGAGCGCCTCCTGCATGTCGCCCACGCGCTGCGGCTGCACGAGGGCAAGTATGAGCCGCTGCACTGCCACAGGTGGCAGGTCCACGCTCAGGTGTCGGCGGAACGGCTCGACGCGGTCGGAGGGGTCATGGACTTCAACGAGCTCGATCGGTTGCTCGCCGACGCTATCAGCTCGTTCGATGGCAAGACGCTGAACCATTTACCCGAGTTTGCGGACCTCAACAGCTCCAGCGAGCGCATGGCCGAGGTGCTTTATCGCAAGCTCGCGCCGCGGCTGCCGCCGGGCGTACGCCTCGACTGCGTAACCCTCTTGCGCGACGAGGCAATCCGCGCCCGGTTCACGTACAAACCCTAGTCGGACCCGTCTGAAGTCTTGCGCCCACGGAAAAACGCGGCTCGCTCAGCGAGATTGGCGAGACGCGGCAGCCTTCGGCTGGCTTCCGACGAACGCCGCCAGGTGCTCGCCTGTCAGCGTCGACTTCGCCGCGACCAGGTCGGCCGGGGTGCCTTCGAACACGATCCGCCCGCCGTCGTGGCCCGCGCCCGGCCCGAGGTCGATGATCCAGTCGGCGTGCGCCATCACCGCCTGGTGGTGCTCGATCACGATGACCGACTTGCCGGAGTCGACGAGCCGGTCCAGCAGCCCGAGCAGCTGCTCGAGGTCGGCCAGGTGCAGCCCGGTTGTCGGCTCGTCGAGCACGTAGACGCCGCCGTCGGCGCCCATGTGTGTCGCGAGCTTGAGCCGCTGCCGCTCGCCACCCGACAGCGTGGTGAGCGGCTGGCCGAGCCGCAGGTAGCCGAGCCCCACGTCGGCCATGCGCTGCAGGATCGCGTGCGCGGCCGGCGTATGCCCCTTGCCAGCGCCGAAGAAGCCGACCGCCTCTGCGACCGATAGATCGAGCACCTCGGCGATGTTGAGCTTGCCGAGGCGGTACTCCAGGACAGACGCCTGGAACCGCCGGCCCTCGCAGTCCTCGCAGACCGTGGTGACGCCGGCCATCATCGCGAGATCGGTGTAGATCACCCCGGCGCCGTTGCAGGTCGGACAGGCACCCTCGGAGTTGGCGCTGAACAGGGCGGGCTTCACGTTGTTGGCCTTCGCGAACGCCTTGCGGATCGGCTCCAGCAGGTCGGTGTACGTCGCCGGGTTGCTCCGCCGCGAGCCACGGATCGGGGTCTGGTCGACCGACACCACCCCGTCACGGCCAGACACCGAGCCGTGGATCAGCGAGCTCTTGCCCGACCCCGCCACGCCGGTCACCACCACCAGCACGCCGAGCGGGATGTCGACATCGACGTTCTTCAGGTTGTGCGCGCGCGCGCCGCGCACCTTCATGACCCCCGACGGTTTCCGCACCGACCGCTTCAGGGAGACCCGGTCGCTCAGGTGACGCCCGGTGAGCGTGCCGCTCGCCCGCAGCCCGTCGACGGTGCCCGTGAAGACCACCTCGCCGCCGGCGGTGCCGGCGCCGGGGCCCAGGTCGACGACGTGGTCGGCGATCGCGATCGTCTCCGGCTTGTGCTCGACCACGAGGACGGTATTGCCCTTGTCGCGCAGCCGCAGCAGCAGCTCGTTCATCCGCTGGATGTCGTGGGGGTGCAGCCCCACCGTCGGCTCGTCGAAGACGTAGGTGACGTCGGTGAGCGACGACCCGAGGTGGCCAATCATCTTGGTGCGCTGCGCCTCGCCGCCCGACAGCGTGCCCGACGGCCGGTCGAGGCTGAGGTAGCCCAGCCCGATCTCGACGAACGAGTCGAGCGTGTGCCGCAGCGTCGCCAGCAGCGGCTTGACGGACGGCTCGTTCAGATCGCGCACCCACCTGGCCAGGTCGTTGATCTGCATCGCGCATGCGTCGGCGATGTTGATCCCCTTGATCTTCGAGGACCGGGCAGCCTCGCTGAGCCGCGTGCCGCCGCACTCGGGACAGGTGGAGAACTTGATCGCGCGCTCCACGAACGCCCGGATGTGGGGCTGCATCGCGTCGACGTCCTTGGACAGCATCGACTTCTGGATCTTCGGGATCAGCCCTTCGTAGGTCAGGTTGATGCCTTCGACCTTGATCTTGGTCGGCTCCTTGTGGAGCAGGTCGTGGAGCTCCTTCTTCGTGAACTTGCGGATCGGCTTGTTCGGGTCGAAGAAGCCGCAGCCGTTGAAGATGCGCCCGTACCATCCATCCATCGAGTAACCGGGGATGGTGAGCGCACCCTCGTTGAGCGACTTGCTGTCATCGTAGAGCTGGGACAGGTCGAAGTCGGAGACGGATCCCATGCCCTCGCATTTCGGGCACATGCCTCCGTTGACCACGAACTCGCGCTTCTCGGTCTTCTTCCCGCCGGCCTTCTCGATCGAGATCGCCCCGACCCCGCGGACCGACGGGACGTTGAAGGAGAAGGCGTTGGACGAGCCGATGTGCGGCTTGCCGAGGCGGCTCCACAGCACCCGCAGCATCGCGTTGGCGTCGGTCGCGGTGCCGACCGTCGAGCGGGAGTTGGCGCCCATCCGCTCCTGGTCGACGATGATCGCGGTCGTCAGCCCTTCCAGCACGTCGACCTCGGGCCGAGCCAGCGTCGGCATGAACCCCTGCACGAACGCGCTGTAGGTCTCGTTGATCAGCCGCTGCGACTCCGCCGCGATGGTGCCGAACACAAGCGACGACTTGCCCGATCCCGAGACGCCGGTGAACACGGTCAGCCGCCGCTTGGGGATCTCGACGCTGACGTCCTTGAGGTTGTTCTCCCGGGCGCCCTGGACCCGGATCAAATCGTGGCTGTCTGCGGCTTGCTGTCTGTCTGCGGCGTGCTGCTTGGAGGAGGCCATGTTCGCGATCATGTCATCAACACCGACGGTCTGTGAAGGGGTTCCGGCAACCTGCGCGAGTCCGGCCGCAGCGCCCACGACGTCACCGCCAGCGCGAGGACCACGAGCGGCGCGAGGATGTGGCCAGCGTTGCTCGTGGAGTCGCTGGCGCCGACGGCGGCCCAGGCGAAGGCGGCGCCGGTGAGGTCGAACACGAGGCCCGCATACGCCCACTCCTTCAAGCGCGGGAATCTCGGCGCCAGCAGCGCGAGCGCGCCGAGGATCTTCCAGATGCCGAGGAACGTGACGAAGTGCAGCGGGTAGCCGAGGCGCACGAAGCCGTCGACGCTCGCTGGCGCGTGGAGGACGTGGGCCACGCCGCCCGAGACCATGGACGACACGACCAGGCCTGTGGTCACCCAGTAGGCCACGAGCCTCGCCCGGCTCATGAGACCCTCTCGAGCAGGTCGACGAGCTTCCCGCCCATCATCTTCCAGCCGTAGCGCGCGCCGGCGAAGTTCTGCTTCTGGTCCGGCTTGAAGCCCGATTGCACGAGGGACAGGCGCGTGCCCGACGCCGTGGGCGTGAGCGTGAAGGTCACGACGGTCTCCAGGAAGGGGACGCTCCACGTGTAGCTGAGCTTCCGACGGGCTTCGATCTCGACGAACCGGCAATTCACGGTGCCGTCCCAGCCGGGGTACGGCTGCGTCTTCAGTGTGAACGCCGCCCCCGGCTCGAGCTGGAGACCGATGGTGGGCAGGAGCCACTCCGCGAGCAGCGCCGGTTCGGTGAGCGCGCGCCACACCTTCTCCGGCGCATGCTTCAGATCGAACTCGAACGAAATGGATTCGGTTTGCGATTGTGCGGTCGTGTCGGTGGGGTTCATTCGTCCATTTTCTCCAGCAGTTGTTCGAGGCGATCGACGCGCTCCGTCCAGAAGGCGCGGTAGTGCGTGATCCAGTCGACGAGCGGCTTCAGTCCGCGCGGCTCCACCCGGTAGTAGACACAGCGCCCCTCGCGCCGGCCGCTCACGAGGCCGGCGTCTTTCAACGTGGCGAGGTGCTGCGAGATCGCCGGCTGCGAGATGTCGAAGCGCGCCGTGAGGTCCTTCACCGCCGCTTCGCCACGCGTGAGCGACTCGAAGATCGCCCGGCGGCTGGGGTCCGCCAGCGCCTGGAAGATCTTGTCCTCGACCACGGCCGCGCTCTGCATCCACAACTTATAAGCCGCGGCTTATTGATTGTCAAGCGCGCGGATCGGGCTGCCTGGGCGCGTCGGGGTTGGAAGGCATGATTCTTGCGTTGCTTCTCGTGCGATACATCGCAGACCACGTCGATGTCGACGGGCTGGACACCAGCGTCGCCCCCGCCGAAGACTGCCTCGCCGTTCACCAACGGCCCGTGCTCTCCGAGAGCGGCCCCGTTGCGATGAGCTGGGGGTGAGCTACGGCACACCGAGCATCGCCAAGGCGTCGAGTACGGCCCGGAGCCGGCCGTTATGCCAGGCGCGCCTTCCTGTACCTTAGGTGTCCGTTGCCGGGACGATCTGCAGCATCATGCCTGGGAAGATACCGAGCTCCGCGAGTGTCTTCCTGCCGAGTTGCATCAGGTTCTCTCGAGATCCAAATCGAAATACCTTCCCGCTCATGCAGTCGCGAAGCAGCCAGCTCTCTTGGTACGTGAAGGGGCGCACGAACGGGTGGATGCCTGCGGTGAAGTAGATGGTATTTAGTAAGTCGTTGAACGATTTGCGCGGTTTGTAGCGCACTTCGACGAGCGGTCCCGCGCGATGCGTGAGCGGTGATGGATCAATCAGCAGAACATTACTTCCGTCGAACCGAGCGGGCGGCGTTCGTGGCGACGTGGCTGGCGCGTGGAAATTCTTTCGTGGAGGCTGATGCGTGCTGGGACTCGCGCATGCCTCGGGCCGCTCTGTACCGCTTATTGCTGTCCGCACGCTGGGAGGCGTCGGCTCGGGGAGGGGCGTGTGCCTTCGTGCGACGGGATGAGCCTTTTGGGAGGCCAGGCTCTGCAAAGTGATCTCGCTGGCCGTGCCGGGTGCTGGGGGAAGCCCCCCGGCGCGCAGCCTTCCCTCAGGCGTGGCGAGAGCGGAGCTCTGCGCGCCCGAGCACCCCGGTGAGCTCGCGATCTCCTCCACGATTGCGCGGATGCCGCGTGCCACGCTATTCCACGCCTTGTCGCGGTTCTTGTGGCTCGTCACCGGCTTTCCGGTGCGCGGGAGAGTGGTGATTCCGTCGAACGGCGCACCCTGCCAATCGCAGGCGCGCACGATGATGGCAACAACACGTGCCTGCCCCACACGTTGCCGCTCGAGCGCCAAGGCAGTCTGCTCGACGCAGGCGGGCGACGCGAGAAAATCCGCGCTCACGAGGAGCAGGATCACTCGCGCGGCGTTGAGCTCTTCGTGCAGCGCCCGCGCCCGATCCTCGCCGGCCACGACGCTCCCTTCATGGACATCGCGCAGGAGGCGTCTCTGACGGAGCACAGCGAGGTGCGCCGCAAGCTCTTCGCGCAGCGCTTCGTCCTTGGGGGCATACGAGAGGAAAACGGTGAGAGGAGACACGGGGATCCGTTATAACATCGATCGCGTTCGGGCTGCGGCTGGAGCTCGGGCTCGGCCTGGCGCTCGGCGTGGTGCGGTTCCCCCTCGGCTCGGGCTCGGTCGTGCTCGGCGGCTCCGCGCTGGTGCAGGCGGAAGGGGCCTACGACGGCTCGCCGACGCTGCGTGACGCCGCCTGGCGCGACCTGCAGACCCTCTCTGCGGCGCTCCTGCGTATGCACGGGGACGAGCGCGCTCCTACCGTGATCGAGATCGCGCTCGCGCCGGGCCACGCAGGCGCGTGATCGTCCGCTTTGGGACGCGCCTCGTCGTTGCCGCTCCGGAGTTGCCCTGACCGCCGCCGGCGTGCCTCCCGGGAGGCTGCCGGTAGCCTACGGTCCGAATTTGAATTCTCCCGGGAGGACGCCGGAGCCCTCCGGTCTGAGGGGCACGTGTTCCCGGGTACTGTACGAGGGACTTGCGCAGCGCCCGACGTCGATGCGACGCGGTGCGCGGCGGGGATCACCAGGAAGTCCGCGGGCAGGCGATGAGGCTACAGTTCGTGAAGGTGTGTCCGTCCGAAGTCGTATAGGTGTTGCAGAGATCGCACGCGGGGAGCAAGGGATTGTCGAATGTGGGGCAGTCGAAGCGGCGCTGTTTGTAATAGCGCGACGTCTCGCCGTCGGCTTCCCGGTAATTCGGGTCGCACTCCCAGTTCACCCAGCCCACGACCGTCGTGTAGGACGCGTCGCTGTAGTACGTGCGGAAGTAGCCGCTCGACGGCAGCGGCTGCTGCGCTGACTCGACCAGCTCGCCCTCCTCTCCGGCGGGAGCCTCTCCGGCGGGGTCGGCGCTCATCACGCAACCGGCGATGGTGGCGGAGGCGACGAGCGAGGCGAGGACCAGGCGAATCTGTTGAATCATGGGTAGCTCCTTTTTGCGAGGCGAGAGGCACAGAGAGGGCACGACGGCTGCGGCGATCACCGATCCGCCGTCGCGCTGGGGGTCATTGCAAGGAGGGGACCACACGGCGACGCGCGTGCTCCCCCGGCCACGAGCGGCGCGGGCGCGCGCAGGGGAGTGGCGAATTGAGCGATCCTTGCGCAACTTGCGCCGAGGGCGCGCTACGGCGCGTCGTGACCGGCCGACGAACGCCATGGGCGAGGCCCCTTGCAGCTCTCGCCGGGGTCGACGATGCCGGGCGCGCGGCGTCTGCCCGCGGCCCAGGCGGGGAGTGTCAAGATAGCTGGCCGTTCCAGCAGCCCCTGCTCGCTGATTGCCGCCCGCTCACCCGTCTGGGCGACCCTTCGTCCGAGCAACGGGCCGCCGGTGGGCGCCGCCGGTGCGACGCGAGCGCGACGAGGCCACCGGCGCCTGGTGACGGGGTGGCCAACCGCGGCGAACACGCGTCGTCGGTGGGCCGGCCAAGCGGCGGCCATCTGGCGCCGCCATGGCGGAAACCGCCGCTGCGACCCGCCGCCCGCGCCAGGTGTTCGAATCCTTCTCCTCCGCCGAGATCCGTGCGGCTTACTACCCGGCCGTCGGATCCATCCACACCACCTCCCAGTGGTGCCCGTCGAGGTCCTCGAAGCTCCGGCTGTACATGAACCCGTGGTCCTCCGGCGGCCCCGCCTCCTTGCCGCCGCCGGCGAGCGCCTTCGCCACCATCGCGTCCACCTCGGCACGGCTCTCGCACGAGAGCCCGAAGGCCCCCTCCACGTGCGTCGCGGTGTCGCAGATCTCCTTCTTGGTGAACGTCTTGAAGAACGGCTCGACGAGCAGCATCGCGTAGGCGTGCTCGCCGATGAGCATGCAGGCGGCCTGCTCGCCCGTGACCTTCGGGTT
The DNA here is from genome assembly GCF_051521635.1 of Sorangium sp. So ce1504. Lineage (NCBI taxonomy): Bacteria > Pseudomonadati > Myxococcota > Polyangiales > Polyangiaceae > Sorangium > Sorangium sp. So ce1504. The sequence goes on along the minus strand of NZ_CP150365.1, from coordinate 8,970,922 downwards.
GAACGTGAAGCCGAGGGCCTTGAAGAACGCCACCGTGCGATCGCGGTTCTTGATGGGCAGGCTGACGAAGAGCTTGTGGGACATGAAAATGTCCTCCTTCTGCTCCATGGACCCCCGGCCCGCGGAGAAATCATCGGTCGCTCGAAAAAATCTTCGCGCCCTGCTCCGGCAGCTCCATGGGCGCGGCCTTGCGCCACTCGCCGAGCTGCGCCTCGTGCAGCCCCTCGCGGCGGAGGAGCTCGCCGAGCTCCCGCTCGGAGAGCGCGGCCGCCTCCGTCACCGCGCGCAGCTTCTGCTCCCCGCGAGACCATCGGGCGGCTGCTCGCAGCAGCACAGACAAGGAGGTCGAGCGCTCCGGCGCGTAAGCAGCCCAACGTTTGGGCTCACCCGCTCGCGGAGGCCGCCGGAGGCGGCTGTAGCGAGTCGGGGGCAACGAAGGGTCAGGCCTCGGGTTCGTGGCAAACCGCTTCGATGTTGTGCCCGTCCGGACCGATGACGAACGCCGCATAGTAGTTCGCGTGGTAGTGCGGGCGCAGGCCAGGCGCGCCATTGTCTTTGCCGCCCGCCTCCAGCGCCGCGCGATAGAAAGCTTGGACTTGCTGGCGATTCTCGGCCGTGAACGCCAAATGAAGATGGGCCGGCTTCTCCTCGGTCTGGTACAGGCACAATGATGCCTGACCCTTTGCGCTAAGCTCGACACCGTACGTCGGCGGCCCCTCCGAGACAACAGCTACGCCGAGCGGTTCGAGCGCCTTCAGGAAGAACGCTTTGCTCGCTGCATAATCGCTGACTCCGAATTTGACGTGGTCAAACATGAGTTCTCCTGAAGTGCGTGGGCCTTCGCGAGGCCTGACGTCTGGCCGTTCGGCTGCGGGATGCGTGCGTCAGCGCGCGTCCCCGTCAGCCGCGACGGCTTGTTAGCCGGCTGCTGAGTGAGTCGGTCGTCGGCGGTCGTCGGCCGACGCCAAGGCCTGGAACTGGGTGATGGCTTCGTAGACTCCCAAGCCGATGCCTCTGCTGAGCTGGTCCCGCTCGACCATGTTATGTGCCAGGAAAATCAGCACCGAGTCGTCGTTGGCGTCCGCGCGCCACCAGCCTCCGAAGCCGCCTGGCCAACCGACTGCACCCTCGCGGCCCCCACACACCGTGGGCTCGGCCTTCTTCGGATCGAGCACCACGGCGACGCCCATCCCGAACCCGTGACCGCCCCGGAAGAGCGGGATGCCGCCCACTTCAGCCGTAGCGCGCTGCTGCTCCGTGAGACGGTTGGAGGTCATCAAGGCGAGCGTTTCGGGCCGCAAGATACGCACGCCATCCACGGCGCCTGCTCCCAGGAAGATGCGCGCGAACGCGAGGTAGTCGTCCAGCGTCGACCACAGCCCCTGGCCGCCGGAGACATAGTCCATGTCGTCAGGCCGTTCAGGAACCGTCGAGCCGCCTGGGCAGGTGAGGCGCGCGGAGAGGCGGCCCGAACCATCGAACCCGTAGTTCTTGACTCGCCGGCTCCGCTTCTCACGTGGCACGATGAAGCTGGTGTCGTCCATGCCAAGCGGATCGAAGATCCGGCGCTTGAGCACGTCGCCGAGCGGCGCGTCCTCGATGCGCGCAATGAGCAACCCGAGGAGATCGGTCGAGTGACCATAGTGAAGGGTGGCCCCCGGCTGGTCGAGCAACGGCAAGGCAGCCAGCCGCGTGATCCAATCATCGGGCGCCACGTGGCTGTCGATGTCGCCTCCCAGCGCCTCCCCATAGGCCTCCGCGATGGGTCCACGATGCAAGGCCCCGTAGGTCAGTCCCGAGCGGTGCGTCAGCAGATCCTCGAAGGTGATCGGTCGTTCTGCCGGGTCGGTCTCGTCGAGCGGGCCCGTGGGAGAACGCAGGACGCGCATGTCTCTGAACTCCGGTGCCCAGCGAGCGATCGGATCGGTCAGCGCGAAGCGCCCCTCCTCGAACAGCATGAGCGCCGCCGTCGAGGTGATCGGCTTCGTCATCGACGCGATGCGGAACAGGCTGTCATGCTCGAGGGGCAGCCTGGCCTCCAGGTCTCGCCACCCAAGGGACGCGCGCTGAACCACCTCGCCGTCGCGCCAAACCATCGTTGCTGCGTTGGCGAGCGCGCCAGAGTCTACGATCGCTCCGACGGCCCTCGCGATCTGGTCTCCTCCGTTCATTCGTTCCCTCGATTCATTCCATGTCCGGTCAACGTCGCGATCAGCTGCGTCGCAGGGCCTGCCGGTGGGTTATAGCATGTTCGGCGCCATCGTCGCCGTCCGTGAGGGCCGCGACCGGCCGGATGCCGTCGCCTTACGGAGAGGTCGAGGCGCGCGCCCTCCTCGGCCAGCTCTCGCTGGTGGAGCCCAGGGGGCTGATCCTCGTCGATGAGGGCGAGCAGGTCAGCGAGGCCCAGACGGGCAGGAGGCGTGGCCTCACGTTCCGTGGCAAGCGCTCGGCCATGGTTGCAAAGGTCTGCCTCCGCGGTCTATGATTTTCGCCAAGGAGGAGCCTCTCGATGACCATCACCATTACCGCCTTTGAACGCTCACCCGATGGTGGCAAGGGACTGGCGCGTGATACGCGTGTTCGCTGGGCGCTCGAGGAAGCGGGCCAACCCTACCAGGTTCGCCTTGTTTCGTTTCGTGCGATGAAGGAACCCGCGCATCTGGCGCTTCACCCTTTCGGCCAGATTCCGACCTATGAGGAAGGCGATCTCGCGCTGTTCGAGACAGGGGCGATCGTGTTTCACATCGCCCAGCGACATGCGGGCTTGCTGCCGGACGATGCCAATGCTCGGGCGCGCGCGATCACATGGATGTTCGCCGCGCTCAACACGGTAGAGCCACCGATTCTCGAGCTCGTAACCGCCAGGATCCTGGAGGGCGACAAGCCCTGGTATGCGGAGCGCCTGCCTCTGGTCGAGGACCGCATCCGCGCTCGGCTCGGCCAGCTTTCCGTTCGCCTGGGCGATGCCGGCTGGCTCGATGATGCGTTCAGCGCTGGCGACTTGATGATGGTGTCGGTGCTGCTCAGGTTGAAATTATCGGGCATTCTGGACGAGTACCCAAACCTGGCCGCTTATGTCGCCCGCGGCGAAGCGCGGCCCGCCTACAAGCGAGCCTTCGACGCTCAATTGGCGGTCAACACCGGCAAGTCATCGACCGGCTGATCGCAGTCTTCGCTGACAGGGCTGAGAAGTCCGCGAGGAGCAGCCCGCGAGGCAGCCGCACCTCGACCCACGGCGGGGCACCGCGAAGAACAATGTGCACCTCAGTAGCGTTTGTCAGGGAGGAGCACCCGAAGCGTGTGCGTGGTACCTTGGCCCGCATGAAGGAGGCCGGCCCCTCGGGGCTCAGGGAACGCAAGAAGGAGCGCACGCGCGCGCAGATCATCGAGACGGCGATCGAGCTCTTCCTGAAGAACGGCTACGAGCAGACGACCCTCGATGACGTGCTCGGGGTGGTCGAGGTCTCTCGGAGGACGTTCTTCCGCTACTTCGAGTCGAAGGAAGACCTCGTGATCGCGTGGATGGACCAGTTCATCGAGGCGGCGCGCGATGCGGTGCGGGCGCGCCCGCGGAGCGAGCCGCCCGTCGAGGCGCTGCGAAACGCCGTCAAGACGATCGTGAAGCTCCACGAGGGGGATCTGCCCCGCTTCGCCCTGATCCAGCAGTTCGTCGCGCGGACGCCGGCGATCCGCGCGAGGCAGCGCGAGCGGCTGGGACACTGCGGGGAGGAGATCTGCGAGCCGCTGGCCGAGCGCATGGGCCTGGACGCGCGGCACGATCTCGCGCCGCGCGTGCTGGCGAGCTGCGCGATGGCGGTCGTGCAATCCGCGATGGACGCGTGGATCGCGCGCGGGGCCACCGAGGACCTGCCAGAGCTCGTGGACGAGGCCTTCCGGACGCTCGCGCGCGAGTTCGGCCGCGGTGGGAGCGGCACCTCGCCCCAATGAGCGCCGGCTCGGTCGTTTCCGCCTGAGGCGCGCCGCCGGTTCGTCTGCCGGCGAGGAGCGCGCGCGAGAAGAAACGCGCCTTCTTGACAAATGCCACTGAGGGGCTATTGTCCCTGGGTAGCTGCTCCCCGCCGCGTTCCGGTGCTCGATCGCTCCACGATCCTGCGATCCGAGAGGTGCTCAGCGCGCCTCTACAGCTTCCGTCTGGATCGACCTTGCCGGACCGCTTCGCCAGGGCGGCCACGCCTGAAGTGGCGGCGGACGCTCACCATCGCGCGACGCCAGCGCATGAGACCCTCCATGGCACCTGGGGGCGCGGCGGGGCGGGCTTGCTTCTGATTCAGCTTCGAGGGGTGTCAGACCGTCGGCGGCTGGCTGGACAATGCCGGTCACGATGAGAAAGGAATCCTATGGCAAGGGTATTGATTACCGGGTGCAGCAGCGGGTTCGGTTTCGAGGCAGCCAAGACGTTCCGAGCTCGTGGGGACGAGGTGTTCGCCGGCGTGCGTGACTTGAGCGGAAGAACCGTCGGCATATTGAGAGAGCTCGGCGTGACGCCGGTCGTGATCGATGTCACCGACGACGTGGCCGTCGAGCGCGGTGTCACCCAGGTGCTGGCGGCAGGCCCGCTCGACGCGCTGGTCAACAACGCGGCGATCTTCCTGCGCGCCACGGTCGAGGAAACGTCGGACGCTCAGGCATACCGCATGTTCGAGACGAACTTCTTCGGTCCGCTGCGGATGAGCAGGGCGGTGCTGCCCTCGATGCGCGCCAGAAGACAGGGGGTGATCGTCAATGTGTCTTCAGTTGCCGGTTTCCTCGGATTGCCGGGGGATGGCATCTACGCCGCGACCAAATTTGCGCTCGTGGGCATGTCCGAAGCCCTCTACCATGAAACCAAGCCGTTCGGCGTCCGCGTGCGGGTCGTGGAGCCCGGCGCCTTCCCAACGACGGAGATCTTGCGCAAGGCTCTGGGATCGGCGCGTCACTTCGGATCTCCTTACCAGGCCCACATGGACGCCTTCGCGTCGGCGATGAGCTCGTTCCAGAAGGCCGCACCGGCGCCGGACGAAAGCCTCGTGGTCGAAGCCATCTGGCGCGCGGTGCACGAACCGGAGACGCCGTTCCAGCAACCTGTCGGCGCCGACGCGCAGGCCGCGGCGGCCGCTCGCCGCGCGCAGCCATTCGAGGCCATCGAAGCGATGATCCAGCGGACGCTCGGGCTCGGGTCAGCGTCGTAGGTCGCGCGAAATGCGTCGCCTCCGAGACGCGCTGCCGCCGTCCTCGGCGGCCTTCTCCTCTTCTCCGCGGCCGCGTATGCCGCTCGGCGATCTGGGGCTCGACGTGGAACCTGCGTGATCGGTTACCCTGAGTTCCTCGTGCGCCTTCACAGCCAATAGCGCGCACGGCCCTTGACATCCTCGAATTCGTTTGCTTTTCCTTCCCCCTCAATGCGCCTGGTGAAGATCAACCCGCCCGACGTCCACCAAACTCCCGGTTATCACCACGTCACGATCGTCGAGGCAGGCCGGCTGGCCTTCCTCGCCGGCCAGTGCCCACTCGACCTCGACGGCAACGTGGTCGGCGCGGGCGACTACCTCGCGCAGGCCGACCAGGTGGCAGCGAATGCGCTGACCGTCCTGAACGCGGCCGGGGCGCAGCCCGCCGACGTGGTGCGCTCGGTGATTTACGTGGTCAGCGACGACGACCAGGTGCTGGGCGCGGTGTGGCAGCGACTGAACGACTCGGCGCTCGGCCCGGCCTTTGGTGCGGCCAGCACCCTGCTCGGGGTCGCTTCGCTCGGCTTCACCGGTCAGCTGGTCGAGCTGGACCTGACCGCCGCGCTCCCCGGTGATCCTGCGGCGGCCGGCATCGACGGCCCCGGTGCGCGGCCTTGCCTTACTTGAGGCCCGCAGGCTGGAGGTCCCTGCCGACGTGCGGGAGCGCATCCTCGCGAGCACCGACCCCGCCGAACTGGACGGCTGGATCGCTGGATCGGCCGAGCCGCGGTCGTCAGCGATGCCCGAGTACTCTGCTCGCCGGTGTCGGCCTCGCAGACCGAGGACCCTCGTTCAGCGGAAGGCGAAGCGGTCGACCGTGATCTTGTAGCTGAGTTGTTCGCCGCGCTCGATGCGGCCACCGAGCGATAGGTTGTGCTCCTCGCCGCTCGTCGTCACGTACTTCGCGTCGGCCGCCACGAACGTGCACGCACCCTCGATCGGCTGCGGGCGCTCGGAGAGGCAGCCGTAGCCGTCCTCGGCGACGGGGCGACAGATGCGGGTGTCGATCTTCAGCGCCTCGACCTCCTCGCGCGAAAACAGGCGCTCCTCGTAGGTGACTTTCATGGGCTTCTCGCAGCGAACGTAGATGGGCAGGTACTGGTGCTGCGCGTCCCGGTACACGACGCCGTCTTCGATCTCCTCGCGCGTGCCCTCGGCCACGTCCAGATAGCCCTTCAGGCGGACCGGCGCCTCGACCGCGGCGGGGAGACCCTCGGCGGGCATCGCCTCGGCGTGCGGGTGATCGCCGGCGTAGACGAGGACGTTGAGGAAGCGGTGCCGCGCGCCGTCCCCGGCGGGGTCGAAGAGCTCGCTGACCGCGTCGCATCGTGCGGCCTGCTCGGCGGAGTGGCTCTCCATGTTGTCCCCGATCGACTCGAACCCGAGCTCGTAGACGCCCACGCTCGCTCCCCAGCCATTGTCGTCCTTGGACGCGGCTAGGCCGGCGGCGTCGTTGTCTGGGGCGATCCAGAGGTTGTTGGTGGTGAGCGCGGGGACGTGCGTCAGCGAGCGAACGAGGGAGCCGTTGTCGCCGCAGCCGCGCCCGATCTGTTCATAGGTGGTGTCTACCTCCGCCGGAGTCGACGGGGTTGCCGGCGCCTCGGTGGGCTCGGCGATCGTGTCGCCGTCCGATCCGCCGCAGCCCGCGACGAAGATGAAAGGAGCCCCCACGAGAACCAGCGAACGAAAGCAGTTCCTCATGACGGCGGCGGGAGCAAAGCTCGTACCTCCCCGATCCATGCGGATTTTCCGTCCAAATCGCAGCGCGAGACGCGACGCGTGAACGGGGCGCCACACCTCGGCCGCTTACGACGCGGCCGGCGTCATCGACCTTGCTGCCGAGAGCACCCGGCGCGGCGGGTAGCCCCGGCTGGGCCCGCGCTCGCGGCGGGCGACGTGGCCATCGTCAAAAGGCCCGATGCCGTGGCGTCAGCCATGGGGCGCAGTCCCCGCGTCGCCCTCGATCTCGCGCTTCAACGTCCGATCCAGCGCGAAGGTCCCGCCCGGTACGAGCGACGCGAGGAGCGCCATGAGCGAACGGCGACGCGGCCAGTCACGCTCGGTGGCCGCGCGAAACAGCGCGGAGACGAAGAGGAGAAAGAAGAGCCCGTGGGCGCTGCCGGCGATCCGGACCGCGATCGGCAGGCCGAAGATGTACTTCGTACAGGATGACGCCCAAGAACTTGATCAACCGTAGAATCTGGTAGGCGGGCATGAGGGGGGCTCCATGGCGCGGCGCGAGGCGCTCTTCACGGTTCGCCTTCTCGGGATGACCACGACGCCTCCGAGACGTGAGACGGTCGGAGGGGCTCGCAAACGAGGGGATGCCCCGGATGCCAGTGGCAACAAGCCGTCATCGCTCGGCATATGGCACGGCCGGGATATGGCACAGCCGGGACGGTGCCGCGAGGGGCGTTCGTGCCAATCTTCGACGACTTCTGGCCAGTCCGACGTCCCGGACCCGCGCCGGATCATGAAACCGTTGGCATGAAGTGGAACATCAAGCATCTTTCAGCCATGCACGTCGTGGCTGTGGTCGCGATGGACGGGGTCGTCCCCTTCGACCTGTCGACGCCCTGCGAGGTGTTCGGGCGTGTCCGGCTGCCCGGGGGTCGAGCCGGGCCTTCCGCGCCGCGCCGATCAAGGCGAACGGACGCCGGGGGGCGAGCGTGAAGTCGAGCGCTTCGTGAGCGCTGGATCGGGCGAGGCGCCCCGCGCCCTCCCGGTCAGGCGCCCTTCCACCCGAGCCGCTGCAGCCGCTCTCTCGCCCCTTTCACCCCGAAGATCGTCGCGTCTCCCGGCGGCACGATCGGCGCGATCCGCCCTCAGTCTTCGGCCCTGACGATGAACCCGTCCCCCGTCGATCCCGGTCGTTTGTTGATGGCCAGGTAGACGCCGCTCGTGTCGGCCGCGATGTGGGAGATGGAATCGTCGGTCTTGACGAGCTGGGTGGGATTCTTCCCGTCCACGCCGACGCGCCACAGCGCTCCGGACGAGGCCCAGTAGAGCGCCTGTGCGTGGGCGACGAAGAAGGTGCCCTCCACGTCGGGGGACGAGAGCACCTCGGTCGGATCGCCGCCGGACACGGGCACGCGCCAGATCGCGCCGGGGCTCATGTAATAAATGAACTCGCCGCCGATCGCGAAGCCCAGGAGGGGGCCACCGTCCACAGTCACGATCACCTGCGGCTCGCCGCCGGTCCGGGGGGAGCGCAGGATCTCGTCCTTGTCGAAGGACTCGGCGGATTGCCAGTAGACGAACCCGGAATCCAGGGCCAGCGTCGTGCTGAAGATGTCGCCGGCTGGACCATGCACGACCTCGTCCCCGGCGTCGAGCCCGACGCTCCTGACCTCGAGCGGCCCCGAGCGCACTTGCTGGGTGAAGAACATGCGCTCGCCATCGGTCACGACATCCTCGATGCCGCCAAAGTCGTCGACGAACGTCACCAGATCGATCACGGCACCGCCCGATTTCGGCATCGCGCGGACCCAGTGCGTGACCGAGTTTTCGGCCCAATACACGTTCTTCTCGTCCACCGCGACGGACAGGGGGACATAGGGTGAATCGTAGATCTCCTCGCGCCCTCCCCCCGCCTTCGCCACGCGCGCGACGGCGGTGTGTGAGAGCTGCTCGACCCAGTACACGTGCGACGCGTCGACCGCGATGCCGTGATCGATGGACACGTGCTTCCCGGCGTGCGCGAGCACCGTGCAGCCGCCGGCCGGCACGCCCACGGGGAGGCACGCGCCATTGCAGGACACCTGCGCTTCTGGGCAGTCGGCGGGCCCCTGTCCGCCCCCGCCGGTCTCGCTGCCCGCGCTCCCGCCGGCCCCGCCCTCGCCCCCTTGCACCTGCCCCCCAGCCCCTTGCGCTTGCCCCCCAGCGCCCTTGTCGTCGCCTCCACAACCAACGATCGCCGACATCACCACGACGGTGCTCCCGAACCAATTCAGCCGCATACAACTCTCCTGTTCCGATCTGCCGACCTGTACGCGCCCGCCGGCGCACGTTTTCGTCGCCGGGGGTCGCGCTGGCGCGGCGTTCGACGGTCGCGGGAGCGATCCATTCGACGCCGCGCGTCGCGCTCGCTCCCGGGCGATCGAGGCACCCGAGAAGGCCGCTCCCGACGCCGCCCCGCGGGGTGACCGCCGGCGATACCCGTGACGTGTGCCTATGCTCCGCCACGGCTTCCTTGCGTGTCATGAACGTGCTCGTTCTCCTGGCCCGGTGCAGGGCGGATCTCGGCCTGGCGTCGCTCAAGGACGCCGCCGTCTCCACCACTGGCTATCTGTCGCCAGGGCCGCCGCCGATTCAGCGAAGTTGCAGCAGCAGCGCCTCGCGCTCCCGGGCCAGCTGACCCCGAGGGAACTCCATGGCGTGCATGTCGAGCAGGCGTCGCGCCTCGACGTCAGCCCTGGCGTTGTAGGCCTCGATGGCCTTGCGCGCCTGGAGGATCAGGTCCATCTCGCGCTCGCTCGCCCCCGCTCAATGCGCCTGGTTAAGATCAACCCGCCCGGTCAGCTGGTCGAACTGGACCTGACCGCCGAACTCCCCGATTGATCCAGCGGCGGGTCGCGTCCGGAGCGGCCGAGCCAGGCGCGTGTCCTTTCCGCGCCGGCGCCGAGGCGCGTCGGTGAGCAGCGCCAAGAAGATGGTGGCCCCCGGGCGCCATCCTGAGCGCATTTTTTGAGGGGCGGCAAACAAGCCCAGCCGACGCCAGTAACGGGACGGAGAGCCGTCGAGCAATCCGCCTCAGACGTAGTGAACGAGCGGGTGAACGGGACGGTGCCGAACTCGCTGACGCACACCTTGACCATCCACGTTGCCGATGGCGCTCTGACCCTCGTCAGCAAGGACCGTTTGGACGTAATGTGGCCTAGGTCACCTGTTGACGCCGCCTTCCGTTAGGAGAAGCATCCGGGATCGGGGGAGGGCATGGGGCACGGGCTGAAGGCAAAGGAGCGCGTGCTCGTGCTGTGCGGCTGTGCCTGCGCGCTCGCCAGTAGTGTTCCGGTGCCGGCACACGCACTCGAGTTCAGCGGCGGCGTCAGCGTGGGCGGGATCCAGATCGGGATCGAGCCCAGGCTGGCCGTGAGCCCCTTCGCCGGGTGGCTCTGGCGCAGCGAGGGGGACTTCAGGCTCGAAGCCCATAACATGCTCAGCATCGTTCCAGGCGATGGTGTCGGGTTCTACGACCGAACGGCCGTCACCCTTGGGTACGCCACGAAGACAACGACCGTCAGCCTCGGGCCGTCCCTGGCGATCTACTCGATGCCGGTATGCAATATCGTGATCTGTAACCGCGTGGTGGGGGTTGCACCAGGCGGCCGCGCCCATTCCGATTGGTACTTCGCCGGGCCCTTGGGCGTGTCCACCAGCGTACATGTGGACTGGACGGGCGGCAGTAGTCGCGTTCTTCCTGGAAGTCTGGTTGTGATGGTGGCCACCGGAGCAGTTTGGAGATTTGGGGCAAGGTCGAAATGAATAAGATATTTGTTGTTCTGTGCTTCGGGCTCGCGGCGTGTAATTACGATGTGGGAGAGTGCTGGGTCCGCGGTGAGGGAAACGAAGGTGCCGGCGGTAGCATCATCACCCCGACAGGAGGGGATGGGGCCTTCGGGTATGTGCCGGCAAGGCCGCAAAACGCACCGGTGGGAAGCGGAGCCTCTGAGGCGATGGCAGGGTGCACCCCCGACTGTCTAGAGGCGTGCAAGGAAAAGTGTGACAAGATATGGGAACTCTGCCGTGACAACTGCCCAAGGGGCGACACGACCTGCCTAAAACAGTGTACTGATGAATATAGTCGATGCCTCAAAGACTGCGACAGGAGATGTAAGTGATGCTCGAGCTGACCTTTAAGCTGACCCCAGAAGAGGGCGAGCCGCGCGACATCGTGGTTCGGATCCACGAGCCGACGCGAAACCCTCCGGGAAAAAAGTGGCCTTGGGCTGTCACTGTTGACATCGATGGGCGCCCATCTACTACATACGGGGTAGACCCTCTCGATGCGGTTGAAAACGGAGCCCAGCACGCCGCGATCGTGTTGCGCGGGGTCCATGGTGATGCGCTCGATCCGCCCATCGAGCCGCGGATTAAGGAGGGCCAATAATCGACTCACAGATGCGCCAAGCCTGCCCATAGCCGGGACCGAAGCGTACTCGGCGTCGGCTCCCTGGGGCCTGCTCCAAGGCGGCCGGCTCGATCGGCTGGAGGGCTAGCGTTCGGCAGGGGACCGGCCTGCGTCGCGTCGCCTGGGGTTGGGGATCTCCGCGGGCCCGCGGCAGCGCGGGAGCGCGTCCTCGCGAGCACCAACCTCGCCGAGCTGAACCACTGGAGCCGCCAGGCCGCCGGCAACAGCGGCGATCGAGAGCTCCTCATGAGCAGCGCCAAGAAGATGGAGGCACGCAGGCGCCGAGCAGGAGCGCTGATGCGGCGTACAGGATGTGGCGGAGCATCGCTCGACTGTCGGCGCGGCCGCGCCGTGGGTCAAGCAGGGCGCCGCCGCGGAGGAGCGAGGGCGGGGCCTGGACGCCGATGCAGCCCGACAGCGACTCGCCACAGCAGCATCCGCTTCGTCACGGCCGACGGCGTGGCGGGTAGCGCCCGCTTCGGCAGCCTCGCGGCTCGGGTCAGCGTCGTAGGTCGCGCGAAATGCATCGCCTCCGAGACGCGCTGCTGCCGTCCTCGGTGGCCTTCTGAGCGCGGGGCGCTCCGGCCGCCGATTCAGCGAAGTTGCAGCAGCAGCGCCTCGCGCTCCCGGGCCAGCTGACCCCGAGGGAACTCCATGGCGTGCATGTCGAGCAGGCGTCGCGCCTCGACGTCAGCCCTGGCGTTGTAGGCTTCGATGGCCTTGCGCGCCTGGAGAATCAGGTCCTTCTCGCGCTCGCTCGCGACCGTGCGTACGGCGCGGACGGGCGGCGAGGAACGCGCAGCTGTTGCGGCCGGCGAAGCGGGGTTGCCGTTCATTGCGGCCGGTGCATTCTCGCCGGGTGCCGGGATGCCGCCCTGCACCGGGGGCGAGGCCGCGGCGACCGCGCGGCGTGCGTCTGGCTCGTCGAGGGGCGGTGTGGTGTGCTGCTGCGGGCGCGTGGCCGCACCGGCGTGGATCGCTGCCGGCCGTAACCACGGGGTCGTACTGGCCGAGCTTGACGAGCGTGGAGCTGTCGCGACGACGGCGCCCGTCAGCACGACGAGCGCCGCCTGCGCGAAGACCTTCGCCCCGACCTTCTGCAGGTGCCGCGCGGTCGTCCACCACGAGCGACGGAACAGGCCGAACGCCACCGGAACGCAGGGCACCTTGTCCCAGCCCCGGAATTCTTGCTGCGCCATCCAGCGCCGCTTCGCCTCCTCCAGCTGCTCGCGTGCCCTGCGGTGCTGGCTCCTCACGGTGTCCAGCTTGAGCCCCAGCTCGGCGGCGATCTCGGCGAGCGACCTCTCCTCGAGCTCGTGCTCGACCAAGAGGTCGCGGTACTTGGGGTCGACCTGCTCGATCAGGTCGCGCATGACGGCTTCTCGCTCCTGCCTCCGGAGCAAGGCTTCCGGGCTCGGTTGGTCCCCGCGGAAGTCGTGCTCGTCGAACGGGGTCAGGACCTCACCTCGACGGCTCGCGTCCCGTAGGTGGCTGCGGGCGAGGTTCAGGGCGATGGTGACGGAGTACGGCGCTGGATCCACGCCCGGCTCGAGCTGCCCTCTCGCCTCCCAGTCCCGCAGGAGCGCTTCCTGCGCGAGGTCCTCGGCGTGTCGCGCGGGGACACCGACCCGCCTGATGAGGCGGCGAAAGCGTTCGAAGTGGGGGGGAGTTCGTGCTGGCTTGCCCACAGCTGGTAGCACCCCTGAGCTGGCCGGAAGGGTTCAAGAAAGAGCAGGGTGGGTCAACTTTGGTAGGATAATGTACGCTTTGTGATGTGCGTACCTGGGCAACTCCACTGCGCGGAGGGTCGACGGTCGCCTTTGCGTCGTCGGGCCGATCTTTGCCTGGCAAAACGTTCTTTCCCTTCGAATTTGTCGCCGTTGACGCCGCGCGCCGGGCGTCAGTACGTTCCGCGCATGCGTGACGTTGCGCCTTCGTTGTTGTTCTGCCTGATGCTTGGCGCCGCTGGTGTCTACACGAGCCCCGCCAGCGCCGAGGACCTCTATTCGACGCTGGAGCGAAGCGGCAGCTCGACGGTGAAGGACCATGTTCGCCGTGCGCAGAGAGCCCGTGACGCAGGTCGGTGGACCGAGGCACACGCGGCCTACAATGCGGCGCTCCAGGCGACAGACCCGGCGTCGAACACGGAGAAGGAGCGCGCGGAGCTCGCCGGAGAGCTCGGCCTGTGTGAGCTCGAGCTGCGCAAGTACCGTGATGCTGCCGAGCATCTCGCCTGGAGTCTCGAGCAGCGCAACGTCCTGCCCCTTGAACTACAGCTGCGGTTCGAGGCCGGGCAGCGCAAGGCAGCGTCGCATGTCGCGACCCTCTACCTGTCTGTCGACCCGCCGGACGCGGAGGTGCTCATCGACGGCAAGCCCATCAGCGCGCCTGCACGGACCTACAGGCTATTCCTGGAGCCCGGTCAGCACATGGTGCGGGCCCGGTTGGCGGGCCATGAGGAGGCGTTCGCGTCGTTCGACGCGCAGGCCGGGAAGCCGACGACCATCTCGCTGCAGGTACCGCGCGCCGCAGCGCCGGGCACCCCTGCGAAGGGAACCTCAACCAAGAGCTCCGCGCGAGGAGCGCAGGCGTCGTCCGTGGCGCCGTCCACCACCGCGTCGACGCTGCGCATCGGCGGCGCGGTCGTGGCGGGGGCAACCATGGCAGCCGGCGGCGGGTTGCTGATCTGGAGTGCCTACACCGAGGATGAGCTGCACGACCGAGCTACCGCGCTGCGTGGCGCAGACGAGGACGCGGGCCGATGTGCCCGCCCGAACGCACCGCGCGCGTGCTCGGAGCTGCGCGACCTGCAAGGGAAGCGGGATCTCCTGAAGAAAGCCGGCTGGGTGACCCTTGCGTCCGGCGGCGCGATCGGTGCGCTGACGCTCGCGTCTCTGCTCGTGGACCGAACCTCGCCGCCCAGCGATGGCGTGCGTGTCGTTCCCACGGTGAGCGGACAGCACGCGGGGCTGATAATAATCGGTGCATGGTGACGAACGTGGAGCTCCAGGTCATGAGAACCTCACGGAAAGGCCGGCGCAAGGTGGCTACCTTGGTGGCCATCGCGCTCGGGTGCGAAATAGCTGCTGTCGTGTGCGGGTGTTCCTCCGGCCCCACGGTACCCGTCTGCGACGAGGATCCCACGGTGAGACCTCCGGAAGACGGCTGCGGCATCTTCGTCAGCGCAAGTCTCGGTGACGACGCGAACCCCGGGAGCCGCGCGGAGCCGGTGAAGACTTTATCCAAGGCCATCGAGCTTGCAGATATGGGCAGCCACCGTGTCTACGCATGTGCCGAAACCTTCGATGAAACGCTCGGGCTCCACAGCACGGGTATCTGGGGCGGATTCGACTGCACGAACGGCTGGCGTCATCCCGGGGCTAGCGCGAAGACCGTCGTCGCCCCGGAGCGGCCCGTTTCTCAAGTGGTATGGCTCGGAGGACGAGCAATCGCTATGCTCGCGAACCTGCGAATCGTCGCTCCTGATGGCAATGACGCAGATGATGACGCAAGAGGCTCCATCGGGATAGATGCGCTTGAAGGGGTTCAGCTCAAGCTCGTGGCGAGCGAAGTCATCACCGGGCGTGGTGGAAGCCCGGGCGGCAGCTCGATCGCGATCTACCTTCGAACCGGCAGCGAGCTCGAGGTGATTGACAGCATTATCGTTGCGGGCGACGGAGCGGACGGTGAGCCCGGAGCCGCGGCAGAGGGCACGGCGGCAGCCGATGGTGAGCTGGGGCACCCCGGAGCTGACGCGTGCACCTTGGACGCCTCGGCTGGGACGCCGGCCGTCACGACCATGTGCGACGACGGAAACTCAGCCAGCGGTGAGGGCGGCCTAGGGCTGGCGGATCGGGGTTCCGGCGGCGGGAATGGGGAGCCTGCCCCAGACCCGAATCCGACGGGCGCCGGTGCCGGAGGCATCGGTCAGCAGGGGAGCATGGCGTGCAGTGATGGCCAGCGCGGCCACGACGGTGCCGCTGGTCTACAGGGCCAAGGAGCGAGGCGTCCGGGCGTCGTCGCATGGGGCCGCACCCTGGGCAAAGGCCAGGACGGGCTGGTCGGGCGCCCTGGTCAGGGGGGCGGCGGTGGCGGCGGCTCGCGCGGCGGTCCCGCCGCCTGTGGTGCAGGCCCGGCCGGCGGGGCGTTCGGCGGCTCGGGCGGGTCGGGGGGCTGTGGCGGCAAGCCGGGGAAAGGGGGGTTCGCCGGGGGGGCGAGCATCGGCATCGCTACGAGGGGGTCTAAGGTCACAGTCCGCGGGTCGACGATCCAGACGGGCCGTGGCGGTCGGGGTGGCGCGGGAGGGGCAGGCTTACCGGGAGGTAGCGGAGCTCCTGGCGGCGATGGCGGCAGAGCGGTGCCTGACACGCTCGCAGGGTGCCGCGGAGGCGACGGCGGCAACGGAGGGCCCGGAGGCGGCGGAGGCGGCGGCCTCGGGGGCCATTCGATCGGCATCGCGTACCTCGAAACCGCGGAGGTGACACGGGATGACGTCGAGGCGACGTTCGTGCTCGGGACTGCGGGCAAGGGCGGGCCCGGCGGTGACCCCGACGCGGCGGAGAGCGCAGGTGATGACGGCGCGGCGGCCGAGTTCCTGCCCTTCGTGGCCGAGGATTCGAACGACCCAGACGCCTGGACGCTGGAGTAGGCGCGAGCAATGCAAGGAGATTCGATGATGAGCAAAGCATCGAGGCGCAACTGGCGGCATCGTGTGTCCGAGGCGTTGCCTCTGCTGCTCGTAGCCTTGTGGCTTTCCGGAATCGCGGCGACTGGGTGCGGCGCCGATCCGGGTACATGGGAGCCCTGCGAGGAAACACTCACGTGCACGCCGGTTGTGGCTTGTAATGCCGACCACGGCAACCCTGACCGTTCGGTCGACTGCGATGGCGTGTATTTGCGGCAGGATGGTCGTGACGATCACCCGGGCACGCGAGACGACCCGGTGAAGACCTTCGCGCGTGCGTTTGATCTCGCGCGTAATAAGGGGATGCGGGTGTATGCTTGCGCCGACATCTTCGAGACAGAAGTGCGTGTGCCGGCTGGCATGGAGGTGTGGGGAGGACTCGACTGCCGCGATCCCCGTGGACATTGGCCTATACATCCGCTGGGCGAGCTTACCACCATTGCGCCAGGCCCGAACCTGACCCCGCTCACCGTTGTGGACCAGACGGCGGAGCCCTTACCCGAAGCTGACGTGACCACGACGCTAACGAGAATGCGTATGGTCGCACAAGATGCCACCGTGCCGGGCGGCTCCTCCATCGCCATGCGCGCCCTGCCGGGGGTGACGGTGGACGTACGCCTGAGCGAGATCGTGGCCGGGGACGGCGCAGATGGGGCCGCTGGCGCTGACGGAAGCGCCGAATCAGCACGGGAGGGTGCACCAGGGAACCCGGGAGCCGTGGCGTGTTCTGCGGACGTCGTGACGGGAGGGGCGCGGGTCACCACCGCATGTGACGACGGCGTTTCCTCAGGCGGGATGGGCGGCGTCGGTACCAAGGGCGATGGTAGCGACGGCGAAAGTGGCGACCCTGTGCCAGTCACCAACCCGATGGAGTACGGCTTGGGTGGAACTGGGCAAGACGTCATGTCCTGCACAGATGGAACGCGCGGCCTGGTGGGGGATGACGGCGCGAACGGTAACGGTGCGTCAGGGCAGGGGAGGCTCACAGACACAGGGCTAGAAGGCAGCGCTGGCGAGGATGGCCAGACGGGGCAGCATGGCTACGGCGGCGGCGGTGGAGGCGGCTCGCGCGGCGGAGCCATGTTCTGCGGCACAGGAGCGGCACAGGGCGGCGCTTCGGGCGGTTCCGGCGGTGCTGGCGGTTGCGGCGGCGAGCCCGGCAAGGGCGGCGGTCCAGGCGGATCCAGCATCGGGATTCTGTCTTACCACGCCAGCGTCCACGTGAGTAAAACCAGCATCATCACGGGTCGGGGCGGCAATGGCGGGCGAGGCGGAAAGGGCCAGTACGGCGGCGTGGGTGGGTACGGCGGCACTGGCGGAGGCAACAGGGCTGGGTCGCAGCCAGGCTGCCGTGGTGGCGATGGCGGGAAAGGCGGCAATGGCGGTCGGGGCGGTGGAGGCCACGGAGGACACTCTCTTGCGGTGGCACATACCGCCGACCAGGGCCCCAACGTCGAGTCCGACTCTCCGATTAAGTTCGGCATCCCTGGTGACGGTGGAGGCGCTGGCGATCTGAACGCGAACCCGGGCAAACCCGGTGCCGCAGCCGTCTCGATGGGCTTCCAAGACTAGAGGCGTGCAAGGAAAAGTGTGACAAGATATGGGAACTCTGCCGTGACAACTGCCCAAGGGGCGACACGACCTGCCTAAAACAGTGTACTGATGAATATAGTCGATGCCTCAAAGACTGCGACAGGAGATGTAAGTGATGCTCGAGCTGACCTTTAAGCTGACCCCAGAAGAGGGCGAGTCGCGCGACATCGTGGTTCGCATCCATGAGCCGACGCGAAACCCTCCGGAAAAAAAGTGGCCTTGGGCTGTCACTGTTGACATCGATGGGCGCCCATCTACTACATACGGGGTAGACCCTCTCGATGCGGTTGAAAACGGAGCCCAGCACGCCGCGATCGTGTTGCGCGGGGTCCATGGCGATGCGCTCGACCCGCCCATCGAGCCGCGGATGAAGGAGGGCCAATAATCGACTCACGGATGCGCCAACACCCGCCAGCTGGGTGCCCGTCGTGGAGCGCCGTGGAGCCCCGTACCCTGGCGTCGCCCGCCGCGCCTGCGCTCGGTGATCCCGCTCACGCGGGACCCACCAAATCCAGCAGCGCCAAACTTTGTCAGGTCACACGCAGGGCACACAAAAAGCAGAAGACACGGCTCTCGCCGTGTCTTCTTGGTGGAGGCGCCGGGAATCGAAACGCCTGCCGAGGGTAGGGATCCGCAGGGATCGCGTAGGTTTCCGCATGCGACGGGAGCGGCAAGCGTGCCGACGACGGCGGCTAAGTGCGCGAAACCTCGTGAGCCGGACGAATCCCGGACGAAACCGGCGGACCCGCGGACGGTGCTGCTCGGCCAGCTGGCGGAGTGCATGAAGGCGGCGCTCGCGGCAGGCGACGTGGAGGCGGCGCGCATCGCCCACGAGACGATCGGGCGCCTGCTCGGCGCGCCAGGGGCCGATGCGGGCGGCGTCATCGACCTTGCCGCCGAGCGCACCCGGCGCGGCGGGTAGCCCCGGCTGGCCCGCGCTCGCGGCGGGCGACGTCGAGGCGGCGCGCATCGCCCACGAGACCATCGGGCGCTTGCTCGGCGCGCCAGGGGCCGATGCGGGCGGCGTCATCGACCTTGCCGCCGAGCGCACCCGGCGCGGCGGGTAGCCCCGGCTGGCCCGCGCTCGCGGCGGGCGACGTGGTTCACGTCCGGTCGTCTTCGTGACCTCACACTCCGAAGGCGTCGTAACTATCGCGCACAGGGTGATAGACCACGTGGCCATAGGCGTCTTGAAATATCGCGGCTGCTGGACCGTCAGCCGATGCGATCAAGGCAATTCGGCGCGGCGACTCGGCCACGAAACAGGCGGCGCTTCGGTGGCGGGTTCCTTTGTGCGGATTTCACGCCATCGTGATCACCGAGATCACCGCATCGTGATCGCTCGGATCACCGCATCGTGATCACCAGGATCACCATCGTGATCATCGGGATCACGGTCGTGATCGCGCGGATCGCCGCTCGTGATCGCGCTGGTGCATCCTGCGCGGCCCACGAGGCTGAGGCGTAGCGGCGCTGGACGTCGGGTCCACCCACCCGGGCCTCAGAGGAGGGTCCCAGGTGGCGACGGAGCGACTGTCCATGCACAAAACACGAGAGATTCTTCGGCAGAAGTGGCTCCTGGGCCGCACGCACCGGCAGACGGCGGTGAGCAACGGCACGAGCCCGGGGGCGGTGGGCAACGTCCTGGCACGCGCCAAGGCCGCCGGCCTCACGGCTTGGGAGCAGGTCACGCAGCTGGACGACGATGCCCTGGAGCGGGCGCTCTACGGCACGTCCGTCGTCGAGCCGGGGGTCGCGCCCGTCGAGCCCGACTGCGCCTGGATTCACCGCGAGCGGCACCGGCCCCACGTGACGCTGGAGCTACTGCACCTGGAGTACCTGCGCCAGCATCCCAACGGTCTTCGCTACACTGCCTTCTGCAACCGCTACCGGACGTGGCTCGATCGGCGCGGCCTGGTGATGCGCCAGGTCCACGTTGCGGGCGAGAAGATGTTCGTCGACTACGCCGGCAAGAAGCCGAGCCTCGTGGACCCCGCTACAGGCACGGTCGCCGAGGTCGAGCTGTTCGTCGCGGTGCTCGGCGCCTCCAGCTACACGTACGCTGAGGCGACGCGCAGCCAGAGGGGACCGGACTGGATCGGAAGCCACTGCCGCGCCTTCGTGTTCTTCGGCGGTGTGCCGCGCGCTGTCGTGTGCGACCAGCTCAAGAGCGGCGTCACGCGCGCCTGCCGGTATGAGCCTCAGGTGCAGCGGACATACGAGGAGATGGCCGAACATTACGGCACGACGGTGCTGCCCGCGCGACCGAAGCATCCACGCGATAAGGCCAAGGTCGAGGTCGCCGTGCAGGTCGTCGAGCGATGGATTCTTGCCCGTATTCGCAACGAGGTGTTTCACTCGCTCGCAGCGCTCAACGCGCGCATCGCCGAGCTGCTGGTCGACATCAACAGCCGTGTGATGAAGCGCTACGGCGAGAGCCGGAAGGAGCTCTTCGAGAAGCTCGAGAAGGCAGCGCTCGCCGCCCTGCCTGCGGAGGCATTCGAGTACGCCGAGTGGAAGAAGGCGCGTGTCAACATCGACTACCACGTGGTCTTCGACGACCACTTCTACTCGGTCCCCCACGTGCACGTGCACGAGGAGGTCTGGATAAGGGCGACGGTCGCAACGGTCGAGGTCCTGCTGCGCAGCCGCCGGATCGCATCGCACCCCCGCTCGCGAGCGCGCGGGCAGCACTCGACCGTGCGTGAGCACATGCCGAGCGCCCACCGGGCGCATGCGGAGTGGACGCCCTCGCGCCTGCTCGCGTGGGCCGAGAAGGTCGGCCCGGCAACCCGGCAGCTCTGCGCGGCGATCCTGGCCGAGCGGCCTCACCCCGAGCAGGGTTTCCGGTCCTGCCTGGGCCTGCTGCGCCTCGGCAAGCGCTACGGCCAGGAGCGGCTGGAGGCTGCCTGCGTGCGCGCCGGGCACGTCCGCGCTCGCTCCTACCGGCACGTCGAGTCGATCCTGAAGAACGGGCTCGATCGCGTGCCGCTCGCTCATGACGACGGCGCCCCGGCCGCCCCTCAGCCCATCGACCACGAGAACATCCGTGGCCGTGACTACTACCTCAACTGACGGAGAACGACGTGTTGACCGAACCGACGCTCGAGAAGCTGAAGAGCCTTCATCTGTACGTGATGGCGAACGCCTGGGTGGGGCAGCGGACTGACCCCGCGATCGCCGAGCTCGACTTCGATGGCCGCTTTGCGCTGCTCGTCGACGCCGAGCACATCGCCCGTGACAACAAGCGGATCGGGCGCCTGCTGCGCGAGGCGAAGCTGCGGATCCCCAGCGCGTGCCTGGAGGACATCGACTACGCGCCCAAGCGGGAGCTCGATCGGGCCCAGATCCGCCAGCTCTCCTCGGGTCGCTGGATCGCCGACCACGCCAACGTGCTCATCACCGGGATGACCGGCGTGGGCAAGAGTGTTACCGAGCAGGCTGTTTGATGGCCGGAAGATCCGGCTCTGTGATGGCCATCATCGAACTGGATCTCCGCTCACCGCGATTGCAGCGAGGCGATGCGCCGGGTGACTGCGGCGGTCGCAGAGCGCCGGCGCTCTCAGTCGATGCGGAGGGGGAGGCGGTCATTGCCGTCGAGGACGGCGTGGTAGCGAGCGAGAGCGTCGTCGAGCCGATCGAGGTAGTGGAGCACGACGTCGACGGCGTAGAGGCGAGAGCAAAGCGGATCCGGGTCGCCCGGGTAGCGCGCGGTGAGCGCGTCGCGGGCGAGCGCGAGGGCCGCGACGAGGGCGGCGGCCGCGCTGGCCGCGGCGTCGCCGCGCAGCGTGTCCCCCTCGGCCAGGGGGACGGGGTTCATCCGGCCTCCTCTGCGTCCAGCTGCAGGATGCGGCTCAGGACGTCGCGCTCGACGAGCTTGCGCTTCTTGCGCGCAGCGGCGCGGAGCGCGGCGGTGGCGAGTCGATCGGTGTCGCGCAGGCTGCTAGCGGCCGCCTCGTGCAGCATGGCGATGGCGTCCGAGGTGAAGAGCTCTTTCGTGCAGCCGACTCGGCCGAGACGTACACGCAGATAGTCGGCCGTATCGTCCGGCGTGAGCGGGTCGATGGTCAATCGGTAATGGAGGCGCGAATACAGGGAGCGATTGCGGCGCACGCGGAGCCGCTCGCCGAGCTCGGGCAAGCCAAGCAACACGAGCGAAAGCAATGCGCGGCTATCCCAGGCGTAGGTGGGTGGGCGGCCGGCGCCGTGTCTGGCTTGCGCCAGATCGGTTTCCGGCCGCCCCCCTCCGAACCCGGCGTGCACCTTTCGTTATGCACCGGGCTCTCCATCGACGCTTGTAGCGAAGTACGGCGCGTGCATCCAACCCAGCTTGTATTGCTCAACGGTGAGCCGGGAGGTCTCGAAGAGGACAACCTCTCCGTCCCTCCAGCGCACGCATCGGCCGCCTGGCTTTCGCCAGCCGTAGCGGCTGGCGAGGCGCTTCAGGGAGAGCCGATGCTTCTTCTTGAGCCAGCGGGCGACCGTCCACCAGACATAGTGGTCGAGGAAGTTGAACACCTTCTTCGCACCCCAAGCATGCCGGTAGAAGTTCGCCCAGCCTCGCAGCATGGGGTTGAGCTTCCGGAGTTGCTTGCTCAACGACTGGTTCTTCGTGGAGTTCGAGAACAGCCGCTTCACGCGCTCCCGAAAGAGCTTGCTGCGTTCCTTCGGAACGAGGCTGGCGCTCACCATCCGGCGGTGGCCGGGATGTCGCCGTACCAGGATATGGTGGCCCAGGAAGCGCATGGGTCTCGTGATCGGGGTCACGAGCGTTTTCGCTTCCGACAGCTCCAATCCTAACTCGTTCTTCAGGAAGGCGGCCAGCGCAGACTTCTCCTCGTTTGCATATCGCTCGGCGTCCGCTTGTTGCTGCGGGCCGGGCGGTGCGCCGACGAGAAGGATGAAGTCATCCGCATACCGAATAGGGACGAACACCGGGAGACCGCGCCGCCTGTCGGTGGTACGTCTCTCGTTGGCCCGCCGTGTAATCGTCTCCGGATCGGTGCGAAGCGTCGGCGTGCGGCGTGGCCACACGTGTCGCTCGTACCGTTCCTCGATCACGCTGAGCGCGATGTTCGCGAGGAGGGGAGACAGGATCCCACCTTGCGGGGTGCCTGCCTCCGTCCGGGAGAATTGCTCCTCGGACAGGACGCCCGCCTTCAGGAAGGCGCTCACCAACCGATTCACCTTGAGATCGCCGATGCGCCGGCGCACCCGGTTCATCAGCGCGTGATGGTTGATGTTGTCGAAGCACCCCTTTATATCTCCCTCAATGGCCCATTGGTATGGAAGCCGATTCACAGCCTTGCCCTGTTCGCGGATAGGCCGGGGACGCAGAAGCATCCGGAGATGCTCCAGCGCTCCATGGACGCCGCGCCCAGGACGGAAGCCGTATGAGACGGGGAAGAAGTCCGCCTCAAAGATCGGCTCGAGGATGCTCTTCAACGCTGCCTGCACGACACGATCCTGGACGGTGGGGATGCCCAGCGGACGGTACTTACCAGGCTGACCTGTCTTCGGGATGAGCACCCGACGCACTGGACTCGGCCGGTAGGTTCGGCACCTCAACTCCTCCCGCAGTTTCTGCGCGAAGCTCTCCGCGCCGATGTCCCGGATGAGGCTCCCCATCGTGATTCCGTCTACGCCCGCCGTGCGGCTCCCACGGTTGCGAGCCACGCGGTGAAGGGCGCATCGCAATGTGCGAGGATCGACAATGAACCCCCACAACTTGCGAAACACGTAATCCGGATCTTCTCTACTTCGCCGGTGTAGCTCACGTTGTACGCTCCGGAGCCAGTCCAGATCGGACTGAGATGCCGCATACACGGCTTTCCCCGGCGCAGCGTGAGCCGTCCCCATCGACTGCCCCCCTTCGCCTTGTACGCGGCTTTCCCGCGCTCCGACTACTACGGGGGCTCCGCCCCTCGTCCGAGACATGGCCGGACCTGTCGGCTTGCCAACGCTTGCGGCGCTGGCGCCCGGATCGAGGTTCCCGTGTTCACTGATACAACCCGTGGTGCGGTAGGTGGTCGGCTTTGCCCCTGGCAGCGCGGACCGGTCTCCCGTTCGAGGCTGGGAGCCGGCGTGCCCAGGCTGGGCACACCCAGTCGTTTTCAACTGACAACCAGGCTCTGGCTGCAAACCCGCGCGAGGCGGGGCATCCTTCCGTACAGAGGGTTCCAACACCGACTTCGATTTGCCTGAACGATCGTTCATGCGGCTCTCACCGTGGCACCTTCGGTCACCGGCCTCGGTCGCCAATGGCTCCCTGCGCCGGCTCTTCACGCCGCTCGGCTGTTGCAGGCCTCCGGTCCAGTCCCCGGAGACGTTCGCGGCGCCCTTCTTCACCCAGCTCGACCCAGGTGAGGGGGACCCCTTGTGGTCCCCGGTCGTATCAGCGCCTCACGGCGCACATTAAGGAGTATGTGAAGATGATCGAGTGTGTCCTGATGAAGTAGATGGGCCTCATCGAGGACGAAGACCGGAAATACGCGCTCCTTCGCGAGCTCTTCGACGTGCGTGCTGACCGCGTAGAAGACGTCTCCAGCGGTGCTGCAGCGCGCGAGACCGAGGGCCAGACAGAGCTGGCGATAGAAGTCCCGGCGTCCAAGCGTCACGTTGGCGCAGTAGGTCAAGCGAAACGTCTGCGGCGAAAGGGCATGACGGAGCGCGCGGAGCAGACACGTCTTGCCGACGCCGGGGTCACCGGCGAGCAGCACGCTCTTTCTGGCGTGCACCGCCTCGATGAGCATCTCGAGGAGCATCTGCTTGGACGGGGGGAGCCAGAGCTCGCCGTCTTCGACCTCCTTGGAAAATGGCTCTGCGGTGAAGCTGAAGTAGCTGCAGAAGTCCATGGTCATCCCTCCTCGTCATCGCGGGGCGTTCGTCCGAGAGCCTTGTCCAGGAGGGTCTTCGGCGGGTCAAAGGGGACGCGCGCCTCATGAGCGACATCGAGGTTGCAGGCCGGTCGCGGCCGATGGGCGTTCTTCACCGGATCGACCCGGTGCAGGGCGAAGCGTTTGCCCTCGTGTTCGATCCAGGGCGGCTCGTTCGGCGTGACGAGGCACCTCGACACCGTGACGAGGCGGCCGGCGAGGAAGCCGAGATCGGTCTCCCAGTCCTGCCCATCCATCGAGAGCGTGCTGTCACGCCGCACGCGCCGGCGGGCCTGGGTCGTGAGCGCGTCGCGCAGCTTCCGCTCGTCGAGGTCGTCGGTGACATGGGGATACTCCTCGTAGACCTGCGCGGGGGACTTGCCGAAGAGCGCCGCGTGCGGTGTGCGGTGGTAGTGCTCGTCGACCCATGCGTAGAGCCGGACGTTGAGGTCGTGGAGCGACCCGAGCGCTCCGGTGAAGTCCAGGCACCTCTCGCGCAACGTCCTCCAGAAGCGCTCCATCTTGCCGCGCGCGGGGGCGTCGTACGGGCGGGCGTGGATCAGGGTGGTGCCGAGTCGCTCGCACGCAAGGTGCAAGGTGTGCCCGCGGTAGGTCGAGCCGTTGTCCAGGTAGAGGGCGTCGGGAGCGCCGTGCTTGCGCAGCGCCCGGATGAAGAGCGCCAGCATGTCGACCTCCCGCTCGGCGCTCATCGCCTCGATCGCGAGGACGTACCGCGAGGCGTCGTCGAGCAGCGCGTGAATGCGCACCGGCGCCGGGCTGCCGTTAACGAGGATCGGCGACGCGTGACACACATCGCCGTGCCACAGGGCGCCGGGATGCTCGGCCTGCCAGCGCAGCCGCACCTTGCCGCCCGTGCGATCGCGCAGCGCGACGCGATCGAGGTGGTGTTCGGCATACAGCCGTCGCACCGTGGTGGCGGAGATGGCGCCCTTGTCGATGCGGCCCGCCGCGATCAGGGTGTCGAGGACGAGCGAGACCGAGGCGCTCGGGTGCTCCTCTCGGATTTCGAGCAGCATCTGCCGTTGCTCGGGGGTGAGCTCGCGCGCCCTCCCCTTGTCCTTGCGGGGCTTGGGGCGTAAGCCCTCGAGACCTTCGGTCTTGTACGCGTAATACCAGCGCTCGAGCGTGGGGACGGAGTAGGTGCGCGGGGAATGGGCGCGCGGTGGGCGAAACCGCTGCTTGCTCAGGTCACCGAGCGCTTCGGCGAGCTCTCCGCGGTCGAACTCGCGGTGCATGAGCGAGCCAATGATCTCGCTGCGATAGAGCGCCACCGCTTCGGCGTGGTCCTTCGGCTGGAGGGGGTCTTGCACGTCGTGTCCTTTCCGCGCCGGTGACACCGCACCGGCCGCACAGCCATCCAAGCGCAAGGCGCTCCGCCGACCGAGGATCCAACCGGGTGGGGTCCGGCATGAGCTGGGCGAGCGGGCCGCTTGCCATCACGCAGCCCGCGCGGCGCCCGCCATGACGGCGGCCTCGGGGACCTCGGCCTCAAAAGGCGCCATCGCGACGAGCGTCATCGCGGCCCGCTCGGCCCGCTGCCGCAGCGATGCAGCGAGGGGACTGGGGCGGACCGCCGCAAAGAGGCGCTCCTGGTCGATGGCGCGTAGCCAGCGCCGCACGGTCACCCAGCTGTCAGCATCGAAGCTGGCGGACCAGGGGCTGACGCGCCGCCGTACCTCGATGAGCGCTGCACCGGCGACGCCGACGAGCAGCAGGGCCAGACCGATCGCCGTCGCGGCGAAGTGCCGTCGCGGCGCGACGCCCCGCGGAACGACCGTGATCGCGGCGCTGCAGCGGCGGCATCGATAGCGGCGCGCCTCGATGGTGACGAGTCCGCCGCGCTCGCCGGCAGCCAGCGGCCCGCGCACCTGCCGCGACCGCGTTCCGTGACCCCACAGCCCCAACCCGCCCCCCAGCGGGCACCCCGCCGCGCCGCAACGGGGGCAGCGGGCTGGCCGCGCGCGCTCTACGGTGGGCGGGGAACCGAGCCAGCCTTTGACATCAAGGTCTAAATGGACGATTTGTTGAGGGCTCCGCTCTTTCAAGCGATTCGGAGCACGACGGGAGGGGGCACGCGGCCAAACGAGCTCCTCCCGTCGCCTATTTTGTGGCCGGCGCCGCGCCGATGCTCCGCTCCTGCCGCTGACCTACTCCGTTCGTTACGCCGACGGGCGACGAGTCGTGCTGGTAATTTTCGAGAGGCGAACGGAATGCACGGTCCCTCTTTTCCTGTGCTCCTGGATTCGACCGGCGTGATCGTGCTCAGGACGAGCTACGCTGAGAATTCTATCGGACTCGGCGCAATGCATGGCCGGGGAGCGCCCTGGCAGCTTGCTGCCCTCGGACACCCCCGTCATCGCACCTGATCCGCCTCGGTGATGGTGTTCTCCGGTGGGTCGAGCACCCTGCCATCAAAGAGCTGGATCGACAGGCGCACCATCGGCATCAACGACGGTGCTCAATAACAGCAAGAGCTACCTGGCCTGCGCGCTGGCGCATCAGGCATGCCGCGCTGGTTTCCGCGCGCTCTACCGGCGCGTGCCGCGCCTGCTCGAGGAGCTCGCCCTCGCGCACGCCGACGGGACGTACACGCGCCTGCTGGGGCGGCTGGCGAAGATCGACGTGCTCGTGCTCGACGACTGGGGGCTCGCCCCGCTCAAGGACCAGGAGCGCCGCGACCTGCTCGAGGTCTTCGAGGACCGCCACGGCCTGCGGTCGACGGTCATCACCAGCCAGATTCCTGTCGGAAAGTGGCACGATCACCTCGGGGACCCGACAATCGCCGACGCGGTCCTGGACCGCATCGTCCACAACGCGCACCGCGTCGCGCTGAAGGGCCCCTCGCGTCGCAAGGACAAGGAGACCACGGAGACCTGAACCCCAGACCCCGACGGACCAGCGTCGCTTCGCTCCGAGGGCGATCACGATGCGCGATCGCGGTGATCACGATGGCGTGATCTGCGTGATCACGATGGGCGGTCTCCGCACTTTGAGCTTCAGGTCAAATATTCCGCGCCGTCCATCGGCATTGACCCGCATGATCGGCGGAGTTGATTCCGATGCTGAGAGCTTTGCTCGGAATCCTACAATAGCAAGTTCCGGCGTGGCGACCACGGCACCATCTACGGCGCTCATCCGCCCGATGACGCTGAGAGCACGATCGCACTCGGCTGCCGCGTTCTGCGCGTCAGCGATCACGTCGTCGCTGGGATCCATCCGACTTCCCTCTACCATCGATGTCTCCCAACTCGAGGCGACCAATTTGCCAAAGTTGAGCGGCGCCTTGAGCTTCGAAGCGTTAAAGGTGCGCATCGATGCCGCGTCGTCCTTGTTCAAAATCGCAATAATCCCTCCGTGTCTACGGCGGATAACCTCAGTGATAAGCATTTTTAGTGCAGCGGTTGCGAGTGCGCGCTTGTCTTGGACAATTTCGCTCATATTGTCCATGGCCTTCACAATGTCATCCAGCGCTGGCTCCGAATGCATGGGATGCCATCTGACAAGCGGCTCGTTCTTTCCGCCTGCGTAATACGCAATCTCTGCGCTCCGGTGGAAGAAACGAAGAGCGCCCGCCCCGACCACGCGAACGAACAGGAGATTGTCGCCGGGCCAGCGCATCTTCTTGTGGCCGACCCCCGTGATCAACAATTGGTCGTTTGCGCAATGTACGATCAGGTACTCGTCGTCGCCTTGAGCGAGAGGTGCGTACTTTGCCACGTTTGCGGATGTGAAATCGTCTGGTGTCTCGAAGTCCACAACATCCCACGGTTCCCATCTGTTGATGGTCCCCCCGATCCGCAGATTTCTGCCCCTCACCTCGTGACGCCTGGGGCGAGCGCGGGCGGCCGGGAAGTTCGCCAGCGCGAGGCGCGGCGGTAGAGATCGAGCCCAAGCGGTGCGCTGGAAAGAAGAAGGCCCTGGGTAGCGACCAGGGCCTTCCGGGGATCGGCGACAGACCGATGTTCGGCCTGTCTCGCACGACCCAGCCGCCGAGGGCAACTTCCCGGCGCCCTGGTCCGGGGACTCGTGCAAGACAGCTTCCGGCTCGCCCGCTGCGGGCTCTGCGCCGTGATCTTCTTCGTCTGCGGCCGGTGTGATCGAGGGCAGCTCTACTGCGGCAGCGGCTGCCGCGACACGGCTCGCCAGCGGGCGCAGCGCGCGGCTCGGCTGCGGCACCAGAGCTCCCACGAGGGGCGCCTCGATCACCGTGATCGCCAGCGTGTCTACCGCGCCCGACGGGGCCGGCGCGTGATGGATATCGGTTCCGACAACTTGCCCGCATCCGCCAGCGTATGCCCGCGGATCGGCGCGCCGACGTCGAAGGACGACGTGGCCGTCGCCGGCCCGCAGGAGTCGAGGGATGGACGAGTTGGTGATGACGATCTCCGCGACGCCGCAGGAGACGCGGGTGCTGCTGACGCAGGGGCCCGACGAGGTGATGAAGGCCCGGCTGCGGTCAGTGGCCACGCCGGCGCATCGGTTCGCCGGGCCGATGCTGTGCGAGTCAATGGCGCTCTGGCACGACCAGAGGGTCCGTGCTGTCGTTTCTGCGGAGTCCGAGGACATCTTGTTCGCGCTGGGTTTGTGCGACGGCCTCGGCGTCGCGCGCGCGACGCTGCACTACGTCGTCGAGCCTCTGTTCATGGACGCCCCGCCCCGCCGCGGGCAACGCCTGCCGGGACTCGGTAACTTCCGCGGCGAGCATCGCCTTCGCAGGAGCCTCGGTCGATGACGATCGACGAGGCCAAGGAGGCGGAGATCCGCCGCCTGCACTTCGCCGAGCACTGGAAGATCGGCACCATCGCGACGCAGCTCGGCCTGCACCACGACGCCGTCGAGCGCGTGCTCGGCCTCGGCAAGGGGGCGCGCTCGCGGCCCGTCGTTCGCGACGCGGATGCCGCGGTGAGCGAGGTGCCTTTGCCGCTGCGCGGCTACGAGGCCTTCGTCATCGAGACGCTGACACAGTATCCTCGGCTCCGCGCCACGCGCCTGTACGACATGCTGGTGGAGCGCGGCTACGAGGGCAGTGTGCGCACGGTGCGACGGCATGTTCGGCTCGTGCGCCCGGCGCCGAAGAGCGAGGCCTTCCTCCGCGTCGAGCCGCTCATCGCCGAGCAGGCCCAGGTCGACTGGGCTTACGTCGGCAAGCTGCGCGTCGCGGGCGGCACGCGCCAACTCTGGGCCTTCGTCATGGTCCTGTCGTACTCGCGCGCGATCTGGGGTGAGCTCGTGCTCGACCTGTCCGCAAGCTCGCTTCGCCGCTCGCTCGTGCGCGCGTGCTGCTACTTCGGCGGCGCGACGAGACAATGGCTCTTCGACAATCCCAAGACCGTTGTCCTCGAGCGCCACGGCGACGCCGTGCGCTTCCACCCGGACCTGCTCGCGCTCGCCGGTCAGCTCTGCGTCGCGCCGCGGCTCTGCGCCGTGCGCAAACCGCAGCAAAAGGGCAAGGTCGAGCGAGCGATTCGCTTCCTGCGCGACCGCTTCTTCGCCGCGCGCACGATTCGTGACCTCGAGCGTGGCAACGCCGAGCTGCTCGTCTTCCTCGACGAGATCGCCAACGTGCGCCCGCACCCGCGATGGCCTGAGCGGCGCGTCGACCAGGTGCTCGCGGAGGAGAGGACGCGGCTGCTCGCGCTGCCCGATCCGCTGCCGGAGACGGACCTCGTCGAGCCCGTGCCCGTCGACAAAACCGCCTTCGTGCACTTCGACGGAAACCGCTACTCGGCGCCGTCGATCCACCACGGCAAGACGCTGATGCTCGTCGCCAATGACACGACCGTGCGGCTCTCGGACGGCGGCACGGAGGTCGCGCGGCACGTGCGCTGCTGGGGACGACACCAGAGCATCGAGGCGCCCGAGCACCGTGCCGAGCTGCTCGACCACAAGCGCGCCGCGCGCGAGGCCAAGGGGCGCGATCGGCTCGGCGCCGCGATCCCCGGCTTCGAGATCCTGCAAGAGCGCTGGGTGGAGGCCGGTCGCAACGTCGGCTTCATGACGGCCAAGGCCCTGCGCCTTCTCGACCTGTACGGCGTCGAGATCCTCGGCGCTGCGGCGCGCGAGGCCATCGCCCGCGGCACCCACGATCCCGGTGCCCTCGCCGTGCTCTGCGAGGAGCGCCGCCGCGCCGCCAACGGCCCTGTCCCCGTCGACATCGCTCTCGGAGCCCACGTCCCCGATCGCGACGTGATCCCCCACGACCTGGAGTCCTACGATGCCCAACGATGACGTCGCTGAGCTGGTTCGCTCCCTCGGCGTACGCGTGTCGCGCGAGGCGCTGCTCGCGCTCATCGCGCATGCCACCACGGCGCGCCTGTCGCCGGTGCAGACGTTCGAGGAGCTCGCCGCCATCGCCCACCGCGAGCGCGCCGAGCGCAATCTCGCCGCGCGCGCCAAGGCGGCGACCATCGGCACCTTCAAGCCCCTCGATCGCTTCGACTGGAACCACCCGCGCACGATCCAGCGTGAGCTCGTCGAGGAGCTCATGACGCTCGACTTCATCGCCAAGGGGCACAACATCCTGCTCCGGGGTCCGAGCGGCGTCGGCAAGACGATGCTCGCCCAGAACCTCGGCATGCTCGCGCTCCAGCGCGGCTATACCGTGCGCTTCACGACGCTGTCGGCCGCCCTCGCCGATCTGCTCAAGCAGGAGTCGCTGCCGGCCCTCGAACGACGGCTGCGGAAATACACGGCCCCGTCGCTGCTCATTCTGGACGAGATCGGCTATCTGCCGTGCAGCCGTCAGTCTGCCGACCTGCTCTACAACATCATCAGCCGCAGGCACGAGAGCCGCTCGCTCGTGCTGACGACGAATCTGCCGTTCAAGCAGTGGAGCACGGTCTTTCCGGGCGCAGCGTGCGTCTCGGCGCTGATCGACCGCTTCGTCCAGCACTGCCACATCCTCGACATCGACGCCGACTCGTGGCGGCAGAAGGAGTCGCTGGCCATGAGCGAGGCGCGACCCAAGCCGGGGCCGGAGGCCCCCGAGCCGCCCGCGGCAGCGAAGAAGCGCTGACCCGGCCGACGCCAGGTCAGATTTCCGCGGCGCCCGGGGTCAGATTTCCGCGGGCGCCGCGGTCATTTTTCTGCGGACGCGCGCGGCACGTTTCCGCGGATCTGCGTGGTTAGATTCCTGCGGATCTCCGAGGCCATCTACACCCATCCTTGAACACGCTCAGGTGTGGGATGCGTCGGGTCAAGAACGCCCGGATAAGCGACGTTGAATGTGAGATCGTGGCCCTCTTCGCGCAACAGCGAGGCGAAGAAGAGGACCTCAACTAGCTGCTCCAATTGGGGTGGCGCAGCTTCCTCCAACTCGCGGGCGAGCGCCCTGGCAACGTCTGCGGGGTATGCGGCTTTCATCGGAGTGGAATCTTGCTCGAGTCAAGTGTCGCACGGCGCTTGACAACGAGACGACCATCTCGTTGACAGAAGACCAGGTGGCGCAACCCCACGCGCCGACGGGTGCGGTCCGCGCCCAAAGAGCGTCTCTCCGGTCCGCTTTGCCGCTCGATCCACCCCATCGCCAACTCCCTCTGTGAGGTCAGCGGAGATACCGTCTCGTGTCAAGAAGAGCCCGCTCGGCAGACTCGTCTCGGGTGGGTAGGGAGATCGGGGTCGCCGCCGGTCCACCTACATCCGGTCCTGCTCCACTGGTCCCGGCTTCCAGCTGGGCGGACCCGGGATCCGGGTCGCGGGCCCCCAGTCGGCCATCCCGCCCCGTTCCGTTCCGTTCCGCCCGTTCGGCTATGGCTACCCACTGCCGGTGCCCTGTCTCACACCGTCCAGCCCCGCCCAGACCCCTACCGAAATTTGTCAGGTCACACGCAGGGCACACAAAAAGCAGAAAACACGGCTCTCGCCGTGTCTTCTTGGTGGAGGCGCCGGGAATCGAACCCGGGTCCGCAAGGCATCCAGTCTACCTTCGTTCACGTGCGTAGTCGCCATGCGCCGGCGACGGCGTTCGTAGATTCGGCTACGACCTATCCCTCACTGAATCTCGGCCGCGTTATCGAGGGCGTCCTCACGCGACCCAGCCCTGTGGTTGACACCCTTAGAGTACTAGGACGACCTTCTCCTCGGATGGCTTAGCGGTTATTAGGCCGCGACAGCGTATGCGTTGTCGTTCGCACTTGTAACGTCCCGCTTGATAGGCGGAGCAGGAGCCGCCAGCACGCAGACAGACCTTCAGTCCCCACGTCGAAGCCGATCGCCCCCTCGTGGTTCGTTCAGACGGACCGAATATTGCTAGAATCCGTGCCGCCGTCAACCCTTCGGCGCCAGATCGTTCCGTCGATGTCGCCGTCGCGGACGTCGCCGTGCGCCGGTCGGGGTCCGCTTCGTCCGATTCTTCCGGCTTTCCTGCCTGCTGCTGCCCCCACGCGCCTCCGCCGGCCTTGCCCGTCTCCATCTGCCTCAACCTGGTGCCGCCCGCCCGCCCGCCCGCCTGGTCTGGTCGGGCCCCTATCTGGCTGGTCGGCCACCCGCTGACCTCGCCTGCGTGCCTGCCCCGACGGCTCCTCGCGGCTCAGCTACCTGGCCGGTCCCCCCCGCTGACCTCGCCGGCACGCCTCCCGCTCTCGACGGCTCCTCGCGGCTCGGCTAAGAAGCCCGCGAAAAGGAAAAGGAGTCGGGCAACTTATGGCGAGGATGGTCCAGTGCGTGAAGCTCGGCCGTGAGGCGGAGGGGCTGGAGAAGCCGCCGCTGAAGGGCGAGCTGGGCAAGCGGATTTTCGACAACGTCTCGAAGGAGGCGTGGAAGATGTGGCTCGAGCACTCGAAGATGCTCATCAACGAGTACCGCCTCGACCTCATCTCCGAGGCCGGCCAGCGGATCTGGATGACCGAGCTCGACAAGTACTTCTTCACCGGCGGGAACGAGGCTGCGCAGCTTCCGCCCGACTACGTGGCGCCCAAGGACAAGCCGGAGTAGCCGACCGCGACCGCGGTCCCCCGTCCCTCATCGGCCCGGCGGCGCTCCCACCCACCCCCATCCGGAAGCGCCCCGCTCCCCCCTCCGCCCCTCAGGGCAGCGGACCCGGCGCCGGCAGCGCTCCGCCGTCGCGCACGTACGCGATCAGCGCCGCCGCCATCTGCTTGTCGACCTTCTCGCACTTCGCGGTGACCGCCCCCATCGTCGCGCCCTTGCACTCTCTCTTCCGCTCGATGATGAGCTTGCCCGTCTTCTCGTCGGCCAGGAACGCGTCGCGCGTCTTCTGATCGAGGCTCTTCCACGGGATCGCCGCGAACTTCGGCTTCGGCGGCACGTGCTGCCGGACCTCCTCCGCCATCAGCGTGGCGCACGTCCCGTCCCACCGCAGGACCTCGTATCCGCCGCCGGCGCCGCTCACGACCATGCCCCCCGTCTCCGGCTCCCGGTGATAGAGGATCAGCACCTCCTCATCGAAGACCAGCTTGTCGTTCGAGGACGACCCGCCAGAGGCGTTCACCGCGTCGGTGTCCCGCGTCAGGTACCCGCGCGTGAACGGCGACCCCTTCGCGAACAGGGTGAGCGCCACGTCGGGATGGAACCCGCTGCAGAGCCGCTTCACGAACGCCGCCGGCGGCAGACACTCGTTGCCCCGCTGCTCGCACGTCGTCGGGATCTGCCGTGACGCCTCCGCCGCCGCGTCCTCCTCCTTCTTCCCACCTTCACCCTCCGCCGCCTCACCCTCCTTCGCGGCTGGCGCCGCAGCAGCCACCTCGGCCTCCGCACGATCCGGCTCCGACGGAGGAGGCGCCGCGCCACCGCAAGCGGCCAGGGTACCCACCAGGAGAAGCGCAAACGAGCTCTGGACAGATCGCATGGCCCACGAACCTACCGGAGCCAGCCCGCCCCTCCGCATGGAAAAACAACGTCGACCCGCGACGCAATGCGCCAGCACGGCGTCAAAACCCGTGGCGCATTGCAGGACGCCCACCGCCGCCCCCAACGCAAAGCGCCGAATGTCTTGAATGGTTCAAATTTCCGACAGCGCTTGACATCAGCATCCCATCAGCAGAGTCTGAGCTGATTCCGGCAGGAGGTGGTCGTGCTGGATCTTTCTTCGTAAGCATCCTCGTCATCGCCTGTTGGTGGTTCGCGTAAGTGCAAGTCTCACACGGGGGCTCGTCAATGCGACAGTGGGTGATCGCTGGTCTCGTAGAGTGTGCGATGGTCGTCTCCTGTGCGCTCCTCGCGGGCTGCAGCGCGGCCGGGGAGCAGTTCGATCCGCCGGCGAGCACCGGCGAAGTGCTCACGGGCGCGGGGGGCGGCTCCACCTCGGGCGTCTGGGCGAGCTCGTCGGGCTCACCGGACGACCCGGGCGGCAATGGCGGCGGCTGGCCGTCAGGGAAGCTCGGCCCGCCGTATCCCATCGTGCTGGCTCACGGCTTCTTCGGATTCGAGGACTTCGCGGGCGCGGGGTACGTCAGCTACTTCTACAACCTCAAAGAGGCCCTCGCCGAGAGCGGCGAGACGATCTTCACGCCCTCCGTCGACCCGTTCAACAGCTCCGAGGTCCGCGGCGCGCAGCTGCTCGCGCGGATCGAGCAGATCCTGGACGCGACAGGCCACGAGAAGGTGAACATCATCGCCCACTCGCAGGGGGGGCTCGACGCACGCGTGGTGGCGCACGATCGGCCCGATCTCGTCGCCTCCATCGTCACCGTCGCCACACCCCACCTGGGCTCGAAGGTCGCCGACGTGGCGCTAGAGCTCGTCGCCCACGAGCGCCTGCAGGACATCCTGGACGATCTCATCAACGCCATCGGCGCGCCGCTCTACGATCAGATAGGCAACGAGACGAGCGTCTTCGCGGCGCTCGAGCAGTTCTCGACGCCCGGCATCGCGGAGTTCAACGCGAGGTTCACCGATTCTCCCGGGGTGTTCTATGCCTCCTTCGGCGGGCGGACGAACCGCGCGCGCGGCGGCAGGGACTGCACGACGCTCACCCCCGCGCCCTTCGTCGCTCAGTTCGACGACGGCCTCGACCCGGTCCACCCGCTGCTGTCGCTGACCGAGACCCTGCTCGACGGGGGCATCGGCGAGTCGTTCCCGAACGACGGCCTGGTGCGCGCGCGGGACGCGCGGTGGGGGGACTTCTGGGGCTGTATCCCGGCCGACCATTTCGACGAGATAGGCCAGCTCTTCGGACAGAGTCCGGGCGACGGGAACCCCTGGCTCTATATCGACTTCTACCGCTCCGTGATCGCGCGGCTCCGGCAAGAAGGCTTCTGACGAGCCCGCCATCGCCCGCGCGCACCCGCGCTCGCCCGCGCTCACCCGCGCTCGATTCTCCGAAAACCGCCCCGAGCGGCGCCCTCTCCACTACCATCACCCGCCGATGCTCAAGGCGCCGCTCACCCGCGCTCTCCCGCTGCTCGCCCTGCTCAGCGCGGCGTGCAGCGGCGACGTGCGCCGGTTCCCCCTGCGCGATCCGGTCTGGCGCGACGCCGACCTGAGCCCCGTCTCGTTGCCCTGCCGGCCCGATCCCGAGGCCCCCAGCGACGATCCGCAGCACCGCCTCTGCTCGCCCGCGCCCTACGAGTCCTCGTTCGCGTGGGACGCCGCCGACAACCTCGTCTTCCGCCCGGTGTCGCGGTTCTTCGCCGTGGAGCCAGGGGGCGAGGCGGCCAACGTGAACAGCGTCGACGAGGTGCCGGACTCGAGCTGGTTCACGAACCGGCTCGGCAAGCGGCCGCTCTCCGCCGAGGAGCTGGTGCGCGGGCCGTGCGGCGACAAGACGCTGGATCCCGAGGCGCCGGACGGGTCCTGGGTCATCGACATGGGCAAGCCGAACGGCGCGAACCCCGGCTTCCGGATCAAGGTCGAGGGCGTCGGCAAGTTCATGCTCAAGGCCGACCCCTCGGACCAGCCCGAGCGGGCCACCGGCGCGACCGCCATCGCGGCGCGCCTCTACCACGCCGCCGGCTTCTGGGCGCCGTGCGACAGCGTGGTCTACCTGAAGCCGTCGATCCTGAAGCTGTCGCCCGGGCTCACCGTGACCGACAACAGCGGTGTCGCCAGGCCCTTCGATCAGGCGGCGCTCGACGGCGTGCTCGCCAAGGCCTCGAAGCGCGGCGACCGGGTCCGCATGGTCGCCTCGCGCTGGCTCCCGGGCCGCGCCATCGGCCCGTTCAGGTACGAGGGGACCCGGGAGGACGATCCGAACGACGTCATCCCGCACGAGGATCGCCGCGACCTGCGCGGGGGGCGCCTGCTCGCGGCCTGGCTCAACCACTTCGACTCGCGCGAGCAGAACTCGATGGATGTCTGGCTCGCCGAGGACCCGAAGGACAAGGACGCGTCGCCGGGCCACGTGCGCCACTACACCATCGATCTCGGCGACTGCTTCGGCAGCGAGTGGGAGTGGGAGGAGATCTCGAAGCGCCTCGGCCACGCCTTCTACTTCGACGCCGAGTACGCGCTCCTCGACTTCGTGACGCTCGGCATCCCCGAGCGGCCCTGGGACCGGGCCAGCCACGATCCGCAGGGCGACATCTTCGGCTTCTTCAGCGATCGCGATTTCCGGCCGGAGGCCTGGCGCGGCGGCTACCCCAACCCGGCCTTCGGGCGGATGACCGAGCTCGACGGCGCCTGGGCCGCCCGGACGCTCGCGCGCTTCACGCCGGAGCTCATCGAGGCCGCCGTGAAGACCGGCGACTTCACGGCGCCGCGGCACACCGCGTTCCTGATCGGCAAGCTCCTCTCGCGACAGCGCGCGATCATGGCGCGGTACCTGACGCGCCTGTCGCCCATCGCCGACGTCGCTCTGGCCTCGCCGGCGGCGCTGTGCGGCGTCGATCTCGCGCGGCGCACCGGCGTCGCGCGCCCGCAAGACCTCCGCTACGAGGCCGCGATGTACGCCGGCGAGGCGCTCGCCCTGCGCGCCCGGCCGGTCGTGCGCCCCTCGCCGGACGGCCGCGTGTGCCTCTCGCTCCCCCACATCGCCGCGGACGGCGGCGCGCCCGACGACGCGCCCTCGCGCTACGCCATCATCGATGTCCTGAACGGGCAGGCACCCGGTCCGCTGCGCGCCCACCTCTACGACCTCGGGCCGCGCCGCGGCTACAAGCTCGTCGGCATCGAGCGTCCCGACGACGCCGAGCCGCCCGACTGAGGTTCCCCTCGGGACACCCTCTGCCGCTCGATCAGAAGCCGTGGGTGGCGCCGACCATGAACCGCAGCTCCTGGAGGCCGGCCCCCTGCTCGAAGGTCTCCGTCGCCGAACCGATCAGGACATCGATGGAGTGGTCACGCTCGCCGCTCGTGCGCAGGCCGAGCACGAACGACATGCGGAGCAGGTCGAGATCGAAATCGCGGAGGTGCTCGCCGAACACGTTGCCCGCGGCGACCTGCACCGTGCCGTCGACGAACGCCCAGACCGGATAGCGGTACTCGAGCGTCGCCGCGGCGGCGCTCCGCCCGCGGAGGCGCCCTTCGCGGAAACCCCGCATCGGCGCGTCGCCGCCGAGCTCGGCGAGCTCGGTGAAGGGGACCTCCGCGGCGCCGAGCGGGTCGGCGAACGCCGCCGAGAGGACGAGGCTCACGATGCGATCGTGCCCGGTGAGGTCGACGAACCCGCCCAGCGAGCCGCCGTAGCGGAGCCACCGGCTCTCCAGCGGCCGCTCCAGGTCGACGGCGTGCTCTCCGGAGAGCTCCAGCCGGACGCCGTTGCCCCGCGCCGGGCGCGGCCGTCGCGAGTCGAGGCCTGCCCGGGCCCCGATCCGGTAGGAGGTGTATCCAGTGTCGTACGACGGCGGCATCGGATAACGGCCGCGCGCGACCCGGAAGCCGACCGTCGGCTTGCAGCAGATGTCGTGGAAGTCGACGGTCTTCGCGCCGGTGGTCGCCTCGACGAAGCTGAACGCGCCGAAATCGGCGTGGAGCGTCGCGGTCCCCTCGACGCTGCGGGCGTTGTAGCGGGCCCAGTCGCGCTCCAGCGAGCTCGGGCCGATCCCTGAAAACAGCCAGTCAGGCCGGGTGTCCGCCTCGCCGCGGAGCTTCAGGTGAGCGCGCCCGCCGAGGGGGATCCGGTCGGCGACCGTGAGCCTCCACCAGTCGACCCCGCCGGTCGCGGCGTGGACGCGGAGCTCGTTGCCGGCGACGAACAGGTCGTCATAGAAGAAGTAAACGCCGACGCTCGCGCGAAAGCCGAAGTCGAAGAGCGCCGTCGGGACGACGCCGATGTTGTTGTTCGGCCCGAAGGTGAAGATGTCCTTGAGCTCCTTGATCCACTCACCCTGCTCCGCCGCGACGGTGAGAGCGCCGAGCGGCCGCCGGACCAGGTACTCGCTGGCGAGGTAGGCAGGGAAGAACACGACGCGCGGCACCCAGAGCAGCGCGTCGCCGGCGCTCGTCGCCTCGTCCGGGCGACCGTCGTAGTCCGGCACAGGGCGCTTCGCGCCGGGCGAAAGCGGCGCCGCGGCGGGAGGCCGTGGCCGCGTAGCAGGCTCTGCCGGCGCGCGAGGCGCCGCCGGCGGCGCCCCCGGGACCACGGGCGGCGGCACGGCGCCCCCCGCCTGTGGCGCGGCCTGTGCCTCGGCGCACAGTGACAGCGACAGCGCGGCGCAGCTCGCGAGCGCGGCCGCGCGCCGCCAAGCCGTGCCGAGCGCGCGCGTCGGTCCCTCCTCGTTGGTGCCCAATCCGCCTCGCCTCTCGCACGGAAACACGTCGCGGCGCGGGAGCATAGCGGAGTTCCCGACCCGAGAGACGCCTGTCTGCGCGGCGCGCGCCTGTCGAGCGTCCACGCGACGGCGCGGCGGGTGCGGCGGTTCACACGCGAGAGGGAGGTTGCCGGCCGGGACCAGGCTCGATAGCCTCCCGCGCTCGGCATCGGTCCTGTGCCGGTGCCGCCAGAACGGCGGTTTTCCGGGCATGGAGCGGCGGGTGGCGAGCACAGGCGAGAACGAGACACGGGCCCGGAGCGTGCTTCACAGGCTCCTTGCGATCTTCGCCGAGGTGAAGCCGCGCGAGGTCTTCAGCGTCCTCGTCCTCACGCTGAACGTATTCCTCCTGCTCACGGGCTATTACCTCCTCAAGGTGGTCCGCGAGCCGCTGATCCTCGCGGGCGGCGGGATCGAGATCGGCGGGCGGCGGCTCGACCTCGACGGCGCCGAGGTGAAGGCCTACGCGGCGGCGGGCCAGGCGCTCCTCCTCGTGGGCGTGGTCCGCGCCTATGGCGCCCTGGCCAGGCGCTTCGGGCGCATGCAGCTCACCACCGCGCTCACGCTCTTCTTCGCCGCGAACCTCGTCCTCTTCTTCCTCCTCGCGCGCCTCGGCGTCCCCCTCGGGGTGCCCTTCTATCTGTGGGTGGGCTGCTTCAACCTCACCGTGATCGCGCAGTTCTGGTCCTTCGCCAACGATGTTTACACGCCCGAGCAGGGCAAGCGGCTCTTCGCCATCGTCGGCATCGGGAGCTCGCTCGGCGCCATGTTCGGCGCGCAGATCGCGAAGCGCGTCTACGTGCCGATCGGCCCCTACAACATGATGCTCCTCGCGGCGGGCGTGCTGCTCGCCTGCCTGGGGCTCACCTACCTCGTCCACCGCGACGACCTCGCGGGCTCGAAGGGCGCCGCGGACAAGGCCGACGCGCCGCCCGGGGGCGCGGCGGGCGGCTTCAAGATCATCGCGCGCGACCGCTATCTCCTCCTCATCGCCGGCCTGACGCTCGTCCTCAACTGGGTGAACTCGACCGGCGAGTACATCCTCGATCGCACCCTGATCGAGTCCGCCACGAGCGCGCTCGACCCGGGGAGCGAGCAGCGCGGCGCGCCGGACGCGGCCCCCGCCGGCGCAGCCCCGGGCGCGCCGCTCGCGGCGGGCGCGCCGGTCTACCTCGTCGATCCGCAGGCGTCGCGCCTGCTCGAAGGGAAGATCGCCGCCGTCAAGGGCGGCGCGTTCGACGTCGAGGCAGGCGGCAAGATCGTCGAGGGCGCCGAGGCGGGGCTCGTCCACCCGCGCACCGAGAAGGGGAAAAAGGCGGCGCTCGGCGCGATCATCGGGACCTTCAAGGGGGATTTCTTTTACTGGGTCAACACGTTCGGCGTCGTCCTGCAGCTCTTCTTCGTCTCCCGCATCTTCAAGTACCTCGGCGTGCGATTCGCCCTGTTCATCCTCCCGGCCATCGCTCTGCTCGGCTACGCGTCACTCGCCGTCCTGCCGGCGCTCGCCGTCGTGCGCGTCGCGAAGATCGCGGAGAACAGCACCGATTACTCCATCCAGAACACCGCGCGGCAGGCGCTCTTCCTGCCGGTCGGCCGCGACGCCAAGTACAGCGCCAAGGCGGCCATCGACACCTTCGTCGTCCGCGCGGGCGACGTGCTCGCCGCCGGCGGGGTGATCGCCGGCCAGGTGCTCGCGCTCTCCACTCGCCACTTCGCCATGATCAATATCGCCCTCGGGCTCGTGTGGCTCGGCGTCGTGGCCGGCATCGCCCGGGAGCACAGGCGGCGCGCCGCGGACGAGCCGGCGGCGTCCGATGATCTCAAGGCTGCGTAGCCTCAGGGTCGCGCGGCGTTCGCCTTCCAGCCCTCGTAGGCGTCCATCAAGGCCAGGTACAGCCAGCGGCCGATGACCTCGGCCCCCGCGCCCGACGGGTGCGCGAGATCGGCGCCGCCGAGCCCACGCTGGACCCAGATCCCCATCGAGCCGGAGCCGCCCATCGCGCCGAAGGTGTCGAAGTAGCCGCAGCCGACCTGCCCGGCCACCCTGCGCTGGATCGCCGCGAGCTTCGGGATCACCGGGCGGCTCCGGTACACCTCGCCCTTCTTGTCGGCGCGGTCCATCGGGCCCACGAGCAGGCACGACGACCCGGGCAGCGCTGCGGTCACCTGCTCGAGCACCGCCTTCATCGTCGACTCGTATTGATCGAGCGGGAACAGCTCGCCGTCCTCGCTCTCGTTCATGCCGTAGTGGAACACCGTCAAGGACGGGCTCCGCGCGCGCAGCTGCTCGGCGAAATGGGCGTCGTCGCTCTTGTCGAGGAAGCGGATGCGGCAGCCCTGGATGCCGATGGCGTCGAGCACCACCCCCGGCGTGTCCCGCTCCATCCAGACGCCGAACGCCCGGACCCCCGGGCCGTGCGCCCGCACCTCGATGGCGTGCGGCCCGTCCGGGACCTCGTAGGTCGCGATCGCCGAGCCGGCCGCGTCGGCCCGCGTGTCGATCATCTCGCGGCTCTCGCCGTCGATCTTGATCTCCATCCGCCCGCCCTCGGGGTGCTTCAGGTAATCGACGGCGAACCGCGAGACCGCGCGCCCGTAGGTCCCGGACTCCGCGGTGGCGAAGCGCGAGAACACCCCCGCGCCCTGCGAGCGGAACGACACGCCGCCGAGCCCGTAGAGCCCGTCCTTGGCGAACGGGCCCACCACGCGGCTCACCTGCCAGCCTGGGCCGGCGAAGCGGACAACGTCGTTGTGGAAATATCCCGGCCAGGCGTTCGCCATCAGCATGAACCCGTGGCCGGCGTCCCCGAACCGCTTCTGCAGCTTGCGCCGCAGCGTCGCCGTCACGAAGTCGCTCGCCACGATGGAGTCGCCGAAGTAGGTGATGCGCGCGATCGACTGCGGCGCCTTGCGCTCCACCGCCGCGAGCGCGCGGAAGAACGGCGTCATCGCCTTGCCGCTCGGGTCCTCGATCGGCCGTGGCGGCTTGCCCTCGGAGGCGACCGCCGCCGGCATGAGCTCGGCGGCCGCGGCCGGCAGCGCGACCTCCTCGGGCTGGCGCAGCTCGGCCTGCTCGGTGGTCTCGGTGACGAGCGTCGTCTCGCCGACCGACGCCACCGGCGCCGGCGCCGGGACCACGACGAGCCCCTCCCCCTCGGGCAGCGGCGTGAGCACCCGCAGCCGCGACAGGCTCGGGTGCGCGTAGGGGACGAGCACGAGCAGGGCGAGCGTCGCCATCGCCCGGGCAGCCGGCGAGGCGAGCCCGTTCCGCGCCGGCGAGCTCACGGTCACAGAGCCTCCATCGCGCGCAGCCGGAGGCACATCACGCCCGCCCGGCGGGGGCGCCTCGTGGACGTGGGCCTCGCGCGCATCCGGCGCGTGGACGGCCGGCTCGTGAGCCCTGGTGCTGCTCCTGGAGGTCATCGACGCACGTGGGGAAGAAGGATGGAAGCGGCGGCTACAGGCCCTTCTTGTCCAGCTTGTCCAGGGCCGCCGTCGCCTTGTCGCGGCAGACCGCGTCGCCCTGGTGGATGCAGATCGCGCGCAGCAGCTTGATCTCGCTGGCCGACGCCTTCCCGTTCCAGACCTTCGGCTCGAGCGCCCGCCGCTGCGCGGGGTACGAGCTCGAGTCGAGGCCAGAGCTCGCCGGCGCGGCGCCCGAGGCCGAGGGCGCCGGCGCCGAGGCGGAAGCCGAGGCCGATGGCGCGGACGCAGGCGTGGGCGCGGGTTGCGGCAGCCAGGACGCCTGCGAGCCGACGTGCTGCGGCACCGGCTCCGGCTCGGGCGGCGCCTCCGGGTCGACCTGCCGCCGCATCTCGGCCACCCGCGCGCGGAGCGCCGTCGGGACGCCCGTCGTCTTCGCGATCTCGTTGAGCAGCGCGAGCTTCTCCGCCTTGGTCCCGGCCTGCTCGACCTGCCGGAACATCCCCTCCGCCCAGCGCTCCTCGATCTCCTTGAAGCGCGGCGTCTCCCGGACCGGCGACGTCTCGGCGATCTCCTGCAGCTTCCGGTGCGCGGCGTCGATGTTCCCCGAGCGGAAGTGCTCCTGCGCCGCGTCGAGGATCTGCGCGTCGTCGCCCGCCTGCGCCGCCACCACGGGCCTCACGTCCGGCTCGGGCGTCGTGGACCCGTGCGACCGGGCGCGCGTGGCCACGATCACGGCGATGACGACGATCAAGGCGACCGCGAGCAGGAGCCCCATCGCCTTGCTCGCCCCGCCGAGCGAGCGGGACGGCTGCGCGGAGGGGGCCACGCTCCCGTAGGCGCCCGGCGCCACGCCAGGCCCGCCGTCCGGCCCCGCGCGAAAGATCTTGCCAGCAGCGACGAAGCGGAGGCGGACGTCGCCGAGCTCGAGCGCGTCGCCCGCCTCGAGCAGGCCCCGCTTGAGCTCGACGCCGTTGATGCGCACGCCGTTCGCGCTCTGCTTGTCGACGACCTCGTAGCGGCCGCTGCCGAGGCTGATGAGCTCGGCGTGCAGGCGGCTCACGGAGCTGTGGTTGATCGAGATGGTCGCGTCCTCGGAGCGCCCGATCGTGAAGCGCTCGCCGTCGAGCGGGAACTCCGCGCCGGGGGTCGGGCCGACGACCATGACGAGCCGGTTCGGGCGGGTGTGGAGCGGCAGGTGCG
This sequence comes from Sorangium sp. So ce1504, assembly GCF_051521635.1. Taxonomy (NCBI): domain Bacteria; kingdom Pseudomonadati; phylum Myxococcota; order Polyangiales; family Polyangiaceae; genus Sorangium; species Sorangium sp. So ce1504. The sequence continues at coordinate 8,927,120 of NZ_CP150365.1, read as the reverse complement.
CCGTGCTGCGGCTGCCCGGCGGCGGCGTCGGGCTCGTCACGGCGGACGAGAGCGCCTCATCGACGATCTCGATGCGGTAGTCGCCGAGCTGCACGAGGTCGCCGTGGCGCAGGTGCTGCTCGCCGTGGACGCGCCCGCCGTTGACGTACGTGCCGTTGTAGCTGTCGAGATCCCGGATGACCCAGCCCTGGCCGTTCTTGGCCAGCGTGGCGTGGGTGCGCGAGACGTTGCGATCGGTCAGCCGGATCGAGTTCGACTCTCCGCGTCCGAGCGCGTACTCCTCATGGGCGAGGGGGAGCCCCGTCTGTTTCCCCTCGTCATCCTCGATCGTCAGCTTCCACATAGCGGGTTCGGGGTACTCGGGCGGGGCCAGGCTCGCCCCGCGAGCCCCGGTGGATCCGTGGCACCCCACCGCTCGCCGTACGAGCCTCCTCAGCGAGGCGGGACTACTTTAGCGAGTCCGCCTCCGGGAAGGCAATGACGGCGCGCCGGCCCATGGCGGACGGCCGGGACCGCGCCGTCGCCAGCGCCGAAATCCACGAGCGCGTCTCGGATCGTCGCGCGCGCCGGGCAAGCACCGGGCGGGCCAGGCAGGCCGCCCGCCGGCGCGGCGATCCCGGAAGGCCTGGCCGGACCTCCGGCGGGCGGAGCTAGTGGCCGCCGCCCACGGGCCGGAACGGATGGAGGAACGCCGAGAGCGCTCCCGGGTTCCGGGTCTGCAGCCAGAGCCTTCCGTGCCCCTGGAACTCGCAGACGAGCCCCTCGCCGGACAGGAACAGGCCCTTCAGGCCCGGCAGCTTGCGCACCTGGTACCTCAGGCCCTCGGTGAACGCGAGCAGATGGGTGTTGTCGCAGAGATAGCCCTCGTGCTGGCGACCGACGTCGATCGCGTGGATACCGCCGTAGCTCGAGAACCAGATCAGCCCCTCGCCATACGCCCGGAGCAGCGACAGGCCGCCGGCGAAGAAGCCCTTGGCCCCCTGCCACTTCGTGTCGAGCGTGATGCCGGGCGTGGAGGCGAGATAGGCGCCCGACTGGAGGAACACCTCCATGCCCGAGCGCAGCACGAGGCGCTCGATCGAGCCCTCGGGGGCCGGCGCGAGCCGCATCGACTGCATGGGCGCCGTCGCCGTGAAGGTGCTCTGGAAGAGGCTCTCTCCGGCCGTCATCCTGCGCTTCCGCGCGCTGGCGAGCCCGCCCTGCAGGCTGGTCTTCATGTCGATGGCCGCGTCGCGCGCGACCATCGCGCCGCTCTCCGCGACGATCTGCTCGCCGGCGTGCTCGAAGGTCACGTGGAGCACGCCGAACTCGGGGTTGCCTCGGATCTCGTCGCGCACGCCGTCCCCCGATCTCTAGGGCTGCCGCGGGGCGAGCCGCGCGCCGATCGCCGCGCCGTACCTGCCGGCGTTGCGCGACTGGACCCACAGGCTGCCGTTCCCCTCGACGTGGCAGACGAGGCCCTCGCCCGAGAGCCACGTGCCGAGCCACGTCGACGTGTTCTTGCCGATCCGGCAGGCGAGCGTCGACTCCCACGCTGCGATGTGCCCCGTGTCGATGACGACGTGGCCTCTCACCTCGAGCTCCTCGAGCGCGCCGAACGCGCCGATGATCATCTGCCCCTGCCCCGCCGTCTCCAGCGCGAAGAGCCCCGCCCCCGAGAAGAAGCCGCGCAGGCCGGACGAGCGCGTCCTCACCTCGACATCGGGGCTGGACGCGACATAGGCGCTGCTCTGGACGCACCATTGCCGGTCACCCACCTCCAGCACGGCCATGTCCCCGGACAGCGGTGTCGCGAACAGCACCTCTCCGCGCCCGCCCTCCGCGGCGAACGCGTTCCTGTAGAAGGACTCTCCGGCCAGCATCCGCTTCAAGCCCGACATGATGCCGCCCGACTGCGTCTCCACGCGCACGTTCGTCGACATGCCCACGAGCGCGCCGCTCTCGGCGAACACGCGCTCGCCCGGGTCGAGCCAGCACTGCGCGAGGGCCTGGGAGGGACGGTAGAGGAGATTCACCTGCATCGGACGTCTCCGCCGCTCCCTCAGGGCGGGAGCAGCGGCGCGAGCCACCCCACGAGCGCGCCGGCGCTGCGCGACTGGATCAGCACGCGGCCGCGGCCCGAGAGCTCGCACACCACGCCTTCGCCAGAGACCATGAGGCCCATGAGCCCGCCGCCAGGGCTCCTGATCTTGAGCGCGAGCGACGCGTCGAACCCGACGAGGTGCCCGCTGTCCACGACGAGCGAGCCGTCGCACGGGAGCTCCTCGATCGCCCCGTAGCTCGTGATCCAGAGATCCCCGACGCCGGACGCCTCGATGAAGAATACGCCCTCCCGGGCGAGGATGGCGCGCAGCCCACCCCAGCGCACCTTGACGTCGACGTCGCCCGCGCTCGCGAGGTACGAGCCCGCGCCGAAGAGCACCGTCTCTCCCTGGAGGCGGACGTGCTTGATGCCGCCGCTGAGCGGCGGGGCGAGCCACACCCACCCGCCCTCCGGCGCCTCGATCCGGTTCACGAAGAACGTCTCGCCCCCCGCGAGCTTCCGGAGCAGCGCGACGAAGAACGCCTTGAGCCGCCCGAGCAGCCCGGCCCCGCGGCCCGCGTTGAGCCGGACCTCGGTCCGCAGGCTCGGCGACCGCGCGACCATCGCGCCCGCCTCCGCGAGCAGCGCCTCGCCCGGATCGAGGCTCACCTCCAGCAGAGAGGACGACGGCTCATGCTTGGTGCGATGCTGCATTCGTCCACCCGCGGAGCGCGTACATATAACGGAGCGACGCCAGGAGCGGAAGCGGGAAGAAGGTATGTCGAGGTGAGCAGGATGCGGCGAATTTCATGTTTTCTGTCCAGCGGTTCGCTCGCGCTGACTTCTGCCCTTCAGCGTGGGTAGACTGACCGGGTGAGCGACAGGCGACTTACCGCCTCCGAGCCGACGCCGCGCAGCGAGCCGAGCCATGGGTCTGGCTTCGTCGCGGCGCCTCAGCGCATCGCCGGGCGCTACGAGATCCTCGGCCTGCTCGGCACCGGCGGCATGGGCAGCGTGTACCGCGTCCGCGACGTGGAGCTCGACGAGGTGGTCGCCCTCAAGATGCTCCGTCGTGATCTCGCTGACTCCGCCGGCATGCTCGAGCGCTTCCGGCAAGAGGTGAAGCTCGCGCGCCGCGTCACGCACAGGAACGTGGCGCGGACGTTCGACTTCGGCGACCACGACGGCGAGAAGTTCCTCACGATGGAGTGCGTCGAGGGCGAGTCGCTGCACGGCGTTCTCGCGCGGACGGGCCCGATGCCGTCGCAGCAGGCCATCGGCATCGGCTGCTCGCTCTGCGACGGGCTCGGCGCCGCGCACGCGGCGGGCATCGTGCACCGCGACCTCAAGCCCGAGAACGTCCTCATCGACAAGAACGGGCGCGTCGTCATCACCGATTTCGGCATCGCGCGCACCTCGTCCGGGCCGAGCGCCGGCGAGTCGCAGGGCTTCGTGCTCGGCTCCCCCGCGTACATGTCGCCGGAGCAGCTGACCGGCGAGCCCGACCTCGACGCCCGCACCGACATCTACGCGCTCGGCATGATCCTCTTCGAGTGCCTCACCCACCGGCGCGCGTGGCCGGGCGCCGGCGCGATCGCGGCCGCCATGTCCAGGCTCAAGTCCCCGCCGCCCGACCCGCGCTCCGTCCGTCCGGACGTGCCCCTCCCCGTCGCGGACGTCGTCCTGAGGTGCATGGCGATCCGCCGTGAGGACCGCTACGCCAGCGCGGCCGAGGCCCACCGCGCGCTCCTGCTCGCGCGCTCGCGCCTGTCGATCGCCCCGCAGCCGGCGCAGTCGCTCGTGTCCGCCATCGCCGCGTCCTCCGCCACGGCCGCGCCGACGGCGCCGCAGCCGATCGAGCAGAACCCGACCCGGGTCGCCGCGTCGTCGGTCGAGGCGGTCACGGCGCCGCAGCGGCGGCTCAACTCGCCCACGCTGGCGGCGCCCGCGCCCACGCCCGCGCCGACGCCGACGTCGTCGCTGAAGACGGTCGCCGTGCTCCCGTTCCGCAACGTCGGCGCGCCGGACGACGAGTACCTCGCCGACGGCTTCACCGAGGACCTCACCGACACCCTGTCGATGACCGCCGGCCTCAAGGTCCGGCCGCGCGCAGCGGTCTCCCGGGTGCGGCTCGACGGCCGCGATCCCAGGGATGTCGGCCGCGAGCTGGGCGTGCAGGTCGTCGTCGAGGGGTCGATCCGCCGCACCGGCAGCGGCTACGCCCCGGAAGGGCCGCGCTCGCAGCCCCCGGCGCCGTACTCGCGGCCGGCGTCGCGCATGCCGCCTGGCGGCGTGCGCGTCACCGTGCGCGTCATCGGCGTCGAGGACGGGTTCCAGCTCTGGGCGAAGCGGTTCGACAGCTCGCCCGAGGCGCTGCTCACGGTGAGCGACGACGCGGCGAGCGCGATCGCCGCGGCGCTCACCGTCGACGCCGCCAGCCGCGAGCGCGAGTCGCCGAGCGACCCGCGCGCGATCGACCTGTACCTGCGCGCGCGCCACCAGATGCGGCGCCTCTGGTACGGGGACGCCGCGCCGGCCGTGGCGCTGTTCGAGGAGGCGCTGTCGTTCTCCCCGAACGATCCGAGCATCCTGTCCGGTTACGCGATCGCCTTCGCGCGGCTGATGGGCGCGCGGGGTGAAGGCGCGGCGCAGTTCGCGAAGGCGCAGCAGGCCGCCGAGCGGGCGATCGCGCTGGCCCCCGCGCTCGGCGAGCCGTGGGTGGCCCTCGCCACGGTCCGCTTCAGCGCGGGCGATCCGGTCGGCGCCGTCCCGGCGCTGCGCAAGGCGCTCCAGTGCGCGCCGAGCCTGGCCAAGGCGCACGAGCTGCTCGGCCGCATCCTCCTCGAGGCGGGGCTCGTCGACGAGGCGATGTTCCGGCTCGACACGGCGCTGGCGCTCGATCCGAGCGAGCCGTTCCCGCGCTGGGAGCTGGCGCGCGGCCGCGCGCTGCTCGGCGACTGGCCGGCGGCCGGCGTGCTGCTCGACCTGCCGGCGGAGGACCCGTCGAGCCGCTTTCACAAGGCGGTGATGCGCGCCCGCTTCGGGCTGTGGCGCGGCGCCGCGTTCCCCATCGACGATCTGCCGCTCGCGATGGAGACCATCCCGATCCAGTACGCGCGCATCTACCGCGACGTGCTCGCGACGTCGCGGCTCTCGGACGAGCAGCGGGCGTTCCTGAGCGCGAAGGCGGACAGCTCCGAGCCGGGCAGCCGGCTGCGCCCGCTCTTCTTCCAGATGTACGCCGAGATCCTCGCCTTCCTCGGCGAGGACGACGCGCTCTTCCGCGTGCTCGCCGGCGCGGTGGACGCAGGGCTCTTCGACGCCTTCTGGATGCAGCGCTGCACGGTGCTCGACCGCGCGCGCGCGGACGCGCGCTTCGCCCCGCTCCGCGCGCGCGTCGAGGAGCGGGCCGCGGCGATCATCGCCGCGTTCCGGGGCTGAGCGCCGCGCTCAGCTCCTGCGCGCGTTCTTGGCCGCCTTGGAGACGGCGGGCATCAGCAGATCGCCCTCCACGTGCCCGGACACCTCCAGGATGGTGCGCCCCTCCGCGTCGCGCCCGGGGCGCTCCCGCGTGTAGCGCTCGGCGGGCGCGGCGAGCACCACGCCGAGGTCGCGCGCGGCGCCGGTGAGCTCGGCCGAGAGCGCCTCGTCGACGAGGCGGGCCCGCTCGACGCTCGACGAGCCGGCGGGGATGGCGACGGCCACCGAGCCCGCGACGACCCCGCCCTTCGCGAGCAGCCCGTGCGGCGAGCCGGTCGTCTGCGCGAGCTTCAGCGCGACGCGCGCCGCCTCGCAGCGGTCGCGCGCGGCGGCGAGCGACGCCGCGCCGCGGCGGAGGATCTCGCGCGCGTCCTCCGCGGGAACCCCGCGGTACTCCTCGGCGAGCGCCGCGTTCGCCTCCCTGATCCGCGTCACCTCGGCCTCGGCGGCCGCGACGTCGGCCTCGTACTGGGACAGATCGATCGAGCTCATGGCGTGTCGTCACCCTCGGTTCGTGAACAGGAGGCTCCCTGCGAGCAGCGCGCCGGCCGCAGCGGCGCCGTAGAGGCAATAGCGCGCGAGCGCCGCCTGGCCAGCCAGGTACAGCTGGAGCCCCGCGAAGCCGGCGGCGATCGCGAGCGCCGCGTAGATGAGCTGGCGCACCCCCGTGTAGACGAGCGACGCGGCCTGGGCGAGGCCGCGGATCTTCACCTCGGCCTCGCCGCGGTTGGCGCGCGTGAGGTACTTGCGCAGATCGTCCGGGATCGTCAGCGCCTTGATCCCCATGTCCTTCGCCGCCTCGAGGGCGATCTGGGCCCAGTCGCGGCTGCCGAGGACGAAGTCCTGCAGGTAGGGGCGCACGACGTCCATCGGGTTCAGGTCCGGATCGAGCTGCGTGCAGACGCCGGTCAAGAGGAGGAGGGTGCGCTCGAGCAGCACGAAGTCGCGCGGCACGTGGAACGCGCCGGAGAGCTCCTTCAGCCCGATGTTCATGCGCCGGAGGTCGATCAGGCTCTCGATGCCCTTCTGCGGATCGAGCTTGATGTCCTTCAGGTTGAACGACTCGAGCTTCACCTCGTCCTGGAAGCGCTGGTGGAAGAACTCGACGACCTTCTCGCTGACGTCGACGGCGTCCCGCCGCGAGAAGAAGCGCATCTTGCGCAGCGCCTTGATGATCCCCTCCGTGTCGCGGCGGATCACGGCCTCGAGGAACTCGGGGATGCCCTCGCGCATCTCCTGGGAGAGCTCGGCGACCGCGCCGAAGTCGAGCAGGATGAGCTCCCCGCCCGGCCCGACCAGCATGTTCCCCGGGTGCGGATCCGCGTGGTAGACGCCGTCGATGAAGATCTGCTGGCAGAAGACCTGCACGATCTGCCGGGCGAGCGCCTTGCGATCGACGCCGTGCGCGTCGAGCGCCGCGACGTCGCCCACCTTGATGCCCTCGACGAACGTCGTCGTCATCACCCGGCGCGTGCAGTAGGCATCGATGGGCCGGGGGAACCGGACCTGCGGCTGCTTCGCGAAGTTGTCGGCGATGCGCACGATGTTCCTGGCCTCGCGCACGAAGTCGAGCTCCTCCAGGATCATCGAGCGGATCTGGTGGTAGTAGGCGTCGAGCCCCTGCACGGGGACGAACTGCGCGACGATCGCCATGATGCGGCGGATGGTGAGCAGGTCGAGGCGGACGATCTCGTCGATGTCGCGGTGCTGCACCTTCACGGCCACGCGCGTGCCGTCCATGAGCCACGCCTCGTGCACCTGGCCGAGCGACGCGCTCGCGAGCGGCTCCCTGTGGAAGCGGGCGAAGACCTCGCCGATGGGGCGCCCGAGCTCCTCGGCGATGCGCGCCTCGATCTCCTCGTAGGGGCGCGGCGGCACCTGGTCCTGCAGCCCCTCGAGCCCCGCGCGCAGGGTCGCGGGGAGGAAGTTCGCCATGATGCTGAGCATCTGGCCGACCTTGATGAAGAGGCCCTGGAGCTCGACGATCGTGCGCTCGATGCGGCGGGCGTTCCTCGCATGGACCTCGTCCACGCGGTTGTTCGCCCACGTCTCTCCGAAGAGGCGGCGGAGGAAGAAGAACCAGAGGTAGCTCGCGAGGACGGTGAACGTCGTCAGGTACGCGCGGATGAAGCGGCCGCTCTGCGCGGCGTTCTGGCGGAGCGAGCTGGGCTTCGCGGCGGAGGGCTGCGCGCGCCGCAGCGCCCTGGCGGACCCGGGCGGCGGGGCGTCGCCCGCGCCGGGGGGCCTCGGCGCGTCGCCCGCGTCGTGCTCGCGCTGGACCACGCCGGGGGGCAGCTCGCCGGGCGCGCGCGGCGGCTCTGCGGGCGAGCGAACCAGCCCGGAGGACGGGCCCAGCTCTTCGGGGACGGCGCCGTGTGACACCGCGGCAGCCTAGCATCGCTCCGCGCCGGCCCGCGAAAACGCGGGAGCGATGCGGCGCGCCATCCGCCCTCGCGTCATCGCGCCCGCGCCATGGCCTCCGCGATCGCGTCGTAGACGGCGGGCCGCGCGCGACGGATCGCGTCGGAGGCGCGCGTCGGGTGGACGCGGTTCGTGAGCAGCACGCCGACGAGCTCCGCTTCCGGATCGATCCAGAGGCTCGTCCCTGTGAAGCCGAGGTGGCCGAAGGTCTGCGGGCCGAAGCGCGCGCCGGAGCTCGGGCTCTCGCCGCTCCTGCCGTCGAACCCGGCGCGCAGCGACCCGCCCGGGCGCGGCGCGATCAGCCGCTCTACCTCGTCGCGCGAGAGCCACTCCGGGCGCTCGCCCGCGAGCGCCTCGAGCAGCGCGACCCCGAGCCGCGCCACGGACATGGCGTCGCCGAAGAGGCCCGCGTGCCCGGCCATCCCGTCGCGCGCGATCGTCCAGGCGTTGTCGTCGTGCACCGCGCCGCGGAGCACGCCCCCGCGGAACGCGACGTCCTCGGTGGGGACGACGCGCTCGTCGAACCGCGGCTCGCGCCGCCGGAGCGCGCGGACCGGCGCGACCGCGAGCCCGAGCGGGCCCGTCACCTCCCGCGCGACGACCTCGTCGAGCTCGGCCTCGCCGCGCCGCGCGACCGCGGCGCCGAGCAGCAGGTACCCGAGGTCGCTGTACACCGGCGGGAACCCGCCGGCGGGCGGATCGCCCTCGCACTCGGCGCGGCGCCCGTTCGCGCAGTCGAGCAGCGCGCCGAGGGGATCGATCGGCGCGTCGTCGCCGGGCGGATGGAGCGGGCGGTGCGCCTCGAGCCCGGCGCGGTGGGCGGCGAGGAGCTCGAGCGGCACGCGCGCCGACCGCGTGCCGGCGAGCTCCGGAAGCACCTGCCCGAGCGGCTCGTCGAACCTCACCTTGCCTGCGCGGGCGAGCCGGGCGAACGCGAGCGCGGTGAACGGCTTCGTCACCGACGCCAGATCGAAGATCGCGTCGCCCGTCGCCGCGGCCGGCGCCGCGCCGCGGGCGCCGGCCGGCGGGCTGCCTTCCAGCCACAGGCGTCCAGCGGCGCCCGCTCCGTACCGGACGTTGTCTCGCGTGCGCGCGGCTGCGGCGACGCACGCGCACGGCGCGGCGCGGTGCGCTTCGATCGCGAGCGCTGCGATCGGCGTGAGATCGACGGGGGTCATGGCCGAGGATGAGGAGGGCAGGGTGCCCCTGTCAAACGAGCTCTGGCGGCAGGCTGGATGACTCGGCGGATGAGCCGGACGACGCGTGGACAATCGCGACGCGCTCCCCGAAAAATCGAGCCGCACGGGCGGTCCTGCTTCAGGATCTCCCCGTGGCTTCTCCCGTGGGCACCGAAATACGCGCCGCCGTTGCGCCGCTCGCCGCGCTTGCGGCGAGGTACGACGATCGCCGGCCCGATCGCTGGGAGCCGGTCCCCGAGCGGCTCGACGCGGCCATCGCGTGCGACGTCGAGCTCGCCGAGGCCGGGCGTGTCGCGCGGGCGCCGCTCGTTGCCGAGCTCGCGCGCCGCTTCGAGTTCCTCGCCCACTACCTGGACGCGATCCTGCTCGTGCCGCGCGAGCGCTTCGTTCTTCCGGAGGATCTCGCCGCGTCGGCGGACGACACGCCGTTGCCGCTCGACCGCGCGGGGCACGCGACCGTGAGCGCGCCGCACGCGTACCTGCTCACGTACAGCCTGCTCGATCTCGGGCCGGGTGACCGTCTGCTCGAGCTCGGCACGGGCACCGGCTACGGGGCGGCGCTCGCGCGGCGCATCGTCGGCCCGACCGGGCACGTCGCCTCGATCGAGATCGACCCCGTGCTTCACGCGCGCGCGGTTCGGCTGCTCGGCGCGCGGCCGGATCGCCAGGAGGGCGACGAGACGCTCGCGGCCAGCGCCGCCGGGCCGTCCGACGAGGGCGCGGGCGTCACGCTGCTGTGCGGCGACGGGCGCTCGCTCGCCGAGCGCGTGCTCGCGGGTGAGCGGACGTCGCCGTCGGAGCGGCCCTGGAAGGTCGCGGTGACGTACGCGCTGACCGAGCCTCCCACGGCGCTCGAGGCGCAGCTGAGCGACGGGGGTGTCCTTGTCGCGCCGGTCGGCGCGTGGGAGGGCCACCAGGAGCTCGTGCGCGTCGAGCGCCGGCAGGGCGCGCTCCTCCGCGAGGTGCACGGCGCGGTCCGCTACGTGGCGGAGCGCGGGCACAGCTAGCTCTCGCAGCGGCCACGCACCGACGCCTTCGCCGTCCGGTGTTGACCCATCCGGACCAGACGCCCCGTCCTCCGGATCGGGTAGGAGCTGTCGGGCTGGGATCGAGGTGAGCGCCGGCGGGGGTCTCCGCGCGGCGGGGGCGGGTGGGCGCGGCGAGCACCGACCGAGGTGCCATCCGGTCTCAGAGGGCGCGACGTCTCAGGCGCGCCTTGTGTGGCGCGCGACGAAACGTTCCAGGTGGCATAGCCCGAAGGGAGACATGCCGGGCGGTGTTCTCAGCGCAAGCGCTTCGGTCCCCGTCTTGGCGGATGGCCGAGCGCCCGCCCGCCCCCGCCGCGCGGAGATCCCCGCCGGCGCGTGCTGCTCGGCGTGGCGCCCTCTCCCTTCCTTCCCCGTCCCCCGTCCCCCGTCCCGTCGCACCGCTCCCCACCGCCCCCCCTGCCGGATCAGAGAACGCGCCACCGTCTTTGACCCTGGACCGCCTGGAACTTTATCCTGGCCTCCCCGAGGCGGGGCCGCCCCTGCGCGTCGGCTAGGCCCGTCGTGGACCAGGGAGAAGACCGGGAGCACTATGGCGGAGTTCGTTTGGGAGGCGCGCGGCCGCACCGGAGAGATCCGGAAGGGCACCATGGAGGCCGAGAACGAGGCGGCGGTGCAGAACCGCCTCCGCGCTCAGCAGCTCAACCCCACCCGCGTCAAGAAGAAGGGGGCGCAGCTCAGCCTCAGCCTGAGCTTCGGCTCGGGCGTCGAGCCGAAGGACCTCGTCAAGTTCATCCGCCAGTTCGCGACGATGATCGACGCGGGCCTCCCGCTGGTCCAGTGCCTCGAGATCCTGGCGAACCAGGAGCCGAACAAGATCTTCCAGGCGGCGCTGAAGGACATCAAGAACACGGTCGAGCAGGGCGCCACGTTCAGCGACGCGCTCCGGCGCCACCCGAAGATCTTCGACGACCTGTTCGTCAACCTCGTCCAGGCCGGCGAGGTGGGCGGCATCCTCGACAGCATCCTGAACCGGCTCGCGATCTACATCGAGAAGCGCGTGAAGCTCGCGCGCCAGGTGCGGGGCGCGCTCGCGTACCCGATCGCCGTCATCGTGATCATGGTCGTCGTCATGGTCGTGCTGATGTCGTTCGTCATCCCGTCCTTCGAGACGATGTTCGCGGAGTTCGGCGCGAAGGACGCGCTCCCGCAGCTCACGAAGATCGTCATCGCCGTCTCGAAGACGTTCGTCACCTACCTCCCGCTCATCGTGGTCGTGGCGGTGGGCGCGGTCGTCGGCGCGACCTACTTCTACCGCTCGCCGTCCGGCAAGCGGATGGTGCACCGCCTCATCCTCAGGCTCCCCATCATCGGCCCGGTCATGCAGAAGATCGCCGTCGCGCGGTTCTCGCGCACGCTCGGCACGCTGCTCGGCTCCGGCGTGCCGATCCTCGACGCGCTCGACATCGTCGCGAAGACGGCCGGCAACGTCGTCGTGGAGGAGGGCCTCATGTACTCCCGCCAGAAGATCTCCGAAGGGAAGAACATGGCCGAGCCGCTCGGTGAGATGCAGGTCTTCCCCGGCATGGTCGTGCAGATGGTCGCGGTCGGCGAGCAGACCGGCGCCCTCGACACGATGCTCAACAAGATCGCCGACTTCTATGAAGAGGAGGTCGACGTCGCCGTCGCCGCGCTGACGTCGCTGCTCGAGCCGCTCCTCATGGTCATCGTCGGCGGCATGGTGGGCGTCGTGCTCATCTCGATGTACCTGCCGATCTTCGATCTCGCCGGCAAGATCAAGGCGGAGTGATGTCGCCCGCGGCCTCCCCGGCGAGCCCGGGCGGCGAGGCCGGGGCGCCGCGAGATCACGCCGATGCCGCGCCGCCGCGCGACGCCCGCGCCTCGACACCGGCGATGCTGCTCCCGTCCGGCGCTCCCGGCGGCGCCGAGGCGCCGCTCGCGAGCCGGCTCACCTGGCTCATCGCGCTGCGCCTCGCGGTGCTCACGGTCTTCCTCGTCGTGACCGCGGCGGTGTACCTCGGCGGCTTCACCCCCGGGAGCTTCTCCAGCAACGTCGCGCTGGTCACGGTCGCCGCCGCGTACGGCGTCTCCGGCATCTACGCCGTGTTCCTGCGCATGAACCGCGCCCTCCGGGCGATCGCGCGGGCGCAGCTCGTGACCGATCAGATCACCTGGACCGCGCTCGTGTACATCACCGGCGGGGCATCGAGCGGCGCGACGTCGCTCTACGGCCTCACCTGCCTCACGGGGGCGATCCTCCTCGGGCTCCCCGGCGCCATCGTCGCCGCGGCGTCGGGGGCGGCGGCGTACCTCGTCCTGTGCGCGGCGCTCGGGCTGCACCTCCTCGGGGTGCCGCCGGATCAGCCCGCCGGGGCGTACGCGACGCAGTGGGGCGAGCTGCGGTACCCCATGTTCGTCAACCTGCTCGCGATCGTGGTGGTCACGCTGCTCGCGAGCTACCTGGCGGAGCGGCTGCGCGCGACGGGCGGCCGGCTCGTGCAGGCCACCGCGCGGGCGGAGCAGGCCGAGCGGCTCGCGGCGCTGGGCCGCCTCGCCGCGGGGCTGGCCCACGAGATCAGGAACCCGCTCGGCTCGATCGCGGGATCCATCGAGCTCCTCCGCACGGGCGGGACGCTCTCCGACGAGGACCGCAAGCTCTGCGAGATCATCGAGCGCGAGACCGCGCGCCTGAACGACCTCGTGGGCGACATGCTCGATCTGTCGCGCCCGCGGGTGCCCACGCTCGAGGGCGTGGACCTCTCGGCGACGGCCCGCGACGTCGTCGTGCTCGCGGGGCGCTCGGGCCGCGGCAGCGACGTCGAGGTGCGCTTCGATGGACCGTCGTCCGCGCCGGTGACCGCCGACGCGGCCCAGATGCGCCAGGTCGTCTGGAACCTCGTGCGGAACGCGATCCAGGCGAGCTCCGCGGGCGCCGTCGTGACCGTGCGCCTCTGGCGCGACCCGAGCGCCTGGCTCCTGGAGATCCGCGACAAGGGGCGAGGCATCCCCGCGGGCGCCCGCGATCGCCTCTTCGACGCGTTCTTCACGACCCGCACGCACGGCATGGGCATCGGCCTGGCCGTGGTGAAGCGGATCCTCGACGATCACGGCTTCGCGATCGAGGTGGACAGCCGCGAGGGCGAGGGCACCGCGTTCCGGGTGAGGGTCCCGGACCGGCCGCCGGAGTCCGGCGGCGCGGAGCGCCTCGCCGTCGCCGCGGAGCTCTCCCCACGATCGCGCCCGGCGGGCTGACGCGGAGCCCGCGCAGCCGCGGTCGATGCATCGTCACATCGGACGCGTGGCGCTCCGTTCACGCCCCGCTGCGCCGCGCACGAGCTTCTCCGGGCGCCCAGCCGGGAGATTGCGGCCGAGCCCGTCGCCGCGCGTGAATAGGCCGCCGAGGCCGTCGTCTGCCCCTGGGGAGCGGGCCAGTGCAGTCGGATTGCTGTCTCTTTTCGCGGTGTTCATGGAGAGCAGGGGCGGGACGTCGCCGGGCCGCCGGGCCCTGCGTCCGACCTGGCAGGCCGTTTGCGTAGGACCAAGGTGAGCAGTAGAAGCCTCCCGAGGCGCGCTCGCTGCCCGCAGGCACAGAAGGAGAACCATACGTGACACGCAGGATGAACCATCTCTTCGCGGCGGCGTTCTCGCTGCTCGCGCTCACGCTCGGCCCGGTGGGCCTCGCCAGCGCCGGGCCGGCGACGGACGTCGTCAAGGCCAAGCAGACGGCCCTGTTCGACCTCCTGAAGAAGGGGGGGGGCGAGAACCAGAAGAAGGTGGGCGCGGTCTTCGACGAGATGCTCGATTACTCGGCGCTGGCGGAGGCCTCGCTGGGCAGCGAGTGGGCCGCGCGGACCGACGCCGAGAAGCAGCAGTTCAGCGAGCTCCTCAAGCAGCTCGTGCGCAAGGCCTACGAGCGCAACCTGAAGAAGACGCTCGACTTCAACGTCGAGTACCTCAGCGAGACGGCGAGCGGCAGCGCCATCATCGTCAAGACCAAGGCCGCCTCCAGGAAGGACGCGCGCGAGGAGCCGGTCGAGATCGCCTTCAAGCTCTCCGAGAAGGGCGGCGTCTGGCGCGTGCAGGACATCGTCACCGAGGGCGTCAGCCTTGTGGGGAGCTACCGCGCCCAGTTCACGAAGATCATCAAGAAGGATGGGTTCCCGGCGCTCATCCAGAAAATGAAGGACAAGCTCGCCAAGGGCGACGTCTGACCCGCCCCGCCGCGCCTCGTCCGGCGCGATCGCCGTGAACTCGCCTGAAATGCCGCCGGGTTGATACCCTTGGCGGGTATGGCTGCTGGACAGAGGCGCGGCCGGCCGGCGCGCGCGCTGGGCCTTGCGCCGTCGATCCGCGCGCTCGCGCCCGGCGGCGGCGCGGCCCCGCGCCCGCCCGACGACCGTCCTGTCCTCCGGCTCGCCGTCAGCAAGGGCGCGCTCGCCATCGAGCTCGGGGAGCCGTTCGCGCTCGGTCCGCTCCGCGTCACCGAGCTCGTGGTGCGGCTCGCCGGGATCCGGTTCCCCGTCGACCTCTCCGGCGGCGTGGCGCGCTTCCGGCACCGGCGTGGCCAGCTCGTCCGGCTCTCCGTCGAGGCGCAGGGGACCGAGCTCGCCGGCTGGGCCGCGCCGCGGCTCCGCGGCCTCCTCGGCGACGGCGCGCCGCAGCTCATCATCGCGCCCATCGAGGACGGCGCGCTGGTCGCGCTGCGATCCGGCGAGACGGCGCTCGCGTTCGACGTCGCCGTGGCCCCGGGGGAGCGCGCGCTCAGGCTCCTGCCGGAGCGCGCCCGCGGCATCGGCCTCGCCGCCCCGCCGCACGCGCTCGCGCTGCAGGCGCTCTCGATGATGGCGGGTACGCACGGGCGCCTCGTCGAGGGCGCGATCGTTCTGGACGCCGCGGTCGAGCGGATCGTCCGCCTGCTCCTGCCCGCGGCGGGCGCGCGGGCGCCCGCGGTGGAGGGGGTGCAGTGGGCCGTGGTCACCGCGGAGGCGGGCCGCTTCCGCGCCGAAGGCGCGCTCGGCGCGGCGCCTCCCGCGCTCGGCGACCGCGCGCTCAGGGCGCTCGAGGCGGCCGAGCTCGCCGGCGCCGCCGACGAGCTCGCGTTCGCGGGCGGGCTCGACGAGGCGCGGCGCGCCTACCTCGCCGCGCTGGAGCGCGCCCCGCGGCACCCCGAGATCTCCTCGCGCCTCGCCTGGCTCGACCTCGTGATCGGCGAGCGCGCCGAGGGGGCGCTCTCGACCGTCGTCGACGCCATGCCCGCCGTGGACGCCGGCCTCCTCGGCGGCGCGCTCCTCGAGGCGGTCGGCGATCATGACGGCGCGTTCTCCGCGCTCGCGCGCGCCGCGCACGCGGAGCCCTACGGCCCGCTCGCCGCGCTCGCGTGGCTGCGCGCGGCGGCGCTCGCGGACGCCGTCGACGTGCGCCTCGACGCGCTGAACCTCGGCGTGGCGCGCGCGCCCGGGATCGAGGCGCTGCGGTGGGCGCGATTCCACGCGCGGCTCGACGTCGCCGACGTGCGCGGCGCGCTCGCGGACGCCGAGCACCTCGAGGCCTCCGCGCGCGGCGCCGAGGCGCGCCACGCCGTGTCTCGCAGGGCCGCGGAGGCGTTCCTCGCGCGGGGCGACGTCGCCGACGCGCGGGTGCTCTTCGAGCGGGCGCTCCGCTACGCGCCGGAGAGCCCCGACGTGGTCGCGGGCCTGGCGCGCTCGCTGCGGGCGGCGGGGGAGGGGAGGCGCGCGCTCGACCTCCTCGCCCGGGCGCGCGCCCTCGCCGCGCGCAGCGGCGCGCCCGCGTGCGCGCTCGATCTCGAGCTCGGCCGCGGCCTCGCGGAGATCGCGGGGGATCTCCCGGCGGCGATCGCGCGCGTGCGGAGCGTCCCGCCCGGCGTGCCGGAGGCGCTGGAGGCGCGGCTGCTCGAGGGCCGCTGGTGCGCCGGGCTCGGCGATCTCGGGGGAGCGTCGGTCGCGCTCGGGCGGCTGCGCGACGCGGTGGAGCTCGCCCTCCAGGGCCGCGCGGACGACGCGGGCCCCGGTCGCGCGAGGGGAGCGCCGTTCGGCGACGGCGCCGCCGCCGTCGCGGCTCTTCTCGCCGAGGCCGCCGAGATCGAGGAGCGAACCCGGGGGGATCTCCTCGCGGCGCAGCGACAGCTAGGCCTCGCGCTGCGCCTCCGGCCGCGCGATCCAGGCATCACCGCCGCGTTCCGCCGCGTCTCGGGCGAGATCGCGCCGCCGGTCGCGCCTGCCCCGGCGGCGCCGCCTGGCCCGGTCCAGCGGCCCCGCGCGGCCGAGCAGCGGATCGAGGTCCACGTCGCCGCCCCGCGCCGGCGCACGGTCCCGCCCGAGCCCGTGGTGATCGCTCCGGCGCCGAACAAGCCTCCCCCTGTCTCCCGCGCGCCGACCTCCCCGCCCGAGGCCGCGCCGATCGACCCCGGGACCATCGACGAGATGCCCACGCTCGATGGCACCGACACGTCGACCGACCTCACGGCGCCCATCCCCAGCAGCGTCACGCTGGCGGAGGGGCAGGTGCCGCTGGCCCGCGCGTTCGGCGTCGACGACGAGCTCCTTGCCGAGCGGCTGGCCGATCGGCTCCGCGCCGATCCCGCCGACCAGGGGGTGGCGATGGCGCTCGCCGATGTGCTCGATCGGCTCGGTCGCGATCTCGATCTCCTCGCCCTGCTCTCGGCGCGGATGGAGGAGGGGGACGACGCCGTCCGCCTGGAGGTCGCGCCGCGGCGGCGCGACGTGCTCGCGCGGCTCGCTGCTCGGGCGCGGGCCGAGGGGCGCGACTCGGAGGCGGAGCTCTACGAGATGCTGCTCCAGAGCGAGCTCGCCTGAGCGCGCCCGCGCGGCCCGCGCCCTCGCGGCGGAGGCGCGCGCTTGGCCCGCGCCCTCGCGGCGGAGACGCGCGCTTGGCCCACGCGTCGCGCCCGTGATAGCCCGAGCTCTTGCGCAGCGCGCGCAGCGCTTGGAGGTGCAGCATGGCCGAGCAGCCGTCGAACCGCGCCCAGCAGGAGGGCTCGCCGTGCGAGCCGGGCGCCTCGCCCGCGAAGGCGGGCCGTCCGATCATCGTGCAGAAGTATGGCGGCTCATCGGTCGCCGACGTCGACAGGATCGGCAAGGTCGCCGAGCGCGTCGTCGCCGCGAAGCGCGCCGGCAACGACGTCGTCGTCGTGGTCAGCGCGATGGGCAAGACCACCGACGGCCTGCTCGCGCTCGCCCGGCAGGCGGCGAGCGCGGCCGCGGATCCTCCCCGGCGCGAGCTCGACATGCTGCTCTCGACCGGCGAGCGCGTCTCGATGGCGCTCCTCTCGATCGCCATCCAGGCCCGGGGCTTCGAGGCGATCTCGTTCACGGGCTCCCAGTCCGGCATCCTCACGAACGATCGCCATTTCGACGCGCGCATCATCGAGGTCCGCCCGTTCCGCATCGAGGACGAGCTCGCCCGCGGCCGCATCGTGATCGTCGCCGGCTACCAGGGGATGAGCTACCGCCGCGAGATCACGACGCTCGGCCGCGGGGGCTCCGACACCACGGCCGTGGCGCTCGCGGCGGCGCTGGGCGCCGAGCGCTGCGAGATCTACAGCGACGTCGACGGCGTGTACTCGGCCGACCCTCGGGTCGTCCCGGACGCCCGTCACCTGCCCGAGCTCGACTGCGCGGTCCTCCAGGAGATGGCCGAGTGCGGCGCGAAGGTCGTCTGCGCCCAGGCGGTCGAGTGGGCGCGGCGCTCCGGCGTGGCCCTGGTCGCGCGGTCGACCTTCGACGCCGGCCCCGGCGCGCGGGAGACGGTGGTGCGCCGGTTCGCGCCGGGCTCGGCGCCTCCGGCGCTCGCGGCGCGCGCGATCGTCGCCGAGGGCAACGTCGTCCTCGCGCGGGCGCACGGCGGGCTCCGGCTCGACGAGGTCCTCCGCGTGGCGGGCGAGCTCGGGCTTGGCTTCCGGGATCTCTCCTTCGGTCACGGCGGCGGCGCGTTCGTGATCCCGCTCCTCAACGTGCCCGAGTGGCAGGGGGCCAGGCGAAAGCTCGCCGCGCTGCTGCCGTCGCTCGAGCTCGTCGAGGGGCTCGCGGCGGTAAGCGTCGTCGGCGACGGGCTCTCCGCGACGGCGGAGCCGCTCGCGCGCTTCGTGGAGGTCCTCGGGCGCGCCGGCATCGCGCCTCGGTTCATGGTCGCGGGCCCCCTGCGCCTCGGCGCCCTCGTCGACGCCGCGGACGTCGCGGCCGCGCAGCGCCTGCTGCACGCGTCGTTCGTCGGCGGCTGAGCGCGCCGCTCGCGAGGCGGAGGACGACCGTCAGTGCTTTCTCTGTCGCGTGAGCGCGACGAGCCCCGCCCAGCACGCGACCCACACGATCTCGCGCGACGCGTCCCAGGCGATCGCCGCCGGTCCGATCGACGCGGCCTCCTCCTCGGGGGCGCCGGGGCGCGTCGCCCCGAGCTCGGCGACGAGCGTCGGGGCGGCGTTCGACGGCACGTGGACCAGCTGCGCCCGGCGCTCGCCCTCGCGCGCGAAGAGCGCGAGCAGCGGTGAGGTCTTGTGGTCGCCTGCGAAGGCGAGGGCGACGACCACCGCGAGCCCCTCCAGCACGCGGAAGGTCTCGCCGCCGTTGCGCGACACGCAGAGGAGCCCGGCGCCGGAGATCGCGATCGAGCGCCCGCCGGCCGCCGCTGCGAGCCTGCAGTCGTCGGACTCGGCCGCGCGCCGCGCCGCTCCCGACAGCGGCACGACCGGCGAGCCTTCGTCGTCGCCGCGGAGCCGCTCGAGCTGTGGTCCTTCGGCCGCGCTCGTGAGCGCGACGATCACCCCCTCGCTCGCGCTCATCCGGAGCACGCCGTCCCGCAGCGCGGGCCCGGGCGACAGGGAGAGCGCGCCCTTCGATGGAGACGGCGCGCCGTCGCGGCGGGGCGAGCCCGCGGCCACGGCGGAGCCGGTCTCCGGCGCTGAAACGACCGCGCCGGCCGCGGGCGACCACAGCGTCTTGCCGGCCAGCACCCACAGGCGCCCCGGCGTCGTCGCGAGCGTCACCGGCGCGCCGCCCGAGCCCCACGCGCCGAGCGTGCTCGCGCTCTTCCCCCGGTCGTCGCTCAGCAGCAGGTTGCCGCGGCGCGTGGCGATGAGGATCGCGCTGTCCGACAGCGCGATCGAGGACGCCGACGTGTCGATGCCGGCGCGGCGCGCGGAGAGCGCCCCCGCGTCGACGACGAGCACGGTCCCGCGCTCGCCGCCCGCCCGCTCCGCGCGGCGCGGGCGACCTCCCGATCGCGCGGCGGGCTCGCTCGTCAGCCCGGGCTCTGCGCCGGCGCTGCCTGCGACGACGTAGCCGCCGGCCACCGCGAGCGTGCTGCACGGGACGGCGGCGCCTGCGTCCTCGACGACGACCCAGGGCAGCGCATCCCAGACGGGGGCCTGGTCGTCGGGGAGATCGGGCAATTCTGCGAGCAGATCTTCGCCCTCGTAGGCGCCCTCCTGGTCCGCGTCGAGCGCCGGCAGCTCCCCCTCGTCCACGTCGTCCGCCGGGTCCTCTCCCGTCCCTTCCGCGCCGCCGTCGTCGCCGTGCGCCCCGCCGTGATCGTCGAGATCGTCCTGCTCGGCGTCGCTCTGCTCGACGGCCTCCTCGGACAGCCACGTGCTCGCGTCGGCCTCCGCGATCCCCTCGTGGAGCGCCCCGACGTCGACGCCTTCTTCCGCGGGCTCGTCCTCCCCGGTCCCGCCGTCGTCCACGGCGAGCTCGACGCCGATCTCGAGGTCGCTCGCGTTCGCGTCGTCGAGCCCCTGCTCCGCGTCGTCGAGCGTCTGCAGGAGGTCGTCGAAGCCCTCGTCGCTCCCTTCTTCCTCGTCGTGCCCGAGCGGCGGCAGGTCGATCAGCTTGCCGTCGTTCTCGTCGTGCTCGTCGTGCTCGCGCTCGTCGTCATCGACGGCGGTCTTCGGCTGCGGCGCCGGGCACGTCTCGCGGCGCTCCTCCATTCGCTCGCTGCAGGCTCGTGAGGCTGACATCGGCGGGAGTGTAGCGCCCCTGGCGGCGCTTTCGCCCCGCGCGGCGATCCCCGAGCGCTCCGTGGGCCCCAGAGCCCGCCTGCCCCGGCTCGCGGCGGTGGCTCTCGTCGGCTCTCGTCTGGCTCGGGCCCGCGGCCCGTCGCCTCCCGACGACGCCGCCGGCGAGCCGCCGGTGCGAATCATGAAGGGTGAAGGTGAGCGGCCCGACGATCTCGCGCCGCTTTGGCGGGCGCGAGAACGCCACGGGGCCCGCGGATCGAGGGAGGGACGTGGCATCTTGACGCGGCGAGGGGGCTGGCCATCCCCGCCGGGTGTGCCCGCTGGATCCCTCCGGCGAGCGGTGCTTAGCTCCGCCGTCCATGGGCCGGAACGACAGCAATTCCAGGCGAGTCGCGTCCGCGTCTCCGGCCGGCGGGCAGCCCTCGGGGGCAGCGGGGCAGCTCGGGCCCGCGCGCGGCCCCCTCTCGATCGCGGATGCGAGCGCCGGGATGCTGGTGCAGCACGTGGTGGTCCATCCAGCGGACGTCGTGTTCGTGAAGAGCATCGTCGAGGCGAGCGACGGCGTCGCGCTCCTGCTCGCGGATCGCGGCGGAGAGATCACGCTCGCGGCGCCGCTCGGACGGGGCGACGAGTTCGCCGAGCTCCTGCGCGATCTGGAGTGCGACGTCGGGGCGCGTCGCCGCGACGCGCTGCGCTGAGGGTGGCATGACGGAGCGCCGCGACCCGAGCTCGGTCGATCTCGTCCAGGAGCCCTCGCTGGACGCCGCCGCGCCCGACGGCGCGGCGCAGGGCCTGCCCGCGTCGTCGGGCGCGCTGCTCGACCCGCGCATCCTCGCTGCCTGGCGGGAGTGGCTCGCCGCGCTCGCGACCGACGCCGAGGCGGCCATCGCCGCGGCCCACGTGTACGGGGAGCTCGGCCCCGAGGCGCGCGAGGCGTGGCTCGACGTCCTCGCGGAAGACGCGCCCAAGCTGCAGGTGCCTGCGGTGGCGATCTATGCGCCGCTCCTGTCGGTCGAGAGCGACGCCGGTCGCCGCGAGCGGATCGAGGTCGCGATCGAGGGGGGGGAGCACGCGCCGCGTCCGACGGGCGGCTTCGCGCTGCGCGGCGTCGCCGCGGGGGGCGATCGCGTGGTGGCGCTGGTGACGCCGCTCTACCTGCGCTTCGTGCGGGTGCTCTGGTGCCGCTATCTCCCCGAGGATGGCATCGCCTGGGCGCGGCACGATCCCATCGTCCGCGCGGAGGACGCCCCGGGTCCGGGGATCCTGCTCGACGGCGCGCAGCTCGAGGCCACGCCGATCAAGCTGGTCATCGAGGAGCTGTGCCATGCCGTCCTGGCGCAGCGGCGCAAGGGCGCCGAGCTCCCGCCCTCGCTGCAGCTCTGCGCTGATCTCTTCGACGCCCACCTGGAGGGTGATCCGCTGCCATGAGGCCGCTCGCGCCGTTCTGCACGCCGCTCTTGCTGCTCGCGATCGGCTGCGGTGGGGGCGGCGACGCCGTCCGGGAGCCAGCGGCGGGGCCGCCGGTCGCCGCGGCGGCCCCGGCGCCCGGCCCGGTGCGGAGCTTCTCGTACGAGACCCTCGACGGCCGCGAGCTCTCGACCGGGTCGCTCTCGGGCAGGTTCAGCGTGATCGGCTTCGTCGCGACCTACGATGTGGCGTCTCAGGCGGAGGCGCGGTTCCTCGCGGGGCTGTTCCGCGATCACACGCCGCGCGTCAACGCGGCGCTCCTGGTCCTCGAGGCGAGCGAGAACCGGCCGCTCGTCGAGGCCTTCGTCGCGGCGCTCAAGCTCCCGTACCCGGTGGCGCTCGCGGACGCCCCGACGATCGCCGGAGAGGGGCCCTTCGCCGGGCTGCACCACGTGCCGAGCGTCGTCGTCCTCGACGCAGGGGGCCGGGAGGTCTTCCGGCACGTGGGTCTCATCACCCAGGAAGCGCTCGAGGAGGTCCTCCGCGGCCTCGAGCGCGCGAGCGCGCGGCCCGCGCGGTAGGCCAGGCAGCGCGCCGCCAGTCGGCCACCGCGGCGCCGGGCAGAAGCTCGCATGTGGACGGATGGTGCGGTTTGCGCGCGAGCGGCCGTGGCGCGCAGTGCCGAGTTCGTGCTGAAGATGGCAATCCCGTGTGGCCTATCGGAATGCCGTGCACAGCGGTGCCTGGTGCGCCTCGCCGGGAGCAGAGGTGCAGTCGCTTTTCTTCGGCTGGCGCGCGTCTGTCTGGGCGATGATGGCGCGCATGATGATCGACCACATCGGTTTTCCGTACGCGTTCTGCGGACCACATCCTGTCTTCGAGCCTCTGCGCCGCTTAGAAACCCGCGCCGGAGGTACCGATGGACGAGAGCACACGCACCTGGCGCGACCGCGTGGCGCGCTGGCACAAGAGCGGGCACTCCGCCCGCGTGTTCGCGGAGCAGGAGGGGGTCAACGCCGGCACACTGTACTCCTGGAGCCGCCGACTGGGCATGAAGCGGAGCGAGTACCGGCAGCGCTCGGAGAAGGCGACGCTTCCGACGCTGCTGCCCGTGGTGGTCGCCCCGCCAGCATCCACGACGCCCTCGCCGGGCGCGGCGCTGGAGATCGTCTTGCCGGACGGGGCGGTCGTCCGCGTCCCGCCGTCGTTCGACGAGGTTACGCTGGCGCGCGTTGTTCGTGCGCTCGGGGGGGCGCGATGATCCCTGGCCGCGTCTCGATCTACGTTGCCACCGAGCCGCTCGATCTACGGCGCTCGTTCGATGGTCTCGCTGCCGTCGTGCGCGAGGTGCTGCGACAAGACCCGCTCTCCGGAGCGCTGTTTCTCTTTTTCAACCGGGCAGCCGATCGCTGCAAGGCCCTTTGGTGGGACCGCAGCGGGTACTGTCTACTTTACAAAAGGCTCGAGCGTGGGGCGTTTCGAGCCCCGCGTGCCGTCACTCCGGGAGCCACGAGCGTCCTCATTGACGCCGCCGAGCTCGCGAAGATCCTGGAAGGCATCGCCCTGTCGCCTTCGAAGTTGCGGCGAGCGGTCCCGTTCGCCGAGACCGCACCGCCTCCGGTCCCCTGATCTCGCCTGACAGCCTCGCACGCTCCTGGGTAGCCCCACGGTTGCATTGCCTCGAGCGACATAAATTTTCCTCCACAAGCCCCTTCAAAAAGCAAGAGCTCACGAGTACTTACCGCGCCGTGAGCAAGCCGGTCGAAGAGCAGATTCGCGAGCTCAAGGACAAGCTCGCGCGCGCTGCCCACGAGCGGGACGAGTACCGCAAGCTCTACGAGCTCGCCAGCATCGAGCTGGAGCGGCTTCGCCGGCACATCTTCGGCCAGAAGGCCGAGCACGTCGACCCCGGGCAGATGCAGCTCGCCTTCGATGCGATCGTGCAGATGCTCGCGGGCACCGGGGCGCAGCCGGATGCGGGCGCGACCGGCTCACCCGACGGTCGCGATGGCGCGGCGCCGAACGGCTCCTCCGGAGGCGGGGACAAGGGGCGCCAAGCTCGCCCGCACGGGCGGCAACGGCTGCCCGAGCATCTGCCGGTCGAGCGGATCGAGCTGTTGCCGCCGGAGGCGCAGGACGAGCGCGCGACCGCGCTTGTCCGCATCGGCGAGGAGGTGTCGGAGACGCTGGAGTGGCGGCCCGCGAGCTTCGTGCGACTGCAGATCGTGAGGCCGAAGTTCGCGGTCAAAGGTGAGCCCGAGCAAGGCATCACGATCGCCGACGTCCCCGACAGCCCTGTCCCGCGCAGCCTCGCCGGTCCGGGGTTGCTCGCGCACGTGCTGGTGAGCAAGTACGCCGACCACTTGCCGCTTCACCGGCAGGAGAAGATGTTCGAGCGCTGGGGCCTTCACCTCTCGCGCTCGACGCTGTGCGGCTGGGTCGAATCGTGCGCCGGCAAGCTCGCGATCGTCGTCGAGGCGATGGCCAAGGACGCCCTGAACGCGCACTGCATAGCCATCGACGCCACCGGCGTGCTCGTGCAAGCAAAGGAGAAGTGTCGGCGGGGCCACTTCTGGGTCCTGGTGGCGGACCGAGATCACGTCCTGTTCCGTTTCACGCCGCATCACAACCAGGATGGTCCGAAGGAGTTCCTTCGCGGCTACAAGGGCTATGTCCAGGCCGACGCCTCGAACGTCTACGAGCAGCTCTTCCGCACCGAGGGGGTGACCGAGGTCGGTTGCTGGGCCCATTGCCGGCGAAAGTTCTTCGAGGCGATGACCTCCGACCGGGACCGCGCGACGGTAGCCATCGGCTTCATTCGCAAGCTCTACGCGATCGACAAGGCGACCAAGGAGCTGGCTCCGAACCGTCGAACCGAGCAGCGCCGGACGGATGCCGAGCCCGTGCTCGTGGCCTTCCGCGCGTGGCTTGAGACAGAGGACCTGCTCGTCCTCCCGAGGAGCCCCATCGCAGGCGCCATCGGCTACGCGCTCAACCAATGGACCGCGCTCACTCGCTTCCTCGAGGATGGTCGGCTCCGCCTGGACAACAACCGGAGCGAGCTTGAGCTCCGCCGTGAAGCCGTGGGCCGTAAGAACTGGCTCTTCGTGGGCAGCAAGGACGGTGCCGAGTGGAACGCCACCATCGTGTCGCTCATCGCCTCCTGCGCGCTGCACGGCATCGAGCCCTGGGCCTACTTGCGCGACGTGCTGATCCTGCTGCCCACCTGGCCTCCCGAGCGGGTCATCGAGCTCGCTCCCAAGTCCTGGAAGCAGACCCTCGAGAACGCCGACGCTCGGCAACGGCTCGCGGCCAGTCCGTGGCCCCGGGCGCCGGACGCGACGCCCAGCTGATCGCTCCTCAGCGTCGCCGTCCGCTGCCGTGGGCAACGTCGCCGCCTTGCCGCCCGCCGGGCGCACCGGTCGCCGGCTTTGGCGCGCTGGTGCCGGCTCTTCGGCGCTTGCGCGGTCGACGCGTGGCTTCCGGCGCCTTGTCAACGATTCGGGCCCGGCAGAGGCATCGGCGGCGCGCGGCTTCGCCGCCGCACGCCTGCGGGCGACTTGCACGCGGGCGGCGACGTCGGCGTCGACTGCCGGTTCCCCGACTCGCTGGGCCAAGCCCCCCTTCGTCGCAGGCCGCTCTTGCTCTCGCATCGCGTCGCGAATCTACGGTGACGGCGCGCACCTCGCGACGATGTGGTCTACAGAACGGATACGGTTTTCCAGTCTCGGATTATGAGCGGAGCAAGGCCTTCTATCTGGCGGCCCTGGCCCCTCTTGGCTACGGGCTCGTGATGGAGATCACGCCGGAGATGACCGGGGGGGCGGGCACCCACGCCGGCCTGGGGCCCGAGGGGAAGCCGGACTTCTGGATCGGCACGGGAACCCCGCTGCAGGGAAGCTTGCATGTCGCCTTCGTCGCGAAGACGCGGGCCGACGTCGATGCGTTCTACCGGGCCGCGCTCGCCGCTGGAGGCGTCGACAACGGTCCGCCGGGGCTACGGCCGCAGTACCACCCGGGCTACTACGGTGCGTTCGTGCGTGATCCTGATGGGCACAACATCGAAGCGGTCTGTCATGGCGGGTGAGGGCTGACGGGAGTCCGGCGCGCGATCCTCTCCGGCGCTGGCCGCCCGCTCCTGGTCGCCCTCGGCGACCGTCCTCTCCTCGCGCTCAGAGCCTGCCGAGGAGCTCCGTCTTCTTCGCAGCGAACTCCTGCTCTGTGATGAACCCCTTTTGCCGCAGATCGGCGAGTCGCTCGATGGCGGCGAAGATATCCCCTTCCTGCGCCGGAGCAGGGCGGGGGAGGGCGGCGTCCGCCTGCGCCGGAGCGGCCGCTTGCGCGGGAGCGGGCGGGGCGATCGGCGCCTGCTTCACGGCAAGGTCGCCGGAGATGATTGGCAAGCTCAGCACGCTCACCACGCCGTACTGGCTGGTGAACGTCACGGACGCCCCCGACCCTTGCTGCTGCGACACACCGCCGATCTGATGATCGAGCGTGTCATAGACGCTGATGCGCCCGTTGACCTCGACGGCCAGGCGCCGCGCGCCGGGGAAGTAGGCATATCGGACGTTGTTCTGCGATCCGCTGGAGCTCGGCACGCCGAGCTCCCCGGGCCACCAGCTGCCCGAGCCCCCTCCCGACCCCGGGACGAACAGGCTGACCGGTGATCCCCCAAAGCCTCCGCTGCCACCTTGCTGCTGCTGCTGACCGCCCTGCGATGGATAGCGCGGGGGCGCTGGAACGAAAGGCTGGCTGGCCAGCAGGCTGGACAGCTCGGAGCACAGGCCGTCCACCTTGGCCTTCAGACCGTTGTTGAACATGTCCCCGACCATGGTCATGCCGCCCTGCATCCACTGCCCACCGCCGCCCAGCTCGGGGTGGTAGAACTGCGCCATCGTTCCATGGCCGTTCACGAGCGCCTGCAACAACGTCATCACCGCGTCGGTGCTGACGAAATAGCGCTGTGACAGGTCGGAAACTCTCTGCTGACCTTCGAGGGTGAGTTGCTGCATGGTGAGGCGCTCCGAGAGGGAGCGCCCACCCTTGCACTGCGGTGCGTCGATCGCAATGCGGGCGAGCGACGATGACGATGACGGCGATCAGCCAGCGAGCTTGCGGACGCTCGCGAGCTGGACACAGACCGCGACGACGTCCATGGCGACGCGGATCTGATCCAGCGGCGGCATCGAGGGCGCGACCCGGATGTTGCGGTCGCGAGGATCGCGGCCGTATGGGTACGTCGCGCCGGCGCCGGTCAGCTTCACGCCCGCCTTGTTGGCCAGGCGCACCACCTCCTTCGCACAGCCGTCGAGGGTGTCGAGGCTGACGAAGTAGCCGCCGCGCGGCGAGGTCCAGGTGGCGATGCCCTTGCCGCCGAGCTCGCGCTCGAACGTGGTCGTCACCGCCTCGAACTTGGGCCGCATGAGCTCGGCGTGCCGCTGCATGTGGCTCAGCAAGCCCTTGTAATCCTTGTAGAAGCGTACGTGCCGCAGCTGGTTCACCTTGTCCGGACCGATGGTCTGGATGCCGAGGTGCTTCTTCGCGTCCGCCACGTTCGCGGGGCTTCCCGCCATGGCGGCGACGCCGCTGCCGGCGAACGAGATCTTCGACGTGGAGGCGAAGACGATCGGCCGGTTGGGGTGGCCCGCGGACTGGCACGCCGGCACGATGTTCGCGAGCGGGTCGCCCTCGGCGTAGAGGTCGTGGACCGCGTAGGCGTTGTCCCAGAAGAGGCGGAAGTCGGGGGCCGCCGTCTTCATGCTGGCGAGCCGGCGCACGACCTCGGGGCTGTACGTGGTGCCGGTGGGGTTGGAGTACTTCGGCACGCTCCACATGCCCTTGATGGCCGCGTCCTCGGCGACGAGCTTCTCGACCTGATCCATGTCCGGACCGTCGTCGCGCAGGTCGATCGTGATCATCTCGATGCCGTGGTGCTCGCAGATCGCGAAGTGACGATCGTAGCCGGGGCTCGGGCACAGGAACTTCACCTTGGGCTGCTTCACCCAGGGGCCGCTGCCGTCGGGCACGCCGTGGATGAGCGCGCGGACCACCGCGTCGTGCATCATCGTCAGGCTGCTGTTCCCGCCGACGATGACCTGCTCCGAGGGGACCTCGAGCATCTCGGCGAAGATGGCCTTCATCTCGGGCAGGCCGTCGAGGCCGCCGTAGTTGCGCGTATCCGAGCCGTCCGAGGCGACGAGGTCGCCCGCGCCGGGCAGCGCGAGCATGCCGTTCGCGAGGTCGAGCTGCTCGGACGACGGCTTGCCGCGCGTCATGTCGAGCTTGAGGCCGCGGGCTTCAAAGGCAGCAAAACGCGCCTCGAGCTCACGGGTGAGCGAGGCAAGAGCATCGGGAGACAACGAGCGCAGTTCGGTCATGGCGCGCGATATCTAGCAGAATTTCGCGCGTGCGTCGCGGCCGGACGGCGCGCGGCGGGCGGGGCGGCGCGGCGCTCGCGGAGAGGCGCGGAGAGGTCGAGGGGGCCGCCGGGCGCAGCTCGCCCGGCGGCGTCCGCCTCGTCCGCCTCACTCCGCGGCGATGGGCTCCACGCTGTTCGCCGCGTGGCTCACGTGGCGCACCTCGGGGTTGTTCTCGAAGTACGCCTTGCCGGCCAGGCGCTTGACCAGCGGGCTGAAGCGCTCCGCGGCCTTGCCGCCGACGATGTCGCGAATCAGCGCGACGTCCTCGCGCGCCCGGGCGAGCGTCTCCGGATCCGTGAGGAACTCCGCTGCCGCCTTCGCCTTGGCCGGGGCGGCCATCACGGCGCCGCGGAGCGCGCCCGCCGCCGCCCTGGCCTTGCCCAGGGCGCGCTCGGCGGCCGTCTGCTTGATGAGCGGCGCCACCTCGTAGACGAGGTTGGCGGCCGAGCCGGCGACGCGGTGCGGCGCGTGGTGGAGCGGGCTCGCGTACTTCGGGTTCCTCGCGAGGAACGCGCGCACCTCGGCCTCCGTGACGCCGGCCTCCTCGTAGGCGCGGGTGAGCTCCTGCTCCGCCACGATGCGCGCCTTGAACATGTACATCTGGATGCGCGAGTAGAAGTTCGTCGCGCCGTCGCCGCTCGTCTCCACCGCGCAGAAGATCGTCCCGGGGTAGCGCGACGTGATCAGCGACTGGACGCCGTCGGAGACGCCCGACGAGGGCATGCAGCCGAACGGCTTCACGCTCACCGTCACGTGCGCCTTCGACTTCACGGCGTTCACGATGAGCTTGCCGACCTCCATGTGCCCCTCGCCGCCGCGGAGGTCGTTCGAGTAGTAGTCCTTCGCCACCTCCGCCACGAGCTCCATGTCCGGAAGGTGGTAGTCGAGCAGGCCGAGCGGCAGCGCGAACGCCTGGAAGCCGACGCGCAGCGCGCCCTCCGCGAGGCGCATGGTCGCGAGGCGCTTCGCCACGCCGAACTCGTCCAGGCTGGCGAGGCCGTAATTGCCCTCGTCGGCGCCGCGCAGGTCGCGCCGCTCGCGGGTGTCTCGGGCGCACTCCCAGATGTTGTAGAGCAGCCACGCCGTCGTGAGCTGGATGTCGTTCTCGCCGCCCTCGCTCTCGAGGAACTTCTGCAGCGCGTAGTTGCCGTCTCCCTCGGTCGTCATCGCCCAGAACTCGCCGATGATCGACGTCTTCGCCTTGGGCCGGAGCTTGTCCACCCGGACGCCCTCGAACTCCTTGCGCGCCTCGTAGAGCGCCTTGAACACGTTCGTCTGCTCGTAAAGAGCCTTGTAGAGGATGCGCTTCGCGCTCTCCATCGCGCGGTTCGTCGCGCCCGGCTCGACCTCGTAAGGCCGGATCCGGTAGCCGAGCGCGTTCAGCGTGTCGCCGCAGACGATGGCCTTGATGATCGCGATGAAGAAGGCGGGGTTCATCTCGAGCCCGACGTCGTCGCCCGTCGCCTGCGAGAGGCCGCCCGTCTGCTGGAAGAGCATGACCCGGAAGCCGTCGAAGCCGGCGTCGCGGAGCGCCTTCCTGTACTCGGTCACGTACATGCCGAACCGACAGGGCCCGCACGCGCCCGCCGTCAGGAACACGTAGTTCTTGATGATGTCCTCGGTCGACATCCCCTGCTTGTCGCGCAGGTCGATGAGGTACTTCACGAGGCCGCCGACCGTGAAGTACGTCGGGTTGCACTGCCCGCGGTTGCCGAACTCCTTGCCCGTCTGCAGCCCCGCGTTGTCGCTCATCCCGAAGTAGTGGACGTTGTAGCCGAGGCCCTTCAGCGCGCCCTCGCACAGGAAGTCCTGCGCGGCGGTGAGGCCGCTGATGAGGAGCGTCACGTTCTCGCGCTCCTTCTTGGTCATCTTCGGCTTGAGCATGTTGTCGACCCACTGGCGCCGCTCGGATTTGAGCCCGAGCCGCTCCCGCTCGGCCTCCTCGAACGCCCTGAGCTCCGCCTCGATGTCGACGTCGGTCTTGTTGGATCGGGCCTCGCCCACCAGAGGAAGGCGCGTCTTCTGCGTGGTCGTCGTGCTCGTCGTGCTCGTATGTTGCATGGCGTGGCTTCCCTTCGCTTGGATGCTGGAAGGGGCGGCCCCGCCGTCCCCCCCTCGACCTTCGACGTGGTTCAGGCTTCCAAGGGGACGACGGTCCCGTCGGACTGCTTCTTCTTGAGCTGCACGAGGCCCGTCTTCGGCGCCTCGGGCGGCGAGACCGGCGCGACGTAGCTCCGGACCTTCTCGGCGAGCGCGGCGATCTCCCGCTCGAGCGCGGGATCCGTGATCTTGCGCGCCGCCTGCTGGTCGCGCTTCAGCTGGAGCAGCTCGAGCCGCTTCTCCTCGATGCGCTGGACCAGCTGCGCCTTCTTCTTCGCCGCGTCCTCGAGCGCCTCCTCGTGCAGCTTGAGGCTGTGCGCGTACGTCTTCACGCGGATCTTGATCGAGCCGCCCGGCTTGTTGGCGTCGATGTCGTGCAGCGCCGCGTACGGCGTCGCGCTCGAGCTCACGATGCTGTCGATGATCCCGTACGTCGGCGCGTCGTGGCCGCACTTGAAGCTCGAGAGATCGAGCAGGACGACGTTCGGGTGGCGGGCGGCGAACTTGGCCGCCCAGACCTTCTGCGCGCTGTTGGCCGAGTAGTTCTCCGGCCAGACGTCGTTGATGTCGAGCGGGTGCTGGCCGATCGCGATCTCGTCCTTGAAGTACCGCGCGAGGTACTCCATGTCGCGCGGGATGGACCGCACCGAGAGGATCGGATAACCGAGCACCTGGAACTCCTCCGGGATGCCGTGGTTCAGGCCCGGGTCGGAGTGGTACGGCCGCCCGATCATCAGGATGGCCACCCGGTTCTCGGACTCGACCGTCTCGAGGATCGCCCGCCCCTTGTCCTGGAGGTCGCGCTCGAACTGCGAGAGCGCCCGCATCCCCTCGCGGTGCGCGTGATCGCTCTCGTCCTCGGTGATGCCGAGCCGCGGGCCCCAGGTCTCGAACATCCGGCGCGCCGTCAGCGTCATCTCGGAGAACGTGAGCGCGGGATCGAGGTACTCGATGCCGCGCGTCTTGAAGAAGTCGACCTCCTTCGTGAACGCCGCCTTCATGACGTCCGGCACGCCCGCGACGATCGGGCAGCTCGTCTTGTCCATCACCCCTTCGCCGAAGCTCGGCACATGGGTGAGGATGGGGAAGAAGATGTAATGGAGCTTCTTCTCGTCCGTGTGGTGGTGGAAGAGCAGGTTGTGGACGTGGGCCTGCGCCACCTTGGACGGGAAGCACGGATCGATGGAGCCGTACTTGCCGCCCTCGACCCACATCTCCTCGCTCGTCGCGTCGCTGAAGACGACGTTCTGCTTGGGGACGCCGAGCGCCTCGAAGTAGGCGCGGTAATACGGGCCGGTCGAGTAGATGTTGAGGACGCGCGGGATGCCGATGCGGACGCGGCGGAGGCGCTCCCGCACCTCGATGCCGCTCCGCCGGAACGGGCGCGTCGTCTCCACCCGGCGGATGCCGAGGAAGCCCTTCTTGACGACCGTGTCCTTCACCGGCGCGCCTTCCTCGGGGAGCGGCGCCGTGTCGTAGAAGTGCCGGAAGGCGAGCTTCGACTCGTAGTCGACGAGGTTCGGGAACTGCTTCGCGATCTTCTTCCGCTCGGCGACGAGCGCGAGCATCGCCTGCTCGCTCTCGACCGTGCCCTTCTCGCACGAGAAGCCCGAGATGTAGCGGCTCGTCGTCCCGTCAGGCCGCTTCGTGTCGATGAAGGTCCGCTTGCACTCGTTCGGGCAGAAGTGGCAGACTGTCTCCTCGTCGTTCTTCGTCGTGTATTCGAGGGCGATCGCCGCGTCGATCCCGATGAACGTCGACCGGCCCTTGCGCTTCACGACCCGGAGCGTCTCGAACGCGGCGCCGAGCGCGCCGGCCTCGCCGGTGTGCGGGTGGACGAACACCTCGGCGCCGGGGACGCGCTCCTTGATGTAATCGACCTGCGCCTTGACCGCCGCGAGGTTGTACTGCGTGCCGCCCTGCAGCACGTAGCGCGTGCCGAGCGCCGCGAGCCGCGGGATCTGCACGACGTACTGCCACACGTTCTTCGGCAGCACCTGGGCGAGCCCGGCGAGCAGCTCCTCCTTCGAGAAGCCCTCCTTCTGGAAGTTCACGCGGTCCGTGTCGAGGAAGACTGCGCAGCCGTAGCTGAACTTCGGCGCGAGCTCGGCGCCGAACGCCGTGTCGGCGTACTCGGTCACCTTCAGGCCGAACTGGTCGGCCATCGCCTGGAGCAACATGCCGTTGCCCGCAGAGCACGAGTTGGAGAGGCGGAAGTTCGCGATATCGCCGTTCTTCATGAACAGGACCTTGATGTCCTGTCCGCCGATATCGCAGATGACGTCGACGTCGCCGAAGAACTTCACCGCGCTCATCATGTGGGCGACGGTCTCGACGATGTTGACGTCGGCCCGCATGCACTCCTGGAGCACGTCGGCCGCGTACCCGGTGCCGCCGAAGCCGAGCACCTCGAGCGTCGCGCCCTCATCGAGCACGTACTGCCGGAGCTGGGAGAGGAGCTCCTTCGCGTCCTGGATCGGGTTGCCCTTCGAGAGCTGGTAGGCCTTGCAGACGATGTTCCCGTCCTCGTCGATGAGCACCGCCTTCGACGAGGTGGAGCCGCCGTCGAGGCCGATGACCCCGCGCACCACCTGGCCGGGCGCGAGCTTCATCGGCGTGAACCTCGGGATGCTGTAGAGCTTCCGGAACTCGTCGACCTCGTTCCGGGTCTTCACGAGCGGCGGGCCCGCGCTCTCGCCGAGCCGGGCCTTCCTGCCGTTCGTCATGTACTCGATGAGCCCCGACTTGCCGGCGTAGAGGCCGACCTCCGGCGCCTCCTTGAGCCCGTAGACGCACGCGCCGAACGCCGCGTAGTACTGCGCGTTCTCCGGGACGAAGATCGTCTCCTCGACCGGCTGGTCCTTCGGCCAGCTGTAGCCGCGCTCGTCCCAGGTCTCGGGGATCCGCTTGCGCCAGCACTCCTGGAGGAAGGGGAGGTAGGTGTTGGGGCCGCCGAGCAGGATCACCTTGTGCTTCAGCGTCGAGCCGCGCGTCAGCACCGACAGGTTCTGGAGGACGATCGCGTCGGCGAGCGAGCAGAGGATCTCCGTCGAGGGGATGCCGCTCTTCACGAGGTTCACGATGTCCGTCTCGGCGAAGACGCCGCACTTCGCGGCGACGTGGTGGAGCTTCGAGTCGTCGAAGTGGATCTTCACCACCTCCGTCGAAGGGAGGCCCACCTTGATCATGCACTTGTCGATGGTGGCGCCCGTGCCGGAGGCGCACTTGTCGTTCATCGACGGCGCGGCGGTCTTGTCACCCGTCTTCTCGTCCCGCTGGAAGATGATGATCTTGGCGTCCTGCCCGCCGAGCTCGATGACGCTGCCCACGTCCGGGTGCAGGTTCTCGACCGCGAGCGTGACCGCGTTGACCTCCTGGACGAACTTGGCCCCCAGGCCGGGGCAGAGGGGCGCGGCGCCGGAGCCCGTCATGAACACCCGCCAGCTGTTCCTTGGCGACGCGGGGAACGACGCCTCGATGACCTCGAGGAGCTCGAGCACCTTCTCCGGCTGCTTCGTCTGATGCCGCTGGTAGTCGCTCCAGAGAATCTCGAGCGTCTGCGGATCGAGCACGACGGCCTTCACCGTCGTCGAGCCGACGTCGATGCCGACCACGACCGGTTCTTGGATCTGCCTTCCCATCGGGGCTCCTCCCACCGCCGTCGCCGGTCCCCAGCGTCCGACTGACTGGCTGGTCAGTCGTGATGGCTACAACGGGATGTCCGGGAAATCAAGCAATCCGGTGCGTCTTGGTCGCCGCGCGATGCCGTTTTCCGGCCATCTCGGGCCATCGCTGCGTCCAGGGTGCAAGGTTCCGACGCCGCGCTCGGTTGCGGCTGGTTGCGTTCGGTTGCGTCTGATGGCGCGCGGTGCCCCCCCGGCGTCCGCGTGTCGTGCGCTGTGCCGCGAACTTTCCGGATCTTTTCAGACGGCGGGCTCGCACGACGCCGGAGGGGAGACATCGGTCCCCAGATGGCGGGCCGGTGATGGTAAAGCGACCGGCCCATGGACAAGGCCGAGCGCCGCCAAGCGCTCCTCCGCGCCGCGCGTACCGTGTTTTCCGAGAAGGGGTATCACGAGGCGAAGGTCGACGACATCGTCGCGCTCGCGAAGGTCGCGAAGGGGACGTTCTACCTCTACTTCCCCGACAAGCGCTCGGTGTTCGGCGAGCTCGTGCGCGGCCTCTTCTCGCGGCTCGGCGGCGCCATCCTGCGCGTGGACCCGTCGGCGGACGTCGAGGCGCAGGTCAAGCACAACATCCGCGCGATCGTGGCCGTCCTGCTCGACGATCCGGCGCTGACGAGCATCCTCCTGTCGCACGCGGCCGGGCTCGACCCGGCGTTCGTCAAGGAGCTGCGGGCGTTCCGCCAGGAGGTGAAGCTCCTGCTGCAGCAGAGCCTCGCGGAGGGGCAGCGGCTCGGCGTCATCGAGCCGGGGGACACCGAGCTCTACGCGACGTTCACGATCGGCGCGCTGAAGGAGGTGCTGTTCGAGAACGCCCTCGAGGAGCAGGCCCGCCCGCGCGAGCGGATCGTGACGGCGCTCCACGATTTCCTGCGGCGCGGCTACCTCCGGATGGACCCCGCGGCCGGGCTCGCGGCGCGGGGCCCGGAGGGCGAGCGTGCCGCGCCCGCGACGGGGGACGCCGCCGGCGAGGCGCAGGAGCGGGTGAGCCCGTCGCGCGGTCGGCGGGCCAGGTCGAGAGGCGACTGACCGGCGCGTCAGTCAGGGCGAGGACTACCCAGGTCAGGTCGGCGGCGTAGGGATCAGGCGCCGCGCACGACCACGTGCCGGATGAAATTGTGCAGCGTCCGTGTGCCGAGCTGATCCGGCGCGATGGGGGCGAGGAGCGCCGGGACGTCGCGGCCCTCGGCCTGCAGGATCTCGCGCCGCCACGCGATGTAGCCGGCGATGACGTCGTGGTCCATCTCGGGGTGGAACTGCACGCCGTAGCACGTGTTCGTGAAGCGGATGACCTGGTGGTCGTCGAGCTCGGTGAACGCGAGGCTCGTGGCGCCCTCGGGGAGCGTGCCGACCGTGTCGACGTGGGTCGCGTGCGTCTCGAAGCTCGACGGCAGGCCGTCGAAGAGCGGGTCGTCGGCGCGGCGCTGGACGCGGATCCTGCCGATCTCGCGGCCGCGCGGGTTGCGGACGACCTCGCCGCCGAGGGCCTGGGCGAGGATCTGGTGGCCGAAGCAGATGCCGAACGTCGGGGTGCCGGCGTGCACGACGCCGCGCAGCCACGCCTCGCAGCGGAGCATCCAGGGCTCGCGGTGGGGGACGTTGGCCGACGAACCGGTGACGACGAAGGCGGCGGTCTCGGGGGCGCCGGGCGCGGGGAGCTCGTCCGTGCGGGCGTCGACGGTGGCGTATCCGCCGCCCCAGCTGGCGCCGATCGTGTGCTCGATCAGGTCCGCGAACTGGCCGCGTCGCTCGAGGACCGGGGGGACGGGCTCGCCGGTCTTCACGATGACGATCTTCTTGCGATGTCGCACCCTTCCAACATAGCGCAGCGTCGCCGCCGGGCGAGGGCGGGGCTTGGCAGCGCGGGGCCGGGGCGCGAAGATGCGCCCCGATGTCCGCATACGTCGTGTCTCGCCCCGTCTGGCGCCGGTTTCGCCCGCGTTTCCTGAGCCGCGCAGCGGCGCACGTGAGGGCCGGCGGGCACGCGGCCATCGTGCTGCCGGACGAGCGGGTCGACCTCCTGCTCTCCATCGGCGAGGACGGGAAGCTCACGGAGCTCGGGCTGTGGTCGCTCCTGTCGATCGAGCAGCAGCGCTTTCGCCGCGTGGGCGAGGGGCCGGCCAAGGGGCTCGCGACGGCGCGGGTGAAGCGGCAGTACGAGGGCTCGGTCCTCGACTGGTGCGAGCGCGACAGCACGCACCCGGGGGCGATGCGCGAGGTGGCGCTCGACTGCCTGGCGTGCGGCGCCTGCTGCCACGACGCCAACGTGCTGCTCGACGAGGTGGACCTCGCGCGCTTCCGGGGCGCCGGGCGCGGCGATCTCACGGGGCGCGCCTACGTGCGGCGGGCGCGGGACGGGAAGATCACGCTGCGCTTCGCGGCGAGCGGGCGGTGCCAGCACCTCTGCGAGGACCGGCGCTGCGCCATCTACGAGATCAGGCCGGACAACTGCCGCGCGTTCGTCGTGGGGAGCGAGGCGTGCCTGTCGGCGCGCGAGGAGACGCTCGGGATACGGGACGGGGCGCCCGCGGAGCCGTGAGCGCGCTTCAAAACAGGAGCCGGACGCTTCCGCCGAGCGGACCGAGCTGCAGCTCGGCCCGGGTCGTGGCGCGATCGATTTTCATCTGACCGGTGATCCAGAGCGGTACACCCGTGAGGGCCATCGCGCCTCCGACGCTCATGAGCACGGTGGGAAAGACCCATGCGCGGGATGCGCAACCGCAGGAATCATCCCCGCTCGGTCGGGTGAGGAAGAACATGCCCGCTCCGACGGAACCGAGGACCAGTCCGCCCACGGACAGGCCGGTGCCCACGTCGCGCCGGGTGGTGTCGACGGCGGGCGCTGGCGCCGTCGACTCGGCGTGCGCGTTGCCCACGAGCAACAGGATCACCCCGAACGCGGCGAAACGCATGCCGGCGAGGATCCCTGGTCGCGGCGCGCCCGTCAAGACGAGGCCACGATGCCCTGGGCCGGGAGCTCACGTCCGAACGCTCGTGAGCTGGCCCGCGACCGCGGCCTCATGGAACGCCGAGAGGTCGTGATGGGCGGCCGCCGGGTCCGGCAGGCCGCTGGTGGCCAGCCAGGCAATGCCTTCCTCGACGCTGGCGAAGACACGATGTGGAAACTGCTGGCGTCCCAGGGCGTTGAGCCCCGTGACGATGCTGCGCACGACGGACGCGCGAAAGCCCGACCCGATGTGAATCACCGCCGAGTGGGACACGATGCCATCCACCGAAGACAACATCCCGGCGAGAGCGCTGCGGCTGCGCGTGTCGGGTACGATGGCTTCCGGGGTCACGATCTGCAGCAGCCACACCTTGCGGGACGGGGAGCTTGCCTGCGCCCCCACGATCGCCGCCTTCAGGGAGGCGGCGTGGTGCGGGTGGGTCGTCTTCATCCAGACCGCGGTGGCCAGGGAGCTCCAATAGCCTACCGCAACATCCACCGTCGCCTCGACGACCTGACAGCTCGCGCGCAGCTGGTGCTGCTCACCCGCCTGGGTGAGCGACCGCTGCGGCGCGTCGATGAGAGGCCCCCGTGACGTCGACGATCTGTCCACTCCGCTCGATTCTACGCGAACCTGGCGAAGATCACCGACAAGAGTGGCGTCGAGCAGGTCGATCGCAAGCTGGATGACTTAGGATCGAACCGCTCGGATGCAGTTGATGAAAAGCCACATCCGACGGAGCCGAGGACCAGTCCGCCCACGGAGAGGCCGGCGCCCACGTCGCGCCGGGCGGTGTCGACGGCGGGAGCTGGCGTCGTTGACTCGGCGCGCGCGGCGACGGCCGCACGAGGGAGCGGCTCGACCGATGGGAACACACGGGGGCACCTGAACGAAAGAACATGTTGTGAAGTTCCGGAGGGGCGGTACGATGCCGGGTTATGCGGCTTGGGTACTGGCTCGTCGTTGGAATGGCGATGTTCGCGGCGCCTTCGGCCAGGGCAGAGGCGCCGAAGACGGACGCCGCGATCCGGAAGGCGCTCATCGCCGAGTCACGAGCGGCGTACAGCGGGAGCTGCCCGTGTCCTTACGATACCGATCGAGCGGGCAGACAATGCGGCAAGCGCAGCGCCTACTCGCGGCCGGGAGGCACCGCGCCTCTCTGTTATGATCACGACGTGACGAAGGAGATGATCGCCGAGTACCGCGCGCGCGACGCCGGTCCTTGAGCTGTCTCGAGCGAGCTTGCGGCGCGGCTCGCGACGAGCACGACTACTGGAGTGTAGGAGTCTCCCAGGGAATCCAGGTGTCGGTGTCGATCGTGTACTTGGAGCGCAGGATGTCCGTGTCGACGTCCTCCTTACCAAGGAGATACCTGTCGACGTACGCCTCGAGGTCGGGCGTGAAGCCGTTGTGCCAGACGCAGTGGTTGGTGTTCTCCTCCGATGCGCCCAGCCGGAACGGGACCCCGAGAGCCGCCCAGATTTCGCGCGCCGCCAGCGCGTCGACCCGGGCCGCTTCGGCCCCCATTCGCGCGATCGCGGTGCTCTCGATCGCCAGCAGGGCGCGAGGAGCCACCATGGCCATCAGCTCATGGTGATCGTAGGGGAGCTTGTCGGGCGCGTTGTTGAACTGCATGAGGGCCGCCGCGTACCAGGGGGCCCCCTGCGCGTGCAGCAGGTTCTCCACCTCGGTTTTATCACGCTTTTCGAGCATGTCGGAGTAGCGCCACGAGATCGTCCCCCCGCCTCCGGACTCATGGGGGATGGTGAGCGCGATGCGCTCATCGAAGGCACCGGAATAGAGGGCTATCTTGCCCTGGAACGAGCAGCCGGACACCGCGATGTGCTTGGTGTCGATGTTGGCCTCGGGGAGCATCTCGAGCGCATCGATGATGCGGCTGATCCCCCAGGCCCAGCGGATCATGGATCCCGCGGTGGTGCCCGGGTAAAGCTTGTAGAAGTTTCCGTCGGTCCGCGAGCCGCCGGAGAAGCCGTTCGACATCAGCTGGTCGGAGTTGAACGTGATCGTGGCGATGCCTCGGCTGCTGAAGACCTGGGCAGGAAGGCTGCCCGTGGGCGAGTTGACGCCGATGATCGCAGGGATCGGGCCGTTTGGCGCGCCCGCGGGTCGGTTGATGGGTGCGGTGATGGTGAACGAGCTGCCTCCCTCACCCACCTTGATGCTGAGCGTGTTGCCGCTGAGGCTCGCCTCGAACGTGCCCGGCTTGCCCGGCTTTTCCCCTGCCCCGTACTTCTCGATCTCGGCCTTGATCTCGGCGCGCCGGCAGCGCCAGTCTGAAACCGAGCTGATGCGATCCCCGCTTGCCATCTCGAATGGATCGGGCAGGTGCGAGATCGACTCGAGCTCGCTGAACGCAGGGAGCGGCGGTTCTGGGCAGTCCTCGCCGGTGTCCTCCACGTCATGGACGAGCGGCGGCGGACCGCTGCTCTGGCCCCCTGTCGAGGTCGTGCTCGTGCTGCTGGACCCGTCCGTCCCGCCCGTGCCAGCGGCCACGCTACCTGTCGAAGAGCCGCTGCCCACCGCCGAGGTTTCGCCGCTGGCCCCGCTGCTGGCGCTGGCTCCGCCGCTCCCGGGCCCGACGGCGGACCCGCCGCTTCCCGCAGGGTCAGGGCCCGTTCCGCTCTCGGAGCTGCAGCCGATGAGTCCAAAAAGGATGAGCAAACTTGCGGATGCGGTCAGTTCAGCGCGCATAAATCCTCGCTTGTACGTTGCAGAAAAGACGGCGGCAGAGCGGTGGGGACGCGTCATTCTGCTACCAGTGTCGTGCTGGCCTCGGCCAGACCATTCGACTTCGCGCTCACGACGATCTGCCCCTTCTGTCCAGCCTTGGCTCGAACAATCGCGAGCGCCAGCCCGTTGAACGCCTTGCGATCCTTCGACGGAAAAGCTGTCATGTCCGTCGGATCGCCGTTGTCCGTCGCGACGATCTCGCCCGGTCCGCTCACCTCGAAATGGATCGAGTTCATCGCGCGAGGGGCCATTCGATCCTCGTCGTCTGCCACCGCGACCGTCACGAACGAGAGATCTCTCCCATCCCCCGCGATGGTCGACCTGTCAGGCGTCAGGAGGAGCTTGCTGGCGGCGCCGGCGGTCTTCACCGAAGCCGTCGCCCATTCCATCCCGGATTTGTAAGCAACGACGGCCAGCTCACCCGCCTCGTACCTCACGTCATCCCAGCGCAGGCGGTACTCGAGCTGCGCCTTCCGCTTGCGTCCGAGCGACTGGCCATTGAGGAACAGCTCCGCCTCGTCCCCTGAGGTGTACACATGGACTGGCGTGACCTGGCCTGTCCGCTCCGGCCATGTCCAGTGCGGCAGGATGTGAGCCATGGGGAGCTCGGGGCGCCAATACGCCTGATAGAGGTAGAAGCGATCCTTCTTGAATCCCGCCAGATCGATGATCCCGAAGTAGGAGCTCCGCGAGGAGTCAAAGGGCGTCGGCTCTCCCAGGTAGTCGAAGCCAGACCAGACGAACTCTCCGCCCACGAAGGAGTACCTGTCCTGTGACGCGAATTCCTTGTCGGGGGAATAGGCCCAGGACGCAAAGTACAGATCGTAGGAGCTGACCTGTCGACCTGGACTGTCTTGGCCCGCGGTGTCCGACGCCGGAACGCCGGCGCCAGAGGCGACAGGGAACGTATAGACCCCTCTGCTGCTCAGGGTGGCTGTGGTCTCGGTGCCCACGATGAACTTGTCCGGGAAGCTGGAATGAAACACCGGGTATTGTGCCGGCCCGCTGCGAACCCCGGTCCCCTGGTAGTTCAGGCCCACGGCATCGATCGGCCCAGGAAATGGACCGTCGGCCTTGGCAGAGTTCATGCCGCTCACCGTCGGGCGCGTCGGGTCCTCTTCATGACAGATACCCGTGAGCTCCTTGGCGATCGCGGCGCCTTCCGCGCCACCGCCCTGTTCACCGACCTCGTTGCCGATGCTCCACATCACCACGGAAGGATGATTGCGGTCCCTCCTCAACAGGGACCGCAGGTCCTGCTCGTGCCAATCCGGAAAGATCTGGTGAAAGTCCAGAGCCGCCTTTTCGCGCACCCACACATCGAACGCCTCGTCCATGACGAGGAAGCCCATCTTATCGGCAAGCTCGAGGAGCTCCGGCGCAGGGGGATTGTGGGCGGTCCGCAGGGCGTTGCACCCCATCTCCGCCAGCATCTCCAGCTGCCGCTCCAGCGCGCGGACATTCACGGCGGCCCCCAGCGCGCCCAGATCATGATGATTGTTCACTCCGTTCAGCTTGATGTGCTCGCCGTTCAGAAAGAAGCCCGCGTCGGGGTCAAACTTGAGCGTTCGAACACCGAACGGCGTCTCATGGACATCGACGGTCTCGCCTTCCTGCTGCACGGTCGTCACCGCCACGTATCGGTTGGGCCTCTGATGAGGGCCGGTTCCCCATAACCTCGGGCTGGCGATCGCCCCCTCGGTGTCGGCCGTGGCGCTCGTGCCGGCGGGGATCTGCAGAGCCACGGGCGCGATGGATGCCACGGCGACGTCCGACCTGCGACCGTCTGCGTCGAGCTCGAAGATGGCTGTCGCCACGCTCACGTCGGCATCCTGCTTCGAGTCATTGTCGACGGTCAGCTTCAGGGCGACGGTCGCCGATGTCTCGGACACCTCCGGCGTGGTGATGTAGGCGCCCCACTGAGCCACATGCACGGGATCCGTCTTCACGAGCCATACGCTCCGATAGATGCCTGCTCCTGGATACCAGCGGGAGGAACCTGATTGCCAGTTGGAGTCCCTGGGGACTGGATTGTCGAGCCGGATCGCCAGGACGTTGTCTTCGCCGGGCTTCACGTAAGGCGTCAGGTCGAGGCGATAGGAGGCGTATCCGTAGGGCCACCCGCCCACGAACTGGCCGTTCAACCAGACCATGCTGTACGACATGGCGCCGTCGATATCGATAAATATGGACTTTCCGGCGTCGCTCGCTGGCAGGCTCAGCTTCTTCCGGTACCACGCGACTCCCGGAGAAGGCAGGCGTCCCATGCTGCCGCTGACGCTCGTGGTGAACGGGCCTTCGATGGCGTAGTCGTGCGGCAGGTTCACGCTCTTCCATGAGCTGTCATCATGGCTCGCCGTGACGTAGGCCACGCCGTCCCCGAGATTGCCGTCCGGACGCGCCGCCCTCTTCGCCGGATCGTTGAGAAAATCATTCCCGCTGGGCAGCACCCAGGATCTCACGGCAGGTGTCGAGTAAGCGAGGTCTGTCGTGCTCCCTGGCGGATCGCCCTTGGTAAAACGCCAATCATCATCGATCAGCAATCGCGTCCGCGGTCGAGCACCTCCGCCGGGCTCCTCCGGTCCCCCGCCGTTTCCGGAGCTCCCGCCATTTCCGCCTGAGCCGGGGGTCGCCCCGCCGTTGCCGGCCGAGCCGGGGGTCGCCCCGCCGTTGCCGGCCGCGCCAGGGGTCGCCCCGCCGTTGCCGCCGTATTTGCCGCCGGCGCCAGCCTCACCGCCGCTGGAATCATTGCTGCAACCAAGGTTGCCATGGGCGAGGACTGCGAGCCCGACCGCGAGCAACGTGATCGACCTTGATCTCATGACCGTCTCCGTGGGTTTCCTGGAACACCGTCCGCTCGAGGTCGTGGCTTGTGCCATCGGAAGAACGAGGCGAACTCCAGGGAGTGCCGCCTCGCGGTGGGCGTGACATCGCCTATCTGCCCCCGTCGGGCTGGAGCGCGCCCGCCCCCAGGCAGCGGGCCGCAGGGGAGGGAAGAAAAAACGCGAGCGCGCGAGCGTCAGTGGAGCTTCCGTCAAGCAGTAGCGGCTGGCCCTCGAACCGGCTCACGACGAGAGCGAATGGCGCCAGGATGAAATGTTGCCGTCAGAGCGTGGGCCTGCTCGCCGCGACGTGGCACGCTTCGCTGCGACTCCCGAAGCAGAGCGTTGTCACCGCTGGTTTTGCTCTCGCGGTGAGCCGATCCGAGGGCGAGCCGCTACTGCCTGACGCGTGCTCCGCTGGCTCTTCACGTGGGGTCGCGCAGGCAGGCGAGCTCTTGACGAAGGAAGGCGTGCGCGCGCACGCCGAGCGCAGCTACGTTC
Organism: Sorangium sp. So ce1504; assembly: GCF_051521635.1. Lineage (NCBI taxonomy): Bacteria > Pseudomonadati > Myxococcota > Polyangiales > Polyangiaceae > Sorangium > Sorangium sp. So ce1504. Next base: position 8,884,368 of record NZ_CP150365.1, on the reverse strand, counting down.
GGAGTACGCAAGAAGGCCTGACATGCAGCAGTCGCGCACACCGCACCGCACCATCACCGGGACGTTCAGCGCGACGGCCATGGCGGGCAGACGCGCGGCGCCCCGCTGCCTGGCCGCGGTCGCGTCGCTCGGGCTCGCGGCCTGCGAGCAGGGGCCGATCGACGCCGTCGAGCTGACGCCGACGACGTTGACCCAGGGCATGGTCGCCTACTGGACGTTCGACGAGGGCGAAGGGACGATCGTGACCGACTGGTCCGGCAACCGGCGCGACGGCGAGCTCACCGGCGGCACGTGGGTGGAGGGCGGCCGCTTTGGGCGGGCGCTGCACCTCGATGAGGGCGAGTTCATGACGGTGGGCGACTTCCCGAACGCCACCTCGAGCTGGACCGTCTCGGCGTGGGTTCGCGCGCTGGCGGGCGAGCCCCCGGCCAACGACACCCTGAGGACCGTCATCAGCACGGAGAACACCGGCGGATGGGAGCTCAACATCGACTACGACGGCGAGGCGCGGGGCATGGACTTCGGGTTCTGGAAGGGGCCCGAAACCAGCGACCACCACCGCGTCCAGTGTTCCTGCCTTGAGCTCCAGCGGTGGACGCACGCCGCCGGGGTCGTCGACGGCGAGGGGCTCTCCATGAGCCTCTACATCGATGGGCGCCTCTACCGCACCGAGCCCATCGAGAGGACGATCTCGCCCGGCTCCACCAGCCTCCACGTCGGTCGATGGCCGCAGGAGGGGCGGCTCCTCGTCGGGGATGTCGACGACATCGCGATCTACAGCCGCGCGCTCGTTCCGGAGGAGATCGCCGAGCTCTTCCAGCACGCCGTCCCGGCGGAGGTCGAGGCGGACCTCTCGACGGGCACCACCTACACCCTGGTCGGCGTCCAGAGCGGGCGCTGCGTGGACGTCGACGCCGCCGTGGACATGGCCGACGACCTCGTCCTGCAGCTCTGGAATTGCAACGGCGGCACCAACCAGCACTTCCGCTTCGAGGCGGTGGACGGCGGGTATCACCGGATCCGCAGCGTCAGGAGCGACAAGTGTCTCGACGTCCGCGGCGGGTCGACCGCCGACGGCGCCTTCATCGTCCAGCTCCCCTGCGACGGCGATCCCAGCCAGCAATGGTCCGTCACCGATCCCGGCGGCGGTGCCGTCCGCATCACGTCGCGCCTCAGCGGCAAGGTCATCGACGCTCACGGCTCCCCGCCGACCGACGGCACCGCCCTCTTCCAGAGGGCTTCCAGCGGCGGCAGCAGCCAGCTGTTCACGCTGAACCCGGTCGGAACCGGCACCGACGCCGGTGCGGGCACCACCGGCGGCCCGGAGCCGTGACACCCCCTTCGATCACAGCCACCCCATGAGGCTGAGGCTGCCGAGCAGCGCCGGGCGCGCGCCGCGCGCCGCCTCGGTCTCGATGAAGCGGACCACCGGATACGGGTGCGCGACGAGCGCGTGCGCCTCGAGGACGACGTCGAGCCGCCTCACGATCCCGAGCTCGACGCCGGCGCCGGCGTCCGCGGCGAACGCCCATTGCGCGCTGTGGACCCCCTGGTACGGCCACGATGCCTCGCCGTCGACGGCGACGTGGAGCGCCCCGAGGCCCACCGAGAACCTCGGGCGCAAGCGCAGCTCGGGCCAGGGGAGCGCCGCGAGCTCGACGAGCCCGAACCGCTGCTGCACGGTCGCGCTGCCCTGCGGCCCAGCGACGCGCGGCGCCGTCCCGAGCCCGGCGAACGAGAGGCGCGCCTCGAGCGGACCGATCGGACCGAGCGGCGCGAAGCGCAGACGCGCGACAAGGAGCAGCGCCGGGCCGATGCCGCCCGGGCTCGCGAGGAGCCCGCCCCCCAGCTCGACGCCCCACGTCGATCGGCGCGACGCGTAGACGCGCGGCCGCTCTGCCTGTCGAGGCACCTGCTGGCTCGCCTTGCTCGGGGGCGGGGCGGCGGCGGGCGCGGGCGCCGCCGAGCGCTGCGAGGACATCAGGAGCTCGAGCAGGCTCGCGCGGAGCAGCTCGACAGCGCGCACAGCGAGCACCTCGACGATGTGCTCCCGCGCCTCGCCGCGCGTGTCGATCCGCCGCACGAGCGTCTCGTGCGTCCGCGGGTCGACCACCCAGAGCTCGGCGGCCTGACCGTCCGGCGCCAGGAACAGCCCGATCAGGGCCGCGGAGCCGGCCTGCTGCCCGGCGTCGTCCATCGTCGGCCGGGGGGCGGAGGCCGCCGACTGCGCCGCATCGAGGACCTCCACGTCGAATCCATCGGCGACGAGCTCCCCTCGGATGCGGATCAGCGCCTCGGAGATCGACGGATCGGCGGCGGCTGGCCGCACGAGGACCACACGCGCAGGCTCCCCCGACGCCGCGGGGCTCGCCGCGCAGAGGAGGAGCGTGAGGGCCCCGGCCAGCGCCTGCGCCCGCGCGAACCTCACGGCGTTCGAGCGAGGGCCCGCGCCGCCTGCGCGTAGGTTCCGCCTGGGAACCGGCGCAGGTACGCCCGCGCGACGGCCTCGGCCTGCGCGTCGCCGTGGAGCCGCTGCACGATCACCATCTTGCGCCCGAGCGCTTCGGAGGCATAAGCCCCCTGCGGGGCCTCCTTGAGGTAGGTCTCGAACCAGGCGAGCGCCGCGGCGCCTCCCTCCTGGGCCTCCGCGAGGCGGCCGAGCAGGAACGCCGCCTCCTTGCCCCGTTGCGTCGCCGGAAAGCGCCGGCGCTGGGCGAGGAGCGCCTGCCGCGCGATGTCGTTCCGCCTCGTGTAGCGCGCCGCGTCCGCGAGGACCGAGAGCTCCTCGTTGCTGCTCTCCGCGAGCGAGACGTCGAGCCCGCGGCGCTGCGCCTCGTCGACGATGACGTCGAGCTTCCCGGCCGCGAGCTTCCCGGCCCAGTCGCGCCTCGGCTCGGCCGAGAGCGCCGACGCGGTCGGGCTCGCGGGCATCCCGGGCGGAGCCGGAACCGGCGCCGCGCCGGGCTCCTCGGTGCGGTCGGACGACGGCGGGGCGGGCGCCGGCGACGCCTCCGCGCCCTGCTGAAGATCGAGATCGCGCAGGAGCACCTCTCCCGTGCGCTGCCGCAGGGTCAGCCACTGCCCGGCGCGCACCGCGATCGGCTTGCCGGACAGCGGCCCGCTGACGACGACGGCGCCATTCTCGAGCCGCAGATCGAGGCGCTCGTCCTCCGGCGCCCAGGAGAGCGCGAAGGCCGTCCCGGTCACGGTCACGAGGAACGGCCCCGCGTCGAACAGCCACTGCGCCTCCGACCGATGGACCACGCGCGCGTGGACCTCTCCCCGGTCGAGGGCGACCCTGGCGCCCTGCTCGTTCACCGACACGATGTGCGCGCGCGCCATCTCGGCGAGCTGAACCTCGGTGCCATCGGAGAACCGGACCTTCGGACGGCTCGATGTGTCCGCCTGGACGGAGCCGTCCTGCTGCACGGCGCCGCCCTCCACCTCGTAGGAGAGCCGATCGGAGCGCGTTCCCCGCTGCCACCCGTTGACGCCGAGCAGGACCGCGGCGGCCGCCGCGAGCGCGAGCGCTCCGGCCCGGAGGGGCGACAGCCGGAAGCCCGGGCGCCTCGCCGTCCGCTCCGTCACGCGGAGCAGCCCCTGGACACGCTGCTGGGGAGACATCACGCCGAGCGAGCTGCGAGCGAGCTCGACCGCGCGCGCGGCCTTCGGGCCGAGCGCCGCGTCCTTCTCCTCGTCAAGCGTCATCCCGCGCCTCCGGCCTCATGCAGTAAGCGGCGAGGGACGTGTCGTTCTCGACCTGGGACGAAACGCGCTCCGTCGCCCGGCTGAGCCTCCGCTTCACGGTGGCCAGCGATACCCCGGTTGCCTCCGCGATCTCCGGCAGGCTCATCCCTTCCATGTGGCGGAGCACGAACGCGGTCCGGTCGTCCGCGCTCAGCGTGTCGAGGATCGCATAGAGGCGGCCCAGCGCCTCGCGCGCCTCGCTGTCCGCCGGCTCGACCGCCTGCTCCGGGAGCTCGGCCGTGTCCGCGAGCTGGAGGATGCGCCTCACGCGCCTGCGGCGGAGCTCCCATTTCAGGAGTCGAACGGTCACCGAGAACACGAAGCTCCCCAGCGCATCGGGGTCTCTCAGCCCGGATACTCTGGAGAACACGCGAACAAAGACCTCCTGGGTGACGTCCTCTGCGTCGGCGCCGGGCCCGAGCACGCGCGCGACGATCCGGAACACCTTGGGCGCATGTGCGTTCCACACGGCGGTTGCCGCCCATGGTTCCCCTTCGATGAGCGCGCGAACCACCTCACTTGCGTCAGTACCGCCACGCTCTGACGGAGCGATGGCAAGGCTGGCTCTACGCACGACGTCATCGCTCCGAGGGCTCGTGACTTCGCAGATCGGTCGTGATGAGCGAGCACAGTACCGAGCCGAGGTTCCCGGCGCAAGGCGGTCCGCGGGCGCCGCCGGGGAGGTCGTTCCGGCGAGCTGCCCTGGTCCCAGCACGGGGGGTGGCGCGATCGTCGCCGCCACCATCGGAGTGAGCCGCGCGACGCAGCCGGCAGCGAGGTCCCTGTACACCCGGACCGCGGCGACGGCCCACCGGATGACCTGGAGTGGAGTCAACATCGCATCGGACGCTCGCCATCTGCGTTGCCCGGATCCCGGCACGGCGACCGCCACGGATGTCCGCGGAGGCCGCAAGGATCTGGGTAGGTACTTCGACCCAGCCAGCCAAGCGCACGTCTGTCAGGCAGTAGCGGCGCGCCCTCGAACCGGCTCACCGCGAGAATAAATATCGTGATGGCGGAAAATTCCTGTCGTGAAGACGGAAACGGCGCGGCGCGGGAGGAGAGGAGCGCGCGGATGCGCCTGCCCCGCCGAACCTCGGCCCAAAACACGCGCGATTCGGCGGCGCCTCAGAGGTACGCGCAGGCCTTGGAGCAGGTCATACGGTACGGGCAATCATCCAGCGTGCTGCAGTACGTGTCCTCGGGGCACTCCGAGGAGGATTCGCACAAGAACAAGCAGCTACCGCGGTAGCAGGTGGCGCCCTCCATACACGCCGTGTCGGAGATGCAGCCCGTGTTCGCTTGACACACGCCGAACGTGTCGATCGTGGAGCCCTGGCAGAGCTGACCCGCGGGGCAATCGCTGTCGGCGGTGCACGTACCGGGCGCGCCGCATTCCCCCGGGCTGTTCGTCCCATACGGGAAGACGCAGATCAGGCCTTCATTGCACCAGTCGTCGTCTTCGCACTCGCCGCCCAGCGGGCTCGTCGGCGGCGGCTCTTGCAAGAGCAGGCACCCTCCCGGCAGCAGAAAGAGCAGCGCAGCACACAGCGTGCGGAGCAACATCAGAACGTCCCCATGATGGAAAGTGAGGTGAGCCCGATGCCGGGCGCGCCGACACCGGCGGCGAAGGTGCGGCCGGGCGTCGAACGCCCCCCGGTCGCGGGCGGCTCCTTGTCCGGCGCAAAGACGTACGAGCTCAGCACCATGCCCGCGCCGAGCCCGGCGACGGCCCAACCTACGGTGTTCCAGGTGCGGAGCGTGCCGAAGCTGGAGGGCGTACTGCCGATGTTCAGGAGCGCGGTCGTACCGACCGTGGCGCCGCCGGCGACGATCGTCACCCAGCCCCAGCCGCGCGTCTGCCCGACCCAACCCGGCGTCTTGCCGGGCGCGTCCTTGCCCACATAAAACCAGGGCGGATCGGGCTTGTCGGCCGCGCCGCTGAGCGCGAGCCCGCCCGACGCCGTTTTACGCTCGACACGCTCGACTTTGAGCGCCCCGGTCTTCTCGCCGAAGCTCAGCCCGAGCGACGACAGCGCGGTGGCCGAAGGCACGCCGAAGCCCAGGCCCTCGATGCCCTGCCCGGTCGCCTTGAACGTCATGATAGCGACCACCTGACCCTCGTCGTCGACCAGCGGCCCGCCGCTGTTGCCTGGGCTGATGCTGGTGTCGGTCTGGATCAAGCTGTTGCCGTCGAACGTGCGCTGGCCGCTGACGATGCCGCGCGTCACAGAGAACGACAGCCTTTCGCCGCCGGGCGCGCCGAGCGCAAACACGTCGTCGCCGGTGCTGGGGGGCGGCATGCGCAGCGTCAAGCACGGCGTCTCGCGCGAGCCATCCTTCAGCTGCAAGAGCGCGACGTCCGACTGCTCGTTGACGCGCATCACGGTCGCCGGAAGCTCCTTGCCGTCGCGGAAGCGCACCACCACCTCGGGCGTCGTCGCCACGTGCGCCGCGGTGAGCAGCAAGCCATCCGGAGAGATCACGACCGCGCTGCCGACGCCGTCGTTGAGCTTGACCAGCGCCGTGGCGTTCAAGACGTCCTCGCTCATCTTCGGCATCGCCAGGGTGCGGGCCGGGCAGCCGCGCATCTCCCCGGGCGGAAACTCGGGCGCGGCCGGCGCCTCCGCAGGGGCGCCCGAGCCCCGGAGGGCCTGCACGAACATCGGCCGGGCGAGCAGCGAGCGCAGGCTGCCGAGCAGCAGCGCGTTGCCGGCCGCCGCGCGGTCGAGCTCGCGCATCTCCATCTCCTCGTGGTTCGACGTCATCTGATAGACCACGGTCTTGGAGGAGCGATCGAGCAGCTCCCACTTGATGGTGATGCCGCAGGTGAGGCCTCGCTCGTCGGCGCAGTCCGCCGCCGTCATCGTCCCGGCCAGGATGAAAGCCGCCTCGCTCGAGCGATCCAGGTTCAGCGCCAGGTTCTCGCGGCCGAGCGCGCGGTAGCCGAGCTCGCGCATCTCCTCCAGAAACATCACCAGGAATTTTTCCTTGACGATCAGCACGTCGTCCAGGTTCGGCGCCTTCAGAATGACGTTCGAGATCGTGATCGTCCCGAGCTCGCTGCCGTTCACCTTGATCGGCTCCACCGGCCGCACCGACTTCGCCTCCGCGAAGCGCGGCGCCAGCAACAACGCCGAAACGCCGAATCCGAACCGCAACGCGCAGCGCAACCAAACCCCGAGGGTCCGCAATTGGTTCATCCCGTGCTCACGAAATCCTGAAACCTAGCCTCTGAGCTGCCTCTCCGCGTTCGCAGCTCCGGCTGGAAGCCATTTCCAGCGACCAAGAAGCCCTATGCTCCTCGGTAGCGCCCACGATATCTACCTCAGGCGCGGTGTCGAGCCCCATGGCTCAGTCCGCCACCGCAATCGACGCGGAAGTTTTCCCTTTCAACGGACAGGCAATCCCGGATTGGACGCCCCCGTGCGCGGCTGCGGCTCATCGTTTCTGGTGGCAGTTGATGTCGACTCGGCATCACAGCCCGGGTTGGATCGCCGGCCGCCACTCAGGTGGAGCGGCTGGACCTCGCGAGGCGCCGGCGCAGCTGCGCGGTGGCGAGCGCCCCGAGGGCGAGCAGCCAGGCCGGCGCGCCCTGGCTGCCTGGCGTCATGCGGCAGCCGCCGCCCCCTCCTGCGCTCGGGAGGTCGCCGCCGCCGCTGCTCTGCGCGCCGGTTGCGCCGGTGCCGGCGCTGCTGGCGTCATCGCCGCCGGCGGCGGTCGTGCTGGTCGTGGTGGATGTGGCGCCAACTTCACTGCTGGCACCTCCGCCGTCGCCGCCGGTGGCAGCGCCGCCTTCGCCACCGCCACCGCTGGTCGGGTCGCCGCCACCACCGCTGGTCGCATCGCCGCCGGCGCCGCTGGTTGAATTTGCGCTGGCACTGCCGGTTGCGCTGCCGCCGCCACCGCTGTTCGCGCCGCCGCCACCGCTGTTCGCGCCGCCGCCACCGCTGTTCGGGTCGCCGCCACCACCGCTGTTCGCGCCGCCGCCGACGCCAGCGCTGATGCCACCGCCGTCACCGCTTGTGGCCGTGCCTCCCGCCCCGCCGTCGCCGCCCGTACCGCTGCCCGCGCCGCCGCCCGCGCCGTCTCCGCTCGTGCCGCCTCCACCCGGCACGCAGGCGCCCGCCTGGCACGCCCCGCCCGACGCGGGCTGCGCCGGGACATAGAGCCACGCATGGTCGATCTTCTGATACGGCTCGGCCAGAGAGCCGGCGGCGCCGCCGGCGATCAGGACACGACCGTCGTTGAGCAGCGCCGTCGCGTGGCCGTGGACCATCACGGCCAGCGCCGGCCCGAGCGCCCAGGTGTCGCTCGCCGGATCGTAGAGCTCGACGGCGAGGGCCCCATCGTTCACGTCCTGCGAGCTGCCCGCGACCATGACCCTGCCGTCGGCGAAGAGCACCGCTCCATGAGCTCTCCGCGCCGTGGCCATCTCCGTCGCCGAGGCCCACGTGTCGGTCGCAGGATCGTAGATCTCGGCCGTCTTGCCGCTGTCAGCGCCCCAGCTTCCGGCCACGAGCACCCGGCCGTCTGGAAGCCGCGTCGCCGTGTGCCGCATGCGAGCCCAGCGCATCGAGGCGACGGGCGTCCACGCGTCGGTCGCCGGGTCGTACACCTCCGCGCTCGTCAGGTGGTGCTCCGGTCTCTCGGAGGGATACCCGTCAGCGCCGCCCGCGACGAGGACCCGGCCATCCTGAAGCAGCGTCGCCGAGTGGCCCTGTCGCGCAACGTTCATGGGCGCTCTCGCGGTCCACGTGTCGGCGACCGGATCGTAGATCTCGACCAGGACGCCGCCGGGACCGCCGGGCTGGTCGCCGCCGGCGACGAGCACCAGGCCGTCCTGGAGCAGCGTGGCCGTGTGACCGAAGCGCGGCGCGACCGTGGACGCGGCCGGCGTCCACACGCCCGTCGCCGGGTCGAAGCGCCTCGTCGGCGCGGGGCCATAATCGGGGTACACGAACGGGCTGTCGCCGATCACCAGGACCGTCCCGTCCGGAAGCAATGTGGGCGTCAGCAAGCTCCGCAAGCCGTCGATCGGTTCGGTCGGCGCCCACGCGCCCGTGCTCGGATCGTAGCGGGTCCAGACACGCCGAGTTTCGTTCCGGCCGGGCACCGGGGCCCCGCCGATGACGAGGACCGTCCCGTCCAGGAGCACCGTGGTCTGCAACCCGGAGAGGATGGAGCGGTCGATCCGCGCCGTCTCCTGCCACCGATCCTTGGTGCCCGGGAAAGCGCAGGGGGTGCCGTCCGGCAGCGCGGGTCCGGGCGCCGCGCACCCGGCCGCGGGGTCGCACGCCGGCGCCTCGTGGCACTCGTCGGCGGGCAGGCACACCACGAGGCTCGACCCCACGCAGGCCCCGCCCACGCAGGCGCTCGCCGTCGAGCACACGTCGCCGTCGCCGCATGGCGTCCCGTCCGGCGCCGCCGCGCCCCCGACGCACGCGCCCGCCTCGCAGACCCCGCCCGCGAGGCACGCGTCCGCGTCGTCACAGGCGACGCCCGTGACCGGCGTGCAGGCGCCGTCCTGCGACGCGCCTGACGCGGCCGCGCAGGCGTCGCAGGGGCCGTCGCAGCGCGCGTCGCAGCACACCGAGCCCGCGCAGAAGCCGCTGCCACAGTCGCTGTCCGTCGCGCAGCCCGCGCCGAGCGGCGAGCGCTCGTGGAAGAGCACGGCCGAGGCCGTCGGGGTCGTGGCGTCGACGTACCCGCCGGCGATGAGCACGCTGCCGTCCCTGAGGACCGTCGAGGAGTGGAGCGCGCGCGCCAGGGTGACCGGCGATTCCAGGTCGAGGCTCGACCAGGCGAGGGTCGCCTCGTCGAAGAGCGCCTTCGTCCCGTAGAACGGAACTCTGTACGTGCTCGTACCGTACGTGCCGCAGGTCTCCAGGCCTCCGGTCAGCAGCACCTTCCCGCTCGGGAGCAGCGATGTGCGCGTCCCCCGGACGCTCCATCCCGGGGCCGTCTCGCACGACGAGGCCGGAGCATAGGGCCCGGACGTCGCCGCCCAGCGGTCCTCTTCGGGGAAGTAGACCTGCGAGAAGGCGTGGACCGCCGGGTCGGGACCGAAGAGGGTGCCTCCCGTGACGAGGACACCGCCGCTCGCGAGCGTCATCGCGTCAGGGTACCTGTACGCCGACGTCGGCAGCACCGACCCGTGCTCGTAAGTCCAGAGCCGGGTCTCCAGGTCATAGATGCTGCAGCGGCTCCCGACCGACATCACCCGCCCGTCGTGGAGCAGCGTCGCGCTCACGGGGTTGATCGTCGAGTCGAGGCAGAAGGCCGTTTCCGTCCAGGAGCGCGACGCCGGGTCGTAGACGGCCGCGTTCATCTCGTCGATGAACAGCAAGTTGGACCAGGCCATGCCGACCAGCACGGGCCTGCCGTCGACGAGCACCATCGAGGGCACGGGGTGGGGCTTGGCCAGGTTCGCCACCTTGGTCCAGGTGTCGTTCGTCGGGTCATACAGCTCCGCCGAGCCGAGCTCTGTCCCGCTCTGCTCGCTTCTGAGCCGGCCGCCCGCCACGAGGACCTGGCCGTTCGGCAGGAGGACGGCCGCGTGACCGCGCCGGCCCTGGTAGAGCGGCGCCGCAGGCGCCCACGTCCTGGTGGCGGGGTCGTAGATCTCGACCGCCGTGAGGCCCACCGCCGTGCGCGCTGCGTACGGCGTCCCGTCGTCCACCTCCGTGAATCCACCCGCGACGAGCACGCGGCCGTCCTGGAGCACCGTGGCCGAGTGCTCGGCCCGCGGGGTGATCATCGAGGGCACGGCCTCCCACGACGGCGTGCTGGCCGCCCACGCGGCGCCCGCGGGCAGCGCCACGAGCCCGCAGGCGAGGGCGGCTCCGAACCTCCAACTCGATCGCATGGTCCTCTTGGCCTCCGCGGCCTCTGTTGCGCGGGGTCGCGTGAACATTCACCGCGCGCGGAATATCCCGTCCGTCGGCGGAGGGGGCGGCGCGCGGACAGGAGGTGTCGTGTTCGATCTCCTCCCTGCCGCGCGCCGCAATCGCGTCCGGGGCGAGGCCTCAGCGCCCCTCGACGCTGCGCCCCGTGCGCTCGCTATCGGATCGTCGGCGCCCCCCGGAGCTGGCGCACGCGGGATGCGGCGCCTGGACGTCGGGGGCTACGCGTCTTTGGCAAGAGACTTTCCTTCTGCTTCGAGGGCAGCCTTGATGACCCCGATCGCCTTGGGGCCCACGCCATGAAGCGCCATGAGCTGGGCTTCCGTGAGCCGAGCGACCTGGTCCAGGCGAGAGACGCCGGCCGAAGCGAGCGCCCGCAGCGCTGGCTTCCCGATGCCCTTCGGAAGTGGAGATTCCGGTCGTTCTTTCGTTCTGCTCGGCATGCGCCTCGTTCCATGTCGGTCGTCGCCTGGGTCGCTGGCGCTCAGCTTCGCCGGTGAGCCCCAGCGTCATGAACACGTACAGCATGTCGAGGACAGCGACCGTGGTACAACATCGCAGCGTTCCCGGGCCGGGGTAGCAGCGGCCGGGGCCGTGCCGCACCCGGCGAGCCTCCGGCGGACGGCGGCGCGACCGGACCCAGGTCCCTGTTGCCGAGCATGGCAGTCCTCGAGGAGCCCGTCGCATGAACGCCGACGCCATCGTCCTGCAGACGCCGCCTGGCGCACCGTTCACCTTCGGAGTCACCGTCGACGGCGGGGGGCCGCGCAGCTTCCAGGTGACCGAGCCGGGGCAGGACACGCGGCGTTATGAGCTCGCCCGGGTGGAGCAGACGGACTACCTCGACCTCTTCGAGGCGCTGGCGCGCGACCTCGGGACCCGCATGCCGCTCGCCCGCACCCCGCCGCCGCCGCGGAAGTGCGGGGCGCCGCTGCGGCCCCTGCTGACCGAGTCCATCGCGCCGGAGATCCTCTACGGCTATGGCGACCCGTGCGTGGTGCGGGTGGGCGAGCGCGCGTGGCGCTTGCTCGTGACCTCGAACGACGCGCCGAACGCCTTTCCCATCCTGGCCTCGAACGACCTGACGACCTGGCGGTTGACCGGCTTCGTCTTCCCGGAGGGGCGCGCGCCGGCCTGGACGCTGACCGGCCGCAACCAGGCGGATTTCTGGGCGCCGGAGATGCACCGGGTCGGGAACGAAACCTGGCTCTGCTTCACGGCCCGCATGCACGACCGCTCGCTCGCGATCGGCCTCGCCCGAGGCGCGAGCCCGGACGGCCCCTTCGAGGCGGAACACGCGCCGATCGTCACCGGGGACGTGATCGACGCCCACATCCTCGTCGACGCCCACGGCGCGCCCTGGCTGGTCTGGAAAAAGGATGACAACGGCGTGTGGCCCCGCCAGCTGGCCGCCTTGCTTCACCGGGAGCCCGCCCTGGTGCGCGAGCTGTTCGTGGCCCGCAAAGACCAGCGCACAGCGGTCCTGGCGCTGACGCTGTGGCCGTGGGTGGCGACGCTCGATCCCATGGAGCAATTCTTCGTCCTGCAGCCGCTGATCGAGGCGGCGACCGCGGAGTTCACGGGGTTCGCGGGGCGGCTGGAGGAGCTGCGGGCGCGGGCGTGCGGCGCGGAGGCGGAGGAGATCGCCGGGATATCGCGGGCGCTCAGGACCCGCATCTACGCCCAGCGGCTGTCGGCCGACGGCCGCAGGCTGGAGGGGGAGCCCGCCGTCATCCTCGAGAACGACCAGCCCTGGGAAGCGCACCTCATCGAGGGCGCCTGGATCACCCAGGAGGGCGGGCGCTATTATCTGCTTTACGCCGGCAACGACTTCTCGACCGCGAACTACGGCATCGGCGCGGCCGTGGCGGACGCCCCCACGGGCCCGTACCGCAAGTCGTCGGAGGTCTTCCTGAGCTCCAGTGAAGAATGGTGGGGGCCAGGGCACCCGTCCGTGGCCGTGGGCGCCGACGGGCGCCACCACGTGTTCCTGCACGCCTTCCGCCCGGGGGTGGCAGGGTACAAGGCGTTCCGGGCGCTGCTTGCCGCGCCGATCCGCTTCGAGGGCGGCGTCGTCTCGCTGGACACGTCGGTATGGCCGGCGGCGCGACCCGACCCAGGTTGAGGTGACCGCCTGCTACGTGTGCGGCGCGTGAGATCACGCCGAGGTCTCGCGACGCGTATTCGGCCCCTTCGCCGCACGTCTCCACTCGCCGGGCGACTGTCCGGTCTTCTGCCGGAAGAGCTTCGAGAAGTGCTGTGGGTGCTCGAATCCGAGCGCGTAGGCCACCGCGCTCGCGCTCGCGTCCGACGCGAGGAGCCGTGCCTTGGCGGCCTCGATGAGGGCTCGGTGGATGTGGTCGCGCGCGCTCGTTCCTGTCTCCGCGCGGAGGAGATCGCTCAGGTAGTCGGGCGAGTACCCGAGCGCGCGCGCGCAGGATCGAACCGTGGGGAGCCCGCCTTCGACCTGCGCGGCCGACGCGAAGCACGCGTCGAGGTGGCGGTCGAGTCGCTCCGCCACGCCGCCCGCCCGCGCTCGGACCTCGAGCTGGCGCGCGTACGCGCGCTGGCAGTACGTGAAGAGGAGCTGGAGCTGCGCCGAGAGCACGTCCGGCGCGAACGAGTCGGGAGGGACCGAGGACTCGCGCTCGAGCTGCCGGACGAGGCCCGTGAACGTCTCTCGCTCCGGCCGTGTGAGGTGGAGCGCCTCGTGCGTCGCGTAGCCGAAGAACCGGTACTGGTGCATCGCGTCCGAGAGCGGCGTGTCGCGTAGCACGTCGGGGTGGAAGACGACGGTCCAGCCCTCACCCTCGTGAGCGAGCTCGCTCTCGCCGCCGATCGGCGTGATCACCTGGCCCGGTGACGCGAAGACGAGGATGCCCTCCTGCCCGTCGTGCACCTGTCGCCCGAACTCGGCGTGGCATTCGTCCCCGCGCTTCAGGCTGATCACGTAGAGCCCGGACTCGATGGGACGCCCGATGATCGGGATCTCGATGCGCAGCGGCTCCTGCCACGACGCGGCGATCACGGAGATCAGCGGATGCGCGGGCGGCGGGCGCCCGATGAGCCCGTGGATCTGCTCGATCGACCCGAGCCTCAGCGCGTCGCGTGTGCTCACGCGAATCGGGGTATCACGCGCCTACCTCGATCACAACGTTGCCCCGCTTGCGTCCCGTCTCGACGTACCTGTGCGCATCCGCGATGGCCTCGAGCGCGTAGCGCCGGTCGATGACCGGCCGGAGCGCTCCGCGCGCGACGAGCTCCGAGACCTCGGGGAGCGCGGTCTTCTTGTCGACGGACATTCCGAAGACGAGCTTCCTGCTCCCGAAGAGCCGGCTCCATGCGTCGCGCAGGTAGAGCTCGGCGCCCCCGACCGTGATCAGGTATCGGCCTCCGCGCGAGAGGCAGCGCCGCGCGCGCGCGAACGAGCTCGCGCCGACCGTGTCGAACACGACGTCGAACGCGTCGGCGCGCGCCGCGTAGTCGTCTCGCGTGTAGTCGACGACGTGGTGCGCGCCGAGCGAACGCACGAGCTCGGCGTTTCGCCCGCTGCAGACCGCCGTCACCTCCGCGCCGAGGTGCCGCGCGACCTGGACGGCCGCCGTGCCGATGCTCCCGGACGCGCCGACGATCGCGATCCGCTCGGCGGTCCGGAGCCGCGCCCGGTCGCGGAGGAAGTAGAGCGCGGTGGTCGGTCCGTCGACGAGCGAGCACGCTTCTTCGTGGCTCAGGCCGGCGGGGGCGTGCGCGATCGACGCGTCCTCGGACAGGCACACGTACTGCGCGTACCCGCCGGACCCGAACCCGGTGAAGCCGAACACGCGATCGCCGGGGCGGAACCGCGTGACGCGCCGGCCGACGCGCTCCACGGTGCCGGCGACCTCGATCCCGAGCACCCGGAAGCGCCGCCGCGGCCGGAAGAAGCCGAGTACGACCCGCGCCATGAGCGTGTCGCCTCGCCGCATCATCTGGCACGCCGCCGTCGCCGTGGTCGCATGCACTCGGATGCGCACCTGATCGTCCCGCGGCTCCGGCGCGGGCATCTCGCGCAGCTCGAGGACCGATGGAGAACCGTATCGCTCGTAGACGGCTGCCTTCATCTGCATGCAAAGCAGACTAAGGACGCGGCGGGGGGGCCCGAAAGCATCGGATCCGGGAAAGATGGATCTCTTTCCGGGATGTGCTCAGCGCGGGCGCGCCGGCGCGGGATCTCACGGGGCGATGCGCCACGCCCGAACCGCCCGGCGGGCCTGTCAGTCGGTCTCGGCGACGTCCGCGCGCTCGTACCTGTCCAGGTCCTCGCGGCAGCCTCCCTCCGGGATGCTATCGAGATCGATCCGGGTGGCCGCACGCGACGCCGGGCTGCGCTGCCGCCACAGGGTCGTCGCGTCGCGCCCCACCGCCTCGCACAGACCGTGGGTGATCGCCTCGAGCACGCCGTTGCCGGAGGCCAGGCCGTTCGAGCTCGCGACGAAGCCGGCCATGGTCCGGGTCTGGCCGTACCAGGCGAGCGGACACATTTCGGAGGGGATCGAGCGCTTCGGCGCTCACCAGAACTGATGGGACGACGATGTCCGCGCGATCCCTGCTCGGCGCGCGCCGGCGCCGCAAGCCCATCGTGGACGGCGGCGGCGTGCAAGGCGATCGATAATCCCATTGCCTCTACCAAGTGCGTAAAACGTTCTATCGATTTCCTGGGTAAATGAGTGAACCTAGAACTTCCTCCGGTGTTTCATCGACGACATGCGAATGGGCGCTCGTTGTGATTGCTGTTCCATGGCCTCTCGCTTCCATGGTCAGAATAGATTCCGGGCGATAGTAGGCCCACGGATGCTGGCTGTTGTAGTCTGATGGAACGTTCGTGCCGCGTCCGGTCGAATTGCGAGTCAGTCGAATGAATGACGTCAAATCAAGCTGAGCTATGAGTTTGTCGATCGGATCGACCGTGTCGAGACCTGAAAATGGGGTGCCGATGTGGGTGTCCAGGCCTAGCCCCGGATTTCTCGGGACAATCGCATGGATCGTGTCCCGATCCAGCACCCAATCGTATCTATATTCCGATCCGCCTTGTCCGGCGGCGCATTGCGCGAAAGACACCGGATGCGCGATCGAGCATGCTTTCAGTACCGCCTCGGCCGGTAGGCCTGCAAGCTTGACTGCGCCGTGTAATTCAATGGTTCCGCTTTGGTCCGTCCGGAAGCCTTTTATCCGGTTCGCCCGAAAAAATGCTCGACCGTCTTTGGCCTGAGCGGCAGTCATGTTCATTGTCCAATTCGGCTCGAGCTGGTCGCTGTGCACGCTCTCCCGGCTGTCGAAGGTGTAAACGTAGGTGGACGAATCTTCGAGGGGAGACGCTCCGAGCAATCGCTCGCGACGAAAGTAAATGGCTTGTCCCTCGTTGCCGTGCATGCAATCGAATGTCTCGTCGGGAAACCTGGCCATGAGCTCGCTCGGCGGCTCTGCGGCCATGTAATCTCGGCCGCTTGACGTGTGGACCGTCGTTGTGTCGTTGATGTTCGTGATGTACTCAATTGCGCTGAGGCGAAGATATCCCCATGCGTGTGTCGAGTTCTTTGAGAATGGAATTTTTGCGAATGGATCATCCCCTTGGATGGCGCTCAGCAAGGGTTCGATCGGGCGACTTTCCAGGTAGCGTCGTCCATGAAGTTCATTGAGGAGCGTTCCCTTCTCCTCTTGTAGTAGAAATTCGATGGCGAGAGGTCGAATGTAAAGAGGCGGGCGGTTGCCCGAGGAATGTGCCAGCGTGATGAATGTCATTGATGGCCCTCCTGAAATTTCAGGGGCCAGGCATCATAGGAACCTGGCGTCCGCAAGGTCAATCCTGCTGCGGGTTGACGCTGGCTGAGCACCACGCCGGTGAGATCGGTTCGCTCGCTCGATCCGGCGGCGAGCGGGCCCGACGCCCGTCAGATCGCGCCGCCGTCCTCGAAGCGTTGGTCCGGGGTCCGCGTCCACGGGTTTCCGTCCCCGACCGGTGAGGGCGCTCCCGGCGTTCGCGAGCCCGGGGGCGGCCGGCGTCGGCGATGCCCGGACGCCGGCGAGTTGGACTCTTGCGGTGTGGTGGACAGCGACGGGATGCGCGCCGATCCTCGCGAGCCGTGGGAGCCGAGCAGCGACGACGATGGCTACCGCTTGCCCTCGCCGCCTGCACCAGCGACCACGGTGACGGCCCGGATGTCAACGAATACCGGAGCCAGCTCGTCCTCGTGGCGGATCTCATGCGGCTGCCAGCGAGTCCTTGAATCCAGGCATGGCTTGAGGAGATGGATGATGCGTTGGAACCACATCGCGACGTGTGTGCTGCTGTGCTCTTCGCTCGCAGCGTGCATCGGCCCCGTGCAGGGCGGGAGCAACGGCGGCGGTGACGGCGGTGACGGCGGAGCCGGCGGCAGCGGCGGCGCCGGTGCTCAGGGCGGCTGCGACGATGACGGGGATGGCGGCAGCGGCGGCGGCGCGCCCGACCCGAGCGACACGGATCGCGACGGCGACGGATACGACGACGACATCGACAACTGCCCCGAGGCCCCGAACCACGGCCAGAGCGACGTCGATCGGGACGGGCTTGGCGACGCGTGCGATGACGACCTCGACGACGACGGCGTGCCCAACGCGGTCGACAACTGCGTCGCGGTCGGCAACGCCGACCAGGCGGACTTCGACCTTGACCTGTACGGCGACGCCTGCGACGACGATGACGACGACGACGGCGCCGTGGATGCGTCGGACAGCTGCCCGTGGGTCTCCAACGCCGACCAGGCCGACATGGATGGAGACGGCAGGGGCGACGCCTGTGACGACGACGTCGACGGCGACGGGGTCTCCAACACGCTGGACAACTGCCCCCACGTGGCGAACGCGGACCTGGCGGACTTCGACGGCGATGCCCTCGGGGACGTGTGCGACGAGGACGACGACGGCGATGGCGTGGCCGACCTGGAGGACAACTGCCCGTTCGACGTGAACCCGGACCAGCTCGACATGAACGGCAATCGGATCGGCGACGCCTGCGACCTGGGCATCGACGAGCGCGGCGGGGCATGCCTGGCCGTCGGGGTCGTCGATCCCGACCACGACACGAGCTGGCCGAACCCTGCCAGCCCCCCGAGCCCCGAGACCATCGACACGGCGAACTTCGGCCGGTACTACGGCGGGAGCGCCTCGGGGACGTCGATGCCGATCATGGGCATCCACGCGGAGTACCGGCTCAGCGACGGCAGCGCGTGGGGTGGCGGCGCCGGGAGCACCTCCCTGGGTCAGATGAGCCTCGGCTGGGTCACGGTCGAGGGCTCGACGATCCGCTATCACATGGTGCCGGAGAGCTTCCTCATCATCGAGAAGACCGACTACAACAGCGGCGACCACTCCGCCCACTTCCGCTTCGAGACGCTGGGGCCGCTGGTGATCGTCGCCGAGCGCGGGTCGACGGTCGGCACCCTCGAGACGGAGGCGCTCCTCGTGATGGACCGGCCCGCGAACTACCGCGATGATCGCTTCAACTACCTCTCCGCCCCGCTCTGCTCCGCCGTGCCGCTCACGGTGACCTACGAGCTCCGCGGGACGACATTCGAGGAGACCACGATGTCGGGCTCCTTCGAGTTCTACTCGGAGGCGACCTTCGACCTCAGCGGCCACCGGCCCTGAGGCGCTGCCGCGACGAGGCGCTCGCCCCCCCGGATCACGGCCGACCTCGAGCTTCCTGGCCCGCAGGAGGCCCTCGCCCCCGGCGAGGCGGTGAGCGTCGTTGTCGGCCAGGCGATCGATGGACGGAGTCGGGCGAGTCTCCTCGTCGCTTGACCCTGGCGGCGACGTGTCTTGTTCGGCGGGCTGTACCGCGCGCGGGATCGCGGCCTGTTCTGGCCGCGCATCAACGACATAGTCCGCGTCCGCCGGGCTTGCACGCCGAGGCTGGTGTCCTTGCCTCACCCATGGTATCAGTCTCTGCGCAGCGCTCCGTCATGGTGTGTCTCATCGCGTTGGAGCTGTGCGAAAGGTCGTAGATGCGAAGAATTCATATTGCTCTGGGCGTGCGTTCACTGACGGATTCCATTGCGGATTACACGCAGCGCCTGGCGGCCCAGCCGCACGTGATCGTGCCGGACCAGTACGCGCTCTGGCGCACCGACACGGTGAACTTCTCCATTCGTCAGATCCCCGCCGGCGAAGCTCCGGCGTTGCGTCATCTGGGCTGGGAGGACGACGCCGCCAGCGCCTTCTCGGACACGCGGGATTGCAATGGGATTGTCTGGGAGGAGTTCGGTCCCGAGCAGCAGTTGCAAGAGATCCTCGGGCTCTGGCCTGACGCCCAGATCAAGCGCTGACTCGGAGATGGCAACGAATCTGCCGGAAGGACGTAGACGGCTGGCGTCCCGAGGGACCCGCCTCGGCGGCCTGCGCAGCGGATCGGTCGCCGCGGGGACCGGCCGACGCTCGCGGACGCTCGTGAACCGGTCCATTCCAGCGCCGACGTGGCGCCCGCCGTACTGGAAGAGCACCGTCGTGCGCCGCAAGGCGCTTGGGGACGCTGCGTAGCCGCAAGAGCATCCCGGGCCAGACCAACGCCCGGAGGGCGACGTGTGCCCGCGGCACGTCGATGCGCCCCTTTTCGCGCTCTGCGCCGCGCGGGGCCCGCTCTTTCGACCCATGGACGAGGGACGATGCGTCGCGACGCGCGCGCTCCCGCCACTTCGGTTCGCCGCGCACCACGTTGCCCCGCCTTGCCTCGCCGTCCCACCCCGGGCAGGCTTTGCCCATGGGGCAGCCCGCCGAGAAGCAGCGCCGCGCCACGTACGCCGACCTCGAGGCCGTCCCGCCGAACAGGGTGGCGGAGCTCATTCGCGGCACCCTGCATGTGTTCCCCCGTCCGGCGCCGCGGCACGCGCGCGCAAGCTCGGGCCTGGGTGCCGAGCTGACCGGCCCGTTCGACCATGGCAAGGGCGGTCCGGGAGGCTGGTGGATCCTGGACGAGCCCGAGCTGCACTTCCCCGACCCGATGGCGCCTGGCGAGATCGACGCGCTCGTGCCCGACCTCGCCGGCTGGCGCCGCGAGCGCATGTCCGAGCTGCCGGAGACGGCGTATTTCGCGCTCGCCCCGGACTGGATCTGCGAGGTCCTGAGCCCGTCGACCGAGGACGTCGACCGCACGGAGAAGATGCCGATCTACGCGCGCGAGGGCGTGCGGTACGCGTGGCTGGTCGACCCGATCGCACGCACGCTCGAGGTGTCCTCTCTCGTGTCCGGTCGCAGCTGGGAGCGCGGTCCGATCCACCGCGACGCCGCGCGCGTTCGCGTCGCGCCCTTCGAGGCGAT
This sequence comes from Sorangium sp. So ce1504, assembly GCF_051521635.1. NCBI lineage: Bacteria > Pseudomonadati > Myxococcota > Polyangiales > Polyangiaceae > Sorangium > Sorangium sp. So ce1504. The sequence goes on along the minus strand of NZ_CP150365.1, from coordinate 8,864,389 downwards.
CGAGCTCGACCTTTCGGTCCTCTGGGCGAAGTAGTAGCTCCTCGGTTGCCTGGCGACGGGAGGTTCTGTTCGACGCTCTTGGTAGCGGGTCTCGTCGTGGTCGGTCAGCTGGGGCGGCGGCTCGGCGCTGGTGTAGCGGGGGCCCCGGGATCAGCGGCACCGAGACATCTCAGCCAGGAAACTGACTGAATCTAGACGGAATCTAGAGAATCAACTCTGTACTCTGGCTAAATGAAAGCTCCGCTCAGAATTGAATCTCTCGGATCCAGGTGATCGAAAGCCACAACGAGAGAATCGACTCTGGGAACCAGATCAATTTACCCAGGATCCAGAAAAAACGCTCAGGAATCGAGCGAAACGCCCCGCCCCGGCCCTGTCGGATCGATGATTTGTGGGCGCACGGCACCGGATCCGGCCATGCCGCGCGGGAGGACGAGGAGCGCGGCGCTTCAGCTCAGGGCGCCGCCGCTCCCTGCTCGCCCGGCGCAGCCTGCGGCGCGGGGGCGGGCGGCTGCGCGGCGGCGTCCTCCTGCGCCGGCGCATCCATGGCGCAGCGGAAGCCGATCCACGCGTGCGCGGTGACCGGCGCCGCGGCGGTGCGGTACGTGGCGGAGAGCTTCTCGGGGCCGTCCAGGAAGCTGCCGCCGCGCACGACCTTGAGCGGGAAGGACGGGTCGCCCTGCGGGTTCTCGCCGCCGGGCGGCGGGAAGACGAGGCCGTCCGAGACCCACTCGGACACGTTGCCGGCGAGATCGTAGACGCCCTCCGGGGTGCGATCGCTCGGGTGGGCGCCGGACGCGCAGGTCGAGACGTCGGCGCCGCGCGCGAGGCAGCCCTCGTTGCGATCGTAGCAGGCGCGCTCGCAGGCCGGCGCCTCGTCGCCCCAGACGAAGGCCCGGCCGGCAGCGCCGCGCGCGGCGACCTCCCACTCCGCCTCGGTGGGCAGCCGCCGGCCCCGGAAGCGGCAGTAGCTCTCGGCCTGGGAATAGTCGACGCAGTTGATCGGGTGCCCTGTCGCGTTGCGGGGCTCGTTGCAGCGCCGCGTCCAGAGCTCGACCTCCCGCTGCTCCTCTGGCGCCGCCGGCGCCTGCGCGCCGGGCAGGAGCTCGGGCGTCAGCGAGACGTGATCCGCCGTGGAGCACATGCGCTGCTGCATGCAGGCCCGGTAGGCGCGGACGGTCACCTCGTTGCGATCGATGTAGAACCCGCGGGTGAGCGTCACCTGGCGCGCCTCGCCCGCGGCGCCGATCGTGGTCGAGATGGGCCCGACGAAGACCATGTCCGCCGGCGGCGCCGCGGGCGCGGCGGGCTCGGCGGAAGGCGCCGCGCCCGAGGCGCTCGCGGTCGGCGCGGCGCTGGCGGGCGCCGGCACGCCCGCCGCGGTCTTCGCGGCGCGCCCGGCGGACGACGCCGCGGTGGCGCGTGCGGCCGGCGCCTTCGCCGGCTTCTTGTCGGGCGCCCGCGTCAGGACATACGCCGTGGCGCCGGCGCCGCCGAGCACGAGCGCCGCCACGAACCAGGGAAGCGCTGCGCGCGCGGCGCTGCGGCGCTGCGGCGGCGCTGCGACCGGCGGCGCGGCGTGCGGCGGTCCGCCCGCCGCGGCCTGAGGGTGCGGGGCCGCGCCGGGATGCGGGGCCGCGCCGGGATGCGGGGCCGCGCCGGCCGCAGGGGGGCTGGCGGGCGCGACCGTCTCGATCATGGAGTCCTCGACCTGCGCGGTCCTGGAGCCCCCCGTCGCCAGCGCGCCGCCCCCGTCTCTCGCCCGAGGCGCCGCGCCGCCCGTCGCGCCGGCGGCCGGCAGCCCGCTCGCGCCGGCGGCCAGCGGCCCGCTCGCGCCGTGGCTCACCTTGACGACGGCAGGCCGCACCGGGGCGGGCGCGTGCGCGTCGGCGAGCATCGTCGGCTCGCTCGGCCCGACGGCCACGCCGAGCCCCTGCGCGGCGGCGTACTCCGCGGTCGACTGCCCCGCCGCGTGCTCCGCCGAGGGGCCGCCGCGACCCGCGAAGGCCCCCGCGCGCTCGCCGTGCGCCGCGGCCGAGAGCGCGTCCCAGAACTCGCCTGCGCTCGTGAAGCGGTGCTTGGGCTCGATCGCGAGCGCCTTGTCGAGCACGCGCTCGATCGCCTCGGGCGCGTCCGGGAGCCCGCGCGCGCGCAGCGTCGGGCGCACCGCCGGATCGGCGGAGGCGACGTAGAGCTGCGTGGGGTCGTCCCCCTCGAGCGCGCGCCTGCCGCTCACGAGCTCGACAAAGATGAGCCCGAGCGCGAACACGTCGGTCCACGGGCCCGTCGCGCCGCGGGCCTTGTTGAACTGCTCGGGCGCGCCGTAGCGCGGCGTGAACGCGCTCGGCCCCTGCCGGGTCGCGGCGAGCGCCTCGGTGAACGTCGGGTGGTCGGACAGCACCTTGGCGATGCCGAAATCGAGCACCTTCAGCGTCCGCGCCCCGCCGACGTGGGTGAGGAACAGGTTCGCCGGCTTCACGTCCCGGTGCGCGACCTTGTGCGCGTGCGCGACGGCGAGCGCGCGCGCGGCCGGGGTGAGCAGCTGGATCGCCTCGGCGATCGACATGCCGGCCTCGCCCCGCTCGCGCCGCTCCCGGAGGTATTGCCCGAGCGTCTGGCCCTCCAGCCACTCCAGCACCAGGTAGGGCACCCACACGCCGGCCTGGGTGGTGAACGCGCCGACGTCGAGCGCCTGCACGATGCCCGAGGTGGCCCGCGACAGCCGGTGCAGGATCCGCCCCTCGCCCCGCAGCGTCTCGAGCAGCGCGTCGCGCTCCGCGGCGTCGAGCGAGGCCGGCAGCTTCAGGCACTTGATCGCGATGAGCTCGCCGAAGCCCTCGTGCATCCCCCGGTAGACGACGCCGAACCCGCCGTCGCCGATGACGGCGGCGACGCGGTACTTCCCCTCGATGGTCTGCCCCGAGAGGCCAAACGGATCGTCGGACGGCTCCGCCATGCCCCGCTCCTAGCGCGTCGCCGTGCCCAGGCAAAGGGGCTTCCGCGCCGCCCGCCACCGCAAGCTCGCGCGCGCTTGCATCGGCTCGCACCTGCTTGCATGCGCTCGCTCAGCCTGCGTCCGCGCAGCGCTCGGTTTGTACTTGGTCTGCGTCCGGCTTGCGTCCGGCTTGCATCCGGCGGCCCGCGGCCCCATGCCGACGCCGATGAAGACGCCGCGAGCGCTCGTGATCCTTGCCGAGGGAGCCGAGGAGATGGAAACGACGATCATCGTTGATGTCCTGCGCCGCGCCGAGGTCGAGGTCGTCCTCGCCGGGCTCGATGGCCCGGGCCCGGTGCGCTGCAGCCGAGGCGTGCGCCTCGTGCCGGACGCTGATCTCTCGGCGGTGACGGGCGACTTCGACGTGGTGGTCCTCCCGGGCGGCAAGGGCGGGGCCGACCGGCTCGCCAGCTCGCCGGCCGTCGGGGAGCGCCTTCATGCGCAGGCGCAGGCGGGCCGGGTCGTCGCGGCGATCTGCGCCGCGCCGATCGCGCTCGCGGCGCACGGGCTCTTCCAGGGCCGCAGGATGGCGTGCCACCCGTCCGTGAACGACGTGGTGTCGGCGCACGGCGAGCTCCTCGCGAGCCCGGTCGTCGAGGACGGGCTGCTCGTCACGAGCCAGGGGCCGGGCACCGCGATGGCGTTCGCGCTCGCGCTCGTCGCGCGGCTCCGGGGCGAGGAGATCGCCGAGAAGGTGCGCGCGCCGATGATGCTGACGGACTGAGCGAGATCGGCGCTCGGTCGGCCGAAGTTCCTCTGGGCAATCAAGGACGTTGGATCTGCTTTCCGCAGTCACGGAGGTCGAGATGAAGCTTATTTCCAAGAGCGCAATTGTTACCGGGGGTGGTCAGGGGATCGGTCTCGAGATCGCGAAAGACCTCATGAGTCGCGGCAGCAACGTGCTGCTCTTCGGCCGGACGGCGGCGAAGGTCGAGGCGGCGGCCGAGGCGCTGAACCGAGCGGCCGACGGCCCGGCGCGCGCGCTGCCCTTCCTGGGCGACGCGTCCCGCGCCGAAGACGTGTCGCGCGCCGTCGAGGCGGCGACGTCGGCGTTCGGATTGCCGGGGATCCTCGTGAACAACGCGGGGATCGCCACGCTCGCGCTCCTGACGGACCTGCCGGAGGAGGATTTCGACAGCGTCCTCGGCACCAACCTGAAGGGCCCCTTCCTCTTCATGAAGGCGGTCGCCCGCGGCCTCATCGCCGCGAAACAGCCGGGCGCCTTCGTCAACATCAGCTCCATCAACCAGGTGCTGGCGACCGACGGCCTGTCGCATTACTGCGCCTCCAAGGCGGCCCTCGCGCAGCTCACCAAGGTGGCCGCGTCCGAGCTCGGCCGCCACGGCATCCGGGTGAACGTGGTGGCGCCGGGGCTCATCCGGACCCCGCTCGTCGACGACTTCGGGCTCACGGCGGGGCTCAGCGCCCAGAGGTTCCTCGAGCGCACGCCGCTCGGGCGGATCGGGGAGACGACCGACGTGGCGCCCGTGGTCTCGTTCCTCTGCAGCGAGGAGTCGCGCTGGATCACCGGCGATACGGTGTTCGTCGACGGCGGGAACAACCTCCGTGGGCTGCACAGCTACTGGGACACGCTGAACGCCAGCGTCTGAGGGCCGCGCGTCTCCGAGGGGGCTCCTCCGGACGGCACCATCGGGCTCTCTGGCGTCGTGGAGCCTTGCATCGACCCGGAGCCCCGAGGCGCCGCCGATGCGGCCGAGCCCTCTTGCTCGCGGCCTTCGCGGGGCATGGGCGGGGGCCTGCGCCCGTCCGGCGACCCACCGCCGCCCTTCCCCTTCGTTTGCCGGACCACTGTCGCCCGCGGATGGCCTTATACTCCGCCGCGTGCTGCCGCTGCTCGCCCTGACCGTCATCGTCGTGCTGTGCCTTGGCTACCGCTTCTACGGGCGGATCGTCGCGCGCAACTACGCGCTCGACGACGGCGCCGTGACGCCCGCGGTCAAGGTGAACGACGGTGAGGACTACGTCCCCACGAAGCCGTTCTACCTCTTCGGGCAGCACTTCAGCGCCATCGCCGCCGCCGGGCCGATCGCCGGCCCCATCCTCGCCGGCCAGGCGTTCGGATGGCTCCCGTGCATCCTCTGGATCGCCATCGGCGTCGTGTTCATCGGCGCGGTGCACGACTTCTCCGCGCTCATCGCGAGCGTCCGCCACGAGGCGGAGAGCGTCGCCGAGATCGCGAAGCGGCACATCGGCCGGCGCGCCTGGCTGTCGATGATGATCTTCATCTGGCTCGCGCTGTCCTACGTGATCGTCGCCTTCACGGACATCACGGCGAGCACCTTCGTCGGCAAGACCGAGGAGTTCGAGGGCGGCGCGTTCCAGTTCAACCCCGGCGGCGCCGTCGCCGCGGCGAGCGCCGCCTACCTCGGCCTCTCCATCGTCATGGGCCTGGTCGAGCGGTATCTCAAGCCGCCGCTCTGGCTCACCACGCTCCTCTTCGTGCCCGCGACGCTCGGCGTCGTCTGGCTCGGCACGAAGATCTCGACAGCGTTCGTCCTGCCGCTCGACAACCCGCAGCGCGCGTTCGGCCTCATCATCCTCGTCTACTGCCTCATCGCCTCGCTCCTGCCGGTCTGGCTGCTCCTCCAGCCGCGCGGCTACCTGGGCGGGTTCGTCCTCTACATCGCGCTCGCGGTCGGCGTGATCGGCATCTTCTTTGGAAACCTCCGTTACCCCGGGGAGTTCGAGCTGCGGCAGCCCGCGTTCACCACGTTCAACACCGGCGGCGCGACCGGCATGCTCTTCCCGTTCCTGTTCGTCACCATCGCCTGCGGCGCCTGCTCCGGCTTCCACGGGCTCGTCTGCTCGGGGACGACGTCGAAGCAGATCTCGAAGGAGACGCACACCCACCCGGTGGGCTACGGCGCGATGCTGGCCGAGGCGTTCGTCGCGCTGATCGCGCTCGCGACGCTCGTCATCGTGGCGCAGGGGACGAAGCTGCCCGGGCCGGGCAAGATCTACGGCGACGGGATCGGCAAGTTCCTCACCGTCATCATCGGCAAGGAGCACTTCCTGTTCGCCGCGACGTTCGGCGCCATGGCGTTCTCCACCTTCGTGTTCGACACGCTCGACGTCTCGACGCGCCTCAGCCGCTACATCCTCCAGGAGCTCTTCAACTGGAAGGGGCGCGTGGTGTCCGCGGCCGCGACCGCGATCTCGCTGGCGCCGCCCACGCTGTTCATCATGACCGCGCGCCCGCCCGCGCCCGGCGTGCGGCCCGCGTACCTCGACTTCTGGACGCTGTTCGGCACGAGCAACCAGCTGCTCGCGGCGCTGACGCTCCTCGCGGTCACCGTCTGGCTGCACCGCGAGAAGCGGCGCATCTGGTACACGGCGATCCCGATGGTGTTCGTCATGACGATCACGGTGTGGGCCCTCATCCTCCAGGTGCGGACCGCGTTCGCCGCCGTGCGGACCGAGGGGCTCGCGCTGAACGCGACGACGATGAACGGCGTCGTGGGGCTCGCGCTGATCGGGCTCGCTGTGTCGCTGATGGTCGAGTCGGTGAAGGCGCTGAAGAACGGCCCGGCCACCGAGCCGGCGCTCCGCGACGCTCGTACCAGCGGCGGGGGGGAACCGCTCTAGCGATCACCCGGCGGCGGCGCGCTGCCGCAGGCGCGCCTCGGCCAGCCGCTCGGCGGCGAGCTGCGGCGAGACGCCGTCGCTCGCCGCGATCTCGAGGACCCTGAGGACCGTGTCGTAGATCGCCTGGACGCGCCGGTGGACCTCGGCGCGGGACCAGCCGAAGAGATCCGCGCCGCCGCTCAGCACGCCGCCTGCGTTGGCCACGACATCGGGGACGTAGAGGACGCCGCGGGCGGCGAGCGCGTCGCCGTGGCGCGGCTCGAGGAGCTGGTTGTTGGCCGCGCCCGCGACGATCTCGGCCCGCAGATCCTGCACGGCGCGGTCGTCGAGGACGCCGCCGAGCGCGCACGGGGCGAAGATGTCGGCCGGGGCCGAGGCGATCGCGTCCGGCGGCACGATCGTGGCGCCGAGCTCGGCGGCGACGTGGCGGGCGCGATCCGGGTCGACGTCCGCGACGAGCAGCCGCGCGCCCAGGCGGTGGAGCTCCGCCGCGAGCCGGGCGCCGACGCTGCCGCAGCCCTGGAGCGCGACGGTCCGGCCCGCGAGCTCGTCGCTGCCCCACCGGTGGCGGGCCCCGGCCTGGATCGCGCGGAGCACGCCCCGCGCGGTCCACGGCGACGGGTCGCCACCCTCGCCGGCGAGGCCCTTCACGTGGCACGTCTCGCGCCGGATGAGCTCCATGTCCGCGGGGGTGGTGCCCACGTCCTCGCCCGTGATGAACCTGCCGCCGAGGCGCTCGATGAAGCGCCCGTGCGCGCGGAACAGCCGCTCCCGGTCGAGCGGCCCCGCGCCGCTGCGGAGGACGACCGCCTTGCCGCCGCCGACGTCCATCCCGGCGAGCGCGTTCTTGTAGGTCATCCCGCGCGACAGGCGCAGCGCGTCCACCAGCGCCTCCTCGTCGCTCGCGTACCCGAGGAGCCGCGTCCCGCCGAGCGCCGGGCCCAGCGCGGTGCTGTGGATCGCGATGATCGCGCGGTAGCCCGCGGGCTCGTCCGCGCAGAACAGCACCTGCTCGTGCCCCATGGCGGCAAGGGTGTCGAACACGCTCTTCATGCCGCGCCGAGCGTACCATTCCGCGGCGGCCGCCAGGGCCGGCGCGCTCGGCGGGCGTCCCGCGCCGAAGCGGCCTGTCGGGCCGGGGCGGTCGGGGGCGGCGGGACCCGTCCGCCCTCACAGGTCCGAAAAGCGCCAGAGCCGCGGCGGCACCCGCGCTACGACGCCTGCATGCGGATCGACGAGGACGCGTGCTACCGCGCGCTCGAGACCCGCGACCGTCGCTTCGACGGTCGCTTCTTCACGGGCGTGCGCTCGACGGGCATCTACTGCCGCCCGATCTGCCCCGCGCGCACGCCGAAGCGCGAGCGCTGCGTGTTCTTCCCCTCGGCGGCCGCCGCGCAGGAGGCCGGCTACCGCCCGTGCCTGCGCTGCCGCCCCGAGGCCTCGCCCGGGACGCCCGCGTGGCTGGGCACGTCAGCCCTCGTCTCGCGGGCGCTCCGGCTCATCGCGGAGGGCGCGCTCGACGACGCGGACGCCCCGGCGCTCGCGGCGCGGCTCGGCGTGGGCGAGCGCCACCTGCGCCGGCTCTTCCTGCGGCACGTCGGCGCCTCCCCGCTCGCGGTGGCGCAGACGCGGCGCCTGCTCTTCGCGAAGAAGCTCCTCGACGAGACCGCGCTCTCCATGACCGAGGTGGCGCTCTCGTCGGGCTTCTCCAGCGTCCGCCGCTTCAACGACGCGATCCGCGCCGCCTACGAGCGCTCGCCGCGCGAGCTGCGAAAGGCCGTGTCGAAGCGGGGCGGGGGAGGGGAGGGTGGGGGCGGGGCGGGCGGCGCGCCGGACATCGCGCTCCGCCTCCCGTTCCGGCCGCCGCTCGACTGGGGCGCGCTCGCGGGCTTCCTCGGGGCGCGCGCGATCCCCGGCGTGGAGTCGGCGGGCCCCGGCGCGTACCGCCGCACGGTGCGCGTCGCCGGCGGCCACGGCGTCGTCGAGGTGCGCCCGGCGCCCGGCGAGCCGTACCTCCTCGCGCGGCTGCGGCTGCCCGGCACGGAGGGGCTCATCCACTGCGCGGAGCGGCTGCGGCGGCTCTTCGACCTCGGCGCCGATCCCGACGCGATCGCCGCGCACCTCGGGGCCGATCCGCGGCTCGCCCCGCGGGTCCTCGCGATGCCGGGCGTGCGCGTGCCGGGCGCGTGGGACGGCTTCGAGCTCGCGGTGCGGGCGATCCTGGGCCAGCAGGTGAGCGTCCGCGCCGCGACGCAGCTCGCGGGCCGCCTTGTCGAGCGGCACGGCGAGCCGCTCGCGGTCCGCGGCGGCCTGCCCGAGGGCGCCGAGGGGCTCCGCTTCGTCTTCCCGGCGCCCGAGGCGCTCGCCGCGGCCGATCTGACGGACCTCGGCCTGCCGCGCGCCCGCGCCGCGACGATTGCGGCGCTCGCGGCGCGCGTGGCCTCCGGTGAGGTCGCGCTCGACGCCTCGCGCGGCTTGGAGGAGACGGTGCGCGCGCTCTGCGCGGTCCCTGGCGTCGGCGCGTGGACCGCGCACTACATCGCGATGCGCGCGCTGCGCGAGCCGGACGCGTTCCCGGCCACGGATCTCGGCCTGCGGCGCGCGCTCGGCGGCGTCTCCGGCGCGGATCTCGCGGCGATGGCGGAGGCGTGGCGCCCGTGGCGCGCCTACGCCGCGGTGCTGTTGTGGACGGCGGACGCGCAGGGCGCGCGGCCCGTAGAGACGGAGGTATCGGATGGATCTCTCGCTGGATGAGGTGGAGTCGCCTGTCGGGGTCATCCTCTTGGCCGCCGGGGGCGGCGCGATTCACGCGCTCGATTTCGCGGATCACGCGCAGCGCCTCCGCGGCTCGCTGGAGGCGCGGTATGGCGCCGTCGCGCTGCACGGCGCCGCCGATCCCGGCGGCTTCTCCAGCCGGATGAAAGCCTATCTGTGCGGCGATCTCGGCGCGCTCTCAGGCATCCCGGTCGAGCCCGGCGGCACGCCGTTCCAGCGCCGCGTCTGGGCGGAGGTCCAGCGCATTCCTCCCGGCGCGACGCGCTCCTACGGCGAGGTCGCGGCGTCCCTCGGGCAGCCGTCGGCGTCCCGCGCGGTGGGCCTGGCGAACGGCAGGAACCCGGTCTGCCTGGTCATCCCCTGCCACCGCGTCGTTGGCGCCCGCGGCGACCTCACGGGCTACGCGGGCGGCATCGAGCGGAAGCGGTGGTTGCTCGCGCACGAGGGCGCCTCAGGGGAAGCAGGAGAGCGGCTCCTCCGCCACTAGGAAGAAGCCGCACTCCGTCGCGTCGGAGCAGCTATAAAACGCGTCGAGCTCCTCGCCGCACTGGCCCTCGCACAGTTTGTCGATGACCCCGCGGCAGCGCTCCACGACGCAGCAAGACGCCACGGACAGGCTCCGCTGGCACATCCGCGACGTGCAGGCCTGGATCTGATGGTCGACGCAGCCGGCGCAGTCGAACGACACACCGCGGTACGCGCGGGGAGCCGTGGTGTCCGCCGCGAAGCAGTCGTCGACACACGAGCTCACCGTGCACGCGTCGATGCACGGCTCCGTGTCGGCCGAGCACCGCGGGAGGTGGGTGTCCGGCAGCGCCTCGATCGGCTCCGCGCACGCCTTCACGACGCACGTGCCGCCCTCCCCACACTCGCTGAGGACGTCCCGGCAGCTCACGCCGTCGCAGCAGGGCTCGCCGACATCGCCGCACGCCGTGCAGGCGCCGTCGATGCAGTCCATCTCGCCGCACGCCTCGCCGCACGCGCCGCAGTTGCGCTCGTCCTCGGAGAGGTCGACGCACGTGGACCCGCACAGCGCGAGGCCATCCGCGCACGTGCACTGCCCGCCGACGCAGGTCGTGATCGAGGGACACGGCGCCCCGCAGGCGCCGCAGTTCTCCGGGTCGGACTGAACGTCGATGCAGTGGAACCCCGTGGCGGACTCGAGCGGACAGTACCCCTGCCCGGCCGGGCACTCGCAGCGCCCGCTCACGCAGCGCGCGCCGTCGGCGCCGCAGAGGGCGCTGTCCTCGCCCTCGTCGGCCGCGCCGTTGCAGTTGTTGTCGGCGCCGTCGCACAGCTCGGTGAGCGTCGGGGCGTTGCGCGGATCGGCATCGTCGCAGTCCGCGCCGCCGCAGATCACGGGCAGCGCGTCGTCCCCGTCGCCGTCCAGCCCCTCGAAGACGCATTGCCGGAGCGACTCGTTGCAGCGCTCTTCCTGGGTGCACGGATCCGCGTCCACGCAGTCGGCCGGCGTCGCGCACGCCTTGTCGTTGACGCAGGCGCCCCTCGCCCGATCACAGCGCCCGCCCGGACAGCGGGTGTCGTCCGCCTCCGACGCGCACCGACCGCCGACGCAGCGATCGACCGTACAGGGGACGCCGTCCGCGCAGTCCTGCGCGCTCTCGCAGGGATCGCCTGACCCTTGCTGCGGGGCGCTGCCCTTGCAGCTCGCGAAGAGCAGCGCCGTCGACGCGACCAGCGAGGACAGACGAAAGAGAAAGGCGAACCGGCGTCTCAGCAGGGAGGTTTTCACGAGGGCGCTCCCTCGACGATAGGTTCGACCTCGACCTCCGCTCAAGCCGAGCGCCGCTTTGCGACGGCGCGCCTCGAGGAGCGCCCCCGCCTACTGCTTCTTCGGCCCCAGGAGCGCCGCGATCGTCGGATAGTCGCCGTCCTCGACGGCGCCCTGGATCACGCACGTCACCTGCCCGCTCGGCGCCGCGATCGCGTGGATCGGCAGCTCGGTCGTCTCCTTCACGCCGAGCGGCCGCAGCCACCCGGCCCGCTGGGGCCCGTCGGGCAGCCAGTACGAGGCGCGCACCCCCGTGCCCGGCTGCGCCTCCAGGAACCGCGACAGCTGCCGCTCGTCGTCGTCGATCGAGACGAACGCCAGGTCGACGAGCACGCCGGCCGCCCGCAGCTTCTGCTGCCACCCGAGCAGCCGCGGCATCTCCTCCAGGCACGGCTTGCACCACGCCGCCCAGAAGTTCACCCACACCCATTTGCCGACGCCGAACCCGATGTTCGCCGGCAGCTTCTCCGCGCCGCCGGCGGCGACCGCCGTGAGCCCGCCCGACGAGGGCGCAGGCCGCGGAGACTGCCCCGCGCACAGGAGCCGCGGCGCGGCCGGCGCCGCCTCCGCCGTGGCGCTCGCCGGCGCCTTGGCGCTCGCGGGCGCCGCGGCCCCCGGCGCCGTCACCGCGTTGCTCCGCCCCTGGCCGGGCGTCGGGGGCGGCGGCAGGTCGGCCTTCCTGTCCGCGTCGCACCCGCCCGCGAGCCCCGCGGCCACGGCGAGGGCCACGAAGGCGCCCCGGAGGGCGCTGCTCCTCCTCGCGGAGCTCACAGCTGACAGTCCACCCATGAGACGAAAGCGCTCCGGTTGATGGCCTCCGCCGCACATGCCTTGTTCTTGCGCGAGACGTTCCATTGGCAGTATTCCGCGCCGAGCTGCGCGAACTCGTTCCCGAGCCACAGCATCCCGACCTTCTTGTCCAGGTCCTGCTCCTTGAACTTGTCGGAGATGTCGAAGAACGCGCTGTTCGCGCGCTTGTGCGACAGCGTCCGGTTGAACTCCGGCGTCCCCGTCTTCGACGCGCGAGCGACGATGAAGAAATAGCGGGCGCCCCGCCGGTCGAGCCACATCTCCTCGAGCATCTTCTTCCCGTCGTCGTCGAGCTTCTCCGAGCCGTCGTCGAACATCACGACCCCGCCGCGCTGCTTCAGCGGCGTGAAGAGCGCGTTGAAGTCGTCGTCGCTGATCGACGCGAGCGTCTTCACGTCGGCCGGCTGGCAGCCGCGCCGCGCCTCCGCCCCGACCAGGCCGCACGCGTTGAGCACCCGCTGCAGCACCGTCTTGAACGCGGGCGTGCAATACGGCGCCTCGGCGTCGTTGGCGATGGCCACGGCCGGCTTCACCGCCGCGGCCACACCCGTCTTCAGGCGCTGCGACGCGGCCTGCACCTCGCTGTGCACCGTCACCCCGGACGCGACCAGAAGCGCGCACCCGGCCACGATCCCGATGATCCCTGCGCCTCTCATGAACACCTCACTTCGTCCGGAGCGCCGGCGCGAGCTGCCTTATCGCATACGACATCCCGATGTCCGTATCTTCGTCGCAGAGCCGCGTCGTGCCCAGGAACATCTGTGGCGTCGAGACAGGGAGCTTGTTGTCCACGATGTAGCGGAGCATACGGTTCAGCCGCAGCGCCGTCTCCTTCGAGTCCATGCATGCGTCGAGCCCTGGCCAGCGCTGCCGGATCGCCGCCTGCACGTTGGCGGTGCCCGCGCCCGCCTTCGCGCCCTCGAGCAGCGTCTCCTGGTTCTCGTAGGCCCACTCGAGCACATCCATCGCCCGGTGATCGCTGCACAGGATGGCCTTCGAGAGGAGGCACGAGCCCGGGTGCACCGGCCGGTCGAGCATCCAGTTGCACTCGCTGTCCAGCGGGAAGAGCACCAGCGTCGCGTCGAGCTTGTCGAACACCCCCTCGGACACGAGCCGCTGGTGGAACGCCTTGCAGGTCGGGCAGAGCGGGTCGACGAAGAGGGTCGCCGGCTGCACCGCGCCCGGGCGCGTCACGTGGAGCAGGGCGCCGTTGGGCTCGGTCGGCTTCTCCAGCTTGCCGCAGCCGGTCATGTAGCTCGCGTAGCTCGGCAGCGCGCTCGCGTAGAGCAGCGCCGGCGTCACCGTGCACACGGCGAGCGCGACGAGCCACCCCGGCAGGAGCAGCAGCGAGCCCACGCGGCGCGGGGGGCCGGCGGGCGCTGCGGCGGCGCCGCCCGGCCCGTCGACCCCGAGGGGCGCCCCGGGGACGGTGGGCCCCACCCCGGCCGCGCCTGCCGACGAGGGCGCGCGCGGCGCCGCGCTGGACCAGGCCGCGGCGCGGGCCGCCCTGCGGTCCTCGAGGAACGCCCAGACGCCGCCGGCCGCGAGCAGCGCCGACGAGATGTACATGCCGACGCACGTCTTGCAGAACACCCCGAGGCGCATCGCCGAGATGGTCGCCATCAGGAGCGACACGGCGAGCGGCGTGAGGCCCGCGACGAACAGGAAGTGCGCCGCGCGCCGCGGCGCGTGCTGGGCCGAGAGCAGCACATAGAGCGCGAACGCCGCGAAGAACGCGAACGCGCCCAGGGCGAACAGCGAGATGGGGATACCGCCCCAGAAGCTCTCGCGGAACAGCGCGGAGTAGGGGCTGTACATGGCCACGCGGCACGCGGTGTCGGCGCCCGCCTGCGCGCCGAGCCCCGGGACGAAGCTGCAGTGCAGGTCGTGGACCTGCCGGTCGAGGTGCCGGATGTAATCGAACGTCGATGAGGCGCTGAACGCGAGTCCCAGGAGCGACCCGCTGAGCGCGAGCGCTGCAGGCCCGCGAGGACCACGACTGCCTGACATGGCCGAGTGGATTACGCGACGTCGGGCAACGCGTCAAATAAGGACGCCTGTGCGCGCGGGCGTCGCCCGCGCGCGATGACGCACGCGCACGCGCGCCGCGCGGCCCAGGGGGCGATCGTCCCCGCGCCGCGCTGAGCCCGCCGGCAGGCTTCGCCGAGCCCGCCGGCCCAGCGCCTCGCGGCGCGCGCCGCGAGACGCGGGGCGCTGGTCGGCGTTGCCCACGCGATCGGCCGCTGCTAGGAGCCGGCCCGGGGGGATTCGGGATCCCAGAGCCAACCGATGACGACCTCTGCACCCGGCGCGGCGAGCGGCGCGCCCCTTCCTGTGAAGCTCGGTCCGTTCGACGCCGAGTTCCTCGCGGACCTCCCTTACGACCCCTCGGTGCTCTTCTTCGACGAGCTCCTCGAGGTGGACGCCGAGAAGGGCCTCGTGCGCTGTCGTATGCCGACCGACAGGCCGATGCCGCTCGTCGACGCGCAGCGGGCGCATCCGCTGCTGCACCCGCGCCACGTCGCCGGCGGCATCATGGTGCACGCGACGGGGATGCTCGGCTTCGTGCACGCCTACCACCTGCTCGGGTTGCGCCACCGCGAGGGCTGGATCGGTTATGGCACCAACATTCACCGGGTGGTCTTTCGCAAGCTGGTCCAGCCGGGCGCGCCCATCGAGGCGACGTGCGTGGCGACGCGCTCCCGGCTCGGCGTCAAGCGGCACATGATCCGCTATTCGTTCGAGTTCCGTCACGAAGGCAGCGTCTGCTACGAGGGCGATCAGACCGCCGTGTGGATGCGCGTGCACGACGTTCCAGCCACGGATTCCCGACCCGCGCTCGAGGACCCAGAGCGATCCCTCGCTTGACCCGCGCGTTCGTCTCGTCTACCCGCCCTCCCCATGCAGGATTTCGATGCAGGATCGATCGTCCCGTCCACACGCGATCTTCTCCAGGTGATCTCCACCCGCAGGAAGAACATGGCTCTTGTCGGGCTCGTCGGCTCGGAGGCGCCCGCGGAGGATGCGGCGCGGCTGCATGAGCTCAACATCTCCGCGCTCGCGTTCGCCGAGGCGGGGCCCGCCATGCAGGGGGCCGCGCTGGCGACGAGGACGGTGCCGTCGCTCTGCCTGTCGCGGGTGAGCGATCGCGACGGCGCCCTCGCGGCGCGCTACCACGGGGCGGACGGGGTCTGCATCGACGCGACGCTGCCGCTCGACGACTGGGACCGCCTCGCGAAGGGGGCGAGGACGATGCGTATGCTCCCGCTCGCGCTGGCGGAGAGCAAGGAGGGGGCCGAGGCCGCCGCGAAGGTCGGCGCGCGCGTGGTCCTTGTCCGGTGCGCGTCGGCGGACGCGGTGATCGAGGCCGTCGCGTCGCTCCCGAGGGCGCTCACCGTCGTCGCCGAGGTGCTCTCGGCCGACGTCGACGCGCTCCGCCGCCTCGTCGGCCACGTCGACGCGGCGATCGTCCCGCCGGGCGTCCACAAGTCGGCTCAGTTCCCGGCGCTCGTCGCCGAGGTCGATCCCTGAGCGCTGAAAGTTCGGGCCGCCCCTCGACGGCGCGGGCTCCCTCCTCCACGATCCGGCCTCGATGAGCAACGCTCACGGACTGGAAGAGCGGCGGCGCGCGCTTCGCGAAGGGGCGCTCGTGCAGGCCATGCCCGAGCTCGGGACGCTGATCGTCACCGGCTCGGACCGGCAGACCTGGTTGAACGGCCTGGTCACCTGCGATCTCGCGCCGCAGAAGCCGCTGCCTGCCGGGGCGAAGGCCGCGCCTCCCGCGGGCGGCGCGTACGGGCTCAACGTGGGGAAGACCGGGAGGATCTTCGCCGAGGTGTGGATCGTGATCGCGGCCGATCGCATCTACGTCGGCGCGCTGCGGGAGCGCGTCGAGCAGCTCCGGGAGATCTTCGAGCGCTACCTCATCATGGAGGACGCCGAGGTCCAGGACGCCTCCGGCGAGCACGCCTGGGCGTTCGTCCACGGCCCGCGGTCCGCCGAGCTCGCGGCGGCCGGGCGCGCGGCCGGCGCCGAGGCCGCGATCGTCGACTGGACCGGCCTCGGGGGCGCGCTGCTCGTGGCGCCCCGGCAGGCCGAGGGCGCCGTCGTCGAGGCGCTCCTCGCCGAGGGCGAGGCCCGCGCGGTCCTGCCGGTGACGGCGGCGGCGTGGGAGGTGCTCCGGGTCGAGAACAACGTCCCGCGGTTCGGGGTCGACTTCGACGACCAGAACTTCCCGCAGGAGGCCTCGATCGAGGAGCGCGCCGTGTCGTTCAACAAGGGGTGCTACCTGGGGCAGGAGACGGTGTTCATGCTCCAGGCGCGCGGCCACGCCAAGAAGCGGCTCGTGCAGCTCGCCGTGGAGGGGGAGGGCGGCGTGCCCGCGGGCGCGGAGATCGCGCTGCCCGACGGCGCGGCCGTCGGCACCGTCACGAGCCAGGTCGAGGATCCGCGCGGGACAGGGCTGCTCGCGCTCGGCTACGTCAAATACAAACACGCCGTCCAGGGCGCCGCGCTCCGGGTCGCCGGCCGGGCGGCCGAGATCACGCGCGCGCCGAGGGCGGGGGACGGGCCGGGTCGGGCCAAGGTCTAGCGCCCCGCCGTCGCGGACGGACGGCGGGCCGGAGGAGCGCGGACAAGCGATCTCAGGGGAAGATCTCGCGCTCGCCATACACCGCGGCGAGCCGCTGCAGCGCCACGGCATAGGCGGCGAGGCGCAGCGTGCACTTCTTCTGCCGCGCCAGCTCGGTCACCTCGCGGTAGGCCCGCTTCATCGCCTTCTCGAGCCGGGAGTCGACCTCCTCGAGCGTCCATGTCTCCGAGCGCTTGTTCTGCACCCACTCGTAGTAGCTCACCGTGACGCCGCCCGAGTTGGCGAGGACGTCGGGCAGGATATGGATCCCGCGCTCCAGGAGGAACTTCTCCCCCTCGGGCGTGCACGGCCCGTTCGCGCCCTCGGCCACGAGGCGGACCTGCAGCCAGCTCGCCTCCTCCACGCCGACCTGGTTCTCCAGGGCCGCCGGGATGAAGATGTCCGCCTTGAGCCGGAAGAACTCCTCTCGGCTGATCGGCTTGCCGGCAGGGTAGCCCGCGATCGAGCGGTTCTTCTTCACGTAGTCCTGCAGCTTGTGCGGATTGAACCCTTCCGGATTGTAGAGATACCCGGTGTGATCGCCGACAGCGACGGTCGAGGCGCCGAGCTTCGACAGGAGCACGGCCGTGTGCGAGCCGACGTTGCCGAAGCCCTGCACGAGCAGCGTTGAGCCGCCGAGGTTCACGTCGTTGTCCTCGGCCCACTCGGTGATGCAGTGGACGACGCCCTGGCCCGTCGCCTTCTCGCGACCGTACGTGCCGCCCGACGCCACCGGCTTGCCCGTCACGACGCCCTTCACCGCCTGCTTGAAGAGCTGGCCAACGGTGTTCATGTACGTGTCCATGGCCCAGGCCATGGTCTTTGCGTCGGTGCCCATGTCGGGAGCCGGGATGTCCGTCTCCGGGCCGATGTTTCCGCCGAGCGCATGGAAGAAGCGGCGGGTGATCCGCTGGAGCTCGGCGCGCGACACCTCGTTCGGGTTGAACTTGATCCCCCCTTTTCCGCCGCCGAGCGGCAGGTTCATGAGCGCGCACTTCCACGTCATCATCGCGGCCAGCGCCTTGAGATCATCGAGCGATACCGTCTCGTGATATCGAATGCCCCCCTTGAACGGCCCGAGGAGGTTGTTGTGCTGGATCCTGTAACCCTTGAAGAGCCGGATGCTGCCGTCATCCATCCGTACAGGGAAATTGACGATGATCTCGTTCTTCGGCTGGCTCAGGATCGTGGTGATGTAACCCGGCAGCTCGATCAGTCGGGCAGCCTCGTCGAGGTAACCCTGGACGACTTTGAAGAACTCGTATTTGTGCCTGTGGCTCGGAGCAGCAGGGACGCTCACTGGCGGAGTCGTGGTCTTGGTACTGAGCTGTTCTTCCATGGCTATGTAACTTTCTAGTGCGCTGAGCCCTTCCGTTCAACGTCGGGCGCAACCATGCGATGCGTCATCGCGGTTCCGGACGGGCGGAGCGATGCGTCAGGCTGCCAGTGTGCGAGGAGGCGCCGCGTTGACGGCAGGAGAGCCGCGTCGGGGGCGAGGCTGCGGCGCGTGCGTGCGATGCGGGTGTCGCGCATCGATGGATGCGCGGTGTTGGGACGGCGCACGGCGCACGGCGCGCGGCGCCGTTCAGGGCCTCGACCACAGGACATACAGATACGTGATGGTCCCGGTCACGAGCAGGGCATCGACGCGGTCGAGGATGCCGCCGTGGCCGGGCACGATCCCGCCAGAGTCCTTGATCCCGAAGGAGCGCTTGAACAGGGACTCCCCGAGGTCTCCCGCCTGACCGAGGCCGCCCGCGACGATCGCGAGCGCGAGCGCGTCCACGAGCGGCAGCGACCGGAGGAACCAGAAGTGAGCAAGGAGCGCGCCGATCACGGCGAAGAGCAGGCCGCCGAGCGCGCCCTCGACGGTCTTCTTCGGGCTCACGGCCTCGTAGAGCTTGCGCCGGCCGAGGAAGCGGCCGGCGAAGTAGGCGCCGGTGTCGGAGAACCAGGAGAGAAGCATCGCCAGCACGACGAACGAGGGGCCGTCGGCGCCCCCGTCGCGGCGGAGGAGCGCCAGCGCGCCGAGACCGCCGCCCACGTAGAGCGGGCCGAAGGTCATCGCCAGCACGCGCAGCGCCGCGGTGCGCATCTCGCCGAGGCGCACCAGCGTGATGAGCATCGCGACGAACGGGAGCAGGAAGATCAGCGCGAGGAGCGCGCCCGGAGAGCCGCTGAATCGCCAGATCACGCCGAGGACGGCGAGGGTGAGCGCGACGCCGATGGCCCGCGCGACGCGGTCGTCCGCGTGCGTCATCGCGAAGAACTCGAGCGCGCCGATGGCGGAGGCGACCGCGACGAGCGCCGCCCAGCCCCAGCTCGGGCCGAGGTAGAGCAGCGAGAGGAGCAGGGGAGCGGCCACGAGCGCGGTGAGCACCCGCATCGTGAGGTTGGAAGCAGCCAATCTCAGACCCCCGTCCGTGAGCCATCGTGGGAAGCATGCGAAGCGGGCGCGGCGATCTCGTGCGCGCGCCACGGCCGCTCCGCGTCGAGCGCGCCCCGCGCGCTGGCCGGCTCGCCCCCGGCGCCACCCTCCGCGTCGTGCGCGGGCGAGTCGGCGCTGTCGCGCCGCTGGTAGGCCGCGATGGCGGCGAACAGGTCGTCCTCGGTGAAGTCGGGCCACAGCCGCTCGGTGAACGACAGCTCGGCGTACGCGGCCCCGTAGAGCAGGAAGTTGGAGAGCCGCTGCTCGCCGCCGGTGCGGATGATGAGATCCGGCTCGCCCACGCTCAGGCTCGGCAGCCGCGCGGCGAGCAGCGCCCCATCGATCGACTCCGGATCGAGCCTGCCGGCGACCGCCTCCATCGCGAGCTCGCGCGCCGCGGCGGCGATCTCCTCGCGCGCGCCGTAGGACAGCGCCAGCGCGAGCGTCATCTGGCGGTTCGTCGCGGACGCCTTCCGGAGCGGGTCGAGCACGTCGCGCACGCCCTCGGGGAGCCGGCTGATGTCGCCGATCGCGACCAGGCGGATGTCGTTCTCGAGGATCTCGCAGCGCTCGCTCATCAGGTACTCGCGCAGCAGCCCCATCAGCGCGTCGACCTCGTTCCGAGGCCGCGCCCAGTTCTGCTCGCTGAACGCGTACAGCGTCAGCGCCTCGACGCCGAGCCTCCGGCACACGCGCACGATCCGCCGCACGGCGGCGCTGCCGGCCTTGTGTCCGGCCTCGCGCGGCTCGCCGCGCAGCTCTGCCCAGCGACCGTTGCCATCCATGATGATTCCGACGTGGCGCGGGAGATTTCTGGCTTCTACGAGGTTCATCGGCGGGGGCAGTTTCCTCTGTTGACTACCGACTGTCGACTGTTGAGTCTTCACGCCCATGAGCACAGGGGTTGGTCTCACGGTCACGCTGCGCGTCAGGATGGGCGCGCACGACGCACATTACGCGGGCGAGCTGTGCGATGGAGCGCGTATTCTCGCGCTCTTCGGCGACGTCGCCACCGAGCTCCTGATCCGTCTCGACGGCGACGAGGGGCTCTTCCGCGCGTACGAGGCGGTCGAGTTCCTCGCCCCGGTCAGAGCAGGCGACTTCATCGAGGCGACCGGGGTGGTCACCAAGGTCGGCGCCACGTCGCGCGCGATGGCGTTCGAGGCGCGCAAGGTCGTCGCCAGCGTCCGCGAAGCCGGGGTGGCGCCCTCGGCGGCCGACGCGCTGGCCGAGCCGGTCATCGTCTGCCGGGCGCTCGGCACCTGTGTCGTCCCGAAGGAGCTCCAGCGCCGGCCGCGCCTCGTCCTGCCGGCGCTGTCGGCGCCGCCCCCGGACCACGCGCAGCTCCCGGAGCCGCGGCCCATCATCACGCCGCCCCCCCGGATCCTGGTCACGCCGCCGCAGAGCGCCCTCATCCTGACGGCCGCGATCGTCGGCGCGGAGACGACCCGGGCGCAGACGCCGCACCTCCCCATCACGGCGCGCGAGCTCGCCGACGAGGCCGCCCGCTGCCGCGACGCGGGCGCCTCGGTGGTCCACCTGCACGTCAGGAACCCGGACGGGTCGCCGAGCCAGTCGCGCGCGCTGTTCGCCGAGGCGATCGCCGCGATCAACGAGAAGACGGACGTCATCGTCCAGACGTCGACCGGGGGCGCCGTCGGGATGGGCGTCGACGAGCGCGCCCAGCCGCTGCTCTGCAGCCCCGAGATGGCCACCCTGAACTGCGGCACGATCAACTTCGGCGACGGGATCTTCGACAACACCCGGCCCCTCATCCGGGACATGGCGGCCCGCATCCACGCCGGGGGGAGCGTCGCCGAGCTCGAGTGCTATGAGGTCGGCCATATCCATGAGGCGCTCAGCCTTTTCGCCGAGGGGCTGCTTGCGGAGCCGCTCCACTTCCAGTTCGTCCTGGGGGTGCCCGGCGGCATCGCGGCGCGCGAGGACGTGCTCCGGTTCATGATCACCCAGATCCCCCAAGGCGCCACCTGGGGCGTCGCCGCCGTCGGCCGCCACCAGCGCCCGATGACCGAGCTCGCCATGCAGCTCGGCGGGCACGCGCGGGTCGGGCTGGAGGACAACATCTACCTGGACAAGGGCGTGCTCGCCGAGGGGAGCGCGCCGCTCGTCGCGCGCGCCGCCGCCTTCGCGCGGAGCGTCGGCCGCGAGGTGGTCGAGCCGGACCGCGCGCGCCAGCTCCTCGGGATCCGCCCGCGCACCGCGGCGGCCCAGGCCGGCGCGGCCTCCGGAGGGAGCGCGCGCGCGCAGGGATGACGGACCGACCGCTCTCGCCGTGGATCGATCACCTGCGCGGTCGGCTCCCGATCGCGCTCGGCGTCGCTCTTCTCGGGGCCGTCGTGCGGCTCTCGACCCCGCCCCCGCCGGCGCGGACCGCGGACGCCATCGCCGGGATGCTTGGGGAGGCGATCGGCGGCGCCGTCAATCCGGACGACTTCGTATGGGAGGAGCGCGGCGGGTTCTTCTCCGACGCGCTTCTGGGCCGCCGGGTGCTGTTCCTTGGCGTCCCGCGCGTCCCGCGCGTCGCGCGCCCGGGCGCCGCGGAGCGCGGGCCCGAGGCGGAGCGCGCGCCTGACGGGCGCGGCGCCGCCGACCTGTACCGGGCGCGCGTGCGGCTCACCCGCTCCGGCCGGCCGGTGAGCCTGGACGGCGTGCGCAACCTGACCGGGACGCCCCTCGGCGACGATCGCGGCCTCGTCGCCCGCGGCAGCCGCGTCGCCGTGACCACCACCGCCTTCGGCGTCGTGCAGGGGATCACGCAGCTCGATCTGGGCGGCGATGGGCGCGCGGGAGCGCGGCCCGTCGGCGAGCGGCTCCGCGCGGCGATCGACGGCTGGCTCGAGACCGGGAGCGTGGACGGCGCGTCGCGCACCGAGATCTCGTTCGACGACCCGCCCGCGTCTGCGCGGCTCGACCTCGTGGACGAGGGCCTGGTGATGGCGCTCGGGCCGGAGGCGGTCCCGGCGGCGCTCAACGCCAGCACCGGCGAGGTCGACACGGGCGGACGTGATCCGTTCGTCGCCCGCGCGCACCACCTCCCGCGCCGCGTGCCCTCGCTCAGCGAGCTCGCCGGGCCGTCCGCCGAGCGCCTGCTCGGTCCGACGGCGGCGGCCGCGGTCGAGCGGCTCGTGCTCGCCGCGGATCGCGCGGCGGCGAAGCTGCGCGCCGCGCCGGCCGCCGCGTACGTGACCCGCGGCCCCGCGTCTGCCGAGCCCGCGCCGGAGGGGTGGCCTTCGCTCTGGCCGCCGCCGCCGGTCGCGCCGGCGGTCGATCCCCCGCTCCCGGGGGAGGGCGCCTGGGTGCTGGTGGCTCCCTCGCTCCCGCGCGCGCTCCCCGGCGTCGAGGAGGATCCGCAGCGCCCCTCCAGCCCGTTCGCCGCGACGACCCTCCGGCCCGATCCGCGGCGGCCAGAGCTGCGCGTCCACCTGCTCGCGATCGACACGCGGCACATCCGGTTCACCTTGCAGGCGGGATACGAGGCCCCCAGGCCGACCGTCGGCCCGCGCGGCACGGGGCAGCTCCCCCACGCGTCGACGCTCCGCGGCGCCATCGGCCTCGGCGCCTCCACGCGCGAGCCGGGCGCGCCCCACGCGGGGACGGAGGCGCTCGGCATGGTCGTCGGCGGCCGCGCGCTCGTGCCCCCGCGCGACGGCGCGGCGACGCTCGGGGTCGACCTCTCGGGCCGGCCGTACTTCGGCGCGTGGCCGTCCGGCGGGGACGTCGAGCGCGTCCCCTGGGCGCTATGGCAGCGTCCGGCGGCGGCGAGCCCCGGCGCGCCCCGCGCGGAGGGAGCCACGCGCTTCCCCTGGGCGCTCTGGCAGGGCTCTTCGCTCTTCGAGGCGGGGAGCGCCGCGGCCCCGCTCGCCATCCTCGCCGGCCCTCCCGCGGAGCGCGCCCCGGCCAGCGCGACGCTCTCTCCCGGCGACGGCGACGACCTCGTCGTCGAGCGCACGGCGCTGTGCATGACCGACCGCGGCTTCGTGGTCCACGCGTGGGGCAGCGCCCTCGACGCGGCCGCGCTCCGGGCGGCGCTCGAGCGCGCCGGGTGCCTCGCCGGCGTCTCGCTGGGCAGGGCGCCGGACCCCCTCGGCGTCGCCTTCCTGAGCCCCCAGCAGGACGGCGTCTTGACCGCCGAGCGCCTCTCGCCCGCGATGTCGATCGCGCCGCCGGAGCACGCCGCGGCCGCGTCGCCGCGCCCTTTTCTCTTCTTCGAGTCGCGCTGGACGCACGGTCCCCCGGCGCCGGACCTGTCGCTGCCGGGCGAGAGCGTGGGCTGGGCCGAGGACGGCGGCGCGCAGCCGCCCCCGGCGTGGAGCCCGGCCGTGTACGCCGCCGACACCGTGCACCTCGGCGCGCAGGTCCGCGTCCACGCCTTCGCTCCGGGCCGGTTCCTGTTCCGACTCCGCGCCGGCTCGCGCGAGATCTCGCCGCGGAGCGCGCCGAAGCTCGACGCCGAGGTGCCGGCCGACGAGCGGCGGCAGGTCCTCGCGGCGATCGGCGTCGGCACCGGCCGGCGGCGGGGCCCGCGCGGGCTCGCCGTGGGCGGCACCGTCGGCCTTCGCTTCCGCGGCGAGGGAGGCTTGCTGCTGGTCCGCCAGGGCCGCGTCGAGATCCGCCCGGCGGGCGGCACCCCGCTCGCGCCGGGCGCGGACGCGACCGAGCTGCCGCTCACCGCCGACGACGGCAGGCTGCGGCCGGAAGCGCGCGAGATCGGGACCATGCGCCGGCGCAGCGCTGCCTGCGTGCTCGACGACGGCACGCTGCTCGTGGCCACGACCACCTTCGACAGCGACGAGGCGACGACCGAGGCGCTGCTCGACCTCGGCTGCGCCCGCGTGGTCGCGCTCGATCGCGGCGCGCACCGCAACGCGTTCGTGCACCGGGCCTCCGGGGACCCCGCCCTCCAGCAGACCTACGAGGAAACCGCGCTCTTCGCGGTCGGCGTCGCGATGCCCGGCCGGGCGCGCCGGCTCGTCCCCTGAGCGCGGGCGGCGGTCAGGCGTGGGACAGCATGCCTCGCAGCATGCCGAGCGCGCGCGTGTGCAGCTGCGAGACGCGTGGCTCGCCGATCCCGAGCTCTGCGCCAATGTCCTTCAGCTTCGCCCCTTCGAAGTAGTACATGCCGATCACGCGCCGCTCCCGCTCCGGGAGCTGCGCGATCGCGAAGGACAGCGCCCGCCGGGTCGCCTGCGCCGAGATCGCCTCGATCGGGTCGTCTTCGCCGGACATGTGCACCGACTCCTCGGTCGGGGTCACCTCGCTCAGGCTCACGAAGACCGTCGCGCCGCCGACCCTGCTGGCGGCTTCCGCCTCGACCGCCTCGCGCGCTCGCCGCGAGAGCCAGTCCTGCGCGCGGAGCTCGTCGACGATCGCGCCGCGGATCCGGAGCTTCGCGTAGCCGGCGAACGTCTCGCCGTCGCTCCCGCCGTTCTTGCGGAGCGAGTCGACGAGCCCGAGCATCCCTGCGCTGAGCAGGTCGTCGCGCTGCACGTTGGGCGGCAGGTGGCGCGACACCTGCCGCACCAGCTTGCGGACGAGCGGGAAGTACCCCCGCAGCACCTCCGGGCGGAGCGGCGCGCACGTCGGCTCGTGGTCGCGCGGCCCGCCCGTGCAGGCCGCCTCGGGACAGCGCGGCAAGCTACACGGGCCGCTGTCCGGCTCGACGTTCGGCTCGCTGTCTGGCTCCAACAGCTGCCACGGACCCTCGTAGGTGCAGGCCGACGTGACCTCCACGGATTCCCAAATTTCGTGCGCGCATCTTGACGCGGCCTCCGCCGACTCCCAAAGCTCGCGGGAGAGCGACGCCCCCGGCTCCTGCACCGCGACGCTCGGCGCTCCATCGAGGCCGAGGGCAGAAGGCGCCTCGATCAGTGCGTGCTCACACGGAACGACCGGACACGTCGCGCCAAAAGCGACCGGCTGGACGAACCCGCCCGCATCACAGCATGCGGGGAGCGACATGGGAGGAGCGAGCCCCTCCCGCTGCAGTCGGGTCGATTGCTGCACGTGAGGAGGATTGGTGCCACAACTCTCGCAGCGTGCAAGGCAGAGCCGTGCAATTGTGTCTGGTGCGTATGTTCAGTGTGTGGATTATAGCCAGCGGCCGGGACAGCTCACCTTTTCGCGGGCGAAGTTTCAGGAGCAGGGGTGGGTGAACCTGACCCCAGGACCTTCTCCGTCTCGTTACCGCCGCGCACCGTGTCCGAGTTTGTCCCTGTAGTATTCATGGGTTGCGGCTGAGGGACACGGGGCTCGCCTGACCCATATACCTCTTCTTCTGCGGACACGGGGACATCGCGCGCCGCTTCATCAGCCGCAACAGAACCCTTCGCTCCCCCGTAGCGCGGCGCCTCTCCAGGTCCCGAGTAATCCACCCAGTACACTTTATCTGATCTGACGTCCAGGTGAACGAACGTAGAGTTGGGATAATATCCGACACCTGCGTTGCGGAAACCTCGGCAGAAATCGCGGACCACGGTGTTGGGTACGCCCTCGACCATGAAATCGACGGCGCGACCGTGGTTGTGGTTGGAGTGCGGGGTGTACTGGGTGGGTGAGTAGGGGCGATAACCGCTGACGACGCGGAGGGGCCTGCCGCCGAAGTGGTCGCTCACCATGCCAATCAGCGTGGCGAGCCGCGGATCGATGGGAATCGAGGCGGTGGGGGACGCGCGCATCAGCCGGCTGAGCTTGGGGAGGGCCTTGGGCACGAGCCGCCCCTTCGGCGTGAGCAGCCGGACGTCCAGCCGCTCGGCGCCTCGCACCAGGCGGACCCATCCGGGGCGCTTGGGGCGCTGCGCATAGCGCTTGTTGGGCGGCATCGCCCCGTCCCTCTTCGTCGACCCCTTCCCAGGGGGACGGCCCTCGGCGTCGCGCTCCTTCGCGCTGGCGCCGCGGCTCCGCTCCCGCTCGTCGCGCAGCGCGGCGGCCCGGCCGGGCGCGGCGCGCGTGGACCGCGCGCGCGCGCCGGGCTCACCCCGCTCCGGGATCACGAGGACGAGGCCCGGATGGATCCGCTGGCCAGGCTTGAGCCCGTTCGCCTCGCGGAGCGCGTCGACCGTGATGCGGTACCGCTTCGCGATCTTTCCGAGCGTCTGCCCGGCGTAGACCGTGTGCTGGCCGTCCTCGGCGAGCGCCGCGCCGGGCGCGGCGCTCAGGAGAAAGGCCGCCGCGAGGGCGGCGAGCGCACATCGCAGCCGCGACGGCGGCGATGACCAAGAGGTGGGCTCCATCGCGGCCCCGGCGCGGGGGCCGATGCCGCAGAAACGGGAGAACTCCGGATGCATGAGGGGACTCTGACCTGACGTCATCCGTGCCCGACGACCGAGCCCCGGACGGTGCTACCCTGGGCTGGCGCGCGCTCGCCGGCCCGAGCCGGCGGCGCCGCACCGCATATCGAACTTCGATAGGCGGGCGGGAGGCGAGCGTAAAGCGGTTTTTTGCCCAGCGATCGTCGGTGGTGCGAAGCTTCGCCAGAAGCGACCAGAGGCGATCACAGGGGATCGGGCGCCCGGGAGCCGGGCAACGCAGCCCGGGCTTCCCTTGCTTCACCACGGCGGGCGCGGAGCAGGACGGACGGGATGTCGGAAGGCAAGAACTTGATCGGGGTCGATATCGGATCGAGCGCGATCAAGATCGCTCAGATCAAGGAAGGCCGCAGGGGCTATGGCCTCGTGCGGCTCGGTTACGCGCCGCTCGCGCCGCAGGCCATCGTCGACGGCCACGTCATGAACGCGCAGGCCATCGTCGAGGCGCTCGGCCGGGCCTTCTCCGAGGCCAAGATCCGCCAGCGCGAGATCGCGCTCAGCATCAGCGGCCAGGCGGTCATCATCCGCAAGATCACGGTGCCGCTCATGACCGCCGCCGAGCTGGACGAGCAGATCCAGTGGGAGGCCGAGCAGCACATCCCCTTCGACATCAAGGACGTCCACGTCGACTACGAGGTGCTGCGCCGGCGCCCCGAGGCCGGGCAGATGGACCTCCTGCTCGTCGCCGCGAAGCGCGACGAGATCAACGACTACACCCAGATCGCCAGGACGGCGAAGCTCAAGCCCATGGTGGTCGACATCGACGCGTTCACCGTCCAGAACCTGTTCGAGGTGAACCGCGGCATCCCGCCGGACCAGACGTTCGCCATCATCAACGTCGGCGCGAGCCTCGCGTCGATCAACATCGTGTCGCGCGGCGCGAGCGCGTTCACCCGCGACATCGGCAACGGCGGCAACTACATCACCGAGCAGATCCAGCGGAAGCTCGGCATCAGCTTCGAGCAGGCCGAGGAGTTCAAGTGCGCCAGCGTGACCTCGGGGCCGGGCGGCGTGCCCGCGCAGGTCATCGAGACCATCGAGCAGGTGTGCGACTCGATCGCGGGGGAGATCCAGCGCTCGCTCGACTTCTTCCTGGCGACGAGCGGTGAGGGCGACATGCACCGCATCTACCTGACCGGCGGCTCGTCCAACCTGCCGGCGCTGCCCGCCGCGATCGGGCGGCGCGCCCGGGTGGCCGTCGAGCTGATCCAGCCGATGGAGCGCATCACCGTGGAAGCGAAGGAAGTCAACCAGGAGCTGCTCCGGCTCCGGGCGGCGCAGTTCTGCGTCTCGCTCGGGCTCGCGATGCGCAAGGACCGGGAGAAGCGCTCGTGATTCGCGTCAACCTTCTCCCGCAGCGGCGCGGCACGCGCGGGGCCGCGCCCCAGGCGAGCCAGCGGTGGCTGCTCGTCACGCTCGGCGTCGTGATCCTCGAGATCGTCGCGCTCTTCCTCTTCCACCAGACGAAGGTCGAGGAGCTCGACGAGCAGAACCGGAAGAACTCGCTGCTGCAGAGCCAGATCCAGGACATCCGCACGCTCGTGGCGAACCACGAGGAGATCAAGAAGGCGCTCGAGGTGCTGCGCGCGCGCGAGGACGCGATCGCGAAGCTCCAGGCCGCGCGCAGCGGGCCGACCGCGGTGCTCCTCGAGCTCGCGCAGCTGCTCACGAACGGCAAGGGGCCGACCGCCGACCCGGACAAGCTCGCGCAGCTCCGCAAGGAGAACCCGCTCGCCGTCTACAACCCGTCCTGGGACAGCCGCCGGCTGTGGCTCACGAGCTACGTCGAGTCCGAGCGGACCGTGCGCGTCGAGGGGCTCGCGCGCGACGGCACCGACGTCTACGAGCTCGCCCAGCGGCTGAAGCTGTCCTCGTACTTCTACGACGTGCAGCTGCTCCCGGGGAAGAAGGAGAACGAGAAGGAGTCGCGGCTCGAGCTCGTCTCGTTCGCGCTGCAGCTGAAGGTGAGGTACTGATGGCCACGAAGCCCATGCCCGTGCAGGCCGGCTCGGCGCTCGACCGGCTGCCGCCGCTCGCCAAGCTCGGCGTCGGCGCGCTCTTCGCGGCGCTCGTCGGCATCCTGTACTTCGTCGGCTTCTACGCCGACGTCGACTCGCAGATCGAGGGCGCCGCGCAGAAGCAGGGGGTGCTCCAGGCGGAGCTCACCAAGGCGCAGGCGTCCAAGGCCGCCTACCAGAAGGACCTCGACGAGAAGACCCGCCGCGAGCAGATGAGCCGCGAGCAGAAGAAGATCCTCCCGGACGAGTCCGAGACGCCGGCCTTCCTCTCGGCCATCCAGGGCGTCGCGACCGTCTCCGGCGTCAACCTGACGTCATGGAGCCCCACCGAGGAGATCCCGCAGGAGTTCTTCTCCAAGGTGCCGATGCAGCTCACGCTCTCCGGCAAGTTCCACCAGGTGGCGAAGTTCTTCCACGGCGTGGGTCAGCTCGATCGCATCATCAACCTCGAGGAGGTCGAGATCAAGGAGCCGAAGGTCGTGGGGAGCGACGTGGAGGTCAAGGTGGAGTGCCTCGCGACCGCGTTTCGCGCCGTGCGCGCCGGGGAGACCGCGACGAGCGGCGTGAAGCGTCGCAGCGGCGGAGGTGTGCGGTGAAGGCCGGCCGGATGATGCTGCTCGCCCTCGGGGCGACCACCGCCGCGGCCCTCGCGCTCGCGGGGTGCGAGGAGGAAGAGCCGATGACCTCCTCCACCCAGCCGCGCCCGCCCGGGGCGCCGGCCTCCGCCTCGCCGCCGCGCGCGCCCGCGGCCGGCGCCGGGTCCGCGGCCGCGGACGCCGGCGCGCCAGAGCTGCCGCCGCTGCCGCTCCGGGAGTTCCAGGAGGCCGACTTCTCCGAGAGCGACCGGAGCCGCGACCCGTTCCGGAGCTTCGAGTCGCTCTTCGCGACGCAGGCCCGGGGTCGGGTGACGATCCAGCGCCAGGTCCTCGTGGATCGCTTTGCGCTCGACGAGCTCAGGCTGGTCGGCGTCGTCTCGCGCGCGCCCGCCCGCGCGCTGCTCACCGATCCCACGGGGCTCGGGTGGGTGGTGAAGGTGGGCGATTTCGTCGGCAAGGCCGAGATCGTGCACGCGGGCGGCCCCACGGGCGTCGACGTGGCCGTCAACTGGCGCATCGATCGGATCCGCGACTCGGACGTCGTCTTCATCCGCGAGGACCCGTCGCACCCGGAGATCCCGCCGACCACGCGCGTGATCGCGCTGAGGCCGCTCGGCGAGGAGAACGAGGCGGCCCTCGGCGCCCCGTGACCGCCACGAATTGGGCCCGCGCCGGGCACCCGAAGTAGCCTCCCGGCAGCGTGACGCAGATCTCGCGTCACCGCGAAGCGGGAGTGCAATGAAGAGCAATCGAGACTATCGCCCGAGGCGGGGCGCGCTTCGCCGTGCTGCGGCACTCGGGGTGATGTTGATCCTCGGCGCTCCTGCGGGAGACGCAGACGCCGCCGCCCCGATCAAGGTCAGCGACGTCAGGCTCACGGCGCCGGACGAGGGCAAGGCCGAGATCGTGGTCGCGACGACCGGCGAGCCGCGCTTCTCGGCGCGGGTCGCGGACGGCGGCAAGCGGCTCCTCATCGACCTCGAGGGCGCCGAGGCAGGCGGGGCTTCCGGAGCGATCACGAGCGGCAACGCGATCGTGGCCGGGGTGATGACGCAGGGGTTCGGCAAGGCGACCCAGCGGACGACGCGGGTGCTCGTGCAGCTCGCGCGCCCGGCTGCCTACCGGATCCGCGCCGAGCAGGGCGCGCTCGTCATCGAGCTCGCCGCCGCCGACGCGACGGCGCCCATGGCGGCGCGGGCCCCGGCCGGCCCCGCGGCGGCGGCGCCGGAGCGCGAGCCGGCGACGATCACCGACGTGCGCTTCGAGCACCAGGCGACGCTCGATCGGGTCGTCATCGAGCTCTCGTCGATCCCGGGCTACCGCGAGTCGACCGGCAAGGGGGGGCGTCGCGTCATCGAGCTCAGCGGCGTCCGGCTCCCCGACGCCCTCCAGCGCAAGCTCGACGTCGGCGCCTTCGGCGGCCCGGTGCGGGCCATCTCGACGTTCCGGCGCAACAGCGACGGCTCCAGGGTCGTCGTCGAGGTCGAGCAGGTCGAGGGCGCCTCGGGCGTGGTCGCGCGCGAGGGCAACGCGCTCGTGCTGAGCGTCGCGAAGGGCGCGCTGCCCACGACGCTCTCGGGGATCGCCGCCGACGGCGGCGCGGCGAGGCGGACCCGCACGGTGGCGCGCGAGGCGCTCCTCGACGACGGGGCGCCGAAGGTGGAGACCTCGTTCGAGGGCGCGGCGAGCAGCCAGGAGTCGCTCGTCGAGCCCGACCAGGCCGGCGCCTTCATGCCCGCGATCGCCGGGCAGCAGCGGCGGTTCACGGGGCGGCGCATCGACCTCGACCTGAAGGACGCGGACATCCACAACGTCCTCCGGCTGATCTCCGACGTGGGGCGGGTCAACATCGTGACCGCCGACAACGTGACCGGCACGGTCACCATCCGGATGCGCAACGTCCCGTGGGACCAGGCGCTCGAGACGGTGCTCCAGGCCAAGGGCCTCGGCGTGGTCCGGCAGGGCAACATGATCCGCGTCGCCCCGATCGCCGATCTCAACAAGGAGCGGGAGCTCGCGATCGCGCGGCGCAAGAGCGAGCTCCAGCTCGCGCCGCTCGAGACGCGGCTCATCCCGATCAACTACGCGGAGGCGAAGGACCTCCAGGAGCGCTCGAAGGATATGCTCTCGCCGCGCGGCTCGCTGGCGGTCGACGAGCGGACCAACGTGCTCATCGCGCGCGACGTCGCGGGGAACCTGAACCAGATCGAGGAGCTGGTCCGCTCGCTCGACACGCAGACGCCGCAGGTGCTGATCGAGGCGCGCGTGGTGGAGGCGACGAGCCGCTACGTGCGCGACATCGGCATCCAGTGGGGCGGCGACGGGACGTTCAGCGCGGCGACCGGCAACCCGACGGGGCTCGTCTTCCCCTCGGCGATCGGCATCGCCGGCGGCGCGACCGACTCGAACAGCCCGACCGGCGGCCTCTCGACCTCGACCTGAAGGACGCGGACATCCACAACGTCCTCCGGCTGATCTCCGACGTGGGGCGGGTCAACATCGTGACCGCCGACAACGTGACCGGCACGGTCACCATCCGGATGCGCAACGTCCCGTGGGACCAGGCGCTCGAGACGGTGCTCCAGGCCAAGGGCCTCGGCGTGGTCCGGCAGGGCAACATGATCCGCGTCGCCCCGATCGCCGATCTCAACAAGGAGCGGGAGCTCGCGATCGCGCGGCGCAAGAGCGAGCTCCAGCTCGCGCCGCTCGAGACGCGGCTCATCCCGATCAACTACGCGGAGGCGAAGGACCTCCAGGAGCGCTCGAAGGATATGCTCTCGCCGCGCGGCTCGCT
This sequence comes from Sorangium sp. So ce1504, assembly GCF_051521635.1. NCBI lineage: Bacteria > Pseudomonadati > Myxococcota > Polyangiales > Polyangiaceae > Sorangium > Sorangium sp. So ce1504. Next base: position 8,832,620 of record NZ_CP150365.1, on the reverse strand, counting down.
GGCGGTCGACGAGCGGACCAACGTGCTCATCGCGCGCGACGTCGCGGGGAACCTGAACCAGATCGAGGAGCTGGTCCGCTCGCTCGACACGCAGACGCCGCAGGTGCTGATCGAGGCGCGCGTGGTGGAGGCGACGAGCCGCTACGTGCGCGACATCGGCATCCAGTGGGGCGGCGACGGGACGTTCAGCGCGGCGACCGGCAACCCGACGGGGCTCGTCTTCCCCTCGGCGATCGGCATCGCCGGCGGCGCGACCGACTCGAACAGCCCGACCGGCGGCCTCTCGCCGTTCGCGAGCCAGGTCTCGAACCCGAACTTTGCGGTGAACCTGCCGGCCATCGTCGGCGCCGGGCAGGGCGGCGCGCTCGGCTTCACGCTCGGCTCGATCAACAACACCGTCAACCTCGGCGTCCGGCTCTCCGCGGCCGAGGCGAGCGGCATGCTGCGGGTCGTCTCGAGCCCGCGCATCCTCACGCTCGACAACCGGGAGGCGCGGATCAGCCAGGGGACGCTGATCCCGTTCTCGCAGATCAGCGCCCAGGGCGTGCAGACGACCTTCCAGGAGGCCAAGCTCCAGCTGCTCGTCAAGCCGCACGTCACCTCGGACGGCAGCGTCGCGATGCACGTGAAGATCAACCGCGACGAGCCCGACTTCAACCAGACGTCGGCTCGCGGCGACCCGACCATCCTGAAGCGCGAGGCGGAGACCGACCTCCTGATCATGGACGGGCACACGGCGGTGATCGGCGGGATCTTCACCCGCAACACCGGCCGGAACCTCGATCAGGTGCCGTTCTTCGGGGACATCCCGGTCCTCGGCCTCCTCTTCCAGCGGCGCCGCGCGAGCGACGTACGGAACGAGCTCGTCATCTTCCTCACGCCGCGCATCGTGAACCGCGCCGAGGCGCTCGGCCGATAGCCCCGGGGCGCGGCGCGCCTCGCCGCGCCCTGAACCCCCTCAGGCGCGCTTGCGCCGGGCCGCCTCCCGCGGGCTCGGGGCGGTGTCCGTCACGACGCCGCGCAGCCACGTCCGCGCGGGATCGCCCTCGGTCCGGCTGTTCCACGCCATCGCGATCTCGATGGGCGGCAGCTCGAACGGCAGGTCGAAGGTGCGGAGCGGCACCAGGCTGGAGAACGCCCTGCCGAGGCGTGTGGCCACGGTGGCCACGAGATCCGACGCGGTGATGGCGTGCGGCACGAGGAGCACGTGCGGCACCGTCATGGCCTCATGGCGCGCGATCCCGCGCGCCGTGATGAGATCGTCCGCGACCCCGTCGTGGGCGCCGCGCCTGGGGACGACGACGTGCGGGAGGGCCGCGTAGGTCTGGAGATCGACCTGCCCGCGCGCCGTGGGGTGGCTCATGCGCGCGAGCCCCGCGAAGCGATCGTCGAAGAGGGGCGCGCGGCGCAGGTCGGAGGGGAGGCTCTCCTGCGGGAAGACGCCGATCGCGAGATCGATCTCGCCGCTCCGGAGCGCGTCGACGGCGCGGCCGTCGAGCGGGAGCAGGTGGAGCGCGAGCCTCGGTCCGCCCTGCGCCAGCGCCGCGTTGAGCCGCGGCAGGAGGACGAGCTCCACGTACTCCGTGGCGGCGATCCGGAAGGTGCGATCGCTCGTCGCCGGGTCGAACGCCGGCGTCGTCTCGCCGAAGAGGCCCGCGAGATCGTGGACGATCGCGGCGACCTGCGGCGTCATCGCCTCGGCGCGCGAGGTGAGCGCCATCTGCCGGCCGACCCGGATGAGCAGCGGGTCGGAGAAGAGCTCACGCAGCCGCGTCAGCGCGTGGCTCATGGCGGGCTGGCTGAGGCCCACCCGGCGGGCCGCGAGCGTCACGCTGCGCTCCTGCAGCAAGGCGTCGAGCGCGATCACCAGGTTGACGTCGATCGCCGAAAGATTCACTCCGAGAATATAGGATGAACCATGTATCCATGATGTGGATACTTTCGTTTTCTTGCGCGGGCGCGCGGCGTGCGTGGCGAGGATGCGTGATCCCCCGCCTGCGGGCGCTGTCGTGCGGCCTGCGTGGCTGCTAGGGTCGCGCGCGGCTCCCCCCTGATCGGCGGTGCCTCGCGGAGACCATGACATCGCCTGTTCTGCTCGGGGGGATCGACTTCTTCCACCTCATGAACGATCGCGCCATGCGATCGCGCGGCCAGGCGGGCAACCACTGCCTGTTCGTGATCGAGCTCGACGGTCGCCTCGATCTGGCGCGGCTCGCGGTGCGGCTCGAGCGCGCGACCCGGGCGCTCCCCGAGCTCCGGTTCCGGCTGGACAACAGCGTGCTCGGGCGGGCGGGGCGGCCCCGCTGGGTCGTCGATCACCACCGGCGCGCCCCCGGGCTGCGCCTCCACGAGGTGGCGGGCGAGCGCGAGCGCGCGGCGCGCCTCGAGGCGCTGCTCGCGGACCGGACCTCCGCGGAGCGGCCGTGGGCGCTCGACGTCGTGCGCGAGGTGGGCGACGGCGATACGGTCGTGCTCCGCCACCACCATGCGCTGACGGATGGCAGGGGCGCGGATCGGCTCGCCGCCTGGCTGGGCTCCGGGAGCGGCGACGCGCCCGACGATCCGCCGCCGCCGCAGGAGCGGCACGACGCGCCGGAGCGCCTGCTGGCTGCCATGGACCGCGACGAGCGGGTCGCGCTGGCGCGCGCGTACAAGGCCCACGTGCTGTCGCTCGGCCGCGCGCCCATCCTGTCGCTCGCGCGCGCCTGTCCTGGGGTGCGGCCCTCGGCCTCCCGCGTCCTCCGGCTCACGCTCTCGGCGGAGGAGACCCGCGCCTTCGATCTCCGGGTGCGCCAGCGCGCGCGGCTCGCCGAGACGAGCCTCATGCTGATCGCGGCGACGCGGCTCGCCGACCGGGCGCTCGCGGGCCGCGGCTTCGCCCCGCCGCACCACGTGATCCCGCTGCCCCTCTCGCTCGACCCCAAGGGGGGGGCGCGGCGGCTCTTCGGCAATCACCTCACGATGGCCCTGCTCTCGCTCGGCCGCGACGAGCTCCACGACGACGCGCGCGCGGTGGCCCGCCTCGCCGAGCAGCAGCGCGCCGTGGTGCGCGACAGGCTCGATCTCGCCATGATCGCCGCGCTCGATCTGGCCCGCTGGCTCCCCGGCCCGATCTACCGCTGGCTGGGGGACCAGCCCTTCCAGGGTGAGCTCGCCTCGCTGATCGTCTCGAACCCCGGCGCGGTGACGGTGGAGCGGTTCGCGGGGCTCGCGGTGCGCTCGGCGTACCCGCTGCCCGCGGTCGTCGCGCCGCCCGGCTTCCAGGTGATCTTCAGCCGCTTCGGCGGTCGCCTCTCGGCGTCGATCATCCACGGCGACGGGCTGCTCCGCCCGGACGAGGCGGAGGCGATGCCGGGCGCGCTCCGCGCCGAGCTGCTCGGAGAGCCCGCGCCGCCGGGCGGGGGCGCGGTATAAGGGCTCTCGTCATGCGCACGTTCGATATCGTCATCATCGGCAGCGGCATCGCCGGCGGCTTCCTCGCGCGGCAGCTCCGCCTCGCGTGCCCCGACCTCGGGGTCCTCGTGCTCGAGGCCGCCGAGGTGATGGAGGATTACAAGGTCGGCGAGAGCACGGTGGAGGTCGCGGCGAACTACATGGTTCGCCGGCTGAACCTCGGCACGTACCTCTACCAGCACCAGCTGCCCAAGAACGGGCTCCGCTTCTTCTTCGACTCGCCGGACAAGGATCTCCCGCTGCCCCGGATGAGCGAGATCGGCTCCGACCACATGCCGTTCCACCCGAGCTTCCAGCTCGAGCGTGCGCGGCTGGAGCGCGATCTCGTGACCATGAACCGCGCCGCGGGCGCCGAGGTCGAGCTCGGCGCCAAGGTGGTCGACGTCGCGATCGACGGGCGCGGGCGGCACACGGTCGTCTACGAGCAGGGCGGCGAGCGGCGCGAGGTCGCCTGCCGCTGGGTGTGCGACGCCTCCGGGCGGCGGCACGTGCTCTTCCGCAAGCTCGGCGTGAAGGTGCACAAGGAGGCGCGGCTCAACACGGCGGCCGCGTGGGGGCGCTACCGCGGCGTCGCGGGGCTCGATGCGGTCACCGACGCGGCGTGGCGGTCGCGCGCGCGGTACACGTCGCGCCACCTGTCGACGAACCACTTCATGTACGACGGGTACTGGATCTGGTTCATCCCGCTCGCCGGCGACCTGGAGGGGACCGCGAACGCGGATCCCCGACCCGCGTTGATGAGCGTGGGCGTCGTGTTCGACAAGGATCGGATCGGCGCGGGGAACGCGCCTGCCGGGGCGCTGCCCGGGCCGCGCACGCGCGCGGAGTTCGAGCGCTTCCTGGGCGCCCACCGCGCCGCGCGCGAGCTGCTCGAGGGGGCGGAGCTCGAGGATTTCCAGAGCTATGCCCACCTGCCGTACCACGCGGAGCAGTACTTCTCGACCGACCGCTACGCCGTCACAGGCGAGGCCGGCGCGTTCACCGATCCCTTCTACAGCCCCGGATCCGATTTCATCGCGACCGCGAACGAGTTCATCACGCAGATGATCCTCTCCGACGTCCGCGGCGACCGCGCCGGGTTCGAGGAGAAGGTCGCGGCCTACGACGCGTACTACCGGTTCAAGTACGACAGCACGCTCCGGCTCTATGAGCGCATGTATCCGGTGTTCGGCAGCTTCGAGCTCTATCGGCTGAAGTATCTCCTCGACTTCAACAACTACTACAACCTCGTCGTCTGGCCGTTCATGGCCGACCGGGTGACGGACGTGGGTTGGATCCGGGAGGAGCTCAGGTTCACCGATCTCGTGCTGCGCGCCCTCTCGACGATGGGCGAGCACTTCGCGTCGCTGGCGAGCGACCTGCGCGCGCGGGGGGAGTACTTCGCGCAGAACGAGGGGCGCTTCGCCAACGGGCTGAACGGCGTCGCGCAGCTGGAGACGCGGCTCGGACCGGCCATCGACGAGCGGTTCCGGCGGGAGCAGGTCGACCGGGCGTACGGGAGCGTGTTCGCGGCGCTCGTCGAGAGGCGGCTCGGCGAGCAGGGCCTCTCCGACCGCGCTCGCCTCGTCTCGGAGCTCCCTCTCCCGCAGGTGCTCGTGTTCCGGGACATCACGCCTGAGCGGCTGGCGCGCCTCCTCCAGCGCATCGGCGAGCGGATGACGAAGGAGCTCCGAGACGAGCTCCCGGACGCAGGTATCGAGCGGATCGAGCTCGGGGCGAGCGGCGTGGTCTCCGTGACAGGGCCCGCCGAGGGGACCAAGGCGCATGCGGACGCCCTGTCCCGGGCGCGGGCGCTCTGGGACGCCTCGGCGGGATCGCTCGCTCACATCGCCCTCTGAGCCCGCTTTCGCGGGCTCCGAGACCGCGGTCGTCGCCGCCGTCGGCGAGCGCCTCGCGGCTGCCTCGACGGGCTGCCCGCGGTTTCTCCTGTACGCGCGCCCGTTCCGCAGTATCACAGCGGCCGATGCGGTGGAGAGCAGCAGGTGGGCGTCTCGGTCAGTGGGCGATCTCTGTGGCGCTGTCGATGGGCGCTGTCGGCGCTTGCGTCGGCGCGGTCGCCGAGGGCGGCGCGCCGCCGCGGCAGGAGCCGCCGGAGCAGGGGTGGATCACGGCGGCGGCGCCCGACGGGGGCGGCGCTCCGCGCTGTCCGCACGGCGCGCTGGAGGATCCGCACCGTGGCTTCGTGCGCTGCCTCGAGCCGGGCGAGGCGGATGCCGGCTGGCTCCCGCCGTCGCCGCAGCCCGAGCCGCCCCCTCCCGACGGCGGCACCCCCCCGCCTGACGGCGGTGTTCCCGGCGACGCCGGCCCCCTCGACGGCGGCGTGCCTGACGCATCGATCGTGTCGGCCCCGCTCCCTCTCGTGGAGATCAAGGAGCCCGAGTTCATGAACGGCGACGTCCCGAACGTGGCCAAGCGGCTCGAAAAGGTCGCCCCCGACCTTGCGAAGTGTGTTGCCGACCATGGCGGCCTCTCTGGCGTGTCGGGCAGCATCAAGGTCCAGTTCCTCGTCCGGGTGCGCGGCCGCGCCGAGGGTGTCGAGATCCTCGACTCTCGGGGCATCACCTCCGACGCGCAGCGCTGCATCCGTCAGTTCCTCAAGAACAAGCCCATCGGCACGCCCAGCGCCGACCCCGTAGGCGTCACCGTCTCCCTCTCCCTCCGCGCCCCGAAATAACGACCCCCTTACAAATCCCCGAGACGAAGCGTCCTGCGTGACCGCCGCTGGGACCACAAACCCCAGCGTCCGCCCCCGCCTCTTCCAAAAACCTCCTTACAAAGAGCCAGGGCGGGCGGGGGTGGTGCGCGAGCGGGCGGCGGGGGTGGGCCCCACGAACCCGAGGGCCGGCCCGCCCCGCAGCGCCCCCTCTCTGATCGAGTCCCCCGTCCAGCGCGGCACCAGCCCCCCAAAAGGCCCGAGTTCGTGGGGGGACCCCCGCCGCCCGCTCGCGCACCACCCCCGCCCGCCCTGGCTCCGTCGCCGCCCGTCCTGGCTCCGTCGCCCCTTGGGTTGACGCAGCCCCCACGGACTCTATCCTGCCGCGCCGCTGTGCCCGACCCGATGCTCACCCGCGAGATCGCCCGTCGAAAGACGTTCGCGATCATCTCCCACCCCGACGCTGGCAAAACCACCCTAACCGAGAAGCTCCTGCTTTACGGAGGCGCCATCCAGCTCGCCGGCGCCGTGAAGGCCAAGAAGGCGCGCGCCCACGCCGTCAGCGACTGGATGGAGATGGAGCGCGAGCGCGGCATCTCCATCTCCACCAGCGTTCTCCAGTTCCCGTACAAGGGCCGGCTCCTGAGCCTGGTCGACACCCCTGGCCACGCCGACTTCAGCGAGGACACCTACCGCGCGCTGATGGCGACCGACGCCGCCATCATGATCCTCGACTGCGCGAAGGGCGTCGAGACGCAGACGAAGAAGCTCTTCCGCGTCTGCAAGCTCCGGCAGATGCCCATCTTCACCTTCGTCAACAAGCTCGACCGCCCCGGGCGCGACCCGTTCGAGCTGATCGGCGAGGTCGAGGAGGTCCTCGGCATCGGCGTCTACCCGGTCACCTGGCCCATCTCGGCGGGCGGCAAGTTCCGCGGCGTCTATCACCGCGAGCGCAAGCAGGTCTTCCTCTTCGAGCTCGTCGCGCACGGCGCCGAGATCGCCCCGATGGAGGTCGTGTCGCTCGACGCGCCCGAGCTCGTCGAGGCGCTCGACGAGGAGGGCGCCCGTCAGCTGCGCGAGGACATCGAGCTCATCGACGCCGCCGGCGACGCGCTCGATCGCGACAAGCTCGCCCGCGGCGAGGTCACGCCCATGTTCTTCGGCAGCGCCATCACCAACTTCGGCCTGCCGCAGTTCTTGGACGCGTTCATCGAGCTCATGCCCCCGCCCGCGCCGCGGGGCAGCGACAAGGGCCCCATCGCCCCGGACGACGACCGCTTCACCGCGTTCGTCTTCAAGATCCAGGCGAACATGGACCGGGCCCACCGCGACAGGATCGCGTTCCTCCGCGTCTGCTCCGGCCGCTACGAGCGCGGGATGAAGGTGCACCACGTGCGCCTTGGCCGCGACATCCGGCTCACCAACCCGGTGCAGTTCATGGCCCAGGAGCGCACGCTCGTGGAGGACGGCTTCGCGGGCGACATCATCGGCGTCTTCGACCCGGGGCTCTTCCTCATCGGCGACTCGCTCTGCAGCGGCTCGCCCGTGAAGTACGCCGCGCTGCCGCAGTTCCCGCCGGAGCAGTTCGCCCGCGTCGTCATGATCGATCCCATGAAGCGCAAGCAGCTCAAGAAGGGGCTCGAGCAGCTCGCGCAGGAGGGCTCGGTCCAGCTCTTCCGGCCGCCCGAGGGGCGGGAGGGCGAGGCGATCCTGGGGGTCGTGGGCGAGCTCCAGTTCGACGTCGTGAAGCACCGCCTCGCGGCCGAGTACGGCGTCGACGCCCGGATCGAGCGGCTCTCGTTCAGCCTGGCCCGCTGGGTCGAGGGCGAGCCGGTGCCCCTCGCCGAGCTCGAGTCGAACCTCTACGGCTACGGCGCACTCGACGTGCACGGGAACCCGGTCGTGCTCTTCAAGGGCGACTGGCAGCTCGATGCCTGCCAGAAGGCGTTCCCCAAGGCGCGCTTCGTCGAGCTCGGCGGCTCGATCTCCCCGGTGTGACCTTCCGCCGCGCGCGGCCCTCCCGCCGCGCGCGGCTCGCCGCTATTCCGAAAGCAGCGCCGGGAGGTGCCGCACGGACGGCGAGCCGTGGCTGAGCAGGCGGTCGTGGTAGGCGCGCTCGGTGAAGCCCGGCTTGCGCTCGTGCTCGGCGCGCAGGCGCATCATCTCGGTGAAGCCGTGGAAGTACGTGGTGAGCTGCGCGCTCGTGAGCCGGGCGCGCCGCCACTTGCCGACGGCCTCGCCTTCCTCCTGGAAGGCGTCCTTCGTCATGAGCGAGAGCGCCTCCTCCTCGCCCATCGCGCCCGCGTGCACCCCGTGGTCGAGGAGGGCGTTCACCGACATGCGCAGCACCATCTTCTGGCGCTGCATCCTCACCTTCGGGCCGCCGAAGCCGTGGTGCGCCATCAGCCACTCGGTGTAGACCGCCCACCCCTCGACGAACGGGCCGCTCGAGAAGACCGCGCGGAGCTTCGAGGGGAACTTGTTGTTGTGCATGAGCTGCAGGAAGTGGCCCGGCATCGCCTCGTGGACGGTGAGGTCGGCGAGCATGCTCGAGTTGTACTCGCGGTAGAACGAGTCCACGCGCGCCTTCGGCCAGTCCTTCGGCGTCGGCGCGATCGCGAAGAACGTCTCTTGCTTCGCCTCGAGCGGGCCGGACGCGTCGCAGTAGGCGATCGCGACGCCGCGGCGGTACTCGGGCATCTCGATCACCCGGCAGGGCTCCTCCGGGATGCGCACGAGGTCGCGCTTGCGGACGAAGTCGGTCGCCTCCGCGAGGAGCTCCTCGGACGCCTTCACGATGGTCGCGTTCGTCGGGTGATCGGCCGCGAGCGCGTCGAGCACCTTCCTGATCGCGGCCATCTTCTCGTCCTGCGCCTCGACCCTCGGGAAAGGCTGCTTCCCGAAGAGCGCCGGCCAGAGCTCCCTCGAGGTCTCGAGCATCTCGGCGTGCGTCGCCGCGAGCAGGGCGCGGGCGCTCGCGACCACGCCGTCGACGTCGATGGTCGCGTCGTCCAGCGTGAACCGGAGCTTCTTCTCGAAGCGCGCGCGGCCCAGCCGGAAGTCGCCGTGGCTCCTCGGGAGCAGGTCCTTCTCGAGGAACGCCTGGAAGCCCTCGAGCGCCGCCGCCGCCGCCCTCGCGGCCGCGTCGAGCTCGGCCTGCTGCGCCGGGGCCGACGCGAACAGCGCCGGGAGCTCGGACTTGCAGAGCGCGATGAGCCCCTTGTTCTGCGCGATCGCCGTCTCGGTGTGGACGCGCGGCGGCGCCGCCGTGAGGCGCTGCTCCGCGGCACGCACGAGCGCAGGGATGCCCGAGAGGCGACCGCCGAGGCTCCGCAGGCGCTCCTCGAGCGGCGCGAAGCTCCTCGTGATCAGGGGATCGAGCCCGTCGCCGACGAGGCCCGTGTACACCATCGGGTTCCACGTCGCCTCGCGGAGCTCGTCGATCGCGAACAGCCAGGAGCGCAGCTGGTTCTCGATCATCGCCGCGTCGACGCGGCTCTGGACGCCGAGGCGCGCCGCGGGGAGCGCCCCGAGCTCGGCCAGCGCCGCCTCGATCGTGCGCCGGCGCGCGGCCTCGCCCTGCGCGGTGACGTCCGGCCACACGGCGTCGTACCGGTGGTCCCCTGCCTCGGTGGCGCGGACCGGTTCGTCGCGCAGGTACTCCTCGAGCACGCGCGCCGACAAGGCCGCGAGCGCCTGCTCGGCGCCGGCCTCCGCGCCCGCCGCGCCGGATCGAGCGTCGGCCGGGCTCACCACAGCCGCCTTCGTGACGGGTTGCGCGGGCGGCGCGGCGCGCTCGGCCGGCCCGCACGCGCAGAGCAGCGCGGCGAGCAGGGAGAGGTGGCCGCGGAGCGATCTGCGGGAGAAAGAGAGCTCATGGGAGAGATCATGGTGTCGCACCTGCGCCTCCTAGCGCCAGCTCGCCGGGAAGGGAACGTGCCGAGCGGTGGCATCGGCCTCAGTGCGCGCTGCCGAGCGAGGCCTTCGCGAGGCGGGAGATGCCGTCCACGTCGCCGTGCACCGCGTCGAGCAGCGGGCCGAGCGCGAGGCGGAGCGGCTTCGAGTTCGGGTGCCGGAGGATGCGCGCCACGCTCTCGGCCGCCAGCTCGTTCAGATCCCGCTCCGCGTAGCGATCGATATGGGCGCTCGACAGCGCGAGGCCCGGGAAGGCGGTGCGGCAGAGCGCGTCGATCAGCTCCCCCGCGACGCCCGCCGCGATGTTCGCGGCGCCCAGCGCGGCCCGGGCCTTCTGCGCGCTGATCGCGCACGACTCCGTGCGCAGCTGGCTGATCACGGGCGAGCCGAGCACCGTGTGCCAGCGGGAGAGCTCGGCGGCTCGGCTCGCCTCGAACTCACCCGGCGGCGCCTCGGAGACGGGCAGCAGCGCGGCCAGCTGATCTGCGGCGCCAGGATCGATCGCGATGCGGCGCACGATGATCAGATCGTGCGCCCGCAGGCATCCGAGGAGCAGCCGCGTGGACGCGTCGCGAAGGAGCGGCGCGAGCGCGGCCGCGATCACGGTGGGGGGCGAGCCGATGAGCCCCGGGCTCGACGCCCGCGCGGCGCCCGCTCCGGCGGCGCGGGGGCGTTGCGCGCCGGAGCTCGGCGGCGAGCGCACGCTGATGGGCGGCGGGATGCTCGACGGCGTGCTGCGACCGACGGTCGGCGGCGCGCCGGGAGCCTGCGCCAGGGCGCGGCTGCTGGCCGGCGGCACGCCGGTGGTCCGGCTCACGCCGCCCGGCGAGGGCTTGTTCGATGGCGTGCGCGCGCCCGCGATCCGCGTGGGATCCTGGACGGACAGCGTCGGTTCGCCGCGCCGCGACTGCGTGGTGCGCTCGGTCACGACGTGCAGCGCCGCGAGCTCGATCGCGCGGAGCCCCGGGAGGCCGCGCGGCGCGCGGGCCGCGATGGCCGCGGCGAGCTCCGCCTCCTTGCCGAGGAGCGCCTCGTGCTCTGCGGTCTCGCGCAGCAGGTCGCCGGCGATCTGCGCGCACCGCTCCGCGGCCCTGTCCGCGGCGCTCCGCGTCTGCGGCTCCTTGAAATAGAGCGTTAACTTTCCCCGCAGGGTCTCCCGATGCGTGCCCGCCGTGACAACCTGCGACGCGCTCTCGACGTTGGCAGGTTCACGCCCCCCGAAAGGCCAGAATCCCATGAGCCCATTGTCGCGCGATCCTGGGCCCGGGCGCGAGCGCTTCGAGCGCTCGCGCCCTCACGCCCGCTCAATGGCGAGGCGGAACGGAGACATAGCGATTGCCGCGTTCGTAGAACCGCCACGGCTTCTTCGCCCACGCACCTGCATAGTCGACGTTGATGCGAGGCGACCTGCCGATGGGCCCAGCAGCGCCGGGCAGCAGCGAGAGCTGCGCTCCGCAGACATCCATCCCGTACGCGGAGCGGTCGAGCCCCAGCGCCTTGCACAGCTTCCCCGGCCCGTTGGTGAGCTCGATCCGCCCAGGCGCGACGCCCCGCCGGCGGCTCATGAGCGGGAGGCCGATCATCGGCTCGATGGCGCGGATGAGGACAGCGTGCGGCTCTCCCTCCGAGGCCACGACGAGGTTGAACGCCCAGTGCATGCCGTAGAGCTGGAACACATACGCATAGCCCGCCGGGCCAAACATGACCTCCGTCCGCACGGTCCGTCGCCCGCCCGCGCTGTGCGCGGCGAGGTCTTCCGGGCCGCGGTACGCCTCGGTCTCGACGATGCGTCCGGCGGCGGTGCCCTCGGGCGTCGTGTGGACGAGCACCTTGCCGATGCACGCCCGCGCGACGACGAGCGCGGGGCGAGCGTAGAAGTCACGCGACAGCGGCGCCGCTCCTTCGAGGAGCGCGGCGCCTTCGCTGGGCGCGCGGGGCTCGGGGGCGGGACGCACGGCGGGCTCCGCGCTCACCCCGCGGGGGGGCGCGCCGCCCGGAAGCGCTTGTCGATGAACGAGAGCACGTCGTCGCGGTGCTTCCTGGCCTGGAACTCGTGGTGGAAGACCGCCGCGATCTCCAGGGCGGGCGTGACGACGTAGGTGATCCGCCGGGCGAGGCCGATGAGCGGCCAGAGGACGCCGTAGGCGCGGCACACGCTGCGATCGCGGTCGGCGATCATCGGGTAAGGGACCTTCTGCGCCTCGGCGAACCGGCACTGCGTCCTGTGGTCGTCGGTGCTGACGCCGACGATGCTGGCGCCCGCGAGCGCGATCTCGGCGTGGTTGTCGCGGAAGAGCTGGGCCTCGACGGTGCAGTCGGGCGTGAAGGCCTTCGGGAAGAAGTACACGACCGTGCAGAGCCCACCCTGCGCCGACAGCACGAAGCGCTGGCCGTCGATGGCCAGCGTGTCGATCTCCGGCGCGCGCTCGCCGACCTTCAGCATGCGGACGCAATCTGCCGCAAGTCGTCCCCGGCGTCGACCGTGGCCACGCGCCGCGGCGTCCCGGCGGGGCCGTCAGCGACCGTCGGGTGTCGTCAGGGAGCGCCGGCCCTCGTCGACCGCCTTCAACCGTCGTCAACCGTCGTCAACCGTCGTCAACCGTCGTCAACCGTCGATTCCGAGCCGCTTCAGCCTGTAATAGAGGGTCGTGCGCTGCATGCCGAACTGCCGGGCGACCTCCGCCTTGTTCCCTCCGCAGCGTTCCAGGGCGGCGAGGAGCTCCCGCCGCTCGATGTCGTCGAGCTGGGAGCTCAGGTCGAGCCTTGGCCGCGCGCACGCCGGCGCGGCGGGCTCTCTTCCGGCCGGGTCCGCCTCCGGCTCCGCCGGCGCGGCGGCCCTCGGCGCGCGCGCGGGCGGTTCGGCCGGCTGCGCGCGCGCCGTGAACGCGAGGTGCTCGGGCAGGATCACGTCGCCGCGCGACAGGATGGCGGCGCGCTCGACCACGTTCTCCAGCTCCCGCGTGTTCCCCGGCCACGAGTACGCCGCGAGCTTCGCGAGCGCCTCCTCCGACAGCGCGGTGGCCGCGCGGGCGTTGCGCCGCGCGACCTTGCGCAGGAAGTGCTCGGCGAGCGCGCGGATGTCCTCGCGCCGCTCCCGGAGCGGGGGCAGCCTGAGCGGGAACACCGAGAGCCGGGAGACGAGCTCGGGCAGCACGCCCGCGCGCGCCCAGGCCTCGTCGATGCCGGGCGTGAGCGACAGCACGACGCGCACGTCGACGCGCGTGGTCTCCGTCGACCCGAGCCGCTCGACCTCGCCGTCGGTGAGCACGCGGAGCAGCCTCGCCTGGAGCGAGGGCGTGAGCGGCGCCGGCTCGTCGAGGTAGATCGTCCCCCGGTGGGCGAGCTCGAGCCGGCCTGCGCGCTCGGCGAACGCGCCGTCGAAGGCGCCTCGCCGCCAGCCGAACAGCTCGCGCTCGAGCGTGTCGCCCCGGAACGCGGCGCAGGTCACCTTGACGAACGGCTGCTCTTCCCGCGGGGAGCCCACGTGGATCGCCCGGGCGACGACCTCCTTCTCCGCCCCTTCCTCGCCCTCGATCAGCACGTGCGTCGCCGCCTTCGCCACCTCGCCGATCCGGGCGGCGACCTCGCGCATGGCCTCGCTCTCGCCGGCGATCTCGCCGAAATCGATCGGGTCCCGCTGCTCGCGCTCGAGGTAGCCCGCGTACTGCGCGAGCTGCTCGCGCAGCCGCCGGTTCTCCCGCACGGTGGCGACCCCGGCGATCGCCTGCCGGAGGATGACGGCGAGCTCCCTCGAGTTCCAGGGCTTCTGGACGTACCGGTCGACCGCGCCCGAGTTGACCGCGTCGATGAGCACCGTCATGTCCGCGTAGGCGGTGAGCAGCACGCCCGCCGCGTCAGGCCGCCGCTCCTTCGCCTGCTTGAGGAACTCGATACCGCTCATCCCCGGCATTCGCTGGTCCGCCACGATCACCGCAGGATCGAGGCGATCGAGGAGCGAGAGGGCCTCGGCGCCGCCCAGCGCATAATGGATCTTGAACGACTTCCTGAAGGCGAACCGGAACGCGTCGAGGTTGTCCTGCTCGTCGTCGACGACGAGGACGTCGAAGCTGTTCCAGTCCAGATCGCGCATCGGGTCGCCCTGCCTCCCAGAGTTACTACAGCTCGGCACGATCGCGACAGTGGAGGTGGCGCGCTCGGCGGCCTTCGCCGCCCTCTCGCCGCGCGCCGGAGCGCCGCCGCGCATGCTGCCATTCCGCCGCGTCGCGCCGCCCAGCCGCGCGTCTGCCTTCGGCGCTCCCGCGCTTCCGCGCCTTCCGCGCCTTCCGCGCTGAGCAGGGGGGCGGCGCTCGGGCGCGTGCGCGTCCGCCTGCGCCCAGGCGGAGGCGAGCGCTCTTCCGACCGCGACGCCGGCGAGGTCGGGCGGATCGATTTCTCCGCCGGCCCGGAAATACGCGGTAAGCTCCGCCCCCGCCCGCGAAGAGGGCGGGCTGGGCGAGCCCCACACGGAGGAAGCCGGATCATGCTCGAGGACGTCATCAAGGAGCTGCGCGAAGGGATCGAGAAGGCCATCGAAGCTCTCCGGCGAGACCTGGCGAAGGTGCGCACCGGGCGCGCGAACGCGGCCATGCTCGACGGCATCCGCGTCGACTACTACGGCGTGCCGACGCCGATCGTGCAGATGGCCACGGTGTCCGTGCCGGAGCCGCGGCTCATCAGCGTCAAGCCCTGGGAGAAGAACCAGGTGAAAGCGATCGAGAAGGCGATCCGGGAGAGCGATCTAGGCCTGAATCCCCAGGTGGACGCGGATCTCATCCGACTCCCGATCCCGCCGCTGACGGAGGAGCGGCGCAGGGAGATGGTGAAGCTGACGAAGAAGAACGGAGAGGACGCTAAAGTCGCCATCCGGAAGCACCGCCGGGACGCGAACGAGATGATCGACTCGCTCGAGAAGGACGGCGACGTCAGCGGCGACGAGGCCGATCGGGCCAAGAAGAAGGTCGACGACGTGGTGGCCGAGGGGACGAAGCAGGTCGACACGGTGATCGCCGGCAAGGAAAAGGACATCCTGGACGTGTGAGCGGGCCCTCGGCCGGGCGGGCGTCGGCGACCGAGCTTGGTCGACGGGAGCGCCGTGCGGCCGCCCCTCCCCGCGGCCCGCGATGGGGCCGGGCCCTTCGAAGAGGGCGGCGCGGCGGCGTGCGATGCGCGACATCGCCTGCCGCGCAGCGCCCCAGCGTGTCGTGACGCCGCGCGCGCCGAGCCCGGCCCGGCCAGGCGACGCTTCATCCTTGTTGTCCTGCCCGCGCGCGACCCGCGGCTGCCGCCCGCGCCGACGCTTGCGTCCGAGCGCCACGGGGCGAGGCGTGCCCGGGACCAGCCCAGCTCACAATGAACCGTCCCGTGAAGCGAAGAAGTGAAAAAGAGGCTTGCGGTCCCCCCGGTCGGAGTCGGTAGGATCAGGAAGGTCGGCGGTTGGGCGTGCGAAGGCTCTGAAGACGCCCATTACGGTGCGAGAGGCCCTGCTTGACAGGTTTTCGCTAGCGTGAAATGGTTGGTGTTCGAAGCCGAAGGCCCGGAGCCGTCTCAAGGATTCCCGAGGTTATGCGAGCGATCGCTTCAGGAATGACGGACGTTGGTCTCCAACGCGACCACAACGAGGACAGCTACGCCGTCCTGTCGGAGTACGATCTGTTCATCGTCGCGGACGGCATGGGGGGCCACCGCGCGGGGGACGTAGCCAGCAAGCTGGCGACCGAGTCGATCGCGGACTTCTTCCGGTCCACGTCGCGGGAGGACGCCACCTGGCCATTCCACTTCGACACCAGCCTGTCGGAGGAGGAGAACCGGCTCCAGGCGGGCATCCGGGTCGCGAACCGCCAGATCTTCGAGCGCAGCATCCGGTCGCGCGACTGCGCCGGGATGGGCACGACGGTCGTGGGGGCGCTCTTCTCGAAGAAGAAGAACCGGATCTACGTCGGCCACGTCGGCGACAGCCGCGCGTACCGCGTCCGCAAGGGATCGATCAGCCAGCTGACACGCGATCACTCGCTGTTCAACGACTACATCATGGCGATGCCCGAGCTCACCGAGGAGCAGCGGGCCGAGCTTCCGCGCAACGTGATCACCCGCGCGCTCGGGATGCACGACAGCGTCTCCGTGGATCTGATCAGCGATGAGCCGCAGCCCGGCGATGTCTACCTGCTCTGCTCCGACGGCCTGAGCGGGATGCTCTCGGACGACCAGATCCTCCACATCGTGAGCTCGACCGAGGAGGTCCCGGAGATGTGCCGCCGCCTCATCGCCAAGGCGAACGAGAACGGCGGAGAGGACAACATCACGGCGCTCGTGATCCGGATCGACGAGCAGGACGACGCCGAGCTCCCGAACAGCGCGACGATCGGTCCGCCCGCCGACTCGCAGCAGGTCAGCATGGGCGATCGGTCGACGGTCCCGGCGGTGTCGGCCTCGCGCTCCGAGAAGAGCTGACGCGCGGGAAGGGCGGACGTGCGGGGCGCCCCCAGCGCGCCCGCCTGTCAGCAGCCAGCAGCCAGCGCCGCTCAGCCTCCGCAGCTGTCGAAGGCCAGGACGCCCAGCCTGAGCTGGCATATCTCGCCTTCGTTCAGCATCGCCGGGCACTCGAAGCCGACCCAGATCTTGCCCGCGTCGACGCCCTGCTTGCCCTCGAACCAGAACTTACACGGGGTGGCCGTATCGGAGTAGAAGGTCTGGCCCCCTGTCCTCGCCGAGGAGAAACTGATGCTGCCGCTGGCCGGCGCGTCCTGGGTCGCCGCAGGGGAGATGGCGTCGATCTTGACGTGGATCTCCGCGGCTTCGGCGGGGTTCTTGGCCATCGCCGAGACGGAGAAGGTGCCCGAGCCGGACACGGAGCAGTCGATCGAGGCGCTGTCCTCGCCGTCGGTGACCAGCCGGGCCTTCTGGATATCGGTCACGTCGCCAAGGGTCGCAATATGCCCCGGTGCGGAGCAGTCGATGCCCGGGTCGGCGAAGTTCATCTTGTATGCGCCGCGCGGGGTCGGCGGCTCCGCGCCGCTGCAGCCGAGGCCGAGGAGGGGGAGGAGGCCGAGCACGGGCACGAAGCTGAGGCGAGCGAGACGCATGGAAAGCTCCGGTGGTAGGTGGCGGCCCCGAGGCCGCTCCTCGCTTCTATCGTACTCGGGGGTCCGCGATCAAACGGCGGCAGCGCCGCACGTGCCCGCCGCGCTCACGTGCCCGCCGCGCGCGCCTGCGCGTCGTCCAGCGCCTGGGCGACGTCGTTCCAGAGGTCCTCGGTGGCCTCCAGGCCCACCGAGAGCCGGAGGAGGCCGTCGGCGATGCCGAGCGCCTCCCGCGCCGCCGCGGGCACGGAGGCGTGGGTCATGAGGGCGGGGTGCTCGGCGAGCGACTCGACGCCGCCGAGGCTCTCGGCGCAGGCGAAGATCGCGAGCCGCTCGAGGAACCTCGAGGCGACGGGGAGGCCGCCGCGCACGACGAACGAGATCATCGCCCCGGGCGCGCGCATCTGCCGCGCGGCGAGCGCGTGGCCGGCGTGCGTGGGGAGGCCGGGGTAGTGCACCGCCTGGACGGCGGGGTGCCCGGCGAGCCTCCCGGCGATGAGCGCGGCCGACGCGCACTGCTGGCGCACGCGCACGCCGAGCGTCTTGATCCCGCGGAGAACGAGGTAGCAGTCGAACGGGCTCGGGACGGCGCCGATCGCGTTCTGCAGGAACCCGACCCGCTCCGCGAGCGCGTCCTCGGACGTGACCAGCGCGCCGCTGACGACGTCCGAGTGCCCGTTCAGGTACTTCGTGCTCGAGTGCGCCACGACGTGAGCGCCGAGGTCGAGCGGCCGCTGGAGCACCGGCGTGGCGAAGGTGTTGTCGACGACGAGCAGCGCCCCGTGCGCGCGTGCGATCTCGGCGAGCCCTGCGATGTCGAAGATCTTGAGCATCGGGTTCGTCGGGGTCTCGATCCAGATCATCCGCGTGGCCGGGGTGAGGGCCTTGCGGACGACGTCGAGGTCGCTCATGTCGACCGAGGTCGAGGCGAGGCCCATCGGCCGCATGACCTTGTCGAAGAGCCGGAAGGTGCCGCCGTAGACGTCATCGCCCGAGAGCACGTGATCTCCCGGGCGGAGCGTGTGGAGCAGGGTGGCGGTCGCCGCGGAGCCGCTGCCGAAGGCGAAGCCGTGGCGCCCCCCCTCGAGCGCGGCGATGCACTCCTCGAGCGCCTTGCGGGTGGGGTTGCCGCTGCGGGAGTACTCGAACCCCTTGTGGTGGCCCGGCCGCTCCTGGGCGAAGGTGCTCGAGAGGACGATCGGCGTCATGACCGCGCCGCTCGTCGGATCCGGCGGCTGTCCGGCGTGGATCGCGAGCGTGTCGAGGCCGAGCTTGTCGTGACCTAGGTGGGGCTTCATGCGGGCGAGACTTATCTCATGGGCCGCGTGCGTCCACGGTTTTGGCGCGCAGGAGAGCCGAGTCAGCGCGCTGACTCGGCGCCGCCCTCGGCCCGCGGAGCGGCCGCGTCGAGCGCGTCGAGCAGCGCCCGCGCCGTCCCGACGCGGCGCTGCGGATCGCGATCGAGCGCGCGAGCGAGCGCTCGGCGCTGCCCCGGCGAGAGCGCGTCCGTGACGGAGAGCGGGTCGAGGCAGAGGCCAGATTCGCTGATCTCGACGAGCGCCGCGGCCTGCTCGCGCGCGCGCGTGAGGGGCGCGCCGGTGGCGAAGGAGACGAGGGTCGCCGCCATGGAGTAGACGTCGCCGCGCTGGGTCGGCGGGGATTCGCCGCGGGCGATCTCGGGGGCAACGAAGGGAACCGTGCCCCGGTCGGCGGTCTCGAGGTCCGGATCCATGCCGCGGAACCGCGCGGCGCCGAGGTCGACGAGGCCGATATCGCCGAGCGGACCCAGCAGCACGTGATCAGGGCCGAGATCGCCGTGAACGAAGCGGATCGGGCCTCCGGCGTCCTCGAGCTCCTGGAGCTCGGCGAGCGTCTCGATCGCGGTCCTGACGACGTGGGTGATGAGCGACGCGGGCGGCGGCCGGCCGAGGCGGCGCCATCCGTCGAGCACGTCGCGGAGGGAGGTGCCCTCGCGCCGGCTCTCGAGGAGGAATGGGCCGTGGCGATCGGCGCCGACGCGCGCGAGCGCGGGCAGGGCAGGGTGGCGAACGAGGGAGAGGACCTTCGCCTCGCGGACCATGGCGGCCCGCCCCGCGTGCTCGTGGAGGACGCCGGGGACGAGGCGCTTGCACACCAGCGTGGGGCCGGGCGGCGGGCTTCCGAGCCGCACCAGCGCGACGTCGAACGTGGCGCCGGCGCCGAGGTGCTCGATCAGCTGGGTGCCGTCGGGAGCGGGGTAGGGCATGCCGGCCGCCTGTCACCTCTCACGCGTCCGCGCGCTGCGCGGCGACCAGCTCGTCGCACTCGCGAAGCCACGTCTGCGCCTCCTCTGCGCCGGCGCCGCCGCGCAGCGCGAGCGGCCACCGCGCGTCGCGCCAGCGCGCCGCAAACTCGGCCCAGCGCGCCGGTGCCTCGCGGCGCCCGGCCAGGGCGGCGACCCTGTCATCGATGCTCTGGAACGGAAACACCGGCTTGCCGAGCCCGAATCGCGCCTGCACCCAGTGGACCACGCCGATGAGGAGCCCGTACTGGCAGCGGCGGCGCTCCTCGTCGACGCCCACCACCGGCGACCTCCAGTCGAGGTGAATGTCGTCGAGCTCCGGCGGCCGCGGGTCGTGCTTGCCGACGCAGAGGTGAACCGCCTCCCGATCCGGCTGGTGCACCTCGCGCCAGCTGTCCGCGTCGAGCGGCTCGCCGCCCCGGAAGAGCTCCGCCATGCTCGCCGCGAGCGAGCCGAGCAGCGCGCCCCGCTGGTGCTCGATCCCCCCGAGGATCGTGTCGCGCGCCACGCGGCGGCCGCCCGCTCCCGCGAAGTGGCGATCGAGGCGCTCGCGCATGGCCGCCGGCTCCACGTAGACCACTTTGAATCCGGCGCTCCCGCCGCACCAGACGTTGCGCAGATACCTGATCTGCATCCACAGGCCGAGCGTCGGGTCGACGCCGCGGATACGCTCGAAGATGCGCACAACGACGTTGACGCACGTCGGCCCGAACCGGGTGAGCGCCTCGCCGAGGTCGCGCGGCTCGGGGGCGCCCCAGAACGCGTTGTCCAGGTTGAGCTCCGCCCCGGGGCAGCGCGCGAGCCGGTCGGCGAGGCTCCTCTCCAGCGCCTCGCGCAGCGGGCCCGCGAGCCCATCGAGGTGCGGGCCGGCCCCGGCGTCGAGTGAACCGGTCATGCGGACATCCTATCATGCCTGCCCGCGCGGCTCCGAGCGCGGCCCCGGCCGCCTGTGGGATGACGGCGCACCTGCACGGGAGGAGGGCGGCGGCCAACTTTTCTCCGCATCCTGCGGCTACTCACTGCGTTCAGCGCGAACGTGATAGAAGTCGTGGGCACCGGCATGGATCCCAAGATCTTGGAGATGCTCTTCATCGCCGTCAGCAACGGCGTCGCCCTCTTCATCGGCGCTTACCTGGCGCGGAGATCGGCGGATCTCAGCGCGGAGCGGCGGGCCGAGCACGAGGAGAAGGCGGAGCTCCAGAGACAGCGGCGAGAAGCGCTCTTGGAGCGACTGGCCCTCCAGCGGCGCGCGCTCGACGACTACGCGCGGATGATCGTCCGGTGGTCGTCGGTGCCCTCGTCCGGAGCGCCGCGCACGAAGGAGGAGGACCTCGCGGCGGACCAGGAGTCCATCGCGATGTACGCGCAGATGGCCAACGCGTACGGGAGTCGCCAGTTCGCCGAGCAGGCCGCCGCGACGCTGCACGCCGTGCGCGCCGGCCGGGGCAACGTCCAGGTGTTCCCGTTCGCCGTGCAGATCGCCTCCGCCTGCTACCAGGAGATGATCCGGGCGATCTCCGAGCTCGAGAAGGAGATCGGCCTGCCGGCGCCGCGGTCGCCCGCGCGGCCGTTCCTCCCGGACGAGGAGCTCGCGAAGGAGGCGACTCGGCTGTTCTCCAGGAACGTCGTGGAGCAGCGCTCCGGGATCGATCTCGGCATGGTCGACCAGATCCTGGAGCGCGTCAGGGTGAACCCGTCGCCAGAGGAGACGGACAGCCCCAGGTAGCGCTCACGCCGCCGGCTTCACTGGCTCCATCCCGCCCGGATGAGCGCGTAGAAGAGGAGGAGCCGGGGCACCCGGAACAGCACCATGGTCAAGAAGTAGCGCAGCGGGACCCGGTACAGCCCGGACAGGTAACAGAGCATCGAGAAGGGGATCGGCGAGATGCTCCCGATCGCGATCGCCCAGTAGCCGTAACGCTCGAAGAGCCGGTCTATCCTGGGTCGCGTCCGCTCGATGCGCGCCGCGAAGAGGCGGATCCGCGCGAGGCGGCCGGCGAGGCGGTAACCCGTGCAGCCGCCGACGAGCGAGGCGGTCGAGATGGCGATCAGGGGCGCGACCTGCGAGCCACCCGAGGTGATCGCCGTCAGCATGTAGAACTGCGGCGGGATCGGGAACGAGAACGCGTCGGCGAGGAAGGTGCCGACGAACATCCCGGCGAGGCCGAAGCGGTCCACGAACCCGCGGCCGAGCGCGTCGAGCTGCTCGCGGGCGAGGTGCGCCGCGAGCGCGATCCCGGCGAAGAGCGCGGACAGGCTGAGCGCCAGCTGGACCAGCGTGCGCCACAGATCTCGCCGATCGCCGCGCGGGCGCGGCTCGCCCTGCCGAGGTGTCAGACCGCCTCCAGCCGGCGGCGCTGCAGCCGCTCGATGATCCGTCTGCTGCGGAGGGTGCTTTGAAATATCTGCGTCGCCTTCTCGAGGGCGTCGAGGAGCTTTTGCTCCGCGCCGTGCTTGTCGACATAGGCGAAGGGCCGGTGCGCGTTGATGACCTCGAACGAGTCCTTCTCGTCGTGATGAGCCGAATAGAAGATCACGGGCACTTCCGGCTGCACCTTGCGGATCTGGTCGCAGACCCAGAATCCCTCCAGCCCTGACATCCGCACATCGACGATCACCGCGCACGTGTCCTCGGTGAAGGCGGCGACCCCGTCCACGGCCGAGGAGCATACGACGAGGCGATATCGCTTCGAGAGGAGGGCGCCGAGCGGCTGCCAGATGCTCCTGTCCCCGTCGACCAAGAGCACGAGAGGGAGCCGCGTGGACTCGGGCTTCTCGCGATCCGGTCGCTCGGCTGGATCGGCTTCGAGCAGGGTGTCGGATTCCTTGGAGGGCATTCGTCGTCGATCGTGGAGGGCGCGTCAGGACGCGCGATGACGCAATGTACCACGCCCGGCGCATCGAGCCAGCGCGGGGGTGCGGCAGCGCGAACCGAGATGACGTCGGCGCGGGGCCGAGGTCTTCGCGTCATCTCCGTTCCCGCTGCCGCCGCGCGGTGGGCGGGGGCCAGGGATTCGTCTATGCTCTGCGCGGAGGCGTGGCCTCATGGTGAGGCGCGCTGGCCTTCTGCAAAGCGCTGCTACCGTGCCGGGTCGCGCGCTCGCCTTCTTCTCGTGGGCTGACGCGGGCTGCCGGTCGGCAGCGGGTCGCTCGCCGGGGAGAATCTCCGTTCCACAACCGAGGTGAGCTGCCCATGAAGAACGCAGAACTCCGATCGATCCCGCTCGTCATCGCCGCCGTTCTCGGCCTCTTTGCCGCGGGGGCCGCGGGGTGCAAAGACGAAGAGATCCTGAACGCATGCAGTGAGCTCTGCAAGCACCGCATCCTCTGCGCGGAGGAGAACGACGCTCCGCCGCCGAGCAAGACCAGCTGCGAGACCGCGTGCCTCGGCCTCGAGGGGAATGACCTCGTGGAGCGAACCGAGGAGTGCGTGAACGAGGCGTCCTGTGATTACGTCGCGTGCGCGGACCCTTGAGCGCGGCGCCCCCGCCTCCCCGCGCGCGGGGAGGCGGGGGCGCCTCGCCTCCCGGACAGAGGGCGCGATGAGGGGCGGCGCGATCAGGGCTCCGCGTCGCACTCGGGCGCGTCGCGGAGCGGGCCCGAGGCGCGCGGTCCGTCGAAGCGCAGGAGCTCGAGATCGACGAGCTCGAGGCGCTTGAGCGTCAGATCCAGCGGGCCGACCGACACACCTGCCACCGCCTCGGCGTAAGCCCGCACGCCGCCGTCGACCCGCGCGTCGTACGAGCAGTAGGGCGGCGCGGTCTCCGCCGTGACGCGCGCGTACGCCTGGACTCCGACGTTCGGGCCGACGATGCCGTACAGGCGCGCCCGGAGCTCCGCGCCGGCGCTCACCTTGCCGGACGCCGTGATCGGGCCGGGCGCGCCGATGGAGGCCGAGCCCGAGGCCGAGCCGGAGGGCTCCCAGATCGTGCTCCACGTGCCGTTCCTGTAGTCGACCCCGGCCTCGATCTCGGCGGTCGCCTGCGCCACGGCCTCCACCTCGGCGGCCGTGAAGGACAGCCCCAGATCCGCGTTCGCTCTCGGCACGACGTCCGTCGTGACGACGATGGGGACGGGGCCCACCCAGAAGGTCAGCGTCGGCAGCGGCAGGCTCGGGATGCCCCCGGCGAGCTCCAGGAGATCGACAGAGCAGCTCCCCGTGACCGTGCCGGTGCCCTGGAGCCTGGCGCTCACGTCGAGCTGGCCCGACGCGACGAGGCGGAGCTGCTTCAGCTCCGGCACCGGGTTGAGCTTGCCCCTCGGGCCGACGTGGACCTCGAGGTCGAGCGCCGGCGAGAGCTCGGCCGTGACGTCGAGCGCCGCCGTCCCGTGCGCGGTGACCCCGCACGACGCCGGGAGCGAGGCCGAGGAGAGATCGAGGAGCTTCATGGAGGCGCCGGACGAGATCTTCAGGGCCTCCGCCGCGCTCGCGATCTGCTCGCCGTCCTCCACGCCGAGCTCGCGGGTGCGCGCGGCGTGATCGTCGATGGCGCGCGCGTACTCGCGCGCGTCGTAGTGGACGTGGAAATGGCCCTCGGTGATGAACTCCGTCAGAGGAGCGGGCGTCGTCGCGAGCGCCACCCGCGTCGCGTCGATCGTGCGTACGCTCACGACGCGGGCGAGGTAGCCGCCTCCCTGCGTGCCGCCGAGCACGTCGCCGGCGGCGAAGGGCGTCATGCTGCCGTCATGGGTGATGACGAGCTCGTGGTCCCCGAGCGCCGCGGCGACGAACCCCGGCTCCTTCTCGGGCACACGAGCGCGGTCCGAGAGCGTGAGCGGGCGGACGACATCGACGGCGCCGGGGGCCGGCAACTCGGTAGGATCCGCGGCATCGCTCGAATCCACGGCGCACGCCGCGAGCTGAGGTGCGCTGATCGCGATGAAAGCAGCGGAGATGAGGCGCGCCGTCGACGCGCGTCTCCCGGGGAGAGTGGTCTTCATGCGCGCGGACGCTACGCGGGGATTGTGGCGAGTCGGTTGCAAAAATGAGACTTGCTGTCTCCGGGAGAATGGGTAACGGCTCACTGCGATGGGTGGATATCCATGAATCGATAGCTCCGAGGCGCGCGAAGGGCGCTTATCGAAGCGAGCGATTCGCGAAGCCGTGCGAGCTCGTCCATGATGGGGTGTCCGAGCGCGCTCGTGGTGGCGTGCGAGCGCGCTCGTGGTGTGGCGCGCGGTCGCGCTCATGGAGGGTCTCGGGCGGCGCCGAGCCTCGGACCGGGGTCGGGACGCGCTCGCGCGGCGTCGACCAAGGGGAACGCCGTTCGGCTCGTGGATGGATGGAGGAAGGAAGGTCGCGGAGAGCGCGCGTCGCTCTCCGCGGACAGGGCGCGGCGGCTCGGCACAGTCGAGCCGGGGCTCGGGGCCCGAGGCCACGGCGCGCGTCAGGTGTCAGCTGATCGCGCGTCAGCGTCGCGGTCTCTCGCGATGCGCCGGTCGTTGCTCGCTCCCTGTCGACGCGTCGCGGTCGAACTCGTGGAGCGCCAGCGAGGAGCCCGGCGGGCACGAATCAGCGTGCCTGCGGCTCCGCCTTCGTGCTCTCGCGCCGACGAGACCCCGAGGCCACCGCTGCTGGGCGGCCTCGGCCTGTCCTACCTGGGGTGAGTAACGGGATTCGAACCCGCGACAACTGGAGCCACAATCCAGTGCTCTACCAACTGAGCTATACCCACCGTTCTTCACGGCCCGTGGGCTGCGAAGGCCTGGCAGAATACTCAGCTCCGCGCAGAGTGCAATCACGGAAACGCACCGCGTGTCGCTCTTCTAGCCGCACCCTGGATCCCCCACCTTTCGAGCTCCCCGCCCCGGCTTCCCGCCCTGACCCCCCTCCAAAGGAGGCGCCGACCTCCTCCAGGCAGAGGATCCCCGCGGGACAGCGGCTCTCCGGCGGCCTCCGCCCCGGCCCCGTTCACGCCTCGGCCCCGGTTTTCCCGGCGCACGCCGCCGGTCGCCTCGCTCAGAGCGTCGTCCACCGGCGCAGCGCGGCCCGGCGGGCCCGGTCCAGGTCCGCGCGGTGGCGGGTCGAGATCGGCGCGCGCTGCGCGGGCTGCGCCGGCGGCACCGACGCTCCAGCCGGGTCGTCTGCTGCCTCGCAGCCGGACGCCGCGAGCAGCGCCGCCGTGAGCGAGCCCTCGAGCGCGGTCAGGTCGTAGCCGCCCTCCAGGAAGATGGCGAGCCGCCCCCCCGCCTTCGCGGTCGCCATCGCCGCGAGCCGGCGGCCCATCGCCGCGTACGCGGCGCGCGACAGCTTCATCGCCGCCATCGGATCGCGCTCGTGCGCGTCGAACCCCGCCGAGACCAGGATCAGCTCGGGCGCATACTCGTCGAGCACCGGAAGGAGGAGCTCGTCGAACGCAGCCTCGTAGACCGCGTCCGTCGCGCCGTCGGACAGCGGCACGTTCACCGTGTAACCGGCGCCGTCGCCTCCGCCGAGCTCGCTGGCGGCGCCGGTGCCGGGATAGAATGGCCACTGGTGCAGCGAGCAGAACAGCACCCGCGGATCGTCCCAGAAGATGTCCTGCGTGCCGTTGCCGTGGTGCACGTCGAAGTCGACCACCGCGACCCGCGAGAGCCCGCTGCTCAGCGCCGCCCGCGCCGCCACGGCGACGTTGTTCAGGAGACAGAAGCCCATGCCGGCGTCGCGCGTGGCGTGGTGGCCGGGCGGACGGAGCAGCGCGACCCCGAGCCGGCCGGGGCCGGCGAGCACCGCGTCGACCAGCGCCACCGCGGCGCCCGCGCCGCGCCTCGCCGCCTCGACCGAGCGCGGGACCACGTACGTGTCGGGGTCGAGCGCCGCATAGTGGCCGCTGAGCCGGCCGAGCGACTCCAGGTACCGCGGGGCGTGCACCCGGGCGAGCTCTTCCTCGGTGGCGTCGCGCGACGCCACGTGCTCCAGCGAGAGGCCGGCCGCGGCGCAGCGCTCGATGGCGCGGCGGGCGGCTTCGAGGCGCTCCGGGCGCTCAGGGTGCGCGCCTCGCGAGCGATGTTGCTCGAACAGCGCGTCGTCGACGACGTAGAGGCGCGGGGCTTCGGAGTGCGGCTGATTCAAGTGCACCATGAGCTGGGTGGAGAGTTGTAGCAGCGCCGCAGCGGATGGTAGCTTGCCCTGAGCCCCGGAAAGAAGGAGTGGAGACGCAGGATGCGCGGAAAGATCATCGCAGTCTTCGCCGTGATTGTCCTCATGGTCGGAGGGCTTTTTTACGCCCTCACGCGCGCCTCCCTCGCGGAGATCGGGCGCCCCGGCGAGGCGCCGCGCGCGCTCGCGGCCGCCATGGCGCAGCTCCAGGTGGACGGCCTCGTGCTGGAGCGGTGGCTCGACTCCCACGCGAGCGACCCGAAGCTGCGCGAGCCGTTCAACGCCGGCACCGCCCCGGCCCGCGCCGAGGCGGCCACCAGCGCCGCCAACGCCATCCGGGAGGCGGTCGCCGCCTCGCCCGAGCTGGCCAGGACCCCGCCCTCCCTCGTGGTCCTGGTGGACACCAAGGGCGTGGTGCTCGGACGGAACGCCTCCGCGCTCATGCGCGGAGACAACCTCGGCGCCGTCTACCCGTCGCTGATGCTCGCCATCGAGCAGGGGGTGACCGGCTCGGACGTGTGGGTCAGCCGGGCGCGCAACGAGCAGCTGCTCGCGTCCTACGCGCCCATCCGCAGCGACGCCGGGCAGATCATCGGCGCCGTCGCGGTGGGCACCGCGCTGAACGACGAGCGGCTGACCAACGCGAGCGAGCGCACGAGCGGGCGCGTCCTCGTCGTCGCGATGCAGTCGGGCGACGGGCTCGACGTGGTGGCGAAATCGCGCGACGCTTCCCCGCAGCTGGTCGCGGCGCTCACGGCGTCGCCGGCGAAGGACGGCGCCCTGAAGGCGCTGCGCTCCGGCCAGACGGTCGACATCGGCGGGCTGTCCGGCGAGTACAGCGCCGTCGGGCACGCGCTCGACGGCTACGGCGACGGGCGGCGGGCGGTGCTGCTCAGCATCGCGCAGCTCCGGACGCCGGGGCTCGCGAGCGCGCTGTTCTGGCCGCTCCTCGGCGTCACCGCGCTCGGGCTCGTGCTCGTCGTGATCGCCGCGTATTTCCTGGACGCGTACATCTCGCAGCCGGTCTCCGAGATCGAGGACGGCCTGCTCGCGATCATGAACGGCCGGACCGACCTCCGGTTCCAGATCGAGCACGCCGAGCTCGGCGGGCTCGTGTTCCGCTTGAACTCGCTCCTGAACCAGCTGCTCGGGGTGCAGGAGGACGAGACCGACGCCGAGGGGCGCCCGTCGCGCGCGCCGACGTCGGCGTCCTTCCGGGACGCCCTCGAGGTCGACGAGCGGATGGCCGCGCTGTCCGCGGAGGAGATCCCGGCCGACGCCAAGGCGCTGCTCGAGGAGCCGGAGGACGCCTACTACGCCCGCATCTTCGCGGAGTACATCGCCGCGAAGAAGTCGCTCGGCGATCCGGTGGACCACATCACCCGCGACGCGTTCGTCGCCCGCCTCAAGGCGAGCGAGCAGGAGCTCGGGCGGAAGCACGGAAAGCCCATGCGCTACAAGATCGAGGTCCGCGGCAAGGAGGTCGTGCTCCTCGCCGTGCCGCTCGCCTGACGCGCGCGGCGCAGGAGCCGGGAGCGGAGGGAGGCGCGGCGCCGCCCGCCGCTCGGCGGCGCGCCGCGTGTTTCAGTGCAGCACGGCGTCCGGGCCCTCGTGCAGCTCGACGCGCCCCGACGAGGGCTCGCGGCGGAGCGCGATCACGTCGGAGAGCTCGCAGCCCAGCGCGATCGCCGGCGATGAGGTCGTGACGATCCACTGCACGTTGGGCAGCGCGGCGCGCAGGCGCGCGGCGAGCGATCGCTGGCGGTGCACCGGCTGCTGCGCCTCGATGTCGTCGATCAGCACGACGCCCTCGGCGAGGCGCGGATCGCCGCTCGGGTGCGCGGACGCGAGCGCGCGGAGCGCGAGCGCGCCGAACGCGACGGTGTGCCGCGCGCTCCGCCCGAGATCGTCGAAGTCGACGCGCTGGCCGTCCGCGCGCTCGAAGATCGGCTCGAGCCGGAGCGGGTCGACGCCGGCGTACGTCACGCCGTGGCCGTCGAGCAGCGCCTCGAGCACCTCCTTGAGCGCGCGATCGAGCGCGCCGAGCCGCTCTGCCTGGGCGCCCGGCTGTCCGTCCGGCTGCACGTCGGAGAGCACCTCCGGCCGGCTCTTCCGGCCGTCGCGCGCGAGCGCCGCCGCGATCGGGACGAACGAGAGCACCTGCTTCGTCTCGCGGGCGAGGTCGGTGCGCGTCGCGTCGTCGAAGCTCGCGGCCGCGCGCACGTCGTAGCGGAGGACGCTGCGCTCGGGCGTCGTCAGCACGATCGCGCTGCGGGAGAACCAGCGCGCTCCCGAGAGCGCGACCAGGACGAAGCCCCCCTCGGCCGCGCGCCGCTCGAACAGCGACTGCTCCCTCCGCCGCAAGATCGCCGCGTCCTCGGGCTCGTCGAGGCGCGCGTTCGGG
Source organism: Sorangium sp. So ce1504 (assembly GCF_051521635.1). NCBI lineage: Bacteria > Pseudomonadati > Myxococcota > Polyangiales > Polyangiaceae > Sorangium > Sorangium sp. So ce1504. Next base: position 8,803,760 of record NZ_CP150365.1, on the reverse strand, counting down.
CTCGTGACCCGCAGCGGGTGCGCGCGCGCCGGGTCGTCCGTGCCGAGCATCCAGTCGGCGACGACGAGCGGCTGCGAGCCGTCGTCTCCGCGCGGCCTCGGCTGCGCGACCGCGTACCCGGGCCGGGTCGACGCGATCGCCGACAGGATCGAGGTCTTGCCCACGCCGTCGCCGCCGAAGAGGACCACGAGACGGCGCGGCGCGCCGGCGGCGTCCTCGAGCGAGAGCGAGAGGTCCTCGAACGGGCCGAGATGGACGAGGCGGACGCGGGAGAGCAGCACCGCCCGCGAAGCTACCACCGCGCAGCGCGCGTGGAACGCCGCGATCGGCGTGGTGCGCGCGGGCGATCCGGCGCACCCGGTGGCGCGCGGTGGCGCGGCAGCCTAGATTTGTCGTCCGGGGTCGTCACCGTGCTGCGCAAGCTGCCTCCGCCGGATTTCCGCTACGTGTGGCTCCACCCGGAGCCCGGCTCGACCGGCGCGCTCGCCGCGGCCGGGACCGCAGGGCTCGCGGGCGCCTCCGCGGCCGTCTGGAGCGCCGGGAGCCACGCGCTCTCGCTGGGGCTCATCGCGATGGGGAGCGCGCTCGGCTTGCTCGCGCTGGTCCGCGCCGAGCACCGCCCCCCGATCCAGCGCGGCGCCCGCGAGGTGACGATGGCCGTCGTGCCCTGGGGGATCGTCGTCGACCCGGACACGGAGCCGCGGGTGCTGCGGTGGCCCGCCGTCCAGCAGGTGAGCGTGGACGTGTCGCACACGATGCGCGGCGGGACGCCCGCCGTCGTGTCGAGCCTCGTGACGGTGCACACCGAGCGCGAGGTGCTGGCGGGCCGCGCCGCGGGCGCGGTGGACCTGGAGCGGCTCCTCGCCAACCTCGAGGGGTATGCGCAAGAGGCGTCGCGGCCCGTGGCCGCCGACATCGAGGGGCTGACGGTGCTCGGCGACGGCGTGACCGAGCCGATCGCCGCGGAGCTGCTGCAAGCGGCGGACGGCATCTGCGCGACGAGCCGCGGCGACGCGCAGCTCGCGCTGCCGGGGGGCGGCTACCGCACGGCGGCGGCGCGCGCGGCGGCGCCCGAGACGATCGCGGTGCTGCGCTCGGCGCTGTCGTGGAGCTACGACTGCCCCGCCGATCCGCGGCCGCTGGCGGCGATCCTCGCGGGCGCGTTCGGGGCGGTGGAGCTCGTACCCGAGCTCCTGCGGCTCGCGAGCTCGCCGCACCCGGTGGTCGCCGCGTTCGGCAAGGCTGCCGCGCTCCGTCTGGGTGCGCCGCCGAACCGCGCTGGCTCGCTCGACGAGGTCGCGGCCTTCCTGTTCGAGGAGGACGTGGAGATCGGGAAGCGGTGGATCGCGTCGGGCCCGACACTTTGTTTGCGACCTCGGGCCCAAGCTTGCTAGCTAAAGGGGTCGGCAGCGCGTGCGCTGCGGTTCGAGCGGCCTGCGCGCGGAGGCCGTCGTCCCGCGGGGCTCCGTCCTCACGGCGCGCTGCAGGTGGGTCGTCCAACGCGCCAGGTCGGCTATGAAACGGGCTCCGTCGCCACCGAAGCCGTCTTCAAGGGGAGCGCGCCGCCGGCTGGCCGTCGCGTGGGTCCTCGGCCTCTCGCTCTCCGCGTGCGCGGAGCACCACGCGGCCGGGCCGCCCCCGTCGCAGAGCACCGCGCGCGCCGCGCCGGCCGCCGCGCCGCCCGCGGCGCTCGCCCTCGTGCCGCCCGCGGGTCTCGCCCTCGCGCTGCCCGCGCCGCCCATGGTGGACGGCGCCTGGGTCGAGTCGGTGCGGCTCGAGCGATGGGCCGATGCGGCGGAGCGGCTCGACGCCCTGCCCATGGAGCAGCGCGCGCTGCCGTCGATGAAGTACGCGCGGGCGCGCGTCGCGTTCGAGCTCGGGGATCACGGCAAGGCGGTGGAGCTGCTGCATGGCCTGGAGCAGGGGCTGCCGCTCCTCTCGCGCGAGGTGGCGCGCTACCGGGCGGAGGCGGCGTTCGTGGCGGGGCCGTTCCTCGAGGCGGCGGCGTACTTCGAGCGCTCGGGCAGCGCGCCCGGCCTCGCGCGCGCCGCGCTCGCCACCATGAAGGGCGGCGATCTCAAGCAGGCTCGCGCGCTCGCCGATCGGGCCGTGGCCGCGGCCCAGCGCGCGCGCAGGTCGCGCGACGAGGCCGCGGCGCGGATGGCGCGGGCGCGCGTCCAGCTCGGCGTGCGCGACGCCGCCGAGCGCCCCGGGGAGAAGGCCGCCGCGGCGGCCCTCGCGCACGCCGACCTCCGGTGGATCGTGAAGAGCGCGCCGTCGTCGCCCGACGGGCGCGAGGCCGCGGCGCTCCTCGCCGCCTTGCCGGGGCAGCTCTCGCAGGAGGAGCGGCTCCAGAAGGTCGACGCCATGGTCGCCGGGGGCAGCGCGGCGGAGGCGATCGCCGAGCTCGACAAGGTGTCGGGCGTGCCGGCGTCGGAGCTCCACCACCGCAGGGCCACGGCGCTCTACCAGGCGCGCGACTACGAGGCCGCGGCCGCGGCGTTCCTCAAGGTCGCCGCCGCGCCGTCGGCGCGCCAGGCCGAGCAGCTGCACCTCGCGGCGCGCTCGCTCTCGCGGCTCCGGCGCGAGGCGGAGGCGATCGAGCGGCACCTCGCCGTCGCGCGCAGGTTCCGGAAGACCCGCTGGGGGGAGCTCTCGAGCCTGCTCGCCGCGCGGCTCCTCATGCAGGTCGGGCGCTACGCGGAGGCCGTCGCGCAGTACGGCCGGTTCCTCGATGCCTATCCGCGGAGCGATCGGCGCGACGACGCGGCCTACGAGCGGGCGCTCGCGACGCTGTCGACGGGCGGCGCCGCGCGCGCGCGGCGGCCGCTGGAGCAGCTCGCGCGCGACGCGAGGCCGGCCGACGCGGCGCGGCTGCGCGAGCTCGCCGGGCTGGCGGCGCTGCGCGGCGGCGATCGTGACGGCGCGGTGCGGCTCTGGACGCAGGTGATGCGGGAGCAGCCGCTCTCGTGGGGCGCGCTGCTCTCGCGCTCGCGCCTCGCGGCGGTGGGCGCGCCCATGCCGCCGCTGCTCATCCCGGCGTCTCTCGGGGATGCCCGGGTGGTGGAGGTGAAGCTGCCGCCGGCCGCGGCGCTGCTCGCGTCGATGGGGCTCGACGGCGACGCAGAGAGCTACCTCGCCGAGAACGAGCGCGAGGCGACCGCGGCCTATGCCGGGCAGGAGAGCGAGGCGCTCTGCCGGATGTACGGCATGCTCTCGCCCGCGAAGCGCCGCTACCGCGTGGGCACGCAGGCGGTCTCCGCCGCGGCGCTCCAGCGCGCGCCCTCGCAGGCCGATCGCTGGACGTGGGAGTGCGTCTATCCGGAGCCGTACGCCGGCGAGGTGCGCGCGCTCGAGGCGCAGCACGGGCTGCCGAGGGGCCTCGTTCACGCGCTGATGCGCCAGGAGAGCGCGTTCGATCCTGTCGTGGTGAGCCCCGCGAGCGCGGTCGGGCTGATGCAGCTCATGCCGTCGACGGCCCAGAAGGCCGCGAGCGAGCTCTCGCTCGGCTTCGACCTCGGGCAGCTCAAGAGCGCGCCGCTCAACCTGCGCCTCGGCGGCTTCTACATCGGCAAGCTGCTCCGGACGTTCGAGGGCAGCCTGCCGCTCGCGACGGCGGCGTACAACGCCGGTCCGAAGGCCGTGTCGCACTGGCTCGGTGGGGGCATCGACCGGGACACCGACGTGTGGGTGGCGCGCATCCCGTACGACGAGACGCGCACCTATGTGGGTCGCGTCCTCTCGAACCTGGCGCGGTATCAGTGGCTGGCCGGCGGGGACGCGGCCGTGGAGATGCTCCCGCTCACGCTCCCCGCGGACGCGCGCGCGCCGGCGGACGCATACTGAGCGCGGTTGTCGGGACGGCAGCGCAGGGGTTCCTCCTGCGTTGAAATTGCGCTGTGCGCTTGAACTCGCAGGCGGGCGCCTTCACCGTGATGGGGTGGCAGGGACCGCTGGAAGCGACGGCGTGTTCAAGCGGTGTGGGGTCCTCATCCAGCCCTACGCCGACGCTCGATCCATCGGCCGGCTGCTCTCGTCGGCGCTGGCGTGGCTCCTCGTCGTCTTCTCCGTCGCGTCGCTCGTGGAGCCGATCGCGGGCCCGATCGTGGCGGCCGTCATGGTGCCTTTCGCGCTGCTCGGTTCGTTGCTCGCGCTGCTCTGCCTGGCGTGCCTGCTCTACACGCCGATCGCCTGGCTCTGGGCGGCGGTGGGCTCGTCCGGCGCGGCGGTCGTCCGGGTGAGCAACGCGCTGTGGATCGAGCGCCCTGGCGATCGGCGCGCGTTCCCGCTCCTCTCGCTCACGCGCGCGCGGCTCTCGAGCTCCGGCGGCGAGGTCGCCTTGAAGACCGACGACGGCGATGTCATCCGGGTGCGCGTCGACGATCCGGTCGACGCGGAGCGGCTGCTCGGCGTGATCGCCGCCGGGCGAGCGCGGGGCACGTGGAGCGCGCGGCTCTACGACGACGCGCCGTCGCTGCCGCGGCGCCGCCTGTTCGTCGGGGTCGCAGCGCTCATGTCGCTGCTCTGCTGGTCGGTGCTCGACTTCGACGTGGCGCTCTCGCTCGGCGTCGTCACGGGCGCCTCGGCGTGGGTGCTGGCGGCGCTGCTCAGGGAGGGCTCTGCGCGCCGCGTGCTGGTGGCGGGCAGCGACGGGCTCTCGCTCCGGGACGACGCCGGCGAGCGCTTCATCTCCTTCGGCAGCATCGAGCGGGTCGAGGAGACGGCGCTCGGGGTCGAGCTCGCGCTCGCCGGGGGCGAGGAGCTCTCGCTCACCCTCGTGCCGCCGCAGCTGCTGCGCGATCCCAGCGAGACGGGGCTCAGCATGGTGCTCGCGGAGCGGCGCCGCGAGCACCTGCTCGCGCTGCTGCGGGAGCGGAGCGGGCGAGGCGCCCACGAGGCGGGGCGCGCGGTGGCGCTCCTCGGGCGCCGCGGCCTGCCTGCGCCCGCCTGGCGGGCGGCGCTGCGCCGCCTCGTGGGCGAGGCCGGCGCCGACTACCGGACGGCGAAGCTCACGCGGGAGCAGGCGTTCACGGTGCTCGAGGACGGCGGGGCGCCGGCCGAGCTCCGCATCGGGGCCGCGCTGGCGCTCGCGGGCTCGCGCGACGGCCAGACCGAGGAGCGGCTGCGGATCGCGGCCGAGGGCTGCGCGAACCGAGACGTGCGGTTCGCCCTGGAGCATGCGGCCGAGGGCGACGTCGACGACTGGATGCTCGAGCGGGCGCTCTCGTCCTCGGGGGCGGAGCAGGCGGCGGCGCCGCCGCGGTCTGCGGCTCGGGCGGCGTGAGGGGGGTCGCGGCGTCCTAGCCGCCGGCGCGCCGCGCGGGTGGGCGGGGCCGGGCTGGGCTGGGCTTGGCTGGTCGATTCTTCTCGCCCTCCGGCCTTCCAGTTCTCGGTACTCTCTCCAGAGGACGCGCGGCGCCTCTGGTCGGTGTCCAGCTGAGCTGCCGCGGGCGCCTGCTGCGCACCCGTGGTCCTCCAAGGTAGACCCCCCCGATGGAAGGCCCGCTCCAGGACCCCTACGCTTCGGCCGCAGTTCACGCGCCGCGCCCCCGCGCGCAGGCGGGCCGCGCCGCGCGGATCGCGCTGCTCGTCGTGGCGCTCTTCGCGTCGGTCGGGTTCGGCGCGCTCGTTGTGGCGCCGCGCCTCGGCGGTCCGGCGCCCTCGAGCGGCGTGGTCGCGCGGCCGTCTCCTGCGCTCGTCATCGCGATCCGCGACCTGTCACGGCTCGAGACCACGGAGGTGCACGTCGAGAAGGTCGTGGATCTGGCCGACCGGCAGAACCGCCTGTTCGGTCTGGTGCAGGCCACCGACGCCCTCCTGCTCGTCGCGGTCGGCCACGTGACGATCGGCGTCGATCTCGCGCGGATCGGCGAGGGCGACATCGCGATGGATCCGGAGACCGGGGTCGCGCGGCTCACGCTGCCCGCGCCCGAGGTCTTCTCGACCCGGCTCGACGAGGACGAGACGTACGTCTACACGCGGTCGACCAGCCTGCTCGCGCGGCGCAACGAGCAGCTCGAGGCGCGGGCCCGGAAGGAGGCGACGGCGGCGATCGAGAAGGCCGCCCTCGAGGGGAACGTGATGACGCGCGCGAAGGCGCAGGCCGAGCGGCAGATCACGGCGCTCGCGACGCAGCTCGGCGCGAAGCGGGTGGAGATCCGCTGGCGCGAGGTCGGCGGCGGGGGCGGCTGACTGATGTTCCTCACCGCCTTGAAGCGGGGCCGTCGAGCGTGGCGACGCTTCGCGCTCGTGAGGCGAGGAGCAGCTCCCCGAGAGCGCCCCGCGTGATCTCGAGGCGATGAGCAGCCTGCCGGGGTAGGGCGCGTCGACGATCGCCAGGTACGGCGAGCGTCTCCTGGCCGCCGGAGAGCGTGCGATGGTTCTGGACTTGGGAAGGAGCCGCTGAAGCGACTGCACGCGGACTGTTGCTACGGGGACAGTGGCGGCCAAGTCCGGCTTGGCGTGAGCCGCGCTAACAGCTCGATGCATCGGACCGGACGCACCGCACGAGCCGCCGATCGCGGACCGTGTGGTCCTGCGATGCGCCGTTCGTGAAGTTGACGAGGACGGCCTTCTCCGCGCTGCCGATGGAGGGCGTCGACGACCAGAAGACGTCGGACGGCGTCGCCGGGAAGACCTCCAGATCGATCGCCGGCCCGGACCGCCGATCATCGATTGACATCATGGCATCGACCGCCACGCCCCAGTTGCCGACACCGCTGCGCGTCTCATACGGCTGCTGTGCAAGACGCGCAGTGGAGCATTCCGCGCGGCGCTTGAGCAATGTCAGCTACTCTGTCTTCGCCTGGCCATTGCTAGGGACGCGATCGCGTGCGGTCCGAGGGGCTGAGCGCTGCGCGCTCCCAACGCTGCTGCGCGGCGATGGCGTCCTCGGCGGCCCGGACGCCCTCAACGAAGAGCTTCGCGTCCGTTGGATTGTTCAGGTCGAGGCCGAAGCGAAGCAGCAGCGCGCGGTCGCGCGGTGGCACCATGCGGACGATCTCAGCGGCAAGGCGACGCGTGGACGGCATGGGAGGACAGTAGCAGCCCGGAGCAGGGTCGAGGCGCATCCGCGAACGCGATGGCGTTGCGGCCCTGGACCTGCTCGGCCGAGCGCGTCGTGGGAGCAGCGATAGTGTCATGGAGATGGTCGCCGGTTTCCATGGCGAAAGAAGCGCAGCGTTTGAACCGTTGCGTTCATCACGTTCGCCGGGATTCCGAGGGGTGTGATGCCGGATGGCGGATCGCACGTCCTCGAAGTTAGGCTCAAGCGGCCCCACCGCGAATCCCTGCGCCTCGACGAGTCGCGCCGACCAGCCCATCGCCACGGGCCGCCGTCGTCGCATCGCTCGCCAGCGCCCTGATCCGCGCCCTCGCCCCCGGAGATGGGATCGCGGAGCTCATCCGCGGTCCTCGGCAGAGGATCGGCTGGGGGCGTCGCCGGTTGCGTCGGAAGCGAGCGCGTGGAGCGGGCGGGGCAGGAGGGGCCGAGGCGAGCACTACGGCGTCCACGTCCAGTTCGGTCTCGACGACCTCCTCGATGCCGAGCACGTCGCGCGCGAGCTCGGCGGGTCGTGCCCCAGAGGGATCCGAGGCCTGCGCAGCTACTTCTCGTCCCTGAGCCCGCGTGCGCGCCGCTCGCGGGCACGACCTTCGGCCAGCCAGCACTGGCCGAAGACGTACAGGTAGACGGGCAGGTCGGCGCGGAGCCAGCCGAGGGGCGGCAAGGTCCCCTCAGGAACAGGCGCGTCGAGCCACGCCGCGGCGACAATCGCCACGCCGGAGGCCAGGATGCCGATGGTCCTCAGCTCTTTGCTCATGGCTCAGATGAAGCTGCAGAGGACTCCCAGGGTGCCGAGCGCCGCACCTGAGTAGTCGACGTTCCCGTCGGGGTCCGCCAGTGCCTCGGCCTCCTCGTCGGCTGTGCCACAGGCCGACGCTCCGACGAGCGTGGCCATGGTCAGGCCGATCCTGGTGTGCATGTGCCACCTCCACGCGACGCGATCCGTCGCTCGCGGAATTGCGCTGCGAGGGGCATGCCAGCGCGCGTCACATCGGCGGGTGGCAGCCGGGGCCGTCTACCGGCCTGCCGCGCCGCTCGATCGCCGCCCAGATCGGCGTAGGCGCCGGCGGTGAGAGGTGAACGCTGGCGATCACGTGGCCGCGATCTTCACCGATCGGATGCGGGACGCGAGGATCACCGACACCAGCGGCGCGCGGCGGTCGCGACTGCCCAATCCCGCCCTGCCCGTGGCCGCTCCAGGGGCTACCGTGCGATCGCGTCCACGCTGCGCAGCCCCGGCAGTCCTGCTGCGCGGCCTCGGTGCCCTCCTGCGCAGCCCCGGCAGTCCTGCTGCGCGGCCTCGACGCCCTCCTGCGCAGCCCCGGCGGTCCTGCTGCGCGGTCCCGGCCGCCCTCCTGCGCAGCCCCGGCGTCCTCCTGCGCAGCCCCCACGACCCTCCTGTGCACCCATTCGCGTGTCCTATCGTACAATCGCGTGGCTCCTGCGCGGCCCCGGCAACCCTCCTGCGCATCCATTTTGGTGTCCTATCGTACGATCGCGTGGCTCCTGTGCAGCCCCAGCGCCCCTCTGCGCGCCCAGTTGGTGGCCTGCGTTACCATGGTTCAACGCCTGCGCATGGCTGTCGCCGCTGCTGCGCAGCCTCGGCGTCCGCTCGCGCGGCGCCTCTATCTCTCCTTGCGACCTTGCGACGAGGGCGTCGGTATCGTGCTCTCCTGTGACCCGAAGTCTCGGCGGCGCCGATTTCCTCATTGAGCGACCGCCCCTCTGCTCGGAGGGGCGCTGACCTCGACAAGGAGACATCTCATCGCCATGGCACAGAAGGCACCCACCGCCGCTTCATCCAGGACCAAGAACACCAAGAACACGCGCGCTTCGAGCGACGCCGGAGGCGCGCACCGCTCGTCGGGCGGTGCGCCCGAGTTCACGCTGAGCGCCGAGCGAGAGGCCGAGCTGCTCCGAGAGGCCGAGTCGCTCGGCGATAACACCTCACTCTTTCCAGGCAAGCTCGCTCGACGTGTCATCTGGTCGAGCCGCATTCAGCTCGCCGCCGAGCGCGACGCGGCGGATCTCGTGCGCACTCCGTTCGCCGAGGGCGAGCCCCCGCTCACGCGCGAGGAGATCCGCGGGCTTCGTGAGAAGATCGAGCTCCTGCGCGCCGTGCAATCGCGCTGGCAGGCGGCGCAGCAGCGCCAGGAGCGGGCCGTCGCGGCCTTCCAGGAGCCGGCCGCCGAGGCCGTCCAGATCAAGCAATCGCTCCTCCGCTTCTTCGATCTCCGCTTCAAGAAGAGCCCCGAAGGGCAAAAGCGGCTCATGGCGATCCGGGCGGGGAGCGGCGACGCGGATCTGGTCCAGGACGTCTCCGATCTCCTCTTGCTCTGCTCCGAGCACGCGGAGGCCGTTCAAAAGGCGCCTCGCGGCGAGGCCGCCGCGGCGGACCGCCTCCGCGAGCTCTCGCCGGTGCTCGCGCGCATGCTCGCCGACAAGACGCTCTCTCTCGAGGCGGTGCGCTCGCGCAAGCTCCGCGACGCCGCGTACACCCTCGTCGTGAACGCTGAGCGGAGGCTGCGCGCCGCCGCGGAGTACTGGTACGCGGGCACCGACAAGATGAAGGACTATGCGCCGTTCCCCGTCTCCCGCGGCGCCTACAGCGGAGGAGAAGAGGAGGGGGAGGATGGCGGCGAGTCGGAGGAGGCCGAGCCGGAAGACGGCGAGTCGGAGGCGGGCGAGTCGGGAGACGACGAGCCGAGCGATGACGGGCAATCGCCCTGAGCTCGCGCATCACGATCGCCAGCGCCCTCAGCCGCGCCGTCGTCCTCGGGCTTCACGTTGCGGCTCGTGTCGTGCACGAGGCGATCGGCAGTCGCGCAGCGCACCGAGGGCCTTTGTGCGTCGCTTGTAGAGCGTAGAGAGAGGTAGCCCCGCGCCTTCTGCCACCTGGGCCATCGGGATCCCATCCAGATCGTGTGCCATGAGAACAAAGCGCAGCTGCGGGTCAAGCTCGTTCACCGCGTCGATGGCTGCCGTTCTGATGCTGTCCGCTTCCATCGCAAAGGCGTCCGGCGCTGGATCGGGCACATCGATCAAATCGACCAGCTCCTCCCTGCGGTGCTGCAACCGCTCGCGATAGTGCGCGGCAACGTGTACGGTGATCGCGTTCAACCAGCGTTCAGGCCTGCCGCGCTTCGGATCGAACCTGGGCCAGCTCTCCCAGGCGTTGAGCCAGACTTGGCCTGCGACGTCGGTACGATGGCACAGTGGGACCCCCAGCCTCCGCAGCCAGCGCAGCACGCCATGTACCACCGCCGGGCAAAACAGGCGCGCGTACGCGGCGGCGCGCTCGTCTTCATTCGATAGGTGATCCATGGCTTCACCCTCCCCCGCGGGCAATCGCCCGTAATCTGATGATGCCGCGTCTCCGCACACATGCGGCACCGGCTCGCCATCCGGTCGCACTCTGGAACCTTGAGCCGGCGCAGCCTGTCCCTGAGCATGTAACTGTGTTGCACGATGGCATCGAATAAAACGCGCACCTCGGGTCGCACACCTACGTCCTCCGAATGGGAGGCACGGCTGCGCTCACCCATGGCTCCCTACTCCTGGAAGTGTCGTGTTCAGCGGAGAGCGCTCTGCTTCCTCCCAATCGGACGCGTCGCCGGAGTTCGCCGCCCCTTCGTCGCGCTGTAGCGGGAAGCTCGTCAACGTCCCAGCGCGCCGGGCGAGCTCTGTCCCCGTGGCGGCACGAACAGGGAGCGGCGACCGAAGCCGCAGCTGTGGAGGAGGCGGGAGCTTCGCCCGCGGGCTCCTGGCGGCGAGGTCGGGAGACGGCACCACGGGCGGAGCAACGTCGAGCGCGCGAGGAGGTATCGTCGGCGGGGGCAGCGGCACCGAGCTCGGCGCCGGTGATGATGCCGGACACGCCGAGCTCTCGCGCCTGGTGACGCTGTCGCTCGGGACGGCGGACGTTAGGGAAGGGCTATACCGGACCGATCCAAGTCCACACCTCCGAGAAGAGGCACATGTAGATCGTCGCCTCGCCCATCAACACCACGCTCATCGCCACATCCGGCACTACCTCGTTCCCGATCTCCGGCGGGATCGACTGGTAGTCGGGGTACGTGGCCTCGATCTCCTGGGCGACCTCGCGCGCCACCGGCTCCTCCTCAGGGATACCGGGGAGGTGGATCCCGTAGTATGGCCCGAGCAGGGACACGTGGAAGCTGAGTGCCGTTTCGTCGATGAGCCAGATGCGGGCCGAGTACGCCGGGTCGGCCCCCCCCGAGAACAGGTGGAGCGACTCGTTTTGAAGGCCGTATCGAGCCCCCAGCCTGTCGATCATGGCGTTCCACCTTGGGTACTCCGCTCGCCCGCGGTTTGCGGCTTCCACCAGGCGGCGGTGCTCCTCCGTGTCCTTGTAGACGGGCTCGTTGGGAGGCACGTAGATGCGATCGGTGTTATGCACGCCTCGCGGGTAAAAGCGGTAAACGACGTCGAGCAGCTCGGAGCGAGTTATCATCATGGATTTGTCACCCTAGCGCCGAGTCCCTTGTACTTGGATTTGAACGTCGTCCGCGTCTGGTCGATGAACCTACTACAGAATATCCCCTGCGGGAGATCGTAGTCCATGCGGTTTGCGACCTCCTCCGTGATCTCCTCGCTGAGTCTGGCTGCACGGTCTGCATCGATTTGTCCATAAATCTCAGTCCGAAGCGGCATTTCGATGGAAAAATCACAGGACCAGCTCTTGACCGTATGCGGGATAGTGAGTTTCCTGAAATTCAGTTTGACTCTGGCCACTTGCCACCCACCGCCTGCACCCGTGCCTGGGTCATTGACCGTGGTAACAAACGTGAAGTCCGACGGATCGAAATCTACGTATACCCATGGGGCCATTCCAGGCGGCGGGCACTTCGAGCTACACGCATCGCTACAGCTCAAGAAGGTCGCTCCGTCTCCGGCTATGTCGCCGAATCCGGGGCACGGATCTTGCGGGCTCGTCGGGCTCTCTGTCGGCCTCTCTGAGCTGTCGCTGTCGCTCGGTCGCTCCTCTTTGTCTTCGAGGTCCGACTCGTTGCATGCGATCTTGCGCTCGCCGCCACCTTGGGGGTCGGCCCCGAAGTCACCGGATGCGGCGGAGGTGAAGATGGGGCGTGGCTCCGAGCCTGGACCGGCCCCTGCCCCCGAAGTCCTTTCCTCGACAGGATAGCAGTCGCCGAACGTCCAGTTGCACGCCGCCAGCGCCAAAACCGCGATGACCAAGATCAACAATAGAACTCTTTTCGCGTTCATTTCTCACTCCATCGAAGCACAGGACCAGCAGCGAACACGACGGACATATAGCCCGGAAGCATCAGACTTCCCCGGCCGACCCAATCCACGTTGACGCTCACCGACACCCCCAGCGGTCCGGCGATGTACGCGTTGGTCTGCGCGTGGCCGCCTACGGCCAAGCCACCGACGCGGCCGCACAAGGTGACGCCGCACGCCGGCATGATGTAGAACGCGACAGACGGCCCCGCGCTGACGTTGCCGTCCTTCCACGCGTATCCGATGTCAACCGAGGTTTGGTTGTAGACCCCGAGCCCGTCCTCCTGGATCGGGGGTAGAATCGTGCACAGGTCGTGCACCGTGAACAGGATGTCTCGCTGGATGAGCCACGATATGCCCGCATGCGGCCCTACCGCGAGGTGCGGAATGGTACCGGCCTGGAGCCACCCTAGGCTCACACCGGCGCTCAACTCGGACGCCTCTCCTTGCGTCGGTACGACGACGAGCGGGCTGACGACCAGGACCGCCCATGGGATCCGCCGGCTTCCTGTGCCCATCGTCCCCTTCTCCCCTCTCCGCAACGGACGAGCAACGTGGCGACGCGGGCGGTTCTTCTGATAACAGGGATCCGGCGTCAAACGGATCCAGACGAGAGGACCACAATGGACGCGGATCGTTCCGTCCAGAGCGTGCAGTACTCGCAGCTGCATGCGCGGATCGAGTGCTCGTCCACCTGCTGGCACCGGCTGCCGGTGCAGGTCGCCGTGCGAGCGCGCTGGCTGCCGCGCGGCTTGGGCTGCACGACGTCGTCCGCGATCGCAGCCCGTAGCGCGGCGACGTGAACAGGCAGAGGCGAGAGGGCGCCGACGGTGGCGCGCCTGGAACTCCACGGCGGCGCCGGAGGGCCTGATGGTGGCAAGGTGGAAAGCCGCTCGGAGCTCCACGAGCACCACTCCAGGCCGCGGCGCCGATATCTCGCTCGCGGAGCTCGCCGGCGACGGCCCGGAGCTCGACCAGGTTGATCGCGAGGGCCCCGACTCGCCGGCGTGCAGCTCGACCCGCGGCTGCTCCCCCGCCTGGCGCCGCCCCAAGCGAGCGGCGCCCCCGACGGAGTGCAGGCGGCCTACCGCGTCAGCGACGGCGCCGGAAGCCGAGGACGAGCGCGGCGCCCACGCCGACGAGCACGAGCAAGGCCACGGCGACCCACACCCAATCCCGGGGATCCGAGCTAAAGGAGACGGCCACCGCGCCGCACCCGGGAGAACACGCTCTTTTCATCAGGCACCCATCCTCTCATCAACCGCCGCCTCCGGTCCGCCGGAAGGTGCGGATCCCGCCGCGGTGTTCCTTGACGCCGCGGCCCCGCTATCTGCTCCGGCGCCATGTACGACGCCAGCGTGATCGCGCGCTCGCAGGTGTCCACCTCGACACCTGCGGCCATTCTGCAGGCCGTGGCGGCAGGCCCCGCGCTCGAGGAGCTCGCCGGCGATGGCCTCAAGCTCGACCAGGTGGACCGTGGACGGCGACGTCCCCGAGCTCACGCGGCGCTTCACCTGGAGGAGATGATCCACTGCCGAGGTGTGAGCCGCCCGATCTCCCCCCGCTCGTACCGCCACGGCGGCGCCGCCATGGAGGGGGCGCCGTGTCCCTCGCCCTTCGCGGCGGCTCCAGGTAGACACCGGCGAGGCCGCTGCGTCCGCGAGCTCAGACGTCAAGGCGGAAGGAGGAGCGGAGTGGTGTACAATCAACAATAAAAAGCCAGCCTGTTCATTTCGACTTTACCTCAGATCTCCAAATTGGTCCGGTGGTCAACATCACGACCAGACTTCCAGGAAGAACGCGACTACTGCCGCTAGCCCAGTCCACATGGACGCTGCTGGACACGCCCAAGGGCCCGGCGAAGTACCAGTCGGACTGGGCGCGGCCGCCTGGAGCAACCCCCACCACGCGATCACAGATCACGGCACCACACACCGGCATCGAGTAGATCGCCAGGACGGACCGAGGCTGACGGTGGTTGTCTTCGTGGCATACCCAAGAGTGACTGCCGTTCGATCGTAGACCCCGATACCTGCCCCTGGAACGATGCTGAACATGTTGTGGACTTCGAGCCGGAGGTCCCCCTCGCTGCGCCAGAGCCATCCGGCGAATGGGCTCACGGCAAGCCTGGGTTCGGTCCCGATCTGGATCCCGCCCACGCTCACGCCGCCATGGAACTCGAGTGCCCGGGCCGGCGCCGGAACCACGACGAGCGCACCGACGTAGAGCAAGCCGATCTTGCCGAGCGAGCGCATGGACATGGTGGAAGCCCTGGCCGAGTCGCGACAGGCGATAGGAGAGCGCGCACGATCTTTCTGGGCATGACGTGGGCGTCAAAGAGAAATTCGGCGAGCAGATCCCTATGATCTGGGATCGACGCGTCCCGGACGGCCGCACCGCCGCGGCGAAGGGCTATGTAGCGCTCGCGCCCGCGCTCCTCGTCGTCAGCCGTCGTCGGCGTCCGCTTCGACCGCCGGGCCCCGCCGGGGGGCTGCACCGAACTCGCGCTCGATCTGCTCGTCGCTGGCGCCGCGCCCGAACTCGACCAGGTGGACGGAGAGCGCGCCGCGCTCGCCGATGTCCGTCCGCCTCGACCTCCGCACCCCGCCGTGGGGGCTGCGCCGCGCTCACGCACGAGACCTCCCGCCCCGGGCGTCACAACGCACCGAGCAGGCTCAAGGCTCAAGGCCGCGCCGACGTGCGCCTCGACCTCCGATGGTCCGCGCCGAGCTCGTCCGCGACGATGTGCAACCCGCTGCGCTCAGCTCGAGCTCGGCTTCGGACCGGGGCGAGGTTGACAAGCCGTAGCCGCAGGGACGCAATCCATGCCCTGAATCACAGTTGACGCCGCCCCTCCGCACACGCATCTGGAAAAACTTGGAGGGGGAGCATGCGCCACAGGCTGAAATTGAAGGCGATCCCTGTTCTTATTCCTCTCGGTCTCACGGTGTGGGCATGCAACTACGACGTGGGCGAGTGCTATCTTAGGGGGACGGAAGGCACAGGGGCCGGAGAACCATTCCCACCGGGGTCAGCAGCTACGGGGGACTGGTTCGGGAACGGTGGCGACGTGGGGAGCGGCGCCACTGAAGAGATGGCTGGTTGCACTCCAGATAGGTCATGCACAGACATGTACGTCGACTGTCAGGACAAAGGCTATCCGTGTAACCGAATTGTCGATGGCGGCAAATCTCTTTGCGCAGTCTGTCGGCGCGACTGTCAGCTCAAAAAAGATACACGTACGACGAGTGCTATCGGTGTGGGTTTGAATGAACACGACGATTCAGAAGTCCATTCGGGATGCAACGCATGTTGCCTTCGACACACCGACAACAGAGCGCCTGGTACGACTCGGCGCGGGCAATGCGGTGCGTGCGTCGGACTGCCTTATTATCGGACCGAGTCGAATGGATGCCATGGAGCATGCCCGGGCGCGTGAGGCATGGTGGTCTTCGTCCGAAGAGTGGGATCGGCTCTATTCATCGGATATCCGCTGGGATCTGCCCGTTGTCCTGTGGGTGTCACCGAGTCTCCACGAGCGAGTTAACCTCTGGAGGGTCTGTAGCTGGTTGCGTCACCTAGGGATCGCGCGTCACAATGTCTTTATCGTCGATTTTGATCCAGTACACCGCTCAAGGATCCCCGAGGAGCCGCTGCCTCCGTTCGACTGCTCCGCATCGGTGTCTGATCATCCTGACGAGGTTCTTCTGGAGCGCCTCGACAAGGCGCGCCCCTGGCCACGGGAACGCTACGATCGTGCCGTCCGCCTCTGGGAGAGGTACGTCGATACGAATCCATTGCCTTTCGTCGAAAGGTGCACACGTGGCGTCAAAGGGTTCCCAGAGCTCCCTCCCTTGTGGGCGCTTCTCTCTTCCTTCTTTCCAAGAAGGACCACGAGAGGAGCCATACGCCTCAGTCGATTCGACGAGCTCATATTGGCTCTTCTGTCGACGGAGTGGCAGACTCCGTTGGCCGTGTGCGGCCAAAAATCGCAATTGGGCGCCGAGTTGTGGGAGTTCCTCGACTGCACGGGCGATCTGTTCCTACCACGCCGGCTGGAGCAATGGGCAGATCACGATTCGAGTGCGGTTGTGGAGCGGGCGACGGGACCGAAGCCGGCTGATGGCTACCCGATGCTATCGCTGGTCTATCGGCTCACCGATCGTGGCATGAAGCTCCGAGAAGGACTCGATCGGCTCGCGGATGCACCAAGCCTGCCGATTGCCGGGACCGAGGCGTATTCGACGTCATCTCCATGGGTGGTGCTCGATGATGGACGGCTAGCTCGGTTGTGATGGCCAGTCTGCACCGTCCGCTGACAACGGAACGCCCCTCAGGTTGAGTGTTCGTCAACCAAGTGGTCAGCTAGGTCAACGCGGGCCGCCGGAGGGGAAGCCGGGCCGAAACCCCTCTCGAGTGGCTCATCCGCGGCGATGGGGGGCCCGCGCTCAGCTGAGGTCGGGCGGCGACGGCCCTGAACTCGCCGGCGCCACCTCGACGCCGCGGCCGCGCTGCCGCGCTGCCGCGCTGTCTGCTCCGGCGCCATGGGCCCTCGACGCGGCGGCGATTCGATCGGCATCGCCTACCTCGACGAGGATCGGCTCACGCTGGAGGGGCTCACGGTCGAGCTCGGGCCGCCGGGCAAGGGCGGCATCAGCTGGAACTCCGATGGCACGCTGGTGAGGGGGCCGAGCGGCGAGGCCCACGAGACGCTTCTCTTCGCCGAAGCCGAATAGCCGCGGTCACGTCCGGGGGGAGTATCCGTCCTGTAGACCCCATCCTCGGGGGGGGACGGCGTGGAACTCCACGCCAGCTAGCGCGCGATTGCGCCCCGCCTGCGAGGCGCAATCGCTTGTCAGCCGCCTGGCAGCGGTGCCGCCATCGAGGCGTTGAGCATGCCAATTGGTGAAGATTTCTCGAGGATCGCCCTTCGAGGAGCGGTGGCCCTCGGTAGGAGAGCTGAGCGCGCTCCATGCTTGTGCCGAGGCAGTGCTGCGTGGAGGGCGGTTCGTGCGGCTCGATCAGGATGGGGAGCACGACAAGGGCGCCGGCGAGGCCAGGTTCGAGGCGAAGCGGCGGGGACTGCTCATGGCGGAGTTCGACGGGTTCAGTGTGCAAGCTGCGGTACGGATCGAGAGCTGGGACGATGAGGGGCGGGAGCGGCTCGTCTTCCTGGCTGTGACTTCGAGCAGACCGTCGAAGTTGTCGTTGGCCGAGCCCTCGGGTGCTCCATCACGGCGCGCACACCTCGGCGGCCGCGCGCACGCTCGGCACCGCAGGCGCACGCGTCAGCGCGAGGACCTCGTCGACCGACCACTGATCGCCCGCGTGCTCGCCGTACTTGCTCGCAAGCACGCAACCGTCGGGCGCGACGAGGAAGTCGGCCGGGAGCCCGAAGCGACCGCCGGTCGGGATCCGCGCGGGCGGCCGCTCGCGTCCGCGCAGGATCGCGATCGCGCTCCGCGCCACCGAGTGGACGATGGTGGGCCACACGCGCGGATCGAACACCGAGAGGAGCGACGGCTCGGCGCCGAGCTCCGCGTACAGCCGCTTCTCGGGATCGGGCACCACAGCGAAGGGGAGCCCGCCGGCGTGGAGCCGGAGCTCGTCGGCGCTCGAGTGGAACACGACCACCTCGCGGATCCCGGCCGCTGCGATCTCGTCGTGACGGACGGTGATCGAGCGGAGGTGGAGGTTGCACACCGGACAGCCCGCGAAGCGACGGAGCTGGAGGTGCACGATCCGCGTGGGATCGGGGATGCGGATCCGCTCGCCGTGGACGCCCACGAGCTCGCGCGCGCCGAGCACGGCCCCGGGCGCGAGCCTCGTGACACGGCGGCGCAGGTCGCTGATCAGGCCGAGGGCCGCGATCGCGGTGATCGCCGCGGGGACGATCTGCCCGACACCGGTGATCTCGAAGAAGGCATCGCTGGGGAGCTCGTAGGTGGGCGGCGGGAACATCCGGAGGAGCAGGTCGCGAGGCGCGCCCGCGAAGAAGAGGACGTTCTTCGCGAGGTGGTTGTATGCGCCCTCGAAGAGCCCGATCGACGTCACCGGGAACGCGAGGGCGAGCGCCGCGAGCGAGCCCCCGGAGATGCGGCCGGCGCGCGTGCCCGGGCTCCGCCGGTACCCCGCGTACGCCAGCGCGATGGGGATGCAGAGCGCGAGCGCGACGGCGGCGCCGTGGAGGCGCCACGGCGTCGCGTACCGAACGCCGCCGTAGACGTGGTGGATCGCGGTCGCGACGAGCGTCGTGATCGCTCCGATGGTGACCGCCCGGGCGCGCGGGCTGGGAGAGGTGGCGTCGACGTTCACGGTGCTCATGCAGGGCACCGTGGCTCGTGCGCGCGGCGCAAACCATCGCCGAAGGCGAACAACTTTCGTGCATGATACGCATCAATCGAGGTGCGACATGGACCGGCTCGCAGCGATCGAAGCGTTCGTCGAGGCCGCGGAGCTCGGGAGCTTCACGCTCGCCGCGCGCCGGCTGCGCGTCACGCCGTCCGCGGTCAGCCGCCGCATCACGCAGCTCGAGGGCGAGGTCGGCGTGCGGCTCTTCCACCGCACCACGCGCGCGGTGACGCTCTCCGACGAAGGGCGCGCGTTCTTCGAGCGCGCCCGCGCCGCGCTGCGCGAGCTCGACGACGCGCAGCGCGCCACCTCGGGTCTGCGCGATCGACCGGCCGGGCTCCTCCGCGTGGAGGCGCCGACGGTGATCGGTCGTCACGTGATCGTGCCGGTGCTCGCGCGCTTCGCCGAGCGCTACCCCGACGTCGACGTCGAGCTCGTGCTGCGCGACGACCCGGCCGATCTCGCGTCGGAGCGGATCGACGTCGCGGTCCGGCTGGGCGTGCTGCCGGACTCGGGTCTGATCGCACGCCCGGTCGGCCGCTCTCGGATGCTCGTCTGCGGCGCGCCCGGCTACCTGCGCGAGCACGGCCGGCCTCGCACGGTCGACGACCTCGAGCGCCACGTGCGCCTCGGGTATGCGGCGCACGGCCGGCTCATCCCGTGGCGCCTCCGCGACGGCGTGAAGGTGCGCGAGATCGCGCCCACGCGGCGCATCGTCGTCGACGACGGCGAGGCGCTGATCGAGCTGGCGATCGAGGGCGCCGGCATCGCGTGGCTCTGCGACTTCATGCTGGCGCGCGCGGGCAAGGCGCGGAAGCTCGTCGAAGTGCTCCCGGACACCGCGTGCGAGGCGGTCGCGATCTCGGTCGTATCGCTCCCGACCCGCCACGTCCTGCCGAAGGTGCGCGCCTTCACCGATCACCTCCGCCGCGCCCTCGCGCCCGACGGCGCGGCGAAGCGGCGCTCTACGCGATGATCCGGCGACCAGGTGAGCGGTGAGCGCGGTTCGGCGACCTGGGTCGTCTGGGTAGCAACGCACGCTGCATTCGGAGAGGGACGCTCCGCTTGCTACGGTAGGGGCATGCGCTCCTGGCTCCTCCTCCTTGCGTTGAGTGTTTCAGCGGCCTGCGGATCCTCGAATCTCAGCGGTGAAACGACAAGCGGCGCTGGCGCAGCGGGCGGCTCCGACGGCGCGGGCGCGGCGGGCGGCGCGGGCGCGGCGGGCGGTTCCAGCGGCGCGGGCATGACGCCCAGCTCCAGCGGCGCCGGCGGGTCGGGCGGCGCGGGCGCGGCGGGTGGTTCCGGCAGCGCGGGCGGCGCGTGGTCCTGCACGACGCCGGCCGCATGTCAGCCCCTCGTGTGCCCTACCGACAGCGAGGAGCTGCTCATGCTGGACGGCACGGCGTGTCCGGAGCACGTCGGCCTCGAGTGCCCCAAGGCGCCCGGCTGCACCTCCGTGCGCTGCACGTGCGCGCTGAATCCGGAGACGGGAACCGCCTTGTGGCAATGCCTCACGCTCCCCTGCTGAATGAGCAGCGATGCCCCATGGAGTCATCGGCGGCTCAAGGAGCACGCGAATCGTCGCAAGCGCGTCTATCAACTCCTCCTTGCGGAGGACTCCATCCGTCTCCACCACGCAGTAAAAAGCGCGCGCCGCCGAGGCAGGCGGCGGAGAGAGCCCGAGGCGGGCGGCGCAAGTCGAGTGTCTCCGGTGGCGACGTAGATCGAGACGCGGCCCGGGATCATCGCACGCCTCCGAGTGCGCGAACGACGCGCGCCAGCGTATCCTCGTCGAACGTCGGTCGACCGCCACATCTACCCGATCGCCGGCCACGTCCCCGTCGCGGCCTTCACGCTTGATGACGCCGAGCGTGTCATGCGTGCACTCCCGCCGATGTCCCCCGCGTCACGCCGCCACATCGCGCAGCTTCTCCACCGGCTCATGGCGATGGCCGTCTTCCCGTGCCGTCTCCTCGCGACCAACCCGCTCCCCCGCGGCTTCCTCCCGAAGCTCGGCCCCGCGAAGGCGAAGGCCTGTCTCTACCCCGACGGGGACGCGCGCCTGCTGGCGTGCTCCGCGATCCCGCTGTGCTGGCGCGTCCTCTGGGGCTTTCTGAACCGCGAGGGCCCGCGCATCAGCGAGGCAGCGCGCCTCCAGGTGCAGGACGTCGACCGCGACCGCGGCGCGCTGCGCCTCGAGAAGAACAAGACGAACGACCCGCGCGCTTGGGCACCGCAGGTCCGCGCCCACGACACGCGCTCAACCTTCATCACGGTCGCCCTGGCGAACGGCCGCAGCGAGACCTGGGTGGCCGACAGAACTGGCCATCGATCGAGCGTGATGATCCAGAGATACCGCCGAGCCGCCAGGACGTTTGCAGAGCTGGGCCTTGGCGAGCTAGCTTCCCTCGCCCAGGCGATCCCCGAGCTCGCCGGAAACGGCACAGGAAACCGCACAGAAGAGGGAGAACGCGGGTCCCAAAAAGTAAAAATCAAAGTAATATCAACGTCTTGGCCCCGTGGCGAAATGGCAGACGCGGTGGATTTAAAATCCGCGGCCCTCGCGGGCGTCCCGGTTCGAGTCCGGGCGGGGCTACCTCGTAAGTGCGGCGCGCCGAGCTGGCGGGCGATGATGCGATCTGGAGCCGCGGTACCCCCATCGACCGGGAGCCGCCTGCTCGATTGAGCTTCAACCCGCACCGGCACCCCGGCACCTCACACCCTCCGCAGTTGCCCGATGTTGCGCAGCGCGCTTCGTGGTGTGGGGAACCGGGCGGGAGCGTCGGGGCGACCTCGCGCCCAGCGGTGGCTCACCTGTGCTGCTGGCCGCCTCGAACGGGACCAGGTCGCGCACCGCGCCTCGTGGCGCCGACGTGCCCGGGACGCCCCATGCCCGTCACGGTCTGATGGGAGCTTGCGATGGTCCGGCGGGAGCCCGATGGGACGCGGCGCGCAGCCACCCTCGTGTCTTCTGGGCTCGACAAGCCGAGTGGATTCGAGTAATGGGAGCGCCACTCCATGGATCTGGACATCGACTGTTTGCGTGAGGCGAAGGTAGAGAACGTAGAACGTCTCGCGCACGCTCTGGGCGTCAAGCTGCCCGAGCACAAGCGCCACGACAGGCGCGCCTACAACCGTGAGCTCATCCGCGTGGTGATGCAGGGCATCCGGCGCGACGCCGAGCGGTCGCGTGGCCGCAGGTTCTTCGGTCGCAGCTGACGATTCCAGCCCCACAGTAGGCCACGGAAGGACGCTGGCCGACACTGTCCCTCTCCCTCTCCCGCTCCTGGCAAGACGGCAGTTCTCCGCACCGATCGGAGAATCGCGCTCCGGGAGTTTGATCCTTCTCGAAAGCGGCCCCCAGCGGCCTATCGCCCCCCACCTCCGGCGGTCACCGCCCCGCGACCCACCGCCTCCCCAGCCGCCTACCGCCCCTGCGGCTTGCTCCTCAGCGTCAGCCGGCTCCCCGTGACCCGGCTCCGTGCCGCCATCAGGAGCGGCGCCGCGGGTGTGAGCGGATCCACCAGGTCGTTCACCTGGAGCATCGCTCTGTCCGCCACCTTCCACGCCGCCGACAGACCCGACGCCCCCTGCTGGGGCGACCCGGCCAGATCCAGCGCCCGGCTCAGCTCCTTGCCCACCTGCGCGATGCGAGCGAGCTCCTCCCGCGACGACCCCCCCTCCTTCGCCGCCGCGTAGATCGTCCGCACCACCCCGAGCAGATCCCGCACGGCATCGAAGGGAAACGGCGGGACGCTGACCGGAATCGGCACTGAGCCAATGTACAGCAACTCGCCCCGCAATGGACCGATCGCATTCCCTTATCTCGCGTAAGATTTCCTCTAAATCGTCTCAGATGTAACTTCAGTAACAGAAATAATCAGTTGAGCGGCCCCACCGCCTCCTCCACCGCGGCGATGAGCGCACCGCTCTGGATGAGCTCCGCGGCCGCCGCGATGTCGCGGTAGAGGGGGCGGTCCTCGGTGAGCCCGGGGACCACGCGGCGGATGGCGGCGTGGGCGGCGGCGACGCCCGCGCTGGGGCGGAGCGGGAGCCGCTGGTCCACGCCCTGGGCCGCCGTGATGAGCTCGATCGCCAGCGAGCTCCGGACGTTCTCGATCACCTGCGCGAGCTTTCGGGCGCTGATGCTGCCCATGCTCACGTGGTCCTCGCGGCCGGCGCTCGAGGGGATCGAGTCGACGCTCGCCGGGTGGCAGAGCACCTTGTTCTCGCTCACCAGCGAGGCGCTCGCCACCTGGGCGATCATGAACCCCGAGTGCAGCCCGCTGTGCGGCGCCAGGAACGGCGTGAGCCCGGTCGAGAGCGCGGGGTTGACCAGCTGCTCGACCCGCCGCTCGCTGATGTTCGCGAGCTCCGCCGCCGCCATCGCGGCGAGATCCAGGGCGAGCGCGACCGGCTGCCCGTGGAAGTTGCCGCCCGAGATCAGCTCGGCGCCGCCATCCGCCCCATCCCCGAGGAACACCGTGGGGTTGTCCGTGACGCTGTTGACCTCGCGGGTCAGCACCTCGGCGGCCCAGGCGACCGCGTCGCGCGTCGCGCCGTGGACCTGGGGCATGCAGCGGAGCGAGTAGGCGTCCTGCACCCTGGGGCAGTCCGCGTGGCTCTGCATGATCTCGCTGCCCCCGAGCAGCGCGCGCAGGTTGCCGGCCGTGCCGGCCTGACCCGGGTGCGGGCGGACGCGCATCAGCCGCTCGTCGAACGGGCGCTTCGAGCCCATCAGCGCCTCGAGGCTCACCGCGCCGGCGATGTCCGCGACCGTGCACAGCGCGGCCGCGTCCCGCAGCGCCAGCGCGCCGAGCGCGGTCATGTACTGGGTCCCGTTGATCAGCGCGAGCCCCTCCTTCGCCGCCAGCTCGATCGGCGCGAGGCCGGCCTTCGCGAGCGCCACCGCGCTCGGCAGGAGCTGCCCCTCGAAGCGCGCCTCCCCCTCGCCGATGAGCGTCAGCGCGAGGTGCGCGAGCGGCGCCAGATCGCCCGACGCGCCGACCGACCCCTGCGCTGGGATGCGCGGGCTCACGCGGCGCTCGAGCAGGGCGGCGAGCAGATCGAGCACCTCCGTGCGCACCCCCGAGTGCCCCAGCGCGATCACCTGCGCGCGCAGGACGATCATGGCGCGCACCTCGGCCTCGCCGAGCTCCGGCCCGACCCCGCAGGCGTGGCTCCGCACGAGGTTGCGCTGGAGCGCCCGGATGTCGTGATCCGCGATGCGCGTCTCCGCGAGCGCGCCGAAGCCGGTGTTGATCCCGTACACCGCCGGCGCAGCGTCGCCCGCCGCCGCGATCGCGTCGATCGCCCGGCGCGAGGCCGCCGCCCGCTCGCGCGCCTCGGCGCAGATCGCCACCGGACGACCGCGCCGCGCGACCTCCTCGAGATCCGCGAGCGAGAGCGATCGGCCGAGGAGCAACGGACGTGACGGATCTGACGGAGGTGACGAAGGCGGCGAAGAAGGAGAACCAGCGGCGGCGCTCGGCGTGGAAAGGGTCACGAAGGCGCACGCTAGAGCGGCGGATGCCCCGCGAAAAGCCAGCTGCTCGCCGTTGGCGGAAGAATCCAGTGCCCCGCGGGGATCGATCCGCCTATCCTTCGGGCGCGCGTTCCCGGCCGGGCGCTGGTGAGCGGCTGCTTGCTTCCGATGCGCTTCGCCTTTGTCACCCTCGCCCCCCTTGCGTTTGCTGTCGCGCTCGCCTCGCCGAGCGCCGCTCAGCCCGTCGAAGGAGCGAGCACCGAGCAAGCCTCGCCGAGCGGCGCTCAGCCCGCCGAGGGAGCGAGCTCCGGGCAAGGCTCGCCGAGCGGCGCTCAGCCCGCCGAGGGGGAGAGCGCAGGGCGAGGTTCTCCGCCGGCCGCGCCGGCCGCGCCGGCCATCGACGACTTCGAGGAGCGGCTCGTGCTCGACACCGGCCGCAAGCCGCCGCCCCCGCCGGATCCCACCCGGTCGACGTTCTCGCTGCAGGGCGAGTACCAGCTCCGCTACCGCGCCATGAGCGATCTGCCGCTCCGGGCGCCGCCCCTGTCGGCGCCGGGCGCGGCGACGCTCGGGCAGAGCCAGTACATCGCCCACTGGCTGCGCCTCTCGCCGCGCTTCCACTTCAAGGACAAGGCCTCGATCGTGGCGCAGATCGACGTCGTCCGGGGGCTCATCGCCGGGGACACCACGCGCGACGTCGAGCAGGTGCGCGACGCGCGCGCCGCCCTCGCGTGGTACGAGGTGCACCCGCGCACCCTCTACCTGGAGCTGCCGTGGGCGCTCGGCGTCGTCCGGGTGGGCCAGCAGAGCGCGCACTGGGGGATGGGGCTCGTCGTCAACGACGGCGAGCGCGCGAGCGTCTTCGGCGACCACGAGCGCGGATCGCTCATGGAACGCGTCCTCTTCGCGGCCACGCCGATGGGGAAGGGCGGGCCGCTCCACGTGACCGTCGCGGCCGACCTCGTGTTCGAGGACAACGCGGCCGACCTGCTCGGAAACGACGTCGAGGGGCAGGACGAAGGCGAGGGCGATCGCGCCGTCCAGGCGGTCGTGTCCGCGCTCTGGCGAGAGCGGTACGGCGAGATCGGGATCTACGGCGCCATGCGGCGGCAGGCGCGCGAGCGCCGCGCGAAGACGAGCTCGGCCCGGTTCAACGAGGTGCTCACGGCCGGCATCCTCGACGTGGCAGGCAAATTCAACGCGCCCGTGCCGGGGGGCGGCGCCCACATCTACGGCGAGCTCGAGGCCGCGGTGATCCTCGGGTCGGCGTCGTTCGCTCCGAGCGGGCCCCCGCCGCCTTCCGGCCACGGGTTCGGGCGCTCGCCCGTGGTGGTGCGCTCGGTCGGCGGCGCGGCGACGCTCGGCGCGGTGCACGTCGCGGGCCGCGGGGGGCGGCCAGGCGGGCGGTGGGGGCGCGTCGTCACGGAGATCGAGGCCGGCTACGCCTCGGGCGACGACGACCCGACGGACGGCGTCTCGCGGCGCTTCACCTTCGACCCGAGCCACAACGTCGGGCTCCTCCTGTTCGACGAGGTGCTCGCCTGGAAGACCGCGCGCGCCGCCACGATCGCCGAGCGGGAGCTCTTCGCCGCGTCCCCCGAGCCAGGCATCAGGTCGCTGCCGTCCAAGGGAGGCGTGCCCGGCGCCGCCTACGTGAACCCGCGCATCCTCGTGCGGCCGGCGCGCTGGCTCGACCTCAAGGCGGGCGCGGTCATCGCCGAGGCGACCTCGGATCTGGTCGATCCTTACGGCGCCCCGCGGGCGGGCGGCAGCCTGGCCAACTACGACGGCGGCGACAGCCGCCGCCGCGATCTCGGCGTCGAGCTGGACCTCGGCGTCGACGCGCGCATCGCGATGGGCAGGCTCGTCACCCTCCAGTTCGGCACCGAGGCCGGGGTCCTGTTCCCGGGCGGCGCCTTCGACGACGCCGCGGGCGCCGAGCTCCCCGATCAGTACCTGCTCACGCTCAAGCTGGGCGTGATCCACTGAGCTGGCCAGGGCGCGCCGGGCCCTCGGTCGAGCTCGCGCGTGACACAGCAGACGAGGGCCGCCCAGGGTGCTAGAGGGCGGTTGCGAGGGCCGCCCGCCCGCGCGCAGCAGCGGGCGCCCCTGGCAGACAGCAGGGAGAAACGATGCGCAAACGACTCGCGCTGAGCCACCTTCCGACACCGATCCAGCGCCCGCAGCGGCTCGCCGAGGCGCTCGGCGTCGACCTCTACGTGAAGCGCGACGACATGACGGCGGGCGCGGAGGCCGGCAACAAGATCCGCAAGCTCGAGTACCTGCTCGCCGCCGCGCGGGAGGAGGGCGCAGGCTGCGTGATCACCTGCGGCGGCCTCCAGTCGAACCACGCGCGCGCGACCGCGCTGGTGAGCGCCTCGCTCGGCCTGCGCTCGGTGCTGTTCCTGCGCACGAGCGATCCGTCGGCGGCCGCGCCGCTCGAGGGCAACGTGCTGCTCGACCGGCTCGCCGGCGCGGAGATCCGGCTGATCTCGCCCGAGGCGTACAGGGACCGCGGCGCCCTGATGGCCGAGGCGGCCGCCGAGATCCGCGCGGCGGGCGGCCGGCCGTACGTGATCCCCGAGGGCGGCTCGAACGGCCTCGGCGCGCTCGGCTACGTGCGCGCGATGGAGGAGATCCGGAAGCAGCTCGATCTCGGCCTCGCGGGGGGCAAGCCGTTCGACGTCATCGTGCACGCGTGCGGCTCGGGCGGGACGGCGGCGGGCACGGCGCTCGGCGCGGCCCGCTACGAGGTCGCCGGCGAGGTGCGCTCGATGGCGGTCTGCGAGGACAGGGCGACGTTCGCGCGGATCGTGGTCGGGATCATGGACGACGCGCGCGCGCTCGAGCCGCGCCTCGGCTCGCCCGCCCACCTCGTGATCGACGACTCGGCGAAGGGCCCTGCCTACGGGGTGTCCACGCCGGAGCAGCGAGCGCGGATCCTCCAGGTGGCGCGGCTGTCGGGTCTCGTCCTCGACCCCGTGTACACGGGCAAGGCGTTCTCCGGGCTCTGGGACCTGGCCGAGCGAGGCGAGCTCTCGGGCAAGCGGGTGCTGTTCCTGCACACCGGCGGTCTCCCCGGCCTCCTCGCTCAAGGGGCGACCTTCGCCGACGCCCTCTAGAACAGAGCAGAGCCCTCAGGGCGCGCCGCGCCACCACGCGTCGGCCATCGACGCGTCTTCCAGGGTGTCGATCTCCATGTAGCCGCCGTGGGTGTCGAGCTTGTGGAGGTCGGCGCCGGACTCGATCATGTGCTGGAGCAGATCGATGAGGTAGGCCCGCTGGAACGTGCGGCCCTCGCGGAACTCCGGCCGCTCCGAGAAGGCCTCGCGCGCGGCGTCGAAGGCGGCCAGGAACTGCCCGGCGCCCCGCGCCGAGAGCTTCATCACCCCGATGAACTCGCCGGTCGCGGACTCCGGAGGGATGCGGCGCGAGATCTGAAGGACGCGATCCCCCCCGGCGCCGCCGGCGCGGAGCTTCTCGGCGTCGGTCTCGGGGTGCTGCGAGCGGCCCACGTAGCGGCGCCGCCAGTCCGTGTCGCAGGCGAGCGCGATGTCGTGCGGAGAGCGGACCAGCCCCGCCACGATCTCGGGCCGGTAGACGATGTCGGCGTACGTCGAGACGAAGCCGCCCTCGAGGTGCTCGCGCGCGCAGAGGAGCGAGAGAAGGATGTTGTTCTGCTCCCAGTCGCGGTTCTCGACGTACGTCAGATCCGGGTAGGCGGCCCGGATGACGTCGGCCTTGTAGCCGCAGACGAACACGATATCCGACCGCCGGAAGCCGCCCGCGGCGAGCGCCTCGAGGATGCCGTCGAGCATCGGGCGCCCAAGGATCGGGACCAGCGTCTTCGGCAGCTCTTCGGTCAGGTGACGCAGCCGGCTGCCCCGGCCCGCCCCGATGATCACGGCCTTCACGACACCGCTGTTACCATGAACGGACTCGATCAATCACGGACAATCACAGAGAATCACGGGGAATCCCGCGGACATAGAAGCGACCCGCGGCCGCGCGGACCCGGCGCCCGTTACGGAATCGTGACCGTGAGCTGACCCCCTGCCGCGCGTCACCGGGTTAGGACGCGAACATGGAGATCGCGATCGTCCTCATCGCCCACTCTACGCTCTCGGTCTTTTTCCAGACCTTCTTCCTGCACCGGTACGCCTCGCATCGGATGTTCACGATGTCGAAGCCATGGGAGCGGATTTTCCACTTCCTCACGTACCTCACGCAGGGCTCGTCGTACCTCGTGCCCTGGGTTTACGCGATCTTGCACCGCATGCACCACGCGTACAGCGACACGCCGAAGGATCCTCACTCGCCGCGGTACTACTCGAATGTTGTCCGGATGATGCTGGACACCGCGCACCGCTACGACGCGATCTACGACCGCACGGCCGACGTGGAGCCGCGCTTCCTCGGCGGCTACCCCGAGTGGCCCACGCTCGACCGCATCGGCAACGCGTGGATCGGCCGGCTCGCGTGGGGCACCGGCTACGTGCTCTTCTACGTGGCCTTCGCCTCGCACTGGTGGCAGTTCCTGTTCCTCCCGCTCCACTGGACCATGGGCCCGCTGCACGGGGCGATCGTGAACTGGTGCGGCCACCGCTACGGCTACCGCAACTTCAACAGCGACGACGACTCCCGCAACACGCTGGTCCTCGACTTCGTGACGCTCGGCGAGCTCTTCCAGAACAACCACCACAAGTACGCGATGAGCCCGAACTTCGCGGTGCGATGGTTCGAGATCGACCCCGCGTATCAGGTCATCCGCGTGCTTGCCTGGGTGGGGATCATCCGGATGTCCGACAAGCGCCAGGTCGCCCGGCTGGAGCCCGAGGTCGCGCAGGCCGAAGGGTAGGGATGACTGGCCGCCGGCCGCGCGCGCAGCGCGGCCGGCCGTGAAGCGCGGCGCGCGGAGCCGAGGCCCCGCGCGCAACGGCTCACGCGAACAGCTGCCGGAACGCGCCGGGGACGTCCTTCGGACCGATCTGCTCCTTGCGCTTGTTGAACTCCGGCAGACACGCCTGGTAGGCCGCGTCCACCCGCAGATCGCTCCCGTCCCAGCTCGGACGCCAGATCTCCATCGTCTCGCCCGCGAGATCGATGACGTCCTTGAACTGCCCGCGCTCCTTCAAGATCTGCGTGCTGAGCCCGTACATCAGCAGCCCGCCGGGGATCGCCCCGAGCGCCGTCGTGGCCAGGGCCGGATAGCAGATGCGCGCCGTCTTCGCCCCGAACCGCTCCCGGATCTCCGCCATCGTCTTGCGCTGGAGGATCTTCGCGCCGGCGAGCGGGCCCATCGCGTAGACCGGATCGTCGCTCGGGTAGTCGTAGTCGCAGAAGGACACCACGCTCTCGCCCTTCGCGATGAGCCCCGCCGCGGCGAGCGGCTCGACCCACAAGAGCGACGACGTGCCCATGAACTTGTTGGTCCGCTCGATGTCCGCCTCGTTCGCGACGTCCACCTCGACGAGGCCGAGCTTGCGGATGTTCTCCGGGCGCGAGAAATCAGGGATCTGGAGCACCGGATCGAACGCGACGTCGAGGTCCTTCACCTTCGTCGGCCCGTGCTCCGCGTACCGCTTCATCGCGCCGGCCGCGATGCCGTTCACGAGGTGCACCGCCCGATACCGCTCCTTCAGCGCGGCGACGACCTCGTCGATCACCTGCGGCCTCGTGGCGTCGTTGTTCCAGAAGCGCGCGGTGAGCCCCTCGGCCTCCGCCGCGTCCGAGATCGCCTTCACGTGGTGCGGGCCGATCTGCATCTTCTCGCTGTCGAAGTGCACGGCGAAGACCGCGGCCCGCTCCCCGAAGAGCAGCTGCAGGGCGAGCGCCCGGGTCATGCCGTTCGAGCCGCCCAGGATCAGCACCGCCGTGTCCGGCGCGATGCGCGCGCCCGCCGGGCTGATACGGGCGCGGTGCGCCGCGAGCTGCTCGGTCGCCACGCGCGCGCCGTGCTCGGCCAGCGAGCCCACGAGCGCGCGGCGATCGAGGCCGCCGAGAGGAAGCTTCTTGAAGGTCTCTAGGTCATCCATCACGTCCGGGGTCTTACCGTCTCCAGCGCTCGGCGTCACGACTGGACAGCTGCAGGCCGTCCGAGCGCTCCCTGGGCGGCGCTCGAAGGGAAGCCCCGCCTCCGTCCGAGCCGTGATAGATAGATCGCGTGAAGACGGTTCTTGTCACTGGCGGCAGCGGGTTTATCGGGCGCGGTCTCGTGAAGGATCTGCTCGCGCGGGGTGATCGGGTGACGGTGCTGACGCGCGACGTGGCGCGGACGCAGGCGGCGCTGCCCGGGGCGCGCGTCGTGTCGTGGAGCTCGGACGCCCCGGGGCCGTGGTTCGAGGAGGTCGACGGCGTGGACGCGGTCGTTCACCTCGCGGGCGAGACCATCGTCAAGCGGTGGACCGAGGAGGCGCGGCGCGAGATCCTGAGGAGCCGCGTCGACACGACCCGCCTCATGGGCGAGGCGATCGGCAAGGCCAAGCGCAAGCCCAGCGCGTTCCTCTGCGCGTCCGCCGTGGGCTACTACGGCCCGCAGCCGGGCGACAAGGTGCTCGACGAGGACGCGGCGCCCGGCGAGGGCTTCCTCGCCGACGTCGTCGTCCGCTGGGAAGAGGCGGCCCGCGCCGTCGAGGAGCAGCACGGCGTCCGCTCGGTGCAGCTGCGCATCGGCGTCGTGATCGGCGAGGGCGGCGGCGCGCTCGACAAGATGATCGCCCCCTTCCGGTTCTTCCTGGGCGGGCCCGTCGGCGACGGCAAGCAGGTCATCTCGTGGATCCACCGCGACGACGTCGTGGGGATGACCCTGCTCGCCCTGGACAACGACGCGGTGCGCGGCCCCTTCAACATGACCGCGCCGCACGCGCAGACCGGCGACGAGGTCGCGCAGGCGATCGGCGCGGTGCTCCACCGGCCGTCGTGGCTCCGCGTGCCCGAGGCCGTGGTGAAGCTTGGGATGGGCGACGCGGCCGAGATCGTCACCACCGGGCAGCGCGTCTACCCCAGGCGGGCGGAAGAGCTCGGATACCAGTTCCGCTACGCCCGCATCGTGCCCGCGCTCGAGTCGATCCTCCGCAGCTGAGCGCCCGCGCGCGGGCCGAGCTCTCGCCGCCCTGCGCCCGGGCGCGGCCGCGCTCCGGCCGCCGTCGGAGCGGCGCGCGCTGGCGGGCAGCTGGGCGCCGCGGCACGGCGCCCAGCTGCTGCGCACACGAGACAAGAGCCGCCGGTGGCGCGCTGAGAAGTCGACCTCTGTCGAGCAGCGCACCATCGGGAGCCCGGACGGCGGTTTCCCAGCGCTCCCCCAAGCGCTCCGTCCGCTTCCATGCTTACGTCATCGCGCTCCGAGAATCTCTCGGGATGAGTTGGATTGGCGCGTGCAGGGTATCCCGACTGGATGTCGACGTGCACCCTCCAGAAGCGCCGCGAGAACCAAACTCGTTAGGGGAATCCCCTTGCCGCAGCGCACAATCGCGGGGTTGCTCGTCTGAGGCTCGTCCGAGGTGCGGTTTTTGGTGCGTGTGAGAGAGGGGAGGAGGCAGGCGCAGTCTGCGCTCGCTGCCCGGACAGCGGATCACCCCCGAGCTGCTCCGTTGTGGTTCGTCGTGGGCCTCGGCGCGGCTAGCGGGCGCGCGGTCGTGCAGGCGCGTGGTCGTGCAGGCGCGCTCAGGGGCTGAGGCCACGACTCTGGAGGATCTCTCGCACCACCGCCTGCGCGGAGCCTGTCAGCTCGGAGAGCGAGCCGCGGGCGAGCTCCACGAACTTCATGCCGCGCACGCGCTTGAGCGCCTCGACGGCCACGGCGCGCTCCTCGGCGCCGTCGTGCTGGAGGATGCCGAGGAGCATCTCGCCGGCCTCGAGGGTGTCGATCTTCGCGATCGCCCGCACGGCGCTGGCGCGCACGGCGGCGGCCTGCGACTCGCGGTAGATGCGGGCGAGCGGATCGAAGGCGTGGGCGAAGCGGAGCTCTTCCAGCGCGCGGGCGGCCTCGTGGACCACGGTGGGGTCGGGATCCACGAGCGCGTCGCGGATGGTGATGAACGTGCGCTTGTAGAGGAAGTGGGAGAGCGCGCGGACGACGGCCACCCGGATCTTCGGCTCGGCGCGGCGGAACAGGCGCTCGAGCGGCGAGAGGATCGTGTAGAGCTCGACCGTCGCGAGCTGCTCCGCGAGGCTGATGAGCTGCTGCGCGGGGGTGGCCTCGGGCGTCGCGCCCTCGACGGCGAGCGCGGTGAGCCGGGCGAGCATGGCGCGGCGGCGGGTGACCTCGGACCACTGCGCCGGGTCGAGCACGATGTCGCCGCACGCCTGGGCGGCGCTGCCGGCTTGCTCCCACTCGACGAGGTCGATGTGCCAGACGTCGGGGAAGCCGAGCTCGTGGCGGAGGTGCGCCGGCAGCGGAGCGGCGTCGATCGGCAGGTCCTGCGCGTTCACGTAGCGGCGGCCGGCGCGGGCGTAGTGCTTCTTCCGGGTCTCCTCGAGCGGCAGCTGCGTGAGCGCGCGGTAGACGCCGCCCACCTTGCTGTACTGCCCCGCTTCGCCGAGCGCGATCACGGCGGCGAGCAGCGCGTTCTCGGCGATCTCGGGGGGGGCGGCGCGCTTCTGCGAGACGGCGGACACCTCTTGCCACAGGCGGGCCTGCGCGAGCACGGCGAAGTTGGCGACGGCGGCGAGCCCCTCTTTCCGGGCGTACGCGGCCATCTCGCGGGCGAGCGTGGCGGCGGCGGAGATCTCGCCCTGCTTCTCGGCCGCGGCGACGGCCTCCTCGTAGGACTGGAGCGCGTAGTAGCGCAGGTGGTCCTCGCGCAGGATGCGGATGACGTTCACGTAGCCCTCGAGGACGTGCTCGAAGGCGCGGCTCTCGCGCCCGACGGCGATGAGGACCTGGTAGCAGTCGAAGGCGCGCTCGCGCTGGCCGATGGTCTCGTACCTGTCGGCGGCCTCCTCGAGCAGGTGGACGGAGGCGAAGACGGCCTCGCGCGCCGCCGCGGCGTCGCCCGTGCGGAGCGAGGTGCGGGCGAGGTTGAAGCGGGCGAGGCCGGCGGCGTAGAGGTCGCTGCCCGACGAGGAGAGCAGCTGGGCGAGGCGCGACCAGAGGGCGCGGGCGCGGGCGAAGTCCTGGCCGCGCTCGCGGGCGATGGCGGCCTGCGCGACGAGGCCGGCGGCCTCGTACTCGTCGGCGGCGCGGCCGTAGAGCCGCTTCTGCCGCTCGGGGTCCTGCTCGCGCTCGGCCCAGGCGAGCACGGTGCGCGCGCGGTCGATGGGCGGGACCTTGGCGATGAGCGGGCGCTGGCTCTGCTCGTTGCCGCCGTACCAGGAGACGGTGAGCGCGCTCCGCGCGTCGCCCAGCCGGACCAGCACGTCGCGGAGCTCGTCCGTCATGGCGACGTACTCCTCCTCGCGGGCGATGGTGTGCTGGAGGGCGCTGAAGAGCGCGTCGCGCGCGCGCGTGAGATCGCTCCTGGCCAGCGCGGAGCGGGCCTCGTCGCGGAGCTCGTGCAGGGGGCGGACGCCTTGGGTCATGCCGGGAGCGAGCGTAGTACACCGGCCCTGGCCGAGGGAGCGGCCGGCGCGTGCGCGGGCGACGTCGCCGGCCCGGCCGCCGGCGGCGCGGGGCGCGAGGGCGTGGCGTGTGGGGCGAGGGCTGAGGCATCCCCTCAAATTCTTCGGAAAATTCACAAGGAGACGGGGAGGCGGGGAGGGAAATCTTCAAATTACTCCCTGTCTCCCCGCCTCCTTGTTCAATTTCCCCGCTGAAAAGGGCTGCAAAATGAGGGGATTCCTCAGGGGCGCGGGGATGGAGTAGCCGTCAAATGGTGCATCGCGGGCTCGGCGTGAGGCGGCCCGCGGAAGCGTCAGAACCGGGCTGTCGATGCGGCGGCGGGCTGCTAGAGCGCGGCCGATATGAAGCTGTTTCACCAGACTCTGATGCTCGCCTGCTCCGCCGCGTTCTCCATCTCTTGCGGTGGCGCGGCCGAGCGCGCGCCGTCGCTCGACGAGGTGGGGAGCGCCGAGCTCTCCGCGTCGGCCGCGCCCGGGGCGCAGCGCGCGAGCCAGGCGACGCCCGCGCCGGGCGATCACCGCTTCTGCGGGTGGCTGCACGAGTTCCTTGGAGATCCCGAGTCGACGGAGCTCGGATATGACACCTTCGCGGCCCACGCCGGGGCGTTCGACGCCGTGCACCCGAAGTGGTGGCGCGTCGCCTCGCCGACCACGTTCGAGAACCACCCGCGCGGCCGGGAGGCGCCGTTCGCCGGCTTTCACGACCGGCGCGTCCTCGACCGCACGACGGCCGGCGGCGCGCGGACCCGGCTCATCCCCCTCATCGCCGCCATCGACCGGCCCGATGTCGTCGCGGTGCACGCCATGCTCCACGACCCTGTGCTCCGCGCGAGGCACGTGGAGGGCGTCGTCGCGCTCGTGATGGAGAACGGTTACGACGGGATCGACATCGATTACGAGCACCTCTCGTCCGTCCTCGGGCCGGGCGAGACCGTCCGGGCCGAGCGGGCCGCCTTCTCGGCGTTCGTCGACGAGCTCGCGCGCGCCCTCCACGCGCGTGGAAAGGAGCTCTCGCTCGCGGTGCCGGCGGTCGCGTCCGCGAACGGCGTATTCGACTACGAGGCGCTGAGCGCCTCGGCGGATCACGTGCACGTGATGAGCTACGACTACCACTGGCACGGCGGAGCGCACGTGGGCCCGGTCGCGCCGCTCGGTTGGCTACAGGAGACCGTCTCGTACATCGGGTCGCTCGACGGCGGCGCGCGCCGCGAGAAGTTCATCTTCGGGCTGCCGAACTACGGTCTTCTCGGGCCGGAGGCGCCGGGGAGCGGGGGCGCCGTGGTGGGGTGCGAGCCGCTCAGCAAGTGCCTGGATCTCGCGGGCGAAGGCTACGAGACGAGCACCGAGCACATGAGCCGGTGCCCGGACGACGAGGGCGGGCGGCTCGCGGCGGGGAGATCGCCGAACCGGCTTCTCTCGAGCGGGGAGCGCCTCTTCTTCGAGGACCTCGCGTCGCTCGAGGAGAAGGTCGCCGTTGCCGAGCAGGGCGGGCTCGGCGGGGTGACGTACTGGAGCATCGGCGGCGAGCCGGGCGGGGCGGCGTTCTTCTCGATGATCGAGCGCCACTTCCCGAGGTGATCGCCGCGCCCCGCGGCCGCCTCGGCGCCCTGCTGGAACAGGCGTTCAGACCTCGAGGGAGGTGCCTCGGCGGTGGAGAGGGCAGGGGAGCGCGAGCCGCGCGAGCCAGAGGACGGCCGCCGCGGGCGCGGAGGCGGGGGAGGTGTTCAGCGGCGAGGGCCGCGGCGTGGTAGGGTGCGCGCCGTCACAGCGAGAGGAGAATCCTGTCATGGCACGCACCCCGTCCACGATGCTTGAGCTGGGCACCCCGGCGCCCGACTTCAGGCTGCCCGACTTCACAGGAAAGCAGGTCGCGCTGTCGGATTTCAAAAGGCAGCGGGCGCTCCTCGTGATGTTCATCTGCAATCATTGTCCGTTCGTCAAGCACATCCGCCACGAGCTCGCCCGGCTGAGGCGCGATTATGGTGCTGACGACGTGGCCATCGTGGCCATCAACTCGAACGATATCGTCGCGTATCCAGCGGACGACGCCGAGGCGATGGCCAGAGAGGCGCGCGAGGTCGGCTACACGTTCCCGTACCTCCTCGACGAGGCGCAGCAGGTCGCCAGGGCTTACCGGGCCGCGTGCACGCCGGACTTCTACCTCTTCGGCCCCGATCGTCGGCTGGTCTATCGTGGTCAGCTCGACGACAGCCGCCCTGGCAACGACGTCCCCGTGACGGGCCGTGATCTCCGCGCCGCCATCGACGCGGTGCTCGCGTCGGCGCCCATCTCCCCGGACCAGCGCCCGAGCATCGGTTGCAACATCAAGTGGAAGCCCGGCAATGAGCCGGCGTATCACGGTCGTAGCTCATAACATCTCACCGCCACGCGCCGCGTCGCCCCAGCGCCCGTCGATTCCGCCCCGTAGGCCCGAGAAGGCAGTTTCCGCCGCACGGCGCCTGCGGGATGGGCCGCTCCCCATCTCCCCATCTCCCCATCTCCCCATCTCCCCATCTCCCCATCTCCCCATCTCCCCATCTCCCCATCAATTCCCGTAGGCCCGAGGAGGGAGGTTCTGCCGCACGGCGCCTGGGGGATGGGCCGATGTCTGAGCACGTGGCCTGAGCCTTGCCCAGCGGGCAAGGCTCAGGCCACGTGCGAGTTCGGCGGGGCCCCCAGGCGCCGTGCGGCAGAACCTCCCTCCTCGGGCCGGTCCTGCCGGTCTTGTCGGTCTTTCTCCCCAAGGATCGCCTTGGCCGCGCTAGCCCGAGCCGCCCCGCTCGCCACCGTCGCGTGGTCGACAACCCAGTGCGCGTCCAGCAGATCCAGGTAGTCGAGGTCCAGCTCCCCCCCCGACGGCAGCATGAACACCGCCGAGATGTGCGCGTGGCTCTGCACTGCCTGCACCATCTCCCGCGGGATGTAGAGCGCCGCGTGCGTGAAGAGGTGCACCACCGGCGTGCGCGGGTCGTGGTGCCGTGTCAGGTCGAGATCCGTCGCGAGCTCCGCGAACACGCGCGCCGGGTTCCTGCCCCGCTCCCCCTTGAACGACAAGAGGTGCGCCGTCGGCAGCTGCCCGTTCTTCGCCCGGTAGAGCTCGTACAGCCGCGCGTCGAAGAAGCGGAACGCCACGTCCTCGCCCTCCAGCAACAGCCGCTTGCCCGTCGCGATCGCCATCCCCCGGGCGAACGTCTGGCGATCGCCGCGCATCGACGCCGACGCGTCGATGAGCAGGTAGTGGATGCGCCGCTGCTCGTCCCGGCTCTGCTCGCGCGCGAAATACAGCACCTCGTTGTCCGCGATTCGGCGCGCCAGCTCCATGTCGTCCCACGCGAGCTCCGTCAGCACCATGCTGTCGATCGAGCCGCGCGTGCCCAGCCCCGAGTAGCCGTGCGCCGCCGTCGTGCCCGCGGCCGGGCGCGTCTTCGTCTCGAGCACGCTCGGCAGGATCTCCAGCGAGAAATTCACGATGTCGTTCGCCTCCGGCGACGAGAGCGCCGCGAGCAGATCGACCTGGGCGAGCGCCCCGGCCGACGCCTCCGAGCCCAGCATGCCGAACAGGCGCAGCGTCTCGATGTCGAGCGCGTCCGACATCGTGAGCACGTACAGCCGGGAGACGTCGAGCGCCTCCAGCGCCCGCTGCTCGAACTCGCGCCGCGCCGACAGGAACAGCCCGCGGAGCTGCGGCTCGATCCTCTCGAAGAGCGCCGCGTCCGCGGGCAGCATCGCGCGGTAGGCCGGCGGCGTGTGGGTCCGCGCCGCGACCGCGCCGAAGAGGCGCGACAGCACGACCGTGACCAGGTCGTCGCTCATCCGGAGCTGCGCCGCGCATCGCGCGGCCTCGCTCTCGGCGAGCTCCCGGAGCACCGCCCGGTACCCCTCCACGATGCGCTCCGCGTCCCGGAGCCGGCCCGCGAGCTCCCTCGGGTCGCAGCGCGGGCCGAGCTCCAGCTGCTCGCGCGGCGTCGAGAAGAGCAGGCCCGCGTCGTGCACCAGCGCGAAGGGCAGGACCACCCCGAGCCGCTCCAGGCTCTGGTGCCACCGGATCGCGCGCAGCGCGAGCGACGAGCTCAGCGGGCGCACCTGCGAGAACGCCAGCGTGCCGAGCGGGCCGGCGATGGAGGGGTTCGCGAGCTGCGACGTGGGGACCGGCACGGCTACAGGCGCGCGGCGCAGCGGAAGCCGATGCCCGGCGCGCTCGCCGTCGCGAGCTGGTGGTAGCGGAACGCCGGGTTGAGCCAGAGCGCGAAGCCGCCGTTGTAGGCGCCGCCCCGGATCGCCTTGCGATCGCCGGCCGGCGCCCCCTTCGGGTTCACCTGCTCCTCGTCCTTGTAGGTCTCGAACCAGTCCGCGGTCCACTCCCACACGTTGCCGACCACGTCGTCGGCCCCGAACCTCGTCTTGCCGTTCGGGAACGAGCCGACCGGCGACGTGCCGGAGAAGCCGTCGTCGGCCTCGTACATGCGCTCGCTCGGCGTGAGCCCGCGCGCCTTCTCCCACGCCGTGCACTCGGTGCCGCACGCGTTCATGAAGGTCTGGTCGCCGGGCTTGTCGCCCCAGGGGAACCTGCGCCCGTCGGAGCCGCGCGCCGCGTACTCCCACTCCGCCTCGGTCGGCAGGCGCTTGCCGTGGACCTCGCAGTAGGCGTTCGCGAGGCTCCACGGCAAGCAGTTGATCGGGTGCTTCGCGAGCTCGGGCTTGCCGAAGGTGCACTGCTCGGCGAGGGCCGTCAGCGTCTTCTGGTGCGCGGCGGCGGGCGCGCCGCTCGCGTTCGGGAAGTCGGGCGCGGCCGGGGGCCGCTTGCACTCTCCCTTGTCCGAGCACGCCTTGTAGTCGCCCGCGGTCACCTCGTGGACGTCGATGCAGAACGTGTCGATCGTCACCTTGTGCGCGGGCTGCCACAGCTTGAACTCCGGCTCGTCGGAGCCCATGAAGAACTTGCCGCCCGGGACGAGCACCATGCCTGCAGGGCACTCGGTCCGCCGCTCGGGGAGCGCGGCCGCCGCGGCCGTGGCGCTCGCCGTCGGCGCCGCCGCGGTGGCGGACGCGGTGGCGACCGGCGCGCTCCGCGACGCCTCTTCCGCGGGCGGCGCGCCGCGCAGCAGGCTCCAGGTGATCGCGCCGCCGGCTGCGAGCGCGAGCGCGACGCCGCCGAAGAGCAGCGGGCCCTTCGACCTCGGCGCCGCCGCGTCGCTCGCCGCGCTCGAGCCGGCCACGGCGACCGGCTGCGACGTCAGCGCGGGCAGCGGCCCCGGGGCCGTGGAGGGCGCCGCCATCGTCGGCGCGGTCTGCGCCTGCAGCGAGATCCGCGGCGAGGACGGGAGCCGCGGCGCGGACGCGCGGGGCGACGGCGCGCCGGCCGGGGGCGCGAGCGAGCTGCCGCCCGTGGCGAGCGCCCAGGCCGGGTCCTCGGGGAAGACCGCCCGGTGCAGCGCCGACCAGAAGCGGCCCATGGTGGGGAAGCGGTCCGCCGGCGCGACGGCGAGCGCCTTCGCGAAGACCGCCTCGACCTCGTCGCTGACCGTGAGGCCGAGCGTCCGCGGGGTCGGCCGGCGCGACGGATCGCGGCTCGCGACCGCGAGCTGGAGGTAGTCGTCGCCTTGCAGCGCCGGCGCTCCGCCGAGCATCACCTCGATCATGATGAGCGCCATCGCGAAGACGTCGGTCCAGGGCCCGGTCGCGCCGTGGGTCCGGCTGAACTGCTCGGGGGCGCCGTAGCTCGGCGTGAACGCGGTGATGTCCTTGCCCGTGTGGGCGAGCGCCGTCGCGGCCGCCGCGTGATCGGCCATCACCTTGGCGATGCCGAAATCGAGCACCTTCACGAACGTCGAGGCGTCGCGCGGCTGGCCGATGACGAACAGGTTCGCCGGCTTGATGTCGCGGTGCGCGATGTTCCGCGAGTGCACGAGATCGAGCGCGATCGCGGCCGACTCGAGCAGCGCCATCGTCGCGCGCAGGTCGCGCGGCGGCGCGCCCTCGCTCGTCTCGTCGAAGAGGGCCTGATCGAGCGGCCTGCCGTCGAGCCACTCGAGGACCATGTAGGGCAGCCACTGCCCGTCCGGCGCGTTGAACGTGCCGATGTCGCGGGCCTGGACGATCGCGGCCGAGCGGCTGGACAGCTCGGTCATGAGCTTGCCCTCCTGGATGAACGCCTGGAGCAGCTGCTCCCGCTGCTCGGCCGGCGCGCCCCCGAGGAGGGTGAAGCACTTGACGGCGACGGGCTGCTTCCAGATGACGTGCTCGGCCCTATAAACGACGCTGAAGCCGCCTTCGCCCACGGCGTGATCGATCCTGTACTTGTCGGCGATCAGGCTGCCGGCGATGTTGAGCGGATCGCTGCGGTCCGGGTTCTGGCTCATGAGATCCCTACGCACCGCGGCGGGGCCCCGATCGGAGCGCCTCGCGCGTGCGTCGGGGCCATCTTAGTTGTCTCGCCGTCGGTTGGAACCCTTTCGCGCGATCCGGCGCCCTCGCCGATCCGGAGGCGCTGCCCGCTCCGGGCGTCCGATATGGCGGATATTCCAAGGCCCGTTGGATGGTGAGCGAGCCCGCATTCAGGGATTCTTGTGGGCGCGATCCATCTCTTGACAGAGATCTTCGTCCGTTATATTGGATGACACATTCGGTGGTTCCCTGCTGGCGTCGCTGCTGCCCAGCCGGGTGCTCCTGACGGCGGCCTCTCGCCTGCGCGTCGTGCGTGGCGCGCGGAGCGCAGGTCGGGGAGCGATGGTCCGCCGCCTGCGAGGGCGCGGTGCGCGTTCGCGCCGGCGGCTGGTGCCGGCCGTGCGCGCCGCGCGTCGTGCGCCGTGCGCCGTGCGCCGTGCGTCGTCAGCAGCTGGTTTGATCCGAGGAACAACGCGCTTGAAATCGATCAACGGAAAGAAGTCGCACACGGTCCGCGCGGCAGCGGCGCTCTCGCTCGTCGCCGCCGCGCTCCCCTCCCTGGCGTCCGCTCAGCAGCCCGCGGCGCCGCCCCAGGCCCCGGCGCCGCTTCCGGCCCCGGCGCCGCAGGAGATCGGGGCGGCGGCCGGCGTCGAGCCGCTGAGCCGCCGGGTCGCGGAGCTCGAGCAGCAGCAGCGCGCGCTGATCGAGCGCCTCGAGGCCGAGCGCAAGGCGGCCGCCGAGGAGCGGGCGAGCGCGGCGAAGGACAAGGGCAGCGGCGTCAAGGTGACGGCGGCTCCTGGAAAGGGCTTCACCGTCAAGACGGCGGACGACAAGTTCTCGTCCACGATCCGGGCCCGCGTGCAGCTCCGCGAGACCATCACGCACACGGGAGAGGACGACACGAACGAGATCAACGTGAAGACGGTGCGCCTCACGACGAGCGGCCATGTCCTCTCGCCCGATCTCAAGTACAACGTGCAGCTCGCCTTCGGCGGCAACGACTTCGAGAAGGACAGCCCTTCTCCCATCTTCGACGCCTTCGTCGAGTACACCGGGATCCGCGATCTCAACGTGCGTGTCGGCCAGTTCCTGACCC
Source organism: Sorangium sp. So ce1504 (assembly GCF_051521635.1). Classification (NCBI taxonomy): domain Bacteria; kingdom Pseudomonadati; phylum Myxococcota; order Polyangiales; family Polyangiaceae; genus Sorangium; species Sorangium sp. So ce1504. Next base: position 8,762,558 of record NZ_CP150365.1, on the reverse strand, counting down.
CGTTCGACCGGGCGCGGACCCTGCGCGAGGTCTCCCTCCAGCAGACCGATCGCCCGATCGCCGTCCGCGAGTTCAACCTCGATCGCGACGTCGGCCTGATGTTCTCGTCGCCCGATCTCTTCGGCTTCGGAGGCAAGCTGTCGTACAACCTCTTCGTCGGCGGAGGCGAGGGGCGCAATCGCTTCGGCGGTCAGAAGCACGGCCCGCTCGCGGTGGCGCGGCTCGCCGTCCGCCCGTTCGGCGCGTTCGACGACGACCAGGACGGCGACCTCCCTCGCGAGGCGAAGCCCCGGCTCGCGGTGGGCGTCACGGGCGGCTACAACCACCAGACCAACCGCCAGAACAGCACCTTTGGCACGACGCTCACGCTCGGGGCGGCCGACTACCTGCACGGCGCGGCCGATCTCGTCTTCAAATATGCCGGCTTCTCGCTCTCGGCCGAGGCCGTCATGCGCCACGCGAAGCGGGATTCCTTCGAGGGCGAGGTCGACGGCGCGGCCGTGCGGGAGTGGACCCGGTCGGGCTACGGCTACTTCGCCCAGGCGGGCTACCTGCTGACCGACCGGGTCGAGGTCGCCGCGCGCTGGGACCAGATCTTCGCGGAGCGCGGCACCGATCCGAAGCTCGTCGATCTCGTCGACGCGCAGGGCAAGCAGGTCGGCGGCGGGCTCAATGTTTACCTGAACGGATATGCGCTGAAGATCCAGGGCGATTATTTCTACATCTTCGGCAAGGAAGGCTCGGACGCGCGCCACGTCGGCCGGCTCCAGCTGGATGCGTCGTTCTGAAGGAGGAGGGCCGCGCTCGGGGAGCGCGCCCTCCAGATAGATGCGGCTAGGCTAGGGCTTTCTGCGAGCTGGTGGGAGCAAGCATCGAGATCGGCGCGATAGCGGCGCGCCTGTTCGCGGCCCGGCGAAGCGCGCTGCACGGCGGTGAAGTCGTCGGGGACCTCGCACTGCCAGGCCGCTGCGTCAAAGTTCAATAATTGAAATTGCGAACGAGGATGAGCGCCTTCTCATTCCCGTCCATGTCGTCCTCCCAAGCCACCACGAAGCGGCCCTGATCATCCATGGCAGTTACAGGCAACCGTTGCTGGCCGCTCGAGTCGCTGTTGATGGTGAAATCCGCCCGATGCTGCGCGCCGCCGGCGGTGAAGTCGCGCCCCAGGATCTGATACACGCCGTTGTCGTCCTGGTCGTCTTGCCAAGCCACCGCAAACGCACCGTCGCCGCGCATCCCCACGCTAGGCGCAAGCTGTTGACCATCGGCCACGCTGTTCACGGCCATCACCCCGAACCGCTCCGCGCCGGTGATCGTGAACCCGCGTGCATAGATCTGGTAGTAGCCGTTGTCGTCCTGATCGTCCTCCCAGGCCACCACGAAGTTCCCGTTGCTCGCCATGCCGATCGACGGCATGGTGTGCTGCCCCGCCGTGTTCGTATTGACCGCTCTCTGAGCGAAGCGGTTGCCGCCCGTGGCGGTGAAACCTCGATGATAGATCTGGAAGTTGGCGTCGTCGTCCTGGTCGTCTTCCCAAGCGACGACGAAGTCACCATCCGCATCCATGGCGATGGCCGGATTGAACTGCTCACCCGCGGCGACGCTGTTGACGGTGAAGGTCGCGACGCGCTGAACGCCGGCCGCAGTGAAGCCGCGCGCCAAGATCTGATAGTACCCGTTCCCGTCCTGATCGTCTTCCCAGGCGACGACGAAATTGCCGCTTCCGTCGCAGGCCACCGCGGGCCTCGACTGCTGACCGCCCGACACGGTGTTCACCGTAAGATCGTGGAAGCGCTCACTGCCATTGGCATTGAAGCCGCGCGCCACGATCTGATAGGCGCCGTTCCCGTCCTGATCGTCTTCCCACACCACCACGAATCTCCCCGAGTCGTCGATGGCGACGTTCGGGTGCCTCTGTTGGCCTGAATCCACGCTGTTCACGGCGATCTGCGAGAACCGCGCGTTGCCGTCCGGGTCGAAGCCGCGCGCGTAGATCTGACCGACGCCGTTGTCATCGTGGTCATCTTCCCAGACCACCACGAAGTTGCCGTTCGGCGCCGTCGCGATCTTGGGATCGAAGTGCTTGCCCGTCAGCTGCACGTTGGCCATGCGATCCTTGAACAAGATATCGTTGGCTGTGTAAGCGTACGCGGGCAACGCAGCCTGCATGTCGTAGCTGATGGCGTAGTTCTGTTGGTTGTGCTTGGTCGCAGTCGGGCTCTGCGCCTGGTTGTAGTTCAGGTACAGCGTCGCCTGGCAGTTCGCGAAGATCGCGCAGTTGCCGTCCTCGACGCTCAGCGTCTCCACCGTGATCTGATTCTGCGCCGGCTCGAACGTGAGGACGCGCAGCCAGCCGTTGCCCAGCGCATGGCCGTTGCCCAGGACCGGCTCACTCTGAAAGTCGTTCAGGATCTCGTGCACGATGTTGCCGTTGTTGCCGGTGCGGCGGCGATACGACACCCCCTGGATGTGTCCGCTCACGGACATGAACACGTTGCTGTGGCGCTGGATCAGCTCTTCCCAGAGGTCCACGCCGTCGCGTCCCTCGAGGTTGTAGCTGTCGGCGCAGCCGCTCGCGTGCTCAGCGTTGTTGTTCATGTGGCAGTGCGTGGCCACGATGACGCGGCGGTCCGGGTGGTTCGCGATGACCTGATTCGCCCACGTCACGACGTCCTTGCGCGGCGCGAACTCGAGGCTCACCACCATGAACTTGAGCCCGCCGGCCTCGAAGTACGTGTAGTTGTTGATGTTCGATGCGTCGTAAGCACCGCCGTAGAACGGCTCGCCCTCGTAGCGCGGCCGACCGAAGTAATCCGCATACAGCGAGTCGCGCTTGTAGGCTTGGTTGCTCGGGTAGATGTCATGGTTGCCGATCGTCATGCTGTACGGCACGCCGGCGTTGTCCAGCAGCGTGTGCGCGGCGCTCGCCACGTCGTACTCGATCGCGGTGTCGTGGTTGGTGATGTCGCCGAGGTGCACCGCGAACTTGATGCTGCGCGCGGCGCGGTTGTCGACGAGCCACTGCATCTGGTGTTCGTAGACTTCGTACGAGGAGAACTCGCTGTAGTTCTGGGTGTCGGGGATCAACACGACCGAAAAGGCGGCTTGCGCGCTCGCGGAGCGTGTCGCTACACACCACAACGCGAAGGCGGCTACAGTGAGCATCAAACGATAGGTTTTTGTCATGTACGGGTGCTCCCCTGGCCAAGACGGACGAGCCTGGCTCTGTTCGCTGCCGCACTTGTATGCGGTGCAGGTTGCAACTCCGTGCGGCTCCAGTTACCTCTCGTTGCCGCTCGGCATACGCTGCGCGGCGAGGTCTCGTCGTCCACCGTCAAGTCGCGACGCCGTCGCGCTGGTGAAACAGAGACGCCACGGAGCACGGGTAGCCTCCGCCGGGCTCGCCAGTCCGCGAGCCGGATACGCTGCACTCTCGAGAGCCATGACTCGAACCGCCGCCCCTAGAGCCGCCGACCCGACCGCGTTCGAGCGGGCATCGGGCCGCACGGCCAAAGATGCCAAGACCCTCGTCGCTTTGTCGCGGCGCATCGCTTCCGAGCCCTTCGTTCACTTCACGCTGCTCGGGGCGCTCGTGTTCGCCGGACATCTCCAGGTGACCCGCGCGTCCGACGTGCCCACGCTCGACGTGTCGGCGTCCAAGCAGCGAGAGCTCGTCAAGCTGTTCGAGCAACGCCAGGGCAGGGCCCCGAACGACACGGAGCGCGAGCAGCTGATCCGACGCCACGTCGAAGATGAAGCGCTGTTTCGCGAGGGCCTGCGCCTGTCCCTCGTGCACACGGACCCGATGCTGCGTGCGCAGGTCATCGCCCGCGTGCGCGGCATGCTGCAAGCCGAGCTCAGCCAGAAGCCGCCCACGGACATCGAGCTACAAACCTACCATGAGGCGCATCTCTCGGACTACGCCGTCCCTGAGACCATCAGCTATCGCGAGTACCTGATTCGCAGCGGGCCGGACGCCGACGGCGACGCGCGGCGGCTCTTGTCGTTGCTGGAACGACAAGAGCCGGCCGACGGGCCGGGGCTGCCCATTCCGACCGACTATTCGCAACGCTCCGAAGCTCAGCTGGCCTCGTTGTACGGCCCCGAGCTCGCACACGAGCTCTGGATTCTGCCGAGCGGCAGTTGGCGAGAGCTGCGGTCCAGTCGCGGAGTTCACATCGTGCGCGTCGCTGAGCGCACCGCGGCGTCGGAGCCCTCGTTCGAGACCATCCGCGAGCAGGTGAGCGTGGACTATCGCAAGGATCGGACTGCACGCGCGTTTCAAGCGGAGCTCAGCCGCATCACATCGCAGTGGCGCGTCCAGATCGCGGAGCGGCCATGACGAGCGGGAAGTGGCTGCGTGCGGCGGCGGTGCTGTGGATCACCCTGTGTTCCCTGTGCGCAGGGGCCGCGCACGCCCACACGCTCTCGCTGAGCGTGCTGGCGCTCGACGAGCGCTCCCCGGGCGAGTTCATCGCCAGCTGGGAGCGCACGCAGGGCATCCAGGACGTCAGCGCGGCGTACGACTTGCTCAAGCCCGTGTTCCCTGGGCACTGCCGGTTCGAGGCGCCGCGCCTCGATTGCGGCGCGCGCGGGCTGTCAGGTCGCGTCGGGTTCGACGGCTTGGGCGATCTCTCTACCTCCGGCATGATCAAGATCCGGCGGGTAGATGGCGGTGAACAGATACTGAGCCTGACTGCCGCGCAGCCGCACGTCCGAGTGTCAGAGTCCAGGCTCGATACCAGGGCGTTGCGCGGGGTGTCCAATTTCATCTGGATCGGGATTACGCACATCTGGCTCGGCCTGGATCACTTGCTGTTCGTGGTAGGGCTGCTCTGGCTGCTGGACTCGTGGCGCGTGCTGATCAAGACCGTCACAGCGTTCACGGTCGCGCATAGCTTGACGCTGGGAGCGGCGACCTTCGGGCTGCACGGCCTGCCTGCCGCCCCCGTCGAAGCCGTCATCGCGCTCAGCATCGCATTCGTCGCCGTGGAGATAGCTGGCGAGGCACGCACGAAGCGGCCGAGCTTGACGCGAAAGCGGCCCTGGTTCGTGGCGTTCTCGTTCGGCCTCTTGCACGGCTTTGGTTTCGCCAATGCGCTCGCTGAGCTGCAGCTCACCAACGCGGATCGCCCGATCGCGCTGCTCTGCTTCAACGTCGGCGTGGAGATCGGGCAGCTGGTGTTCATCGCAGGCTTGTTGGCGCTCCGCGGGGCGTTGCGTAGGCTCGGGCGCGCGTCGGGCGTCCGCCTCGCGACCGCCGGTTACTACGCGATGGGCACGCTGGCGATGTACTGGTTCTTTGAGCGGATCGCCGCTTTCGTACCCGACGTCTGACCGTCTAGCTGCCAGGCTCGCGGCGCCGAGCCCTGTCGCCAGGTACACCGGCTTCGCCAAGCCGGAGAGCGTGCTGTACGACGCGGACAACGACCGCTACCTCGTCTCGAACATCAACGGCAATCCGGACGACAAGGACAACAACGGCTTCATCTCTGTCCTCTCACCCGACGGTCAGGTGACGAACCTGAAGTGGATCGAGGGCGGCAAGGCCAAGGTCAAGCTCGACGCGCCGACAGGATCGGCGATCGCGAAAGGCGTGCTCTACGTCGCCGACCTCACGACCGTCCGGATGTTCGACCTCAAGACCGGGGCGCCGAAGGGGGAGATCGCCATCCCCGGTACGACGTTGCTGAACGACGTCGCGGCGGCTCCGGACGGCAAGGTCTACGTGTCCGACTCCGGCTTCACGATCGGCGCGACCGGCAACCTCGAGGCCACGTCGAGCGACGCCATGTACGTCATCGAGAAGGGCAAGGCCAAGGCGCTGGTGAAGACCACCGATCTGCGCATGCCGAACGGCATCGCATGGTCCGACAAGGGGCTCGTGGTCTGCTCGAGCGGCGCTCCCGAGGTCTTCCGCCTCGACGAGGAGGGCGCCAAGCAGGACGCGACCACCACGGCGCCCGGCGGCCGCCTCGACGGCCTGATCTCCCTCGGGGACTCGCTCCTCGTGACCAGCCACGAAGCGTCGGCGGTGCTTCGCGGGAAGCTCGGCGGAACCTTCGAGGTCGCGATTCCCGAGCAGAAGACGCCCGCGGACATCGGTTACGACACGAAGCGTGGACGCGTCCTCGTGCCCCATGTGATGGTGGACACGGTCGACGCCTACGAGCTGAGGTAGTCTGCGGACGAAAGACCCTTCGCGGTGGAGGAAGACCTCCTCGAGGCGACGATGGAATGCTGACGCCCCACGGGCGTCGAGCTGTTCACCTCCTCAGCTCTCGGCGCGCCATCGCGCCACGAGGTCGCGCGCCGCCGCCGACCACTCGGTGAAGGCGAACGTGAACCCGGCCTCGCGCAGGCGTCCGGGGACGACGCGCCGGCTCTTCAGCACGAGCTCGGTGTCCGTGCGCATCACGAGCGCGCCGACCTCCAGCATCCATTTCGTCGCAGGCAAGCCGAAGCCGATACCCCAGGCCTCGCGCAGGGCGCGCATGAAATCACGGTAGGGGAGCGGCCCCGGCGAGGCGAGGTTGACCGGCCCGGAGACGTCATCCCGCTCGATCAAGAACCTCGTCGCTCGCACGAAGTCGCGCTCGTGGATCCACGACACGAACTGCTGCCCTCCGCCGGCCGGACCGCCAAGGCCCCGCCGGGTGAGCCCGAGCAGCACGTCGAAGATGCCGCCGCGATCAGGGCTCATCACCATGGAAGCGCGGATCGCGATCTTGCGCGTGTGCGGCGTCCTGGCCTCGTCCAGCGCCTGCTCCCACGCTCGGGCGATCTCGACGCTGTTGCGCCAATACGAGGGGACGTCCGGCTCGTCGCCGCCGAGGAGCCCGGTCGCCTCGTCGTTGGGCGCGTCGTGGCGGTGCGCGTAGATCGTGGCCGTGCTCATCTGCAGCCATACGCGCGGCGGTCGCGCGGCGGCGGCGAGCGCCTCGCCGACGGCGCGCGTCGAGTCCACACGAGAGCTCCTCATCGCGAGGAGGTTCTCGTCCGTGTAACGGCAGTTCACGCTCCGGCCAGCGAGGTTGAACACCACGTCGGCGCCGTCGAGCTCGCTCGCCCAGGGGCCGAGCGTGCGTCCATCCCACGGCACGACCCGCCCCGCGGGCACGCTCGCGCTGCGGCAAAGGACGATCACCTCATGTCCGTCGGCCGCGAAGGCGCGCGCAAGGATCTGACCTACCTGTCCGCTCCCGCCCGGAAGGATGATCTTCATGCCGCGAGCCTACCTCGGGCTGCCGCGAATGCACAGCCCGGCGCGACCACGAGAGCTCGCCGCGCCAGCGCCTGGCGAGGGCGCACCAATCCCGGGCGCGCTGCCGGAGCGACCGCGCCCGGGAGCGCATGGTGGCCTGTTCGTCCAGCCCCTCAGGCGGCGGCGCGCGGGCGGGCGCTCGTCATGCTTCGGCCTGCTCCTTGAGGAATTGACGCACGAACTTCCCGTAAGCCTCCTTCATGGGCAGATCGTCGTCGACGCGAAGCCTGCGACGGGTGGCCGGGACGCTCTCTCCGGTCCTGGGGTTCTTCCCTACCTTGGCTATCGTCTCCCAATAAACGCCCGACCCCCGGCGCTGCCACGCGGGCACGTCGTTGAAGTTGATCCCACGAGAGAAGAGCAGCTCGTTCTTTCCAGCGACGGAGAGGCCGAGCATCGCATGGGTGGCTTCCTTGACGCTCTTGCCCTCTTTTCGAAGGGTCCAATAGCACCAATTGTTGAGAGCGGATCGCGTCGCGTCCGCCTGCCGCCAGCGAAAGTAGTCGACCACGTCTCCGCGCCGGGCGCCGAGCCACAGGCGCGCGTCGAACTCCACCGGCGCGCTGAGCGAGAGCGAGAGGCTGGCGGTGGCAGAGCTGGCGGCGATGGAGACCAGCTTCTCTACCTGGCGATCGAAGACGTTGGTCTCGTGGGGGAGCAGGATGGAGATCTCGTCGCTTTGCGTATGGGCGTAAGAGCCGTGGAGAGAGGTGAGCACGGCCTTCGCGGCGTCCGTCATCTTGTGATGGAACCCCGTGTCGAATGGTTTCTCGCAGGTGCGCTCCGTCAGCCGCGAAAACGATCGGCCGTCCACCCGAATGACGATGTACGCGCCCCGCAGCGCGCGCAGCTCGTGAAAGCACTCGCCCAGTCGCATCTTCGCATCCATCTCGTCACTCTTCATTCGACTGCTCCTGCCAGACCTCCTGCGTGAAACCATCGTTCGTCATCGTCACGTAGTAGAGCTCGTCGAAGCCTTCGCTCGGATGCGGGCGTCGAAGCCTCTTCGCCACGTCCAGCACCCCCACGTCGGGGACGCGCGCCCGCCCCTCGCGCAGCGCGTTGCGGGCGATCGAGTCTGCCACGCGCGACGAGAAATAATACCCGACGACGCGCGCTCCATGGGCGCGGGCGATGGTGATGAGGGGCGCCCGTTCGGCCGGGGAAGGGTTGGTGTTGTCGACGACGACAGAGAGCCCTCGCGAGAGGGCCTCGGTCACCAGGCGGGCCTGGCGCACGTCGCGCTTCTTCGCGTTGGGAAAATTGTCCTTGCTGACATGCACGTGCGTCCCGGAGAAGTGGGTCCGGAAGAACGTGGTCTTGCCCGATGCCGGCAGGCCAACGAAGAGGATCACTGCCGGCGAGCCCATCGATTGGCGACCTCAGCGGGGCGTGCGCGCGTCGCCGAGGTAATAGTCGCGCTGCGCCGGATAGTAGTCGGCGAAGCTGGGCAGCGGCTCGCCGAGCCTGGAGGCGACGAGCATGTCGAGGTAATACTCCCAGCCCGGCCCGACATCGCCGGCGAGCGCTGGATCGGCGAGGCGCTGGATGAAGGTGAGCTCGGTGATCTCACCCTTCGCCGCGAGCGACAGCTCGAGCCGCCACTCGCCGTGATCGTCCTTGGCCGAGAGCGCGAGGCGATGCGGCGGCTCGCATGTATCGATCGACATATCGCTCCACGGTGCCCCCTGCTCGAACGCCATCTGAAGGCGCACCGTCTTGCCGGGCCCCGCTTCGCCCTCCCACGGGCCGATCCAGCGCGCCGTGCTCTCGGAGGCGGTGACGCTCTGCCAGACATCCTCGATGGGGGCGCGAAAGCTGCGCGTGATGATGAGATCGGCGCCTGTCGCCGTGCTCCGGACGCGGCCTGTGGGTCGGGGGCTCATGCGGTCTCCTTCCTTCGTTTCGCTTCGTTGCGGGACGGGGGGGCGGTCGCCATGCGCCGCTCCCGGCCGACGCGGTGCACCTCGGTCTCGAGGGCGTCGAACCGGCGGTGCCACGGGCTCGCCGCGTGCAACTCGCGCAGGAACGCCTCGAGCTCGGCGAGCGCACCGAGCTCGAGGCGGTACTCGCGCTCGCGACCGCACTGGACGTCGCGCACCAGGCCCGCCTCGCGCAGCACGCGCAGGTGCCGGCTGACCGCCGGGCGGCTGACCGGAAACGCGCCGGCGATGGCGCCCGCCGTGGCGGTGCGATCGCGCAGCATCCGCAGGATCTCCCGCCGGATCGGATCCGCCAGCGCCTGGGCAACGGCGTCCATCGGCATGATATGTAACGGATGTGTTACGCGTTCGTCAAGCCGCACGGCCGAGCGCGCAGGTGAATTTCTTCCAATACGCGGTCGGCGCGATGCTCCAGGATGAGCGCCAACCCGGATCGCCGAGGCGACGGGCGCCAGGAGAGGCTCGCCTTCCTCCTGGCGCACGGGCGCGCGAGGCGCGCCGCTCGACCGTCAAGGCAACTCCCGCCGTTCCCCCGGGAAAGGCCATGATCCACTACGAGCACGAAGGAGCGCGACGATGACGAAGAGCAAGATCCACCCCGTCCCGGATGGTCAGACGTGCTTCCCCTACCTGAGCGCGCGGAGCGCCGCGGAAGCCATCGAGTTCTACAAGCGCGCGTTCGGCGCGCGCGAGGACTCGCGCATCCCGATGCCCGACGGGCGGATCGGCCACGCCGAGCTGTCCATCGGCCGAGCCCGGTTCTTCCTGTCGGACGAGTATCCCGAGCTCGGCGCCATCAGCCCCGAGACGCTGGGAGGCAGCAGCCCGGCCGTCGTCGTCTACGTGGAGGACGTGGACGCGCTCGTCGCGCAGGCCGCGGCGGCAGGCGCGACCATCGATCGCCCGCCGCAGGACAAGCCGTTCGGAGACCGGACGGCCTGGCTCCGCGATCCGTTCGGCCATCGCTGGTCCTTCGCGAGCCGGATCGAGGACGTCTCTCCCGAAGAGCTGCAGAGGCGCCTCTCGGCGATGTAGCGAGCCGTCACAAGGGCGGCCCCGGAGCGGGCGGGGAGGGCGAGCGCGAGAATTGCGGCGCTTCACGAGGGGGAGCTTGCTAGGGTGTGCGGACGTCCATGCTCCCTGACGAACGCGCTCCTCTCCCGCTGCCGGCTCCCGCTCCGCTCACGCCTCCGGAGGGCTTCGCGGAGCGCCTCGCGGCGATCGGTGTCCCCCTCGACGCCGGGGTGATCGCCAAGCTCGGCGATTACCTCGCGCGCCTGCTCGCGATGAACGAGCTGATGAACCTCACCTCGATCACGGATCCGGTCGAGGTCTGGGAGAAACACGTCCTCGATTCGCTCACGCTCGTGCCGCTTCTGGAGGAGCTGAGCGCGGGGGCGCGCCTCGCCGACATCGGCTCGGGCGGGGGCCTCCCCGGCCTTCCGCTCGCCATCGCTCGGCCCGATCTGAAGGTGACTCTGGTGGAGGCGACGCAGAAGAAGGCTTCGTTCCTCGTCGCGGTGGCCGCGGGCCTCGGGCTCACCAACGTGTCGGTGCGCGCCGAGCGCGCCGAGCAGCTCGGCAAGGGCGATCTCCGCGGCGCGTTCGACGCGGTGACGGCGCGCGCGGTGGGGCGCCTGGTCATGCTGATCCCCCTGACCGTGCCCTTCGTGCGGCCCAACGGGCTCGTGCTGCTGGTGAAGGGCCAGCGCGCCGAGGAGGAGCTCGCCGAGGCGAGCTGGGTCCTCGGGCGACAGCGGGCCGCCTTCGTGAAGACCGTGGGGACGCCGACGGGGAAGATCGTGATGCTGCGGAAGTCGGGGGAGGAGCCGAAGCGCCATCTCGGGCGGTGATCCCCGGCGGTGTTCCTTCCAAGCCCCCGGGGTGACTGGCCGGGGCGGCGCGAGCACACGCCTGCTGGGCTCAATCGGAGACCATCGCGCGGGCCTCGCCTTCGAGCGGAGGCTCGCGGCTCCCCTCCCTGGAGAGGGTCGCCCAGAGGCGAACGGCGCGGCCCAGGTACAGCGACGGGTCGCCGTCGTTCAAGAACGCGCTCAGGCCCACCTCCTGGCGAACGCCGTCCTCCACCTCCCGGAGCCGCACCCATCGCTGCAGACCGTAGAACGTGAGCAGCTCGCCGGAGGAGGCGTCGTCCACGCCATAGCTCAGGATGCCCTCGGGCGCGCATACGCCGGAGCGGACGCTGAGCCAGATACGGTATCCTCCTTGGCCCCCCGTGGCGCGCACCTCGCCCTCGTGGCTCACGCGCACCATCGATCCATCGCTCAGCAGGGCAAACTCGGCTATCTGCCGTTCGGCATGCTGTGCTGGGTGTGGTGGATCCACCACGCGCATCTGTGCGGCGTCGATCCGGCGATCGACGTCGTCGCAGGGGCCGGGCCGACGCTCGCTCGTCCCCCAGCGCCAGGGCCCGAGAGAGGGCGCCCCGCTCAGCGGTCCGGCAAGGCCACGATCCCGACATAGGTGGGCTCGGGGACCTCGGTGACACGGCCTGTCGGCTCGAGGGCGCCCGTCGCCTCGTCCACGCGAAACGCGACGATGTTCCCCGAATCCTGGTTCGCGACGAGCATCAGCTTGCCTGTCGGCGAGATCTGGAAATGGCGCGGCGTCATGCCCTGCGTCGAGGCATGGCCGGCGGGCGTGAGCGTGCCCCGCTCGGGATCGACCGCGAAGATGGCGATGCTGTCGTGGCCGCGGTTCGACCCGTACACGAACTTGCCCGACGGGGAGACCTGGACCTCGGCGCAGAAGTTTCCCTCGGCGCTCACGCCGTCGGGCAAGGTCGAGACGGTGGCCATGGAGGTGAACGTGCCGCGCGACGAATCGTAGCTCAGGGTGGTGATCGAGCCGGCAGACTCGTTGATCACATAAGCGAACCGGCCGTTCGGGTGGAACTCGAGGTGTCGAGGCGTCGTGTCCGCGGGGAGCGAGAGGGCTGGCGGATCGTTCGGCTCCATCTGGCCCGTGTCCGCGTCGAAGGTGAGCTGCGCTATCTCGTCGAGCCCGAGGTTGGTGACGAACGCAAACCGGTTCGCCGGATCGGTCATGGCGTGGTGCGGCCTCGTCCGGCGACCGAAGGACACGTCGAAGGCCGCCTGGCCGAGCGCGCCGTCCTGGCCCACGGGGAGCACCGCCGCCGTCCCGCCGCCGTAGTTGGCGACGAGGACGAAGCGCCCGGAGCGATCCGTGGACAGGTGGGCGGGGCCCGCGCCCTTCGAAGAAGCCCTGTTGATGAGCTCGAGCGTCCCGCCCTGAGGATCGATCCGGAACGCGCTGACCGCTCCCGACAGCTCCCCGTCCACCTCGTTCAGCTCGTTCGCCGCGAAGAGGCGCTGGCGCGCGGGGTCGACGGCGAGGAAGGTCGGGTTCATCTCGGCGTCGAGCGGGCCCTGCACGGCCGAGAGCGCGCCGTCGGCGCCGTCCAGGCGGAAGACGAAGAGCCCCTCGTGACCACCGACATAGACCACGAACGCGCGTTCGGCCGGCGAGCCGCCGCCGCCCGCGCCGCCGCCGCCGCCCGCGCCGTTGCCGCCCGCGCCGCCGCCGCTCATGCTGCTGGCGCTCGTGCTGCCGACGCTCGCGGCGTCGCCCTGGCTCGCGCCCTCACCGCCGCCGGCGGTCACGCCCGTCGTGGCGCCGTCGTTCGGCGCTCCGGCGCCGGAGCTGCTGCATCCGAGCCACAGTCCTGCCGCCAGAAAGAGGAGCGCGCGCTGCATCGACCCGGTTTCTCCTGCCTCCTGCGTTAGACCTGGGCAGCGCCGCGGCGCAAGCGCCACGGCGCGATCCTCTTCGCGGCGCGCTGCGGCAGATCCGCGGCGGTCGCGCCGCCTCGCAGCGATGGCCGGGAGGACGCGCGAGGCCGTGCGGCGCCTCACGCTCGCCCGCGCAGCGCCCCGGCGGCGGCGCCGAGGAGCGCGCCGGCCGCGATGGGCACGCCGTGGGCGAAGGCGACGTGGACGACCTCGTCGAGCGAGCAGTGCGCGTGGATGCCGAGCGCCGCCCCGAGCCCGCACAGGGCCCCGATCGCGGCGCCCCGCCACGCAGGGGCCGAGAGGAACGAGCGGCGCAGCACGAGCGCCGCCAGCGCGAACGGCACGAGCGCCATGCTGAGCGCGACCGCGCTGCACTCGAGGTGCACGATCAGGGGCGCCAGCACGTCGTCCACACGCGACGTGACGACCGCCGCGGCCAGGAACCCGACCGCCACCGCGGCGACGAGCACCTGGAGCGCCCGCACGCCGGCCGGCAGGCCCCGGGCGCGCGGCAAGAGCGCGAGCAGCAGGCCGAGGCCGGAGAGCGCCGCCAAGAGGACGAGCGGGAGGGCGACCCGGGGCGACCCGAGGTCGTCGCGGAAGCCCTCCCACCACGTCAGGAGCAGGATCCACGCGAGCCCCGCAAGGATCGCGCCCACGACGCGGCGCTCGCGCGCCGGGCGTGTCGGCGACGGCTCGGCCGGCGCCTCGACCTGGGCCGGCGGCGGGCCAACGGCGAGGTGGGCCGCGGGATCGGGGATGTCCTTCAGCTCGCTCAGCAAGTCGCGATCAGTCGACATTGGCACCTCCCCGGACGCGCCCCTGGCTCTTGCCCCGGCGGCGCTCTTCCGCGCCTCCTGGTTCCGCCTCGGGCCGCCGCTTGAGATCATCGAGCGCCGCCCGCAGCGCCTCGTAGGCGCGGAACGCGCGGAGCTTCACCGCGCTCGCGGTCGTCCCCAGGACGGCCGCGGCGTCCTGCACGCTGAGCCCCTCGTACCGGATCAGGATGAACGCCTCGCGCTGCGAGGCCGGCAGGCCCGCCAGCGTCCGCTCCACCGCCCGCGCCGTCTCGGAGGCGATCGCGACCGCCTCGGCGTCCGCGCCGCGCGCGTCCGGCGGCTCCGCGCCCGGATCGCTCGGGAGGCGCTCGGTGCCGCGGTGCTTCTGGGCGCGCGCGTGATCCAGGTAGACGTTGCGCGCGATGGCGTAGGCCCACGGCGCGACGGCGCCGCCGCGGGCGAAGCTCGATCGGGCGCGGTGCATCCGCAGGAACGTCTCCTGCGTCAGGTCGCCCGCGAGCGTCTCCGAGCCGCTCATGCGGGTGAGGTACGCGAGGAGGCGCGCCGCGAGCGCGCGGTGCAGCTCCGGAAACGCGCGCGCGTCGCCGCACGCGTACCGGTCCATCGCTTCGTTCAGGGCGAGCTCATCCATGGCGGTCCTGACGGCATACACCGTCTGCGCCCCGGCGATCATCGCGACGGCCCGAGGAGCGCCCCGCGCTCGGCGAGGTCGCTCAGCAGGGCCGCGGTGCTCTCCAGCACCGGCCCGTCGACCGGGTGTCCCAGCGCGGCGCAGCCCGCGACCACGGCCTCCCCGAGCGCGGCGCCCGCGAGGAGGCGGCCAAGGATCTCGGCCGCGAGCGGCGTGAGCTCGAGGAAGCGCACGTCGTGCGCGGCGTCGCGGTACACGAGCAGGCGGGTGGGCTCGCGGGCCGGCACGTCGCGCGCCGACGCGTCGCCCTGCAGCCTGTGGACCGCGTGCTCGTAGCGCACGAGCGCCGCGGCCCGCTGGAAGCGCGCCCCCCGGTCGAGCGACAGCGCTTCGCCCAGGGGCCCCGGCGCCTCGTCGCCCGGCGTCCCCGGCGCCTCGTTGCCCGGTGTCGCTGGTGCCTCGTCGCCGAGCGGCCCTGACGCCCCGCCCGCGCCGGCCTCCTCGTCCTGCTCGGCGCACGCCGCCGCGAACGCGACCAGCTCGTGGCGCGCGAGATCCGCGAGGTACGCGGGGACCTCCGGATCCCCGGCCCAGCGCGGCGCGGCGAACCCCACGAACTCGAACGCGATGTCGCGGAGGTAGCGCGACCGGGGCGGCTCCGCTTCGATGAAGCGCGCCACGTCCGCCTCGAACCGCGCGCCGAGCCGCGCCGCGGTCCGCGGGATCCCGGCGCGGATCGCGCCCGTCAGCCCGCGGCGGATGAGGCTCCGGTAGAGCAGCAGCCGCTTCGGCGGGAGCGCCGCCATCGCCTCGAGGTCCGGCCCCTCGAGCCCGGCGCGGGCGAGCCACGCGCGCGGATCGGCCGCGATCGCCTCGCCGTCCGGCGCGGTCACGCTCCGCTGGAGCGCCCGCTCCAGCGCCGCGAGCTCCGGCGGCGGCGTGTTCGACGTCTCGCGTGTCTCGCACGTCTCGCACATCTCGCCCACCCCGCGCGCCCCGCTCACGCTTGCGCCTCCCGCGCGGCGAGCCCGCGCCGGTACGCCGCGTCGACCTCGGCGAGCTCGGCGAGCAACGCGCCGAGCGGCGGCACGTCGTTGTCCCGCTCGAGCACGACCGGCACCGGCCCGGTCCGCGCGACCGCGCGGGCGAGCAGGTCGAGCACCGGGGCGATCGCCGGCGCGCCGTGCGTGTCGACGAGGACCTCCGCGTCGTCGCGCCACGCGTGCCCCGCGACGTGCATCGCGGCCACGCGCTCGGGAGGGATCTTCTCCAGGAACGCGACCGGGTCGAAGCCGTGGTTCCGGGCGTTGACGTAGACGTTGTTCACGTCGAGCAGGAGCCGGCAGCCGGCGCGCTCGAGCACCTCGACGAGGAAGTCGGCCTCGTCGAGCGAGGCGCGGCCCGGGACCAGGTAGTAGGTGATGTTCTCGATCGCCATCGGGCGCTCGAGCCGCTCCTCCGCCTCGCGGATGCGGGCCGCGGCGTGGGCGGCGGCCGCGGACGTGTGCGGGAGCGGCAGGAGGTCGTGGAGGAACGCGCCGTCGACCCCGGAGAAGCAGAGGTGGTCGCTGTGGAAGGGGGGATCGAGCCGCTCCAGGAACCCCCCGAGCGCGCGCAGGTAGCCGGCGTCGAGCGGATCGAGCCCGCCGACGGACAGGGTGAGCCCGTGCGTCAGGATCGGGCGGTGCTCCCGGACGCGCTCGATCGCGGCGGGGAAGTAGCCGCCGCGCCGCATGTAGTTCTCGGGGGAGAGCTCGAAGAAGGGGACGGGCAGCGCCGCGTCGCGCGCGACGTGATCGGGCGCGTCGAGCGCCGCGAGCACCTCGTCGAGGAACTCCCATCGGAGCCCGAGGCCGACGCCGGTGAGCGCGCTGCCGGTCATGGGGGTACGGGGAGGGCGCGGGAGGCCGCGATCAGCCGCAGGTGCCCTGGCCGCAGCCCGCGTGGCCGGGCTTCTTCGCGGCGGCGCCCGTCTTCTTGGCGGCGGGCTTCGCCGGGGCGCCGGTGGGCGGCGTGGGCGGCGCGGCCGTGGCCGCCGGGGTGGCCGTGGGGGCGACCTTCGGCGAGGTCGCGGCGGACTGCGCGTCGCTCGGCGGCGCGGGCTCGGCCGGGGCGGCGGGGACGTTCGCGCCCGCGGCGGCGTCGCCGGTGGCGGTCTCGGCCGGCGCGGGCGCGGGCGCCGGCGCGGGCGCCGGCGCGGGCTCGGCCGGGGCGGCGGGGGCGGCCTGCTCTGCGGGGACCTCGCTCGCGTTGACCGGCGCCTGCGCGCCGGCGCAGCCGCTCATCACCATGGCGCCGGCGCTCAGCGCGGCGAGGGTCTCGTAAATGCTCTTCTTCGACAGCATCGTGTGGCTCCTCTGGTTCTCGTCTCGACGGGCCTGCGCCCACCGTTGTCGTCTCGACGGGCCTGCGCCCTCCGGCGGGCGAGGCGTGATCCGGCTTCCGGCGGCTTCCGGCGGCTTCCGGACCGCCGTGTCATCTCAGAGCCGCTGCGTCGCCGCAACGGCCCACTTTCGGGCGGCGCGCCGCGCTCACCGCGCGCCGCCGTCCGCTGCCGCCGCCGGCGCCATGGGGGCCGCGCCGGCGGTCGCGGTCAGCTCGAGCGTCACCATCGCCTCCTTGGCGACCTTGGGCGAGAGCACCTCGAGCGTCTTCTGGGCGAGCTTGCCGAACGCCTCCCGCGGGCGGACGTCGTGTTCGGCGAGCCCCACCGGGAACGGCTTCGCCGTCTTCACGGTGACGCTCGCGGGCCTTTCGCCCTCGTACCTGAACGTGGCGATGAGCTCCACGGTCCTCGGGGACTGCCGCTGGTGCAGCAGCAGGTCGCCCGACGCCGTGACGGTCACCGTCCGCTCCGCGCCGGACAGCTTCGAGAGGTCCTTCTCGCCGGAGGTCGAGATCGACCGGATCGCGAACTGGGCCTTCTCGTTCTTCGCGCGGACGTCGTCGGGCGTGTCCTTCGAGATCTCGAGCCAGGTGCGCGCGTGCTGGTTCTGCAGGTCGCTCTTCTTCTCCTCGCCGGGCTTGCCGTCGTCGCCCACGGCGGTCTGGAAGAGCTCGATCGTGGAGAGGTCGACCGTGATGAGGCCCGTCGTCCTCGTGACGTCGGCGGGGTCGACCTGGAGCGTCCCCGCGGCGGCGCCCGCGATCCGCCCGCGGATCTTCTCCTGCGGCGCATCCATCACGAGCTCGACCTTGCTGCCCGCGCGGTCGATCGCGAAGGTCGCCGCGGCGGGCGCCTTCGGCTCCGGCGCCTTGAGCTCGGTCGCGGCGGGCGCGAGGCTCGGCTGCTCCCCCTGGCACGCGGCCGCGCCAAGGCCGGCGGCCGCGAGCGCGAGGAGGAGCAAGGCCCTTGTCCGGATCGTCTTCACGCTCGCCTCCTGCATCTCTCGGGTTGTTGCGCGCCCGCGCACGAGGGCGCGCGGCGGTCTCCACTTGAACAGGAAGGCCGGCGCCCGGAAAGGGAGATCGGGGTCATCGCCATCGCTCGCCCGCCCGCTCTGCGCCTCGGTTCCATGAGTTCCATGTCCGAGATACGTGCGAGCGGCGCCGCGGTTTCGGTGGCGCCGCGGTTTCGGCGGCGCCCGGCTGCGCGGCGCAAGGCGGAGCCCGCCGGGCCTGGGCTGCACAGCCGCGTGTGGCCTGCGGTGTGCACGAGGCGGTCGTCGAAGACGGAACGAGCCAACCGGAGACAACTGCAATGAGCACGCGACGACTCGCGGCGGCCGCCATGACCGCCGCCGGAATGATGGCGCTCGCCGGCGCGGCGGAGGCGCAGGGCGCGGCGGGCCGGGATCAGCAGGTCCGGCCGACAGGCAACCTCCCTCCGGCGGATCAACCGCTCATCCGGCGCATCCCGGAGCCCACTGTCGCGGTGGAGGGCGGCCTCGGCGTGCTGGGCTTCCTGGGCGGCGCCGCGGGCGTCGGGCCGAGCTGGAACGTTCGGGTGACCGGGAGCATGTCGCCGCGCGTGGCCGTCGAGGCCAACTACACCGGCTCGGTGAACGAGCGCGCGATCGTGGGGAAATCGCTGGTGATGACCTCGCTCGACGCGGGTCTGCGCTACAACATCCTGCGCGCTGACGAGGCGATCGTGCAGCCGTTCGTTGTCGCGGGCGTGGGCTACGTGGGCTGGGCGGGCCGCGGCGGCGACGCGTTCGCGCTGTCGGTGCCGCTCACCGCGGGCGTGGAGCGGCTCGTCACGCGCAACGTCAAGCTGGGCGCTCGGTTCAACTTCCGTCCTGCGTTCTTCGACGACCTGAGCCTCGGCGGCGCGACGACCCAGACGGGCGGCGACACGTGGGCGCTGCTCGCGCACGGCGGCGGCGCGTTTTGACCTGGCCATCGGGTCTTGACCTGGGCCGCGCCTGCGGGGCGAGGCGAGCGTGGGCCGGGACCCTGTCGTCCCGTGGACGTGGAGTGGAGTACGCTGCCGCCCGCTCGGGCGGCGACCTGCCTTCGGGGTCCCTTGGCCGGGCTTGATCCACGGAGAACGACGGTATGAACACGCGCAGCGACTCGCCCCGTCGGGGCCTGAGCCTCTTCTTCACGGGGCTCGCGCTCGTCTCGAGCGCGGCTTGCTCCAGCAAGCAGCCGGCGACCCAGGGGACGTCGACGGTTGCGGCGGGCGAGCAGCGGGAGAACGGCTGTTCGACTGGGCCGCTCCTCGAGTGCCCCGAGGGCCAGCTCGACGGCTGCGCCAACGGGACCACCACGGAGCATCGATGTGTGGACGCGGGGCGGGGGAGGTGCCTCGACATCCGGGCGGCGCTCGTGAAGTGCCTGGACGGCGAGATCCTGACGCACGACGGCTGCCCCGAGCCGGCCTACATGCAGCGGTGCGCGCCCAGGTCCGCGCAGCTGCCGTGAGGTGGCGCGGTTGTCGTCTGAAAAGTTCAGGGGTCGACTTGATTTCTTCTCGCTGTCTGCAGCGCTCACCGGTCGCCCTTGTGTCGCGCCCGCTGGCCGGGCGGATCAACCCTACTTCCCCGCTACCCCGACGCGCGGGGCGACCTCGGCGCGGAGATCTTCGTATTCGAGATGATCGGCCCCCCCGCGTACGAGCCGGCGCCGCCTTCGCTGCCCCAGCTATCGACCTCGTCGGGCGGAGTGTCCTCGAGCTCGCCAGACGGCGTGATCGGCCCGCGGACGCCCGGGACATCCGCCTGCGGGAGAGGCCGCTTCTCCTCGCTGACCTCGTGCGCGAGGCGCGGGTCGCCGGGCGGATCGTGCGTTGTATCGACTCCCATGTCTCCTCCTTCCCGAGGGCTCCTGGGACCGGCGCGCTCGATCGTCCACTCCTCCCTTGCGGCGGCTGTCCCGTCTGCCCGCCGCCCCCGGCTCACCCCTCGTCCATGACGGGGATCGTGAACCTGAACGTCGTCCCCACGCCCACGCGGCTCTCCACGTGGATCGTCCCCCCGTGGGCCGCCACGAGCTCCCGGGCGATGGCCAGCCCGAGCCCGGTGCCCTTGTAGCCGTTCCGCTGGCCGCGCCAGAACCGCTCGAAGAGGTGGGGCAGCTCGTCCTCCGGGATCCCGGGCCCCGTGTCGGCCACCGAGAAGACGACGTGCTCCTCCCCGCGCTCGCACCGCAGCGTGATCGCCCCCTGGGCGCCCGTCACCTGGAGCGCGTTGCTCAGGAGGTTGGTGAGCACCTGGAGCACCCGATCGCGATCACACGTGACGAGCGGGACGTCGTCGGCCGCCACGACCCCTAGCTGGACCCCCTTCTCCTGGGCCTGCGACTCGAACGTCTCCACCGCCTCCCTGCCGATCTCCCGCGGATCCTGCGGCTGCCGGCGCAGCGCCAGCCGGCCGGCGCGCAGGCTCGCGAAGTCGAGCAGGTCGTGGAGCAGCCGATCCATCCGGTGCGCCGAGCGCTGGATCGCCTGGATCGCCTTCGTGTCGCCCTTCTCTCCCCGCGTCGCCGCGCGCTTCGTCATCACGGCGGCCGCCGTGAGGATCGCGCTCAGGGGGTTCCTGAGGTCGTGGGACACCGTGGCGAGCACGTTGTCCCGGAGCTCGATCGCGCGCTGCGCCGCCTCGTACAGGCGGGCGTTGTCCGCCGCGAGCGCCGCCCGCTGCGCCAGGTCGTGCGCCACCGCGAGGTCCGCCTCGTCGTAGACCCGGCCGGACCCCGCCGTCGCCAGCGTGATGCAGCCGAAGGTGCGGCCCCGCGCGACCATCGGGACCACCAGGGCCGACGTGATCCCGAGCGCCCGGGCGAACCGGCGGAAGGCGCCGTTCTCGTCGAGCGAGGCGACCAGCGGGTGCGACAGATCCCTGATGAGCTCCGGGCGCTCGCGGCAGAGGGCCCGCTCCAGCAGCGCCATCAGCGGCGGCGGGGGATCCAGCTCGCGGAAGAGCGCGCGCGCCCGCTGGAGCTCCTCGGGGCGCGTGTGGGTCACCGTGATCCCGCGCGCCTGCTCGAGGTCCGGGAGCGTCTGGATGACGCACCAGTCTGCCAGCTCGGGGACCGTCAGGTGCCCCACCCGGTCGAGCGTGCCCTGGAAGTCGAGGGTGTCGCTGAGCGCGGCGCTCGCGGCGGCCAGGAAGCGCTCCCCCCGCTCGACGCGCGTCCGCTCCGTGATGTCGAAGAAGGTCACGACGGCCGCCATCACGCGCCCGACCGGATCCCGGACCGGCGCCGAGCGCACGAGGATCCGCCCCTGCGCGCCGTCGTCGCGGACGATGTCGATCTCCTCGTCGATCACGACCTCGCCGGTCGTGATCGTCCGCGCGAGAGGCCAATCCCGGGCCTCGTACGGCCTGCCCGACCGAGCGTCGAAGCCCCGGCAGACGGCGTATCCATCGATGTCGTGGATGTCCAGGAGCGGCAGCCCGAAGATCGCCCCGGCCTGGGGGTTCGAGAGGAGGACGCGCCCCGTCGGCGGCTCGGCGATGACGAGCCCCGCCGGCATCTGCTCGACCACGGTCGCGAGCAGGGCGCGGGCGTCGTCCGCCTGGCGCCGCGCCGCGCGCTCCTTCGCGACGAGCTGCGCCTGCACGATGATGCCGGTCGCCCGGCTGGTCATCGTGCGCAGCATCAGCGCGTCGTCCTCGGAGAACTCCTCGGCGTTGCGGGAGCCGAGGATCGCGACGCCGATGGAGTGCCCCTCGTGGATCAGCGGCACGCCGTAGACGGCGCGCAGCCCCCTCGCCCGGATTTCCCGCGCGGTGACGGGCAAGCCGCCGGCCGCGGCGTCGAGCGACGTGGGCCCGCGCAGCGCGAGGACCGCGCGGGCGAACTCCCGCGCCGCCTCGAGCGGTGGCCCGGGCAGCGGCCCGTCGTCGATGCCCGCGGTCGCGTGGACCTCGAGGGCGTCCCCGTCCCCGAGCAGGACGATCGCCACGTCCACGGCGGCCGCCGCCTCCCGGGTGGCACGGAGCAGCGCCTTCAGGAAGGTGTCCAGATCGCTGCTTCCGAGCGCGGCCGTCGAGATGGCGTCGAGCGCCTGGAGCAGGCGCACGCGCGCCGCCTGGTAACGGGACACCGCGTCGGCGATCGCCTCGTCGATCGTCCCGTTCAGCTGGATGACCTCACGCCCCCCGTCCCCGCCGCCGTCCCGCTCCCAGAGCTCCAGGATCACGACGCGGAGCGCCGCGTACTCCATCACGACGTCGGCGAGATCGTACCCGTGGGCGAGCCGGCTCAACGCGTGGAGCCCAGGGAGCCCCCGGTGCTTCCGGTCGGCCGCCGCCGCCGTGCCCGCGCTGCGCGTGCCCTCGGCGATGTAGGCGAGGATGTCCGGGAGGTGATCGGTCGGTCTCGGCGCCGGCAGCCGCCGCGCCGGGCTGAGCGCCTGGACTCGGTACTTCCAGGCATCCAGGAGCGCGTCGTGGTGGCGCTGGATGAAGTCGGAGAGCCGCTTTGGGTTCGGTCTACCGAGCAGATCCATCGGGGACCTCACGATAGCGCGAATCCTTGAGCGCGTGTTCACCTAGCACCGACTCGAATCGACGAAAGAGCGCCGCTCCCAGGCGGAGCTTGCTCGCCGCGCGCGCCGCACGCCGCGCGAGCGCACGTCGGCGCGGGTCAGCTCCGGATGCCTGGCGCCTCGTGTCCGCTCTGGGCGACATACTCCAGGTATCCCCCGCCATACACACGCGGCCCGTCGGGCAGGAGCTCCAGGACGCGGTTGGACAGCGCGGCGAGGAAGCGGCGATCGTGCGAGACGAACAGCATGGTGCCCTCGAACGAGGAGAGCGCCGCGACGAGCATCTCCTTGGTCGCCATGTCGAGGTGGTTCGTCGGCTCGTCGAGCACGAGGAAGTTGGGCGGATCATAGAGCATGATCGCGAGCACGAGGCGCGCCTTCTCGCCGCCGGACAGGATGCGACAGGGCTTGTCGATATCGTCGCCCGAGAAGCCGAACGCGCCGGCGAGCGTGCGGAGCGAGCCGATCGAGGCCTGCGGGAAGCTCGCCACGATGGACTCCCAGACGGAGCGGGTCGGGTCGAGGAGCTCCATCGCGTGCTGCGCGAAATACCCCAGCTTCACACTCGCGCCGACGTTCACCCCGCCTGCGTCCGGGGCGGATGCCCCCGCGACGAGCTTGAGAAGGGTGGATTTGCCGGCGCCGTTCACGCCCATCACACACCAGCGCTCGCGGCGGCGGATCAGGAGGTCGAATCCGTCGTAGATGGAGCGCCCGCCGAAGGACTTCTTCACCCCGCTGAGCCGCGCCACGTCGTCGCCCGAGCGCGGCGCGGGCTTGAACTCGAAGCGGATCGTCCTCCTGCGCTT
The DNA here is from genome assembly GCF_051521635.1 of Sorangium sp. So ce1504. NCBI lineage: Bacteria > Pseudomonadati > Myxococcota > Polyangiales > Polyangiaceae > Sorangium > Sorangium sp. So ce1504. The sequence goes on along the minus strand of NZ_CP150365.1, from coordinate 8,739,399 downwards.
CGGCGGCTCGACCTTGTCGATCTTCTCCAGCTTCTTCACGCGCGACTGGACCTGCGCCGCCTTGGCGGCCTGGGCCTTGAAGCGCTCGATGAAGCGCATCTCCTTCGCGAGCATCGCCTGCTGGCGCTCGTACTGCGCCTCGGCCTGCTGCTCGTTGATGGCGCGCTGCTGCTCGTAGAACTCGTAGTTGCCGGAGTAGCTGGTGAGCTCGCCGCCGTCGATCTCGATGATCTTGGTGACGATGCGGTTCATGAACTCTCGGTCGTGCGAGGTCATGACGAGCGCCCCGGCATACTGCTTCAGGTACCCTTCGAGCCAGATGATCGACTCGATGTCGAGGTGGTTCGTCGGCTCATCGAGCAGGAGCGCGTCGGGCCTCATGAGGAGGATGCGGGCGAGCGCGACGCGCATCTTCCACCCGCCCGAGAGGGCGCCCACGTCGCCGTCCATCACGGCCTGGCTGAAGCCGAGCCCGGCGAGGATCTCGCGCGCCTTGGCGTCGAGCGCGTAGCCGCCGAGCTCTTCGTAGCGGGCCTGGGCCTGCCCGAAGCGCTCGATCAAGCTCTCCATTTCATCCATCCGCTCGGGGTCGGCGAGCGCGGCCTCGAGCTCGCGGAGCTCCGCGGCGACGTCGGAGACCGGGCCGGCGCCGTCCATGGTCTCGGCGACGGCGCTCCTGCCCTTCATCTCGCCGACGTCCTGGCTGAAGTAGCCGACGGTGACGCCGCGATCGATGGCGACCTGGCCGCCGTCGGGCGCCTCCTCCTTGGTGATCATCCGGAAGATGGTCGTCTTGCCCGAGCCGTTGGGCCCCACCAGGCCGACCTTCTCGCCGCGGTTCACCGCCGCGGAGGCCTCGAGGAAGAGGATCTGCTTGCCGTGCTGCTTGCTGATGGAATCGAGACGGATCACGAGGGGCGCTGCCGCTGGGGGCGGCTCCTTTCCGCGCCCCCTATACCAGACGGCCCGTCGCGCGATGCGGCATTTCGTCCGCCGCCGTCGGCGCCGGCGCGCGCCATGAACCGCCCGCGGTCAATCGGTGCATTGCTCGTCTTCGGGCGCATTCCGGGCGCATTGCACAGGAGCCCTTTTTTTTCTCTCCTGCTATGCGCGCGCTTTCCATCTCCTTTTTCGCGCTCATCCGCGCTTGATGTCGCGCGGTCGAGGGGGCAGAAGGCCCGGCATGAGCAAGGTCCAGATCCTCTCTTATGCCGGCTGCAGCACCTGCAAGCGAGCGCTGAAGTGGCTCGGCGAGCGCGGCGTCGACGTCGCCGTGCGCCCCATCGTCGATGAGCCGCCGACGGCCGCAGAGCTCGCCCGGTGGGTCCCAGCGAGCGGGCTCTCGGTGCGCCGGTGGCTCAACACGAGCGGGCAGAGCTACCGCGCGCTCGGCAAGGCGCGGGTGGACGCCGCGAGCGACGACGACGTCACGCGGTGGCTCACCGAGGACGGGAAACTCGTGAAGCGGCCTGTGCTGGTGAAGGGAAACCGGGTGCTCGTGGGCTTCCGCGAGGACGACTACGCCGCGCTGTTCGGCTGAGCCTCAGGGGGCCGAGGTGAAGCGGCCTCCCCGGACCTGGCTCAGCTCGAACGAGCTCTCCGGGTCCAGGTTGTTGTCCGTCGTGCCGCTGCGCGAGCGGCGGATCACGACGTCCACGTCGCAGCTCTCGGGCTCCTGTGAGCTGGTCGCCTCCAGCTTGCCCGCGTCGATGGTGTACGTCCCCGGGTCGCCCCCCACATCGAACGTCTTGGAGAAGATGCAGTCGCCCTTCACGTCGATCACCATGTCGTCCCCGGACGCGCTCGGCGACCAGGTGATCGTGAGGTCCTCGCCGCGCGGGACTGGCTCTCTGGGCAGCGCCTCGAGGTCGAACGGATCGGGGAGCGTCCCCACGTTGTTCGTCGCGTCGTCGTCGTCCTCGTCGTCGCGGTCCAGCAGCACCTTGATCTCGGTGCCTCCTGCGCCGACGTCGACGCCAGCCTCGTAGACCCCATCGCTCTCGGCGGACATCGCGACCGCCTCGCCGTCCACGGTCGCCGAGATCCGATCTCCCGCGCTCAGGATGACGTACGTGTTGCTCTCGTCGCCGCCGGCCTTGAGGGTGGCCCGCAGGGTCGTCGACGACGCGCTCTCGGCGATCGCCTCCAGGGTCGCAGAGATCCCCCCGGTCTTGATCTGCTGCGAATCGAGCGTCTCCGTGCAGCCTGCGAGCAGACCGGAGGCTGCGACCCCGAACATGGCCATCGTGGTCTTCGTGATCATGAGTTGCCCTTTCCTCACCGCCTCACCCGCCAGGGCGCGTCGGCCTGTAGTTTTCCATGGGATACTACGCTCGGCCGCGCCCCAGGACGAGGCGCAAGGTTCCGACGGTGCGCGGCGAGGCGGTCGTGGATTTCCCTTGGACGTCGCATCGCAACGCGGCTTCGAGGCGGCGTGAGCGTGCGCCGCGCTACCGTGCGCGCGCGAAGGCGGCGACAGGCGCGGGCTGGTTCACCACTGGCTGCGCACCACGACGCCGCCGCCGGTCGGTCCCGCGAGCAGCGACCAGCTCATCGCGCCTGCTGGGTGGTAGGGCGCGGCGCCGGCCTGCGCGCCGGTAGTCGCGCTGGCCTGCGAACCGGACGAGGAGGGCTCCGTCAGGAGGAGCACGAGCGCCGTGCCGGCCAGCGCCGCCCCGGCGCCGAAGCCGATCGTGCTCACCAGCCCCAGGTCCTTCGCGCGCTTTCCAGCGGCCTTCCCTTCGGCGGTCTTGCATACCGCCCTGCCGGAGCCGACGTCGTCGCAGTCCTCCTCCGCGTGGCGGCCCTCGCTGAGCGCCATGGCTCCCGTCACTCCCCCGGCGATCAGCCCGCCCAAGGCGAGCCCGCCCGTCACGTACGTCAGCACGCGCCGGCCGCTGGTCCCGGTCGGCGCCGGCGTCCGCGACGCGCCCTCGTCGTGCCGTGACGGCGGCGGGGCGGACTGCTGGGGCGGCTGATCCGCCGGCGTCGCGGGGGGCGGCGCCTCCGGGAGCTTCACCTCGAGCTCGATCGTCTTCTCCTCCGACTTCTCGATCGTGAACCGCACCTCGTGGGTGGGCCCGCCAGGCGCCTTCGTCGTCACGACGTGCTCGCCCGGGTTGACGGGGAGCGCGATCCCGAGCGAAGGCCCCTCCAGCGTGATGCCGTCGCGCTGGACCATCGTCCCGGCGGGCGCGTCGGCCGGCAGCGACAGCGTGAGCTGTGGCACGAGCGGCACGAGCGCGTCGCGCTGCTCGAGCACGAGCTTGTAGCGATCGTACTGCTTGAGCTGCTCGGACTCGGATAGGCGGGAGTAGAGCGAAAGGAAGTCGTTGTAGCGCGCGACCGCGGTCGCGGTGCGCCCCCACTTGGCCTCGCACTCGGCGAGCGTGAACAGCCGCCCTGCGCGAGGATCGAGCCGGTAGCTCTCGGTGAGGGCAGGGCATCCGGTCTGGAACTTCCCCGCCAGCATGTCCGCGAGGCCGCGGTTGAAGAGCGACTCGGCCACGGCCACGGCGTCAGGCTGCGCGTTCGCCGGCGCGGTGACAGCAATGCACAGTAGTCCGCTCAAGACGGACCCGGGCCAGAAGGTTCGCATCGGAGGTAACATGAGATACCTCCTTTGGGACCGCCCCAGGCAAAAAATCAGCGGGTTGTGGGGCCGCGCTCAGTCTGCGCCGTAGAGCGACTCCCGGGGTTTCGCCGCGGGGGCGGCGGAGGCGGTCGGCGCGATCTTGCGCCAGGCGCCGGGCGGCGGCGCCGGGGTGCGCGGCGCCGGCGAGGCCTTCGCGCTCGCCAACACTTCGGGAGCGATCGCCAGGCTGCTGTTCGCGGGCGGCGCGGCGGCGGGGCTCGCCGGCGCCGCGAGGTCGGTCGACCTGGGCGTGCCGGCCTCCTTGCCGGCCTCCTCGGGGCGGGCTGCGCCCGGGGCGGCATCGGGCGGCGTGGAGGGCGGCGCGACGGCCGCAGCCTGCGCCGCCTGCGCGTGCTCGGTGGGGCCGGGGGCCGGGGACCTGCCCTTGCTGAACGCGGCGAAGGCGAGGGCGCTGCCGCCGACCAGGGCGATGGCCGCGACGACGAGCGCGGATCGGCTCCGCGGCGCCGCGGTGGTGCCGGTGCCGGTGCCGACCCGGGTCTCCACGCCCGTGCTGGACGACTGGGCGGCCACCGGCATCGACGACCCGGGCCCCTGGCTGGCATGGCTATACCGCGGGATCGGCGTCTCCAGCGTGGCCAGGCGCGACGACCTGACCGTCATGGGGGCGATGTCGAAGACCTCGGCGAGCGCCTCCACCGTGGACGAAGCGGTCGGGAAGCGCGCCCCGGGCTCGCGCGCCGTCGCCTTCGCGAACCACGCGTCGAAGCCCGGGGGCAGCTTCACCCCCTCCTTCTCCGCGCGCACGGACGGGGGCTCCTGCGGGCCGTGCATCGCGATCACCGCGAACGCCAGCGAGTTACTGTACTCGCGCATGTCGTTCAGCCAGTAGGCCTTGCCGACGAGGGTCGTATACGCGATCATGCCGAGCGCGAAGAGATCGACCGCCCGTGTGATCGTCTCGCCGCTGAACTGCTCGGGCGCCATGTAGAGCGGCGTCCCGAGGGCGGCGGTGTTCGCCCCTTCGACAGCCGTCTCGGCGACCAGCTTTGCGATGCCGAAGTCAAGCACCTTGATCCGGATCTCGTCGTCGTCGTCGCTCGCCGCGAGGAAGAGGTTCGCGGGCTTCAGATCGCGGTGGACCACGCCGGCCGCGTGCGTTTTGTCCAGGGCGTGCGCGGTCTGGCGCAGGTAGGCGATGGCGTTCTCCGGCGGCAGGCGCCCGCCGCGGCGGATGCGCTTGCTGAGCTCCTCGCCGCGGAGCAGCTCCATCACGAGGAACGGCATGCCGGTGTCCAGGTCGATCCCGGCGTCGAACACCTCGACGATGTGCTCGGTCGCTATACGCGCGGCGATGCGCGCCTCGAGCTTGAACCGCGCGTGGAACTCGGGGTTCTCGGCGAGGTGCGGGTGCATGACCTTGAGCGCCCGCCGCCGATCCGTCTCGACGTGGACGACCTCGTAGACCGCCCCCATCGCACCCGTCGCGATGCTGCGCACGACGCGGTACCTACCAGCGAACAGCATCCCCTCGTTGAAGTTCAGCGACATAGTCTCACCCGCGTCGAACGAGGTTACACCACCTGGTCGGACGGCCGCACTCGTTAACTTGCAGACCTTACAAACTTGTGGGCCGTAAGACTCCCCACATGGAACTCCCCAATGTAGGCGCGTTCGTTAGATCTGCGCGCACCAGGTAACAGGTAAGCGCCCTGCGCTGATTGGCGCCGCTTGCGCCGCTCGCGCGGAGCCCCGACCGTCGTCGCGAGAAGATCCCGTGATTCCGTGGCTTACGGGGCTCTCCAGCGGTGATGTGGTGCCCGTCCGTTCTGATCGTTTTTCACGACAGACACATCGACATCGTCAGATGCACGGGCGGAGCGCGGGCGCCGCCTGTCCCGTCAGAGCACGAGCACCGCCAGCAGCCGGGGCCCGTGGAACACGTCGAACCCACCGAGTTCGAGCTTGCGACCGATCGTGTAGATCGTCTCGTCTCCGCGTCTGGTCGCGTGGATGCTCGATAGGATACCCTGGCCGATCGCCTCCACGTTGTAGGACAGCTCGGTGAGCAGGCGGAGCCGGCTGAGGTACGAAGTCAAGCGGAGCCGGAGCCCCACCGACACATTGCCGGAGAGCGCGATCATCGTCGCCTCGTCGACCTCGCGCGGGGCGCCGGGGACCGCGGGATCCGCGGAGAAGGCGTAGCGCACCGGGCCGGCGCCGCCGTAGAGGCCGAGATCGCCGAACGGCGCGAGCCGCGGCCACTCGCCGTTGCCCATCCGCACGCTGAAGCCGCCCTGGTAAAACCGCGACGTCACGCTCTGGGCGGGGCTTTGCCGCTCGAAGACGTAGACGTCGCCCTCGCCCGGGTCCCGCTCGCGGAGCGCATAGAAGATGCGCGGGAGCTTGTAGTCGATGTACCTGAAGCCCGCGAGCAGCTCCTCGAGGTAGAGGTCGTCCGCGGCCTCCGGGAAGAGCTTCGTCAGGTCGAAGCCGACGTCGATCTGGCGGAGCAAGAGCTGGAAGGGCGCGCTGGCGACGGCGCCGGCGTCGCGGTCGGTCGCCGGATCGACGGCGAGCTCGGTCACGTTCCCGGCGGTGAAGCGCGCGATCTTGAGGCTCGTGCTCACGCCGGCGAGGTCGGCGCCGATGTCGAAGACGTCGCTCGCGAAGCCGTTCAGCCCGAGGAGCCTGCCGAGCGAGCCGTCGTACTGGATGTCGCCGCCCGACGAGAACAGCCGGTCGGTCTTGAAGCCGGCGTTGAGGCGCGCGGCGTCGCGCACGTGGTCGAAGTCGTACGTGAGCAGCGCCCGGCCGCCGACCATGAACACAGGATCGACGTCGTAGGCGAGCCGCCGCGTCCTGCCCCGGTAATCGTTGACGCCGCCGGAGGAGCCCGCGCTCGCGAGCTGGTGGAAGAACAGGAGCTCGACGTCGCCCTTCAGCTTCAGGTGGACGGCGTCGAGGCTGATCGCCCGGCCCTGCTCGAGCAGGCCCTCCTGCGCCTCGAAGCCCGCCGTGTCCTCGAGCGGCGTCTGCGCCGGCGCGGAGAGCGCCTCGGCGCAGGCGGAGAGCGCCGCGCGCTGCTCCTCGAGCACCCTGGAGATCGCCTCCGCGCGCGCCACGGCGGCCCTGTAGCCGGGCTCGTCCCGCGCCACCCGCCGGGCCTGCTTCACGACGTACGGCGCCACGGCGAGCGCCTCGATGTGCATTCGCAGGACGAACGACAGCACATGGAGGGCGTCGCGCGCGATCGTCCGGGCGGGCTCCTGCCCTGCGCTCGCCGCGCGGAGCGCGGCGGCGGCGAAAGCGACGTCCCGGTGCGCTCCGGCGAGCGCCCGTCGCCGCGCGCCGGCCCTCGCCTTCGCGGCGGCGATCTCGGGCGTGTCGGGGGCGCCGAGGGGCCTCCCGGCCGAGAGCCGCTCGACGCTCCGCTCCTCGGCGGCGAGCGCCCGCGCGTGCTCGGCGAGCGCCTGCCACGCGGCCGGCAGGCGGCTCGCGGCGCGAGCCTCGCGCGACGGCGCCGCGAGCTCCGCGAGCGCGTCGAAGAGGCGCGCGAACGCGGGCGGCGCGCCGCGCTCACCGCGCGCCGCCGCGCGGGCGAGCGCCTCGTCGAGCTTCGCGCGGTAGAGCTTGGCGAGCGGGACCTCGTGCTCTCCGTCGTAGGGGGGCGTCTTCTCGAGGCGCGCGCGGAGCCGCTCGCCCTCGTCGTCGTCGAGGCGGAGCGCCGCGATCCACGCGTCACCCGGGGAGTACGGGGTGCTCGAGAGGACCTCGTCGGCAAGCCAGGCCGCTCGCTCCAGATCCGCGGCGCGATCGTCGATGATGGCGCGGCGGGCGTCCTCGTTCGCGAAGGCGCGGGCGGCGCGGGCGTTGTACGTGGTTGGCCCGCAGGCCGAGGCTGCCGCGGAGGCGAGGAGCAGGAGGCCTGCGAGCGCCGGGCCCGGTCGCATCGGCGAGAGCCTACCATGGCGTGCGAGCGCACTGGACGCCGCGCCGCCGGCCTGCTCAGAATGCGCGCCCGTGGCTCCCAGCCGACCCAGCGAGATCGACGGCGCGCGGGCCCGCGGCCTGCGATTCGCGGCTCGCGGCTTGCTGACCCGTCGTCCTGGCCGCGCAGCACTGCGGTCGCTGGCGGCGAAAGAGCCACGTGTGAAGGAGAAGAACCGGGATGAATGATGCCACATCCAGCTGCGACATCGGCATGATCGGGCTGGCCGTCATGGGCGAGAACGTCGCGCTCAACATGGCCGACCACGGGTTCAAGGTGGCCGTGTACAACCGCACGGTGCAGGTCGCGAAGGACTTCGTCGCGAGGAACCCGAGCACGCCCGGCGGCCTGGTCTGCTGCGAGACGCTGAAGGACTTCGTCCGCGCGCTGAAGAAGCCGCGCAAGGCGGTGATCCTGGTCAAGGCCGGTCCGCCGGTGGACATGGTGGTCAAGCAGCTCATCGAGGCGGGCGTCGAGCCGGACGATATCGTCGTCGATCTGGGCAACTCGCTCTGGACCGACACGATCCGCCGGGAGCAGGAGTACGCGAAGCAGTGCAAGTTCTTCGGCTCGGGCGTCTCCGGCGGCGAGGTGGGGGCGCGCTTCGGCCCCTCGCTGATGCCCGGCGGTGATCCCGCGTCCTGGCAGCACCTGGAGCCGATCTGGCGCGCGATCGCCGCCAAGGTCGATCCGGCGACCGGCAAGCCGATCGAGGGCGCGTCCCCCGGCAAGCCGGTGGAGGGCGGGGTCCCCTGCACGGCGTACATCGGGCCGAACGGCGCGGGCCATTACGTGAAGATGGTCCACAACGGCATCGAGTACATCGACATGCAGCTCATCTGCGAGGCGTACACGCTCCTCGACGGGCTGCTCGGGATGTCGAAGGACGAGATGTCTCGGGTCTTCTCCGAGTGGAACAGCGGAGATCTCGACTCGTACCTCATCCAGATCACCGCCGATATCCTCCAGCAGAAGGACCCTGTCCAGAAGGACAAGCCGTTCGTCGATTTCGTCCTCGACACGGCGGGGCAGAAGGGCACGGGCAAGTGGACGAGCAGCAACGCGCTCGACATGGGCATCCCTGCGAACGCCATTGCGGAGGCGGTGTTCGCCCGTTGCCTCTCTGCGCTGAAGGACGAGCGCGTCGAGGCCTCGAAGCACCTCTCTGGCCCGACCCCGACCCCGGTCGCGGACCGGCAGGGGACGATCACGGCGATCCGCGACGCGCTGTATTGCTCGAAGATCTGCGCCTACGCGCAGGGCTTCCAGCTCATGGCGGCGGCGCAGGCGGAGTACAAGTGGACGCTTGATTTCGGCACGATCGCGAGCATCTGGCGCGGCGGCTGCATCATCCGCGCCCGCTTCCTCCAGAAGATCACGGAGGCGTACACGCGCAATCCTGGCCTGACGAACCTGCTGCTCGATCCGTACTTCAACGATCAGATCAAGCAGGGGCAGGCGAACTGGCGCAAGGTGGTGTCGATCGCCGCGCAGAACGGCGTCTGGGCGCCTGCGTTCATGTCGGCCCTTTCGTATTACGACGGGTACCGTGCGGCCCACCTGCCTGCAAATCTCCTGCAGGCTCAGCGAGACTACTTCGGGGCGCACACCTACGAGCGCACGGATCAGCCGCGCGGCAAGTTCTTCCACCTCGACTGGCCGGACCCCTCCCGTCCTCAGCTGGACATCAAGGGCACCGGCGGCGGGCACTGACGACCAGCCGGATCCCCGTCCTCATCGCCGCTCCGCCGGCGTCGTCCCGCCTCCCTCGTCCCTCTTCTATCTTCCGTCTTCGAACTCACGCCCTCGTCCGGCGTGCGCGTGCGTGTGCTCGCCCTGGGTCGAACGAAATTGGATGGATCGCCACGGAAGACGGCAAATCGGGGGCCCAGTTCCCCGCCCGTCTCGCTGCCAGGTCGCGGTGCGCAGGGCCGCGACGGCGGGAGCCATCACCCCGTCCCTCCGGCGCGGCTGTGAAGCGCGCCCGACGGCGCCTGTCGGTTCGTCCGCGCGTTCGGGCTCGGCCGGCTGCTCTCCCGTACGGGCTCGCGCGGCAGCTCCACGATGAACGTGGCGCCCGCGCCGGGCTCGCTCTCGATCCGGATGTTCCCGCCCAGCGCGTCGACGACGCGCCGCACGATCCACAGCCCGAGGCCGAGCCCGCCGAAGTGGCGCTCCGACACGCCGCGCTCGAACCGCCCGAAGAGCCGCGCCTGCGTCGCGCGGGGGATGCCGGCGCCGCGGTCGCGCACGACGAGCCGGGCCCAATCGCCGTCGCCCTCGGCCCGGACATCGATGGGCTTCCCCTCCCCGAACTTGACGGCGTTCGACAGCAGCTTGTCCACCACCTGCCGGAGACGCGCACGGTCCCAGACGCCCACGACCCCCGGCTCCGCCGCGACGGACAGCGTCGAGCCTGCGTGCTCGAGCGCCACCGCGTGGCTCGCCGCGACGTCGCGGACCACCTGTGACAGATCCACCGGCTCCATCTGCATCTCGGGCTGGCCCGCGGAGAGGCGCGCGACGTCGAGGAGATCGTTCGCGAGTCGCTCGAGACGCGCGATCTGGCGTACGGCGCGCTCCAGCTTCGTGGCCGCGCGCTCCGGCCCCCCGGCCCTCGTCCCGCCGGCGCGCGCGTCCCGGAGCAGGACCTGGACTTCCATCAGGAGCGGCGTGAGCGGCGTCCTCAGCTCGTGCGCGGCGAGCGTGAGGAACGTGTCGCGCGCCCGAACCCCCTCTTCGGCCAGCGCGAGCAGGCGCGTCCGCTCCTGCAGCAGGCGCTCGAGATCGTCGTAAAGGAACGCGTTCTCCAGCGCGACGGCGGCCTGGGCCGACAGGACCCCGACCACCTCCACGCGCTCGGCCGTGAACGCGCCCGTCGCGAGGTCGTTCTCGATGTACAGCACGCCGCGCAGCGCGCCCCCCGAGAGGACGGGGGCGCACAGCATGGAGCGGGTCTGTCGCGACACCACGTACGGATCGTCGCGCGTCGCCGGAGACGTGCGCGCGTCCTCGAGGACCATCGGCGCCCGGGTCCGCGCCACCGTGCGCACGGCGGATAGGCACGCGCGATCGCCGGCGCGCTCGACGGGTACGCCCCCCGCGCGGACGGCCCCGCGGGACGGGTCGCCGGCCGCCTCGAGGACGAGCGCGCCCTCCCGCTCGACGAAGAGCGCCCCCCGCTGCGCGCCGGCGTTCTCCATGACCGTGGAGAGGAGGCGCGTCGGGAGCTCGTGGAGCGTCAGGCTGCTCGTGATGGCGTGCAACGCCTTGAAGAGCGACGCCGCGTCGAGCAGGACGGCCGGCGCCTGCGAGGTCGTGAGCAGCGCGCCCATGGGGGCGTGCATCGGCAGGAGGCTCGCGTACTGCTGCTCGAGCTGCGCGACCTTGGCCACGGCGCCCCACCGGGCGTAGAGCCGCCGCGCTCGCTCCAGGTAGGCGCGCGCCAGGAAGGCCTTGCCGGACGCCAACCAGAAGCGGCCGGCGAGCTCGCACGCGAACGCGGCGTCCTGCACGTAGCCCTCCGCCTCCGCCCCGGCGACGGCCTCGTCGTAGAGCCTGGCCGTGGCCCAGGGATCGTCGCTCCGGAGCGCAGACCCGATAGCATCGAGCAGCGCGACGTGGTGCCGGAGGTTCGCCGCGCCGGACCGCGTCGCCGCCCGCACCTCGTCAAGGATGGCCTCGGCGCGCAGGATCAGCGCGGCGCGACCGTCCCCGACCTCGTCCGCGGCCAGCATGAGACACGATAGCGCCACCGCGACCTGTAGCCGCGGATAGTGGACAGGCAGCCCGCGCCCGGCCAGAAGCCACGGCTCGGCTCGCTCGAGCTCCTCGAGCACGCCCCGGAAGTCGCCGAAGAGACAGAGCAGCAGGATCCGCACCATGGCGACCACGAACAAGCTCATGTGCTCGCCGTTCGCCTCCATGATGGGGCGCATCGTCCGCTCGTCATAGGCCTCGCCCTGGAGCACCGTCGGCTGTCCACCCTCCCCGAGCAGGTTCATCGTGGCCTGCTCGAGGGCCGCGGCTTCGCGCGCGGTCGGCTCCTGGTGGAGCTTGTAGAAGGCGCGGGCCATCCCAATGATCTCGTGCGAGAGCCCGCGGAGCGGCGCGCCGGCCAGGTAGGCGTACATGCAATACGCGAAGCCGCAGTAGGCCGCCCACTCGAAATCTCCGTACGCGACGCCCTCCTGGTACCCCAGGCGCAGCGGCTCGAGCGTGTCGCGGAAGTGCGCCGTGCGCGCGTGGACCACGCCCTCGATGAGGATCGTGATCTTGGCCAGGAGCTCGCGGGACCCGAGCCGCGGCATCACCTGCATGACGAGCCGGCCAAAGCGCCCCGCGCCCTCGACGTCCCCGTGGAGGTCGAGGAGCGCGGCGAAATACGCGTACCACAGCGGGGTGGATGGAGCGGTGCCGTGATCGATGGAGAGCCGCACGAGCTGCGTGACGAGGAACGGGTGGCGCTCCGGCGCGTACTGGAACACCAGGGCCATGATCTGGCTGGCGATCTCTAGGGCGAGCAGGATCCTGGGGTCGCGCATCGGGGGCAGCGCCGCGAGCTCCTCCACCTCCCTGCCCGAGAGCCGCTCGCGAATGACCGTGATGGCGCGTTGCACGTCCTCGGCCGTGGGCTTGTCGGGGAACGTGAGCCCGAGCCGCTCGAGCGCGCGGAAGCCCAGGCGCAGGGCGTCCATGTTCCGGTCCTGGGCCTGCGCGCTCCGGATGCGGAGGCCGTCGGCCTGGACCTCGTCGAGGACCGATGTCGCGTGGGAGGAGAGCACGGAGGCGAGCCGCTCGACGCCGTCGAAATCACCAACGAGGCAGGCCGAGAGCCCCGCTGCCCGGTACAGCGAGACGGCGAGCTCGCGCGCCCGCGCGAAGCCCTGCTCGCCCAGCACCCGGGCGCCGGCGCCGAGCAGGCTCGCGGCCGCCTCGAACGACGCCGCGCCGAGCGCCCGCTGGCCGCCGCGCAGGAACAGCCTGGCCACCTCGATCCGCTCCCCCTCGTCCGTGAGCAGCGCCTGCCCGGCCTTGAGCTGGTCCAGGATCACGAACAGGCGCTCGTCCAGGCGCTCGGCCGGCGTCGTCGCGAGGAGCCGCTGTCCGAGATCGAGGTGCACAGCGGGCCGATCCCGCTCCTCGATGAGCGCATAGGCCGCCTCCCGGATCCGATCGTGCGCGAACGCGAACGTCGCGCCCGAGGAGTGGCCGGCGGGCGCCCGGAGGCGGAGCGGGATCAGCATCCCAGCCTCCACCGGCTCCCGCAGGTCCGAGAGCGTGTCCTCCATAGCGGCGCGGCGGAGGGCCGCGAGCGTGCCGATGTCGAACGTGTCGCCGAGGCACGCGCCCACACACAGCGCCTCCCTCGCGGCCGGCGAGAGCTCGCCGAGCCGCGTGCGGAGCAGCTCGGCGGCGTTCTCCGCCATCGGAGCGGCCTCGGCGCGGGCCTCGTCCCACGTGAAGGAGCCGGAGGCCGGGTCGAACGTGATGACGCCGTCGAGGTGCAGCCGCTGCAAGAGCTGGCCGATGACGAACGGGTTGCCCCCCGTCTTCCGCTCCACGATCCGCGCGAGGCTCGCCGCGCGCGGGGCCGGGACCCGCAGCGCGTCGGCGATGAGCTCCACGACGGCGCGCTCGGGGAGCGGCGAGAGCGCGAGCGAGGTGCCCCGCGCGGCACCGTTGTGAATGCGCTCCATCGCTGCGCGCAGGGGGTGCCCCTCGGAGAGGTCGTTGTCGCGGTATGCGAGGATCATGCAACAGAAGCGCAGGTCCGGATCGGCGGCGAGCTCGCAGAGCAGGTCGAGCGTCGCGGCGTCCGCCCACTGGAGGTCGTCGAGGAACAGGACCAGCGGCTGGCTGTCCCGGCACAGCGCGCGCACGAACCCGCGGAGCACCAGCGTCGAGCGGTTGCGCGCCGCCACGGGATCGAGCTCCCGCACAGGCGGTTGCGGCCCGATCAGCAGCGAGAGCTCCGGCACGAGCGCGGCGACCAGGGCGCCGTTCTCGCCCAGCGCGGAGAGGAGCGCCTGCCGCCATGACGCGACGGCGTCGGGCTCGGCACCGAGAAGGTGCCGCACGACGTCCTGCAGGGCCCTGGCGAGGACGTCGTACGGCGTCGCGCGCTGGAGCCTGTCGCATTTGCCCGTGGCGAACATCCCGCGCTTGCCCGTCAGGGAGCGCAGCAGCTCATGGGCCAGCGCCGATTTGCCGATCCCTGGCGGTCCGCCGACGAGCACGAGCTCCGCGCACCCCTCGGCGGAGCGCTCCAGGGCGAGCGTGACGGCCTCGATCTCCTCGTCGCGACCGTACAGCCGGCGGGGGATCGCCAGCCGATCGGGGACGTCGCGCCGGCCGAGCGGGAAGGGCTCGATCCGGCGCGCACGGCGCCATGATTCGACGCACCAGCAGAGGTCCGCCTCGACGCCCCAGGCCGTCTGGTAGCGATCCTGCGGCTCCTTGGCCATCAGGCGGAGCACGATGTCGGACACGACCTCGGGAATACGGGGGTCGACCTCGCGCGGCGGGGCGGCCGCGCGCGCGAGGTGGCAATACACCAGATCAAGCGGGTCGCTCGTCTCAAAAGGCCGGCGGCCCGTGAGCATCTCGTACAGCGTCACGCCCAGCGCATAGAGGTCGGCGCGGGCGTCGAGCGGCCTGTTCATGCGGCCCGTCTGCTCGGGCGCCATGTATGCGAGCGTCCCCTCGATCTGGGACGGCGGCGCGAGCTCGGCTTGCTCCAGCGCCAGCTCGCTCGCGACACCGAAATCGATCAGCTGAACAGCGCCCGTGCGCTCGTTCCACACGACGTTCGAAGGATTGACATCCTTGTGGATGACGTGGCGGCGGTGCACCTCGGACAGCTCGCCCGCGACCGCAGCGCCGATGGCGAGCGCTTCATCGATCGTGAGCCGCCGCCGGGCGCAGACGCTGCCGACGGAGACACCACCGATGTCCGGCGTCTCCAGGCACCTTGTGCCGCCGAGGGTGAGGAGCTGAAAGGTGCGCCTCAGGCGGCGGAGCACCGCGGTCTCTCGGTCAGGGCCGTCGCTCTCGTCGGTGTAGATCTTGAGAATCACGGAGCGGACGGCGCGCCCGTCCGACGGCGCGACCGCGCGGAACACCGCACCCGATCTCGTGCGGGCGACCGCCTCGAACTGCTCATAGCCGGAAGAACCCAAGGCTTTGACGAGCTGAGCTGTGACGTCGTCCATGGGCCTCGTGCTGACCGCCCCCGTTCACGCGCGAGCGGCCGGATGCGCGGTCTGCGCTCGGCGCGAGGGGGAGAGCATAGCGACATCTCGGCGCCGCGCTGGGCACCGGCGCCCGAAACCCGCAGCGCGGGAGCCCCGATCGCCGGGCCGTCGCGACGATGGACGAACAGGATGGCCCAGGCATCGTCCTCGCCGTCGTCCCGGCCGCGGTATGCGCACCCGCGACGATGGCGAACGGCCTGCCCGATCCGAGCACGACCTACCGCCTCGTGGAGCTGGAGCACGCCACCCTCGAGGCCTTGCGGAAGCGGGCAGCGGAGCGGGTCTCAGAAGCCGAACCTCCGCGAGCTCGAGCGCTGACGTCGGACGGTCGTGTGAGGACGGCAGGGGCTGATAGCCTGTCTCACGTGCGGATATGCCCCGGTCGAAGATCAGCTTCAAGCTGGCGCAGTACCCGGAGCGTCCTCCCGCCTCCGTGGACGCGCATGTCGATGATCGCCTCGGCCATCGGAGCCCCTGCTCGTCGTCCGGTTCAGCGCGACATGGACGAGGAAGCCGCACAGGAGCGCGTTGATGGCCGGAATGCCGGCGTGGATGAGGTATCCCGCCGCCACCCCGCCTGCCCAGGCGAGGAGCGGGCGAAGGCTCATGGACTCCACCTGCGGGGGAAGCGTACCGGCGGATCGGGTGTGCGCGAGCGCAGCGCGATGTCGGCGTATGACGTAATATTCGGCGATCATGATGCCGGCGACGGGCGGGAAGGCGACCCCGAGCAGCGTGAGAAACGCGATGAGGTGCTCCAGGATCCCGGCGGCCGAGAGCGCCGTTCCCACCGCGCCCGCCGCGAGCGTCATCGCGCTGCGCCCGACGCGTCGGCCCGTCATCTGATGGATCGCGCTCACCAGGCTGAGCGAGGCCGAGTACAGATTCCAGTCGTTGATCTTCAACGTGGCCGTCACGAGGATCGCCGCCCCGGCGACCCCGACCTCCGTGGTCACGATGTGGACGACATCCGCGCTCCGGACGGCGTGCGCCAAGAGCACGCCGGCGAGCCCGATCGTGTATTCGCCGAGGGTCACTCCGACGAGGGTCTGCTTGACCACGTCGGCCGCAGAACGGTTGTAGCGGGTCATGTCCGGGGTGAGGACCGCACCCACGATGAACCCGCCGGCCACCAGGGTCGCGCCGGCCGCGACGCTCATGGGCTCTCCTGGCGGAGGCATCGACATGAGAGCGGCGAGCTCATGCCGGGCGAGGGCGTTCCGGAGGGCCCAGGCGCTGAGGCCCAGGAAGAGCGGAACCGTGATGTACGACGTCCAGGCCATCGAGCTGAACCCGTAGATCACGATCAACGTGACGGCGGCGCCCGTGATGACGCAGAAGACCCACAGCGGCAGCGCCGTGCCGGCGAGTGCCGCGAGGCCCTTGGCGAAGATGGCGTTCTGGACACCAAACCACCCGACCAGGCTCACGGCCGCGCACAGGCCGAACAAGGAGGAGCCGTGACGCCCGAAGCCGGTCCACTGGGCGAGGACATACGTGGACAGGCCCTCGCGCTGGCCGGCGACTCCGATGAGCACCGCGACGATCTCCAGGAGGACGACGCCCAGGGTCAGCGACCAGAAGGCGCCCTGGAAGGTCATGTGAAAGCCGAGCGTGGCGCCGAGGAGGAGCTGAGACAGCGCGGAGAGCTCGCCGAACCGCTGGACGGCGATGCTCCACCAGGGGTAGCGCTCGGCCTCGGGCACCCGGGCCAAGGCGAAGTCGTCGTGCCCGATCACGGCCCGGCGCCGCGCCGGGGCCGTGGCTGCGCTGCCGTGGCCCTGGCTCGCGCGTGGAGGCTCGCGTGCCTCGCGCGCGCTCACGGCGCGAGCTCCTCGACGGGAACGAAATCGAGATCGATGCCAAAGGCGCGCGGTCCGAAGACCTCCAGCGCCTCGGGTGTGCGCAGGATCGGCGGCGTGGCCACGCCCACGACCTTCACCTGCTGCCCGTAGCGCAGCGCCTCCGTTGTGATCGGCTCCGCGGTCTCGCGATCCAGGATGCATATGAGATCAGGCACGCTGCACAGGACGCGCGTCCCGATGCGGGCGACCAGGTTCTCGTTCTGGATCAGCACGTCCAGCGTCTCCCCGGAGCCCTCGGTGTCCCGGAGTTGCACCCAGCCCCTGGCGAAGCCCTCGGTGGTGCGGCGGTAAACCTCGATCACCTTGCCGGTCCAGAGGACGCGGCCGTAACGGTAGGGCGTCTCTCGGAGCGCGCCGACGAGGCGATCGAACGGATCTCCATGCTGCTCGTTCGCCTGCCGGATCGCCTTCCCGATCGCCAGGCAAACGCCCAGGGTGCCGCCGATGGCGGTCCTCCGCACCGTCGACCCATCCATGGGGTACTCGGCGGTATGCGCCTGGCCTCCCATGCGGATCGTGATGCCGCGGGCGATCCACTCCATCATGAAGTTGTCGCAGGTCGTGAGGATCGCAGTATCGCCGTGCTCGTCCGTGATGGCCATCGGCGTGCCGGGGACGCCGTAGACATGAAACGTCTCCTGGTACAGATTGGGAAAGGCGCGGCCCATGCCGTCGGCGTCCACGACCGGCAACCCGAGCTGCGCTCCCACGAGGAGCGGCACGGTCGAGTTCATCCCGCCCGCCTCGATGGGCATGGTGCAGGTCGCCCGGATGCCGAGGAACGCCTCCAGCCGGCGCAGCGAGAGCGCGCTCTCGTCGCCGCGCGGGAGCTTCTCGATGAGACAGGTCGGAGCGCCCATCATCGCCGTGGGGATCACGTGGTCCCCGTCGCCCAGCTCCCGGAGGTGGACGACCTCGACGCGGCGACCTTCCTCCATCACGCGCTCGAGCATCAGCCGGCCGATGTAGGGATCTCCGCCGCCGCCGGTGCCCAGGAAGGCGGCGCCGAGGGAAAGGTCAGGCAGGTCCTTGCGCTCCAGCACGAATCCCATCTCGGCCTCCTCACCCGTGCCGCAGATCGCCCATGGCCTTCACCCGGACGCGGGTCGCATTGGACGGCAGGTAGGCGAGCGGCACCTCCTCGATATCGACGATCCGCACGCTGGCCGGCTCGGCGCCCGCGGCCGAGGCCTTCGCGATCGCCTCTGCCTGCGCCTCCGCCAGCGCGTCGTCCCGGGATACCCTGTCCAGGTTGACGATGCGGTCCACCTCCCCGGACACCTGCGCGATGGCCGCACCGACGGCGTTCGCGACGTCGAGGTGCGGAGGCCTCATGATCTCGGAGGCCCCCTGGAGCGGCGCCCCGATCAGCGAGGAGCCGCCGCCCACCAGGACGACGGGCATGTCCCCCGCCGCGGGCTTGGCCCGGTCGATGGCGGCCTCGACCATCTCTCGAATCCGCAGCGCCGCGCGTGCGACGAGCTCGCCCGGCAGGTGTGCGACCCTCGCGCGATCGCCGATGGCGGCGCACCCCGCGGCCACGGCGATGTCCGTGGCCGTCAGCGTATCGCCCCCGAACACCAGCGCTCGCCGGGTCAGCTCGTAACCGACGCTCTGCGGCCCGACCCGGAGAGGGCTATCGAGCACGAGGCTCCCGCCGCCGAGCCCGATGGAGAGGACGTCGGGCATGCGAAAGTTGCAGCGCACGCCGGCCACCCGCAGCGTCATCGACGCTTCGCGCGGCAGCCCGCGGCGCAGCGCGCCGACGTCGGTGGTGGTGCCTCCGAGATCGACCACCACTGCGTCCGTGAAGCCCGTGAGGAACGCGGCGCCGCGCATCGAGTTCGTGGGGCCCGAGCACAGGGTGCTGACCGGATAACGCTCCGCCCGATCGGCGTTCATCAGGGTGCCGTCGTTCTGGGTGAGGTAGAGCGGCGCCGAGATGCCGGCCTGCGCCAGGGACTCGCGAAACGCATGGATGGTCGCCTTCGCGAGGTCCTTGAGGCAGGCGTTCAGGATGGCGGCGTTCTCCCGCTCGAGCAGCCCCATCCTTCCGATCTCATGCGATAGGCTGAGCGAGGCGTCCGGCAGCTCCTCGCGCAGGATCTCCGCGGCCTCGAGCTCCGCCTCCGGATTGACCGGCGAAAAGACGCCGGAGATCGCGACGGAGCGGATGCCCCTCCGGCCGATCTCCCGGGCGACACGGCGCAGCTCGCCGGCGTCGACGGGCGACAGCCTGCGACCGTCGAACTCGTGACCTCCGTGGACCAGAAAGCCGTGGTCGCCGAGCTCGCCGCGCAGATCGCGAGGCCAGTCCACCATGGGTGGCAGCGCCGCGGTCGCCGGCAGCCCGAGCCGCACCGCCGCGACCTCCTGCAGCCGGCGATGCTCGACCAGCGCATTCGTGAAATGGGTGGTGCCGAGCATGACGCCGCGGAGCCGGCCGACCGGCACCCGCGCTCGTTCCAGCAGGCGGAGCACGGCCTCGAGCACGCCGCCGCTCACATCCGCTGTGGTCGGCGTCTTGACCTCCGCCACGACCTCCGCGCCGTCCATGATGACGGCGTCCGTATTGGTCCCGCCGACGTCGATCCCCATGCGCATGAGCGGTCACCTCCCCATGACGCCGTGAGGATCAGCCTCCCCCGAGGGAGAACCGGCGCTTCCGGGCTCCCGCGCGCCGCCGAGGCCGTAGTCGCGCGCGGCCTGCTCCTCGGTGATGTAGCCGCAGCGCAGATCGTCGAGCACGCGCGCGCGGCTCCGCCGCGCGGGATCGCCGTACCCGCCGCCCGTGCCCGTGTGGAGCCGGCAGAGCTCACCCCGCTTGAGCAGATGACGGGCGCACTTGCCCAGCGCGGTCCGGCTGCCGTCGTCGTGCACGAACTCCAGGTAATTGGGCGAGCCCGGCTGACCGCCATCCAGCCCCCACGGCGGGAATCTGTGCCGGCCGAAGGTCGCCGTGACCGTGGCCCACGCCGACGTGATGCGGTAATCGCGCACGAGGCCCCGCCCGCCGCGGTGCTCGCCCGCCCCGCCGTCGACGATATCCAGCGCGTACTGCTCCACACGGAGCCCGTAACGCGTCTCGCAGATCTCGACGGGGATCATGTAGGTCTCGCCGTCGCCGGCGCAGACGAGACCGTTCTCACCGTCCTTGTCCACGCCGGCGCCCCAGCCGCCCGCCTGCGGCTCGACGAGGAGATAGGGAGTCCCGTCGTCGGGGTGGATGCCGTGAATGATCGTGCCGCAGACGGAGAGGAAGTGTCCGGCGGTCAGGCGACGCGGGGCGAGGTGCGCCACGGCCTTCCAGACGAGGTCCGTCGCGTACTGCATGGTTTCCCAATAGGTGGAGACAGGGGCCGGCCTCTCGGCGCTGAAGATCGTCCCCGGAGGGCAGACGACCTGGACCGGCCTGAACACGCCTTCATTGGTCGGGAGCTGGGGATCGGTGAGCGCCTTCCAGGCCTGGCGTACCGCCGAGTGCAGGCTGGTGCGGCCGCAGTTGATCGGCCCTGGAACCTGCGCGCTCGTCCCTGTGAAGTCGCAGAGAAAGCTGTCGCCGATCGTCACCTTCACCCGCACCTCGAACGGGCCGTTCCCGACGCCGTCGTCGTCGATGAGGTCGTTCGCCTCATAGGTCCCGCGGGGGAGCCTCCGCAGTTCCAGGCGAGCCCTGCGCTCTCCCTCGTCGAGCAGCTCCTGCATGGCGCAGAGGACGGTGTCCTTGCCGAACTTGCGAAGGATGCCGCGCAGCGCGCGCTCGCCCACGCGCAGCGCGCCCACGCAGGCGTACAGGTCGCCGAGCGTCGCGTCGGGCGTGCGCACGTTGGCCCGGATGAGCTCGATGAGACCCTCATCGGGCTTGCCGGCCTCGAAGAGCTTGATGCCCGGGAACTGGAGTCCTTCCTGGAATACATCGGTCGCGTCGGTGGTCCAGGAGCCCGGATCCTTGCCGCCCACCTCGGTCCAGTGCGCCTTGTCCACGGCGAACGCGACGAGCTCGCCCTCGTGGTAAATCGGCATGATCAGCGCGACATCGGAGAGGTGAGTGCCGCCGCCCACGTAGGGATCGTTCAGGATGACGATATCGCCGCTCGCCAGGCGCTCTCTCCCGATCTTGTCGAGGACATGGGTGACGCAGAAGCTCAGCGCGCCGATGAAGTCGGCGACCCCGTTGCCCTGGCTAAGGAGGTTCCCGCGCGCGTCCGTGAGCCCGGCGGCATAGTCGAGGACCTCGTAGATGATGGGGCTCATGGCGGCCCGCTGGAGCGCGTGGAACATCTCGTCGCCCGAGGCGATGAGCTCGTTCTTGATGATCTCGAGCGTGAAGGGATCGATCGCGGCTCTTGTGTTCATGACGGACCCGTCGGTTGAAGGGGAATCTCAAGGGGAATCAGGGCGCGCTTCACCTGGCGGAGGGCGCGTCGACGTCGATATCGAGGAGGAGGCAGCCCTCCTCGTGCACCGCGAGTCGATCTCCTGGGAGCAGGACCGTCGAGGCGGCCGGCTCCTCGACGATGGCCGGCCCTTCGACGCGCATGCCGGGCCGTAGGCGAGCGCGCTCGTAAAGGGGGCTGTCCAGGATCCCGAGCTCGTCGAAATCAACGATGCGGGAGCCTTTGCGCGCGGGCGCGGGATCCGGCGGTGCACGCTCGAGCCGCGCTGGACGCGGCCTGTCCACGGCGCCGAGGGCTGCGACGTGGAGGCTCACGATCTCCACGGCGGTCCTCAGCCGGAACGTGTACCGCTGCTCGTGGAGCACGTGGAAGCGCTCGATGGCTTCCTCCAGCGCCGCGCTGTCCAGCCGGCCGTCGGGGAGCGGGACCTTGACGGTATGCTCCTGGCCGACATAACGCAGCTCGGCGAAGCGGTGCATCGAGATGCGGCTGGGGTCGAGCCCTCCGCGGCGCACGCGGGCGCTGATCTCGGGCTCGATGTCACGGAGGAGCGCGGCGAGCGCCGGTGTCTGCGACGGCTCGGCGCGCACCATGGCGGTCCGGACGAGGTCGGCCCGGACATCGGCCATGAGCATGCCCCAGGCCGAGAAATGCGCCGGCGCGACAGGGATGATGACCCGCCGGATCCGGAGGCTGCGCGCCAGGGCCGAGGCGTGCATGGATCCGCCGCCGCCGAAGGCGATGAGCGCGAACTCCCGCGGATCGTACCCGCGGCGGAGCGTCACGCGCTTGAGCAGGGTCTCCATGGTCGCGTTCGCGAGGCGGAGGATCCCGCGGGCAGCTTCGGCCTCGGTCACGCCGCAGGGCGCGGCGATCCGTCGGATCGCCCTGCGGGCGGCCTGCGCGTCGAGCGGGATGCTGCCGCCGAGGAAGTACGCGGGGTTGATGCGACCGCACAGCAGGTTCGCGTCGGTGGCGGTCGGCTCCTCGCCTCCTCGGCCGTAGCAGGCCGGCCCCGGCACGGCGCCCGCCGACCGCGGGCCGACCTCGAGCCGACCGGCCTCGTCGATGCGGGCGATCGAGCCGCCGCCGGCGCCGATCTCCGCGATATCGACCACCGGGATCATGAGTGGGTATCCGGGGGACGTCGGAGTCCACTCCACCTTGTACTCGGTGGTGATGCGCGCCTCTCCGCCCGGGAGGACGGCGCTCTTGGCCGTCGTGCCCCCGATATCGAGGGAGATGATGTCGCGCTCCCCGAGGAGCTGGCCGAGCGCGACGGCGCCGAGGACGCTGCCCGCCGGCCCGGACTCGACGAGGCGGATAGGCGCGGCGCGCGCCTCGGGGAACGTGGTGATGCCGCCGCTCGACTGCATGACGTGCAGCGCCTGGCCCGCCGCGCCGCGCCCGGTCAGGCTGCTCTCCAGGCTGTTCAGGTACGAGTCGGCGAGCGGCTGGACGTACGCATTCAGCGCCGCGGTGCTCGTGCGCTCGTACTCGCGCCACTCCCGCGTTATCTCGGAGGACACGCTCACGGGCACCGTGGGGGCCTCTGCGCGGGCGATCTCGGCGGCGCGGCGCTCGTGGACCGGGTTCCGGTAGGCGTGCAGCAAGCAGATGGCGATCGCGCGGGCGCCCAGGTCGAGGAGCGCGCGGACGCCGCGCCGCACGCCGTCCTCGTCGAGCGGCGTGAGCACCTCGCCCTTGTGATCCAACCGTTCCGTGACCTCGAGGCGGAGATCTCTGGGGACGAAGGGCTCGGGTTTGCGGAAGGAGAAGTTGTAGATGTCCGGCCGGTTGGCCCGGCCGATCTCCAGCACATCGCGGAAACCACGCGTCGTGAGCAGGCCGGTGCGCGCGCCTCTGCGCTCGGTGAGGGCGTTGATGATAAGGGTCGTCCCGTGGATGAAACACCGTATCCGGGCGGCCTCCACCCGCGCTGGATCGAGGGTCTCCAGGACACCTCGCGTGAGATCGTCCGGTGTTGTGGGGACCTTGGCCAGCGAGAGCTCTCCTGTCTCCTCATCGAAGGCGACGAGGTCGGTGAACGTTCCGCCGATGTCGCTGGCAACACGCATGAACAGGTCTTCCTGAGCGGGCCGGACGGCCAGGGCAGGGGCCGGGCAGCCAGGGGCAGCGCCGTCTCATGAGATCGCCTGGGCCGGGGCGCCGGGGCGATGCAGCCCTTCCGGCTCGGATGGATCCCTGTGCTCCCGGCGCGCCCCTGTCAATGGTGGTGCTCGTGCAGGCCGGCCAGGCTCGTCCGGTGGAGGCTCCGTGCATTCATCCATCGCCTCAGCCCACTGCGCGGCTCGCCCGCTCGGCGAACGGATTGCAATCCCGATCCCCGAGAGTCGTTGTTCTGTCGGCTGGTTCACCGACAGAGCCGTGGCATTTCTCCCGAATCCTGGATACGACCTCGACATGCCCTCAAGGAGTGGAGAATCCATCGAGGTTTCAGGGGTCACGCTGGACGTGCTCGTCCACCAAGGGATCGAAACGGCTCTGTATCGAGGTCGTCGTCGAGGAGACGGCGCGCCCGTCGCCGTCAAGGTCACACAAAGCGATTACCCGACCTTCCGCCAGCTCGCCCGGCTCCGGCGAGAACACGCGATCTTGCGCGATCTCTCCATGCCGGGCGTGCCGCGGGCGCTCGACCTCCTCCCGCATGGCCGCGGCCTCGCGCTCGTGCTCGAGGACCTCGGCCCGACAAGCCTCGCCGATTTGATCGCGAGGCGCGGGCGGCTCGAGGCGAAGACGACGCTGCGCATCGTGGCGCCGCTCGTACGCACGCTCGACGCGCTCCACCGGCGGCATGTCATCCACAAGGACATCAAGCCGCGCAACGTGATGATCGACGAGGCGACGCTCTCGCCGCGCCTGATCGATTTCGGCATCGCCGCCCGCCTGGCCCAGGAGACCCAGGAGGCTTCGGCGATGGAGGGGCTGGAGGGGACGCCTGCGTACATCGCGCCGGAGCAGACGGGCCGGATGAATCGACCTGTCGACCGGCGCTCGGACCTGTATTCGCTCGGCGTGACGCTCTACCACATGCTGACCGGAGCCACGCCGTTCCAGGCCGCGGACGCGACGGAGGCGATTCACGCGCACCTGACGCGGGTGCCCGCGCCGCCGCACGCGGTCGTCAAGGACGTGCCGCGCGGCCTGTCCGACGTCGTGATGAGACTCCTGGCGAAGGCCCCGGAAGATCGCTACCAGAGCGCGAGGGGGCTCCTTTCGGATCTGGAAGAGTGCCAGCGGCGGCTCGAGGCGAGCGGGACCGTGGCGCCGTTCCCGCTGGGTCGGGACGACCTGGTGGAGGACGTCGTGTTGCCCGATCGGCTCGTGGGTCGCGAGGCCGAGCTCGGCGCGCTCAAGGCCGCGCTCGACCAGGCGCGATCCGGCGCGGCCACCCTTTCGCTCGTGGTGGGCCCGCCCGGCATCGGCAAGTCGGCGCTCGTGCGCGAGCTCTGCGCGACCCAGGCGCGCGAAGCGTACTTCGCGCCCGGCAAGTTCGACGCGATGGCGAGGAGCATGCCGCTCTCGGCCTTCTCGCAGGTGATCCGCGCGCTCGTGCGGCAAGCGCTGGCCGAGCCGCCCGACAGCCTCCTGGCGAAGAAGCACGCCATCGAGGCCGCGCTCGGCCAGTACGGGCGGGTCATGACCGATCTCTGCCCGGATCTCGAGCTCGTGATCGGGCCGCAGCCGGAGCCGCCGGCGGCCGGCGCGAGCGAGGCGAAGCATCGCCTGGCTCTCTTGATCCGGCGCCTCTTTGCCGTCTTCACGGGCGAAGGCGCCCCGCTCGTCGTGTTCCTCGACGACCTGCAGTGGGCCGACCCGGCGTCGCTCGACCTGCTCCAGCGCCTGCTCACGGATCCGGATACGCACCACCTGTGCGTGGTCGGCGCCTACCGCGACGACGAGGTGGACACCGCGCACCCGCTCACCGCGATGGTCGGCGCGCTGCGCGAGGAAGGGATCGAGCCTCTGGAGCTCACGCTGGGGCCGCTGCCGCCCGCAGCGGTGACGATGATCGTGGCCGAGGCGCTGCATACGGACCTCGCGCGAGCCGAGCCGCTCGCGGCCATGATCGGGGAGAAGACGCACGCGAACCCACTCTTCATCGGCCAGTTCCTGCGTACGCTCGAGGGCGACGGGCTGCTCCGCTTCGACCCCGAGGCGCGCGGGTTCGTCTGGGACCTCGCGCGCGTGAAGGGCGCGCTGGTCACCGACAACGTGCTCGCGCTGATGGCGCGCAAGATCGAGCGGCTCGCGCCCGCGACGCGCCGCGCACTGATGTACGCGTCGTGCATCGGCCCGTCGTTCGATCTCCGCATGCTCGCGACGATCGTCGAGAGATCGCCCGCGGCCGTCGCCGCGGATCTGTGGGAGGCGCTGCGCGAGGGGCTGGTCCAGCCGATCGGCGGCAACTACCGGCTCCTCGAAGAGGTCGGGGACGCGCTCGATCCGATCGACGTCGCGGTCCCGTACCGCTTCCTGCACGACCGGGTGAAGGAGGCCTGCTACGCGCTCGTGCCCGATGGGGAGCGGCCGGCGGTGCACCTCGCCATCGGCCGGCTGCTCGCGGCGCGCGGCGGCGGCGAGGTGCCGGACGGGGACCTGCTCGAGGTCGTGCGCCACCTCAACCTGGGCGCGCAGGCGATCACGGACGAGACCGAGCGCATGGACATCGCGCGGCTCGATCTGCGCGCCGGCAGGCGGGCCATGGCCGCCACGGCCTACGAGGCGGCGGCGAGCCTCTTCGCGGCGGGCCGGGCGCTCGCCTCGGAGGCGGGGTTCTCGCGCGATCGCGAGGCGTGCTTCGGGCTCTGGCTCGAGGGGGCCGAGGCCGCATACCTCATCGGCGCGTTCGAGGAGGAGGAGGCGCTCACGGCCACCGCGCTCGCGCGGGCGGAGAGCGCGACCGAGCGCGCGAGCGTGCACAGCCTTCGCGTCCGGGCCCTGTCCACGCGTGGCCTTTATGCCGACGCGGTGCGCGCGGGGCTCTCAGGGCTCGCGGAGCTCGGCGTGACGGTGCCCGAGGATCCGGCCGCGCAGCAGGCGGCCGTCATGGTGGGCGTGGAGGACGTGGATCGCTTGCTCGCGGGCCGCTCCATTGAGGCGCTCGTCGACGCTCCGGTGACCGAGGATCCGGAGGATCGGCAGATCTTCACGCTGATGGCGGAGCTCTTGCTGCCCGTGTACTTCGTGAGCAAGGCGCTGTTCGGGCTGCTGATCGTCGAGCAAGTGCGCCGCTCGCTCGCGCGTGGCCAGTCCGAGACCAGCGCGCTCCCGTACGTGAGCTACAGCTTCATCCTGGGCCTGATGATGGGGCGGCACGCCGAGGGGCACGCGTTCGGCCGGCTCGCGGTCTCGCTGTGCGAGCGATGGAAGAGCCCGGCCCTCGCCGCGCGCGTGCACATGACGTTCGCCAGCACGAGCTACGTGCGCGAGCCGCTCCGCAACGGGATCGATCATGCGAGCCAGGCGCGGGACGCCGCGCTGGAGGCCGGGGACAACGTCTACCTCGCCATCGCCGTGGCCTACTCCCTGCCGCAGTGGCTCATCGGCGCGGGCGTTCCGCTCGAGGAGGTCAAGGCGGAGATCGACAGGTGCTCCGTCCTGGCGCGGCGAACGAAGGATCCGGTCGCGATCGCGACCGTCACCGCGTCGCGGCAGCTTGTCGCCTGCCTGACCGGACAGACCCGGGGCCGGACGAGCCTCACCAGCGACGGCGTGGTGCTCAGCGAGGAGTTCGCCAAGCTGAACGAGAAGGAGCACCCGATCGCGTTCTATTACGAGCACGCCTACCGCCTCTTCCTGCACGTGCTCTACGGCGAGCACGAAGCCGCGCTCGCGGCGGCCGCGGATGCGGGGCGGCTCGTCGGGGAGGTGACCGGCCTGTACTGGACGGTGAACGCGGCCTTCCTCGACGCCTTGACGCGGGCCGGGCTCGCGCGCGAGGCCGCGGATCTCGAGGCGCGGAAGGAGCATGAGGCCGCCATCACGCCGCTGAAGGCCCAGCTCGAGGCGCTCGCCCGGAGCTGTCCGAGCAACTTCCAGCACAAGGTCGCGCTCCTCGACGCGGAGCTCTGCGCGCTGCGGGGCGAGCGTTGGGAGGCGATCGAGCAGTACGACCATGCCATCGAGCTGGCGCGCGAGAATGAGTATGCGCAGGACGAGGCGATCGCGAACGAGCGGTGCGGCCGGTTCCTGCTCTCGCTCGGCCGCGAACGGGCCGCCCAGGGGTACCTGGCCGACGCCTTCCGTGGTTACCTGCACTGGGGCGCGACGGCCAAGGCCGAGACGCTGCTCTTCGAGTTCCCCAGCCTCGCCGCGCGTATCAGCAAGCGCGACGCCAGCTCGCAGAGCAGCACGTCGGAGTCGGCGACGTCCCAGACGACGCTCCTCGGTCGGGCCACGATGGGGAGCCTGCGCGACGCCGCGCTCGTGCTGCGCGCGGTGCAGATGATCGCGAGCGAGGTCGTGCTCTCCCAGGTGGTGTGCCGCCTCATGCAGATCGTGCTCGAGAACTCGGGGGCGGAGCGGGGCATCCTGCTCCTCTCGCGCGACGACCGGCTCTTCGTCGAAGCGGCGTTCCGGGCCTCGCCCGAGTCGATCGAGGTGGGGCAGAGGCGGTTGCTCGAGGACGAGCCGGAGCTCGCGCAGCAGGCGGTGCTCTACGCGTGGCGCACGCGCGAGGCGCTGGTGCTCGACGACGCGCCGGGCGACCCGCGCTTCGCGTCGGACCCGTACCTCGCGGAGCGGAGGACGCGCTCGATCCTCTGCATGCCGGTGAGCAGCCAGGGGCGCACGGCGGGGATGCTGTATCTCGAGAACAACGCGACCGCGGGGGTGTTCACTGCGGTGCGGGTGGAGCTCCTCGGGCTCCTCTCGTCGCAGGCATCGATCACCATCGAGAACGCGCTGCTCCTCGAACGAATCCAGGAGGCGAACGAGGAAGCCCACCTCGCGAACGCCCGGCTCGAGCGGGAAGTCGAGCAGCGGACACGCGAGCTCGCGCGCTCGAATGCCGAGCTCGCGCGCGAGCTCGAAGACCGGACGCGCGCCGAGGCGGAGCGCGCCGCGCTCCGGGAGCAGGTGGTGGAGGCGCAGAAGGCCCGACTCTCGGAGCTCATGGCGCCGCTGATGCCGATCAGCGAGGACGTGTTGGTGATGCCGATCATCGGCACGGTGGAGGCGGAGCGGGCGGCGCAGATCATGGAGGTGGCGCTCACGGGAGCGCAGCAGACCGGCGCGCGCGCGCTGATCCTGGACATCACCGGGGTGCGGTATGTGGACACGAACGTCGTGGCCGCGCTCGTGTCGGTGGCGAACGCGCTGCGTCTGCTCGGCACCGAGCCGCTGTTCACCGGCATACGACCCGAGGTGGCGCGGACGATGGTGGAGCTCGGCGTGGATCTCCAAGCGATGACGACGCTGTCGACGCTTCGGGCGGGTATCGCGCGCGCACTTTCGGGGTCGGCGATTCCAAGGAGGGGCGAGGGGCTCCGGCCCGCGCGCTGAGATCGCTCACACGTCCGCGTGCAGCACGAGGCAGCCGGAGCCCACGGCTTCGTGGCGGCAGGTCTGCTCGCCCGACGTCCGAGGATTCGCTGGCCGTCGAAGATGGATCCAAGCTAAACGAGCTTTCATGCGCTATCAAATCCTGCAAGCAGCCCTCGTGGTTGTCTTGGCGGCCGGGTGTTCCTCGCAAGCCGAGGGCGCTACCGGCGGCGCCGGACTGGGCGGTTCCGGCACGAGCGACGCCGGGACCGAGGCTGGCAGCGGTTCAGGCGCCGGCGAGTCCGGCACGGGCGCCGTGGGGGCAGCGGGGGGCGGCGACTCGGGAGGCGGTGCGGCAGGCGGAGGCGGCGGACACACCGCCTGTCCGCTCCCCGCCTATCCCGACGCGGACTGCACTGGCGTCCCCGCTGGCACCTTGCTGACCGTCATGGAGGGGGACTTGAACATCACGGATGCATACACCGTGATCGACGGCAAAGACATTCGTGGTTGCGTCAGCGTCAATGCCCCGGGCGTCGTCATTCGGAATTCGAGGGTGAGCTGCCCGAGCTCCATCGTCGTCAGCAGCTTCGGCGGCGCGTTCACGGGGACGGGGCTCTTGATCGAGGATTCCGAGATCGACTGTCAGGGCACCAGCGGCACGGCCGTAGGGGATACGAATTTCACGGTTCGCCGGGTCGACATTCACGGCTGCGAGAACGGGTTCGATCTCGACGGGGACGTGTTGATCGAAGACAGCTACGTCCACGACCTCTACCAAAGCGCCGAGGCCCACACCGACGGCGCGCAAATCACGCATGTCGGGCACGACGTGACGCTGCGGCACAACACGATCTATGCGAACGACGGCACCTCGGCGATCATCAGTCCAGACGTCTCGGCGGGCGTTCTCTCGAACGTCCTCATCGAAAAGAACCTGATGGCCGGAGGGGCCTACACCCTTTACTGCCAGCAGGACGGGCAGGGCACCAACTACCGAGTTGTCGACAACCGCTTCAGCGCGTTGTTCTACCCCACCATCGGCGCCTATGGGCCCTGGACCGACTGCGAGGACGAGGCCGAGGTGCACGGCAACGTGTACCATGAGACCGGCGAGCCTCTGCCCGGGCAATGAGCGCAGCTGGACCTCGCGGGCGGAAGCAGCGGGGCGCCCACAGGGCGGCGGCAACTGATCGCCAGCGCAGTCCATGATCTCCCCACCACCCCCGCCGGCGTACCGTTCTCGCCGGCTCTCCCGCAGGATCTTTGCCGCCCGCCGCGCGGGCGCGCACGCCTCTCGGCGCCGCCGCTTTCGTGCTGCGCGGTGCCGGGGGGCGCCGCCGGTCCTCCAATTTCATGAGGCATTTCGCTGCGCAGCGAGGGCAGGAGGCGAGTCCCGACCTCCGCGCCAGCGCTGGCCCAGGCTGTTGCGCTCGGGACGCCACGCTTCGTAGCCTTGCATCATGGTGGCAAAGGACACTCCGAAGACACGAATTGCGGCAAAGAACACTCCCAAGACGCGCGTTGCGGCCAAGGGGACGTCCCGGATCGCACCCGCGAGAACGAAGTCGGCCAGCGCGCGGCCGAAGGGCCAGGCGGACTCCTCGCTGACGGGTCCGAGGCCGCCGCTCGGCGCCGCAAAGGGACGCAGTCCACCGGAAGCAGGCGGCGCGGCAGGTGCGAGCGGGGTCTCCCGGAACCTCGCAACAGGCGAGCGCCGCAAGCAGTGAAAAGAAATCATCTGATGCCGTGACAGTTTCAGACAGTCAAACGTAAGTTATCGTTTCCGTGGACGATTTAGGTAATAGAGCCCTTGGCGAGCCGCGTCGTTGACGGCAGAATGGGCGGCCGCAGCTCGGGAGGAGCGCCCGCCCATGTCCCACCAGCGACGGAACAACACCAGCGACATGCCCCGCTCGGGGAACGTGAACCACCTGAGCGCGAGGGAGAGGTGGGAGCTCGCGTGGGTGCGGAGGCTGGGCCTCGAGGACGTCCAATGGGACGCTGAGCGCTACTGCGAGCACTGCAGAGCGGAGCGAGCCGCCCGGGAGGAGGCCGCGGAGGACATCGCAAAAGCCCCCGGGAGGCGATCCGAACAATTCAATTAACCACGTTGAAGGGCGCCTCGCGGCGACTGACAGCCCCGGCGGCGAGAGCGCCTGTCGTGCCGCCATCGAGACGGTACAGTCGTGTCTCGATGGCCCCGGTCAAGACGAGATCCGACCCGACGAGGGAGCGACCTCGCAACTCCGCCTCGGCGCGGCCCCGAGGGGCGACGCCGAGGCGAGCGCGCCGAGGGCCTCGCCTCTCCGACCCGACCTCAGGTGAGGCTGATCCGCGGCCGCAGGTTCTGCTCGCGCAGGAACGGCTCGATGTCGTCCACGATGTCGAGCTGCACCCCCGCCAGGCTCATCGCCGCCGCGATCGTCTGGATCCCCATGCGCCCGAGCTTGTTCATCTCCGGGGGCGGGCGGACGACGATGTGCTCGATCTTGTCGCGCACGTTGAGCCCCCACTGGGTCAGGATCATGCGCGCCTCGCTCTCGTACCGCACCATGAGCGCCATGTCGTAGATGAAGAACGCCCGCTCCCCCGGGCGCATGACGCCCACGAGCTTCTGGTACGCGTCGACCGAGATGAACCGCGCGGCCTCACCGGTCGCCACCGTCTCCCGCAAGAGCTGAACGACCATGCCCGCCGGCTGCGTGATCCACACGCCGACGCTCCCGGTGTCGTCGAGCAGGTGCGGCTGCCTGCGGAACGCGAGTCTGCGGTTCGACGGGAGCATCTCTCTAACGACAATAGCCATTCCGGCTACCGGGGCCCGCCCGCGACGACCGGAAGCGCCCCACCCGCCCGACCGGTCCGGTCGAGCCGAAGCGCGCTGTTGTTTCACACATCACCGGCCGAGCTCCTCCCAGGGGGTCAACGCTGCGTCATGGTGGTCGCAAAAAACGGATTCGGCCAGAAATGTGTGATCCTGCCGCCTCGGACCCCCCACGGCGACGCCGTACAGCCAGGCGGACGCGGGCGCGGCCGCGCTCGACCGGTCCCGCGAAGGCAGGCCATGGCGAAGATCCCCGGGCATCCCTGTGCTCCCCCCTGGCCGAGCAGCTTGCGCGCCGAAAGGCCCGGCGCCTCCCGCGCGGCGCAGCGAGCGGCGCAGGGAAGCGGCGCGCAGCCGTTCAGGCGAACAGCGCGGCGCAGGCCGACCCGATGAGGTTGACGTGCTCGAGCCGGGCGATCCGGGGCTCGACCTGGGAGCCGACGAGGGCGCGCAGCGTCTCCTGCACCCGCGGCGCATAGCGGGGATCGCCCCAGAAGAGGCTGCCCTCCGCCAGGATGCCGACCCCAGGAGGGCTGTCGAGCACGTCGGTGACGGCCGCGAGCCCCGCCGCCACGAGGTCGGCCGAGCGCTGGAGCAGGTCGCCAGCGACCCGCCGCGCCTCGTCAGCGCCCTCGTCGCGGAGCCGCACGAGATCCGCGGAGCTCGTCAGCGGGTCGTGGTCCGGACACAGCCGCCCGAAGAGCCGGGGCAGGTAGGCCCCGGACACCGCCTTCTCGAACCGCTGCGCGCCGGGGTTCTCGGAGCTCGCGTCGAGCTCCGCGTCGAGCGGCTGGAGGTGCGGAGGGTTGAAGTTTCCGTTCTCGAGGTTGACCGCCATCGGCGCGACGAAGTGACCCGTCTTGAGCTTCGGGATCCGGCCGGCGGGGAGGAACGTGGCCATGTTGGTCCCCGTCCCCACGATGAGCCCGATGAACGCCGCGGGCTGCGACCCGCCGTGCGCGAAGGCACCCCCGAGCAGGCTCGCCACCGTGTCGTTCAGCACCCGGACCGGACCGGGCCGGAGCCTCCGCGCGCCGAGCGCCCGGCCGAGCCGCTCGCCCACGCTGGTGCCCTCGACCCCGGCGACCTGGACGCCCTTGGTCCAGCGGAGCAGCCGCGCGTCGAGCGACGGCAGCGTCTCCGACGGATACGAGAAGCAGTACCCCACCGGCAAGCCGTGCACGGCGCCCAGGCGCTCGACCAGCTCCGCCTGCACGTCGAAGAAGGCGTCGCCCGTGATCTCCGGCCCGCCCGGGAACTTCGCAGGCACGGGCCCGGCGACGATGCGCGACTCGCCGCCCGGCAAGAGCTCCACGATGGCGGCGCGCAGGTTCGTGCCGCCAGCGTCGACCACCACGGCGCGGCCCATCATCCCTCCCGGCGGCGGCGCGAGATAGGCAGGGAGCGCGGCGATCTCGGTGCCGGGCGTGGAGAGGCCGAAGACGATGCGCGCCGCGAGCGTGCGGCGGATGTCCTGGAGCTCGGTGAGCGAGAGCTTCATCGGCGGAATGCTTACCCTTAGGCCCCTGAGAAGGAAATAACTTTGCAAGTGGCGCAAGTGAGGCTGAGCGTGCTTGGCGTCGGCCTCGCCCGGACGGCAAGGGGCCAGCGCCTCGCTGCCGCGATTGCGCTCTGCGTCACCTGGAGGAGGTCGCTGGAGAGCGGTTGTCGTCCACACCGAAGACGACGGGATAGACCACCGTGGCAACGCTCTTGCGGTCTGCGGCGGAGGGGAATCGGAGGCCCCGGAAGACGTCGAGCACGCAGCCGACGACCTTGGCGTCGCGGAGCGGGGGAGCGGGCGACGACGGCGGCGTCGCGCCGGGCGAGGGCAGCGCAATGAGGAGCGGCGCGTCCTCGGGCGGGCGGTCGGCGTCACCCGCGTAGGTGACCTTCCCTTCGCCATCGACGACGAGGTGTACGGGCAGGCGCCCTTGGAGCTTGGGGTTCTGGCGAAGGCCCTTTTCAAAGCAAGCGCGCATCTCGCCGAAGCGCTCCTGGACGACGCTCCGCACGACGTGAGGCGGGATGTGGGCTTTGCCCTTGATCGGGTCATAGGGGTTGCTCTTGCAACGGGCGGCAATGCCCCTCACGGCCTTGGCGTCCTGGTCGAGCTCCCTCTCCAGGCCGGCGCGGGCGACACCGGCCTTCTTGCGGTCGTGAGCGCCGAGCGACGCCTGGAGCTTGCGGGCCGCGGCGCCGGTCCGGGCGAAGCTCTCCCGGATGTCCTTGGCGCCCTGGGCGAGATCCGGATCGGAGGCCTGGACCGCGGCCGCGCGGGCCCAGAGGTCGAGCCGATCCGCGATCCTCCCGAGCACGTCGGGCGGCGTGTTCAGGTCGGATTGCCGGAGCACCTCGATCATCCTCGAGGCTTTCTGGACCTCCGGGCCGAGCGCCTTGCAGTCGGCCTCGATCGAGCGCGCGGCGCTGCCTTTCCCGGGGAGGGGGATGGGGGTGGGGCGGGAGATCGGGGCGCGCTCCTTCACGGGCGAGCGGGCGGGCGGACGGTTGTTTCCGGCGGAGCGGACAGGCGTGCTCGCCTTGTCGGACAGCGGGATCGGGGCGCGCGGCTCGGGGGCCTCGGGCGCGGTGTCGCGGGCGCGCGTGCTCCTGGGCGGGCGCAGGGCGGCGCGCTCCTTCTGCTCGGGCGAGCGCAGGGCGGCGCGCGCCTCGCGGGTCGAGCCCTCCGGGACAGCGCTCGGGGCGGCGACCCCGGCGTGCGTGGGGTCGGCGTCGGTGGCCGGCTCTCTCCGCGGCGCAGCCCCGCAGCCCAGCAGGGCATGAACTCCGACGAGGACGAGCCACGCGCTTCGCATCCGTTCCTCCGAGGTGCGTTCGACGTACGAGCCGCTGTTTTGATACAGTACACCGGTCCGAACATCGCTTGCAGGCGAAACGGCGGGGCCTCCCAGGAGGTGGACAGGCAGCGCAGGGAGTGTGACGTGAACAAGCGCGAGAAGAACGGCCGCGGGGGTGGGAAGGACGATCACGGCAAGGGCGGGGGCGAGCTCGCGGAAGCGGCGTGCGCGCTCGAGCGCGAGCTCGTGCGCTTCGAGGAGCTCGCGGAGTCGGCGCGGCGGCTTTCCCTCGATACACGCAAGGGGATCGAGCGCGCGGCGAAGTCGACGACCGAGGCGGCCGAGGCGCAGCAGCGCGTGAGCATGGCGCTCGGGTCGCTCATCGCGGCGATCGCGGCGGCGCGGGATCGCCACGAGGCGACCGCCACGGCGCTCGCGGCGCGCGGCGAGGAGATCAAGCGGCGGGCGGAGCAGCTCGGGGAGCTATTCCAGCGCTTCGCGGCGCTCGGGGAGGAGGGGCGGAGCATCAACCAGCTGGTGCAGGAGACCGCGGCGCGCCAGCGGGAGGCGACGACGCCGGAGCAGATCCACGAGGTGGTGGCAGCGATGGACGAGGTGGAAGGGCGCATGGGGCGCCTCGCCGACGAGGCGCGCGCCCTCGCCCAGGCGGCGACGGCCGCGGGGATCGTCGACCTCGCGGAGCAGGCGGACGGGATGCGGCAGCAGGTGACCGCGATGCGGAACAAGGTGGGGCTCCTGCGAAAGGGGATGCTGTCGCGGCTGGGAGGGGGAACCCAGCCAAACTAGGGGGCATAGGCGTTCACCAAGCTTCGCGCCGCGTTCTCCTACATCCGAACGTTTACGTGGTCGTGGTCGTTTACGTGGTCGTGGTCGTGGTCGTGGTCGTTCACGACCTATCGTTGACGACCACGACCACGACCACGACCACGTAAACGTTCACGTTCACGTAAACGTTCACGTTCACGTTGGTGACCGGTGGAGGAGGGCCGGCTTCGCGCCCTTAGCGTGACCGAACGAGCTTGGTTAACGCCTGGGAGGGGGAGGGGCCTATCGCCGTGTCGATGGGGGACGGGGGAATACGATCCGACAGGGATCGGCTAGGCGGACGGCGAGCGGCAGAGCGTGAAGTAGTGGTCGAGCGAACGCTCACCCTTGAACGCCGCGCCGATGGACACGTCCTTCGAGACCCGACGCATGAAATCACGGGTTCCGTTGTAGACGAAGAACTGGAGTCCTTTGGTGTTGGGGACGACCCGGGGCCAACCGTCAGGTACGGGGCCGTCAGGGACCTGGAAGTAGTCGATCACGATGGCGCCACGCTCCTGCCACGCAGGATTGCCGGCCGTCGGGACCGCGACGAAGAAGCCCGGGCCAATCCAGGGACGCGTGAGCCCCTCGTTGTAACCGAAGAGCCGCGCGCTGCCGTCCTCGGGCAAGGCAAAACGCTTCTCGAAGAAGCGGAATGTGGACGGGAGAGGAAGGCTGTTCCTGCCCTCGTGATGAACCGCCACGCGGCGCGGTGTGCCGTCCGGGACGAAGAAGTCGAGCGTGAGCGGGGGGGCGTGGCTCGCGGCGGCATAGAGCGCCCGCTGATCCGCGCGCGTCGTGGTCGACAGGGCGCTGCGGCGCTCCTCGTGCGTCAGACCATCGAGGTGCTCGGCGATGCGAGCAATCGGGGCGTTCTGGCGAAGAAGTTGGACGAGCTCCGACATGGGCAGCGGAGCATAGCAGCGTTCGGTTGCCGCGTAGAGGGCCGGCCTCGCCATGGAGCGAGGCCGGCGGGGAGAGATGCGATGTCGTGGCGAGCGAGCGTCAGAGGCAATGGACGGGAGAGCGCAGCAGCTCGGCGGTGGTGTCCGTCACGTCGGCGCCCTCGACCCCCGCGGCGAAGCGGCGGAAAGCCTGCTCGTCACCGCTCGTCAACGCGAACGCCGCGCAGACGGCGGCGGGGTGGGCCGAGCGGGCCGCGGGCGAGCGGAGCACCCGGGCGAGGCCGTCCAGCGCTCCCTGGTTGCCGGCCGCCGTGGGCGCGGCGGAGGCCACCACGGCGCGGAGATCCGCGGCGAGGACGTCGGAGACATCGGTCGCGCCGAGCACGCCGGCGAAGAAGGCACGAAAGACCGACAGGGCAGCCGGGTCGAGCCCGTCCACGTACGTCGCGAGGTGCCGGATCGCGAGCACGCGCGCGCGCACCGAGCTCGCCATCTGCGCGACCCTGCCCCACGTGCGGAGCGCCGCCTCGGGCGGCAGCTTGAACTTGGACAGGTACTGGAGCCGCACGTCGGAGACGCCGCCCGAGGCGAGCCCGGTCTCGAGCGCGGACCAGTCCTCGGCGAACAGCGCTTCGGGGGACACGACGGCGCTGCACGACGCGTAGCTTCCGACGTAGTCGAGGCCGTAGCTGTAAGGCGCTCCAGCGAAGAGGCCGGTGAGCACGCTCGACCACGCGCCGCGGACGTCGGCGTCGAGGCCCGGCGCGCACGCGACGTCGCACGCCGCGGCGAGCGATACCGCCCGGGCCGCCTCGCCGTCGAGGCCCTCGACGAACGCCTCGAACTCCTCGGGCGCGAGCCCCTCGGGCAGGCCGTCCTGGAGCGCGGCGAGCTGGTGCGCGCCGCCCACGTCGAGGAAGCACGAGACGCCCTCGGGGTCCGCGGGGACACGGCGCGGGGCGAGCGTCGCGGCGTAGGCCTCGAGATCGCGGTCGGTGGTCAGGAAGGCCCACTCGGGGTGGCGGTCCTGCGGATCGACGACGAGGAGCTCGCCCGGGCGCGCGGGCGCGACCTCGACGCGCTCGCCGGGCGTGAGCGTCTGCACGCGGGTCGGGCCGTCGCTGGCCACCCACGCGAGCTCCAGGGGCGCGACGAGCGCGCCCTCCGGATCGTGCACCGTCACGAACGCCCCGCCGGAGGGCGCGGGGTCGACCGTGAGCCACGGGAGCGCCTTGGCCACGACCGCTCGCCGCGCGCGCGCAGCCGCCTCCGGGCCGAGCGCCGGCGCGAAGGCGTCGAGGAAATCGTCCGTGCCGATGGTCCCGAACCGGCGCTCCTCGAGCACCCCGCGGAGCGCCGACCAGAACGCCTCCTCGCCGGCCAGGCTGCGGATCTGGGTGAGCAGCCAGGCGGCGCGGCCGTAGGGGCCGCTCGTGTACTTCTCGCCCGGCGCGAGCGACGGATCGCGGACGGCGTCGCCGTCCCGGGGGCCGAGCTCGTCGCCGTTCAGCGTCCCCGCGCCGCTCTCGTCCGTGTAGACGCGGACGCCCTCCTGCTCGAGCAACGTCGCCATGCCCTCCTTGATCCAGAGATCGTCCCAGGTCTCCACCGTCACGAGGTCGCCGAACCACTGGTGCGAGAGCTCGTGCGTCGTGAGCAGGAGATCCGAGGCGAGCGCGGGCTGCGTGCTCCGCTCCTCGCGCTGGAAGCTGATGCTCGCGTGCTCGATCCCGCCCACGGAGAAGTCCGGCAGGAGCACGAGCGCGTACTTCTCGAAGGGGTACGGCCCGAGCAGCTCCTCGAAGCGGCCGATCGCGCGCGCGAGCTCGTCCACCATCCTGCCGTGATCGCCCGGCAACCCGCGGCGGTGCCAGACCGCGACGGGGAGATCGCCCTTCGTCCCGCGCTCGACCTCGAAGTCGCCGATCGCGAACGCCATGAGGTAGGGCGGCAGCGTGTAGGCGGTCTCGTACCGGACGAGGTGGCCCGACGCCCCGAGATCCTCGTCGCCGACGAGATCGCCG
The DNA here is from genome assembly GCF_051521635.1 of Sorangium sp. So ce1504. Classification (NCBI taxonomy): domain Bacteria; kingdom Pseudomonadati; phylum Myxococcota; order Polyangiales; family Polyangiaceae; genus Sorangium; species Sorangium sp. So ce1504. The sequence continues at coordinate 8,701,407 of NZ_CP150365.1, read as the reverse complement.
TTGGCGATCAGCGCCTCGCCGCCGTCGACGCGCATGGCGATCGAGAAGATGGCCCGGTCCGAGGGCGCGTTGTGGCACGGCATCCACCGCGACGCGCCGAGCGGCTCCGACACCGTGTAGACGGCGCGCACGGCGACCGGATCGCCCATGCGCGCCGGCACCGCGCGGAGGGCGTCGCCGGAGAGCGCCTCGTAGTCGATCTCGAGCGCGATCGGCGCGCCGCTCATCGCCTCGGGCTCGCTCGAGAGGTCGATCGCGAGCGCCTGGCGCTGCGGATCGAGCGCGTGCGGGAGCGCCCCGCCGCCCTTCCGCCGGACCTCCTTCACCTCGGCGACGGCGCTGTCGAGGACCACCGTCCTCGGGCCGTCTCCGGTGAGCGACAGCGTGAGGCCCAGCGTCGCCACGAGGCGGCTCCGCTCCCAGTCGAACTCGCCCCGGAGGTCGTAACGCTCGACGTCGAACGCGCTCCCCTCGAGCGGCGCCGGGCCCTCGCCCGAGCACGCGGCGGCGAGCGACCCAAGCAGCAGGCAAGCCACACGGAGCGCTCCGGGGCGGTGTTTCTGGAGTGTGCAGTGCATCGCGGTTCCTTCGATCGGAAGAGGGATTCATCTCGCGAGGCCAGGCGCCAGCGCTCGGACCCCCCGAGCCCACGGCGGCGCAGCGACGCGTAACTGACCACGGGACAGTTACAGAACCCGGGCGCGTGGCCAAGCCAGGTGATCGCGCCGGAGGCCCCGGCGAGCCGCTCGGTGATGAAAAGAAGGGGCGCTCGGTCGCCCGCGTCACGGTCGCTCGGCGCTCGGGGCCGCCGCGCCTCCGGCGCGCGCGATCGCCCGCTACCGTGCTCTCCGCGCCTCGTGCGCGCGGGGAGGGAGGAGCGATGATCAGCTGCCCAATCGGCACGGAGGGTGAGCGCATCGACATCGCACCGACGGTGAGCGCTTCTCCCGCTTCCCGCTCGCGCGCGAACGAAGGTGTGGATGCATGGTATTGCAGGCGCGCACCCTTGCGCACTCTGGGCGCGAATCGCCTTTCATTTGTAAGGGTTGCAGCGACCTGTGCGAGGATGCTCCCCGCCATGGCACAACACAAAGATGGGTGCGCGCGGGGGCGCTCGTGGGCCGCGCCGCTGGCTGTAGGCGCGGCGCTCGGCGTCGCGCTCCTTCCGAGGAGCTCGTCCGCTCAGACGTGGACGGGCGGGCGGACGACGCCGGTGCTCGACGAGATCGTCGCGATCGACAGGACCGGGGAGCCGCGGTGGCCCTACGGCGAAGAGGACGTCGCGGGCGACGGCGAGACCTTCGACGCGCCGGAGCGATCGATCGACTTCCGCTCCGCGTACGCGGTCGCCGCCGACGGGCGGTTCTGGGTGCGCGGGTACGTGTCGGAGACGGCCGCGATCAGCGGGGAGGCGACGCTCTTCGTGTTCATCGACACCGACAGGAACCGGCAGACCGGCGGCACCGCCGCGACGGCGGGGATCGACGACCGGTTCACGAACGACGGGTCGCCGGGCGGCTACGAGGTCGTGCTCGGCGTGAAGGGCGACGGCACGCTCGTGAGGGTCTGGTCCTTCTCCGGGGCGTCGGGGCGGTACGAGCCCCTCGACGTGACGGACGCGCAGGTCGCGACCGAGGCAGGGACGGACCTCGACCCCCTGCTGATCAACGACGCGACGCGGGGGTACGCGCAGGCATCCATCGCGCTCGACATCGTGGGCGTCGGCGTGTCGTGCGAGGCGAACCTGTACTTCCGGTCGGTGAACGACGCGGCGGCGCTCGGGCCGGGCGATCTCGACATCGGCCTCTCCGCGCCGTGCGTGGCCGGCGATGCGGACGGCGACCGCGTGCCCGACGTGATCGTCCCGCCCTCCGGCTGCACGCGCGACGCGGACTGCGCCGGCAGGGGCATCTGCGTGGACGGCGACTGCATCCTGCCGGTGTCGTGCGTCGACGATGTCGACTGCGACGCGGACGAGGACTGCTCCGCGGACCACCGGTGCGTCCCCACGCCCGGGGACACCTGCACGTCGAACGCCCAGTGCGGCGACCTCGTGTGTGTCAGCGGGCAGTGCGGCCCGTGCTCGCCGGGCTCGTCCGAGTGCGGCGCGGACCTGCGCTGCGCGCCGACCGGGCGCTGCGTCGACGGCGGGGCGTCGAGCGGCGCGGGCGGCCCGGGCGAGCCGGATCTCCTGCCGGGTGATGCGGTCCAGGGCGGCGCCTGCGCCTGCGCGGCGGGGCCCGCGCCGTACGGAGGGGGAGCCCTGTCGCTGCTCGCCGCCGGCGGGCTCGCGCTCCGGTTGCGGAGGCGCCCGCGCCGCGGACCCGGAGCCGGCCGATGAAGCCGATGAAGAGGAGAACCATGCGCGCACCGATCCTCGCCGCCACCACCTGCGCTGCCTGCGCGGTCCTCGCCGCCGCGACGCCCGCGTCGGCGCAGAGCACGGACATCGACGTCGAGCGCTTCAAGCCGGCCGTCACCCACGACGCCTTCGTCGTCACGGAGGGCTCCGGCGTCCGCGAGCCCGGCGATCCATGGGCGTTCGGGCTGTTCCTGAACTACGCGCGCAACCCGCTGATCGTCGCGACGGGCGACGGCGAAGTGCGCAGCCAGATCGTGAGCGGCCGTCTGGGTGCCGATCTCATGGCGTCGGTCACGATCGCCGAGCCGTTCGCGCTCGGCCTCGACATCCCGTTCTTCCTCGCGCAGTCGGGCGAGGGCTCTCCGTCGTTCGCGGGCCTCGGCGACATCCGGCTCGTGCCGAAGCTGCGCCTGCTCGACGACCGCGACTCCATCGGCCTCGGTCTCGTGGCCGAGCTGCGCGTCCCGACGCACACAGGAGATTTCGCGGGCGGCGCGCGCAACGTCGTGTTCTGGCCGCGCATCGTGCTCGATCACCGGTTCGCGCCCGGCCTCAGGTTCGGCGTCAACGCGGGCGTCGCGATCCGCGAGGGGACGACGTACGCGAACGTCGAGGCGGCGAGCGAGCTGACGTACGCCGCGGCGCTCGGCTACCGCTTCGGCGGCATCGACGGCAAGGTCGAGATCGGCGCCGAGGCGAACGGCGGCATCGGCATCGCCGCGGACAACCTCAACGAGGAGGAGACGCCGCTCGAGGCGCTCGGTTACGTGAAGATCAACCCGAGCGAGGAGTGGGAGATCACCGCGGGCCCGGGGATCGGCGCGCTGGCCGGCTACGGCGTGCCGATCTTCCGCGTGTTCGCGGGCGTGAAGTACACGCCGACCTCGCACGACAGGGACCACGACGGCGTCGACGACGAGCGCGACCAGTGCCCCGACGTCCCGGAGGATCGTGACGCCGATTACGACAGCGACGGCTGCCCCGAGGAGGACGCCGACGACGATAAGGACGGCGTGCCGAACGCGGACGACGAGTGCCCGGACGAGAAGGAGACGATCAACGGCGTCGAGGATGACGACGGCTGCCCCGACAAGGGCGAGCCGCGGGTCGCGTACGAGCAGGGCGAGTTCGTGATCCGGGACACCATTCGCTTCCGGACCGGTTCGGCCGAGCTCGAGCCGGACTCGTACAGGACCCTGGACCAGGTGGCGCTCGTCATGAAGGCGAACCCCGAGATCGAGCGGCTGCGGGTGGAGGGGCACACGGACGAGACCGGCACGCCCGAGCTGAACCAGGAGCTGAGCGAGCAGCGCGCCGAGGCGGTCCGGAAGTACCTGATCCAGAAGGGCGTCAGCCCGGGCCGGCTCACCGCCGAGGGCTTCGGGTCGGACAGGCCGGTGGCCGAGGGCACCGACCCGGCGAGCCTCGCGAAGAACCGCCGCGTGGAGTTCGTGATCGACGAGTGAGGCGCGCCCGCCCGGGAGCGGCGCGTCGCGCCCTCCCGGGCACGGCGGCTGGCCCGCGGCGGGCCCGGCCGCCGCGGGCCAGCCGCCGTGGCGCTGGGCGCTGCCGGGCGTCAGAAGCGGCCGTGGATCGCCAGCCCGCCGCCGGTCGTGCCGACGGCAGGCGCGACAACGATCCGCGCCGCTGCGGGCTCCGTGTCGCCGAGCGACGTCACGAACAGCGCGACGCCGGCCGCGAGCCCGACCCCGCCGACGATGAAGCCGGCGGTGGACAGCTTCGCGGCGCTCTTGGCGTCCTCGACCAGCGCCACGCCGCGGGCGTCGCAGAGCGTCTCGGTCCGGCAGTGATCGTCCTGGGCCCGGTTCCACCGCGAGCTGGCGAGCAGCCCGAAGATCGAGCCGGTCACGACGCCGGCGACGCCGACGCCGCCTGCCACGAAGGAGAGGGTGCGGCGGGTGCCCGCGCCGCTGTCTCCGTCGCCGCCCGCGGCCGGCTGGAGCGGCGCAGCGAGCGGCCCGGGCTGCGCGCCGGGCGGCGGGGTCGCCGCGGTCGCCGCGGGGTCGTCCTCGAGCGGCGGGACCTCCACGGTGACGACCTGGCCGGGGCCGGCGGTCTGCGCCTCGACCGAGAACGGCTTCTTGCCGGGCGCGGTCGCCTCGACGCGGTGCTTGCCCGGATCGACGGGGAGCGGCGCGCCCCACGCGCCGGCGTCGAGGACAGCGCCGTTGCGCCTCACGACGAGGCCGTCCGCCGGCGTGGTCACCGTGATCGCGAGGCGCTCGAGCTTCTTCTCCAGATCGGCCGCGCGGCGGGTCGCCTTCGCCTCGCGGTCCGCCTGGCCGGCCCGGCTCGCCATGTCCGCCGCCTCGCGGAACGCCGCCCAGGCGCTCGCGGTGCGGCCGAGCCGCTCGAGGCAGTCCGCCAGGTTCCACTGGGTGCCGTAGCCCGGGTCCAGCCGCTGGCTCGCCGCGAACTTGGGGCAGGCATCGGCGAGCTTGCCCTGCGCGACGAGATCGCGCCCCTCGCGGAAGAGCGCCTCGGCCGCGGCCGCCTGGTCCGCGGACGGCTCCGCGCGGGCGACCCCCGCGGAGAGCGACAGGAGCGCGGCGACACACCACGCGACGCGGCTATTTCCTCGATGTCTCGTCATCGTCATTCCTCGGGGGCCTTTGGGGCGGCGGCCTGGCCGCAGACGGCCTCGGCGCGGGCGGGCGAGCGACGGCGCTCGCCGGCGCCGACGCGGCGGCGCGCGCGGTCGTCGCAGCGGAGGGCAGCGCCGCGGGCGTCGACGAGGCCGCGGCCGGCGGATCCACGGGCGTATCGGCGCGCGGCGGCTCGGCGCTGGCGGACGGCGTCGGCCTGGCCTCGACGCCGGCGGACGGAGGCGGCGGCTCGGTCTCGGCGCGCGCAGGCGGGGCCGGCTCGGCCGAGGGCGCGGGCGCGGCCAGCGGCGCGCTGCGCACCGCGAGGTAGACGCCCGCCCCGCCCGTGAGCGCAGCGGCCAGCACGCCGCCGGCGATCAGGGCGACGGGCGGGCGCGACGCCGGACGCTCGGGGCGGTTCGACAGCCGCACGCTCGTGGCGGGCGCCGTGGCCGACAGCGCATACGGTCCGGATTGCCCGCCTGACGAGCGCCCCGCGGCCTCGAATGGCGCGGCCGACGCGCGCGGCGGGGTCAGCGCAGCGCCGAACGGCGCGCTCGAGGCGTGCGGGGGGGCCGAGATGGCGCCGAACGACGCGCGCGACGCGCGCGTGGCGGCGTCGAGCGGCACGAGCATCGCCTCGACGATCGCCTCGCCGCCCGGCAGGAACGCGCGCAGCGCCGCCGCGAGCTCGCCGGCGCTCGCGGTGCGGCCCGCCGGATCGATCACCAGCGCCCGGTGCACCACGTGGGCGACCTCCGGCGGCACCCAGGGCGCGATCTCCTGGATCCAGCGCACCGGGGTCGTGCAGATGGCCAGGACGAGCTCTCCGAGGCCGGTCAGGTGCTCGTTGGGCCGATGGCCCGAGAGGGCGTGGTACAGGCTGATGCCGAGCGACCAGACGTCCGAGCGCGCGTCGATGGCGCCGCTGCCGCGCGCCTGCTCGGGCGACATGTAGAGGGGAGAGCCGAGGAGCGCGCCGCTCTTCGTCATCCCGCCGTTGCCGAGGCTGTTGTCCGTCACCTTGGCGACGCCGAAGTCGAGCACCTTGATCACGCGCTGGCCGCCCTGCTTTTTCGCGAGGAACAGGTTGGCCGGTTTGATGTCGCGGTGGACGATGCCGGCCTCGTGCGCGCGCTCGAGCCCCAGGCACGCCTGCAGCCCGATGCGGAGCGCGAGATCGACAGGGAGCGGGCCGAGCCGCTCGATGAGGGCCTGCACGTCCTCGCCCTCGAGGAACTCCATAGCGATGTACGGCGCGCCGGTCTCGCGGTCGCGCCCGGTGTCGAACACCTGCGCGATGTGCTCCGACTCGACCGCGCCGACCGCGCGCGCCTCGCGCTGGAAGCGGCGGACGAGCTCGTCGTCCGCGGCCTGGCCGAGGATGACCTTCACCGCGACGCGGCGGCCGGTGCCCGCGTGCCGGGCCTCGTAGACGGCGCCCATCCCGCCCTGGCCGAGCAGCCGGAGCATCGTGTAGCGGTCGTCGAGGGTTCGACCGATCATGGCGCGAGGCCCGGGCCATGGGCGCGCGGCGTCGACCGCGACCGCGCGCGCGAGACGTCCGTCCGGTCGAGGACCGACCGGCGGTCCGGCTGCCTGGGGGCGCCGGCGGCGGGCGCGTCGGCGATGCGGGAGGCGGCGGGAAGGGGAGGCCTCTTCACGGCCGCAGGCTAGAGCACCTCCAGCCCCGCGTCATCCCTCGCCGCAAACCTTGCACCAGGGCAACCTCACGAGCGTGTGGTGCGATGTCTCGAGCGTCGCGAGGTCCTGGATCAGGAACCTGCCCCCGAGCCTGGAGGGCGTGTACGCCGAGAGCACCTTGAGGGCCTCCATCGCCACGAGGTGGCCGAGCAGCTGACCCATCGTGCCGGCGTGCGGCGCGGGATCGGCCAGCGAGCGCGCCGCGGGCGAGGGGCTGAGCGCCTCGGTCGTCGCGCAGATCCGGCACGCCGTCTTCCCCGGGAAGACGAGGGGGCCCAGGACGGCCGTCGTCCCCGCGAGGTGCGAGAAGAGCGAGGCGATCGCTGCGCGATGGCCGAACCGCGCGACGCGCTCCAGGAGCTCCGCGTCGTCGCCGCGCACCGCCGCGACGAGGAGGTGAGGGCGCCCCTCCGGCGGGAGGAGGTCGTCGCCCTCCAGCGCTGCGGAGGAGCTCTCGTCCACCCGGCAGAGCGGCGCGTGCTCGCGGATCAGCGCGGCCACCGCGCCGCGGCGGGGCGCGCCGAGCGCCGCCTCCCCCCGCGCGCGGACCACCGCGACGTCGCGCGGGCCGACGGCGCCGCCGTCGATCAGGCGGAGCGCGGAGACGCCCGCCCCCGCGAGCGCCAGGGCGGCCGAGGCCCCCCAGGGCTCGAGGCCCACCACGAGCACGCGCGCGTTCGCGATCCGCTGCGCCGCCTGCTCCGGGGCCGACGACCACTTGCGGAGGAACTCGCGCTGCCCGCGGAGCCGCTCGCCGTCGGCGGACGGCGCCTCTGCGGGCACCGGCTCGACCAGCCCGCGCGCCTCGAGCAGGTCGAGGAACGCCGTCACGCTCTGCCGCGAGTAGTCCGCGAGCGCCTCGACGAGCGCCTCCCGGTCGCGCGACCCGTCGAGCAGCGGCACCATCCGCTCGACGAACGCGCTCACGTCCAGGCCGGTGAGCTGGAAGGTGCCGAGATCGGAGCGGAGGATGACGCCCACGTCGGTGGGCGTGATGCTGGCCGAGCGACTGAGTCGAATGCTGGGCATGGTGCTCTCCGACGCTTCTGGTTCAGGCACGCTAAGGGCCGTTCCGGCCCTCGGCCGGCGCGGGCTGACCGATGCAGACGATGTACAGGGTGTCTTCCTCCGCCGGCAGCGCCAGGAAGGTCTTGAGCTCCTCATCGTAAAATCCGCCGATCGCCACCGGGCCGAGGCCCATGGCCGTCGCGACGAGATAGAGGTTCTGGCCCAGGTGCCCTGCGTCCAGCCACAAGAAGCGATATCCGCGCTGGCCGTATTTCCACATCGTGCGGAACGGCACCGCCGTGATGATGACCACGACATTGGTGTTCAGGATCATGTCCTGACCCGCCGTGAGATCCACGAGCGTGGCGTGCGCGAGGCCTTCCCGGCGGAGCTCGAGCTCGTGCGCACGGGGGTCGTAGTGGTACAGGCCGTCCGGGACCCCATCGACGGCCTGCGTCGCGACATAGATCTCGAGCGGATACCGGCCGCCGGCCGAGGGCGCCGGGCGATCGCAGGTCCACGCCCCTTCGACGTTTCGCGTGCCACGGACGCCGTAGCTCGCGTGGAGGAGCCGCCCGAGCGCCTCGATGGACATCGGCCTGAGGGCGAACTCGCGATGCGACCGCCGCTGCTCCATCACCGCGCCGAGCGGGGCGTCGATCGCGAAATCGTGCCCGGGCAGCGGCGTGCGCGCCGAGCCGCCGTAGGTGCGGAAGTTGAGCGGCTGGAGATCCCCGTCGAACGGCGGCTCCAGCGGTCGCGACCTCACGTGGGAGGACTGGAGATGATAGAGCCGCGCAATGTCCGCCTCTTTGCTCCTTGCCATGGTGTCCTCTCTCAGGCCATCGGGTGAGGGTCAGGGTTGATGCCGTGGGGGGTCATCGAACGGAGACGCGGATTACCGAGCTGAGCGAGCTGGTGGCCGAAGTGGATCTGCTGGAAAGCGGGCCCGAGGGCCCGGGCGACACGGAACGGGGTCACCGCGAGGTCGGGCGACGTCACGTCCACGATCGCGATGCGCAGCCCCGCGGCCTGGACGCGCCGGGTGAGCTCGGACAGCGATACCTCCTCGGGCTCCTCGAGCTCGGCGGCGGTCACCGTGCTCCCCCCGCGGAGGAAGGCGAAGGCCGCGGCGCGGCTCGGGGGGAGGTAGTAGACCGCGTGATCCTCGAGCGTGAGCACGTCCTCCGGCCGCTCGGGGATGGCGACGTGTTCGCCCGTCATCAGGCGGAAGGCGTAATTGCCTATCTGGCCCTGCTCGAGGATGGCTTTCCGGATCGCGGTGAGGGGGCTCAGGTGGGCGGAGATCGAGACCACCGCGCCGGGCCACCGCTTGCCGTCGCCGTAACCGACGCACATCACCACGGGGACCGAGACGCCCGCGTCGAGCAGGTACAGCTCGATCCGGGCGCCGTGCTCCTCGAGCTGCCTCGCTATCTCGTGCAGCTCGGGGTCGAGCGAGTCGTCGGGCAAGATCCGCCGCCCGGGCCGGCGAGCGAGCCACGAGATCATGAACGCGTCGCGCTCGATGAGCTCGAGCGCGGCCCCCATCGACGCGCCCTCGAGCGTCGCGCCCGCGGCGAGCCCGTTCGAGGTCACCTGGCAGAAGTGGGCGTGGTGTCCTGCGCAGTAGCCGAAGTAGGTCGGGAGCGCCGGAACGTACACGGGCGCGCCGGTGTCCATCCAGCGCCCGAGGGCCCAGTCGATGGGCGCGGCCGGATCGACCCGCGCGTAGGGGAATCCGGGCTTTGCATACTGCTCCTCGCTATAGAGACAGAGCTGCTCCGGCGCGATGAAGTCGCCCTTCATGCCGGCGACCGAGGAGCGAAGGAGCTGCTTTCGGTCGACGAGCTCGGCAGAGTAGCGCTCGACCGCCTCGCCGGTCGCTCCGATCAGGGCCTCGACGGCTGTGACGCCCTTTCCGATGCCGGCCTGCGGCTCGCGCGAGCGGCGGGCGTGCGGCGAGCCGTCGGTGTACTCGCCGAGGAACGCCGTGGCCGTGACGCACGCCTCAGGGGCGAGCGCCGGGCTCGCCGCGTCCAGCGTGAGGCGGTGGACGATGCCCGCCCGCGCGTCGACGACGCCGGCGAGCATCCGCCGGAGCGCCGCGGGGTCGGGTGCGTCGCGTAGGTGTGCGCTCGCGCCCCGACGTGCGCTTCCGGTGCGGAGGGCCTCGGCGGCGCCGCCGCAGACCGCGCACCAGGGCATCTGCAGGACGGCGTGGAGCGACGCCTCCGGGTCAACAAGGCCCTGGACCATGAACCGTCCCGCGAGCCGCGACGCGGCTCGGTTCACCAGCAGATCGACGGCCGCAAGCGCAACGGCGTGGCCCAGGAACGCCGGCATCGGGGCGAGGTAGGTGCGCCCGCGGCGCTCCGGGCGCGCGGCGAGGAGCGACGCGTGGAGCGCGTGATCCGCCTCTGGCTGATTGCTGAGAGCGAGCCTCCGCAGGCGGCAGCAGTCCCAGCATGCGGTCTCGCCCGGCACGACGGCCGGTCCGATCACCGCCTCGAGCCCCTCGAGGTGCGCGCTGAGCGACAGGACGGACGCCGCGTGAGCGAAGCGGGCGACGCCCTGAAGGACGAGGAGATCATCGCCGGAGACGCAGGCGAGGATCAGGTCCCAGCCGGTGTCCTCCTGGACGATCGGGCGCTCCGCGGCGGCGAGCAGCGTCCCGGGCGTGACCGCGCAGCCGGGGGCGAGCCGCGACAGCGCCGTGGAGAGCGAGCGCGCTCGATCCTTTCCGAGATCCGCCTCGGCGAAGGGGCCGAGATCGTCGGCCGTGACCTCCCTGTCGTCGAGGACGTGGAGCGCGCCGACGCCCAGACACGCGAGCTCGGTGGCCGCGATGACGCCCCACGGTTCGAGCCCGACCATGAGGACGCGTGATCGCGCGAGCTTCTCGCGCGCCTCGGCCGGCGCTGGCGGGGCGGTCCCCTCGAGCGAGGGAGCGGTGGTCGCTGAGCTGGGCAGTTGAGTGGCCACGCGAGGTCTCCAGGAAAGCGCAGCGCGGCGGCGCTTCGACGAGCGGCCGTCCTGCACCTTCGGTAAAGAGGTCCAATCCCGGTGCTCGGGGAGCTGTGCCCCGACAAGCGAAGGAGAGAAGAAACTCGCGAACTCACCAGACCGCGCACCGTCGCGCGATCGTGGTGAGCCGGGGGAGACGGGAAGGTGCCTTTTTCGATCTCTCGCGCTCCTCGTCTCCCTCCAGGGCTCTATCGCTCGGCCTCGCCGGCCTCAGGGCTAGCTACAGTGGCCGCAACGACAACCGCCGCAACCGCCGCAGCCGCCGCAACGACAACCGCCGCAACGACAACCGCCGCAACGACAACCGCCGCAACCGCCGCAGCCGCCGCAGCCGCCGCAGCCGCCGCAACGGCAGTTATAACTGGCCGGAGCCGCTGTTGCCATGTTGTCCAGCCTGGCCGACAAATCGTCGATGGCGTTGCGCAGCTCCTTCACAGTCACGTCCAGATCTTTCGGAGAATTGTTTTCGATCTTCGAATCACTCATCGCAGAGCCTCCCACAAGTAGGTGAGGCACGCAAAGGGTCTTCGTCAATACGGTGGCTCGTCGCCGCGCGACGGAAGCTCGGTTAAACTCCCTATCATTCCAGGGCGCCCCGATCCGTGGACAGTACGAGAGATGCCGCCGCCAAAGGAGGGCGTTCACGGGCTCTTTTCTATCGCTCGCCCCACACCGGCGGCTCTTCCGGGTGGCCCGGATCGCCGCCGGAGCAGCAGAGAAGGCCGGAACAACATCGAGCGTTCCTCCCTGCGCTCCCTCCGTGTGCCCGGGCGGTTGGACTTCCGGGATAGGCCCTTCTGTCAAGCTCGCCTGCGATCTGGAGCCGTCCTCCGCTCGGGCCGGAGATGCCCAAGGGCCGTCGGGGACAAAGCGCCTCCCTCGAGCCGCCCGCCTCGATACGAACAATCCTGGATAACGCGGCACGCTGCATGCGCGCGTGCACCGCGCCGTGCGCGCCGCTTCATTCGATTGCTTTTGTGCGCTGTGTCCGGTACGCGGTCTGCCGCTTCTCGGGTGCTCCTGGCGCCCATCGATAACGGAGTGTCATGCGTCGTACTTCGCTCGGACTGGCGATGGGTCGTCTCGCTTTGTATATCGTCGCTGCGTCAACGTGGCTCGTAGGCTGCGGCGTCGCGGAGAGCCCCTCGACGCCCAGCGCGACGGAGGTGGGGTGTGCTGGCTGCACCGTGCTGAAGGGAGGCATGGTGTTCGACGGCACGCGCGCGGCCAGGGCAACGGTGGTGATCGAGGGCGACAGGGTGAAGCAGGTCGTCTTCGGCGACGCCGAGCCCCGCGTCGAGGCCGGGGGCGGCGAGGTCGTGGACGTCGCTGGCAAGACGGTCCTCCCCGGGCTCATCGATCTCCACGTCCACTCGCTGAGCGTCGCCGGGCCCTATGCTTATTATGACGGCGACCTCCACCTCGAGGACCACACGAAGGCGATGCTCCGGGCGGGCGTGACCTCGTACCTCGACCTCGGCTCATCCCAGCACGTCATCTTCGAGCAGCGATCGCGCATCGACGCCGGCGACCTCCTCGCGCCGCAGCTCTTCGCCGCCGGGCCCCTGCTCACGCCGACCGGAGGGCACCCCTGCTATCAAGGCAGCCCGCCCGGCGACTACTGCGTCTTCATCGACTCGCCCGCCGACGTCGACAAGGCCTTCGAGGCGCTCCTCCCGAGGGCACCCGATTTCATCAAGATCGTGCTCGAGGGGGGCGGATCGCTGCCGCTGCCGCGCCTGACGCGCCCGTCCGTGGCGGCGATCCAGGAGGCCGCCGCGGCCGCGGGTGTCCGGGTGATCGCCCACGCGACGGCGGCGTCGGACATCGAGGCCGCGCTCGACGGCGGCGTGACGCTCTTCGCGCACGTCCCGGACGAGGACCGAATCTCACCAGAGCTCGCGCGGAGGATGGCCGCTGCCGGGGCCGTCGTCGTCCCCACGCTCGCGGTGGCGGACGGCCTGTACCGCACGGCCCACGGAGCGCTGACCGAGCTCGACGACCCCGCCCTCGTCGATGACGTGCCGGTCGGCGTGATCGCGGCCCTGCGTGATCCCTCGTTGCTCGCGGAGCTCAGGACGGCGCATTTCCTGGAGCTCGTGAAGCGGCGGCGCGACCATGCGATCGCGAACCTCGTCACCTGCTACCAGGCCGGGGTCACGATCGCCGCCGGCACCGACGCCGGCAACCCGGGCGTCTTTCACGGGCTGAGCCTGCGCCGCGAGGTCGCGCTCCTCGTCGAGATCGGGATGCCGCCCCTCGAGGCGCTCGCCGCCGCCACGCGCCGCGCCGCGGACGTGCTCGGGCGGCCCGATCTCGGGCGCCTCGAGCGAGGGGCGCTCGCGGACGTGCTCGTGGTCGACGGCGATCCGCTCGCCGACGTCCGCGCGCTCGAGCGCGTGTCGCGCGTCTACAAGTCGGGCGTCCTCCTCGATCGCGAGGCGCTCGCGTTGCCGCGCAAGACGAGCCTCGCGCGGGAGCCCAGGACGGGCGCCGGCCCCGGCGAGACGTGCCTCGCCGCGTCGGAGTGCGCGCCCGCGCAGTCGTGCAACCCGGCCCAGGTCTGCGCCGCGACCTGCAGAGCCGCGTCGGAGTGCGCGCCGGGGAGCGCGTGTTTCCTCGATGGCGGCTCGTTCACAAGGGGGGCCTGCATCGACGGCGACGGCTGCGACCTCTTCGCGCAGGACTGCGACAACGGCGCTGCCTGCGTGTTCTGGGGCAACGGCTCGACGTCGTGCTGGAACGCGGGCGCGGGCTCGGACGGGCGGCCGTGCGACGCGTCGTTCGCGTGCGCGCCCGGCAGCATCTGCGACCCCTCGAACACCTGCAGAGCGCTCTGCGATCCGCGCGGTGAGCGCGCCGCGCCGTGCCCGAGCGGCGAGCGGTGCGTGGATCACACCGCGCTCGCAGGGCTCCCCGTGGGAACCTGCGAGCCGGCCGGGCGCCGCTGAGCGCGCGACGACGCCGGGCGCGCGATGACGCCGCGCGCGCTCAGCGCGACGCGAGCAGCCAGGCGATCACGCTCCCGATCATGAAGAACACGATGCCCGCGCCGGCGATCACGGCCCGCGAGGTCCGCCGCTCGATGAAGCTGGCCGCGGCCCGGAGGCTGGACGGGGCGGCGAGGGCGATGCCGCTGTCCGGCGCGCTCATCTTCTGGACGGCGGCGTCGAGCGCCACGAGCACGGCGCGCGCGTGGGGGAAGCGGTCGTCCGGGTCCTTGGCGAGCAGGCGCATCACGACCGCCTCCAGCGCGGGCGGGACGACGACGCCGGGGGAGCGCTCGGCGATCGGCGGCGGCACGGCCGACCGGTGCTGCGCGAACAGCGCCGACGGCTCGACCGCCGTGAAGGGGTGCTTGCCCGCGAGCATCTCATAGAGGATGACCCCGAGCGCGTAGAGGTCGGCCCGCCGGTCGACAGAGCGCATGCCGAGCGCCGCCTCGGGCGCCATGTACGCCACCGTGCCGAGCAGCACGCCGGCGTTCGTCAGCGAGCGGCGCGAGCCGTCGTCGGTGATGGAGAACTGCTCGATCGGCACCTTGGCGAGGCCGAAGTCGATGAGCAGGACGCGCTCCTCCGGCCCGTCGAGGACCATGACGTTGAGCGGCTTCACGTCCCTGTGCACGATCCCGAAGTCGTGCGCCGCGTTGAGCGCGCTCGCGAGCTGGCGCGCGATGTTCGTCGCGCGCAGCGGGGGGACGGGGCCCTGGTCGATGAGCTTCCGCAGCGTGATGCCGCGGATGAACTCCATCACCATGAACCACGCGCCGTCGTCGAGCTGGTTGATCTCGTAGACCGCCGCGACGTTCGGGTGGAAGATGTGGCGACCGGCGAGCGCCTCGCGCTCGAAGCGCTCGATGAGCTCCGGCAGCTCCTCGGCGTCCGGGTGGAGCACCTTGACGGCCACGTCCTCGCCGGTCGCGAGCTTCTTCGCCCTGAAGACGGCGGCGATGCCGCCCATCGCGACGAGCTCCTCGAGGCGATAGCGGTGGACGAGCGTGCGCCCGACGAACGTCATCGCGCGCTCTCGCGCCGCGGAGCTCGCCTGGCCTCCCGCGATGAACACGGACCCGCTCATGCGTTCGCGCCTCCAGGCCGAGCCTCGCGCGCGGCGTCGAGGAGGCCGCAGCGCAGGGCACGCACAGCCGCGCCGCGCGCTCCCCCGTGACCGCGCGCCACGCGGCGGAACAGCGGATCCACCCTGGATGACATCGTACGTTCACACACGCGGCGTCCGGAGGGTAGCGCCCCTGCGCGCCCAGCGCCATCTTCCCGGTTGGGCGCGGGGGCGAGGCGCTCGCGAGGGAGCGGGCGGGCGGCGCCGAGGCTGGATCTCACGAAGCGCGCGTGAGCCGAGCCTCCCGAGCGGCCTTCGAGAGATCGCACCCACCGCCGCGGCCGCGCGCGCTCTCTCGAGATTCCACCGCTCCGCCGTGATCGTGAGTCGCCAGGCTGCGCCGTCTCCTGCGCTGATGGCGCTGCCTCATCGTGTCTCCGGCCGGGGCGTGCGGAGACCCCTCATCGCCTGTGCCTCACGGCCGCGCGACGGGGAGCGCCGGCCGCACGAGGTGCAGAGTCGCGCCCGCGGCCCCGACGTGGCGAGAGCCCGTTGCGCGCTGGGCGGCGCTCGCCCGTCGCCGGCGGAGCGCGACCACTTGTCGGTAGATCCAGCGACATTGCCGGAGCTCCAGCCGCGTGCGCCTGCGCGGGGCGGCCGAACCAGCGCGCCCGCACGCCCGCGCGCGCCGGGGTCGAGCCTGCTGTCCTGCCACGAGCGCCCTCGCCCGCCGCATCGGCGTCATCCTCCTCCGGATCCGCACGAGGCGTGCCCGGTCGTGCGCGGACGAATTAGGTTTGAAAACACATCAAGTTCACAGATGCGTTTCTTCGACAGGCTCGTGTAGCCTGTATGGGTGGAGGTTTCCATGCACAGCACAATGCGTCGCACCGTTCTCCTCGGGCTCGTTTCCGGACTCGCCGTAGCAGCTTGCTCCACGCCTGAGGCATCGAACCTCTTCACTACCGGCGGGTCCGGTCCCGGGACCACGGCTTCCGCGGGAGGAGGCGAGGGCGGCGCGCCGGGCACGGGGGGCGCGGCGGGCGTCGGCGGCCAGGGCACCGGGGGCGAGCCGGGCGTGGGCGGAGCGACCGCGGGGAGCGGGGGGAGCGGGGGCGTGGGGCCCATCATCGACGAGCCGCCGGTCTGCGGGGACGTTTACGTCGATTGCGACGCGGATGCCGAGAACAGCTGTGAGGTCAACGTGACGAACGACGCCCTCCATTGCGGCACTTGCCCCGTCGACTGCGATGGCACCTGCCGGGACGGCACGTGCGTCCGCACCTCGATCCACATCTCGGGCCAGCAGGATCCGCTGTACCTCGCTGTTGCCAACGGCGTCGTGTTCTGGACCAACGGGGAGCAGGGCGTGGTCAGGCAGTGGACGCAGGGCGAAGCTGTCGCGATCAACATCGCCACCGCGCAGGTCCAGCCGGCCGATATCAAGGCCGACGCCACCCACGTCTTCTGGGCCAACCAGGGCGTGGCGGGCGAGAGCGACGGTCAGGTGATGAGGGCGCGGGTCGGCGGCCAGGAGGCGCCGGTGGCGATCGCCGCAGGGCAGCCCGATCCGTTCGGCGTGGCGATCGACGAAGAGTTCGTCTACTGGACGAACCGCGAGGACGGCGGCTCCGTGGTCCGCGCGCGGAAGGACTCGGACGGCAACGGGCCGTTCACCGTCATCTCGGACGGGGGCGGGACGACCCACGCCCTCGCGGTCGACGAGACGCACGTCTACTGGACCGTGCGCGACGAGCGCGGCATGGTGATGTCCGCGCCCAAGGACTCCACGGGCGAAGGCCCGTTCACCACGCTGGCGGCCGATCAAGGCCAGGTGCGCGAGATCGCCGTCGACGCGACGCACGTCTACTGGACGACCAGCAGGACCGGCAACGTGATGCGGGTGGCCAAGACCGGCGGAGAGCCGACGGTGATCGCGAGCGGCCGGGAGAACCCGAGGGGCATCGCCGCCGACGCGACGGGCGTTTACTGGACGGACCCCACCTCACCGAACGTCATGAGGATGCTGCCGAACGGCATCATCGGGGCCGTGGCGGCCGGCGAGCCGTCGCCCTACGGCATCGCCCTCGACGCGACCCGCGTCTACTGGACCAACGGACTCGGAACGAACGGCACCATCGTGAGCGCCCCGAAGTAGCGGTCTCGGGCGGCCAGCGCGCGCGGGATCGAGCACCCGAGGTCCGCGAGGATCCGAGGTCTCCGCGCGTCCTTCAGCGCCGCAGCGCCGCGCGCTCCGGGCGGTGGTCGATCGGAGCTCGCGGCGCTGCCTCGGCGACGATGTCGCGCGTGGAGGTCGCGGCTCCGCGTGCTACAAGCTCGCCCTGTGCTGCTCGAGACGTTCTCCGTCGGTCCGCTGGGGTGCAACTGCTCGATCCTCGTCGACCCTGTGAGCAAGGGCGCCGTGGTCATCGACCCCGGGGGCGATTTCGACAAGATCCGCGCGCGCGTCGAGCAGGCCGGGGCGAAGGTCGCGGCCATCGTGCACACGCACACCCATATCGATCACGTGGGCGCCACGGCGCCACTCCAGCGCTGGTCCGGCGCCGCGGCCCGCATTCACGAGGCCGACCGCTTCCTCTACGACATGCTCCCCGTCCAGGCGGCGATGCTGGGCATTGCGCTGCCGGAGCGGTGCGAGGTCGACGGCGACCTGAACGACGGCGCGGTCGTGAAGGCGGGCGGGCTCGATCTGCACGTGCTCCACACGCCGGGGCACACGCCGGGCAGCGTCTCGTTCCTGGTGCTCGCGGAGACGGGCGCCGTCGCGTTCACGGGGGACACCCTGTTCCGGCGCAGCATCGGCCGGACCGATCTGTGGGGTGGCGACTCGCGGGCGATCGTCTCATCCATCCGGGGCAAGCTGCTCACGCTCGATCCGTCGACCCGGGTCGTCACCGGACACGGCCCCTCCACGACGATCGGCGAGGAGCGCGACAGAAATCCCTTTTTGCGGTCGTGACGCGCCGCCCGCCTGCTCGCGCGCTCGCGCACTCGCTTGCGCGCTCGCTTATCCACGTCGCCGCGGTGCTTTCTCGCGAGAAAGTGCTTGCATCCCGCCAGGATTCTTTCGAAAAATGCCGCGCGACGATGACGCGCGTCGGCCCACTCGAGCCGGGTCGACCGCTGTCCGCCGCAGAAGTCGAGCACGATGAGCACCGAAAGCGCGCCTGCCACGAAGGTCGATCTCGAGATCCTAGCCACGCCGCATCCCCTCGGCGACGCGGAGCGCGCGCAGCGCATGCAGAACCCTGGCTTCGGGCGCGTGTTCACGGAGCACATGGTCGTGATCCCGTACGCGGCGGACAGGGGCTGGCTCCGGGGGCAGATCCGGCCGTACGCGCCGATCACGCTCGATCCTGCGGCGATGGTGCTGCATTACGGTCAGGCGATCTTCGAGGGCTTCAAGGCCTATCGGCAGCCGGACGGGCGCATCAAGACGTTCCGGCCGGAGGCGAACGCGCGCCGCTTCAATAGCTCTGCCCGCCGATTGGCGATGCCGGAGATGCCGGTTGATCTGTTCGTCGGCGCGGTCGACGCCCTGATCCGCCAGGATCGCGCATGGGTCCCCTCGCCCGTGGGCGAGAGCCTGTATATCCGACCGTTGATGTTCGCCACCGAGGTGGCGCTCGGGGTGAGGGCGTCCCGCGACTACGATTTCCTGGTGATCGCGTCGCCTGCGGCCGCGTATTTCCCTCAGGGCGTCAAGCCGGTGACGGTCTGGATCTCGGAGGATTTCGTCCGGGCGGCGCCGGGCGGCACGGGCGCAGCCAAGTTTGCGGGCAACTACGCCGCGAGCCTGCTCGCGCAGATGAACGCCGCGGCCGAGGGCTGCGCGCAGGTGGTCTGGCTCGATGCCGTCCAGCGCAGCGTCGTCGAGGAGATGGGGGGAATGAACATCTTCTTCGTCTACGAGGAGCGGGGGCGCCCCGTGATCGTGACCCCCGAGCTGACAGGCACGCTCCTGCCGGGCATCACCCGCGACAGCATCATCCAGCTCGCTCGGGATTTCGGCTATGCCGCGGAGGAGCGCAGGGTCACCTTCGACGAGTGGCGCGCGGCGGTGCGCGAGGGCCGCATGACCGAGGCGTTCGCGTGCGGGACGGCCGCGGTCATCACGCCCATCGGCGCCGTGAAGTCCCGCGAGGGGACCTTCTCCATCCACGACAACGAGACGGGCCCCGTGGCGGCGCGCTTCCGCGAGGCGCTGCTCGACATCCAGCACGGCCTCGCGCCCGATCGCCACGGCTGGATGCACGACGTGGTCTGACCGGCTGACCGGGCGCGTCCCGCTCTACTGCGCCGCCGGTGGGCGCTTGGACTTCGCCGTCAGCCCATATTCGTGCAGGCGGTACTGGATGGTGCGTATGCTGATGTCCAGGAGCTCGGCCGCGCGCGTCGTCGAGCCGTTCGTCGCCTCGAGCGTCGACAGGATGGCATAGCGCTCTATCTCCGCCATGGTGGCGCCCGGGATCCGCAGGGCCCCCTTGGCGACCGGCGCCGCGTCGATGGGGAGGTGCTCCGCGTCGATGCGCGCGTCGTCGCACAGGACGACCGCCCGCTCGATCGCGTTCTCGAGCTCCCGCACGTTCCCCGGCCACCGGTGCGCGATGAGCTTCGCCCGGGCCTCGTCGGTGAACCCCTCGATCTTGCGGTGGTTCTCCGCCGCGAACCGGCGCAGGAAGTGATTCGCCAGGAGCAGCACGTCGGTGTCGCGGATGCGCAGCGGCGGCATGTCGATGTGGACGACGTTGAGCCGGTAATAGAGGTCCTCCCGGAAGTGGCCCTCCTGCACCGCCGCCGCGAGATCGCGGTTCGTGGCCGCGACGAGCCGCACGTCGATGGTCACGGCGTCGTTCCCGCCGACGCGCTCGAACGTCCTCTCCTGGAGGACGCGGAGCAGCTTCACCTGCGTCGAGGGGGCGATCTCGCCGACCTCGTCGAGGAAGAGCGTCCCGCCGTGCGCCTGCTCGAACCGCCCGATGCGCCGCTTGTCGGCGCCGGTGAACGCGCCGCGCTCGTGGCCGAACAGCTCGCTCTCGAGCAGGGACTCCGCGAGCGCCGCGCAGTGCAGCGTCACGAAGGGCCCTTTGGCGCGCGAGCCCTTCGCGTGGATCGCGCGCGCGAGCTCGCCCTTGCCCGTGCCGCTCTCGCCGGTGATGAGCACCGTCGCCCGCGCGCCGGCCACCTGCCGGGCCATCCGGTAGACCTTCTGCATCGCCGGGCTCGTCCCGATGAGCCCCTCCACGCCCTCGCCCTGGCGCTCTCGCAGCTGCCGGCGGAGGTTCTCCGCCTCGACCCGGAGCGCGCTCCGCTCGAGGGCGCGCTCCAGCGTGAGGAGGAGCGCGTCGAAGTCGACCGGCTTCGTCAGGTAATCCTCGGCCCCCGCCCGCATCGCCAGCACCGCCGAGGTCACGTCCCCGAACGCGGTGACGACGATCACCGGCAGCGCCGGATCCTGCTCGCGCAGCTTCCCGAGCAGCGCCACCCCATCCATCCTCGGCATCTTCAGATCCGTGATGACGACGTCCGGCGGCCGCTCCGCCGCGACCTCGACCGCCTCGACGCCGTCCGCCGCCGCGTCGACGGTATAACCCTCCTGGCGCAACAGCTTTTCCAGCCCCGAGCGCGCGCTCGCCTCGTCGTCCACGACGAGCACCCTCGAGCTCTGCCTCTTCTCAGCGTTCATATCGTTCCTTCCGAACATACCGTGTCCGCGAGGCGCTGCGACACTCGTTCGGCGGAGGCGCGGCCGCGCGCGGATCGAGGGGGCCGGCGGGAGGGCCGCGCCGGGGCAGGCGACGGGCGCCGCAGCCGTTGCACGCGGGCGCAAGCCGTTCGCCGGGCCTGGCGCGCCCCCTGCTCAGGCCGGGGGAGGGAAGGGGGAGCTCGGCCGCGTGGCGCGCGAGGCGCCGGAGAGCGCCGCGTCCGCGGTGGCGCGGAGCTCGTCGCTCAGGGCGATGTAGTCGATCGGCTTCGTGTGCACAACCGCCGCGGGCTCCAGCCCTCGCCCGAGGCGCGCCACGAGGTCGGGATACCCGGTGAAGAAGAACAGCGGGAGATCCGGCCGGAGCGATCTCGCGTAGCGCGCGACCGCGATTCCATCGGCGTGGGGCATCCGGAAATCGGTCACCAGGATGTCCGGGATCGGACGGCGGGCCAGCCGCGCGATGGCGAGCGCGCCGTTCGTGGCCAGCTCCACCCGGAAGCCGTCCTCTTCGAGCAGGCGCTCGAGGAGGCGAGCGCTCTGCACGTCGTCGTCCACGAGCAGGATCAGCGGTTGTTCGGTGCTGCGCGGTTCCACGCCCCGATCTCTACCAAGTTGCGTGCCAGCCCTGGAGCTGCAGTCGCGCGCGGCCAGGAGAGCGGCGGAGGTCAGCCGGAGCGGCGCAGCGGGAGCGTCACGCGGAAGAGCGTCCTCCCCGGGCGGCTCTGGAACTCGATGGTCCCCTCGTGATCGGTGACGATGCGGTGAGCGATCGCCAGCCCGAGCCCGGTGCCGTTCGGCTTCGTCGAGAAGAACGGATCGAAGATCGGCGCGTCCGGGCTCGCGATCCCGGGGCCGTCGTCCTCCACCTCGACGACGGCGTGGCGCGGCTGCCGCCGCGCGCGGAGGGTGACCGTGCCGCCTCCGGCCGCGTCCACCGCCTCGATCGCGTTGCGGAGCAGGTTCAGCAGGACCTGCTCGATCTTCGCGGGATCGAGGTCGAGCACGATGTCGGTCGAGGGCAAGTCGACCTTCACCGCGGCCTGCGCGCCGGCGCCGTCCGACGACGCCGCGACGCGCGCCGCCCGCTCGCAGAGCGGGACGACGGGCGTCGGCCGGAGGTACAGCGGCTGCGGCCGGGCGAAGTCCAGGAACTCGCTGACGAGCGCCGAGAGGCGGCGGATCTCGTCGCGGACGACCTGGATCGCCTCCAGCGTGTCCGGGTCCTTCAGGCCGGCGCGCGCGAGCCCCCGCTCGAGGAAGGTCACGTGGAGCTGCGCGCCGTTCAGCGGGTTCCTGATCTCGTGCGCGAGGCCCGCCGCGAGGGTCCCCACCGCGGCGAGCTTCTCGCTCTGGCGCACGCGCGCGGCGAGCGCGTTCTCGTCGGTCGTGTCCTGCCCGATCGCGAACAGCACCACCTCGTCGTCGGCCGCGGAAGGGGCGTACGCGAGCTGCCAGCGCAGATCGCGGATCTTGCCGGCGCGCGTGCGCACGATGCTCTCCAGCAGATCGACGCTGGGGCGGCGGCCCGCGGCGACGTCCTCCACGAGCGCGCCGTGATCCGCGCGGATCTCCTCGGGGAGGAGCGCCTCGACGAACGGCACCCCGAGCACGTCCTCGCGGGCGAGCCCCGTGATCCGCTCCGCTTCCCGGTTGAAGAGCCGCACGATCGCCTGCGCGTCGAGGCCCACGACGAGGACGCGGGCCAGCTCGACCGCGCTCTTGTACCGGTGCTCCGTGCGCGCGAGCGTGCGGCCGACCTCCTCGCGGTCCAGGCGCTCGGCGCGCTGCGCGCGCGCGAGGAAGTCGTCGCGGTACGTCTCGAGCATGATGGCGAGCTCGAGATCGAGCACCTTGCTCACCGCCGCCCTGACCGGGATCACCTCCGCGCCGAGCGCGCCCTGGGCGATCTCGTGGAACGCGAGCCGGATGAGCGTCATCGCCGTGAACATGTACCGCTGGGGGAGGCCCACCCGGACGTGGATCCGCCCGATCTTCGCGCTCTCGTCGAAGTACGCGCCGTCGTAGGGCCCCGTGCAGATGCGCGTCATCCAGCGGACGAGCGATCGCTTGAGCCGCTCCACCTGCTCCTCGCCGGTGAAGACGTCGTGCGCGCCCTCGTGCTCGCGGATGCGATCGTAGAACTCGTCGGCGATGCGGGGGAAGTGCGGCTCCGCGTGTGCGCGGAGCACGGCGAGCCAGCGCTCGTCCTGCTCGCTGAAGCGGACGTACCGCTTGATCTCGTCGAAGAGCGTCTCCTGCGCGGGCACGGTCACCGTGTCTATCACGGCCCCGCCCCCGCCGAGGCGGACCAGGATCTCGCGCGCTCGAGCAGCGCCGCGAGCGCCGCCTCGTCCTCGCCGCCGCGCGCGACGAGCTCCGGCGCGAGCGGCGCCTCGTAGTCGGCGCCCGCGCCCGGGAGCGCGCCGATCTCCCCGGCGCCGGCCGCGTGGTAGAGGCCCTTCGGGTCGCGCTCCCTGCAGGTAGCCGGCGCGACGTCCACGTAGACCTCGATGAGCCGCGGCGCGAGCGCGCGGGCGCGCTCCCGGTAGGCGCGGCGGTGCGCCGTCGCCGCCACGATCACGATCGGCCCCTGGCGCGCGAGCAGCGCCGCGAGGCGCGCGAGCGTCTCGTAGAAATCGTCGCGAGCGCGCGGGTCGTAGCCGGGCCGCGGGACCAGCGCGTCGCGCACCTCGTCCCCGTCGAGGAGGCAGCTCGCCCGCCCCTCGCCGAGCAGCGCCCGGTGCGCCCGCGCGGCCAGCGTGGATTTGCCCGACGACGGGAGCCCCGTGATCCAGACGACCCCGCCGCTCACGCGAAGAGCCCCTCGGCGTCGTCCGGATCGAAGCGCGGGGCGTCGAGGGCGCGCTCCACGAAGGAGAGCAGCGCGTCCCTCGCCCGCGCCGTGACCGCGGGGTACCACCCGGGGTTGGCCAGCACGAGCGCGCGCCACGCGAGGAACGGCGCCGCCACGTCGAGCAGCCCCGCGGAGCCGCTCCAGCCGAGGTAGACCTCCCAGAGCCGCCGCCACAGCGCGCGGAAGCCGCCCTCCCACGCACCAGGCGCGTCCAGCGCGAAGAAGACGTAATTGATGGCGAGGCAGGTGACGTCGTCCGCGGGATCGCCCTGGGATCCGCGGCTCGTGTCGAGCAGCGCGAGCCGCGACGACCCGTCGAACACGATGTTGAACGGGTGGAAATCGCCGTGCGTGCGCGCGAGCCGGCGGTCCATGCCGCGGAGCTTCCATCGCCACGCCACGCAGCGCCGCTCGATGGCCTGGAGCCGCTCGGGCGGCGCGCCGGGCACGTCGTCCGGATAGCCGTCGATGATGCCGAAGATGCCTTCACCGTGGCCCACGAGATCGCGCACCGCGCGGCGGTAGCTGCCCGGCTGGGCGCCGGGCGCCGCGTGGAGCGCGATCAGGTACCTGGCGAGCGCCTCGCAGCGCGCCAGATCCTCGGGGCCCGCGCGGCGCTCGCTGGCGATCCGGCGCAGATCCGTCGCGTAGACCTGCCCTTCCGCGTACGTGGTGAGGAGATAGAACTCGCCGGCGTCGCGCAGCGACACGAGGCGATGGTCGTGGGTCAGCGCGCCGACGTCGACGACCTCGACGTGCGCCGGGATCGATCCTGCGGTGTCGAAGGCGAGCAGCGCCTCCGCCGCCCGATCCGATCGCCGGTCGTGTCCGAACGGGTCCGCCGTCGACGTGTGCAGGACCAGCCGCTGCTTCGAGCCATCCGGCCTCATCACCGTGATCCGGCGGGGGACGCCGTAGCCGGCGGACTTCTCGGTCCGATCGTGGTTCGAGCCGGCATCCGGCCCCAGCGTGGCGATCTCGACGACCTGCGCGCCCGGCACGACGGCCTCGACGAGCTGGCGTATCGGGCGCGAGAGATCGGTCTCGGACAGGGCTGCCTGCGCGCGCATGGTCTCCTCGAGGGGGGCGGGGTGAGATCCCGACGGGGGCGTCGGATCCGCGAGAGCGGCAAGAAGCAGGCCGCCCCGCCGATGCGCCGGGCCCTACCGCCGGGGGCCATGGCCGGCGCACTTCGTCGGCCGGGGCCGGCGGCGGTGGGCGCTGGCAGCGCCGGGCGGGCTCGCAGGACCTGCGTCACCGCGCGAGGCCTGCGCCGTCCCGTGTCGATCGTCGATGTGTGGAGCGGCGTAGTCTCTCGGCGAGCGACGTGTTCCTGGTGGGGTCGCTCGCCGGGCCCTGGATGTCCAGCTAGTAGGGGCCTACTTGGCCGGCCACTGGTCCTTGGGGAGGTCCTTGTAGACGTCCTCGACCTTGTGGAAGCCGTCCGCGATCACCGTCGCGGCGAGGTTGTCCTTGTCCACGGCGACCGGCGTGATGAGCACGCTCGGGACGTCCTTCTTGCCGTTGTTGACCGTCTGCGTCTTCTCGCCGACGGGCTCCTTCTTCGCCAGCTTGACGGCGAGCTCGGCGGCCTTCTCGGCGAGCAGCTTGAGCGGCTTGTAGACGGTCATGTTCTGGGTGCCGGCCGCGATCCGCTGGCAGGCGGCGAGCTCGGCGTCCTGGCCCGAGACGCCGACCTTGCCGGCGAGCTTCTGCTCGCCGAGGGCCTGGACCGCCGCGCCCGCGAGCCCGTCGTTCGACGCCACGACCGCCGTGACGTTGTTGTTGTTCTTGGTGAGGGCGTTCTCGGTGATCTTGAGCGCCTCGACCGGCTGCCAGTCCTTGGCCCACTGGTCCGCCACCGTCTTGATGTCGCCCTTGTCGATGAGCGGCTTCAGGATGTTCATCTGCCCTTCGCGGAAGAGCTTCGCGTTGTTGTCGGTCGGGGAGCCGCCGATGAGGATGTAGTTCCCCTTCGGGAACTTCTTCACGAGCGCCTCGGCCTGGAGCTCGCCCACCTTGACGTTGTCGAAGGACACGTAAAGGTCCACGTCGGAGTCGAGGATCAGCCTGTCGTACGCGATGACGGGCACCTTCTGCTTGTGCGCCGACTCGACGATGGTGGCGGTCGTCTTGGCGTTGTGGGGCACGACCACGAGCACGTCGACGCCCTGCGTGAGCAGGTTCTCCGCCTGCGAGTTCTGGAGGGCGTCGTCGCTGTTCGCGGACTGCACGAGCACCTGAGCGCCGAGCGCCTCGGCCTTCGCCTTGAACAGGTCGCGGTCGCGCTGCCACCGCTCCTCCTTGAGGGTATCCATGGAGAAGCCGATCGTGATCTTGTCTTTCTTCTTCTCCGGACCCTTGGTTTCCGCACCCTTGGCGGCTGTTGCCTCGGGCTTGTTCGCGCTCGCGCCGCCTTCAGACTCCGGCTTCGAGCAGCCGGCCGAGAACGCGAGCGAGAACAACGCCATGAGAAAGGTGGAGCGACGAATCAAGGTGACCTCCGCGTGAGATGAATGGGATAGGGGCTCTGTTATGGCCGCCGGCGCTACTGCGTCGAGTTGAGCTGGTCGGCGTAGCTCATGATAAGATTCAAGGTTTCCGTGTCGTCATCGTACACCGAGTACCACCCCTGGAGCTCATGGGGCGGATCGCCGATGTAGTCGTTCCCGAGGAGCCAGTAGTCGTTGCCGTCGTCCGACGGCCTCCCGATCCCGGCCCAGGCCCAGAAGTTGACGCCGGCGAGCTCCGGGTTCTCGACGACGGCGTCGAACATGGAAGCGTAATACTCGTTCCGCTTGGCGACGGGCGACGAGACCGGCTCGGACTTGTCGTCCCGGGCGAGCCCGAACTCCTCCACGACGATCGGCTTGTCCAGCGCCCTGGCGTGCGCGAGCTGCGCGTCGATGTACCCGTTGCTCTTGGTGATGGCGGCCAGGAGCCCCTTGTCGGCGGCGCTGTCCATCGGCAGCGACGGGTCGTACCACTCCCAGTTCTCGGGCCACACGTGGAAGGTGAGGTAATCGATGCCGGGCACGTCGTGGAACGCCCTGTAATCGCTGTTGGCGTAGTCGCCCCAGTTATAGGACAGGTCGCCCTCCGACCCGATGGAGACGAGGTGGTTCGGGTCGATGTCCTTGATGAACTTCGCGTTCCTCTCGACCCAGAGCTTGAAGAGCGGGCCCCAGCCCTTGAACGATCGCGGCTCGTTCCCGAGCTGCCACGCCATGATCCCCGGATGGTCCTTGAGCTTCTCGATCAGGACCTTGGCCCGGCTGAAGTAGAACTCCTGGGCCTTCTCGTTGCAGAAGAACAGCGACGAGAGATCCATCTGGTCGGGCCACGGGTTCGTGTTCGGATCGAGCGTGCCCGAGTGAGGGATGGCCCACTCGCCGATGGCCACGGCCTGGCAGTCCTGGCCTGTGCCCTCCTGGAACCGGATCGAGCCGGCGAACGGCACGTGGTGGTCCGCCGCGAGCAGGGCAGCGCCCGTCGTGGGGTGGGTCAGGCCGACCTGGTACGCGCTGAAGTCCTCTCCGCAGGAGAGGGTCGGCTGCTCGTGAGCCCACTTCATGTACTGGGGCATACCGCCGGACCAGTGCCAGAAGTCGTTCAGGGTCATCACCGCCTTCATCCCGCGGCTGTGCATCTCGTCGAGCACCGTCACCAGGTTGTCGGCGAACGCCTCGAGCTGCGCATCGGCGCACGGTTTGTCGGACGATGCCGGAAAGATCCGTTGTGGGCCGTACTGCTGATCGTTCTGCTGCGCCGCGGGGATGTCGCCCTCGCTGAGCGCCATGATCCTGAGGTTCAGGGCGCCGTGGGCCTCGAGGATGTCGAGCTCGGTGCGCAGGCGCTCGCGGCTGATGTAGGGAGCCGACCAGAAGTTCGTGCCCATATACCTGTACGGTTTCCCGTCGAGCGTGAGCTTACTACCTTCGGCGCGGACGTAGCACTTTTCCGGTTGCTGGGCGCAGTCGAGCTCCTGGCCGCCGCCGGTTCCGTCCCCGCCGCCGCCGGTGGCGTCGCTTCCGCCGGTGGCGCCGCTTCCGCCGCCGCCGGTGGCGTCGCTCCCGCCGGTGGCGCCGCTTCCGCCGCCGCCGGTGTTGCCGGACCCGCCCGTGCCGCCGGAGGGCGCGGGGTCCGCCGGGTCGGAGGAGGAGCACGCGGCGAGGGAGAGCAAACCCAAAGCGAGCAAGAAGGTCTTCTTCATCGTCGGTTCCTTATGTGGTTCGAGTGTCGTTCCTCACGGATCGCTGAGCCCTGCCGCCCGGAGCGCTCGTCCGGTTCGCAGGGATCTGCCGAGCTGCTGCGCCACCGTCGCGGGGTGGCATCGCCGGCGGCACCGGTGAGCTCCCCCCTGATTCCGCGACGATACAAATCTCCGCTCCGGGTGGTCGCTCGCGCGCCGGCGTGGCTCGTGGCAGACCACTTAAACGGTTCAGCGTCAATAGGGAAGAGGTCGGCTGGTGTGGCGCCTTTCGCGTGGTGCGTCTCCGGGCGCGCCGGTGGGGTTCCAGGCTAGACTGGGCGGGCGTGAGCCGATCCGCCGCGCGGCGGCTCCATGGAGGACGGGGGATGTCGCCGAGCTTGATCCTGTTCGCGGTGCCGGCCTTCTTCGCGCTCATCGGCGTCGAGCTCTGGCTCTGTCGCCGCCGCGGGCGCCGCGACTACCGCTTCTCCGACGCGCTCGCCAACCTCTCGTGCGGGGTCGGGCAGCAGGTCATCGTCTCCGTCGTGAGCGGCGGAGTCCTCGTCTATCTCTTCCTGTTCGAGCGCGCCGCGCTCGCGCGGCTGCCCGAGGGCGCCTTGTGGAGCTGGGCGGCCTGCTTCGTCGCGGTCGACTTCTGCTACTACTGGGCGCACCGCGCGAGCCATCGGGTGAACTTCATGTGGGCCGCGCACGCGGTCCACCACCAGAGCGAGGACTACAACCTCTCGGTCGCGCTGCGCCAGAGCTGGCTCCAGCGGGCCTTGTACTGGCCGTTCTTCTGGCCGCTCGCCGTGCTCGGCTTCCCCACGGGGATGGTCGTCACGACGTATACGCTGAACATCCTCTATCAGTTCTGGATTCACACGCAGCTCGTCGGCCGCCTCGGTCCGCTGGAGTGGGTGCTGAACACGCCATCTCATCACCGCGTGCACCACGGCGTCGACTCCGCGTATCTCGACAGGAACCACGGCGGCGTGCTCATCGTCTGGGATCGGCTGTTCGGCACCTTCTGCGCCGAGGGGGCGCCCCCGCGGTACGGCGTGGTCCAGCCGCTGGCCAGCTTCAGCGCGCTTCGCGCCAACGTCGACCCGTGGCGGAGGCTCGCGCGCATGGCGGCGGCGGAGCCGCGCCTCTCCGGCAAGCTGCTTGTCTGGTTCCGGCCGCCGGAGTGGCGGTCCACCGCGACTTCGCCCGACGGCGGCCCGCTGCGCACCGACCCGGATTACGCCCTTCACGACGTGGCGCGCCCCCGCCGGGCGCGCGCGCTCGCCGCGGCGCTCTTCCTCGCGGCGCTGCTCGGCGCGATCGCGTACCTCCACGCGTCGCCGGGCATGGCCGCGGGCCCCCTGTGGGCGGGGGCGGCCGTCCTCCTCGCGGCGCTCGCGGCGGTCGGAGCGCTGCTCGACGGGCCGAGCCTGCCGGCGCCGGGCGCGGCGGCGCTAGAGCCCTCGTCGTCCTGCGGAGCTCCCCTCGTCGACCCACGCGCGCGCTAGCTCGAGCGTGCGTGCGTTCTCCTCGACGCGCTGGAGGAACTGCTCGCGCAGCGCGGCATCGTCGAGCTGGGCGGCGACGTCGAGGAGCCTCGTCCGGGCGTGCGCGACGGCGGTCCGGGCCGCCGGGAGATCGCCCGCCGCGAACAGCGCCTCGGCGTGGACCAGGCGGGCGAACGCCGAGCCCTCCTCGACCATGCCCAGCCGATCGAGCAACGCGACCGCCGCGCGCGCCTCGGCGAGCGCCTCGGAGGTCTCGCCGCGCGCGAGCAGGACGGCCGCCAGCGTCGCCCGCGCCAGCACGACGAGCGGACCTATCCGCTCCAGCTGCGCCACGGCGCGCCGGGCCTCGGCCTCGGCGCCGGCGAGATCGCCCGCGCGCATCAGGCACCCGGCGAGGTAGGTGCGCGACGCGCCCGCGAGCCGGCGATCCCCCTGCGCCTCCAGGAACGCGATGGCCTTCCTCAGGGCCTCGCGCGCCTCGTCGAGCGCGCCCAGGCGGCAGAGGGGCGCGCCGAGGGTGCTCCACGCGACCGCCATGCAGCCGTCGAGGCCCATGCGCTCGGCGTCCGCGAGCGCGGCGCGGAGGATGGCCTCCGCCTCGGCGTACGCGCCGAGCTGGTGCTCCTGGAAGCCGAGATCGAGCCGGCAGAAGCAGGCCAGGCGCAGGTTCCCCGCGCGCTCGTGGGAGGCGACCGAGCGCGCGAACAGCGCCCGGCCCGAGCCGTGTCGGCCCGCGTACAGCTCGCGCCAGGCGCGCTCGCGGAGGACGACCCCGCTCACGGCCGGGTCGTCGCAGAAGCGCTCGGCCGCGGCGTCGATGAGCGCCTGGAGCGGCGTGGCGTGCGCGTAGAGGCCGCTGATCGTCAGGTAGAGCGCCGTCCCAGCGGACGCCGCCAGGAGCGGGCCCGTCGCGCCCTCTCCGGTCCAGGCGTCCGCGAGATCGCCGCTGAGGCTGGCGAGGCGATCGTGCTGCCCCAGCCGGGCCAGCACGACCGCGGCCTCGCGCACGGCGGCGTACCAGGGCGCGCTGCGTCGGGGCAGCTCCTCCACCGCCATCGTCGCCCAGCGCGCGGCCTCGACGAGCTCGCCGCGCCAGTGGTGCGCCTCGGCCCGGTGCAGGAGGACCTCGCCGCGCGCCTCGCCGCTGATGCCGAGCTCGATGGCGCGCCCGGTCCACGAGAGCACCACGACGAGGTCGTTCGCGGCGAGCGCCTGCGCCGCGGCCTGATGATAGAACGCGGCGGCGCGCAGCGGCTCGCCGCCCCGATCGAAGTGCTCCGCGATCACCGCGGCCGAGGGCTCGGCCGCGCGCTGGAGCCACTCGCCGGCGAGCCGGTGGCCGAGCGCGCGATCCTGGTCGGTGAGCATCCCGTAAGCCGCCTCGCGCACGAGCGCGTGGCGGAAGACGAGCTCCCGCTCTCCCTCGAACCTCGCCTCGTCGCGCGCGCCGATCCATTCCAGCCGCTCGAGGCGATCGAGGTGATCCGCGAGCCCGGAGACGCCGCCGGGGCCGCCGAGCAGCGCCTCCACCGCGCCCCGCCAGAACACCCGCCCGAAGATGCTCGCCGCGCGCAGCACCTGCCGCGCCGCGCTGTCGAGGCGCTCCAGCCGGGACTGCACCATCGCCAGCACGGTCTCCGGGAGCGCGCCCTGGTTCCCCTCGGACGTCGCCCGGATGAGCTCCTCCAGATAAAACGCGTTGCCGTCGGCCTGTGCCACGAGCTGCGCCACGGTCTCGGCGCTCACCCCATCGCCGAGGACGTGCCGCACGAGCCGCGCGCCCGCCCGGGAGCTCAGCTCCTTGAGCCGGAGCTCCTGGAGATCCCTGTGGGCCCAGAGCCCTGGGAACAGCGTGTACACCTCGGGTCGCGCCAGGGCGAGCACCAGGAGGGGCTGGTCCGCGAGCCGGCGCAGGGCGTCGTTGATGAACTGGACGGTGGGCAGGTCGCCCCAGTGCAGGTCCTCCAGCACGAGGAGGAGCGGCTGCGCGGCGCACGCGGCCGAGGCGAAATCGAGCCAGGCCCTGCGCATCTGATCGCCCATCAGCGGGGCGTCCTTGCGGGCGGCGCGGAGGGGCGCGCTGTCCTCGTCGGGGAACGGCGTGCCCAGGAGCTCGCCGAGGAACTCCGCCACGCGCTGCGCGTCGGCCGCGCGGACGCGCTCGGTCACCCGCGCGAGCAGCTTCTCCCGGCGCGCCTCGATCGGCTCTCGGTCGCGGATCCCGAACGCGCCCTGGAGGGCCTGCCGCAGCATCCCGAACGGGGCGCCCTTGCGGAGCGGGTCGCCGCGGCCGATCCAGACCGCGACGGGCTCGTCGCGCTGCCGGACGCGGCGGATGATCTCGTAGGCGAGGCGCGACTTGCCGAGCCCCGCGGGCGCGGTGACGAGCACGGCGCGCGCCCGCGACTCCTCGATGCACCCGGCGAGGAGGGCCTCGAGGGTGGCCACCTCCCAGTCGCGCCCGACGCAGGCCGTGGGCTTGCCGAGGAGCATGCGCGCGCCGCGGGCGAGCGGCTCCTCTCCCCGGAGCCACAGGCCCGCCTCGGTCTCGACGACCTCGAAGCGGGCGTCGAGCAGCGCGGCGGTCACCTCGTCGATGGCGATGGGCGTCCCGCGTCCTGCCGCCGGCGCGCCCGGAAGCGCCGCCGTGGGCTGCGCCAGCATCCGGACGGCGCGGTCGATCACGTCGCCGACGGGCCGGCCGCCCGTGACCTCCACGCGGCCGGTCGTGAGGACCACCGGCCGGTCCCCGCCGGCGGCGCGGAGCAGGAGCGCGCAGCGGGCCGCCTGCGCGGCCTGATCCGTCGCCACGCCTGCCCCCAGGAGGATCACCAGGAGCGACCCGTCCGCCAGGAGCTCCAGGCACGCGCCGAGCGCCTCGATCTCCCGGCGCAGCTCCGGCGACACGACAGCGACCACCGTCTCGGAGTCGGCCCGCCCCGGGGAAGCGGCGAGCCGCGGCCCGGGCCCCATCAGCGCCACCGAGAGCACCCGCCGCTCCTTGTGGGTCAGCGAGGACTGGCGGCGCTGGTTCGAACGAGGCGGCTCCGACGGCGCGCGCGCCAGCGGCGAGACGCCCATGGCCTCGAGCGCCGCGGCGATCTCCGCGCCGTCGCGGGGGCGGTCGTCCGGGTTCTTGGCGAGCATCCGGGCGCAGAGCGCGTCGAGGGCGGGGGGGACGCCGGGGCAGAGGGAGCTTATCCGCGGCACCTCGTCGAGGAGGATCTTCGCGAGGACGGCCATCAGGTGAGCCCCGCAGAAGGCCGGCTGGCCGGTGAGGCACTCGAACAGCACGCAGCCGAGCGCGAAGACGTCGGCGCGCGCGTCGACGTCCTGCCCGCTCCGGGCCTGCTCTGGCGCCATGTACGCCGGGGTCCCGACGAAGGCGCCCGTCCGCGTGAGCCGCGTGGCGTCGGGGATCCCGGCGATGCCGAAGTCGAGCAGCTTCACGCGCGCGGCGTCGCCGTTCACCAGGAACAGGTTGCTCGGCTTGAGATCGCGGTGAACGATGCCGCGCGCGTGGACCGCCGCGAGCGCGGCGGCGGCGCCTACCGTGAGCGCGATCGCCTCGTCCACGGTGAGCACCCGGCGCTGGAGCCGCTGCTCGAGATCCTCGCCATCGAGCCACTCCATGGCGAGCCACGGCGCGCCCGAGGCGCCGAGCCCGTGCGCGACGTAGCGCACGATACCTGGGCAGGAGAGCTCTGCGAGCACCCTGGACTCGCGAGAGAGGCGCGATTCGTCGCCGGATTTCTGTTCGTCGAGGCACACTTTCACGGCCACGACCTCGCCCGAGCGCCGATCGACCGCCTGGAAGACCGCCCCCATGCCGCCGGCGCACGCCCGGCCCACGATCTCGAAGCGGCCTCCGAGCACTTCCCCTGGTTGCATCCCCTCGAGTATCGGCGTCCTCGGCCGTGAAAGTCCACGGCGAGCGCCGGGGCTGGCCGCCGAGGCCGACATTGGGGCAGGTGCGGATCGTCGCCCCCGTGTCCGTGGCCAGCCTCACCGCAGTCCGTCCAGCAGGGGCGAGGCGCCACTGGACGATTTCTTGTGAAGGATCCTGAGTCCTCTCTCCCCTCAAGGCCTGTCTCTGTTCCCCGAGACCGGTGTTCTGATCCTCCGTAAGCGGCTCAGATCAAGTGACGACTTCTCTGACATGGGGGGGACGACGTGTGCCAGCGTGCGCCGGCGCGCCGCGCCGCGCTTGGCTCTGCGGCATCGCCCCGCCGGGGGCGAAGCCGGGCCGACGTGGACGAGCGTCCGCAGGCTGCGGAGTATGTATAAGGAGGCCCCTTCGATGGGTGCCTGAGTTGTTGATTGGGTGTCACTTTTCAAGGAGAGCGGAACACATGGTTCCAAAGAATGCTCTCCCACCCCGGGGGCAGGCCTCCGCTGACCGTCGGTTGGCCGAAGCGCCTTGAACGACGCGGGCCCGCCCCGGGCAGCGGCCACCTCGACGAGTGTGCCCGCCGCGCATCGCTGGGCCGCTGGGCAACGAACAACGCCCCGTGTCAGATGGACAGGACCGACGCCGCCCCGCCCCCGGCGGTACCAGCTCGCGCCCCGAGCGGTTTGCGCCATGCCGATGACAACCGGTCACAAGGCTGCTCCGTCGCAGCCGGCGAGGCGCCGCCCCGTCGGCTGCACGGTGCACGGTGCGTGCCAGCAAGCCGCGCTGCAGCGGCCAGAGGGGGCCAGAGGGGGCCAGAGGGGGCCAGCGCGGCTAGGGCTAGACGTGGAGCACAAGGGAGGCAGCGAGAATCCCAAGCTATTCAAAAAATCCGAACATCAACTTGCCACCGAACCCCGACTTGCTATATCTTACATGAAGTATGATGCGCCTAGCTCTCGCATATTCTTCATCTTTGTAGCAGAGCAACCGCATTCGAGGCGCGCTTCTTCTGTCTCTGTGTCACCTGCTTGGCTGGTAAAAAGCCACGAAGAATCTCCTGCTCAAGGCCGCTGTACATCCTAGCTAAAATTGCTCTCGACGAACCGTCGAGATGGCGCGAGCCAATGGGTTCGCGGAAGTGGTTGGTATTGTCATTGTCACGCTATGGCGATTCGTCCGGAGCGATGGGCGCCATCACATGGCCTTGAACGAGCGGAGCGCGACGATTCCATGCCTCGTCGAGCTCTGCTCCGCTGTACTCGTGTGATTCGAGCTCGAGGTTCCGAATCGGCACCCGACGGCGGAGGTTCATTCGGCATAGGGTCGATGTTCTGAAGTGAGAGGGAGCAGTCCATCGTGAACAAGAACATTCTGTCTGGCGCTGCCTTGGTAGCAGCCATTTTCGTTGGTATTGCCGCAGGGGCTCCCAGCACCGCCTATGGTGCGACCGCCCCCGTTGGCGTTCCCGCTATCGACGTATCTGAGCTCACGATCTCGAAGGTGCAGTGGGCGTACCTGATGCGCCGTTACACGGCGGAGGCGCTGACGAACGCCTATCTCTCGAGGATCGCGCAGTACGAGTCGTCCTACAACGCGTTCACCTCGTTGAACCCGAACGCCGTCGCGCAGGCGCGCGAGATCGACAGGAAGCGGAGGAACGGCGTGGCCCTCGGCCCCCTGGCCGGGATCCCCGTTGTCATCAAGGAGTCGATGGATCACGTCGGCTTGCCGTCGACGGCGGGCTGGGCTCCGCTCAGCTCGCAGGTCGCCGGCGGTGTCGATCTGCTCCCCATCAAGAACTCCGTCGTCGTCGATCGGTTGATAGCCGCCGGGGCCATCATCCTCGGGAAGACGAACATCCCGGCCTTCAGCGACGACGGCACCCGGGCGAACAGCAGCTGGGCGGGGCCCACCTACAACGCCGTGGACCCGACCCTGGTGCCCGGGGCGAGCAGCAGCGGCACGGCCACTGCGGTGGCCGGCAACTTCGCCGTGCTTGGCCTCGCGGAGGAGACGGGGGGATCCATCCAGAACCCTGCGGCCGCGCAGAGCCTCGTCGGCATCAAGCCGACGTTCGCCCTCGTCCCCACGGCCGGCGTCGTGCCCCTGGCCGCCAGCACGAGAGACGTGGTGGGCCCCATCGCGCGGACTGTCCGCGACGCCGCCATGATGATGGATATCCTCGCGGGCTACTCCCCGGAGGACCCCAAGACGAGCCTGTCCAATGGACACCTGCCCGTGGGGGGCTACACGAGCCAGCTGAGCAAGACCGCCCTCTGCGGAAAGCGAATCGGCCTGTACGGCTCAGGGTGGCGCAACGGCGGCCTGTCTCCCGAGACGCAAGCGCTGTACGAACAAACGATCGAGGAGCTGGTGGAGCAAGGCGCGATCGTCGTCGAAGATCCCTTCGCCGGGAGCGGCTTCGCCGATCTGGCCTTGCTCGATGAGCCCTATGACATGCGAGGGACGGAGTCTGTGGCCTACGACTTCCAGCGCTACCTCAAGGGGGTCAAGGTCGGCGGGACTATCGTCGGCTCGATCGACGGACTGGCGGCCTACACGGGGATATCTCCGTTCGATCCCGTCGGCGGGCCGCTGTCCTGGTACGTCGACAAGCTCCCCGTGCTGGCCGCCTCGCTGCTCTTCCCCGAGGACGCGCCCGATCTGTCTGGCTTCTGGGCCCTGCGGGACCAGTACGTGAACGTCTTCGATTCCGTGATGGCGGCGCACGATCTGGACGGCCTCGCGTTTCCGCAGACCTATGACACGCTGCCGGAGCTCTCTGGCTCGGACACCTATCCCGCGACGACGGAGTCCGCGATCAACATCGCGGGCTTGCCCGGGGTGGTCGTGCCCGCTGGTCAATACAGCGACGGGGCTCCCTTCAGCCTGATCTTCGTCGGCCCTCGCTGGAGCGAGGCTGAGCTGCTGGGGTTCGCCTACGATTACGAGCAGGCGACTCAACACAGGATCGAAGCTCAGCTGACCTCGTGGTGAGCTCGCGCCTCGCACCTCCGGCGCTGTCGGGGGTGCGAGGGACGAGCGTGGGCGGCGCGGCCCTCACGGGCCGCAGCCGGCGCGCTCGTACCCGAGAGCGAGAGCGTCGTACCCGCAGGCCGTGGGGTGAACGGGGCCCGGCGGGCGGCTGGAGGTCGGCCGGGCTTCGACGCCGCCAGGCTCGAGGCGCGCGCGGTCGCTCAGCCCTCATCGTGGTGACGATGCCCCCCAGGGACGCCAGGAATCTGGCGGTACAACCGGAGGACGGCGCAAGGGCGCCAATGCGCACGCTGGCACACCCGCGGCACAGGTTGCGTGTTGCACCGTCGTTTGGCCGTGGTTTTGGTCTGCCGTCAGGTTGGCGCTGGTCGTGCAATGGTGGACGCCATGACGACGAAGAACGCTTCCATGCTGTTGATCCTGGCGCCCCTCCTGCTGGCCGCCTGTGACGTGAGCTTCATCGAGGGCGCGATGAACGACGGCGGGGCGAACGACCCCGCCGATCCGCCGGGCGAGAGCGGCTCAAACGACCCCGCCGATCCGCCGCGCGAGAGCGGCTCGATCGACACTGCGGGCAGCGGCAGCTCCGGGGGCGACGCTGAGCCAGGTGATGCGTTGCCGGCTGTCGCCTTGACGCGCGCTCAGATGGAGGTGCTCTGGGACCGGTACTGGGAGAGCCAGGGTGACGTCGGCGGCAGCAGCGGGTCGGGCGGCGGCCCCGCGCTCGATCCCAATGACCTCTTCCTTCGTGCATCGGATCTCGGTGTCTCGTGCGGCTCCCCGACCACGCATCTCACCTGCGGCGGGCACTGGGCGCTGAGCATCGTGCTGCCCAGCGCCTACCAGCAGGTCGGCGTCTACGATCTCGAGGATCCCGCGCTCGTCAGCTATAGCCACATGAGCGAGACGGGCGAGCCCTACTCTCCGCAGCCGGACGACTGCCCGTGGGGCGGTGGGTCGTTTGGACCGGGCACGCTCGAGATCCTCTCCATCGACGAGGCCGAAGTGCGCTTCCGTCTCAGCGTGGGCTCGCTCTGGGAAACCGATCCCAGCGGCGAGTACACAGCTCCGCGCTGCCCCTGAGGCGCAGGCGTCCTGGGGGGCGGGCTCGGCGATGGCCCCTTCGCTGAGCTCGCCGTCGGTGCTCGGAGCACATTGGAGCTGGCAGGCTCGAGCGCTCGAGTGACCGGGGTGATCCGATGACAGCGTGCGAGCGGGGGGGCGAAGCCGCTTCCGTTCGCGCTCGCGTTGCTCCAAGGAGCCGCGCGCGCTGCCCCTGGCGAGGGATGCCGTGAACACGGCGCCACGGGGCAGCATCCAAGTGTTCATCAACTGGAGGTCCCATGCGCGATTCTCGTACGCTGATCAGCATCGTCGCCGCATCGCTCCTGTCGCTCACGGCCGCGGCTGCGCTGGCCCAGGAGACGCCGCTTCTTTACCTCTCGAGCCCGCGCCCCCACAGCGTCATCTCGGGGAACGTGCCGCTCGACGTGAGGTGTTTCGCGACATCGACCCAGGCGTGCCAGCGCCTTTGCGTGGAGGTTCGAGGCCGGACGCAGACGGCGAGCGCTTGCATCGACCGCACCTCGAGCTCGTCTCCGGGGACGCTGATGCTCCTCACTCGCCCCTTCCCGGCGTTCGAATCGGGGGAAGAGCTCACCGTCACGCTCTCGGGCAATGCGGGCGCCGGCTCCGAGGCCACGGCGACCTTCGGGCCCCTCCTTATCGAGCGGAGCCCGAAGCTCGTCGCGGTGCATCGCGTCCAGGGCTCAATCCTCGACTTCGACGCTGCCCGTGTCCTGTTCCTGAATCAGTTCCAGTCGCTCGGCGTCCTCGACCGCGCCTCGCAGCAGGTGAGCTGGCTCGCGACGCTGCCGCAGGATCCGCCCGGGAGCACCCCCACCTACGGCGCGCTCACGCCGTCGGGCGCCGCCATCCAGTCAGGATACGGCCGCATCTTCACGTCGGTCGACGGCGTGTGGACCAGGATCACGACGGGCCGGCTGGACGCGGTGAACGGCGACTCGCTGGTGTGGGTCACGGAGGACGGGGGCAGGGCCTACGCGCACACGCTGTCGACGGGGCACAGCCGGGGCATCTGGAGCCGGACGGGCAGCGACTCGCCGTTCCAGTCCGACATCGCGGCCACCGGTGACATCTATTACGCAACGCACGAAGAGCCGTTCATCCGCCACCTGCTCGTGGGCACCCTCGGAGACCACCCGGGCAACCTGGAGCGGCCCATCACCGATGGGACGAACGTCGCTGGCCGGTGGTCGGACGGGAGCACGAGCTCGAGCTTCCTGTACACGGCGGATGGCGCAGAGGTCGCTCTCGGCGACTCGATCGCGGGCGATCCCGCGGGGTTGCTCCTGCACGCGGGGCACGCCGGGTTCCTGAGGAGCGACGGGGACGTGAACCAGGTGTGGCTGCGGACCCCGGACGGCGAGCTGCACCAGCTCAGCTCCTTCGCGACCTCGAGCCAGCTCGATCAGCAGAAGCTCCGTGTCGGCCACGACGGCATCAGCGATTCTGGCGAGGTGGTGTTCCTCAACGAGGGCAAGCGTTACATCGGCCGCCCGGGCGCCGCGCCCGAGGAGATCAGCAGCGCGCTCGGCCACGCGCGCTGGTTCGACGGGGGCTGGTATGTGACGCTCGGCAACACGCTGTTCCGGGTCGAGGCGGCCGGCGCCACAGCGCCGCCGGTCGCGGCGCTGCGAGCCGGCTCGAAGGGCCTGGAGGGCTACTACGAGGAGGTCGTCGTCCGGCCGATCGCCGACAACGCGCTGGAGGACGAGCCGGCGCTGCTGAGGCGCGACGAGTCCGACGCTTTGCCGGATCTGTCCGACCTCGAAGAGGCGAGCGATCTCGCCGGCGACGCGCCCGACGGTGCGCAGGCGGCGGCCGGGTGCAGCGCTGGCGGTTCGGCGGGCCCGGGCGGAGGCGCCGCTGCGTTCGCCGCGCTCGCGGGCCTCGCGCTCGCGCGGCGGCGCCGGCGGGCGTAGCCAGCCACGCGCGCGGAGCGCCGAAGACGCCGAGAAGGGCCTGTTCCGGAGCGGGTTACCGCGGCTCTCGCGACACGGTGTCGATCAGCCTGTCGAGGGACTGCCATCCTGGCATGCCGCCGCCCTGGCCAGGGCGGGTGAAAGCGCGGATCTCCTCCGCGCGTTCCGGGCACGGAACGTGAAACGCGCGCTCGCATGGCCATCGAGACGATACCCATCGATCGCGAGGACCGCCTCGCCGGCGTCCTCCTTGGGACGGCGGTCGGCGACGCGCTCGGCCTGCCCAGAGAGGGCCTGTCGCGCCGCCGCGCCGCTCGCCTCTTCGGCGCGTCGCCGATCGAGCACCGCTTCGTGCTCGGCCGCGGGATGATCAGCGACGACGCCGAGCACGCGTGCATGACGGCCCAGGCGCTCCTGGCCGCGCCGGGGGACGCGGCGCGGTTCGCGCGCGCGCTCGCGTGGCAGCTCCGCGGCTGGCTCGCCTCGCTGCCGGCGGGCGTCGGTTACGCCACCTTGCGGGCGATCCTCAAGCTGTGGCTCGGGTTCTCTCCGGAGCGGAGCGGCGTCTTCTCCGCGGGCAACGGCGCCGCGATGCGCGCGCCGATCCTGGGCGCGGCCCTCGCGCTCACGCCGTCGCGCATCGAGGCCATGGTGCGCGCGTCCACGCGCCTCACGCACACCGATCCACGCGCCGAGGAGGGCGCGCGGATCGTCGCGCTCGCGGCCGCGTATGCCGCGGTGCGCACGCCCGAGCAGGTGAGTCCGGCCGAGCTGCTCGCGCTGCTCCGCGAGCGCGTCGCGGACGAGGAGCTCCGCCGCAGGCTCGACCGCGCGGCGGAGCTGCTCGGCCGGCGCGCCTCGGCGGAGGACTTCGCCGCGGCGATAGGCCTCCATCAGGGCGTGAGCGGCTTCATCGTGGACACCGTTCCAGCGGCCCTGTTCTGCTGGCTCGCGCACCCGCGCGATTTCCGCCGCGCGGTGGAGGACGTGATCCTGCTCGGCGGCGACGCCGACAGCACGGGCGCGATCGTCGGCGGCCTCGCGGGCGCGACGCTGGGGGCGCGCGGGATCCCTGGAGCGTGGCTCGACGGGATCGCCGATTTTCCGCGGTCGGTCGCGTGGATGCGGCGGCTCGGCGCGCGCCTCGCGCGGGTGTTCCGGGGCGAACAAGGGGAGGGCGCCGCGGCGGGGGAGGAGCGAAGCGCCCTAGCGGAAGGGCCTCTCGGCCTCTTCTGGCCGGTATTGCCGTTGCGCAACCTGGTCTTCCTGGTGCTGGCGCTGGGCCACGGATTCCGGAGGATGCTGCCGCCTTACTGAGCTCCGAGCGCCCCTCCACGGGACCGCTCCCGAAGCCGTTCGCGCGCTGGCTCGATGGAGCGGGGCGTCAGCTCGACCGCGGTACGGCTCGATCGGAGCGGCCTTTGCGCGCCGCGCGTCCTCGGCCATGGCATGCTGCCTCTCCCGGGCCTCCCCATGCGCTTCGTTACGTACACCCCGCCTCCCCCACTCGGCCGCTTCGTCCGCCTGCTCTGGTACTACGCCGCCCCCGAGCTCCCCGACCTGCTCGAGCGCGTGCTCCCCAGCGGCGCCATGAGCCTCCTCATCAACCTCGCCGAGGACGAGCTGCGCTGGTACGACGGCGCTGCCGAGCACGGCGCTGCCGATGGCGGCGCCGCCCGCTGCCACCGCCTCTCCGGCATCGCCGTCTGCGGCGCCCACGCCGAGCACTTCGCGATCGACACGGCGGAGCAGCGCGCGATCGTGGGCGCGGAGCTCTCCCCGGGCGGCGCGGCCCCGTTCTTCGGCTCGGACGCCGCGGCGCTCGGCGGCGCCCACGTCTCGCTCGACGCGCTGTGGGGGCGCGAGGCCGCCCTCGTCCGCGAGCGCGTGCTCGAGGCGAAGACCCCCGAGGAAAGGCTCCGCGCGCTCGAGTCCGCCCTCGCGTCGCGGCTCCTCCGCCCGCGTGCGCCGCTCGAGCGCGATCCCTCGGTCGATTTCGCGCTCGCCGCGTTCGCGGACCCGTCCCGCGCGTGGACCGTGGCTGACGTGACAGGGCAGCTCGGGATGAGCTCGAAGCGGTTCATCCGGAGCTTCACCGAGCGGGTCGGCCTCACCCCGAAGCGTTATTGCCGTGTGCAGCGCTTCCAGCAGGCGGTCTCCGCGATCGAGCGCGGCGAGCGCGTCTCCTGGGCGGGCGTCGCAGCCGCGTGTGGCTATTACGACCAGGCGCACTTCATCCACGACTTCCGCGCGTTCGCCGGCCTCACGCCCACCGAGTACGTGACCAGGCGTCGCGAGCGGAACCATGTCCCGCTCGACGGCTGACCACCGGCGATGGCTGAGCCGGCGCTGGACGAGCCGACTCGGCAGGCCGGCACGTTTTTACAATACCCGCTCCGGCCGCGTGGGCATCCTTCGCTCATGACCCAGAGACCGCACCCTATCGCCCCGCCCCCGTACCACGCCGTCGTGCCGCACGTCGTCGTTGTCGGCGCGCCCGACGCCATCGCGTTCTACAAGAAGGCGTTCGGCGCGACCGAGAAGCTGCGCCTCGCCGACCCGAAGCTCGGCGGCGCCATCGTCTGCGCCGAGCTCGTGATCGGCGACTCCGTCATCAGCATCGCCGACGAGGCCCCCCAGTGGAACGCGCGCGGCCCGAAGGCGCTCGGCGGCTCGCCGATCGTCCTCACGCTGAACGTCGAGGACCCCGACGCGGTCGCCGCGCGCGCCGTCGAGGCGGGGGCCAAGATCATCTACCCGATCGCGGACCAGTTCTACGGCCGGCGAGAGGGCAGGATCGAGGACCCGTTCGGGCACCAGTGGATCCTGTCGGCCGTCATCGAGGACGTCTCGGTCGATGAGATGCAGGTGCGCATGGCGAGGTGGTGGGAAGAGCAGGGCCCGAGCGGCGCCTGACCCGCGCCGCGACGGCCGCGCGCCGCCGGGCCGCCCCGCGGCCGGCGCGGGCGGCGGCGCGACAGCAGGCTCACCGGGCCCATCGCTTCCGGGCCCGGAGCGTGGACGCGGCGGCCCTCGCCGGCTCCGGCTCGTGCGGCAGATCGTGCGGCGTGGCGCCGCACGTCACGCAGGCCTCCAGCCTCGTGGATCTCGGCGCGTGCGACGACTCCGGCGCCATGCCGGCGTCGGGCCAGCCGCACGACACGAGCTCGCTCCCGGCGTCCGTCGGCGTGAGCGAGTCCGCCATCGAGTGGACCGAGCGCTTCATCTCGGTGAGGCGCGCCAGCTGAAGGACGAGCGCCGTGAGCCGGGCCGGATTGAACGGCTTGAGCAGGACGTGGTGATACACGGCCTCCTTCGAGCGCGTGTACTCCTCGGCGCCGGTGATGAGGAGACAGCTCGTGTACACGGGCATGTTCGCCACCCTCCGGAGCAGCTCGTCCCCTTTCATCCCAGGCATCACCACGTCGGAGCAGACCAGGTGAAACTCCCTGGTCTCGAGCAATACGAGCGCCTGCTCCGCCGACGTACATTCCACGACGTCGACGTCCCCGGAGAGGACCGCGGAAATGGACCTCAGCGCCCTTTCGTCGTCGTCGACGACGAGGACGCAATACTTTCGTCGGGAAGACGAGATCGTGGCGTCCCTGTGCTGACCCTGCGAAGAGGTGCGATGGGCTCTTACGATCGATGACACAGTGCTGCCT
Source organism: Sorangium sp. So ce1504 (assembly GCF_051521635.1). NCBI lineage: Bacteria > Pseudomonadati > Myxococcota > Polyangiales > Polyangiaceae > Sorangium > Sorangium sp. So ce1504. The sequence goes on along the minus strand of NZ_CP150365.1, from coordinate 8,658,791 downwards.
CCCTGCGACGATCGCGGGCCCGCATCTCCTGCCGCTGTGCTGCGGAAGTGCGCGAGCGCGCTTGCGTGGTGTCGATGGCCTGCACGGCGGCACCCCCCGGCGCCGACGGCCTCTTCTATCGAGGTGTACACGACGATGTTTGTTCGAGTCAACCGCGCAACATGCTCTCTCGACAGACCAGCACGAAGATCTCGAGTTCCGTTCGACCTGCTTGGACGGTGTCGTGGAGGCACTCGGGACGTGGAAGATGCAACGCGAACGGCCCAGTTCAGCGCGGCTGCGGGCGCCCGCTTCGGGTCACGGTCGCGATGCACGCCGGAAACAAATGCAACTTGTTCGAATCTTCACATGGCTATTGTGTGAGCTGCGGTACTCGCGGTGCCCTTCTTCTCTTCTTCGCACGGTTTCGCGCGGCTGGCACTTACGGGCTGATCGGGACTTCCCTGTTTCTGTCGGGACTTCCCCCTGTCCCAGGTGCCCTGTTCGTGGGGAGCTGGCGTTTTCGTGCTCTGCAGCTTGCGTCAGCCCGTGCGATCGCCCGCGTCGAGCCGTGGGGCGAACTGCGGTAGCGACGGGCAGGTGCCTCGATCACTCCTGTTGAGTCCGCCAAGCGACGGCTCGTGAAACGGCTCGTGATCGAGGCGGACGGGGGCTGCGGCGATTACCGCTGTGCTGCTGGCGCCCTCTCCGCTCGTTGGCCCAGGTGAGCGCCGACTACGACGCTTTCTTCCGCGTCGTCCATGCGCGGCCACGAACACCGAGGCGCGCGGCTCCGGGACGCGCGGCTCTTCGCGCCTTGCGGCCATCGCCGGCGAGATCGTCCCCGCGAGGACGACGCGCGTCGCGGTCGAGCGTTCCCCCGCTGGCGCGCCCTGCCGCCGGCGCCGATCGCCCGCGTGACTGGAGGCGCGGCGCTCGGAGGCCCAGCCTCCACGGGATCTGGCGCCGACGGCCGGCGCTCTCCGTCGCGCCGCCGCGGCCGCGCCGCGATCCCGCCACGCAGCCCGATCCCGTGCGCGCTCTCGAGCACCTCTCGCCCGCGTGAGGGTAGACTCGGCGCAATGTTCTGGTTCGATGCCGTCCTGCTCGGGGTCCTCGAGGGCCTGACCGAGTTCCTTCCCGTCTCGTCCACCGGTCATCTCATCCTGCTCGGCGCGTGGCTCGGTCACCAGAGCGAGGCGGCGAAGACGCTCGATATCGTGATCCAGCTCGGCGCGGTGCTCGCCGTCGTCGTCTATTTCCGCGAGCGCCTCTCGACCACCGTGCGCGGCATGGTCCGGCGGGATCCGGACAGCCTCCGCCTCGCGCTCGCCCTCGCGTTCGCGTTTCTCCCCGCCGCCGTGGTCGGCCTGCTCTTCCACAAGGCCATCAAGGCGCACCTGTTCGGCCCGGGGCCCGTCGCGGCGGCGCTCATCGTCGGCGGCTTCCTGATGATCGGCGTCGAGTCGGTCCGCCGCCGCCGGCCGGATCAGGGCGCCCCGCGCGTCGAGGACGTCACGCTCCAGCGCGCGCTCGCGATCGGCTTCGCGCAGTGCTTCTCGCTCTGGCCCGGCGCGTCGCGCTCGATGACCACCATCGTCGGCGGGCAGCTCTCCGGCCTCAGCACCGCCGCGGCCGCCGAGTTCTCGTTCCTCCTCGCCATCCCCACGCTCGGCGCCGCGACGGTCTTCGATCTCGTCAAGAACGGCCGCGCCTTGCTCGACGCCCCCGGCGGGATCGTGGCGCTCGTGGTCGGGCTCGCCGTCTCGTTCGCCGTCGCCCTGCTCGTGATCGCGGTCTTCCTGCGTTACCTGAAGCGTTATGGCCTCGCGCCGTTCGGCTGGTACCGCGTCGCGCTCGGCGCCCTCGTCCTCTGGCTCTGGGTCGCCAGCCGCTCCGCCCCCGCCGAGGCCGGCGCCGCCGCGGCCTCACCCGCGCCGCGGGGGGACGTCGCGGCCGCAGCGGACGGCCTCGCCCGTACCGGCGATCACCCGAGCCGCCCGTAAGCGTACAGCCAGCGGGCCGTCGTCTCGCCCCGGTTGTAGACGGTGTGCACCACGCCGGCGCGGATCTCGATCTCCTCGCCGATGCGGGGCACGATCGTCTTGCCCGCGAGCGTGAGCTCGAGCTCGCCTTCGAGGACCATCAGGAGCTCGTCCTCGTCGTGAACGTCATCCCTCCACATGCGGCCGGGCGGATCGGTCCACAGCCCGCCGTGGAAGCCGCGCGCGCGCCAGCGCTTCAGCACCTCGTCGCGAGTCGCCGTATCCACCGCGCCATCTTGCCCAAGGAGGCGCAGGACATCTTCCACGTCAGCGCCGGAGCGGCAGGGCGCAAGCCAAGGCTCGCCCGCCCTGCCGACGCCGGCGCCACGACGGTCGGGCCCGCGCCGAAGGGAGAGCCCGCGGCGAGCGGCGGACGGCGATGATGGCGCGGCGAGGCGAGCAGGAGGCCGCGTGGAGCTGGCGCGCCCGCGCGAGGCGCGCGGTGGGCGGTGGGCGGTGGCAACGCGTGGTGGCCTCGACCACGGACGGCCCGCTTGCGAACGACGGCGCATCGGGCTAGGATGCTTCTCCTCACGAACGTCCCTGGCCCTCGATACGACGCTTTCCTGTTTCCCTCTCGTGAGGGAGCCTGCAGCTCGCTCGGACGACTGGACGACGCACCGTGTGACCGCGCGGGGGTTCCGCGCGGCACGTCTCCGTTCGATCCGTTACGGCTTCGTCGGATGGCAGGCCGAGAGCGCCTCAGCGGCGCACCAGAAAGCCGTAAAAAAAGCAGGATGGCATGGGAAATCGTCTCTACGTTGGAAACCTTTCGTTCAGCACCACCCGCGAGACCCTCGAGTCCGCGTTCGCCGCAGCCGGCGAGGTCCGTGAGGTCGCGATGCCGACCGACCGCGAGACGGGGCAGCCTCGCGGCTTCGCGTTCGTGACCATGGGCTCGGCCCAGGCCGCGAACAGCGCGATCTCGCAGCTGAACGGCGCGGTCCTCGATGGCCGCGCGCTCAAGGTCAACGAAGCGCAGGAGCGCCCGGCGCGCGGCTTCGGCGGTGGTGGCGGCGGTGGCGGCTTCGGCGGCGGCGGCGGCGGTGGTGGCTTCGGCGGCGGCGGTGGCGGCTTCGGCGGCGGCGGTGGTGGCCGCGGCGGTCGCGGTGGCTCCGGCGGCCGCGGCGGCCGCGGCGACCGGTACTGATCGCGGGCGAGGCGCGGCGCCGATCGTGCGCCGCGCCTGCGCCTTCTCAGGACGCACCGCGAGGTGCTGAAGAACGCGCCGTCCGGAGGCGCTGAAAGGCCTGGCTCCCTATGCAGCAGAAACAGGCAGCAATGAAGCGGCAAAAAGAACGCGCCCGGCAGGAAAGGCAGCGCGAGAAAGACGCGAACCGTCTCGCGCGCCGCAAGGAAAAGGGCCTCGGTGATGGCGGGTCACCGGGGGAGGATCCGGACATCGCAGGGATCGTCCCGGGGCCACAGCCTCCCATCACCGAGTGAAGCGCGGAGCGCGCGCCGAGGCGCGGACAGCGCCCCGGCCGCCCCTCGCGGACAGCGCCCCGGCCGCCCCTCGCGGCGTACGCCGTCCCGGGCGATAAGCGCCCGCCCTACGCCTCGGGGCCACGGTACGTGGCCGTGGCGACGTAGCGGAGGACCCGGGAGCAGCACTCGCCACCACAGCTCCCTCGACAGGCGCATTCCCCCTCGAACCGCGCCGTGCGCGAAGCGAGGCCGCTCAGGATTTCCTGCGTCACGTCGTAGCCGCCGTTGTCACACGAAGAGTACGAGCACGGCATTTCGAACAGCGCATGCGCATGCTCGACAACGACGCGGCGGATGTACTGCGTCTCATTCATGGCCGAATTGGGCCGGGTCTCGCGAATTTCCAGGTTCAAGCTCGTGAGCTGCGGCACCTTCTGAAGGAGCTTGCCGGCCGCCTGCTCCCGCTTCTCGCGGAGCAGCATGCGCTCTTCCCGCTCGATATTCCGGCGACGATTCGCTGAATACATCGATCACCTCTGTCCTGCCGGGCAGGAATATATCAATCCCCCTGGCCCCTGTTCAGTATAGCGCAGGCGACCGGTCGGCGCATGCACAATCTGGGCTCTCCACGCTGTCGGCGCGCTGCATTCGCGGCCTCATCCACGGCGAAAGAGCGTGACGGAAGACCGCCCGGATCAGGATCTGGCAATCCGGGAGCTCGTCGAGCGAGCGGGAGGGTACGCGCACGACCAGCGCATGCGCACGAGCGCATGCGCACGACTGGAGAGAGGACCTTCGTGAGAGGCAATGAGCACCTGCCGTCGTATCTCCGGGCGAGCGGTTCCATCGCCGCAAAGAGGCCTTAGGTTGCTCCCGATATGCACGAAGAAGCCCTGCGCGACCCGCCGCGGTCGCCTTCAGAGGAGGCTTCGCACCAGCAGGAGCAGCGGCTCGCGCGCGCCGCGGCGCTCGCGGCGTGCGCGCCTGTGCCCGCCCGCATCGGCAACGCCCTCGCCGGGACCGCCGGGTGGACGGACCCGACCCTGGTGAAGAGCCATCGATTCTACCCGAAGGGCGTGTCGAGCCCGGCACAACGGCTGAAGTTCTACGCGTCCCAGTTCCCCGTGGTCGAGGTCAACTCGAGCTATTACGCCCTCCCGGGTCCGGGGATGGTGGCGCAGTGGGTCGAGCGGACTCCGCCTGATTTCGTGTTCAACATGAAGGCGTTCGCGCCGCTCACCCAGCACCCCGTGGAGCCCGTCCGCCTCCCCCCGGACGTCCAGGGCGCGCTGCCAGCCTCGCTCTTCGATAGGCGGCGCCTCTACCCGACAGACCTGCCGGCCGAGGTCAGAGACGCGCTCTGGGAGCGCTTCCGGCTGGCGCTCGATCCGCTGCGCCAGGCGGGCAAGCTGGGGTATGTGCTCTTCCAGTTCCCTCCGTGGTTCACGGCGACGCGCGGCAACGTGCGTGTCATCGAGGATTGCCGGAGGCGCATGGACGGGCTCCCGTTCGCCGTCGAGCTCCGGCACGGGTCATGGGGCATGCCTGGACGCATCGAGCGCGTCGCGGACCTCCTCCGAGATCTCGGCGCATTCTACGTCATCGTCGATGAGCCGCAGGGCAAGGACAACAGCATGCCTCCCACCGCCCTCGTCGCCGATCCTCGCCTCGCCGTGGTGCGCTTCCACGGCCGGCGCGAGGAGACCTGGGACGCGCCCGTCGGCGTGAACGAGAAGTTCAGGTACATCTACGACCCCGTGGAGCTCGCTCCCTGGGCGGAGACCGTCGCTCGGCTCTCCCAGGAGGCAGAGCAGGTGCACGCGATCTTCAACAACTGCGTGTCCGACCATGCCGTGGTTGGCGCCAGGGGGCTCATGGCCCTCCTCGCCCGCAGGGCCGCCGCGCTGGCCGACGAGACCGCCCCGGTCCCGGCAGGCTCGGCCGTCCACTGAGCCTCGCGGTCGCTGCGTCCCTGTCGCGGGCGCTGCCTCCGTGTGCCGCTGCGGCCTCCGTGTACCGCCATGGACACCGCATCTCTGGCGGGCGCACGCCGGCCGCAAGGCGCTGCCTGCGGCCCGTCACGGCGCCGCGGCGGCCAGCGAAACACGGTAGTCTCAGCCCTGATGATGCAGTCCAGAGCGGCGGGCGCTCCCCGCCTCGCAGCGCCACCGCGCAGGTCGCGGCGCGCGGCCGCGCTCCTCGCTGCGCTCGCGCTCGCCCGCTGCGGCGGCGCGCCGCCCCGATCTGCGCCGCAAGAGCGCGGCGCGCCCGCGGCGGCGCGCCCCCCGCCGCCCGCGCCCGTGCCTGCCCGCTGGGTCGACGCGAGCGGCGCGACCGCGATCGGGCCCCGGGTCGCCGGTGGCACGCTCGCGCTCGTCGGCGGCCAGCGCGTCCTCGTCGGCGCCGACGGCGCGGCACGGCCGGAGACCGCGGCGTGCCCCGAGCCCCTGATCGAGCTCGTGCTGGTTCCGTCCGCAACCGGCCCGCGGCTCGTCGGGCGCGGAGTCCACGGTGTCTACCGGTTCGATGACCCGCTCGGCGCGCCCGCGGTCCTCGCCCGGTCCGAGACGGACCTCCAGCGCATCGGTGGCGGGCCCGCCGTCGTCGCGGTCTGGGACGCCATCGCCGACTCCCCGATCTTCCTCGACATCGAGACGGGACAGCCGCGCACGCTGCCGGGCTTGCCCGCCCTGCCGCTGCGCGCCCTCGCGTTTCGCGACGCGCGGCAGGGCGCCGGGCTCTTCGAGGCGGCAGGGCTCGCGGTCACGGCCGACGGCGGCGCGTCGTGGCGCCCTGTCGCGCCGTCGCCGGGTGGGGACGGAGAGGACGGCGACCCCGCCGCGCTGCTCCGCGTCGCCGACGTCCGTCTGCGCGACGGCGCGCTGATCGCCGTGACGCAGGGCAGGGCCTCGTCGTCCGGGCAGCGCGAGGCGCGGATCCTGGTCGCCGAGGCGCGGCTCGGGCCCGCGCCCGCCGACGATGCGCCCGAGCCCGGCCCAGGCGCGCCCCTGCTCCGCTGGATCCGCGCGACGGGGCGCCACCCGCTCGAGGCGGCGATCTCTAGCGGCGCGGTGTGGACGTCCGCCGCGATCACGGCGAGCCACGGCATCCTCACCCGCGTGGATCTCGCCACCGGCGCGCTCCACGAGGTCGCCCCCTTCGGCCGCGGCGACTGGCTGAACGTCTGCGGCGTCGGCCGCGCGGGGCGAGCGGCGTGGGTAGCCTGCGCGCTCGGCGAGGGCGGGCCGGACGGCCGCCACGATCCGTTCGGCGTGCTCCAGGTCAAGCCCGACCGCCCTCTCGGCAGCGAGCCCCCCGTCCTCGTGCGGAGCGGCGAGGCCGAGCTCCGCGTGTCCCCGAGCGGCGGCGCCCTGCTGCTCGCGCCGTGCGACGCGGATGACGAGGGCAGCGTGTGCGTGCGACAGCCGAGCGGCCGGTGGAGCACGGTCCGCCCGGGCACGGACGTCCGCTGGCGCGGCGCCGGCGCGCTCGCCGACGGCCGGATCGCGATCCTGCGCGGGCTCTGGGACAGCGACGTCGCGCCCCGCGACGAGCCCGCGCCGCGCGGCGACGGCCGCGAGGGCGCCTCGCCCGGCGCCCATGTCGCGGTGATCGACGCCGGCGGCAGGGAGGCTCCGCTGCTCCCGCTCGGCTGGCTGCGCGGCGGGGGCGACGACGTCAACGTGGTCAGCCCGATCGAGGAGGGGCAGGACGGCGCGCTGTCGTTCGTGGTGGCCGACGAGGCCGGAGAGCTCACCGCCGTCGTCCTTTCCCCCGGCGGCGAGGCCTCGCGGGCTCGCCTCGCCGGGGCCGCGCACGCCGTGGTCCACGCCGGCCGCGGGATCGCCGTCGGGGAAGGGAAGGTGCTCGCGTCGGATGACGCCGGCCGCACGTGGTCGCCCATCGAGATCCCACCCCAGGCCGCGGCGGAGATCGCCCGGAGTGGCGACCTGCTCGCCGAGCCCGGGATGCTGTCCGTGAACGAGGCCGGCCTGAGGATCTCGACCCACCTCCGCGTCGGCTGGGGGCCGCCGCTGCCCGCGCAGGGAGCGCCGCTCCGCGGTCCTGCGCTCGGGGCCGCGCCGCTCCTGCCGCTCCGCTCGCCGCCGTCCCCGGCGCTGCCGGAGCGCGCGCTCGCCTGCACGACGCAGCCGGGGCCGCCGCTCTCGCCGGCGGGCCTGCCGCCGCCGCGCAGCACCCAGGAGGCGCTCGCGCTGCTCGCCCGCGACGTGAAGCCCGGACCGGACGGCCAGCGGCGCGTCTCGTCGGTGAGCGACAGGCGCTGGGGCCAGCTCTCCACCGTCGCCGCGCTCGAGGTGCGCTCGCCCGACGGCGCTGCTGCCAGAGGCGCCGGCGCCGATCTCCAGGCGCGCGGCGCCTCCGCTGCGCCGCGGGCGACGTGGACGCTGCGCTGGCTCGACCCGACCGAGCTCCAGGCCAGGGTCCGCTCGTGGACGGGCCCGGCGCCCGAGGGCGTCGGCCGGGACGCGATCCTCGCCCGGTTCGCGGCGTCCGGGGGCCGGATCCTGTTCGGGGTGCGCGCCTCGGGCCGCGACGTGCTGATCCAGGTGAGGCCGGGCCGCGGCGCCGAGGTCGCCGAGGTGCCGCTGGAGCTGATGCCCGAGGCGGAGGTCGCCTTCAGCGAGGCGCCGGATGGCCCCGTCGCGTGGCTCCGCGGGGCGTCGCTCGTCGCGTGGTCCTCCGGCGAGGCCCCGCGGCCGATCGCCTCGCTCGCGAACCTCGGCGAGCCCGCGCTTGGGCAGCCGACGAGCGCCGGCGTGCCGCTCTTGCTCAGCTTCCACGGCCTGACGCTCGGCCGGACGGTGCCGATCCCGCCTGCCGCGACGACGGCGCAAGGTGCGACCGCGAAGGCCCCGCCGCTCCTGCCGCTCGACGGCTGGGAGATCGTCCCGAATGTCCGCACCGAGCTCACCCGCATGCCGGCGTGCGCCGCGCGCCCGCCCGGCGCGCGCTTCCTGCTCGATCGGGCGAGCGCGTTCGCGACGGTCGATGGCCGCCGCGCGCCCGCGAGCACGGCTGTCTATGACGTCCGTGTGTCAGGTCGTGACGTTTGCGTGGCGAAGATCGCCGCGCTGATGGATCTGGAGCGGCGGACCGACGGCCAGCTCAGCGCGGGCCCGCTCGCGTTCGTTCGCGCCGATCTCGCGGCCCGGCGCGCCGAAGGCGGCGATCGCGGGATCGGTCAAGGCGCCGGGAAATTCGGCGGAACGGAAGGCACGGCAGCGGCCAGAGCAGCGGCGAGATCCGCGCGCCGCCTCGCGTGCTCGCTGCCCGTCCGGCCTTGAGTTTGCCCTTCTCGCGGGGAGCTTCGCGCTCGACGGCCTACCCCCCGCGCGGGTATATGTTCGCGCCCTATGTCCTCTCCGGAGAATCCTCGTTCCTCGCACCGCCAGCTCGGCGACGGCGTCGAAGACCAGCTCGTCCCGCTCGCCGCGCTCGACCCGCTGAAGATTGACTCGTTCGACGATCTGCTCCGCGCGATGAGCAGGACCGCGTTCAGCGGCCGCGCGCTCGGCGAGGCGTGCGACGTGCTCGAGGCGATGGTGCGCGACGAGGACTGCCTCGTCGTGGCGACGTTCTCCGGCGCGATGACGGTCGCCAAGATGGGCGTCGTCATCGTCCGGATGATCGAGGCCGGCATGATCGACTGCATCATCAGCACGGGGGCGCTCATGGCGCACGGGCTGAGCGAGGCGGTCGGCCTGACCCATTACAAGGCGAACCCGGGCATCTCCGACGAGACGTACTTCGAGAAGGGGTACAACCGCGTCTACGACACGCTCGAGATGGAGAAGAACCTCAACGCGATCGAGGTCTTCGTCCGGAAGGAGCTCGACAAGCTGGACCCCGGCTCTCCCTGGTCGAGCGAGATCATCTGCCGCCAGCTCGGCAAGGCGCTGGCGGAGATGGGCGACTCGCCGGGCGTGCTCCGGAGCGCGTACCTCCGCGACGTGCCCGTCTATGTGCCGGCCTTCACCGACAGCGAGATGGGCCTCGACGTCGCGACGTGGATGCTGCGCAAGGTGAAGGCGCAGCACGGCGACAAGCCGGGCTTCGACGTGTGGCGCGAGGCCGTGCCGCCGCCGTACAATCCGTTCCTCGATCTGCTGAGCTACGCCCGCCTGGTCCGCAAGAAGAAGCGCCTCGGCATCTTCACCATCGGCGGCGGCGTGCCGCGCAACTGGGCCCAGCAGGTCGCGCCGTTCTACGACATCGTCGGCGATCGCCTGGACATCGAGGTCGATCACCCGCGGTTCCAGTACGGCGTCCGCATCTGCCCCGAGCCTGTCCACTGGGGCGGCCTGTCCGGCTGCACGTACTCCGAGGGCGTGAGCTGGGGCAAGTTCACCCCGCCGCAGGAGGGCGGGCGCTTCGCCGAGGTGTACGCGGACGCCACGGTCGCGTGGCCGCTCCTTGTGCGCGCGCTGCTCGAGCGGCTCGGCAAGATGCCGAAATGAAATAGAGTAGGGGGAGGAGGTCACCGTGCTCGCCCCCAAGCGCCGCCCGCCGCGCACCCACTGGGTGCTCCTCTCCCTGGCCGCCGTCGGCGGCGCGCTCGTTTCCGCTGGCTGCCCCTCGCCCGAGGAGCGCGCCTGCGACCGCATCTGCGACTGCTCCGGCTGCAGCGAGGCGAGGTACCTCGAGTGCGTCGACAAGGCGGAGACCGCGCGGGCGGCCGCGGTGAAGGCGAGCTGCACCGGCTCCTTCGACGACTACGTGACCTGCGTCGAGGAGGAGCTCGAATGCAAGGACGAGAAGTACCTGTTCGACGGCTGCGACAGCCAGCGAGATAGCCTCCGTGGCTGCGGCATCTCCATCTTCCGCACCGTCTGCGAGGACGCCAACGACGTCTTCATGGCGTGCGGGCTGGGATTCCCGTTCTCGACCAACCCCGACGACTGCGTCGGGTCGATCGTGTGCAACGCCCGCTGCATCATCGGCATGTCCTGCAATGGGCTGAACGGGATCGATTTCGAGGAGTCGCAGCGCTTCAACGAGTGCACGAGCGCCTGCTTCAACAAGCCCCAGGGCCCTGAGGGAAGTCTCCCGTCGCCCGATCCCGCTAGGGGCCCGCGATGAAGCTGTCCTGGTAGCCCGGGTCCTCGACCGCGAGCGCGGCCGCGGTGGCCGAGAGCGGGCGGATCGTGTCGAGCATGACCGCGAGCTCGCTCGTCTCGCGGGCCCCGAGGCTCGCCTCGTACGCGCCTGGGTGCGGCCCGTGCGGGACGCCGGCCGGATGGTGCGAGATGCTGCCGGGGCCGACGCCGCGGCGCGAGGTGAAGTTGCCGCGGCAATAGAACAGAAACTCGTCGCAATCGACCGACGCGTGGGGGTACGGGCAGGGGATCGCCTCCGGGTGGAAGTCGGTCGGGCGCGGCACGAAGCTGCAGACGAGGGCGCCGCGCGCGGCGAACGTCCCGTGCCAGTCCGGAGGCAGGTGCACGAGCCCGACGCGCGCCTGGAAGCGCTGGATCGGGAACGCGAACGGGTACACCGCCCCGTCCCAGCCGACGACGTCGAGCGGCGAGCGCTCGAGGGCGAAGCCGTGGAAGGCGCCGCCGCGCTTCACGACGAGCGCGCGGATGCCCTCGTCGAGGGGGCCGACGAACGTGGGCCGCCGGAAATCGCGGTGCGAGTACGGCGCGTCCATCCGCAGCTGGCCGACCTCGTTGCGCCACTTGCGCGGGAGGTGGATGTCCGCGGCCTCGATCGAGAGCCACCGCTGGGGCGCGGCGTCCGGGAGGAAGCGGTAGAAGAGCCCCTTCGGGATGACGACGTAGTCGTCCTGCTCGAAGCGGAGATCGCCGAGCATCGTGCGCAGGACGCCGCCCCCGTGGAAGATGAAGAACAGCTCGTCGGCGTCCGCGTTCGCGAAGTACACCGGATCGGCCGCGTCCGGCTGGACGAGCCCGATCACCACGTCGTCGTTGAAGAGCAGCGGCACGCGGCAGTCGACGGCGGGCCCGCCCCGCCGCGGCAGATCCTGCGACCGGTAGTGCCGCTTCGCCAGCGGGCGCGCCGGCGCGGCGACCGGCAGCGTGAAGCCGTGCGCGGCCTCCGCGACCCGGTGCTCGTGCGGCCGGCGCTCGTGGTAGGCGATCGTGTAGGGGCCGTCGAAGCCCGCCCGCGTCAGGCACTCCTCGTAGCGGAGATCCCCCGCCTCGCTGCGCAGGGCGATGTGGTGCTTGGGCGGGACGATCCCGGCGACGACGCGATCGAGCATCAGCCGTGCCCCCCTGCCTTCTGCTGCCGCTCGATGCTCTCGAACAGCGCCCGGAAATTGCCGGCGCCGAAGCCGCGATCCCCCTTGCGCTGGATGAGCTCGAAGAAGAACGGCCCGGCGTCGGGATCGCGGTGCGTGCCCGACGACTCCTTGAGGAAGATCTGGAGGAGGTACGACCTCGCGCCGTCGCCGTCGACGAGCACCTCGAGCTCGCGCAGCGCCGCCGCGTCCTCGTCGATCTGCCCGATGCCGAGCCGCTGCAGGCGCTCGGGCAGCATGTCGTAATAGGCGGCCGGGGTCGGCATGAACTCCACGCCCCGGCCGCGCATCGCGCGCACCGCGGCGAGGATGTCCTCCACGGCGAGCGCCACGTGCTGCACGCCGTCGCCGCGGTGCTCCTCGTTGAAGACGTTGATCTGCGAGCTCTTGAAGTGCGGCCGGTAGGGCTCGTTGTTCGCGAACTTCACGCCCGAGGCCGGGTCCCACATCACGGCCGAGCGCAGGCCCGAGCCGTGAGTGGCGTCCTTCGCGACGTCGTTCGTGTGGAACGCGATCTGCCAGAACGGCTCGAGCCCGAGCACGTGCTCCATCCAGAGCAGGGCGGGCGCCATCGTCTGGAAGTTCGAGGTGATGTGATCGAACCGGGCGATCCCGAAGCGGTTCTCACCGCCGCGCGGCGCGTCGTAGGCCACGCAGCCGGGGAACAGCGCCCGGTAGCCGCGCCGCTCCACGAAGCGAAAGGTGGTGTCGCCGAACGGCGTCGTGATCGAGAACGAGGCGAAGGTGCCGCCTGCCTCCGTCACCCGATGGACCTCGTCGATCGGCGTGCCCCCGCGGCCGTCGAGCAGCCGGAAGGCGCGGTCGATGTCCTCCACCTCGAAGATGACCGTGCCCACCCCGTCGGGGTGCTTGCGCAGGTAGCGCCACGCCCGCCCCCCCTCGCCGATCGGCTGCGAGCAGACGACGACGCACTCGCCGGCCTGGAAGACGACCGAGCGCTGCGCCGCCGCCGCGGTGAGCTCCGGCGAGCTCGCGGCGATCTCCTGGAAATCGAGCTTCTCCGTGTAGAACCTGCGGCTCCGCTCCAGGTCGCGCACGTAGTAGTGCAGCGCCTCCACGCGCTTGATGCCGATCGACTCCACCTTGGCCATCCGGGTCCTCCGTCGCGAGGGGTAACGCAGGGGCGAGCTAGGCGACCGCGTCGACCTGGCGGTCGGCGTGGGCGGCCTGGAACGCGGGCAGATCCATGCACGCGGCCTCGATGCGCGTGAGGGTCGAGAGCGGCGCGAGGTCGACCTCGTAGCGCCGCGCGTTGTAGAGCTGGGGCACGAGGAACACGTCCGCCACGGTGACCTGGTCGCCGACGCAGAACCGCCCGGAGAGCTCGCTCGCCGCCGCCTGGAACGCGGCGAGGCCCGAGGCGATGAAGCGCCGGCCGAAGGCCTTCTCGTCGCCGCCGAGCTCGTCCCTCACGTACTTCAGCGTGGCGGTGTTCTGCATCGGCTGCGTGCCGGAGTTGATCATCTCCACGAGCTGCCGCGCCCTGGCGCGCAGGTACGGATCCGCGGGCAGGAGCGGCGGCGCGGGGAAGAGGTCCTCGAGCAGCTCGATGATGGCCACCGACTGGGACACACGCCGGACGGCGCCGCCCTGCTCGAACTCGAGCAGGGGCACCTGCGCCATCGGGTTCTTGGCCCGGTACTCGTCGCGGAGCTGCTCGCCGCCGTCCCGGACGAGGCTCACCGGCCGGTACGCGTGCTCGATGCCCTTGTGGGCCAGGGCGATGCGCACGCGCCAGCTGCACGAGCTGCGCCAGTAGCCGTAGAGCACGAGCCCCTTCACGGCGGCGCTCATCTGGCCACCACCCGCTGCGCGATGCGCCCGAACAGGCTCTCTCCCGCGCGATTCAGCATCTCGATCATGATCGTGTCTCCTGGCTTCATGAACGGCGTCCCGGCCGCTCCGTCCGAGAGGATCTCGAGCATGCGCCGCTCGGCGAGGCAAGACACGCCGCGCGCCGGGTCCTCGTTGGAGACGGTGCCGCTGCCGAGGAGCGTCCCCGCCGTGAAGCTGCGCGTCCTGGCGATGTGCGCGATGAGATCGAAGAACGAGAAGTGCATCTCCGGGCCGGCCTCGGGATCGCCGATGAGCGCGCCGTTGTAGGTCGAGCGGAGCCGCAGGTGGACGCGCCCGTCGCGGAGCGAATCGCCGAGCTCGTCGGGCGTGATCGCGAACGGCGAGAACGCGGTGGCGGGCTTGGAGCAGAAGAACCCGAAGCCCTTCGCGAGCTCGGCGGGCACGAGGTTGCGCAGCGTCACGTCGTTGGCCAGCAGGAAGAGGCGGATGTGCCGGTGGGCCTCTTCGCGGCGCGTGCCCTGCGGGGTGTCGCCGAGGACGACGCAGACCTCGGCCTCGAAATCGAGGCCCCAGGCCTCGTCGTGCAGGACGATGTCGTCGGTCGGGCCGAGGAGGACGCCGGAGCCGCCCTGGTACACAAGCGGATCGGTCGTCAGCGTCTCGGGGGGCTCGGCGCCGCGCGCCTTGCGCACCAGCACGATGTGGTGGATGTACGCCGAGCCGTCGATCCACTCGTAGGCGCGCGGAAGCGGCGCAGCGAGCTCTTCCGCGACCAGCGGCGTCACGGCCGCCTCGCCGAGCTCGATGTCGGCCGCGATGCGGCGGAGCGCGGGCTCGGCGCGCTCCCAGTCGTCCAGCGCGGCCTGGAGCGTGGGGAAGGCCTCGCCTGCAGGCGTGTAGGCGAGGCCGTCGCGGCGGACGACGACGAGCGTGCCATCGCGGCCGGGGCCGCGGAGAGAGGCGAGCTTCATGCGGGGGCGAGCTCCTCGTGGTCGTACGGTGGTCCCATCGTCTCCGCTTGACAAGCACGAGCCCGCTCACGCCTGCTACGGGATGCGCCCGCACGCGCGCTGCGCAGCGAGCGAGCGAGCGGCTGAACGGATCTGCATGACTACCGGACTGGACGTTTTCTCGACTCTCCACGACCTTGTGCGACGAGCCATGGAGGGCCTCCCCGGCGCGCGGCGCGGGAGCCTGCTGATTCGCACCGGCCGGCGCCTCTCCTGCAAAGCGATTGTCGGGCTCGATGGCCTCCTGCCGGGCCGGGTGAACATGCCGTCCGACGGCGGGGTGCTCAGCGCGTCGCCTCCGTTCGGCCCCGCCGCGGCGCCCGAGGCGGCGCACGGCCCGTGCCTCGTCCCCGCGGCCGCGTGGTACCAGGCGCACCTGCCCGAGCTCGCGGAAGCGCCTGGCTGGCCGCTCGACGGCGTCCACGTCCACGTCGTACCGGTGCCCATGTTCGGCGCGCCGGGCGCCTACCTCGCCCTGGAGCAGCCGGACGCGGCGCCGCTCTCGGGCTCGTGGCGCGCGCTCGTGGAGTCGATCGCGGTGAGCGTCGGCGTCGTGCTCGAGCGGCGCGGCCTCTTCGAGGAGAAGGCGCAGAGCGCCCAGGAGCTGCGCCTGCTCGAGGAGGTGCTGAGCTCCGTCGCCGAGTCGGTCGATCTCCTCGAGCTCATCGAGACGCTCGCGGACGGGATCCGGAGCGTGCAGACCGGCCCGCGCTGGAGTGCGATCGACCTGGCCATCCTGGAGGATGCTGGGGGCGAGGGGCGCGTCGCCGATGGATGGCGGGGATCCCACGACGCGAGCGGCGCGCGAGGCAGGCCGATGATCCGCGTCTACAAGGCTCCCCGCCGGCCGTTGACGGCGTACTGGAACAACCTGCGGGACGGCGCGCTGGCGGCGGGGCGCGATCTCCGGGTCGGGGTCGAGTTCAGGAGCGTCATGTCCGCCGACGCCGCGGCTCAGGAGGCGCTCCTCGAGGAAGGGATCCGCCGGCGGGTGGACGGGATCGCGATCGCGCCCATCGACCCCGTGGCGCTCGAGCCGGCCATCGACCGCGCGATGGCGGCGGGTATCCCGGTCATCACGATCGACACGCCGGCCGCCCCAGGCAGCCGGTCGTTGCTCTACGTCGGGACCGACAACCGGGCTGCCGGGAGGATCGCGGGCGAGGCGATGCTGCGGCTCATGCCGCAGGGAGGCGAGATCACCGTCCAGGCGGAGTCCTTCGCCGTGCCGAACGCCCAGGGGCGCATCGAGGGGTTCCGCGAGGCGATCGCCGGCTCGTCGGTCCGCGTGGCCTCGCTCTCGGAGAACCTGTTCGATGTGGAGAGCGCGATCGCGCTCGCCGTCGACGCGGTGCGGTCGAACGCCGGCCTCGCCGGCGCCCTGGGTGTGTGCAGCGAGAACGGCCCCAGCTTGGGGCTTGCCTCGATGAGGCTCGGGCGATCCGGCGATCTCAAGGTGGTCGCCTTCGATCTCGTCACCTCGACGATCGCGATGCTCCAGGACGGCGTGATCCACGCGGCGATCGTGCAGCGCGAGTACGACATGGGGTACCGCGGCGTGCAGGCGCTCTACGAGATGGCCACGCGCGGCGTCGCGGAGGCCCTCGCGGATCTGCCGGCGTCGCGCTGCATCGACACGGGGGTCGACCTCGTGACCCTCGAGCGCACGCCGTTCTCGAGCGCCCTCTCGGATCACCTCGCCTCGAGCTCCGCCCGCAGGATCGCGAGCCGCAGGCTGGGCGCGGGGGGGCACGAGCGCGCGCTCGATTTCCTGGTGATCGGCATGGCCCAGCGCGAGAGCCTCGTCGACGACGAGCGCGCGCCCGTCACGGACGACTCGCTGGTGAGCCGGGTGATGCGCTCGTGCAGCTCGCTCGTCATCGACACCGCGTCGAGCGAGCACGAGCACCTCCGCGACGTCGCCGAGGCGCGCCGGAGCGGCGCGCGCACGCTGGTCGGCGTGCCGCTGCTCTCCCGGGAGGCGGTCCTCGGGGTCCTCGTCCTGGCCAGCCCGCAGCCCGACGCGTGCTCGGCGACCGACCTGGCGCTCGTCGAGCGCGTGGCCGCGGTGGCCGCCGTCGTGATCGAGAACGCGCGGCTCCTGTCGCGGATCAAGGAGCGGACGAGGGCGCTCGAGTCGCTGAGCAGCCGCCAGGAGGCGCTCCTCGAGACGATCGCCGCGATGTCGAGCCCGGTGGTGCCGATCGCGCGCGGCGTCCTCGTCATGCCGATCGTGGGCGCGCTGGACACGCACCGCTCCGGCCGCTTCATCGAGGCGATGCTGAAGGAGATCTCCGAGCACCAGGCGCGCGTCGTGATCATCGACGTCACCGGCATGGCGGTGGTCGACGCGAGCGCGGCGAACCACCTCGCGCAGGCGGCGCGCGCCGCCGGGCTGCTCGGGGCCGAGGTGGTGCTCGTCGGGATCGCGCCCGAGGCCGCGCGGCTCATGGTGGAGCAGGGGCTCGATCTCGGGGCGATCGTCACCCGCTCCACGCTGGAGCTCGGGTTCTCGTACGCGCTCGGCAAGACGGGCGGGCGGGTCGTCCACGGGCGCCGCTGAGCCGCGGGCGCCGCCGTCGCGCAGCGGCGCTCCGCGCGATCCTCACCGGTCCCGGTGGAGCGCGACGGCGGCCGCGACCAGCGCGGCGATCGCGGCGACGTCCACGTCCTTGGCAGAGCGGATATGGAGGTTCCTGGCCTGCTTGGCTTCGCCGGTGAGCATGCCGTTCGGATCCGGCAGCTCGGCGCCGCGCTCGAAGCCGAGGGTCACGCCGAAGCGCTGCGGGGCGAGCCAGCAGATCTTGTGCTGGTCGCCGCTGCCCATCCGGAAGCTGACGAGCCGCCAGCCTGGATAGACGTGCTCGTGGACGTCGGGAATGATGCGGAGGAGCAGCTTGCGCACGCGCAAGGTCAGCTGTTGCGCTGCAGGGGGGTACTCGCTCAGCAGAGCGGCCACGGCCGGATCGTCCGACACAATCAATGACGGTAAGTCGACGTTCACGGAGACGCAACCGGCTGTGCCTCGTCGCGTGACGTCGCATGACGTTCTGGCTCGGGCGCGGCTTCCGTTGCGGGCGGTCAGGGGTGGAGTCGCTCGCGGAAGAAGGCGAGGACGCGCGAGAGCGCCTCGCGCGTCGGGTGGCCCGCGCGGTCGACCAGATCGCGCGTCAGGACCGAATGGGCGGTGCGCGGGATCCCATGGGGGTTGCCTGGGGACGAGTCGATCTCGATCCTCTCGAAGCCGTCGCCGAGCTCGGCCCGGAGGCGGTCGAACCGCTCCTTCGGGCACATCGGATCGTGGGTGAAGCGGAGCCCGAGCACCGGGGTACCGGCGGCGACGCGCTCCTTGACGGCACGGAGGCCGTCGTCGGAGAGGTGGAGCCCGGCGCGGCGCTCGCGCGAGAGCGGGAAGGGCAGCGACGGCTGGCTCAGCACGGGCGCCGCGATGGCGGGGTCGACCATCAGCGCCAGCGCGAAGTTGCCCGTCAGGCACATGCCGATCGCGCCGACGCCCTTGCCCCCGAGCTCCGCGTGGACGTCGCGGCAGAGCGCGCGCAGCCAGTCGGTGATCGGGCTCGCCTGCCTGGACGCGAGCACGTGGAACTCGCGGCTGATGCAGGCGCGGCCCAGCTGCTCGACGATGTAGAGGGGCGTGTCCAGCTTGCCGGGCGTCCCGAAGAGGTGGGGCACGAAGACGGTGAAGCCGGCGTCCGCCACGCGCTCGGCGAACGCCGCGACCGACGGGGTGATGCCCGGGATCTCGTGCATGACGACGACGCCCGGGCCCGCGCCGCGGCGGTAGAGCACCCGCGCCACGCCGTCGTGTGAGAACTGCGTCTCGGTGAAGCCGGGGAGCGACATGGCCGCCATCATCGCCCGTCGCACGACGCCGGGGAAGCGGCGGCCGGACGGCTGGCGAGCGGCTCCCCCGGCGATCGCTCGGCCGCTCGATCTCGCCGTCCTTCGATCGCTCCGCTCCTCGGATCACTCGGATGCAGGCAGGCCCCTCGGCCGTTCGTCCTTGGCGATCCAGACGGTCTTGACGTTCACGAACTCGCGCAGGCCGTACGAGGAGAGCTCGCGGCCGTAGCCGGACATCTTGATGCCGCCGAACGGCAGCCGGGGATCGGACACGACCATGCCGTTGATGAACACCTGGCCGGCATCGAGCTCGTTGATGAGGCGCTCGCGCTCGTCGGCGTCGCGGGTCCAGGCGCTCGCCCCGAGGCCGAACCGGGTGGAGTTCGCCATGTGGATGGCCTCGTCGAGGTCGGTGACGCGGAAGACCGCCGCGACCGGGCCGAAGAGCTCGTCGTCGGCGGCGGGGGAGGGGCGCTGGACGTCGGTGAGCACGGTCGGCGGGAAGTAGTTGCCCGGCCCCCTCAGCCGCTTGCCTCCGGTGAGGAGGAGCGCGCCCGCGGCCACCGACGCCCGCACCTGCTCCTCGAGCTCCGCGGCGATCTGCGGCGTGGCGAGCGGCCCGACGTCGACCGACGGATCCATCGGATCACCGACCCGCAGGCGCCGCATGGTCGCGACGAAGCGCTGCTCGAACTCGGGCGCGATCGACTCGTGCACGATGAAGCGCTTCGCCGCGATGCAGGACTGGCCGTTGTTGATGATGCGCGCGCGGATCGCGGTCCCCACGGCGGCGTTGAGGTCGGCGCTCGGCAGGACGATGAACGGATCGCTGCCGCCGAGCTCGAGCACCACCTTCTTGAGGTGCTTCCCGGCGTGGGCGCCGACGCTGCGCCCCGCGTTCTCGCTGCCGGTGAGCGTCGCGGCCGCGATGCGCGGGTCGGCGAGGAGGCGCGGCACGACGTCGGTCCCGGTGAGCAGCGCCTGGAAGACCCCTTCCGGGAAGCCGGCCCGGCGGAGGATGTCCTCGATCGCGAGCGCGCAGCGGGGGACGTTCGAGGCGTGCTTGAGCAGGCCGACGTTGCCGGCGATGAGCGCCGGCGCGGCGAAGCGGAAGACCTGCCAGAACGGGAAGTTCCACGGCATGATGGCGAGCACCACGCCGAGCGGGTGGAAGGCCACGTAGCTCCTGCCCGCGTCGGTGGCGACCTCTTCGGGGGCGAGCAGGCGCTCGGCGTTGTCGGCGTAGTAGCGGCACGCGGTCGCGCACTTCTGGGCCTCGGCGATGGCGGAGCCGATGGTCTTCCCCATCTCGAACGTCATGAGCTGCCCGAGCTGCTCCTTCTCGCCGTCCAGGATGTCGGCTGCCCGGCGCAGCTTCTGGGCCCGCTCGGCGATCGGGGTCTGCCGGAAGCTGCGGAACGCGGCGTGCGCGCGCGCCACCTTCTGCTCCAGCGCCGCAGACGAGAGGGGTTCGAACGTCTCGATCGTCTCTCCGGTCGCTGGATTGATCGTCGCGATGGCGGTGTTCACGGATGTGCCTCCTCTTCGAGCGTCGCGGGCCGCGGCTCGTCGCCAGCCAGCTCGGGGCGCGCCGAGCGGTCCCGGCAGGCGAGCTTGAGCCAGACCCGCCACGTCGTGCAATGGTCAGCGACGACGAGCCCGCTTCTCTTCCTTCGTTCGCGTCGTTCCGGCGTGGTCCACGCGGTCCACGGGGCCACGCATGTTCCGGGCGCGTGAGGGGGGAGGGGGGTCGCCATCGCACGTCCTGTTCATTACGCAGAGGGGGATGGTCCGCAGCGGATCCCCTGTCGCAGGCGACGCGCAGCACGCGCTTTCAGCCCGGGCGACGCGCGCCGGCGAGCGCGCGGCGCTCGCTCCTCCGGCCTTCGACGACCCCGCCGGCCAGCTCTCCCGCGCGGGCGAGCTGGAGGTGAGGGTGAGGGCGATGGACGCCCTCCTCTGCGCCGGCGTGCCGTTCATGGTGGCGGGGGCGTATGCCTTCTTCGCGTACACGGGCATTTTCCGGGACACGAAGGATCTCGACGTGATGCTGGACGAGCGGGAGGTGCCGGCGGCGTTCAGGGCGCTGCAGCGGGCCGGCTTCGAGACGGAGCTCATCGATCCGCGGTGGATCGGGAAGGCCTACGCGGGCGACCGTTTCATCGATCTCATCTTCTCGTCGAGCAACGGCCTGGCCGTGGTGGATGGCGGCTGGTTCGAGCACGCGCGTCCGGCCACGATCCTGGGGCACTCCTGCCTGATCGCGCCGGTCGAGGAGATCATCTTCACGAAGGCGTTCGTGGACGAGCGGGAGCGGTACGACGGCGCCGACGTGAACCACCTGATCTACGCGTGTGGGGACGAGATGGACTGGGAGAGGCTCCTCGCCCGGTTCGGTCCCTACTGGGAGGTCCTGTTCGCGCACCTGACGCTGTACCGCTTCGTCTATCCGGGCGCGCGGAGCCGGGTGCCCGGGTGGATCATCGACGAGCTCTGCCGGCGTACGCTGGAGCAGACGCGGGCCGGCGACGCGCCGCTCCGGGTATGCCGGGGCAACCTGATCAGCAGGCAGCAGTACGTGCACGACTACGAGAAGCTCGGGCTCGTCGTGGGGTCCGCTGCGTCCGCGCCCGAGGCGGCGCGGGGGGCGCTGTGCAGGAAGCGCCAGCGGTCTGCGGCGGGGCGGCCTCGCCTCGGCAAGGGGAAGCCGGGCCGTGACGGGGCTCCGGGCGGCGCGGAGGGGCCGGGGGTGGAGGTCGAGGCGGCGCGGGTCCGCAAGCCGGGATCATGAGCGCCGCCGTCGCCGGAGGGAACGGGGAGCCGGGCAAGCGCCGCATCGCGGCGTCCTCGGATCTGCACTGCCGGCCGGAGCACGGCGCCAGGATGCGCGAGCTCGTGAAGGCGGTGAACGCGGAGGCGGAGCTGCTCGTGCTGTGCGGCGATCTCACCGATCGCGGCCATCCCGAGGAGGCGAAGGTGCTGGCCGACGCGCTCGCCGGGCTCTCGATGCCGTGCGCCGCCGTGCTCGGCAACCACGATCTCGACCGGGGGGCGGGCGCCGAGGTCGCGAAGCTCCTGGGCGACGCGGGCGTCGAGGTGCTCGACGGAGATCACCTGATCTTGCGCGACGACATCGGGGTTGCCGGCGTGAAGGGCTTCATGGGCGGGTTCGGGAGCGCGACGCTCCAGGCGTTCGGCGAGGGCCCGCTCAAGGCGTTCGTCCAGGAGGCCGTGACCGAGGCGCTGAAGCTGGAGGCGGCGCTGTCCCAGCTCGACAGCGAGAAGAAGATCGTGATCATGCATTACACGCCGATCCTCGAGACGACCGTCGGCGAGAACGTGGAGATAAGGCCGTTCCTTGGGACGAGCCGCCTTGCCGCGCCGATCGATCTGTACGGCGCCGACGTGGTCTTCCACGGCCACGCGCACCACGGGGCGCTCGAGGGGCACATGTCGAACGGGACCCCGGTCTACAACGTGGCGATGCCGCTGCTCAGGAAGCTCACCGGCAAGCCGTTTCTGCTGTTCGAGGTGTAGCGGGCGAGCGCCGCTCGGTGCTTTCGCTCAGTGCTTCTGCAGGAAGGCCCGTATCGCTCCGAAATAGGCGGACGCGAAGAGGAGGATATCGTTGTGCCCGGCGCCGTCGATGAGGTGCAGGGCTTTCCTCTCGTGGGGGACGGCCGCGTGGTTCTCGCGGGCGTGGTCCGGCGGGAGCAGCGTGTCGCGCGCGCCGTGCAGGACGAGGACCGGGATCTCGACGTTCCTCAGGAGCTCCGGGTTCGAGAAGCTGCGGTGCGCCTCGTCGCGCAGATCGCCGAGGTCGATCTCGAAGAGGGCGAGCAGGTGCCGCACGTCGCTGAACCCGCTCTCGAGGAGGAGCGCGCGGTACGCGTCGCCGCGGTGCGCGGCGATGCGCGACGCCGGTGAGCTGCCGAGCGAGCGGCCGAAGAGCAGCGGCTTCGGCGGCCGGTCGAGGCCTGCGGCGCGGCTCGTCTCGGCGAGCTCGCGCTCGAAGAAATCGGAGACCTTCACGGGATCTTCTCGGAGCGAGCGCAGCGTCGGCTGCCCACCGCTCCAGCCATAGCCGCGGTAATCGACCATGAAGAGGTTGAGCCCGATGTCACGCCAGCCCTCGGCGATGTCGTCGTAGTCGGGGACGGTCTCGCCATTGCCGTGGAACGCGAGCACGGTCGGATTGCCCGGGTCGGACAGGTGCCAGCGCGCGCCGAGCGTCACCCCGGGGGCGACGGGGATGTCGTAGTCCGTCGCGCCGGCGGGTGGGCTCGTGTTCACCTGCCTGGGATAGAAGACGTCGGTGGCGCGAGGGTTCGCGTCGAGCGCGCGAAGGAGCTCGTCGAGCTGGCTGTCGGGGTCGTTCGTCGGCATGGCTGACCGTTCTGCCGAGGTCGGCGGGGGGAGTGGGCGCGCAGGATATGTCGTGCCCGGGTAGCATGGTACCTGGGACGGACGCCCGCGAGGGCGGTGGGGAGGCGGGGCGCGCGGCCCGAGGGTGGCCTACGCGGTCGCGATGACGCCTTGCACCGCGGGCTCGCCGTACTCGGCGCCGCCGGTGCGCACGACGAGGTTCGGGAGGATCTCCGCTACGCCGGCGCCGTGCGTATGGCCGCAGAGCACCTCGATCCGCCGCTCCGGGTGCCGCAGGGCGGCCTCGCGGAGCACCTCGCCTGTGGCCTTGCAGGTGAAATGGGGGAGCCAGTCGTCGTTGGAGATCTGACCTTCGTGCCAGCAGGCCTCCTTGAACGGGGGGACGTGCGTGGCGACGATGACGCGCCGGTACCGCTCGAGGGCCAAGGGCAGGACGCTGCGCAGGTACGCCGCGGCGTCGTCGCCGAGGCGGTGCAGGGCCTCTCTCCGGCGGCGCCGGTCGAGGGAGGTGAGCTCCTGGATGAGCACGTAATCGTTGAGCATGACGGGCGATCTCTCGTAATCGCCGAGGCGGGCGTCGGCCCAGCCGTCGTGGCCGACGAGGCCGGTGTCCGGGCTGAGCTCGACGTGGGGGATCGACGGGAGCCACCTGAGCCAGGGGGAGGTGGCCGAGAGCTCGGCGGCCATCGTGCGCACGGCGGCGATGCTCCCGCGGTAGAAATCGTGGTTGCCGAGGACGAAGTAGAGCGGGCGCTCGATGGCCCGGGCGACGGTCTCGAGGAGAGGGCGGAGGCTCGTGGCTTCCGCGATGTCGCCGGTGAAGAGGACGGCATCGGAGGCGGTGGCCGCGAGGGTGGAGCAGAAGGCGGTGAGTTCCTCGCGGGAGAGGAAGTTGAGGTGGACGTCGGTCGCCCAGGCGAGGCGGAGCGGGGTCGGCGCGGCCATGAGGGCAGGATAGGCGGGGAGGGGAGGGGGAGCCAGCGAGGTGGCGCGAGAGCGGGAGGCGCTCGCCGCGCGGCGAAGTGAGGGCGCTTCTTGTCGGCGGCGGCGAGGGGGTGGGGGCGGTGGGGCCGCCGCGGTTCAGGGGCGGTGAGCCCTGGGAGGAGCGTCAACAGGGCGCGCACTCCCGAGCTTCAATGGGGCGCCGCCTTTCCGTGGCGGAGACCTTCTTCGCAGGTTCGCCATGGCGCCGCCACCCCGCAATCGGCTCTCTCCTCGCGTGTTCCCGTCGTTTCATGTCGGCACGGTGCGTGCTTGAGGCTCCTCGTCATGCCGACGCTCGAGCACAACGCCCTCGTCGAGATCTTTCGTGAGCACCCGGAACTCGCGCCCCGCTTGCTCGCGACGCTCTTCCACGTCGAGGTACCGCCGCACGCCTCGGTTGCGGTGGTCGAGTCGTCGCTCGACCAGCTGATCCCAGTCGAGTTTCGCTCCGACCTGGTGCTCGAGCTTCGAGACGCGAGCGGCGCGCTCGCGCTGGCGATTGTCCTTGAGGTCCAGCGCGACGAGGATCCCGACAAGAAGTTCTCGTGGCCGACGTATGTCACGGTCGTGCGCGCCAGGAAGCGCTGCGGCACGGTCGTCCTTGTCGTGGCGCCGGACGCGGGCGTGGCCACCTGGGCGGCGGAGAACATCGACCTCGGCCTGGGGCTGGGCCACGTCGAGCCGCTGGTGCTCGGTCCAGCCGTAGTCCCCGAGATCACCGACCCTACCGAAGCCGAGCAAGAGATCGAGCTCGCTGTGCTCTCCGCCGTGGTGCATGGCAACGGGCCGAACGGGCTCACCGTGGTCCAGGCCGCGCTCGCCGCCCTCGGTAGGCTCGACCAGGAGCACGCGGCGGTCTATTTTCAGGTCATCTGGAACGGGTTGCGTGAGCCCATGCGGCGGGCTCTGGAGGCGTTGGTCATGGAACGGCAGATCGAAGGCGAGGCAACTTTTCCCCCGTTCGTGCAGAAGCTCATCGATCGCGGCAAGCTCGAGGGCCTGCGTGAGGGCTTGCGTGAGGGCGAGCTCAAGGCCAAGCGGGGCACGCTGCTCCGGCTGCTCGCGCGCGCAGGGATCGTGCTCGCCGAGTGCGAGAGCGCGCGCATCCAGGCATGCACGGACATCACGACCCTCGACCGCTGGATCGATAACGTTCTCGGGGCGAAGGATGCCTCGGAAGTGCTCTCCTGACGGTGGACGAAAGCGGCCCGACGAGGCGATGAATCACGGTCTCCAGATGTCTTCGTGAGAGCGTGAGCAGCCAGCGGCGGAGAGCTGGAGCAGCGCATCAAAGCCTTGATCACGTCCGGAGGTGCTTCAATGGGACCGCCGCCTCATGGCGATAGCCCGCCGGTCCCGTCCGCCTCCAGCGAGTCCGCCAGCGCGCAGCGCGCGAGTCCTGTCTTTTTGGCCTCCTCGCGCAGCATCGCGCCCTGCTCAGCGGCCCCTTTCACGCTGAGCATCGTGCGGAGCTCGATTCCATCGGGGCTCTCCACGTGCTCTGCGATCCACGCCGACCGCATCTGCCCGACGCTGATCGGATCGGCCTCCGGGTCGAGCCCGGCTCTCCTGTCGACATCGCACATCATCGCGACCGCCTCGGGGAAGGTCTGCCCGCCCGGGGCCGGGGCCTTCGCCTCGGGAGCTGAGCTGCAGGCGGAGAGGAAGGCGGAAAGGAGCAGCGGTGAGAGAGGATTGGGGCGCATGCTGCCTTCGACAGGAGAGCGCGCCTCGGCTTGGCAGCGATCACATCGCCCCGGTGCGCCGCCCTCCGGCTACCGGCTACTCGCCCGTGCCCCCGTCCACCGCCGGGACGAGCTCGATATCGACGTTCTGAGGCAGGAAGCTCTCGCACTCGTCGTTCATGACGGGCGCGAGCGTCTGCTCGAAGTCGTCGTAGCCTGTCCCCGAGATCTTCACCCAGGTCACGCCGGCCGTCCACAGCTCGCAGACGAGCGTCTCCAGCGCTTCGGGAGGAGGCTGCGCGCGATCGACGGCGCACACCAGGTTGGCCTCGTCGAGCGTCTTCCAGGTGGTCGGATCACTCAGGACGAAGATCGGCTCGTCCGCGGCGCTCCACGCGATGTGAACGGTGGTGTCCGGCGGGACGGTGGCGCCTCTCGCGCGCACGGTGATCGTGAACAGCGCCTGTCTCGGCCCCATCGGACAGCCGCTGGCGTCGCCCGTGCTCGAGCCGACGGACCCGCCGCCCCCCGCGCCTCTACAGGCGCCCACCACGGAAGCGCTCGCGATCGCCGCCACGGCGATCGCCGCGAAGACCGTGAGCGATACGATTCGACCAGGGGCGAAAGGAGGGCGTGGTGCCACAAGGGCGACAGGGTAGGGGCGACATGCCAGCAAATCCAGCGTGAGCAAGTTTTTGCGCAGGTGGAGCGCCCTTCTCCGTGCGCCCTGCTCTCGCAGGCGGTCGCGGCGTTCAGGCCTGGGCCTTGAGCTCCGCGATGTCCTTGAGGAGGGCCTGCTCGTGCCCGTCGGGCTTCACCTTCAGGTAGGTCCTTCGCAGCACACCCGACGGATCGATGACGAATGTCGTCCGGTCCCAGTACAGGGTGCCTTTCCACTCGCTCTGCCCGACGCCCGCGGCCTTGAGCAGCTCGTGGCGCGTGTCGGCGAGCAGGTCGATGGTGAACGAGAACTTGTCGCAGAAGCTCTTGTGCGACGTGACGTCGTCCTCGCTGACGCCGACCACGGTGATGTTGGCGTCGTCGAAATCGGCCTTGGAGGCCGTGAACGATTTGCCCTGGATCGTGCATCCCGGCGTGTCGTCCTTCGGATAGACGTAGAGGACGAGCCATTTGCCCGCGAAATCCTCGAGCTTCACGGTCTTGCCGTCCTGGTTTGGCAGGGCGAAGCGCGGAAACGGTTTTCCAATCTCGACGCTCATCTTCTCTTTGCCTTTGCTGTGGGCCGGAGGAGGGCTCCTCCTGGCCGGTGACGGGTCATGGGATGGGACGGATGAGACAGCGCGGCGGCGCGGACGTCACGTCGCTGCCCGCGCAGGGATCTAGCGCGGAATGAGCCCCCGGAACCAGGCCGTCACCGAGGACGAGGACTCGTCCTGGTGGAGCGAGTCCGGGCCTTCCAGCTCGTCGGCGAGCCCCCCGAGCGGCCCCTCGCTGCGCGGGGGTGGCGAGCTCGGGTGCTCCTCCCCGTGCGTCAGGATCGTGGCGCCCTCCAGGGTGGGCAGCAGGCTCAGGCCGCTGCCGCCGGCGGTCGGCTCCTTCGTGAGCGACTTGAACTCGAGGAGCATCATGTCGATGAGCTCGGCGATCTTCTGCGTCCCGTCGACCGCCCGCGCCGGCCCGCCCTTGGCGCGCTCCACGAGCGAGGCGACGTCGTCCTCGCTCACCGGGCGGCCGTAGCGGTAGAGGAAGCGGGTCAGGTCGCGCCCGAGCTCGCGCGCCGACAGGTAGCGAGCCCCCGGGTCGCGGGCGAGCGCGCGGCGGATGATCTGCTCCAGCTCGCGCGGCACATCGCTGTTGATCTGCTGGAGCGAGGGGATCACCGCGTCGCGCACCAGCCGCACCGTGATGTAGTCGGAGTCGCCGAGGAACAACCGGCGCCCGGCGAGCATCTCCCAGAGGATGATCCCGAGCGCGAAGATGTCGACGCGCTGGTCGACGCCCTGCTCGAGCACCGTCTCGGGCGCCAGGTAGCCGAACTTCCCCTTGATGATGCCCGCGTCGCTCTCGGCGAGCTGGCTCGACGCCTTCGCGAGCCCGAAGTCCACGATCTTCACCTCGCCGTAGCGCGTGATGAGCACGTTGGCCGGGGTGATGTCCCGGTGCACGATCTGGAGCGGCTTTCCGTCCCCGGTCGCGAGCTCGTGCGCGTAGGCGAGGCCCTGGCACATCTTCGCGGCCATGAAGGCGGCGACCTCGACGGTCATCGGCCGGCCGACCTTCTTCTGGTGATCGAGGAGGGCCCTCAGATCGGCGCCGTCCACGTACTCCATGACGATGAAGTAGGTGCCGTCGCCGACGCCGATGTCGAACACCGACACGACGTTCGAGTGCGAGAGGTGCGCCGAGAGGCGCGCCTCGTCGAGGAACATCGCGATGAACTGCTCCTTCTTGCTGAGCTGCGGCAGGACGCGCTTGATCGCGACCTGCTTCTTGAACCCTTCGATCCCCGCGCTCTCGGCGACGAAGACCTCCGCCATGCCTCCGGAGGCGAGGCGCTTGATGACCCGGTACCGCTGCTGCTCGGACATGCCCTGTCTGTCGTCCTCCCGCCCCGTGCCGCCTGGCCCTCCAGTCTAGCGGCTCGGGGCCCGCCGCGGATCAAATCCCAAAGGCGGCACGCCCCCTCGGGTCATCGGAAGGTGGCGAGCGCCGCCACCGCCGCGAAGGAGAGCCCGACGAGCGCGGCGAGGGCGAGCGCCGACAGCAGCGGCTCCGCCCGCACGGCGGCGAGCAGCCGGTCGCGATCCTCCCTGGACAGCGGCGCGCCATGGGTCCCGTCCTTGCTCTCGCCGCCCGAGGCGGCGGCGACGTGCGCCTCCAGGCGGCGCCGCGCGGTCCTGGATCGCAGCGCGAGCAGCAGCACCTGCGCCACCGCGGAGGCGGCGAGGACCACGAGGCCAGCGCGCCGCGCATGCGAGGCGCGGGCCCGCTCGCGCGCCTCGGCCGCCGGCATCCCGTCCGCGAGCAGCTCCACGCGCCGCGGCGAGGCGGACGCCGCCGCGGACGTGATCGGCCAGGCCACCGTGCCTGCGCCCTGCTCGTAGGGGTCGCTCGCGACCACGGCCCAGTCCGCCTCCCCGGGCGCGGCGCTGTCCGGGAGCGTCACCCTCCCCGAGAAGAAGCCCGCCCCGTCCGCCGCGAGCGGGACGATCGTCCCGAGCGCACGGCCGCGCGCACCTCCGATCGAGACGTAGGCGCGTGGCCTCGGCGTCGGGGAGATCAACCGGAGCTCGGGCCGTTCGCCATCGAGACCGCCCGGATCGAGCCAGATGGCTCCTGGGATCACGGGCAGCTTCCCTTCCCACGTGCCGCTCGCGATCCGTGTCCCTGGCGGTGCGCTCCCCGGGTGGGTCGCGCGGAGCGTGAGCTCGACCGTGTGCGCCAGCGGCTTGAGCGTGAGCTCCGCGGCGCCGCGCGCATCGACCGTGATCTGCGCCGGACCGCTGCCGCGCCCCTCGAGCTCCGCCCCGACGGCGCTCGCCTCGAGGCGAGCCCCTGCCGCGGGCGTTCCGTCCTGCGTCTCGATCGCGACCCGCACCCGCTCCGGGAACGGAGCTGCAAGGGCTCCCCGCGCCGCCGTGGTCTGCAGGCGCAGCTCCCCGTGCGCCGCGCCTGGCAGCGCGGTCGCGTGCGCCGCGCCTGGCAGCGCGCTCGTGTCCGCCGATGCGAGCGGCGGCAGCAGCGGGAGCTGCCGCTCCAGGAGCGTGCCGCTGCCCAGCGCGATCCGCACGGTCACCGGCTCCCGCAGCCCCGCTGGCGCGCGCAGCAGCGCCTCGCCGATGCCGTCCTTGTCGAGCGAGCCGGTCCATCGTTCGAGCGGCGCCCCTGCCGACACGGCGCTCACCTCGATCTGCGGGATCGCCGCCGCATCGTCGGCGCCGTGGAGGCGGCGCACCCCTTCGACGCGGAGCGCCAGCGCCTCGCTTCCGGCGACGGGCGCCCCCCACACCCGCACGCCGGTGGCCATGCGTGGCGAGCCTGGCCCCAGGATCGCGAGGGCTGCGAGCCCGATACCCAGCGCGGGCATGACGTACGTCGCTGCGTTGGGCATCGAGAGCATCGCTGCCCCCAGCATACCTCTCCGTCCTTGCCGCGCGGGGCGCGGGTGGGGCGCGGCTCCCGTCTGGCTGCTCGCGCGGAGCGCTGGCCTGGGCTGAGCCCCTTTGCGTCCGGGCGCCTCCTCCGATAGGAAGCCGCCGATGGCAGCCGACAGACCGGTGAAGCGCAAGCGCAAGGGTTCGGGGACCACGGGGCAGGGCGGTGAGGTCGTGTTGCGGCAGCGGACCGATCCGCGGAGCGAGCGACGCTTCGAGCCAAAGGCGTCGCTCGAGCTCGGCCTCACGATGCTCGGCATGTCCGTCGCGGCGCTGCTGGCCGGGGCGGGTGTTTACGGCCAGTGGTTCCGGGGCGAAGACGCTGGGGCGCACCCGGCAGCCACGTACCTGCTCCTCGGCGCCTTGCTCCTCGGGGCGGCGGTGGGGCTCTTCGGTCAGTGGTCGATGAAGGCGCTCCGTGTCGGTGATGCCGGGGTGGGGCTGGAGAGCGGACCTGGCGAGATCGAGCGCATCGGCTGGCACGATGTCACGGGCCTGTTGCTCACGGAGACCGCGCTCACGGTCCAGGGCAGCGGCACGGCGATCGCCATCCCGCTGCGAGCACACCTCGCGGCGGCCGCGCGCGTGCTGGCCGAGGCGAGGGCGCGTATCCCCACGCGTGCGGCTGACATCAAGGAAGGCGCGCTGCCTCCGCCCGACGATGCCGCCGGCGAGGTGCGCCCGCTGGAGCAGCCGCAGGTCGCCGGCCTCCGCTGCAAGGCGACCGACAAGCTGATCGCCTTCGAGGCCGACGCTCGTCTCTGCGGCCGTTGCGGCGAGCACTACCACAAGGAAGGCGTCCCCCCTCGCTGCATCACCTGCGAAGCGCCTCTGCGCTGAGCGCCCTGATTTCATGGGGGCCGGGCAGCCGGCACCCCCTTCCGGGCCCTCCGCGTTACGCCCTCAGATCCCGAATCGCCCCGCGTGCTCCCGGAGGAACGCGATGTAGACGTCCGCCTCTTGATGCGACGCCACCTCGCCCGACTCGACCGCCTCCTCCAGCGCGCGCTTGATCTCGCCGATCCGCCGCGACGGCGGCAGCCCGAACGCATGCATGAGGGCGTCGCCGATGCCGCTCGGCAGCGGCGGCACCACCGCGTCCTCCGCCTGGACCTGGAGCACCCGCTCGGCGAGCTCGCTGATCTGCTTCAGCCCCTTCCGCTTCTTCTCGGGCCGCTTCGTGGTGATGTCCGCCCGCGACAGGTCGAGCACGTCCTTCAGGCAGCCGCCCATCTCCTTGGCGAACCGGCGCACCGCGCTGTCGGTCCACGACGCGTCGTACTGGCTCGCCCGGAGGTGGTGCAGGATCAGGAAGCGGATGCTGTTCTTCAGCGCATCCTCCTTCGTGAAGAGCGGCAGCCGCCGGTCGATCTTGTCGAACATCCGCGCGCCGACCTCGGCGTGACCGAAGAAGTGGACCTCGCCCGTCGGCGAGATGGAGCGCGTCCTCGTCTTGCCGATGTCGTGGAGCAGGGCCGCCCAGCGGACCTCGAGCCGCGGGACGGCCTGACGTACCACCTGCTTCGTGTGCTTCCAGACGTCCTTGTGGCGCCACTCCCCGTCGCCGAAGCCCACCATCGCCTCGACCTCGGGCAGCATCGCGGCGAGGGCGCCCGACTCGAGCAGGGCGTCGAGCCCGGCCTCGGCGTCGTCGCTCATCATGACCCGGTCGAGCAGCTTGCGGACATCGGGCAGGTAGGCGGCGGCCGCGGCCTTGAAGTCGGCGGGCCGCCCGGAGATCACCCTGGACGAGGCGCGTGGCTCGGCGCCCGCTTCGGGCTGCTCGACCTCCGCCTTCTCTGCTCGCTGGACGGCCCACTCGAGGGCCTCCATCGCCCGCTTCGGGCTCGCTTCCTGGGTGAGAATCTCCTGCACGCTGGCCTTCCACACTTTCGAGGTTACGGGGTCGCCCACGGGGCGCCGGCTGGCGCGGCCCGAACGGGGGTTCGCCGGTTTAGAGCCAGCCGCACCTTCGCGCAATGGTTCGTCGCGTTCGTCGCGTTCGTCGCGTTCGTCGCTCGACGCCGCCGGATGACGTGCGTCCGCAGGCGATGGATGCGTCAGGTGCGGAGGAGCCGCCCCACGTGGTCCGTCTCCCAGGCGAGGGCCCGCTCGTAGTCGCGGAAGAGCCGCTCGCGGGCGAGGAACTGGGGCGGATGGAGCATCCGGCGCCCGTTGCCGTGGCTCGCCGGCATCACGTGGTGGATCATCTCGTGGTAGATGACGTAACAGATGAAGTAGCGGGGGACCCAGGGCCGGTCGAGCACCGGGTGGATGCGGATCAGCCGCTCGACCGCCGAGTAGCTCCCGAGCTTGATGGTGCGCCGCGGCTTCCGCGCCTTGGTCCGCTTGCCCCAGGTGATCAGCGCGTCGACCCCGCCGCCGAAGTACGCGTGGTTCAGCTTCTGGAACAGGATCAGCAGGTCGTGCGTCCGCCCCTGCGTCGAGAGCGGCGAGCTCACCGGCCGGCTCGCCCGGATGCGATGGCCGTTCTCGTCGATGTACTGGCCGACAACGAGCGAGGCGGCCCGGTCCTGGGTCACCACGTACCGGACGAGCGCCTCCTGGACGAGCGCCGGCGCGTCCAGGAACATGTGGTGGACGCGCGCCTGCAGGATGCCCTCCCGGAGCGAGGAGGAGATCATCTGCCGGTAGTTGTCGGTCACCGAGAGGAGGACCGGGCGCTTCTGGGCCAGCTCCAGCCGCCGGATGAGCGCCTGGCGCGCCCCCTCGTGCACGTAGATGTGCGGCTGGCCCGGCGGCAGATCGATGTCGATCGGATGATGACGGGGGTCCGGCACCCGGACGACCGCCCGGGAGACACGCGGCAGCAGGGAAGTACGCGCCGCGCCCTTCCCACCGCTGCGCGACAGACGGCCTGGAGGGGGTTGAGCGAAGGGGAAGGCCATCTGTCCCGCCATCTCAATCCTCCTTATTTGGGCGTATTCTCGGGTGGGATCCTTGTCAAGCGAGCGGCCGAGAACATCGAAATCATTCGGATTTGTGACTATGTAAGCGGGTGGCCGGACCCTCCGGAGGGAGAGGGAGGGCGCCCGGGCCGCCGCTCGCCGGTGATCTGGATTTCCTCTGCAAATTCATGTGCTTGTAGTGAAGGCCACGAGCGCCTGCGCCGGTCGGGCCGCCTTCCGCCTCGGACGCGCGTCTTCTGCTCCTGCTCTCTCTCCCGCCATGACACGGCGCGCACGCAGCGCCTCGCTCATCGCGAGGCGAGCGCCCGGGGATCGAGGATCTGCGT
Source organism: Sorangium sp. So ce1504 (assembly GCF_051521635.1). Taxonomy (NCBI): domain Bacteria; kingdom Pseudomonadati; phylum Myxococcota; order Polyangiales; family Polyangiaceae; genus Sorangium; species Sorangium sp. So ce1504. The sequence goes on along the minus strand of NZ_CP150365.1, from coordinate 8,625,937 downwards.
CATGCGCCAGCGGCCCTGCGCGCGCTGGGAAGGCTCCGGCTCGAGGGCGACGACAAGGGCAGTACAGAAGCCGGCGGGGAGCAGCGCTGTCGCGCCCCGGCCGGGCGTGTCGACGAGCGTACGGACGAGGTGCTCCACGTTCGGCTGGTGCCCGACGAGCAGCGCGTCGGCGCCGCCTCGGGCGAGCGCGGCGACCAGCGAGCTCGGGAGCCCGGCGTCGAGCGCGAGCTCGTCCCGGAGCTCGACCTCCGGCGCGCCGCAGATCGGCGCCGCGATCTCGGCGGTCTCTCTCGCGCGCGCGAGGGGGCTCGCGAGCACCAGCGGCAGCGGGGCGCCGCCCCGGAGGCGGTGGAGCTCGAGCGAGACCCGCGCCACGCGCTCGCGGCCCTCGGGGGTGAGCCTCCGGTCCGCGTCGCGCCCGCTGGTCGCCCGCTCCTCCGCCGGGCCGTGCCGCATCACGTAGAGGTGCATGGCGTCGATGGCAGCCGGCGTCAGTTCGTCTTGCCCGGGGGACGGCGGGCGTCCTGGCCGGATGAGGCTGCCTCGCCGCGACCCTTCGCCTGCGCGGGGGCCTCGGCCGCGGCTCCGCCCTTCGGGCCGGGGCTCGCGGCGCCGTTCGTCGGGGCGGCCCCGCCGATGCGCGAGATGCCGTGCTTCGCGAGGACCATCGACTCGATCTTGTCGAGCACCGCCGGGTGCTGCTCGAGGTAGGTGCGGGCGTTCTCCCGGCCCTGACCGATGCGCTCGCCCTGGAACGAGAACCACGAGCCGCTCTTCTCGATGATGCTCGCCTCGGTCGCGAGGTCGATGACGTCGCCGCTGTGGCTGATGCCCTGGCCGTACAGGATGTCGAACTCCACCTCGCGGAACGGAGGAGCCATCTTGTTCTTCACGACCTTGACGCGGGTCCGGTTGCCGACGACCGCCGGCTCCTTGCCGCCCGCGGCGGCCTCCTTGATGGCGCCGATGCGGCGGATGTCGAGCCGGACCGAGGCGTAGAACTTGAGGGCGTTGCCGCCGCTCGTCGTCTCGGGGCTGCCGAACATGACGCCGATCTTCATCCGGATCTGGTTGATGAACATCAGCAGGCACTGCGAGCGCGAGGTCGTGCCGGTCAGCTTGCGGAGCGCCTGGCTCATCAGCCGGGCCTGGAGGCCGACGTGGCTGTCGCCCATGTCGCCCTCGATCTCGGCCTTGGGGACGAGCGCGGCGACCGAGTCGACGACGATGATGTCAACGGCGTTCGAGCGGACCAGCATGTCGGCGATCTCGAGCGCCTGCTCGCCGTAGTCGGGCTGGGAGATGAGCAGCTCGTCGGTCTTCACGCCGAGCTTCTTGGCGTAGTTCACGTCGAGGGCGTGCTCGGCGTCGATGAACGCCGCCGTCCCGCCCGCCCGCTGGACGGCCGCGATGGCGTGGAGGGTGAGGGTCGTCTTGCCGCTCGACTCCGGTCCGTAGACCTCGACGATGCGTCCGCGCGGGTAGCCGCCGATGCCGAGGGCGATGTCCAGGCCGAGCGAGCCGGTCGCCACGGCCGCGACCTCGTCGTGCAGCGTCTGCCCGTCCTTGAGGCGCATGATCGCCCCCTTGCCGTACTCCTTCTCGACGCTGGCGATCGCGAGCTCGAGGGCGGCAGACTTCTGCTTGGTGTTCTTCTCGTCACTCATGAGTACCTCGGGGAGGGAGCGATAGGAGGGGGCGACGGCGGGGGACCGCGGAGGTGGACCCACGGCGCGCAGGGCAACAGTTTCCGGCAGCTTTACTGTCCGGTTGTTCAGGAAGCAAGACCCCCGCATCCCGGATAGGACCGAAAACGTCCGAGCAGCGGGCTGGCCCGGCAGGCGCTCCGGAGGGCGGTGATGTCGCGGTCGGAAGCGGTTCCTGGTTGAGGTCGAGTCTCACAACCAGGGCAACAATCGTGATCGTCGTACACCGGGAGCACTGGCGGGCTCTTCAACTGTGGGCCACATCTTCCGCGTGGGGGGCGGGGGGCGCTTTTTCCCGGGGTTTTCCCTGGGCCGGTACGAACTCGTCCTGCGGGTGGCCGCAGGCGATGTGGGCGAGGTCTGGGCGGCGCGGCTGAGGCGGGAGCACGGGTTTCAGCGGCTCTTCGCGATCAAGGTGCTTCGCCCGGAGCTCTCGCCCGATCCCGACGCCGTGCGGACATTCCTCGACGAAGCCGCGCTGGCCGCGCGCATCAGGCACCCGAACGTGGTGCCCGTCGTGGATCTGGGCGAGACGGACGGCACGTTCTTCTACGTCATGGAGTGGGTGAGCGGGGAGCCGCTCTCGTCGGTGCTGCGCGCCGCGCGCAGGCGCCCGGCGCCGGTGCTCGTCGCGGCGAGGCTCGCCTACCAGATCTGCGCGGCCCTCGACGCCGCGCACGAGCTGCGAGACGAGGGCGGCAACCCACGGGAGCTCCTCCACTACGACGTCTCGCCGGACAACGTCCTCATCACGTCCGAGGGGCTCGTCCGCATGGTCGATTTCGGCATCGCGAAGCTCGAGGAAGGGCGGATGTCCGAGCGACGACCGCAGGCGCTGCGCGGCGACGGCGGGCGCGCTTTATCGGTGGGCGCGGCGGGTGCGGCGGGCGGCGAGGGGGGCGCGTTCCTGTTCCGGAGCAGCGCGCCGTACATGGCGCCGGAGCACATCCGGGGGCAGCCGTGCGATCGGCGGTCCGATCTCTTCGGGGTCGGGGTGCTCCTCTACGAGCTCCTGTCGGGCGCTCATCCCTTCCAGGCCGACGACAGCGAGAGCACGATGACCCACATCGCGAGCGAGCGGCCTGCCGCGCCGCTGTCGTCGCGGGCGGTCCCGTCCCGGCGCGGGTTCGCGGAGCGCCTGAGCGCGCCGCCTCCGCCCGAGCCGATCCCGCCTGCGCTCGATCGCCTCGTCTCCGAGGCGCTCGCCAAGTCGCCCACCGCGCGCACGGCGACGGCCGCGAAGCTCATGCGCGCGCTCGAGGAGGCGATCCCGGGCGCCGCGAACCCGGGCAACGACGCGCTCGTCGCCGGCTGGCTCGGACAGATCCTGGGCGACGCGTCCCACCTCCGCACGCAGCAGCTGCGCGCCGCGCTCGAGTCGCTCGATCCCGGGGACCGCTCGGCCGACGACGAGGTGGAGCCTCCGCCCGCCCCGCGGCGCTGGTTGCAGGCGCTGCTGGTGTTCGGGGCCGCCGTCCTCGGGGTCGCGCTCGCCGGGACCGCGGCGGTGAGGGACAGCCCGCTCCCTCCCGCCGCCGTCTCCGCGCCGGCCGGGCCGCGCCCATAGGGCGCCGCGGCGAGCGTCAGCTCGCCCCCACGTCGCCGAGCAGCGGCGACCACGCCGCTCCGGAGATGAGCCAGAGCTGGTGCGACGTCCGCGTCACCGCGACGTGGAGCCGCCGGCGGGCCTCGTGGTTCATCGGGTACGCCGCCGCGGTCGCGTCGGGCACGACGACGTAGTCGAACTCGAGCCCCTTCGCGCTGTCCACGTCGGTGACGTCGATGCCCGGCTCGAACGAGAACGCTCCCTCCAGCACGAGCCTCGCCTCCGGCAGCTCCTCGATCAGCGCGTGGAGCTCCCGCGCGGCGCCTGCGTCCCGCGCGATGACGGCCACCGAGGCGCGGGGCTCCCGCCCGACGAGATCGCGGAGCGCGCCGGCGAGGAACAGGTGCGCCTGCGCCTCGCTCGGGAAGCGGAAGAGCCCGACCGGCGCGCCGTCCCGGGCCGCGCGCGCGGGCGTCTCGGGCGCGAGCTCGCCGAGGAGCCGCCGCGCGAGCTCCGCCACCGGCTGCGGGCACCGGTACGACACCGCGAGGCGGCAGGTCGCCGCGTCGCCCACGCCGAGCGCCGCTCGCGCCGCGTCCCACCCGGCGAAGCTCGAGGAGGTCTGCTGCGCCTCGTCGCCGGCGAGCGTGACGCTGCGCGTCTCGCCAAGGAGCTTCCCCAGGACGAACAGCTCGAACAGCGAGAAGTCCTCGGCCTCGTCGAGCACGAGGTGCGACCACCCCGCCCCGTCCAGGCCGCGGCGAGCGGCGCGAAGGAAGAGCAGGATCGGCAGATCGTCGACGTCGAGCGTCCCCGCGAGCTCGTCCGGCGTCCCTTCCGCGATGGCGCGGCCGTCGAGCGCCCGCTTCATCGAGGCCACGGTGATCGAGGCGAGCTGCCGGTCGAGGGGCTCGGCGATCTGCAGCAGGGTGTGCCGGACGGTCTCCTCGACGGCGCTCCTGGGGAGGTCCCCGCCCGAGGCGGCGACGACGCCCTCGAGGAACCCTCGATCCGTGAAGACGTCGGCGAGGCGGCGGCGCAGCCGCGGGAGCGTCGTGTTCGCCGGGGCGAGCCTGGCGAATCGCTCGCGCAGCGCACGGTAGAGCGCCGGGTGGCGCTTGAGGCTGGAGACGAGCGCCGGGGGATCGTCGCACAGGGCGATCGGCTTGCCGAAGACCTCGCGCGCGGTCGCCGACGACCAGGCGTCGAGCGTCTTCACCTGGGCTTCCCCCGCGCCGAGCGGCGAGAGCAGGCGGCGCGACAGCCGCGCGAGGCCCTCCTCGGGGACGACGACGTTCATGGCCGAGAGCGGGCAACGCGCCGGATCGAGCGCGGCGATCCGGGCGAGGCGGTGCAGCGCCACGGTCGTCTTTCCGCTCCCGGCGCTGCCGAGCACGAGGAGCGGCTGCTCGGGAGGCGCGCACACGGCGGCGTACTGGTCGGCGTCGAGCAGGGCGGTGACGTCCGCGGCCTTCGCGTGGTCCGGGGCGCCGGCGCCGACGCCGAGGCTCCCGGGGCGGGCGGCCGTGCCCGCGCCGCCCGGCTGCATGGCGAGCGCCGCGCGCTCCGCGAGGGTCCATCGCCCGTCGCCTCGCCGCGTCAGGACGAGGCCGTCGCCCACGATCCGGGTGAGGGCGCCGCGCTCCACGACGACGATGCGGCGCGCCTTCACCACGCCCTCGGCCACGCGCCCCGGGAAGGCCTCCTCGTACTCGTCGCCCTCGCGGTACCGGTAGAAGATCTGCGCCACCGGCGCGACGCGCCAGTCGAGGATGCGCACGTCGGCCGACGGATCCAGGAACGTCGCGTGGCCGAGCAGGTAGTCCTTCGCCCCTTTGCCCTCGTCGACCCGGAGGTGGGCGAGGTACGGGCAGAGCGGGTCGGGCAGCGCCTCCCTGGGCTCCTGTTCGATGAGGCGCTGCCGCACGCTCATCTCGAGGAGCACCGCCGGCAGATCGTCGGCCGAGGCCGCGGCGGCCTCGTCGCGGAGCTCCCGGAGCGCCGCGACGGACCTGAGCTCGCGCGGCGCGCGCCCGCCGACGCGCGCGGCGCGCTCCAGCGCCCTGTCCAGCGCGGCGCGCACGCGCTCGAGGAGCGTGGCCTCTTCCTCGAGGACGGCGCGCGCCTCGACGGGCAGATCAAGCGTGCTCTCCAGCATGATGGGCCTCCTTGCGCCCCTCGCCTCCGCGAGGGGTCGAGCTCGATGGGTGAATGGTTCGTTCACTTTTGAGGCGAGGCGAAGCGAAGATTACACGAAGAAGCTCCTGAGTCCGGCAAGGTGGTATTTCGAGTAACCGTGGACCGCTTCTCGGATGGCGTCCTCGTCCTCGAAGCGGGCGAGGGCGTTCACCATCGCCCTGACGAGGCCCTGGTAAATCTGGTCCAGGTTGAACCGCATCACCTCGGTCACCGAGAGGCATGGGTCGACGGCGCGGAAGTGCTCGATCGCCAGCGCGATGAGGCGTTCGACGGTCTCCTCGGAGAACCGCTCGTACCTGGAGCCGCCGGCGCGCCCCAGGAGGATCACGACGCGCAGCCTGTTCTCGATGCAGAAGCGGAGGAGCTCCTCGGAGATCAGGTGGTAGGCGGCCGTCGGCGGGAGCGCCCGGACGTCCTCCACGCCGTCGAGCGCCTTCACGCGGCGGCGCAGCAGGATCGTGAAGGCGCGGGCGAAGCCGTCGTCGACGAGCCTGTAGAAGAGCGCGTCCTTGTTCGCGAAGTACCGGTAGATGTTGCCCGTCGAGACGCCGGCCGCCCGGGCGATCTCGGCCATGGTCGCGCTCTCGTACCCCTTCCGCGCGAAGATCGTCAGCGCGGCGGAGGTGATGCTCTCCTGGACGTCGTCTTTGAGGTACTGCGCCATGGCGAATAATGAACGCGCCGTTCGCTTATAGCGATGGACGGCGGCCCGTCAAGCGAGCGGGCGGATCACGGCCTCAGGGGTCGACGGTGCCTTCGAGGATCGCGCGCGGGCCGTTGATGAGCATGAAGCTCGCCTCCTCCTCGCCGACCCTGGCGAAGAGGGCCTTGATGCCGTCGCGCACGTCGGGGACGTCCTTTGCGGCGTGGGCGTCGCTGCACGCGGCGTAGTAGTAGCCGGCCTCGAGCAGCTGCTCGGCGGCCCGGCGGGGGGTGCGCCCGTACTTGCCGGTGAGCGCCGCGACGTCGAGGAGGAGCACCGCGCCCGCGTCGAGCAGCGGATCGAGCGAGGAGATGTCGTCGAAGACGGGCTCGTAGCGCTCCGGGTGGGCGATGACGGGGCGGAGCTTGCGGCGGCTGAGATCGAAGATCCGCTCCGCGGCCCGGGCGGGGAAGCTCCGGGTCGGGAACTCGACGAGCGCGGCGCGGCCGCCCGGGAAGGGGAGGGCGCTGCCGTCGAGGAGGCGCTGGAAGACGATATCGTCGAAGAAGTGCTCCGACGAGAGATCGAGCGCGGGCAGGTCGCGCGCGCCGGCCGCGGCCCGCAGCGCGGCGCAGGTCGCGTCGTAGGCGGCCTGGAGGCCCTGCCGGGTGTTGTCGAACATCCCGGGGCGCATGTGCGGCGTCGCCACGACGGTGTCGAACCCGGCGCCGCGGAGCGCGGTGAGGAGGGCGAGGCTCTCCTCGACGGTGCGGGCGCCGTCGTCGACGCCCGCGACCCAGTGGGAGTGCAGATCGATGAAGCCGCGCATCGTCGCTCCGAACTTAGCAAAGTTGGCCGCCCGCGTGCGCTGCGACCATCCTTCGCGTCGAGGAGGTGTTCGTGTCGCTCTCGTTATCGAACCAGCAGCTTGTGCCTCAGCTCGCGTCGGACGGCTGCGCTGGCGGCCAGCGCGGCGGCAGGCCGGGAGGCCGCGCAGAGCGCCCGGTCGATCCCGGCGCGCCCTCGGTCGATCAGGGCACACCGGCCCTGGATGAGGGGATCCCCACCTCCGAGCGGCGGCGCCGCCGCAGCGACGATCCCGTCACCGCGCTGCACTACCAGCTCTCGACGACCCGCGCCGAGGCGAACCTGGACGTCGTGGTCCTCGTGGACGACAGCGGCTGCCTCGTCGCCGGGGCGGGCGCGTGGCCGGCGTGTGAGGAGCTCGCCGCCTACGCCCCGCTCCTCGCCAACCCGGACGCCGTGCAGAGCGCGGCGGTCGGCTCGCGCATCGCCACGCTCACCGCCGACGTCGAGGTCCAGAGCCTCTCGGTGTCAGGCGGCGAGGTGCTGCTCTGCGGCCGTGGCGGCACGGCGGAGCGTGGCGCCTCCATTGCCCGGGCCGCTGCGGGGTGCTTGCGCATCCTCCGCGCCGCCTGAGCGGCCGCGCCGCCGCAGGCTGAGCGGTCGCTGCGCCACAGGCTGGGCGGCGTCGTGATGCAGCTGGGCGCTCGCGACGCCGCAGGCCGGGCGCTCGCGCCCCCCCGGTTCGTGCTACAAGGGGCCGCGGCCTCAGGTCGCGCGCAATGCCCGGCTCGCTCGCACCCCCTCGGAACAGCCCGCCCGCCGCCGACGCGTCCCTTCAGGCAGACCACGCCGGTCTGGCCCCGTTGCTCGCCTCCCGCAGGGTGATCCTCTGCGTCGGCTGCGGCGGCGTCGGCAAGACGACCACGACTGCAGCGCTCGGCCTGGCCGCTGCCCGCCGCGGCAAGCGCGTCCTTTGCCTGACGATCGATCCGGCGCGCCGGCTATCCCAGAGCCTCGGGCTCGAGGAGATGACGACGGAGGCGCAGACGATCGAGCCCGCCCGCTTCGCCAGGGCGGGGGTCGACGTGCCCGGCTCGATGACGGTCATGATGCTCGACACGAAGTCGACCTTCGACGGCCTCGTCGCGTCGCTCGCCCCCACGCCCGAGCAGCGCGACCGGATCCTCGGCAACGTCCTCTACAAGTACATCTCCACGTCGCTCGCGGGCACGCAGGAGTACATGGCGATGGAGAAGCTCTACGCCGTCAGGAGCGACCCGAGCTACGACCTCGTCCTGCTCGACACGCCGCCCACGGCGAACGCGCTGGATTTCCTCGACGCGCCGGAGCGCCTCGTCGGCGCCATCGACGGCGCGGCGACGCGGTGGTTCGTGCAGGCCTTCCAGAGCTCCGGCAAGCTCTCGCTCAACCTGCTGGCGCGCTCGACCGCCGCGGTGCTGCGGGGCATCGGCAAGCTGACCGGCAGCGGCTTCCTCGAGCAGATCGCGGCGTTCATCAGCGAGATGAACGCGGTCTTCGGCGGCTGGAAGCAGCGGGCGGACGCGGTTGCATCGGCGCTCCGCGGCCCCGACGTGGCCTACGTGCTCGTCACGACGCCCGATCCGCTCTGCGTGCGCGAGGTGCTGTACTTCGCCGATCGCCTGCGCGAGCAGCAGATGCATCGCGACGCGTTCGTCGTGAACCGCGTCCACCCGGTGTACGGCGCGCTCCCCGGCGTCGGCGAGATCGCCGCCGCGCTCGACGGGAGCGGCCTTGGGCTCGCCTCCGGCGCCGCGGCGCGCCTGCTTCAGGCCGCCAAGGACGAGAGCCGCATGGGCAAGCTCGATCAGCTGAACCTGATCGCCCTCGAGGCGGCGCTCGAAGACGAGCAGAGCGCCGGCAGCGTCCGCGTCGACGTCCCGGCGTTCCCGTACGACATCCACGACGTGGCCGGCCTTGCGAGGATCGCCGACGTGCTGGCGCCGCTGCCCGGGGCGGCTGGGTAGCCACAGGGGCAGCTCGTCGGTCCTTCTGGCTGCCCTGGGGTAACTCGGAACGGTCTGTGAGGAGGCAGCTGGGCTGCCCCCGGCCTACCCCCGCCGCCTGCGCTCCTTGTACTTCACACGGACCGGCACGCCCTCCAGCCCGAACGCCTGCCGGAGCTGGTTCGCCACGTAGCGTCGGTAGCTGAAGTGGAGTTTGTCGGGATCGCTCGCGACGACGACGAACAGCGGCGGCGACGTCTCGGCTTGCGTGACGAAGAACAGGCGGGGCGCGCGCCCGCCGTGCGTCGGCGGCGGGTGCGTGAGCAGGATCTGCTCGAAGAAGCGGTTGAGCTCCCCGGTGGGCACGCGCTTCCTGTAGGCGTCGGCCACCTGGGCCACGCTCTCGATGAGCTTCGCCACGCCGCGCCCGCTGCGCGCGCTCACGTGCGCGATCGGCGCCCACGGCACGAACGAGAGCTTGTCGCGGGCGTCCTGCTCCGCCTTCGCGAGCGCCTTGCGATCGAGGAGATCGATCTTGTTGAGGCCGATCACGACGCCGCACCCGCGATCGACCGCGAGGCCGAGGATCTTCGCGTCCTGCTCGGCCACGCCCTCGGCCGCGTCGCAGAGCAGGAGCACGACCTCCGCCCGCTCCATGGCGCGGATCGCGTGGATCACGCTGACCGCCTCGACGGCGCTGTCCTCCTTCGTCACCTTCGCCTTGCGCCGGATGCCGGCCGTGTCGATGAGCAAGAACCGCTTCCCGTCGCGCTCGGCCAGCGTGTCGATCGGATCGCGCGTCGTGCCCGGCTGCGCGTCGACCAGCATGCGCTCCTCGCCCGCGATGCGGTTGACGAGCGACGACTTCCCCGCGTTGGGCCGCCCGATGATCGCGATGCGGAGCGCCCCCTCGGCCGACTCCTCGGGCGCCGGGGGCTCCTCGGGGAGCGCCGCCTCGATGGCCATCTCCAGATCCGAGATGCCGCGGCCATGGAGGGCGCTGATCGGGATGAGCCGATCCATCCCGAGGCGGTACAGCTCCGCCGCCTCCGCCTCGGCCCGCGGCGAGTCCGCCTTGTTGGCGACGTAGATCACGGGCTTGCCCGCGCGGCGCAGCAGGCCGAGCTCGGCGTGCTCGGACGGCGTGACCGGCGTCACGGCGTCGAGCACGCACACGATGACGTCGGCCTCGGCGATGGCGAGGTCGATCTGCCGCTTGATCCCCTGCCGCATGGGATCATCGCTCTCGGGGTCGAACCCGCCCGTGTCGACGAGCGTGAAGCGCCGTCCCCGCGAGGTGACGTCGCCGTAGTGGCGATCGCGGGTCACCCCGGGCTCGTCGTGCACGATCGCGACGCGCTTGCCGATCAGCCGGTTGAACAGCGTGCTCTTGCCGGTGTTGGGCCGCCCGACCAGCGCCACGATCCCGGCCGACGGGGGCGGCGCAGGCGCATCGGCCGCGGCGTCCTCGGCGGCCGCGATGGCCTCCTCGGCCAGGTCCGCCGTGAGCTCCTCCCTGTCCTGCGCCGCCTCGTGGCCGATCGGCTCGGCGAGAGCACGGGCCTTGCTCGGGCCTGATCTGCTGCCCCTCTTCGATCCGACGGCGCTCTTGGCGGGCGCCGCCGCGCTCTTTCCGCGAGCAGCAGCGCCCTTGCCGGGGGCCGCCGCGCTCTTTCCGCGAGCGGCAGCGCCCTTGCCGGGGGCCGCCGCGCTCTTTCCGTGAGCGGCAGCGCCCTTCCCGGAGGCGGCAGCGCCCTTCCTGGGAGCGACGCTGCCCCTCTTCTTCTCGGGGGCGTCGCCCTTCTTCGCCGTCCGCCCGCCTCCGGCGGCTCCCTGGCTGCGTTTGTTCGATCTGGAAAGGGCTGGCTTTGCCGCACTCACGAGGTCTCTCCCTTGTTGTAACCGAGCTCGTCCAGCCGCTCCCGCGACTCACGCCACTCCGGCGTCACCCGGACCCAGAGCTTGAGGTTCACCTGCCGGCCGACGAGCTCCTCTATCCGGAGCCGAGCCTCCGTGCCGATGCGCTTCAGCTGCTCCGCGCCGGCGCCGATCAGGATCTTCTTCTGCCCGGGCCGCTCCACGTGGATGGTCGCGTCGATGTGCAGCGCGCCCTCGCCTGTCGGCTCGACGTAGCGCTCGATCTGCACGGCGCTCGCGTGGGGCACCTCGGCCTTCGTCGCGCGCAGGATCTGCTCGCGCACGTACTCGGCGGCGAAGAAGCGCGTCGGCCTGTCGGTGAGCTCATCGGGCGCGAAGCCCCAGTCCCCCTCGGGACAGAGCTTCGCCACCTCGTCGAGCACGCGCTGGACGCCGTCCTCGCGCAGCGCCGAGATGGGGACGATCGCCGCGAACTCCCGGAGCTTGGCGAACGCGTCGAGGAGCGGCAAGAGCAGCGCCTTGTCCCGCATCCGGTCGACCTTGTTGAGCACGAACACCACCGGCGCCTCGCTCCCCAGGTCCGCGAGCAACGTCAGATCGCTCGGGTGCGGCGCGAGCGGCGGGCCGTCCTCCCCCTCCTTCACGCGCCGCGGCAGGCGCGCGGGATCCGGCGCTTCGGTCACGAACACGATCACGTCGGCGCCCCGCGCCGCCTCGCGCGCCGCCTGGTTCATCACGCGCCCGAGCTCCGTGCGCGGCCGGTGCAGGCCGGGCGTGTCGAGCAGCGCGATCTCCGCCGGGCCGTGGTGCACGACCCCGAGGATCGCGTCGCGCGTCGTCTGCGGCGTCGGCGAGACGATCGCGAGCGGATGGCCGAGCGCCGCGTTCAGCAGCGTCGATTTGCCCACGTTGGGGCGCCCGACCAGCGCCACCCGCCCGGATCGTTTCGGCAGCGAGGCGTCGGTCTCCTCCGTCCGCCTCGGCTCGGCCGCCTTCCTGCGCTGCTGGGCGGCGCCTCGGCTGGCGGGCCTCCCGTCCGGGAGTGGTCGACCCTCCGCGCCGCTTCCCGCGCGGGGCCCGCGCCCTGCCCGGCTGCGGGCCGCGCCGGAGGAGCGCGCCGCGGAGCCCTTCTGCTTGGCCGTCTTCTCCCCCTCGCCCCGCCCGGCAGCGCGCGTCGCGCCGGCCCGCCGCTCCTTCTCCTTGCCCGGCTCGGCAGCGCGCGTCGCGCCGGCCCGCCGCTCCTTCTCGTTGCCCGGCTCAGCAGCGCGCGTCGCGCCGCCCTGCTCGCTCGCGCGTCGCGATCTGTCGTCGGCGTGCGCCTGATTTTCGCGCCGGGGAGGGCGACCTCGCGGGATCGCCGCGTCGCTGGCCCGGGGGGCTTCGCTGGATTGCGCTCCCCGGCGGCTGCCTCGGCTGTCTTTCTTGGCAGGACGGGGGCCGCGGGAGGCCGAGGCGGGCTTCGGCGCCTGCGGGCGCGCTTTCGCGCCCTGGGGCGCGCTCTGGGGACGGGCTTTCACCACGCCGCGCGCGATAGCAGACGCCCAGGGGGGCTACAAACGCTTCCCCACGATCCGTGGTCACGCGCGCGCGAAGGCGGTAAGGGGATGCCCTGCATGTCGAGCGTCCACCGAGGGGACCCACAGCGCGGAGCCCCGCCCGCCGCCCCCGACCCGCACGCGAGCGGAGCCCCGCCCCGGGCCGAGGTGCCCCCTCTCGAGGTGCGCTCGGCTGAGATCGGCGACGCGCCGGCCATGGACCGCGACCGCGCGGCCGCCGGGAGCGGGCGCGCCGGCCTCGCGAGGCTCGCGGCCCTCGCGCTCGCGGCCCTCGCGCTGCTGCCCCTCGTCGGCAAGAGCGGCATCTGGGACCCCTACGAGCTCGACCGTGCCGACCTGGCTCGCCGGATCGCCATCCACGTCTTCGGCGCGCGCGGCGTGGATCTCCCCGACGCTCCCGGGCAGCTGCCGACCCTGACCGATCTCGGCATGGGCGAGCTCGGGTTCACCTCCATGGCGCTCGGCTTCCGCGTGTTCGGTCTGCACGACTGGGCCGGGCGCCTCCCGCTCGCGCTGTGGGGGCTCGCCGGCGCGCTCGTGCTCTACGAGTTCCTCGCGCGCCTCGTCGATCGAAGGGCCGGCCTGTACGGCGTCGCGGTGCTCGTGACGATGCCGCTCTACGTGATGCAGGCGCGCACCCTGCTCGGCGACATCGTCACGATGGCCGCGCTCACGATGGCGTTCTGCGGGCTGACCGGCGCGCTGCTCGAGGGCGGGCGAGGGGCGCAGCGCGGCGCCCTGCTCGCGTCGGCCGCGTGGCTCGCCGTGGGGATCCTCGGCGTCGTCGCCGGATACCTCAGCCGCGGCCTGCTGATCGGGGTCGCCGTCCCCGCGCTCGGCGCCGGCCTGACCTGGCTCCTGCTCCGGACGTCCGGCGCCTGGCCCGCGCCGGAAGGCCGGGGGCCCACGCTGGGCGACCTCGTGGGCGCCGCCGCGCTGGTGCTCGGCGTCGCGGCGGCGGCGCAGGGCGCCCTCGTGCTCGCGAGCTCGAGCGCCGGCGAGCCGCTCCCCCGCGCCCTCGGCGTGGCGCTCCTCAAGAAGCCGCCTGTCGAGTCCACGTTCGATCTCACGCTGCGCCAGCTCGGCCACGCCCTCTTTCCGTGGAGCGCCTTCCTGCCGTTCGCCGTCGGCCGGCTCTTCCGAGCCCCCGCCGCGGACCGAGCGGGCGAGGTCGTCGCCCCTCTCCTCGATCGCGAGGCCGGCGTCCGGATCGCCCTGATCGTCACGTCTGCGCTCGCCTACGGCGCCTTCGCGGTCCTCGCGCCGCACGCCGGGGCGCTCCCGTTCAGCGGCCCCGCGCTCCTCGCCGCCATCGCCGCGCTCGCCATCCGCGATCTCGAGCGCGGCGCCCCCTCCTCGCGAGCGCTCGCCGTCGGCTGCGCCGTGCTCGCCTTCGTCCTCTACCGCGATCTCGTCACCTCACCGGACAGGGCGCTCAGCGTCTTCTCGGTCGACAAGCCCGTCTTCCCGAAGAGCTTCGAGGGCGAAGCGGCCTCGGCGATGCGCTTCGTCCTGCTCGCGTTCGCCGGCCTCGTCGCGCTCACCTGGTTCGAAGAGCAGCCCCGCGAGCTCGATCGCAGCTTCAGCGCGTGGGCGCGGCGCGTCCTCGACGAGGTGCACGCCGGCGCCGCGGAGCTCGCTCGCATCTGGAACGGCAACCTGCTCTTCCTGCTGATCGTCATCGAGGCGGCGCTCGTCGGCGTCGGCGCGATGCTCTTCGTCGGCAAGCGCATCGGGTGGGGCACCGTGGCGAGGATGCCGAACCACCTCGCCGCGTACGGGATGAACGCCTGGTGGGCGCTGCCCATGCTGATGGCGGCGAGCCCCGTGCTGCTCCTCGTGGCGCGCGACGCGTTCCGCCACGCCGTCGCGCGCGCCTCCCTCCCGCGCGCCGTCGGCACGCCGCTCGCCGGCCTCGTCGCCGGCTTCGCGCTGAGCTTCTGGTACTATCCGGCGCTCGCGGCCCAGCTCTCGCCGAAGGAGGTCTTCGCGTCCTACGAGTCCCTTCGCAAGCCCGGCGAGCCGCTCGCGACGCTCGGCGTCCGGAGCCGCACGGCGGCCTATTACCAGGGCGGCGAGGTCACCTCGTTCACCGATGTCCTGGAGGCGTTCGACTGGCTCACCGCGGGGAGCTCGGTGGACGGCGCCGCCGCTCCGGTCGATCCCGCCGCTCGCCGCTGGCTCGTCGTGAAGTCCGACGATCTGCCCCGGTTGAACAGCCTTTTTCGCAAGCGCTACCGGCGCAACCTGCCCGTCCTCGACGGCCGCTCCAGCCAGATCCTCCTTGCGTCGAACGAGCTCGGGGGCAGGCCGAACGAGAGCTGGCTCGGCCGTATCGTCCTTGACGAGCCCGCCGCTCCCGAGAACCCGCTCGACGCGATGCTCGAGGATCAGCTGGAGGTGCTCGGCTGGGAGCTCACCGACGGCGACGGCCAGAAGGTCTCGAGCGTCGTCCCTCAGAAGAGCTACCACCTGCGAACTTACTTCCGGGTCCACCGGCCGATCACCGGCAACTGGAAGATGTTCGTTCACATCGACGGGTTCCAGCGTCGATACAACGGCGACCATCCCGTGCTCGAGGGGCGCTACCCGCTGAGCCTGTGGCAGCCGGGCGACGTCGTCGTGGACGACCACGAGCTCCAGCTCGAGCCCAACTTCACCCCGGGCGACTATACGCTCTACTTCGGCCTCTTCGCCGGTGAGACGCGCTTTCAGGTGACGCGCGGGCCGGAACACGAGGACCGCATCCGCGGCGGCGTCATCCGCGTGCGGTGAGCTGCCCTCGTGGGCTTCCCGACGCATGCCGCGCTGCGCGGCTCGTCTTGCGCGGCCCGGCGACGCACGCGTGCTCCTCCGCGTCGAGCGCCCTCGACGCGCGTGCGGAAAGCGGCTAGTCGCAGACTCATGACCGGGGGTCGTGGGGACTCGAACCATCCGCCCGACACGCCGGGCGATACGCCGCCGTCCTGCGCGCAAGCCGGCGCCTACGGCGACGCGCATCGCCCCGGCGAGGACGCCGAGCACGAGGTCCCCGCCCCGGATTCGCTCGACCGACGCTCGTCCGAGCGCCTCGACGTCACCTGGCTCGTGGACTGCGAGGCCGACGACACGTTCCTCTACGCGTCCATCACCAACATCTCGGAGATGGGCATCTTCGTCCGCACGACGCAGCCTCTCTCGATCGGCACGCGGCTCACGCTCCGCTTCTCGCCGCCGGGGGCCGACGGCTCGTACGTGCTCGAGGGGACGGTGCAGTGGATCAACGAGGTGCGCCCCCTCCACGACAACCCGAACCCGGGCATGGGGATCCGCTTCGCCGATCTCACGCCGGACGATCGCGAGCGCATCGTCGGCACGATCAGGACGATCGCCTACATCCGCGATGCGCCGGTGAGATCGAATTGACGCTGGCGCCACCGCGGCGCGCGCGGTGAGGTCGAGGCGCGGCGCCGGGGACGGCCGAAGCGCGGGCCGCGCCGGCGCCCGCAATCCGTCAGCGGGACGTCGCGGCGTCGGCGGGCGCCGCCTGCGAGGGGCCCGCTGTACCTTGCTCCGCGGCGTCGCGCGGCGGCGCCGCGGGCATCGCCGCCTTGGGCGCAGCGCGCCGCGCGGCAGCGGCGGGGGCGGCGGCCGCCGGCGCCGAGTTCTGCGCCTGCGCGCCGGCGGCGTTCGCCTCGAGGTTCGCGAGCTGCTGCTCGGCGCGGTCGCCGTAGCCCTTCGCGGAGCGCAGCGCGAGCAGCAGCTCGCGCGCCTTCGCTGTGTCCCCGGAGGCCTGGTAGCACCGGGCCGCCTCCCACATCGCGGCGTGCGCGGACGGCGTGCCCGGGTACTGCGCACCGACCTCGTCGAGCTTGCCGACGGCGGCCGCGCAGCCCGACTTGCGTTGCAGCGCTTGCGCCTCGTGCAACGCGGCGCTCGCGCCGTCGTCCGGGGACGCGGACGCACGCGCGCTCTTCTCCTTCGCCGCCTCCGCCCTGGGCGCCTCGTTCGCCTTGGCTTCGGCCGAGCGCCGGCCGTCGCCTTCCTCCATCGCGACCGCCGTCGGGGTAGGCGCGGCGGCGCGGGGCGCCTCGTGCTGGTCCGACGACGCGGGCTGGCCCCACTCGGTGACCCGCACCGGCGCCACGCCCGTCTTCGGCCGCAGCAGCAGCAGGCTCGATCCGATGACGAGCACGAACAGCGCCGCCATCGCCAGCTGCGGCCGCATCGCGTGGCTGCCGGCCCAGGCCAGCGCGCGGAGCGCCTTGCGCCGGAACGGCGTCTTCTTCTGCGCGACCTCGACGGCGTCGAGGATCCGCGCCTCGAGCTCCTCGCTCGGCTCCTCGAACGGCAAGGCGCCGACGTCGCGGGCCGCGCGCAGCCCCGCGAACGCCGACGCGCACCGGGCGCAGCCGTCCATGTGCCGCTTCATGGCCGCATACGTCAGCTCGTCGAGCTCGTCGTAGAGCGCGTCCATCACGTGCTGGTCGAACTTCTCGCAGTCCATAGACAGCTCTTCCGGAGCGCTAGCGCAGCGCCCTCGCGTAATCCTCGTACTCCGAGAGGGCCTCCTGGAGCCGCTCCAGGGCGTAGCGCATCCGGCTCTTCACCGTGTTCTCGGGCACCCCCACGATGTGGGCGATGTCCTTGAAGGGCACGTGCCCGATCTCACGGAGCAGGAAGACCTCCCGCTGCTCGTGCGGGAGACCCTCGACCGCGCGGACGATGCGCTGCCCCATCTCGGTCCCGATCGCGACCCGGTCCACCGCGGCCTGGGGCGCCGGGTCCGCGGTCCGCTCGCCGAGCGTCGGGCCGTCGCCGCCCTCCCCGGAGCCCTGGTCGAGCGACGGGTGGCGCCGGAGCGACATCTTGCGCAGGTGATCGATGCAGACGTTGCGCGCGATGGCGAACGCCCAGGTGGTGAACCTGGCCTCGTGCTTGAAGTCGGAGGCGCTCTGCACGATCTTCACGAACACATCCTGCACCAGATCCTCGGCGATCGCAGGCCCGCGGACCTGTCGCAGGATGAAGTTGTAGATGGACGTTTTGTGCCGCCGGACGAGCCCGGCGAACGCCGCGCGGTCGCCGCCCTGGAAGCGCATCATCAGGGCTTCGTCCGTGACCTCCTCTCGAGAAATCGGGACCATCCTAGCTCCCGGAGCGGCCGAGCCTCTGCGGCGCTCCTTGGGCGGCCCGGGCGGCGGGGTGTTCGCGGCGGCGGCCGCGGCGTCGGATCGGACGCGCGGCGCGGCTCGAAGATCTGAGGAGCACTCCTTCCCCTGACACAAGCGCACCTTAGCGGATCCGCCCCCGAGCGAGCGAGCCCCCTTCGCCCGCCACGCCCGCGGCCGGGGAAGGGCAGGGGGACGGGCGTGCGCTGACCTCTACGCGCGCCGCCGGTGGCGGGAGCTGGTCGCGGTCGCGTGACGTTCTCGGGGCAGCGCCCTGCGGACCGGCCGAGGACGCGGTCCGCGCCCGCCGCGGGAGGGCCCTCACACGATTTCGGCTCCGCCGTGCTGTGCTGTCTTCGCGCCGTGAGCGACGGGAGCCTGCGCCGGAGGAGGAGGCAGGTGTCCAGGTCGTTGCGCTCGGAAGCCCGCCGCCACTAGACTCCCCGGCACCGGGCGTGAGGTCGCCCCCCTCTGCCGACGAGGGTTCAACCACGAGGTTACCTTTCGATGCGACTTATCAGGATGCTGGCAGTGGGGGTGGGAGCCTCGTTCTTGATGTCGATGCCCGCCTTCGCGCAGGCCCCGGGCGGCGCGACGGGCAAGGCCGCTGCTCCCGCCGCCTCTGTGGCGCCGGCGGCCTCCACAGCGCCGGCTGTCCCCGCAGCGCCCGCGCCTGTCAACGGAGCGCAAGCGGCTCCTGCGCCTGCTTCCGCGACGGTCGCGCCGGCTGCGGGGGCGGCGGCGCCTGCCGCGACGGTCGCCCCCGCTGCGGGCGCGACGGCGGGGCCTGCTGCTCCGACGAGCGCCCCGGCTGCGGGCGCGGCCGCCGCTCCGGCGATGGATGGTCCGACCTATGCGGTGCGGCTGCGCGATCTGGAGCAACGCATCGACGAGCTCAAGGAGCAGATCCGCCGCAGCCACACGCGGCTCTCGCTCCTCAGCGACACGATCCTCTCCGGCGGCGGCGCCGGCTCGCGCGCCTCGATCCGGTTCAACAACGAGCTGTCGTCCGCGTTCCGCGTCACGCGCGTGCTGATCGTCCTGGATGGCGCCGTCCAGTACAACAAGACCGATCAGTCGGGCGCCCTTGCCGAGCAGGCCGAGATCCCGATCTTCAACGGCTCCGTTCCTCCGGGCGATCACACGCTCCAGGTGCTCGTGAACCTGCAGGGCAACGGCTACGGGGTGTTCTCCTACCTCCGGGGCTACCGCTTCGAGGTGCGCTCCAGCCATTCCTTCACGGCGGTCGAAGGCAAGACCATCAACCTTCAGGCGGTCGCGTTCGAGAAGGGTGGCGTCACGACCCCGCTCGAAGAGCGGCCAGCCGTCCGATTCGTCGAGAAGATCGTGAGCGGCCTCTCGGATGCTCCCGGGCAGCCGTCCGCCGCCGCGGGTGGGAAGTAGGCTCGAGCTCGTTAGGACAAGCCACCATGACCTGGGACACCGGATCGCGGGTACTCCCTGCCTTGCTTGGCGTGCTCGCGCTCGGCGCGGCGACGACCGCTGCCCCCGCCGAAGCGTGGGCCCTGGACGCTGAGCGCGCCTACACGAGCGCCTCTCAGCAGATCGGCAGCGTCACCTCCGGGCTGGGCGCCATCCAGGCGGCGATCCACAAGTCCCGCGGCGAGCAGCGCACGCCGGCCCAGCGCATCGCAGATGCCCAGCTCCTGATGGGCTCCAGGGATTACGAGCGGGCGGCGAACGTGCTGAACCAGGTGGTCGAGAAGTACCCCGACCATCCGACGGCGTTCCCGGACGCGCTCACGCTGCTCGGGGAGACGTACTTCCGCTCGAAGCAGTACCTCTCGGCCCGCCGGGTCTTCCACCGGATCGTCGCGAGCGGCGCCGAGCCGCGCTTCGCCACCTACCAGGCGAAGGCGCTCGGCCGGCTCGTGGACATCTGCCTCCGGATCAAGGACTACGACGCGCTCGACGCCGTCTTCGCGTCGATGAACAGCGTCCCGGCCTCCACGGCGGGGAGCGCCCTCGCGTACGCGCGCGGCAAGGGCCTCTACGTGAGGAAGGACTTCGGCGGCGCGAAGGCCGCGCTCGGCGCGGTCGACCCGCAGAGCGAGTACTTCCACCAGGCGAGGTACCTGCTCGGCCTGATCGCGGTGAAGGAGGCGACGCCCCCGCCCGAGCCGCTCAAGGAGGGCGAGGCGCCCCCGGCGGTGCCCAAGACCCGCTACGTCGCCGCGATCGATCTGTTCCAGAAGGTGACGCAGCTGCCGGCCGACACCTCGGAGCACCAGCGCGTCATCGACCTCGCGTGGCTCGCGATCGGGCGGCTCTTCTACGAGGCCGACCAGTGGTCCCAGGCCGTGCAGGCCTACGGCCACATCGACCGCGTCTCGCCCGAGTTCGGGACGATGCTCTACGAGCTCGCGTGGGTGTATGTCCGCCTGGGCGACGTGGATCGCGCCCAGCGATCGCTCGAGATCCTCGCGATCGCCGAGCCGGACAGCCAGAACATCGCGGACGGCTCGCTGCTCCGCGGCGACCTGATGCTGCGCGCGGGCCGCTTCGAGAAGGCGCTGAAGGTGTACGAGGGGGTCCGCGCCACCTACGACCCGATGCGCGCGCGCGTGGACGCCTTCCTCGGCTCGACGAGCGATCCCGCGGTCTACTACGACAAGCTGAGCCAGGAGCAGCTCGAGGCGCTCGACACGACCACCTCGCTCCCGCCGCTTTCGGTGCAGTGGGCGCGCGAGGCCGAGGACGGCCCGGCCGCGTTCGCGGTGATCGACGACATCAACCACTGCCGCGAGCTGATCAAGCAGTCGAACGAGCTCATCGAGAAGCTGAACGCCGTTCTCAGCTCGCCCAACCGGGTGCGCGCGTTCCCGGAGCTCAAGGCCGGCGAGGAGAAGGCGCTCGCGCTGCTCAACCGGGTCGCGCTGGCGCGCCTCGCGCTCGGCCAGGGCATGGATGACGTGGAGGACGACTCGCTCTCGGGCGAGATCGGCGGCGCGCGCGCGAGGCGTAGGGCGCTGGAGAAGCGCCTCGCGCGGGTGCCCGTCACGGACGCCGACTTCCAGGATCGCGAGGCGCAGGCGCTCAAGCAGTGGAACACCCAGTCGCAGCGCCTGCAGCAGCTCACGCTGCAGATGGACTCGCTGCAGGCGACGGTCAACGGCCTCAGGCGGCTTCTCCGCGATGGCCCGCACGCCGGGGTCGTCCGGGATCCCGCGAGCATCGCCCGGTTCGAGATCGAGCTCGCTCAGAACGAGCGCGACCTCGCGCTCTACCGCCAGCAGGCCGACGTGCTCCGCAAGCAGGTCAGCGCGGGCCGGGTCCAGGTCGGCTTCGGCGATCAGCGCTTCATCGAGGACGCGCAGGTGCGCAAGGCCCACCGCGACGCGTTGACGCGCGAGGTGGAGCTGGCCGCGGCGGGCGCCGGCGGTCCGGAGCTCGCGGCGTACGCGCAGCGCATCACGCCGGTGCTCCGCGCCGGCGACGCGGCGGACGCGAGGGTCGAGGCGGCGCTCCGCGACATCGAGGGGGAGGTCGCCCAGAAGTCCTCGGGGCTCCGGCAGATCGTCGGCCGGGAGACGGCGAACGTCGTTCACTACTCGGTGCAGCTCGATGGGCTCGACCGGGAGGCGCGCCTCGTCGTCGGCGAGGTCGCGATGCGAAATTTCGGCCTCGTCCGCGACCGGCTGAAGAACATCATCCTGCGCGCCGACGTCGGCATCACCGAGGAGGCGTGGGAGGTCCGCGAGGAGCAGATGACGCGCGTTCGCAGCCTGCAGGTCGAGCGCGCCCGTGAGGATCGGGTCCTCAAGGAGGAGCTCAACGAGGTCCTCGACGACAGCGGCGATCCGGAGGACGAGAAGTGAGCAACGAGCGTGGTGGCGCGAGCGCGCCGCAGATCTCTGGCGCGCCGCGAAGAGGGGCAGGGGCGCAGATCCTCGGACCGGCGGTCGCGCGCGCGCCGCTCGGCGCTGTGCGAACGGGGCGCCGTCGCCCGCGCGGCGCGCTCGGGTTTGCCAGCCTTGCCCTGGTGCTGGCGGTCGCGCCGCTCGCGCTCTCTCAGCCGGGTGGCCAGCCAGCGCCGGCGGCGTCTGCCGTTCCCGCGGCTGCGTCGACCACGCCTGCGCCTGGTGGCGCCACGGCTGCGCCGACCACGCCTGCGCCTGGTGGCGCCACGGCTGCGCCGACCACGCCTGCGCCTGGCGCCACGGCGCCGGCTGCGCCAGCGGTGCAACCCTTCGCGCCGCCGATGTCGGTCGGGCGCAAGCAGGCGCCGCCGCCTCCTCCTCCGACGCCGGCCCAGCTGGCGGCGCTCGCCGCGCTCGAGAAGGAGGCGGCCGCCTACGAGAAGGCGGCGCGCGACTACCGGAGCGCCATCACCCGCATCGTGCAGCACCACTACGAGGACAGGCGCCGCCGCATCCTCTCGTCGCTCGACCGCGAGATCGAGATCGAGAGGAAGGGGCTCCGCGACGCCCGGGAAGAGGCGATCCGCCGGCTCGAGGTGTTCGTCGAGCGCTACAGCGGCCCCAACGCCCACCCCGAGAACACGCCCGACGCGATGTTCCGCCTGGCCGCGCTCTACGAGGAGCGCGCGCGCACCGACACCGACGCGAGCGAGGATCTCAGCGTCGCGCTGCTCCCGGCCATCGCGCTCTACAAGCGCGTCATCCGGGAGTTCCCCCAGTACCGTGAGCTCGCCGGGATCTACTACTACCTCGGCCATGCGCTGAACGATTCGGTCCGGTTCCCCGAGGCGCAGCAGGTGTGGCGCTCGCTCGTGTGCCACACCAAGTATCCCTATCCGGTCGCGCTCGACCCGAAGGATCCGACGCGCGACACCGTCGGCAAGCTCCCGCAGGACCACGACAACGATTACTGGACCGGCTGGGAGGCGCGCCACCCGACGCCCATCGGGTCCACGCCAGGCGGCCGGGCGCTCCAGGCCACGCGCAAGGGCACGCGGGGGCGGGCGCCCGTCACCGAGGACGAGACGGCGTACGTCGATCCGTATCCGGACGATTGCCAGCCGATCCCGCAGAAGACGGCGCTCGGCGCGGAGCCCCGCTACATCGCCGAGGTCTGGTGGCAGATCGGCGACTACCACTTCAACGAGATCGACCGCGCCGGCGGCCCGTTCAACTACAACAGGGCGGAGTCGGCGTACCGGCAGTCCATCAAGTACAAGAAGCCCCCTGTCCACGGCGTCGCGATGTACAAGCTCGCCTGGACGTACTTCAAGCAGCAGCGTTACGAGACCTCGGTACGCCAGTTCATCGAGCTGCTCCGCTACACCGACGAACAGGAGAAGCTGACGGGCGATCCTGGCGCGGATTTCCGCGCGGAGGCGTACACCTACATCGCCGGCTCGCTCACGTACCTCGACTTCGTCGGCCCCGGACCGGACGAGCCCTACGTCCCGCGGAACGACGTCCTCGACGTCGAGACCGACCCGCGCATGGCCGAGCAGAAGATGCGGATCGCCATCGAGCGCGTCCAGGATCCCAAGCTGATCCCGCAGGATCAGAAGTGGACGGTCGAGATCTACAAGGCGCTCGCGCTGGAGTTCAAGGAGCTCAATCAGTATCGGAACACGATCGAGGTGAGCGAGATCCTCCTCAAGAAGTGGCCGATGCACCGCGACGCGCCCGTGATCCAGAACCAGATCGCGGACATCTACGACACGCTCACCTCGCAGTCGCGCGAGGGGACGGCCGAGCGGGCGATGAACTCGGCGAAGGCGCTCGAGGCGCGCACCAAGCTCGCCCAGTACGTCGGGACGACCCCGTGGGTCGAGGCGAACAAGGACGATCCCGAGGCGATCCAGACCGCCGAGCGGCTCGTGCGCGGCGGGCTGCGCCGTGCTGCCGCCGATCACACCAACGCCGGAAGCGCGCTCGTGCAGCAGGCGCTGACCGTCGGCGACAAGGAGACGCGCGATCCGATCTTCGAGCGGGCGCTCGGCGAGTACCGCCTCGCCGCGCAGGGCTGGGCCGGCTACCTGGCCCAGGACGAGAACGCCCCGGACGCGTACGAGAGCCGGTACTGGCTCGCCGACGCGCACCACATGGTCGTGGTCATCACGGTGGCGATGGATCGCTCGCCCGCGACGCACGAGATCGAGCAGGCGAGGAGCTCGGCGGTCGGCGTGCGGGACTCCAACGAGGACGACAAGTACCTGCAGCCCGCGGCGTACATGGTCGTCGACACCGCCCACCAGGCGCTCCTGGATCGACACAAGCTCTTCCAGCGAACGAGCGGCGCCGAGGGCATCGAGCCGCGCGAGAAGGTCAAGATCGTCGGCGAGGGCGACCAGCAGCGCGTCGTCGCCGAGCCGCTGCCCCCCCAGGTCCAGGCGGCCGTCGCCGCGCGGGACGAGTACATCCAGCGGGTCCCTCCCGCGCTCGACGCCCCGAAGAACATCGACCTCTACGCGTTCCAGGCTGCCGACTACTACTTCCTCTACGGCCAGTTCGCCGAGGCGCGCAAGCGGATGGAGCCCATCTACGAAGCGCAGTGCGGCAAGACGGAGTTCGGTTACAAGGCGTGGGAGCGGCTCACGACGATGTCGAACCTCGAGAACAACGTCGAGCAGAGCCGCAAGCTCGCCGAGGCGGCGCTCACGCGGAGCTGCGCCGTCAGCGAGGAGCAGAAGCTGAAGGAGGGCGACATCGCCCGGCCGACGATCTCTCGCGGCTATTACATCGACGCCGCCCGGGCCTTCGAGAAGGCCGAGAAGATGCCGGACGGCCCCGCGCGCGTCGCCGCCTGGCGCGAGGCCGCGGCGCTCTACAAGGTCGCGCTCGAGAAGGCGCCGGCCCGCGACGAGGCGCCGGAGGCCGCCATGAACGGCGCTTACTGCTACAAGCAGGTGGGCGACTACGACCAGGCCATCGCGATGTACTCCCTGTTCATCAAGGAGTACGGCAGCGAGGAGAACCTGTCGAAGCTCGAGAAGGGCGATCCGGGCGCGAACCCTCCGAAGAACCCCGATCCGAAGCGCTACGCCGATCGGGTGAAGTACCTGAAGCAGGCCTACGACGCGCTCTCCGCCGCGTACGTCCTCTTCTTCAACTACCGCAGCGCGGCCGAGACCTACGACACCATCGCTCGCAACGGCCGGTTCGAGCAGGCGGCGCGCCGGGACGCCGCCAGGAACTCGGTGCTGCTCTACGCGAACATCGGGGAGCGCGACAAGATGACCGCCTCGCGCGCCACCTTCATGAGCCTGAACCCGCCCCCCGAGCAGAAGGCCGACATCGATTTCCTCGTCGCCTCGGCGGACCTGAAGGCCTGGGACGAGCGCGGGGCCGACGAGGGCCCGAACCGCGCCGCCCGGACCAAGGCCACGCAGTCGATGGAGGCCTATTACGCGGCCAACAAGAACAACCCGGCCGCGAGCGGGTATGTCGTCCAGGCGGCGTACCATGCATCCAAGATGCGCGCCGCCGGCGGCGATCCGAAGGCGCGGGATTGGTGCAAGAACACCATGACGGCGTTCACGTCCTTCCGGAACTCGGCGACCGGCGACAAGGTGAAGGCCCTCGGCTCGGTGCAGGCCGACATGGCGGCGGAGTGCGCCTACAAGGCCATCGACGATCGCATCAAGGCCGAGTTCGACTACGACACCGGCCATCACCGCTACGAGGGGGTCATCGATCAGGTGAAGCGGGCCTTCGAGGCGGATATCGCCAAGGCCAACGACAGGTACTGGAAGGAGCTCCAGGAGGTCATCACCGCCTACGAGTCGCGCCCGTGGTCGGTGGCCGCGCGCGCGCGTCAGGGCTCGCTCTACGATTCCTGCCGCACCGGCCTCTACAACGCCCGCCCGCCGGGGTTGAGGCTGTACACGGACAAGGAAGAGAAGCTGCTCAAGCTCGCCGAGACGAGCGATCGCGAAGATCTCCAGGAGACGGCCGACGCGCTCCGGCAGAACCGGCGCGAGCAGTGGCGCGCGGCGCGCGAGCGGCTCCTCAACGATGCCGACAAGGCGATGGTCAAGTTCTACGTCGAGTCCGTCGTCTGGGCGAAGGCGTGGAAGGTCCGGAATCCAGCGGTCGACCTCGCGATCCAGCGGCTCGCGTTCTTCACGGACATCCTCGGCGACGCCAAGCTCCGCGAGTGGAGCCAGGGGGTCATCGATCCCGAGACGAAGCGCCCGTTCGAGTACAAGGATGGCCTCTTCCTCCGGACGCGGCCCGGCATGACTCCGCCGCTCGCGCCCGACGGCCTCCCCCTGCCCCTGCCGGTCGTCCCATGATGCGCCGCCTCCCTGTCACCCTCTTCGCCAGCCTGCTCGCGGTCATGTCGCCGTTCGCCCTCGCGTCCTGCGGCGAGGAGGCGACGCCGCCGCCCAAGGTGCCCACGGTTCCAGCGGGGCCCGCCGCGACCGCGCCCGCCCAGGCGCCGTACGGCATGAACGACATGCCGAGCTCGGCGCGCCCCTACGATCTGCCCGCCCAGACGGCTGCGCCGATGAACCCCCGGGCGGCGGCGTTCTACCAAAGCGGCCTGCAGGCGTTCGCGACCGGCGATCTCGCCAACGCGAGGGCCCAGTTCGGGCAGGCGACGCAGGCCGATCCGCGCGCGCACCAGGCCTTCTATTCGCTCGGCGTGGTGCAGGAGCGGCTCCGCGACGCGGGCGCCGGCGCGAGCTACCGCCAGGCCTTCACGCTCGTGCCGGACTACGAGCCCGCCATCATCGCGTACGCGATGCTCCTCGCTAGGAAGAGCCAGCTCGGCGAGGCCGAGCGGCTCCTGACCGAGAAGCGCGGCCAGATGCCGAAGTCGGCGGCCGTCGCGGCGACGCTCGCGGAGGTCAAGTCGCTCCAGCGGGATACCGGCTCTGCCCAGCGGATCGCGCAGGAGGCGCTGAAGATCAACCCCGACTACCGGCCGGCGATGGTGATCATCGCCCGCGATCACTACAGGAACCGGCGCCTCGATCTCGCGCTGTACGCGCTCCAGGCGATCCTGGACGGGTTCGAGCCGGTCAGCGAGAACCCGCCGCGCGACAGGGACAACGCCGAGGCGCTGCTGCTCCGCGGCCTGATTTACCGGGAGCAGGGGCAGCGCGCCGCGGCGATCGAGGAGTTCCGCAAGGCGGTGACGCGCCGCCCCGATCTCGTCGAGGCGCGGGTGCAGCTCGCGACCTACCTGCTCGAGGCGGGCAACGCCCAGGAGGCGCTGCCGCTCCTGGAGGGCGCCGTCCGCTTCGATTCCGAGCACGTCGCCGCGCACCTCAACCTCGGGGACGCGTACCGCCTGCTCGAGCGCTACGCCGACGCGAAGCGCGAGTTCGACTGGGTGCTCGCCCGCGACCCGAACCTGGCTCAGGTCCACTACGACCTCGGCCTGCTCTACCTGTTCGCCCCCGCCGTCCCCGGCATGACGCCGAAGCAGCAGGTGGCGGAGGCGATCAAATCGCTGACGAGGTTCCAGGAGCTGCGCAACAAGGGCCAGCGCGACGACTCGGAGGAGCTCCTGAACCGCGCCAAGCTCAAGGAAGGGGAGCTGAACGCGGCTGCTGCCGCGGCTCAGCCCGCGGCTCCTCCTCCTGCCGCCGCGCCGGATGGAGGCGTCGCCGACGCCGCGACCGACACGTGAGGGAGACCATGAGCATGTACAAGGCACTTGCGCTGGGTTCGGTCCTGCTCGCGATCCTCGGCCACGGCGCGCCGGCGAGCGCGCAGGAGAAGGGCAAGCAGCGCGGGGTCATCACGCTCGCGGAGGTGACGATCACGGGCCGCATCCAGAAGCCCATCGCGGCCGTCGACGTCAGCCGGATCCAGCCGAAGCTCACGCTCGCCGAGCTGCGTCAGCCGTTCCTGGACCGCATCGAGCAGGCGATCTTCAAGGAGCCGTTCTAGGCGGCCGGTGTGTCCGCCGTCGCCGTGCTCTTGAGCGCGCTGTCGATCGCGTCGAGCGCCGCCTGCGCCGCGATCTCGTGGAAGCACCCCGCGCAGGTCGCGCGTGCGACCGGCGGCGACCTGATGTCGCTCGCGCGCTCGCTCCGCGCGTTGCCCGGCGAGGCGCGGCTGGCGGAGCTCGCGAGGCGGTCGCCGCCGGAGAGCTGGGAGCGCCGCCTCGCGCTCGAGGTCATGGCCGCCGCTGACCCGCGCGCGAAGATCGTGGCGGCGAACGAGCTCCTCGCCGAGATCGAGCAGCGGCTCGACGCCGGCGCGGGGTGGCCGCGCGCGGCGGCGCGCCTGTCGGCGCTCACGGCGCTGTTCCTCGCCACGCTCTCGTACCTCGCGCAGGCCGGACCCTCGGTCATCGCGCTCGTCCTGGGCGCGGGGGGCGCCGGCGCGATCGCGTCCGCGGCCGCTGGGCGGGCCGGCCGCGCCGCTGCCGCGCGAGGGCGCGAGGCGATCGACGCGCTCGTGCGGGTCGCCCTGGAACCACTTGATAGCGCCGATAACGTCGATGACGTCGGGGGCCCCGGGCGCCCTTCCGGATCGCCTCGACGCTCTCGCCGGGCGCCTCGGTGAGCGCGGCGCGCTCTCCTGGACCGCCCCGAGCTGTCCGTGTACCCTCGCAAATTATGGTGCCCTCCGCTGCGCGGCGCGTCGCTCGCGGATCCGGGCCCGGGGCCTGCCGGGCCCCGGAGCGCGGCTCCGTAAGCGGCGCGCGATCGGGATCGGCGCCCGCTTCGTCCCCCCTCTCCCGGAGCCCTTTGGAATGACCCAGCAGCACCCGCACCCCACCCCGTCGCGCCCCGGGCAGCCCGGGCAGATGACCGCGGTCATGCGGGCGGTCGCACCGGTGACCGGCCCGAAGGTCCTCAGGATCGGCCTGGTTCAGGGGGGAAAGGTGATCGAGGAGCGCGTCATCAAGCAGCGCACCCACGTCACCATCGGCCCCAGCGAAAAGAGCATGTTCGTCATCCCGAGCAAGAGCATCCCGCCGAATTTTCGGGTGTTCGAGCTCGTGGGGGGCGAGTACTTCCTCAATTTCCTGGACGGGATGACCGGTCGGGTCGCCTTCAAGGGCGGCGTCTCCGAGCTCTCCGCGCTCAAGTCGTCGGCCAAGCGCGTGGCGGTCGGCAATGTCCAGGCCTACCAGGTCCAGCTCAGCGAGGAGGCGCGCGGCAAGCTCGTCGTGGGGGAGACGACGTTCCTCTTCCAGTTCGTCGCGCCGCCACCGGTACAGCCCAAGCCGCAGCTGCCCGTCTCGGTGCGGTCGGGGATCGCGAACGACATCGACTGGACGACCACGATCATCGCCGCGTTCTCGTTCCTGTTCCACTTCGGCGCCGTGGGGTCGATCTACTCCGACTGGATGGACCCGGTGGTCGACGATGAGATCGACGTCGCGCAGCTGCTCGAGTCCGTGAAGCAGCTGCCCCCGCCGCCGGTGGAGCAGCCGAAGGAGGACGTCGAGGCGCCGGCCGCGACGGCGGCGCCTGCTGCCGAAGCGCCCAAGGCCGCTGGCGGTGGGAACAAGGGGGCGGCGGCTGCCAGCCCGGGGAAGGGCTCTGGCGGGATGAACGACGCCCGCGCGTCGGCGCTCACCAACGAGCTCGCGCAGCTCGACATGCAGATGCTGGGCGCGCTCAACTCGAGCGGGAACGCGACCGCCAGCGTCCTGAGCTCGGGCGACGTGCCCACCGGCTTGCTCGAAAACGCGGCCGCGTCAGGGGCCGGCGTCGGCAAGGGCGGTGTGGCGGGATTGAACATGGGCGGCGCCGGGGGTGGCACCGTGCGACCTGGCGCGGCCGGCGGTGGTGGCCTCGCCACGATTGGCAACACCGGGACCAGCGGCCCTGCGACGGCCGGCTCGGCACAGACGGTCAAGGGGCCGGTGGGCAACGCCCAGGTCGGCGGCGCCGCGGTCTCCGGCGGGAGCGTCTCGAACGCGCCCTCCGTCGTGGCCGGGATGACCGCCGGTTTCCGCCGTTGCTACAACAAAGGTCTTCAAGAGGACCCGAGCATGAAGGGGTCGGTCCGGATCACCGCGAAGATCGGCCCCAACGGCGAGGTGCTCTCGGCGACCCCATCCGGCGGCTCCGGCCTGTCCGGCACGGTGGTCTCGTGCGTCGTTGCGCGCGTCCAGAGCGCGCAGTTCGCGCCGCCTGAGGGCGGCGGCGCGACGGTTGTGATTCCTGTCACTTTCGTGAGCCAATAGCCTCCGATGCTTTCCGGGCCCGTGGACAAGACGCAATCCTCTCTCCTCGCTTGCACGTGAATGGCGTGCTGACGTCGCGCATCGAACGGGGAGAGCGCCGTACGGGGGCTCCCGACGGACGCGCGCTGCTGGCTGCTCGGCATGTTCATTGCGTTTTGACAATTACGTCTGCCCGCACCTATACTGCGCGGGTCTGACTTCCGGAGGCTTCGATGAAGCGTGAACAGATCCCTGGCTTCGCCGCAGTGGCGCTGATCTCGGTCGTGGTCGGCCACGGGATCGCCGCTGCGCAGGCGCAGACGGCGCCTCCGCCGGACGCCTCCGCCGGCCTCGCGCGGCAGGTGACGCTCTCGCCCGCAGAGCAGCTCGCGCAGAGCGAGACCTACCTCGCCCGGATGGACGGCGCCCGCATGTCGGTTCGTCGCCAGCTGGAGACGGCCCGGTCGCAGCGCGACGTCGTGAAGACGCTCTGTCTTGACGACAAGCTGAATCAGATCGATGTCGCCATCCGCTCCGCCCGCGAGCGGCGGCAGGGCCTGGAGCTCGCCGTGAATCGGCGCGACGTCGATCTCTCCAACCATGAGTTCACGATCCTGACGGTGCTGCGGCAGCGGACCGAGCAGCTGACGGCCGAGGCCAACCAGTGCATCGGACAGGAAGCGGGCTTTATCGGCGACAGCGCCGTGACGGCGACGATCGATCCGAACCTCCCCAAG
The DNA here is from genome assembly GCF_051521635.1 of Sorangium sp. So ce1504. Lineage (NCBI taxonomy): Bacteria > Pseudomonadati > Myxococcota > Polyangiales > Polyangiaceae > Sorangium > Sorangium sp. So ce1504. Next base: position 8,595,652 of record NZ_CP150365.1, on the reverse strand, counting down.
GACGATCCTTCCGAGTATCCCGTCAGCCAGATCATCATCGAGCCGCCTGCGTGCAGTAGCTGTTTTCGGTAGGCGACCGCCTCTCTCGGATTGCCACTGCCCAATAGGCGATGAAACTTCGTGAAACCATAGCCGCTGCCGCAGTCACACTCACTCTGTCCCCGGCGTTGGCCCTGGCGCAGGATCAGCCGTGGCTCAAGGATCGGCGCTACACCGAGGGCATCGGGATACGCACCGGCGATCTCGAGCTGCATCCCGGAGTCGCTGCGGAGTTCGGCTATGACTCCAACTTCTTCCGCCGAGACGAAAACGATTATGCAGGCCTCGATGATCTCGGGCCTGTTGGCTCGTTGCGGCTCCGGATCACGCCGTCGTTTTCGCTCTCGACGCTGAGCCAGCAGCGCTACGAGGTGACGCCGGACGCGCCGCCGCCAGACGTCGAGTTTCGCGCCGGCATCGCCGCGACCTATGACGAGTTCTTCCCTGTATCCGGCAGCGAGGTCGGGCAGGATCGGCTGAGTGAGCAGCGGAACATCGGCGGCCTGCTCGACGCCAAGCTGACGATCCTGCCCCGGCGCCCCTGGTCCGGGATCCTCGATGCGTCGCTCGGCCGGACCATCGCCTCTTCGGATCTCGGGATTTCCAACCAGAGCTTTCGACGCGTCCACGCCGACGCGGGGGCGGAGCTCGTGTGGACGCCGGGCGGGGGGCTGCTCGACTGGCGGCTAGGTTATCGCTTCCTGGGCACGTTCTTCGAGGTCGACGAGTTCGACAGCTTGACGAACTTGCACCACACGATCCGGACGCGGGGACGCTGGCGCTTTTTGCCCCGCACCGCGCTCATCTACGACGCGTCGCTCGGGTTCGTGAGCTACCCGAACCCGGCTGCTCAGCTCTCCTCTCATCCCCTGCGCGCGCAGCTCGGTATCAATGGCCTCGTGACGTCGTCGTTCGGCCTCCTCGCGATGGCCGGCTGGGGCGCGAGCTTCTACACGTCAGACAGCCAGGCCGAGGTGCACGACTTCGACAGCGTCATCGGCCAGCTCGAGCTGAAGTGGTACCTGACGCCGAACCCGTCGGCCGATCCCGAGGCGGCCACGCTCGCGCTGTCGTCGCTGTCGGCCGGCTTCACGCGCGATTTCCACGACAGCTATCTCTCGACCTACTACGAGCGCGATCGCGGTTACCTCAAGCTCTCCTACTTCTTTGGCGGACGCTTTCTGCTGATCGCCGACGGCGGCGTGGCGGCCCATGTGTATCCCGCGATTCCGGGGAACGGGGCAAACTCCACATCTGCGGCTCCCTGGACAGACGTCCGCATCGACGCGTCTCTGTTCGGCGAGTACCGGATAGGGGACTCGCTGGGCATCAACTCGACGCTGCGTTACGGCAACAACATCAGCAGCACATCGCTGACGCCTGCCGGCGGGACGACGCCGAACTACCTCGGATGGCAGCAGTTCGAAGCCTACCTGGGCGTGCGCTGGTTCATGTGATGCGGCGTGCTGGTCGGTGGACCGCCGCCGTGCTCGCGCTGGCGCTCGCTGCGTGCTCATCGCGAACGCCCCAGCCAGCGAACCTGCCTGCGCCGGTGGAGGCGACGACCATCGGGGTCGGCGACGTGTTCGAGCTCCGCATCGTCGGAGAAGACAAGCTGCCCTCGACGTTCACCGTCGCGCCGGACGGCACCGTCGACGTCCCGTACGTGAAGCGGCTCAAGGTGTCGGGCCTCGAGCCTCAGGAAGTCGCGGAGCTCGTGCGCGCGAAGCTCATGGAAGGGCAGGTCCTCACCGATCCCAGCGTGAGCGTGAGCATCAAGGAGTACAACTCGAAGCGGGTCGAGGTGCTCGGCGAGGTGCAGAAGCCTGGGTCCCTGCCGCTCCAGCCCGGCATGACGCTGCTCCGCGCCATCTCGATGGCGGGAGGGTTCAACAGCATCGCGGACAAGGATCGGGTCACGATCCGCAGGAAGTCTCAGGGCAAGACGGTGTTCACCACCGTCTCGGTCGAGGACATCATCGACAACAAGATCCCCGATGTGCCGCTTCAGGCAGGGGACTCGATCCACATCGCCCAGCGCGTCTTCTGAGCGCGCAGGCGCCGTGCGCCACCTCTCGACCGAGGTGGCGCGGTCGCTCTCAGTTCTTCCGCGCGAGGCGGAACTGCTTCCTGCCTGTCGCCGCGTCGACGGTGGGAGGCTCGATGCGGAGCATCGTCAGCGAGACCTCGCGCACGCGGCCGTCGCGCTCCTGGCGGAGGCGGATCCGCTCGCCATCCGAGCTGATCACGGTGCACTCGCCGAAGTGAAAGTGGGTCACGCTGTCGCCCACTTCCGGATAGAGCTCGTCCTCCTGGCGAGGACGGGTCGGGCGCTGCGGTAGCGGCGCGGCGGCGAGCTCCGCGGAGCCCGTTGAGGCCGCGCGCGGCGGCTCGATGGCGGGCGCCGGAGGCGTCGCGCGCGGCGGCTCGATGGCGGGCGCCGGAGGCGTCGCGCGCGGCGGCTCGATGGCGGGCGCCGGGGGCGTCGCGCGCGGCAGCTCCGCGGCGTGCGCCGGAGGCGCCAGGCGGGGCGGTTCGCCCGCGAGCGCGGGGATGGCGGACGACTGGGTCCCGAGCTGCATCGCGCCCGTTCGATCGTCGAACACCCGCGCCAGGGGCAGATCGTCGAACGCCGTGACGCGGAGCTCGAGCCCGTAGACACGCGCCCACACGAGCTCGCCGGCGGCGAGCTGGAGGCCGACGCCCGACTCGCGGGCGAGCGTGGCCGACAGCCGAAGCGAGGTCTCTCCCTGCTGGAGCGCGATGTTCCCCGAGAGCGCCACCACGTCGCACGGGCCGTCGAGGACGCGCGTCTTCGCGTAGGTGCGGGAAGCTTGATCGAACAGCGCCACTTCGGCCTTCTCCAGCGAACCTACCCCCTCGATCCAGCCGGCGCGCGCCTCGGCCTCATCAAGCGCGCGCACCAGCGCTGCAGGGAGCTCCTCGCCCCGGTCGAGGCGGATGATCAAATGGCGGGCACGGCGTGCCTCGAGGACATTCATCGCTGTTTCTTCTCTCCGGTCGTCGAGGGGGCTGCGCCCGGAGCACCCGGGGCTCCTTCAGAGCGCCGAGCGCGGGTCGCCGTCACCTCGATCTGGGGCGCGCCAGGCGCGCGCTTGGCTGATGGGTCGCCAGCGGCGGCCGTGATCCGGTCCGCCGGCAAGCCCGCGGTTGCAAGGAACTCCTTGACGGCGCTCGCGCGCGCGCCCGCGAGCTCGAGGGCGCGCGTGGACTGATCGCCCTGACGATCGGCGTAGGCCTCCACGATGACGATGTCGAGGGGCATGCGCCCGCGCATGAGCTGGGCGATCATGCCGAGCTGCGCCGCGAGGGCCGGCGGCACGCGGGCGCTCGCCGCCGGGAAGCGGGCCAGGCCGTCGAGGACGACCTGATCGCCGGACCACCGCGGCAAGGACCTGCCGGCCGGCTCAGGGCAGCCGTCGGCGTCGTTCGTGCCGTCGATCGTCTCGGCGGTGACGGGGCATGCGTCGGCCGCGTCGGCCACGCCGTCCTCGTCGTTGTCGCGCTCGGGGCAGCCGTCGTCGTCCTGGAAGCCGTCGCGATCCTCGGCGTTGCCCGGGCACTGATCGCTGGCGTCAGGGACCTGGTCGATGTCGTTGTCGGGATCGGGGCATCCGTCGTCGTCCTTGAAGCCGTCCACGTCTTCCGCGCCCATGGGGCACGTGTCGCGCGCATCCAGGATCCCGTCGCCATCGTTGTCGGGATCGGGGCATCCGTCGCTGTCCTGGAAGCCGTCGCGGTCCTCGGCGTCGTTCCGGCAAGCGTCGGCGTCGTCCGGGACGCCGTCGCTGTCGTCGTCCGCATCCGGGCAGCCGTCGCCGTCCTGGAAGCCGTCGATCGTCTCGGGCTCGTCCCGGCACCTGTCGCGACCGTCGGGGATCCGATCGCCGTCGTTGTCGGGATCGGGGCATCCGTCGCCGTCCCGGAAGCCGTCGCGATCCTCCGCGACGGGCGGGCACTCGTCGTCGCGATCGAGGACGCCGTCGGCGTCTGCATCGCGCCCCGTCGGCGCATAGCGGAGCCCCAGGTTGAACCGGACGCGCGGCGCGGTGAGCGCGCCGCCGGAGGCGAACGGGATGGCGCCGCCGCCGCCCGCGGACAGCGAGACGTCGCCTGCGAGCAGCGGGGCGCTCGTGGCCGAGAGGATCCACTCCGCCGGCACCAGCGCCGGGGCTCCGGCGGGCTGCTCGGCGAGCGTGTAGAGGGCGAACGCCTCCGCGGACGCCGTGAGCCAGCGGTCCGGGAGCACGTCGACCGAGGCGCCGAGGGCGCCGAGGAGCTGTGGGCCGACCTCGGTATCGATCAGCGTGCTCGAGCCACGGAGCCGGGCCCCGACCTCGGTCGCGAGCAGGAGCTTGCCGAGCCGGTACGCTGCGGCGACGCTCGGCGCGAGCGTCACGGTCCCGGCGCTGGCGAACACCGACCCGTCGCCTGTCGGCACGCCCAGATCGAGGCGCGCTGCCAGCGAGAAGCCATCGAGCGGACCACGCTGGGCCGGCGGCAAGATCGCGAACGCGGCGCCCAGGCGAGCGTCGCGCATCACGCTGCGCTGGAGCTCCGTGTCGGTGCCGAGGACGTCGGAGAAGCCTGCCCCGTCCTGGTACAGGGTGACGGGAGTGGCGACCGTGACCTCCAGGCGATCGGTGAGCCCGAACGACGCCAGGAACGTCGCGTCGACCATGTTGTCCAGCGCATGGATGACCGTCCCCTCGGGGTCGGGCGAGGCGGTGCGCAGGCCCACTGGCCGCGACAGGTAGCTCGCCACGAGGCCGAACGAGGCCTTCGCGCTCGGAGCCGTCCCTGTGCTCCCCACGGCGAAGAAAGGGCCGCCGCCTGCGTGCGGCCAGAGGTTGTCGGCATCGATACAGCCCGACAGCCCGCTGGCCGGCGCGCACTCGTCCGCGCGCACCGGCGCCGGAAGGAGGGTCGCCATGAAGACCCCGGACGCCACCAGCAGCGGGAGGCTCGATCGTGCAGGCTCCCTCCGGTTGGCGCGCATCGCGCCCGACCCTCTACTACTGCCGGGGGGAGAGTCAAAAGAGCAATCGACGCGTCGCGATCCGCTGGCGTCCGAGGCTCGGATTTGCGTCGGATTGCGTCGGATTGCGTCGTGCTCCGCGGTCGCGCTGGCGCCGTGCTAGGACCACGCCCGGCCGGGGCCGGCGCCGCCGGCGTCCGCACGACCATGATCGACGACTCACACCCGCTCCTGCTCGGCTCCGGCTCGCCGCGCCGGCGAGAGATCCTGACCACGCTCGGCCTGCCCCTCCGCGTCGCGGCAGCCGAGGTCGACGAGGCGGGGCGCGCCGGCGAGGACGCCGCTGCCTACCTGGAGCGCGTCACCCTGGCGAAGCTCGCGGCCGCGCGGCGCCTGCGCCAGGCGGCCGGGGCGGGCGCGATCCTCGTCGCCGACACGTCGGTCATCCTCGGCGATTCCATCCTCGGCAAGCCGCGGGACGAGGTCGACGCGCGCGCCATGCTCCGCGCCCTCTCGGGCCGCGAGCACCAGGTCTGGACGAGGTTCGCGATCGCCGGCGGCGATCGGGCCAACGTCGCGACGGCATCCGCCCCGGGCCTCGCCGAGGCGCTCCACGCCGAGACGGTCGTGACGCGGGTGCGCTTCCGCGAGCTCGACGACGGCGAGGTGGCGTCGTACGCGGCGACCGGCGAGGGGCTCGACAAGGCCGGCGCCTACGCGATTCAGGGCATCGGCGCGTTCGCCGTCGCGCGCATCGACGGCTCCTATTCGAACGTCGTCGGTCTGCCCGCGTGCGAGGTCGTCGCTGCGCTGCGGGCCACCGGCTTGCTCGCGCGCTTCCCGCTGTCGCTCGCGCGCTCATCATGAGCGACGGCGCCTCGGTCGTCGCGCGTCGGCGCGACGCGGGCGCGATCTTCGCGCTCGCCCTCGCCGCGCGGCTCGCCATGGTCGTCTGGGCGGCCGGGCGCTTCCCGCCTACCGCCGACGGGACGTACTACCAGCGCATCGCCGAGCGGATCGCGGCGGGGCTCGGCTACACGTGGCTATGGCCGGACGGCGTCGTCACGTACGCCGCGCACTACCCGGTGGGCTACCCGGGCGCGGTCGGCGCGCTGTACGCGCTGCTCGGCGCGCACCCCGCGGTCGCGATGCTGCTGAACGCCGTGCTTGGCGCGTTCGCGGCGCTCGCCGTCCATCGCCTGGCGGCCCGCGCCGCGCCGCGCTCGCGCGCCGTGCCGGCGCTCTCCGGTGGGCTCGTCGCCCTCCACCCCGGGCTCGTGGCGTATACCCCGGCGCTCATGACCGAGGGCGTCACCGGTTCGCTCGTCGCCTGCGCGGCGTGGGCGTCCGCGAGGGCGCGCGAGCGCCGCCCCGCGCTGGCCCCGTTCGCCGTCATCGGGCTGCTCATCGGCGCCGCCACCCTCGTCCGCCCGCAGGCGCTCCTGCTCGCGCCCCTGTTCGCCGGCCTCGCCCTCTCGGGCTCTCCGCCTGCAGGCGGTCCCCGGCTCCTCCCCCCGTTTGCCGCGCGCGCGGCGCCCGTCCTGCTGGCCGTCATCGCGGCGCTCCTCGTGTGCGCGCCCTGGACCGCGCGCAACTGCCTGCGGATGAACCAGTGCGCCCTGGTGAGCGTGAACGGCGGATGGAATCTCCTCATCGGAGCGGATCCGGCGTCCACCGGCGCCTGGGCGCCGGTCCAGGTCCCCGAGGCGTGCCGCGAGGTCTTCGACGAAGCCGGCAAGGACGCCTGCTTCGGCCGTGAGGCGCGCCGGTACATCGCGGAGCACCCGGGCGAATGGCTCGGGCTCGTGCCCAGGAAGCTCGCGGCGACGTTCGACTACTGCGGCGCGGCCGGGTGGTACCTCCACTCCTCGAACCCGTCTGCGTTCAGCGAGGCCGACAAGGTCGCGCTCGGCGCCGTCGAGACCGTCTTCGAGCGCGTCGTCCTCCTCGCCGCGCTCGTGTGGGCGGCGCGCAGGCCCGCGCAGGCGCCCGGCGCAGCTCGCCGTCCCTCGCTCGCGCAGCGCGCGCTCGACATCGCTCGGCTCGCGCTGTTCGCGCTGGGGGTCGTCGCCGCGCTGCACGTCCATGCATGGGTTGGCTACCTCGCGCTCCTCGGCCTCGCGCTGCTCAAGGGCCGCGCGCTCCTCCGGGCGCCGGTGCTCGTGGGCGCCGCGCTCGCCGTCCTCGCTGCGACCGCGGCGACGCACGCCGTGTTCTTCGGTGCCGGGCGTTACGGGCTGGTCGCGTTCCCGCTCCTCTCGGGGCTCGCCGCCCTCGCCGCGGCGCGCCAGGAAGCGGATCGGCCTGCCGCTGGCGCGCCCCGCGCGACCACCCACATGCGCGCCGCGCCCCTCGCGCCGCCGCGCGGGTGGGGGGGCGGGTCGTCGGACGACGAGCTACTTTGACAGCGCCGCCTGGGCTGCTGCATCCTAGGCCCCCGTCGGTTCGGGAGCGCGTGCCCCCGGCTGGCGAACCTGGAGGAGAGACGGATGCCCTTGATTGAAACGGAAGAGGCGGCGCGCCGCCTCGCGCGCGCCATCGCGAGCGATCTCTCGCTCTACAACGAGGAGAAGATCGTGCAGGGCATCCAGCAGGATGACCTCTTCACGGTCTTGTCCGAAGAGATCGAGGAAGGGCGCGCCCTCTACAAGAGCCGCGTCTCGCCGGACCTCTACCAGAAGAACTTCTACGACCGCGCCCTCGTCGACATCCTCATCAAGTCCAAGGGCCACATCAAATCGAAGATCTGGTAGCGAGCGCCCGCAGCTGGTCGAGCGCCTTGCGCATGTCCGCTGGCAGCGCGCTCTCCCAGCGGACGGGCTTTTGCGTGGCGGGGTGGATGAACCCGAGCACGCGCGCGTGGAGGGCTTGCCGGCCCAGCTCCTCCGCGATCGCCCGCACGGCCGGCTTCTTCGGCGGCTTGCCGTAGAGGGGGTCTCCGAGGACGGGGGTCCTGCCGCGCTCGGCGAGGTGCACCCGGATCTGGTGGGTGCGGCCCGTCTCCAGCGAGCACGCGACGACGGTCGCCGCGTCGCCGAGCCTCTCGAGCACGCGGACGTGCGTCACGGCGCGGCGCGGCGCGGCGACGCGTGAACCGGGCGCGCCGGCTCCGGAGCCGGGTGCGCCGGCGCCGCCGCGGATCCACGACGTGAACCGGAGCCTGTCGGTCGGGTGCCGGCCGTGGAGCGTGTCGTAGGTGGCGTCTCGCGCCTCGCCGGCGACGATCGCGGCGTACTCGCGCTCGATCGCGTGCCTGGCGAACCGATCTTTCAGCGCCTCGCGGGTGGGCTCGTCCTTCGCCACGACGAGCAGGCCGCTCGTCCCTCGGTCGAGCCTGTGCACGATCCCCGGGCGGACATGGCCCATGGGATCGCGCGGATCGGCGGGCGCCAGGGCGAACCCGGGCAGGGCGAGCAGCCCGTTGACCAGCGTGCCGGACGCGTGGCCGCGGGCCGGATGCACGACGAGCCCGGCAGGTTTGTCGATGACGAGCAGGTGCTCATCCTCGTACACCACCGGGATGGCCACGTCGGGCTCGGCCGCGGTGGGCGAGGGCGACGGCTCTTCGGGGCGGACCTCGACCAGCGCGCTTGCGCGCACCGCCACCGACGCGCGCGCGGGCTCCCCGTCGACGAGGACCCGACCGGCGGCGATCCACCGCTGCACCGCCGCGCGAGAGGCCGCATGGCCGGCGCGGTCGAGCAGGTGGACGACGAGCTTGTCGAGCCGGTCACGAGGGTCGCCGTCGTCCACCCGGAACCGGAAGTGGAGCGCTCCTGCACCGGCAGCCATCGCGTTCGTCACGGACGTCGTTCACGGCCGAGCGGCGCCAGGGTGAGGGCGTCGCGGCCGCGCGATCAATACTCCGTGTCGCCCTCGTCGTCCTCTTCGGCGGTCCCGAGCTCGGGGTTGAGCGCCACGTGCGACTCGAGGTCCTCGAGCCGCTGCGCTTCGCGCAGCTTGATGAGGCCGCACTGCTCGGCGAGGTACAGGTCGAACGCGGTGTAGCGCGGGAAGACCCGGACGTTCGTGTCCTCGTTGTCGAGGCCGAGGATGACGAGCTCGCCGTCCCGCCTGGCCTCCCCGAGGTAGAGCGCGTTCCATGGCTGACCGGGGAGGTTGGGCAGCCTCACGACCTTGGCCCGGAGTCGCGATTCGGTCCAGCCGAGGTCGGTCTTCGCCTCGGCCAGCTTGCGGACCGAGGTGAGCTTCGGTCGAGGCGCCGACGGGTCCTGGCCGAAGCGATGCCGCCCCTTGAACCGCGGGCCCAGACTATCGAACGTGAAATCGAACTCGAGGAACGCCCGCAGCGTGGGCGGCAGCTCGACCATCAGCCTCGACTCGAGCGCATCGAGAGCGGCCTGGCTAGCTCCCACGGCGGTATGGCTGGAAGGGCGCTTCTTCAGTTGCGCGATCACGCGATGCACAAGCTCAACGCCACGTTCGATCGGTGCCATGTATCCACGGGCCGCGGTTGCGCGGCGTTCTTCAGGACCCAAAGGGCCTCACTGGGGCCGCGTCTTTGGGCCCCGGATGTTGCAGGCTCGTCGCGCGCTCGGTCGGCTCTCTACGTCGGCCGACCGGGTGCGCATCCCTCTATGGTGCCTACCGGTCCGGTCCGCTCGGTGTCAACCTGCGATCGCACTGCGGTTGATCATTCCTCCTCCCCCTGAAGTGATCGCCTGGTTTCCCGTTCCCGTCACCCTCGTCTCGAGGAGCGCGGTCCGCCTCTCCCGTGTGCGCTGAAGGCGCGCCGCGCTCGCCAGATCAGGACGGCGGTTGCGATGAGCACCACCGCGGCGCCGATCCCCAGGATGACCCATTGTGGCGCAGGGTAACGCCCGCGCTGGAGGCCAGGAGGCGGCCGCTCGTACTCGATCTGGAGCTCCGCTCCCACCGGCCCTCGTTACACGCGGATGCTCCGACCCGCAACTGATCCCGTGGCGCGAGCTGGCCGGCTCGGCGTGCAGGCCGGCTCGTGAGCAGCCCTGGCAGCTGCTCGGGCTGGCCGCGCAGAGCGAGGAAGCGCGCTCCAGATCAACGCCTCACCGACCGGCCAGAGCCAACGGATCAAAACTTGCTTTCCTGGAAACTCGGGGTTGTAAAGTGGACCGAAGCGCGGGCACCGTGCGGCCGGTGCGAGAGGGTGAGAGATGAAGCCGGGCTCTTCAGCGTGGGTCGAGGGGGCGCTTCCGCGGCCTTCCCGGATTCGACGGTGCCTCATGGCGCTCGGCGCATGGGCGGTGCTCGGCGTCCTGGCGGGAGCGTGCGGCCGGACGAGCCTCCCCGACCTCTCGAACGCCAGCGCTGGAGGGGGCGGCTTTGGTGGCGCGACGAGCGGCGGCAGCATGTCGACCTCATCGAACGGAGGCGAGGGCGTCGGAGGCTTCGACGCGTGTGGCGGCCCCACGGACTGTGACGATGGCGACGACTGCACGAGCGACGACTGCGCAGACGGGCGCTGCGACCATCGTCCCCGCGACGACGATCGGGACGGCGTCGGCCCGACGTTCTGCGGCGGGAGCGACTGCAACGACCTCAACCCGTCCGTCTTCCCGGGCGCGCCGGAGATCTGCTCGGACGCCGCGGACAACGACTGCAACGGCGTCAGCGACTGCTTCGATCCCGCCTGCGCAGCGGGGGAGATCTGCGGCTGTACCCCGAGCCCTGCCGGCGAGCGCTGTCAGAACGGCGCCGACGACGACTGCGACACGATCGTCGACTGCTTCGACGCCGACTGCTCGGGAACGCCGGTCTGCGGCTGCTCCACCTCGGAGGCCGGGAAGTGCGGCAACGGCGCCGATGACGACTGCGATCTCGCCTTCGACTGCGACGACGCCGACTGCGGCTCCGAGCCGCTCTGCGCCTGCAGCTCCCAGCGCGAGCGCTGCGACAACCGCGAGGATGACGACTGCGATCTCCTGGTCGACTGCGGCGATCCGGACTGCCGCGGCATCTTCCCTTGCGCGTGCCAGCCGCCCGGCTCGCCGGAGCGGTGCGAGGACGGCGCTGACAACGACTGCGACGGGCGCGTCGACTGCGCGGATCCGCAGTGCACCTCCGCGCCGGCCTGCGAGCGCTGCGTGCCGGAGATCTGCGACGACGGCGCCGACAACAACTGCGATGAGCGCGTCGACTGCGCGGACAGCGCCTGCGCCTTCGCGCCGAACTGCGAGCCGACGCCGGAGCGCTGCAACAACGACGTCGACGACGACGGCGACGCCCTGGTCGACTGCCAGGACCCGGACTGCGCGAGCAGCCCCGTGTGCGTGCTCGAGCAGGCCAACTGCCTGTCGCCGAAGCGCATCCCCGGGACTGGCACGTACACGGGGGACACCACCGGGCACGTGAGCGAGACCCGGGGTGAGTGCGGCGGCGACGCCGGCGAGGCGGTCTTCTTCTTCGTGCTCACCGCGCCGTCGCGCGTGCGCGTCGACTCGCGCGGGTCGGCCTTCGACACGGCGCTCTACGTCCGCACGGGCGTCTGCAATTCCGGCCGGGAGATCGGCTGCGACGACGACAGCGGCGGGTCGCGGGCCTCCCTGCTCGATTTCGGCATCCTGTACCCCGGCACCTATTTCGTCTTCCTCGACGGCTTCACGATCGATCCCGCGAGCGGACCGAACGAGGGCCCCTTCGTGCTCAACGTCGAGATCGTCCCGAACCCGCGCGAGATCTGTGACGACGACCTCGACAACGACGGCGATCACTACGTCGACTGCGCTGATCCCGGCTGCGCCACCTTCGGCTCATGCCGGAGCTGCGCGAAGGGCGCCGCGCCTGGCCCCGAGTTCGGGACCGCCGCGTGCACCGACGGGATCGACAACGACTGCGACGGCGCGCTGGACTGCGCGGACGAGGACTGCAGCGCGAGCGACGTCTACGTGACCGAGTGCTGCAACGGCCTTGATGAAAACGGGAACGGGTTCCCTGACGATTTCAACTGCCGATGCGCCTCCGATGCCGATTGCGACGAGGGGCAGAGCTGCTACACGCACACTTCATTCACGTGCGGTTTCCCGTGCGAGAACTTCCGCGGGAGCATCTGTCCCTTCGTGGCGCCGGGCTCGCACTGCAACGATGCGACCCATCAGTGCGAGTTCTGATGGGCGTCGAGGTGACGCCGCCGCCTCTTTCGCTCGCGCGGCGCTCCCCGGCTGGCGCTCGTCCGGGCTAAGGTCAGGTCATGGAGATCCTGATCATCCGCCATGGCCATGCCGTGGATGACGCGCCGGACCTCGGCGACGCAGGTCGCTGGTTGACGGGCAAGGGGCGCAAGCTGACCCGGCGCGTCGCCAAATGGCTCGCGAAGCAGAAGGACCGCTGTCCTGGGGTGATCTGGACGAGCCCCCTCGTGCGCGCGGTGCAGACCGCGGAGATCATCGCCGAGGCCGCCGGGCTGACCGACGAGGTGTCGGTGGTCGCCGAGCTCTCTCCCTCGCGCGACACGGCCGAGATCCTTCGCCGGCTCTCGCAGCACCAGGGGGCTCAGCCGCTGGCGCTGGTGGGGCACGAGCCTTCGTTGTCGGCGCTGGTGACGTCGCTGCTCGGCGACGGCGGCTGGGCCGGCCTGAGCCTGAAGAAGAGCGGCGTCGTCGCGGTGAGCTGGGACGGGCGCGGGCCGGGGACGCTGCGCTTCGCGTTGGATCTGAAGGCCATGAAGGCGGTCACGCCGGTGAAGGAAGCGCAGCAACAGGCGCCTCGCGCCCGGTGATGGGCGTCCGCGCCGCGGCGCCGTTCAGCGCACCGATCTCTCCACGGCGCTCAGCACGTCGACGTCGCGGACGCCGTCCGCCTCGGCGCGGTACGACAGCACGATCCGGTGCCGCAGCGCCGGGATCAGCAGCGCCCTCACGTCGTCCACGTCTGCGGCTGCTTCGCCGCGGAGCGCGGCGCGCGCCTTGGCCGCGATCACCAGCGCCTGGCTCCCGCGCGGCCCCGCGCCGTAGCGCACGTAGTCCCGGACCTCCTGCGCAGCGCGCTCCGCCCCCGGCCGCGTCGCCCTGGCGAGGCGCACCGCGAGGTCCACGGCCTCGTCGGTCACCGGGATCCTCGGGACGAGGCGCCCGATCGCCAGCACCTCTCGCGCCTTGAGCACCGCCGCGATCGCCGGCGGCTTCCCCGAGGTCGTCCGTCGCGCCACCTCGCGCTCCTCGGCCTCGCTCGGGTAGGTGACGTGAATCTCCAGCAAGAAGCGGTCGAGCTGCGCCTCTGGCAGCGGGTAGGTCCCTTCCTGCTCGATCGGGTTTCGCGTCGCGAACACCTGGAACGGGTCGGGGAGGGCGTGCGTGGTGGTCCCGACGGTCACCTTGCGCTCCTGCATCGCCTCGAGCAGGGCGGCCTGCGTCTTCGGCGGCGTCCTGTTCACCTCGTCCGCGAGGACGAGGTTGTGGAAGATGGGGCCGGGCTGGAAGCGCAGGCTCCGCGACCCGTGCTGCTCGTGCAGCACGTCGGTCCCCGTGATGTCGGCGGGCAGCAGGTCAGGCGTGAACTGGACGCGCCCAAAGCTGAGATCGAGCGCCCTCGCGAGCGACGACACGAGCAGCGTCTTGGCGAGCCCCGGGACGCCGACGAGCAGCGCATGCCCGCGCGCGGCGAGCGTGATCAGCATGGCCTCGACGACATCGTCCTGCCCTACCACCGCCGCCGCGATCGCCGAGCGGAGCCGCCTGGCCCCCTCCGCTGTGCGCTCGAGGAGCGCGGCGTCCGAGAGGGCGGTCGATTCCTCCTCGGCGGTCGTCGCGGCGTCATTCTTGTGCTCGGGATCGCTCATACGGGCAGGGCTCGTACCCCGAGGCCGCGATGCCGACAAGGATCCGGCGAAGCCGGCGCTCCCCGCGGCGCTGGTCCTGGCCCGTGGAGGTTTGCTCGGACAGGTGAGCCAGTGTTAGCAATCGATCGCAATGGCGCAGAGCTCTGAGGCCCGGGAGAGGAGAGGGGCGCACGCGGCGGACGTGGAGGCGCAGCGCGAGCTCAAGGTGAGCGAGCCAGCGGACGAGCCGAGCAGCGGCAGCGCTGGCGCGGCGGAGGACGGCGCGGGAGCGGCCGAGACCGGCGGCCAGGTCGGCCCTGGGGAAGGCGGCGCGGAGAGCGGTGAAGCGCCGTCGGCGCCGCTCGAGTCCCTGAGCTTGCACGACGGACCGATCCCGCACGCGCCGCTCCCGCCGGTCGCGGGGCCGTGGCGTTCCTACAAGGAGATCCTCGCGACGCTGGCTCAGCGCGTGCTCGATGCGCAGCGGCCGATCCGCATCCTCCAGGCGCTTCGCTGGGAGGCGGACGTCGAAGAGCAATTTGTCCGCTCGAAGCAGCGCGAGCTGCCGCAGGTCGCCTACTCGGACGATCTGGGGTTCGACCCGGAGGCCAAGCAGCGCGAGCTCGAGGAGATCCTGCGCGACGCCGAGCGGGAGCTCGGCAAGCGCGATCGGCTCGGGCAGATCCTCCGCGCGACGGCGGATGAGTACCGGAAGGTCGTGCGCATGCTCATCGGACGGGGAACGAAGGCGTTCTATGCGCTGTCCCGCGAGCTCTACGGATCCCCGAAGGACAAGCTGCCAGACGGAAAGACGAGCGTGCGGGACATGGGGTTCGTGCTCTACGACCTCCTGACGGCGATCGGCGGTGAGCGCCTCGGCCCGTCGCAGCAGCGGGAGATCACGGCGGAGATGGCGGCGCTCGATCTGAACGCCCGCTTCGACCGCTTCTTCGGCGGCGCGTCGATCCGCGTGCAGGTGGACGACTCGCTCCTCGCGGACGCCGCCGCCGGCAGCGACTACGTGAAGATCCGGAGCGGCGCGATGTTCGCCAAGAGCGATGTCGACATCCTCGAGGCGCACGAGGGGTGGGTGCACGTGGCGACCAGCTTGAACGGGCAAGCTCAGCCGGTGGCGCGCTGGCTCGCGAAGGGGCCTCCGCGCACCACGGCGGTTCAGGAAGGGCTCGCCGTTCTGGTGGAGATCCTCACCTTCAGGAGCACTCCGCGTCGCGCGAAGAAGCTGAACGACCGCATCCTCGCGGTGGACAAGGCGGAGGACGGGGCGTCGTTCCTCGACGTGTTCGAGTGGTACCGCACCGAAGGTTACGAAGAAGACGAGTGCTTCCAGAATGCCAGGCGCGTCTTCCGCGGCGGCGTGCTCGCGGGAGGGGCGCCGTTCACGAAGGACGCCTGCTACTGCAAGGGGATCGTTCTCAACTACGCCTTCATGCGCGCGGCCATTCAGCACGATCGGGCGATGCTGATTCCCTTCTTGTTCGTGGGGAAGGTCGCGCACGAGGACGTCCCTGTCCTCCATGCGCACGTGACCGACGGGATCATCCGCCCGCCCCCGTATCTCCCGCCGATCTTCGACGACATGAACGGGCTGGCGATCTGGATATGCTATTCTTCCTTCTTCTCCCGCCTGGGAGGGACGGCCCTCGCCGAGCACTACGGCAGGATGCTGGAGCGCTGAGCGCGGCCGACCCCGGGGCCTCGGTTGCGCCGGCCTCCCTTCGGTGCGTGCGGCGGTCGCCTACGGAGCTGGCGCGGCGCAAGCCTTGGGGTTCGGGCCCGCCGCGTGCGCCTCGGCGATCGCGCGCGTGACCGCGAGCCAGATCCTGCGCCGGGTAGCGTCCGGCACCTCGGGGATGAGCCTGGCGGTGCTCATGAGCGACTCTTCGTCCGCCCCGCGGGAGCGCTCGGCGACCTGGAGGCTCAACGGATCGTGGAGTGCGCGCCGGTCCTCGGCGTTCATGCGCTTCACCGCCACGCGGAAGTCCTCGCGGGCCAGCCGGAGGCGGTTGCGCACCGTGTTCTCCTTCACGTCCAGGTCGCGCGCGATGTCGGCGGTCGTCACATCGAGCAGATCGTGCATGATCAAGACCACGCGTCGCTCGGTGTCGATCCCGCCGAGCAGCCTGCCGACGAGCTGGCCGCTTTGCTCGCGTGCGAGCAGCTGTTCCGAGGTCAAGCCGGGGTCGGCGAGCTCGAACGGCCAGCTCGCCCCGGCGCCGACCGCGATCTCTCGGCGGCGGTGGGCGCGCTCGCGATAGTGGCCGACCTGTCGCCAGGCGATGCCGAACAGCCAGCGCCTGAGGGGCTCGCCGAGCGGGCTCGCCGTTTGTGGCGCCCCGCGTTCCAGGCTTGGGGCGTGGCCGCAGGGGGGATGTCTGGTGCGCGCCTCGTCTGAGCAGCGCCTCGGATCGAAGCGATCCAGCGCGTGATACGCAGCGATCATGACGTCTTGCAGGACGTCGTCGACGTCGCGCTCTGCCACCCCGAGCCAGCGGAGCGCTTGTCGGAGGAATGACAGCCCGACAGTGTACACGGTCTCGAAGCTGGGCCGCTCCAGAGGGGGCCCATGCTCAACAAGCTGTTGCATGCCTGAACTTACGTGCAGCAGCCCCCTCTGATTTGAAAATCGTCCAACCCTCCGACGTTACCATTAATAAGTAATTTTTATTACATTCGAGGCGGCCTCAATCTGGTCCGGCTGCCGACGGAGAAGAACGGCGAGGCAGCGCATTGCTCGACGTGCGGCGTGCGCTCAGTTTGCGCTCAGTTTGCGCTCATTTGCCTTGGAACACCGGCTTCCGCTTCTCCATGTACGCGGCGAGCCCCTCGCGGGCGTCCTCCGACGTGAACAGCTCGGCCTGGAGCTCTCGTTCGAGGGCGAGCCCCTGTTCGAGCCCTACCTCGAAGCCCGTCTGAACGGCGCGCTTGATGCGCCCGACCGCCAGCGCCGCGCGGTCCGGCAGCGTGAACGTGTGGCTGTACGCGAGGATCCGGTCCATGAACTCGTCATGGGAGGCCGTCTCCCAGACGTCATTGATCAGGCCAACCGCGAGCGCTGTCTCGAAATCGAACGTCTGCCCCTCGCACATCAGCTGGATCGCCCGCGATTTGCCGATGAGCCTGGCCAGGCGCTGGGTGCCTCCGGTGCCTGGCAGGACGCCCAGCGTGACCTCGGGGAGGCCGACCTTGCCGGCACCTTTGCGGGCGATGCGGAGGTCACAGGCCATCGCGATCTCGAGACCACCGCCTACCGTGTGGCCATTCAGCGCGGCGATGCAGAGCTTCGGCGTGTGCTCGAGGCGGCTCAACGTCTCGTTCGCGTGGAGACAGAAGTAGTATTTGAACGTCGGGTCCGACTCGCGGAGCATGTTGATGTTCGCTCCTGCGCAGAAGAACTTTTCGCCGTGCCCAGTGATGACGATGACATGGACATCGTTGTCGAAGCGGGCCTCGAGGATGGCCGCGTCGAGGTCCTTCATCATCTCGTGGGTGTAGCCGTTGACGGGCGGATCATTGAGCGTAAGCAGCGCGACGCCTGCAGAGGTGGCGTAGTCGACGAGGGCCATGGGCGCTCTTTACCAAACCGTCAGAAAAAGCGCTGCCCCCTGGTGGAAAGGCGCGGAATTGTGCTACCCCGCAGGGACGTGCTCATGAACGCGCAGGACGTGCGGCAGAAGTTAAAAGAACTCATGGTCGAGGAGCTGAACCTCGAGGGGAAGACGCCGGCCGACATCGACGACGCCGCGCCGCTGTTCGGCGCGGGGCTGGGCCTCGATTCGCTGGACGCGCTCCAGCTCGCCATGAGCGTGGAGGAGCGCTTCGGCGTCCGCATCCCGGAGGGCGACGAAGCGAGGCCGATCTTCGCATCGGTGGACGCGCTCGTGGCCCACATCGTCAAGTCGACCGCGGCGGCGTGAACGCGCCGCAGAGAGCCGTTCGGGCGTGCGCATCTGGGTGACGGGCATCGGGGTCGTCTCGCCCCTGGCGCGCGGGGCGAGCGAGACGATGGACCGGCTCATCGCAGGAGAACGGGCCTTCGCGCCGCTCTCCTTGTTCGAGATCCCCGGGACGCGCGGGCGCATCGCCGCGGAGATCCGCGACCTCTCCCCCGAGGAGGTCGCGCCGCCCGGCGAGGCGGAAGGGTGGTCTCGAACCGACGCGATGGCCGTGCTCTCGGCCCGCGAGGCGCTCGGACACGCGGGCATCGACCCGAGGGCCGTTCCAGTCGACCTGGTGGTCGGCGGGACGACCGCCGGGATGTTCGAGACGGAGGACTTGCTCGCCTGGCTGTCGCACGACCCCAGCGCGATCGCCCCCCTGAAGCGGATGCTCTCGCATCCCCTCTCATCGACGGCCGACCACGTCCGCGCCGCCGTCGGTCCGTTCCGTCGGGTGAGGAGCGTCTGCAGCGCCTGCTCGAGCGGCGCGAACGCCGTGTTGCTGGGCGCGGCCTGGCTCCGCGCCGGCCTCTCCACCCGCGTGCTCGCGGGGGGCGCCGACGGTCTGTGCCGGCTGACGTACACCGGCTTCGGCGCGCTCGCAGCCGTCGATCCGGAGCCGTGCCGCCCGTTCGATCGGCGGCGTGCCGGTCTGAACCTCGGCGAAGCGGCGGCGTTCCTGCTCCTCGAGTCCGAGGACGCCGCGCGCGCGCGCGGGGCGGAGCCGATCGTCGAGCTCCGCGGATGGGCGACCGGCGCCGAGGCGCATCACATCACCAACCCCGAGCGCGAGGGGCGCACCGCCGCGCGCGTCATGCGCGACGCTCTCCGATGCGCGGCGCTCACGCCCTCGGATCTTGATTACGTCAACGCGCACGGCACCGCGACGCCGCTGAACGACGTCATGGAGAGCGCCGCCCTGCGCGCCTGCCTCGGCCCCGAGGTGAACCGCATCGCCGTCTCCTCATCGAAGGGGCAGATCGGGCACACGCTCGGCGCAGCGGGCGCGGTCGAGGCAGCGATCACCGCCCTCGCCATCGCGCGCGGCGTGATGCCCCCGACCGGCGGCCTCGAAGAGGTCGATCCGGAGTGCCAGCTCGTGCACCTGAAGGAGGCGCGCGAGGCGCCGATCCGGTCGGCGATGTCGAACTCCTTCGGCTTCGGCGGCACGGACAGCGTGCTCGTGCTCGCGCAGCCAGACCGTTTTCCTCCGCCGCTCGACGCCGGCAGCGCGCCCCGGCGGCGCTCGGTCGTCGTGACGGCGGCCGCGACGATCGGCCCGCTCGGCGTCCTCGCGTCCCGCGGCGGCGCCGCATATCTGGAGCCTGGCCCTCCGCCAGCGGAAGGAGCCATCCCCTTCAACACGGCCGCGCACCTCGATCTCGCGCGGGCGAGGCGGCTCGACCGAGCTGGCCGGCTGACGACGGCCGCAATCCTCACGGCCCTCTCGGAGGCCGGGCTCGGTGGCGCGGTCCAGGCCGAGGCCGGCGCGGGCGATCCGGCGGCCGAC
The DNA here is from genome assembly GCF_051521635.1 of Sorangium sp. So ce1504. NCBI lineage: Bacteria > Pseudomonadati > Myxococcota > Polyangiales > Polyangiaceae > Sorangium > Sorangium sp. So ce1504. The sequence goes on along the minus strand of NZ_CP150365.1, from coordinate 8,576,396 downwards.
GTCGCGCCGAGCCGCACCCTGCCTGGCGCCATCGTCGGCGCGTCCTTTGGCAGCGTCGACGCCTCGACCGCCTACATGCGGCGCATTTACGACAAGGGCGCGAAGTACGCGAGCCCCGCCGATTTTCCGAACCTGGTCCCCTCGTCGCCGGTTGGGCATGCCTCCATCTACCTGGGCCTCCGTGGCCCGGTGTTCGCGATGGCCGATCTCGGAGCGACCGCGGAAGCGGCCATGGTCACGGCCATCGAGCTCATCACGGCCGGGGAGGGGGAGGCGCTCGCCGCGGGCAGCGTCGAGGAGACGAGCCCGATGATCGAGCGGTGCCTCGGTCCGATCTGCTCGCAGGTCGTCAGCAGCGGGGTCCGCAGCGAGGGCGCTGCCGTGCTGCTCTTCGAGAGCGCCGCGCGTGTGCGTGAGCGAGGGGCGCGCCCGGTGGCGATGGTGTCCTGGTGGAACTCCTGGCGGGGTGACGGCGTGGGGATGCTCGCGGGAGCGCCAGCGCCGGCGCGCCTCGGCGCTTCGGGAGAGGGCGCCCTGCGAGCGCAGGCCACCGTCCCGTCGCCAGCCGCCGTGTTCGTCGGACGGGAGGAGGAGCGCCTCGTCGCCTGCCTGCATGGCTCACCGTGGGCCGAGGTGCGGCGCTCCACGCTCGCGTCGCGCTCAGGCGATCACGAGGGCGCCGGCGGGTTCGCTGCTGCTGCGGCGGTCGCGGCGCTCGCCTGCCGCGACCTCGCGAGCGTGCTCGTCGTGGGCGGCGCACCCGACCGGGGATACGCCATCCTGCTGGTCGCTCCCGGCGACGCGTGACGACATCGCTGCCTGCTCCCCGCCGTCGTGCGCGGCACCTCGTCAGCGCCGGGCGCCTCCTGCTCTTGCTCGCGAGCCTCCCTGCCTGCGCCGCGAGCGCCCCGCGGCGCGGCGGCGCGCTCGACGCCGAGCTAGCGCGCCTCCTGCCTGGCCCATCGGCGGGCACGTCCGCCGCGCGGCTCGACCCCTCCGCGTGGCGAGAGGGGCGCGAGCGCCTCGCAGGTCTCCGCCGCGAGGTCGAGGGGGCTGGCCCGCGCACGCTCCGCGTCCGCCTGGCATTGCGGGAGCCGCGCACAGGCCACGTGCTCGAGGCGCGCGGCGCGATCGCGGTCGCCCCGCCGGCGATCGAAGGGCGAGCACGCGCGGCGGGGAGCGACATTCTCGAGCCCGAGGGCGCGCTGCGGATGATCCTCCTCGGCCCGGGCGGCACCACCGCGCTCGACCTGTGGGCGCGCGGCGATCGCTTCCGTTTCGCCGTTCCCGCGCTCGATCTGCTGAGGCGCGGCGACGCCTCGACGCCACGGACTGCACTCCGCGGTCTGCCGGTAGATTTCCTGCGCTGGTGGATGCTCCACCCGGCAGCGGGGACGCTGCTCTGGTACTCGCGCGCCGAGAGCACGGATTCCTTCGTCCTGCGCGACGGCGACGCCGTGATCGATCTGCGGGTCAACGACCGAGGCGTGATCGGCGCGCGCCGCACCACGTGGTCGACGGCGGAGGGCACCCGCCGGCGCCGGCTCGACGAGGAGGTCGTGATCGCCGAGGGCATGGGCTGCGGCAACGTCCGTTACGCGCAGGCCTCGACCGGGCTGCTCATCACGGTGATCTGCGAGGCCGAGGAGCGGGATCGCGCGCCGGATCCGCGCGCGTTCGTCGATCCCGACGCGCTCCGGCCGGGGGGCGGCTCATGAGCGACGCCTGCGTCATCGCCTCGGGCGCTGTCTCGGCGCTCGGCCTCGGCCCTCTCGCCTACCGCGTCCCTCGGGCTGGTGAGCCTGCGCCTGTCGCGATCGCGCGCGACGCGGAGCTGGCTCGCGCCGGCCTGCTGCGGCCCTTCGCCGCGCGCGCGCCGGCGGAGCTCGGCGTCGCTCCAGGCGCCGATCGCGCCACGGACCTGCTGAAGGCGGCGCTCTCACAGACGCTCGCGGCGCTGGAGGGCGTGCGTCCGGGCTTTCGTGGCGAGCGCATCGGCATCGCCCTCGGCACCTCCAGCGGCGGCATGCTCACCGCGGAGCGGTTCTTCGCCGCCCGCGCCGAGGGCGCCGACGCCGGATCGCTCGCCGCGCTGGCCTCGCGTGCGACGTATTTCGCGCCGTTCAACGACGCGCTCGCAGCGTTCGGGCTCGAGCGGACCCCGCTGCGCACGCACCTGCTCGCGGCGTGCGCGGCGAGCACCCTGGCGATCGGCCTCGGTCTCCGCTGGCTCGATCGCGACGCTTGCGATCTCGTGCTCGCCGGTGGCTACGACGCCCTCAGCATCTTCGTCGCCGCCGGCTTCGAGGCGCTCCGCGCGACCACGGCGTCCAGGTCGCGCCCGTTTCGGGTCGGCCGTGACGGCATGGCGCTCGGCGAGGGCGCCGCCGTCGTCGCCCTCGTCCGCGAGGACCGTCTCCGCGGCGCCCCGGTGATCGTCCGCGTCGCCGGCTTCGGCGCCTCCACGGACGCGGTGCACATCACGGCCCCGGATCGAACCGGCTCGGGGCTCGCGCGCGCCGGCGCCGCGGCGCTCGCCGACGCCGGGTGGCCTGCCTCGCGCGTCGGTCTGATCAGCGCCCACGCCACGGCGACGCCTTACAACGACGCGATGGAGTCGCGCGCGATCGCCGCGTTGCTCTCGCCGCGCGGCGCCGTGGAGGGCTCGGACGCGCTGCCGGGCGCGGATGCGCCTCCGCCGGTGGTCCACCCGTTCAAGGCTCAGATAGGGCACACGCTCGGGGCCGCGGGCGTGCTCGAGGCGCTCGCCGCAGCAGCCGCCCTCCAGGCGTCCATCGCTCCACCGGCGGCCTCCGAAGGCGAGCTCGACCCCGACGCCCCGGCTCACCTGCTCGAGCGCGCCGAGCCCCGCCCGCTCTCTTCGGCGCTCAAGCTCTCGGCAGCGTTCGGCGGCGCCAACGCCGCCCTCTTGCTCACGTCCTCCGCCAGCGGGCGCCGCCCGCGGCGCCCGCGCGCCGTGGTTCTCCGCGCGCACGCGCACGTGACGGGCTCCGATCTCGGGCGCCTCGCCGAGGCGACCGGCATCGCGCGCGACCGCCTCGCGCGCCTCGACGCGCTCTGCCGGCTCGGGCTGACCGCGGTGGCAGCCCTCGCCGCCATCGTCGGCGCCGATCGCTTGCGGGGGGCCGGCATCGTCGCGGGCCACGCGCTCGCCACGATCGACACCAACGAGGTGTACGACGCCCGCCGGCGCGCCCGCGGAGCCCGCTTCGTCGAGCCTCGCCTCTTCCCTGCGACGTCGCCGAACGCGATCGCGGGCGAGTGCGCCATCGCGTACCAGCTCACCGGGCCGAGCTTCGCGGTCGGCGCCGGGCTCGGCGGCGCGCTGGAGGCGCTCCGCGCCGCGGCCGATCTCGTCGCGTCCTCCGACGCCGACCGCATGGTCGTCCTCGCGGCCGACGACGCGGGGCCGGTCGCGCGCGAGCTGCTCGGCCTCACCGGCGCCCAGCACCGCGCGCTCGCCAGCGGCGCCGTCGCGCTGCTCCTGCAGGCGGATCCCGGCGACGAGGAGCGCCTGCGCAAGGTCGATCCGGACCTCCCTGTCGACCACGAGGGGCCGGTTGGCCATCTCGCCCTCCTCCGCTGGCTCAAGGAGCACGCGTAGCGGCGCGCCCGTCCCCGTCATCCTTGGTGGTCGTGATCGCTTCGCTTGCCGATCCGCGCCTCGATCTGGCAAGGTTCCCAGCTGGAATCAGCTGCTTCCCCCGAGCGTTGTCCTGCCCGCGTATGTTCTGCCGCCAAACAAAAGCTGTCGCTTCGCTCCTCGTCGTTGCTTCGGCCGTCCTCGCCGGGTGCGCGACCCACTACATCCCGAACACAGACGTGGAGGACAACGACGACAACCGCAAGATCATCTCGTTCTGCGAGAAGTATCGCAACGCGGTGGAGAGCAAGAACGTGGGCGAGCTGCTCAAGCTCGCGTCGCCCAAGTACTACGAGGACGGCGGCAACATCGATGCGGCGGACGACCTCGATTACGCTGGCCTGCGCTCGTACCTCACCGGCAAGTTCCAGGACGCTCGCGCCATCCGCTACGAGATCCGCTACCGGCGCGTCCTGAAGGGTGATGACGTCATCTACGTCGACTACACCTTCAGCGCGAGCTATCGCATCCCGGGGGGCAAGGGCGAAGAGTGGCGTCGCAAGGTCGACGACAACCGGCTGGAGCTGGTGGAGTACCAGGACGGGTACCGCATCGTCGCGGGGATGTAGCGCTCGGTCGCTGCGCGACGGCGCGGTCGACGTACGCCAGGGCGCCCGCCGGTAGCTCCGCCCGCCACAGCGGTTTCCGCCCCCCTCTGCACCAAGCAGAGCGGCGGTCTCCCGCACAGGAGACGGGCCCAGATCGGCGTTTTCGGCGCGCAAGCGCACTCCGGTGCGCTGAGCACCGAAAACGTCGAGGTGGGCCCGTATCCGAAGCGGGTGACCGCCGCTCTAGTTCAGCGCGCTCTTCGAGGAGGGGGCATCGAACACGCCCTTCTCCTTCGCGGCGGCGAGTATGCGGAGCGCAGTGCGGTAGCCGCGCAGGACGAGCGGCTTGGCGGCGAACCGGTTCATGTAGCTGTACCGGCCGATCGCGGGCGCCACGTCCAGGAAGGTGACGTTCGGGTAGAGCTTGGAGAGGAGCTCGACGCCGCGGCGCTCCTTCTCGGCCAGAAGGATGCTGAGCGACTGCCGGACGACGCTGGGTGCGCCGCTCCTCGCGATCGAGCGCTGCGACTCGTCGCGCTCCTCGGGACGGTAGATGTTGGAGATGATCACGATGTTCGCGCCGGCATTCACGGCCACGTCGGCGGAGAGCGTCCGGATCACCTCGCCGCTCAAGTGATAGCGGCCGTTGATGCGGTAGGGCCGGAACAGGCCGGGCACGCAGCAGCTGGCGGCCACCGCCTGGCTGATCGGCGTGGCCTCGTCGTAGCCAGGGCCGAACACGACGCGCTTGGCGCTGTCCACGTCCACCGCCGTCACGTAGACGGCGTGCGGCAGCTGCCGGAAGTCGTTGATCGGCAGCGTCCGGCGCACGTAGCGCTCGAGCCTGTCGATCGAGAACACCCCCGAGCAGAGGTATCCCGGGTCGAGCAGATCGCGCAGGGCGGGAGCGCCGAAGAAGCTCGACACGTGGAGGCGAGGCCCGCGGTGACGTCGTCTCCAGGGGAGGCGGTAGGCGTCGAGAAGCACATCGAGCGGGATGTCTTGCCCGTACGTCGCGCTGACCAGCGCGCCCGCTCCCGCGCCCACGTAGATCTCTGGATGGATGCCCAGCTCCTCGCAAGCCTTCAGCACGCCGAGGTGCGCAAGGCCTCGCGCCGCTCCCCCGGAGCCCACGAACGCGATCTTGAGGCGGCTCATCGAGCCCCGATCTTGTCGGAGATATGGCACAAGCGCAAAGCCTACTGTAGCTGGAAGTCCTCGAGCAGCCGATAGATCCTGAATCGCGGGCCGTCGCGGCGCAGCCAGACGACGATCTCGTCGCCGAGCAGGCGATCCGTGGCGACCCGCGCGGTCGCGATCGGCACGCGGATCACGACGTCCTGGTCATCGAGCGTCTCGGGCTGGATCGCGGGGTGTTGCGGCGTCGCGAGCACGTCCTCGGCCCGGAAGATCTGGAGCTCCGACTCCCGATAGACCGGCTCTCCGGCGAGCTTTCCGTACTCGAGTCGCCGGAACCGCTGCTCCCACCAGAGCCCGGCGCTCGGCGGCTGCCCCGATCCGCCCGAGCCGGTGTGGATCGCGAGGGCATCGCGCGTCAGCAACTCGCTCAAGGCTTCGCTGTCCTCGGCGACCACCCGCCGGAAGAACTCGTCCACGACGTCCAGCGCGGCGCCGATGCCGAGAGGTGTCCGGAGGGTCACGACGCTGTCCACGACGTCTGCTTGGTTCGTCGGTGGCGGCGGGGTGCTCGCCGGATCGAGCGCCACGCCGTCGGGGCGGCGGCGCTCGTCAGAGAGCTCGGCGGCGGTGGGAAAGGAGGCCGGTTCTCCGCGGCCGCACCCCAGGAGCGACCAGCCCGCGATCACGGCGACGAGCAGCGATGGACACGCTCGCGACGGCCGAGAGGCGTCCGGAGCGCCGGCCGGCGGTGCATGGGCCCTGGCCTCCTGCGGGCCCTCCGGGCGTTCAGATCGGCTCGATCGCGGGAGCATCGGCGCGGGTGAACGTCACGATCGCACGCTCGCCAACGTGGGTCCACCCCGCGGGGGCCTGGTCGTCATCGAAGTCCGACGCGACGAGCGTCAACCGGCTCGCGGCATAGTCGGGCATGCGCATTCGGCCCAACCCGCCGTCGCTGAGGAGCCGCTCCATGTCCTCGCTGCCCTGGTAGATGCGGTACGCCATCGACGTGCCGCCGTGGGCGGCGAGCAGGTACTCGGGGTTCGTGACCACGATGTTCATCGCGCTCGGCCCCGCCCCTTCCTCCGCGCAGAGCCGGTCCACGAGCGCGATGGAGGACCGGAGGGCCGTCCGCGCGCTCGCCGCGTCCACGTTGGGTCGATCGAGCTGGCCGCTGTCGTGGAGGAAGGACAGGAACAGGTGGAAGAGGAGCTCGCTGTCCGTCTCGCCGCGAACGTCGCGCTGGAGAAACTGCGGCAGCGAGTCGCTCAGCTGGTTCCGCAGGCGGGCGAACCCTTCGACCGTGCCCGTGTGGGCGAACAGCCACTGCCGATAACGGAAGGGGTGCGTGTTCTCGGTGCGCAGGCTGCCGACGGTCGCAGCCCGGACATGCGCCACGAGGATGTCGGCGCGCACGTCCTTGGTCATGTCGGCCAGGCTGATCTCCGGTCGATCATCGATCGGCCGGCGCTTGAGGAGAATCTCTCCTCCCTGGTAGAAGCCGACCCCCCAGCCAGGGATCACGCCCTCCCTTCGGCGAACCGTGAGGGCACGTTCTTCGAGCTCGATCGCACGCGCGCCGAGATCCGGACGGTTACCGATAAAGCCGACGAGACGAGCCATAGCTTTGTCCTCGCGAGTTGGGTCGGGGAGGCGGGGGCAGGGTCCGGCTCGCCGGTAGAGCGCTCCCTCATCTGCAAGCAGGGGTGGCTCCGTCGGTCGGCCGAGTGAGCGTGGGTCGCGGGTTGCGCCCTATGCTTTCTTGATACGACAGAGTCGCCCTGCAAGCGGAGCAAAAACGGATCCCCAGCGGCGAGGCGGGGCGCGGGCACGGCCTGACCACACTGCCCGCCGTTGTCGCGCGTCGCGTGGGCTTGCCGATCGCGTTACCTCTTACTCACGCTCCTCGCACAGCGTCGCGATTCCGACGCGTGGGTGCGCGCGAGGAGCGGCTAGCCTCGTCTGCTCCCACGCTTCCGCGCTCCCACGCGTCGGCCCGCCGCGTCGGCGCCGTGGCGCATCGCGCCGTGAACGATGCGATGCCAAGCGGCGCCCAGAATTTCCGGCAGGAGCTCTGACGCGCGGCACTAAGGCGAGAGCCGATTCAGCATGCGCGGGAACGGGATCGTCTCGCGCACGTGCGGCAGACCGCAGATCCAGGCGACGCTCCGCTCGACGCCGAGCCCGAAGCCCGCATGCGGGAAGGTGCCATACCGGCGCAGATCCAGGTACCAGCCGAACGCCTCGGGGGGCAGCCGATGCGCCTCGATTGCCCGCTCGAGGATGGCGAGATCATCCTCGCGCTGCCCGCCCCCGATCACCTCTCCATAACCTTCCGGCGCCAGGACATCGACGCAGAGCGCGAGCCGGTCGTCCGTCGGATCGCGCTTCATGTAGAACGCTTTCACCTGAGCCGGATAGCGGTGAATCATGACGGGGCGATCGTACCGGCCGGAGATGATCGTCTCGTCCTCGCCGCCGAAATCCTCTCCCCAAGGAAAATCCGGAATTTCGGCCTCTCCGGCCATTTTGCGTTTCTCCGCGCGCGCCTCGTTCAGGATGGCGACGGCCTCGTCGTAGCGGATGCGCGGGAACGGTTTCTTGACGGCCTCGAGCTTCCCGACGTCGCGCTCGAGCACCGCGAGCTCGGGGCGGCGCCGCTCGAGGACCCGCTCGACGATGAAGCAGAGGAAGTCTTCCGCGAGGTCCATGTCGCCCGCGAGGTCCATGAACGCCACCTCGGGCTCGACCATCCAGAACTCGGCCAGGTGGCGTCGGGTCTTCGATTTTTCCGCGCGGAACGTGGGCCCGAAGCAGTACGCCTTCCCGAACGCGGCCGCTGCCGCCTCCATGTAAAGCTGCCCCGACTGGGTGAGGTACGCCTTCTCGCCGTGGTAGTCGGTCTGGAACAGCGTGCTCGTCCCCTCGCACGCGTTCGGCGTGAAGACCGGCGCATCGACGAGCGTGAACCCGCGCCCGTCGAAGAAGTCGCGGATGGCCTGGATGATGGTGTGACGAACGCGCAAGATCGCGTGCTGCCGCTTCGATCGCAGCCAGAGGTGGCGGTGATCCATGAGGAAGTCGGTCCCGTGCTCCTTCGGGGAGATCGGGTACTCGCCGGCGGTGGGGCCGAGCACGCGGAAGCCGGACGCGGCGATCTCGTAGACCCCGGCGCGCTTCGGGTGCGCCTTCACCTCACCGACGACATCGATCACGCTCTCCTGGGTGACCTTGTCGGCGGCCGCGAAGACCTCGTCGCCGACGTCGCTCTTCGCCATCACGCACTGGACGGTGCCGAAGCCGTCGCGCAGCTCGAGGAAGTGGAGCTTGCCGCTCGATCGCTTGTTGTAGAGCCATCCGCGGAGCACGACAGTGCTGCCGACGTGCGCGCTGAGGTCGCTGGTAGCAATGACGGGCTGATCCTGCATGGGCGCCCGAAATAGCACGGTTTAGTTGCGGCTGACGCCGGCTCCGGCCAAAAATGGCGCCATCTTGGTCCTCCAACGGCATCGCGCGCTCTCGCTCTGCTTGCCCGCGTTCATCCTGCTGCTCGCTGCAGGTGGCACGCCGCTCGCCGCTGGCGGCTGCTCGGCGCTCTATCCCGAGCTCTCGACCCGCCTGCACGAGCCTCCTTCAGACCAGGAGCTGCATCCTCCGCCGCCCGAGAACGTCCGATGGCTACGGGTCGTCCGGGCGAGAATCCCGGAGCGCACTCGGGACGGCCGCGCCTGGGATTCCGGCGCCGGTGACCTCCCGGACCCCTATGTCCGCGTCTTCGTCAACGGCGCGGAGATCTTTCGGACGGCGGAGCAAGCGAACACGCTGGAGCCGACCTGGCCCGAAGGACCCAGCGGAAACTTCCAGATCCTGCCCGAGGACCGGCTCCGGGTGGAGGTCTGGGAATCGGATCCGCTCACCGACAAGCCGATCGGGGTGCGCGACATCGGCCGTCCGAGCGATACACACCGAGCCGCAGGCGAGATCGAGATCGAGCTCGACGCGGGCGGCTCGCTCACGCTCGCGTTCCAGCCGGCGCACGCCAAGCTCGGCCTCGGCCTCTGGTACCAGCTGCATTCCGGCTCGGCATTCATCTCGCGGACGATGGAGGGCGGACCTGCAGAGCGCGCCGGGCTCCGCAAGGACGACGAGGTGCTGGAGATCGCCGGGCAGCCGCTGCGGCGCATGTCCGTCGCGGCGATCCGGGGCGCGCTCGACGCCGTGCCGCGCGCCGGGCTCGTGCTCCTGGTCAAGCACGCCACGGGCACGACCGAGCGGATCAGGGTCCACGAGGGGCCCATCTATCCGCTGTTCGATCGCTTCGCCGCCGCCGAGTAGGGGAGCCAGCGCGCCGTGAAGATCCCGCCCTTCGGGCTCACCACCCGGGAGATCCGCGAAGAGCTCGCCCCCTTGCGGAACGACTTCTCCATCGCCGTCTGCCGCGCGAAGAACCCGTTCAACATCGGCGCCATCATCCGCGTCGCGCACTCGTTCCTGGTGCGGGAGATCTTCCTGATCGGGACCGAGCCCTACTACGAGCGCGCTTCGATGGGCATGCAGAAGTACGAGACCATCGTCGAGTGCCCCGACGAGGCGAGCTTCCTCGAAGCGGCGCGCGGCCGCCCGCTCATCGGCGTGGAGCGCGATCACGCGCGGCGCACCCTTTGGGAGGCGCCGTTCCCCCGCGGGCTCGTGTTCCTCTTCGGCAGCGAGGATGACGGGCTGCCGCAGGCGCTGCTCGACGCGTGCGAGGACGTGATCGCGATCCCCATGTACGGGATCAACCACTCGTACCCCGTGGCGATCGCGGCGGGCATGACCCTGTGCGAGTGGGCTCGGCGGCGCGACCCGCGCGGCGGCGTGAGCCGCGCAGGAGGGTGAGCGGCGCCGAGGCGGGCCCCCGTCCGTGGACGGAAGCGCGCTACTCGGGGTAGCGCTCGAAGACGAGGAGCTCGCCCAGGAGGTCGTGATCGAGCGTTCCAGCAGGGCGCATCCCGAGCTTCTCGATCACCCGGAGCGACGCGCGGTGCCAGGCCGGCGTGGTCGCGATGACGCGCCTCACGCCCGGCTGCTGCAGCGTCCAGTGCAGGACGGCGCGCGACCCCTCCGTCGCGTAGCCTTGGCCCTGGGACTTGCCCTCGACGCCGTAGCCGATCTCCACCGTGCCGGTCGCGTCGGGCCGGCCGTTCAGCACCACGCTGCCGACGACGACGCGCTCCTCCTGCCCGCGCGTCACCATCAGCCGCGTGCCCCACAGGAACGCCTCTGGATCGTCGCGCAGCCGGTCGAGCGGCGAGCTGAAGGCGCGCTCGACGAGCGCGCGCCCGGGCCAGGCGCCAGGGAAGCGCGCGCCGGACAGGGCCTCGGCCTCGGCGCGATCTCCGCGGATGACCGCCTCGAGCAGGGACAGCGAGACCGGGGTGAGCGCCAGGCGCTCGGTAGTCAGGGTGCTCATCGCGAACCTGCGCCGGATCAGATCATGCGCCGCGGCTCGCCGGAAGTCGAAATGGCGAAGGGCCGACTTCCTGAGGAGGAAGCCGGCCCTCGCCCGCCGGGCTTAGCGGTCAGCGCGGCGCGTCGCGATCAGAAGTCGTGGCCGTGGCCCGCGTGGCCGCCACCAGCCGCCGCCTTCTCCTCCTTCGGCCGCTCAGCGATGAGCGCCTCGGTGGTGAGCATCAGGCTGGCGACGCTGGCCGCGTTCTGGAGCGCCGACCGGACGACCTTGACCGGATCGATGACGCCCATCTCGAGCAGGTTGCCGTAGTCGCCCGACGCGGCGTTGTAGCCGTACGAGTCCTTGCCGTCGCGCACCTTCTGCACGACGATCGAGCCCTCTTCCCCGGCGTTGGCCGAGATCTGGCGGAGGGGCTCCTCGATGGCGCGGCGGATGATGTTCACGCCGAACCGCTGCTCGTCGTTGACCTTGAGCTTCTCGAGCGAGCTCTGCGCGCGGATGAGCGCCACGCCGCCGCCCGGGACGATGCCCTCCTCGACGGCCGCGCGGGTCGCGTGGAGCGCGTCCTCGACGCGGGCCTTCTTCTCCTTCATCTCGGTCTCGGTCGCAGCGCCGACCTTGACGACCGCGACGCCGCCCACGAGCTTCGCGAGCCGCTCCTGGAGCTTCTCGCGGTCGTAGTCGCTCGTCGTGTTCTCGATCTGAGCGCGGATCTCCTGCTGCCGGGCCTTGATCTTGTCCTTCTTGCCCTGGCCGCCGACGATCGTGGTGTTGTCCTTGTCGATGATGACGGTCTTGGCGCGGCCGAGGTCGCTGATCGTGACGTTCTCGAGCTTGAGGCCGAGCTCCTCCGCGATCACCTGGCCGTCCGTCAGGGTGGCGATGTCCTTCAGCATCTCCTTGCGGCGATCACCGAAGCCCGGCGCCTTGACGGCCGCGCAGTGCAGCGTGCCGCGGAGCTTGTTCACGACGAGGGTCGCGAGCGCCTCGCCCTCGACGTCCTCGGCGATGATGAGGAGCTGCTTCTGGCTCTTGGCGATCGCCTCGAGCACCGGGAGCAGGTCCTTCATGTTGGAGATCTTCTTCTCCGAGATGAGGATGTAGCAGTCCTCGAGGTTCGCCTTCATGGCCTCGGGATCGGTCACGAAGTACGGCGAGAGGTAGCCGCGGTCGAACTGCATGCCCTCGACCACGTCGAGGGTCGTGTCGGCGCTCTTGGCCTCCTCGACCGTGATCACGCCCTCCTTGCCGACCTTCTCCATGGCGTCGGCGAGGAGCTTGCCGATCGTCTCGTCGCCGTTCGCGCTGATCGTGCCGACCTGCGCGATCTCCTTCGCGTCCTTCGTCTGCTTGGCCGAGCTGTGGAGGTGCGCCACGATCGCCTCGACCGCCTTGTCGATGCCGCGCTTGATCTCCATCGGGTTGTGCCCGGCCGCGACGAGCTTGGAGCCCTCGCGGTAGATCGCCTGGGCGAGCACCGTCGCGGTGGTCGTCCCGTCGCCGGCGATGTCGCTCGTCTTCGAGGCGACCTCGCGGACCATCTGGGCGCCCATGTTCTCGAAGCGGTTCTCGAGCTCGATCTCCTTGGCGACCGTCACGCCGTCCTTGGTGACCGTCGGCGAGCCGAAGCTCTTCTCGATGACGACGTTGCGCCCCTTCGGGCCGAGGGTGACCTTGACCGCGTCGGCGAGGGCGTTGACCCCCGCGAGGATCATGCTGCGGGCGGACTCGTTGTAGATGATTTCCTTGGCTGCCATGGTGTCTCTCCTAAGTTCCTTCTGTCGCCCGCGTCACTTCTCGATCACGCCGAGGATGTCATCCTCGCGGAGGATGAGGTGCTCCTCGCCGTCGATCTTGACCTCGGTGCCCGAGTACTTGCCGAAGAGGACGCGATCGCCCTCCTTGACGTCGAGCTTCCGCACGGTACCGTCCTCGGCGACCTTGCCGTTGCCGACGGCGACGACGGTCCCCTCGATCGGCTTCTCTTTCGCGGTGTCCGGAATGTAGAGACCTCCCTTGGTCTTCTCTTCTTCCTTCACGCGCTGAACGATCACGCGGTCCTGGAGCGGTCGAATCTTCATCTTTGCAAGTCCTCCGGGGACGAGCGCCGCGTCCCACGAACGGCGAGGCCCAGCCGGCGCGATGGAGCGCGCCGGAAGGCCCCCTACGATTGCAGTCTGGGCACTTTGCTAGCACTCACCTGTGGCGAGTGCTAGCGAGCGCGCGGAAGATAGCCACCCCCTGGAGGGTGTCAAGAGTGGCCCCAGGCGGCACTTTGCGCGCTGGCAGCCAGGCGCAGAGGTGGCTGTAAGTCCTGGAGATTGCAGGGGAAGGCGCGCGGCTCAAGGCTGGGCTCGGCGGAGCCTCTCGGCTAAAATGCGCTTATGAGGGCAAAGCTGCGGCAGCACAGTGACGCGATGCCCTCACGGTCTCCAGCCCGAGGGAGGCCGCCAGGACGTGTCTGGTTGACCTGAGCGCGCGGTGGCCCGGGTTACGTCGGTATCCAGGGCACCCGCATAAGTGAGGTGCCGCTGTGAGCCAAGCGATCTCTCTGTCCCCGAGCATGACCCGCTATTTCCAGGAGGTTGTGGACGAGGCGCTCCGAGTTCGGAACGTCGCTGCCACCGAGGCGGCGTCGAGTTACCTCGTCGGTCTGCTCTGTGCTTTTGCTCACCCGGACGAGCATGCCGAGTCTGCCTTCAACCAGCCCCTGACCTTTCTTCTGCGCGACGCGCTGGAAGCCTCCGGAGCCGAGCGTTTCCAGCGGCTGCGTAACCTGGGAGACAGCGTCCTCTACGTGGTCGGTTTCTTCGGCGGCCACATCGAGCTCAAGGGGGTCGATCGCGGCTACGTGGTCGGGGTCGGGTCCACCGCCTACCACCATGCGGCCGCTATGCTGCGCCTCAATGCGCGCGTCGGCCAGGGGCCCGATGTTCTTTCGGAGATGGCCGAGAAATTCGAGCGGTTCGTGAGCGTCCTGAACGATGTGGCCGACGGTACGCTCGCGTCGGGAGCTCGGGACGAGCGCTCGGTGCTCCGGCTGTACGAGCGCTGGGTTCGTACGGGATCGAGCCGCCTCGCGGATGAGCTCGGGGCACGAGGGCTCGTCCCGAGCCGTGGTACGGGCGGGCTCAACTGATGCGGGGGGCGACCTTCCCGTCCCGGATCCAGCAGCACCTGGCGCGCACCTATGCGCTCGATGACGCGCCCGCGGTCGACGATTTCATCCGGCTGACGGACGGCAGCGCACGCGAAGCGCTGCTGATCCGGCACGCCGACGGGGATATCGAGATCGCGCTGCACCTGCCCCGCCGGGCGATCACGCGGGGGCGAGAGCGGACGTTCGACGAGATCTGCCAGATCGTCGAGGGCGTGAGCCACTTCCTCTATGTGGCCGAGCGGGCCCGCAGGGAGCTGCCGGCGACCCAGCTCGAGCTCGAGCTCCAGGCCGAGGTCGACAAATACGTGCTGCTTGTCTATGGCGATCTGGCTGACGAGGTCGAGCCGCCAGGCCCGCCGCTCCGGCGCCGCCACGAGGCGGCCCCACCGGGGGCGGGGCGCTTCGAGCCCGAGCGCGCCGCGCGGATCCGCGCCCATCTCTTCGAGCGGGTCACCTTCATGGATCCACCGGGCACGGAGACCGGCGATCGCTACCGGATCGCGAACGATCTGGCGGCGCGGTTCGCGGGCCGACTCGAGGCCGAGTTTGCCCGCCACGGGCGTCATGCCGAGCTGCTCGTGGCGCTGCGACGCTTCTATGCGGCGGGGCAGACGGAAAAGATCGCCCTCGCGCGCGCCGCGTGAGCGCATCCTCCCGGGCGCTCGGGGTCGCTCGGGAGCCCGGCGCGGAGCGCTCGCCGCGGCCGCGCGCTCTCGTTCTCTCTTGACCGGTTCGCGCGCACGTACTCTCATCCGCATCCACGATGCCTTCCGCGAGCACGATGCCGCCCCGTGTCCTGGTGGCCGAAGACGAACCGGCGATGTTGAGCCTCGTTGCGCGTCACCTGAGGAACTTAGGGTTCTCTGTGATCGAGGCTTCCGAGGGCGATGCCGCCTGGGAGCTCGCGCGTGAGCACCGGCCGGATCTGGTGATCCTGGACGTGATGATGCCCGGCATGAGCGGCTGGGAGATCTGCAAACGGCTGAAGAGCGACACGTCCGACGGACGGCCGTTCGCGAGCACCGGCGTCATCATGCTCACCGGGATCGGCGAGAACCTGAACGAGATGACCTCGCCGCTCTTCGCCGCGGACGCCTGGTTGAACAAGCCGTTCGATTTCACGGATCTGGACGCGCGGGTGCGCGAGACGCTCGCGCGTTATGCGAAGCAGGTTCCTGATGCGAACGGCGCCAGGGCTCAGACGAGCGCGGTTGGTGAGGAGCGTGAAGCCGCGGCGCAGCCGTCTTCCAGAGAGCGGGCGACGGGGGCGAAGAAGTCGGCGGCAAACGGTGCCATGGCGAGCAGGGCGGCTGCGAAGCGGTCGGCCGTGACGAAGAAGCCGGCCACCAAGGCGGCGAAGAAACCGGCCGCGGCGAAGAAGCCGGCTGTGGCAAAGAAGCCGGCCGCCAAGGCGGCGAAGAAGCCGGTCGCGGCGAAGAAGCCGGCCGCCAAGGCGGCGAAGAAGCCGGTCGCGGCGAAGAAGCCGGCCGCCAAGGCGGCGAAGAAGCCGGTCGCGGCGAAGAAGCCGGCCGCCAAGGCGGCGAAGAAGCCGGTCGCGGCGAAGAAGCCGGCCGCCACGAAGGCGGCGTCCAAGAAGAAGTCGATGAAGTGATCCAATCCGAGGCGGGCGCCGTGCGCAGTGGCCCGTCACCTCGTTCCCACGCAACGTACGCGTGCCGCCGCCGAGCCGGGCGCAGAAGAGCCGTCCGATCAGCGCCCCGAGGGAAGACCCCCACCCACCACCGGCAACGCGCATCCATGCCGGCGGCGCGCTGAGCGCAGAGGCTGCCCTGCACGGGAATCATCAGGGCTCGCCGTGCGTCATTCCCTCGTACGTCGCGCGGAGCCTCCCAGGAACTTTCGGGCGCCTGACCCGTCAGCAGGTACAATGCTGCGACGTTTCCCCTTCGAGGGCCCCCGCGGGGGGCGCCCGGAGCGCTGAGCACCGTGAGCGACTCTCGCACGAAGCAACTGGACCGCATTCGCAGCGCCGCGCTCGCGGTTGAGCTGAGGCTGCGGTTCGGGCGCGCGCTGCGCGCGCTGCCGAGCGCGCTGACCCTCGCGCTCGCGCTCGCCGCCGGGACGCTCGCGGTGCACAAGGCGCTCCCGGCGTACCTCGGCGAGCCGCGCGCGCGCCAGCTCCTCCTCGGCGCGGGGCTGCTCGTGCTGGCCACCCTCGTCGTGGCGATGCTGCGCCGCTTGCCTCCCCGCGCCGGCACCATCGCCCTCGATCGGCACCACGGCCTCCACGACCGGCTGACGATCGCGCTCGCCTTCGACGCGCTGCCCGCAGCGCAGCGCACCCCCCTGATGGAGGCGGCGATCGACGACGCCTGCGAGCACGCCGCAGAGCTGCGCCCCGCTGGCGCCGCGCCGCTCGCGCTCCCTCGCGAGCTCTGGACCTCCGCCGCGGTGGGCCTCGGCGTGCTCGCGGTGGCGCTGCTGGAGGTGCGCACCCCGCGGAAGCAAGCGCCCGTCGCGGCGACCATCGACGCGCTCACCATGTCGCCCGACGACATCGAGCTCTTCAAGGACGCGGCCAAGGCGCTCGATCGGCAGGACCAGAGCCCGGAGATGAAGTCCGCGGTCGAGCGGTTCAACCAGCTCATCGAGGACATCGCCAACAAGCGCCTCGATCGCACCGAGGCGTTCCGCCGCATGGAGGCGCTCGAGCGCGAGCTCCTCAAGGGCGCGGAGGCCGACCTGAAGGCGCTCGAAGAGGCGCTGAAGGAGACGGGGCTCGACCTCAAGAAGAGCGACCTGGCGAAGGGCGTGGGGGAGTCCCTCGAGAAGAAGGATCTCGAGAAGGCGAAGAAGGACCTGAAGGAGCTCGCCGAGAAGCTCCGCGACAAGAAGCAGAAGCTCGACAAGGCCGAGATCGAGCGGCTGCGCAAGGCGCTCGCCGAGGCGGCGTCGCGCCGCAAGGAGGCCCTCGCCGCGATCAACGAGAAGCGCGCCGAGGCGCGCGAGCAGCTCCTCAAGCAGAAGCAGAAGGCCTCCGCGAACGATCAGCAGAGATCCGAGCAGGAGAGGCTGCTCAAGAAGAAGGAGCGGGAGCTGGAGCGGCTCGACCGCGAGGCCGAGCAGAAGGAGCGGACCGGGCGCCAGCTCGACCGGCTCGATCGCGAGCTCGCCAAGGCCGCCGAGGATCTGATGCGCGACCTCGGGATGTCAGCGGACGATCTCGAGCAG
The DNA here is from genome assembly GCF_051521635.1 of Sorangium sp. So ce1504. Taxonomy (NCBI): domain Bacteria; kingdom Pseudomonadati; phylum Myxococcota; order Polyangiales; family Polyangiaceae; genus Sorangium; species Sorangium sp. So ce1504. The sequence goes on along the minus strand of NZ_CP150365.1, from coordinate 8,559,240 downwards.
GCGGCCGAGGACATCAACCGAATGCAGCAGGAGGAGATGTCCGAGCAGGAGAAGGAAGAGCTGCGCCAGCGGCTAGAGGAGCTCCGGGAGCTCGTGCGTCAGCAAGGGCAGGGGGGCAAGCAGCGGATGGCCAGGATGCTCCGCTTCGGAAAGCGCGCGCGCGGCAGCCAGGGCGGCGGTGAGGAGCAGCAGGGGCAGGGCCAACAGGGGCAGGGCGACGGCGAGCAGGAAGGGCAGGAGGGCCAGCAAGGCCAGGGCGGTCAGGGCAAGGGCGGGCAAGGCCAGGGGCAGGAGCTGGTGATCGGGCCCGGCGGCAAGAAGATCCTGATGCCCGGCGGCGGGCAGGGGCAGGAGGGGCCGGGGAGCGGCCAGGGCAACAGCAACGGCGGCAACCAGCCCGGGGGTGACGGCGTCGGCTCCGGCCGTGGCGGCGAGGTCGCGGGCAAGCGCACCGACCCGAAGATGGGGACCCAGGACGTCCAGGCGCAGGGGCTCGACACGCAGCAAGGGCCCTCGAACAGCGAGGTGATCCTCAGCGCGGCCGAGCGGGGCTTCAAGGGGACCGGCTACAAGAAGGTCTTCACCGACTATCACACGGTCGCAGAGCAGCAGATCAACAAGGATCAGATCCCTGATGGATACCGGTTCTACGTGAACCGGTATTTCCAGCTCATCAGGCCGCGCGAGTGAGTCGAGCCGGCGGCTCGAACGCGACCGCGCCTCTACAGGCGCTCCGCGACGGCGGGCGCGAAGCAGGAAGTCATGGCCGAGAAGACGAAGGAAGCAGCGCGGGCCGAGGTGGACGAGTTCCGCGCGAGCATCGGACAGCTGCGCGAGGAGGTGGGGAAGGTCATCGTCGGCAACCGCGAGGTGGTCGACGGCGTGCTCACGTGCATGCTCGCGGGCTCGCACGCGCTGCTCGAGGGCGTGCCGGGGCTCGGCAAGACGATGCTCGTCCGCACCATGGCCGAGGCGCTCGACCTCCAGTTCTCGCGCATCCAGTTCACGCCCGACATGATGCCCGCGGACATCATCGGCACCACGGTCATCGATGAGAACGCGGGCGGGCAGCGGTCGTTCTCGTTCCGCAAGGGGCCGATCTTCGCGAACATCGTCCTCGCCGACGAGATCAACCGGGCCACGCCGAAGACGCAGAGCGCGCTCCTCGAGGCCATGCAGGAGCACCGGGTCACGGTCTCGCGGCAGAGCTACACGCTGGAAGAGCCGTTCTTCGTCCTGGCGACGCAGAACCCTCTCGAGAGCGAGGGGACGTACCCGCTGCCCGAGGCGCAGCTCGATCGGTTCTTCTTCAAGCTGCACGTGCCGTTCCCCAGCCGCGACGAGCTGAACTCGATCCTCGAGCGGACGACCGGCACCGACGCGATCGAGGTGCGGCCGGTCCTGAACAAGGAGCGGATCATCGCCATGCAGCGGCTCGTCCGCGAGGTGCCCGTGGCGAAGCACGTCCAGGACTACGCGGTGCGGCTCCTCCAGGCCACCCACCCCGCCGAGGGAGGCAGCCTCGACGAGGTGAAGCGGTTCGTGAAGTTCGGCGGGTCGCCGCGCGGGGCGCAGGCGCTGCTGCTCGCCGCGAAGATCCGCGCCCTCTTCGAGGGGCGGTTCGCGGCGTCGGTCGACGACGTGCGCGCGTGCGCGCTCCCCGCCCTCCGGCACCGCGTGCTGCTCAACTTCGAGGGCGAGGCGGAGGGCGTGAAGACCGACGAGGTGCTGCAGGCGATCCTCAAGCACCTTCCGGAGAGCAAATGAGGCGCCGTCGAAGGTAGCATGGGGCTCTTCGACGCGTTCAAGAGGGCCGCCGCGCCGCTGCGCCGCATCTCCGCGCTCTCCGCGAGCGCCCCCGACGAGGAGCTCTTCGACGACGAGTTCCAGCGCAAGCTCGACTACCTCGCGATGGTGAGCCGTCGCGTCTTCTCGGGGGCGATGCGCGCGGAGCGGCGGACCAAGAAGACCGGCTCCGGGGTCGAGTTCGCCGACCATCGCGACTACGCGCCCGGCGACGATTTCCGGTACCTCGACTGGGCCGCGTACCAGCGCTTCGACCGGCTCCTCATCCGGCTCTACGAGGAGGAGGAAGACCTCTCGATCTACTTCATCGTCGACACCTCGGCGTCGATGGCGTTCGGCGACGGCGAGAAGCTGCGGCACGCAAAGCGCCTCGCTGCGGCGCTGGCGTACGTGGGGCTCGCCAACCTCGACCGAATCGCGATCGTCACCGCGACCGACGAGATCAGCGGGCGCATGCAGTCGACCCGCGGCAAGGCGCGCATCTTCAGGATCTTCCGCTTCCTCGGGCAGGCGCGCGCCGAGGGCCCGACCGACCTCGGCGAGGCGATGAAGACCTTCGTGGCGCAGCACAAGCGGCGCGGCCTCGCCGTGATCCTCAGCGATCTCTATGATCCGGCGGGCTTCGAGCGCGGCATCAACGTCCTCCGGTACAACCGGTTCGAGCCGTTCGTGCTCCACGTCGTCGACGCGCGCGAGGCCAGGCCCGCGCTGCGCGGGGACGTGCGCGTCTACGACTGCGAGACCGGCGACGAGCGCGAGGTCACGGTGACCCCCAAGGTGCTCGAGCGCTACGCCGAGGCCTACGAGCAGTACCTCGACGAGATCCGCCGCTTCTGCACGTCGCGGCAGGTGAGCTACTTCCGCGCGGACGTGTCCGTCCCCTTCGATGAGCTGATCCTTCGCGTGTTCCGCAGAGGCGGCTTCCTCCGGTAGCGATGCTGCACTTCACCGGCGTTCCGCTGCAGACACTGCTCCAGATCGGCGCCCTCGGCGGGGCCGTCGTCGTCGTCTTCTACATCCTCAAGCTGCGCCGGCGGCCCGTCGCGGTCCCCTTCTCTAGGATCTGGGAGCGCATCCTCCGGGACAAGGAGGCGACGAGCCTGTTCTCCCAGCTGAAGCGGCTCCTGTCGCTGCTGCTGCAGCTCGCGCTCCTCGCGCTGCTCCTGCTCGCGCTGGGGGATCCGCGCCCTCAGGCGAACCTCGTCGAGGGGCGCAACATCGTCGTCCTCATCGACGCGAGCGCGAGCATGCAGGCCATCGACGTCGCGCCCTCGCGCCTCGAGCTCGCGAAGGAAGAGGTCAGGAAGATGGTCCGCGGCCTCTCCGGCAGCGACCGCATGCTGCTGGCCCAGATGGACGCGGCCATCACGCCCCTGTCGACGCTCACCGGAGAGATCTCGGAGCTCGAGGCGGCCGTCGCGGCGGTGAGTCCGACCGACGCCACCGCCGACTTCGCGCGCGCGCTCCGCTTCGCGAGCGACACCCTGAGCGGGCTCCCATCGCCGGAGGTCATCGTCGTGAGCGACGGCGCGCTCGGCGAGCCGACCGACGCCGGCGGACAGGTGCGCCTCGGCGACATCAAGCTCTCGTACCTGCCGATCGGCAAGGGATCGAGGAACGCCGCCATCACCGAGTTCTCGGTGCGGCGTTACCCGCTCGACAAGAGCCGCTATGAGGTGATGCTCGAGGTCACCAACACGAGCGACGAGCCCCTCGATCTCGAGCTGTCGCTGCTCGGCGACGGCCAGCTCACGGATCTGACGCGCATCCGGCTCAAGCCCAAGGAGAAGCTGCCCCGCTTCTACCCGAACCTCTCCGGCGCGTCGAAGACGCTCGAGGCGAAGCTCGCGCTGGCCGACGGCAGCTCGGACGACCTCCCCGCGGACAACCGCGCCTACGCGCTCCTCCCCGAGCGGCGCCGCGCGCGCGTGCAGGTCGTCTCCGCGGGGAACATGTTCCTCGAGGCGGCGCTGCTCCTCGACGAGTACCTCGATGTGACCTTCGTCGATCCGCAGCGGTACCCGGCGGCCTCGTCGTTCGACGTGACCATCTTCGACGGCGTGGCGCCGAGCGTCGCGCCGGGGAGCGGGAGCCTGCTCTACCTCAACCCGACCGGGACCAGCGTCCCGTTCGAGGTGGGCAAGGAGGTCCTCGATGACGACCCGAACTACCGCCTGGGCTTCGACGAGCTCGACGCGAAGCACCCGCTCCTGCGCTACACGGCGCTCAGCGACGTGAACGTCGCGCGCGCCCACGTGCTCAAGGGCAACAAGGAAGACAGGGTCGTCGGCCGGAGCTACAAGGGTCCGCTGCTGCTCGAGGGGCGGCGCAGCGGCGTGAAATTCGTCGCGCTCGGCTTCGACGTGCGCGAGAGCGATTTCCCGCTCCGCATCGCCTGGCCGCTCTTCCTGCTCAACGCGATCAACAACTTCGTCGAGGAGGACACGAGCTACATCTCCTCGTTCCGCACGGGCTCCGTCTGGCACATCCCGGCGTCCTCGTCCGCGGAGGTGGCCAGCCTGGAGCAGCCCGACGGGACGACGCGCGCGGTCCCCATCCAGGAGGGGCGCGCCGTGTTCCTCGGGCAGCACGCCGGCTTCTACACGCTGCGCGTCGGCGCCGCGGGCGCGCAGGAGGAGAGCATGTTCGCCGCGAACCTCTCGGCCCCGGAGGAGAGCGCGATCGCCCCGGCCGCCGAGCTCAAGGTCGACGGCCGCGGCGCGGGCGCGGTGAGCGAGTTCAAGATCGGCGTTCGCCGTGAGCTCTGGGTCTACCTGCTCGCGGCGGTGCTCCTCGTGACCGCGATCGAGTGGTTCACGTACCACAGGAGGGTGACGGTGTGAGCGCGTTCCGTGGTCGGAGGCTGCGCATCGCCGCGTGGGCCATCACATGCGTCGCCCTCGGCGGGATCCTGTTCTGGGCGTACCGGAGGTATGTCCTCCTGCACCCGGATCCGACGCTGACGTGGGTGCGCGAGGGGGTGAAGTACGAGCTCCTCAACCCGAAGATGCTCGGCGCGATCCTGCTCGCGCCCTGGTTCGTCGGGGTGCTCGCGGGATCCCTCGCCGACCTTCCCCTGCCGCAGCGCGTGCTCTCGGTGCTGCTGCGGGTCGCGTTCGTCGCGCTGATCGCGCTCGGGCTGTCGCGGCTCGCGAGGTCCGCGACCACGGAGAAGGTCGCCACCATCTACCTCATCGACGTCTCCGAGTCGGTCACGGACGAGGCGCTCGACGACGCGCGAGCGACGCTCGACAAGGCGTTCGCCGAGAAGCCCGAGGACGGCGTCATCAAGGTGATCACCTTCGCGCGGCGGCCGCGGCTCGCCGAGCGCGCGGCCGGCGAGGCGGCCGGTCGCGAGGAGGAGCGGCGCGCGCCGCCCGTCGGCCGCCACGTCGACGCGAACGGACAGCGCGGCGATCTCGGCGCGGGCTCGAACCTCCAGGCCGCGCTGCAGCTCGCGTACGGGCTGTATCCGCCCGGCTACCTCAAGCGCGCCGTGCTGATGTCGGACGGCGTGCAGACGGACGGCGACGTGCTCGCCGAGGCCAACCGGGCGCGCGACGTCGGGGTGCGGCTGTTCTCCATCCCGTACCGGCGGCCCGCGCCGCCCGAGGTCGCGGTGCGAGAGCTCAGGATGCCCGACCGGGTCAAGGTCGGGGAGACGTTCGAGATCCACGCCGACATCTACGCCAGCCGCGCCACCAAGGCGCGCGCGCGGCTCTTTCAGGGGGAGGCGCTGAACGGCCTCGAGGGCATCCGGGACCTCGAGCTCAAGGCAGGGCCGAACGACGTCGTGTTCAAGAGCGTCGTGCGCATCGCGGGGCAGGTGACCTACGCGCTCGAGCTCGACCAGATCGCGGACGACAAGTTCAAGGAGAACAACCGGTACGCGACCACCATCGACGTGCCAGGGCGCCCGTCGGTGCTCTACGTCGAGGGGACGCCGCAGCACGCCGGCCCGCTCTCGAGCGCGCTCACCGCGCAGCAGTTCGACGTCGACGTCAGGCCGCCGGCAGGATTCCCCGGCTCCCTCAAGGAGATGGAGCGCTACGACTTCCTGATCGTGTCCGACACCCCGAAGGAAGCGCTCAGCCTGCAGGGGCAGGAGATCATCGAGAGCTACGTGCGGGATCTCGGCGGGGGGTTCCTCTTCGCCGGTGGCGAGTCGGGCTACGGCCTCGGTGGTTGGTACCGCACCACCATCGAGCGGATCCTGCCCGTTCGGATGGACAACGAGCGAAAGAAGGACATGCCGAGCGTCGCGATGGCGCTCGTCATGGATCGCTCGGGATCGATGACCGGGCTGCCCCTCGAGATGGCCAAGGCCGCGGCGAAGGCGACCGCGGGGGTGCTGTCGTCGGACGATCTGATCGAGGTGATCGCGTTCGACTCGGCGCCGACGCGCTACGTGAAGATGCAGCCCGCGCGCAACCGCTCGCGGATCGCGGGCGAGATCGCGCGCATCCAGCCGGGCGGCGGGACCGAGATCTTCTCCGCGCTCGACGCCGCCTACCAGGACATGACCGTCACGCAGGCGCGCAAGAAGCACGTCATCCTGCTCACGGACGGCAAGGCGTCGACGGGCGGCATCCGGGACCTCGTGTCCGCCATGATCGCCGAGTCGATCACCGTGACCACCGTGGGGCTCGGGAACGACCTCGACGAGCAGCTGCTCAAGATGATCGCCGACGTGGGCGGGGGGCGCTTCCACGCGGTCCCGGATCCGAACAACCTGCCGCGGATCTTCACCAAGGAGACCGAGATGGTGGCGCGCGCCGCCGCCGTCGAGGAGTGGTTTCCGGTGACCCAGGTCGGCGACGCGGCGTTCCTCCGCGGCGTCGACGTCCGCACGGCGCCCAACCTGCACGGCTACGTCTCGACCAAGCTGAAGCCGGCGCCAGCCCAGGAGCTGCTCACGAGCGACACCGAGGAGCCGATCCTCGCGCGCTGGCGCGTCGGCCTCGGGTGGACGCTGGCCTGGACGACCGACGTCAAGGCGCGCTGGGCCGTCGAGTGGCTGAGGTGGCCAGGCTTCGAAAAATTCTGGGGACAGCTCGTCCATGAGCACATGCGCCAGAAGCACCGGCGCGAGCTCGACATGAAGGCCGAGATCGTCGACGGCGAGCTGCGCGCGTCCGTCGACGCGTTCGGGGCCGACGACCGGTTCGAGAACAACCTGACCTCCCGGCTCACCCTCATCGGGCCCGAGCCAGGCGGCGCGACGCGGGTCGTCGACATGCGTCAGACCGCGCCGGGGCGCTACGAGACGGCGCTTGCGCTGGATCGGTACGGCTCGTTCCTCTTGCGGGCGGAGCACCTGCGCGAGGCCGAGGACGGCTCGCTCCGGCCCGTCGCCGTCAGCTACGGCCACGTCTCGAACCCGTACCCGCGCGAGTACGCGAGCTTCGAGCCCGAGCTCGCGATCCTCGAGAAAGCCGCGACGTCGACAGGCGGGGCGGTCGATCCGAACGGCGTGGCGGCCATCTTCGACCCGGCAGGGGAGAAGGTGACGTTCCACGAGGAGCTCTGGCAGCGGTTCATCTACGCTGCGATGGTCGTGTTCCTGCTCGATCTGTTCGTCCGCCGGGTGCGGCTCTTCGACCGGAAGTTCGTCGCGCGCCGGGGCCGAGGGGTAGGGGGCCGGCGCCTCCCGGCCACATGACGGCTCATGGCAAAGCGGAGCCCCTCATGACGGCCGATCCCCCGTTCCTCCCCGGCGCCGCGCCGAGCGCCGGTGCGCGTCCGTCAGGTTGTCCCCGACTCCGCTGCGTGGAACGCTGTGCTCCAGCCCGCTGGCCTGCACCATTTCGCGACGCGGAAGGGCCGTCTTGGGCTAGTTTCCCCTTATAGACCGGTGGTAGAGGAGCCCTGGAAAGCAGCGAAGGACGTGAATGCGCTCGAGGCCTCCACCTCTCGGCCTCCCGTAGGTCGTCCGCTCATCATCAGCGGCGATCCGCTCGCTTCGCTCCGTGGACGAGGCACCGCGGTGTCCTCCAACACCGCCCTCGGTCGGCTGCTCCGCGAGTCGCCGCGGGCGATCGCTGAGCTGCACGAGCAGGAGATCGCGCTGGGGATCGACGTGGTCCGGGCGCTCACGTCCGCGACGACGACGCGCGCCCTGGCGCCCATCGGCATGGCGTTCCGCGCCGCCGCGCTGACCGGAACCGCGGTCGAGCTCGCTACAGAGGCGGCGGGCGCGGCCGCGCGCCGCGTGGCGGTGGCGGGTATCCTGGGCCACACTGCTGCCGCGCCCATGGCCGACCGGATCGCCGAGGATTACGCCGTCCATGCGGCGAGGCTGGCGGCGGCCGGCTGCGAGATCCTCGTCGCGTGCGGCTTCGATCCAATCCAGGCAGCGTGCGTCGGCCCCACGGTCGCGCGGCTCGCGCGCCGCGCGGCGGTGGTCAGCGCCAGCACGACGCAGCTGGCGACGTGGGCGCTCGTGGAGCTCGATGGCGCCGGGCGCACCGCCGATGGCGAGGGCTTCGAGGAGGTCGCCCGCTCAGCCCTCGACGGCGGCGCGGACGCGTTGCTCTTCGAAGTGCCGTCGGTCGAGCTCGGGCTCAACTTGCTCCGGCGCCTCGAGGGCGTCGCGCATGAGGTTCAGGTCGGCGTGCTGCTCGGCGCGGAATCTGTGCAGGCGGACGGTGCCGACCGCATCGCGCCCGCCGAGATCTGCGATGCTTGGGCGGCGTCGGCGGCGCGGCTCATCGAGGCGGGCGCGCGAATGCTCGGGGGAGGGACGGGGACAACGCTGGCGCACCTGGGCGCGCTCGCGAAGATGCTCCGTACGACGCAGCGCGCGCCCCTTCTCAGGCGCGCGCTCTAAGCGAGAACGAAACCCAACCGGAAACGTGATGATGGCCGATGCAAGCCACGGGAGTGAGTCGAAGTCTCAACCGTTGGAGACGTTTGACGATCTGCTGTTTCCCTTCCACGAAGCCACGAAGCCCGAGGCCCTTCACCGGATCGGCGCCGAGGCGGAGAAGTTCGGTGTCGATGCCAGGACAGGCGCTGCCATCCCGTACGAGGGCGAGCGGAGCATCCTCAACATCCTTCAGGCGCTCGTCGAGCGGCACGGGTGGACACCCGAGCACGAGACCCCCGGCGGTCCGCTGATCGCGCTCGCCCGGGCTGGCGCCTCGGTGACCCTCGAGCCAGGCGGGCAGCTCGAGCTGTCCGGAGCACCCCTCGAGAACATCCACCAGATCTGTATGGAGATGAGCGGGCACCTCGCGGAGCTGCGCGACATCTCCGCCGAGCTCAAGCTGACCTGGCTCGGCATCGGGTTCCACCCCTTCGCGTCGCAAGCCGATCTCTCCTGGGTGCCCAAGGCGCGCTACGCGATCATGCGGCGCTACCTGCCGACGCGCGGCGCGCACGGCCTCGACATGATGCGCCGCACCGCCACCGTGCAGGCGAACTTCGACTACGCCAGCGAGGAGGCGGCGATGCGCGCGCTCCGCGTGTCGCTCCGGCTCTCCCCGCTCGTGACGGCGATCTTCGCCAACTCCCCGTTCTACGAGGGGGCGCTGTTCGGCGGGCGGAGCTACCGCGCCAAGGTCTGGCTCGACGTCGACGCCGCGCGGCAGGGGCTGATCCGCGACGTGCTCGAGCGCGGGCGCCGCTTCTCGGACTACGTCGCGTGGGCGGTCGACGCGCCGATGTTCCTCTTCAAGCGCGACGGCGAGGTGATCGAGAACACGAGGCAGACCTTCCGCGACTTCCTGGAGCACGGCTTCGAGGGGCACCGGGCCACCCGCGGCGACTGGGAGATGCACCTCAACACCCTCTTCCCGGAGGTCAGGCTGAAGCGGACCCTCGAGGTCCGCGGCGCAGACTCGCTGCCGGCCAACCTCGTCTGCGCGCTCCCGGCGCTCTGGGCGGGCATCCTCTACGATGCGCGCGCGCTCGACGAGGCCGACGCCCTGTCCGAGAGCTTCAGGTTCGACGAGCTCGAGGCCGTGCGCCCGAAGATCGCCGAGCGCGCGCTCCGCGCCACGTTCCGCGGCAAGCCGCTCGCGGCGCTGGCCGAGCGGCTCGTCTCGATCGCCTCGGGCGGCCTCGAGCGGCGCGCGCGCCTGAACAAGAACGGCAAGGACGAGCGCGTCCACCTCGATCGGCTCAGCGCGCTCATCGCCAAGGGGCAATCCCCGGCCGATGCTCTCGTCGATGGACTCAGCAACGACGACCCGGACCTGCGAAGCAAGATCCTCGAACGTGCGAGGATCTAGCCGCGGCTCGTCGCCGAGGCGGCGCGGGGCGGCGGGCGCGCCGGGGGGAGGACGTCGATCGGCATGACGCTCGTCTACCTCCTGGGCACCTTGCTCCTGGTGCTCCTCAACGCGTTCTTCGTCGCGTCCGAGTTCGCCATCGTCAAGATGCGGCCGACGCGGCTGGAGCAGCTCGTCCGCGAGGGGGACGCGCGGGCCCGGCTCGCGCTGCAGATGTCGCAGCGGCTCGACGCGTACCTGTCCGCCAACCAGCTGGGCATCACGCTCGCGTCCCTCGGGCTCGGCTGGATCGGCGAGCCGGCCATCGCCCAGCTCATCGAGCCGTTGCTCGCGCCGCTCGACGCCTGGTCGGGGGTCGGCGCGCACGCCATCTCCGTCGGTATCGCGTTCATCCTGATCACGTCGCTCCACACCGTGATCGGAGAGCTCGCGCCGAAGTCGCTCGCGATCCAGCGGACCGAGAAGGTTACGCTCTGGGCGGCGCGGCCGCTGCACGGCTTCTTCGTCCTGATGTGGCCGGTCATCTGGGTGCTCAACTCGATGGCGAACGGGTTCGTCCGCCTCTTCGGGCTCCGGCCTGTGGGCGAGGAGGAGTTCGCGCACACGTCGGAGGAGCTCCGGCTGCTCTTGACCAAGAGCCCCGCGGGGCTCGATCCGGCGCTGCGCAGCATGCTCGTGCGCATCTTCGATCTGCGCCGGCGCACGGCGAGGCACGTGATGTCGCTCCGCTCCGACGCGGCGACCCTGCGCGCGAACATGACGATCGACGAGGCGGTGCGGATCGTGGCCGACGCCGGGTACTCCCGGTACCCGGTGCTCGACGAGCAGGGCAAGAACGTGCTCGGCTACCTGCACCTGCGCGACCTGTTCGACGTCCTGAGCCACCGCCGCCGCGCGGCGCGCGTCGCCGAGCTGCTCCGCAAGCCGATCTTCGCGCGCGAGAACACCTCGGTCGAGCGCCTCCGCCTCGAGATGCAGGCGCGCCAGGTGCCGGTGGCGATCATCACGTCGGCCTCGGGCGAGTTCATGGGGCTCGTGACGATGGAGGACCTCATCGAGGAGATCGTCGGCGAGATCCGCGACGAGAACGACGAGGAGGTGCCGCCCATCCACCGCCGCGGCGGCGGCATCGTCGACGTCGACGGCCGCGTCCTGCTGACGGACCTGGAGCGCGACGCGCACATCGTGCTGCTGCCCGAGGTGAAGACCGTCGAGACGGTCGGCGGCTACATGCTCGGCCGGCTCGAGCACCCACCCGAGGCGGGCGAGCGCGTCGAGTGCGAGGGTTACACGCTCGTGGCGATGGATGTCGCCGGCCGGCGGGTACGGCGCGTCCGCATCGTCCCGACCGACGCGGCCGGGGGCGAGCGATCATGACGAGCGCGGCTCCCCGCGCCGCGGATCCGCGCGCCAGCGCCGTCCGTCAGGGGCGCCGCCTCCGGGCGTTCGCGGCGAGGCGCGCACCCTGGAATCGGTCGCCCCGGGGACGAACGGCGCGCGGATCCAGGTACAAACTTCGGCGGACCGGTACTACCCTGGCTTCGTAAGTGGAAACGCTTGCAACTCGGATCTTGCGCGATGGCCCGCTGAACGAGCTCGACGCCGTCGGCTGGGCCATTCGTCTTGCGAAGCGGATCGAGGCGCTTCACGCCCTCGGCGTCGCGCACGGCGCCATCTCGCCGGAGTGCGTGCTCACGACCGCGGTCGATCGCACCTCGAAGGCGATCCTGGCCGACCTGCGCCAGACGCCGAGCCGCATCGCGTACCAGTCGCCCGAGCGGGTCGGGGGCGGGACGCTCTCGGCCGGCGACGACGTGTGGGCCATCGCGGCGACGCTCTACGAGGTGCTGACCGGGGCGAGCGCCTTCGGCGGCGGGAGCGACGCCGAGACGCGGCAACGGATCTCGAGCTCCTCACCGGCGCCGCTCGCCGTCTTCGACGTGGGCGACGACGATCTCCAGCGGGTCCTCGACGATGCGTTCCAGCGCGATCGCTCCGCGCGGACGACGAACGCCGCCGCGTTCCGGCGCGCTCTCGAGGAATGGCACCCCGATCCCGCGGTGCGCACGCTGCTCCCGCTCGACGACGAGGACGCGACGAACGACGAAGACGACGACGAGGTGCGCACGCTGATGCGGGTCTCGCCGTTCAGCTCGAGCCAGCTCGACGAGGTCATCGCGCAGCGCGCGGCGGCAGCGGCGGCTGGGCAACCGGCGCCGCCTCTCCCGGCCGAGCGCGCGCGGCCCCCGGCGGCGCAACCCGGCGCGCCGGCCCCCAGGCAGGGCGCCGCCCCGATCCCCAGGGCGCCCGCCGCGGCTCCGGCCGCGCAAGGGCGCGCTCCGGTCGCGCGAGCGCGCGTCCCGGGCGTGGGGGCGGTCCCGGTGACCCAGACGTCCGGCGACGCCCGTGAGGGCTCGGAGCCCAGGATGGCCGCGCGGGAGGCGACGCCCCTGAACCTCCGCGGGCCCGCTGGACCAGCGGCCGCAGCGCCCGCGCGCTCCGGAGGAGCGGCGCCCGCCCCGCACCGCGCGCCCGACGCGGGGCGGCCCGCGCCAGGCGCGGCGCCGCCGGCTGGAGGGCCTCGAGAGCCGCACGCGGTCGCAGCGCCAGCGCCGGCGTTCCCGGGGCGCGAGCGCCCGGACGCAGAGCCCGAAGCTGTCGCGAGACCTCAGCCCCGGAGCGGCGAGCTACCTTTCCTCGGCGATCTCGACGGGGACATGCTCGACGAGTCCACGCTCGATGCGCCCACGGTCGTCGACGACCGCGACGATGACGACGACGACGTCCCCACGCGGACGCGGGAGGCTCCCACGCCGGTCGTGCCGCCCCCGGTCGACGCGACGCCGACGCTCGGCGCGCCCCAGGCGCTCGCCGATGCGGCGGCGACAGGTCGCTCCGCTACGGCGCCGCTCGAACGAGCCGCGGGGGCGCCCGCGGCCGCGTCGTTCACGAGGGCCGACGCGGGGGGCGGAGCGCTCCTCGGGCCGACCTCCGCCGCAGCCGGCGCGCTCAGCCCATCGCAGCAAGCCTCGGCGGCCACGCACGGCGCCGTCGCCGCGCAGCAGAGCGCGGCGCCCGCTCAGAGCGCAGCGCAGGGCTCAGCCGCGCCGGCGCCGCCGCCCCTCGGCACGGCCGACGGTTTCGGCCTGATCTCCGACGTGCCGCCTGACCGCTCGGGGCGGCTCGGGATCATCATTGCGGTGGTGGTGGCGCTGCTCCTGGCGGGGGGGGCGATGCTGTTCGCCGCGCAGCTCGGCCTGCTGGGGGCCGCGCCCACCGCGCCCGGCAGGGGGGCGGTCGAGCCGGTCCCCGCGCTGGCCGTCGCGTCGATCGTGGCTCGCTCGCGGCCGGAGCGCCTCCTTGTGGAAGCTCTGGATCTGCGCGTCGAAGCCGCCCATGTCCACGCGCAGGAGCGTCTCGGGCCGGAGGCCTGAGCGGCGCGCGACGGCCTCGGTCCGCGCGGGGAACGGCGAGATCCACACCATCCTGCCGCCCGGGGCGAGCGCGCGCGCGGCGCCCTCGACGAAGCGGTCGAGCATGGCGTCGAGATCTCCCGTGCGCTCGACGCGCCGCCCGAGGGGCGGGTTCGTCAGGATCAGCGTGGGCGCCTCGCCCGGGGGCGGCGCGCCGCCCGCGTCGCGCTGGAGGAGCTCCGCGCCCCGCGCGCCCGCGGCGTCGAGGTTCTCGCGCGCGATCTGCAGGGCCCGAGGATCGCGATCCGAGCCCACGAGCCGCCGGTACGGTCCGAGCAGGGCGCGCTCGCAGAGCTCGAGGCCCGAGCCGACGAACGGATCCCAGACGACGTCGTCGCCGCGCGCCCCCGCGATGCGCGCGAGCGCGGCCGCGATCGTCGGGTGCGACGCCGCGGGCACGTCGCCCCGGCGATACGCGAACCGTGTGTCGGGCAGGCGCGGCGCGAGCTCGACCCGCACCCGGCCCGCGCCCTCGTAGACGACCACGTCCCACGTGCTCTGGGTCGGATCGTTCACGAGCTCCGGGGCCTCCGCCTCCACGGCCGCCGCGGCGCGGAACACCGCTGCCCGGCGCTTGCCGCCGCCGGCCCAGTCGATGCGGTAGCGGATCGCGCCCTGGGTGAAGCGGCGCAGGATCTCGCGCGCCTCCCGCGAGAGCAGCCGCTCCGCGACCGCCGCGGCGAGGTCGGCGCCCTGGTCGAGCTTCCGCAGCGGCAGCGGGAACGCGAACGACAGCATCGTGCGCGCCCCGAACAGGACGTCGAGGCGGCCGCTCAGCACCGCCTCGACCCGCGCGCCGCCGCACGGATCGCTCCGGAGCTCGGGGACGAGCGCCCCGCCGGGAGAGTCCGCGTCGAGCGCCGCGAGCTCCTCGGCGAGGATCGCCTCGAGCCCGCGCCGGCAGCGCACCGCCACCCGGAGGGGGCGCTCCGGCGCGCGATCGCCGGCGATCTCGGACGGCTCGCCGCGCGTGAGGGTCCTCCTGGCCAGGAGCTCGGCGCGCGCGCGCACGCCGGCGATGTCGTCGCCGTCGAGCTCGGCCAGCGCCTCGAGCGCGGCGCCGCCGCCCACCTTGCCGAGCGCGTCGATCAGCGCGCGGCGAACGTCAGGCGAGCGCTCGCTGCGCGCCGCCTCGGCGAGCGCCTGCTCGACGAGCGCTCGCCCGGCGTCCGCCGCGGGCGGCTTGCCGAGCGCCACCGCCGCCATGCGGCGCGTGCGGCGATCGTCGTCGCCGAGGCAGGCGAGCAGGTAGTCGCGCGCCCGCTCCGAGACCTCGGGCTCGATCGGCCCCGCGGCCATCAGCTTGCCGACGAGCCGGGTGAGCGGCGCGCGCAGCGCCGGCGGCGCGCCGGCCGCGCGCTCGATCGCGGCGGGCAGCGCCGCAGCGCCAGCGCGCCGCAGCGCCCGCTCCGCCAGCTCGGCGGGCTCATCGGCCGTCTCGAGCAGATCCATCAGGGCGGCGAAGTGGCGGCGGCCCGGCGTGAAGCCCGGATCGGAGAGGGCGCGCTGGAGGTCGGGGTCGAGCGTGGCGGGGGGGGTCATCGTGGCTTGTAACTCCGCGTATTTATGTGGATCCCGGCGGTCACAGCGGGCCGGGATCTCGGGGGACGCCTGCGCCGCTCTCCGAGCGCGCTCGACTTTCGCGACAAGCGCGGCGTTCCAGCAAGCTCTTTCGGCGCCGGGGCTCTCGGCGCTCTCGTTTTCGGTCGCCGGGTCGCTAGAGTCTCAATCATGCCGGATCTGAGCCAGGTCATCCCGAGGACGGCGTTCCCGCACGACGTGCTTCGGGCGGCCCTGGACGCGCTCGAGGCGGGGCGGCGGGTGGTGCTCGCCTCGGTGGTGGCGCGGCACGGCTCGGCGCCGTCGACGCCGGGGCAGAAGCTCTGCCTCTTCGACGATCTCACCGCGATCGGCACGATCGGCGGCGGCGCCGTCGAGCGGGCGGCGCTCGGCATCATGGGGCGCGCGCTCGACGAGCTCGCCAGCGCGCCGAAGCTCGAGACGTTCCGCCTGGGCCCGACGCTGGGCATGTGCTGCGGAGGCTCGGTCGAGGTGCTCATCGAGCCGATGCTGCCCGCTGTGCACGTCCTCGTGATCGGCGCCGGGCACGTGGGCGCGTTCGCCGCGCCGCTCCTCGCGTCGCTGGGCTTCCGCGTGACCCTCTGCGACACGCGCGCCGCCGCCGCCGACCCCGCCCGCGTGCCGTCGGCGGCGCCGCTCGCCCGCGCGCCGTCGGCGTACGACGATGCGCCGCGGGATCTCGCGCCGGCGCCGGGGGAGCAGGTGCGGCTCGTGCTCGCCGAGCACGACGACCCGGATGTGCTGACGGGCCTGCCGAGGGAGCTCGGCGAGGCGGCGGCGCTCGTGATGACGCACGACCACGCCCTCGATCAGGAGGCGCTCGCGTGGGCGCTCGCGCGCGGCTTCGGGTACGTGGGCGGCGTCGGGAGCCGCGCGAAGGCCGCGCGAACGCGCGCGCGGCTCGAGGCGAAGGGGGTGCCGGAGGGCGACGTCGCGCGGGTCAGGATGCCGGTCGGCCTCGACATCGGGGCGCGCACGCCGGCCGAGATCGGCGTCGCTCTGGCCGCGGAGCTCGTCGCGTGGCGCGCGGGGCGGCAGCGCGCTCGATGGTCATCGGCCGGCACGACGTCCGCCGGAGAGGAGCAGGCTGGATGAATCGAGTGACCACGATCGTGCTCGCCGCGGGCGCGGGCAAGCGGCTCGGGGGGCCGAAGGCGCTCCTGGCCTGGCCGTCATCGACGAAGGGCGGGGCCGAGCGGCCGCTGGCGATCGCGCACGCGGAGGCTCGCCTCTCGGCCGAGAGCGCGCGGGTGCTCGTGGTGGTGCGCAGCTCCGTCTTTCACGCGCTGCTGGCTCATGTGCAGCCCGGCATCGACCTGGTCTCGTGGTCCGCGCCGGACGACCTCGGGCCGGCGGGCTCGCTGGCCGTCGCCGCGCCGCGCATCGGCGACGCCGACGCCGTCATCGTGACGCCGGTCGACGTGCCCCCCGCGCGCGCCGCGACGGTGGCGCGGCTGCTCGCCCGCCTCGAGGCGGGCGCCTCCTCGACGACGCCGCCGCTCGCGGTGCGGCCGCGGCACCTCGGCCGCGGCGGGCACCCGGTGGTGCTGCGCACCGAGGCGCTCCAGCGCTACCTGGAGGCCGATCCACCGCCGCTCCGGGATCACCTGAGGGCGCTCGGCGACAGGTGCGTCGACGAGGAGGTGGACGATCCAGGGGTGCTGCACGACCTGAATGTGCCGGTCGACGTGATCCGCGTGCTCGGGGGCCCGCCGCGCTTTCTCGCCTGAAGGCGGCCGGCGATCGTCCCCCTGCGCGGGTCACGCCGCGCGGCGCGCGCGGGTCGACGCGTCCCGGGGGACCGGGCTATCGTCGGTGAGGAGGAGCATACGAATGGCGACGAGCCCTCCAGCGTCAGCGAGCACCGTGGGGAGCAGCGTGCCCCGTACGGACGGCCCTCCCAAGGTCACGGGGGCGTCGCGCTATGTCGACGACATCCCGGCGATGCCGGGGGAGATCTTCGGGCGCACCGTGCGGAGCCCCGTGCCCCGCGGGATCCTGCGGGGAGTGCGGCTCGACCCCGCGTTCGACTGGAGCGACGTCACCGTCGTGCTCGCCGAGGATGTCCCGGTCAACGTGGTCGCGCTGATCCTGGACGATCAGCCGATCCTCGCGACCGGAAAGGTGAACCACGCCTACGAGCCGATCGTCCTGCTCGGCTGCGCGGACCGGCTGAAGCTCGCGCGGGCGGTTCAGGCCGTCGCGCTCGACATCGATCCGCTGCCGCCGGTGCTCGACGCGCGCGCCGCGCGGGGTGGCGGGGAGATCATCTGGGGCGCCGACAACGTCATCAAGCGGTACCTCATCACGAACGGGCGCGCCGACGCCGCGCGGGAGCGCGGCGAGGCGAGCGAGGCCGCGATCGACGCGGCGCTCGCGCGCTGCGAGGTGGTCGTCACCGGGACGTACGCCTCGCACCACCAGGAGCAGCTCTACATCGAGCCGCAGGGGGTCATCGCCTGGTGGGACGAGGCCGGCGCGCACGCGACGGGCTCGATCCAGTGCCCGTTCTACGTCCACAAGGCGTTCCTGAGGGCGTTCGGGCTCCCTCCCGATCGGATCCACATCACCCAGTCGGTGACGGGGGGCGGCTTCGGGGGCAAGGAGGAGTACCCGTCGATCATCGCGCTCCACGCGGCGCTGCTCGCGAGGAAGAGCGGCCGCCCGGTGCGCATGATCTACGACCGGACGGAGGACATCGAGGCGACGACGAAG
Organism: Sorangium sp. So ce1504; assembly: GCF_051521635.1. Classification (NCBI taxonomy): domain Bacteria; kingdom Pseudomonadati; phylum Myxococcota; order Polyangiales; family Polyangiaceae; genus Sorangium; species Sorangium sp. So ce1504. Next base: position 8,541,431 of record NZ_CP150365.1, on the reverse strand, counting down.
CGCCACCCGGCGTCCTGCGAGATCACGAGCGGCTGCGATCGCGACGGCGCGCTGCGCGCGCTGAAGGTCCGGATCCTCATGGACGGCGGCGCGTACGCGACGCTGACGCAGGTGGTCCTGTCGCGCGGCGCCCTCCACGCCGCGGGCGCCTACCGCTGGGACGACGTGTGGATCGAGGCGACCGCCGTGGCCACGAACACGCCGCCGAATGGCGCCTTCCGCGGCTTCGGCGCGCCGCAGACGATCTGGGCGATCGAGCGGCACCTCGACCGCGTCGCGCGGGAGCTCGGCTGCGATCCGCTCGATCTGAAGGCGAAGAACGTGCTTCGCCCCGGCGACTCGACCGCGACGGGGCAGGTGCTCCGCGTGAGCGTCGCGGGCGAGGAGTGCATCACGCGGGCGATCGCGGCGAGCGGTTACCGGCAAAAGCGCGCGGCCGGGCCGGTCGTCCGCGGGCGCGTGGCGCGCGGGATCGGGCTCTCGGTGTTCATGCACGGCGCGGGCTTCACCGGGTCGGGAGAGCGCTACTACAAGGGTAAGGTCGCGCTGGATCTCGTGCCCGGCGGGCGGCTCCGCATCCGCACGGCGTCGACGGACATCGGCCAGGGGACGGAGACGGTGTTCCGGCAGATCGCCGCGGACGCGGCGGGGCTGCCGCTCGATCGGATCGAGTTCGCGGTGCCGTGCACGACGACGGTCCCCGACTCGGGCCCCACGGTGGCGTCGCGCACGGTGATGGTCGTCGGCTCGATCGTCGAGGCCGCAGCGCGGGAGCTGGCGAGCCGCGTGCGCGCGGAACAGGCATCGGCGCAGGAGCCGCGCGCCGTAGGGGAGGGCGGCGCGGGCGCCGCGGCGGGGCCTCCGGCGCTGAGCTTCGAGGAGGCGGCCGACCGGCTGCTGGCGCGCGAGGGCCAGGTGACGTCGCTCAAGCAGTACGAGCCGCCGAGCTATGTGCGCTGGGACGACGAGGCGTACAAGGGAGACGCGTACCCGTGCTTCGGCTGGGCGTGCGACGTGGTCGAGGTCGAGGTGGACCTCGACACCTTCGAGGTGACGGTCGTCGACTTCTGGTCGGCCACCGACGTGGGCAAGGCGATCCACCCGGTGATGTGCAAGGGGCAGATCGAGGGCGGCAGCCTCCAGGCGATCGGCTGGGCGCTCTCCGAGGAGATCGTCTGGCAGGGCGGCAAGATCAAGAACCCGCGGATGACCAACTACATCATCCCGACGTCGCTCGACGCGCCGCCGTTCCATGTCGTGCTGGTCGAGGAGCCGTTCCCGTTCGGCCCGGGCGGCGGGGCCAAGGGCATCGGCGAGATGCCGATGGATGGCGGCGCGCCCGCGGTGGCCGCGGCGGTCGAGCACGCGACGGGGATCGCCGCGCGCGCGCTGCCGCTCACGCCGGAGCGCCTGCTCGAGGCGGCGCGGGGCGCCGCGGCGCCCCGCCCTTCGGCGGGGGGAGGGAAGCGTCCATGAAGGTATCGCTCGTCATCAACGGCTCGCCGCGCGAGGTCGATCTGCCGCCGCTCTCGCGGCTGCTCGACGCGCTCAGGGGCCCGCTCGGGCTCACGGGCACGAAGGAGGGGTGCGCGGAGGGCGAGTGCGGCGCGTGCACGGTGCTGCTCGACGGCGACCCCGTGAACGCTTGCCTCGTCGCGATCGGGCAGTGCGAGGGGCGGCACGTGACGACGGTCGAGGGCCTCGCATGCGCCGGACACCTGTCGCCGCTGCAGCGCTGCTTCGTCGAGGAGGGGGGCGCGCAGTGCGGGATCTGCACGCCGGGCATGCTGCTCTCGGCGGAGGCGCTGCTCGCGCGGAGCCCGGATCCGTCGGAGCTCGAGGTGCGCGAGGCGCTCGCTGGCAACCTGTGCCGCTGCACCGGGTACCAGCGGATCGTCGAGAGCGTCCGCGCAGCCGCCGCGCTGCGCCGCGGCGGGGGAGGGGCGGCGCCGTGAGCCTCGCCGATCTGCGCCTGTTCGAGATGCGGCACGTCGCCGGGCTCGGCCCGCTGTGCGAGATCGTGGCGGAGCGGGCCGCGCTCGGCGCGCCGGTCACGCTCCTGGCCGGCGGCACCGACTGGGTCGTCGAGCAGGAGCTCAGGCCTCCGCTCGATGTCGCGGCAGGGAGCCCGGCGGCGCCGCTCGTCGTCGACGTGTCCCGGCTCTCGGAGCTGCGAGGCATCTCGCTCTCCGGCGACACGCTCCGGGTCGGCGCCGCGACGACGTACCTGGAGATGCTCCGGAGCGACGCCATCGCCGCGCGGGCGCCGCTCCTCGCGCGGATGAGCCGCGACGTGGGCGCGGTGCAGATCCAGGCGCGCGGCACGCTCGGCGGCAACCTGGCCACGGCGTCGCCGGCCGCCGATGGCGTCGCCGCGCTCGCCGCCTACGACGCGACCGTCGTGGTGCAGAGCGTCCGCGGGGAGCGGCGCATCCCGATGAGCGCCCTGCAGACGGGCTACAAGCGCACGTCGCGCGCGCCGGACGAGGTGATCGTCGCCGTGGAGATCGCGTTGCCGGCGCCCGGGTCGCCCTGGTACTGGCGCAAGATCGGCGCGCGACGGGCGCAGGCGATCTCGAAGGTCGCGCTCGCGGGTGTGGCCGAGGTGCGATCCGGGCGCGCCGCGCGGCTCGGGCTGGGGATGGCGTCGGTCGCGCCGACGACGGCGCTCCTGCCGAGCGTGCGCGCGCTCTGCATGTCCCGTCCGCTCGCCGAGCTCACCGCGGCGGAGATCGACGCGGCGGTCGCGCAGGACATCTCGCCAATCGACGACGTGCGCTCGACGCGCGCCTACCGGGAGCACTGCGCTTGCGGGGTGGTGCGGGAGCTCCTTCGGCAGCTCGGCGCGCCGGTATGATCATTCCATCCAGTCGAGCTGCGCGGCCTCGGGCCTCCGGCTGCGCCCGCCGGGGAATGTCGGCCGCTCGTACGCTGGCGGCGGGAGCGGAGGTTCCGCGTCCATGTCGTGGCAGCGCGCGCATCGCCGCGGGGTGGTGGTGCCGGCCTGGAAGATGGTGACGCAGCCGCAGGCTGGGCAGATCATGCCGATGTCGTAATTCATGAGCACTCCTCGACGACGAACGCTCCGGGGCGGTCCGAGCGGCGGGAAGATGCGCTGAAGGGGCGACGTGGTTGCGACGGCGCGGCAACATCGCGTGGAAGCTCCGGCCCTGCGGGGCAGCCCATCGGAGGCGCGTCGTCGAGAAGCCCGTCCTCTTCCATTCCCATTCCGAACGCGCTCCTGCGCCTGATTCCATGCCGAACGCGCTCCTGCGCCTGAGAACGAGGCGGCCTCTCTCGGACCGGCGGAGGCCTTCTGTGGCTGCGCGGACGGCGGTGCACGCTCCTTGTCGTCTGCGCTGCCGTCTGGCGTGAGCGCACGTCGCCCTGCGCTGTTCAAGGGCTACTCGATGTTGACTTTCATTTGTAGTAGGCCCCTGATGACCGCGAGTTCGACACGCCGCGAGCCCACCGAGCTCGCGATGCGGTGTGATTCGGTGGGTTAGTAATACATATTACATGTCAACGCAGACCCGTCCCTTCCGGGCCCGTCTCGGGCTCGCTGTTCCCGTGCTTCTGATCACCGTGGCCGGGGTCGCTCATGCGCAGTCTCCTGAACCGAGCGCGGAGGCCCCGGGGGATCCAGCGATGCCGGGAGCGCCTCCGGGCACGGGAGCGCCGGCGGCGGGCCGGGACGCACCTGCACCGGCGCCGGCGGCACCTCCCGGCGATGCGCCGGCGGCACCTCCCGGCGATGCGCCGGCGGCACCTCCCGGCGATGCGCCGGCGGCACCTCCCGGCGATGCGCCGGCGGGGGACCAGGATGCTGCTGCGCCAGCGCCGGCGGCGGCTCCCAGCGCTGCGCCGGCGGCACCCTCCGGCGATGCGCCGGCGGTGAATCATGAAGGCGCTGCACCGGCGCCGGCGGCGCCTGCCGGCGACGCGCCGGTGGAGGTGACGGTCGCGGGCACGCGCGTGACGCGGACCGCGGGCTCGGCTCATGTGATCAAGAGCCGCCAGCTCGAGCGCTTCGAGCACGACGATCCTCACGCCGTGCTGGTCAGCGTTCCCGGCGTGTACGTGAGGGGCGAAGACGGGCTGGGCCTGCGGCCGAACATCGGTGTTCGCGGCGTCAACCCCGATCGCAGCAAGAAGGTGACGCTCATGGAGGATGGCGTCCCCATCTCTCCTGCGCCGTACTCCGCGCCAGCCGCTTATTACTTCCCGCTCATCACCCGCATGTCGAACGTGCGCGTGATCAAGGGGCCAGGGGCCATCGCCTATGGCCCGCAGACCGTGGGTGGCACCGTGGATCTCGTCACCCGCTCCGCCCCGTCGCTCGCGTCGGGCGCGCTCGATCTCGCGCTGGGCCAGTACGGCTACGGCAAGGCGCACGCCTATGTCGGGACGAGCGACGGTCAGATGGACTTCCTCGTCGAGGGCGTGCACCTGCGGAGCGACGGCTTCAAGGAGCTCCCGAGCGGCGCGGACACAGGGTTTTACCGCAACGAGGTGATGGTCAAGGGCAGTTACGTCGTCGACCCGGCCGCCCGCATCAAGAACGAGCTCCGCCTCAAGCTCACCTACTCGGAAGAGCTCTCCAACGAGACGTACCTCGGCATCACGGACGGGGACTTCGAGGAGGACCCGCTCCGCCGTTACGGGGTGACCGCGCTCGACCGCATGCGCAACCACCGCACCGCGGTCGCCGTGACCCACGTGCTCGAGCCGTCGCGCGACCTGTCGGTGACGACGACCGTGTACCGGAACGACTTCTCGCGCGTGTGGCGCAAGGTGAACGGCTTCCGCGGGGCCAACCTGTTCGACGTGCTCGCCGCCCCGGACACGCCGCAGAACGCGGTGTACTACGCCGTGCTGACCGGGCAGCTCGACAGCTCGACGCCGGGCGAGGCGCTGCTCATCGGCCCCAACGAGCGCGACTTCGTGTCGCAAGGCGTGGAGACCCGCGTCCGCTGGAACGTCGCCACGGGGCCCGTCTCGCACCGCGTCGAGTACGGCCTGCGCCTGCACCACGATCGGGTCGAGCGCCGCCACAGCGAGAACGGGTTTCTCGTGCTCGGCGGCGCGCTCGTGCCGGACGGCGGACCGACCGTCGTGACCCAGTTCAACGAGGCATGGACCGAGGCGGTCGCGCTCCACGCGAGCGACGCGATCACCTGGAGAGCGCTCACGGTGACGCCCGGCGTCCGGATCGAGCTCATGCGCTCTGCCCTCGTGGATCGCGCGGCGGGGCGCGAGCAAACGCGGCTCGCGCAGGCGCTCCTGCCCGGCGCCGGCGCCTACCTTGCGCTCACCGAGGCGCTCGGCCTCCTGGCCGGGGCCTACCGAGGATTCAGCCCCCCGGCCCCGGGGAGCGACGAGCACGTCGAGCCCGAGCTCAGCGTGAACTACGAGGGCGGCGCTCGCTTCGCCGACGGGCCGCTGCGCGCGGAGATCATCGGCTACTTCAACGATTACTCGAACATCACGGATGTCTGCACGCTCTCCAGCGGCTGTCTCGACGCGGACCTCGATCGCCAGTACGACGCGGGCGAGGCCCGGATCTACGGAATCGAGGCATATGCGGAGCACGAGGTCCCGCTCGGCCAGCTCAAGCTGCCGATCACCGCGGCCTACACGCTCACCCGCACCGAGTTCCTCTCGAGCTTCGCCTCGGACGACCCCATCTTCGGCCGCGTCGTGAAGGGAGACGAGATGCCCTATGTCCCGCGGCACCAGGCGAGCCTCTCGGTCGGGGTCGAGCACGAGCGCGCCGGCGTCGCCGTGGGCGCCACCTACATGTCCGCCATGCGGGAGAAGGCCGGCAGCGAGCCCATATCCCGGGCGCTCGCCACCGACGAGCAGCTCCTCTTCGACGCGAGCGCCAAGGTGCGTGTCGTCGGGCCGCTCGTGCTCTACGCGAACGCGCGGAACATCCTCGGCTCCCAGTACATCGTGTCGCGCCGGCCCTTCGGCGCCCGGCCGAACGCGCCGCGCTGGATCCAGGTCGGCGCCAAGGCATCCTTCTAGAGCGGCGGTCACCCGCACAGGAGACGGGCCCAGATCGGCGTTTTCGGCGCGCAAGCGCACTCGAGTGCGCTGAGCACCGAAAACGTCGAGGTGGGCCCGTCTCCGAAGCGGGTGACCGCCGCTCTGCGCTGCATGTAGGAGAGGCGGGCGGAAAGCGAGCGGGGCGCCCGACGTGGACGCGCGCGTCGATCAGAGCGGGCGGATGTGGGGGGGAGGCCCCTCTGGAGCTGGAAGGATGTAGGGCGCCGGGCCGAGACCGTCGCGGACCGCGGCGAGATCGACGCCGGGATCGATGAGGCGCGCGATGCGGCGGCCGTTGAGCGAGACGAGGGCGTCGGCGCGCACCTCCACCGGCCCGCGGCCGCGGCGCTCGAAGTCCTCGCGGATGTGATGGGAGAGCTGCAGGATGAGATCGGGCTGGCCCGCCATCTCGCGCTCCTGCAGGCGCGTCAGGTACTCCCGCGGGCTCACATGCCATGTCCGGCCGGTCTGGCTGCTGCGGACGATGAAGGTGACGCTCCCGTTCTTCTCGCGCACCATCACGCGCCAGGAGAAGCGCATCCCCTGCTCGTGCCAGCGCACGTTGCCGCCGTACGCCAGGAAGCGGAGCGGCATCGCGAGCTGAACCGCGCAGTACGCGGCGCCCAGCGCGAGCCCGAGGGCCCGCAGCGATCGCGAGGGCGGCGCCGCCGGGGGGAGGGCGGGGTCGTCTGTGGGCGCTTGCGGCGCTTGCGGCGCTTGCGGCGCTTGCGGCGCGTGCGGCGCGCCGGCGCCACCGTGGGCGGGGAGCGCGCGCGCTCGGAGCCGGGAGAGGAGCCGCCGGGGCCACTCCGGGGGGAAGAACACGAGCGCGGAGAGCACCATGATCACCGGGAACATCCCGATCGGAAACAGCGAGCGCGTGACGACGTGGAACAGGATCACCGCGGCGTACGCGAAGGGGCGGAGCCTCCGGCAGAGGAGAAGCCAGACGACGCTGGTGTCGAACAGGAAGCCCGCCCAGCTCATGAGCGGCGCGGCCCACGGGTGCGTGAAGAGCGGGCCGAGGACCGGCATGTCCGTGCGCGAGCCGAGCCAGATGCGGAGCGGCTGCGCGTGCAGGAGCCAGTCGGCGTGGGCCTTCGCGAGCCCCGCGAACGTGTACACGACGCCGACCTGGAAGCGCAGCAGGTGGAGCCACGCAGCGGAGACGGAGCGCTCGCTGCGCCGAGAGAGCAGCGCGTCGATGGACCAGGCGCGGTGCGCCGGCGACGCCGCGAGCAACAGGCCCAGCAGGCTCGCCAGGTAGTAGTGGTTGAGGTACGTCGTGACGTCGATGACCTGCAGGTAGGTGAAGCCGGCGACGAACAGGGGCGCCGCGACGCGGAACATGAAGCCGAGGGCGAGCGCCAGGGCGAGCGCCGCGAGCGCCCAGAACAGGGCGTGCATCCCGGCCGGCGAGAGCGGCTCGACCCACGCGAGGCCCCAGTACTTGAAGTGAAAGCTGGGCTTGACGAAGAACTCGTCGATCCAGCCATACGCGATGAAGCGCGCCATGCTCACGCACATCGTGAGCCCGAACAGGGCGCGGAACGCCGCGAGCCAGGCGATGTCGATCGGGCGAAACAGCGCTCGATGCAGCGCCGCGGCCGCGCGCGACCACGCCGCCGCGAGCCCCAGGGGGCCCGCGCGGCCAGGGGGCTCAGTCGTTGTCACCTTCCGACGACTGGGGCAGCTCGAGGTTCAGCGCGCTGACGAACTCCGTCTTGAGCAGGTCCGTCAGGGCCTTCACGGCGGTGTAGACCGACTCGACCTTCGCCCGGTCGGTCGAGAGCGCCTGCTCCAGCGGCAGGTCGAGCGCGTCCACGGCCGACTGGGCTCCCGACAGCGCCTGCAGCATGCGATCGGCGAGATCGGCCGAGTCGACCGCGCGCAGCCAGTCGTCGAACCCAACGCCCTCGCCGCCCTCGCCGCAGCCCTGGAACAGGCGCCGGAAGCCGCGCAGGTTGGCCCGGATGTGCGCCGCCGAGGCGAGGGCGAAGCGGGACTCGAGCGCCTCCGGGCAGGTGGGCGTGACGCAGTCCTCGGTGAAGCCGAGCGGGCGCCCGAGCTTCCAGTCCTTCAGCTCCTTCTCGACATAGAACATCGCGTCGCTCACCGCGTTGAGCGCGTCCTGCTCGGTCGCGAAGACGGGGCTCCCCTGGCCGGCCTGGATGAGCTTCTCCCGGAAGCTCCCCGCCTCGGGCGCCCATGCGCGCGCGAGCGCGCCCGCCTGGGCGAGCACGTCCGCGGCCGCCGCGGCGGCGTAATCGCCCTTGCGCTGCGCGAGCTCTCCCGCGCCGAGCGCCGCCCAGGTGCGGTTCGCGTTGATGGGCGAGTACTGCGAGCAGGCGTTGTCGCCGCCGCCGTAGAAGACGAGGTACTCGAGCGCCGCGAGGCCGCGCCCGTTGATGAGCGACGAGGAGAAGCTCGGCTGCGCATAGGCGCGGCTCACGATCTGCTCCTCGATCTTGCACCGGCTCACGAGGGGCCAGGAGTAGATCTGATCCCGGAGGTCCTGTCCTCCGGGCTGCGTGGAGCTCGCCGCGGGGCCGAAGCGGAAGAGCTCCACCTCCTGCCAGACCGCCATGGCGGCGAGCCAGGCGCCGCGCGCGGCGGCGGCGCTCGGCTCGCCCGGGCCGCGGGCGAGGGCCGCGGCGCTCTCGTGCAGCGCGCGCGCCTGCGCCTCGAACTCGCAGGCGCGGTTCAGCGCGCAGTCCGCCGCTGCGGTGATCAGCTTGGCCTTGCTGAAGGGGCCTTCCGCGACGGGGACCGGGGGGCACACGTCGCCGGGGGCCGGCTCGCCGCCCCCCGCGCCCCCCGCGCCAGAGGTCGTGGCGATCGTGGAGGAGGCCGCCGTGGTGCTCGTGGCGCCGCTCCCGGTCGACGGCACGGGTGCGGACCCGCCGCTGCCTGGCGGCTGCGCGACGCCGGGCCCCGCGCCCTGGCCCGTATAGACCACCTCGTCCGGGGGCGGCTTGCGGCACCCGGCGGCCGCGGCGACGCCGACGAGCGCCAGCAGGAGCGCTGTCGAGAGGCGGCGGCCCGCCCTCTCGCTCCGGGCGCGGTTCATTGTCGGCCTCACGCTGTTCATGCTGCCTCTCCGAGATACGGGCGCTCGCCCGGGGCCCGCCGGCGTCGCGGCGGCCCCGAGCTCGTTTCGCGCGAGAATCGTCCGTCGTACCCTGCCCGTCAACACGGAGGGAGCGCTCCCCCGCCTGTCAGCGCGGCGCGGCGGGGGGCGCCTCCCGGCGCGCGTCGGTCGTGTGAGCGTCAGTCCCTCTGCGCCGGGACCGCCAGCAGGACCAGGGTCGCGTCGTCGTCCTCGGGACCGTCGCTGTCGGACCGGTACCCGGCGGCCGCGAGCCATGCGCCGTTCGGCGAGAGCGCGACGCCGTAGAGCGAGTCATCGGGGCGATCGAAGCTGTAGCGCCGGTATCCGTTCGGATCGAAGCGCGTGTCCAGGGCGCCGTTCTTGTCGAACAGGGCGATCATCCCGTCGACGTTGCCCGTCGCGGGGGTGGCGCTCCCGACCATCACGACGCGATCGTCGGGCAGGGCGAGGAGGTTGCGCCCGCGGTCGTTGTCGCCGGCCACGTCGAGCAGGACGCCGCCGCCCACGCCCCAGGAGGGGTCGAATCCGCCCGTGGCCGTGACGCGGAAGGACACGAGATCCACGGCCCCGCTCTCCTCGGAGCGCCCGTATCCGGTGGTCACGTACTTGCCGTCCGACTGGCGAGCCGCGCCGTAGGCCTCGGCCATGCCGAGCGGGAACGGCGCGAGCCTCACGACGCCGTCCGACGAGAAGGTCGTATCCGGGGTGCCGTCCTGGTTCAGCCGCAGCAGCACGATCTGGTTCCTGCCGCCCACGCTCGTGTAGCCGGAAGAGAAGATCTTGCCGTCGGCCTGCACGAACCCGTTGCGCGGGTTGTCGCCCAGGTTCAGCCCGTCGACGTCGAGCGTGTGGACGCCCTCCGTCGCGAACGTGGTGTCCAGGGCGCCGTTCGCGGTGAGCCGCACGATCGCGCGATCCCGATCGGCGCGAGCCGCCGCCTTCCTGCTGGCGAAGAGGACCAGCCGATCGCTCGCGTCGCGGTCGACGCCCCAGAGCAGATCGCCCGTGTTGCCCTCGCCGGCGCCGAGATCGTGGATGGCGATGCCCTCGGTGCCGAAGGTCGTATCCAGCGTGCCGTTGCTGTTGAACCGCACGACCGCGAGATCCGCGTCCGACGGCGTGGCGCTCGGGTCGTGCTCGACCTGGCCGGCGAGCACGATCTTCCCGTCCGACTGCAGGACGATGCCGCGTGCGGTCTCCGTGGTCTTGCCTGCGACCACGTTGACCCTCGCGACCCCGTTCGTGCCGAAGGTCGTGTCGAACGAGCCATCGGTCTTGAAGCGCGCCACCGCCATGTACGTGTCGCCCGCCACGGCCACGTGCCCGGCAGCGTAAGCTCTGGACTCGGCGTCGAACGCGACGGCCCAGAAGCGGTCGTCCGTGGCTTCGTCGAGCGCCACGACCCCTGCGAATCCGGTCGACCAAGGCTCTTCGCCTGTGTCGCTGCCGCCGGTACCGCCGCCCTCGCCAGCGCCGCCGCCGCCTGTGTCGCTGCCGCCGGTGCCGCCGCCCTCGCCAGCGCCGCCGCCGCCTGTGTCGCTGCCGCCGGTGCCGCCGCCCTCGCCGGTGCCGCCGCCGCCTGTGTCGCTGCCACCGGTACCGCCGCCCTCGCCAGCGCCGCCGCCGCCTGTGTCGCTGCCGCCGCCCTCGCCGGCGCCGCCGCCGCCGCTGCTGCTCGTCGAGGGAGCGCCGCCAGCGCCGCCGCCCCCGGAGTTCGCTGAGTCGTCGGAGTCGTCTCCGCACGCAGCCACTCCGCCGAGCAGCACGCACCAGGAAAGTCCGAACGTCGCGAGCACGGTCCGCTGCGCGGACAACCAGGTTCTCTTCACAGGCATGGTCGGCAATCCCTTCATGAACATGAAAATGAAAGTCGTTATCTTTGTTGGATATAATCTTGCATGCCGTCCACGCTGTCAAGAGATTCTGCTGTCGCTATCCCGCCAAGGCCTTTCCTCGCTGGAAATGCCGCCTGGAGGTGAAGGTGTGGAGATGGTGCGGTGGGTGGGGGAAGCGCGGCGTGTGACGCGCCTTTGACGATGCCCGCATTGCGCCGCGCGACGCTGTCCGAGGCACCGCGCGCGGGCAGCCTGCTCGGCGATCGATGACCGCTCGGCGCGCCGTATCGGCGGAGCGACTTCGCCTGGGGGGGTCGGTTTCCTTCCGGAGCACGGAGGATCGCGGCCCGTCGGCCGGAAGGGCGGCCGGCCGAGGTCGCAGCGGGAGTCCCGGCGGAGGCCGGGCCAGCGGCGTTCGGGCGCCGCGCAGGCTGCGTCAGAGCAAGGTCAGGAGGCGTCGGGCGCGGGCCTCGGCCGCCTGGATGATCTCCGCGGACTCCGGCTCGGGGAGCTCGAGCTTCTTGGTCAGCGCTGCGATGTACTGCTTCTCCGCGTCGTGCTGCTCGCCGTCGACGAACGTGAGCAGCACGGCGTGCTGCAGCAGCGCGCGGCGGTCGTCGCCGCCGAGCTCGCCGAGCGGCACGTCGTCCAGGGTCCTTCGCTGGGAGGCGTAGGCGCGGATCTCCTTCGCCTGGTCCTCGTTCGCCTCGAACGCCGCGATCAGCCCCTCCACCATCTCGCGCTCGGCCTCGTGGAACTCGCCGTCCGCCCACGCCACGCTCACGAGCGACTTCACGATCGCCATGCTCTGCTCTTGCATGACGACGAGTGTCGTCGCTCCCCCGGGGCAACGTCAATCGTGAGGGGAGGGCGTCCTCGCCTCGGCGCGCGGGACGATCTGGAGCGCTCCCCGTGCGAGCGGCTCCGTCAGCGAGGCGAAGACCTCCGGCCGCAGCGTTCCAGCGAGCCCGGCGCAGAGCAGGGCGAGCGCGAGGAGCGCAAGCCACAAGGACAGACCTCGCCGGCGCGGGGCCACCAGCGGCACAGGCGGCCTGCTGCCGTCGTCCATCAGGGCGACCGGAGCGGATCCGGGCGTGGCGCGCTCGGATGCAACGGGGCTCAGCGCCCCGGCGAGCGGCGGGCGCGCGCCGGGGATGGCGCGCGCGGAGGTGCCGGAGACAGCAGCGACCGGCGGCGGCGTGAGGGTGAGGTCGAGGCCAGCGAGCGCCTTCATGCTGCGCGCCGCGCGGCGCTGCGCGCTGTGCTCGGACTGCGCGACGAAGCGCGCGACGAGCTCGTCGACCCGGGAAGCGCCTGCACCGACGCCATCCGCGGGAGGGCGCGCGCTCCGGGATCGCCGCGAGGCGTTCCACACGATCGCATCGATGGGACCGAGCTCCGCCGGGCACGGCGTCTCTTGCGGCTCTGCGTCGGCGGGGGGCTGCGCTGATGCTGCATCCGCGGGCGCGAGGTCAGCGGGGGGCTGCTCGGGAGCCAGATCGGCGGGCGGCTGCTCGGGAGCTGCTGCGTCTGCGGGCAGTTCCTCGGGAGCCAGATCAGCGGGCGGCTGCTCGGGAGCCAGATCGGCGCACGGTTCCTCGGGAGCTGCTGCGTCCGCGGACAGTTCCTGGGGTGCTGCGTCCGCGGGCGGCGCGCCGGCGTGGGCGGCTTCCGGACCGTCGGCCTCCGCCGCCAGCAAGGCCTCGATCGGCGCGGCCGGAGCCGTCGGGGGCGGCGCGGCCGGAGCGTCGTCGTCGCGCTGCGCCGGAAGGGGCCAGGGCAGCGTGTGACGCGCTGCTGGTGTCTCGTCGAACGGCGCGACGGCCGCTCGAGGAACCGCGGGCACGGCGAGGTGTGCCCGACGAACGAGCGGCCAGGCGCCATAGGCCGGTGTGACCTGGAGCGCCGCGTCCGCCGCCATGAACTGGATGGCGGGCGCGCGCGACGTCTCGATGAACTCCGGGACCTCGCTCACGCTGGCAGGCGCGTCCGCCAGGTGCGAGAGCACGGCCCCGTCGGCGGCCTCCCTCTCCTCCCAGACGGCCATGGCCACGGTCGGCGTCGGCTCCTGCGAGAGCGGCGCGACCTCGGCGGGATCCGGGGAGAGCTCGACGAGGATCGAATCGGTCGGCGTCGGTTCCCGGGAAGACAGCGCGACGGCGGCGGGAGCAGGGGAGAAGTCGACGAGGAGCACCTCGATCCCCTCGGGGCTCGTGAGCGCTTCGCTGCAGGCAGAGGAGCCGCCGACGACGAGCGATGGCGCGGGCACGGGCCGCGCTTCTTCAGGAGCGATCTCCGCCGCCGCGCGCGCGAGCGGCGCCACCGGCGCGATCGTCCGAGCAGGCTCGATGAGCTCCGGGATGACCGGGATCTCGGCCGGCGCTGCGGCCCCATGGAGCTCAACCACCGCCTGCACGACGGTCGGGGTCGGCTCCGGCAGCGCCTCGACCTGCTCGCCGGCGTGCGCAGGCGCCGACGGGTTCTCGGGACACGGCGCGACAGCTACCGCCCCGGCAGCATCGCCTGCGCTCGCAGGCGCCGGGGGCGCCACCCCGGCGATTGCACACGCGACGAGCCCGGGGCTGAGCGTGAGCTCCACGACCGCAGGTGCGACCGGGCCGGGGCTGAGCGTGAGCTCCACGATGGGATTCGGCAGCGGGGCAGCGGGGGCGTCGCCGCGCGCGGCAGCGGGGGCGTCGCCGCGCGCGGCAGCGGCGGTCGCATCGCGCCGCGCTTGCTCCGCTTGCGGCGGCGGCATCTCGTCCGCTTCCGGCGCCGCAGGCTTCGCCTGGACCTCCGGGCGCGGGCGCCTCAGCCGACCGGCCTCCTTCGCGCGCAGCGTCTCACGGGCGAGCCGCGCCAGCGCCCGCCGGGCGGCGTTGCGGTTCACCGGGATCAGCGCGGCCTCGAGCTCCCGCGCGACGGCTTCCGGGTCCTGCTCGTGCGCGGGGCGCGGGCGCGCCGTCGCCGTGAGGTTGGGCATGCTGCCAGCGGACACGGCGAGGAGCCGGGCGAGCAGGTCGCGGAGCAGCCGCGCGGCCTCGGCCGGCGCCACAGCGTCGCCGCGCGTGCGCACCGTGACGGTGCCCTCGGTCGTGAGCAGCACCGCGCGATCGTCGAGCCTGAGGGGCAGGCGCGACGTCGCGTCGCTGACGGCGAGCGCGAGGTAACCCGAGGTCTCCGGCACCAGCGAGGCGCTCCGCGCGTGCGCCGCCGCGACGACCTCCTCCAGCGTGACGCACGCGCTCACGAGCGCCCCCGGCCCGCCGCGTCGCCCGGCCCGCTTGCGCGCGCCGGCCTGACCGGCACCCCCGCCGCCTCGAGGTACGCCTTCGCTTCGCCGATCGTGTACTCGGCGTCGTGGAAGATCGACGCGGCGAGCGCGGCGTCGGCGCCGCCCTCGACGAGGCCGGCGCGCAGGTGATCCAGCGTCCCGACGCCGCCCGAGGCGATCACCGGGACCGGCACGGCCCGCGCGATGGCGGCGGTCAGCAGGAGGTCGTAGCCGTCCCGCGTGCCGTCGCGGTCCATGCTCGTGACGAGCAGCTCGCCCGCGCCCGCCCGCGCGATCTCCTCGGCCCACGCGACCGCGTCGCGCCCCGTGTCCCGACGGCCGCCGTGGGTCACCACCGTCCAGGCCACGCGCGAGGGATCCGCGATCCGGCGCGCGTCGATCGCCACGACGATCGCCTGCGCACCCCAGCGGTCCGCGGCGCGCCGCACGAGGTCGGGATCGTTGACGGCGGCCGTGTTGATCGCGACCTTGTCCGCCCCCGCGTCGAGGAGCGCCTTGATGTCCTGCTCGGACTTGACGCCGCCTCCGACCGTCAGCGGCGTGAACAGCACCTCCGCCGTGCGCGCCACGACGTCGAGGATGATGCCGCGCTTCTCGTGCGACGCGGTGATGTCGAGGAACGTGATCTCGTCCGCGCCCTCCGCGTCGTAACGGCGGGCGGCCTCGACGGGATCGCCGGCGTCCCGCAGCCCCACAAAGCGGACGCCCTTCACGACGCGGCCGTCCTTGACGTCGAGGCACGGGATGATGCGCTTCGCGAGCATACGTCCCGCGTTAGCCTACCTGCCACGCCAGGGCCAACTGTTGCGCTGTGCGCCCGCTCCGGCGCCGCGGGGGGGCTTCCTCGCGCGCCTCTCGCACGTTTTGCCGGCATTTCCGGCCGCCGGGGAGGCGCAGCGCGCCGGCCGCAGCGCCCGGAGCCTGACCGCGCCGCGGTTCCTCGCTACCATGGCGCCATGCACTGCCCGCACTGCGGGAGACCCGTACCCGAGGGCTCGATCGCGTGCCCGCACTGCGGCGCCGCGCTCGCGCCGCCGGGCGGAGCGGCCGGCTACTACGGCATGAAGCCCGCGGCCCGCACCATGGTCGGCGTCACGCTCCCCGACCTGCTCCGACAGACGCCGTCCGCCCCCGCCGATCCGGGCGGCGCGGGCCCCGGCCAGGCCGCGCTGCCGCCCATGGCCGGCGGGCCGGCCGCCGCCTCGCGCACGATCGTCGGCATGCCCGCCGCGATCTTCGGGGCGGCGCCGGCGCAAGCGCAGGCCGATCCGCGCCTGGCCGGTGGCACGCTCGTCGTCGGGACCCCGGCTTCCGTGGCCCCGGGAGCGCGCCTCGACGCGCCCGCAGCGCCGGCCGCGCCGCTCCACGCTGCGCCGGGTGAGCTGCGCCTCGACCACACCGTGCCGATCGCCCCGGGCCTCGCGGCGCCGCGCGCTCCGGTGCCGCTGCCCGCCGTGTCGCGGACGCTGGTCGGCGTCGCCCGGCCAGGCATCGCGCCGCTCGCGCCCGGCGCCCCGGCCGACCCCGAGCCCGATCCCGAGCTCGACGCGCGCTACCAGCCGGCCGGAGAGCTCGGCGCCACGATCGCGCCGGCGCGCTTCCGCGCCCCTCCGCTGCAGAACCCGGCGCTCATGCGCCCTCATCGCCTCAAGCAGCGGCTCCCGCCGCCGAAGGGCGAGAGGCGCCCGCGCACGTCGCGTCGGGCCGTCGCCGTCGTCGTCGCGGGCGGCGTGCTCGCGCTCGGCGCGGTCCTGTTCGCGCTCCTCTGGCCGAGCGCGCCCCCGGTGACCGCGCGCGCCCGCGCCGACGCCGGGGGCCGCGAGGTCATCGAGCTCCGGTGCGACAGCTGCCCTGACGGCACCGCGGTCTCCATCGGCGAGGGGCGCGCGACCACCGCCGGCCGCGTCGCGCAGATCCCGCTCGCGAGCCCGCTCTCCGTCGGCGAAAACCGGATGAAGGTCGCCATCGACCGCCCCGGCAGCGGGCGCGACGAGACGGTCGGCGTCTCCATCCACGTCGCCTACCGGCTCCGGCCCGACCTCGGCACGCTGCAAGGGGAGCGGCCCTCGATCCAGGTCGTTGTCGAGGCGAGCAAGGGCACGCAGGTGATCCTCGACGGCAAGGAGGTCGCGCTCACGAGCGGCCGGGCCATCGAGTCGATCGACGTCACCGACGCGGTCGCGGGGCCCTCGGACGAGACGAAGACGCTGAGCCGGCAGGTGCCGTACACCGTCACGCCGCCCGACGGCCCGCGCGAGCAGGGCATGGTGAGCGTCGCGGTCGGCATCGTCCCGCTCACCATCGAGTCGCCCGGCCCGAGCGTCGTCATCGACAAGGAGAGCTTCGTCCTCGCCGGGCGCACGGCCCGCGGCGCGCAGATCTTCGCCGGCGCGCACCCGATCGCGGTTCGCCCCGACGGCACCTTCGCGCACGTGATGAACGTCTCGTCCGTGGGCGCGACCCAGTTCGAGGTGCGCGCGAAGATGCAGGGGATGGCGCCGCGCATCGCGAAGCTCGCGGTGCGCCGCGTCGACCGGCTCGACGCCGCCGCGAAGGAGTTCGCCGGCCGCGGCCCGATCGGGTACGCCGAGCTCGCCGCCGGCGGGAAGGACCACATCGGCAAGCCGATCGCGCTGACCGGCGAGGCCCTCGAGGTGCGCCGGCAGGGATACGCGACGCTGATCCTGCTCTCGATCCCGCCCGCGTCCGGCTGCAAGGAGGGCGGCGCGGCCGCCGCGAGCGCGAGCCCGGGCGCCGCGCCGCGCTCTCCGGAGGCGTGCAAGGTCCGCCTCGTCCATGGCGCCGACAACCCCGCCCAGCGCGGGGACATCCTCACCGCCTACGGCAGCGTCGCGCCGCCGTTCGTCGCGCCGGGCGGCGCCGAGATCCCCGAGGTGCAGGTCGAGTTCACCGTGAAGGGCGGCCGATGAGCGCCGCGCGCACCACGGCGCCCAGCCCGAGAAGGCCGCGTCGCGCCCGGACGGCGGGCCTCGCCGCGGCCGCGCTCCTGCTCTCCGCCGCGGCGCCGCTCGCCTTCGCCGACGCGGTCGACACGAGCCGGCCGCACACGATCGTGGTCGGCGCGCCCCGCGGCTTCGCCCCGAGCGAGCGGCTCGACGCGCGCCGCACGGGCCGCTCCGCCGCGCGGCTGCCCTTCCCGGCGCGCGAGGCGTGGCGAAAGCAGCTCCGCGGCGGGATCGACGCTGCGCCGCTCGCGGACGCCGCGGGCGATCTCCTCCTCACGCTGACGGTCCCCGAGGTCGTCAAGCTCGGCGCGGACGGCCGGGAGCGCTGGCGCGTGCGCATCGGCGACAGCGCGCCGCTCGCGCCCGCCGTGCTCACGAGCGACGGCACCCTCGCGCTGATCACCTCGTCCGGCGTCGCCGTCGGGCTCACGCCCGCGGGGAGCGTGCGCTTCGCCGTCCCCCTCGGCCTCCGGGGGCGCGACGCCGACGTGACGCCCCTCGCGCTCGACGACGGCGGGCTCGTGGCGGCCCTGGGGCGCTCCCTCGTCGAGCTCGCCGCGGACGGGACCGTGCGCGCCCGCGCCGAGATCGCGGATCGCGCGACGGGCGCCTTGCTCGCGGGCCCTGAAGGCACGCTCGTGACCACCGAGTCGGGCGCGGTGCTGACCTGGCGTCCGCCCGGCGCGCCGAGGCGGCTCGGCTCTCTCGGCGGTGTGCCTCGCCGCGGCGCGGCCCTCGCCGACGCCCGCACGCTGCTCGCGGTCGTCGACGCCCGCCGCCTGGTCGCGCTGGATCTGCCGACAGGGACCGCCGGGGTCCGCGCCGGCGCGGCCTTCAGCGCGCTCGACGGGCCGCCCGCCATCGGCGCCGGGGGCGTGGCCGTGGTCCTGTCGACGACCGGGCTGCTCCTCGGGGTCAACGCGTCGGGCGACCTGGCGTTCCGGGTCGCGATCGACAGGCCTCCGGGGTCCCCACCCGCCGACGGCGGGCTCTCCGGCTTCTTCGGCCCGGTGGACGCGAAGCCGAGCCCGCCGGTGGTGATCGATCGCACCGGCCGCGTCGGCTTCGTGCGCGCGGGCGGACGCGCCGGCGTCGTCGAGGCGGACGGCAATGTCTCCATCGCGGCCGAGCGCGTCTGCTCCGCGCCGGTCGCCGTCATCCCTGCCGGCGAGGAGCGGATGGCGATCGCCTGCCGTGACGGCACCGTGGTGATGCTGGCGCGCTAGCGCCAGCCGTCGCTCGTGCCCAGAGCTGCGTGTCGATGGCCGAGCTGGTCGGCAGCGCCAGCCGACCAGCTCGGTCGATGGATCCTGCGTCCTAGCTTGCGGTGTCCGGGATCCACTGCTTCCAGGTGCCCTCGTCCTCCCAGTACAGCTCGGACTCGGCCGCCCTCGTCTTGTACCGCGCGATCGTGATCTGCTCGTCGAGCGCCGCCGCGCCGGTCTCGTCGTACAGGGGGGCGGCGAGCGCGTCTTCGGGGATCATGTGCATGCTCACGACGAACTCGTCGGCATTCGCCTCGACGATACAGAACCCGTTGCTCGTGGCGTTGCTGAAGGCGAGGTACGGATTGGCCTTCTGCATGCTGTCGTCGATGTCGATGTCCTCCGCCTCCAGGACGCCTTTCAGCGTCGGATGGCTCGCCAGCTGCTTCGTCAGCACCGAGCGGTACGTGGCCGACGAGATCGCGGCGCCGCCGAATTCCACGATCTTGGCCGTGGCGCCCTCCACGGCGGCCGTCCCTGCGAGGAAGGCGCCGAGCTCGCCGGTGATCGACACCACGTTGCCCTCGACCGCGGCGAGCATCCCGATGAGCTCGTCCCGTTCCTTGCGGAAGCCGTCCCAGCCGTCACAGCTCAGGTAGAAGTGCCGGGTGAGCGACTCCTGCTCGGGCTCCACGGGTTGCGTGGTGTGGGCGAGGACGAGCTGTGAAAGGGGGGATTCGTTCCCCCATACCTTCCAGGTGCTCCGGGACTCCTCCATCGTCTTCTTGAACCAGGCTCTCTGCGCGTCTCCCATGACGACGCCCCGCTCCACGTCGGCCTTGAGAGCGATCCTCGAGATCGGGTCGAAGGATTCCTTGACGACGAGGTGACGCGATCCGAATGCGCTGTAATAGTCCGTCTTTCCGAGATCGGCGTAGGCGAACCCGACGTCCATGAAGCTCATCTCGCTTGCGCTGATGAGGGGCACCTGCTCGGTCTCGGGCCTCTGCTCGTTCAGCTTCGCGACGATCTCGTTGACGACGCTGGCGCTGATGGGGCGCGGCGACTCGTTCTGAGCGAACCCGAGGAGCGGGTCAAAGCCGAGCAGGGGAGCGGCGATCTCCAGCGCGTCCTTGTATCGAGTCAACACGTCGATGTCCTCGATGTAGTGGCTCCTGTAGGGGGCCAACGCCTCGATCTCTGCCTCGTTGAACTCGTCCTCGATGTCCACCTTACGCGCGATGACCTTCCCCGGAAAGGCGTCCTCCGGGATCAGGTGATCCGCGCGGTAGGAGCGGAGATCCGTCATCACGAGGTGGACGTGCTTCCCGAACGAGAAGTCCCGGTAGATGGTGATATCGTCCGGGTACTCGACCGCGCTGTCGTAGCGGAACTCGTCGCCCTCCGGATCATTCGGGTATTCGGCCGGCATGTACTCGAACCAGGCCTGGTTCGCCGCCTTGCGCCGGTACTCGTCCGTCTCCGGCTCTCGGCCGTCCAGATAGGCCGCCGTCGCGCCGTGGCCATCGTCGGAGAACTCGTGATCGCCCCAGACAGCGATCATGGGAAAGAGCTCGTGGACCCGCTGCAGCGCCCGGTCGGACCGGTACGTCTTGTAGAGCTCCCGGTAATTGCTCAGCGACTTGGCCGCGTGGTAGGCCGCGCCCTCCGCCGGCTGGAAGGCGATGGCGCCGTCCACGTCGGAGAAGGAGATGCCGCGCTGCCCCGGGGGGGCCTGGAGGCTCGGGTTCCCGGTCGTCTCGTGGATGTAGCCCCCGAGGTGGACGACGAAGTCGAGCTCCTCTTTCGCCAGGGCCACATAAGCGTTGTAGTAGCGACCGATGTAGTCCTGGCCGGACACGAAGGCGAAGCGCACCGGCACGTCCGCGCCCCGCGCGGGCGCCGTCCGCGTGCGCCCGACGCGCGAGCGGACGCAGCCTTCTCCAGTGATGTAGTAGAAGCGGTAATAGTACGTGGTGCCGGGGCTCAGGCCGTTCACCTTGATCTTGACGCAGTGATCGAACTCCGCCCGGGCGGTCACGCGGAGCTGCGTGCTGCCCGACCCCACCGTGGCCACGTTGTCGGAGCTCGGGTTGAGCACCACGAGCTGCGTGAACCCCTCGTCGAGCGCGACCACGAGCGCCAGGTTGAGATCCGACTGCGGCTGCTTGCTATCGATGAGCCGGGTCCACAGCACGACGCTATCGTGCCGCGGATCGCCGGAGGCCACCGACTGCGGGAAGAACCCGTCATCCTCGTGCGCGTCGCATGCGCCGACGGCGTCACCATCATCGGAGCAGGCAGTCGGCACGACCACCGAACCAGCGGTCACCAGGGTGGCGCGAAGAAAGTCTCGGCGTCTCATCATCGATTCAAGTCCTCCAACGACGGATACACCCCGAGCGCTGCGCGCGCAACGGCGGCGCCGGTGCCCCCGTTGCGCGCGCAGCGCCGCCGCCGCGCGCGGCGCTCCTCGCGCTCGCTCGAGCGGCGCGGGTCGCAGCATGGCGCCTCCTCGCGAGGAGCGCGAGCGCCACTTGACGTGCCGAGTCAGGCGGCATCTCGTGTGCGCCCTACCCGCTGAAAGCACACCATGTTCCAGACGAACCTCTCCTCCGAAGCGCTGCGCGGCGCGCTCTCGCGCCTCCGCAGCGGGCGTTCTGTCTTCGACCACACGGGCGCGCGCCAGCCGGTCCATACCGTCTACGGCGGCGCCCACCTGTTCAAGGCCGACACGGCCCGGAAGCTCGGGGCGGTGGCCCTCCGCGCCGTCGAGGAGCACGCGCCCGACTTCGCCGTCTTCGCGCGGGCGATCGGCCTGCCGGGGGCCGAGGGGCTCCCGGAGGGGCGCGCCGACGCCCTCGCGCTCGCGGCCGCGATCGAGGCGGGCGGGGGCGCGGCCGAGGGCGCCTCCGGGGCTGCGCGGCTCGCGCACGCGGTGCACGCGCGCGTGCTCGACAAGCTCCGCCGCGAGCCCGTGGAGGACCTGCGCATCGATTTCGAGGACGGTTACGGCGTGCGCCCCGGAAACGAGGAGGACGCGCACGCCGCCGCCGCCGCGCGCGAGGTCGCCCTCGGCATGGCCGCGCGCAGCCTGCCTCCGTTCCTCGGGATCAGGATCAAGCCGCTCGGCGACGGGTGCGCCGAGCGGAGCCTGAGGACGCTCGACGTCTTCTTCTCGGCGCTCATCGCCGCGTCGGGCGGCGCGCTCCCGCACGCCTTCGCGGTGACGCTGCCGAAGGTGGTCGCGCCCGAGCAGGTCGCCGCCCTGGCCGACGCACTCGACGCGCTCGAGGGCGCGCTGCGGCTGCCGGCCGGCTCGATCCGGATCGAGCTGATGGTCGAGACGCCGGCGTCGATCATCGGCCCGCGCGGGGAGATCGCGCTTCCCGGGCTGGTCGAGGCGGCCCGCGGGCGGTGCGTGGCGGCGCACTTCGGGGCCTATGACTACACCGCGAGCTGCGAGATCACGGCCGCCCATCAGCACCTCGCCCACCCGGCGTGCGACTTCGCGCGGCACGTGATGCAGGTCGCGCTGGCCGGCTCGGGGCTCTGGCTCTCCGACGGCGCGAGCAACCTCCTGCCCGTCGGCCCGCACCGCGCGCGCCCCGGCGGCGCGCCGCTCACGCCGCAGCAGGGCGAGGAGAACCGTCGCGCCGTCGTGGGCGCGTGGCGGCTGAAGTACGGTCAGGTTCGTCGCGCGCTCGAGAGCGGCTACTACCAGGGCTGGGACCTCCACCCCGCGGAGCTGCCGGTCCGCTACGCCGCCACGTACGCGTTCTTCCTAGAGGGCGTCGATGCGGCCGCCGCGCGGCTGCGGAGCTTCGTCGAGCGGGCCGCCCAGGCGACCGTCGCCGGGACGGTGTTCGACGACGCCGCGACGGGGCAGGGCCTCCTGGGCTTCTTCCTGCGCGCGATCGGCGCGGGGGCGATGACGGAGGGCGAGGCGGCGGAGAGGACCGGGCTCACGCCGGACGAGCTCAGGGGCCGATCCTTTCAGGCCATCGTGGCGCGCCGGAGCGCGTGATAGGAGAGCACCGGAATGGCCCGGTTCGCGGAGGGCCCGAGCGGCGAGGAGGACCGATGAGCGCGATCACGACGCATGTGCTGGACACGTCACGGGGCTGCCCGGCGAGCGGCGTGCTCGTGGTGCTGGAGGTAGGCGACGACGGCGCCTACAGGGAGGTCGGACGGGGCACGACCGACGGCGACGGCCGGCAGAAGGGGCTGCTGCCGCCCGGCGAACGGCCCCTCCAGGGCCGCTACCGCCTCACCTTCCACACAGGCGCCTATTACGCGGCGCTCGGATGCGAGAGCTTCTATCCCACGGTGTCGATCCTCTTCGAGATCCGGGACCCGGCGCAGCACCATCACGTCCCGCTGCTGCTCAGCCCTCACGGCTACACCACGTACCGAGGCAGCTGAGCGCGCATCCGCGCGAGAGCGCCGTCCTGCGCGGCGAGCGCGACGCGCGCGCCTGCCGTCCGTGGTGCGCCCGGAGGCGCCGCGAGGTCGACGGCCCGGCGGGGTGAAGGAGGTGTCCCACATGATACGATGGCGGGTGCCCGTCGGTGGGCGACTGTGAGGGTGAACGGTGGGCGCTCTACGGATTCGTTCGGGTGAAGCTCGGGATCGCCGGCGCGGTGCTGGCTGGCTGGCCGTCGCGATGGCCACGCTCGGGCCGGGCTGCGAGCAGAAGGTGCGGAGCTTCGTCGATGGCGACGGCGGCGCTGGCGCCGCTGGCGGCGGAGCAGGTGGTGGGTCGGGCACGGCGGTCGGCGGCGGCGGGGCTGGCAGCAGCGCGACGGGGGGCGGTGCGACCGGCGGCGGTGGCGCGACGGGTGGTGGCGCGACGGGTGGCGGCGAGGCCGGCGGCGCAGCGGCTGGGGGCGGCGAGGCCGGCGGCGGTGACGCAGGCGGGGGCGGGGGGACCCCTGTCGAGTGCTCTCCCGACGAGGCGCGGTGCGCCGGCGATCTCATCGAGGTGTGCGGCAGCGACGGGCGGTGGGGTCGTGCCGGTTGCGCTGGGTGGTGCGGCGCGGGCCGGTGCATCCTGCCGCCGAGCTGCCGCCTGGGCGAGACCGGGGCGGGCGAGACCTGCGGGCCGGATCGGAACCAGCCCTGCTGCGCGAGCCCGCGCGTTCCGGGTGGCCGGTACGACCGGAGCAACGACGCGGCGTATCCGGCGGAGGTGAGCGACCTGCGCCTGGATCGCCACGAGGTCACCGTCGGACGGTTCCGCAAGTTCGTCGAGGCGTATCCCGCGAGCCGACCCGCGGCCGGCGCTGGAGCTCACCCGGCGATCCAGCGGAGCGGCTGGGACGCTGCGTGGGACTCCCGTCTGCCCGCGAGCCAGGCGGCGTTGAGGGATGACCTGAAGTGCAACCCGGGATTGCACTCGTGGACTGACGACGCGGGCGGGAACGAGCTCAAGCCGATCAGCTGCGTGAGCTGGTTCGTCGCGTTCGCCTTCTGCGCCTGGGACGGCGGGCGGCTCCCGACAGAGGCGGAGTGGGACTACGCGTCGGCTGGCGGGAGCGAGCAGCGGGCGTATCCGTGGGGCAACGCGTTTCCGAACTCGACCTACGCCGTGTTCGACATGACGGGCAGCGCCGTCGTCGGATCGAAATCGCCGAGGGGTGATGGCCGGTGGGGGCAGGCCGACCTCGCGGGGAACGTGTGGGAGTGGACCCTGGACTTCGAGGGGACGTACCCCCAGCCGTGCCGTGATTGCGCGAACGTCGAGCGCGGCTCCGCGCGGGTGATCCGCGGCGGCAGCTGGTGGCAGCCTAGACCGGAGGACCTCTCCGCTCGCTTGCGGACCGGCTGGGACCCGACCGATGTGACGGACGCGCTCGGCGTGCGCTGCGCCAGGAAGCTGTAGCGCACGCCGCCCTTCGTGGGGCCGGCGCACACCGGGGAACGGGCGAACGGGCGCCGTTCAGGGAGAGATGAGGTAGATGACCGAGAAGGCCACGAGGAGCGTCGTGAACGCGAGCGCGATGAGCTTGGGCATGGTCCAGTCGTCGTTGTCGGTCTTCGAGATCTCTGTGCTCATCGTGTGCCTCCGCCGTGCTCTCCGCGCGCCTCGCGCGCGTCCGTCTCCTGGCAGAAGGCGGACTCGTCGTCAACCCTGAGCCCCCGCCCGCGACGGACCGGGCGTGCTCATGCGGATGCCTCCACCGCTGCTCTGGCCGCGCTCGCGGCCTGTCCGCCCGTGTGGAGCACGGGCCGCCTTGCCACCTCGCGCAGGCGACGCCGATTCCCCGCGTCGTGTGCCGATCCGGGTCCGCTGTCCGCCTCTGTCTCTCTCCAGCGCGCCTCGGCGATCGGGCGAATCGCCGTGTCCGTCGCGGCCTCCTCGCCGCCCCCGCGATCGACCGACGTGCGGGGCGGCTCGCGGCGCGTGGGCGGCGTCGTCTTTGCTCTTCGTGGCGCCCTCGAATCGCACATCCCCGTGATGTGCAGGAGGGAGACATGCAACACCTCACGATGCTCGCGCTGGGCGCCGGCCTCCTCGCGACGGCGCTGGCGCGCGCGGCGTTGCCTGAGCGCCCGGTCCGCTCGCTCACGGCGGCGCTCACGGGGCAAGACGAAGTGCCCGGCCCCGGCGACCCGAAGGGGAGCGGCACGGCCCGCGTCACGCTCGATCTCGACCGCGGCGAGGTCTGCTTCGACCTCGCGGTGGCCGGCATCGCGCCGGCGACCGCGGCGCGCATCCACGAGGGCTCCGCCGGCCGCGCGGGCCGCGGGATCATCACGCTGATGCCGCCGACAGGCGGCAGCTCCAGCGGCTGCGTGAGCGCGGCCCGCGACGATCTGAGCGCGTTGCTCGGTGATCCGGAGAGGTATTACGTCGCCGTGCGCACCGCCGATTTTCCCGACGGCGCGCTGCGAGGCCAGCTCTCGCGCTGAGCGGCCCACGCTCGGACACCCGATCGCCCGGACACCCGACGCGCCGGCGCTCCCCTCGCCCGACGCGCTCCCTCCTCGAGGGCCGCGCCCCGGGGCTCTATCCGCCCCACAGGAGCTTCTTCAGCCGGATCGCCGTGATCTTCCGCTGCTCGTCCGCGGCGATGGGCAGCTCCTGCTCCGGCGTGTGCTGGATCCGCGCGCGCAGCGCCTCCAGCATCTCGTCCGCGCTCTTCCCTGTGGCGCAGACGATGTAGATGAACCCGAACTTCTCGTCATAGACGCGGTTCAAGCGCGCGAGCGCCTCCCGCGTATCCACCGCCGCGGCGCTCATCCCCGCCTGTTCCTGGCTGGAGAAGCGCCTCGCCGTCGCGCTCGCCTCCGCGGCCTCCGCCTGCGGCCTGGTCTCTCCGATGCGGGGGTGCGCGCGGAACGCCTCGAGCCAGTCCTCCGGCGCGAGCCGCGCAAAGGCCTGCGCCGCCGCCGCGGAGAGGTGCTCCTCGTCGCGGAACGGCCGCGCCGCCGCCATCTGCGACGCCCACGCCGACGAGCCGCACGCCACGCGGAGCTCCGCCTCGGCCTCCGGCTCCGTGAGCGCGTTGAGCCAGCGGAGCCGCTGCTCGGCCGCCCCGCTCCGGGTCGCCTCGCCGAAGATCCGGAGCCGGCTCACGCCGCCGTCAGGATAGATGTTCAGGCGCACGTGCGTGAACGGCCCCGTCGCGCGGAGCTCTTCCTCGAAGAGATGACGCGTGTGCGCCTGGAGCTTCGTCCGCGGCACGATCTCCCGCCACTCGCCCGCGCCGGCGAGCTCCGACGCGGAGCGCCCCGCCGCGTCGATCCCCTCGATCATGCAGCTCTCGGGGTAATTGCCCTTGAAGTGGTTCGTGTCGACCTCGATCCGCGCGATCTCGCCCTCAGCCGCGAGCGCCACGAGCGCCCAGTCGTACCCGGGCCCCCTCCGGCGCCGCGTCTCCCAGCCGTCTCCCATGTTCGCCGCCCTGCCGGGCATGATGAGGTTGTGGCGCACCCCGAAGAACATGTCGCTGCACGAGAGCACGCGCCCGCCGTTCTCCGCGGCCGCGAGGTCGATCTCCGCGCCCGGGCGGCCCTGCCGGCGGACGTCGGGGAGGGCGTCGCCGTGCACCCGGAGCCGCGCCACGCCGCCATCCGGGTAGATGTTCAGGCGGAGGTGCGTGAACCGCGAAGAGCTGCTCAGCTCGAACGCGTTCTGCGAGTCGCCGGCCAGCGGCGAGCGCGGCAGGATCTCGACCCAGTGCGTCCGTGGGTCGAGCAAGTCCTCGACCCGCGCGTCGGGCCGCGCCGCGCACGCCTCGATGGAGCAGTGCTCGGGGTAATTGCCCCGGAAGAACGCCGTATCGACGATGACCCCGCGGAGGATCCCTGGCAGCCCCAGCCGGACGAGGCACCAGTCGAACCCGGGAGTCCGGCGCCTGCGCGTCTCCCAGCCATCCATCCACTTCCCGCGATCGGTGTACTCGTGCTCAAGGAACACCGCTTTCCCTGCCTTGAGCAGGTTCTCCTTCGGCGCGAAGAACTCGTCGTTCGCCGCGAGCACCGCGCCGCCCAGGCGCTCCGAGGCCAGATCGAGCGCCTCCGCGAACGCCGGCCCCGTCACCCCTCTCGCTTCAGCCATCGCCCTCTCGCCTCCGCGGGGAAGCTCCCGCGCTCATGGACCTTCTCGCCGCGAAGGTAGGTGGCCTCCACGACGCCGTGGAGCTCCTCCCCGGCGTACGGCGTCACCTTGTGCCGGTGCTGGAGGGTCGGCGGCTCGACCCGGAAGCTGGCGTCGGGATCCCAGAGCACCAGATCGGCGTCGAACCCGCGCGCGATCTCCCCCTTGCGGCGCAATCCGGCGAGCCTCGCGGGCCCGCGGCACAGCCAGTCCGCGAGCCGCTCGAGCGGGATGCCCCGGCGGCGGGCGTCGGTCCAGACGATCGACAGGCCGAGCTGCAGGCTCGAGATCCCGCCCCAGGCGGCGTCGAAGTCGCCGGCTTCGAGCCGCTTGAGCTCGGGGGTGCAGGGGGAGTGATCGGAGACGACGAAATCGATGAGGCCTCCCGCGAGCGCGGCCCAGAGCTCCTCGCGGTTCTGCCGTTCCCGGATCGGCGGAGCGCACTTGAAGGGCGTCGCGCCGTCCGGGATCTCCTCGGCGGCGAAGTGCAGGTAGTGCGGCGTCGTCTCGGCCGACAGCGCGGCGCCGCCGTCGCGCGCCCGCCGCAGGATGTCGAGCGCCGTGGCCGACGAGAGGTGGACCACGTGCGCCGCCGCGCCCGTCGCCTGGCAGAGCGACGCGAGCAAGGCGATCGCCTGGTCCTCCGCCTCTCGCGGGCGCGAGCGCAGGTAGGCGGCGTATGTGCGCGGATCCAGGCCGGCGATCGCCGCGCGCGCCGCGTCGATGGGGCCGGGGAGCTCGGCGTGCACGAGCAGCGGCGCCCCCGTGCCCGCGAGCACCTCGAGCGCGGCCCTGAGGTCCGCCTCGGCGACGTGGCCGAACTCCACCACGCCCGAGTCGACCATGAAGCACTTGAAGCCGAGCGCGCCGGCCTCGAGCAGCGGGACCAGCTCTCCCGCGTTGCCCGGGACGGCGCCGCCCCAGAAGCCCACGTCGACGAGGCACCGGCCCTCCGCCGCGCGCGCCTTCTTCTCGAGGTGCGCGACCGTGGTCGTCGGCGGGATGCTGTTGAGGGGCATGTCGACGAGCGACGTGACGCCGCCCGCGGCCGCGGCGCGCGTCGCCGTCTCGAAGCCCTCCCATTCGGTCCGCCCGGGCTCGTTGATGTGCACGTGCGCATCGACCAGCCCGGGCATCACCACCGCGCCCTGAGCGTCCACGACGGGGCAGCCCTCCGGCAGCTCGTCGTAGCCGGCGACGGAGACGATGGTGCCGCCCTGGATGTGCACCGAGGCCGGCCGCACGGCGCCCCCGGTGACCACCCGCAACCCGCGAACGATGAGGTCCGGCGTCATCAGGGACGCGATCGTACCACGGCGCCCGGCGGACCGAGGCGGGCCGCTCGCCGAAGCGCGCGCCTGGCCGCGCGCACGTCGATGCGCGCGTGGGCCTGTGCGCGCGTCACGCCATCTTCATACGATCGATGAGCTCGGCGAGCTCGGCGCGCATGGCGTCCTCGGAGGGAGCGCGGTACCGGCGGAGGTGGCCTGGCAGGACCCACGTGAACCGGTGCTGGAGGAGGCGCTCCATCGAGCGGATCTGCTCCGCCCAGGAATACCAGCAGATGTCGCGCGACGCGTCGAGTCGCCCGAGCTCGCCGGAGAAGAAGAGATGGTCCCCGGTGAAGAGGTACCGGTCCCGGAAGAGGAGCGCGACGCTGCCCCGCGTGTGGCCCGGGACGGGGATCAACGTGAGATCGGGCGCGAGGGCCACGGGGTCGAGCCCCTTGATCTTCACCTCGGCGAGCGCTGTTCCGTCGTCGATGTCGTCCTCGTGGATCACGCGATCGCACCCGAAGTTGTCGCGGAAGATCCGGTGATCGGCGACGTCGTCGCGGTGGGTGAGCACCAGGGTCCGGACGCCGCCGAGCTCGCGGATGCGCTTCATGAGCGGCCTGGCGGCGCGGGGCGAGTCGACGAGCACGTTGCCCTCGGGTCGCAGGATGAGGTAGCTCGCCGCGCCAAACGAGGACGACGAGGTATAGCCGCAATAATAGACATCCTCGTCGATCGGCTCGGGGAAGGAGAAGGTCGCGGCGGCCATCCCCGCCGCCGGTGCGGAGGTGCCGATGGAGGCGGTCGGACACGACACCAGCGCCATGGCCGCGCGGAGGTGCTCGTCCGGCGTCGCGGGCTGGCGAGCGACGATGCTCTGCTCGACGGCGGGCGCGCGCGCGAACACCGAGGGGGCGAGCTGGCGGCATACGTCGCAGTCGATGCACGACCGGTCGACGAAGTAATCGCCGGGGGCGTTCTCTGGCAGGCGGTCCTCGAGGCGAGCCATCTCGTTATCTCAGGATGACACGCGGGCGGCGGGCGTGGGGGCAGATCCGTCGCAGCCACGTCCACGGCGAACAGCCATCACTCCAGGCTTGGCGCGAGCTCTCGTTGCGTGATGGCTGCATGAGGGCGAGCATGGATATCCAGGGAAGCTGGGTGAGTTGAAACAGGGAGTCTCGGGATACCGGCGCCCTGCTGACCCGCTCTGTGTGCTCGGTCCACCGCGGGCCTGCCGGGCGGCCGGCGGCGCTGGTCCCGGCGCGAGGCCGCCGCCTCGCGATCGGCGCGCCCCGGCGCCGTCTTGCGCGCGGCTTGAGCTCTCGCCGCGCTGCTCCTACGCTGCGCGGCGTGAGCGCCGCCGGCCGAGCTGCGCCGCACCCGAGCGGCGCGCCAGGGAGCACCCCCGTTCCCTGGGAGCCGCTCTTCCACGAGAAGAGCCGGCTCTACTGGCCCATCCGCCCCCTCGCCGAGGCGTTCGCGGGGTGTGCCGGCTGGCCGCTGGTAGAGGACTACAACCGGGCGCTCGGCGAGGGGTTCCCCGTGCGCTTTGCGGAGCAAAAGCCGCGGCCTCGTCGGCGCGGGCGGCGCGGGCCCGTCGACCCCTCGGCGCTCTACGACGCGCGCATCCACGTCGAGGGCTGCGTGCCCACGCGCCCGAGCAACTGGCACGACTTCCTCAACATGCTGGTGTGGGGCGCCTTCCCGCGCGCCAAGGCGGAGCTCCATGCGCGCCAGCACCGGGCGATCGCCGCGCGCCTCCATCCAGGCGCCGAGGCGCTCCCTCCGGCGCGCACGCGCGAGCTGGACGGGCTCGCGCTCCTCGACGAGGGCGGGCTCCTGCTGCTCCACAACAACGCGCGCGAGGCGCCCCTCCTCGGCGATGCCTCCGATCTGGAGCGCTGCGCCGGTGAGGTGCGGGACGCCGTGCAGCGGGGCGAGGCCGCGGCGCTCGTCTTCGGCCACGCGCTGTACGAGAGCCTCCTCCAGCGCGGACCGATGGTCTACGCGATGGTGCAGTCCATCCCGTGCGACGGACCGCTGCCCGCCGCGCCGGCCGCGCTCGTGGCGCTGGCCGACACGCGCCTCGGCGACGTGCTGCGGTCACCCGACAGCTTCGTGCGCCCGGAGCGCAGCCCGCGCCTCCCCCTGGACGAGCGCGTCCTGTGCAGGTGATGGTAAGTGACGGCCGCGGCCGGGGGACGACGGCGCCCTGAGCGTGCGAGGGGCTCGCGCCGCTCTCAGGGGCGCCGTCGCGCCGCGAGCGCATAGACGAGCGGCAGTCGACGCTCGAACTTCTTCATGCGGAACTGCCCTGGCGGTCCTTCCACCATGTCCGGAAAGATGTCGTAGGGGGACCAGTCGAGCTCGCGCAGGCGCTCCAGCGTGAGGCCCGCGTCGAGGAGCGCCGACACCACCGTCCCGATCCCGTGGTTGAAGCCGACCTCCTTCAGCGTCACGGGCGCGCTCCTGTCGGCGTACGTGCCTGTCTCCTCGGTGACGATCGGCTCCCCGTGCCCATCGTAGTCATAGGCGATCTGCTCGAATGCATTGTCGAAGATCCACACGAGGGGGTGGAACTCGACGACGTGCAGGACGCCCCCGGGCTTCAGGCACGCTGCGGCCGCGCGCGCCCAGCGCGTCATGTCCGGGAGCCACCCGAGGACGCCGTACGAGGTGAAGACGATATCGAACGTCTCGCCGCCGAGTGCCTCGGGGGCGTCGTAGACGTTGGCCTCGACGAAGCGCGCGTCCACCGAGAGCTCCTTCGCCAGCGCGCGCGCCGCCGTGATGGCCTCGTCGGAGAGGTCCAGCCCGGTGACGCGGGCGCCCTGCCGCGCCCAGGAGAGCGTGTCCTGCCCGAAATGGCACTGCAGGTGGAGGAGCGTCTTTCCGCGCACATCGCCGACCTGCTCGAGCTCGATCGGCTTGAGAGAGCTCGCGCCGGCCCGGAACGAGGCCAGATCGTAGAATTTCGAGGCCAGGTGCACGCGGGTGCGCGCGTTCCAGGCGGCGCGGTTCAGCGCAAACCAGTCGGCTTCGGACATGGGGAACTTGTTATCACAACGTTCGTCGCGTGGTCTGCGTCGGATCGCTGCCGCGCTCGGACGCCGTCCCTGCGCCGCAATGTGCGCCCCTGGGCACATCGCCGCTTCCGTCCGCCGTCACGCCGCCACGACGGCGCTCTCCCCCTCGACAGCCGCCTTCGGGTCATACCCCAGGTTCGGCGACAGCCACCGTTCCACCTCCTCGACCGTCATCCCCTTGCGCTTCGCGTAGTCCGCGACCTGATCCCTGCCGAGGCGCCCCACCATGAAATACCGCGCCTTCGGGTGCGCCAGGTAGATGCCGCTGACGCTCGCCGCCGGCGTCATCGCGCAGCTCTCCGTCAGCTCGATGCCGACCGACGGCGCGTCGAGCAGCGCGAACAGCTTGCGCTTCTCGGTGTGATCCGGGCACGCCGGGTACCCGAACGCCGGCCGGATCCCCCGGTACTTCTCCTCGATGAGCTCCTCGCTCGTCAGCGCCTCTCCCGCGCCGTACCCCCAGTCCTTGCGCGCGCGCTCGTGGAGCAGCTCGGCGAACGCCTCCGCGAGCCGGTCCGCCAGCGCCTTCGCGATGATCGCGCTGTAGTCGTCCTTGTCCTTCTCGTACGCGCGCACGATCTCGTCGAGCCCGAGCCCCGCCGTCACCGCGAACGCGCCGACGTGATCGGCGAGCCCGCGCTCCCGCGGCGCCACGAAGTCGGCCAGCGACAGGTGCGGCCTCACCCCGCCCGCGGCCTTGTCGCCGCCGTCTCCGTCCTCCTCGGCGCCGCCCTGCCCCTTCACCTGCTGCTGGCGCAGCATGTTGAACCGGACGAGCTCCCGCTCCCTCGCCTCGTCCGCGTAGAGCACGATGTCCCGCTGCTCGCCGCTCGCCGGCCAGAAGCCGTAGACGCCCCGCGCCTCGAGCAGGCGACCCTCGATGATCCGCTGCAGCACCTTCTGCGCGTGATCGAACAGCTCGCGCGCCGCCTCGCCGTACTGCGGGTGCTCCAGGATCTGCGGGAACGGCCCCCTGAGCTCCCACGCGGTGAAGAAGAACGTCCAGTCGATGTACCTCGCGACCTCCGAGAGCGGCACCTCCACCACGCGGCGCCCCGTGAACGACGGCCTCGCGATGTCCTCGGGCCGCCAGGCGATCTCGAGCCGCCCCCCGTCCGCCGCGGCGAGCGTCACGAGCGGCTTCGCCCGCTTCCTCGCGAAGAGCTCGCGCAGCCGGCGCTGCTCCTCCCGGTTCTGCGCGTCGAAGGCCGGCCGGTTCGCCCGATCGAGCAGGCTCGACACCACGCCCACGGCCCGCGACGCGTCGAGCACGTGCACCACCGTCCCGCTGAACTCCGGCGCGATCTTCACCGCCGTGTGCTGCCGGCTCGTCGTCGCCCCGCCGATGAGCAGCGGCAGCCGGATTCCGCGCCGCTCCATCTCGCGCGCCACGCTGACCATCTCGTCGAGCGACGGCGTGATGAGGCCGCTCAGCCCGATCATGTCGGCCTCCTCGCGGAGCGCCGCCTCCAGGATCCTGTCCTGGTGCACCATCACGCCGAGGTCGATCACCTCGTAGTTGTTGCACCCGAGCACCACGCCCACGATGTTCTTGCCGATGTCGTGCACGTCGCCCTTCACGGTCGCCATCACGACCTTCCCCTGCGACGACGAGCCCCCGGCGGCCTTATCGGCCTCCATGAACGGCAGCAGGTGCGCGACGGCGCGCTTCATCACGCGGGCGCTCTTCACCACCTGCGGCAGGAACATCTTCCCGGCGCCGAACAGCTCGCCGACGACCTTCATCCCGTCCATCAGCGGCCCCTCGATGATGGAGAGCGGCCTCTCGTACTTCCTCCGCGCCTCCTCCACGTCCGCCTCGATGAAGTCGACGAGCCCCCTCACGAGCGCGTGCGAGAGCCGCTCCTCGACCGGGCCGTCGCGCCAGGCGAGGTCGAGCTCCTTCTTCTTGCCCTTGCCCTTCACCTGCTCGGCGAGCTCGACGAGCCGCTCGGTCGCGTCCGGGCGCCGGTTGAAGAGGACGTCCTCCACCCGCTCGAGCAGGTCCCTCGGGATGTCCTCGTAGACCGCGAGCTGCCCCGCGTTCACGATGCCCATGTCCATTCCGGCCCGGATCGCGTGGAACAGGAAGGCCGAGTGCATCGCCTCGCGGACGACGTTGTTCCCGCGGAACGAGAACGACAGGTTCGACACGCCGCCGCTCACGCGCGCCCCCGGGCAGGTCGCCTTGATGATCCGCGTCGCCTCGATGAAGTTCTTCGCGAAGTCGCTGTGCTCCTCGATGCCGGTCGCGATCGCGAGGATGTTCGGGTCGAAGACGATGTCCTGCGGATCGAAGCCCGCCTCCTCGGTGAGCAGCCTGTACGCGCGCTGGCAGATCGCGACCTTGCGCTCCACCGTCTCGGCCTGGCCGATCTCGTCGAAGGCCATCACCACGACCCCCGCCCCGTAGCGCCGCACGGCGCGCGCCTTCTCGAGGAAGTCCTCGGGCCCCTCCTTGAGGCTTATCGAGTTGACGATCCCCTTGCCCTGGATGCACTTGAGCCCCGCCTCGATGACCGACCACCTCGAGCTGTCGACCATGATCGGGATGCGGGCGATCTCGGGCTCGGTGGCGACGAGGTTCAGGAAGGTCGTCATCGCCTGCTCGGAGTCGAGCATGCCCTCGTCCATGTTCACGTCGAGGAGGTTCGCCCCGCCGCGCACCTGATCGAGCGCCACCTCCAGCGCGGTCGTGAAGTCGCCCTTCTTGATGAGCTCCATGAACCGGGCCGAGCCGGTCACGTTGGTCCGCTCGCCGATCATCAGGAAGTTCGTGTCGGGTCGGATGACGAGCGTCTCCAGGCCGGCGAAGCGCCCGAAGCCGTCGCGGTCCGCGGGCACGGGCCGCGGCCGGAGCTCCGCCGTCGCCCGGGCGATCGCGCGGATGTGATCCGGCGTCGTCCCGCAGCAGCCGCCCACGATGTTCACGAGCCCGCTCTCCGCGAACTCCGCGAGCAGCCGCGACGTCGTCTCCGGGAGCTCGTCGTACTCGCCGAACGCGTTGGGCAGGCCCGCGTTCGGGTAGCAGCTCACCCGCGCCCGGGCGAGCTTCGCGAGATCCACGAGGTAGGGCCGCATGTCGCTCGCGCCGAGGGCGCAGTTGAGGCCGACGCTGAGCGGGCTCGCGTGCTCCACGCTCGTCCAGAAGGCGTCGATCGTCTGGCCGGAGAGCGTCCTGCCGCTCCTGTCGGTGATCGTCACGCTGAGCAGGATCGGCAGGCGCCGCCCCTTCTCCGCGAAGACCTCCTCCATCGCGACGAGGCACGCCTTCATGTTCAGCGTGTCGAGGAACGTCTCCGCGAGGATCACGTCGACCCCCCCGTCGACGAGCCCGCGCACCTGCTCCGCGAACGCCCGCCGCAGCTCGTCGAAGCCGACGGCGCGGAACGACGGGTCGTTCACGCTCGGTGAGATCGACAGCGTCTTCGGCGTCGGCCCCATCGCGCCCGCGACGAAGCGCGGCTTGCCGGGCGTGCGCGCCGTCCACGCGTCGGCCGCCTTCCGGGCGATCTGGGCCGCGGTCAGGTTGATCTCGTAGGCGAGCGACTCGAGCCGGTAGTCGGCCTGGGCGATCGAGGTGCCCGTGAAGGTGTTCGTCTCGATGATGTCGGCGCCGGCGTCGAGGTACGCGCCGTGGATCTCGGCGATGACGTCCGGCCGCGTCAGCACGAGGAGATCGCTGTTGCCCTTGAGATCGATCGCGTGGTCGCGGAAGCGCTCGCCGCGGTAGTCGGCCTCGTCCAGGCGGTAGCGCTGGATCATCGTACCCATCGCGCCGTCGAGGCACAGGATCCGGTGTTCGAGGATCTCCTCGAGGCGCGCGGGGCGTTCGCTTCCGTTCATGGCTCTGCTCATCTCCTGGGCTTCTTTCCCGTGGGCGCTGCGGCCGCAGGGCAGCCGTTCTGCCGCGAGGGCTGGGCGGCCCGGGGCCCGTCGTCGCCCGGCTTGCGGTCCAGGGGACGGTCGAGGCCCGTCCCACGCGGCGGACATGGACCGAAATGTTTAATCTCTCAATCCGGATTAACGAATTGAAAACTGCCGGGCCTGCCTGCCGGTGTCAAGCGTCGGCTGCGAGCGGGCGATGGCGGCGGTCCCTGCCGCGGGCTCATCTGTGCACGCTGCGCGATGCTGCTGGATGGCCGACCGGGTGGTCGCGTCTGGGCGCACTGGCAGCAGGGCGCGCGCCGGGCGAGCGGCGAGCTGGTGGTCATCCATGGACGAACGGGCGGCCAGGGCGCCGCCTGACGCCGCTCCGGCTGAGGCACTGGCGGACATCGCTGAAGGTGCGTATCTTTGGCGAGCCCTGAGCACCCCACCCCAGGGCACGGCCGGCCGGGCTCACCGCACGGTTCGCCTTGCTGCGGGGCGAGCGCCCCCCGAGACAGGACCTGCCGTCCCCCGCCGACAAAGCACGCAGAGGAGATTCCAGGATGATCACGATCACAGAGAAGGCAGCCGAGAAGGTGATGGAGATCGCGACAGCGGAGGAGCTGATGGGGCAGGGATTGCGCCTGCGCGTCGTGGGCGGTGGGTGCGCCGGCTTCTCGTACGACCTGTACTTCGAGGACAAGCCGACGGAGTTCGACGAGGAGTTCGAGGACAGGGGAATCAAGCTCTACATCGACCCGCTGAGCTTCCAGTACCTGGACGGCACGGAGATTGATTACGTGGAAGGCCTCCACGGCTCGGGCTTCAAGTTCAGCAACCCGTCGGTGAAGAGCACCTGCGGCTGCGGCTCCTCGTTCTCCGTCTGATTCCGTTCGTTCCGTCAGATTCCCTCTGATCGGGCGCCCGCTCTCTTCGCGGGCGTCGCCTCCGTCCTGGCTCGCGCCGCTCGTCTCTCGAGCGGCCTACGCGAGATGCACACGGGCCGCGTGAGCGCGTCTGCCCGGAGCATCGCGGCCTTCCTGGCTCTCTAGCGCCTTCGGTTTGGCTCGTCCCTCGCTCGGGCGCGCCTGAGGCGCGTGCGCCAGCGCTTCGCAGCCATGGTGTACAAGCTGCCCGCCCGGGGCGGCATGCCAGCTGCATCGCAGCCTGGGTGGGCTGCTCTCTTCGGAATCTCGAACCAACCACGTCGGCGGCAAGTGCCGGCGAAGCGATCAACGCGATCGAGGTCCGGCCCCGGCCGACCTCGACAGCAGGAGACGGGGTCCGGCGTCGGCCGGCCTCACCAACCGAACCGGGGTCTTCGGACCTCGAAGGAAACCCTGTGCAAACGTCCCGAGATCAGGCCAGCGCGGTTTCGCGCTACATCACGCATGTTCGGCAGATCCCGGAGCTGTCGCGCGAGGAAGAAGTCGAGCTCGCTCGACGGTGGCGGGACCACGGCGACGAGCAGGCCGCAGCCGCGCTCGCGCTCGCAAACCTGAGGCATGTTGTCTCGATAGCGATCAGCTACCGGCGTTACGGGATCCCGCTCGCCGACCTCATCGCCGAGGGGAACTTCGGGATCGTCCACGCGATCCGCAAGTACGACCCGGACCGCGGAAACCGCTTCGTGACCTACGCGGCCTACTGGATCCGGGCGTACATTCTGAACCACGTCATCCACTCCTGGAGCCTGGTCGGCGTGGGCTCGGGCCCGCTCCGCTCGAAGATGTTCTTCCGGTTGCGGCGGGAACGGGCGCGCATCGCGGGCCTCGTGGGCGAGGGGGAGGAGGGGGATCGGCTGCTGGCCGAGAAGTTCGGCGCGCCCGCGGAGAAGGTGCTGGAGATGGCTCACCGGCTGGAGGCCCGGGACGTCTCGCTCGACACGAAGGTGTTCGAGGACGGCGCCCGCTCGCTGGTCGACACGCTGCCCGCGGACGATCAGGACCAGGAGGAGCGCTTCTCGCGCGCGGAGGAGGGGGCCCTGCTCCGGGAGCGGCTGACGCAGGCGGTGGAGAACCTGGACCCGCGCGAGCGGTACATCGTCGAGACCCGGATGATGGCGGATCCCGAGGAGGAGCTGTCGCTCGCCGAGATCGGGCGTCGCCTGGGCGTGTCGCGCGAGCGGGCTCGGCAGCTCGAGGCGCGCGCCAAGAAGAAGCTGCGCGACCGGCTCCAGCCGCTGGCGGCGTAGCGACTTGCCACAGGTGAGCGGCGGGCGAGCACAAAAGCACGAAGCCCCGCCGGGGCGGAGCTTCGTGGTCGCAGGAGACGTAAGCCGAGTTCTGTTGCGCGGGGAGTCGCCCCCCTCGCGCCGGCGATCATTCCTCTAGGACGCGCGTCGCCGCGCGCCTCAAGCAGCCAACCCGGAGGCCTGGGGCGGGCAACCCTTGCCGCGGCGGCTGTCGCCGTCGCGGACGCCTCCCTACGCGGCCTTGCTCCAGGTGGGGTTTGCCGTGCCACCCTTGTTGCCAAGGGCGCGGTGGGCTCTTACCCCGCCGTTTCACCCTTGCCGCGCGGCGAGCCAGCGGAGGCTCGGAGCCCAGCCCATCCGGGCAGGAGGCTCGTTGCCCTCGCCAAGCGCGCGGCGCGGCGGTCTGTTCTCTGTTGCACTTTCCTCGAGATCGCTCTCACCGGGCGTTACCCGGCACCCTGCCCTGCGGAGCTCGGACTTTCCTCCCGCGGCCGGGTTTCCCCGTCCGCCGGCGATCGCCTGTCCCGCTGCGACGCGGCGAACATAGTCAAGAGCCGGTCGAACGCCAACACCTGAGGTCGGAGAACGGGCGCGACTGCATGCCGTGGAGTGTCTTGTCCTTTCAAAGCCAAGCTCCGGCGGTGGCGCTGTTGCTCCCCTGCTCGTGGTCAGCATTCGGGGACAGGCCCGCTCCTTGGTCAGGCTCAGGTGCGGCGGAGCTTCTGCGCCATCTGAGCGCCCAGCTCGGCCGAGCGGTTGGACGCCGCCTCCACCGCGTCGATCAAGGTGCGGCGGAGGCCGCCTGCCTCGAGCGTGTGGAGCCCCGCGATGGCCGTGCCGCCGGGGCTCGTCACCATGTCCTTCAGGCGGCCGGGGTGCTCGCCGGTCTCGAGCTGGAGCTTGGCGGCGCCGTACACCGTCTGCGCCGCGAGCAGCAGCGCCGCGTCCCGGCCGAGGCCGACCTTCACGCCGCCGTCCGCGAGCGCCTCGATCATCACCATGACGTAGGCGGGCCCGCTGCCCGACAGGCCGGTCACCGCGTCGAGCAGCGACTCGTCGAGCACGACGACGCGGCCGACCGCCTGGAACAGGGTCCGCGCGATCTCGACGTCCTCGCTCGTGGCGTGGCTCCCGGCGGCGATCGCCGTGGCGCCGGCGAGCGCGATCGCCGCGGTGTTCGGCATGCTGCGGATGACGCGCGCTCCCTCGGGCAGGCGCGCCTCGATGGCGTCGATCGGCACGCCGGCCGCCACCGAGATCACGACGTCCGAGCGGCCGAGCCCCGACGAGATGGGGGCGAGGATGCGATCGACGACCTGCGGCTTGACGGCGATGACGAGGACGTCGGCCCACTGGCAGAGCGCCTCGTTGTCCTCGGTGGTCTCGATGCCGTAGCGCCCGTGGAGAAAGGAGAGCCGCTCGCTCTTGAGATCGCTCGCGCGGATCTGCTCCGCGCCCACGGCGCCCCCCTGGACGAGGCCGCGGATGAGCGCCTCGGCCATGTTTCCGCCGCCAAGAAACCCGATCTTGCGCCCTCGCAGCAGACCCTCATCGCTCGCCATCGCTCGCCTCGCTTCCAGGAGCGCGCACCCTAGCAGCCTTGCCGAGCGCGCGGCTCAAATCTCGACGGACACCGCCGCGCGGCTGCGTGCCGCGCGTGCCGCCATGGACGTGCAGACAGGCGCGGGGCCCGCTCGCCCGGACCGAGGCGAACACTCTTGTCAGCCGAGCCTGCGGCGTTATTGGTGCGGCGGAATGAACGCAGTCGGTCCCATGTTCGTCGATGGCAGGACGGGACCCTTCGACTGCCCGACGGAGATTTCATGATTCAAGCGGTTTCCTATCGCCCTCGCGCTTCGGCCCTCGCGCTGCTCACGGCGGCGGCGCTGGCCATCGGCGGTTGCGGTCAACAGGCCCACGCCACGCCTCCTTCCACCCAGGCCGCCGCCTCGCCGCAGGCCGCGGCGCCGCCGGTCGCGACCGTGACGCTCCCGCCGGCGACGGCGCCGGTGCCGGCCACCTTCGATGTCGCCGCCCTGTCAGATCGGGTCAAGCCGATGGTCGTCAACATCACGACGACGCATGAGGTCCAGGGGCCCGAAGGGCTCGACCCCTTCCAGTTCTTCTTCGGTCCGCAAGGCGGCGGACGGCTCAACCCGCGGGGCCAGCAGCCGACGCAGACGGCGCTCGGGACCGGCTTCATCATCGACCCGAGCGGCTACGTCGTGACGAACGAGCACGTCATCCACGACGCGTCCGGCGTCCGCGTGCGGCTCGCCGACGAGCGGGAGTTCGAGGCCGAGGTCGTCGGCCGCGATCCCAAGCTCGATCTCGCGCTCCTCCGCCTGAAGGGCGCGAGCGGCCTGCCTGTGGCGCCGCTCGGGGCGAGCGAGCAGCTGCGGGTCGGCGAGCACGTGCTCGCGGTCGGCAACCCCTTCGGGCTCGGCCACACGGTCACGCTCGGCATCGTCAGCGCGAAGGCGCGCGCGATCGGCGCGGGGCCGTACGACGACTTCATCCAGACCGACGCGTCGATCAACCCGGGCAACAGCGGCGGCCCGCTGTTCAACTGGCGGGGCGAGGTCGTGGGCATCAACACCGCGATCCGGGCGGGCGCGAACGGGATCGGCTTCGCGATCCCGATCGACGCGCTGAAGGACGTGCTCCCGCAGCTCCGCGAGAAGGGCTTCGTCGAGCGCGGCAAGCTCGGCCTCCTGTTCCAGCCCGTCACGCGCGATCTCGCCGCGGCGCTCCAGCTCGACGGGCCTCGGGGCGCGCTCGTCGCCGAGGTCGAGCCGGGCGGCGCGGCCGCGCGCGCCGGCATCAAGCCGGGCGACGTGATCGTGAACGTGAACGGCGTCCCCATCCACCACGCCGAGGAGCTGCGGCGCAACGTGGCGCGCAACGCGCCCGGCTCGGAGATCGCGGTGACGCTGGTGCGCGCCCAGAAGCAGCAACAGGTCGTGGCCAAGCTGGACGCGCTCCAGGACGAGGAGGGCGACGCGGCGGGCCGCGCGCGGCCGAGCCAGGGCGCGCGGCCCGAGCGCCAGCTGAGCGCCGAGAAGCTCGGCATCCAGGTCTCCGAGGCCCCGGGCGGCGGCGTGCGGGTCGACGGGCTCGCCTCGGGCAGCAAGGTCCAGGAGATCGAGGTGGGCGACGTGATCCTCGAGGTGAACGGCGCCCCGGTGAAGGACGTCGCCGGCCTCCGGGCGGCCATCGCCAAGCTCAAGGACGGGTCCGTCGCCCTCCTCAAGGTGCGGCGCGGGAAGCTCGTCCAGTTCGCGGCCGTGCCGATCTCCGCGCGCTGATCCTGCGCCGGGCGTGGCTTTCGCGGCTGGCGCGAGCCGCCGTGCGCCAGCCGCGCCGACCGCGCCCCCCATTCCCGCGTCACCCCACGCCTTGCTGCCGATCGGTGGTGTCCTCTCCACCCAGCGGCGCCTTCGCGGCGCGCGCCGCCTCCGCGAGCGCGCGCTTCTCCGCCTCCGTCTGCTTCACGCGCTCCTCGAGCACGTCGGTGCCGAGGTAGCGGAAGACGTAGACCCCCCCGACGAACATGCAGAGGAACAGGGTGAGCACCCGCCAGAGGACGACGTAGGGCACCACGAACGCGCCGTGGACCCAGGGCGACATGAGCGCGTTCGAGCCGAGCTCGGCGACGCCGCTCGCGCCGGGCGTGGGGGTCATGTAGAGCGCGAAGTTGAGCAGCGTCTGGATCAGGACGACCTGCACGATCGGCGGGCCTACCGAGACGAACGTCGAGGGCGAGGTCGGAATGCCGAGCCCGAGCAGGATGAAGTAGGCGACGGCGAACCGCGAGCAGAAGAAGCCGAACGTGAGCAGCAGCGCTGCGGCGTAGGCGCGCTTGCCGCGGCGCATGTAGATGCGGAAGCCGTGGTGGAACTCGTCCACGCCCAGCAGCAGGCGCGCGGTCGTGGCGCCGGGGGCGGCGAGCGCGGCCTCGGCGCGGGCCCGCAGCCGGGGCACGCGCCGGGCGCCCAGCAGGGCGGCGCGCAGGAGCTTCCCGAGCGGCACCGACAGCGCGCGGACGATCCCCTTGAGGAGCGGCGGGTACGCCGCCGCGGCGATGAGCGCGACGAGGGCCGAGCCGAACATCACGACGGTGAAGAGGAGCAGCCACTCGATCTGCGAGCCCGCCTGCACGACCAGCATCCCGCCCTGCTGCAGCACGAAGATGACCACGGCAGACAGGAGGAAGAAGGTGATCGTGCACGAGGCGGTGAGCAGCTCCGCCGTGGCCACGTCGACGAGCCGCATGCCGCCGTGCACGAGCACGGCGGCCTGCGACGGCGCCGCGCCGGCCTGTCCGGGGGTCACCCCGGCGCAGAACATCAGCACGAACTCCGAGGTCACCGCGGTACGGACGCGGAGCTCGGGCCAGAGGACGCGCCCGAGGGTCCAGATCCTGAGGCCTCCGAACACGCCCTCTTGCAGCGCCAGCACGGCGCCGACGAGCAGCCAGCCCGGGCGCACGTGCGCGAACGCGGCGGCGAGGCTCGCCTGCTTGTCGTGGATCTCGCTGTAGAGGACGTAAGCGAACGACGCGAGCGTGAGCGTGACGATGACCTGGATGCCTCGGATCAGGGTGGCGCGGTTCATACAGGGGCACGCAGCCGGGGTGATCGCATGCGCACGCCCCTATACCCTGTCGCCGGCGCTCGCGACCGTCATGCCTGCGCTCCTCCGGATCGACACCCCTCCCGTGGCGGCCCCGACCACACGGCGCACGCGCGCCGGGTGCGAAGGCCGCTTCGCGCAGGCGCTCCTCGCTCGCCGCGTCCCCCGGGCTCGTCCAGCGCGCCGCGTTCGCCGCC
Source organism: Sorangium sp. So ce1504 (assembly GCF_051521635.1). Taxonomy (NCBI): domain Bacteria; kingdom Pseudomonadati; phylum Myxococcota; order Polyangiales; family Polyangiaceae; genus Sorangium; species Sorangium sp. So ce1504. The sequence goes on along the minus strand of NZ_CP150365.1, from coordinate 8,499,103 downwards.
GTCGCTCCGTCGAATCGCGACGCGCATCCGTGCCTTTCGAGGCCAGGTCGAGGAGATGTCTATTGCGTCGCCGGGGGCGGCTCGCGATGCTGCGAGCCTCATGGCGGCACGAAAGATCGCTATCAGTACCGGCGGAGGCGACGCGCCGGGGCTCAACGCTGTGATCCGCGCGGCCACGCTCGGCGCGCTCGAGCGTGGCTGGGAGGTCTGGGGGATCCGGCAAGGGTACCGCGGGTTGCTCGACGACGATCCGGATGGGCTCATCCGCCTGGATCGCGAGCGGGTCCGGGGCATCGCGCACCTCGGGGGCACCATCCTGGGCACCGCGAACCGCGGCGATCCGTTCCATTACCCGACGCCTGGCGAGCACGGGCTCGTCCCCCGGGATCGATCCGAGGATCTCGTGCGGCGGTTTCGCGCGGAGGGGTTCGACGCGCTCATCTCGGTGGGCGGAGACGGATCCATGTGGATCGCGCACCAGCTGCTCCAGCGCGGGCTGCCCCTCGTCATCGGCGTACCGAAGACGATCGACAACGACGTCTGCTGCACGGACCTCACGTTCGGCTTCGACACGGCGGTCTCCATTGCGACCGAGGCGCTCGACCGGCTCCACACCACGACCGAGGCGCACGAGCGGATCATGGTCGTGGAGGTGATGGGGCGGCACGCGGGCTGGATCGCGCTCAACGCCGGGATCGCCGGCGGAGCCGACGCCATCCTGATGCCGGAGATCCCGTTCCGATTCGAGGCGATCGCCGAGAAGATCCGCCTGCGGGAGTCGCGCGGGCGCCGCTTCTCCATCGTCGTGGCGGCCGAGGGGGCGTACGCGCAAGGGGGCGAGCTGATCATCAAGGACGCGGGCGACGCGTTCCGCCGCACCGCCGTGCTCGGGGGCGTGGCCGAGCGCGTGGCCAAGGAGCTCGCGGCCCGCACCGGCAAGGAAGCGCGCTCGATGGTGCTCGGCCATCTCCAGCGGGGCGGCGGACCCACGACGGCGGATCGCTTGCTCGCCCTCCGCTTCGGCGCGGCCGCGGCGCGCTGCCTCGTCGAGGACTGCGGCAGCGGGATGGTGGCGCTGCGCTCGAACCGGATCGAGCTCGTCCCCCTCGAGGAGGTCGCCGGCAAGACGAAGACGGTGCCGCTCGACTCGGACACGGTCGTCACCGCCCGTGAGATGGGGCTGTGCTTTGGAGACGAGGCGCCCGGCCACTTCGTCGCGCCCTGATCGGCGAGCGCGCGGGTCTTCCGCTGTCTCCCTGCTCCTCGGCGAGAGTTATGTAGGATTGTGCGGTATCGCCCCCGGGCCGGGCGATTTCCGCTCGGCGCCCCGTCGGCAGGATTGGCAGGCGGACGGCGGCCGCGCGATCTGAGCTGCGCTGCCAGCCTCGTGTTTGACACTCGTTGAAGGGGGCCGATATCTTGGTTTCCCCTCCGAACCCGCGCACACCCCGGAACATGACGAAAGTCCTCGTATTTGAGAGCGATCCGGCGTTTGCCGGGGAGCTCCGCACGGAATTGGGCCGCCTCGGCTGCACCGTTCAGGTGGTCGACGACGGCAACGTCGGCCTGCAGGCGGCAGCGGCCGAGCGCCCCGACCTCATCCTGCTGTCGATCGAGCTGCCGCGCATGAACGGCTTCTCGGTCTGCAACAAGCTCAAGAAGGACGTGCAGCTCAAGGACGTCCCGCTCGTCATCATGTCGAGCGAGTCGAGCGAAGAGACGTTCGAGCAGCACCGCAAGCTCAGGACGCGCGCGGAGGACTACATCCACAAGCCGATCGCGTTCGGCGAGCTCCTCGAGCACATCCGCAACTACGTCCCGATCGACGGGGACGACGCGGAGGCCGATCCGATCATGATCGATGAGGCCGAGGTGCTCGAGGCCGACATCGACGAGGACTCCGGCGATCCCACGATCATCACGGCCGCCGTGGGCTCGGACGGCACGCCCGGGAGCGTCGCGCCTCCGCCCGCCGTTGCGCCGTCGGTCCCGCCGCCAGTGCCGAGGCCGCCGTCCGCGGCGCCGCCGCCGCCTGCCGCTGGCGCCACGCCGTCCGCGGTGCCGCCGCCCCCCGCGCCGAGGCCGCCGTCCGCGGTGCCGCCGCCCCCCGCGCCGAGGCCGACGTCCGCGGTGCCGCCGTCTGCCGCCACACCGTCTGCCGTGCCGTCGGCGCCCCCTGCCGCCGCTGCGCAGGATCGTGCCCGGGCGTCAGCTCCGCCGAGGCCTCCGCAGGGCGCCGCGGCGCGGTCGGACGCCCGCAAGTCGGACGAGGACATCGAGGAGTTCATCGGCGGCGCGTTCACCCGGCTGATCCGCGACGAGGAGGAGGAGCGCACCGACGTCAGGCCCTCGGTCGCGCCGTCGTCTCGGACGCTGGCGCCCACGAAGACGCCCGTGCCGGCCTCGGCGCCGCCGCCCGTGAGCTCGTCGCCGGTGGCCGCGTACCGGGCGCCGGTCTCCGAGCGCGGTGCCGCGTACCGGGCTCCGGTCTCCGAGCGCGGTGCCGCGTACCGGGCTCCGATCTCCGAGCGCGGGCGGCTGACCCCTGCGCCGCCCGCGCCGCCTCGCTCCGACGCCGACGCGGCCGAGATCGAGCGCCTGCGTGGCGACCTGGACAGGTCCAAGGGAGAGATCGTCCGCCTCACCAAGGAAGTCGCGGCTGCGCGCGCGACCTCGCTCCGCCTCGAGGGAGAGCTCTCCTCGACGAACGACGGCAGCCAGGAGGCGGCCCGCCTGCGGCGCGAGCTGGACGAGCTCAAGGTGAAGCTCGCGTCCGGCGCCGGCGCCGGCTCCAGGCCCGGCGGCGTGTCGAGCCGCGAGTTCCTGGATCTGCGCGAGGCGCTCAACAAGAAGGACAAAGAGATCCTCGCGCTCCGCGACCAGATGTCGCGCAAGGACAAGGAGCTGCTGGAGCTCCGGGATCAGTCGCTGTCGCTCGAGCGAGAGAAGGCCGATCAGGTCGACAGGATCCTGGAGCTCGAGCGCGCGAGCGAGGACCTCGACGGACAGGTCGCGTCGCTCCGCGCGGACAAGGAGCTCGCCGCGAAGCGCGCGGACGACTTCAAGGCACGCGCGGAGAAGCTGCAGGGGCAGATCGTGGCCCGCGACGCCGATCTCTCGTCGGCCCGGCAGGCGCTGATGGACGCGGAGGCGGCGCACACGGAGGCGCTGCGCGCGGCGGCGGACGAGAAGACGCAAGCGATCGCCGCCGTCGAGGCCTCGGCGCAGCGCGAGCTCGAGGAGAGCGCGCAGGTGGAGCGCGAGCGCTTCGAGCAGGCGGCCGCGGGGCACCGGGCGGAGGTGGAGCGGCTCAACGCCGAGCACGCCGCCCGGCGCGAGCAGCAGGCCGCCGAGCACCGCGCCGCCATCGAGAAGCTGACCGGCGAGCACGCCGGCGCCATCGAGAAGCTGACCGGCGAGCACGCCGGCGCCATCGAGAAGCTGGCCGGCGAGCACGCCACGGCGCTGGACCGACTCCGGGCCGAGCATGCGGCGGCGGCGGAGGGGGCGAAATCCGAGCACGCCGCCGCCATGGAGGGGCTGCGGGCCGAGCACGCCGGGGCGCTCGACGCGTCGAGGCGCGAGCACGAGGCCGCCGTCGAGGCGCTGCGGCGCGAGCACGAAGCCGCGGCGGAGCGGCGCGACCGGGAGCACGCCGCTGCGCTGGACACGGTGCGAAGCGAGCACGCCGCCGCCCTGGAGCGCGCTCAGGCGGAGCACGCCGCCGCGCTCCAGGGGGCGCGCGACGAGCACGCCGCCGCGATCGAGAAGCAGCAGGCCGCGCACGCGTCCGCGCTGGAGTCGCTGCGGGGCGAGCACGCGTCCGCGCTGGAGTCGCTGCGGGGCGAGCACGCGAGCGCCGTCGAGGGGCTCCGGAGCGAGCACGCGGACGAGATCGGACGGCGGGATCGCGAGCACGCGGGCGCGCTGCAACGCCTCCAGACCGAGCACGCGCGCGCCCTCGAGGGGCAGGCCGAGGAGCATGCGCGGGCGATCGCGCAACAGACGGAGGAGCACGCGAGGGCGCTCGCGGCCGCGCGCGAGAGCTTCGCAACGCAGCTCGCGGCGCGGGAGCGCGAGCTCATCGAGGAGCGCGAGCAGGCCGTCCGCGACGCCGAGCAGGCCCACGCGAAGCGGGTGGTCGAGCTCGAGGCGCGCGCCGCCGAGCGGCAGGCGCAGCTCGAGGCCGCGCACGCGCAGGCGCTCGCCGACGCGCGCGCGGCGCACCAGGCCGAGACCGCCGAGCGGGAGGCCGCCTGGGCGGCGCAGCGGCGCGAGCTGGACGAGGTCGCCCGCGGGCTCTCCACGGAGCTCGGGCAAGCGCGCAGCCAGATCGCGGACCTCGAGGCCCGGACGCAGGAGCTCGATCGGCAGCTGGAGCAGCGCGCGGGCGAGCTCTCCGCGGCTGCCGCGGAGCGCGAGCGCTTGCTGGGTGAGCTCGCCGAGCGGGCGCAATCCATCGAGGCGCTCCAGGGCCGGCTCGCCGAGGCCGAGCGGCGTGGGAGCGAGCTCGGCGCTCAGCTCTCGCAGCGGACCGAGGAGCGCGACACCCTGCGGGCGCACGGCGAGCAGCTCACCGAGCAGCTGGCCGTCGAGCGCGCCCGCCTGCAGAAGGCACGCTCGAAGTGGGGTGAGGACCGCGTCTCGCTCGAGCGCGCGCGGGAGGCGCTCGCCGCGGCGCTGTCGCAGATCGATCAAGCCGAGGCGCTCTCGATCGAGTGAGCCCTCGGCGCTCCCTGGAGGGCGCTCGGGGCGATCAGCGCGAGAGCGCGGCCGCCCCGAACGCCTCGGGGAGCAGCGCCGACAGCGAGGTGGTCCGCGGCGCCACGCCGTCGGCCTCGGCGGCGATGAGGCGGATCGGGAAATCCACGGCGAACTCGGCGAGGGTTTGCCGGCACATCCCGCACGGGCTGCCGAGCACGGGCCCGCTGGTGGCGACGGTGAGCGCGATCGGATCGCGCTCGCCGGCCGCGACCATCTGCACGATGGCGGAGCGCTCTGCGCAGATGGTGAGCCCGTACGAGGCGTTCTCGACGTTGCAGCCGGTGAACACGCGGCCGGATCGCACGAGGATCGCCGCGCCCACCCGGTAGCTGGAGTACGGCGCGTGCGCCCGCGTCCGGACGGCGAGGGCGGCCTGGTCGAGCGCGTCCCAGTCGATCGCCTGCGCCGCTTCAGCCGAGGTGAGCGCGTCGCTGGCGTCGCGCGGAGGGCGGCTCACGACGCCGTGCTCCCGACGCGGCGGACCCACGTCGAGAGCAGCGCCGTGAATCGGGCGCGCGCCTCCCGGGCGGTCTCCTCGACCTCCTTGTGGTCGAGCTCGCGCTTGGTCAGCCCCGCGGCGAGGTTCGTGACGCACGAGATGGCCGCGGCGGGCACGCCCATGTGCCTGAGCGCGATGATCTCCGGGACGGTGCTCATCCCGACCGCATCGGCCCCGAGCGTGCGCAGCATCCGGATCTCGGCGGGCGTCTCGTACGTCGGTCCGAGCAGCGCGGCGTAGACCCCCTCGCGCAGGGCGACGCCCGTGTCGCTCGCCGCAGTCTTCGCGAGCTCGATCAGCCTGGGATCGTGCGCGTAGGTCATGTCGGGGAAGCGCTTGCCGAGCGCCTCGTCGTTCGGCCCGACCAGCGGGTTCGCTCCCATCAGGTTCAGGTGATCGGTGAGCAGCATGAGGTCGCCGGCGGCGAACCCCGGGTTGATGCCGCCGGCCGCGTTGGTCAGGAGCACGGCGCGACAGCCGAGCCGGGCGAGCACCCGCACGCCGAACACCACCTTCGCCAGCGGGTGCCCCTCGTAGAGGTGCGCGCGCCCCTGCAGGCAGGCGACCTGCACGTCCCCGACGCGGCCGGCGCAGAGGAAGCCGGGGTGCCCGGCGACGGCCGGCCGGGGCATGCCGGGGATGTCCGCGTAGGGCACCTTCACGAGCTCGGCGAGCTCGTCGCCCCAGCCGCCGAGCCCCGATCCGAGCACCACACCAACGCGCGGAGGCGCTGGAATTCGTTCACGAATGACGCGCGCGGCTTCGTCGAGCTCAGGCAGGAGGGTCACCGTGACAAGCTACCCCAGGGCGGCGCAAAGGGTAAACGTCGCAGCGTAAACGTCGCAGATGCACGGCGGCGCCGCGCGTGATAGGGTCGCCGCCCTTTCGGGGCAAGTGACGACGATGGGCACCAAGATCGAAGATTTCTTGAAGGAAAAGAAGATCGACCCCCGCCGCATCATCGCGGCGTCGGTGAAGATCGAGCGGCTGCAGCCGGAGGATCGGGCGATCCGCCTGACCAAGCGGCTGGCGCGTGGCAGCGAGGACGCCGCCAAGAAGAAGGAGGCGGCCAGCGCCAAGAAGCCGCGCAGCGGTCGTCCCGTGACCGACCGCACGCTGAGCGCCGCGCTGCAGGGCAAGGCGATCAGCGGCCCCGCGAAGACGCGCGTTCTTCGCGCGGTCAACCGGGTCCTAGAGCAGAAGAAGCAGGAGAAGGTCGAGCTGTCGGCGCTCTTCGAGCTGCCCAAGAAGGGCGGCGCAGCGGGGGCCGAGGCCGCGGGCTGAAGCCGACGGGGACGACCCGGACGGCGCCGCGATCTCCTCGACTCGCCCGGCTGGAGCGCTCGTTGGCCTGAGGCCGGCGCGGGCTCCAGCCGGGCCCCTTTTTGTCAGGGGCTGAAGGCGCTCGCTACACGCGATCGCGGCGGCGGGAGCCCAGATCGAGCAGGTCGGCGGCGACGAGGGCCACGGTCAGCGATACGGCGATGAAGATCATGCGCCGGAAGGTCGCGCCAATGTGGCTCAAGGAACAACTTTTCTGCGTTCGGCGTAACCGCTGCCCTTGTGGAGCAGCCGTGCGGCGCCATGAATGATCCGGCGGCTCGGCGCACCAGAGCTCTCCGTGCATACCGTGGCGGTCGAGACGGGGGCGCTGTGGGCGCACCTCTCGCGGTCGTTCTTCCCTGCTGACGCGGCTGCGCCGGACGGCCGTGGCGACGACCTGCCCGAGTGCGCTGCCAGAGACGCCCACGCGCCGCTCGACGTCGCGTTCGCGGGCGGTGACCGCTCTCGTCGTCCGGCGCTCCTCGTCTCTCCGTCGAGCTCCATGAGCGCCGAGGGGGCGGGTAGGCTTCCGCAGGTGACCGAGCCCGACGACGTGGGCGAGTGGATCCGCCGCTTCCAGAGCGGTGACCCGACGGCGTTCGCGGAGATCTTCCGCCGCTACCGCCGCGACGTCGCGCGCCTCGTCTTCAGGATGCTCGGGCCGACCGCCGACGTCGAGGACGTCATCCAGGAGGTGTTCATCCAGGTGCACCGGAGCCTGGGTGACTTCCGCGGGCAATCGAAGTTCACGACGTGGCTCCACCGGGTGACGGTCAATGCCGTGCTGATGGCGCGGCGCGCTGCGCGCTGCCGGCCGGTGTTCGTGGGCGAGCTCGGCGCCGATATCGAGGTGGACCGCGGCATGCTCCCGGACGAGGACGCCGCTCGCGCTCGCAGGATCGACGCCTTTCGGCGGGTGCTGGAGCGCCTCCCCGAGAAGAAGCGGGTCGTCTACGTCCTGCACGAGCTCGAGGGGATCCCGCCGAACGAGATCGCGGAGATCGTCGGCGCGCCGGTCCTGACGGTGCGGACGCGCCTGTTCTATGCGCGCCGCGAGATCGAGGCGATGATGCGCGCCGAGCCCGCGCTCGCCCAGCTCGCCGCCGAGCTGGCCGAGGGCGGCGCGGACAAGGCGGATGGCGCCGGGCCGGCAGCGGCGCGCACGCGCGTTTCCGTGGGGGGCGCCGCCGTGGGATACCCCGCGGCGGATCCATCGGCTGTCGACGCGGAGGACGCATGAGCGGCGCAAAGCACTACGACCGGGCACGCGAGCACATGGAGCGGTTGCTCCGCGCCGAGCAGCCGCCCGAGCCGCGCTGGGAGACCATCGAGCGCGAGCTGTTCGCGCGGATCGAGCGGGCCGCTCCGGTCCACCGCGCCGCGCCGCAGCAGCGCTCGCCGCTCGGGCGCGCGCTCGGGTTCGCGGCGGCGGCGGCGGCCATCGCGTTCGCGGTCCTCGCGGCCGGGCGCTCCGCCCCGCCCGTCACGGCGACGTCGACGCCGCCGCGCGCCCGCGATCTCGCCGAGGTCCCCGTGGCAGCCGGCGGCGACCGGGCGTCCGGCGACCTGGACTTCCGCGCCCTCCGGCCCGGCGACTCCGTCGAGACCGCGGACCACGCGGTCTCTTTCGTCGATGTCGGCTCGGTGCGCTGGACGCTCCTGCCGGACAGCCGCGCCGTCGTGCGCGCCGTGGGCGCGGCAGGGGTCGGCCACGTGATCTCGCTCGAGCGAGGCTCGGTGCGCGCCGACGTCGTCACGCGCGCGCCCGAGGAGGGGCTCGTCGAGGCGTTCGCCGTCGAGGTGGACGGCACCCGCGTCGCGGTGCACGGCACGCTCTTCACCGTGACCCGCCTGGAGGGCCGCGTGGAGGTCGACGTGGAGCACGGCACCGTCGCGGTCGGCCCTGCGGCGTACCGCGGCGCGACCACCGCGCACCTCCTCGTCGGCCCGTCGCGCGGCACCTTCTCGCTCGACGGCGGCCGCGAGGCGCGCCTCCTCGAGCGCCCCGCGCCGCAGGAAGGCGCCGCCGCGGTCGCGTCGCCGGAGCCGGAGCCGGCGCCTGCACCCGCTCCGCCCCAGCCGTCCGTCGGCGCGCGTCTGCCGGGCGGAGCCGCTCTGGCCCCGGCGGTCGTGGCTCGCGCGGAGGAGCCCGCCGCCCCTGCGGTCGCCGAGCCGACTGCGCTGCTGTCGCCGCTGACGACCGAGCCCCCGCCCGCCGCCGCGCCGCCGCTCCGGGAGGCGCAGGAGGCGTCTGGCCCGCCGGCGCTCACGCCGGCCTCCGTGCAGTCGCTGCTGTCGAGCTGCTTCGCGCGCGAGAGCGCGGGCGGCAGGTCCTCGGTCCGCCGATCGATCGTCTCGACGCTGCACGTCTCCGTGCGCCCCGACGGCAGCGTCGCCGCCCTGCGCTTCAACCCGCCGCTCCGGCCGGCGCTGCAGGCTTGCGCCGAGGGCCTCTACCGAGGGCGCTTCGCGGGAGGCTCGAGGCAGCTCGACATCCCCCTGACCATCGACGACTGAGCGGCGGTCACCCGCTTCGGATACGGGCCCATCTCGACGTTTTCGGTGCTCAGCGCACCGGAGTGCGCTTGCGCGCCGAAAACGCCGATCTGGGCCCGTCTCCTGTGCGGGTGACCGCCGCTCTTCCTGTGCGGGTGACCGCCGCTCTTCCTGTGCGGGTGACCGCCGCTCTAGAGGGAGCCGAGGAGCTGCGTGAGCGCGTAGGTTTCTCGCGCGCCCATCATGCTGAACTGTACCCCCATCCCCTCAGGGGTGGTCCATCGCACCACCGACGGGATCACGGCGACCTGCTTCAGTCCTTGCAGGGACAGCAGCACCTCGACGGTCGCGCCGAAGGGAGCCGGCGAGCTCGTCTCGATGAACATCCCGCCGAGGCTGAGGTCGCGGCATATCGCGTCGACGCGCGGGCCGTCACCGATCCGGAACGCGATCGAGATCTCGATTTGCTTGCGCGGGTGCTTCCGGTGATCTCGCACGTTCCTCGCTGGCTAGCTGCGCGGCGCTGAGGCGCGCCGCGTGGGGTATTCTGGAGCGCAGAGGAGACGATCAATGTCGCGAGCCGAGAGCGTCGCTGTCAAGCGCCGGGAGCCGCGCTCGAGTTCTTCTTCGAGCCGCTCGAGCCGCTCGAGTCGCTCGAGCCGATCGAACAACAGCGGCAGCAGCACCCCCGCGGTCGCGGTCGCGTCGTCCACGAGGGCCGACGCGGGGGCGCGCCGCGGCTGGAAGCGGCACCTCGAGGGCTGGGAGCCGGGGCTCGTGGCCGTGTTCATCGCGGGGTCCGCGGCGATCCTCGCTGTGCCGCGGTCGGTCGAGCCGGCCGAGCTGCCGCTGCCGCTCGCCGACGCGCGAGCCCTCGCGCGCGTGCGAGACGCGGACATCACGCGCGCCCGCGAGGCCGAGGAGCTCGGGCTCGACGCCGAGGTGCGCGAGCTCGGCTCCGCCGTCCGCGCGTTCGGGCTCGTGGACGCCGACGCGGATCACACCGAGGCCGAGCTCCTCGCCGCGCGCGCGCGCGTGATCGACGCCATGGGCCGCGCGCTCGCCCAGGGGGACGAGGCGGTGCTCCGGCTGCGCGCCTACCAGCTGAGAGCGTTCGTCCGCGAGGTGCGCCGCTTCGAGGCGACCGGCGAGGAGTCCGACGAGCTCCGCGAGCTCGGCGGCGATTTCCTCGGGCTGCTCCGCCGAAACGCCTGGCTGGGGCAGGGGGACGCGGCGCCGCGCGGCGGCGGGGAGGGGGCCCGCCGCGTCGCCATGGATGGCGTCGCGCTCGGTGTGCTCTTCAAGAAGCGCTGGAGCGCCATCGTCGGCGTCCAGCGAGATCCGTTCGCCCCGGCGCTCGACGAGGAGCGCGCGCTGTTCAAGTTCTTGCTCGCGCACCCGCTCGTCGCCGCGAGGAGCGCGCAGACCCTCCCGGCTCCTCCCGACGAGGAGACGGCGGCGCGCCTTGCGCAGGCGGGTGGGTCGGGGCCGCGCGCACCCGCGGCGGCGCTCCGCGCAGCGGAGGCGCGGCGCGCCGAGGAGCAGTATCGCCTGAAGAAGATTGACGAGCTCGCCGCGCTCGACCCCTCCTATCCCAGGCACCTCGCCCGCGGTGTCACGCTCTATCGGCTGGGGAGCTTCATGCAATCGGCGGAGGCGTTCCGCAGCCACCTGGACCAGCACCCCGACGGGGCGTACACGCTTCGAGCGCAAAACTACCTGCGCGCCGCGCTCGAGCGCGCGCGCGAGGAGCAATTCTAGGAACGGTCTCCCGTCGGCCGCGCCGATCGGTCGCGCCCGCATCCCCCGGGGCGGGCCTACGGGCCCCTGCGTATCCCGCCGGGGCGGTACGGGCGCCCGCTGATGCCCTTGGCCGGGTTGCCTTGCCCGCCGCGCCCTCGGCGCGTCTCCATCTCGTTCCAGATCCCCTGCTTGGCCGAGGCCTGCAGGAACCGGCGAGCGGCCGGAAATACCTCCTGCTCCTCGCTCTCCACATGGCGCTGGTGCGCAGCGCGCAGGTCCTCGATGAGCTGGGGGATCGCCTCCACGGCCTCGGGGCCGCCGTCTCTGTCGATCGCGGCGCGCAGCGCATCGATCGCGCGCTGTTGCGCCTTGTGCTCCTGCCGGAGGCGATCGAGGGTCGGCGCGATCGCCTCGAGCACCGCGAGCCGCGGGTACAGCGAGCGCTCCTCGTCCTCGCGATGCCGGCTCATCGACCGCTCGAAGTAGGACACCACGCTGGAGAGACCCTCGAGCGCGGCGGCGCGCCCGCGGGGATCGCTGAGCGCGCGCGCGGCGCGCGCGAGATCGTTCAGGTTCTCTTCCAGGCTCCGGTGAGCGGCGGCGAGCTTCTCGAGCGGATCGATCCGGTCATCGGACATTCATCGATGATCGGACGACAAGGCGCACGCGTGGAAGCCCTTTATTCCTTCCGCGCGCGATTGGCGCTCCGCGTCGCGCGCGCGGCGTCGCGCGCTCCGCGCGCTATTAGCGCTCCGCGTCGCGCGCTCCGCGCTGTGCGCTGGTCATCCGACCAACTCGCCACCTGACCAGCGGAGACCGTATCGCACCTCCGGCGCCGGTCATCCCGCGCGGGATCGCTGGCGCGTTCTACGGAAGGCCCGCGTTGCGGGGCAGATCGAGGTGCAGCGCGGGCGCCAGCATCTCGCGCGCGAGGTGCACCTCGAGCAGGTCGATCACGGGGCTCTTCGACACCGCGCGGAGCCGCTCGTCCGCGCCGGCATCACCCGCCGCCTTCCTGGCCATCGCGGTGTAAAATTGCGCCTCCACCCGCTGCGCCGCGCTCCGGGCGAGCCTGCCGAGATCCGCGTCGCTGAGCCCACCGTTCGCCCAGGCCGCGAGCTTTCCCGTCCAGGATGCGCGGCTCGTCGCGCTGTCCAGCGCGCGACCCGCGGTGCCGTCGGTCGCGACGCCGAGGGCGCGCTCCAGCAGCAGGACCCAGAGCCCGCCGTAGATGAGATCGTCCTCGTCCACGTTCGCCTCGAGGCCGCGCTTCAGCGCCCGTCGCGCGGCGGGGAGATCGCGCTCCACGAGCGCGCGCCCCACGGCGTCGAGCATCGTGGCGCCGAGCTGCGGCGGCTCGGCCGCCACCAGGGCGAACGCCCGATCGTACGCCCGGGTCGCGCCCTTCTCGTCGCCATAGCCGTCGAGGATGCGCCCGAGCAGCCGCTCCGTCCGCGCCTTGGCGCCGGGATCCCGGGCGCGCTGCCGGGTGTCGAGCGCGGCGGCGAGCGCGGCGTCGAGCGACTCCTTCGCCCGGTCCTGCGTGCCAGCGTCGCGGTGGAGCTCGAAGGCGAGCAGGTGCGCCTGGATGATCTCGAGCGGCGCGCTGCGCGCGTCCGGCGCTCCCAGCGCGCGCCGCACGTCCTCGAGCGCCGCCTGGGGCTCGCCGGACTGCCGCTCGGCCATCGCGAGCACCGTGAGCCCGTTGACCGTCGGCTCGGCCGCCGTCGCCGCGCGGAGCAGCGGCAGCGCGGCCACGAGGTTGCCGGCGCGCAGCTCGAGCGACGCCATGAGAGAACGGACGCGGGCGCCTGACGGATCGAGCGCGCCGCCGCCGCGCGCCGCGCGATCGGCGAGCACGAGCAGCGGCCCCGCCGCGTTGTAGGTGCGCCGGGCCGCGTCGAAATCGTCGTTCGACGCCTCCTCCGAGAGCGCGCTCAGCACGAGCCCGAGCGCGGCCCCGAGCGCGCCCGGGCTCGGCCGGTCGCCGAGCGCGCCGACGATCACGAGCGGCGTCGCCTCGGACATGCCGAGGCGGATCATCACCTGGGAGAGGAGCGTGGCGCTGTCGTAGTTCTGCGGGTCGCGCCGGTAGGCCTCGAGGGCCGCGCCCCAGATCGCCCCGTCGAGCAGATCCTGCCGCATCCCGGTCTCGGCGTCGCGCTCCTGCGCCTCGTGCTGCGCGAAGGCGGCGGCGAGCGCCTGCCACGAGACCGCGTCGTCGTCGGAGGCGGCGGCCTTGAGCCGCTGGTACAGGCCGGGCGGGATCACCCGGCGCACGCTCGTGCGGTCGATCTGATCGATCGCGCCCTTCGCGTCGCCGAAGCGGAGGAACAGCGCCGCCAGGCTCGCGCCGCCCGACTCGAGCGCGCGCGCCGCCTCGACCGCCTCCTCGCGCTCCGGCCTCGCGCCGCCCTGGCGGTACTCGATGTTGAACTCGATCGCCCGATCGATCCACGCCACGGTGGCGGCGGCCGCGCGCTGGATCGACTCCGCGCGGCCGTCGACGAGGGCGCGCGAGACGGCCGCGCGCTGATCCGCGCCGAGCTGCTCGAGCGGCCCGCCGGTGCGCGTCTCCTTCATCCACTGCTCGAGCGCGGCGAGGTGCTCGTCGCTCTCGGCGCGGGCCCGGCTCCCGCTCGGCAGCGCGGCGGAGCGGATCTCCATGAGGGCCCGCACCCGCCCCTCGTCGCCGCGCGGGCTGAGCCGCTCGATCGCGCCGGCGATGGCGCGCTCGCCTACGGCGTCGATCATCTCTGCGCGCCCCTCGCCGGGACGGACGAGGGCCAGCGCGCCCAGGACGCTCTCGACGGCCCGATCGGGCTGCCCTGCGTTGAAGCGCCCGGCGGCGTGCGCGAGCTGCCTGCGGACCACGCCGATGAGCAGGCCCGTGCGCTGCGGGCTCTGCTTGCCGTCGCGCACGATCGCGAACAGGCTGGCAGAGAAATCGGCGTCGCGGACCTCGACGGCAGCGACGCGGCCCTCGGCGCCTGGCGGCCCCTTCGCCCCCGGCGAGCCAGAGGCCCCGCAGGCGACGGGAGAGAGCGCGAGGACGAGCGCGGCGAGACCCCGAGCGAGACGGCGCCGAGGGAACAGGGGCGGCAGCGACATTGCGAGCCAGTGTACACGGGGGGAGCGTGAGCGCACCCCTCGGAGGCGCTACCGCGAGCCGTCGCCGAGCTTGCGGCCGAGCAGCTTGGAGGCGAGCGTCTCGCCGAGCTCGCTCATCATCAGCTGCTCGACCACCGCCTCGGTGGCGGCGCGCTCCGCCTCGCTCGTGTACTGGAACTCGATCCCCATCCCCGCCGGAGCCGACTCTGTCGCCTCGGCGGTCGTGACGATCCACTTCACCCGCCCGCGAAGGCGGAGCGGCTCGGCCAGGTTCCGGATCGAGAGGGCGAACACGAACTCGGTGCCGATCGCGAGCGGGCGATCCGTCCGGATGAACGTCCCGCCTTTCGAGATGTTGCGCGTGTAGTCGGCGAAGAACGTGTTGAGCCGTTTGTACTCTACGCTCAGCTCGATCGCGGCGCGATGGGCCGAGCGGCGGTCAGCATCCGTCACGGGACCCACCCTACCACGGCGCATGCGGGCCAATGCGGACCAGAGTAAAGTCGCCGGCCATGCGACTCGCAGGGGTCAGGGCCGCGCTGGCGAGCGGGCGAGGCACGATCGACGCGACGCTCGCCGCCGGGCGGGCAGTGACGCGGGCGGGGCTGCTCGCCGCGCTGCGTTGGCCGGGGCTCAAGGTGCTCGCGCGCGAGCTCGCGAGAGGCAAGGCGAACCCGTCGCTCTTGTTCCGTTTCCACGCCGAGAACAGCCCCCACCGGATCGCGGTGATCGAGCCGCTGGGCCTCGCGAGCCTCGCGCCCCGCGCGGCGGAGCGAGGCGCGGGACCCCCGGCCGAGGATCGGGTCTACTCCTTCTTCGCGCTGAACGAGGCCATCGATCGGCTGGGCTCCGCGCTCGACCGGCGCGGCGTCGGCCCGGGCGTCACCGTGCTGCTCGCGCTCAAGAACCGCCCCGAGTTCCTGATGTGCCAGGTCGCGCTGGCCCGCGTCGGCGCGTCCGTGGTGGCGGCCTCGTGGCGATCGACCCCCGCGGAGCTCGCCTACCTCGCCGGCCACTCCGGGGCGCGCCTGCTCCTGTTCGACTCCGACATCGCCGGGGTGATCCGCGAGGCCGCGCCGCGGCTCGAGGGGATCCCGCCCGAGGAGATGATCGCGATCGGCGAGCGCGCCCCGGGCTTCTCGCACCTCGACGACCTCCTCGCCGAGCGCGGCGCCGAGCGGGGCGCCTCGCCGGATCGGAGCGAGCGCGCCGCGGTGGTGATGTACACGTCCGGCACCACCGGCAAGCCGAAGGGCGCGGTGCGCGGCTTCGGCGGCGGCATCGTCCTCCCGGCGCTCGGGGCCATCGGCGCGACCCCGATGCGCGCGGGGGACGTGCACCTCGCCGTGTGCCCGCTCTACCACCTCACGGCGCTCGGCTTCGTCAACCTGTCGCTCATCGTCGGCGCCACGATCGTGATCCTCCCGGAGTTCCAGCCCGAGCTCTTCCTCGAGGCGATCCAGCGGTACCGCGTGACCACCACGGCGGTCGTCCCGACGATGCTCCACCGCGTCCTCGAGCTCGGCGAGGCGCGGCTCAGCGCCTACGACACGTCGTCGCTCACCGCGATCTTCGTGGGCGGCGCGCCGCTCTCGCCGGCGCTCGCGGCGGAGGTGATGGCGGCGTTCGGCGACCGGCTCTTCAACTTCTACGGCGCGACCGAGACGGGCATCGTGACGATCGCGGGCCCCGGGGATCTGCGCGCCTCGCCGGGCACCATCGGGCGCCCCGTCGCCGGCAGCGAGCTGCTCCTCGCGCGCGAGGACGGGACGCCGTGCCAGGACGGCGAGGTGGGCGAGCTTTACGTGAGGAGCTCCTTGCTGGTCTCCGGCTACCACAGGGACCCAGGCGCCACGCGCGAGTCGACGCGCGACGGCTACTTCTCGGTCGGCGACCTCGCCCGCCGCGACGCGCGCGGCTGCTACCACCTCGAGGGCCGCAAGCGGGAGCTCATCATCTCGGGGGGCGTGAACGTGTACCCCGCCGAGGTGGAGTCGGTCCTCCACGAGCACCCGGCGGTCGCCGAGGCCGCGGTGGTGGGCGTCCCGGATCGCGCCTTCGGGGAGCGCGTGCGCGCGGTCGTCGCCCTGCGCCCCGGCGCGACCGCGAGCGAGGGCGACATCCGGGCGCACTGCCGCGCGCGGCTCGCGGGCCCGAAGGTCCCGCGCGAGGTCGTCTTCGTCGACGCGCTGCCGCGCAACCCGACGGGCAAGGTGATGAAGCGCGAACTCGCCGGGCCCGAAGGGAAATCAGCGGATTAGGCGGCCCGGTAGCCGCTGTCCCGGGAGGGCGATCGATGCTATTTCGCACGTCGTGCGGGATCCGTACGAAGTATTGGGCGTCGAGCGTTCCTCGACGCAGGATGAAATCAAGAGCGCCTTCCGGCGGCTCGCCGGCCAGCACCATCCCGACAAGAACCCGGGGGATCAGGGCGCGCACGTCCGCTTCAAGGAGCTGAACGCGGCCTACCAGATCCTGAGCGATCCGCAGAAGCGCGCGGCGTTCGATCGGTTCGGCCCCGCCGCCGTCGGCGCCTCCGCCGGCTCGGGGGTCCCGGGCGTGCCCTTCGACATGCAGGACCTCAACCTGGACGCCATCTTCGGCGATCTCCTCGGCGCCCTGGGCATCCGGGTCGGCGACCGCGGGACGCTGCAGAAGGAGGTGCGGATCACCTTCGAGGAGGCGGCGTTCGGCTGCGCGAAGGAGATCACCTACGATCGCGTCGAGCCGTGCGGCGACTGCGCCGGCTCGGGCTCCGCGCCGGGCGCGTCGACCGAGCGCTGCTCGGCGTGCTCGGGCCGCGGCCGCGTCCGGATGCAGCAGGGGATGTTCCCCATCGCGATCGAGCGTCCCTGCGGGCGGTGCCGCGGCACGGGGCGGATCGTGACCGACCCGTGCAGGACGTGCCGCGGCGCCGGCCTCGCGGCGAAGCAAAAGACCATCGAGGTGACGATCCCTCCGGGCGTGGAGAACGGCGCGACGCGGCTCGTGGAGCGCGGCGGCAACGCCGTCCGCTCCGACCGGGGGCCGGGCGATCTGGAGCTCACCATCCGCGTCTCGCCGCACGAGCTCTTCCGCCGCGTCGGCGACGACGTGGTGTGCTCCGTGCCGATCTCGTTCGCGCGCGCGGCGCTCGGCGGCGAGCTGGAGATCCCGACGCTGGAGGGGAAGGGCCGGCTCCGCATCCCCCCGGGCACGCAGCCCGGCGCGGTGCTCCGGATCAAGGGCAGGGGCATACCGCGTCGCGTCGTGGGCGGGCGCGGCGACCAGCTCGTCGAGGTGAGCGTCGAGGTGCCGACGCAGCTCACCGCGACGCAGCGGGAGCTCATCGCGCAGCTGGCGAAGGACCTCGGCGAGAACGTGCAGCCTCAGCAGGCCACCTTCATGGAGAAGCTGAAGGGGCTGTTTGGTTGACCTGGCGCGCGGCCGCGCGCGATCCTCCGCGTTCTTCTGAACGCCGAGGCACGAGCTCTGCTTCGAGCGCCTGAGCCGACATGGCGACGGAGGCATCGGACATGGACAAGGCGAAGTTCATCGACGTCCTGAGCGACTCCACCGGAGAGACGGCGGAGAAGGCCGTGCGCGCAGCGCTCCTCCAGTACCCGGACGCGGGGGTGCAGATCCGCCTCCACACGCGGGTGCGCACGCCGGAGGTCGCGCGGCCGGTGCTCGAGCGCGCGGCCCGGGAGGGCGCGCTCGTCGTGTTCACCGTGGTGAGCCCCGAGCTGCGCGAGTTCCTGCATGCGTCCACCGCCGAGCTGAACATCGAGGCGATCGATCTGATCGGCTCGCTCATCGTCCGGCTCGGCACCTTCCTCGACCGGGAGCCGATCAACCTGCCGAGCGCGATGCTCCCGCTGAGCGAGGAGTACTTCCGGCGCATCGAGGCGGTGGAGTTCGCGGTGAAGAGCGACGACGGGAAGGAGCCGCGGAACTTCAAGAGGGCCGACATCGTCCTCGTCGGCGTCTCGCGCACGTCGAAGACGCCGCTGTCGACGCTGCTCGCGCAGCGCGGCCTCAAGGTCGCGAACCTCCCCCTGGTGCTCGGCGTCCCGCCGCCGCTCGAGCTGATGGAGGCCCCCCAGGATCGGGTCGTCGGGCTGACCATCGGGATCGATCAGCTCTGCGAGATCCGGCAGGCGCGGCTGCGCCAGCTCGGGATGCCCTCCGAGACCAACTACGCGATGCGCGAGCACGTCCGGCAGGAGCTCGACTTCGCGAACCGTCTCTTCGCCGCGCACCCGGAGTGGCCGGTGGTCGACGTCACCAAGCGCGCCATCGAGGAGACGGCGGTGATCATCCTCGAGCACCTGAAGGAGCGCGACGAGCGCGCCAAGGTCGTGCGCTCCTCGCTCGTGTGAGGCCGCGGCTCCAGCGAGATCAGCTCACGATCTTGAGGGCGCGGCCGACGAGGACCTCGTTGTGGCTGCCGGTCCTGTACCCGCCGAGATCGAGCGTCACGTACCGGAAGCCGTGCCGCTTGCCGGCGGCCACGATCTCGGCGCGCACCGGCGGCTCGGCGGCGCGCGCGAGCTCGCCCGCGTCGAGCTCGATGCGCGCGAGGTCGTCGTGGTATCGGACGCGGACCTGGCGGAACCCGATGCCGCGCAGCGCCGCCTCGAAGCCGCCGATCTGCGCGAGCCGCTCGCGCGTGACGCTGGTCCCGTAAGGGATCCGGCTGGAGAGGCAGGCCGCGGCCGGCTTGTCCCAGATGGGCAGGCCGACGCGCGCCGCGCCGGCGCGCACATCGGCCTTGCTGAAGCCGAGCTCGACGAGGGGGCTCAGCACGCCCGCCTCCCGCGCCGCCTCCAGCCCGGGGCGGTAGTCGCCGAGGTCGTCGGTGTTGGTGCCGTTCACGATCGCCGCGAGCGCCCACTCGGATCGCCTTCGCGCGGCGATCCGGTAGAGCTCGCTCTTGCAGTGGAAGCAGCGATCCGGGTTGTTCGCGACGTAGCGCGGATCGTCGATCTCGGACGACTCGACGAGCCGGTGATCGGCGCCGATCAGCCGGGCGATCGAGGTGGCCTCTTCCTTCTCGGCCGGCGCGAGGCTCGGCGAGACCGCGGTCATCCCGACGGCCCTCGGGCCGAGCTCCTGGTGCGCGACCGCGAGGACGAAGGCGCTGTCGACCCCGCCGGAGTAGCAGACGAGGACCGATCCGAGCTCCCGGAGCCGGGCGCGCAGCCCGGCGAGCTTGGCATCAATGGGCGAGCCCTCGGGCGTGGACGACAGCGCGGACATGGCGATCCTCTTACCATAAGCCGCGTTCCGCGCCGGTCGGCCCGGCGTCCGCCAGGTTACTTGCGGTCCGAGCGCCGGTTCTGACACGCTGCAGGGCGAGATGGACCCGAAGAGGAAGCAGGCCGCCCGCACCTCCCTGCCGTTCGCGCTCGCGGCGGCGCTCGCGCCCGCCGCGTTTGCTGGCCAGGGGTGCAGCGACAACCGGCTGCCGCCGCGGGAGCTGCCGCGCGCCGAGGAGCAGCAGGCGCTCCCGCGATGGTACCCGGAGAAGCCCTGGTCGGAGCAGGGCGGGGAGAGCCAGGTCTACATCGAGGGCAAGATCGTCTTCGACACGAGCAAGGCGACGATCCGGCCGGGCAGCGAGAAGACGCTAGAGATGCTGCTCCAGTTCATCAAGGAGCACCCCGAGGTGACGCGGCTGCGGATCGAGGGGCACACGGACGCGCAGTCGAGCGAGGAGCACAACCAGGCGCTCAGCGCGCGGCGCGCCCTCGCGGTCGCCGACTGGCTGGTCGATCACGAGGTCGAGAGCGACCGGCTGATCGCCGTGGGCTTCGGCGAGTCGCGCCCGCTCGGGCCGAACGAGATCGCGGCAGGCCGCAGCGAGAACCGCCGGGTCGAGTTCCACGTGGCCGAGGTGAACGGGCGCCCCTTCCTGGGGCAGGATCCGTACAGGGGCGGCCTGGCGCTGGAGGTGCTGAGCCTCGAGCAGCGCAAGCAGCGCGCGGAGCAGGCCGCGCAGCTCAAGGCGCCCCCGCCCCGCAAGGGCTTCGTGGCGACGGGCGACGAGATCAAGCCGGTGCAGGTCAAGCCCCGGGCCACGTCGGAGGCGCAGGAGGGCGAGCCCCCCGCGCCGAGCGCGCCGGCCAAGGAGAGCGCGCCGCCACGTGACGGCGGTGGCGCGGCGCCCGCGGGCGGGGGCTGAGCGACCTCAGGGCGCGAGGTGCCGCGTGCGCGGCGCCCGTGTCCGGTAACGCTCGAGGAGCGCGAGCGTCGCGTCGAGCGACGCGCCGTACGGGAGCACGTTCCCCTTCGGCGTGGCGTACTCGAGGTAGAGGTTGTCGTCGGTGGACAGGATCGGGCCGCCGTCCTCGGCCGCGTCGGCGACGAGGCGATCGAGATCGTCGCCCGAGGTGACGAGGGCGTCGAGGAGGTCCTCGAGCCGCGCGCTGGCGAGCGTCGCCTGGAGCGACGGGCGCGCGTCGAGCCCGGCGAGGCGCGCCCCCGAGGCGACGAGCGGTGCGCCGCTCGCGACGAGGATGCCCTGCGCGCCGCCCACGAACAGCGCGACGTGCGGGAATGCGCTGCGCATCGTCCTCACCACGACGGCGAGCTCGCGCCGCCGGATGTGGTGGAGCTGCACCCACTGCTGCAAGACGCCGCCCTCGGTGAGCCGCGACCGGGCCAGCTCGTAGAACTCGTGGCTGTAGAGGCTCGCGGCGCCCGCGAACCAGACGCTGGTGAGCTCGATGGCGATGAGATCGTAGCGGCCCGGGGCGGCGACGAGCAGCTCGTTCCTGCCGTCGTTGAGCGAGAGGCGGACGCGGGGATCGTCGAGCGCACGGAGGCTCGGGCCGGCGAAGAAGCGCCGAGACGCCTCGACGATCGCGGGCGAGATCTCGGCGACGTCGATGCGCTCGAAGGGGTAGGCCGCGATGGTGCCGGTCGTCGTGCCGGTGCCCAGGCCGATGACGAGCGCGGCGCGCGTGTCGCGGAGGAAGAGCGAGGGGAAGTGCGCGAACCGCCGCTGCGCCGTCATCTCGGGGCCGTCGTCGCCCTGGAACTTGCCGTTCGTGTACATGGTCGTGACGCCGGCGAGGTGCGCGACCGTGGTGACGCCGCCGTGCACGTCCTCGCGCACGAAGTCGATGCGCTCGGGGCGCGGCCCCATGGCGAAATAGACGTTCGCGCCGCTCGTGAGGCGGGCCATGTCCCAGCGGGGCGCGAGCACGGCGAGCGCCCCCGCCGCCGCGGCCAGCGCGAGGGCGCGGGGGAGCTCCGCCCCGGCGCGCGCGGCGGCGAGGACGGCCGTGAGGGCGAAGGCGAGCGCGATCGTCAGGAGCGCGCGCTCGGAGCCGAGCGCGGGCAGGATGAGGTAGCCGGTGACGATGGAGCCGGCGATCGTGCCCAGGGTGTTCGCGGAGGTCAGCCTGCCGACGCGCGCGGCGACGTCGGCGTGCGCGGCGGCGCGCGCGAGGAGCAGGGGGAAGGTGGTGCCCATGCACAGCGTGGGCAGCGCGAGGATCGCGAGGGCGGCGAGCGCGCGGCACGCCTCGCGGCCGGCCCACCCGTCGACGTGCTTGCCCGCGAAGGCGAAGAGCCGCGGGAGCTGGTCCCAGAGCGGGACGGTGGCGGCGAGCGAGAGCGCGGCGGCGGCGAGCCCCCGGGAGAGCGCGCCCTCGCCGTGGCGGCGCGCGAGGGCAGGCGAGCGCGCGGCGCCGGCCGCGAGGCAGACGAGGAAGACGGCGAGCATCAGCCCGAAGGCGTAGGCGCTGTTGCCGATGAGCAGCGCGAGCAGGTGGGTCTGGACCACCTCGGCGGCGAAGACCAGGAAGCCCGACGCGAACGCGAGCAGGAGCAGGAACGGCGGCTCGGTCCGGCCGGCGGCCGCAGGGAGCGGAGCGTCCGCGGTGCGGGCCTCGGGGGAGCGCGCGTCGGGGGCGGCAGCAGGCGCCGGGCCGCGCAGCCCGGCGGAGATCGCGACGACGCCGAGGACGAGGTTGGCGATCGCCGCGGACCAGAGCGCGCCTCGGATGCCGAGGTGCGGGAGGACCACGTAGGCGCCGGAGAGCGCGCCGGCCGCGCCGCCGGCCGTGTTGATGGCGTAGAGCGAGGCGAGGCGGCGCGCGGCGTCGTGCTCGGCGGGAGGCGCGCCGCCGTCCGGCGCGGCGCCGGCGCGGAGGATGCGCGAGAGCACCGGCAGCGTGGCGCCCATCGCGACCGTGGGGACGACGACCACGAGCGCGGTCAGCGCAGCGCGCGCCGCGGTGAGCAGCGCGAGCGAGTCGGGCGCTGCGCGGGCGACGGCGACGTAGGCCGAGGTCAGCGCCTCGAACAGGAACGGCGAGACGGCGCAGATCGCGCCGACGATCACCTCGAGCGCGCCGTAGACGACGAGCGGGCGGCGCGCGGACGCGGCGTGGCGTCCGCCGAGGTGCGCGCCGAGGGCGAGGCCGCCCATGAAGGCGGCGAGGACCGTGCTCACGGCATACGCGGTGGCGCCGAAGACGTAGGCGAGCAGCTTGGAGAAGGCGACCTCGTAGAGGAGGCCGGTCGCGCCAGAGACGAAGAACAGGGCGGCCACGAGCGGGAAGCGGGAGCGCACGGGCGCGCACGCTAGTACAGGCGCCCGACGAGCAGGCACCTCAGAGCGCCGAGCACGACATCCCTCGGCAGGCGGCCGAGGGCGGGCGCGACGCGCCGCCCCGTCACCAGCCGAGCCGCTGCAGCCGCTCTCTGGCCCCCTTCACCCCGAAGATCGTCTCTTCGCCGGGCGGCACCACGGGCGCGAGCAGCACCGCCGCGAGCACCGCGGTGACGACCAGGGGCGCTCGCGCGTCGTCGCCGGCGATCGGCGGCTCTCGCACCTGCCAGACCCGCCGCGCCCGCGCGAGCAGCGCGTCGAACCCGCACCCGCCGATCGCCCGCACCCCCGCCGCGGCCGCCGCTCGCACGAGCGGCGCACGATCCAGCGGCACCGTCATGACGAGCACGCGGCTCGTCGCGCGTGGCGTGGAAGTAGAAGAAGAGGAGGTGCGCGCGACGTCCACCTCGACGGCGTCGGCCATCGGCGTGCTCCCCGACGGATACGCCTTCTTCTGCACGAGCGTGAGCTCCGCCCCGAAGAAGACGCGCGCCTGATGTGCCCAGCGGTGCTCGTCGATCCGCGCCTCGGGCTCCGGCGACAGCAGCGACCACCCCTGGCTCGGAGGCAGCAGCTCGATACGTCCTTCCGCCCACCCGCTGCCGTCGAATTCCATATGCGCGCCCGCTGCCACGGTAATCCCTGGTTTGACCTGGTCCGGATCGCACGAACGCGCGGCCGGTGGTCTATAGTTCGTGCCATCTAGGGTAAAGGTGAGCCCTGCATGCCGAAGTCCGATCAGGCGTCGGAAGAGCAAGGCCGGGCTGCCCTGAGGGCGGCCCTCTTTATACACCGACGCGCGCCGCTCTCCCGTCTGCTCGCTCGCCGCGGGCTCGGTCCCTACCGCGGGTACGGCGAGCTCCTGGAGGCGATCGAGCGGCTCGCCGACCGCGGCGCGCAGGTCACGCTGATCGGGCGCTCGATCCGGGGCGAGCCGCTGCTCGCCGTTCACCTCGGCGCAGCCAGCCTGGCCGCTGCGCGCGGCGAGAAGCAAGCCGCAGGCCTCCTGGCGCCGAGCGCCCAGGGAGGACAGAGCGTTGCGAACGGCGTCTCACTCCGTCCGCTCGATGGCACGTCGGATCGCGATGGCAGCCGCGCGCCGGGCGGCGCGGACGACCCGGCGCCGAGCGACGCCGCCCTCGCTCGGTTGGCCGAGCGCGCCGAGCGCGCCAGTCTGCGCCCCTCGACGGGAGCCGGGTCGCGTGAGCGCGTGCGGACGACGGTGATCCTGTCCGGGATCCACCCCCTCGAGTGGATCGGCATCGAGGCCCACCTCGCGCTGCTCGATCGCCTCGCGACCCAGGACCTCGGGGGCCGGTCGATCCTCGCCGTCCCGATCGTGAACCCGGATGGGCTCCTCCGCGTCGAGATGAACCTCCGCGCCGGGCGACACCGGTACGTGCGGGGCAATGCCCGGGGCGTCGACCTGAACCGGAACTTCGACGCGGGATGGTACGAGCGCGGCCTCATCCAGCGCTTCATCGGGCTCCTCTTCTCGCCCGGCAGCCGCCCCGCCAGCGAGCCGGAGGTGGAGGCCATCGCGCACGCGCTGTCGTCGCGCCGGATCGACCGCGCCTTGTCGCTGCACAGCGCCGGCGGCGCCGTGCTGTACCCGCCGGCGCACAGCCTCTGGCCCGTGGCCGACGCCGCCGAGCACCGCGCCTTCGCGCTGCGCGTCGCGCGCGCCGCGGACCGCAGGCCGTACCGCGCCATGCCCTACGTCCGCTTCGCCTGGGGCGTCCGCAAGGCCGGCCTGGAGATCGACTGGCTCCACGATCGTCACGGGGCGCTGTCGCTCCTCGTGGAGTGCTCGCGCGGCAAGCTCGGCCTCCGGCCGTCGCGCCTCGTCGAGCCGTTCGCCTGGCACAACCCCCGGCGTCTCGACGACGCCACGCCGCCGCTCGTCGACGCCCTCCTACCCTTTGTGAAGGGTGCGCGCGCCTAGAGCGGCGGTCACCCGCTTCGGATACGGGCCCATCTCGACGTTTTCGGTGCTCAGCGCACCGGAGTGCGCTTGCGCGCCGAAAACGCCGATCTGGGCCCGTCTCCTGTGCGGGTGACCGCCGCTCTGCTGCCGTTCTGCTGCGGCTCTGCTTGGTGCAGAGGGGGGCGGAGACCGATGTGGTTCCGCGAGGAACCGGGCGCGGCGCTCAGAGCTCGATCGGCTCGCCGACGGGGATCTTCTGCAGGCCGAGGAGGACGCCGAGGGCGGCGAAGGTCGCCGCCATCAGGCCGTACGCCGCGAGCGCCCGGTGCTCGATCAGCCAGCCGGCGCCGATGGGGCCGATGATCTGCGAGATGCTCGCCAGCGACTGGCTCACGCCGAGCGCCGCGCCCTGCTCGTCGCGGCCGACGCTCTTCGTGAGGAGCGTGGTGACGGCCGGCCTCACCACCGCCGCGCCGAACGCCGCGATCCCCACGAGCGTGAGCAGCACGGGCAGGGTGTACGCGACGCCGAGCAGGCCGTAGCCGACCACCATCGTGCCGAAGCCGAGCAGCGCGAGCCGCTCCTCGCCGTACCGCTTCGCCAGCCGGCCGATCAGGCCGCCCTGGATGCTGCCGCCGATGAGCCCGGAGAAGGCGTAGAGATAGCCCGTCTCCTTGACGCCGAACGCGAAGCGCCGCTCGAGGAAGAGCGCAAGGCCGCCGATGAGCGTCGAGAAGGAGAGAGAGAAGGCGAAGAACTCGAGCAGCCTGCGGCGCGGGAGCGGCCGGTCGAAGTACCGGCGGAAGGCGTCTCCGCGGCCGAGCGACGCCGGCCGGGCGGCCGCGGCGGTCACCCCGTCCTGGGCCGCCGGCAAGGGCGGCTTCGCCGGGAGCAGCGTGGCCGTGAGGAGGACCGACAGGAGCGACAGCGCCGCCGCCCCGTACGCCGGCGCGCCGTAGCCGAAGCGGCTCGCGAGCTCCCCCGTGATGGCCGGGCCGAGCAGGAACCCGGAGCCGAAGGCGATGCCGATCAGGCCGAACGCCTTGGTGCGCTCCTCGGGCCGGGTCACGTCGCTGATGTACGCCTGCGCGATCGTCAGGTTCCCGGCCGTGAGCCCGTCGATGATCCTCCCGAGGAACAGCATCCAGAGCGAGCTCGCCGAGCCGAGCACCAGGAACCCGAGGAACGTGCCGGTCTGGCTCACGAGCAGCGTGGGTTTGCGGCCCACCCGGTCCGAGATCCGGCCGAGGATCGGCCCGGAGACGAGCTGACAGACCGCGTAGCTCGCCGCGAGCACGCCGACCACGAGCTCGCTGGCGCCGAAGTGCTCGGCGTAGAACGGGAGGAGGGGGAGGACGAGCGTGAGGCCGAGGACGTCGACGAAGACGGTAAGGAAGATCGGCAGGAGCGGCGAGCGGAGCATGATGGCTTTCGGTGGCGATGGACTGCGGTGACGGCCGCCGGCGACCGGGCCGGCGATGGCCGGGCCTCCGGACGGGCGCCTTGACGGCGTTGTCCTCATGACGCATCTGCGCCGCGGCGGGTACCCTCCAGCGCGCGTCCAGCGCTCGTGCGGGGCACGGGCCGGGCCGCGGGCGGGCCCGGGGACGCCCGCGCCGTGGCTCAGCGCTCCGACGGGGCGACCGCGCGCGGGTCGGGAGAGCGGAGCGCGAGGGTCATCTGGATGTCATCCAGGATGGCGCCGTCGACCCGGAACGCGTCCTCCCGGGTGCCGATCGGGACGAACCCCATCCCCGCGTAGAGCCGCCTGGCCCGCTCGTTGTTGGCGAAGACGCCGAGGTCGAGGTACTCGAGGCCCGCCTCGTCGCGGGCCCACGCGATCGCGGTCTCGAGCAGGCGCCGGCCGTGGCCCTGCCCGGTGTGGGGGCCGAGGATGCCCATCGCGACGACGGCGCGGTGGCCCTCGGACCAGACGCGGCCGCCGCGGAGCTCGATGTGCCCGATGATGCGCGCCCGCGGCTCGCTCGACCGGAGCAGCCAGGCCCGCCCCCAGAGCGGCTCGTCGAGCCCCTTGCCCCAGCGGTCGCGCGCGCTGTGCTCGACCTCGTCGGGGGCGAGCGACGTAGCGATGGCGAAATGGGGCACTCCGCGCCGGCCGGACTCGGCGACGTGCTCGATGAGGTAGGCCGCGAAGGCCCGCGCGTCCGAGCGGTGGGCCGGGGCGATGGCGTGGAGGGCGGGGGAGGGGATCATGCCGCGGCGCGCGCAGCGCCACGCCGAGCGTAGTGCCGCCCTGGCGCCCGCGCGACCTCCAACGGCAGCAGGCGGGCTCGGCCAGGTGATCTCGGGCTGAGGGACGCGGACGGCCGGACGCTGCTCAGGGCGTCACCAACGTGAACGTGAACGTGAACGTTTACGTGGTCGTGAACGTGAACGTGAACGTTTACGTGGTCGTGAACGTGGTCGTGGTCGTGGTCGTCAACGTTAGGTCGTGAACGACCACGACCACGACCACGACCACGACCACGACCACGACCACGTTCGGATATAGGAGAACGCGGCGTGAAGCTTGGTTAACGCTGATGAGGGGGAGCGCGGGGCCCCGGCGTGGGGAGGCGCGGATCAGTCGGGGAAGATGCCCAGCTGCTCCGGGTCGGCGAGGCCGAACTGGGCCATCATCTTGAGCAGGTAGTCAGGCACCGACTTGTAGCCCTTCAGCTCGTACGCGTAGTGGTTCTTGTAGATGGTGAGCTGGGTGCAGTTCTCGTTGATGTTCTGATCGCACGCCGGCACCTCCTTGAGCGGGCCGACCGCGGGCACGTCCTTGATCGCCGGATCCGGGATGATGATCGCGGCGCCGTCCGGGTGGTACGTGATCATCGCGCGACCATACTTGTTGAAGCCGGGGCCGTAGTCGGCGACGTACGCGGGATCCGCGGGGATGCTGTCCGCCGGGTTGCCTGGCTGCGCCTCGTGCCTCGCGTCGAGCTGGTAGCCCTTCGCGGTGAGGGCGTTGGCGTACTCGAGCACGCGGGCCGCGATGCCCTTCTGCACCCACTTGCCGCCGGAGTCCTCGCACGCCGCCCTGTTCTTGCCGGCCCCGAAGAGGCACTCCATGCCGTACGTGCGGGCGTAGTAGACCTGCCCGGACGTCGGGTCCTGCCACTCGATGCGCTGCTCGAAGCCCGGGTCCGCGTCGCTGCCGAGCCGGTAGACGCGCATCATGTCGAGCCAGTTCGTCTTGCCGTTCGCGGGGATGTTCGCGAGCGTCCACGCGATCAGGAACTTCTGCACCTCCCAGCCGATCTGCGGATCGACAGCGACGGTCCGGTCCACGACGGCCGGGTCGAAGTCGCCGCCGAGGTAGTTCGTGCAGAGGTTCTTCCCGTTGGTCGGGAAGCAGACCTTCGGCCCCTCGTTCGGCCACCAGCTGACCCAGCCCATCGGGCGCGCCGGGAACTCCTTCGCCAGCGGGTCGGGATCCTTGCTCGCCGTGTCGAGCACCGGGAAGCCGTCCTCGCCGGCCTCGAGGCGAGGCGCGAGGAGCGAGCGATCGCCGGTGAGGGCGTTGGCGAGCACGCGGCGGTAGCCCTCGGGCAGCACGTCGGCCATGCCGACCGCGCGGAAGCGGGCGTCGTAGAAGTCGCGGCGGGACTGGCTCACGAACCGGTCCTCCGACTCGGAGAGCAGGATGGCCGTGTGGATCTTGTCGTAGTAGCTGCCCGCGTTGAACGAATAGTCGGTGTCGAAGTCGCCGTTGCTCTCCGAGTTCCTGTTCTCGAGCGGGTGACCGCCGAACCCGATGTCCTTCAGGTAGCCGGTCGAGCCGTTCGGGATCTGCACCAGCACCGGGCTGTTGGTCGTGCCGCCGAAGGAGCCGAAGTCCTCGCCGGCGCCGTAGTCGTCGCCGTCGAGGTTCGAGCGGAGGACCGGGTCGTTGAACAGCGGATCGCGCAGGTAGTGCGGCCCCTCCTCCGGGCGGGCGAGCTGCCTCGTGAAGTGATCGAACGCCACCGTCGCGGCCACGACGTTCTCCTGCAGGCTGCCCTCGACGAGGAGCGGCCACAGCGTGTCGAACGACAGGCCCTGGTTCGTCGCGAGATCCTGGTAGATCGTCCCGTAGAACCCGATGCCGCCGGCGATGCCGAGCATCTTCTCGTTGTAGCGGCTGTAGGACCTGTCCGCCGCGGCGCGGACGCTGAACGTCGTGCGGTTGCGCCGGAAGTTGTCGAAGATGTGCCTGTTCTCCTGGGTGGTGAGCAGGAACATCAGCTGCTCGTACGGGTCGGCGCCGTTGTCGTGACGGAAGACCGAGACGTTGCCGGTGTCGGCCCAGTTGTCGGTCGCGAACCCGTACGGCACGCGGACGCGGTTCTGGGCGTCGACCGCCGGGCCGCCGCGGAAGGCGCCGATCGCGGTCTCGCTGTCCTGCGGCTTGCGCAGCTGCTTCCAGCCGACGTAGTCGACCGGCTGCTGGCGGCAGCGCTTCGTCTCCTCGCCGACCGTGACGATGCCGCCGTCGAGGAGCGGGTGCCACTTGCCGTCGAGCTGCTCGTTCCACGTCGCGGGCGGGGTCGCCTCCACGTCGTAGCAGTCGCGGATGACCTCGTACTGCGATTGCAGCTGGGAGTAGTGGAAGTCGTTGACGCTGGGCGCGCTCGTGGCGTTGCCCTTCGCGAACATGCCGTACTTGATGCCGGCCAGCCCGCCGAAGTTGTCCGTCGCGGCGAGGAGCCCGCCGCCGACCCTGCCGCCGGCGAGGTAGTTGCGGTCGCCGTTGTCGTAGACGCTCACGTTGTCGCCGTAGAAGAAGCGCGCGGCGGCGAAGTCGTAGACGCCCAGGCCGACCAGGTCCTGCGAGACGTCGCCCGGGTAGTCCATGACCGTGGAGTGCTGGAACATCCAGATCATGTTCTTCTGCTCTTCGTCCGTGATCGCGTCGAAGTAGCGAGGGCCGACGCACTGCTCCGGGCTCTCGTCCGCCTCACCGGTGCACGCCGCCTTGACCTTCCCGTTCTTCGTCCTGAGCTGCCAGTACTGGGGCCGGAAGAAGAGCGAGGCGTAGCTGCTCACGAAGTTGTGCCGGAGGCCGATGGAGTGCCCCATCTCGTGCGCGATGACCGCGTACTGGTAGCGGCGCTGGATGTACTTGAACATCTTCTCGTAGCGCCCCCGCTTCTCGTCGGCCGTCTCGTCGTCGCCGACGGGGAACTTCTCGCGGAGCGCCTCCGCGAGGCCCGTCATCGCCGAGGCCTCGGGGGCCTCGTGCAGGATGCAGGCGCCGCGCTCGGCGAGCGCGTTGTCGTGCATGCGGCGGAGCTGCGAGTGCATCTTCGGGTTGTTCATCGCGAACGGCGACGCCGCGTCCGCGAGCGGGCCCTCGATGGGCAGGCCGGCGGGGACGCCCGCGCGCTTCAGCATCGCCGGGTTCAGGAGCTCCGACTCGGCGAGGCTGCCCCGGGCGGCCTTCATGCGGGCGCCCACGACCGCCTGCTGCGGGGAGGGGACGTCGCCCCGCACCGCGATGTCGGCGACCTTCGCCTTCATCGGCTCGATGAGCGCCTTGAGCTGGGGGGAGACGCCCTGCGCGACGAGGCCCGCGTACGCCTCGGCGTCGAGCTTCGTGGCGCTCGCGAGCCGCGACGTGACCTCCTGCTTCGTCATCGTGGGCCCCTGGCCGCCGCCGGACATGCGGCTCGCCTGCGCCCAGTCACGGATGTACGTGCCGTCGGTGATCTCGGAGGTCGGGATCTCGCCGTTGATGTAGCGGACGATGTCGACGAGCTGCTGCGCCGCGGAGTCGGTGACGTGGCTCCAGATGTTGATGCTGGCGGCCACCTTCTCGCCCGTGATCGGGTCGTCGGCGTCGACCATGATGCCCCAGGGCGACGGGGTCTGCGGCTTCTCGACGATGAGCACGCTGTTGTAGCGGAGGTCGCCGAGCCGCGGGGCGACGCGCTCCTCGAGGGGGACGCTCGTGTCGCCGCAGGCGGGGTGATCGCCCTCCACGATGGGGTTGTGGCAGAGCACGATCACCGAAGGCTGCGTGACGACGCTTCCGATCGCGAGCGTCGCCTGGTCGCCGCCCCGCCGCTGAGAGAGCTGCTCCACGGCCTGCTTGGCCTGGTCGTCGCACGCCGGCGCGTCCCAGCCCTGCTCGCGGCGGCACGCGTTCAGCGCGCGCGAGAGCGCGACGGCCTCGTCGATGTCGTCCTGCTGGCCCTTCCACATCGGGAACTTCGCGTCGCAGTCCTGGCCGCCCGTCTTCCGGCACTCGACGAGGCGCGACGTCTGGATCGCGGTCTTCATCGCGAGATCCCACTCCTCGGTGGCCCACTGGGTCGCCTCGAAGATGTCCTCCGACGTGTTGCCGCCGACGTACCAGGGGATGACGACGGCCTCGCGCTCCGTGTAAGGCAGCGTGCACTTCTGCTTGTACACGTCGCACTGCGAGCCCGCGCCGGCCGCCGCGCACACGTCCGCGGTGCCGTCCTTGTTCTCGTCGAGGTTCGGATCGGCGGTCACGTCGCCGGCCGGGGCCGTCTCCCGGGTCGCGCAGGCGACCGCGCCCTCCATCGCCTCGGGATCCGTGTAGAAGTGGCTGCGCTTCCAGAGGTTGTAGCGGGCCGCGAAGCGCCGCCACTGGTTGTCCACGATGCCGTAGTTGCGCTCGTAGCCGTAGCGGTAATCGAAGTTGAAGATGCCGAACGCCTGGAACCTCACGCCGTCGAAGTCGACCGGCTCGTAGTCGTTGTCGACCACCTTCTTGAACGACTGCCGGATCGTGATCTCGACCGGGTTGCAGTTGCCGTACGGGTCGGTGCCGCCGGCGAAGTCGCCCGGGAGCATGCAGGCAGGGAACTTGTCGATGCCCCAGCCGAGGCTCGAGAGGTCGAGCAGCGCGGGCGTGGCGAACGCCTTCGTCGTGACGTCGAAGTAGCCGTTCTCGCCGTCGAACCGCGGGGCGTCGGCGGAGGCGGGGTCGCTGACGTAATAGGCGAGCGGCTCGTACTCGACACCTCCGTAGAGGCCGATCTGCGACAGGGTGTCGAAGTTGTAGGCGTCGGTCGCGAGGTTGCGGGACCAGTCGACGCGGATGTACTCGCGCTCGTACCAGAGCCGGTCGCTGGTGTTCTCGACGATGACGTTCGACTCCTCGCCGGTCGAGGGGTTGTAGTCGCGGACGATGTCGAAATGCGACTCGATCGCGTAGCTCGCGACGATCTGGCCGTCGTTCGTCGTCTTCTTGGTGAGCCCGTTATAGTTGTTGCCCTTGCCGTCGGTCCCCTCGATGCGCTCGTAGGCGAGCCGGGCGTTGAGCTGGCGCTCGGTGATCTCCCACTTGATCCGGGAGACGGGCTGGGCGTAGGTCGACGTGAAGAGGCCATCTTGGGCGGCGCCGTACCCGACGTCGACGACCGTACCCCGCATGTAGAACTCGGGGTCATCGACGATGTCTTTGAGGTCCCCTCCAACGAAGAAGGACTTGGCGAGCGCATCGCTCTGCACCCTTCTGATGGACGGCCGCTCCTCGGCGCAGCCCGCCCCCACGACGGTCAGCGCGACGGTGCCGAGGAGCACCGCACGCCTAAAAATTCGATTCATCAACGATCCTCCGGAAGCTGCCTGTCGAGATCGACGCACAAGCTGACCCTTCACGGCGCACAGGGCGCAGCGCGAGGTAGTCCCCCCAAGGCAAGAACGTTGCCAACGCTCGCCGACGCTCGAACGCGAGCTCTTTCGATAAGTTAAGCACCTGTCGCACATGTGCATCGGGGGTGGCGTTAAAGAGTTAACTGTTGCCGGACGAGCTTGCGACCGGCGCCCGTCTCCGGGGTGACGGCGGTCGGAGCAGTGCTCGGGACGGTCGACGGCGCGGGCGCGGCGGCGCGCCGCGCGCGCTCGCGGAAGGGGCACCGCGCGCCGCCGGGGGCCGACAAGTCGTCGGCTGTCGAGTTCTTTGGTATGGTCGCCGCGTGCACTCTCCCTCGCATCGGACGCGCGGGTCGCGCGGGCGCGCGGACAGCCATGGGCGCAGCGCTCTCCTGCGCGAGGGGCACGGCCGCCCTGGGGCGGGCATGCGGTGCGGCCGCCCGGAAGCGGGCGAGCGGGGCAGACGCCGGCAGGTGCCGGGCGCATGAGGCATGAAGCGCTCCTCGGCCGCAAGGTGGCCGGGCGGTTCACGATCACCCGCTTCCTCGGCGAGGGCGGCATGGCCAGCGTCTTCATCGCCGAGCGCGACGCCGAGCCCCGCCGGGTGGCGATCAAGATCATGAACCCGGAGTTCACCGGGGACCGCGCGTTCATCCGGCGCTTCCAGCGCGAGGCGAAGGCCGCGGCGCGGGTGAAGCACCCGAACTCCGTCAAGATCTTCGAGTACGGGGTCGAGGGCGCCCTCAGCTACATCGTGATGGAGCTGCTCTCGGGGGATGACCTCTACGTCCTCCTCGAGCGCCACGGCGCGATCGGCCAGGCGCGGGCGGTCCGCATCCTCTCGGAGGTGTGCGAGGCGCTCGCGGTCGCCCACGAGATGGGCGTCGTGCACCGCGATCTGAAGCCCGAGAACGTCATGGTGGTCCCCGATCCCATGCACCCTCACGGCGAGCGGGTGAAGGTGCTCGATTTCGGGATCGCCAAGATCCTCGACACGGGCTCGTCCGGCGAGGCGCCCGAGCTCCTCGCCGACCCGCTGTCCGTCGTGACGCGCGCGGGCACGTTCGTCGGCACGCCGGCCTACATGGCTCCGGAGCAGTGCGGGCTGCTGCCGGTGGATCAGCGGGCCGACCTGTACACCTGCGGGGTCCTCTTGTTCCAGCTCGTCACGGGGCGGCTGCCGTTCGAGGGCGAGACGCCGCTCCACACGGCGACGCTCCACATCCATGCGCCGGTGCCGGCGCCGAGCAGCTGCGCGCCCGGGATCCACCCGCGCCTCGAGGCGCTGATCGTGAAGGCGCTCGCCAAGGAGCCGGCGGACAGGTACCAGACGGCGCGCGAGCTCGGGTACACGCTGCACTGCCTGCTGGCCGAGCTGCCCGACACGGCCGTGGGGCTCGGGCCGATCTCGCGCCGGCAGCCGAGCTCGCTCTTCTCGCGGGACGCGTCGCTGCAGCGGGGGCCGATGTCGCTCCCGCCGCTGACGTCGCTGCCGAGCTCGACGTCGGCGCCGATCTCCGGCCAGGCGCCCAGGGCGGAGCTCTCGATCGAGTCGGCCCGGACGCTCGTCTCCGGCGGGGGGGCGGGCGCCGAGGTCGCGCGTCCGCCGCCGGTGGTGCTTCACCACGCGCCGCCGCCCTCGGAGCTCCCGCAGACGCTCGATCCGCAGGCGGTCGCGCCGGGGGCGGGCGCCGAGCCGCAGCGCTGGGCCGGGGAGTCGGTGCCGGAGATCTCGCTGCAGCTCCCGTCCTGGTCCCACGGCGCCAGCGAGGCGCTGCTCTCGGGGAACGGCCTGGCCGAGCCGGGCGCGTACGACGACGCGAGCGGGGACGACGACAGCACGCTCACCATGGTCCGTCGCGACGAGCTCCTCGGTCCGGCGAGGGTGCGAGTCCACACGGCGGCCTATGACGAGGGCGACGAGCTCGACATCACGCCTCCTGGCCGCGAGGTGAAGGCGACGCTCCGCTCCGCCGAGGACTTCGGGCTGGGCACGCCCGAGAAGCGGGCCGAGGTCGGCCTGGTGCGCGTCGATTCCGTGCCGGTCCCGGCGACGCCGCAGAGCCCGCTCGACGGGGGGGCGGCGGGGGCGTGGGACAGGAGATCGCCGCGCGCCGCCAACACGCTCCGGCTGGTCTCGTCCCACCCCCCGGCCGAGAGCCAGATGCCCACGGTGACGCCCGGCGAGCTCCAGGCGGCGAGCCCGCAGGGGTTCGGGGCGATGGGGTTCGGCGCGGCGAGCGCGGAGACCGCCGGGGACTCCGCGGCGGTCGTACGGAGGGCGCCGGCCGCGGCCGACAGCGCCTCGCCGGCAGCCCCGGCGGCGTCGCTGCCGTTCGAGCTCGCCACGACCATCGCAGAGCAGCGCACGGTGCTGGAGCGCCGCGCGACGATGCCCGATCACGTCGTCGTGCCCCAGGCGCCGCCTGCGCCGGCGCCTCCGCAGGCGCGGGAGCCGAGCTGGCTCGCCGGCAAGCGGGGGCTCATCATCGGCTTCGTCGCCGGGATGCTCCTGACGGCGCTGGCGATGTTCCTTGTGATGCGCCTGCTCTCCTGACGTCTCGCACGCGCCCTCCCGCGCGGCGCGCCCTCTCCGACACCGCGCGCCGGTTCAGGGGATGTCGTACGTCAGCAGCCGGCACTCGATCGGGCCGTTGAACACGGTGAGCGAGCGCTCCGGCCTCCTGCGCATGGCGTGCTCGATGTCCTCGGTGCCGGCGAGGATGGCGACGCGGTGGCCCTCGAGCCGCGACAGCGCCGCCGCCATGTCGCGGTAGAGGGCCAGCGTCCCCGGCAGGCGCTCGCCGTACGGCGGGTTGGTCAGGACGTGGCCCGGCGGCGCGGTCGGGGCGAGCGCGGTGATGGACTGACAGCGGACCTCGATCTGCACGCCGGCCATCCGGGCGTTGCCGCGGGTGATCTCGGCGGCGCGGGGGTCGATGTCGGCGGCGACGATCGCGGGGCCCTCGGGCCGGATCCGCGCGCGGGCGGCGTCGCGGAGCTCGGTCGTGCGCCGCGCGGCGGCCTGATCGTGGCACGCCCACCGCTCGAAGCCGAAGCGCTGCGCGCGCAGGCCGGGGGCGATGTCCCGCGCCCAGAGCGCGGCCTCGAGGGCGATGGTGCCGGCGCCGCACATCGGGTCGACGAACGGGCGGGCGCGGTCCCAGCCGGAGAGGCGGAGCAGCGCGGCGGCGAGCGTCTCCTTGAGCGGCGCGCCGCCGATGTGCGTGCGGTAGCCGCGGCGGTGGAGCGCGGCGCCGCCGAGGTCGGCGTAGAGCGTCGCGCGGTCGCGGACGAGGTGGAGGAAGAGGGCGAGATCCGGGTCGTCGAGGTCGACCGACGGGCGGGCGCCGACGCGGCGCCGGATCTGGTCGACGATGGCGTCCTTGGTCCGCTGCGCGATGAACTGGGTGTGGGTCAGCGCGCTCGAGCGGCAGGAGGCGCGGACGGCGAGCGTGTGGACCGGGCTCAGGTAAGGGGCCCAGTCGACGCGCGAGACGCCCTCGTAGAGCGCGTCCCCGCTGGGCGCGTCGAACGAGGCGAGCTCGACGAGCACGCGCACGGCGGTGCGGAGCTCGATGCACGCGCGGAAGCCGTCGTCCGGCGGGCCGGAGAAGTGGACGCCGCCGCGATCCGCGCGGACGCCGCGGAACCGGTGCTCGCGGAGCTCGTCGCGGAGGGCGGGCTCGGTTCCTTTGGCGGCGGTCGCGAAGAAGTCCATGGCGACGGGGCTTCTAGCCGAACCGCCGCGCGGCGGCCCTCACGAACGCGGCCTCTGGCCGCGCGGCCGCTCCCAGGGCGAGGCGCGTGGCACTGGATTCGCACGGCGTTCGCTGAGCTCTGGGGTGTGTGGACCGGGCGCAGGGACGCCGGCGCTCGGCAGGTGGAGTGAGCGGGCTCCGCGGTCGGCGGGCCGAGGCCGCTCGGGCAGGACGCCTGGCCCGAGGCCGCGGCGAGCGGGCAGAGCGAGGGAGCCAGGGCGTTGCGCGGCGGAGGCGCCGGCACGGCGATCCGCGAGGGAGGGAGGCCAATGGAGCATCGGATGGCGGCTTTGCGTGGCATCAACATCGCGCTCGGGATCTGGCTCTTGATCTCCGCGTTCCTCTGGCGCCACGGCCGGGACGAGTTCACCAACACCTGGGTGGTGAGCGCGCTGTGCGTCGTCTTCGCCCTGATCGCGCTCTGGGCGCCGAGGGCGCGTTACGCCACCGCGATCCTGGCGGTGTGGCTCTTCGTCAGCGCCTGGACGATACCGGCGCTGCTGATGGCGACGGTGTGGAACAACGCGCTCGTCGCCGTCGGCATCCTCGTCGTGTCGCTCCTCGCGACCGACGTCGCGGTGCGGGGCTCGCGGGCCGCGCCGCGCGTGTAGGCGCCGAACGGTCGCGCCGCCGCGGCCGGAGGGCCGGCCCGGGGGCGCCGACGGCGCTCCCCCAGCTGCGCGCTGGCGGCGCGCGGCGTGTTCGCCTCGCGGCGTCGATCGTGTATAGCGGCGTCGCGAGCGCCGCGCACGAGCCGGCGAGAGGATGTTCCATGAAGCTCAGCGTCAACGTGAACAAGATCGCGCTCCTGCGGAACTCGCGGGGACACGATGCCCCGAATGTCCTCTCCTTCGCCCGGAAGATCGTCGACTACGGAGCCCACGGCATCACCATCCATCCGAGGGCGGATCGGCGGCACATCACGCCGGACGACGCGCGGGCGGTGACTCGCCACATCACCACGGTGGAGACGAACTTCGAAGGCGATCTCCGCGAGGAGTTCCTGGACCTCACGCTCGAGCTCAGGCCGACGCAGTGCACGCTGGTCCCGGTCACGCCGGGCGAGCTCACCTCGCACCGCGGCTGGGACGTCGCGAAATGGCGCTTCGTCCTCCAGCCTGTGGTGAAGCGGCTCAAGGAGGAGGGGATCCGGACAAGCCTCTTCGTCGAGGCCGACCCGGCGGTGGTGCCCGTGGTCGCGGAGATGGGGGCCGATCGCATCGAGATCTACACCGGTCCTTACGCCCAGGCGTTCGATCGCGGCGATCACCGCGCGGAGCTCGACAAGATCGTCGCGACCGTGAGGGCCGCCGTGGCGGCCGGGGTCGGGATCAACGCGGGGCACGACCTCACCGTGGAGAACCTCGCGCCGCTCGTCCGCGAAGCGCCGCAGATTCAAGAGGTGTCGATCGGTCACCACCTCGTGGCGCATGCGCTCGAGGTCGGGATGAAGCAGTCCGTGCGCGACTACCTCGCGGCGGTCGAGGGGCGCCCCGCGCCGGCGCAGTAGCGGAGGGCCGGCCGAGCGCGCCGGTCAGCGCTGCGCCGGCCGAGCTCGCCCCGCCGCGATCGCGCCGCCGGCGGCGCCAGCCCTGGTCAGCTCCGGTGTTTGCTCAGCGGATCGACAGCGACGTCATCCACCGGCACGGCCGCGGACGGGCGGGACGCGGGGCCACGCACCGGCAGCTCCACGATGAACTCCGCGTGGCGCCCCTTCTCGGTGTTCCCGAGCCGGATCGCGCCTCCATGGCCGTGACGCACGATCTCATAGCAGATGGAGAGCCCTAGCCCGGTGCCCTGCCCGTTGGGCTTGGTCGTGAAGAATGGGTCGAAGATCCGCTCACGGATGAGCTCCGGTATCCCGGTGCCGTTGTCCCAGATCCGGATCTCGGCGATCGACCCGACCCGGCGCGTCGACACCCGGATGCGAGGCGGCTCCGCCGCGGCGCCCCTCTCCGCCCGCACCCGCTCACCCACGGAGTAGAGCGCGTTGTTGACCAGGTTGATGATCACGCGAGCGAGCTCCTGATCCATCACCTCGACCGGCGGGAGCGAAGCGTCGAACTCCTTCTCGACCACCACGTCCAGGGCGGGCGCCGCAGCGAGCTTGCCGACCATCGCGAGCTCGACCGACTTCTCGACCAGCGCGTTCAAATTCACCGGCTCTCGGACGCCCGACAGGACACGGGAGTGCAGCAGCATGTTGTTCACGATGGCGTTCGCGCGCTTGCCGTGCTCCGCGATCTTGTTCGCGTTGATCCTCAGCATCGGGAGCACCTCCCTGATCTTCGCCATGACCTCGCCGCTGTGCGGGTCGTCGAGATGGAGCTCGGTCGAGAGCGTGACGAGCTCATCCGCGAATCGAACGGACAGATCAGCGAAGTTGTTGACGAAATTGAGCGGGTTCTTGAGCTCGTGAGCGACTCCCGCGGTGAGGTTGCCGAGCGACGCCATCTTCTCCGCCTGGATCAGCTGCTGCTGGGTCTGCTGCAGGTGCTCGAGCGTCGACGCCAGCGCGATGTTCTTGCGCTTGAGCTCCTCGGTTCGCTCGTCGACCTTCCGCTCGAGATCGTTGTAGAGCCGCGCGTTCTCGATCGAGATCGCGACCTGCGACGAGAGCAGACGGAGCACCTTCAGCCGATCCGAGGTGAAGGTGTCGGTGATGAGGTTGTTCTCGAGATACAGCACACCGACGAGCTGTCCCTGATGAACGAGCGGGGCACAGAGCACCGACCTCGGCTGGCAACGCACGACGTAGGGGTCGCTGACCAGCCGCTCATCCCGCGCCGCGTCGCGCAGCACGACGCTCTCCCGCGTCCTGGCGACGTAGTTCACCAGCGCGTGCGGGAGATCCGGGCTCTGATCCATCGGGATCGACTGAAGCACGGTGACCTCCCCGGACACGATCGTCCCCTTGGCCTCGATGACGAGCTGGCCGGCTTCCTTGATGAGGAGGACTCCCTTCTCTGCGCCTGCGTTCTCGAGCATGATCTGCATGATCCTGTCCAGGAGCCGACCGAGCATGATCTCGCTGGAGAGCACCTGGGACGCCTTGACGACCGTGGTCAAGTCGAGGTCCTGGGGCGTCGGCGACACCGTCACGGCGGTGCCGCTCTGATGCTTCACCTGCGCCGGAGACGACCGCATGAGGAGCACGGGATACTGCTCGTCGAGCGCGCGGACCTTGGTGTGCGCGCCCCAGGTGAGATAGCAGCCGCGCGCCTCCTGGAGGTACGAGCCGGCCAGCTGCGGTTTGCCCCTGTTCAGATGGAACAGCGCCGCGCGCTCGCACGCCAAAGCCACATCGTGGAGGTACTCGCTCTTCCGCGCTGCGGAGATCGCGTCGTCGTAGAGCCTCGCCGCCTGCCTGGATCGGCCCTCCACGCGCGC
Organism: Sorangium sp. So ce1504; assembly: GCF_051521635.1. Classification (NCBI taxonomy): domain Bacteria; kingdom Pseudomonadati; phylum Myxococcota; order Polyangiales; family Polyangiaceae; genus Sorangium; species Sorangium sp. So ce1504. The sequence goes on along the minus strand of NZ_CP150365.1, from coordinate 8,459,870 downwards.
CTCCTCGGCCAGCACCAGCGCATATTTGTGGCGGGCGTTCACCGCGCTGTGCTCGGCCCACTTGTGCAAGATCCGCTTTGCCTTGTCGATCGCGCCGCGCAGGCGGCGCCTGTCCGCGCCGTCCGCGTCCGGAACCAGCGAGAGCGCCGCGAGCGCCCGGTAAAACGCGTGGTGCGGAACGAACGCCGAGCTCGGGTCCAGCATGTCCTTGTAGGCCTCGAGCCGCGACGCGATCTCCACCACCTCGTCATGACGCTCGAACAGGTAGCCGATCTGGAGCGCCAGCAGCAGGTGCTGCGCGCGCTGCATGTCCTCGGTGACGTACGCGTCCGGCTCGAGCGAGTGCTCGTTCGAGCGCAGCGCGGAGGGGTCGGCGTCCTGCAGCTCTCGCGTCCAGCGCAGGGTGATCTGCATGCACTGGACCACCTTCTGGGCGTCGGTCCGTCGCCCGAACTCGAGATACCGGCGAGCCTGGGCGGCCACCTCGGCGATCGGGGTGTCGACCAGAGAGGTCCAGTAGATGCTCAGGCACATGCAGTACGATGCTTGCACCAGGTTGCCGGAGTCGACGGCGCACTGGATCGCCTCCGCGAGCAGATCGAGCGCCTCGCGCAGGTGGGACGAGAACACCTCCAGGAAGCTCGCGATGACGAAGAGCGTCCTGCACGTCACCGATGGATCATTGAACTTGCGCGCCAGGACCAGGGCGAGCTTGCCGTACGCCGCGCCCGTCCTGGGATCGCGGAGCACCGAGCTGTTGAACATGCCGAAGCAGGCGAACGCGAACGAGGAGGCCTCGGTGTTGCCGTAGGTGAGCGACAGCTGCACGAGCTTGAGGATGATGAGCCCGATGAGCTGCTCGCGCTGCAGCAGGTAGGCAGGGAACCAGAGGGTGATGAGCAGACCCATCGCCGCCCGGATCTCCGGCGTCATGCGGTCCGGCAGCTCGCTGAGCTCGCTGATCTGCCTGCCCCGCAGCTTCCATCGAACCTGGGCGAGCTCGAGCAGCACCTCACCCATGTGCGGCTTGGACGACAGCCGTATGCCGAGCAGCTGCAGCGCGAGCAAGCCGGTCTCCACGGCCTGCTCGTACTGGCACAGGTGCAGGAGCTGCGTCACACGGGCGGTATGCACGGCGACCCGCTCGTCGTCGGCGCGGGCGTTGCGGAGCAGGAGCGCGAACCTCTCGTCGGCGTCCGCGAAGCGGGTCATGAGATAGTCGCACTCGGCCCTCTCGAGGTGCAGCGCGAACGTCAGCTCATGACAGCGGCTCCACCCCTCCGCCCCGACGAGCTCGGTGCCAGCGGCGAGGTAGCGCAGCGCCGGTTCGTAGGCAGCGGACGCCTTTGCCTTGCGACCGGCGGTGAGATCGAGCTGCGCGATCTCCTGGCGCTCCGTCGTGTCGCGCACCACCTCGGCGCCTGCGTTCAGGTGATTGACCACCTCGAAGAGCCGCTCCGCGACGCGCTCGGCCGGGAGGCGCCGCCGGAGGAGGCGGCCGATGTCGAGGTGGGTCTTCTTCCGGTCCTGGTCGGGGATGAGCGAATAAGCTGCCTGCTGCACGCGGTCGTGCAGGAACTCGTACGGGACGGCGAGCTCCTCCAGCGACGCATCGAAGGGATCTCCCGGCTCGGCGCCGAGCAGCAGCTTGTACGACTGATCCGTGGGCAGGATGAGGCCCGCTTGCACGGCCTCCCACAGGGCGTCGGCCGTCTCCCGCGGTGAGCGCTCGAACACGATGGACAGGATGTTCGAGTCGAAGCGGCCCCCGACGCAGGCCGCCAGCTTCACCGCGCTCTGCGCCGCGAGCGGGAGCCTCTGCAGCTTGCCGACCAGGAGGTCGACCACGTTGTCCGTGACCCCGACGGACCTGAGCTGATCCATGTCCCAGCGCCACGCGCCCACGCCGCGCTCGTCCGAGAGCGCCGGGTCGAACACGAGCAGCCGCTCTTGATGGAGCGTCTTCAAGAACTCCATGACGAAGAACGGATTGCCGTGGGTCTTGCTGGCCAGGAGCGACGCGAGCGGCCCCGCGCGCTCCGCCGTGCACGAGAGGACGTCGACGAGCCACCCCGTGAGATCGTCCTGGGAGAGCGGCGCCAGCGCGAGGTGGGTGACCCTCGTCGCCTCCACCTGGAGGCGCTCGAACGCGCGGCCCAGCGGGTGGCCGTCCGTGACCTCGTTGTCTCGGTACGCGCCGATCAGCAGCAGGTAGCCGCTGGCCGGGTTTTCGCTCAGGTACCGGAGCAGATCCAGGGACGCTGCGTCGGCCCACTGCAGGTCGTCGAGGAAGAGCACGAGGAGGTGCTCCCTCTGGGCGAAGGCCTGAATGAAGCTCTGGAAGACCTGACGAAACCGGTTCTGAGACTCCGCTGGGCCGAGCTGGGGCACGGCCGGCTGCTGGCCGAGGACCAGCTCGAGCTCCGGGATCACATCGACGATGATCTGGCCGTTGGGGCCGAGCGCGCGTCCGAGCCGCGTCCTCCAGACAGAGAGCCGCGCCTCGTCCTCGGTGAGCAGCTGGCGGATGCTCTGCCGGAACGCCTCGATGAGGGAGCTGTAGGGTAGACCCCGATTGAACTGATCGAACTTGCCGGAGAGGAAGCTGCCGGTCTGGCCGACGACGAGCCTGTGGAGCTCGTTGACCAGCGTCGATTTACCGACGCCGGAATAGCCATGGACGAGCACGATCTCGGTGGCGCCTCGGGCGACGCGCTCGAAGGCGCCCGTGAGGGCGGCGACCTCCGCGTCGCGTCCGTAGAGCTTCTGCGGGAACTGCAGCCTCTCCGAGCGATCCTGCCTGCCTGTCGGGAACGGCGCTATCTCGCCGGCGGAGCTCCACCCGGCGAGGCAGGTCTCGAGGTCGATGCGCAGCCCGCGCGCGCTCTGGTAACGGTCCTCGGCCGCCTTGGCCAGCAAGCGCATGACGACGCTCGACAGCGGGGCAGGCACTCCCGGCCGCAGCTCCTCCGGCGGCGTCGGCCGCCGGGCGATGTGACAGTGCACGAGCTCGAGCAGATCGGTGGCCAGGAACGGCGGCCGGCCGGTGAGCATCTGGTACAGCGTCGCCCCGAGCGAGTAGAAATCCGTGCGATGGTCGAGGGCCCGGTTCATCCGGCCGGTCTGCTCGGGTGACATGTAGGCCAGGGGCCCCTCGATCCGGGCGACGCTCTCGATCGTCTGGCTCTCGCGAGGCAGCCGGGAAGCGATGCTGAAATCCGTGAGCTTGGCGCGGCCGGTCTCCCGGTCGAACAGGATGCTTCCCGGATGGATGTTCTTGTGGGTGATCTCCCGTTCATTCAAGGCTTCGAGCGCTCGGCAGAGCTGGATCGCGACGCGGAGGAGCAGCTCGATGTCCAGCCCTTCGGCGGGGATGGCGGAGTGCAGCGGCTCACCCGCGAAATCCTCGAGGACGAGCACCGGCACGCCCTGGTGCTTCTCCAGCCGCTGCACCTTCAGGATGTACGGGCTGTCGAGCATCTGGGCGAGCTGGTGCTCGTGCTTGATGCGCGTGATGTCGAGCAGGGTCGGGTAAGCGACGTGGAGCGCCTTGATCAGCGCTGGCTGCCCGTCGGCGGATCGGATGGCTCGATAGGTGGCAGTCCGCGTCTCTTCGACGACGGTCGCGGTCACATCGTAGCCCAGGAGGATCTGCATGAACTCGCCCTTCGCGTGCAGCTACTTCCGCTGCTTCGGCTGAGCGTCGGCCGCGGCCGCGCTCGTCATTCCATAGGCCTGCCCGTCGCCCGCCGGGGCGGCCTTCGGTCTGGCCTTCTTCGCATAGCTCCACAAGAAATCACCGCTGCCGCGCTCTCCCCACGTGATTTTATCCTGCGACCTTCCCCTGGCGATCTGCGCGTCGGAGTGGCAGCCCATGCAGCTCGACGTGTGGAATATCCGGGTCGTCTCGGGGCGTAGAGCGCGGTTCACCTCGGCGGCGACCGTGTTGCCTTTCTGCATGTATGTCTCCAGGACAGTGTTCACGAGGTAAGGTCGGTACGGCCGGCCGCCGGACTCGTTCGCGACGGCATCGGGGAGCTTGTCCGACGGCGACGGCTCGCCCCCGCCGTCCGTCGGCCACTGCGTGCCGACGAGCTCGTAGAACTGCAGGGCAGAGCGGTTCTTCTCGAGCTGCGCCTGGACCTGGCTGTTCAGGGCGGCTGTGTCCTCCCGGATCGGCTGCTGCCGGTGCACCTGCGTGCGGCTGACCCACGGACCCCCCGAGGGCGGCCAGACGCGCTCATCCGGCGGCTCATTGACCGGGCACAGCGGGCAATCCGGATTGTTGAACGAGGGCTTGAGCGGCTTGCCGTCGTGCGTCTCGAGCGGGTTGACATCGACATTGTCGATGTGCTCGAACGCAGCCCAGACCCATTGCTTCTTGGCCGAGAGCGTCTTGATCATGACGTTCGCGCCCACGAGGCCGAACGTCTGCAGCGACGGGCCTGCGCCCGTGCGGACGTACGCCTTCCGGAGGATGAAGCGCCCCTCGAGGTGCCTGTCGCTCTCGTCCAGCAGCTTCCACGCGAGCTTGAGCGCGATCGAGGGCATCTGATCCTCGTTCCGCGGGTTGCCCCAGGGCGCGTCGGGGTTGGTGCAGTCTTCCTCGCGGGTGGCGCAGTATTCCGCGCTGTAGGCGATCTGTCCATCGATGCTGTAGAGCGCGTTGTCGTTGAGGTACTTGAACAAACGCTCGCTGTACAGCACCTCGTAATACACCTTGTTGCCGTTCTGGTCCCAGAGGATGAACGAGTCGGCCTGTCTGTCGTCCTGGAGCGTGCGGGAGGCATTGATCGCGAAGCTCGTGTCCGGAGCGTCCCGCCTGGCCTGCTGCTCGGCAGGGTTCCATGCATCGGGTGGGCCGCCGTCCGGCTTGAAGATGTCGTAACTGGTCTTCCAGGTATCCCACCCATGGGCGCCATCGTCCGCAAGGCGAGGCCGCGCGCGGCCGTCCTTGGTCACCGGCCATGCCATCGCGATGAAGGACTGCCATGCCAGGATGTCGTATAGACGGTTGCCTTCTGCGTATTTCCCCCTCCCTATGGTTCTTTCTTGCAGCTCGGGATCGATGTCTCGGGGCAGGGCCGAGCACAGCTTGTCGGTGAAGCTCGGGAACTTGCTCCACAGCTCCGCCCGGCATGTCTCGTCGTCAACCGGTGAGGACACGCCCGTGTTCTCGGGAGGGGAGGGCGGGGGAGAGGAGCTCTGCAGCTGGACTGTCGCGGTGCACGACAGGTGTGCCGCGCCCGCCAGGATCATCGAAGCCGATCTGTAGATGGAGGACGAATGGCGTTTCATTGTGCGACGCTCCGGAATACAGCGTGTGTGTCGGTTCTCAGGCGAGGGAGAAGCAACGTAAGACACCAAGGTAGGCTTTGGCCGACAGAGCTCGATCCGGGCCGAGGACGATCTTCAGGTCGATCCAGCGGCGCACGCGGGACGGCCATTCGTGCTCCCGGCAGCGCTCGCGCGAGGACCCGGGCCATGCGGTGAGCGCGTCGCGCTGCGAGGGCGTGCAGAGGCCGAGCGACGAGAGGCGCTCGAGCGTCGCGCTCCGGCCCGGGTCCAGCTTCCGGGTCGCGAGATCGAAGAGCTCGATCCCGAGCCGAGGAGCGACGTTGTCTCCGATGGTGACGTCGATCGTGACGCGCTCGTCATCGACGCGCAGCGCTCTCAGCAGCTCCTCCACCTCACCGGGTTTGCCCGGCCAGCCCACCCCGTGCAGGTAGCCGATGAGCCGGTCGCGCGGCAGCGAGACATTGAGCTTGAGCGTCGCAGGCTGCCTGGCGCTCATGACGGACAGATGAACGGCGTGGCCGCCGTCCGGCAACAGGGAGAATCCGCGGAGCAGCGCGGCCTGGGTCGACGCCGGGACTGGCCCATCGAGGAGCACGGAGAGGGCCGCCTCGACGAGCCGGAGCCGGCCGCTCGGGCTGAAGTCGCGCTCTGCCTCCGGGGCCTCCAGGTTCGTGAGGGGCCTCGGATCCAGGCAGAGGAGCACGGACGGCTCGACCGGACCACGACGCGCGGCCGGCTGATCGAACTCGAACCAGAGCAGGGGAACCTGCTCGAACAGGAGGGTGCCGGGCGTGGTCCACGCGGCGAGGAGACGCCCTGGAGGGCCCCGGAGCGGATCGGCGCCTTCCACCGGCGGAGGGCCGCCGGGGGCGACCGGACCTTCGCGGCGCGAGCGCGGGAGCCGAGACGCGAGGAGCTCTCTCCCTTCCGCCAGAATACAGGCAAGAAAGTCGACCCGCGCAGCGGTCGCCCCCAGATGACATTCGAGGGTCAGGACCGAGGCGGCGTCCAGCAGGGCCGGGGCGCAGCGGCTGAAGGCGCGCCAATCTCGCGGTGACACGAGCGTCGGCGGGGCATGAGGCTCGACGAGCTCCAGCGTCTTCTCCATCGACCGAACGATCATGCAGCGACCTCTCGTCCTGCCGGGCCGTGCCCGCGTGATGACCACCGACTGCCGCGGTCGGCCTTCGAGCAGCGCCCGAGGCTACCCGCTCACCAGGCCTTGTACCAGGCGTCGCCGTTGAGCTCGGGAACGGCGAGATCCAGCAGGGCCTCGAGCGAACCGTCGTCGGACGGGCCTCTTGCGATGTGGCTGTCGAGCTTCTTCTTCTGCCGCTCGCTCAGCTTGAACTCGCTCATCAGCGAGCTTCTGGATTCGTTCTTGCGCGCTTCATCGTCGGGGTGGAAGCGATTGTAGACCTCCGCGGTGTGCACCAGATGATAAAGGAAGGACAGGAGACCCGGCTTGCGTGCCACGCCGCTCGCCGACGGGGCGGGCGCCTCGTCGCTCGTGTTCTTGAAGAGCCTCTCGTTGACCTCATCCTTCGTGAGGTAGAGGACGTTCGCGACGCAGTCGTCGTCGGGGTGCCCCATGTCGCCGCACTTGTTGAACACCTTCTTCTCGGTGGCGCTCAGGCGAAAGTCTTTCAGCACCTTGTTCTTGTCTGGGTTCACGGTGAGGCCCGCGTACCTCAGGTGATAGAGCAATGACAGGACGCCGGGCGGATAATTCGTTGTCTCTGTGGACATAGTCGTCATTCCCTCGCGTGGTGTAGTTGAAGGGCGCTTCGCGCGTCGCAGCAGGCGCGCGCGGCCCGGTGAATCGCGTGCTCTGCGAGTCCTCAGGGGCCGTCGCTCGCTGGAAAGAACCGCCTGCTCCGAGCCGCTCGATCCAGTCAAGAAAGACATTCGGGATGGAACCGAACCGTCTGCGAATGGGAATTGCACGGCGCGTACCAGCCGTGCGTGCATGTCCGCCGCCCAGCCGACGTGCGGGGATGCGGGCGTTTCCAGGCCGGGATGTGACGGCGGCCGCGGGCGTTCCGTCGAGCGCGTGCGGCAAACTGTCGGCCGACGTGTCGGCCGACGTGTCGGCGGGCGTGCCGGCCGAGGTCCCGGCGCCGTGCCGGTGCCGTGCAGGCGGACATGCCGGCGCCGTGCGGCGCCCTGCCGGCCGACACGATGTCAGCGCGGCGCCTACGCCGGCCTGGGCTCCAGGGAGATCTGGACCGTCTGCTCCCCCTCGAGCAGCGGCCGCGTCACGTCGCGCCCCGCCACCCTGTAGACGGTCGTCGATTCGGCCCTGGGCCAGATGCTCCGCGCGCCGGCGCTCTCGAACTTGAACTCCTGCCGGGCGGCCCGGCAGACCGCCTCGTCGACGAGGATCTCCCCGGACAGCGCTGCGCGCGCGAGGTGGGAGGCGGCGTTCACTGCCTGCCCGAGCACCGTGTAGCCGAGCCGCGCGCACGCGTGCGAGCCGACCTCCGCCGCCAGGACGCTGCCGGTCGAGACGCCCGCGCATACCCCGTGAGCGTAAGGCGAATCCTTCCCCGTACGCCGAGCGACCGTCTCGAGCTGCTCCCGTACGGCGACGCACGCCGAGAGCGCCCGGTCGAGGTGCTCCGGCCCGTGGAACACCGCCATGACGGCGTCGCCCACGAATTTGTCCACGATGCCTCCGTGCGCCAGGAGCTCCGGGACGATCACCTCGAAGTTGGCGTTGAGAAGCCGCGTGGCCTCGGCGGGCGGCCTCTCCTGCGCCACGCGGGTGAACCGGAAGACATCGACGAACGCGACGGTCGCCTCCAGCGCCTCGCTCGCGGCTGCGCCCGCGGGCCCGAGCGCCCGGAGCCGCTCCACCAGGGCCGCGTTCGTGAACTTCCGCAGGATATCGTTCTCCTCGTTCGCCTGGGCTTTCTGTCGCTGCTGCTCCGCGGAGCGGAGGGACTTCTCCAGCGTGGTCTCGAGGTCGGCGAAATCGAGCGGCTTGAAGAGGAAGTCGAACGCCCCCCGGTTCATGGCGCGACGGATGTTGGTCATGTCGCCGTACGCGGAGACGATCACCGTCCTCGCGAGCGGGTTCACCTCGGGGATGTGCTCGAGCAGGGTGATCCCGTCCATGACGGGCATGTTGATGTCGGCGACGACGACATCGATGTCCGGGTGTCGCCGGAGCTCCTCGAGGGCGTGCTGGCCGTTGTCGGCGAAGATGAGCTCGTAGGCGGAGCTCTTCTTGTTCTGCCGAAAATGCATCTTCAGCAGGAGCTGCATGTCGGGCTCGTCATCGACGATGAGGATCTTGGCGGGCTTGCTCCCCGCGTCACACACCGCGGCGAACGCCGTGATGAGCTCGCGGGACGACTGGAATCTCCGGGTCCGGTCCTTTGCCAGGGCGCGCTCGAAGAATCGATCGAAGCCGGGGAGCAGGGCGGCGTCGAGCGATGACGGCGGCGGGAACGGGTCAGTGCAGATGCTGATGATGAGCCCTGGCAGATTTTCTATCGAGAACGGAAATCGGCCGGTGAGCGCGCGGTACGCAATGACGCCGAGCGACCAGAGATCGGCCAGGGGGTGGGGAACGGCGCCGCGGACCTGCTCCGGGCTCATGTACGCGGGGGTTCCGATGCGCGTGCCGCTCCAGTCACGCGCATCGAACAGCCGCCACCCCACCCCGAAATCGAGGATCTTCACGGACTCGCCGGACGCACCCCGGGCGAGGAAGATGTTCGCGGGCTTGAGATCACAGTGGACGATGCCTGCCGCGCTCGCTGCCTCGAGGCCCGAGCTGAGCTGCCGGAGCAATGACAGCACGGCCGCCGCCGGGAGCTGGCGCGTGCGGCGAAGCCGGCTCTCGAGGTCTTCCCCCTCGAGCAGCTCCATGACGATATAGGGAGAACCCTCATCGATTCCGTAGTCGTGGACTTGGACGATGTGCTCGTTGCGGAGACGGGCGACGGTCGTCGCCTCCTGCTCGAAGTTGCGCCTTGCGTCGAATGAGACGACGTTCTCGGGCATCATCCGCTTCAGCGCCACCGGCCGGCGGAGCATCTGATCGAAGGCCTCCCAGACGATGCCCATGCCGCCGCGGCCGATCTCACGCAGCAGCGCGTATCTCCCGCCGACCGTTTGGCCCTTCACAAAGGAAAACTACTACGCGCGAGCGCACATCGTGTCAACTGGCGTTACTGTGTCCGCGCCCAGGCGACGACGGCGCCAAAGCGGTTCGGTGTGCTCGAATGTGCGCGTCGCGCATTGCGTGGAGGAGCGTGGAGGAGCGTGGAGGAACCGAACGCCGGCTCCGCTGAGCTTGCAAGTCTTTTCGGTGGGCGCGTATTCTCCCACCCCCATGGTGACCGAGCGAACAGGGCTCACCACGATCGCGAACGCGACGACGCTGCACCCCGACACGAGCCCCTCACGGCGGGCATGCACACGCCTCGCTCCGTCCCTGTCCGTCCTTTACCATCCTCGTCTCGAGCGCATCGGTGAGCGCGCCGTCCTCGCCGACCTCGCGCTTCGCGATGCGGTCGCGCTGTCGAGAATGGAGCCGTACTTCGGTCCACCGGGGGCGATCGGCGATGCGCCGCTCGGGGATACCCACCTGAGCCGCAAACCCCTGCGCATCATCGCGCTGCCCGACGACCGGATCCGGCTGGACGCGGCGGAGCGCGGCTCCCACGTCGCGGTGGATGGCGCCCCGCTGGAGGGGAGCCGCGATTTCTCGCTCGACGAGGTGACGCGGGGGGTCGTTATCGAGCTCGCCAGTCGCGTCGTCGTGCTGCTCCACATGGTCGATCCGTCCCCGCGGGAGCCGGGGGAGCGCCTCGGTCTGGTTGGCGATAGCGACCTTCTGGAGCGGACGCGGTGGCATATCCGCCGCATCGCCGACCTCGGAACTGCGGTGCTCCTCCGCGGCGAGACGGGCACTGGAAAGGAGCTCGTCGCGAGGGCGATCCACCAGGCCGGCAATCGGCGCAATCAGCCCTTCGTGGCCGTCAACATGGCGGCGATCCCTCCGTTGCTGGCGGCCGCGGAGCTCTTCGGCGCCGAGCGCGGATCCTATACCGGCGCCGTGCGCGACCGTCCCGGTTACTTCGGCTCGGCCGAGGGCGGGACGCTCTTCCTCGACGAGATCGGCGAAGCGCCGCCCGACGTGCAGGCGATGCTCCTCAGGGCCCTCGAGACGGGCGAGATCCAGGCGGTGGGCGCCCAGCAGCCGAAGAAGACGCGCATTCGGCTGATCACCGCCACGGACGCCGATCTGGAGGCCAAGGTGGCCGAGGGGGCTTTTCGCGCTCCGCTGCTCCACCGCCTGGCCGGTTACGAGATCGCGCTCCCTCCGCTCCGCGATCGCCGAGACGATCTCGGGCGCCTGCTCCTTCACTTCCTGCGCGAGGAGCTGACGGCCTCGGGCGACGCGCATCGGCTCGACGCGCCGCGGCCCGACGGCGCCCCGTGGTTGCCGGCGTCCGTGGTGGCCCGGCTCGCGCGGTACGACTGGCCGGGGAACATCCGTCAGCTCCGGAACGTGGCGCGGCAGCTGGTCGTGGGGAGCCAGGGCGCGGCGTGTCTGGAGGGGGCGCCGGCGCTCGAGCACCTGCTCCAGCGGGCAGCCCCGGAGCAGCGGAGCCACGACGACGGCGATCGCGCGGCTGCGGCGAGATCGGCGCGGCCGGAGACCGCCACGGCGGCGCGGGCGATCTCGGGGAAGGGCGCCGGCTGGCGCAAGCCCTCCGACGTGCGGGAAGAGGAGCTGATCGACGCGCTCCGCCGGAGCCGGTGGGATTTCAAGGCCGCTGCCGAGCAGCTCGGGATCTCGCGGACATCGCTCTATGCGCTCGTGGAGAGCTGCCCGCAGGTCCGCCAGGCGAGCCATCTTGCGCCGGACGAGGTCGCCCGCTGCTACGCGGAGTGCGGTGGACGCATCGACGCGATGGTGGAGCGCCTCATGGTCTCCAAGCGGGCGCTTCAGCGCAGGATCCGTGAGTTGCGTCTGGGATAGTCGACCCGGAGCCGGAACGAGAAAGCCGGATCGATAGGCCGATAGGCGGTCAGCGCGCGCGACGTCGAGCCATCCCAGCGGCTTCATGATAAGTTGGATCCTCGCGTCCTTCCGTCTTTTCTCGGCATGGGACGGGGCCGCCGCGCGCCAACGCAGCGTTTCCCGAGGGCTCTCCGCTGCCGTCTTGCGCGGGTGAGCGGTCCTCGGTCCTGCCGGAACGGAGCCGGTCTGTCTGACGCATTGGGGGGAACATGGGAATTCGTTGCTTCCGTCGACGTGTGGCGTCCGGGGTCGTACCCGTATGCCTGGTGACCGCACTTGTCCTCGTGGGCGCGCCAGCGCGCGCCACGCCGCCTTCCTTTACCCTCTTCGAGAGCGGGCAGGTCCGGCCGCTCGCGCTCTCCCCGGACGGTACACGGCTCTTTGCCGTGAACACACCCGACAACCACCTCGAGGTCTACCGCGTCCGGCAGGGCGCCCTGATCCACCTGACGTCGGTGCCTGTGGGGCTCGAGCCCGTGGCGGTCGCCGCCCGCACCAACGACGAGGTGTGGGTCGTCAATCATCTGTCGGACAGCATCAGCGTCGTGCGGCTCGGCCGCGACGGCGCGACCGGCGCCGTGGCCGGCACCGTGGATCGAACGCTGCTGGTCGGCGACGAGCCGCGCGACATCGTGTTTGCGGGGCCCGGGCGGCAGCGCGCGTTCATCACCGCGGCGCACCGCGGCCAGAACGTCCCGTTCGATCCGCAGCTCACCACGCCGGGCGTGGGCCGCGCCGACGTCTGGGTGTTCGACGCCGGAGATCTCGGGGGCTCCCCCGGCGGCGACCCGCGCGCCATCCTCACCCTGTTCGCGGACACCCCCCGCGCGCTCGCCGTCAGCCCGGATGGCAGCCGCGTTTATGCGGCCGGCTTCCACTCGGGCAACCGCACGACGAGCATCTTCGAGACGGTGGTCCCCGACGGCTTTGGCCCGGACGGCCTCCCTCCGCCGAGCACGAACTCCCGGGGTCAGCCCGCGCCGGAGGTCGGCCTCATCGTTCAGTTCAACGGGGCTCACTGGGTGGACGCGACAGGGCGCCCCTGGGATGACGCGGTGAAGCTGTCGCTCCCCGACAAGGACGTCTTCGTCATCGACGCCATGGCGGCCACGCCCGCGCCCCTCCCTGGGCGCGCAGGGGTCTTCACGGGGGTCGGCGCCGTCCTCTACAACATGGCGGTCAACCCGGTGAGCGGGGCCATCTACGTCTCCAACACCGACGCGAACAACCTGGACCGCTTCGAGGGCCCAGGCACCTTTGCAGGGCAGACCCTGCGAGGTCACTTCCTCGAGAGCCGGATCACCGTCCTCGGCCCGAGGGGCGTGACCCCAAGGCCCCTCAACGCGCATATCGACTACGGGGCGTGCTGCGCGCCCCTCCCGAACCGGGAGAACGCCGCGAGCCTCGCGACGCCCACGGGGATGGCGGTCTCGAAGAGCGGTGAGACGCTCTACGTGGCCGCGCTCGGATCGAGCAAGGTGGGCGTCTATCGGACCGCGGCGCTCGAGACCATGACCGCGCCGACGGCGAGACACCAGATCTCCGTGACCGGCGGGGGCCCCACGGGGCTCGTGCTCGACGAGCCTCGCCAGCAGCTGTACGTCCTGACCCGCTTCGACAACGGCATCTCCATCGTCAGCACGGCGCTGCGCGCCGAGATCAACAAGGTCTGGATGTGGAACCCCGAGCCGGAGGACATCGTCCGGGGCCGCCGCTTCCTCTACGACGCGTCGTTCTCGTCGAGCCACGGCGACTCTTCCTGCGCGAGCTGCCACGTGTTCGGCGATCTCGACAGCCTGGCCTGGGATCTGGGCAACCCGGACGCTCCCGTGATCGACGACCCGGGGCCGTTCGTCAACGATCCGCTCATCAACCTGATCACCGGCGAGCCGATCACCCATCCGACGCTCCACCCCATGAAAGGCCCCATGACCACCCAGAGCCTGCGGGGGATGGCGAACCACGGCCCCATGCACTGGCGCGCGGACCGCACGGCCGAGCGCGACGCCACCTCGGCGCTGCCGGACGGCGAACTCTTCGATGAGCGCGCCGCGTTCAAGAAGTTCCAGGCTGGCTTCATCGATCTCCTCGGGCGCCACGCTGCCATCCCCGACGCCGACATGGAGGCGTTCACGGACTTCGTCCTCCAGATCACGTATCCGCCGAACCCCATCCGCGCCCTCGACGACTCGCTGAACACCGAGCAGCAGAGGGGATACGACGCCTTCCTGTCCACGGTGGATATCAACGGCAAGCGGTGCGTCGAGTGCCATGTCCTCGATCCGGAGGCCGGGCTCTTCGGCACCGCGGGGCTGTCGGGCTTCGCGCTCGAGCCCCAGCTCTTCAAGGTGCCGCACCTCCGCAATGCCTACCAGAAGGTGGGGAAGTTCGGCTTCCCCGCGGCGTTCGGGTTCGTCCCTGGCGACAACGGCTCCGCCGGGGATCAGGTCCGCGGCTTCGGCTTCATCCACGACGGGAGCGTGGATACCCTGTTTCGATTCCACCACGCGCTCGGGTTCTCGACGCAGTTTGCGCCCGGGGGCATCCCGGAGACGCCCGCGGGGGACGCGACCCGGCGCGACCTCGAGGCGTTCGTGCTGGCCTTCGACAGCAACCTGGCGCCGATCGTCGGCCAGCAGGCGACGCTGACCCGGAACAGCGCCGCGGCGGTCGGCCCGCGCGTCGATCTCTTGATGTCGCGCGCCGACGCCGGCGAGTGTGATCTCGTGGTGAAGGGACGGATCGCCGATCGAGCGGTCGGTTATCTCTATGTCGGCGCGGGCCAGCTCGTGGCCGATCGTCGCGCGAGCCCGCTCGTGTCCGACGCCGCGCTCCGGGCGCTCGTCGGGGGCGACGGCGCCCGGCTGACGTTCACCTGCGCGCCGCCGGGCTCCGGGGAGCGCATCGCGCTCGACCGCGACGCCGATGGCTTCCTCGACGGCGACGAGCAGGACGCGTGCAGCGATCCCGCAGATCCTGCCAGCACGCCGTGATGGGAACTCGCGATGTCATGAGCCCGCTCGTGCGCTGCTCGTGCAGGATAACCAGCATCGCTTCATCTGGCGATATGGAATTTTCAGATCGATTTTGATGTGCCCTGTCGCACAGATGGGCAATTGATGATTGCCATCGATGAATCGATTCCTGTAGGGTCATCGCAGTACGGCTTGCGGTTAAGAGCGCCGCTCGAGACCTCCTGCACCAGGCAGCCGAGGGCGGGCCCAGCGCGTCGCTGCTCCGCGTCGCCCTGCTTCATCAGGGCACATCGTCGCGCCTAGCGCCGCGCCCACCCTGGGCTTCCTTGTTCGATCCGGTCTTGTTCGGCGCCTGATACGTACGAAAGGGGAACGAGACACATGGCATTCCTTCCTACTTGCTCTTCCATCGGCGCACAGCGTCTCCGCCGCTTCGGTTGCGCGATCGCCGCGGTTTCTGCGCTCACGGCGATATCGGCTCCAGCCAGCGCGCTCCCGTCGTTTCCGGGGGCAGAAGGCTTTGGCGCCGTCGCGACCGGCGGGCGCGGCGGGCGCGTCATCAAGGTCACCAACCTGCGCACGAGCGGGTCGGGGAGCCTCCAGGCGGCCCTCGACGCCAGCGGGCCTCGCATCATCGTCTTCGACGTGAGCGGCGTGATCGAAGGGGATGTCGTCATCCGGAACGGCGACGTGACGATCGCGGGCCAGACGGCCCCCGGCGCGGGCATCACCATCCGCGGTCGCTTGACCGCCAGGTACTCCACCGCGGTCAACAACATCATTGCACGGTTCTTGCGAGTCCGGCCCGTGTACAACGGCTCGGCCGGAGAGCAGTTCGACGCAGCGCAGATCTCGCGGAACTCGAAGGTGATCCTCGATCACATGTCGATCGCCTGGGGCGTCGATGAGACCGTGGACCTCTATGAGGCAGATGACGTCACGGTCCAGTGGTCCACCATCGAGTCGTCGTCGACCACGGGGCATCCAGAGGGGATGCATAATTACGGTCTCATCAACGGCCCTGATGGCCACCGGATCACGCTCCACCACAACCTGTTCGCCCATCACAAGGCGCGTTGCCCCGCGGTCGCGAACGGCCCGGCCGACATCCGCAACAACGTGGCCTACAACGTGAGGCACGGGTTCGTGCACCACAACCGGGCGAGCGGCCAGTTCAACATCGTGGGCAACACCTACATCAAGGGGCCGAGCGATCAGCTGATCCCGTTCTACTTCGACGGCAGCGCCGGCGCAGGGCTCAAGTACTTCCTCGGCGACAACTACATCGACGATCCCGGGAAGTTCACGGGCACCGTCGAGAACCCCTGGAAGCAGCCGTACCTCCACCCGAGCTTCAGCAAGCTCAACAAGGCGGAGTCGTACCGCTCGGCGACGCAGTTCAATTTCACGCGGGATGTCCCGGGGTACATCCCGGTGACGACGCAACGCGCGCAGGACGCGGCTCGGCTCGTCGTCGCGCAGGCGGGCTCGCTGCCGCGCGACGTGGTGACGAAGGGCGTCTTCAAGAACATGGAGCGCCGCGACGGCTCGTGGGGCGCCCGCTACGTGAGCAACCTGATGGACGGGCTCAGCCCGGGGACGGCCCCCGCAGACGCCGACCGCGACGGCATGGCGGACGCGTGGGAGCGGGCGCACGGCCTCAGCTCATCGAACGCGAGCGACCACACCAAGGTGATGCCGTCCGGATACACCGCGATCGAGGAGTACATCAACGAGCTCGCCGCCGCGCTGATCCGCCAGGCGGCGGGCAGCTCGTCGATGCTCCCGGACGAGGGGGAAATCGAGGAGCAGATCGAGTAGCGAGGTCCAGGAGAGCGCGATCGAGAGGCCGCGGCGTGGTCCAGCACACCGCGCCGCTCCGCGCAGCGGAGCGGCGCGGGAGCGGCGGCGACGGTGCGGCCTCACGACGCGGCGCCGGCTGGCCTGCCTGTTGCGCAGGCCGTCGCCGCTGCTAGGTTCCCCGCGGCGCTCCTTCAGACAGAGCGTCCCGGACGAGACGCGCCGTACCCGGTCAGGATAAGACGACGCCGCCGCATCACGAGGAGAGTCGTCATGTCCTGGCTGGCGTTGCTCCTGGCAGGTCTGCTCGAGGTCTGCTGGGCTATCGGTCTCAAGTACACACACGGCTTCACGCGCCCGTTGCCAACGGCGCTCACGGTCGGCGCGATCATCACGAGCATCGCGCTCCTCGAGAGCGCCTCGCGGACCTTGCCCATCGGCACGGCGTACGCCGTCTGGGTCGGCATCGGCGCGTTCGGGGCGGCGATCGCGGGCATCCTCCTGTTCGGCGAGCCCGCCACGGCCGCGAGGCTCGGTTTCCTCGCGCTGCTCGTTGTGTCCATCGTCGGCCTCAAGCTGGCGAGCCCCTGAGCCCTCGTCGCCCGGCGCGCGACCGGCCGCCTCGGGTCGACTAGCCTTCCCTCCATGCACGGAACACCCGAAGCCCGCGCCCTGCACGCGCAGTACCCCGCCATCGATCTCCACGCCGACAGCCTCATGTGGGCGCGCTGGGTCGGTTACGATCTGCAGGCGCGGCACGAGCCGCCGCTGCCGCTCGCCGCCCTCGGCGGGCACGTCGACGTCCCGCGGCTCCGCGAGGGCGGCGTCGGCGCGCAGTTCTTCGGGCTGGTCTCGCTGCCCATCGGGCAGCGGCGCGGGCTCGCCGCCGTCGTCGAGGAGCAGATCGATCTGCTGGAGCAGGCCGTCCGCGCGCGGCCCGGCCGCCTCGTGAAGGCGCTCACGGCCGAGGACATCGAGGCGGCGAGGGCCCGCGGCGCCGTCGCGGCGCTGCTCGGCGTCGAGGGGGCACACGCGCTCGAAGGCGATCTCGACACCCTCGCTCGCTTCGCGCGGCGCGGCGTGCGCTACCTCGGGCTCTGCCACTTCAGCGCCAACGAGGCGTGTTATCCCGCCTACGGCAGCGGCCGCAGGGATGGTGAAGGCCTCACCGCCTTCGGCCGCGACGTCGTGCGCCTCGCCGAGGACCTCGGCGTCATCGTCGATCTCGCGCACATCAACCGGGCAGGCTTCCTCGATGCATGCGCGCTCGCTCGCCGCCCACCCATGGTCAGCCACACGGGTATCGCCGGCGCGTTCGATCACTGGCGCAACATCGATGACGACCAGCTCCGCGCGCTCGCCGATCGCGGCGGGTGCGCCGGGATCATCTTTTGTCCGCTCTATCTCGGCGGAAACGGGCTCGCGCCCGTCGTCAAGCACCTCGTGCACATCATCAACGTTGCCGGCGAGGACACGCCAGCGCTCGGATCCGATTGGGACGGTTTCATCATTCCCACTCGTGAGCTGCGTGATGCGGCCCATCTTCCGCTCTTGACGGATGCGCTGCTGCGAGCTGGCTTGAGCGAGCGTGTGATCGCCAAGGTGCTTCGCGAGAACGTGATGCGCATTTTGAGTGACAACCCGCTTCCAACGCGGCTCCCGGTTGCGTAGCCTCTCTCGACGGGCCGTCGGGGTGGGTGGTCCCTCCGGCGCTGCGCTAGATCCTCCTTAACTCGGAGCGGATGCAGGCCATGACTCTCCATCGCCTCGCTGCACAGGGCTACGCGACTGCAGCGGATGCTTACGAGAAGGGGCGCCCGGACTACCCGCGCGGCGCCATCGAGCTCCTGCGCGACACGCTCCGCATCGACGCGACGAGCACGGTGCTCGATCTCGGCGCCGGCACCGGCAAGCTCACGCGCCTCCTGGTGCCCACGGGCGCGCGGCTGCTCGCGCTCGAGCCGGTCGAGGGGATGCGCCGCAAGCTGGGCCAGATGGTCCCGTCCGCCATCCCGCTCGATGGAGTCGCCGAGGCCATCCCCTTGCCCGAGACATCGGTCGACGCCGCGGTCGCCGCGCAGTCGTTCCACTGGTTTCACGGTGATCTCGCGCTCGCCGAGATCCACCGCGTGCTCCGGCCGAGAGGGCGCCTCTCCCTGCTCTTCAACCTGCGCGACGAGCGCGTCGACTGGGTCGCCCGCATCTCCCACATCCTCGACCGCCACGGCCGGGATGCTCCGATACACAGGTTCGGCGCCTGGCGCCGGACGTTCTCCGACTCCCGCCTCTTCGCGCCGCTCGGAGAGCACGAGTTCACCCATACGCAGGAGCTCGACCTCGATGGGCTCCTCGAGCGCGTCGCGTCGATCAGCTACATCTCGGCGCTCCCCCTGCAGGAGCGTTATGCGGTCCTGAACGAGATCCGCGAGCTGGCCGCGAACCACCCGGACCTCGCGGGGAAGAGCGTGTACCTCTTCCCCTACCGGACGCTGGTGCCCCTGTACGAGCGGCGGTGAGCGTCCGGCGAGCCCGCCGACGGGGGCGCCGTGCTAGAGCGGCCCCCGCATGGCGGCGCATGAAGTCGTGATCGTCGGAGGCGGGCCGGCGGGCGTGAGCACGGCGCTCTTCCTCGCCCATCATCGCCCGGCCCTCGCCGACAGGATCGTGGTGCTCGAAAAGGAGCGCTACCCGCGGGACAAGTCCTGCGCAGGCGGCCTCGGCGAGCGAGCGGACAGGGCGCTCTCGTCGATCGGGGTGACGATCGACGTGCCCTCGGTCGTGGTGCACGGCATCAGCGCGGCCTTCCAGGCCGGCGAGGTCGCGCTCCGCGAGGGCAACATCGGCCGCGTCGTCCGGCGCGCCGAGTTCGATCGCGCGCTCGCGCTCGCCGCGCGGGCGCGGGGCGTCCGGATCGTGGAGGGGGCGCGGGTGACCGGCGCCGCGCTGGGCGAGGACGGCGCCCGCGTCGAGAGCTCGGCCGGGGTGTTCGACGGCCGCGTCGTCGTCGGCGCGGACGGCGTCGGCAGCGTCGTCCGCCGCGCGATGGGGCTGCCGTTCGGCAGGCTGCGCGCGCAGGCCGTCGAGGTCGACACCGAGCCCGTCGCGGCGGACCGGGCGCGCGACCTCCTGCACTTCGAGATGCGGGACCGCTCGTTCGCCGGCTATCTGTGGGACTTCCCCACGATCGTCGGCGGGCGCGAGCTCGTCTGCCGGGGGGCCTACGTGCTGCACGAGGGCGCGCTCGGCGTGGCGCGCCCCGCGCCCGACGCCGAGCGCGTGCTCCGGAGCAGGCTCGAGGCGCTCGGCCTCGACCCGGACCGCTACCGGCGAAAGCGCTTCGCCGAGCGAGGCCTCGACCGGCGGGCCGTGATCGCGCGGCCCGCCGCCCTGCTCGTCGGCGAGGCCGCGGGCATCGATCCGATGCTGGGAGAGGGAATCGCCCAGGCGATCGCGTACGGGGCCCTCGCGGGCGAGTACCTCGCCGAGAAGCTCGACGCCCGCGATCTCGGGTTCCACGACTGGGGCCGGCGCGTCGAGCGATCGCTGCTGGGCCTCGACCTGCGCTTCCGGCGCCGGGTGATGCGCGCCTTCTACGGCGCGCCGCGGGAGCGCGTCGAGCGTTACCTCCTCGGCGAGCCGTCGTTCCTGCGCTTCGGCGTCCGGCACTTCGCCGGCAGAGCCCAGCCGGCGGGCGACGCGCTCCGCGCGGCGGCGACGGGCGCGCTCGTCGCGGGCCGGATCGGGATCGAGCGCATCGTCGCGTCGCTCCCGCCGCGCGCGCGCAGCGCAGGCAGCGCCGACGGCGCGCACGCATAACGAGGCAGCGAGACGCGCCGCGCCCGTGAGCCCCGACACCCCCGCGACGGCCACCATGCTAGCATCGCCCGCCATGGTCGCGCCGTTCCAGCCGGCGGTCGGGATGCTCTTCGGCGAGTTCCGGATCGTTCGGCCCCTCAGCGCCGGGGGCATGGGCGCCGTGTACATCGCCGAGCAGGCGAGCACTGGCAAGCTGCGGGCGCTCAAGCTCATGCACCCGCAGCTCTGCGCGGACGCCCGGCTGCGCGAGCGCTTCGAGCAGGAGGCGCGCGTCGGCGCGCTGGTGGAGAGCGATCACGTCGTGCAGGTGATCGGCGCCGGCGTGGACACGGCCAGCGGCGTGCCCTGGCTCGCGATGGAGCTGCTCGAGGGGGAGGATCTCTCGCAGCGGATGAGGCGCAGCGGGCTGCTCTCGCCGCAGGACGTGCACGAGATCTTCCGGCAGGTCTGCCACGCGCTCGGCGCCGCCCACCGGGCGGGCGTGGTCCACCGGGACATGAAGCCGCAGAACGTGTTCCTCGCGAAGACGCAGAGCGCGACGGCGCGCTGGTCGGTCAAGGTCCTCGACTTCGGCATCGCGAAGATCGCCGCGGAGGCGAGCACGATGGCGACCGCGTCGCTCGGCACGCCCCTCTGGATGGCGCCCGAGCAGTCCGACCCGCGCGGGCAGATCTCGCCGGCGACCGACGTGTGGGCGCTCGGGCTGATCGCGTTCGCGCTGCTCACCGGGCGCATGTACTGGCGCGCCGCGAACGACCCGATGGGCACCGCGATGCCGGTGCTGCTCCGCGAGATCCTCTTCGAGCCGATCGACCCGGCGTCGGTGCGCGCGACCGCGCTCGGGCGCGCCGGCTGTATCGTGCACCCGTTCGACGCCTGGTTCGCGCGCTGCGTCGCGAGGGAGCCGTCGCAGCGCTTCCAGACGGCGCAGGAGGCCTTCGACGCGCTCGGCCCGGCGCTGTTCGTCGATCCGCTCGACCCGCGCAGCGTGCGCGCCGCGGGCGGCGCGATCTCGGTGGTGCCGTTCAGCGCCGCGGCGGCGCTCACCCCGGCGGGGCCTGCCTCGCGCCTGTCGATGACCGGACCGACCGAGATGGCCTCGGACGCGCAGCGCGCGCGGTCGTCGCCCGCCGGCGCGGGCGCATCGTCGCCGCCCGTCAGCGCGCGCCCCCCGGTGACGCCCGCGCCCGTCCTGGCGAGCAGCGCGCCGCCGGAGGCCCCTCCCAGGCCCGCGCGGCGGGGGCCGCTGCTCCTCGCGTGCGGCCTGGCCGGTGGCTTCGCGATGGCGGCGATCGCCTTTTACGCCGGCCGCGCGCAGAGCGACGTCCGGCTGGTGCAGCGCCTGCCGGTGCCGGCGCACCCGACGGTGGTCAGCCCAGGCCGCGGCGGCGACGCGCGCTCGCCGGCGCTGGCGGGCGACGCGAACGGCGCGGGCGAGCGGCAGCCGTCGCCTGGCCCTCGCGACGCTCCGGCGCCGGCGCCCGCGCCGAGGTCCCCGCGCCCCACGCGCGAAGGCACCGCGCCGGCGGCGGCGGCGATCGCGGCGGCGCAGCCGAGCGCGCCGAGGCCGTTCGATCGCGGCGCGGCCCACGCGGCGCTGCAAGCGAAGGGCGCCACCGCGCGGATCCACTGCAAGGGCAAGGCGGGGCCGAGGGCGGTGACGGCGCGGGTGTTCTTCAACCCCGCGGGCGCCGTGCAGCGCATCGCGATCGAGCCGCAGGTCGCGATGACCCCGGCCGGGAGCTGCGTGCAGATGCTGCTCGGCTCCGCGCGGGTGCCGGCGTTCGACGGGAGCGAGCTCCAGGACGTCACGACGACCGTCGGGATCGAGTGATCGCCGCGGGCGAGCGCGCGCCCGGCCCCGTCACGGGTCTCCGGAGACGCACTCTCCCTCGCCGCGGAAGTGCCCGATCGTGCGCGAGAGCGCCGCGATGAACGCCCCGAGATCATTGATGTTTCCGGCGCTGCCCGTCCCGTAGGGGCCCTCCTTGATCTCGACGAGGCGCACCGCGGCGAGCTCCTCCAGGGTGACGGCCCCGTCGTCGTCGGCGTCCGCGGCGGCGATGGGCGCGAACCGGCGCGCGGCGGTCGCGGCCTGGAGGTCGTCGTAGAAGAAGTGGTCGCCGTGGATGGTGAGCTCCACGTCGTCGGTGCCGCCGTTCGTGACGAGGACGCCCTCGGTCTCCTTGCCGGCCTTCTCACCCTTGCAGTCGGCGTAGCGCGTCGCGAGCGAGAAGGTCCAGTCGAGGCGCTTCTCGACCTCACCGCCGCCGTCGCTCTTCCGCGCGATCGCCTCGATGTGCACGGACGCTCCCGCCGCGAGCATGAGCGCCTTGTCCTCCTCCGTCGCGCCCTCGAGCGCGGTGTCCGCGTCCACCGGGCCGATCTCGTAGGAGACGGCCTCCCAGGGCTTCGCCTCGAGGTCGTCGAAGGTCACCACCGGCTTCGCGCCGGCCTTCGTGTGGTCGAACAGGATCGAGCCCTGCATGCGCGCTCCGACGTTCCCCTCGCGATCGGCGACGGTGACGTTCCGGACGACGAACAGGAACTTCTCGTACTGGATGCTCCAGCCGTCCGCGAGATCGGCGGCCGGGATCTCCTGCTCGATGTACTCCTCTCCCCACGTCGAGAACGCCACGCTCCCGGCCCCAGCCTCGTCCTCGCCGCAGCCGGCGAGCGCCGCCGCGGCGAGCGTCGCCGCCGCCACCCACAGTCCTTTCATCGTCATTCCTTCTCCTCCGGGGAGCCGGGCGCAAACGAGAGCGCGTAGGCCGTCCCCTTCTTGAGTCCCCGCGTGAAGCCGCGCTGGGCCTGGCTCTCGGGCTCGAGGTCGACCGGCGCGCCGTCCTCGCTCGCGGCGACGGCCTCGAAGTCGACCTGATCGAGCCAGACCGCCGGCTTCACGACGAGCGTGACGGCGCCGGGCCCGTCGAGGAAGACCTCCTCGAAGACGCACCCCTCCACCGACGGCTCGCCGGTCGCGTCGTCGGCGACGTCGGCGACCAGCGCGCGCGCGCGGAACACCCGCGCGAGGTCGCCCTTCTCGGCGCGGCCCTCCACGGCGACGACGTGCCCGTCGAGCGCCGCGGCGAGCGGGCCCGAGGGCGGCGCGCCGAACGTGAAGCGCGCGGATCGCGCGACGCCGCTCACGGCGTCCGCGTCCGCGAGCGCCGTCGTCCCTTGCAGCAGGTCGACCGACGTCGGCTGCGTCATCTGGCCCCTCGCCTCGCCGGCCTGGTAGTGGCCCGGGTGCGCGTGCGCCTCGGGCACGGCCCACCGGGCGAGCCGCTCCAGCAGCGAGGGGCCGCCGCCCGGCGAAGGCCGCCGCGCCGTGAACGGGGCGCCTTCGAAGTAGTGGAGCGACCCGATCGCCAGGTGCGCCTTCGACAGCGTGATGGTCCAGCCGAGCGCGTTCGTGAACGGCGCGGCCGACGCGGCGTCGGGCGCGATCTGCGTCGCCAGGGTCAGGCGCTTGCCGGAGGTCGCGTCGTCGCCTGCGGCGCCGCACCCGGCGGCGAGCGCGCCCGCGGCGAGCGCCGCGGCGAGGCGCCCCGACGCGGCGAGGGCGGCGCGCCGGCGGGATCGGGTCTGTGCGGTGGTGGATGTCATCGAGGTCCTCAGCCGATGTAGAGGGAGAGCGAAGCGAGGAAGCTGCGCGGGGCGCCGACCGTCACGTGCCGCGCGGGGAGGAGGTCGGGCGCCGCGCCGCGGGTGAAGCTCGAGGGGTAGACGAACTCGCCGTCGAACCACGCCGCGTCGAGGAGGTTGTAGACGTCGAGCCCGAGCTCGACGCGGTGGTAGCGGACGTGCGCCGTCACGTCGGTGACGAGCGCGTCGTGGCCGAGCTCTCCGAACGGCAGGGGGCGGCCGTGGAGCAGCGTCACGCCAGCGCCGGCGCGGGCCTCGAGGCGCCGGCCGAAGAGCGCGCCGAGGCGCGGCGTCACCGCGAGATCGGCGCGGGCGACGACCTGGGGCACGAAGGGGAGGAGATCGCCCGCCGCGTAGCGCCCCCCGGAGGCGGTGAAGGCGGCCCGGGTGTACGTCAGGCCGACGCTCGACACGAGCCACGGCGCCGGGTGCGCCACCGCGTCGAGGGCCACCCCGGTGCGGGCCGTAGCGGGCACGGGCTCGTTGCGGGCGGTCGCCTCGTCGAAGACGAGATCCTCGCTGAGGCGCGTCTGGAACAGCGCCGCCGACGCCCGCACGAGCTCGTCGGCGTAGCGGAGCCCGGCCTCGGCGGAGAGCACCCGCGTGAAGGGGGTCCGCTCGCCGTCGCCGAGGCTGCGCGCCTGGGGCGAGCGGAACCCCTGGCCCACGCTGGCGAGCGCGCGGAGCCCGGGGAACAGCGCCACGTCGACCGTGCCCTTGCCGCCCACGTGGACGCCCTGCGCGCTGCGCGCCTGGGCCCCCTGGCCGACATTGTCGACGACCTGGTACGCGAGGCCGTCGGCGCGCAGCCCGCCGCGCAGCGTGATCCGCCGCGCCGGCCGGATCGACGCGTCGAGGTAGCCGGCGATGTCGGTCGCGCGGACCTTCGCGTCGACGAGCGTGGCGGTCGGCCTGTCGTCGACGGCCGCGAGGCGCCGCTGCGACTGCTCGATCCAGTCGGTGCGCGCGACGACGCCCGCCTCGAACGTGTCGCGGTCGGAGAGCAGCGGGAAGGCGAGCCGGTAGGACGCGGTGGCGCCCGCCGTGATCGCCTCGTTGAGCTGCTGGGTGGCGTCGCCGTTCGTGGGGTCCGCGAGGTACCCGGTGAAGTTCGAGCGCAGCCGGAGCGCGCGCAGCACGACGAACGGCGTGAGCGAGAGGCCCTCCCCGCGGGCGGCGCCGTCGCCCGAGCCGCGCAGATCGACGACGAGCTGCGCGCGCGACGAGTCGCCGCCCTGATCGGGATCGTACGAGGCGAAGCGGTCGACCTTGCCCGACTCGATGTCGCAGAGGCGCAGGACGCCGGCGGAGCCGCAGCGGGAGGCGAACGCCGACGCCATCACCCGCGCGGAGACGCCGGCGACCGGCCGGTAGACGGCCTGCGCGACGATCGAGGCCCGGCCGGCGGCGCGGGCGGGCCCGAAGCCGTCGGTCCCGTACGCCTCGAAGGCCGCAAACGTGGCGTCGTCCGCGTTCTCGGGGTGGTAAGCGAGGAAGAGCCGGCGCGCGCCGGACGAGCCCGCGGAGGCGGTGGCGGTGATCCCCGGCTCGCCGTAGGCGAGATCGAAGCGCATCGTCCCGGCGACCGCGAAGTCGCCCTGGCGCGGGTCGTACGATCCCGGCTGCGCGCGGAGCTCGCCGATCACCTCCGGCATCACGAAATGAAGGTCGGTATAGCCCTGGCCGTGGACGTTGGAGACCTCGTTGACCGGCGCGCCCGCGACCCAGATCTCGAGGTCCTGCCCGTGGACCGCGTCGAAGCCGCGGAAGAAGATCTGGTGCGCCTTGCACTCGCCGCTGTGCTGGGAGGTGAACACGCCCGGCACGAGCTGCAGCACGTCGCTCGCCGTCCGGTGGGGCGCCGCCCGGATCTCCGCCTGCCCGCGCACCGACTCCGAGGCGCTGCGCGGCGGCGCCGCGCCCTGCACCACGACCGTGATGGGCGCGGCGTCGGACACGGGCGCAGCGGCGCCCGCCGCGCCGGAGGCGGGCGTCGCTGCGCCGGCGCCGCCCGAGGCATCGCCGCCCGCCGACGTTGCCGCCCCGGCCGCGGGCGGAGGCGCGGCGCCGGCGCGTGCAGGCGCCGCGCTGTCGCCGGCGCGCGCAGGCGCGGCGCCATCGCCGGCACGTGCAGGTGCGGCACCGTCGCCAGCGCGCGCAGGCGCGGCGGACGCGATGACAAGAAGCAGCGGGAGCGCCGTGCTCAGGGAGCGAATCACAGGTGGGCTGGCCAGTAGCACGATTTTATCGGTTCGTGTTACCATGCGGACGCGCACGCTCGCCCGGCGGGCGCGCCGGCGGTTTGGTCGACGTCGCAGGCGGCGAGCGCGTTCGTGTGTTCGTGTGTTCGTCGGTGGCGTCGCTGTCTGCTGGCCGCCGAAGATTGCTCCGGGGCCGTCCGCGAGCCCTCTTCCGACGCCGTATCGACTCGCGCTCTCGGGCGGATCGAGATAGCGACAACATGTCGCATTCAGGCGAGGGGCGGCGCGGCCTATCGTGGCGCGCATCGTTCCTCGGGAGGACGCTCATGGAATCCGGTCTTCGTGCATCACGGCTCTGGTTCCCGCTGGTCGGGGCGGCCCTCGCG
The DNA here is from genome assembly GCF_051521635.1 of Sorangium sp. So ce1504. Lineage (NCBI taxonomy): Bacteria > Pseudomonadati > Myxococcota > Polyangiales > Polyangiaceae > Sorangium > Sorangium sp. So ce1504. The sequence goes on along the minus strand of NZ_CP150365.1, from coordinate 8,433,703 downwards.
CTCATGGCGTGCGGCGACGATGAGGGGGTGAACCCTGTCGACGGCGCGTCGACCTCGACGGGCGTCGGTGGCGGCGGCGGGAGCGGCGGGGCTGAGACGATCGCTGTCGCGCTGCAGTTCGAAGGCCGCGTCCGCGACGAGGTGTTCTCCTGCAGCGAGACGTACGCTGTCGGCAGCGCCTCGACGGACGTGGGGCTGAACGATTTCCGCCTCTACATCCACGACGTGCGCCTGCGCCGCGCGGACGGCGAGGAGGTGCCGCTCTCGCTCGAGCAGGACGAGCTGTGGCAGTACCAGGACGTCGTGCTCCTCGATTTCGAGGACCGATCGGGCACCTGCGCCAACGGGACGGAGGAGACGAACGGCGTGGTGCGCGGGACGGTCCCGGCCGGGGACTACGACGGGCTGTCGTTCAAGCTGGGCGTCCCGTTCGACCTGAACCACGGCGACGCGTCGAGCGCGCCGTCGCCGCTCAACCTGACGGGGCTGTTCTGGAGCTGGAACGACGGGTACAAGTTCCTGCGCCTCGACAGCGTCTCCACGGCGGACGACAAGCCGTTCCTCGTGCACATCGGGAGCACTGGCTGCGTCGCCGGCGCGGGCGGCGAGGTGACCGCGTGTGATCGCCCCAACGTCGCCGAGATCGTCTTCGAGGGCATCGACCCGCTCACGACGAAGGTGCTCGTCGACTATGCGGCGCTCGTCGCGGACAGCGACCTGTCGGGGAGCGCCGACGACATCCCCGGCTGTATGTCGGATCCGTCGGATTCCGAGTGTCTGCCGCTCTTCACCCATCTCGGCATCGACAGCACCGACGGCTCGCCGCGCCCCGATCAGCAGTCGTTCTTCAGGATAGACTAGGCGCCATGGCGATGTTCGCTTCGATGACCGCTCTCCGCCGCTCGGCGATCTCCTCCGCCCTCGCCGCGCTCGCGGCCCTCTGCTGTGCCTGCGGCGACGACGATGGCCCGGGCGGATCGACGGGGGAGGGCGGCGGCGGCCAGGGCGGCGGCGGCGATGGGGGAGGCGGCGCGGGCGCCTATGCGTGGGGGCTGCCGACGGGCTTTCCGGTGCCCAAGGTCCCCGAGGACAACCCGATGTCGCCGGCGAAGGTCGAGCTTGGCAGGCGGCTGTTCTACGACGTGCGCCTGTCCGGCAACGGCACGTACTCGTGCGGCTCGTGCCATCGCCAGGAGCTCGCGTTCACCGACCACCTCGCGAACGCCGAGGGCTCGACCGGCCAGCTGCACTCGCGCAGCTCGATGAGCCTGGCCAACGTCGCTTACCTCACGACGCTGACCTGGGCGAATCCGCTCGTCGAAGCGCTCGAGGAGCAAGCGCTCCTGCCCATGTTCGGCGAGACGCCGGTCGAGCTCGGGCTCGCCGGCATGGAGGGCGAGCTCCTGGAGCGGCTACAGGGCGAGCCGGTGTACCAGGACCTCTTTCCCGAGGCCTTCCCCGGCGACGACGAGCCCATCCGCCTCGCGAACATCACGAAGGCGATCGCGGCGTTCGAGCGGTCGTTGCTCTCCTACCGCGCGCCCTACGACCGTTACCGTTACGGCGGCGACCCCTCCGGGATGTCCGATGCGGCGCTGCGGGGGATGGATCTCTTCTTCTCCGAGAAGCTGGAGTGCTTCCATTGCCACGGCGGCTTCAACCTGTCGGACTCGGTGGAGCACGACGGCACCACCTTCACGGAGGTGATGTTCCACAACACGGGGCTCTACAACACGGACGGGAACGGCGCTTACCCGGAGGGCAACGGGGGAGTCTACGAGATCTCCCACAAAGAGGCGGACATGGGCCGGTTCCGCGCGCCCACGCTGCGGAACATCGCCGTCACGGCGCCGTACATGCATGACGGCAGCATCGAGACGCTCGAGGGGGTGCTCGACCATTACGCCGCCGGAGGGCGCACGATCGAGGCTGGCCTCCCCAACGCCGGTGTGGGCAGCGAGAACAAGTTCAAGAGCGAGCTCATCAGCGGGTTCGATCTCACAGAAGAGGAGAGAGCGGACGTGATCGCCTTCTTGCAAACCCTGACGGACGACGAGTTTCTGAAGGACCCGCGCTTCGCGGATCCCTGGGCGGAGGCGCCGTGAGCCGAAGGCCTTTCCTGAGCCGGGCGCTCCTCGTGCCCGCGCTGGCGGCGCTCGCGTCGGCCGCGATGTACACCGGGGCGTGTGGCCACAGCCACGACCACACGTCGAGCGGGACGGCGTCCGACCCGACCCTGGCCGACGTCATCTTCGAGGGCGGCGCGACCGACGAGGCCCTGGCGGCGCTGCTCGCCGTGGAGCCGAAGGACGATCCCTCGCAGGGCACGGTGTTCGACGCGCCCGAGGACGGCGCGATGCTCCCCGGCGACGCCGCGCCGGAGCTGACCTTCCACGTCGCGGGCGCGGCGCAGCGGACGGCGCCTCGGGCCGCGCCGGAGCTGCGGCTCGCGGCCGCCGCGGCGCCGGGGACGCGGGAGCTCGCCGCGCCGGGAGCGTCGATCGTCGCGGAGCTCGGGGCGCTCCTTGGGCCGGCGCGCGCCGCCTGGGCTCACGGGACGCCCATCAACGGGCGCGCTTACTTCCTGGTCTTCACGACGGCGGAGCGCGAGCTGCTGCTCCGGGTGTTCACGACCAAGCTGAGCTACACGCCGGACGCGGCGGCCTGGGACAAGCTCCGCGCTGCCGGTGCGCCGATCACGGTCGGCGTGACCAGCGCGCTGTTCGAGAACAACCGCATCGTGCAGGGCGGCGGTCCCTTCCCGGGCGCGTCGGTCACGTTCACCATCCTGCCCTGAAGCCGCCGCGCGGCGCGGCGGTGCCGGCTCAGGACGAGCGCGGGAAGATGAGCGTGTACGAGCCCGGCGCGGGGTTGAAGAGCACCGCCTTGTCCGGGTGCTCCTCCCTGTCGAAATGGGGATACCACGGCAGCGCCCGCCAGGACTCCGACTCCTTGATGAACTCGCGGACGATGAGATCGAGCTCCACGTACTTCCCGGCGGTGATCGCGGAGAGCTCCGGTCCGAAGCTCCAGCGCTCGCGTCCAGGGCGCGGGGCGACGTCGTTGTGCAGCGCCCCGCCGTAGGCGATCACCATCTTTCCCGCGGCGTCCTCGCGGCCGAGCAGCGCCTTCGCCTCGGCGGCCGTCTGGCGCGCGATCATCTCGAGCATGGCCGTCACCGCGTCCGGCCCCGCGCGCACGATGGCGTCGACCTCCTGGCACGAGGGCGTGAGCTGGTGGGGCCGGATGCCGAGCCGCTTCGCCGCGTGGCCGAGCGCGAGGAACTCGTCCTGGTTCTGCGCCGCCTGGCCCTGCGTGACCGTCCGCTGCTCCGTCTCGACCCGCGCGACCTGCTCCTTCTTGCAGCGCGGGTCCACGGCCCAGAGCTCGACGATCAGATCGGAGGCGCGGCCGGCGAGCGCCGGCAGGAAGAGCTCCGTGAAGCGTCGGGTCGCCGACGGGATGCCCTCCGCGCCTCGCTGTGCGTGCGCCTCGCCCACCGCGAGCACGCGCGGGCCGCTCTCCAGGACGTGGGCGAAGGCCTGGGCCGGCGTATCGAAGGCGAGGCAGCCCAGCGCGCCGCAGGGCGCCGGCGCCGGGGAGGCCGCGGCTGCGGGGGCGGCGGCCTGCGGGGCCGGCGGCGGGGCGGCCGGGGGCGAGCTGGAACCCGAGGCGGCGGCGCTGGCGGAAGGAGCGCTCGCGGAAGGAGCGCTGGCCGAAGGAGCGCCGCCGGCCGGAGCGCCGCAGGCCGCGAGGAAGGCCGCGGCCACCAGGGAGGTTCGCGGAGTTCGCATGGGAGCATCTTACCGGGCTCCGAGAGCTCCTGTTCAGCGCGGCGCCGCGGAGCAGCCGAGCGGCTCCCCGGCCGAGCCGCGGCCGCCCCCGCGGCCTTCCGAGGGCTACCCGCGACCAGGGTGCTGACCCATGTTGCGCAGCGCGTGACGTGATGAGCGAGGGGCATCGTGTCCAGACGGAAGAGAAAACCTGGGGGAGCGAGCTCGGTGAGGCGTCGCGAGCGCGACGAAGCGATACGGGAGCGCGATGACGAGCGAGCTCGGCTCGCCGAACGCGACACGCGTGGCACGCACGGAGAGGGGGCCTTGATCATGACCATGAGGACGAGCGGGCGGGCGGAGCACGAAGCCACCGCAGGACACGCAGAGTCCGCGATCACCAACAGCCTGGAGCAGGTGCGCGACATCCTGTGCGGCGCCCAGTTCCGCGAGTTCGCTCGCCGGCTCTCGCACACCGACGCTCAGGTCGCCGCCCAGGCGGAGGAGCTGCGGAGTGAAGCGTGGCGGCGTCTGGACATGCTGGAGGCGCACATGCGCAGGGAGATCGAGGCGCTCGGCGCGTCGATCGAGGCCCAGCGCGCGGCCGCCGACGGCGCGCTCGGCAGCGTCGCGCGCGAGTCGCGGGAGGCGCTCGAGCTGATCGCGCAGCGGGTCCAGCGGCTGGAGGAGCTCGTGGGGCGCACGCAGCGCGAGCTCCGGCAGCAGATGCTCGACCAGTCCAAGGCGTTCGTCGACGAGACGCGGCGTACGCGGAGCGAGCTGAGCGCGATGCTCGAGCGCGAGCTGGCCGCCGTGTGGGCCGACGGCGCCGAAGCGCTCGCGCCGGACGCGCCGGCGCGCGAGGCGGCCGCGGCGTCGGAGCGGTACCAGAAGGCGGAGCGCCGCTCGGACGAGGCAGCGTGAGGCGGCCGCGCCGCTCCGCCCAGCGGAGCGGGCGCGGCGGTCCGGAGAAGAACGATGCGAGAGCCGAGAGCGCGCCGCGAGGCGCCTCCGCCGAGAAAGACGCTCGAAGACCTCCGCCCCCTGCTCGTGGGCCCTGAGCAGCACCGGATCCAGCGGATCGAGGAGCGGCTTGACCAGTCCATGGTCGAGATGGTCGCGGGGGCGCTGCCCGAGGCCGTGATCGAGAGCCGCAAGAGGGGTGAGGCGCTCTCGTGGGCGCTGGAGCCGCTCCTCACCAGCGCGATCCAGGAGCGCGTGCGCCAGGACCCGGGGTCGTTCGCGGACGCGATCGCCCCCGCCATGGGGCCGGCCATCCGCAAGGCCGTGCGCTGCGCTCTCCGGGCGATGATCCAGCGCCTCAACGAGGCGGCCGCCCTCGGCCTGTCCTGGCGGAGCGTGCGCTGGCGCGTCGAGGCGCGCCGCACGGGGCGTCCTTTCGCGGAGGTGGTGCTGCTCCGCTCGATGATCTACCGGACCGAGCAGCTCTTCCTTGTCCACCGCGGGACGGGGCTCGTCCTCGAGCACCTCAGCGCCGACGAGATCCCCTACAGGGATCCCGATCAGGTCACGGCGATGCTCACCGCCATCGACGCGTTCGCCCACGACGCGTTCCGGACCGACGCGCGGCTGGAGCGCTTCCGCGTGGGCGATCTGACAGGGTGGGTCGAGCACGGCCCGTCGGCGCTCCTCGTGTCCATCGTGCGCGGCGTGGCGCCGCCCGCGTACGGGCTCGTGCTGTGCGAGACGCTGGAGCGCGTCCACCTCTCGTACGGCGGTGAGCTCGCCGGCTTCCGCGGCGATCGGACGCCGTTCTCGGGCGCCCGCGAGCTGCTCTCGCGCTGCCTCCAGCAGCAGCGCCAGCCGGTCCCGCGCCGAGCTCGGGCCGTGCTCGCGGCGGCCGCCCTGCTGGCCGCGGTCGTCACGGCCGCGCTCGTCTTCTCGGTGCGCGCCTCGCGCGAGGATCAGCGCCGCGTCGACGGCTGGGGCGAGGCGCTGCGGCGCGAGCCCGGCCTGCTGGTCACCGCGGCGGAGCGGCGCGCCGGCCAGGTCGTGTTCACGGGCCTTCGCGATCCGCTCGCCGCGGACCCGAGGGCCGTGCTCGAGCGCGGCGGCCCCGTGCGCCAGGAGGTCATCCTGCGCTTCGAGCCCTTCTATTCGCTCCATCCGCAGATCGTCGAGCGCCGGGTGGCGCGCGCTCTGGAGCCGCCGCCCGGGGTCACCCTGGCGCTGCGCGGCGGCGCCGTCGTGGCCAGCGGGGTCGCGCCCCAGCGCTGGATCGAGCGCGCGCGCTGGTCGGCAACGGTGCTCCCCGGCGTCTCGGGGTTCGACGGCGAGGGCCTGACGGCGCAGGAGTCGATCGACCGCGCGCGCGCGGCGGCGCGCTCCCTCGAGGCGATGGAGCTCCTCTTCCGCCGCGGCGCCGCGCGGCTCTCCGGCGAGCAGGCTGCGCGCCTCGACGAGGTCGCGGCCGCTGCCGGGCGGCTGATCGCCCGCGCGCGCGAGGCCGGCATGATCGCCGAGATCCGCGAGATCGGCTATGCGGATCCCGTCGGATCGGAGGCGTCGAACCGAGCGCTCAGCCAGGCCCGCGCGGAGCACGTCGCGGCCGAGCTCGTTGCGCGGGGGATCCCGGCCGATCGCCTGCGAGCGAGCGGCGGGGGAACGCGGCGCGAGGTCGTGCCCCCGTCCTGCGCCGGGGGCGCGGCGCGGGCCGAGTGCCTCGCCGGCCCGGACGAGCGCCGCGCGCGCAGCGTGATCTTCCTTGTGGACCTGCACGCGGAGAGCAAGGACTGAGTCATGGCGGAGAAACGCAAGGTCTGCGTGCTGGGCGCGACGGGGGTCGGCAAGACAAGCCTCGTCGCCCGCTTCGTGCGCAGCATCTTCTCCGAGTCTTACCGGACGACCATCGGCGTGACGATCGAGACACGGCGCGTGATGTGCGATGAAGGCGAGCTCGACCTCATCCTCTGGGACCTGAGCGGAGAGGACGAGTTCCAGTCCGTCCAGACATCGTACCTGCGCGGCTCCGCGGGCTGGCTCCTCGTCATCGACGGCACGCGGCGCCTCACGGCGGAGACCGGGCTCCGCCTCTACACCGCTGCGCGGACGATCGTCGGAGAGGTCCCGGCCGTCGTCGTCCTGAACAAGGCCGATCTCACCGCGGCGTGGGACATCGACGATGCCACCGAGGCCAGGCTGAGGAGGGCGGGCCTCTGGATCACGAGGACGAGCGCCAAGACCGGCGCCGGGGTCGAAGGCGCGTTCAACGCGCTGACGCGCGCCATGCTGGCGAGCGAAGCGCCTTCGTTGCGGGGTTGATGGACGTGGACACGTGGCTCCTCGCTGCGCTGGACAAGCTCGTCCTCGAGCGTTTGCACGACGGGACCTTCGTCATCCGCGGCGAGCCGCCGCCGTGGTTCCGAAGGCTCGGGTTCGCGCCGCCGTGGCGCGACTCGCCGCTCCCGATCGATCGCGCGCTGCCCTTTCTGGAGGTGTTCCTCCCCGAGGCGGAGCGGGCCTGGTCCGCGGAAGGCGCGCCGGGCGTGCAATCCGACTTCTGGACGCAGATGATCGGCGACGAGGCGCTTCACCTCGAGGCGACGGCGCTCCGCGTGGGCTCGTCGCGGCTGCTCGTGATCACCCGGAACGACGCGCTGTTCCAGGAGCGCCGCCGCGTCCTCCAGCGGGCGCGCGAGCTTCACCTCGTGCACGAGGCGCTGTCGCGCGAGGTCGAGCGGAAGGATGTCCTCGTCCATTGCATCGTTCACGACCTCTCCGGCCCGCTGAACAGCCTCCTCGGCGCGCTGTCCCTGCTGGGAGAGCAGCCGCTCCCGGAGAAGAGCGGCGCGCTCGCCGCGGTCGCGTTGAAGGCCGCCCTGCGGCAGCGCGAGCTGATCCGGGAGATCCTCGACGTGTTCACCGCCGAGGGCATGGCGTCCGACGCCTCCAGCGGCGACGTCGCCGCGGTGGTCGACGTGCGCGGCACCGTCGCTCGGGTCGTCGAGGCGCTCCTGCCCATGGCGCGAAGCCGGGGGGTGTGCCTGGAGGCGCCGCCGGAGATCGGCTGCGCGCGGCCGTGCACCGTCGTCGGTGAGGAGCCCAGGCTCGCGCGCGTGGTCTCCAACCTCGTCGAGAACGCGCTCCGGTTCACGCCTCCGCGCAGGTCGGTGCGCGTCGCAGTGCACGATGAGCCCCGGTGGGCTCGCGTGACGGTGGAGGACGATGGGCCTGGCGTCTCCCCTGCCATCGCGCCGCGCCTGTTCCAGAAATTCGCGCACGGCCACGACCCTGGCGCGGGCAGCGGCCTCGGGCTCTACGGCGCCCGGATCGCGGTGGAGCGGTGGGGCGGGGCGATCGGGTACGAGGCGCGGCCGGAAGGTGGGGCGAGGTTCTGGCTCCGGCTGCGGCGTGTCGGCGCGGCGGGCGAGGCGGGTGGCGGCGGGGCGCAAGGGGGGTGATGCCATGGCCAAGCTCTTGCTGGTCGACGATGACTCGGGGACGCTCGCGTGGATGGCCGAGGCGCTGCAAGGCGCGGCGTACGACGTCCGGACCGTGCGCGGCGGGAGCGCGGCGCTGGAGCTCCTCCGGACGTGGACGCCGGATCTCATCCTGGCGGACTTCCTGATGCCCGAGATGGATGGCTTCGCCTTCAACCGGCTGGTGCAGTCGCGCGAGCGGGTGCCCGTGATGCTCGTCTCCGTCGTGAACAAGCCGGCAGAGGCGATCCTGCGGGGGGTCGCCGGCTACGTGCGCAAGCCCGTCACCGCGGGGGAGCTCCGCGCCGCCGTCGAGCGCGTGCTCGGCGCCGTCGAGGGGGTAGCCATCCTCGTCGTGGACGACGACGCGGACATCCGGGAGTGCTACCGGCTGATCCTCGAGCCGCGCTTCAGCGTGCTCGAGGCCGAGAACGGGCGCGACGCCCTGGAGCTGCTCGCGCGCGAGCCCGTGGCGCTGGCCATCGTGGACGTCCACATGCCCGTCATGAACGGGGTGGAGTTCATCCGCGCGATGCGCGACGACGCGAGGTTCTGCACGATCCCGGTCGTGGTGCAGACGAGCGACCGGGCGGCCGCGCGCGCGCCCGTCTGGACCGATCTGCACGTGGCGCAAACGATCCTGAAGGACGAGTTCCTCGACTGGCTCATGACCCAGATCGACGCGCACCTCGCGCCGGCGTCGCCGCGCGAGGCCGAGCGCGCCTGGTCGACCGCGAGCCGGTGAGCGCCGGGCGTCGCCCCTTCGGCGAGCGCGGCCCACCCGGGCGCCGTCAGCCTGGCGTCCACCGCGGGTTCGCGGTGAACAGCCCGGATCCGAAGCTGATGTCGTAGGCCAGGAACAGGCCGAACCCCACGCTGAGGAGGCTGGCGACGGCGCCGAAGGCGTAGTGTATCCCGCTGGTGCGAGCGCGCGCGTAGGCGAACGGCAGCGCGAGCACCCCGGTGATGAGCGTCATCCCGGCGATCGTGCCCACGCCGAACAGCGCGATGTAGCCGATGCCCCACCGCGGGTCGCGCACCGTGGTGAGCACGAGGAGCGCCACCGCGGCCGAGCCCGCGAGGCCGTGGACCACGCCGATGAGCAGCGGCCGGAGGCTCGCATAGACGCGCGAACCGCCGAACACGCGGTCCGCCCAGCCGAGGTCGTGCCGGTGGCCGTCGTGGTGAGCAACCTGCGCAACAGGCGCAACAGGCTCGACCGGAGCAACGTCGGGCGCCGGCGGCTCGCCCCGCCGGACCGCCCGGTAGAGCCGCGCCAGGTGGTACACCCCGAGGCCGATCAACATCAGGGCGACCGAGAGCTCCATGGCCAGGCCGACGTGCGGCGGCACCACGAGCCCGAAGAGCAGGATGCCACCGCCGATCACCATCAGCGTGAGCGTGTGGCCGACGCCCCACATCGCGCCGATCAGCAGCGCCGTCCCGAGGCTCCGGACCCGGCTCACGACGGTCGCCACCGCGATCACATGGTCCGCGTCGGTGGCGTGGCGCATCCCGAGAGAGAAGCCGAGGAGCAGCAGCGGAAACGCCGAGGCGAACATGTCCCCTCTCGTAGCACGGACGGCGCGCGTCGTGTCACGCTGTGCGCGGCCGCCTGTTCCCGCCTCCGGCCGGCTCGCTTCGGCCTGTCGCGGCGAGCCGTCGTCTGCGCGGGGGCGACGAGCGCTGTTTCAGCTCAGCATGTCAGTTCGCGCGGTCTCGACTGAGCGCGTCGATGGCCTGCTGCATCCAGACCGCGTCTTCTTCAGCCTGCTTCAGGCCGTGCATCATCTGCTGGCGCAGCACACCCGTGGTCTGACGGATACCCCGTCGAAAGACATCGGCCGCGCGCTCGTGGACGACCTTGAGCCACGGGGCAAGGTCGCGCTTGTCGAGCGGCCCTGGAGCGTCCAGGACGGTGATGCAGGCATCGATGGCCTCGCGCATGGATCGGGACTCGAGCGCGTCGGCGAAAGCGGAGAACTGGAGCAGCGACTCTCGCAGCGCAGCGCGTCCGGTCGATGAGACTCTGTCTGTCATGGCCGCGCTCAGCCTACCACCTGGGCGACGCCTCCGCCCGTGCGCGCGCTGCGATTGCGCGTCAGCGCAGGCGGGATCGCCCCGCCGTCTCCAGCAACATCGCGAGCACGAGCGGATCGCCGAGGCCTTGCTCTGCGCCGATGTGCGCGCGGAGGCGCGACAGGCGCGCCGCATCCTCCAGGAACAGCGGTTCGTTCAGCCGGGTCGCGGCCTCGTGCAGGATGCCCTCGCGCTCGGAGAGGAGCACGGCGGCGCCGGCGCGATCGCCGCGCGCCACGCGGGCAGCGGCCTCCGCGAGCGACTCGCCCGCGGCGAAGCCCTGAAGCGTGCGCGTCATCGACGCGTCGACGGACGCCGCGCTGGCGGCGTCGCTGTCCGCATAACGCACCTCGATGGGGATCTCCTCGATCACGTTCCTCTTGGAGAGCCGATCTTTGTACTTGAGCTCGACGGTCGCGACGTTTCGCTTCCCCGCGCCGGGGCCGGCGCTCAGCTTGAGCAGCAGCGCGTGCCGATCATCGCGGGCGAAGACAGGCATGAAGAAGCGCATGCCGCCCTCGGCGTCGTCGCGTCGATCGGCCGCGATCCGGTCCCGCGACTGGGCGGCGACGTCGGCCGCGATCTCCTGGGCGCGGACGCGAGAGGCCTCGGCGCCGTCCAGCCGGCGCGAACCGTAGACGCGGAGCAGATCGACGCCCGCCTTCAGGCGCACGCGCACCTCCACCGCGGTCGCGACCGGGTCGAGGCGCTTGTCGAGCTCGGTCGACAGCGCGGGCGCGATCTGCTCCGGGTGTCGCAGGTAATAGTAGCCGCCGGCCCCGTCGCTCGCGATCGAGCTCATGAGCTGGCCGTCGAAGTCGTCGCCGAGCCCGAGCGCGCTCGTCTGGATGCCGCGCTGGAAGGCGTCGAGGGCGAGCCGCGCCAGGCGCTCGCTGTGGGTGAGGCCGCTCGTCGCCCGGCCGTCGGAGACGAGCAGCACCACGCGCACGGCGTCCTCGGGGATGCCCGGCCGGCTCGCCTGCGCGTAGCCCAGCGAGAGCCCCGCGCCGATGTTGGTGCCGCCGCCCTCGCGGAGCCCCTCGATGGCGCGGCGGATCGCCGCGCGGCGCGGGCCGACCGGGCCGTCCTCGATCACCACCTCGGCGTCGCTGGAGAAGGCGGTGAGCGAGAAGTCGTCGGCCGGCGCGAGCCGATCGACGAGCGCCTGCGCGGCGCGGCGGGCGCTGTCGATCGGCGCGCCGGCCATCGAGCCGCTCGTGTCGAGGACGAGGTGCACGGAGAGGTGCGGCCGCGCCGCCGCCGCCGCCGCCGCGGAGCGGAGCGCGAGGCGCAGGTGGAAGGCGCCGCCGCCCGGGCCGAGCGCGGCGCGCTCCAGGTCGGCGCGCAGGCCGAGCGCCTTGTCGGGGGCGAGCGGGACCTCCGGGGCGTAGCGGGCGGCGACGTCGCCGACGAGCTCGCGCTCCGCCGCGGGCACGACGCCGCGCGCGAGGGCGGCCTCGAACGCGGCCAGGTGGCCGCCCCCGGGCCGGTACGTGGTGGCGAAGCGGCCGTTCGGATCGAGGGCGACCTCGGGCTCCGGAGCGTAGGCGGCCGCGCTCCGCGCCGAGACCGGCGGCGAGGAGGCGCCGGCGCGCCCGTGGCCGCTCCCGAACCCCTGGCCCGACCCGGCGCCCGCGCCGTGCCCGATCGTCCCGATGGATCCGAGCCCGGGCGCCGCGCTCTCGCCGGCGAGGCCCCCGTGGCCGGCGAGGGGGAGGCCCGCGCCGCCTGCGGACGACGCGGCGCCGTCGAGCCCCCACGGCGCCGTGGGGGCGCTCGGATCGCCGCCGCCCCCGGCGTTGAGCAGCCCGATCATCCCGAACTCGGCCGAGTCGCGCAGCGCCTGCTGTCGCGCCACGTGCGGATCGGGGCTGTCGCTCGGGCCCTTGACCCCCCACCTGTTCCCCGTCGCCCCCGCGCGCGGCGTGGACGATGGGTGGCCCATCGACCCTTCCTCGCCCTTGGCTCGCGTCCCTGCGCCGCCCTCCTTCGCGTCGGCGGCGGGCTCGCCCTCGCGCTCGATCGCCGCGCGCAGCTCGCGCTCGTCGGCGGACGCGAGGTACTGCTGCACGAGCGCGATCCGATCCGCGCTCATGCCCGTGGACGGGTCGACGAGGGGCGGCGCCCAGCGAGCGAGGGCGCCGAGGAGCCCGAGGTGCAGGGCCGCCGAGACGGCGTGGAGGGCGAGGCTCTTCCGGCTCACGAGCGAGCGGCCCACGCGCTCGCCCGCGGCGGCATCGGCGCGGATCTGGATCCGCACACCCGCGATCTCGACGTCCACGCGCCCTTGCGCGGGCAGGGGCACGAGCGTGGCCCCGGGGATCGACGCGCGCTCCGCGCCGGCGTGCAGCTCCCGCGCCGCGGCCGCGGACAGCGGCGCGCCGCCGGGGGTGAGCGCGAGCGTCCCCGTCGCGGCGCCCAGCAGGACGAAGCCGACGCGCCCGGCGCCGTCGACCTCGAGGAGCGGCGCGCGGCGCGCGCCGAGCGCGCGCTCGGGGAGGAAGCAGTCGCACGGGCGACCGTCGTCGCGCCCCTCACCGACGTCGAACGCGCGCGGCGGCGTCAGGTGCTGGACGAAGAGCACGGTCGTGCCCCAGGAGATGACGATCTCCACGGAGCGCACCGGGGTCTCGGCGGCCTCGCCGGTGCTCGCCGCGTCGGGCTGCCTCGCGGCGGTGAGGTTCGGATCGGTGGCGGCGCCGCCATCCCCGGCGTCCGTCGTGTTCGCGCTGGGCATAGATCTCCCCTGTGCGCCGCGCGGAGCGGCGCGCTCACGTCCTCAGGAACCGCGCGGAGGACGCGCGGATCCGCGTCCTTCAGGCGGGCGCTCGGCCGCGCTGGCCGGCTGTCCGTCGTGCCTGCGGAATGACAGCGGCGGCGCGGGGAGGTTCCGGCGGCGAGGGGGTTAGGTGAGGCGGGGGTGACGCCCCCGCGATGGCCTACTCGAGGACGGGGTGGTACCGCCCGCTGGGCGTGACGATGACGTGCGCCTGGAGCGGGACGTTCAGCCGTCGACGGGGGCGCTGCTCATCGGGGCCACCTCCGCCGGCGGGTGAGGGACCGGGCGCAGAGGCGCCGCGCGATGCGGAGCCGCGTGGCCACCGTCGGCCTCGGGATCGCAAGCGCCGCCGCGATCTCGCGCATCGTCAGGCCGGTGGCGGTGAGCGCCAGGACCTCGCGGAGCTCAGCGCGGAGGCGGTGGAAGGCACGGAGCAGCCCGCGCGCGACGATGCGCTCCTCCGGAGAGGGAGCTACGAGGGGAGCGAGCCGGTCGGGATCGACCGCGGGCACCTCGTGCCGGCGGTGCGCCTTGTCGCGGTAATGCGAAGCCTGCCGCGAGGCGACCGCGGCCAGCCAGGCGCGCAAGGCGTCGCCCGGTGGCTGATCGGGCGACGGCCGGAAGCGGCCGGCGCGCATGCTGCAAAAGGCGCCGAGCACGGTCTCCTGCGTGACGTCGTCGAGATCCGCGGCGCGGACGCCGCGGGCGCGCAGCGTGCTGCGGATGAGCGGGCGCTGTTCGAGAAGCACGGCGGCTTCGAGATAGACGGCGGGGTGAGGTGGCTGGTGTCGGGGCTCGGGCGGGCGGGCGAGCCTGCCGCGCGCCGTGGAGCGCGGGCGGCGGCGTGAGGGCGGATCGATCTCTTGGCCCTGTTCGGGGCGTGGACGTACCGTTTCCATGTCGGACCTCGTTGCTGCGGGGTTCGGCCACGCTGCCCGGACGGTTGGCGCCGTCGCGGGCAGCACTTGCTTGTGGGGAGCTTAGGTGGCGCAGCGGGAGCGCGGCAACACAAATGAGATATATGAGATGCTATTCCAGATCGCAGCAGAGGCGGCGCCTTTGCCATGCCTGATGCGCGGCTGGAGGAGGTGCTCGGCTTCATCGGGGCCAACGTCCGCCGGATCCGCCTGAAGCGCGGCATGACGCAGCAAGAGCTCGCCAGCGCAGCCGGAATCGCCCTCGGCTTTCTTCAGAAGGTCGAGCGCGCCAAGACCAACGTCGGGGTGGCCGTCCTTGTGAGGCTGGCTGACGTGCTCGGCGTCCGGCCTGGGGTGCTGTTCCGTCAGCGGGAGCTTCCGCCGGTGAAGCGGGGCCGGCCACTCAAGGCACGACCCCGCGAGCGGTGATCCGCCTTCCGGGCGGCATTCGCTGAAAGATTCAGGAGAGCGGATAGAGCGGGTCAGACCGGCGCGGGCTCGGCGGACGCGGGCTCGGCGGGCACCGGCTCGGCCTCGGGGGCGGCGCTGCCGCGGCGCTTCGGGCGGAGCCGCCGCAGGGCGTTGCGGAACGAGGTGGCGCCGAAGCGACGCTTGACCTCGGGCATGTCCCAGCAAGCGTTGACGCCGGCGGCGCGCGCCTCGTTCCCTAGCAGCGTGGCGTAGGTCACGATGGAGTTGCGGAGCACCATCGCCTCTTCCCGGTTGCGCAACCCGAGGATGCCGAGCAGGTCGCGGCCGCTCACCTCGTCGAGCAGCGCGCTGCCTTCGCGCAGGAAGTCTTCGGTGAGGCCGACGGGCGCGAGGCGGGCCTGGTGCTGCTGGGCGAGCCGGAGCAGCATGGCGAGATCGCTGGTCTCCTCGGTGAGCGTGCCGCTCGTGTTCACGTCGGCGAACTGCTCGGCGACGTCCGGCTCGAACGCGAACGCCTGGTCGGCGAACGCCTTGAGGCGCGCGCGCCAGGGCCGGCTCGCCTTGATCACCTGGTCGATGGGCCGCACCTGATAGGCGCCGGTGCGCTTGCCCTCGCCGAACCAGAGGTTCGCCGTGTCGAGGAGCTGGATGGCGCCGCGGAGCAGCGCGCGACGCTCGGGGCCATAGGCCTTGCTCGCGAGGTGCGCCTCGTGCTGGACGACGGCCAGATAGAGGTCCCGGAGCTCCGTGAGGGTGGTCGAGACGGGTTGGCTCGGCTCCATGACCTCGCGGAGGATGCGGTCCATCTCGGGCCGCGCGGTATCGAGGAGGGCCTGGAACTCCGCGGGGGTAGCGACCGCGCGGGTCTCCTTCAGGACGGCGTGTTGCTCTTGTGAGAGTTCGATTCCCATAACCTACCTCCAGTGGGGGTGGCGAGCGGGCGAGCGTAACAGCACGGTAGAGCTCGTCATGGCCCGGACGGGCTCGGCCGTCCGGAGAGCACGGTGTCGACGCCGGGGGGCTGCGCCGGCGCGCCCGGGACGCGTCCCAGCAGACCGGGGCGCGAATCCAGCGGACCGTGGAGCGCGGCCAGCAGACCGTGGAGCGCGGCCAGCGGGCCGGGAGCGCGGCCAGCACCGCCGAGACGGCCAGGAATTGTGTCAGCAGGTCCAGGGAGGCGTACCAGCAGGTCCGTAGAGCCGTACCAGCAGGTCCGTAGAGCCGTACCAGCAGGTCCGAGGCGGCGTACCAGCAGGTCTGAGGAGCCGTACCAGCAGGTCCGAGGAGGCGTACCCACAGGTCCGAGGAAGCGTGCCAGCAGGTCCGAGGAGGCATACCAGCGGCTTCGAGGAAGCGTGCCAGCAGGTCCGAGGAGCTGTACCAGCGGGTGCTGGCACGCGTCCCGGGGTTGCTGGGGCAGCCGCCGGCACGTGCCGGCACGGCGCCGGGCGACGCGGACAGCGTAGAGCGCGCTTCGCCTCCGGCCCCGATGGAGGTAGCGAAGAGGACGCCCCCACGGACGGGGCGATTCCCACCCCCGAGCCCCCAGAGTGAGGTCATGCGACGCCTGCGCTACAGCCCGATCCTCGCGCCTGTGCTGCTGGAGTGAGCACCGATCACGTTAGAATCCCGAGGAAATCAACAGAAGGGAAGAGCAACCGCAAGGGCGCGAGGGGCGCAAGGGGCAGGCAAGAGAATATCTCGTCTTTGGTCCCTTGCGCCCCTTGCGCCCCTTGCGCCCTTGCGGTTGCCCTCTTTCCCGCATTCCTTGCCCTTGGAGCCTGCTTCCCGGCAGACTGCCGCCAGGACCCCTACATGGCGTCGAGCGGATAGCGCGGCCGTGGAGGTCGAGGTGCGCGTCGGCGAGATCGACGAGGCCATGGGCTCATGACAGCGAAGTGTCGATCTCTGGGAACCCGACACAATCCATTTCGAGCCGCGAGAGCCGGCCAGCTGCTTCAACTTTGGATAGCATCGTCGGGATCAAATAGAGCGCGCCATACAGCGCCTGAAATGCATCGACGCCGGCTCCATGGGACTTATGTCTGTCTCCCGCCCCAGCGACTTCAACGTCAGCTTCCCAGCACAGGGCTGCTGGCCTGTACTCGGGCGCCCAGAGCCGCACCTGGATGTTTTCTTGGCTCCCGTTCGGTAGTGTCAGCGTGAGGGTGCGTTCAGCGATCGGGTCCGGCATGACCCCCAGCTAGCGACGGTGCCGTGCGGCGTCCAGGTCAGGGGGAACGACGCGTCCCCCTGGCCCGAGCTCGGCGCGCTGCCGGCAAGGGATCGAGGCGAGCTGGGCGGCGCCTTCTCCGCGGCAGCGCAGGCGCGGAGGTCGAGGTAGGCGGCGGCGATCTCGGCGCGGGCACCGTTCACGTGGTCGGGCTCGCCCCCGAGGGCGGAGCGGCCGGCGTCGGCGGCACGGGCGCGCCGCGGGGCGGTCCTCGGCCAGGGATGATCTCCTCCAGGGACAACCGCGCCAGGCGAGCGACCGGGCACGAAGCCCCGACGTTTCGCGGCGATCTTGGGCGGCGCGGCTTTCGGGCGGCCGCGCGTGCCGTCGTTTCCCTCACCGGCGAGCTCGCCGCCATCGAGGTGGACGCCGGCGCGCGGGGCCGCCGTCTATGTCCAACTGGCTATATTGTGGTCAGCGGCTCGCCCTTGGTCCGGCCGCGCGTTCGCGCGTCAGCGCGCCGGAGTCACGGCTCAGTGAGTTTGATCTCCGGGAACCCGAGCCACTCCGCATCGAGCCACGAGAGCCGGCCCAAGTCCTCATAAATGACGAGCATCGACGGGATCAGTTGAAGCGCGCAGTACAACGCCTGGAAAGCATCGATACCGACGCCGTTGGTCTTATGGGTCTTCCCCGCTCCAGCGACTTCCACGTCAGCTTCCCAGAACGGAGCGGATGGCCTTGGCCTGTACTCGGGTTCCCACACTCGAACTCGGATGCTTCCTTGCGTCCCGTTCGGAAGTGTCAGCTCGATGGTACGTTGCGCGATCACGTCCGCCATGCGCCACCAGCTAGCGCGCTCGTCGGCGATGTCAAGCGCCCTAGCTCAACAGGAGCTCAGGCACTTCCTCTGCCCATTTGTCGCGCCTGTTCACAGTAGCTCTTCAGGAGCACGGGCGCGCGCTCTTCGCAGTAAATCTCCCATCGCGTCGACAGCGCGAAGCATGCAGTAGGGCAACTGGAACGACACTTCTTGTAGCCCGCGACTCGCCCTTCGTTGCCCTCCGACATGCAGTGAGCCACTTCCGGACGTGTCAAAAATATATCCATCGCTGCCCCGCACATGAGACGCCAGATATCGACCCCCTCGTCTACTGCGTCTTGGCACCTCTCTTCTGCTCCTGTCTGCTCCTGTGAGCAACTCGCTCGACTCTAGGGTCTCCTCGTCCAATACGGACTCTGATTCTGGTGTCGGGTCAACAGTGCACGAAGGGACGGAACAGCAGATGACGGCCACGGTGATAGCGTTGAATGTTCGCATGCCGCGTCTATTGCGATCGGCGTGCCGGGCTCATGTGTGCTTCCCTGAGGCGTGCCGCATCTCTTCCGAACTAGAAACCAAAGGCTTTGGGGCATGAACAGGTCACGTCGGGAACCGTCCTCTTGGTTCTCACGGCGGCTCCCACCAGCCTCTTTCCACGTCGACCGCCCTTCCTCTTTCTGCTCCTCTGCGTGGGCGACGACGTGCGATGTCCGGGAGGGAGCTGTGGGCCGATCCGGAGCAGTTCCGCGACCGAGGCGTCGAGAGGTGCGTCGGCGAGCTCGGGTCCGTCGCTGGCGTCGAGGCGTGCGCCGGGTCCGTCGCCGGCGGGCGGAAGTCGGCCCGCTCAGCGCGGGCGTCTGCGCGGCGTACATGGCGCCCGTGCAGGTAAGGCGGCCGCGGCGTCGAGGTCACCTCGCGTTGAACAGCCCCTCCGCCGCCTCCGCCACAGCGCCATCACCCCGACCAGCGCCGCGCCCAGCGCCGCGCCCGCGCCGCGAGCGCCGGACGCGCGCCGCGGCTCGGCGCCCGCGGCCTCGCACGCGCAGCCTCCGCCCAGCTGGAGGATGAGCGGGGCCTGCTGCGGGCCTTCGCACAGGTCCACCGTGAGCGGCCGCGGCGCCGTCCGCGCGACCCCTTGCCTGAGCGGCGTGTCGAGGTTGCCCGTGTTCTGGTTGTCATGGTGGAGGCTCTCCCAGGCGATGAGCGCGCCCGTCGTCGCCTCGGTGTGCCAGGCGAAGAGCCAGCCGTCGCGGGTGCCCACCGCGATCTCGAGCGTGCCGTCGCCGTCGAGGTCGCCCACGGCGGGCGTCGTGGTGATCGACTGGCCGGTGAACTTCGGGAACCCGCGCGGCTCCCGGCCGCACCCGTCGAAGGCGTGGAGAAAGTAGCCGCTCGATCCGCTCAGCACCTCGGGGTAGCCGTCGCCGTTCAGATCGACGACCGCCTGGCTGCCCGAGATCGCGTAGTCCTCGAGCACGAACGGGGCGCGAGGCAGCATCGCGCCCGACCTGCCGCTCCAGACGGCGAGCAGGTGAGGCCCCGGCTGCGTCGCCCCCTGCGTGCCCGCGAGGGCGAGCGCGGCCGCCTTCGAGGCGCCCGCGGCGATGACGTCGGGGGTGCCGTCCTGATCGATGTCGCCGAGCGCAGGTTGCGACAGCAGCGGGATCATCGTCCGGGCGCCGGCGGCGGGCGAGAGGGGGCCGAACGTCGGGTCGAGCCCGGCCGGCGAGCCGCCGCTCGCCCGCGGCAGCGCGCCCGCCGGCGTCGCCAGGAGCTCGCGCTGCTCGCCGGGTGAGGCCGGGAGGACGAGCGGCGGCGCGCCGTTGCCCTGGACGACGCCCGCCAGCGCGCCATCGAACCGCCCGACGACGCCCGAGGCCGTGATCCCCTCCGCGGCGAGCGGGTCGAACGAGAGCGACGGCACCGTGATGGGCCACCCCGCGAGCACGGGCCCGGAGGGCGCGGTCGTGCCTCGCCCATCGATCACGTAGACCGCCCCGGCCTCGCCGTCCTCGCCGAGCCGCTCGCTCGACGCGACCAGCAGATCCGGCAGCGCGTCGCCGTTGAAGTCGGCCACGGCGGGCGTCGCGAGGAGGCGGCTCCGCGCCGGCTCCTCGGCGAGCGGACCCGCGTAGTGCACCTCGACGGGAAAGCCGCGCAGCGCGTTGCCATCCCTGTCGAACGCGTGGACCGTGCCGTCGAACGCCGCCTGGATCACGTCGAGCCGCCCGTCGCCGTCGAGATCCGCGAGGACCGGCGAGGCGAAGGCCCCGCGCGCGATCCGCGCGGCCGCCGACATGCACGGCGCGCTCGCCGGAGCCCCGGGATCGAGGGGGCAGGAGGGGATCTCGGGCAGGCGTTTCGGCCACCCGTACCGGTCGCTGCCGTCCGCGCCGATGACGTAGATCGTGCCCGGCCAGGTGGAGATCGCGATCTCCTGCCTGCCGTCGCCGTCGAGGTCCGCGATGGCGGGCGCGCTCAGGATCGGCTCGCGACCGAGCTCACTGTTCACCTTGCTGTACGCGGGGGCGCCGAGGTAAACGGGCGTGGCCGGGGACGCCGGCTCATCGAGCAGGCCGTCGGTGGCGCCGGTCATGAACGGGAACCCCGGCAGCGGCTGCGGCCCCTTGGGCGTCACCTTCAGCACGTGCAGCGCGCCGCCGGCCGTCGGGTAGACGAGCTCGCGGACGCCGTCGCCGTCGATGTCGGCCATCTTCGGGCTGCCCTCGCCGCTGTCGCCGACGCGGACGGGGAAGCCCTGGACCAGCGTCGGATCGCTGTCGACGTGGATCGTGCGCCGCGCCTCGCTCTCCACGTCGCCGGTGGCGTAGTGGGCCCTCGCGCGGACGCGCACCGTGATCGCGCGATCGTCCTCGCCGTGGGGGCTGTCGGGGTCGCGGAGGTGGGACGTGTCGATCGTGCGCACGTCGAGGGAGGCCATCGGGCCCTCGGCGCCGGTGACAACCGTCGGCGCGACGTTCGTCTCCTTGTGGATCACCTTGAAGTCCGCCGCGAGCGGCTGCGCGCCTGCCGCCCACTCGACCCAGTAGTCGTAGGCCATCGCCCGCTTCGCCGAGATGGTGCCCTCGATCGGCACCGGGCCCTGGACCTGATCCTTGTAAACGACCTCGAACCACCGCGGCGACGTCATGTCGACGGCGGGCGGCACGCGCCCCTCGCCGAGCGCCTCCACGGCGCGGTTCGCGTTGACGCGGCCGTGGCCGAACCGCTGATCGAACCCCGCCTGCGAGAAGCGGTACAGCGACCCGGGCTCCAGCGACTCCGGCACGGCGATGTCGTCGGCGGTCGCGACGAGCAGGCCCTGCACCTCCCCCGGGGACAGGGACACGCCGCGGTCGAGGGCGACGGAGTAGAGCAGCCCCGCGACGCCGGCGAGCTCGGCGGTCGCGTCGCTGGCGCAGCCGGGGCTCGACACGGCGAGCACGTTGTTGCCGCCGAAGCTCGAGCACGGGGACGCGTCGACGAACGTGGTCGACGTCGCGACGCTCTGGCCGTCGTAGCGGACGGCGCTCACGGGCAGCGCGTGGTTGCTCGTCGCGGGCACGCTGTGGTGGCGCGAGCCCTCGTTGCCCATCGACGCGACGACGAGCGTCCCCTGGGCGTGGGCGTAGTCGAGCGCCGCCTGGACAAAGCCGGTGTTGTCGACCGTGGTCACCGGGCACTGCACGACGTTGGCCCGGCTGTCCGCCGCATAGAGGAGCGCCTTCGCGAGGTCCTGCGCGTCGGCGACGTGGCTCTCACCGACGCGCAGCGGGATGAACCTGCACCGCGGGCACACGCCCGCCCCGCCCAGCTGGTTGTTCGTCTGCGCGGCCGACGCCTTCGCGCCCTCGGTGCCGTGGCCGTTGCGGGCGTCGTCGAACGGATCGTTGTCGTTCTTGAAGAAGTCCCAGCCCGCGATGTCGTCGGCGTAGCCGTTCTGATCGTCGTCGATCCCGTCCGAGAAGTGGAGGATGAGGTCACCGGCGTCGAGCTGGCCGTTCCCGTTCCGATCCCCCTGCGGCCGCCCCTCCGACGCCGCGGGCGTGAGCTCCGGCGTGTCCCTGTAGTCCGCGATGGAAAGGACCCCATCGCCGTTGCAGTCGAAGCCCGCGAGCGCGCCGTCGCCGCCGCACGCCGCGCCGTCCGCGCGCCGCGGCATGTGGGCCGCGAGCTCGCCCTGGTTGAGCCACACCTTCTCCAGGAGATCCCCCTCTCCCCAGAAGATCCCGGAGTCGGCGACGGCGATCCTGACGCGCGGGTCCCCCTGGGTGAAGCGCCAGGCGAGATCGATCGCCATGCCGGCGGCGGACTCCTCCGGCCGGACGTACCCGCTCGGGGCCGGGATGAACGAGTAGAAGCCCCACTGTCCGCTCTGCGTGACCGACGTGCCGTAGTCCGGGTCGTTCGGCCAGTGCTCGGGCTCGGCCATGTCCGCTGCGCTGGCCAACGGGGGCGGGGGCCAGCCGCCGGAAGCGTCGGATGGAACGAGCGCGCCCGCCGCGGCGCCGCCGAGCGCCCCCAGAAGAGCAAGCGAGGGAAAGCAAGTGCAGCGCATGCCGAGACCCTACCATCGGTTCGCGCGCGCGAGGCAACCGCCGCCTCCAGCAGGAAACCGGCGCTTTCACCGCGCCCGGGCCCGGATCGCGGCGGCCTTCGCGCCGCGCGCGACCCGACGCCGCTGCGGTGCTCAGCGCGCGCAGGCCGCCGGCGTCGGGTGCTCGGCGCAGTACGCGCTGTCGTCCGGCGGGCCGATGCGCAGCACGACGCTCTGCGACGCGAGGCGCGGCCGCGCGCCGCAGACGTCGGCCGTCTCGGCCTCCGACGGCGCGCACACGCCGGCCTCGTTGGGCACGGTCCAGGCCTGACCGGTGCCGTAGATGAGGTTGAGCGCGTAGCTCCCCTCGGGCAGGCAGCCGAACGCCACCTCGATCGTGCGCCCGAACTGCCGGCTCAGCGCCGCCTCGACCTGGGCCACGTCCCGCTCCGCGATGATGTCGTTGCCTTCCTTGTCGGTCTTGTGGCTGAGCACGAGCACGCCCCCCCGCTCCGGCTCGGTCGGGTGCATGCACAGCGCGGCGGGCCGGACGCCGATGAGCGCGCTGTCTCGCGGCTCGTTCAGCGGCTCCGGGCCGAGCGTGGCCGTGGTCACGAGATCGTCGTAGATCGTGAGCCCCTGGAGGAGCACCGCGGGCGCGGCCTGGCTGGTCAGCGGCTCCTTGTCGTCCTGCTTCGCGAACACCGAGATCGGGAAGAGCGCCGGGATCAGGGCCGAGTCGGGGACATGATCGTCGCCGTCGATCGCCCCGTCGCCGTTCACGTCCTGCCGCGCGTAGGTGAGGGTCGGCGCGGGCTCGCCGCCCACCGGCAGCGAGAGCGGGGGCTTCGCCGCGCGCGCGACCTCGCTGTCCGGCACCCCCGCGGCGAGCCGCAGGCGCAGCAGCGACGCCTCGGTGCCGGCGGGATCGGCCGGGCTGAACGTCTCCAGCTGGAAGTCGGAGGCCATGACCACCTCGCTCGGGCTCTGCGTGACGCCGGACGCCGGCGCGAGCACCTCGGCGACGTGGAAGAGCGGCCGCTCCAGCGGGAGCGGGAGGCCGAGGGTGACGGCGATGCCGCTGACGCGCGTGCCCGTCTCGGGGATGGGGGCGGCGATCGTGATCGCGCGGTACCGCGGGGCGGCGCCCTCGAGCACCTCGGTCGCGTTCTCGATCGCGCCGCCGGCCACGTCGCCCCGGGTCGGCAGGTTGGCGATGCTGAAGGTGGGGTCGAAATTACCGTCGTAGTCGTAAAAACCGCGGATCTGGTAGGTGCCAGCGACCAGGGGCGAAAGCCTCCAGGGGACGCTCACGGTGACGGGCGGCTCGTCCGGCTCGGGGCAGTGGAGCGCGCCGTCCTCGGAGCGATCGAGCGCGGCGCCCAGGCCTCCGAAGAGCTCGTCGCCGGGGATCACGTCGATGCTCGCGGCCGAGGTGCCGAGCCCCTCGGGCGGCGGCAGCAGGCGCGTGTCGAAGCCGAGCACGACCGCGGCGCCGACGACGTGGCCATCCTTCGTGCAGGGCCGGGGTCCGGCGTACGTCACCGTGCCGTCGAGCACCGCGGCGGGGCCGCTCTGGTCCGGCAGCGGGACGAAGACCTCCACGTCGTCGCAGCCCGGGAGGGCCGCGAGGAGTGCGCCGAGCAGGAGGAGACCGGTGCGGGGGCTGGGTCGGAGCATGGCCTTGCCTAGAGCGAGTAGCTGAAGAATCCCATGAAGCGCCGGCCGATGCGGTTGCCGAACGGGTGCATCTGCAGCGCGTTGTCGCCGAGCCCGTCGAGCGCGTTGAACACGGTCGCGGAGATCTCGGCGCGGTCCAGGAAGCGGTAGCCGACGCGCGCGTTGAGCAGCGTGTACGCGGGCAGCTCGTACTGCTTCGTGGCGATGACCGTCCCCGTCGGGACCTGCTCGGCCCACACCTGCGAGGACTGGTAGTGGAACGTGACCTCACCGTCGACGCCGATCGGCGTGCGGACCTGGACCCCTGCGTTCACCTTGTGCCGGCTGGTGCGCGCGTCCTCGAGCGCGTCGCGCCCGTCAGGGCGCCGGTGCACCGAGCGGTTGAGCGCGTAGTTGGCGAAGATGTCGAGCCCCTCGGTGGGGTAGACGCGGCCGCCGAGCTCGCCGCCGAAGACGTGGTAGACGTCGCTCTGGTTCTCGAAGCCGCCGAAGCCGGAGGTGTATCTCCCCGTCTCCGGGTTCAGCCCCCCGGACCCGTGGGCGCGCTGCGAGAGGGTCGTGCGCTGCGGCTCGGCGAGCACGATGAGATCGCTCACGCGGTTGTAATACGCGGTGACCTCGAACTCGAAGTAATCGCTCTGCTGGTTCAGGTAGCTCGCCTCGGCGGTGATGATCTGCTCGGGGTCGATGGGGCGCTCGGAGCTGTCCGGCGTCCTCGAGGTCGAGAGGAGCTCGAGGCCGGGCAGCGCGAGCTGGATCGGCAGGTCGACGTAGGCCTCGAGCGACGTGGGCGAGCGGAACGCCGTCGAGCCGGAGAGGCGGATCGCCTGGCGCTCGGTCGGCTTGACGATGACGGAGCCGCGCGGCGACGGGATGAGCCGCTCCAGGTAGGGCACGTAGTCGAGCCTCCCGGACGCGACCAGCGTGACGCGCTCGCCGAGCTTCATCGAGTCCTGGAGGAACACCGAGCCCTGGTGCTCGAGCGGCATGTCGTCCTCGAGGTAGCTCCACGAGGTCGCCTTGAGCCGGTAGCCGAGGCCGATGTGGAAGTCGTGCACGACGGGGCTGGGCGCGCGGAGCGTCTTCACGAACTCGAGCTCGGCGTTCACGACGTGCTGCTGCGGCCGCCCTGCGAACAGGGTGTGCCCCAGGTAGGCGGCGTTGAGCAGCGAGTACCCGTCGAGGTTCGAGTAGTACGTCCGCGCGTTGACGTTCTCGCTGCGGTACGCGACCGCGACGTCGGCGTTGGCGACCTCCAGGTTGTAGTCGTTGAAGGGGCCGATGCCGTAGACGTCGAGCTCGCTCCGGGCGTAGCCGGCGCCCACCGTGAGCTCGCGCTGCGGCCCGAGCCGCTGCGAGGTCCGGAGGTCGATGCGGACGTTCTGCGCGCCGAGATCCTGGCTCTGGCCGCTCGTCTCGAGGTCGATGCGGTCGTCCGCGACCTCGCGCGACCACCGGGGGTAGCGGGTGTAGCCCGCGGAGAGCCGGTACGCGAAATCGCCCTCGCGCGCGGAGGCCCACACCGAGGCGTAGCCCTGCCGGTGATCGCCGTAGCCCGCGCGGAAGCCGCTCTTCCCGACGCCGGGCTCGATCGTGATGATGTTGACGATGCCGGCGAAGGCGTCGGCGCCGTAGAGCGCGGAGCCCGGGCCGCGCACCACCTCGATGCGCTCGATCTGATCCACGTCGATCGAGAGCGCCTCCCAGAAGGTCGAGCCGAGCACGTCGTTCTTGACCGTGCGCCCGTTCACGAGGACGAGGATCTTGTTGGCGAGGCGGCTGTTGAAGCCGCGCATCGACACGTTCTCGTCGCCGCCCGTGATTTGCATGACGTCCATGCCGGCGACGCGCCGGAGCAGCTCGGGGATGCGCGTGATCCCGGAGAGCCGGATGTCCTGCCGGGTCACGATGGTCGTCGAGTTCGGGGAGTCGAGCGGGCTCTGGGCGCCGCGCGAGGCGGTGACGACCGTCTCCTGGTAGACGTCCTCGGTCCGGGCCGCGCCGACGATCCTCGCGGCGTCGCCGGGGGCGGCCTTCGAGCCCGGCCCTGGCGCCTTCGTCGCGGCCGTCGCGGGGGCGCCCTGCGCGGCGGGCTCCCCGGCGGGGGGCGGCGGGGCGGGCGCCTCGCCTGGGGTGGGCTGCTGCGGCGCCGGCTGCTGCGGCGCGGGCGCCGGCGGCTGCTTCGGCTCGGGGATCGCCGCGGCGCGCTGCGCGGCGAGGCGCTGCTCCAGCTGCTCCACGATCCGCGTCACCTGCTCACGGTCCGCGGGGTCGCTCGCGATGTACTCGCGGTACGCGGCGAGCGCCTGCTCGATGTGGCCGGCCTCGGCGTGCGCGCGCGCGATGTTGAAGGTGACGTTCGGGTGCGGGAGGATCTCGTTGGCCTTCTGGAGCTGCCGGATGCCCTCGTCGAACTGCTTCTGGGCGATGAGATCCATGCCTGCCCGGAAGTGGAGGCGCGCCTCGGTGCGGGCGTCGGCGAGCGCGCCGCGCGCGGCGGTCATCGCGCCGAAGGCGACGGCGCAGGCGAGGAGCTTCCGCTGGAGCGCCGTCGCGCGGCGCGGCCGCGCTGCGTGGGCGTCGTCGGTCGGGTCGAGCGCCGGGACATCGTCGCGGCGGCGGTGCGAGCAGGAATCGGAAGACGACATGAGTTCGCCCTGTCCTCAGCGGGGCCGGGGAGCGACGGCGATCCCGGCGAGAGCTCGGGAGCGCTGACGGCGCTGCTCCCCACATCACACCGAACACTTCATCGACGGGTCCACGTGAGGAGCGTCCGGTGAGCTCCTCGCGCGAACGCGAAGCCACTGCGGCCATGGTAAGAGGCCTTGGCCGCGAAAGCGCGGCGACTCTACCAGAAGAGCGGCCGGGGCGCGTCCGCGCCCTCGTCAGTAGGGGTTGCTCTTGTACGGCTCGGGCTTCTGGATGTTCGCCCTGGGCTTGCTCGGGGTCGCCGGCGCCGGGATCGCGGCCGGGTCGAGCTTCGCGCGCACCTTCTCCTCGGCGCCGGAGACGTGCACCGTGGCGGGCTTGTAGCCCGGCTTCTCGAACACGAGCTCGTGCTCCAGCGCGAGCGCGGCCGCGGCCCCTCGCCAGACGATCTCGCACGGCGTCTCGGCGCAGAGCTCCTTGTTGCCTTCCCTCACGGCCGCGCCGGGCGGCGAGCTCTCGATGTGCAGCCCGCGCGCCGCGGGCGCCGGCGCTGCCGGGGCTGTCGCTGCGGGCGGAGGAGGGCTCACCGCGCCCTGCTCGCGCGCCGCCGCGCTCGTGTGGGCGACCGGCACGCGCGCCAGCAGGGCGGCGGCGACGCCGACCCCGACCGCGAGGACCGCGGTGAGCGCCCAGGGGATGACCTTTCGACCTGGGCTCGCGCCGGTCTGGATGGCGGAGAGCACCTCCGCGGGCGGCGCTGGGCGCGACCCCATCGCGTCGGTGATCGACGGGGGGACGAAGACGGGCGCCGCAGGCGGCTTGAGGGCGCTGTCCGTGGCGAGGGGGCCTGTATAGGTGGCGGGTGAGCTCGTGGGGGGCGACGAGTACGGCGTGGAGAGGCCCGGAAAATCGCTCGTCGTCGAGAGCGGAGCGGCCGATGGGTGCGGCGTGGCCGACGGACGCGAAGGCGCCGATGGGTACGGCGTGGCCGATGGATACGAAGGCGCCGACGGGTACGAAGGCGCCGACGGGTACGGCGTGGCCGACGGATACGAGGGCAGCGACGCGCGGTAGCCCGTCGTGTCGGACAGCATGGGCGGGTTCTCGCCCGTGTCTCGCGTGGAGATGCCGCCTGCGGTGAACTTGAGCGCGTTGACGAGCTCGTTCATCGACGAGAAGCGGTGCGCCGGGTCCTTCTCCAGGCAGCGATAGACGATCCCCTCCATCGTCTGCGAGATGGAGAGCTGCGGGTTGTGGGCCTGCATCGGCGGGATCTGGTCGTGGACGTGCGACATGAGCGTCCCGACGCCCGCGCCCTTGTCGAAGGGCACCTGGCCCGACAGCATCTCGTACATCATCACGCCGAGCGCGTAGATATCGGTGCGCGCCGAGACATCGCTGCCGGTGATCTGCTCGGGCGCCATGTACTTGGGCGAGCCCATGAACAGGCCTTGCTGGGTCAGGTCCTCGCCGCTCTGGGTGTCCTTCACGAGCCCGAAATCGAGCACCTTCACGTGGTCGTGCTCGTCCTCGTGATCGACGAGCAGCACGTTGCCCGGCTTGAGGTCGCGGTGCACGACCCCGAGCCCGTGCGCCTCGCGGAGCGACCGGCAGATCTGGCGCGCGATGTGGGCCGCGCGCGCCTCGGAGAACGGCCCTTCCTCGCGGAGCACGCGGTGCAGGGTCTTCCCCTCGATGTACTCCATCGCGATGTAGTAGATATCGTCGTCGCTCTGGCCGTAGTCGAACACGGTGACCGTGTTCGGGTGCGTGAGCTTCGCCGCGATCGACGCTTCGAGGAAGAAGCGCCTGTGGAACTCGGGATCGTGGTCGCCCTCGTACTTGGGGCTCAGCACCTTGAGCGCGCAGATGCGGCCGAGCGGCGCCTGCTCGGCCCTGTACACCTTCCCCATGCCGCCGCGGGCGATGACGCTGACGATCGTGAAGCGGCCGTTGATGACACGCCCCAGCAGCGGGTCTGTCGCGGCAGCCCTCGAGACCTTCGAGCTGCCGGTTACCTCTCGCTGTCGGCTATCAGGCATGTCGCGCCTCTCCTCGGGCAGCGGGAGGAGGTGAAGATTGGACACACAGCAGCCGCCTCGGGAGCAGTGTGACTGAGGCGACTCTGAGGTGTCAATCTGCAGTGCCACGATACAAGCAGGGAATGCGTGGAGCGTGGTGCGCTGCCGTCCGTGCGGTCGTTGAGGCGTGGCGGGCCGCGCGAGGCTGAACGTCGGTGACCCCGGCGCGTCGCTGCGGGGTGAAGAACGTAGGACGGATCGCGCGCAGGAGCGGGACGTTTGCACGGCCTGCGCATCGCCTCGGTCTGCGCGGTTCGCGGGCGGATCGCTCCGTCGCGGAGCGCTGCGCGGCGCGCGGCTGGAAGGGTGTCGACCCGCGGCGGACCGCGACCATGAGCAGGAAGCCGCGTTCCGCGCGAGGTCGCCGATCCAGATGCGGTTCGCGTCGTCGGTGAAGAGAGAGGGAGAGCGACGTGCCTGCGATCGAGAGGCCCATGAGCGGAGCCGGGGAGCTGTCGGCGCGCACGCGACCGCCGTCGCCGCTCCCGTTCACGCCCTCGGACGGCGTCAGTCGGACGATTTCCTTCGCGTCCTCTGCACCGTCTGCATCGTCCCGGACGAACATCGGTCCGCTGGGCCGTTCCCAGGCCGTCGCGGAGGAGCCACTCTTCTCGCCCGTCCGGTAGATGGGACGTGGCTTCAACGGCTCGCTGGCCCGGCGCACCTCACGCCAGCGCCGGCCCGCGCGCGGCGGTCGCGCCGGGTTGGCCGAGCCGCGTAAACAAATCAGCCGTCATCGTCAAGAGATCCCGGCGGCCGGGACGTTCGTAGGTGCGATCTCGGCCCAAATCAGCGGGGAAGCGGCCGCCGCCGCGCGGGGTTTGGCCTCTCCCTCCGAACGACCGTTGCGCTTGACGTTCAGATGGACGACGCTGTGCGCCGCAGCCGGTGTCGGGCACGCTCCGGTTCGCGCTCCTTTTATCCACCGCGGGCCGTGACCAAGACACCCCCTCCTCCCATCACTGCCGGAACGGTCATCAATGACCGTTACGACATCCGTCAGAGCCTCGGTAAGGGCGGCATGGGCGAGGTCTTCCTGGCCTTCGATCGCTCGACGCAGCAGACCGTGGCCCTCAAGGTTGTCCGCGAAGAGTCGCGCATGCCAGGCGACGACGAGGCGCTTCGCCAGGAGCTCCTCCTCGCGCGCTCGGTGGGCCACCCGAACGTCTGTCGCGTGCACGACCTCGCGCCGAGCCCGTGGGGCCCCATCCTCGTGATGGAGCAGATCCCCGGGCAGACGCTCCACACGCACATCCGCAAGCGCAAGGCCCAGGGCGGCTACTCGGCGGACGAGTTCCGCAAGATCGCGAGCGAGGTCTGCAACGGGCTCGCGGCCATCCACGCGCAGGGCCTCGTGCACGGCGATCTGAAGCCGGGCAACGTGATGGTCTCCGAGGGCCGCGCGGTGATCCTCGACTTCGGCTTCGCCCAGGAGCGCGCGCGCGCCTCGGCGCGCCGCCCTGGCGCCCCGCCCGACGGCGGCACGCCGAACTACATGTCTCCCGAGCGGCTGCGCAACGGCGGCGCGAGCCCCGAGGACGACGTGTACGCCATGGCCTTGACCCTCTGGGAGATGTGGACCTGCCGCGTCCCGGAGCCCGGCTACAAGCCGCGGGTCAAGACGATGAAGCAGCAGATCATGTTCGACGTGCCGGCGGGCCTGTCGATCGACGAGGTGCGGCAGATCTTCCGCGGCCTCAACGAGGACCCGTCGATGCGGCCGCAGGCGCGGCACATGCGCTTCTTCAACCCGTCGCAGCTCACGACGAGCCCGATCCAGCTGCCGCGCGAGCGCCTCGATCCGGGCCCGCCGCCGGGCGGCGCGCTCAAGCTGAACTTCACCCCCGGGGCGCAGTCGCTGCTCGTGACGTACGCGACGAACGCGCCCGAGATCGTGGGCTCCCTGCTGCCGCTGCACGACACGAAGCTCGCGCTCGGCCGTCGCAGCGATCAGAGCCTGTGCGTGCCCGAGGCGACCGTCTCGGGGGCGCACGCGATCCTGAAGTGGCAGACGGGGTCGTGGTTCATCGAGGACCAGGGCAGCACGAACGGCAGCTACGCGGACTTCAACTACGAGCGCAAGTCGCAGGTCTCGCTGCTGCACGGCGGTGAGGTGCAGGTCGGCGAGTGCCGGATGAAGCTCGTGACGTTCGGCCCGGACTCGCCGCAGCACCGGCGCGCGAAGCAGTACCTCGCGAAGCGCGACGGCCTCACCGGCCTGCTCGTGCGCGAGCACCTGATGAAGGCGATCGACGAGGACGGCCTGTTCGCCGACTGGGCCGAGGTGCCGATGCAGGTCGCGCGGTACGAGCTGCGCGGGCCGAACCGCCAGGTCAGCGAGCGCCCGACCATCCTGGAGATGCTCGCCCTGCGGAAGGCGGCGCAGCGGGTGATCGATCTGACCGAGATGCTCCTGCTCAGCCTCACGCCGGCCGTCGCGGGCCGGACGGGGCCGCTCAAGTTCGTGGTCTCGATCGTGGGTCCGAGCATCGACGAGGCCCGTCACGTGGTCGAGCAGGTGGTCGCGCAGGTTCAGGGGATGCTCCCGGAGACGCTCGAGCTCGGCGCGACGCTGGTGAAGGGCGAGCCTGGGCGCCCTGCGCGGACGCTCATCGATTGAGCCTGAGCGCGTCCGATGAACAGCCGGCCTCCGTTCCCGTCAACCTCCAGTCCGCCGTCTCAGCCCTCGCCGTACCGCTACCTCGGTCGCGGTGGCAGCGAGCGCCCCGTGCGGCTCCAGATCATCATCGCGCTCGTCGCGGGCCTCATCGTGGTGGCGGTGCCGCTCTACCTGTGGCGGCGCCCGAAGCCCGAGTCGATCCCCTCCGCGGACGCCGCGACGGCTGACGCAGGCACCTACGCCTGGGACGCGGGCGCGCTCGCCGACGCGGGCGCCGAGCTGTCGGAGGGGGTCACGCTCTCGCCGTTCACCACGATCAAGTGCGAGAACCCCGGCCCGGGCACCACCCCGCCCGAGCGCTGCGATCACGTCACTTTCTTCGAGGACGGCCTGTCGCGCGCGATCCGCGACAACGTCCAGTGCGCCCCTTCCGGCAAGGCGGGCGTCACGGTGAGCTTCGTCCTCGAGATGGACTTCCGGCGCAAGCGGACCAACCTCTACGTGGGCAAGTCGACGACGGTGAGCCGCGCGAAGACGAAGGAGCTGCTCCGCTGCGTGAAGCGGGCCATGCCGACGCCTGACTGGGGGACGATCCCGCACCAGTACGTGAAGTACAAGATCAACGTCATGGCGACGTACCCTGCCAACGAGTCCTTCTGAGGCGAGAGGCTCGTGCGTAGCGCATCGATCGTCCTGGTGCGCTTCGCGCTCCCGGCCCTCGGGGCGCTCCTCGCGATCGAGGCGCAAGCCCAGCAGGGCGGGACGGCAGCGGCCGCCGGGAAGCAGGGGGGGCCGGCGGCGCCCGCCGCGCCGGCTCGGCGCGAGGGCTATTCGAGCTACGAGAGCGCCACCATCGAGCGTGTCCTGTCGCGCCTCGGCGCGACGCTCGATCCTGCCCCCGAGGGCAAGATCGTCGAGGGGATCGACGTGGTCCCGCTCGAGGTGATCGAGGACCGCGATCCTGCGCCGGCCTTCCTGAACTGGTTCCACGCCCTGTCGCGCCCGTACGTCATCCGGCGCGAGGTGCTGCTCGCGGCCGGGCGCCCTTACGAGCAGGCGCTCGCCGACGAGTCGGCGCGCAACCTGCGCGACCTGAGCCAGCTGTCGCTCGTCCTCGTCTTCGCCGTGCGAGGCGGCGCTCCGGATCGGGTGCGGGTCGCCGTCGTCACCAAGGACGTCTGGAGCCTGCGCCTCAACTCGGACTACCGCATCGCCGGCGGGCAGCTCGAGTACCTGTTCCTGCAGCCCAGCGAGCAGAACCTGCTCGGCGTCCACCACTCCGTCGCGGCGCAGCTCGCGCTCGATCCCGGCGCGCTCTCGTTCGGCGTCACCTACGCGATGCCGCGCATCGGGGGCAGCCACGTGCGGCTGCGGACCCAGGCGAACGCGATCATCGACCGGGAGACCGGCGAGTTCGAGGGCACGAGCGGCGAGTTCATCTACGGCCAGCCGCTCTACGCGACGCAGGCGGAGTGGGCCTGGGACCTCGAGATCTCCTGGCGTGACGAGGTGACCCGCCGCTTCGTCGGCACGAAGCTCGCCACCTTCGACGCGGAGGCGACGCCGAAGGACGATCGCGTCCCGTACCGCTACCGGAGCGATCTCCTGGTGGGCGGCTACGCCGTCACGCGCAGCTTCGGCGGCGGCGCGTCGAGGTCCTCGGCCGTGAAGCACGACATCTCGGTCGGCATCGAGGCGAGCCGCAAGGTCTATCGCCTCGACGCGCCCGGGGGCCTCCCCCCTGCCGCGATCGCCGAGTTCGAGGAGCGCGTGATGCCGGTGAGCGACACCCGCGTCGCGCCGACGTTCAAGTACGCGACGTACTCGACCCGCTTCTTGCGCGTCCTCGACTTCAACACGCTCGCGTTGCAGGAGGACTACCGGCTGGGGCACGAGCTCGCGATCCTGATCTATCCGGTCACGACCGCGCTCAACTCCAGCCGGAGCTTCCTCGGGATCTCCGCCGCGGCCGCGTACACCGTCGCGCTCGGCGACGGCCTCGCGCGCGCCGTGGTCGAGACCGTCACCGAGCTCGACGGCTCGCAGATCTTCGACGCCTCCATCGAGGCGCGCGCGCGGGTTCACACGCCGAGCTTCGGCGTCGGGCGGCTCGTGTTCGACGTGCGCCTGTTCGACCGATACAGGAACTACCTGAACAGGAAGCTGGTCCTCGGCGGCGACACCCGGCTCCGCGGGTACCCGACGGCGGCGTTCATCGGCGAGGATGTGCTCTCTGCGAACCTGGAGCTCCGCACGCGGCCCCTCGAGATCTGGTCGTGCCAGGTCGCGGGCGCGGCATTCTTCGACGCCGGCGACGCCTTCGACGGCTTCGACGATCTGCGCCTCAAGCAGTCGGCTGGCTTCGGGGTACGGGCCCTCTTCCCGCAGCTCAGCCGCGTCGTCATGCGCGCCGACTGGGGGGTGCCGCTGACGCGCGGCTACAAGGAGCCTGACGCGCTCCCCGGCGACATCCTCGTCACCTTCGAGCAGGCGTTTCCGATGCTCCCTGCGGACGAGTAGGGACACCGCCGGCGCCGGGCGGCGCCGGTGGACCGCTCGCGGCCGCTGCGACGCGCGCGCGGTGCGCCGAGAACGCGCCCCGGAGCGCTGGCGTCACCGGCTCTCGGTCGAGCGTCGCGAGCGTCTCGGCCGCCGGCCTGCCCGCGAGCACCGCGTGCCAGGCCCGCTCGAGCGCTCCCCGCAGGCGCGCGGCGTCGTCCTTCGGCGGCTCCTGCCGCTTGCCCTGGCCGGCCGTCTCCGCGCCGGGGCCTTCCGCGCGCGTTGCATGGAACGCCCGAGCGACGCTGCCGCGGTGCGTGTAGCGATCTCCCTCGAACCCCGCGACGTCGAGGAGATCCGGCGCGATGGGATCCCCCTCGTCCAGCGGGATCCGGCCGGCGAGCTCCAGGGTGCCATCCTGGTCGACGTCGAGCGCGAACCGCGGCGGCGCCGCGAGCTCGACGGCGTACCGGGCCGCGCCGAGCGGCTGCACGGCCCAGATCTCCAGCTCGCCTTCCTCGTTTCTGAGCACGACGTCCGGAGCGCCGTCTTGGTTGAGATCGGTCCCGGAGCGGAACACCCCGAGCTGCTCCGTCGCCTCCGGCTCGTGGCCGGGGAGGAGCGACGGTATCAGCTGGGTCGCCTGTCTGCGGTCCACGCGCCCGCTGTCGAGGGGCCCCGCGGCGATGACCACGCCGTGCGGCGTCGCCACGCGGACCGCCGAGGCGCGGCGCCCGAGCGCGTCGGTCCCGCTGTAGCCGCGCACCACCACCTCGCCGCCGCGCCGTAGCGCGCCGCGGAGCTCGACCTCGAGCTTCAGCCCGAGCTCGGCGGCCTCCACGTCGATGGCGTGCAGCCGAGCGTCGAGGTCCGGGGGCGCGACGAACGCGCCGAGCGTCGGTCTGCCCGCTGCACCCCAGGGAGAAACCTGATGATCGCTGGCGCATGAGCTGGTGCAACTGACGCAGACGACACAGACGAGGCGTAGAACGCCCATCGTCAGCGAGAGCTTTTCTGTTACGGTTCCCGTCCGCATGCGCCTGCTAGTAGCCGACAAAATGGACCTCTCGGCTCTGGAAGAGCTCAAGGTGCTCGGGATCGAGATCGAGTCCCGGCCGGAGCTCACCAGAGACACGCTGCCGGCGGCTCTCGAGGGGATCGGCATTCTCGTCGTTCGTTCCACGGAGGTCACGGCGAAGGCGATCGCGTCCGGGCGACAGCTCAACCTGATCGTGAGGGCAGGGGTCGGCGTGGGGACGATCGACGTCGCGGCCGCGAGCGCGCGCGGCGTCTACGTGGCGAACTGTCCCGGCAAGAACGCGACCGCGGTGGCAGAGCTGACGATGGCGTTCATCCTCGCGCTGGACCGCCGCCTGGTCGATGCGACGTCGGAGCTCCGGGCCGGCCGCTGGGAGAAGGCGAAGTACTCGGTGGCCCGTGGCCTGTTCGGTCGGCGGATCGGGATCGCGGGGCTCGGCGCGATCGGCCGTGAGGTGCTCCTGCGCGCCCGCGCGTTCGGGCTCGAGCCGCACGCCTGGTCGCGCTCGTTGACGCCGGGCCGCGCCGCCAAGCTGGACGTCAGCTATGCGCGGACCTTGGAGGATCTGGCTGCCCGCTCTGACATCTTCACCGTCCACCTGACGGCCACCCCGCAGACGCGCGGTATCGTCAGCCGGAGCGTCCTCGAGGCGCTTCCCGACGGCGCCATCGTCGTGAACGCCGCGCGCCCCGAGGTGATGGACTACGCCGCGCTCGAGGAGCTCATCCCGCGCAAGGGGCTGCGGGTCGGCCTTGACGTGTTCGCCACCGAGCCTGACAAGAGCTCGGCGCCGTTCGAGTCGCATCTCCTCGGGCGAGGGCTCGTCTACGGCACCCCGCACGTCGGCGCGCAGACGGAGCAGGCCCAGCGCGCGGTCGCCCTCGAGACGGCCCGGATCATCCGTGCCTTCATGACGGAGGAGGAGCTGCCCAACGTGGTCAATATCTGCGCCACGTCGCCCGCCCGCTACGCGGTCGTCGTCCGAATGATGGACAAGGTCGGCGTCCTCGCGAACACCCTCAGCGTCATGAAACGCCACGGGATCAACATCGAGGAGATTTCAAACACCGTCTTCGAGGGGGCCACTGCGACCTGCACGAAGATGCGCGTCTCCGGCCGGCCGAGCGAGGCCTGTCTGAAGGAAATCGCGGCGTTCGAGGAGGTCCTGCACGTCGATATCGTCGCGCTGCCGAATCTGGCATAACGCTGACGGACCCGGCGGACGCGTCGCGTGACTGCCGCGCGGCGGGGAGCGCTCCAGCGCTGACGCGCTGCTGGCCGTCGCGAGGACGCGAGGAGGAACCGGCGGGAGATCTCCGGCCGTGCAGGGGCGGTTTGCCCGTATCCCCCCTTGCATGAGGGCCCGCACTCGACTAGGTTGTCCGCCGACAACTAGGCGGATCCGCGAGCCGGGTTCCCAGTTCGGGGAATCGGCTCTTTTTTTTTGGCGCAGAGGCACCGGGCACCCTCGCTCGGGGCCGATCGCGCTGGGAGGACCTGGATCCGCCGAAAGTGACGTCTCTCACATGCAGCAACCCATGGAGCCTTCGACCAGAGCCGTGTTCGATCTCGGGCGCGTTCGCGACGCCGTCGCGCCGGTGCTGGCCTCGCATGGGATCACGCTCGTCGATCTGGAGTGGATCACGGAGCGGGCGGGCTGGACGCTGCGGTTCACGATCGAGCGCGAGGGGGCGGACGACGCGGGCGGCGGGGTCACGCTCGAGGACTGCGCGGACGTGTCGCGCGACATCTCGTCGGTCCTCGACGTCGAGGATCTCATACCCAACCATTACAACCTCGAGGTCAGCTCGCCTGGCCTCGACCGGCGGCTGCGTACAGCGGCCGAGTTCGCTCGTTTCCTCGGCAGGACAGTGAAGGTGAAGCTGGCACGCCCCGCACCGGACGGTCAGCGGTTGCTCCGGGGCGAGCTCCTCGAGGCTCCGGAGGGGCAGGTCGCGGTGCTGGTCGACGGCAAGCGGATCGCGGTCCCGTTCGCAGATGTCGTGGAGGCGCGCCTCGTCTTCGAGCTCACGGCGCAGCCCAAGAAGGGGCAGCGGCAGGGCAAGGAGCCGGCTAAGGAGTCGGGGCAGAAGAAGCAGCTCGCGGAGGCGGCTCCGCGGTCGGGCTCAAAGCGGAGCGAGCGCGGCTCCGAGAAGCGCAAGTAGAGAGAAGAAAGATCAGGAGACAGGGACGTCATGGCAACGATGGCAGCGATGCCGACCTCGGAGACGAGCCTCGGCAGCATCCTCGATCAGGTCGCGAAGGAGAAGGGGATCGACAAGAAGATCCTCGTCGAGACGATCGAGGCCGCGATCTTGAAGGCCGCGCAGAGCGTCTTCGGCCCCACCCGCGAGCTCGAGGCGCGCTTCAACGAGGACACCGGGCAGATCGACCTCTTCCAGTACATGACCGTGGTCGAGGCCGTGACGGAGCCGGAGCGCGAGATCTCCATCACTGACGTGGACAAGCTGAAGCTGGATGCGACCCTGGGCGAGGAGCTCGGCTTCCAGGTCTTCTGGCGGCCCGAGGACGCGGAGAAGGCGCGCGATCAGGACAAGGAATACGGCGACATCCTGAAGCTCAAGCACGGCCGCACGACCTTCGGGCGCATCGCCGCGCAGACGGCGAAGCAGGTCCTGCTGCAGCGCGTGCGCGACGCCGAGCGCGATCTCATCTTCAACGAGTACAAGGATCGCAAGGGCGAGCTCATCCGCGGCATCGTGCGGCGGTTCGAGAAGGGCAACAACATCATCGTCGACATCGGCCGCACCGAGGGCGTGCTCACGTTCCGCGAGCAGACGCCGCGCGAGACGTACCGGCCCGGGGACCGCATCGTGGCGTACGTGAAGGACATCGATCGCGAGGCCCGCGGCCCGCAGGTCATCCTCTCTCGCTCCGATCCCCGGCTCGTCGAGAAGCTCTTCGAGGCCGAGGTCCCCGAGATCTACGAGGGCATCGTGCGGATCGTGTCGGTCGCCCGGGAGCCGGGCGCCCGCTCGAAGATCGCGGTGACCAGCCGCGACGCAGACGTCGATCCGGTGGGCGCGTGCGTGGGCATGAAGGGCTCGCGCGTGCAGGCGGTCGTCCAGGAGCTCCGCGGCGAGA
Organism: Sorangium sp. So ce1504; assembly: GCF_051521635.1. Classification (NCBI taxonomy): domain Bacteria; kingdom Pseudomonadati; phylum Myxococcota; order Polyangiales; family Polyangiaceae; genus Sorangium; species Sorangium sp. So ce1504. The sequence continues at coordinate 8,396,078 of NZ_CP150365.1, read as the reverse complement.
AGATCGACATCGTGCCGTTCGATCGCGATCCGGCGCGCTACGTCATCGCCGCGATCCAGCCGGCCGAGGTGCACAAGGTGATCGTCGACGAGGCCGACGGGCGCATGGAGCTCGTGGTGCCGGACGAGAAGCTGTCGCTCGCGATCGGGCGCAAGGGCCAGAACGTGCGGCTCGCCGCGCAGCTGACGAACTGGAAGCTCGACATCATCAGCGAGACCAAGTTCAAGCAGATGGAAGAAGAGGCGATCTCCGCCTTGCAGCAGATGGACGTGGTGACGGAGCAGATCGCCAAGTCCATGTACCGGCTCGGCTTCCGCGCGCTCGAGGAGGTCAGCGAGGCCTCGATCGAGGAGCTCGCGGCCATCCCGGGTCTCGGCGGCGTCGAGGCCGCCGATCGCATCAAGTCGCAGGCGGACACGACGATGGAGCGGCTGCGGCAGGAGCGCATCCGCTCCGCGAGCTCGCGCACCGAGCCGCTCACCGACCGCGAGCGGCTGATGTTCATCCGTGGCGTCGGCGATCGGACGGTGGTGTTGCTCGAGGAGGCCGGGTACCGCAGCGTCGAGGACGTGCTGCGGGAGGACGAGGATCGGCTGGCGATCCGCACCGGCCTCGGCATCAAGAAGGCGCGCGCCATCAAGCAGGGGGCGCGGGATTTCGTTGAAAGCGAGCAGAAGGTGCTCGATGCGGCGCGGGCGGACGTTCGTCGCGCCGCAGACGTGAGGCACGCGTAGGCTGCGAGGAGAAGTAGAGGGCCGAGGATGGGATCAGCAGTGAGCAGACAGAGCGACGCGGGTGAGCGTGAGCCCTTCGAGAAGGGGCGAGTGCGCACGTGCGTCGGCTGCGGGGAGCGCGTCGGCGTCGACGACGTCCGCGGCGCTCGTCCGCTCGTCCGGCTCATCCTTGGTCCCGGCGGTGTGGTCGCGGTCGATCCGGGCGACGGCGGGTTCGGGCGGGGCGCACACGTCCACCCGCAGCAGGACTGCCTCTCGGCGGCGGTCGCCCGGGGGCTCGCCCGCGCCGCGAAGGGACGTGTCCACGCGATCGTGGGGGCCGCTGGAGGAGGCGCCGAGGGCGCCGGCGATCAGGCGCGGGGCGTCGAGCCGCTCACGACCGTCTCGCTGGCGCGGGCGATCCGAGGGGCTACCGAGCGCCGGCTCCACGGGCTCGTCCGTGCCGCCGTCCGCTCCCAGAGCGCGGCGATCGGCGCCGATGCGGTCGTTGGGTCGTGCGTGCGCGGTGAGGCCGCGCTCGTCCTGGTCGCGTGCGACGCCGCGGCAGGCGCGGATCTGCCGGAGGTCCGGCGCGCCGTCGCCGAAGGGCGCGCCGTCGCGTGGGGCAGCAAGCAGGGGCTCGGCGCCCTGGTGGGCGGCCCGCGCGAGCGCGGCGTGGCCGTGATGGCGATCTCGGCGGCGTCGATCGCCGCTGCCGTCGCGAACGCAGCGCACGTCGTGGACACGTGCGCGCGCGTCGAGCGGGGCGAGGACGCCGCGGAGGGTGGGCGCCGCGGCGCCGGTCGCAGGGGGCGGCCTTCGCGCAGCGCGGCCGCCCGATCGGAGGAGGGCGAGAGCCCCGAGCATCGGAAGGCGCCGCCTGGCCATGCTGGCCTCTCGCGTCGCCGAGGGCCGGGGACGTCAGGCGTGGAGCGCGAGAACCCCGAGGCCGGGGTTCTCTCGGCGTCCGAGGATGTCGGGGGAAGACCCGGCAGCCTGGAGGGCGCGCTTACCAGCCGCGAGGAGCGGCGGGTGCCGGAGAGTGGGTCCGGTCGGCTTCTTGCTACTGCGCCGGGCATGGGGGGAGGCGGTGCGGTCGGGGGCAGGGCGGCGGTGTCCGGTTCTACCGGACGCGCCTCGACGGTCGACAGAGTGGCCGCAAATCGTCGCCCGCGCGGATGGGTGAGGCGGATTGGTTAACGTGGAGCGAGGTGCATGAGCAAAGTCCGGGTCTACGAGGTCGCCAAGCAGCTGAATATGGACCAGAAGACGCTGGTCGCGCTCTTCCAGTCCATGGGTATAGGCGACGTGCGCAATCACATGAGCGCCGTCGAGTCCGACGTCGTCGAGCGGGTGAAGCGGCACCTCGAGCGGCAAAAGTCGCCTGAGGTGGTGGAGGAGAGGATCCGCCCCACGGTCGTCAAGCGTCGCGCACGGCCCGGGGCCGAGCCCGAGCCGTCCTCGCCAGGCCGCGGGCCTGACCTGTCGGAGGCGCCCGTTCGCGCTGCTCCGGAGCCTGCGCCCTCTCGGCCTGCGGCTGAGCCCGCTCTGGCTTCGTCGCCGCCCGAGCGCGCCGCTCAGGAAGAAGCGCCGCCCCGTCGCCCCGTTGCGCCGCCCGCCGCTCCCGTCGCAGCGCCCTCGGCGCCGGCCCCCGAGCCGGTCGTCGCCGTGAGCCCGCGCGAGCCTGCTCCCGCACCCGCGCCCAATGCGCCTGCCCCGGCGATGCCGCCTGTTGCGGCTGCGCCCCCTGCGCCGCCGCCCCCGGCGGCTCCCGCTCCCGCAGCAACCGCGCCTGCCGCGGCGTCCGCGGCCGCGGAGGAGACGAAGGTGACCTCGCCCGAGCCGAAGCCTGCGCCGCCTGTCGCGGCGCCGCCTGCCACCGCCGCCGCGCCGGCGCCCGTCCCCGCTGCGGCTGCGCCCGAGGCGCCAGCTGCCGCCCCCGCGCAGGCGGCTGCGCCCGCGCCGATCCCTGCGCCTGCCGCAGCGGCGCCCGCCGCAGCGCCTGCGCCTGCCGCAGCGCCTGCGCCTGCGCCTGCCGCAGCAGCCGCAGCGCCCGGAGCAGCCGCAGCGCCCGGAGCAGCCGCGGCGCAGACGCCGACGCGGCCGCAAGCCGCGCCCTCGGCGCCCGCGCCTGCTCCAGCGCACGGGGCGTCGCGGCCGACGTCGCCGCCGCCCGCGCCGCAGCGGCCTGCAGCTCCGGCCGCCGCCCGCCCGGGCGCTCGGCCGACCACGCCGCCTTCGCCCGCGGCCAAGCCGGAAGATCCGGCCGGCACGCCGGGACAGGCGCCGCGCCGCCCGTCCTCGCCGCCGAAGACCGGCATTGAGGTCTGGCAGGGGCGTCCGGGCGTCACGATGCCGGCTCCCCGCACCGGCACGCCGCCGGCGCGGCGCACGACCTACGATCCGCGCGCCAACGCCCAGCAGGCACGCCCTGGTGGTCCCAGCTTCGGTCCAGGCGGCCGGCCCATGGGCGGTCGGAACACCCGCCCCGGGATGTTCGGGCGGCAGCGCCCGGGTGGCGGTCTCCCGCGCAAGCCGGTCCAGGTCTCCACGCAGGAGATGGCCTCGCACAAGAAGGTCATCAAGATCGAGGAGCAGGTCACTCTCCAGCAGCTCGCCGCGAAGATGAGCCTGAAGGCGACGGACGTGCTCATGCGGCTCCTGTCGATGGGCATGACGGGCGTGAACATCAACAGCACGCTCGACGCCGAAACCGCGAAGATCCTCGCGAGCGAGTTCGGCTGGAGCGTCGAGGACGTGGCCGTCAGCGAGCAGGACACGCTGAGCGCGGCCATGCAGGCCGGGGCCGACACCGACGAGGAGGTGGAGATCCGTCCGCCCATCGTCACCGTCATGGGTCACGTCGACCACGGCAAGACGTCGCTGCTCGACAGGATCCGGAAGGCCACGGTCGCCGAGGGCGAAGCCGGCGGGATCACCCAGCACATCGGCGCTTACCGCGTCGAGACGCCGCGCGGCACGATCGCCTTCCTCGACACGCCGGGCCACGAGGCGTTCACGGCGATGCGCGCCCGCGGCGCCTCGCTCACCGACATCGTGATCCTGGTGGTCGCGGCCGACGACGGCGTGATGCCTCAGACCAAGGAGGCGATCTCGCACGCCCAGGCCGCGAAGGTGCCGATCCTCGTCGCGGTGAACAAGATCGACAAGCCGGGCGCCGACGCCGACAAGATCAAGCGCGACCTCGCCGCGCTCGGGTTGCAGCCCGAGGAGTGGGGCGGCGAGACGATGTTCTGCAGCGTGTCGGCGAAGTTGGGGCAGGGCATCGACCAGCTCCTCGAGTCGGTCCTGCTCCTCGCCGAGGTCCAGGACCTCCGCGCCAACCCGAAGAAGCGCGCCAGCGGCACCGTCATCGAGGCGCTGCTCGATCGTGGCCGCGGCCCGGTCGCGCGCGTCATGGTCCAGGACGGCACGCTCCGCACGGGCGACATCCTCCTGGCCGGCGCCGCGTGGGGCAAGGTCCGGGCGATGACCGACGAGCTCGGGCGCTCCGTCGCCGAGGCCGGCCCCGCGACGCCCGTCGAGGTCCTCGGCCTCAACGAGGTGCCGAGCGCGGGCGATCCCGTCCACGCCGTCAAGGACGGGAAGACCGCGGAGGAGATCGCCGAGACCCGCCGCAAGAAGGCGTCGAAGACGCTCATCCCGCAGGATTCGCGCGTCTCGCTCGAGTCCATCACGAAGAACCTGCAGGAGGCCGATCAGCTCGAGCTCAAGCTGATCATCAAGGGCGACGTGCAGGGCTCGGTCGAGGCGATCATCCACGCGCTGGCGAAGCTCTCGACCCAGAAGGTGAAGGTCACGATCGTGAACGGCGCCGTCGGCGGCATCACCGAGGGCGACGTCAACCTGGCGGTCGCGTCGAAGGCGATCATCGTCGGCTTCAACGTCAGGCCGGCCGGCAAGGCGGGCGCTCTGGCCGAGAACGAAGGCGTCGAGATCCGGCTCTACAACATCATCTACAACGCCGTCGACGACATCCGGAGCGCGATGGAGGGGCTGCTCCCCGCGACCAAGGTGGAGAAGGTCCTCGGCCGCGCCGAGGTCCGCCAGGTCTTCAAGATCACGAAGGCGGGCACGGTCGCCGGCTGCATGGCCATCAGCGGCTCGGTCAAGCGCACCGGCGAGGCGCGCCTCATCCGGGACAACGCCGTGGTCTGGACGGGTCGCCTGTCCGGGTTGCGCCGGTTCAAGGATGACGTGAAAGAGGTGGTCGAGGGGTTCGAGTGCGGTATCTCGCTCGACGGCTACTCGGACATCAAGGAGCGCGACATCATCGAGAGCTTCGAGATCGAAGAGGTCAAGACGAAGCTCTGAGCCTCATCCGATGTTCGTGGGTGTACTCCGTCTCCGTCTCGATATCGTCGGGGCCCGCTCCCTCAAGGACAAGCGCAGCGTGGTGCGCTCCTTGAAGGAGCGGGCGCAGAGCCGGATGCGCGTGTCGATCGCCGAGGTCGGCGTGCTCGACGATCCGAGGCGGGCGACGCTCGGCGTCGCGGTCGTCTCGAACTCGGCGGTCATGTGCGACAAGGTCCTCGCGGACGTGGCCGCGATGGCAGGGTCGCTGCCGCACGCTGTCCTCACGGATCGGGCGACCGAGATCGTGCCGTTCGGCGATGGAGGCGCTGGGGTGCAGGGCGGCATCGAGCAGGCGCTCGGCCGTGACGATGGAGATCTGGGAGCGTCCTCGAACATGTTCGAGGACGCAGAGGACGACGAATGAGCGGCGTGGTGAAGCGGGCGACGCGGGTCGCCGAGCGGCTCCGTGAGGATCTGTCCAACCTGCTCCGGGATCTGCGTGACCCGCGGATCGCCGGCGTGCTCGTGTCGCGCGTGGAGATCACCGACGACCTGCAGAGCGCGAAGGTCCACGTGCGCCACGAGTTCGGCGCGGAGGACGCCGCGGCGCGCCGCGCCCTGCTCAAGGGGCTAGACGCGGCGTCGGGCCGGCTGCGCAGGGACGTCGCCCGCACGATGGGGCTACGCGTGGTGCCGACGCTGCGCTTCTTTTACGACGAGGGGCCGGACGCCGAGCGGCGGATCGAGGAGCTGCTCCGAGAGATCAAGGACGGCTCGGGCGGCGAGCGCTCCTAGAGCGACGGTCACCCGCTTCGGATACGGGCCCACCTCGACGTTTTCGGTGCTCAGCGCACCGGAGTGCGCTTGCGCGCCGAAAACGCCGATCTGGGCCCGTCTCCTGTGCGGGAGACCGTCGCTCTGCTCGGCATGGTGCTGAGGTGGGCGGAAACGGCTGTAGAGCGGGGTCGAGCGGCGCGCGGCCGAAGCTCGGGCGCGCTCACCGCGAGATGAGCCGCTCGATCGCCTGCGCGGGCTCGAGGTCGAAGCGCCACGGTCCCATCTTCGTCGGGGCGTCGAGCGCCACCTTCAGCGCGCTGAGGAACTCGCGCCGCCGCCACTCCACGGCGCCGAATCGCTCCAGGTGGTCCGTGTACACCTGGCAGTCCACCAGCGCGAAGTCCCAGGCGACGAGGTTCCCGAGGAGCGTCGCGAACGCGACCTTCGAGGCGTCGGGCGCGCGTGCGAACATCGACTCGCCGAAGAACATTCGCCCCAGCGACACGCCGTAGAGGCCGCCGACGAGCTCGCCGTTCGACCACGCCTCGATGCTGTGCGCGACCCCGGCGGCATGCAGCGCCGTGTAGCCGGCGACGAGCTCCTCGGTGATCCACGTGCCGTTCTGCCCAGGGCGCGGCGCGGCGCTGCAGGCCTGCATGACCCGCTCGAACGCCGTATCGGTCCGCACCTCGATCTCGCCCCGGCGCACCCGCTTGCGCAGCGAGTGCGGGACGTGCGCCTCGCGCGGCGGCAGGACGAAGCGCGGATCCGGGGAGAACCAGAGCAGCGGCAGCCCCTCGTGAGGCCAGGGGAAGATGCCCCGGCGGTAGCCGGCCAGCAGCCGCTCCGGCGAGGCCTCGCCGCCCACGGCCACGATCCCCTCCGGGGTCGCGCGCTCTGGCGGAGGGAAGTCGAGCTTGCTCGTGAGCACCGGGACCCGCATTGCTGTGGGATCGAATCCTCCCAAAAGAGCGCGCGGTTGCAAAGCGTCGCCCGCCGCGCGCTCAGGAGGCGCACAGGTAGTCGGAGCCCTCGACGAAGCCGCGCGCCGCGAGGTGGCCGCGGATGAGCGCGCGCGCCCCCCGCGCCCCCACGGCGACGACGAGGGTCTCTGCCCCGCGCTCCAGCCGCGACGGGTCGACGATCGGCGCGCCCTGCGCGATCCGGCCGATCTTGCGCGGATCGATGTCCACGAACCGCGCGGGCGCCACGCCGTTCCGGGCGAGCGCCCTCGCCAGCCGCCGGCCTGTCTTTCCCGCGCCCCACACGGCCACCGGGCGCGCTGGGCGCAGCTTCCTCGCAAGATAGTGCGCCTTTGCCTCGAGGAACCTCGCGATCGCGTACCGCGGATCGGCGAAGGTGGCGCGCCCCTCGCGGTGCCGCCAGCGCAGGCCGAGCTCCGGGAGCTTCGCCATCCGCGCGCCCGCGGCGTCGAGGCGCAGCCACAGGTCGTAGTCCTCCGCCCACGGGACCTCCCGGAACCCGCCCACCTGCTCCAGCGCGCTCCGCCGCAGCATCACCGACGGGTGGCACAGCGGGGACTCCACGAACATCTCGCGCGCGTGGTCCTCCGGGGTGACGATCGAGTTCAGCCAGTCGACGTAGCGCAGCATGCCCTCGCCGATCGGCCCGGCAGCGAACGCCTCGACGCGGGCTCCGACGACGTCGAGCCGCGGATCCCGGAGGAGCATCTCCGCTTGTCGCGCGAGCCGCTCGCCGACCGAGATGTCGTCGCCGTCCATGCGGGCGAGGAGCTCGCCGCGCGCCGCCTCCGCCGCCCGCGAGAGCGCCTGTGCGATCCCCACACCGCCCGTCGCGACCTGGAGGACGCGGCGATCGCGCTGCGCGATGCGCGCGACCCTGGCAGGGCCGCCGTCCGTCGAGCCGTCGTCCACGGCGACCACCTCCAGATCGACCGCGCGCTCGGCGAGCACGCTCTCCAGCGCCTCCTCGATCGTCGCTTCCGCCTGCCGGTACGGGAGCAAGACGGAGACGAGCGGCGCCACGCGGAGACCATGGCGGCGCGCCCGCGCAGCGTCCACAAGAACGGGCGCGGACGCCTAGCGCTTCTTGAAGTCGCCGAGGTGCGTGATGTACCAGCGGCCCTGCCACGAGATGATCGTGTGCACGTCGAGGCTCGCCGGCTTCCCGTCGATCTCGTACTTCAGCTTGCCGTGAAAGGAGCGGTAATAGCCGATCTTGTTGACCTCGTCCCCCGGAGGCACCCACTTCGGCTTGGAGCCCACAACGAAGCTGACGAACCGCGCCCCCTCCCAGCTCTTGCGCTTCCGATGCATCGACTTCACGTCGTTCACGTAAGCGGCGTGGAGGTTGTCCCAGTACTTGCCGGGGTCCTTCACGTCCTTGAGCGGGATGAACGGCTCCTTGGGGAACCAGAAGGGCTCGGCCAGCGCCGGCTCCTTCTTCGCGATGGCGTCGAACAACGCCCTGGCTCGCGCCGTGAGCTCCTCGCTCTCGAGCGCCGGCAGGATCTTGTTGTCCGCGCGGGCGGAGGTCGCGGCGCTCGCGTCGGCGCCTGCGCTGGGCTCCGCTCCTGGGCCTGGCGACGCGTCGGCAGCGGGCGCCTCGGCGGCCCCGCGATCGCCCCCGTCCTGCGGCGGCTCCGGCGCGCTTGCGTCCTCGGGGCGAGGCGCTGACGCCACCTCAGCCGCGCTGGCCCCTGCCGTCGCTGCTGCCGCCGTGGGCGCGGCGCCGACGGAGGAAGGCCGGGCGCTCTCGGCTGGCCGGGCATCGGGCGCCGGGGTGGGCGCCGCGCAACCCGCCACCACCGCCAGCGCGGTCGCGATGACCTGCTTGATCATGCGCGTGCCCTATCGCAGCGCTCCGGCGCCGACAAGCGACGCCGAGGCGCGGCCGGATGCGGGGCCCGCCCGGCGGCGGACCTGGCTCACTTCTCCACGATGATGAACTGAACGCGCCTGTTCTTGGCCTTGTTCGCGGGCGTGACGTTCGGCGCGACGGGGCGATCCTGCCCATAGCCCTTCGCGAGCAGCCGCGAGCCGTCCACGCCGGCCCGGATCAGCCAGGCGCGCACCGCGTTCGACCGGGCCTCGCTGAGCGTCTGGTTGTGCTCGCGCCCGCCCGTGTTGTCGGTGTGCCCCTGGATCTCGACCTTGCGGATGTTCGGATTCCGCTGGAGCACGTCCGCGATCTCCTCCATCAGCGCGTTCGAGTCGCCGAGGATCTTCGCCGAGTCGGTCTCGAAGTGGATCTGCCGCGAGATCTTGATCTCGTTGCCCAGCACCTTCACGAGCGAGATCTTCGGCCGCTTGTTCACCGTGAGGGCGGCGCGCGTGTCCTCGCTCGTCCGGACGTCGGCCTGGTTGACGTGGTTCATGTAGCCCTGCGCCTCGACCTTGAGCGTCACCGCGCCGGCCGGCAGGTCGGGGAAACGGAAGGCGCCGCTGCCGTCGGCCGTCGCCGTCTGCTCGCGGCCCGCAGCGTCGACCAGCCGGATCGTCGCGCCAGCGACCGCGTCCCCGCTCTCCGCGTCCTTCACCGTCCCGACGATGTTGCCCGTCTTGGGCAGCGCCTCGAGGGAGCAGTCGACGTCCACGAACGTCGGCCCCTGCGGCTGTGCCGGGCTCGGCGCAGCGCCAGGCCCTCCCGGCTGCGGACCGAAAGGCCCAGGCTGTCCGGGCTGCGGGCCGAAGGGCCCAGGCTGCGGACCGAAGGCGCCGGGCTGCCCGGGCTGCGGGCCGAAGGGCCCAGGCTGCCCGGGCTGCGGACCGAAGGCGCCGGGCTGCCCGGGCTGCGGGCCGAAGGGCCCAGGCTGTCCGGGTTGCGGACCGAAGGCGCCGGGCTGCCCGGGCTGCGGGCCGAAGGGCCCAGGCTGCCCGGGCTGCGGACCGAAGGCGCCGGGCTGCCCGGGCTGCGGACCGAAAGGCCCAGGCTGTCCAGGCTGCGGACCGAAGGCGCCGGGCTGTCCGGGTTGCGGACCGAAGGCGCCGGGCTGCCCGGGCTGCGGGCCGAAAGGCCCAGGCTGCGGGCCGAACGCCCCGGGTTGCCCCGGCGCTGCCCCGCCAGGGAGGATCGTCGCCTGGCAGGTGCCGGGCTTGTACCCGTTCGCCCGGATGTTGAAGGTGTACGTCCCCGGATCGAGGTGCCGTGTGAGGAAGCGGCCGTCCGGCCCTGTCGCGTACGGCGGCTGAGCCGCGCCCTCGATCGTCACGATGGCGTCCGCCACCGCCGCGTCGGGCTTGCTCTGCTCGTGCACGAAGCCGCGCGCGAAGGTCTGCGGCGCCGGCACGAGCTGCGGCGGCTCCTTGATGATCTGCGGCGCCGGGGCCGGCGGCGGCTCCTTCTGCTTCGTATCGTACGCATAGCCAATCCCGAGATAGAGCGTCCACGGCGCCTGAGGCGCGACCTCCTCGATGAACACGGAGGTCGCCGACAGGCCGAGGTCGAACGCCGCGTGTCCGGAGAGCCCGCGGAACGCCTTCTCGAACGGCGTCACCCGCACGCCGAGCGACAGCCGCGACGGCGCCGCGGCATAACCCGGTCCGCCCTGGTTCTGCGGGTCAGGAGACGCGAAGTCGTCGAGCCCGAGGCAGACGTCGCCGCGCGACACGGTCTTCGTGTGGCACTCGTAACCCTGCCGGTTCACCGGGATGTCGAGGGTGTACTCCAGGTAAGGCTGCACCTTCGGCAGCGGCACCTCGACGCCGAGGTGGGTCTGGAAGAAGTCGACGCGGTTGATGCCGAGCCCGAACCGCTCGATCCGCGAGATCGGCTGCCGCTCGCGATCGTCCGTGAACGCCTTCGCGCGCGCCTTCTCGACCTCCTCCACGAGGACGCCGGAGTTGTCGAGCTTGTAGCCGAGGTTCACGTTCACCCGCAGCGGGAACCCCTTGCCCTGCGGCTTGCGCAGATCGAGCGACGCGAGCCCGCGGAAGACCGCGCTCGTGCCGCCGCCGGCGAGGCCGACGTCGCCGGTCCCGTTGAGCAGGAGCAGCTGCGCCTCGCCGCCGAAGGAGAACGGCTTGCCGATCTTCGTGGGGGTGAACGCCTTCACGCCGAACGTCGTGTCGCCGAGCACCTGCAGCAGCCGCGGACGACCCTGGTCGTTCGCGTTCGCGAACGTGCGGATCGACGCGTACCCCTCGAGGAAGGGCAGGGGGGTCGCGTTCAGCGCGAAGAACGCTCCGACGTGGCTCGCCGAGTCCTCCTTCGCGTCAGGACCGCACGTGATCGGGTGACCGGCGAGCGTCGACTCCGCCGGATCACAGAGAAAGCCGCTCGTGGAGAACCAGTCGAGCAGGAACGACACCCGGAAGGTGCCCGGCGCGCCCGAGCCCGCGTACGACGTCCTGAGGAGGCCGGTCGAGCCCCACAGGTTCGGCTGCGCGGTGAGGGAGAGCGCCCGCTCCTCCTCGTCCCACGCGGTGGATGTCGGCGCCGTCGCGCTGGCCTGGAGGCCCTGATCACCGACCGACGCCTGCGCGCCGAAAGAGACGCTCCCGTCCGGCGGCGGTTGGCCCGGCTGCGGCCCGAACTGCGGCGGAGCGTCGCCCGGAAAGCCCGGCTGCGGCCCGAAGGAGCCGGGCTGACCGGGCTGCGGCCCGAAGGGGCCGGGCTGACCGGGCTGCGGCCCGAAGGGGCCGGGCTGACCGGGCTGCGGCCCGAAGGGGCCGGGCTGACCGGGTTGCGGCCCGAAGGGGCCGGGTTGCGCGGGAGGTTGCTCGGGCCCGAAAGCGCCGGGCGGCTGCGCGGGCTGGCCTGGGATCGGCTGAGGTCCGAAGGGCGGCTGCGGCTGCTGTGCCTCAGCAGCGCCCGCGAGCGTGAGCGAGCCGACGAGCGGCAGCGCCGTGAGCGCAGCGCGCCGGGGCCTGTCGGCAAACACCTTCCGAAGCGTATGCATCGAGCCTCACCCGCGAGGTCGAACAAGGAAACGCCCGCCAATCGGGACGGTGGAGACCTCGCGCGCGGCCCGTTGTATCACTCCGGGCGGCGCGTGAAACAGCGGTTTTCGCTGGCAGCAGCTCCGCGACAGGCGCGCCGCACGGCTCGATAAGTACGGCATCCCCGCGCGGTGATGCCGAGCCTTTCGGCCTTCTCTGCGCAACGTACGCCGCCACGCCGCCGCGCCGGCGCCTCGGTCGCAAACGTGCTCGACCAGAGCGCCCCGCGGTCCCGCCGCCGCTCGGCCGGGGCCGAGCAGCCGTCCAATTCCGCGGACGCGCATGCTAGGAAAGCCATCACCATGGCATCCCGCGGGCGCATCCTGATCGTCGACGACGAGGCCAACGCGCGCGCGGCGCTCTCGGAGATCCTCCGCGAGGAGGGGTACACGACCGAGACCGCGGCCGACGGCTTCAAGGCGCTCGGCAAGCTCGAGGAGTTCGCGCCCGACGTGGTCCTGACCGATCTGAAGATGCCTGGGCTCGACGGCATCCGGATGATGGAGAAGGCGCAGCTCGCGCTGCCGGACGCGACCTTCGTGGTGATGACGGCGTTCGGCACCATCTCGAGCGCGGTCGAGGCCGTGAAGAAGGGCGCGTACAACTACCTGACGAAGCCGCTCGATTTCTCGGTGCTCGCGGTCGTGGTCGAGCGCGCGGTGGAGCGGGCGCGGCTCCTCCAGGAGAACTCGCGGCTGCGCGAGCGGCTGCGCGAGCGCAACGCGTTCGGGCACGTGATCGCGAGCCACCCGAGCATGGCGAAGGTCCTCCGGCTGGTCGAGCAGGTGGCGCCGAGCCGCGCGAGCGTGCTGATCGTGGGCGAGACGGGCACGGGCAAGGAGCTCATCGCCGAGATGATCCACCGCGCCAGCCCGCGGGCGAAGGCGCCGCTCGTCCGGCTGAACTGCGCCGCGCTGAGCGAGTCGCTCCTCGAGAGCGAGCTGTTCGGCCACGAGCGCGGCGCCTTCACCGGCGCCGTCGGCCGCCGCGAGGGCCGCTTCGAGCAGGCGAGCGGCGGCACCCTGTTCCTGGACGAGGTGAGCGAGATCCCGCTGGCCACGCAGGTGAAGCTCCTGCGCTTCCTGCAGGAGCGGACGTTCGAGCGGGTGGGCGGCAACGAGACGCTCAAGGTCGACGTGCGGATCCTCGCCGCGTCGAACCGCGATCTGCGCCAGCGCATCGCCGAGGGGGTGTTCCGCGAGGACCTCTATTACCGGCTCAACGTCGTCACCCTGGAGATCCCGCCGCTCCGCGAGCGCCGGAGCGACATCCCCGAGCTCGCGACGTTCTTCCTCGGCCGCTATGCGCAGGAGAACGGCAAGCGCATCGAGGGCTTCACCGACGAGGCGCTGTCGGCGCTGACGTCCTACTCGTTCCCCGGCAACGTGCGCGAGCTGGAGAACGCGATCGAGCGGGCCGCGGTGCTCTGCGACGGCGCGCGCATCGAGCTCCGGCACCTGCCGGCGCAGATGTCGTCCGAGCCGGCCGAGTCCGTCGACGCGATGCCGCGCGTCCCGGGGAGCACCATCTACGACCTGGAGCGCTACGCGATCCTGCGCACGCTCGAGGCGTGCAAGGGCTCGACCTCGAAGGCCGCGACGATCCTCGGGATCAGCCCGCGCAAGATCCAGTACAAGCTGCACGAGTACAGCGCGGCCAACGCGCGCGGCCGGGCGCGGCCGGCAGACGGCGCGCCGGGCGAGAGCCCCGAGGGGGAGGAGGGCGCATGAGCAACGCAGCCGAGCGCATCGTCGAGCCGCGCGACCGGGGTGCCGCGCCGGCCAGCTCCGTCGAGGAAGGGGCGCCGGAGGGCGAGCTGCTGATCGACGTCCGCGGCCTCCTGAAGACGTTCCGGGTGGGTTTCTTGCACCGGAGGGCGGTCGAGGCGGTCAAGGGGGTGAGCTTCGGCGTACGGCGCGGCGAGATCTTCGGCTTCCTCGGGCCGAACGGGGCCGGCAAGACGACGACGATCAAGATGCTGACGGGCCTCATCGCCCCGACCGGCGGCGAGGCGTACCTGTTCGGCGCGCGCGTGCCGTCGCCCGAGGCGCGCCGGAAGATCGGCTTTTTGCCGGAGAACCCGTACGTCTACCCCTACCTCACCCCGCGCGAGTTCGTGGAGCTCTGCGGCCGCCTCTCCGGGATGCGCGGCGCGGCGCTGCGCAGGCGGGCGATGGAGGTGCTCGATCAGGTGAAGATCGCGTACGCGGCAGATCGGCAGGTGCGCCGGCTGTCGAAGGGGATGCTGCAGCGCACGGGGCTGGCGGCCGCGCTGGTCGCCGATCCGGAGATGCTGATCCTCGACGAGCCGATGAGCGGCCTCGATCCGGTCGGCCGCAAGGAGGTGCGCGATCTCATCTTCGCGGAGCGCGATCAGGGCCGGACGATCTTCTTCTCGACGCACATCCTGAGCGACGTCGAGGCGATGTGCGATCGCGTGGCGATCCTGCGCGAGGGCCAGGTGGTGGTGAGCGGCGCGATCCGCCAGCTGCTGCGGGGCGACGTGCTGCGCACCGAGGTCACGCTGGCGGGCGCGAGCGAAGGCCTCCTTGATGATCTCGGCGCGAAGGGCTTCGCGACCACGCGCCGGGGCGACGTCGTCGTGGTCGATGTGGAGGGCGAGGCGCGCGTGCGCGAGGTGCTGCGGGCGTCGCTCGCGGCGGGCGCGCAGGTCGTCGAGGTGGCGCCGCGCCGCGAGACGCTGGAAGACCTCTTCATGCGCCGCGCGCTGTAGCCAGCGTCGGCGTCCCTCAGACAGCGGTAGGCCCCCGCAGAGGACACCCTCTCCGGGGGCCGGGCAGCCGTGGCTACGCCGATGCCCCAGCGACGTCCTGCTTGGCCGCTTCGATGATCTCGAGCGCGTACGCGCCGATGGTCGACGCGTCCTCGCCCTCGACCATGACGCGGAGCTTCGGCTCCGTCCCGCTCCAGCGCACGAGGATGCGCCCCTTGTCGCCCAGCGTCTTCTCGATGCGATCCACGGTGACCCGCGTCCGCTGCATGCTGTCGAGCGGCAGCCGCGTCGCGAACGTCGCGTTCTCCAGGACCTGCGGCACCCGCTGCATCGCCTTCGAGGCGAGCTCGCTCAGCGGCTTGTCCTCCTCCATCATGATGGCGAGCACCTGCAGCGCCGCCACGATGCCGTCGCCCGTCGTCGCGTGGTCCAGGAAGATGAGGTGCCCCGACTGCTCGCCGCCGAACGAGTAGCCGCCGTTCCGCATCGCCTCGACGACGTAGCGATCCCCGACCGCCGTGCGGACGACGTGCCCGCTCTGGGCCTTGAGCGCCCGCTCGAGCCCGAGGTTCGACATCACCGTCGTCACGATCGTGTTCCGCGGCAGCTTGCCGGTGCGCAGCATCCGGAGCGCGCAGAGCGCCATGATCGCGTCGCCGTCCACGACCTCGCCGCGCTCGTCGACCATGATCACCCGGTCCGCGTCGCCGTCGAGCGCGATGCCGATGGCCGCGCCGCGCTTGAGCACCTCGGCCTTCACGTGCTCCGGGTGCAGGGCGCCGGTCTCGCGGTTGATGTTGCGGCCGTTCGGCTTCACGCCGAGCGCCGTCACGTTCGCGCCGAGCTCGGTGAACACCGAGGGGGCCACGCGGTACGCCGCCCCGTGCGCCGCGTCGACGACGATCTTCACACCGTCCAGCGAGAGCGCCGTGGGGAACGTGTTCTTGCAGAACACGACGTACCTGCCGCGCGCGTCGTCGAGCTTCACCGCGCTGCCGATCGCCGCCCCGACCACCCGCGCCTCGTCGAGCTCGTGGCTCTCCATCAGCCGCTCGATCTCCTCCTCCGCGGTGTCGGGCAGCTTGTAGCCGTCGGGCCCGAAGATCTTGATGCCGTTGTCCTGATACGGGTTATGGCTCGCGCTGATCACGACCCCGGCGTCGGCCCGCATGCTCTGCGTGAGCTGCGCGACCGCCGGCGTGGGGATCGGCCCGCTCAGCATCACGCGCCCGCCCATGGCGCACACGCCGGACGCGATCGCGGTCTCGAGCATGTAGCCGGACAGGCGCGTGTCCTTCCCGATCACCACCCGCACCTGCCGCGACTTCCCGTGGCTCGCGACGAACGCGATCGCGCGCCCGAGCCGCAGCGCCATCTCGGGGGTCATCGGCGGCTGGTTCGCCACGCCGCGCACCCCGTCGGTGCCGAAGAGCTTGCGGCCTGCGGCCTGCTTCTGCGGTTCGCCCGTCGCCGACGGAGCGCCCTCCCTAGGATCCTTCTTGGTGTGCTTCGGCACGGTCCCTCTCTGTGGTGTGGGGCTGAGGAGACCACCCTTAGCAACCTTTGCCAAGACGGCCTACGGCCAATCGCCGCCGCGGCGACATTGGCGCGGCCTACATCGCGCGGCTTTGTGGCGTGGCCGCTATCGTGCCGCGTCTGCGCCGTTTTGCAGCTCGGTAGCGACGCGCCGTGTTTACAGCGAGGTCGCTACGGGGCCGCTTTTGCAGCGCGGTCGCTACTGCGCTGCTTTTGCAGCGCGGTCGCTATCGCGCCGCTTCCGGCGGCGCCTCGTTGTTGCGCCGAGCTGCCTCGTTGCTCAGGCGCAGCAAGACGGACCCCTGCGCCGGCGTGCGCAGGTCCCGGCCCTTCGTCGTGCCCTCGCCGCCGCCGGGCGCTGGCAGGAGCGCGTTGATGAGGCCCATCAGCCTCACCGTCGCCTGGGGCGCGATGCCGTGCGCCCAGCTCAGCAGGTACGACGACAGCCCGAGCTTCACCTCCGCGCGCCCCTCGCGCGCCGCCGCCACCACCCGCCGCGCCGCGCGCCGCGCGTCGATCGTCGCGATCGGGAGCGACGAGGCCAGGCCGAACCAGCCGAACTCGTGCTGCGGGCTGCCGCCGAACGCGGCGTTGTAGATCGACCCCGTGCGCATCGGCCCCGGGATCACCGTCGTGACGCGCGGACCCCTCGCGCCGCCGTGTGTGAGCTCCGCCTGCACGCTCTCCGAGAAGCCCATCATCGCGAACTTCGACGCGTTGTACCCGAGCAGGTGCGGCACGGCGACGCGCCCGCCGATGGACACCACGTTCACGATGCGCGCCGCCCGCCCATGCCGCCTCAGGTGCGGCAGCGCGCGCAGCGTCGCGTGGACCGCGCTCCAGAAGTTCGAGCGCATCGCCTCGTCGAGCTCCTCCACCCGGAGGTCCTGCATCGGCGCGACCTGGATCACACCGGCGTTGTTGACGAGCACGTCGATCCGGCCGAACGCCCTCGCCACGCCGTCGATGAACGCCTCGGCCGCGGCGCGGTCGCCGAGATCGCACGCCGCCGCGTGCACCTCGACGCCGAGCGCCTGCAGCCGCTGCTCCGCCCGGTAGAGCGCCTCCGCGTCGCGGCCGGCGATCGCCACCCGGGCGCCGTGCCGGCCGAACTCCTCGGCCAGCAGCAATCCCAGGCCGCGAGAGCCGCCCGTGATGACCACGACCCGGCCGCGCAGATCGAGCTGCCGCAGGGCGCGGAACGCCGTCCGCGCGAGCGCGGCCGCCACGAGGGCCGCCGCAGAGAAGAGCACCGGAGAACGCCGCTTTCTGAACGCCATGCCGCGGAGGACGGCATCGCCCGTGCCACCCGCCGCGCGCGGGCGGGCAGCGACGCGCCTGCACAGCGCGCCGCTCGCGCCCGCTTCAGAGCGTGACGACCGGATCCGCCACGATGCCGAGCAGCGCCGAGCGCACCTCGCCGACCAGGTAGATCGAGCCGGCCACGACCACGAGCCCGCCCGGCGCGGTGGCCTCGATAGCGCGCGCCACCGCGGCGCGCGGATCGCCGATCGCCTCGCCCGGCGCGACCCCGCGCAGCGCATCGAGCGGCGCGGCCGCGCGGCCCTTCGGCGTCACATAGAGCCGACGGTGCGCTCGTGGCGCGAGCACCTGTAGCATTTCGCCCCACCCCTTGTCGGCCATCGCCCCGAACACGAGCGTGGTGAGCGCCGCCCCCGGACCCTCGTCGTCGAGCCACGCCGCCAGCGCCTGCGCGCCGTGCGGGTTGTGCGCACAGTCGAGCAGGACATGGGCGCCGCCCGCGTCGATCCGCTCCAGGCGACCGGGCCAGCGGGCCGCGGCGAGCCCACCCGCGAGCGCCCGCTCGACCTCGGGCCACCGCCCGGCGAGCTGCCACGCGATGCCGCACGCCACGCCCGCGTTCTCGGCCTGGTGCGCGCCGCGGAGGCCGAGCTCCACCTCGATCTCGCGGCGCCCCGGCCCGGCGACGCGCGCCGTGCCCGTCCCGCGTCCGCCGCGCCCCACCGCGATCTCGCCCGCGCTCCCGCCCCGCTCCGCCGGCGCGACGCGGAGGCGAAGCCCGGCGCCGATCGCCTGCGCGGCCGCCTCGATCGCGGCGTCGGCCTCCGGATCGAGGGGGCCGAGCACCGCGGGCGCGCCCGCCTTGAGGATGCCCGCCTTCTCCCGGGCGATGTCCGTCAGCGTCGGGCCGAGCACGGCCTGGTGGTCGAGCGCGATCGACGTGATCGCCGTGCAGAGCGGCGCCGAGATCACGTTCGTGGCGTCGAGCCGCCCGCCGAGGCCCACCTCGAGGATCGCGAGGTCGACGTCCGCCTCGCGGAAGGCCACGAACGCGGCGACCGTCAGCGCCTCGAAGAACGTGAGCGGCGAGGGGACACGCTCGAGCGCGGCGGCGAGCGCGCGCTCGAGCGCCGCGTCGCCGATCATCTCTCCCCCGACGCGGATGCGCTCGGCGAAGCGAGACAGGTGCGGCGACGTGTACAGGCCGGTCCGGAGCCCGGCCTCGCGCGCGATCGACTCGACCATCGCGCACACGCTGCCCTTGCCGTTCGTGCCGGCGACGTGCACCGCCGGGAGGCCTTCGTGGGGATCGCCGAGCGCGGAGAGCGCCTCGCGGACCCGGCCGAGCCCGAGCTCCATCCCCCGCGGCGCCCGCTGCCCGAGCGCCTCGAGCAGCGCGGGCAGCCGCGGCGCCGCCGAGGTCATCGCCGCGCCCGGCGGCTGGCCGTGAGGTGCTGGAGCAGCGTCCCGATGTACGCCTTCATCTCGGGGCGCGGGACGATGGCGTCGACCATCCCGTGGTCGAGCAGGAACTCGGACCGCTGGAAGCCCGCCGGCAGCGTCTGCCGGATCGTGTTCTCGATGACCCGCGGGCCGGCGAAGCCGATGAGCGCCTTGGGCTCGGCGATGTTCGCGTCGCCCAGGAAGGCGAAGCTCGCCGCGACGCCGCCCGTCGTCGGGTGGAGCAGCACCGACAGGAACGGCAGCCGCGCCTTGCGGTACCGCTCGAGCGCGGACACGCTCTTCGCCATCTGCATCAGCGAGAGGATGCCCTCCTGCATCCGCGCGCCGCCCGACGCCTGGAGGAGCACCACGGGGAGCTCCTCGCGCGTCGCGCGCTCGAACAGGCGGGTGATCTTCTCGCCGACGACCGAGCCCATGCTCCCGCCCATGAAGGCGAAGACGAACGCGCCGTAAGCGATGTCGCGGCCGCCCAGCCTGCCGCGGCCGATCTCGATCGCCTCCTTCGCGCGGCCCTTCTTGTGGAGCGCCGCGACGCGGTCCCGGTAGCTCTTGCCGTCGCTGAACCGGAGCGGGTCGTTCGGGACGAGGTGCTCGTCCCACGCGGCGAGCTCGCCGTCGTCGAGCAGGAGCCTCCGCCACCCGTCGGCGTCGAGCTTGTGGTGGTGGCCGCACTGCGAGCATACCTCGAAGGTGCGCGCGAGCTCGGCGGCGTCGTGCGTGTGCGAGCAGCCGTCGCAGCGACGGAACACGCCCGCTCCCAGCGAGCGCTTCTCGCTCGCGTCGGTCGTCGGCAGGGTCTTTTCAGGCCAGGTCATCGGCGAGCCCTCAGGCGCTCCGCAGGTCCATCTCGTTCACGTCGGAGGGGACCCGGAGCGTTGGTTGTGTCTTCTCCTGCACCTCTCGGGCGCTCACGCCGGGCGCGAGCTCGCGCAGCACGAGCCCCTCGGGCGTCACATCGAGCACGGCGAGATCGGTGATGATCCGGTGGACGACGCCCCGGCCGGTGAGGGGCAGCGCGCACTCGTTCAGGATCTTCGGCGCGCCGTTCTTCGCCGCGTGATCCATGATCACGACGACGCGCTTCGCGCTCACCACGAGATCCATCGCCCCGCCCATCCCCTTCACCATCTTGCCGGGGATCATCCAGTTGGCGAGATCGCCCTTCTCGGAGACCTCCATGGCCCCGAGGATCGCGAGATCGATGTGGCCGCCCCGGATCTGCGCGAACGACTCGGCGCTCGAGAAGATCGCGGAGCCGGCGAGCATCGTCACGGTCTCCTTGCCGGCGTTGATGAGATCCGGGTCCTCCGCGCCCTCGATCGGGTAGGGGCCGATGCCGAGCAGCCCGTTCTCGCTCTGGAGCACCACCTCGATCCCCGCGGGGATGTAGTTGGCGACGAGCGTCGGCATCCCGATGCCGAGGTTGACGTAGTAGCCGTCCTTGAGCTCCAGCGCGGCGCGCTGCGCGATCTGTTCCCGCGTAAGTCCCATCGTGTCCCCTGTCCCCGCGCCGCCTAGGCGGCCGACGCCTTGCGCACCGTCCGCCGCTCGATCCGCTTCTCGAAGCGCTCGCCCTGGAAGATCCGGTGCACGAAGATCCCGGGCGTGTGGATGTGGTCCGGGTCGAGCGAGCCGACGTCGACGAGCTCCTCCACCTCGGCGATCGTCACCTTCGCGGCCATCGCCATCATCGGGTTGAAGTTCATGGCGGTGTGGCGGTAGACGAGGTTGCCGAACCGGTCGCCCTTCCAGGCCTTCACGAGCGCGTAGTCGCCGCGGATGGCGGGCTCGAGCACGTAGTCGCGGCCGTCGAACTGGCGCACCTCCTTCTTCTCGGAGTACCTCTTCACCGCGCCGTCCGGGCCATAGAGCACGGGCAGCCCGCCCTCGCTGATGGCCGTGCCTGCCCCGGTCGGGGTGTAGAACGCAGGGATCCCGGCGCCTCCGGCGCGGATGCGCTCGGCCAGCGTGCCCTGCGGCGTGAGCTCGACCTCGAGCTCGCCGCTCAGGTACTGGCGCTCGAACTCCTTGTTCTCGCCGACGTACGACGAGATCATCTTCCGGATCTGCCGGTTCTGAAGGAGGATCCCGAGGCCGAAGGCGTCGACTCCGCAGTTGTTGGACACGACCACGAGATCCTTCGTGCCGAGCTCCCGGAGCGCCGCGATGCAGTTCTCCGGGATGCCGCAGAGGCCGAAGCCGCCCGAGAGGATCGTGGCGCCGCCCGGGATGTCCCTCACGGCATCCAGCGCGCTCTTGTAGACCTTGTCCATGGCCGACCGAGAGGTAGCCCAACTGGCCGCGAGGCAAAAGCCTCCGCTGCCGCTGCGACATGCCGTGGCGCCGGCGCCGCAGCGCGGCACAGGGGCCGGGCGGCGCCGGCCGCGGCGCGGCGCCGCGAGGTGATCCGCGCTTCTCGGCCGCGCTTCCGGCGGGCGACGGGAACCTCGCGTGTGTCCGGGGTGCATGAGGCGCTCGTCGCGTCCGCCTGCGCTCGTTCACCGCACCTGCCAGCGCAAATTCGGCGCACGCTCTCGGCGCAGGTCTCGGGAGCGGCCCTCGGAGGGCGCGGCCAGGCGGCGCCGGCTTCTTGGCCCGGCCCGCGGAAACCCCGTAACGCACCGGTGTGCCTCGACCGCTCTCCGTGCTGTTCACGATCCTGGCGCTCTCCCTGTCCGGCTCCCGGGCGGCCGCCGCGGCGCCGGATGCGCCGGCGCGCTCGCACGCGCGCTCCACCGCGGAAGCAAAGCCGCGGGACGCCGCCGCTGCCGCCAGGGCGCGCGGGACGACGAAGCGCGCGCCGCGCGCGCGGCTCGCGAAGGACGACAGCAAGGGCCACCGCCCCCGCGCCGGCGACGCGGGCCCGCGATCGTCCGAGCCGGCCAGAGAGAAGGCCGCGCCCCAGGCGCCCGCCTCGTCGGTCGGCCATCCCAACGAAGGGCGCCTCGATGGCGGCGTGCGGCTCGACACCTCGCGCAAGGACGTGCGCGTCGTGCCCGCCTACGCCGGCGCCGACGTCCGCTGGGGGCTACCGGCGCTCGTGGGCATGATCGAGCGCGCGGCGCGCGGCGTGGCCAAGCGCTTCCCGGGCGCCGTGCTCGACGTCGGCGACCTGTCGCGCCAGCGCGGCGGCGAGGTCCACCGCCACAACTCCCACGAGAGCGGCCGCGACGTCGACCTCGGCTTCTACGCGCTCGACGCGCGCGGCAAGCAGGTCCACGCGCCGATCTTCCTCCGGTTCGACGCCCGGCTCGCCTCGACCAACGTGCCCGGGGCGCGCTTCGACCTGCCGCGCAACTGGCTGCTCGTCCAGCACCTGCTCACCGATCCTCGCGCCCGCGTGAGCCACATCTTCATCGCCGATCCGCTCCGGTCCGCGCTGATCGCGCACGCCAAGCGGATCGGCGTCTCCCGCGCGCTGCTCGTCCGCGCGCAGCTCGCGATGATGCAGCCCACGGGCGCCGAGGCGCACGACGACCACATGCACGTGCGCATCTCCTGCCCGGCGGCCATGCACGGCAGCTGCATCGAGCTCGCGAAGAACGCCCCCTCCCGCGCCCGCGCGCGCATGGCGAGGAAGACGGACAGGGCGCTCCGGACACCGCCGCCGTCCGCGCGCGCGGAGGCCGCGCGCCCGCCGAAGGCCGCCGCGGCGCCAGCGCCGGAGCGGCCCCGCGAGCCCGGCGCCGGCCGGCGCGACCCAGCGCAGCCCTCGCGCCGCGACGACAAGCGACCTGAACGGGAAGCGCGCCGCGCCGCCCCGCACGCCGCTGCCGACGCCGAGGCGCTGCCGCTCGCTGCCACGCGCGCGGCGGCGCAGCAGCCCATGGGCGGCCTCGATCTGTCGTTCCTGCGTCCCGCTTCGTCCGAGGCGGAGATCGAGGCAGATTCGGACGGCGCCGACGCGAGCGGCGCGCTCGACGACAGCGGCGTGCTCAAGATCACGGACTGAGATCCGTTGCGCGCCGTTCACTACAAAAGCGGCAAAGAGCCGGTAACGCGACGCATTGCAGGAAGTTCCGCAATCTCCGACCGGGGCGCCATCACGCCTGGACCCCGAGAGAAGACCTCGGGCAGACTGGGGCAGAGCAAAGGGGTGTTCATGCCGCAAGAGGACTCCCACACCTCGATTCCCACGCTGCCGTCCGCGGTATCGCTCGTCGCCAGCGATCACGAGCGCCGCGCGCTGCTCGCGGCGCTCACGTTCGTCGGCAGGCCTCCCCGGAGCGCGGCGGCGCTCGGGATCTGGTTCGAGAAGCACCTCGTGGCCGCCGGGAGGATGCAGCGACCGGGCTACGTGACCGAGGGCTTCTCCAAGCAGGTGGCGCTCGGCCATCAGGCCCCGACGGCCCCGGATGCGTCCGAGATCGAGCAGCTCGTCGACGCGGCGCGGCTCCGGGTGCTCGCCTCGCTTCGCGCCTTCATGCCGCCCACCGCGGACGATCGCTTCCTCGCAGCGGCCATCGACAGCGGGCGCGTGCGCCGCGCCGGAGGCCTCGGGCCGTGGGAGCCGTGCCCGCGCGAGGAAGACCTGCTCAGCGACATCGTCCTCAGCCTCTTCGCCGCGGACATCCTCAACTTCCGCGCGTTCCACGACGCCTATCTCTGCGTCTGCAAGACCTGCTTTCGCATCGACTTCGACCCGAGCCAGGCCGGTCGCACCGGCTGCCCCGAGCACGAGCCGACCGTCACGGTCAACGTGATGCGCCGCAGCCGACCGTCGCCCTGACGCGTCGCCCTGAGGCTCAGAGGCAGCCGAGGCGGCACTTGGACGCCTGCTCCAGACAATCCGACAGACAGCCCTGGTAACGCTGGTACTGCGTGCTCTGCGTGGGCTCTTTACCGCACTGCGTCGCCCTGCACGCCTGGTGTCGCCGCTCGCACGCCCCGACGCACCCGGCATTGCCGCCGGCGGGCGCAAGGCCGGTCGCGGCCGCCGCACGCGGCCCCGCCCCTGGAGACGCCGGCAGCGCGCCCGGCGCCTGTGTGGCAGGCGGATCGCTCCGCTGCGCCGGCGTCGTCCGGTGCCCCGCCGAGGCGGGCGGCGGCCCGCAGCGCTCGAAGGCGCGGCGCATCACGTCCTCCGCCGAGCCAGGCGGGATCTCGCACGCCCGCGCCAGGCTCTCGAGCCTGCGGTCGATCGCGGCGGCAGCGCGTGACGCGACCCCGTCCGGCCGCGCCGCTGGCGGTGGGGCGCCCTTCTGCGCGGCGCTCGCGGACGCGGCGCTCCCGCGCGCCGCGTCGTCGCCCGGCGCGCTCGACGCCCTGCCGATGAGGAAGGCAACGATGAGGCTTACCGCCACGAGCCCCAGGGCGGCGAGCGCGAGCCGCGAGTCGATGCGGCGCGGCCGGCGCGCCGGCGCGCCGGCGCGCGGGGAGCCGGCCGGGAGCTGCGCCGGCCCCGCGGCGCCGGGCGGCCGCGCATTCGCGGGCTGCGGCCCGGTGACGTTCGGTGTCCGCGGGGTAGGCGAGCTCGCCGGCGGCGCCAGCGTCGCGACCTCCAGGGGAGGTGATGGGGCCACCATCGGCGAGAGGTTCGGCAGCGGCGCCGGCCTGGGGATGTCGGTGTGCGCCGGTTCGCTCGACGCGGCGGACGGCACCGTCGGCGTGTCGGGCCACTCCACGAGCGGCCTCGCCGCGCGGAGGCGCTCGACGAGCGGCCCGAGCTCGCGCCGCTGCTCGAAGCGGCGGACGAGCTCGTACGCCGCTCCCTGGATGCCCCGCTCCCACGGGATGTCCGGCACGCCGAGCTCCTCCGCGAAGCGGCGCAGCTCGGCCATGCTGAAGCAAGCCGTGATACGCCCGCGGATCTCCGCGGCGCTGCGCGCCGTGCTCCCCGACGTCCCCGTGCCCTCGCCGTCCACGCCCGGCAGCTTACCGCACACGCCACCGAAGCCGAACCTGGTATAGGCTCCGGACATCGTGTCCGGCGCTGCGGCACCCGGGGACGTGGAGGCCAGGAGATGAGCCGAGAGGACAGTGCAATTGGCGCGGCGCCGCCCGCGCTCGCGCCGCTGATCGGGCGCGAGGCGGAGCTGTCGGCGCTGGCCCGCGCGCTCGACGCGGTGGAGCGGGAGCGCTCCACGCGGACCGTGACGCTCGTCGGCCCGCCGGGCATTGGCAAGAGCAGGCTCGTGCGCGAGTTCCTCGAGCGGCGGCGCCAGGGCTCCGCCGCGCTGCGCGTCACCTCGGGCAGCACCGGCGACATGGCGTCCGCGTACGGCGTCTTCACGCGGCTCCTGCGCGCCCGCTTCGGCCTCTCCGACGGCATGGACAAGGACGCGGCCCGCGCCGAGGTCCGCTCGCAGGTCGCGCACGTGATGGGCGACCGCAAGGTCGGCGACGTCATCTACTTCCTCGGCCAGTTCATCGGGCTCGCGTTCGGCGACAGCCCGCTCACCCGCGCGGTGCAGGACGATCCTGCGCAGGCCGACCTCATCCGCCGCGCCGTCCTGAAGGCGTTCCTCGAGGCGGACGCCGTCCACGGCCCCCTGTGCCTCATCTTCGAGGACCTCCACGCGGCCCACGACGACTCCCTCGCGCTCCTGCGCTACCTCATCGAGTACCTCACGGGCCCGGTCCTGATCGTCTGCGCCGCCCGCCCGGAGCTGCTCATCCGCCAGGACGACTGGGGCAAGGTCGGCGACCGGCGCCACGTGCTCCTGGAGCTCACGCCGCTCGGCGAGGCCGCCGCGGCCGAGATGGCGAGGGCGCTGCTCGCGCCCTGCGCGCCGCGCGGGAGCGACGATGTCGTCATCATCGACGTCGTCGACGTCGCCGACGGCGTCGACGGCGTGGACGTTAAGCGCCCCGAGTCGCAGTCCCAGCCGGGCGTACCGGCGGAGCTCGTCGAGGCGGCCTGCTCCTTCGCGAACGGCAACCCGGCGCTGCTCGAGCAGATGGTCCGCATCTGCCACGAGCAGGGCGTGATCGAGGAGCTCTCGCCCGACTCCGCGGGCGGGCCGCGCTGGCGCGTGCACCTCGGGAAGCTGTCGACGGCGCGCCTGCCGATGACGGTCGAGGACGCCGTGAACGTCCGCCTCGCCGCGCTCGATCACGACGGCCGGCAGCTGCTCGAGCAGGCCGCGACGATCGGCCCGGTGTTCTGGAGCGGCGCGCTGTTCGTCCTCGGCAGGGCCGGCAGCCAGGCCCCCGACCTGTGGGGGGAGGAGCAGAGCGACAAGGATCTCGACCGGATCAACGCCGCGCTGCGCTCGCTGTGCGACCGCGGCTACCTGCGCAAGCAGAGCGAGTCGAGCTTCGCGGGCTCGGACGAGTACGTGTTCGTGCACGCCAAGGAGCGCGAGGCGCTCCAGAAGCGGATGAGCGCCGCGGCCCAGCGGCGGTACCACCACGCGATCGCCGAGTGGCTGGAGCAGCAGGTGGCGGTGCGCGCGAGCGAGGAGCTCCTCGCCGAGCTCGCGACGCACCGCGAGCGCATCGGCGACGCGGTGCGGGCGGGGCTCTCGCTGCTCGACGCCGGGGACGTGGCGCGCGGGCGCTACTCGAACGCGAAGGCGGCGGAGTACTACGCGCGCGGGCTCTCGCTGCTCGGCGACGCGCACGTCGCGCGGCGCATCGACGCGCTCCACGACTACGGCGACGTCCTCCAGCTCGCCGGGCGCATCGACGACGCGCTCGCCGCGTTCCGCGAGATGCTGACGCTCGCCTACCGGCTCGACAACCGGCGCAAGGGCGGGGCCGCGCACAACCGCATCGGGCGGCTCTACCGCGACAGCGGCTCGCTCGACGAGGCCGGCAAGCACCTCACGACCGCGCTCCGCCTCTTCGAGGGCGCGCGGGACGAGCGGGGGATCGCCTCGACGATCGACGACATCGGCAAGCTGCACTGGCTCCGGGGCGAGTACCAGGAGGCGCTGAAATGGCTGCGCGACGCGCTCGCCCGCCGCGAGCGGATGGGGGATCGCCGCTCGATCGCGCTGTCGCTGAACAACCTCGGCCTCGCCCTGCAGGACTCGGGCGAGTTCAAGCAGGCGCTCAACACGTTCGAGCGGTCGCTCGCGATCCGGCGCGAGATCTCGGACCTGCTCGGCGTCGTGATGAGCCTGAACAACCTCGGCATGATCGCGCAGGACCAGCGCGATCACCGCCACGCCCTCGAGCTCTTCGAGGAGGCGCTGGAGGTGGCGCGGCAGGTCGGCGATCGCAACCGGACGGCGCTGATCCTGACGAACATCGGCGGGACGCTCTACCGGAGCGGCGATCCCGACGAGGCGGTGCGCGTGCTGCAGCAGGCCGAGGAGCTCTGCGACGAGCTCGGCGACCGGCTCGGCCTGGCCGAGGCGCGGCGCGCCCTCGGGAAGGCCTACATGCTCCGGGGCGATCTGGAGAAGGCGCGCGACTCGATCAGCCGGGCGGTGGACCTGTTCGCCTCGGTCCGGAGCAAGGTGCACCTCGGCATCGCGCTACGGACGCTCGGCGAGATTACGGCGGCGGGCGGCTGGGGCAGCGCGCACACGAAGAGCGCGCGCGCATATTTCGCGCGCTCGGTGAGCATCTTCGAGGAGACGGGGAACGAGCTCGAGCTCGCGCGCACGTTCCAGGCCTACGCGCGGTTCCTGACGACCGATCGCAGCTTCGTGGCGAACATGGCGGCGCGGCGCGAGGCGGTGGCGATGAACGAGAAGGCCGAGGCGATCTTCGCGCGGCTGAAGGTCACGTCGGTGCGCCTGGAGGACGAGCCCACGCTCCCGACGGGCCCGCCGGGCCAGTCGGTCCCCACGAAGTCGTCGGTCAGCGCGAGCCCTGGCCGCTCGCCGGCCCCCGAAGAGCCGTCGTTCCCGAACCCGGGCAGGGCCTCGACCTCCAGCTGACGCCGGGCGACCCGGCGTGCTCTGGCGCGGGGGGGCGCCCGTGATACGCATGCCGGGTGAAGGCCCCGCACGAGAAGCGCGTCTCCGAGTCGGTCACGACGATGACCGAGTACGTCCTGCCGACGCACGCGAACGCGCTCGGCTCGATCTTCGGCGGGCAGGTGCTCGCGTGGATCGACCTGTGCGCTGCCATCTGCGCGCAGCGGCACACCGGCAGCGCGGTCGTCACCGCGGGCATCGACGACCTCTCGTTCGATCATGGGATCAAGGTCGGTCAGGTCGTCCGTCTGGCCGCGCGGGTGACGGCGACCTTCCGCACGTCGCTCGAGATCCTGGTGTCGGTCGAGGGGGAGGACGCGATGACGGGCGCCATCTGGCCCATGGTCACGGCCTTCGTGACGTTCGTGGCCGTCGACGCGTCGCTCAGGCCGACCTCGGTGCCGCCGATCCTCCTCGAGACGGACGACGATCGCCGCCTCGCCGAGGCCGCGGCGGAGCGGCGCGCGCGGCGGCTCTCGCGGCGCGGGGGCGGCCGCGGCGCGTGATCGTGATCGCCGCGCGCTACTTCTTCTTGATCCGGTCGGGATCCCCGAGGAACTCGAAGTGCATCGTGTCCTCGAGGTCGTCGTGGCCGAGCCAGTCGAAGCCATAGCGTTCGAACGCCTTGATCCAGCAGCGGGACAGGGCCGTGCGCTCGTAGGCAGAGCGCTTCTTCTCCTGGCACAGCGGGCTCGTGGGCCACGGGTCGACGCAGCCGCAGCACGGGTTCCGGTCGGGATCGATGTCGATGGCGATGCCGAAGAGGTGGTTCGAGATCTCGGCGCCGCGGTAGCTGTTCGCCGTGCGGAACCCGCCGACCGCGCGCGGCGTGTAGCGGCGGGACTTGCGGGTGCACGTCGAGCGGATCCGCTTCTCGACGCAGTGGAGCGCGGGCGCGATCTTCTCGTGGACGGAGAGCGGGAGGCCCATGAACTGCACGGCCGTCGCCTGGGAGTGGGCGCTCTCGGAGTTGTGGCGCCGCGTCTCCTCGGTCTCGACGTGGCCGTAGTGCTCGGCCAGGTAGCGGACCGCTTTGGCGTGCTTCTTCGGGTTGAGCATCCCCTTCTGGACGAAGGTGCGCCGCTTCAGGAACTTCTGCGGGCTCTGGACGCGGCACTCGTAGCTCTTCGCCTTCTTTCCCCGGGCCGGCTCCTTGGCCTCCGCGACGGGCCCGCCGCCGAGCCCCGAGGGGCCGGCCGCGAGCAGGGCGATCGCTGCTGCCACGAGCAGGTGCACCCGTGTCCGTCCGTTCGCGTTCACGGCCGGAGGTTAAGCAGGCCGCGTCAGGCGCGGCAAGGACTTGCCGTAAAAGCCTGTCAGGAGAAGCACCGTCAGGGGCACGAGCGCATTCTCGCGGCGGACGGCGCGCCGCATCGCTCGCGATCGCACGGTCGGTGTCAGCTCATGGGGTGAGCTGCGGCGAGCTCATGAGGTGAGCTGCGGTGAGCTCATGGAGAGGTCCACGGCGAGCAGATCTCCACGAGGACGCCGTTCAGGTCGCGCACGTAGGAGACGCGCTGGCCCCACGGCTTGTCGTGGGGTTCCGACACGGGGGCTGCGCCGGCCTTCACGGCGCGCGCGAACGCCGCGTCGACGTCCTCGCTGGTGACGATGATCTCGAACCCGGCGGGGCGCTCTCCTGGCCTGTTCTTCGCGAGCTCCGGGAGGCCCTTCTGGGCGAAGTCCTCCTGCACGAACCCGAGCGGCACCCTGCCCTTCAGCTCGCAGTATTCGTTGTCGCTGGAGACGAAGCTGCGCTCGAAGCCGAACGCGCGCTCGTAGAACGCCGCGGCTTCCACCGCGTCGGGCACATAGACGATCACGCCACCCAGTCCTGTGTTCATGAGGTCCTCCTCGGGGGTCCTGCCCCACGCGTCGGCATCCTAGGGCGGCGCTGCTGACAGCGTCCGGTCAGCAGCCTCGCTCGATGGACGGCGCGAGCGAGGCGCGGAGCTCTCGCGCGTGAACCGCCCTCACCACGTTTCGATCGATGGCAGAGCGCGACGCCTGGTCGAACCAGAGGCTGCCCACGCTCGACGCCGAAGTGCGGCTTCTGCGCGGCGAGGTGCGGCTTCTGCGCGGCGAAGTGCGGCTTCTGCACGCGTCCCACGTCCAGGTCGAGCGCGTGGGGAGCGCGCAGGTCCACCTCGTCGCCCACCCGATTCATCGTGGGCAGGCGCACGCGATGCTCGCCGCCGCTCGACGGTTCTTCTGGGCCGAGGAGCGTCCGTGGTGAGAACGGAGCTCTCCGCGAGCTCGGCACTCCCGGTGCGTCAAGGCGAGCCTCACGGCCCGTCGAGGCGAGTCTCGGGGCGTATCGATGCGAACCTCAAGGCACATCGGGGCGAGCCGAGAGGCATATTGACGCGGGCCTCACGACGCGTTGACGCGGTGTTCCTTCGGCTCGGGACGCTGGCGGGTGTGTGCCGCCGCAGACGCGTGGACCGGCCTTAGCGGAGATGAACACCGTCCCGGTCGTCTCCGCGCGGTTGCACCGCTGAACCAGCGTTTCATCCATGCAAGGGAAATCTGGCATGAACCCCGTGTTCACGCGGTGACTCGTTCAGTGAGCGGTCGGCATGGCCGTTGCTAGGTGGATCGTGTGCCCTTCGCTGCGGTGGTTGCCGCAAGCGGCCTTTGTGTTGAGTCTTTTTTTTGCGGCGAGCTCCCTATGAAAGAGGTCCGTAGCGACCAGCGCCGGCAAGCGAACGAGACGCCCATCCCCAAGAGCGGTGTCATGCGCGCCGTGCCCCGAAGCGTCGCGCCGCCGAGCGCACCGTCCACAGAAGGGCTGCTTGTCGGGCCGAACGGAGCTTCGTTCGAGGTGCGTCCTTCCGATCCGCTCCTCGGCAACATCGACATCGACGCCGTTGTGGCGGGGGTCCCCGAGTCCTACGCGATGAAGGGGATGTTCTTCAACGCGCTGGCGGCGACGCTCGGGGAGCGTTTCGCGCAGGTGGTGTCGACGTTGTCGAGCCCGCCGAGGGGTGGGCTCTACCTGCCGTTCTCGGACTATCCGACGCGCGACTTCTTGCGCCTCTACGACGCGGCTGCGCGGCTCTCACACCCGAACCGGAGCTCGCGGGAAGGCTACCGTCGCCTCGCGCGGCAGCAGGTCGGGGCCTTCAGGGAAAGCGCGCTCGGCCGGATCACGATGCACCTGGCGACCGACCCGGGCGCCGCGCTGATGCGCTACACGGGCAGCCTGGGCGCGCTCGTGAAGGGGCCGTTGGCCAGGGCGCGGCAGCTGGGGCCGTCGGAGGTGCAGATCGACATCAGCAGCCACCGCGGTACGCTGGAGTACCCGCTGGGGAACTTCGAGGCGCTCGTCATGGGGTACGGCGCCAAGCCGACCATCTCGGTCGAGGTGCGAGGGGCGGAGACGCTTCAGTTCCTGGTGAGCTGGTAGCCCGCCGCAAGCGGGTCGCCCGCGCCGGCGGGAGGGTCCACGCGGCGGGGGCGGGTGGGCGCTCGGCCATCCGCCAAGACGGGGACCGAGGCGCTTGCGCTGAGAACACCACCCGGCATGTCTCCCTTCGGGCCATGCCTGCTGGGACGTTATGTTGCGCGCCACACAAGGCGCGCCTGAGACGTGGAGCCCCCTGCGACCTTATGGCACCTCGGTCGGTGCTCGCCGCGCCCACCCGCCCCCGCCGCGTGGACCCTCCCGCCGGCGCTACGGTGGTGGGGGAGGGGGGAGCGAGGGGGGCCGACGTCGATGCGCGTTTTCCGTGCGCGGTTGCGGTAAGGCGAGTGCAGGATCAAGGCGGGCAATTCGAGACCCATGGAAGTGCGGTGATTTGAGTCGGCTTGCGGCCTTCTGAGCGAACCTGGCGACCATAGAGATCATCGTTTCAACACGAGTTGATCGAGAATCGCTGTTGATGGATCGAGGTCGCCTTCCGAGAAGGTGAATGCTCGGTTGGATGAAAGCCGCACTCGCGCCGGGCAGGAGAACATCGGGCTGCAGCGCAAAATTGCGCTCGAACTCCTATCGAACGCGAGCGTCAAGCGAGCATGAGGCACTGTGGGCACTGGTGGACGTGCCTTGGAGTTGGCGAGCCCTCCGCAAGAACGGCGGCTTACCATGGGCGCGCCGGTGCAATATTCCTCTGGGGCTACAGCTCTCCACGGCTTCGCTGACGTCGCTCCGACCAGCCTTGCGCTCGCGCCCTCCCTTTGCGAGCGTCTGAGCCGGGCCGCAGAGGCCGTCCCGAGGACCATGCCAATGACTACCCACGAGATCGTCCTCTTCGTCTACGACAACCTCATGAAGGGCGAGGACCAACACGAATGGCTCGCGTCAGCCCGCTCGCTCGGTGTGGCGACCACGACACCGCAGTACGCGCTCGTCGACCTCGGCACCAGCGGCGCCCTCGTCCAGGGAGGGCTCATCGCCGTGACCGGCGAGCTCTATGCCATCGCTCCGGCTGCGCTGGCCGCGCTCGACGTGCACCGCGGACACCCGGTCTTGCACCGGAGAGCAGCCATCCGCCTCGCCGACGGCCGCGAAGCCCAGGCCTACCTCCTCTCCATGGAGCAGGCCGCTGGCTGCCGGCGCGTCCGCGAGGGCGACTGGCGGAAACGCCGCGGCGCGCCCGGCGCCGTGCGGACCCGGGACAACAGCCCGCTCGTGAGCTGGGCGAAGCGCCGCTTCGACACCTCCCGCTGACCAGCCTGCGCGCTCCTCTCTACCCCGATGGCGCTCGGCGCGCGCCGCGCCGTGCGAGCCGTCGCTGCGCAGGCGCACAAGCCTTCCCTCGGCACACAGCGCATACTGTACCCTTGGAGCAGGCATGGCGCGTCGCTCGTGGAACGGCGCGTGCGAGCGCAGGTGCTATGGGCATGGCTGCAGGGGAAAGCGTGGCGAAAATCTCGGCGCACGACCAACTCGGCCACGACGACGGCGAGCCTGAATCCGCCACTGCCCAGCTCGCCGAGGTCGTCGTCGAGGCGGCCGCCGCGCTTTCTGGGAAATTTCAACCGCAAGCGCTCCGCGAGGTTGTCGCCGAGCAAGCCGCCCGGTTGCTCAGCGCAGACCTCTCGCTCCTGTACGGCGCCGCAGTGGAAAAGCACGCGCGCCCGATCCGGCTGGTCGCCTCCTCCAACCTGCCGAGCGCGTTCGCCGCGCAGCTCACGGACCTCACGGGCACGTCGTCCCTCGTGCTGCGCGCCGCGGAGAGCCGCCGCATCGAGCATGCCTTGGTCGACCAGGCCGCCTGCGAGCGTTTCTCCGACCTCAGCGCGCTCGCGGCCAGCATGAGGCCCCACTGGGCTCTGTCTGCGCCCCTGCTCAGCGCAGACCGGCTCTTCGGCGTCCTCTTTTGCGCGTTCGGGAGCCGCAGCGCATCTTTCCAGGAGATCCTCCCGCGCGTGCGGGCCCTCGGCGCGCTGTTCGCGCTCGCGCTCGCGAGCGCTGAGCCCACCGCGAGCGCGCGAATGCGCCCCCGGGGCGCCGACTACGTACGGGACCGGGGCGCGGACGCGCTGGAGCCCACCGAAGCTGCTTTCCGTGAGGTTGAGTGGGGCCTCGCGGAGGAGCGGCGATGGCTGCGGAGCGTGATCGAAGACTTCCCCGTCGCCATCGCCGTCTTGGACGAGCGCGGCGGCCCCTCGCTCCTCGCGAGCCGCCGCTGCCAGGAGCTCTGCGGCGGGCCGCACCCGCTCGAGGCGCTGGACGTGGGGCGAGGCGCGCTTTTGTGCGAGCCAGGGGGACGGCCGCTCCTGCTGCCTGAAATGCCCCTCGTTCGCGCGGCGCGTGGCGAGGGGACGACGTGTAAAGAGCTGTGGTTTCGAAGGACGGACGGGAGTTACGTCCCCGTTGTGGTGAGCGCTGGCCCCATCCGGGGCGAGGACGGCGCGATCCACGGGGCCATCGCGAGCTACGAGGACGTCACCAATTTCAGGGAGATCCAGCGGCTCCGCGAGGAGTGGACCTCCCTCGTGGCGCACGACCTCAAGCAACCGCTCTCCGCCATCTCCGCCTACGCGGGCATGCTGTCGCGGCTGCCCGAGTCCGCCGGTGCGACGGCGTGGGGCCAGAAGATCCTGTCGAACGTCCAGCGCCTCGATCGGATGGCCGAAGAGCTGCTCGATGCCTCCAAGATCGAGGCGAGGCATCTCTCCCTCGATCCGCAGCCGACGGACATGCGCGCCCTGCTCCACGCGATCGTCGAGCTCGCTGCCGCTGAGAGGCCGGATCACGCGATCGTGCTGACGGCGGACGAGGACGTGCCGCCCGTCCTCGTGGACGCGGCGCGCATGGACCAGGTGCTCGGGAACCTCCTTCTCAACGCCGCCAAGTACGGCGATCCCGACGCGCCGACCCGCGTGACGCTCTCTCTCCGCGACGCCGAGGTCGAGGTCGCGATCGAGAACCGCGGGCCGGGCATCCCCCCGGACGAGCTGCCGAGGCTGTTCCAGCGCTTCCAGCGGCTCTCGTCAAACCCGTCCCGGGGCCGACCGCCCGGCACTGGCCTCGGGCTCTACATCTGCAAGGGCATCATCGAGGCGCACGGCGGCCGGATCTGGGCGCAGAGCGAGCTAGGCAAGACGACGTCCTTCCACTTCGCGCTCCCGCTCTCGCGCGGCGGCTGACCCCGCGGACCCCCGTGGCCGCGCCCCGGCGAAAGCGCGGGATCCGCCGCACCGACGGCGCCTCGCTCAGCCGTTCTTGATGCGCGCCACGATGGCGTCGGTGAGCGTCTTCGTGTCCGCCTTGCCGCCGAGATCGCGGGTGCGGACCCCGTCCAGGTTCAGCGCCCCGTCGATGCCGGCGCGCAGGCGGACGGCGAGCTCCCGGTGGCCCACGTGGTCGAGCATCATCGCGGCGGCGAGCATGAGCGCGATCGGGTTCGCCACGCCCTTGCCGGCGATGTCCGGCGCCGAGCCGTGCACCGCCTCGAAGATCGCGGCGTGCTGGCCGATGTTCGCCCCCGGCGCCATGCCGAGGCCGCCGATGAGGCCCGCGATCTCGTCCGAGAGGATGTCCCCGAAGAGGTTCGTCGTGACGATGACGTCGAACTGCCACGGGTTCAGCACGAGCTGCATCGCGCACGCGTCCACGATCCGCTCGTCGGTCGCCACGCGGCCCTCGTAGCCCTTGCTCACCTCGCGCGACGTCTCCAGGAAGATGCCCGTGAGCGCCTTCATGATGTTCGCCTTGTGGACGATGGTGACCTTCTTGCGGCCGTTCTTCTCGGCGTAGTCGTAGGCGAACTCGGCGATGCGGCGCGAGCCGACCCGGGTGTTCACGCCGGAGCCGATCGCCACCGCGTGCTCGTCGCTGCCGATAGGGATGTAGTGCTCGAAGCCCACGTAGAGGCCCTCGAGGTTCTCCCGCACGAGCACGATGTCGATGTTCTCGAAGCGGCCGCCCGGGATGAGCGTCTTCGCGGGGCGCACGTTGGCGAAGAGCTTGAACTCCTGCCGTAGGCGCACGTTCGACGAGCGGTACCCGCCGCCGATCGGCGTCTCGAGCGGCCCCTTGAGCGCGAGCTGCGTGCGGTGGATGCTGTCGAGCGTGGCCCGCGGCAGCGGGTCGCCCGCGTCCTTGACGCCGGCCATGCCGGCCACGCACGTCTCCCATTCAAAGGGCGCGCCGAGCGCGTCGAGGGCGCGCAGCGTCGCGTCCACGATCTCGGGGCCGATGCCGTCGCCGGGGATGAGGGTCGCAGGGTGCTTCTGTGAGGTCACGGGCTGTCTCTCGATCTCGGGGTGAATCGTCGCGTCGACGAGGAAAGGCGCACGCATAGCCGAGGTGCGCGCCGCGATCCACCTCGCCGGGAGCGGCGCCGCGCGCCGCCCGCCCGCAAGTCCCTTGAGGATCCCCGCCCCCGCCGCCATCATGACCCGGGTCCCATGATTTGCCCGCGCTGCCACCGCGCGTACACCGATCGCTCGTACGGCTTCTGCCCCGACGACGGCGCGCGCCTCGTCCAGTCGCTGTCGGCCGCGCCGCCGCCGGCGCAGCCGACGCGGCAGTTCGGCGCCATCCTCGAGGATCGCTATGTGATCCAGGGCTTCATCGGCGCCGGCGGCATGTCGCGCGTGTACCTCGCGGCGGACAGCCGCACGAAGGAGCAGGTCGCGATCAAGATCCTGAACCGCAGCTTCGCCGCCGATCGGGCCCAGCGCGAGCGGTTCCTCCGCGAGCTCGAGGCGGCGGCCGAGCTCGGGCACCCCAACATCATCCGGGTCCTCGACGCGGGCGAGCGCAAGGACGGGTCCCCGTTCATCGTGCTCGAGCTGCTCACCGGCGAGTCGCTCGGCGTCCTGCTCCGCCGCGAGGTGGCCATGAGCGAGGCCGTCGCGCTTCCGCTGATACGGCAGGCGGCGTCGGCGCTCGCTTCGGCGCACGCGGCCGGCGTCATCCACCGCGACGTGAAGCCGGACAACCTGTTCCTCGTCCGCTCCCAGGGCGGCCCGCGCGTGCTCAAGATGATGGATTTCGGCTTTGCGAAGCTGAAGACGGGCCCCACCACCGCCGCCGGTCTCGTGCTGGGCACGGTCCCCTACATGGCCCCGGAGCAGGCCCTCGCCGATCCCATCGACGGCCGCACCGACATTTATGCCCTCGGTGTCACCATGTTCCGCATGCTCGCAGGCCAGCTGCCGTTCTCCTCGCCAGACGACGTGGTGGTCGTCGCCCAGCACGCCTGCACCCCGGCCCCCCGGCTCAGCTCGATCCGGCCCGGCATCGATCGGCGGATCGAGGCGCTGGTCGCCACCGCGCTCCGCAAGGCCCCCGGGAACCGCTACGACTCGATGCAATCGCTCCTGGAGGACGTCGAGCGCATCCTCGGCGTCCGCCCGGGCGAGCCGATCGGCGCGCCGCTCAGGACGACCCCGGACGTCTACGAGCCGGTGAACCGCGCTGCCCGGGAGGCGCTCAAGTTCCTGCGACGCCAGCTGCCCTGAGGCGGCAGGCAGCCTTGAGCCGGCGGGCAGCCTTGAGCCGGCAGGGCAGCCTTGAGCCGGAAGGCAGCCGCTCGCCCGGCGCGGCGGCTGGGCTCGCCGGCCCGTGGAGCTGCGCCGGTCACCGCGCGCCGAGATCCTCGATACGGTAGCCGTCCGGGTACGTGCGGTTCCTCAGCTGAGTGAGCAGGCGCGGCGAGCGCCGGCGCGGCATGGCCCGCAAGAGCGGGCCGCGCGCGCGGAGCGCCGCCTGCACGAGGCCGCGCAGCCCGGGCGGAGGCCGCGGCAGCCCGACGGCGTCGAGCATGCGATCATCGATCATCGCGTGGAGGACCGGCGCCCCGAGCGGCCATAGCGCTCTCGGCAGCGCCCAGCCCAGCACGAGGTCCCGCGTCGCCACGGCGAGCGTCCGGTTGTCCTCCGAGAACCGCAGGTGCTCCGCCTCGTAATCGAGGTTGAACCGCTCGAACGCCTCGTAGCTCGGCGGGATATCCTTGATGTTCATCAGCGTCCCGACCTGCTTCCAGTAGTGGTAGGCCGCGAGCTTCTCCTTTTCGAGCAGCGCGCGCCAGGCGAAGCGCTCGTTCCAGCGGATGGGCTCGAAGATGAACGTCGACAGCGTGTACAGGTACTCGTCGTTCGGGATGGCGTAACGCCCGTGCTGCCGGTTCATGCGCCGCAGCGCCGCCCGGCCGCGCTCGCTGTCGTATCCGTTCTCCAGCATCTCGGAGAGGATGAGGACGGTGTCGTCGTAGCGCTTCTGGGTGCGCTGGAGGAACTCCCCTGTCTGCACCAGGAGAGGTGTGCCCTTGGCGATCCCGAAGACACGGAACAGCGCGAGCTCGAGGGCGTGCTGCGTGTCCCACGGGAAATCATAGCACGTCGAGAGAAATGCGATCTCCTGATGATCCTTGACCGGATCCAGGTTTGCTTCGATATGGTCGCGGATCGCATAGCGCGATCGCGATTCGGGAGGGGCCCAGCGCATGGAAGATCTCCTGATGTGTATCCGCCCGATGACGCGTCCATTTCTATCATGCCTCGCGCAGCCTGGCGGAAACATCGCTGAACAGATGAAGACGTCGATCGTGGCCATCGTGGCGAGGCGAGGTGAGGTGCGCCGTGGCGCGCCTTGAATGAGGAGCTGTGATGCGGCGGCGGGCTCGCGCCGGGCGAGCCGGCTGGCCAGGCTCCGCGCGGCGAGGCCGCGGGGAGGGCCGGGGAGCGCGGCGCCGAGACGCTCGATCAGCTCGGTCTCGCGCTCGGCTTTCGGGCCCGCTTTTGCCCGCGCAGGCGCGTGCGCGGCCTGCGCGAAGGTGGCACGCTAGCGCCGTGCCGCCTGTCATCGACGACATGATCCAGGAGCTCCTTACACGCCATCGGTCGACCGGTCGGGTGGACCTCAACGACATCGCCGAAGTCGTCGACCGCCGAGCGGTCTCGTACGAGGAGGTCGAGTACATCATCGACCGGCTCGAGTCCGAGGGCCTCCGCGTCGCCGAGCCGCTCGATCGGGGCGATGTCGAGGTGCTCCGCGCCGTCGTCGCGAGCGCGAGGCGGCTCGCGGCCGAGCTCGGACGCACACCCACGATCGGCGAGATCGCGCTGGCATCGGGCCATGCCCCGCACACGGTGCGCCGGGCGCTGGAACAAGCGGGGCGTGCCAAGGCTTGTTGAAGAGGAGGTGCGCTGGCCGCGCAGGACGCAGCGCGGCAAGCCACGGTGACGCGCGGGCACGACGAGGTGCGCGAGAGGTGGCAAGCTGCGGCAGGCTGGCGCAAGACGCGGCAACCCGCGGCAAGAAACGCAGAAGCGGAACGACGCCAAACAAAACGAAAGCGCTGCGCCGTTGAGTGCAGACCAGAGCTCTACATCAGTGTTACGATGGAGATGGAGGGGTGCTCTGTAGCCGTAGTCGATTGTTTCATCTACGCATCAGGGAAGGAAGGCTGGACCCGATGAACATCACGATCACGTTCCGCCATATGGTGGGTACCGACGCCGTGAAGAATTACGCCCATGAGAAGGTGGCCAAGCTTCAGAAGTTCCTTAGGCAGGCGATGACGGCGCAGGTCACCCTCTCCGTCGAGGGTCTGACGCACGTTGCCGACGTTCGCCTCTCCTCCGGCAGTCTAGCCTTCCATGCGACCGAGCGGGGTGAGGACATGTACGCGTCGATCGACATGGTCCACGACAAGCTCGAGCGGCAGATCCGGGATGGGAAGGGTCACACCATAGCGCGGAAGCGCGGCGGCACGAGCGCCGGCGAGTACGCCGTCGAGGTGGAGCGCGAAGCGGTGGCCGCGACGGGACGCTCCCGATCGTGAGCCGCCGCGCGCGTCGCCGAGGCGCGACGCGCGAGCCGGAGCGAGGGCAGCCGCGCCCGCCGGCGCGGCGCGCTCCCATCCTGTGAGCCACCGCTCGCGGGCGAGGCGGCGCGCTCCCTCCGCGTGAGCCGCCGCGCGCGTCGCCGCGGCGAGCGCGGCGGCGAAGAGCGCTCGTCTCCATCAGCTCACCCCTGCGCATGGCCAACCTGCCGGGGGGCCCGCCTGGAGCGGCGCGGCGGTCGCCCAGCGATCGCGACGCGAAGAACGCGAAGAACGCTCCCTCCGGGGCCGCTCGCCGCGATAGCGTCCTTGAGTCGCGCACCCGAAGTCCCCAGGGTACGATGGCCACATCGGCTCGCTTGGCCCTGGCCGAGCGCCGCGCCGACCGTGCCACGTGCGCCGTTCCAGAGCCCTCTCACCTCGCCCGAGCGCCGAAATCAGCATGCAAGTCCGCGACATCTTGACCGCGCACCAGGTATCCGTCGCCAGCGAGCAGGAGGGGGTCGTCCGCTCCAAGACGGACGCGCTCCGCCGGCTCGCCGCCCTGCTCGCGGCAGGACAGCCGGGGGTCAAGGCCGATGACATCGAGCGGGTGCTCGGCGAGCGCGAGCGCCTGCAGTCCACCGGCGTCGGGAGCGGCGTGGCCATCCCCCACGGCGCGATGGAGGGCGTCGATCGGCTGATCGGCGCGGTCCTGATCTGCCCGAAGCCGATCGACTTCGACGCGATCGACGGGGCGCCGGTGGCCATCCTCGTCGCCGTGATCGGGCCGAAGCGCGCCACGGGCGAGCACCTCAAGACGCTGGCGCGCATCTCCCGCCTGCTGCGGGACGAGACGTTCAGGCGGCGGCTGCTCGGCGCCTCGACCGGGCGCGCGGCGTTCGAGCTCATCGCGGCCGAGGAAGGGAGGTCGGTGTCATGAGCGGCCCGCGCAGCGGCGGACACGAAGGGGAAGGGGGCGGCCGGATGCCCCCCTCGACCCGCGGTGGGCGGGCGGACCGCCCCGCCATCGCGGTGCGGAGCCTGATGGCCGACGAGGGGCTCGGCATCGACCTCACGCTCATCGCCGGCGCCGCGGGCCTCGACCGGCCCATCATGAACACCCGCATCCAGAAGTCCGGGCTCGCGCTCGTCGGCCACTTCCACGGCATCGTCCCGACGCGGGTGCAGATCCTCGGGCAGACCGAGCTCTCGTTCCTCCACAAGCTCTCCCGCGAGGACCGGCTCCTGTCGCTGCGCGGCTTCTTCGAGCTCGGCCTGTGCTGCGTCATCCTCACGCAGGGCGACCAGCCGTTCGAGGCGAACGGCTCCGGCATCGGGTTCGTCCCTGTGCCGGAGCTCGCGCAGTGCGCCGAGGAGAGCGGGACGCCGCTCCTCGTCTCGGCGGTGCGGTCGAGCGCCACGATCACCGCGCTGCACGCGCTGCTCGACGATCGCCTGGCGCCGCGCCTGCGGCTGCACGGCGTGCTCGTCGACGTCTTCGGCGTGGGCCTCCTTCTCATGGGGTCGAGCGCGATCGGCAAGAGCGAGTGCGCGCTCGATCTCGTGATGCGCGGCCACCGGCTCGTGGCCGACGACGCCGTGGAGTGCGATTACCGCCCTCCCGGCATGGTCTTCGGGGCCCCGGCGGATCTCCTCCGGTACCACCTCGAGGTGCGTGGCCTCGGCATCCTCAACGTGAAGGACCTCTTCGGCGTCACGTCGATCCGCGAGCGCAAGCGGATCGACGTCGTGGTGAAGCTTGTCGAGTGGTCGAAGGACACCGAGTACGATCGGCTCGGGCTGGACGAGCGGTACCACTCCATCCTCGGCGTGAAGATCCGGGAGCTCGTCATCCCGGTGCGCCCGGGCCGCGACATGGCGTCGATCCTCGAGGTCGCCGCCCGCAACGAGCTCCTGAAGAACGCCGGGTTCCACGCGGCCCGCGAGTTCTTCGGCAATGTCGAGGGCGAGCTGCTCCGCGAGCGCTCGCCCGAGGAGTCGTCGATCCCGCCGCCGGCGAGGCTCGCCGAGGAAGGCGCCTCGCGGATCGCCGCGCCGCCCGGCCCGCCCCGGCCGCCGCCGCCGCCGCCCGGCCGCGGCGTGGACGCGCCGAACCCCCCGAGCAGCGCCTTCCGGCCGCCCGTGGATCGGGGCAGGCCGCCCCCTGATCGCCCGAGCTCCGGGTTCAGCCCCACGGAGTCGTCCGTGAGCCTGCCGCGGCCGAGGAGGCGAGGGTGAGCAACGGAGGCGATCAGCAGCAGCACGGCCTGCACGGGCCCGACGGCGCGCCGGGGCGCGTCGTCGTCGTCACGGGCCTCTCCGGCGCGGGCAAGTCGACGGCGCTCCACGCCCTGGAGGACCTCGGCTTCTTCTGCGTGGACAACCTGCCCACGTCGCTCGTGCAGCCGGCGGTCGAGGCGTGCGAGTCGGGCGGGATCACCCGGATCGGGCTCGGCATCGACGTCCGGGTGGGCTCCTTCCTGGCGGGCGCCACGGCGGCGCTCGACTCGATACGGACCGGACGGGACGTGGTGATCCTCTTCCTCGACGCCTCGGACGAGACGCTGCTCCGGCGCTTCAGCGAGACGCGGCGCCCGCACCCGCTGACGACCGGCGGCAGCGGCGCCATCGCGATGCTCGACGGCGTCCTCCTGGAGCGCGAGCGGCTCGCGTCGCTGCGGGCCAGGGCGACGATCGAGCTCGACACGACCCGGCTGTCGACGCACGACCTGCGCCGCGTCGTCATCGAGCGGCTGCGCCCCGCGAAGGTCGAGGTGCCCCGGATGTCCACCCGGTTCATCTCGTTCGGTTACAAGTACGGCATCCCGCTCGACGCCGATCTGCTCTTCGACGTCCGCTTCCTCGACAACCCGTATTTCGTCCACGGCCTCCGCGAGCTCACGGGGAACGACGAGCCCGTGCGGGAGTACATCCTGAAGAACCCGGATGCCCTCGAGTTCATCTGCAGGACAGAGCAGCTCCTCTCGTTCTGCATGCCGCGCTACGCCAGCGAAGGAAAGAGCTACCTCACCGTCGGCATCGGGTGCACCGGCGGCCGGCACCGCTCCGTCGTGCTCACCAACGCGCTCAGCGACAGCTTGCGGCGGAAGACGGGGCTCCCGATCACGGTCGTGCACCGGGACGTCGCCCGGGCGAGCACGAGTGGTGTACCCTCGGGGGTGGGAGAGGGCATGGCCGGGGCGCCCGGCGTGGATCTCCGGCTGGCGCAGCCGGGAGCGCCCCCGTCGGAGCCTCGCCCGGCGTCGGACACGAGCGTGACGGGGGGCGAGCGGTGACGACCGAGGCGGTAACGAGGCGGTTTACCATCATCAATGTCCGCGGGCTCCACGCGCGCGCCGCGACGAAGCTCGTGCAGCTCGCGGGGCGTTACGACTGCGAGATCTCGCTGACCGGGCCGGACGGGCAGTCGGCCAACGCGAAGAGCGTGATGGGCGTGCTCCTGCTCTGCGGGTCGATGGGCACCCAGATCGAGGTGAGCGCGACGGGCGATCAGGCCGCCGACGCCGTCTCCGCCATCGGCGAGCTGATCGCCGCGCGCTTCGGAGAGCACGAGTGACGCGCGGCCCGAGCGCGCTCTCGTCGGACGCCCCGGACGAGCATCCCGCCCCGGCGGACGCCGTCCGGAGCGGCTCGGCGGCGCCCGGCGCCCGGGTCGACTCGATGCCGCCCGGCGCCCGGACGGAGACGCTGCGGGGCATCGCTGGGTCCCCCGGGGTCGCCATCGGCGCGGCCGTCGTGATGGGCGGCCACCGGACGAACCACCCGCGCCGCCGCGTCGGCTCCAGCGAGATCGCGGCGGAGCTCGAGCGCTTCGAGGCCGCGGTCGAGCGCGCGCAGGACGAGCTGCGCGACATGGCGAAGCGCATCGGCGACCACCGCGCCGAGGCGTCGATCCTCGAAGCCTACCTGCTGATGCTCGGCGACGAGGCCCTCGCCGACGCCGTGAAGCGCCAGGTCACCGAGGAGCGCCGCTGCGCCGAGTGGGCGGTGGTGATCGCGTGCGAGGCGATCGCCGGCCGCTTCGCCGCGCTGGACGACCCGTACCTGCGCGAGCGCAGCCACGACGTCCTGTTCGTCGGCGAGCGCCTCCTGCGCGCGTTCAGCCTCCCGCCCCAGGAGCCGCCGTCCTCGCGCGACACCTCGCCCCTCTCCACGCGCAGCCTGATCGAGCTGCAGAACTCGATCGCCATGCCGGCGACGTTCGGCGCGGCGCTCCCGCGCTTCTCCGGGCCGACGATCCTCATCGCGCACGACCTGTCGCCGGCCGACACCGCGGCGATGGTCGACGAGCCGGTCGTCGGCTTCGTCACCGAGGTCGGCACCCGCACGAGCCACACCTCCATCATGGCGCGCGCGCTGGAGATCCCGGCCGTGGTCGGCGTCAGCGACGTGCTGCAG
Source organism: Sorangium sp. So ce1504 (assembly GCF_051521635.1). NCBI lineage: Bacteria > Pseudomonadati > Myxococcota > Polyangiales > Polyangiaceae > Sorangium > Sorangium sp. So ce1504. The sequence goes on along the minus strand of NZ_CP150365.1, from coordinate 8,352,836 downwards.
CGCGTGATCACGGGCGACATCGTGGTGATCGACGGGCTGCGCGGCACGGTCGTCGTTCGCCCCGGCCCGGCCGAGCTCGCGGACGCGCGCGCCCGCGCCGAGCGCTACGTCGCGCTCGGCAAGGAGCTCTCGGAGTCCAGGCACCGTGCCGCCCAGTCGAAGGACGGCGTCAAGGTGTCGCTCCGGGCGAACGTCGAGCTCCCGGCCGAGGCGATCCTCGCGCGCGACCAGGGCGCCGACGGCATCGGCCTCTACCGGACCGAGTTCCTCTACATCGACCGCACGTCCCCGCCCTCGGAGGACCAGCAGTTCGAGATCTTCCGCGCCGTCGTCGAGGCGCTCCGCCCGAAGCCGGTCACGCTGCGCACGTTCGACATCGGCGGCGACAAGTTCGTCTCCACGTTCCAGGTGCCGCCCGAGATGAACCCGATGCTCGGCCTCCGCGCGGTCCGGCTCGCGCTCTCGCGCCCCGACGTCTTCCTCGAGCACCTCCGCGCCATGGTGCGCGCCTCCGCCTACGGCGACGTGCGGATCATGATCCCCATGGTCGCGGGCCTCGGCGAGCTCCGGCAGGTGCGCGCGCTGCTGCGCCGCGCGCAGGAGCAGGTGCGCGCCCGCGGCCAGGCGTGCGCCGACGAGATCCCGCTCGGCGTGATGATCGAGGTGCCCTCGGCGGCGATCATGGTCGACCATTTCGCGCGCGAGGCCGCGTTCCTGAGCCTCGGGACGAACGATCTGATCCAGTACGCGCTCGCGGTCGACCGGACCAGCCGCTCGCTCGCCTACCTGGCCTCGCCGTTCGACCCGTCGATCCTGCGGCTGATCACGAAGGTGATCCAGGCAGGCCAGGATTTCGGCAGGCCGGTCTCCCTCTGCGGCGCGATGGCGAGCGATCCGCTCGCCGCCCTGCTGCTGCTCGGCCTCGGCCTCCGCGACTTCTCGATGGAGGCGGCGGCGATCCCGGAGATCAAGGAGACGCTCCGGCGCGTGACGGTCGCCGAGGCCGAGGCGGTCGCGGCGGAGGCGCTCGCCTGCGCGACGGCGGAGGAGGTCGAGTGCTGCGTCGCCGCCTCGTTCGCGCCGGACCTCTACGACCTGCTCACGGGAGAGCGCGCCACGCGGTGAGCGGCGCGCTGGGTGCGGTGGGGCCGACGCCTGCGGTGCCGGTCGCGTCCGGGGTGGCGCGCGCGCTGGCCGCCTGCGCGGTGGCGCTCGGCCTGTGCGCGGCGGGCTGCGAGGAGGAGGCGCCGCCGACGCGGCTCGTCGGGCAGGTGCACCTGACGCTGCTCCACACGTCGGACATCCACTCGCGGCTCTTCCCGTACAACCTGCAGCTCGGCCAGGTGGACGCGGGGCTCGGCCTCGGCGCGGCGGCCTCGATCGCGAACGTCGGCGGCGCCGCGCGCATGTCCCATCTCCTCGGGCGCGAGCGCGCCCGGTCGTCGCGCGCGCTTCACCTCGACGGCGGCGACTGCTTCCAGGGGGCGCCGATCTTCAATTTCTACTCGGGAGAGGCGGAGATCCGCGCCCTCGGCGCCATGGGCGTCGACGCCATGATCGTCGCCAACCACGAGTTCGACCGCGGCGCGCTGAACCTCGGTATCCAGCTCCAGCAGAACGCCGGCTTCCCCGTCCTCGCGGCGAACTACCAGCTCGAGGACCCCGCGCAGCCCGGCGCCTCTCCGCTCGGCGCCATCCTGCAGCCGTTCACGGTCTTCGACCTCGAGGGCCTCCAGGTCGGCGTCGTCGGGATGGGCAACCTCTCCAGCCTGACGTCGATCTTCGAGGCGCCGAACCGGCTCGGCGTCACCCCGCTGAACACGACCGAGGTCGCCCAGTTTTACGTCGACCTGCTCCGCCCCACGGTGGACGTCATCGTCTTCGTGACGCACCTCGGCCTGGACGGCGACGAGCGGATGATCGAGACCACGACGGGCATCGACGTCGTGCTCGGCGGGCACAACCACATCGTCCTCCAGCCGCCGAAGCGCGTCCGCGACTGCTCGCGGTACTACGACGAGGAGGAGCAGCGGCACTACATCCTCCTGAACGACGAGCGCTCGCCCGGGGAAGGCGCGAAGCGCCGGCGTTACTGCACGCCGCGCGACGTGCTGCTCGCGCACTCCGGCGCGTTCGCGAAGTTCGTCGGGCGGCTCGACCTCGTGCTGTCCAGGGACGCCTCCGAGCTCGGGGGCGGCTACGACCCGCTGAACGGCTTCGAGGTGCTCTCGGACCGGTACGAGCTCTTCCCGGTGACCGAGGACGTGCCCGCCGATCCGATCGTCGCCTCGGCGCTCGAGCCGTACGCGCAGGGGCTCGACGCGCTCGCGAACCTCGATCTCCTGGTCGGCTACGCGCCGGGCGGCTCCCGCCGCGCCTCGGCGAGCGGCGGCGACTCGCCGCTGGGCAACCTCATCGCCGGGGCGATGTGGCTGCGCCTCGGCATCCAGACCGATTTCGCGCTCACGAACACGACGGGCATCCGCGCCGACCTCGTGCCCGGCCCGGTGACGGTCGAGCAGATGTTCAACGTCTTCCCCTTCGACAACTCGATCTCGAAGATGCAGCTCTCCGGCCTCGAGGTGCAGGAGCTCTTCGACTTCGTGGCGCGCCGATCGAGCGGCCGCGGGTGCGTCTCGCAGGCGCAGATCGCGGGCGCGCGGGTCGTCATCGACTGCGCCGCGCGCTCGGCCGACGGCGCCGCGTCCGGCGTCGCGACCCACGTGTACATCGGCGCGCGCCGGCCGGCGATCGCGTGCCCGAACGGCGACGCCGACTGTCCGGGCGGCGAGGTGGGCAGCTGCGACGTCGAGGCGAGGCGCTGCTGGCAGCCGCTCGATCCGATCGCGACCTACGAGCTGGCGACGTCGAGCTACCTCGCCCAGGGCGGCAGCGGGTTCCGCGTGCTCCAGCGCAACACGACGCAGCTCGACACCCAGGTGCAGCAGCGCGACGCGCTGATCGACGCCATCCGCGCGGGCAGCCCGTGCGGCGCGGACGAGCGCGGCGAGCTCGCGTCGTGCCGGCGGGACGCCGATTGCGCGGGCGAGGGCGAGGGCTTCGTCTGCGCGTGCCCCGAGTCGGTGGTCGAGGGGCGGGCGTGCAAGACCGGCGAGGCGCCGTGCTCCCGGGGCGCGTGTGTGCTCGCGCGCTGCCGCGATGACGTCGCCGCCTACCAGCGCGACGTCTGCGCCGAGGCGCCGACCGACTGGGTGCGGGAGCAGTGCGAGAGCGCGCTCGCCCCGTGCAGCGCCGCGGGCGAGCAGTGCAAGCACCTGGCGTGCGTCGACCGGCGGCTCGGCAACTTCTCCGACGGCCGCTTGCGGATGGTGGGCCAGTGACGCCGCGGGCGAGGCGCCGAGCGGCGCTCGCGGCCGCCGCGCTCGCCGGGTGCGGCAGCGACGGCGGGACGCCCCGGGGCGTCTCGAGCTTCTGGGTCCAGGTCGTGCAAGTGAACGGGGAAGCGCCCCCCTCCGCCGAGGCGCCGCTGCCGGCCAACCGCGGCGACACGGTGGACACCTGGTCGTTCAGGATCGAGGCGCGCGACGCTGCCGGCCGCCGGACGCCCTTCGACGGCATGGTCAGGCTGAGCGTCGATCCCGGGGCGGTGCTCGACGTCGAGGCGGACGACGAGGGCATCGCGGTCGGCCGCAACATCCGCCTGCGGGACGGCGTCGCCGAGGGGATCGCCCACGTGACGGCCGTCTACGGGCCCATCCGGCTGTGGGTCGAGGACCTCGGCTACCGGCCCGCGTCCCGGGGCGACCGCCCCGCGTGCGCCAACGGCGTCAACGACGACGCGCCGGGCGACATGCTCGTCGATTTCCCCGCCGATCCCGGGTGCGCCTTCGCGGACGACGACACCGAGGAGGGCGGCTCCTTCAGCGCCGGCGTCTCGAAGCCGGTCGCCTACGCCTCGCCGCGCATCGCCGACGTGCAGGGCGGCGGCTCGGCGACGCCCTACCCGTCCGAAGCGATGCGGATCGACACCGCGGCTCCCCAGCAGGTCGTCGTCACGCGTGTCTCGAGCGACGGCTTCTACGTCACCGATCTGGCCGGCCAGGGCAGCGGCTTCAACCACCTCTTCGCGTACAATTTCAGCACACCTGCCAACCTGCGTGTCTGCGATCGGCTCGAGTACCTCGCGGGCACCGTCGACGAGTTCTTCGGCTTCACCCAGCTCTCGTTCCCTTCGTACGAGATCGCGCGCGCGCAGGAAGGAGCGGAGTGCCTGGTCCCGGAGCCGACGGTGCTCGACGGGCCGACGATCGCCGGCGCCCTGGCCATGGAGCGCCTCGAGAGCGGGCTCGTGCGCGTCGAGGGGTTCCACATCGGCGAGCGCTTCGGTCCGAGGCCCGCGAGGGACAACGTCTTCGCCGCGGAGCAGTCGAACTGCGATCTGAACGGCGACGGGCAGGTCGATTTCGACAGCCAGGCCGAGCGGAGCTGCGCGAACGCGTGCTCGGACGACCCCGAGTGCAGCGAGTGGACGAGCTACTCCGCGCGCGGCAACTACAAGATCACGGACGGGTCGAGCAGGATCCAGATCCAGACGGGCACGGTGAGCGCCTTCGATCCGACGTCCCACCGGGGCGAGGTGATCGACGCGGTGACTGGCACGCTCCGGAGCTTCTCGGGCGGCTCGCTGAACTGGACGATCGAAGCCCGCTGTCCGGACGACCTCGTCTGCCGGGCGCCCGGCTGCGCGCCCGCCACGAAGCCATCGAAGGAGGCCTGCGTCCGGACGCGCAGCCTCGACGACGACGACGCCGAGACCAACTAGCCACCTCCTCGCCTTCGCCGCGGCCGCGCCGCGCCCGCCGGTTCACCCAGGCCCAGGAAAGCCACCGCCCGCCATGCACCGAAGCGCGCTCCTCGCCCCTGCTGCCTCCGCGGCCTTGCTGTTCACGCTCGCGCCGCCGGCGCTGGGCCAGCCGCAGCCGCCGCCAGCGCCGGCTGCGCCGAGCCCGGACCAGGCCGCGCCGGCCCCGGCGCCCGACGCGCCAGCCTCGGACCAGGCCGCGCCGGCCCCGGCGGCCGCCGCGCCGCCTCCGATCTCGCAGCCCGCCCCCGCCGCCGTTGTCCCCACCCTCCCGCGGATCGAACCCTACCTCCCGCCAGCAGCCACCGAGCCTCTCGTCCGCGTGGGAGACGCGATGGACACGCGCCTCACGTGGACGCTCGGCGACGACGACCTGCTCCACGACACGGGTCAGGCGCAGCCGCTCTCGCCCAACCTCAGCGTCGGCGATCGAAAGCAATTCCGGCTCTTCTTCGACAACCTCAACTCCCGCTTCAGCGGGCGCGAGAACCTGACGCACCTCGCGCTCTACAAGAGGATGCCGGGGTTCATCGAGCGGCTGGACACCGAGGCTTCTCTCGTCCTGCGCATCGATCTCGCCGCGCTGTCCAGGAACAACAACAACGTCAATCAGGCGTTTTACGACGCCGGATCGTTCATTCGCGCCTTCTATCACATAGGCGGCAGGGCAGAGGGGAAGACCGGCGTCGGTGTCACGCTCTGGCCCATCGACACGGACCGGTTTCGTCTCGGCTACCTCTACGACATCTCGTGGGGCGGGACGAACGGCTCCGCCAATCAGTCCATCTTCCCGCGCATCATCGGAACCGCGCCTGGCGCGAAGGTCCAGCTCGATGCCGACCGGTTCAGCGTGTACGCGGGGTTCAAGGTCGCGAGCCTCACCCAGGTCCAGGAGGTGCTCACCCCCGGCACGAGCGAGACCGAGGAGATCCGAATCGCTCAGACCAACTACGGCTTTCTCCTTGGCGGGGGCGCCGATCTCCACCCCCAGGTTCACGTCGACCTCGGCGCCGGCTACTTCCAGCAGGGCCGCTTCGACTTGCCCGACGTCGCCGGCGACCCGGTCTACACCTACGGCGCCTCGGCCCGGATCGTCGCGCACGCCAGGAACGAGCCCATCCCGCAGTCGGTCGACTTCCTCCTCTATCGCAACGATCCCACCAAGCCGCAGATCCTCTTCAAGCCCGAGACGTACGCGCCGGGCAAGACGACATGGGCGGTGAGCCTCGAGGCGACGAACCTCTTTCAGAACCTCAAGGACTTCGAATCTGCCGGCACCACCACCCACCAGCCGGCACGCGCCGGCGCCCTCCAGGCGGTCGTCAAGTCCGGGTATGCGCGCGCGAGCGTCACGGGCGTCTACCGCGACCTGCCGTTCGTGCTGCGCAACCAGCCGAGCTTCATCCCCTTCCAGACGATCCCGAAGACCGCCCAGACCTCGACCGCCGACGAGCTGTTCTTCGCGCTCGCGGCCGATTACCACCTCGCGTCCGCGCGGCTCACGCCCGGCCTCGGCGTGGGCCTGCAGTTCCCCGCCGCGTTCAGGACGATGTCCATCGACGCCATGAGCGCGGTGATCGCGCGCACGTCCGTCGTCCGAGAGCAGGGCAATGTGTCGATCCTCCCCTTCAACGCCTCCGCCGTCCCGATCTTCCAGCTCCGCGCGAGCCTCAAGTGGGATATCAGCAAGATCCTCTCCGCCGTCGCGTGGGCTCAGTACGTGCGTGACAACAACGGCACCTTCATGGAGCGAGATCCCTCCGAGGGCACCGTGGCCCTGCGCACCTTCGTGAACCCCGACTTCTTCGGCCTCGGCACGAGCTTCCAGGCCCGCTTCTGATCCGGCGACCGCGCCGCGCGCTCGTCGCGCTCCGCTCGCCGCGCCTGCCCGCGCTCATCGCGGCTGGAAGTCCTTGAACGCCGCCACAGCCCGCGGCGACGTGCTCACGGTCTCCACGATGCGGAAGCCGCCGCGCAGGTAGAAGCCCTCGAAGTGCAGCACGCTCTCGCCCTCGGCGGGCTCGATCTCCCAGTAGCGCGAGCGGTCCTTCGACGTGCCGAGCACCGCGATCCGCCGCCACCCCGCCGGGATCATCCCCGTCCACTCGGGGCCGCGCTTCTCCGACAGCTCGAAGTCGTCGCGGCTGTGCTTCACGCGGAAGCTCGCGTCCGGCCCCGAGCCGATGCGCGCGTCGAGCGTGGCCCCGGGCGGTCCCTTCGCCATCTGGTCCTGGCGCCGCGGCCCCCGCTTGCTCACGCGGTAGCCCGCCACCGAGTGCGGATCGAGGTAGTAGGTGCCTCCTTCCTTGCTCGCGCGCAGCCGCCCCGCGTAGATCGCCTGGCGCACCGCGCTCTCCGAGATGCCGAGCTGGTGCGCGGCGTCCGGCACCGTCATCGTGAACCGCGTCCGCGGCGTGACGACCGCCGAATCGGGCGGCAGCCGCTTCCGCGCCACGCAGTCGAGCATCACGTGGAAGGCCGGGTCGCGGTACACGTCGGCGGTCGCGACGCTCCGGCCCGCGACGGCGGTCCTGTCCAGCAACGGGTTCTCCGGGCCGAGCACGAGATCGAGCAGCTCTGCATCGGACACCGACGGATCCCTGGCCGCCGCCAGGACCCGGGACAGAAAGGCGCCCAGCTCGCCCGCCGGCGTCGGGAACTCGACCGTCTCGCCGGACAGCAGCGTGTATTGCGTCTTCATCTCGCCTCTTCGCAGCTCGCAGCTCGTCGTGTGCGCTCACCCACACCGCGCGCCGCGCGCGTGCCCGGGCCCACGCGAGCCCGATCCGTCCAGGAGGCGGACGAAGTCCCACGCACGCGCCGGAGGCGCGCGCAGGCGGATCTCACCCCACCGGGGACGCCGCGCCGGCGGAGCCCGCCTCGATGGACGGGCCCGCCCGCACGTCGCCCACGTCGGGCACGCGTTCAGCGCCGCAGCTACGCATTACTGTAAGCCCGTTCAGGTTGTCCCGTCTAGTGCCTTCGCATGCCGCTAGGACAAATGCCGTCCGCTTCCAGGACGGCGGTGTGTTCGCAACCGTCCGAAATCAAACGTTAATTCTGTATGATCAGAACGCGGCGCGACCACGGAAAAATCGTCGAGGGTCGCGGACGGGGCGCGGATCGCGGCGCCACGCCCGCCTCGCGCTGTCGCCGCGCCCGGGTTGCCGGAGGGATTTGTTCAGTGGGTAGGCCCCACCTTTTGTTCAGGTATCGGGCCGCTGTCGCGTCTCGGCGAGGGCCTCGATCGTGTCGCGATCGTGGTCCCGGATGCAGTCGACGCCGTTGCGCTCGAACTGGATGGCGGCGGCCAGCGCGCTCCGGCTTCGCTCGCGGTCCATGGCCCACGCGGCGTGTCGCACGAGCAGGGCGAGCTGCAGCGCCCGGCCCAGGGTGATCGCGACCCGGCGGGCGCCCGCCTCGAGGCCGGGGCGGTCGGCGGCGGCCATCTCCTTGATCCACGCGCGGGCGTGGGACACCGCGCGCGACGCGGACGTCTCGGCCTCGGCGAGCTTCGGCTCGACCACGCCGGTCAGGAGGCGCGCCACCTCGGCCGCGAGGATGTCGAGCGAGCCGTCCTTCAGGATCACCCGCAGCGCGTCGAGGGCGAGCACGTTCGTCGTGCCCTCCCAGATCGTGAGGACCTGCGCGTCCCGGAGCAGGCGCGGCAGCCCCGTGTCCTCGACGTAGCCGGCCCCGCCGAACGCCTCGAGCACCTCGCTCAGCACCGACACCGCCTGCTTGGCGGTCGTGAGCTTCGCGAGCGGGATGATCAGCCGCAGCAGCTTCGCCTCCGAGTCGGTGAGCGAGCCCGTCTCCTCGCGCCCGAGCAGCTCGATCGCGCGGAAGGTCAGGTGGAAGGCGCCCTCGAACTCGGCCTGGAGCTCGGCGAGCGTGTCCATGTGCAGCGGCTTCTCCGCCAGCGTCGTGCCGAACTGGACTCGGCTCTGGGCGTACGAGCGCGCCAGCGCGAGCCCCCGGCGCATCCCGGCGATGGCGCCGATCGCGTTCCAGGTGCGCGTCACGTTGAGCATCGGCGCGATCGCCCGGACGCCGTTCGACAGGCCCGCCACCGGCGTGGCGAGGACGCCGTCGAGCGTGAGCTCGGCGGTCGGCACCTTGCGGGTGCCGAGCTTGTCCTTCAGCCGGTTGATCAGCACGCCCTCGCGGCGCCCCGCCTCGCCGGCGAGCTCCACGTAGAAGAGCGCCAGCCCGCGGCTGCCCTCCGGGTTGCCCTCGGGGCGCGCGAGCGTGAGCGCCATCTCCGACGTGGTCGACGAGGCGAACCACTTCGTCCCGTGGAGCCGGTAGGCCCCGTCGGGGTCGAGGCGCGCCGCCGTCTCGCTCCGCCCCACGTCCGAGCCGCCGGTGCGCTCGGTCATCCACTGGCCCGAGGTCCACGCGGCGGCGGGGTCGCGGCTTGTGAGCCGGGGCACCGCGCGGTCGATGAGCGCCCGGTTGTCGCTCGCGAGGAGCGTCCGCGCGGCGCCGTCGGTCATCGCGAGCGGGCACGTGTACACGTCGCTCGACGCGTCGAAGAGGTACGCCAGCGCGAACTGATGGACGCGCGAGAACGCGCCGTGCGCCCGCTCGTAGGCCGTCGCGACGACCCCCCGCTCGCACGCGATGCGGGCCGCCTCCTTCCAGAGCTGGGTCACCTCGACGTGGTCGATGCGCCTTCCCCAGGCGTCCCACGACGTGAGCTTCGGCTCGTTCGCGCGATCGGCGAGCTGCAGCTCGTACAGGCGGCCGCCGGCGAGCTCGCCCATCTCCCGCAGCGAAGGCGTTATCGACGCGGCCACCTCGCGCGGCAGGGCCCGCGCGAGATAGGACCGCAGCACGCGGTCGTCGTCGTACTGGTTCCCGAGTGTGGGGGGGTCTTGATAGAAAGCCACCGGCCGACTCCTAGGTTGGTGCGCCGCAACCCGAACCGTGCGACGCCCGCGCGCCGATCACGTTCCGCGCGCCCCTCCGTGCACGCGCGGCGACTCGCAGCCTCGATAGAGCTCGAAGCTACTGAACCCGTCCCACCCGGTTCAACAGGAAGCCGGAGGCTGCGTCGCGCCGACGCGGCGAACGGTGAACCTCTGCTGGTAATTTCCCCGCGACGCCCGGTTTTTGTGGGCTGTTCGGGTGCTGTGTCGCACGGAAAGAAGCGGAAGTCGCTGAATGTGCAGTTCTTGACTTCTCCGATGCACCAATGCATATGGCTGGCGGTGAAGCTCTCGAACAAGGGTCGCTACGGTGTGCGCGCATTGTTCGATATCGCATTCCACAACGACGGGCGGCCGACCCAGATCCGCGAGATCTCCGAGCGGGAGCTCATCCCCGCGCGTTTCCTGGAGCAGATCTTCCAGGACCTGAAGAAGGCCGGGCTCATCAGCTCGAAGCGGGGGCCGCGCGGCGGCTACCACCTCGCGCGGCCCGCGAGCGAGATCAGCCTGGGCGACGTGGTCCGCGCCCTGGAGGGGCCGGTCGCCGTGATCGCTCCGGATGACGACGGCAGGCCGGAGGGCTCGCCGCTCGACCCGCCCACGGCCGTGTTCCAGGATCTGGCGCTCGCCATCGAGCGCTGCTTCGACTCGGTGTCGATCGCCGACGTCTGCGAGCGCGGCGTCGAGCTCGGCGTGCACCGCAAGGGGCGGCCGGAGCGCTCGACCTACGTGATCTGAGCCGACACCATGAGCAGCCCCGAACGATCCGCACAGTCCACCGGCGCCCCCCGCACACCCGCGGAACCCGCGAAGGGCGCAGCGCAGCTCCCGCCGCTCCCGTCGCACCCGCGCGTCGTCGACAGCCTCCTCGACCTCGTGGGCGACACGCCGCTCTTCGAGATCCGCCGCGTCGACGCGGCGACGCCCCGGGGGCGCGTCTTCGGGAAGGCCGAGCAGCAGAACCCGGGCGGCTCGCTGAAGGACCGGATCTGCCTGGCGATGATCGAGGGCGCCGAGGCGCGCGGGCTGCTCGGCGCGGGCGGCGTCGTCATCGAGCCCACGTCGGGGAACACCGGGATCGGGCTCGCGATCGTGTGCGCGGCGAAGGGGTACCGCTGCATCCTCACGATGCCGGCGAGCATGAGCCTGGAGCGGCGCCAGCTGCTCGAGGCCTACGGCGCGGAGGTCGTCCTGACCGAGCCCGAGCTGCAGATGGAGGGGGCCATCGCGCGGGCGCGCGAGCTCGCGGCGGACATCCCGGGGGCGCTCATCCTCAGCCAGTTCGACAACCCCGACAACCCGCGCGTCCACGCGGAGACGACCGCGCGGGAGATCCTGCACGCGATGGCCGGCCTCGACGCGCCGGGGCGGCCCGGTCCCCGGCAGTCGCTGACGATCGACGCGTTCGTCGCCGGCGTGGGGACGGGCGGGTCGGTGAGCGGCGTCGGGCGGGTGCTCAAGCGGATGCGCGCGGCGACGCGCGTCATCGCGGTCGAGCCCGAGTCGTGCGCGACGATCTCGCGCGGCGAGCGCGGGCCCACCAAGATCCAGGGGCTCGCCGCCGGGTTCGTCCCCGCGAACTACGATCCGGGCGTGGTGGACGAGGTGCGGACGGTCAGCGATCGCGCCGCGTACGACACGAAGGTGGCGCTGGCCCGGCAGGAGGGGCTGCTCGTCGGCATCAGCGCTGGCGCGGCGGTGCGCGTCGCGCTCGACGTCGCCCGCGAGCTCGGCCCCGACGCCAACGTGGTGACCGTCCTCTGCGACACCGGCGAGCGCTACTTCAGCCTGGACGAGTATTTCCGATGAGCGGCGGCGGCGAGGCGATCCGCGGGTGCGTCCTCCTCGTCGGGGCGGGGGGGATCGCCGCGCCCGCCGCGCTCGCGCTCGCCGCCGCCGGGGTGCGGGAGCTCCGGGTCGCGGACGACGACGAGGTCGAGCTGACGAACCTGCATCGTCAGATCCTGTTCGACGACGACGACGTCGGGCGGCCGAAGCTCGATGCGTTCGCGGAGGCGCTGCGCCGCCGCTTCCCCGGGCTCCGCGTCGACCGCCGTTACGGCCGCTTCACGCCGAGCGCGGCGGCGGGGCTGATGCCGGGCGTCTCCGTGGTGGTCGACGCGACCGACAACTTCGCGTCGCGGTTCCTGATCGCCGACGTGTGCCGCCTCACGAGGACGCCGGTGGTCCATGCCGCCGCGATCCGCTGGCGCGCGACGGTGATGGCGGTCGCGGGGGAGGGGGCGCCCTGCTACCGCTGCCTGTTCGAGGACCTGCCGACCGGGAACGCGCCGGATTGCGCCACGGCCGGGGTGGCGGGCCCGGTGTGCGGCGTGGCCGGCGCGATCGCGGCGGATCGCGCGCTGGCGATCCTCGCGGGCGACGCGTCGATCTTCGGCCGGATCGCGACGTACGACGGCCGCACGGACACGCTGCGCAGCGTCCCTGTCTCCGCGCGGCCCGCCTGCGACCTGTGCGGAGCGCGCGCCGCGATCGCGACGATCGACGCGTCCCGCTACGTCGTCGCGTGCGCGGCCGAGAGCGGATCCCCGACCCACGTTGAAGGGGACCGCGAGAGCGGATCCCCGACCCACGTTGAAGGGGACCGCGAGAGCGGATCCTCGACCCCTGCTGAAACGGACCGCGAGAGCGGATCCTCGACCCACCTCAAGACTGGAGAGCAAGACCATGGCTGACACCGCGACCGTCCGCATCCCGACCCCGCTCCGCACGCTCACCGGCGGGCAGGACGAGGTCAAAGCCGCCGGCGGCACCGTCGGCGAGCTGATCGAGAACCTCGAGAAGAGCTACCCCGGCATCCGCGACCGACTCCTCGACGACAAGGGCGTGCGGCGCTTCGTGAACATCTTCGTGGGCGACGAGGACATCCGCTTCCTCGACGGGCTGAAGACGCCCGTGAAGGGCGGTGACCAGGTGGCGATCGTGCCCGCGATCGCCGGGGGCTGAGGTGGACGACCCGCGCTATCTCCGCCAGGTGTTGCTCGCGGAGATCGGTCCAGAGGGACAGGCGAGGCTCGGGGCGGCGACGGCGCGCGTGCTCGGCGGCGGCAGCGACGCGCCGCCGCTCGCGCACGAGGTGGCGGAGCGCTACGCGCGCGGCGCCGGCTTCGGCGCGCTCGCGGACGGCGCGATCGACCTCGCCGCGCTCGCGCCCGCGGACCTCGTCGCCTCGCCCGCGGCGCGCGCCGTGCTCGCCGGCGCGCGCGCGGCGCTCGCCGAGATGCGCGCCGCGCTGGCTCTGGGCAGCGCCGCGGGGAGCGCGGGGCAGGGGAGCGCGGGGGAGGTCGACCCGTCATGAGGCACTCGCTCGCCCGCTCCCGCCGCCTGGGATCGGTCGTCGACGCGGTGGGCGACACGCCGCTCTTGCGCCTCTCGCGCGTCGGCCGCGACACGCCGTCGGTCGAGGTCTACGCCAAGCTCGAGTTCGCGAACCCCGGCGGCTCGGTGAAGGATCGCGCCGCGCTGCGGATGATGACCCGCGCCGCCGCGGACGGCCGCCTCACCAGCCAGAGGACGCTCATCGACTCGACGAGCGGCAACACCGGGGTCGCCTACTCGCTCTTCGGCGCGGCGATGGGCTTCAAGGTGGCGCTCGTCATGCCGTCGAACGTGTCGAAGGCGCGCAAGGACATCGCGCGCGCGTTCGGCACGGAGCTCATCTTCAGCGACCCGATGGAGGGCTCCGACGGCGCGATCCGCCTCGTGCGCTCGCTGGTCGAGAAGGATCCGGAGCGGTACTTCTACCCGGATCAGTACTCGAACGAGGACAACCCGCTCGCCCACTACCACGGCACGGCGCGCGAGATCCTGGAGGCGGTCGGCGACAGGATCACGCACTTCGTGGCCGGCATCGGCACGAGCGGCACCATCGTCGGGACGAGCCGGCGGCTGCGCGAGCACCATCGCCCGATCCGCTGCATCGCCGTGGAGCCCACGGAGGCGCTCCACGGGCTGGAGGGGCTCAAGCACCTGCCGAGCTCGCTCGTGCCCGCCATCCACGACGAGGGCGCGTACCACGAGACGATGCGCATCGCGACGGAGGACGGCTGGGACATGTCCGATCGCCTCGCGCGCGAGGAGGCGCTGCACGTGGGGCACTCGGGCGGCGCGGCCGTCTTCGCGGCCTTCGAGGTGGCGAAGCGCCTGCACCGCGAACAGCAAGGAGGGTGCGTCGTGGCGATTGTCCCGGACCGGGGCGACCGCTATTTTGCGCCCATGAAATGGGAGAAGCGTTACTTATGGTGATGTCTCCACAGCCGTGGACCGCCGGTGGGGTCGTCCTCAAGGCGAGCGTGCTCAAGGCGGTCGAGGACGAGGCGCTCGCGGGCTACGCGCGCGACGAGGAGGCCTGCGGGTACCTGAAGGGGCCCGCGGCCGAGCCGCTGCTCTGCGACGAGCACGTCCGGATGGACAACATCGCGAACAAGCTTCACGCCATCGATCCGGAGCGGTACTTCCGGACGGCGCGGACGTTCTTCGATTTCAACGGCAAGCGCTTCTCCGACGCTGTCGAGAAGGGCGCCTCGGCGGGGCGCCCGGTGAAGGTGCTCTATCACTCGCACCTCGACGCCGGCGCTTACTTCAGCCCGACGGACGCGGCCATGATGAGCGGCGGCGAGCCGCCGGCCGAGGAAGGGGGCCAGATCGTGCTGGGGCCCGGGCCGGCGTTCCCGCTCGCGTTCCTCGTCACCAGCGTGCGCGGCGGCTCCGGCGAAGGGCGCCCGGAGGAGGCGCCCCGCATCGCCGAGCACCGCCTCTTCGTGTGGGACGGCGCCGCGTTCGTCGCGTCGACGTTCTCCGTCGTCGATTGAGCTCATCGCGCCGGGGCGCGCGTCGACGCGCTCTCGCGCAGCCCTCATCCGCTCGTTGAGGGATCTGAATCCGAGGCCCGGAGAGGCCGAGTCCGTAGTCGTCACTTCATCATCGAAGGAGTTGCCTAAATGTCAGGTTTTGTTGTCTGGTTCACCGGTTTGAGCGGCGCCGGCAAGAGCACGCTCGCGGCGATGCTCTCGGCCGAGCTCCGCGCCCGCTCCGTCCATGTGGAGGTGCTCGACGGCGACGAGGTGCGCACCAACCTCTCGAAGGGCCTCGGGTTCTCGAAGGAGGACCGCGATACGAACATCCGGCGGATCGGATACGTGGCGAAGCTCATCGCCCGGTCGGGCGCGTGCGCGATGACGGCCGCCATCAGCCCTTACAAGGCGATCCGTGACGAGCAGCGGGCCCAGATCCCCCACTTCGTCGAGGTGTTCTGCTCCTGCGAGATCCCCGTGCTCGCCGAGCGCGACGCGAAGGGGCTCTACAAGAAGGCGCTCGCGGGCGAGATCAAGAACTTCACGGGCATCGACGATCCGTACGAGGCGCCCGAGAGCCCCGAGGTGCTCGTCGACACCGGCAAGGAGACGAAGGAGGAGAGCCTCGCCAAGATCCTCGCCAAGCTCGAGGAGCTCGGCTACGTCCCGCGCCGCGGAGGCGCGGTCGCCGTGTCCGGCGCGGCCGCCGCGGGGGCGGCCGCGGGCGGCGCGCGCGGGCTGATCGCGCCGCACGGCGGCGAGCTCGTGAACCGGTGGGTCGAGGGCGCGGCGAAGGCGTCGCTCGCGGAGCGGGCGAAGGGGCTGCCGGTCATCGAGCTCGACGAGCGGACCGAGAGCGACGTCGAAATGATCGCGATCGGGGCGTTCTCCCCGCTGCGCGGCTTCATGAACTCGAAGGACTACCTGCGCGTCGTGCGCGAGATGCGGCTCGAGAGCGGCCTGCCGTGGTCGATGCCGATCACGCTCGCCGTCTCCGAGCAGGCGGCCGAGGGGCTCCGCGTGGGCTCCGAGGCGGCGCTCCGCGCGCGCGACGGCCGCATCGTCGCGGTCATCGAGCTGAGCGACAAGTGGCGGCCGAACAAGGAGATCGAGGCGCAGGAGGTGTTCCGGACGACCGAGACGAAGCACCCGGGCGTCGCGTACCTGATGAGCACGGGCCCCGTGTACGTCGGCGGCGAGATCCGCGTGCTGGAGCGGCCCGTCGACTCGGCGTTCCCGGCGTACGACCGGAGCCCGGCGACGACGCGGGCGTACTTCGCCGAGAAGGGCTGGCGCCGCATCGTCGGGTTCCAGACGCGGAACCCGATCCACAGGGCGCACGAGTTCATCACCAAGACGGCGCTGGAGATCTGCGACGGCCTGATGATCCACCCGCTCGTCGGCGCGACCAAGTCGGACGACATCCCGGCGGACGTGCGGATGCGTTGCTACGAGGAGCTCATCGCGAAGTACTATGTGAAGGACCGCGTGCTCCTCTCGATCTACCCGGCGGCGATGCGCTACGCGGGGCCGCGCGAGGCGATCTTCCACGCGCTGGCGCGCAAGAACTACGGCTGCTCCCACTTCATCGTGGGGCGCGATCACGCCGGCGTCGGCAGCTACTACGGCACGTACGACGCGCAGGAGATCTTCAATGCCTTCAGCCCCGGAGAGCTCGGCATCACCACGCTCAACTTCGAGAACGCGTTCTACTCGACGGTGGTCGGCGCGATGGCCACGGCGAAGACGGCGCCTGGTGATGCGTCGACGCAGGTCAACCTGTCCGGGACGAAGGTGCGCGAGCTGCTCCAGCGCGGCGAGCTGCCGCCGCCTGAGTTCTCCCGTCCGGAGGTCGCGCGCATCCTCATCGAGTCGATGCGCAGCTCGTCGTAGCCGCGGGCGCCTGAGGGCCGCGGCGGGCGGCGCCGCCGAGCGGGGCCGCGCGGCATCAGACGGGGCGCGCGTGGCGCGCGCCGCGCGCGCCGCGGCCCTCTCCCTCCTCGCCGCGCTCGCCGGCGTCTCCGCGGGGACGACGGCGCGCGCGGATCTCAGCGACGACGCCGCGCGCGTCGCGCGGATGTGGTCGCTCTCGGGCGCGCGCGTCGCGCGCCTCCCCCCCATCTTCCTCGAGCACGGCCGCGCCCGGGTCGTGGCGATCGATCCGCCCGCCGGCCCGGCCCGCGTGGCTGGCGCTGCCGGCGCGGCGGCGGACGAGTGCCTCACCGCCGCGTTCCTCGCGCCGCGCACGGCGGAGTTCACGCTCTCTCCCGAGGGGCCATCGGGCGGCGTCCCCGCCCTCGAGGGCCTCATCCAACAGCTGCGCGGCGCGGAGCCCGAGGACGACCGCCGCGTCCTGAGCGTCGCCGGGGTCGCGGCCGTCACGCGGTGCGGGGCCGAGCGCGAGGGGCTGCGCCGCGTGGCGATCGAGGTGCTGTCGACGCGCAGCGCGTTCGATGTCGTCGTCGCCGCGTCGAGCGGGCCGCTGGAGCGCGTCGAGGCCATCCTGCCGGAGCGCGCGTCCGGGCCCGTCGCGCCCCGCGGCGACCCTGGGCGGCCCTCCGAGCCGGGGCCGCTCGACGCCCGGGTCGCGCGGGCCGCGCGGCGCGCGCTCGCGGAAGGGGCGCCGCGCGTCGCTCCGACCGACATGCGCGCCTCGTCGATCGGGACGGGGCAGTTCTCGGTCAAGCTCCCCGAGGGCTGCCACCGCCTCGACCTGATGGCCGAGGTGCCGAGCGCCACGTTGCGCCGCGCGACCGACCTCGACGCCGAGGCGCGCGAGGGGACCACGGGCAGGCTGCTCGATCGCGACAGGTCCGACGCGCCCGACGCGCGGCTCGATTTCTGCCTGGGCGAGCAGGGGGTCGTCGAGGTGCCTTTCCTCGGGGCCGCGGGGCCGGTGAAGGTCGTGCTGTCCGACGCGCAGTGGCCGATGTCCGCGTTCGTGCCGGGGCACTTCGGCGCGCGCGCCCGGGGCAACCTGGCCGCCGCGCTGCGCCGCCGCCACGCGCCCGCGCCGCGCGCGCAGGCGATCGCCGAGGCGATCGGCGCGCAGGGCGACACGCTCGTCCCGGTCCAGGTCGAGCCGGGCCGCTGCTACTTCGCGGCGGCGGCGCTGGCCCGGGGCGAGCTGCGCGCGCTCCGGATCTCCGTCGAGCTCGGCGACCGCGCCGGGCGCGACGACGCCGGCGAGAACGGCGAGAGCGCCGGCGTGGCGTTCTGCTCCGAGATCGAGGAGAGCGCCGCCCTCCGCGTGTCCGCGCGCGGCGGCTCGCCGGTCTGGGTCGTCGCGGTCTGGCCGATGGACTGACCCCGCTCACTCCGCGGCGTGGGGGCGCCTCGGGCGGCGGCGCGGGGCCTGCTCCGGGCCTGGGCTGGCCGCGGCGCCGGGCTGGGCCCGCTCCGGCAGCAGCTGGCGGAGCTGCCAGGCCTGCAGGAACGCGCGTCGCTCCGCGGCGCGCAGCGCGTGCTGGTGCTGGCCCATCATGAACGCCGGCACGACAAGCATGAACAGGGTCGTCAGCGTCAGCGCCGTCATCGTCGCGATCTTCGAGTGCTCGACGGCCTGGGGCAGGATGACCATCGCGCCGCCCGCGAACTCGTACGAGCGGGGCAGGACGCCCGAGTACTCGATCCACGCGGCGGCCAGCACCGCGATGCAGCTGGTCACGACGACGGCGACGCGGTAGGCCGTCCGGTACGTGAACGAGTTGCCGTACGTGAGGATGACGAGCAGCATCGGCATGAAGAGCAGCGGGCCGAAGCCGCGCCCGATGCACAGGAAGCTGAGCACGTTGAAGACGAAGCCGGCGTAGGCGTACCACTCCGCGGCCGGGCGGTGGACGACGCGCGCGGCGAGGAACTTCATCAGCGCCGCCAGGGCGGTGAAGCCCAGGATGAAGGCGAAGACCTGCCACTCCCGGATGCCGAGCCACACCGCGGCGACCAGCGTCGCGATCGCCGTCGCGAGCAGCTCGGCGCGCATGCCCGCGCGCAGCTGCAGCCGGTGCCGCGCCGCCGCGGCCGCGTCCAGCTCGGCGAGCACCTCCCCCGGCATCTCGCGCGGCGGCTCGGTCAGGACGCGCCGGAGCGTCTCCAGGGCGCGCTCGTTGGACGGATCGAAGGCGAGCGCCTGGCCGACCTCGCTGAGCAGCGCCTTCCGCGCGCCCTCGGCTTCCTTGCCGCCGGCGAGCGCCTCCGTCACGCGCTCCTCGGCCAGCCCCGCGTGCCGCGCCGCGAGGTCGCGGCGGAGCTCCACGTCCTTGTCGCCGTCGAGGAACCGCTCGACCGCCTCGTAGAGCGCGCGGGCGGACGGGTAGCGCTCGGAGGGCTCGCGCCGCGTCGCCGTCACGCAGATCGCGTCGAGCTCCGGCGGCACCTCGCGCTCGGGCGCGCGCACCGACGCCCGCGCGTCGGCGCCGTGAATGAGCGAGTCGAGCATCTCGGTGCGGTCCTTCTTCGGGTGCAGCGGCTTGAGCGTGAGGAGCTCGAAGAGGATCGCGCCGAGCGAGTAGATGTCGCTGCGCACGTCGAGCGTGTCGACGCACCCCTGCGCCTGCTCCGGCGACATGTACCCGAGGGTACCGAGCACGTCGCCCGGGATGGTCCGCGTGCTCATGGGATCTTCGCCCATGTCGATCGTCTGGAGCGGCGTGTCGATGAGCTTCGCGACGCCCCAGTCGAGCAGGTACACCTCGCCGAAGTCGCCGAGCATGATGTTGGCGGGCTTGAGGTCGCGGTGGAGCACGCCGCGCGAGTGCGCGAAGTCGACGGCGATGCAGACCGACGAGAAGGCGGTGAGCAGCCTGCGGCGCGAGAAGCTCTGGAGCGCCGTCGGGTCGCCCTCGCGGAGCTCGTTCAGGATCCTCGCCAGCGTGAGGCCCCGGAGGCGCTTCATCGTGAAGTACGCCGAGCCCTTGTTGTCCACGCCGAGGTCGTAGACGGGCACGATCGACGGGTGCTCGAGCTGGCCCTGCACCCGGGCCTCGCGGAGGAACCGGTGGCGCAGCGTCGTGTCGCCCTGGTGCTCGGCGCGGATGACCTTCATGGCCACGTCGCGGCCGATGCGGCGGTCCCTGCAGAAGTGGACCTCGCCCATCCCCCCGACGCCGAGCAGCGACCGCATCTCGTAGCGGGGGCCGTCGCTGGACAGATCCGTGAGCTCCGCGCGGGCGCGGCCGAGGCTCACGGGGGTGGGGCTCTGGCCGTGCGAATCTCCGCCCTTCCCGCGAGATTTTCGCATCTCGGGGAGCTGCTCGAGCGTCTCGAAGTCGTCGTCGAACAGGGCCATGGCGTCCGGGAAGCCAGGCTCGGTCGCGCCGTGCCAGAAATACCCACACCGGCAGGGCTCCGCGTGGCGACCCTCGACCGCCACGACGGACGGCAGCGAGCGGCGTTGCGGAGTGCTGGGCTTCCTCGGACGAGAAAATCTCGTATCGGGTGGTCATGTCAACGGGATGCTGCGTCCGTAGAAGACGGCCGGCGCGCAATGCGACGGCCGCGCGCCGCGCACATCCCGTGCGGTCGGGGTGAAGGCGGGAGCCGCTCGCGAAATGAAGGTCGATGTCGGGTGTCCAGCGGTCCTGGCGCGCGCTGTGGTGGCGTCTCCGTCGCGCAGGGGGCGCGATGTGGGGCACGTCACGGCGCGGACGATCGCCGGCGGAGGCTCGATGCGCTCGAGGTTCTCGGCGCGCTCAACGTCCGAGGAGCGCGAGCAGCGTCTTCTTGTTCGTGAGGCCGACGTGCCGCCCGACGGGCTCGCCCTTCTGGAAGGCGACCACCGTCGGCAGGCCGCGGATGCCGAAGCGCTGCGCGGCCTCGGGCGACGCGTCGACGTCGAGCTTGACCACCTTGACCTGGCCCGCCGTCTCGGCGGCGATCTCATCGACGATCGGCGCGAGCCGCTTGCAGGGGGCGCACCAGGATGCCGAGAAGTCCACGAGCACCGGCGTGTCCGTCTGCAGGACCTCCTGCGCGAAATTCAGGTCGTTGACTTCGATGACATTGCTGCTGCCCATGGCGCTGTCCTTTCGGTTTTCTCGGGAGTGAGCGGGCCCTGGCTGCGACGCGCCGGCCCGATGCCGGCCCGATCCTCGACAGCCACGCTCGCTCCAACTGTTATATGCACGGTTTCAGTTTCTGCCAGGGGAGCGGCTCGGCCGCCCGCAGGGATGGCGGCCTCGCGTGTGCCCGGGGCAGGAGGCCGGCGGCGTCGCCGCGCGGCCAGGCGCCTCCGCGATCAGCCGGCCTTGATCGGCGCAGGCGCAGGGCGGCCGAGGTGCTGCGCCCGGAGCGCGATGTCCGCGACGGTCTTCTGCGCGAGGCCGCGCAGCAGCCCTGCGTTGGCCGCCTCGGCGACCTCATCGAACGCCCGCTGGATCCCCGACCCGATCGGGCACCTCGCGTTCGGCTCGCACGGGCTCGGCGCGATGGCGCCTTCCGGCTCGACGGCGGCGTACACCTCGCTCAGCCGGATCTTCTTGGCCGGCCTCGCCAGGCGATAGCCGCCCGAGCGGCCCTCCCGCGCCTCGATGAGCCCGGCCTGCGACAGCCGCGCGAGGATGCGCCGCAGGAAGGCCGGGTTCGTGTTGATGCTCGCCGACAGCGCGTCGCTCGCGCAGCTCTCGTCGGACTGGGCGAGCAGCGCGAGGGCGTGCGTGGCGATGGCGAAGCGACCCGAGGACATCGAACGGCCCCTCGGCCGTCATCTGAGGGCTCGGGGGGTTCCGCTGTCAAGGCGCGGCGGGCGGTCGAGCGTTCTCGCCTCGGCGCCTGCTCGCTCAGCGCGACCTGGGCGAGGTGCGGATCAGCACGAGGGCGTCTCCCTTGCCGTGCGCGAGGCGCAGCTCGATCGACGCGGGGACGGCGGCCGGGCCGGCGCAGCGGCTGTCGGACACGACGTGCCGCGCCCTGGCGAGCGAGCTCTCGCCCGTCGAGGTGTCGACGAGCCGCAGATCGACGCCCGCGCCGTCGGCGTCGAGCGCCACGATCACCTCGGCGCACGTGTTGGCCGGGATCGGGAGCGGGAGGATCTTGAGGCGCGCGGCGTCGAGCCCCACCGCCTGCGCGCCGGCCGCCCCCGCGGCGTCGGCGGGGCCGGCGGCGCTCATGCGCCCGAGCAGCCTCGCGGCGGCGAGCGGATGGGCGACGAGCGCCGGCGGGGCCTCGGGCTCCTTGCGGACCTCCACGGCGAACGGGCCAGGCTGCGCCATCGACTCGACGTCGACGCGGGCGGGTCCGCCGCGCCCGCAGGTGAAGAGCGTCGCCCGGGCGCCGCCCCGGGCGCGGCCGAGGAGGGCGTGGCCCTCGCTCCAGAGCTCCGCGAGCACGTCGGCGAGCGGCTTGCCGGCCAGCACGTCGATCCGCGCGCAGCCGGCCGGCAGCTCGATCGGCAGCGTCGTCCGGCTGCCGAGCCGCGCGGCCCCGGTCGACACGCGCGGCGCGCCGTAGCCCCGGCCGGCGAGCGCGCGGGCGTGGTCCACCCGCGCCTCGGCGAGGTCGCGGCCCTCGGTCACGCGCTCGATCGGCGTGGCGCCGGAGATCTCCGCCTCGGCGCCCGGCTGCGAGCGGCCCACGACCACGGCCACGAGGCCCTGCGTGCCGCGCGAGCGGATCGCGATCGAGAGCTCCACGGAGACCGCCGAGCAGAGGAGCAGCGAGCGATCCTGGCCCCGCTCGCGCGCGCGCGCGACGACCCTGCCGGTCTCGTCCTCCGCGACCACCTCGAGCGAGGCGACCTCGTCGCTCGGGGAGACGAGCACGTCGAGGCAGCGGCCGCCGTCGAGGGTGGCGCCGATCCGGCTCGCGGTCCTCGATCCGACGGGCAGCGCGACGCGCCGGACGTCGTCCCAGCGCGCGCCGACCGCGGCGCGGCGCGCCCTGATCTTCGCCTCCAGGCCGGGCCACGACTCGAGGCGCCCGCTCTCGTCGCCGGACCTGCCGCGCGCGCCGACGGCGCGGGCGACCGCGTCGGCCGCCTTGACCGGGACGCCCTGCACGCCGACGCTCACCGCCCCGGCGCCCGACATCACGCGCGCCATGACATAGAGCCTCCGCGGGTGCGGCGGGCAGACGAGGATGGACGCGCGCGCGTCGGCGGCCTCGTCCGTCGAGAAGGCGCTGCCGTCGTCCTCGAAGGCGAACAGGTCGACGTCGCTGATCGTCGGCGAGACCCGCGCCATCGCGAGCATGCACTCGCCGGCGGGCACCTCGACGAAGGCGCCGAGCCGATCGCCGTCGGACGCCATGTCCGCGCCGATCACCCGGAGCGCGCTCGCGCCCGCCTGCGCTGCGCGCTGCGCGTCCCCGCCGAGGAGGGTGCTGCCGTCGATGCGATCCGGCAGCGCGCGCAGCGTCTCCGGCGCTCGCGTGCCCGGCGACGCGATCGCCCCGGCGCCGCAGGCGGGCAGGGCGGCGAGCGAGGCCGCGAGCGCCCAGGCGGCGCGGGCTGGCGATGGAGCTGCAGCGCGGGCGGGCTCGGGCGGGCGGTGCGCAGGCAGGATCGGGAGCGCAGGCCGCAGCGCGGGCGTCGGCGGGGGCGCGGGCGAAGGAAGGGACGCGGGATGTCGGGGGCGCAAGGGCGTGGGCTCGTCGGGGCGGGCGCTCGATCGAGAGGGAAGGTTCTACTTCAGCGCGGGTACGGCATCCAGGGCGCGCCGGCCGCCGCCGGGGCCGCGGCCGTCCACCGCGTCATCCCTCGGCGGTCTCGGCGCAGATCCGTCCGAGCGTCCGGACCGCGTGCTCGCTGAGCTCCGTGAACGGGTAGCCGCAGTTCACCCGGATGTAGTTCGAGAAGCGGTGCTTGGCCGAGAAGATCGGCCCCGGCGCGACGCTGATGCCGTGCTCGAGCGCGCGCTCGTGCACGTCGAGCGCGCTCGTGCCGGGCGGCAGCTCGACCCAGAGCACGAAGCCGCCGGCGGGGCGCGAGACGCGGGTGCCGGGCGGGAAGTGCTCGGCGATCGCCTCGCTCATGCGCGCGACCTGGGCGGCGAGCCGGCGCCGGAGCGTCCGCAGGTGGTGGTCGTACCCGCCGATCTCGAGGAACTCGGCGATCGCCATCTGCGGCAGCGTCGCGGTCGCCACGCTCTGCGCGAACTTGAGCTGCTCGACCTCGTCGAGGAAGCGGCCGGGCGCCGTCCAGCCGACCCGGTAGCCCGGCGCCACCGTCTTCGTGAACGACGAGCAGAGCATCACGAGGCCCTTCTTGTCGAACGCCTTGGCGGGGCGGGGGCGGACGTCGCCGAAGTGCAGGTCGCCGTAGATGTCGTCCTCGATGAGCGGCACCTCGCGGCGCGCGAGCATCGCGACGAGGCGCTCCTTCGCCTCGTCGGGCATGGCGCTGCCGAGGGGGTTGTTGAAGTTCGGGATCGCGAGGCACGCCTTGATGCGGTGGCGGCCCAGCATCTCCTCGAGGACGTCGAGGTCCATGCCGGTGCGGGGGTGCGACGGGACCTCGATCGCCTTGATGCCGAGGCTCTCGATGAGCTGGAGGAGCCCGTAGTACGCCGGCGACTCCAGCGCGACCGTGTCGCCCCGGCGGGCGACCGCGCGCAGGCAGAGGTGGAGCGCCTCCATGGCGCCGACCGTCGTCACGATGTCGTCGGGGGAGAGCGCGACGCCCCACTCGACCGAGCGCCGGGCGATCTGCCGCCGCAACGCCGGCAGGCCGGGCGGCGGATCGTACGAGACGCCGGCGCCGCCCGCGCTCCGCGCGATCGCGCTGAGGATCCGGTTCAGCTTGTCGGTCGGCAGGAGCTCCGGGCTCGGGCACGCCGCGCCGAACGGGACGATGTGCGGGTCCCGGCACGCCCGGTAGACCTTGGAGACGAGGCTCTTCACGCTGACCCGCGTGGCGGTGGTGCAGGCGCGCGCGGCCCGGGGCTCGGGCAGCGCCGTGCCCCGGCGGGCGCGGACGTAGTGCCCCGACTGCGGGCGCGCCTCGATGAGCCCGCGGTTCTCGAGCTGCATGTATGCCTGCAGCACCGTCGCGACGCTGACCCCCTGCTGCCGGCTGAGCCGCCGCACCGACGGGATCCGGTCGCCCGGCCGCAGCGCGCCGCGCGCGATCAGATCCGCGACGTGCGCGGCGACGCGGTCGTAGAGGTGGGCCTCGTCCTCCGCTTCGATGGGCGCCTGCACCTGCACGAGACGAAGTGTACAGCCGGGCGGGCCCTGCGGTACCGGTACAGCTGCCGGGCGTGAGGACCAGCACAGTCGCCTGTTCCGGAAACTGTACCGGCCTCAATTACCAACCGACTGCCTCTGTACCGGTCGCTCGCTTGGCCCCACCCTTCAGGGCATGAAGTTGACCTCACTTGTTTCGGAGCCGCCATCGCGCCTCCGGGAGGCGTCGCGGATCGAGCTCGGGAAGGGGCGCCTGTGGACGCACCGCCTGCGGGGCGGCCCGCTGCTCCTGAGCTGTACCGCCGGCGCGGTCTGGATCACCCGCGAGGGGGAGCCGGAGGACGTGGTGCTGGAGGCCGGCTCCAGCTATGGCGGCGAGGGGCGCGGGCTCCTCGTGGTGGAGGCGCTCGAGCCGGCGCAGATCGCGGTGGCGAGAGGCGAGGCAGGGAAGAGGGCGCGCGCGGCGCTGGCGAGGGCGCGGGGGAGCTGGCTGGTGCTGCTCTCGCTCCTCGCGCTGTACGTGATCTGGGGCTCGACGTACCTGGCGGTCTCGGTCGCGCTCGAGACGATACCGCCCTTCTTGCTGGCCGGGACGCGCTTCATGACGGCGGGCGCGCTGCTCTACGGCGTGCTCCGGCTGCGCGGCGCCCCGCGGCCGACGCTGCGGCAGTGGGGTGCGGCGGCGCGGGTCGGGGTGCTGCTGCTCGTCTTCGGCAACGGGTTCGTCGTCGTCTCGCAGCAGTGGGTGAGCTCGGGCGTCGCCGCGGTCGTGGTGTCCACGATGCCGCTCTGGCTTGCGCTCTTCGCCACCGCGCGAGGCCGGGGCGCCGCCGGCGGCGCGCCCGCCGGCGCCCCGGCGGTCTCCCGGCGCGAGTGGATCGGGCTCCTCGTCGGGTTCGCAGGCGCGGCGCTGCTCCACCTCGGCGGCGATCTCCACGCGGCGCACGCCGGGGCCCTGCTCATCTTGCTGGCCCCCGTGTCGTGGGCGCTCGGCTCGCTGTACAGCCGCTCGCTGCCGCTCCCGGAAGGGCCGATGGCGGTCGCGGCGGAGATGCTCGCGGGCGGCGCGGTGATGCTCGGGGTGAGCGCGCTCTCGGGTGAGCACCTCGCGGCGGCGCCCTCATCGCGGTCGCTCCTCGCGCTCGCCTATCTGGCGGTGTTCGGATCGATCGTGGCCCTCAGCGCGTACACGTACCTGCTCCGGAGCACGCGCCCGGCGATCGCGACGAGCTACGCGTACGTGAACCCGATCGTCGCCATTGCGCTCGGCGTCCTGCTCGGCGGCGAGCGGGCCTCCGCGACGACCTGGGCCGCGGCGGCCATCGTCGGCGCCGGCGTCGTCATCGTCTCGCGGCGCTAGGCGCGCTGCGCTGCGCTCACGGGCCACCCCCACCCCGCCCCGCTCCCACGGCGCGTCGCGCCGGCCGCCTTCGCGCCCCGGGCGCGCGCCGTCGACCGTAGGCAATGCGGGAGGCGGCGTGTAGTGTGCGCGGCGAGGAGGCGAGCTAGATGAAGAGAGGGTACCGGCTGCTCGGCTGGGCGCTGCTCCTGTTCGGGGCGCCGTCGGCGTGCAGCGGCGGCCACGTCGGCGCTGCGTCGAGCAGCGGTGCGAGCGCGAGCGCCGGAGAAGGCGGCGGCGTGGCCACGGGCACCGGAGAGGGCGGCGGCGCGGCCACGGGCACCGGAGAGGGCGGCGGCGCGGCCACGGGCACCGGAGAGGGCGGCGGGGTGGCAGTCGGCGCGGGCGCGGGGCCGAGCGGCGAGTGTGCGGCGCTCGCGCCCGGGCCCTTCGAGCCGGCGCTGGTCACGGACGGGTTCATCGGCAGCGAGGACTTCGCGTTCGATGGCCGGGGCTACCTCGTCGCCAAGCAGGGGCCGAACCTCGTTCGCTTCGACGCCACGGGTCGGACCTCGAACTTCGCGTCTCTGCCGGGCCCCCCGGGCCCCGTGCCCGGGCTCCGGTACCGGCCCGACGGGACCCTCGTGGCGGCGCTGCCGAACCAGGGCGCCGTCGTCCAGATCTCGGCGACCGGAATGGTCGACGACTACGTGACAGGCCTCACGGACCCGAACGGCCTCGCTCCGGACGCGCTGGGCAACGTCTGGGCGACCGACCTCGCGGGCGATCGGGTGATCCGCCTCAACCCCGATGCCACGATCGACGAGATCGCGAGCGGCGCCCCCGAGGTGAGCGAGCCGAACGGAATCGTCTTCGACCCGGCGCGATGGGCGGTTTTCTACACCAACTCCTCTGCCGGCGAGATCCGCAAGATCGACCTGAACAACCCGGGCGAACCCCCCTCGCTCGTGGTCACGGTCGCCTCGTCCGTGCTCGACGGACTCGTTCTCGATACGTGTGGTCACCTCTACACGGTCGATAACGAGAACCGGACGCTCTATCGTGTGAGGCTCGACGCGGGCGGCGCCGCCCTGGGGGAGGCCGAGCTGCTGGCGCGCCTCCCCACCGGGGTGGCCAATGCGCAGTTCGGAGCGGGCCCGGGGTTTGATGCGAGGACCCTTTACGTCGGAGGCGCAGCCGGCTCGATCTATGCTGTTGCCGTCGGCATCGGCGGCGCGCCGGTCCCGGCGCCGCCAGAAGCGCCGTGATGGACGCTCCTCGGCGGCGCGCAGGAGGGGAGGCTCAGCGGGCGCCTTCCGCTGCGGCCACTTCGCCCTTCTTGAGCTTCCCTTGAAGCTCGCCGAGCTTGCCCGCCGACCGCTCGAGGGCGCGCGCGGCGCCCTCGAGCGCGATCCGCCCGTAACCGATGGCCACCCCTGCCCAGGAGGTGCCCAGCTCGCGCAGCGTCTCGACGAACGGCGGCTTGACCGCCGCCCCGGCGCTGGCGTCCGCCGCCTGCGCGGGCCCGGCGCTCCCGTTCACGCTGTTCTCGGCCTTCGGCTCCGTGATGCTCTGGGTCTCACTCATGGTCTGCCTCCCACTTCGATATGTCCCCCCGCGACGACCGCGGGCGTACAGAAATGATGAATCCAGCGTTGACCCCCGTGCCCCGCGCGTCGCCCGCTCTCGCGGGCTCGCCAGACGCGATGTGCACTGGAGCGAGGGGAGCCCCGCCGCACGGCCGTGCCCGCGAACAGAGCCACCTTGTGGCTTCGTCGGAGGCACAATCGCGACGCCTCGACACTGCGACGCGACGCGTTAACTGTCAAGGCCTCATGTCGATTTTGTTGCCGTCGTTTTTCCCTAGGTTGTTTGATGAGGACGCTGCGGCGGCCATCGCGTTCGCTCGGCAGGTCAAGGAAGGGAGTTACCCTATGTCGCTCGCGCGCTGGAACAAGGCCACGCCACCAACGCTGTTGTGGCTTCTCGTGGTGCTGTCGCTGCTCGTCGTTCCGTCGCTCTCGATGGGGCAGGCGCCCGACGCGCCGACGGCGGCGCCTGCCGCGGGCGCGGCGCCAGCGACGCCCGCGGCGAAGGGCGCCGCGGCGCAGGCGCAGGCGCACGGGCCTCCGCCGGACTCGTGGGCTGGACAGCTGGAAATGCTCTCTCGCTGGGTCGACCAGCGCGGCGGCTCGGGGGGCTGCGAGGAGCGCTGTTACGCGCTCGATCGGCTGCGCATCACGGGCGCGGTGGGCGAGGGGCCGCTCCAGTTCGAGCTCTCGGGCGGCGTGCTCACCGACCGCCCCGTGGCCGTGCCGCTCTTCGGGCCGCCGGCGCACCTCCGCATCGAGGCCACGCTCGACGATGGACGGCCTGCGTCGCGCCGCGAGGCCGCGCCGATCAGCTTCGAGGACGACCACTACTACCTCTGGACGGCCGCGCGCCGCTTCGTGCTCCGGGGCTCCCTGTGGCTCGAGGGCGACCTCACGCTCCTGGTCGCCGGTCCGCTCAACACGTTCGAGGCCGACATCACCGGCGGCTCCGTCGCCGAGGGCGCGCGGCTCTCGGGGCTCAGCGGGGCGACGCTCCACTTCACCCCCGACGGGGGCGCGGGGTCGCAGAGCGCGGGCCCCACGGTCTTCCAGCTGTCGCGCGCGGTGCGGGTCGGTCGGGAGATCGGCTTCGAGTACCGGCTCGTCATGCGGTCGGGCAGCGACCTCGGCGTCGTGCGCCTGCCGCTCGCGTTCGGGGAGAAGGTGCTCGACGTCGCGGGCGCGAGCGGCTTCCGGGTCGAGGGCGGCGAGCTCGTGCTGCCCACCTCGGGCCGCGCCGCGGAGATGAAGATCTCGGGCACGCTCCCGAAGGTCGGGGCCTTCTCGCCCGATCCGCGCTCCGCCTACGAGTGGTGGCTGTTCGAGTCGGACGCGGAGCACCGCCTCACGGTGAAGGGCGACGCGCGCCAGGTCGACGCCGCCGAGTCGCCGATCCCGCGGACCCAGGCGACGTCGCGGCTCCTGCTCGTGCAGCGAGGGCAGCGCGTCGAGGTCGCCGTCGAGCCGCTCTCGGGGGTCGAGGTCCTCGCCGCGGTGGTGCGCGACCACCGCCGCACCCTGGTCCTGACCGAGCGCGGAGACCTCGTCGCCGACGACGCGCTCACCTACGAGAACAACGGCATCGATTACCTGACCTACGCGCCGGGCGGGCGGCCGATCTACCTCGCCACCGACGGGAAGGCGCAGCGGATCATGCACCAGGGCAAGGCCGCGGAGGAGGTCCTCG
Organism: Sorangium sp. So ce1504; assembly: GCF_051521635.1. NCBI lineage: Bacteria > Pseudomonadati > Myxococcota > Polyangiales > Polyangiaceae > Sorangium > Sorangium sp. So ce1504. The sequence continues at coordinate 8,323,529 of NZ_CP150365.1, read as the reverse complement.
TGCCGCTGCAGACGGGGAGCCACACGATCCAGGTGCAGTCGCTGGCGCAGGCGGCGGTGCACTCGCTCGGAGGAACCCTGGAGCTGCCGATGCCGAGCTACCCGCTCACCGCGAGCGAGGTGGCGCTGACGGTCGGGCTGCCCGATCGCGTGGTGCCGCTCGCGCTGCTCGGCGGCGACCGGCCGGTGTGGTTCGCGGACGCGGGCGACGCCTTCGCGGTGGCGATCGGCTTCGTGGCCGCGTGGATCGCCGTCCGCCCCGGCGGGGCGGCGAGCCGCGGGCGCGTGCGCGCGCTGCGCGCGCTGGGCGGGCTGCTCATGGCGGGCCTGTGGTTCCTGGCGCCCGCGACGTTCGTGGCGCTGCTGGTCGGCATCGCGACGGCCGTGGCGGCGTGGCTCGCGGGGCGGCTCCTCGGAGGCCGTGGCCGCGCCGCCGCGATGGTGGTGCTGCTCTGCCTGGGCGGCCTGGCGCTCCTGGTCGGGCTCTTCGCCGTCTCGGCGAGGAGCTACAGGGCGGAGCGCTGGAACTCGACGTACAGCGAGTCGGCGGCGCCGGCGCCCGCCGCCGTGCGCAGGGCGAAGGACGACGATCTGCCCAAGGGCGGCGGCGCGCTCGCCCCTGGAGGCGCGGTGCTGGAGGGGGTGACGCCGGTCGCGCTGTCGCTCCCGGACTACGAGCGGGCCGTTCGAGCGCGCCGCGAGCTCGTCACGCGCGAGCGCGCCTTCCGCCCCGTGCTCGTCTACACGACCTCCTCGGCGCTCGTGCCGCTCGTGCTCCTGTGGCTGGCCGGGGTGACGGTGCTCCTCGCCGCGCACCGCGCGCCGCTCACGGAGCTCTACCGTCGCGCGGCCGCGCGCCTCGCGCGCAGGCCCGAGGACGACGTCGCCCAGGGGGAGCCTCCGGCGCCGCTGCGCTGAGGCCGACCGACCGCCATGGCGTGGTCTCCTCGCCTCGCAGCGGCCCTCGCGCTCCTCGCGCTGGTCGCGCTCCGCATCGCGCAGCTGAGCCCTCCCGACGTCGTCCCGGCGAGCGCGCCGCCCGAGGTGTTCTCGGCCGAGCGGGCCAGGGCGCACCTCGCGCAGATCGCGGCCGAGCCGCGCCCCACCGGCTCGGCGGGCCACCGGCGGGCGCGCGACTACCTGCTCGCGGAGCTCTCGAAGCTCGGCGTGCAGCCCGAGGTGCAGCGCGCCTCGGTCCTCAGCCGGCAGTGGGGCCTGCCGTACGACGCGGCGCACGTCGAGAACATCGTGGCGCGGCTGCCGGGCGCGGACAGCACCCGGGCGGTCGCGCTCGTCGCGCACTACGACTCGGTGCCCGGCAGCCCGGGCGCCGCCGACGACGGCAGCGGGGTGGCGGCGCTCCTGGAGGCGCTGCGCGCCCTGAAGAGCGGCCCTCCGCTGCGCAACGACGTGCTGCTCCTGTTCACCGACGCGGAGGAGGGAGGCGTCCTCGGCGGCAAGGCGTTCATGGACGAGCACCCGCTGCGCGGCGAGGTGGGGATCGCGCTCAACTTCGACGCCCGCGGGGCCGGCGGCGTGGTCGCGATGTTCGACACCGGGCCCGGCGACGCCTTCCCCGTCCGCGAGCTCGCCAGCGCCGCGGCCTACCCGGTGGCGTCGTCGCTCTTCCCCGAGGTCGCGCGGCGCATGGGCCACAGCACCGATCTCAGCGTCTTCAAGCGGGCCGGGATCCCCGGGCTGAACTTCGCCTTCACCGACGACGCCGCGCACTACCACGCCCCGTCCGACACCGTGGGCAACCTCGACCTCCGGAGCGTGCAGCACGCCGGCGACTACGCGCTCTCGCTCGCGCGGCGCTTCGGCGCGCTCGACCTGCGGGATCCCGGGCGCGGAGATGCGGTGTACTTCAACACGTGGGGCGCCCACCTCGTCTCGCACCCGATCGGCTGGACGCTCCCGATCGCCGCGCTGGTCACCTGCCTGTTCGCGGGCGTGGTGCTCCACGCGGGGCGGCGGCGGGCCGCTTCGCCGGGCCGGATCGCCGCGGGGCTCCTCGCCTTCCTGGCGCTGCTCGCCGGCGTCGCCGCGGCCGTGGGCGGGCTCGCGTGGATCCTCCGCAGCGTGCACCCGGCCCTCCGGGTGATGCCGTTCGAGCCGTACAACGCGCCCGCGTACCGGCTCGCGCTCGCGCTCGCCGCGCTCGCGGCCTCCGCGGCGGGCTACCGGTTCTTCCGGCGGCGGCTCGGCGCGTGCGAGCTCGCCCTCGGCGCGCTGCTCTTGTGGCTGTTGCTCCTCGTCGCGGCGAGCCTGCTCATGCCGGGCGCGAGCTTCTACTTCGCCTGGCCGCTCGCGTTCGCCCTGCTCGGGCTCGCGGCGGTGACGATCCGGCGCGGCGACGCCCCGCCCACGCTCGCGGACGCCGCGGTCCTCGTCGCGACCGCGGTGCCGGCGGTCGCGCTGGCCGTGCCCGGCCCGTACCTGTTCTTCGTCGCGCTGGGCCTGCCGAAGGCGGCGGTGCCGGCCCTGGCCGTCGCGCTCGTCTTCGGGCTCTTCCTGCCGCACGCCGAGCTGCTCGGCGGCGGCCGCTCGCCGCGGCTCTCGCTCGCGTTCGGCGTCTCCGGCCTCACGGCGCTCCTCGTCGCCTGCGCCACCACGGGCTTCACCGAGGCGCGGCCCCGACCGGCGAGCCTCGCCTACGCGGTCGACACCGCCGCCGGGGAGGCCCACTGGCTCTCGGCCGACCGCGACCTCGACCCGTGGACCGCCGCGTACTTCCCGGACGATCGCGGGCAGGCGCCCTCGTTCGCCGTGCCGTTCGTTCGCGTGACGCGCCAGGGCGAGGCGCCGGCCCTCGCCCTGCCGGCGCCGTCGCTCACGGTGCTCGGCGATGTCCGGCGCGACGGCGTGCGGGCGCTCCGGCTCCGCGTCGCCTCATCCCGGGGAGCCCCCTGGCTGTTCGCGGAGGTGACGTCCCCGAACCGGGTGATCCGCGCCGAGGTGGACGGAAAGGGCGTGGAGGAGCGCGGTCGCGTGGCCGACGCGAAGCGCGATGTCCGCTGGGGGTTCACCTACATGGGTTTACCGCCGGGAGGTATCGAGTGGTCGCTGGAGGTCGAGGACTCCGGGCCGATCGAGATCCGGCTGATGGACCAGACCTACGAGCTCCCGCGCGAGCTCGTGCGCGGGTCGCGGCCCAGGGAGATCATGGGCGCGCCGTACCGCCTCGCCGATTCGACGTTCGTCAGCGGGTCGTTCCAGCCTTAGCCCCGGCGGGCTCGCGGAAGCGGGCCCGCCGCCCTCGCTGGGCAGGAGAGGTGGAGCGGGATCAGTCGAGCGGATCAATCGAGCGGATCAATCGACAAAGATGGGTTCGCAGTTCGTGAACGCGAGCGTCGACTGGATGGTGAAGTTCGATTCGGTCGTGTGCCGCTCGGCGTGGAAGAAGTCGAGCGCGTACTCCTGCCCGGGCGTGATCCCCAGCTCGCTCGCCATCGCGTCGAGGTCGAGCCTATCGTCCTGCGGGCCGTGGAGGCCGCCCAGATCGATGGCGAGCCGGTTGTTGATGAACACCCAGAGATCGTCGTCGCCGGAGAACCTGAACTCCTCGCCGCCGTTGTACACGAACGTCATGTGGAGCTCGAACGTGAAGTGGAAGTTGTGCTGTCTCCCCTCGTTCCCGAAGCCCCGCTCGTCGATGGGGAAGAAGGCCCGGTTCTCGTAGGTGGCAATGCCGTCCGCGCCGACGACGGGCGTGATCGTGAACTGGATCGGCATGTTCACGCCGTCGACGTCGCGGTACCACTGGTTGAACTCCTCGGGCCCCGTCGTGTGCGCGGTACCGCCGTCATGCGCATAGATGGGCTTCTGATCCGGGCCCAGCTCGCGCTCGACGATGCCTTTCAGGCCCTGGCCCGTGAACGTCTCGAAGTCAGGGTGCCCCTCGCCGTCTTCGTAGGCGCGGAAGTCGCGCACGATGCCCGTGAGGCTCGCGTTGCACCCGTCGCCGCTGCCGCTGCTGCCGTTCCCGTTGCCTGCGCCCGCCGACACACCGGACCCGAAGTCGCTGCCGCCCGTGCCCGAGCCGTATCCGGCGCCGGCGCTGTTGCTGGAGTCGCTCGATCCATCGGTGCCGCCCCCACACGCGACCCCGGCCAACACCAGCATGGTTGCGAGCGGAGCACACCAGTTCGACTGTAGCGGCCTAAGCATGTGAAGACTCCTTCTGTGGGGAATATCGCGCGTGGTCTGCGCGTCCGTTGTGCGTGGTTTGCGCATGTTTTGCGCGTTGTGTGCGCGCGGGCCGCGGCGTTACGAGCGCCGGGATGGGCGGTCGCCGAGGGCGCAAGCGAGACAGCAATTCTATCGCGTCGCAATGGCGGTGCGATCCAGAAAATTGCCGCCGCGCGCTGGCAGCACGAGGCCGGCGTGGAGAAAAGTGCAGCCGAGCGACAGCGCACGAGCGCCGGGGAGGCGCCGAGATGTAGGTCGTTTATCGAGATCCGCCGCCGCAGTGGGCGCCGAGGCGCCGCGACAGCGCGGCCGGGAGCCGCTCGCAAAAACCGTCGTGCCGGGGCAGGGGCTCGCGCCGCGCGGTTTGCCAGAACAGCACCGGGCCGAGCCGGCGTTCCCGCGCGTGCGCCATGAGCGCGGCCATGGCCTTGCCGGTGTAGACCGGCTCCAGCGAGATCCCCTCGGCGGCGAGGGCGTCGCAGGCGGCGAGCGACGCGGGCGTGGGTGATCCATACCCGCGGCCCAGGTAGCCGTGCACGACGTCGATCGGCGCCGCGGGGGGCACGGGCGCGACGCCCCGCCGCGCGAGCGCGGCGCGGAGCTCGGCGGTGAGGGCGCGGAGGCGGAAGCGCGAGGCGAGGAGGCGCTCGACCACGGCGACGGCCACGACCCGCGAGCGCAGGCCGCCCAGCGCGAGCCCGACGGCGAGCCCGGCGGCGGTGCCGCCGGAGCCGAGCGGCACGTAGACGCGCGCGGGCTCGGGGAGCTCGCCGGCCCGGATCTGCGCGCCGAGCTCGAGCGCCGCGCGCGCGGCGCCCAGCATGCCGAGCGCCGACGTGGCGCCGAGCGGCACGATCGCCGCGCCGTCGTCGTCCCGGGCGCGGAGCGGCAGGAAGAGCGACGGGCGCGCGAGCGCGAGCTCGACGCGCGACGGGTAGAAGCGGATCGAGGCCGGGCCCGAGGCGGTGAACGCGAGGTTGTCGAGCACGCCCCTGGAGAGGTCGGTCCAGAAGAGGTGCGCGTGCACCCTCCGGCCGAGCCGCTGCGCCGCGGCGACGAGCGCCGCCACGTTGCCCGAGCCGATGCCGCCCGCCGCGGACCACGCCGCCGCGGTCGAGAAGGGCGGCGCGGCGAGCACGTAGTCGAGCTTCCGCATCTTCATCCCGCCGTGGAGGGGCTCGCAGAGGTCGTCTCGCTTGACGCCGAGGAACTCGACGCCGAGCGCGGAGGCGAGCCGCGGCAGCGCCGTGACCGGCGAGGGCGCGCCGACCCAGCCGAGCCGGGGAATGGGGTCGATCATCCGAAGGGCGGCTGCGTCGCGCAACGGGGGCACCTCGCGAAGGGTGTAAGGCGCTCGGGCGATCGGGCAATCGGGCGAGCGGGCAATCCGGGGGTCAGGCGAGCCGGCGATCGGGCAATCAGGGGTCAGGGGGAGCTTTCGGTCAGGCGCGCGCGCGGCCTTCGATCACCCGGGCGTGCCGGCGCGCTGCCCTGCGAGCGTCGCGTCCGGCTCCAGGACGAGGAGGCGCACGCGCCCCGAGGCGCAGAGCCGGCCCTCCTCGTCGTAGACCGAGCCCTCCCAGACCTGGGTGCGCCGCCCGCGGTCGAGCGGGCGCGCGGTGGCGCGCAGCCGCCCCGACCGGACCGCGCGCAGGAAGCTCGTGTGGTTCTCGAGCCCGACGACCGAGCGGCCGTCCGGCAGGGCATGGAGCGCGGCGCCGATCGACGCCAGCGTCTCCACGATGCCCGCGTGGACGCCGCCGTGGACGATGCCATAGGCCTGCCGGTGCTGCGGCCCGATGTCGAGCTCGGCCTCCACCTCGTCGCGCGTGGCGCGGATCAGCCGGAGACCCATGGCGCTGATCCAGCCGTCGATGGCCGCGTCGTTCAGCGCGGCGGCGAAATCCTCGGGTTCCCCTTCGGCCATGGCGGCAGCGTAGTACACGCTTTGCCGGGAGCTTCCGGCGATTTCTCCCAGGGCGCGCGGGCGCGTCAGCGCGTCATCCGGATGCCTTCTTCTCCAGGAGATCGGCGAACTCCTCGCGCAGCCTCGACTTGAGGAACTTGCCGGTCGAGGTGCGCGGGATCCGCTCGAGGAAGAGGTACTCGTCCGGGAGCCAGAACTTCGCGAAGCGCGGCTCGAGGAGGGCGTGGAGCTGCTCCTTCGAGGCGCTCTGGCCCTGCCGCAGGACGATCGCGGCGAGCGGGCGCTCGCCCCAGAGGGGGTGGCGCGCCGCGAACACCGCAGCCTCCAGGACAGCCGGGTGGCTCATGAGCGCGTTCTCCAGCGCGACCGAGCTGATCCACTCGCCGCCCGACTTGATCACGTCCTTCGTTCGATCCGTGATGCGCATGTAGCCCTCGCCGTCGATCGTCACGACGTCGCCGGTCTTGAACCAGCCGTCCTTCGTGAAGCGGTCCTCGCCCTCGCCGCCGAAGTACGATGAGGCGACCCAGGGGCCCCGCACCTCGAGCTCGCCCATCGTCCTGCCGTCCCAGGGCAGCGGCCGATCGTTCGCGTCGACGTGGCGCTGATCGATGAACGGGACCGGGTAGCCCTGCGACGCGCGCGTCTGCAGCGAGGCGGCCGGGTCCTCGTGGAGGCGGCCAAGGCTGCTCCGGACGTGGGCGACGGTGCCGAGCGGGTTGGTCTCGGTCATGCCCCAGGCGTGGAGGACCACGAGCCCGTGGCGCGCGCGGAAGCCGTCGATGAGCGCGGGGGGCGCCGCCGAGCCGCCGATCACCATGGCGCGCATCGACGAGAGATCCCAGCGCTTCGGGTGCTCGTCGAGGAGCGCGAGGATCCCGAGCCAGATCGTGGGGACGCCCGCGGCGAACGTGACGCGCTCCCTGGCCATGAGATCGAGCAGCGACGCGGCGTCGAGGTGCGGGCCCGGGAGCACGAGCCTCGCGCCGGTCGCGATCGCCGCGTACGGCAGCCCCCAGGCCATCGCGTGGAACATGGGCACCACCGGAAGGACGATGTCGCGGTCGCGGAAGCCGAGCGCGTCGTGCATGCAGGAGACCAGCGTGTGGAGCACGATCGAGCGGTGGCTGTAGGCCACGCCCTTGGGGTTGCCGGTCGTCCCCGACGTGTAACAGAGCATGGCGGCGGCGCGCTCATCCAGGCTCGGGAAGTCGAAGTGCTCCGGCTCGGGCGCGAGCAGCGCCTCGTAGTCGAGCCCGTCGCCCGCCGCTGGATCCACGGGCCCGTCGTCGTCGAGGACCAGGACGCGCTGGATGCTGCGGACCTCCGGCGCGAACTTGCGGAAGAGCGGGAGGAGCGAGCGGTCGACGACGACGACCTTGTCCTCGGCGTGCGAGGCGATGTACCCGAGCTCGCTCGGGTGGAGGCGCAGGTTCAGGGTGTGGAGGACCGCGCCCATGGCCGGGACGCCGAGGTAGAGCTCCAGGTGCCGGGCGTGGTTCCAGCAGAGCGTCGCGACGCGGTCGCCCGCGCGGACGCCGAGCCGCGTGAGCGCGTGCGCGAGCTTCGACGCGCGGCGGTGGAGATCGGCATACGTGGAGCGGGAGACGGTCCTGTCCGGGTTCTGGGTCACGATCTCGCAGCGCGCGTGGTACGTCCGCGCCCGGTCGAGGAAGTGGGTCAACGTGAGCGGGTAATCCATCATGCGGCCGGCGAGCATGGGCGGTGCCTCCTCGTCCCGCGCGAGGCGCGGGGATCCGTCGAGTCAGGAGGGCTGTTCGAGGCGCCGCGAGACAGCGGCGCCGCCCCCCCGAAACGGAGGCTAGCGGCTCGCGGGCGGCGCCGCGCAGGGAATGCGGCGCACGCGCGAAATGCAGGGCGAACGGCGCCCGGGCGAGCGGCGCCTGGCTCCGCGCCGGCGGCCTGATCCGGGGCCCCCGGAGCTCCCGAGAGAGGGCGGGGATCGCAAGATCTGCCAAGAGCGACGCGCGGCGCCCTCGTTAGATTCGAGAGCGAACGCCGACCCGAAGAGGTCGCCAGCGCACGAGGTCGTCCATGGCCGAGCTCATCCTGCACCACTATCCCTTTTCGCTCTTCGCGGAGAAGATCCGCCGGATCCTCGCGTACAAGAAGATCGCGTGGAGATCGGTCGAGCAACCGATGATGGCGCCGAAGCCGGAGCTGACGCCGCTCACGGGGGGGTATCGGCGGATCCCGGTCTTGCAGATCGGCGCGGACATCTATTGTGACACGGCGTGCATCGCGCGGCGCCTGGAGCAGATACGGCCGGAGCCTTCGTGCATCCCGCCGGGCCAGGCCGGGCTGGTCGAGCTGATCGAGGACTGGGCGGATCATCGGTTGATGTCCCAGGCCGTGCCGCCGGTGGTCGTGGAGATATTCCCTGTCCTGCCGCCCGGCATCCTGGTCGATCGCGCGGCGATGTCGCCGGCGCTCGGCAAGGACGCGATCTTCCAGGCGGCGCCGCACGCCCTGAGCCAGGTGCTGCTGTCGCTCGATCGGCTGGAGGGTCAGCTCCGCGGCCGGCGTTTCCTGCTGGGCGACGCGTTCTCGATCGCGGATGCGGCGTGCTTCCACCCGGTCTGGTTCCTGAATCGGAGCGCCACGCTGTCCGCCGCGATCGAGGCGCGGCCCGCGCTCGCGGCGTGGTTCGCGCGCATCGAGGCGTTCGGCCCCGGCGACGTCCGAGCGATGACCGCCGCCGAGGCGCTCGCGGCGGCCCGCGCGTCCGAGCCGGCCGACGTCGCCGGCGGGGAGAGCGCGACCGGAGAGGGCCTGTCGCCGGGAGACGCCGTGACGATCACGGCTGACGATTACGGTCCAGAGGAGACCCGGGGCGTGGTCGCGCGGCTCTCGGCCGCCGAGATCACGATACGACGCAGCGATCCGGACGTGGGGGAGATCGCGGTGCACTTCCCGCGCGCCGGATATCGCATCAGGAGGCAGTGAGCCGCGCCGTGCGCCGGGGCCAGCGCGCTCTGCGTGCCGCCGCGGTCCTCGCTAGCCGCCCGTGCTCGACATCGCGCGCCGGAACGCGCGCATGTGGAACTCGCGCTGCTCGTCGGGATAGATGTGCTCCTGCCCGATCGGGCAGGCGCGGCGCGACAGGCACCCTCCGGTCATGCACGTTGCGCCAGGCCCGGCGTCGAGGTGGCCGACGCACGCGGCGACATCGTAGCTGCCGGGGGAGAACGCGGACACGGGGCAGGCGCTCAGGCAGGGCTGGCCGGCGCACGAGACGCAGGGGCTCGCCAGATCCTCGTGCGGCGGGAGCGACAGCCGCTCCGCGAAGACGAGGGCGGCGCGGTACCCGTGCCAGAGGCCGAATCGCGGGTGGATGAGGATGGCGAGGGGCGACGGGGACAGCGCCTCGGCCTGCTGCGCCCAGCGCTGGAACGGCCAGTAGGGAGGGCCGGTGAAGGGAAACAGGGCCGTCGCGCCGAGCTCCGCCGCGAGCGGGGAGACGACCGCGGCGGTCCAGTCGTCGAGCGCGAGATCGGGGGTGTCCTTGCGGGCGCGCGAGAACGCGCGCCACATCGACGGACCGGCGTTGCCGAGCAGGACGAGCGTCCCCGCCGGGAGATCGCCCGCCGCCGGCACGCCGTCGCCTTCGCGCGGATGGAAGCCGCCGCGGAGCGGGAGGCCAGCGCGCTCGCAACGCGAGGAGAGATCCGGCCAGCGGATGGGCATCGCGCCCAGCGATAGGGCGCCTGGGCCTGCGCGGCAAGCGAGCGGCGGCGCTCAGTTCACGTCGACGTAGAAGTCGAGGCTCTTCAGGTTCGTGATCGGGCCCTCCCAGATCTCGAACCCGACGGCGACCGCGTTGACCGTGTTGCCGGGCACGCTGATGCCGCGCGTCTGCGCGTCGCGCACGAAGTCCATCACGTCGAACTCGATCTCCGAGCTGTCTTGCCCCTCGGCGCGCACCCAGTTCACGATCGGCAGGCCGTTCACCATGCCGTTCCAGATGTTCCACTTGCCGGGGACGTTCGCGACCTCCACGCCCTGGTGCGCGGCGTTCGGCTGCCCGGCGGGCTGAAAGCGCGTCGGATCGCGCAGCCACACCATGAGATAGCCCTGGAGCTGCGTGCCGTTGCCCATCCAGATGTCGAACGCGGCGTTGTACTGGCCCTCGTTACCATTCTTGGCCCAGCGCCAGCCGGTGCGCAGGCTCTTGATGGAGCTGCTCGGCGCCGGCAAGCCGCAATCCGGCACCTCCCTCACCGAGTATCGGCCGCAAAAGACCGTCGGGTACGAGGCGGGTTGCCCCATCGAGCCGGCCGAGCCGCTCATGCTCTCCACCGTGAACGACGTGCCTTCCCACGACACGGTGTGGTTGCCGAACCCGGGGCCCCAGCCGTTGGTGATGAGCACGTACGGCGTGCCGTCGCGCGAGACGAGGCCCGTTTCGTACCGCTCGCTCGATTTGCCGGAGCCTTCCATGGCGCCGTTGCCGAGCTCGGAGCCCGGGTTCGCGGTGCCGCCCGTTCCTGCCGCGGTGCTGCTCGCGTCGCCGCTACCCCCGGTACCTGCCGCCGCGCCGCCGCCCGTTCCCGCCATGGTGCTGCCGGTGCTGCCCGCGCCGCCGGCGCCGCTGGTGACGCCGGCGCCGCTGGTGACGCCGGCGCTGCCCGAGGTCGAGCCGCCGCTGCTGCTCGCGGCGTCGCCCGTCGAGGCGCTCGCGCTCGGTAGCCCGCCAGAGCTCGCCGCTGCGCCGGGGTCTCCGTCGTCAGCGTCAGAAGATCCAGAGCAACCGGCGGCGAGAGCCGCCGCCAGCGTGAGAAGTGCAAAAGATTCGGTCAAGGTATGGGCGCGCATGGCGCGCAACATACACTTGCACACAGGCACACGGCGGTGCGCGGCATCGCCGTGCGCAAAAAGCAGAGCGTGACTTGAACAATTGCAGCAACAGCGATGGCATCACCGCTCGACTCGAAAAGTGTGGCGTGCGCCGCGTCACGCGCTTCGTGGACTCGACGTCGCTCCGGCGACCTCGACGCCTGGCGTGTTCGCGTCGGAGCACCGCTCGACATATCGTCTTTGCGCCCATCGAGGGGCGGAGTCGCCAGAGAGACGATCGAACCGTGTCTCGCTGATCTTCATCGATGCTTCGAGTCGCCCGATGGCGCTACTGCAGCAGCGCGATCGGCGCGCCGGACGGAATGAGCTTCGGATGAGGCCGTTGAGCGCGGAGATGAACGCGTTGCTAGAAAGCGTGGAACTGGGTGATCGAGTGCGCGCGCTCCTCCCCGGTTCCCACGTTCTGGTCTAGAGTGCCGTCGTGCCCCGGAGGCTCCACTGTCGGCTCGGGACGGCGGCAAAGTCCCCTCTCCCCTGCGCGTTCGCTCGCGCCGGACGCGCACCCGCGGGCGCGCCATGAGCTTGCCGCGCCCGCGGGTCACGCTCCACTTCGCCCAGACGCTCGACGGCCGGATCGCGGCCCGGGACCAGCGCGTCATGCTCAGCACACCCGCCGGGATGGTGTGCGCCCACCGGGCGCGCGCGGAGCACGACGCGGTGCTCGTGGGGATCCGCACCGTCGTGATCGACGATCCGCGGCTGACCCTGCGCGGGTGCGAGGGGCGCCAGCCGATGCGCGTGGTGCTGGCGAGCGCCCTCGGCGTGCCGGAAGGGGCGCGCCTGCTGCAGCCGCCCGGCAGCGGGCAGCCGGCCGGCGGGCGCGTGGTCGTCTTCGGCGCGGCGGGGCGCGCGTCGCGCGCGGCGCAGGCGTGGCTCGAGGAGCGCGGCGCAGAGGTGATCGTCGTGCCCGCGGACGACAGCGGCCTCGTCTCGCTGCCGCACGCGCTGGCCGAGCTGCACGCGCGCGGCGTGCGGCGGCTGCTCGTCGAGGGGGGCGGCGCCGTGCTCACCTCGTTCCTGCGCGCGCGCCTCGCCGACCGCGCGGAGGTCGAGATCGCGCCGCGCTTCCTCGGCGACACGGCGATCCCCGCGGTCGGCGCGCTGGGAGAGGCGCCGCTCGCGTCGGCGATCGACCTGCGCGAGCCGGCGGTCGAGCTCCTCGGGGGCAACGTGCTGTTGCGAGGGGAGGTGCGTTATCCCGACTGACGCGCCCGCGCCGCCCGGGGCCATCACGCCGAGCGACGCCGCCCCGCCCCTCGCCCGGGAGCTCTGGTTCGTCCGGCCAGGGCTCGTCGAGGTGCGTCCGGGGGCCCCGCCGCGCGCGCCCGGGCCCGGCGAGGTCGTGGCGCGCGCGCTCGCGTCGGGCGTGAGCCAGGGGACGGAGCTGCTGCTCTTCCGCGGCGAGGGGCCGACGCCGTTCGACCCGTCGCTCGACGCGCCCGACGCGGAATGCGCGCCGACCTACCCGCGCCGCTACGGCTACGCGTGGGTCGGCGAGGTCGTCGCCCGCGGCGAGGGCGCGGCGCTCGGGCCGGGCGACCGCGTCTTCGCGCTCGCGCCCCACGGCGATCTCCACCTGCTCGGGCCGGGCGCGGCGCGCGGCCTGCCCCGCTCGATCCCGGCCGAGCGCGCGGTGCTGGCCGCGAACCTCGAGACGGCGATCACGTGCGTGTGGGACGCGGGGGTGGGGCTCGGAGACGACGTGGTGGTGCTCGGCGGCGGGGTCGTCGGGCTGCTCATCGTGGCGCTCGCGCGGCGCGCCGGGGCCGTGGTCCGGCTCGTCGAGCCGAGCGAGCGGCGGCGCCAGGTCGGCCTCGCGCTCGGCGCCGCCGCGGCGCTCCGGCCCGAGGACGACCGGCCGCGCGGCGACGCGGACGCCGTGATCGCCGCGACCGGCCATCCGGAGGAGCTCGACCGCGCGATCGCGCACGCGGCGCGCGAGGCGACGGTGACGGTCGCGTCGTTCTACGGGGCGCGGACGAGCCCGGTCGCGCTCGGCGCGGAGTTCCACCGCCGGCGCCTGCGCCTGCGGGCGAGCCAGGTCTCGACCCTCCCGCCGGAGCGCGCCCCCCGCTGGGACCACGCGCGGCGCTTCGCGCTCGTCCGCGCCCTCCTCGAAGACCCGGCGCTCGACGCGCTGCTGGACCCGTCCGTCCCGCTCGACGCGGCGCCGTCCGTGTACGCAGAGCTCGCGGCCGAGCCCGGGGCGCGGCTGCAGACGGTCTTCCGGTACGGCGCGCGATCGGCTACGCGAGAGGCAACCTAGAAGTCAGAGGCCCGCTACCGCCATGTTCCTCCTCGGCGTCAGCGATCACGTGATGATCGCGCACAGCTTCTCCGATCCGTTCTTCGGCCCGGCGACCCGGATGCACGGCGCGACGTACTCCGTCGAGATCGAGATCCGCGCGAAGGCGCTCGGCCCGCACCACGTGGTCATGGACATCGGCGCGCTGCACGCGTCGCTGCGCCGGGTGCTCGACACGATCGACTACACGAACCTCGACGAGCACCCCGCCTTCCCCGGGCGCACCTCCACGACCGAGCGCGTGGCCGAGCACGTGGCCGGGCTCCTCGCCGAGGAGATCGCGAGGCTGCCCGCGGGAGAGGCGCCGCTCCCGGGATCGACGCTGAGGGTGCTCGTCCGAGAGTCGCCGTCGGCGTACGCGGGCTTCGAGCGCGACCTGTAGCGCCGGCCGCCGCGGTGTGCAGCGCGGGCGCGCGGCGGGGCTCGTTGCCGCGCGCCGCGAGGGAGGCTATCAGGCCGGGCCGCTCCCCTGACCCATGCGCATCGCCTGGATCGTCTACGGCGCCCTCGACCAGACAACGGGCGGCTACATCTACGATCGGCTCGTCGTCGAGCGGCTGCGCGCCCGGGGCGACGCCGTGGAGGTCGTGTCCCTCGATCCGGCGCCGCGGTCGCGGGCGCTCGCCGGCCTCGTTCTCGCGCGGCGCCTCGCCCGGATCGACCCCGCCGTGGTGGTCGGCGACGAGCTCTGCTTCCGGGAGCTCGGGCCGGCGTTCGTGGCGCTGCCGCGGCGGATCGCGCGCGCGCTCCTCGTGCACCACCTGAGCGCGTGGGAGCTCCCGCCCGGCCCGCGGCGCGCGGCGCTCTCGCTCGCGGAGGCGGCGGTGATCCGCCTGTGCGACGCGCACCTCGCGACGAGCGCGACGACCGCGGCGCGGCTCCGGCGCGAGCTCGGGCTCGCCCGGGTCGACGTGGCGACGCCGGGCGCGGACCGGCTCCCCTTGCTCCCCCGCGCCCGGCGGGACGGCGGCCCGCTGCAGCTCCTGTTCGTGGGGAGCTTCATCCCGCGCAAGCGGCTGCTGGAGCTCCTCGCGGCGTTCGAGCGGGTCGGGAGCGCGCATGCCACGCTCGTGCTCATCGGCGACGCGGCGCGCGACCCGGCCTACGCCGGGCGGGTGCGCCGCGCGATCGCCGGCTCTGCGTTCCTGCGGGCGCGCGTCTCGGCGCCCGGCGTGCTCGGGGACGAGGCGCTCGCGGCCGAGCTCGCGGCGGCGGACGCGCTCGTCCTGCCCTCGTCGCTGGAGGGCTACGGCATGGTGCTCACGGAGGCGGTCCGGGCCGGCGTTCCGGTGCTCGCCGCCCGCGCCGGCGCGATCGCGGAGGCGGTCCAGGACGGCGCGGAGGCGCTGCTCTGGGACGACGTCGAGGGCCCCGCGCCGGCGCTCGCCCGCTTCCTCGAGGACGGCGCTCTCCGGGCGAGCATGAGCCGCGCGGCGGCCGTCCGGGCCGCGACGCTGCCCACCTGGGACGGCACCGCGGCCGCGGTGCGCGCGGCGCTCGCGCACGCGGCGCGCGGATGAGCGGATGAGGGGATGACCGGCTCGGCGAAGAGCGGGCAGGATCGCGCCGCGCCGGGGCGCCGGGCCGTCACGCCCCCGCGAGCAGCGACGCCGCCTCGTCCTTCAGCCGTCGCGTGAGCGCCGCGTCGTCGCGGGCCCCGCCCGCCACCTCCGCCGCGTCCCGCGCCTCGCCCAGGCGAACCCGCACCTCGACGTCGTCGAAGCCCGGCAGCGCCGCCTGCAGGAGCGGCGCCAGCGTGGTGATCCCGCGGCGCTCGGCCCACCGCGTGATGGCCAGCCGCTTCGCCCGCGGCGAGTGCACCCCCGAGACGATCGCCACGGCGGCGCGCCCTCCCGCCGCCGCGGCCGCGCGCAGCAGCGCGCCGGCGCTCGGCTGCCACTCCGCGAGCAGCGCGTCGCCCTTGCCCGCGAACGCCGGATCCGCCTCGATGCGCCCCGCGGGGAAGTGCAGCAGCGCGCCCCCGCGGCGCAGGTGCCGCAGCGCGCGGCGCACGCCGGCCGACCGCGCGGCGAGCGCGAGCGCGCCGCCCTCGTCGATCGGCACGAAGAGCAGCCGCCGGCTCACGTGGGGCAGCGCCCGCAGGAACCGCCGATCGGCCGCGACGATCATGAGGTCTTCCCGGCCGAGCGCCGCCATGAGCGCGAGCGCGTCGTAGGCGCCGGGGTGGTTGGACACGACGAGCAGCGCCCCGCGCGACGGCGGCGCCGCGTCGGCCGTCCAGCGCGCCCCGAAGCCGGCGAGCGCCTCCCGCGCCGCGACGTGGAGCCCCGCCTCGCCGGTGCGCCGATCGAAGCGCGCGAGCACGCGCCCGAGCGGCCACGAAGGGACGGCGAAGGCCGCGCGCCCGGCCCGGCGCACCCAAGCCGGCGCCCCGCCGAGGCCGAGCGCCTCCACCATCTCCGCGCCGGACAGGTTCGCGAGCTGTCGCTCCAGCGGCTCCGTCATGTCCGCGTCTTACTCCGTGTCGACGCCACCTCGCCAGCGCCGGCGCTCCGCCCGTCCGACATCGTCCAGCGCGGTGGGGCGCGTCCTCTGTCGCCTGTCGGGTTTGCGTCGGGGCGCGCCGCCTCTGTATGAAGGGGGCATGAACGCCACGCTCCCTGCCATGGAGGACGCGATCGGCCGCGGCGACGCGGCTGCGCGCCCCCGGCGGACGCTCGCGGATCTCCCGGGGCCGCCGGGCTTGCCTGTGCTTGGCCATCTGCTCGCGCTCCACCCCGACCGCTGGCACCTCGAGTTCGAGCGGTGGTGGCGCGCCCATGGAGACCTCTTCGTCGTGCGGATGGGCCGACAGCCGGTCCTCGTCGTTGTGGACGGCGAGCTCGTGCGCGACGTGCTCCAGCGCCGGCCCGCGGTGTTCCGGCGGGTGCGCGCCATCGAGGCCGTGTCGCGCGAGGCGGACATGGTCGGCCTGTTCTCCGCGGACGGCGACGCGTGGCGGAAGCAGCGGCAGCTCATCCACCCGACGTTCCACCCGAGGCATGTCGAGGGCTTCTTCCCGAGCATCCGCGACATCACGGGCCGGCTGCGCGAGCTCTGGGCGCGGGCGGCCGACGAGCGCGCCGCCCGCGACGTGCTCGGCGATCTCATGCGTTACTCGGTCGACGTCACCTCGTCGGTCGCCTTCGGCCGCGATCTCAACACGCTGGAGCGCGGGGCGGACGCGCTCCAGGAGCACCTCCAGCGCGTGTTCCTCGGGCTGAACCGGCGGATGCTCGCGCCGCTGCCCTACTGGCGCTACCTGGGACTGCCCGCCGACCGCGCCTACGACCGCGCCCTGGTCGCGGTGAAGCGGCTCATCCTCGATCTCGTGACCGCCGCGCGGCGCGAGCTCGAGCGCGGCGCGGACCGGCCCGCGCGCCCGCGGACGCTGCTGGAGCTCATGATCGCCGCGCGGGACGGCGAGGACCCGAGGGCGCGCCTCTCGGACGCCGAGGTCTACGCGAACGTGCTCACGATGCTGCTCGCGGGCGAGGACACCACAGCGAACACCCTCGCGTGGATCCTCTATTACCTGGGCTCGCGCCCCGACGTGCAGGCGCGCGCCCGCGAGGAGGTCGATCGCGTGCTCGGCGGCGGCCTGATCCCGACGCTGGAGCAGTGCAAGCGCCTCGAGTACACGGCCGCCGTCACGCAGGAGACGCTGCGCCTGCGCTCCGCCGCGCCGCTGCTCTTCCTCGAGGCGAACCACGACACCGCGGTGGGCGACGTGGCCGTGCCCGCTGGCGCCGGCGTCGTGGCGCTCACGCGCGCGACGGGGAGGAAACCCGAATATTTCGGCGATCCGGAGTCGTTTCGCCCCGAGCGCTGGCTCGGGGGCGCGCCGTCGACGCTACCCCACGAGCCGAGGATGGCGCTCGCGTTCGGCGGCGGGCCGCGCGTCTGCCCGGGGCGCGCGATGGCGCTCCTGGAGTGCGCGGTGACGGTCGGCATGGTGCTCCGGAGCTTCACGGTGCACCTCGCGGATCACACCGCGCCGGTGCGGGAGCGGATGGCGTTCGCGATGCAGCCGGAGGGGCTGCGCATCCGGTTCACGAAGCGCGCGAGCGCGTGAGATCACGAGGCGCGCCAGCGCGTGAGATCACGAGGCGCGCCAGCGCGTGAGATCACGAGGCGCTCGCGCGCGGGGCCTCACGAGGCGCTCGCGCGCGGGGCCTCACGAGGCGCTCGCGCGCGGGGCGGCCAGGCGCCGGCGCTCCGGCTCACTGCACCTTGGCGAGGGCCGCGTCGTAATCGGGCTCCTGCGCGATCTCCGGGACGAGCTCGACGTGGAGCACCTTGTTCTGCTCGTCGAGCACGAGGACCGAGCGCGCGAGCAGGCCGGCGAGCGGCCCGTCGACGAGCGTGACGCCGTACTTCTGGCCGAAATCTCCCCGGAACGTCGACAGGCCTTCCGCGTTCGAGATTCCCTCGGACGCGCAGAAGCGGGTGTGCGCGAACGGCAGGTCCGCCGAGATGTTGAGCACCGTCACGCCCGGGAGCTTCTCGGCGCGCTCGTGGAACGTGCGCACGGATCTCGCGCAGACCGGGGTGTCGACGCTCGGGAAGATGTTGAGGATCTTCTTGCCCGAGTAAGACGAGAGCTTGCGCTCGGAGAGGTCGGTCTTCACGAGCGTGAAGTCGGGGGCGGTCGCGCCGACGGACGGCAGCTCGCCGGCGGTGTGGATGGGGCTTCCCTTGAACTTGGTCTGAGCCATGGTCACATCCTCCTCTGTGCTCTGTGCAGCTGTGCGGCAGCGCCTCTCGTAGGCGCGCCGAGGGCGGACGCCAAGCAGAACCAGCCAGACCGCCTCGGTCGGAGCTCCGCTCCTCTGGCGCGCGGGCGTTGCGCTGGCCGGGTGGTCTTGCCCGGGCGAGCGTCGATCGCCCGCGCGCCGAGGAACGCGCGATCAGCGGAGGGGCGAGCGATGCACCAGCGGAAACGGCTCGATCTCGCCGTCATCGGGGTTCGTGGAGTCCCTGCTGTACCCGATCTCCTGTGCTTCCGTCGTGATGACGAAAGGCCCCCCGATCTCCTCCGGCTCCATCCTGTCTTCGTAATCTTCGGTGGTGTCGCCCCTGCCCGATGTCGCCGATGCGACGTACTGCTCGGCGATCTGCTCGGCGAGCTCGTCGACCACCTCTGTGGGGCCGTCTCCCGGGTCGGGGATGAACGCATCTCGGCTCTCCGCGCGCCCGGCGCTCCTGCGCGCCGCCTCCATGAAATCATGGCTGTGATGCCTGCTGGTGGCCCGCAGGGAGCTGTCTCGCTTGGTCTGCATGGATGATCTCCTCGCTCAGCGGCGCGCTCTCACGCGCTCTCGGCGCCGCCGCCCTTCCGCTGTTCTGATGGCGAGAGATGCACCGCGTGTACCATGACTCTGGATGGCCGATCCGCGCGCGCCGCGGCGAGCGGATGGGACCGGCGCTCGCTGCCTGCGAGGTGTGCGCTGCGCTTGCGTGGGATGCGTGGTGCGTCGTGCCACAGCGGTCGCGATGGGCCGGTGGCACGATGCCCCGGCCCTGCGCCGCCCTCACCAGTCGAGCTCTTCGCGGATGGCCTCCGCGAGCTGCTGGGCCATGAGCGCGTTCGTCTTGACGCTCGGGTGGTAGTCGCAGCCGAGCCCGTTCGCCGCGCCGTCCTGCGCAGGGAACTCGAGGACGCGCACCTTGTCGTCGCCGCTGTCGTTCCGGTCCTCCACCACCTGGCCGATGTAGGCGCGCGCCCTGGTGAGCGCCTGGGCGCCTTCCGGGTACGAGTCGCTCAGCATGGGCCCGATGGTGCAGAAGATGAACGCGTCCGGATAGTTCGCTCTGACCGTCTCGACGAGGCCCGCGTAGGCATCGGTGAACGGCGCGCGGAACTGGGCGTCGCCCGGGACGTTGATGCTGAAGTCGTTCGTGCCCAGGTTGATCACCACGACCTGCGGCACCCAGGACGAGAAGTCCCATGCGGGCTGCTCCTCGTCGGCGATCGTCCGGCCGTAGATCTCGGGCATCGTGGGCGCGACTTCACCGTCGTAGTTCCGGTAAACGCCTCTGCCGGACCAGGCGACGATCGTTGTGTCGGCCCCGACGAGCCGGCCTGTCAGGGCGCTGTAGGCGAGGTAGTTGTTCTCCGTATCGCTCGTGAACGGGCAAGTCTCGTTGGCGCCGTCGACGCCGTAGCCGGCGGAGATCGAGTCGCCGATCACCTCGATCCGGCGCGCGGGCGCCGCCGGGACCGGCAGGAGCGCCTCGCCCTGCTCCGGGACGAACTCGAGGAACTGCGACACGCCGACCAGCGGCTCGGTGCGGCGGTGGAGCACGAGGTCGTGCTCGCCGTCGGGCAGCCCTTCTGCGACCGTGTAGAGATCCTCCTCGCTGTTGACCTTGAGGACGCCCTTCGCCTCGCCGTCGATCACCACCTGGAAGAAGTTGGATTGCGCCGCGGTCGACTCGTCGTTGAAGCGGACGCCGAGCGACGTCCCCGAGAACCGCGTGACGATCGCGCTGCCGGCCCAGGAGAAGCGGGGGCCCTCGGCGTTCGTCGTATCGAAGCGCCCGATGAAGCGGATGGTGTCGCCGGAGGGGTCTCCGCCGCCGGCGCCGCTCGTGCTCGACGAGGACGAGGTCGTGCCGGGATCCGCGCCACCGCCGCCGCCGCCGCCTTCGCCCGTGCCGCCGCCGTCGCCGCCTGTGCCGGAGGCGCTGCTCGAGGTGGATGAGCCACCGCCCGAGCCCGTCGTTCCACCCGTTGAATTCGAGTCGTCGTCACCGCACCCGGCCAGCGCCGACCAGGCGATGCAGCAGATGGAAGCGAGCCTCGGGAGATTGGAGTAAGCTTGTCGTTTCATGCGCGCGAGGATGCTCTAGGTCCGTGGCGCGGACAACTCCAATCTCCTCCTGCGCGCAGGGACAGACACCGCAGCGCGGGCGTCGAGCTGTGGAGATCGGTTGATCTCAGTTCCAGGTCCGGTCCTGGCGCTGGTACCTGGAGCGGCCGCCGTCCTCGGCGGGGGAGCGCTCGTGGCCCTGGCCTTGCGAGGCGCGCACGTCGTCGCGCTCGTGGACGCGGGTCGAGTATCCCTGCGGGATCTCGTCGCCCATGAAGCGGCCGAACCCGGGCCGGCGCTCCGGGCGATTGTAGATGCCGCCGTATCCGCCGCGTTCCTCGCTGCGACCGCGGTCCTCGCGCTCCTCGCCGCGGCCCTGGTATCCGCGACCGTGGTCGCCTCGAACGTCATGGTGGCCAGGGGCGTTTCTCTCGTCGCCGCCTCGATATCGATCCTGGTCCTCGCCGCGCCCGTAGCCGTGGCTGCGATGCTGATCCTCGCGGCCCAGGTGGTCGCCTCGTGTGTTGCCGCGGCCCTGGTAGCGCTCGCGGTCCTGGTAATCGTCTCGCCCGTAGTCGCGGCCCTGGTAGCGCTCGCGGCCCTGGTAGTCGTCTCGCGCATAGCCGCGGCCCTGATAGTCGTCTCGTGCATAGCCGCGGCCCTGATGGTCGTCTCGCGCATAGCCGCGGTCCCGGTCGTCGTCTCGCCCGTGGTCGTCGCCCTGGTAGCGCCGGCTCTGGCCCTCCTCGTCGCGGCCGCGGTCGTGGCGGCCGTAGGCGCCGCGGCCCTGGTCCTCGTCCGGTCCGGAGAAGCCGCGGCCCGCGTCGCGGCCGTAATAGCCGCGGTTCTCGTCGCGCCCTCGCTGCATGGAGCCGAACCCTCTTCGCTCGTCCTCGGCGCCCCGCCCGCTGAAGTGATCGTCACGCCCGCCGATCCGCTCCCACGAGGGGCTGTCCTGTCCGTAGGCGCGGCGCTGCTCGGGCTCGCGGTAGCCGTGCGCGCCGGCGCCACCCTGCTCTTGCCAGCGCCTCTCGGAGCCGCCGCGGTCGTCCCGTGCGTGCTGGCCGCCCGCCCTCCACGGGTCTCTGCCGTCTCCCCGCCCTTGCTGATCGTACGGCCGCGGCAGCTGGCCCAGCTCTGCCTGCCGGCTGCCGCCGCTCTGGTTCGCGTAGTTGCCGCGGCTGTACGACCCTCGCTCGAACGCGTCGCGGTCCCCCTCGTGACCGCGGAATCCGCGCTGATCGTCGTCCCGCGGCGCGCGCCACCGCTCGTCCCGGTGACGCCAGTCGCCGCGCGGCCCCTCGTCACGGAAATCCCGGCCCTCGTAGCGATCTCGTGCCATCTCGCTCTCCCTCCTCTGGGTGCTGGTGAACGACTCTCGAGCCTCACGAAGGCGGTCACCTCCGTGAGCAGCGGGCTCACCCGTTTCCACCCGTTTCCGCCCGTTCAGCAACCGACGTGCCCAGTTGAAACCCGGTCGAGAGCGCCGGCGCCCCGACAGACGGCCTCGCGGCCGGATCGCGCCGCCGCGCGACAATGCGCCACACGCTGGGGCAAGCTGTCACGCTGGCGCGGCTCGTGTCGTCGAGGACGAGCTCGCTGGGCCGGCTCGGCGGCCCAGCTCGGATCCGGGGCAGGGAAGCGGGGAACAGGGAAGCAGGGAAGATGAGCACCGCAGGCAGCGGCGCTCACCCGGCGCTCAGTAGCGCGTCTCGCAGGGGTGCTGATCGGCGAACGCCTTCACGGCGGTCTTGTTGGACGACCACGAGAAGTTCGGATCGGTGATCGACCACGAGAGGGCGCCCGCATACCCCATGTTGTAGAGGTCGCCGACGAACTTGTCGTAGCGCACGTCCATCTCGGCCATGTTGATGGGGAACTCGCCCATCACGACCGGCTTGTCCGTGAGGCCGTACTCGGAGAGGGGCTTGTTGTACGGGAAGTAGTCGTTGACCCAGCCGTACATGTGGACCTGGTAGAAGTCGACGTCCGAGCGCGTCCACGCCTGACCCCACTTGATGGCGGCGCTGCCGACGCTCACGGGCGCGCCGGTCTCTCGCCTCAGCACGGCGGCCGATTCCTTGGCGAGCGCTTCCATCTGCTGGTGTGTGACGAGATCGAACTTGCTGGAGTCCCCCTCGAACGCCGGGTCGCCGCCGTAGAGGCTCGGCCCGGTCATCGCCCACTCGGGCTCGTTGATGACGTCCCAGGCCAGCATCCGGTCGCGGTGCGGGCTCGACGCCACCGTCCGAGCGATGGGGCGGACGACGTTCTCGATGAGCTTGGCGCGCCGGCCCGCGTCCGCGACGAGGGGCCCCATGCTCGCGACCGACAGGCCGTTCGGCGGGTTGTGCGATGTCTTGTAGAAGCCGTCGAAGGAGAACAGCGTGAACATCACGTTGACCTGCGCCTGGTCCGCGAGCTCGAGCGCCGCCAGGATGTCCTGCGTCGAGGTGCCGCCGAGCCCGGTCGGGTTGCCCTGTCCATCGAAGTTGATCTGGTCCCCGTAGAAGCGGGGGTAGATCCACCAGCGGACCACGTCCACGCCGTTGGCGCGCATGTCCTGCAGGTCGGCGAGCACCTGGCTCTTCTTGCCCGAGATGCCCGCCTGGCTCCACTTGGACTGACCGCCGAAATCGGCGCCGAAGTCGCGCCAGGCGTAGTTCACGCCGTACATGAAGCGAAGGCGGCAGGCGATCTCGACCCCTGGCTCGAACGGACATTCGTCCTCGTCGGCGCCGGCGCATTCGCTGGGCTCTCCCCCGCTGCTGGTGCTGCTGCCGGCCACGGGATCGCCGCTGCCCGTGCTCGCGGGCCCGCCGGTGGGCTCGCCGGCGCCCGCGCCGGAGCCTGTGGATGTGCCGGCGCCCGCACCCGAGCCCGCCGGAGTGCCGGCGCCCGCGCCCGAGCTCGCCGGAGTGCCGGCGCCCGAGGAGTTGCTCCCGGCGGGGCCGCTGTCCCCCGCTTCGCCGCCGGCGCCGCCCTCGCCGCCGCCGTCCGATCCGTCGCCACAGCCGAATCCAGCCACGGAGAGCTGGAGAGCCCCGAAAAGAAGAAGCCAGTTGCGCATGCCCGATTATCACCAGAAACGCGCGCCGGACCAGCCCGAACTCTTAATCGGTTCAGTGACTCACTGCGCAACGTTCTGCTCTTGCTACAAGATCGTGGTCGCAGCGGCCCTGATGAAGATCACGTGAACTTCGAAGGGCACCCGCGGTATCGCTGCTTACCTGGACGGCCCGCGCGGCCTCGGGTGGATCCCCATGTACGCGGCCGCACTCTTCGCCGAGGGATCGTCCGGGTAGCGCTCGATGAGGTCTTCCGCGAGGCTGCGGGCCTGGCCGATCCGGTCCAGGCGCACGAGCGCCCGCACGCGGAGCAGGCCGCGCTCGGCGGCGCGGGGGCTGTCGCCGAAGTCGCGCGACGCCTCGTCGTCGAGCCGGAGCACCTCCTCGGGGTTGGTCGTCAAGGCGGCGCGCATGCGGTCGATGATGCTGGCCTCGGGGTCGGTGTCCGGCGCCGGCTCCGACTCCTGTGCTGCGGCGCTCACGGTGGCAGCGGCCGGCGGGGGAGCGGGGGGGACGACGGGCGCCTCATCGCGGCGCTGCGGCTGGCGGGCTGCGCGGGACTCGGCGCTCGGCGGGCGCGCGTTCGGCGCGGGGCGCTCGTCGCGATCCACGAAGAGGAGGGCCACCGCGGCGAGCGCGGCGACGGGAAGGCCGATGAGCAGCGCGCGGCGAGCGCCGGACGGTCGGGGGGCGTCCACGCGGCGAACGTAGCGCGGAGGAGCGGCCGGCGGTAGCGGGCGGAGCGAGCGCAGAGCGAAGGAAGGGGAGAGCCGCCCAGGTGCGATGGCCGCCGCCGTCCGCGCGACGTTCCTCACGCGACTGGCGACCGACCAGCACGTCAGCGCCTCGACGCAGAGCCAGGCCCTCGCCGCCATCAACTTCCTCTACACCCACGTCCTAGCGCTCGCCCCTCGCGCAGCACCTCGATTTCACCCGAGCGAAGCGCCCCGCGCGCCTCGCTGCGGTGCTGTCGGCGGTGTTGGACAGTCTACCCTGTGGCGCTGGGTGGCATTTGGGCCTTGCAGCGCAGCGCCGACACGTGAGATTTCTCGTGAGGGGGGCACAAAAAGCGACGAGCTGGACAGACCTGGTCTGCCGGCTTCGGTTGGCCAATCGATTGATAGTTAGCCGGACTTTCCCGATGGACGCTTGGTCAAGGTACGGATCCCCACTCTACCTGCTCCTTCTGCACGCGAATTTCCTCGACGAGTCGCCGGAGCGGCGGCATGCGTTCGCGCAGCAGTTCTTGGATGCGGCGACGTCTCTCCCCGAGCGCGAGCTCGGCTACTGGCTCAACGGATCGTGGCGCGAGCAGCTCACGGCGGCATGGATCATCGCGGCCCGTCGGCTCCCCGCGTTTCGAGGCGTGATCGGCGAGAGACTGCTCGCCAGCGCGACTTGCTATGCGGGACAGGGCTTCTCTGTCGCGACCGCGCGCTACCAGGATCTACCTGCATCCGATGCGCTGACACTCTATCTCCAGTCGTACTTGCCGGTCGGTGATCGCGAGTACGATCAAGAGTGGGCTGTGGGATCCTTGGTATGGCTCGACGCTCGCCTGGCCGCGCATCGCGCGGCGCCCTTTCTGAAGGCTCCTGAGCTCTGGAGAGTGTCCGAGCACGGCCGGGAGTTGGGTGCCTTGGATCCAGGACGCGGCGTGGCGCGGGTAGCGCGTGCCATGGCCTTCCTGGACGACCTCGGCGCCAGCGACGTCAGCTGATGCGCGCGCGTTGTCCGCTGGCCGCGCGCGCGCACGTCCCCTTCGGAGCGCCACATCAGCCGTCAGTACACGGCCGTGAGCATGGGCAGCGCCTCGTACCGCAGGCCGATGTTTGACTTGATCGCGGGATCCTCGCTCTGGAATGTACGGAGCTCGGCTTCGTCGCGGACAGCAACGATGCCGACGCCCCATCCGCCCGCCGGGTCGGCGACCGGTCCGAAGGCGATCACGTGGCCCTCGGCGAGCTTGCCGCGCCAGTATTTGCCGTGCGCCTGCATGACCGCGCGCTCATCAGCCGTCATGTCCTGCATGAAGGTCGCGCGCGACGGGAGCAGCCGACAGAGAAAGAAGCGCGGCTCCGGTTGCGGTGCGACGTGGTTCGTGAGCCAACCCAAAACGCGCTCCCAACCTGTCGCGTGGCTCTCGCACGATGTCACACGAGCGCCAAATCCAGCGTGTCGGACAGTGAGGCGCGTACCCGTCTCGATGGAGTCGAGGAGATAGGAGACCGTCGTCGGGGGCGCGTCCGCATCCCATGACGGTTCCCATGTCTGGACGAGCCTTCGAGGCGGATCGAATTCGAGAACCTTGCCGCCGACATGGAATGGCTTCCCGTCTGCCCCCACGCCGTCGGTCCGCCAGGCCCCTCCGGCGCGAAGGTCGATCGTGAAGGCGGTCGTGCGATACATCTCCGCAGAACCCCACCACTTCGTCAGCTCGTCGGTCGTCAGCGCGCGGAAGACGCGCTCTGGCGGCGCGGCGATC
Source organism: Sorangium sp. So ce1504 (assembly GCF_051521635.1). Classification (NCBI taxonomy): domain Bacteria; kingdom Pseudomonadati; phylum Myxococcota; order Polyangiales; family Polyangiaceae; genus Sorangium; species Sorangium sp. So ce1504. Next base: position 8,297,861 of record NZ_CP150365.1, on the reverse strand, counting down.
TCGATGCGAGCGAGGATCGTCCCTTGCGCGACATCGGCGATCGAACGGGCTCGGGAGTTCTTGGCTGTCATGTATCCTCCAGGTAACGCTTCAGCGACTCGAGATTGCGACCCCAGAACGCGCGGTAGCCCTCGAGCCAAGCCATCGCCTTCTGCAGCGGCGCGGGTCGCAGCGTGTAGAGCCGCTCGCGCCCGACCTTCTCCTCGGTCACCAGCCGCGATGCCTTGAGCACGCGCAGGTGCTTCGAGATCGCGGGGCGGCTCTGAGAGAAGTCGGCCGCGATCTCGTTCACCGGGGCAGGACCCGCGCGCAAACGATCGAGGATCGCGCGACGGGTTGGATCGGCGATGACATAAAACACATCGATGTCGGCTTTCGCGGGCGACATATAGGTAACCAGTGGGTTACTGGTATCGCCGTGGCCTGAGCTTGTCAAGCGCTTCGAAAACTCCCCTCACGCCGGTAGTGCGCCGCGCAACGCCGGCAGAGCTGCCCCCTGCTCCCGCACCGGCTCGCCTAGCCTGGATTTTCACAGAGATAGTTCGGCTAACAGCGCAACCAGTGGCCGCTCGCCCGGCATGATCGCTGATAATTGCGGCGCTGGCTCGATCGAGCTTGCGGACGGGCGGGCCAGTCAAGGCTGGCGCGGAAGCTGAACTGGTGCGCATACCGTCAAATGTACGATCGGTAAATCTTACCGATGCTCCAGGGCACTCTGGACGCCTGTCGCGCCGATCCACTACAAAATACGGTACAGGTGGCGCTTCTCTCCTGCCTGTTGGCGCCCGGCTCGACACGTGGCCCAGATGCCTTATGTAGCAGTGGGATTCTTCGTGATGGGCGCACCAGCTCGACTAACGGGCCCAACTCGCTTCTTCTTGGAACCCGGGAACCCGAGCAAGTTCGATACCGCCAGTACGAAGCGTTGCGCGACCAGTTCGTTGCGATGCCCGTCGTGGTCCCCTGGTAGGGACGAGTTTCGCTCCAGGTCGCGTTCCCCTGCCCGGCGTCAGATCGCCTTTGTGTTAACCGATCTTCTGCTGTGAAAATCCAGGCTAGCGCAACGACGTGCAGGTGCACGAAGCTACCGAGTGGGCTGTTGAATCGCTGCACGAGGGTCACAGAGCCCGTCTCGCCACCGATGATGCCCAGCGACTTCGCTTTCTGCTTTTGCCATCGTGCGATCTCCTCCACAAACAGGCGATTCTGCGCCGTCAGCGCGTCGGGGCGCAGCGAAAGCCATTCCATGGGTGCGTGTGGGGCTTTTGCCGAGGTTTTTCGGGCGGATGAAGTGATCCGTACAGTCGCACGATGATCGGGGAGTTCACCCAGGGTAGCTCGGTCGGGTCGGCCGGCTCTTGCTCGCCGCGGATAAGTTCGCAGAGATGGGCACGATGTACGGTCGGGACCACGCCATGCAGGTCATCGAAGAGTCCGTCTCGGCCTACCGGGCGATGAGCGGGTGGTCGAAGGGGTAGCAAGGGAGTGCGGGGCTCCGCTTGGCCCGCTTCCGTGGATCCCCTGACAGGCGGAGCTCACGCCGGATCGACATGGATCTCCGCCCGGACCTCGGCGAGCGGACGCTCCAGGTACGGCTTGTGATCCCAGCCGTCGGAGAGATCCGTCGTGACCTTCGCGCCGCGCTCCACCGCGCCGAACACGCGCTCGGGCAGGTCGTCCTCGGCGAGAATGCCTCGCGTGTTGGGCTGAGGGAGCGGCGTCACGTTACAGGAGCATGAAGAACGGATTGTGCTTCTTGAAGCCGGCCTCGAACGCCGTGCTGCCAGACGGGCAGCAATGCCAAAACAGTAGCTCCGCGGCATCCTGAATCGCCTCAACGAGGGCAGGGCGCTGAGCTTGGCGACTCTGCCTCGTCGATGCGAAGCGCCCGTGCCCAAACATTCGACAGAGCTTGCTGCGCTCCGCCCTCCGGCCCGGCGCGGTTACTCCGCCGCGTAGTAGCAGACACCGAGGCTCGGCCTGCGCGCGACCGACGTATGTTCGCTTGCCCGAAAGTCGGTTCTGCCGCTCGTGTCCCGCAGCGCGATGCCGTGGTTCGCCTGAGCGTCGTCCACCCAGGCTTGGACGAGCGGCGCCACATCGACCGACACGGTCGCGTCCGCCTGCGCGAGCGTGGTGAGCGAGGCAAAGGCCGGCTCGTCGTACCCAGGTAAATTGGCTGCATTGAGGGTCGATTCGTCCCACGCGCCGCTCATCCGGTGCACCTCGACAACGCTGCTGCTCGACTTCCAGCTATGAGAGAGCGACAGGGACGCAGACGTGATGCGGGACCCGAGCGGGATGAACGACACATCGAAGGCAAGCGCCGCCAGCTGCGGTGCCTGCGCGTCCCATCTCGTGATGAGGTACGGATACGCGCCATACGCCCAGCCCGAGACCTGGGGCTGTACATGCGAGTCCTGTACGTTCCCATAGGTGCCCCGCTGCACGACCACGCACTCGAGGTCGCACGCGTTTCCAGCGCCGTCACCGTCTGAGTCGAGCTGGGTGGGGTTCGCCACGGTCGGGCAGTTGTCGCACGCGTCGAGGACGCCGTCCGCGTCCGTGTCGGCGGCGACCAGGGAGACATTGTCGAGGAAGGTGCCTTGGGTGCTCGGAATGCCATGATCTTCGAACTGCACGCGCGTGGTCGCGCCGGAGGCGATGACCGGATAGGTGTAATAGGCCCACGCAGCGCTGCCCGTAGAGAGGGTGTCGATCAATTGACCGTCCCAGACGACGGCGAGGACGTTCTCGTCCGGGCCGCTGCCGGGGCGCGCGGCGAAGGCAAACCTGAGCTGGTAGGTCGCGCCCGGGACTGTCGCAATCTCTTGATAGATGGCGCTGGGACCTTGGGCGTCGAGCTCCACATGCTGGTTGCCGCTCGCGGCGCCGCCCACAACATGATTTTGGACCTCGATCGCACCGTACGCCGCGCTCCAGCCAGGGATGGACGGCCGGGTGGCCCAGCTGCCCGACCACAGCGCCGGCGACTCGAAGCTTCCGTTCGTCACGCGGTTGCCGGTCGGCACGTCCCACGTCACGAGCGCAGCAGATTGTTCGCCCATCGCGTTGTCGAGCTCGTCGGTCGGGCCGCTCGCCGCTACGCAGCCGGAGGTCATGCAAGCCAATGCAAACGCAGGGACGATGGAATGGTGCGCCTTGATCTTCATTCGAGATCTCCTTCGTTAAGTCGCCGGGGTCGCGGGCACCTCGGCCTGCGACTCCCCGGCATTGGTTGGCACTTGGACGTGCGTGCCGGCCGTGCGATCTCATCGCCTCACCGATTTTTGCGGAGCTGAGCAGATCCCTGGCAAATACGCCCGTCGCCACGGGCTGAACGGCGCCGCCGCGTGCGGTCCGTGGGCGCTCCGAGCTGGCGGTCCGCGTGCCGTGGGTGGCGCCGCTGCCCGCCTCGACGCGGCGGCGCGCTCGCCACGCGCGCTCGCCACGACCGGGTGCTTGCACGCCTCGTAGGCCTCGCGCTCCTCGGGCGGGGGCTCAGCGGCTTGCGCGGTTCGTCAAAGCGCCGCCTGCGAGCCGCCGCGTATACCGTGGCGAAGGTGCCCTGGTGGACGTAGGGGGTCGTGCCGCCTGTCCAGTTGGGCGCCATCATGCCGGGCACCACGGGTGGCCGCCTGGAGAGGATAGGCATGTTGGGAACGTGGCGTCCGCAACCTCGTCCCCGCAGATCCTCGCAGGTGCCGACCGCACCGGTCCCACCGGTGACGTCGGCGCATCTCCGCCGTCGCCTGCGGGCGGTGGCACCGTGCTCGCTCGTGTCCAGGCGCTTCGCCCCGCTGCGCGGGCGCCTGCGGCGGCCCGGACACGAGCTGCGCGCGGTGCCTCACGTGAAACGTGGGCGACGGCGGAGGGGCGCTCCGCTGGGGGCTCGAGCTCGGGGCAGGTGGACCAGGCTGGCCGTGAGGGCGAGGTCGAGCCGAGCGAGCTCATGACAGCGAGCCTGCGGAAGGGCTGGCGCCCTGCTTTCGTCGAGGCGAGCCTTGGATTGCAGAGCAAAACCCGCGCAAAGCCATTCCGACCTGTCAAGAATTTCCCGCCAACGACCGGCAGTTGACATAACGTCCAGAAAGTACGATCCACTGATCCGCCTACAAAAAACCAACAGATCCAACGAGGTCACTCGGCTGTGTAATATTGTCTACACCACGCTGAGCTCGTCCAAACGCCGTCACGCACGACCCCGCAGCGCACCGTGTCCGGCATCGACGGCTCCTCGGGCGGATCTCGCCACCCGGGCCTGCTCGAGAGCGTTCCGCCTGACGCGCGGCATGCCGGGTCGTCGTCTACATGTCGGCCCCGATCGGCGGGGCCTCGCTCCAGGTAGGGTCTCGCCCTCGCTTGACCGGCGGAGGGTCCACCGGCATGCCGAGGTGCTCGAGGATCTTCGTGATCGTGGCGCGCTCGGTGATCACGCAGAGGATGCGGATCCGCGCGTGACACTTTCGGCACCGAGTTACATCGATTTCGAGGGGATAGGACGAACAAGGGCGATCGCGGGGAGCAGGGGCAACGGCTGCGAAGTTGCACGAAGCGTGCTTCTAAGGATTTCGCTGTGCCCGAAGCGCCGGAACGCCGCGGGGCCGGTACGGCGGACGCAGGCCCGCCTTGGCTCTTCATGCCGTCGATCACCCGGACCATCCACGTCGATCACCGCTACATGGAGTGGGTGATGGACGCGGTGTCGGGCGCGGACGCGGTGCTCAAGGAGATGGGCGGCAAGCCGGCCATCGACTGAGCGCAGCCGCGGCGTCGCCGGCGCAAGTCACGCGCCGGCGTCGCCGGGCGAGCGCCGGCGCGTCATCGACTGAGCGCCGCTAGCCTGGATTTTCACAGCAGAAGATCGGTTAACACAAAGGCGATCTGACGCCGGGCAGGGGAACGCGACCTGGAGCGAAACTCGTCCCTACCAGGGGACCACGACGGGCATCGCAACGAACTGGTCGCGCAACGCTTCGTACTGGCGGTATCGAACTTGCTCGGGTTCCCGGGTTCCAAGAAGAAGCGAGTTGGGCCCGTTAATCGAGCTGGTGCGCCCATCACGAAGAATCCCACTGCTACATAAGGCATCTGGGCCACGTGTCGAGCCGGGCGCCAACAGGCAGGAGAGAAGCGCCACTTGTACCGTATTTTGTAGTGGATCGGCGCGACAGGCGTCCAGAGTGCCCTGGAGCATTGGTAAGATTTACCGATCGTGCATTTGACGGTATGCGCACCAGTTCAGCTTCCGCGCCAGCCTTGACTGGCCCGCCCGTCCGCAAGCTCGAGCCAGCGCCGCAATTATCAGCGATCATGCCGGGCGAGCGGTCACTGGTTGCGCTGTTAGCCGAACTATCTCTGTAAAAATCCAGGCTAGAGCGACAAACGGGTTGAAACTGCCTGGAAAGCGCAGAATTTCGAACCGCCAAGACGCCATGAGACGCCAAGATTTTTGTTTTTTTGGCGTCTCATGGCGTCTTGGCGGTTTATTTCTCGCTTGATCAACGTGGTCGGTATTCTAGCGAGCTGTCATGCGTTGTGCCGATTGCCCAACAGGCGTCGGGTGCCGGCCGCGCTTCGCCCTGCGGCGGACCGCGACGGCCGGCAGGTCAGAAGTCGTCGCGGAGGCGCACGGTGTCGAGCTCGCGCCGGAGCATTCGCTGAAAGATGCCCGGCGCCACCCACGAATAGACGCATATCCCGAGCCAGGCATACCCGATGAGCTGGGCGCCCGCCGGGCGGTCGAGGTCCTCGAGGGCGAGGCGGAGGAAGCGCTGCGCGACGTACGCGGCGAGCAGGACGAGCATCGCGCTCGGACCGAGCCCCGCGAGCACCGAGCTCACCCGGAACCAGAGGCCGAGGAGCAAGCTCTCGCGCGCCTTGATGGCGGCGAGGAGCCTCAGCGCGTCCGGATCGCTCACGTCGGCGCGGATCGCCCAGACCGCGTGCTCGCGCGCGCCGCTCACGTCCCCGCGCCGGAGGAGCACGTGCCCCATGAGGACGAGCGCGTCGGCGTGCTCGGGCTCGGCCTCCAGCGCGGCGCGCGCCCAGCGCTCGGCGTCGTCGACGCGGCCGCGCGCGAGGTGCGCATCGCCGAGGGCGACGAGCGTCTCGATGTCCTCCGGGTCGAGCTCGAGCGCCTGGGTCAGGAGCTCGGCGGCGCGATCGTCGCGATCATGGTACCGCTCGACGGCGGCGAGGCCGCGCAGCGGCGCGGGCTCCGACGGATCGAGGCCACGGGCCGTCTCGAAATGCTCCCGCGCCTCGCTCGGCCTCCGGTGCGCGAGCAGGACGCGGCCGAGGACCAGGTGCGCGAGCGGCGACTCGGGGGCGAGCCCGCGCGCCGTCTGCGCCTCGATGAGCGCCGCCCCGAGCCGCTTCAGCCGCAGGAGGGCCACGGCGAGCAGCGCGTGCGCGCGCGGCGCATCCGGATCGAGCGTGAGCGCCCGGCGGAACCAGTCGATCGCGGCTGGCAGCTGCCCGCGATTCAGCGCGCTCACCCCCAGGTCGGTCGCGCGGTCGGCGTCGTCTTGCCCCTCCATCACATCACCACGATCCCGAGCCAGTTCGAGGCCTCGAACGCGGCGCGCACGACGTGATCCCGGGCGATGGCGGCCGCGATGGCGACCGCGGCGCCCTGGCGGACGCGCCCGCCGAAATACTCGTAGATCCCGAAGCTCCGGTGCTGCGACGTATAGAGCCAGTACGCTGCGCCGAGCTTCGCCGCGGTGATGATCACGAACGCATAGGCGAGCGATCGATCGGGCAGGTGGAGCGCCGAAATGACCGAGGCGCTCACCTGGGCGAGCACGACCGCCGCCGCCGGCGTGAGCGCGGCGATGAGCGCTTCTCGCCGGAAGCCCGCGCTGCCCATGGCCTTGCCGTTGAAGATGAACCACGGCAGCCCGGCCCAGCTCCCCGCGAGCATCGTCGTGAGCAGCGGCCAGAACGGGTTCACCGTGTACTCGGCGAGCCGGCCCGGGCGGGGCTCGTCGGCGATGGTGTAGGCGGCGCCCACGTCAGCCCTTCCCGTGGCGCTTGAGGAAGTCGAGCACCTCGTCGTATTGCCCGGCCTCGTTCGCATAACGCGCGTAGTTGCGCGCCGTCGTGAGCCACTCCAGGGTGGTCGGCTTCACGTCGCGCAGCGCGGCCACGAGGTGAGCCTCCGCGATGGGCACCTCGGCCTTCTCGCCGAGCGAGGCCTCGATGGCCTCGTCGCTTGCCGTCTCGACGAGGTGCTCGAGGTCTGCGCCCGAGAAGCCGGACGTCCTCGCGGCGAGCGCCGCCACGTCGATATCGCGCGCTGCAGGGCGGACGTCGAGGAGGCGGCAAAGGATCGCCTCGCGCCCCTCTCGATCGGGCGGCGGCACGAAGAGCACGCGGTCGAAGCGACCGGGGCGGCGGAATGCGGCGTCCACGGCCCAGGGGACGTTCGTCGCGCCGACGATGAGCACGCCCGCGTTGTTCTGGGCGAAGCCGTCCATCTCGGCGAGGAACTGGCTCACCAGCTTGGCGCTCGTCGCCTCGCGCGTGTGCTGGCGCTTGCCGGCGAGGGCCTCGAGCTCGTCGAAGAAGAGCACGGCCGGCGCGCTCGATCGGGCCTTCTCGAAGATGGCGTGGAGCTTTCGCTCCGACTCGCCGATGTACATGTCGAGGATGTCGTGGATGGCGACGTTGAAGAACCCGGCCTTGCACTCGCCGGCCGTCGCGCGCGCGAGAAGGGTCTTGCCGCAGCCCGGCGGGCCATAGAGGAGGATGCCGCCGCCGACGCGCTTCTTGAAGCGCTGGAAGAGTGAGGGCTTCTGGAAGGGCATGATGATGCGGCGCTCGATCTGCTTCTTGACGTCCGCGAGGCCGCCGACGTCGGCGAACGTGACCGCCTTCGCCTCCGGGTGGAGCAGGCGCGCCATGACCGGCGCGTCGGTGTCGTCATTCGAAATGACGCGCATGCGCGGGCGCTCGCCGGCCGGAACTATCTCGCGTATGCGCGCCCCGAGCAGCGCCTTGAGGTCGACGTCCTCGAGCGTCGGGTTCTCGGCGACGGCATCCTGGTATGCCTGAACCGCCTCTTTGGGGCGGCCGAGCGCGTGGAGGACGCGCGCCCGGAGCATCTGCGTCTCGCCGTCCTTCGCGTCCGCGAGCTCGAGGGACCGCTCGAGATCTCCCGCCTCGAACAGCGCGCGGGCCGCGGCGCGCCGCTGCTCGGAGCGCTCGAAGAGTGATGCTCCGGCTTCGCGTACGAGCCGAGCCGCCTCGGCGGCCTCGCCGCGCTCGACGAGGGCCGCCACGACGACCGTGAGGAGATCCACGTTGCGAGGGGAGGCGGCGAGCGCCGCCCGGAGCGAGGTCAGAGTCGCGTTGTCCACCCGGCTATGACCCGTACCGCAGCGCGTTCGAGATTGCTATGGGCTCCGCCTTTGCTCCCTCGTGCGGGCGCGCCGCTGTGTCGGGGGCGGTGGAATCATCCGCACGAGACGGTGCTCCAGCGCGCGGTGCGAGAGGTCGCCTTCGCCGCCGGTCTATCGAGGTGCGCGAGCTGCCACACCCCTGCGTCACTCCTTCGCCGCGCATCTGCTGGAAACCTCCCGATCAGGCGGCCGCGCCGCGTCATCCAGGCGCGACGCCGCGCGACGCCTCCGGCTGCGCGTCCGCCGCGCCCCCTCCAGGCGCCCGCGGCCTCCAGAAAAGGCGGCTGGCGCCGTTGTTCGACGGATCTTTATATCCCCTCCGAACCGAAGTTCCTACCCTGCGGCGCTGGACAGCATTTGGGCCTTGTGACGCAGCGCCGATCCGTGAGACTTTTCGTGGGGGAGGGCACGAAAGGCGACGATCTCTACAGACCTGGTCCGGCGGCTCCGGTTGACCAATCGACGGATGGTTCGGCCGACAGAGGCGCGACGACCAGGTGGAGCGTATCGAATGGCCACGCGTGCCACGTTGAACCGGAATCGCTCTGCGCAGGTGAGAGACATTTGACTGGCCGACGAGTGCTCGCGGTATCCCTTGCGGTCGGATGCGTCGGCTTTGCCGGACTGGCCTTCCTGGCCCGCTCGGGCCGCCTGCCCTCACTCGCGCCTGGCTCGCGCCCGTACCGCCCGGTGTCGGACCAAGAAGCCGCGGTCTTCGATCGAGCAACGAGGGATATTCATCCGGACGACGTCCGCGGCAGTCCTGACCGATACGGCAAGACACTGGTTGCCTGGGCGGGCGTCTTGCGATCGTACAAGGTGTCGAAGGAGAACGACGCCACGGTGCTGCGGTTCGACATCGAGCATCGGTACTTTGACTGGATCGAAGACTCTGGCCTTCAGCGGGCTCGTTACTTCCTCTCCCCGAGAGGGGAGGGGACCATCAGGGCAGCATGGTCCATGCCCCTTGAAGCGTTTGAGTCCATTCCCGAGAAGATCCATGAGGGTGACATGTTCGTCGTGTACGGCTATCCTGCCGATGTGCGGGGGCAGATCGTAGGAATATTCCCCACGGAATACGTGCGGTTGATCCAAGCGGATCTCTACACTGATCGGCAGCTCGACTACGGCCGAACGGACGCGGCGCCATGAGGGGTCACCAGGCGCGTACGTGGACGCCGCGCGCTTCGAGGGCGCGCTGTACGACGAGAGCACGGTGTCTCCCTGCCGCGTCGTGCCGCCCGGCGCGGTGCGAGCGCCGGCGCTGAGCCCCCCGCTACGATGTCCCCCGCGCCCGTAGACGGCCCTGGGCAGCGCCGCCGCGCACCGCTGCGCGCCGCGAGCGGAAGGCCGTTGGACGGGCGGGGACCACTTCTGTACTCTATCGATCGCTGCGACTCATGCCGGAAGACCTGGACGTTCAGTACCTGGAGGGATTCGTCGCGGATCCCGCGGCCATGTTCGACATGGCGGAGCGGAATCTCTCGTGGGACGACCGGATGCATTCACGTCGAACCGCCTCGTGCGGGGTGGCGTACAACTACTCAGGCATCTCTTACCCGGACTGCGAGATGCCGCCCTTCGTGCAGGACCTCGCGGCCCGCCTCGCCGGCGTGGTGGGGCATCCGATCAACAACTGCCTCGCCAACTTCTATGCCGATGGGACGGCGAAGATGGGCTTTCACTCGGACTCCAGCGCCGGCGTCGTCGCTGGAACGACGACCTCGATCCTGTCGCTGGGCGCGCCTCGCGTCCTCACCTTCCGCCGGAGCCTTCGCCGGGACGAGACGCACGACATGGCCCTGGCGCCCGGCTCGCTCCTGATCATGCGCGCCAGCGTTCAGGAGGGGTGGCAGCATGCCGTCCTCGCCGTCGACGCCGCGGGCCCGCGGATCAGCCTCACATTCCGATTCCTATCTCGTTGAAATGGCGGTAGCCGCCGGGGCGCGCCCCCGAAGGAGGAAGACGTGGCGAGAGGACGAACGCAGCGAACCGCGACCGTCGGCGTCGCCGAGCACGGCAACTCGGCGGTGCTCGTCACTCTCGCGCCCGGCGGCGAGCTCCTCGATCGCCGGCGCATCGACCTCACCGAGGGCTTGCCGACGCACCCGCATCACCACGAAGGGTCGTGGGCGGTGGGCCGTTACCTCGACACCCCGGGAGCGCGAGCGCTCTCGCTCGCCGACGCCGTGGCGCTCGTCGACCGCGTGCGAGCGTCCGCCGCGCGCGGCGCACGCGAGGGCCTCAAGGCGCTGGCCGCGGCGGTGCCCGTGCCGATCGCGAGCATCGCGATTCGCGTGTGCCCCGAGCTCCCGCCGACGACCGAGGAGCGGATCGCCGACAATCGCGCGCAGACCGTCGCCGACTCCGTCATGTATCGCGAGGCCCTCGCGGCCGCAGCCGAGGCGCGCGGCTGGTCCGTTCGCTGGTACGACCGCGAGCGCGTGTTTCGCGACGCTGCAACGGCGCTCGGCCGCGATGACGTGAACGATCTTCTGCACGCGATGGGCCGATCGATCGGGCCACCTTGGCAGGCCAACCACAAGCTCGCGGCAGCTGCGGCGATCGTGGCGACAGGGCATCCAGCGTCGCGGGCAACCAGCGGATAACATGCAGTTGCAGCGGACGGTGTACGGTATTGTACATGACTCCTCGTTGAGCCGCCGCTGAACTGCGGCGTTGACCTTGGGGCGAGGGTGAGCAGGTTCCGATGAACAAGCTACCGAGGCTTGATGTCGCGTTCGATGAGCCCTCGGCGGGATGGCTCGCAGTAGAGATTCGGACCGCGGATCAGCGGGTACACGAGAAGTTCTCGCACATCTACCCGACGTTGCCGGATCTCTGCTCCGCCCTCTGCGACGCGCTGGGCGGTAGACCATCGCGCCGCGTCACGTTCCTTCTGGAGCCAGCGGAGCTCGAGCTGACCATCGTGCCGGAGGGCCCTACGGTGTCCGTCCTGAGCCTCCGGATGTTCCGGGATCGATTTCGGACGCTGACTCCGGCGCCAATCCTGGAGTTCCACGGAGCGGCGACAGCGATCGTCCTGACGTTCTGGCGCGCACTTCGGCGACTCCAGACGTGCTTGCCGGCGTCACAGTTCAGCGAAAGGTTTCGCGAGCCCTTCCCAGAGCTTGAGATGGAAGCGCTGACCCGGCTGGTCACAGCTCAGAAAGCGCAGGTCGATCGATGACGACCAAGAAGGCCGACCCGCCGCTGGGCAACAGAGGGATTGATGCCGAGAATGTGCTACACGCTCCCTTTGGCCGGACACGCACTCCGCAGCGTCGATCGTGTCGGTTGAATGGTAGAAAAGGCGGCCACCCAGCAGGCCGGCCAGCCGTCAGCGCGACCTACGTCGCCCACCTGGAGCCAGACCGTCCCCTATGCCGCCCTCGAAGCCATACTCCATCGCGCGCGCCGAGCTCATCGCAAAGCAGGTCGGCCGGTTCGCGACCCAGCACGTTCACCAGTTGGCGGGACATCATGCAAATCTTGCTTTCTGGATCGCTGAAGCGGCGGCAGCGGTCCGAGCCATTGACGAGTATCAGCATCGATTTCGACAACTCCAGGACGCGCAGCGCTCGTGGGTGCGGCAGCACGACACAAAGATCACGAGATACTGCCCAGTCTGCCGCGGCGCATGTGAATTCGGTCCGCAGACCCCGGACCGTCCGCGTCGTGTCCCATCCGAAGACCTCGCCGCTGCGCGCGAGGCTGTTCGAAGCGCGGTCCGGCAGTTTCTCGTTCGGCTCTATCACGCGGGATTCGTCGCCGAAGCCGAGGTCCGCCGGTCGGCTGACCTCGTTGGCGCTTCGATCGAGCCAGAGGACCTGGAGCGAGGTGACGAAGCTCGCTGACCTGGCGGTGCACCCGACGCCTGATCTCGGTCGCTTCACTTCCTCGGCCCGGCGCGGGTGAACGCCGACCCGTCAGGTCCGCGGAGTGCGAGGAATGCTCGTTGTCGCGTCGGGGAAGAGGCTGGACGGAGGTTGCCAGATGACAGAGGCGGAATGGCTGGTGTGTACTCGGACCAACCCCATGCTCCGCTTCCTGCTCGGACTCGGTCCGAAAGAGCTGCGGGTCGTGGACATCAAGACGTTTCCGGCCTGCAGGGGGAGCGACCGCAAGATGCGTCTGTTCGCCTGTGCATGTTATTACCGCGTGCGCGCCCTGCTCCCCGATGAGCTCGCAGAAGCAGCAGTGGAAACAGCGAGCCGTCACGCCGATGGCCTGGCCACGCTGGAGGAACTCCAGGCAGCCGAGGCTCTGGTCCGGCAGGCGCTCGACTCTCTGGAGGGTAGGTGGCGGGCGTCCCATGGGGCCGAGCGTATCTCGCTCCAGCCGACGCACGACGCGCTGACCCTGAGCTTTCAGGTAGTTCGGCCACAGGCTCCGAAGGCGGCGTACTACGCCTCGTCCAACGCTCATCTGGCAGCTGCTGCCATGGCCAATCCTGGCGCCGCGTCTGGGGATGCTTCCTACGCTGCCAGCAGCGCCGCCGAAGAGCACGCCCAGGCGGACGTACTCCGCGACATCTTTGGCAACCCGTTCCGCGCGGTGGCATTCGACCCGCGCTGGCGGACCTCGACGGCCGTCGGGCTGGCTCGGCAGATGTATGAAAGCCGCGTTTTCGGGCCGATGCCGATCCTGGCCGACGCCTTGCTGGACGCCGGGTGCGACGACGCCGACGTGCTGGCCCACTGCCGCGGCCGCGGGCCGCACGCCCGCGGCTGCTGGGTGATCGATCTGCTGCTCGGGAAGGACTAGGCTGAGCCGCCAAGCATCGCTGAGCACACTGGTCATGACGCTGGCGATCGCCGGCCCGGTTCGCGCCGAGATGAACCGCGGAGGACCCGCGCTCGATCCCGGATGGGCCCGCCTCGACGACCGGCAGGTCGCCCACGCCGAGCGGTCCTGATCCTCCCGAGTGTGCCGCGCACTACGAGGACGGGTCGGGGCGACCTGGGCGCGCGCTCCTGGGCCTGGTATGCTCCACATATCGAGACCGATGCCCCTGTCAATCTCCAACGTCCGCGAGTTGTTGCGCCGCGCAGATGCGGAGCGCTGGTGTGCTCAGACAATCGACGGCTCGGGCGAACCGTGCAAGTGGCTGCCTGTTGTGAAATATTCCGCTCGATTCAATCCGACTCAGCACGCGATCGGCTTGATCGATTCTGGCGAGTGGACATCGCAGTACGCGGATGGCCTGCGTGTTGCGCCGCCGAAGAACCTTGTGGGATTCATGCCGATGCTCGAGTTCGACCGCCCGGCGGTCCTATCTATGATGGATCAGGGCCTCGCAAGCCAGGGTGTCCCATCGAAGGTCCTTCGCACATTTCCGTTCGACCATCTCCTCGTCCTCGCACTCGAAAGTTCGTCGCATTGGCGACAGCATGCCGAGGCATGGGTCGACTCAGGCTACCCGCCGAACGACCGCATCGCCGCGCTGCTGCCGCGAAATTCCCGCGTCCGGGAGTGGGCGGAGTCCCGGATCGACGCCATTCTCCGAGGAACGTAGAAGCTCCGCACGTTTTTTCATTTTGTTAGACCGCCAACAATCAGAAACCAGGAGAGAGTACGTCATGCAGGATGAACAAGCGGCGGCGCCAGACGACACGGCGGTTCGGGTCGCCTTGTGGCGTGCGCTGCACGTGGAAGCCGATGCGCCGCCGCACGTGTTCGAAGACGACGTCGGGTTGAAGCTGGCGGCTCCGGACGACGGGTGGCGCGGCCGTCCGGACATGAGCCCGTTCACGCGGCCCTTCCGCGCCTCCATCCTGGCCCGCGCCCGCTTCGTCGAAGATCTCGTCGCGGAGCAAGCCGCCCGTGGCGTCGGGCAGTATGTCATCCTCGGAGCGGGCCTGGACACCTTCGCCCAGCGTCGGCCGGAGCTTGCCTCCCGCCTGCTCGTGTTCGAGATCGACCGGCCCAGCCCCCAGGCGTGGAAGCGCCAGCGCCTCCTCGACCTCGGGCTCGGCGTTCCATCGTTCCTGCGGCTCGTGCCGGTCGACTTCGAGGCAGGCGACGCGTGGTGGGAGCGGCTGGCGGCCTCGGGCTTCGACTCGGGGCGGTCGGCGGTCGTGGCGTCGACCGGTGTCAGCATGTACCTGACCAGGGACGCCATCGCGGCGACGCTGCGCCAGGTCGCGGCGCTCGCCCCGGGCTCCACGCTCGCCATGTCGTTCATGCTTCCGATCGAGCTGGCGGATCCGGAGGTGCGTCCCGGGATCGAGCGAGCGGCAGCGGGGGCCAGAGCCAACGGCACGCCGTTCATCAGCTTCTTCACGCCGGCAGAGATGCTGGCGCTGGCCCGAGATGCCGGTTTCAGAGAGGTCCAGCACGTATCGGCCGCTGCGCTTGCAGAGCGCTACTTCGCGGGCAGGACGGATGGCCTTCGGCCGCCGAACAATTCAGAGGAGCTGCTGGTGGCGACGACCTGAATCAAGCGGTCTAACCAGTCGTTGGACCGATCCGAGTTGCATCTACTTCACCATGCGGAAGCTCGCGTGCCGTAGCCAGGAGCGCGCGAGCGCCGCGTCTCCGTAGTGGGAGCGCGCCGTCGCGAACAGCACGCCCGTGACGCCACCTGGATTCTCGATCCTGACGGGCTTGTCATCTTGAAGGCCGTCCAGCTGTGGTCCGATCGCCAGCTGCCCACCGAAGTCGATAACTCCACCTTCCGCCTCGGCCAGGTCGATGCACAACCTGGCGAGCAACCGATGATCTTCGTCGTCGTTGCACATCGCGGCGAATGAAACGACGTCTTCTGGCGACCATCCGAGCACCTCCGGGAGGCCCGCATCGAGGATCTCGGATATGGCCTCGGGATATTCGGGCCCAACGGTCAGAATGAACGGGCGTTGGTCAAGCCAGAAGTCATCCCCACGAACATCATCGGCGATGCGCGAGATCCCAGTTTGAAGCGCGGCGACTCGCTCCACGGTCATCTTCGACGGCAGCAGAACGGACGCCACGGGACCGGCCATTCCCGGAGCGTACGCTCTCGATCCATGGCCGTCCACCGAGGCGTCGCATCCGCCGAGCTTCGAAGCTTCGTCCGTCGTCCTGAGGAGTGCTATCCTGAACGAACATGGGCAGGTGGCGTCGGACGGCCTCCGGTGAACGGCGGACACCTCGTATCGCGGGTGCCGCCGTCATGGCGCTGGCCGCGCTGCTGTTCGCACCCGCGGCCGGCGTGCGCGGCGATCCGCTGCCGCCGCTGCCGGGACCGGCGCCGCAGGGGAGACCGCAGGGCTTCTCCGCGCGCATCGAGAACCAGCGTTGCGAGGCGTGCCACGAGGACATCGCGGCCGAATGGCGCGCCTCGTTGCACCGGCAGGCGTTCACGGATCGCGTCTTCCAGAGGTCCTACGCGATCGAGCCGCTGCCCTTCTGTCGTGGCTGCCATGCGCCCGAGGCCGATCCGGCCCACCACCCCGGCGCGGACGCGCAAGCGGTGGGCGTGGGGTGCGTCACCTGCCACCTCGTGGCCGGCGAGGTCGTCGCCGCGCGCGGCCGGGACGCGCGCGGCGGCGCGCACGCGGTCCGTGGCGACGCGCGGCTCTCGACCGATGAGGGCTGCGCCCGCTGCCATCAGTTCGATTTTCCGCGAGCGCCCGGCGTCGCCATGCAGGACACCGTGGCCGAGCACCGCTCCGGTCGCTTCGCGGAGCGACCCTGCCGCGATTGCCACATGCAGCTCGTTCAGGGCATCGCCGGGAGACCGCACCGCGATCATCGCTTCTCGGTGGTCGGGGATCCGGCCGTGCTGCGCTCCGCGATCGACGCCAGCGCGTCGCGGAGCGGCGCGAACGCCATCGAGGTGAGCGCGCGCGTGGTCGCGGCGGGGCACGCCGTCCCCACGGGCGATATGTTCCGCCGGCTCGAGGTCCGCGCCTCGGCCGTCGATGCGGAGGGCGCGACCGTGGCCATCGCCGCGCCTGTGATCCTCGAGCGGAGGTTCTCCGTGCGCCCGGTCGAAGGAGGCATCGAGCGCGTCCCGGCCGGCGATACGCGCCTTCCCGCCTCGGGGGCGCCGCGCGTCCTGCGGCTCGTGTTCCCGGCCGCCATCGACGGGCTCGCGGTGCGCTGGGAGGTGGTCTATCAGCGCATGGGCGCCGCGATGGGCGCGGCCGCCGCCGCCACGTCCTCCGCGGCCCGCGCGTGGGGAGAGCGCGCCTCCGCCGCCCTCGACCAGCGCGATGGATGCGCCTTCGCACGTCGCCCTGGTGCTCTCCAGCGCGGGCGTCACCCTCGCGGCGGAGCTCGACGAGGGATCACAGGGCGGGATCTGGCTGGGGCTCGGCTTCGGCGCGCCGGAGCTGCCGCCCATCGGCTACTTCCAGCGCGGGGGCGGGGTGATGCCGCTCAACTGCGAGACCGACATGGGCGGCGAGCCGCTCCCGGCCGACGTGCAGAAGGCCTGCCATGAAACGCTGGCCCAGCATGACGCGTTCACCGCCGGCTACGAGGCGCGCTTCGTGCGGTTCTTCCGGCTGGATCGCGGCGGCCTCTCGGGGATCGGCGAGGACGGGAAGGGACGCTTGATCGAAGGTGCGAAGGCGGCGGTGAAGGGCGGCGAGGGGAGGTTCACCATCGAGGCCACGCTGCCGACCTCGGCGCTGCCCCGCGCCTCGTCGGCGCCCATCGACAGCATCCGGCTCTTCGCGCGGGCGGCGGACGCGCCGCGCCCGCCGGCGCCGGCGGACGAAGAGTGGGTCTGGCGGGAGATCCCGGAGCCGGTGAGCTACGAGCCCTTCGCAAACCTCCGCGCCCTGGCGTTCCAGGCGTCGGAGCCGATCGGCGGCGCCCCCATGTCGTACCAGCCGGGAGATCCGCTCGAGCTCGAGGTCATCGGCTATGCGCGGGGCTCGGACGGTACCGCCCTGGAGCCCATGCGCCAGGGACTCTACAGCCCGATATCCACGATAGGGGACGTCGAGATCGGCGAGCTCTTCCTGCGGCGGCCTGCCCTCGCCATCCTGCGCAATGGCGAGATCGTCGACACCATCGAGACCTCCGGTGCGCCGACGGGCATCGAGAGGCGCAACAAGGAGCTTCACATGTTCTTCTACGATCAGTACACGTCGACGGACATCTGGGCCGAGAGCGCGGACTGGCGGGTCATCGGCATCAAGCCGAGCGGCGAGTACACCGAGCTCCTGGAGGGGGCCGTGAACAACGGTCCCTGGGAGAAGGACGTCGAGGAGTTCCATTCGACGCGCTTCGACCGCTTCGGGATCCGCGGTACGCCGTGGCGCCACGACGCCGAGGGTGAAGCGCCGCGCCCCGTGGAGATCACGTGGCGCTACGACGCGACGACGCGGATGTATCGGCCGAGCACGCGCGTGCTGCCAGCCACGAAGGCGAAGAAGGCGCGGTGAGGCGGAGAGCGCGTGACGCGCGCTCGACCGGCTGGAGCAGGGTACCCGGAGCGATCGACGGCGCGCGGTGGGAGCGTGGGTGCGATCCGCGGCCAGACGAATCGACGCCGCGTCGCGGCGTTGGCACACAAGGACGAAGCTCCCGGGCAGTGTGCCAGCCTCTGACCCTCGTGTCATGAGGGGGCTCCGGCGGCGCGTCCACGCACCGCGGCACCGACGGCACGAGCTCCTCGACAAACTCGCCGGACCCGCAAGGGCCGACCTGTCTCCAGGGCACCGACACCGACGCGTTACAATTTCGCCGTGAACGGTACGTTATTTGCAATGGGCGTGAAGCGGAAAGGTTGCGCTTCATGTCCAATCAGCTGCCGTCGTCTTCCTCTGCTCGATCATGGTCGTCCCGCACGCGAGCCATCTCGCTGTTCGCCCTGCTTGCCCTCCCGTCTGCCGTCTTCGCGGCGGGGTGCGCTGACAAGCCGGACAACATCTACAACTACTATTACACGGACGGGGAGGGCGGCGCCGGGGGCGCCGGCGGCGCCGGGAGTGCCGGTGGCGCCGGCGGCGCGCCCGAGCCGTACCCGGGAGCGCCGGTGGCGGACACCGAGGTGGCCGAACTCGCGCTCGACGTCTTCGGCACCGTCGGCAACCGCTACTGGTTCGCCGTCTCGGAAGAGCAGCTCGAGTACATGAACGAAGGGCTCGGCGGCATCGGGGGCCCCATCAAGAGGGACGCATTCGGGGACATCTACTCACCGACCGGGGAGGACACGACCTTCGCGGATCATCTGTGGGTGACGACGGCCGGCGCCGAGGGCAAGACGGCCGACTACGGCAAGGTCCAGGTGGGGGTCGCCGGCCAGTCGACGCAGCGGCCCTGGACGAAGCGAACCATCCCCAACCTCAACATCGACGCCGACGAGTTCGTCGAGAAGCAACGGCTCGGCGGCTTCGAGCACGTGCGCTTCAACAACGGCCAGGTCGGCAGCATCTTCCGCGAGCGCCTCACGCTCGATCTCTATGCTCGCCTCGATTATCCAGCTCCCCTGACCAACTACGCCTGGCTGTCGAGCAACGTCTGGGGCGCGGAGGTGGCCATCCCCTACATCGTGGTCGAGCGCTACAAGAAGGCGTTCTGCGCCCGCCTCGAGGGCAAGCTCGGCGGCGGCTGCGCCAACATCTGGGAGTTCGCCGGAGACTTCGCCGTCGACGTCCCGGGGGGCGGCGGGATCCCGCTCCCCATCGACATGGTGCCGTTCGGCGCGAGCGTCTTCGACGATTCAGAGAACTGCCAGCTCAAGGAGTGTGACAACACCCGCGCGAAGGAGCTCGAGGAGCTGATCGCCGAGACGCCGCCTGGCGAGGGCTTCAAGGCCGCGCTCGAGGGCTGGATCGACTGGCCGGCGTTCCACCGGTTCCAGTGCCTGTCGTGGGTGCTCGCCACCGGCGACGACGCGATCCACAACAGCAACAACGTCGTGCTGGTCGAGCGGGCCGATGGTCTGTTCCAGTACCTGCCGTACTCGGTCGACATCAGCCTGGGGCAGAGCTGGTATCCGGTGGTCCCCCTGGCCGGCACGAACACGCTGGCGCGCGGGTGCCAGAGCGAGCCGGCCTGCTGGGCCGACACGATCGCGGCGTGCGAGGAGGTGATCGAGGAGTTCACCGCGCTGGACCCGAACGCGGTGCTGAAGGGTCTCTACGAGCAGCTGTCGGACGAGGGCATGCTCCGCTCGGGCGACGAGCAGCGATACGAGGAGCTGGACGCCTGGCTCACCCAGCAGCTCGAGGTCCTGCCGGTGGAGCTGGAGAGGAACCGCGAGCAGCCGCAGCTCTGCATGCCTCCCCAGATCGATTGCGGCGGCTACTGCGGCTTTCCCCAGGACTGCGGCCTCTGCGTTCCTCCCCTGGTCGACTGCGGCGGTTACTGCGCCTATCCCAAGGAGTGCGGCGGCGGCGGAGCGGGCGGCGAAGACCCGGGTGCTGGAGGCGCGGGCGGAGCCGGAGGGGGCGGCGGCGACGGGGGCGCCGGAGCAGGCGGCGGCGACGCGGGTGCGGGCGGAGCTGGCGGTAAAGCAGCGGACTGACGCCGGCTGAACCCCGAGGGAGGGGGCTTCGCCGTGGAGCTCCCTCTCAGGGCGAAGCCTCGAACAGGCACCGCGTGATCGGGATGGCGACGTCTTCCCAGACATACAGGTAGTATTTCGTGCCCGGAACGAGCTCCTCGGGGCTCCCCTCGGCCGGATAGCCCTGCTTCGTGCCCGGTGGGACCTCGCCGTAGGTGATCCCGCTCTTGACGGGCTCGGCGCTCGAGGGCACGTCGAGCCGCCAGATCGTCCCCTCGGGCAGGTCGAGGTTGGGCGGAGCGCCCGGGTTCTCGGCGTTCGCCGACAGGACGTAAACGTAGCGGGCGTCGCCGCCGCTCCACGTGATCCTGCCTGCGGCGTCCACGCCTTCTCCTGCCGCGCAGTCGCCTGGCACGTAGAGGCTCTGTTCATGGAGCGGCCCGCCGAACGGGGTCTCGTCCGCGAAATCCTCCTTCGTGAATCCGCGGCGCAGGAGCTCGCCCTCGAAGAACGCGACCATGCGCGCCGGGTCCGTGGAGGGCAGCCCGCTGACGTCACGGGAGAAGCCGTTGTTCTGGTCCGGCGGATACGCGCCGAGCGCCGCCGAGGAGACCCAGCCGGCGGCCAGCGCGAGGCCCGTTGGATAGAAGCTGTCGGTCCAGACCGGGCCGGCCTCGATGTACCAGTTCGACGGCCCCGCGGCCGGCGCGGCCTTCTCCGAGTGACAGCACACGCACCCGCACGCCTCGGTCTGCTCCGTGACCCAGGCGAGCTCGCCGAGCCATTGCGGATCGGAGAGGCGTGGATCGTCGCTCGGCGTCTTGTAATCGGAGGGGGGCGCCGGCCAGTACGGGCGCTGCGTGAGGACCGGCTCGCACGACGCGTAGTCGGTGAACAGGCGGCCGGGCTCGGTGCAGCCCGAGATCGCGCCGAACGTGCAGACCTTCCCGCCGCTCTGCCCTGCCGGCTCGCCGGCCATCGGGTCGACGCAGACCTGCTCGGGCCACTGGAAGACGGCGCCGCCCGTGCCCACGCCGCCGCCGGGCTCCTCGGCCGCGCCCTCGCAGGCGTCGGGCTCGAACCGGCCGCCGCCGAACATCTCGCAGCCGCGCTGGGTCGAGGCGCACTGGCTCGTGTCGCCGCCGGGGAAGATGAGGGTGTACGCGTCGTCGGTCCCGCCGCCGAGCACGCACCGGCCGAGCGTCTCTGGATAGGCGCAGCTCTCGCCCCCGGTGAAGGTGGAGCCCTGGAGCGCCTTGCAGTCGGCCTCCGCGGCCTCGGCGGTCCAGCCCGCTCCCGTGTACTCACGACACTCCTCGGCCTGCCTGAAGGGGCTCGTATAGACGCAACGACCCGGCGACCCGGAGGCCTCCGGGGCCCCGGATACGGCGTCTTCCTCTGTCTGCCGGCAGGCGCCCAGCCCTCCCAAGGCCGAGACGACGAGCGCTGCGCCCAGCATCACGTGCGGTGAACGGAGGAGCTCTTGCTTCACGGTCGAATCTCCTGAACGTCGCTTTTGGACGACGTTGATTGTGATCTGTCACACATATCTTCCCGGCGAGCGTCCGTCGGTTTACTGTTCGTTCATGGTTGTTCAACTGTCGTCCAATCTTTTTTGCGTGAAATATGTATGCAAGAATACGTTTCTGCGCATGCGCCATTCGCTTGGAGGAGGCGGAGGCGTGTCCAGGGGCGTTGGCCCGCGCCCGCGCGGGGATCAGGCGGCGACGAGGCTCCTCACCGGAGCGCGCCGAGGCCGAGCGAGATGCAGGGCTCCCCGTCGCGCAGCGAGATCCCCGCCAGCTGCTTCTCGGGCGGGTACATGTACCCGAACAGCATGCACATCTCGTTGTCCCCGTAGCCGAACGTGAGATCGTGGTCCGACGTGTTCCGGAACCTGCACGCGTACCGGAGGGAGTCGCCTTCGCCGAGCGTGAGCGCCGGCCGGTAGACCTCGATGTCGCTCTCCAGATCGAACGCCCCGCCCTCGTAGATGCGCGCCTCGCCGCCGTCCGCGCGGACGACGTCGACGTCGAAGGCATCGGCGTAACGGTGCGTGTGCGGCATCAGAGAGACGATGTTCCCGCCGAACGTCGAGCACGTCGTGCCGACGGTCTGCGTGGCGCGCGGCGGGACGAGGAAGTCGTTGACGCTCAAGACGAACGGCACGAGCTCTTCCGTCCGCTCCGAGAGAGGCATGGTGAAGAAGTCATAGGCGAGCTCGACGACCGCGGGCTCGGGCGACGTGTTGAGCAGGTGGACGCTCGTCGCGATCTCGCGGGACGGTTCGAGGGTGAAGCCCATCCCCTCCGGGAAGACGAGCGTCTCCTCGCCGACGACCTGCGTGGAGCTCGCGAAGAGGACGTCCGGGATGGCCGTCGGCAGCGTACCGAAGGGATCGTCGGCGCCGGGATGGCAGCCCGGGTAGGGGTTCGGCCCGAACGATGGATTGACCGGCTTGGCGATCACGTTGCTGTGATGCAGCCCGGCCGTCGCGTAGACGCGCGCCGCGTGGACGGTCGTGCTCTCGATCGCGGGGAAAGGCCATGAAACGCAGAAGGTCGCCTCCTCGCCGGGCGCCATGAGCCGCGGCGGCGCGATGATCCTGAAGCCGCTGCGCGGCGGCTCCGGCAGCGCGAGCCGGGTGAGCTCGGCGCCGAAGGCGACGACGTTGTCCCGGTCGACGCGCTCCTCGGGCTCGTAGCGGGCGGCGGGCTGGACGCACCGCCCGCGAAAGCGCTCCTCGCCAGGAGCGCACGCGTCCGGCGGCGACGGCTCGACGCCCGCGCAGGCAGGGAGAAGAAGAATCCACAGGAGACCCGTCGAACGTGCGATGTCCCTCGGGACATAGCGAGTTTGGGGATATTGCATCACGAATCATTTGCGGCCGACAGCCTCTCACCGGAAGCCTCGACTGCGGATCTCGCCTTCAGAGGGAGGGCGCCCTCGCGCGGCCAGGGCGGAGCCCGGGGCGAAGGGGACGCTCCCGGCACAACCGAGGACGGCTCGGGCTGACGCGGTCCATCCGCGGCGGCCGGCGGCGTCGGGCGGCGCCGGGCGGCGTCGGCGCGGCGACTGGTCCGCCAGCACCGGCGCTCGCTCCGCCCGCGGCAGCGGCCGCTCGCCGGCCCGCGACCGCGTCGCCTATCGCAGAGCCGATCGGAGCGTCCCGCCCACCTGTCCTCCGGCCGTGGCCGAAGGGCCGCCTACGTGGACACCCTGTTCACCCGGCTCGACGCTGTGCACAACATGGGGGTGACGTGGTCGTCGCGGATCGTCTAGCATCCCCGTGCCGAGGGGCAGCGCGCCCCACGATCCCCCGCATCGCCCGACCACCACGCAGCGTGGTCCCAGCTCGTGGAGAAGACAGCATTGAGCGAGCAAGCAATCGAGCCGGCCCTCCCCGTCACCGCTTTCGAGAGGCGCTTCAAGCACCCGCCGGGGCTCGTGATCCTCTTCTTCGCGGAGATGTGGGAGCGCTTTTCCTATTACGGCATGCGCGGCCTCCTCAAGCTGTATATGGCGAACTACCTGTTCGTCACCGCGCGAGAGG
This sequence comes from Sorangium sp. So ce1504, assembly GCF_051521635.1. Lineage (NCBI taxonomy): Bacteria > Pseudomonadati > Myxococcota > Polyangiales > Polyangiaceae > Sorangium > Sorangium sp. So ce1504. The sequence goes on along the minus strand of NZ_CP150365.1, from coordinate 8,274,451 downwards.
CCTACCAGGGGTGCCGGCAGCACACGCCGCCATGCGATCTCGTCCCCGGTGATCCGACCACGGTGTTCGCCTGGGAGTTCATCAAGGGCCTCCTCCCGAGCGCGCCCGGCGAGCAGGCGTCCATGCTCTACGGGCTGTACACGGGCCTCGTGTACCTCACGCCGTTCTTCGGCGGCATCCTCGCCGACAAGGTGTGGGGGCAGCGCAAGACGGTGGTGATCGGCGGCGTCTTGATGGCCATCGGACACTTCGTGATGGCGTTCGAGAACTCGTTCTTCATCGCGCTGCTCCTGCTCATCCTCGGCAACGGCGCGTTCAAGCCCAACATCTCGACCCAGGTCGGCAGCCTGTACCCGAAGGGTGATCCGCGCCGCGACGGCGCCTTCACCATCTTCTACATGGGCATCAACCTCGGCGCCTTCATCTGCAACTTCGTGTGCGGCACCCTGGCCGCGGTCTACGGCTGGCACTACGGCTTCGCCGCCGCGGGCGTCGGGATGTGCCTTGGGCTCGTCGTCTACCTGGCGGGGCAGAAGTACCTCGCCAAGGACAACCTGATGAAGACGGCGGAGGGCGTCGGCGAGCAGAAGCAGCCGCTCTCCAGCGACGAGTGGCAGCGCGTCGGCGCGCTCGTGGCGCTCTGCGCTCTCAACGTCGTCTTCTGGGCGGTCTACGAGCAGCAGGGCAACACGATGCAGAGCTGGGCCGACGAGAAGACGGTGTGGCCCACCGTCCTCGGCTTCCAGATCCCGTCGACGTGGTTCCAGTCGGTGAACCCGCTCTGCATCATCCTGTTCGCCCCCCTGCTCGACGTCTTCTGGCGCTGGCAGGCGAAGCGCGGCACCGAGCCGACCAGCGTCTCGAAGATGGCCCTGGGCTGCACCATCCTCGGGCTGTCGTTCATCGTGATGATCCTCGGCGCGCAGGCCGTCGGCGACGGCAAGGGCAGCCTGTTCTGGCCGGTCTTCTGCACGCTGCTGCTCACGATCGGCGAGCTCTACCTGTCGCCCATCGGCCTGTCGCTCGTGACCAAGGTCTCGCCGGTGCGGATCGTGTCGATGATGATGGGCATGTGGTTCGTCTCGAGCTTCCTCGGCAACACGCTGAGCGGCTACCTCGGCATCTTCTACGAGCGCTGGTCGAAGGACATGTTCTTCCTGATGCTCACCCTCCTCGGCCTCGGCGCCGGCGCCGCGATGTTCGCGTTCAACAAGCCGCTCCGCCGCGTGCTCGGCCAGCACTGATCCGCACCGCGCCCGGCGCGGCCGCGCGCCCTCTCCGCGAGGGCGCGGCGCGGCGTCAGGGCGCCCGCGCGCCGGCGGGGTCGACGATCCGCTCGTCGAGGGTCGCGAGCCGCCCCTCGGGCAGCGCGCTCCCGATGGCGGCGACGGCGCGGCGGACGCTCTCCAGCGTGCTGCACGAGGCGACGTCGACGAAGAGCCGCCCCGACTCGGGCCAGGAGTGCAGGGCGACGTGCGATTCGCCGACGACGGCGCACGCGGTGATGCCCTGCGGAGAGAACGGAACGACCACCATCTCGAGCAGAGTGAACGAGCCCGCGGCGACGGCCGCCTCCAGCGCCCCGCGGAGCGCGGCCGGGCTGTTCAGGAAGTCGGAGGGACAGCCCTCGAACAGGGCAAGAGCGACGAAGAGCTGCATCGGTGAGCGGGCGCGCGCGACGGCCCGCGCCGGCCGCCCAGGGTAGCCGAGCCCGGGCACCGCGGAACCTGAATCGGTTTCACGAAGGGGGCAGGCCCTCCTCGGGCTGGGCCGCTCGGCACGCCCTTCCCCCCCGCCGCGCTAGGGCCGCCGCGCGACCTGGACGACCTCCCGCACGCGCTGCCCACCCAGGTCGAAGCGCCCCTCGAGCCCCGCGAACACGAAGCTGTTCACGCGCCTGCCCGGGACCTCCCAGCCGCGGATCGACCCCTCGGTGTTCTCCCAGAGGAACAGGTTGAGCCCGCCGCCGATCGTGGGCCCCAGCGCGACGCTCTCGGACATGCGGACGTCGATCACCACCTGGAGTCGCCCGAGCTCGATCCCGTGGGTCACCGTGTCGCCCCTCACCCCCGCCGGCGCCGCGATCCACACCCCCGCCGGCGTCGCGGTCCACACCCCCGGCCGCGCCGCGGTCCACAGCGCCCGGTAGCCGGTGCCCAGCGAGATCACCGGATCGACGCGCTCGAACGGCGCCAGGTGAAAGCTCGCCTCCGCGCCCAGCGTCACGCCGCGCACGTCGGCCCCGCCCTGCTCCCCGCCCTGCGCCATGTACTGCTCGTACCTCGACGTCAGCCCGAGGCCGACCTTCGGCACCGCGCGGTAGACGAGCTTCACGCCCACGCCCGCCCCCGGCCCCGCCACGTCGCGCAGGCGCCGCTCGCTCCCGATGTCGCCGAACCCCTGCGCGTATCCGAGGTTGAGGCCGAGCTCGAGCGCGTTGGCAGGCGCCCCCAGCGGAGAGCGCAGGTAGCTCGGCGGGACGTCGCCCCCGAAGTCCTGCGCAGCGGCGACGCTCCCGCAGAGCACGGCGACCGCTCCCGCGGCGATCGCGACCCCGGTGTTTGCCTTCATTGCGGATCCTCCTCGCTGCGCGGCGCCGCGAGGACGGCGGATCCGATCCGCGCGCCACGCCGGGAACGCCGCGCGCCGAGGCGCGAGCATCGCGTGTGCCACGGAGGCGGCGAGCAACACCTTCCCGGTCGCGGACGGGCCGCCCGCGCCGCGCGTCAGCCGGCGTGTGCGTGTGTCGACGAGCGGCGGCAGCCGCCCGCGCCGCGCGTCAGCCCGCGCCTACCAGCGGTGGAAGGCCGGGTGCCCTTCCTTCACCGCCACGAACGTCCCGCGGCACGTCGCCGTGACCCGCCCGCCCGCCTCCAGGGTCGCCTCGACCACGACGCGGTCGCCCTCCGCCTCGGCGACCTGCGCCCGCAGGTGCACCGGGCCGCCGAGCGGCGTCGGCTTCTTCAGCTTCACGTGGAAGTCCGCCGTCACCGTGCACGGCGGCGCGTCGGCCCCCCGCGCCTTCATCAGGTGGTAAGCCGCGGTCCAGTTGGAGTGGCAGTCGAGCAGCGCCCCGATGATGCCGCCGTTGAGCATCCCGGGGAACGCCTCGTGGTGCGGCTCCGGCGTGAAGTCGCAGACCACCGCGTCGCCCTCGACGCGGCTCTTCAGCCGGAGCCCCCTGTCGTTCGCCGGCCCGCAGCCGAAGCAGCGGCCCTGCGGCGAGTACCTGTCCTGCAGGCTCGCCGCGTCGCCGCTCACCGGGTGCCCCCGACGAACGCCTCGTCCATCAGCATCTTCTGCTCGAGGAGGTGGCTCGCGCGCGAGCCGGTCGCCGGGCTCGCGCTCGGCGCGCGGCTCACGCACGAGAGCGGCAGCCGGTCGCCGATGCGCTGCCGGAGCACCGCGAGGATGTAGTACCAGGCGCCGTAGTTGCGCGGCTCCTCCTGCACCCACACGAGCGGCGTGCCGTCCTTGTAGGGCGCGAGCGCGTTCACGATCTCCTCGTTCAGCGGGAACAGCTGCTCCAGCCGCAGGATCGCCACGTCCTTGAGCCCGCGCGTCTCCCGCGCCAGCGCGAGGTCGTAGTAGACCTTGCCCGAGCAGAGCAGCACCCGCTTCACGTCCGCCGGATCGACCCCGCTCGTGTCGGGCAGCACGCGGTGGAACTTGCCCTCGGAGAGATCCTTGATCGTCGACACGGGCCGGTGCGGGCCCTTCGACGTCGCCGGGACGCGCAGCAGGCTCTTCGGCGTCGCGATGATGAGCGGCTTGCGCCACGGCCTGTGCACCTGCCGCCGCAGCACGTGGAACAGCTGCGCCGGCGTCGTCAGGTTGCACACCTGGATGTTGTCCTCGGCGCTGTTCTGCAGGCAGCGCTCGATGCGCGCGCTCGAGTGCTCCGGCCCCTGGCCCTCGTAGCCGTGCGGCAGGAAGAGCACGATGCCGCTCAGCCGGTGCCACTTGTCCTCGCTCGACGTGAGGAACTGATCGACGATGACCTGCGCGCCGTTCAGGAAGTCGCCGAACTGCGCCTCCCAGATGACGAGCCCGTCCGGGTAGTCGAGGCTGTAGCCGAAGTCGAAGCCGAGCACGCCCGCCTCGCTGAGCGGGCTGTTGAACGCCTCGAAGCGCGCCGGCCCCTCGGCCACGCGCGACAGGGGCGCGTAGCGCGCGCTCGTCTCGACGTCGCGAAGCACCGCGTGCCGGTGGCTGAAGGTGCCGCGCTGCACGTCCTGACCGGAGAGCCGCACCGGCGTCTTCTCGGCGAGCAGCGACGCGTAGGCGAGCATCTCGCCCGTGCCCCAGTCGAACGGCTCGCCGGCGACGAGCTTGTCGTGCCGCTGCTGGAGCGTCGGCAGCACCTTCGGGTGCGCCTTGAAGCCCTCGGGCAGCTCGAGGAGCTTCTCCGACAGCGCGATGAGCTTCTCGGCCGGCACGCTCGTCGGCACCTCCGGCGTCGCGTGGTCGGCGCCGCCGCGGTAGTGCGACCACACGCCGCCCATCGAGTACAGCACCGGCGCGAAGCCCTTCTGCTTCACCTCGTCGAGCGCGGCGGCGAGCGCCTCGCGGCGCCGCACGACGATCTCGTCGGCCTTCTCCTCGGTGACCTGCCCGAGCTCCATGAGGCGCCGGACGTACACCTGCCGGACCGTGGGCTTCTTGTCGATCGCGGCGTACATCCGCGGCTGCGTGTAGCGCGGCTCGTCGCCCTCGTTGTGGCCGTACCGCCGGTAGCAGTACATGTCGATGATCACGTCGGAGCCGAAGCGCGTGCGGTAGTCGATCGCGAGCTGCGCGACGTGCGCGACCGCCTCCGGGTCCTCGCCGTTCACGTGGAACACCGGGACCTTGAGCATTCGCGTGATGTCGGACGCGTAGCGGGTCGAGCGCCCTTCCATCGGATCGGTCGTGAACCCGACCTGGTTGTTCACGATGACGTGGACCGTGCCGGCCGTCGTGTAGCCCTTCAGGTTCATCATGTTGAGCGTCTCGGCGACGACGCCCTGCCCGATGAACGCCGCGTCGCCGTGGATGAGCAGCGGCATCACGCGGCGGCGCGCGTCGGCGGCGCCGTCGGCGAGCCGGCGGTCCTGCTTCGCGCGGACGCGCCCCTGCACGACGGGGTTCACGAACTCGAGGTGGCTCGGGTTGAACGTGAGCGTGAGGTGGACGTTGCGCCCGTTCTCGAGCGTGCGATCGGTCGAGTAGCCGAGGTGGTACTTGACGTCGCCGCTGCCGAGGTGGCGCTCCGCGTTCTTGTCCTCGAAGGCCGCGAAGATCTCGCGCAGGCTCTTGTCCATGATGTTCGCGAGGACGTTCAGCCGGCCGCGGTGCGCCATGCCGACCACGATCTCGTCGACCTCGTGCGCCCCCGCGCGCTCGATGATGAGGTCGAGCAGCGGGATGAGGCTCTCGGCGCCCTCGAGCGAGAAGCGCTTCGTCCCCGCCTCGTAGGACTTGTGGATGAACTGCTCGAAGATCTCGGCGTCGGAGAGCTTCGTGAGGATCCGGAGCTGCTTCTGGCGGTCGAGCGTGAGCCGGTTGCGCGTCGACTCCATCTGCTGCTGGAGCCACTGGCGCGCCTCGGGCTCCTCGATGAACGTGAACTCCACGCCGATCGAGCGGCAGTACGTCTCCTCGAGCCGGCGGATGATCTCGCGCAGCGTGAGGACGGGCGGCACGCCGGCGAGGTCGGTCGTCGGGAAGGGCAGCTCGAGGTCCTCGACCCGGAGCCCGAAGTTCGTGAGGTCGAGCTCGGGCGGCGTGGCGGGCGGCAGGCCGAGCGGGTCGACGTGCGCGAAGAGGTGGCCGCGCACGCGGTAGGCGTTCACGAGGGCGTAGACGCGCGCCTTGATCGCGGCCTCTGCGAGCACCTTGAGGTCGCGCGAGGACTCGGGCGAGCTCGGGTGCTCGCTCAGCGTCCGCGCGAACGCGGCCTCCAGCGTCTTCGCGGCCTCGCCGTTCGTGTTCGTCTTGCCATTCCCGTTCCCGTAGCCGTGCCCGTTCCCGGGCCGCAGCACCTGGTGCGGGATGGTCGGCGTCGCCGCCGGAGCGGGCAGCCTGCTCGGCGTCGCTCCGCCGTTCTTTCCCTCGAAGAACGAGCGCCAGCCGGGGTCTACCGACTCCGGGTTCTCGAGGTACTGGGCATAGAGCTCCTCGACGAGCCCTGCATTGATTCCGAAATCAAGCTGCATCGTGGTCGGCGTGCAAATAACGCGTGTCGGGCCGGCACGCTAGAGTCGTTTTCCGATGACTTCGCCTCGTGGGGCGGAACATCGTCCGGGCAAGGGGTTCGACCGCCTGGAGAAACGGTAGGGAGAAGCGGTAGAAGGGGGCCATGGATCAAGATCGCAGAACCCCGGGTCGAGGACCGGCGCCCGCCGTCCTCCCCTTCGATCGCTTCCGGGACCACCTCTTCCACGAGCCCAGCCTCGGCCTCTGGCTGGACGTGAGCCGGATCCGCTTCGGGAGCGACTTTTTTACCACGATGGAACCGCGAATTCAGGCGGCGCTCGCGGAGATGGCGGCGCTCGAGGGCGGGAGCATCGCGAATCCCGACGAGGGTCGCCGGGTCGGTCACTACTGGCTGCGCGCGCCGGAGCTCGCGCCCGAGGCGGCGCTGCGCGCGGCGATCGAGGAGACGAACGCGCGGATCCTGAGCTTCGCCGCGGACGTGCACGCGGCGCGGGTCCGGCCGGAGCGGGCGGCCCGCTTCAGCAGGGTGCTCGTCGTCGGGATCGGCGGCTCGGCGCTCGGGCCTCAGTTCGTCGCCTCGGCGCTGGGGACGCCGGCCGATCGGATGCAGATCCATTTCTTCGACAACACGGATCCTGACGGGATCGATCGCACGCTGGACGCCATCGGGGACGATCTCGGCGCGACGCTCGCGGTGATCATCTCGAAGTCGGGCGGGACGAAGGAGACGCGCAACGGGATGCTCGAGCTCGAGGCGGCGTACCGTCGGCTCGGCCTCTCGCTCGGCGCGCACGCGGTCGCGGTGACGGGGGAGGGCAGCGAGCTCGACCGGTATGCGACGAAGCACGGCTTCCTGGCCCGCTTCCCGATGTGGGACTGGGTCGGCGGGCGCACGAGCGAGCTGTCGGCGGTCGGCCTGCTGCCCGCGGCGCTCCAGGGGCTGTCGATCGTCGAGATGCTGCAGGGTGCGCGCGAGACGGACGAGGTCACGCGTTCGAAGGAGGTTCCCCGGAACCCCGCGGCGCTGCTCGCGCTCGCCTGGTACTCGGCGACGGGCGGCGCGGGCCGGAAGGACATGGTGCTCTTGCCGTACAAGGACAGGCTCGAGCTCTTCTCGCGCTACCTCCAGCAGCTCGTGATGGAGTCGCTCGGCAAGCGGCTCGATCGGCAGGGCAAGGAGGTCTTCCAGGGCATCGCCGTGTACGGCAACAAGGGCTCGACGGATCAGCACGCGTACGTGCAGCAGCTCCGTGACGGGCTCGACAACTTCTTCGTCACGTTCATCGAGGTGCTGCGGGATCGCGCGCCGTCGCGCGGCGTGCTCGAGGTCGACCCCGGCGTCACGACCGGCGACTACCTCGACGGCTTCCTCCAGGGGACGCGCAAGGCGCTGACCGAGAGCGGGCGCGAGTCGATCACGCTCACGATCGACACGGTCGACGCGCGCGCCGTCGGCATGCTGATCGCGCTCTACGAGCGCGCGGTGGGCCTGTACGCGTCGCTCGTGGGCATCAACGCGTACCACCAGCCCGGCGTCGAGGCCGGCAAGAAGGCCGCGCAGGAGGTGCTCGATCTGCAGGCCAAGGTGCTCGCGGCGCTCGGCGCGAGCGCGGGCCGCGCGCTGTCGCTCGCCGAGGTCGCGAAGGCGGCGGGCGCGGACGACGTGGAGACGGTCTTCTGGATCCTGCGCCACCTGGCGGCGAACCCGGAGCGCGGCGTCGCGCGGGAGGTTCCGCAGGGCGGCTCGCCGTTCGACGCGACGTACCGTCTGGCGCGCTGAGGGGGCTCCCGCGCGGCGCGGAGCGACGCCGGCTTGGCCCGGCGGCGCGCGCCGCGCGGGCGTGACATGGGCGAGGGCCTCGTGGATGAGGCGGCCGGATGTCGGACATGGGCAGGTGCGTGGCCGAGCAGGCCTGCGGGGAGGTCGGACATGGGCGCGTGCCTCGCGGAGCAGGCCCGCGGGGATGTCGGACATGGGCGTGTGCCTCGCGGAGCAGGCCCGCGGGGATGTCGGACATGGGCGTGTGCCTCGCGGAGCAGGCCCGCGGGGATGTCGGACATGGGCGTGTGCCTCGCGGAGCAGGCGGCGGGCATGTCGCGACATGGTAGCGCAGCCGGCCGGTCAGCTCGACCTGATCTCGTCGAGGCGGAAGCTGCGAGCACCGGTGCAGCCGTCGCTGTTCGGGGATCGGCCAACCGACACCGAGTGATCTCCTGGGCCCGGCTGCCTGCAACGTCCGATGGTTTCACGGAACTGGACTCCTGAAGAGGCTCATGACCAAGAAGTCGCTGTCTGATGCGTGGAATATGATGCCGGCCAAGGCACAGGAAAGCCGGCCGCTGGGGATCAGTGAAAAATACACGCAGGGACTGCTGGTCATCACGCAATTGCCATGCATGCAAAAGTTCCTCAGCTGCCGGTCCCTGGGGTGCGATAGCGACGTCCTCAACAGGGTTGCCGGCGAGAGGCGACTTCTGGGGGACGTTTACGTTCACGAACGAGCCGTTGACGACCACGACCACGACCACGACCACGGCCGCGTTGGGGACCAATGGTGGGGGGAGGGGGGCAATCTGTCGCGACGAGCGCGGCTGGGGAACAGCAGAGCGCCCGTTTCGCTAGCTCACGCGAGCTCGATCCTCAGAAGGTCACGCGCAGGGTCGCGCCCGTCGGGCCGACGGTGAGCTCGGGGGCCTGGACCGACACGTTGCGCGGGATGTCGTCGCGCACCCAGACCCGCTGGTTGCCGACGAGGCCCGCGACGAGCAGCACGAAGCCGGTCACCTGCGTGGCCCCGTCGAAGAGGAGGAGGGTGGCGGCGAGCCGGCCGTCGTCGCTGTCGACGTCGACGTCCTCGCCCGTGCCGAGCGTGATGAACGGGCCGCCCACGGGCACGAGCATCGGCGAGTAGCTGACGGCGTCGCTGCCTCCCTCGCTGAGGATGCTCCCCGCCGTCAGCGCCGAGAGCGCCCACGCGCTGGCGAGGACGATCGACCCCGCGATCACCAGCCGGCGGTTCATCTGCGTCTCGACGCGATAGCCCGCCGGCCGGATCCCGCCTTCCGTGAAGGTCAGCGTTCGCGGCATGCCGAGGATGACGGACGGCGCATACGGCACGTAGCCGGGAGGCACGTGGTCAGGCGGCGGCGCGTATCCAGGCGGCAGCGCGTAGCCGGGCGGCGCATAGCCGGGCGGCGCGCCGGCAGGGGACGGCGCGTAGCCAGACGGCGCCGCGCTCTGCGCGGACGGGGGGGCGTCGCTCTCCGCCGTGGCCGGCGCTGCGAGCGCGAGCGGGCCAAACAGCGCGGCCATCGAGAGGGCGGTGCGGATCGCGGTCACGTGCGTCTCCCTTCGGGGTGAGGGCTGTCGGCGCAGGGGCACCAGCTCAGAATCTCCATCGGAGGCTAGCGGAGGACCCGCCGATCGAGACCTCAGGCCAGCGGGGCGCAGCGTGCCCAGGGTCGCGTGAGCTCACCGTGAACTGGCGCTCGAGGTAGACGTCCTCGTTCGCGAGACCGGCGGCGTACAGGATGAGCCCGCCCACCTGGGTCACGGCATCCATCGTGAGCCAGAAGATGCCCGCGCCCTCCGCTTCCAGGGTCCCTATCGCGATCATCGGGCCGGCGAACGGGATGAGCAGCGGCCCGAACTCGTCGAAATCGTCGTCGTCGAACGACGCGATGCCTGCGACCGTGAACGTGAGCGCGTACGGGATGCCGAACGTGAGCAGCCCCGCCGTGGCGAGCTTGCGGTCCGCCCTGGTCCGGAGCGCGTAGCCGCGCGGGATCGGGTCCCCCTCTTCGTACTCGATGGTCCGTGGGTTGGCCCACGGCGGGAGCGGCGGCACCGGCAGGTAGTAACCCTGCGGGATGGGCACCAGCGCGCCGCCCGCCGGAGCGATCGGGGCGGGCGCCGGAGCGATCGGGGCGGCCGCCGGAGCGACAGGGGCGGCCGCCGGAGCGACAGGGGCGGGCGCCGGAGCGACAGGGGCGGGCGCTGGAGCGATCGGGGCACCCGCTGCCGCGGGCGCCGTGCCTGGCGCGGCGGGCCTCGCCGCGTCGCCGCGCGCCGGTTTCGGCGGCGCGGCCTGCGCCTGCGCGGCCGCCGGCGCGGCGAGCCCGAGCAGCGCCGCGAGCACCGCGGCGGCCTGCACGCCGCGAACGCGCGGCGCTGCGTCGCGGCGCAGCGGTACGATACTCCCTTTCGTTTGCCCGATCGGCATGCTGGCTCCCGTCGCGCTCGCGCGACGACTCCAAGGACTGCGGGTGGCTTCGGTGCAGCGAGGCCAGGATACGCAGACTGTTCACGAACTCAATCCGCCCGCACAGTGCGGGCGGGCGCCGCGCTGGGAGCCCCGACGCTGGCGAGCCGGTCGCCCGCTCCGGCCGCACGATGGGCCACCCCTCGGCCATGCGCTGCACGCCCGAGGAGGAGCTCGTCGTCGCGAAGCCCGCGAGGCCCCGCCCCTCGGCGCATGCTGGGCTGCCGCTCCCCGGGCGCCGACGGTGCCCTCGCGCCCCTCGCTCACCAGCGCGATACCCGCCATCGTCGAGCGTGGTCTGCGCGCCCGCGCGGCGCCGCCGCCCCGCCGCCACGAGTCATGAGTCGCCGGCGACGCGCGGTCGAGCCGTGCACCTGGGACAACCCTGACAGGTAAGGACTGTAGCGAGTGGACCCCTGGGACAACCACGATGCGTAAGGGTCATGGCAAGTGGACGCCTGGGATAACCCTGACAGGTAAAGACTGTATGTCTCTCACCTGCTCTGGCTCAGCTCGCCACCGCCCCATCGGGCGCTACGCTGTTGTCTGATCAAGGGTGATGTCGCAGCCGCCCCCATGGCGAGCTCGGCAGAACCATGGCCTTCCATGACATGGCGGCGACGACCGCCCGCGGAGGAGCGAAACGATGACAAGGACCTCATTCGTGGTGTTGGCGTGCGCGGCTGCCGCGCTGAGCAGCGCGTCGTGCGGAGGGACGGACAAGGGCAATCGGGCCACGGGCGGCGGCGATACGGGCAGCGGCGCTACCGGCGGCGATACGGGCAGCGGCACCCCCGGCAGCGGCGATGCGAGCGGCGGCGATACCGGCGGCGGCGCCACGTCAGGGACCGGCGCGCAGCCGGGGGCCGGCGAGCAGTTCTCCGTCGACGCGCAGGGCGGGACCTTCACGGCGGACGACGGCTTCACCATCGAGGTGCCGCCGGGCGCGGTGAACGAGAACACGGTGATCACCATCCAGCGCACCGACGAGGCGCCCGAGGGCGCGGTGGGGCCCATGTACGTCCTCGGCCCGGAGGGCCTGACGTTCGAGAGGCCGATCACGCTCACGCTGCCGATCACCGTCGAGCTCAGGGCGGAGCTGGGCGAAAGCGCGGTCCTCGGCGCCTATGGCTTCACCGCGCAGGAGGGCTCGGACGATTTCGCGCCGCTCGCGCGGCACGACGTCTCGAGGGACAGCGTCGTCACGGAGACCGACCGCCTCTCGAGGATCTATCCAGGCATGATCCTGGCGACCCCGATGGCGAGCCTGCACCGCTACCCGAGCGCGCTGGCCGCCGACGAGTCCTTCCTCTACTTCGCGAGCGGCGGCACCGAGGACGTCGCGACCGGGGACAACAACGACGGATTCATCTACCGGGTGAGGCTGGGCACCGCCGAGGCAGAGGCGATGATCCCCGCCGATCCCGATCCCAAGGCGCTGTGGGTCAACGACTCCCACGTGTACTGGGCGAGCGGCGGCGATGATGACCCGGTGATCCCCTCGGCGCTCCGGCGCGTCGACAAGGCGACCCTGGAGGTGGAGACGCTGGCCCAGATCGGCTATGTCGTGAGCGTCATCGGCGACGCGTCGGCCATCTACTTCGGCGACGGCGATGGAGAGAACCTCTTCACGATGCCGCTCGACGGCGGCGAGCCGGCCGTCCTCGCGTCCGGCGCCGGGAGGCCCGCGTACCTCGCGCAGGACGCGGAGAACCTCTACTGGACCGGCGGCGCGGCGACCAACAAGGTCTACAAGGTGGCGAAGGCGGGCGGGGAGGTGACCGTCATCGCCGACAACGAGGCCGAGCCGGCGGGGATCGCGGTGGACGCGGCGTTCGTCTACTGGGCCAACGCCGGCGACGGCGGCGTGTTCAAGGCGCCCATCGCCGGAGGACAGAAGACCTTGATCCACAGGGGGGACTCGATGGCGGGGCTGGCCCTCCGGGGCTCGACGCTGTTCTCCACGGACACGCGCGGGAACCGCAGCGTCAACGCGCACGATCTCGAGAGCAACAGGACCGTGCTGCTGGCGTTCGAACAGCCCGTCCCCTGGCGTGTCATCGCCCCGGAAGGGCAGGGCGTGTTCTGGTCCAACGCCGGCGACTACCGCTACCAGGGGCAAGTCGCGTCCTACCACGCTCCTTGATCCTCCGTGGCCCGGCGGTGACCGCGAAGGCGCGCCCGCGTGGCTCGCCCTCGTGGTCGCCGTGGGTCAGGGGCCGAACGCCGCGACGAAGACGTCCTCGTCCCCTGTCAGCGGGCCAGAGCCGAGGTCGAGGGTGCCCGTGAACGTCGCTGTGGCCAGCACGCGATCGAGCGGATCGACGACGATGCTGAAGGGTCGCTCCGTGTCGAACCCCTCGACCCACAGCACGTGCCCGCCGGCGTCGAACTTCACCAGGAAGGTGCGCGCGCTGTAGCTCGACGGGTTGTGCCCTGACGGGAAGGGGATCCCATCGAAATCGAGCGTCGCCGAGACGTCGGCGACGAGCACCCCGGAGGCGACCACGTTCGCCTGGCTGTCGACGTCGATCGAGGTGATGACGACAAGGCTCTCCGGCGCGCTGAAGCCCCTGCTCCAGACGGTGTTCCCGGCCGCGTCGAGCTTCGCGAGGAACGCGACCTGGTAGCCCTCGTTGATGATCGGCCCCGTGCCGAGGTCGATGGTGGTGCCCGTCTGCCCGGCCACGACCACGTTGCCCGCCGGGTCCGCCTCGACGTCCTGGATGAAGCCGGACGTGTCTCCGAACGTCCTGCTCCAGAGGTGGTTGCCCGCGGGATCCAGCTTCGCGACGAAGAGTCGAGGGTCCTGGAGCGGCCCGCCGCCCAGATCCGCGCCGGGGCCCACGGATCCTCCGAAGAGCACGTTGCCCATCGGGTCCGTCGTGAGGGCGACCGACCCGTCGCTGGACTCGCTCCCGACGCCCTTGCTCCAGAGGGTGTTGCCCGCCGGATCCAGCTTGAACAGGAAGATGTCCTGCGCGCCCGCGCTGCTCACCGGCCCCGCGCCGAAGTCGACCGTCCCCTCGAACGAGCCGAGGACGACCACGTTGTCCTCGCCGTCGACCGACAGGCCATAGACGTCTTGATAGGCCGGATCGCCGAAATGGCGGACCCACGCGGGGTCCCCTGCCGGGTCCGTCCTCATGACGTAGATGTCGCTCAGCCCGGCGCTGGGGATCGGCCCGGCGCCGACATCCAGCGAGTCGACATAGCCTCCCGCGTTCACCAGGCTCCCGTCGGAGAGCGCGGCGATCTTCGCGCCGAACTCGTCCCCAGGGCCGCCGTAGCGCCTCGCCCAGGCGAGCCCGCCGTCCGGATCGAGCTTCGCGATCAGCACGTCGCGCTGCCCCGCGCTCGTGAGCGGGCCTCCGCCGAGATCGGCCGTACCGCTGAGCTGGCCAGTGAGGAGGACATTGCTGGCCCCGTCGGCGTTGATGCTCGCGAACGACGCTTCGCCGGGAAAGCTCACGCTCCAGAGCGGCGCGCCCGGCTCCACGCAGGCGCCGTGTCCGTCGCACACCTCGCCCTCGCCGCAGCGATTTCGCCCCCGCGACGGCGGCGGTCCATACGGCGCGGGCGCATGGACGCATGCCCACCTGACGCGTGCGTCCAGGGTGCATGGGTTGTGATCATTGCAGCTCGCTGCGCCGTGGCCGTGGTCGTGACCGTGACCGTGACCGCGCCGTGGGTGCCTGTCATTCGCCCGGAGCGCGCTCGCGGACGCCGCTGCCCCGTCCGGTTCGGGGCTCCCCTGTTTGCTTTCAGGGGGCGCGGCGCAACCGACCATGGCGGATGTCATCACCACGGCGGCATGCATCCTGCTGTTCATGAGAATCGTCGAGACGTGAGGCATGAGCTCCTCCAGCGCGCCTCGAAATGCGCGCTCTCTGCTCGACCATGGCGACCTGCGAGCCATGGGGCGCGCGGGCCATGGTCTCCCGTGTAGGGATCGATGTTGCCATCATCTCGATCATTTCAACTCCATGGTTGCCTGGCATTGCGAGTCCGCCGTCGACCTGAACGCGCGCCGGTCCAGGGAGAGGCGCCACGGGCGCTGAGCGGTTGCAGACGTAGGTGGCTAAGAATCCGCCCGACGCGGTCCGCGCGCGGCGAAGCGCCACGGCCGCGCTCGCCGAGCGCGGCGGCGCTCACGTCGTGACGCCGCCGCCGCGCCTGCGCCTCGCTGCGACGATCGCGGCCCCGGCGCTCACCAGCCGGGATCGAGCGCCGGCTCGACGGGCACGAACGGACCGACCTCACCAAGGTTCCAGCCGCCGTGGCGGAAGCAGGCGCCCGAGCCGTCGGTGCGCACGCCGCAAAGGAGGTCGTACCCGCCTTCGATGAACGTGAAGCGCCCGGCGTCGATCGGCATCTCGGCGCCGTCGTAGCGCCTGCACGTGAGAGCCCCCTCGGCGTCGATCGCGCACACCGCTCCGGCCGTGGCGGTGATGGAACGGTACGGCCCGCCCGAAAACTCGGGATACTCGGGCCCGGCGCAGTGCGTGCTGGGGGTGTTGCCGCAAGAGATGGTCGGCTCGAAGCACTGGATGCCGCCCGCCTTCGTGAGCCCGCAGACGATGCGGTTGCTGAACGCCACCTGGGTGAACTCACCGGCGATCGTCTCCATGCCATGGAACTGCCACAGGCTGCCATCCGGGCGCACGCCGGCGACGAGCCCCTCCCAGGCGCAGAGCGCTTGCGTGAATGGGCCCTCGAACTCCACCACCTTGTCCGGGTGCTCCGGGAGGTTCTCTTGCAGGCGATCCAGCAGCACCGCGAACGACCCGTCCACGAACAGCGGGCACACGCCCTGTTCGCCCCACATGTTCGTCGCTCGAAAGGAGGCGACAGCTGGCAGCCCGTCTGGCAGGAGCGTCTCGGCGGCGAGCAGCCGACCGTCCTCGGTGAGCCCGATCAGCCCCTGTCGCGTGAGCTGGACACGCCGGTAGCGCTCGGCGGGCAGCGCGCCGCCCGGATCGTCGCCCCAGCAACGATAGCTGCCGTCGGTCTTCGTCACACAATAGCTGCCGACGTCATCGTCGACCGCGACGTTTCGCGCGCACACGAAATCGGAGACGCGCCAGCCGCCGTCGCTCGTGCACGTCTCGCGCAGGCCGCTCGCGTTGCAGCGCGCCTCCCCCGCCGCGCAGGCCGCGGCGCTCCCTCCCTCGCCGCCTTCTATTTCTGCGTCGCTCTCCTGCGTCGTCCACGTCCCGCTGCAGCCCATGGCGAGCATCGTGGCGCCCACTGCCACGAGCCGCGCCGCCCTCCGTTCAAGCGCCATGACACAAAGGATACCCAGGTGCTCCGTGCTCCGCATGCACGATCGATCGTCGAGCGCTGGCCCCGATTCAAGGGGTGAGCATCTCCGCGTCTACGCAAGCGGCAGCCCGCGGGCCACGCTTCGTCGCTTTGCGCTCGAAATTTGCGCGCCAGGTGGACCCCACGAAGGCCGCGTCGCGAGCTCTGGCGGGCGGCTTCAGCTCGCGGGCTTCAAGCAGCTCGCGGGCCGAGGTGGAGGCGCGAGCCTCCATCGCCCTGCCAATGGAGGAGGCTGTCGCCTCCATCGCCGGGTCGAGCGGCGGTCTGCCCCACGACCTGCGTCGCGATCCTGCGCTGCGAGATCATTGAGGGCACAGGAGCGCTCAGGGGATCGTCGCAGGCACGCTCCCTGCTCTCTGGTCTGGTGCGGGTGCGGGCACGGCCTGAGTGGCCGTCATACCAAGGAGAGTCACACCATGAAGATGGCTGCGTATCATCTCGGTCTCGGTCTCATCACCTTCTCGATGGTCACGGGCTGCGTGGCGGCGGACGCCGGCAGCTTCGACGAGGAAGACACGGCGGAGAGCGCCGAGGAGCTCGGAGGAAACCCTGACCCCTGCGCGATGGGGACCGACCCGAACTTCACCAGCCCGCAGCTCACCGCGATCGGAGCAAGCGAGACCTACGTCCGCGCCTACCAGTGGATCGACGGCATCTGTCCGGACATCGGGCAGGATCGAGCGACGACGATCGTGGATTTCCCCGTGCCCGGCTATTACCAGCACCAGATCCCGGAGACATACCGCTTTGACGTACAGCCTACCTTCTGGGGGGCCTCCTCCACCTCGTGGAGCGACGCGTCGCAGGCGATGAGCGACTGCGCGAACACCAAGATGGCCACGCGCGTGCAGCGCTGGGACGCGGCCACGAGCCAGTTCGTGCAGCTCACGTACAAGGAGCAAGCGGGCGCGTGGCTCTGGGACAACCCGCTGACCGGCCGCGGGCACTGCTCGACGCCGACGTTCGTCTACTACCACGAGAACTACGGGACCGCGCAGCAGGTCGCCACGAGCAAGTACCGTGTCCGCACCTGGGCGACGCAGCCCGACGGCTCCCACGCGACCGTCTGGATCACGGGGACGCACACGGGCCTGTAACCCGCGCGCGACGATCAGCTGTTCGCGCGAAGCGCCTTGAATTCCCCCGGATCCTTGTGGCAGCTGGAAGCCCGGCGACGGGTAGAATGCTACTCTGGCGGTCGAGGAGCGCCCATGCCCGATCCGTACAACCTGCAACGATTCGTGGACGCGCAGGCTCCGGTCTATGCCCGCGTCCTGGCCGAATTGCGCCGAGGAGAGAAGACCAGCCACTGGATGTGGTTCATTTTTCCGCAGCTGAAGGGCCTGGGCCACAGCGCCATGGCTCAGAGGTTCGGCATCGCTTCGAAGGGAGAGGCCGAGGCGTATCTGCAGCACCCGACGCTCGGTCCGAGACTGCTGGAGTGCACTCGCCTCGTGAACCAGATCGAGGGGCGCTCGCTCTACGACATCTTCGATAGCCCCGATGACATGAAGTTTTGCTCGTCGATGACCCTGTTCTCCCGCGCGGCCCCCGGCGAGGCGGCGTTCCTCGCGGCGCTCGACAAGTACTGTGGCGGCGAGCCCGATCCGCGAACGCTCGCGCTGCTCGAGTAGCGCCGGCCGTCGCCGGAGGCGCCGCTGGATCGCCCCCGTGGGTGGATCGTCGACGCGCTCGTTCGCGTCGCGTGCGCCGTTCTTGCCTGTAACATTCCGATGTCACGGTCGCTGTCGGCTCGCGCGGGAACCAGCACGACCGACGTTGCGGACGCCACGTCCCCTGGTGAAAGCTCCAGATTTCGCCCTGGGCGGCCGCCTGTAACCGAGGCAACGCAATTTCCCACTTGATCCGCCGTCGTGGACGGACGAGTGAGCCGGCGCTCGCTCCGGCCGGGGGCGGGCGAGAGGACCATCACCCGTGGATGCATTGTCGTACCAGTCGCTCTTAACGGGCGCCGTCGCGCTCATGGTCGCACGCACCTTCTACGTGCGTGTCAAGAAGGCCCCTGAAGGCAACGAGACGATGGCGCGCATCGCGCGCTACGTCCGCGAGGGGGCGATGGCCTTCCTCGCGCGCGAGTACAAGGTGCTCGCCGTCTACGCCGCCGCCGTCTTTGCGCTCCTGGCCGCGACGCTCGGGCTCCTGTCCGCGGTCGCCTTCGCCGCCGGCGCGTTCCTGTCGCTCATCGCCGGCTTCTTCGGCATGAAGGCCGCGACGTACGCCAACGTTCGCACGGCCGAGGCCGCGCGCGCGCACGGCAAGCCCACCGCGCTCGTCACCGCGCTCGACGGCGGCGCCGTCATGGGCCTCTGCGTCGCGGGGCTCGGCCTCATCGGCCTGGGCGGCATCTATGCCCTGTTCCGCAACGACGAGCACCTCGCGACGATCGTCCACTCGTTCGCCGTCGGCGCGAGCTCGATCGCGCTCTTCGCCCGCATCGGCGGCGGCATCTACACGAAGGCCGCCGACGTCGGCGCCGATATCGTCGGCAAGGTCGAGGCGAACATCCCCGAGGACGACCCCCGCAACCCGGGCGTCATCGCCGACAACGTCGGGGACAACGTCGGCGACATCGCGGGCATGGGCGCCGACATCTACGAGAGCTACGTGGCCGCGGTCGTCGCCGCGATCGCGCTCGGCCTCACGCTGCCGATCGCCAAGCTGCAGCAGCTCGCGCCGTCGGTGAGCGAGCAGGAGCTCCGCGCGATGGCCGTGTCGCTGCCGCTGCTCCTCGCGACGATCGGCCTCGCGGTCTCGGTCGTCGGCATCTTCATCACGCGCGAGCTCAAGAACCTGCCGCCGGCCCGGGTGCTGCGCCTCGCGCTCATCGTCCCGCCGTTCCTCGTCGTGCTCGCGGCGGCCGGCATCCTGCCGGGCCTCGGCTTCAGCTTCGGCGCCGTCATCACCCTCGCGGCCGGCGCCGCGGGCGGCGCCATCGTCGGCCTCGTGACCGACTACTACACGTCGATGGGCCCCATCCACAAGGTGGCCCAGAGCTCGCTCACCGGCCCCGGCACCAACGTCATCCGCGGCATCGCGGTCGGCCTCGAGAGCGTCGCGATCCCCCTCATGACCCTCGTCGCCGTGGGCTGGATCTCGAACCACTACCTCGGCCTCTACGGCATCGCGCTCGCCGCGGTCGGCATGCTCGCTGGCACCGCGATCGTCATGACCGTCGACGCGTACGGCCCGATCGCCGACAACGGCGGCGGCATCTCCGAGATGGCCGGCCTCGGCAAGGAGGTCCGCGCGATCACCGACGAGCTCGACGCGGTCGGCAACACCACCGCGGCCGTCGGCAAGGGCTTCGCGATCGGCTCGGCGGTGCTCACCGTCGTCGCGCTGTTCGCCGCCTTCAACATGGAGGTCGACGCGGTCCGCCGCGCGAAGGGCCTCCCGGAGCTCGTGCTGTATCTGACAGACGCCAAGGTCCTCATGGGACTGCTCTTCGGCGCCCTCCTCCCGTGCCTCGTCGGCGCGCTCACGATGACCGCCGTCGGCCGCGCGGCCGGCTCGATCGTCGAGGAGATCCGCCGTCAGTTCCGCGAGATCCCCGGCCTGCTCGAGGGCAAGCCGGGCGTCGAGCCGCAGCCGAAGGTCATCGTCGACATCGCCACGTCGGCCGCCATCCGCGAGATGATCGCGCCCGGCGCCATCGCGGTGCTCGCGCCGGTCGTCGTCGGCTTCGTGGCCGGCCCCGAGGTCCTCGCGGGCACGCTGGCCGGCGCGCTCGTCGTCGGCGCGGTGCTCTCGCTGATGATGGCGAACGGCGGCGGCGCCTGGGACAACGCCAAGAAGCACATCGAGAAGGGCGGCCTCGACGGCCACGCGAAGGGCTCCGACGCCCACAAGGCCGCCGTCGTCGGCGACACCGTCGGCGATCCCTTCAAGGACACGTCGGGCCCCGGCATCTCGATCCTCATCAAGGTGATGGGCGTCGTGTCGCTCCTCATCGCCCCGCTCATCGCCTGAGCGGACGCGCCGTCGCAGCGAGCAACCCAGAGAGCGCGGCCCTCACCGGCCGCGTTCTCGCTTTTGTGGCTTCACGCGCGGCTCTCGTCCTGCCTCGGCCATCGAATTTCCTCGGCTGACAGCGGAGCTCCCGTGCTGTAAATGGCCTGTCTTCGGCGGGGGAGAAGGATGTCCGGGTGAGGATCAGCCGCCGCTCGCAGGTGCCGCCGTTCGCGGTCATGGAGGTGCTCGCCGCCGCCAACGCGCGGCGCGCGGCGGGTGAGCCGGTCATCAGCCTGTGCGCTGGCCAGCCGGGGTCAGGGGCGCCCGCCGCCGTGCGCGCGCGGGCGGCCGCGCTCCTCGCGGAGGGCGACCTCGGGTACACCGAGGCGCTCGGCATCCCGGCGCTGCGCCGCGCGCTCGCGGAGCACTACGGCCGCTGGTACGGCGTGGACCTCGACCCGTCGCGCGTCGCCCTCACCACGGGGTCGTCGGGCGGGTTCCTGCTCGCGTTCCTCGCGGCGTTCGAGGCGGGTGACCGCGTGGCGCTCGCTCGCCCGGGCTACCCGGCGTACCGGAACATCCTTCGGTCCCTCGGGGTGGAGGTGGTCGAGCTGCCGTGCGGCCCGGAGAGCCGCTTCCAGCTGACAACGTCGCAGCTCAGGGCCGCGTGCGACGGTGCAAAGCTCGATGGCGTGGTCCTGGCGAGCCCGGCGAACCCGACGGGCACGATGGTCGACGCCGCGGAGCTCGACGCGATGGCGCGCTGGTGCGCGGAGCATGGCGTCCGGCTGGTGAGCGACGAGATCTATCACGGCCTCACGTACGGCCCGTGGGCCGGGCGCCAGGCGACGGCGGCGCGCCACGTCGACGCGGGCGCGGTCGTCGTGTCGAGCTTCTCGAAGTACTGGGCCATGACGGGCTGGCGCCTGGGGTGGCTCGTGCTGCCGCCGGAGCTCGTCCCGACGGTCGACGCGCTGGCGGGGAACCTCGCGCTGTGCCCGCCCGCCCTGGCGCAGCACGCGGCGCTCGCGGCCCTGACCCCGGAGGTGTACGCCGAGGCGGACCGGCTGGTGGAGGGCTACGCGGCCGCGCGCGACCTGCTGCTGCGGCGGCTGCCCGAGCTCGGCTGGAAGGTCGCCCCGCCCGACGGCGCCTTCTACCTGTATGCCGACGTCGGCACGGACGACTCGGTCGCGTGGTGCGAGCGGCTGCTCGCCGACACGGGCGTGGCGCTCACGCCGGGCACGGACTTCGACGGCGAAGGCGGCGCGCGGTACGTCCGGCTGTCCTTCGCGGCCCCGGTCGAGCAGGTCGACGAGGCGGTGACGCGGATCGTCGCCTGGCAGCGCGCGCGGTGACCGGAGGGGGGTCGCCGGGGGGGCCCGGGGAGCTCACGAGGCGGCGCGCGTCTCCTTCGGCTTCCGCCGGCCCTCTGGCATGAGCACGGTGAGCGCCGTGTCGATGAACGCGCGCAGCTTCGCCTGCGTCTGCGCGCGGGCGGGGAAGTAGAGGAAGAACCCGGGCCCCGTCGGCGCATGGCGCTCGAGCGCCGTCGCGAGCGCCCCGCTCGCCAGATCCTCGGCGACGGCCAGATCGAACATGTACGCGAGCCCGAGCCCATCGCGCGCGAGGGACACCGCCAGATCGGCGTCGTTCACCGTGAGCGTGCCAGGGGCGTGCACGGTGATCTCGCGGTGATCGCGCACGAACTCCCAGCGATAGAGCGCGGCGCTCTGGAATCGGTACTGGATGCACGTGTGGGCGAGCAGATCCTCGGGCTCCTCCGGGCGGCCGTGGGCGGCGAAGTACGCCGGCGCGCCGACCACGAGCCAGCGGAGATCCGGCGTGAGGCGCACGGCGGTCATGTCCTGGGCGAGGTCCTCGCCGAGCCGCACGCCGGCGTCGAAGCCGGTCTCGGCGAGATCGACCAGGGCGTCGTCCACCGAGATCTCGACGGCCACGTCGGGGTAAGCGCGGCGGAAGCGCGGGAGCACCGGCTCGATCACGAAGGGCACGGCGGTCCGGGCGACGGTGAGGCGGAGCAGCCCCGCGGGCTGGCCGCGGAGCTCGTCGAGCGCCTCGAGCGCGGCGCTGATCTCACCGGCCGCGGGCGCGAGGCGCTCGTGGAGCCGCTTGCCGGCCTCGGTGAGCCCCACGCGGCGCGTCGTGCGCGAGAGGAGCGGGAGGCCGACGCGGCGTTCGAGGGCGCGGATCGCCTGGCTCACGGCGCCCGTGGTCACGCCGAGCTCCGCGGCGGCGGCGCGGAAGCTCCGGTGCCTCGCCACGGTGAGGAAGACGGTCAGACCCTCGAAGCGGTCCGTCGCGCGGTTCATGGCGCGATTGTATAGCAGCGCTGATCGGCTCGTTTCGCGCCGTGGGTCTACCGGTCGCGGCGGGGAGGGCGCATCTAACCAGCGCGCGGCCGGGCATGCCGCCCTGCGCGCAGGGAGAGGACGAAGGAGGCAGCATGGCCATCACCCTGGTGAACCCCAGCGGGTTGCCGAAGATCGAGGCGTACCGACAGGTGTCGATCGCCACCGGGTCGAAGCTCGTGTTCATCGCAGGCCAGGTCGCCTGGGATGCTGATGGGAGGACGATCGGCAGGGGCGACTTCGCCGCTCAGGTCGAGCAGTGTTACCTCAACGTCGCCACCGCCCTGGCCGGGGTTGGAGGCTCCTTCAACGACGTTGCGAAGCTGACCATCTATGCCGTGGGCTGGACTCCCGACAAGATGCCCCTGCTGCTGGAGGGGATCCGTCGGGCAGCCGCGAAGCTGGGAGTCACCCCGGTCCCGCCAGGGACGCTGCTGGGCGTGAGCGCGCTCTCCGACCCCGAGCACCTGGTCGAGGTCGAGGCCACCGCGGTCATCGACTGAGCGCAGCAGAGTAGCCCTCGAGCTTCACGCCGCTTCCGCCGTTGCCGGCGAGCTGGGTCTGGTACAGCGCGTGGTAGGCGCCGCCCGCGGCGAGGAGCTCCGCGTGCGTGCCGCGCTCGACGATGCGACCCGCGTTCATCACGAGGAGCATGTCGGCGTCGCGGATCGTCGAGAGGCGATGCGCGATGACGAAGCTCGTACGCCGGGCGCGCAAGGCCGCCATCGCGCGCTGGACGAGCACCTCGGTCCGGGTGTCGACCGAGGAGGTCGCCTCGTCGAGGATCAGGATCGCCGGGTTCGCGAGGAACGCGCGGGCGATCGTGATGAGCTGCTTCTCGCCGGCGCTCAGGTTGCCCGAGTCCTCGTCGATCACCGTATCGTAACCAGCGGGCAGGGCGCGCACGAAGCGGTCGACGTGCGCCGCGCGCGCTGCCTCCTGGATATCGGCCTCGGTCGCGGCCGCGTTGCCGAACGCGATATTGTCACGGATCGTGCCCGAGAACAGCCATGTATCCTGCAGCACGATACCGAGCCTCGCGCGCAGCTCGTGGCGAGGCAAGCGCGCGATGTCGACGCCGTCGATCAGGATCCGACCGCCGTCGAGCTCGTAAAACCGCATCAAGAGGTTCACGAGCGTGGTCTTGCCGGCGCCCGTCGGGCCGACGATCGCGACCGTCTGGCCTGGCAGGATCGTGAGGTCGAGGTCCTCGATGAGGGGCTCGTCGGGCTTGTAGCGGAACGTGACGTGCTCGAACCGGACCTCGCCGCTCACCTTCGGCAGGGCCGCGGGCGGGGTGGCGTCGGGTGACTGGCCCTGTTCGTCGAGCAGCTCGAACACCCGCTCTGCAGAGGCAACACCCGATTGCAGGACGTTCGTGACGGACGCGAGCTGGCCGAGCTGCTGAGAGAACTGGCGCGAGTACTGGATGAACGCTTGCACGCTGCCGAGCAGCATCGCGCCCGACGCGACGCGCAGGCCGCCGACGACGGCGATCGCGACGTAGGTCAGGTTCCCGACGAAGTTGACCGCCGGCATGATGATGCTGGACATGAACTGCGCGCGGAAGCTGGTCTCGAACAGCTCCTGGTTCGTGGACTGGAAGCGCGCCTCGACGTCGCGGCGTCGCCCGAGCACGTTGACGAGCGAGTGGCCGGTGAACGCCTCCTCGATCTGGCCGTTGAGCACGCCGACCTGCGCCCACTGCGCGACGAATTTCGCCTGCGCGCGCTTCGCGACCGCCGCGGTCGTGAGCACCGAGAGCGGCACGGTGAAGAGCGTGATCACCGCGAGCACCGGCGAGATCACGACGAGCATGACGATGATGCCGAGGAGCGTCAGCGCGCCGTTCATGATCTGCGTCAGGGTCTGCTGCAGGCCCTGCGCGACGTTGTCGATGTCGTTCGTGACGCGGCTCAAGAGCTCGCCGTGCGGGCGGCCGTCGAAGTAGGCGAGCGGCAAGCGGGCGAGCTTGTCCTGCGCCTCGGCGCGGAGCTGTCTCACGGTGTTCTGCACGACGTCGTTGAGCAGGTAGCCCTGCAGCCAGGCGAACAGCGACGCGCCGGCGTAGAGCGCCATCACGAGCAGGAGCAGCTCGGCGAGCTCGCGGAGCTGGATGCCGCGGCCGGGAACGACGTCCATGTGGCCCACGAGCTCGGCGAGCCGCGCCTGGCCGGAGCGCTGGAGCTCCGCGACGGCCTCGGCCTTCGTGGCGGCCGCCGGGAGGCGAGCGCCGATCACGCCGGAGAAGATGATGTCCGTCGCGCGGCCGAGCAGCTTCGGGCCGGCCAGGCCGAGCCCCACGCTGAGCAGCGAGCAAGCGAGCACGACCACGAGGCGCGCGCGCTCGGGGGCGAGGCGGCCGAGGAGGCGCCGCGCGGAGGGGGCGAACTGCTTCGCCTTCTGCGGCGGCGCGGCGCCCATGCCGAAGGGGCCGCGCGGCAGGATCGGGGAGCGCGCCCCCGCGGGGGCGGCGGGCGGGGGACCCGCGTGACGCGCGCTCATGCGGCCACCGCCGCATCGCGCTGCGAGGCCACGATCTCGGCGTAGGTCGGGCACGACGCGAGCAGCTCGCCATGCTTGCCCTGGCCGACGATCTCGCCGTTGTCGAGCACGAGGATCTGGTCCGCGTCGACGATGCTCGACACGCGCTGCGCGACGAGGATCACCGTGGCGGCGCGCGTGCGCTCGGCGAGCGCGGCCCGCAGCCGGGCCTCGGTCGCGACGTCGAGCGCGGAGAAGGCGTCGTCGAACAGGAACACGCGCGGCCGGCGCAGCAGGGCGCGGGCGATCGACAGCCGCTGGCGCTGGCCGCCGGAGACGTTCGTGCCGCCCTGCCCGATCGGCGTGTCGAGCTCTCGCGGCATCGCCTCGACGAAGTCGCGCGCTTGCGCGGCGGCGAGCGCCGCCCAGAGCTGCTCGTCGGTCGCCGCGGGGTCGCCGTAGCGCAGGTTCGAGGCCACCGTGCCGGAGAACAGGAAGGCTCGCTGCTGGACGAGCCCGATGCACGACCACACCGCCTCGAGGGCGAGCATGCGCGCGTCGACGCCGTCGAGCCGGACCTCGCCCCTCGTCGGATCGATGAGCCGCGCGATCAGGTCGAGCAGCGTGGTCTTCCCCGAGCCGGTGCTGCCGATGATCGCGGTGACCTGCCCGGGGCGCGCGACGAACGAGATGCCGCGCAGGACGGGCAGCTCGGCGCCCGGGTAGCGGTACTCGACGTCTCGCAGCTCGACGACGCCGGTCGGCTCGACGAGCGTCACGGGCTGGTCGGGAGCGCGCACGGACGGCTCGGTGTCCAGCACCTCGACGATGCGCTCCGAGCACGCGGCCGCGCGCGGCAGCATGACGGCCATGAACGTCACCATCATCACGGCCATCAGGATCTGCACCAGGTAGGCGAGGAACGCCGTCATCGAGCCGATCGCGAGCGTGCCGTCCGCGATCTGGTGCGCGCCGAACCACAGGACGGCGACGCTCGAAGCGTTGAAGACGAACATCACGGTCGGGAACATCAGCGCTTGCAGGCGGCCGATGCGCAGCGCGGTGTCGGTGAGGTCGCCGTTCGCGTGCTCGAAGCGCGCCGCCTCGGCGCGCTCGCGCACGAAGGCGCGGATCACGCGCACGCCGGTGATCTGCTCGCGCAGCACGCGGTTCACGGTGTCGATGAGGGGCTGCATCCTCCGGAACTGCGGCACCATCCGCGACATGATCGCGACGACGGCGCCCGCGAGCAGCGGCACCGCGATCGCGAGCAGCCAGGCGAGCGACCCGTCCTCGCGCAGCGCCATCACGATGCCGCCGACGCACATGATCGGCGCGAGGACGAGCATCGTACAGCCCATCATCACCACCGTCTGCACCTGCTGGACGTCGTTGGTCGTGCGCGTGATGAGCGACGGCGCCCCGAACCGCGACAGCTCGCGCGCGGAGAACTCGCCGACGCGGTGGAACACCGCCGCGCGCAGGTCGCGACCGAAGCTCATCGCGACGCGCGCGCCGGCGTAGTTCGCGGCGACCGAACACACGATCTGGACGCCGGTGATCGCGAGCATGATCGCGCCGAGCTCCAGGATCCGCGGCGTGTCACCGAGCGCGATGCCCTGATCGATGATGTCGGCGTTCAGGCTCGGCAGGTACAGCGAAGCGAGCGTCGCCACGAGCTGGAGCGCGACGACGAGCGCCAGCAAGCGCGCCTGTGGGCGCAGGAAACGGCGCAACAGCTGCCTCAGCAAGGCTCCTCCTCTTCGGAGCGGCGGCGGATACCGTCGAGCAGGACCGCCACGACCTCCGCGGCGGTCAGGGGCATGCCGTCGGTGATCCGCGGGTGTGTGCCCGCGAACGTCATCATGCGCAGGAGGCGCGCTGCATAAGCCGGATCGCAGCGCAGCTCGTCGCGCGACGCCTCGAACAGGCGCTCGATCTGCACGTGAAGCTGTTCATCGTGGCGCGGCGTCTGAGCGCACCCGGACCCGGGGCGCATGGGTGGCGGCATCGTCATGCCGAGCATCGAGATGAGCTGCCAGATGCCCTCGACGCGGCGCTGCAGGACCTCGACCGCCTGGATCAAGCGCTCACGCAGCGGCGCCGCGAGATCGATGCGCTCCAGCTCTCGCAGCGTCGGCGCCGGATCGAACAGGGTCGCGATCGCGGCCTGGATCAGCGACTCCTTGTCGGGGAACACGCGGAACAGCGTCCCTTCCGCGGTGCCGGCGGCCATCGCGATCTGCGCCGTCGTCACGTCGCGGCCGTACAAGCGCAGCAGCGGGATGGTCGCCGCGATGATGCTCGCGCGACGCTCCTCCGGACGCAGGGGAGGAGCTCGCCGGCTTGGTGGTGCCATGCGTCCCGTGTAGCGGAGTGAGCGCTCACTCGTCAAGAGTGAGCGCTCACTCACTCGGTATGAAGGCGGCCGGTGGGGCCCGCGCCGGGACACGACGGAAGGAGGACCCAGCCGCCCTTTTCAGGTGAAACTATTGAAATCGTTTCGCTTTCGTCCGTGCGCTCCCGCGCACGGACGACGAGGCCCAGGGTCGTCCGTGGTTGTGCGCTTCCGGAAGGCCCCAGGATCAGCGCGCGCCGGAGAGCCTCGCGATGAACCCGCGGGACTCGTTATCGCTCTCGCTCCCGAGCGGCGCGGCGAGGCCATCGAGGCGGAGCGCGCCCGTCACGGCGCCGGCGACGTAGACGGGCCCGCCGAGCGCCCCGTCCACCGCGACGACGCGGAGGGCGACGGTGCCGGCGCCTTCGACCTTGGTCGCGGAGATCAGGCTGCCCTGCGCGTCGAGCCGCATCAGAAACCCCGCCCGCTTCTGGGACGTCGTGAGGCTCCCGGCGCTCCCCAGCGGGATCGTGCCCGTGAACTCCCCCGTGACGTAGATCGCGCCAGCGCCGTCCACCGCCACGCCGGCCGCGACCTGGCTCTCCTTGTCGTCGCCGAACCCGCGGCTCCACACGACGCCCTTCCTCGAGACGCGCGCGACGAAGAAGCTCTCCGTGTCCCCCGCGTCGGGCAACGCCGGGCAGCCGCCGCCGAAGTCGACGACCCCGCGGTACGAGCCGGCGATCACGACGTCGCCGCCCGGGAGCAGCGCGGCGCCGTGCTGCGCCACCTGCTGATCCCCCTCGAGGTTCAGCGTGGTCAAGTCCACCAGAGCGCCGTCGATCGCCGTGTAGCGCGCGACGAAGACGTCGCGCTGCTCCGAGGCGAAGGGGGTCTGCCCACCGAACGTGACCGCTCCGCCGAGCGACTCGTAGTCGCCCACGACGGTCACGAGGTTGCCGCCCGCCTTCGGGTTGACGGGGAGCGCCTTGACGGTCACGGCCGCCCGCGGCCCGAGGCGGTGTTGCCACTTGCACGCGCCGTCCGCCGGGTAGAGCGCGGCGAGCAACGCTGACTCCGCCGGGACGCTCTTCAGCTCGCACGGGCCGAAGCTCCGGCCGGCGTCCGTCACGTCGACGGCGAAGACGACCGCCTCGGAGCTCGCCGCCATGGCGCGCGCCGTGGTGTTGTGCTGCGCGTCGACGCTCCACGCCCACCCGCAACGGCCGTTCGCGTCGAGCGCCGCGACGAAGCTCGTCGTGTAGCTGGTGGCGACCAGCGGAGGGCCGACGCGGCACGCGTCGAGGAGCCCACCGGGGAGATTGGTGGCTCCTGCGGCCTCCCCGGCCACGTAGGTGGTGCCGCCGCTCGCAGCCAGGTGCAAGCCCCAGACATCGTTCGCCGACAGCCCGTACCGGGAATCGTTTTCCCCGCCGGAGGTCCACTTCGCGACCGAGAAGCGGAACGCCCCGCTGTCGAGGACCTCCGTGATGACCGCCGTCAGCGCGCCGTCCGACGCCGCGAGGTCGCCGACGTCGAAGCCGAGCGTCTCTCCCCAGCTGGCCGACGGCTCGACGAGGGTCCCCTCGGCGTCGCTGCACAGCGGACCCCCACCGCCGTTGCCCCCGCCGCCCCCGCCGTCGCCGCCCCCGCCGTCGCCGCCGCTGCCCCCGCTGCCTCCACCGCCGCCGCCGCTGTCGCCGCCGCCTGCACCACCGGTGCCCGCACCACCGGCGCCCGAGCCTCCCGTGCCAGGGCCTCCCGAGGAGGAGGCCGAGGCCGCGCCCGCGCCGGACTGCGACGGAGCCAGCTCACCGACCTCCAGCCCGATGATCGCGTTGCAGCCCCCCGCCGCCGCAGCGAGCAGGCAGGCGCAGGACACGACGGATCGGAGGGCACCAGGTTCGGGTCTCATCGGGTCGGCTCTCCGTTGCGTGGCACCCTCGATGCCGCCACCGAGCCAGCGCGGGCTCAGTGGCATGCCCTGGCGTACTCCTCATAGATGTAGGTGGACATGCAGAGCAGGCTGCAGGAGCCGAACGGGCCCTTGCGCCCGCACCGGGGGTCCGTCAGAAACACGTTGCTCGCCGCGGTGCAAGCGAGGCCGCTGCAGCTGACCGCGCGGAACTCCTTCTCCTCCTCGCCGCTGCAGTCGTAATCAAAGCCGCCTCCCGTAGGGATCGGGGTGTCATAGAAGGTGCTGGGCTGGTCGGGGTGGACCAGGGCGTTGTTGTCGTTGCAATCATCGCCACCCTCGCACGCGGTCGATCGATAGTGGTCGCCGTCGGCATCGCAATCGACGGCGCCGCCGCCGGAGCCGGAGGTCGCCGAGCTGGCGCTCGCGCTGGAGGTCGCCGCGCCGCCGCCGGAGCCGGAGGTCGCCGAGCTGGCGCTCGCGCTGGAGGTCGCCGAGCCGCCGCCGGAGCCGGAGGTCGCCGAGCCGCCGCCGGAGCCCGCGGAGCCGCCGCCGGCGCCCGGTGCACCGCCGCCGGCGCCCGGTGCACCGCCGCCGGAGCCCATCGGGCCGTCGCCGTTCCCGCCGGCGCTGGAGGCCTCCGCGCCGCCGCCGGGGCCCGCCGCGCCCGAGGACGCGACGGCGGAGCTCGCCGCGTCCGTCGCGCCGCCCGCGCTCGTGCTGGAGCGTTCCGTGAAGGTGGCGTCGGGGAATCCACAGCTGAGTCCGGCAGGGAGGGCCAGGCAGAAACAGAAGAGGCGGTGAAGCGAGCGCATCCTCTCATAGAAGCTGCCAGTCCCCGCTTCGTCAACCCGGGCTGGAATGCGCACCGCTGCGGTCCGGTCGCAGGCTCCGTGTCGTCGTGCGGAAATGTCATGGACTGCTCGCGTGGTGCGCTGGCGTCCGCGCGTGGCGCTCACGGCAACCCCTTCACCCGGGCGATGAACCCTTCGCCCGGCGCAGCGCTGGAATGGTCGCTGGGGACGAGAGAGAACGTCTCCGTCAGCTCACCGCCGATGGTGAAGGGATCGCCGAGCGTCGCGCCCGGCGCGACCGCCCACACGCCCACGGTGCCTGTGCCCGCGAACGCGGTCGCCGAGAGGACGTTGCCGCTGGGATTGAGCACGATCAGAAAGCTCTGCAATTCGTCCGTCCCGGCCGTGAGCCTCTCGCCGTTCCCCAGGGCGATCTCGCCCTCGAGCGTCCCGGCCATGTAGATCGCGCCTGCTCCGTCCACCGCCAGACTGACGACCATCTGATCTCGCTTCTCGTCGCCGAACCCGCGGCTCCAGACCACTCCCTCCTTCGAGACGCGCGCGACGAACGAGTTCTCCGTGTCTCCTGTGGGAGGCAGGAGCGGACAGTCGTCCTCGAAGCTGAAGGACGGCCCGGTGTAGGTCCCGGAGATCACGAGTTCGCCGTCCGGGAGCATCGCGGACCCGTGCCGCGCCGCAGCCTGGGTCCCAGGGGCCGTGAGCGGGATGAGGCCCGTCAGGGCGCCGTCATCGAGCCGGAAGCGCGCCACGAACAGGTCGCGATCCGGCGCGCGGGGGAGCTTTCTTCCCTGGATGTCGATGGGCTCATCCGGCGCGTCGTAGTCGCCCACGACGAGCACCTCGCCGGTCTCCGGCGCGGCGACGACCTCCGCGACGTGCACGGCCGCGGAGGACCCGAGCGCGCGGCTCCACCGGCACTTGCCGCCTGCGTTGAAGGTCACGAGATCCGTGACCCCGCGCTGATCGGCGGCCCCGAGGACGCACTCGTCGGTCTTCGCGCTCGTCGCCCCGGAGCGTGAGACGGCGAAGGCGACCCGGTCGGCCGTCGCCGCGAGCCCGAGCGGGTAGGCGTTGACCTCGGCGTCCACGCTCCAGGCCCACCTGCACTTGCCCAGCTCGTCGAGCGCCAGCAGGAAGCTCGGCTTGCGACCGGTGTCCGCGCTCGCGCTGGCCATGCACCTGCCGCCCGACGCGAGCAACGTGAGGGGAGCTTCCGACCAGCCGGCCACATAAGCGAGGTCCGAGGCGACGGCCAGGTGCTCGGCCGAGACGCTGCCGAGCATGTCGCCGGTCGTCATCCCGTACGCGCTCTCGCGGACCCCGGCCGGGCTCCACCTCGCGACCGAGAATCCCGTCCTGATCTTGGTGGGCTCGCTGGCGAGCACCCGGCTCTCCTTGACCAGGGCCGTCACCTCGCCGTCTCGCGCCGCGAGGCCGACGACCGCCAGGCCGGACAGCGCGCCCCACTCTCCCGACGGTGTCCGGACGGCTCCCTCGCGGGCGTAGCTGCAGAGCGCCTCGTTCCCGCCGCCAGCGCCGCCCTCGCCAGCGCCGCCCTCGCCGGCGCCGCCCTCGCCAGCGCCGCCCTCGCCGGCGCCGCCCTCGCCGCGACCGCCTTCGCCTCCTGCGCCGCCGGCCGACACGCTCGAAGCGGTGGCGCCCGCGCCGCCCGCCGAGGAGTCGAGCGCGCCGACCTCGAGCCCGATGAGCGCGTTGCAGCCCCCCGCGGCCGCGGTGATGAGCAGCCCGGCGCAGAACATGGGTCGAGTGCTCCTGAGATCGCGCTTCATCTCCCGTCTCCTGGTGGCGCGGTGCCGCCGCGGCCGCCAGCGAGAGCTCTCGCCTCGCTCGCCACCATCGACTTCATGGCGAGCGTCGCTCCAGGAGTCGAGGGGGTTCCGGCGCGTCCCTCACCGAAAGGCGCGCTCTCCGCCGTCCGCCGTCGGCCCGAGCGCGGGCCGCGGCGATCCGGTCGCAGAGGCCGATGCGGGGGGCGGGGCGTCGAGCGCTCACGGCCCGGCGCGCCGGACAGCGGGGATCACCGCACGCCCGGGAGCTCGGCGACGAAGCCGCGCCCCATCGCGTCGGTGAGCGGCGGGTCGCGCCCGATATCGAGGGTGCTGCCCAGCTCCCCGCCGAGATAGAGGGCGTCGCCAGGCGCCGGGCCGGGCGCGGCGGCCCACACGTAAGCGTCGCCCGTCCCCTTCAGCTCGGAGGCGGAGACGACGTTGCCGCGGGCGTCGAGCACGATCAGAAACCCGACCATCGGATCGGCGTCCGTCGCGGGAGCGACGAGCTTCCCGCCGTTCCCGAGGTCGATCTCGCCCTGGTAGTTCCCCGTCACGTAGATCAGTCCATCGGGCGCCGCCGCCACGCTGGTGACCCACTGCCGGTGCCCCGCGTCGCCGAACCCGCGGCCCCAGACCACGGACGGGCCGGAGACGCGCATGACGAAGAAGTTCTCCATGTCCGGCGCGTCCTCTTCGGGCGCCGGCGGGCAGCCCTCGCCGAAATCGAGCGAGCCGGCATAGGAGCCGACGATCACGACGTCGCCGTCCGAGAGCAGCGCGGCCCCGCGCTGGTCCACCTCCTGACGCCCGGGGAGGGGGAACGCGTCGATGCCCTTGAGCGACCCCTCGGTCAGCGCGAAGCGCGCCACGAACACATCGCGATCCTGCGAG
This sequence comes from Sorangium sp. So ce1504, assembly GCF_051521635.1. Taxonomy (NCBI): domain Bacteria; kingdom Pseudomonadati; phylum Myxococcota; order Polyangiales; family Polyangiaceae; genus Sorangium; species Sorangium sp. So ce1504. Next base: position 8,242,089 of record NZ_CP150365.1, on the reverse strand, counting down.
GGAGGGAGCAGCGCTCCCCCGACGACGTAGCCCTCCTCGCCCTCGTAGCGGCCGACCGCCAGCACCTCGCCGCGCGCCTCGTCGACGAGGAGCTCTCCGACGGTCACGGCCGGCGACGGGCCGATGGGCATCCCCCACAGGCAACCGCCTGCCGCCGGATCGAGCGCGGCCAGGCCCACGGACGTCTCCGCGCCGCCCATGGCGAGGGTGCACGTGCCGTCGTTCACGCTCGGTCCCTTCACCGAGGCGGCGATCACCACGGCGCCGGGCGCCGCCGCAAGGCCGAGCGGGGTGGAGGTGGCGCCGCCCTCCGGCGACCACGCCCACCGGCACTGGCCCTTCTCGTCGAGCGCAGCGAGGAAGCTCGGGTGAGAGCGCGCGAGCCCGCTGATGACGCACCCGGTGGTGGACGCGCTGGGCAGCTGGGGGCCGCTGTCCGACCACCCTGCCACATAGGCGAGCCCCTGGCCGATGGAGAGGTGCGTGGCCTTGATGTCGCCTTCCAGCACATCGGTCGCCGTCAGCCCATACCCGGCATCGCGGGTGCCGCCGCGCGCCCACCGCGCGACGGAGATCGTGCCCTTCTCGTTGACGATGGCCGTCACCCCGTCGCCGTGCGCCGCGACGTCGGTGACGTCGAGCCCGATGGTCGTGCCCCAGCGTGCCTGCGGCCCGCGGATGGCGTCCTTGCGATCCTCGCCGCAGAACGGCGCCTCGCCGCCGCCGCCGCCGCCGCCCGCGCCAGCGCCAGCGCCGCCGCCTCCGCCGCTGCCGCCGGTGCCGGCGCCGCCGCTGCCACCGCCGCCCTCGGCCCCTCCGCCCGTGCCCGTGCCCGCGCCGCCCGTGCCGCCCGTCGATGCGTCCAGCTGGCCGACCTCGAGGCCGATGAGCGCGTTGCAGCCTCCCACGCCCGCGGCGACGAGCAGGACGGCAGAGACCACGGCTCGGATGCTCCTCTGATCGCGCTTCACCACCAGGGCCCCTCCCTCGCGGCGACGCCGCGCAGCTCCCGTCAAAAAACGACAGTCGCCACGGCGCCGCCCGGCACCACGCCGATGGTGGCCCGGGGCGCTGGCGACCCTTGCCCCGAGGAGGGCGCCGTGAAGACGAGCACCGCGCCCGTGCCCAGCGCCGCCGCCCCGACGAGGAACGCGACCGTCGAGATCGTCCCCGCGGTCACGCCCTGCTTTTGCAGCTTGATCCCCTGATCCAGGCAGACGTTGTCCTCGTCGCAGTACGCCTCGGCGTCGCCCTTCTTCCCGATCGCGCGCGCGCCGAACACGGCGCCGACGCCGATCCCGACCGCGCCGACGCCGGCGCTGATCCAGCCGGCCGTCCGCCGGGGCGAGCCCCCCGCCTCCTGCGGGGCGGTCTTCGGGGGGAGCGCAGGCCCCGCGCCCGCGGCGGCCGCGGCCTCCTCCGGCGCCACGACCAGCTCGACCTGCGCGCCCTCCGCGAGCTGCACCGTGAAGATCTTCTGCTTCCGGCCCGGCGCCGCCGCCGTCACCTGGACCTCGCCCGGGTCCACCGGCAACGACGAGCCCAGCGAGCCCGCGCCGACCGGGACCCCCGCGCGCTGCACCGCCGTGTCCGCGGGCGCCCCCGGCGCGAGCCGGATCGTGAGCCTCGGCACGCGGGCCTCGAGCGCCGCCGCGCGCGACTGGGCGATGGGGCGGCGGTCGTCGTTCGCGGGCAGATCGCGCGCGAGCTGCCGGAAGATCGACCACGCGGTCGCGACCCTGCCGCGCTTCTCCTCGCAGTCGCCGAGGTTGAGCAGCGCCCCGGGCGCCGGATCGAGCTCGTAGCTCTCCCGGAATTTCGGGCACGCGGCGTCGTAGTCCTTCGCCTGCAGCGCCGCCCTGCCGGCGTCGAACAGCGCCTCCGCGGCCGCAGGATCGCGCCCCTGCGCGGAGGCGTCGGGGCAGGCGAGGAGCACGGCTCCTCCCAGGGCGAGCACCTCCGCCGGGAATCGTCTACGCGAGCTCGATCTACGCATCCGTGCGGCCTCAACGTCTCCGGTTGTACGGGTCCTCCGCCGGCGTCGGCGCGGGGGCCGGCGTCGTGGCGGCGGGCGCCTTCGTCGCGGTCGCGGGGGATCGCGCCCTGCCCCCGGCGGCGGGCCTCGGCGCGGCCGCGCTCGCGCTCGCCGGCGCGGCGTGCGCGGACGCGCTCGCGGCCGTCGCGCTCGCGGCCTCGAGCGCCGGCGTGGTCGCGGGCGCGGACGGCGCGATCGCGGGGACCGCATCGCCGGACGGCGCCGGCTGCACGCCGGCCCCGAGCGAGCCTGCGCTGTCGGGCGGCGCCGTCGTCGCCCCGGCGCCCGCGGTGGGGCGCGGCTCGGCCTCCACCGTGGAGCCGTGCGACGGATCCTCCGCGCCCCTTTCGCCCGCGCGCTGCCACCACACGAGCGCGACCAGGGCACCCACGGCCAGCGCGCCGGCGAGGAGCGCGCCCGTGGCCGCCGCGCGCGGCGCGGAGCGCTCCGCGCTGGCCGAGCGCTCCACGACCGGCGAGACCGTGCCGGTGCTGGCCGCGCCGCCGCCGGCCGCGACGCCGCTGGCCGTGCCCGCCGCGGCGAACTCCGTGCCGCGCGGCCCGCTCCCGGGACCTCGCGCCTGCGCCGACGGGCGCCCTGGATCCGAGTGCAGGAGCCCGCGCCCGTGCTCCGAGTGCAGCGGCGCGCGCCCGGGATCCGGGTGCGCGCCCGGGGCCAGCTCGAGCGCCGCGCCGCCCCGCGCCTGGCGGAGCGCGCGCTGCATCGCGCGGGCGTTCGGCCAGCGGCGGTCGGGGTCGAACGCGAGCGCCACGTCCATCACGCCGGCGATCGGCGGGGGCAGGGCCGGCAGGACGCTGCCCACGGGCGGCGCCGGCTGCGTCATCGCCGCGAGGAGCAGCAGCGGGAGCGTCTCGGCCTCGTGCACGTACCGCCCCGAGAGGAGCTGGTACATCGTGCTCCCGACGGCCCACAGATCGCTGCGCGGGTCGACCCTGTCCCACTGCCCCCGCGCCTGCTCCGGCGGCATGAACTGCGGCGTCCCCATCAGGGTGCCGGCGCGCGTGGAGGCGTTCGCCGGGGAGGAGTGCTCGCGCAGCCGCGCGATGCCGAAGTCGAGCACCTTCAGCTGCCCCTGGCGCGTGAGGAACAGGTTGTCCGGCTTGAGGTCGCGGTGCACGATCCCGCGCTCGTGCGCGACGGCGAGCACGTCGAGCAGGTCGTCGGCGATGCCGAGCACCTCGTTCACGCCGAGCACGCCGCCCGGCTCGCGCGCGCGGCGCGCCTCGACGGTCTCGCCCTCGAGCAGCTCCATCACCAGGAACACGGAGCCATCGTCGGTGACGTCGTCGTCGAGCACCCGGACGATGCCCGGGTGCTCGACGCGGTTGGCGACGTAGCCCTCGCGCAGGAAGCGCGAGCGCGCCTCCTCGTCCTCGGACAGCTCGCGGCGGAGGATCTTCACCGCGCCGCGCATCCCGTTGCGGTGCGTGGCGGCGTAGACCATGGCCATCCCGCCGAAGCCCAGCAGGCGCTCCAGCCGCCACTTGCCGCGCAGGACCTGGCCTACGAGCGCTTCGGGCCGGAAGCCTTCAGGGTGGACGCGGGTCATCGGCGAGCATCACCCCCGGCGCGGGCCACGTGGGTCGTCGCGTCGCCGGCGGAGCCAGCGAGGCCGGCGCGGCTGGAGCGACGGGGACGGCTGGCGGGCGCGCGAGGCATGACGGGCGCATGTTACCCCGGTCTGACGCCGCGGTGCGTGAAACCGTCCGAGGTACGCCTGCGCGCTCGCCGGATCGGGCGGATCCCGGGCGTCGCGGGCAGCGGCGCGGGGCCCGACGCCCTTGACGTCGCGCGCGAACGGGGACACTTCGCCGCCCTCACGGGGGATCGAGCGAGCATGCGCAAGACGATGAGCCAGGCGGCGTTGATCCTCCTCGCCGCCATTTCCTCGATCCGGTGCGGCGGCGCGGGCGCCCATCCCCCTGAGGGCCCTGCGCAGGAGCCCGCCGGCCGGCCGGCCGCGGAGGCCCCGGACGACGAGCTCCGCGCCGTCGCCGCGATCCACGGCGGGGCGGGCCCGTGGGCCGTCGCCGGCTACCGCATGGGGCGCTTTGCGCTCGCGAGGCTCGGGCTGCCCGCGAGGAGCTTCGACCTCGAGGTGATCCACCACAGCCCGCGGAACGTGCAGTTCTCCTGCATCGCCGACGGCGCCGCCGCGGCGACGGGGGCCAGCCTCGGGAAGCTGAATCTCAGCCTGATCGAGGCGAGCGAGGACGGCGTGGAGACCACGTACAGGCGCAGGTCGACCGGGCAGGCCGTGACCCTCCGCCCGTCTGCGGCCTTCCGCGCGCGCTTCCGCGACGTGCCGAGAGAGATGCTGGAATCGGCCGGCAGGGAGGTCCTCTCCTTGCCAGACGCCGAGGTATTCGAGGAAGCGCCGGCGCGCGTCGCCAGCCCGCCGCCCGGCGCGCCGAGGTGACGCGCCTGCCCCGGGGGGCGCGCTGCCTCCGGAATTCACCGGAACCGCAGGCGCACACGTGCTACTCCCGGCGCCGCTGAGATGATCACGCTCGAAAAGCTCACCAAGCGGTACGGTCCCAAAATTCTCTTCGAGAACGTCACGATGCGCTTCGACCCCGGCAAGCGCTACGTGCTCGTCGGCGCGAACGGAGCGGGGAAATCGACGCTCCTCAAGGTCATCTCCGGCGAGGAGGAGTCGGATCAGGGCTCGGTCGAGATCCCGAGGCAGCTCCGCGTCGGGGTGCTCAAGCAGGACCATTTCGCCTACGAGTCCTGCAGGATCGTCGACACGGTCCTGATGGGGAACCGGGCGCTCTGGGACGCGATGCAGGAGCGCGATCGGCTGTACGAGGTCGAGATGACCGATGAGGTCGGCATGCGGCTGGCCGAGCTCGAGGGGACGATCGGCGAGGAGGACGGCTACACCGCCGAGTCGCGCGCCGCCGAGATCCTCGAGGGGCTCGGGATCGCGACCGCCCGGCACACGAGCACGGTGAGCACGCTCGCGGGCGGGTACAAACTCCGCGTCCTCATCGCCCAGACGCTCTTCGGGGGCGCGGACGTCCTGCTCCTCGACGAGCCGACGAACCACCTCGACCTCGACTCGATCCGCTGGCTCGAGTCGTACCTGACCGACACCTTCCGCGGCACGCTCCTCGTCGTCAGCCACGACCGGCACTTCATGAACGCGATCGCGACGCACGTCGCCGACGTCGACTACCAGACGGTCACGCTCTACACGGGCGACTACGACGACTTCATCGAGCAGAAGACGACCGGTAAGCGCCAGTCGGAGGCCGACGCCGCGCAGAAGAAGAAGAAGATCGCCGAGCTCAAGGACTTCGTGGCCCGCTTCGGCGCGAGCGCGAGCCGGTCGAGCCAGGCGCAGTCGCGCGTGAAGGAGATCGAGAAGCTCGAGGCGGGCATCCAGGTGCGGCGCTCGAGCGTCGTGCGCCCGTACATCAAGTTCGAGATCGAGAAGCCCTCTGGCCGCGACGTGCTGCGCGTCGAGGGCCTCTCCAAGAGCTTCGGCGATCGGCGCGTGATCCAGAAGCTCGATTTCAACCTGAACCGCGGCGACAAGCTCGCGGTCATCGGGCCGAGCGGCATCGGCAAGTCGACGCTGCTCAAGCTCCTCGTCGGCGAGTACACGCCGGACGCCGGGGCCGTCACGTGGGGCCACGACACGAACGTCGGCTACTTCGCGCAGGATCACCACGAGGCGATCGAGGCGGGGTTCACGGCCTACGACTGGCTGTACCGCTTCGACCCGTCCGCCCCGAAGGAGCACGTGCGCTCGGTGCTCGGGAAGCTGCTCTTCAGCGGCGAGGCCGGGCTCAAGAAGACGGAGAACCTCTCCGGCGGCGAGGCGGCGCGCCTGTTCCTCGCGAAGCTCATCCTGGTGAAGAACAACATCGTCGTGCTCGACGAGCCGACGAACCACCTCGACGTCGAGAGCATCGACGCGCTCCTCCAGGCGCTCGTCGAGTACAAGGGGACGGTCGTCGTGACGAGCCACGACCGGCACTTCGTGGGCAAGCTCGGCACCCGCGTGCTCGATCTGTCGTCGAAGGATCCGCGCGTCTTCAACGGCACGTACGACGAGTACCTCGAGGGGCCGGGGAACCCGGACGCGCTGAAGAACGCCAGGGCCTCGTAGCGCGCCCGCCGGAGCCCTGGGGCGCGCGAGCCCCGGGGCGTGTTCGAAAGGGCGCTCCAGGGCCCGTGCGGAGCCGTTCGTCCCCTCGGAGCACGGCCACGGCGGCTATCACCGGTCCGCGTAGGACCACGCCGACGCGAGCGAGAGGACATACGCGCTCGTCTTGGCGCAACCCGGGTTCGTTTGTGGCGGTCGCGGGCATGTAGGCCGTCTCACGGCTGCCGGTCATCGCTTGCAAGGTAGGGAATCGCGCGCTGCATCAGGATCACGTCGAGCCAGCGGTCGAACTTGTGCCCGACGTCGCGGAGCAGCCCGGCGTCCTCGAACCCGAGCGCGCGGTGCAGCGCGACGCTCGCCGCCTGGTCTCCGGCGATCTGCGCGATGATCGTGCGGTGGCCGAGCGAGATCGCGCGGCTCACGAGATCGGCGAGGATGCGGCGCCCGAGCCCCCGCCGGTGGAGGCCGTCGCGCACGTAGACCGAGTTCTCGACGGAGCGGGCGTAGGCCTCGCGCGGGTTCCACAGGGAGAGCGAGCCCCAGCCGACCACGGCCCCGGCCCCGTCGCCCTCGACGGCCACGGTGGCGGGGTGCTGGGGGCCGTGCGCCGCGAGCCAGGCGCGTCGCTCCGCCGGGGTCGGGACGGTGGTGGCGAAGGTGCAGGTCGAGCGCTCGACGTAGAACGCATAGATCTCCTCGATCGCCGCGAGATCGGCCTCGGTCGCCAGGCGGATGCGCACGCCGTCGCCTGGCGCCGGGAGCGGCGCGAGGTCGGGCGCGACGAACGCGGCGCGGGCGTCGTCCGAGAGCAGCCGCGCGCGAGAGTAATGGGCGAAGAGCGCCTTGCTGCTGCGGTGGCGGTCGAGGAGGCCCTCCGCGAGGTCGTGGACGGCGGCGCCTCGGTGCTCGGCGGCGTGGCGGGCGACGAGCGTGAGCCAGGCGACCGTGATCGTCTCGTGGTAACCGTTGGTCGGCGGGTGCCGGGCGTTGAAGGCCTGCAGGGCGGAGCGCATGCGCGCGAGCGCCCCCTCGGGCCCGTGAGCGCGCACGTAGTGCAGGGCGAGGAGCAGGTGGCGCGCGTGCGAGAAGTCGCGCTGCGCGATCGCGGCGTCCTCGATGGCGGCGGCGAGCGCCGCGAGGTCGCGCTCGTCGATCTGGCGTTCGCGACGCTCGCCACGATCGCCGAAAGGCGGCAGTCCGTCGGCGCCGCTCACGGCGCCTCCTTCCGGGCGGCTCCGCGGCCGGGCGCCTTGCGGGGGCGCGCTTCGCCGTCGCGCGCCTCTTCGGACGGCAGCGGCAGGGGCGGGAGCGCGGTCTCCTTGGCGGTGGACAGGACGATCGTCGTGCGCGTGCGCACCACGCCGTCGTGGGCCTTGAGCTCCTGCGTGAGCAGGCGCTCGAGCGCCTCGGTGTCACGGCAGCGCACCTTGAGCAGGTAGTCCTCGTCGCCGGCGACGTGGTGGCACTCCTGGATCTCGGCCGCGCGCTCGACGGCGCGCAGGAACTCGCCGCGACCGCGCCGGTTCGCGATCGAGACCGAGATGAAGGCCGTGAGCCCGGCGCCCACGGCCCGGGCGTCGAGGCGCGCCTCCCACCCCGTGATGACCCCGCGCTCCTCGAGGCGCCGCACCCGCTCGGCCACGGCGGGCGCGGAGAGGCCGACCGCCTCGCCGAGGTCCGCCCACGACCGGCGGGCGTCGCGGGCGAGGAGGTGGATCGCTTTCAGATCGATGGCATCCATGGTTGTTGTCATTGGAAGCGAATGGATTGTTGATAAAATTGTTTCGAAATTCAAGTCGTGGGTCTCCATGCGTCGGCGCGTCGCTCCCGCCGCCGTCCCTGCCCGCCGCCTTTCGCCGCGCGGCCACGCTGCTCGCGGCGCAGCACCAGAGCAGCATCGCTGCTGGCCCGCGGGCAGCGGCGAGCGCGATCTGCCGCGCCCGGGTCCTCGCCGGCGGCGCGGCGCTCCGGCGCGCGGGCCCTGCCAGCGCGGCGCCGGGCGCCGGCACGGGCCCTGCTCGGGCGGCCTGCATGACCACCATCCGCCTTTCTCTCGACACCCCCGAGCTCGCCCAGGCCTACGAGCACGGCAGCGACCGGCAGTTCAACCACGGCAAGCTCCTCATCGAAACGCTGGGCGTGCGGCGCGGCCAGCGTGTGCTCGACGTCGGCGCGGGCACCGGCCGGCTCGCCGCTCACGTGGCAGAGATCGTCGGCCCCGAGGGCAGCGTGACGGCCATCGATCCCCTGCCGCTCCGCATCGACATCGCCCGGCAGAAGGCCCGCGCGAACCTCGCGACCGCGGTCGGCCGCGCCGAGGACCTCTCCGCCTTCGCCTCGAAGAGCTTTGACGTCGTGTACCTGAACAGCGTCCTTCACTGGCTGAACGAAGCCCAGAAGGAGCGCGCCATCGCCGAGGCGGCGCGCGTGTTGAAGCCCGGCGGCAAGCTCGGATTCAGCACGGGATCGCGGGAGAAGCCGCACCAGCTCGAGCCGATCCAGCGCAAGGTGCTGGCCGAGCTCGGGAGAGACGCCCAGGGCAATCGCCCGTACAAGCTGACGGTCGACGAGGTTCGAGCGCTGCTCGAGCGCGCCGGCTTCATCGTCGACACAGCGGAGATCCTCACCTTCGTCGACCACGCCGCCGACGTCGACGAGATCTTGACGCACAGCGGGTCGAGCTCGTTCGGCAACCACCTCTCGCACCTGAGCCCCGAGGAGAAGCGCGAGGTGCGCGAGCGGCTCGCGAAGGAGGTCGAGGCGTTCCGCACGCCGCAGGGGATCCGGCTCGAGCGCAACCTCATCTTCGCGATCGCCCACACGGCAGGCAACTAGCCCGCCCGCCGGCGCCGCTTCAGTCCAGCGCGCCTCGCGCGTGAGAGCTCTGCTAGAATCGAGCGACCATGCGAGGGGAAGAGGTGGAAAGGCGCATGCTGCGGCGCCGGCTGAGCGGTACGGCGGGATTGCTGCTCCTCGGTGCTGCGGCCTGTGGCACCACCCCCGACCGCCCGAGCGGAGCGACAGGCGGCGCTTCCACGGGAGCCTCGAGCGCCGGCGCGGGCGGCGGAGGCGACGCGACAGCTGGCAGCGGCGGCTCCGGGGCCGCCGAGCCGTCCGGGGGCGGGCAAGCGGGATCTCCCGAGGGGCGTGACTGCGGGACGGCGGGGGAGGTGATCGCGGTGGGCGCGAACCTCCTTGAAGAGGCGACCGGACCCGCGCCCGAGCTGGAGCGCTTGCGTGGCTGTACGCGCTTCCTCGGCACGCTCCATCTGCTGAGCCTGGACGGGCCGGAGGCGATCGACGCGCTCACGGATCTCAGGGAGATAGCGGGGTCCTTGCTGCTCTATTCGCCTCCTGAGGATCTCGGGCCTCTGTCCAACCTGACGCGGATCGAAGGTCGGTTGCTGGTCGTGGCGGCACCGGAGGCCTTGCGTGGCCTGGAGTCGATCCAGTACGTCTCCGGGCTGTGGCTCTACCAGAGCGGCTTTGCCGACTTCTCGTGGCTTCCTGCTCTCGCGGAGATCGGCGCCTCCATGATCGCTCGGCGCAACGCGCAGCTGACCGCTGAAGCATTGGAGTCCTTCGCGACGTCGCACGTGCGCAGCGGCGCGCTGGTGTCCCTCACGAACGCCGTTCCCAAGGAGCCGCCGGACCCCGATGCCGAGGCGGTCGTGTGTGGCCAGCCAGACGATCTGGTGATCGTGCCCTACACGAGCGTGGCTGGATGCACCCGCTTCCGGGGCTCGATCCACCTGAGCGATACGACGCCGGGCGCCTTGGAGCCCCTCTCTTCCCTCGTCCACATCGACGGCTCGCTGACCCTCTTCCGCAACCACACGGACGACTTCACCGCGCTGCGCAACCTGCGCCGCGTCGGCGCGAATTTTCAGATGCATCTGCTGGAAGGGCCGGGCCTCGATGGGTTCGACGCCCTCGCGGAGGTGGGTGAGCTCAGACTCCAGAGCTCGGGTGATCTCACGAGCTTCGACTGGCTCCCAGCGCTCACCAGCGTTCGTGAATCCGCCTTGGCGGTGAGGGGGCTCCCCCTGTCCATGGAGGCCTTGGAATCTTTTCTTTCGCGCCTGGACATCGGGGGCGAGACCGCGGTGATGACCCTCGACTGACGCGTCCTCGTTGCGTTCAAATTCACCGCGCCGCCCGCGCGCGGCTGACGAGCGCCGCCGCGCCCGCGAGCCCGGCGAGGCCAGCCACCCAGGGCCAAGGGGACGTCTTCGTCGCCGAAGGGAGGGTGACCTTGCCGAGGTCCGTCTCTTCGACCACCTCCTTGATGTGCGGGTACACGCGGATGAAGGCGAGCGCTCCAGCGACCATCCCGAGCAGCCCGAACATCGCGTCGTGCCGGCCTTCGCCGACGGCGGCGAGGGTCGTGCCGGGGCAATAACCGAGGATCGCCATCCCAGCGCCGAAGGCCACACCGCCCAGGATCACCGAACGTACCTGGAACGGCTTCACGTCGAGCTCGGTCGCGCCGGCCGCGCGCAGGCCGTGCGTCCCGATCGAGCCGGCGGCCGCCGCGGTCGACATGATCCGCGCAATGCTGCTGTCGCGCAGCAGAAGCTGCTGGATGATGAGCTCGGCATCCGAGGCCCCTCCTCGCTGGAGGAGGGCGCCGAACGCGGTCCCGGTCGCGAGGCCGAGCACGAGTCGTCCGAGCGGATCCCGCTTCATCGCGCGCCTCCTCGAAACAGGAGCTTCGCCGCCAAGACGGCGCTCACGCTCATCGCGACGTCGAACGCGAGGCTGGCCGCGGCGAGCTGCATCGTGCCGCTGATGCCGTGCCCGCTGGTGCATCCTTTGCCGAGCCGCGCGCCGAACATCATCAGGGCGCCACCGCAAAACGCGGCGGCGTAGCGCTTTCCGCGGCTCTCCCCGAACCGCGCCCGCCATGCGTCCGGCAGCGTGGATCCTCGCGTGCCCGAGGCGCGCGAGGCCAGGAACGCGCCAAGGACGATGCCCGGGGCGAGCAGCACCTCCCAGTCGATCTTCGGCGTCGTCTCCCGCTTGGCCACGAACTCGTTCACCCGGCTGGCCTGCGGCGCGAGCCGGCGCGCCAGCGCGCTCGCCCCCGTCTCGAACGCGGACGTCACGCCGAGAGGCCGCTTCGCGGTCCCCATCGCGAACGACTCCAGCGCTCCGATCGCGAGCCCGGCGATCTCCGGTGCCCAGCGCGTGCCTCCCGGCGAGCTCATCGTCGTGCTCCTTCGATATCCATGGTGGTGATCGTGCGCTCGGGGCCCTGCTTCTTCGGCAAACCGACTTTCTCCCACGCCGTCATCCCGCCGAGGACGTTGGCGACCTCGGTGAAGCCGCGGCGACGGAGGATGCTCGTCGCGAGCCCAGCGCGATGCCCGACGCTGCAGACGAGCGCGATGCGGCCATGACGCGGCAGCGCGGGCTGGACCTTCTCGAAGTGCTCGTCGAGATATCCCACGTACATGTGCCGCGCGCCTTCGATGTGCCCCTCCGCCTCGAACTCCTGATCATCGCGGACGTCGAGCACGGCGACGGCGTTGCCCGCGTCGTGGAGCTCGCGCGGGGTCATCGTGCCCGTCTTCTCGATGGGCATGCCCGCGTCCCGCCATGCGTCGAACCCTCCGGCGAGCACGCCGGACACGTGATCGACGCCGACGCGCGCGAGGTGCAGGACCGCCGCCTCCACGTCCGCGGCGCGCGAGACGACCAGGTACACCCGGGTCGTCTCGTCCGCGACCCACCCGCCGAACACCGGGAGCCCAGCGAACCAGAGGTTCAGCGAGCCGGGCAGGTGGCCCGACGCGAACGCCTCGGGATCGCGCGCGTCGAGCACCAGCCCCTGCCTGGATTCCGACGCGAACTTTTGGGGCGGCAGGGAGGGTACTTCGCCGGGCTTCGCGGAGAGCGGCTTGCCCCCTTCGAGGTTCAGCCTCTCCATCAAGCTGAAATAGGGTGGGCGCGGGATGCGCTCCACGACCTTGGCGCGGGCGAAGTCGTCGGCCGACCTGACGAAGACGGGATTGTAGGCGCGCTCGAGGCCGAGCGTGGAATCATCGCGCTCCGCGATGTTGCCCCCGCAGACCGAGCCGGAGCCGTGGGCGGGCCAGACGAGCGCCTGATCCCCGAGCGGGAGGAGCTTCTCGTGCACCGAGGCGAAGAGGAGGCGCGCGTTGTCGCTGGTCTTCTCGCGGTCGGGCAGGTCGGTCCGGCCCGTCTCCCCGATGAACAGCGTATCGCCGGTGAAGACGCCAAAGGCGCGCCCGGGCGCGTCCGGGAGGAACACGGCATAGCAAGTGCTCTCCGGCGTGTGTCCCGGCGTATGGAGCGCGCGGGTGCGCAGCCCGATCAGATCGAGCTCCTCGCCGTCCCGCATCCGGATGTCGCTCTGTCCGAAGAGCGGATGATCTCCGCTCACGATCTTCGCGCCCGTCGCCTTCGCGAGGGCGCCAGAGCCAATGACGAAGTCCTCGTGGCGGTGCGTCTCGAGGATGAACTTGATCACGAGGTCCCACTCTCGGGCCGCCGCGAGGACCTCGTCGATGTCCCTCCGCGGGTCCACCACGATCGCCTCGCCCTTGTTGCCGAGCAGGTAGGCGATGTGAGCGAGACCTGGAGTCTTCATCCGGTGTAGATGCATGCACGGGAGTGGATGCAAGCGAGGCGCCAGGCCGACCGCTGCGAGCGATCGGCGCGACGCGCGAGCTCAAGGGATCACCCGTCGCGCGCAGGACCGCCACGCCTCGACCTGTCCGCTGTGGCGAGATGGCGCGTCACGAGGCGCGAGCGACAGCGCCGGCGTCCTGCCCGCCTCGTCCGCGACGGCTGCTTCCCATCGCCGGAAGAAGCCAGAGCCGCCCTGACGCGGCGCTCACGCCGCGCGGATATCGCTCTGGAACGGGGAGACGTTCTCCCGGAACATGAGCCAGACGAAGAGGCATCGCAACTCGAAGTACTCGTCGGCCGCGATGCCCGCGAGCGTGGGGTCGAGCTCGCCGATGTCGTGCCCTTCCCAGAGGAAGCCCGGCACGCCGCGCGCCCGGCTGACGAGCCCGCCGCTCTGCAGCTGGTCGCGCGCGCGGAACCAGCGGGTGAGCGACATGTTGACCGCCGCCGTGAAGTCGGGCCGGTGCGCGATGCGCTCCGGCAACGCGACCTGGTCGAGGCCGGCTGACCAGCAAAGCCAGCAGAGGGCGGCCCACTCGGCTCGGGCCCTCCGCATCAGGAGAGAGACCGGCAGGGCTCCTGGGTCGAGCGCCTCGTCCACGGTGAGCTCGACTGTCTCGACGCCGTTCTCGGTCTCCTCGGTCAAGGTCGCCTCCGTCCGCGCGAGCTCCACCGGCCCGTCCGGCAAGAGGTGCGACAGGTCGGGCGGGAGCCACGGACAGGGCTCCGTGCCCGGCAGGCCGCGCTGCACGGCCTCGCGCAGGCGCAGCAAGCGGGTGGCGTAGAGCTGGACCTTCTGCCGAACCTGATCGAGCGGCTGATCGAGCTCGACCGTGGCCGATGCGTCGCCGGGCACCGGATCGATGGCCTGGCGCGCCGGCCAGAAAGCGAACTCCGGGTACAGCAGCCGCACGAAGGTCCTGAGGTGCTCGGCCACGGCGGGGGCCTCGGCCTCGACGCGGTCGGCGTCCTCGAGCACCCCGCGCGTGTCGCCGAGCTCCAGCCGCAGGAGCGCGCGCGTGATGCAGGTCGAGCGGCGCTCGGGCACGAGCAGCAGCGCCGCCTCGACGAGCGAGAGCGCAACGCGACGCGAGCCCCGGAAGACGGCGGCGAGCGTGCGGTAAGCTGCGCTCGGTTCGGCGCCGAGCAAGAGCTCGTCCAGGACGCCGAGCGCGGTCGTGTCGGACGCCTCGAGCAGCGCTCGCCCGCGTTGCTCCACGACCTCGGGTTTCGGCTGCAGCGTCGCGCCGCGCAGGAACTCGGCGAGCCTCTCTCGCTCGCCCCCGCGGGCCGCCGCGCGGGCCGCGGCGCAGCAGGCCTCGCGCGCGCGGCCGTCCTGCAAGAGCTCTCGCGCGAGGGCCCAGACGCGCTCGGCGTCCCATGCCGCGAGGTCTTCGGCGAGCGCGGGCGACGCGCCGAGGCTCGCCTCGTCGAGGGCCGCGCCGAGCTCGCGTCGAACCACCGGCCCCCCGTCCGCGTCGAGCCCCGTGAACGCTCCGACCGGGTGACCGTGCGTGTACTGTCCGCGCTCCTCGCGCACGCGCCGGTCGAGGTAAGGGCTCGTGTCCGGATCGGGAAACCAGCGGACGGACGGGCCGTGGAAGCGTCCCTGGGGATCGAGGTGCCGCTCCTCGGAAGGGCGGCCCAGCGCGTCGTACCGGAGCTCGCGATGACGCGCGCCAGCGCGAATCTCGATCTCCTGAGAGGGCTTGCCCTCGCGCGTGAAGTAACGGTCGATGAGCGAGGCCGAGGCTTCGTCCTCCTCGCGGACCAGCCATCGTTGCGAGCCGTGGTCGTAGTCGGCCTCTCCGGCGACGCCGGCGGGTCGGTCGGGCCAGCGGGAGCCGTCCGCAGAGATCGGGTGCCCGTCGCGGTCGTGAAAGACCTGGCGCAGGATGCTCCCTTGTCGATAGCGCGTTCGCAGCTCCCAGGCGCCGGGCGGCACACAGCACGGTCGTAGCCTGAGCTCCGTCGGGGCGTCGCTGCCGTACACCACCACCTCGCCGTCGAGCTCGCCGCCCCGGTAGCGCCCGCGCTGCGCGGGTTGACCGTTCGGGTGGAACAAGGTGAACGGCCCGTCCTTCACCCCGCCCGCGTAGCAGCACCGCGAGAGCAACGAGCCGTCGCTCGCGCGGTAGACGTGGCACTCGCCCGAGCGACGGCCGTCGGCGTCGGTCTCCACGAGCTCGAACGTGCCGTGCTCGGGGTTGTACCTGGCTGAAGGAGGAATCGACGGAGGCCGCTCCGCGCCGTGGTGTGCCGTGGAGTCCACGCATCGCAGTCTATCGGCTTTCGCGCCGAGAAGGCGGCCCTTCACGCTGATTGCAAAGATCCACGAAGCGCGGGTTCGGGGCGAGCGGCGCCTGCCCGAGCGCCGCTCCGGACCACCGAAGCTCGACCCTCTCGACGACCGCGGCCAGCGCAGCGGATCGCTGCTGTTGGCGCCGCGCTACTGGTTGGCGGTGTCGCCGGTGCAGATGACGAACTGCGTCGCGCCGTCCAGGGCTGCGCCGTCGCCGGTGAACCGGACCTGGCGGCGCTCTGTGGACGGGCACTTGGCGACGACTTCGTCTCGGCCGAAGCCGAGCCGCGGGTCGACATAACACCACCCGTGCACCTTCTCGCCGCCGACCTCGACCGGCGCAGGAGGCACCGTGTTCTGGCACGCCGCGAGCTCGTCCGGCGTTTTCAGCTGCTCGACCTCGCAGACGCAGTTCCAGCCGTTCGCCGCCGCCACCGGATCCTCGAGCACCATCCGCTTCGCGGCGAGGTTCTCGCGGAGCACCTCCCGCCGCGCCGTGAGCCCGTCGCAGCCGCACTTCCCCTCGGCTGTGCTCCGCGCCTCGAGGACGAGGCAGCTGACCTGTCCGCTCTCGTTCGGCTGGAGCGCGCGGGGCAGGCACTGCCCGCCGAGCTTCGTCTTCAGGCGATCGACGATCGCGCCGATCGCCGGCCGATAGCCGAAGTCGAGCCGGTCCTCTCCCGTGAACTCGAGCTGCGCCGGGCACACCGAGCCGACGATGCCCTGCTCCCCGAGGTCCCGGATGAGCTCGAGCTGCCGCAGGCCCGGATAGGCCTTCGCGCTGACCTGGAGGTTGCTGTCGGTGCCGTCGGGGTTGTCCTTGCACAGGGGGCTGTCTCGGTCTTCACTGCCCTTGCAGTCATCGCCCGTCACGGGATCGAGCAACCGGAACGTGCAAGCGTACTGGAGGTCGCCGAAACCCGGGTTGGGGTTCCATTCATGGCCGTTGATGTCGTTGGCGTCGTCCGGCGAGTCCGGGCCGGCGATGCGCGTCCCGGTGATCGGGTTCTCGCCGTCGCGAGGGAGCGGCGACTCGATCATGTGGGGATCGCCGGGGCTCCGGCGCGACTTCGGATCTCCGAGGATGATGTCCCAGGTGCTCGCGAAGCTCGCGTTGGGAGCGCTCAGCTCCTTCGCGCTCTTGAAGCCGCCGACGCGGTTGCCGTCCTGGTCCCTGCCTTCCCGGAGATCGGGCTGGCCCGCGTCGTCCTGGCGCGCGATGTCCTGCCACGGGACGCCCACGAGGCCCGCGAAGAACACGTACTCCGGCGGACGGACCGCGCTGTTCTCGTCGTCCGGGTCGAGATCCGAGAAGATCGGGTTGTCGACGAGATTGCCCTGGTGATCCTGGATCCGCGCCTGCGTGAGCGCGTCCGTGTAGCGGTCGATCGGGTAGAGCAGATCGATGCCGAACCGGCGCTTCTGGTCGAAGCAGCGCAGGTTGTGCGGGTCCTCGTTCGGGAAGAGCGTCTTGGGCTGTCCATCCGGTCCGCAGGTCTCCTCGTCCAGCGGGCACTCGCCCCTGTCCGACCCGCAGGACTTGCAGCACGGGTCGTCCAGGCCCTTCTCCGCGCACTCCCTTCGCGGCGCGAACATCCGAAAAACGTCGCCGTCGTCGTCCTTCTGCCTCGCGACCCAGAAGGCGTTCCCTCCCTCCTTGATGGAACAGTCGTTCTCGTCCGACAGCATGACGATCGCGAGGAGCGAGTCCGGCCGCAGGAACGCCTTGCGCTGATCCAGGAGCTTCCTGTCCACGCCGCGCCGCTCCGCTTTGCCGTTCACCACCTCGAGGGTCTCGTAGGGCGCGGGGTCCACGAGGAAGCGGTACCAGCTCTCCAGCTGCGACTCGAAGCCGCAGCCGTTGTCGGCCACCCCTCGGACCATGTTCGTCAGCGCCGGCACCAGGCCGCGTCCCGCGCCGTCGTCGAGGATCGACTCGCCCGCGGGGCTGAGCTTCTGCTCTGGATCCCAGGCGAGGAACCCCATGTTCTGGTAGGTCGGCGGGTCGTTGTCTGCGTCGTTGTGGTCGTCCCTGTCGCTCCGGGCAACGAGGTGTCCCCTGTCGTTGTTGAAGACGAGCGGTCCCTCGGGGCACGAGTCCGCGCCATGGCTGCCGAGGCTCGTGCTGATGATCCCGATGTGGATGTCGACGACGGGCTCGAACTCGCGCTCCTTGCCGCTCGGGCAGCGGCCGTCCTCCCCCGGCGGGGACGATTTCAGGGGGTCCAGCGGATCGATGCACCGGGGGTCGACCAGGCGCCTCACGAGGTCGGGAACGGCCAGCGCGAGGATGTCCTGCTTGTCCTTCATCGACGACGAGTTGTCGATGGTCAGCAGGAGATCGATCTTGTCGACGCGCCGCGGGAGCCGCTCGACGACGGTGCCAGTCGTGCGCGTGTCCTGATGGGCTATCGGGCGGCTCAGGCACCCCGGGAGGAGCGATGTGCCGCCGACGACGAGGGAGCACAAAAGCGACGCTGCCGCGCGGGCAGCGCGTGACGGAGGACGAGCGGGCATGGATCCTTCCTTGCGCGAGAGATGGAGTGGGCCCTTCGCGCGCCATGCGCGCGGAGCCGGCGCGCCCGTCTCGCGCGGAGTGGGTGACAGGCCGCCTGGCGATCGCGTATCAGACGCCGAGAGGGGGTGTTCTCTTGGCTACGTGGCGAGATGAGCGCGACCCCATCACGAAATCCACGAACCACGGAGAGACCGCGGTGCGGTGGCCGCGTCGCACAGTGGCGGCACATCCGCCGTAGCGGCTCGCGGCACGGGCGGCACAGCGGCCATCGCGGGCGGAGGCGCCGCCGTCACGGCACGGGCGGCACAGCCGCCATCGCGGGCGGAGGCGCCGCCGCCTCGTCGGAAGCGGAGGCGGCCTGCGCCGGCATGCGATAGTATTGAAAAGTTACGTGTAGAGAGAAATCGTGAAGGCCGGGCGCCAGGGCGTCCTCGGCCGGCGGCGGGAGCTCAGCTCTCGGCGGAGGCGGCCGTCTCGGCGCCAGCGACGAGCGGCGCGTACTGCGCGAGGGACTTGCTCCAGCGCTTGTGCTTGCGGCCGGGCTTCCGGGAGCTCTGGGTGCTCCGCTCCTGCTTCTGGGTGACCTTGAGGGTGAGGTGCTGGTGCTGGCGCGTAGGGCGATTCATGGCGGCGGATGCTGGTCGAACGCGCCCCGCTCTGCAAGCCTCAACGCGACGGAGCCCGCGCCTGCTCGCTCCGTCCGTCCCGCTCCGTCCCCAGCCGGCCGAAGCTGTGGATCCCGTAGATGAGCACCAGGAGCGCGAGCACCGTGAGCCCCATGCCCGCGTCCGACGGCCCGACGCCGACCAGCGCGAGCCCGGCGACGAGGAGCAACCCACCGCCGCCGAGCGCGCGTCGCGCGCGCTCCTCGGCGTCTCGCTCTCTCCGGTGCCCCCGGCGGCGCGCCGGCCCGTCCTCCTCGAGCGCGCTCACTGGAACTTCTGCGTCCGCGCGTAGGTGATGAAGTCCTGCACGTCGCGCGTCAGCTCGCGCTCGGCGGTGATCGTCGTGCGCTCGTGCGACTCGCCGACGAGGTCGTCATAGAGGTAGTTCTGCTGGTAGAGGAGCACGAGGCGAATGGCCCCGTCCGGCCCGCCGCGGACGACGCGCAGCTTCTCGTCCCGGCCGTTCGGCGGCGGGATCGCGGCGCCGAGCGCCTGGGCGTCCTCCTCGGTCACGTAGACGACGCCGTACGAGCGGCTCTGCACGCCGACATCGACGCGCACCTTCTGCCCGCTGGTCAGCTCGACCTCGCGCCCGCGCGCAGGCTGCGCGCCCTCGTGCGCCATCGCCCGGCGGATCACCTCGATCGCCCTGCGCTCGTCGAGGGCGCGCATCGGGTTCGGCGCGCGCGCCTCGCCGCCGCTGCACGCCGCCAGCGCGAGCGCCGCGGTCGCGATCCCCAGCGCGAGGCGCGCCGCCCCTCGCGCGCCGCCGAGGAGACGGCGCGCGTCCCGAGCCTGCCCGGGCGCGAGCGTGCGCGCTGAAGGCCGATGCTGAAGGGGGCCGAGATGGGGAGCCCCCGAGCCTTGATGAAGCTTCCTCGACATGAGCGGCATGAGAGTAGCCAACCGCCCGGAGCTTCGCTACTTCTCCCGACATGGCGCGGCTCGCTGCGATCGACATCGGATCCAACGCCATCCGGCTTCGCATCGTCGACGTCGATCCTCCGGCGCTCGGGGCGTTCGGGGCCGGCTGGGATCCGGCGCTCGCCGGGGCCGCGACCGGCGCGCCCGACGCGCCGCGCTTCCACCCGTTCCGCGATGTCCATGCGGATCGCGCGTCGGTGCGTCTCGGGCACGACGTGTTCACGAAGGGCCGGCTCGAGTCGGGGGTCATCGGCGCCGCCTGCGAGGCGCTCCGGCGCTTCCGCGCGGCGATGGATGCGGCCAAGGTCGACCGCTACCGCGCGGTGGCGACGAGCGCCGCGCGCGAGGCCCAGAACGGCGACCTCTTCGTCGAGCGCGCCGCGCGCGAGGCCGGCGTCCACATCGAGGTCATCGAGGGGGTCGAGGAGGCGCGCCTCGTCCAGCTCGCCGTCCGCGAGCGCGTCGCGCTCGGCGAGCGGACCGCGCTCCTCGTCGACATCGGCGGCGGCTCCACCGAGCTCACGCTGCTCCGCGGCCGCGGGGCCGTCTTCTCGCGCTCGCTCCCCGTGGGGACGGTGCGGATGGTCGAGGCCTTCCTCGAGGATCGCCGCCCGGTCGACGCGGGGCACCGGCGGCTCGTCGAGGAGTACGTCGATCGCGTCATGGTCGAGGCCACGCGCGAGATCGTGGAGCTGCTCGGCGAGGGGTCGGGCTCGGGGATCGATCTGCTCGTCGGCACGGGCGGCAACATCGAGACGCTCGCGGAGCTCTGCCCCGCGCCGGCCGGGTCCGCGGAGGGGCGGGCGATCGACGTGGCCGCGATGTCCCGCCTGCTCGACGAGATGGCGTCGAAGACGCCCGAGGAGCGCGCGCAGATCTACGGCCTGCGCCCGGACCGCGCCGACACCATCGTCCCCGCGGCGACGATCCTGGGCCGCATCGCCCGGGCGTTCGTGCAGCGGGTCATCGTCGCTCCCGGGGTCGGGCTCAAGGAGGGCGTGCTCGTCGATCTCGCCCACGCCCACTTCCTCGGCCCCGACTTCCGCGGAGAGGCCGCCGCGGTCAGCGACGCCTGCGTCCGGCTCGGCCGCCGCTACCACTTCGACGAGAAGCACGGCGCGCTCGTGGCCCGCTTCGCCGAGCGGCTGTTCGACGACCTCGCGCCGCGCCATCGCCTCGGCCAGCGCGACCGGATCCTCCTGCGCGCGGCGGCCCTGCTCCACGACATCGGCGACTTCGTCCGCTACGAGGGGCACCACAAGCACAGCTATTACGTCATCGCCCACAGCG
Source organism: Sorangium sp. So ce1504 (assembly GCF_051521635.1). NCBI lineage: Bacteria > Pseudomonadati > Myxococcota > Polyangiales > Polyangiaceae > Sorangium > Sorangium sp. So ce1504. The sequence continues at coordinate 8,221,560 of NZ_CP150365.1, read as the reverse complement.
ACCTCATGGGCCTGACCCCGGAGGAGCGCGCGATCGTCGCGAACATCGCGCGCTACCACAGGAAGTCGCCGCCCAGCATGGACCACGACAACTTCCGCGCGCTCTCGCGCGACGCGCGCGCCAAGGTGAAGTCCATGGCGTCGATCCTCCGCATCGCCGACGCGCTCGATCGCGAGCACCGGGCCAAGGTCGCGGAGGTGAGCGGCCGCATCGAGGGCGACACGCTGGTGATCGAGGTGCAGGGCGCGGAGGACCGGGCGCTCGAGGAGTGGACGGTCGTCGCGAAGGCGGGGATGCTGCGCGACGCGCTCGGCCTGGAGGTGCGGATGGTCGACGCCACGCCGAGATCGCGCCCGCCTCCGGCCGCGAGCGCGGGCGGATGACGCGAGGCACCGCCGCGCTCGCGGCGGCTGACGCGAGGCTCCGCTGCGAGCGCTGGCGGGGTCGACGCCCGAAAAAGGCGCCGTGGCCTTTGCGTGGAGCCCTGCGGGCCACCATGAAGCTCGGCACGGGGGAGGTTGTGCCCCCGTGGACGAGCGCGGCGATGCCGTACCGACGGGCGCGGCTGCGCCGCCGTGGAACAGGGGCGAGCGACCGTTGACGCTGAAATCTCCGAAGCTGATGGAGGCCCGCCGCGCCGCCGGCGTCCTGAGGTCCGCCCTGCGCGGGCACACGGGCGATCTGACGCTCGCCGACGCGTCGGCGAAGAGCGGCCTGCCGCTGCGCGACGCGGAGAGCGGCCTGCACCTGCTCGTCAGCGAGCACCGCGGCCACCTCAAGGCGACGTCCGAAGGTGAGCTGCTCTTCCGCTTCCCGCACGGCTTCACCAAGCCGTGGGAGACCCGCACGCGCCTCACGCGCGCGCTCCAGGCCGTCCTCCGGGCCGCCGCCGGCGTGGCTCGCTTCGTCGTGCGGGCGTGGATCGCGATCGTGCTGATCGCGTACGTCGTGATCTTCGTCGGGATCCTGATCGCCCAGCTGTTCGCCCGCTCGAGCAGCGACTCGCGCAATCACGACGGCGTCCCCGGATCGTTCGCCGGCTACTTCCTCTTTCGGCTGGTCCTCGACGCGATCTTCTGGACGTTCCACCCGTTCTCGCCGTTCGTGTGGACGGCCGAGCCGGCGTGGTCCTCGTCGCATGGCCACCGCGGGGCGCTCGGGCAGCGACGCGACGAGACGCCCTTCTACGAGAAGGTGAACCGGTTCTTCTTCGGCCCGACGCCGGCGCCGCGCGATCCGCTCGAGGCCGAGAAGCTCATCCTGGCCGAGATCCGCGCGCAGCGGGGCCGGATCGGGCTCGCCGACGTGATGCGCGTGACGGGGCTCTCGCGCGACGAGGCGGATCCGCTGATGGCGCGGTTGATGCTCGACTACGACGGCACGGTCGACGTGTCGGAGGAGGGGGGCATCGTCTACCGGTTCGAGGCGATCCGGCGGACGGCGGCGGAGGCGCCGGCGCGGGCGCCCGCGCCGGTCTGGGCGGAGCGCGAGGAGCTGCCTCCGCTGACCGGGAACGGGCCGGGGATGAACGCGCTCATCGTGGCGCTCAACGGGTTCAACCTGCTGATGAGCCTCTACGCGCTCGGGGCCCACCTTACGCTGGACAACCTCGGGCTCCTGGCGCGGGGCGTCCCGATGGCGGAGCTGCCCGCCACGGGGACGGCGGTCGCGCTCGGGGTGGTGCCGCTCGTCTTCTCGCTCGCGCTCTTCGCGCTGCCGCTCGGCCGGGCGCTCCTGCGCCCGCTGAAGCAGCGGAGGCTCGCCCGGCGGAACGGCCGGCGGGCCGTGCTACGGGCGATCCTTGCCCGCGTCGGCGCGAGGCAGGGCCGGGAGCCGATCACGGAGGCGGTGCTCCAGCGGGCGTGGCAGGAGGCGGCGGGGGAGCCGCCGCGCTCCGAGGAGATCACCCGCGAGGTGGTCGCCCTCGGGGGCGACGTCGACCTCGAGGCAGGCGAGGGGATCCGGTACCGCTTTCCCGATCTGGAGACCGAGGCGAAGGCCCTCGAGGCCGAGCGGGAGGCGGCCTCCGAGGAAGAGGCGCGCGCCGGGAAGGTGATCTTCTCGTCCGACGCGTGAACGCCGTCGCAGACGGTTTTTTCTGTGGTGCTTGATGAGGGCGCTGACAAAAACCGTCGATGACGTGTGCGCGCGTACGGAGCCGCACCGCATGGAACCGCCGTTCATTGACGCGCTCTGGTCTGGACGTCTACGTTAGGGTGAATTTCGCTCATGTACTCCGTTGACAACAGGGCCGGTCGTCTCATCGAGGTGAGGCTCGCATCACCGCTCCCGGCTGGCGAGGTCGACGCGTGCATCGCCCGGATCCAGGGCGTCGTGACCCAGAACCGGCACGGCGCTGTCGTCTGCATCGAGCTGCTCCAGGTCGACGTGCTCGCGCCCGAGAGCGCGGAGAAGTTCCTGGAGATGATGCGGGTCCAGAACGCCACGGTGCACCGGACGGCCTACCTGCTGCCGGTGTCGAACGCGATCCTGGGGCTCCAGGTCGAGCGCCTCATCCGGGACGCGCACAACTCGAGCCGAAAGGCGTTTCGCGACACCACCTCGCTCGAGGCCTGGCTCGTCCCGGTGATGACGATGGTGGAGGCGCAGCAGCTCCGGAAGTTCCTGTCCCAGCTCGGCTGAGGTGGAGCGCGCCGCCCGCGGCGCGCGCCGCGGGCGCCCCACCGCGCCAGGCGCTAGCCGCGGACGAACGGCAGGTACTTCGGCTGCCAGAACCGCGCCTTCACATAGGCCTCGACATTCCCGGGGTCGACCTTCGTGCTCCTCGCGACGCCGTCCTCGAACGCCGCGCGGATGACCGCAATGGCGACGCGCGTGGAGACCTCCTGGAGCTCCTCCACGGGCGGGTAGATGAGCCCGTTGTCGAGGTGCTTCTCCGCCGTGTAGTCGACGAGCGCATACGCCGCCGCGAGCACCATGCCGTCCGTGATCTCGCGCGCGTCGGACAGGATGGATCCGAACCCGAGCCCCGGGAAGATGAAGGCGTTGTTCCCCTGGCCGATGGGGATGGTCTTGCCGTCGCGCTCCACGGGCGGGAACGGGCTGCCGGTCGCGACGAGCGCGCGGCCCTCGGTCAGGGCGAGGATCTCCTCGGGGAGCGCCTCGCAGGCGCTCGTCGGGTTGGAGAGGGCGAAGATGACCGGCCGCGGGGTGTTGGCGGCCATGGCCTTGATCACGGGCTCGCTGAACGAGCGCGGCTGCCCGGACAGCCCGAGGAGCACGGTCGCGCGCGTGTTCTCGAGGGTCTCGAGCAGCGTCGGCACGGCCCCGGCCTTCTTCCACGCGGCGATCTTCCCCGGATCCTGCGCGAACTTGCGCTTGTACTCCTCCATCGGGCGGTCCTTCGCGAGCAGGCCCTTGGAGTCGAGGACGAAGATGCGGGCGAGCGCCTCGTCCTCGGTGAGCCCCTCGCGGAGCATCCCCTGGCAGATGGCCCAGGCGACGCCGACGCCGCCCGCGCCCGCGCCGTGGATGACCACCGATTGGTCCCTGAGCCGCTCGCCGCGCAGCCTGCACGCGGCGACCACGCCCGCGAGGGTGACTGCCCCTGTCCCCTGGATATCGTCGTTGAAGGAGGGGATCACCTTCCGGTACCGATCCAGCACGGAGAAGGCGGCCTCCTTGGAGAGGTCCTCCCACTGGATGACGGCGCGGGGGCAGCTGCTCTTCACGGCGTCGACGAACCTGTCGAAGAAGTCGAAGTAGGCGTCGCCGCGCAGGCGGCGCTGGCGAACACCGAGGTAGAACGGGTCCTCGATGAGATCGGCCCGGTCGGTCCCCACGTCGAGGACCACGGGCATCGTGTGGAACGGGCTCACGCCGCCGCCCGCCGTGTAGAGCGCGAGCTTGCCGATCGGGATGGCGAGCCCGCCGTAACCCTGGTCGCCGATGCCGAGGATCGCGGAGGAGTCGGTCGCCACGATCATGCGCACGTCCTCCCACGGGAAGCTCGCGAGCACGCGCTGGGCGCGATCGATGTTCACGGGAGAGAACGAGACGCCGCGCGCGCTCTGATAGAGGAAGTTGAACTGCTGCACGGCCTCGCCCACGGTCGGTGTGTAGACGATGGGCAGCATCTCGCCGAGGTGGCGATTGAGCAGCGCATAGTAGAGGATCTCGTTGCGCTCCTGGAGCGCCCGAAGATACTGATACTTGGCGATCGGCGTCGGCTCGCGGCGAAACCCGCCATAGACGCGGGCGAGCTGCTGTTCCATGGTGTTGACCTGCGGCGGGAGCAGCCCGTCGAGCCCGAGGTTCACGCGCTCTTCCGGCGTGAAGGCCGTCCCCTTGTTGGTCATGACGAGCCTGAGGAGGGCGATCCCGTCGAAGTACACCTCCATGTACTCGCGGCCATAGGCGTCTTTCTTGACGTCGAAATACTTTGATATCCTCACCATGGAGGCATTCTAAACCGATGCGCGCGCGCCGGCGAGCGTTCCTTGAGCGCTTGAGCGGGCGAGCGGGCGAACTCGGGTTGTTCCCGGTCGGTGAATGGAGTGTTTCTCACAGTGGTATCGCCGGCGGGCGAACCCGGGCGGATCCTGCTCGCCGGATGCAGTGCTTCTCACATTGTTATCGCCTCGTGGTATAGAGGCGCGATGCGACGCGTTGCCGTCATTGGAGGCGGTCTGGCCGGGTGCATCGTTGCGTTCCGGCGAGCGATGGCGGGCGACCAGGTGACGCTCGTCGAGGCGGCTCCGCGGGTCGGCGGGCAGCTCTGGACGGTGCGGGCCTCGGGCTTCGTCGTCGAGCTCGGCGCCGAGGGGTTCATCGCGCGGAGCGAGGCCGTCCCTGGGCTGGCGAGCGCGCTCGGCATCGCCGGCGATCTCGTCGGTCAGGAGACGCACCGGTCGTTCGGCTTCGACGGCGTCGCGCTGCGGGAGCTCGCGCCGGGCGAGGCGGCGGAGTTCCTCGGCTTCCAGGTGCCGCGCGACGAGCTCGGCAAGGGGATCCGGACCTTCCGCCTCGGGATGGCGCAGCTGACCGAGACGCTCGCGCTCGCGCTCGCGATCGCGGGGCGCGTCGAGGTGCGCACTTCCGCAGCGGTCGCCTCGCTCGCGAAGGTGGCCGGCGGCTTCCGCCTCGCGCTCGCCGGAGGGGCCGAGATCGACGCCGACGCGGTCGTCCTCGCCACCCACGCCGCCGGCGCGGCCGCGCTGCTCGGCGAGGCGGGGCGGGCGCTCCGCGACGCCGAGACGCTCTCCAGCGTGACCGTCTCGCTGGCGTACCCGCGCGCCGCGATCGAGCACCCGCTCGACGGCACCGGCTTCGTCGTCGCCGCGGGGCACCAGGCGCACGGCTTCCGCGCGTGCACGTTCACGACCTCGAAGTTCGCCGAGCGCGCCCCCGCCGGCCACGTCACGCTTCGCCTCTTCTTCCGCCCGGATCCGGCGGACCTCGAGCAGATGGGCGACGACGCCTGGACGGCGCGCGCCGAGGCCTCGCTCGCGCGCGTGCTGCGCGTGCACGGGCCCTCCGAGCGCGCGTGGGTCTCGCGCTGGTCGAGCGCGCTCCCGGTCTCCACTCCTGCGCACGCGGCGCGGGTCCGAGAGGCCGAGCAGGCGCTCGCCGGCAGCGGCGTGCTCCTTGCCGGATCGGCGTTCCACGGCTCCGGGATCGACGCCGCCGTGCGCTCCGCCGAGGCGGCCGCGGAGCGCGTCGGCGCCCTGTAGCGCGCTGTCGCGCTCCGGTGCGACCACGCACGAGAGGCGACCCGTCCTCCCGAAAGCTCGCAGGCTGCGCTGATGCGGCGCGCGAGGAGCGCGGCCTGCCAGCGTCGATCTGCGGTGACAGGCTCGACCCGGACGGGCGAGGATGCGCACCATGACCACCGACATCACCGGCTGTCACGGCACGCGCGAAATCGAGAGGCGCTTCGCGCTCGGCTTCATCGCGGCGTGCGTGGCCGCGGGCTGCCGTGACCAGCCGCCGCGGCCGACCGCCGAGAGCGCGCCGCCCGTCGCGGCGAGCTCACCTGCCGCCGTCGCGTCGGCGAGCAGCGCAGCGCCGCCCGCGTCGCCGGCGTCACCGGCCCTGCCCGCGCCGAGCGCGCGCCCGCTCACCGAGAAGGAGAAGCAGGCCCTCGCCAGGTACAAGGCCGCGCTGGCGAGAGGCCGGCTCGCGACCAAGAAGCAGGACTTCAACGCGGCCATCCAGGCGTTCACCGAGGCGATCGCCGCGGACCCGAGCGACGCGCGGGCGCTCGCGGAGCGAGGCTTCGCGCACCTGACCGCGGGCGACAGCGGCGCGGCGGACAGCGATTTCGACGCGGCGCTCGCGGGGGCGGGCGATCCCGAGCTGCGCTCCCAGATCTGGTTCAACCTCGGGCTCCTGCGCGACAGGGCGGGCGACGCCGAGGCGGCCCGGGTCGCTTATGCCAACGCGCACCTGCTCAAGCCCTCGGCGGCCACGCGCGGCAAGCTCGCCGGCAGATCGACCTGCACCGTGGAGGTCCGCAAGGCCGACCTCGAGGGCGCCGATCTCGTGAAGGGGTGGACCGAGCTCCTCGCGCGGATCGGCGCCGCCGAGGGGGCGCCCGGCGAGGCGACGAGCGAGGCCGCGGCGCGAGAGCGCCTGTGCAGGCCCGACTCGAGGTGGGCGGACAGCCCGTGCGCCGGCGATGCGCCGTGGGTCTTCCCTCGCGACTACATGATGTACGTGCACCACAGCAACCATGTGGTCTTCCCCCGCAAGCCGGACGGGTTCCTGGTCGTGAACGGCGGTCATTCGGGGGGCTGGCCCGCGCACTGCCATGGGATACGCAGCGTGAGCGGCTCGGTCGAGGGGGGGCTGCTCGTGGTCGAGAGCACCTTCGACGGCGCTGGCGCGGTCTACGACGGAGAGGTTAACGACGAGATGCGCTGCCGGGACGGCGCGAGCTACCGCGAGCGGACGTTCTATGACGCGCGCTCCGGCCGGGCGATGGTGGCGCTGCGCTGGCCGGCTGGGAGCGAGGCCGACGTGAAAGTGCAGGGCGGTCAGCTGGTCGTCTCTGGTGGCGGCTGCGACGAGCGAGTCCGGCTCAACGCCAGCGCCAGCGCCAGCACGAAATAGGCCACGAGGTGCGCTGCGCGCGGTCGCCTGCTGCTGTCACTCCTGGCTCAGGGTGCCTGAGCGCCGTCGTGGGTCGTGCGTGACGCCCTCGGCATATGCAGGCCCAGGGCGGGTGCCTGGAAAAAGAAAATGGCGCGGCTCGTCGATTGCATCGAGGACTGCACCGACCGCGCTCGGACCGGCGAGCGCCGAGGGAGCGTGCCAATGCTGAAGGCGTTGAAGGCGGCGAAAAAAGAATCGACTCGAGGAACTTTTCTGTTGCGCAGCCCGTCCAAGGGGAGTACTTAATCGGAACACGAGGATTCGCCATGTTCAGCCGCCGCCACAACCTGCAGATCGTCACCATCCTGTCCAAGTCGGGAACGCCCGATGCGACCATGGCATGGGATCGCCTGCTGGGCGATGAACATTGGGCGCATAATCCAGGTTACCCTTGCGGCCTCCGTCCGTCGCGGAAGCTCGGTAACCCGGAGAATAGCGCCTAGAGGCAGCTAAGCACGCGTCGATCGACGACGTTCGCGAAGGCCGCCTCGGGAAACCCAGGCGGCCTTCGGCGTTCTGGGGGCTTGTGGGCTGTCGGCTCGTTGCGGCTATCGGCCCGCTCGTGGGCTGGAGATCTGCCGTGGGCTGTCGGCCTGCCGGTGGGCTGGAGAGCTGCTGTGGGCTTTCGGCCTGCTGTGGATCGCAGGCTGCCGGCGGGTCGAGGAGATGAGTTGTCTTGCGCGCGGCGCGCTACGTCGTCGCGCGCTGCGGTGGGGGAGTTGCGCCCGGAGAAAGGAGGCGCGGCAGAGAATGCGTTGGGAGCATTCGATTCGAGAATGAGCGCCGCGGCGCGCGTTCGCGGCGCCCGGTAATGCTTTCGCGGAATGGTCGACGTGCATTGGCTTGCCGACACAGCAGGCCAGGCGGAGGTGCGCCCTCCGCGCGGACCCGTAGCTCAAATGGATAGAGCAGCCGCCTCTTAAGCGGACGGCTGGAGGTTCGATTCCTCTCGGGTCCACCTGTCCTCGTCGGCGCAGCCGCGCCGGCGTCGGGGACACCTGATCTGTGACAATTTAGGATGACGTAGATGGAGGCGCGCTGCGCCTCCATGTTCCGGTGTAGCTCAATGGCAGAGCGCCCGCCTGTTAAGCGGGTGGTTGGAGGTTCGATTCCTCCCGCCGGAGCCGCGCCCCCATCGCGGGAGGCAGGCCCGTTTCGCTCACGCGAGGCGCCGGCTCGCCGCCAGCCGGGGGCGCGTCGGCGCCTCGTTCGAGCTGGCGCTGCGGGATGTAGCCTAGTGGAAAGGCGCCTCATCTGGGGTGAGGAGATCCGCCGGTTCGATTCCGGCCATCCCGACGATGGTTTGCGTGGGTGTTTCTCTTCTGGTGAAGAGGGCAGGTTGTGACCCTGCGTAGGCGGGTTCGATCCCCGTACGCCCACCCAGGACGGGTCGAACGGGCTCGGTTATCTTTGGGAGATCAACCCGAGCACGCTCTTTTATCCGTCCTCTTTTGCCCGGGGTCCGGGCCGGAGGTGGTGTGATGGCCGATTATCTGAAGCACTTCGCCGCGCTGGTCACCCCCCAGCGGCAGAAGGCCCGCGCCGATCAGGTGAAGAACAGCGCCGGCGGCTTCGCCTTCGCCCTCGACGAGTGGGCGAGGCTCGACCGCTGGCTGATCCTCGGCGCCGAGGGGGGGACCTACTACGCGACCGAGCGGAAGCTCACGGTGGAGAACGCCCGCGCCGTCGAGGCGTGCCTCGCCGCGGACGGGCCCCGCGCCGTGCAGCGCATCGTCGACATCAGCAGCTCGGGGCGAGCGCCGAAGAACGCGCCCGCGATCTTCGCGCTCGCGATCGCCGCCGCCGACGCGAAGCTCGAGACCCGTCAGGCCGCCCTCGCGGCCTTGCCCGAGGTGTGCCGCACGGGGACGGATCTCTTCCACTTCACCCGCGATGTGCAGGGGTTTCGCAAGTGGGGGCGCGGGCTCCGGTCCGCCGTCGCCGCCTGGTACAACGACAAGCCCGTCGACAGGGTCGCGTACCAGGCGATGAAGTACCAGCAACGCGACGGCTTCAGCCACCGCGATCTCCTGCGGCTCGCGCACCCGGTCGCGCCGACCCCGCAGCACGACGCCCTTTACCGCTGGATCGTCGGCGGCATCGAGGCGCTCGGGAAGGAGTCGGCGCGCGGCAAGGCGCTGCCCATGACCGATCTGCCGGACGCGGTGCGCGCGTTCGAGTCGCTCCGCGCGGCGACGAACCGCAAGCAGGTCACCGCGCTGATCAGGCAGCATCGCTTCACGCACGAGATGCTCCTGACCGAGTGGAAGAGCGACCCCGCGGTCTGGGAGGCGCTGCTCGAGCACATGCCTCAGACAGCGCTCCTCCGGAACCTGGGGAAGATGACCGCGATCGGCCTGCTCTCGCCGATGAGCGACGCGTCCCGCAGGGTGGCGCGACAGCTCACCGACGCCGGGCGCCTGCGCGCGGCCCGGGTCCACCCCATCGCCGTGCTCTCGGCCCTCAAGGTCTATGAGCAGGGCCACGGCGAGCGCGCTCGCCGGCGCGCCAACGCGCTCTCGTGGACCCCGGTCCGCGAGATCGTCGACGCGCTGAACGAGGCGTTCTACCTCGCGTTCCGGGCGGTCGAGCCGACGGGGAAGAAGCACCTCCTGGCGCTCGACATCTCCGGGTCCATGACCAGCGGCTCCATCGCCGGCGTCCCTGGCTTGACGCCGCGCGTGGCGAGCGCAGCCATGGCCATGGCGACGGCGAGGATCGAGCGCGAGTACGGCGTCGTCGGCTTCTCGGCGGCGTCGGGCGGTTACGGCGGCAAGTGGGGCGGGGGCGTCTCCGGCCTCACGCCGCTGTCGATATCGCCGGAGCAGCGCCTCGACGACGTGCTGCGCGCGGTGGGTGGCCTCCCCTTCGGCGGCACCGACTGCGCGTTGCCGATGGTCTGGGCGAAGCGGAACCGGGTAGAGGTCGACGCGTTCGTCATCTACACGGACAACGAGACCTGGGCGGGCGGCGTTCACCCGTTCCAGGCGCTCAGGGAATACCGGCAGGCGATGGGCCGACCGGCCCGGCTGATCGTCGTCGGCATGACGTCGACCGGCTTCTCGATCGCCGATCCCACGGACCCCGGCATGCTCGATGTCGTGGGGTTCGACGGGGCGGCCCCCCAGGTGATGGCGGATTTCACCCGGGGTGTCTCGTGACAGGCAGCGTGACGGACGGGCTCCGCCGGCCCGTCCGTCCGACGAGGGCGCCTCACGAGCGCCCTCCTTTTGCAGGACGCCGCCATGATGGATGGCGCCTGTCCTTCACCCTTTGCCCGGGATCTCCCGGGCCTCAGAGGGACAGTTCTCGTGGTTCGACTCCAGCGTCCCGCTCTCAGCAACAGCCCCCGAGCCCGAATGGATAGGGGCCGGCCTACGAAGCCGGTCGATGCGGGTTCGAGTCCCGCCGGGGGCGCCGGGATCCTCTCTCCGTCGCCCGCTCTCTCGCCCGATCCGGGCCGGAGGACGACGGTTCTCGGATCCCGACCTTGCCGCCGTAGCTCAGCCTGGTAGAGCACCTGACATTCCGCTCTCCACCATTTGCCCGATCCGGGCCGAAGGAGGACGGTTACCCGTTAATCTGGATGACGCGGGTTCGAATCCCGTCGGCGGCGCTGGTTTGCCCTCGTATGCATCTGGTGAGGCAGCCTGATTGTCGATCAGGTGAGGGGAGTTCTATCCTCCTCGGGGGCGCCTAGGGGTGTGCGTCATGGAGACGGCGGAGCCTCCAAAACTCCTGCGAGAAGGTTCGATTCCTTCACGCCCCGCCGCAAAAAAAGGAGCGCGATGATCCCAATAAGAACGATGAGTGATCGTCCAATGGGCGAGGAGGTAAAGGAGGTAACGGACGTGGGGAGACAAGGAGATGGATGTTCGATGATGAAGATCTGACGCCAGAGCCGCTGGCTCGGGGTGATAGTTCAACCGGGAGAACACTGCCTTCGCACGGCAGGGATCGAGGTTCGACCCCTCGTCGCTCCACCGGACGGGCCAATGCTCGTGGGTTACCATGCCGCTTGGCAGTTCCCCCTTGGGGCCTCCCCACGGCGCCCTTTGCCCGTTCGTTCGTCTCGTTGCCGAGGCGGGCCGCCGTCCGGCGGCCGCACACGATGTGCGGGCGCGCGGCGCCCGGCGGCCCGCCTCTTTTTTCGATGAACCCGCGGTGGTAGCTCAACGGTAGAGTGCGAGCGTGCCAGGCTCGCGACGGGAGTTCGATTCTCCTCCACCGCTCCTGTCAGGGGCCGCCCCTCGCGGCGCTCTGCGCCCGCGACATCGCGGCGCCGGGGCCGCAGGTCGGCTCTCCTGTTCATGTGCTTATCATGTGTCCCTGTCCCCATCTCGCTAGAGGCTCAGGCGGCCGGATTTTCGCTCCGGAGGCGCGGGTTCGAATCCCGCTGGGGACACCGGGCCGCTCCGCTCGCCAGCGTGCTCCTTCGGGCGCCCGCGCCCGAGCGAGCCTGCCAATTCCATCTTGATGATAGATTTCTGGGTGTGGCTCAACCTGGTAGAGCACCGGCTTCGGGAGCCGGGGACTGGGGGTTCGAATCCCCCCACCCAGACCGCGGAGGGGCGACAGCTCCGCCGCGACGCACGACGAAGACCCTCTGGGTGTGGCTCAACCTGGTAGAGCACCGGCTCGGGGAGCCGGGGGCTGGAGGTTCGAATCCTCCCACTCAGACCGCGTCGCGCGGACGTCACCGTGACGGAACGGCATACGTGGCAGGCTGAGATCCTGCGCCCTTCGGGGTATGTGGGTTCGAGTCCCACCGGTGACACCCTGCCCGGGTGGCGAAACGGCAAACGCTGCTGGCTTAGACCCAGCCATCTGGGGGTTCGACTCCCTCCCCGGGCACCGATTGCGTCTAACCTGGAGTGACGTCATGAAGAGAAAGAGACGATAGAGAGGTGGGCCATGACCGCGCAGACGCTGCTTTTGACGCCATGGATGGTGCCCCATAAGGTCATCCCCTGGCAGACCGCCGTCACGATGAGCTTCCTGGGCAAGGTGGAGGTCATCGAGGTGTACGACGATGTCATCCGGTCGCCGTCGCTCTCCATCAACGCGCCTGCGGTGGTGCGGCTGAAGCGGCCGACGCTGGGGATGAAGCGCGGCGTGAAGTTCTCGAGGCTCAACGTCCTCCTGCGCGACGGATTTTGCTGCCAGTACTGCGGCGTGAAGAAGGTGGCCCGTGAGCTCAACTACGATCACGTCATCCCGCGTGTGCAGGGTGGCAAGACCGTCTGGGACAACATCGTCGCTTCCTGCTACGCGTGCAACTCGGCGAAGCGGGGGCGCACGCCGGAGCAGGCCGGCATGAAGCTGCTCCGCGCCCCGGTGAAGCCGAAGTGGCTGCCGCCTGCGCCCGTCATGGGCCTGAGCGAGCGGCGCATCCCGGAGGTGTGGGCAGGCTACTGCGCGAGCTCGGGGTGAGCTGAGCCCCTCACGCCGGCGCGCCCGCGGCCCGTCGTGCAGACGGCGGGTCGGGCGCGCCGGCGCGCGTCGGGGCTTCCGCCGGCGGCCGCGCGGGTGCAGGATGGGCAGGCATGGAGACGCGTCAGGCCGAAGGCCGCGCGGAGGACGAGGACGCGCCGTTCCCCGCGATCCTGCGGGGCTGGCTCATCGAGGGAGAGCTCGGCCGCGGCGGGATGGGGCGCGTCTTCCGGGCGCGGCACCCGAAGACGCGGGCGCGGGCGGCGATCAAGGTGCTGCTCGGCGACTACGCCCGCCGGCCGGACGTCGTGGCTCGCTTCCGGCAGGAGGCGATCGCCGTCAACATCATCAACCACCCCGGCATCGTCCGTGTCTTCGACTCCGGTGAGGTCGAGGACGGCTCTCCCTACATCGTGATGGAGTACCTGGATGGGCGGGGGCTGCGCGACTGGGTGCAGGCCGTGCCGGCCGCGGATCGGCCGCGGCAGGTCGTGCGGCTCGGCTACCAGATCGCGTCGGCCATGGCCGCGGCCCACGCGTCCAAGGTCGTCCACCGCGATCTGAAGCCGGAGAACATCATGGTGATCGACGACGAGCTCGCCCCCGGGGGCAGCCGCGTCAAGATCCTCGATTTCGGCATCGCGAAGGTCCTCTGGGGCGGCCTCCCCGAGGTGCTGGAGCTGGACGCGAGGGGCTCCCTCGCGCCAGCGTCCGTGCCCCCGCTCCGCACCGAGCTCTCTGCGCCGACGGCGCCGACGGTGGGGATGGCGCCCGACCCCGAGAGCGCCGCCGGCTGGGCGGGGATCGCGAGCGGCCCTGCGAGCGACGCGCGCACGACGGCGGAGCGCGAAGAGAGCTCGACGGCGGAGAGCGACCCGCGCGAGGACGACGCGCTCCGGAGCCTTCCTCGCGTGAGCCTCGAGAGGCCTGCGATCCAGGTCTTCCCCGCGCCGGTCGAGATCCCGCCCGGGGTGGTCTCTTCTGCTGCAGGGCGCGTGTCCATCGAGCCCGCCGGGCCCGCGTCGAGCGGCGGGGGCGCGGGACAGCCCACGATGCCGTTCACGCAGGAAGGCGCGTGGGGCCTCGGGACGAGGAGCTACATGGCGCCGGAGCAGGAGCGCCACTCCGGGAGCGTCGACGTCAAGGCGGACGTCTACTCCCTCGGCGTCATCCTCTACGAGCTGCTCGAGGGGCAGACGCCCGACGCGCCGCGCGGCGCGTGGCCGCCCCCGATGAGCGCCGCCACGCCGCCCGATCTCGTCGCCCTCGTCCACCGGGTGCTGTCGTTCGACCCCGATGCGCGGCCGCGCATGGCGGAGGTGGCGACGGCGCTGCACCGGCTCGGCCGGGCGAAGAAGGAGCTCGACGAGGCGCTCTCGAGGTGGGTCGCGAGCGGCAGGGCGCCGAGGCTCCTGCCGCGCGGAAAGGCGCTGCACGAGCTGTCCGCGTGGGCCCGGGACATCGACGACCTCTCGGGCCTGGAGCGCAGCTTCCTCGACGCGGCCCTCGGCGCGGAGGCCCGCCGCGAGCGGCTCACGCGGGTGCTCCTTGCGCTCGGCGTGGTCTTCCTGATGGGCATGGTCGCGACGACCACGGTGTTCTGGGTGCAAGCGACGCGGGCGCGGGCAACGGCCGAGGCCGCCGAGCGCGCCGCGCGGGAGCACAGCCGCCTCGAGGCGGCCGCGAACTCCTCCGCGCAGGAGGCCCTCGCGAAGATGACCGAGGCGCAGCGCGCCACCGAGGAGGCGCTCGCGCTCGCGATGAGGGCGAGCGACGACGCGAAGAGCGCCAACTCCGCCAGGGACTCGATGACCGAGGCGAAGCGCCTGGCCGAGAGCGCCGAGCTCCGCGCGAGGCGCGCGGCGCAAGCCGCGGCCGCCGCGAAGGCAGAGGCGGACGAGCGCTACGAGCAGTCGAGGAGCGCCATGGAGCGCGAGATCGCCGGGCTCGAGGGCGACCGCGAGCGCCTGTCGGCGCGGCTCGGACAGGCCGAGGACGAGCGCGAGAGGGTGAGGGCCGCCCTCGGCTCGAGAGAGCACGAGCTCAGGGCTGCCCTGTCGGAGCTGAGGCGCGAGTCCACGCGCGTGGGCTTGCTCGAGCGCAGGCTCGACGAGGCCTCCGCGCAGATCGACGCGCTGGAGAGGCAGAACGAGGAGTGCGCCCTGCGGCAGCGCAGGGCGCAGCCGCAGCCAGAGCCTCCCGCCGACGAGGACATGCCCCCTGCGAAGGAGGAGAGAGAGGAGAGCGCGACGCCGCCGGCCGAGCCTCCGGCGGACTCGAGGCCTCGGCCGGCGCCCCGCTGGCGGTGGCGACGCGATACGACGATATAGCCGCCGCCTCGGCGGACAGCGGGAGGCGGGGCTCGCGCCGCGCGCCCGAGCCCCGCGCGTTCGGGCTAGCTGAGCGTAGGTATCTCCTCGCTGCCACGGTTGCCGCCGCGCGCGTCCACGACGCGCACGCTGCTCGCCTGAGGCCCCTCGTTGCCGTCCTCCTCGGTGTAGGCGACGCCCATGCCGACCCTCAGCTCGGAGAACGGAGCCGATACGATGCTTCGCTCGTGGAAATAGATCTCCCGACCATCGATCGTCGTGATGAACCCGTAGTCGTTGAACAGCTTCGCGATGACGCCGGCCGTGTCCTGCGCCGGGTGTGCCTTCACCTCGCTCCGGTGCTCGTCCGCGAGCTTCTTGAGCTGGCGACCGGCGCGCTGGAACACGTCGCGCACCGCCGCCGGCAGCAGGTTCCTCGCGGCCCGCTCCTCGCTCACGATCTCGTGCTTGCCGGCCACGTGGAGGTCGACGCGCACGCGGTACTCTCCGCCCGTGCCCATGCTCGCGTGGTCGCGCTCGACCACCACCGCGCAGCTGTTGATGTGGTCGTTGAAGCGCTCGATCTTGTTCGCTTGCTCCCGGATCAGCTCCTCGAGCGAGGGGCTTTTGCCGATGTGTCGGAAGGTGAGCTCCACTTGCATGCTCTCTCCTTTCATCCTGCGTCGCTGGGACGCCTCACTGCAGTCGCTATGGGTCGCTGATCCGTATCAGCCGATTTCAGCACGTGGGTGGGAGTTCCGGTCCAGGCGCCGGGCGCTGCCCCGGCCTCGCGGCTCTCCGCGCGATCGCTCGGAGAGCGCGCCGCTCCGGGGCTGCCCGATCGACGGCGTCGCGCGGCAGCCGGGCCTCCTCAGGCAAGACCGGGATCTCCCGGAGATCGGCCGAGGCGACGCCCCGCAGCCGACGCGTCGGCTCCTCGATGTCCTGCGCGCGCTTCACGCCGGGATCCAGGGGGGAGGGCCCGCCCCCGAGGTCCTGCCCGCCCACGTGGCTCGGCTTCATATCACGCTGTAGCATCGTCGGTATGCGTCTGCTTCGCCGGAGGCGCAGGCTCGGAGGGATTGGCCCTGCGACCGTGAACACCTCGCGCGTGCTCGGCGTGATCAGGTAGCAAGTTCGCTGCCATGGCCGCTCAACCGAGCAACAGCCGCGCGGCGCGCTCCTTCACGGTCGAGCGCGCCAGGCGCGCGCGCGGAGGCGCAGGCTCTGCGCGGAGCGAGCCAGTTCTTGCGTCCCTCGTGCATCTCCAGGGTGGCAAGGGGGTGTGGCATGAAGCGACGGGGCGCCCTCTCCTGGGGCAGTTTGCGACGTGCGGCGCGCTTCACGTCGTTCCATGGCGTCTCGTCGGCGCTCCATGCGTGTCGGGTCCGGGAGCGGTGCCGCCCGCTCCTGACGAGCTCTGCCACCAGGGGGCGCCGCGAGGGGCGGCGGCCACGACGGGCCCTCACGGAGCGCGGAGCGACGCGAAGGCCCGCCCGCCGTGCCGATCGGGAGCACGTGCGCACGGCGCGTCGTTGTGTCGTCGTGCGGCGCAGGAGCAGCGACAGGATGGCGTGCACGAGGGCGAGCGCCCGCGCCGCGAACGTCGCTGCACAGCCGGCTCGCGCTCCTCCGCTCGGCCTGCCACGTGCGCCCGAGCTCGCCTTCGTGCTCGCCGTTGGCTCGAGCTCGCTCCTCGGCGCGCCGCTTCAGCGGATCTCGAAGACGTAATCCGTGTCGTAGGTGCGGACGAAGAGC
This sequence comes from Sorangium sp. So ce1504, assembly GCF_051521635.1. Taxonomy (NCBI): domain Bacteria; kingdom Pseudomonadati; phylum Myxococcota; order Polyangiales; family Polyangiaceae; genus Sorangium; species Sorangium sp. So ce1504. The sequence continues at coordinate 8,204,944 of NZ_CP150365.1, read as the reverse complement.
TTGCCGTCCTTCTCGACGAGGAACTCGGGGCCGCTCTTCAGCGGCAACTTCGAGACGACCTTGCCGGTGGCGCGCTCGAGGATATAGAGGAAATCCGGCTCGGCCGTGAAGCCGTATCCGCAGAGGAGGTGATCTCCATGCAAGACGAAATTCTCGGCGTTGCAGACGAGCGGCGCGCTCTGCCAGAGGAGCTGTCCCGAGGCGAGCTCGATGGCCGACAGGTAGGCGTTTTTGCCCTTCGATGAGGCCGCATACGTCCTGTGCCCCGACGAGACGTAGAGCACGCCGTCCTCGACCGCGGCCCAGCCGATGCTGCCCTTCACGAAGTCGGCTTCCTTGGGATCGAACTCAGGCGGCATGAGGAAGCTCTCGAAGTCGAAGAAGGCGACGATCGAGTGCGCCGCGTCGAGGATCGCGGCGAAGCGCGCCTCGGCGAAGTTCGGGCCGTAGAGCAGCGCGCTGTGGTCCCCGTGGCCGATCGCCTTGACGAGCGCTTGATCGCGGTAGCGCTCGGGAGCGAAGGAAGGGAAGGTGTCGCTCGCCCCGCGCGCGTCCGCGCTCGGCGCCGGCGTGATCATCGGCAGCGCGAGGCCGTTCGTGGTGAACCATGCCGCCTCGTCCGTGATCTGGTTCTTCTTCTCGGCGACCTTCACGAGGCGCGGCGCGGCGGAGCTTCCGGTCGGCGCGCGCCGGAAGAGCGCCGCGCCGAACGGCGGCGGCGGGAGCCTCACCGGCGACCGGCTATCGAGCGACGCGCCGTCGCCCGCGGCCACCAGCGCCGGCTGCCCGTTGCCGCCGCGGGGGGGCGGCGCGGGCCGCGGCGGCGGGGCGCCGTCGTGAGGCGCCGACGTCGCGGCGCTGGCGCTGGCCGCGCCGGGGGGCGCCGCGGCGTCCTGGGAGGCGCGGGCGGGGGGCGCCGAGGCCGGCTGGCACGCGCCTACGGCGAGCAACGCGGCGGCGAGCCAGCGCGCGGGGCGAGGTGGCTGAGGCGGAGGCGGGGCGGCGAGCACGCGCGCAGCGTACCGCATCCGCCCCGGCGAGAGGGCGCTCCCAGGCGCGGGAGCTCAGCCGGCGGGCGTGAAGGAGAGGTTGAGCGTGTAGGGGCCGGCGTCCGGCGAGTTGTACGGCTCGACGAAGATGAACAGCGGCACGCCGCCGTCGACAGTGATATCGGTCCTCTCGTCGCGGCCTTTGATCTGCTCCTCCATGCACGCCAGCTGGCGGCCCGTGCAGCCCGCCCGTACGTAGAAGCCCTGGTCGGTCTCGGAGGACAGCACCACCCTGAGCCTGCCAGCGCTCGGCGGCGTGACCGCGTGGATCCCCTCCCGCATCCCGGGCCTGGTGCAGGTGCCGTCGAACACCATCGTCCCGCTCGTCGTGTCGCCCCGGTTCTCGCCCAGGACGGCCACGGGCGCGTCCGCGCAGATGTCGTCGAGCTCCCAGGTGCACTCGGCGGAGCAGCCGTCGCTGCTGACGGTGTTGCCGTCGTCGCACTCCTCGGGCCGGCTGACGGTGCCGTCCCCGCAGGTGGCCGGAGAGAACGAGAGCTCCAGCGTGTACGGCCCTGCGCCAGCGGACGTGACGGCGTCGACGAAGATCGGCACCTCCTGGTCCTTGCTCACGACGATCGCGATTTCAGGCCCGGCACCCGAGGGGGCGATCTTGTCCTGGCAGGCGAGCTCGGTGGATCCGTCCGCACACGCCGTGCGGGCGTAGAGGACGTGATCCCCCGCTCCTGACTGGAGCACGACGCGGAGCGTGCCCGACTGCCCAGCGGGGGGCGTGAACAGGTGGACCTCCTCGGGCCCCACGCCCCCGCAGGTGCCTTCGAACACGCGCGTGCCCAGCGACGTATCGCCCTCGATCGTCGCCGTCGTCGCCGGCGCCGCGTCCGCGCAGGCTGCGTCGACGAGCGGGCGGCAGGTCGCGGTGCAGTCGCTGTCCGCGCAGTCGACGCGCTCGTCGCCCTCGTCGTCCTCGCCGTCGGAGCAGTCCGTCTCGCCGAGCTTGCAGAGGCCATCCAGCGTGTCGCACACGCCGAGCGTCCGGCACTGCGAGTTCTCGGTGCACCCAGGGATGCACGCGGTGAGCTCGCCCCTGATCTCGCCGCACCGGTAGCCGTCGCGGCAATCGTCCGGCCCGCTGCACAGAAGGAGGCACAACCCCAGGCCCTCGCCGAAATCTTCACAGAAGCCGCCGTTGGGACAGTCTCCCACGGCGGGATCGCACTGGCCCGCGCAGGCTCCGGACGGCCATCCCCACTCGCGCTCGGTGATGCAGTAGTCCTCGGGGCAGGCCGCATCGGAGGTGCACGCCGCTCCATAGGGCGTGGGGCTCGCTCCGCCGGAGCCGCCGGTGCCCGTGGGCTCGGCGCCACCCGCGCCGCCGGTGCCCGTGGGCTCGGCGCCACCCGATCCGCCGGTGCCCGTGGGCTCGGCGCCACCCGCGCCGCCGGTGCCCGTGGGCTCGGCGCCGCCGCTGCCGCCCGAGCCCGCGGGCTCGGCGCCACCGCTGCCGCCCGTGCCGGTCGCGCCCGACGCACCGGCGCCGCTGCCCGTGGGCTCGGCGCCGCCGGAGCCGCCGGCGCCACCTTCGCCACGTTCGCCGTCATCGCCGCCGCACCCAGCGGTCGTCGAGAGCGCGAGCACAAATAGACCTGCAACGAGTCGTACGTTCATCCACCCGCTCCACCAGAAGAGAGATTGTCGAGACGTGAGATGCACTCCACCCCACGGCGCAGCGCCGCACCATCTTCAGTGCAACGGCTTCGCCTGCCAACCCCTGGTTCACGGCATCCGTGTTCGTTGGCGCGCTGCGTTTGCCGCGGGCTCGTCATGCGCGATCCGCGCCGGACAGCGGGCCGTTTCGCGGAAAGAAGGCGTACCGAGGCGGCGCGCGTAGCATGCGAGCCCACCGGCCCGCCGCCGGAACACGTGCGTTCGGTGGCACCCTCGCGTACGGTCGCGTCCGATGAAGCCCGAAAAGACACTGCTCCTCTCCCAGTCCGATGTGGCCTCTCTCCTCGCCATGGAGGCGGCCGTCGCCGCGGTGGAGGCGGCGTTTGCGGCGCATGGCCGCGGCGAGGCTGCGATGCCGCCGAAGGTCTATCTGGGGCTCCCGGCCCACGACGGTGATCTCCGTGCGATGCCGGCCTACGCCGACGGCGCGGCTGGTGTGAAGTGGGTCAACTCGCACCCGAAGAATCCTGCGCGCTTCGGTTTACCGTCCGTGATGGGGCTCTACATCCTGAGCGATCCGGCCACAGCGGTGCCCCTCGCCGTGATGGATGCGACGCGCCTCACGGCGGTGCGGACGGGCGCGGCGGCGGCGATCGCGTCGAAGCACCTCGCGGGGCCGAACCCGAGGACGCTCGGCTTCATCGGTTGCGGCGTGCAGGCGCGCTTCCTGGTCGACGCCCACCGCGCCGTCTACGGCGATCGGCTCGAGGTGCTCACCGCGGACGTGTCGCGCGAGGCGAGCGAGCGGTTCGCGGCCGAGTCGGGCGGGCGCGCGGTCTCGGTGGAGGAGGCCTCCGGCTGCGACATCCTCTGCACGTCCACGCCCGCCCGCGCGCCGGTCGTGCAGCGCGCGTGGGTCCTTCCGGGGGCGCACATCAACGCGATGGGCGCCGACGCGCCCGGCAAGCAGGAGCTCGATCCGGGCATCCTCCGGGACGCGCGCGTGATCATCGACGACTGGCACCAAGCGACGGAGAGCGGCGAGATCAACGTGCCGCTGCATGCGGGCGTCCTGCGCCGCGAGCACATCCAGGGGACGCTCGGCGAGGTCGTCGCGGGTAAGCTGAACGGGCGCGGCGACGCGGCCATCACCGTGTTCGACTCGACCGGGCTTGCGATCCAGGACGTCGCGCTCGCGCGGGTCATCTACGCCGCCGCGCGCGAACGGGGCGCCGGGACGGCGTTCGACTTCTTCGGCTGAGCGCGGCCGCTACGGCGTCCTCGCGCACCGCACGCCGAGGCTGTAATAGGGCGCCGACGGCGCGACGCTGACCCGCTCCGACGTCAGCAGATAGCTCGGCGTGCCGAAGCTGCTCCCGCCGCGGACCACCCGCTTCGAGGTGTCCGTCAGGCTGGCGCAGTCGACGCATTCTGCCGGATAGGTCCCGTACCCATCCAGCACCCACTCCCGCATGCTCCCGCCGAGATCCGCCTGCGTCCACCGCCCGTCGCCCTTCGGCGAGCGGGACCCGACGTGCGCGATGTCGCTGAAGTCGCTCTGGAATGTGCAGCCGGGCGCCGCGCTCTCCCTGCAATCGTAGGAGGCGTAGCTCGCGTCGATGGTCGTCGACTCCGGCGGATTCGACCACGGATACTGCCGCTGCTCGCCCCCGCCGGCCGCCGCGTAGTTCCACTCGGCTTCTGTCGGGAACCGGCCCCCGTCCCACGCGCAGAACGCGAAGGCGACATACCAGCTCACGCAGTTCATCGGCAGGTGCTCCTGGGCGCCCGCCTCCTCCGTCCACGTCCGCATGTCCGCGTTGTCCGGATTGCACATCACCGCTGCTCGCAGCGCCGCCGCGTCCGGGGGCAGCTCGTTGTTCCAGGCCGGGTTCCACCCGCTCCCCTGGATGCCCGGGCGCGCTCCCGCGTCGGCCGCGGGCTGGCTGCCGGGGTACGCCTCGACGAACTTCCGGAACCTCCCCACCGTCACCTCGAAGCGATCCAGGCGGAAGTCGCTCACCGTCGCTGGATATGCAGCATCGTTGCCGCGGTCGAATGTCCCCCCGGGCACCACCGCGCTCGCGCAGCAGCTCTCGCTTTCGCCCGGCCCGCACGTCGATGGCAGCCCTTCGCAGCTCGGGGGCGTCGTGCACGTCCCTCCGCTGCACACGGGCGCCTCCGCAGGACACGGCTCCGGGGCGTCCCACTGACCGCGGTCGTTGCACCGCTCTAGCCGGTTGTCCGAGCACCGCGCGTCGCCGCGCGTGCACTCGCCGGCGCCGGCGCCGCCGCCGCCGCTGCCATTGCCGGCGCCGCCGCCGCCCGAGCTTGCGTCGCCTCCGCCGGAGACGGTGTCGCCGCCTGCGCCTTCGAACGGGTGATAGTCCTTGTCCAGCCCCAGTATCGCCGTGCAGCCGCTTGCCATGAAGGCCGATGCCGCCCACCACCACCACCGACGCGTGCGCTTGCTCTTCATATCTCCTCTTTGGCCGCTCTCCCCGCGCTGTCCACCGCGGCGCGCGCCCGCGATCTTACCCGGCGACGCGCGCGGCTGCGCCGCCTCCAGCGGTATGGCCGCGCTCGACGCTCTTCACTCTTTTGGAACGAGCGGGTCGGCGTGACGACGGCCGCCCTTTGCGGCCGACCTGCAGCCTCCCCGCTGAGGGATCCCTCACATCTGTGGCGGAGTTTAACGGTTGGGCGTCACGGAGATCGAGATCTTGAGCTTCAAGTAGGCTCGAAGCGAGAAATTATGCCTGTCGAGTGAGTGGTCGTCGTCGCTGACCGGAGTTGTCTCGGTAGGAGGCGACCAGCGAGCCTAGCGCGTTTCCCGTTGGTCGGAGCGACATCATGACGACGCGCGCGACGAATTCGATCAAGCTTGCCCCTCACGAGAGCCAGCCCCGGCGCTGTCGACGCAGACCGAAGGATCTGCGTTTCGGTATGGGGCTTTCGGCCACGCACATCCATGATGCCCAGCGGCGTGATCGCTTGCTGCTCGCTGCCATCGCGAACGCACTTCCGACGTTGCTTGGGGCTGCTGCCGAGGAGGCGGATCTCGACCGGTTTCTCAGGGTGAACACGGTGAAGCGTCGCACCATTCACGCTTCCGCCAGGGGGCCTACGGGTACGGCTGCATCCCGACGATGCGAGAAGAGTGGCTGCGTCCACTCCTGATCGGCGCCAGGAGCCTGCTGGCGGTAGCGTTTCCCAGCTCCGTTCACGTTCGCCAGCGTCAGCAGCTCCCTTGCGCGCCGAGGACTGCCCCCGCCGGCCCTGCCCCCAGCACGCCTGCGCTGATCCACCGCCGGCTCGATCCGGCTGCCGGGCCGGCTCCGGGGCGGCGTGGGTTCAGACGGGCGCTGGGCCGCCGCCGTCCTGCGCCGAAGCCGCCGGCGGCGCCGCGGCGGGCGCGGGTGCAGGCGAGGCTTCGGGCGCAGCGGCCGGCGGCGCGGGGGCGGTTTGGGGCTGGCGCGCGGATGTGCCGCGCTCGGCGGAGACGGCCGGGAAGCGCTCCGCGGCGGCGGGGTCGTCCCGCTCCAGGTAGCGGCCGAGGTGGAGGAGCTCGACGTAGGCAGAGAGCCAGTAGGTATACGCCCGCTGCCGGAGCGCTGACGGACGCCGGGTGGGCCGCGGGAGGCGGCGCCGTTCCACAACGTGCGCCAGTCCGGCTGGCCTGTGGACGAAGAGGCAGTCCAGTTCCCCAGGAACTGCTCTTACGAAGGCGCTATCGTCGGCGTCAGAAGCGCCCTCGCGCGCCGAACATGGCCCCTTTTGGCCCTGCCTCCAGCACGCCTGCGCTGATCCACCTCGGGCTCGCGGTGACCGCCGGTGGCGCGGTCTTCGGCTCGGTGAGGTACAGGACGAGCGCCGTCCCGGCCCCGACCAGGCCCACCGCGAACCCGATCGTGCTCACCGTGGCCAGCATGTTCGCGCTGTCCCCGGCGTCGCGCCCTGTCGTGTCGCATGCCTTCGGGTCCGCGGCCTGGATCCCGCTGCCGCAGTGCTCGTCGATGGTGTCCTTCTTGCCGAGCACGATCGCGCCGGTGATGCCGCCCAGCACGAGGCCTGCCGCGCCGAGCCCGCCCGCCAGATAGAGAGCCGTTCGGCGGCCTGCGGGAACCTCCGGCGCGCCCGGCGGGGCCGGCGCGGGCGCCGGCACGATCGCGGGTGCCGGGGATGTCGGAGGGGACGCGGGGGCCTGGGCGGCCGGCGCGTCCTTCAGCGCCAGCGTGAGCTCCTTCGTCTCGCCCGCCGCGATCGTGACGTGTTGTTCCCGGACGGGCCCTCCCGGCGCCTGGATCGACACCCGGTGATCTCCGGGGTCGACCGGCAGCGCGACGCCCAGCGCGGCCTCGCCCAGCACGGACCCGTCGCGCCGGACCACGGTGCCTGCCGGCGCACCCGGCGGCAAGGAGAGCGCGAGCCTCGGAATCTGGGGCGAGAGCCGGTCGCGCTCCTCCATCGCGAGCTTCGGCCGCTCGCCTTGACGGGCCTGCTCGGCCGGCTTCATCCGATCGAAACGCGCCAGGTAGTCCTTGAAGCGCGCGACCGCCGTGGCGATGCGGCCCCATCGGGCCTCGCAGGACGCCAGCGTGAAGAGCGTGCCGGGCTGAGGGTCGATGCGCTCGCTCTCGGCGAGGGCCTTGCAGCCCGTCTCGTAACGGCCTGCCTGCATGTCGGCGAGCCCCCGCTCGAAGAGCGCCTCGGCAGCGGCGATGTCCTGCGCCGCCGCAGGAGCCGAGAGGGAGAGCACGCCGAGGGCGGCGAGGAGAGGGGCGGAGCGGCGGAGACGAGGGGGCATGCGCTGGCACTCGGCGGGTGAGGAGAGAGCGGGAGACGCGCCGTCACGAGCGCGGTGGGCGGGCGGATTGGAGCACGACGGCGGAGAGGTGGGAAGGAGGGGAAGGAGAGGGGAACGGGGCGCTGTGCCGTGCCTTCATGACGGCGCTTGAACCGCTCGCAGACGAGGACACGCTCGGCCCGCAGGGGGCGAGCCGGCGTTGCCACCGAGGCGGAGCTCGGCGCGCAGGGGGCGAGCCGGCGCTGCCACGGAGGTGCAGCTCAATACCGGCCGTACGGGGAGGGGGAGGTGGATGTCGTTTGCTGCGGCGCGGGCGGCTTCTTGTCGCCCGAGGGCGGCCTGGGGCCCGATGCCGATGGCTTGGCCGCGGGCTCCCGTGGCGGCGCGCCCGGGCGGAGCGTTGTCGGCGCGGGGGCCGTGGAGGCTCGCACCACCGCCGTGGACGGCGCGCGCGGCGCCGTCGCCGGGGGGCGAGGAGGCGTCGCTGCGGCGGTCGGTTCCGGCGCCGCGGGGGCCGGCTCGGGCGCCTGCGCGAGGGCCGGCTCGGGCGTCTGCGCGAGGGCCGGCTCGGGCGCCGACGCGGGCGCCGGGACCAGGGTCGGCTCGGGCGCTGCCGCCGTCGACTCCGGCGCCGCCGCAGCCGTCGTGACGGCTGCCGCGGCTGGCTCGACGCCACGGCTGGCGCGCAGCACGAGCCAGCCGCCGCCCAGCAGCACGAGGAGCCCCAGCCCCGAGAGCCCCGCAACGAGCGGGGCGCGGCTCGGTGTCAACGACCTGGACAGCATGCCGGACACCGCGGCGCCGGTCGAGCTCCCCACGTGCGCCGGACCGGACGAGCGCGCGTCGCGCTCCGGGCCCGCGCTCGTCCTCGTCGCCGCCACCGGCTCGGCCGTGAAGAGGGCGGGGGCCACCGCCGCGGTGGCGGGGGCGGTTCCGGGCCAGGACGGCGCGCTCGGGAACGTCGCCCGGCTGCCGCCCGCCGGGACGCCGAGCACGTCGCCGAGGGCCCGCACCGCCTCCGTGGCCCGCTGGAACCGCGCCGCGGGATCGACCGCCGTGGCCCGGGCGAACCACGCGTCGAAGGCCGGCGGCAGCGCCACGCCCATCGCGCGCGCCCGCTGGACCGGCGGCTCCTGCGGGCCGCGGACGGCGATCATCGCGAACGCGAACACGCCGTCGACGCTGCTCGCCTCGGGATCCCAGTACGAGGCGCCCACGAGCAGCGTATAGGCCATCATGCCGAGCGCGAAGACGTCCGCGGCGCCGGTGAGCCTCGCGCGGCCGTGGAACTGCTCGGGGGGCATGTAGAGCGGCGTGCCGAGGCTGCTCGTGGTGCCCGCCGCGGTCGCGCCCTCGGCGACGAGCTTGGCGATGCCGAAGTCGAGGATCTTCACGCGGACCGAGCCGTCCTCGCGCTGCGACAGGAAGAGGTTCGCGGGCTTGAGGTCGCGGTGCACGATGCTCGCCGCGTGGGTACGGTCGAGGGCCAGCGCGGTCTGGTAGAGGTAGGTGACGGCCTCGGCGGGCGGCAGGCGGCCGGCGCGCTTGATGCGCTCGCCGAGCTCCTCGCCGCGGAGCAGCTCCATGACCAGGAACGGCATGCCGGTCGCCTCGTCGACGCCCGCGTCGAAGACATCGACGATGTGCTCGCTCTCGACCTTGGCCGCGATGCGCGCCTCTTGCTTGAAGCGGGCGCGCATCTGCTCGCTCTGGAAGAGGTGAGCGTGCATGACCTTGAGCGCGCGGCGGCGCTCGGTCTCGAGGTGAATCACCTCGTGGACGGCCCCCATCGCGCCGGCGGCGATGAGGCGCTCGACGCGGTAGCGGCGCGCGAAGACCGTCCCCTCCGCAAGGATGACCGACACGAGAGGAGGCTCACGCGCCGGGCGGGCGGCGTCAAGGGGACGGGAGCCGGTACGAGGCCTCGACGAGGTGCTCGGTGACGTCGAGGCAGGCATGGAGGAGGCGGTCGCCGACCGTGAAGCGGTGATCGCGGGGGAACTTGGCGACCCGCTCGGCCATCCAGGCGAGGAGCGATTCCATCCGGGCCGCGATCACCGGCGCTGCTGCCGGGCCGGGGCTCCGCCCCCGGACCCCCGGCTTCCCGCGCTACGGCTGCCATCGCCCGACATCGGCGGGGATCCGTGCTCGAACAAGGGTTCAAGGATCAAATTTCAATGGAAGTGATACATTAAGCAATATCTGTGTCATTGTCCTACGGTGTCTTCGCGCACCGGGCCCCGGTGCCTTCGCTGCGGTCCGACGGGAGGCGGCTGTTGCGGCTGGAAGAGAGCGGGTGCGATGGGGGGTCGCTCCAGCTCCCGCCCCGGATCACCCGGACCGAGGCTGTGGTGAGATTCGCGCAATCGTTGCATTCGCCTGGTGGGTACGGACTCGCGAACCCATCCAAGACCCACTCCCACAGGTTCCCGGACAGGTCTGCCTGACCCCACTTCCCATCCCCCTTCGGCGACCGCGAGCCGACCAGCTGGAAGTCGCTGAACGCGCATGACCGCGGCATGACCGCATCTCCCATGCAGTCATATACCGCGTGGCTCGCATCGATGGTGGTGTCGCTGGCTGACGTCGACCACGGATACGGCCTCTGCTCGCCTCCTCCCGCCGCCGCGTAGTTCCATTCCGCCTCCGTCGGCAGCCGACCCCCATCCCACGCGCAGAACGCGAACGCCACGTACCAGCTCAGGCAGCTCATCGGGAGGTGCTCGTTCGCTCCGGAGTCATCCGTCCATGTCTGGTAGGTCGACTCGCACTTCACCCCGGCCTTCAATGCCGCCGTATCCGCGGGCAGGCTGCTGTCCCACGCTGCGTCCCACCCGCTCGCCGCGATCTTCGGGTGCTCTCCTGCTCCTGCTGCCGGCTTGCTCCCGGGATATGCTTCCACGAACTTGCGGAACCGGCCCACCGTCACCTCGTACCTATCCAGCAAGAACCCGCTCACCGTCGCTGGATACCTCGTATCGTTGCCACGGTTGAACGTCCCTCCTTCGACCGCCGCTCCCGTCGCGCAGCAGCTCTCGTCGCCCCCAGGACCGCACGTCTCCGGCAGACCGACGCAGCTCCGTGGTACGCACTTCCCTTGGTCGCACGCTGGCGCTGCCGCTCCACACGGCGCCGCATCCTCCCATTCCCCGCGCTCATCGCAGCGCTGTGGCCGGTTCTCCGAGCAGCGCACGTCCTCCGGGCCGCACTCCCCGACGCACTTGCCCTCTACACACGTCTGATTCGCGCACGCCTTCCCCTCGGGCGTGCACTCGTCCCCGCCTCCAGCTCCCCTGGCGCCTCCCATCCCGCCTCCAGCCGCCCCTCCGGCGCCGGCTTCTCCGCCAGCTCCGCTCCCGCCGCTGCCTTCTTTTTGCACGTAATAACCGTCCTCCAGCCCCGCCACCAGCCCACAGCCGCCCGCCGTCGCCGCCCACGCCGCCCACAGCCATTTCGCGCCCGTCCTCTTCGCCATGGCTCGTCGTACCGCCGCCGCGTGCCCGATGTCCACCGCCGCGCGTGCTCGGCCTCACGCCCTGCTGCGCGAGCCGCATGCGTGCGCCTCGCGGCGCATGCCCCCGCGGCTCGCGGAGATGCCACGGCATCTTCGTCTCGAGCGAGCCGAGCGCCCAGATGGATTGCGTCAGGCAATCCGGAGCCCCGCCGGCGGCGAGCCGCTCGATCAGCACGGCATCGAGGCTCACGCAATTACGCGCGACCTGTCAGAATGATGTCTCTATTTCTCCCGAGCAGCGCGGTCACTTCGCGGGTCGCCGGAGCGCGACATGCGCTGAACTTGGCCGCGTGCGCGCCCCCGTGACAGCCACGCCGCGATGCCCTCCATGGCCCATGAGGTCCTCGTGGGTCTCCGCGCCGTGCGCTCCCTGGCTCCCGTTGAGGTGTTCCCGCTGCGCAGTGCCGTGGCCGGCTCGACGGCGTGCGCCTCATCGAGGCCTACCGTCGCGCTGCTCTCGGGCGCTGTCGCTCCGCGGCCGCTCCGACCGAGCGTGACGTGTCGCCCGCGGCGCCGGGGTCGGGTCACCCGCTCTCACGCGCTTGCGCACAGGGTTGCGAATTCATCTCTCTTTATCTGCCGTGCAGATCGCTTATTTGAAGTGCGTCGCCGCCGGTGAGTTGATATCAAGACCGCCGTGGGCAAGCTTGACGGGTTCGCGAAGCTGACCTTCGCCGAGGACACCCCGCGCGTCACCGACGGCTCCGCCGCATGGCACCGGCCGCCCGAGGTGCGACTCGAGCGCGTTCAGGCCGACGGTTACCTCCGTGTGCTGCGGCCTGACGGCCTCGCTCGTCTCGCCGCGCCCTGGCCGGCGGCGTGCGACCATGACGAGGTGCTCGTCGAGATCAAGATGGCCGGCGACCACGTCGACATCGGGGAGATCAAGCGCGCGACGCTGCGCAGGCTGGCGCGCGAGATCGAGCGCATCTACGCGTGCGAGCCGCTCTGGATGGGCGAAGAGCCCCTCTGGGTCGTCGCTCCCCGCTTGCCGTCGTGGCTGTACGTTGCGCGGGCGCCGGAGCGGTTCTCTCCTGGCTGCTACCGCGTCGGGCCGTCGCCGTTTCAGTTTCTCTGGATCGCCGCCAACGAGCTACCGCTGTGCGATGAGCTCGTGCCGTTCCTGGTGGCTCGCTCCGGACAGGCCCTTGACGAGTTCGCCCGGTGGGTGGCACCGCGGCGGGAGGTGGAATGGGTGATCTCTATGCTAGAGTACCTGCCGATGTCACCGCAGACCCGTGAGGACTTGCTGCGACGCTTCGCTCGCTCCGACGACCCGGAGATCGAGGCGCGCAGGCAGTGGATCCTTCGCGCCTTGCTCGCCGATAGCCCGGAGGTCAAGGCACAGCTCATCCAGGAGGGGATCGAGCAAGGGATCGAGCAAGGGCTCGAGAAGGGCCTCGAGAAGGGCCAGGAGCAAGGCCGGCTGACGGAAGCGCGCGCGGCGCTCCGCAGGGTCCTGGCGCGGCGTGGGCTTGCGCTCAGCGCGGCGCTAGAGGCCCAGATCGACGCCTGCTCGGAGCCGGCCGCGCTGGAGCGGTGGCTTGACCAGGCGGTGACCGCGACGAGCGCCGAGCAAGCGCTGGCGTAGCCTCGTGCTCGCGGCTGGCTCCGCATCGACCGCCCCTGGCGAGCACCTCCACGCCTCCCGGGGGAGCACCTCGACCTCCACGTAGGACAGCTGGATGAGCTCGCGACGCCCGCGTTCTCGGAGGAGAGGACGCGCGACGCTCTGCCGGCTCGCGCGCGAGAGGCCGCCTCGGTGCCGCTGTGCCCGACCTCGACGATGCGCAGTTTCATCCCGTTCAGACAGTGCGGATCCATGGCGTCCTGCCACCGGGCGCGGATCTGCTTGCGGATCTCGCCCCCGCGTCTCGTTCGGCGTGCGCCCGATCTCGTCGTCGAGCTCCGCCACGCCCTCGGCTGCACCCTCCCTCCATGTCGCCTCCGCTCGTGGACTCGAAGGGGCCCTCACACCGCCAGAAACTCCCTCGCGATCTCGTCGTCGAACTCCGCCACGCTCCCCCGCCGCACGATCCCGCCGTTATCCATGATGAAGTACTCGCTCGCCGTCGAGAGCGCGAAGTCCAGGAACTGCTCCACGAGCAGGATCGCCATATCCCCCTTCTGTCCGAGCCCCTTTATCACCTCCCCGATCTCCTGCATGATCGACGGCTGGATCCCCTCCGTCGGCTCGTCGAGCAAGAGCAGCTTCGGCTTCCTCAGCAGCACGCGCGCGAGGGAGAGCTGCTGTTGCTGCCCGCCGCTCAGCGTCCCTGCCGCCCGCGCGTGAAACTTCCTGAGGATGGGGAACATCTCCATCATCTCTTCCAGCGCCGCCGGGCTAGGCGTCGGATCGCTCTTCGCCTCGAAGCCCATGAGCAGGTTCTCTCGCACCGTCAGGTAGGGGAAGATCCCTCGCCCCTGCGGCACATAGCCTATCCCCGCGCGCGCCCTGTCGCTCGGCGACCTCGCCGTGAGGTCCGCCCCGTCGAGCGTCACCTTGCCGCGCCTTGGCTTCAGCACGCCCATGATCGCCTTGAGCAACGTCGTCTTGCCGACCCCGTTGCGGCCCAGCAGGCACGACACCCGCCCTGGCGCGACGTCCAGGCTGACCTGCGACAGGATGCAGCTCTCCTCGTAATAGACCGCGAGATCCTCGACAACCAGCATGCTCGCTACCGCTCCTCCGCCTGAGCCTCGGCCGGCTCCTTGGCCCCGCCCCGCGCGCGCCCCGCGTCGTGCGCCCGCCCGAGGTAGACCTCGATCACCTGCGCGTTGCCCTGGACCTCCTCGACCGGCCCCTCGCACAGCCGCCTGCCGGCGTGCAGCACCGTCACCGTGCTCGCGTAGCGCCGCACGAACTCCATGTCGTGCTCCACCACCAGCACCGACCGCTGCTTCGCGATCTCCTGGACGAGCTCCCCCGTGCGGTCGCGCTCGCGCCGGGTCATCCCCGCGACCGGCTCGTCGAGCAGGAGCAGCTTCGGCTGCTGCACGAGCAGCATGCCGATCTCCAGCCATTGCCGCTCCCCGTGCGCGAGCACCGCGGCCCGCACGTCCGCGCGCCGCCGGAGCCCGACGCGATCGAGCGTCTCGGCGATCTCCCTCTCTTGCGGCGCTGACAGCCCGCGGAGCAGCCCCGGCGCGCTCTCCCGGAAGCCCATCGCCGCCTCCAGGTTCTCGAGCACCGTGAGGCTCCCGAACACCGCCGGCGTCTGGAACTTCCGCCCGATCCCGAGCCGCACAAGGGCGTGCTCCGGCAGGCGATTCACCTCCACGGCCTCCTGTCCGGACTCCCCACCTCCGTGGAACACCACACGTCCGCTCGACGGCTTCGTCTTGCCGGTCAGGATGTCGAGCAGCGTCGTCTTCCCCGCGCCGTTCGGCCCGATCAGGAACCGGAGCTCCCCGCGCTGGATGGAAAAGTCGAGCTCGTCCAGCACCTTGAAGCCGTCGAAGCTCACCGTCACCCGCTGGACCTCGACGATGTTGCCGCGGCTCATCGCGCTGCTCCTCTCCTCGTTTCCGCGTTCGATTCCGCGCTCGTTTCCGTGCTCGCTTCCGCTCATCTCCGCGCCTCCCCCTCAGCGACCGGTCGTCGCCGGCGCCTCTGGGCCCGCCGCCGAATCGACCTCATCCCCGCTCGCCGGCCCCGCCGCGCCGCCCGTGTCGCGGCGCGAGAGCTTCGCGGCGTGCCGCTGCAGGAAGCCCGAGACGCCCTTCGGGAGCAGCATGACCGACGCCGCGAAGAGCGCGCCGAAGCCGAGCTGCCACACCTCGGGGTACGACTCGCTCAGCGCGCTCTTGCCCAGGCTGACCAGGATCGCCCCGACGACCGCGCCGATCAGCGTGCCGCGCCCGCCGACAGCCACCCAGGTCACCATCTCGACGGACGGGATCACGCCCATCGAGGAGGGCGAGATGAGGCCGACCTGGCAGACGAACAGCGCGCCCGCGATGCCCGCCATGCCCGCCGACAGCGCGAACACCAGCGTCTTCAGCGTGACCGGGTTGTAGCCGAGGAAGCGCACCCGGTTCTCGTCGTCCCGCATCGCCACGAGCAGGCGCCCGAAGCGCGACTGGGTGAGCTTCCGGCACAGGAGATAGAGCGCCCCGAGGCAGAAGAGCGTCACGAAATAGAGCACCGTCTGCGTCCCGGCTGCCCCCCGCGCGAAGCCGAAGATCGTCTTCAGGTTCGTGATCCCGTTCGTGCCGCCCGTCACCGCCTGCTGGCCGATGAAGAGGATCGACGCGATCAGCGTCAGCCCCTGGGTGATCAGCGAGAAATATACCCCCTGGACGCGGCTCCGGAAGACGAGATAACCCACCGCGGACGCGACCGCCATCGGCAGGAGGACGACCGCGCAGAGGGCCACGACCGGCGAGCGGAACGGCTCCCAGAAGATCGGCAGCGCCTCGAGGCCGCTCCAGCTCATGAAATCGGGCAGGCGCGAGCCGGACGTCTCCAGCTTCAGGTACATCGCCATCGCGTAGCCGCCGAGGCCGAAGAAGAGCCCCTGCCCGAGGCTCAGCATCCCGCCATAGCCCCAGATGAGATCGAGCCCCAGGGCGACGATGGCGTACGTGAGGAACTTGCCGAGCAGGTTCAGGCGGAAGTCGGAGAGCGCGAGCGGCGCGACGAGGAGCGGCAGCGCCACGGCGAGCGGCGCTCCCCAGGTCCAGACGAAATTGCGAAGGGCAGAGTCTCGAGGGGCCATGTCCGTGTCCTCTCCTATCGTGTGCGCAGGGCGAGCAGGCCTGTCGGACGCCACTGCAAGAAGGCGATCACCAGCGCGAACACGAGCGCCTTGCCGAGCGACGCCGTCGTCGAGAGCTCGAGCAGCGTGTTCGCGACGCCGATCACGAGCGCGGCCACCACCGTGCCAGGCAGCCGCCCGAGGCCCCCGAGGATGACCACCATGAAGGCGTCGACGATGTAGTTCGTCCCGAGCGACGGCCCGATCGAGCCGAGCTGCGTCAGCGCGCACCCGGCGATCCCGGCGAGCCCGGCGCCGAGCGCGAACGTCGCGGCGTCGACCCGGCGCGCGCGGACGCCGAGGCACGAGGCCATCTCGCGGTTCTGCATGACGGCCCGCAGCCGCCTGCCGCCCGCGGAGCGGTGCAGGTACGTGTAGACCGCGGCGATGCACGCGATCACGAGCGCGATGAGGAAGACCCGCTTGTAAGGCAGCTGCGCGCCGCCCGAGAGCGCCACGCCGCCGCTCAGCCACGACGGGCTCGAGACCTGCACGTTGGACGCGCCGAACAGGCTCCGCGCCGCCTGCTGCAGCACGAGCCCGACACCCCACGTGGCGAGGAGCGTGTCGAGCGGCCTGCCGTACAGGAAGCGAACGATCGAGAGCTCGAGCACGAGCCCGAGCACGCCGGCCACGAGGAACGAGGCCGGCAGCGCGAGCAGGAACCAGAGCCCGGCCTCGGTCCCCCCGACGAGCGGCGCGACGTGGTGCCCGATGACGTACGTCGTGTAGGCCCCCGCCATGATGAACTCGCCGTGGGCCATGTTGATCACGTTCATGAGCCCGAAGGAGAACGCGAGGCCCATCGAGATGAGCAGGAGGATCGAGCCCAGGCTCAGGCCATTGAAGGCGTGGAGGAGAACTTCGTTCATTCTAGAGCACCCAACCGATCGAGACGCCGCGCACAGTGAGGTTCGGGCCGCGGAGGCGCGGAGGGCATCCTGACGAGGCCCCGCGCCCTCCGCGGCTCCGTGGTCCGGGCTTCAGGCTTCGCGCTCGCGCCCCGCTACTTCGCGGCCAGCTCCTTCGCCCAGGGATACGCGCTCAGGTACGGATCCGGCTGGACCGGCTTGCCCGAGCTCCACACCTCGTCGATGAGGCCGTCCTTCCGGACAGCGCCGATGCGGACCGTCTTCCAGGTGTGCTGGTTCTTCCCGTCGAGCCGGACCAGGCCCTCGGGCGCGTTGTACTCGATGCCTCCGGCCTTCACGGCCTCCTTCACCTTGGCGACCTCGGTCGACTTCGCCTTCTCGACGGCCATCTTCCACAGGTAGACCCCGAAGTAGCCCGCCTCGATGGGGTCGTCCGTGACGCGCGCGGCGCCGTATTTGGCCTTGTACGCGTCGACGAACTTCTTGTTCTCTGGGGTGTCCGTGGTCTGGTAGTAGTTCCACGAGACGAGGTGTCCGGCGATGTTCTCGGCGCCGATGCCGCGCACCTCCTCCTCGGCGACGCTCACCGAGAGGACCGGCAGCTTGTCGGCGGTGTAGCCGGCGTCCTTGAACTGCTTGAAGAACGCCACGTTGCTGTCGCCGTTCAGCGTGTTGAAGATCGCGTCCGGCTTGGCCGCGCTGATCTTGGTGATGATCGTGCTGACCTCGGTCCCGCCGAGCGGCAGGTACTCCTCGCCGGCGAGCTCACCGCCCTTCGCCGCGAGCTGCGCCTTGATGATCTTGTTGGCCGTGCGCGGAAAGACGTAGTCGGAGCCGAGCAGGTAAATGCGCTTCTTGCCCTTCTCGAGCAGGTAGTCGACCGCGGGGACGATCTGCTGGCTCGGCTCGGCGCCGGTGTAGAAGATGTTGGGCGACTGCTCCAGCCCCTCGTACTGGACCGGGTAGAAGAGCAGGCCGTTCAGCTCCTCGAACGAGGGCAGCATCGCCTTGCGGCTGGCGCTGGTCCAGCCGCCGAACACGACCGCCACGGCGTCCTGCTGCACGAGCTTCCTGGCCTTCTCGTTGAACGTGGGCCAGTCGCTGGCGCCGTCCTCGACCACGGGCACGAGCTGCTTGCCGAGCACGCCGCCCGCCTTGTTGATCTCCTCGATGGCGAGCAGCGTCGCGTCCTTCACGGCCACCTCGCTGATCGACATGGTGCCGCTCAGCGAGTGGAGCACGCCGACCTTGATGGAGCCGCTGTCCGAGGCGGGCGCCACGGGCGCCGTCCCGGGCGCCGGAGCCTCGTCGTTCGCCTTGCCGCAGGCAGAGAGCAGGGCCGCGCCGGCGAGCGCCGCCATCGCGACGCAGAGCGTACGACGCCGAGAGGTGCCCGCCGCCGGCCGATCCTCAACGTCCAACCCAGACGTGTACATATTCAACGCATCCTCCTTGGGTGCCGAGGGCGCGTCCAATGCCCTGCATCGACGCGGCGCGGCGATTCGACTGCACAAGAGCCGTTGGGAGTTCGGGAGCCGGCCAGTGAAGACTCCCGGCTGGACACACCCGATGGCCGCCCTGCACAGCAGAACGCGGTCCCCGGACAAGGGCCAGCCACACGACGTCGTGGTGAAAGGCCTTATGCCGAGTGCCATGTTTCGTAGAGGTTTCGTCGACGTGAAATGTCGCCCGGCCGGCAGGCGCCGTGCGTTTTCCGCAGGCCGTTTGGATTTCTGGCCACAAAGCGCGTCGAGCGATCCATCGTTGTTCTCGTTCCGCTCGAGTTTTCGCCCCGGTTACGGCTCCGCTGTGATGCACCGCACGCGAGGGCGAGGCGCGCGGGGCGTCGAGCGTGGGGTCGTTGGGCGCGCACGCGCGGCCTCGCCCGGGGTCGTCACGCCCGATGTCGCTTGAGCCGACACGGTGTGGGGGACTCTGGCCGCTGCGCGCACGAGCGCTGCGAGCTCCGGCGCTGTGGCGAGCTGTTGCGATGAGGTGTGCTCTCCAGTGCAGTAAAAAACTTGTATCAAGAGCGGTAAATGGCGAGTACACTGATAGATGCTGTCTGCGCCCTGTGCTCGGTCGACACGGAAGGCAGGCGGGGTGGAGCCTATGAGAAGCACGGATCATTTGCCCGGCGAGACGGATGGCCGATCCACGAGCGGCGGAGCGGCGCCGGACGGCGTCGCAGCCGAGCCGCGGGACGAGAATTCGGTGGTGATCTCCCTGAGCGCGCTGCTCGCGGTGGAGAAGGACGCCTCCACCAAGAGCGGCGCGCGGGCCGATCGCGGCGCGAGGAGCTCCGGGATGGAGGATACCCACGGGTCCCCCGCAGGCGACGGAGAGCGCAGCAGCTATCTCGAGATCTTTCCGTTCGGCGTGCCTTCCGAGCTGCCGGCGTTCAGGCCGCCGGATCTCACGCCCGTGCCCTCCGAGGTCCCGATCGACCTGCGCCCGCCGCGCGCGCGGCGGGCCGCGGGCGTGCGCTACGGAATCGCGGGCGTCCTCGGGGCGGCGGTCGTCGCCAGCGCGGTGTGGCTCGGCGCCCCGCGCGAGACGCTCCAGGCGGCTGCGCAGCCCGGCGTGCGGCACGCGGCGAGCGCGGCGCTGGCGCAGCTGCCGAAGGTGGAGGCCAAGGCCGCGGCCGCGCCCGCCGAGGCGCCTCCGGCCAAGAAGAAGGGCGACAAGGCGCGCGAGCGCGGGGCGAAGGCCCCACCCGCCGCCGCAGCCGGGGGCAAGGCGTCGGCGAAGCGCGCCGCGGAGAGCAGTGGACCGGCGACCGCCGCGCCGCCGGCGAGCCCGGGCGGCGCGCGTACAGCGGGCGACCCCTGCAAAGGCGACCTCGACTGCGCCATGCGGCGCGCCGCGGGCGGCTCGTAACACCGCCCGCGCAAGCAAAAGGGCTGAGAGCTCGCCGCCGCTCCATCGAGATCTCGATCGTTCGGAGCGCGACAGCCCACCAGCGAGCTCTGGTGGGCGCCTCCTGTCTCACCTCTGCCGTTGAGGTCGCCCGCGTGCCCAGCGCGTTCCCCTGGAGCAGGTTATCCACGCGGAGCCGCTTGATCTCCCGCACCTGCCCTGTGCTAGGGTCTGCTCCTGTTGCACAAAACTGCTGACAACCGATCTGTCCCGGTGGATTGCGCGCACATTGTGCAGAGACATGCGTGCTCCTCGCGCGACCGCTTGGGGCGCAGAGGCGCAGCTGTAGGCACGAAGCAGATACCATCACGTAAAATTCTGGTGTAGGAACAGCGCCCGGCGCCGACGGTGGCGTTGAAGTGCACAGGAAGCGTGGCCCGGCGACGTCGCTCGACGTGTAGTGCCGAGTTACGAGCCGCGCGGCGCGACCCTACTCGTCTGGAGGTGGATTCATGAAAGCTTTCGGTTTCGCAGCGATCCTGATCAGCGTGGGTATGATGGCGGCCTGTACGGTCACGAGCGGTGATGGCGACACGAGCGGCGACGGCGGCTCGGGCGCCTCGGGCTCGACCACCACCACGTCGTCGGCCACCACGGGCGAGGGCGGATCAGGCGGGACAGGCGAGGGCGGCTCGGGCACGGGCGGGGCCGAGGAGTGCTCCGACGCCGGGACCGAGAACGAGTGCTTGGACTGCTGTGATGAGACGTACGCGGAAGGGCTGGAGGCCCTCGGGATTCACGGGTTCGAGGCGTGCGGTTGCACGGCTGACGCCACGTGCGCCAGCGTGTGCGATACCACCGATGCCACGACCGACGTCTGCAACGATGACGGCACCATCAACCTGGATGCGAACAACGCCGACTGCGTGGCGTGCCTGAATGAGCTCGCCGAGGACGATGCCTGCATCGAGGCCGCCGCGGCCGCCTGCGAAGACGATGCGGAGTGCCTCCCGTACCTCGAGTGCCTGGGCACCTGCCAGTGATGGCTCTCAGGCGCCGAGCCGGCGTCGTGCGCCATCGATCCTGAGGTGATCCGAGCCGGCCGGACAGAACAGGCGATCTCGACGAGATCGCCTGTCCTGTTTTGTCGCATACCGTCCTGCCGGCGACCATCGAGGGGCGCGCGTCGAGCGGCCCCCTGCGATGAGCGGTCTTGCCGGGTGCGAACCTGCCAGGGATCGCCGGCGCCCTACGGCGAGAGCCGCACCACCAGGATGTCGGCCGCTGTCGACTGCGCCGTGGCGCCGTCGAGGTCCACGCTGCCCTCCACGGTCCCGGCGAGCAGGGCGTGGCCGCGCTCCACGAACGACGCGACCCCCGCCGCGGACCGGCGCCCGCCGCTGCTCCCGGCGCCCGGGCCGAGCCGCTTGCTCCAGACGTGGCGCCCCCCGGCGTCGAACCGCGCCACGACGATGTCGCCGCCGCCGCCGGCGCCGTCGAGCGGCCCCCCGCCGAGGTCGGTCGGGCCATCGACGTCGCCCGCCAGGACGAGCCCGCCGTCCGCCTCGAGCGCGAGGCGCGGCGGCCGCTCCGCGGGGTAGGCCCGGCTGAAGCGGTGCTCTCGCGCAGGCCCGAGCTCGGCCACGAACGCCGACATCCCCTCCGAGAACAGCTCGCCGCCGCCCAGATCGAGGATCCCGTCGAAGGTCCCGCTCAGCGCGATCTCGCCGCCCGGCCCGATCTCGATGTCGCCGCCGCGCTGCAGGCGGCCGTCTCCGAAGGCCAGCGACGCGACGTGCTCGCCGCCCTCGTCGAGCTTGGCCAGGAACACGTCGCTCATCCCCCTGGACAGGAGCCGGGGCGCCTCGTCGCCGAGCTGGAGCTCGCCGTCGAAGGTCCCTGTCATGACCACATCCCCGCGCGGGTCCACCGCCACACCCGTCGGCTCCTGGTTCCCCGCGCCGCGGAACTCCCGCCTCCAGAGGAGCTCGCCCGACGTGTCGAGCTTGGCCACCGCCACGTCGGTCCCGCCGGGGTCCATCAGCGTCGACACGACCACGAACTCGCCCCGCGCCGAGGCCGCGATGTCCTGCGGCCTGCCGAGGATCATCGCGCTCCACTGCGGCTCGCCCAGGTCGTCCAGCTTGATCACGAACCCCAGCGGCGCGTCGGCCGTGAGCCCCACGTCGTTCATCTTCCCCACGAGCTCGCCCGTGATCGCGACATGGCCGTCGAGATCCACCGCGAGCGCCTGCAGCGAGCCTCGCCCCTCGGTGACGAACCGACGTATCCACGCCACGGTGCCGCCCGGATCGAGCCGCGCGACGAAGATGTCCTGCTCGGCGCCGGTCGCGAACTGCCCTGCGCCGAGATCGAGGGAGCCCGCGAACTCGCCGCCCAGGATCGCGGAGCCCCCGGGGCCCGCCGCGAGCGCGCGCGCCCGCTCCTGGCCTGCGCCGCCGAGGAGGGCGCCGAGCGGTCCGCCGGGGAGCACCGCGCCGCAGTCCCATCCGCCGTTGCAGTCCTCGTCGGCCGGCGTGCTGCAGTCCTCGACCCGCGGCGTGACCTCGCCGGCGCAGGCGCCCCACCGGCTGTCGAGCCCGCACGTCCGCCGGCCGGCGCGGCACGCGCCGACGCCCACGGTGCCCGGCGGTCCTCCGTACGGGCACGGCTCGACGGTCCCGGGGGCGCAGGCGCAGACGGCGCTGCCGCCGTCGGCCGCGGGATCCTCTGGCCGGCCGCCGTCGCCGTCCGCCTCGTCGATCGCGCCGTCGCAGTCGTCGTCGGCCGCGTTGCCGCAGCGCTCCGGCGCAGGCGTCACCTCGCCCTCGCAGGGGCCGTAGCCGTCGCCGGCGGCGTTGCACCGCATGAGGCCGGTCTGGCAGGCGCCGACCCCCTCGGTCGCCGGCGGCCCGCTGTAGCAGGCGATGGTCGAGAGCGGCGCGCAGCCCTCCTCCACGAGGATGCCGTCCTCGAGCCCGAGCAGCGCGTTGCAGCCGGCGCAGCCGAGCGCCACGAGGGTGAACCGCAGGCCGAGCCCGGTCGTGCTGCGCGCGCCCACGTCAATAACTCCCGCCCACGACGAGGGAGAACCCGCCGGGGCCGGCGGCGGCCGCCGCCGTGGCGCGGCGCGAGGGCGGGCCGGCGGCGCTGGGCGGGGCCGTCCAGAGGAGCAGGCCGGCCGCGAGCAGCGCGGCGGTGCCGGTCGAGAACGCGATCGTCGAGGCGGTGCCGGCCTCCTGCGCGTCCTCGCGCAGCGAGACCCCGACGGCGTCGCAGCGGCTCCGGGCGTCGCAGTGGCCGCGGTTCGAGGCGTCCCTGCGGGCGATCGCCTCGGCGCCGAACACGGCGCCAAGGCCGAGCCCGACGAGGCCGGCGCCGCCGGTCACGAGCGCGATCACGCGCTGCGCGCGCCCGGCGCCGCCTCCGCGGTCGTCGAGCGGCAGGACGGGAGGCGCCTGCGTCCTCTGGCCTTTCGGCGCGGCGGCGAGCGCGCGCGGGGGCGGCTCTTGCGCCAGGAGGAGGGGCACGTCGATGACGACGCCCGCGCCGTCGGGTGGGACGACGCGCTCGACCGACCAGCGCTTCCTGCCGGGCGCCTGCGCCTCGATCGTGTGCGTCCCCGGGTCGACCGGGAGCGCCTGTCCCCACTGGGAGGGCAGGAGCAGCACGCCGTTGCGGCGGATCTCGAGCCCCGGCGCGGCGCTCCCGGGGGGCACGGCGATCGCCATCCGCGAGAGCCGCGGCTCGAGCGCCGCCGCGAGCGCGGTCGCGCGCGCGGCGCGGGGGTCTCCCGCGCTCTTCGCGATGGCCGCGGTCTCGCTGAAGACGTTCCAGGCGCCCGCGGTCCTGCCTGTGCGCGCGAGGCACTCGCCGAGCCGCAGAAGGAGGTTGAGGGCGGTTGGATCGAGCGTCCGGCCCTGCTCGAGCATGGCACACGCCTCGGCGATGCGGCCCGCCTCGAGCAGGCGCGTCGCGGCCTGATAGAGCGCGAGCACCTGCTCCTTGTGTCCGCCCGGCTGTCCCGGGTTGGGGTTGGGCTGTCCCAGGTTGGGCAGGTTGGGCTGTCCCGGGTTGGGCTGTCCCGGGTTGGGCTGTCCCAGCCGTCCCGGGTTGGGGTTGGGCTGTCCCAGGTTGGGCTGTGCCAGGTTGGGGCTCGTCTGTGCCGTGTCGGACTGCGCCGGACCGGGCTCGCCGGCCTGGCCGCCCGCCGGCGCGAGCGACAGCGACACGGCCGCGAGGGCGGAAGCGAGCCCGCGCGGGCGCGAGCAGCAGGGGATCTTCGGCAGGGCTCCTCGGGGCATGGCGATCACCACGGGCTGTCCGGCGCGCCCGCCGGCGTCGCCGCTTCAGCGCCGCTGCCGGGCGCTGCCACGAGGGACGGCGCGCCCGCCGCCGCGCCCCGGACGGGCGCCGGCGCATCCGCCGCCGTCCGCACCGCGGCGCCAGCGGCGGGCGCCGGTGAGGACCCGGACGTGTGCACCCCGCGCGCCAGCGCGCGCTGCGGACTCCCCGCGTTCGCCCGCGCGGGCGGCGCGGCCCTCGTGGACAGGACGGCGCCGGCTCCGCTGTGCGCGGCCGGGCGCGCGGCTCTGGCGTCGGCCTGGGGCGCGTCGCACGCGCTGGCAGCGCCGTCGTGCAGCGCACCTTCGGCCGCGTCATCGGGCCCCTGGAACGACCTGGCTGCCACCGCGTTCCCCTTCGGCTCCGCGGCGAGCCCCTGCGGCACGCCCGCGAGGTGCTGGGCACCGGCGCCGTCGGCCCAGGTCAATCCCGCTGCTCGCGGCCACCCGGGCGACAGCAGGATCGCGGCCAGCGTGGCGCTCGCGGAGACCGCGCCGGCCGTGGCCGCCAGCCAGGTTCGCCTGGGGCGGCGGCCCTCGCGCCTCGTCTCGGCCGGCCCGGAGGACGTCGTGGGCGGCCGAACGGAGGTCGCGGCCGGCCGAGCGGAGGCCGTGGGCGGCCGCGCGGCGGTCGTGGGCGGCCCATCGTCCAGCCACGTGAACGTCGGTTGGCTCCGGTGCACCCCTGTGGGCAGCGTCGCGTCGGGCGCTCCGCGCAGCGCGAACGGCGCGAGCGCGGCGGCGAGCTCGCGGGCCGAGGCCGGGCGGCGCGTCCGGTCCTTCTCGAGGCAGCGCATCACGATCTCCTCGAACCCCTCGGGCAGATCGGCGCACGCGTTCCGGAGCGGCCGGGGCGCCTTCTCCGACACGACCAGCACGAACTGCTCCAGCGTCTCCGCGCCGAACGGCAGCGTGCCGCTCACGAGCTGGTACAGCACGACCCCGAGCGCCCACAGATCCGCGCGCAGATCGATGTCCTTGGGCGTCAGCATCTGCTCTGGCGCCATGTAGCGGCGGGAGCCCATGACCGACCGCGCCGTCGTCATCTCGAGCCCGTCGTGCTCCGGCTTCGCGCTCATGAACTTCGCGACGCCGAAGTCGAGCACCTTGAGGAGCGGCGTGCCGTCGGTCCGGTACGTCAGGAACAGGTTCGCGGGCTTGAGGTCCCGGTGCACCATCCCGAGCGCGTGCGCCTCCGTCAGGGCAACGCAGGCCTGACGGACGTACTCCGCCGCCTCCTCGACCGGCAGCCGCCCGCGGCGCTCCAGGATCGAGCGGAGATCGTTGCCCGACAGGTGCTCCATCACGATGTACGGCACCGGCAGCGCGATCCCCGGCCTCGGGGCGAGCGCGCCCAGGTCGTAGATCCGCGGCACGTGCTCCGTCTTCATCCGGAACATCCCGCGCGCCTCGCGCTGGAACCGCCTCAGCAGCGCCGCGTTGCCGCAGTGCTCCGGCCGCATGAATTTGACGGCCACCAGCTCGCCCAGCGACAGGTGCCGCGCCGCGACGACGGCCCCCATCCCGCCGATGCCAAGAGGCCGCTCGACCCGGTAGCGGTCTGCGATGACCTCGCCGCAGTGCACGGGCACCACTCCCTCTTCATCGCTCACCACGCGCCCCCCCACTCCGTCGCTCTGAGCTTGCAGACCGGCGAGCCACGATTCCGGACCGGATGGTTCCTTGCAGGGCCACGCTCGACGCGCTCGCCGCAGGTGTCTGGTGAGATTCGATTCTCCGGAGAGGCGATACGTCGCGTCGTCTGTCGAATTTTCCGGCGCTCCTGTGGGCGCGTGGAGGTGCGCTTCATCTGCTGAGGGCGATCCGAGGGCGCCTCCGCCCTGCACGCGTCGTCGCGCCGGAGGCCGTGATGGGTCGCGCCGAAGGCCGCGTTGGGATTGAAGTGTCCCGGTTCCTTTCTGCCGTCCTCCGCGATACAGACGTGCCGTGTCTGCCTCTCCCGCCCTGGTCTGCCGCGGCCTGGTCAAGCGTTATGGGGACGTCGTGGCCGTGAACGGGCTCGACCTCGAGGTCCAGCGCGGCGAGTGTTTCGGCCTGCTCGGCCCGAACGGCGCGGGCAAGACGACCACGGTGGAGATCCTCGAGGGGCTGACCCGCCCCGACGCCGGCGAGGTCGAGGTGCTGGGCGAGCGCTGGGTGGGGGACGGCATCGCGCTGCGCGCCCGGCTCGGCATCCAGCTCCAGGAGACGCGCTTCCCGGACAAGCTCCGGGTCGGCGAGGTGATCGCGCTGTTCCGCAGCTTCTACCCGCGCGGCATCGAGCCGGAGCAGGCGCTGCGCCGCGTGGCCTTGCAGGAAAAGTCGAGCGCGTTCGTGCGCACGCTGTCGGGCGGGCAGAAGCAGCGGCTGTCGCTCGCCTGCGCGCTCGCGGGCGATCCGGAGGTGCTGTTCCTCGACGAGCCGAGCACCGGCCTCGACCCCGCGTCGCGCCGTCAGATATGGGCCATCGTCGAGGATCTGAAGGCCCGCGGCCGCACGATCCTCCTGACCACGCACTACATGGAGGAGGCCGCGCGCCTCTGCGACCGCGTGGGGATCGTCGATCGCGGGCGGCTGCTCTCGCTCGGCACGCCGGCGGCGCTCGTCGCCTCGCTCGGCGCCGAGCACGTCGTGGAGGTCGAGGTGGACGCGGAGATCGCCGAGGAGGAGCTCATGGGGCTGCCGGGCGTGGAGGCCGTGCGCTTCGCGCAGGGGGCGCTCCGGCTGACGGTGCGCGACGTCGCGCGCGTGCTCCCGCCGCTGCTCGCGCTCTGCGCGGCGCGCGGGGCCACGCCGAAGCGGCTCGCGACGCACCACGCGAGCCTGGAGGACGTGTTCATGGCGCTCGCCGGGCGGACGCTCGCGGACGACGAGGCCGCGTGATGGCGCGCTGGCTCCGCTCCCTGCGCGCCTCGTCGCTCGCGCTCCTCATCCGGGCGCGGGTCGTGGAGTTCCTGCGCGAGCCCGAGGCGATCTTCTGGATGTTCGTGTTCCCGATCCTGCTCTCGTCGGCGCTGGCCGTCGCGTTCAGGGACCAGCCCGCGGAGCCCGTGCGGGTGAGCGTCGAGGAGGGCGCCGGGGCCGAGCCGCGGCGCGCGGCGCTCGATGCGTCGGGGCAGGTCGTCCCGCGGGTGGTCCCGCGGGCGCAGGCGCAGCAGGAGCTCCGGACGGGCAAGGTCGCGCTGGTCGTGCTCGCCACCGATCCGCCCACGTACTGGTTCGATCCGGCGCGGCCGGAGAGCCGCCTCGCCCGGCTCGAGGTGGACCAGGCGCTCCAGCGCGCGGCCGGGCGCGCCGACGCCTTCCGCCCGGCCGCGCTCGAGGTGACCGAGGCCGAGAGGGGCTCCCGCTACGTCGATTTCCTGGTGCCCGGGCTGCTCGGCATGAACGTGATGTTGACCGGGATCTGGGGGATCGGGGTCGCGATCGTGCAGCAGCGCATCGGCAAGCTCCTGAAGCTGTTCGTCGCGGCGCCCATGCCGCGGTGGCAGCTCCTCGCGTCGCACCTCGGCGCGCGGCTCGTGTTCCTGGTGCTCGAGGTCGTGGCCCTGCTCCTGTTCGCGACCCTCGTGCTCGGCGTGCCGATCGCCGGCTCGCTCGCTGCGCTCGCGCTGGTCGCCGTGGTCGGCGCGCTGGCGTTCGCCGGGGTCGGCCTGCTCATCGCGGCGCGGCCGCGGACCCTCGAGGGCATCTCGGGCCTGGGCAACCTCGTCACGTTCCCGATGTGGATCTGCTCCGGCGTCTTCTTCTCGGCCGATCGCTTCCCCGACGCGATCCAGCCTTTCGTCCAGGCCTTGCCCCTCACCGCGCTGAACGACGCGCTCCGGGGCGTGATGCTCGAGGGGGCGCCGCTCGCCGCGATCGCGCCCGAGCTCGCGCTGCTCGCCGTCTGGGGCGTCGCGACCTTCGCGCTCGCCCTCAAGCTCTTCCGCTGGGAGTAGCCGCCGCGCCGCGGCCAGCGCCAACGGGCCACGGTGCGTGAGCTCACCGGCGCACGCTGTGCGCCAATCGCTCCATCGCTCCGCGAGCATGTCAGTCAACCTGCGTCGTGGTGGCGGCGCAGTCCTCGTCAAGCTCGCATGCTCCTACCGTGTGTCCATATTTTCTGTTCAGGACATTGACCTTCCAAAGTGGCGCGGTCCTGTATTCGTGTACGATGACCGCATGAATGAACGGGGGAGCGGAGCGGCCAACGCCCTCGCACCGCGCCGAGTCTGTCCTTCTGGGTCGCGGGGCCGCTGGCCGTCGCGCTGCTCGTGTTCGTGGGTCCGGGGCTGTGGATCGCGGCGTGGGCCATCGAGGGCGCGATCCTGAAGAACGAGCTGGGCGTCCTCGCGCGGACGCATGACGAGTGGACCCGCCGCATGAACGACCGCCTGATCCAGGCGGAGGCGAGCGTCGCGCGGTACGGCCGCATGCTCACCTCGGCGTTGCATGAAGTCGAGGGAGAGACCCCACAGAAGTTCGACGCCCTCGTCGGGCCGTCGCGCGACGGCGGCATGGTGTCGCGCAACGCGGGCTTCGAGCCCAGGCGAGACGCCATCGTCTGGCTGCCCGCGGGGTACCCGCTCGACGGCCGGGAGAAGGTCTTTCTCCTGGAGTTGAAGCGCATGACCGAGCTGTACTCGGCGGGGGCGCCGGGGGAGCCCATCAACACCTGGCTCATCCCCAGGCGGAACGGGCTCGTGATGTACTGGCCCAGCCACACGAGCTACATCGATCAGGTCGACACGACCGTCGATTTCGTCAACTCGGAGTGGACGACGCTCGCGCTCCCGGCGAACAACCCGGAAGGAAAGCCGCGCTGGACGCCGACGAGCTACGACCCGGGGGCGCGCGAGTGGATGGTGAGCGTCGTGGTGCCGTTCTTCCGCGACGGGGTGTTCGCGGGGAGCGCCGGGCACGATGTCACGGTCAACGCGGTGATGGACAGCTTCCGGGAGCTCTCGCTGTATCCCCGTCGTTCTTGAACGCGACGGCCGAGATCTGCCGGATCCGCGCGGAGCAGAAGGGGATCGCGTTCGTGTTCAAGCCCGGCCCCACGCTGCCCGAGGGGGTGCGCGCCGACCAGCGGCGCCTGCGTCAGATCCTGCTCAATCTGCTCGGCAACGCCATCAAGTTCACCGAGAACGGGAGCGTCACCTTCACGGTCGCGGAGGTGCCCGGCGGGCCACACGGCGCGCGCAAGGATCTCCCGGAGGACGGCGCGAGCCCCGAATCGCGGACCAAGACGCACAGGATACGCTTCGAGATCGAGGACACGGGGACCGGCATCGGCGCCGAACACCTGGACCAGATATTCCTGCCCTTCAAGCAGGTCGGAGACAAGAGTCGTCACCGCGAGGGCACCGGGCTCGGGCTGGCGATCAGCCAGCGCATCGTCACGCTGATGGGCAGCTCCATCCAGGTCAGGAGCGAGCTCGGGAAGGGCAGCGTCTTCTGGATGGACCTGGCGCTCGCCGAGGCGCCCGACTGGACGGACACCGTGAGGCGCACGGAGCAGGGGCAGATCGTCGGCTACAAGGGCTCGCGACGGAGGCTCCTCGTGGTGGACGACAAGCCGGAGAACCGCGCCGTGGTCATCAGCATGCTCGCGACCCTCGGGTTCGAGCTGGCGGAGGCGAACGACGGCCAGGAGGGCCTGGACAGGACGGCGAGCGAGAGGTTCGATCTGATCATCACCGATCTCGCGATGCCCGTGCTCGACGGCTGGGAGATGATGCGCCGCATGCGCAAGGCGCCCGAGCTTGCAGGGACGATGATCATCGCGTCTTCCGCAAGCGCGTTCATCACCGACCAGGACAAGAGCCTGGAAGCGGGCGCTGACGATTTCCTGGCCAAGCCGCTGCAGATGGATGAGCTGCTCGAGAAGCTCCAGCGACACCTCAAGCTGGAGTGGATCTACGAGCGGCAGGACGGCGCCAGCGAGGAGACGGAGCCGAGCCCCAGCTCGGGTGTGACCAGCATCCGCGATGTCGTCCTGCCCCCGGACGAGGACCTCAAGGCCTTGCGCGATCTCGCGCGCAAGGGGCTCGTCAATCACATCCAGAAATACGCGGACAAGCTCGAGCTGGGCGACCCTCGGCTCGCGCCCTTCGCCAAGCACCTGCGCGAGCTCTCCGAGGACTTCCGGCTGGAGTCGATAGAAGAGCTCGTCGGCGGGCGTATCGACGGTGGCGCCCGATGAGGGCGTCGGGTTGAGATCTGTTGTGAGCGCAGTCATCCTCATGCAGCGTCGCTGGCGCGAAGGGTGAGGTCATCCGCTGGAGAGGGCAGTGTGACGAACGTGAGTGATACCGGAACGGTCCTGATCGTCGACGACGAGCCGCGAAACCTGAGGTTGCTCCGCGACAACCTCTCGGGCTGGGGGTTCGAGATCGCGGCCGCGACGAACGGCCTGCGAGCCATCCAGCTCGCGAAGGAAGTGGCGCCGGATCTCATCTTGCTGGACGTCTGATGGGCACGGCGGCGGCGCTTCGGCTGCTCGGCGCGACGACGGTGATCACCGGCCTGCGTCCCGAGCTGGCGCAAACGCTCGTCTCGCTCGAGATCGATCTCAGCACCGTGGTCACCCGGGGGACGCTCCGGAGCGGCATCGACTACGCGCTGCGACAGGTCCGCTGACGCCGTCTTGCCAGCGCGCCTGCGGGGCCGCGCGGGTGAGTCGGCGTACGGCGGCGCACGATGAATCGAACTCATGACAGTCACTCTGTGCGACCACGTAGCCAGGGCACCGCCAGCGAGTTGGCCATGACGGCGCGACCGCTCGACCGCTTTTTTGTTGTTAATCGTATTTATTTTACATAGCTTGAAAGCGTGCTGCCATCATGCTGTCTGCGCCGTTTCCTGGCTGTCAGCGCAGGTGCTACGGCCATGTCCCTCGCCGCCGCTCTCCCCGCGGCGGCCGCCACGCCGTTCACGACATTTGAATCGGGCCAGGTCCGCCCCCTGGCCCTGTCGGCGAACGGCAAGCTGCTCTTCGCGGTGAACACGCCCGACAACCGGCTGGAGATCTTCCGCGTCGAAGCCCATCGCTTGCAGCTCAAGGCGTCTGTGCCCGTGGGGCTCGAGCCGGTCGCCGTGGCTGCCCGGGGCGACGATGAAGTCTGGGTGGTGAACCACCTGTCCGATAGCGTGAGCGTGGTCGACGTTCGGGACCCCGCCCGGGCGCGCGTCGTCCGCACGCTGCTCGTGGGCGATGAGCCGCGCGACATCGTATTCGCCGGGCCGCAGCGCTCGCGGGCCTTCATCACCGCGGCCCACCGCGGGCAGAACGCCCCCTTCGATCCGCAGCTCTTGACGCCCGGCGTGGGGCGCGCGGACGTCTGGGTGTTCGACGCGAGGCGGCCCGGGACGTCGCTCGGCGGCACGCCGCTCTCCATCGTGACGCTCTTCAGCGACACGCCGCGCGCGCTCGCGGTGACGCCGGACGGCAGCCGGGTCTACGCCGCCGCCTTCCACTCGGGCAACCGCACGACCGTCATCGACGAGAGCCTCGTGCCGAACGGCGGGGAGGCCGCGGGCGGACTGCCCGGGCCCGACACCAACTTCGAGGGAGTCCCCCGGCCGGAGGTCGGGCTCATTCTCAAGTTCGACGGGGCCCACTGGGTCGACGAGCTGGGTCGCCCCTGGGACGACGCGGTGCGCCTCTCGCTGCCCGACAAGGACGTCTTCGTCATCGACGCGCTCGCCAACCCGCCGCGCCAGGTGGACGGGCCAGGCGGCTTCTTCACGGGCGTTGGGACCGTCCTGTTCAACATGGTCGTGAACCCGGTGAACGGGAAGGTCTATGTGTCCAACACCGACGCCCGGAACGAGGAGCGCTTCGAGGGGCCGGGCATCTTCGCCGGCCACAGCGTGCGCGGCCACCTGCACGAGAGCAGGATCACCGTGCTCGATCCGGGCGGCGTCGCCCCGAGGCACCTCAACAAACACATCGATTACAGCACCTGCTGCGCGCCGGTGCCGAACGACGAGAGCAAGAAGAGCCTGGCGCAACCGCTGCAGATGGCCGTGACGCGCAACGGCGCGACCCTCTATGTCGCGGCGCTCGGCTCGGACAAGATCGGCGTCTTCGACACCGCGAAGCTCGAGAACGACACGTTCGTGCCCAGCGCCGCGAACCAGATCCGCGTCCCTGGAGGCGGGCCGACCGGCCTCGTCCTCGATGAAGACAGGCAGCGGCTCTACGTGCTCGCGCGCTTCGATAACGCGATCTCGGTCATCGACACCCGGACCCGCCGCGAGGTCGCGCACGTGCCGATGCACAACCCGGAGCCTCCGAGCGTCGTCCGGGGGCGCCGCGTCCTCTATGACGCGTCGCGGAGCTCGAGCCACGGCGACTCGTCCTGCGCGAGCTGCCATATCTTCGGCGATTTCGACAGCCTCTCCTGGGACCTCGGGAACCCGGACGGCACCGCGCTGGAGAACCCGGGGCCGTTCTGTACCGATCTCTTCGGCCAGGATACGAGCTTGCACCCGATGAAGGGGCCGATGACGACCCAGAGCCTGCGCGGCATGGCGAACCACGGGCCGATGCACTGGCGCGGCGACCGCACGGGCGGCCATGATGCGCCCACGTCCCAGCCGGACAGCGGGGTCTTCGATGAGCGGGCGGCGTTCAAGAAATTCAGCGTATCGTTCGTCGATCTGCTCGGGCGAGACGAGACGATCCCGGAGGAGGAGATGGACGATTTCACGGACTTCATCCTCCAGGTCACGTATCCACCCAACCCCATCCGCGCGCTCGACGACTCGCTCACGCCCGATCAGAGCGCGGGGCGCGACTTCTTCGGGGGGCCCGTGTCGAGCATCCTCGGCGCCTCGTGCATCGGGTGCCACGCCGTCGATCCCGACGCCAACCCCGACGACTTCGCGCCGGGCTTCTTCGGCAGCGACGGCGGATCGGCCAACGCCAACGAGACCCAGCTCTTCAAGGTCCCGCACCTGCGCAATCAGTACCAGAAGGTCGGGATGTTCGGCATGGCGGAGTCGTTCGTGTTCCCGTTCGGCGGCTCCAACGCGCACATGGGCGACCAGGTCCGCGGCTTTGGCTTTCTCCACGACGGCGCCGTCGATACGCTCGTCCGCTTCAACGCGTTCTCCGATTTCGTCCAGACGCCGGAGAACCCCGGCGGCTTCCCCGTCGACCCCGAGGGGGAGCTCCTGAAGCGTCAGGTGGCGGAGTACATGCTGGCGCTGGAGTCGAACCTGAAGC
The DNA here is from genome assembly GCF_051521635.1 of Sorangium sp. So ce1504. NCBI lineage: Bacteria > Pseudomonadati > Myxococcota > Polyangiales > Polyangiaceae > Sorangium > Sorangium sp. So ce1504. Next base: position 8,171,894 of record NZ_CP150365.1, on the reverse strand, counting down.
CCATCGTGGGCCAGCAGATCACGCTCACGCCGTCGAACGCGGCGGTGGCCGGCCCGCGCGTCGATCTGCTCGTGGCGCGCGCCGACGCCGGCGACTGTGATCTCGTGGTCAAGGGCTGGTCACATGGGGACGAGCTGGGCTTTCTGTACACCGGCAATGGCCGTTTCGACGCCGACCGCGCGCGCGCGCCGCGGCGGTGGGACGGCGAGCTCCGCTGGCTGGCCACGAGAGGCGGCGGCGAGCTGACCTATACCTGCGTGCCGCGCGGGTCGGGCGAGCGCATCGGCGTCGACCGCGACGGCGACGGCTTCCGCGACGGTGACGAGCGGGACGCCGGCAGCGACCCGGCCGACCCGGAGAGCGTTCCGCGACGGGGACCGCACGGACCGTCCCCGTGGCCGCATCGCTGAGCGGAACGATCGCGCCTGCGCGCTCACCGCCCATCGACCGGTGAGCTACCGCGGACAGGTGCTTCCCTGACAGCAATGCTTCCGCAGCGCTGGTGATCCGTTGCTGCCCTCGCAGCACGTCGCGGGGCAGGGGAGGGGCGGCGCTTCGATCTCCGCCGCTGCGCCCGTGGCTCCGGCGCCGGGCACGGCGCTTGCGCTCTGGGCGTGGAGATCGCGCGTGGAGATCGCGCGTGATGAGCGCGTGGTGATCGCGTGCGGCGGTCGCGCGGCGACGTGCCCGCGCGCGCACGTGAAGGACCGAGACCGAGGACACCCCATGAGCGACAATCAGCGGAAGATCCGTTTGGGCGCCTTTTTGCCTGGCGCAGGACACCACGTGGCGGCCTGGCGGCACCCGCAGGCGCAGGCGGACGGAGGCATCAACTTCGCGCATTACAAGCGCATTGCGCAGGCGGCGGAGCGGGCCAAGTTCGACGCCGTGTTCCTGGCGGACGGGCTCGCCTTGCAGAACCGGCCCGGAGCGCAGGGGCGCACCGCTTATGGGGCCAGCTTCGAGCCGGTCACCTTGTTCTCCGCGCTCGCGGTCGTCACCGAGCGCATCGGCTTCATCGCCACCGCGTCCACCACGTACGAGGAGCCTTACCTGCTGGCCCGCAAGTTCGCCTCGCTCGACCATATCAGCCAGGGGCGGGCAGGCTGGAACGTGGTCACCACCGGCGGGGGCGAGGCGGCGGGGAACTTCGGGCTCGACGCCCACCCCGACCACGCGCAGCGCTACGTCCGGGCGCGCGAGTTCGTCGACGTGGTCACCGGCCTGTGGGACAGCTGGGAGGACGACGCCTTCCTCCGCGACAAGGCGTCCGGGGCTTACTACGATCCGGCAAAGCTGCACACGCTCGATCACAAGGGGAAGTTCTTCTCCGTTCGAGGGCCGCTCAACATCCCGCGTCCACCGCAGGGACACCCGGTGATCGTGCAGGCGGGATCGTCGGAGGCGGGCAGGGAGCTCGCGGCCGAGACCGCCGAGGTGATCTTCACGGCGCAGCAGACGTTGGAAGACGCGCAGGCCTTCTACGCCGACGTCAAAGGCCGGATGGCCAAGTATGGGCGGCACCCCGACCAGCTGAAGATCATGCCGGGGGTGTTCCCCGTGGTCGCCAGGACGGAGTCGGAGGCCAGGGCGAAGTACCAGGAGCTGCAGGACCTCATCCTGCCGGAGGTCGGGCTGTCGCTGCTCTCGGGCCTGTCGGGCGGGGTCGATCTGTCCGCGTATCCTGTGGACGGGCCGCTCCCCGAGCTGCCCGAGACCAACAACAACAAGAGCCGGCAAGCGCTGATGTTCGACATCGCGCGCAAGCGCAATCTCTCCATCCGGGAGCTCTACCTCTGGGTGGCTGGGGCGCGCGGGCACTGGACGATCGTGGGCTCGGTGGAGCAGATCGCGGATCAGCTGGAGGCGTGGTTCACCCAGGGCGGCGCCGACGGGTTCAACGTGATGCCGCCGTGGCTCCCGGGCGGGCTGGACGACTTCGTCGAGCTGGTGATCCCGGAGCTGCGGCGGCGGGGGTTGTTCCGAACGGAGTACGAGGGCCGCACGCTGCGGGAGAACCTTGGGCTGGCGCGGCCGGTGAACCGCCACGCGGCCAGCGCGAAGCCGCGGGCGTCGGCGGCCTGAAGGCGCCGCTTCCGTCCCGAGGGGGCGCCTGACCGCGCGACACCGCGCCGGCGCGCCTCACCGCGTCACGCGCTCTCCCCCGGCCGGCACGGCGGCTCGATGTACGGCGCGAGGTAGCGACAGACCGCCTTCTTCGCCTCCTCGACGTAGAGCGCGCCCTGCTGCTCGTCCCGCTGAGCGGCGAGGGCGAGCAGCGTCGAGGCCATATACAGCGCGCTCTGCGCAACGACGCGCCGCTCGGCGGGCGCGAGCGCGGGCGTCAGCGGCGAGAGGATCGCCTCGACGCGCGCCGAGAACTCGTCCCCCCACGCCGCGGCCGTCGAGAGCAGCGCGCCGGACAGCTGCACGCCGAACCACAGCTCCCGGTAGCCGGGCTCCGTCCGGTAGAACGCCGCGAGCGCGTCGAGCCAGCGCTCGGTGAGCTCCCGCCACGAGCCCGGCGGCGCCTCCGCGAGCGCCGCCTCGGTGCGCGCCCGTAGCCGCTCCAGATAACGCCCCGTCAGCGCGTGGAGCACGGCCTCCTTGTTCGGGAAGAACTCGTAGACCGAGCCGATGGACGTCCGCGCCCGCGCCGCGATGGCGTTCGTGGTGACCGCGTCGAGCCCGCGCGACGCGAGCAGCGCCGCCGTCGCGTCGAGGATCCGCTCCTTGCGCCGCTGGCTCCTCGCCTGAAGCGGCACCCGGCGGGGCGCGGTCGACGGCGGCTTCTTGCGCTTCGTGGCCATGCGCCGAGCGTACTTGACAACCTGAGCAAAAGCTCGACTATATCCGAGTGAAAGCTCAACTTCTGGAGCGCCTCGACCAGATCGGGCAGATCGAGCCGCCTCGCGCGGCGCCGGCCGGCGTTACGCCGGTCGTTGAGACCGCCGGGCGAGCGGGCGCGCCTCGCCTTGGCTGGCCGGGGCTCGCCGCGGTCTCCGCAGCGACGCTCGCCTACGCCGCGTACCCGCTTGCTGCGGCGGATCGCGCCCTCGGCCTCGCCTGCTTCGGCGTCGGGCTCGCCTCCCTGCTCGCCGTGGCGCGCGCGCCGGACCGGGCGGCGCTCCACGCCCCGCTCCTCGCGGTGCTCACGCTCGCGCCCGCGGCGGTGGGGCTCGCCGCGCCGTGGCCGCTCTCCCTGGCCGCCCCGCTCGTCGTGCTCGCGCTACTCGCGCGCGCCGTGCCGGCGCTCCGGTCGTCGATGCCGCCGCTGCGGCGCGGAGCGTTCGGGCCCGCGGTCCTCGGCTGGATCGCGGCGGTCGTCCTCGTCTCCGCGCTCGCGCTCGTGCTCTGGGTCCGGCTGATGCGGCCCGATCTGTCGCAGATGCGGGCCCTGCTCCCGCCCGTCTCGCTGCCGCTGTTGCTCCTCGGCGGCCTGGGGTTCGCGCTCTTCAACGCGCTCCTCGAGGAGGCGGTCTTCCGCCTGGTGTTCCTCGGATCGCTGGACGCCGTGACGACCTCCGGCTGGACGGCAGTGCTCGTCCAGGCGGTTGCCTTCGGGCTCCTCCACCTGAGCGGCTTCCCGAGCGGGGTCGTCGGCGTCGGCCTGGCGGCGATCTACGCCGTGATGCTCGGCGTGCTCCGGCGCCGCGCGGGCGGCCTCCTCGCGCCGTACGTGGCGCACGTCGCCGCCGATCTCACCATCTTCGCGCTGCTGCTGACCTGGACGCGGTGACCCGCGGCTCCGTCGCTCCGCCGGCGGGTGCGGCGGAGAAGCAGGACGCCTGGCTGCCTGCTCAGGCCGTTCGGAGCCCTTGCCGCTGACGGGCGGCGGAGTAGCGTCCGTGAGGGCACGCCGCCCTGCCCGAGGCACCATGAGCATCCAGGTCCCCATCGGCATCGACGACTTCCGCCGGCTCCGCGAGCTGGGGCTCGAGTATGTCGACAAGTCGCACCTGATCCAGGAGCTCGTCGACAGGCCGGGCACCGAGGTCGTCCTGCTCCCGCGCCCGCGGCGCTTCGGCAAGACGCTCAACCTTTCCATGCTGCGCTGTTTCTTTGAGCGGCACGCGCAGGATCTCTCACCGCTGTTTCGTGATCTTCGGATCTGGCAGGCCGGCGAACAGTACCGCACGCACTTCCAGCGCTACCCGGTGCTCCACCTGACCTTCAAGGGTGTGAAGGCCGAGAGCTTCGATGCGTTCTGGGAGGGGGTGCAAGACAGGATCGCGCGCCTCTTCGACGAGCACCGTGACCTGCTCGGCAGCGGCGCGCTGAGCGAGCGTGAGGCCCGGCGGTATCGCGAAGTCCTCGACGGCACGGCCGGCAGGATCGCGTACGAGACAGCGCTGCTCGACCTGTCGAGCTATCTCCACCGCTCCCACGGTGAGCGCGTGGTCATCCTCCTCGACGAGTATGACGAGCCCCTCCACGCCGGGTATCTCCACGGCTACGCCGCGCAGGTCATCGGCTTCTTCCGCGCGTTCCTTACCGAGGGCCTCAAGGGCAATCCGCACCTGTTCAAGGCGGTGCTCACGGGCGTGGCCAGGGAGAGCATCTTTTCAGGTCTCAACAACGTGGCTGTCTACTCGCTGCTCGCGCCGGAGTTCGACACCTGCTTCGGGTTCACGGAGCCCGAGGTCGAGTCGCTGCTCACGAGGTCTGGCCGGCTCGAGCGGCTCCCGTCGCTGCGCGCCTGGTACAACGGGTATCTCTTCGGCGACACCGTCGTCTACAACCCGTGGAGCGTCCTGAACTTCCTCTCCCGCGAAGACGGCGCGCCGCAGCCCTACTGGGTGAACACGAGCTCGAACGATCTGGTGCGGGAGCAGCTCGAGCGGCGCGCGCTCGCGCTCGAGCCGGCGTTCGCGACGCTGCTCGACGGCGGCAGCATCGAGCGCGTGCTCGACGAGAGCGTGCCGCTCGGGGAGCTCGACCGGAGCGACGAGGTGCTGTGGAGCCTCCTCGTCCTCACGGGGTATCTCAGGGCCGAGAAGCGCTCGCGGGGACCAATGGAGCAGCCTTCGCACCTGCTCTCGATCCCGAACCGCGAGGTCCGGGGCGTGTACACGACGATCTTCCGGCGGTGCGTTGAGCTGCGTGCGGCGAGCGTCCCTTTCGCCGTGTCGCCATGAAGCTCAGGTGCGCTGGAGCAGGGCGCACCTTCGTGCGCCCCAGCGATGTTCAGCTCACCCGCAGCCGCTCGCGCCGGCCGGCTCTCCCGCCGCCGCGCGCAGGCGCTCCTTGATGTCGTCGGACAGGCACATCCGCGAGACCATGTCCTCGAACGTGTCGCGCCGCCGGATCAGCCGGCTCTTCCCGCCGTCGACGAGCACCTCGGCCGGCCGCAGCCGGCCGTTGTAGTCGTAGCTCATCACGTGGCCATACGCGCCCGCGTCCATCAGGACGACCACGTCCCCCTCGGCGACGTCCGCGGGGAACTCGCGCTCCGCGATCCACATATCCGTGTTCTCACAGACCTGGCCCGTCATCGCCATCGGGGCCGTCTGGCCGCGGCGGCCGTTGATCCGGACCTCGTGGTAAGCGCCGTACATCACCGGGCGCGCCATCGTGTTCATCGAGATGTCCGTGCCGATGATCGTCTTGTATCCCTGCTTGATCGAGATCACCCGCCCGAGCACGTAGCCCGCGTCCCCGACGAAGTAGCGCCCCGGCTCCATGACGAGGCGCGGCTCCTTCAGGCCGTGCTCCGCGCACTTCTTCCGGACCATCGCGGCGATCCCGCGGGCGACGGCCTCCACGTCGAGCGGCGGCTGCTCCCGCCGGTAGGGGATGCCGAGCCCGCCGCCGATGTCCACGAACGCGAGGTCGAAGCCGAGCTTCCGGGCCACCGGGCCGATCAGGTCGAGCAGCTTGCCCGTGACGTGCGCGAAGTTCTCCGGCTTGTTCGCCTGCGAGTGAGGCATCATGTGCACCCCGAGCCGCTCGACCCCGTTCTCGAGCGCGGTGCGATAGGCCTCCTCCACGTGGCGCGGGTGGATCCCGAACTTCGCGGACGGGCCCGCGAACGGCTTCAGATCGGGGGTCGCGATGTCCTCGCCGCTCGGGTTGATCCGGAACGACATACAGCGCGGCTTCCCGAGCGAGAACAGGCGCTTCAGGATGCCGTGATCGTCCACGTTGAAGTTCACCCCGGCGCGCAGCCCCGCGGCCAGGTCCTCGTCCGAGAGGCTGTTGCCCGTGTAGATGATCCGCTCGCCCGACAGCCCGAGCGCCTGCGCCAGGCGGATCTCGTTCGGGCTCGCGGCGTCCACGCCCGAGCCCTCGTCGACCAGGAGCTTCGCTATCTCCAGGTTGTTGCACGCCTTGATGGCATAGAAGACGGACACCTCCGGGTAATTGCCGCGCAGCGCCCGCGTGAGTCGACGGAAGTTCTCCCGGATGCGCTCGGCATCGTAGGCATAGAGCGGTGTTCCGTATTGCTCCGCGAGGTCGCGGACCGAAATGCCCCCGATCTTGATCTCTGCCTCTTGCATACTCCTCGTGGCGTCAACGCTTCAACTTTGAGAGACAACCTGAAGAAACCGTTCGCAATTCCGCGGCACAGCCTACCATGTGCCCCTGGCGGCCGGAAGGGGCGCGCCCTGCCTCGGGGTCCAGGAAGGCCGCCGGTACCCGCGCCCGCGCCGCGCCTCCCAGGCGCGCTCGCCCGGAGCGCCTCGCGCGCGGCTACTTCGCGGGGTCCCGGCTGGTGAACAGGTGCCGCCAGAGCGCGCCGAGCCCGCCCACGAAGAGCGAGCCCTGGCGCTGGTCGATGTCCTCGACAGCGGCGGGGTCGAACGGCAGCTGGTCCGGGTCGATCACCTCGAGCAGGGCGCGCTCGTCCGCCGTGGGCGAGGGGTGGAGCCGCAACCGGCACGAGCTCCCAGGCGTGCGCGGCCCGGTCGCCGGGCTCGCCAGCGCGTCGAGGCAAGCGACGAGGTCGTCCACCCGATCGAAGTCGGCGTCCCCCAGGTGCTCGCCGATGAGCGACGCGCGCACCGCGCGGATCGAGCGGCCCAGCGCGTCGTCGGGGTCGTCGGTCTCGACCGAGGCGTTGATCTCCGTGTCGATCGAGAGGCTGCGGTTCGTCAGGTTGGCGGAGCCCACGGTGAGGAAGCGGTCGTCGACGATCATCACCTTCGAGTGGATGTACGTGGCGCGCTCGGCGGTCTCGTCCTCGCCGCACGCCGGCAGGGTGTAGTAGACGCCGAGGCGATGGCCTGTCTCGGCCGCCACGTCGCGCAGCCCGCCGAGCACCTTGGCCTGGGAGAGGCCGACGGCGATCTGCTCCTTCATCGTCTCGGCCTCCATGTTGAGCACGAGCACAACGTCGAGGAGCGGCCGGCCCTCAGCGCGCATCCGCCGCGCGAACGCCTCCGCGATGACGTGAGAGCTGAAGTACTGGGTCTCGATGTAGATGAAGCGCTCCGCGGCGTCGATGGCGTCGAGGAAGAGGTCGCGTATCTCCGTGCGGTGCGGGACGCCGGTGGGGGCGCCGTGCGGATCGGTGCGGCTCAGCGTGACGCGCGCCGTCGCGAGCGGGATGCCGCCCTCGGGCCGGTAGTCGGGGAACGTCGCCTCGACCTCGTCGAGGTCCGGCAGCGTCATGTCCACGCCGCCCGCGCGCCGCCAGCGATCCGTGAAGATCTCGGTCAGCGCCCGCGCCACCGCGCGGCCGCGCAGGTAGGCTTGTACGTCGTGAAACGGCTTGTGCGGCTCTCCTCGGCTGACGCGGAGCGGGTTCTTGTTGGCGTGGCTGCGGTCGTCCCAGCGGTGGTCGCAGAGGTCGAGGCCGCCGAGGAACGAGAGCTCGCCGTCCACCACCACGAACTTCTGGTGGTGCGAGGCGCGCTCGACGTGGGTGGCGTCGAAGAGGAAGCGCAGGCGATGGTTCGTCCACTCGAAGACGAGCTGCTGGAGCCACTCGCGCTCGAGCGCGAACACGAGGTGGAAGTCCCACGCGAGGATGAAGATCTGGAGATCGGGGCTCTGCTCGCAGAGGTGGTTCAGGAACTTGAGCAGCGTGATCGGGCTCGACACCTGCTCCTCCCTCCCGCCCCGGAGCAGGGCGACGTCGCTGTCGAACTGCCAGCCGGCGAGGAGCAAATACCGCCGCGCCCTGGCCGCGACCCGGTAGAACTCGGGGTAATACTCGTCGGCGTCGACCAGCAGGCCGATGTCGTCCACCGGGGTGTCGCACCACGTGTGGCGGCGAGGATCGATGATCTTCCGTGCGCTCCTCATCGCGATCGCGCGCCTACGGCTTCAGGTGCTCCTCGATGAGCCGCTTCAGGCCCGCGACGTCGGGCCGGCTCCCGCTCGCTTCGCCGATGACGGCGAGCCGCTCCGCCTCGTCGCGCGAGAGAGCGGGGCATATCCACTCCAGCAACGCTGCCCAGTCCGGCGCGCCGTCGCAGCTATAGCAGTCATCGGGGATCGGCGTATTGTCGGGGAAATTCCGGAAAACCAGGTACGGCATCACATCTACCTTCGTGCCGGGATCGCGGTCGCGTCGTCCTTGCATCGTCACCGCGGCGCGCGCTCGCGCGCGTCCGCCGAGCGCTCGCCACCCCGGCTATGGCGCCGGCGGAGCCAGGGAGCAAGCGTGCCCGGGGCCGCTCCGCCGGCGGGCCGCGCCCCGAGTGGGGGGGCGGTGTGCGTTCAGGGGAGAAGCAGGAGGGAGGCCACGTGGCGCGCGCGATGGCGGTCATGTCATCGCGCTGCCATAACGCGCGCGCCGGCGTTCGGCCGCGTATCAGGGGGCGCAGCCGATCCGATCCGGCGCGACCGCCACGTCGTCATACCACATCGTCCGCGCCGGGCCGTGGAAGCCGAGGTAGCCGAAGCTGAACGTCTTGTAGTTGAGCGTCTTCACGCCGGTCTTGTCGATGATCTTGGTGCCGTTGGCGTAGACCTGGACGCCGCCCTTGGCGCCGTCGAAGTAGGCCTCCATGCAGTGCCACTGGTCCTTGGGGAGCTTCACACCGTTGCTCCCGCACCGGGTCTCGCCGCCCGTGGACAGGGTGACCTCGTCGTGCAGGTTCAGCACGAGCTGGCAGTACTGCTCGGCGATCTCCATGTTGTCGCCCAGGTTCGGTTCGCCGTCGCCCGTCATGGCCTGGAAGTAGGCGTTGTGCTCGGACTGCCCGAGATCGACGCTGCTGCGCACGTAGAGCCGGACCCAGAACGTCGAGCCGGGCGACGGGACGGAGAGCATCCTCCAGTCGTAGCCGCTGGCCCCCGGGTTCACGCGCAGCGCGCGCGAGCCGGCGTGGAAGACCGAGGTGTCGATCGCCATGTTCTTCAGCGCATCTTGCGCCTGGTACGAGGGGCGGTAGGTCGCGCCCTCGGGTAGCCCGTCGCCCTCGAAGTCGGAGCAGAACGTCGCGCTCGCCGGGCACCCGCCCGTCGGCGTCCCGCTGCCGGTGCTCGACGTGGCGCTCGTCTCGGGCGTCCCGGTGCTCGTGGTGCTGGTGCTGGTGTCGCCGCCGCCGCCGCTGCTGCTGCTGCTGGTGCTGCCGTTGCTGGTGGTGCTGCCGTTGCTGGTGCTGCCGTTGCTGGTGCTGCCGTTGCTGCTGCTCGCGGCGGGATTGCCCGTGCCCGAGCTCACGCTCGAGGCGCCGCCGGTCCCCGCGCCGCTGCCGCCCGCGCCCCCCGTTTCCGAGGAGTCGCCTGCGCCGTCCGAGCAGCCCGCCGCTGCAGCGGACAGGGCCAGACAGGAGATCCCAACCCAGGTGAAGCGTGCGATTTCGCGATCGAAAGTCATGTTGATGCCCGAAAGGTGATAGGCCCGTTCGCCGGAGCTGTGCGCTGCCGCAGCGCGGCACGTCTGCCGGTGATCCTTAAGAAACTGCCGCTGCGCCGAGGCGCGACCTGCGCTCGACGCGGCTCACAGCTCTAGCAGAATTCGCCGCACGTCGGGAGGCGTTCTTCCGGGTCCAGATGGACCGTAAACTTCTCAGCGGGGCGGCGGGCGCGGACGGCCCGGCGCGGACCGCGGGATCCTGGGCGTGACCGAGCTGTTCGGCCGCCAGCACCGCGGCGAGCGTCTCGCCGACGCAGTCCTCGCGCACGGCCCTCGCGGCGAAGGCGGCGAGGTCCGCGCTCACCGCCACCGCGCCCGTCACAGCGGGAGACAACGTGGATGCACGGAGCGCACATACTCGTCGGCGTCGCCGGTGATCTGAACGACGGCGCTCCCCATCGGGCATTTGACCCCGAAACCCGTGCTGTGCACGTTGCCGATGCCGGGGCCGACATTGATGTTGCCGTCGCCCGTCTTCCACGCCTCGACCGTCTGGCACAGCAGCTCGACCCGGTAAACGTAAGTGTCGACCCAGATGTTGATCCCGACCAGGACCTGGCTCGCAGGGCAGATCACGCTGCCCGGCCCGCCTCCGTTGCCGCCGGCGGTCACGGTCTGGAAGGCGGTGCCCAGGGTGCCGTCGCTGGCGAGCGGCGCGCAGATCAGGCCGATTTGATCGATCGAGCCGCCGCTCCGGCCGTGGACGCCCACAGCCACGTTGCCGCTCCCACAGGCGATGTCGTAAGAGATGTCGCTGCCCGTGCCGCCAGCGCCGCCCGTGCCGCCAGCGCCGCCCGTGCCGCCAGCGCCGCCCGTGCTGCCAGCGCCGCCGGTGCCGCCAGCGCCGCCGGTGCCGCCAGCGCCGCCCATGCCGCCGCCGTCGCTGCCGGCCGTCCCGCCGCCCGCGCCGCCGCCGTCGCTGCCGGCCGTCCCGCCGCCCGCGCCGCCGCCCGTCGCGCCGGCGGAGCCCGAGAAGTCGAGATCGTCGACCCCGGAGATCGCGTTGCATGCCGCGCTCCAGCACACGAAGGCGAGCGCCGCGGCCATGACCGTCACGAGAGGCTTCGTCGTCCGGACTGCTGCGTGTTCTCTCATCAGAAGCTCCCGTGGCGGATGAGCTGGCCGGGCCCGAAGCTCGTCTGGAGGGCCGACGAGGCCGGGGGGCCGAGGCGCGCGGCGGGATCAACCAGGGGGGGTTGGGTTGGCGGCATGAGGTCTCCCCTTCGGGATCGAGGTCTCGGTGCGGGCGATGGTCTGCTTTGCCGAGGCCTGGCTGACCCGGAGGGGGCGGTCGCCGTGCCGGGCGGTCAGCGGCGAGGGCAGCCAGGACGTCCGGCGTGACCATACCTGCGAGAATGGCCGGAAGGAACCTGAACGTCGCCCCGAAGGCCTTTGCGAAAGCGTTGCCGGCGGGCGGCCGGCCCTTGCCGGGGAGGCAAGGGCCGGGGCGTGCGCGGGCGACGCCCCTCTCGCCGCGGATGCATGGCGGCGCCATGGCGGATCTGCGACGGCGCGGGGAGCGCCGGGACGTGTCTGTCAGATGGGTGGGGAGTCGTGCCTGGGACTGAAGAAGCCCGGGCGCGTGGCGCGCGGGATGGCCATCCCGCGCGCGTTCATCATGCGATGCTCAAGGCCGAGCGCTCACTTCATCGACACGTTCACGCTGGCGCTCCCGCTGCTCTGATAGCCCTCCACGACCATCGAGACCTCGTACAGGTTCCCCAGCTTCATCCCCAGGCGATCCCACGCGTTGAAGTGGTTGGCGACGGAGATGGTTCCGCTCGTGCGCTTCTGCTGCCGGACGCTCCAGAACTGATAGAAGGTCTTGGTGCCTTCGATGGACGGCTGGTTGACTCGCTCGGTCCGATAGATGTCATAGGTGCCTCCGTCGCTGGTGACGGTGCCCATGAATCCCTGGCCGCCCGGCGGACGCCAGGTGCCCCAGCTGTCGATGATGTAATACTCGATGAGCGGGCCCTTCGTCCACCCGTAGACGCCCAGGTACGAGTTGCCGTTCGGCCGGTAGTCGGCCGAGTAGGTCACGATCTGGTTCTTCGACCCGGGCCTCAGGCCTTTACGGCCCAGCAGGTTGTTGATGTTGCTCCACTCGACGTTGTAGCCAGTCGCCGTGTTGGTCTGGCATCCGCTCCCGTTGTCCTTCCAGTACTCGAAGGTGTAGCCGCAGTGGGTGCCCGTCTGATTGGCGCAGACCTGCTGGTTGGGTGACGTGCACGTGCTGCCGCCGCCGGAGCCGCCCGACCCGCCGGAGCCGCCCGACCCGCCGGAGCCGCCGGAGCCGCCGGCTCCTCCCCCGCCCGAGCTGCTGCTGGACGAGCTCGAGCTGCTGCTGGAAGAGCTCGAGCTGCTGGACGAGCTCGAGCTGCTGCTCGACGACGAGGCCGAGCTCGAGCCGGTGATCGTGCCGCCGGAGCCGGTGACCGAGGCGATCGTGGGCCGCCCGCTGCCGTTCGCGCAGAAGCCCCACTGCGTCGAGGTGCCAATGCCGACCGCGCCGTTGTGGTCCACGTTCGTGGCGCTGAACTGGCCGTTCGACTCCGTGAACTTCACGTTCCACGGGTTGGGCTTCGTCGAGCCGTTGAGCGCGACGACGACGTTCCAGCCGGTGGTCGCCGGGCTGCGGGAGTTGTTCTTCACCGTCACGTTCGCGCAGTAGCCGCTTCCCCAGTCCGAGGTGACGGCGACGCTCGCCGACATCGAGCGGTCCGCGCTGTCCAGCGCGCCCTCCTGAGCCTCGATGTCCTCGTCGACGATGTTCTCGACGCTGCACGCCAGAAGGCCGCACGCGATCGAAGCGGATAGGTAGCCAAGTAAGGGAACGATGCGCATTTAAGATTCTCCATGATCGGATCGGCGGAGTCGCGGGCCTCTGCTCGAGATGGATCTATGAACCACCGAGACAGACGCGAGCCCTCCGAGCCATTGGTTAAAGTTCAAAATTTCCGGCCAACGTGCTCGTGATCCGGAGATCACCGATGCGCCCGCGGGCCTGCGCCGACCACATGCCTGGCAATCACGATGTTTGTCGGACAGATGCTCACATGCGAACACCCCGTGTGACGGGGCCGGGCATCAACTCGGAAAAAGCAAGAGCAACTCGAACGCGTAGCCGCAAGAAGCAAGTAGCCCCGGCAGGTTCACCCGGAGTCCTCCCCTGTACGATCCTGCAACCGACTGCGGCCCCCGGCCGAGAGCGGTCCGGATGGTCAAGAAGGATTAGAATATTCACACAAACAGGAGGGCAAAGTCAAGACTCTTTTCTAAGTCGCGTTCGCTTTTCCACGGCCCGGCCAGCTGCTTCTTCTTGGCGTGCTGTGGTTGTCTCGCGAGAGCGAGATCCAGTCACGTTGCGCGCGTAGGTCCGAAGATGGAACCTAGATTTGTTCACCCTCCTGGAAAAGAGACGAACACTCGAAAAGCCGGCCTCCGGTTGATCTGACTCATCCGATCTCGTCTCGCGGTGAAACTCCACGAGGAACAGGGCCTGACCGTCGTGGTCGAACTGATGCAGCACCTCTGGCGCGACGATCCTGGGGCGCTCCGGATCCAGCGGCGACTCTCGACCGCCGAGCCCGTCGGTGCGAGAGCGGAGCCGCCTGGAGACCATGTGGAACACACCCCCACACCGGGTCTGGCCGCGTGGTTTGACGAGCCTCTCGGCCGTCAGCCCTTCTCTCCGTCCTTCCGGATCCCGAGCTTCCGCATCTTGCTTTGCAGCGTCGTCGGCTTCAGCCCAAGCGCCGCCGCGGCCCCGTCCTCGCCGTAGATCTTCCCGCCTGCGGCCCGCAGCGCGTCCTCGATGCAGCGCTGAGCGGCCTCTCGGTACGTCATCACGCGCCCTGTCGCGCCGGGCGCCGCGGAGAGCGGCGCTGACAGGATGAGCTCGTCTCCGGTCGACATCACCATCGACCGCTCGATCACGTTCTCCAGCTCCCGCACGTTGCCCGGCCAGCCGTGCGCCCAGAGCCGCGCCATCGACTCCGCGCTCACCCGCGGCGGCGTCCGGCCGAAGCTCGCCGCCACCTTCTCCACGATGACGCGCGTGAGCGGCTCCAGGTCCTCTGGCCGCTCCCGCAGCGGGGGGACGATGATCGGGAATACCTGCAGCCGATAATAGAGGTCCTCGCGGAACGCTCCGCTCGCCACCATGTCCTCGAGCGGCCGGTGCGTCGCGGCGATCACGCGCACCGAGACGCGCACCGCGCCCTCGCCGCCGACGCGCTCGATCTCGCCCTCCTGGAGCACGCGCAGGAGCTTCGCTTGCGCCGCCCTGGGCAGCTCGCCGACCTCGTCGAGCAGCAGCGTCCCGCCGCTCGCGCGCTCGAACAGCCCGAGGTGCCGCGCCGCGGCGCCCGTGAACGCGCCGCGCTCGTGTCCGAACAGGGCGCTCTCGACGAGCCCCTCGGGCAGCGCTCCGCAGTTGACCGCGAGGAACGGCCGCTCCGCGCGGCGCGACAGCGCGTGGATGCGGCGCGCGATCACCTCCTTGCCCGTGCCCGTCTCGCCGCGCACCAGCACGGTCGTGTCCTGCCGCGCGACGAGCGGCACCATCTGCTGGAAGATCGCCCGCATCGCCGGGCCCACCGCGACCACCTCCCTCGGCAGGGCGACGCGATCGAGCTCCTCCTTGAGCGTCCGCTTCTCCCCCTGCGCGCGGCGCGCGATGGCCGCGACGCGCCCGAGGACCTGCACCTGACGCAGCGCCACGGCGAGCAGGCGACCGATCGCCTCGAGCAGGGCGGGCGAGACGTCGAGCGCCGCGCCGCCGCCGAGCGCCATCGTGGCGCAGCCGACGGCGCCCTCCGCGTCGCGGAGCGCGAAGACGGCGAGCGTCTCGCCGCCCGCGCCGCGCCGGACCTCCGGCGCGCCCGGCGCGGCCGCGCCGCGGCGCAGATCGAGCCGCCGCAGCGGGAGATGGCGCGAGAGCGCGGCGCTCACCGCGGGGACGAGCGTCGCCTCGGTGTGCGCGCGGGCCGAGGCCTCGCCGAGGTCGGCGAGCAGGAGAAGGGCGTGATCGGCGGAGGCGGTCATCGTGCGCGGAGCGAGGCCGACGAAATGGCGTTGCGCGGCACCGTAGGGGCGTTGCCTGGACCGCACAAGGCCGGCGAAAGCCCGGGAAAAGCCGCTCGGGCCGCGGGCACGCGCCCTGCTCCCTGCCGGAGGAGGGAGAGGAGAGCGCGCGGACGACCGCGCCACGGAAAGGAACCCTCATGGCCTACGTCATCGCCGAGCCCTGCGTCGCCACGTGTGATACCGCCTGTGTCCCTGTCTGCCCCGTGGACTGCATCCACGGCCCGCTCGCGGCGGACGAGATCTCGCGCATCCCCGAGGGAGAGCGGAAGACACGCCTCGCCGGTCTCCAGCTCTACATCGATCCCGAGTCGTGCATCTGCTGCGGCGCCTGCGAGAACGAGTGCCCGGTGGGCGCCATCTTCGATGAAGACGAGCTGCCGGCCGAGTGGCAGCGCTACCGGGAGATCAACGCGCGCTTCTTCGACGACCGCGCGAAGGAGCGCGCTCCGGAGGAGACCTGAGCGCGGGCCGGGAGCGGCCGATAGCGACGAGCGACGCGAGGAGAGGCGGAGGTGGCCGCGGGGCATTGACAGCCCAGAGTCGCCGCGATGTCATGCGCCTCTCTTCCACGTGCTCCGCCCACCGGTCAGCTTCCAGGCGCGCGCGATGTGCATCGGGCTCTGCTGTGCGGCGCTCGCGTGCATGGCGCCGCCCGGCCCGAAGGGCGTGCTTCCCTTTCTCGCGTCTCCGGCGGGGCTGGGCGTCGCTGCGCTGGCGCTCATGGCGCTGGGGACGTCGATCGAGGACCTCGGCAGGATCCGGCGCATCCGCGCCGGCGTGGGCCTCTGTGTCGTGGCCGCCGCGCTCGTCGCGGCCGGCGCGCTGTGGGGCGCCGCGCTGCCCGCGCTCAAGCCGTCGCTCGCCTGGTTCGCCTGGCTTCTTTATGGCGCCGGCGCGATCGGCGTCGCCCTCGCGCTCCGGCGCGATATCGCCGTCTTCCGCGATCCGCGTCACGGTCAAGCCGTCCGCCTGGAGTCGATCTCGGCCGATGCCGTTCGTCTCACCGCCAACGGGGCTCCGGTAACCATCCCCGCCGCTCAGATCCGCAGCGTGAGCCTCGGCGCCAGCCTTGAAGGGCGGGGCGTCTTCGTCCTCGTCGGCAGCCGGGACAAGGTGATCGGCGACGCGCGCGCGCTGCCCTGGGTCGCCGCCCATCGGGACGGCGATACCTTCGTCTTGACCGAGCACCAGGCGGCGCTCGACGCAGAGGTCCTGGCCGTGCGGCTGCACGAGGCAGCTTCCGCCAGCGGAGGGGATTATCGATGAAGGCGAGCGAACACGCGGCGGACGGCGCTCTCGAGATCCCGCTCCGCCGTCCCTACCTGGAGCTCCTCCTGAGCGCCTTCTTCTTTGCGGTCTGCGCGGCGGTCCTCACCCATCGGGCACAGACGAACGACCGCGGCCTGATCCTGAACGGGATCCTCCATTTCGAGCCTGGAGGCGCCGACGTGTTCTACGCGGTGCTGGCGACCCTGTCAGGGGCCTTCTGCGCGCTCGGCGTCCTCGTCGCCGCGCGGTTTGCGGCGCTCAAGGAGTTCCGGATCGTCCTTGGCCCTCGATCGATCACCTTGCCGTCGATGCATCCGCTCCGTGGCGCGCGGGAGGTCACCGTGCCGCTCGATCGCGTCGAGTCCGTGGAGCTGCAGCCGCCGGCCAAGCCGATCACGCTGGTGATCCGCGAGGACGATCGCTCCCATAACATCCCGCAGCGCTGGCTCACCAAGGGCTGGCCGGCCGAGGAGGTCGCCGGCGCGATCATCGCGCGCGTGCGGGGGTCGCAAGCGGGGCAGCGCGCCGGCGGGTAGCGCGCTGCATATCGTCGGATCTCGGCCGCGACGCGGTAGTAGGATGGCGCCCGATCACGAGGAGGCACTCATGAAGGCCGCGGCCGCGCTGGTGAAGGACATTCGCGAAGAGCTCCGGAGCATCGACGATCAGCTGAGGGCTCACCCCTATCCGGACGCCATCGAGCTGGGAGAGGTCACCGTCGAGGGATTGAGGGCCTTCCCGGGCCACCAGCACCACGTGGTGCTCAGCGACCTGCGCTCGATGGCGATGATGCTCCAGCGCTTCGGGGACACGCCCTGGCGCGATTTCTGGAGCGGTGTCCTCCAGGGCGAGCTCGTGGCGCCGGACGGGATCGCTGCCATGGGCCGGAAGCTCGGCATGACGAAGGACGACCTGGATCGGTACGAGGTCACCGCGGAGGGGTTCGCGTATGCCGTCCAGATGGCCTGGGCGGCGGCCAACGCCTCGGCGGCCGAGATCGCGTGCGCCCTGCTCATCAACTTCCCTGCCTGGGGGTTCAACTGCGGCAGGATGGGGAAGGCGCTCCGCGACCGGTACGGCTTCGGCCCGGAGCACACCGCCTTCCTGGACGCGTTCGCGGCCCTGCCATCGTTCGAGGACACCGCGGTCGCCATCATTCAGGACGGGCTCGACCGCGGCGTGGAGCCCCGCGCGATCCGCCGCACGACCAGGCTATTTCAGGCGTATGAGAAGATGTTCTGGGACGCGATGATGGCGCTGGGAGCGCAGAAGGCGAGCGGCTAGCTAGCGCCGCCCTTCCTCGCGCTCACACCCGTACTTCTCGCGGATCTCCGCCGCCATCCTGTGAATCACCGCGCCGGCGTCGGCGCGCACGTGCAGCTCCAGCCCCGGCATCAGCTCCACGCGCCGCCACGCCCGGCCGAGCTCCTCCGTATCCGCGCGCTCTCCCGCGCCCGGCGCTGCGCTCTCGGGTGGCTCCGGCGGCAGCACCTCCTTCGCCAGCTCCTCGAGCGAGATCGCGGCGAGCTTCCGCTTGATCTCCGGGAGCAGCAGGTTGTGCTCGCGCAGCTTCTTGATCGCGAGCGCCCGCACGAGGTGCTCGCGGCCGTACGTCGTGCGGCGGCCGTGGAACGCGGGCTTGTCCATCAGACCCTCCGCGAACCAGTGCTTGATCGTGCCGGTGCTGACACCGGCCGCGCGCGCCAGCTCGACGGCGCTGTAGCCGCGCGGGGCGACAGGGGGCGTGGGGACCAGGGGCATCGAGATATCCTAGCCAAAAAACAAGACAAAAGTCGACAGAATCTAGATAATTGTTTCTGGTTTCCAGGTGGATGGACGCTCCAACGAGAGATTAACCATAGAAATCTAGCTAATATCAAGCATGAACCAAAGAATACTCTCAAAAAACCAGGATGATGCGCCCTGAATCCAGAGAAGCGGCTCAAGGATCGAGCGAATCGAGTCGCCCCGATCGTGCTGGTCGGGTCGACGAGGGCGGCCGGCGCGGGCGGTGGTACACCCTGCCGTCATGACGACGACGGGCGCGCCGCAATCCATCTACCTCCCCAGGGTCTACGAGGCACCCGACCTCGCGGACCTCCACGATCTCATCGACGCGCACTCCTTCGGCATGCTCATCGCGCCCGGGGAGGACGGCGTGCCCATGATCGCGCACCTGCCGTTCCTTCTGGAGCGCGACAGCGGCCCTCACGGCACCTTGCTCGCGCACGTCGCGCGGGCCAACCCGATCCGGCGCGCGCTCGACGGGAGCACGCCGGTCCTGGCCGTCTTCCGCGGGTCGCACGGGTACATCTCGCCCGGGTGGTACGCCTCGCGCGACGACGTGCCGACCTGGAACTACGCCGTCGTCCACGCGCACGGCGCGCCGCGGGCCATCGAGGACCACGACGCGCTCCTCGCGCTGCTCGCGCGCCTCTCCGACGTGAACGAGCGCGGGCAGCCCGAGCCCTGGAGCGTCGCGGAGCTCTCGCCGGAGAAGCGATCCACGCTGCTCCCCGCGATCGTCGGCTTCTCGATGGAGATCACGCGGATCGAGGGCAAGCTCAAGCTCTCGCAGAACCGCCGCCCCGAGGATCGCGACGGCGCCATCGCCGGGCTGCGCGCGCGGGGCACGCCCGACGACCGCGCGCTCGCGCAGGCGATGGAGCGCGCCCGCCGCCGCTGAGCCGTCCGCCTTCGCGCGCTCGCGACCTCCACGATCCCCGCGACCGGACAGGGAATGACGAAGCAGTACGTCGATGCAGTGATCCAAGGGGACTTTCAGGATGCCCAGCGCATCTTCGAGCGGCTTCCACAGGAGGGGCGCCTGCGCTCGCTTGATCCCGGGCAGATCCTGGTCGAGCACAGGGCCAACCATCACGATCGTGTACTTACCTGGCTTGGCGTCGAGGGAATGAAAGGCGCTTGGCGTGCTGCAGTGAACGGGAGGTGGGTCCTCTACGGTTTCGACGATAACATCGTCTTGAGCCGATGCGTCTCCGCTGATGACCAGCAGGCTTTGGCGCGCCACGGGTTTGTGGACTGATGAGTCAGGAACGTCTTCCCGTGTGGCAGTCGTCCGTCTGACCCCCTCCTGCCCCGAGCGCGAGCCCCCAGCGGACCTTCGCTCACGTGTCCGGTTGCGCGCCACGATCGGCATCGGCGGGGCCCGCTCCCCGCCGCCGTTCCAGTCGAGCGCCGGGGGGCCGCGGGGCGCCGCGCTCACGGCGGAGCGGCGCTTCCTCGGAGCGCGCCGGGGCAGTCCACACGCCGGAGGGGAGAGAAAGGTCGCGCCGACGGTAGCAAGCCGCATTGATGACGCGCCCGGATACAACAGGTGCGGAGATCCGCGGAGACCGAACCGTATTGCCCCTGGCCGGCACTGTCGGAGATGGCGGCCGAGGTGGCACAGGACCGGAGCAGGCGAGAACCAGCGCCAGCAGGCCGAAAGCGAGCCAGACGATGAGAGGATAGCCCGCGCAAATCCGTTCCGACCCGTCAAGAATTCCCCGCCGACGACCGGCAGTTGACATAACGTACAAAACGTGCCGATCCGCTGAACCGCCTAGGTCCTTCTGCGCTCGCGCTCGTGCCGGCAAAGCTCGGGCCCGACCGCCCGTCAGCGGATCGTCGCGTAAAGGAGGTTGAAGCACATCTCATCGTTCGAACCCTCACCATACTTCGTCGTCTCCGTACGGCTCCGCGTGTCGAAGCCGCATGTGATGCTGAGGATGTCGGCGCCCTTCAATTCGAGCGGCGCCTCGTACCACCACAGGTTCTGCCAGTGGAAGTTCCAGCGGTCGACGTCCGTGAAGCACACATCCACGCCATCCACCTTCGCCACAGTCCGCTGGGTCTGACCGATATAGTGCATGTGGGGTAGTGCGCCCCAGATTCGAAGTCCCTTGAAGGCGGGATCGGCGAAGCTCGGGTGCATCGCCGACAAGGCAAGCTCGCGCTTCACCTCGACAAGCTGCTGGCCGGGCGGCAACGAGATGTCCTCGGCGGCGATGTCGATATAGAATCCCGTTGTCAGCGCTGCATCCCCGCTCAATTGAAGCTGGATCTTCGAACGATCCACGAACGGGCCGCCACCCGGTGGGACATTGTAGTGCATCTGTACGACCAGCTTGCGACCCGCCGCGTAGCGGATCCCCGTCCCCTCGGGGAACGCGTTCGCGCCGGCTCCTGGAACCCAGATTGCCAAGAGCTCAACCCGGTCGACGCCAACCCCACCGAAGCACGTGTACCCGGGCCCCGCCTCGGCTGCGTCCAGAGCGGCCGCCTCCGCCTCCGCCTCGCCGTCCGCCAGCTCGAAGAGCGCCACGTGGTGAACGACGCGCGATTCGCCTGGCTGGATATCGTAACCGGTGATGAACGTGTCCGCGTGAATCCCGGGATCGACCATGAAGCAATGGTAATCGTCCAGCTCGCCCGGATGAGGCTGAGGCGTGTAGTCGACGCCGATATCGAGCTGCGCGAGCTCCCCCGTGAGCTTGAGCGTGTTGTCCTCAGGCGGCGGCGCGGCAGCCCGATCGCCGAGCGGAGCGCCAGCTGCGGACCAGCGTCGGAACAGGTCAATCTCTTCGTCGCTCAGCCAGTGGGCGTTCTTGTAGGTGTTGCACGTTCCGTCGTTGCTGACCGGCATCGGCGGCATTCGCCGAGCCTCCGTGGCGGCCGCCGCGGCCCCGGCCATCTGCTGCGCGACCGTCGGGTCTGAGAGAGAGAAGCGCCCAATACCGCCCACCCGATGGCAGCCGGCGCACTCCCTGTTCACCAGTGGGGCGATGTCCTCGTAATAGGTAGGCTCGTTCCCGCCGACGGGGCTCGGTGTTGGAACGTCCCGTCCTGAGACGTCCTCGCCGCCGCAACCGGCGCCCCCTAGGAGCGCGAACAGCGTCAGCATCGCGATGCTGTAAAATTTCATGCCGTCCTCCACGGCGTGGATTTTGGGCACTCCCGTGTCACCCTTGAAGGACCCGATGCGACATTCTACGGACAGTTCGCGACAGGACGCCGACCGAACGCCCGCGGAAGAGCCGCACACGTCGAGCTCGATGGACACACGCGGCCCCCGAAAGCGGGCAGTTCGGCTGGACGCCACGCTGCCGTCCGTGGAGACGATATACGCGAGCCGAATCTCGCCCTTCGTGCGGTATGCGTCACGCGCTGGCTGGTCCGAGGACGCGCTCGCTGAGATGTGCCGCCGCCACGGCGTCAGCCGCGCCGCGCTCGACAGCCTCACGGCCCGCGTCCCAGCAGACGGCGCGTTCGCGCTCGTTCAGGAGATCTGCGCCGCCAGCGAGGACGACAACCTCGGACTCCACCTCGCCCTCGAGGCGAGCGCGAGCTGGATGTCCATCCTCGGTGTCCTCGGGATGAGCCTCACGAACCTCCGCGAGGCGCTCGAGGTCTGTTGCGGGTACGCTGGCCGCATGAACACCAGCGCCGCCATGAACATTTTTGTGAATGAAAGCGGCCAGGCCCATATTCGATGCAACCCCGCGCTGCACGAGCCGCGTCATTTCGCCGAGGCGAACCTGGGTGCCACCCTCACGATACTCTGCCGCTTCACAGGCACGACGATCAAGGCCCATCGGGTGTGCTTCCGCCATGCGGCGCCCGCGGCCCTGACCGACCATGTCTCGCTCTTCGGGACGACCGACCTGCGCTTCCGAGCGCCTATCAGTGAGCTCGTACTCCCGGCGTACGCGCTCGAACTCCCGCTCCGCAACGCTGATCCAGCCCTGGCGGCGTACCTGCGCAGCCAGGTAGATACGCTGCTCGAAGCGATGGGTGGAGACGATATCGCCGGCGCGGTCCGGCGATGTCTGCGCGACGCCCTCGAGCGGGGCGCAAAGCCGTCGATCGGCGGCGTGGCGCGCAGCTTCAAGACGACGAGCCGCACCTTGCAACGACGCCTCGCCGACGCCGGGGTCCAGTTCTCCGCCCTCCTGGAGCACGTCCGCTGCGAGCAGGCCATGACGCTCCTACAGCGCCCGCAGGCCAATCTCGACGATGTCGCCGAGCGCGTCGGCTTCTCCGACGTGCGCTCGTTCCGCCGCGCCTTGAAGCGCCTGACCGGCCGGACGCCGTCAGAGCTCCGTCGGTACGATCACGATGACGCCGCGCCGTGACTGCCCAGCGCTGTGCGCTCCCGACGAGCATGACGTCGAGGAGCACCTCGTCGCCGATCTTCACCCGCTGTCGGTGATCATCGCGTCCCGCGTAGGGCCGGTGAAGACCGCGGCCCCATGATCGCCAGCGTTCACCGTTCACCGCCGGCACCCTGAACCGCGCCGTCGCCCTTGGGGATGAGGAGGCGGCGCGGATCATTCACGAGGCGATCGGTCGACTGCTCGGCCTGGTGCCAGCACGGGAGGGGAGAGAAAGGTCGCGCCGACCGTAGCAAGCCGCAGCATTGACGAGGCGCCCGGATAGGACAGGTGCGGAGATCCGCGGAAACCGAACCGTCTTGGCCTTGGCCGGCACCGTCGGAGATGGCGGCCGCGGTGGCACAGGACCGGAGCAGGCGAGAACCTGCGCTGGCAGCACGATGGCGAGCCAGAGCAGGTTCTCGTGCCAATCCTTGCTCTCGCAGGGCCTCGTTACGGCAACGGTCACGCTGCTCGCGAGCTGACGGCTGCCGCGTAGGCGATCGCGCTCTGCAGGCGCTTCCGGCCGCCGGCGGCGCTCACGACGACGTCGCGAATCCCGGCTTCGCGATCTTCCTGCAGAGCTTGATGGCGCCCTGAGGGCCGCGCTCACCTCAGCGTGAGTGTTGCGGTCGCCAGCGTGGTGCCCTCGGCGGTGCGCACGACGCCCGAAAGCGTGCGTGGACAGCTCGAGAAAGACTTCACCAGCACGGAGGCGGTGTAGCGCGTGGGCTCGCCGGGGTTTCCCGGTCGGAACGAGGTCATGTAGTGGGCCAGTCCCTCGAACTCGAGGAGACCCGCTGGGTGCGTCCCCCCGTGGCCGAATGTCAGGACCTGACCGTCCGCGACGAGCTCGACGATCAGACCGAAAGTGCGGCTCATCGTCGGAAGGCATGGGCCCAACCCGGGCCCAAGCGTCATGCCCTGGGGGGAGCTCGCCGTGATCGAGACGTCGCGTCGGGCCGGGGTGATCGCCTCGCTCGCCAGCACCCTGAGCCGCGCCGTCGCCCTCGGGGACGAGGCGGCGGCCCGGGTCGTTCACGAGGCGATCGGTCGGCTGCTCGGGCTGCCGGTGGCACCGGAGGGGTGACCGAGCTTAGGCCGAACGTCGAACCCCGCGCTCGCGAACACCACCCGCACGAAAAGGCAGCCTGAACTCCTGCCAATCGGGTCCCACGGTGAGCGCCCGCGAGGGCAGCGTCGACCTCAGGGAGCGGGGGTGAAGGCGACGGTGAGCGTGTAGGGGCCGCTGTTGATCGACGTGTAGGTGTCGACGATGACGAACAGGGGCTCGCCGCCGGTGACCTCGATCACGAGCGTCTCGTCATGGCCGCGGCCTTCTTCGTCGACGCACGCGAGCTCGGAGCCGAAGTCCGCGCAGCTCTCGCGCAGGTAGATGCCCAGGTCGGTCTCGGCGGACAGCGTCAGCGTGAGCGTGCCGTCGCTCGGCGGCGTGAACGTGTGGATCGTCTCCGGCACGTCCCATCCGAGGCAGCTGCCCTCGAACACCGAGGTGCCGGTCGCCGTGTTGCCCGTGTTCTCGCCGATCACGAGCTCGACCGCGTTCTCGCACAGCACGTCGGGCTCGTAGGTGCACGTGGCGGAGCAGCCATCGCCGCTCATGGTGTTGCCGTCGTCGCACTGCTCGGCCGAGCCGACGGCGCCGTCGCCGCAGACGATCGGCGTGAAGCTGACGTTCAGCGTGTAGGGACCGGCCTCCCCCGGCTCATAGGAGTCGACGACGATCGGCACGGTCTGGCCGTCGCTCACGTGGATCTCGATCCGCTCTTCGTCGGGCAAACCATCGTAGGGGTAGTTCTCGTCGGAGCAGTCGATCTCGGAGAGCATGTCCGCGCACGAGCTACGGGCGTAGACGCTATGCTCGGTCGGCGACTCGAGCTCGACCACGAGCGTGCCCGACTGCCCGGCGGGCGGCGTGAACAGGTGGATCTCTTCCGGTCCGTGCCCCGCGTTGCCGAGGTAGCAGGTCCCTTCCAGCCCCCTCGTGCCCCCCGACGTGTCGCCGTGGATCGTCGTCGAGACGATCGGTGTCGCGCTCGCGCAGGCGGCCTCGGCGATCGGGGTGCAGGTCGCGGCGCAGTCGGTGTCCGCGCAGTCGTAGGACCCGTCCCCGTCGTCGTCCTCGTGGTTCGCGCAGTCCGTCTCGCCTGGCGTGCAGGCGCCGCTCAGGGGGTCGCACACGCCGAGCGAGGGGCACTGCGCGTTCGATGTGCACCTCGGGACGCAGGCCCGGATGCCGCCGCCGATGTCCTCGCAGGCATAACCGTCGCGGCACTCCGACGACGCGCTGCAGAGCGCCAGGCACGCGCCCACGCCATCGAAGAGATCAAGACAGACCCCGCCGTCGCACTCTCCGCCCGGCGTTGGCTCGGCCGCGGGCTCACACAGGTCCGAGCAGAGCCCGGACGGGTACCCAAGTTCCTCCTCGGAGAGGCAGATGTCCCCGGTGCACGCATCGTCCGTCGCGCAGGCCTCGTACAGCGCGCCCGCCGGCCCGCCGCCGCCGCCGGTTGGCTCGGCGCCGCCGCCGCCTCCGCCGCCACCGGTGCCGGTGGGCTCGGCGCCGCCGCCGCCGCCGGTGGGCTCGGCGCCGCCAGCACCGCCACCGCCGGCGGGCTCGGCGCCGCCGCCGCCGCCTCCGCCGCCACCGGTGCCGCCGCCGCCGCCTCCGCCGCCACCGGCGCCGGTGCCGGTGGGCTCGGCGCCGCCGCCACCGCCGGTGGGCTCGGCGCCGCCGCCGCCGCCGGTGGGCTCGGCGCCGCCGCCGCCGCCTCCGCCGCCGGTGCCGGCTGGCTCGGCGCCGCCGCCGGTGCCGGTGGGCTCGGCGCCGCCGCCGGTGCCGGTGGGCTCGGCGCCGCCGCCGCCGCCGGTGGGCTCGGCGCCGCCGCCGGTGCCGGTGGGCTCGGCGCCGCCGCCACCGCCTCCGCCGGTGCCAGTTGCGGTGCTCGTGGCGTCGACGCCGCCGCCACCGCCAGCGCCGCCGGCGCCGCCATTGCCGCCGGCGCCGCCCTGGCCGTCATCGTCTCCGCAGCCCGCGGCAGCCGACAGCGCCAGCACGAAAAGACCTGCAACGAGTCGTACGTTCATCCACCTGCTCCAACGCAAGAGAGAGAGCTGTCGTGACGCGACGTGGGCCTCACCCCACGGCGCAGCGTGATGCCATCTTCGGCACAACCGATCCGCCTGGCAAACCCCCTTTCATGAAGGCCGCCTGCCTCCGCCGCGCGCCAGTGCGCGCGGCCGCCGGATCCGGGCGTGGCTGCGCATCGCACGGAGAATCGCGCGCGGAGCGCACAATGCGCCTGGATCGTCTGCTGAGAGGGCTGCTCTTCTTTCATCAAACGCTCCGGACTCGCCCTCCGACAGTACGCGAATTGAGGGTCGGTGCTTCAGGCACATTGGCACGGAGGGCTCCGCCGCCAGCGGAGTGACCTCCTGGGGTAGCTGGTGTTGATCAGGAACCTCGTATCCGAAAAACCTGCCGCGAATACCTGGGCAAGAGCAGGATCGGGATCCGAGTCAAGCGGCCAGGCGCGGGGCCCTATGCGCTGTCGAGCATGATGGACGCGAGCTTCATGGCCGCTGCCTCCAGGTGCGCCTGGCGGCGACGTCACCCACACTCTGCCAGGTGAACGCGTGACCAGCATTTTGCTTGGTTTCCTTGTTGTGTGAACGTTCACATGTGGTTTATCATCTCGGCACTCGAAGCGCTCCGAAAAGGAGGGCCGATGCCCGATTCTTGCCCCGGAGGAAATTTATGATCAGAAGAGTCACCGGCGCAGCGCTGCTCGCCGTGCTCGCCGCAGGGTCCCTGACGCTGGCCGCGTGCGGTCGCAGCGACGACGGCGAGTCCGGCGGCAAGGAGCTGCGCATCTGGCACTACGAGGCTCCCGAGAGCGCCATGGGCGTGGCCTGGAACGAGGCCATCAAGGAGTTCGAGGCCACTCATCCGGGCGTGAAGGTCAAGCTCGAGGAGAAGGGCTTCGAGCAGATCCAGAAGACCGCGCCCATGATCATGAACTCCAAGAGCGCCCCCGACGTCATGGAGTACAACAAGGGCAACGCGACCGCCGGGCTGCTGTCCAAGCAGGGCCTGCTCGAGGACCTCACGCCCGAGGTCACCAAGCGCGGCTGGGACAAGCTGATCAGCTCGAACGTGCAGGCCGTCGCCAGGTACGACGAAAAGGGCATCATGGGCGGCGGCAAGTGGTACGGAGTCCCCAACTACGCCGAGTACACACAGGTCTACTACAACAAGGACCTGTTCAAGAAGTACGACGTCAAGGTCCCGACCACGTTCGACGAATTCACCAAGGCGATGGACGCGTTCGTCGCCAATGGCGTCACGCCGCTGGCGAACGCCGGCGCCGAGTACATGGCGCAGCAGTACGTCTACCAGCTCGCGCTGGACAAGGCCGACCAGCCGTGGGTGAACTCGTTCCAGCGCTACACCGGCAAAACCGACTTCACCGACCCGGCATGGACGTACGGGGCGACCACGTTCGCCGACTGGGTGACGAAGGGCTACATCGCCAAGAACTCAGTCAGCGCCAAGGCCGAGGATGCCGGGGTGGCGTTCATGAGCGGCAAGTTCCCGATGATGTTCTCCGGGAGCTGGTGGTTCGGCCGCGTGGCCAAGGAGGCCAAATTCGACTGGGGTACCTCCGTGTGGCCCGGCGCCAAGATGACCCTCGGATCGGGCGGAAATCTGTGGGTCGTGCCGGCAGGATCGAAGAACAAGCAGCTCGCCTACGACTTCATCGACATCACGCTGAAGAAGAAGATCCAGAACATTCTCGGCAACGCGGGCGCGGTGCCGGTGGCGGCCGACAGCTCGGCCATCACCGAGCCCAGGGCCAAGAAGCTCAACGACGACTTCAACACCCTCGCCCAGTCGAGCGGCCTGGCGTACTACCCGGACTGGCCGGTCGCGGGCTTCTACGATCAGTGGGTCTCGCATACCCAGAAGCTCATGAACGGCGATTCGCCGCAGTCGGTGCTCAGCGGAATCCAGAGATCCTACGACAGCGGCCTGCCCAAGTGACGACACGCAGCTTGACGGGGCGTGACCGGCTCGCCTACCTGCCCTACCTGATCCCCGGGCTGCTGCTGTTCGCCGGGGTCATCGGGGCGCCGTTCCTGATGAACCTCGCGACCAGCTTCACCGAGTGGGCCGGCGTCGGCACCCCGACGTGGGTGGGGCTGGACAACTACCGGGAGCTGGCGACGGACGGCGAGTTCTGGGCGTCGTTCCGGCACAACGCCCTGGTCATCGTCGGGATGGCGATCATCCCGACGATGATCGGGCTCGTGCTGGCCTCCGCCCTGACCGACCTGATCGACCGGCACTTCGGGCCGCGCACCGCCAGCGCCCTGCGCGCCTGCATCTACCTGCCGCAGGTCCTGCCGATCGTCATCGCGGGCATCGTCTGGAGCTGGCTGCTCGCCCCCGAGAACGGCGCGGTCAACGACCTTCTGGACGCGATCGGGCTCGGCTCGCTCGCGCACGACTGGCTCGGCGATCCCGCCACCGCGCTGTGGAGCGTCATGGGGGTCATGGTCTGGATCCAGATCGGATTCCCCCTCGTGATCTTCATGTCCGGGCTGCAGCGCGTGGACCCCTCGCTGTACGAGGCGGCCGAGATCGACGGGGCCTCGTGGGCGCAGCGCTTCTGGCACGTCGCGATCCCGCAGATCAGGCCCGAGATCTTCGTGGTGCTGCTGTGGACGACGATCGCCGCGCTCAAGGCGTTCCCGCACATCTTCGTGCTCACCAGGGGCGGCCCGGGGGGCGCGACCAGCGTGCCGTCCTACTACTCCTACGTCAATTTCTTCGAGAAGACCGACGTCGGCTACGGCTCCGCGATCGCCACCGTGCTGACGCTGATCATCATCGCGCTCACCATCGCCTTCCTGCGGCTGCAGGGCCGTGAGCTGGGGGAGGAGCGGTGACCGTGACGCTGGCCGAGAGCCCGGTGAGCGCACCGGCGCGGAGCCGGCCGCGGCGGCGCCGCCGGGGTCCGTCGGCTTACGTGGTGCTGGCGGCGCTGGCCGCGCTGGCCGGGATCATGCTGATCCCCTTCGCGGTGGTGGTCTTCAACGCGCTGAAGACGCCGGAGGAGTACACCGCCAACGGCCCGCTCGCCCCGCCGGAGGGATTCCATCTCGAGGGGATCAGGGTCTTCTGGGAGCGCGTCGGCTTCGGCCACGTCCTGTTCAACAGCCTGCTCATCAGCGGCTCGGTGGCCGTGCTGGCGGTCGTGCTGTCGGTGCTGAACGCCTACGCGCTGGGCATCGGCCGGATCAAGGGACGGATGTGGGTGCTGGTCCTGCTGCTGATGGCCAACACGCTGCCGCAGGAGTCGCTGGTCTACCCGCTGTACTACCTGGCCAACAAGCTCGGGCTCTACGACACCCGGATCAGCGTGATCATCGTGTTCGCCGTCGTCCAGAGCGCGTTCGGCACCTACCTGCTGTCGTCGGTGATGTCCGCGTTCCCCCGGCCGCTGCTGGACGCGGCGCGGATCGACGGCGCCAGCCGGTGGCAGATCCTGTGGCGGGTGGTCGTGCCGGTCGTGCGGCCCACGCTGGCAGTGATGCTCGTCTTCTTCTTCATCTGGACGTGGAACGAGTTCCTGATCCCCCTCGTCTTCCTCATCTCCAACGACAACCAGACGGTCTCGGTCGCGCTCGGCGTGCTGCAGGGGCAGCGGCTGATGGACGCCACCATGTCCAGCGCCGCCGCGCTGCTCGGCCTGCTGCCGACCATCGTCTTCTTCCTCATCTTCCAGCGCACGCTATCGCGCGGACTCACAGCAGGAGCGATTAAGGAATGAAGTTCAGCGACGGTTACTGGATGATGCGCAAGGGCGTGCGCGCGGTCCACCCGGTGGAGGTACTCGACATCGACGCCGGGCCGGCGTCGTTCGTCGTGTACGCGCCCGTCCAGCGGATACGGCACCGCGGCGACCTGCTCAAGGGCCCGATGGTGACCGTCACCTGCGCGTCCCCGATGCCGGACGTCATCGGTGTCACCATCTCGCACTTCGCGGGCGAGCGGCCCCGCGGCCCGGCGTTCGAGCTGGCCATCGACCCGACCGGGGCGGTGACGTTGGACGAGGAGGCGGCCACGCTGACCTCCGGCGCGCTGTCGGTGCGGGTCGGGCGCGGCGAGGGGTGGAGGCTGGACTTCCTGGCCCGGGGCCGCCGCCTCACCGGCAGCGCGCAGAAGGCGATGGCGATCATCGACACCGACGACGGCCGCCACTACGTGCGCGAGCAGCTCGACCTCGGCGTGGACCACTTCGTGTACGGGCTCGGCGAGCGGTTCGGGCCGCTGGTCAAGAACGGCCAGGCTGTGGACATCTGGAACGCCGACGGCGGCACGTCCAGCGAGCAGGCGTACAAGAACGCGCCGTTCTTCCTCACCAACGCGGGCTACGGCGTGTTCGTCGACCATCCCGGGCGCGCGTCGTTCGAGGTGGCCTCCGAGGCGATGGCGCGGACGCAGTTCAGCGTCGAGGGCCAGTCGATGCGCTACTTCCTCATCTACGGGCCGACGCCGAGGGAGATCCTGCGCAAGTACACCGCGCTCACCGGGCGGCCCGCGCGGGTGCCGGGCTGGTCGTACGGGCTGTGGCTGTCCACCTCGTTCACCACCGATTACGACGAGGCGACCGTCACCTCGTTCATCGACGGGATGGCCGAGCGGGGCCTGCCGCTCAGCGTGTTCCACTTCGACTGCTTCTGGATGCGCGAGTTCCGGTGGTGCGATTTCGAGTGGGATCCGCGCGTGTTCCCCGACCCTCCCGGGATGCTGCGCCGGCTCAGGGGGCGCGGCCTGCGCATCTGCGTCTGGATCAACCCCTACATCGGGCAGCGCTCGCCGCTGTTCGAGGAGGGCAGGGCGCGCGGCTACCTGCTGCGCCGCCCGAACGGCGATGTGTGGCAGTGGGACCTGTGGCAGCCGGGCCTGGCCGTGGTCGACTTCACCAACCCCGAGGCCCGCGCGTGGTACGCCGCCAAGCTCGACGCGTTGCTCGACATGGGCGTGGACTGCTTCAAGACCGACTTCGGCGAGCGCATCCCCACCGACGTCGTCTACCACGACGGGTCCGACCCGGAACGCGCGCACAACTACTACGCCTACCTCTACAACCAGACGGTGTTCGAGCTCTTGCGCAAGCGGCGCGGCGAGGGCGAGGCGATCGTGTTCGCCCGCTCGGCCACGGCGGGCGGGCAGCAGTTCCCGGTGCACTGGGGCGGCGACTGCGAGTCGACGTTCGAGGGCATGGGGGAGAGCCTGCGGGGCGGCCTGTCGCTGGGCATGTCGGGCTTCGGCTTCTGGAGCCACGACATCGGCGGATTCGAGGGCACCCCCGACCCGGCGCTGTTCAAACGATGGATCGCGTTCGGGCTGCTATCGTCGCACAGCCGGCTGCACGGAAGCCGCTCCTACCGGGTGCCATGGCTGTTCGATGAGGAGTCGGTGGAGGTCCTGCGGCGCTTCAGCCGGCTGAAGATGCGGCTGATGCCCTACCTGGCCGGGGCCGCGCGGCAGGCGTACGGCGAGGGCCTGCCGATGATGCGCGCGATGGTCGTCGAGTTCCCGGACGACCCGGCCTGCACGCATCTGGAGCGGCAGTACATGCTGGGCGACGACCTGCTCGTGGCGCCTGTCTTCTCCGCCGACGGGGAGCTCTCCTACTATGTGCCGTGCGGCGTTTGGACGCACTACCTCACCGGGGAGCGCGTCGAGGGCGGCCGCTGGGTGCGCGAGCGCCACGGGTTCGACAGCGTGCCGCTGCTCGTCCGGCCGGGGGCGGTGATCCCCGAGGGCGCGGTGGAGGACCGTCCCGATTACGACCACGCGGACGGGGTAACGCTGCGCGTGTACGAGCCGGCGGACGGCGCCCGCGTCACCACCGTGATCCCGGGCGCGGACGGGGACGCGGTCACGACGTTCACCACGTCCCGGGACGGCCCGGTGGTGCGGGTGGAGGCCGCGGGCGCCCCAGGTGCCTGGAGCGTTCTCCTCGTCAACCGCCGCGTCGCGGCCTTTGAAGGCGGGGAGAGCGCGGAGCACCCGCGGGGAGCGCTGGTCAGGGCGACCGGCGGCCAGCTGGTCATCACGCTGGAAGAGAAGGGCAGAACCACGGCGCCCGGTCCCAAAGGAGACGACCGATGAAGATATCTCGCTCAATCGCTGCTTCCGTTCCGTTCGTCCTCGCGCTTTCGTTTCACCCCTCGGACTCGAGCGCGAGTGACATGCTGCCGTTCCAGGATCCCGGTCTGGGGATCGAGATCCGCGTCCGCGACCTCCTCGGCCGGCTCACGCTCGACGAGAAGATCTCGCTCCTGCATCAGTTTCAGCCTGCCATTCCGCGGCTCGGCATTCCGGACTTCAAGGCTGGCACCGAGGCGCTGCACGGAGTGGCCTGGTCGACCGATCGCGACAACGGAGGCGCCGTCGTGACGGCGACCGGCACGGTGTTCCCGCAGGCGATCGGCCTGGCGACGACCTGGAACACGGATCTCATCCGGCAGGTCGGCGAGGCTGTCGGAGACGAAGCTCGCGGCCATCACGCGCTCGCCCCTCGCATCTGGGGTCTGCAGGTGTGGGCGCCCGTGGTCAACCTCCTGCGCGACCCGCGCTGGGGGCGCAACGAGGAGGGCTACTCCGAGGACCCGCTCCTCTCCGGTGCGATCGCCACCGCATACGGGCGCGGCCTCGAAGGGGACGACCCGCTCTACCTGAAGACCGCGCCGGTCATCAAGCACTATCTCGCCAACAACAACGAGATTCATCGTGACACCACGTCATCGAATCTGCGCCCCCGCGTGAAGCACGAGTATGACGAGCTGGCCTTCAAGATACCCATCGCCGCCGACGCCGTGACCGGCGTCATGACGTCCTACAACCTGGTCAACGGCAGGCCGTGCACCGTCAACCCGGATGTCGGCGACGTCGTGCGGAGCTGGACGGAGAAGACGCTCTACAACGTGTCCGACGCCTGGGCCCCCAACAACTTGAGCGCCTCGCAGAAGTACTTCGCCACGAGCGAGGAGGCCTTCGCGGCCACGCTCCTGGCCGGAGTGGACAGCTTCACCGTCGACGACGCCAACAGCGCGCGCACCATCGAGATTCTCCACTCGGCGCTCGCGCAAGGGCTCCTCACCGAGGAGGACATCGACGCCTCCGTCGAGCACGTCCTTTCCGTCCGCCTCCGGCTCGGTGATTTCGACCTGGATGGGGGCCCCTACGCCGACATCGGGCCCGAGGTCATCGACAGCCCGGAGCACCGCCAGCTGGCCCGCCGGGCCGCCGACGAGGCCATGGTGCTGCTCGAGAACAGGCGTCGCCTCCTGCCGCTGAACCCGGCGGCCACGCGGCGGATCGCGGTCGTCGGGCCTCTCTCGGACACGCTCTACACGGACTGGTACTCCGGGGCGCTCCCGTACCGGGTCACGCCCCTGGACGGCATCCGCGAGCGGCTCCCCGACGCCACCGTCCTCTCCAGCGAGGCCGTGGACCGGATCGTGCTGCGCGACGTCGCGAGCGGCCGCTACGTGACCGCCGGCGCGGACGAGGACGGGGACATCCTGCGCGTCAGCGCGGCCAGCGCGGGTCCCACCGAGGAGTTCGACGTGTTCGACTGGGGGCAAGGCATCGTCACGTTGCGCAGCGCGGCCAACGGCAAGGTCGTCGACCGCTTCAACTTCGGCCCCAACTTCGCGAACCGCGCCGCCCAGCCGTACGGCTGGTTCGTCCAGCAGCAGTTCGTCCTCGAGCCGCAGAGCGACGGCACGCACGTCATCCGCTACGCCGGATACGAGAAGGCATTCGACTGGGCCGGACCCGAGGTCTACCTGACGATCGCCGAGGACGGCGCGCTCGCCCTGACCGCGACCGAGGCGGCCAACGCGGCTCACTTCGCGGTCGACGTGGTCCGGAGCGGCGTCGACGAGGCCGTGCGCGCGGCGACAGGCGCCGACGCCGCCGTGGTCATCGTTGGCAGCATGCCGTTCATCAACGGGCGGGAGGATCACGACCGCACGTCGATGGCGCTGGCCGAGCGGCAGTCCGCCCTGGTACGGGCGGTGCTCGCCGCCAATCCGCGCACCATCCTCGTGCTCGAGACGAGCTATCCGATGACCATCCCGTGGGAGAAGCTCCGCGTCCCTGCCATCCTGTGGACCACCCATGCGGGCCAGGAAACCGGCAATGCCATCTCCGACGTCCTCTTCGGCGACCACAATCCTGCCGGGCGACTGACCCAGACCTGGTACCGCTCGGCGGGCGACCTGCCGGATGTCCTCGAGTACGACATCATCAAGGCCCGGCGGACCTATCTCTACTTCGACGGTGATCCGCTCTATCCGTTCGGATACGGGCTGTCGTACTCGACCTTTGGGTACGACAACCTCCAGCTGAGCGCCCGGTCGGTCCAGGCCGGCGACCAGATCTCGGTGCGCGTCGACGTCACGAACACGAGCCTGCGAGCCGGCGACGAGGTCGTTCAGCTCTACAGCCGCCAGCCATCGTCGCGCGATCCGCAGCCCGTCAAGCAGCTGCGGGCGTTTCGGCGGATCCACCTCGCGCCGGGCGAGAAGCGGACGGTCGAGCTCGCTTTCGCCGCCTCCGACCTTGCCCACTGGGACGTGACCCGGGGCCGCTGGGTCCTCGAGGCGGCTGGCGTCGAGCTGATGGTCGGCTCCTCCTCGGCCGACGTCCGCCGGAGCGCGGTCGTGCGCGTGCACGGCGAGCGCATCCCGGCGCGCGACCTCGCCCGCGAGACGCGAGCGCTCGACTTCGACGACTACGCCGGCATCGAGCTGGTCGACGAGAGCATGGAGTGGGGCGACGCCGTGGGCGCCACCGCGGGCGACTGGCTCCGGTTCTCCGATGTGGAGCTGGGCCGCGGTGCCAGCCACTTCAGCGGCGGGTTCGCCCGCGCCGAGGCGGGCGACGCGCTCGTCGAGATCCGGCTCGACGATCCGGTCCGCGGCAAGGTGGTTGGGACCGCCGTCGTGCCGAGCACCGGCGACGTGTACGCATACACGACCGTGGCCGCCGAGCTCGACGGCGCTTACGGGCGACACGAGGTCTACCTCGTGTTCCGTGGAGCCGCCCGCCTGTCGACCTTCGCGATCGACTGAGGGGCCTTCGACGTAGGTCTCTTGCAACCCCGTCTCCGTGCCGGTTTATCACCGCGCACCCACGTTCCCATGATGCCTTCCCCCTGCGGGGCTTCATGCGGCCGGTGAAGCGGATGAACCTATAGAAGTTCACGCGCCGCCCTTCTGGCATACATGGTGAGTCTTCGCTGAGAGCTTGCGCCCGGGACGACGTAAGCGACGAGGCGCGCGCCGGGTGCGGTCTCCTCCTGGCTCACCTGGTGCCTTGCGAAGAAGAGGTGAGCGGCGCCCTTGGGCGTCAGTTCTCCTGCTACCAGCGATGTCTCCCGGGCTCAGCGCAGCGCGCGCAGATCCTCCTTGGTGAGGGTGAGCGAGCGGGCGGCCATGTTCTCTTCCAGGTGCGCGACCGACCCCGTGCCGGGGATCGTCAGCGTGGTCGGCCAGGTGCCCGTCGCGGGGCGCGCCCTCCCCGTCGAGCGCTTCCCCGACGGGACGATGACCCTCCTCTTTCGCGTCACCGCGCCGGGCCAGGGCGACCTGAGCGTCGCCGGTCCGCGCACGCGCGCCCTCTTCAAGGAGGTTCCGCCCCTCCCACGCTACATCAAGATCCAGTTCAAGCCAGGCGGCGCCGCCCCGCTCCTGGGGATTGCCCCGAGCGAGCTCGTCGATCGCGTCGTCCTGCTCGAGGAGCTCTGGGGTGCGGAGGGCAGGGACCTCTGCGAGAGGCTGCTCGCCGCGCGCGACGCCGCGGAGGTCGTCGAACAACTCCAGCACGCCCTCTGGTCGCGCGGCAGCAGGACCTTCGAGTCCGCGTCAGCGCGCCTCGCGCGCCGCGCCGTCCGGCTCCTCGGCGAGCACCACGATCTCGGCATCGACGCCCTCGCCGAAAGGCTGGGTGTCACCGCGCGCCACCTGCGCCGCGCATTCATCGAGAGCGTCGGCGTCGGGCCCAAGCAGTTCGCGCGCATGGTCCGCTTGCAGCGAGCGATGCGCGCAGCGTCCACGTCCTCGGACTGGGCGCGCATCGCCAAAGGCGCCGGCTACTACGATCAAGCGCACCTGATCACGGACTTTCAGGAGCTCGTCGGCGTGACCCCGAGCGCCTTCCTCCGCCACGCCGCCAAGCGCGCGCTCCGCTTCGCATCGAAAGAGTGCGCAGAGGCAAACGGAGCGACGCACGAGACCGTACCGCTGCCCCACGAGGTCAAGGCGATGCTCGCGGCGGGGGCGCTCGATCCGAACGACGTTGACGATCACACCGAAGGGATCGTCGATGCGGCGCTCGCCGCCGCGCGTGCCGCCGCGGCGGTGGAGCAAGAGCACGTCGCAGATCTGACGGGTGGTTGAGTCGCCGTCGCAGCGCGGAGCCGCGCGCGACGCGCCGGTGCGGCGCCTGCTGATGACCGACGTGACGTGCCCCCGTCTACAGGGGGGGACGCGCACTCGTGCGCGAACGATGTGCCGGCGGCACTCACGCGCGCGCGACTACACGAACTTCAGGCGTTCGCGGGACGGGCCAGGGCGAGGACTTACGCATTCGCGCTGCAGCCGGTGCGTAGGACGTCGGTCCGCACTACGGCGTGCGCTGACCCGATGATCTGAGCTCCGGGCGATCGCCTCGTCAGTACTCGTCCGGGAGCAGCACGGTCGTCGCGGTCCGGTCTGCGTCGGTGATGATCCAGAACCTCGTGCCGTCCGACGTCGAGTACGCGGAGAGGATCCTGGCGCCGCTCGTCAGAGCGTTGTCGTTCGCCCTCTTGTCGTCGTCCACATCGCCCCAGTCACCGGCTGCATGACGAGCGAGGGCGGACAGGATCTCGTCGTCGACGGTTGCACGGTTCAGCCCGCTTTTACACCCTCGACCTCCCGGAACACGATCGCGGCGCCGAGCGCCGCCGCGGCCGGAACGAAGAGGTCGCCGGAGGCCGATACCCTCAGCGGGAACCCGTTCTCTTCCAGGATCTTCCGCGCGGCGGAGGCGTCGCGCACCGCGACCGCATAGGCGACGAAGGCCGGGAGCGCGGGGGCCCGCTCGCCCGGCAGGATCGCCTTGAGATCGGTGTCGGCGACGAGGGTGACGCGGGAGCCGTCGAGATCGAAGACGCGCGCCGGTCCATCGGCGCGCGCCGGGCGGCCGAGGTACGTCGCGTAGCGGCGCTCGACGTCCGGCAGCGCCGCCCGGGCGACGCAGAGCACGGCGTCGACGAGGTCCACCGCGCCGTTCGGATGATCCATGTGAAGCCGCGCCTCGAGCAGCTCCGCGGTCGGGTTCTCCGCGATCGCCAGCCTCCCCTCGGGCGCGTGGCCCGACCCGACGCCCTCCGGAGCGCCGCTGTCGAGCTCCACGAAGCGGAGCGCCTCCACCCGAGGTCCCTGGGCGGTGTCCACCGGCCGCCGGACCGCGCTGACGCCCCCGTGGCGGACGCCCTCCGCGCTCAGCCTGCCGGCGGCGGCATCGGCATCGGGGGTCTTGAACACGAGGATGTGCAGGCCCTGGAAGCGCGCGAGGCACGCGGCGATCTTGGCGACGGTGCTGCGGATGGCCTCGGTCAGCCGCGGCAGGTGCTCGGGCGGCGCCTGGATGGGGATGAGCTTGGCGTCGCTCGGGATCCGTTCGGGGTCGCCGTCCCGGACGCAGCTCACGAGCTCGACGAAGTTGCGTCGGAAGTTGGCGTGGGTGTTCGCCGCGCCGAACGGCCGGGGAGGCTCACCCTCCCTGGGCGACAGCATGGGGTAGGCGGGCGGCGTTATGCGGAAGCCGAGCCGGCGGTAGAGCTCCAGCCCTTCGTTCATGTCGCTCACGACATGGCCGACGTGGTGCAGATGATCGATGTCACGACCCATTCAGGTCACCTCCGCCTCCTTCGGGCCAGGGGATCGGGACCGCCGCAGAAGGCATCGGCGGTACGCCCACGGAGTATAACGGACGGCGCGGCGACCCAAGCCGTGGTCGGCAAGGTGAATCTGTGCCACGGCACAATCGAGCTCACTTGTCGTGGCGCTTTGTGGCACGCTTGCGTTCGCGGCCGGCGCGCCGGTGACGGTCGCGTGGCACGGCCGTCTCGCCGAATCGATTCCTGTGGTCGCCAGCTGCGTCGATCCTTCGATCGGCGACGACTACGAGACGTGAGGCCGCCTTGCGCTGGCCGGCGACGGAGCCCACGAGCTGGAGCTCACGGTCTACCTGTCGCGAACGCTGCCGCGTGCTCTGCCGCCCACTGCGCGAACGTACGGGCCGGCCGCCCGGTCACCTGCTCCACGGTCGGGACGACGGTGTAGCCGATTGTCGGCGTGTTTCCGTAGATTTCCACGAAGAACTCGATCGCTTCGGGCGGGAACCCCGCCGCCGCCCACCGCTCGCGCGCCTCCTGCTCCGTCAGCTCGACGAGCTTGATCTCACGCCCGGCGGCGGCTGCGATGAGGTCGATCTTCTGGCGCAGGCTGAGCACCTCCGGCCCGGTGAGGGTGTACGTCTTGCTTGCGTGGCCGTCCTGGGTCAGCGCCGCGACCGCGACCGCGGCGATGTCCGCCTCATGGACCACCGCGCTGAGCCGGTCGCAGAACGGCTCGCGGACCAGCCCCTCGCTGCGGATCGACGCCGCCCATTCGAGGTGATTCGCCATGAACTCCACCGGCTGAAGGAACGTCCAGCCGATGCCGCCGGCGGCGACCGCCGCGTCGAGCGGGGTGGGCGAGCCGCCGAGCAGCACCGTGATCCGCCGCACCCCGGCCTGCCTGGCGAGCGCGACGATCTGCTCCCCGGTCTGCAGCGGCGCGTAATCGTCGCCGCCGAAGTTGATCAGGTGCAGCGCCTCGACGCCCTCGAAGGCGGCCGCAAGTGTCTCCGGCGCGGCCAGATCGCCGGCCACCGCCTCGACGCCTGCGGGAAACTTCGCCCTGCCCGGATTGCGGCTCAGCGCGCGGACGTGGTGACCACCCTCGGCGAGCTGCTTGACGATCTCGCGACCGACGGTGCCGGTCGCGCCTGCGACAAGGATTTTCATGGATTTTTCCTGTAATTCTGCAAGAGCCGACGGGGTTCCGGCGGCCTCTCGACGGTTGTGTTCGGGGTCTTGAAGCGAGGAATTCAGCGCCTGGAGCCGGTGAACGGGGTCCGGACCACCGTGGGCTCCTTGCCGGCGGCTGCACCCGAGAGCCTGCGCCACCCCTCCTGACAACTCGTGGCAGCAGCGAGCGGGACGCGACCGCGCCGCGCCCTCGCCGGTCTCACGCCGGCGCGCCGCCCTCGCGCTCCCAGGCCTGGCGCCACTCCTTCGTCAGCGTCCGGCGCAGCTTGCCGTACGGCTGCGCGGTGAGCGCGAGGCCGGCGATGCGATCGGCGCGGAAGTGCCGGAACGACGCGCGCAGGCAGCACCACGCCGCGATGATCTGCTTGCCCTCGTAGTACGCGATCTGCACCGGCCAGACGTGGCGCTCGGTGCTGCTCCCCGACTCGCTCCGATAGCGCATGGCGAGCGCGCGCTCCGTTCGCATCGCCTGCCGCACGAGCCCGAGCACGGGCTGCGGCGCGGCGCCGGCCCCCTGGAGCACGACGGGCCAGAGCCCCGTGTCGTCGATGCGACCGCGGAGGTCGTCGGGAGAGGCGGCCGCGATCTTGGCCACCGCGTTCTCCGCGGCGTCCGCGAGGCCCTCGTCGGCCTGCGAGCCGACCCAGCGCGCGCCGAGGACGAGCGCCTCGAGCTCCTCCGCGGTGAACATCAGCGGGGGCAGGAAGAAGCCGGGCCGCAGCACGTAGCCGACGCCCGCCTCTCCAGCGATCGGCGCACCGAGCCTGATCAGCGTCTGTACGTCGCGGTAGATCGTGCGCACCGAGACGCTCTGCTCCTCCGCGAGCTGCCCCGCGGTGACCGGACGCCGGTGGCGTCGGAGCGCGTCCATGAGCGCGAAGAGGCGCTCGGTCCTGTCCATCGCCGGCAACGATCGCAGGACGAGCGGCCCGCGTCGAGCGCCGGCGCGACGGCGCAGCGCCGCGTTGCGCGCCATCGTCTCGCCGGCGCCGCTCCCGTCGGTCCGCCCGCTGGGCCCATGCCGCTCCCGTCGCCATCGCTTCCGCCGGCGGGCGCGGCTGGAAGACCGTGGAGCCCGGCGATTTCCCCCGCGCCGATCGTTCGATGTCGCGCCGCATTGCGAGGGCTCTTTGCTGGTTTGACGAGAAAGGGAGCCACAGAGACACAGAGGACGCAGAGGAGAGAACAAGAACATATGCTTGCTGCGCCTCCGTGATTCAGATTCTCGGCGCCGCACGAGCTCCATGAACGGGGACCACGCCGAGCAGCGCACGGCGGCCGGCAGGCGCCGCACAACGAAACGGGTACGCGCTTGCCCCCGAAGGAATGAGTCGATCTTCGCCCGCACTGGCTGCGTCGCGCAACGCCCGTTCCCCGGGCACCACTCGGGGGAATCCTTGCCATCGACGCCCCAGCCGAGGCCGCCGAACTGGTTCTGGCCCCAGCAGAACAGCTGGTGGATGCCGTCGATGCCGCAGGTGAAGTCGTGGCTCGCGGCGAGCTGCACGAAGCCGACCAGGGCGTCGCGCGTGATCGGCCTGGACGCGACGTCCAGGCTCGTGCTCAGCCCGAGCTGACCCACGCCGTTGTCGCCATAACAAACGACGTTGCTCACCGGATCCTGCCCACATCGCGAGGCCGCCGATGGCGAGCTCCACCACGCCGTCGAGGTCGGGGATCCAGGTCGGGGTCGAGTGATCCACGAAGCTCCCCATCCCGAGCTGCTCCGTCTCGGCGCTGCCCCAGCATGCGACGTGACCGTGAATGCCCACGACGCAGGTGTTGTCGCCGCCGGCCACGAGACGCATTTCTTGCGGGGGAAACGGGGCGGTCTCACCGTCCGGCTCGGGCTCGGGTTCTGGCTCGGGCTCGGTGACCGTCGCGCCAGCATCACCGGGATCAGTGATGGGCGAGAATCCACCATCGCCGGTGGGGGGCGATCCGCCGTCGACCAGCGGCGGATCGCCGGCCCCGAGCTCGACCGTGGTGCCACACGAGGCCGCGCTCAGGACGAGCGTGGTAGCGACCGAAATGAAGGCGAATGACGAGGTGCTCATCCTCGCGACGATGCCGCTCGATCGGCGCGCTGGACCTTAATCCGGGTGCGCCAGCGCTTCGCTGCGTCCCGCGCCGCCGCCCGCCGGGGGCGCCGTGTCGGGTCCGCCTCGGCGCGGGCGCCGAAGGTTACGCCCGCTGCTAAGGCTCCAGCACCCGGAGCAGCGCGCTCGACCCCGGCGAGACGGGCGCGGGGTGCGCGGTGACGCCGAGCCCGTCGAGCAGGGCGGGCGATGCGAAGAGCCCCTCCGCCGCTCCCTCGGGCACCCACCCGGAGAGCTCCAGCAAGTCGCCGCCCGTCAGCGTGCCATCGCCGCTCGCCTGGAGCTCGCCGACGTGCGCGCAGAGGCGGACATGCACCCGCCGGTCGCGCCCCGCGCGCGCCTCCAGCCGCCGCTTCAGCGACAGCGCCGCGCCGAGCGCATCGCGGCGCGCGGCCTCGTCGCGCGCCGGATCGAGGGGCCGGTCGGTCGTGACCAGCGCGGTCGTGCCCGTCTCGACCGCGGTCGAGAACCCCGCCTTCGTGAGCTCGGACAGCGCGAAGGGCAGGACGGACTCGAAGTCGTCGAGCAGCTCCGGCGTCGGCTCATCGAGCGCGCCCGGGTCGGCCTGCACCTCCACGTGGATGCCGATGGCCGATCGCCGCGGCGCCGCGGCCGCCCCGCCCGCCGCCCGCGGCGCCGCGGCGGCCTCGCGCAGCTCGGTGAGCAGCTGCCCCGCCGACGGCTGGCGCTCCGCCGGGTCCTTGCTGAGCGCCCGCAGCACCACGTCGTCGAGCGACGGGCTCACGCGCGCCTGCGCGCTCGGGCGGGGCGGGCTCGCGAAGAGGTGGAGCTGGCGCAGCACCGGGAACGACGCGCCGGCGAACGGCGGCTCTCCCGTGAGCATCGCGTACGCCAGCGCGCCGAGCGCGTAGACGTCCGTCCGCGCGTCGACGGGGCGGCCCGTGAGCTGCTCGGGCGACATGCTGGAGGGCGAGCCCAGGACGTGCCGCGACGTGGTCAGCGCGGGCCCCGGCGCGTCGAGCAGCTTCGCCACACCGAAATCGAGCAGGACCACGCGGGGGCCGCGTTTCTGCATGTCGCCCGAGCACAGGAAGACGTTGGACGGCTTCACGTCGCGGTGCACGATCGCCCGCGCGTGAGCCGCGTCGAGCGCGCTGCAGAGCGGCTCCAGGAGGGCGAGCGCCTCCTCCAGCGGGAGCCGGCCGCGGGCCTCGAGGTGCCTCTCCAGGCTGACGCCGTCGAGCAGCTCCATGACGAAGTAGGGGCGGCCATCCTCGAGCCTGCCGACGTCCAGCACCTCGACCACGTTCGGGTGCCGCACCCGCTGCATCACCACGACCTCGCGCTCGAAGCGGAGGCACACGTCAGGGTGCAGCGCGAGCTCGGCGTGCAGGACCTTGATCGCCGCCTTCGTGCGGCGCGTCGCGTGCTCGCCGCGGTAGACGACGCCGAAGCCGCCCTCGCCGAGGACGCTCTGGAGCACATAGTCTCCGGCGCGCGAGGGCACCTCGGCGCTGCGCCGGCCACCCGCGGTGGATTCCTCCCCGGCCGAGAGGGTGACCGTCTCGTCGGTGGGGCTCACCACCCCGCGCGGCGCGCTGGGGATGGTGTCGTCATCGACGTGTACCATGCTGACCCGCGACGATAGCATAGGCGTGGTGCGCGCTCGCGCGCGCGCCTGCGTTAGCGCGCCTGCGTGCCTGCGTTAGCGCGCCTGCGCGCCTGCGTTAGAGAGAGGCCGAGTGCATCGCTGTCCTTTGTGTCACCGGCGTCGCGAGGGCGCGGCGCCGTGCCCCTTCGACGGATGGACGCCGCCGCCCGGCGAGCCCTCCGCGCCCGCTCCGCCGCGCGTCCCCGGTGTCTCGCTCGGCGAGCGCCTGGGGCAGGGCGGCTTCGCCATCGTGTGGGCGGGGGTCTCGGACGATGACGGCGCCCCGGTCGCCGTCAAGGTCGGCATGTCCACCTCGCCGATGCTGGAGGAGCGCTTCCGCCGGGAGGCCGACGCGCTCGAGCGCATCGGCCCGCCGCACGTGGCGCGGCTCCACAGGTGCGGCCGGCTCGACGATGGTCGCCCCTACCTCGTGATGGAGCGGCTCTTCGGCCGCACCCTCGCCTCGGAGCTCGCCGCCCTCGCCGCCCCGCCCGATCCGGGCTGGGTCGCGGCGCGGGCCGACGCCGTGCTCGCCGCGCTCG
Organism: Sorangium sp. So ce1504; assembly: GCF_051521635.1. Lineage (NCBI taxonomy): Bacteria > Pseudomonadati > Myxococcota > Polyangiales > Polyangiaceae > Sorangium > Sorangium sp. So ce1504. Next base: position 8,129,128 of record NZ_CP150365.1, on the reverse strand, counting down.
AGGCCGCTCACGACAGGGGCGCGATCCACAGGGATCTGAAGCCGGAGAACCTCTTCATCGAGCGCCGCTCCGGGGCGGCGGACGAGCGGGTCGTGCTGCTCGACTTCGGGCTCACGAAGCGCTCCGAGCGCACGCCCGGCGATGCGGCGCGCGAGGAGCTGCTCACCCGCAGCGGCGTGGTCCTGGGGACGCCCGAGTACATGGCGCCGGAGCAGTTCCGCGGCGAGGCGGTCGACGTGCGCGCCGACGTCTACGCGTTCGGCGTCATCCTCTTCGAGCTGCTCACCCTGCGGCTGCCCTTCGCGGGCGACGGCGCCTCGCTCGAGCATGCGCACCTCGCGCTGCGCCCGGAGCGCCCGGGCGAGCTCGCGCCGGTGCCCGCCGCGCTCGAGGAGCTCACGCTGGCGTGCCTCGCCAAGGATCGCGAGCGCCGCCCGGCGGACGCGCCCTCGCTGCGGCGCGCGCTCGCCGCGGCGCGCGCCACCTTCGCGCGCCGCGGCGAGGGCGCGCCGGCCGAGCCGGGCGCGCCGCGTGACCGCGCCGCAGCGCCGGCGGACTCGACGAGCGCCAGGCTGATCGCCGGGGGGCGGAGCTCGGTCGTGCTGCTCGTCGCCGACACGACGGCCGCGGCGTCGCCCGTCATCGCCTCCGTGACCGGCCGCAAGGGGTTCATCACACGGCAGCGCGGCAGCCGCTACGTGGCGGTCTTCTCCGGCAAGGACGCCGATCACCCGGCGCAGGCCGCGCTCGCCGCCGCGCGCGAGCTCGCCGGGAAGCACGGGGCGCGCGCGGCGCTGCACCTCGCGTCGGTCACCCTCCGCCGCAGGGCGCGGGGCGCCGTCTCGGCGTACGGCGCCGCCGTCGAGCGACCCGAGACCTGGTTGCCGCCAGAGCCGTGGTCGGGCGTCGCCCTCTCCGCCGAGATCGAGCGCGCCCTGCCGGCGCGCGAGGACAGCGACGGCCGGCCCGCCTCGACCGAGGCCGAGCCGTCCGTCGAGATCGAGGTCCCGCTCGCCGGCCGCGACGACGTCCTCGCGGCGATCGCGGAGAGCGCGCGCGCGGCCTTCGACGGCACGTGCCCGGGTCTGTTCACGCTGATCGGCGATACAGGGCTCGGGAAGAGCCGCCTCGCGGCGGAGGCCGCCTCGGCGGCGCTCCGCTGCGACGCCGGGGCGCTCGTGGTCTCGCTCCGCGCGGCGCAGCCGCTGCTCGGCGACGCGGCGCGCGACGCGGCCGAGCTCCTCGGCCGTGTCCTCGACGCGCCCGCGGAGGCGCCGCCGGACGTCGCCGCGTTCTGCCGCGAGCGGCTCGGCGCCGCGCTCGGCGAGGCGACGTGGCCGTCGGTCGCGGCGGCGCTCGGCTGGTCGCCGCTGCCCGCGCGCGGCGCGCCCGCTTCGCTCCACCACGGCGTGGTCCAGGCGCTCGGCGAGGCGCTGCGCCGGCGCGCCCAGCGCGGGCCGGTGGCGGTGATCGTCGACGACGCGCACTGGGCCGACGACGCGCTGGTCGACGCGCTCGAGTACGCCACGCTCGACGGCTCCGGCGTCGCGCTGTGGGTGCTCGTCGCCGCGCACCCCCGCTTCGAGCAGGTGCGCCGCGCCTGGGGCGCGCGCACCCAGCGGCACGACCGCGCGGCGCTCGCGCCGCTCGACGACGCGGCGGCGATGGCGCTCGCCGCCGAGCTGCTGCGCCCGGCGGAGTACCCCCCTGCCGAGACGCTGCGCCGGCTCGCGCGCTGGGCGGGCAACAACCCGGCGTGCCTCGTCGAGCTCGTGCGCTCGCTCAAGCGGGCCGGCCTCGTGAAGCGCCGCGTGAACGCCGGCAGCCACTACGTCGCCACGGCCGAGCTCGACAACCTCCCCCCGTCGCCCGCGTGGCAATGGCTCGCGGAGCGGCGGCTCGACGCGCTCTCGCCGGAGCTCGCGGCGTGCGTCCGGGTCTGCGCGGTGCTCGGCGACTCGTTCGCCCGGGCGGAGCTCGAGCAGATCCTGGACTCGATCGCCCGGGCGGGGGAGGCCGGCACGCCCATCGACGCGGGCTACGGCCTGAGCGCCCTCGTCGAGCACAGGATCCTGGAGCGCGGCGCGGGCGAGCGAACCTCGTTCCAGAGCGCCGTCTTCCAGGACGCGGTGGTCGAGCTGCTCGACCCGGCGGAGCGCGCGCAGATCCACCGGCGCGCGCTCGCGTACTTCACGGCCAGGGTGGAGGCGGAGGGGCCTCGCCCGGAGCTCCTCGCGCCGCTCGCGCGGCACGCCGGCGGGTGCGGGGCGCGGGAGGCCGCGGCGGACGCGTGCCTCACGCTCGCCGATCTCGCGTTCGCGCGGCACCGCCACGTCGAGGCGGACCGGCACTACACTGCGGCGCTCTCGTTCGCGACGGCGGACGACGCCCGCCGGCGGGCGCGCGCGCTGGCGGGGCGGGGCAAGAGCCGCTACCGCGTCGACCGGACGCGCGAGGCCACGGACGACCTCGCGGCCGCGCGGGCGCTGGCCGCGGAGCTCGGCGACGACGCCTCCCTCGCGGACGTGCTGCTCGAGGAGGCGGCCGCGCTCGACTGGGCGGGCGAGTTCGAGCGCTCGGCCGAGCGCGTCGGGGAGGCGCGCGCGCTCGTCGAGCGGCTCGACGTGGGCGCGCTCGACGACCGGTTCGGCGCGCGCGCGCTCGAGGGCCGCGCGCTCGTCGCGGAGGGGCGCACCTGCTTCCGGCGCGGCCGGGTCGCCGAGGCCGTCGAGCTGCTCACGCGAGGCGCCGCCAGCGCGGAGGCCGAGGGCGATTACGGGACCAGGATCGTCGCGCTCCTCCTGCTGTCGCCGGCCTTGATGTGGCTGGGAGAGCTCGACCTCTCGAACGCCCGCTTCGACGAGACGTTCGCCCTGGCGTCGTCCGCCGAGGACTGGCCTCACCTCTGCGCCGCCTGCACGTGCCGCATCCCGCTGAGGGCGATGCGGCGCGAGCTCGACCTCGCCATGGCGGACATGCGCCACGCCATCGCGCTGGCGCGCGAGCTCGGAAACCCCGTCCTGGAGCGCCACGTGACGCTGAACGCGGCGGAGCTGCTCCACGCCAGCGACCACGGGGAGGAGGCGCTGGAGCTGGCCCGCCGCGCGCACGTGCTCGAGCGGCGGTTCTTCGAGCACGCCGCGCCCGAGTGCTCCCTGCTCCTTGCGCGCATCCTCGTCTCGAGGCGCTGCCACGACGAGGCGAGCCGCCACCTCTCGTGGATCGAGCGGAGCTGCCCGCCCGACCCCTCGGCGCCCTCGCTGTGGGCGTTCTCCCGCGCGCTCCACCTGGTGCTCTGCGAGCAGGGCCTCCGCGCGCGCGAGCCGTCCGCGAGCGCCGATCCGTGGGAGGACGTGCTGTCGCGGTGCCGGGGCGGTCTCCTGGCGATCGAGCTCGTCGAGCTGCTCTCGATGCGCGCCGAGATGGCGATCGCCGGCGGGCGGCCACGGGAGGCGGCCTGCGCTCTCCAGGAAGCGGCGGCGCAGCTCGACGACGCGCCGGGCTTCCGCGCCCGGCTGGCGCGGCTCGCGGCTCAGCTGGATCGGATGGCGGCTCCGGGCATCAGCGGGTGAGGGGCAGCGCCTCCATCCGACCCGATGCCCCCTGGCGCCCGCCTCCGCGCCGGAGCCAGATCGTAAATATTGGATATAATTAGTGATTTTTGTGAGAGAGTGCGCGCCGACGTCCCGTGCGGGAGGGGGGCGGCCGCCTGGCACGAAAACTGGACATAGCCGGTCAGAACGCGCCGCACGGCGTCGCCTCAGGAGAAGATCATGTCGAGCTTGGGAGCCCCGGTTACAGCGCTGCTCGGTACGTGCCTGTTCGCGCTTGGATGCGTGGTGACGCCGGCGCCGGCGGACGACAACGAGGAGGACATCGCAGCCGAGGGCGATGTGGCGTCGGTCGAGCAGGCGTATGTCTTTCCCAACGGCGACGATCCGGAGTTCCTCTGGGAGCCGCGGACGATACAGATGCTCCAGCGGCTCGCCCTGGCGCCGCTCGCGGACGGCGCTGGCAAGCTCGCCAGCACGCCGCTCCTGGAGACAGAGCAGGGCCGCAAGCTCCTCCACTATGTCGTGGGCTGCGCGCTCCGCCCGGACATGACCGTGAAGGGGGTGGTGGGCGCGTCCTCCTACGTGTACAAGGGGGCGCTCGGCCTCGCGGCGTCGTGGAGGAGTCAGGCCATGACCGCCATGTCTCCGCAGCGCTGGGTGACGGCGTGCATCCTCCAGACCTTGAACGGCTTCCTGGAGGAGGTGCCGATCCGCATGGTGGGCAAGCACCCGGGCCTCGCGGACGCGCCGTGGATGAGCCCTGCGCAGTACACGTTCCCGGACGCGACCATGTTCGGCAACATCTTCGTCGCGGGCCAGGAAGTCGCTTATGCCTGCGCGGATGAGGGCGCGCAGCTCGCGTGCGGCGATATATGGAGCCAGTTCGCGAAGCTGCGGATCTGCGACTCGTCGCCGACGTGCAAGCTCACCCTCCTCGGACCGTGCAAGGGCTCGCTCCCGAACGAGACGGACTGCACGACGAACGCCGCTGGCCAGCCGACGTGCCACGCGGACGGTGTGTCGTACCCGGAGTCGATCTCGTCGAAGCTCGACGCGGAGGGCGTCTTCAACCTCTACCCGAGCTGCGGGAACTGAGGCGCGGCGACCCTCGTCGACCAGGAGCATCGCCACGGCCCGAGCAGCCGGCGCAGCGCTGTCGTCGAAGGGGCGTCTGTCTACGGAACGGGGCTCCACGAGGCGCCGCGGCCGTAGGCGATGAACGCGGGCACGGCCTTGGCGTCCCGGGTGTCGATGACGACGACGCTTCGAATCGTCGGCTCGCAGCCAGCGTAAGGGCATAACGAGAGCGTGAAGGCGAGGTGGCGATCGTCGGGCGCCCAGGCAGGCTCGTAGGCGCTGTAGAAGGGGCGCGGAAACGCGCTGGTGAGCGGGCGGTCGGCGCCGCCGTTCGCGTCGAGCAGCGTGAGCTCGTTCCAGTAATCCGCGCCGAACCCTCCCACGCGGACGGACCACGCGACGGCGATCTTCGAGCCCTTCGGCGAGACCTCCGGGCGCATCGAGCCCGAGACCCAGAACGAGCCGAGCCCCTTGATCCCGGTGCCGTCGAGGGCCGTCGTGTAGAGCCGCGACCGCTGGCAGCAGAGAGCCCCTGTCTCGCTCGCCGAGAAGAGCAGGCGATCGCCGAGAAAGCGGGCGGCGCTGAACATGTGGTTGCCCGCGTCCGGCAAGCGCCTGACACGCCTCGTCGCGACCTCCACCGAGAGGAGGTGCTCCGCGTCGAACTCGCCTGCGACGCAATGAACCGCGTCGCCGCCCGGCGAGAACGTGCATTGGCTCAGCGTCGCCGGCTGGCCGATGCGCTGGTCGTCGCCGCTCGCGACCTCGACGAGGTGAAGCTCTTCCAGGCCTTCGTCCGCCGGCGCTCGCGCCCTGGCGACGTAGGCGACGCGGGCGCCGTCCGGCGAGATGGCGAACGAGGGCTCGCCGTACCATGCGGAGAATTTGCCGGTGATCGGCCGCTGCTCCGTGCCGTCCGCGTTCATGAGGAAGACGCGCCAGGCCATCCCGTCGCGGTTGCTGAGAAAGGCGATCCGCCGGCCGTCGCCGAGGAAGGTGGGCGCGACGTTGCGCTGCGTCTTTCGCGTGAGCTGCGCCTCGACGCCCGTCGCGAGGTCCATCGCGAAGACGTCGCCAGAGCGCACGAAGGTGATGCGCCCGGACGCGAGCGCGAGCTCCCTGGCGCGGCGGAGCCGCGGAGGCCTCTTCTCCGCCTCGGGCTCACCGAGCCCCGCGTACGCCTTCACCCAGTCGTCGAACGTGCCGATCGTCTTGCGCGGGGCCGGGCCCGTCGATTCCGCGGTTGGCTCGGGGGGCGGCTGGTAGGGAGCCGTCGGAGGCTCCGCGCTCGGGGCTGGCGACGTCGCGACGGCAGGGGGGGCGGTCGGAGCCGGGTCGGCGCACTGGAGCGGGGCCGCCGCGCTCGAGGCGCTGGGCGGGGGAGGGGGCTCGCCGTCGCTCGCCGGCCTGGGCGTGCACGCGGCGAGCAGGAGCCACGCGAGCGCGGTGCGTGGCGTTCGTTCGTTCGTGCATGGTCGTGGGAGAACGCCGCGGCAGGGGGGCGCTCATCCCGTTCTCGGAGCGCTGCGCCGCGAGCCGCTCGAAGGATAGGGCTCCTTCTGGCGCCCACGCGAGGGGTGGTAGGCTCGCGCGATGAGCGCCGCCGCGCCGCCCACCCTCGACGAGGTTCTCCACCGCCCCCTCGTCCGCGCGCGCTCGCCCGCGGGGCGCGTCCTCGGAGTCGCGACGATGGCCGCCGCGCTCGTGTCTCCGGCCGCGGCGAGCGCCTCGGACTCGGCGCCCGCGTTCACCGGTATGGGCTCCGCTGTCGTCGAGGCCCTCAATGAGCTCCGCTTCTGGGGCCAGGCCCAGATAGGCGCCACAGGCGCGATCAGCGATTGGGAGGAGCCGGGCGGGGTGGGCCTGCGCGCCTCGATGAGCGTGCGCGGAATCGGGCTCGCCGGCGCGCTCCGCTATGAGCAGGTGGAGGGCCGCGGCGGCGGCGTGCTCGCGCTGGGCGGCCAGCTCCGGCCGCTCGCCTTCGCCCAGATGACGGCCTATGAGCGGATCGATCCCTTTCTGAGCCTGGGCGGTGAGGTCGGCGGCGAGCGAGACGCGCTTCGCGCCGACCTCTACGCGGGCGCAGGCCTCGATTTCGTGCTCTTCCCCGAGGAGGACGCGCAGCCTGCGCTCGTCCTCGAATACCAGCTCCGCCCCCTCCGCACGCCCTCGGACACGCCGCTCCAGATCCTGCACCTCGGCGCCGCCATGCGCGGCGTCTTCTAGCGCGGGCGCGCGTCCGCGCTGGTATCAGGGTCGTCATGACGACGATGCGTGCCAAGCGAACGGTGTCGGCCCCGCGTAGAGCTTCCAGAGCGGCCCCTCCAGCGGCCCCCGCTCCGCGTGCGGCGCCGGAGCGAGCCCATGTGCTCGACGTCCCGTTCGCGATGCGCGCGGTCGCGTCCGCGAGCGGCGCGCGCTGGGACGCGGAGCACGGCGTGTTCGTCGTTCGCGCAGAGACGCTCCCGCCGGCCCTCGCGCCGTTCCGCGCCGCGCCGTACTCGTGGGAGCGACGCATCGAGCACGAGCTCAACGATGACCCCGCGCCCGCGCCGGCCGCCCCCGCCGGGGCGATGATCCTCCGCCCGCACCAGCTGGACGGCGTGCGGGCCATCGCCGCCGCGAAGGCCGCCAGGCGCGCCGGGTTCCTCCTCGCCGACGACGTCGGCCTCGGCAAGACGATCACCGCCTGGGCAGCGGTCCTCCAGATGCCGGACGTCACGACGGTGCTGATCGTCTGTCCGCTCGCCGTCGTCGCGCACTGGCGCCGCACGGTCCAGGCCATGGGCGACGCAGGCAAAGAGATCGTGATCATCAACTATGATCGGCTGGGCAAGCTCTTCGAGGTGACCCCGGAGGCGCGGCGAAGGATTCGATCGAAGAAGGGCCTCGCGCGCGCCGGCAGCGCCGCGGAGTTCGACGTGGTGATCTGGGACGAGAGCCATCGCTGCAAGAACCCGGCGGCGGCGCGCTCCAAGCTCGCGGTCAAGCTCAACGCACGCGCACGGTTCGTGCTGTGGCTCTCGGCCACCGCGGGGCAGAACCCGCTGGAGCTATCGTATCTCGCGCCGCTCCTGGCGAGCGCAACCGGGAGCCGCTCCGCGGATCTGAAGGACTTCGAGCAGTGGTGCGCCGACCAGGGGCTCGGGGTTGCGCGCGGCGCGTTCGGCAGGTGGGACTGGCGCGGCGATCCGGCGGACTGCGGGAAGGTGCGTGCCCTCCTGTTCGACGGCCGTCCGGCGGTCGGGGTGCGGCGTCGCCCGGAGGACGTGGCCGGCTGGCCCGAGATCAACCGCATCCTCACCCCGCTCGAGCTCGACGCCTCCGCGCGCGAGCTCTACGCGCAGGCGTGGACCGCGTTCCGCCGGGAGATGGATCTCCTGCCCAAGGGCGCGAACCCGAAGTCGGCGCTCGCCGCGACGTTGCGCCTGCGACAGAAGAGCTCGCTCATCCGCGTGGCCAGCACCGTGGAGCTGGTGCGTGAGCTGCTCGACAACGGGCATCAGGTCGCGGTCTCCGTCGCCTTCATGGAGACGCTCGAGGCCGTGGAGGCCGCGCTGGCCCGGGAGCGCGTCCCGTGCGCGCTGATCCACGGCGCGCTGCCGGCCGGCGAGAAGGAGGCCGAGCGCCTCCGCTTCCAGCGCGGCGAGCCGCGCGTGGTGCTCTTCACCGTGGAAGAGGGGATCTCGCTCCATCAGGGCGAGCACAACGAGGTGCCGCGCTCGGCGGTGATCCACGATCTGCGGTGGTCGGCGATCCAGATGGCGCAGATCGAGGGCCGCTGCCACCGCGATGGACGCTTTGCGCAGGTCTACTGGGCGTATGCCGACGATACCGTCGAAGACAAGATCGCTGCGATCGTGTGCCGCAGGATCGGGTCGATGAAGGCGATGGTCGGCGATGACGTCGAGACGATGCACGAGATCGAGCGGTTGCTCACCGGAGCCGAGTGAGAGGCGCGCCACGCACCGTGGCCATGATCGTCGCCTGCGAGCCAGAGACGAACACTTCAGATCTGGTCCGGCGGCTTCGGTTGACCAATCGACGGATAGCAGGGCCGGCAGGACGTTGCGCGGCAGGGGGCTGAGTCGATATGTTGTTCGGGGATCGGCAGGACTTCGCCATCTCGTTGGGCCGGGCTGCCATGGAGGGTTGCGTCGTGGCTGCCCCCATCCGCCATGGCGCCGCCACCCCCTGAGGTGGATCTCTCCTCGCGTTTTCCCGTCGTTTCGTGTCGGCACGGGGTGTGCTCGAGGCCGAGCGTCATGCCGACGCTCGAGCACAACGCCCTCGTCGAGATGTTCCGCGAGCACCCCGAGCTCGCGCCCCACTGGCTCGCGACGCTCTTCCGCCTCGAGGTGCCGCCACACACCTCGGTCGGGGTCGTCGAATCGTCGCTCGACCAGCTCATCCCGGTCGAGTTCCGCGCTGATCTGGTGCTCGAGCTTCGAGACGCGAGCGGCGCGCTGGTGCTTGCGATCGTCATCGAGATCCAGCGCGACATGGATCCGGACAAGAAGTTCTCGTGGCCGACGTACGTCACGGTCGTGCGTGCCAAGAAGCGCTGCGGCACGGTCGTCCTCGTGATCGCATCGGACGCCGGCGTGGCCGCCTGGGCGGCGGAGAACATCGACCTCGGCCTGGGCCTCGGCCACGTCGAGCCGCTGGTGCTCGGTCCGGCCGTCGTCCCCGAGATCACCGACCCAGCCGAGGCGGAGAAGGACGCCGAGCTGGCCGTGCTCTCGGCGGTGGCGCACGGCAATGGGCCGAACGGGCTCACCGTGGTCAAGGCCGCGCTCGTTGCGCTGGGCCGGCTCGACCAGGAGCACGCGATGGTCTACTTTCAGGTCATCTGGAGCGGGTTGCGTGAGCCCATGCGGCGGGCTCTGGAGGCGTTGGTCATGGAACGGCAGATCGAAGACGAGGCGAGGTTTCCGTTCGTGCGGGAGCTGATGGATCGCAGCAAGCTCGCGGGCCTACGTGAGGGCGAGCTCAAGGGTCTACGTGAGGGCAAGCTCGAGGGCAAGAGGGACACGCTGCTGCGGCTGCTGGCGCGTGCAGACATCGCGCTCACCGAGAGCGAGAGCGCTCGCATCCAGGCGTGTACGGACATTGCGACCCTCGACCGCTGGATCGATAACGTCCTTGCGGCGAAGAACGCCGCCGAAGTGCTCTCCTGATGGTCAACAGATGCGGCCCGACAAGGCGATGAATCAGATGGGCTTTGCCAGCTGATCATCGCGGCCTATACAATCGCGCCATCAACCGCGCGACGGACCGCTTGTCATGGTGTCGCCGGACGCGGCGCTTCAGCCGTCGAATCGGACGCGCGTGCCCCCCGAGGGCCGGAGCACCGGGAGGTAGCGCGAGGCGGGGAATCCGCCCTGGAGCCTGGGGCCCGAGGCCGGGAGCTCCCGCCCGAGCGCGACGAGGAACTGGACGATCTCCATCCACGCGAGGTGATAGCCGAGGCAGAAGTGCGCGCCGCCGCCGAACTGGGCGATCTCGAGCGGCGAGAGCGCCTCCTTGCGGCCGAGCCAGCGCTCGGGGCGGTAGCTGTCCGGATCCGGGTAAAGCTCGGGATCGCGCGAGAGCAGGACCAGCGGGATCGCCACGTGGGTCCCTGCGGGGACGGCGCGGCCGTCGAGCTCGAAATCGGCGACGGCGCGGCGGGCGTCGTGCGCCACCGGCGGGTGGAGGCGGAGCGCCTCGCGGAACACGGCCTCGGCGTAGGGGAAGCGGCGGAGATCCGCGGGCGAGCGCGGGAGATCCGGCGCGCTCGACGCCTCCTCGCGGAGCGCGCGCCAGACCGCGGGGCTCTCGGCGAGGTGGGCGACGCACCAGGCCATGACCGAGGCCGAGGTCTCGTGGCCGGCGAGGAGGAGCAGGCGGAGGTTGCCCACGAGATCCTGCTCCGAGAGTGGCTCGCCCTGCTCGTCGCGGGCCGTGAGCAGCGCCGGCAGGAGGCCCTTCGCGTCGCCGCGGGCGCGCACGCCGGTGAGGATCCGGCCGATGCGCTCGTCGAGCCAGGCGCGGGCGCGGAGCCCGCGGCGCCGCGGCGAGCCCGGCACGTCGAAGGGCAGGCCGAGGATCACGAGCATCAGATCCTCGTAATAGTGGCGCCACTCGGGCAGCTCGTCGTCCTCGACGCCGGTGATCTTGAACATCACCTCCAGGGCCAGCTCGCGGGTCTCGCGCAGCAGCTGGACGTCGCGCCGGCCGAGCCACGAGCGGACCTTGCGCTCGACGCTGGTCGCGACGATCGCGCCGACCTCCGCGGCGTCGAGGCCCTTCGGCGAGAAGGGCCCGTTCATCGCGGTGCGGAGGCGGCGGTGCGAGGCGCCGTCGTGGGCCATCAGCGTCTGACCGAAGAGGTGGCCGACGCCGCCCTCGGTCAGATACGAGGAGTCGACGGCCTTGCTCTTGAAGAGCGAGAAGGCCTCGTTCGAGGCGTAGATGAGCTGCCAGGCGTCGACGCCAGGAGCCCAGAAGAAGAGGGAGCCGAAGCGGCGCTGGCCCTCGCGGAGCAGACCGAGCTCGTCGACGGCGATCGCCGGCATGTGGCCCACGACCGGGAAGCGGCCGGGGAGGATGGGGAATCCATGCCGCGTCTCGATGCGGCGGGCGAGGGGGTTGCGGCCCTGAAGGAGCGGGAGATCGGCGAAGGAAGCGGGGAGGGCGGTGGTCATGGCGCGTGCGACCTCCACTTGTATCATCACGCCGGCGCGGCCTGGGCGCCCGGCGAGAGGCGCGCTGTCATCTCCGGATCTCGGACACGAGGACGAGCCGCCCGCCGTCGACTCGGGCGCACACATGGTAGTCGGGGTCGGTCCCGGGGCCCTGCTCGAGCGCACGTGCGATCACGCCGAGCAGGTTTGGCCATGTGCCGGCGGCGGCGACCAGGTAGGCAGACCAGCCCGCCTCCTCGAACGCGGTGACGACCTTCTTCGGGTCGTCGAAGCCCTTCCCCGGATCGCCGACCGCCGCGCGGAGCGCCGGCAAGAGCTCCGTGACCGCCGCGTCGCCGGCGGCGCATCGCTCGGCGGCGAACGCCCTCTCGACGCCGGCGCGCGAGGCGTCCGTCAGGGCCCACGACGCGACGAAGCGGCTCTGCTTGCCCTGCACGGTGACCCCGAGGGTGCCGTCGCTGGCGAGCCTGCGCGCCGGCGCGGCGAGCCAGAGGTTCTGCCGGGCCTCGGCGAAGCTCTGGGCGGCGATCGTCGGGATCACCCTTGGATCGACGTGGCCTCCGGAGAGCGCCCTCGCGATCTTGCCGTAGCCGTCCGTCGCGCCCAGCTCGCCCATCCGCTCGGGATCGAGGCACACCGACACAACGGGGCTCGCGTCGAACCTGGAGCACCGGCCCTCCGGGCCCCCGACCTCTTCGCTGAACGCGACGAGCTCCTTCAGGACGGCCGGATCGCCGCCGGACCCGAAGAGCGACATCACCACGTCGAGCCGGAGGTCGGCGCCGTCCGCGTAGATCGCGACGGCGGCGAGCCCGCCCTGCGCCACGCCGAGCGGCGCCCGGGCGCCGAAGCCGGCGCAGCGCGCGGCGCCCGGGCACGCCTCCAGCGGGGCGCCGCCCGCGAGGACGTCCACCACGCCCGCCAGCGCGCGCCGCGGGTCCGCCCCGCTCACGAGCGGAACGAGGAGCCGCACCCGCGTCACGTCCGCCGCGTGCCCGCGGACGACCTTCTCGAGCGCCTTGCCCGAGGCCCCCTTGGCCATGGCGTCGACGACCGCGCGCGCGCTCTTCTCGGACGCGGGCACCACGGCGCCCAGGATCGGCCTTCGCGGATCGACGCCGGCCTTCGCGAGCGTCACGTCCGGCGGATCCTGGCTGCCGAGCGCGCGGTTCGCCTCGATCAGGACCTCGGCGATCTGGGGCACGTACTGGACGGCGACGTCGAGGGCGCTGTTGCGAAGCGAGGCGTAGATCGCGGCGCCCGGCGGGAGGCGCGCGATCTGCTCGGCCGACGGGGGCGGCGGCTCGGGCGCGGCTCCCCCGGGCGCGGCCGGGTCGCTCGCCGCCGGTTGCGCCGCCGCCGCCGCGGAGGCGCTCGCCGGTGCGCCTGGTCGCGCCGGTTGCGCGGCGGCGCTCGACGGGCTCGCGCCGGTCGAGCCTTGTCGCGCGGCGCAGGCCGCGCTCCCCGCACCGAGCGCGATTCCTGCGCCGAGGAGGACGATGGGGAGGAGCTCTCGAAGGGGCATGAGCGGGCTTCATGCCCGCGCGGTCGCCGCGCCACAAGCCATGTGGTGATACGCTCGGCGCGAGGACGACTGGAGCTCGTCGCTCGTCGTCCGCCGGAGCGGGGAGCAGCGCGCGCTGCGCATCCTCGGCGCCCACCACAGGCACCCCGCCAGGCTCGCCGTGGACGCGGACGCCGTGTACATCCTCGAGGTGGGCACGAAAGCGGGGCCCAGATCGCGCGCCTCGGGCCAGGAGCGCTTCCATTGCTGCAGCATCTGGGCGGCGCCGCTGTGACGAGCGCGCGCGCCGGGGTCGTTTCTGGCAGGCCCTTGTCCTCTGGCAGGCGACAGTCCCGCCGCCGCGTGTGACGCCCAGACCACCGGCGACCCCCTTCTCCATCAGAGAACCCTCGAAAGCCCGCAGCAGCTCGCACGCCCGGCGTCTGGCCCGCGCGCTGCAATGAGCCCCCGCGCCGCCACGAAGCTGCGCGCCGCGAGAGAGGGCGCGCACCCCAGTCCCTGTTTCACCCCGAGAGGTCTCCCCATGTCGACGCTCAAGAATGGCATCTTGGCTGTGATCGTGTCCTCCTTCGCCTCGCTCGCCGCCACGGTCGGGGTCGGCTGTGTTGCGGACACGCAGGATCCCGAGGTTGCGGACCTCTCCAAAGAGGACACCGCCAGCGCCGAGGCGGCGATGCTCTCCAGCTCGACCACGCAGGGCTTCGGCTGGGTATGGTCGACCCTGCTCGGCGCGGGCACCATCAACGCCAACGGCTCGTATTCCTACAATTCGGCGGGCGGCACCAACACCATCACCAACACGAGCACGGGCGTCTATTCCGTCGATTTCCCGAACCTCGCCGGCGCCGGCGGCAATGTGCAAGTCACGAGCTACGGCAGCGGCAGCGACCGCTGCAAGGTGGCGTCGTGGGGCACCGGCGCCCTCGCCACCACGCTCCGCGTGAACGTCCGCTGCCACACGGCGGGCGGCGCCCCGGTGAACACGTATTTCGTCGCCCTCTATTCGCGCGAGAACAACAGCTATGGCGGCGCGTACCTCTGGAACGACCAGGCGTCCGCCCCGCTCAACGTGCCGTACACGCCCTCGACGACGTACCAGTACACGAGCGGCAGCCAGTACAGCACCATCACCCACATGAACACCGGCCGGTACACCGTCCGCGTCCCGGGCATGTCCGCCACCGGCGGCACCGTGCATGTCACCGCGTACGGCGGCGGTCTGGAGTACTGCAACGTCTCGGGCTGGACCCAGAGCGGCGCCGACGCCCTCATCGACGTGGGCTGCTGGGGCGCGGCGGGCGCATCGGCCGACAGCCTGTTCAGCCTCAGCTATCACCTCGGCATGCCGAGCACCGGCCGCGTGGGCGGCTTCGCCTGGGCCAGCGACCCGGTGTCGTCGTCGTACACCCCGCCCGCGAGCTACACGGGTCTGTACAACACGCTGCATCCTTGCTACTTCGGCCCGGGCATCAGCGCGGGGCACAATGCGCCCGTCGGCTCGCATTTCGTCCGGTACCCGAACATGCTGTCGTACAACTCGACCGCGATGGTGACGGCGTACGGCTATGGCAACCAGGTTTGCAAGGTCTCGAACTGGACCGGCGTCGGCTCGGATACCCAGGTGAACGTGCAGTGCTACGACTATCTCGGCAACCCAATCGACAGCCAGTTCACGAATATGTATCTCGGCGCCGAGATGTTCACGCCCTGCTGAGCGAGCGCTGATACAGAGGGGCCGAGATCACTCGCCCGTGTCGAACTCGCACGCGGCGACCTGCGGCGCACACTCGCCCTCCACCTCGGCGGCCACAGAGGCGAGGCAGTCGTCGCACTCGGCGCTCCGCCCCTCGCCGGCGCCGCACGCGCCATAGCAGGGCAATTCCTCCACCAGGCCGCAGGCAACGCAGAGACAGTCCATGAGCACCTCGTAAATCTCGGCCGACTCCGCGCACAGGTCCGCCGGATCGTCGGTGTCGTAAGGCGGCAACGAGCAGGTCGCGCACTCGGCGCTGCCACCGGCTCCGCCCGTGGCGCCGACCTCGCCGCCCGCGCCAGCGCCCGCCTCGCCTCCCGTCGAGCTGCCGCCCGCGCTGCCGCCGGCCTCGCCTCCCGTCGAGCCGCCGCCGGTCCCGCCTCCCGTCGAGCCGCCGCCGGTCCCGCCGCCTCCGCCCACCAGATGGTAGCTTTCGTCCAACCCCGCCAGCGCCGTACACCCGCCGGCCGCCGTAAGCCCGATCAGCGCCATCGCCAGGGACGCGTTCACCCGCTTCGAGCCCGCCATGGCGCCGGAGCATCACTCGCTTACGCCTCCGGCGTCAAGTGACCGTGCGGCTGGTTCGACCTGGGGCCGTGGTTCGATGCACGCACGACACGCGTGCTCGTCAAATCTGTTACAATCGTAGCAATCGCATGTTCATGGACGCCGGCACGCAGGACCGCCGCCCCCGAACTCGGCCTGATCGCCCTGCCGTGCGCTGCCACGTCGTGGCTCGCCATGGCACAGAAAACCAGCGTGGTTCTCTCGTGCCGGAGCGGGCATGTCCCGTGCTCGACGCGGCGGCCATGACACACAAGTGCTTTCTCTGGTTGGCTCGTGGTCCCTTCATTGCGTGGGCGACGCTGGGCGGCGCGGCGTGCGGCGAAGATGACCATGGACCTGCGAGCGCGGAATCCACCAGCACCAGCGGAGCGGGCGCGAGCGGCAGCGCCGGCGCTGGCGGCTCCGGGGGCGGCGGCGGCAGCGCCGCCAGCGGCGGAGCCGGCGGCTCCGGGGGCGGAGGTGGCAGCGCCGCGAGCGCCGGCGCTGGTGGCTCCGGGGGCGGCGGCGGCAGCGCCGCCAGCGGCGGGGCCGGCGGCTCCGGGGGCGGGAGCAGCCATGGCCTGACGTGCCGCGAGTCGAGCTTTCCGGCGTTCAGCAAGGCCTGCGAACAGGCGAGCGACTGCGTCGTGCTGCCGCACGTCACGACCTGCTGCGGAGACATCCTGTTCGTCGGCGTGGACGCGGACGACAAGGAAGCGTTCGAGGCCGCCGAGGCGGCGTGCCTCGCAGGCTCGCCGCTGTGCGATTGCCCGTCGCGTCCGTCTCTCGCGGAGGACGGCCGGCGGCTCGAGAGAGAGAGCGAGCAGGCGGTCGCGGCGCGCTGCGACGAGGGCTCGTGCACGTCGGAGATCAGAGATCTGCCCTAGCTCGACCGTCGTTCGCGGGGACACGAGGTGCTGGCGTCACTCCAGATCCCGGGTGTCGTGCGGTACATCGCGAACGGCGCGACCGCCGCGGGGTGCCCCTACCTCGCGATGGAGTGGCTCGACGGCGAGACGCTTGGTGAGCGTTCGCCCCGGCGCGGCTACGCCGTGCGTTCCACCGAGCTGTCGGCCGCGCTCGCGGACCGCTTCAGGCCGAGGCGCGAGAGCCGGGCCGGGGCGTCCCCGGGCGCGGGGTGCCGGATCGTCCCTCTCGGATCGAGCGGCGGCGCGGCCGGTTCGTTGCCGGTGAGCTGCTTGAGGCCGTAAAAGCCGTTCATCGCCGCCGAAAGCATCATGGCGCCGCGGCTCAGCGACCGCGCGCCGCGCGCGAGGCGCTCGACCACCGCCGCGGGGCCGAAGGCGCGATTCCACATCTGGCGGTGGGCGGCGAGGAGCTGCTCGGGGGACATGCGCGCCGGCCGGAAGGCGACGCCGTAGCCGCTGTAATGGGGCCAGTCACGCTCTTCCAGGATGCGCCCGTCTCGCCGGTGCTCGTCGTACAGCGGCGTGCCCCGGAACGGCGTGAGGATGCTGAGGAACGGGACGTCGACGCCGATCTCGTTCAGCCGATCGGCCGTGGAGGCGATGACCTCCGGCGTCTGATCGTCGAAGCCCGAGATGAAGCCCGCCATCACGCAGATCCCGCGATCGTGCAGCTTGCGGATGGCCTCGCGGTACTCGCGCGCGCGGTTCTGGCGCTTGTCGACGCTCTTGAGATCGGCCTCGTCGAGGCTCTCGATGCCGAGGAAGATGCCGATACAGCCGGACCGCTCCATCGCGTCGAGCAGCTCCCGGTCCTTGACGATATCGATGGATGCCTGCGTGAGCCACCAGCGATCGAGCCCGGCGAGCTCGCGCAGGAGCTCCTTGGCCCAGCGGCGCTGGACGAGCAGGTTGTCGTCCCAGAACCACGCGACCTTCTCCTGCCAGAAGCGGGGGAAATGCGTGGTGGCGACGTCGCGGATCACCTCGTCGACGGGGCGCACGCGGAAGCCGGGGTTGAGGTCGGGCACCGTGCAGAAGCTGCACGTGAACGGGCAGCCGCGCGTCGCCTGGAGCACGCGGGGGACCAGGAAGCGCTCTTCGAGCAGATCGTAACGAGGGGTCGGCAGCCCCGCGAGCGACGCCGGTTCGCCGTGATAGACGCGGCGCTGCGTGCCTCGCGCGAGATCGCGCAGGACCGAGGGCCAGACCGCCTCGGCCTCCCCGGTGACCACCACGTCCACGTGCTGGAGCGCCTCCTCGATCCAGTACGAGACATGCGGCCCGCCGGCGACGACGCGCACGCCGAGGGCGCGGTAGCGATCGGCGAGCGTGTACGCGCGGCGCGCGAAGCCGGAGAAGAACGAGAGCGCGACAACGTCCGGCGAGGCGTCGACGGGGACGGGGCGCACCTGCTCGTGGAAGAGCTCGACCTCGTGCTCCGGCGGGGTGATCGCCGCGAGGTGGATCCCGGTGACCGGCGGGACGAAATGGAAGCGGTGGCCCCGGCGATAGCGGGGGACGTAACTCACGACGATCCTCACCTTCATCAGCGCCTCCTCGGGATCATGGGTCTCATCGGATCGGACCCGCGATGACGGCGTGGATCCGATGGCGGAAGGCGATCCGATGAGAGACGCCGAGAATAACGGAAGGCGGCCGGTGTCGATTCCAGAAGGGAGAGGAGCTACCGTGGAGGGACGGTGGTGGATGCGTGCGGGGGCGGAGGAAGCGAGAGCCTCATGGGGCCCCCTTCCGGCCGCGCCTCGGCCGCCGGCGCCGCTTCCTCCTCCGCTCCCGGTTGAGCCTCAGATCAGATCCCGCTTGATCTTCTCCCGCCATTCACGGCTGGCGAAGCGGGTGTCGTCCTCGAAGGCGTCGAGCTCGCCGCTGATATAGAAATGGTCGCGGTCGGCGTGGAGCCTGGTCGCCACCTCGATGCGGATGTCCCAGCCCGGCCGCGACTGCACATACGTCTGCCGGCAGGTGAAGGAAGCGTGAAGCGGATCGTCCGGCGCGATGCGGAGCTCGCGGCGGAGTTGGTGCAGCACCTCGGTGCCGATCTCGTCGAGGCGCTGACGCCCTTCTCCGAAGACGCCCACTGTATCCGTCACGGTCGTGACCGCACCCGAGGTGATGTCGAAGGTCACCGAGCGCGTGACGCTGCCCGGGTTCACCTGGGTGATCGACGTCGCTCGCGCCGCTTCCGGCTTCAGGAAGGGTTCACCGCCGTCGGCCGCTTGCGGTCTTCGATGCGGCAGCATGAGGCGGCTGGCGCCGGTGATGATGCCGAGCGTCGCCCGCTCGGGCGCCGGCCAGATCAGCGGCCAGTAGGCGCTGGAGAGCGATATCCGCAGGCGATGGCCGGCAGCAAAGCGATGCGCGCAGGCATTCAATACCAGCTTCAGCCTGTAGCGCTTGCCGGGTTCGAGCGGGGTCGGCTCCGCGTGGCTGTCGCGGTGGGTGAGGTTGATGACCTGGAAGCTGACCCGCAGCGCCTCGCCATCGGGCGCCACGTCGCACAGCCTGGCACAGAGCTGCGCCACCGGCTTATCGCTGATGAGCTCCAGCTCCAGCTCCGGGGCGCCGACGACCTGCATCGCCTCCTCGAGCGGCGCGGTGTCGAAGGTGAGCGAGCCGAAATCGTCGATCCGCTGGTCGCCGGGCAGCTCCCCGACGCAGCCGGCCCCCATCCACTCCCCGCCCTGAAGGCCGACATGCTGGGGCGAGCGCAGCGCCAAGACATCCTCGGCGCCGCTCACCGGGGCGAGGCCGTCCTTGTCGAGATAGAGATGACAGGGTTGGATATCCGGCGACGGCCAGCTCTGCTCGGCCACCCAGTGTCCAGGATGGTGACTTCGTGTCGTTTCCGGCGCCGTGTAGTCCTGCAGCCAGGCGCGCAGCATCGGCTCCTCGTCGACGCCGTTCTCGATGCCGTTCAGCCAGCGATCCCACCAGGCGATGGCCTCCTGCAGGAAGCCGATCGCCGGGCCCGGCGTTCCGTCGTGCGGGTAGACGTGCGCCCAGGGCCCGATGATGCCCTTCCGCGGCACCTTGAGGTGCTCCAGCATCCTCGGCACCGTGTTGGTATAGGCATCGACCCAGCCGCCGATCAGGCAGACAGGCACCTGGATAGCGTTCCAATCCTCGCAGATCGACCCGTGCCGCCAGTAATCGTCGCGCCGCTGATGGGCCATCGCAAGCGCCGGCCAGAACGGCATCTGCTCCAGCCGTTCCCGCCAGTTGTCGCGCCAGCTTTCGCCGAAGAGCTCCGGGTCGGCGGGGCGGGCCTGATAGACCAGCATGATGGTGCCCCACCACAGGTTGTCGTTGAGCAGGCACCCGCCCATGTAATGGATGTCGTCGACGTAGCGGTCGTCGGTCGAGCAAACCGAGAGCACCGCCTTCAAGGCCGGCGGCCTGAGCGCCGCCACCTGCAGGCAGTTGAACCCGCCCCAGGACTTGCCCATCATGCCGACATGGCCGTTGCACCAGGGCTGTGCCGCCATCCAGGCGATCACTTCGAGGGCATCGTCCTGTTCCTGCTTCAGGTACTCGTCCCACATCAGCCCGTCGCTCTCGCCGGATCCACGCATGTCGACCCGCAGCACGGCATAGCCGTGGCCGGCGAAATAGCCATGCATCGGCTCGTCACGGGCGCGGGTTCCGTCCCGCTTGCGATAGGGGATGTATTCCAAGATGGCCGGCGCCGGCTTTCTTCGCGCTCCTTCTGGCAGCCATAGGCGCGCCGCGAGACGGCAGCCATCCCTCAAGGTGATCCAGAGATGCTCGGTAATCTCGACCTTCAGGGGCGTTTCAACCGCGGCCGCCATGGTTCACTCACTGGTTCGCGACCTTCCTCTTGGCAAGGAGGTTCGTCCGCCAGTCGGGATCAGTTCCGGGACCGACAACAACAGGAGTTCAGTAGAGGCGGGGTATGGGGGGCGGAGCTGGCCGCTCACCCCATCCCCCGGACGCGGCGCAGCAGCGCGTCCGCCGGCTCGTAGCCCCGCCCCTCCGCGCGAGCCTGCGCCGCCTCGGTGGGGACGAGCTCTCCGGAGAACGCCCTGGCGAGGATCGTGTGCGGGAGCCTGTCGGCCCGGGCCGCGGCGCGGGCCACGCGCTCCTCGACCTCGCTGGCGAGCGCGAAGAGCGCCTGTGCGCGGCGGACGATCTCCGCCTGCTCCTCCGCCGGCGGCACCGACACGGGGATGCCGTTGAGCGCCGCCTGCGTGAGCTTCGGCTGGGCCGAGCCGGTCACGTGGTGCTGCAGGTCGAGCGCGTTCAGGAGCAGCTCGAGGTACCCGAGGACCACGCCGGCCTTCGGTTGGACCACATGAGCATGGTTGTTCACCCAGAACCTCCCGCTCGCGGCG
Organism: Sorangium sp. So ce1504; assembly: GCF_051521635.1. Taxonomy (NCBI): domain Bacteria; kingdom Pseudomonadati; phylum Myxococcota; order Polyangiales; family Polyangiaceae; genus Sorangium; species Sorangium sp. So ce1504. The sequence continues at coordinate 8,108,682 of NZ_CP150365.1, read as the reverse complement.
AACGCCACCCGGGTGTTCCTCGACAGGAGGTTCGCGCCGTCCTCGGCGATCAGCAGGTAATCGCCGTCGAACAGGTAGCCATCGATCGAGTCGATGACCCCCGACGCGCCGTAATACGGATATGGCCCCCGGCGCCTCGCTCGAGCCGCGGAGCTCACGGGGACGCGTCGGCCATCGTGGTTGTCCACCAGGGCGCCGAACGGGCAGCGGACCCAGGACGGCGGCAGGGGACGCTCCGGACCGTCGCTGCTCGCCCCGGGCGCGGCCGGCGCCGACGTCGAGCAGCGCGGCGGGGGCTCCGCCGGTCCCGCGGGCGGCGCGGCGGCGCCCGGCGCGCGCAGGTCCTCGGTGAGCCTCCCCGAGCACGCCGCCCCCAGCACGGCCTGCCGGAGCCGCCGGAGGAGCAGCGACGACCTCGCCAGCCGGGCCTTCGCCGCGTCCACCTCGCCGAGCAGGGCTTCGGCCTTCGCGACGATGCGGCGCTGCTCGGGGAGGGGAGGCAGGGAGAAGGGCCGCTCGAACGTCTCGCGCACCTTCACGAACGGCTGCGCGGAGCCGCCCTTCACCCAGAATCCCTCGTCGTTGAGGTGGAGGAACAGGTAACCGACGTCGATGGCCCGCTCATTCGGCCAGACCACATGGGTGTTCGCGATCGCCGACCACCGCCCGCGCGCCTTGAACGCCTTCCCGCACCGCGTCCCCACGGCGGAGACCACGATCGCCTCGCCCTCGTGCTCCCAGCCGTCGCACCACACGTCGGGGCCGGCGGCGCTGAACCCCTGGTAGCGCCCTGGCCGCTGCTCGGCGTGGAGCTTCCCCTTGATGAGCTTCGAGCTCCCGCTCCGGTGCGAGCAGATCGACGCGAGCGTCGTCTCGGCCCACCCCTCGGGCAGCGGCCCGCTCACGCCTCCGCCGCCTTCGCCCCGCCCTCGAGCAGCGCGAGCACGCGGTTCAGCGCGGCGACCGCCTCCGTCAGCTCCTGGAGGGCGTCGGTCGCAAGCTCCTCCGGCTCGGGCGGCTCGCCGGCCTCGTCGAGCGACTCCTCCTTGAGCCACCTCAGCCCGTCGAGCTTGAACTCTCGCTCCTTCACCTCGCGGAGCTCGAAGCTGCGGAATCGACCCTCGCTGGAGCTCGCCGCCTCCCGCACGCCGCGCCCGTCGGGGTCGCCGCCGTAGCACCGCTCGAACTCCGCGAAGTGCGCCGGGGAGAGCGGCCGGCCCTTCTTGGTGATCGACGGGACGCCCGTCCGGGCGTCGTAGATCCAGACCCTCTCCGTCGCGCGGCCCTTCGTGAAGAAGACGACGTTGGCCTTCACCCCGGCGCTGTACGGCGTGAAGGTCCCGTGCGGCAGGCGGAGCACCGTGTGCAGGTCGCAGCCCCTGGCGAGGATCTCCAGCACCGCGCCTGCCTGGTCGGCGAACAGGCAATGGTCCGGCAGGACCATCGCCGCCCGGCCGCCCGGCGTCAGGATCGTCAGCACGTGCTGGATGAAGTTGAGCTGCTTGTTCGCGGTCGCGATCGCGAAATCCTCGCGGCGCGGCGTCTCGTGGGCCCCCTTCGTGCCGAACGGCGGGTTCGTCAGGATCACGTCGAACCGATCGTCCGGCGGCGGGGCGTCGAGCGAGTCGCCGAGGGTGATCCTCGGCTCGATCCCGTGGAGGACCAGGTTCATCAGGGCGAGCCGGCGGGGGCGCGCGACGAGCTCCTGGCCGAAGAACGCCCCGGCCTTGATCCGGCGCGCCGCCTCCCGGTCGAGCGCCCCCCGCGCCTCGGCCTCGATCCACTCCCAGGCGGCGACAAGGAAGCCCCCGGTGCCGCACGCCGGGTCGCACAGGGCGAAGCCCGGCTTCCCCTGCGGATCGGGCCTGATGCACCGCACGATCGACTGGATCAGGGCGCGGGGCGTGAAGTACTGCCCCGCGCCCTTCTTGCCCTCGGCGGCGGCCTTCTCCAGGAGGCCCTCGTACGCCGCGGCCTGGATGTCCACGCCGAGGCGCGTCCACTCGATCTCGTCGATGAGGTCGACGAGCTTCCCGAGGCTCGCGGGGCTCTTGAAGCGCGGCTGCGAGCCCGCGTAGATCTCCCCGAGGACGCCGGGGGCTCCGTCGAGGGATCGGAGGACGTCGGCGTAGCGGTCGAGCAGCGCTTGACCGCTGCGCGCGCGCAGCGCGGGCCAGGAGCAGTCTGTCGCGTCGACCTCGCCGCGGGGCGTCCTGTGCTCGACGCGCGAGAGATCGATGCCTCGCTCGGCGGCCATCTTCAGGAAGAGCAGGTAGGTGATCTGCTCGATGTAGTCCCCGTGGTCGATGCCGTCGTGGCGGAGCGTGTGGCAGAACCCCCAGAGCTTTCCAACAACGTCGGTCATGCGGCGGCGGCTTCGTTCGGGTCGTGGAGCGGGAAGGCGAGGCGCGGGAGGAGCCGGCTTACCACGGCCGGGCGCCTCACGGCGGCCGCCGCGCTCGTCCATGGCGCTGGGACGCGCCGCCGCCGATGTACTAGGCTCGTCCCGTGCCGCGCGCCCTCACCTCGCTGCTCGCGCTTTTCTTGCCGCGATTGCCCCGATCGCCGCGGCTGCCGCTGCCGCTCCTGTCGCTCTTGCCGCTGTCCGGCCTCGCCTGCGCGTCGTCCTCGCTCCCCGATCCCAAGGAGGCGGTGCAGGTCTACGCCGACGCGGCGGCGCGCGGCGACGCCGACGCCATCTACGGCATGCTGAGCGACAAGAGCCGCACCGCGATGTCGCGCGACGAGGTGCGGCGGCGCGTCGCCGAGGCGCGCGCCGAGCTCGCGGAGCAGGCGCGCAGCGTCACGGCGCCCGGGGTCGTGGTCAAGACCCGCGCCCGCGTCCGCTACCCGGACGGCGAGATCGCGACCCTCGAGCTCGACGAGCGCGAGCGCGCCTTCCGGATCTCGGCCGCCGACGCGCTGCCTGCGGGCGGCCGCACCCCCGAGCAGGCCCTCGAGCAGCTCCGCCGCGTCCTCGCGCGCCGTAGCTACGCCGGCCTGCTGCGCGTCCTCACGCCGGCCACGCGCGCCGCCATCGAGAGCGACCTCCGCTCGCTCGTCGAGGGGCTCGCTCAGCCCGAGGGGCTCGAGGTCCGGATTGCCGGCGACTCCGCGACGGTGCAGATCCCGGGTGGGCACGAGGTGAAGCTCCGGCGCGAGGCGGGCGTATGGCGGGTCGAGGACTTCGATTGAGACGATGGCTCGGCCGGCTCGGCGCTCGCCGGCCGCGCGGCCGGGGCGGTGAGACGGCGCTGCCGCCCTCGCGCCCCGCCGCCTCGGCCCGGCCGCGGCGCCTCGCGGCCGCGGCGCTGGTGCTCGTCTCCGCGCTGCTCCTCCTCGCGGTGCCGCGCCCCGTGCGCGCCTTCGGCGAGGAGGGGGCGTGGAACCCGCGGCCGCTGCTGACGGGCGACGCGCGATGGGAGGGGGTGCGCGCCACCGCCCCCGCGCGCTGGTCGTTCGAGCTGGAGCGGCGGACGAGCGCGCCGGCGCGCCGCAACCCGACAACGGTCCGCGCCGACGACCCGGCGCTGCTCGCCGAGCCGTTCGCGCTCTGGGGCGGCGAGGGCGATCTCCCGCCGCTCACCGAGCGCGAGGTCTTCGGCCTGCGCCGCTTCCTCGCGCTCGGCGGCGTGCTCCTCGTCGACGACTTCGCCCCGGGCAGCGGCGCGTTCGGCCGCGCCGCGCGGCGCGAGCTCGCCCGCGTCCTGCCGGAGGGCTCTCCCATCCCGATCGGCACGGAGAACGTCGTCTTCCGCTCCTTCTATCTCCTCCCGCGCGCCGTCGGCCGCGTCGAGGGCCCGCCGAAGCTCTCCGCGATCGTGCGCGGCGGCATGCCGCAGGTGATCTTCTCCGACCACGACCTCGCCGGCGCCCTGGCGCGCTCGGAGGGCGGGGGGCCGAGCGTCGAGGTCACGCCCGGGGGCGAGGCGCAGCGGGAGCGCGCGTTCCGCCTGGCCGTGAACATCGCGATGTACGTGCTCTGCTCGAACTACAAGGACGACCAGGTGCACGCGCCGTTCCTGATGCGCCGCCGCGCCATCGACGACAACCGACCCCGCTCCGCGCCTGCGCGGCCGTGAGGCGCGATGACATCGGGTCGCCTCGCCGCTGCGCCGAAGCTGGTCTGGCAGGACGACCACTTCACCGTGCTGTTCGACGCGTCCCTGCGCGTCGTCTGGACCGTCCGCAGCTCCAGGCCGTTCGTGTCGCTGGAGGAGATCGAGGCCGTGATGGGAGAGCTCATCCGCGTCCTCGACCGGCTGGGCCGCTCCCATCACGCCCTCTTCGTCGACGTCCGCGCCGTCCCCGGCAGGAACGATCCGTCGTTCGAGGCGACGATGAAGCGCTTCCGACCGCACTGGCTGCGGGGCTTCCGGCGGGTCGGCGTGCTCGTGCAGAGCGTCGTCGGCGCGCTCCAGATCCAGCGCTTCGCGAGGGATGACGGCATCGAGCGGCTGATCACGAGCGATGAAGCCGCGCTCCTCCAGTACCTCACGCAGGAGGGCTGAGCGGCCAGGAGCTCCGGCGTCTGGCCGCGCTCAGCTACCGTCTGGCGTGGCGGAGGGCGTGCGCGATGCCGCTTTGCAGCGTGCTCAGCGTCGTGATCCCGGAGAGATCCACGCCGAGCGTGACGAGCGTCTGCGCCACCTCCGGGCGGACGCCGGTGAGCACCACGCGGGTGCCGAGCAGCTGGGCGGCGCGCGCGGTGCGCGTCAGCGCGTCCGCGACGTGCGTATCGACGGCGCGCACGCCCGTGATGTCCAGGATCGCCGTGTGGGCGCCCTGGCTGCTGATGCCGGAGAGCAACGTCTCCATGATCTGCTCCGCGCGCCCGCTGTCGATCGTCCCGACGAGCGGCATCGCGACCACCCGGTCGGCGAGCGGGATGAGCGGCGTGGACAGCTCCCGGAGGGCGGCCTGCTGCGCGAAGATGATCTCCTCCTGCAGCGCGGCCCGCTCCGCCTCCGCGCGCTTCAGCGACGTGATCTCGGTCACGATGCCGCCCATGCCTATCGGCGTCCCGCGCTCGTCGTGGATCGGGAATTTGACCGTGAAGAAGTGGTGTTGAACGCCGCCTATCGGCACCACCTCCTCGAACTGCATGACCTGCCCGCCGGTGAGCACCTCTCGCTCCTTCGCCACGATCGCCGCGCTGGCCGCGGGGTCCAGGGCGCCCAGCTCGAACTCATCCCGGCCGATGAGCTCGAGGACGTGCCTCTGCATCATCTGCGCATGGATGCGGTTGGCCAGGACGTAGCGCCCCGCGGTGTCCTTGACGAAGATGGAGCTGCGCGCGTTGTCCACCAGCTGCAGGAGCAGCTGGTATCGCCCCTGCACCGTCTTCTCCCTCCGCTGCCGGTCGCTGGTGTCATCGACGAGCGCCGCGATCTCGTGCGCGTCGCCTCGGCCGTCGCGCAGCACGGCGTAGGTCCATCGGCAGAGGAACGCGTGACCTCCCTTCGTCCTGCACTCGCTCGTGGTCGCGGCGAAGCGGCTCTCCTCCCGGGCGAAGTCGAACGCCCGCGCCGCGGCGGCGGACACGGGGACCGCGCCCACGAGGTCGGCCAGCCGGCGGCCGACGGCCTCGCTCGCGCTCCAGCCGAAGAGGCGCTCGGCGCTGTCGTTCCAGTACGTCACCGCGCCGTCCAGGCGCCACTGGATCACCGCCGGCACCGCCGTGGGCAGCCCCTCGAGCGCGTCGAGGGCCTCCACGTCTGCCGTGCCTTCCGGCGCGGCTGCGCTCTGTGCGTGACCGTTGGAGCGCTCCGCCAGCGCCTTCTCCAGCGCCTCGACGCGCGCGCGCAGCGCCGTGTTCTCTGCCCTGAGCCGCCCGGCCTCGTCCAGCTCTTCGCGCATCGTCACGAGGGTTCGAGCCTACGCGCGGCGTACCCGGCGTTTCAAGGTGGCTCACCGTTGTTCGAGGTCGCCCGAGAGGTCGCAGCAACGGCGCCGGGCTGGGACACTCCGCCCCGATGTACTAGGCTCCGCGCGTGCCACGCGCCCTCGACTCGCTGCCCGCGCTGTCGCTCTCCCACGCCGGCGCTGCGAGCGGGACTCCCTCTTCTCGCGCGCTTCCCGCGCTTCTCTCGCTCCCGGAGCGGCCGTGACCCGGAGCTTCGCGCCCTCGGGCGACCTGTCGTCGCCGGTCGTCGCTGTCGCCTGCGTCGTCGCGGCCCTGAGCTTCGGCCTGCTCGTGCTCGAGCTCGTCCGCGCGCGCGGACGCGCCGCCGGGGCGGTGGGCGCCGCGCCCGCGCGCGCGGCGCTCGGCACGGCGCTCACGGGCGCGCTCGCCGTGCTCGGCCTGCTCGCCGCCATCCTCCGCCCGGTCGCGGTCACGTCGCGCGGGAGCCTCGTCGGCCCCAAGGTCGTGGTGCTGGTCGACGGCTCCCGATCCATGGACCTGCCGGGCGTCGCGGGGACCCGCCGCGACAGCGCCGAGCGCGCGCTCGAGGAGCTCGGGAAGCGCGCCGACGTCCGGCTCGCCCGCTACGTGTTCGGCGAAGGGGCGCCGCTGCCGGCCGACGGGCAGGCAGGCGAAGGCGCTGGCGCCGCGCCGGCGCCGGGCGGGAGCGCTGGCGCCGCGCCGGCGCCCGACAGGGACGCGGGCGCGGGGGCGCCGGCCGCCGCCCCCGGGTCGGCCGCGGCGCCCGCGTCGCCCGCGCGAGGCCGGCCGCAGCGCCGCTCGGACCTCAGCGCCGCGCTCGAGGCGCTCGCCCGCGCCGCCGACGAGCGGCCGTCGGCGTTCGTCGTCGTCTCCGATGGCCGGCTCGACCGCCCGGGCCCCGACGACACCGCCGCGGCGACGCGGGCCGCGCTCGAGGGGCTCGACGTCCCGGTGCACACGGTCGCGGTGGCGACCGAGTCCGTGCGCGACGCCGGCGTCCGCGCGGTCCGGACCTCCGGCGCCGCGGTCGCCCACCAGCCGCTCTCGCTCCGCATCGACATCGGCTGCAGCGGCGGCCTCGCGTGCGACGCCGTCCCTGTCGTGGCCCGCGAGCTGCGCGAGCAGGGCGCGCCCACGACGCTCGCCACGGGCACGGCGCACGTCGAGGGCGGCGTCGGCACGGTCGAGCTCGGCGTGACGCTCGACCGCGCCGGCACCCGCATCCTGGAGGTGTCGATCAAGGCGCCGGACGGCGACGAGCTCCCCGAGAACGACGTCCGGTACATCACGCTCGACGTCGCGCGCGACCGCATCCGGGTGCTCCACGTGGCGGGCCGGCCGACGTACGACGTGCGCGCGCTCCGGATGTGGCTCAAGGCCGACGCCTCGGTCGACGTCGTGGCCTTCTTCATCCTGCGCACGCCCGGCGACGAGGTGAACGCGTCGTCGGACGAGCTCGCGCTGATCCCGTTCCCGGTCGACGAGCTCTTCAGCGTCCACCTCTCGAGCTTCGATGCGGTCGTCCTGCAGGACTTCGACGCCGCGCCGTACGGCCTGACCAAGCACCTCCCGGCGCTTGCCCAGTATGTCGACAAGGGCGGCGGGCTCATCATGGTGGGCGGCCCGAACGCCTTCGTGTCGGGCAACTATGCGCGCACGCGGCTCGCCCGCGTCCTGCCGGTGGATCTCGACATCGGCCGCGCGCCCAAGGTGGATCTCGGCGCCTTCGTGCCGCGCATCACCGCCGCGGGCCGCGCGGCGCCGGTGCTCGCGCCGCTGCTCGCGCTGATCGGCGACGAGATGCCGGAGATGCCGGGGACCAACGTCGTCGGCGATCCGCTCCCCGGGGCGACGGTGCTCATGACGCACCCGACCCGCACGACGGCCTCGGGCGCGCCGATGCCGGTGCTCTCGCTGGGCGAGCACGAGAGCGGCCGGACGATCGCGCTGACGCTCGACGGCAGCCACCGCCTGCTCTTCAGCGCGTTCGCCTCGAGCTCCGCGGGCCGCGCGCACGGCGCGTTCTGGGACGCCCTTCTCGGCTGGCTCATGCGCGATCCGCGCTTCGAGCCTGCCGCGATCGAGCCGCGCGGCGGCTGCCTCGCGGGCGAGGAGACGGCGCTCGTGCTGCGCCCCCTCGCCGGGCAGCGCGGCGAGGCCAGGGTGACCATCGCGCGCCTCGGCAGCGGCGCGGTCGTGAAGACGTTGACCGCGCCGATCGGCGAGGGCGGCGAGCCGGTCGAGCTCGCCGCCGGTCGCCTCGAGTCCGGGGGTTATTCGGCCACGGTGGAGATCGTCCCGGAAGGCGCCGCTGGCGACGGGGGTGACCAGAAGCGGGCGACGACGCGGCGCGACTTCGCGTGCGAGCGCGGCGGCGACGAGTGGGCCGATCCCCGCCCCGACGTCGCCCGCCTGGAGGAGATCGCCCGCGCGACGGGCGGCGCGTCGGTGCTCCCGTCGGGCGCCGGCTCGCTGTCGCTGCCTGCGGCGACGCAGGTGGCGGCCGAGCGCCACGTCGCGCCGCTCCTGCCCCCCTGGGCCTGGACGCTGGCGGCGGCCGCGGCGCTCGGCGCGCACTGGATCGTGCGCCGGCGCGGGGGCCTCGCCTGAGGCGAGGGCGCCGACCGGAACCCTGGTCTCGTCTCAAGGGAGCGACGGCTTCTCGAGCGGATCGGCCTTGTCGCCGACCCAGACCCTCAGCACCCCGAAGTGCGCGGGGTTCCTGGTGAAGCTCGCGTGATTCACGATGAGCAGCGTCTGCGCCGGGTCGTTGAAGGCCACGTTGGCGGGGGCGTCGAGGGGAATCTCCTCCCCTGGTGCGCTCTCGATGCGCGATTCCTCGACCCCGTCCTCGTCGAGCACCGAGATTGCGTTGGCCGCCGCGAGCGTGACATAGAGCTTCCCCGACTTGCCGAACGCGAACCCGTCGGGCGCCTCGCCAGCATCGTAGTCGTGGACCAGCTCCAGATCGGCCTCTTCGGGGGCTTCGACCAGGGGGAGCCGGTAGATGGACCCCAGGCTCGTGTCCGACGGGGAGAACGTCACCGAGAAATAGACGTGCTCCCGCTCCGGATCGAGCCGGATCCCGTTCACGCCGATCGGCAGGTCGCCGCTGCCGACGAGGGCGGAGCTCTGGAACCAGATCTCCGGCGCGCCGCCCCCGGGCGGGTAGCGGAAGATCGTCGCCTGCAGCGAGTCGGTCACATACGCGTAACCCTCCTCGTCGAAGGCGATATCGTTCGGTATCGGCGGCGTCGGGAAGGGCGTCGGCGAGCACGCCTCTCCCGGCGCGGCCATCACGCACGCCGGCAGATCCGGCAGCGGATCGCCGTAGCTCTCCTGAACATATCCGTGTCCAGTCTTCGTGAAGCGCAGGAGGCCGAGCTGCGTGCTGAGCGCGTAGACCCGGCCATCGTCGTCGACGGCGATGCAGCTCAGCGCATGCTCGTCGGCGAGCGCCTCGCCCGCCACCTCGATCGTGTTCTTGTGGACTTTGCTGTCCCTGTCGAATACGTCGATGGTCGACGGGCCTTGACCTGCCGTGCCGAACGTCGCTGGGCCGGAGACGTAGACCCGATTCCCATGGACCGCGATGCCTTCGGGGAACCCCGGAGCCGCCGGAACCGTCGCGAACGTCTTGATCTCGCCGTAGCATCCCCCCTGCGCCAGCGCCGGACCCGGTATCAGCGGCGACACCGCGGAGAGGAGCGCCAGCGTGCCGCAAGCCAACCATTTTCCGTTAGGGTGCGATAATTTTGACGTGACGGATTGCGACATGTGACCTCCAGGGGTCCATGGTTGCCGGACCGGAGTTGTCGAAATAGGTCGCGTCCAGAAGCCAAAGTGCAAATTGCCTGGCTTTGTCAGGCTGAGGACGCGGCCATGATAGCTGGAGTATATGCGGTTGAGCTGATTGGCTGTCGAGTCGAAATTCTTCGGTTCATGAAATATCAGGGAGGCAGCTGCCTGGCTGACCGGTCCCGCGTCGCCCGCGTCGCCCGCGTCATGTTTCACATGTGTGTCCGCGTAGTTGCGCGCTTGCGCCCTGCCTGCACAGCGCGGTCACGTCAGTCCACGTTGGTTCACGTCAGTCCACGTCGGTTCACGTCAGTCCACGTCAATCCACGTCATTTACGTAGTGCACGTGGCGACAGATGTGTGCAACGGGCGGAGAACGCGTCCTGGCCGCATGTCGGTGAATGCTGCCGAATGTTCCCGAAGGCCATTCAGCATCTGGCGCGCGGCGGTCCCCGCTCCCCGCGGTCGAGGTGTCGCGCTAAGGCTGCGTCGGCCAGGCGACGCGCGTCGGCACGAGCCGGGGCTCGACGGTCCCGTCGCCCAGCTCGCCGTTCCTGTTGTCACCCCAGCAGAGCATCTCGCCCGTGCGCTTGAGCGCGCAGCTGTGGTCATCGCCGAGGGCCAGCTCGACCACGTCGGTCAGCGCGAGCGGCTCCGGAAGGAGCCCCGGATCCTGCGTGCCGTTGCCGAGCTGCCCCTTCGCGTTGTCGCCCCACATGAGCACCTCGCCGCCCGCCAGCACCGCGCCGGAGTGCCTCGCGCCGAGCGAGATCCGGGTCACGTCCACGAGGTCCGAGATCTTCCGGGGATTCGCCTCAGGGTTCACGACGCCAGTCCCGAGGCGGAACTGCTCTCCCTTGCCCCAGCAGGAGGCCACGCCGCGCGCCGGCGCGGCGCACGTGTGCAAGGCGCCCGCGGCCGTGAGCGCGACGCTGGTGAGACCCGCGACGGGCTGCGGGGTGCTCTGCTGGTTGAAGTTGCCGAGGCCGAGCTGGCCGCTCTCGTTGTGGCCCCAGCAGTTCATCGTGCGCTCGCCCATCCGCTCGATCATGCCCGCGCAGGTGTGCGAGAGGCCGGCGCTCACGGAGTCCACGCCGTCCAGCATCACGGTGGGCTCGACCCGATCGACCTCGTCGCCGTAGCCCAGCTGGCCGGAGCTGCCCTCGCCCCAGCAATAGAGCTCGTGCGACGCCGTCACCGCGCAGGTATGGGTCCCGCCGACGGCGACCTGGATCGCGCCCGCGAGCTCCTTGGCGCGCACGGCGGAAGGGGAGTTCGTCGCCTCGCCGTCGCCGAGCTGTCCGCTGTTGCCCGCGCCCCAGCACGCCACCGCGCCGTCGGTCAGCACCGCGCAGGTGTGCGCGCGCCCCGACGAGATGCTCGCCGCGACCCTGGCGGCGCCGCTGAGGCCCATGACCGGCCTCGGGATCGGTCGATCCTGCTGCAGCGTCCCGTCGCCGAGGTTGCCCCAGGTGTTCCTGCCCCAGCACCAGACCGAGCTGTCGCTGAGCACCGCGCACGTGTAATCCGTGCCGGCCGCGATGTGTGTGGGCACGACGCAAACGCCCCGTACGCACTGGCCGCCGCAGGGCTTGTCGCACCTGCCGCAGTGCGCGGTGCTCGTGAGGAGGTCCACCTCGCAGGCGTTCTCGGGGTCCTTGTCGCAGTTGCCGCGGTTCTCCTCGCACGCTGGCGACTGGCAGACCCCGTCCTGGCAGGTCGGCTCGCCGCCGAAGTTCGGGCAGGCGACGTCGCACGCGCCGCAGTGCTGCGCGTCCGTCATCGGGTCGACGCATGCGTCACCGCAGACCATGCCGCCTCCAGGACACCCACCGCCGCTCCCGCCGCTCCCGCCGCCGGTGCTCGAGCTCGTCGACGCGTCGGGCGGGCGCGCCGTGAACTCGTCGCCGCACGCGGCCAGGGCGATGGCGACGGCGGCAGGCATGTACGCCGCCGCGAGGGGCAGCGAGGCGAACGGGAGCCGGCTGGCCCGAGGTCGATGCGTGGAAGCCATGGAGGGCGTTCTTCCCTTGCGTTGAGGCGCGGCTGCGCCACGAGGCGCGGCGTGCGACATTCTAGACGAAGTCGCGCGCAGAGATCTCTCGCCGCGCGCCGCGCCTGTCGCGCCGCGCGCCCGTCGCGCCGCTCAGCGCGTCGCGACGAGCACCTCGTCGATCGGCGGCGCCTTCTCGAGCACGCCGAGGTCCACGAGCTGCTTCGCGAGCGTCTCCCAGCGCTCGCTGGTCATCACGCCGAGGCCCTTCTCCTTGGTCTCGGTGGTCTCGATCAGCGGCCGCTGCGCCTCGGCCGCGGCGACGAAGGTCTCCGCGTCCATCGAGGTGTTGAGCTTGGCCATGATCTCGTTGGACCGCGTCGGATCTTGGAGGTATGTGCGCCAGCCCTCGCGCGTCGCGCGGACGAACGCGCGGACGCGCTCGGGGTTCTCCTTCCAGAGGGCTGCGCGCGTGATCACGACCACGACGTACGGGTTGAACCCCTCGCTGGCCACCAGGAACGCGGCGGGATCGCTCCCCTTGCGCTTGGCCGCGATCGGCTCGGCGGTGATGAAGCACTGCTGGGAGAAGTCCTTGTCGGCGACGAAGCGGGCGACGCCGCCGTCGTACGGCACGACCTTCACCTTGTTGAACCCGTACTTCTTCTTGAGGTACGCGGCGTAAGGCAGCCCCGGCTCGATCGCGAGCGTGCCCGACTTGAGGATATCGGCGATGCTCTTCGCGCCGCGGCTCTCGTGGGTCATGATGGCCTGCGGCGAGGTCTGGAACACGGCGAAGAGGGGGAGCACGTCCGCGCCGCGGGCGCGGGCGGTGAGCACCTCGTCGGCGCCGGAGATGCCGAAATCCACCTGCCCGCCGGCCACCATCTGGACGACCGGCACGCCGGCGCCGCCGCCGAGGATCTCGACATCGAGCCCCTCCTTGGCGAACGCGCCCGACTCGCGCGCGGCGTAGAACCCGCCGAACTCGGGCTCCGGGACCCAGTTGAGGGCGAGCTTCACCTTCGCGGCCGGCGCATCGGGGGCAGCCGCGGCGGGCGCGGCCGGCGCGCTCTGCGAAGGCGCGGCCGGCGCGCTTCCTTGCGGGGACGCGGACGAGGCGCGCCCGTCGCCTTCCGGCGACGGCGAGCGCGAGCACGCGGGGGCGAGGAGGGGGACGGCGGCGAGGGAGGCGAGGCGTCGCAGGAACAACCGGCGGCTGTCGGGGAAGTGCATCAGCGATTGATCTCCGAAGGATGCCAGCGCCGCAAGAGCCGCCTGCCGGCGAGGTCGACGGCGCCGAACAGCGCGAGGCCGAGCCCGGAGGCGAGCAGCACGGCGGCGAAGAGCAGATCCGTGCGCAGCTGGCGGTAGGCGGAGAGGACCAGGATGCCCAGGCCGGCGGCGTCCTCCGAGAAGCCGGCGACGAACTCCCCGACGATCGCGCCGATGACGGCGAGGCCCGCCGCGATCCGGAGCCCCGTCACGAGGTGGGGGAGCGCCGAGGGCAGCTCGAGCTTGCGGAGCGTGGCGAAGCGGCCCGCCCCGTAGAGCCGGAAGAGATCCCGCAGCGCGGGCTCGACGGAGCGCAGGCCCGCGAGCGTGTTCGCGATGACCGGGAACACGGAGACGATGAACGCCGAGACCGCGACCGCGCGCAGGCCGGGGCCGCACCAGAGCACGAGCAGCGGGGCAATGGCGACGATCGGGACGGTCTGCAGGAAGACGGTATAGGGATAGAGCGCCCTCTCGAGCGGGCGCGACGAGGCGAGCGTGATGGCGGCGAGCACGCCGACCGCGGCGCTGAGGAAGAAGCCCGCGAGCGCGGCCTTCGCCGTCGTGACGGTGCCGGCGAGCAGGGTGGCGGCGTTCACCGCGCCCGCCCGCGCCACGTCCGAGGGGGGCGGCAGGAGGTAGGCAGGGACGCTGAGCGCTCGGGCGAGCGCCTCCCAGAGCGCGAGAAGGATCACGAGCGCGGCGAGCGGCGGCGCGACGGCTTGGAGCGGGGTGGGTCGCACGGCTCGGCCTTCTCTAGCGCGAGGCCGCCGCGCCAGGAAGATGCTGCGGTGGAAGAAATCAGGCTCGTCCGTGGCCCGGCGCCGAGCGACGCGCGCGCCGAGCCACGGGAGAGGCGCGTGGGGAGCTTTGTCGAAGCGGGGTGTGAACCGCGCCGAGCGCGGCCCCGCTCGGTCCGGCTACTTGCCCTTCTTGGCGGGCGCGGCCGGAGCAGGCGACGCCTTGGCGGTCGCGGCTGCCTTCTTCTGGTTCTTATCCGCCGTGTCCTGCTTCTTCTGTCGCTCTTTGGCCTTCGGAGATTTGTCACCCATGGGAGCACCGCCTCGGTGGATGTGTTGGTGTCATCCGCCTTGACCGAGGCTAGCACCATCTCTCGTGGCGCAGTCACGAACTTTGTACTTCGCGAGCGCTTATGTCTCGGCTTCTCCGCGTCTCGTCTGGTCTCGTCTCGCCGCCTCGTCGGTTTGTCTCTCGGTCGCCTCTGGGTTGCCTCCCCCACCGACAGGCGGGGAAACCGTCGACGCGTTCGGCTGGGACCCTTGCTGGTTCCGGCGGATGGGTGGCCGCTGCGGGCGTCCACGACGTGAATCGCGCCGGCCTGGCGCTCGCGTGCGCGCGTCCTTCCGATGAGAGGCCGAGCGTGGCGCCGGCCTGGCGCTCGCGTGCGCGCGTCCTTCCGATGAGAGGCCGAGCGTGGCGCCCGCTGCCGCCGGGCTCGCTTGCCGGCATCGAGGGGCGGCGCTACGAAGGCGCCGCGTGTTCAAGGCCATCCTCTGGGACAACGATGGAGTCCTCGTCGACACCGAAGGGCTTTACTTCCAGGCAACGCGCGAGACGATTGCGTCGGCCGGCGTCGATCTCACCATCGACGACTATCGCCAGCTGTTCCTCGTCGAGGCGCGCGGCGCCTGGCACCTCGCCAGCGCTCGCGGGGTCGACGAGGCGGGCGTGCGGCGGCTGGCCGACGAGCGGGATCGCCGGTACCTCGAGCTCGTCGCGGGCGGAGACACGCTGTTGCCGGGCGTGCGAGAGGTCGTCACGGAGCTCGCCGCGCGCTTTCGCATGGCGATCGTCACGAGCAGCAAGCCCGAGCCGTTCCACCGAGCGCACGCGGCGACGGGCCTCCTGCGGTGGTTCGAGTTCGCGCTCACGCGGGATCAGTACGCGCGCGCCAAGCCGGATCCCGAGCCGTACCGGATCGCCTGCGAGCGGCTGGGGCTCGCGGCGCGCGATGTCCTCGTGATCGAGGACTCCGAGCGCGGGCTCCGGTCGGCCAAGGCCGCGGGCCTGACGTGCTGGGTCGTCCCGTCGCCGCTCACGGCGCCGTCGGACTTCACCGGCGCGGACGCGGAGCTCGGATCGCTGCGCGAGGTGCTCGCTCGCCTCCGAGGAGCGTGAGCGCGACCTCACGTTCGCGCGATGAGGTAGCTCACCGCGCCTGTGTGTGCGCGCCGCCACCGCGCTGCGTCGCCCCCTCCCCTGGATTTTTGCACGCTGCACATCTGCTGGGTGCATGACCATCTGGCGGTTCACGAACGGTTCGTGGCACCTTCGGGCCCGTGGCTTCCGGTGACGGCATCTCGCTCATCGAGCTCGTCGTCCTCGGCTGGTCCTCGGCCACCGCGGCGCCGGCGCCGATCCCCATTCGCATCGACTTCGATGCCCCGGCGGACTGCTCGACCGCCGACCAGTTCTACGAGGGCCTCCGTGCCCGGTCGGACCGCGTGCGCCTCGCGGCTGACGGAGAGGACGGCTGGGGTGTCCGCGTCCGGCTGAGCCGCGGTGGGGCCGGGGTCCACGGCGAGCTGCGCGTCGTTCACGCAGGCGGCGAGACCGACACGCGGATCGTCGATGCCACGTCGTGCGACGTCGTGGTCCAGGCGCTCTCGCTCACCGCGGCGATCGCGCTCGACGAGGTGGTCGAGGTGACCGCGCCCCTCGCTCCCCCTGCGCCGCCGCCCGCCGTCCCCCCTGCGCCGCCGCCCGCCCCGCGAGAGGCGCCTCCGCTCAAGTTCGCGCTCGGCGCGCACGTGGTGGTGACCCAGGTTGTCGCACCTCATGCGAGCCTGGGCGCCGCCCTCGGTGCCCGGGTGACCCCGCAGGTCGAGGGCCCGTTGAGCCCTTCGTTCGGCCTCTCGCTGATGTATGCGCGGAACGACCTGCTGTCGGGCGGCGACGCCCTCATCCAGTGGGCGGCCGCGGCCCTCTCCGCGTGCCCGGTGCGCTGGCAGCTCGGCCCTATCGTCAGCGCAGAGCCGTGCGTCGTCGCCGCCGGCGGCTGGCTCGCGGCGACGGGACGAGGTATCTCGAACCCGGAGTCCGCCGTGCGATCGTGGTGGAGCGCGGGAGGCTTCGCGCGCGCCGCTGCGCTCCTCGGCGGGGGCACAGCCCTCGAGCTCGAGGCCGGCGTCCTCGTGCCGCTGGTTCACCGGCGGTTCACCATGGGGTGGTCTGCAGAAACCGTCGGCGAGACTCCGGTGATCTCGCCGCTCGTTGGCGTTGGAATCGTGCACAACTTCTAAGCCAGGATTCTGTGATCACTCCGACTCGCGCTGGGAATTATGACCCATGGACGGCATCCGGAAGCTGGGCCGCAGGCACGCTGCTCCCCCCGACCCGAGGACAATGTTCCGCTCTGGCTGTCGCCCATTGCTTCCCGGTAGAGTCCATTCTTCACTGGTCTCATGCCTCGCCTCGCGGTGAGTATGGTTGCCGACGTCATGACATCGCCTGCTTTGCCTGACAGCGAGCCGGCGAGCGTGGCTCCACCGGCGGCCAACGTGAAGCAGCGGGACGCGCGCCTGCGACGGATGGTGGATGCTCATCTTGACTTCATCGGTCGGGTGCTCCGCAACGCGGGGACCCCTGCTGCCGAGATCGACGATGCGGTGCAGCGCACCTTCATCGCCGCCGCGCAGCGGCTGGACGACGTCCGGCCGGGCGCCGAGAAGAGCTTTCTTCTCCAGACCGCGCTTCACGTAGCCGCCCACGCGCGCCGCAGCGCCGCGCGCCGGCGAGAGTTCCCCGCGGCCGAGCCGCCGGAGGTTGTGGACGCTGCGACACCCGAGCAGCTCACCAGCCAGAAACACGCGCGACAGATGCTCGATCAGGTCCTCGACCAGATGGAGTCCGATCTGCGGACCGTGTTCGTGCTGTACGAGTTCGAGGAGATGAGCATGGTGGAGATCGCCGGCGTGCTGGGGATCCCGCAGGGCACCGTGGCCTCTCGGCTGCGAAGGGCCAGGGCCGATTTTCGTGAGCGCGTCCGCGCGCTGGAGCTCGTTTCGACGAGCGAGGTGAGACGATGATGGAACCACGTCGCCTACTGGAGGAGAGCGACAACCCGCTCGAACGCGCGCTGCTGAACGCAGGCGCGTCGTATCCCACGTCACCGGAGACGCGCGCGAAGACGCTGGCCGCGCTGGGACTCGCCGGCGCTGCCGCCCTGACGGCCAGCGTGGCGGCGCCTGCGGCGCTCTCCGCGGCAGGGGTGTCCGCTACGTCCTCGTCGCTCGCCGTGAAGCTCGGCTGGACCAAGATCCTCGTCGCGCTCTCGACGGTGGGCATGCTCGCCGGCATCCCCGCGGGCTACCTCGCCTGGCGCGGGCAAGACGCGCCGGACGTCACCGCGGCGCACCGCTTCGGCGCCGCGCTCGCCGACCCGGTCGCGCAGATGGCGGTGCAGCCTGTGCAGGCGCCTGCCTCGGAGCCAGCGCCGGTGGAGGCTCTCGCGGAGGAGACGATGGCACCGGCGCTTGCGGGTGGCAGCAGCGCTGCGGCCACGAAGCTCGATCCGAAGCCGTCCGGTACGGGCGCCGCCCTGGAGGCGGAGCTCGGCGCGCTGGACGCGGCGCGCACGATGCTCGCGAGCGGGAACGCGCGAGGCGCGCTCTCGCTCCTGGACGCCTACTCCAGGGCGCATCCGCGCGGGCGGCTGAGCCTCGAGGCCGAGGTCCTGCGGATCGACGCGCTCGCGAAGAGCGGCCGCTCCGACGCTGCCTCGCAGCGCGCCGCGGCGTTTCTTCGCCGGCATCCGAACAGCGTGCTTGCTTCCCGGGTACGGCGCTATGTAAACAACTAAACTCTGGGTCATGCGTTGCCCTGCCCTCCTCCGTTCGTTCCGCGCAGCTTCCGGCGTCGCCGGTGCCTGGATGGCGGTGTGTGTGCTGCCTGGGTGTGTGACCACGGTGGATTCGCTCGGCTACGACCGGATGAGCAGCGATGAGCTCGGCCCGCTGACGGGCCCCTCCGAGTACCCCAACGCGTTCCGCGACGTGCTCGGCAAGACGGACGAGGAGATCGCGGCCAAGATCGAGGACAGCTTCGATCAGCTCTTCTACGGCGATCGCGACAACGAGACCGTCTACTACCCGGTGCCTGGCACCGAGCAGGCCTACATCTGGGACGACTACCACAATAACGTGCGCTCCGAGGGCATCGGCCTCGGGATGATCATCACGGTCGAGCTCGACAAGCGAGACGAGTTCGACCGGATCTGGAGATACGCCAAGTCCACACTCCAGCTCAAGTCCGGTCCCGGCCAGGGATATCTCATGTCATGGTGCGACGTCCCGGGGAGCACGGTGGTGGCGTGCTTCGATCCTTTTGGCCTCCAGCAGATCGCGATGGCGCTGTTCTTCGCCCACGGCCGCTGGGGGAGCGACACCGGGACCATCGACTATGGGCTGGACGCGATCGGCCTGCTCGAGGTGATGCGCCACAAGGAGGCCCAGAACGGGGGGGTCGCCTCGGGGGTGACCAACACGTTCGATTCGACGACGAAGCTCGTCTACGACTACCCGCACGTCTCGGCGGCGGACGTCACCCGTCCTTCCATCGAGATGCCCGCCTATTACGAGCTCTGGGCGCAGGCCATGCGCGACCCCTTCTGGTCCGAGGCTGCCGCCAGCGCGCGCACCCACTGGCAGGAGGCCGCGCACCCGAGCACCGGGCTCATCCCTGTGCGCGCCCACTTCGACGGCACGCCGGTGCTCAACTGGGACTACTTCGGCTCCGAGGCCTACCGCACGCAGCTGAGCCTCGCGCTCGACCACGTCTGGTTCGGCGTCGACCCGTGGCAAGTGGAGGAGGCGGACCGGCTGCTCGGGTTCTTCTCGAAGCTGGGCATCGACAAGTACGGCGCGGTCTTCAAGATCGACGGCGCGATGCTCAACGCCACGCCGGAGTCGGCGCTCATCTTCATGAACGGGGTCACCGGGCTGATCGCGACGAACGACGATCGCGACGCCTACATCGAGGCGGTGTGGACGACGCCGCCGGCGACCGGGGAGACCCGCTACTTCTCGAGGTTGCTCCACATGCTCTCGCTGTTGACGCTGAGCGGGCAGTTTCGCGTGTACTGATCCGGCGCGCGGGCATCTCCGCGCGGCGGCTCCTCTCGGTCCGCGCCCCGGGGGAGGGACATCGCTCCTCGGGGGCAACGCCGTTGCGCGAACCGCGAGGCTCATTCGAAGCGGAGGTGGAGGACCGGCGGCGCACCTCTGCCGCGGTGCCGGCCAGGCATCCCACGCAGGCCGCGCAGCGCTCGCTCTGGCGCCGGAAGAGCGTCGCTCTCGCCGACCGGCCGCAGCCGCGGGTAGCGCGCGGCCGAGCCATCCAGGGCCGGGATCTCCAGGCACGCGCGCTGCCGGAGCGACGCGCGCAGGGGCGGGGACACCTCGTGATCGAGGATGATCTCCGTCCCTGTCGGGAGGCGCGCGGAGGCTCGCGTGAAGAAGGCGTCGGCGAGCTCGCGAGGCTGCCCGGCCAGGGCGCCCTCGGCGATGAGGAGCGTCGGCACGTCGCTCGCGCCGCGGAGGGAATCCATCCAGCCCGTGCACGCGATCGAACAGCTCCTCGCGAGGGCGTGGCGCTCGGACGCGTGGCAGAGGCGGTGCGCGCACTTGAACTCCGCCACGTGGGGCGGATCGAGATCCACCCAGCGGAGCGTCCCGTTGTCGATGCGCGAGAACCGCGTGCAGAGCCCGGCGTTGAGCGCGATGGCGAGGCCGAACGGGTTCCGCTCGAAATAGCGCCTGACGAGCCCGTCGATGATCATGGCGCGCGCCGCCGAGGTCCGGAGCGCGCTGGCGTCGAAGCCAGCCGGATCGACGTCGAGCGTGGCCAGCATCGCCTCGGCCCACGGATCGGCGAAGCCGAGATCCGGAAAGCGCACCCGCGCCTCGGCGCGCCCGACCAGCGAGAGCACCGCGTCCCTGGAGACGGTCATGGAGCTCATGAGCCCTCCTTGCATCGCCGGACACGAGGCCGCGCGAGCGCGGGCGCCCCCCGGAGACACGGCGTCACGACGCCACCCCGCCGTGGCCTCGAACGACCTCGGCGACGAGGGCGAGCTCGAGGCGGAGCACCGCCACCCGCTCCGGGAGCTTCGCCTCGACCAGCCCGCCGAGGAGCGTCGCGAGCTTGTCGTAGTCGGGCGCCTGCGCCTTCCAGTTCGCGATCGGATACGCCTCGTAGAGCCCGCGCGTGAGCCGCGAGGGCGTCAGTATCGAGACGCGCGCCTCGGGGTGCCAGAGCTGCAGGTGCCAGAAGCCGTGCGTGACGAAGTAGTCGAACTTCCGTCCGCCGAAGAGGCGTACCTCCCAGCCCGCGACGACGAGCGCGAGCTCGCGCTCGCGAGGATCGTGCGGCGGCGGAGGCCAGCCCTGCTCGCTCGCGGGCTCCGGCAGGCATGACGGCCCAGACGGGAGCGGGCGGCCGACGGAAAGCGGTGTGCGAGAGCTCACGAGGCTTCTCCCTGGCGAGCGTCGGACCAGAGGAAAGCGGCGAGCGCTGCGCATCGGTACAGGCTCGGGGCAGGAGGCGTCTCTCGGATCACGTTGGCTCCGTTGTTGATATTGAAAGTGATGTTCAACTTCGATATGCTGTGATCTCGCTGACGTCAAGAGAAAAACGGGCGCCGTCGAAGGGGGCCGCTCCGATGGCGGGCGACGGCATGGGCGCCGGCGGGAGGTCCAGGGGAGCGTGCTCGAGCCCCGGCTTCTGGATGGCCCTGAGGGTTCTGTCGGAAGGGGATGGTGATGATGCTGGGGGGCGGATCGGGATCAGCGCGCACGTCGTGGCGATGGCTCCGGCCGGGCCGCGGCGTGGATACCGTGTTGACGCCTGTGTCCGGTCTGGGTGGAAGAGCTGGTGTGCTCGGGTCTGCTGGCGCGCCGGGACGAACAAAGCTTTGGGCGGGTGATCATCGGAGACCGGCGTTGGTTACAATGAGCGCTAGATGAAGCCTCTCCGCGCAGCTCGTCCTCTCGCGATCTCCACGAAGTCCCTTGTTGCCCTCGTCCTTTCCGCGTCGCCGGCCGTCGCGTTCGGCGCGGGCTGCGGCGTGGCGGACAGCGTGCCGATCCCGAGCGCCGGAGCGCACGAGGGGACAGGCCATGAGCCGACCAGCACGGGCGGCGCGAGCAGCGGCGCCGGGCCGAGCGGCGGGAGCGCCGCGGACCCCGGAGCGAGCTCGGGCGCGGGGCGCGCCGAGGTCATCGGGGCCGTCGTCTCTCGCCATGATGTCGTCAGGATCATCGCTCTCGGCGACACCGGAGAGGGAAACCTCGCGCAGAACCAGGTCGCCGATCGGATGAGCGAGAAGTGCATCGAGGTCGGGGGCTGTCATGCCGTGATGATGAACGGTGACAATTTCTACGACCACGGCGTGGTCGACACGAGCGATGCGCAGTGGGGTCCCAAGTTCGAGCAGCCCTACGACAGGCCCGGCCTGAACGGCCTCCCGTTCTATGCGGTGCTGGGCAACCACGACCATGGCCCCAGCAGCAGCGGCGTGCGGCAAGCGCAGATCGACTACTCGCAGCTGCCCGTGGGCGACGGGCCTGGCATGCGGCTGACCGCCAAGTGGCACATGCCCGCCTCGTATTACGACGTTCGCGTCGGCGACGTCCATCTCTTCGGGATCGATACCGTCGACTTCACCTCCGATGACCAGGCGCGCGACATGAGCGCGCGGGTCGCCGCCTCGGACGCCACGTGGAAGATCGTCTTTGGCCATCACCCCCGCTACACGTCCGGAGTTCACGCCTCGGACAACCCGTCGCTCGGGATGAGCGGGATGTTCGCCATGCAGCAGGCCATCTACTGCGGGGCCGACATGTACATGGCCGGCCACGACCACAACCTCGAGTTCATCAACAAGGGGCGAGACGAGGGCTGCCCGAACGTCTATTTCGCCATCAGCGGCGCCGGTTCGAAGACCCGCCCGGTCGTCTCCTCGGTCCCGACCGAGCGGGGGCAGCTCTTCTTCACGGACAAGACCGAGGGCTTCGCCTATCTGCGGTTCGAGGGGAGGAACCTGCTGTTCGAGTTCATCGACAAACAAGGGGCGCTGATCTTCACGACGACCATGACCAAGTGAGCGGGTGCCGCCCTCGGCGGCCGAGCGGCGCCCCGGCCGTCAGCGGCGCTCGTCGTCGCGCGGCGGGCCGTCGTGCTCGTCGTCGCGCCGCCTCCCGAACGAGATCGTGCTCTCGGTGCCCGCGAGCATCCGCCGGATGTTCGGGATGTGCTTGAGCCAGACGAGCGCGGCGAGGAGCAGCGAGAGGCAGAGGGCCGGCGCGCCCCGCTCGCCGAGGAGCCAGAGGAAGAGGGGCAGGGCGAGGGCGCCGGCGAGGGAGCCCGCCGAGACCATGCGGGTCGCCCGCACGATGACCGCGAAGACGGCCAGCGTGGCGAGCGTGGACCGCGGCGCCAGCACGAGCAGGACACCGCAGGACGTCGCGACGCCCTTGCCGCCCCGCATCCCGAGGAAGACCGTGTAGTCGTGGCCCAGCACCGCGGTGAGGCCGCCCGCCGCGACGACCCACCCGCCCGGCGCGACGGAGAGCCACGACGCGAGGGGCCCGGCGACGAGCGCGCCCTTCGCCACATCCGCGGCGAGGACGGCCAGGCCAGGCCCCCAGCCGAAGGCGCGCAGGACGTTCGTCGCGCCGATGTTCCCCGAGCCGACCTCGCGGAGGTCGACCCCTTTGACGAACCGCGCGAAGAGGTAGCCTGTCGGGATCGCTCCGAGGAGGTAGGCAAGGGCCAGGTAGATTGCCGTCATTGCCGTCATCGCGCGCCTCGATGCCCGCGCTCACGGCGGGTGTAGCACGCGCGCCGCGTCGAGCGCGCGCCAAAGAGCCCATGTCACGATGGTGATCATGGTATTCTGCGAGCATGGCTGACCTGGCGCCCGTCTCGACCCGGAGTGGCCGCGCCCCCAAGATCGCGCTCGTCCTGGCCGGCGGTGCCGCGCGCGGCGCTTACGAGGTCGGCGTGGTGCAGCACATCCTCGAGGACGTCTCTCGCGATCTCGGCCGCGAGGCGCCGCTCGATATCCTGTGCGGCACCTCGGTCGGCGCCATCAACGTCTGTGGGCTCGCCGCGTTCGCGGACGAGGCGCGGAGCCGCGCGCGGCGGCTCGCCGCGGTGTGGACGCGCCTGCGCATCGACGACCTCGTGCGCCTCGACGTGCGCGGCGTGCTCGCGGTCGGGCACGACCTGCTCCGCGGGGGCGCCGCGAGCGCGCGCGCGCCATCGAGCGGCGGCCGCGCCGCGCTGCTCGACACGTCGGGCCTCGAGCGGCAGATCGCGGAGGCCGTGCCCTTCGAGCGGATCGACGGCCACCTCGAGAGGGGGCTCCTGTCGGCGCTGACCGTGTCGACGACGCTGGTCAAGAGCGGCCGCACGGTCGTCTTCGTCCACCGCCGCGAGCCCGGCCTGCCGCCCTGGAGCCACGACCCGACGATCTCCCCGCGCGCCACCGCGATCCGCGCGCAGCACGCGCTCGCCTCGTCCGCGCTCCCCATCCTGTTCCGCCCGGTGAACATCGACGGAGAGCTCTACTGCGACGGCGGGCTGCGCCAGAACGTCCCGCTGTCGCCCGCGCGGCGCCTCGGGGCCGACGGCGTGATCGTGGTCAATCCGCGGTACATCGAGCCCGCGTCGAGCGCGGCCGAGCGCGACGGGCCGGGCTTCCCCGGGCCCCTCTTCCTGCTCGGCAAGACGCTGAACGCGCTGATGCTCGACCGGATCGACAACGACCTGGCGCGGCTCGAGAGCATCAACGGGATCCTGGAGGCGGGGCGGCGGCGTTATGGCGAGGGCTTCATCGGCGAGCTCAACGACGAGCTCGGGCTGCCGCCGGGGCGCGCGCTCCGGCCGATGCGGTCGCTGCTCATCCGCGCCTCCAAGGACATCGGCGGCCTGGCGGCGGAGTTCGTGCGCTCCCCGGCGTTCCGCGCGCGGGCCACGGGCGTGCTCGGCCGCGTGATGCGGCGCCTCGCCGAGGGAGACGAGCAGCGCGAGGCCGACTTCCTGTCCTACCTGCTGTTCGACGGGGAGTTCGCGGGGCGGCTCATCGAGATAGGCCGCGCGGACGCGCGCGCGCGGCACGAGGAGCTGTGCGCGTTCTTCGAGCGGGCGCTGAGGCCGGGCGGGTTCGAGGAGCGGGCGCCCTGAGGGGGCCTGGAGACACAGGCACGCTCTGGATCCGTCCGGATCCTCTCGGGCGCCGAGGCTCAGACGGCGTCGGGGCGCTCGGCGCCTATCTCGGCGCGAGCTCCGCGCGGCCGCCGCGCCCGGTGTAGACTCGCGCCGCGAGATGGCACCTTCGGATCCCTTCGGCTGGGTGGGCGCGACGATCGGCGGCAAGTACCGGCTCGACGCCGTGGTCGGCGAGGGCGGGTTCGGCGTCGTCTACCGCGGCCAGCACCTCGGGTTCGACGAGCCGGTCGCGGTCAAGTGCCTGAAGCTGCTCGGATCGCTGGCCCCGGCGGAGCGCGCGTCGTTCCAGCGGATGCTCCTCGACGAGGGGCGGCTCCTCCACCGCCTCTCCCGGGCGAGCGCCGGCATCGTGCAGGCCCTCGACACCGGCGCCGCGGTCTCGCCGTCGGGCGAGTGGACGCCTTATCTCGTGCTCGAGTGGCTCCATGGCGTGCCGCTCGACCGCGAGATCGCCGAGCGGCGCGCCCGCGGCGAGGCGGCGCGCCCGCTCGCCGAGGCGGTCGCCCTGCTCGCGCCCGCGGCGTACGCGCTCGAGGTCGCGCACGCGCAGGGCGTCGCCCACCGCGACGTCAAGCCGGCCAACCTGTTCCTCGCCGAGATCGGCGGCCGGCGCACGCTGAAGGTCCTCGATTTCGGCATCGCCAAGGTGCTCGGCGAGCTCTCGAGCATGACGCAGGCGATGGCCGAGACAGGGAGCGCGCTCCGGGCCTTCACCGTCCACTACGGCGCGCCGGAGCAGTTTCACCACCGCTTCGGCGCGACCGGGCCGTGGACCGACGTCTTCGCGCTCGCCCTGGTGCTCATCGAGGTGGCCTCGGGCAACCGCGCCCTCCTCGGCAGCGACGTCACGCAGCTGTACATCGCCGCGACCGATCCGGCGTTCCGCCCGAGCCTGGGCGGCGCGGGCGTGAGCGCGCCCGACGCCGTCGAGGCGGTGGTGCGCCGCGCGCTCGCGATCGACCCGCGGGAGCGCTACCGCACGGCAGGCGAGCTCTGGGGAGCGATCGAGGCCGCGATGGCGACGGCCGCGCCCGCCGGCGCGGTCGCGCTCACAGCGGACGGCCCGCCCGCGGGCGCGGCGCCCGGCGCTGCGGCGCTGGGCGTGGCGGGGACGGAGCGCGCGGCCGCTGGCCCGCCCGCTGGCGGGCTGCCCACGTCTGTCGGCGCGCCGCCCACGCCCGCCGGCGCGCCGCCCACGCCATCCCTCACGACGATGCGTGGCCTGGCGACGAGCGCGCCGCCGCAGGCCGCCCCGCAACCGGCGTCGCCCCCTCCCACGCCCCAGGCCCCCAGGGCCGCCCCGCGGCGGCGCCTGGTGCCCGCGCTCGTCTCGGCGGCCGCGCTGGCCGCGGCCGGCGCAGGCGCCGTCGCGTTCGTCCGCCACCGCGCCCCCGACGAGGCGCGGCCGGCGCGCGTGCTCGGCGGCCTTACCGCGCCCCGGATGAAGGCGCCGCCCCCGCCCGACATGGTCCGGATGCCGGCGGGCCGCTTCACGATGGGCAGCGCGAAGGGCGGCAAATCCGAGCGCCCGCCCCACGAGGTGACGCTGACCCGCGCGTTCGACGTCGATCGCACCGAGGTGACGGTCGCCGCCTACCAGCGCTGCGTCGAGGCGGGCCGGTGCACGCCGAGCGGCCTGCACGGCCCCCGCACGACCGACGCCGACGTCGAGCAGCGCGGCGCGCTCTGCACCGCGGCGGATCCCGCGAAGTCGCAACACCCGATCTCGTGCGTCGACCAGGCGCAGGCGGCCGCGTACTGCGCCTTCGCCGGCAAGCGGCTCCCGACCGAGGCCGAGTGGGAATACGCCGCGCGCGGCGCCGACGGCCGCGAGTATCCGTGGGGCAACGAGCCGCCAGGCTGCGCGCACGCGGTCGTGTCTCGGCCTCCTGGGCAGGGCTGCGGCGGGCGCGGCCGGGGCACCCAGGAGGTCGGCTCGGCCAGGGCCGGAGCGAGCCCGTCGGGCGCGCTCGACATGGCGGGCAACGTCTGGGAGTGGGTGGCCGACGGCTGGGACCCAGCCGTGTATGCCAGAGGCGCCCAGACAGATCCCCAGGTGCCGGCGACCGGCAGCAGGGGCGTGCTCCGGGGGGGATCGTGGGACTTCTCCGCCAGCACGGCAAAAGCGACGTTCCGGCTGGCGTATGATCGTGAGGCAGGTGACGTCTCGACCGGGTTTCGTTGCGTTCGCTCGGTCGATTGAACACGAGGTCGCCAGAGCGGGCGGCAGGGAAGCGCGGATCAACCGGTCAGGCTCATTTCAGCCGCGCCGGGGATAGGCTATCTATCCCATCTTGGTCGAACGTCGATTCACACGCCCGATCGCAAGGTAGGATGTCGGGATAGGTAAGGCCGGGTGGTGGCCTGATTTGCCCCGGAGTGATTCACATGAAGGCGGGAAGGCGGGAAGATCATTGATCTTTTCTTCCCGCCTTCCCGCCTTCATGTTCAAATCCGGCCACCACCCACAGGAGTCCATGCAAGAATCCGAGAACATGATCTCCATCGAGGAAAGCCGGATGCAACGCGTCATCGATGCGGTTGCGCTCGCGTCCACGGGAGAGGTCGAGCTCGCGCTGAAGCAGCTGGCGGCGGTCGAACACGACGCCTTCGGGGTGATCGAGGAGGCGCTGCGCGTCTTTCTCTCCGAGCTCTCCGCGACCACGCAGCAGAAGAGCCAGGCGCTCGCCGCGCTCGCCGCCTCGAAGCGCGAGCTCGAGCATCAGCTGGACACCATCCAGCGCCAGGAGTGCGCGATCCGGGAGCTCTCGGTGCCGATCATCGACATATGGCACGGCATCCTCACGCTCCCGCTCGTCGGGCTGTTCGACTCGGTGCGCGCCGTCGAGGTGACCGAGCGGCTCCTCGTGCGCGTGGCGGAAGACAGCGACGTCGAGTGGGTGATCCTCGATCTGACCGGCGTCACGCTCATCGACTCCATGACCGCCCAGCACCTCATCAAGCTGGCTCAGGCGGTGCAGCTCCTCGGCGCGCGCTGCGTCCTCACCGGCCTGGGCGGTCATGTCGCGGAGACGCTCGTCGCGATCGGCGTCGCGTTCGACGAGCTGAACCCGATGCGCAGCCTGCGGGAGGGGCTCAGGTTCTGCCTTGCGCAGCGGGGGCGCACGATCTCACCGCGGTGATCGGCGGAGCTCCGCTTCGTGCGGCGTCGCCTTTGCGGAACGCAGCCGGTGTGCCAAGGGATATCCTGTTGCAGCCCATGGAGAACGCGACGATCCCCGCTCGCTTCCAGGACACCGCAGACGCCCGCCGTCGCTTCGGCGACCAGCTCGATCGCCTGGGGCTCTTCCTGCTCCGCGTCGATCCGGTCGCCGACGCCGTCGTGGACGCGTTCGCGTCGATGCCTCCGGGCCAGGGCTTCCGTCTCCTGGAGGCTGCCCTCGCGCGCGGCATCGACGATGACCGCACGGTGAAAGAGGCCCCGGCCGAGCTGCGGGCGCTCTTCGCGTCGGTCGATCACGTGCCCCTCTGGGTGGACTGGGAGGCGGTGAACCGCGGCGGGGCGGCGTTCCTGCGCACGGGCGCCCTCGGCGGGATCCTGCTCGCGATGCAGTCGCTCATCCTCGGGTACGCGTCGCCCGGCGGGAACAAACCGCTGGTCTTCTCGGGGAGGCTCCGCGAGCAGGCCGAGCGCCGCCTCGCCGAGACGAGCCGGTTCGTCTATGCCGTGAGCCAGGCGAACGGAATGCGCCGCTCCGGCGAGGGCTTCGCGATCACCGTCAAGGTGCGCGTCATGCACGCGCAGGTGCGGCGGCTCATCCGAGCGAGCGGCCGGTGGCAGGCGACCCTCTGGGGCGAGCCGATCAACCAGCACGACATGGTGGCGACGGCGCTGCTCTTCTCGGTCGCGGTCATCGACGGCCTCGACAAGCTCGCCTACCGCTTCGCGCCCGCCCAGAGGGAGGACCTCGTCCACCTCTGGCGCTACGTCGCCCACGTCATCGGCGTCGAGCCGGAGCTCATCCCCGGCTCCTACGCCGAGGCGCGTCGGCTGGCCGAGATGATCTTCGCGACGCAGGGCGCGCCGGACCACGACTCGCGCATGCTCGTGGACGCGCTGCTCACCCGCAGGGTGCGCAGCGCGCGGACCGACGGCGAGCGCCGGAGCGCCGAGCGGTTCATGGCCATCTCCTGCGGCCTCTCCCGGGCCGTGCTGGGCGACGAGCTCGCCGAGCAGCTCGGCGTGCCCCGGCGACGCTCGCCCCTCGTCGTGCCGCTGCTCCGCGCCGTCGCCGCCGCGTCGAGCCGCGCGCACGCGCTGCCGCCCCTGCAGGATCTCGCGCTCGACCTCGGCGACCTCCGCTGGCGGCGCGTCATCTCGATGGGCCTCGGCGGCCGCCCGGCCGACTTCGCGCCCCCGGAGCGCCTCGCCGGCAGCGGCACCTGAGCGGTCGCGCCGCTCGCGGGGCGAGGCGGCCGCGGCGCCGGATGTCCGGGGCGATGGCGTGGGAGCGGGCGCGGCAGTCGGGGTTGAACCGCCCTCCGGTTCTGCGGTACGAGACCTCCGGCATGGAGATCATCCCTTACGGCGGTTGGAAGCGCGCAGCGCGCCTCGTCTGCGGCGACACGGAGCTCGTCGTCACGCTCGACATCGGCCCGCGCATCATCCGGTACGGCGTCATCGGCGGTCCGAACGAGTTCTCCGAGATCCCCGAGGACATGGGCGCGACAGGCGGGACCCACTACAGGTTCTACGGCGGTCACCGGCTCTGGATCGGCCCCGAGGACGAGCAGCGGACGTTGCAGCCCGACAACGATCCCGTGCAGCACCGGGAGGAGAACGGCGCGCTCGTGCTCCGGACCGCGCCGGACAGGTACGGAATGCAGAAGGAGGTCCGCATCGCGGCGGACGCGGCGGCGGGCAGGTTCGTCATCGATCATGCGATCGAGAACCACAGCGCTTATGCGGTCGAGTTCGCCCCGTGGTCGCTCTCCGTGATGGCGGGCGGCGGCGAGTGCCTGTTCCCGCAGGCGCCGTTCGTCCCGCACCCCGATCGCGTCTTGCCGGCGCGGCCGCTCGTGCTGTGGTCGTACACCGACATGGCCGAGCCGCGGTGGACCTGGGGCAAGCGCGTGATCCGCCTGCGGCAGGTCGCGGGCAAGGGGCCGCAGAAGGTGGGGGCGCTCGTGACCCAGGGCTACGCGGCGTACGCGAACCACGGGAACGTGTTCCTGAAGCGGTTCCCGTTCATCGAGGGCGCCACGTACCCGGACATGGGGTGCAACTTCGAGACGTTCACGAACGCGGACATGCTCGAGATCGAGTCGCTCGGCGCGCTGCAGCGCGTTTCGCCCGGCGCCCGCGCGGAGCACCGGGAGGCGTGGTATCTCCTCAAGGGCGTTCAGCCGCCCGCCGAGGACGGCGCGTGCGCGGACTGGCTCGAGGCGGCGGCGAAGGACAGGCCGCTGTGAACCGCTGATCCTGAGCGCGTTGGGGGCGGGCCCTCCTCGCCACCGTCCACGGCCCTCCGCGGGGGGCGGCGGTCCGTCGCAGGGCGCCATGGGCCGTCAGTCGGGGGTCCGCTCGGCGCGCACCGGCTCGCTGGAGACGGCGACGGGCGCACGCCAGAGGTGCCTGTCGAGGAACGCCAGCACGCGTCGGTCGATCTCGGCGCCACGGAAGCCGTGCCCCCACGCGGCGACAGGGACGAGCACGCTCGGCACACCCGAGCGCAGGAGCGCCCTGTGCATCGCCTCCGAGAGGGCGAACGGGACCAACTCGTCGCGCGTGCCGTGCATCAACAGGAACGGGGGATCCCGCGCGTCGACATGGTGGACCGCGGAGGCCGAGCGCACGAGGTCCGCGCGCTCCGGCGGAGGGCCGTCGAAGAGCGGATCGAGCCGGCCGTGCATCTCGGCGATCGCCTCGGGCGTCGTCGCCGAGGCGAAGAAAGCCGCCATGTCCGTCGGTCCGCAGAAGTTGATGACCGCCTGGACACGGCTCGTAGGCGGCCGGGGGCCGTCCGGAGGCGGCGGGGCTCCCTCGACCGCAGCGTCGCCGGCCGTCGTGCCGAGCACGCTCGCGATCTGGCCGCCGGAGGACTCTCCCCAGACGGCGATTCGCTCTGGATCGATTCCATAGCGGTCCGCCGCGGCGCGCGCCCAGCGGACGGCGGCCTCCGCGTCGCGGAGCTGCGCAGGCCAGGGGAAGGTCGGCGTGAAGCGGTACTCGATGGTGATCCCGACGTAGCGGCCCGTCGCGACGAGCTGCGGGAGGAACTCGTGGCCTTGCTCCCGCGTGCCCCGCCTCCAGCTCCCACCGTGGATGTACACGACGGCCGGCAGGCGGGCTGCGCTCGGCGGATCGGGCCGGAGGACGTCGGCCAAGAGCCGCTGGCCGCCGGCGAGGCTGTACTCGACGCCGCGCTCGACGACGACGGCGCTCCGGCGCGCAGCGGTTGAGGCGGCCTTCCGCGGGGCCGGCGCGCCGGCGGCGGCCTGCGCGCCAGCGCAGCCGGAGAGCGACGCGAGGAGCACCAGCGCGGCAGCGACGGCGTGGCCGCGCTGGCGCATCGTGCGGCCTCGGTTGCTCCGTGTCATCGGCGGTCCCCCGTCATCTGCCAGGCGAGCATACCGTGGCACAGGAGGCGCAGCAGGAAGGAAGGCGCTCCGAGGCGCCGCGCGCTCGGCCTGCGGCGTGCGCTCGCGCGGGATCGAGCGCGGCGGCCGCTCGCGTGGACGGGCAGAGCACCCGCTGCGGGCTGCGGAGGGCTTTGTTCGTCCCGCGCGCTCGGCTATGCGGAGGCTCATGCCGCTCCATCCCCTCGCGGGCCGCAAGGCCCCTCCCGACGTGCTGATCGATCCCGACACGCTGCGCGCGCAGTACTACAGCGAGCGCCCCGACATGGGCGATCCGCAGCAGCGCGTCGCCTTCGGCACCTCCGGCCACCGCGGCTCGGCCGCGCGGCGCAGCTTCAACGAGGCGCACGTCCTCGCGGTCGCGCAGGCCATCTGCGACTACCGCGCGAAGGAGGGCACGACGGGCTCGCTCTACCTCGGCATGGACACGCACGCGCTCTCGGAGCCGGCGCAGCGCAGCGTCATCGAGGTCTTCGCGGCCAACGGGGTCGACGTGCTCATCGCCGAGCGGAACGGCGTCACGCCGACGCCGGCCATCTCGCACGCGATCCTCACCGCCAACCGCGGGCGCACCTCCGGCCTCGCGGACGGCGTGGTGATCACGCCGTCGCACAACCCGCCCGACGACGGCGGCATCAAGTACAACCCGCCGAACGGCGGGCCGGCCGACACCGCCGTCACCGGCTGGATCGAGGAGCGCGCCAACGAGCTGCTCCGCGCCGACAACGCGGGCGTGAAGCGCACGCCCTACGAGGCCGCGCTGCGCGCCCCGACGACCCACCCGTACGATTTCATCGGCCCCTACGTCGCCGATCTCGGCAACGTCGTCGATCTCGAGGCCGTCCGCGGCGCGAAGCTGCGCATCGGCGTCGACCCGCTCGGCGGCTCGAACATCGCGTACTGGGCGCCGATCGCCGAGAAGTTCGGGCTGGATATCACGGTGGTGAACCAGGCCGTCGACCCCACCTTCAGCTTCATGCCCCTCGATCACGACGGCAAGATCCGCATGGACTGCTCGTCGCCGCACGCGATGGCGAACCTCATCGCGCTCAAGGACGACTACGATCTCGCGTTCGGCAACGACGCCGACTCGGATCGCCACGGCATCGTCACGCGCAGCGCCGGGCTGATGAACCCGAACCATTACCTCGCCGTGGCGGTGTCCTACCTGTTCCGGAACCGCCCGCTCTGGCGGACCGACGCGGCCGTGGGCAAGACGCTCGTCTCGAGCAGCATGATCGATCGGGTGGCGAAGGACCTCGGCCGCCCGCTCCGCGAGGTGCCGGTCGGCTTCAAGTGGTTCGTCGACGGGCTGCTCGACGGCTCGCTCGGCTTCGGCGGCGAGGAGAGCGCGGGCGCCTCGTTCCTGCGGAAGAACGGGCAGGTGTGGTCGACGGACAAGGACGGTATCCTCCTCGACCTGCTCGCCGCCGAGATCCTCGCCCGCACCGGGCGCGACCCGGCCGAGCACTACCGCGACCTCACCGCGCGGTTCGGCGCGCCGATCTACACGCGCATCGACGCGCCGGCCACGCCGAGCCAGAAGAGCGTGCTCAAGAAGCTCTCCCCCGACGCGGTGCGCGCCAAGACCCTCGCGGGCGAGCCGATCACCGCGAAGCTCACGCGCGCGCCCGGCAACGGCGGCGAGATCGGCGGGCTCAAGGTCGTCGCGGAGAACGGCTGGTTCGCCGCGCGGCCCTCGGGCACCGAGGACGTCTACAAGATCTACGCGGAGAGCTTCAAGGACCAGGCGCACCTCGATCGCGTGCTCGACGAGGCGCGCGCGATGGTCACCGACGCGCTGTCGGCCAGGTGAGCTCCCCGGGCGCGCCCGAGATCTCTTGATCTCCCGGCGCTCCTCCGGGGACCTCGCGGCCGCCCGCCCCCGGGTTCGCCTCGCGCGACCAGCGCCGGGTCAGAACAGCGAGAGCTGCCGCCGCGCGCCCGTCATCTCATCGAAATCGGCCCCGCCCAGCCACCGCAGCACCGAGTCCGCGATCGGCTTGAGCTGCTGCGACACGTAATGATCGTAGTCCGGCGGCGCCGTCGTCTGGCCCGCCGGCTCCGGGCCAGCGCGCGTGATCACATAGGCCACGATCCGCCCCGCGTCCCCGCCCAGCTTGCGGGCCGCCTTCACGTGCGGCGGCGTCGTCTTCGTGTAAGCGCCGAGCGGCTTCCTCAGCGCCTTCTTGTACACGAGCTCCGCGTCGAACCGCCCCGCGCGGAGCTCCGTCACGAAGCTCCGCACGAAGCCCTCGACCGGGCGATCGTGGAAGACCAGGTCGAGCAGCTCCCGCTGGAAGCGCCGCGCGACCGCGCTCGCGTCCCGCCGGACCGCCTCGAGCCCGACGATCTCGAGCTTGTCGCCGCCCTCCCCGGCGACGAGGCCGGCATAGCGCTTCTTGCTGCCCTGCGCGGCGCCGCGCAGCTCGGGCAGGAGGAAGCGCGCATAGACCTTCTCGAACTCGAGCTCCAACCGGCTCTCGCAGCCGAACGTCCTCGCGATCTCGGCGGCGACCGACCCGGAGATGGCGTCGCGGAGCTCCTCGGCCCGGGCGACGGCGCGCGCCGTGTCCGGCTCGCCGATGTCGACGAAGAGAGAGTCGGTGTCTCCGTAAAGCACCCGGTGCCCGGCCCTCCGCACCGCCTCGGCCGTGAGCCTGATGACGTGCTGCCCGGCGCGCGTGATGGCGTTCGCGACCTCGGGGGAGAACAGGCGCGACGCGGGAGAGCCGAGCACGCCGAAGAGCGAGTTCATGAGGATCTTGATGGCCATCGCGCCCCGCTCGTCGCCCGCCCGCCGCGCCTCGGCCCGCTCGTCCCAGAGGCGCGCGACGAGCTCGGGCAAGATGCCCGGCTCGCCGCGCCGGAAGGCCGCGCCGCCCGGCGTCACGATGAGCGCCTCGGGCGGCCCGGCGCCCCCGGCGACGAACGTCAGCGGGTCGATGTTGAACGTGCGAATGAGGCTCGGATAGAGGCTCTTGTAATCGTACACCACGATGTTGCGGTAGAGCCCCGGGAGCGAATCGAGCACCAGGCCGCCGGCGATCTCCGCCCCTCCCTCCGGCCCCTCCCTCGATACCGAGGGCGCGACCTTGCCGCGGGCGCGGAGCGCGGGCAGGTAGAGCGAGTCGATCGCGGCGATCTGCGCCCCCACGCGGTCGAGCTGCATGCCGGTGAGCAGGCTCCTCCGCACCGAGAGCTCGATGAGCCCCGTCTTCTCGAGCAGATCCCGGACGAGGCGCGCGTCCTCGAGGTTGTACTCCGCGAGCCGCGCCGGGTCGTCGCGGTACGACGCCTCGATCTGCTCGCCCCGGTCGTCTGGCCCGAACAGCTTGCCGCGCCCGAGGATCGTCCGAGCGGCGGTCTCCAGGCGGTAATCGTCGAGCCGCAGGAAGGCGCCGCGGAGGAGCGCGAGGCCATCGAGCACCACCCGCCCCGACAGGACGGCGCGCGCCTCGCGCGAGAAGCCAGGATCGCGCAGGATCGCGATCTCGTCATCGCCCCTCCCGAGCGCGCACAGGAGCCCGGCGCGCCGGCAATAGCGCTGGAGCGCGGGCAGATCGAAATCCGGGATGTTCCAGCCGGTGAGGACGTCGGGGTCCGCCTGCGCGACGAGCTCGAGGAAGCGCTCGAGGAGCGTCCGCTCGTCAGGGAAGCGCTCGACGAAGGCGGGGAGCCCGCCGGGCACCGGCGCGTCGCGGACGAGGAGGCAGCGCTCGCCGCCCGCGCCCGCCACGGCGCCCGCCCCCGCGAGGCTAATGGCATAGAGGTGCTCGCCGTCGAGGCTCGTCTCGATATCGAGCGAGAGCACGCGGAGGCGGGGGACGAAGCTCGCGGGGACGAGCGTGGGATTGCGGTACACGCGCCCGACGCCCGGGTGGAGCTCGAAAGGCCCGGAGACGGCGAACGCCCCGCGGATGCCGCGATCGATGAGAAAGCGGTAGGGAAAGCGCACGTCCGCCTCGAGGGCGTCGGCGCCGGCCTCGGCCAGCCTGTCGCGCAGCGCCGCGACGTCCCGCGGGAGCGCGGTCTCGACGCGCAGGACCGGCTCTCCGTCGAGCGTCTCGAGCGCCTGCGGAGAGACGCGGCGATCCGCGAGCCGCCGCGCGACGTCCTCGTCGCGGGCGCGCACGAAGAAGTAGGGCCTGAACCTGTCCTCGATGACGAGCGCCGGCGCGCCGTCCTCCATCACCGCGTGGAGATGGATCTCCGGGCACCCGGCGACGACCCGGGTCGTGGGCGTGAGGATGAAGCCACGGTCAGGCATGTGCGAATTCGCGGAGGTTCCCCGGGCGAGCTCTTCGCCAGCGCGCGAGGCGGCCCGGGGGCCGCGCCACGCTGCACTTGACCACCGGGACCGGCGCCCCGCAAGCCCCTCTCGCCCCGGGCGAAGGGGATTTCCCGGAGGAGCGCGATTGCCGAGGGAGCCGGGCCTCCGCCGGAGAGGGCGCCTTTCGAGGAGGCGAGCGCCTTTGTAGGGGTGCACGCTCGATTCAACGGGGGGTGGCGAGCCCTCTTGGCTTGACGTGGAATCCCGAGACGCGGCGCGGACGACTCCCCGGGTGTGCGGCGATCGCCCCGCGAGCGCGCCCGCGCGCAGCGCCATGAGCAGGGCAGTCCCTCAGATTACGTCGAGAGCGGGTCCGCCGCTTGCTTGGCGTTCGAGACGTCGTGAGCCGCGGGCATCCACGGATCGGCCGGTGAAGCGCGCCGCGGAAATCCAGGAAGGGAATCCACCATGATGCGCCATCATTTCAAGCATCGCGTCGCCGTGAT
This sequence comes from Sorangium sp. So ce1504, assembly GCF_051521635.1. NCBI lineage: Bacteria > Pseudomonadati > Myxococcota > Polyangiales > Polyangiaceae > Sorangium > Sorangium sp. So ce1504. Next base: position 8,073,097 of record NZ_CP150365.1, on the reverse strand, counting down.
CGCCGCGCTCGCCGCGAGCGTCATCGGCAGCTCCGCGCACGCGGGTGGGCGAGGCGGTTACGTCCCTCAGGGCGCGCAGATCTCCCAGCTGCAGCAGCGGCTGGAGGAGGTGAGCCCGCGGTCCGAGGAGACACAGGTGTCGGACGGCGCCCTCGCCAAGGTGATCTCCGCGGTCAACGAGGTTGAGATCTCCCTCGCGATGATCGCCCGCAAACAGGCGCGGTCGCGCGAGGTGAAGGATTTCGCCAGGGAGATGCTCGAGGCCCACACCCAGGGGGAGATCCGCCTGAGCGCGCTCCTCCGGCGTCTCCGGATCAAGGCGGAGCCGACGCGGGCGAGCGCGATGATCGCCGGGCACTCGTCCATCATCGCGGCGTACCTCCAGAAGCAGCCGGCCGAGAAATTCGACCAGACGTACATGGCCATCCAGGTGAGGATGCATGCCCATGCCGTGCGGATGCTGGACGAGCAGGCCATCCCGAGGGTGAAGAACCAGGCGCTGAAGCAGGAGATCCAGCGCATTCGCGACGAGGCGGCGAGCCACCTGAAGCGGGCGCAGGCCATCCAGGCGACGCTGGCGAAGGGGCAGGAGCGCTAGCTCTCGCGGTCGGGGGCGGCGACCTCGCCAGGGTCAGGGGGCGAACACCGCGCGCACGCACGCCTCCGCGCGCGCCTCGAAGAGGCGGTATCCGCGCGGCCCGTCGTCGAGGCACATCCGGTGCGTCAGGAGGTACGACGGATCGATGTCGCCGCGCTGGATGTGATCGAGCAGCCGCGGGATGTACCGCTGTCCGTGCTGCTGGCCGGTCCTGACGATGAGCGCCTTGTTCATGAGCGCGCCGAGCGGGATCTTGTCGGCGAACCCGGAATAGACGCCCACGATGGACACCGTGCCACCCTTGCGGCAGGCCAGCATCGCCTCGCGCAGCACGAGCGGGCGGTCGCTCTGCATCCGGAGCGCCTGCTTCACCCGATCGACCGCGTGCTGCAGGCCCGTCCCGTCGGCTTCCATGCCCACCGCGTCGATGCAGGCGTCGGGGCCGCGCCCGCCCGTCATCTCGCGGAGCGCCTCCTGGACGTCGACCTCGGCGTAGTCGAGGGCGTCGGCGCCCCCGTGCGCCTTCGCCATCGCCAGGCGGTCCGCGATCCGGTCGATCGCGATGACGCGCTCGGCGCCGAGGAGATAGGCGCTCTTGATCGCCATCTGACCGACGCCCCCGCACCCCCAGACGGCGACGACCTGGCCCGGGCGGATGTCGCAGAGCTCGGCCGCCATGTAGCCCGTCGAGAGCGCGTCGGAGGCGAACAGGGCGCTCTCGTCCCGCACCCCGTCGGGGACCTTGAACGCGCCGTGATCCGCGAACGGCACGCGCACGTACTCGGCGTGGCTCCCCGCGAAGCCCCCGAAAGCATGCGAGTAGCCGAAGATCGCGGCTGTCGTGTCCCCGAACACCCTGTCCGTCACCACGTGATGAGGATTCGAGTTCTCGCAGAGCGACCACAGCTCGCGCTGGCAATACGCGCACCGCCCACACCCGATGATGGACGACACGACGACGCGATCGCCCCGCTGAACCCGCTTCACCTCCGCGCCGGTCTCCACGACCTCGCCGAGGAACTCGTGCCCGAGGATGTCGCCCTGCTTCATCGTCGGGACGTACCCGTGGAGCAGGTGCAGATCCGAGCCGCAGACCGACGACAGGGAGACGCGGACGATGGCGTCGTGCGGGCTGATGAGCTTCGGCTCGGGCACCGACTCCACGACGATGTCATCCACCCCATTCCAGCAGATCGCGCGCATGGTCACTCCCTCTCACGGTCTGCCCGGCCGGACGGCTGCCCCGCCGTCGTCGGGATCTCGCCGATCTCGATCCATTGCCTCAGCCGCCGCAGCTCGCCCCGCAGCTGCCGCCTGGGCAGCTCCGCCAGCAGCTCGCCCGCCGCGCGCGCGAGCCGCCCCCGCGGCCGCGCGCCCGGCAGCACCACCTTGATCTCCGTGCCCCTGTCGCCCGGCGCGGTCGCGAGCGAGACGACGCCTGCCGGCGTGCGCTCCGGGCCACCCGCGCCGGCCGCCCGGATCGTCGAGGCTTGCCTCTTCGCGCCGGCCTCCACGCGCCCGATGCTCGGCAGGAGGCGCCGCACGCCCGCCGCGTCCTGCAGCGCGTGCAGGACCGCCGCCCGCGCGCGGCTCACCGTGACGCTGCTCACGACCCGCGGGGCGCGGGCCCCGAGCGCCCGGAGCGCCGCCGCCGCGATCTCGACCCCGAGCGCCGGCCGCTCCTCGGACAGCCCGGCGACCCGCTCGTAGATGCGGTATGCCGCCGTCTCCAGCCGGCTCAGGAGCAGCCCCGCGATTCCCCTCCTCCCCGGCAGCCGCGCGCAGCTCCCGCGCTGCGCCGCCGCGCTCTGCCGCTCTCCCAGCGGGGCTCTCTCCTGCTCCGTCGGGGGCGCGCCTTCGCCGCCGCTCCGCTCCCGGTCCGCGCTCTGCGCGCCCCTCTGCGCCGCGGCGCGCGCTCGCCGGCCAGCCTTCGCCCGTGCCATCTCTCCTCCTTCGAGCCTCGCCGAGAGAGCCCGCGAAGGCGCCTTGCAAGCAGGCGGCCACCCGCGCTGATCCAGGCGCTCACGTCTCAACGACGTTCCGAACATGCCACCGCCGTTGCGAGCGGCCCCAACAAGGACATTCGCGCGAGCCTCGCCTCCAGGGCGAACGATGGCGAGCGAAGGCGAGAGAAGACAAAGATGGATTGCAGCGAGGAAAGAAGAAGGTTGCAGGGCCTGAACTTCCAGGCGATACTCGCCGCGCCAGGACGCTCCTCGATTCAATTGACGTCCGGCCCAGAGCGAGCACTGATTAGCATAAACTAGATACGGAGATACGAACGTATGAAGACTAGAATTTCCCTGCGTGCTTTTAACTTGGCGGTCTGTGGACTGGCTGTCGCGGCGTTCGCGGCGTGCGGTGGCGACGACGGCGGCGGCGGCGGGAGCGGGGGCGCTGGCGGCGCCGGCAGCGCCGGCAGCACGACCTCCGCGGGCACCGTGGACCCGTCGACCACGACGGCGAGCACGGGGACCACCGATCCCGCCACGACCTCGACGGCCGCGAGCACCTCGGCGTCGACGGGCGCGGGCGCCGGCCCCCAGACGATCGAGATGATCGATGACATGGAGGACAACGACAACGCCATCCTGGCCGAGGGCGGGCGGGTCGGTTACTGGTACACCTTCAATGACGCGACGGAGGGGGCCACGCAGACCCCGCCGCCCGATCCGGAGGGGACCGGGGAAGAGCCGTTCACGATGACGGCGCTCGAGCCGGCGCGCGGGCAGAGCACGTACGCGGCGCGCTCGTGGGGGACGGGCTTCACGGAGTGGGGCGCTGGCTTCGGCTTCGATCTGAACAGCCCCGAGGGGGTCAAGGCCTCCTATGACGCCTCGGCGTACACCGGAATCACCTTCTGGGCGAAGCTCGGCCCCGGCTCCGGCACGAGCGCGACCGTCATGATCTCGGACCCGGGGACGGATCCTGCCGGCGGTGCCTGTTCGGACAAGTGCGACGCGTGGCAGAAGACGTTCCCCGCCACCGAGGAGTGGCAGCAGTTCACCATTCCCTTCGCGGACCTGAAGCAGGGCGGCTGGGGCGATCCGGCGGGCACCGAGCAGATCGACGCGGCGAAGCTCTACTCGCTCCAGTTCCAGATCGGCAAGGCACCCGAGTTCGACCTCTACATCGACGACCTCGGCTTCTACAACTGAGCGCCCTCGCCCGGGCCGCCCCGGGAGCCCCCGCGCAGGGGGCTCTCAACCACTCCTCTTCCCCCCCGGCGCTTCCCAGGGAACATGCGTGACGCGCGACACGCGACACGCGACGCGCGACGCGCGGCGACCTGCGCGCCTGGATCCTCTGCGCGCTTCCAACAAAGTGCTTGCATCGCAGGCCCCTCCCGGGCGAACGTGGCCGCGCGCTGACGCCCCTTGTGCCCAGGACAATGCCTCTCCTCGAGCTCGCATCGATCACGAAGCAGTTCCCCGGGGTGAAAGCCCTCGATGGCGTCTCGTTCGACCTCCAGGAAGGCGAGATTCACGCCCTCTGCGGCGAGAACGGCGCGGGTAAGAGCACCCTCATCAAGACCCTGTGCGGCTACTACCCCGCAGGCACCTACGGCGGCGAGATCCGCTTGAACGGCGGCGTCGTGCAGTTCAGCAGCATGCGCAGCGCCGAGGAGCACCGCATCGCGCTGATCGCGCAGGAGCTCGCGCTCGTGCCCGATCTCACCGTCGCCGAGAACCTCGTGCTCGGGCGGGAGCCCGTCCGCGGTGGGCTCATCGACTGGGACGCGGTGCGGGCCCTGGCGCGGGAGGCGCTCGCGCGCGTCGGGCTCGACATCGATCCCGAGCGCCCGATCAAGGACCTGGGCATCGGCCAGCAGCAGATGGTCGAGATCGCGAAGGCGCTGCTCAAGGACGCGAAGGTCCTCGTCCTCGACGAGCCCACGGCGGCGCTCACCGAGTCCGGCGTGAAGACGTTGCTCGGCCTGCTCCGCGATCTGCGCGCCCGCGGCGTCTCCTGCATCTACATCAGCCACCGGCTCGAGGAGGTCTTCGAGATCGCCGACCGCATCACGGTCCTCCGTGACGGGAAGTCGATCACGACCCAGCCGCGGACCGCGCTCTCGCCCGACAACGTCATCTCGTACATGGTCGGCCGCGAGGTGACGAACCTCTACCCCTGCCCCCCGCCGCCGGAGGGCCCCGTCGCGATGTCGGTCCAGGGCTGGTCGGTCGAGGACGCCGGGCACCCCGGGCGGTTCGTGCTGCGCGACGTGAGCTTCGAGGTGCGCGCCGGCGAGGTGCTGGGCATCGGCGGACTCATGGGCGCCGGCCGCACCGCGCTCCTCTCGACGATCTTTGGTGCTGCAACGAGCCGCGTCACCGGCGCGATCTCGGTCCGAGGCGGGCCCGCGACGCCGCCGTACAGGGCGCCCGAGCAGGCGATCGACGCGGGCATCGCGCTCGTCAGCGAGGATCGCAAGCGCTACGGCCTCGTGCTCGAGGCGACCCTCCTCGACAACATCACGCTCGCGACCCTGCGGCGGTTCGTGAAGGGGCTCTTCCTCGATCACGCCGATCGGGAGGTCAGGGCGGTCGAGCAGATGAAGGCGCTCAGGACCAAGGCGTCTGGGCCGCTCGCGCTCGCGAACCAGCTCTCGGGCGGCAACCAGCAGAAGATCGTGATCGGCAAATGGCTGATGACGGGGCCCCGGGTGCTGCTGCTCGACGAGCCGACCCGGGGAATCGACGTCGGGGCGAAGGCGGAGATCTACCAGCTCATCCACAAGCTCGCTTCGGATGGGCTCGCCGTGGTGCTCGTGTCCTCCGATCTGCCGGAGCTGCTCGGCATGAGCCACCGTGTGCTGGTGCTCAACCAGGGCAGACCGACGGCCTGCCTCGACCGGAAGGACGCGACCGCGGAGCGCGTGATGGCTGCTGCAACGAGGAAGGTGACGGAATGAGCGAGGCCAAGCTTCGCGTGCGTATCCCCTGGCGCGCCCTCTCGATGGTGGGCTCGCTCATCGCGATCTGGATTGCCTTCTCCATCACGACCGATGGGACGTTCGTGACGCCGCGCAACCTGACGCTCCTCGCGCGGCAGATGTCGGTGACCTCGATCCTGGCCATCGGCATGGTGATGGTCATCGTCGCGGGGCAGATCGATCTCTCGGTGGGCGCGCTCGCCGGTCTGCTCGGCGCCTCATCGGCGATGATCTACGTGAGCCTCGGCTGGCCGCTGCCGGCCGCCTTCATCCTGCCGCTCCTGCTCGGGGCCGTCCTTGGCTTCGTGCAGGGGACCCTCGTGGCGCGGCTGCGGATTCCCCCCTTCATCGTCACGCTCGGCGGGATGCTCATCTTCCAGGGCTCCATCCTCGGCTTGACAGGCGGTGTGTCCATCTCGCCGGCGCGTCCTTACCTGTTCGTGGGCCAGGCGTACGTGCCGCACACCCTCGGCTGGGCGGGCGCTGGCGTCCTCTGCGTCGGGCTGCTGTACAAGGCGGCGCGCGCGACCGGCACGGCGCGCTACCCGTGGATCGGGCTCGCCGTGTTCTCCCTCGCGTTCGCCGCCCTGATGAACTCCTACGAGGGTGTCCCGTTCCCCGTGCTGGTCGTGCTCGTGCTCGCGACCGTGTTCACGGTGCTCGCGAAGCACACGACGTTCGGGCGGCACCTCTACGCGATTGGCGGCAACCGAGAGGCGGCCTTCTACTCCGGCATCAGCATCGATCGTCACCTCATCGCCGTGTTCACGCTGATGGGCGTGATGGCGGGCATCGCGGGCGTGGTGCTCACCGCCCGCGTCGGCTCTGCGACCTCGGACGCCGGCCGGATGATGGAGCTCGACGCGATCGCGGCCGCCGTGATCGGCGGCACGTCGCTCCTCGGCGGGCAGGGCACCATCTGGGGCGCGCTGCTCGGCGCGCTCGTCATGGCCTCGCTCGACAACGGCATGAGCCTGATGAACACCGAGAGCTTCTGGCAGCCGATCATCAAGGGCATCATCCTCATCCTCGCCGTCGGCATCGACATGGCCAGCCGCAAGACCAGAAGTCACTGAGCGACAGCTCACCCGCTAGCGTTGCGATGACCGAGGTCGTCCTCGCGTTGCGGTTGCGCGAACACGTAGGCCCCGGGAGAGGGGGTCCGCCGCGCGGCGCGGGGGATGGGCCGATGTTTGAGCCTGAGACGATGATCCTCCGGCGAAGCCGGAGGATCATCGTCTCAGGCGAGTTCGGCGGGGCCCCCGCGCCGCGCGGCGGCCCCCCTCTCCCGGGGCCGGGCAGCCCGGCGAGATCTCACTGCGGCTGGACCGCCCCGAGCTCGGCGATCTCCTGCTCGAGCTGCTCCCACTCCGCCATGAGCGCGTCGATGCGCGGGCCGAGCGCCTCGTCCTCGGCCTGGCGCGCCGCGATCTCGGCCTGTCCAGTGCGCTCGAAGAAGCCGTCGCTGCAGTAGAGGTCGTGGATCGCCTTCTTCCGCGCCTCGGCCGCCTCGATGGACGCGAGCACCTTGTCGCGCCGCGCGGGCAGCTCCTTCTGCCGGTTGCGACGCCGCTTCTGCTCCTCCCAGGAGCCGCCCGCCTCCGCGGGCGCGGCCGCCTTCTGGTGCTCGCGCTTCGCCTTCAGCACCACCGTGTCGGCGTCGAGGTGATCGTCGCCGCAGCCGGCCAGGTACTCCTCGTACGTGCCGGGGAAATCGCGCGGCCCGCTCGGCGTGACCTCGAGGATGCGCGTCGCCAGCTCGGAGACGAAGTAGCGATCGTGCGAGACGAAGAGCACCGTCCCCTCGAACGCCTTGAGCCCCTCGACGAGCCCCTGGATCGCCTCGAGGTCGAGGTGGTTGGTCGGCTCGTCGAGCACGAGCACGTTGGGCCGCTCGACGATGATGCGGCAGAAGATGAGCCGCGCCGCCTCGCCGCCGGAGAGCGAGCCGACGCTCTTCTCGACGTCGTCGCCCGAGAACAGCGCCCTGCCGAGCTGGCCGCGGACGTAGCTCGGCGACTCGTCGGGGCACGCCTCCCACAGGAAGGAGAGCGGCGTCATCGACCCGTCGACGAGCAGCTCGCGGTGATCCTGGGCGAAGTAGCCGACGCGGGCCTCGTGCCCCCACGACGCGCCGCCGGCGTCGGCCGCGAGCCGGCCCACGAGGATCTTGAGCAGGGTCGATTTGCCTAGCCCGTTCGGCCCGATCACCGCGACCCGCTCGCCCCGCCGCACTGACAGCGAGACGTCGCGCAGCACCTGCTTCGCGCCATACGACTTCGAGATCCCCTTCGCCTCGAGCACGTCGCGCCCGCTCGGCCTCTGGATCGCGAACCGGAACAGCGGCGAACGCCGCGACGTGTCGGCGAGCTCCTCGACCTCGATCTTCTCGATCTGCTTGAGCCGGCTCTGCGCCTGGCGCGCCTTGGTCGCCTTCGCGCCGAACCGCTCCACGAACGCGCGCTTGTCCGCGATGATCTTCTCGGCGCGGGCGATCTCGGCCTGCTTGCGCTCGCGGATCGCCCGCTTCTCGACGACGAAGGCGGCGTAGTTGCCCGTGTAGAGCGTGATGGTCTCGTAGTCGACGTCGAGGATGTGCGTGGCGACGTTGTCGAGGAAGCGCTGGTCGTGGGAGATGACGACCGCGCAGCCCTTGTAGCCGGCCAGGAACCTCTCGAGCCAGCGGATGGAGAGGATGTCGAGGTGGTTCGTGGGCTCGTCGAGCAGCAGCACGTCCGCGCCGCCGAGGAGCACCTGCGCGAGCAGCACGCGCAGCTTGAAGCCGCCCGAGAGCGTGGAGAGCGGCCTCCGGTGCGCCTCCACGGGGATGCCGAGCCCCTCGAGGACGGCGCTCGCGCGCGCCTCCAGCGTGTAGCCGTCGTGGGCGCGGATGCGATCCTCCAGGTCCGCCACCCGGCCGGCGTCGCCGCCGTCCTCCGCGAGGCGGCGCGACTCGACGAGCGCCTCCCACACGACGCGATCGCCCATCATCGCGAGATCCAGGATGATCTGGTCGTCGCTGAGGAACCGGTCCTGCCGGAGCACACCCACGCGGGCGTCCTTCGGGATGCTGACGCTCCCGTCGCTCGCGGGCTCGTCGCCCGCCACGATCTTCAGGAAGGTGGTCTTCCCCGAGCCGTTCGCGCCCACCAGGCCGTAGCGGGATCCGGGGTTCAGCTTGAGCGAGACGCCCTCGAAGAGGGTCCGATCACCGAATGATTTCGAGAGGTTCGAGGTTCCGAGCATGGCGCTGTGGGGGCTTGGGTCGCGGCGCGCGGGGCGCGGGGTGCGGCGCGCCGGGTCGGCGCGCCTCGCGGGGCGCCGTCAGCGGCGCGGCGGGGCGCACAGGCATAGCACCGCGCCCCGGGCGGGAGCCGGTGATCGTGCGTCAGCGCGCGCCAGCGCGGCGCGCGACGCCGGCGTGGCGCGCGTCCGGCTGGCGGGGAGGCCCGCCGGCCGGACGCCGGCGCGTCAGTTGATCTCCGGGCACAGGATCTTGTCCGAGGCCGCGTCCTTGTTGTTCCCGTCGTTGCACTCGTCGATCGCCCCGTCCGGATCGACGACGGCGTAGATCAGGATCGACAGGTTCGACGGGAACTTCTCGATGGTGGCGGTGAGGTTCACGCTCGCCCCGGGCGCGATCGGCCCCGGGATGACCTCCTCGTGGAGCACCGTCCCGCCCTGACCGGGATCGCCCGCGTAGTACCGGATCCGCACGTCGCTGGCCGGCGCGGAGCCGGCGTTGGTGACGGTCGTCGGGACGTCGACCTGCTTCACGGCGCACTTCGTGGTGTTCACCCGGCCGACCTCGATCTGGAGGTCCGGGCGCGCGCTGCCGGCGTCGAGGGGCGCGGTGAGCGCGTTGTTGTCCTCGTGGCACTCGCGCTCGACGGCGTCCTCGTCCACGACCGCGCGCACGCGGGCGGGCAGCGTCCCCTGCTCGTTGTGCGCGGCGCTGTAGCTCACCGTCAGGAGCAGCGAGCTGTGCGGCTCGATGCTGCTCTGGAGGACGAACTGCAGCGGGGCGAGGTCCTCACCGTAGAGCGGCTCGTCGACCTCCGGCGTGTCCCACTCGCCGTAGAATTTGATGGCGACGCCGGGGCCCACGCGGAGATCGCCGAGGTTCTCGACGCGCACGGTGATCGCGACCTCGTCGGTGAGCTCGCCGCAGGTCGCGTCCGGGGACGAGACCTGGATGCCGCTCAGCGCGAGATCCGGCGCGATGCCGTACGACCGCGGGTTCGAGCGGTAGGTGTTGTAGACGCGGCCGCCGTACGGCTTCCAGCTCTCGGGCTCCTTCAGGGGGATGCCGCCGCTCTCGAGCACGTTCGTCACGTGGTAGCTGTGCTGGTTCCAGATGCGGCGCGCCGAGACCCAGAGGTCGTTCTGCGCGCCCCAGACCTCGAGGCCGTTGTTGTAGTCGGTGCCTTGCGAGCAATGGGTCGATTCGTTCGAGGTGCCGAACACGATCTCCGCGTTGCCGTCGTTGTCGACGTCCGCGACGATCGGGTACTCGGATCGGGTGCGGCTCGGCGAGGGCACCTTGAACAGGACGTCGGCCGTCACGCCGTCGTAGATGCGGAAGTAGCACTCGTCGTTGTAGATGACCTCGGCGGCGCCGTCGCCGTTGAAGTCGAACACGCTCGACCCGGTGGTGCGGCTCGAGTCGTCCTCGGTCAAGCGCTGCCAGCCGTTGTGGTAGCAGACGCAGGTGCCCCGCTGCTGGTTGCACGTCGCCGCGCCCGGGGCGCCGCATTCCTCGTCCGTTGTGCACGGCTTCCCGTTCGGGGTCCGCTCCGGGTTGCCCTGCAATCCCGTGAGCCCGTCGGTGAGCGCGTTGGGCCACGCCGGGCACTCGGCCGTCGGCGCCTGGAGATCGAACATCATGTAGCGGAGGCCGAACGCCGTGCCGACCTCGGGGAAGCCGTCGCCGTCGAAGTCGTCGACGTTCGGGGCGCCGCCGTCGAAGGTGGTGCCCTCGGCCGTCATCACCTGGCGGCGCTTGATGGTGCCGTCCTGCCCGTTGAGCACGAAGAAGTACCCGTTGTTGAACAGGATCACCTCCGGGCGCTCATCGAGCGGGTTGCTCGGCCCGGGCGCGGCGTCCTGGTTCTCTCCGAGGACGTCGGCCACGGCGCAGAGGCCGTCGCGCTGTTCGGTCGGGATCCCGGCCGTGCCGTTGACGGTCTGCCCGTCCCAGACCTCGATGAGCTTCCCCTCGCAGTACGCCGTCGCCTCCTTGTCGGTGTACGGCGGCGCGCACCCGGCCCTGCTCGTCACGCCGGGCGGCGGGCGGGGCAGCCCATAAGCGGTGCTGCCCGCGACGACCTCCAGCCGGGGGTCGTCGTTGAGGTTCGCGACGCACGCGATGGGCCCGAGCCGGTTCTGCTGGTTCGTCGGAGACCCCTGTATCCCTTGAGCCTTGTCGCCCTTGAAGTGGTCGACGATGGAGAGCTCGCGGGTCGCCTCGTCGACGCGCAACGTGAACACGTTCGGCCCGACCACGATCTCCGGGAGCCCCTGTCCGTCGATGTTGGCGAGCGCGGGCGACGGCTCGTTGTAGCCCGTCCAGATCTCGTTCACGAGGACCCTGGTCTCGCCCGTGTTGCTGAAGATCTGGAGCCCTGTCTTCGTCACCTCCGTGGCCCCAGACCCCGTCACGACGGCGGTGATCGCGACGATCTCGGGGACGCCGTCGCCGTCGAGATCGCCGACGGCCAGCCCGGAGGTCGGCATCAGCGTCGCGTCGGCGCAGGCGTAGGGCGCGTCGATGGGGTCGCCCTCGTGCCAGACCTGCGCGCCGAGAACCGCGAAGTAGTTCTCTCCCTTGCGGGGCCCGCCGCCGTGGATCGCCCGGAGGACGCCCTGCTTGCCGAAATTCGAGCCGCAGAACGTCGTGAAGATGATCTCGGGGAAGTCGAGCTCGTTGATGAGCCCGTCGCCGTTGTCGTCGTCGAGGTTGGCGACGAGCGGCGTCATGACGGTCTGCGCCGAGGTCTTGAACGGGCTGTTGGCGGCGTCGGAGTTGGCGCGGTTCTCCCCTCCCCACTGGATCTCGTTCTGCGGCAGGGCGCCAGCGAACGGCTCCGGCGGCAAGAGGCACGTGGGCGCGGCGCCCGTGCCGGAGCAGGAGCCGACCTCGCAGGAGGCGTAGGTGGGGCAGTCCCAGTCGTCCTCGCAGGGGCAGCTGGCGGTCCCGGCGCCGGCGTCGGTGCACTTGCTCTCGAAGTAGGCCGATCCGCCGCACGTGAAGAGCTCGCTCGTGGTGCTGCCGTTCGAGACGCACAGCCGGAGGCTGTCGCCGTCGCACGTCCGCTCGCCGGCCGTGCAGGCATCGACGACGCAGATGGTGCCGTTGCAGAACTGGTTGAAGGCGCACTCGAGGTCGCTCTGGCAGGCGATATCGACGCAGCGCGCGCCTGCGTCCGGGGGCGTCTCGCACACCTCGGTCGCGTCGCAGGTGAGGTCGTCGCACGTGTTGTCGACGCAGGTGCCTTGTCCGTCCGCCTCCTCGCAGTGCTGGTCCGCCCGGCAGCTCACGCCCTCACAGCCACTCTCGCCGCCTGCGCCGCCCGACGCGGCCATCGACCCGACGAACCCGCCGCCATCGCCCGAGCTGCTGCTCGTGCCGCCGTTGCCTCCGCCGCCATCGCCGGGGGGCGTGACGACATCCGGATCACCGCCGCAGGCCGCTGCAGCGAGCAAAAACCAAGGAAGGGCGCGGGGAAGCAACCGCCGGGGGCACGTGGGCATGAGGCGATTGTACGAGCGCGCTGTCGGCATGGAAGCGCGTTCGCGCGCGGGATCGTGCGGCGAGTGGGAGCTCTGCCCACGATGGGCGTCGCGCGCGGCGGCGATCAGCGGCAAGCGGGGGAGAGGGGGAGCGGGTCACGCGGGCCGTGGGGACGGCCGCGGTGGGGACCGAGAGCTCCGGCGCACGGAGGGTAGCGGAGGTGACCTGGGTGCGCGTGCCGATCGCGCTGCCCACGCTCGACAGCGCGAGTGTCGTGCAGCGCCGGAGTCCGACAGCGCGCTTGTTCTACCCGCGGGGCCTCACGCGCCGCCGCTCTCCAGCGCCTCTTGCAGCGCCCGCACCTCGCGCGCGAACGCGGGCTCGGTGCGCAGCGCGGCCGTCCGCTTGTCCGGCAGCGAAAGCGTGCGGTCGGCGACGACGCGCGCCGGCCGCGGGGACAGGACGACGGCGCGCTCGGCGAGGTAGGCGGCCTCGGTGATCGAGTGGGTCACGAAGAGCACCGTCATGCCGAGCTCGGCCCAGAGCGCGCGGAGCTCGTCGTCGAGCCGGCTCCTCGTGAGCTCGTCGAGCGCGGCGAACGGCTCGTCGAGCAGGAGCAGCCGCGGGCGCGTGACCAGCGCGCGGGCGAGCGACACACGCATGCGCATGCCGCCGGAGAGCTCGGCCGGGTACCGCGCGCCCGCGTCGGCGAGGCCGACCTGGACGAGCGCCGCCCGCGCCGCCGCCCGGCGCTCGTCGAGCGGCGCGCCGGCGAGCTCGAGCGGCAGGGCGGCGTTCTCGAGGACGCTCCGCCAGGGCAGGAGGTGGGCGTCCTGGAACACGTACGCGAGGGGCGCGCGCGCGCCGCCAGCGCGGCGTTCGCCGCCCGGCGCCTCCTCGGCCTCCACGACGGCCGCGCCGGCGTCGGCGCGGTCCAGCCCGGCGACGAGCCGCAGCAGGGTGGATTTGCCGCACCCGGAGGGCCCGAGCAGCGCGACGAACGCGCCAGGCGCGATGTCGAGATCGATGCCGTCGATCGCGATCACGCCGGGGGCGCCGTCCCTCGGCGCGCGGCCCGCGTCGTCCAGCACCGGGAAGACGCGCCGGACGCCGGTCAGCCGCACGCGGACGCCGCCGCTCGCCCTGGCCCTGTTCGTCTGCATCTGCGCCCGGCGTTCTATCCGCGCCGCCGCCGGTTGACCAGGCGCTCGTGCGTCGCGCGCCCGCGCCGAACAGCCGAGCCCGCGGAGCCGCCGCGCCCGCGCCGAGCCGCCGCGCGCAACGCCCGTCGCCCGCGCCCTCAGCTCGACGAGGCCGTTCGCACGCAGCGGAAGCCGCCGCCGGCGAAGCGGTAGTGCGCCTCGAAGCTCGTGCGCGCCCAGGTGCGGAGCGACTGCGCGCCGTACATCCACGAGCCGCCGCGCATCACGAGCAGCGGCCGATCCGAGGGCCGCGTGTTGCGCGGGTTGTGGGAGGGGCCGTCCGCATAGAAGTGCGGATCGTCGTAGTCCTCGCACCACTCCCACACGTTGCCGGCGAGGTCGAGGATGCCATAAGGAGAGGCGCCCGCCGGCAGCGAGCCGACGGGCACCGTCCCGCCCTCGCGGTTGTCGTAGTTCGCGCGCGTGGGCCCGGGCTCGGCGCGCCCCCACGGGTATTTGCGGCCGTCGGTGCCGCGCGCGGCCTTCTCCCACTCGGCCTCGGTCGGCAGGCGCTTGCCGGCCCAGTTGGCGTAGGCCCGCGCGTCGTCCCACGACACGTACACCACGGGGTGGTCCTCGAGGCCCGCGGGGATCTCGCCGCGCCTGAAATGGGCGAGGAGCCGGCTCGCGTCGTCGTCGTCGGGGCGGTACCCGGTCACGTCGAGGAACGCCTTGAACTGGCGGTTCGTGACCGGCGTGCGGTCCATGTAGAACGCGTCGACATGGACCTTCCTGCGCTGCTGCCCGCTCAGGAACGGCCCGCCGGGGACGAGGATCATCTGCTCGCCGGTCTTCTCGCGGACCGTCGGCGCGAGCTCGCGCCCGTCGGACGAGGGCCGCGACGGGGCGGGCGAGAACTCCGAGAGCGCCTCGTCGAGCCGCGCCCGGAACTCCGCGCACGACGCCGGCCTCCCCGCCGGGTCCTTCGAGAGCGCGTCGAGCACGAGCCGGTCGAGGGCCGGCGGGAGGTCGGGGCGCAGCGACGAGGGGGGCGCCGGGGCGTCGGCGACGTGGGCCATCATCACGGCGAAGTGGTTGGGGCTGTCGAACGGCACCTGCCCTGTCGTCAGCTTGTAGAGCGTCACGCCGAGAGAGTAGATGTCCGAGCGCCGATCCGCGGCGTGGGGGCTCTTCACCTGCTCGGGCGACATGTAACAACACGTCCCGAGGAACGCGCCGCTCAGCGTGTACGTCGTCCCCTCCAGGATCTTGGCGATGCCGAAGTCGACGATCTTGGGGTAGAGGCCGTCTTTCCCGGTCGTGACGAGGATGTTGTCGGGCTTGAGATCGCGGTGGATGATGCCCATGCGGTGCCCCTCGTCCATCGCGTCGAGGACGCCGCCGAACAGCGCGCGGATCTCCTGGAAGGGGATGCGCCCGCGCCACCGCTCGAGGTGCCGCACCAGCGTCGACCCGTCGACGTACTCCATGACGATCGCGAGCAGGTGATCGCGCTCGACGAAATCGTAGACGGCGACCACGTTCTCGTGGCTCCAGGAGCGGAGCACCCGCGCTTCCCGCGCGAACCGCCGCCGGATCTCCGGGTTGCCGCAGAGGTTCGAGTGCAGGCATTTGACGGCCACGACGCGCTCGCGCGCCCGGTCGTAAGCGCGGTAGACGACGCCCATGCCGCCCTCGCCGAGCGTCGACTCGATGCGATAGACGCTGATCTCCGTCCCGGGCAAGAGCCGCACCGGCGGCAGCGGCAGGGAGGCTGGCGGCAGCCCGACGGCGCCGAGCTGCGTCGCGGGGAACGCCGTCGCGGCGAGGGCGGGGCTGGGATCCGGCGCGGTGACGAGCTGGCCGCACGAGGGGCAGAAGCGGGCGTTCTCCGGGAGCGGAGCGCTGCAGCCGGCGCACCGGGGAGAGGTGTCCTGGCCCATCGGTGGCCGGGGAGTCTCGCACAGGTCGGGGCGGCCGTGGGTGGCGAATGTGCGGCGCGCGGGAGCCGGTGACATCGACGGAGGTGATGGTAGATCCGTCCCATGGACGACTGGCTCCGCCGCGCGCCGACCGCCTTTGGCGGCAAGCGCATCTTCCGGCTCGGGCTCGCGGCGAACTACGGCATCGCTGAGGGCGGGGTGCGCGCGGCGATGGACCGCGGCGTCAATCTCTTCCTCTGGACGATGCGCTCGGGCGGGCTCGGCAACCCGCTGCGCGAGGCGCTGAAGGGGCGCCGCGACAGCGTGGCGGTGGTCGGCTTCGCGCAGGCCGGCTGGTTCGGCTGGGGCGTGCGCCGGGGCGCCGAGAAGCTGCTCCGGGAGCTCGGGACCGATCACCTCGATGTCTATCTGCTCGGCTGGCTCGGCGTCGGGTCTGCCTGGACGAGCGCGACCGAGCGCGAGCTCGTTCACCTGCGCGAGAGCGGCAAGGTGCGGGCGCTCGGGGTGAGCATCCACGACCGCGCGCGGGCAGGCGGCCTGGCCGGGTCGTCGCCGCTCGACCTGCTCATGATCCGCTACAACGCCGCGCACCCCGGCGCGGAGCGGGACATCTTCCCGCACGTGCGCGACGCGAAGCCGAGCATCCTCGCCTACACGGCGACGGCGTGGCGCCGGCTGCTGAAGCAGCCGAAGGGCTGGGATCGCCCGGCGATGACGGCGGGCGACTGCTATCGATTCCAGCTCTCCAGCCCGCACGTGGATCTCGCGCTGACGGGGCCGAAGAGCCGCGCCGAGGTGGAGGCGAACCTCGACGCGCTCGCGAAGGGGCCGCTCACCGCGGACGAGGAGGCGTGGATGCGGGAGTTCGGGCGCGCCGTGCACGGGTGAGGAGGCGTCGGTGGATCGGCTGATCATCGCGAGCACCGCTGTTCTGCCGGCGGAGGCGGCGCGCTCGCTCTCGGAGGGCGTCGCGCCGCACGCGCTCGAGCTGGCCACGGCGCGCTCCGCGAAGAACCTCGCCGTCGTCGCGCCGGATCCGCTCGTCCTCGGCGCCGAGGTCGTCTTTGGCCAGCCGCACCCCGACGACGTGCGCGCGGCCCCGCGGCTCCGCTGGGTGCACCTCAGCACCGCGGGGTATGCCCGCTACGACGTGGCGGCGGTGCGCGCCGCGCTCGCCGCCCGCGGCGCCGCGCTGACGACGAGCAGCGGCGTCTACGCCGATCCTTGCGCGGAGCACGCGCTCGCGTTCCTGCTCTCGGCCTCGCGGCGGCTGCCCGAGTGCCTCGAGAACCAGCTCGGCCCGCGCGGCTGGCCCGACGCGCACCTGCGGTCGCGGAGCGCGCTCCTGCGCGGCCGGCGGGTGCTCCTCCTCGGCTTCGGCGCGATCGGCCGCCGCCTCGCCGAGCTGCTCGCCCCGTTCGAGGTGGAGCTCTGCGTCCTGCGCGCCCGCCCCCGCGGCGATGAGCCTTTCCGCGTGGTCGCGAGGGAGGAGCTGGGCGACGCCTTCGCCTGGGCGGATCACGTGGTCTCGAGCCTGCCCGAGGCCGAGGGCACGCGGCGGCTGGTCTCGGCCGCGCTGCTCGCGCGGATGCGGCCGGACGCGTGGTTCTTCAACGTGGGCCGGGGCGTCACGGTGGACCAGGCCGCGCTGCTCGAGGCGCTCGAGGCGCGCCGGATCGCGGGCGCGTACCTCGACGTGACGGATCCCGAGCCGCTGCCGCCGGAGCACCCGCTCTGGCGCGCCCCGGGCTGCGTCATCACGCCGCACACGGCCGGCGGGCGGCGCGAGGAGCCGATGGCGCTGGTGGAGCATTTCCTGGCGAACCTGCGGCGGTTCGAGCGGGGGGAGCCGCTCGTGGACAGGGTGATCTGAGGCGGCGGCGGGCGCCGGGTCGCGGGCGGCGCGTCACTCCAGCTGGATCTGATACCGCGGCAACGGGTCTCTGCCCGTCCCTGCAGCCACCGGGCGTCGGGCCTCCACGCGCCGTTCATCTCCTCGCGGCAGCGCGTCTCGACCGTCATCGTCCCCCCGGAGAACAGGAGGAGATTGTACTGGAGCGGGTATCCCGGCACCCATTGCCGCGCGGGCGCGCCGAAGGTGCCGGCGGAGACGATCTCGAGCCGCCTTCCGCCAGGGCTCATGTCGTACCGGTAGAGCTGGTTCTCGGCCCGGTGGACGTGGCCATGGAGCGCCACGCGGAAGCCGGCCACGGTGCGATGAAGAAGCTCCCGCCGGCCTCCGTGATGAGCTCATCGCGACGCGTGAATCGGATGTTCGCCGCTTGCTCTCCTTTGATGATCAGCTCGGCGATCTTGACGTCCTTCTGGCGATCCATCTGGATGATCCGGAATCGACCCGAGAGGTCGGGCAGCGCCTCGGTGAACGAGCTGCCGATCGGGTTGATCCCGATGAGGGTCACCTTGGCCTAAGGCCGCTCCTGATCCGCGAGGATCTTCATACGGCAGCCGGCGCAGAGCGAGACAAAGGACGCGTCGGCGTGCCGCGGGCACACGTCGCCCTCCGGGCGTTGATCTGGCCCGGGATGTTGTCGCGATGCGCTACGTGGCGTCGCCGAGCGCCTTTTGGCGCAGGACGGTGCTCTTCCAGTACGGCGGTCGCGACGTCGGCGCTGGGTGAGCGACAAGGAACGTCGGTCGGCTCGCCGAGCGCGGAGAGGAAGCGGACGATGCTGCTTGGCTCGGTCACCGTGGCGGCTCTCGCGCACCCCGCCGTGAATTACCAGTGCTGCCCTCACGGTGGAAAGATGCCGACAGCCTGGAGCGATCTCCGGCGTGGGTTGCGTCATTTCGAGAATCGGCGCTTGCCTTGTTGCAAGGTCGACCTATCTCGCCCTATTCTGCGACGATGATTCATTCGAGCCGACGCCAATTTGGTCGCCAAGCGTTTATGAGCATGCTGCTGCTCGCGATAGCCGGTGTCGAGCGGAGCGCCCGGGCGGACGGGGTGGCACCCCTGGAATTGACGGCAAAGCTCGTTGAGATTCCCTCCAAGATGCCCCCCGATGACCTGTACGATTACGCCTACGTGATGCGCTACCAGGTCCAGGGCGGGGCGCTCGACAAGCAGTTCATCCTTGTCGCGCACTACAAGCCGCTCGTGCCGCGCTCCAAGATCAAGGACAAAATGAAGGAGCAGGTCGGCGGCAAGCTGCGCAGCTTCAACCAAGGCGACGTTCACAAGATGAAACTGACGGCTGATCTGAAAGCCATCTGGAAAGGTGCACTCGTAGACGAATATGCCGCTACGGATCGCGGGAGCGTCCGCTATTGGTGCCTCCAAGTCGACCCAGCTTGACCTTGCGCTCGGGAGAAACTCGATTGAACTTCAGACGACTACGTGTCCCGGGCGCCTGGCTGGTCACATGTGGTTTGGCCGCGGTCGCCAGCTTTCCGTTCATTGCGGCCGAGCGCGCGGCTCGGCAAAACGATGTGCGAGTGGCCCGCCTGGAGGCGACTCTCGGCGAGCGAGGCGACGCGCTCGCCGAGCTCGGACCAGCGCTGTCTTTACGAGTTTCACGGTTGGAAGGCCTGCTCTCGAGCTGGGAGACGATCGGCGGCTGCGGAGCCGGTAGCTCCACGGGCGCGGGGGGCGGAATCAAGTGGATCGGCCGCAGCGTGACCGGGGGGCTATTTGAGCTGCAGACACTCGGCACGTACACGCATCTGGAAGACGGCTACAACCTCAGCTTCAGTCCTCAAGTCTCGCGTAATTTGAGCGAGAAATGGAATGTGGGGCTCGTGGTTCCGCTGCTCTACAAGTACTACCGCGACTACTACGGCCTGCCCGTGGACATCTCGAACTCCGGCGTGGGTGACGTCGCGGGGTTCGTCACGCGGCGCTTCGGCGAAATCAACTCCACCAGCCTGACGTTGCTGGTCGGTGTCCCGACCGGCGTGCACGACGCCCAGTACAAGAACGACTATCTCACGCAGGAAAAGCAGCTTGGCCTTGGCAAGGTGAGCGGCAGCCTGACGCTCGACCATACGATCGACAAGACGTGGGGGCTGATCGTGCTGGGCGGCTCGTTCGGCTACCGCGGCGGGGAAAACGAGCTGGGCAACTACCGCGCACCGGCGGCCGCGATCTACGGCTACTCGGGCTATTTCTGGGGGCCGTTGGTGCCGTCGCTCGGCCTGTCGCTGTCGCATTTCTTCGGTGCGGATCGTGACCGTGGGCTTGACCAGGAGGTGCAGCTGTGGGCAGTCACCGGCACGCTGGCCGTGGAGTGGTCGAACGCCTGGCTGGCGATCTTGGGGGGCGTGTCGCTGCCGCTCGGCTGGGACACGCGCGGAGTTGTCGACGGCGCCGAGAGCAGCAGCCAGGGCGTGGGCCTGCAGCCGTGGACGGCAGGCATCGGCTTCACCGTTTCACCGTTCTGAGAAGTGGTCATGTTGCCCGTCGCCGCCCTGCTCCGCCATCGCACGCCGCTCGTCGCGGCGTTGCTCGGCCTGGGTGCGGCCTCGACGGGGCTCGCGCCTTCGGCCGACGGCGACATCTGGTGGCACCTCGCGGCAGGTCGCGAGATGGTCGCTCGGCGTGGGCTCCTGTTCACCGATCCCTTCTCGGTCAGCGCGCAAGGGCGTGCCTGGGTCGACGTGCACTGGCTCTTTCAGCTTGCGGTGTACGCGGTGCATCAGGCGGTCGGCCTCGTCGGGCTTGTTTTGGTCAAGTGCGCGCTGATCGGCCTGGGCGCGGGCCTCCTCTACTTCGCGCTCGAAGCGCGGCGCGGCTCGTGGGCGAGGGGGCTCCTCGTGACGTCGCTGGTCGGCGGGCTTCTGGCGGCTCGCTCGCTCTTGCTCGTCCGGCCCGTGATAGGCACGCTCGTCCTGCTCGCGTTCTTCTGGTTCGCGCTCGAGCGCTTTCGGCGCGACGGCCGGGTCCGGCACCTGCTGTTGTTGCCCTTGGCGCAGCTGGTTTGGGCGAATTTCCAGGGCCTTTCGGCGCTTGGCCCCGCGGTGATCGCGGCGTACGCGGTGGCGGCGCTCGGCTGGGCGAGCTTCGGCCAGACGCGTGCGTGGCCATTTGCGCGCGAACACGCTGGTGCGCTGGCACCGTGGGCGCGGGTACAGCAGCTGTTCGCGACGCTGGGGGGGTGTTTGCTGGCGACGTGTCTCACGCCGTTTGGCTTGCGCGGCGCAGCGTTGCCGGCGCTACTGCTCGGGCGCTTGTTGCCCGGCGAGCACCAAGTCTTCGCCCACGACGTGGCGGAGAACCTACCGCCCATCGAGCTCGAACGCCTGTCAGACGGCGAGTTCTGGCACTTCAAATGGTGTCTGGCGCTGCTCGCTCTGTCCGTGCTCCTGGCCGGGCGCCGCTTGAGACTGAGCCATGCGCTGCTGCTGCTCGGCTTCGCGGGGCTGGCCTTGATGAGCAACCGCAACGTGCTCCTGCTGTACTGGGTCGGGGCGCCGATCTTCGCGGTCAATCTGGCCCCGGCGCTCCGGCGGCTTTGTGTCTCGAGCTTTCGCCGCGCGGGCGTGCGCGCGGCGGTGGGTCTCAACGCGGTGCTCCTGAGCGCGCTGCTGCTCGTTTCGGCATCGGCGGCGGCGCGCGAGCCGCCGCTGGCGGATCCGAGCCCGTTCCGGGTGCCGGCCGAAAGCGCTGTGCGCCTCGACGCGCTGCCCGGGGGCGACGTCTTTGCGGCCGATCATTACGGAGGCTACCTGATCTGGCGGCTCTATCCGCGGTTTCGGCCGTACATTGACACTCGGCTCGTGTTGCGCACCGCCGACGAGTTTGCCGAGTACCTGAGGCTTGCGGACGAGCCAGAGCGTTTCGAAGCTTTTCAGGCGCGTCATTCCTTCGCCTACGTGGTCTTGCCGGTGATGTTCCCCGAGCGCTACCAGCGCTTGATTGGCCACCTCTACGCGAGCGCTGATTGGAAGCTGCTCTACACGGACGGCTCGGAGGTGCTGTTTGCTCGCCGCGACCTTACGCCCGGCGTCGCGGAGCAGCCGTTCCGTGAAGCCAGCGAGACGGACCGCACCTTGGTCCAGCTGGGGCAGCGCTTCGCGGATTCCCCAAAGGTGCACGCCGCGGCACGTCTGAGCCTGGCCACGTTGCACGGCGTGCTCGGTCAGCTCGAGCAAGCGGAGCGTACGCTCGCGAGCCTCGACACGCCGCAAGCCCGAGCCCTCGAAGCGCGTCTTCGCTTTGCAGCGGGTGAGCTCGATGCCGCCGAGCGGCTCGCCCGGCAGAGCTTGGTTTCCCAGGACGACGACGTCGGGAGCCTGAATCTCATGGCGTTGATCGCCCTGCGAAGGGGCGAATCGGCGCAAGGCCTGGGCTTTCTACGGCGTGCCTTGCGCGTCCGGCCTTTCGACCCCGAAGCGACGCGGATCTTGGTGAACTTGGAGGAGAGTCGACGATGAAAACACTTCTCAACGTGAGCCTGTCCAGGTCTCGGTGGGCGCTCGTTTCCTTGTTCGCGCTGGTCGGCGGGCTCGCCTGCGGGGTCGCCGAGCACCCGCACGACACGCAGGCCGTCGGGACGGGCGACGACTTCGGGGCATCGAGCGGCGCTGGAGCGGCGACCACTACGGGTGGAGCTTCGGTCGGCGGTGCCATGACTGCGGCGAGTGGGAGCGGTGGCGGCGGGAGCAGCGGGACCAGCGACGCGGGGTCCGGCGGTGGGCCGGCGCCTTCGGGCGTGACCATCAACCTTGGAGGCGTTGACGTTCCGAGGGAGCACGCGATCGCCTTCATTCACATCGGTCACTCCAACATGGCCGGTCGCGCCACGAGGCCCCAAAGCTCACGCCCGTTCCATTTCACGGAGACCCATCCGCACGCCTTCATGTACCACCCTGGCTCGGCGCCGGAGCTCGCGATCGAGCCGAAGACCGCGGGTGACACTGCCGCCGGCGGGCCGGGTACGGCGCTGGTCAAGGAAGCCGCGATGCTCGCGCCCGACTACTATTTCATCTCGCTCGGGTTTGGGTGGCCCTCGGCCTACTGCTCCCAGTTCATTCCGGGCGGCCTCTACTACGACAAGCTGATCGCCGCACCGAAGGCCATCAAGGGGCGGGTGACCTTTGGCGGCATCTTCATCTATCTCGGGATCACCGAGCGACACGGCACTGCCGCCGATCGCTCCGGTTTTCCCGAATGCATCAATACTCTCGTGACCGCCATTCGCAACGACATCGGCGAGCCCACGCTGCCTGCATTGATGAACGACTACGAGGTGGAAAGCTCGGGCGAGTTCGTGGTCGGCGGCGCCGTGGCGAACGCCATCCGTCCCGAGATCGAAAGGTGCCCGAGCGTGGTGTCGAACTTCGCGCTCGTCTCGGCCGAGGGCGTGGGCATGCAAGACGACCATCACTTCAATTTGGACGGCCATCGCACCTGGGTGCAGCGAGCGCTCGCGACGATGAAGGACAAGGGCTGGCGCCCGTGGGCCCCGTGAGCCGCTGATATGGTCTTTTCCAGCCATATCTTCCTATTCTACTTCTTGCCGCTGGTACTGGCCGCGTACTACGCCCTGCCGGGCCGGGCCCGCACGGCCCTCATCGCCGTGTCGAGCTACGTATTTTACGGCTGGGCGAACCCGAGCTGGGCCGTGATCATGTTCTTCGGCTCGAGCGTCGACTACGTGTGCGGCCTCTTGCTTCTGAAGATGTCACGGCTGCCCGACGTCGACGGCTTACCGCCCGTGATTGGTCCCGAGGTCGTGCGGACCCGCCAGATGAAGCTGGTGCTGGCGACGTCCATCGTCACCAACCTCGGGATGCTCGCGGTGTTCAAGTACACGGGCTTCGTCGCCGAGAACATCAACGCGCTTGGCGCGCTCTTCGGCAGCTCGACGCAGATCGTGCCGGTCTTGCACATCGTTCTGCCGGTGGGCATCTCCTTTTACACGTTCAAGGCGATGAGCTACGCCATCGACGTGTACCGCGGTGACGCCCGACCGATGCGGCGCTTCACCGACTACATGTGTTTCGAGGCCTTTTTCCCCGACTTGGTGGCGGGCCCCATCATCCGTTATGCGGCGCTCGAGGAACAAATGCGCGTGCGCCAGCACACGCTCGAGAAGTTCGCGCGCGGCGTCGCGTTCTTCTCGCTGGGAATGGGTAAGAAGATTCTGCTGGCCAACCCGATGGGGCACATCGCCGATACGGCGTTCGCCGGTGGCGCCAAGCACTTCTACGACGCGTGGTTCGGGCTGGTCGCTTACGCGTTCCAGATTTACTTCGATTTCTCCGGCTACTCAGACATGGCCGTGGGCTTGGCGCTGATGCTCGGCTTCGTGCTGATCCAGAACTTCGACTCACCCTACAAGTCGCGCAGCATCACGGAGTTCTGGCGGCGCTGGCATATCAGCCTGTCCACGTGGCTGCGCGACTATTTGTACATCCCGCTCGGTGGCAATCGCAAAGGCCCCCTGCGCACGTACGCCAACTTGATGGTTGTCATGTTGCTCGGTGGGCTCTGGCACGGTGCCAGCTGGAACTTCGTAATCTGGGGCGGCATTCACGGTGGCATGCTCGGGGTGGAGCGCAGGCTCGGTAAAGCTCATCCGCTGCGCCGCCTGCCACCTGCTGTCGGCGTCGCCTTCACCTTCTTGATCGTGTGCCTGTCGTGGGTGTTCTTCCGCGCCAAGACGCTCGATCAGGCGGTGACCTACCTGGGCTCGCTGTTTGGGCTCGCCGCCGTTTCGCCGGCGGCGGACGTCGTGGCGGGCGCGCTCCACCCGCGGTACTACGTGGGGCTATTCGCCTTGGCCGCGGTCGTGATCTTCGGCATGCCCAACAGTTGGGAGCTCACGCGGCGCTTGTCCTTGCCCCGTACCGCGTTCGTGGCGGCCACGATGGTGCTCGCGACGTTGATGATGTGGACGCAGACCATCAACCCGTTTCTGTACTTTCAGTTCTGAGGCCGCGCGATGCAAAGTACCTTGCCTCCCTCGTCCTCCGCCATCGAACGCAGTGGCGGTCCGACCGACCCCACAGGCGACGAGCAGCTGCGCCGCGGTATCATCGCGACCGACGTGAGTCGCGGCGCGGCCTGGCTGCTCACGCTGCTGTTTCTAGGGGCGATCTACGCTGTTCCGCTGGCGCAGGCCTACCTCGAGAAGCGCGAGGGTGAGGAATCGCCTCTCGCGGATCTGGTGCGCCGCCCACCGACGGCCGAGAACCTGCGTCAGCTCGAGAAGGGCATCGAGGATGCCTCGTACGCCAAGTCCTGGGTCCAGCCCCGCGTGCAGCTGCTGCTCACTCGTCTACGTGTGGGCAACAAGCTCGCGGTCGTCGGACACGGCGGCTGGCTCTATTACACGCCCGGTGTGCTGCACGTCAGCGGGCCCGGATTCTTGGAGCCCGAGGTGCTGCGGGGCCGCGCCAGGGAAGCGCTCGACGCAGGCCAGGAGCCCATCCACCCGGATCCGCGACCCGCCATCTTGGCGTTCCAGCGAGCGCTCGCGCAACGCGGGATTCGCCTCGTGCTCCTGCCGATGCCGGACAAGGCTGGGATCGAGCCGGGTCCACTTCTTGGGCGTGATGGGCGCGTCGAAATGGCGCAGAATGTCGACTACGACCGCTTCTTGAGCGAGCTTCGAGCAGCCGGCGTGGCCGTGCTCGACGCGCGCCGCAGCGTGCCTGAGCCCCGTACCGAGCCGCTTTTCCTGGCTCAAGATACGCATTTTGCGCCCGGCTACATGGAGCGCATCGCCGCCGACCTCGGCCAGCTTGTGATCGGGCTCGGGGTATTGCCAGAGCTGGCAGAGAAGCCCGTGCTGCACGGCGTTCCGCAGCCGGCTTCGCGCGTCGGTGATCTGGTCGACATGCTCAAGCTGCCCGACGATCAGAGCCTGTTTCAAGCGGAGAGCGTGGTCGTGCACCAAGTGCAGGACGCGGCCGGCGCGCCCTGGGAGCCTGACGAGAGCGCCGACGTGCTCCTGCTCGGCGACAGCTTCACCAACATCTTCACGCTCGAGGGAATGGGCTGGGGCAATGCGTCCGGCCTGGCCCCGCACTTGGCCCTGGCGCTTGGTCGCCCCATCGACGTGATCGCGCAGAACGACTCCGGTGCCTTCGCTACGCGCCAAGCGCTCGCGCGCGAGCTGAACGCCGGCCAAGATCGCCTGGCGGGCAAGCGCGTGGTGGTCTGGGAGTTCGCTGCGCGCGAGTTGTCGGTCGGAGATTGGATTCCGCTGGATTTCCCGACTCCCAAGCCTGCGGGGGCTCCGTAGGATGCCGACAGCCCTGGTTACCGGCGCCGCCGGCGTGATGGGCGCCCGCTTGACGGCGCGGCTGCGCATAGCGGGCTGGCAAGTGCGAGCGCTCGTGCTGCCCGGTGATCCGTTGCGAGCGCGCATGGATGCGCTGGGCTGCGACGTGCGCGAAGGCGATATCAGCGATCCGAACACATTGGCCGGCGTGTGTCGCGGCGTCGACCTCGTCTACCACTTGGCCGCCATCATCATCACCCACGACCCCACGATGTTTCAGCGCGTCAACCGCGACGGCACGGCGCACCTTGTCGCGGAGGCGCGAAGAGCGGGGGTGCCGCACTTCGTGTACGTCTCGTCGGCCTCCGTCGTTTACCCCCGTCGCACGCGCTATGCCGAGTCCAAGCTCGAGGCCGAGCGTCTCGTCCAGGGCTCAGGGCTCGCCTACACGATCGTGCGGCCCACGCTGGTTTACGAGCAGGGCGGCGGTCAGGAGCTCCTGATGTTCCTCGACTACTTGCGGCGGTTTCCGGTGGTGCCGTTCATCGGCGCCGGGGGCGCGCTCAAAAGGCCCGTTTGGTCCGAGGATGTCGTCGAGGGCCTCGTGCGGCTCGCCAATGCGCCGATCGCGCACGGCAAGACCTACAACTTCAGCGGCGCGGAGGTGATTTCGATGCGCGAGCTCGCGGAGCTGCTGCTGCTTCATCACGATCGGCCTCGGCCCTTCTTGCACCTACCGGTGTGGGCGTGCCGGGCGCTAGCAGCCGTGCTCCCCGTGTTCATGAAGCGGCCCCCGCTCACCTCGAGCGCGATAGCCGGCGTCGTCAACGACGCCGATCTCGACCCGACCGAAGCCATGAACGACCTCGGCTACGCGCCGCTCGGCGTGCGCGCTGGGTTGCGTCACTGTTCTCCTTCACCCGCCGTCGAGGCGGCCACCCTCGCACCCCGCGCGAGTGAAGCTCGAGAAAGGACAAATTAGATGAGCCTGCGTTTCCCACTGCGGCAAATTGGTACTCTGTGCTGCTCGGCTGTGCTCGGATGTTCGGTCTTTTCGGGCGAGCCCCCGAAGGGTGCCGACGAAGCCCCGCCCGCGGAGGACGTCGCGCTGATGCGCGAGGTCGGCGAAAAGGCCAACGGCACCATCGTCTGGTCCAGCTCCCGCGTGGGCAATCACGACCTGTTCACGATGAAGACCGACGGCTCGGACGTCAAACAGATCACCAAGGGCGACGAGGTCGACTGGTTCCCGAGGTTCTCTCCGAGCGGCGCGCAAATCCTGTTTTCCCGC
The DNA here is from genome assembly GCF_051521635.1 of Sorangium sp. So ce1504. Lineage (NCBI taxonomy): Bacteria > Pseudomonadati > Myxococcota > Polyangiales > Polyangiaceae > Sorangium > Sorangium sp. So ce1504. The sequence continues at coordinate 8,046,264 of NZ_CP150365.1, read as the reverse complement.
AGCAAACAAGGCTGGGTGAGCGAACGCGACGCCAACGCCAGCGACAAATGGGACATCTACACGATCAAGCCGGACGGCTCCGAGCCGAAGAAGGTCGTCGAGAGCGCGAGCTGGGGTAGCTGGATTTCGGAGGATGAGATCCTGTTCGTACGCGGCACGAAGGTCTTTCGCAGCAAGCTCGGCAGCGGCGCAGAGACGCAGTTGATGGACAGCGAGGGCGTATCCGATCTGGACGGCGCCTTGCTGCAGCAGCCGGAGCTTTCGAGTGACGGCAAGTACCTCGCCATCACGCTGCGCGGCTCGAAGCGCGAAACCGGCATCTGGAACATCGCCAAGAAGGCCTGGACCCAGACCGGGCTGGGCTGCCAGGTGAACTGGACGCCGGATCACACGGCCATCTACTGGGTTCACCCAACCGGGAACGGCGATAGCCGGGTGCTGCGCATGCCGATCGATAACGGCACGCCGCCGGAGGACGTCGACTTGGACAAGCTCCAGTTCATGGACTTGCCGGGTCGCCGCTCGCACGAGTACTTCCCGCAGCTGTCGCGCGACGGCAAATGGATGGTCTGGGGCATCACCCAGCGCGGTCACGACCACGACACCGCCGACTACGAGATTTACCTGTGGGAGGTGGGCACGCCGCCCGAAAAGGCCGCGCGCCTCACCTACAACTCGGCCAATGATCGCTGGCCCGACGTCTTCATTCCGTCGGCCGGGAGTGGCTCACCGTGAGGGAAACGCGCATCGCCGTGGTCGGCGCGGGCGGCTTCATCGGCTCGCACCTGGTGCCGGCTTTGCTTGAGCGCTTTGCCTGCCAGGTCGACGCCGTCGACGTGGATTTGACCAAGCTCGAGTGTTGGGACCCGCGCGTGCGGCGCATCGAGGCGCGCGTCGAGGCGCCGGGGCTCGTCGAGGACGTGACCGAGCGCTGTCAGGTCGTGATCTCGCTCACGGCGCTTTGCAACCCAGCCCAGTACTCGACCATCCCGCTGGAGGTCATCGACGCCAGCTTCACGCACCTGTTGCCGCTCGTGAAACGCTGCGCGGAGCGCGCCGTGCGCTTGATTCATTTCTCGACCGCCGAGGTTTACGGGCGCACCGCGCTGGACGCGCAGGGGCTGCCGACCGCGCGTATGCACGAGGACGACTCGTGCTTCTTGCTCGGCCCCGTGGGGCGCGAGCGCTGGACGTATTCGTGCGCCAAGCAGCTGCTCGAGCGGGTGATCTGGGCGCACGGTCAGCACGGCGCGTTGCCGTTCACGATCATTCGGCCCTTCAACACCATCGGCGCGCGCATGGACTTCCTGCCCGGCATCGACGGGGAGGGGACACCCCGCGTGCTGGCCTGCTTCATGAGCGCGCTGCTGCGAGGGGAGCCCTTGCCGCTCGTGGGCGGCGGCGCGCAACGGCGGGCGTTCATGGATGTGAGCGACATGGTCGAAGCCGTGTGCCGCGTGCTCGAGCGGCCGAAGCAGAGTAGAGGTCAGATCTTCAACATCGGTAACCCGGACAATGACGTCAGTATCGCGGAGCTCGCTCGGCTGCTGGCCGACGCTTTCGCTGAGCGGTTACCCGAGCGTGCGCCTGCCCAGTTTCGCGCGGTGTCGGCCGCCGAGTTCTATGGCCCCGGCTACGACGACACGCAGGAACGCATCCCCGACGTTCAGAAAGCGCAGCGACTGCTCGGTTGGAAGCCCCGGCGACGCCTGGCCACCTCCTTGCCGCCGATCGTGCACGACTACGTCGAGCGCTACGGCGCTCGCGTCGCAGCGGCATCCTCGCTCTCCCAGCTCGCGAGCTCCGCATGAAGGTAACGGTCGTCATCCCTGCGTACAACGCTGCCCGGCACATCGAGTCGGTGCTGGAGCGCGTCGGCGGCTTGGCTTCGTCGGGGCCCACCCACGTGGTGGTCGTCGACGACGGCAGTCGCGACGACACGGCCCGTAGGGTCGAGCGCCACAGCTCGTCGGCGTTTCGCCTCAGCTTGCTCCGGCGGCCCAACAACGGCGGTTACGGTGCGGCGATGAAAGACGGTCTGGCCAAGGCTTGCGCCGATGCGCCGGATCTGGTCGCCTGTATCCACGCCGACGGTCAGTATGCGCCCGAGGCCTTGCCCGGGCTGATCGGGGAGCTTTCGCGTCGCGGGCTCGATCTGCTGCAGGGCTCGCGCATCGCTGCGGGCACGGCCTTGCAGGGTGGTATGCCCCTCTACAAGTACGTCGGCAATGCGCTGCTGAACCGCATCGAGAACCGGACGCTGTCGCTTTCGATGACTGACTACCACAGCGGCTACCTGCTCTATGGGCCGCGCGCGCTGGCGCTGCCGTTTCACGACTTGTCTGACAGCTTCGATTTCGACTTGGAGGTCATCGCCTCGGCGCGGGCACGTGGGCTTTCGGTCGGCGAGGCGCCGGTGCCCACGCACTACGGGGACGAGGTCTCGCACCTGAACCCGCTGACGTACGGGCTCCGGGTGCTTCGAGTGATGTGGAACTATCGTCGAGGTCGCTATGACGCAGCGTAAGCGCGCTCTTGGGTTTTGGGGCTTGCTCGCCGCCGCATCGGCGCTTGGCATTGTTGCTTGTCACGCCGGGTCTGCGAAGCTTCCCTGGGGTGATGCGAGAGAGGGCACGCGCGTCGAGCACGCTTACGTCCATACGCTGAACGAAGGCTATGCGCGAACGCGCTCGCAGGTCTGGGTGCGTGAGGTGGCACGCCCGACGCGCGCCGCGTTGGACTACGCCGCCTATCACAGCAACTTCATGATCGCCGACCCGGAGCCAGAGACGCCCATGTCGGCCGTGGGCACGCCCGATACCTCGCGCGCGTTCGCGGGTCGGCTCGACCAGGGCAGCCTGACGAGCGATCTCGCGAAGACGCCGCTCTCGCCGGTCGAGCAGCAGCAAGCGCTGGCGTTCGCGCCGCTGTCGGAGTTTTTGCAAGCGCACAAGGTAGCGGGGGCCGAAGCGCTGGCCGAGGTTGGCTCAGCCGTGCGCAGCGAGCGGTGGGGCCTGCAGCTGCCGCCCGGCTCCTCCGGCCAGCTGCTGAGCGAGGTGTTCATTCATCAGGCCGCGTCGGGCGCAGTGGAGTTGTGGGCCAAGGTAGAGTTTCAGCCTTGGTTCAAGCCTTTTGCGGGCTCCGCCGATCAGGACGGGGACGGCTTTCCCGAGCTCTATGGCCGAGTGGCGCCTGGCGTCGTCACTCCCGTGCTTGTGGCTGCGATTCAGAAGGACTACGTGGCGCCGGTGCTGTCGCCGAGCGAGGTGAAGGCTTGGGCGAACCAACTCTCGTCGTATTGGTACCCGTCCTTCAACACCGATCTCATGCCGGTGGGACCGAGCTTTCCGGACGCGCAGACCGAGCCCTACATCAAGCAAGAGCTGGGCGGCCGCGCTTTTCCGGCGCCGACCATCGTGCTGCGCGGCAAGCCGCAAGGCAAAGCCACGTACAACGTCTTTCTGGTGCGTGGCGAAGGCGCGGCGCTCGCGGCCGCTGCGCCCGCGAAGCCGGCGCTTCGGCTAAGCAAGACACGTCCGTCGCCGAATCCCGCGCCGGGGCTCGAGGCGGTGCAGCGCGAGCTGGCCCAGGCGGGCGGCTCTTGGCCGATGTGGATGGCCAAGCTCACGCCGACCCATGACGCCCTGAAGAAACGGCTCAAAGGCATGCCGCCGAAGGTCAAGGCGCTGGCTGGGCGAGATGGCTTTCTGTTCTACCGCAACGACCTCGAGTACGTCAGCGGTGGTGATCTCGAGCAGCAACGCAAGGGAAAGAACCCGCTGCCGGTGATCCTCGAATTCAAGAAGCTGCTCGACGAGCAGGGGGTCGACTTCTTGTTCGTGCCGGTCCCGACGAAGCTCGAGGTGTATCCGGAAAAGTTGGACCCCGCTTTCTCAGCGCTCTCGGGCCAGGTCATCAATCCGGCTTTCCGCAAGCTGATCGAAAGGCTCAGCAAGGAAGGCGTGGAGATCGTGGACCTGCTGCCGGCATTTCTGCAGGCAAAGGTCACGAGCGCAGCGGGGCCGTTTCTGTTCCAGCGCCAAGACACGCACTGGACCGACCGTGGGCTGCGCTTGGCCGCAGACCTCTTGGCCACCCGCGTGAAGAAGTACCCCTGGTACGCCGATCTCGCCAAGCAGAAGCGCGCTTACGACTTGCGCGAGACCAGCTTCACCCGTTTCGGCGATCTGCATTCGCGACTGCCGGAAGCTGAGCAGAAGAAATACGCGCCTGAGACGCTCGTGGCGCACCGGGTCGTTGCCGACGGCAAGCCGTACGACGACGACCCGGATAGCCCGGTCGTGCTCTTGGGCGACAGTTTCACCGCCGTCTATCAGCTGACGGACGCCGAGCACGCTGGCGTCTCGGCGCACCTCGCGCGTGGCATCGCGTATCCGCTCGACTTGGTCATGAGCTACGGCGGCGGCCCCAACGTGCGGCAAAAGCTTCTGCGTCGCAGCGTCGAGGCGCTCGGCACGAAAAAGCTGGTCATCTGGATGATGACGGCGCGTGATCTCTACAACTACTGGGAAGACTGGGAGCCGCTGAAGAAGCCATGAAGCGCCGCTCGCTCCTGCTCCTGCTCTTGCTCGCGGGCGGCGGCTGCTTTCGCGTTCCGCGCCGAGAGCTTGCGTTCGGCCGCGCCCTGATCGGCCTGGCCCGTGACATCGCGTTTGTCGACGAGAGCCAGGTGACCTGGAGCCTGACGGAGCTTTCGCGTCTCGTCGACGAGGCGGAGAGCGCGCTCGCTTCGTCGCCCCAGCGCTCGCCTGCTACGGTGTTGAGTGAGCTCTTGTTCGGTCGTTGGAGCTTCGTGCGCGAAGTGGCCGACACGAATCTAGCCTTCGTGTGCCTGCCCGGCGTGCTGGAGCGCCGCCGGGGAAGCTGCGTTGGCCTTGGTACCTTGTTTCTCGCGCTGGCTGACGCGCTCGGCTATTCGGCGTCCGGGGTGATGATGCCTGGGCACTTCTACGTGCGGGTGCAGGAACAGGGCGGCGCGCGCAACGTGGAGCTGCTGCGCGCCGGTGAGGCGATGCCGGACGCGTGGTACGGCCAGCGCTTTCCGGTACCGGGCGGCTCGGCGCGCGAATACGCGCGTCCACTCAGCCAATCCGAGGTGCTGGGCGTCGTCGAATACAACGTCGGCAACGAACGGCGCCGGCAGCTACGGCTGACCGAAGCGCGAGCAGCGTTCCTCCGCGCCACCCGCGTCTTTCCGGAGCTGTCCGAGGCCCACGCCAGCCTTGGCGCCGTCGAACAGCTGCTCGGTAATCTCGAGAGCGCGGAGGCAAGCTACCGTCGCGCTTGCAACGCCAATCCGCACTTGCCCGGCATCGAGCAGAACCTTTCGCTCTTGGCAGCGGAGCGCACGACCGCGACGACTCCGCGGGCGTGCCCACTGCCGCCGAGCTACTGATTGGCGAGGGGATCTCGGTGGGGCGTGTCGTCAAGACACCAAGAACGCCAAAAGAGAATCTTATCTTGGCGCCCTTGGTGTCTTGGCGGTTTATTTCTCGCTTGATCAACGTGATCGCTATTCTAGTGTCCATTCTGGGGTTGGAGGACGTGTAAAATTCGCTGTCCTCGTCGTCTCGTCTGAACGCGGCCGGATGGATACGGCCGGAGTCAGCTCAGCCCTTGCCCGTGGACCACGAGCCAGGAGCCGACGGTGTCGGAGCCGTGGCCGAGAGCGATGCCTCCGGACGGGGGCCGAACCGCGCGCCGGCACGTCTCGGGGAACAGGAGCAGCTGCGACGGTGAACGGGACGCGCAAGATCTGCGTGGACGACGGCTGGGCTGCGCGTCTTGGTGCTCGGTTCCGCGCGAATGGACTGCGCCCTCGGCGTCGCTCCTGGTTTGGCACGCGGGCTGCAAAAGTAAAAAGAGCACGTGAGAGACGGAGTCGGCTGCAGATGCGCCGGCGACTGCTGGGCGCAGCACGCGATTCCTAGAAAGAAGCACGTCATGCGGCACGTAGTGACGATCCTGATCGCGCTTCACGGTGCGATTCACATCATCGGATACATCGAGTGGTCGAAGCTCGCAGCCGCCGGCCAGTCGAGCGATCGCACGCTCGTGCCCCTCTCGCCCGCCGGCAGTCGAGCCTTCGCGCTGCTCTGGCTCACGGCGCTGATCCTTCTGCTCGCGGCGGCAGCGCTCCAGGTCCTGCGACGCGACGCGTGGTGGGCGCTGGCGCTCTTCGGCGTGCTCCTGTCCCAGGGCCTCATCGTCCTCGCGTGGCCCCAGGCGAAGTTCGGGACGCTCGTCAACGTGCTCCTCCTCTTGCCGATCGTGGCCGCAGCCGCACACGCGCGCTTCCGCCATGAGGTCGATTCGGAGGTCCGAGCGTTGCTCGCGCGCCCCTCCGAGCCGCGCGCTTCCAGCGTCGACCCCTCCGTGCTCGAGCGCCTGCCCGCGCCGGTGCGCACCTGGCTGGAGGCCTCGGGCGTCGTCGGCCGGGAAAGGGCTCAGACGGTCCGGCTGAAGCAGCGCGGCGAGCTCCGGACCAGCCCCGACGCCGCCTGGATGCCCGCGGAGGCCGAGCAGTACTTCTCCGTCGACGAGCCTGCGTTCGTCTGGAAGGTCACCACGAAGACGATGGGCATCCTCCCGATCGAGGGCCGCGACAAGTACGCCGCCGGCAAGGGACAGATGCTCATCAAGGCGGCGTCGCTCGTCGACCTCGTCGACGCGGCCGACGAGAAGATCGACCACGGCGCCATGCTGCGCTTTCTGGGCGAGATCGTCTGGTTCCCGTCAGCGGCGCTCCGCCCCTACATCGCGTGGGAGTCGATCGACGCGACGAGCGCGAAGGCGACGATGCGCCACGCAGGGAAGGTCGCATCGGCGGTGTTCACGTTCGATCCTCAGGGGCGCGTGGTCGGGCTGCAGGCAGAGCGTTATCTCGGCGGCGGCGCGGACGCGAAGCTCACGCCCTGGTCCGTGTCGTGCTCGGACTGGCGCACGTTCCGGGGTATCGGGGTTCCGAGCCGAGGGGAGGTCCTGTGGAAGCTCGAGAGCGGGAATTTCAGCTACTACCGCTGGGAGATCCTCGACGTGGAGCACAACCCCGCAGGGCCGTACTGGGAGAGCGGCTCCCGCACGCAGCCCCTGCGCCTCGCTAGAGCGGGCGGCCGATCCGGGCGCGGATCTGCGCCCGGACATCCTCTGGAAGCGCGCGCAGGTAGTCGTCGGGCAGCAGCCGCAATGCCTCGTCGGGCATCAGGAGGAGCCGCTCCTCGGGGGTGAGCCCTGCGGCGCGCTGCTCGGGCGGAAGGCCGGCGACGCGTTGCTCGGGCGGCATCCCGGCGAGCCGCTGCTCGGGGGTCAGCCCGGCGGCCCGCTGCTCGGGGGTCAGCCCAGCGGCCCGCTGCTCGGGGGTCAGCCCGGCGGCCCGCTGCTCGGGCGGCAGCGCCGCCAGCAGCTCGTCCACCGGCAGCGCCGGCAGAAGCGTCTCGATCGGCAGCTTCTTCAGCAGCGTCCGCAGCACCTCGTCAAAGCCTTCCAGCTCGCGCATCGCCATCGCGATCTCCTCCGCACCGACCTGCTCGGCCAGCCAACGGCGCGCCTCGGCCGTCCGCGCCGTGCCGTGACCGAGCAAGTGTAGCAGATCGTCGCCCTCGGCCTCGGCCACCGTGGCGAGCTCGACCACGTACAGCGCGAACGCTGCTCCCTGGAGCTGCCAGTAGCCGCCGGCGAGGTCGCGCCAGACCAGCCCGAGCGCCGCGACATCGGCGTCGAGCGAGCGCGTACGCGACGGCAGCAGCAACACGCCGGCCAGGTCGCGGCGCGGTCCGAGCCGCTTCCCAGCGCCCGCGTAGTGCAGCGACAGGTAGCCCCAGAGCCGGTCGAGGTCGCGGCTGCGGTAGGTGCGCCGGACGCTCTTGAACTCGACGATCGTCTCCCTGGGCAAGAGCGACCAGAGCCTCCGCAACGTGCCCGCCGGCTCGCGGACCTCGCCCGGCGCGTCGTTGCGCAGCAGGAGGTAATCGGCCCGGGGCGGCTCCGTCGACAAGGGCACCTCGCTTTGGATCTGAAAATGGCGCGGGCGGCGCTGGCGCAGCAGCGCGGCGAGCAGCACGTGCCACGCGGTCCGGGTCGAGCCCATAGCGCCCTGTACTGGCAACTCCGGTGCAGGACAAGAGAACATGAGCACGAGGCGTCTCAAGGTCCTTGTCTCATCGCTTTACGAGGACAGGTCCCCTTTCATCACGCTTTCTTCCGGAGCAGGCGAATCGCGGCGACATCGAGGCAGCACGCCGCCCCGCATACAGCGGGCTCGGCGTGTGAGCCCGTCCCTCTCCGAGCGGCGTCATTCCGGGGTGACCAACTCCAGCAGGTGTCCCAGCCCCTGCGCGCGGAGCGTCTCGGCCTGGAGCCGCGCCGCGACCGCGTCGAGCTCGCCGGGCGTCTGTCCGTCTCCAGGCGCCGCGACGCCCTCTTCCCGCCTACCTGGCGAAAGTCGACCCGTTCCAGACGTACCGCGCCGGCTGCGCGTCCCCCCACGGCAGCAGCAGCGGCTCGAAGCCGCCGACAGGCGCCTTGTCCTGGTTGAAGGGATACGTCTGCTCCGTCCACTCGACGGCCCTCCCCGGGGCGAGCTCGATCCCCATCTTGTCGCCCACGCGCACGAACTTGAGCTCGCCGGCGATCTTCTTGTCGCCGATGCTGCGCGCCACCTCGGCCGCGAAGATCCGCTGGATGCTCTCGCCCTCGACCCGGAAGATCTGCACGACGTCGCGGTCCACGGTCCCGCCGCCCGCCTCCTTGGGCGCCGCCGCGCGGACGGTGCCGTGGACGATGATCTCCGCCTTGCCGTCGCCGGTGAGATCGAGCGCGCGCACCGAGCGGATGTCGGCCGGAGACGCGAACTGCGCGAGCGTCATGAACGCGTACCCCGCGCCGCCCCGGAACCCCTTGCCGAACACGACGATGTCGCGGTCGTGCAGGAGCACCCGCTCGGGCTCCTTGCCGGCGGCCACGTCGGCGCCGAGGTCGAACCGCGGCTTGCTCGACGAGGCGTTCCGGTCGCGCCGGTAGAGGGCGTACACCTTGTCGAGCATCTCGGCCGGCGAGAGGCCGGCCGGCTTCGGCGCGGCCCGCGCCTCCTCGGCCCTCGCCGGCGCCGGGCGCGGCCCCGCGGCGCCCGCCTGCCGCTGCTCGCTCGCCTTGGTGAACACCCCGCCGGTCAGCTTGTAGAGCTGCGACTTGATCGACCCCCACGGCAAGAGCAGCGGGTCGTACGTCGTCTCGACCCCCTCCGCGTAGTTGCTCGCGTCGTAGCGGGTCGCCTTGCCCGGCTCCACGCGGATCGCCATCTTGTCGCCGTCCGCCACGAAGTCGACGTCGTTGACGACCGAGCCCTTGTCCGTCGCGATCGCGATCTCGTGCTGGAAGATCGGCTTCGGCGTGTCGCCGGCGCCGAACTGGAGCACGTGGATCACCTCGCGGTACTTCGCGCTGCTGCCGGAGCGCTTCCGCAGGATGAGCTCGGCCTGGCCGTCGCCCGTCAGGTCGCGCGCCGTGAGCGACGGCACCATCCCGTCCTTGGCGTCGACCCCGAGGTCCTCGAAGTAATACTGCGCGCCCTTCCGGAACCCGGGGCCGAGGACGACCAGGAACCGCTCGTGGACGAGCACCCGCTCCCGCATCCCGTCGCCGGCCACGTCGGCGACGAGGTCGTAGCTCGCGCGGCCCTGGATGCCCTTGCTCCGGAGGAGGCCGTCGGTGAGCGCGAGCTCCGGCTCGGTCGCGAGCGGCGACAGCGACCCGTACGCCTCCGAGGCGGCGCTGCCGACGACGGCGTCGACCCCTCCGCCGTCGTCGTCGTGGACGAAGAGCCCCGCCCGCAGCCCGACCCGGGTCGTCGCCGCCTCGGGGAACGCCGTCCAGGGGACGCTCGCCTCCAGGGTGTACCCGCCGCTCCGGGGGGCCTCGATGACCCTCGCGCCGGCCACCGCCTTGCCGCCCGGGACCTTGACGCTGCCCGCGGTCTTGCCCGGCTGTCCCGGGTAGAGCGCGACCTCCTGGACCTTTCCGCCCGGGAACCCGATCACCACCTTCACGTGATCGGCGCCGCCTCGCAGCGCGTCGTCGGTCACGTCGGCCGCCACGTAGATCCGCGCGTCGTCGTAGGCGATGGCCACCTGCGCGGCCAGATCGGCCTTGCTGGGCTTGCCCTTCACCTTGAGGCCGAGGGAGGTGAACGCCACCGGCCACTCCTTCGGGATCCCGTCGAGCTTGAGCCATTTCGACTCGACGAGCGGCGCCGCGATCGGCGTGCCGGCGGCGAGGGCAGGGGAGGGGGCGGCGGCGGTCAGCGCCGCCAGCGCGACCGGCGCGAGCGCGGCGAGGCGGGAGCCGGAGGCATGAGCCCCCGGCGCACGGAGGTGGTGTGATTTACGTCTCATAAGCTCGGGTTTGGACGCCTCTCCGCGCCCGCTTGTTCTTACCACGAGCACTTTCTTTCCGGATCGCTCCGCGTCGCCCACCCGAGGCGGCACCCTGGACGCCGTGAGGTGGCCGTCTGACGTGGCAGGCGAGGGGGCTCGGCGCTGCCGAGGCCCCTCACCCGGCGGTCATCCGTGGGGCTTGGAGGCGGGCGTGAGGCGGGCGGGGCCGGCGCCTTCGGGGCGGATCCGGCGGTACACGAGCTTTGCGATCTCGACGGCCGGGACGATGAGCGCCGAGAGGACGAGCAGGAGCATCCACTCGTCCGACGACATCGCGTACGTGCGGAAGACCGGGCGCAGCGCGGGCACGAGCAGCGCGATCAGGTGGATCGCCGCGCTCGCCGCGACCGCCAGGAGGAGCGGGAGGCTGATGAGCGGCTTCGACGCGAAGAGCGAGATGACCGGGCTACGGCAGCTCCAGGCGTGGAAGAGCGGCGACAGCGCCAGCAGCGAGAAGGCGACGGCGCGCGTGCGGAGCAGCGCGTCCTCGGTCTGCTCCGACGTCGCGTAGAGCGCGACGGCGGCGAGCCCCATGATCGCGCCGACGTACAGGATCCCGAGGTAGTCGCGCTTGATGAGCAGGCCCTCGTCGCGCGGCCGCGGCGCCTCCGACATGAGCTGCGGATCCGGCGGATCGATGCCGAGCGCGAGCGCGGGCAGGCCGTTCGTGACGAGGTTGATCCAGAGGATCATGAGCGGCGTCAGCGGCGGCCACTTGCCGAAGAACGAGACGACGAACACGGCCACGAGGAGGCCCATGTTCGACGAGAGGAGGAAGAAGATGAACTTCTGGATGTTGCGGTAGATGGCGCGCCCCTCGCGCACCGCCTCGACGATGGTCGCGAAGTTGTCGTCCGCCAGCACGAGGTCCGCCGCCTGCCGCGCCACGTCGGTGCCCCCGCGCCCCATCGCCACGCCGATGTGCGCCTCCCGGAGCGCGGGCGCGTCGTTCACGCCGTCGCCCGTCATCGCCACGATGTGGCCGTGCGCCTTGAACGCCCGCACGAGCCGGAGCTTCTGCTCCGCCGTCGTCCGGGCGAAGACGCGCAGGTGCATGATCCGCCGCGCCAGCTCCTCGTCGCTCATCACCGCGAGCTCCGCGCCGCTGAGCGCCTCGTCGCCCTCGTCCCAGAGCCCGATCTCCTTGGCGATCGCCGTCGCGGTGAGCCGGTGGTCGCCGGTGATCATGACGGCGCGGATGCCGGCGCGGCGGCACTCGGCCACCGCCTCCTTCACCCCCTGCCGCGGCGGGTCCATCATCCCGACCAGGCCGAGGAACGTGAGCTCGCGCTCGATGTCGTCCTCGTCGCGGCTGACCCGCACCCGGCGGCAGATCGCGAGCACGCGCAGCGCGGCCGCGCTCATGCGATCGGCCTCGGCGACGATCGCGGCGCGGTCGTCCTCGGACAGCGCCCGCACGCCCTTGTCGTCGGCGAACTTCACGCAGAGCGGCAGGAGCACGTCGACGCTCCCCTTCACGTGCGCGATCTCGCGGCCGCGCTCGTCCCGCGTGATCACCGTCATCCGCTTGCGGTCGCTGTCGAACGGCAGCTCGTGCACGAACGCGTGCGACGGCGCCACCGACTCGCGCGAGTAGCTGCCCTTCGCGGCCAGCGTCAGCAGCGCCCCCTCGGTCGGATCGCCGACGATGTTCCAGCGGCCCGTCGCCTGGTCCTCGTTGAGCGACGCGTTGTTGCAGAGGGCGACCGTCGCGAACAGGTAGGTGAGCGGCGCCGAGTGCTCCACGACCTCCGCGCCGTGCTCGTCCCGCAGCGCGCCCGTCGGGTCGTACCCCTCGCCGGTCACCGTGTAGCGGCGGCCGCCCGCGTACACGTTGCGCACGGTCATCTCGTTCTGGGTGAGCGTGCCCGTCTTGTCCGACGCGATGATCGTCGCGGCGCCGAGCGTCTCGACCGCGGGCAGCTTGCGCACGATCGCCCCGCGCCGCGCCATGCGCTGCATCCCCAGCGCGAGCGTGATCGTCGTGATCGCGGGCAGCCCCTCGGGGATGGCGGCCACGGCGAGGCTCACGCCCTCGAGCAGGAGCTCGTGCCACGGCCGTCCGCCCCGGATGAACCCCCAGCCGAGCAGCACCGCGGAGAGCGCCAGGCACACCCGCAGGATCACCGAGCCGAAGCGATCGAGCCGCTCCTCGAGGGGCGTCTTCTGCTCGCCGACCGAGCGGATCATCTCGCCGATCCGGCCGAGCTCGGTGCTCACGCCGGTCGCGGTCACCACCGCGCGCCCCTTGCCGCGCACGACGCTCGTGCCCGTGAAGATCATCGTGACCCGGTCGCCGAGCGGCGCGTCGCGCGCGACCGGGGCGAGCGCGTCCTTGACCGCGGCCGCGCTCTCGCCCGTCAGCGCCGCCTCCTCGGTCGCGAAGCTGATCGTCTGCACGAGCCGCGCGTCGGCCGGGACCGAGTCGCCCGCCTCGAGCTCGAGGATGTCGCCGGGCGCGACGTCCTCGGCCGCGATGACCACGGTCTTGCCGCCGCGGCGCACGCGCGCGTTCGGCGCGCTGAGCTTCTGGAGGGCGTCCAGGGCCGCCTCCGCGCGCCGCTCCTGGTAGTAACCGAGGAAGGCGTTCAGGATCACGATGAGCAGGATCGCGATCGCGTCGCCGAACCGGTGGAGGAAGCTCTGGTCCTTGTCGGCGGTGAAGCCGACGACCACGGCGATCGCCGCCGCGGCGAGGAGCGTGAGCACCAGCGGGTTCGCGAACTGCTCGAGGATGCGGACGAGCGCGCTCTTCTTCTTCGTCTCGGGCAGGCGGTTCTTGCCGTGCTCCGCGAGGCGCTTCTGCGCCTCGTCGTCGGAGAGCCCGCCGGACGAGCTCACCCCGACGCGCTCGAGGAAGGCGCCGACCTCTTCGGCGTGGACAGGGATGGGGGCGGCGGGAGGCGCGTCCGGTCCGGCCGGGCGGAGCGCCGTGGCGGCTTGGCTCATGTGCGGGCGTGCTCTAGCGCTTCATCCTGGCTTGTTCACGTTGTTCTTCGGCCTCGAGCTCCGCGAGCGCCGCCGCGAGCTCGTCCTGCTCGGCCTGGGGCGCGGCGGCCGGCGCGCCGCCCGCGCCGGCCACGCGCACCTGCGGCGGCGGCGCCGCGGCGGGCGGCGGCTCGGGCGGGAGCACGCCCATCTTCCGCTTGAGCGCGAGCAGCTCGTCGTCCGCGCCCGCCGTCGCCTCGAGCTGCCCGAACTTGTGCGCCAGCGTGTCGCCCGTGTACTGCTCGGCGATCTCCCCGGCGGCCTCGGCCTCGGCCTCGATCTGGTCGATCTTGTTCGACATCCGGTCGAACGTCTCGAAGGCGGAGGCGTTGTTCAGGCCGCTCATCGTCTCCTGGATGGCCTTCTGCGCCTCGGCCCGCTTCTTCCGGGCGATGAGCACGTTCTTCTTGCGCTTCGCCTCCTCGATCTTGTTGTTCAGGAGGCGCAGCGCCGTCTTCAGCTGGTCGACGGCCTGCTTCTGCTTCTGCCACTGGTCCTTGTAGGAGGTGGCGAGCTGGTCGTGCTCCTTCTTGCGGTTCAGCGCCTCCTTGGCCAGCGCGTCGTCGCCCGCCTTGATCGCGAGCATCGCCCTGCGCTCCCACTCCGCGGCGTTGGCGGCCTCCTGCTCGGCCTGCTTGGCCAGCCGCTTCTCGTCGGCGATCGAGACGGCGACCTGCTTCTTCGCCTCGATCAGCTGGTTTGCCATGTCGATGACGACCTGGTTCAGCATCTTCTCGGGGTCCTCCGAGCGGCTGATGAGGTCGTTCAGGTTCGACTTGATGAGGGTCGCAAGGCGCGCGAAAATTCCCATAGATCAGCTCCAACTCTCGGGGTGCGCAGGGTCGAAAGGCGCGGCGGGTCTGCTCAGCTGAGCGCGAGATCGTGCAGCACGGGGACGTGGCGGGCGAGCGCGAGATCGATGTCGCTCAGGATCGCCTCGAGCTCGTTCATGTCGAGGTTCTCGAGCTCCAGCGCCGCCGAGAGGACGACGGTGCCCGCCTCGATCCCATACGAAGCATGCATCAGGTCCGTCGCGTTGTACTCGAGCAGGCGGCGGAAGAGCCTGGTCTGGTGAGCGGCGTCCCCGGGGACGGGGCCGATCGAGACCCGCACCGCCACGATCGGCGGGTCGATGCGGATCGCGATCGGCGGCGCGTCTGGGCCCCCCGAGACGAGGTAGGTACCGGCGTCGTTCTCGAACCGGCGATCGAGCTGCAGGAGGTAGGTTTCGACATCCTCGGCTGTACGCGGCATGGCGCGGCGAGCCTACAGAATCATGTCGCATCGGGCTAGTGCCGCGTCCCTCGGATTCTTTCCGGGATTCCGCGCGCCGCGGGCTGCGGCCTACGGCCACCACCATCGAGGACGCGCGGCTCGCCGTGGTCCTCCGAGTGGTCCTCCGAATGGTCCTCCGAGTGGTCCTCCGAGTGGTCCTCCGAACCGTTGCGTCCCCTTCGTTGGGTTCGTGCTCCGATCGCACCGGCGCGCTGTCACGCCGTGAGCCCGCAACACGCGCCGCGAGCCGCAACACGCGCCGCGAGCCGCGCTCCGTGATCGGTTCCGCTCGCTCCCGGAATCACCGCGTTTCCCCGGACGCTCGCTTTTTTCTCACCCGTTCGAGAGTCGCGGTGGTACGGTCCCGATCCAGGTTACGTGGCGATCCACCCGGGCGACGTCGTTGCTGGCTACCGTGTCTCCCGCCTGCTCGGGCGGGGCGGCATGGGCGAAGTCTGGGCAGCAACACGGGAATCGGACAATCAGCAGGTCGCCATCAAGGTCCTGCTCGCGCGCGCCGCGATGAAGCCGGATCTCGTGCGGCGCTTCGACCGTGAGGCGAAGATCGCCTCGGCCATCCAGAGCCCGTACGTCTGCCAGCTGCTCGAGGTCGGCCAGACGGACGAGGGCGAGCACCTGCTCGTGTTCGAGCAGCTCGACGGCGAGTCGCTGGCGGATCGGCTGAAGCGCGAGCAGTACCTGCCGTTCAGCGAGGTCGGCCCGATCATCGATGACGTGCTCCAGGGGCTCGTGGCGGCGCACGCCGCGGGCGTCATCCACCGCGATCTGAAGCCGGGCAACATCTACCTCGAGCACCTCGGCCTGCCGGACCGGCGCGAGCGCGCGAAGATCCTCGATTTCGGCATCTCGAAGCTCACGCGGCGCGAGAAGGAAGAGCCGACGCTCACCGCCTTCGACGCGACGCTGGGATCGTTCGCGTACATGGCGCCGGAGCAGGTGCGGGGCGCCGCGCGGGCCGACGAGCGGGCCGACATCTACGCGGTCGGCGCGGTGGCCTTCCGGGCCCTGTCCGGGCGGCTGCCGTTCGAGGGGGCGAACGCCGCGGTGCTCGTCGCGATGAAGCTCGACCGCCCGGCGCCGTCGCTCGCCGAGGCGACCGGCGAGAAATGGCCGGTGGGCATCGAGCGCTTCCTCGAGCGGGCGCTCGATCGCCGGCGCGAAGGGCGCTTCGGCTCCGCGGCAGATGCGCTGTCGAGCTGGCGGGCCATCCAGCCGGCGAACATCACGCGCGCGACGCGCCGCACGCAGCGGAGCAGGTATCCCTCCGAGCTGCCCGACGCGTTCCTGGAAGACAACCCCACGGTCGTCGACGGCCCCCCGACGATGACGGAGAACGGCGGCTTCAGCGACGCCGGCCACAGCTCGCCGCCCCCTGCTTCGCTCGCCCCTCCCAGGGCCAGCACCGTGCCCCCGCCGCCACCGAGCAGGGCCGCTGCGCCGCCGCCGCCACCGAGCAGGGCCGCTGCGCCGCCGGCGTCGCCGAGCAGGACCGGCGTGGGCGCACCGCCTGCGCCGCCGAGCAGGACCGGCGCGGGCGCGCCTCCAGCGTCGCCGAGCAGGACCGGCGTGGGGGCGCCGCCTGCACCGCCGAGCAGGGCGGGCGCGGGCGCGCCGCCGCCACCGCCGAGCAGGGCGGGCGCGGGCGCGCCGCCGCCACCGCCGAGCAGGGCGGGCGCGCCGCCGCCACCGCCGAGCAGGGCGGGCGCGGGCGCGCCGCCGCCACCGCCGAGCAGGGCGGGCGCGGGCGCGCCGCCGCCACCGCCGAGCAGGGCGGGCGCGCCGCCGCCACCGCCGAGCAGGGCGGGCGCGGGCGCGCCGCCGCCACCGCCGAGCAGGGGCGAGGGCGCAGAGATTCCCCGGCCGGAGGGTCCGCCTTCGCGCCGCAAGACAGAGAGGCACTGAGTTGCTCGACGCGACGGTAGGCACGAAGAACCGGGTCGAGGTGCGCGGCGGGCGCATCCGCCTCATGAAATCGTCGGCCGCGCGCGGCGGCGGATGGATCGAGATCGGCACCGATCCCGTCATCGTGGGCCGCAACGCGGCCTGCCAGCTGGTCCTCGACGACGCCAAGGTCAGCGCGGTGCACGCCGAGTTCGTCGCCACGGAGCAGGGCGTCCGCGTGCGCGATCTCGACAGCAGGAACGGGACCTTCGTCGGCGGCGTGCGGGTCGGCGACATCTACCTGCTCACGAGCACGAAGCTGCGGCTCGGCGAGACCGAGATCCAGTTCGAGCCCCTGCGGCCCGAGCGCATCACGGTCTCGGCGATCCCGTCGTTCGGCCCGCTCGTGGCGAGCAGCCCCGGGATGCGGGCCATCTTCGAGCGCCTCTCCAAGATGGCGCCGACCGACCTCACGGTGCTCATCACGGGCGAGACCGGCACGGGCAAGGAGCTCGTCGCCCAGGCGCTGCACCTGGCGAGCGCCCGCTCGAAGAAGCCGTTCGTGGTCGTGGACTGCGGCTCGATCCCGCCGACCCTGGCCGAGGCGACGCTGTTCGGCCACGAGCGCGGCGCGTTCACGGGCGCGGTCGACAAGCGCCTCTCGCCGTTCATCGAGGCGGACGGCGGCACGATCTTCCTCGACGAGCTCGGCGAGCTGCCGCTCGAGGTGCAGCCGAAGCTCCTCCGCGCGCTCGCCGAGCGCCGCATCAAGAGCGTCGGCGGATCGAGCTACCGCGAGGTCGACGTGCGCGTGCTCGCGGCGACGCGCCGCGACCTCGTGCGGGCCGTGAACGGCGGCAACTTCCGGAGCGACCTCTACTTCCGCGTCGCGCAGATCAAGATCGAGCTGCCGGCGCTCCGGCAGCGCGTGGAGGACATCCCCGTGCTCGTCCGCCGGATGCTGAAGGATCTCGGCGACGAGAGCGCCTACGAGCGCGTCTCGAACATGACGCTCGAGCGGCTGATGCGGCACGACTGGCCGGGCAACGTCCGCGAGCTGCGGAACGCGGTCGCCGTCGCGTTCGCGCTCGCCGCCGAGGGCGAGGAGATCGACGTCGCGGCGCACCTCGGCGCCCTCACCGAGACGCCGGTGCACCCGAGCTCCTCGCCGTCGATCCCCCCGGGCGCCGGCGGCAGCGCGGCCAGCAGCTCGTTCGCGTCGATGAAGGGCCGCCAGTTCCAGGAGGCGAAGCGCGACGTCCTCGCGCGGTTCGAGCGCGACTACTTCGCCGCCCTGTCCGAGGACGCGAAGGGCAACGTGAGCGAGATGGCGCGGCGCGCGGGCATGGAGCGGGCGCACGTGCGGGCTTACCTCCGCCGCCACGGCATCGGCGCGAAGCAGGAACAGGAGTGAGCGAGCCGACGGCGGCTCGCTCGCTTCGCGTCACACCGCCGCGGCCTTGTCGTCCCTGCCGGACGGCGCGATCTCGTCGGACTCGAACAGGCCTTCGAGCTCCTGCGCCGCCTGCTTCGCCGCCTCGATGAGCTTGACCTCGTCGTTGTGCACCGCGTGCCCGCGGACGAGCACCTTCTCGTCGTGGGCCCTGAACCGCTCGATCGTCGCGCGGGCGTCCCGCTCCCGCATCCCGAGGCCCTCGAGCACGCGCGCCGCCACCTCGAGCGACGACAGGAACGTCTCCCGCTCCAGCACCGTCACGCCGATATCCATCAGCTGATACGCGTGCTGGCGGTTCCTGGCGCGCGCGTAGATCAGGAGGTCAGGGAAGTGCCGCTTCACCACCTCCGCCGTCTTCACCGACGACGCGACGTCGTCGATGGCCAGCACGAAGATCTTCGCCTTGTCGGCGCGCGCCGCGCGGAGCAGGTCGAGCCGGGAGGCGTCCCCGTAGTAGATCTTGTTGCCGTACTTGCGGACGAAGTCGACCTGCGTGGGGCTCGCGTCGAGCGCGGTGAAGGGGATCTTCCTCGTGCGGAGGACGCGAGAGACGATCTGGCCGAAGCGGCCGTATCCGGCGATGATGACCCTCGGGTCGTCGTCGTCGATCGCGTCGAACTCGCGCTCTGGCCCGCCCCCCTGCCATCGCTTGACGAGCGCGTCGCCGAGCGCGATGACGAGCGGCGTGACCGCCATGGACAGGGTGACCACGACGACCAGGAGGTCGGCGAGGAGCCTGTCCATGAGGCCCTGTCCCGCGGCCATCCCGAAGAGGACGAAGGCGAACTCGCCCCCCTGCGGGAGCGCGAGCGCGAGGTCGCGCGCGGAGCCCTTCGCGTGCCCGGCCGCCCTGCCCAGGAGGAGGAGGACGGCGGCCTTGAGCGCCATCACGCCGAGGACGAGCCCGAGGACGAGCAGCGGCCGCTCGATGACGAGGCCGATGTTCGCCGACATCCCGACGGCGATGAAGAAGAGCCCCATGAGCAGGCCCTTGAACGGCTCGATGTCCGCCTCGAGCTCGTGGCGGTACTCCGAGTCGGCGAGCAGCACGCCCGCCATGAAGGCGCCGAGCGACATGGAGAGGCCCACCTGCACCATGAGGAGCGCCGTGCCGAGCACGACGAGCAGGGCCGCCGCGGTGAAGATCTCGTGGGCGTGGGTGGCGGCGATGGCCCGGAAGACGGGGCGCACGAGGTAGCGGCCGCCGGCGACGACCGCGAGCAGCACGGCCACGGCCTTGAGCGACGAGGCGACGGCGCTCCCCTCGGCGGGGGCCGCGCCCGCGGGGCCGAGCAGGGGGAGCACCGCGATCAGCGGGATCACGGCGAGGTCCTGGAAGAGCAGGATGGCGAACGCGGAGCGGCCGTGCTGCGACTGCATCTGGCCCTTCTCGGCCAGGATCTGCAGGACGAACGCCGTCGACGAGAGCGAGAGCCCGACGCCCGCGATGGCCGCCGTGTCGGCGCGCAGGCCGAGCGCGGCGCCGATGAGCGCGATGAGCGCGCCCGTGACGGCGACCTGCGCGCCGCCGAGGCCGAACACGGCGCGGCGGAGCACCCAGAGCCGCGACGGCTGGAGCTCGAGGCCGATGAGGAAGAGGAGCAGCACCACGCCGAGCTCCGAGAAGTGGAGGGTGTCTTCGACGTTGGCGATGATCCGCAGCCCCCACGGGCCGAGCAGCGCGCCCGCGACGAGGTAGCCGAGCACCGCGCCGAGGCCGATCCGCTTGAACAGCGGCACGGCGACGACGGCCGCGCCGAGAAAGACTGCGGCGTCAGAGAGCAAGCTCATTCGTCGTGGGTCTCCTTGGGGCTCCGTGATAAGCACGATCCGCCATGCAGATCGAGCTCATCGCCACGGCAAGCGAAGATTCCGCGTACCTGCCTCGTGTGGGGCTCGGCACCCTCGCGGCGCTCACGCCCCCCGAGGATGAGATCATCTACACCGATGACGTCGTGCAGCCCTTCGATCTCCAGCGCGACGTCAAGGACGTCGACCTCGTCGGGATCAGCGTCGACAGCAAGACCGCCCGCCGCAGCTACGATATCGCCGCCGCGTACCGCAGGCGCGGCGTGAAGGTCGTGCTCGGCGGCATCCACCCGACGGCCTGCCCCGACGAGGCCCTGCAGCACGCGGACGCCGTCGTGGTCGGCGAGGCCGAGGACGCCTGGCCCGCCCTGCTCGCGGACGCGAAGCGCGGCGAGCTCAAGCCGCTCTACCGCCCGGAGCTGCCGAACCTCGCGGGCAGGCCCCCGCCGCGGCGCGACCTGTTCACCTCCAAGAAGTACATCCCGTTCCAGGTCGTGCAGACGATGCGCGGCTGCCCGTATCCGTGCGAGTTCTGCAGCGTGTCGACGGCGAACGGCACCACGATGCGGTTCCGTCCGACCGACGAGGTGCTGAGCGAGCTCCGGTCGCTCGGCAAGCTCATCATGTTCGCGGACGACAACGTGATGATCCACCGGGCTTACTCGAAAGAGCTCTTCACCCGGATGATCCCGCTGAAGAAGCACTGGATAGGCCAGTGCTCGCTCGCCGCGGTCAAGCGCCTCGAGAACGTGAAGCTCATGGCCGAGAGCGGGTGCAAGGCGCTCTTCATCGGCTTCGAGAGCATCGACGAGGAGACGGTGAAGTTCACCGGAAAGCGGCAGAACCGTCCCTCCCAGTACAAGGACACGATGGCGATGCTCCACGATCACGGCATCTCGGTCTGGGGGAGCTTCGTCTTCGGGTTCGATACGGACGATCCCGAGGTGTTCGATCGCACCGTGGAGTTCGGCATCGACATGAAGCTGACGATGGCGCTGTATGCCATCCTCACCCCGTACCCCGCGACGCAGCTGTACCGCCGCCTCAAGGCGGAGGGGCGCCTCACGGACGAGCGCTGGTGGCTGCGCCGCGACCACGACGCCGGCTCGCCCTATTTCGTTCCCAAGCAGATGTCGCGGGAGCGGCTCCGGGAGGGGTGGGTGTCCGCGTGGACGAAATTCTACTCGCCGTCCTCGATATGGCGCAGGTTCACCCTCACACGGCAGTCGAGCTGGATCCAGCTGGCGGGCTTCTTTCCGCTGAATTTCATGCAGCACACGCTGGCGCACCGCAAGATCGCGGGCGGCGAGCAGCGCTTCCGCTCCGGCGTGCACATCGAGGAGACGGCCGCGTCGCCCGTGGCGCAGCCGCAGCCGGAGCCGCAGCCTGCGAGGGCCAAGGGCGCCCGGCAGCTCCCGATCATCGGATAGGCGATCCCCTGGCGCCAGCTTCGCGTCCTGTGCGTGCGTGGGCGCCGTCCTGCACGCTGCGGGGCAATGGTACGCTGCGGCGCAATGGTGCCTCGCTCCGCTCGTCGGCAATGAGGCGGCGCCCTGGCGCGGCGCGCGTCGTCTGGGCGCGCCGCAGGACGCCGCGCCTCGGCGGCTCGGGCGCCCGCGGCAGGCCAAGCGCGCCGCGGCTCGCGGAGCGCCCGCTGCGCATCGGTGGATGTGGGCAATCGACCGCTCGCGGATTGACAGCAGCGCACGGTGAGCGAGCGACATTCTTCTGTCGCGCTTGCAGTGCGATTGTCGCTTGCTGATTTTGCTACACTCGCGTGAGCTCCTGGAATGCCGGGGTGTCGAGCGGGGTGTGAGCCCGCTTTGTCGCGGCATCGAGGATCCCCAAGCGGAGGTGTCATGGGTCGACGTCGGTTCTCCTTCTCGCTCCTCATCGTGGTTGGCGCCGCCGTGTCCAGCGCTGGCTTCGCGGCCAGCTGCAGCGCGACGGGTTCGTCCAACGTGCTCGACTCGAGCGGAGCTGACGAACCAGGCGTGGGAGGGGGCGGCACGACCGGCGGAGGCGACGGGCTGGGTGGGTTCCTCGACATCGATGGAGGGCAGGAGCCGCACAGCGATGTGATGGTGAACCCTTGTGGGAGCGCGTGCGGCGACAAGGAGCTATGTACCGGCGCGACCCTCGGCCTGGACGACGACTGCGATGGTTCGATCGACGAGACGTGCGCCTGCATCCCCGGTCAGGCGCACTCCTGCTTCCGCGGCGATCCGTCGTTCCGGAACAGCGAGGGCTGCTTTCCTGGCACCCAGCTCTGCGACGAGACCGGCACGTGGGGCCCGTGCGTCGGCGGCGTGCACGCCGACGAGAACTGCCATATGGATAGCGGCGCTCCGTGCCGCCCGATGCAGGCGTCGCCCTTCGCGAACCTCGACCTCAAGGCAGGCATTGGCACGTTCGGCGCGGATGCGCTCGCGGGATCCGAGCTGTGGACGGTGGACTGCCCCGATGGCGTCGACCCGTGCCCCGGAGTGACCGGCTCGGACCCAGCGGACGATTTCAAGCCGCTGCAGTCGGGCGAGTACACTGTCACGTACACGAAGCGCGTCGCGAGCGGCGCTACCCAGAGCTGCGAGTACCCGCTCTTCGTCAGCGCGGGCGGCCTGCGCGTCGAGCTCGAGTGGGAGCACGACGTCGGCGACGTCGATCTCGATCTGCACCTCCACAGGCCGAACAACACGCAGCCCTGGAAAATGCTGGGGTCGTCGGTGGATTGCGGATGGAACAACTGCGCTATCTCGCACTTCGCGACAAAGTCACCGGAGCCCTCGGATATCCGCTGGTTCTTGAACAGCGCGAGGCTGCCGAACCCCGTGAACTGGTACCTCGACCCGGTGCCCGGCAACAATGGCTGCTTCAACGCCCCTCGGGGCGTGGGGGAGCAATGGAAGGCCAACGGTCTTGGCTGCCACAACCCGCGGATCGACCTCGACAACAGGGGGTGCGACCCCACCCGGACTGATCCCGATCACACAAGCTTCTGCGCGCCGGAGAACATCAACCTCGACTATCCGCCGAAGCGTCAGTGGATGCGCATCGGCGTGCATTACTATGATGAGGGCATGGTGAAGCACGATATTCACCCCCGTATCAAGATCTTCTGCGACAGCGCCCTCGGGGCGGATCTGGGGCCCGCGGGGTTCTACAGCCCGGAGCGGCCCGTCGCGTTCAAGCCCACGGACGGACGCACCATGTTCTGGCTCGTCGCCGACGTGCTCTTCCCAGAGCCGGACGAGTGCGGCCAGGCGGCCTGCGTCGTGCGGCCGCTCTATGAGAGCGCCAGCGCGAAGACGCCGCTGCTCACCACGCGGGACGACGTCGAGGCGAGCTTCGGTCCCGCCTACCCGACGCTGCCCTGAAAGGCGCGCGCGCCGCGCGCCCGACCCGCCTGGAAAGCGCGCGCCGCGCGCCCGACCCGCCTCCAGATCACCGCGATGGCCAGGGCCTCGCGACGTCAGCGCCCGCGAACGCGCCGGCGCGAGCGCACGAGCTCTGCCGGCGCCACCTCGCCCCGCGCGCGGAGGCCGTGAGGCGCAACGCCACACCGGCCAGCAAGGCAAGCTTCGTGGTGATCTGTCGGAGGATGATTTCTCTGACGCCTCGGGTGAGCTGGTGGTTCGCCTGACTCCGCATCTGGCGAGAGCGCGCCTCGCCGGCTGAAGGCGGCTCATTGTGGCCATCGCCGGCCGGAGTCCGTGCTAGGGAGTCCTCCTCCAGCGACTCACCCTGCTGAGTCTGCATGACAGTAGTCCTTATTACTCGATGAGGGTCGGGGCTCCGTGATCTGCCGTCCCGAGCCGCGCTTTCGCGCGCGCTGGGGACACCGGTATCCGCTTTGCTTCACGCTGTCGTGCCTGGTGCACGGCGCGCTTCGCCGTCGCGCGGAGCGGGCGCAGGCCGCCGCGACACCGCGTCTAGGTCTCCAAGTGGAGGTATCATGTCTCGTCTTCGTGTCTCCTCCGTGCTCCCCGTCGTGATCGCGATCGCGGCGTCGGGCGCCGGGTTCGCGGCCGGCTGCAGCGCGGAAGGCAAGCGGCTCACGTTCGATCTGACGACGGGCGGCAGCTCGCACGCCGACGAGGCGGGCAGCGCCGGCGGGGCGGGCGGCGCCGGCGGGGCGACGGCCCAGCCTGGCGACTCGGAAGGCTACGGCGGCTTCCTCGGCGATATCGATGCAGGGGCGCCCGAGGGCCAGCCGGTGACGATCAACCCGTGCGGGAGCGCCTGCGGTCCGACGGAGCTGTGCGGCGTCGATGAGCTCGGCGTGGATCACGCCGGGCTGGACGACGACTGCAACGGGCTGATCGACGAGAGCTGCGGGTGCATCGCCGGGCAGGCGCACTCCTGCTTCCGCGGCGATCCGTCGTTCCGGCACAGCCCGGGGTGCTTCCCCGGGACCCAGATCTGCGACGAGACGGGCACGTGGGGCCCCTGCGTCGGCGGCGTGCACGCGGACCAGGACTGCCACCGGAACGACGTGGCGGGCTGCCACGCGCTCCAGGCGGCGCCGTTCGCCACCGTCGATCTGAAGGAGGGCACCGGCTCGTTCAGCGAGGACGCGCGTCCGGACTCCGAGGTGTGGACGGTGACGTGCCCGCCGGGCGTGAACCCGTGCCCCTCGGTGGGAGGGCAGGGGCCGGCGGACGATTTCAAGCCGCTCCAGTCGGGCGAGTACACGGTCACGTACACGAAGAGCCTGGCGAGCGGCGAGACCGCGAGCTGCGTTTACCCGCTGTTCGTCGGCGCCCGCGGCCTCCGCGTCGAGCTCGAGTGGGAGCACGAGCCGGCCAGCGTGGATATGGACCTCTACCTCCACAAGCCGGACAACATGCAGCCCTGGACGGTCGGCGGCTCCAGCGCCGCGTGCGGCTACGGGAACTGCACGCTCGACAGCCTCTCGGGCGGCTCGGCCATCACGTGGTTCAGCGACACGGCGACGCCCCCCGAGCCGGTGAACTGGTACCTGGATCCGGAGGAGACCAACAACAGCTGCTTCTACGCGCCTCGCGGCGTGGGGGACGACTGGCGCGCCCACGGCAGGGGGTGCCATAGCCCGCGGCTCGATCTCGACAACATCTCCTGTGCCCACCGCACCACGGACCCGGACGACCCGACCTTCTGCGCGCCCGAGAACATCAACGTCGATTTCCCGCCCAAGGCCAGCTGGATGCGCATCGCGGTGCACTACTTCGGGGGCAGCGTGTCGTTCGACGTGCACCCGCGGGTCAAGATCTACTGCAACGGCGAGCTCGGGGCCGACCTCGGGCCCACGGGTTTCTACGACCCCGAGGTGCCCGTCGCCTTCGTTCCGGAGGACTCAGGCGACAGGTTCTGGCTCGTCGCCGACGTGATCTTCCCCGAAGCGGGGGAGTGCGGAGGCGATACGTGCGTCGTCAGGCCGATCTACCGGGACGAGACAGTGAAGACGCCGTACCTCTCGACGGTCCGCGACGTCCGCAACGACTTCGGTCCGGCCTACCCCAGCCTGCCGAGGCCCTGACGGCGCGGCGCTGGCCGGCGGCGGGCGCGCCGCTCACGCCTCGACGCCGGCCCGCCTGAGGAAGGCGAGCGCGGGGCCGAGCGCGTAGGCGGGCGCCCTGCCCAGGCGCAGCTGCTCCCCGGTCGACAGGTGGAGGAGCAGCCAGCGCGGCGCGAGGCCCGGCTGGTCGACGTCCGTGTCCGAGGCCGGCGGGGTCGAGACGCCGACGATCGCCTGGATCGGCAGGATCCGCCGGAAGCCACGGCCGTCCTGGATGAGCTCGTCCCGCTCGAAGTCGAGGCGGAACAGCCCGTGGAGCCGGCGGCGCCGGCGGACGGCGAGCAGCGCGGCGGCGGCTCCGGCCGTCCACGTCCCCGCGATGAAGAGGATGGGAAAGGGGGCCGCGCGCGCCGCCACGATGCCCGCCACGACGAGCGAGGCGACGAGCGCGAACGCGGCGACGCGACGGACGGCGAGGTCCAGGCCGTCGCCACGGCACTCGCAGACGAGCACGGCGGGGCCTTGCGCCAGGATGGTGCCGTCGGTGTTCGAGAGCAGGACGTCTCCGTCAGGCACTGCGGTCCTCCCGATCGGGTGAGGTGGTCGAATACCGCAGCCTCGCGAGCGAGGCGAGGGGTCGACGGGAGCGAAGCTCGCGCCGAGCCGCCGGGGCCATCCTGGACGTTAACCAAGCTTCGCGCTGCGTTCTCCTACCTCCGAACGTTTACGTTTACGTTTACGTGGTCGTGGTCGTGGTCGTGGTCGTGGTCGTGGTCGTGGTCGTGGTCGTGATCGTCAACGGCAGGCCGTGAACGACCACGTCCACGTAAACGTCCACGTCCACGTAAACGTCCACGACCACGTAAACGTAAACGTCCACGACCACGTGAACGTTCACGTTGGTGACCGATGGTGGGGTAGAGGGGGGCGGGCTGAATGCCCGTTAATTGGCCAGGAATGGCGAGGGTGTGGCGCGCGTGGTACGTGGTATGCCGCGATGCCGGCGAGGGCGAGCAGGCACGCCCCTCGCGCGACCGGGGCGGTCGTCGCGGCGACTCGGGCCGAGGTTCTCATGGGGGCATGCGCGCTCGGGACCGAGCTGCCAGAGGAGGACTCTGCGATGAGGTGGATTGTGAGACAGGCATTGCTCGCGGCAGCGGTGAGCTTGATCGCGGGCTGCGCCGAGGAGCGGCCGGCCATCAGCCAGGTTCAGGCGAACGCGCTGGCGAAATCGTTCTTCGTCGGCGCCGATCTGCAGAGCAGGGAGGACGATCCCGAGTTCTGGGCGCGGACCACGGTGGTCGACGTGGGCTACGGCGCCTCGCAGGACGGGCTCTTCTCCTCCTCGTACGCTCAGGCCGATGTCGCGCGCATCAAGTGGATCATCCAGGAAGACCTCCTGCTCGGGCGCCTCACCTACGAGCGCGTGAACGACAGCGACGGCAAGGGCGCCGGCGCCGCCACGGACGATGGCGTCGTGGTCGTCGCCTACAAGATCCTCTCGCACTTCGACGTCCAGCGCGATTACAACCGAGCGACGGGGGAAGAGAGCAACGTCGTCGTCGAAAACACGACCGACCGTCCATGGGTTGAGCGCGAGTACATGCGGGTCGACTGGTCGAAGAACCTGAACGTCGACTCCTACGACTTCGACACGCTGTCGCTCATCGGCGTCTACGGCGGCGTGCAGTACGAGCCGCTCTCCTACTACGTCAGCGACCCGAGCCACCCCGACGCGCCCCATTTCGACCCCGAGGAGGGGTATTTCGACGTCACCAACAAGGCCTTCGCGGTGCCCCAGCTCGTCGATCTCAGCCACCTCGGGTGGGGCATCGACAGCTTCCCGGCCTGCATGCTCGACACGGACTTCGCGGGCGGCACCGCGCCGGTCGGATCGTGCAACCCCGTCGAGATCACCCTCCGGCAGTCGTTCCGGCGCGTCGTCGATCGGGACTACGAGCCGGCCGAGTGGGACGGCTACCGGTTCCGGGCGTTCGGCGCCTTCGTGCGAGAGCGCTTCGGCTACGCCCGCAACTACGGCATGAGCGACGCCAAGTGGCACCGCATGATCTCCCGTTACAACATCTGGGAACGCAGCCACTACTACGACGATCCGGAGAGCATGACGGGCGAGATCCCGTGCTTCACCCCCGAGACCACCCCCGTCGGCGCAGATCCGCACCGCGACCAGGACCGGAACGGGACCGAGGACGAGTGCGAGGTCGTCACCGGGGCCTCGATGGCCCGGGACGGAGGGATGGAGGCGGTGGGGCCCGGCTCGCGGTGCGACACCTTCAAGCAACGGTGCACCCTGCCCTACCAGCGGCGCGAGGCCGTGCCGCAGGCGTGGTACGTCACCTCGGACAGCAACCCCGACTATTTCGTCGCCACCGATATGGCGGCCCACGAGTGGGACGTCGCCCTGCGCAGCGCCGTCGTCACCGCCAAGTACGCCGAGTGCGTCCGGACGCAAGGGGACGCGGCGCGCTGCGGCGAGGCGTTCCCGGTCTACGACGGGCAGATGGACGATGACGCCGACGCCATCGCGCTCTCGCGCGAGGTCGACGCGTGCCGGCGCGGCGCGGCGCGCGAGGGGCAGCGCTGCGAGGCCCTCGCCGACGAGATCGGCGCGCGGCGCGGGACCTCGAGGGGCGTCATCGCGCTCGCGAAGATGCCCGAGATGATCGTGCTCTGTCACAGCCCCGTCGAGGCGGCCGACCCCGAGGCGTGCGGCGGTCCGCGGCTCCCGGCGGGCGTGACCGCCAGGATGTGCAGCGACGAGCGCCGCAAGGAAGCAGGGCGGGACCCCGCGCTGATGGGGGCGTGCCGCGAGGCGCTGAACGCGCGGATCGGCGACCTGCGCTATCACCAGATCAACAACTTCGAGGCGCCGCAATCGCCCTCCGCCTGGGGCATCTACAGCGACTCGGAAGACCCGCTCACCGGCGAGAAGGTCGCGGCGAGCATCAATGTCTGGACGCACGTCAGCGACATCTGGAGCCAGGGCGTCGTGGACACGGCCCGCTACATCAAGGGAGAGCTCAAGACCGAAGACGTGACCGACGGCGATTACGTCCGGGACTGGGCGCAGGCGAGCGAGGGCGCGTCGAGGGGCGGCGCGCTGCCGCGGCTGACGCGGGAGGAGCTGGCGCGGCGGATCGCCCGGTCCGCCGGGGTGGACGAGGCGGCCGTCACCGAGGGCACCGGCCAGATGGCGCAGAACCCGGCGCTGCGCGAGAGCCTCCGGCGGCTCTCGAAGGAGGTGCGCGGCATCGCGGCCGACGCCACGGCGCCCGACAGCATGCGCGGGATCTACGCGGCGCGCCGCAGGGCCGCGGCGGGCACCGAGCTCGAGGCCGAGCTCACGACGAAGGCGATCCAGGAGCTCACCGGCGTCGCGGGGCTGCCGCTCACGGACGAGGTGATGCGCTTCGCCTCGCCGCTCCGAGGGGCGAACCCGAGCGTGCGGCGCGAGCTCGGGAACCTGAAGGAGATCGCGCTGGCCGAGCGCGGCGCGTGCGTGATGCACGAGGCGCCGGCGCCGCTCGCGACCGCCGATCTGGCGGACCTGCTCGAGGAGAAATTCGCGAGCAAGCACGGGCGCTTCGGCGAGGGGGACGCCGCGCAGAAGGCGCGGCGCGCCGAGGCCATGCGGCGCTACCTCGCGCAGCGGGCGCACACCTCGGTGATCCTCCACGAGATGGGCCACTCCGTCGGGCTGCGGCACAATTTCGTGAGCTCCTCCGACGCCTGGGGCTACCGGCCGCAGTACTGGCAGCTCCGCACGAGCAATGGACGGGTGAAGACGCCGTGCGAGACGCTCTCGGAGGACGGCGAGGCCTGCGTCGGGCCGAGGTATTACGACCCCGTCACCGAGAACGAGCGGAAGAACCTGATCTGGATGTTCATGCAGTCGTCGACGATGGATTATGCCGGCGAGCCCACGCAGGACCTCATCGGGCTCGGCGCCTATGATTTCGCCGCGGCCCGCTTGTTCTACGGCGATGCCGTCGCCGTGCACGCCGACCCGAGCTACAAGGCGACCACCCCGCGCGGCAAGGGCGTGCTCGCGAAGATCGACGATTTCGGCGGCGTCCTCGGCATCCAGCCCGAGTACGACGACGAGGACATCCATTACTCCGAGCTGCAGAGCAAGTACGACCTGATCACGCCGCGCAGCTGCGTCGAGGTCGACCCGAGCGCGTACGTGCCCTCGGACTGGGACGAGGAGCTGGACGGCGTCTGGCACCCGTTGCTCGACGGCCAGCTCGTGTCGATCGGCGGCAAGACCACGCGGTGCCGGCAGCAGAAGGTCGATTATGTCACCTGGCGCGCGCTGGAGACGCCGAAGGACGTGAAGGGGCCCTCGGTGGACCCGGCGGGGCGGACCCGCCTGCCTTACGGCTTCGCGACCGACCGGTGGGCGGACCTCGGCAACCTGAGCGTGTACCGGCACGACAACGGCGCGGACGCCTACGAGCTCTTCAATTTCTTCGTCACGCAGCAGGAGGTGAACCACATCTTCGACAACTACCGCCGCGGCCGGCAGGCCTTCAGCGTGCGCGCGGCGTCGGAGCGGACCCTGAACCGATACAACGCGAAGATGCGCGACGGCGCGAAGGGCCTCGGGCTCATCATGAACATCTACCGCGAGTTCGCGCTGGACCGCGGCTACGATTTCGACACGTTCTGGGTCCAGGCCGCGAACAGCCTCTTCAAGGAGAACACGCTCGCGGCCGGGATCGCGTTCGATCACTTCGCGCTCCAGATGGCGCGCCCGCAGCCGGGTGAGCATTTCCTGCCGGACGGGGACGCCGTCCTCCGGTCATCGAGCGATGTCTTCGGCGATCCAGGGGAACCGCTGGTGGTCGTCCCGAACGGCGCGACGGGCTATTTCGGTGACATCGCCGTCGGGGGCAAGCCGCTCGAGAACGCGCTCGCGGCGGACAAGGGCGAGTACGACTCGTCGTACACGATGAACGCCGGGGCCTATTACGACAAGGCGTGGGTGTCGATGCTGATGACCGAGTCGGTCGACAACTTCATCAGCGACTCGCGGCACGACTTCCTCGACGCGCGCTACCGGGCGGTCTCGCTCGCCGACGTCTTCCCGGAAGGGTACCGCCGCTGGCTCGCCAACAACCTCACGGGCGACGACGCCCTCAAGGGTGTGCGCGTCGAGGCGGACCAGCGCGGCCGGCCGGTCCGGGACGCGAGCGGGTATCCGGCCGGCGCGCTCGGCTGGACCTCGTGGTGGGCCGAGAGCGGGCCGGAGAGCTGCTTCCCCGCGGCCGGGAGCATCGTCTGCAGCTCCTATGGCGCGCCCGACAGCGCGCCGTGGAACCCGCGGGCCCCGGCCAAGGTCGCCATCCTCGACCCGCAGATCGGCTGGGAGCAGCAGAAGTTCCTCATCGCATGGACCCTGCTCTACCTGCCCGAGAACGAGAAGCAGAAGTGGCTGGACATGATGCACGTCTGGGAGGCCGGGGCGGACACCGATCCCGGCTTCCCGGACCGGATCGAGCTCCACCACCCGTCCGGAAAGGTGTTCGTGGCGAAGGCCTACGGGACCGAGACCGTCTTTGGCAAGGTCGTGCAGAAGGGCATCGGCGCGCGCGTCCTGGAGTACGGCAATGAGCTCCTGGCGAAGGCGTATGTCACCGAGCCGGGGCCCGACCTCGACGGCGACGGCAAGGCGGACTGGCACAAGGTGAAGCCGAACCCGGAGACCGGGCAGCCGATCGTGCGGTGGGATCCGACGATCGCCGCCATCGCGGACGACGGCGAGGTCCTGCGGGAAGGCGTGGACGGCTGCAAGGCGGACGCCGACGCGGACGACGACGATTTCAGCGATTTCTACGAGTGCACGTGCTCCTCGAACCGCGCTTGCGGCGCGCTCGAGAGCTACCTCTCGGTGCCCGCCTTCATCCGGCAAGCGCTGGCGGCGTTCAAGCTGGGTGACCCGACGATGAAGGGCCTCCACTGAGCCCGCGCCCTCGCGAGCGAGCCCGGCGCGGAGGACAGGAGCCACGCGAAGGGATGAGCCCGGCGAGGGCGTGAGCGTGGCGCTCTTCCCCACGCCCCGGGGTGAGAGTGACCTTCGTCCCACGAGAGATCACGAGAGCACCAGGCTCATCGAGCGCGGCCGACGCCGCGCGGGTGACAGGCCACGTCCGAGCACATCCGATTCTGTCCGATGGCGGCCCCACGATTCCGAGCACATCCGAGCACACCCGAGGGCAGCCTCGCGATGAGGGGGCCGAGGTCTGGCGACGCCACAATGGTCGGGGCATCTTGCCGCATGGGGCGATTCGCCCCACGCGGTCGCGCGTTCACCGCGGCGCTCCAGGTGCGCCGGCGTGGCTCAGGTTTTGCTGAACTTTTCCATGAAATGACGTGCTGCTGGATATCGCCCACCCCATGCGGCTCCTGTGTCGGTGACGCAGGGCGGCCGGGCGGGTCGCGGTGCCGACGAGCTGCAACCCGGGCCTGCCGTCGTGGAGCGCGGATTCGATCGTAGCGCCGCCGCCGGGACACGGGAAACGCAGAACAGAGTGGCTCTCCTGCGCCGCGAGCGCCGGGAGAGCCGTTGGCTCGAGGTGCGGAGAGGACCAGCGATGGAGTTCGAGAATGTCACGCACGTCCAGAGAGCGCAGGCGCGGGTGGGAACGTCGCTCAACGGCGCGTGGCGGCTGGACGCGCTGATCGGCCTCGGCGGGATGGCGGCCGTGTATGCCGCGACGCACCGGAGGGGCCAGCGGGTCGCGATCAAGCTGCTGCACCCCGAGCGGGCGAGGGATCGGGGCGATCGCGCGCGGTTTCTCCGCGAGAAGGCCATCGCGCAGACCGTCGATCACCCGGGGGTCGCCGCGGTGATCGCGGACGACGTGACCGAGGATGGATCGCCGTTCCTCGTGATGGAGCTCCTCGAGGGAGAGAGCCTCCTCCAGCGCTGGAAGGCGCAGAGGGGCCCGCTCCCGCCGGCCGAGGTCCTCTCCGTGAGCGAGCAGATCCTGGAGGTGCTCGCGGCCGCGCACGCGAGGGGCGTCGTTCACCGGGATCTGAAGCCTGACAACCTCTTCCTCACGCGAGAGCGCGGGGTGAAGATCCTCGATTTCGGCATCGCGCGCCTGCGGGCCCCCTCGGGGCAAACCTCCCTCGTGGGGCTCCGCGCGATGGGCACGCCGGCGTACATGCCGCCCGAGCAGGCCCGCGCGCGCTGGGATCTCGTCGATGCGCGGACGGACCTCTGGGCGCTGGGCGCGACGATGTTCTCGCTGCTGACGGACCGATACGTCCAGGAGGCGCCGACCGTCAACGAGCTGTTCTTCCTGAGGATGACCTGCCCGATTCCGTCGCTCGCGCGGATCGCGCCGTCGATGCTTCCGGCCGTGGTGCGGGTGGTGGACCGCGCGCTCGAGTTCGCGCAGGCGGATCGCTGGCCGGATGCGCGGTCGATGCTGGCCGCTGTGCGCGAGGCGCATGCCGCGCTCGCGCTCGCGCCACCCCGGAGCACGCTGGTGCCGCCGCCCCGGAGCACGCTGGTGCCGCCGCCCCGGAGCACGCTGGTGCCGCCGCCCCGGAGCACGCTCGCGCCGGCGACGAACCTGCGCGACCTCGGCGCGCTGGACGAACGGCCGCCTTCGGCTCGTCCCCAGGCGCGGCTCTCCCGGGCGGCGGCGCTCTCGTCGCCGCCGTCGCTCGCGACGAACGCGCGCGCGCGCTCGACGATCCCTCGCGTGCCGTGAAGCGAGCCGGAGGCAGCGACGGCCTGCCCCGGCGGCGGGCCACGCGCTTGCCGCGCCGTTTGCGTTTCGCCCTGGGTGTGTGGATCGTGGGGCGAGCCTGCGAGCAGCTCGCCGGGTGATGGGGGGCGAGCCTGCGAGCAGCTCGCTGGGTTATGCGTTCAGGCCTGCGAGCAGCTCGCTCGGCCGCAGCACGCCTCGCCGCTCCGACTCGCGCCGGGCGAGGAGGGTCTCGTAGATATCCATGTAGCTCGCCATCATGCGTTCGGCCGAGTAACGCCGCAGCGCGAGCTTCCTTCCGCGCTTGCCCATCGCCGCGGACTGCATGGGATCCCCCTTGAGCGCGGCGAGCTTGGCGGCGAGCGCGCCCTCGTCGTCCGACGGCACGAGGAAGCCCGTCTCCCCGTCGGCGATCAGGGCAGGGATGCCACCCACGGCGGTCGAGACCACCGGCAACCCCGTGGCCATGGCCTCCACCATGGAGAGCGGCAGACCCTCGGACTTCGACGACAGGACGAAGACGTCGCTCGCGGCGAGCAGCCCCGGCACGTCGTGCCGTTCGCCTGCGAAGACGACGCGGTCGCTGATGCCGAGCTCTCCGGCGAGCGCGCGCAGCGAGGCGGCTTCGGGCCCGTCTCCGACCAGGAGGAGGCGCGCGCTGTCCGAGTCGCCCGACAGGATCCCCGCGGCCGCGGCCGCGCGGAGCAGGAGCGCGTGGTTCTTGACCTGCGACAGGCGGCCGACCGCCCCGGCGACCCACGCGTCCTCGGGGATCCCGAGCTCGGCCCGGATGCGGTGCCGGGCCGCGGCGTCCGGCCTGAAACGGGAGAGGTCGATTCCATTCAAGATCACATGTAGCTTCGAGCTGGGTACCTCTTTGTGCTTCAGCATGAAGTCGGCCGTGGACTGCGACACGGCCACGTGCGCGTCGGCGAGCCTGGCGGCCATGTGCCGCAGCCACGCCCTGCGCCCCTGATCGAACATGGCGCCGTGCAGCGTGTGGCACACAGGCACACGGTGCAGCCGGCCCGCGGCCGTGGCGTAGATGAGCGGCAGCTGATTGTGCGAGTGCACGATCGAGACACCGTGCTTGGCGAAGAACGCCGCGAGCTTCCCGGGGAGCTTGAGGTCGAAGCCGGAGCGCTTCGGCAGCATGTGCACCGCGACGTCGCGCTCCCGGAGCTGCGCCGCGCGCGGCCCGTCGGGGTTCGTCTCGATGCCCACGACCATCACCTCATGTCCCGCGGCGCGCTGCAGCCCGGCCAGATCCACCACGACCTGCTCGGCGCCGCCCACCTGGAAGGAGTTCAGTACGTGTGCGATCACGAGACGGTTGTGGCGTGCTCCGGTCATCGTCGCCTGCTCGGTGGTCTTCATATCGTAATCTATGCTCATGGTTCCCCTCTGGGGTGCGCTTCGGGCGCATGTGGTCCGACCTGAGAGAAACCCCTCCTTCGTGTCCGCGTCCCGAGGGGGGCAAATTACCACAGCATCTACGAGGCGAGGAGATTTCTCTGTGTGTCTCCTCGATATGCCGGGTACCGCTGGATTGACGTGAGGGGATGTCTTCATCGGCCCGTCCGCTGACTACGTGGGATCGCGCCTGTGGCAGATGGCAACAGCTGTGACAAAGAGCGTCGCGGCGGCTTCACGTGCGTGCCAGGGCGGCTCTCCCTGATCCAGGACAGCAGCGATGCCACGCCGACGTTCCGGCAGAAATGCCGGAAACCGCGCATTTTTTTCGGAATGTGGAAGCGTCCGATGTTCACGCAGGCCACCGGGCAGGAATTCATGCGAAAAGCGTGCAAGCTACCTCACGCGTGCCGGCGGGACATCTGCACCCCCGATGCCGCGACGGTGAGAGGTGTGGTCTTTTGTAGGCGAATGTGCGGGCGATGGTGTCCCTGGTGAACGCGGGCCGCTGATCCGGCGGTGTAAGGGATTCAGGGGAGGGCTGCGACGGGGCCCGGCGGCGTCGCGGGTCGTGCTCCTGGGGAGCACGGGCGGACCGCGGTGTCTGTGCAAGCGGGGCGGCAGGTGGGGGGCTGTGCGGCGATGGCACGGTGTGCCGCGGTGCGGCGTGCGGCGTGTGGGGAGCACCGGTGAGGTGCGGAGCCAGCTGCCCCCCGCCCTCGCGGTCACGGTGGAGGGGCGGGGGACAGCTGCTCGAGAGATGGGCTCGTGCTCACGCGAGCATGGCCCGCCGGTCTTTCAGGATCAGCGCTCGGACAGCTCGGCGCACACGGCGAAGGTGGTCAGCGACACCGTCTGCGCCTTCTTGCCGAAGCCGCTCTCGAACACGGCGGTCGATGTCCAGCCCGCGCGGCCTTCGGTGGGGTCGAACGGCGAGTTCTCGACCACCCTGCTCGTCGCCTGGGCGCCGCCGGAGATCGAGAATCCGCCGCTGATCACGACTTCACCCGCGTCGCAGAGCGCCTTGACGTTGACGAACGCGCTCGTGGGCGACGCCTCGCGCGTCACGGAGACCACGTGGATCTTCACGAGTCCAGGCGATCCGGTCGGCCCCTGGGGGCCACGCTCGCCCTTGGGTCCAGCGAGGCCCTGAGGACCGCGCGCGCCGTCGATGCCCTTGAGGCCCTGGAGACCCTGGAGACCGACGATCCCCGCGGGGCCCGCGGGGCCGCGCTCGCCACGCTCGCCCTTGGGTCCGGCCGGTCCCTGGGGACCCGCCTCGCCCTTGGGTCCAGCGGGACCCTGCGGACCGCGCGCGCCGTCGGCGCCCTTGAGGCCCGGAGCGCCGTCAGCGCCCTTGAGGCCGTGAGAGCCGTCGGCGCCCTTGAGGCCCTGGAGGCCCTGAGGACCGACGATCCCCGCGGGGCCGCGCTCGCCACGCTCGCCCTTGGGTCCGGCCGGCCCCTGGGGACCTGCCTCGCCCTTGGGTCCAGCGAGGCCCTGAGGACCGCGCGCGCCATCAGCGCCCTTGAGGCCCGGAGCGCCGTCAGCGCCCTTGAGGCCGTGAGCGCCGTCGGCGCCCTTGAGGCCCTGGAGGCCCTGAGGACCGACGATCCCCGCGGGGCCCTGGAGGCCGCGCTCGCCGCGCTCGCCCTTGGGTCCGGCCGGCCCCCGGGGACCCGCCTCGCCCTTGGGTCCAGCGGGACCCTGCGGACCACGCGCGCCGTCAGCGCCCTTGAGGCCCGGAGCGCCGTCGACGCCCTTGAGGCCCTGGAGGCCCTGGAGGCCCTGAGGACCGACGTGCCCTGCGAGGCCCTGAGGGCCGGGCTCGCCACGCTCGCCCTTGGGTCCAGCGGGACCCTGCGGACCACGCGCGCCGTCAGCGCCCTTGAGGCCCGGAGCGCCGTCGACGCCCTTGAGGCCCTGGAGGCCCTGAGGACCGACGTGCCCTGCGAGGCCCTGGGGGCCGGGCTCGCCACGCTCGCCCTTGGGCCCTGCCGGCCCCTGCGGACCGCGCGCGCCGTCAGCGCCCTTGAGGCCCTGAGGACCCATCTCGCCCTTGGGCCCTACCGGCCCCTGCGGGCCGCGCGCGCCGTCAGCGCCCTTGAGGCCCTGAGGACCCATCTCGCCCTTGGGCCCTACCGGCCCCTGAGGACCCATCTCGCCCTTGGGCCCTACCTGCCCCTGCGGACCACGCGCGCCGTCAGCGCCCTTGAGGCCCTGAGGACCGATGAGCCCCGCCGGCCCCTGAGGACCCATCTCGCCCTTGGGACCCATGGAGCCCGCGGGTCCCTGCGGACCGCGCGCGCCATCGACGCCCTTGAGGCCCTGGGGGCCGATGAGCCCGGCCGGCCCCTGCGGACCACGCGCGCCGTCAGCGCCCTTGAGGCC
The DNA here is from genome assembly GCF_051521635.1 of Sorangium sp. So ce1504. Lineage (NCBI taxonomy): Bacteria > Pseudomonadati > Myxococcota > Polyangiales > Polyangiaceae > Sorangium > Sorangium sp. So ce1504. The sequence continues at coordinate 8,009,340 of NZ_CP150365.1, read as the reverse complement.
CTGGAGGCCAGTGTGCCCGACCAGCCCCTGAGGACCCATCTCGCCCTTGGGTCCCATGGGCCCCGCGGGTCCCTGCGGACCACGCGCGCCATCGACGCCCTTGAAGCCCTGGAGGCCCTGGGGACCGATGAGCCCCGCGGCGCCTGCCGGCCCCTGCGGGCCGCGCTCACCCTTGGGCCCCTGCGGACCGCGCGCGCCATCGACGCCCTTGAAGCCCTGGAGGCCCTGGGGACCGATGAGCCCCGCGGTGCCTGCCGGCCCCTGCGGGCCGGGCTCGCCGCGCTCGCCCTTGGGCCCCTGCGGACCGCGCGCGCCATCGACGCCCTTGAAGCCCTGGAGGCCCTGGGGACCGATGAGCCCCGCGGCGCCTGCCGACCCCTGCGGGCCAGGCTCGCCGCGCTCGCCCTTGGGCCCCTGCGGACCCTGAGGACCGCGCTCGCCCTGCGGCCCAGCGGGCCCCCGCTGCCCCATGGGCCCCTGGGGACCGCGCTCCCCCTTCTGATACTGCTGATACTGCTGTCCCACGAACCCCTTGCCCTTGCCGGGCATGTGGTGCCCGACCTCGTCGGACGCCCCGGCCTCCGCCTTGACGTCTCGCGAATCGCCGGCCCAGCTCGCGCCTGCGCTGGCCATCACCCCGGCAAACCCGGCGAGGATCCCAGCAGAAACCGCACTCGCTCGATACTTTCGCATGTGACTCCGCCTTTCTATCGATTCCGAGCTTCAATGCGCTCGATCCCGCAGACAGCCGCGTTCAGATGAGGTGGAGCCCAGCAGGCGAGTGATTCGGGCGAAGGCCGACTCCGGGACGGATCTCCGCCCGTGCCCCGCTCCGACCTCTCGATGAGAGTCCCACCAATTGCCGGCACGAAAAGTCAGGGCGATTCGTCGATGCGGCACGACAGGCCACGCCACGACGTGGGCGTGACCAGGTGCAGCCAGCGCTCGAAGGCTCCAGTCGCCAACCCGCTGTGTCTGGAGCGATCCTAAGTTAATGGGGGCGGTTCACCAAGCCCCTGAGGAGGGGTTGACAGCCGCGACGCCCGTCGAGCAGTCGGCGTTCATTCGCGCTCGCGCCGGGGGAACCCCGCGTCTCCATGCGAAGCCGGGGTATTTGCAGGTATCGAGAGCAGAGCAGGGCGAACGCGTGGAAAGACGGCAGCTCGCGCATGGGAGCGCGCAATGGCGCGAAGGGAGCACCAACGCGAGAATCAGGAGACGGCCGCGCACGGGACAGGAAATGGCGAACACGGCGCTCTGCGCGGCGGCGCTCGGCGCGCCTCCGATGGGCCGGCGCGGCGAGCACGCGGTGCGCTCGTCAAGCCGCGGCAGCACGGCCTCGCTGGAACATCCGGTGCCGATTCAAAAGCGCCCGACATGGCATCAAAAGCGCCCGACATGGCCTCAGGAGCGTCCGACATGGCCTCAGGAGCGTCCGACATGGCCTCAGGAGCGTCCGACATGGCCTCAGGAGCGTCCGACATGGCATCAGGAGCGTCCGATACGCTCTCGAGCGCGATCCTCTCCAGCGACCGGGCAGGCTCTACCATCGATGGCCGGCGGCCACCGTGACGCGCCGATACGCGCCGCATCACCCGCGTGTGGCGTACGCACCTCGGCTCGCCTGCCGGTGCGCGCCAGATCCATGCGCGCCGGCGCCCCGTGATGGGTGAGCGCTGCGCCGTCGCGGCGGACCGGGTAAGATCGCCCGGTGCCCGGCCTCGACACCGATGATGACGCCCTCCTCTTGACGGAGCGCCTGCGCCTCCGCCCCCACCGGCGGTCGGACGTCCCGTTCATGATGGAGCTGAACTCGGATCCCGAAGTGGTCCGCTACACCGGCGATACCGCGTTCGCGTGCGAGGACGATGCGCGCGCGGTCGTCGCGCGGCTCGCGCGCCAGTTCGAGGACTTCCGCATGGGCCGGTTCATCGTCTCGGACCGGAAGACGGCGGAAAAGCTAGGCTGGTGCGGCCTCAGGTGGCACGACGACCTCGAGGTCGCGGACCTCGGGTACCGCTTCTTTCGCAAGCACTGGGGCAAAGGCTACGCCACGGAGGCGGCCGCCGCGTGCATCCGGTACGCAGCCGAGGAGCTCCGGCTCTCACGCCTCGTCGCGCACGCGATGCTCGAGAATGTCGCGTCGGTCAGGGTGCTGGAGAAGCTAGGGTTCCGCCGGACGGGGCCGACCGTGTTCAAGGGGCTCGTGGCCGAAGGGTTCGAGCTCCTCCTGAGGGCCTGAGCCGCCGGCGCTCTCCCGCGACCCGAAGGCCCCTGAAATAGGTGAGACCCGGGACTGTAGCCTAGTCCCGGGCCTCGGTTTGCCGCCATCTGCGCACACCCACACGTTTAAGGTCGAAGGTCAGTCCTTACACCGCCGTGTTCTGCCATTGAACTACCGGCCATCATGGACCGCGCGCCGGGGCGGGAGCGCCCCGGCGCCGCGCGAGGAGAGGCGACGCCTCACCGCGGCGCGGGCTGGCCAGGCTGGAATTGAACCAGCATCCGACGATTCAAGCCTTCTCCCGTTCGATTGGGTGATCGGCGGCGAATGCTCGAGCCTGGAGTGAGAGCTTGAGACCATTGAACGGGCCGGCGCTGCCTCTTCCGAGCTGGGCTACCCCGCCGCGAGAGAAAATGAGGTGGCGGGGGCAGGATTCGAACCTGCGCTTGGGCGCCGAGCCCATCAAGCTGAGCTTGAGCTTCAACTTGCACTCCGCGGCCACGATATCGCTCCGGCGGCCGCGGCGCAAGCGCGGCCGGGGCAGGGGGCGCGCGTCAGGTGCGCGTCAGGTACCGAAGAGGAACCCGAGGACGGCGGCGCCGACCTTCTGCTCCTCGACCGTCTGGTTGTTCGCCTCCTCGCGGGCGAACTTGACCGCCTTTTGCAGCTTCTCCACGCGATCGAGCAGCTCGTTGATGCGCCGCGCTGGCAGCGCGCCCGAGAACTTGACCGTCTTCCAGTAACCGACGACCACGTCCTCGTGATAGACCTCCACCTGCGCCGGGTGTTTGTCCGTCGCCTCGGCCTTGACGTGGTTGCGGGGGATCTTCTTGGTCCGCGCCGTCTGCACCGGCTCCGTCGCCCAGGAGTCCCCGGAGGGATCGAACGTCCAGCTCTCCGACGCGTCGAGCACCGGCAGCTTCTTGATGAAGGTGTTCATGTCGACGAGCTGCTTCTCCAGGAAGAGCAGGTAAGTCACGGGCGCCCCCGTGAGAAGCACCTTGCCGTCGACGACCACGTCCGCGCGGGCCTTGCAGTTCGCATAGTCCTTGGTGGCCGTGACGTCGAAGAGCTCGCCCAGGATGTCGGCGGTGCTCCGGATGATGTCCTCGGCCTTCGCCTGCACCCTCGTCGCCTCGGGCGGGAGCTGCTCGCCCTCCTCGTCCTTCGACCGGTAGGTGCGCGAGATCCCGGAGAGCAACGCCGGCTTCTGCAGCGCGTGGTGCGCCTCGGTGAGGCGCTGGTGGGAGCGGGCCTTGACGCCCTTCTCGATGGCGATGATCTGGTTCAAGCGAGGCATGGCGGTCTCCTAGGAGGACCACCTTATCAGAGGAGCAAAGCGCCTGTCAGCGCCGTCGCGTGAGCGTGCAATGGGCCCGGGAAGCGCTGGCGTGAGCGCGTGAGCGCCTAGGCCGATGGGAGCAGGGCCCCTTGGCCCTCGGCCGCCGTCTCCGCCTCGGCCGGGCGCAAGGGGAGCTCGACGATGAACGCAGCGCCCGCGCCCGGCTTGCTCTCGACGCGGATGGTGCCGCCGTGGGAGGTGACGATCCACCGGACGATGTAGAGGCCGAGGCCGAGGCCGCCGAAGTTGCGGACGGAGACGGCGCGCTCGAAGCGCTCGAAGATCCTGGCCTGGTCGGCCTGCGCGATGCCGATGCCGTGGTCGCGGACGACGAGCAGCGCGCGGCCTTCCAGGCCGCGCACGACGACGTGAATGGGGGCCCCCGCGCCGTACTTGATCGCGTTGGACAGGAGGTTGATGAGGACCTGCTCCATGCGAGAAGCATCCCAGTCCCCGATCACGGGCCCTTCCAGCTCGAGCTGGGTGCGGCAGCGGGCGTCGGTGAGCTGCTGGTGCATCCGCTCGACGACCTCGCGCGTCAGGGCCGCCAGGTCGAGGGGGGCGCGCGCGAGGGTGAGCCGGCCGGCGTTGAGGCGGGTGACGTCGAGCAGCTCGTTGACCAGGTGGGCGAGGCGCGCGATCTGGCGGTTGAGGACCTGGATCGCGGCGTCGATGCGCTCCGGAGCGACCTCGGCGCGCTGGAAGCGGGGCAGGAGCCGGGCGAGGAGGTGGGCCTGCATCTTGAGCGAGGTGAGCGGGGTCTTGAGCTCGTGCGAGGCGACGAGGAGGAACTCGTCGCGGCGCTCGATCGCCTCCCGGGCCTCGGTGAACAGGCGGCTGTTGTCGAGGGTGAGGGCGGCGCGGCTCGCCAGCTCCTGGGCCAGCCACAGGTCGGCGGGGCCGTAGCTGCGCCGTGGCGCGGTCGCCAGCAAGGTCATGACGCCGAAGCACCGGTCGCGCGCGAGGAGCGGAGCCCGGAGGAAGGAGTGAACGCCGAGCGGCTCGAGGAGGGGCGCGGCGCGCACGTCGCCCACCTCGGGGCGGCTCAGCGACGCCGCCGAGAGCGGCTGCAGCGCGTCGATCACCGCCCCTGCGAGCTCGGCAGGCACTCCTGCGGTGGCCATGCGCTCCGGAGCGTCCGGCTCGAGGCGCACGTCGATGACGCACTGATCGGCCAGCTCGGGCACGGCGAGCTGAGCGACGCTCTCGAGGGTGGCGCCGTAGCCGAGGGCCATGAGCTTGCGGCTCGCCTCGGCGAGGAAACGCTCGGCCAGCTCGGCCCGCTTGCGCTGGGTGATGTCGGTGGAGACGCCGCAGATCACGCCGGGCATCACGCCCTCGCCGAGCGGGAACTTGACCGACAGGTAGGTGTGCGGTCCGTCCTCCATGATCAACTCTTCCTCGAACTCGAGCGGCTCGCCCCTGTCGAGCACCTGCCGGTCGTGCGCGTCCAGCGCCACGGCGCGCTCGGTAGGCATGAGCTCGGCGCTTGTCTTTCCGATGATCTGATCGAGCGGCCTGCCGAGGGCGCGGCTCACCCCGCGGTTGGCGAGCAGGTGCCGGCCGTCGCGATCCTTGAGGAAGATGGCAGCGGCGGAGTTGTCGATGATGGCCTGCAGCGTGGCCTGGCTCTCGCGGAGCTCGCGCTCCGCCCGGCGCCGCTCGGCGTTCTCCTGCTCGATGTCGGCGTAGAGCATGGCGTTCTCGAGCGAGATGGCCGACTGCGACGCGAGCAGCTCGAGCACGGTGAGCCGCCCGGGCGTGAACGCCCCCGCCACGAGCCGGTTCTCCAGGTAGAGCACGCCGAGCAGCCGCGCCTGGCGCACGATGGGCAGGCACAGCACCGACCTCGGCTTCTTCCGCGTGAAATACTCCTCTTCGAGGAACGGGTGCTTCCCGGCGGCGTCGTCGAGCAGCACGCGCTCGTGGCTGCGGCGAACGTAGTTGAGGATGGATTGCGGCAGCGCGGCCGCCGCGGCCTCGCCCGCGTCGAGCAGCCGCGCGGCGCCCCCGGACGCGGCGATCGCCGCCGCGGTCGACAGGCGATCTTCGCGGGCCAGGAGCACGTAGCCTTCCTCGGCGCCCGCGTGCTCGATCACCGTGCGCAGGAGCATCTCGAGCAGGCGCGGGAGCTTGAGCTCACCGGAGATGCTCTGAGAGGCCTTGACGATGGAGAGGACGTCGAACTGCTCGGCGCGTACGGCGAAGGTGACGGTGGGGGCGATCGGCTTTCGCTCGACGAGGAAGGGATAACGCTGGTCGAGCTGCTCGACCTTGGCGTGGGCGCCCCAGCGGAAGTAGGCGGCGCGGGCCTTCTGGAGGTGGGCGTCTGCGGCGGTGGCGAGGCCGCGCGCGCGGTAAAACGCCGCGGCGAGCTCGCAGGCGATGGCCTCGTGCTGGACGAAGCCGCCCTCCCGCGCGGCCGACGCGGCCTGCTCGTAGAGCCGGGCCGCCTCCGGTTCCTGCCCGCGGAGCCGGGCGATCTCGGCGCGGACCAGCGCGTGCTTGTGGAGGTAGTTGTCGGGGCCGTTCCTGGCCCACTCGCCGAGCTGCCGCTCGCAGTCGAGCAGCCCGTCCGGCAGCTCCCGCTCCGGCGACGGCGGCGCCTCGTGCGGGCTGCGCGCATCGTGCGCATCGCCGTCGTCGACGAGCGCCGCGAGCGCGAGCGCGTGATAATAGAAGTCCTCCGCCACGAGCGCCTGCGGTTCGGTCCTCCAGGGCCTGTCGACGATCACCCGGCGCGTCGCCTCGCGCGCCTCCCCGGGGGAGCCGAGCAAGAACAGCCCCTGGGCCTTCAGGCTGCAGTAGAAGCTGAGCACGCCGCCCATGTCCCCGGGAGGCAGCCGCGCCTCGAACGCGCTCGGATCCAGCTCGGATCCATCCATCATCGGGAGCCGGGCCGGCCTGCCTCGCAGCGCCTGGACCAGCGCGTAGGCGCTCAGGAGGATGTTGTAGACGAACTCGTATCCGGTCTTGCGCACGAAGCGGAGGTGCTCCTCGACCTCGCGGAGGACGTCCTCCAGCGGCTCGCCGGCGAGCAGCGGGAACAGCGGGGCCCAGATGCAGAGGAAGCACGCGTCGTTCAGGTTGCCGGTCTCGATCGCGGCGTTGAGGCCGGCGCGCGTGTACGGATACGTCTCTCGGTAATGGCGCTTCCAGAAGATGATCAGATTGCCGAACAAGGAAAAGACCATGGCCTTCATGGCGAGGAGGTTGTCCCTCTCCACCAGGTCATGACCGAGCTTGCCGAACAGATATCCCTCCTGGTATCGCCCGTATTTCGGGCCGATCACCTTCGCGAACGCCGCATACGCGTGAGGGGAGCTCGCGGCGTTGCCGTGCTGCAGGCTGAGCTTCACCATGCGCACGACGACGAGGTAGTTCAGGTCCGGGTGCACGAAGTACGCGGGGACAGACACGCTCGCCAGGACGCTCATCGCGATCTTGCACGTCGGGTGCGTCATGGGAGGCAGGTGGATCAGGCCCTCGATCGCCCGGTCGTCCAGGGCCTGCCAGACGCCCTCGGTCTCCTCCGCGAGCCGCGCATCGGTGAGCGGGATCGACAGGTCGACGTCGCAGGAGCGGAGGAATGAGAGCCCGAGCTCCACCGCGCGGGCGGCCTGCCCGCGGGTCACGCTCAGGGCGATGGCGAGCTCGACGGCCACGGCTCGCTCGGCCTCGGTGCTCGCGTGGTCCGTCAGCGCTTGCAGCAGCCGCTCGGCCTCGTCGAAGCCGCCGGTGATGTACGCGGCGTGCGCGCGCTCGAAGGTCAGATCGTAGGTCAGCTCGTGCTGCGCCTCCCAGCAGCCCGGCGCGAGCAGGGAGAGGCCCGCGGCGAAGAGCGCGGCGGCGGACTGGAAGGCCGCGGCGGCCTTGGCCTTCCTGCCGGCGCGGAGGTTCAGCGCGGCGAGCTCGTCGCGCTCGGCCTGGGAACGGATGAGCGCGGCGCCGCGGTTGAGGTGCCCCACGACGTCGAAGAGCGCCTCTTCGCGCTGACCCTTCAGGAGCAGCCGGCCGATGCAGAGGTGCACCTCGGCGAGCTGTCCGGCGGGGATGAGCGCGTGGGCGGCCTGCTGCACCCGGTCATGGAGGAACCGGTAGGTGGCGCCCCGGCGGAGCAGCAGCCCCTCGCGCACGGCCTCGGCGAGGGCCTCGCCGAGCTCGGCTGCAGGGCGGCTCGCGACCAAGGCGAGGATGTCGAGGTCCAGGCTGGCGCCGAGGCACGCGGCGAGCTTGAGCGCGTCCTGCGTCGGGACGGGGAGCCGCTTCAGCTTGCCCACCATCAGCTCGACGACGTTGTCGGTGAACCCCTTGCCGCGGATCGCGGCGATGTCCCAGCGAAAGGCGCCCGCCTTCGCGTCGAAGGTGATGAGGCCTTCCTGGTGCAGCTCGAAGAGGAACTGGATCGCGAAGAAGGGGTTGCCGCCGGTCTTCTCGTGGACGAGCCGCGAGAGCGGCTCGGCGCGCTCGGCCGCGGCGTGGACCGCCCCCGCGACGAGCGCCCCGACGTCGGAGGCGGAGAGCGGCGCGAGCACGAGGTCGCTGAAGGTCGCGCCGCGCTTCCGCGCGTCGGCCAGCATGAGCGGCAGCGGGTGCGCCGGGCCGACCTCGTTGTCGCGATAAGCGCCGATGAGCAGGAGGTGCTCGGTCTCGGTGTAGGTGATGAGCTGCTCGAGCAGCTGGAGGCTGCCGGCGTCGGCCCACTGGAGGTCATCGAGGAAGAGCACCATGGGGTGCTCCTTCTGGACGCACGCCGCCACGAAGCGCTGGAGCGCCGCGTGGAACCGGTGCCGGGCCTCGACGCCCGGGAGCTCCGGCGCGGGCGGCTGCGGGCCGAGGAGCAGCGCGAGCTCGGGGAGCACGCCGGCGAGCAGCGCGCCGGTCGCGCCGACGGCCTCCCGGAGGCGCTCTCGCCAGCGCTCGAGCTCCTCGTCGCTCACGCCCAGGATCTCCCGCAAGAGCGCCCGGAACGCCTGGAGGAAGGCGTGGTAAGGGACGTCGCGCCTCAGCTGCTCGAACTTGCCGGAGAGGAAGAAGCCCCGCTCGCGCACCACCGGCCCGCGCAGCTCGGCCACGAGCGACGACTTGCCGACGCCCGAGTAGCCCGACACGAGCACGAGCTCGGGGCGGCCGCTCGCGACCACGCGCTCGAACGCGGCGAGCAGGGCCCCTAGCTCGCGCTCGCGGCCGTAGAGCCGCTGCGGGATCTGGAACCGATCGGAGAGATCGCGCTCACCGAGCGGGAAGGGCGGAATCTCCCCGCTCGCTTGCCACCTGGCGAAGCACTCGTCGATGTCGCGCTGCAGGCCGAGCGCGCTCTGGTAGCGATCCTCGGCGGACTTGGAGAGCAGCTTGAGGACGACCGCCGACAGCTGCGGGGGAATCGAGGGGACGAGCGCGTGGGGTGGGGATGGGTGGAGGGCGACGTGGCAATACACCCATTCCACGGGATCGCTCGCCTGGAAGGGCAAGGCGCCGGTCAGCAGCTCGTAGAAGGTGACGCCGAGGGAGTACAGGTCGGTCCGCTCATCGGTGGAGCGGTTCATCCGGCCCGTCTGCTCGGGCGCCATGTACGCCAGGGTCCCGGCGATGAGCCCGTCGTGGGAGACGTCGTGGCATTCGCGGGGCGAGAGGCAGGCGATCCCGAGATCGGTGATCTTCACCTCCCCGGTGTCGGGGTTGTAGAGCAGGTTCTGGGGCTTGATGTCCCTGTGGATGACGTGGTGTCGATGCAGCTCGGCGAGCGCGCCGGTCAGGCGGAGAGCGAGGGGGAAGAAGCGCTCGAGCGGCGTCGGCCCCTGGATGAACCGGTCGAGCGAGCGGCCGCCGAAGTCCTCGAGGACCAGCGCCATCTGGTCCCGGAACGCCTCGATCCCGTGGGCCTTGACGATGGCCGTCGAGTCGAGCGTCCTGGCGACGTCGTGCTCGTGGCGCAGCCGCCCGAGGGCGCGGGGGCTCGCGTGGTCGCGCCGCAGGACCTTGAGCACCACCGGCCGGCCGTCCTCCTCGCGCCGGGCTCGGTAGAGGATCGTCTCGGGCCCGTCGTGCAGGACCTCGATCACGAGGTAGCGTGGACTATCGGCCATAGGGGGATCTTCGAAGGCCAGTGCGACGGCCTCCGAAGCGTCGAGCGTCGGTGCATGTTGCCAAAAGCGCCGCGCTCCGCCATGGAAAATGGCGGGGCGCCCTCGCGCCGGCTCGCCTGCGATGACGGGGGAAGAGAGGGAATTCGCCGAGAGTCCTCCGGCGCCTGCCGCGCGGGCACGCTGCGCTGTTTCTGCCGGAGCCCGACGGCCAGCCGTCGTGCGACCGTGGAGCTATGAGCCGCAGCGCTGGACCGTGTGATCTCCGTCGATCGGAAAGCTCGGGTTCTCCGTGCCGCGCACCTTCACGAAGAGCGAGGTCTCGTCGCTCTCGACGATCTCGAGCGTGCCCCAGTACCTGCTGCCTGTCCCACCCCCGCCGCCGCAGTTGGCCATGAGCATGAACTGGTGGAAGCCGATCCCCGGACTGGAAAGATCGATCAGCCCCGGCGTGTTGAGCTCGGGCGGGATCATCAAGATGTGTTGCCAGACAGGCTCGGTGTCGCACGTGCCGTCGACGTCTATCTCCATCGGGATCACGGGCTGGGTACACTGCTGGACAGCGCTGCTGAAGAACAGGACGAGCGCGTCGGGAGAAGCGATCTTCGCGCCGAGGCTGCGCGGCCACGGCCGGCAGGCGCGTGGATCAGCCCCAGCGCGCGGCCGGAGCATGGCTGTCTCCCACCGTGTTGCAGGAGGACCGCCCCCGCATCGCGCGCCCACGGCACCACCTTTGCTTTCAGGGCCGTCGCGCCCCGGGCTCTCAGGGGCACGCTTCGAAAGGGGAGCACGATGCGCAACCTGCTTCTTCGCCTTCACGTCGTCCCGATCCTCGTCGCCCTCGCCGCCGGCTGTTCTGGCGAGGGGAGCCAGCCCCCGCCCGGCACCGACGGCACCCAGCTGCCCTCCACGGAGCTCGGGCCCGAGCAGCAGGCAGAGCTCACCGCGCTGCTCGCCGAGCGGGATGCCTCGGCGAGCATGAGCGACGAGGATTTCGCCGCGCGCTACCCCGTCCCCTTCGCGTCGGGCCTGTCCTATGCGCCGGCGGACGCCGCGGGCCTCTCGCTCCTCCAGGGCACCGCGCTCGCCCTCGACGAGGACGAGCTCGCGAAGCTCTCCGCGAACGGCTTCGTCATCTCGAGCAAGAAGTCCTTCCCGACGTTCGTCTACGGCTACGAGAGCATCTACTCGCTCGACCTGCCGCTCTACGTGTCCGCGGACTCTATCCTGTTCGCGGTCCACCGCTCGTACGATGCGATCCTGAAGGCGGTGGAGCTGGCCTCGCTCGCGCCCGAGCTCGGGACGATGCTGAAGCAGATGCGCGCGCGGCTCGCCTCGGGCGCCGGAGCGGAGCTCGGCGCCGAGGCGCGCGCGGACGCGGATCTCTTCACGGCCGTCGCGCTCGCGCTGCTCGACGGCGCGCCCGTCGCCCCCGTCGCGGGCGCCAGCGCCGCGGCCATCGACGAGCTCGTCGCGGGCGCCGAGGCCCACCAGGGCATGGGGGAGGTTCGCCTCTTCGGCACGGACCGGCTCATGGACTTCTCGCAGTTCGAGCCCCGCGGCCACTACCTCGACGAGCTGCACCCCGAGCTCGAGCGCTACTTCCGCAGCATGATGTGGCTCGGCCGCGTGGATTTCCGCTTCCTCGAGACCCAGCAGGACGGCACCCAGCGCTTCCAGCGGCGGCACCTCGAGGGCGCGTACGTGCTGCGCGCCCTGGCCGACGCGGAGACCGTCGCCCGCTACAAGCGCATCGACGACGCGATCCAGGCCTTCGTCGGCGAGAGCGACTTCATGACCCTGCCGGAGCTCGACGACCTGCTCGCCGATCTCGGCCTCAGCGACGCCGCCGGCCTCGCCGGCGTCCCGGACGCGCGGATCGCCGAGGTCATCGTGAAGGAGGGCCACGGGACGCAGCGGATCTCGAGCCACATCATGATCAACGGGCTCGGCAAGGGCACGATGCCCCTCTCGTCGAGCTTCGCGCTGCTCGGCCAGCGGTACGTCGTCGACTCCCACGTCTTCTCGAACGTGGTCTTCGACCGGGTGCAGGGCGGCGCCGTCAAGCGCATGATGCCAAACCCGCTCGACGTGGGCTTCGCCGCGCTCGGCAACGATCAGGCGGGCCAGCTGCTCGCGCCGGAGCTCGGGAAGTTCCCCTACGCGCCGGACCTGCACATGATGCGCGTGCTCGTCGACGCGCACCCCGGGGACTTCTGGGGCAAGAACCTCTACAACCGCTGGCTCGGGGCGCTGCGGGAGCTGTCGCCGGCGCGGGCGATCGGCGACGGCGAGGGGCTGCCCGGGGTGGCGAAGACCGAGGCGTGGGGCCGCCGCCTGCTGAGCACCCAGCTCGCCTCCTGGGCCGAGCTCCGCCACGACACGCTGCTCTACGCCAAGCAGTCGTACACGGGCGGGGACACGTGCGAGTTCCCGGACGCGTATGTCGATCCGTACCCGGCGTTCTACACGCGCATCGCCGAGCTGGCCGAGCACGGCGTCGAGATCGTCGGCGCGCTCGATCTGTCGAGCGCGCCGCAGCTCGGGGAGAGGGTGTCGGCGTACTTCTCGCAGCTCCACGACGTCGCGCGGACGCTCGGCGAGATGGCCGCGAACGAGCGCGCCGGCCTGCCCCTCACCCAGGAGCACCTCGATTTCATCAACCAGGCGGTGAAGGTTCAGTCGCAAGGGTGCGGTGCGCCCTACGTCGAGGGGTGGTACATGCAGCTCTTCTTCGATCAGATGAAGAGCCTGGAGCAGGATCCGACGATCGCCGACGTGCACACCCAGCCGACCGACGAGGGCGGCGCGCCGGTCGGCCGCGTGCTGCATGTGGGCACCGGCCTGCCGCGGCTCATGGTCGTGACGGCCGACCCCTGCGGCGGCGCGCCTCGCGCGTTCGTGGGGCTCGCCTCGTCGTACTTCGAGGCCGTCACCGAGGGCTTCGAGCGGATGGACGACCGGCAGTGGGCCGGCACGGTCCTGAGAACGACCCCCGACGTGCCCTGGATGACGGACCTCGTCTCCCGCTGATTCCGTTGATCCGGCGACGCAGCGCTCGGCGCTGGCCGTCCCGTGAATTCGTGCCGAACTGTGTCGACTTGCGCCGATCCGGTGCTGCTGCGCGCCAGCGGGATCATGGTGCTCGGTCGATCCCGTCCGCGGCCGGAACGCACCACCGTCCTGCGCTCGTCGCCATTTCGATCTCGAGCTTGAGGTAAAGCTCGCGGACGATCCTTTCAATTGTCTACTCCGGTGACTTCGATTACCTCGGTTCGGCAGGTTGCCCGGAATCGTCGGTTCCCCAGCGGATCTGGGCCATGAAAGTCCGTGGAGAGGTTCGGCTGTCATGCAAGCGCAGAGCGTGTTGGTGCAGGTCGGGACGGCGGTCTTCGCGATGCTGGCGGCGTCGGGCTGCATCGTCGCCGAGCGGATAGAGCAACCAGGAGACGAGGAGGTCGACTCGGTGAGCGAAGCGCAGCTCGACCCGGGCATGTCGACCCCATGGCGGCTGTACACGGCGACCTTCTCGAACGGCCAGCCGTTCTTTCGAGCCCTTGCGATCGGCGGGAGCAATGTGGGCAGCTACCAGGCGAACACCGAGTACTTTTACGTGACCACGGCGAGCCTGCAGTACCTCGGCAAGAAGGGCGTGAGCGTCAGCCACGCGGACGGCAGCGGCGCGCCGCCGGCGCAGAGCGGAACGCAGCAGTTTCAGCTGCCGGTGAGCTCCTCCTGGACGTGGTTCTCGAGCGACCAGGTGAGCGGTGGATACCGCTATGACAACGGCGGCGTGCACCTGCGGATCGGCACGGGCGGCGGAGAGATCACCCGGCTGACCTGGTACCAGACGATCGGGCAAGGACAGAACCCGGCCAACATCACGCCGAACGGGGCGTTCACCGTCGGCTCAGGCGCCGTGACGGTCCCGGTCGGAAGCGCCGGATACTACGTCGACGACACGATCCCGTGATCACGGCGATCCACGGGGCGTCGAGGCGCTCGGCGGCGGGGGAGGGCCGACCCGCGATCGGCTCCGGCGATCCTCGTGCTCGACGTGCGCGGCGACGGCATCGCCAGCATGACGTCGTACCTCGACGTCGACCACCTCTGTTCCCGCGCTTCGGCGTGCCGCGGTGCCTGCCCCGAGGGGCCCGCGAACTTTTTTGCGGCCCACCGATGAGTTCAGCGCGGCCCCGGAGTCTATCCCTCGAAACGAACGCAACGGAGGGAGCCCATGACGACCGCGAGTGCCGCAATTTCTCAGCATTTTCAGCCTGTTACGAGCCACGTCCGCAGCGAGGCGCCGTCCCGCGCCGCGCTGTGGGGAGGCCGGGTCGCGAGCGGCCTCGCGGCGCTGTTCTTGGCCTTCGACGGCGGCTTCAAGCTGCTGGCCGCCGAGACCGCCGCCAAGCACAGCGCCGACCTCGGCTGGTCGGGCGAGGCCATCCGCACGCTCGGCATCCTCCAGGCCGTGTGCCTGGTGGCCTACCTGGTGCCCCGCACGCGCGTGCTCGGCGCCCTCCTGTGGACCGGCTACCTCGGCGGCGCCGTGGCCACGCACCTGCGCGTCGGGCACCCGCTGCTCAGCCACACGCTGTTCCCCATCTACATCGCCGCGCTCTTGTGGCTCGGCCTCTGGTTGCGCGACGCGCGCCTGCGCGCGCTGCTCCCGCTGTCCCGCTGAACCTCACGCCCACTCCAGGAGAAGCTCATGTCCATCAAGAACCTGAACCCGTACCTCATCTTCGACGGCAACGCCGAGCAGGTCATCCAGCTCTACGAGCGCGCGCTCGGGGCCAAGATCGAAGGCGGCATCACGCGCTTCGGCGACGTGCCCGGCACCCCGGCCGACTCGCCCGTGAAGAACCGCGTCATGCACGCGATGCTGCGCATCGGCGAGAGCGTGCTGATGATCAGCGACGCCATGCCCGGCACTCCGTTCCCGGCCGGCAGCAACGTGCACGTGTGCCTGCACTTCACCGACAAGAGCGAGATGGCCTCGCGCTTCGACGCGCTTTCCGCCGGCGGCAAGGTCGACATGCCTCTCCAGGACACCTTCTGGAACGCGCATTACGGCCAGCTCACCGACAAGTTCGGCGTGCAATGGATGTTCAACTGCGACAACAAGGGGGTGACGCCATGACCACGGCCCACACGCGCGGCCTCTTCGTCAACCTGGCGGTGAGCGATCTCAAGCGCTCGATGGCGTTCTTCACGAAGCTGGGCTTCTAGTTCAACCTCAAGTTCACCGACGGCAACGGCGCCTGCATGGTCATCAACCAGCACGCCTCGGTGATGCTGCTCAGCTAGCCCTTTTTCCAGACCTGCAGCGCGGCCATGGCGCCGATCATCGCGTCGGGGCAGGGCAGCGCGATGCTTGGCTCGCTGGCGCGCAGGCGGCGTGCGGCCAGGGCGAGCGCGTGATTGCGGGCGCACCGGCATAAGCTCCACCCTCGCGCCCGTCGCCGCTGACTCGCCCTCTCGACCCGGCGCGCCTCGCTGACGGTGCCAGCCGAATCCCCCGCGAGGCACCCGGCGTTGATGAATTGGCTCGACGCCGCCCTCGATACGCGGCACGTTCACGGACAGTCGTTTCGGTCCGTCCTCCGGGCCCCATGACCCTGAAAACGAGTGGCCCATGAGGGTGAGAGCCGGCGTGCAACAGGCCGCGGACTGCTCGGGCTGTATATCCGATCACGAGCGACGCGACGTCCCCGAAAGCGAAGGAGATCTCATGAAGAGAGCGGCCAATCGTCCTGCAGCAGGCCTCGGACCGAGCTTGCCGGGGGTGGTCTTGCTGAGCGCCCTCCTCGCAGGGTGCGGTGACGGCGAGATGAAGTCCAGCTCCTCATCCATGTCTTCAGGCACCGGAGTCAGCGGCGGCTGCATCGCCTGCAGCGGCGGCGGAGGCACGAGCGGCGGAAGCGGTGGTGGAGCAGGAGGCGGCGACGCGCCAAGCACCAAGCGCTACCCCGATCGCTTCACCGTCGGCGCACCCGGCGTGGGCACCTACGCCCAATCCGATCCCCAGCTCCCGGTGCCGCCTGGGTACACGGAAGTGTGGCCCAGCGACGACCAAAGCAAAGAGTGGGATCTGTACGATTGCAACGGCACTGTCAATCTGGACCACATGTATTTCCACGCGTTCATTTACATCGGCACCGGCTGCCACGGCACGGTCAACATCACCAATTCGATCATCGCGCCGCCGCCCGGCTCCACGAACCGCAGCATTCTGGTCAACGCCGACGAGTCCGCGCCGCTCACGTTGAACATCAGCGATACCACCATTCGCCCCGAGCCGGTCGGTCCCGGAGGTACGAACGCCGCCCTTACCGAGCATGCCGTGAACGCCTGTGCGACGTGTACCATCCGCTTGACCCGGGTGGACGCGGCCAATACCGGTGGCATGTGCCTTTGCGGCCAAAACACCATCATCGAGCAGAGCTGGTTGCACGACAACTACATCGCGCACTTGGCGGACCCCTCTCTTGCGCATACGGGCGGTGTCTTCCCGTACGGGGGCAGCGGGCCGCTCGAAATCAGCCACAACCGACTCGAGCCGGGCGTCGACGCCGCTACGGGCAACGAAGTGCCGAACTATTGGCAAGCCATCACTGCCGTGCTCTTCACCCAGAGCGTCGATGGCTCGACGCTGCAGAACTACGATGTCCACGACAACTTCGTCTCGCTCGGCGCCTACGACTTCTACCCCGAGAACGGCAAGGACATGATCCTGCGCAACAACGTCTTCGGCCCGAGCCACTGGGGTTACACGACGTCGTGCGCGACGTGTACGTACGCTGATTGGTCCAACAACGTGGTCGGCGACATTGACGGCAACCCCACGAACGAGGTCGTCCCCCAGCCATAAGGTCGCGCTCTCGGCGGCGCCGAGGGGACGCGGGTCTCTTCTTGACCGCCGATGTCGCGGTGCGCACCCAAGCGGTCCCCGGCGGCGAACGCGATCCCTGGATGGATAGTAGAGTAGGACGTGGTCGATCGATGCCGTGAGGGGTAGGCGCGCGCCGCTGTGGGTGCGAGGCGGCGCGCTCAGAACATGGCGCGGGGGTTCGGCGCGTCGGCCGGGATGTCCTGCAGCACGTCCCAGTGCTCGCAGAAGCGTCCGTCGGCGACGCGGAAGATGTCGACCACCGCGACGCCGCGCGGCCGCCGCGGGTTCACGAGCTTGTAGTGCACCACGGCGTACTCGGCGTCGGCGATCATACGCTGGATCTCGACCTGCGCGCCGTGAAGCGGCGTCTCGCCGTCGCGGAAATAGGCGATGAAGGCCTCGCAGCCGTTCGCCCCGGGCGCGGCGCGCGCGTCGGGGTTGTGGTCGACGAAGTCGGCGGTCAACAGCGCGCGGACGGCGTCCCAGTGCCTGCCGACCACGGCGTCGTACAGCTCGAGCAGCATCTGCTTGTTGCGTTCGGGGTTCATACGGAGGGGGCGTGCCTTTCTGCACCGGGGGGGGCATGGTCGCTCGCCGGTGCGTGCTCACCCTCGCAGCGGGGCGCGCGGCGGGCTTGAATCTGCGCGCCAATCGTCGGCCGCAGCGCGCGCGCACCGCGCCGTGGGCGCGTGCTAGCGCGTGCGCGCGACCGCGCGGTACGCGCTCGGCGGCATGCCCGACGCGACGCGGAACTCGCGCGCCAGGTGGGCCGCGTCGCTGAACCCGTACGCGTGCGCGATCTCGGTGAGCGGCCGAAGCGAGCCGGCGATCGCGACGCTGGCGTCGCGCGTGCGCACGCGGCGCGCGAGCGCCGAGGCAGTGGTGCCGTGTGCCGCGAGCCGGCGTTGCAGCGTGCGGACCGACTGGCGCGTGGCGTGCGCGAGGCCCTGCGGCGTCCACGGCGCGTGCGGCTCGCGCGCGATCGCCGCGAGCGTGGCGGCGACCGGGTCGTCCGCGGCGCTCTGTGGGTGCAACGTCAGGCGCGCGGGCGGCGCCGGCGCGGTCCGGCGCGACCACACAAGGCGGAGCGCGACCGGCGGCTCGGCAAGCGACGCGGGCCCGAGCCAGCGGGCGTCGCAGGCGAGCTCGCGCCACGGTCCGCGCGCGGCGCGCGCCGCGACGACGAGTTCGCCGTGGCCCATCCGGCGCAGCAACGCGGCGAGCACCCCGGTGATCATCACGGTCTGGCTCGCGGGGGCGAGCGCGCCGGCGTACGGCTGCGCCGCGAGCTGCAGGGCGCCGTCGCCGTCGAGCGCGAACCGCGTCTGGTGGCGCACGCCCCACGCGCGCTCGAGCGCGCTCCAGCGATGCGCGAGCTGTGCCACGCTCGCGGCGCTCTCGAGCAGGTAGAGCGTTGGCGAGAAGGTCAACGTGTCAAGCCCGTCGCCCAGCGCGAAGACGGCGCCGAGCCCACCGACGCGTGCGCGCTCCGCGACGAGCGCCCGCAGCGGCGCCGCGGGGCTGAGGGCCTGCAGGGCGGGGTCGGGCGCGCGCGCGACGTGCGCGTCGCGCGCGCGGACGCGCTGCGCGAGGTGGAGCAGCTGCAGGCTGACGTTCTGCGACACGGCGCGTGGGCGCGGCGACAGGCGTGTGGACGGCCGCGCGCGCTCGCGCGCTAGTGTGGCACCTGCGCGCGCGGGCCGCCACGGTCGCGCGCGCGCCCCTCGCCCGCGAGGGGGAAGGGCGCGCACGCGCTCACCTCTCCCTCCTGGGCGATCTCTCGCCGCCCGAGCGCGATATCGCCTTCGGCGCGCCCGCAAGCTGCTTTGTTCAGGCGGCCCCTTAGATGGAATGAGGCAGCCCATGGGGCGCCTGGACCCATGATGCCGACCGCACCGACCCGAGCCTCTGCGCGACGCGTTCGCGCGGCGGGGCCTGCGAAGACAGCCCGCAGCACCGTGGAGGTCGGCCCATCGGCAGCCGAGGGTGCTGGAGTGCTCGGAGGCGTCAAGGGTTCGCGAGCGGAGCTCGCCGGCTCCGCCGCCCTTGACTCCCCCTGCGGTGCGCCAGGAAAGCCCTGGTGAGGAGGAAGCCATGTAAACCTTGACCCGGCTGGTCCCCTTCCGTCGGCCCGCGCTTCAGCCGCGGTCGGGCGGGAGCAGGGTCCCGAAGCCGGGGACCTTCGATCTGCTGGGCTTCACCCATTGCTGGGCGAGGTCGCGGCAGGGGAACTGGGTGGTGAGGCAGAGAACGGCCTGCGACCGCTTCACGCGGGCGCTCGCGAGAGTCGCCCAGTGGTGTAGGGAGAACCGGCACCAGCCGGTCCGCTGGCAGTGGCAGATCCTCACGCAGAAGCTGCGAGGCCACTTCGGGTATTACGGGATCACCGGGAACTTCGAGGCCCTCGATCGCTTTCTGCACGAGGCCCGGCGCGTCTGGTGCAAGTGGCTGAACCGCCGCTCGCAACGGGCGCGCATGCCGTGGGAGCGCATGGCGAAGCTGCTGGAGCGGTATCCGCTCCCGCAACCGCGCATCATGGTGCACTTCCAAGCCGCGTAGCGAAGCCGTGTCACGAAGAGCCGGATGCGGTAGTCCCGCACGTCCGGATCTGTGGGAGCCCCGGGAGGGTAACCTCCCGGGGCCACCCGAGCGCTCCAGCCGGACAAAGCTGCGGGCGATGGGCGGACGGAGGCCTCCGGCGGGGGCTCCAGGCTCCGGAGAGGAGCGCGCAAGAAAGAGCCGCTCGGAGCAGCGGTCGTCGCCGCCGCATTCGTCTCGGTGGTGGACGAAGCCAAGCGCTTTCACCACGCCCACCAGCTCGCCTCCTATCTCGGCCTGGTCCCCCTGGAGGACACCTCCGGGGGGCGCGACAAGCAGCGGCTGGGCTCGATCACCAAGCAAGGCAACGCCTATCTGCGCGCGGGTGATCGGCCTGTGGGTCGAACATGCCGTCCCTTAGAATGCGCCTCCACGGTCCCGCTTCGGACGCCAGTGTACATCCAGGCACCAGGGCGACCGCCGGCCTGTGAATGCGGATCGTCGATCGAGCCACAGCTCGCTCCTGCGGGCGCGACAAGGCGCTCAAGCACAAGCGGAACGACCACGACCGGGGCGAAGGAAGACATCCATGCCAAAACGACCTGCACTGACGACGCAGAGCGCCGCCGCTGCCGAGCCGAAGCCGGCCAGCCGCGCAAAGAGAGCGCTCAAGCCCTTGACCTCAGGGCTGCCTCATCGTCGATGCATAGATAAACTATTGATATAGCCTCGTTTTTTCAGGAGGGCCGGATCGCGTAAGGTTCTCTATGTCAACCGGCGCGTGCAGCGTGGCCGTACGGTGGACCGGTGATGCCGCGGGCCCTTCACCGCGGCCGATGCGGCGGCAGAGGGCGCCCCGTTGGGCCGCACCGGAGCCGCCCTCGGCGGCGAAACAGGCGGAAGCTACGAAAATCGCTACTGTTTCCGGCGACCGCGCGCCATCGACCGGATTGTCTGGCGGGATTTCTGGCACGCGGAGCTAGGCCTGTGGGAGCACGTCCCCTCGGCCGTCCGCCGCCATCTCCGACTCCGCCTCCGCCGCATGCAAAGGCAGCTCGATGATGAACGTGGCGCCCGCGCCCGGCTTGCTCTCGACGCGGATGGTGCCGCCGTGGGAGGTGACGATCCACCGCACGATGTAGAGGCCGAGTCCTAGGCCACCGAAGTTGCGGACGGAGACGGCGCGCTCGAAGCGCTCGAAGATCCTGGCTTGATCGGCCTCGGCGATCCCCATGCCGTGATCGCGGACGATGAGCAGCGCGCGGCCTTCCAGGCCGCGCACGACGACGTGAATGGGGGCCCCCGCGCCGTACTTGAGCGCGTTGGACAGCAGGTTGATGAGGACCTGCTCCATGCGAGAAGCGTCCCAGTTGCCCACCACGGGCCCTTCGAGATCGAGCTGGGTGCGGCAGCGGGCGTCGTCGAGCTGCTGGTGCATCCGCTCGACGACCTCGCGCGTCAGGGCGGCCAGATCGACGGGCGCGCGCGCGAGGGTCAGCCGGCCGGCGTTCAGGCGGGTGACGTCGAGCAGCTCGTTGATCAGGTGCGCAAGGCGCGCGATCTGTCGGTTGAGGACCTGGATCGCGGCGTCGATGCGCTCCGGAGCGACCTCGGCGCGCTGGAGGCGGGGCAGGAGCCGGGCGAGGAGGTGAGCCTGCATCTTGAGCGAGGTGAGCGGTGTCTTGAGCTCGTGCGAGGCGACGAGGAGGAACTCGTCGCGGCGCTCGATCGCCTGCTGGGCCTCGGCGAACAGACGGCTGTTGTCGAGGGCGAGCGCGGCGCGGCTCGCGAGCTCCTGGGCCAGCCACAGGTCGGCGGGGCGGTAATGGCGTCGCGGCGCGGCCGCCAGCAGGGTCATGACCCCGAAGCGCCGGTCACGCGCGAGGAGCGGGACGCGGAGAAAGGAGCGAACGCCGAGCGGCTCGAGGAGGGGCGCGGCGCGGACGTCACCCACCTCGGGGCGCTCCGGCGAGGTCGCTGCCAGGGGCCGCAGCGCGTCCATCACCGCGTCTGCCAGCTCGGCCGGCACGCCCGCGGTGACCGCGTGTCCCGGGGAGTCCGGGGAGCTGCGAGCGAGGTCCACGTCGATGACGCACCAGTCGGCCAGCTCGGGCACGGCGAGCTGCGCCACGCTCTCGAGGGTGGCGCCGTAGCCGAGGGCCATGAGCTTGCGGCTCGCCTCGGCCAGGAAGCGCTCGGCGAGCTCGGCGCGTTTGCGCTCGGTGATGTCGGTGGTGATGCCGCAGAGCACGCCGGGCATGACGTTCTCGCCGAGCGGGAACTTGACGGATAGGCCGGTGCGCAGCTCGCCCTCTATCAGCACCTCCTCCTCGAACTCCATCGGCTCGCCCGAGTCGAGCACCTTCCGGTCGTGGTCGTCGATGGACTCGGCGACCGCGGCAGGCAGGAGCTCGGCGGTCGTCTTTCCGACGATCTGCTCGGCCGGTCTGCCGAGGGCGCGGCTCACCTCCCGGTTGACGAGCAGGTGCCGGCCGTCGCGATCCTTGAGGTAGATGGCTGCAGCGGAGTTGTCGACGATGGCCTGGAGCGTCTTCTGGTTGGCCTGGAGCTCGCGCTCCGCCCGGCGCCGCTCGGCGTTCTCCTGCTCGATATCGGTATAGAGCATGGCGTTCTCGAGCGAGATGGCCGACTGCGAGGCGAGCAGCTCGAGCACGGTGAGCCGCCCTGGGGTGAACGCGCCGGCCACCAGCTTGTTCTCCAGGTAGAGCAGGCCGAGCAGCCGCGCCTGGCGCACGATCGGGAGGCACAGCACCGATCTCGGCCGCTTCCGCGTGAAGTACTCGTCCTCCGAGAACGGGTGCCGCCCGGCGGCGTCGTCGAGCAGCACGCGCTCGTGGCTGCGGCGAACATAGTTGAGAATGGATTGCGGCAGCGCGTCCGCCACCGCCTCGCCCGCGTCGAGCAGCCGCGCGGCGCCCCCGGACGCGGCCATCGCCGCCGCCGTCGACAGGCGATCTTCCCGGAGCAGGAGCACGTACCCCTCTCCGGCGCCCGCGTGCTCGACCACGATGCGCAGGAGCATCTCGAGCAGGCGCGGGAGCTTGAGCTCACCGGAGATGCTCTGAGAAGCCTTGACGATGGAGAGGACGTCGAACTGCTCGGCGCGTACGGCGAAGGTGACGGTGGGGGCGATCGGCTTTCGCTCGACGAGGGAGGGATGGCGCTGGTCGAGCTGATCGACCTTGGCGTGGGCGCCCCAGCGGAAGTAGGCGGCGCGGGCCTTCTGGAGGTAAGCGTCGGCGGGCGTGGACAGGCCGCGGTCGCGGTAGAGCCGGGCGGCGAGCTCGCAGGCGATGGCCTCGTGCTGGACGAAGCCGCCCTCCCGCGCCGAGGAGATGGCCTGCTCGTAGAGCCCGATGGCCTCCAGATCCTGCCCGCGGAGCCGGGCTATCTCGGCGCGGACCAAAGCGTGTTTGTGGAGGAAGTTGTCGGGGCCGCTCGCGGCCCACTCGCCGAGCTGCCGCTCGCAGTCGAGCAGCCCGTCCGGGAGCTCCGGCCGGGGCGACGGCGCCGCCGCGCGGTCCTCGTCGTCGTCGACGAGCGCGGCCAGCGCGAGCGCGCGATAATAGAAGCACTCGACGTACAGCGCGTTCGTGTCCATCTTCCAGTCGTAATCGACGACCACATGGGCCGTCGCCGCGAGCGCCTCCCGGTGAGCGCCGAGGACGAACGTCGCCTGAGCCTTCATGCTGAAGTGGAAGCAGCGGGGGACGACCGCCCCCTCCCGGTCGAGACGCGCCTCGAAGGCCGCCTGATCCAGCTCGGCGCCGTCGAGCATCGAATAATGGACCGGCCGCCCGCGCAGCGTCTGGATGAGGTGCCGTGCGCCGAGGAGGACGTCATACACGAACGCGTAACCGGCCTTGCGCACGAAGCCGAGGCGGTCTTCGGTCAGGTGGAGGGCGTCCTCCAGCGGCTCGCCAGACAGCAGCGGGAACATCGCTGCCCAGATGCAGTTGTAACATGCGTTGTTCCAGTCGCCGCCCTCCAGCGCGGCGTTGAAGCCCCGGCGAGCGTAGAAGCCGGTCTCCCGGTAGTGGCGCGTCCAGAAGACGACCTGCTGCCCGAACAGGGTGAACACAGCGCCCTTCGTGGCGAGGGCGGGGCCCCTGTCCGCGAGGTCGTAGCCGAGCTTTCCGAACAGGTAAGCCTCACGGTACCGCCCGAACAGCGGGCCGAACACCCGCGCGAAGGCGGTGTACGCGTGGGCGGAGCGCTCCGCGTTGCCGTGGCGCAGGCTGAGCTTGACCATGCGCGCGAGCAGCAGATAGTGCAGCTTCAGATCCACGAAGAAGGCAGGGATCACCACGCCGATCAGGAGCCGTATCGCGACCTTGATCTCCGGGTGATCCATGGGCGGCAGGTCGACCAGAGCTTCGATCTCCCGGTCGCCCAGCGCCTGCCAGACGCCCTCGGTCTCTTCTTCGACCTGCGCGTCGGTGACGGGGAGCGACAGCTCGATGTCCCAGGCGCGGAGGCACGAGAGCCCGAGCTCCACGGCGCGGGCGCACTGCCCGCGGGTGACGTTCTGCGTGACGGCGAGCTCGACGACGGCGGCGCGCTCGATCTTGGTCCTCGCGCGCTCCATGAGCTCCCCGAGCAGCTGCTCGGCCTCCTCGAAGCTGCCGATGGCGTAGGCGGCGTGCGCGCGCTCGAGGCTCAGATCGTAGGTCAGCTCGTACCGAGTCTCCCAGCGCTCGCGGGGATCTTGCGCGAGGAGGGCCAGGCCGGCGGCGAAGAGGACAGCGGCGGACTGGAAGGCGGCGGCGGCCTTGGCCTTCCTGCCGGCGCGGAGGTTGAGGGCGGCGAGCTCGTCGCGCTCGGCCTGGGAACGGAGGAGCGCGGCGCCGTGGTTGAGGTGGCCGACGATATCGAAGAGCGCGTCCTCGCGCTGGTCGGCGCGCCGTGCCCCCAAGAGCAGCTGACCGATGCGGAGGTGCACCTCGGCCTGCTGTCCGGCCGGGATGAGCGAATAAGCGGCTTGCTGCACCCGGTCATGGAGGAAGCGATAGGCGCTGTCCCGGCGGAGCAGCAGCCCCTCCCGCACGGCCTCCTCGAGCGCCTCGCGGAGCTCCTCCGCCGGCCTTCGCGCGACGATCGCGAGGGTGTCGAGGTCCACGCTGCTGCCGAGGCACGCGGCGAGCTTGAGGGCGTCGCGCGTGGCGACGGGGAGCCGCTCCAGCTTGCCCACCATCAGCTCGACGACGTTGTCGGTGAAGCCCTTGTCGCGGATGGCGACGATGTCCCACCGCCATGCGCCCTCGTCGGCGTCGAACGTGATGAGCCCCTCTTCGTGCAGGGTGATGAGGAACTGGAGCACGAAGAAGGGGTTGCCGCCGGTCTTCTCGTGGACGAGCCGCGAGAGCGGCTCGACCCGCGCTTCGGGCGCATGGACCGCCTCGGCGACGAGCGCCCCGACATGGGCGGCGGAGAGCGGCTCGAGGACGATGTCGCCGATGGTGACGCCGCGCTTCTGCACCTCGGCCAAGGTGAGCCGGAGCGGGTGCGCGGGGCCGACCTCGTTGTCGCGATAAGCGCCTATCAACAGGAGGTGTGCGTCGCCGGCGAGGGTGGCGAGCTGCTCGAGCAAGAGGAGGCTGCCGGCGTCGGCCCATTGCAGGTCGTCGAGAAACAGGGCGACGGGGTGCTCCTTCTGAGCGCAGGCGGCGACGAAGCGCTGGAGCGTGGCGAGCAATCGGCTCTGGGCCTCGGCGGGCGGGAGCTCTGGCACGGGGGGCTGCGGGCCGAGGAGCAAGGCGAGCTCGGGGAGCATGTCGGTGAGCAGCCTGCCGTTCTGGCCGAGGGCCTCGCGGAGGCGCTCTCTCCAGCGCTCGACCTGCTCCTCGGTCGCGCTCAGGATCTCCTGCATGAGCCCCCGGAAGGCGTGAAGGAGGGGGCGGTACGGCACGTCGCGCTTGAGCTGATCGAACTTGCCGGAGAGGAAGAAGCCGCGCTCGCGCACGATCGGCCCGTGCAGCTCGGCGACGAGCGAGGACTTGCCGATGCCCGAATAGCCCGAGACGAGAAGGAGCTCTGGCCGGCCGCTCGCGACCACGCGCTCGAACGCGGCGCGCAGCGCCTCGATCTCGCGCTCGCGGCCATAGAGCCGCTGCGGGACCTGGAACCGGTCGGAGACGTCGCGCTGTCCGAGCGGGAAGGCCTCGATGGCGCCGCTCTGGCGCAGCTGGGAAAAGCACGTGTCGAGGTCGTGGCGCAGGCCGAGTGCGCTCTGGTAACGCTCCTCGGCGGCCTTGGAGAGCAGCTTGAGGACGACGGCGGAGAGCTGCGGTGGAATCGAGGGGGCGAGCGTGTGGGGCGGCCGCGGCGCCTGGGCGATGTGGCAATAGACCCACGCGACGGGATCGCTGGCCTGGAAGGGAAGGGTGCCAGTCAGAAGCTCGTAGAAGGTGACGCCGAGGGAGTACAGGTCGGTCCGCTCGTCGACCCAGCGGTTCATGCGGCCGGTCTGCTCCGGCGCCATGTAGGCGAGCGTGCCCTCGATGAGCCCGTCGTGCGCGAGCTCCTGGGCCTCGCGCGCGGAGAGGGAGGCGATGCCGAGATCGGTGATCTTCACCTCGCCGGTGTCGGGGTTGTAGAGCAGGTTCTGAGGCTTGATGTCCTTGTGAATGACGTGCCGCCGGTGCACCTCGGCGAGCGCGGCAGCGAGGCGGAGGGCGAGGGGGAAGAAGCGCTCGATCGACATCGGGCGCATCGGGCGCATGGGCCCGCCGCCATCGAGCAGTCGGTCGAGCGAGCGGCCGCCGAAGTCCTCGAGGACCAGGGTCATCTGGTCGCGGAACGGCTCGATGCCGTAGGCCTGGACGACGACGGGCGACTTCAGTGCCCTGGCGACCTCGAGCTCGTGCTGGAGCCTGCGGAGGGCGCGGGGGCTCGCGTGATCGCGCCGCAGGACCTTGAGCACCACCGGCCGGCCGTCCTCCTCGCGCCGCGCGCGGTAGAGGATCGTGTCCGCACCCTGGTGCAGCACCTCCAGCACGCGGTAACGTGGACTATCGAGCATAGGAGGATCTTTGAAAACCGGGGCGCCGGCGGCGTGTCGCCAGTCAACCCGGTACACTGCCAAAAGCGCCGCGCCTCGTCACGAGCAAACGGCGCGGAGCAGCGCCGGCTTCGGCTCCCGGTGAACGCTCACGCAGGCGGGAGAAAGGTGCCCTGGCCTTCCGTCTCCGCCTCCGCCGCATGCAAAGGCAGCTCGATGATGAAGGCAGCGCCCGCGCCTGGCGCGCTCTCGACGCGGATGGTGCCGCCGTGGGAGGCGACGATCCATCGAACGATGTAGAGGCCGAGGCCGAGGCCGCCGAAGTTGCGGACGGAGACGGCGCGCTCGAAGCGCTCGAAGATCCTGGCCTGGTCTGTCTCCGCGATGCCGATGCCGTGATCGCGGACGACCAGCCGCGCGCGGTCTTCCAGGCCGCGCACGACGACGTGAATGGGGGCCCCCGCGCCGTACTTCATCGCGTTGGACAGGAGGTTGATGACGACTTGCTCCACGCGAGAAGCATCCCAGTGCCCGACCACGGGCTCTTCCAGATCGAGCTGGATGCGGCAGCGGGCGTCCGCGAACTGCTGCCTCATTCGCTCGACAGCCTCACGCGTCAGGGCCGCCAGATCGACGGGCGCGCGCGCGAGGGTGAGCCGGCCGGCGTTGAGGCGGGTGACGTCGAGCAGCTCGTTGACCAGGTGGGCGAGGCGCGCGATCTGGCGGTTGAGGAGCTGGATCGCGGCGTCGATGCGCTCCTGAGCGACCTCGGCGCGCTGGAAGCGGGGCAGGAGCCGGGCGAGCAGGTGCGCCTGCATCTTGAGCGAGGTGAGCGGTGTCTTGAGCTCGTGCGATGCGACGAGGAGGAACTCGTTGCGCCGCTCGATCGCCTCCTGGGCCTCGGCGAACAGGCGGCTGTTGTCGAGGGCGAGCGCCGCCCGGAGCCCGAGCTCCTCGGCGATCCACAGGTCGGTGGGGCCGAACCGGCGCCGTGGCGCGGCCGCCAGCAGGGTCATGACGCCGAAGCGCCGGTCTCGCGCGAGGAGCGGGACGCGGAGAAAGGAGTGAACGCCGAGCGGCTCGAGGAGGGGCGCGGCGCGGACGTCGCCCACCTCGGGGCGGCGCGGCGGGGTCGCTGTCAGGGCCCGCAGCGCGTCCACCACGGCGCCCGCGAGCTCGGCCGGCATGCCCGCGGTGACCGTTCGCCCCGGGGCGTCCTGGGTGAGGTCCACGTCGATGACGCACCGGTCGGCGAGCTCGGGCACGGCGAGCTGCGCGACGCTCTCGAGGGTGGCGCCGTAGCCGAGGGCCATGAGCTTGCGGCTCGCGTCGGCGAGGAAGCGCTCGGCGAGCTCGGCGCGCTTGCGCTCGGTGATGTCGGTGGAGATGCCGCAGAGCACGCCGGGCATGACCTCCTCGCCGAGAGGGAACTTGAGCGAGAGGAAGGTGTGCAGCCCGTCCTCCATCGCCACCTCTTCCTCGAACTCGAGCGGCTCGCCTGCCTCGAGCACTCGCCGATCGTGATCGTCGATGATCTCGGCGAGCGCAGCAGGCAAGAGCTCGGCGTCGGTCTTTCCGAGGAGCCGATGGCTCGGCAGGCCGGCGATGCTGCTCGCCTGGCGGTTGACGAGCAGATACCGACCCTCGCGATCCTTCAGGAAGATGGCCGCGGCGGAGTTGTCGACGATGGCCTGCAGCGTGGCCTGGCTCTCGCGGAGCTCGCGCTCCGCCCGGCGTCGCTCGGCGTTCTCCTGCTCGATATCGGTATAGAGCATGGCGTTCTCGAGCGAGATGGCCGATTGCGACGCAAGCAGCTCGAGCACGGTGAGCCGCCCGGGGGTGAACGCGCCGGTGACGAGGTTGTTCTCCAGGTAGAGCAGGCCGAGCAGCCGCGTTTGGCGCACGATCGGGAGGCACAGCACCGATCTCGGCCGCTTCCGCGTGAAATACTCGTCCTCCGAGAACGGGTGTCTGGCGGCGGCGTCGTCGAGCAGCACGCGCTCGTGGCTCCGGCGGACGTAGTTGAGGATGGATTGCGGCAGGGCGGCCGAAGGCGCCTCGCCCGCGTCGCGCATCCGCACCGCACCCCTCGGCGCTTCGATCGCCGCGCTCCAGAGGCGTTCATCCCGGATCAGGAGGACGCACCCCTGCTCGGCGCCCGCGTGCTCGACCATGGTACGCAGGAGCATATCGAGCAGGCGCGGGAGCTTGAGCTCACCGGAGATGCTCTGAGAGGCCTTGACGACGGACAGGACGTCGAACTGCTCGGCGCGTACGGCGAAGGTGACGGTGGGGGCGATCGGCTTTCGCGGGGCGAGGAAGGGATAACGCTGGTCGAGCTGATCGACCTTGGCGTGGGCGCCCCAGCGGAAATAGGCGGCGCGGGCCCTCTGGAGGTAAGCGTCTGCGGGCGTGGACAGGCCGCGGTCGCGGTAGAGCCGGGCGGCGAGCTCGCAGGCGATGGCCTCGTGCTGGACGAAGCCCCCCTCGTGCGCCGAGGAGATGGCCTGCTCGTAGAGCCCGATGGCCTCCAGATCCTGCCCGCGGAGCCGGGCGATCTCGGCGCGGACCAAAGCGTGTTTGTGGAGGAAATTGTCGGGGCCGCTCCTGGCCCACGCGTCGAGCTGCCGCTCGCACTCGAGCAGCTGCTCGGGGAGCTCCCGCGCCGGGGAATCCCGCTCCGCGTGCGGCGCGTGCGGCGCGTGCGGTGCGTCGACGAGGGCCGCGAGCGAGAGCGCGAGAACATAGAAGCTCTCGGCCATGAGCGCGTGCGGCTGGTTCCAGAAGGGTTGCTCGGTGACGACGCGGGTCGCCGCCTCGAGCGCCTCCCTGGGCGCGCCGAGCACGAAGAGCGCTTGCGCCTTCAAGCTGTAGTAGAATTCGCGCGTGGTCTCCAGCGCTCCCTCCTGCAGCCGCGCCTCGAAGGCCGGAGGATCCAGCTCGGAGCCGTCGAGCATGGCGAAGCGGACCGGCCTCCCGCGCAGCGCCTGGATCATGGCGTGGGCGCTGAGGAGGGCGCCGTGCGCGAACGCGAAACCCGCGCTGCGCACGAAGCCGATCCGCTCGTCGATCTCGCGGAGCACGTCCTCGAGCGCCTCGCCAGAGAGCAGGTGGAACAGCGCGTCCCATACGCAGTTGAAGCACGCCATGCTCAGCGCGCCGGACTCGACCGCGGCGCTGAAGCCGGCGCGCCCGTAGGGATACGTCTCTCGGTAGTGGCGTGTCCAGAAGACGACATGGTGTCCGAAGGTGGCGAACACCATCGATTTCGTGGTGAGGAGGCCGCTCCTCTGCGCCAGGTCGTGGCCGAGCTTGCCAAACCGATAGGCCTCCTTGTATCGCCCGAACCTCGGGCCGAACATCCTCGCGAACGACGTGTACGCGACAGCGGAGCTCTCGGCGTTGCCGTGGCGCAGGCTGAGCTGGACCATGCGCAGGAAGATGAGAAAGTACAGGTTCGGGGTCATGAAGGACGCCGCGATGCCCGCGCCCTCCAGCACACCCATCGTCAGCTTGACCTCCCGGTCGGTCATGGGGGGCAGATGGATCAGGTCCTCG
This sequence comes from Sorangium sp. So ce1504, assembly GCF_051521635.1. NCBI lineage: Bacteria > Pseudomonadati > Myxococcota > Polyangiales > Polyangiaceae > Sorangium > Sorangium sp. So ce1504. The sequence goes on along the minus strand of NZ_CP150365.1, from coordinate 7,979,676 downwards.
ATCGCCCGGTCGCCCAGGGCCTGCCAGACGCTCTTCGTCTCCTCTTCGAGCTGTGCGTCGGTGGGGAGGCGCGGAAGATCGATGTCGCAGGCGCGGAGCCACGAGAGGCCGATCTCCACCGCGCGGGCGGATTGCCCGCGGGTCACACGGAGCGTGACGATGAGCTCGACGGCGGCGGCCGTCTCGGTCCTGGTCCTCGCGCGCTCCATGAGCTCTTGCAGGAGCCGCTCGGCCTCGTTGAAGCCGCCGGTGATGTACGCGGCGTGCGCGCGCTCGAGCGTCAGGTCGTAGGTCAGCTCGTGCTGCGCGTCCCAAGGAGCCTGCGCGAGCAGGGAGAGGCCCGCGGCGAAGAGCGCGGCGGCGGACTCGTAGGCCGCGGCGGCCTTGGCCTTCCTTCCGGCGCGGAGGTTCAGCGCGGCGAGCTCGTCGCGCTCGGCCTGAGAACGGAGGAGCGCGGCGCCGCGGTTGAGGTGGCTCACGATATCGAAGAGCGCATCCTCGCGCTCTTCGGCGCGCTGCTCCTTCAAGAGCAGCTGGCCGATCCGGAGGTGCACCTCGGCGAGCTGCTCGGCCGGGATGAGCGAATACGCGGCTTGCTGCACGCGGTCATGGAGGAAGCGATAACCAGAGCCCCGGCGGAGCAGCAGCCCCTCCCGCACGGCCTCCTCGAGCGCGTCGCGGAGCTCCTCCGCCGGACGGCCCGCGACCACCGCGAGGGGTTCGAGGTCGAGGCTGCTGCCGAGGCACGCGGCGAGCTTGAGCGCGTCGTGCGCAGGGGCCGAGAGCCGCTTGAGCTTGCCGGCCATCAGCTCGACGACGTTGTCGGTGAAGCCCTTGTCGCGGATCGCGGCGATGTCCCAGCGCCATACGCGCTGCGCGGCGTCGAAGGTGATGAGCCGCTCTTCGTGGAGGGCGATGAGGAACTGGAGCACGAAGAACGGGTTGCCGCCGGTCTTCTCGTAGACGAGCCGCGAGAGCGGCTCGACCTCGTCGGTTCGGGCGTGGACCGCCTCGGCGACGAGCGCCCCGACGTGGGCGGCGGAGAGCGGCGCGAGGACGAGCTCGGAGACGGCGGCGCCGCGCTGCTGCACCTCGGCCAGGGTGAGCCGGAGCGGGTGCGCGGGGCCGACCTCGTTGTCGCGGTAGGCGCCGATCAGCAGGAGGTGCTCGGAGCCGGAATAGGTGGCGAGCTGCTCGAGCAAGAGGAGGCTGCCGGCGTCGGCCCATTGCAGGTCGTCGAGGAAGAGGGCGACGGGGTGCTCCTTCCGGGCGCACGCGGCGACGAAGCGCTGGAGCGCGGCGAGCAGCCGGCTCTGGGCCTCCGCGGGCGGGAGCTCTGGCACGGGCGGCTGCGGGCCGAGGAGCAGGGCGAGCTCGGGGAGCACGTCGGCGAGCAGACCGCCGTCCTGGCCGAGAGCCTCACGGAGGCGCTGCCTCCAGCGCTCGACCTGCTCCTCGCTCGCGCACAGGAGCTCCCGCAACAGCGCCCGGAACGCCTGGAGAAAGGCGTGGTAAGGGACGTCGCGCTTCAGCTGCTCGAACTTGCCGGAGAGGAAGAAGCCGCGCTCGCGCACGACGGGCCCGTGCAGCTCGGCGACGAGCGAGGACTTGCCGATGCCCGAATAGCCCGAGACGAGCACCAGCTCTGGCCGGCCGTTCGCGACCACGCGCTCGAACGCGGCGAGAAGCGCCTCCACCTCGCGCTCGCGGCCGTAGAGCCGCTGCGGGACCTGGAACCGGTCGGAGAGATCGCGCTGTCCGAGCGGGAATGGCTCGATGGCGCCGGTCGCCCGCAGCTGGGAAAAGCATCGGTCGAGGTCGTGGCGCAGGCCGTGTGCGCTCTGGTAACGCTCCTCGGCGGCCTTGGAGAGCAGCTTGAGGACGACGGCGGAGAGCTGGGGTGGAATCGAGGGGACGAGCGTGTGCGGCGGCTGCGGCGCCTGGGCGATGTGGCAATAGACCCACTCGACGGGATCGCTGGCCTGGAAGGGAAGGGTGCCAGTCAGAAGCTCGTAGAAGGTGACGCCGAGGGAGTACAGGTCGGTCCGCTCGTCGACCCAGCGGTTCATGCGGCCGGTCTGCTCCGGCGCCATGTAGGCGAGCGTGCCCTCGATGAGCCCGTCGTGCGCGAGCTCCTGGGCCTCGCGCGCTGAGAGGGAGGCGATGCCGAGATCGGTGATCTTCACCTCGCCGGTGTCGGGGTTGTAGAGCAGGTTCTGGGGCTTGATGTCCTTGTGGATGACGTGGTGTCGGTGGAGCTCTGCGAGCGCGCCGGCGAGGCGGAGGGCGAGGGGGAAGAAGCGCTTGATCGACATCGGGCGCATCGGGCGCATGGGCCCGTCGCCATCGAGCAGCTGGTCGAGCGAGCGGCCGCCGAAGTCCTCGAGGACCAGGGTCATCTGGTCGCGGAACGGCTCGATGCCGTGGGCCTTGATGACGACGGGTGAATCGAGCGTTCTGGCGACCTCGAGCTCGTGCTGGAGCCTGCCGAGGGCGCGGGGGCTGGCGTGATCGCGCCGCAGGACCTTGAGCACCACCGGCCGGCCGTCCTCCTCGCGCCGCGCGCGGTAGAGGATCGTGTCCGCACCTTGGTGCAGCACCTCCAGCACGCGGTAGCGTGGACTATCGGGCATAGGAAGAGCTTTGAAAACCGAGGCGCCAGCGGCGCGTTGCGGCTCAACTCGCTACACTGCCAAAAGCGGTGCGCCTCGTCACGAGCAAACGGCGCCGCGTTCTCGCGCCGGGTCGCCTGCAGCGATGCCGTCGTCCGTGCACGGCGATAGCGGGGACGGAAAGGGAGCTTCCGAGGCGCAGTCGGGTAGCGAGCACGCAGCGCGGAGCGCGCGCCTACGCCTGCGGGAGCAGGGCATCCTGGCCGTCCGTCTCTGCCTCCGCCGCATGCAAAGGCAGCTCGACGACGAACGTGGCGCCCGCGCCCGGCTTGCTCTCGACGCGGATGGTGCCGCCATGGGAGGTGACGATCCACCGAACGATGTAGAGGCCGAGTCCGAGACCGCCGAAGTTGCGGACGGAGACGGCGCGCTCGAAGCGCTCGAAGATCCTGGCCTGATCGGCCTCCGCGATGCCCATGCCGTGATCGCGGACGACGAGCCGCGCGCGATCGCCCTCGCCGCGCACGACGACGTGAATGGGGCCTCCTGCGCCGTACTTGATCGCGTTCGAGAGGAGGTTGATGAGGACCTGCTCCATGCGAGAAGCATCCCAGTCCCCGACCACGGGCCCTTCCATGTCGAGCTTGGTGGGGCAGCGGGCGTCGACGACCTGCTGCCTCATCCGCTCGACGACCTCGCGCGTCAGGGCCGCCAGATCGAGGGGGGCGCGCGCGAGGGTCAGCTGGCCGGCGTTGAGGCGGGTGACGTCGAGCAGCTCGTTGACCAGGTGGGCGAGGCGCGCGATCTGGCGGTTGAGGAGCTGGATCGCGGCGTCGATGCGCTCCGGAGAGATCTCCGCGCGCTGGAAGCGGGGCAGGAGCCGAGCGAGGAGGTGGGCCTGCATCTTCAGCGAGGTGAGCGGTGTCTTGAGCTCGTGCGAGGCGACGAGGAGGAACTCGTCGCGGCGCTCGATCGCCACCTGAGCGTCGGCGAACAGGCGGGTGTTGTCGAGCGCGAGCGCCGCGCGCAACCCGAGCTCCTCGGCGAGCCACAGGTCGGCGGGGCCGTAGCGGCGCCGTGGCGCGGTCGCCAGCAGGGTCATGACCCCGAAGCGCCGGTCGCGCGCGAGGAGCGGGACCCGGAGGAAGGAGTGAATGCCGAGCTGCTCGAGCAGAGGCGCGGCGCGGAGCTCCCCCACCTCGGGGCGGTCCGGCGAGCTCGCTGCCAGGGGCCGCAGCGCGTCCAGCACCGCGCCTGCGAGGTCGTCCGGCACGCCCGCGGTGACCGCGTGTCCCGGGTCGCCGTCAGCGGCGCCCACGTCGATGACGCACTGATCGGCCAGCTCGGGCACGGCGAGCTGCGCGACGCTGTCGAGGGTGGCGCCGTAGCCGAGGGCCATGAGCTTGCGGCTCGCGTCGGCGAGGAAGCGCTCGGCGAGCTCGGCGCGCTTGCGCTCGGTGATGTCGGTGGAGATGCCGCAGAGCACGCCGGGCATGACGTCCTCGCCGAGCGGGAACTTGATCGACAGGTGGGTGCGCAGCTCGCCGTCTATCAGCATCTCTTCCTCGAACTCCATCGGCACGCCCGCCTCGAGCACCTTGCGGTCGTGGTCGCTGGTGCACTCGACGAACGCAGCAGGCAAGAGCTCGGCGCCCGTCTTGCCGATGAGCTGCTCGGCCTTCATGCCGAGGTTGCGGCCCGCCTGCCGGTTGACGAGCAGGTGGCGGCCGTCGCGATCCTTGAGGTAGATGGCAGCGGCGGAGTTGTCGACGATGGCCTGCAGCGTGGCCTGGCTCTCGCGGAGCTCGCGCTCCGCCCGGCGCCGCTCGGCGTTCTCCTGCTCGATGTCGGTATAGAGCATGGCGTTCTCGAGCGAGATGGCCGACTGCGAGGCGAGCAGCTCGAGCACGGTGAGCCGCCCTGGGGTGAACGCGCCGGTGACGAGCCTGTTCTCCAGGTAGAGCAGGCCGAGCAGCCGGGCCCTGTGCACGATCGGGAGGCAAAGCACCGAGCGCGGCCTCTTGCGCGCGAAATACGTGTCCTCCGAGAACGGGTGTCTGCCCGAGGCGTCGGCGAGCAGCACGCGCTCGTGGCTGCGGCGAACGTAATTGAGGATGGACTGCGGCAGCGCGGCGGTCGCCGCCTCGCCCGCCTCGAGCCGCCGAGCCGCGCCGCCGGACGCGGCGATCGCCGCCGCGGTCGACACGCGATCCTGCCGGACCAGGAGTACATAGCCCTCCTCGGCGCCGGCGTGTTCGATCACGATGCGCAAGAGCGTCTCGAGGAGGCGCGGGAGCTGGAGCTCTCCGGAGATGCTCTGAGAGGCCTTGACGACGGAGAGGACGTCGAACTGCTCGGCCCGGACGGCGAAGGTGACGGTGGGCGCGATCGGCTTGCGCGGGGCGAGGTGGGGATAGCGCTGGTCGAGCTGATCCACCTTGGCGTGGGCCCCCCAGCGGAAATAGGCGGCGCGGGCCTTCTCCAGGTAAGCGTCGGCGGGCGTGGCGAGGCCACGCGCGTGGTAGAACTGGGCTGCGAGCTCGCAGGCGATGGCCTCGTGCTGGACGAAGCCGCCCTCTTGCGCCGACGAGATGGCCTGCTCGTACAGCCGGATGGCCTCCGGCTCGCGCCCCCGGAGCCGGGCGATCTCGGCGCGGACCAGCGTGTGTTTGTGGAGGAAGTTGTCGGGGCCGTTCCTGGCCCACTCGCCGAGCCGCCGCTCGCAGTCGAGCAGCTGCTCGGGGAGCTCCTCCTGCGGGGAATCCCGCTCCGCGTGCTGTGCGTGCGGTGCGTTGACGCGCGCCGCGATCGCGAGCCCGGAATAATAGAAGTTCTCGACGATGAGGGCGGTCGGCACGACCCCGTATCCATGCTCGATCATCGCGCGGGCCGCCGTCTCGATCGCCTCTCCGGGAGAGCCAAGCACGAAGAGCACCTGGGCCTTCATTTCGTGATAGAAGCTTTGAACGTTTTGCAGGTCCCCCTCGCCGAGCTGCGCCTCGAAGGCCGGCGGATCCAGCTCGGATCCATCGAGCATCGCGTAGCGGACCGGCCTCCCTCGCAGCGTCTGGACCATGCCGTGCGCGCCGAGGAGGACGCCATGGGCGAACGGGTGACCGGCGCTGCGCACGAAGCCGAGGCGCTCCTCGACCTCGTGAAGCACGTCCTCCAGCGGCTCGCCGGAGAGCAGCCGGAACAGCGCGTCCCACATGCAGTTGAAGCACGCGTGGTTCAGATCGCCCGACTCGACCGCGGCGCTGAAGCCGGCGCGCGAGTACGGATATGTCTCTCGGTAGTGGCGTGTCCAGAAGACGACATGCTGTCCGAAGATCGTGAACGCCATCGATTTCGTCGTGAGGAGGCCGCTCCTCTCCGCGACGTCGCAGCCGAGCTTGCCGAAGCGATAGGCCTCCTGGTATCGCCCGAACTTCGGGCCGAGCACCCTCGCGAAGGAAGCGTACGCGTGAGAGGAGCTCTCGGCGTTGCCGTGGCGCAGGCTGAGCTGGACCATGCGCAGGACGATGAGAAAGGGAAGGCTCGGATTCACGAAGGCCGCGGGGATGCCGGCGCCCAGCAGCACGCGCATCGTGGCCTTGATCTCCGGGTGCGTCATGGGGGGCAGGTGGATGAGGCCCTCGATCGCCCGGTCGCCCAGGGCCTGCCAGACGCTCTTCGTCTCCTCTTCGAGCTGTGCGTCGGTGGGGAGGAAGGGAATATCGATGTCGTAGGTGCGGAGCCACGCGAGCCCGATCTCCGCCGCGCGCGCGTATTGCCCGCGGGTGACCTTCAGCGTGATGACGAGCTCGACGACGGCGGCCGTCTCGCCCCTGGTCCTCGCGCGATCCTCGAGCTCTTCGAGGAGCCGCTCGGCGTCGTCGATGGCGCCGGTGATGTAGGCGACGTGCGCGCGCTCGAAGGTGAGGCCGTAGGTCAGCTCGTGCTGCGTCTCCCAGGAGTCCGGCGAGAGCAAGGAGAGGCCCGCGACGAAGAGCGCGGCGGCGGCCTCGTAGGCCGCTGCGGCCTTGGCCTTCCTGCCGGCGCGGAGGTTCAGCGCGGCAACCTCGTCGCGCTCGGCCCGGGAACGGAGGAGCGCGGCGCCGCGGTTGAGGTGGCCGACGACCTCGAAGAGCGCCTCGTCACCCTCCTCTGGGCGCCCCCCGCTCCTGAGGAGCTGGCCAATCCGGAGATGCACCTCGGCCAGCTGCTCTGCCGGGATGAGCGAATACGCGGCTTGCTGCACCCGGTCATGGAGGAAGTGATAGGCGCTGTCCCGGCGGAGCAGCAGCCCCTCCCGCACGGCCTCCTCGAGCGCGTCGCGGAGCTCCGCCGGGCCACGGTGCGCGAGCAGCGCGAGGGTGTCGAGGTCCACGCTGCCGCCGAGGCACGCGGCGAGCTTGAGCGCGTCGCGCGCAGGGGCCGAGAGCCGCTTGAGCTTGCCGGCCATCAGCTCGACGACGTTGTCGGTGAAGCCCTTGTCGCGGATGGCGGCGATGTCCCACCGCCACATGCGCTGCTCTGCGTCGACGGCGATGAGCCGCTCTTCGTGCAGGGCGATGAGGAACTGGAGCACGAAGAACGGGTTGCCGCCGGTCTTCTCGTAGACGAGCTGCGAGAGCGGCTCGACCTCTGCTTCGGGCGCGTGGACCGCCTCGGCGACGAGCGCGCCGACGTGGGCGGCGGAGAGCGGCTCGAGGACGAGCTCGGAGACGGCGGCGCCGCGCTTCCGCGCCTCGGCCAGCGTGAGCCGCAGCGGGTGCGCTGGGCCTACTTCATTGTCCCGGTAGGCGCCGATCAGCAGGAGGTGCGCGCCGCCGGCATGGGTGGCGAGGTGATCGAGCAAGAGGAGGCTGGCCGCGTCCGCCCACTGGAGATCATCGAGGAAGAGCGCCATGGGGTGCTCCTTCCGGGCGCACGCGGCGACGAAGCGCTGGAGCGCCGCGTGCAGCCGAGCCTGGGCCTCGGCGGGCGGGAGCTCGGGCACGGGCGGCTGCGGGCCGAGGAGCCGCTCGATCTCGGGGAGCACGTCGGCGAGCAGCCTGCCGTCCTGGTCGAGGGCCTCCCGGAGGCGCTCTCTCCAGCGCTCGACCTGCTCCTCGCTCGCGCTGAGGATCTCCTGGAACAGCGCCCGGAACGCCTGAAGGAAAGCACGGTAGGGGACATCCCTCGCGGTCTGATCGAACTTGCCGGAGAGGAAGAAGCCGCGCTCGCGAACGACGGGCCTGTGCAGCTCGGCGACGAGCGACGACTTGCCGATACCCGAGTACCCGCACACGAGCACGAGCTCAGGCCGACCCTGCGCCACCACCCGCTCGAACGCGGCGAGCAGCGCCTCGATCTCGCGCTCGCGGCCGTAGAGCCGCTGCGGGACGCGGAACCGGTCGGAGAGATCGCGCTCACCGAGCGCGAAGGGCTGAATGTCGCCGCTCGCCCGCCACCTCGCGAGGCACGCGTCGAGGTCGTGGCGCAGGCCGAGCGCGCTCTGGTAGCGCTCCTCGGCGGCCTTGGAGAGCAGCTTGAGCACGACGTCGGACAGGACCGGCGGAATCGAGGGGACGAGCGCGTGGGGCGGGACCGGGCTCTGTGCGATATGGCAATAGACCCACGCGACGGGATCGCTGGCCTGGAAGGGCAGGGTGCCAGTCAGCATCTCGTAGAAGGTGACGCCGAGGGAGTACAGGTCGGTCCGCTCGTCGATCCGGCGGTTCATCCGGCCCGTTTGCTCCGGCGCCATGTAGGCCAGCGTCCCCTCGATGAGGCTGTTGTGGACGAGATGCTGGGATTCGCGGGGGGAGAGGGAGGCGATGCCGAGATCGGTGATCTTCACCTCGCCGGTGTCGGGGTTGTAGAGGAGGTTCTGTGGCTTGATGTCCTTGTGGATGACGTGCCGCCGGTGCAGCTCGGTCAGCGCGGCTGTCAGGCGGACGGCGAGGGGCAGGAAGCGCTCGATCGACATCGGGCGCATCGGCCCGTCGCCATCGAGCAGCCGGTCGAGCGAGCGGCCGCCGAAATCCTCCAGGACCAGCGCGGCCTGGTCGCCGAGCGATTCGATCGCATAGGGCCTGACGATGACCGCCGTATCGAGCGCTCTGGCGACCTCGTGCTCGTGCTGGAGCCTGCCGAGGGCGTGAGGGCTCGCGTGGTCGCGCCGCAGGACCTTGAGCACCACCGGTCGGCCGTCCTCCTCGCGCCGCGCGCGGTAGAGGATGGTATCCGCACCCTGGTGCAGCACCTCCAGCACGCGGTAACGTGGACTATGGGGCATAGGAGGATCTTTGAACCCGGGGCGTCAGCGGCGTGCTGCGGTTCAATTCGGTACACTGCCAAAAGCACTGCGACCCGTCACGAGCAAACGGCGGCGCGTCAGCGCCGGCTGAGGCAGCAGTCGGGTAGTGAGCAGGCTTCGCGCGCCTACGCCTGCGGGAGGAAGGTGCCCTGGACGTCCGTCTCCGTGTCCGGCGAGCGCAAAGGCAGCTCGACGATGAACGTGGCGCCCGCGCCCGGCGCGCTCTCGACGCGGATGGTGCCGCCGTGGGAGGTGACGATCCATCGAACGATGTAGAGGCCGAGGCCGAGGCCGCCGAAGTTGCGGACGGAGACGGCGCGCTCGAAGCGCTCGAAGATCCTGGCCTGGTCGGCCTCCGCGATGCCCATGCCGTGATCGCGGACGACGAGCCGCGCGCGGTCTTCCAGGCTGCGCACGACGACGTGAATGGGGCCTCCCGCGCCATATTTGAGCGCGTTGGACAGGAGGTTGATGAGGATCTGCTCCATGCGGAAAGCGTCCCAGTCCCCGATCACGGGCCCTTCCAGCTCGAGCTGGGTGCGGCAGCGGGCGTCGGTGAGCTGCTGGTGCATCCGCTCGACGACATCGCGCGCCAGGGCCGCCAGATCGACGGGTGCGCGAGAGAGGGTCAGCTGGCCGGCGTTGAGGCGGGTGACGTCGAGCAGCTCGTTGACCAGGTGGGCGAGGCGCGCGATCTGTCGGTTGAGGAGCTGGATCGCGGCGTCGATGCGCTCCGGAGCGACCTCACCGCGCTGGAGGCGAGGCAGGAGCCGGGCGAGGAGGTGGGCTTGCATCGTGAGCGAGGTGAGCGGTGTCTTGAGCTCGTGCGAGGCGACGAGGAGGAACTCGTCGCGGCGCTCGATCGCCTCCTGGGCCTCGGCGAACAGGCGGCTGTTGTCGAGGGCGAGCGCGGCGCGGCTCGCCAGCTCCTGGGCCAGCCACAGGTCGGCGGGGCCGTAACGGCGCCGCGGCGCGGCCGCCAGCAGGGTCATGACCCCGAAGCGCCGGTCGCGCGCGAGCAGCGGGACGCGGAGGAAGGAGTGAACGCCGAGCGGATCGAGGAGGGGCGCCGCGCGGATGTCGCCCTCCTCGGCGTGATCCAGAGAGCTCGCCGCCAGGGGCCGCAGGGCGTCCATCACCGCGCCTGCGAGCTCGGCCGGCACGCCCGCGGTGACCGCGGTGACCGTCCGCCCCGGGGCGTCCTGGGCGAGGTCCACGTCGATGACGCACCGGTCGGCGAGCTCGGGCACGGCGAGCTGCGCGATGCTGTCGAGGGTGGCGCCGTAACCGAGGGCCATCAGCCTGCGGCTCGCGTCGGCCAGGAAGCGCTCGGCGAGCTCGGCGCGCTTGCGCTCTGTGATGTCGGTGGAGATGCCGCAAACCACGCCGGGCATGACGCTCTCGCCGAGCGGGAACTTGAGGGACAGGTAGGTGCGCAGCTGGCCGTCTATCAGCACCTCCTCCTCGAACTCCATCGGCTCGCCCGAGTCGAGCACCCGCCGGTCGTGTTCGTCGATGGTCGCGGTGGCGGCGGCAGGCAAGAGCTCGGCGCTCGTCTTTCCGAGGATCTGCTCTGTCGGGATGCCGAGGCCGCGGCTCACCTGCCGGTTGACGAGCAGGTGGCGGCCGTCGCGATCCTTGAGGTAGATGGCAGCGGCGGAGTTGTCGACGATGGCCTGCAGCGTGGCCTGGCTCTCGCGGAGCTCGCGCTCCGCCCGGCGCCGCTCGGCGTTCTCCTGCTCGATGTCGGTATAGAGCATGGCGTTCTCGAGCGAGATGGCCGACTGCGAGGCGAGCAGCTCGAGCACGGTGAGCCGCCCTGGGGTGAACGAGCCGGTGACGAGGTTGTTCTCCAGGTAGAGCAGGCCGAGCAGCCGCGTTTGCCGCACGATCGGGAGGCACAGCACCGACCTCGGCCTCTTGCGGCCGAAATACTCGTCTTCCGAGAACGGGTGCCGCCCGGAAGCGTCGTCGAGCAGCACGCGCTCGTGGCTGCGGAGGACATAGTTGAGAATGGATTGCGGCAGCGCCGCCAGGGCCTCGCCCGCGTCGAGCAGCCGCGCGGCGCTCCCCGACGCGGTGATCGCCGCCGCGGTCGACACGCGATCTTCCCGGACCAGGAGCGCAACCCCCTCTCCGGCGCCCGCGTGCTCGATCACGATGCGCAGCAGCGTCTCGAGCAGGCGAGGGAGCTTGAGCTCTCCGGAGATGCTCTGAGAGGCCTTGACGACGGACAGGACGTCGAACTGCTCGGCCCGGACGGCGAAGGTGACGGTGGGGGCGATCGGCTTTCGCTCGACGAGGAAGGGATAACGCTGGTCGAGCTGCTCCACCTTGGCGTGGGCGCCCCAGCGGAAGTAGGCGGCGCGCGCCCGCTGCAGGTGGGCGACGGCGGGCGTGGACAGGCCGCGATCGAGGTAGAAGCGGGCGGCGAGCTCGCTGGCGATGGCCTCGTGCTGGACGAAGCCGCCCTCTTGCGCCGACGAGATGGCTTGCTCGTAGAGCCGGATGGCCTCGGGCTCGCGCCCGAGGAGCCGGGCGATCTCGGCGCGGACCAGCGTGTGTTTGTGGAGGTAGTTGTCGGGGCAGCTCGCGGCCCACACGCCGAGCTGCCGCTCGCACGCGAGGAGCCCTTCGGGGGGCTCCCGCTCTGGGGAGGTCGCCGCGTCGCGCGCCTCGTGTGCGTCGTCGAACACCGCGGCGAGCGCGAGCGCGTGAACATAGAAGGTCTCGGGGATCTCGGCGCACGCGTCCATCCTCCAGTCGTAATCGACGACGACACGGGTCGACGCCGCGAGCGCCTCCCTGGGAGAGCCGAGGAGGAACAGCGCCTGCGCCTTCAGGCTGTAGTACAAGCTATGAGCCCCGTACGAGGATCCCGGAGGAAGCCGCGCCTCGAAGGCCTCCCGATCCAGCTCGGAGCCATCCAGCATCGCGTAATGGACCGGCCTCCCGCGCAGCGTCTGGATGAGGTACCGGACGCTGAGGAGGATGCCATGGATGAACGCGTAGCCGGCCTTGCGCACGAAGCCGAGGCGCTCCTCGGTCAGGTGGAGGACGTCCTCCAGCGGCTCCCCGCAGAGCAGGGGGAACACCGACGCCCAGACGCAATGGTAACATGCGTTGTTCAAATCGCCGCACTCCACGGCGGCGTTGAAGCCGAGGCGATTGTAGGGGTAGGTCTCCCTGTAATGGCGCGTCCAGAAGACGGTCAGCTGCCCGAACAGGAAGAACACGGTGGGCTTCGTGGCGACGTGCTCGCTCCTCTCCGCGAGGTCGTAGCCGAGCTTGCCGAACAGGTAAGCCTCCTTGTATCTCCCGAACCGCGGGCCGAGCACCCGCGCGAAGGCGGTGTACGCATGGGCGGAGCTCTCGGCGTTGCCATGCAGGAGGCTGAGCGTGACCATGCGCTCGAGGACCAGGTGATGCAGGTTCTGGTCCACGAAATACGCAGCGACGGACACACTCTTCAAGATGCTCATCGCGATCTTGATCTCCGGGTGCGTCATGGGGGGCAGGTGGATGAGGCCCTCGATCGCCCGGTCGCCCAGGGCCTTCCAGACGCTCTCGGTCTCTTCGTCGATGCGGGCGTCGGTGAGGTGGGTTGGCAGATGGATGTCGTAAGAGCGCAAAAAGGAGAGACCGAGCTCCACGGCGCGGGCGCTCTGCCCGCGGGTCACGTGCAAGGCGACGGCGAGCTCGACGACGGCGGCCCTCTCGATCTTGGTCATCGAGCGATCCGTGAGCTCCTCGAGCAGCTGCTCGGCTTCATCGAAGTTGCCGAGGATGTACGCGCAGCGCGCTCGCTCGAAGCTCAGGGCGTGGGTCAGCGCGTATTGCGTCTCCCAGCGTTCCTGGGGCTCGTCCGCGAGGAGGGCCATGCCGGCGGCGAAGAGGGCGGCGGCAGACTGGTAGGCGGCGGCGGCCTGGGCCTTCCTGCCGGCGCGGAGGTTGAGGGCGGCGAGCTCGTCGCGCTCGGCCCGGGAACGGAGGAGCGCGGCGCCGCGGTTGAGGTGGCCCACGATCTCGAACAGCGTGTCCTCGCGCTCGTCCGGCCTCCGCCCCTTCAAGAGCAGCTGACCGATGCAGAGGTGCACCTCGGCGAGCTGTCCGGGCGGGATGAGCGAATAAGCGGCTTGCTGCACCCGGTCATGGAGGAAGCGATAGGCGCTGTCCCGGCGGAGCAGCAGCCCCTCCCGCACGGCCTCCTCGAGCGCCTCGCGGAGCTCCTCCGCCGGACGGCGCGCGACGACCGCGAGGGTGTCGAGGGGCAGGCTGCCGCCGAGGCAGGCGGCGAGCTTGAGCGCGTCGCGCGTCGGGACGGAGAGCCGATTGAGCTTGCCCACCATCAGCTCGACGACGTTGTCGGTGAAGCCCTTGTCGCGAATGGGGGCGATGTCCCACCGCCATGCGCCCTCGTCCGCATCGAAGGTGATGAGCCGCTCTTCGTGCAGGGTGAGGAGGAACTGGAGCACGAAGAACGGGTTGCCGCCGGTCTTCTCGTAAACCAGCCGTGAGAGCGGCTCGACCTGCGCTTCGGGGGTGCGGACCGTCTCGGCGACGAGCGCCCCGACGTGGGCGGCGGAGAGCGGCTCGAGGACGATGTCGGAGGCGGCGGCGCCGCGCTTTCGGACCTCGGCGAGGGTGAGCCGGAGCGGGTGCGCGGGGCCGACCTCGTTGTCGCGATAAGCGCCGATCAGCAGGAGGTGCGCGTCGCCGGCGAGGGTGGCGAGGTGCTCGAGGAGCAGGAGGCTGCCGGCGTCGGCCCATTGCAGGTCGTCGAGGAAGAGGGCGACGGGGTGCTCTTTCCGGGCGCACGCGGCGACGAAGCGCTGGAGCGTGGCGAGCAGCCGGCTCTGGGCTTCGGCGGGCGGGAGCTCGGGCACGGGCGGCTGCGGGCCGAGGAGGCGCTCGATCTCCGGGAGCACGTCGGTGAGCAGCCTGCCGTTCTGGCCGACGGCCTCGCGGAGGCGCTCTCTCCAGCGCTCGACCTGCTGCTCGCTCGCGCCGAGGATCTCCTGCACGAGGTCCCGGAAGGCTTGAAGGAGGGGGCGGTAGGGGACGTCGCGCTTGAGCTGATCGAACTTGCCGGAGAGGAAGAAGCCGCGCTCGCGCACGACGGGCCCGTGCAGCTCGGCGACGAGCGAGGACTTGCCGATGCCCGAATAGCCCGAGACGAGCACGAGCTCTGGCCGGCCGCTCGCGACCACGCGCTCGAACGCGGCGCGCAGCGTCGCGATCTCGCGCTCGCGGCCGTAGAGCCGCTGCGGGATCTGGAACCGATCGGAGACGTCGCGCCGTCCGAGCGGGAATGGCTCGATGGCGCCGCTCTGGCGCAGCTGGGAAAAGCACGTGTCGAGGTCGTGGCGCAGGCCGAGAGCGCTCTGGTAACGCTCCTCGGCGGCCTTGGAGAGCAGCTTGAGGACGACGGCGGAGAGCTGGGGTGGAATCGAGGGGACGAGCGTGTGGGGCGGCTGCGGCGCCTGAGCGATGTGGCAATAGACCCACGCGACGGGGTCGCTGGCGTGGAAGGGCAGGGTGCCAGTCAGCATCTCGTAGAAGGTGACGCCGAGGGAGTACAGATCGGTCCGCTCGTCGACGCGGCGGTTCATGCGGCCGGTCTGCTCCGGCGCCATGTAGGCGAGCGTGCCCTCGATGAGCCCGTCGTGCGCGAGCTCCTGGGCCCCGCGGGGGGAGAGGGAGGCGATGCCGAGATCGGTGATCTTCACCTCGCCGGTGTCGGGGTTGTAGAGGAGGTTCTGGGGCTTGATGTCCTTGTGGATGACGTGGTGTCGGTGGAGCTCTGCGAGCGCGGCGGCGAGGCGGAGGGCGAGGGGGAAGAAGCGCTCGATCGACATCGGGCGCATCGGGCGCATGAGCCCGTCGCCATCGAGCAGCCGGTCGAGCGAGCGGCCGCCGAAGTCCTCGAGGACCAGCGTCACCTGATCGCGGAACGGCTCGATCCCGTAGGCCCTGGCGATGACCGGCGAAGCGAGCGCTCTGGCGACCTCGAGCTCGTGCTGGAGCCTGCGGAGGGCGCGGGGGCTGGCGTGGTCGCGCCGCAGGACCTTGAGCACCACCGGCCGGCCGTCCTCCTCGCGCCGCGCGCGGTAGAGGATCGTGTCCGCACCCTGGTGCAGCACCTCCAGCACGCGGTAACGTGGACTATGGGGCATAGGAGAATCTTTGAAAGCCGGGGCGCCGGCGGCGTGTCGCCAGTCAACCCGGTACATTGCCAAAAGCGCTGCAACCCGTCACGAGCAAACGGCGCGGAGCAGCGCCGGCTTCGGCTCCCGGTGAACGCTCATGCCGGCGGGAGAAAGGTGCCCTGGCCTTCCGTCTCCGCCTCCGGCGGGTGCAAAGGCAGCTCGACGATGAACGTGGCGCCCGCGCCCGGCTTGCTCTCGACGCGGATGGTGCCGCCGTGGGAGGTGACGATCCATCGAACGATGTAGAGGCCGAGGCCGAGGCCGCCGAAGTTGCGGACGGAGACGGCGCGCTCGAAGCGCTCGAAGATCCTGGCCTGGTCGGCCTCCGCGATGCCCATGCCATGATCGCGGACGACGAGCACGGCGCGAGCGCCCTCGCGGCGCGCGATGACGTGAATGAGGCCTCCCGCGCCGTATTTGAGCGCGTTGGACAGGAGGTTGATGAGGACCTGCTCCATGCGAGACGGATCCCAGTGCCCCATCACGGGCTCGTCCAGCTCGAGCTGGGTGCGGCAGCGGGCGTCGGTGAGCTGCTGGTGCATCCGCTCGACGACCTCGCGCGCCAGGGCCGCCAGATCGACGGGCGCGCGAGAGAGGGTCAGCTGGCCGGCGTTGAGGCGGGTGACGTCGAGCAGCTCGTTGACCAGGTGGGCGAGGCGCGCGATCTGTCGGTTGAGGAGCTGGATCGCGGCGTCGATGCGCTCCGGAGCGACCTCACCGCGCTGGAGGCGAGGCAGGAGCCGGGCGAGGAGGTGGGCTTGCATCGTGAGCGAGGTGAGCGGTGTCTTGAGCTCGTGCGAGGCGACGAGGAGGAACTCGTCGCGGCGCTCGATCGCCTCCTGGGCCTCGGCGAACAGGCGGCTGTTGTCGAGGGCGAGCGCGGCGCGGCTCGCCAGCTCCTGGGCCAGCCACAGGTCGGCGGGGCCGTAACGGTGCCGCGGCGCGGCCGCCAGCAGGGTCATGACCCCGAAGCGCCGGTCGCGCGCGAGGAGCGGGACGCGGAGGAAGGAGTGAACGCCGAGCGGATCGAGGAGGGGCGCGGCGTGGACGTCACCCACCTCGGGCCGGTCCGGCGACGTCGCTGCCAGAGACCGCAGCGCGTCCGTCACCGCGCCTGCGAGCTCGGCCGGCATCCCCGCGGTGACCGCCCGCCCCGGGGCGTCCTGGGCGAGGTCCACGTCGATGACGCACCGGTCGGCCAGCGCCGGCAACGCGAGCTGCGCGACGCTCTCGAGGGTGGCGCCGTAGCCGAGGGCCATGAGCTTGCGGCTCGCGTCGGCGAGGAAGCGCTCGGCGAGCTCGGCGCGCTTGCGCTCGGTGATGTCGGTGGAGATGCCGCAGAGAACGCCGGGCATGACGCTCTCGCCGAGCGGGAACTTGAGGGACAGGTAGATGCGCGGCTCGCCCTCTTTCGTCGTCACCTCCTCCTCGAACTCCAGCGGCTCGCCCGCGTCGAGCACCCGCCGGTCGTTGTCTCGGAGGACCTCGACGTCCGCGCCACGATAGACCTCGGCGTCGGTCTTTCCGAGGAGCTCATGGCTCGGCACGCCGGCGACGCTCCCTGCGTGGCGGTTGGCGAGCAAATACCGGCCTTCGCGATCCTTGAGGAAGATGGCCGCGGCGGAGTTGTCGACGATGGCCTGCAGCGTCACCTGGTTGGTCTTCAGCGCCTGCTCCGCCCGCCGCCGCTCGGCGTTCTCCTGCTCGATATCGGCATAGAGCATGGCGTTCTCGAGCGAGATGGCCGACTGCGAGGTGAGCAGCTCGAGCACGGTGAGCCGCCCGGGGGTGAACGCCCCGGCCACGAGCCCGTTCTCCAGGTAGAGCACGCCGAGCAGCCGGGCCTGCCGCATGATCGGGAGGCACAGCACCGATCTCGGCCTCTTGCGGCCGAAATACTCGTCTTCCGAGAACGGGTGCCTGGCCGTCGCGTCGTCGAGCAGCACGCGCTCGTGGCTGCGGAGGACATAGTTGAGAATGGATTGCGGCAGCGCCGCCAGGGCCTCGCCCGCGTCGAGCAGCCGCGCCGCGCCCCTGGACGTCGCGATCGCCGCCGCCGTCGACAGGCGCTCCTCCCGGACCAGGAGCACGACCCCCTCTCCGGCGCCCGCGTGCTCGACCACGATGCGCAGGAGCATCTCGAGCAGGCGCGGGAGCTTGAGCTCGCCCGAGATGCTCTGAGAGGCCTTGACGATGGAGAGGACGTCGAACTGCTCGGCCCGGACGGCGAAGGTGACGGTGGGGGCGATCGGCTTGCGCTCGACGAGGAAGGGATACCGCTGGTCGAGCTGCTCGACCTTGGCGTGGGCGCCCCAGCGGAAGTAGGCGGCGCGGGCGTCCCGCAGGTAGGCGTCGGCGGGCGTGGACAGGCCGCGATCGCGGTAGAACCGGGCGGCGAGCTCGCTGGCGATGGCCTCGTGCTGGACGAAGCCGTTCTCCCGCGCCGAGGAGATGGCCTGCTCGTAGAGCCGGATGGCCTCGGGCTCATGCCCGCGGAGCCGGGCGATCTCGGCGCGGACCAGGGCGTGTTTGTGGAGGAAGTTCTCGGGGCAGCTCGCGGCCCACGCGCCGAGCTGCCGCTCGCTGTCGAGGAGGCCCTCGGGGAGCTCCTGCGCCGGCGACCGCCGCGCTTCGTGCGGCTTGGGCGGCTCGGGCGCGCCACCGTCGGCGAGGGCCGCGAGCGCGAGCGCGTGAACATAGAAGTTCTCGGCGATGAGCGCGTAGGGCTCTCTCCTGAAGGGGTGGTCGACGATCACGCGCGTCGCCGCGGTGAGCGCCTCTCCGTAAGAGCCGAGCACGAAGAGGGTGCGCGCCTTCATGCTGTAATGGAGGCCGCGGGCGCCCCGCATATCCCCCTCGTCGAGCCGCGCCTCGAAGGCCGGCGGATCCAGCTCCGAGCCGTCGAGCGTGGAGAAGCGGACCGGCCTCCCGCGCAGCGTCTGGATGACGGCGTGGGCGCTGGCCAGGACGCCGTAGACGAACGCGTAACCGGCCTTGCGCACGAAGCGGCTGCGCTCCTCGACCTCGTGGAGGACGTCCTCCAGCGGCTCGCCGGCGAGCAGCGGGAACAGCGGAGCCCAGACGCAGTTGAAGCACGCCATGCGCATATCGCCGGACTCGACCGCGGCGCTGAACCCGGCGCGCGTGTAGGGGTACGTCTCCCGGTAGTGGCGTGTCCAGAAGACGACTTGCTGTCCGAAGATGGTGAATACCAGCGACTTCACGGTGAGGAGTTCGCTCCTGTCCGCGAGGTCATAGCCGAGCTTTCCGAACTTGTAGGCCTCGCGGTATCGCCCGAACCGCGGGCCGAACATCCGCGCGAAGGCCGCGTACGCGTGGGCGGAGCTGTCCGCGTTGCCGTAGCGCAGGCTGAGCTTCACCTGGCGCAGGACGATGAGGTAGTGCAGGTCGTGGTCCACGAAGATCGCGGGGCCGGCAACGCTTTGCAGCACGGCCATGACGACCTTGCACTCCGGATGCTCCATGGGGGGCAGGCGGATGAGGTCCTCGATCGCCCGGTCGCCCAGGGCGTGCCAGAGGCTCTCGGTCTCCTCCCTGACCTGTGCGTCGGTGGGGTGGAGCGGAAGATCGATATCCCGGGCGCGGAGCCACGCGAGCGCGAGGTCGACGGCGTGGTCGGACCGCCCTCGGGTCTGGTAGAAGCTTACGGCAAGCTCGACGACCGCGGCGCGATCGAGCTCGGTCCTCGTGCGCTCCAGGAGCTCCTCGAGCAGCCGCTCGGCCTCCTCGATGTTGCCGGTGGCGTAGGCGGCGTGCGCGCGCTCGAGGCTCAGGGGATAGGCCAGATCGTACCGAGTCTCCCAGCGCTCGCGGGGATCTCGCGCGAGGAGGGAGAGGCCCGCGGCGAAGAGGGCGGCGGCAGACTGGTAGGCGGCGGCGGCCTGGGCCTTCCTGCCGGCGCGGAGGTTGAGGGCGGCGAGCTCGTCGCGCTCGGCCTGGGAACGGAGGAGCGCGGCGCCGCGGTTGAGGTGGCTCACGATCTCGAAGAGCGCGTCCTCGCGCTCGGCGCGCTGCGCCTTCAAGAGCAGCTGACCGATGCAGAGGTGCACCTCGGCGAGCTGTCCGGGCGGGATGAGCGAATAAGCGGCTTGCTGCACCCGGTCATGGAGGAAGCGATAGGCGCTGTCCCGGCGGAGCAGCAGCCCCTCCCGCACGGCGTCCTCGAGCGCCGTGCGCAGGGCCTCCGCCGGCCTTCGCGCGACGATCGTGAGGGTGTCGAGGTCCACGTTGCCGCCGAGGCACGCGGCGAGCTTGAGGGCGTCGCGCGTCGGGACCGAGAGCCGCTCCAGCTTGCCGGCCATCAGCTCGACGACGTTGTCGGTGAAGCCCTTGTCGCGGATGGCGGCGATATCCCACCGCCATGCGCCCTCGTCGGTGTCGAAGGTGATGAGCCCCTCGTCGTGCAGGGCGAGGAGGAACTGGAGAACGAAGAAGGGGTTGCCGCCGGTCTTCTCGTAAACCAGCCGCGAGAGCGGCTCGACCCGCGCTTCGGGTGCGTGGACCGTCTCGGCGACGAGCGCCCCGACGTGGGCGGCGGAGAGCGGCGTGAGGACGAGCTCGGAGACGGCGGCGCCGCGCTTTCGGATCTCGGCGAGGGTGAGCCGGAGCGGGTGCGCGGGGCCGACCTCGTTGTCGCGATAAGCGCCTATCAGCAGGAGGTGCGCGTCGCCGGCGAGGGTGGCGAGGTGCTCGAGGAGCAGGAGGCTGCCGGCGTCGGCCCATTGCAGATCGTCGAGGAAGAGGGCGACGGGGTGCTCCTTCCGGGCGCACGCGGCGACGAAGCGCTGGAGCGTGGCGAGCAGCCGGCTCTGGGCCTCGGCGGGCGGGAGCTCGGGCGCGGGCGGCTGCGGGCCGAGCAGCAGGGCGAGCTCGGGGAGCATGTCGGCGAGCAGACCGCCGTCCTGGCCGAGAGCCTCACGGAGGCGCTGCTTCCAGCGCTCGACCTGCTGCTCGCTCGCGCCGAGGATCTCCTGCACGAGCCCCCGGAAGGCCTGAAGGAAGGCGCGGTAGGGGACGTCGCGCTTGAGCTGATCGAACTTGCCGGAGAGGAAGGAGCCGCGCTCGCGCACGACGGGCCCGTGCAGCTCGGCGACGAGCGATGACTTGCCGATGCCCGAATAGCCCGAGACGAGCACGAGCTCTGGCCGGCCGTTCGCGACCACGCGCTCGAACGCGGCGCGCAGCGTCTCGATCCCGCGCTCGCGGCCGTAGAGCCGCTGCGGGATCTGGAACCGATCGGAGACGTCGCGCCGTCCGAGCGGGAATGGCTCGATGGCGCCGCTCTGGCGCAGCTGGGAAAAGCACGTGTCGAGGTCGTGGCGCAGGCCGAGCGCGCTCTGGTAACGCTCCTCGGCGGCCTTGGAGAGCAGCTTGAGGACGACGGCGGAGAGCTGGGGTGGAATCGAGGGGACGAGCGTGTGCGGCGGCTGCGGCGCCTGGGCGATGTGGCAATAGACCCACGCGACGGGGTCGCTGGCGTGGAAGGGCAGGGTGCCAGTCAGCATCTCGTAGAAGGTGACGCCGAGGGAGTACAGATCGGTCCGCTCGTCGACGCGGCGGTTCATGCGGCCGGTCTGCTCCGGCGCCATGTAGGCGAGCGTGCCCTCGATGAGCCCGTCGTGCGCGAGCTCCTGGGCCCCGCGGGGGGAGAGGGAGGCGATGCCGAGATCGGTGATCTTCACCTCGCCGGTGTCGGGGTTGTAGAGGAGGTTCTGGGGCTTGATGTCCTTGTGGATGACGTGGTGTCGGTGGAGCTCTGAGAGCGCGGCGGCGAGGCGGAGGGCGAGGGGGAAGAAGCGCTCGCTCGACATCGGGCGCATGGGCCCGTCGCCATCGAGCAGCCGGTCGAGCGAGCGGCCGCCGAAGTCCTCGAGGACCAGGGTCACCTGATCGCGGAACGGCTCGATACCGTAGGCCTTGACGACCGCGGGCGACTTCAGCGCCCTGGCGACCTCGAGCTCGTGCTGGAGCCTGCGGAGGGCGCGGGGGCTGGCGTGGTCGCGCCGCAGGACCTTGAGCACCACCGGCTGGCCGTCCTCCTCGCGCCGCGCGCGGTAGAGGATCGTGTCCGCACCTTGATGCAGCACCCCCAGCACGCGGTAACGTGGACTGTCGGTCATAGAGGGAGGGTGTCCAAAGCCGGATCGGTCTCCGAGGCGCCCGGTCGATTCGTGATGTTGCCAAAAGCACCTCGCTGCGCCACGGGAAACGGCGGCGAGCTCTCGCGCCGGCCCGCCCGCGGCGGTCTCTTGCGTCATGCAGGGCGGGAGCGGCCGGACGGCCGCTGGACGCCGTGCCTCGACAGCACGTCACGGACGCGATCCAGCGGAATGGCGTCCACGGTGCGACCGCTCCCCGTGGTGGTCTCGGCCGTGAAGAGCGAGTTGTAGATGGCCTCCTCCGTCGCCTCGATCACGGCCTGAAAGAGGGCGGACGTCTCCTGGTTCGAGAGCTCGGTGGTCGCGAGCCGCTTCGCGCCGGAGCGGCGCCGCACCGAGGCGCTCGTCGAGAAGGCGATCGCGTAGTCGCCGGAGCCGTTCGCGCCGGAGGATCCGGTGCGCGCGAGGCCCAGGATCGCGCGGGCAGCGAGCCGCCCGAGGTTGCGATCCGACAGCGGCGCGTCCGTCGCGACGAGGATGAGGATGGATCCGTCCCCCGCCGCCGCCTCGACCTGCGACCGGAAAGCGTACCGGCCGAGCTCCTCGCCGACGGGCGCCCCCATCACCTGCAGCACGCCGCCGAAGTTCGACTGGACGAGCACGCCGACGCAGGCCCCGCCGAGCGACGCCGGCAGCACCCGCGAGGCGGTGCCGATCCCCCCCTTCCATCCGAACGCGACGGTGCCCGTGCCCGCGCCGACGCACCCCTCCTGCGTGGGCCCCTCCCGCGCCGAGCCCAGCGCCGCGCGCACGTGCTCGGCGGTGATCGGACGGAGCCGGACCGCGTTGAGCACGCCGTCGTTGGTCTCGCCGACGACCGGGTTGAGCGAGCGCACCTCCTCCATGCCCGGCTGAGCCAGCATCCATTCGACGAGCGCGTCGGCGGCCCGGAACGCGCAAAGCGTGGTCGTGAGGAGAATGGGAGTCTCCAGCTCACCCAGCTCGCGGACCTGGGTCGCGCCGACGAGCTTGCCAAACCCGTTGCCCACGTGGATCGCCGCGGGGACGCGATCGAGGTAGAGGTTCCCCCCGTGGGGGAATACGGCGGTGACGCCGGTGCGGATCGCGTCTCCCTCGATCACCGTGGCGTGCCCGACGCGCACGCCGCCCACGTCGGTGATCGCGTTCAGCGGGCCCGGATCGAAGATGCCAGGCGCGACGCCGAGATCACGCGCGCGCACGGCGTCTCCCGCGCGCTTCGTGGATCCGGGCGCGAAGGGCGCGCTGCCCGCCTCGTCCGGGCAGCGAGCGATCGGGCAGCGACAGGATGAGGCGGCCAGGCGCGACGTGCGGCCCGGTGGCGCGACAGGGCCGAGAGAGGGTTTCAGCATCCACGGGGAGCGGCGCTATCAACCTCCGTGCCAGGCGCGTCGGATGCCGCCCGATCAGGCCGTGTCCTTGTCGGTGCGCCGCGAGCGGCCCGAGCAGCGGTGCGCGCCGAGGTCGCGCGCCTGAGCAGGGTTTGACCAACTCGCGATGAGCGACGGCGCTACCCACATGAGATTGTTAGATGTATTACATAACGGCGAGCGCGTGGCGATTCTCGGAGAGCGCGTTGAAAGGTTAGGATATTCGACGGGTCGTCCGGCCCGGAGAACGCTGGGCCGCTCGTGTCGCGTGGAAGGATCCCGAATGACCCTAGATCTCGATGGGCCCGGCCCACACGTCGGCGCCGGCCCCCTGCCGCACGTCGGCGTCGACCCCCTGCCGCTCCTCTGCGCGCTCCCGGTAGCCGCCGCTGTCTTCGATGCAATGGGAGCGCTCCGGTGCGCCAATCCCCGCCTGGAGCAGATCCTCGCGGAGGGCGCGTTCCCCGCCTGGCCGGTGTCCCTCGCGCACACGCCAGCCGTCCTGCCCGCGTCGCCCGAGGGGCTCGCCGGCGAGGCGCAGCAGGTGCTCGCAGGCATCCACGCCGTGCTCGAGGGCGAGCGCGAGCAGGCCGGCATCGCGCTCCGGGGCGGCGCGCCCGGCGCGCCGTCCTGCGAGATCTCGGTCACGCAGCTTCGCGTCGATGGCGCGCGCGGCGCGCTCGTCTGCGTCCACAACCAGGCTGCGCCGCGCAGCGAGCCAGGGACGGTGCCTATCGAGAGCTTCCTCGACACCATCATCGAGCACGTGCCGGTCTCGGTCTTCATCAAGGAGGTGACGGAATTCCGCGTCGTCCGGATGAACGGCCACTACGAAAAGGTCTTCGGCGCCCCGCGGAGCGGCGTCCTCGGCAAGAACGTCTTCGACCTCTTCCCGCATCGACTGGAGGAGGCCAAGTGGCTCGATCGCATGGATCGGGACGTGATCGAGAAGGGCGAGATCGTGGACGTGCCCGAGGCGCGCATCGCCACGCCGGCCGGGGAGCAGTGGCTTCACATGGTGAAGGTACCGCTCAGAGACGAGCACGGCGTCTGCCGCTATCTCCTGGTCATGATCGAGGACATCACGGAGAAGAAGCGCGCCGACGAGGCGGTGCAGAAAGAGCTCGCGTGGTTCGCGACGCAGCGGAAGCTCCTCGATGTCATCCAGGAGCTGTCCACGCCGGTCATCCCGGTCCACGAAGGCATCCTCGTGGTGCCCCTCGTGGGGACCATCGACTCCGCCCGCGGCGCCCAGCTCCTGGAGACGCTGCTCCAGGGCATCGAGCGCCACAGGGCCGAGACGGTGCTCATCGACATCACGGGCGTGCCGGTCCTCGACGCCGATGTGGCTGCCCGCCTCCTCCAGGCCACGCGGGCCGCCGCGCTCCTTGGCGCCACCTGTGTCCTCGTCGGGGCGTCACCCGACGTCGCCCGGACGCTGGTCGCGCAGGGGATCGATCTGGGCAACCTGCTGACGCAGCGCGATCTCCAGGCCGGCATCCGTCATGCTCTCGCCCGTCAGGGCAAGGCGATCGTCGAGCAGCGGCGCGAGCGGCGCTGATCTCACACCTTGGCTCGCCCGGTGCCAAGCTCCAGCCACAGAAGCGCGACGAGGAAGCTGGGCGACCGCGGTCGATCAAACCCCCTGGAGGGCGGCGTCAGATCGCGACGAACCGGTCGGGACAGGGCCGCCGCCGGCGGACACACTGCGCCTGAGCCGCCGCACGCCGGCGTCGCTCGAGAGGACAGAAACGCATGAAGGCAATCGGAATCCATCACCATGGCGACGCCTCGCAGCTCGTGCCGCTGGAGCTGCCCGAGCCAGCGCCCGGACCCCACCAGGTGAGCGTGCGCGTGATCGCGTCGTCGGTCAACCCGGCGGACATCCGGGCGCGCTCGGCGGCGCCCGGGCCGCGCCGCATCGAGCGGCAGTTTCCGCTGGTGCTCGGCTACGACGTCTCCGGGATCGTCGACGCGGTCGGCCCTGGCGTCGACGATCTCGCTGTCGGAGACGAGGTGTTCGGCTCACCCAGCCTGTTCGGGCAGGGCGCGAACGCGGAGCGGGTGGTGGCCGACAGCCGCACCCTCGCGCGCAAGCCGGCGGCCCTCTCCCATGAGCAGGCTGCATGCCTGTCGCTCGCGGGCGTCACGGCCTGGGAATGCCTCTCGCGCGCGCGGCCCGCGCCCGGCGCCGCGGTGCTGGTCACCGCGGGCGCAGGCGGCGTGGGCCATCTGCAGCTGCAGCTCTCGCGTCACCTCGGGTTACGGGTGGTGGCGACCGCCAGCCGACCCGAGTCGACGGCGCTCTGCCGCGACCTCGGCGCGGCGGTCGTGCTCGATCACACGACGCAGGACGTGGGCCAGGCGTGCCGGGACCTGACCGGCGGGGCGGGCGTCGCGGTGGCCTTCGACAACGCCGGTGGCCGCGCACTGGATCAGGCGCTCGACGCCGTGGCGCCGATGGGCACCGTGGTGAGCATCGTGCCGACGCCCGCGCCGGTCGCGGACCGGCTGTTCATGAAGGCGGCGTCGCTCCTCTATCACGTGATGGGGGCCGCCACGATCTGGCGGCTCGACCCGCACGCGCAGGGCCGCGCGCTCGCCGCGGTGGCGGAGCTGGCGGCGCAAGGCCACGTCAGGCCCATCGTCAGCGCGAGCTACCCGGTGCGCGAGCTCTCGCAGGCGCACCGCGCCATCGAGTCGGGCCGCACGATCGGGAAGATCGCGATCCGCGTGGCGGAAGGCTGGTGAGGCTGGGCGGGGATCGCTGGGAGGCCGGCGTGGCGCGGGCGCTCGAGCGCGCCTGCGCCGCGCTACTTCGTCTGGATCCGGCGCGCGGGAAGAAGGCGCCGGAGCGAGGGCGCCTCGAAGGACACGAGCCGCCTGGCGAACGCGCCGATCGCCCGGTATTCCGCGTCCGCGATGAGCGCCAGCTCGACGCTGATCATGAATACTGCGAACGTGCCGAGCCCCATCATGACGGCGATGCCGGCGTGGAACAGGAACGCCGCGGCGAGCGAGAGCCTGCGTGTGTGCCGGTTCAGGGCGAACAGGAACGGGAAGCTGAGCTGGAACCCGACCGTCACGTAGGTCAGCGCCGTCACCACCGCCACGCTGCGGGAGAGGCTGTCGCTGTGGCCGGGCCACGTGAACTCGCCGACGCGGGTGATGTAATAAAGGGCCGTCCCGTTCTGCCACAGCTCCCCCTGCACCTTGTAGAGCCCCGCGACCCCGTAGACCAGGCACACCTGGACGGCGCAGGCGAGGATCGCCGCGTTGTGGAGCATCCCCTTGATCCGCTGGAGCTCCCCGCCGCGCTCCCGCTGCGCGCGGAGGCGATCGGCGTCGAGCGAGAAGTACGCGCCGAGCTCGGCGAAGATGCCGTACAGCAGCGCGAGCCGGACGAGGTTGTCGCCGCCGTCGAGCAGGACGGGGTTCCGCTGATGCAACGACCAGAGCCCGACATACGTGAGCAGCGACATGAGCCGCGTGCGGAAGCCGATCACCCACAGCGCCGCGAACAGCATGGCGAGGTGGAAGACGACCTCGAAGTAGAGCGGCGACCTGCTGAACAGGTAGATCGAGAACGCGCCGGTGCTGTGGGCCTCCTCGAGCGACCGCGCGAAGGGCCACACCCCCTCGGGGCCGTAGAGGTAATGGCGCTGGAAGTAGTTGGCCAGGTAGAGGTGGAGGATGGTCAGTCCGGCGACGATCCGGAAGAGGCTGGCCCCGATGAGACAGCGCTCGCGGCTCGTGAGCTCCACGATGCGGTGCCAGCGTGCGTTCAGCTTGCTCAGCATGGCGTCACCTCTCCTCCGCGGCCGCCGCCCGGAGGGCCACGGGCGTCTCGGGTCTGTCCTCGGTCGTCGCGTCCAGCGGCGCCACCGGTCGATGGGGAGCCCAGTCGAAATCATAGTACGTCATTTCACCCTTCGAGTCGGGCAGGTCGCGCCGGGAGAAGCGCGGGAATTTCAGCACCGCCAGGCGCAACCGCACCGCCGCGGTGCGGCTCGGGCCGTACAGGCTGTCACAGTGCGCGGAGCCGGCCCGCTCCAGGACGGTCTTGCCGAGCTGAACGCCGGCGTCCTGCTCCTTCTTCACCTCGTCCCTGAGCATGTCGGCCACCTGCGCATCGGGCGCCTCGGCGCCGCCTCCGCCCGCCTGCGCGCGTGTGCGCTGCTGATCGAGCTTCTTCGCCATCTGCAGCGACGTCGGATCGACGGTGTAGATCATGCGCGCCGCGCCCGTCACCGATCGTCCGAGGCGCGTCGCGGGGCCGAGTCGGTTCTCCAGGTGGGATTCCCAGTAGGGGGTCGTGATATCGGTCCACCCGGTCTCGGTCGTGCTCCCGTCCGGCTCGTGCAAGCGGCAGGCGACCATCACGAGCCGCGTGTCGGTGATGGGATCGGGGGCGAAGAGGTGCCAGTTCTGCTCGAAGAACGGGTTCATGTACCCGCTGATGAGCCGCGCGAAGCGGAGCTGGAGCGGGTTCTGCGGCGTCAGGTAAGCGAGTGTCATCGCGAAATGAAAGCAGAGCGCCGCGGCGAGCAGCGCGGGCGCGGACGTCGAGAGCACACGGAGTAAACGGCGCATGGTTTCGTCCATCCCGGGTTCGGGGTCGTCGGAGAGGAGGCCGCGCGCCGCCGGAGCGCCGCGCGCGGCCCGTGGATGCTCCGGCCCCAGCGGGCCGGCCGGGGCCGCTTGTGGCCGCCGGGGTGCGGAGTGGGGCGGAGCCCCGAGGAAACCAGCCAGGTCCGCCCGCGCGAAGCCGCCGCGAAGCGGCGCAGAGGTCCGGCCATTCCTGGCCGGACCTCTGGCCGGTGGAACTAGTTGTCGAAGAGGATGTCGGCTTGACCGGACGCCGGCGCGTCGTTCAGCGCGATCCTCCTCCAGCCTCCGTGGCCACGGCCGTGGCCACGGCCGTGGAAGCCCCCTGCGTTGGCCGTCGCGACACCGACGTTGCCGTACCCGCCTGCCTGGGCGACCGACGACTGGGCGACGGACCCCGAGGTCCCGATGGCGATGCCCGCGAGGCCAATGTTCGTCGAGGTGGCCACGTTGGCCCCAGGGTACCCGTAATACTGCGCCACCTTCTCGGGCGTCCCGGCGCTCGCCTCGGGGTGAAGGGCAGAGCGACCCTTCAGGCTCGAGGTGGCGGGCGTCGCCGCCTGCGCCATCGCCACGCCGACGAACAACGACATACCAGCGACCGCGGTGATGATCTTTCGTGTCATGTTCTTCCTCTTTCGTTCGATCTCGTGATGGTTGATGGTCAGAGAGGCCAGACATGCCAGCTGCGTTTGCCGACCGCGCGGAGCCCCTGCGTTCGAGCAGCTCCACCGGACTCGGAGCATCCAGCCAGCTCGCGGGTCATGTGCCCCTGTGTGCTGCCTGACCAAAGAGCACTCGTCGTGCCAGCCGCGCTCTCCGCTGGCCAGCGCGCGCTGCGCCTCTCGCCGCGCCAATGTACAGGCCGCGGCCGCTCGGCGGCGGTATCCGCCCGCGGTCGGCTTGCGTGTTCGAGCAAACCATCGCGCGCAACCCTTTGCTCGGATTGTCGCGTTCGAAACCGCGCTCTCGCCGAGCGTGGTGAGGATGCGGCGTGACAGGCGAGCTCAACCCGCGCGGCCGGGCTGGCTGCGCCGTTTGAACATCGCGGACACACGCGGGGCAGCGCTCCCGTACCTGCCGCGGCGCCGCGAGCTCGGCCGCCGGCCGCGCCATTCGGCACGCCGCGTGCCTCGGCCCCTGCCAATCAATGATGCCCGATCATGGAAGCATCGCTGACCAGGAGGAGTGAAGATGAGCGGTACGCTGTTATCGGTGTTCGTGTTGTCGATGCTGCCCGCTTCCGCGGCGCTCTGGAGGAGCGCGGCCGCGGAGGCCGTGGACGGCAGAGCAGGGGCGTCGGTCGACGCCAATGAGCTTGATCCTTGGCAGGCCAGCGACGCTGAGGTCGCGGCGGGCGGCGAGGATGACTCCATTGCCTCGTGCGTCGCCACCTGCCCGAAGGGCGATAAGGTCGTCACGTGTCCTGAGGGAGTGTGTCAGTGCCACTGTGACGATGGCGGTCGCCCGGTCTGCAAGTGCGAATGAGCGCACGCCGAAGGCGCGTCCATGGCGCATAGCGAGGTGTAGATTCGTGTGATACGGGCTCATCCGCCAGGCAGGCGAGCGAGGCCTACAAAAGTACGCCGCAGCGAGCCGAACGACGCGGATGAGCCCGCAGCGCGCGAAGGCTCGCGCGAGGTCGAGCGCGAGGAGCGGCCGATGGCGCTCGGCTCCTACGAGCCGCCCCTCTTCTGGTACGTCCCGACAAGCTCGACACGCGCGAGGACGTGCCCCTCCATCGCCTTCTCGAGCTCCACCTTCGTGAGCCCGCCTCGCGGGGGCAGCACCGTGTCGAGCGCATACAGCTTGAAGAAGTAACGGTGCTTGCCGATGGGCGGGCACGGGCCGCCGTAGCCGGCGCGCTTCCAGTCGTTCCTTCCCTCGAGCGTGCCCGCCGGCAGATCGGCCTTGCGCGCGCCCTCGGGCAGGCCGCCGGCGTCGGGCGGGATGTTGTAGAGCACCCAGTGGACCCACGTCGTCTTGGGGGCGCGTGGATCGGGCGCGTCCGGGTCGTCGACGATGAGCGCAAGGCTCCTCGTGCCGCCGGGGATACCCGACCAGGAGAGCGCGGGCGGCACGTCCTTCCCCTCGCAGGTATGCACGATCGGGATCACGTCGCCATGGTGGAAATCGGGAGATTGTAACGAGAGCATCGGCTCACCTCGCCCAGCGCGCTTTGCACTGCGCGCGCCATGCAGCCGGCGTCACACGCCGGAGGGGTAGGTCTCCGGCGGCTCCTTCTCGGCCCGCGGCGCGATGTGCAGGGGCCGGACGGCCTGTGACTCGTCGACGAAGACGAGCGCGTCGTAGCGGCGCGGCAGCACCGTCGGCACGTAGTTCCCGTACCCGTCGTACTCGGGGTGGTAGACGACGCCGACGGCGCGGTGGCCGCGCCAGGCCAGCGACTCCTCCGGCAGCCGCCCCGGCTCGAAGATCAGCAGCTGATCCCGGCCGCCCGCCTCGTGCAGCAGGTCCTCCCAGCTCTCGGGCCGCCCGACCGGCAAGCGCATCACCTCCATCGGCGCGTCCCACGCCCGGGCGGCGATCACCGTGCCGCGGTGGGCGCCGAAGGCGACGAGCGCGACGCGCTCCTCCCCGTGGCGCTCGCGGGCGAGCTGGCCGAGGTTCACCTCGCCCCGCTCCGCCATGTCGGTGAAGCGCGCGTCGCCGATGTGCGTGTTGTGCGCCCAGACGATCGCGCGGCCGCGCGGGCCGTGCTGCTCGAGCAGCCGATCGAGCGTCTCGGCCATGTGCCGATCGCGGACGTTCCACGACGCCGCGTCGCTGCGCACCATCGCCCGGTAGTAGGCCTCGGCGTTCTTGACCACGAGCGCGTTCTGCTCGGCGACGAAGTGCCCGTCGCGCCCGTCGGCGCCGAACTCCGGCGTTCTCTTGCGCACCTCGGCGAGCAGCTTGACGGCCTCAGCCTGGCACGACTCCGGCACGAGCACCGTCGCCCGGGCGTACTCCTGGGCATCGTCGGCATACGGCTCGAAGCAGCGCAGCGCGCGCCGTGCGGCCGGCAGCGCGTCGGGGGCGGCCCCCTCCAGGTAGCGCATGACCTCGCGGAGCGAGTCCCAGAGGCTGTAGACGTCGAGCCCGTAGAAGCCGACCCGCTGCTCCTCGGGCCGACCCTCGTTGTGCCTGCGCAGCCACTCGACGAGGTCGGCGACCTCCTCGTTGGCCCACATCCAGGTCGGCCAGCGATCGAAGGCGCGCAGCACCGCGCGGGCGCTGCTCCCCGCGTCCGCGTAGCCCTTCACATAGCGGTTGACGCGGTAGCAATCGGGCCAGTCGCCCTCGACGGCGATGAAGGAGGCCCCCGCTTCGACGATCAGCCGCCTGGAGAGCGCTGCGCGCCACGTGTAGAACTCGCGCGTCCCGTGCGTCGCCTCGCCCAGGAGCGCGCAGCGCGCGCCGCCGATGCGCTCGATCAAGGGGTCGAGATCGGCCGTGGAGCGCAGCGGCCGAGCCAGCGCGCGGAGCGCGGCCAGGAGGTCGGGCGTCGCGCGCGTCCCCGGCTCGATGAGGCGTTGTAGTCGAGCCATGATGAGATCCTCCTGGGGCGCGGCGGCGGAACGGCAAGCTCGCGCGGGGTAAGGGCGAGCGTGCAGGCCGCCTGGCGGCGGAAGAAGGGCCGCCCGGCGCCGCTGAGCCCGTGCCTCCGCGGGCGCATCGCCGCCGGAGTGCGGTTCGTCCTCCGACGAGGAGCAGACGACCAGACTCCACGTGAACGCGACGCGACGAACAAAGTCTCGCCAACAGGCGTCGCTTCTCGGATGTCCCTCAGGTGCGAGCTTTCGCGAGGTGTTCCCGGAGACGATCCGGAGGGGTCGCCTCGACTACAAGCTTGTTGAACATTTGCATCCTTGCCAAACGCTGCGCGCTCCGGTCGTACGATTCCCAGCGATAAGCGTGATCGAACTGCCCTCCGCTGGGAATGGGCATCTGGTGATGTCGTTCCGGCCAACCGTCTCCAAATCTCTCCCCCCGACGGCCCTCCTCCCCTGTTCGTCGCGCGCGGCCCCAGCGACAGCCCCGAGACCGCCGGCTCCGAGGCTCTTCCCTCCGGACCCGGCTGGACCGGAGGCGTCGTCCGGGGAGAAGTTCTCCTCATCGAACGACGTCCGCCCACCGCAGGCGACTGCAGAGGACCCGGGGAGGAAGCGAAGAGCTCGCGCTCGAGCGGAGCGCATCGCCAGATCCGGGACTTGCTCCCAGGCCCCGGGAGCGCCGCTCTCATAGCTCAGTTTACGGGTCCTCGGCCTGGCGGCGAACGAATCGCACCGCGCCCTGAAATCTCTCGTTCACGTCCCATTGGCATACTCACAGCGCAAATTCGCACGCGTCGCGAAAACAGCGTCACCAACGCGAAAAACGCACAAACTTCACACTCGTCTGCTATAAGTACGGCGGCTTTTCGCGTGTCGGGTACCACCTGTCATGTACCCGTGTCGCACGCCGCCACTGCCCTCGAAACATGGAGGCCTTCATGTCTGTCCGTTCTCGTGCCTCGCGCAAATTAACCGCTCTCGCGATCCCCGTCCTCGCCCTCTTGAACTTCCCTGGCTGCGCTACAGAAGTAGGATCCGGCGGTGCCGGGGGAGATGCTTCGGGCTCAGGCGGCGGGACCCCGAGCGGGAGCGGGGGAGTCACCTCGGGTGCAGGCCCCGCGACCAGCGGTGCTTCCACGAGCAGCGGAGGCGCCGGTACGGGCGGCGGTGCCGCGACGAGCGGAGCCGGCACGGGCGGCTCCCCGACCGGCGGGGCCAGCACGACCAGCGGGACTGGCGAGGCTAGCGCGACCAGCGGGACTGGCGGCGGCCAATTCACGTGTGTCCTGCCAACTTTGCCCGAGCCGAGCGGTCTGACCGAGGTGAACGAGAAGCTCCCGGATCCGTTCACGTTCTTCAACGGAACGAAGGTCACGACCAAGGAGCAGTGGGAGTGCCGCCGCAAGGAAATCCTGGCCATGGCAGCCAAGTACCTTTACGGCCCGGTCCCCGGCGAGCCGGATGAGGTGACCGGAACCGTATCCGGAGGTACCGTTTCGATCACCGCCAAGGTGGGTGGAAAATCAGAGACCTTCTCGGCGAGCATCAGCGGATCCGGTAGTGTGATCGCTCTCAAGTTGTCGGGTGGGATTTTCCCGTCGGGCAGCAAGACGCTGTCGTTTGGAAGCGGCTTTGAAGGCAAGATTAGAAATCTTTTCGGCTTGTCCGAGGTCAACACCAACATCGCCAACGGGTGGATGATTGACCGGGTGATGGACGTGCTGGAGAAGAACCCGGGCAGCGGGCACGATCCCACGAAGGTGATGGTGTCGGGGTGCTCCGGGTGTGGAAAAGGCGCTTACCTGGCGGGTGTCTTCAGTCGCGCGCCGGTGGTTGTCATCGTGGAGTCGGGCGGCGGTGGTGTAGCCAACTTGCGCCAGGCGGAGTGGTTCAGGCACGGTGAAGGTGGTTCTGTCTGGCAGTGCAAGGATGCCAAGCCTCAGAGCATCGACAACCTCGAGGACAGCGGTATCTGCGGACCCTGGGTGACGAGCGCGGCCCGCTGGCTCCGGAACGACCCCTCGAAGGTATACAACCTCCCCTTCGATACGCACATGCTCCTGGCGACCATCGCTCCACGGCACCTGGTGCACTTCACGAATGCCAATGGCAGGGACTCATGGTGTCACCTGGGTGGGACCTGCGAAGCGCTCTCCGCATGGGCGGCAAAGCCGGTGTGGAAAGCGCTCGGTGTTCCAGAGCGCATGGGTTTTACGATGTACAGCGCAAACCACTGCGGCGCCTCGGGCACTCAGACCGCCCTCGCAGGCGAGATGTTCAAGCGAGCGTTCGAAGGCAATACCAGCGCAAACACGGACGTGATGAGCATCCTGGACAATGGCGTTCAGCAGCCGGTCAGCGAATGGAAGAGCATGTGGATTGACTGGGATATGGATACAGTGCTGCAGTAGTGATGCCCTTGGGGGGCATGACCGCCATTCTGGCCTTGCCCCCCTTCGGCGTGATTGCCGGGCGGCGATCGTTCGCCGTCCAGGGCCGGCTCGCTCGCCGGTGACGAGCAGACGATCAGACGCCCGAGCCTCCAAGTTCCATGGGAACGCGGAGAGTGGCGCGCTGACCGCCTGGGCCTGGGGCGCGAGCCGCATCCTCGATGCCCTCGAGACCACGCCCGGCCCCCTCCCACCATCGGTCACTCCACCATCGGTCACCAACGTAAACGTAAACGTTCGGATGTAGGAGAAGGCGGCGCGAGGCTTTGACGCCTCTGCGGGCGCACGGTCCAATCAGCGGACCGGCTGAGAAAAGCGGAGACCCAGATCGTTGCAGGTCGCCGTCGCCTCGAGCGCCGTTGCGGGCTTGACGCTCCTGGAACGTTTCGATTTCCTCCTCTCTCATGAGCGGTGTGAATTCAGTTGCCGGAATTGCCGGAGAAGGCGCAAGAATCCGACGGTCGGCTCCATCGTGGCTCGACCGGCTGACGTCGATGGCCGCGGTGTCGTTGCTCGTCGCGTGCGGTTCGGGCGATGGGAACAGCGCCAGCACCGGCGACACGGTCACGGGGGGCTCGGGCGGCGCAACGAGCGGGACCTCTCACGGTCCGTCGGGAGGTCTGGGCGGGGGCAGCGACGGCGGCGGGGCGGGGGAGGGCGGCTCGGGCGGAGACACGGACCCTGGCGCAACGTCGGGCGCCTCTGCTGGGGGCGCAGGTGCGGCCGGAGAGGGCGGCGCTGGAGATTGCGAGAGCGGCCCGGAGGCGCTCGAAGGCAGCGTCCATCAAGGCGATCTGCTCATCGCGTCGGACGCGGACGCCCTCGCAGCGCGCGCTTACTCCACGATCGACGGCACGATCTCGGTCAGCCCCGACTTCGCCGGAACGCTCGACTTGCCCAGCTTGCTCGAAGTCGGCGGTATCCAGGCCGAGGGCGGTGCCTCGAGCGGGGAGCTGGTCGCGGCGCAGATCAAGGCGATCCGCATGCCGAACCTGGTGCGTGTCCGCGGTACGTTGTGGATCTATCTGGCGTTCGAGCTGCTGGAAGCCGACTTTCGCAAGCTCGAGACCGTCGACGAGCGGTTCTGGATCCATCGAAACACGGAGCTCGCGGCGCTGCGGCTCGATGCCTTGCGCAGCGTGGGCGAGGACGTACAGATCACCGACAACTTCAAGCTCCAGGCATGCGCCCTCGAGAGGATCGAAGCCAACCTGCGCGCGGCCGGCACCACCAGCATGAACATCTCCGGAGGCGTCCAGGAGACCGGCTGTGAATGCAGGCTCGTCTGCGGACAGGGGCTCTGCTTGTAACGAGCGCCGGTCCGTGGCCGAGTCGAGGACGTGAGCCATCGGACAGGGGGGCTCCCTGCCGGCAGCTTCGGGGCGTCGATCCGCGCGGCGCAGCGGACCATCGCGAGAGCGCCCCCATCGAGGCCTCGTGCACGGCGTCCATCCGGTCTATGCTGCGACCAGCACGCCAGGTCGTCGTGCTGGTTCGCTCGAGCGATGGGTGTGGAGTCAATCCGGCTCTTCTCATGAGGCAGGTGCGCGCGTTCTTTCGATCCGTGTGGTCCGAGCCACGAGCACCGCACCCCCCTCGACGCGTCCGGATGGATTGGGTGCTCCTGGCCGCGTTCGCCGCGCTCGGCTCGCTCGAGGTCGCGATCCGGCGCGACCTGCCGTGGCGGATCGCTTCGCTGGTCCTTTGCATCGGGCTCTTGCCGACGCTGCTCTGGCGGAGGACCAGGCCGCTGCGGATGGTCGTGATCGCGTTCGGCCTCCTCATCGCGATACAGCTCGCCGTGATGGCGACCGGCAGCGCATCGCCAGGGCTCTACGCGATGGTCTACATGGTGCTGCTGCCCTATTCGTTGTTCCGGTGGGGTACGGGGCGTGAAGCGATGATCGGGCTGCCGATCATGGTGACCTCGGCGGCGGTCGACATGATCCGTTCTCATGCCAGGACCGGCGATGTCATCGGGGGCTACGCCGTCCTGCTCTCCACGATGGCGCTCGGCGCGGCGGTGCGCTACCGGGATCGCGTGCGCCTGCGAGAGCTCGATGAAGCCAAGCTGGCCGAGCGAGAGCGGATCGCCCGCGACCTGCACGACACCGTCGCCCACCATGTATCGGCGATCGCGATCCGCGCGCAGGCTGGCCTGGTCGCCGCGTCGGCTCGCCCCGAGGCTCCCGTCGACGCGCTCCGCGTGATCGCGGACGAGGCGTCTCGCGCCCTCGGCGAGATGCGCACGATGGTCCGGCTCCTGCGCCGCGGCGAGTCGGCCGAGCTCGCGCCGAGCCCGCGGGTCGCCGACCTCGGACAGCTCGCAGGCCCATCCGCCACAGGGGCTTCCGTCGAGGTGAAGTTGACCGGGAGCTTCGATGACTTGCCATCGTCGGTCTCCGCCGCGATCTTTCGCCTCGCGCAGGAGGCGATCACCAACGCTCGCCGACACGCTCGCCACGCGACCCGGATCGACGTGGAGGTCACGGCCGACGACACGTCCGTACGTTTGCGGGTCACCGACGACGGCCAGGGGACCCACGCTGGCCATTCCACGTCGGCGGGATACGGGTTGGTCGGCATGATCGAACGAGCGACGCTGCTCGGCGGCACGTGCCATGCGGGCCCGGGCCCACGGCGCGGCTGGACGGTGACGGCCGTGCTGCCTCGGAATGGACGGACAACATGAGCATTCGCGTCATCGTCGCCGACGATCAAGAGATCGTCCGCACCGGGCTCAGCATCATCCTCGACGCCCAGCCTGACATCGAGGTCGTGGGCGTCGCCGGCGACGGACACAAGGCCGTGGAGCTGGCGCTCGCCCTCCGTCCCGACGTGTGCCTGTTCGACATCCGCATGCCAGGAATCGACGGCATCGAAGCTACCCGACGGCTCGCCGGCCCGGCCGTCGACCGTCCCCTGGCGGTCGTGGTGATCACCACCTTCGATCATGACGACTACGTGGTTGGCGCCCTCAAGGCCGGCGCCCGCGGCTTCTTGCTGAAGGACGCCGGTCCCGAGCTGCTCGCGCAGGCCATCCGCGCCGCCGCGAGCGGCGACGCCTTGATCGCGCCACGTGTCACCGCCCGCCTGCTCTCCTCGTTCGCCGCCTCTCGCCCCCAGCTGCCACGAGCACAGCCCGCGGAGGCCCTCACCGCCCGCGAGGAGGAGGTCCTCCTCATCGTGGCCCGCGGTCGAACCAACGCCGAGATCGCCGACGAGCTCCACATCAGCCTGAGCACCGTCAAGGCCCACATCGCCAGCCTCATGACCAAGCTCGGCGCGCGCAACCGGGTCGAGATCGCCATCTGGGCCTACGAGACCGGTCGCGTCCGCGACTGACCCGTCGGCCCGGGGCCAGGTGGCGGTGCACCTGGCCGAAAGTACGATCGCCCCATCGGGCAATCGGCCGACCCAGATCCGACTTTTGCGCCAATTGCGACGCAACCAGGGCCGTCCCTAGCTTGGCGGCATGACGAACGAGAGCACCACGACCCCCTCGGCGAAGCGAGACTGGCTCGTACCCGCGCTTCTGCTCGGCCTCAGCGCGGTCCCCGTGGTGGCCGGCGCCTTCCGCCTGGCCGAGCTGAGCGTCGGCGCCAAGGTCACCCCGGACAACGCCCGCTTCTTCGCTGCGCCCGTGCCCATCGTGCTGCATATCTTCAGTGTCAGCGTATTCTCGATCCTGGGTGCGTTCCAGTTCTCCTCGGGCTTTCGCCGCCGGAAGCCTCGCTGGCATCGCGCGGCGGGGTGGGCCGTGGCCCCGTCAGGGCTCGTCGCTGCCGCCTCGGGTCTGTGGATGCAGGCGTCTTACGAGCTCCCCAAGGGGGACGGCGACGCCCTCGCCGTTCTCCGGGTGCTGTTCGGCTCTGCCATGTTCATGTCGCTCGTGCTCGGCCTTGTCGCCATCTCGCGGCGCGACTTCGTCCGTCACGGCGCCTTCATGCTGCGCGGCTACGCGATCGGCCTGGGCGCGGGGACTCAGGTGCTGACCCACATGCCGTGGGTGCTGCTCGTCGGCGTGCCGGGCGAGGGCGTCAGAGCGCTCCTGATGGGCGCCGGCTGGGTGATCAACGTCGCCGTCGCGGAGTGGATCATCCGCAGGAGAGCTACATCTCTTCGGAAAGAAAAACAGCCGGGCGCGCAACGGCGCCCGGCTGTCGTTCCCTCGATCGCTCGGCTTATCGGATCCAGCGATTGATGATGTTTTCGTACAGCTCCTGCTGACCGCTCGTGAGCTTGACCTCACCGCCAGCGTTGCCGATCTCGGCCAGCTGCTCCAGCGTCAGCTTGCCCTGCTCGAAATCGGCGCCCTTGCCGCCGTCGAAGGACGCATAACGCGCCTTGCGCATCGCCTCGAGCGGCGACTTGCGGATCAGGTCGTCGGCGATGAGGAGCGAGCGGGCGAACACATCCATGCCGCCGATGTGCCCGTGGAAGGTGTCGATGAGATCGCTCGAGTTGCGGCGGCGCTTGGCGTCGAAGTTGACGCCGCCGCCCTGGAACCCACCGCTGCGGAGCAGGATGAGCAT
Source organism: Sorangium sp. So ce1504 (assembly GCF_051521635.1). Classification (NCBI taxonomy): domain Bacteria; kingdom Pseudomonadati; phylum Myxococcota; order Polyangiales; family Polyangiaceae; genus Sorangium; species Sorangium sp. So ce1504. The sequence goes on along the minus strand of NZ_CP150365.1, from coordinate 7,941,894 downwards.
CATCTCGACCGTCTCGTTGATGTTGTAGGGGAACTGATCGGTGTCCCACGCGTTCTGATAGTCGCCCCGGTTGGCGTCGATGCTGCCGAGCATGCCGTTGTCCGCGGCCACCTGCATCTCGTGGTCCATGGTGTGGCCGGCGAGCGTCGCGTGGTTCGTCTCGAGGTTGAGCTTGAAGTCCTTGTCCAGGCCGTGCTGGCGCAGGAACCCGATCACGGTCTCGGCGTCGAAGTCGTACTGGTGCTTGGAGGGCTCCATGGGCTTGGGCTCGATGAAGAAGACGCCCTTGAAGCCGCGCGAGCGCGCGTAGTCGCGGGCGATGGTCAAGAAGCGAGCGAAGTGCGCCTTCTCGCGCTTCATGTCCGTGTTCAGCAGGCTCATGTACCCTTCGCGGCCGCCCCAGAACACGTAGTTCTCACCGTTCAACGCGATGGTCGCGTCGAGGGCGTCCTTGAGCTGGGCGCCGGCGTAGGCCAGCACGGAGAAATCCGGGTTCGTGGAGGCGCCGTTCATGTAACGCGGGTTGGAGAACAGGTTCGCCGTGCCCCACAGCAGCTTGACGCCCGACTGCGTCTGCTTCTGCTTGGCGTACTCGACGATGCTCTGGAGGCGACGCGACGTCTCGGCGCGGTTCTCGCCCTCCTCCACGAGGTCGATGTCGTGGAAACAGTAGTGCGTCGCGCCCAGCTTGGTGATGAACTCGAAGTTCGCGTCCATCTTCATGCGAGCACGGGCCAGCGCGTCCTTGCCCTCGTCCCAGGGGAAGTTGATCGTCCCCGGACCGAACGGATCGTGCCCGCGCCCGCAGAACGTGTGCCAGTAACACACGGCAAACTTGAAGTGATCCTTCATGGCCTTGCCGGCGACGACGCGGTTGGCGTCGTACCACTTGAAGGCGAGGGGGTTGTCGGACTCAGGCCCCTCGAAAGGGATCTTGCCAACACCCGGGAAGTACTCTCTGTCTCCAGTGACAACGGTCATAAACGGATCTCCAGCTCGTGGTTTGCGTGTGCCTTAGTTCAGAGGGCGCCTTCGACAACGGTGTCCGCGGGGTAAGCCCCAGGGCTCTGGTCTCCAGGCCAGGGTGGAGGCGGTATCTCCACGCCCGCGCTGGGCTTCCAGGCATGTTGCGTTTGTTGTGGCTCCAGCGCTCCTCAAGTCAGGTGAACCACCGGCGCGCATCAATTGCGCGCGTGGCGGAATCGGCGGGCTAGCAATAACATGGTGCCGGGTCGGAGGCTAGGGTGGGCCTCCGGCGCCTCGCACCGTTGACTCTGGCTAGCTGTGCCGCGTCAACCTCCCCGCACGGACGAGCCGCGAGACCATACCGAGGTTGGCTTCGCTGCCCTCGCTGGATCCGTCAAGGCGCTCGTGCTGCCGCCCCCTGCGATGCCGGCCGTGTTGAGCGAGCCGGTCCACGGCGGCGGTATCTTACAGCGACATGGCATTCAAGCGCCCGGCGGCGGAACTTCCACGTGGGTGGCGCCCGAGAGGGGCCAAGCCCTGCGCGTCCGTCGCTTCGCTGAGGCAAGGACTCGCCCGCATCGTTTGCCGCCAGCCGCGTTCGCACGGACGCTTCGCTCACCTACCAGGTCAGCGTGTGCGTGTCAACGCTCGTCAGGACCCGCGTGACGGAGGGCGGTCGGTGGTCTGGAGCGGGCGAGACTGCGGCCATCGCGGCGGATCGCGAGCGACGGTCGGCGCCGCAAGCGCGTCGCCCAGGGGCGCCTCGGGTGGCGCAGGAGGCCTCGCCGAGCCGCCGGGCCCCCTCACCGGGGGCCTGCGGGAGGAGCCGGGGACTGCTCGCGCGGCGGTGGGTGAGGGGATGTCCGCCATCGATGGCTGTTCTGGTCCAGGGTGCTGGCGTGGTGTCCTGGCCGGCGAGATCTCCGCACAGGACGCTGAGCGCCACGGCGCGTTCCTCAGGCGCCGCGCGGAGATTCTGCCCCATGAGAGGCCGGCTCGCGCGGTAGCGTGACGAGATGTCGAGACGAACCATGCGAGTCATCTGGCCTTTGGTTCTTATCACCTTGCCCCCGGGCTGCGCTGGCGAGTCGGGCGGTGAGGTGTCGAGCAGCGGGGGAGGAGCGTCGAGCGGGAGCGGGGGAGGAGCGTCGAGCGGGAGCGGGGGAGGAGCGTCGAGCGCGAGCGGCGGCGGGGCATCGAGCGGGAGCGGGGGAGGAGCGTCGAGCGCGAGCGGCGGCGGGGCGTCGAGCGCGAGCGGCGGCGGGGCGTCGAGCGGGAGCGGCGGAGGTGCGGGCGGGGATCCGGGCCCAGGCGCGTGCGGCGTCACCCGGGACCGCATTCGCATCACCCAGGTCGACGTCGGGGGCCGCGTGATCAACAACGAGGATGAGGCCGCGCTGAAGCCGCTCGTCATCTCGCCGATACCGTCCGGCGGGTCGCGCCTGGCATGGATGAGCGACGACGGACAGGTCCACGTCCTCCAGCTCGACGCCGATGACAAGGCCGTGGGGCGCTCGTTCGGCTTGCCGGCGAACGACTTCGCCGACCTCTACGCCGACGACGACGGCGGCGTGCTGCTGCTCACCCGCGATGCGGAGGGCGGCGGAACGCTGAATTGCGGCACGCCCTCGAACCTGTGCGGTACGCCGCCGTCCCCTCCGGTCGCCTGTCACGACATGTACATGGTCCGCTTCGACGGCGAGCGCGCGACCTGGGCGACGAAGCTCACGAGCTCGAGCGCCGCGCTGCCGCCCTACTCGACCGGCCCCACCGGGCCCGAGGTGTACATGATCTGGTGGTACGCGCACCACGGCCGCATCGCCTTCGACGGCTCGCGCTATGCGGGCTATTTCGGCGCCGCGATCAGCGTCTCGCAAGGCGGGTGCATCAACATCCACCAGGGCGATCGCATGAAGGTCGTCGACGCGAACGGCGCGCTGCAGAGGGACGGCTTCGACTGGGGCTGCAGCCACAGCGGTTACGAGCGCATCCTCTGGGACGACAGCGCCCGGAAGTTCGTGACGGTGTGCAAGACCGACAACAACAACCGCATCGCGCTCGCGCCGAATTACAAGACCATCTATCCGGTCGATCTCGCCTACTCGAACCTTGGGAACCTCGTCACGGCGGCCGGCGGCGGCTACTGGCTCACGGCGAGCAATATCCGCTCGGGCCAGCCGGCGGGCGCGAACGGGCTCGCGGACGTCCGGCTGCTCCACTTCACCGACGGCGCCGCGGACAAGGACCTCACGATCGCCAGCGACGCGGGCATGAACCACCGCGCTCCGCACCTGGCCGCCTACGGCCGCTCCCGCATGCTCGCGGCCTGGGAGACCACGATGAGGGCCGGCGATATCGCCCGCAACGACGCGGCGCGCGCGCTGTACGTACAGACGCGCGATCGCGCCACCGGCGAGGCCGAGGGCGAGCCGCTGGAGGTCGACGTGCTCGGCAATCGTTACCAGGACTTCGTCGCGTTTCCCGACGGGAGCGTGGCCTTCGCCGCGCCCGGCAGCTCGAACACAACGATCCAGGTGCTGCGCATCCTGCCCTGCGAGTAGCGCGCGCCGCGCGGACGACTCGTCACCTCCCCGGCGACCTCGGCCGTCGACGGCGGCCCGCGAGCCGGCCCACACACCTGGGGAGATGGGCAAATCGACCTTGACAGAACTGTGGCTCATCGCGCCTTCTGGGCCACCGCGTCGCGCGTCGTGACGGCGGATCGAGCGGGACCCGTATGCGCCATGGGGTGGATCTCTTCGCGACATTGCAGCAGATCGTGCGACGGGCCATGGCGATCGCGCCGCGGGCGCCGCGCGGCAGCCTGCTCCTCTGCGAAGGGAACCGCCTCGTTTACAGGGCGCTCGAAGGGTTCGACGCGTTCGCTCGGCAAGGGGTGAATCTCCCGACGGACGCGGGCCTCGCCACCGGAGGCGGCCCGCGCGCGGCGCCCGAGGCGGCGAGCGGGATGTGCGTTGTCAGTGCACATGCGTGGTATGAAGCGCACCTGCCTCTCGCGATCGCGGCAGAGGGCGCGGTGCCCGCCGGCGCGGGGGTGCTTGTCGCGCCCGTCGTCGTCCGGGGAGCGCCGGCAGGCTACCTCGCGCTGGAGCAGGCGACCCTCGAGCCTCCGCAGGGCGAGCGCCGCGCGATGCTCGAGGTGTTCCTGGACGCCGCCGGGGCCGCGCTGGAGCGGCACAGGCTCTATGACGAGAAGGCGAGATTGGCCCAGGAGATTCGCCTGCTCGAGCAGGTCCTGAACGCGGTGGGCACCACGGTGGAGCCGGACCACCTGCTGGACACGCTCGCTCACGGCATCAAGAGCGTGCAGATCGACCAGCAATGGGCCTCGGTGGAGCTGTGGCTCGTCGAGGACGCCGGCGGCGGAGAGGGCGCCGTGGCCGCTTCGGGCGAGCTTTCCGCCCGCGTGTTCCGGGCCGGGCGGTCGGCCCCCATGACGTACTTCCACACCCTGCGCGACGGCGCGGTCGACGCCGCGCGCGGCCTCGGCATCTCCGTGGATTTCCGCCTCGGGCCCCCCGGCGGCCCGGGGGGCCAGCGCGAGATCCTCGAGGACGGCATCCGGCGGGGTGTGGACGGCATCATCATCGCGCCGGGCGCCCCCGAGGAGGCGGAGGAGGGGTTCCGGCGCGCGGCGGAGGCGGGGATCCCGGTGATCGTCGTCGACACGCCGCCGGTGCCGGGCAGCCGGGCCCCACTTTATATCGGCACGGACAACGTGGCGGCGGGCAGGCTGGCGGGCGAGGTGATGCGGCGGCTGCTGCCGAGCGGCGGGGTCGTGGCGCCGCAGCGGCCCACGAAGGACGCGATCAACACGCGCGAGCGCATCGAGGGGTTTTGCGCGGCGATGGAAGGGGCCGAGTTCACCGTGCTGCCCCCCCACGAGGACAGCGAGCACGATCAGGAGCTCGGGACGGAGCTCGCGCGGGCGGCCCTCCAGCGGCGGCCGGACATCGCCGGCGCCTTCGGGGTGGCGGTCGGAGGCGGGCCGGCATGGGGCCGCGCCGCGAGGGAGATCGGCAGGGGCGGAGAGATCAAGATCGTCGCGTTCGATCTCTTCTCCGCGACGGTCGCGCTGCTCCGCCGGGGCGCGATCCACGCGACGATCGTGCAGCGCGAGTACGACATGGGGTATCGCGCCGCCGAGATCGTCCACTGGATGATCACCCGGGGCGTCGAGCCGACACTCGCGGAGCTGCCGGCCTCGCGCATCATCCACACCGGCGTCGATTGCGTCACCCTCGAGCACACGCCGTGGTCCACGACGCTCAGCGATCACCTCGCGCTCGACGCGGCCCGCCGCGTCGCGAGCCGGCGCGTCGAGGGCAACGCCGCCGGCCGGCCGATCGAGGTGCTGTTGATCGGCGTGGCGGCGCGCAGGGAGCCCGTCGTCGAGGAGCGCGTGTCCTTCTCGCCGCGCTCGCTGGTCGGCCGTGTGCTCGACGCCGGCCGCCCGCTCGTGATCGATCCGGCCGGGCACGGCGGGCGCGAGGACGCCTCGCTCCTCCGCAGGCACGCCGGCGCGCGGACGCTCGTCGGGGTGCCGCTGCGGGCGCGGGGCAGCGTTGTCGGCGTCCTCGTCCTGAGCAGCGAGCGTGAGGACGCCTGCGGGAGCGACGACGTGCCGTTCCTCGAGCGTGTGGCCGGCACCGCGGCCGTGGCCATCGAGAACGCCCGGCTGTTCAGCCGGATCTCCGAGCGGACCACCGCGCTGGAGCGGTCGAACCAGCTCCAGGAGTCGATGCTCCGGACGATCCATGAGCTGTCGAGCCCCGTGGTGCCGATCGCCGATGGAATCCTGGTCATGCCCGTGGTGGGCACGATGGATGCCCAGCGCTCGAGCCGCTTCATCGAATCGCTGCTGAAGGAGATCCACGAGCACGACGCGCAGGTGGTGCTGATCGACGTGACGGGGATGGCGGTGGTCGACGCCACGGCGGCGAACCAGCTCGTCCGGGCGGCGCAGGCGGCCGCGCTGCTCGGCGCGGAGGCGGTGCTCGTCGGCGTGACCGCGGGAGCGGCGCAGATGATGGTCGCCCAGGGCCTGGACGTCGGCGCGATGGTCACGCACGTCGACCTGGCGCGCGGCTTCCGGTACGCCCTGGCGAAGACCGGCGGCCGCATCCTGTATCAGCGCTGACGGCGACGGCCGCCGCTCGGGTCAGCGCGCTGAAGCATCCCCTCGAATTCTCCGGAAACTTCACAGGGAGACGGGGAGGCGGGGAGGGAAATTTTCAAAATACTCCCTGTCTCCGAGCCTCCCTGTTCAATTTCTCCGCTGAAAATGGCTGCAAAATAACGGGATTCCTCAGGTCAGCGCGAACGGGCGGCTCAAGCCGCGCTCTCGACAGGCCGGAGCTTGCTCTGCTCCGCGCCGGCGCTCGCGTCGACGCGCGCGGCGAGCATCGGGCGGAACGCGGCGCGGTACGCGAAGGCGAGGTAGAGCTCGAGGGCGAGGATGAGCCATGACACCGGGTTCCCCGGCGCGAGGAAGGTGTGGAAGGCGACGATGTTCACGATGATGGGCGCGAGGAGCGCGAGCGCGAGGGGCACGTAGCGGTTCGAGAGCAACAGCGCGCCAGCGACGACCTCGGTCCCCTTGATGAGCGGGAACATGTACCCCGTCGCCGCGAGCGCGCCCGCGAAGCTGGCCGCGGCCTCCGGAGCCGGGGGCTGCGGCAGGAACTGCAAGAAGCCGTTGAGCCCGAACACGAAGAACACGAGCCCTTGCAGGATGCGGGCGGCGGTGGGGGCGAAACGCTTGACGTTGTTCATGGTGAGCCTCGCTGAGGTGTGGCGGGCTCTCCCGATCGGAGCGCCCACGCCTTTCCTGATGCGCCCTCGCGACGCCCGGTGCTATCGTGCAACGGCTCAACTCAACGTTGCGCTGGCGCAACCTGGCGAGAGCCCCCCGATCGGCGCCGTTTACCCCTCGTGAGGTCCTACCATGCCCAGCCCCCGCGCGGCAGCCCGAGCGCGCCCTGCCCGGGCGCCCCAGCTCGATGAGATCGCCGCGTTCGCCAGGGTGGCGGAGCTGGGCTCGTTCACCGCCGCGGCGGAGCAGCTCGGCGTCCCGAAGTCGACGGTGAGCCGCGCGGTGACGCGGCTCGAGGACGGCCTCCAGGTGCGTCTCCTCCAGCGGTCGCCGCGCGCCGTGGCGCTGACCGAGGCGGGCCGTCGCTTCTTCGGCGACGTGGCGCCGCACATCGCCGGTCTCCGCGACGCGGCGCAGGCGCTGGACGCCTATCAAGGGCAGCCCCAGGGCACGATACGGCTGAGCGCTCCCCCGGATGGTGGGGAGTCTTTCCTCGGAGAGATGCTCGTCGAGTTCGGGGCGCGTTACCCGCTGCTGTCGCTCGAGGTCGACATGTCCACGCGCCGGGTGGACCTCTTGCGCGAGGGCTTCGACGTGGCGCTCCGGGCGACGGGCGAGCTCCCGGACTCCTCGCTTGTCGTGCGCAAGCTGCTCGACTCCTACGTGCAGCTCTTCGCTGCTCCGGCGTACCTCGCGCGCCGCGGCCTGCCCCGCGCGTTCGACGAGCTCGTCGACCACGAGCGGGTGATGTTCCTCCCCAACAGCCGGCGCAGCCAGCAGCCCGTCGACGGCCCCCGCGCGGTGCGCGACGCGATGGCGACCGGGCGCATCGCGACCGACGATTTCCAGCTCATCCGCTCGGTGCTCCGGGCGGGGGGCGGTATCGGGCCGCTCCCGCGCGTCCTCGCCGCGCCCGACCTGGCGAGCGGGCGCCTCGTCCACGTGCTGCCGGAGTGGTCGCAGCGCGCAGGGACGCTGTACCTCGTCTATCCGAGCGCGCGGCACGTGCCGCGGAACGTGGCGGTGTTCCGCGACTTCGTCCTTGCCTGGGTGAAGCGGCTCGCGTGTTAGAGCGGCGGTCACCCGCTTCGGATACGGGCCCATCTCGACGTTTTCGGTGCTCAGCGCACAGGAGTGCGCTTCCGCGCCGAAAACGCCGATCTGGACCCGTCTCCTGTGCGGGTGACCGCCGCTCTGCGACGCTCGTACCAGGCTCAGCTGAAAACCGCTCTGCGACGCTCGTACTCGGCTCAGCTGAAAACCGCTCTATGGCTGGTTGTCGATCATCTTCTGGAGGGTCGCCGCGATCTCGAGGAGATCGGCGTCCGCGCCGGTCGTGTTCGCGGCGAGGACGGTCTCCCGGGCGGCCGAGAGCGCGCTCGCGCGCTCTCCGGGGCCGAGCTCGACGAGCTGCTTGAGGGCCTCGGCATACGCGATGATCGCCGCCGCCTTCGTGAGGTTGCCGTCGTCGATCCCGAGCCCTCCGAGCGTGGTTTGCTGCACGGCCTCCCTGGCCTCGCCGGTCGTCGCGTCGCGCCAGGTGACGCGGACCCGATACGGGTCGTTCGCGCTCGGCAGCGACGGGTCGCACGGGCGGAGGATCTGATACAGCATCATCGAGTCGCTCGGGGCGAGGTGCTGCGTGCGCACCTTGGCCGGATCAGGCGAGTACTCTTCTCCATAGAACTTCTGGATGCCGAAGTACGGCGGGAGCGTCAGCTCGATCCTCACGTCGCGCGCGGCGACGAGGACCGTCTCGGCGAACCGGTCGACGAAGACGCGCCTCGCCTCGTCGGCGCTGTCGAGATAGACATACGCGCCGCGGCCGGCGTCGGTGACCACGTCCATGAGCGTGTCGTTCACGCCGTCGCCGACGCCGACGCCGACGAGGTAGACGCCTTCTCCGTCCGCGTCCTCGGCGTTCTCTCCGATGAGCTCCTCCTCGGTCACCCCGACGTTGGCCTGTCCATCGCTGATCAGCACGACGCGGTTGATGCCGCCCGCGGTCCTGTGCGTGTTGGCGAGCGCGTACCCCGCGGCGAGGCCGCTGTACAGGTCGGTGCCTCCGTCGGCCTCGATCGCGCTCGCGACCCCGAGCAGCACGGGGTCGTCGGGGCCCGAGACGACGTGGCCTTCGAGCACGGGGCTCTGCCCCGTATTCCACGTGACCGCGTTCACGACGTCGCCCTCGATGAGCGTCGACGCGATGGCCCGGACAGCAGCCCTCTCGAGCTCGATCGGCTCTCCCGACATCGAGCCCGACGTGTCGAGCACGAGCGTGATCGTCATGGGCTCTCGCTCGGCGGGCGCCCGGCTCGACTGCACCGCGATCTGGAGCGCCAGATCGCCCGTGAGCACGCAGGAGCCGAGCTGCGATACGATCGAGAGCTCTCCCGGCTCGGCCGGGGCGAACGAGTACCGGTAGTAGTTGAGGAACTCGTGCGTGCGGATGACATAGGGGTCGACCAGCGGCGCGCCGCGCTCGATCTGGCGGCGGACGATGACCGGAGATGCCATCGAGTTGGAGTCGTCGGACGAGAGGTACAGCGTGAGCGGCGTGGAGAGGTTGACCCCCGCGCACGAGCCGCCGCTGGCCTGCGGCGTGAGCCGGGGCCCGGCGTTCCGCGAGCTGCCGGCCCCGCCGCCCGTCGTTGTGCTGCCGCCGGTCGTCGCGCCGCCGGCCGAGCCGCTGCCGCCGGCCGAGCCGCTGCCGCCGGCCGAGCCGCTGCTGCCGCCTCCGTCGCCGCATCCGCCGGCGCCGTCGCCGCCACCGCCGCCGGGCCCGCCTTCGGCGCATCCGCCCCCGGAGCCGCCGCTGCCGTCGCCGGAACCCCCGCTGCCCCCGGTGCCTCCTTCGCCCACGGGCGGCTCACCCGGCGGCTCTGCGTTGGGGTCCGTGGAGCCGCCGCTCGAGCTCGAGCCCACGCCCGTGCCCGTGCCCGCGCCCACGCCCGCCACCGGGTCGCGGCCGGAGCCGTCCCCCTCGCGGGTCGCGCCGCCGCCGCAGATCGCCGCCGGCGCCTCGCCCAGCTGGAGCGGCTCGTGCGGCGGCGCGTCGCTCGACGAGGAGCAGGCGATCGACAACGAGGCGGGGATGATGAGAGCGAGCGCTGTACGCTGAAACTGTGCCATGAACACCTCCACGGGCCGTGCGCTCTCGCACGGGCGGTGCCAGGGAAATCATCAATTATTCCGCCGATAGATGCCTCGTGTGCGCCACGGCGATCGGCTCATGTTGGCCTGAATCGTTTCGAGGTGTGCCAATGTGCGATGGGGCGCGTCCGCGGCGCGCCGGCGATGGGAGTGCGCCGAGCGCCCTCACGGCTCTGGGCCGCGCGGAGGGGCCAAACGGCCCGGGATCGAGCCCGAGAAGCGCACGGCGATGACCGCAATGCCGCCGCGGACGATGGCTCGGTGTACCCTCCCGCGCCGTGCGTGCGTTCGAGAGTGCCGTGCTCCACCCGCGCTGGCTCGCAGCCGTCGTCGTGCTCGCCGGCGCCCTGACCGGGGGTGACGCCTGGGCGGAGGTCCAGCGCCTGCGCATCGCGTACGAGGCGCACGACGGCTGTCCCGGCGCCGGGGCGTTCCTGCGCGAGGTGACCGCGCGCACGGACCTCGCCCGCGCCGCCGCGGCGGACGAAGCGGCGCTCGACGTGCGCGTGCGCATCACCTCGAGCGCGGGCAGGAGCCGCGGCCGGATCACGCTCGGCAAAGGCGAGGACGCGCGCGTCCGCGAGGTCGACGGCGCGACGTGCGGCGAGGTCGTCGCGGCCCTGGCGCTCATCACGGCCCTCCGGGTCGACCCCACCGCGTCTCTCGATCCGCAACCGCCGGCCGTCGGGTTGCGCTCGTCCGAGGCCCCGGAGGCTGGCGGGGCTCGGGATGCCGGCGGGGCGCCAGCGCCGGCCGTGGATCCCGTCGCGGCCCCGCCACCCGCCGCGGATCCCGCCGCTCCTGCGCAGCCGGCCGGGGCCGCGCAATCCGCCGAGGCCGGCGTCCCTGGCGGCGCAGCGCCGGGCGCGGGGAGCTCGCCGCAGCCGCCCGCCGCCTCGCCGGCCCCACAGGCGCCGGCCGCGCGCCCCTTGCCGATCCGCCCGCCGTCGCCTGTCGCGGGGGCCCCGCGGCCGCAACGGCCCGTGGAGCGCCCGTGGACGCTCGGCCTCCAGGGAAGCGCGGCGTCCGGGGTCGCCCCCGAGGCGCTGCTCGGCGGGGGGCCCTTCGTCGAGCTGCGCGCCGATCTGGGCCTCGGCGTGGCGTTCCGCGTCGCCGCCGAGGTGGCCGCCACCGGCGCGGTCGACGCCGGGCCGGGCGGCGCCCTCTTCGTGCGCGGGATCGGCCGCGTCGACGCCTGCGCGGATCTCTTCCGCCCTACACGCCGGCTCTCGCTCGGGCCCTGCGTGGGCGCGGAGGGCGGCTTCCTTCACGGCACCGGGCTGGTCGGCGAGGCGATCTCCGACGTGGAGGAGGGCACCGTCCCGTGGGCCAGCCTCGGGCTCCTCGCGCGCGTGACCGCCTCGCTCGGGGCCCTCGTGCGGATCGACGCGCAAGGTGGACCGGAGTTTCCGCTGGTGCGGCGATCGTTCATGTTCGAGCACCCCGCGCAGCTCATCCACGAGGTGCCCGCGGTCACGTGGACGCTCCGCGTCGGCGCCGGCCTATCGCTCTGATCACCGGCCGCAGGGAGCGACGCGCGACGAAATTGGGATCCCGGGGGAGAGCCTCGGAGATTGCTACGGCGGGAGGCTCTGTCATGAGACCTTTGAAAGCCGTACCTTCACTCGGCTTCTTCTCGGTGCTCTCGCTCCTCGTCGCCGGGTGCGAGATCACGATCGTGGGTGACGACACCGGCGGTGGCGGTGGAGACGGCGGCGGCGTTGGCCACGGCACCACGGTCAGCGTCGGGGAGGGCCCAGGCAGCGGCGGGGGGGATCCCTGTTTCCCCGGCGTCCCGGCGACGTCCCAGATCCCGCGCCTTCTCAACCGGGAATATGACGCGGCGGTGCGCGATCTGCTCGGCGTGACGGCGCTGGCGAGCGCCGGCAACGGCCCGCCGTCGACGCTGCTCGCCCCCGACTTCGAGGGGGACATGACAGATGTCGCATGGAACGCCTATCTCGCGGTCGCCGAGCAGATCGCCGCCGAGGTGATCGCCGGGCCGAACAGGTCCAGGTTCGTCAGCTGCGATCCGGCGGCGTCCGGGTGCCTCGAAGAGACGATCATCGACTTCGGTCGCAAGGCCTTCCGTCGTCCTCTGCTCGAAGAAGAGGTGCAGAGCTTCCTGCGGCTCACCGCGGTGGAGCCCCAGGGCACGCCCGACGAGATCGCCGAGGCCATCCTCTTCACCTTCCTCGCCTCGCCCTCGTTCCTCCTGCGCCCCGAGCTGGCGGAGGAGCCAGAGGGAAGCGCCGTCAAGCTCTCCAGCCACGAAGTGGCGGCGAGGCTCTCGTTCCTGCTCTGGGACTCCGTTCCAGATGACATCCTGAACGCCGCGGCCGACGCTGGCCAGCTCGCCACCAGGGAGCAGCTCCTGGCGCAGGCGCAGCGGATGATCCAGGACCGCGAGAAGACGGCGCCGGTCGTCGTCGCCTTCCATCGTGATTATGCGGAGATTCGCCAGGGCTCGCACTGGGGAGTCCACGATCACGACACGACCGTGTACCCCGAGTTTTCCCCGGACGCGGTCGCTCCCATGATGGCGGAGATGGACGCCCTCTTCGAGGAGGTGGCATTCGAAGGGGGGTCCTTCGAGGACCTCTTCCTGAGCAACGTCGCCTTCGTCAACGAGGACACCGCGGCGCTCTATGGGCTCGATCCAGCGAATTTCGGCGCGGAGCTGACGCGGGTGGAGCTCGACCCGACCGAGCGGCCGGGGTTCTTGACCCGCGTCGGGTTCTTGAGCTCCTACTCGTCCTACGCCGCCACGAGCCCGATCCTCCGGGGCGCGTTCATCTCGAGGCTGCTCGGGATCAGCCTGGTGCCCCCGCTTGCCGTGGAGCCTTTGCCCCCTCCGGGCGAAACCACCACGCAACGCCAGCGCGTCGAGGCGCTGACCTCCCCGGCGATGTGCGCCGGGTGCCACGGCCCTTACATCAATCCGCCGGGCTTCGTGCTCGAGAGGTACGACGCCGTCGGCAAGGTGCAGACCACCGATCCGCTCGGCGGCCCCATCGATGGAACCGCCGACGTCCACTTCGGCATGGACATCACCGAGACGATCGAGACACCGATCGAGCTGATGAACGAGCTCGCCGCTGCCCGGGCGGCCAAGCACCACTATGCGGAGCGGTGGGTCACCTTCGCCACCGGGCGGCAGCCGAACCCGAACGACGTCTGCGACGTCGATGAGCTCGACGCCAAGCTGTCTGCCGACGGTTACACAATTCTCGACCTGCTCGCCGATCTTACCCAGACAGATTCGTTCCGTCTGCGCGTCCGCGGAAACTGAGGAGGGAATACGCCACGACGCCGGGCGGCGGCGGCGGGGCGCGGCGCTCGGCGTGACGCGGCGCTCCCTCGAAGCGCGCCCGAGCAGGCCCCACGCTGGCCGCATCGAAGCGGGCGCCGGGCCGACGTGCGCGACGAAATTGTGATCGCGGGGAAGCCCCCCGGGGATTGTACGCCGGGAGGCTTTGTCATGAGGCTCTGGCGCGCCGTATCCTCGCTCTGCTGCTTCGCGGCGCTCTCGCTCGTCGCCCCCGGGTGCGGGATCACGATCCTGGGCAAGGGCACCGACCGCGACGATCAGAGCGGCGGCAGCAGCGGCGCCACCGCCGGCGTCGGGGGGGGATCAGGCGTCGGAGGGGGGGATTCCTGCGTGCCCGGCATCCCGGCGACGTCCCAGATCCCGCGCCTGCTCAACCGGCAGTACGACGCGGTGGTGCGGGATCTGCTCGGCGTGACGATGCTGGAGAGCGCCGGCAACCTCCCGCCGTCTTCGCTCCTCGTCCCCGACTTCGACGGGGACATGACAGAGCCCGCATGGAACGGCTATCTCGCGGCCGCCGAGCACCTCGCCGCCGAGGTGATGGGCGGGCCGAACAAACCGAGGTTCCTCGCCTGCGATCCGGCGGCGTCCGAGTGCCTGGAAGAGACGATTACCACCTTTGGTCGCAAGGCTTTCCGCCGTCCTCTGCTCGAAGAAGAGGTGCAGAGCTTCCTGCGGCTCACCGCGGTGGAGCCCCAGGGCACGCCCGAAGAGATCGCCGAGGCCATTCTCTTTGCCTTCCTCGCTTCGCCCTCGTTCATCATGCGCCCTGAGCTGGCGCAGGAGCCCGAAGGAAGCGCGATCAAGCTCTCCAGCCACGAGGTGGCGGCGAGGCTCTCGGTCCTGCTCTGGGATTCCATTCCAGATGACATCCTGGACGCCGCGGCCGACGCTGGCCAGCTCGCCACCAAGGAGCAGATCCTGGCGCAGGCGCAGCGGATGATCCAGGACCGCGAAAAGACGGCGCCGGTCGTGGCCCGGTTCCATCGTGCTTATGCGGACATTCGCCCGGGGTCGCGCTGGGGAGCGGTCGAGCACGACACGACCCGCTTCCCCGACCACTCCCCGGAAGTGGTGGCTCCGATGATGGCAGAGATGGATGCCCTCTTCGAGGAGGTGGCGTTCGAGGGGGGGTCGTTCAAGGACCTCTTCCTGAGCAACGTCGGTTACGTCAATCAGGACACCGCTGCGCTCTATGGGCTCGATGCGGCGGATTACGGCGCGGATCTGACGCGGGTGGAGCTCGATCCGAACGAGCGGCCTGGGTTCTTGACCCGCGTCGGGTTCTTGAGCTCCTACTCGCGTTATGGCGCCACGAGCCCGATCCTTCGGGGCGCGTTCGTCGCCAACAGGCTGCTCGGGATCGACCTGGCACCCGTGCCCAGCGCGAGCGAGACGCCGTGGCCTCCGGGCCCGTTCTCCACGGAGCGTGAGGCCATCGAGTCCATGACCTCCCCGGCGGGGTGCGCCGGATGCCACGGCACGTACATCAACCCGCCGGGCTTCGTGCTCGAGAGGTACGACGCCGTCGGCAAGGTGCAGACCATCGATCCGCTCGGCGGCGCCATCGACGGGACCGCTGACGTCACCTTTGGCGCCGACAACGTCAAGACGATCACGTCACCCATCGAGCTGATGAACGAGCTCGCCGCTGATCCGGCCGCCATGCGCCATTATGCCGAGCGGTGGGTCGCCTTTGCCACTGGACGGGAGCCAAACGGGAGCGACAAGTGTGACGTTCACGGGCTCAGCGTCAACCTGCTTGTCGACGGCTATACCATCCTCGATCTGCTCGCCGATCTCACCCAGACGGACTCTTTCCGCCTGCGCGTCATCGGGAACTGAGGAGGGAATACGGCAGGGCGAGGAGCCTGTTCGCTCGCCTTCGCGCGAACAGCCGAGCGTCGCTCGCTCCCGCGGCGCCGTGGCGTGGCCCGGCGGCGGGCTCTTCCGGCGGCTTGAGCGGCGGCACCTCCGCGCGTAAGGTTCGCCGATGAAGCTCCCGTTCGACAACACCTACGCCCGCCTTCCCGACCGCTTCCACGCGCGCGTCTCCCCCGCGCGGGTCCGCGCGCCGCGCGTCGTGAAGGTGAACCGCGCGCTCGCGGAGGTGCTCGGGCTCGACGCGGAGCAGCTCGCCTCGGCGGAGGGGGCGGAGGTGCTCGCGGGCAACGCGCTGGCCGAGGGCGCGGAGCCGATCGCGCTCGCGTACGCGGGGCACCAGTTCGGCAGCTTCGTCAGCCAGCTCGGGGACGGGCGGGCCATCCTGCTCGGCGAGGTCGTGGGCAGGGACGGCAAGCGGCGCGACCTCCAGCTCAAGGGCGCGGGGCGGACGCCGTTCTCGCGGGGCGGAGACGGGCGCGCGGCGCTCGGGCCGGTGCTGCGCGAGTACGTCGTGAGCGAGGCCATGGCGGCGCTCGGCGTGCCGACGACGCGCGCGCTCGCCGCGGTCACGACGGGCGAGCCGGTCTATCGCGAGGAGGTGCTCCCCGGCGCGGTGCTCACGCGCGTGGCCGCGAGCCACATCCGCGTGGGCACGTTCCAGTTCTTCGCCGCGCGGGACGACCGCGAGGCGCTGGCCACGCTCGCCTCGTATGCGCTCTCCCGGCATTACCCCGAGGCGGTGGGCAGCGGCAACGACGCGCTGGCGCTGCTCGAGCGCGTCGTCGACGCGCAGGCGTCCCTTGTCGCGCGCTGGCTCGGCGTCGGCTTCGTGCACGGCGTGATGAACACCGACAACACGTCGATCTCCGGGGAGACCATCGATTACGGGCCGTGCGCGTTCCTCGACGAGTATGATCCCGCGAAGAAGTTCAGCTCGATCGATCGGGGCGGCCGTTACGCCTTCGGGAACCAGCCGCGCATCGCGCAGTGGAACATGGCGCGGCTCGCCGAGGCGCTCCTGCCGCTCCTGGCCGAGGGCGAGGAGGAGGCCGTCCGTCTGGCGACCGAGCGCGTGGAGCGCTTCTCCGCGCTCTTCGTCGCGGCCCACGCGCGCGTCCTGCGGGCCAAGCTGGGGCTCGCGCGCGAGGAGGAGGGAGATCTCGCGCTCGCCGCGGATCTGCTGGAGCGGCTCGCGTCGAACGGCGTCGATTACACGGTCTTCTTTCGCCGGCTGTGCGCTTCAGCGGCCGATCCAGCGGCCGACGCGCAGGTGGCCGCCCTGTTCGCGGAGCCCGGCGCCTTCCGCGACTGGGCCGAGTCGTGGCGCCGGCGGCTCGCCCGGGAGGAGGCCACGTCGGAGGCGCGCGCGAGCGCGATGCGGCTCGTCAACCCGGCGTTCATCCCGCGCAATCACCGGATCGAGGCGCTCATCCAGGCGGCCGTTCTGCGTGACGACTTCGAGCCGTTCGAGACGCTGGTGCGGGTGCTCGAGCGACCGTACGACGATCAGCCGGAGAGCGCGCATCTGAGCGAGCCCCCGCAGCTGGACGAGCGCGTGCAATACACGTTCTGCGGGACCTGACCATTCTCGAACAGCGAGGCATCTCAGGGAGTCGTCCATAACGGTCGGGCACCAACGTAAACGTGAACGTGAACGTGAACGTGAACGTTCGGATATGGGAGAACGCGGCGGGAAGCTTGGTTAACGCGTAGGAGGGCTGGTGGACGGTTCGACGGGGTGATAAACTACCGTTTCTTCGAGCGTTCGGGCGGCAACCACCCTCCAGGAACCGGCCACCATGAGTCAGAGAAAAGGCAAGCCGCGCCCCGCGTCAGGAAAGAAGGCCCGTCGAGACGCCCGCAAGGACGCCGCGGGCCGCGTGCATCTCACGGTCCTTCGCGACCCCGCGAGCGGGCATGAGCGCGTGGCGCTCAGGAGCCCGGTGTTCCGGGAGGCGTGGCAGAACGACATCGCGGCGGCCGCGGCGAACACGGCTTATTCCGCCCTGCGCGGGGAGCCGAGCGTGGATGGCGCGGTCGAGCTAGCGCGGGACGCGATGGCGGCCACGTCGCGGCGTTGCCGTCGGCCAGCTCCGGGAGCCACATCGTGGCGGTGTTGTTATGTTCCAGATCAAAGAACCCAGACGGAAGCAGCAAGGGCGTCTTTTGCGACCGACACGCGACGTTCGGTGGCTGCCCTGCTCCCCGCGCACCACATCCTCTCATGTCGAGAGGATGTGGTGCAATGATGTGTCGGTGAGGGCTCTCATTTTTTTCTGTGATTGACGCTCTAATTTTTCATCAAAGGCATGCGAGAACATTTTGATGTTCACCCAAGTGCGCTTTTCGTCAAAGGCATGATGGAACCCATGGATGTTCACCCATGCGCGCCCGCAGCCTCTCGCGCGAGCTCCGCGAGCAGGCCGCCGCCCACCGGCCGTGGCCGCGGTTCGCAGCGGCCAGAACGGAAGGCCGGCGACGACTCGGCATGTCCAGCCTGGTGACGGTGGAGCTGTCGCGCTGTACGTCCGCGCCGCCACGCGCGATGACGCGGCGTGGGGCGCGTGCTGCTCTATTGCCGCGCTGCCCCTGAACGGAGCCGCCCTGCGTCATTCACCCCGTGCGGGCTCCAGGGCACGGCCACGAACGTCTGATGAGACGCGGTGAGCTTGGCGGGGAGGAGCCCCGCCCGAAGGACGCGATCGTCGATCGTCCGTGGACCTCGCGATCGCCGGAGGGCCGTTGAACGGCGCGAGGTCTCGGTGGTCGTGATCAGGGCGCCGGCGGCGTCGAACGCGTGGAGGTCGAGCGCCGTGCCCTGTGTGCCCGCTCGTGGGGCTTCCGCTCAACGCGGGCTCTGTTTTCCGTGCGGGCCGCGGGGCCGAGGGAGGCCCCCGGCCCGCACGGTGGAGGGGGCCTCCGCTCAGAGGAGCTTGAGATAGGCGACCATGTCCGCCTCCTCCTCGGCGGTCAGGGTCGAGCGCCCCCCGAGGATCGGGGCGGCCAGGATCGGCGCGGCCTCGAAGGCCAGCTTGTAGTGGTGGACGAGATCCTCCAGCGTAGGGGCCGAGTTGTCGTGGAAATAGGGCGCTGTCTCGTTGATGCCCCAGAGGGAGGTCGTCTTGCCGTCCCCCAGGACGTCCAGGGTGCCAAGGACGAGAGCGGAGCCCGGATCGGCGGCCAGCATCGAGAGGACGCCGTTCTCGAGCCTCGGCTGGTAGACGGCGATGAGCGGGAAGTACAGGTCCGGATCGGAGCAGAGGAGGCCGCTCCCGTCCGACGGGCACGCCATGGCGTAGCGACGCATCGGGTTCGGCGTCGGCCGCACCTCCGAGGTGCCGAGGACCTCGCCCGAGAAGCCGGTCAGCACGCCGGTGATCCTGGTGAACGCCCCGAAGGGGAACTGCTCGCTGCTCGTGTTCAGCATGGGCCCGCTGTGGCACTGGCCGCAGACTCCGTTCGGGAGAAAGTGCTTGCGCCCGCGCTTCTCGGACCGCGTGTGGCCGCGAGGCAGCTCGGGCTCAGGCCCGCCGTGCGCATAACGGCGCAGCTCTCGCGAGCTGAACAGCGTCCGCTCGTAGTCGGCGATCTTCTCGAGCTGCCGCCGCGTGGGCGTGACCGTCGGCTCGAAGTGCGCCAGGATCGCGTTCGCGGCCTGCGTCTCGAGGTCGGGCTCACGGGCATCGAACGTGATGAGCGGATCGAGCGCGGGCGAGTTCTTGACGGAGGGGACGCCTCGGAAGACGGTCACGCTCGTTGCCGCGGGGTCGTCGTAGATCCAGACGTTCGGGGGCAGCGGGAACTCGAAGCGGATCGTGGCCTCGTTGAGGAGCCGCGTGTAGCTGTCGCCGACGCCGTCGTCGCTGTCGATCGGGCGGAAGAGGGGATCGTTCGGGTTGGCCGCGTACCGCGCCTGCACGTCCGCCGGGGAGATCGTGCCGGTCTCCTCGCTGTGGCAGGTCACGCAGCGGCGCCCGTTGCCGCCGAAGGTCGCTCTCTCGAAGAGCTGCTCGCCGCTCTGGACCCGGTGCGCCTGGGCGGCGACCGCGACGAGCTCGCCTGTGTCCCACTCCTCCTGCCCCGCGCAACCCGCGGCCCCCAGCAGCGGGATAAGGAGGAAGAGACAGGCCATGAACACGCCTTGATGGGAATTGAACATGTGATTCATAAACCCTCCCTGATAGTGAGTCTGACAGGGGAGCGTCGCCCGGAGCGAACACGGTGTCGTGATCGCGCCGGTCGAGGGACGCGCGCCCAATCCGAGCGCGCAGCCATCATGTTTGATCTAGATCACGGTGATTCGGGCGTCCGCGCGAGGTTGCGGCGCGCCGCGAAGAGGACCCCCAGGTGACCTCGCAGTTTTCAGAACAAACGAATCGGTCCCCAGCTGTCAAGGGAGCTCAGCCGTGCTCGATCCGATTGCCATGGTGTGCGTGTTCGTGGGGTTCAGGTCGCCGATGCGCGCTGGGTGCCGCCGCTGTGTGACACCGCGTCGCCTGCCGGACCGAGGGAGCCTCGAGGGCCTGGCCTGGCCAGGCCGGTCCGGAAGCCTGCCCCATCAACGCGTGTTACCCTGCGACGGTGGTCATGGAGTCGCAGCTTACAATCGACGCCCTCGAGACCGGCGCGATCCACGTACATGCCTGCCGCGCGCCGGAGATCTGCTCGATACAGCGCGCCGCCGTGCACACCTATTCGGTCCTCGCCTTTCACCTCGGCGGCCGGATGCGGGTGGAGCACCGCGGCGAGCTGGAGCTCACGGCTGGCCAGGTCCACCTCATCCCGGCCGGTGATGCCCACCGGTGGCTCACGGCGAGCAAGGTGGATCTGCGCGGCGTGGCCTTCTGTCGCTCGTGCCTCCCTCAGGATCGTTTTCAGGAGCTGCTCGCCCCGCTCGACCGCGTCCGGCGCGGGGCTTTCCCGGTCGTCGAGCTGCCGACCAGCAGGCAGCCCCACGTGCTCGGCCTGCTCGAGGAGCTCGAGCGCGAGCTGTCGCGGTCCTCGGGCATGCTGCCCGTCGTGGCCGAGAGCCTGCTCGGGCTCCTGCTCGCCGAGATCGTGCGCGCCGCCCCGCGCGACGCAGCTCCCCCCGAGGCCCCCTCGATCGTGGCCGAGGCGCTCGCCGTGATCGAGGCGCGCTGTCTGGGACCGCTGACCCTCGGTGAGGTGGCCCGCGCGGTGCACCGATCCCCCGCCTACGTCACGACCGCGGTGAAGCGGTCGACGGGCCGCTCCGTGGTGGCGTGGATCCTCGAAGGCCGCCTCGCCGAGGCGCGGCGTCGCCTGCGCGACACGGACGAGCTCGTCGAGATCATCGCCGAGCGGGTCGGTTATGCCGACGCCAGCCAGTTCAGCCGCCTCTTCCGCCGCCGCCACGGCGTGGCCCCGGCCGCGTGGCGCGCCCGCGAGCGCGCGCTGCCTCGCCCTGGGTGAACGTCCGGCAGGCCCGTCGCGCCGAGCGCGCTTTCCGGCCGGATCGAGCGCCGTGAGCCATCGCGCGCGGCCGCCAGGCGGCCTTGCAGCGAAGTTGCCTTCGTCGAGCGCGTGGGGCATCACCCCGACCCCCGAGCTGGTCGGCACGCCGCCGCGCGGGTCGCGGCGGTGGTCCGTCTGGAACGGGGCCGAACGAGAGGAGAACAACGATGAGCTACGTCGACGGTTTCGTTGTGCCCGTGCCCGCGGGCAAGAAGCAGGCTTATCGCGATCTGGCCGAGAAGGCCGCGGCGGTGTTCAAGAAGCACGGGGCGATTCACGTCGTCGAGTGCTGGGGCGATGACGTGCCCGACGGCAAGATCACCGACTTCAAGGGCGCGGTGAAGGCGGAGGAAGGCGAGGTCGTCGTCTTCTCGTGGATCGTCTGGCCCTCGAAGGAGGTGCGGGACGAGGGCAACAAGAAGGTAATGGAGGACCCGCTCATGAAGATGGACGAGGATGCGCCCTTCGACGCAAAGCGGATGATCTACGGCGGGTTCGACGTCCTCGTCGACGTCTGACCGGCAGGCTGCGGTCCTCGAGCCCGGCCCCGGTCAGGCGGGCCCCGGGCCGGTCACGGCGGGGCGGCGTCGATGGGGTAGGTATCGATGACCGCATCCCAGAGGTCAACGTGATGGACGAGGCTCACGGCAAAGTGCGCCTCGTCCAGCTCCACGAGGATGGGGTCGGACTCGTCCCAGCTCGCACCGGCGAGGACTGCGGCCACGCAGCCGGCAGCAAGCTCCTTGCGGCCTCCGTCCTTGAGCGCAGAGACCCTGGCGCGAGCCCAGCCGGTACGAGCATCGAGCAGCAGAGCGACAGTCGCGGACGGGAATGCGCGCTCGAGGTGGGGGAGCGCTCGAGAGGCGGCTGACGGATCACCTCCAGGGGTGGCGATCAGGACGAAGAGCTCCGAGGTACGGGGGTCGCCCTGGAGCGCGGCGCTGTAGCGAAAGAACTGAGGGCGGTGCTCGACACCAGGGACCGGCAGCATGACGAAGCGGCTCGGCGTGACCTCACCCGCCCCAGGATGTCCGGGCGGAACGAGGAACCCGTCCTCGATAGGCTTCACCTCAGCCGACACGGCGTGCTGGCGCGCCGCGCGCGCCGTCATCCGGGGCCCCGCAGCGCCTCGACAAGCGCCTCGACCAGCGCGCGCACCGGGAGCGAGGACGACCGCTCGCCGAGCAGCTCGAGCACGTCCTCGTCGTCCTCGCCGCACGAGAGCTGTACGGCCGCGACAACGGCCCCGTCGCGCTCGACCGCCAGGTCGAAGATCCCCTCCTCGTCGCTCACCGGCGCGCCGAGCAGCGCCGACAGCCGGCGGCCAAGGAGCTCGGCCAGCGGCTCGTCACCGTCGAGGCTCGCCTCGTCGGGCTCGATGGTGGCCTGGACCGCGCGCGTCGGCGCCCCGCTCACCTCGGCGCCCTCGCGATCGAGCCGGAAACGAAAGCCACGCGCCTCGAAGAACCCCGTCGTCACGCGCGCGATCAAGGCACGCCGCGGGCGCCGGGGCAAGTCCTGCGGGAAGGTTCTCCGAGCGCGGCGCTCTTCTAATAAAGTCATCGCGGACGAGCAGCTACCACAACGCGGGAGGCGGGAAGGCATTGCGTACTCATCGACGACGGTCGTCCCGGCGCGCCCGATCCAATCTCCTGTTGGGCGGAGTACGCACCACGGACGACACGATGCATTCCTCAGATCGGACCGCACGCGAGCACACCTTCGAGCTCCTCGACTTCGATCCCGGGGGCAACCTCACCAGACCGGCTTTCCTGTCCGCTTGAGCGACTGGAGGAAGCGCAGCCGATCGGCCTCGGGCGGCAGCGGATCCGAGCCCTGGGCTTCGACGATGAGGAAGCAGGTCATGTCCTCGAAGTCCACCGTCCGCTGGTGTGCCGCCGGCGGCGTCCCCTTCACCTCGATCCTGTCACGGCCGGGCGCGCGCGCCTCCGGCCCGAGCTTTCCATCTCGCCGCGCCATGCAGCTCGCGCTGAAGGCGAGCCGTCCAGGCGTCTTTCCGCCGACCGTGTGCGTGCGCAGCTCCACGTCGTCGGTGGCCCGGGCGCGCGTTCGAAAGTCGTTGAACGGGAGCGGCAACTCCACGGAGAAGGCGCCTTCCGTCGATCGCGCGAGGTGCCAGCCATCTCCGAGCGGCTGGGTGGCCTGCACTCTGTGCATCGTCATGAAGACGCCTGCGCCGATTTCACGCTCCTCGCCCGGGCCGATGCCCGCCAGTCGCTCGGCCACCTCGTTCTTCGAGGGCGCGGCCTGCCCAGCGACCGGTGCAGCGTGCGATTGTGCCGGTGCGATCGTGCCGCTGGCGGGGGCCGTCGCGCTCGCGGTTGAAATCTCGTTCGATTGTGTGGGTGCTCTTTGGCACCCGCAGAGGGCCACGAACAGCATCAGAGGAAACCGCCTCCTTCTTTCGAGCGCGCTCTTCATGGAAGCTCCTCGTGTCGCGGGCTTTCTGGGGATGTCGCGACCCCTACTCGTCCGGCTGATGCTCGAGGCCGAGCTCGGCCGCGAGCCGGTAGAAGTGCTCGGCCTCCTCTCGGTTGCCAAGCAGCTCATGGGAGCGGCCGAGGTTCACATACAACGAAGGGTAGAAGCTCTGGACACGTTCATCGTCGACCTTCCTTGCGCGAACGAGCGCCTCTCGATTCCACGACATCGCCTCCTCCGGCGTGTCCTGAAACCGTGCGACGTAATGCGCCGCCACGCAGGCGTCGTAGTCGTCCTTGCAGACAGCCCACGCCTGACGATAGAGCTCCCGGGCATCCTCTTTCCTGCCTTCGAACTCCGCCCGGGTACCCTCCGCACAGAGTCGAATCACGGGATTATCGAGGTCCATGCATCACCTTCGTGCCTACCTCGATCCCGGGGAGTGCCTTGCTGGTGAGGAGGCGTCGACCCCGCCCTCGCTCGCCGTCTCACCCGCCCGTGCCACGGAGCCCCGCCTCGGTGACGGCGCGCTCCACGCGGTCGGGCGACCATGCGCCGGCGTGGCGCGTGAAGAGCGTTCGCCCCTTGAACGCGCGGCCCGCGAGCTCCGCGGGCATGTCGGGCCAGCGCGCGACGAAGCTCCCCTTCGGCGCCCCCTTGCGCGCGGCGACCCACGGAGGGGCCCCGCCCTCGATCGTGAACCAGTCGATCACGCGCTCCACGTCCTGGGCCGCCTCGAGCCGCCCGATGAGCTTCGTGCTCGTGTTGCCGAACACGTTGTAATCCACCGATCGAGGGCTCTGGGTGCACAGCAAGCAGCCGACGCCGTACTTCCGGCCCTGGGTGAACAGCCGGATGAGCGGCTGCTTGGCGGGCGGCTTGCTGCCGCCGGCCGGGATCCAGTCGCGCGCCTCGTCGATGTAGAAGAGCAGGTTCACGCCGCCGGAGGTCGCGTCCACGGTCGTGATCATCCAGCGGTACAGCTCCGTCGCGAGGGCGGCGAGGAAGAAGTGTTTCTCATCGTCGTTGCTGAGCGCGTTCAGGTAAACGATGTTGAGCGGGACGCGCCCCGGCTTCGAGGGCCGTAGCAGCTCGGTGAAGTCGAGGCGCGTTCCGCCCGAGAAGAGCCGCGCAGACGGGCCCTGCACGAACGTGTTGAGCTTTCGCGCGAGCCGCTCGCGCTCGGATTTGCGGATCAGGCTGTCGACGTCGTCGATGCCGAGGTCCTCGGGCGCGGTGACGGCGGCCACGATGTCCCTCAGCCGGACCGGCGCCGCGCGCGGCAGGTGCCGCAGCACCTGGTAGAGGAACGTGCGCTGCGACTCCTCCTCGCCGCCGCACGCGCACAGGCTGACGAGGTTGGCCGCCACCGCCACGAGCAAGCCCTCCTCCTCCTCGGCGCGGAGCGCGGGGTTCGCGATGTGCGAGAGCTCGCCCGCGCTCGGGAGCCGCAGGGGGTCGAGGCAGAGCCGCAGGCCGTGCGAGGACCCGGGCGTGAGGATGCGCGGTTCCATGCGCTCCCTCAGCTCCTCCCACGCGCGGTGCAGCTCCGCCGGCACGTCGGACGGCGGGCGCGCTTCCATCATCTGGACGAGATCGCCCTGGGGGTCGATCGCGACGACGGGGACACCGGCGCGCAGCGCCTCCTCCGCGATGACCTTGGCCATCCACGTCTTGCCGCTCCCCGCCGCGCCGACGACCGAGACGTGCGTCCGGAGCACCGCAGGGTCCACGCGGACGGGCGAGCCGCCGTCGTCGAAGCCGAGGAGCATGCCGGTGACGCTCGCGGTCCGGGCCTCCGGCGGCCTCGCTCCCGCGTCGAGCGCCGCGGGGGTCGAGCGCTCACCGCCTGGCGGCGCCTCCGGCGGCCTGGCACCGCCTGGCGGCGCCTCCGCCGGCCTGGCGCTGGTACCGCCCGGCGGCGCCTCCGCGGGCGCCTTTCGCCCGCGGCCCCGCGCCGGCGCCGGCTTCGGGCGCTCGACGGCCGGCTTCACGACCGCCAGCGCCTCATCGAGCTCGGGATCGTCCTCCACCATCGGCTCGTCCGCGGCCGGCTCGTCCGCCGCCGGCGCGCTGGCCGCGGCGGGCTCGCGCCCCTCCGGCGATCCGCCGCCGCGCGTGGCCTCCAGCGCCGTCCAGCGCCTGTCCCACGCGCCCACGTCCTTGTGGCCGAGCTGCGCGACGCACGCCCCGGAGCGCTCGTGCTTGCAGCCGCCGCAGTACGCGCGGTCGCCCGGCGGGGCGAGCCCGCCCGCGCCCACCGCGTGGTCGGACCAGGCCACCATGCTGGCGATGAGCTCGTAGACCTTGCCGCGCTTCGCCTCGATCTCCTCCCAGCGCGCCTCGCGGACGCTGCGCGTGGGGTGCAGGTAGAACACCGCCACGTCCGGCCGGGTGCCGTGCTGGTGGTGGTGCATCAGCGCGTACGTGAAGATCTGGAAGAGATCGCTGTTCGGGGAGGTCGCGGGCGTGAGCTTGTAGTCCACGATGCGGTGCTTCCCGAGCCGCGGATCGAAGTACACGTAGTCGATCGCCCCGGTCACGTGGACGTGGACGTCCTCCCCCACGTGGAACGTCACGTCGACCCGCTTGCGCGAGTCCCCGAAGAGCTGCGCACGGAGCTCCGCCGCGGGCAGGCCCGCGGCCCTCGCGTGCGCCGCGAGCCGCGCGAGCTCCTCCATGTAGAGCTGGACCGCGGAGATGAAGCCCAGCCGCAGCGGCACCGGGCGCGCCGCGAGCGCGTCGAGGTTCAGGCAGGAGGCGTTGAACCAGCGCATCAGCGCCTGCTGGAGGCCCGGGGCGTCGCCGGCGGCCTCCAGCGCCGCCAGCACCTCGTCCGAGCTCGCCGCGGCGGCGTTGAAGCGCTCCACCGCGGTGTGGAACAGCGCCCCGCAGCCGGGCGCCTCCCCGCCCTTGCGCCAGATGCGGCTCACGACCGTCCGCCCGTCCTGCCGCTCGGCCGTGGCGCGCGCGTCGAACCAGTGGAGCCTCGGGCACGTCGCCGCGACGCGGAGCTGGGTCACGTTGACGTGCACGAGCCTCACTTCTTGCCCCGCAGCTGGACGAAGAGGTCGTCGTCGGTCGCGGTCGCGTGGACGTGGCCCTCGTCATGGAGCGCCTGCGCCGTCTTCTTGATGTGCGACCACACCTCCGGGAAGCGCTTCTCGTGCAGCTTCTTCCGGCTCGCGAAGATCTGCGCGAGCTCCTTCGCCATCAGGCCGAGGCGCCACGACAGCTCGGCCATGATGTGCTCCCGCGTCTGCTGCGGATCCCACGCCGGGGGCGGCGTCGAGTCCCCGCCGCCCTTCACGATCTCCTCGGTGAGCAGCTCGCGCAGCAGCGGGTGCGCGAGCAGGAGGCTCTGGCGCTCGAAGGACGCCAGCACCTCGGCCTCGGTCACCTTGCGGTACTGCCCGCGGGGGTGCTCGATCTCGAGATCATGGCTCCTCGCGGCGCCGAGGAGGCCCACCAGCGAGTCGAGCTCCGCGTGCCCGGCGAAGTCGAGGTGGAGGTGGAGGAAGCGCTGGCGGCCCAGCTTGCAGAGCGCGTCGTACGCGGCCTTGCCGGCGCCGCCGAGCCGCAGCGGCCGGCGCTCCTCGTCGGTGACCAGGATGCGCTTGTCCGTGTGCTTCGTGTCCTCGACCATGCGCTGGAGCGGCAGCCGCGCGCCGTGCCCGCTCGGCGCGCAGAGGAACGTCACGCCGGTCGTCACGATGACGCCGTCCGCGCGCTTCTCCTTGGCCACGAGGTGGTGCGCGGGGGCGGCCTTGCCGCGCTTCTTCGCGGTGGCGTGCTCGACGCTCAGGAGCGTCGAGGCGCCCTTGCCGGCGCACCTGGCGAGCAGGTGGTGCGTCAGGCTCGCGAGGTTGTCCTCGTCGGGCGGCAGCGACGCCTGCTGCAGCCGGCGGCGGGTCGTGCCCTCGACGAGCTTCTTCTTCACCTCGGCGTCGATGACGTCCTCCAGCTTCACCGGCGGCGGCTTCGGCCCGTCCTCGGGGCCGGGCCACTCCTTGAGCCAGCGCTTGCCGCCGACGGCCGCGAGCCGGTCCTGCTGCGCCTCCCAGCGGTCGCGCGCCCAGAGGATCGCGTCCCGCGGCCGGAGCTCCTGCACGCCGTCGAGGCGCCGCTCGAGCCACGCGCTGCCGAGCGGGAAGAGCCGATCGCGCTTGCGCGCGGCGATGACCTCCTCGATCTCCTTCTCCTCGAAGCCGGAGAGCGCGGCGTCGAGCCGCCCCTCGAGGATGGCGCGGGCCTCCTCCGGCGAGACCATGTGCAGCTCGAGGATCCGCTCCGCGATGCGGTCCCACGCGGCCGCCGGGATCACCTCGCCGGTGCGCAGGGAGAGCATCGACTGCTTCACGCCCGAGACGATCACGACGAGGTGCTTCGCCCG
Organism: Sorangium sp. So ce1504; assembly: GCF_051521635.1. Classification (NCBI taxonomy): domain Bacteria; kingdom Pseudomonadati; phylum Myxococcota; order Polyangiales; family Polyangiaceae; genus Sorangium; species Sorangium sp. So ce1504. Next base: position 7,914,414 of record NZ_CP150365.1, on the reverse strand, counting down.
GTCGAGCAGCGCGTGCGCGTACGACATCAGGGCGCGCACGGCCTCGGCGTCGAGGTTGTCGATCTGGTCGAGGCAGAGCACGAGCGGGAGCTCGGCGAGGGCGCACAGGTGCGCGAGGACGTGGAGGACGCGCTCCACCGCGGCGTCGTCCGCGAGGGCGAGGCCGTCCTCCCCGGCCGCCTGGTCGAGCAGGCGCGCCTCGTCGGGCCCGAGGGTCTCGCCGGAGAGCCACAGCACCGCCGCCTGGGCGCGCTTCTCGGCGCCGGCGTCGCCGAGGCTCGCGTGCGACGTCCCGGTGAGGAACGCGTTGAGCACGGGGATGACCGCGTTCTGCGGGTCGATCTTGGCGCCGAGGCGGGCCAGCGCCTCCTTGCGCGCCTCGATCTCCTTCGGGCCCGTCATCATCCTGCGGCCCTTGAGCGCGCCCGTCCGGATGACGGCGCGGTTGAGGACGGTGTAGAGGCGCGACTGCGTGTAGTCGCTGCCGCGGTGCCCCGCGAGGTCGCTGACGGTCGCGTTGAGCACATACCGGAGCATCCGCTCGGGCGAGGCGAGGATGTTGTGCAGGTAGACGACCGTCGCCCTGTCTTCCCCGGCCCACTGGAACAGCCGCGCGAGCAGGTGGCTCTTGCCGACGCCTGGCGCGCCGATGAGCAGCGCGCCGATGCTGACCGGCTCCTTCGCGGCGTCCTGCACGACGCGCACGAGCTTGGTGAAGGCGTTCTTGTGGATCGACTCGACCGTGGCTTCGCCGCCCCCGACGTCGGTGATGCGGTGGCTGCGGAACGGGTTGGTGCCCCGGACCGCGGCGAGGAAGCGCTCGAACGTCGGCTCCTCGCTCATGCGTCGTCCCTCCGCGCCACGTAGACGAGCAGGTTCCCGGCCTCCATGATGCCGGCGTCGCGCTCCGCCTCGGCCATCTGGTGGTGGCGCCCGTCGGATGGGTCGAGCGAGTAGCGCCGCTGCCGCCGGAGCGCGGCGAGCTCCTCGTCGAAGGTGGCGCGCGGGATGTCCGGCAGCGCGGCGCGGAGCGCGTGGAGGGTGACGTAGTTGAGGCGGCCGGAGGCGCGGTCGAGCGAGGAGAAGGCGGCGTCGAAGCGATCGGCGAAGGAGATGGCCGGCGCGCCGGGGCCGCCGGGGGCCGATGTGCCGGCGCTGCTGGGGGCCGAGCTGCCGGGGCCGTCGGCGGCCGTGGGGCGGGCAGCGCCGTCGGTCGCGATCGCGGCGGGCCGCGCCGGCGCGCCGGCGGCCGGGAGGACGGCGTCTGCGAGGAAGAAGAGCAGCGGCTTCTTCCCGAGCAAGGCGCCGATGGTGCGGGGGAGCCGGCGCTCGGCGATGCGCTGATCGAGCGCCGCCTTGAACGCGCGGCTCAGGGCGGGAAGGAGGCCTTTGGGGAGCTGCGCCAGGTCGACCGCGGGAGCGTCGGCCGTCCGCGCCGACTGGAGCTGCACCTCCAGGAGCCGATCGGACTGCGCGACCGCCTCCAGGTCCTCCGCGAGCAGCACCAGCGTGGCGCTGGGGGCTGGCTTCTTCTTGCCTCCCGCGGCGCGGGAGAGCAGCACGCGCCCCTTCGCCTCCCTGGTCGTCAGCGCCTTGCTCGTCACCGCGAGCGTGTCACCGGTCAGCTCCGTCAGCCGCTCGAGCGTCGGCGGGTACGACGCGCCGCCGAGCTGCTTCTGGGACTCCAGGACGCCGAGGAGCTTCGGCACCGGCGAGGGCGGCGGCTCCTTCTTCTTGCGCGCCGCGCCCTTCTGCCTCGCGGGAGCCTTCGGCGCGGCAGCCTTCCGCGGCGCGGCGGACTTCTCCGGCTCCCCGGCGCTGCTCTTCCTCGCTGCAGTGGTCTTCGTGGTCGTCGCCCGCGAGCGCGGACTCGATGTGCTGTTCCGGTTCGTGGCCCACCTCCCGAGGGGCCGAGATTACCCCGGTATCCAGCCATGGGAAGGGGCTCCGCGCCGCCGCGCCGCCTTTCTCTATCCGATTGACGCCCAGCTCGGTTCCGCGTGACCTAGACTTGGGGCCTCGTGCTGCAGAGGCGACGGAACTGGCGTATCGGGAGGCCGATCGCCGCTCACCTCGATGCCCCAGGAGGAGCACCATGAAACGCATCTTCTGGGTCCGGTCCGCGATCGGGGCCGCCCTATGTCTTGCCTTGCTCAATGTCGTCCTGGGGAGCACGGCCATGGGCACGGGCGCCGGGCGCTGGACCGTCTATGGCTACGATCTGGCCAACACGCATTACGCGCGCGACGAGCACCACCTCGGACCATCGAACGTCGCATCGCTCGCCGTGAAGTGGGCCTTCACCACGACCGGCATCGTCCCCGCGACGCCGGCCGTCGACCACGGCGCTGTCTACTTTCCGGACGGGGGCGGCAAGCTGTACAAGCTCGACGCCAGGACCGGGCACCCGATCTGGACGCGCACGATCGCCGCCCTCACGGGCACGGCCGGCGCCGTCTCGCGCACGACCCCCGCGCTCCACGGCCACACGATGTTCCTCGGTACCCTCGCCGGCGCGCACATGATCGCCGTGGACACGCGCACCGGGGCGCTCCTGTGGAAGAGGCAGCTCGACACGCACCCCGCGGCGATCATCACGCAGTCTCCCGTCGTGCATGGCGGCCGCGTGTACGTGGGTGTCTCCTCGCGCGAGGAGCTCTTCGCGGCGGACAACGCCTATCCGTGCTGCAGCTTCCGCGGCAGCGTGGTCGCGCTCGACGCGGGGACCGGGGCGGTGCTCTGGAAGCGCTACACGGTGCCCGCCGGCTACACCGGCGGCGCCGTGTGGGGCGGCGCGCCCGCGATCGACCTCAAGCGCCGCACGCTGTACGTGACCACCGGCAACAACTACACCGTGCCGCCGTCCGTCTCCGCGTGTGTGGAGGCCGCCGGCGACGACGCCGTCGCCGCCGAGGCCTGCCTTGCGCCGGACGACTATATCGACGCCGTCCTCGCGCTCGACCTCCGCACCGGCGCGCTGAAGTGGGCGCGGCGGCTCCAGGGCTTCGACGCCTGGACGGGAGCCTGCTACTTCGGCGGCGACTGGTGCCCCGATCCGGCGGGCCCGGATTACGACTTCGGCACGGGCGCCACGCTCTTCACGGCCGGCGAGGGGGCGGAGCGCCGCGATCTGGTCGGCGCCGGCCAGAAGAGCGGTATCTTCTGGGCGCTCGATCGGGACGACGGGAGCGTGGTGTGGAGCACGCTGGTCGGTCCCGGCGGGGAGCTGGGCGGCATCATGTGGGGAGTCGCCGTCGACGAGAGCAGGATTTACGTGCCGATCGGCAACAACGGCCAGGTCGAATACACGCTGCAGCCCTCCGGGGAGGTCATCCACTGGGGTTCGTGGAGCGCGCTCGACGCCGCCACGGGCGACATCCTGTGGCAGACGCCCGATCCCACGCCGGGCGCGCAGACCAGGGGGCCGCTGACGGTCGCGAACGGCGTTGTCTACGGCGGCTCGATGAGCGGTGACGTCCACGCGCTCGACGCCGAGACGGGCGACGTCCTCTGGAGCCATCCGGCCGACGGCTCCGTCAACGCCGGGCCGGCGGTGACGCGCGGTACGGTGTTCTGGGGGAGCGGCTACGAGAGCTTCGGCATCGGCACGCCGGGCAACACGCTCTTCGCGTTCGGCTTGCCGTAGCGCTGCCCGCCGCCGGACGGCGCACGCCGGCGCCCGGCCGTGCCGTGATGCCAGGCGCGGGCGCCGGTGGCCGTCCCCGCGCGCCGCCCCTGCGACCTGCGCGCCGATCCGGCGCGACCTCAACCTGGGTGACCTGGGTCGCCTCGATGGTCCGATCGGAAACCCCTGCGTGTCGGCGGCTCAGCTGCCTACGTCCGAGGTCAGCGCGCCTCGCAGCCTTGCCCTGTCGACCTCGGCGGACGGCAGCCACTCCAGGATGCCCTCGATGGCCCGGTCGATGGCGATGCGGTCGGCGCCGTCGCTGAGCATGTACTCCTCCGCGACGACCTGCCGCGGGACGTCGATCGCCAGCAGCGCCGCCGCGATGACGACCCCGGTCCGGTCTCTCCCCGACGTGCAGTGGACGTAGACAGGCCAGGGGAGGGCGGGGGCCGCGAGCGAGGAAAGAGCCTTTCCGATCCAGCTCCTCACCCGTCGCTGCCGCGTGTCGTAGTTCTCGATGTCGTCCTCCGCGGCGACGTGGACAACCTTGATTCCCGTGAGGTGACCAGGATCGGCGCCGCGCCGGAGGTTCAGTATCGTCCCGGGGAAACCGAGGTCGCTCGCCGCTGTCATGAGATCGAATCGCCCGCCGCGGAGCAGGCGGCCGGCAGGGATCGGCGAGACGTCGAGCCAGAGCCCGAGCATCTCGCCGACATCCCGGTAGTTGGCGGGCCGGAACGTCGCGCTCATAGGGGTCGCCGGCGCCCGCCTACTCGTCGTCTTCGTCGTCCTCGTCTTCGTCGTCCGCGTCCGTTGTCACCGGCGCCTCGCGCTCGAGCTGCTCGGTGATGGTCTGTACCTGGATCTCCGCGGCGTGGATCTTCTGGCGGCAGAGCGTCACCAGATCCGCGGCCTCCTTCACGAGCGCGGAGAGCGCGTCGATGTCGACCTGGCCTTCCTCGATGTTCTGCAAGATCTCCTCGAGGCGCGACGACGCCTCGCCATACGAGACCTCTTTCGTGGCGCGCTGCGGGCTTGCCGTGTCCCCGTCGGACAGCTCCTTCGTCCCGCGCTTCGGCTTTGCCATGACCCTATGTCTCCTCCGATCCGTCCGAGCGAAGCCGCAGCACGCCCAGCTTCAGCTCGGCGATGAGCGTCGTCCCCTGGGGTGCGCGCGCCGCGTCGGTGAGCACCGCCCCTTCCGTCGTGCGCAGGATCGCATATCCCCGCTCCACGACGCGGCGCGGATCGAGGAGGCGCAGGCGCCGTTCGCGCGACTCGAGGCGCTCGGATTCGAGCGCGAGCCTCCGGGACGAGCGCGGGCCGAGGAGCGAGGCCATCTCGTCGACCCGATGCGAGGCGGCGTCGAGATCGCGCCTCGCCCCCTGGCGAAGCTGGCGGACCGCCTCCTGGAGCTGGCCCGCGCGGCGCGCGATCAGCAGCGACGCGGAGCGCGGGACCCGGGCCGCCCGGCGGGTGAGATCCGACGAGGCCGACCGGAGGACCCGCCGGCCCTGGTCGAGGATGCTCAGGAGCGACGACTCGACCTCATCCCTCGCCTCCGAGACCCGCTTGACGAGCATCGCGGCCGCGGCGGTCGGGGTCTTCTCGCGAAAGCCCACGAAATCGAGCGCGGAGATGTCTCGCTCGTGCCCGATGCCGACGACCACGGGGAGGGGGAATGTGGCGACGGCGCGGGCGATCGGCTCCGAGTCGAACCAGGCGAGGTCGGTGCGCGAGCCGCCGCCGCGGCAGATCAGCAGCACGTCGAGCTCCGCGGCGCGCGCCCGGAAGTAGTCGAGGGCGTTCAGGACCGATGGCTCCGTCTGCCGCCCCTGGACGCGGACCCCGTGCGCCACGACGCGGAACGCGAAGCCTGACTCCCTGAACGTGCCGAGCACGTCGTTGTAGGCGTCCGAGCCCAGGCTGGTCACGAGGCCCACGCGGAGGGGCAGGGCGGGGAAGGGTAGGGAGCGGTTCCGATCGAGCAGCCCTTCCTCGGCGAGCCGGCGGACGATTTCCTCTCTCCGCCGGGCGGCCTCGCCGAGCGTGTAGCCCACGTCGAGGTCCTCGATCAGGAACCGGTACGAGCCCCAGGGGACGTAGAGCTCCACGCGCCCGCGCACGCGGATCTGGATCTCGTCCTCGATCTGGAACGGGTTGCCCGCCGCGGCGAGGCGCCGCTCGATCTCGGCGCGCGCGCTCTCGAAGAGGGTCGCCTTGACCTGGGCGATCTCCTTTCCGAGGGCGTCGCGCTCGACGAGCTCGAAGCCGACGATGCTCTTGTGGGCGGCCCGGTTGTACCCGCAGACCTCGCCCACCAGCCAGATCGAGGCTGGAAACGCCGCCTCGAGCGCGGCGCGGACCTGCCCGTTGAGCTTCGAAACGGTGAAGTCGGACGCGGCCACCGCTGGCCTCGGCCGCGCGTCCCCGTTGCGCGGCTCATCGGCTCGGGCTGGCTCCGCGGTGGGGAGCGGCGTGACGCCCCCTTCGTCGAGGGCGAGGGCCCCGCCGCGTTCCCGGTAGAGGCGCTGCGTCACCTCGCAGAAGCCGAACCCCTCGGCGAGCAGCACCTCCACCACCGCGACCACGTGCGTCTCCGGGACGCGCCAGGTCTTCTGTTCGGGATTCCAGCGGCGGGACGGGAGCGACTTCACGACGTCCACCAGCCTGCGATCGAAGGCGAAGTGGATCTGGAGGCTCCCGGTCCCGTCGCTGCTGACGCGGCGGCTCATCGCGCCACTCTATCATCGCGCATCGCGGGTCGCGCACGGGCATCGCGGGGGATCTCCCGGCCGGCCTGACGGGGCGCGCGGACGCGCCGCGCGGTCGCCGAGCGTGCGCTGCGTGGCGGCCGAGCGCGCGCTGCGTCACGGCGGCGGCGAGCAAGCCCTCGGCCTGGAGGACGAGAGCTCCTCCAGCCACCTGCCCCTCACGCGTTGAGGCTGGCGAACGCCTGGGCGATGCGCGGGGCCGCGTGCGGCCGGGCGTACATCCGATCCATGTAGGTCCGGAGCTGCGGGAAGTCGTCCAGGAGGTGGGCCTCGTTGGCCCAGTCGAGGGTGTAGGCCATCACGAGATCGGCCACCGTCACGCTGTCGCCGACGACGAACTGCCGCTGATCCATGTGCTTCTCCAGCACGTCGGCCATGGCCTTGAAGTCCTCGCGGGCGACGGGGATGTCGCCCGGCTGGCGTTTGTCCTCCGGATACAGAAACTTGTGACGCGCGATGCGCCACAGCGGCTGCTCCAGCTCGGTCGCCGCGAACAGCAGCCACTGGTTGACCTTGGCCCGCTCCCTGGGGTCTGCCGGGAGCAGCCCCTTGTCGGGGTACTTCTCGGCCAGGTAGAGCACGATGGCAACGGACTCGGTGAGCACGAGGTCGCCGTCGACGAGAACGGGGAGCTTGCCGGCCGGGTTGAGCTTGAGGAACTCGGGGCGGCGATTCTCGCCGGCCCGGAGGTTGACCTGGATGGTCTCGAACTCCACGCCGAGCTCCTGGAGCGCCCAGCGCACACGGATCGAGCGGGTAGGAGCGAACTCATAGAGCTTCATCGATGCCTCCCTCCTCAGCCGCGCGCTGCGGCTGGTATCGTTGCTTCTGTTTACTTACGTCCGGGCCTGCTGTGTTTTGAGACGAACGGCGCCAACCAGCAGGCGAATGGCCGTGTGTATAGCCGCACCGCGCGACGAGTGTCAATGGACACGTTTGCGGTACGCAGATGGCCTCTGCGCCGTTTTTCGGCGGTCTGGAGGCGGGCTCAGCCCGCGTCAGGCGCTCTTGCCATGTTATGACCAGAACCAGCGTGGGCGTTCTTCAGCAGCACGAAGGAGACGATGCAAAGAATCAGCTCCGAGATCGCCTCGGAGGCCCAGATCCCGGTCAGGGAGAACAGGCGGGAGGCCAGCAGCAGCACCGGCAGCTTGACCAGCAGGATGCCCCCGAGGGTGAGCAGCAGCGCCTCCCTGGCCCGGCCCACCGACTGAAACGAGGCCGCCGTGACCATGGCCACGCCGGTCAGGGGGTAAGAGAGCGCCAGCAGCCGCAACGCTGTCTGCCCTTCAGCGATGATCGTGCTCTCCCTGGAGAGCAGGGCGATCAGCGCGGCTGGCGTCGCCAGGCAGACGCCGCAGACGAGCGATCCATAGACGACCGCGGCGCCAAGGGAGAGCCGGATGGCCTCCCGCACCCGCTCGAGCTTCTTCTGGCCGAAGTTGTACCCCACCAGCGGCTGCATCCCCTGGACGATGCCCGTCAGCGGCGCGAGCAGCCCGGAGTAGAGCCGGCTCACGATCGCGAACACGCTCAGCGCGCTGTCGCCTCCGATCCGCCGGAGCAGGTTGTTGGTGACGATGGCGATCAGGCTGACGCTGGCGCTCTTGATGAGCGAGGGGGACCCGATCTTCACCACCTCGATGATGATGGGCCAGTCCGGCCTGAAATAAGACGCCTTGATGCGATAGGAGCGGTTCTTCCTGAAAAAGAAGAAGTGGAGGCCCATGCCGGCCGAGGTGGCCTGGCAACAGACCGTCGCCAGGGCGGCGCCGGAGACGCCCATCTGCAAGATGAGGATGAAGAGCCAGCACAGGACGATGTTGACGCAGATCGGGATGATCCACATGGCGGTCGAGTACCTGGCGTTGCCATCCGCCCTGACGATGGCCGAGTAGCCGGTGCCGGCGATGGCGCCGAGGAAGATGATCCGCCCGTACTCGATGGCATAGGGGGCGACGCTGTCGGTGGCCCCGAGCAGGTAGACGAGCGGCTCGATGAAGACCGAGCCCAGGACCGTGATGGCGAGCGCCGCCGTCCAGAAGATCAGGAAGGTGCTTGCCACCGTCCGGGAGGCCTTCTCCAGGTCCTGCTCGCCGAGCGCCCTGGAGACCACCGAGGCGCCGCCGGCCCCGACGGTCGTGGCGACGGCGCCGAGGGCGATCTGGACCGGCGAGATGATCGAGGCCGCGGCTGCGGCCAGCGCGTTGACGCCCACGGAGAGAAAGTAGATGTCCGTGAGGCTGTAGACGGTAAAGACCAGCAGCGAGAACGTGGTCTGGGAAGACATCTCCAGCAGCAGCTTCCCGACCCGCTCGGTCCCCAGCTTTTCAACCCTGGAGCTCTCGCCCATGAGCGTTCAGTTTGCGCTCAGCCAGGCCATGTGTTCACCCATCCATTGCCTGGAGAGGTTGAGGACGGAGTCGGTGTCGTAGTTGCGGTAATGACACTCCGTGTTCATGACCAGGGCGAGGTGCAGTGAGTACAAGCGGCATCTTCGCTCTTCTTCGGAGGTGAAGGAGGTCTTGCCGTAGCCGCGCATGCTGCTGGTGATGCCGTCGGAAGCGAGCAGCCGGAACTGGGCCTCCATCAAGGGATCGGCCCAGAGCGCCCTCTCGAAGTCGATGATGCCGGCGACCCTGCCTTCCTTGACGAAGACATTGGGATTCCAGACGTCCCAGTGGACCAGGCAGGGGGTGGCGACCTCCTCCAGCGCGGGGGCGTGCCTGAGGACGGCGGCGCGGATCTCGTCGTAGCCCTGGTCGTACGCCACGCCTTTCCGGGCGCCGTCTTCCAGCACCGACTCCATGATCTTGGTGAACGCCTCTCTCCAGGTGCTCGCGCGCAGGTCCGGGTTCCCATCGTAACCAAAATAGGTGCCGGTGAAGCCGTTGATCGCCCGGACGATCTCGCCGATGTGCAGGTCGATGGACGCCTGCGTCTCCGGGGAAAGGCTCGATTTCACGTGCTCGAGGTTGTCCGCGGCGATCTTCTCCATGAAGAAGTAGTCCGAGTCGCACAGGTCGCGGGTGTCGTCGAAATGGTAGATCTGGGGCACCGGGATGGCCGGGTTTCGCCGGACCAGGCGCATGGCGGCGACCTCGGTGGCCATGATGTTCTTTTCGTAGAACATGACCTCCGCGTCTCTCGGCGGCGCGATCTTGAGGATGACCTCCCGGCCATCGGCGAGCCGGACGCTGTACGCCGCGTTGAACCAGCCGTCTTTCAGCTCGACCACGGCGTCGTCGCCGTCCGCGAGCGTCATGCCGCCAAAGGCCCTGGCCGCCATGGCCGCGATCTGCGGGCGTGTCTTCGTGTTCTTGGTCTTGCTCTCCACGGTCTTCCTTCGTCGATTGGCGGCCCTTGTGATGAGCGAAATGGCGTCCATTGTGCTGGATCCTGGGAAGCTGTCAAGTCGCGACCTGGAGTCGTGCCGGGGCCCGGAGCGAGAGGGGGCTAAAGTCGCCGGCGTGGCCGGCAGGGGTGCACGCGGGTTATCGTGTTATCCTGCGCCCCATGCCGACATACGATCCCGAGGAGAGGTGGAGTCGCGGGGTGCTCGCCATGCGCATCGAGGCGCCCCGCGCTCGGGATGGTCGCAGGCGGGCCGTTTGGAATCGACACGATGCCCTTCAATCCATCTTGCCTGCGCCAGCGATTGGCACCTGGAGCAGCGCGAGCGCATGTACTGCGGCCCATGCGTCGAGGCGCGCAAGGCCGTGTCGACCGGCGCGAGCCGCCGCGCCCGCGAGCTCGAAGGGGCGGCGCCGACGCTCGATCACATCACCTTCCGCTTCATCCCGGATGGGTCAGCGCGTGCTTCGCGCGCGCGGTCAGGCGACGGCGCTCGAGGACCGTGGCGACGGCATAGCCGCCGCCGCCGGCGATGGCGAGGACCCAGAAGAGGCCAGGAGTGCCGAGGAAGAGCGCTGCGGTGGAGATCAGGGCGAGCCAGGTGCCGAGGCCGTAGTGCAGCAGGTTGCGGCGGGCGGCGCCTTCGCTGACATAGATCAGGCCGACGATGAGGCCGGAGCCGGTGGGCCAGAGCATGGGCTGCAGGTCGGGCATGTCGAGGGTGTACGCCAGGCCGGTGATGGCGAGGAACAGCGCGGTGAAGGCGCTGACCCAGGAAGCGCCGAGCAACTTGCCGGACAGGGCGTCGGACTCGCTCACGCCGCGCTGGGCGCGGGTGGCGGCGACGGTGGCGTAGACGGTGCCGACCGCGAGCCCCGTTCCCAGGAGCATCATGGGCACCCGCACCATGTTCGGTGGCCTCTGGATACCCACGCTGGGCGACAGCTCCGTGACCGAGCGGGACCTGACCACGCTCGGCCGGGAAGCCCTGCAAATCCTCATCGACGCCCTCGGCGGCTGCGTCACCGCCGGGCATTCCACCAGCGCCGACCCGGTCGCCGACGCGATCGCGCTGTGGTTCGGCCTGCACGGATTCGCACACCAACGTGCCGTGAGCCGCGTCTTTCCCTGGCCCGCCGACACCGCCGGACGCATCATCACCGCGCTTGCGCACCTCAACACCTGAGCCATGCACCGGCAGACGTGAGCGCCACACCTCGATCCGCGGGACATCGCCTCGCCAGCCCCGGTGACGGCACGATCGCGCGGGCCGGTGCGGCCCCGCGCGCGCGCCAGCCGCGCCGCGCCCGCCCGTCCGGGCCGGGCTCGTGGATCGCGATCCTGCTCGCGCTCGTGACGACGACCTCGTGCAACAGCATGCGAACCCAGGAAGGCCCGGCCGGCGAGCCCGCCGCCGCGCCGGGCAGCCCGTCCGCGCCGGCACAGCAGGCCGCCGGGCAGGGCGCCCTGCCCGCCCCGCCCGAGCCTCCGGCGCCCGCGGGGCCTCCGGGCGCCGCGCCTCCGCCGGGCGGCGCTGCGGGACGCGCCACGGCCGAGGCGATCGCGGCCTCCGCGCGTGCCTTCCTGGACGGCCTCGACGGCGAGGCGCGCGGCCGGGCGCTGCTCGCGTTCCAGAGCGGCGAGCGCGAGGACTGGCATTACGTCCCGCGCCGCCGCGCCGGCCTCGCGATCGGCGACATGGATGGCGGCGAGCGCAGCGCGGCGCACGCGCTGCTCCGGGCCGGCCTTAGCCCGGAGGGCTACCGCAAGCTCGAGGGCGTCCTGCTGCTCGAGGGCATCCTCGGGGGCATCGAGGGCAACCCGGCGTTCCGCGACCCGGGCCGTTACCACCTCGCCCTCTTCGGCCAGCCCGGGCCCCGGGCCCCGTGGGGCTTTCGCTTCGAGGGACACCACGTCTCGCTCAACTTCACCGCTGCAGGAGGCGGCGTTGCCACCACCCCGGCGTTCCTGGGCGCCAACCCGGCCGAGGTGCCCTCGGGTCCCCGGAAGGGCCTGCGCGTGCTCGCGGTCGAGGAGGATCTCGGCCGCGCGTTCCTGGCCTCCCTCACCCCCGCGCAGCGTCAGCGCGCCGTGATCGCCCCCGCGGCGCCGCCCGACCTCGTGACCGAGGCCTCCCGTCGGGCCGCGCTGGCGAGCTTCGACGGCCTGCCCGCCGCCGAGATGACCTCGGCCCAGCGCGCCGCGCTGCTGCGCCTCCTGGAGGTCTATGCCCGCAACTTCCCCGCCGACGTCGCCGACGGGCACCTCGACCGCATCGCGCGCGCCGGCGTGGAGCGCCTGCACTTCGCCTGGGCGGGCGGCGCCGCGCCGAAGCAGTCGCATTACTACCGGATCCACGGCCCCACCCACCTCATCGAGTACGACAACCGCGGCGGCGATCACATCCACACCGTGTTCCGCGACCTCCAGGACGACTTCGGCGACAGCCTGCTGGCGCGGCACCTCCAGGAGGGCCACGGCGCCCCCGCCCGCGGTCGGCCTTAGCTCCGCGCGCGGACCTCCCGCCGCCCGTGGCGGCGCCCCTCCTCGCCGGCGCGGACCGAGCGCGGCTGGCGGGTCAGGCGAAGCACCCCTTCAGGCGCGGATCGGTCCGGAGGATCGCCTCGACCTCGGATACGCAGTCGCGGGAGGAGAGGACCGTGTAGTAGCCGGGCTTGATCTCCGGCGCGACGCGGACCGCCTCGATCCACTCGTCGAGCGAGAACGGGTCTGCCCGGATCGCATCCCAGAAGCCCGTCGCGTCGAGGACGGCGGCGATGAGGTCCGTCTCCCGCCCCTGGAGCTGGCTGACCACGTAGGCGGCCGTGCCTACCTGCAGGCCGTGGAGCCGCGGCCGGCCGGAGGTCTGGTCGAGCGCGTGCGAGATGAGGTGCTCGCTGCCGCTCGCCGGCCGGGACGACCCGGCGATCTCCATGGCGATGCCGTTCAGCATGAGCGCCGTCGCGAGCAGGCGCATGCCCTCGAGGTCGCGCCGGGGGCGCGCCATGAACTGGAACACGGTCGCGTCCGAGAGCAGGGCGGCGAAGTCGTTGACCGGCTCGCCGCGCGCGTGGAACGCGAGCTTCCAGTCATGGACCGCGGTGACCTTGGCCGCGAGATCGCCCACGCCGGAGAGCCACAGGACCTCCGGCGCGCGCAGGCAGACCTCGGTGTCGACCACCACGCCGAACGGCACCGCGCACGGAAGCGAGCGGCGCCTGCCGCCCACCGTGAGGCTCGCCGAAGGGCTGCAGAAGCCGTCGTTCGAGAGCGAGGTGGGCACGGCGAGGAACGGCAGCCGGGCGAGGGACGCGAGGTATTTGGCCGTGTCGAGGGCGCGGCCGCCGCCGAGCCCGACGATCGCGTCGCAGCGCGTTGGGAGCGCGGGCAGGAGCGCCGAGGCCTCCTCGACGCTGGCCGAGGCGACCTCGCGCCGGGCCACGACCTCGATCGCCTGCGCGTCCAGGCCCTCGCGCATCGCCGCCTCGATGGCGGCCGGCGTCCCCGCGCTCGCGAGCAGCAGGACGTGGCGGCGCGCCGCCCGCGCGAGGTAGAGCCCGCTGCGCGGGAGCGCCCCGGGCTTGATGCGCACCAGCGTGGGGATGCCGATCTGGGTGGCTGCGGGCATGCGCGGGTCTCCTAGGCCCGCCGCCGCGCCGCGGCTAGTCGCCGCGGGCTGCTCTACTTCCGGCCGAGCCGAACCGCTCCTACGAGGCCCCGAGCCAAACCAGGACAAGAGTCCTCAAATGAGGACGCGACGCTGTCACCTGGGGCGCCGAGTCGTCCTGATCCAGGGAAAAGTGCGATGCTTGACCCGTGTCCCGCGTCGCTCTCATCTCCGACCTCCACCGTGCCTTCGACGCCCAGGCCGACCCCCGCAACGTGGCCATGATCCGGCGTCGCCATGCGTTCTGGGCCCAGCTCGCCCGCCTTCATGGCTGGGACCTCGCGGTCTGCGACGTCGCCCAGCTCGACGCGCCGCAGGGGGTCCGCGGCAGTGTGTCCTGGATCGATCTGCCGATGCTACCCCGCGCCCCATACCACTCCGTCTTCGCTCGAGCGGTCGCTGCCGGCGCCGCGTGCGTGCTCGACCTCCCCGAGCATGTGGAGCGGGTCCTCGGGCTCGATCGATTCTACTCGGTCCTCACGAACGCCGGTGTCCCCACGCCGCGCACCGCGCTACTGCCCGTGGACGCCGCCGTCGCTGCCGCGATCGACTCGCCCGCGGCCGTGCGCCGTCTGTTGACCGAGGCGATCTACGGCGCCCTCTTCGATGCGGAGATCGATCCCCACGCCGGGGTCTTCGTCCGCGGCTTCTACTCGTCGGCCAAGTCCGCCAACCCCGAGCTCTACTACGGCAGCAACCAGGCGGACATCGAGGCCACGGTCTTCGAGGTGGTCCGCCGCCTGCGTGTCGCTCTCGATGTCGGTGGCCTCGCCTTGCGCGAGCACCTCGACCTCGAGCGCATCGAGCTCGCCACCCTGCCCGGCGACCGCAACGCCATCCGGGTGCCCTTCGAAGTGCGGCTGACGGTGCTGGGTGGCCGTCTCCTCATGGCCAGCTACCACGGCCCCTTCGAGGTCCTCATCGACGACGCGCGCCGGCTCCTCGCCGATGAGCTCACTGCCAGGAGCGACGTGGTGCAGCGGGCGGTTCGCGCCGTCGTCCCAGCTCTCCTCACCGCCGACCTCCCGGCGAACTACGTGGCTGACGTGGCCTTCGCTCGAGACGACCAGCCGGTGGTCCTTGAGCTCAACCCACTCTATGCCGCGGGTTACAACGTGCCCTCCGCGCACGCCCTGCTTGTCGCTGCGCTCGGCGCCGACCTCGCCCACCGTGCCGGGTACGCAGCGTTGCCGTGGACCCAGATCCTCGACAGCGCTGCGGCACTTACCGGCGAACGTGTCGAGCAGAGCCCGGCGGTATGGCTGCTCGGGTAGTGGCCGGCCCCTCGCTTCCTGTTCTGGCATCGTCGGTGAGTGCCTCTAGCCTCACCCCGCCATGGCACGGCGTCGACGTGACGCTCGCCGTCTCGCGAGTCATTCGCTCTCGAACTCGAGGCAGGCGGAATTGATGCAGAAGCGCTCGCCCGTCGGCGCTGGCCCGTCGTCGAAGACGTGCCCCAGATGTCCATCACAGCGCGCGCATACGACCTCCACCCGATCGAGGCCATGCTTCCGGTCGGCTCGGCGCTCGATCCGCTTCTCGTCGAGGACCGCGCTGAAGCTGGGCCAGCCGGTCCCAGAGTCGAATTTCGTCTGCGACGAAAAGAGTTGGGTGCCGCAGCCGGCGCATCGATAGACGCCCGTGCCGTGGTGGTTCCAGTACTGCCCCGTGTACGGACGTTCGGTGTTGCCGTAGCGGAGCATTCGGTAGCGGTGCGGCCCGAGCAGCAAGAGCCACTCGGGTTCGGTCTTGATCTTCTTGTCTGCCATCGCTGGATCCCGTCGTCGGGTCCTGGTGTCACGCGCGTTCGGCTCGGCGTCGCCGGCCCACATGGATCTTAAGCTATCCGCCCCCGCATTGCCAGCGCAGCGACCATCGCGGATCTCGCGGGTGCAGCGGCGGCGATGGCGACCGAGAGCAGATCCCGCGCAGGCACACGCCTCCCGGTCTGGCCCGTCTTGGCACGAGCCCCCGCGCTCCCAACGACCACGGGTGTGTTGCAGGGCGCCGCGCCGTCCGCACCAGCTGCTAGCTAGACTTCATCCTCGGGATCGCGTTCATAGTCCAGAGGTTCCTCCTGAATATGCCGAAGCCATTGCGCGAGATCGGGCGCGTAGTGCATGTAGCCGAGATCGCCGCACACTACACCTGTCGCCGCCACCGGCAACGTCTCCTCCAGCCACTTCTGGAGCGCGGCCACGGAAGGCATCCGCGGTGAGCGCGCGTGCTGGGTGTAGCCTTCGACGTCGCCATACAGTGAGAAGTAGACATCGTGGACGGCGTATTCGACGGTACCGTCGCTTCTCGCATGCCGCATCACACGGGGCTGGTAGTACTTGCCGGAAGCCTCGATGCGCAGCTCGGTCGCACGGCTGCGCGCCACGGACGCGGCGATAGGGTGCGTCGCCGCCGCTCGCGCTTCGGCCAGCTGTTCATACCATGCAGCGCCCCGCTCCAGCGTGCTTCGTGACGACTGGCGCCAAAGACTCAGCGCCTCTTCGAGCAGCTTCGCGGCAGACTCCAGACCGCCGGCGCTCGACTCGATTTCGGCATGGCGCGCGAGCCGCGCCGCAAGCTCATCCGGTGAGACGTGATTCTTTCGCAGCAGGTCAATCAGTCGGCCGTAGAGCATGGACGCCTCTGCCCACCGCTCTCGGCCGTCAAGGTAATCGGCGATCGACTCGAAGGCGCGCACGCGCTCCGCTGCTTCGGTCTCCGCCTCCGCGCAACGAATGGCCCGCCCAACGAGCTCGTCGGCACGGGCCGGGTTGTCTCGGTGGTTCCATCGGGCATCATCCAGCAGAGTCTTCCACGCCATGGCTTCACCAGGTCATCGATGCCAGTCTGACGACCTGACGGTGCGCCGCGGGCGCGACGCGCCCTTCGGCATCAGCGCCTGATTGGGCAGAGGGCGGCATGATCTAGGTTGCCCGCTCCTGATGCTCGGAGACGGTTCGTACGAGGCGCTCCACGTCTGCCGAGTAAAAACGGCTTCCGTTGAAGCAGTTGCACTCGACAATCTTCCACGCGCCGTCGACCCGCGCCACGTCGAGAACAAACACGCTCGCCGGCGCCCATCGCGAGGCCGCTTTCTCCGCGAAGTCGATCAGCTCGCGAGGGAGGTGAAAATCCCCGCTCGGCCGGTACATGCTACCTGTCACGACCTCACCGTCTACGACGAAGAGCCGCCATTCTCCATCGATCTCACGCGGTTCGCCAAGGACGACCTCGGACGTGGGCTCCACCGGCCTCGCTGCGCCTCGTAGAGCTTGAAACAGGGTCACGCACTCCGAGAAGCGAAGAATTTGTCCAGTAAAGTGCTTCAGGTCGTCGTTCGGCTTCAGAAAAACAAGCTCGTTCGGAGCACGTGGCTCGCCGAGGAGCCTCTCCCATGACATGACCTGCGCATCGGCGTTCAGCATCTGGTCGCCGTACGCAGCCACGTAGGATCGATGTTGAAATCGCGCGGGGTCGAAGAAGACTCCATGGCGCCATCTTGGGTGCTCGAAGGCGCGCAGGATCAATGTCGTTCGACCGTGAAGGACGACCGGCCCGTCGATACGCGGCAGCTCAGGGAGCATCGCGGAACCAGCAATGACCGAGACTTCATGGAAGGGCCGCTGCTCCGTGGAACACGCACGACGCAGAGCGGCTGGGGATGTCGATCCAGGCTCGACGTTCGTCTGAACGATCCAGGTGGTTCGCATGGCTCGGATCTCCGCTCGCTGCGGGAAGTCTTGTTCCTCCTGTCCAATGGAAGGCATCCCGGACCGGCATCGTCGTGGTGCGACGCTACCACGTTCTACCGCACACGGCAGCATATGAGCCAGTTCGAGGTGCCATCTGTAACGTTCGGCTTCGTCCGACGGCTTCGCTTGCGCCTGGCAACCACGCGTCGTGGTAGCGCCTGGGTGGGATGGTGTCGGCCGCGCGCGAGCAGCGAAGGAAGCTTTCTGGTGGGCCCCGTGTCGAGGATCTCCCCCTGACGACCGGCCGATCGCGTCCGATCTGGAACCCGGCACGCCTCGAGGTGTCGTGCACGAGGTGGAAGACGTGTCGCCCCCTCGCGCGAGCGGTCCCTATCGGAGCCCCTCGCCTGTTCCTCCAAGCGCTCCGCCTGCACCCCGAGTCGCCGGGCTCGGCCTCAAACCAGGCGCGTGTGCGCTCGCCGTCGTTGTTTCGGCGCTCGTCCATGGAGCAGTCCTCGCAACCTCCGCCGTGGCTGCTCCTGGCACGTGGACGCCGGCGCATCCGGAGCCGCCGGAGGACTTCATGTGGGGCGACGGGGCGTTCTTCGTGCGCGCTGCCCCTATCTGCACCATAGGTTCGTGCTTGACGTCGGGGCCGCCGCCGTCGGAGGTAGCGGTGTGCTACAGCCGCCAGGAGCTCTGCGAAGCAGGCTACGAAGTATCTCGTGCTGAGGCGTATGGATACTCCGCGGCGCGTGAGCGAAGCTGGCTCTCGGTTGCCACAGAAGAGAACCCAGGTGGCGCGACGGTTGTTTCGATGGAGTCGTACCGCGCGCTCATCAGTGGATGCATCATCCGGGGAAGTCGACACGGCGAGGTATTCCTTCGCATCGAGCGACGCCGCGACGGGACCGGGATCGCGCGGGCCGAGGCGCGTGACGGTCAGGTGGAACCGGACCTACTGTGCTGTCTACGCGAAGCCCAGAGCACGCTCGTGCGGGCGCTGCGCCCCGGCACGGCACGCGTGCTCATGGTCCGCTTTGACGGTCGGGGTGGGTTTGAAATGACATCCTTCTGACCGGCGCCGAGTCGAAACGGCGGTCGGCTCGCGCAGCCGCAACGGGCTTTCTAGCCGGCGGTCACGGTCGTCGCTCGCTGCTGGACTGCGGCGGCGCCCAGGGCGCGGACGAGCGCCTGTGCGATCTTCAAGCCGCCGGCGCCCGACGGCTCGATGGCGTTCGCGAAGTCCGCCGCCTCCGAGCAGACAAGGCGGAGGTCGACGACGTCGAGCGCGCGCGAGAAAGCTTGACGAAGGATGACGTCATTGAACGTCATCAAGGCGATGCGAGCCCGCTCCGCCTCACCGGGAGCGAGGTTGCCGTTATAGATCGTGCAGACGGTCGTGGGTCGTCCGAGCGCGACGACGGCCTCGAGCGCCCACGAGTAGGATTGCTCGAACGCGTCCACGCGTTCGCGGAATATGTCCAGCGCCTCGGCCGTCGACCGGACGGGCAGTCCGAGAATGTCGGCGTTCGAGAGCGCGTCGTTTCCGCCGAGCGAGAGGAGGACGTGGGTCGCGTCCTTCGGTATTCGATCGAGCTGGGGTCCGATATCAGAGGTGGTCGTACCGTCGACCGCGCACAGGGTGACTCGCCAGGAGGGTAAGAGAGCGCGGAGGTGCGAGGCGACATCGGGCTCGCCGTTGGTATACGAACCATTGTCGAAGATTGAATCGCCCAAGAGAACGACAGACGACATGATTCTCTCCCGTGAAATGAGCCGCAGCGGCTGGTTCGGCGGTCGGTCGGGTCGATTGAGCGCTGCAGCGCGAGCCCGGGGCCGTCACGTCGGAGGACGAGGCGGATCGGCGTCGGCGGCACCGGAGGGCGGGCCCTCGACGCGCGGAGGAGGCGCGCGGCCATCGCCACCCCGTCGTCATCGGCTGCGCCCGCGATCATGCGCTCGGCCGTGGACGGGACCGGGCGCGGCCCCGGACCCGCTCGTCGTTGCGGCGCGTGGCGCCGGCGGTCCGCGTCGAGGCGCCCGCGCGGTACTCGGTGAGCTCCACGAGGTCGGGCCGCTCGCGGATCCGCGTCCAGTACTCGACCCTGGCGTCCTCGTCGATCTGGACGACGCCGCCGTAGAGCCTGTCGGCGCCGTCCTTGCGTGGGCCGGAGACCCAGTACGCCTCCCGGGTCTCCGCGTCGACGCAGTTGTACTTGTATCCGCTCCCCGTCTTGGCCAGGTGGCGACCGCGGTAATGGTACGTCCGCCCCGATCGGGAGAGCTCGACCCAGCCGATGCGACCGTCGCCATCGAGCCCGCCGCGCTTGTTCTCCACGTACATGATCCGGCGCATGGCGACCCCTCTCGTCTGTTTCTATCACGACTCGAGCTCGAACTCGTCCGCCCGGCGCTCCGAGAGCCGCGGCGGCCGGACCGGCCACGAGCCGGGCGGACCCTCGATCGGCCTCGGGGCCCCCCGCCCAGCAGGTTGGCGATCGAGCCGGCCGACGGCCGCACGGTCAACGTTCGTGCAACACCGCCTCCAGCCGGTGGCCGTCGGGGTCGCGAACGAACGACGCGTAGTAGCCGGGATCGTAGTTCTCGCGAACGCCGGGCGGTCCTTCATCGACACCGCCCTTGCTGAGGGCCTCCGCATGGAAGCGATCGACCGCCTCGCGGCTCGGTGCCACAAAGGCGAGGTGGAAGCCTCGACCGGGTGCCTTCGCGTCAGCACCGGACGCGACGATGGCGAAGGGCGGCTCAGCTTCGTATCCCTCGGGCCCGTACGCCACGCTACGGGCGTTCTGCGAGAGCCGGACGAAACCGAGCGGCGCCAGACAGGCGTCGTAGAACTCCGCAGCACGCTCGAGGTTCTCGACACCGACCGAGACGTGATCGAACACGAAGACTCTGGCGTCCTTGGGCATGGGGACGAGGTACCTCTTGCGGTCGTCCGTGGCAAGCGACAAGGCGCGGGAGGACCTGCACGAACGCGCCGGAGAGAGCGGCACCGAGCGGACAGCCGAAGACTGCGGAGGACAAGGTATGCCCGGCGCTCGCCGCCGAGCAGCTCGCGCCCGACGAGCGCGGCCCTCAATCGGAATTGGGCCAGGTAAGAATCCCAGGACGCGGGTACGGTCCGAACCCAGTGAAAGGGCTCCAATCCGATTCGCCTTCTATCACGGCGTGCACCCACGCTTCGTGTGAGTCTACGAGACGTGCCCGGTCGGTCACGATTCCAACGATGCGACACTCGCGCAGGATGCGGTCAACGACATCCGCGTCCTCCTGGTCGAGTCCTAGCATCGCGCCGCTGCCCATGTACTTCGGTCCTTCGAAGTGCGCCGCGAGGGAGCGCCACCCGTCTTCGGCGTCCAGCGGAACGAATACGCCCTCGATCTCGGGCTGCATGCAAATGTTCCCACAGGTCTGATTCGAGTAGATGACCCCGCTCGGGCAGGGGATGAGCAGGCCGAGGCCTGCGTCGTATAGCCTGATCGTTTTGTTCATCGACCTCGCCTCCCGAACGCCCTGCGCCTCAGCCGCGCCGTGCAGCGGCGTCGATCGCCGCCGCTTGCTGGGCAGCTCGCGCGACGGTTCGCGAGCAAGCCGGCCTATCTGGGTCCGCGATTTTTTGCCCACGAGACAATGGTCCCAGACCGGGGGCCATGGCGCAGGCTCAAGGTGAGAAGTCGAAGGAAGACTCCACCAGCTCAAGGCCAGGCTTCGCGTCCTTCATGTCGTCGTCATAGCATTGCTCCACCGCGATGAACGAACGTTTGTCGTCCGCGTGAGAAAACACTCGAACTGAGCCCGCGCTCACGCCCAGCAGCTTCCCTTTCAGGAGCATGCCTTGTCCGGCGTACTTGCCCCATGTGGTAAACGGCGTGCGGGCAGGCGCAGAGAGCAACTTGGGGACGAACCCGTCGATCTGCGCTTGAACGTTGTCTGCGGGATCGGTCGGCACGTCAAAGACGAAGATCATCGTCATGCACGAACCGGGGCTCTCGACGTTCACGTGGTGATCGGGATCATTCTCCGGGGAGTCCGCCTCGACTCTCCAGTTCCCTGGGTATTTGAAGGAGAAGCCGGGCCGCACATAGCTCTGGGCGCGCACCAGATCGGCAGGCGCCTCGCTGGACGCGAGATCTTCGAGGAACGCAGCGCCGGCCTTCGTCGCTCCGATTCCGGCGAAGAACCCCGCCACGAGCCCGATGAAGAGGAACAGGAAAGCGACGGCGGTCTTGCTCATTCCGCCAGCTGATCGCGGCGGGCCGTGGGGTGTCATCATCGGTAGATCCTGCTGTCTTTCAGGCTGGTGACTACAGCAGCCTGATGCCGTGCCTGTCCAGCGACTCGTTCAGGTGCGCGTGTTTCGCGCGTCCATCGACTCGGTGCCTCCCACGGGGCTGTTTCTGGTGCCGAACAATGCGAGCATCACGAGGACGAGCCCGACCAGCTCCAGGAGGTGAGAGACGAGGCCGGTCAGGTAGGCAACAGGGACCAGTCCTTGCGCTGCGCCACCGTTCCGATAACTGGATATCTGCCAGTACATGTGCGCAGCATTGATGAGCCAGCCCATGACAAACAAGAAGAACCCGCAGCCCGCAAGGAGAGCCGGCTTGCCTTGCGTTGGATAGCGATAGAACGCGAGGGCGATCGCCGCGATGTAGGCGATGAGAGATGGTATGTGGAGGATTTGCGACCCCAGGAACGTCAGCATCGTCTCACCCATGATTGTGCGCAGCTCCTCTCGGGATCCGCCGTTTCTTGTCTGGAGGGTTCATCGCCCGACGTCACAACCAGCTGTGATGCACGACCTGTCTACGCGGTGTTACGTGTAGGCGCGCGATCCGCGTCGACCGCGGTCCCCCCGGCGTCATCAGACCCTTCACCGCTGACCGCGGCCTCAGCGCCGAGCGCCTTGAACTCCGACCCCACCCCGTCGTGCCGCCCCCGCTCATCGTGGAAAGGTAGCGTAGCTGACGGTTACCCCGCCTTGTCAAGGAGACCAACGCGTGATCGCGTGGGCTCCAACGCCGGACGACGGCGCGGACGAGCTCAACGCCGGCCGCTGTCCAGCCCGCTCTCCTCGGTCAGCTCCGCCTTCTGCGCGCGCGCCGACGGCACCTCGAGCCCTGCCGCGCGAGCCAGCCCCATCACCCCCTCCACGGCCGCCGCGATGTATCCGAACGGGTTCGCCCCATCGACGGCCGTCACGTGCACCTCTCCCATCCGCTGCTGGAACGCGGCGGCGAGCGCCGGCATCTGCTGCGCGACCGTCAACCGGATGACCTCCGGCGACACGGTGTTCTCGATCTCCCGGAGCGCCCGCGCGCGGTCGATCTCGATCTCCTGCGTGAGGCGCGCCTTTTTCGCCTCGATCTCGGCGATGGCGAGCTCGGCCTCGGCCACGAGCCGGCGCGCGCCCGCGATCGCCGCGCGCTGCCGGAGCAGGTCGATCTCATGGGCGCTCGCGGCCATCTTCGCCGCGTGGCGCGCCGCCTCCGCCTCCGCCTCGAGCGTCGTCTTCTCGATCTCGGCCCTCAGCGTGACCGCCGCGATCTGCTGCTCGTGGGCCAGCCGCGTCTCCTTCAGCCGCGCCTCGGAGGCGAGCTCCTCGAGCCGGGCCTTCTCGCTGGTCTCCTGGCGTCGCGTGCGCAGCTCGACCTCGGCGGAGAGCCTGGTCAGCTCGATCGCGCGCTGCGCCTCGGCCTCGCCCTGCCGGACCGCGCGCTCGGTGAGCAGCGACGCCTCCCTGGCCTTCCGCTCCTGCTCCTGGCGATAGTGCGCCTGCAGGTTGCCGAACACCGCCGGAGAGAGGATGCGCACGTCCTGGATCTCGATGGTATCGATGAGGACGCCCCACCCCTTGTCGGTGGCGTCCTCGGCGCTGCCGCGCCCGGAGACGACGGGCACGATCTCTCGTATCAGCTCGCTGGCGAGCCCTTCCTTCCGCCGCGTCAGGCATTCCTCGACGGAGAGGTTCGCGACCAGCCGGCGCGCGGCGCCGGCAAACATGTCCACGAGGAGCGCCTCGAGCTTCTCCTGCGCGCGCTCCGGGAACGAGAAGTTCAGCATCCGGAACGCGATGAGCGGCTCCGCGATGCGGTAGACGGCGAGCCCCGTGATCTCCACGCCGACCTTCTCGAGGGTGACCTGGTCGGCCGTGAACTGGAGCTTCTGGACCGTGGTCGGCACGATGGCGACGCTGTCGCCCGGGAGCTTGAAGCACGAGGCGCCCTGACCGGAGGTGGGCCGGAGGCTACCCCGCCGCATGTGAATCAGGTACTCGCTCGGCTTCGCGCTGACACGGCCCCATCTCTTGAGCTTCTCTGGATCTTCGGCCGGCTTGCCGGCGCGCCAGCCCTGATCGTACCGCCCGAGACCGGCCGCCCCGGTCCCGTGATCGTCCGCGTGGAGGACCGCCGCGGCGCCGCCCGGCACGCTGCCCTCATGGATGATGACCCTGCGTTGCTCGATGTGCGTCATGACCTCTACCTCGCGAGAACGGCTTTCGCAGGAAGCGGGCCAGGCAGGAGCCACGGCGAAGGAGGCGTCACGGGGCCGCGCCGCGCGCCGGCGACCCGCGATAGGCGAGGGCCCGATCCGGAATGGAGCGCAGCGCCGATCCGGAATGGAGCGCAGCGCCGGTCCAGGATGGAGCGCTGTCGCCTCATAACCAGGGAATTATCCGTCGGTGCTGCACGAGCTCACCATGAACTGCGCGCGTCGACTCGGCGGGTTGCGTGCAGATCCAGAGGACGTTCTTTGCGGCATCCGCTGGCGACTGCGCCGACGACATGTCGTCGAACCACGGGCGCGACGCGTCGGTGTCCACGAGCCCGGGGCAGAGCGCGGCGATGGTGAGCCCGCGCTGCGCGGCCTCGGCCTGCCGCTGGCGCGCATAGATCTTCATCGAGGCGACCTGCGCGACCTTGGATGGGATATTGATCCACGCCGGCCAGTGGTGGACCTCTGCTTCGCCGCGCTCGACCAGCTCGACGTACTCGTCCATGACGCGCTCGATGTCCTCGAGAGATCGCGTGGCGGGGTCGAAGCGGTGGTGCAGCCGAGAATCCAGCTTACCCAGGGAGCCGAAGGAGCTCGCGACCACGAGGAACCGCCCGCCGTCGCGCAGCAGGTGCCCGAAGGCGCCGATCATCCGGTAGGTGCCGTGGTTGTTCGTGTCGATGAAGGTGCGGACCTGGACCGCCTGCGGCAGGTCCTTCGCGATGCGCGCGGCCGCGTTCGAGAGCACGATATCTATCCCGCCGTGACGGCGCGCCACCGTCTCCGCCAGGGCCTGGACGCTGGCGTCGTCGGTCACGTCCAGCCGGGCCAGCGACGGCTGCAGGCCTTGCTCGCGCAGGCGCGCCACGGCCGCCTCGCCGCGCTCCGGATCCCGCGCCCCCAGGTACACGGTGCTGCCCGGCGGCAACTCCTGGCACAGACGGGCCACCATCGCGTAACCGAGGCCCTGGTTCGCGCCTGTAACGAGTGCGATTTTCGACATCGATCCCTCCTCACTCCCGCGCCGCGAAGACGTGGTGTTCGAGAAGTGCTACCTCAGCCTGGCTCGGGGCGCGACGATCGTCGTTCACGGCGCGCGCGATCCGTTCGACCCGCCCGGCTCCCGCAGGCTGAAGCGCTCGTTCTGCGGGACGTGACGACGAATCGCGCGGCGTCCTCGCGGGCTTGCCACGCGCGCTCCCGGGATTAGGAAACCGGAGATGAGCACGAAAAGAGACCAGCAGACGGCCGATCCCAGGGCCGCGGGGCAAGCAGGCGAACAGCGGCCCTCGAACGTCCAGAAGGATCCGCGCGACTGGAAGACGGGCGACGAGCGGATGACGGGCGCGCAGGCGTCGTACCTGCACACGCTCGCAGAGCAGCACGGCGAAGAGGTCCCCGACGACCTGACCAAGGCGGAGGCGTCCGAGAAGATCGACGACTTGCGGGACGCCGTGGGCGTCTCCGGCGGCGCGGAGGGGGCTGCCGGCGTCGAGAACACGCGCAAGGACCCCGAGCAGTGGAAGACGGGCGACGAGCCGATGACAGGAGCGCAGGCCTCGTATCTCCAGACGCTCTCCCAGGAGGCGGGCGTGGACTTCGAGGCGAACCTGACCAAGGCGGAGGCCTCGAAGCGCATCGACGAGCTGCAGGCGAAGACCGGGCGCGGGCAGAAGCTGCGGGAGTGACCCAGGCAGGGTGGGCGGCCTGAGCGAGGCCAGCCGGAGCGAAATCAGCCCTGCCGAGTCGTGTCGGGCAGCGCTTGCCGACTGCGCGCCAGCACCGCATGCATGGCTCCATGCCGCCCTCGCCCATCGCGCTCCTCATGATGGCGTTCGCCCTCCCTGCCTGCGACGGTTCCGCGGCGTCGGAGGTAGCGCCCGCTCCGCCGCCTCCTCCGCCTGCGGCGGCCGCCTCGCCGCCCACCTCGGCGACCCCTGCCGCTTCGGCCGCGCCCGCCGCTCCGCCGGCGGCCCCGCTGGCCGTGCTGAAGGGGGTCGACGTCTACGGCACCGACCGGTTCGACGGCGCCTGGGTGAAGACGCGCTTCGGCGACGTGCTTCAGCGCTTCTTCGGCACGGAGGACGAGGCGGAGAGGAAGGCCCTCGCAAAGGAGATGGTCGAGGTGATCCTCGCCGAGCACAAGGCGATCGGTTGGATCGAGCTCTCACCCATCATCTATTACGGCAGGGGCGAGGCCCTGAAGGCCTATGTCACCGTCGACGTGGTGGAGCGCAGGGATTTGAAGAAGCGCCTCACCTTCGGCCCGCAGCCCAAGGGCGATTTCGAGGATCCGGCGGGCCTGCTCGCGGCGTGGAAGGACTACCAGGAGACGTACTTCCGCATGATGTATGAGAAGGCGATCGGCCCTGAGCGCGCCGCGTGCCCCGCGTTTCATTGCCTGGGCGGCTACGAGCACGACAAGCTGCGCCCGTACGGCGAGAGATTCGTGAACGACGTTCCGCCGAACGAGGACAAGCTCATCCGCATCCTCGAGGCGGACAAGGACCCGGAAGACCGGGGCGCGGCGGCGTTTCTGCTCGCGCACATCAAGGATGGCGAGAAGCTCGTCTCGCTGATGCTGCCCATGCTGAACGATCCCGACGCCCTCGTGCGGAACAATGCCATGCGCGTGGTCGCGCACGTCGCCATGTTCCACCACGACGTGCCCGTCCCGCTGGCGCCGTTCCTCAAGGCCCTGGACGGCCCGACGACGACGGACCGAAACAAGGCGGCCGCCGTGACGTGGGGCCTCATCGACCGGCCGGAGGGCACGAAGCTTCATGCACAGGTCATCAAGGAGGCGGGGCCGACGCTCCTCAAGCTGCTCAAGCTCGAGCAGCCGAACAACCACGACTTCGCGTACCTGATCCTGAAAAAGGTGAGCGGGAAAGATTTCCCGGAGCGCGATTACGCGGCCTGGGAGAAGTGGCTCGCCGCGGCGGCGTAGCGGGCTTTCGTCGCTGACGCGAGCGCGTCACCGCCATCCCACCGAGGGGAGTCAAGGCCTGCTCGCGCCCGCCCAACGGCCTGCGGCCCTGCCGCCGCGCGTAGCGCGGCCGGTAGCAGCCGCGGATTGGGCCGCGTCAGTACTTGCGGGAAAAGGCACGCTCGACCCACGCCTCGATGTCCTCGTGGGAGCTCCCCGGGCCTGGCTCATCCGTGCCCGCGATGCGGCTGCGGATGTCGGCCATCGGCTTCGAGCAGTCGGTGACGCGCGAGATGCGTCCCGCCTCGAGCTCCACCTCGAGGACGTGGGCGTATTTCCACGCCGGGTGGAAGCCCATGTGAACATACAGATCGAGCAAGAAATCGCGCGCGAGAAGCAGGCCACCGCTGAAGGGGACGTGGAGCCCGACGCCTTCGTAGGCGGCCGTGAATCCCAAGGGCGTCTTCGGCTCCTGTGGCATCCTGTCCAACAGGGGAGGAGCTTCGCCTTCGAGCGCGACGTCCAGGCCGTCGAGGTACAGGGCGTTGTCGCGGAGCTCATAGCGACAAACGAAGCCACGCCAGCACGCAGTGCTCGCCGGGCGAACACGAAGTCCGTAGCTCGCCGGGTCGAACAGCTCGCCGCCGTTCACGCCCGCCAGGCTCCAGTCAGCGCCCGCATAGGCGACGTCGTCACCGATTTGCGCAGTCATACACCTGTTACCTCGAATCCTTCTGTCGTGGAGAGCCAGCGTACCTGACGCTTCCCCCGCCTTGTCAAGGAGACCAACGCGAGATCACCGCAGCGCTTCCGCTCTCGAGCCCCGCGCTTCTGTCGCGATCAGCGCAGCGCGTGGGAGCGGGTCATCCGGTTCGCGAACGTCGACAGCGTGTAGGTGCCGATACCGACGATCACCTCGAGGGCCTGCTCGGCGGTGAAGCCCGCGCCGAGGAAGGCGTCGAGATCGGCGTCCGGCACCTGGCCCCGCTCGCGCAGCGTCGCCTCGGTGAACGCCGCGAGCGCCTGGAGGCGCGCGTCGGGCGCCGGCCTTCGCTCGAACAGCGCCGCGGCGACCTCGGGGGAAGCCCCCGCGCGGAGGAGCAACCCGCGGTGCATCGTGCGGCAGAGATCGCAGCCGTTCTCGCCGGCGACGACCATCACCACGACCTCGCGCTCCACCGGCGAGAGCGTCGCCCCCTCGAAGACCGCGAGGAGCTCATCGAAGGCGCGCACAAGGAGCGGCGAGGTCGCGAAGCGCGCCAAGGGCAGCGGCAGGAAACCGAACTTCCGCGAAGCCCGCTCCAGCGCGGGGCGGGCCGCCGCGGGCGCCGTGTCGAGCGTGTGCGCAGGAAAGTGAGGGGAAGCAGCGGTCTGGCTCATGCGGGTCTCTCCTGAATTGGTTGTCTATGCAATTAATTGATGAGGAAGAAGGCGGCGTGGAGGGCGGGGCTACCTTCAGCCCTCGGGCTCGAGGTTCGCGAGGATGCGCTGCAGCGTGCGCCGGGTCGTGAGGAGATCGTCCTCCGGGATGCCGGCGCGCCCCTCGTCCACGAGGGCCTTGGCCTCGCCCGACAGGGCCTTGCGCAGCGCTCGCCCGCGCGCGGTGAGGTAGACGAGCCGCGCGCGCCGGTCCGTCGGATCGAGCCGGCGCTCGACAAGCCCGTCGCGCTCCATGAGCGCGAGGATCCGGCTCATCGTGGGCACGTCCCGGAAGGTGCGCTCGGCCAGGTGCGTCTGCGTGACGCCCTCCTGCTCCCACAGGCGGACGAGGACCATCCATTGCTCGGGCGTGATCTCGACGCCGTGCGCGCGGAAGCGCCGGTACATCGCGGCGCGGGAGGCGAGGTAGACGCGCGCCACCCAGAAGCCGAGCGCGTTGTCGAGGACGATCCCCCCGTCGGCCGTGAACTGGTCGCGCATGATGGCCGATCCTACCGCAAGGGATTTGGTTGTCAATGCAATCAATTCGGCCCGCTGCGAGCCGACCAGCCTGTCGAGCGACATGGCTCTCAGCGCGCCGCGAGCTGGGTCTCGAGCAGGTGCGCGAGCGCGCTCCGCCGCTCGTACATCGACGCGTGCGACGGAAACGATCTCCCGGACTGGGCCAGAGGACGAAGCTCCGCGTAGAGGGCGTCCCTGGCTATCGGCTCGGCCTGGAACGCCGAGCTCGTGGCCGGCAACAGGTAGCGCGGCACCGCGGTCGGCCCGGCATCCCTGGAGATGAGCAGATCGCGCATCACGTCGTCGCGGGTGATGAACTCCGCCCACGCGGCGGCCGCGGCATTGCAGGCCGGGTCGCCGGAGCATCCCTTTCGCCGCACGAAGGCGTCGGTGAACAGGAGGGGCGTGGCGCTGGTGCCGAGCGGGATCGTCGACACACGCAGCCCCTCGACGGGCACGCCCTGCGCCTTCATGAGCGTGACGGTCCGATGCAGGCGCTCGCTGTATCCCCAGTACCCGATCGCGTTGCCCTTCACGAACTCCTCGACCGGACCCTCCAGTGTCTCGTCGTACGTGCCGTCGATGCAAGGGTTCCTGTCACCCTGTCGACAGAGCTCGGCAAGCTGCTTGAGCGCCGCTGTGCTGCCGGCGTGAAGGGGTGGCTTCACGGCGTTGCTCAGGGTCAGCGGGTCCGTGGCATCGAGCCCGTTGTCGACGCGTGCGTCCAGGTAGAGGGCGGGTAGATCCCAGCTGCTCGCGAAATTCCCGAGGAGGGGCTTCCCGCTCTCGCGCGCGGCCTTCACGAGGCCGGCGATGCTGGAAGCGGCGTCGAGCTTCTCGGATCTCGTGACCAGGAAGAACCCGCAGCTGAGATGGGGTACACCCCACCAGACGGACTTGCCACTTCGGTCGATCTCGGCGCTGGCTGACCTGGCTGCGGCAAGGTAGTCGCGCTCCGGCACGGAAGGCCACGGCTCGAGGACGCCGGCGTCGATCAGATCGCCCAGCACCACGGTGTCGATCTCGACGAGATCGTGGCGACCGGACGCGAGCCATCCGGCGAGGCGCGTCGGATTGTGGTAGCTGTCATCGGACTTGACGAGGCGCAGCTCGAGATCGATCGCAACATGCTGCGATTCGAACCCGTCCTCGATCATCGTTCGCAGGGACGCGAAGTCATCGCCGGCGGCGTCTGGAATCCACGGGATGAGGGCAACGCTGAGCTTCGTGCGGCCAGGCTTGCCGGCGGAATCGACCGACGAGGCCGCCGGAGGCGGCGTGGGGGGTGGGCAGGGCATGCTGGCGGCGGTGCCCCCCACGCCTCCGCAGCCGGCAGCGGAGAGCGCGAGCACGGCGGTCCGCAGGCAGGCGCTCGATCGTCGGATCATGGCATGTTGTCCATGGACGGAGGCGCTGGCATGGCCTCGCGTGTGCGTGAATGGACCCGTTCAGGGGTTACCCTGGTTCGCACGAAGCTCCCCTACGAGCCGCTCGATCGTGAATCTCGATTCGTGCCACGACGTGTCGCTCCGGCTGGGACCGGAGGTCCGGTCCAGGAGCTCGTTCAGCTCGGGCAGCAGCGCGGACGCATCCCGGCCAAGGGCGGCGACCGCGCGCAGCCAGCCATCGAGCCGATAGGCAGCGAGCCAGGCGTCGAGCCGTGGACGCGACGCCGCAAGGATGGGCGCCAGCGGGTGTTCGTCGCCGCTGCGCGCGAGCGCCTCCACCGCCAGCCAGCGCACGGTGAACAGCTCGTCGGAGAGCGCACGACGGAGCGCCGGAGCCTGCTCGGGACACGGCGCAGCGCGCGCGAGCACGCGGGCTGCGGCGAGCCGCACGACGGGCCCCTTGCTCGTCAGGGCATCGGCCACCGTACCCAGAACAGGCTGCGCAGCCGCCCCAGCCTTCTCGAGGGCGGAGAGGGCGGCTCGCTGGACGTTAGGATTGGACGCAGCCACCCAGCGCGCCACGCTCTTCACGCCACGCTCGGTCGGGGCGACAGGCGGCAGCCACCTACCGAAACAACTCCGATAGTGAACCGGGCGGCCCCACGCCTCGGCCAGCGCGATCAGGAACCGCTCAGGCTTCGGCTTTTCCCCCGAAAGCCGCTCGATCGCCGCCTCGATGCGCGCCCGATCCTGGGCAAGCCTCGTCCTGAAAGCGTCCTCCGGGTCACCGCGGTGAGCCATTCATCCTTCTCCCCAGAAGCCGCGCTCGCACAACGCCACAGCCGCGGTGAAGTTGACCTGCCCCATGAGGTGCACCCCCTCGCTACCGCCTGAAGAACGACGCCTGCTGGAAGCGCAGGCCGGCCAGGATCTGCTCCACCCGTGCGTCGGACAGCGACCCGATCCGCTCGCCCAGGCGGGCCTTCTCGACCGAGGAGATCTGCGACACGACCACGACGCTCTGCCTGGGAAGGTTCCCCTCGCCCACATCGAGCAGGATGTTCCCAGGCTCGTTCGCCCGGTGCAAGTTCGACGTCAGCGCGCACACGACCACGGTCGTGATGCGCGAGTGGTTGAAGACGTCGTCCTGGACCACCACATGGGGATGGGAGTAGCTCGGGACAGGCCCCCGCGAGTCATCGGGCCCTATCCAGAACACGTCGCCGCGATCGATCCGCGCTGAGCGCGTGCCTGTCGGTTCTCCTGCGCCCTCGTCCATCTTCATGTGCCTCGCGCGTCGGCCCGAAGGATGGTCCGTGGCGCACCTCGGCGCAACCCGCTCCTGCTGCACGACCTTCCCAGCACACCACGGTGTCTGGCAAGGAGGCACAGGCACATCGACCCCGCCGAGCCATCGGTTGCGCCATCACCGGCGCCTCCCGGCTCACTCGTGAGCACCGCGCGCGGCTCATCTTGGCACAATCTGCTCCAGGCTTGCTGGCAGCGCTCGTCTCCCCGGGACAAACATGCGATTTGCGGCGCAAAAGCGCTCTGGCACGCAGGCTGCAAAACCCTGGCATCATGAGAACATCAATTGTCTTGGCGACCGTGCTCATGTCGGCTCTCGCGGGGTGCAGCTCGAACGATGGAGGCGGCACCGGCGGCGGTGGCCCGGACGAGGGAGAGGGCGGCTCGGGCCAGGGAGGGGGCGGCGGGGCCGTCGAGTGCTTCGAGAAGAAGGCGGGCTGCGTGCTGCCGTCGGACGCGGCGCGGATCGAGAGCCCGGTCGTCTCGGAGGAGGATCAGGTGTTGCTGACGCGCAACAACGCGAGCTTCGCGCTCGACCTCGGCCGCGTGCTCCCCAGCGCGAGCGGGAACCTCGTCTATTCGCCTTACAGCATCTCGACGGCGCTCGCCATGACGTACGCGGGCGCGCGGACCACCACGGAGCAGGCGATGGCCGCGGCGATGCGGTTCGAGCTCCCGCAGGAGCGGCTGCACCCGGCGTTCAACTACGTGGATCTCGAGCTCCACAAGCGCGCCGAGGGCTCCAGCAACGTCGAGGGAGGCGGCTTCCGGCTCCACACGGCCAACGCGATCTGGTCGCAGCTCGACCTCCCGCTCGAGCAGCCGTTCTTGACGGTGCTCGGCGAGAACTACGGGGCGCGCGTGCGGCTCGCCGACTTCGCCTCCGCGCCGGACGAGGCCGAGCGCCTCATCAACGCGTGGGTGAAGGACCAGACGGAGGGCATGATTCCGGAGCTCCTCAAGAAGAACGTGAACCCGGAGACGCTCGTCGTGCTCACCAACGCCATCTACTTCGACGCCGCGTGGCACACGCCGTTCAAAGAGGACGCGACGAAGGCCGGGGAGTTCCAGCGCGGCGACGGCACGAGCGTCACCGCCCAGATGATGCACGGCACACAGGAGACGCGCTACGGCGCCGGCGACGGCTGGGAAGCGGTGGAGATCCCTTATGCGGGCACCCCTGTCTCGATGTTCCTCGTCCTGCCCGCCGAGGGGAACGCGGACGCGCTGGCGGAGTCCCTCGACGGCGCGGCGCTCGAGACGATCATCGCCTCGACGCAGTCGCGGTCGGTCGACATCACGATGCCGAAGTTCTCGTTCGGCACCTCGGCCTCTCTCAAGAACGCGCTGACGGAGCTCGGCATGGGGGCCGCCTTCGGCCCCGGCGCCGACTTCTCTGGGCTGCTCCCGGTCGAACCGGACGAAGATCTCTTCATCCAGGACGTCATCCACAAGGCGGTCATCGACGTGGACGAGGCCGGGACCGAGGCCGCAGCGGCGACGGCGGTCCTCATCGGCTCCACGGGCTCAGGCCTCTTCCCCGAGCCCGCGGAGATCGTGCTGGACCGGCCGTTCTTCTTCTTCATCAGCGATCTGCCGACGGGGGCGCTCCTCTTCGCGGGGCGCGTCAACGATCCGACGGCGCACTGAGGAGACGTCGGCCAGGTCCTTCCAACCGTCGTCGGATCGGTAGGATCCTGATCATGACGCCTTCAATGAAAGCTCGACCTCCTCCGTGCGCCTAGTCCCTCGTGAAGGCCGAGAGGCGGCGCAGCAGCCCCGAGAGCTGCGGATACATGTCCCGGTAGATCCCCAGCAGCGCCGCGTAGCGCCCCCGGCGCCCGGCATCGGGATGGAACGTCGCCGTGGCGGTCCCGCGCATCGCCCTCGCGGCCGCCTCGATGCTCCCGGCCAGCCCGGCGCCGGCGGCCGCGCACATGGCGGCGCCCAGGCACGCCGCCTCGACCGTCTCGGACCGCTCGATGGCGACGCCCGTCGCATCGGCCATCACGGCGCACCAGAGGTCGCTCGCGGCCACGCCGCCGACCGCGGCGAACTCCGCGACCTCGATCCCCGCCGCGCCGCGCATCAGGTCCAGCACCAGCGCCTGCTCGAGCGCGACGCCCTCGATCAGGGCGCGGTAGACGTGGCCGCGCCCGTGCGCGTCCGTGAGGCCCAGGATCGCGCCGCGGGCGTCGGGATCCCAGTGGGGGTTCATGGCGCCCTCCCAGTAGGGCAAGAGCAGCAGGCCGCCGCTGCCGGGCGGCAGCGACGCCGCCTCGGCCTCGAGCGCGGCCATCGCGGCCCCGTCGCGCGGATCGACGCCCAGCTGGCGGCGCAGGTACCAGTCCGAGAGCAGCGCCCCGCTGCGCAGGCTGCTCTCCAGCACGTAGCCGCGGCCGGAGGCGCTCGTCATGGTCCGCCACGCCGGGTCCTGCCGCGGCTCGGGGCAAAAGACGCCGAAGACCACCGCCGTGCCGAGGTTCAGGTAGGCGCGCCGCGGGTCCAGGGCGTCGACGCCGAGCCCGGCCATCTGGCCGTCGCCGCCGCCGGCCAGCACCGGCGTGCCCTCGCGCAGCCCGGTGGCCGCCGCGGCGGCCGCCGACACCGCGCCGAGCGGCGCGCCGGGAGGGAGCGCCTCCGGCAGCCGGTCGGGCGTGATGCCGGCGGCGGCGCAGAGCTCCTCGGACCAGCGGCGCGCGCCGATGTCGAAGAGCGCGAGCGGGTCGGCGCTTGCCCAGCTGGTGCGGGCGCGCCCGGTCAGCGCCTGCACGAGGTACGCCTGCACGTCGCAGAAGAGGGCCGTGCGGCGGTGGGTGTCCGGCTCCTCGCTGGCCAGCCAGGCGATCTTGGGCAGCGCCGGGCCGAAGTCCGCGGCCTTGCCGGACAGCGCCCGCAGGCGGTCTCGCCCGATGCGGTCGATCACGGCGCCGAGGTGCCCGCGCGCGCGGCCGTCCAGCCAGAGCATGGCGGGGCGGAGCGGCTCGCCGTCGGGACCGAGGCAGGCGAAGGTCTCGCGCTGGTGCGCGATCGCGAGGCCAGCGATGCGGCCCGGGTCCACCGCGGCGGTGACGCCGGCGACCGCCTGGCACAGGGCGGCCCACCAGTCCCGGGGATCCTGCTCGAATCGCTCAGGAGCCGGCCGGGCCAGCGAGAGCGGCGCCCGGCCGGCGGCGTGCAAGCGCCCCTGGACGTCGAAGGCCGCCGCCTTGGCCGCGGTGGTGCTCAGGTCGATGCCAAGGACGAGGTCGGCCGGCATGGCGCCGTCAGCGCCCCGGAACGCAGGATTGACAAGCGATCACGGGCGCAGACTACAGTAGGGAATCGCGCCGGCACAATCGTCCAGCGCGGCGCCGCCGGGGAGCCGGCGGAGCTTTGAAAGGGAGTCTGGAACGGTGCGCGCAACCTTCATTCACGGTATCCGCGATGTCCGGCTCGGCGAGGTCGAACCTCCGCGGCCTCGCGAGGGCATGGTGACGATCCAGGTCGCGGGCTGCGGGATCTGCGGCAGCGATCTGCACTATTACCTGGAGGGCGGGATCGGCGCGGCGCAGGTCCGGGACCCCTTCGTGCCAGGGCACGAGTTCGCCGGCTGGGTCGTCGACGACCACCCGGCGCTGGGCCTGTCGAGGGGCCAGCTGGTCGCCGTCGACCCCGCGCACGCCTGCGGCCGCTGCGAGTGGTGCCATCGCGGCCACGTGAACCTGTGCCCGCACGTGGAGTTCCTTGGCGCGCCGCCGCTCCACGGCGGCATGGCGGAGCGGCTGGCGGTGCGCCCCGAGCAGCTGGTGCCGGTCCCCCGCGGCTTCTCGGTGCGAAAGGCCGTGATGCTGGAGCCGCTGGGCGTCGCGATCCACGCGATGGACCTGGCGCGGCCCCACCTGCAGGAGACGGTGGCGGTGCTGGGGTGCGGGCCGATCGCCCTGTGCCTGGTCCAGCTCGCGCGCCTGGCCGGCGTCGAGCGCGTCTTCGCGATCGACCCTGTCGCCTACCGGGCCGAGGCCGCGCGCCGGCTGGGCGCGCACGACGCTGCGCCGACGTTCGCGGCCATCGCGGAGTGGACGGGCGGCCGCGGCGTCGATCTCGTGATCGAGGCGACGAACTCGCCCGAGGGCTTCCACCACGCGGCCGAGGCCGCGCGCATCGGCGGGAGGATCCTGCTGGCGGGCATCCCCGAGGGCGATCGCTATTCGCTGCCGGCGGCGCTGTGCCGCCGCAAGGGGCTGAAGATCAAGTTCTCCCGGCGCATGGGGCACGTGTACCCGCGGGCGATCCGCCTGGTCGCCGAGGGGGCGGTGGACGTCGAGTCCATCGTCACCCACCGGTTCGACCTGTCCGAAGCCGAGAAGGGCTTCCGCCTGCAGGCGGATTGCCAGGACGGGGCGCTGAAGTCGATCATCGTTCCGGACGAAGGCGACACGCCGTTCTGATCGGGGTCGTCGCGCGGGGTCTCCAAGCGAGGCGGCGCGGCTGTCATTTTTCCTTCGCCCCATGTCACACGAGCTATACCCGCTTCGTCATTGACGGCGAGCGCGGGGTCACAGGAGCAAGGCGCCGGTCGCTCGCGTGATCGACAAGGGAGAAAGACATGAAGATCGTGGTTATCGGTGGGACCGGGCTGATCGGGACGAAGCTCGTGCGCAGGCTCCGCCAGCAGGGCCATGAGGTCGTCGCGGCGTCGCCTTCCTCGGGCGTCAACAGCCTCACGGGCGAGGGGCTCGCCGGAGCGCTCGCAGGAGCCGAGGTCGTTGTCGATGTGGCGAACTCGCCGTCGTTCGAGGACAAGGCGGTCCTCGACTTCTTCGAGACCTCGGGCCGCAACCTGCTCGCCGCCGAGGCCGCCGCGGGCGTCAAACATCATGTGGCGCTCTCGGTGGTCGGCACCGATCGAATGCTCGGCAGCGGCTATTTTCGCGCGAAGATGGCGCAGGAGGCGCTGATCGAGGCCTCCGGGATCCCCTACACCCTCCTGCGGGCCACGCAGTTCTTCGAGTTCATGGACGGCATCGCGCGCTCCAGCGCTGACGCTGAGCGGGTCCGCCTCTCGTCGGCGCACCTGCAGCCGATCGCGTCCGAGGACGTCGCCGAGGCCCTGGCCGACGTCACGCTCGGGGCGCCCGTGAACGGCATCCTCGAGGTGGCCGGCCCCGAGAGGCGCCCGCTCGCCGAGTTCGTCGGCAAGTACCTGAGCGCGAAGAAGGACCGCCGCGAGGTGATCGCCGACGCGGAAGCGCCCTATTTTGGTCTCCGGATCGACGATCGGTCGCTCACCCCGGGCGACGGCGCGCGCGTCATGCCGACGCGCTTCGACGACTGGCTCGCCCTGTCGCTGGCTGGCGCGGCGTGAGGCATACGATGGAACGCTCAATGCGAGCTATCGATCGTATCCCTGCGAGGCGTGATCAGCGCCGTCCGAGCGGCTTCACGACGAGCGCCCCGGTCTTGACATAGCGCTCGTAGACGACACGCAGCTCCGCGTCGTTGAGCCCCTGCTCGTCGTCGATGATGTAGACCCCGCGCTGCGGGTCGCGGTAAACGTTCGCCTGGAACTCTTCCCAGCTCATGGTTTCGTCTCGGTCCGGCGTGGAGTCGTCGGACTCGGACGAAGAGGAGGGCTCCGTGCCGCCGCAACCGGCGAGCGCGAGCGCCACCACGGGCACGCAGAGAAGGACAGACAGGGAGCTCCCGACGCGGCTCCTGGACAGACGTCTCGAAGACGATCCTTGATTCATTGAAACACCTTTCACGGTAAGGTCACACGTTGTTCGCAACCAAGAGAATCCTGCCGGCGGCGATTGGACATTCAGCGCCGCGAGCATCTGGCATATTTACACAGGAATCGAGGGACATGGAAGTCCCATGCGGGAGTAGCAGGGCGCTTTCATCGCCGCATCGCCGCATCGCCGCATCGTCGCATCGCCGCGTCGCCGCCAGCGGGGGTGCGGTCTCGGTGGTGACTGCGCCTTGCGAGCCAGGAGGATGACGAGAAGCGCGCACAGCGTCTGCCACAGGTCGTGTAAATCGAATGAATCCGGCGCGCCTGGGCTACTTCGGCCCCATCACGGCGCGCGTCGGAGGGGGTCGACTTGGCTCCGGGGTCTGCGGGGTGGTGACGAAGTGATTTTCACCCGCTTCCTCTGTACCCTCTTCGTTCGCGGGGAGGTCTTGTCACGATCCAGGCCGGGCCGTGTGGGCACATCAACGTCGACGCCGGCTTCGGGCCCTGGCCCGAGGGGGAGCGGCTCCTCGCGGCGCTGATAGGGGAGCCCGTCTCACGGGTGTTCCGCGCTTGAGTTGGCGAGCGCCGTCTCAGCGATTCTCGGCCTGGGCCGGGACTTCGAGGCGCAACGCCCAGGCCTCGTACGCCGGCACGCCCAGCGCGGCGAGCGAGGGGAGGATCACGCGGTCGATCCGGTCGTAAAAGGCGCGCGCCGCGGCCGGACGCGAGGGGATCCCGAGGTTCGGGCCGGCGGGCGGAGGCGCCTCGGGGAGCGGCTCGCCGTCGGCGCGCGAGGCGCCGGCGTGGATGCGGTCGTAGTGCGCGAGCGAGAACGCCAGATCGGCGGCGAGCCAGTCGCGCTCGTCGTCGGTGAGGCGAGGAAAGACGAGGCGCGCGAGCGCCCAGCCAAAGCGGTCGTGGAGGATCTCGTCCCGCAGGAGGGTGCCCACGACCACCTGCAGGCAAGGATCGGTGGTGTGCTGCTGGAGGACGTCGAGGATGCCGACGGACGCGGATTCGCCCACGCAGAACATCGATGCGGTCCACCGGGCGACGAAGAGATGGGCCGGGAGGCCGTTCCGCGGGAGGTGGAGATCCGAGGGGGCGAGCGTCGCTCCGTGGTTGCCGCCGAGCGCGTCGGCCGCGCGCGCGCAGAGCTCGGTGTGGCGAGCCTCGTCCTGGAGGAGGCGCGAGGCCGCGGTCGTGACCTCCAGGGGCAAGCGCAGCTCGGCGAAGCGGGCGATGAGCTCGCCGAAGACGATCATGGAGCGGTATTCGGCGACCGCGCGCGCGGCCCACGCCTGGCGGGCGATCTCGACGTCGGCTGGCGGGAGCGCCGCCGGGTCGAGGCGGTCCCACGGGGGCGCGGGGTAATGGCGATCGAGGAAGCGGCGGTGGAGCGTCGCGAAGAGCCGCTCGGTCGTGCCGAGAGGGAACGCGGTGTTCATGAGGGGATGGGGCGCGGCCGCCGGCGAGCGAGGGGGGCGGCGGGAGGTGTCGCTCGCGTCACGGCTTCGTGCGCGGCGGCGTGTTGATGTGCAGCGGCGACGTCGGCGGGGGTTGTCCGGGCGGAGGACGACCCACGGTCGCGGAGGATGACGCAGGGGGCGCCGTCGGCGGCACTGGCGGGGGCGTGTTCACGTCCACCGGCGGCTTGGGCGGGGCGTCGCTCGGATTGGCCTCCGGAGCTTCCGGCGGGGTCGCGGAGGACGAGGACTCGGTGGGCGCCGCGGTCGGCGTCGGCGGGACGTGGTCGATGGGAGCCCGTTCGTTGATCGTGTGGTCGGGCGCGGAGCTCCCGCCGCAGCCGGTGACGAGCGCGGCAGCCGCCAGGAAATGGGCGCGAACACGGGCGAGGCGCTGCGGGTCGAGGGGCATGCGGCGAGCCTAGCGGGGCACGCGGGGGTTGGGAAGCGGGAGAGGGGAGCGATGGGGGCCTGGTGCTTCAGCTCGACGACGCGGCGATGGGGCCGCTCTGCACGCGAGTCGTGCAGCACGCGCCCTCGACAACTACCTCATTTATCCATTCCTTGGTTCTCCGCCTCGAGCCGGGTGAGCGCGGTCACGTCCGCGAAATGTGGAAGCGGGCGATGATCAGAAGCTGACGACGAGCTCGCCGCCTGCCGTGGCGTTGTTGCCCTCGCGGAGCTCGGGGACCTCGCCGTAGGCGTCCACGATGGCCCCGAGCGTGTAGGTGTCCACGGAGACGTAGGTGTCAGCGGAAACGAGGAGGCTCTCGCACTGGCCTACGCCGAGGCTCGGCACCCAGGCGCCTCCGGCGAGGAAGTCAGCCGTCGTGATCGTCGCGTCGGCCGACAGGCGGACTTCCACCATGGTGCCGTAGCTCGGGGCCGTCCCCTCGTTGCACACGGTGACCGAGGCGTCGAAGAGGCTGCCCTGCGTGGCGCTCGGCGGACCGCTCACCGCGGAGACGACGAGATCGGGGCCGTAGCCGATGGCCATCCGCTCGCCGGCGGCGGCGTTGTTGGTCTCGATGAGCTCCTGGACCGGGCCGTTCAGGTCCACGATCGCGCCGAGATGATAGGCGCCGTCAGGAGCGTAGGCGCCGGCGGCCACGGTGACGCCTTCGCACTGGCCAGGGCTGAGCCCGGGGACCCAGCTGTTGCCGATATGGATATCGGAGGGCGTGACCGTCCCGTCTGACGACAGCAGCACATCGACGCTCGTACCGCCGCTCGGGGTCGTGCCCTGGTTGCACACGGTGACGATGGCGTCGAAGCCGCTGCCCGGCGCGGCGGTCGATGGGCCGCTCACGGACGCGATGAGATCCGGCCGGTAGCCGACGCCGAACACGCTGCTTGCGTTGGTGTTGTTGGTCTCGATGAGCTCCTGCGTCCACGCGTAGGGGTCCACGATGGCGCCGAGGTGATAGGTGCCGTCGGGCGCCGCCAGGGAGGTGGAGATGGTCACGACCGTGCACTGGTCAGGATCCAGGTACGGCACCGGCGCGCTTCCGAGGTAGAATCCGGTGTAGGCCGCGTGATCGTCGGTCGCCAGTCGCAGCTCCACGTCGCCGCCGTAGCTCGGCAGCGTTCCCTGGTTGCAGACGGTGACCTCGGCGTCGAAGCTGCTGCCCGGGAGGGCGCTGGGCGGGCCCTCCACCGCGGAGACGATGAGGTCCGGTCCATGGCCGACGCCGAGCACGCTGCCCGCCGCGGCGTTGTTGGTCTCGATGAGCTCGGGAGTCCAGCCGTACGGATCGACGATCGCGCCGAGGTGATAGGCGCCCCAGGGCACGTACGACGCGCTCGCCGGGAAGGTCACGGTGGCGCACTGGCCCGGCGCCAGGTGCGGCACCGGCCCGTTTCCGGCCAGGAAGTCGGCCGTCGTGATGGTCGCGTCCAAGGAGAGGCGCAGCTCCACGTCGCCGCCGTAGCCCGCCTGCGTGCCCTGGTTGCAGACGGTGACCTCGGCGTTGAAGTTATCACCCGGTGCGAGGCTCGGCGGTCCGCTCATGGCGGAGACGATGAAATCCGGCCCGAAGCCGACGCCGATCACGCTGCCCGCCACAGCGTTGTTGCTCTCGATGAGCTCGACGAGCGATTCGCCCGGGTCCACGATCGCCCCGAGGTGGTAGGCGCCATCGGTCCCATAGGCGCTCGCGGGGACGAGCACGGAGGTGCACTGTCCAGGGCTCAGGCCGGGCACATAGCCGCTCCCGGCGTGGATGTCCGCGGGCGAGATCGCGTCGTCGCTCGACAGGAAGAGCTCGAGGTCGACCCCGTAGCTCGGGGACGTGCCCTGGTTACAGACGGTGGCGGAAGCGTCGAAGACGCTGCCCGGCGGGGCGCTGGGCGGGCCGCTGACCGCCGAGACGACGAGGTCGGGCTGGAAGCCCACGCCGATGAGGTCGCCCGAGGCGGCGTTGTTCGACTCGATCAGCTCTTCGTGCCAGTCGTTCACATCGACGATCGCTCCGAGGTGATACGCGCCATCGGGAACATAGGCGCTCGCGAGGACGAGCACGGAGGTGCACTGCCCGGGCGCCAGGAAGGGGACCATGCCGGCGCCAGCGTGCGTGTCGTCTTCCGTGATCGCGGCGTCGTCGGACAGGTAGAGCTCCACGTCGCTGCCGTAGCTCGGCTGCGTGCCCTGGTTGCACACGGTGACGGAAGCGTCGAAGCCGCTGCCCGGCATGGCGCTGGGCGGGCCGCTGACCGCGGAGACGATGAGGTCGGGCCAGTTGCCGACGCCGATCACGGCGCTCACCTCGGCGTTGTTCGTCTCGATGAGCTCGGGAACCCAGTTGTCCCGGTCGACGATCGCGCCCAGGTGATAGGCACCGTCGGGCACGTACGCGCTCGCCGGGAAGGTCACGGTGGCGCACTGGCCCGGATCCAGGTACGGCGCCGGACCGCTGCCAGCAGGGGAGTCGGCGATCGTGAGGGTCGCATCCGCGGAGAGCAGCAGCTCCACCTGGGTGCCATAGCTCGGCTGCGTACCCTGGTTGCAGACCGTGACCGACGCGTCGAAGCTTCCGCCAGGGATGATGCTCGGCGGCCCGCTCACGGCGGAGACGACGAGATCCGGCGCGTGGCCGACGCCGATCACGCTGCCCGCCGCGGCGTTGTTGGTCTCGATGAGCTCGGCGATCGCGCCGCTCGGGTCCACGATCGCGCCGAGGTGATGCGCGCCGTCGGGCACATAGGCGCTCGCGGGCACGACGACGGCGGCGCACTGCCCGGGGTTCAGCCCGGGGACGTAGCCGTTCCCGGCGTGGCTGTCCGAGGGCGTGATCGCCCCGTCGTTCGACAGCAGCAGCTCGACGTCGACGCTGTAGCTCTGCGTCGTGCCCTGATTGCAGACGGTGACGGCGGCGTTGAAGCTGCTGCCGGGGGTCACGCTCGACGGCCCGCTCACGGCGGAGACGACGAGGTCGGGCCAATAACCGACGCCGATCAGATCGCCCGGCGCCGCGTTGTTGGTCTCGATCAACTCGGGCTGCCAGCCGTGCGGATCGACGATCCCGCCGAGGTGGTAGGCGCCGTCGGCCACGTAGACGCTGGCGGGGATCGTCACGGCCGCGCACTGGCCGGGATCCAGGTAAGGCGTCGGCGCGCCGCCCGCGAGCGCGTCGGCCTCCGTGATCGTGGCGTCGGCGGACAGGCGCAGCTCCACCATGCTGGAGCCCGGGGTCATGCCCTGATTGCAGACGGTGATCTCCGCGTCGAAGCCGCTGCCCGGCAGGACGCTGGGCGGGCCGCTCACGGAAGCGACGGTGAAGTCAGGCAAGTAGCCGATGCCGATCAGAGCGCCTGAGGCCGCGTTGTTGGTCTCGATGAGCTCGGGGACCCCGCCCTGCGGGTCGACGATCGCGCCGAGGTGGTAGGCACCCTCGGGCACATGAGCGCTCGCCGGGAAGGTCACGGTGGCGCACTGGCCCGGATCCAGGTACGGCACAGGACCGCCGCCGGCGAGGAAGTCGGCGGTCGTGAGCGTCGCATCCGCGGAGACGCGCAGCTCCACGTGGGTGCCGTAGCTCGTCTGCGTGCCCTGGTTGCAGACGGTGACCGACGCATCGAAGCCGCCGCCGGGGAACACGCTCGGCGGCCCGCTCACGGCGGAGACGATGAGATCCGGCCGATAGCCCACGCCGAGCAGCCCGCCCGACGCGGC
The DNA here is from genome assembly GCF_051521635.1 of Sorangium sp. So ce1504. NCBI lineage: Bacteria > Pseudomonadati > Myxococcota > Polyangiales > Polyangiaceae > Sorangium > Sorangium sp. So ce1504. The sequence continues at coordinate 7,871,861 of NZ_CP150365.1, read as the reverse complement.
GTTGTTGGCCTCGTTCAGCTCTTCTTGCGAGTTGTACAGATCGACGATCGCGCCGAGGTGATAGACGCCGTCTGGCACGTAAGCGCTCGCCGGGATCGTCACGGCGGCGCATTGCCCCGGATCCAGGTACGGCGCCTGGGCGCCGCCGGCGGGCGGGTCGGTCCACGTGATGTTGTCGTCGGGTGACAGGCGCAGCTCCAGGGCGGCGCTGTAGCTCGGGCTCGTGCCCTGGTTGCAGACGGTGACGGTGGCGCCGAAGCCGCTGCCCGGAAGGGCGCTCGGCGGGGCGCTCACCGAGGAGACGATGAGATCCGGCCGATAGCCGACGCCGACCACGGCGCCAGCTGTGGCGTTGTTGTTCTCGATGAGCTCGGGAACCCCATCGTACGGATCGACGATCGCGCCGAGGTGATAGGCGCCGTCAGGCACGTAAACGCTCGGCTGGAAGGTCCGGGTCGCGCACTGCCCCGGATCGAGGTACGGCACCGAATCGCCGCCCAGGGGGGCGTCGGCCGCCGTGATGATCGCGTCCGAAGAGACGTACAGCTCCACGTTGCTGCCGTAGCTCGGGGTCGTGCCCTGGTTGCAGACGGTCACCAAGGCGTCGATGATGCCGCCAGGCGTCGCGCTCGGCGGCCCGCTCACCGCCGAGACGACGAGGTCCGGCTGGTAGCCGACGCCGAGCAGCCCGCCCGCCAGCGCGTTGTTGGACGTGATGAGCTCCTCGTCCCAGCCGTTCTCGTGCGCGATCGCGCCGAGGTGATAGGCGCCTTCGGGGACACTGGCGCTGGCGGGCATGGTCACCGACTCGCACTGGCCAGGATCCAGCCATGGAACCGGAATGCCGCCGAGGAGGTGATCCGACGGCTCGATCGCGGCGTCCGGCGAGAGGAGCACATCCACGAGCGCGCTCTGGCTCGGCGTCGTGCCCTGGTTGCACACCGTGGCCTGGACCTCGAAGCCGCCGCCGGGGAGCGCGCTGGGCGGGCCGCTCACGGCCGAGACGATGAGATCTGGGCCATAGCCGATGCCGATCTCGCCTGCGACCGCCGCGTTGTTGGTCTCCGACAGCTCGATCACCTGCTCGAACGAGTCCACCACGACGCCGAGCGTGTACGCGCCATCGGGCACCGCCGCGGCGGTCTGGACGCCGAGCTCGACGCATTGCCCCGCGTCGAGATACCCCAGCGGCGCATAGCCGGTGATGGGATCCGACGGTGTGATGATGTCGTCGTCCGACAGACTCACCTCGACCTGGGTGCTGTAGCTCGCCGAATTGCCCTGGTTGCACACAGTGACCCACGTCGTGAAATAGCCGCCCGGCAGGACGCTGGGCGGCGCGCTCGCGCTCGAGATCACGAGGTCCGGCTCGTCGCCCGTGAGCGCCCCGGTCGCGGCCCCGAGCGGCTCGGGTTCGCCAGGGGGTCCGCTGCTCCCGCACCCCACGGTCATCGCCAGCATGCCGAACACGAAGCACGCCCGTCGCACCAGAGATACTCTTAGGCTGAGCATAGAGAATCAGGAGAAGCTGGGGGCGCGTCCACGTCAAGGGGGTCGCGATTCTCGCTGGAGTTTCGCGGGATAGGGACCTTGCGCCGTCACGAGGCGGGGGGGGCGCCTCGGCGTCCCTGGCGTCTTCGGTGGCGAGGCGCGCGCGCGGTGGCCTTGCGCTCACCGCTGGAACCTGAGAGAGGAGCGCCATGAACGGGAAGGTCTGCGTCGTCACCGGCGGCAACACGGGCATTGGCAAGGAGACGGCCCGCGGCTTCGCTCAGCGCGGCGCGAAGGTGGTGCTGGCGTGCCGCGACACGGGCAGAGGGGAGGCGGCGCGCGACGACATCGCGCGCTCCACCGGCCGCAAGGACGTGGAGGTGATCGCGCTGGATCTCGGGAGCAAGGCGAGCATCCGCGCCTTCGGCGAGCGGTTCCGCGCGGCGCACGAGCGCCTGGACGTCCTTGTGAACAACGCCGGGGTATGGCGGAGCTCGCGCGGCACGACCGAGGACGGGCTCGAGGCGACGTTCGGAGTGAACCACGTGGGGACGTGGCTGCTCACGCAGGACCTCCTCCCGCTCCTGAAGAAGAGCGCGCCGTCGCGGGTCGTGGTCCTGTCCTCGAAGCTGCACTACCGCGGCCGGATGGACTGGGAGGACCTGCAGTTCGAGCGGCGGAAGTACGGCACGACCGCGGCATACGCCCAGTCGAAGCTCGCGAACGTGCTCTTCACCAAGGCGCTGGCCCGGCGGCTCGAGGGCACCGGCGTCACCGTCAACGCCGTCCATCCGGGGGTGGTCAGGACTGACCTGATGCGCGATTATCCAAAGCTCCTTATGAAGCTCTTCAACCTGTTCCTGCTCACGCCCGAGCAAGGGGCCGAGTGCTCGCTGCACGTGGCCACGGCGCCGGAGCTGGCCGGGGTGACGGGCGAATACTTCGAGAAGAGCCGCATCAAGCCGGCGGCTGAGGCGGCGCTCGACGAGGCCGCGCAGGAGCGGCTCTGGAAGCTGACCGAGGCGCTGGCGGTGTAGAGGCCGCGCGGCGGCCTGTGGTCGAGCGCGACGCTCGCCCGAGGCGCCGGCAGGTCTCCTCCTCCGCAGCCGCTCACCCTCCTGAAAAGAGCTACACTCGCGGAGCAGGCAAAGGCACCGCATGCTGCACGAACCCGAACGCCACGAGGCATTGACATCCATCGCATGGGACGAGGACGTCGCGCGCGACGCCATCCAGGGCATCGTTCGCGACACCGAGGCGCGCTTCTCGGAAGACGCGTACTGGCCGCTGCACCCGAAGGACGTCGAGCCCGGCGACGACCCGAGCCAGCCGGCGCTGCCGCTCTACCACGGCGCTTCAGGCGTCATCTGGGCGCTGCGCTACCTGCATGCGGTGGGGGCGGCGCCGGACGCGAGGCGCTATACAGAGCAGCTCGACGAGCTCGTGCCACGCAACCGCGCATGGCTGGCCTCGATGCCGGGTGATGAGAGCGCCGCGTTCATGATGGGGGAAACGCCCATCCTCCTGATGGCGCAGGGCGAGCGGCCCACCGAGGAGCGAGCCGATCGGCTCGCGGCGCTCATCGAGCGCAACCTCGAGCACCCGGCGCGGGAGCTGATGTGGGGGGCGCCCGGCACCATGCTGGCGGCGTCGTTCCTGCACGAGCGCTTCGGCGACGCGCGCTGGGCCGATCTCTTCCGCCGCACCGCCGCGCGCCTCTGGTCGCAGCTTCAGTGGTCCGATGAGCACGGCTGCCATTACTGGTCGCAAGACCTCTACGGCCGCCGGAGCACCTATCTCGACGCCGTCCACGGGTTCGTCGCGACCGCGCGTGCGCTCCTCCATGGCCGGCACCTGCTGGACGCCGGCGACTGGGCAGCCTGGGAGCAGGTCATCGCCACCACGATCGGGCGGACAGCCACGCGAGAAGGCAAGATGGCCAGCTGGCCAGCGCAGCTGGCTTCACAAGGCGATGCCCCGTACCCCCGGCTGATGCAGTTCTGCCACGGCGCGCCCGGCTTCGTCATCTGTCTTGCCGAACTCCCCAGCTCCACGCTCGACGAGCTCCTTTGGGCCGCTGGCGAGGCGACGTGGGCGGCCGGGCCTCTTTGCAAAGGCTCGAACCTTTGCCATGGCACGGGCGGAAACGGCTACGCCTTCCTCAAGCTCCACGAGCGCACGGGCGACGCTCTCTGGCTGGATCGCGCGCGCGCCTTCGCGATGCACGGCATCCTGCAGACGCAGGAGGACGCGCGCCGGTACGGACAGCTGCGCTACTCGCTCTGGACGGGCGATCTGGGGTTCGCGATCTACCTCTGGGATTGCATCCGCGCCAAACCGGCTTTCCCGACGCTCGATGTCTTCTATCCGCCCGCGTAGCGAAGCCCTGGAGGCGCCGCGGCCTCGCTCGGCCCACTGCGTCTCAGGGGCAGCTCGGCCGCCAAGCGTCGTCGGCGAAGTACCTGGCGATGAGGTCGTGGAGCGGGCGATCGTAGTCGCGCAGCTCGGCCCGCGTGTTGATCTCGTTGTGGATCCCGTTCGTGGGGATCGCCTCGGTGTTGGCGTCGAACCAGGACTGGACCCCCTCGGCCCAGTATTCGTCCTTGTTCGTCGCCGCGTAGGTGTTCTCCCATTTCCCGGCCTGGAGCGCGGCATCGAAGACGTCCTCGAGCTCCCTGTTGAACGCCGGCTCGACGAAGGCGATGCCCATGATCGCGATGGCGTGCGAGAACTCGTGCACCAGGATGTCCTCGCCGAGGTACGGATCGCTCGGATAACACAGGACATTCTCCTCGGCGCAGGAGCTCGCGGGCCGGGCGGGGGTCGCGCCGAGGCCGCGGGCGCGCGTGTCCCAGTCCGTCCCCGGGAACGCCTCGTACAGGTCGCTGTGCTCGGGGATGTCGGTTGTCACCTCCGTCTCCGCCATCACGGCGACGCGCGTGTGGTTCTCGATCATCGCCTGACGCACGTCGTCGCGTTGGCCGAGCATGCGGACGACCACCGAGCAGGTGCGCAGCAGCGCCGCGTCTGGCACCTTCTCGGAGCTGATGACGGGAATCCCCGCGGCGTCGATGTACTTCCTGTAGAAGGGGTCGAACCCCAGCTCGGGCGGCACCTCCGAGACGCTCCCGCACTCGCCCTCGGGCTCTCCTCCTCCTCCGCCGCCGCCGCCGCTGCCGCCGGCCCCGGCGCCCGTCGCGGCGCTGGAAGTCGCGCCCTCGGCCGCGCTCGAGCTGGCCTCCGCGGCGCCGCCGGAGCCGCCGCTGCCGGCTGGACCCGCGCCGCCGCCGCCCGCGCCACCCTCGTCGGCCGGCGACTCAGAACAGGCGGCCAGGGCGCAGGTGAGGAGAGCGATCAAAGCAACTCGTCCATGCACGCTTTCACGCATGCGCCCGAGGCTACAAGAGCTCAAGCCAGCATCCAAGGCGCGAGCCGGCTGAATGCGCAGTTGACCGTGTCAGCCGGCGCGGCCCCCTGGCGGTGACGGCGCAGGAGCTGGCACAGCCCGGCGCACGGCGAGCCACGCCGTGCGGCCGAAGGACTGGATTCCACGAGCTTTCTGCGCCGCGCCAGGCGCCGGTGCGTGCGGCACGCCGCGTGCTGTCGGAGCGGGCATGACGGTGCAGGAACGACGGGAGCATGCATGATGGAGCGCTCACCCAGCGATCGCGTTCACCCTTGGCCCCAGCCGCGTGTGGGTGCGGCTCTCTTGTCGCTTGCCCTTGGCGTCGGCTGCTCGGGCGAGACCCAGCTCCCGACGGAGGAGCACCCACCGAAGCCGGAGGTGTGCGACTTCGAGCTTCCCGTGGCCGCCGCGCCTGCGCTGAGCGGCGATCTTCGGATCAACGAGGTGATGACCGGCAACGACGGCGCCTGGGTCGACGAGGTCGGCGAGACGGACGATTTCATCGAGCTGATGAACATCGGCCAGCGCGCGCTCGATCTCGGGGAGTACGCGCTGAGCGACAAGTCCGGCAAGGCGACGCGGCTGCCGAAGATGGCGCTCGGGCCGGGGCGAACGGTGCTGCTCTGGGCCGACGACGCGCCGGAGCAGGGCCCGCTGCACCTGCCGTTCAAGCTCTCGAATTCGGGCGCGCGCGTGGCGCTGTGGTCGGCGTCGTGCGAGCTCGCCGACCTGGTGAATGTGCCGGAGCTGCCGCGGTCCGAGAGCTACGCGCGCTTGCCCGACGGCACGGGCGAGCCGTCGATCTGCCGCTATGCCACGCCCGAGCGAGAGAACGGCGAGACCTGCGGTCCGCCGGATCCGCCGAACCTCGACGACAGCATCCGCTTCGCGCCTTTCCAGTGGCCCGAGCCGTTCCCGGCCATCGCCGGGCCGCTGGTCATCTCCGAGCTCTCGCTGCGGCCCGCGGGGTTCGTCGAGGTGCTGAACGCGAGCGGCGCGCCCGTCGCGCTCGACGGCTTCGCGCTGCGCCTCGCGGCGCTCTCTCCGGGGCAAGCGCTGCCCGGCGCCGATGCGGGCGTGCTGCTCGCGTGGCCCGAGCCGTCCGCCACGCTCGCACCGGGGGAGCGGTTGAGCGTCCCGGTGAGCGCGAGCGACACGGCCGAGATCGAGGCCTCGCCCGATTTCGAGGGCGTGGCGACGCTGTGGCGCGAGGACAGCCCGGAGCCGAGCGATCGCGTCGACTTCATGGCCTGGCCCGAGGGCGCGTCGCTGGCCCGCGTGCCCGACGCCGACGGGGCGCCGCGCTTCTGCGGGGCGGCGAGCCCCGGCGCCGCGAACGAGGGCTGCGCCGAGCTCCCGGGGCGTGAGCTCGCGAGCGGGCGCACGCACCGGCTGGAGACGGCGGCGGACTTCGCCGAGCTGGCCGAGGGCGGCACCGCGGTCGGTGAGCTCGGCGTCAAGTTCGTCGTCGACATGGCCGCGAACGACACGGTGCACCTCCTGAGCACGCGCGATTGGGCGCTCCACTACACCTTTGTCCGCGAGCAGATCCGGAAGGAGCCCCACCTCGATCGCTGCGATCCCGAGCAAGCCGCGGAGTTCAACGTCGGCTGGGGCTTGTTCAGCCAGACCGAGTACTTCCGGTCCGAGGGCCGTCGCTACCTCCTCGGCACGCTGGTCGAGCACACCAACGGAGCCAAGACCGTCGAGTTCTCGCCCGGCGACCAGATCGTCGGCGAGCAGATGCGGCGCGCGTTCTTCGCGGCGATGAAGGCGGTGCCCGACCCGGAGGCGTGGGCGATTCGGCCCACCGAAGGGCGCCAGATCCTCGAGCTGCGGGCGATCGAAGGGACCGCGCCCATCGTGGGGCCGAACGCGCCGTACAAGGGGCTCACGTACCAGTCGCTGAACCCGGCCGAGGGCTTTGGTACGCTGACGTTCGTCCCGGCGCGCGATCTGGAGACGGCCGAGCTCGGGCCGAACGTGATCGTGGTGACCGACGACGTGCCGAACGAGACCGCGTTCATGGGCGGCCTCATCACCGAGGCGTTCCAGACGCCGCTCGCGCACGTGAACGTGCTGGCGCGCGGCCGGGGCACGCCGAACATGGCCCTGCGCGGCGCGCGCGACGACGAGCGCCTGAAGGCCCTGTTCGGCAAGCTGGTGCGGCTCGAGGTGCGCGCGTCGGACTTCGACATCCGCGAGGCCACCGCGCAGGAGGCGGACGCTTACTGGGAGAAGCGCAAGCCGACCGGCGCGCGGCTCTCGCCGGCGCTCGACCTCTCGGTGCGCGGGGTCGTGCCGCTCGACGCCGCGGGTTACACCATGAGCGACAGCATCGGCTCCAAGGCGGCAGGCATGGCCGAGCTGTACCGCGTGAGCGGCGTGGGGCAGTATTGCCCGCTCGACCTGCTGCCGCTGTACGTGCCGCCCGCCGCGTTCGCGATCCCGTTCTCGCACTACATGGATCATTTCGAGGCGAGCGGCGCGGCGGAGCTCCTGGCCGAGCTCGAGCAGGATCCCGAGTTCCGCGCCGATCCGCACGCGCACGCCGAGGGCCTGGCCGAGGTGCGGGCGCGGATGCTGGCGCACCCGGTGGACCCCGCGATCTTGAGCGAGGTCACGGGCGCGATCGAGCAGCGCTTCGGCGGCGACCGCGTGCGCCTGCGCAGCAGCAGCAACACCGAGGATCTCGCGACCTTCAACGGCGCGGGCCTGCACACGTCGACGAGCGGCGACCTGGACGCCGAGTCGAGCTCCATCGAGGACGCGCTGCGCACCGTCTGGGCGAGCCTGTGGAACACGCGCGCTTACGACGAGCGCGAGTTCGGCCACGTCGAGCAGGCGCGCGCGGCCATGGCCGTGCTGGTGCACCAGGCCTGGCAATCCGAGCGCGCGCAGGGCGTGGCGATCAGCCGCAACGCGCTCGACGCGACCCGCGACAGCCAGTACTACATCAACGCGCAGATCGGGGAGGCCTCGGTCACCAACCCCGCGCCCGGCGTGACCAGCGACGAGATCGTGTACACGCCGCCGCCTCGCACGATCAAGGCGGAGTACCACACGCGCTCGAGCCTGTCGCGCGGGCGCGACGTGCTGTCGTTCCCGGAGGTCCAGCGGCTCGGGTGCGTGCTCGAGGCCGTCCACGCGCATTACCGGCCGCTGGTGGACCCGGAGGGGGAGAACCGGCTGTACGCGATGCAGATCGAATGGAAGCTGATCGGCCCGGAGCGCCGGCTGCTGGTCAAGCAGGCGCGGCCCTACAGCTTCGGCACGCTGGAGGCGCCCGGCGACTGCCGCGAATACTAGAGCGACGGTCACCCGCTTCGGATACGGGCCCACCTCGACGTTTTCGGTGCTCAGCGCACCGGAGTGCGCTTGCGCGCCGAAAACGCCGATCTGGGCCCGTCTCCTGTGCGGGAGACCGCCGCTCTGCTCTGCATCTTGCAGAGGTGGGCGGAAACCGCTGTAGATCCTCTCATTCGAGGAACACCGTGATCGGCTGCAAGCTCATGGTGGCCGAGCGGTTCGCCGGATCCGTGAAGCAGGAAGGGTGATAGATGCCGTTCTTGGGGGCGATGGGGTCGCAATAGGTGTCACACGGGCCAAGGAGCTGGATCGCCCCGCACGGCTCGATGGAGCCAGTCGTCTCGTCGATGTGCCCGGCGGCGCAGTCACGAAGCGCCGCGCGTGAGCTCGCATCGTTCTCTGGAACATGGCAGGCATAGAGCGCCGGCGAGCTCCCGTAGATGTTGCCCCAGAACGCACCCTCCTCCCTCGTGAACGTGGACAGCTCCGGCGAGTTTTGTTTGTTGAGCGCCTTGGTGGGTCCACGCGAAGAGAGCACGACGGGGACCCTGTAGTAGTTGGTGCGCGCCGCCAGGCACGCCGAGATCCAGCGCTGTCCGTTACCATCCAGCGGGACCCACGCCCAGCTCCTCACGAGTCCGAGCACGCCTGTGTAGATCTCGTCGTGATAGACGCCAGAGGCGTCGATCCAGCCGAAACGGAACGATTGCGAGCTTTCGAGCGCGCACTCGACGACGTACCTCAGGTGCTCGCGTGAGAGGGCGCCGTCCGGCCCAGGGTCCAGGATCGCGGTCAGCGCCTGCGGGCCAAGGGCGATGAGGCTCAAGGCGCCGACCGCCAGCGCGTTGGGGTTCAGCGCGTTGGGATTGAGCGCGTTGGGGTTCAGCGCGTTGGGGTTCAGCGCATTGCCGGCCTCGAGCGCGCTCTGCGCTTCGCCCAAGGGCGCTTCCAGCCACTCTCCGTCCTCGCCGCATCCGGTTCCGGCCAGAACGATGAGCGGTATCAGACCTGCCATGGTATTTCGAGCCATATCAGTCCCCCACTGAAAGGCTGCAATTCTGGTAATAATGGCAGAGTTTACTGAGGGTGTCGAGCGAGCGGGTCGAAGTCGTGGCGTGACGTCCGATGGACAGACGTCTGGAGCGTGAGGGGGACTTCGATGGCGTGCTCTGTCCCGCCTGTTCCGCCCCCTGGTCGATCTCGGGTGCGTCATTGGCGGCGAGGAGATCGCGGGGCGCTCGGCGCCTCGGCGGTTCCGCCGGTGCTTGCCGAGCGTTTACAGGCGCGCCGTCGACCGTTAGTTTCGCGAGCAGCGAGGTGCCCATGTCCACATCTGCCGAAGGTCCGACGTCCGACGAATCCCTCACCCCCGTGCGCTGGGGCGTCCTCGGGGCGAGCAACTTCGCGTTGACGGTCAGCCTGCCCGGCATGAAGCGGGGGCCGCTGACCGAGCTCGCCGCGCTGGCGTCGCGCGACATCGACAAGGCGCGCGAGGCCGCGCGGTCGCTCGGGATCCCGAAGGCGTACGGCAGCTACGATGAGCTGCTCGAGGATCCGGAGATCGATGCCGTCTACAACCCGCTGCCCAACCACCTGCACGTGACGTGGACGGCGCGCGCTGCCCGCGCCGGCAAGCACGTCCTGTGCGAGAAGCCGATCGCGCTCAGCGCGAAGGACGCCGAGGCGCTCGTCGACGTCCAGCGCGAGACGGGCAAGCTGATCGCCGAAGCGTTCATGATCCGCAACCACCCGCAGTGGCAGCAGGCCAGGGACTGGGTGCGAGGCGGCCAGATCGGCGATCTGGTCAGCGTCCAGGCGGCGTTCTCGTATTTCAACCGCGACGCCACCAACATCCGCAACAAGAAGGAAGTCGGGGGCGGCGCGCTCTATGACATCGGCTGCTACGCGGTGAACACGTCGCGCTTCCTGTTCGGACGCGAGCCCGTGCGGGCGATCGCGCTCGTCGAGCGCGATCCCGAGTTCGGCACCGATCGCTTGACCTCGGGCCTTGTCGACTACGGCGGCGCGCACCTGACGTTCACGTGCAGCACGCAGGCGGTGGCCTACCAGCGCGTGAACGCGCTCGGTACCAGGGGCCGCCTCGAGATCGAGATCCCGTTCAACGCCCCCGCCGACCAGCCGTGCAAGGTCTTCCTTGATGACGGCTCGACGCTGAACGGCAGCTCGGCCAGGGTCACCTCGTTCCCCGCCGTCGACCAGTACCACCTGCAGAGCGAGGCGTTCTCGCGCGCCATCCGCACGGGGAGCCCGGTCGAGAATTCGATCGAGGTCGCGGTGGGCAACATGCGGGTCATCGACGCGCTCTTCCGTTCCGTCGAGAGCGGGCGCTGGGAGAGGGTCTAGCGGCGCGTCAGCGCGTGACGGCGCCGAGCTCCACGAAGGCTCCGTCGGTCATGACCACGAAGGGGCGCTCGTCGAAGGTCAGACCGCCCTTGCCGTCGTGGTCGACGATCTGCAGCTTGCCCATGCCGTAGCCCATCGGGCCGCGCGCGTAGTAGTGCGCCTGCAGGGTGTACCGGCTGGCCCGGTGCTCCCGGGGCGCGCGGATGGTGAAGCACTCGGGCCCGTAGCCGGTGGTCACGTCGGCGTAGAGGCGCCCGCCGCCTGGCAGCGTCGGGTCGCCGTAATAGGCGTGGCCGCCGCGGTCGTCCCGGATGTGGAAGTCGACGTCGTTGGCGTCGGTCTCCCAGTTCAGCACGAAGCGGAGCGAGGGCGCGCTCTCGAGCGCGGCGCCGGCCTTCGCGAGCCGGGCCAGGATGGCCGCCCGGCGCGCGGGCTCCACCTTGAGCCACGCCGCGGCGACCAGGCCGAGATCCTCGCGCAGGATGCCCTCCACGCCGGCGAAGCGCCCCGGCGGGTAGCGGCGCGCGACGCCCGCCGCGAGCGCGTCGAAAGCGGCGGCGTGCTCGCCCCGCTTGAGGCGGGCGAACGCGAGCAAGCGGTGGCTCGCGGGGTGGTCGGGGCGCTGCTCGCGCGCCTTCTCGTACGTGTCGACCGCCAGCTCGAGGCCGGCGCCGCCCGCGAGCCGCTCGAGGCGCGCGCCGGTGAAGCGGCGGAGGTCCGCGCGCGCCGGGAACAGATCGATGAGCGAGCCGTACGCGCGGGCGGCGCCCGGCGTGTCGCTCGCCGCCTCGAGCGCCTCGCCGAGCGCGACGAGCGCGAGCACGTCGCCGGGGGCCTCCGCGTGCCAGGCCCGGGCGTCGCGCACGGCGGCCGGCGCGTCGCCCCGGGCGAGGGTGTCGTGGATCTGCTTGAAGCGGCCGGTGTACGGCTCCGATCGAGGGGGCGCGGGGGCGTCGGGGACATCGGGGGCGTCGGGGACATCGGGGGCGGCCGGCGCGGGCGCGCCGCTCGGGGGCGGCGAGAACAGGAGCGGGTACACCACGTCGACGCTGCCGCCCTCGGGCGCGGGGAAGGTGAGGTCGCGGAAGGCGCGGACCACGCAGGAGACCGCGGCGCTGTCGGGCAGATCGGAGCCGCCGTCGCGCGCGTTGACGAGCGCGCCGCGCGGGTCGATGGTGAAGCGCACGATGACGCGGCCTTGCAAGCCCGCGTCGCGCTGTAGCCCGCGCTCGTAGCAGAGGCGGAAGCGGCCGAAGCTCTGGCGGACGATGCGCTGGATCACCTCCGGCGGGAGGCGGCCGCTCACCTGGGTGGCGCCCATGCGGACCAACGGCGCCCCGGTCCGGTGGCTGCCAGCGAGGCGGCCGTGCCCGCTGCCGAAGCCCTGGCCGGTGCCCGTGGCGGCCGACGCGGCGCTCGGCGCGGGCGCCGCGGCCCCGGCCGCGGCCCCGCTGCCGTGGCCAAGGGTGCCGATCTCGCCGAGGCCGATTCCCTCGCCGCGGCCGCCGCCGCCCTCGCTGACGCCCGACAGCCCGAGCCCGCCGGCGCCCCCGCTGACGACCGACAGCGCGACCCCGGCCGCGCCGGAGGAGTGCTTGCTGTCCGCGCCAGGAGGAGGCGCCGGCGGCGCGGGGGGAGGGCGCAGGGCGGCGCTCCCGCCAGGGGAAACGTCGGCGCTCTGCGCAGCGGAAACCTCGGCGCGCTTGCCAGGCGAACCGCCGGCGATCGGGCTTTGGGCCGGCGCGGGGGCCGGCGGCTTCCCGGCCTGCGACCGCGAGCGCCTCTGCACGGCGACGCGGCCGCCCTCCACGGTCAGGATGTCGGAGAGCCCTCGCCGGGCGATGTCGAAGCGCGCGTAGTCGTGCTCGGTCTCCAGCACGAGCAGCGCGGTGTACGGGCTCAGCACCCGGTGCGCGATCGAGAGATCGATGATCTGCTTGCGGATCGCGTCCTTGTCGCCCCCGGCGCCCTCTCGGGCGAGGAGGCCGTCGATCTTCGCCCGGGCCCACGAGCGCTCGAGCAGCGGGCGCTCCACGCCGCGGAGGTCGGGCGTCGTGGTGCGGCCGTCGACCGTGAGCCGGACGGGCAGCTCGGCCGGCACCTCGGCGTAGACGAGCGCCTCGTCGCCGGGCTGCACGCCGTTCAGGGTGCGGGGCCAGACCCAGCGCGCGCCCTCGATGTTCACCGCGATCCCCGAGCGCGTGGCCGAGCCGAGGCGCCGCTCGATCTCGGCGGCGCCGCGCGCGCCGTCGACCACGGCGCCGTCGCGGGGCAGGCCCGCCGCGACGAGCTGCCGCAGCGCGGCCTCGTCGCGGAGGCCGCCGAGCGCGACCGCGTCGAGCCGCTCGATCCCCGCGCCCCGCAGCGCCGCCGCGGCGCCGCGCAGCGCGCCCGGCGCGACCTCGCCCGCCGTGGCGATGCCGTCGGAGAGCAGCACGACGCGGCGCTGGCCGCGGGCGCGCGCGCGTTCGCCTGCCCAGCGGAGCGCGCGACCGAGATCCGAGGCGCCGAGCGCCTGCCGCTCGCGGATGCGCGCGAGCTCCGCCTCGCCGAACGCCGCGGCCGCGCCGTCGAAGACGGGGGTGACGGCCTGATCGTAGCAGGCGACGGTGAGCGGCGCGCCCGGGCCGCCTGCCTGGGCGACCGCCCGCGCGAGGGCCGCGAGCGCGCCGAGCTGCTCCTCGAGCCCGAGCGCGCGTGATGCGCTCGTGTCCACGAGGATCACCGCGGAGGCGAGCGGATCGGGCCGCGCGTCCACCGGAGCGCTCACGCGGGCGAGCACGAGCTCGCCGCTGCGCAGGCCGCCGCGCGCCTCGGTCGACGTGAGCCGCGCGGGATCCACCACGAAATCGGCCTCGGGCGCGGCGTCGTTCCGGCGCAGCGCGTGGACGGGCGCGGCGGCGCCGGCGACGGTGGCCTCGATGTCGAGGCGGCTCACCGTGGGCAGGCCGCGCAACGGGACGGCGAAGGGCGCGTCCGGGCGGAGCTCCTGGGAGTACGACAGGACGATGTGCTTCACGCCGCGCGCCGGGATGGGGAAGACCCGCGCGCTCACCTCGTTGCCCGCCGCCTGCTCGAGCAGCGCAGGGTCCTGCTTGCGGTGGAGGAAATCCTCGTACGCCTCGCGCGCGCGCTGGCGCTCGACGACCTCGCCCTCCTGCCACCGGTCGTCGATCTTCATGGCGAGGCGCCCGACGCTCGCGCCGGGCGGCAGCGTCACGCTGAAGGTGCCCTCGAGCACGCGATCCTCCGGGTTCTCGAAGGTGAGGTGCAGCTCGGCGAGCGCGAGCGGCGCCTCGATCACCGCGCGGCCGGTGAGCGCGACGAGGCGCAGCCCGGTGCCGTCCGCGGCGGTGAGCCGGAACGGCGCGGCCTCGGCGCGGCGCGCCGCGACGGCGACGGCCGGCGCGGCGGGCAGGGGGCGCGGCGCGGCAGGCCCGGGCGCGCGCGAGAGCGAGGCGGGGGTCGCTGGCGGCGAGGGGCTGTCCGCGCAGCTGAGGAGGGCAGGGACGAGGGCGGCGATCGCGGCGAGCGCAGCGCGGCTGCGGAGGAGGGCTCTAGGCACGGGGGATCTCCGGTCGTTGCGCGGTGGGCCGAGCCTGAGCGCGGGCCCGCCAGCGGTGGGGCAGGGCGATCGACAACCCGGGCGGGCCCGAGGTTCCCGCCTCGGCGAGCGCGGCCGAGCGGCGAATCCCACGGCGTGGTCGGTGCGGCGTGGAGACGCAGGGGACTTGCATCCTCTCGACGGACAGCATCACCGCGGGGGCGCGACAGGGGCGCCAGCGCCGGCATCGAGACATGTGTGCAGCGTGCGCTTGCACTAGATTGCTGCGCACCTCATGCAGCTCCTGAACCTCCCTCCCGCCGAGCGCAGCTCGCTGCGTGTGCCGGGCGCGCCGTCGAGGCGCTGCCGGCTCCTCCCCGTCTTCCTGCTGGCGCTCGCGGCAGCCGCGTGCGGTGGCGAGCGCGGGGGCCACGACCGTACGCGTGATGGCGGCGCCGGCGGCGACGGCGGCGCCGGTGGCAACGGCGCCGCCGGCGATCAGGGCGGAGGCGCCGGGAGCGCGGGCCAGGGCGGCGCGCTTTGCCACGACTACACGCGCTTCGACGCCGGGCGCCCCGTGGGTTTCCGGACGGAGGTGCTGCCGCTCCTGCAACGCTCCTGCGCGACCGGCGCTGCTTGTCACGCCGACACGCGCGGCGACCCGACGCGGCCCTACCTGGGACCGACCGCGAGCACGCCGCCGGCGCAGGTCAGCGCGGAGGAGCTCGCCGCCATCCGCGAGCAGAACGTGAACGTCGACTCCGGAGAGGCCTCCGGGATGAAGCGCGTGGCGCCGGGGGACCCGGAGCACAGTTACGTCATGCACAAGATCGATGGAACGCTCGAATGCGAGCTCGTCTTGTGCGACGAGGGCTGTGGCCTCGCGATGCCGCCGACGCTGAAGCCGCTCTCGGCCGACGAGAAAGACACCGTTCGCCGCTGGATCGCTCATGGCGCCGCGATCGATTGAGGAGGAGGCCGCCGGCGGTCGATGGCTTCACTGAAAAGGAGATCCGTCACGATGTCTCACAGGAACGGTTCGCTGTGGTTCACACGGTGCATGCTCGCCGCGGCGAGCGCTCTGGCAGTCCTGGGTTGCGGCGATGGCGATCACGAGCAGCTGCGGCCGGTCCCGACGCCCTCAGCGTTCCGCACGCTCCCCACGGTCCCCACGGGGGAGGCCCGGGAGCTCGATCTGCCGCGGGCTCAGCCCCCGCGCCGCTATCCCGACCTGCCCGAGGCCGTCAGCTCCTTCGGCGCCGCCCTCGCCGACGACACGATCTATACCTACGGGGGGAACCTCGGAGGAGGCTTTGCGGCCGAGCACCAGTCGACAGGGTTCCGGCGGCTCTCCCTCGCGCAAGGCGGCGCCTGGGAGGACCTCGGGGCCGTGGAGCACCTGGAGAGCATCGCGCTCGTGGCGCACGGCGGCTTCATCTACCGTATCGGCGGCCTCCGCGTGGACAGCGCCATCGACGAGCCGGAGGTCCTCACCTCGGTGGCGACGGTCCAGCGCTACGATCCGCGCGAAGGGACGTGGCAGGCCATGCCGGACCTGCCCGAGGGGCGCTCCGGGCACGGGGCCGTGGTGGTGGGGGACCGGCTGTACGTCGTGGGGGGCTGGACGCTCGCGGGGCCCGGCGAGCTGCTGACCCGGGGCGTCGTGCTCGACCTCTCGACGCCCGACGCGGCGTGGGTCCCCCTGCCCGAGGCGCCGTTCACGCTCCGCTCGCTGGGCGTCGCGAGGCGCGGTGACACGATCTACGCGCTCGGCGGCGTCGGCGAGGGGATGGCGTTCTCGGGCGAGGTCTACCGGTTCGACACGAAGACCGAGGCCTGGTCGCCGGGCCCGGCGCTCCCCTCGGAGGTCCCGATTGCGGGCTTCGGCGCGACGGCGTGCAACGACGAACAGGACCTCTACATCAACATCGCCGACGGCCTCTTCCGGCTCAACGCGGCGGGCGACGGCTGGGAGCCCGCGGGAGCCCTGGAGTTCACGCGGTATTTCAGCCCCCTCATCTGTCCTGGCGACGGCGAGGTGATCGTCCTCGGCGGGCGATCCGCGGCGGACAACGAGCTGACCGCATCCGTCGAGTCCGTCGACGTGGCGCAGTAACGGCCGCGCGCCGAGCGCAGGAGCGCCGGCTCATAAAGTGGAGCTGGCTCCAGTTTGCTGGAGTCGTGCAACCCGTCGGGCGTGCGTGAGGAGCGGGTTGGCCTCCCTGGCTTCAGCGCGTGACCGGGATCGTGCAGGAGAACGTCGTCCCCGCGCCGAGCTCGCTATCGACCGAGATCTGCCCCCCGTGCGCCTCGACGATGCCCTTGACGATGTACAGCCCGAGCCCCGCGCCCGCGCAGCGCGCCGCCCGCCCTTGCCAGTAGCGATCGAACAGGCGCGGGATGTCTTCGGGCCGGATCCCCGTGCCCGTGTCGCTGACGGACAGGCGCACATCGGGCCCCTGGCGCTCCGCGCCGATCGTGATCTCCCGTCCTTCGGCGGTGAACTTCAGGGCGTTGCCCACGAGGTTCGACAGCACCTGGAGCATGCGGCCACGGTCGCAGCTGAGCTCCAGGCCGCTCCCCGGAAGGAGGGTGTGGAGCTGGATCCGCTTCTGCTCGGCGAGCGGCGCGAGCATCTCGGTGACCTCGCGCACGAGCGAGCCCACCTCGCACGGCTGGATGTCCAGCTTCAGGCCCTTCGCCTCGATGATCGCGGCGTCGAGCAGCTCGCCGAGCATCTCGACGGTGCGCTCCGCGGCGCGCTTGATCTGCCGCGCCCGATTGCGGATCGCCTGCCCCGCCGCGTCCGCCGGGGCCGATCGCTCGAGCAGGGACGCGGCCAGGATGATCGACGACAGCGGGTTCCGGAGGTCGTGCGCCGCGATGGCCAGCGCCTCCTCGCGGAGCCGCCGCGCCTGCTGCTCGGCCTCGTAGAGGCGCGCGCGCTCCAGGGCCTGCGCGCACTGCAGGGCGAGCGTCGTCATGAAGCGCCGGTCGTCCTCGCTGATCCGGCAGGTGTCGCGGTACGTGACCCCGAGCACCCCGATGGTCACGTCGCCCAGCGTCATGGGGACGCAGATCAGGGTCTTGGCCCAGTCGCCTACCGGCGTGTCCGGATAGGCAGCCTGATACGCCGCGAGCGACTCGAAGATCAGCAGCTGGCCCGTGCGGATGCAGTCGACGACAGCCATGCGCGCGGACATCGGAATGCGGCGCAGGCGCGCGACCACGTCCTCGGGGTAGCCGGGCGCGCGGAGGACCTCGATCACGTCGTCCTCCGCGAGGAGCGCGACGTACCCCGCGTCGGCGTAGAGCGCGGCGAGCCCGAGCGAGAGGACCACCTCGGCCACCTGCGCGGGCGTCACCGCGCGCGAGAGCTCGGACGTGAACGTCTGGAGGCGCGCGACGCGCGCCTCCGCCAGCTCGACCCGGATGCGCGCGACGCGCTCGCAGGCGAGCGCCCGCTCCCGCGCCTCCTCGGCCCGCTTGCGGCGCTCGATCTCGTTCACGACCTCGACGACGTACAGCGGCGCCCCCGCGCGATCGCGGGCGAGCGAGCGCGTGACCGCGACCCAGAGCATCGACCCGTCCCGCCGCACGCAGCGCTCTTCGGTGGTGGAAGAGGGGATCTCCCCATCGCCCAGCGCATGGACGTGCCGGAGCGCTCCCTCCGCGTGGTCCGGGTGCCGGAGATCCCGGGCGCGGAGCGCAAGCAGCTCCTCGACCGTGTATCCGAGCAGCTCACAGAGCTTCGGGTTCACGCGGAGCAAGCGGTCGTCGAGGGAGACGTGGGCCATCCCCACCGCCGCCTGATCGAAGGCCGCGCGGAACCGCTCGTCGCTCGAGGCGCGCGCGACGTTCGCCGCGCGCGCCTCAAGCAGAGCGCGGACGGCCGTCATCAGGAGCCGGCTCTCGGTCGGCCATGCGCGCGAGCCGGCACGACAGCAATCGTACGCGGAACCGTACGCGGAGCCGCACGTCGAACCGAGCGTCGAATTCGACGTCGATGGCTGACCGACGGCCGCGTTGGGCCGGCTGGCGTGCAACACCGGAGTGGCCGCCGCGCCCAGCGCCGCCTGGAGGCGCTGGCAGAGCTCGCACCGCTCGCCGTCCGGCAGATCGACGCCGATGAGCACCAGGTCCGGCGGTCGATGGGCTCTTCGCAGGCTCTCCGCGACCGTCGCTGCAAGCTCGACCCGCAGCCCAGCGGCCTCGAGCGTGCGGCGGATCTCCTCTCGTTGGGCCTCGTCATGATCGACGATCAGGACGGTAGGTGCCTGCATACGGTCCGCGCTCTTCCTTGGGAGAATGGAGAATTGAAATAGCTCACTTCCTCGCGGCTCGCCTCTCGAGGAGGCGTGTCGAGGGTACGAACTGTGCAAGATCCCGGAGCAGAATCGCGGACGATGGCGGACGCAACCGCGCGCTCGAACGAGGGGTGGGCTCATGGCAGCGTGGCTGGAATCAGCGCTCGAGGCGGGGCGCCTCTATCGCTCGATCGGCGTCCTGGAGGCGGAGCAGCTGCGTCCTCACGTGCACCGCGCCTGGGTGCGCTCTCACGGGGGAGGGGCCGATCCGCGCCGCCCCAAGGCCGAGTTCCTGAGCGCGCTCGACACCGAGCGCCTGCGCGAGCGGCACCAGGACCTCATCCTCGCTTCCGAACCCTACCTTCACGCGCTCAGCCAGGCCTCGGGCGACGAGCGCCATGCGGTCATGGTGGGGGACGCGCGGGCGGTTCTCCTGGATGTCCGCGGTGACGAGCAGACGATTCACGGCCCCGAACGGGTGCCCGGTCCGGGCGCGTTGCTCGAGGAGAGCGTCTGTGGCGCGAACGGCGTCGGTACGGCGCTCGCCGAAGATGGCTATACGGAGCTCGTGGGGCCGGAGCATTTCATTCAGGGATTCCATGTCTTCACGTGCCATGGGCTCCCGCTCCGGGACGGCGATGGGGCGGCCATCGGCGTGCTCAGCGTCTCGGTCAGGAGACCCGAGATTGGCTGGCGTCTCCGCGAAATTATGCTCTGCGCCGCGCGCGCCATCGAGATGGATCTCCTCGCCATGCGGCTCGAGCGGGACATGGATCGTCTGCTCACTGCGCGGGACGTGCCCATAGAGGAGCTGCGGCGGTTGCTGCAGGACATCCTCCAGGCACGGGCCGCCGCGCGGCTCAGGATCGATCTCGCCGCGGATCAGCTCGCCGGGAGCGTCCTCGCCCAGACGCGCGATCTGCTCCACCTCGCCGCCAGCGTGCTGCGCCGCTTCCAGCGCTCCGCTGCGCTGTGGCGGGCGCTCGCGCTGGGCGAGGCGGCGGCGCCGCGCCCGGTGGCGCTCGACGCGCTGATCCGCGATCTCACAGAGCTGCTGGAGGTCGAGTCGGCTGTCTGCGACGTCACGACCAGCATCCAGGAGCTCGAGCCCGTGGTGGTCCAGGCGGACCACGACACCCTGGCGCGCGGGCTCTTTCGCGTGCTGGTGAGCGCCATCCGGGCTGCGCGCCGCGGCGCCGTGCACCTCGCGCTCCGGGCGAGGCCGACGGGCGGAGAGCTGTGCCTCACGCTCTCACCCGGCGCGGGGGTCGCCCCGCGCGCGCCGCGCCCCGTGCGGGTGCTGGTGCCGGCACACCCGGGAGCTCCGGAGCGCGCGGCGAGCGATCTCTCGGCGTGCATGGCCTGAGCCGGCACCATCGCCGATCGAACGGCGTCGTCCCGGCGATCCGATTCTTGCTCCGCGCGCCGCGAGCGTATCGACGCGCGTTATGCTCGCCCGTCTTTTCGCTTGGAGGAGGTCCAGCATGAGTCGATCAGCGCTTGTCAACGTCGGGTTCGCGGCAATGTTCCTTGCGGCGGCGCCGCTGCTCCCGGCGTGCGCCGTCGGTCCGGACGGCACGGAAGAAGCGGAGTCCACCGGCCGCGCGAGCATCGCCCTGGTGGCGCAGACCAACGGGCACGTGTACCGGCTGAGCAACGCGATCTTCAGGATCGAGGGGCCGATCGTCACGTACCTCGGCACCTCGGATGATCCGGGCGAGACGGTGCTCAGCGCGGCATTGCCCACCGGCGATTACGCGAGCACCCTGGAGCAGGGCTGGGTCTTGCAGCGCGATGACGGGGGCACGTTTGTGCCCGTGCAGGCGACGCTGCTCACCCCTCCCACCGTCTCATTCGCTATTTACGATGGGGCCGTCACGCCGCTGGTCTATCAATTCCAGACGGACGGCACGATCATCACCATCGGGGATGGGCAGCTGGACATTTCCATCGAGGTGACCGAGGTCGGCGGTGGCGGCGCGTGCACGCCGTTCGGCGCCGGCTGTAGCGGTGGCGAGTGGTGCGCCCCAGGAGCGCTGCTGGGAGGGGTTCCGGCCTGCCTCCCGGGAGGCACCATCCCCGTAGGAGGCACCTGTGGAGGCGTCGAGGGGTGTGTGTCCAACGCCGCGTGCGGCGACCTGACCGGGGAGGGCCTCACCTTCACCTGCATCGAGCTCTGCCCGGGGAGCAGCTTCGGCGCGCCGTGCGCCAGCGGCGGGAGCTGCGTCGACATCGGGTACCCGGAGTTCGGGATCTGCTTCTGAGCGGGGTTCGCGGCGATCGTCGCCGGGAGCGCGCGGGCAGCTTCCGGCGACGATCGCATCGGGCGGCGACCCTCCGTCGGGTCAGCGCGGAATGAGGTTGCGGCAGCCGCTGCCGCAGGCGTCCCCGTCGCGGTTGTTGCCGTCGTCGCACTCCTCCACGGCCTGGACGACGCCATCGCCGCAGTACTCGCCGAGCTTGCAGTCCTGCGCGCACTCGCCGTAGCCGCCGTCGTTCACGCCGTCGTCGCACTCCTCGCCCAGGCTGACGACGCTGTCGCCGCAGACGGGCTTGCACTCGCTGCGCGCCGTCGCGAAGCCCTGCAGCGTGAGCTTGAACGTCGATGCCGCGGTCTGGCGCTCGGCGTGGAACACGGCGATCTGGTAGACGCCGCCGTCCGTCAGGCCGAGGTCGACGTTCCGCGGCTGGATGACATCGTCTTCCTCCGTCGCGTAGGTCACCCTGCCTCCCCCGTTGGCGTTGATGACGAGGCGCCCGTTGACGGCGCTATGGATGCCGCCGACGTCGACCGCGAGGCGATCGTTGATGAACACCCACACATCGTCGTCGCCGGTGAAGTCGAGCTCGTACTGCTCGCCCGCGTTGTACTGGAACCAGTAGCGGATCTCGCTCGTGAAATGGAAGTTGTGCTTCGGGCTGCCCTGCTCCTTCAGCCAGTCGCCGCCGCCGTAGCTCGGGAAGATGTCGGCCGCGACGCGCTCGGCCGCCGGGGTGAACGGATCGTCGTCGACCGGGAAGAAAAGGGGGCTACCGTCGTAGGTCTCCTCGATATACCGCGCCCAGTAGACCCCGTCGCGCACGTTGCAGCTGTGGAACTGCTCGCTGTGGATGTCGCCGCACTGCGGGGTGGCCTGGGCCGACGAGGTGCACTCCTCGTCGTTCACCTCGTTGCCCACGTTGCCGCAATAGTGCTCGCTCTCCTGGGACAGCAGGGTCCACTGCTCGCCGTCCTCGCCCCAGCGGTTCACGAAGCGGCCGTCGCCGGTGTCCCAGAGCGTGAGGGTGGTGACCGTGGTGCTGTTGGTGCCGGGCACGTCGTGGTACCACTGGGCGAAGGTCTGCGCGCTATTGACCAGGCTGTTTGCGGTGGTCATGTACGTCGGCTTCTTCTCGGCGTCGAGCCGGGGCGCGACCATGTTGAAGACCGGCGTGCTGCGGCCGGGACCATCCGGCTCGAAGTCGGGGTGTGCCTCCTTGAAGTCGCGGAAGACGACAGGCACGGCCATCGATCCCGAGGGCTGGGGGACGGCGCAGGTGTAGCCCGGCTCCTCCGTGCACGTCGCGGAGCAGCCGTCGCCGTCGATGTTGTTGCCGTCGTCGCACTCCTCGCCCAGCACGAGGCCATCGCCGCAGAGGGACGCGCAGGAGCCCGAGGAGCAATCGGGCTCGGCCTGGCAGCTCGAGGAGCAGCCGTCGAAGGGCATCGTGTTGCCGTCTTCGCAGCTCTCCGCGCCCTCTTGCGTCTTGTCGCCGCAGGTCGTCGGCGTGCAGGCGCTCGGGCTGCCGCTGCACTTGAAGCCGACCTCCACCTTGCAGGTCGGCGAGCAGCCGTCGGCCGCCTCGGTGTTGCCGTCGTCGCAGAGCTCCGGGAACACCACGGAGCCGTCACCGCAACGCGCGATGCGCGTGCAAGCGACCCCGGGCAGCGGGCACGACCAGCCGAGCTCGACCGAGTGACAGTCCGCCGCACAGCCGTCATCCCCCACGGCGTTTCCGTCGTCGCACGCCTCGTCGTTGGTCAGGCCCCCGTCGCCGCAACGGAACGCGCTATCGCCGTCGCCGATGTCCGATCCGCTCCCCGTGGTGTCGCCGTCGCCGAGATCGCCGCCGGTGGTGGTGGTGGGATTGTCCCCGCCGCCACCGGGGCCACCGCCTCCGGAAGGGCGGTCGGCGCTCGCAGAGCAGCTCGCCACCAGGGCGGCGCAGCTCGTGATGAAAATGGTTGAACCAAACCACGAAGATCGAGGACGCATGACCTGCTCCTTCCGGTTGCCCGGGACCTCTCGGGATGCGTGAATTGGCGACAGTCTCCCACGCGGGTGCCCTGAATTCGAGCCCTTCCTGCGCGCGTCGCCGCCTCCAGGTCTGTTGGATAAGGCGACTCCCCCTGTGCGCGGACAAATCCTGAACCAGCGTCTCTTTCGCCCGAGGGCGGACCGCGTGAGGGACGTATACTCGCGCGCCGGCCGGCTCGCTCCTCCTCGCAGGGCGGCCCGCCCGTCACCGGACCTGGAGCGCTGCATGTCGCGATCGTCTGACTCGACCCGTCCTCCGGGGAGCGCACGCCTCCCCGGCGCGACCGCGCGCCCCCGGCGCTCCTGGCCCGGGTGGGCCGGCTTCTCCGGCCTGCTCCTCCTGGTCATCCTCGTGCCGTTCTTCCTCTTCGCCGACAGCCTCGAGGCCGCGGCGCGAAGGCTGCTCGCGGCGCCTCCTTCGCCCATTGCGACGGCGCTCGTCCTCGGCGGATTGCTCGCTGGCGATATCGTCCTGCCGGTGCCATCGAGCCTGGTGAGCACGGCGGCGGGCGGGCTTCTCGGCTTCTGGCGCGGGACGGCGGTCTCCTGGGCGGGCATGATGGTGGGCTCGGGGCTGGGTTATCTGGTCGGCGCGCGCGCGGGCGCGCCGGCCTTGCAGCGGATGGTGGGTGAGGCGGAGCTCGCGCGCCTGAAGCGGGCCGCCGAGCGGCACGGCCGCTGGTTCCTGCTCCTCTTCCGCGGCGTGCCCGTGCTCGCGGAGGCGTCTCTCGTCTTCGCGGGCGCGGGCCGCATGCCCTGGCGCGCGTTCGTCACGGTGACGGCCCTGGCCAACCTGGGCATCTCCGCGACCTATGCCGCGGTGGGCGCCTCGGCCGCGCGGCTCACGTCCTCCCTGCTGCTGCTCGCTGGGATGGTGCTCCTGCCGGGGCTCGCGCTGCTCCTCGTGCGCCTGCCGGAGCGCTGGCGGCGACCGCGAGGGGAGGGCGAGGGCCGCGGAAGAGGAGGGGAGTAGCGTTACCCGCTCAGCCGCCGGCACACCCGCCGCCGTCAGGATCGATGAAGGCCGGAGCAGCGCGTCGACGCGCCGACGCGCCGCGTGCCCCCGTGACAGGCATCGTGGCGAGTCGTGGTCTTTCAGCGTGTCTTTCCCATTGACGAGCTCTGCCGATGTCTCCTTCCGACGAATTTGACGCTGTGCGCAGGATGGATGACGCCGCGCACCTATCGAATGACGCTGTGCACCTGGCGAATGACGCTGCGCGCCCTGCGGGAGCGCAGGGCGCCCAGGTGGTTCGACAATTCATGTGCAATTTGAAAGTCAAGCGCCTCGTGGCGCTCGCCCCCTCGTGCAGCGCTCCTGCAGGATCCCGTTGGAGGAGAGCGCCTCCTGCGATCCGCCGTCGTGGGAAAACACCGCCCTATCGATAATTGGCCTCGGCATCGGGGGTGCGTCTCGTCTTGACCCTCTGTTTGGTGGCGGGTAACATGCGAGCCCGGTTGGCAACCCGTCGGTGTTGCTTGATTGCGAATTCTGCGCAGGGTCGACTGTAGAGCGCGACCAACCGTTGATCTGGCTGAGATTGTCTTACGGACGAGCCTTGGGGGTTGTCGCTCGAAGCAGTGCGCCGTGCTCTGAATTTGTGCTTAACGAAAGAACGAACCTATGAGAATCCGAAGAAGCCATATCTTCTTGTGTTCCTTCGCCGCCCTTGCTCTGATGGGCATCGCCTGCGGTGGTGATGGATCGACCGCGGCGACCGGGGGAGGGCTGACGGGCTCCGGCGGCGCGGGCAGCGGCAACGGCTCGGGTGCGGGCAGCTCGGTGGGCAACGGCAGCGGCGCGGGCACCACGGTGGGCAACGGCAGCGGCGCGGGCAGCTCGGTGGGCAACGGCAGCGGCGCGGGCAGCTCGACGAGCAGCGGCGACACCAGCGGCGCCGGCGCTGGAATCCCGAGCGGCAGCGGCAGCGGCAACCCGGACGCGAAGCCGACGCCGGACACCGACGACTCACCGAACGGGAGATTCCGCGTCAACCTCGACAACGGCCGCCTGACGCAGGACGGCACGGAGATCCAGGTTCGCGGCGGCAACTGGTTCGGGCTCGAGGGACAGGACGATCTCGAGCGCCCCGGCGCCATGGAGCTCTTCATCGGGTCGATGTGGTGGGCGGAGAACAACGCCCCGCGCACGATCGCGGACACGATGAAGGAGCTCACCAGCTCCAACCTCAAGTTCAACACGATCCGGCTCCCCATCGCGCCGCAGACCCTGGTCGCCAACCACCCGGACGGCAACTACAGCACCACCTCGCCCCGGATCAAGAACAACGACCCGGACGTCTACCCGTACGCCAACGCGTACGAGGCGCTCGAGGACTTCCTCAAGCAGGCCAGCGCGAACAATCTGAACGTCATCATCGGCATCCACTCCTGCTCGAACCACCTCGGGTGGCGCGCGGGCAGGCTCGACGATAACAAGCCCTACGTGGACAGCGATCGCGAGAACTACGATTACAAGGCGGACGACTACACCTGCCTTACGGGCGAGGACGCCTACAACTACGACAAGTGGCTCGCGGACATCCGTAAGATTGCGCAGCTGCCCAAGAAGCTCAACATCAAGAACATCATCGGCATCGATTGCTTCAACGAGCCGTGGAAGTACAGCTGGCCCGAGTGGGCGGACATGGCCAAGGCGTGCTACGACGTCATCGCCGAAGAGAACGACGACATGATCGCGGTGGTCCAGGGCGTGTCCGGCAGCCACCAGCCCGCGGGCGCCAGCGGCCTGACGCTGGAGCCGGAGCCCCACGGCGACGAGAACCTCAACCCGAACTGGGGTGAGAACTTCTACGGACAGACGGCCTACCCGATCCAGATCCCCAGGAATCGGCTCTGCTTCTCGCCCCACACCTACGGGCCTGCAGTGTTCGTTCAGAAGCAGCACGTCGATCAGTCCAAGCCCGAGTGCGTCGGGCTCGAGGACGAGGCGGCCGCCAAGGCCGGGTGCGGGCTCATCCTGGAGCGGAGCAACGCAGAGGCCGTCGCGAAGCTGGAAAAGCAGTGGGACGAGCACTTCGGGTTCCTGCACGACCAGAAGTTCTGCGTGATCACCGGCGAGTTCGGCGGCGTGAAGGACTGGCCGAAGAACGAGATGGACCCGGCGCTGGCCCAGCAGTGGGCGCACCTGCCTGCCGGCAAGCGCTACGACTGGGAGTGGCAGAACATGTACGTGGATTACCTCATCAAGAAGAAGATGACGGACTTCACCTACTGGTCCATCAACCCCGAGTCGGGTGATACGGGTGGTATCTACAACCACAAGTACACCGATGCGGACAAGTCGGGCTGGGGCACCTGGACGGGGCTGGACACCGAGAAGGTCGAGATGCTGGCCCGCCTCAAGTAGGCCGAGCCGCTGACGAAGAAGACCGCCCGCAGGCCTGGACCTGCGGGCGGTTCTCTTTTGTGACTTCAGCCCACCTCTGCACCATGCCGAGCAGAGCGGCGGTCTCCCGCACAGGAGACGGGCCCAGATCGGCGTTTTCGGCGCGCAAGCGTACGAAGGTGCGCTGAGCACCGAAAACGTCGAGGTGGGCCCGTATCCGAAGCGGGTGACCGCCGCTCTAATCGCAGCTGTTGTCGCGGGCGTTTGCCAGCGTGAGGTTGCGGAAGGTGCTGTTCTCGGCGCAGGGGTTCTCGTTGACGGCCGTGTCCGTGATCGTGAGGTTCTGGATCGTGATGTCCGAGGAGTTCGCGAACTCGGTGCGTGCGGCCAGGCGGATGTCGCCGCCGCCGTCGACGGTCCCGGACTCGGCGGCGATGTTCACGTTGTGGCAGTTCTCGATCAGGATCGCGTTGTTGCCTGTGTCGGCGAGATCGATCCGGTCGATCGTGACGCCTCCGCTCTCGGACACGCAGAAGATCCCGCGCCCGCCGCCGCGGGCGATGACCTGGCCGACGTGGATGTTGGTGGGGTAGCCGCTGCCGATGCGCCCCGCGCGGTTGGCGAGCCGGAACGCCGCGTAGCCGGTGCCCGCGCCCGCGTTCATGGCGTCGACCTTCCCGACCTCGGCGTTGGTCGTGTCGTTCAGGAGGAGGCCGCATTCCCCGGTGTCGCGCGCGATGACGGTGCCGATGCGGATGTCGTCGACGCCGTAGGTCTCGACGCCGTGAGAGCTGGTCCCCTCGGCGTAGACATGGTCGATCTCGATGTTCTTCACCTTGTTGGCGCGGTCCGAGCGCCCATGGTTGTCGATGCGGACGCCGAGCCCGCTCGAGACGCGCAGCTCGACATGGCCGAGGCGCAGGTTCTCGACGTCGCGGAAGAACATGGCGTAGAGCGGGGTGCCGCTGATCGTGACGTTCGGGATCTCGATGTCGGTCCGGCCGCGCGCGTAGATGGGCGCGTTGTCGCCGGAGCCGCTGCCGGTGACGTCGATCGTGCCGCAGACGTTGAGCACGGTGTAGCTGGGCACGTTCAGCCGCGAGCTGGCGGCGACGGTCCCGGAGCCCTGGACGAGGACGCTCTGCTTGCTGGTGCGGCCGGAGCTCAAGCTGTCGAGCGCCGCCTGCATCGCGGCCCGCATGTCGCCCCCGCTGTAGACGTTGCGGGCGCCGTTCTGCGCGATCCAGTCGGATCCGGATCGGGTCACCACGGCGTTGTAGCCGCTCGTGTCTCCGTCGCATGGATACGCCGCGTCACCACCTCCGCTGCCGCCCGTCCCCGCCCCTCCGGCGCCGCTCCCGCCTGTGCCGGCCGCGCTGGAGTCCGCGCCTCCGGTGCCGTTTCCGCCGGTGCTCGCCGCGCCGGAGTCTGCGCCTCCGCTGCCGGTGCTGCTCGTGGCGGCGGAGCCTCCCGAGCCAGCCGCGCCGGCGCCCGACGTCCCGCCGCTCGCGACGCCGCCGCCCGCGCCAGAGCCACCGCTGGCGGGCGAGCCCCCCGTCGCCGAGCTGCCGCTTTCGGGCGAGCCCCCCGTCGCCGAGCCGCCGCCGCTGCTCTCCGGGTCGCTGCCGGCGTCCGAGCCGCAGGCCGCTGCCATGAGCAATCCGATGAGTGTTGCGGGTATCGCTGAGAGGGTGCGCAATCGAGTCTTCATTCCAAGCTCCGAACGGTGAAAGAGACCTGGCGCCCCCTGGTCCGCGCTCGCGCTCGGGGCCCGGCGCCCAGGCCCCTGAGGGGCAGCGTCGAGCGTTGACAGGACCGCCGTCGCCAGGAGGGTGTCCACGTGGGGGCAAGACCAATCACCGCTCTCGACCGGCGACGAGTCGTTCGCGTGCGAGCGCACGATTGCAGTGTTGCGCGTCGCCGGATCGATGCTCGAGGCTTCCCCAGCCGCCCCGCCGCGATGCCGCCCGAAGCAGTCGGCGAGCCTGACGGTTCGAACGACTGATCCCCATCTCTCACCTCCCAGGGCGGATCGGGCGGCGCGCTCGCCGATCGGCGGCAGCGGCCCGCTGCCGTGTTCCGCGGCGCTCCCGGCTTGGATACGCTACTTCACGAGCTCCCCCGTCTCGTGTGTGCATCCGGGGCCGAGCGCGCTGCTCTTCGAAGCCCCGCACCCGCCATGTACCGTACCGCCGCTCCCCTGCCTCCCGAGCCGCCCCGCGAGTGGCAGCTCATCGTCGAGGCCTTCCTGTACGAGCACCTCTCCGTGCCCGAGGCATGGCTCGCGCGCGCCGGGGGCACCGTCGCGCTGCTCGTCGGCGCGCGGATGCTCGCGCCCGAGCACCACGGGGAGAACCGCGCCTGGCTGTTCGGCGATCTGCGGCGGATGGAGGGCCAGCGGCCGCCGCTCCTCGCCCCCGCCTCGTTCGGGCTGGAGCGCGTATGTGCGCCGGGCGAGGCGGAGGCTCTCCCGCGGCACGTCGCCGTGTGCCCCTGGCCCGACGCGGCGGGGATGACGC
This sequence comes from Sorangium sp. So ce1504, assembly GCF_051521635.1. Taxonomy (NCBI): domain Bacteria; kingdom Pseudomonadati; phylum Myxococcota; order Polyangiales; family Polyangiaceae; genus Sorangium; species Sorangium sp. So ce1504. The sequence goes on along the minus strand of NZ_CP150365.1, from coordinate 7,843,274 downwards.
TGGCGGGCATCGCGCGCCACCTTCCGGGCTCGCGCTTCGAGATCGGCGCGGCGGTGGAGGTCGCGGCGCAGCTCGCGCGCGTGCGGCTCGCCGTGCCGCACGCGCGCTTCACGTACGCGCGCGTCATCGTGTTCGAGAGCGGCGAGGTGCGGGTCGCGCCGCCCCTGCCGGAGACGGAGCGCTCGGCCGCGCTGAGCGATTCCGGGTTCGAGTACCTCGACGACCTGGGAATCAGGGGCTCCCCGCTCCACAACCCGAGCGACCTCGAGCCGGCCTCCGGCGTCGCGTCGGCGCTCTTCGAGCTCGTCGCGGGCTTCGGCGAGGCGGGCGGCGTCGCGAAGCGCCAGTTCCTCCACGCCGCGAGCACGGCGCAGCCCGCGCACCCGCTGCCGTCGGACTTCGGGGTGCGCAGCCGCGAGGTCGACGCCCTCGTCGCGCGGGGCACCTCGGGCGAGGCGTCGCTCCCCGAGATCGCGCAGGCGCTCGCGGCGCTCAGCCAGGCGCTCGACGGCGCAGCCGCGCTCGGGCGCGCGGTGCGCGCGAGCGTCGCCGCGGCCGCGCCCTCGCCGCCCCACGGGCAGACGTGGAATGGAAAGCGTATTTACATGCTCTTCCCCGACGTGCAGGCGCTCCCTGTCGGCGCTGGCTGGCCGGGGCCCGAGCCCTGAAGAGATCGCGCCGCCGCGGCGTCTCGTGCGCCTCTCACATGCCTCTCGTGTGGCAGCCGCGGCTAGCCGCGGCCCGGCACCTCGTCGAAGCTGAAGAAGACCTGCTTGCCCATGGAGCGGGACAGCTCGACCATCTCGTCGGCTCCCTTCGAGGGGCCGCCGATCCGCAGGCAAGCGTCGCAGCGCGCGACGAGCCGGCGCGCGACGGGATGGAAGATCTCATTGAAAATCTCGTCGCCGATCTGCCGCGACCCGGCGTGCTCGATGAGCGGCAGCGCGAACCATTCGCCGAGGACGGGGAGGTGGCCCGCCCGGAAGAGGCGCACGGCCATGTCGTTCATCGCGCGAACGTTGGCCGCGATCAGGACCGGATCATCGCCCGTGCCGGAGCGATAGGGCCCGGCGACGAGGATCATGAGGGGCTGGGTGGGTTGCATCGTTGACCGTCAGGGGGCCTGCAGGTCGCGATCGGCGCTCGGGAACCAGCGCGTCGCGGCGCGGACCGCGTTGGTGGCCGCGCCGAGCCGAAGGTTGTCCCCGACCACGGTCAGGCACACGCTCTTCCGGTCGCGGTCCCGGTGATCGGGGCGGATCCGCCCGACCAGCGCGAGGTCTCGGTCCTGCACGCAGTGGAGCGCGCTCAGGCCCTCGCCGGCAGCGCCGGGGAGGTGCTTCACGAAGGGCGACTTCGCCGGATCGCTCAGGATGCTCGCGACCCGATCGAGATCCACCGGGCGATCGAACGTGACCCACGCGTTCTCGTAGTGGCCGACCGCGACGCCGACCCGACAGCACTGCGCGGAGACGCCGAGCTCCGGCATGCTCAGGATCTTGCGGCTCTCGAAGATGAGCTTCCGCTCTTCCGAGGAGTAGCCGCTCTCGTCGGTGCCGCCGTTGTGCGGGACGGTGTTGCCGGCGTAGCCCGACGGCTTGAACGGCAGGCCCAGGCGATCGAGGGCCTGGAAGCCGTCGCGCGCGTCCGCGAGGAACGAGTCCAGGGCGGCGATGCCGGCGCCGCTGACCGCCTGGTACGTGCTCACCGTGACCGCGCTCAGCCCGAACTCCCGGCGCAGGGGCGAGAGCGCGAGCATCAGCGGGATGGTGGTGCAGTTCGGGTTGGCCACGAGCCGGACCGAGTCGTCGACGATGCTCGAGTTCACCCCGGCGACGACGAGCGGCACCTTCGGGTCGGCGCGGTACGTGTTGCTCTTGTCGATCACGCGGTACCCGAGCTCCACGAGCCGCGGGACGTACCGCTTGCTGTGATCGTCATCCAGGGCCACGAACGCGAGGTCTCCGCGGGGGGCGTCCTGCGCCTCGAGGCGCGACGCACTGAGCACCTCGTACGACTTGCCGTCGAGGGTGAGCTCCTGGTCCCGGCTCGCGAACAGGGCGAGCGTCGCGCCGGGCCAGGCCCGCGCGATGAGGGTGATGGTTTCGCGGCCGACAAGGCCCGTGGCGCCGAGGATGCAGATTCGCATAAGTGCGCTCTTTACCAGACCGGGGCCCAGCCGACGAGGGGCGAGTGGCCGGGCGCAGCGGCGGCGTTCTGCCTACCTACCTACCCGGCCTACCCGCGCGGCGCGCCCCTTCCGCCCGCGCGCCCAGCCGCCGTCCCCTCGGCGGCCGGGGCGCGGTCCGCGCTCAGATGACCGTGCCCGGCGGGACGACGGCGTTCTTCGGGACGACGACGATGCCCTCCCGGGCCGCGTAGTACGGGGCGTCGGTGTCCGGCCGATCGGGGATGTTGCGGATCACCACCCCGTCGCCGATGCGCGCGTTCTTGTCGATGATCGCGCCGTCGATCGTGCACCCCCGGCCGATGCCGATGGGCGGCAGACCCCTCGTGCTCTCGGGGCCGTGGGCCTGGAACAGGGACTCGTAGTCCGCGCCCATCATGACCGTGTTCGACATGGAGACGTGGGGCCCGATGGAGGAGAGCTGCCCGACGACCGACCGGGAGATCTTCGACTCGATGATCCGGCTCCCCTCGGCGAGGAGCACCTGGTCGAGGACCGAGCCGGCGGTGACGTGGGCCGGGGGGAAGAACTGCGGGCGCGTGTAGATCGGCCGCTGCGGGTCGTAGAACGAGAACGGAGGATCGGAGTCCGTGAGCGCGAGGCTGGCCTCGTAGTAGCTGCGGATCGTGCCGATGTCCTCCCAGTACCCGTCGAACGTGTAGGTCATCATCCGATGGGTGTCGAGCGCCCGGGGGAGGATGTGGCTGCCGAAGTCGGAGGCGTTGTCGTGCTCGAGCATCTCGTAGAGCGCCTTCGCGCTGAAGATGTAGACGCCCATCGAGGCGAGCCACGGGTTCGCCGGATCGGGCACCTGCCGCACGTTGTCGAGCAGCTTCATGTCCTTCGGCTTCTCGACGAACTTGACCACACGCCCGGTGTCGTCGGTGTCCACGATGCCGAGGCGCGACACCTCGGCCGTCGGGACGGGGCGGACGGCGAGCGTGACGTCGGCCCGGGTCTCGCGGTGGTGCTCGAGGAAGGGCTCGTAGTCCATGCGGTAGAGGTGATCGCCCGAGAGGATCATGACGTCCCGCGGGTTCGGCGATTTCACCTCGACGAGCTGCTTGCGGACGGCGTCGGCGGTGCCCTGGTACCAGTCGCTGTGGGTCGGCGTCTGCTCGGCCGCGAGGATCTGCACCGCGCCGGCGGAGAAGACGTCGAATCGGTACGTCTGCGTGATGTGGTTGTGGAGCGAGACCGAGTTGAACTGCGTGAGGATGTGGATGCGGTTGAAGCCCGAGTTGAGGCAGTTGCTGATCGGGATGTCGACCAGCCGGTACTTGCCGCCGGTCGGGACCGCTGGCTTCGAGCGCAGCTTGGTGAGCGGGTAGAGGCGGCTTCCTACGCCTCCGCCGAGGATCAAAACCACCACGTCGTTGTGCTTCAAGCGGGTCTCCGCGAGGTGAGGGGGACGGTTCGACGCCCGGGACGATGGGCGCGGTTACACTATCAGGTGTGGCGCTACAATCGGGCTGCAGATCGCTCAGCGGCAGCGGGCTGGGCGGTCGCTCGGGCCGGGGGCTTCCCGGGCGATCGCCCCGGTCTGCTCCTCCACGCTGAGCGACGTGATCCGCGCGTCCGGCGAGGTGTCCACACGCACGGCCAGCGAGAGCGCGCCGCGCTCGCAGCGCAGGCCGAAGCGCGCCGCCGTGGCGCTCTCCACCACGGCGGAGCCGTCGAGCGCGCACGCCCCCACCCGCGCGCCGGCGTCGCGCAGCGCCTTTCGCAGGGAGGCGAGGTGAGCCTCCGGGAACCAGCCGGGCCTGAGCCTGCGATCGAGCGCCCCCGTGCGCGCGCGGCCGATGACCGAGGCGACGGCCTGGGCGGCGCGGCGCACGGGCGGGGAGGGCGGGACGACGCGCGCCTCCATGGCGCCGGTCGCCGCGAGCTGGCCGAGCACGTCCGCGTTGAGCGACTCGAGATCGGCGCCGGCGACGTTGGCGAGCGCGACGACGCCGACGCCCCGCTGCGGGAGGAGCGTCACCGACGCGGAGAAGCCGTCGATCAGGCCGTTGTGGAAGACCACGTGGCCGAGGTCGCAGTCCTCGCGCACGTGCCAGCCGAGCCCGGGGCCGTCGTCGCCGCCGGCGGCCGGGAACGCCGAGCCGTTGCGCGCCATCAGGTGCGACTCGCGCACCGTGCTCCGCCGCAGGGCCCCTGCCTCGGGCGCGTCGCGCGCGGGCCAGGCGGCGAGCTCGAACCCGACGAAGCGACCCATGTCGGCGAGGCTCGCGTAGAGCCCCGCGGTCGCCTCGGAGGCCCCGAGCCGCCAGGGCTGGATCGGCGCGACCGCGCCGTCGTCGACGCCGCGCGCGTGGGGCGACGCGAGCTCGCCGGGCGGCACCTGCGACGGGTCCCAGGCGGCGTCGCGCATGCCGAGCGGCCCGAGCACCGCGTCGCTCATGTAGCGCCGGTACGGCACGCCGGCGGCGCGCGCGACGACCAGCCCGAGGAGCGAATAGCCGAGGTTCGAGTAGGAGGTCGCGGTGCCCGGCGCGCTCTCGAGCCCGAAGCCGTCGAGCGTGGCCAGGATCTCCCGCTCGGTGACGTCGCGCGACGTCGACGCCGGGGGGAACACGCCGAGCCGCGGCAGGCCGGAGCTGTGCGTGAGCAGGTCGCGGACGGTGATCTGCCGCGCGTCGCGCGTCGGGTAGACGACGCCGGTGAGCGCCGGCAGGTAGCGCGCCGCCGGGGCGTCGATCGACAGCCGCCCTTCGTCGCGGAGCCGCAGTATCGCCGTCGCGGTCAGCGGCTTGGTGACGGAGCCGATGCGGAAGCGCGTGTGCTCGTCGACCGCTCCGCCCGCCGCGGCGTTCCGCACGCCGAGCACCGCCTGGATCGCGAGCTCCCCGTCGATGACGACGCCGAGCGCGAGCGCCGGCAAGCGCTCCCTCTCCGCGGCGCGCCGCGCGAGCGCCTGCACGTCGGCCGCCGCCGCGCGGAGCTTCCGCCCGCGCTCCGGATCGGGGAAGCGCGGCGTCGGCGCGGGCTCGCTGGCGAAGCGCTGGTCGAGCGGCGCCGCGGTCCCCTGCGCGACGGCCCGCGGCGCGGGCGCGGCCTGTGTGCACCCGCAGAGGAGCAGGGGTGACGCGGAGAAGACGGCCGCGGCGAGGAGCGCGGCGAGCCTGTCGTCGATCGTCCTCAAGTCGGAGCCATGACTCTCGCTCTTCGATCGCGACCCGACAATTCGAAACGGACCCGGTGGAAGGGGTCAGTCCTCGATTGTAGCGGTGGAGGTAGGCGGGGAGCACGACGTCCACGCAGCTCTGGGGTGGGGATCCCACGGTGTGATCCGCGCGGGGCCGTGACGGCGCGCGCGGGATCGGAGGCGCCGGCGGCAGTACGCGCCTACGCCCGCGCGAACCGCTCCTGGAAGGCCCGGTAGTTCGGCCGATCGGCGCTCCGGTCGTACACCGCGAACACCACGCGCGAGAACGCGCCGCGGAAGCGCGGGCGCTCGAGGCACCGGGCGAAGACGTCGGCGACCTCGCGCGGATCGTTGCGGAAGACGCCGCACCCCCACGCCCCGAGGACCAGGCACCGGTGCCCGTGCGCGCCCGCCGCGGCGAGCACCATGTCCGCGCGGCGCTCCAGGGCGGCCCGGATCTCCTGATCCGTGGCGTCGTCGCGCTGGAACGCCTCGCCGGCGTTCGGCGCCGGCGCCGTGATGATCGACAGCGCGAACGGCCGGTCGAGGAGGGCGTGCTGCTCGTCGCGGAAGAACGGCACGTCCGGCGAGTAGATGATGTGGTCGGTATAGAGAAAGCTCCCGCAGGCCCGGTTCTGGTCGTAATACTCGCGCTGCTCGACAAGGGACGCGTACAGCGCCGAGCACCTGGCGAGGTCCTCCTCCTGGGCCTTGGCCCCGCGCAGGAACCCGCCCCCGGGGTTCTTGGCGGAAGCGAAGTTGAGGGCCATGACGCGGGCCTCGCCCTCCTGCTCGATGAGCCGCCGCCCCGCCGCCCCCGTGGTCTCGCCGGTGACCTCGATCACCGCCGGGCCATCGCGGCGCTCCTTCGGCTCCCAGGCGTCGAGTGATCCGGGCCGGTAAAGCACGGTCCCCTTCACCGCGGCGAGCACGCGGTCGCGGATGCGAACGGTCGCGCCCGAGGGCGCGATGTACTCGCCACGACTCGCGATCTGCACGGTCTCAGCGGCGATGCCGGTCAGCTTCATGCGCCCAAGGATTGGCGAGCCGCGGCCGCTCGTCCAGCGAAACGCGCGGCGCGGGCGCGGCGGGGCGCGCAGCTCCCTCTGCCGGAGGCGCAGGCGGGCCGGCGATTTCCTCCAGTCAGCGTTCGCCCGCGCTCCCCTCCCTGCGCCGCGTCAGCGCCGCACGGAGAAGAGCGCCCACTGTCCGTCGCGCGCGGCGAGCTCGAGCCGCTCGTGGGCGAGCAGCGCGGGCGAGGGCGAGCGCAGCAGGACGTAGTCGAACCTCGTGAGCTCCGGGTGGCGGAGCCAGCTCGGGCCGAGCCCTGGCATCGGGTTCTTGCCGTCCACGTACTGAATGAAGTTCATCCCGTAGCCTGCATAGGAGCTGTTCGGCAGGCCGCCGTGGCGCACCGTGGCGATCTCCTGGATCGCGCGGAGCGGCTTGACGGGGAACGCCTCCGTCGCCCCCCACGCGTCGAGGGGCGCCAGCAGCGTTTGGCCGTGAGATAGCCTGTCGATGAGCCGGGAGGCGCCGACCGTCTCTCGGTGGAAGTCGACGAAGCGCCCGCAGAGGTGGAGGAGCAGGGCGCCGCCGCCGATCGCCATCGAGGCGAGGAGGCCCGCTCTCGGCGCGGGGCGCGCCGGCAGGCTCCAGGCGAAGGTGAAGAGCAGCGCGGCCATCCAGGGGTGCCGGTTGTTGATCCCCTCGACCCCGAGGCAATACGACGGGAGGACCAGGTGACAGACCACGCTGGCGAGCGCGAGCACGGCGAACGCGTTCGGGACCCGGTACCGGGCGGTCGGGGACTCGGGTGACGCGTGGGGCGCGGCGAGCTCAGCGGTGGCGCCGGCGACGATGAGCAGCGCGAAGAGGAGCACGTAGCCGACCGAGATCGGGAGGAGGACCCCGACGAACTCGGGGAGCTGCGCTGCGTTCTCGAAGAAGGGCGGCCACGCCGCGACAGGGCCGGGGACCGGGGCGCCGGAGGGCCTCGTGAGCACCGACATGCCCACCCAGACCGCGAACAGGGCGAGCGACGGCGTGAGCGGGAGCAGCGCCCGCCATCGCTCCCGCGGCCCCGGCGCCCTCCAGAGCGCCCAGAGCAGCGCGACGTCGAGGAGGAGCTGGGCCAGCGCGAGCGCGTGCCACAGGAGCAGGGCGACAGCGATCGCGGCGAGGCCGACGCCGAGGCGCGGGGTCGGGCGATCGAGCCATCGCACCGCGACGGCCAGGCCCAGCACGACGAGCGGAGGGGCCGTCGCGAACGCGAAGAAGCCGCCGCTCACCCAGTACGAGTGCACGAGGGGGAAGACGAGCAGCACGCACCAGCGATCCCGCCGGAGCACGCGGAGGAGGAGCATCGAGGCGGCGGGCAGGGCGACGGTGTACGCGGTGAGGAGGACCTTGCCCGCGATCTCGATGGAGCTCACGGCCGCGATCGCCCGCGCGAGGAGGATCGGCAGGACGAGCGGCGCGATGGGCCATCCTGTCGTGTAGGTGCCGTGAAAGGGCGAGGCGGGATCCCCGTGGTCCTGGAACGCTCGGACGAACGTCAGGAACGGTGGGTAATCCATCATCGGCAGGAGGTCGGTCAGCCAGAAAGGCACCGCCGCGAGGAGCGTCAGCGTGAAGACCGTCACTCCATGGGCCCAATGAGCCCAGGGGAGTCGTGCGCCGGGACGTTCCATGGCCTGGTCGAGGTGAGGGGATTACTCAGCGGGGCGCCGTCGAACTGCTCGGGCGCCATGTAGAGAAGAGCGTCGGGTGCATGATCTTGAGCGCGCGCCGCCGGTTCGTCTCGATGTGTGCGGCCTCGTACACGGCGCCCATGCCGCCGACGCCGATGACGGGCCCGAGGCGGTAGCGCCCCGCGAACACGGTGCCCTCCGCGAACGCGAACGTCATCGGCGGCCGCCTCCATCGGCGCGCGCGCCCCGCGGGGGTCGCCGCCGCGCGCGGGCGCGCCGCCATGTCCCTCTCCCCGGCATGGATGCCACGATTTTCTGTTCGCGCCGTGCCGTCAAGCCCTCGATCGCAGGCCGTCGCGCCGTACGCCACCCCGGCAGCGCGCAGCGCACGATCACGACGCCCGACGCTGCTCGCGCGATGGAACCAGCACGACGGCGGGACGAAGCCCCATCGATCGACCGCCTCGATCCGGTCCCGGCGGCGCGCGCTGCGCGCTCTGCTTCGATCTCGATACGCAAGTCCTTGCACAGGTGCGCAAGCACCCGCTCCACACGTGTGGACTCCTTCGCTCCGCGCTTGACCTCTGGACCGCAAAGTCACGCCATCGCGCGTGCGGCACGTCGCTTGCCAATATCGGACAGCGAAACCGGACGCCATCCGCGTCAGTACCAGCAGTCGAGTCGGCCCGGACCGCCGTGGGGGTCCCGTGGCGCCGTCCGGCGGAGCTCACTGCGGCGCTGCGCGCCCTCGCCTGACCCGAGAGGGAAAGGCATGAACGAGAGGTACTTGTATGATGAGTCATCTGTCTACGAAGTCTCTTGGTCTCCTCGTCTTGTCGCTCGCGTCGGTCGGGTGCGCCGCCGGCGCGCCTGGGGGAGCGGAGATCTCCGAGCAGGTCGGCGATACGGAGGTGAGCTTCGACGAGTTCGAGGCTCGCACCTACCGTGAGCCGGAGAGCGGCATCTACATCGTCGACGGCGACATTCCCGTCGAGGGCCTCGACGGGCTCGAGCGGTTCTATGAGCGCCACGTCCAGCGCGGAGCGCTCATCGTCGATCAGAGCCGTGGAAGGGACGTGAGGTGGAGCGACAGGGAGAAGCGGAACCTCAGCTACTGCGTGAGCGAGGCGTTCGGTGACGACCATGGCGCGGTGGTCTCCGCGATGGAGAGCGCCGCCGCGGCGTGGGAGGAGGTGGCGGGCGTCCGCTTCGTTCACAGCGCAGACCAGGACGACGCGTGTGATGCGCGCAACAAGAGGGTCGTCTTCGACGTGCGCCCGGTCGAGGGGCAGCCGTACTACGCGCGCGCGTTCTTCCCCGACAGCTCGCGCCGCGCGCGCAATCTCCTCATCGACTCGACCGCCCTCGGCCCGCTGGATCTCTGGACGCTCACGGGCGTCCTGCGGCACGAGCTCGGCCACGCGCTCGGGTTCCGGCACGAGCACACGCGGCCCGAGGCGGGCGCCTGCTTCGAGGACGACGGCTGGCGCGCCCTGACGTCGTACGACGCGGGCTCGGTGATGCACTATCCGTGGTGCAACGGCACGAACTGGGGCGACCTCGACCTGACGGAGCACGACGCGCGCGGCGCCGCAGCCCTGTACGGCCCGCCCTGCCGGTGAGCTCCGCCCCGCGGCGCGCGCTGCGTCCCGCGCGCGCTGCGTGCCGCGCGCCGCGCCGGCGGGAGCGCTGGCGAGGTAGGGAGCCCGAGGGGCCATGGCGCGCGCGCGCCGCGCGTGAGATCATGGCGCGTCATGGATGAGGTCGAGCTCGGCGTCCGGCGATACTCGGCCGAGGTGGTCGCGCACCGCCACGCGCACCACCAGCTGGTCTTGCCTCTGGAAGGCGCGATAGCGCTCTCGATGGACGGTCGAGAGCTCATGGCATCCGGGCTCTCGGGTGCTCTCGTCCCGTGCGGCACCCGCCACGCTTTCGCGGCGCCGGACCGGAATCGCTTCCTCGTCATCGATGTGCCGCCCGCCTCCGCGGAAGCCCTCGGCGCCGCGCCGTGGTTCGAGCGGATCGCCGGCGGGTCGATCGCCCTCGACGCCGCTGCCGCGCACCTGGTCCGGACCGCGGCGGACGAGCTCGACCGGGGCGGCTCGGTCGCGCTGCGCCGGCAGTGGGCGGGGCTGCTCGTGCTCACGCTGGCCGAGCGCGGGGCGCGCGGCGCGCTCGGCCCGATGCGCGCCCCGGAGAAGCTGCGCCGCGCGCTGCGCTTCCTCGAGGACCACGCGCACGAGCCGCTCACCGTCGCGGACGTGGCTGCCCGGGCTGAGCTGAGCCCGGGGCACCTCCACCATCTGTTCCGCACGGTCCTCGGGACGACGGTGCAGGAGCGCATCGCGGATCTGCGCCTCGCGCGCGCGACCGACCTCCTGTCCCGCACCGAGCTCGGGATCGCGGAGATCGCGATCCGCTGCGGCTATGCCGACCAGAGCTGCCTGACCCGCAGCCTGCGGCGCCGCCGCGGCGTGACCCCGGCGGCCCTGCGTCGCGCGGTCCGGGCCGAGAGTCGGGGCGAGCCGCGGCGCAGGCGAGCGTAGTCGCGCTGCAGGCGCGCAGCCCAGGCACAGCGAGCCGTGGCGCGGGCGAATGTCGCTGGGGCGCGAGCCCGTAGCCCCGGCACAGGACGGCGGAGCCTGAGCCAAGACGGCGGCCGGCCGGCGCGCCATGCTCGGCGCCATGTCGGACACGACGCACGGCGCCGCCCTAACGGACGCGGCGATGGCAGCGACGCCAGCGGCGCGCCCCTCGCGGCGAGCCGCCACCCTGGCGGGCGTCGCGGCGATCGGGCTCTGGGGCAGCCTCGCCCTGCTCTCGACCTCGGTGCGCAGGTTGCCGCCGCTCCAGGTGCTCTCGTCGACGTTCGCGGTCGCGGCGCTCCTCGGCGCGGCGCGGCTCGCCCGGCGCGGCGGGGGCGGCCTCGGCGCGCTGCGCCAGCCGCTCGGCAGCTGGATCCTCGGCGTGGGCGGGCTGTTCGGTTATCACGCCCTCTATTTCTATGCGCTCTCCGCGGCGCCGCCCGTGCAGGTCAGCATCATCTCGTACCTGTGGCCGCTGCTCATCGTCCTGCTCTCGGCGGCGCTCCCCGGCGGGCGCCTGCGCGGCAGGCACGTGGTTGGGGCGCTGCTCGGGCTCGCGGGCGTCTGGACGCTCGTCGCCGGCGGGGGCACCGTCCGCCTGAGCGCCACACACACGCCCGGTTACCTGGCCGCGCTCGGCTGCGCGCTCCTCTGGTCGACGTACTCGGTGCTCCAGCGCCGCTTCGCCGAGGTCCCTGCCGACGCCATCGCAGGCTCCTGCGCCGCGACGGCCGCCCTGGGCCTGGCCGGGCACCTCGCGTTCGAGCGCACGGTCGTGCCCACGGCCGGAGAGGCGCTCGGCCTGCTCGCGCTCGGGCTCGGCCCCGTGGGGGTCGCGTTCTTCGCGTGGGATCACGCGACGAAGCACGGCGACGTGCCGCAGCTCGGGGTGCTGTCCTACGGCGCGCCGATCCTCTCGACGCTGCTGCTCTGCGTCGCCGGCCACGCCGAGGCGAGCGCCCAGCTGCTCGCCGCCTGCGCCCTCGTGGCTCTAGGCGGCCTCGTGTCGACCGCGCCCGCGGCGAACGTCGGCACCGGCACCCGCGGGCCGTCGACGTTCGCACGCTGGATCACCCGCCCTCGATCGCGGCGCTGACGCGCCCGCGATCGAGGGCGCTCTCTTTCGTTGCGGCTCGTGGCTACGCGCGGCGTGTGGGGGTCGGCTCGTCGTCCAGCAGGCCCACGTTCGCGCTCGGCGTCGCGAACACCCCCTGCACGTCGTCGGCCGGAGCCCAGTGCCCCGCGCACATGAGCGCGCCCCCGGTGATCTCGGGCTGCGGCGAGAGGCGGGCCTGCACGTCGTCCGCGTGCACGCACACGTTGACGTGCACGCGCGGGTCCGCTTCCGGTCGCTGGGCCAGCGCCCGGTGCACGGCGGTCGCGAGCTCGATCGCTGCGCGCCGCTCCCGTAGCTCCCCGGCGGCGTTTGCCGGGAGGAGGCGAACGCCGAGCACCTCGTTGCCGGTGATCGACGCGAGGATGAAGCCTGCGCGCGAGAGCTGCGACTCGGCGATGTCGAGCACCCGACCGATGTCGAAGGTCAGCGCGTCGTCCAGCTCGCCGGCGTCGCCGCGGGTCCGGACCTCCAGGTAGACCGCCACCGCGGGGTGCGTCGGGTCGGGCCCGCTCGGCATGCCCGACGCGGGCCCGCCGATGGCGTCCCTGAGCGCGCGCATCAGCTCCTCGACCGAGCCAAAGCGCCGCTCCCGCCGCTTCTCCATGCACCGCAGCACCACCGCGTCGAGCTCGATGGGCAGCGGGACCCGCAGGCTCGGGGGCAGCGGCTGCTCCTCCAGGTGCTTCCGCACCATCTCGTCCATGTCGTGTGTGTGGAACGGCAACCGGCCCACCAGCATACGATGAAGGAGGACGCCAAGCGCATAGACGTCCACCCGCGCATCGATAGGACCGCCGAGGATCTGCTCTGGAGCCATGATGGATGGTGTCCCGGGCATACGTCCGGCGGTGGTGAGCCATGTCGACCCCTCCTCGGGCGCCATCATCTTTGCGATACCGAAATCGAGCAGCTTCACGGTACGTGGCGGGCTCGAGCAGATGAAGATGTTGCTCGCCTTCACATCCCTGTGAACGATGCCCGCTGTGTGCGCGGCTGCTAGCGCTGCGCACACAGGTTCCATCAGCTCCAGGGTCTCGCGTGGTGTGAGCCGTGTCTGGGACCGGATCAGCGCGTCGAGCGTCTGGCCCTCGAGGCGCTCCATGACATAGAATGGCTGATAGTTGTTCAGCTCACCAACTCCGTAGATTTCCACAATATTGGGGTGGGATATCGACCGCAGCACCTCGATCTCGCGTGCGAACCGATCGACCACGCGGCGAGAGTGGGCCACCGCCTCGCTCAGCACCTTGACCGCGGCGGGTCTGCCCGATTGGACGTGCCTCGCTCCGTAGACCACACCGCAGCCGCCACGCGCGATGAATCCTTCGAGGATGTACTCGCCCGCCAGGGTGCCCGGCGGGAACTCGCCGCGCGCGGTCGACCTCTCGAAATCCGAAAACGGCCTGGTCTCGTCTTCTTCGTCGCTCATCTGCTCCTCCGCGCCGTGCGTCGCGATGCGTCGCGGTGCGTTACAGCCCTGCTGCCAGCGAGCGCTCTGGATCGAACGCATCCTTTACTAAAGCGCTATGCAGAAGCATTTCGAAATGGTAACTTAAACTTTGCGGCTACTCGACCTTAAACGCCAAATCGCGGCGATGAAAAGGGGGACCGTCATGGTTCTTTGCTGTGCACGAAGTGTCGCGGTCTTCGCATTACCTCTGCTTACCGCTGCCTGCATCGGAGCCGAGATCGACGAGCAGGCGGAGGAGCTCGTCGGGGAGGCCGAGAGCGAGCTCATTACCGCGAACGGCGCCCTCCCGAACGCGATGATCCCGAACGCGATGATCCCGAACGCGCTGGTCCCGAACGCGCTGGTCCCGAACGCGCTGGTCCCGAACGCGCTGGTCCCGAACGCGCTGGTCCCGAACGCGCTGTCGGCCATCAAGAATTCAGGAGCCGCCGGCGTCGTGTCGAGGGAGCTCCTGCGCTACATCGTGAGCTGTTCGCTGCGCGCCGACCAGACGTTCTCGTTCTCGTGGACCGACAGCAGCGGGGTCGCCCACCCAGAGGTGTTCCGCGGCGACCTCGGCTACGCGCACTGGTGGGCGAGCGGTGGCATCAGCAACGATACCTATGTCCAGCATCAGATCTCGGCGTGCATCGCCGCGCGGGTAAACTGGTACGGCGTTTCGGTGAACATCTCCATGCGCAACAACGAGATGTCGTCGACTCCGGCGGAGCGTGCGGCCTATCCGGTGAGAGAGGGCGCGTTCTGGGGCAACATCTTCGCCGCGACACCCTATCTGGGGGCCTGCTACGATTCGGTGGGCTACGTTCGTGCGCGCCAGGTGCAACGCGACTGCGCGGCCGGCCACGTCGAGACCAACCCGACGACCGGGGAGGTCACTTGGCAGCAGTGTGGATCCATGGTGATCTGGGGCTCGTGCAATCAGCTGTGCAACGGGATCGACACCAACGCCGGCTTCTTCAGGGGGTGTGTCACGAACTATTTCGTCAACCCTTACGCTCGCACGGACCAGGTGGTGACCACATTCTTGACGGCCGGCCCCTAGGAGAGTGAATGGGCTCGGAAGCCCTGCGAGACGAGCAGCCGGAACGCGTGACCCAGGAAGCGGGGCGCTGTCCGGCTTGCGGGCGGCGGAATCAGGGCGCGTGCCCCGAGTGCGCGCAGTCCGCTCGGCCGCCGTCTGGCCAGTCGTCGATTCCTCCGGAGATCACGGAGGTCGTCCCCGTCGCTTTGCCTCGTTTCCCCGGCTACTGGACCCGCAGGACGCTGGGGCAGGGCGGCTTCGGCCTCGTCTTCGAGGCCGAGCCGGAGGGCGGTGGCGCGCGCGTGGCCATCAAGCTCGCGCGCGCCGATCGCCGCGGCACAGGCCAGCGCCTCCGGGATGAGGTCGAGGCGCTCTCGGCCATCGGTGCCCCCCACGTGCCGGCCGTGCACGCGTGGGGGGCGCTGGACGACGGCTCGCCTTACGCGGTGATCGAGCACATCGCCGCGCCCACGCTCGCCTCCCGTCTCGCGACGCGCCCTGCGCCGCAGATCGAGGAGGCCGCTCGGCTCGGGCTCGCCACGCTCGCGACCCTCGAGGCCGTGCACGCGCGCGGCTACGTGCACTGCGACCTCAAGCCCGAGAACATCCTCGTCGATGAGGCGAAGGCGACGCTCATCGACCTCGGCATCGCCCGCGTCGTGGGGTGGCGCTACGACGGGCAGGACGAGGACCTCGCCGTGGGGACGGCCGAGTACATGGCGCCGGAGCAGTCGGCCGGGTGGCCCGATCTCGACGCGCGCGCCGACATCTACGCGATGGGCGTCATCCTGTACGAGCTCTTCGCGGGCCGGCCACCGTTCTGGGGGCCGCGCGCGGCGGTGCTGGAGGACCATCGGAGCCGCAGACCGCCGCGCCTGTCGGCCAGCGCGGCCGTGCCGCGGGCGGTCGAGGAGGTGGTGCACCGCTGCCTGGCCAAGGAACGGAGCGAGCGGTTCGCGAGCGCGAGCGAGCTCCGCGTGGCGCTGGAGCGCGCGCTCCGGGACGAGGTCGCAGCGAGCGCGCCGGAGGGGTCGCGCTCCGCGGCCGGCATCGAGCGCCGCGTGATGGGGCTCCTGTTCTTCGAGAGCGCGGCCGATCGCATCGCGGTGCAGCGCAGGCTCCTGGCGCTCGGCGGCGAGCTCGCGCACGCCTCCGGCGCTCGTTACGTCGGCGTCTTCGGCCAGGAGGGGACGGCGAGCCCCGCGCGCCGCGCGCAGCGGGCGGCCGACGAGCTCCTGCGACGCGGGCTGTGCACGCGGGTCCTCATCGATCTCGCGCCTGTGTCGATCCAGGCGCGCCCGGATGGGACGCGGCGGTTCCTGAGCCCGCTCTTCTCGCGCGCCGAGCGGTGGCCGTCCGCCGCCGGGCCGCTGGGGCCTTTCCTCACGCCCGAGGCGTCGGCCGCGCTCCCCGAGCCGTCGCACGCCGCAGCGGGCGACGAGCTCCCGCCGGGCATCGAGGATCAGTCGCGGGACGCGACGCGCCCCGGCGGGTTCGTCGGCCGTCGCGACCTCCTCGAGCAGCTCACGCAGAGCGCCGAGGAGGCGCTCTGCATGAAGAAGCCCACGGTCGTCTCGGTGACGGGCGGGCCCGGCCACGGGAAGAGCCGCCTGTTCGTCGAGCTCGGCAAGCAGCTCCGGGAGCGCCAGCCGCACGCCCGGATCATCGAGCTGCGCGGGCAGGAGCCCACGAGCGGCGCCTCGGACGAGACGCTGCACGAGCTCGTGCGCAAGGCGCTCTGCGTGCCCGAGCAGCCCCCGGAGGGCGGTGTCCGCGGGGCGCTCCCGGAGTCGCTCGGTGCCGTGCTCGGCGAGGAGCTCCGCTTGGGGCTGGCGATGGCGCTCGGATGGGTGGACGAGCAGACGGGCGTCGACATCTTCCCCGAGCTCGAGGCGCTCCGGGCCGCGCCCGGCGCGCTTCGCTCGGCGCGCGTGCGGGCGGCGGGCGAGTGCCTGCGCCAGTGCGCGGCCGCGTCGCCCGTGATCATCCTCCTCGACGACGCGCACTTCGCCCACGACGCGACGCTCGCTGCGCTCGAGTACGCTGCGCTCGCGGACGAGGCTACGCCGCTGTGGATCTGCGCGATGGGGCGCCCGGCGTTCGCCGAGGCGCACCCCTCGTGGGGCGAGCGCGCCGCGCGACACGAGGCCCTGCGGCTCGAACCGCTGGACGACGAGAGCGCGCGGGCGCTCTGCAGGCGGCTGCTCCTGCCCGCGCGCGACGTGCCGGAGCCGGCGATCGATCGCCTGCTCGAGCGCTCGCAGCGGGTACCGCTCTTGCTCGTGGAGCTCGTGCACGGGCTCAAGCGCGAGGGGATCCTGCGCCGGCACCGGCGGGGCGACGCGTGGTACCTGGCGACCGACGAGCTCGAGCGCCTCCCTGTGCTGCCGTCGCTCGATCCGCTGGCACAGGCGGAGATCGCGGCGCTCGGGCCGGCGCTCGGGGCGCACGCGCGGCTCGTCTCGCTGCTTGGCGCAGAGGTGTCGATCGACGAGATCGCGGGCGTGCTGCGCCAGCTGGATCTCCGCGGCGACGGCGCGGCCTTCCCGCTCGATGCGCGCGTCGGGACCGAGCGGTTGCTGAAGGTGGGCGTGCTGGTCGGCGACCGGAAGGACCGGCTGCGCTTCCGCCACGCGCTGGTGCGGGAGGCGGTCGCGCAGGACGTCGCCGAGGCCGAGCGGCGGCGGATCCACCTGGCGGCGTACGAGCATCACCGCGAGGCGGCCCACGAGAGCCGGGAGCAGCGGCGGCTCAGGATCGCGCACCACGCGGCCGAGGCGGGGCTCGCGACGGTCGCGGAGGACGCGTACCTGGAGCTCGCCGAGCGGTCGCGGGCGCGGCACGCCTACGTGGAGGCGGAGCTCTACTACAGCCGGGCGCTCGCGCAGCCTGTCGAGGCGCCTGGGGTGCGGCGGAGGAAGGCGTATCGGGGCCGGGGGCTGATGCGTTACCGGCTGGGCCGCTACCACGACGCGCTCGGGGATCTCGATCGCGGGCGCACGATGGCGACCCTGGAGGGCGACGTGATCGAGCAGATCGAGATCCTGCTCGACGAGGCCACGGCGCTCGACTGGATGAACGACTACGGCCGATCGAAGCAGCGCGTGGAGGAGGCGAGGGCGCTCGCGCGCGGCGATCTGCCGCCCGCGCTGGCGGCGCGGCTCTCGATGGCGGTGGCGCGCTCGCTGAAGCGTGAGAGCCGGGAGGAGGAGTCGGCGCAGGAGTTCGAGCGTGCGGCGGCGCAGGCAGAGGGGCTGGGCGACGAGGGCTACGAGACGCTCGTGGTGTCGCTGCTCGTCCTGGGCTCGATCTACCCGGGGTTGGGAAAGCTGGACGAAGCAGGCGCGGTGCTGGATCGGGCGATCCGAATGTGCGAGGAGCGCGGCGATCTCCTGCACCTCGCATCGGTGATCAACGTCCGGGCGCTCCTGCGGGCCTGTCTCGGGGACAGCGCGGGGATGATCCTGGACTTTTGCCGACTGGTCACCGTCTCGCGCGAGCTGGGTCTCGGGATGATGGAACTCGTGAGCGAGTTTAACCTGGGAGAGTACCTTTACCTGATGGGCAATCTGGACGCGGCGACACCGCACGTCGAGCGGGCCGTATCGCTGGAATGCCAGCAGCGCGGGGAGGAGGCGCGCCCGGTGGTGCATCTCCTCCTGGCGAGGATGCTCCTCTACCGCGGCGAGGGGAGCAGGGCGCGGGAGATCATCGAGGCGATCCGGGTGCAGCAGGCGAAGGCCGTCGTAGCGGGGCGCGACGACACGGCGATGGCTCCCGCGGAAGAGGTGCTGTGGTCGATGGTCGATCTGGCGACGCGGGACGCGAGCGCAGAGGAGTGGGACGAGCTGGAGGAGCGATCTGCCCGGTTCTCGGTGGGGCAGGAGCAGATCGAGGTCATCGAGGCGCGCGCACGGGCCCTCTCGCGAGGAGACCGCCACGAGGAGGCGAAGGCGGCGCTCGAGCGAGCGATCGAGGTAGCCGGGCGGATCCCCAACGTCATGCGGGAGCGGCTCGAGCGGCAGCGAGGGAGCTAGCCCGGATGCTCCATGAGCCGCTCACGCCGGCTCGTGACCCACGGATTCAGCACCACGCGTACGAGAAACAGGCCTCCAGGTGGCTCGTTGCTTCGCGCAGCGCTCGCAGAAATTGACGCGATTCATTCGCCGACTCACCGCGGGACAGCCGCCGCGGCGCGGCGCGGTGGGTCCTCGCGGTGGGAGACGCCCGTGACGGCGCCCTTTGCGCCCGGATGCGCAGCGGGATCGCCCGTCGCGTCGAACAGGGCGAGCGCCCTCGAATAATCGAGCGCCGCCCCGGCGGTGTCGCCCCGCTCGCAGCGCAGATCGGCGCGCGCGTGGAGCACCGCGGCCTGGCCCGCGCTGTCCCCGAGCTCCTCGAAGAGCCGCAGCGCATCCTCGTAGTCGCGCTGCGCGCCCGGGAGCGCGCCCCGCTGGCGGCGCAGGTCGCCGCGGGCCTTGAGCGCGGCGGCCTCGCCGCGGCGATCTCCGCTGTCCCGGTACAGCAGGATCGCATTGCCATAGTCGCGCGCCGCGAGCGCCGTCTGCCGCTCTCGCAGGCGCAGGTCGCCGCGGGCCTGCCACGTGCGCGCATGGGTCTGCTCGCACCCGAGCGCCCGGAGGAGATCGGGCTGCGGGAGCACCTCGCGCGCGGCGCGGGCGCGTGAGCTCCCCCCGCGACGCTCATCGCGGCTGCTCGGCGGGGGCGAACGCAGCTGGCTGAGGACGCGCTCCTCCACGCCCTCGAGGATGTAGAGCGCGCGGTCGTAGGCGCGCGCGGCGCCCGCGAGGTCCCCCTCCCTGAAGCACAGATCACCCTGCGCCTTCAGCACGTTGGCCTCGCCCAGGCGATCACGGCAAGCCCTGAGGAGCGTGAGCGCGCACCCGTAGTCGCTCGCCGCCCCCGCCAGCTCGTCCTGGTCGAGCCGGAGGTTGCCGCGCGCGAGCAACCCCATCGCCTCTCCGGCCCGGTCGGACGCCGCCTTGAACAGCGACAGCGACCGCTCATGATCGCGCGAGGCGGCCGCGAGGTCCCCCTGCCGCCGGTGCACGTCGCCGCGGAGCAGGAGCGCCGTCGCCTGGCCACGCCCGTGCATGGCCGCCTCGAACCCGGCGAGCGCTTCGCCGTAGTCCGCCACGGCGGCCTCGAGCGCGCCCTCGGCGAGGCGCCGGTTGCCGCGCGCGAGCAGCTCCTTTGCGCTGCGGAAGACCTCGTCGTCGGCCGGCGGCGAGCTCCGCGCCGCCGCGCGCTGCGCGTTCGCGCGCACCGCCTTGCGGAGGACGTCGCGGTGACCCGGGCGGCCGCGCTCGCGAGCGGCCGGCGTCGCACGGAGCGTCCCGAAGGTGCCGCGCCGCTTGCTCGCGAGCTCGGCGCGACGCGCGCTCTCGAGCGCCGCGAGCGCGCGCTCGCGCAGCTCGGGGAGCGCGTCGCCTGAGAGCCGCGCCGCCTCGTCGAGCAAGCGCTGCTGGAGCTCGGCCGGGAGCCCGAGCTCGACCACCGTGCAGGCGTCGACGAGCGCCCGCGCCAGCACCTCGGCGCCGCGCTCGCCGTCCCGGAACGGCGCGAGGTCGAGGGCCGCGAAGAGCTCGCAGGCGACGCGCCGGCGCGACGCCGCCTCCGGCCGCCCCTCGGCCGCGGCCGTCCAGAAGAGCAGCGCCTGCATCGCGTCCGCCGACCCCCGGTGGAGCGCGTCCCAGCGCCTCGCGTCGGCCGCCGCGTCCTCGCGGGCCGCGGCGCGCACGGGGGGCGTCATCGTGAAGGTCTGCGGGCCCTGCTCGAGCGACACCACCCGCCCATGCACGAGCAGCTGGAGCGGCCGCGCAGCGGAGGGCGCCGGCTTCCCCGCCGCGGCGGCGACCACCTCCAGCGGAATGCCCGCCGCAGGCAGCACGGCGAGCGCATGCACCACCCGGCGCGCCTCCTCGCCGAGCGACTCCAGCGCGTCGCCGAGCACCAGACCCACGATCTCCCCCTCGGGTCCCCCCGGGTCCAGCTGCGCCGCGTTCTTCCGCAAATACGCCTCGACCGACATTCCCGTCCGCCGCAGCGTGGCTGCGGCGATCTCGATCGCGGCCGGCAGATACCCGAGCGCAGCGACGAGCGCATAGGCCCACTGGGCCTCCGCAGCGGGCGGCGCGTCCGTCCCCCATGCACCCTGGGAGAGGACGGACATCGCAGCGGATACGGAGAGCGCCGAGGCGCTGAGCTCGGCCATCTTCCGATCTCCGGACGTGGAGCGGAACCTCAACATATCGCCTCTGTCATTCCAGAAGAGCTGGTTGTCCGAGCAGGCGCCGTCCGGCTCTCGGCCCGCGGCGACATGCCTGCTGGCCCCCAATCAGCCTGGAGATTGATGTCTCGAAGCCTGTGTCGAGGAGCTTAGCGCGGCGCGCGACAGGCTCAACGGCCTTCCAGGTTTTCATGCGATCCCCGCGGCGGATTCGCGGCGAACCAGCCCGCGCTGGCACGCGTCCGGCAACGGCTCGCCGATCATGGGAAAGCGCGTTCGACGAAGCGGAACGACGGGATCCTGCGCCGGACGCTCGCTCCTTGTCGCCGGCTCGTATGTCCCCCGGTCGGGTCGAGGAGAGAAGATCCTGCCCATCTCCGCGGGCCCCGCGGCGAGGCGGGGGGCTCGGGCGGAAGGCCGTGGGCGGGAGATCCGGGTCGGAGACGAGATCCTTTATGTGACCGAGACGGGCACCGGCAAGCCCGCGGTGCTTCTGCCCAGCATGCTGATCGACGGCGCGACCTACCAGCCAGCGGTCGAGGCGATGGCGCGCCACGCGCGGGTGCTCGTCCTGGAGCTGCCCGGCTCGGGCCGCGCCTCGCGGCTCCGCGCGCCGTGGACCCTGGAGCGGTATGCGCGCTGCGTCGCCGAGGCCTTGCGGGCTTTGCGCCTCGAGCGCGTCACGCTGATCGGCCACTCGCTGTCTGGCGCCGTGGCGCTGATCGTCGCGGCGCTGTACCCCGAGCGGCTAACCGGGGTCGTGCTCGTCGATTCCATCGGATTCAACCCGCCGGGCTCGGTCCTTTCGCTCGTCCTCGCGCGCGCGGCCGAGGCGCTGCTGGCGCCTCGCTTCGTCGCGCGGGGGACGCCTGCTCTCCTCCACAACCTGCTCTTCCACGCGCGGAGCGCGCTGAGCCTGCTGCGGATCGCCGCGACCGCGGATCTGAGCGGCCACGCGGCGCGCGTGCGCGTGAGGGCGCTGCTCGCCTGGGGCGCGCGCGATCTCACGGTGCCGATCGGCTCGGCCCTCGCCATCCAACGCTTGATCCCCGACTCGACCCTTGTCGTCTCCTCGAAGGGAAGCCACGACTGGATCGTGGAGCGACCAGCCGAGTTCGCGGACGCGGTGGCGAGGTTCATGGCGTGCAGCGGCGGAGCAGCCTGAGCAGGGGGGTATCGTGGAGCGCCGCCATGCGCTACCCTTGTCGCGGCGGTCTTCGGCGTGAACCTCAGGGAGCATGGCGCGCGGCGCGAGCCGAGCCGCCATAGCAGGGAGCGGGGCTTGACTGGTTTGTGGCGCCTGCTGGAACAGGCCGCGAGGTGGGCGCGGCGCGCGACCCCGCTCCTCGCGCTCCTCGCGACGATGGCGCTGTGCCTCCCCGCCCGCGGCGAGGCGGCGGCGCCCGCCGCGGGCCCGGGCGGCGCGGCCGGAGCCCCCGCGCCGCCGGGTCCGCGGCCGCTCCCGCCGATCCCCGGCGCGGGCAAGGTCACCGTGATCGCGATCTCCGGGACGATCGATCTCGGCCTCTCGCCCTTCCTGGAGCGCGTCGTCGCCGCCCAGGGGGAGGGCGACCTCCTCGTGCTCGACATCAGCACGCTCGGCGGCCGCATCGACGCCGCGCTCGCCATCCGGGACGCGCTGCTCCGGGCGCGCGTCCGCACGGTGTGCTGGGTCAACCCGCGCGCGATCTCGGCCGGAGCGCTCATCTCGCTCGCCTGCGATGTCATCGCGGTCGCCCCCGGCGCCACCCTCGGCGCGGCGACGCCCGTGCAGATCGGCGAGGGCGGCGAGATGAAGCCTGTCGCCGAGAAGGTCGTTTCCTACATGCGGAAGGAGATGCGCGCGACCGCGGAGGCGAAGGGGCGGCGCGGCGACATCGCCGAGGCCATGGTCGACGCCGACGTGGAGGTCCCCGGCCTCGACGAGAAGGGGAAGCTGCTCACGCTGGACGGCGCGCAGGCGCTCGCGTGGGGCGTCGCCGAGGTGCAGGCCGGCACCGAGGCAGATCTCTTCGGCGCCCTGGGCCGCCCCCAGCCGGCGGAGATCATCCGCCCGCGCCCCAGCTTCGCCGAGGAGCTCGCGCGCTTCCTCTCGGATCCCACGCTCTCCGGGGTCCTCATGACCCTCGGGATGCTCGGTATCCTCCTCGAGCTCTATGCGCCGGGCCACGGCGTCCCGCTCGCCGTCGGGCTCTCGTGCCTCGCGCTGTTCTTCTTCGGGCACCACGTCGTGAAGCTCGCCGGCTGGGAGGAGCTCGCGCTCTTCGCCGTCGGCGCGATCCTGATCGCGGTGGAGATCTTGGTCCCGGGGCACATCGTCCCTGGGGTCGCGGGCGCCGCGTGCGTGGCGAGCGCCCTCCTCCTTTCGCTGCTCGATCTCGAGCGCGTGCCGGTCGACGTCGCCTGGCACGCCGGTTGGCTGCCGCGCGCCCTCGCCTCGGTGTGCGGCTCGCTCGCGGCGACGGCGGCGCTCGCCGTGGGCGCCGCCCGCATCGCGCCGAGGACGCGCTTCGGGCGGCGGTTCGTTCTGGACGCGGCGATCCGCGGCGTCGCCGTCGGAGGGCCTCCCGAGGGCTCCGCGGCGCCCGCGTCGCTCGTGGGCCGGCTCGGCACGGCCGCGACCGATCTGCGCCCCTCGGGCAAGGTCGCGCTCGACGGCCGCCGCGTGGAGGCGCTCTCGGAGCTCGGCTACGTCGAGGCCGGCGCCCGCGTGCGGGTGATCCGCGCGGAGGGGGGCCGGGTCGTCGTGAGGGCGGTAGCGCGCAGCGCGGACGAGGAGCGCGGAGCGTGACGCCCGCGCTGCTCGTGGTCGCGCTGCTCGTGGCGGGGCTCGTGCTGCTCGCCATCGAGGTGCTGGTCATCCCCGGCGTCGGCCTCGTCGGGCTCCTCGGCGGCGCCGCCGTGCTCGGCGCGGTCGCGCTCGCATGGGCGGCCCTCGGGATCGGCTACGGCCTGCTCGCCCTGGGCGCCGGCGTCTGCGTGACGGGGCTCCTGTTCTGGGCTGTCCCGAGGACGCCGGTGGGCCGCAAGATGGTGCTGCTCGAGACCCAGCGGAGCGGGCGTGGCCCGGACGCGCGGCTCGCCGCGCTGGCCGGCAAGGAGGGCAGGGCGCTCACGCCGCTCCGCCCCGCCGGCACGGTCGAGATCGAGGATCGCGCGGTCGATGTCGTGACCGACGGCCTCTACGTGGAGGCTGGCACGCCTGTGCGGGTCGCGAGCGTGGAGGGGAATCGGGTCGTCGTCGAGCCGCGCAAGCCCTAGAGAGCGCGCGAGAGGCGGCCCTTCACGGACAGGGACGGGTGGAGAGGGATATGGAGATCATCTCGGTCATCGTGATCGGCGGGCTCGTGCTCGTCGCCATCGTCGCGACGCTGTACATGGTGCCGCTCCGGCTGTGGGTCGCCGCGCAGGCGTCGGGCGCCGGAGTCTCGATGCTCACGCTCATCGCGATGCGCCTGCGCCGGGTGCCGCCCGATCAGATCGTCAACGCGCGGATCAGCGCCGTGAAGGCGGGCCTCGAGGGGGTGTCCGTCGACATGCTCGAGGCCCACTACCTGGCCCGCGGCAGGGTGGAGGCGGTCGTCAACGCGCTCATCTCGGCCGGCAAGGCGGGGATGGAGCTCGATTTCTCGCGCGCGGCCGCGATCGATCTCGCCGGCCGCAACGTGCTCGAGGCGGTGGCGATGTCGGTGAACCCGCGCGTCATCGAGACCCCGAAGGTCTCGGCCGTGGCCAAGGACGGTATCCAGCTCCTCGCGATCGCGCGCGTGACCGTGCGCGCCAACATCGAGCGCCTCGTCGGCGGCGCGGGCGAGCAGACGGTGCTGGCCCGCGTCGGCGAGGGCGTCGTCTCGACCATCGGCTCGGCCGACGACTACAAACACGTCCTCGAGAACCCGGATACCATCTCGAAGAACGTGCTCAAGAAGGGCCTCGACGCGGGGACGGCGTTCGAGATCCTCTCCATCGACATCGCCGACGTCGACGTCGGCTCCAACATCGGCGCGAAGCTCCAGACGGAGCAGGCCGAGGCGGACAAGCAGGTGGCGCAGGCCAGGGCGGAGTCGCGCCGCGCGCTGGCGGTCGCGCAGGAGCAGGAGATGAAGGCCAAGACGCAGGAGATGCGGGCGAAGCTCGTCGAGGCGGAGTCGACGATCCCGCTCGCCGTCGCGGAGGCGCTCCGCACGGGCAAGCTCGGCGTCATGGACTACTACAACATGCGCAACATCATCGCCGACACCGAGATGCGCCAGGGCATCGCCGGCACCACGGGGGGCAAGCCCGATCCCGCCGGGGAGTCGTGAGGTGCCGCCGCGCGACCCACCGAGCCCGCTCCTCGCGTGGCTCGGCCGCCGCGGCGCGCTCGTGCGGCGCTTCGTCCTGGCCGAGGTGCTCGGCCCGCCCCGGGCGTTATCGCCGCGCTCTGCGCGGCCAGAGAGCCGCGCGGTCTGCGAGCCGCTCCCCGACGACGCTGGACGGGCGCCATGCGTGACCTCGACCTCGAGAAATACGTCGGCGCCCTCATCGGAGTGATCTGGGCGATCGTCAAGCTAGCGAGCCTGTACGGGAGCCTGCAAGCCAGGCGCGCCGAGCGCGCTGCGCGTGCCGCCGCGCGGCCCGGCGGCGAGGACACCCCGCGGAGCGAACCAGCGCTCGTCGACGTCGCGCCGGGGAGCGATGCGGGGCCCGTTGATGTCGCGCCGCCGAGCGCTGCGCCGTGGGCGGGGATGCCGTTCGGCGCCCCGCGCGCGCCCGACGCCGACCGGCTGCGCGTGGTGCTCCTGCGGCTCGCCGAGCTCGAGCAGAGCGCCGCGGCGCTCGGCGACGTGGTGCGTCACGAACGGGCGAACCGGCGCTTCACGGACGTGCTCCTCGGGGCCGTCCCGCACGAGATCGGGAGCCTGCGCGCCGCCGTCGACGCGGGCCTCGCGGCGCGCGAGGCGGAGGCCGCGGCGGACACCATCGAGCTCGTCGTCGGCGAGATCGCGGTGCTCGTGCGCCAGCGCCGCGACCCGTCGCTCCTGCCCGATCTCGGCGACGCGGACGCCCTCGCCGACGCCTGCTACGCCCCCGTGATCGCGTTCGCGCGGGCGGAGGGGCTGCCGCTCCGGAGCGGAGCGCCGGCCACGCAGCTCACGGAGTTCGATCTCGCGATCTGGACGGGCTTCATCCCGACGTCGATCGCGCCCATCTTCCTCCCTGTCGACTTCTTCTCGACCCCGCTGCGCTGGCCGGCGCTCGCGCACGAGATAGGCCACGATTTCCTGGCCTCGGTCGACGGCCTCGAGCCGGCCCTGCGCCGCGAGCTCGGCCTGGGGGGTGAGCGGGTGCGCCCGCTCGCCCCGGACGGCGATCGCATCGGGGCTCCCGCGCTCAGGCGGGTGTTCGGCGTGTGGTTCGAGGAGATCTTCTGTGACGTCTTCGGCACGCTCATGTTCGGCCCCGCCTACGTGCTCACGATGAGCGAGCTGTTCTTCCAGGAAAACGAGCCGTACGCGTCCATCGCCGTCCAGACGGACGTGACCGGCGCGCGTTATGACGAGCACCCTCCGCCGCACCTGCGCGTGCTGATCGGGTGCATGGTCCTCGAGCGGGGCGGGCTCAACGAGGACGCGCGCGCCCTGCGGGAGGCGTGGGCGCGCCGCCACGTCGAGGTGAGCCTCGATGACCTGCTCTTGCCCGTGAGGGGCGCCTTTCGCCCCGTCCCGCTGGCGCCCTTCGCCACCATGGCCGCGTGGATCGTGGAGCGCCTCTATGCCGGCCCGCTCACCGCCCTGTCCGGCTTCGGTCTGCAGGACATCAGCGGGCTCGACTACGGCCCGCACGAGCGGAAGGAGGCGTCGCGCGCGCGCGACGCGCTGCTCGCCGGCCGGGTCCCCGCCGTCCTCGACGCCCGGGCGCTCCTCGCGGGCGCGGTCCTGGCGGCGCATCGGGCGCCCGCGCAGTCGCTGTCGATCCTCATCAGCGCGCGCGCCGCGATCCCGGCGCTCGGCACGAGCGAGCGACGGCCCGACGCGTTCGGGTCGCGCCTCGACGCGTCCAGCGTCGCGCTGGACCGCCGCACCGTGGCGGAGGCGCTGCTCTTCCGAGAGGTCCTGCTGCCGCCGCGAGCGCTTCGCACCCGCCGCCGCGCGCGCCTCTAGAGAGAGCGACGGTCACCCGCTTCGGATACGGGCCCACCTCGGCGTTTTCGGTGCTCAGCGCACCGGAGTGCGCTTGCGCGCCGAAAACGCCGATCTGGGCCCGTCTCCTGTGCGGGTGACCGCCGCTCTGCTGCCGCTCTGCTGCCGCTCTGCTGCCGCTCTGCTTGGTGCAGAGGGGGGCGGATACCGCCGTGGAGCGGGGCGCGGCGCGGATCAGATGGCGTCGAGCTCGGCCGCGCCCTGCGTGGGGTGAGCCGCCTGGATCGTGGGCGCCCGCGGCGCGGCGAGGCTGCCCGCCGCGATCAGGGGCAACGACGCCCGCGGCGGGGGGATGCTCTCCGAGCGGAGCTTCATGAGCTCCTCGCGCTGATGCTTCCACACGGTCCGGTAGCGGAAGAACGGCACGGCCGGGTAGAGGTGGTGGATCAGGTGATACGTCTGCCCGAAGAGCAGCACGTTGAACAGCGCGCTGTCGACCGCGCGCGTCGCGCTGTACCGGTCCTGCGTCGCGGTGATCGCGTGGGGGTAGTGAGGCAGGTAGTCGAAGGCGAACGCGAGGAAGAAGATCGCCAGCCGCGCCGGCAAGATCCAGTAGAGGAGCGCGAGCTGGCCATAGCCGAGCCCGAAGGCCAGCGCCACGAGCGCGAGCATGGCCGCGAGCGACGCGACCGTCTCGATCCGCTCCGCGCGCTTCTGCGCGTGGTAGGAGCGCAAAAATAGATAGTAGTAGTGGAGATCCTGTGTCGCCCAGCGGAGCGGCAGGAGGTACCACGGGCCGCGCCCACTCCAGTAGTCGGGATCCCGGTCCGCCTCGTTCGTGTGTTTGTGATGCTCGAGGTGGAAGTGACGCACCGCCAGGAACGGCGCCATGAGCAGCAGCCCGGACAGCCGCCCGATCACGCCGTTCAGCAGCGCGGAGCGCGCCAGCGACCGATGCGACGCCTCGTGCATCGGCGTGAAGGCGGCATACGCGGCGACCGCCGCCGCGAGCACGGCCGGAACGGTCGACACCGAGCCCGCGATGCCCGCGCAGACGGCCGTCGCCCAGAGGGCGTACGACCCGGCGAAGAGCGCCACCGTCGGCCACTCGATCGTCCGGGTCTGCAGCAAGCCGCTGTCGAGCGGCAGGACGCTCCAGAGCGCCGGCCGCCCGGAAGGTCTCCCCGACGGCCTGCCAGAGGGCCGCCCCGACGGCCTGCCCAAGGGCCGCCCCGACGGCCTGCCCGAGGGTCGGCTCGGGCCCTTCTCGTCGTTGTTCCTCGTGAAACTCCAGACGGCTGGCCGCCCCGATGGACGACTGAGTCGGTTCTCGTCGTTGTTCATGGCGCTCAAAACTCCCCGGGGAAGCTTCGGATCTTCACGTTGGTGACAGCGAACGGTGGACACCGGATCAAGCGCAAACGAACGTTCGACCACTCGGGACCGCGTTCCAGGGATGGCACCGAGAGGTCGTCAGGGGTTAGCGACCTCCAGAGCGAGGCCGTCCACGGCCATTCCCTCGGACGAACAGAGGATCGCCATGGGCGGTCCCACTGCGAGAGAAGGCGGGAGACGCTCGCAGACGAGCACGAATCCAATCTAGCAGCCTAGCAACAGGAGCACAACGGGACTTTCGGAGCGTTGCGTTGGGCTTTCTGGTTGGCTGGATTCCAGAAGCAGCGTCGTTTGTTTCGGTTTGCGACGGTTGCGTCGGTTGCGACGCTTACGACGCTTACGATCGTTGCGACCGTTGCGACCGACGCAACCGTTGCGTCGGTTTGCGATGACGTCGTCCGCCTGCGTCAGCTTGCGTTGGCTCGTAGCCGCGTTCGCGGCGGCGTGGGTTGGCGCCGCTGCCGTTGTCCGAGGAACAGGCCCGGAGCGCCGCGTTGACGCTGACGCTGACATCATGGCACGCGTCAAAACAGTGCGCTCGGCACATTCCGCTAGACATGGCCGTGTGTCGACGCGTTGCCGTCCCGCAGAATTGCGCTCACCTCGTGGGCACAACCCCATGCCAGCGTGTATCCCGAACCGCCGTGGCCGTAGTTGTGGATCACACGGCCTTCTCGCTCGACCCGCACGGTGCTCCGGTAAGGGCGCAGCCCGGCGCGTGAGCCGAGCAAGCGGCCTGGCTTGAGCCCGGCCGCGCGCACCCGCTGGAGCATTGCGTCAGCGAGCTCGGGATCAGGCGTCAACGGGCGATCATCGGGCGACGGGATGAAACAACCGCCAATCACGATCTCGCGACGCCTTGGGATGACATAAACGAGCGCCGACTCGTCCCTTTCATCACCCAGTGCGACATCTGGGGGGATCTCGCCTGGTTCGACGATCGCCACCTGGCCATAGATACCGATGAGCTCGCCGTCGCCGGTGAGCGCGCGCGCCCCGAGCCCGGTGCAATTCACGATGCAGTCGCCCTCGACCTCGGCGAGCGATCGCACGTGCTCGG
This sequence comes from Sorangium sp. So ce1504, assembly GCF_051521635.1. Classification (NCBI taxonomy): domain Bacteria; kingdom Pseudomonadati; phylum Myxococcota; order Polyangiales; family Polyangiaceae; genus Sorangium; species Sorangium sp. So ce1504. Next base: position 7,814,224 of record NZ_CP150365.1, on the reverse strand, counting down.
TGCGCACTGGACAGTCGAGCTGCGCCTCCAGCCAGGGCAGGTGCAACGATGGCTCGATGCGCGGCGCCGTGAATCGCAGGCTGTACGGCGCGCCCAGCGGGTGGGGTCCAGGCTCGAGCGCGAGGTCCGGGGCGCTCGGAGCCCACCACGGCAGGCGCGTGTCGTCCGCCGCCTCGCGCGCGGTCAGGAGATCCACGCCCGCCTCCGGGTGTTCGTTCGCGATGCGCGTGAGTTCATCGAGGCTCCTCGAGGACCACGCGTTGACGCGCTCGGGCGGGTTCGCCAGGAAAGGATGCCACAGCGCCGCCGCGACCGCGGACGTCGTTCGCTCGCCGCGCGCCGCAGCGATCACCTGTACCCGGTGGCCGTCCCGCTGGAGGACGACCGCCGTGGTCAACCCGATCACCCCTGCGCCCACGACGGTGATCTGCTGCCCTTGAGCCTGGCCCCGCGATGACGCCACGATCGCGCGCTCTAGCACGCCTCGCCTCAGCGTCGACATCGCACACCACGCCCGGCGTCGAATCCGGTCTCGTGGACGTCCAGCGACGTCCCGTGATGTCCCGCGACGTCCCGCTGTGTCCCGCGACGCCCCGTGATGTCCCGCGACGCCCCGTGATGTCCCGCGACGTCCCGCTGTGTCCCGCGACGTCCGATCCACAACGGTTTCCGCCCACCTCAGCTACATGCCGAGCAGAGCGGCGGTCTCCCGCACAGGAGACGGGCCCAGATCGGCGTTTTCGGCGCGCAAGCGCACTCCGGTGCGCTGAGCACCGAAAACGCCGAGGTGGGCCCGTATCCGAAGCGGGTGACCGTCGCTCTAGATGTCTCGTGCGCAGCGGGCGCCGATGTTGTTGACGCGGTCGATGGGATAACTGAAGTCGCGGTTGCCTGCGCGCACGTCCGTCGCCGGCGCGCGGTAGCTCCCGCCGCGGGTGACCCGCGTCGCGTCGCGATCGCCGTCCACGCGATGCACGCAGTCGATGCACGGCGTGGGGAGCGCATCCCGCCACCAGTCCATCGTCCACTCCCACAGATTCCCGGCCAGATCCGAGTGCCCCCATCGCCCGTCGCCACGCGGCTTCGACCCGACCGGCAGGATGTCGCTCAGCGCGCAAGCCCCCGCGGCGCTCCCATCCCCCGTGCAGTTGTAGGAGGCGCGATCGCCGTCGATCCCGGAGCCCCAGGGGTAAGGTCGATGCTCGTCGCCACCGGCAGCCGCATAGTTCCACTCCGCCTCGGAGGGCAGGCGGCCGCCGTCCCACGCGCAGAACGCGAACGCCTCGAACCAGGTGATGCAATTGATCGGCAGCTCCTCGTTCGACCCGGGGGCGTCGGTCCACGTCCAGAGGCGATCGCCATTGCACTGCAGCGCCGCCCGGAGCCCCGCGGTGTTCGGCGCGAGCCGCGTGTTCCACCCCGCGATCCACCCGCTGCCGTTGACGTGGGGGTGCCGGCCAGCCCCGATGGCCGGCGGGCTCTCCTGCACGCCCTGCCCGGCATCCACGAACGCTCGGAATCGCCCGACCGTGATCTCGTACTTGTCCAGGCGGAAGTCGCTGACGGCCGCGGGGAACGCGTCGTCAGTGCTCGGCGTCCCGTCGTAGCCCCTCAGGAAAGTGCCACAGGGGACCATCCTGTTGCCGCAGCAGCTCGCGTCGCCCGGCCCGCAGCTGTCCCCGGCGCCCGGCCTGCCCCCCGCGCAGCTCGCAGGCATGACCATCACGTCCGTCGATCCGCACGTGTTCGGGCAACCCGGCTCCCCGCACTCGCATTGCATGCCGCCCGCGCACGTCACGCAGTCCCCGGTTCCATCACACTCCGCGCTGCCGTCTGCCCCGCAGGGGGTCCGCGCCGGCCTCGGCCGCTCTGCACACTCCCCCTCGCTGCACACCGCTTCCATGCAGGCGCTCTGCGCTGGCGGGCAGTCCTCCACCGGGTCGACGCAGCTATCCGTCGCACCGCCGCTGCTGCTGCTGCTGGCGCCGCTGGTGGTGGTGGTGGTGGTGGTGTCACTGCTGCTGGCGGTGGCGCTGCTGCCGCCACCGGCCCCGCTTCCACCGCTCCCGACGTCGTGGTCACCAGGGAAATCACGCACCTTCGGGCTGCAACCCGAGACGAGAGAGGTGGCCACGATGAGCGCCAATTTTCTCATGTACGGCATCCTACGCGACCGGGCGCACCCCCGTCGTGGTGGATGCCGTACCGGCCCGGAGCGTTGCAGCGCCCGACCTGCGCCGGGCGCCGAGGCGCGCCGGGTGGCCGGGGCGGTGGCCACCGTTCCACCGACGGCGGCCGCCGCGCTGCGGGCGCTGTGTCCTCGTCCGCGCCTCGTTCGCGCCTCGCCTGCGCGGCTCGGCGGCTGGACGGCGGCTGGAGCTCCGCTACTTGCGCTGCGCGGGGGCGGTCACGGTCGCGCCGTCCCCGGCGCGCCGGCTCGGCTCGATCTGGCCGACGTCGCGGACAGCGCCGTTGGCGGCGCTCGTGGCCATCAGCGCGTAAGCCCGCAGGGCAGGGGAGACCTTCCGGTCGCGGTTCGGCCTGAACGCATCGGCGCCGCGCGCCTCGGCGGCGCGGCGGCGGCGATCGAGCTCCGCCTCGCTGACGAGGACATCGATCGTCCGGGCGGGGATGTCGATCCGGATGCGGTCGCCCTCCTCGATGAGCCCGATGGTCCCGCCTTCGGCCGCCTCGGGCGAGACGTGCCCGATGCTCAGGCCCGAGGTCCCGCCGCTGAACCGGCCGTCGGTGATGAGGGCGCACGCCTTCCCGAGGCCCTTCCCCTTCAGGAACGACGTCGGATAGAGCATCTCCTGCATGCCGGGGCCGCCCTTCGGCCCCTCGTAGACGATCACGACCACGTCGCCCGAGCGGATCTGGTTGTCCCAGATCGCGTCGCACGCCGCCTCCTGCGAGTGGAACACCCGCGCGGGCCCCTCGAACTTCCAGATCTCGGGATCGACGCCGGCGGTCTTCACGATGCAGCCGTCCATCGCGATGTTGCCGTAGAGCACGGCGAGCCCGCCTTCGCGGCTGTACGCGTGGTCGACGTCGCGGATGCAGCCCTTCTGGGCGTCATCGTCGGTGTCGGCGAAGTACTTGTCTTGCGAGAACGCGACCGTGGTCGGCACGCCGCCCGGCGCGGCGAGCGAGCGCTTCTTCGCGGCGGCCGTCGCCGTGGGGCGGCGGATGTCGTTCTCGTCGATGGCCTCGCCCAGCGTGCCCGCGTGGACCGTGCCCGCCTGCCGGTGGATGAGCCCCGCGCGGTCGAGCTCGCCGAGGATCGTCAGCACGCCGCCCGCGCGGTGCACGTCCTCGACGTGGTGATGCGACGACGGCGCGACCTTGCAGATGTTGGGCACCTTGCGCGACATCCGGTCGATGTCCGCCATCTTGAAGTCCACCTGCGCCTCGCGGGCGACCGCCAGGATGTGGAGCACCGTGTTCGTCGAGCCGCCCATCGCGATGTCGAGCGCCATCGCGTTCTCGAACGCCTCGAACGTCGCGATGCTCCGCGGCAGCACCGAGGCGTCGCCGTCGACGTAGTGCCGCTGCGCGAGCGCGACGACGCGCTTCGCCGCCGCCTCGAAGAGCTCCCAGCGCGCCGCGTGCGTCGCGAGCAGCGTGCCGTTGCCGGGCAGCGCGAGGCCGAGCGCCTCGTTGAGGCAGTTCATGCTGTTGGCCGTGAACATGCCGGAGCACGAGCCGCAGGTCGGGCACGCGGACCGCTCCATCGCGGCGAGATCCGCGTCGGTCACCTTGTCGTCGCTCGCGGCGATCATCGGATCGATGAGGTCGAGCTTCCGGATGAGCGGCTTGCCGTCGCGGTCGTGGGTCCCGACGAGCTTGCCCGCCTCCATCGGACCGCCCGACACGAAGACGGTCGGGATGTTGAGCCGCATGGCGGCGAGGAGCATGCCGGGCGTGATCTTGTCGCAGTTCGAGATGCACAGCAGCGCGTCCGCGCAGTGCGCGTTCACCATGTACTCGACGCTGTCGGCGATGAGCTCCCGGCTCGGCAGCGAGTACAGCATGCCGGCGTGGCCCATCGCGATGCCGTCGTCGATGGCGATCGTGTTGAACTCGACGCCCCAGCCGCCCGCGGCGTCGATGACCTTCTTCGCCCGCTGGCCGACGTCGTGGAGGTGGACGTGCCCCGGAACGAACTGCGTGAAGCTGTTGGCGATGGCGACGATCGGCTTCTCGAAGTCCGCGTCCTTCATGCCGGTGGCGCGCCACAACGCGCGCGCCCCTGCCATGTTGCGCCCCTGGGTGGATGTACGACTGCGGTATCCGGCCATGCCAGGAACCTACTCCGTTCCGGCCTTCGCGCCTAGCCGGCAGGCGGGGCCGACGCCAGGGTACCGCCGCGCCCGCTGCGTCCACCGCCGCGCGCTGCGTGCGCTGCGTCCACAGCCGGCGAGGTCGTTCGAGCGGCCAAGGCGGCGCGCACCAGGTCTCTCGGGGCCTGGGCCGCGACTCCGGGCGTCACCGCAGCCCGGGGCCGGCCCTTCGATCATCGGCCTCGTGGCTTGGACCACCGATCCACGGCGACCATCGCGGCGCCCAGCCCGTCGATGTAGGTGCCGTGCCGGAACGTCGCGCGCTTGAGCGCCACGACCAGCGTGGCCAGGAGCTGGCGCGCCTCGTCTCGTTCTCGCCGCAGGTCCTGGACCTCATCCCGCGACGGCCGGTTGACGACCGCAGCTTGCCCGGCGTCGTTCGTGCCTGTCTGACTCGCTCTCTCGGACATGGGTCTCATCCTCCCATATCAAGTTAGCGCCGCGTCGCCCGCGCCATCAACCTCCATAGGAGGTATTTGAATCGGTGTTCGTATCCCGGCCCACGTCAGCTCAGGAGCGCGCGACGAGGGTGACGAGGCCGCGCGCGATCTCGCGATGGATGACGCGGAGTCCGGCCGCGTCGAGCCTGTCGCAGACCCAATCGGGGGCGAGGCGCAGCTTGCGATAGAAGCTCGCTGACAGCGTCCACCGGCCGTCCTCTCGGCCGCGCGTGTGAACGAGGTCGTGCACCTTGACGGTCTCGGGTTCGTACTCGAGGAAACAGGTCATGATCACATCCGCGGAGTCGTGGACTGGGATGAACCGGTCGGCGCCTACGAGCTCGCGGGTGAGGTCACGGAACGTGAGCGCGAGATGGCCGCCGGGCGCGAGTCGCCGGGCGCAGCCGGCGAACATCCGCTCCACGTCCGACTTGCTGCCGAGGTGGGGGAGCGTGTCGCCCATGCACACGGCGAGCGCGCAGGGGGGCCCCGAGCGCTCCAGCGCGTCGAGGAGATCCCCTCTCACGATCTCGACGGCGAGCGGCCCGCGGCGCGCCTCGAGCTCGGCGAGCAGCCTGTCCGACGTGTCCACGGCGGTCACCCTGAACCCGAGCTGCGCCAGCGCGAGGGACTGAAAGCCGGAGCCGCACCCGAGGTCGATGGCCTCGGGCGAGCCGCCGGACGAGCCTTCCGGGCGCAGGCCGAGGCGCTCGAACAGCGCCCGCTGCTCGGCGACCTTGGCGTCGTACTCCCCGAACATCCTTGAATAGTGCTCGGCGAGGAGCTTGTCGTAGTGATCGGCGACCGTGGGCATGGGCTCTGTTCCTCCGCGGCCATCCTACAGCGGCAGGTCCCGCCGGCGCACGCCTGCGCCGGCACGCGTCACACATGCACGCACGGGGGCTCACCAGAATCGACTGCGTCCGAAAATTTCTGCTCTGCTTTGACGAAGACATGATATCTTGGTTGAAACGCGACTCTTACTCCGACATCGATTTTCGGGTCGGCGGTGTTGGAAGGCACCGGGAAGGTTCCCGGAGCGAGGTTGGAGAGGGAGAGATCGCGTTGCTGTGCGCAGCTGGTTTCGTCGGACGGGTGGGAATGAGGTACGGCGGGCTTGGACCGAGCCAGCCTGTCGCTCGCGCGGGTGTTTCGCTCTTCGAGAGCGCGCCTCGCGAAGCGCGCTGATGGACCCGTCGGAGAACCAGCGAGGCGAGCCGGAGAGCCCAGGCAGGCGGTCACGCCGGGCGACCAGGCAGCCGGAACGACGGGCGAGCCAGAACGACAGGCAAGCCAGATGACCAGGTGAGCTCGGGCGAGCCGCGCCGCGCTCCTCGTGCGCCGCGCAGCCGGAGCCCGGTCGGCCTCGCCGACGCGGCCAGCACCTGAATCTGAGCGAGGCGCGCCCAAGCGCTCAGGTCGGCGAGAAGCTGACGAGACTGACGAGACTGACGAGACTGACGAAGCTCACGAGCCGCCGACAAGCGTGACGAACGGCTCATGACCGCAAACCCTGTCGAGATCGAGAAATGAGTTGCGGAAGGTGTCAGTCTGCGTCACGATGAGAAGTTTTGTGACTGCGGTGTTTGCGATCTTGCGGAGTTCACGCGGGTCGTGGGATCACGTCGAAGTAGCGAAGGAGCGTGGTGCATGAAGACGGTTGGTGATTGGCTCTCCAGGTGCTCGCGATCGCTCGTCGCCGCGGGCGCGGCAGCGCTCCTCTCCGCCGCGCCGACCGCGGCCTCGGCAGAGCACCCCGCCACGCCGCGGCAGGCTGCACCAACGGTAGCCGGCGCGGAGAGCGCGCCTACGGCAGAGCCCGCCTCGGCCCCCGGCGCGGGCGAGTGGGACACCTTCTCCGTGGAGGTCTATGGCAGGCTGGTCTCGCGCGCGGGAAAGGTCGCGACCCTGCTGCCGCTCGTCTCCACGACCGAGAAGCCGGTCGCCGCGGGGACCAAGGCGGTGCTCTTCCGCAAGGTCGAGGACCCCGACGGGCCGAGATCCACGAAATGGGTCGAGATCGCCAGGGTGACCATGAAGAAGATCGAGTCGACCGGCAACATGCAGCTCACCATCGACTCGGAGCCGCAGGCGCCGCCCGGCGAGAAGGGCAAGACGCCTGGCCACTTCGTGAAGGGCGCTCGGCTCAAGCTCGCGATCCAGTAGCCCGGCGCCGCGCGCGGCGGAGCACGCCGCGGGCGTGAGCCGGGTCGCACCGCTCCAAGGAGGACCGCGCGGTCGCCGCGAGCGGGGACGGTGGGAGGGAGTCGGCGCGGGGGGCCGCGGCCGAATGTCGCCGCCGTCGCACGACATTTTGGAACGCGGCGCCTCATCGTTGATAGAGTCGGCTTGCGGAGACGCGCGACGACGATGAACGCCCTTCGATCCTGGCTCTCGCAACTGAACCGCCCCGAGGTGACGGAGTTCGCCGTGGCCACCGGGCGCATGCCCAGCGTCAAGGTCTCGGGCGCCTTCCAGGCCGTCGATCCCGGCGCCCTCACCACGGAGGACATCCTCATGCTCCTCAGCGCGCTCGGCGGCGGCCGCCACATCGAGGCCCTCGGCGCGAAGCCGTCGCAGTGGCACATCCGCATCGAGGGCATCGGCGCCATCTCGGTCGTCGCCGCGCGCCAGGGCGACCTCGTGCACGCCCGCATGACGCGGATGCAGTCGTCCGGCGCGTCGGGGACCGCGGCCGCCGCGCCTCCCGCGCGCCCTTCGCAGCAGCTCTCCATGCGGGAGCACCTCGCGCCCGAGGAGGGGCAGCGCCCACCGCCGCGCGAGCAGGACGCGAAGCGCACGAGCTCCTCGGAGGTCGCGCTCGACCTCCGCTCTCCGCCGCCGCCTGCAGAGCCCCGCGCCAGCCGGCCCTCGGTGGCCCGCTTCGAGGCGCGCGCCGACGATGCGCCGGCCGCCGAGCGCGCCGCGCCGGCCGCCCGCCCGTCGGCGCCGTCCCCGGAGCCCCGCGCCGCCGCGCGCGTGGCCGCCGCGGGCGGGCGCGCGCGGCCCTCCTCCGCCGAAGTGCCGGCGGCCGCCCTCGACGGGTTGCTCGCCATGGCGCGCGATCAGGGCGCGAGCGATCTGCACCTCGTCGCCGGCCGCCCGCCGCTCCTGCGCGTGGCGGGCGAGCTGATGCCGCACGGCGAGCCGCTCGACCCGGCGGCCGTCGAGTCCCTCCTCTTGCCGCGCGTCCCGGCGCGCCTCTCGCAGGTGCTCGAGGTCGAGGGCTCCTGCGATTTCGCCCTGGAGCTCGGCGCGCTCGGCCGCTTCCGGGTGAACATCTCGCGCCACCGGCAGGGGTACAAGGGCTCGTTCCGGCTGATAGCGCGCACCATCCCGACCCTCGCGTCGCTCGGCCTGCCCGACGCCATCGGGCTCGCCACCCGCCACCACCAGGGCCTCATCGTGATCACCGGGCCGACGGGCCACGGCAAGACCACGACGCTCACCGCGATCGTCGACATCCTGAACCGCGAGACCAGCCATCACATCATCACGGTCGAGGATCCCGTCGAGTTCGTCCATGCGCGCGGCAAGGCGATGATCAGCCAGCGCGAGGTCGGCACGCACACCCGCTCCTTCGAGAACGCCCTCAAGGCCTCGCTGCGCGAGGATCCCGACGTCATCGTCGTCGGCGAGCTCAGGGACACGGCGACGGTCCGCATGGCGCTGGCCGCGAGCGAGACTGGCCACCTCGTCCTCGGCACCATGAACACCCCGAGCGCGGCGAAGACCATCGATCGGCTGATAGATCTCTTCCCGCCCGGCGATCAGCAGCAGGTGCGCGTCACCCTCGCGGGCGGCCTCCGGCTCATCGTCAGCCAGCGGCTCCTGCCGAGCGAGGGCGGCAGGCGCATGGTCGCCGCCGCCGAGGTCCTGCCCGGCTCCGTCCCGCTCTGGAACCTCATCCGCGACTCCAAGACGTTCCAGATACCGAGCCTCCAGCAGCGGGGGAAGGGCCTCGGGATCATCCGCCTGGACGACTCGCTGGCCGAGCTCGTCCGCGCCGGCAAGACCACGCTCGAGGCCGCGCTCAAGGTGGCGGAGGCCCCCGACGAGCTCGAGGCCGTCCTCGCCGGCAGGCGGCAGCCCATGCTCACGCCGGACAGGAGGCCGCCCGCCCCCGCGCCCGACGCGTCCAGGTCCGCGCCCATCGAGGCGGGCAAGGGCCTCTTCGAGCGCGCGGGCGCGCTCTTCGGAAAGAAGGGAGCGTAACGTGGCCCGGATCGACCGCCTCTTCGACGAGCTGCTCTCGAGGAAGGGCAGCGACCTGCACCTCGGCATCGGCTATCCGCCGCTCGTGCGCGCCCGAGGCGAGCTCATCGCCCTGCGCGACACGCCCCTCGACACGGCCGAGATGGAGGCGCTCCTCTTCGAGATCACGACCCCCGAGGAGACGCGGCGGATCGTCGACGAGCTCGATCTCGACTTCGCCTATTCTTACGCGGACAGGGCCCGTTTCCGCGCGAACTACTTCTACAAGACCACCGGGCTCGCGGCCGTCTTCCGCACCATCCCGAGCAAGATCCTCTCGCTCGACGATCTCGGCTGCCCCGAGATCGCCCGCCGGCTGTCCGAGCGGACGAGCGGGCTCATCTTGATCACCGGGCCGACCGGCTCCGGCAAGTCCACGACGCTCGCGGCGATGATCGATCACATCAACCGCTCGCGCGCCTGCCATGTCCTCACGATCGAGGATCCGGTCGAGTTCGTGCACAGCCCCATCAAGGCCCAGATCACGCACCGCGAGGTCGGCCCCGACGCGGGCAGCTTCGCGAGCGCGATCCGCAGCGCCGGGCGCGAGGACGCCGACGTGATCCTGATCGGCGAGCTCCGGACCAACGAGACCATGAAGCTCGCCTTGCAGCTCGCGAGCTTCGGTGTCCTCGTCTTCGGCACCGTCCACACGAACAGCGCCGCCGCGACGATCGACCGTATCATCAACGCGTTTCCCGCCGACGAGCAGCTCCAGGTCCGCGGCATGCTCGCCGAGAGCCTCGCCGCGATCATCGCCCAGCAGCTGCTCCGCACGAAGGACGGCACGAGCCGCGTCGCCGCCCACGAGATCCTCGTCGGCTCGAGCGCGCTCTCCGCGATGATCCGCGAGGGCAAGACGTTCCAGATCACGAACCTGATGCAGGCGGGCCGCTCCGCCGGCATGCAGACGATGGACATGGCGCTGGAGCGGCTCGTCAAGAAGGAAACCATCTCGGTCCAGGCGGCGCTGGAGAAGGCGATCGACAAGGACAGCTTCCAGAAGCTCTTCCCCGACGCGCAGGGGGCGTGACGCAGAATCGAGCCGCGGACGCGGAAGGGGGAGAGCGAATCGCTCGTCGTCTTCTCTGGGCGTCCTGGCGCTCTGTCTCGCTAGGACGCGACAGCCCCGCTCCTCGGCGGGCCTCCCGAGGCAGATGACGGTGCGACGTTCCGCGGCAGATCCACGGTGAAGCAGGCGCCCTTGCCCTTCTCGCTCGACACCTGGAGCGTGCCCCCGTGCGCCCGGACGATCTCGTTCGCGATGTAGAGCCCGAGCCCGAGCCCGCCGTAGGACCTCGACGAGACCGCCCGCTCGAACCGCTTGAAGATGCGCTCCATGTCCTCCGGCGCGATGCCGGGCCCGTGATCGCGCACGACGACCCGCGCCGTGTCGCCGCGCTCGGCGACGGTCACCTCGATGGGCCCGCCCTTGCCGAACTTGATCGCGTTGTTGAGCAGGCTCCTCAGGACCTGCGCGACGCGGAGCCGATCGAAGCGGCCGAGCACCGGGCGCCCCGCCGCGATCTCGATCCGGCAGCCCGCCCGCGACGAGGGCTCGCGGAGCTCGCTCACGACGTCGCAGGTCAGCGCGGAGAGGTCGACCTCCGAGAGATCGAGGTCGAGCTCATGGCGCGCAATCTGGTTCACGTCGAGGAGGCTCTCGATGAGCCGCTCGATCCGCTCGACCTGCCCCAGGCTCACCGCGACCATGCGCTCGAGCGAGGGGTTCACGATCTCGGTCGTCAGCTTCTTCTGCATCAGCGCGAGCTTCAGCCTGAGCGGCGTGAGCGGCGTGCGGAGCTCGTGGGACGCGACGGCGAGGAACTCCTCGCGGATCTGGACGGCCTGCTGCGCCTCGCGGTAAAGGCGCGCGTTGTCGAGCGCCATCGCGGCCCTGCGCGCGAGCTCCTCGACGAGCGGGGCGTCGGCCCCGGTATAATGCGGCGTCGCTCCGGTCCGCATCAGCGAGAGCACGCCGAGGCAGCGGCCGCGCGTCACGAGCGGCGCGTTCATGTACGCCGCGGGCGCGAGCTCGAAGAGCGCCTCCGGGCGCGCCGCGCCCGCGGCCCAGCGCCGCATCAGGCCGTCGCTCACGCGGCAGAGCTCGGCACGATCCGCGCCGAGGACACGGTGGGGATCCCCGGGCGCGCCCGGGGACGCGGCGGCGTCCCCGGAGGGCGCGGCGAGCTCACGCAGGCGCGCGGCCTTGGCCGGGGAGTCCGCCGCGACGGCCGCCTGCTGGAGCGCACCCGCGTCGTCGAGCACGTAGAGCGCGGCGCCCTCGGCGAGCTCGGGCACCGCGACCCCCGCGATCGCGTCCAGCGTCGCCTCGTAGCCGAGATCGGCCGCGAGCCGCCTGCTCGCCTCCGCCAGGAAGCGCTCGGCCATCTCCGCTCGCTTGCGCTCGGTGATGTCCGTCGAGATGCCGCAGACGGCATAGATGGCTCCAGCGGCGTCGTGCAGGGTGAACTTGAGGGACAGGTACGTGCGCGGCTCGTCGTCCACGAGGACGACCTCCTCCAGGTCGATCGGCCTGTCCGCATCGATCGCCCTGCGGTCGTACGCGGCGAACGCGTCCGCCGCCTCCGGCGCGAAGATCTCGTGATCTTTCTTGCCGAGTATCCGCGCTCTCGGCAGACGAACGAGCTGCTCGTACTGCCGGTTGATCAGGAGCAGGCGGCCTTCCAGATCCTTGACGTAGATGGCGGCCGGCGAGCTGTCGACGATGCTCTGGAGCAACGCCTCGCTCTTCTTCAGCGCCGCGTAGAGCGACGCGTTCTCGAGCGAGATGGCGGCCTGCGACGCGAGCAGCTCGAGCACCGCGAGCGTGTCCTGGGTGAACGCGCCTCGCATCAGGGCGTTCTCCAGGTAGAGGATCGCGTGGTGCCCCGAGCGCCGCGCGATCGGCATGCACAGGACCGATCTCGGCCGCGCCTGCGCGATGTACTCGTCCGCCGAGAACCGCGTCTCCGCCGCGTCGTCGAGGATGACCGGCTCGCCCGTCCGGACGACGTAGTGGACGACCGACAGCGGCAGCGCGGCGGAGGACGCGGGCGTGCGCGCCTCCCCGGCGACCACCTCCACGAAAGGCTTTCCTCCCTCGATCCTCGCCCTCGCCCGGATCGACGCTGTGCCGCGGCCGGCCTCCAGCAGGTAGCCCTTCTCCGCGCCCGCGTGCGCAAGGACGACCCTGAGCAGCGCCTCTTCGAGCCGGGGCATCAGGATCTCGCCCGAGAGGCTCTGAGACGCCCTCACGACGGCCAGCCGGTCGAGCTCCTCGGCCGGCATCGTGACCGTGCTCGTCGCGGCGAGCGGGCGCGCCGCGAGGTGCGGGAAGAGCCTGTCGAGCTGCTTCACCTTCCCGTCGGCGCCCCAGCGGGCATAGCAGCTGCGGGCCGCGCGGAGGTAGGCGTCGGCGATCAGGTCGAAGCCGCGATCACGGTAGAACGCGGCGGCGAGCTCCTGGCCCAGCGCCTCGCCATGGACGAAGCCGCTCGCGCGCGCGGCCCGGATGGCCTGCTCGTAGAGGCGCATCGCGGAGAGCTCGTCGCCCGCGACGCGCGCGATCTCGGCCGACACGAGCGCGTGGCGGTCTGCCTGGTTCGCGGGCTGGACCTCCGCCCAGCGGCGGAGATCCGCCTCGTGCGCCCTCAGGGCGGGGAGGAGCTCTCTTCGCTGCTCCTCTGGCAGGGCGCGGGCATGGCACGAGAGCGCGAGCGCGGCGACGTAGGCTTGCGTGCTGACGTGGAACTGGTCTGTCACGGTACCCAGCAGCTCGCCCGCCGCGCGCGACGCGGCCACGGCTTCGCCATGGCGACCGAACAGGAGCGCCGCCTGGGCGGCGTAGAGGCGCGCGTGGAAGCGCGTGATCCGCTCCGCCGCCCCGCGCGGCGGTCCCTCGATGTCATCGGCGCCCTCGCTGCCCCAGCCCGAATCGCGCCCGCGCAGGCGCTCCACGAACCGATGCACGACGGCCAAGGAATCGTGGACGACGTCGTACCGGGCCCGGCGCGCGAGGTCCATGTGGCGCTCGGCCTCGGCGACGACGTCCGCCAGCGGATCGCCCGCGGCGAGGCGCAGCGTCACGCCCTGAAACGAGCAATACGACGCGTAGAGCAGCGCACCGGTCTCGACGGCCTCGTCAAACGCCTTGTAGAGGAGGCCGACCACGTCCTGCAAGGGGCGGATCCAGGGGTCGATGAAGGTGCTGATCATATGGAGGATCTGCGCCCGGTTCCCGGCCCGGCCGCTGGTCTCCAGCAGCGCGCGGGCGAGCTCGCCGAAGCGGTAGCTCTCCCGGTAAAGGCCGAGGACGCGGCCGATGGTCCCGCCGAACGCGACGTATCCGGGTGGAGAAGCGTCCGAGTTGCCCGCGCGGAGGCTGAGCTGGACGATGCGGCACGCGATGAGGCTGTAGAGGTGCGGATCCGAGAAATAGGCTGACGGGAGCGCCGTCGACAGGGTGGCCGCCACGGCCAGCATGTCCGGATCGACCATGCGCGGCAGGCTGACGAGCTCCTCGATGCGGCGGTCGCACACCTCGCCCCAGACCTCGCGCGCCGCGCGCTCCACCGCGTCGCGCGTCGGGTGGAGCGGGATGTCGACGTCGAAGCGGCGCACGCAGGAGAGGGCGCTCTGCGCCGCTCGCTCGAAATCGGCGCGGGTCGTGTGGAGAACGATCTCGATGCCGTGGACCTCCGCAAGCTCGATCCGGCCACGAGCGCGCAGAAGGAGCACGTCGACGAGCCGCTCGGAGGCGGCGAAGTCGCCGCACAGGAAGGCGCAGCGCGCGCCCTCGCAGTGGAGATCGAACGCGAGCGCGCGCTCCTTGTCCCAGGCGTCGTCCCCGAGCAGCGCGATGCCCGCCGCGAGGTAGCTGGCCGCGGCTGCGTAGGCTGCAGAGGCCTTGGCTCGCCGGCCCGCCACCAGGTTGAGCCTGGCGATCCGGTCCTTCTCGCGCCGGTCGGTCACGAGGGCAGCGCCCAGGTTCAGGTGGCCGGCGATCTCGAAGACGCGCGCCTCGGCCGCGTCGGGAGGCGCGTGGGCGGCGAGCAGCCGCCCGATGCGGAGGTGCACCGCCCCGAGCTCCGCCTCCGGAATGAGCGCGTGAGCCGCCTGCTGGACACGGTCGTGGAGGAACCGGTACGTGTCGCCGGACCTGAGGAGCAGCCCCTCGCGCACGAGCTCCCGGTGGTCCTCGTGAATGGCGTCCTCGGACCGATCGCGGATGACGGCGAGGGTGCCGGCATCGACGGTATTCCCCACGCAGGCGGCCAGCGTGAGCGCCTTCTGGGCCGACGGGGAGAGGCGCTTGATCTTCGCGATCATGAGATCGACCACGTTGTCGGCGAGGCCCTTGCCGCGGATCGCGTCGATGTCCCACCTGAAGGCGCCTGCGCGCAGATCGACCTCGAACAGGCCCTCTTTGTGGAGCATGGTCAAGAACTGGGTGGCGAAGAACGGATTGCCGGCGGTCTTCTCGTAGACGAGGCGCGCGAGCGGGGCGGCGTCCTCTCCGCTCGTATGGACCGTATCGGCGACGAGCCGCTGCACATCCCGCTCGGACAGCCGAGCGAGCTCGATCTCGAGGAGCCTTATGCCGGCGCCCCGCGCGCGCTCGAGCATGCACGTCAGCGGGTGGAGCGGGCTCACCTCTTCATCGCGGTAGGCGCCGATCGCGAGCAGGCATTGCGTCTCGGGGTGGGTGATGAGGTGTTCGAGGAGCGCGAGGCTCGCCGGGTCTGCCCACTGGAGGTCGTCGAGGAAGAGGCAGAGTGGGCGCTCCTCCCGGCAGAAGGCGCCGACGAAGCGCCGGAACACCATCGCGAACCGGCTCTCCGTCTCGGTCAGCGGCAGCTCGGGGACGGGCGGCTGCTTGCCGAGGATGAGCTCCACCTCCGGGAGGACGTCGACGATGAGCTGCGCGTTCTTGCCGAGGGCCGCGGAGAGCCGCCTCCGCCACGCGTCCATGACGGGCTCGCTCCCGCTCAGGATCTCGCGCACGAGCTCGCGGAGCGCCTGGACGATCGTCGCGTAGGGCGCGTGTCGGCGCTGCTGGTCGAATTTGCCCGCCGCGAAGAGGCCCCGCTCCCGGACCGCCTTCCGGTAGAGCTCCTGGACCAGCGAGGTCTTGCCGACGCCGGCGTTGCCGGAGAGGAGGAGGAGCTCCGGAGCCCCGAGCCGCGCCACGCGCTCGAAGGCGGCGACGAGCGCGCCGAGCTCGCGCTCGCGGCCGTAGAGCTCCTTCGGGATCTCGAAGAGACCAGAGAAATCGTGCTCTCCGAGCGGGAATGGGTCGATGCGCGCGCGCGTCGTGAGCCCCTCGAGACATCGCTCGAGATCGAGCGTGAGGCCGCGCGCGCTCTGGTACCGATCCTCGGGCGCCTTGGCGAGGAGCTTCATGACGAGATCGGACACCGGCGAAGGGAGACCCGGGACGAGCTCCGATGGAGGCCGGGGGAGCACCGCGGCGTGACGGTGGACCCACTCCAGGGCATCGCCGGCCGAGAAGGGCAGGACGCCCGTGAGCATCTCGTAGAGCGTGACGCCCAGCGAATAGAGGTCGGTACGGAGATCGACCGCCCGGCTCGTGCGCCCTGTCTGCTCGGGCGCCATGTAGGCGAGGGTCCCCTCGATGACGCTCGGGCTCCGCGCGTCGCCGTGGTCCTCGGGGAGCAGGGAGGCAAGATCGAAGTCCGCGATCTTCACCTCTCCAGACATGGAATCGACGAGGATGTTCTGCGGCTTGATGTCCTTGTGGACGACCCCCTTTGCGTGGATGTCCGCGAGGGCTGTCGAGATGCTGGAGGCGATCGTCAAGAAACGTTTGAGATCCATCGGCGCCCCGAGCTCCCGATCGAGCGAGCGACCCCTGAAGTCTTCCAGGACGAGCGCCGGCCGGCTCCGGTAGGTGGTGAGCTCACAGGGCCTGATCGCGGACCGGCCGCTGAGCCTTCGCCCGATCTCGAGCTCGTGGCGCAGCCGCGCGGCGTCCCGGCCGTCGAGGGGCTCTGCCCGGGGGATCTTGAGCAGGACCGGACAACCGTCCTCGTTCCGGAGGCCGCGATGGACGACGAACCTGGTCCCCTCGCGGAGGATCTCCGTCACGGTATAGCGGTCGGGCGCGGGCATGTCGTTCGACCGGCGGCGACCAGGCCGCGCCGGGCGCGCTGCCCAGCCCGCCGCCGCGCGGTGTGATGATCATCCCGGCGCTCCACGGACCGACGTTTCGCAGAGAGCCATCGAGCGCTCTCCGCAGCGAAGCCACGGAGCGGCCCAGCGCAGCCTGCATGGGTTCGATGGTCCTGCTCCACCGCCGTCAATGTGCTGACCGGCGCGTTGACGGTCAAGCGAGGGGCCGCGTATCCTCGCTGCACCGATCCAATGCAACCTTCGACACAGGACAGCGCATCGCTCGACCTCGACGCCTATCTCGCCCGCATCGGCTACCGCGGCGCGCTCGCCGCCACGCGGGAGGTCCTCGACGCGCTTCACGCAGCGCACGTCTACTCCATCCCTTTCGAGAACCTCGACGTCCTGCTCGGCCGACCGATCCGCCTCGACCTGGCCAGCGTCCAGGCGAAGCTCGTCGGGGCGCGCCGCGGCGGCTATTGCTTCGAGCACAACACGCTGTTCGCCGCGGCGCTGCGCCGGCTCGGATTCAAGCTCACGACGCTCATCGCGCGGGTGCGGTTCCAGCGCAGCGATACGGGCCCTCGATCTCACATGCTGTCGCTGGTCGATCTGCCCGAGGGGCCGTTCATCGCGGACGTCGGCTTCGGCGGTCCGGGGCTCTTGCAGCCGCTCCCGCTCGTCGAGGGCGAGGGGCATGCGCGGGTGCTCGACGTGATCGGCTTGCGCCGGGAGGGCTCGTCCTGGGTGCTCGCCTCCAGGGCGGGCGAGGCGTGTCAGGACATCTACGCGTTCACGCTCGAGGAGCACCTCCCGATCGACTACGAGGTGGCGAACCATTACACATCCACGCACCCGAACTCGCTGTTCGTGAACAACCTCATCGTGGCGCTCCCGTCGCCGGAAGGCCGGGTGACGCTGCGCAACCGCGAGCTGGGGTTTTGGCGGGTGGACGGCGTCGAGCGCGTCTCGGTGCGCGACGACGCGCTCCTCGACGTCTTGAAAGAGCGCTTCGGGCTGGAGCTCCCGGCCGGGACGCGGCTCTCCTGCGCGGGCCTCGACAGCTGAAGGGACGGCGCGCCCTCCCCGGGGCCTGCCCGGGAGGCCGGGCGGGCGCGGCTCGCCGGCCGCGCCCGCCGCCCCTCGCGCCGGGGCGCTACCGGATCAGTGGACGCGCCCGATGCCGCGGCGGATGAACGCCGAGCGGCTCGCGGCCGCGCCGGCCGCCGCGCCGCCTGTCGGCGCGGCCCTGAGCGCCGCGAAGGTCGGGGCAGGCTCGCAGACCAGCGCCGACAGATCCTGATTCCGGCGCCTCAGATCGTTCAAGGTGCGCGGCTCACCGCTCACCGGGTCACTGACCGTGATCCCCGTCATGAAACCCGACAGCGACGCCTCGTTCCCGAGCGACCTCGGGTTCACGTGCAGGAACCCCGTCCCGGTCTCCTGCGCGCCGTGGCACCCATTGCAGGTGTTGAGCGAGAACTTGTGCCGCGCCTCGTTGTTGAGGATGCCAGGAGCGGTCCAGGCCGTGAGGTTGTTGAACGACGAGCCGCCGAGGAACGGGTTCCCCTGGAACGTGTCGGGCACCGTGTGCTGCTCCGCGATGATCGAGGCCTCGTTCTGGTTCACGAAATCAGCGAGCGTGGGCGATCCGTCGAAGCCGAGATCCGGCGTCAGCTTGACGGTCTCCGGCCGCAGGAAGCCCGTGTCGGGCGAGAGGACGAACTCGCGCAGCTCCCACGGCCCCGCGAGCGCGATCTCGTTCGTGCGGAGCTGCCCGAGCGAGCTCCCGTTCGGCTTGCCGGGCGCGGCGTTCCGGCCTGCGAACCGCGTGGTGATGTCCTGGAGCGCCGCGTTGTACGCTTCGGACGGGAAGGGCAGGCTGCCGAGGGCGTGCCAGTCGTTCGCCCAGTCGAGCACGTCGGCCTCGGTCGACGCGGGGAGCTTGTACTCCAGGATCACGGTGAACTGCTGCGGGAAGCCCTGGCTGACGACGCCGAACACGAACCTCCCTTCGCCGGCGTGGCCTTCGGCCAGGTTGCGCACGTCGATCCTGTTGACGATGCCGAGCAGCAAGAGCGGCGCCTGCTGCAGGTCGAGCGACCCGTCAGGGCTCCTCGGCCACTCGTCGAGCACGACCTGTTGGATCGCCGTGCGCGCCGGCACGGTGAAGCCGTTCACGACCTGATCGGTCAGCCAGGTGCTGAAGAGCTCCTCGACCATGGCCGGCGCGTCGGCGGGCGTGGGCGCCATGTCCTCCATCAGGCGCGCGAACGTCCATGCGCCCGTGCGGGGGTCGCTCGGCGGCCCATTGAACGTCGTGCGGAGGGGATCCTCGACCACGCTGAGGTCCTTCACGAAGATCTCTCGGCTCGTGCGGACGAAGCACCCCGTCGGCTCGGCCAGCTCGAAGTCGAGGGCCCCGGAGGCGACGATGAACTCGGGCGAGTTGAAGTCGATCACGGAGAAGGGGATCAGGTGGGCGCCGGGATCCGCGTCCTCGGTGCCGGTGACGGTGACGGGGAACGTCTCCGTGCTCCCGGGCAGGACGCCGGGGAAGAAGGAGGGATCGGCGGAGACGTCGATGCCCGCCGAGGGGCTGGAGATGTCGAGGAAGTAGTCGCGGCCGGGGCACGCGCCGACATCGTTGTTGGTGACGGCGATCTGGTACGCCACCGGCGTGTTCGGGGCGACCAGGCCGCTGCTCTCCGGCGTGACGACGGCCGTCGTGGGGCGCCTGAGGCAGGAGAGCTGGGCGATCTCGAAGGCGGTCGTCGGTGAGGCGGAGAGCCAGACCTCGTCGAGCACGCCGGTGAAGCGCTCCTTCTGCACGTTGTTGCCGATACGGATGGGCGCGTCGATGTCGTGGAGCGTGCCTGCCGCGCTGATCTGGCCGACCTGCTCGCCGTTCAGGAAGAGCCGCACGAATGTGCCGTCGTAGATCCCCGCGACGTGGGTCCACACGTTGGCCTGGATGGGGGCGCGGGAGGTGACCGTCCGCCCGTTGGTCAAGGTCACGGTGAACCGCGCCTGGCTGTTCCGGATGTCGAGCGAGAAGCTCGTCTCTCCGCCGCCCTTCTCCTGCACGATGGTCCGCGGCGTCGACCCTGTCACCGCGGTCGGATTGACCCACGCGGCGACGGCGAGGTTCTGTCCGAACGTGAAGCTGGCATCGTCGTCGACAAGGATCTTGTCGTTGTCCTGGTTGAAGGCGACGCCGAGACCGCTGACACCTTGAGCGCACGCCGCGTTGGCCGAGCGGGTGGCCGTGTTGCCGTTGCCCGACGAGTCGAACAGCGCCGTTGTCGCGGCGTTGCAGTCGTCGAGCTGCCAGAAGCCGACGGCCGGCGGCCCCACCGGGGGCGGATCGCCGGGGTCGCCGCCGCCGACGCCTACGCCGCCGCCGACGCCGGTGGTGGTGACCGAGCTGCTGGTGGAGCCGCCGACGCCGGTGGAGCTGGCGACCACGCTGGTGCCGAAGCCGCCGGTGCCGCCGCCGCCGACGCCGGTGGTGGAGGTGGCGACCGAGCTGCTGCCGAAGCCACCGGTCCCGGTCGCGCCGACGCCGGTGCCGACGCCGGAGGCGGTGACGCCGACGGCGCCCGGCCCGCTGGCCGCCGCTTCGAGAGCTAGTTCTGCATCGTTGAGTGAACCTTCATCGACGTCATAGCTTCCGCACGCGGCGCCCGAGGCGAGCAGGGCGAGGACCGCGGCCGAGCTGGTTTTGAGTGAGAGAGGATGGGTGAAGCCGAAGGAGAGGTTCCGCATCTGCGTTCTCGTGGGGTAAGAGTTGACTGCACGAGCGCCGTCCGGCCGCAGCTCGAGCTGCGGCCGGCGACGCGAACAGGCGTCTGTCTGACCCGACCGGGCTGTTCGGGCTTGGGCGCTGGTGCGGAGCACCCGATTGGCAATTGATATGCCCGGTCCCAGATCGTGATTTTCGCCTTGTCGCGTCGAACCGAGCGTGCCCGGGCATGTCGGCGGACTCCGACAATGGCACATCTGGCACACCCATTTTGCGACCCCAGGCGGGTGCTCGAGATCAAACAAGCACGCTTTCGACGCGTCCAAATGGTGCGCCGTGGCGCGCGGCAACGGGGGACAACAAGGTTCCTTTTCGTCGCCGCACGCCCGTCGCACTTCGTCCCGACCGCAGCTCCGCCGTCTCGCGGCCATCCATTGCGCCGCTTCTATATGCCGCGCCGCATCCTCCACGCATCGCGCCGCCGTCTCAATGCATCGCGCCGCCGTCGCGCTATGCCGACATCTCTCTATAAGGAGGTGGCCGCGGCCTAATAGGAGGACCGTGACCTATAAGGAGGCGGGCCGCGGACATCCCGTGTTGTGGCGGCTGGCGCGCGCCGCCCTTTGGCGCCGCCGCAGCTTCCGTGACCGAATCCCGGGCCGCAGCCGTCTCCAGCCCGCGCCCTCCGCAGCGCCGCTCCCGGCAAGTTTCCGCCGCGCGATCCTCTCCGCTCTTTCTCCGAGCTCTGATACATCCGTTAGCGGAGCTCTCCCGCACAGGAGACGGGCCCAGATCGGCGTTTTCGGCGCGGAGGCGTACTCCGGTACGCCGAGCACCGAAAACGTCGAGATGGGCCCGTATCCGAAGCGGGAGAGCTCCTCAGGAGAAGGACCAGCGGGGACCGCGGGGAGTATCTTCCAGCACGACACCTGCCTCGGTCAGCAGGTTGCGGATGGCGTCCGCCTTGGCGAAGTCCTTCGCCTTCCGAGCCTCCTGGCGCATCGCGATCAGCCGGTCGATCGCGGCGTCACCCCCGCGCCCAGCCGCGCCCTCGGCAGGGGCGAGCGCGTAGTCCGGAACGAGCTCCGGATACAGCGCCGGCTCGGCGATCTCCACCCCGAACACCGCGAGGTGACGCACGATCGCCCGGTAGACCGCGAGCAGCGAGGGGCGGTCCTCACACCGCTCGATCCCCGCCGAATAGAGCGCGCTCACGTAATCGAAAAATGCAGCCACAGCGTTCGGCGTGTTCAGATCGTCGTCCATCGCCTCGATGAAGCGCGCGATGAACCGCTCGGTGAGCTCCCCGAACTGGCCGTGAACGTACTGGTGGCGCATCCTCGGGAACCGCTCTTCCTCGGGTCGCTGCGACGCGTACGCGCCCGGGGCGAGGGGAGCCTCCGTCGCGCCGCTCAGCTTTTCGGCGAGGACCGTCGCGAGCTTCTTGATGCGCGCATAGCCCTGAGCGGATTGCTGGAGCAGCTCCCAGCCGAACGGGAGCTTGCAACGGTAATGCTGCGTCACGAAGAACCACCGCGCCTCGTCGTGCCCGTGCCTCGACAGGAGCTCCTCGACGGAGATGACGTTCCCGAGGCTCTTCGACATCTTCATGTCCTTGAGATCGAGGTGCTCCGGGTGCAGCCAGTAGCGCACCCAGGGCCGCCCGCAGAGCGGCTCGCTCTGCGCGATCTCGTTCTCGTGATGAGGGAACATGTTGTCGATGCCGCCCCCGTGGACGTCGAAATGGTCGCCCAGGAGCGCCGTGCTCATCGCCGAGCACTCGATGTGCCAGCCGGGGCGTCCGGTCGGCCACCCCTCCTCGCCGGTGCGCCAGCTCGGCTGGCCCGCGCCGGTCGGCTTCCAGAGGCTGAAGTCCGCCGGGTGCCTCTTCCGAGCGAAGTCCTCCTCGACGCGGCCGCTCGCCCCGACCTCCTGCTCGTCGACCTTGCGCCCCGAGAGCTCACCGTAGGACGCCCACGTGCCGACCTCGTAGAAGACCTCGCCGTTGACCGTGTAGGCGTGGCCCTTCTCGATCAGGCGCTTCGCCATGTCGACCTGCTCGTCGACGAAGTCGGTGGCGCGCGTGTAGACGGCGTAGTCCTTGATGTGGAGCTTGCGGCAGTCGCGCCGGAACGCCGCGATGTTCCGCTCGGCGACGTCGACGGCGCCCTCGCGCTCGCTCGCGCGCTGCATGATGCGATCGTCGATGTCCGTGTAGTTGATGATGCTCAGCACGTGATAGCCGCGGTACTCGAGGTAGCGGCGGAAGACGTCCCAGAAGCAGTAGGTGCGCGCATGGCCGATGTGCATCGGGGCGTAGACCGTGAGACCGCACGTGTAGATGCGCACGACCTTCGGCCGGGCGGAGACGAAAGGCTCCTTCTTCCTCGTGAGCGTGTTATGAACCTTGAGCGGCATCGGCCACCTGCGTGAGTGTGCGAGCACCCCCCGGGACCGCGTACGCTACCCTGGCCCCGCCGCCCGGTCAACGCGGAACCTCGCCGGTTTTCCCTGTGGTTTCGCGGTGTCTCGCATCGTTTCGCGTCGTCTCGCCACGTCTCCCCACATCTTGCGGCCGTCCTCCCTCCGGTCTACGCAACCGCGCATGCACATCACTTCAAGGACCTTGCTGTTCGTCCTCGCTGGCGCGCTCTCCGCCTGCGCGGGGAGCCCGCCGCCCGTCGAGAGCGCCCCGCCGCCCCCGCCGCCGGCCCCCGCGCAGGCGCCGCCGGCCGCCGCGCCGGCCGCGCAGCCCGAGGCGGCGACGCCCAAGGCGGACCCGGAAGCCGAGAAGAAGCAGGCGGAGCTCGCCAAGCTCGCCGAGGACACGAAGGCCATGGAGGCCAAGGCCGACAAGGAGGCGGCGCGGTTCGACGACGCGCTCAAGGCCGAGGTCAAGGCGCTCATCGCGGCCAACTACCCGAGCGCGGGCGCCGCGCTGCGGGCGGCGCTCAAGGGGAAGCACCGCGCCCCGGGCAACGCCGAGCGCGACGCCGCCCGGCACCCGGTCGAGAACCTGGAGTTCTTCGGCCTCAAGCAGACGAGCACGGTCATCGAGCTCGGGGCCGGCGAGGGCTGGTACACCGAGCTGCTCGCGCCGGTGCTCGCGAAGAAGGGCAAGCTCATCATCACGGCGTTCGATCCGAACGGCCCCGCGGACTCGCGCAACACGCTCTATGGCAAGCGTGTGAAGCGCATGATCGAGAAGTCGCCCGAGCTGTTCGGCAAGGTCGATGTCGTCGTGATCGATCGCGACAGCCCGAAGCTCGGGATCGAGGGCAAGGCCGACCTCGTCATCGCCATTCGCGAGGCGCACAACTGGCACCGGAGCGGCAAGTTCGACGTCTATGTCGCCGAGGCGTTCAAGGCGCTCAAGCCGGGCGGCGTCTTCGGCGTCGTGGCGCACCGGGCGAAGCCGGACGCCAACCCCGATGAGAGCGCGAAACAGGGATACCTCCCGGAAGCGTGGGTGATCCAGAAGGTCGAGTCGGCGGGCTTCAAGCTCGGCGGCAAGTCCGAGGTCAACGCGAATCCGAAGGACACGAAAGACTACCCGGAAGGGGTCTGGACCTTGCCGCCGAACTTCCGGCTCGGCGACAAGGACCGCGCGCGCTACGCCGCGATCGGCGAGAGCGACCGCATGACCCTCAAGTTCGTCAAGCCCGCCCGCTGACCCATCCTGCGCCCGGCGCTCGCGGCCCCGCGAGCGCCGGGGCGCTACGCGGGGGTCGCGGCGCGGCCCGGCGGCCGCACGAACACGCGGCGCATCGGGATCGTGGCGCCGGCGGCCCCCGAGACCCGGTGGGACAAGAAGGCGACGCCATCGAGCATCGCCGGCGACGCGTACACGCCCGGCTCAGCCGCCTCCGAGAGGCACGAGGAGAGCTCGAGGAGGTTCCCGCCCACCAGGGCGCCGTCCTCGGTGAGCACCACGTCGCCGGCGTGGAGGCAGAAGCGGACGCTGATCCTGGGATCGCGCTGGCCCGGCCCGGCGAGCCCCGTGTGCAGCGCGACGGCGGCCGCGATCGCGCGGTGGCGCGCCTCTTCGGTGCCGCGCTCGCCGCGCCGAAAGGGCGCCGCGAGCAGCGCGCTGGTGCTCGTGATCGCGAGCGGCGAGAACCCCGAGGGCGCGAGCGCGGCCACGGCGTCCGGGACCACGGCCTCGAATTCAGCCAGGAAGGCGTCGGTGGGGGCCTCGAGCGCGCGGCTCTCGGCGAGGACCTCGACGAGCAGCCCGATGGCGAGGCGCCGGATGTGCCCCGCCTCCACCGCGCCGGTCCGCGCGATCCGCGCCGTCGCGGCCCGCACGTCGCCCAGGAACGCGGTGACGTCCGGGTGGCGGCCGGCGGGATCCTTGCTCATGGCCCGCACGACGATATCGTCGAACGCCGGGTCGACCGGCGCGTGCAGGCTCGGGCGGGGCGGCGCCTGGTGCAGGTGAAGGTGGCGCAGCACCGGGTACGTGGTCGCCAGGAACGGCATGGATCCCGCGATCATCGTGTAGAGCAGCGCGCCGAGCGCGTAGACGTCGGTCCGCATGTCGACAGGCCGGTTGAGGAGCTGCTCGGGCGACATGAACGCCGGGGTCCCCACGACGTGCCGTGACGACGTGAGCGAGAGATCCGTCGGGCCGAGCAGCTTCGCGATGCCGAAGTCGAGCAGCACCACCCTGAGCTCCCCGCCGTGCTCGCACAGGATCACGTTCGAGGGCTTCACGTCGCGGTGGATGATCCCGAGCGCGTGGACCGCGGCGAGCGCGCTGCAGAGCGGATCGAGGATCGCGAGCGCCTCGTCCGCCGGGAGCCGGCCGCGCGCGAACAGGTGCTGCTCGAGGCTCTTGCCCTGAAGGAGCTCCATCACATAGTAGGGCCGCCCGTCGTCGAGCCGCCCGACCTCGAGGATCTCCACGACGCTCGGGTGCCGGATCCGCCCGATCGCGTCCACCTCGCGCTGGAAGCGGAGCACCACGTCGGCGCGCGAGATCAGGTCGGCGTGCATGATCTTGACCGCCGCCGGCGCCCTGCTCGTCGCGTGCACCGCGCGGTGGACGACGCCGAACCCACCCTCGGCGATGACGCCGTCGAGGAGGTACTCGCCTGCCCGCAGCGCCGCGGCGCGCGGGGCGCCGGGACCTGCGCCCTCGCGATCGTGTGTGTCGGGCGTGCGTTGTTTCCATGTCTGCGACGCGCCGATCGGCCGCTCGCCCGCGGGGGCGCCGGCCGGCGCCGCGACGGGGGACGGCTCATCGTCTTGGCAGGGGTTCTTCATGGGTGACACCCGCTGACTTCTACATGACAACCGCTGAGTTCGCGCATTACAGTACGCTTCGCTGTCGTCCAGCGCGACCTTCGGCTGCCCGCAGATCGAGCCCACTCATGCACCGTTGCCCCGTATGTCACGGGCGGCTCGCCGCTGACGCTCGGTGCGTCAGAGATGGTTTTACGCCGCCGCCCGGCGAGCACGACGCCGTGGAGGGCGCGGCGCCCGCGATCGAGGGCTTCTCCCTGCTCGGGCCGCTCGGTCATGGCGGCTTCTCCGACGTCTGGGCCGCGCAGCAGGACTGCGATGGATCGCCGGTCGCCATCAAGGTGGGGAGGCACGCGGCGTGGAACCTGCGAGAGCGGTTCCGGCGGGAGGCCGCGCTGCTCGAGCGCGTCGGCGTGCCGCACGTCCCGCAGCTGGTCGCTTGCGGCGAGCTCCCCGGGGGGCGGCCGTACCTCGCGATGGAGCGGCTCTTCGGCCAGACCCTCGCCGAAGAGCTGGCGGCGCTGCGCGCGCCGCTCGATCCGGACCGCGCCGCTGGGCGCGCGGACGCGATCCTCGCCGTGATCGAGGCGGCGCACGCGTGCGCCGTCATCCACCGCGATCTCAAGCCGGAGAACCTCTTCCTCCTCGGCTCGAGCGGCCGCGCGGTGCTGCTCGATTTTGGCCTGGGGAAGCTCGCGTCCGACGGCGAGCCGCCGGCCGCGTCCGCCGGCGTGACGCGCGCCGGCGACATCGTGGGGACGCCGGAGTACATGGCTCCGGAGCAGCTCCGGGGCGACGCCTCGCGGATCGACGCGCGCGCGGACATCTATGCGTTCGGCGTCATCCTGTTCGAGCTGCTCACCCTGCGCCCGCCGTTCGTCGGCGGCGAGACCGCCGTCGAGCATGGCCACCTGGCGCTGCGCCCGCCGCGCCCGAGCGATTTCGTGGACGTCCCCGAGGGGCTGGAGGCGCTGACGCTCGCCTGCCTCGCCAAGGACCCGAGCCGCCGCCCGGACAGCGCCGCCGCGCTCCGGCGCACCCTGCACGCCCTGCGCGCGCGGCCTCGCGCCGACTCGATCCCGCCTCCGTCCGCGCCGCGATCGCAGCGGCAGGACGACGGCGCCGCGGCGGCCGTCGCCGAGGGGCGGCAGCCGGTCGCGCTGCTCTTCGCGGAGGGCGGCGTGGGGCCGGTGATCGCGGCGATCGGCGGCCGCCGGGGGTTCGTCGCGCGGCAGCGGGGGCAGCGCTGCCTCGCCGTGTTCTCCGCGAGGGACGTCGACGATCCGGCCCGCGCAGCGCTGGCCGCGGCGCGCGATCTCGCGCTGAGCGGCGGCGTGCGCGTGGCGCTGCACCTCGCCAGCGTGCGCCTGCGCAGGGTCACCGGCGGGCTGCACGCCGCCTACGGCGCGCCGATCGAGCGCCCCGAGACGTGGTTGCCGGCCGAGCCCTGGGGCGGCCTCGCGATGACCGAGGAGTTCGAGCGCGCGCTGCCCGACGACGAGGTCGCCCCCACGCCGCAAGGCGACCCGGAGAGCCTGCGCGAGCCGGCGCTGCTCGGCCGCGACGACGTGCTCTCGGCGCTCGCGGCCAGCGCGACCGACGCCTTCGACGGGACGTGCCCCGGCCTGTTCACGCTCATCGGCGACGCCGGTCTGGGCAAGACGCGCCTCGCGGCCGAGGCGGCCAGCATCGCCGGCGTGCCGGTCCCGGACGTGCGCGTGGTGGCCGCGCGCGCGCTCCACCCCATCCACGGCGGCGCAGCGCAGGCCGTGCGCGCGCTCCTCTGCGTCGCGCTCGACGCGCCGAGGGAGAGCCCCGGAGACCCGCGGCAGTTCTGCGTGGATCGGCTCGGCGAGACGCTCGGCGGCGCGACGTGGGAGGCCGTCGCCGCGGCGCTCGGCTGGACCGGGCCTCGTGGAGGGCACCTGTCCGGGGAGGCCCGCAACGGCCTGATGCTGGCGCTCGCCGAGGCGCTCCGCCGCGGGGCGCGCCGCGGCCCCCTCGCCGTGATCCTCGACGACGCCGACCAGGCGGACGACGTGCTGCTCGACGCGCTCGAGTACGCCACGCTCGACGGCGAGGGCACTCCCCTCTGGGTGGTCGTGACCGCGCGCCCTCGCTTCGAGCAGGCCCGCCCCAGCTGGGGTCAGCGCAACCAGCGCCACACCCGCCTGACGCTCGCGCCCCTCGCGGAGGAGGCGGCGATGGATCTCGCCTCGCGCCTGCTCTTGCCGGCCGAGTACCCGCCGGCGGAGATCCTCCGCGGGCTGGCCGACTGGGCGGGCGGCAACCCGGACTGCCTGCGGCAGATCGTCCGCTCCCTCAAGCGCGCGGGCGCCGTGCGCCGGCGCGCCGGCGGCGGCTCCTACGTGGCGACCGCGGAGGTCGAGGCGCTGCCCCCCGCGCCGGCGTGGCAATGGCTCGCGGCGCAGAAGCTCGACGATCTACCGCCGGAGCTCGCGACGTGCGCCCGGGTCTGCTCGGCGCTCGGCATGTCGTTCGATCGCGCCGAGCTCGAGGCGGTGCTGGACGGCCTGGAGCGCGCGGGCGGCGCAGGAGCGATGGTCGACGCGGGCTACGGGCTCGCGGCCCTGGTCGAGCGGCGGATCCTGCTGCGAGACGGCGAGGGCCGCGGCGGCGGCGAGGACGACTGGCACGCGTTCCAGAACGCGGTCCTCCAGGAGGCGGTCTACGAGATGCTCGACCCGGCGCACCGCGCCGCGATCCACCGGAGCGCCCTCGCGTACTGGCGGGCGCAGGTGGCGGCCGGCTCGACCGACGGCCTCCGCGCGCTCGCGCGCCACGCGGCCGTGTGCGGCGAGCGCGCCGAGGCGGCCGACGCCTACCTCGCGCTCGGCGATCTCGCGTCAGCGCGGCACGACGCCGTCGAGGCGGACCAGCGCTACGACGCCGCGCTCCAGATCGCCGAGCAGGGCGACGCGCGCCGGCGCGTGCGCGCGCTCGCGGGCCGCGGCAGGAGCCGGTACCGGATGTGCCGCGTCCAGGAGGCGCGCAGCGATTTCGGCGACGCGCTGGCGCTGGCCGAGGCGCTCGGCGACGCGCAGGCGAGGGCGAGCCTCCTGCTCGAGGACGCGACCGCGCTCGACTGGGCCTTCGAGTTCGAGGCGTCGGCGCGGCGCGTGGAGGAGGCGCGGCCGCTCGTCGACGCGCAGGGCTCGCCCGAGCTCTCGCTGCGCCTCCGGGTCGCCGATGGTCGCACCTCCTGGCGTCGGGGGAAGATCGAGGAGGCGATCACGGAGCTCACCGCGTGCGTCGATCGCGCCGCCGCGCTGGGAGACTACGACGCGCGCGTCCCTGCCCTGAACATGCTGGCGTTCCAGCTCGCGAGCGCAGGTCGCCGCGAGGACGCCGAGCGCGCCTCCGAGGACCTGATCGCCCTGGTCACGGCGGCCGGCGATCGATTTCACCTCTGCGGGGCGTACGTCAACCGCATCGGGCTGTGGGCCTGGCGGTGGTCGCTGCCGGGCGCGATCGGCGACCTGCGCCGCGCCGTCGATCTCGCGCGCGAGATCGGCAATCCGTGGCTGGAGAAGCTGGCCTCGTACAACGTCGCCGTGCTGCTGCACTGGAGCGACAGGCAGCGAGAGGCGCTCGCGCTCCTGCGGCGCGCCCGGTGGCTGGAAGAGCAGGCCTCCGAGCGCCCGATGCCTCAGACGGCGATGCTGCTCGCGCAGATCCACCTCGCGCTCGACGAGTACGAGCAGGCCAGCCAGCTCGTCTCGTGGATCCAGCGATCCTGCGCCCTCGAGCCGGGTGATCTCGCGGAGTTCACCTTGCTCGAGCTCGTGCTCTCCGAGGTCGGGCTCCGGCCGGCCCCGCAGCCATCTCTCTCCTGGGGCGAAGCGATCCGGCTGGCGAAAGGCCAGCCGATCGCCGAGCAGACGCTGATGTTCCTGTACTGGCGTGCTCGCATGGCGCTTCGTTGTGGACATCTGCGTGAGGCGGAGGAGGCGCTCGCAAGCGCGCGGGAGCACCGCGGGGACAGCCCCCTATGGCTGTCCCGCTTCGTCGAGCTGGAGCGCACCCTGGAGGAGACATCGCGGACGCCGGACGTTCGTCCAGCCGTGTCGCAGTGACTCGATCCTGACTCGATAGGGCGCGTTCCGTTCGATATTCCGGCGAGTCCGTATAGGGGCAACAAACCTTCGTGTGCTAGTTTTCGGTATTGCATGTCTTCCTGGAAAATGAAAGACTGCTAATTTAAGTAAGAGCGCGATTGCTGGTCGGTGTCGGAGCCTGGCCTCGTGCGTGGCAGCGCGCCTTTCTCGGAGGAGAGCTGAATGTCATCGATCCGTTTCATTGCGGTTGGTCTGCTTGGCGCCGGTTTGTTCACGGCGGGATGCGCCGTCCCGTCGGACACCGACCCCGACGCTCCGTCGGACACCGAGCCCGTCGAGACGGCGGAGCTGCCAATACGGCGCAATGCCGTGCCCATCGGATGTAACGGCCTGCTCCCCAGCGACTTCTGGGCGCCGGCGAACCGCACTGCGTTCCAGGCGCTCGGCCGGGCTGCGCTCGTCGGCGCCAAGAACGTCGTGGTTCCGACGCCGCTGCTCGGCACCTCCGGCGGGAGCAGCGTGCTCGACTATACCGTGCGCTGCGCGCTGTCCTCTGAACAGGTCGTGTACGGTCCGGACGGCCGCAGGTTCTACGGCTCCTTCGGGTTCGCGCCGGAGTGGACGGGGCGTGGTCTCACCACCTCGGAGCAGCGCTGGGTCTCTGCGTGCATCTTCCAACACCTGAACGGCACCGGCGAGCATGTGGATATCTTTCTGGATGGCAGCCACCCGGCCCTCGAGTGCTCCTCGGACGAGGAGCCCTTCGCGGAGTTCGTCGTCCACGACGCCACGATGTACGGCAACGCGTTCCTTCCTTCGGCCATCGCCGGATATGCCTGCATCGATCCCGATCTCACCGGGGAGCTCTCGTCGCTCTCGCTGAGCTGCCCGCTCGATCTCGGCCTCCTCTCGCTGGAGCGGCTCTGTGGCCACGTGCCGACGTGCGGTATCGCCTTCCTCGGTCTCTGCGATCTGACCTGCCTGACGGACGCCGACGGCGATCAGACGTGCCACACGCTTCCGCTGCTCGGGCCTCTCCTGGGTCCGCTGCTCGGGCCGAGCTACTCGGAGACGATCCGGAGCTACGTGCGCGACAGCGATCTCCTGCCGCTCTACCCTGGCTGCGGCCTTCTCTGAGCGGCGCCTCCGTCGGGGGCCCGGCTGAAAGGAGGCGCGCCGCGCGCGCCGGTCACGTCCCGAGGCGCGTCTTCAGCTGCTGAATCGCGTCGGCGATCGCCTTGTCGTCGCGGAAGCAGCACGGATCGTTCCGCCTGCACCGCGCGCCGTGCAGCACCTGGAGCTCGAAGAGCATGCGCTCGTCCCCCTCGGCCGCGGCGCGGCCGAAGAGCGCCCGCTTGCCGCCGCAGCTGGCCTTGCGGAACGCGAAGAGGACGCGGAGCGCGGGGGTCGCGCGCGCCATCACGTCGGGCCGGGCCAGGATCTCGCTGGCGCGCCGGGCCGCCTTGGTGCCTCCGCGCGCGCGCACGAGGTCGAGCAGCACGTCCAGCCCGCCGCTGCCGAGCCGGTTCGTGAGCAGGTCGAAGACCTCGTCTGCCGCCGGGTTGTCCTCCTCGAACCCGATGCCCGCCACGGTGGAGAGCACCTCTTCGCGCAGGCCCCTGCTCAGGGCGAGCTCCGGATCGGCCTCGGCGAGGGCCAGCAGCGACCGCGCCCCGAGCACCCAGTTCCTGGTCGCCACCGCCCGGCTGAGCTGCGCGCGCGGGCTCGGGGCGCCGCGGGCGTCGTCCTCGGGCGCTGCGCTCGCCGACGCGGGGGGCGGCGCTGGCGGCGCCGGCGGGGGCTCGACGGAGGCGACGGCCGACGCCTCCGTGGTCGCCGCGGGTCGCCGGACGACGAGCCAGAGCGCGACGCCGATCGCGAGCGCCGCCAGGGCCGAGAGCGCCGCCGCGAGGGGCACCCAGCGCGCCGAGGCCGTGGGCCCGCGGTGCGCGCGTGCGAGCAAGGTCGCCCGGGGCCCCGGCCAGGCAGACGGCGCCTGCTCCCTGGGCGCCGCCTTCGCAGCCTGCGCGGCGGCCCCGCCCGCCGCGTTGGCTCCGCCCGCCGTGGCCTGGCCCGCCGCGGTGCTCGCGCCCGCCGCCGGCGCCGCCGCGCGCGTGATCGCCGCGAGCCCCTCATCGAGCGCCGCGATGGCGTCGGCCGCCGTCTGGAAGCGGAACGCCGGATCGTGTTCCATGAGCCGCATCACGGCCTGCTGGACCTCGTACGGCACCTCCAGATCCGGAGCGCGCACGCGGAGGGCCGGCGGCCCTCCCGGCCCCTGCTGCTTGAGCCGCTCGACCACGTTCTTCGTGTCGAAGGGGTGCTGTCCGGTGAGCATCTCGTAGAGCACGAGCCCGAGCGCGTACAGGTCCGCGCGCGCGTCCACCGCGTCCATCCCGCGCAGCGCCTCCGGCGCGAGGTACGCGAGCGTGCCGAAGACCTCGCCGGCGCTGGTCAGGGCGGGGCTCGGCGTCGCCGTCTTGCGGCTCTGGCTGGACAGGAGATCGACGTTCACCTTCGCGAGCCCGAAATCGATGAGCCTGACCTGATCGTGCGCGTCGAGCAGGACGTTCTGGGGCTTCACGTCGCGGTGGACGATGCCCTTCTCGTGCGCCGCCGCGAGCGCCGACGCGATCTGGCGCGCGATGCGGAGCGCCCGCGCGGGCGCGAGCCGTCCCCCCGCGATCGCCTCCTTGAGCGGCGTGCCCTCGACGTACTCGAGGACGAGGAAGAACGACGCGTCGTCCAGCTGACCGAAATCGATGGCGGCGACGACGTTCGGGTGCCGGATGTGCGCTCCCGCGACGGCCTCGCGCTCGAACCGCACCACGAGCTCCGGCATCCGCCGGGCCAGGGGCCGGAGCAGCTTGATCGCGACCTGCTTGCGGAGGTGCACCTGCTCGCCGCGGTAGACGGCGCCCATCCCGCCCTCCCCGATGAGCTCGTGGACGCGGTAGCGCCCCGAGATCAGGCTCCCGATCAGCGGGTCGCCGCCCGCGCTCCCGGCCGCCGCCGCCTCGATCGCCTCGATGTCCTCGGTGAGCGCCGAGCTCGAGAGCTCCTCCATGGGCTGCGCGGCCGGCGCGCCGAGCCTCGGGACCGTGAGGTCCTCGACCAAGGCCGAGCCGAGCGTCTCTTCGGATCGCGGCGTCTCCGGCATGCGGCGCAGGATATCAGGTCGGCCGGCGTCGCGGGGAAGCGGTGAGGAGGCGCTCTACGCGCGGGAGGGGCGCGGGGGCGCGCGACGCGGGCGGGGCGTCCGCGAGCGCGCGAAATTCACAGGAGGAACGAGACGCCCAGCGAGAACGCGGGGTATCCGAGCCGCATCGTGAGCGTCACCTTCTCCGTGAAGTGGAAGCGCCCGCCGACGAACAGGGCCGGTGCGACCCCGAAGACCCCGTCGCGGCCCACGTCGCCGAGATACAGCGACAGCCCCGGCTCGCCGAAGACCGACCACTTCCGGTGAAGCCAGAAGTTCCACTGCATCACGACCGAGCCGAACACGTAGTCCGAGGGCGCCCCGTACCGGTCGACCTCGGTGCAGATACGCGTGCCCGCGGGCCCGTTCTCGAAGCGGGTGCACTCGCCGCGGTAGTCCGCGTCCCCTCCGTAGTGGATGCCGTCAAGGCCGAAGCCGATCCCGACCGAGTCGTTGATGCGCTTGATGAAGCCGTCGGGCGCGATGTCGATGGTGGCGCGGAGCCCGGCGCCGAGGCCGTTCCCGGCGCCGGGGCCGCCGAGCGGCTCGAACGGCGTGAGGAGGAGGTGCGGCTCCAGCTCGACCTTGTAGTCGGGGCGATCGCCGGGGCGCTTGATCGTCATCTGCGCCTCGCCGACCTCGGTCCACCCGATCGTCAGCGCCGCGAACGAGAGCGCGGCGGCCAAAAGGCGCGGCGCGCGAAGCTGCGATGTCATCGCTCTCTGCATCGGTCTCGGTCTCCTCAGCATCCGCCGCACGAGCGCGAGCCGTTCGGGCACATGACCGCAGCCTCGCCGCCGGGGCAGGTGACGCGGCACTCGCCGCCCACGTTGTCGCAGAACACCTCGCATGAGCCCCGGCACTCGACCTCGCAGGTCGTCACGTTCCGGCAGGTCACGACGCTGCCCGAGCCGACGCTGACGCCGCACCGGCTCGTGTCATGGCACTCGTACCGGCAGTCGCGATCGCAGATGGCCCCGCACGCCGCCGTGTTATGGCAGTTGAGGTCGCAGTCGTCCCCGCAGGAGGCCGAGCACTCGTCGACATCGAAGCACTCGAACGAGCACCCGTGCTCGCAGACGGCGCCGCAGCGATTCATCTGGAAGCAGCGCTGGTCGCAATCGTCACCGTCGCAGCCCAGGTAACACTCGTCACCCTGGGAGCACTCGCACGCGTCGCCCTCCACGCAGCCGCCGCTGTTCCAGCAGCTCGCCAGGCAGAGGCTCGCGAAGAGCGTCAAAAAAGTCAGTGCATAGAAGCGCATGGCCGGGCGAGCATACCCGACCCTCCCGAAAATTGTCACGAAATCCGCGGAGCTACGCGCGGAGGTACGCCTGACGCCCGGCTCACCACCGTGTCCAGCGCGAGATTCGCCGCACCCGGGTAGAGCGCGTATTGTCGTTCGCGAGCCCGACCCGGTTCGCGACGTACGTGCTCAGGTGGGGGCCCCAGCCGCCGTCGTCGTGGGGCTCGTCCGCGTCCGCGCCGAGGTTGTAGTGCCAGCACTGCGCATAGTGCTGCGTGACGTTCTGAGACGCGATCGCGCAGTTCCCCGGGTCGGGATCACCGTCGTGGTCGTGCGACGACCACCCCGAGAGGAAATGGGAGAAGAAGACGTCGGCGTCCCCGGAGACGTGCAGGGGGCGGAGGAGCTTCATGGTCGTCGTGTCGATGCCCTCGGCGGTCGCGCGCATGACCTCCGCGACGGTGCCCTCGATATCCGCGATCTCGTCGCGGTACTCCCGGCCGACGAGGTAGAGGGAGCCCCTGTAGAAGTTCCGCTCGAGCGCCGGCTCGCCCTTGGTCCCGAGCCGCTGGGCATACGGGATGTCCCAGAACGACAGCGTCGTTCCCTCCGCCGAACCGACGCTGTTGTAGACGAGCGCCCACCCTCCTCCGTCCGTCTCCAGATCGCACACCACGGGGAACTCCGGATCTCCCCCGGCCCCGTCCAGATCGAGCGAAACCACGCCGCTCGGCGCGCCGCGGGGGACGTCGGCGCACCGGGCGTAGGCGCACCCCGCGTTGACCGCGCCGTCGCAGTCCTCGTCCTCGGCGGTGTCGCAGCGCTCGGCGGCGGGCAGCACCTCTCCGGCGCATGGGCCGTACCCGTTCCCTTCGTCGTCGCAGATCTTCACGCCGGCGCGGCAGGCTCCGCGGTTCAACGTGTCCGGCGGCCCACCGTAACAGGCCTCCTGGCGACCGGGCTCGCACCCGGCCCCGCCGCTCGAGGCCGAGCCGCCGCCGGCGCTCGAGGCAGAGCCGCCCTCGCCGGCGCTCCCGGCCGAGCCGCCGCCGGCGCTCGACGCCGAGGCGCTCCCGCCGCCTCCGGCGCCGTCGTCTCCGAACCTCCGCACCCTGGTCGAGCAGGCCGACACGGCGGTGAGCAACGCGATGGCCGCGCAGCAGGCTCCTGCGACCGAACCTTGGCCGAGCGACATGCGACCTCCGGGGACACAAACACACGCCACGCGGCCTTATACACCAGCCCCCCCGGCGCGCGCATCCGCCCCGCGCGGTCGGCTGCTCCGCCGCTGCGCGCCGGCACGTTTCCGACGCTTTTATTGGGCGAGGGCCCGTGGCGCGCCCTGGTCGCTTTGCAGCGCAAAGGCGATGGCGCTCTGGAGCGTGCTCTTGGTCAGGAGGCCCCCCAGGTCGAGCGAGAGCCCGACGAGCGTCTGCGCCACCGCTGGCCGGATGCCGGTCAGGATCGTCCGTGCGCCGAGCAGCTGCAGCGCCTTCGCGGTGTCGACGAGGCCGGCGGCGACCCGCGTGTCGATTTCCTTGAGCCCTGTCACGTCGAGGATGACCGCCTGCGCCTGGGTGGACTGGACTCCAGCGAGCGCGGCCGACATCACCTGATCGATCCGCTCCGAGTCCATCTGGCCCACGAGGGGCATGACCATGATGCGATCGGTGATCGGGATGAGCGGCGTCGACATCGCCTGCATCGTGTCGCGGAGCCGCGCGAGCGTCCGCTCGAGCCTGTCGAGCAGCTCCCTGTACGGCGTGACGTCGTGGGCGGTGCCATAGACGAGGCGGCGCGACGGCTCCTCGGCCGCGTCCAGGTGAGCGGTCCACGCGAGCCACCTGTAGGAGCCGTCCTTGCACGCGTACCGGTTGTCGAACTTGATGGTCGTGTGGCCCTGGAAGAGCGCGGCGGCCTCGGCGAGCGTGGCCTCGCGGTCGTCGGGGTGGACGAACTCGATGAACGGCTTCGCGATCATCTCCGAGGGGGACCAGCCGAGGGTGCGCTCCCAGGCCGGGTTGGCGTGGCGGAAGTACCCCTCTGCGTCCAGGGTCACGAGCAGGCCCACGGACACCCGGAACAGCTTCTCGTAGACCGTGGTCAGCTCCGCCGCCTGCGTGAGCTGCGCGGTCCGCTCCCGGTCGCTCGTCAGGTCGAGCGCCGTGGCGACCATGAGGCGTTCGGAGGGCGCTTCGGCCATGTCCACTCGGGCGGTCCAGCCGAGCCACCGGTACGAGCCGTCCTTGCACACATACCGGTTGTCGAACCGGCCGTTCGCGCGACCCTGGAAGAGGGCGGTGGCCTCGGCGAGCGTGGCCTCGCGGTCGTCGGGGTGGACGAGCTCGATGTAGGGCCTGGCCCTGAGCTCGTCGAGGGACCAGCCGAGGGTCTGCTCCCAGGCAGCGCTCAGATCATGGAAGTAGCCACGCGCGTCGGCGGTGGCCAGGAGTCCTGACGAGACCTGAAAAAGTCGTTCGTAGCTCAAGCCCATGTCGTCTCCCGCGCGGGCAGGCAGATGCGCGCCCGTCGTCGAGGCCGCCCGCCATCAGCGATTCTCCTGTCCGAACGCCGGCGAGCGCCCCGCGCGCCGCCTGGACAGAGCGCGCACGCGCAATCCCCAGGCGGCGCGACGTCGACCTCACCGCGCGTCGAAGACTGCTTGTCTACGAGAACGGCATATGTGTCAAGGGTATCGGGAGCCTCGTTAGCGGGCGTGCTGGGCCGGCTGCGCCAGAAGGGACGCCCGGGTCTGGCGAACACGCGCGCGCCCAGAGGTCGCCACTGTCATGTCGCCGAGGTTGCCAGCCCACGATGAGGCGAGTACGGTCCGCGCCCCAAAGGAGTGGACCATGACCGTCTCTGCGATTTTCAACCCGGCGCGCTGGCGTGAGGTCGATGGGTTCTCGTTCGAGGATCTCACCTATCACCGCGCCGTGGACCAGGGCACCGTCCGCATCGCGTTCAACCGACCCGAGGTCCGCAACGCGTTTCGTCCCCGCACCGTCGATGAGCTGTACACCGCGCTCGAGCACGCGCGCACGACCTCGGACGTGGGTTGTGTGCTGATCACCGGCAACGGGCCCTCGCCGAAGGACGGCGGCTGGGCGTTCTGCTCCGGCGGCGATCAGCGCATCCGCGGGAAGGACGGATACAAATACGAGGGTGAGAGCGCGGGGCAGGCCGACCCGGCGCGGCTCGGCCGGCTCCACATCCTGGAGGTGCAGCGGCTCATCCGGTTCATGCCCAAGGTCGTCATCGCGGTGGTGCCCGGCTGGGCGGCGGGCGGCGGCCACAGCCTCCACGTGGTCTGCGACATGACGCTGGCGAGCCGCGAGCACGCGATGTTCAAGCAGACGGACCCGGACGTCGCGAGCTTCGACAGCGGGTATGGCTCGGCGCTGCTCGCGCGGCAGGTGGGGCAGAAGAAGGCGCGGGAGATCTTCTTCCTCGGCCTCGATTACACGGCGGAGCAGGCGGCGGCGATGGGGATGGTCAACGCCGTCGTCCCTCACGCGGAGCTCGAGGAGGAGGCGCTGCGGTGGGGCGCGATCATCAACTCGAAGAGCCCGACCGCGATGCGGATGCTGAAGTACGGCTTCAACCTCCCTGACGAGGGGCTCGTCGGACAGCAGCTCTTCGCCGGCGAGGCGACGCGGCTCGCCTACGGCACGGAGGAGGCGAAGGAGGGGCGAGACGCCTTCCTGGAGAAGCGCCGCCCGGACTTCACCCGTTATCCCTGGCACTACTGACGACGACGTTCCGCCCACGCCACGCCCAGAGCGCACAATCGCGCTTGACACCGACATCCACTTCATCGATGGTGGCGGCGCTGTAAGATTCTGCGCGTGCCGTCTGGTCGCGCGACTTCAACTTCACCTGGAGATACGCATCATGCTTTGTTCTTTTGCTGCGAAGTCGGCTCGTCGGGACCGTTCCTGGCTGTGGTTGGGAGGGTCTCTTCTTCTGGCGCTCGCGGGCGGTCTCACCGCTGTTGGCTGCGGCGGCGATAGCCCCTCGGACGGCGCGGGCGGCGCGGGGGCTTCCGGCGGCGCGGGCGGCGCGGGGGCTTCCGGCGGCACGGGGGGTTCCGGCGGCACGGGGGGTTCCGGCGGCACGGGCGGCACGGGCGGCGAGGTGCCGATCGAGACGGTACCGCCGTCGGGCACCGAGCTGATCCGCGTCAACCAGGTCGGGTACCTGCCGGCCGCCGCCAAGGTCGCCACGGTCGTCGCCGCGGCCGACAAGCCGCATGCGTGGGAGCTCGTCGATGCCGGCGGCACGGTGGTCGACAGCGGAGCGACCCGGGTCGTCGGCGACGACGCGAGCTCCGGCGAGCACGTGCACACCATCGACTTCAGCGGCTTCACCACCCCCGGCGAGGGGTACACCCTCCGTGTCGGGGAAGTGTCGAGCCACCCGTTCGACGTGGGCCCGACCATCTACTCTCAGATGAAGTACGACGCGCTCGCGTACTTCTATCACAACCGCTCCGGCATCGAGATCCTGGAGCAGTACGTAGGCCCGGACCACGCGCGTCCGGCGGGGCACCTGCCGGACGAGGCCCCTTGCGGCGCGGATCTCGGCTGCACGTACACGCTCGATGTCACCGGCGGGTGGTACGACGCCGGCGATCACGGCAAGTACGTGGTCAACGGCGGTATCTCCGCCTGGACGTTGCTGAACCAGTACGAGCGCTTCGTCGCGCTCGGGTCCACGGCGGACGACTTCGGCGACGGCAAGCTGAAGATCCCCGAGAACGCGAACCAGATCCCCGACCTCCTGGACGAGGCCCGGTGGGAGATCGAGTTCATGCTCGCGATGCAGGTGCCGGAAGGCGAGGCCAGCGCGGGCATGGTGCACCACAAGATCCACGACCTGGAGTGGACCGGCCTGCCGACGCCGCCGCACGAGGATCCGCAGCCGCGCTTCCTGCGCCCGGTCAGCACGGCGGCGACGCTCAACCTGGCCGCCACCGCGGCCCAGGCCGCGCGCATCTGGCGCGAGCTCGATCCCGCGTTCTCGGCCCAGTGCCTCGAGGCCGCGACGCGGGCGTGGACCGCGGCGAAGGCGAACCCGAAGGTCGTCCCGGACGAGAGCGGCGTCGTGGGCGGCGGCGGCTATGGGGACGCCGAGCTGAGCGACGAGTTCTACTGGGCGGCCGCCGAGCTCTTCCTCACCACGGAGGACGCCGCGTATCAAACCGAGCTCGCGGCGTCGCCCTACGGCGACGAGCTCGCCGGCGTGGACGGCACGTTCAGCGCCATGACGTGGGGACAGGTCGACGGGCTGGGCGCCATCTCGCTCGCCGTGGTCGAGGCTCAGCACGCCGCGGCGGAGCGTGAGGCGGCCCGGACCAAGCTGATCGCCATCGCCGACAAGTACCTCGAGGTCATCGGCGCGGAGGGGTACCGGGTGCCCTTCAAGGCGGACGAGAGAGGGTATCCCTGGGGCTCCAACTCCTTCGTGCTCAACAACATGCTGGTCCTGGCCCTGGCCCACGACTTCACCGGCGCGCAAAAGTACTTCGACGGCGTGGCGTCGGGCGCGGACTACCTCCTCGGGCGCAACCCGATGGACAAGTCCTATGTCTCCGGCTACGGCGAGAACCCGCTCGAGAACCCGCATCATCGCTTCTGGGCGCACCAGCTGGACGCGTCGTTCCCTTCCGCTCCGCCCGGCGCGGTCTCCGGCGGGCCGAACTCCGGGCTGGAGGATCCGGTGGCGAAAGAGGCGCTCGACGCGACGGAGGACCGCGCGAAGTGCGTCCCGCAGAAGTGCTACATCGACCACATCGAGGCGTGGTCGGCGAACGAGATCACGATCAACTGGAACAGCCCGCTCGCGTGGACGGTGGCCTGGCTCGACGAGAAGGCCAGGGCGAGCGCCCAGTGACCCGGAGCGCGGTGGTGGGGCGCGTTGACTGAAGGTGGGGGCTTTTGAGCCGCCAAGGACGCCAGGGAAACCAATAATATTGGTGTTTTATGGCGCCTTGGCGGCTCCATCCTCCCGGCAGGGCGGGGGAGCTCCCCCACCCCCGGCGCGCAGGGTGGCCGCGCTGCGCCACGCCGGATGAGCGATTGGCCGCGACAACCGTCCAGCTTCTGCTAGGTTGCGCGGCTTTCATGAATCCAGACTCACCGCTCGACGCCTTGCCCGCGCCGCTCGCGGGCGCCCTCGCCCGCCGCGGCTTCACCTCCCTCACCTCCGTCCAACAGGCTGTCCTCGCCCCTGAGCTCGCCGGGCGGGACCTTCGTGTCTCGTCGCAGACCGGCTCCGGAAAGACCGTGGCCATCGGCCTCGCGCTCGCCCCCCGCCTCGAGCGCGCCCTCGCCGACCGCGCCGCCGCGGCCGCGCCCGACGGCGCGCCCCGGACTGCGGCGGCTCCGGCCGCGGTGATCATCGCGCCGACGCGCGAGCTCGCCGCGCAGATCGCCGGCGAGCTCAGCTGGCTTCTCTCGCCCCTCGGCGCGCGCGTCGCGTGCGTCACCGGCGGCACGAGCTTCGGCGCCGAGGCGCGCTCGTTGCGGCGCGACCCCCTGGTCATCGCCGGGACGCCCGGCCGCCTGCTCGATCACCTGGACCGCGGGACCCTCGACCCGCGCGGCGTCCTCGCCCTCGTGCTCGACGAGGCGGACCAGATGCTCGACCTCGGCTTCCGCGACGACCTCGAGGCGATCGTCGGCAAGATGCCCGAGGAGCGCCAGACCCACCTCGTGTCGGCCACCTTCTCCCGCGAGGTCCGCGCGCTCGCCGATCGCTTCCAGCGCGACGCGGTGAGCGTCGAGGGCACGCGCCCCGGCGCCGCGAACGGCGACATCGCCCACGTCGCCCACCTCGTGCTGCCGGCGGAGCGCGACGCGGCGGTCGTGAACCTGCTGCTCCTCGCGCCCGGCGAGCGCACGCTCGTCTTCGTGCGCACCCGCGAGGGCGCCGCCGAGCTCGCCGACAAGCTCACCGCGCTCGGCCTGCCCGCGCGCGCCCTGAGCGGCGACCTCGAGCAGCGCGAGCGGACCCGTACGCTCGACGCGTTTCGCTCGGGCGCCGTCACGACCCTCGTCGCGACCGACGTGGCCGCGCGCGGCATCGACGTCCCCGAGGTCGGGCGCGTCATCCACGCCGATCCCCCTGGCGATCCCGAGATCTTCACGCACCGGAGCGGCCGCACCGGCCGGGCGGGCCGCAAGGGGACGAGCGTGCTGCTCGTCGCGCCGTTCGCGCGAGAGCACGCGCTGAGGCTGCTCCGGCGCGCGCGCGTCGAGGCCACGTTCCGGCCGGCGCCGTCGCCGGACGACGTGCTCCGCGCCGCCGACGAGCGGCTCGCCGCCGAGCTCGCCGCGGCGCGCCGGGAGGGCGCGGCTGCGGACGACGCGGTCGCGGGCGATGCCGTCGCGGTTGACGCGGCCGCGGTCGACGCGAACGTGCGCGGCCCGCGCGAGGCGTCCGGCCCCGCGCCCGAGGCGCGGCACAGGCAGCTCGCCGCCCGCCTGCTCGCGGACATGGACGCGACCGAGCTCGTCGCGGCCCTCCTCGCGCGGGCGAAGCACAACGGCCCCTGCGCTCCGCAGCCCGTCACCGCCGTCGCGCCGCCCCGCTCCGAGCCGCCTCCGTCGCGCGCCCGGCCGCCGGCGCCGCCCTGGTCCGGGGCGCCGTCGCGCGCCCGGTCCTCCGCGCCGCCCTGGTCCGGGGCGCCGTCGCGCGCCCGGCCCTCCACACCGTCCTGGTCCGAGGCGCCGCCGCGCGCTCGCCCCGCCGCTCGTCAAGGCAACGGGGAGCAGCCCCCGCGCCTCCCCTTCGTGCCCTTCCAGGTCAACTGGGGGGAGCGCCACGGCGCCGACCCCCGGCGTCTGCTCGCCCTCGTGTGCCGCCGCGGCGGCGTGTCGAGCCAGCAGATCGGCGCGATCCGCATCGGCTCCACCGCGTCCGTCGTCGAGGTGGCGTCCCCCGCCGCGCCCGAGTTCGCGCGCGCGGTCAACCAGCCCGACGCGCGTGACGCGCGGATCCGCATCGTCCGCGCGAGCTCGATGCGCGTCGAGTAGCGCCTGCCCTGGCGCGGCGGACCGAGGCAGACGGCCGAGATCGCTCGCAACGGCAGGGGTTTCCTGATTTCTCGGAGACCTCGGGTGTTGTACAACGGCCGGGTGAACCGAAGCCCGAACAACAAGCCACCCCTACGCCGCCTCGCGAGCCCGGCCGCGGTGCTCGCTGCAGTGCTCGGTCTTGCGCTCGCCGCGTGCGGCGGCACCGTGCCTCCGCCGAACGACCAGCTCGCCTCGTCCCAGGCCGCCATCCGCGCGGCCGACGAGATGGGCGCCGGGTCCGACCCGCAGGCCACCCTCCACCTGAAGCTCGCGCGCGAGCAGCTCGAGAAGGCCAAGCAGCAGATGCAGGCCGAGGACAACGAGTCTGCCACGCGCCTCCTCCAGCGCGCCGAGGCCGACGCCGAGCTCGCGCTGGCGCTCGCGAAGGCGCGCTCCACGCAGGCCGAGGCGCAGGAGGCGCTGAAGCAGGTCGAGAAAATGAAGCAGGCGGGGGTCAAGTGAAGCGAGAGGTGATGGTGATGGCATCTCTGGTGAAGAACCCGTCCTGGCCTGCCCGGTCTCTCGCCCTGTGCGCCGCGCTCTACGCGGCGTCGGGGTGCGGCGCGGCGGTCCCGCCGAAGGAGCTCGTCGACGCCCGCGCGAGCTACAGGCGCGCGGCGGAAGGCGCCGCCTCGCGCCTCGCGCCCGCCCAGCTCGACACGGCGAAGCAGGCGCTCTCCCGCGCCGAGGGGGCGTTCGGCGAGGACGCCGAGGCCCCGCAGACGCGCGATCTCGCGTACATCGCCGACCGCAAGGCCCAGGAGGCCGAGGCGGCGGCGGCGCTGCTGCAGGCGCAGCGCGACAAGGCCGCGGCCGAGGACGCGTTCAAGGACCTCTCGCAGCAGCAGCTCGCCAGCGCGAGGGAGGCGCTGCACAGCGGCCAGCAGCAGATCGAGCGGGAGCGGCACGCGCGCGCCCAGGCCGAGACCGCGCAGCAGCAGGCCGAGAGCGCGCGGCTGCAGGCCGAGAGCGCGCGCACCGCGGCGGAGAAGGCCCGCCAGGAGGCCGAGGCGGCGCGGCGGGAGGCCGAGCGCGTCGCGAACGCGGCGCTCGCGAGCCTCAAGGAGATCGCCGCGGTGAAGGAGGAGAAGCGCGGCGTGGTCATCACGCTCTCCGGCGCGGTGCTCTTCGCCTCGGGCAAGTCCGATCTCCTGCCGATCGCCAAGGAGAAGCTCAGCCAGGTCGCGGCCACGCTGAAGGACCAGGGGTCGCCGCCCATCAGGATCGAGGGGCACACCGACTCGACCGGCTCCGCCCAGGCGAACCGCAAGCTCTCGCTGGAGCGCGCCGACGCCGTGAAGGCCCACCTCATCACGGCGGGGCTGCCCGGGGACAAGATCGCGACCGTGGGCCACGGGCCGGACCGCCCCGTGGCGGAGAACACGAGCACCGAGGGCCGGGCCAACAACCGGCGCGTCGAGATCATCGTCAATCCCACC
This sequence comes from Sorangium sp. So ce1504, assembly GCF_051521635.1. NCBI lineage: Bacteria > Pseudomonadati > Myxococcota > Polyangiales > Polyangiaceae > Sorangium > Sorangium sp. So ce1504. The sequence goes on along the minus strand of NZ_CP150365.1, from coordinate 7,771,017 downwards.
ACCCAGCAGTAGAAGCGCCTGCCGCACGGTTGTGCCGGGGGCGCCGGCGGTGATAAGCACGGCGCGTGATCGGACGCTTTTTCCGCCGGATCTGGCAGGAGTACGTCATCGACCTGCGCGACCGGCTCGACGCCGAGGCGGCGCACCACCGGGCCACCACGCCCGCGGGCGAGGTCACCCGCCGGATGGTGTGTGTGTTCCTCACCGTCATCGGCGTGCTCATCTTCGTCCGGTTCGCTGGCAACGAGAACGACACCCGCTGGATGGTCGACGGCCTGCGCGCCGTGGGCCTCGACGGCGCCGCGGCGAGGCTCCACGAGGCGCTGAACACGTCGCCGGATCGCCGCTTTCACCAGCGTATCGTCTGGGCGCTCGGCCGCCTCGTCGGTTATCTGATACCGACCCTCGTCGTCGCGAAGCTCGTGCTGCGGGCGCCGATCCGGAGCTTCGGCCTGCGCGTCCGCGGGACGGCGCGGCACCTGCCCGTCTATGGCTTCCTCTTCGCCGTCATGGCGCCGTTCCTCTTCGGCGCGTCGCTCTCGCCGGCCTTCCAGGCGAAGTATCCCTATTACAAGCTCGCGCCGGGCGAGGGCCCGTGGCCCTGGCTCTGGGCGTGGGAGGCGCTCTATGCCGCGCAATTCGTTGCGCTCGAGTTCTTCTACCGCGGCTTCTTCCTCCACGGGATCCGCCGCGCGCTCGGCTACTCGTCGATCTTCGCCATGATGGTGCCTTACGCGATGATCCATTTCGGCAAGCCGCTGCCCGAGGCGCTCGGCTCGGTGCTCGCCGGGTTCATCCTCGGCACGGTGAGCCTGAAGAGCGACTCCATCTGGGGCGGCTGCGCCATCCACGTCGTCGTCGCGACGTCGATGGACCTGCTCTCCCTGGCCCACCGCGGGCTTCTCTAGTTCCGCCCGCCCGAAGTCCGGCCAGGGTCGGACGCAGAGCCTGAGCGCGCCGGGTGACCGCTCGCCGGACTCGCGCAGCGTCCGCCGCCGCGCGTGGCCCTCGGTCCGAGCCCTGCATCACCGTCCGGGATGTGCGTCCCCGGTACGCGCCCGGGCAGACGAGCTCAACCTGAGTCATGGGTTCGCCAGGGGCAGCGTCATCCGAGGCGAACCATCGGACTCCGCGCAACGCTGTGATAGGAGGATCTGATGAAGTACCGCTGGGCGGCGGAGCCCTGGCATGGTGCGCCGCGCGGCGTGGCCGTGACAGCCGCCTGCGCGATCGGGATCGGCTCCGCGGCTCTGCTGGGGTGGTCGATGGGCGTGACCCCGCTTGTCTCGGTCGGGGAGGGTCTGCCGAGCATGGTGCCGAATGCCGCGGTCGCCTTCATCCTCTCCGGCGCCGCGCTCTGGATCCTGGGCGGGGAGGGGCGTCCGGCGCTGCTGCGCCGGTTCGGGCAGCTCTGCGCCGCCGCCGTCGTCGCGTTCGGCGTCGGCGTCCTCGCGGAGTATGCCTTCGGCTGGGAGCTCGGCATCGACACGCTGCTCTTCCCGAACACCGTCGATTTCCCGGGCCCGTTTCCCGGGAGGCCCCCGCCGAACACCCTTCTCTGTTTCATCCTGATCGGCGCGGGGCTCTTGATGCTCCGCACGGATACGCGACGTGGCCGGCCGATCGCGGAGCTGCTCGTGCTGCCGGCCGCGGCCCTCGTGCTGAGCGCGCTGACCGCGTACGTGTTCGGCGACGGCTATTTTTACGGGCTGCTGCTCCTGGTTCCGTTCACGGGCATGCCGCTCCACGGGGGGATCGCCCTGCTCGCGCTGTGCGCCGGGATCCTCGCGGCGCGGCCCGATCACGGGGCGATGGCCACGCTCAGGTCGAGCGCGCCAGGCAGCATCCTGCTGCGGCCCCTGCTGCCGTGCGTGCTCGCGCTCCCCCTCGTCCTCGGCCGTCTCTTCCTGGCGGGCATGGCGACGGGTGCGTACACGCTGGCGGCGGCGTTCTCGCTCGTCTCGGTCGTCACGACGCTGCTCCTCGGGATCGTGGTCTGGATGAGCGCGGTGCGCCTGAACCTGCTCGACGAGGCGCGGTGTCGGGCAGAGGCGGCGCGCGCGTTCCTCGCGACGCTCACCCACTCCTCGGACGACGCCATCATCGGCGGCGACCCTGACGGGATCATCCAGAGCTGGAACCCGGCCGCGGAGCACCTCTATGGATATGCCGCCGAGGAGGTGATCGGGCGGCCTGTGGCGATGCTCTCTCCCCCCGAGCGCGCTGGCGAGGCGGAGGAGAGCGTCACGCGCCTCCGTCGTGGCGAGCGCGGCGAGCATTTCGAGACGGTGGGCCGGGCCAAGGGCGGGAGGAGGCTCGAGCTCGAAATGACGATTTCCTCGATTTTCGATGAGGCGGGCCGGCTCGTCGGCTTCTCGAGGATTTGCCGTGACGTCGCGCGGCGCAAGGCGATGGAGGCCGAGCTCGCGAGCGCTCATGAAGCGGAGCAGCGCCACCGGAACGCCGAGGCGAGAGAGCGGCGGCGGCTCCAGGCCGTGATCGAGCAGATGCCCGAGGCGGTGATGCTGATCGACGCCGACGCGCAGCTCACCATGCTCAACCGGGTCGCGGCCGACTACCTCTGTGAGTCGGCCGAGGTGCTCGACCCCCGTGGCCGCCGGGCGCGCTTCGACGTGCGGAGTCCGTCGGGCGAGCCGGTGCCGTGGGACGAGCTACCGATCATCCGGGCCCTGCGCCGCGGGGAGATCGTGACGAGCGTCGAGGTGCTGTTCCGGCGCGCGGACGGCGCGCTCGTCCCGGGGCTCGTCAACGCTGCACCGGTGCGGTCGGACGACGGCGAGATCCAGGGCGTCGTCGCCGTCTTCCAGGACATCACGTCGCTCAAGGAGATGCAGCGGCAGCGTGAGGAGTGGACCGGCGTGATCGCGCACGACCTCCGCCAGCCCATCCAGAGCATCGCGACGGCGAGCGAGCTGCTGCGCGTCCGGCTGGGCGGTGACGTGCCCCCCGACAGCGAGAAGCAACTCGCGAGGATCGCCGTGTCCGTCGACCGCATGAGCCGGATGGCCGACGATCTCCTGGACGCGACGCGCATCGAGGTGCAGGCGCTCAAGCTTGAGCCTCGCGCCGTGGCTCTGCGCGCGCAGCTCGTGGAGATCGTCGAGAAGGCGGCCGGCATGACGGCTGGCCACACCGTGCGCGTGGAGATTAAGGACGAGCTTCTGCCCGTGTGGGCGGACGCGGGCCGCCTCGAGCAGATCATCACGAACCTGCTCTCGAACGCCGCGAAATACGGGGAGCGCGGGCGAGAGATCGTCGTCGCCGTCCGGGCCGCCGGGGGGGCGGCGCAGATCGAGGTGAAAAATTGGGGGCCCGGCATCCCGCCGGCGTCGCTGCCGCTTTTATTCAAGCGCTTCACGCGCACGCCCGAGGGCGAGGCGCGCCGCGTGCGTGGGGTCGGCCTCGGGCTCTACATCACGAAGGGTCTGGTCGAGGCCCACGGAGGGACGATCTCCGTCGAGAGCTCCCCCGGCGCGACGACGACGTTCCGCTTCACGCTGCCGTTCGCTGCCGAGGCGGCGTGCAGCGGGGAGGTCTGAGATCAGCAGGAGCCTCGTCTCGGTCTCCAGGAGCAGCTCAGGCCAGGGTCCTGCCGCCGTTCACGGACAGCTTCTGGCCCGTGATGAACTCGGCGGCGTCGGACGCGAGGAAGGCGACGGCCTCGCCGATGTCGTCCGGCGTGCCCATGCGCCGGAGCGGGTTGCCCGCCCGGTAGGCCTCGATGGCCTCGGCGCTCGCGCCCTCCTGGATGTGGCGCTCGACCACGACCCAGCCCGGGGACACCTGGTTGACGGTGATCCCGTGCGGGCCGAGCTCCATCGCCCACGAGCGCGTGAGGCCGAGCTGCGCGCCCTTCGCCGAGACGTAGCTGGAGAACTCGGGGACGCCCTGCTCGAAGACCTCGGACCCGACGTTGATGATCCGCCCCGACCGGCGCTCCTTCATCCCCGGGACCACCGCCTTCGCGAGGAGGACCGGGCTCTTCACGAAGAACTCGAGCTGGTCGAGGCAGTGCTTCCAGGTCAGGTCCTCCAGCTTGACGAACGGCTGCGGGCCCGTCGCGTTGATCACGAGCACCTCGACGGGGCCGAGGCGGGCCTGCACCTCGCCCACGAGGCGGGCGACGTCCTGCTCGTCGCGCACGTCGGCCCGGAACGCCTCGGCCTCGCCGCCGCCCTGGCGGATGTCCTCGACCACGCGCGCCGCCTGCTCGCCGCTGCCGAAGTAGTTGACCGCCACCCGCGCGCCCGAGGCCGCGAGCTTGCGGGCGATGGCCGCCCCGAGGCCGCGGGAAGCGCCGGTGACCAGGGCGACTCGTTTGGATAGTTGGTGCGCCATTCAGGCTCCTCCAGGAGATGGGTGGCCGCGGTTCGCTCGCCGCTGCGAAGGAGATCGGCCGCACAGGCGCGCCTCCAGGGGGCGTCCCTGCCGCGCGGGCGCGGACCGCTCGCCGCGCGGCAGAGGCCGACAGAGGGTCGAGGTCGGCCACCCCCAGCTGTAAACGAGCACGATCCAGCGATACAAGATTTTTCCTCGTTGAAGCTTGATAAGAGGTCTTTCCAGCAGCAAAGTTGAATTTTTTCAATTCAATCGCTGCTGGGCCCACCGGGGATGGTGTACGCTGGGCCACATGAACAAGCGTGCGATCCGGCAAGCCTTGCGGCTCCTGGTGATGCTCGCCATGGGGCCTGTGTTCTGTGCGGCCGTCGGGATCACGGTGATCCACGCGTGGCTCGACGTGCGGCGCAGGCCGCCGGGGCGGCGCCCTTTCGCGCGCGCTGGGGTGCGGCATCGCCGCCTGCGCCTGCGCGAGCAGGCGCCGCTGTGATCGGCGCGGCGCCTGCTCTGCGTGGCGGCGTGGCGAGGTCGCGCCGCGGCGGCGCGGCTCACCGTACGAGGAGGAGCCAGGCCAGCGCCGCGGCGGTCGAGGCGAGCGTCACCGGGACACCCACCCTGGCGTAAGCGCGGAAGCCGATCTCGCGCTCGGCGCCCACCGTCTCCACCACGATGATGTTGGCCACCGAGCCCAGCAGCGTGAGGTTGCCCGCGAGCGTGGACACCAGCGCCGTCGTGATCCACGCGAGGTGCGGATCGGGCTGGCTGCGGATGTACGAGTCCGCCAGGAGGATGAAGGGGACGTTCGAGACGATCTGGCACCCGACGAGCATCGCGATGCTCAGCCCGAGCAGGCCCATCGTCGGCCCGGCGGGGAGGAAGGGGCTGGCCGCGCGCAGCGCCTGCTCGGGCATGCCGGTCTTCTGGAGGCCCGCCACGACGATGAAGAGGGCCCCGAAGAAGACGAGCACGGTCCACGACACCCGCTCGAACAGGGCGTTCGCGTCGCGCCGGTGGAGCAGGATGACCGCGGTCGCGCCGCCGATCGCCGTCCACGCCAGGTTCGCGCCGAGCACGAACAGCGCCGACACGACCGCGATGCAGGCGAGCGGCGCCAGGGCGCTCGGCCGGGCGCCTCCCGCCGGCGCGGGCTCGGGCGCGGGCTCGGGCGCGGGCGTCCGCACCGAGATGCGGCGCCGGAGCAGCAGGTGCAGCGTCACGGCCGTGACGGCGAGCCCGATCAGCGCGGCGGGGCCCGCCTCCAGCAGGTACGTGCGGTACGAGATGCCGGAGAGGTGGCCCACGAGCATGTTCTGCGGGTTGCCGGCGAGCGTGAGCGCGCTGCCGGCGTTGGCGCCCATCGCGAGCGCGAGGAGGTACGGCGCCCGCTCGAGCCCCGCGCGCCGGGCGGTCCGGTCGACGAGCGGCGCCAGCATCACGCAGACCGAGTCGTTCAGCAGCACCGCGGAGGCGAGCCCGGAGCCCACCGTGACGAGGTAGAGCAGGCGGACCGGCGACAGGTCCCGCTGCGCGACCCACGCGGCGGCGCGCTCGAACACCCCCGCGGCGTCGAGCGACGCCGCGAGCAGCATCATGCCGAGCAGGAGGCCGATGGTGTTCGGCTCGATCGCCGAGAACGCCTCGCGCGGGTCCAGGCCGGCGCCCGGGTGGATCGCGCTCAGGAAGACCATGGCGCACGCGCCCGCGAGCGCGCCGGCCGGGCGTCCGATGGGCAGGATCGACAGGCGCCGCGCCGCGATGAGCATGTACGTCACGGCGAATACGAGCAGGACGGACCACACGGCGCGGATCTAGAGTGGTCGGGGGGGATCCTGTCAAACTGAATGCCAAGGCATGGGCAGGCAGCTCTCGACCCCCACCGCGATCCTCCTCGGCAGCGCCATGATCGCCGCCGCGGTCTACCTCGGCCTTCGCCACGGCCCAGCCGGCGTCCCCACGGACCCGCGCCCCGCCGGGGGAGCGCCCTCGCCGCCTGCCGATGCGGCGTCCGCCGCGGGGTCGGCGGCTCGGGCGTCTGGAGCGGGCGCGCCGGTGCGCCCGCTCCAGGCGCCGGCGCCGCGGCCCGCGCCGAGCGTGCCGCGCGACGAGGTCGCGACGCAGGCCGCGCGGGCGCTCGAGGCGCACCGGCCGGCCCTGATCGAGCGCTGCTACAAGCCGGCGGTCGCGGCGCAGCCGGCGCCGCGCGGGGTGAAGTACGTCTTCAATCTCACGTTCGACGCGCAGGGCCGGCAGCTCGCGCGCGGCATCATCGAGGATCGCGAGGCGTCGAGCCCCGAGGTCACGGCCTGCGTGGCCGCCGCGCTCCCGGCGGTCGCCGTCGCGCCGCCAGGGGCGAACGTGCGCGTCGATGTCCCGTTCTCGCTGCCGTGATCGAGGGGAGGGCCGGGCTCGGGCCCGCCGGCGCCGGGGGCGAGCGCGGCGCCCTTGACGCACCCGCCTGAACGCCCGATGCCGGAGCGGTGACGCCCGACCAAGCCTTGAAGGAAGCGGCCACCGGCGCCCTCCGCCCCGTCTACCTCGTGCTGGGGGAGGAGCGCTGGCTCGTCGATCGCGTGGTGAGCGCGATCCGGGAAGCGGCGGCCAAGGGGGGCATCGCCGGCTTCAACGAGGACAAGTTCACCGCGGGCGACGCGCCTATCGAGTCGATCCTCGGCGCCGCCCGCATGCTCCCGATGATGGGCCCGCGCCGCTTCGTGCTCGTCCGCGGCGTCGATCGCTGGGAGAAGAAGGACGAGGGCGACGACGGCGAGGGGGACGACGACCGCGGCGCGAGCGGCGCGGGCGGTAAACGGGGCGTGTCGAAGCAGCTGAGCCCGCTCGACGCGCTCGCGGAGTACACCAAGGCGCCGTCGCCGAGCGCCGTCCTCGTGCTCGTCGCGACGAAGCTCCACGGCCAGCGCCGCCTCGTCACCGCCGCCAAGAAGGGCGATTTCCTTGTCGCGTGCGAGCCCCTGAACCGCCGCGCCTTGCCCGGCTTCATCGCGACCGTCGCCCGCGAGAAGGGCAACCCGATCGCGCCCGACGTGGCCGATCAGCTCGCCGAGCTCGCCGGGCCCGAGCTCGGCTACGTGGTCGACGCGCTCGAGCGGCTCTCGCTGTACGTCGGGCCGAAGCAGCCGATCACCGAGGACGCGATCGCCCAGATAGTCATCCGCATCCGGCAGAGCACCGTCTGGGAGCTGATCGACGCGCTCGGGAAGCGGCGCCTCGACCGCGCGCTCGCGGCGCTCGCCGACGCCTACGATCCGCGCGACGGCGGGCTGCGGCTGCTCGGGGCGGTCTCGTGGTCGGTGCGGCAGATGGTGAAGTTCGAGTCGGCGCTCGCCGGGGGCGCGAGCCAGGCCGAGGCCGCCCAGCGCGCGGGCGTGGCCCCCTTCAAGGCGAACGACGTGGCGCAGTCGGTCCGCCAGCTCCCGAAGGGCGCGCTCGCCGGCTGGATGCGCGTGCTCGCGGAGACGGATCTCGCGCTGAAGAGCAGCCGCCGCCCGGCGCAGGCGGTGCTGGAGGCGATGCTGATGGAGATGTGCGCGCGCTGAGCGCGAGGCCGCGCGGGGGGGAGGCGCCGCGCGCGGCCGGCGTGCGAGGGGCTCGGCGCTCTGCTGACCCTCTATTTGCATCAGCAACCTGCCCGCGTCCCGTCGGCGAAGGCGCGCTTGAGCGACGGCCGCACCAAGCCGTCCTGTTGCATCGCGACGCGCTCCTCTGCGAGCGCTCGGTCGGGTGATCTCGAGGAGCTGCCGGCGCTGCAGGTCCACGATGTCCACCGAAGCGCGTCTCACGAGATGCGACCGTCGGAGAACGCAATGCGGAGGATCTTCGGTCGCTCGGGCAGCTCCACCCGCCAACAGGCGCCGTCGCGCTCTACCGTGACCTCTTCTGGCTTGGGTTCGTAGCTCCGAGTCAGGTCGCGTCCACGCTGGTGCGCCCCTTCGCGATCGACGGGCCCAGGGACTCCATAAGAGCCAAGCCTCCGAAGGTAGTCTGCAAGTTCGGGATCGTTGGCTTGTCGTGCAAGCGATTCGTACCCGGCGAGCCGCGTGACCACGTCCGGAAAAGCGTCGCGACCTGCCGCCGTGGCGGCGGTGTTGCGCGCCCAGCAACGGACGAGCCCGAGGACGTACTCTCGCTTCGGGCAAGCGGGCTCTCGGGCGACCTCGAGCAACCCCGGAACGAAGTCTTCGGTCATGAGCGCCAGATCTTCGTCCTCGCTGCTGATGAGCCACCCGTTCGTGTACGCCCAAAGTCGAAGCGCTGCTTGGCTCCAACATTCGGGGAATCCGTGGGCCCAGTCGGCAAGGTCTACCCGGCAAAGCTCATCCCACAGTCGACCGAATGCCGGGCTGAAGTCGTCGGGGGTGGAGGAACCCGTCGTGCTCTGCCAAGCGGACGGCGTGACCTCACCTGCTTCGAGGGCTTCGCGCAAGACTTGGGTCACCCGCGCGCTCGACGGGTCGGAAGCGAGGCTCTGTCGCAAGCGTTCGATGTCGAATCCTTGCGGCTCCGCGAACGGGGACAACCTTCGAAGCGCTTCCTCCAGGGTCATCGAGGGGTCATCGTACAGCCTACCGGTGCCAACTCGAACCACGGCGTAGCGCCGCTTGCGGCGCCCGGAGATCGTTTCGTGAGCGGATGAGCATTTCCTCGCCGAAGCCGCACGGGGCGCTGAGCGCGGCGGACCTCGAGCCGACGACCCCGCAGTGAGCGACCGAGATCGTGGTCGCCTCGACGTGTACCGCTAACGTTGCAGGTGATGAGCGGGCCGGAGCTCGGTGACCGCCTCGCGCTCCGGGGATCGACGCGCTCACTCCTCGACGCTGCGCCGCACAGCGAAGGCGAGGCCGCAGCCCTCGATCTGCTCGCGATGGATCACGCCCATCGGCGAGAGCCCTTGCTCGTCGACCCGCCGGCCCACGCGCAGGAGGACCTTCTTCGCCGCGAGATCCACGAGCGAGACGCGCGCCGAGCTCGCGGACGTTTTGAGCTCGGCCGGGCTGTCGGCCACGATGATCAGCACCTCCGCGCCGGCCGCCTTTCTCGCCAGCTCGATCGGGGAGTGATCCAGCTCCTTGCGGTGCCTCTTCACCGCCGCGACGTCGCGGGCCGCGCGCACCGAGCCCTCGAACACGGGGCCGAGCACCGCGAGGCCGAGCCGCGCCTCGGCGAGCCGGCGAACGTTCGCTGTCTCCTCGTCGACCTTGGTCCCGCCGAAATACACGCCTCGCACCTTCGTGAGCAGATCGCGCTCCGAGGGCGAGGGCGGAGGCTTCAGGAGGCACAGGAGGAACGCATCCTTGTCGGATCCGCGCGCGGCGTCGTCGATCCCGCGAGCGTCGCGCAGCTCGGCGCGAGGAGCGCGCACGTACACCGCGGGCCGGCGGAGCAGGGCGTCGAGGGCCCCTGGAGCGCGGAGCGAAGGGTCGACGACATCGGAGGGGTCCCCGTCGCCCGCGGCCTCGCCGATCCAGCGATCCGTCGCCTCGACGAAGCCCTCGTGGCCCGCCGGGAACTCCGCGCGGCGCTCGTCGAGCACGGCCAGCAGGGCGCGACGCTCGGCCTCGACGGCGCGGCGATCCTGGACGTACATCGCGATCGCGAGGAGGACGATGGCCGCCGCCGCCAGCAGCGTGAGCAGCCGCGCGCGCCCGAGCCGCTTGTCGCTCGCGAACGTCCCCTTGATCCCGGCGCGAGCCGCGTGATGGCGCGCGCGCGCCCGGTGGCTGGCGGCCCGCTCCACGCGCGCGCGGAGCGCGGGGTTCATCCGCTCCGTCGTGAGGAACGTCGCCACGTCAGCTCTCCCCGGAGGGACCCGCTAACGCGGAGTCCCGACCCACGACGGAGGAACCCGCGAACGCGGAGTCCCGACCCACGACGGACAGCGCTCGGGAGGCGGGCTGGTTGCGATCGATGTTGCGATCGATGAGGCCCTCGAGCTCGCCGCGGGTCACGCCGAGCCGGGCCGCGGCCTGGGCCGCGAGCGAGGTCGCGGCCACGCCGTCGACGAACTGGTACGTGGGCTTCTGCGCCGCGTCGAGCTCCACCTGGACGAACCGGAGGTTCCTTATCGCCTTCTCCCGCTCGAGCCGCGCCGCGAACGTCAGGAAATGCGTGGTGATGAACGCCTGCGGGCGGAGCTTCTCGAGCAGCGTGACGACGAGCTCGAAGATCTCCTCCCCCTCGGACGGGTTCGTCCCCGAGCAGAGCTCGTCGAGGATCACCATCGCTCCCGGGCCGAGCTCCTCGAAGAGCGCGCGGATCCGGAGGAGCTCCATGCCGAGCCGCCCCTCGCTCTGATCGAACTTCGTCTCCTGGATGAGCGACACCACGAGCCCCGGGACGCGGGCGACGCTCGCCCTGCGCGCCGGCACGAACATGCCCGCCTGCGCGAGGAGCTGCGTCAGCGCCACCGACTGGAGCAGGCGCGTCTTTCCGCCCGAGTTCGGCCCCGTGACAAGGAGCGTCGTGTCGGCCCGATCGGTCACGACGTCGCACGGCACCGCCTTCCCTCCGCCGGCGACGAGGAGCGGATTGAAGAGGCCGAGGAGCGCGCGCTCGCCCTCCGCGGCGGACCGGAGCTCCGGCAGGCAGACCTCGAGCCCCGCCGCTTCGGCGAGATCCCGGAAGCCGAGCGCTCCCAGGTAGACCTCCATCTCTCCGACGAGCGGGACCAGCTTGACGACCTGATCCTCGACGCCCTCGAACACCGCGTCGACGAGCCTCGCCATGACCTCTCCGTCGCCGAAGCTGTACCCGCGGAAGAACATCTCGAGCTTCGCGAGCCAGCGCCGCACCGGCGACAGCACGAACGGGTTCTCCTGCCGCTCCCGGACGGTCACGACGTCGAAGCCTCGGATGCGGCCGTCGGCGCCGACGCGGATGTCCAGGCGGAGCGTCGCGAGGTGCTCGTCGTAATCGAGGAGATCCGCCATCGATCGATATCCCTCGGTCGCCTGCACCGCCTGGCCGAAGTCGCGCAGCCGGGAGAGGCCCGATCGCGCGCCCTCGAACGACCCGCTCATCAGGTCGAAGACCTCTTTGACGATCGCGAGCACGTCGAGCTGCCGCCGCGTCGGATCGAACTTCTTCCCTGCCACCGCGCCCTCGAGCGCGCCTCGCATCCGGCACGAGGCCGTGTAGAGCCTCTCGAGCTGCGTGCGAAACGTGGGTGAGCCCGAGAGCTCGTGGAGGATCCCCCTCCGGAGCTCGGTCACGCGCGTGTCGCTCGGGGGCCGGGAGAGGACGCGGAGGATGAACCCTCGGTTGACGACGGCCTCGTGCCCCCCGACGCGGACGCGGAAGCACCGGGCCACGAGCTCCTCCAGGAACAGGTCCGGCGCGAAGCTCTTCGGATCCCACGTGGAGGGCCCGATGGGCGCGCGATCGAGCGCCTGGCTGAAGAGCCCGCCGGAGACGCCGCTTGTGAACGCGAACGAGAGGGACTGTCGCAGCTCGTCGAGATCCGTCCGCGCGGGCGGGTCCACGAAGAGCAGGCTGGGGATCTTGTCCGTGGACGGGAGGGCGGGCGCGTGGGGCACCTCGGGCGCGTGGGGCCTACCGGGCTCGGGCGGGCGGGCAATGCTCTCGGTGGGGACCTGCGCGCGGATCGGGTGCATGAGCAGACGACCCGCGCCCGCGGGAAAAGTTCCCCGTCTCCCGCGAAACCCCGCGTTTCCCCCGGTGCCGCCGTGGGACCGCCTTCGCGACCGCGCTGATGTACCCTCGGGCGAGCCGCCCATGACGACCGCAGCCCCCTCACCGCCCGCTCGCCCCGTTTCCGAGATCCCTGTTGCTCCCTCGATCCCGCTGCTCGGCAGCCTGCCGTGGATGGCGATCGACGCCGCGGGCTTCCTGGAGCGCGTCGCCATCGAGAAGGGGCCGATCGCCCGGATCCCGTTCGGGGCCGCGGGCATGGTGATGCTCACCCACCCGGACGACGCTCGCTACGTGCTCCACGATGCGGCCAGGAAGTACTTGCGCGGCGACAAGTCGAGGGAGACCGTACAGCCCGTCTTCGGCAACGGCCTGGCGATCAGCGATCCGCCGTTCTGGCTACGGCAGCGGCGCATCATGCAGCCGAGCTTCTCTCGCGCGCGGATCGCCAGGATGACGGCGGCGATGAACGCGGTGGCCGAGCGCCACCTCGCGCGCCTCACCGATGGCCAGGAGCTCCACGCCCACGATCTCCTGCTCGGCATCACGCGCGACGTCATCGTGGAGACGATGTTCTCGCAGCAGCTCCCGTCGGACATCGCCACGCTCGACGGCGCGCTCGCGGAGATCGACCGCTACATCAAGATCCGGATGCTGCTCCCCTTCAGGGTGCCGCTGTCCTGGCCGCTGCCCTTCAACGTGCGTATCCGGGAGGCGACCGCGGCGTTCGACAGGGTGGTGTACGGCATCATCGACCGGCGCGAGCAGGGCGGAGAGCGGCCGGGGGACCTGCTCGACGCGCTCCTCGACGCGCGCGACGAGGAGACCGGCGAGCGCATGTCCCGGAAGGAGCTGCGCGACGAGGTGCTGCACATCTTCTTCGCCGGGCACGAGACCACGGCGAACGCGCTGACGTGGGCGACGGTCCTGTTCACCTTGCACCCGCACGAATGGGAGCGGGTGCGAGGCGAGGTGGACAGCGTGCTCGGAGGTCGCGCGCCCGAGGCGGAGGACGTGCCCAGGCTGACGCGGACGGCCATGGTCCTGCGCGAGACGCTGCGGCTCTACCCGCCGGCCTGGATGATCGTCCGCGAGGCGGTCGAGGACGACGAGATCCGCGGTTATGCCATCCCGCGCGGAACGTCGGTCCTGATCTCCCCCTTCGCGATGCACCGCCACCCGTCGTTCTGGCCCGAGCCGCGCCGCTTCGATCCGGAACGCTTCGCGGGCGACCCGGCGACGACGGGCGCCGGCAAGAACTGGGCATACATGCCGTTCGGGGGCGGGCCGCACGTATGCATTGGCAACCACTTCGGGCTGACGGAGATGGCGATCGTGCTGGCGCGGCTCGCGCAGCGGGGGAGGCTCGTCGCGCTGCGGCCAAAGGAAGCGCGACCGCGCGGCACGACCGCGCTCGGGCCGTCTGGCCGGGTGCCGGCGCGATTCGAGGCGCGGAGCGCCGCGGGCGGGCATTGAAGCCGATCGACCACGACGGACGGGGAGCGGTCGAGGAGAGACGGTCAAGCAGAGGATGGATGAGAGCGAACCTCGTGGGCCAGGGGAGATCGTGATTGACGCCGGGCACCCCGTCCCTCATCTCACCATGGCCTGCGCCACGAGCTTCCTCGTGGCAACAGCAGCAGCCAGCTGCTCAATCCGGGGCGGATCCCCCAGAGAGGCAGACTCCGCATGGGCCGGCGCCGTTTCGCCCTCTTCATCTGCGCGCTCCTCGCCGCGGCCGCCGGCCTTGCAAGGCACGTGGTCTGCGGCCGGGCCGCCACGCCGCTCGACCGGTTCCTCGCCTTGTCCACGGTGCTCACCGGGGTTGGCGACCTCGCCCGGGACCACGCGCAGATCTACCTCGACTGCCTGCTCGCACGTCCGGAGCAGGCCGCGGCGCTCGCGGACCTCTATACCAGGGCGGGGCTCGTCGGCGACGCTCCGGCGTGCCCCCTCGATGACCTGACCGCGCGAGGCGTCTTCGCCGACGCGCGCCTGCGGGCGCTCGCGGACGAGATCCTCCTGTTCTGGTACACGGGCCAGTACGACGCGGCCGACGGGCGCGCGCTGGCGACCTACGAGGGCTCGCTCGCGTGGAGATCGCTCCCTTACACAAGCGCACCGGGCATCTGCGGCGGGGCGATGGGGTCCTGGGGAGAGCCGCCCGCGGGGTGAGGCGGCGGGGCGCGCTGCCGCCGCCCGGACGGAGCTCGGTATGGGGGACAGGCTGCAAGCGGATGTGATCATCGTGGGCGCGGGCATCGCGGGGACGCTGGCCGGCTACCGGCTCGCGAAGGCGGGCGCCAGGGTGCTCGTGCTGGAGTCGGGGCCGCGGGTCGACCGCGACAAGGCCGTCAGCGCCTACCGGAGCGCCGTCGTCAAGACGCTGGACGCCCCCTTTCCTCGCTCCATGGCCGCGCCTGCGCCCAGCGAGAGCGCTCCCCACGGGTACTACGTGCAGGAGGGCCCGGACCTCTTCAAGAGCACGTACCTCCGCGTCGTCGGCGGGACGACCTGGCACTGGCTCGGGACCGCGCTCCGCTTCCTCCCCGACGATCTCCGGATGAAGACCCTTTATGGAGTCGGCGTCGACTGGCCCATCGGGTACGACGTGCTCGAACCCTGGTACGTCGAGAGCGAGATCGAGATGGGCGTGGCCGGCGATGACAGCCTCGGCTCGCCGCGCAGCACGCCTTACCCCATGGCGCCCATCCCCCACAGCTACTCGGATCTGCGCATCGCCGACAGGATCTCGGCCCTCGGCTATCCGGTGACCGCGACGGCACAGGCGCGCAATAGCGCCGCGTACGACGGCCGGCCCGCGTGCTGTGGCAGCAAATCCTGCATCCCCATCTGCCCGATCGCGGCTCGCTATGACGCCTCGATGCACGTGAAGAAGGCCGAGCTGGCCGGCGTGCGGATCGTGGAAGAGGCCATCGCCACGGCCGTCGGCATCGGCCCTGACGGGCGCGTGTCGCGTGTCCTGTTCAAGCGCCCGGACGGCACCGATCACGAGGCCTCGGGCAAGGTCTATATCGTGGCGGCGCACGGGATCGAGACGCCCAAGCTGCTCCTGATGTCCCGGACCGACGCGCTGCCGGACGGGGTCGCGAACAGGAGCGGCCAGGTGGGGCGCAACCTCATGGATCACCCCATCCAGCTGAGCTGGGCGCTCGCCGCGGAGGCGCTCGGTCAGCCCCGCGGACCGCTCTCGACGGGGGGAATCGACGCCACGCGGAACAGCGCCTCTCGGGGGGTGCGCGCCGCGTTCCGGGTGGAGCTCGGCAACAGCGGGTGGCAGTGGCCGATCGGCGGGCCCGAGGTCGCCGCGGCCGATCTCGTGCGCAAGGGTCTACGTGGCCAGCAGCTCGCTGCCGAGCTCGCGTGGCATTGCACCCGGCAGCTCTGCGTGTCCAGCTTGATGGAGCAGCTCCCCGATCCCGACAACCGCGTCACGCCTGCCTTCGATGAGCGCGACGCGCTCGGGTTGCCGCGGCCGCGCCTTCATTACCGGATCGACCCCTATACCCGCGACGGCATGACGGCCGCGCGCGCGATCCACGACCGGATCTTCGACGCGCTCGGGGCCACGCTCCGCGAGCACCGGCTCGATCACGAGGGCGCCGGGCACATCATGGGCACCTACCGGATGGGCGCCGACCCGAACACCTCGGTGGTCGACCCGAACCTGCGCGCGCACGACCACGACAACCTCTACCTGCTCGGCAGCGGCGTCTTCCCCACCGGCGGCGCCGTGAACCCCACGCTCACCATCGCCGCTCTCGCGCTGCGCGCCGCGCATTCCATCGCGACCGCGCTCGGGCGCTGACCCCGGGCGTCGCGATTCGGGCTCGACCTTGGAGCCCTGATCAGGAGCATCGGCGATGCGGTCGAGCACATGGGTGGTGTGCCACGGCCGGCGTAACCGGCCACCGGCACCACCTGATGATGGGCTCGGTCGAGCCCGACGAGCCGGAGGCGCAGGAGCTCGCGGACAAGCTGCTCGCGCCGCTCGCGAGCTGGCGCGTCGGGCCGAGCGGCCGGGGAGCCGCCCGGAAGAACGGCAAACCCGAGGGCGAGCCCGCGGCGCCTGTCCCGCCCGGCGCGCCCGTTCCGCCCGATGAGAGCGTCCGCCGCCGCTCGGGACCCGTCCAGACCGCAGAACAGAGCGTCCGCCGCCGCTCGGGGACGCCTCTCGTCGGGTCGCGGCGCACGACCTCCGCGGGATCCGATCGCCCGCGATCGATGTGCTCGACCGTGAGCGTCGGCGGGGGCGTGACCCACGGCGGCTCTCCGGTTCGCGCTCGGCGGGGTCCAGGTCTGGCGCGGCGCGGACGTCGGCGCGATCCTGAAGCCCGCCCCGTCCTTCGAACGCCCCGTGGCCTGTGCTAGCGTCCCGCGCCCGCGAAGGAGGTCCCTTGCACGCACCGAAGATTCTCCGGATCCGGATCGAGAAATTCCGGCGCATCCAGGAAGCGCTGGAGGTGGAGCTGACCACGCCGCGGGGAGATTCAGTGCAGCAGGCCGTCTTCGCCGGGCCCAACGGCTGCGGGAAAACCAGCGTGATCGAGGCGGTGCTCCTCGGCCTGGGGATGGGCCCGCTCATCGTGCGTGACCTCGAGCGCTCCCGCAGGGAAGAGCACTGGCGTGTCCTCGTGCCCGAAGGTGCCATCATCGAAGTAGACGTCGCCATCGACGGTGCGAATCCGACCACCTGGATCCGCACGGCGGACAAGCACGTCCACCGTCTTCCTGACGGCGCGGAGGAGCCGATTCCTCCTCAGTGGTTGCAGTCTCTGGCCGTCGAGTACTTCTCTTCCTGGCGCGCGCCGGAGCTGGTAGGCCCGATCAAGCCGCTCGTCGGGCGCGGCGGGCGTCCCATCGACAACGAGACCAACCGCCTGTGGCGGCTCAAGCAACGGATCAATGACGAGCGCGCGCGAGGGGGGTACAAGGGGACCCTGCCGGGGTTCGGAAGGGCGGATGCTTGGCTCAACCGGCTCAACGATGCGTGGAGCCGCTTCCACGGGGACGACGGCACCCGCATCGACGCCCAGATCGTCGATCCGGACGATGAAGAGCTGCTCGCCGATCTCTTCGTGGTGACCGACGACGGGAGAAGGATCTGCTCCATCGACCAGATCAGCTCGGGCGAGATCGAGCTCCTCTCCTTTGCGGGCTGGATCATCCTCAACGACTGGAAAGGCGGCCTGCTCGTCATCGATGAGCCCGAGCTGCACCTGCATCCGCAGTGGCAGGCGACGATCCTCCCGGCCCTCCACGCGCTCGCCCCGGACGTGCAGATCCTCGTTGCCTCGCACGCCGATGCGGTCTGGGATCAGACGGCCAGCTACGCGCGCTTCCTCCTCGTGCCGGACACGGATCCCCGCTCGCGCGCATGGCGCGAAGCGCAGCCTCTTCCGCGCACGCAAGAGGCGTCATGAAGCCGTCGTCGGACGTGACGGGCCTGTACCGAAATTTCCCGGCCTATCTCTGGGTCGAGGACGAGGAGACGCGCACGTACCTCCAGACGGCGTGGGAAGGCGAGTTGCACATCAAGGTACTCGTCGCCGGTGGTCACGGGCACCTCCACGCCGTCGTGAATGCCGCACGAAATGACTACAATACGCACGTCTTTGGCTTTCGCGATCGAGACTTCGGCGGTTCCAATCGGGCACGGTGGAACGAGGACGCGGTGGTGGTCCTGACGGCGGATGTCGTCGAGATCGAGAACCTCCTCCTCGACCCGGATGCCATCGCTGCTTGCCAGGTCAACACCTCCGGCCTCAACGCAGCGCAGGTCGAGCAGGAGCTCACGATGCTCGCGACGCCGCTCACCTGGTGGATGAGCTGCCGCCGTACGATCACCGAGATCCGCGATGCGGTGGTCGACGATTTTCTCGAACATCCGCGGAGGGATCGCGTCAAATCGCAAGGGGACGCCGAGGCTGCTATCACCGGTAGCCTCTGGTGGGCGCGGGTCCTGCCCACGCTCCAGCCAGACTGGGGCAACGTGGCCACGATCGCGAGGAAGCTCACGGATCACGAGGCCAGCTACCGCGCGATGCTGAGCACCGGCGCCTGGCGGCAGGAGTTCTCCGGGAAGGAGATCCTCCGCGACCTCACGACCAGGATCTGGACCAGAAAGCGTCCGAAAGACCCCGAATGTCGGCTCACGTTCGTCCAGGAGATCGCCAGAGCTCAGCTCGATCTGAATCGGGTACCGCAGGAGATCCGCGAGCTGCGAACCGCAATCCGGCGTCGCATCGGTCACTGAGCACAGGTTCTCGTTCGGCGGACCTACGCGGGTTTGACCTCCACGCACCCGCCGCCCCACGTGTCAGAGAACTCGCCGCGCCATCCGATCCTCTTCCGGAGGATCAGTCGACCATTGGCGTGATCTCGCGGAGACACCCTGTCGCATCGGAGCCGCAGCGGTCGGGCGGCCGCTCGCCGAGAGATCTCGGATCTCAACCGAGCAGCGCCTCGAGCGCGCCCCTCGCCCGGAGGTCGGTGAAGCTGTGGGTCGGGGCGCATGCGGCGAGCTCTGCGAGGGCGTAGGTGCCGGTGGCCACGGCGATCGACTCGGCGCCGATCGCCCGGGCCGCCGCGATGTCCTTCGGGGTGTCGCCGATGACGACGACGCGGCACGCGTCGAGCGGCGCCTCGAGCATCGCCGCCCCGCGCGCCGCGCCGATGCGCAGGAGCTCGTCGCGGCGCTCGTGGTCGCAGCCGAAGCCGCCGAACGCGAACCGCTCGTAGATGCCGACCCGGGTGAGCTTCGCCTGCGCCCCGGCGCGGACGTTCCCCGTGCCGAGGCCGATGGCGCACTTCGCGCGCCGGGCGGCGGCGTCGAGCGCCTCGATGACGCCGGCGTGGACCCGGGTGTCGCCGGCGAGCGACATCTCCTGCGCGAGGATCTCGACGTAGATCGCGAGGAGCGCGTCGATGGCGTCCTCCGTGGCCTCGCGCCCGACCGTCTCGAGCCCTGTCCGGATGATGGCCCGGTCGGTCATGCCGGCAAACGAGAACGCCTCGCACGCGTCGCGCCGGTCGGCGTACCGGGCGAACGCGCGCTCCATGGCGCGCCGGCCTGCGCCGCCGGTGGAGAGCAGGGTGCCGTCGATGTCCCAGAGGAGCACGGAGGGGCGCATGTCCCCATGGTATAGACCGGCGCCGCCCCAGGGCGAGCGCGGAAGGGCGGCGGGCGCGACGGCCTCGTCGCGGCCTCGCCTGGCGGCTCGGCCGGGAGTCGTCGGCGTCATCGTGGGTCGACCGGCGCGGGGACTTCCGGCGGCTGGTTGAAGGCTCGCCGCGTCGCCCGCCCCGCGCGAGCTCACCCAGATTGGGAGCTTCCGGAGCGTCGGCTGACCCATCGGCTGACCCAGACCCAGGTTGAGGAGCTGTCAGCTCGCCCCGTCAGCTCACCCAGGTTGAGGCGCCAGCTCTCTGCGTAGCTCTCTGCGTCGCATCGGCTGACCCAGGTTGAGAATTCTGGGAGCGATGGCGCATCAAACATGAGAAAATAATGCCGCTCGATGCAATGCGACGAGCTCGCCTTGATGTCGACCCTACATAATGAGTGGTTCGAACGCAGCTGTGCGGTGATCTCGGGCGCCAGCTGATCCAGGTTGAGGACACAGTCAAAATTTGGGGGCAAAAGCTCATTTGGTGTGAGAATTTTTGTTCGCTGAGCGCAATGCGCGTTGTTGGCCCTGGCGCCTTCTTGTCGCGTCGTTCGTCCTCACATCTTCTCTTGGTGTCGAGCGTTTCGAGCGCAACCGTGCGGTGATCTCTGGTAGGAGAGGCGCTGGAAATCGAGAGAGCGCGTTGCCCGAGCGCCCGTGCCAGGCCCTCGACCCTGAGCCCGAGGCGCTCCACGCCTGCGGCGCCCTCGCGACCTGCGCAGGGCGCCCTCGCCGCGCGGAGGAGACCCGGAAGACAAGACCATGCGACGCCCGCTGCTCAGCCCGATCACCGCGATCCTGCTGCTGCTCACCTGCCCAGCACCGGCGGCGGCAGCGCCCCTCCCGCGGCGGCCGCCGCCGACCGGGCCGGAGCGTGAGATGCTCGACGAGGCGAAGCGGCTCCTGGACGAGGGGCGGCTCGCGGACGCGCGCGACATCCACCTGACGCTGTGGGGGCTCACGAAGAGCGCCTCCGATGCGTTCCGCGTGGGGATGCTGTCGTTCAGGCTGCACGACTTCGACAGGGCGGCGGAGTTCCTCTCGATCTACTTCGACATGGTCGGCACCCCCGACGCCCCGAAGATCTGGGTGCCCCCGGGCTTCAAGGAGAGCTACGAGCTCGCGAGGGCCAATTTCGCGGAAGCGCGGCGGCACGTCGGCGCGCTCGATTTGCGCGTGAGCGAGCCTGGCGCCGCCGTGCTCGTGGACGGGCGGCAGATCGGTGTGTCCCCGCTCCCGCGCCCCGTGTACGTGGCTCCCGGCCAGCACCGCGTGAGCGGACAGCTCGCCGGGGCGCAGCGCGAGGACGTGGCCGCGGTCGACGCGGGCGGCGAGAGGACCGTCTGGCTGACGTTCCCGCGCTCCCGAGCCGAAGCGCCAGCGCATCCTCCGGTGAGCAAGGTGGCCTCGCGGCCCGTCGCGCCACCGCCTCCTTCCACGCGCAGCCCCGCGCTCCGGTGGTGGACTGTGGGCGCGCTCGCGGCCACGTCGGCCGCCCTCGCCACCGTCGGGGCCCTCTCGGTCGTGGAGGCCAACGACGCTGCCGAGGAGCGGGACGCCGCCTTTTCCCGGGCGGAGCGGGAGGTCTTCCATTGCCGGCCGGGGCTCCCTGCCTGCGACGCATATGCCGACGCCGATGGGCGCACGAAGACGTTCACGGCCCTGTCCGTGGGCGCCTTCGTCGGTGCGGGTCTTTCGGCCGGCGGCGCCGTGGCCGCGGGGTTCCTGCTCGCGCCACAGGCAAAGGTCCGTGTGGAGGCCGCGGGGTCCGCCCCGGGCCTGGGGCTCTCGTTCTCGTGGTAGCGCCCGAGCTCCGCAGAGACGTGCTCCCGCGCGGAGAGCCGACTTCATCTTTCTGAATGGCAGTTCATCTTTGGTGGAGAATTTGCGGACGTTGATCGCAATGCGAACAGCACGCGTCGATCGACGCATGGCTGGGATCTCCACGATCCTCCGGACGAGGAGGCCTGATATCATGGCTCCAATGTGGCAGCGCGGGCTGTGCGCTTCCGGCGCGGTGTTCCTGGGCTGCTTGCTCTGGGCTGCCTGCAGCGGTGACGCCTATGTCGATGTGGAACAGGAACCTCTCTGCGATTCAACCGCAGACTGCCACCCCAAGCTGAGCGGAACGCAGTGCATCGACGGGCGCTGCCGGTGTCCGGACCCGGAGGAGGCGCGCTGCTGCGAGCCCGGTGCGAGGGAGGAAGACGGCGATTCCTGCAAGCGGGAGTGTCGGCCCATCAGCGAGTGCAACGCCATGCTGTGCAAGACAGCCGAGGATTGCCCGAAGCCTGCGGACCCCCGCTGCGGCGAGGCCATGTGCGACGCGGAGGTCTGCAGGCTCGCCCTGCGAGAGCGATTCCCTAACCAGCGGGCTGGCGATTGTGTGACCCTGCGCTGTGACGAGGCTGGGCGGGTGGTCGCCGAGGCCGACGACGGCGACGTCTTCAACGACGGCAACGAGTGCACGATCGACGCATGCGTGCAAGGGGTCAGCGTGCACCGTCCGAGGGCAGCGGGGAACGCCGAAGAGGGTTCCGGGTACTGCGATGGCGAAGGGCATCTGGTCGGATGCCTTCGCGACGAGGACTGTGGGACCCCCTCGTATGCCTGCTCGACATCGGGCACGTGCGTCCTCGAGTGGTGCGACAACGCCATCTTTGATGATGCCTCGGGCGAGACGGCGCGGGACTGCGGTGGCCGGTGCCAGCCTTGCAGGGCAGGACAGCCGTGCACGGCCGACAGCGACTGCATCGAGGGTGCGTGCGGCTCGGACATGCTGTGCAAGGAGACGAGCTGCCGTGATGGCATCCTGAACGGCGCCGAGACCGACGTCGATTGCGGCGCGCCGTCGTGTCCCGCATGCGCCGCCAGCCGGCGGTGCGACGCTCACGAGTCCTGCCAGAGCGGTGTGTGCGCGGACGGCAGGTGCCGTCGCCCGACGTGCGAGGATGGCGTGATGAACGGCAACGAATCAGGCATCGACTGCGGCGCGAACTGCCCCACTGCCTGCCCGCTGTTCATCTCAGGCGAAGAGACATGAAGAAAGGCAACATGACCACGAGCAGGCACCTTTGGGCCGCCGGCGCGATGCTCTCCGTGGCCTCGCTGTGGATCGCGTGCTCGGAGGGGGCCCCGGCGCCTGCGCCGGAGCGCCCCGAGTGCGTGACCGAGTACGATTGCGACGACCCGCCGGACCCCGCCTGTGGCACGGTGACGTGCGTCGATGGCAAGTGCCAGCGAGAGGTGGGGGAGTACCGGGGCCAGTACCCCGGCGACTGCATGACGATCGCGTGCGACAGGGACGGGCAGAAGGTCGTCTTGCCCGCGCCGGACGACGTGCCGGACGACGGCAACCCTTGCACGGATGACTTCTGCGACGGCGCGCATCAGCTGAACGAATGGACCCGGCGAGGTCCGGCCCCTGACGGCTCGGGGCTGTGCGACGGCCAGCAAAACCTGGTCGAGTGCCTGTCGGACGCGGACTGCGGGGACACGACCATGTACTGCTCACCGCGCAGCAAGTGCATCCCGCTCGACTGCGACAATGGCGAGCTCGATGTAGGCACCGGCGAGTCCTATGTGGACTGCGGTGGCCTCTGCGATCCGTGTCGCCCGACGTACCCGTGTACCACGGGCGAGGATTGCAATACCGGTGTGTGCGGCTTCGATGACCGGTGCAGCTTTGCCACGTGCAGCGATGGTATCCAGAACGAGCATGAGGTCGACATCGACTGCGGATCCAACTGCCGTACCTGCGCCGCTGGAGACAAGTGCATCGACGGCCCGGATTGCCTGACGAAGGTGTGCTTCCAGGGCAGGTGCCAGCCGCCGAGGTGCGATGACGATCGCCAGAATGGCCTGGAAATAGGTGTAGATTGTGGTGGTGACTGCCCTCCCTGCCCGGAGGGGCTCCCCTGAGCGGAAGGCGCATCGTCGCCGTCTCCCTCAAAAAGCACGGGAGCGAGGCGGATATCATGAGCAATATCGCGAGGTCGGCCGTGATCGCGGCGCTGGGTCTTTCGGGAGTGGCGTGCGCGCCGGACGAGTACCGGCCGCTCGCGGAGAACGACGCTGTTCGCATCGACGTCTACGGGTTCGAGCCGCCCCTCGTCCGCGATGGCGTCACGTACCGGGGCGAGGTGGAGGGCTACGTCTGGAAGACGGACAACCCCAATGCCTTCGGTGTCCGGAAACACGACGACGGGGAGTATCTCCCCGACAGGTTCGTCGTGAGCAACGGCCTCGAGGAGACGACGCTCCGCTGCGTCCTCTACGAGGACAGCTATCCGGAGGACGACCTCATTGCCACCTTCTGTCGCGGTCAGTTCATCCAGGCCGAACCCGGCCGTGGGATCCGTGCCACCTTCAACGAGTTTGACGGCTGGGAGGTCGTGATGCCCGAGCTCTCGAAGCTCACGTCTCCCGAGCAGGACATCGAGTTCAGCCTCAGCTCCGGCGAGGATCTGGTGCTCTCGTGGGAGCCGCTAGGCGCGGACGACCGGATGGGATGGTCTCTCGGACCCGTCAGCTTCGACGACCCGGGGCCGTGTGTGGATGACGTAGAGTGGTACCGTTCGGACGGGTCCATGGATGACACCGGGGCGTTCGTCGTTCCCAGGGACTCGTATCCCACGGGCCTGCCCCCCGAGGGGTGTCAGGCTTTCCTTCGGTTCGACCGCGGCCGGCGCGGGACCATCGATCCTGGCGTCCAGAGGGGCTCGATCTTCGCGCGCCAGTCTTACGAGGTACGGATCACGCTGAATCCGTAGCCTCGTTCAAACGGGAACGTGCACAGGTTGGGTAGTGCTCAAATTTGCCCGGAGAGAGTTCACATGAAGGCGGGAAGATCATTGAGCTTTTCTTTCCGCCTTGCCGCCTCCATGTTCAATTTTGAGCACTACCCACAGGTTGCCCCGTGCGGCGCAGCCGTCTCTTGCAAAGACGTCGGATCGTGGAGGATCTCATGAGAGACATCGTGTGGTTGGCTTTGGTCGCCGTCCTGGGTCTTTCCGGGGCAGCGTGTGGGCCGGACGAGTACCGGCCCCTGGCGGATAACGAGGCGGTCGTCATCCGGGTCTACGGATACAACGTGCCGATCGTCCGCGATGGCGTCGAGTACCTGGGCGAAGCGGAAGCCTACGTTACGAAGGTGGACGCCAGCGGCGGGTTCGGTGTGCGAGATCCCGGGGACGGGGAGTACCTCCCCGACAGGTTCGTCGTGAGCAACGGCGCGGAGGAGGCGGAGCTCGCCTGCTACTGGTGGCATGACAGCAAGCCGGAGGACAACCTCATCGCCGCCAAGTGCCGCGGCTATCTCAAGCACGCCGAGCCGGGCCGCGCGATCCGCGCCCGATTCAACGACCTCGACGGCTGGGAGATCGTGATGCCCGAACTCTCGGAGCTCACGTCTCCCGAGCCGGAGAGCGTGTTCAGCCTCGGCGCCGGCGAGGATCTCGTGCTGGCGTGGGAGCCGCTGGGTAAGGACGACATGATGAGATGGTCCATCGGACCTGTCAGCTTCGATGAGCCGGGCCCTTGTCTGGATGACGTATCCTGGGTCGACTCGTCGGGGGAGGTGGACGACACCGGCTCGTTCACCGTTCCCGAAGGCTCGTACCCCACGGGGCTTCCCGCCGAGGGCTGTCAGGCCTTCGTGCGCTTGAGCCGCGGTCGGGACGGGACCATCGATCCTGGCGCCCCAGCGAGCGTGATGTTCGGCATGCAGACTTACAAGATGCGGATGACGCTGAGGCCGTAGCGCCGTCGGGCAGGCGCGCGCGCAGGTCGGGCCCGCCAGATCTTCGCTGGCCTTTCGCTGGCGCAGCGGAGGGAGGCGCTCCTCACCGCTCAGGCCTGCTCGACGGAGAGCGCCGGCGCTCGCTTCCTGCTTCCGCCGATGTCATCATGGCGCTTATGCCCTCCGCGCCGGCGATCCAGCGAGAAGACCTTGTGGGCGGGGGCCGAGCGATCTTTTGCTTCCGGCAGCCCTCGCCGGTGCAGCCGGCCATGCGGGCGTCCGTGACCCACGCCTTCGCCGCGCTGGCGTTCTACACGAGCGGCTCTTCTCGGATCGAGCAGCGCGGCCGATGGAACGTTGAAGCTGGAGACGTCCTCCTCGTGCCTGCCGGACAACCGCACCGCTCGATCGAGAAGGCGGCCCCGGACTGGATCGGCGTTGGCTTCTGTGTCCCCTGCTTGGCCGCCGAGGAGGCGGGCAGCTTGCTCGAGCCGTTCGAGCGCGTGCGCGCCGGCGCATCCCCCGTCGTTCGGGTGCCCGCGGATCGTCACGCGCACATCGACATGCTGCTCCGCGAGCTGATGCGCGCGACGGAATCGCGCGATGGCGGCGCTCCCGACGTCGTCCAGCGGAGCCTCCTTGTGCTCATCCTCAACGAGGTTCAGCAGGCAGCGCGCTCGCAACACCCTGCCTCGCCATCGCCGGGAGTCGTCGTCGATGCCCTTCGCTTCATCGAGCGAAACTGCCTTCGACCGCTCTCGCTCAAGGACGTCGCGCGATCCGTGGGGCGGAGCCCGGCGTACGTGACGACGGCGCTCTCCCGGGCGACGGGCCGGAGCGCGGTCGAGTGGATCGTGGCCGGGAGAATGGCGGAGGCTCGCCGCATCCTCCTCCACTCCGACGAGAGGGTCGAGCTCGTCGCCGAGCGCGTCGGCTACGCAGACGCGACGCACTTCATCCGCATGTTCCGTAGAGAGCACGGGGCGACGCCGGCGGCGTGGCGCGCCGAAGCGCAGAGCAAGGGCCGCACGCTCACCCAGGAGACGGTGTCCGGCCGCACACGCTGAAGACGAGGTCGCCGACGAAGGTGGTATTGGCCTTCGTCCGTTCGGCGGCGAGACGTTCTTCCAGGGTGTCCACGTCGACCTCGGCCTCCGACGCCACGCCTCGCTGGACGATCCGCGGGAGCATCGCGCGAACGATGAGCGCGAGCTGATGCTGGATCTTCGGCGTCTGCACGATGGCCTCGGCCCTCACGAGCTGCACGGTCAGGCCCGCTTCTTCAAAAACGCTCGGCATCTGGAATCCCATGTGGAGGCTCGCGCCCTCACGCTCGACGGTCCGCCAGATCCACTGGTGCACCTGGCGGTGCAGATCCATGGGCATCAGGCTGCCCTGGCCCATCGTCGGGTCGTTCTCCTGGAGCAGGATCAGGCCGCCGGCGCGCACGGCACCGGCCATGGCACGGACCGCAGCGACAGGATCCGGCTGGTACATGAGCACCCTCCGGCCGACGGCGGCATCGAAGCGCTCGGCGGCGGGGGAGAGCGCGCCGAGGTCCCGCTCTTCGAAGGCAACTCGGCGGAGTCCCAGCTCGGCGGCTCGCCGGCGAGCGACCGCGATGGGCGCCGGATCGCGGTCTACCCCGAGCACGCAACCCCCTTCGCCGACGATGCGGGCGACCATGAAGCTCACGTCGCCTCGGCCGCACCCCACGTCGAGGACGCGCATGCCGGGAGCGATGCCGGCATCGCGCAGAAATCGTTCGGTCATGTCGTTGACCAGGTCTGTCATCGTCGTCTCCGCCAGTTCGTGTCAGCTCGCCCGTCGTTGCTGGTTTCACGCCGGGCTCGCGGGTCAGCATCCCTGCTGTTTGCAGGACTGTACGGACTGTCTGTCCTGCGCGGCAGTGCGTGTCTTTGTGCTGGATCGGCGGGGTTTGTGATCGGTGGGCGGCGGAAGTCCCGGGCGCCCGTCGCGACCGCCGCGGTGCGCGCCGCCGGCCAGATCGGGCCGCGCGTACCGTGCTCCCCGGCGCTCCGCCGTGCGCGGGCCCCGCTGCGCGGCCTGTGGCCGGCGTGACGCTGCCCGGTCACCCCGCTCGGCCCCGCGCACAGCGGCTCAAGTTGCGCTACTCCTCCACCTAGATGGTGCTCCAACCGATTCGCGTGGCCGCGCTCGCCCTGGTGACGGGGCTTGTCTTCCTCGGATCTCCGGCGTGCAAGAAAGGCGGGGAGGCCTCGCCCGAGCAGGGGCGCAAGCCCGCGAAGCAGGGGCTCAGCTTCCCGGTCGAGGTCGTGCCCGTCGCGGCGGAGCGGGTCGAGTACGCCGTGCCGGCCGTCGGAGCGGTCGAGGCGTTCGAGCAGGTGCAGCTCACCGCGCGCGTCGCCGGCGTCGTCGAGGCAGTGCGGTTCATGGAGGGCGCCGAGGTCAAGGCAGGGCAGGTGCTCGTCGAGATCGACCCGGCCCGGTACAACCTCGCCGTCCGCGCGGCGCGCGCGACGCTCGATCGGATGACCGCCACCCAGGCCGAGGCCGCCGCGGGGCTCGAGCGGCGCGAGGCCGAGGGCGCCGACGGCGTCTTCAGCAAGGAAGACGTCGCGTCCTGGCGCTCGAGGGCGGCGACGACCGCCGCGCAGGTCGCCGAGGCGAAGGTCGCCGTCGATCAGGCGCTCCTGAACCTGCGCGACGCCTACGTGCGCGCCCCCATCCAGGGGAAGATCCAGACGCGCACCGTGCAGACCGGCCAGCACGTGCCCGTCGGCACCGTGCTCGCGACGCTCCTGCGCCGCGATCCGCTCCTGCTCCGCTTCCAGATCCCCGCCGCCGACGCCCCGCGGGTCAGGCCCGACATGGAGGCCCGTTTCACCGTGAAGGGCGACGCGCGGACCTACAGCGCCAGGCTGACGCACGTCGCCGACGCGGCGGATCCGGCGACGCGCATGGTCGCCGTGACCGGCGAGGTGCAGGGCGAGGGCAAGGAGCTGCTCCGCCCGGGGACCTTCGCCGAGGTGACCGTGCCCGTGGGCGCGAGCGGCGACGCTCCCGTGATCCCACTCACGTCCGTGCGACCGAGCGAGCGGGGGTTCCTCGCGTACGTGGTCGATGGCACCACCGCGCGCGAGCGCGTGCTCTCGCTGGGCCTGCGCACGCCCGACGGGCGCGTCGAGGTCAAGTCGGGCCTCTCCGTGGGAGAGCTCCTCGTGGCGCGCGGCGCGGAGGCGTTGCGCGAGGGGGCGCAGGTCCGCATCGCGGCGCCCGGCAGCGTGCCGGGAGGCCAGGCCGCGGGGCGCCACCCCGAGGGAGGCGCAGACGCCAGCGCGTCTGCGGCCGGCGCGTCGCCGCCCGCCTCGTCCGGCGCATCGCCGCTGACCGCTCCCGCCAGCTCGTCACGGAGCGTGCCGTGAGCCTCACCGAAGCCTGCCTCAGGAAGCCGGTCTTCGCCTGGATGCTGATGGCCGCGACCATCGTCTTCGGCCTCGTCGCCGTGTCGCGCATCGGCATCAGCCAGTTCCCCGACGTCGACTTCCCCACCATCACCATCTCCGCCACGCTGGAGGGCGCCGCCCCCGAGATCATGGAGCACGACGTGGTCGAGCCGCTCGAGGAGGCGGCCGTCCAGGTCGAGGGGATCCGATCGATCACGTCGACGTCGCGCCAGGGGAGCGCCTCGGTCACCATCGAGCTCGACCTGTCGCGCGACGTCGACGTCGCGCTCCAGGACGTTCAGACGAAGATCTCCCAGGCGCAGCGGCGGCTGCCGCTCGACCTCGACCCGCCTGTCGTCTCCAAGACGAACCCGGAGGACCAGCCGATCATGTGGGTCGGGCTCTCCGGCCCCTTCTCTCCCCAGCTCGTCGCCGACATCGCGCGTTACCGGCTGAAGGAGAAGCTCCAGACGGTGCCCGGCGTCGGAGAGCTCACGCTCGGGGGCTACCTCGAGCGCAACGTCCGCATCTGGATCGACGCCGATCGACTCGCGGCGAAGGGGCTCACCGTCGCCGACGTCACCGAGGCCCTGCGCCGCCAGCACATCGAGCTCCCCGCCGGCCGCATCGAGACCGAAGGGCGGGAGCTCAACGTGCGGGTGATGGGGGAGGCGCTCGATCTCGCGACCTTCAAGCGGATCGTCCTCCGCCAGGGCGATCCCGGCTCGGCCGCCCAGCCGGGCGCAGCCGCCCAGGCGGCGGGGCCGCCGTCGTCGGCGCGCGCCACGGTGTACCTGGAGGACGTCGCGCTCGTCGAGGACGGCTTCGAGGACGTCCGCCGGCTCGCCCGGGTGAACGGGGAGCCGGCCCAGGGCCTCGGCGTGAGGAAGCAGCGCGGCTCGAACGCGGTCGAGGTCGCCCGGGGGGTCCGGGCCGCGCTTGCCGAGGTCCAGAAGTCCCTGCCCGAGGGGATGGAGGTCGGCGTGAACTTCGACTCGACGAAGTTCATCGAGGAGTCGGTCCACGAGATCGAGCTCGAGCTCGGCATGGCCATCGCGCTCACGGCCCTCGTCTGCTGGATGTTCCTCGGCTCGCTCTCGAGCACGCTCAACGTCGTCCTGGCCATCCCGATGTCGCTGCTCGGCACGGTCGCCGCGATCTACTTCCTCGGCTTCACGCTGAACACCTTCACGCTGCTCGGGCTCTCGCTCGCCGTCGGCATCGTCGTCGACGACGCGATCATGGTGCTCGAGAACATCCACCGGCACGCCGAAGGGGGGAAGGACCGCGTCCGCGCCGCCCGCGAGGGCACGGCCGAGATCACCTTCGCGGCGCTCGCCGCGACGCTCGCCGTCGTCGCGATCTTCCTCCCGATCATCTTCATGGAGGGGGTGGTCGGCCGGTTCTTCCTCCAGTTCGGCGTGACCCTCTGCATCGCCGTGCTGCTCTCGTACCTGGAGGCGATCACCCTCGCGCCCGCCCGCTGCGCGCAGATCCTCGACGTCTCCCGCGAGGGCCGGGGCCGCCTCGGGCGGCTCGTCGATCGCGGCTTCGAGGCGCTCTCCCGCGGCTATGGCTGGCTGCTCGCCCGGGCGCTCCGGTTCCCGGTCGCGGTCGTCCTGCTCGGCGCGATCCTCTTCGCCGGCGCGATCGTCGCCATGCAGCGCCTCCCGACGGAGTTCGTCCCGTCGCAGGACCAGGGGCGGCTCCTTGTCCGCCTCCAGACGGCGGTCGGCTCGGACATCGAGGAGACCGACCGGCTCTTCCGTCGCGCCGAGGCGGCCGTGGGCGCGAACCCGGCGGTGGAGCGGGTCTTCGCCGTCGTCGGCGGCTTCGGCGGAGGGGGCGGCGTGAACACGGGCATCCTGTTCGTCACGATGAAGCCGGCGGAGGAGCGGGCGCTCTCGCAGGCCGATCTCCAGGGCGCGCTCCGCAAGGAGCTGAACGGCTACCCCGGCCTGCGCGCCGTGGTCCAGGACCTGTCGCAGTCGGGCTTCACGGCCCAGCGCGGGTTCCCTGTCGAGTTCTCGATCCGCGGCCCCGACTGGGACGAGCTCACGAAGCACAGCGAGCGCATCCGGGCCGAGCTCGCGCAGAGCGGCGTCGTCGTGGATCTCGACTCCGACTACCAGCTCGGCATGCCCGAGCTCCGCATCGTGCCCGACCGGGCGCGCGCCGCGGATCTCGGCGTGAGCGTCGAGGCCATCGCGACGACGCTGAACACGCTGATCGGCGGCGGGCGCGTCGCCAAGTACAACGACAGCGGGCGCCGCATCGACGTCCGCGCGCGCCTGCTCGCGGAGCAGCGGAGCCGGCCCGAGGATCTCGCGCGCATCCAGGTGAGGAGCGCGTCGGGCGCGCTGGTCCCGCTGACGTCGGTCGTCACCTACGACGAGCGCCCCGCGCTCCAGGCGATCACGCGCCGCGACCGCGAGCGCGCGATCTCGGTCTTCGGCAACGTCGCGCCGGGGCGCTCGCAGGGCGAGGCGGTGGCCCGCGTCGAGGAGCTCGGCCGGGACCTGCCGGCCGGCTACCGCCTGGTGCTGGGCGGCGCGAGCGTGACGTTCCGCGAGTCGATGGGCGGCCTCCTCTTCGCGCTGGTGCTCGGGATCCTCGTCGCCTACATGGTGCTCGCGTCGCAGTTCAACTCGTTCCTGCACCCGGTCACGGTGCTGACGATCCTGCCGCTGTCGATCGCGGGCGCCGCCTTCGCGCTGCTCCTGACCGGGCACACGCTCAACATCTTCAGCATGATCGGGATCCTCCTGCTCATGGGGATCGTGAAGAAGAACTCGATCATCCTCGTGGATCACGCGATCGAAGTGCGCCGCGAAGGCGGGCACGGCGAGGGGGAAGGGGAGGTGATGGACGCCCGCGAGGCGATGCTCCGCGCCGGCCCGGTGCGGCTGCGCCCCATCCTGATGACCTCGATCGCGACGCTGATGGCGGCGGTCCCGTCCGCGCTGGCGCTCGGCCCCGGCGCCGAGATCCGAGCCCCGATGGCCGCGGCGGTGATCGGCGGCCTCGTCGTCTCGACGGCGCTCAGCCTCCTCGTCGTGCCGGCGTTCTATGTGGTCGCGGACGACCTGCGGGCGCGCCTTGCCCGGCTCCGGCGGCCGGGCTCCCCGGCTGCCACGGGTTCACTTGGGGCCCTGGATCGGTGACCAGTCGGGGGGCGGGTTGAAGGCGAGGTCGATGAGTGATCCGAACGCCTCGCTCGTCAGGACGGTGGCTCCCGCTTCCACGTCTCCGCCCGCGACGAGCTCGGCCTTGGCGATCGCCGCCGCCGAACCGACCTTGGAGGGCAGCCACAGGTTCCCCTGCTGATCGAAGGCGATGCTCTCCGGAAGCGCCAGCACCCCCACTTCCAGTTGAACCTCGGGGGTGAGCTCCGCTGATGCTTCGAGATCGCCGGGCTCGAACCTGGCGATGGTGTTCGAGCCCCAGTAACCCACCCAGAGCGCGCCCTGCTCGTCGAACGCGAGCCCCGTCGGGTGGCCCAGCGGCCCGATCACCGGCTCGGGGGTGAGCGCCTTCAGCACCACGTCGGCGGGATCCCCGTCGTCCGCGGCGAGCCGCCCGGCCGCGTACATCAGCACCGCGTCCTGCTCGGCGCTCGCCACCCACAGGTTGCCCGATCCGTCGAACGCGAGCGCTTGAACGTTCTCGATCTCGTCTCCGGTGATGGTCACGGAGGGCTCCACCACGCCGGAGCCTTCGAGATCGGCCGCGTCGATCCTCAGCAAATGGTCGCGGATCCCCACCCAGAGGTTGCCGGCGGCGTCGAACGCCAGGCCGCCCGCGGCGCAGGGGGTGACGCCCGCGCACGCCTCGGCCACGTCGAGCACGCGGTCAGGGGCTGCCTCGCTGCTCTCGCCCAGCGTGTCGACGAGCCGCACGGTGATCTGGCCCGCGTTGGCCGACACCCACAGGTTGCCGGCCCCGTCGAAGGCGATCGCGCCCTGGTTGATGATCTCGGCGCTCCCCTGGAACGCGACGCTCGGCGTGACCTCGCCCGACTCGAGCAGCGCCTCGCCGTCGAGCGCGCCGACCAGCTGGTCGCCGTTCTGCGCGGTGAACCAGAGCTGGTGGCTCCCGGGCGTGGGCTCGTAGTTGAAGGTGACCTCGGTGGTCGCGCCGTCGGCGACGCAGGCGCTCTGCTCCGGGTCATCGGGCCGATAGACGAAGCCGACGCGTTCGTCGTCCGGGTACTCGGCCACGCTGCCTGCGCGCAGCGTGTACTCACCCGCCGGCGTGTCGAGGGACGCGCTCGAGACCACGCGCTCGTCCGGCACTCCCGGCGAGGTCACGGCGACGTCGCCGGTGTCGTTCGGGCTCACGATCTCGACGTCGAGCGTGCCCTCGCCTCCGGCTTCGCAAGCCGCGCCTCCACCTGCACCGCCGCCGCCGTCACCGCCCGAACCCGCCTCCGACGGGTCGTCGTCGTTGTCCCCACAGCCCACGGAAACCAGCGCCGCGAGCAGAACCCAGGAAAGTCGTCTCATGGGTCACGAGTCTAGGAACCCCGGGCAAACACCGCAAAGAGCGTGTGGCCCTCGAACGCTCGATTTCGAAAAAAAAGCGTGAATCCACCGCCGCGGGAACCGCTGTGCGGTCGGCCGTGATGCGCGCTCAACGGCGGTCGAAGGAGGCGGGAAGACGCTTGGCCGCCGAGAGACAGCTTCAGGGAGCGATGAGAGAGGGCAAACCTCCCTGAAATGCACGCGCTGCCAGAAATTCGCACGAAAATGGAGTGATCCCTCGGCTTTTGCCTCGGTCGACATGTGTTTGGTGCGAAGTCGCGTTTCTGCAAGGGCCTTGGTGGTAAATGCTTCAACCCAAACGAGAGATACGGTCGCCGTGGAGACTTGTGCTTCCCAAGAGTGACGCTAGAAGGTTCGAATCCTTCCCCTTGCACCAAGACGATCCATTGAAGCAGCACGCGTCCGACCGGTGGCTTCGACGAGCTTACCGTGAACGAGGAGATCGAATACGTCCAAGCGCTCTGGGAGCGGATCGCGGCGAGGGAGGAAGAGGTGCCGGTACCCGAGTGGCACAGCGCCGTGCTCGATCGCCGGCTCGCCGAGTACGAAGCAGCGCCAGACGTTGGCCGACTTCTACTTCGTGGTGAAGCCGACCAGCGGGCGGCGGTGATCCTTGCCGTACTCTATCAGCGGCGCAGCCCGTCTGTTTGGAAGAAACGCACTCGAGACCAAGGCGGAGCGGGCTAACTCGGCGCTGGCGCCGGATCGGGCCGGATCCTGTCGGTTCGTTTCCGCCCGCGCTCGCCGGACCCATGACCGAGACAAGGCGCTCGACATCCCGCTTCATGCGCGTCTAGCGTGCGCCAAGCCCGGCAAATGCCCCCATGACCGCTCCCCAGAACCCCCTCCTCAACGACCGCGACGTCGAGTTCCTCCTCTACGAGGTGCTCGACGCGCCGCGCCTCTGCGAGCTCCCCTATTTCGCCGATCACGCGCGCGACACGTTCGACCTCTACCTCCAGAGCTGCCGGCGGTTCGCGCGGGAGGTGCTGTTCCCGACCTACAGGCAGGTCGACGAGGCGCCGCCGCGCTTCCAGGCGGGCGCGATCACGGTGCACCCTGCCGTCAAGCGGGTCTTCCGGCCGATGGTCGAGCTAGGGGTGCTCACCGCGGCGCGGCCGGCCGCGGTGGGGGGCCAGCAGCTTCCGCTCGTCGTCGCCACGCTCGCGGGCGCCTACCTGCAGGCGGCGAACCTGAGCGCGTGCGGGTACCTGAGCCTGACGGCCGGCGCGGCGCACCTCATCGAGACGTTCGGCGACGACGCCCTGCGGTCCGCCTTCATGACCCGGATGTACGCCGGCGAGTGGACCGGGACGATGGCGCTCACCGAGCCCCAGGCCGGATCGAGCCTCGCCGACGTGCAGGCGAGCGCGGTGAAGACCGACGCGGGCCACTACCTCGTCCGCGGATCGAAGATCTTCATCTCGGGCGGCGACCACGACCTCACCGAGAACATCGTCCACCTCACGCTCGCGCGCATCGAGGGCGCGCCTCGGGGCATCAAGGGCGTGAGCCTGTTCGCCGTCCCCAAGCGGCGGCCCGAGGGCGGGCAGCTCGTCCCGAACGACGTCGAGGTCGCCGGCATGATCCACAAGCTCGGCTGGCGCGGGCTCCCCAGCCTGTCGCTCAGCTTCGGCGAGAAGGGGGACTGCCACGGCTACCTCGTGGGCAGCCCCCACCAGGGCGTGGCCTGCATGTTCCAGATGATGAACGAGGCCCGCATCCTGGTCGGCGCGAACGCCGTGGCGACCGCCTCCGCGGCCTACCACGAGGCGCTCGGCTACGCGCTCGTCCGGCCGCAGGGCCGGCCGCTCGGCGCGAGGGACCCGGGGGCGCCGCAGGTGCCCATCATCGAGCACGCCGACGTGCGCCGGATGCTGCTCCGGCAGAAGGCCATCGTCGAGGGTGGCCTCGCGCTCGTCTCCACGACCGCGCTGTACGCCGATCTCGCGGCGCACGCCGCGGACGCGGCGGAGCGGGAGCGCGCCCAGCGGCTCCTCGACCTGCTCACCCCCATCGCCAAGACCTTCCCCGCCGAGAAGGGCTTCGAGTCGAACGCCCTCGCGCTCCAGGTCCACGGCGGCTACGGCTACTCGAGCGAGTACCTTCCGGAGGCCTGGCTCCGGGATCAGAAGCTCAACTCGATCCACGAGGGCACGACGGGGATCCAGGGCCTGGACCTCCTCGGCCGCAAGGTCGTGGCCGGGAACGGCGCCGCGCTCATCGCGCTCGGCGGCGAGATCCGGCAGACGATCGTCCGGGCGCAGCGGGCCGGCGTCGAGCCCGCGTGGGGCGAGCGCCTCGGCGCGGCGCTCGCGCTGCTCGGTGAGGTGACGGTGCAGCTCGCCGAGGCGGGGATGCGCGGCGACACCGAGCGGATGCTGCGGCACAGCGCCGATTACATGGAGCTCGTCTCCGTGGTCGTGGTGGCCTGGCAATGGCTCGCGATGGCCGCGGCCGCCCGCGAAGGGCTGGCCAGGGGCGCCACTCCGGCCGGCTTCTACGAAGGCAAGCTCTGCGCGGCGCAGTACTGGCTCTCGACGGAGCTGCCCCGGGTCGAGGCGCTCGCCGCGCTCTGCCGCTCCGGCGAGGACTCGTACGCCAGGATGCAACCCGGGTGGTTCTGAGGCGGGCGCGCGGCCCCCGGCTTCCTCGGCCCCCTCGGGGGGTTCCGAAGCGGCGGCGCTCCCCCGGCTTCCTCGCCGCTCCGACGGTCCGCCGGCGTCTCGTTGGTGAGTTCGCTCACGGCCGGCGGTGCCAGCGATCGCGCGGGGACGAAGCGGAGCGGGCTGCTCCACACAGCTGATCGGCTGCTCCAGGTATGTCCTCGGAGCAACATCTTGGAGAGCTTACCTTGTTCCCGCCGGGTGCTTACGCTACCTGATTGACGCCACCTTCAGGGGTGGCCGGACAAGGGCAGGGCAGCGGGCGTACCAGGCGCGCTCCTTGCTTGACAGGCGACCCAGGATTCCTCCACCAGGAGAGCGAGATGCACGTCCCGACGACGGCGATCCGGCCTCAGCTCGATATTCGCGCCCAGGCGCCCGTGCCCACGAAGCACGGCGTCTTTCAGATGTTGGTGTTCCACTTCGGTGGGACGACGAGCCCCGACCAGGGGCTGTCTCCCGATCACGTCGCGCTCGTCATGGGCGACGTGCGCGGCCGGTCGGACGTGACCCTCCGCGTCCACTCCGAGTGCCTCACGAGCGAGGTGTTCGGCTCTCTCAAGTGCGACTGCCGCGAGCAGCTCGAGGCGGCCCAGGCCGAGATCGGGCGCCGCGGGCTCGGCGTGGTGCTCTACCTCCGGCAGGAGGGGCGCGGCATCGGGCTCGCCAACAAGATCCGGGCGTACCAGCTCCAGGCGTTCGGCCACGACACGGTCGACGCGAACCGCATCCTCGGCCTGCCGGACGACGCCCGCGGCTACGAGCCCGCGGCCGCGATGATCGAGCACCTCGGCATCGAGTCGATCCGGCTCCTCACGAACAACCCCGACAAGGTCGACGCGCTCCGCGCGCTCGGCGTCCGGATCGCCTCGCGCTCGGCGGCCATCGTCCCGGCCAACCCGTTCTCCGCGCCCTACCTCGAGGCGAAGCGCCTCCGGATGGGCCACGTCATCCCGTCGCTGCGGGACGGCGAGGGCGCCGCGGTCGGCGACGCCGAGTAGCCGCGGGGCCTGATTTCAGCCCCGCCGCAGCGCCACGGCCGCCGCGCGCTCCAGCACGCGGAACGTGAAGCTCTCGGTGAGGAAGAGCTCGACGACCTGTCTGTCGTGCCCGTCGTAGCCGATCGACAGGTCTTCCCCCACGGTCAGCTCGAAGTCGCCGCCTCGCGTGCTCAGGAGCACGCCGCCTTCGAGCGCGGGCGCCCACACGATCGGCCCGTCGATGAGCTGGCGCTCGATGTGCTTGAGGAGCGGGTACCCGTCCTCCGCGGCCGCGGCCAGCTCGTCGTACGCCTTCGGGCCCAGCGCGAGCGCATAAGGACCGTCGACGCCCGCGGCGCGGAGCACCTCTCTCGCCTCCACCACGGCGCGCGGCCACGCCTCCGGCGCGGGGATCACCACGGGCTTGTGCGGCGCGACCTCCAGGATCCCTTCGATCCCGGCGGCCGCGAGCCCGTTGAAGATGGCGCCGTCCTCGAAGCGCGCGGCGTGCTCGGCGGCGCGCACGACGTCCTCGATGTTGGGCTCCTGCGCGCCGCGTCCGACGGCGTCCAGCTCGGCGAGCTCGAGGCGGATGGGCGCGCGGAACTCGACGAGCGGCCGCACGAGGCGGACGCCCGCGCTCACCGAGGACGCCTCCGTCCGCTCGATCGCGCGCAGGCGGCCCGTGTTGACGGCGGCGACCTCCCAGCCGAACGGACCGCGGAAGTCGACGACCTTGCGGCCGGCGAGGTGCAGCTTGAGCACGCGCGTCGCCTCGTGATCGATGAGGTCCCACGCGGCGGGGAGGATGGGAGCGAGCTCGCGCTTGAGAAGATCCATGATCATGCCCCCTTCAGGCTCCCGATACCGAGCGCGCCGCTCGGCGCCATGGCGCCGGTCTTCGCCGTGGCGCCGAGCTTCGCCGCCTCCTCGGCCGCTTCCACCTCGGTGATCGGCCCCTGGCTGTTGAGGTAGATGTCGATCTTCTCCTGGAAGACGTGATCATTCCGCCGGAGCCACTCGAGGTTCATCATCGCGTGCTCCACCTCCTCCTCGAGGTGGTGGAGCAGCACGGCACGGAGCTCCGCGTCCGAGCACGCCTCGGCGCGCTGCTGGTACCAGTCGATCGCCTCGAGCTCCTCGATCAACGAGACGATCGCGCGGTGCCGTTCCTTGGTCGCCTCCGACAGGAGCTCCGGCAGCTCGTGGTAGTTCTCGCTCGACACGCCGCTTTGTCCTTCTGCCTAGGCGCTCTTTCGCGCCGTTTGCACCTGGAACGCCACGATCTCCGGCTCGACGTTCGAGCGGCCGCAGGCCGTGCACTGGACCGTGCGCTCCCGCTTCTGGCGCTCGAACTCGGAGAGCGACGCGACCACCTCGAACTCGGCGCCGCAGTCGTTGCACTTGAACTCGTACGTCGGCATGGGGCTCCTGTCCTGCAAATGTGAATTGAATCACATACGCGGGCACAGGCGAGATCCGTGCCCTCCCAGGATTCGAGCCGACCCAGGTTGCAGCCGGACGACCGCGGGGGCCGTCGGCGTCACGCGAAAATGACCTGCGCTGTCGTTGCCGGAGGCCGAGCTACAGCCGCGGCCGGAAGCTCGGGCCGGATCGCCGATGCGCCCGCCACGTCCCTCCGGGCGCTGGAAGGTGTGATCTCGACCGGCCGGCCGGTCGCCTCGCTACCGCCCCTCACCGTGCGTGAACAGCACGGCGCCCGCTACTTCTTCGCCGCGTCCTTCAGCCGCGCCTTGAGCCGCGTCGCGTAGCCCTCCTTGTTCTCCTGCTTCACCCGGCCGATCGCCAGCGCCTCGTCCGGCACGTCGCGGGTCACGGTCGTGCCCGTCGCCACGTAGGCGCCGGCGCCGATCTTCACCGGGGCGACGATCTGCGAGTCGCTGCCGATGAAGGCGCCGGCGCCGATCTCGGTCCGGTGCTTCCGGAAGCCGTCGTAGTTGCAGAAGATCGTCCCGGCGCCGACGTTCGCGCCCTCGCCGATGTCGCCGTCGCCGAGGTAGGCGAGGTGGTTCGCCTTCGCGCCCTTCCGGACCACGGTCTTCTTGGTCTCGACGAAGTTGCCGATGTGCGCGTCGGCCTCGATCTGGCTCTCCGGGCGGAGGTGCGAGAACGGCCCGATCTGCGCGCCGGCGCCGATCGACGACTGCGAGGCGACCGTGTACGGCTTCACCGAGGCGCCTGCCTCGACGACCACGTCCGTGAGCACCGAGCCCACGTCGATCCGCGCCCCCGCGCCGACGCGCGTCCGGCCCCGCAGGACCACGGCGTGCTCGATCACGGCGTCCGGCTCGACGGCCACGCCCGCGTCGATGCGGGCGCTCGTGCGGATCGTGACGCCGCTCTTGCGCAGCCGGTCGGCGATGCGGCCGTAGAGCACCTCCTCGGCGGCGGCGAGCTGCGCGCGGTCGTTGATGCCCACGAGCGAGCCGACGTCCCTGGCCACGACCGCCGCGGCGCCGCCGGCCTTCGCCGCCTGCGCGACGATGTCGGTCAGGTAGAGCTCACCCTGCGCGTTGTCCGTCGTCAGCCCGGCCAGCGCGCGCCCGAGGAACCCGCTGCGGGCGAGGTACACGCCGGGGTTCACCTCGGTGATCGCGCGCTCCTCGGGGGTCGCGTCCTTGTGCTCGCGGATGCCGATCACGCGGCCCGACGCGTCGCGAATGATCCTGCCGTACCCCGTCGGATCGGAGACCTCCGCGGTGAGCATCGCGATCGGCGCGTCGCCCGCGCGGTCGAGCGCCCCGCGGAGCTGCGTGAGCTGCTCCGGATCGAGCAGCGGCGTGTCGCCGCACAGGATCAGGACCGCCTCGGAGGTCGCGTCGATGTGCGGCATGGCGCAGCGCACCGCGTCGCCCGTGCCGCGCTGCTGGGCCTGGAGCGCGGTGCGGACCTTCTTCCCCTGGGCGCCGAACGCCTTGTCCAGGGCCGCCGAGACCTCGTCCCGGCCGTGGCCGACGACGACCACGACGTCCGAGGCGCCGGCGGCCAGCGCCGCGTCGACGACGTAATGGAGCATCGGCCGGCCG
Source organism: Sorangium sp. So ce1504 (assembly GCF_051521635.1). Classification (NCBI taxonomy): domain Bacteria; kingdom Pseudomonadati; phylum Myxococcota; order Polyangiales; family Polyangiaceae; genus Sorangium; species Sorangium sp. So ce1504. The sequence goes on along the minus strand of NZ_CP150365.1, from coordinate 7,731,401 downwards.
CAGAGCTCGTGGAGCACCTTCGGTCGGGCGCTCTTCATCCGAGTCCCTTGTCCAGCAGCGAGAACGACAGCGGTGAGCGGGGTGGGTTGGGTCGCCATCGCTCCGCAGCGTATACCCACGAGCCCGCCGCCGTCCTCGTCGCAGCGCAGTGACGCTGGAGAACTGGAGAACGCGCGCTCCGGCGCCACCCACCTGACACCCGCAGGCGCGCCAAGCCCCTACGCACCTGGGGTGGAATCGTCTACCCTGGGGGGAACTGGGGGAGGTTGTCGTCATGCGCAGGCGCGCGCTGGGTTCCTCGGCCGCTGTCGTACTCCGGCTCGTCGCGCTCATCGCGGCCGGCGGGGCGATCGCTTCGTGTCACGAGCCGCTCGACACGACGCGGAAGCCGCCTCCGAAGGTCACGGAGGGCGGCGGGCTGGGCGACGACGTCTTCGGCATGCTCTGCGACCGCGTGGGCGCGTCGAGCCTCCACGAGGACCCCACGGGCGCCTCGTACCAGCGTGTCTGTCACTACGACCGCGAGGGCCGGTACGAGGACGAGGTCGACGTCTCGCTGCTCCCGCCGGTCTCGGGCGAGCGGGCGGAGCAGGCGCGCAGGCTGGGCGTGGCCAAGGTGGAGGCCATGGCGCGGTGGCGCAACGCCCTCGTGGACGCCGTCAACGCCGCGGTGCCGGACATCGAGATCGACAACGTCGCGCCCGGCGAGGGGGGCGGCAAGATCCGGCTGCACGATGCCGTCCTGAGCCTCTCGCAGACCCTCGCGCCGCTCTACGAGACGAACCCGTTCGACGCGGCGGGGCCGCCGGTCCTGCCCGCGTCGACCCGGGGGATCGCCCGGCTCCTGGACGCGCTCATCCACGGCGGCGAGGAGAGCGCGAGGCCGGAGGGACCGGAGGAAGAGGAGGGCGACCAGAAGAGGCAGCGGGAGCGGGCGCCGATCGCCTGCGACCGGGCAGAGGGGCAGGAAACGCCCGTCTGTGCGCTCGCGAGCATCTGGGGGCGCCAGGGCTATCGCTCGGCGGAGGTGGGGCTCGGCATGGCGGGCGCGGCGCTCGCGTACCCCGGGCTGCGCCCGATGACCGTGGCGGCGCTCGACGTGCTCGGCCCCGGCGGCCCGGGGGCGCCCGCGCTCCAGGCGTTGCTCGCCGCCGGCGAGCAGGAGCTGGCCACGCTGCCGCTGCCGGAGCGGGCGCCGCTCGCGATCGACGCCGCCACCGCGCAGCCGAGCCGCCCGCGCACGGCCCTGGAGCTCGCGCAGGCGGCGCTGCTCGCGGAGCACCCCGAGCTCGCCGCGCCGCCGTCGATCTTCATCGCCCGCCGCGATGGGCGCGGGTGGGTCCTCCCCCAGGGGGATGGGGTCCCCGCGCCGTTCGCCGACGCGGACGGCGACGGCCTCGCCGACGTCGACGCGTCCGGCAGGTTCGTGGACCGGACCGGCGCGCCGCTCGCGATCGAACCGCCGTTCGCCATCCCCGGCGTCACCGAGCCGCCGCGGGACCCGTTCGGGGGCCTCTCGCCGGAGCTCTACGCCTACGTCGACACCTCCCGCACCGTCCTCGGCGCGGCGCTGCGGTCGATCGTGCCGCTCGTCGACGGGACCCGGTACGCGGGCAAGGGCGATCCGGAGCCGTGGAAGACCGAGCACGAAGGGCTCATGTACGCGCTCTCCGGCGCGTACCTGCTCTTCGGCGACCGCGAGGAGGCCCGCTACGACGTCCGCCGCGGCAGGCTCGTGCCGTCGGACGAGCGGTGCGACGGCTGCCTGTCGTACCGCCGCTTCCGCGGCGAGGACTCGCCGCTCGCCGACCTCGCGCACGCGGTCGGCCAGGTGCTCGCCGACAAGGACTCGGACGTCCTCCTCCTCACGCTCATCGATCTGCTCGAGAACCGCGAGGCGGAGCTCGCGCGCATGACCGCCGCGGCGCTGCGCATCCGGGACGTCGCCCGCGAGCACGACCGGCTGGCCGCCCAGGGCAAGGAGGCCCCCGCGCGGATCGATGACGAGGCGCCGCTCTGGGACGAGCTCGCGGCGGCGCTCGGCGGGGCCGTGGAGCAGCCGGGGCTCGTCGCGCGCTTGCTCGAGGCGATCGCGGGCGGCGCGCTCCTCACCCCGCACGGCAGCGCGCGGCACGCGGGCGACGCGATCGCGGCGATGCTCACGACCCGCGACCAGTACGCGTACAACCCGTCGGACCTGAACGGCCCGGCCATCAACCTCACGGTCGGGGCGCCGTCGACGGCGGCCCCGAAGACGCCGGTCGACCCGAAGAAGCCGAGGGGCGGCGACAACCGCTCGGGCATGGAGCGGCTGATGCAGCTCATGCACGACACCGCCGGCGTCAGGCAGTGCAACAAGGAGGGCGCCGTGGTGAGCGCCTTCGAGGTCACGGTGCCTTTCGTCGAGTTCGCCGAGTGCGAGCTGTTCCAGATCGACGACCTGGCGGCCTTCTACCTCGACTCGCTCCTCCCCGACGGGGATCCGAAGCGGGCCGAGCTCGAGGTGAAGCCCTCGGCCCTGGCGATGCTCGTGACCGACTCGGTGCTCGTGGACTCCAGCGGCATCGGCGGCCTGACGAGCCACCCCACGCCGGCCGCGCTCAGCCGGCTCATCTACTTCGGGGCGGACTCGGCCAGGTTCCCGGGGCTGCCGGACCTGGATCCCTTCCGGGCCGGCGCGAACCTGACGACGAACCTGTTCATCTCGGGGACGCTCGAGCCGGCCGGCACGATCCATTGCCCCAGGAACGCGCTGGGCGTGAACGAGTGCAGCTCCCCGGAGAACCTGATCCGGGTGCGCCACCCGGGGACGACCTACCTCCTGGAGCAGCTCGGGCTTGCCGCGTACCTGGGCCCCATCGTGAAGGCGTTCGCCGACGTCGACCACGGCACCACCGGCGAGGCGATCCTGACCGATCTCTTCAGCACGGCGTACCGCCACTGGCCGGGCAAGGAGCACGGGCCGGAGTGCATCAAGGCCGGCTCGCCCGAGACCAACACCGCGTACTGCTCGGAGGCAGGGGTCAACAGCTACGAGCCGCTCATGGCCGACGCGCTCCGGGCCGAGGACGTCCTGGCGTCGTCGGTGGCGTTCGCCCGGGTGGCGCGCGACACGTCCGTGACCGTGCGGCGCGGCCCCGCGGCAGATCGGCCGCTGACGAAGGCGCAGGTCATCGAGAAGCTCGCGCGCATCCTCTTCAGCACCCGTTACGCCGCCGGCGTGGGCATGGTCGACCGCTGGGGGAAGAAGAAGGCCACGTGGGCGGATGGCCGGGTCCAGGACCAGCTCACCGTGTTCACCCTCCTCGCCGGCGCTCTGAACGGCATCGACGCGCGCTTCGCGCAGCGCAATGCGCCCGACGCCGCCGAGCGAGAGGGCCAGTGGAAGCGCGGCGTGGACGAGCTCGTCGATGCGCTGCTCGCGGTCGAGGGGTCGGGGCCCGAGGCCCGGTTCAAGAACCGCGCGCTCCCGAGGATGGGCGCCCTCGTCCTGCGCGTCCTCCGCGAGCAGCTGAACGCCCACTGCCCCGATCGCGAGACGACGGGGCGGTGCGCCTGGGCGCAGAAGGAGCTCGGCGCCACGGTGAGCGACCTCCTGAGCCATCCGCTGTTCGCCGCCGCCGTCGACGTGATGGAGGCAGTCCGCGCCCACGAGCCGGCGCGGCGGGAGATCGAGCGGTTCCTCACCTACCTGCTCGACGCGGACGCAGCCGGCGCCTCGTTCCAGGTGCTGCCGACGACGCTCGCCGACGGCCTCCAGCTCCTCGCCGACGACGACGCCTTGCGCCGGATCCTGAAGGCCGCGTCGACCGCGCTGACCCCGGCGGGGGGCGCTGGCGGGCCGGGCGCGGTCGACGCGGGGCTCAAGGCGCTGAAGGCGCTCAACGACGATCGCTACGACAAATATCGCGCGATGGGTCGCGTGCTCCCGGCGCTGGTGACGCCGATGGCGGACGGCCGAGCGCCGCTCGACGTGTTCCTCGACGCGTTCGCGGACGTGAACCGCATCGAGGCCGGGAGCGGCGCGCCGCTGACGGCGGAGGACTACCGGCAGCTTTTTGTCTCGGCCAGGGACTTCCTGACGGACGAGACCCGCGGGCTCGAGCAGATCTACGCCATCGTCAAGAACCGGCCGCACGAGTGATCCACGTGCAAACGCCCACGATCCGCGCCGTGCTCTCCGTGGCGTCCGCCGCGGGGGCGCTCCTCCTGCCCGCAGGCGACGCCGGCGCCGCCGGGCTGTACTTCACCGACCGCGGCGTCCGCCCGTCGTCCCGCGGCGGGGCATACATCGCCGGCGGCGACGATCTCGGGGCGATCGCCTACAACCCTGCGGGGGTCTACGAGGCCGGCACCCAGGTCCTGTTCGACGTCGGGCTCTTCGAGTGGCGCAGCCGGCACACGCGCCAGGCGATCGTACGGCAGGTCGACCCGAACACCGGCGAGCCGACGGGCGCGAGCTTCGTGCAGACGATGGCGCCGGTGACCGGCAGCGCGCCGGTGCTGCCGATCCCCACGCTGGCGGCGTCGTTCAAGGTCGATCCGCGGTGGGTCGTCTGGGGCGGGATGTGGGCGCCGTACGCGGCCCTCTCCAGCTATCCGGAGCAGGTGAACGGCATGCCGGCGCCCCAGCGCTACGCGCTGCTCACGCTCGAGGGCTCCGCGCTCGCCCTCGTGGGGGTCGGGGCGGCGTACGCGCCGTCGCCCGCATGGCGCTTCGGCGCCGGGGTCAGCGCGCTGGTCGGCGCGTTCAACAGCCGGATGGTGGTCTCCGGGTGCCTCCCGGAGCGGATGTTCTGCGCGCCCGAAGATCCGGAGTGGGACATCCATTCCGAGCTCAGCGTCGCGCCCATCGTGGCGCCCACGGGCCAGCTCGGGGCGCTCTTCGTCCCGACGCCGCGCTGGCGCGTCGGCCTGGCCTTCCAGCTGCCCATCTGGGTGCGCGCGCCCGCCAAATTCAGGGCGCGGCTCCCGGCGGCGCCCGTCTTCGAGCGCGCCGTCCAGGAGGGCGAGGACGCCGACGTCGCGTTCGACCTGCCGTGGATCCTCCGCGCCGGGGTGGAGGCGCGGGTCGTGGACGACCTGCGCGTGGAGCTCGGGCTCGGCGTCGAGGGCTGGAGCATGCACGACGACATCCTCGTCGAGCCCGACGGCGTGGTGCTCCGGAACGTCGCCGGCTTCCCGGAGGAGTTCCGCGTGCCAGCCGTCTCGTTCCCGCGGCGGTTCGAGAGCTCGCTCTCGGCGAGGCTCGGGGGCGAGTATTCCTTCGATCTCGCGGGCGCGCGGTGGGATCTGCGCGCCGGCGTGAGCCTCGAGCAGAGCGCCGTCCCGCCCGGGTACCTTTCGGTCCTGACGATCGACGCGACGAAGCTGACGACGGCGGCCGGCCTCGGCGTCCACCTCGGCCGGTGGCGCCTCGACGCGAGCTACGCGCACGCGTTCGCCGCGGACGTGAGGGTCGATCCGAGGGAAGCGCGGCTCCCGCAGGTGAGCCCGGTGCGGGCCAATCCGCCGGAGAGCCCGAACACCATCAACGGCGGCGCCTACAGCGCCCGGGCGAACGTCGTCGGGCTCGGCGTCGCCTACACGTTCGAGGCAGCCGGGAGCGGCGTTATCCGGCCCGCAGCTCGCGCAGCCGCTCCGTGAGCCGGGGGCCGTCCAGCCAGCTCAGGTCCTTGTCCACGCTCGTCTCGATGTGGTTACTGACCTGCTTGCTCACCGTGCCGCGGAGCAGGCCGAGGAAATGCGGCGGCGCGACGAGCACCAGCGTCTCGTAGGCGTGCTCGTTCAGACCCTTCTCCAGCACCTCCGCGAGCTCCTGGGCGAACTTCTGCTTCTCGACCTCCTTGGGATCGGTGTCGGGGGCGGCGCCGGGACGGCCGAGGTACTGACCCCCCGGGCCGCCGCCGGGGCTGGCGTTCCCACCGGAGGTACCGTTCGGCTTGCGGCCGTGCGCGTCGGCCATCAGATCCCGCACGCGCGCCCGGCTCTCGTCATGGTTGTATGACTCGAGCAGGGTGAAGCCCTTGCCCGCAGGCTCTTCACGATAGAGCTGGGCACGGCTTGCGTCGGAGACCAGGATCCATGTCTTCCGTGCTGCCTTTTTCGCCATAAGCCTCCACGAGGGAATCAACCATTCCCTTTGTCTACGTTAAAGACCGACCCCACGCGGCGCAAGCGGCCGGAGAGCCAAGTCCGATATAATTCGGCCGGATCGCACCCCGAGAGGCAGGCTCCGGCAGACTCAACAACCTGCGCGCGGCCTGAATTCGTGGAGAGCGAGAGGGGGCGATCGGCTCTCGGGAGGTGGTTGACCGCGAAATACAGTGTTTGGTGTACCGGGTATGTCCAGCGAGCTCGGCCGCGCCGCCGCGGCCGCGCTCGTTGCCCGCGGGTCAACGGAACCGGTCGGTCGCCTCGACCAGCTCGTGCAGGATGCCCGGCTCCATCGCCGAGTGCCCTGCGTCCGCCACGATGCGCAGATCGGACTCGGGGAACGCGCGGTGGAGCGCCCACGCGCTCTCGGGCGGACAGACCACATCGTAGCGGCCCTGCACGATGACGGTCGGGATATGGCGGATCCGGCGCACGTCGTCGAGCAGCTGCGTCTCCGTCGTGAAGAACCCCTTGTTCATGAAATAGTGGCACTCGATCCGGGCGAACGCGAGGGCGAACTCATCACCTGACGTCTTCGCGACGAGCTCATGGTTCGTGAACAGGCAGCTCGTCCGCCCCTCCCAGACGCTCCACGCGCGCGCCGCCCGCTGCTGCAACCCGGGGTCCGGGCTCGTGAGGCGCCGGTGGTACGCCGTGAGCAGGTCGTCCCGCTCGGGCTCGGGGATGAACGCGAGGTACTCCTCCCACGCGTCGGGGAAGATGGCGCTCGCGCCCCGCTGATAGAACCAGTCGAGCTCCTGCTTCCGCAGGAGGAAGATGCCGCGCAGCACGAGCTCCGTCACCCGCTCCGGGTGGCGCTCGGCGTAGGCCAGCGACAGCGTGCTCCCCCACGAGCCGCCGAACACCTGCCAGCGCTCGATCCCGAGGTGCTCGCGGAGCTTCTCCATGTCCTCGACGAGGTGCCAGGTGGTGTTCTCCTCCAGGCACGCGTACGGCGTGCTCCTGCCGCAGCCCCGCTGGTCGAAGAGCACGATCCGGTAGGCGGCCGGGTCGAAGAAGCTCCGCTGCTTCGGCTCCGTGCCGCCCCCGGGGCCGCCGTGCACGAAGACCACCGGTTTGCCGCGCGGATTGCCCGACTCCTCGAAATAGATCTCGTGAAGATCGGAGACGCGCAGCCTCCCGGCGCGGTACGGCTCGATCTCGGGATACAGCGTTCGCCTCCGGGTGCCTGTCGTCGTCATGCCGCTCCCGTTCGTCGGTCGACGTCGCGCGTCGCGCGTCGCGCGCGCCGGCGCGTCCAGCGTACGCGAAGGCGCGCCGGGAGGGGAGAGGGCGTGGACGGGGGGGGGACGGCAGGTCGCGGCGGGGGACCGCCGGTCGGGGGGCGCGGGAGGCTCAGCCGGGCTGCGCGGCGTCGCGCGCAGCGGTCTTCTCCGCGCCGCCCGCGCCGCCCGCGCCGCCGTAGAGCGCCTCGAGCGCGGGCCCGTACTTCTGGAGCGCCACGCGCCGCTTCAGCTTCAGGGTCGGCGTGAGCATCCCGTTCTCCGCCGTGAAATCCTCGGCCGTGAGGGCGATCTGCTTGATCTTCTCGAAGGACTTGAAATCAGACGCGTACCTGTCGACCTCCGCCTGGACGTGCGCGACCACCCGCGGGTGCTTCAGCATCGCCTCCGTCGACTCGAACGAGAGCCCCTCGGCCCGCGCCCATTCCGTGAGCGCCGCCATCTCGGGCGCGATCACCGCCACGTTGAAGGGGCGGTTGTCGCCGTAGATCATCGCGCCGTTGATCAGCGGAGACAGCTTGATCTTCTCCTCGAGCGGGGCCGGCGCGACGTACTTGCCGTTCTCCAGCTTGTACTGCTCCTTGATGCGGCCCGTGACGAAGAGGTAGCCGTCGTCGTCGAGGTAGCCCAGATCGCCTGTGCGGAAGCCGCCATCCTCCGTGAAGACGGCCTTGTTCTCCTCGTCGCGCTTGTAATAGCCCACCATGACGTTCGGGCCGTAGACGACGATCTCTCCCTGCTTCGGATCGTGCGTCTCCGACCTGTCGATGACGATCTTCACGCCCGGGATCGGCTTGCCCACGCTGCCGAGACGGCGGGCCCCCGGGTAGTTCACGGTGGCGACGGGCGATGTCTCCGTGAGGCCGTAGCCCTCGTAGACGGTGATGCCGAGCGCGTCGACGAACTCGGCCACCTGATAGGCGAGCGCCGCCCCGCCGCTGATGGCGTACTTCAGCTTGCCGCCGATACTGGCGCGTATCTTCGAGAAGATGACGCGGTCCGCCGCGACGAGCGCGAGCCGCTCGACGAGGCCGAGGGGCTCGCCCTTCTGCTTCTTCGTCGCGGCGCGCATCCCGGCGCGGAACAGGGCCTGGATGACGGCGGGCTTCCCCGCCATCTTCTTCTGCACGCCCTCGTAGATGCGGTTGAAGATCCGCGGGACGCTCATCAGCACGGTGGGGCGCACCTCGCCGAGGTTCGCGAGGATCTTGTCGACCGACTCGCTCAGCGCCATCGACGCGCCCACCGTGATCATCACGTGGAGCTCGCCGGTGTGGCCGAACGAATGGGCCCAAGGGAGGAACGACAGGCTCCGATCGCCGCCGCCGAAGGGGATGAGATCCAGCACCGCGCAGACGTTGGAGGCGATGTTGCCGTGCGACAGGATCACCCCCTTGGGGTTGCCGGTCGTGCCCGACGTGTAGATGAGGCACGCCGTGTCCTTCGATGTCGGCTGGATGACCGGGGCCGGGCTCCCCTCGCCCGCGGCGAGGAGCTCCTTGTACGAGCTGGTCTTCGCCCCGGGGACGCCGTCCCTCGCCCCGTCGGGGTCGAACAGACAGACAACGTGCTTCAGCGAGGGCGCCTTCTCGGCGAGATCCTTGCATTTACCGTAGATCTGCGGCGTGGCGACGATCGCGGCCACGGCCTCGCAATCGTTGATGATGAACGCCCACTCGCTCGGGAGCTGCGCCTCGTACATCGGCACGACGGCGACTCCCATGCTGAAGCAGGCGTACGCCGAGACCGCCCACTCGACGCGGTTGTTGGAGATGAGGGCCACCCGATCCCCCCGCTGGACGCCGAGCGACGCCAGCCCACCGCGGAACCTGGCGACGAGCTGCCCGAACTCCGCATACGTGATCCAGTCCCAGCGGCCATCGGTCTTCGTGCCGAACAGCGGCCGGTGGCCATGAAGCTTCAGCGCGCGATCGAGCAGGTCTACCAGGTTCTCCAGTTTCGCCATCGGTCACCTCCCGACCCGATTGTTAACATGGTACTGCGCCGCGTCAGTGTCCTTTTGGCGGCACGTGGCGCCGGATGTTGTCGCGCCGACGCTGGAGCGGCCCCGCGCGCGTCGATCGGCGCGGGGTCGGCGGTGCCCGCGCGGGGTTGACGATGGGGGGAGCGGGAGCGCTCGCGCGGCGCGGCGTCGACGGCGGGGCTCCTGGCGCGCGAGGTGGCGGCCTCGGGCCCCTTCTGTTAGAGCGTTCATCGCCTCGATGCCCCGGTATTCCATCACGACGTTCGGCTGCCAGATGAACGTGCACGACTCCGAGCGGATGCACGACGTGCTCCGTTGCGCCGGCTACACGGAGGCCGGCAGCGCCGACGAGGCGGACGTGCTCGTGCTCAACACGTGCAGCGTGCGCGAGAAGGCCGAGCAGAAGCTGCGGAGCGAGGTGGGGCGGCTCGCGCGCTGGAAGCGGGAGCGCGCGGACCGGGTGCTCGTCGTGGCGGGCTGCGTGGCGCAGCAGGAGGGGGAGCGCCTCCTCAAGCAGATGCGCGCGATCGACGTCGTGGTGGGGCCCGACAACATCCCGGAGCTGCCCGGCCTGCTCGGCGACCTCGCGATCGGTGGGCTGCCGATCGCGCGCACGGTGTTCGACCTCGACGCGCCCCGGTTCCTCGTCGCGTCGCCGCCGTCGCCCTCGTCCTCCTCCTCGCCGCGCGCCGCGCCGACGGCGTTCGTGACCATCATGAAGGGCTGCGACGAGCGCTGCTCGTTCTGCATCGTCCCCCACACCCGCGGGCCGGAGCGGTACCGGCCGAGCGACGAGATCGTCGCCGAGATCGCGGCGCTCGTGGCCGCGGGGACGCGCGAGGTCACGCTGCTCGGCCAGACGGTGAACAGCTACCGCGACCCGCTCGGCGCGCTGCCGCGGGCCCCGGGCGCGAGCGCGGACGACCCGGACGAGAGCGAGTTCGCGGCGCTGCTACGGCGCGTCGCGGCCGACGTCCCCGGCCTCGCGCGCCTGCGCTACACGAGCCCGCACCCGCGGCACCTCACGCCCTCGCTCGTCCTCGCCCACGCCGAGCTCCCGGTGCTGCCGCGCCACGTGCACATGCCGGTGCAGTCGGGCAGCGATCGGGTCCTCCGGCGGATGATCCGCCGCTACACGCGCGCCGAGTACGTCGCGAGGACGCGGGCGCTCGTCGAGGCGGTCCCGGGGCTGACGCTCTCGACCGACATCATCGTCGGCTTCCCGGGCGAGACGGAGGACGACTTCGCGGCGACGCTGTCGCTCGTGCGCGAGGTGGGGTTCAAGGGGCTGTTCGGCTTCAAGTACTCGCGCCGGCCGCACACGCCCGCGCTGAAGCTGCCGGACGACGTGCCCGAGGGCGTGAAGGGCGAGCGGCTCGCGCGCCTGTTCGAGCAGAGCGAGGCGCTGCTCGCGGCCCACCTGTCGGCCCTCGTGGGGACGACCCAGGAGGTGCTCGTCGAGGGGCGCGACAAGGAGCGGGGTCACGGCGGAGCCGGCGGTGCGCTCTGGTCCGGCCGGACGGGGCGCCACGAGATCGCGCACATCGACGGCGCCGGGGAGCTCGATCTGCTCGGCGAGGTCGTCGAGGTCTCGATCGCGCGGGCGAACAAGCACTCGCTGCAGGCCGAGCTCACCGAGGCGGCGCGCGCCGCGGCCCGGCCGCGGCAGCGGGGCGGCCTGGAGCCGCGGCCCGCCCGGCGCTCGCTGCCGGTGGTCGCCGCCGAGGGCGGCTGAGGTGGCGCTCGTCCTCGACCTCGGCGGGGTGTCCCCGCGGCTCGGGCGCGACGTGTTCCTCGCGCCGAACGCGACGGTGATCGGCGACGTCGAGCTCGGCGACGAGGCGAGCGTGTGGTTCGGCGCGGTGCTGCGCGGGGACATCGGCGCGATCCGCGTCGGCCCGCGGACCAACGTGCAGGATCTCGCATGCCTGCACCTGACGGGCGGCGTCTCGCAGACGATCGTCGGCGCCGACGTGACCATCGGGCACAGCGCGATCCTCCACGGCTGCCGCGTCGGGGACGGGTGCCTGATCGGGATGGGCAGCATCGTGCTCGACAACGTCGAGATCGGCGAGTGCTCGGTGATCGCGGCGGGCGCGGTGGTGCCGCCGGGGCGGGTGATCCCGCCGCGCTCGATGGTGCGCGGCAACCCGGCCCGGGTGGTGGGCGAGGTGCGGCCGGACCAGGCCGAGCTCGGGAAGCTGGGCGCCGCGGGCTACGTGGAGAACGCGCGGCGCTTCCGGGCGGCGCTCGCCGGGGAGGCCGTCGAGCCGCCGGAGGTCGCGGCGCGCTTGGTGATGCGAGAGGTGAGGAAGCCATGAACATCACGGTGAACGGGGAAGCGCGCGACGTGCCGGCGGCGCTCACGGTGCGGAGGCTCGTCGAGCTGCTCGGGCTGACCGAGGGGCCGGTGGCGGTGGAGCGCAACGGCGAGGTGATACCGCGCGCCGAGCACACGGCCGCCGAGCTCGCCGAGGGGGACGTGATCGAGATCGTCCATTTCGTCGGCGGCGGCTGAGATCGCCTCGGCGATCTTGGCGTTCTGACGGTTTTTTCTCTTCTCAACGGTCTAGCGATCTTCCAGATCGTCCGCGATCCGGCTACCATGGCGAGCTGCCGTGGATACGAGGGCCCTCGTTCTGGTCTTGGCGCTCGGCGGGTCGGCCGGCGTGGGTGCCGCCATGGGGGTGCGCCATGTGTTGCCGGCCTCTCCGGTGGTCCACGGCCTCTCGGTCGGCGAGCGCTTCCTGCCGGACGGCGCCGCGCCGGCGGCCTGGCTCGCGGCGCGGCGTGACGCGCTTCGCGAGCGCGTGGTCCGGCTGCGCCACGACGACGTGGAGCTCACCGTCACGCTCGGTGAGGCGGGCGTCGAGGTCGACGTCGACGAGACGCTCGCGGCGGCGCAGCGCGTCGGCCACGAGGGGCCCTGGGCGCGGCGGCTCCGCGAGGCTCGAGGAGCGCGGCGCGGCGAGATCGACGTGCCGCTCGCCTGGGCCGTCGATGAGCCGCGGGCGCGGGTGTTCCTCGAGCAGCTCGCTCCGCAGATCTACCGGGCGCCCGTGGACGCGCGGCTCGACCTCGCGAACCGGCGCAAGATCCCGGAGCAGGCCGGCCGGGCGCTCGATGTCGACGCCTCCCTCGCGGCGCTGCGGGCCGGGGAGCACGGCGACGAGGAGCTCATCGAGCTCGCCGTCCGGCAGATCTTGCCGCAGGTCGTCGTCGCCGACCTGGTGAGCGTCGACGTCACCAGGGTCGTCGCGGCCTACGAGACGAAGTTCAAGCAGCACGGCAAGGAGGCGGGGCGCGCCCGCAACATCAGGAACGCCGCCTCCAAGATCGACGGCACCATCCTGGCCCCGGGCGATACCTTCTCGTTCAACGCCCATGTCGGCCCCCGGACGGCCAAGAACGGGTTCACGATCGCCCCGGAGATCCTGGGGGACGAGACCGTCCCCGGCTACGGCGGGGGGACGTGTCAGGTCTCGAGCACGCTCTACGCCGCGTCGCTCTTCGGCGCGCTCGACACGCCGGACCGCCAGAGCCACTCCCGCCCGAGCGCCTACATCCCCATGGGGCTCGACGCGATGGTGACCTACCCGGAGTCGGACCTGAAGATCAAGAACACGCTCCCGTTCCCGATCATGATCCACGCGTATCTCCCCGAGCCGACGGTGCTCCGCGTCGAGATCCTGGGCGGAGACCCCGTGGCGGAGGTCGAACACCACGTCTCGGCGGAGCACACCGACGATTTCATCCGGCGCATCTACGTGAAGTCCGAGCTCGCCGAGGGCAAGGTGAAGCGCCACCAGAAGGGCTCGTGCGGCTACGACGTGAGGTCCTTTGTCACCGTCCGTTACAAGGACGGCAGGGCCTCGGAGCGCAGCTATTCGAGCGAGTACAGGCCCGCGCCAGAGGTGTTCTGGGTCGCGCCCGACTACGACCCGCAGGCGCTGCCGGCGCTCTCCGAGCACGCGAAGGCGGTGGAAGAGCTCCGCGAGGGGGAGTCCCCCGCCGAGGCCCCCGCTGCGGCGGGGCAGGGCGGCGCCTACTCGATGTGAGCCCGTTCGAGGGCGCCGGACCCCTCGAACGCCGGCGCGACGGCAAGGACATTGGCTGTCCGCGCGCCCCTGGCGTCGCTTGACCAGGAATCGTCCTCAGGGGAAACTCTGTGTCCATGGCGGCGGGCGGCGCCCCTCTGTGCGCGGCCGATGCGCCGAGGATCGCCTGCTGCCAGGGACGACGACGGGCGTGATCTTCGCTTAGCTTAACTTCGCTGCTCGCGACGACAGACTCATGATGATCGTCATCTTCTTCTGGCTCGCTCAACGTGGCCGACGCGCGAGCTCGGCCATGAGGCCGAAGAGCTCGATCGGGCCCGGCGAGGGGAGCTTCCCGCCGCTGAACTCGCGGTAGAGCGTGTGCACGTTGACCACGATGCGCTCGGCGTCGCTCCAGCTCGCGTAGTCGGCGAGCGCGATGTCGCGGGCGGCGTCCGCCGGGGGCATGCCGGCGTCGTAGCGGCGCCGGGCCTCGTCGCGGATGTACACGAGATAGTCGCGGACCGCGCGCACACCCGCGCGATCCGTGATGGGGCCATGCCCCGGCACGATGACGTCGACGTCGGCCGCGAGGAGGATGTCGCAGGCCTTGAGCCAGTTGCCGACGGGCCCTGCCCACATGATCGGCGTCGCGTCGATGAAGAGGACGTCTCCCGTGTAGATCACCCGGTCCGCCGGCACGTGCACGAGCAGATCGCCCTTCGTGTGCGAGGGGCCCACCTCGATGAGGCGGACCTCCTTGCCCCCGACCGCGACGGTCAGCTCCCCGTCGAACACCCGGGTCGGCGGCGTGGGGGCGATCCCGTCGAAGTCGAAGGCGCCGAAGCAGTGGACGAGGTACTCACCCAGCGCGCCCGCGGCGCCGCTGCGCGCCTGTCGCATCAGCATGGCCAGCATCGGCGCGGGGACCTCGTCCATCTCGGCGGCGCCGGCGCGCGTGGCGATGAGGATCGCGCCCTCGACGAGCGCGTTGCCGTAGCAATGGTCGCCGTTCGCGTGGGTGTTCACGACGGTGCCTATCCGCGCCGCGGCGGGGGCCGCCGCGCGCATGGCGTCGAGCATCTCGCGCGTGCGCTTCAGGTCGAAGAGCGTGTCGACGAGCAGGGCCTCGCCGTCCGAGGTGACGAGCCCCGCGTTGCTGAGGCCCCAGGTTCCGGCCGGCTGGAGATAGGCAAAGCAGCCATTGCCGATGTCCTCCAGCCCTCGTTCATACCGCCATCGGCTCATGGCCACTCCCTCGTTCCCGGGCGCCGCCCGGCGCTTCTCCGAGCCTCGAAGGTAGGCCATCCGCTGGCCGCCATGGAATCGAAATCAACCCCCGCACGCCGCCGTGAGCGAGGGGGCCCGGGGGATTTGTCAGGAGGCGGTCGCGGTCGTCGTCACCACGCGTAGGCCTCCGGCGCCTCGCCGCCGGGGCCGGGGAACATCGCGTCGAGCCGCCCGAGGTGCTCCGGCGTCAGCGTGATCTCGAGGGCGCGCAGGCTCCCGTCGAGCTGCTCGGCGGTGCGCGGGCCGAGGATGGGCGACGTCACGACGGGGTTCCGGAGCAGCCAGGCCACGGCCACGTCGGCGGGCCGCTCTCCGATCTCGGCGCAGAACGCCTCGTACGCCTCCAGCTTGGCGCGGTTCTTCTCGATGCGCGCCTGCGCGTCGGCGGAGGAGCGCCGGCCCTCGCGCGCCTTCTGGAGGGCGCCGCCGAGCAGCCCGCCGGCGAGCGGGCTCCAGGGCAGGACGGCGAGGCCGAGCGCGCGGCACGCGGGCAGGACCTCCAGCTCGACGGTGCGCGCGTTGAGGTTGTACAGGCTCTGCTCCGAGACGAGGCCGAGGAAGTGCCGCTGCGCCGCGAGGCCGTTCGCCTGCGCGATCTGCCATCCAGCGAAGTTGCTGCTGCCGACATAGAGGACCTTCCCCTCGCGGACGAGCTGCTCCATCGCCTGCCAGATCTCGTCCCAGGGCGTCTCGCGGTCGATGTGGTGCATCTGGTAGAGGTCGATATGGTCTGTCTGCAGGCGGCGCAGGCTCGCCTCGCAGGCGCGCCGGATGTGATAGGCCGAGAGCCTCCTGTCGTTCGGCCCATCGCCCATGAGGCCGTAGACCTTCGTGGCGAGCACGATGCGGTCCCGGCGCCCGTCGCCCTGGGCGATCCAGCGCCCGACGATCTGCTCGGTGATCCCCTCTCCGCGCTTCCGCCCGTAGACGTTGGCTGTGTCGAAGAAGTTGATCCCGTGTCCGAGCGCTCGGTCCATGATGGCGAAGCTGTCGGGCTCGCTGGTCTCCGGGCCGAAGTTCATCGTGCCGAGGCAGAGGGGGCTGACCTTCAGGCCGGTGCGTCCGAGATTGCGGTAGTCCATGGCGCCGGAGGGTAGCAACGCGCTCCGCCGGCCGTCCACGCCCCAGGGCGGAACGCGTCGTAGGGTTTCGCCGGAGTCGCGCGGTCATGAGCCGGCCCGACGGGCGGCGGCGCGCGGCGTGTGGCGCGCAACAGGCACCGCGCGCCGCGCCGGACACCTTGTCGCGGCGTGGCGGCAGCGCGGATCCAGCGCGGAGGGCCGCTTCCTTGATGCGCAACGGTGCTTCACTTATGCTCGCTCGCCGGGGCGAGGAGACGACCATGTGGCAGCAGGAAGACACGGAGATCGCGCACGCCGAGAGCGTCCACGACGAGGCGCGGGGCATGCGCGGCGTCCGGTTCGTCATCGATATCGGGAACATCGACCCGCTCGACGCCGCCGCGATGTGGTGGGATCAGCACGGCTGCGCGCGGGAGCTCTTCCCCGGGACCGGGTGCGAGATGCAGTCGGGATCGTACCGTGAGCCGCGCTTCGTCGTCCGGATGAGCGTGCCTCTCCCGGGCGTCGGGCATTTCACGCAGACGTTGCGCTTCTCCGCGGAGCGCGCCTCGCCCGAGGTCTGCGTCATCGCCGTCGATGCGTTCGAGGAGAACGTGCTGTGGACGCGGGGGCTCGGGACTTACCGCTTCTCGCCGGGCTCGGGCGGCACGACGCTGATCGAGGTGACGAGCCTGTATGCGCCCAAGGTGCCGATCATCGTCCTGAATCAGGCGTCGCTGGCGGCGGCCCGCGCGCACCAGCGGCGCTACCTCTCGGGCCGGCGCCCGACGGACGAGGAGAGAGAGCAGTTCCTGTCGGCGATCGGCGCTGGCCCGCAGGCCGACGCCTGAAGCGCGCCGCTCGTCTCGGCAGCGACCCCGCCTCGCCCGCCGCGGGGGTGCTCCTCAGGCGCGCGGCTTGCCACGAGGCGATGACGGCGGCTCCGCGCGCGGCATCGAGGCGGCCAGCACCGCGGCCTCGTGCGCGGCGAAGCGCTGCTGGAGGAAGTCGACGAACAGCCGCGCCCTCGCGGGCAGGAAGCGCCGGCTCGGGTAGATGACGTTCACGGCCGAGCCCGGCGCGGGCAGGTCGGTGAGCAGCGGGACGAGGCGCCCGGCGTCGATGTCGGCGGCGACGTCCCAGATCGACTTGAAGGCGAGGCCATGGCCGGCGACGGCCCAGTCGCGCACCAGGTCGCCGCTGTCGGCCACGAGCCGTCCGGAGGGCCGGACGGTGTGGAGCCCCTGCTCGGTGCGGAAGGTCCACGAGAGGGCGCGCATGCCCGGGCGCTGCAGCACGATGCACTCGTGGTCGGCCAGGTCCGCGATCGTGCGCGGCCGCCCGCGCCGCGAGAGGTAGGCCGGCGCGCCGCAGACCACGCGGCGGCTCCGGGCCAGCCGGCGCGATACGAGGCGGGAGTCGGCCAGCGCGCCGATGCGCACGGCCACGTCGACGCCGGCCTCGAACAGGTCCACCACGCGGTCCGACAGGCTGACGCGCACGCTGAGCCGCGGGTGCGCCGCCGCGAAGTCGGCCGCGGCCGGCCCCACCCACTGGCGGCCGAGATCCACGGGCGCCGACACGCGCAGGACGCCTCGCGCCTCGGCCTTTCCGGCGGTCACCGCGAGCTCGGCCTCGCTCACGTCGGCGAGGATGGACATGCAGCGCTCGTGGTAGGTCGCGCCCTCGCTGGTCAGCGTGAGCCGCCGCGAGCTGCGCTGGAGGAGGCGCACGCCGAGCGCCGCCTCCAGCCGCGTCATGCGCTTGCTCGCCACCGCCGGCGAGAACCCGAGCTCGCGCCCCGCCGCCGACAGGCTGCCGCTCGCGACCGCGCACACGAACAGCTGCATGTCCTCGAGCTCGACCATCGCGCGCGCCCTCGGCGAACCCGGGCAGGGTAGGCGCGCCGGCGAACATCTTCAACTTTTTCGAAAAGCTGGTTCGGCCAATGCGCTCGTTCTCCTTCATGGAGGAAAGGATCAAGGTGTCCCTGTCGCCGTCCACGGCCCGCCGCGCTCGACGCTGCGCCCCGCCGTGCCGGCGGCGCCTCCTGTCGGCGCGTGCGCGCTGACCGGCTGCCCGAGATCGTCGTTCGAAGGAGACACGTCATGAGAAAGCCCTTGTTGATGAGCGCCCTCTCCCTCTCGCTCTTCGCCGCCGCGAGCGCCTGCTACGTGCAGGGCGCCGGCGCGGAGGACCTGCCCTCGCCGCGGTCGATGGTCGTCGACGCGAGCCTGCCCAGGGCGCAGGCGGACGCGGAGATCCTCGCTGCGCGCCGCTTTTACGCGTTCTGGGGCACCGGCGACACGCGCTACCTCGACGCGGCGATCGCGCCGACGTTCACCGACCGCACCTTGCCCGAGGGGCGCCCGCAGGGCCCCGAGGGCCCGGCGTTCGCGTCGAAGAGCTTCCGCGCCGCGGTGCCGGACCTGAGCTGCGAGGTGGAGCAGCTGATCGTCGCCGGCGATCGCGTGGTGGCGCACCTGCGCTTTCGAGGCCGCTTCACCGGCGCCTTCGGCGACAGGAAGGGCGCCGGGCAGGCCGTGGACTTCATCGCCACGGACATCCTGCGCGTGCAGGACGGTCGCATCACCGACAACTGGCACATCGAGGACAACCTGACGCTGTTCCAGCAGCTCGGCGTCGTGGCGCAGTGACCGCCGACGGGGGGCGGAGCGGGCCAGGGGTATTCGTCACATCGTGGCAAAACCATCGTGGCAATCTCGCCGGGAGCGCGACAGGCGCGCGGCTCACTTGGCCAGCTTGATCACCGACGCTGGCCGCTCGTCGGTGGCCCAGGTCGTCCAGTAGAGGGCGCCGCAGTCCTGGGCGAGATCTCGGATGTCCGCGCTGTCGGCGAGCGGCTCCGGCGCGCCGCCCGAGGTGCGCACCCGCTGGAGCTGCCCCTCGCGGCTGTACCAGTAGACAAAGGTGGAGTCTGCCAGCAGGCGCGTGGGGAAGTCCGTCGCCACGAGCGCCCCTGCGTCGGTACCGTCCTTGTTCACGGCGTAGATGGCGTAGCCGCTGATCCAGAAGATCCGCTCGCCGACCGCGATGTCTCCGGGGAGATCGCCGTCGTGGATGGGGATCGACGCGACGATCTCGGTCTGGCCGGGCTCTCCGAGCGCCATCCGCCGAACGGTGCTGTGCGTCCCGCCGGGCGGGAGCTCGGTCCAGTAGAGATGGGTGGCGTCGAGCGCGAGGCCTCCGACGTACGTGTTCCGGTCGAAGACGGGGAGGCCTGTCTGATCGGTCGCGTCGGCCCGCGCCGCCCAGATGCGCTTCGGGACATCGCGCGCGTCGGGATCCTGCTCCGGGTCCTCGATCACTCCGGTGATCCAGTAGACCCAGCCGCCGCCGGCCACGGGCCGCCGGTAGCCCGCCGCTCCCTGGGCGCTGGCGACCGTCGAGACGGTGACGTTCCCTGTGAGCGGCATCCGGTGCACGTCCGGCTCGGTCTCGTCGGTGATGAGCAGCGAGCTCTCCGAGCGCGCGAGCAGGGTCGCTAGCGAGTCGAGCACCACCAGCGGCTCGGTCGAGCCGGAAGCCGCCTTCTCGGTCGCGAAGATCGTGTTGCCGTAGCCGCTCGCCCAGAGCACGCGCCCATCGTCCCCGTCCCCATCCACAACGAGGCCGATCGCTTCGTGCTCCTCGTCGTTGGCCGTGGCGAGGACGACCGGCAGACACCTGCCCTCCTCACAGGCGCCGCCGAGGCAGCTCCTGCCGGGCACACAGCAGTTCTCCGGATCGGAGAGGTAATCGTTGTCGCCGTCGGCGGCCTGGCACGCGCCAGGCGCGCGCCCTGTGAACGGCTCAAACGGGCACTCCGCGGAGGGCGCGCCGGCCGCGCCGCCCTGTTACTGAGCACCGTCGTTGATGCCGATGGTGCGCCTGTCGATCCAGCTCTTTGATGGCAGGGTGCTCGACCCACCGAAGAACACCATCACCGAGGCGGATCAGGTGCGATGACGGGGATGTCCGAGGGCAGCAAGCTGCCAGGGGGCTCCCCGGCCATGCATTGCGCCGAGTCCGACAAAATTCTCAGCGTAGCTACTCCTGAGCATGCTCGCGTTGGTCGAATCCAGGAGCACAGGAAAAGAGGGAGCGCGCATTCCGTTCGCCTCTCGAAAATTACCAGCACGACTCCTCGCCCGTCGGCGTAACGAACGGAGTAGGTCAGCGGCAGGAGCGGAGCATCGGCGCGGCGCCGGCCACAAAATAGGCGACGGGAGGAGCTCGTTTGGCCGCGTGCCCCCTCCCGTCGTGCTCCGAATCGCTTGAAAGAGCGGAGCCCTCAACAGATCGTCCATTTGGACCTCGATGTCAAAGGCTGGCTCGCTTCCCCGCCCACCGTAGACCGCGCGCGGCCAGCCCGCTGCCCCCGTTGCGGCGCGGCGGGGTGCCCGCTGGGGGGCGGGTTGGGGCTGTGGGGTCACGGAACGCGGTCGCGGCAGGTGCGCGGGCCGCTGGCTGCCGGCGAGCGCGGCGGGCTCGTCACGATCGAGGCGCGCCGCTATCGATGCCGCCGCTGCAGCGCCGCGATCACGGTCGTTCCGCGGGGCGTCGCGCCGCGACGGCACTTCGCCGCGACGGCGATCGGTCTGGCCCTGCTGCTCGTCGGCGTCGCCGGTGCAGCGCTCATCGAGGTGCGGCGGCGCGTCAGCCCTTGGTCAGCCAGCTTCGATGCTGACAGCTGGGTGACCGTGCGGCGCTGGCTACGCGCCATCGACCAGGAGCGCCTCTTTGCGGCGGTCCGCCCCAGTCCCCTCGTTGCAACGCTGCGGCAGCGGGCCGAGCGGGCCGCGATGACGCTCGTCGCGATGGCGCCTTTTGCGGCCGAGGTCCCCGAGGCCGCCGTCATGGCGGGCGCCGTGCGGGCTGCGTGATGGCAAGCGGCCCGCTCGCCGAGCTCATGCCGGACCCCACCCGGTTGGATCCTCGGTCGGCGAAGCGCATTGCGCTTGGATGGCTGTGCGGCCGGTGCGGTGTCACCGGCGCGGAAAGGACACGACGTGCAAGACCCCCTCCAGCCGAAGGACCACGCCGAAGCGGTGGCGCTCTATCGCAGCGAGATCATCGGCTCGCTCATGCACCGCGAGCTCGACCGCGGAGAGCTCGCCGAAGCGCTCGCCGACCTGAGCAAGCAGCGGTTTCGCCCACCGCGCGCCCATTCTCCGTGCACTTACTCCGTCCCCACGCTCGAGCGCTGGTACTACGCGTACAAGACCGAAGGTCTCGAGGGCTTACGCCCCAAGCCCCGCAAGGACAAGGGGCGGGCGCGCGAGCTCACCCCCGAGCAACGGCAGATGCTGCTCGAGATCCGAGAGGAGCACCCGAGCGCTTCGGTCTCGCTCATCCTCGACACCCTGATCGCGGCGGGTCGCATCGACAAGGGCACCATCTCCGCCACCACGGTGCGACGGCTGTACGCCGAGCACCACCTCGATCGCGTCGCGCTGCGCGATCGTACGGGCGGCAAGGTGCGGCTGCGCTGGCAGGCCGAGCATCCCGGCGCTCTGTGGCACGGCGATGTATGTCACGCGTCGCCGATCCTCGTTAACGGCAGCCCGGCGCCGGTGCGCATTCACGCGCTGCTCGACGACGCCTCCCGGTACATCCTCGCGATCGAGGCGATGAGCGCCGAGCGGGAGGTCGACATGCTGGCGCTCTTCATCCGGGCGCTGCGCAAGCACGGCGCTCCCGACGCCCTCTACCTGGACAACGGCTCGACCTACCGCGGGCACACCTTGCACCTTGCGTGCGAGCGACTCGGCACCACCCTGATCCACGCCCGCCCGTACGACGCCCCCGCGCGCGGCAAGATGGAGCGCTTCTGGAGGACGTTGCGCGAGAGGTGCCTGGACTTCACCGGAGCGCTCGGGTCGCTCCACGATCTCAACGTCCGGCTCTACGCATGGGTCGACGAGCACTACCACCGCACACCGCACGCGGCGCTCTTCGGCAAGTCCCCCGCGCAGGTCTACGAGGAGTATCCCCACGTCACCGACGACCTCGACGAGCGGAAGCTGCGTGACGCGCTCACGACCCAGGCCCGCCGGCGCGTGCGGCGTGACAGCACGCTCTCGATGGATGGGCAGGACTGGGAGACCGATCTCGGCTTCCTCGCCGGCCACCTCGTCACGGTGTCGAGGTGCCTCGTCACGCCGAACGAGCCGCCCTGGATCGAACACGAGGGCAAACGCTTCGCCCTGCACCGGGTCGATCCGGTGAAGAACGCCCAGCGGCCGCGACCGGCCTGCAACCTCGATGTCGCTCACGAGGCGCGCGTCCCCTTCGACCCGCCGAAAGCGCTCCTGGACAAGGCTCTCGGACGGACGCCTCGCGGTGACGAGGAGGGATGACCATGGACTTCTGCAGCTACTTCAGCTTCACCGCAGAGCCATTTTCCAAGGAGGTCGAAGACGGCGAGCTCTGGCTCCCCCCGTCCAAGCAGATGCTCCTCGAGATGCTCATCGAGGCGGTGCACGCCAGAAAGAGCGTGCTGCTCGCCGGTGACCCCGGCGTCGGCAAGACGTGTCTGCTCCGCGCGCTCCGTCATGCCCTTTCGCCGCAGACGTTTCGCTTGACCTACTGCGCCAACGTGACGCTTGGACGCCGGGACTTCTATCGCCAGCTCTGTCTGGCCCTCGGTCTCGCGCGCTGCAGCACCGCTGGAGACGTCTTCTACGCGGTCAGCACGCACGTCGAGGAGCTCGCGAAGGAGCGCGTATTTCCGGTCTTCGTCCTCGATGAGGCCCATCTACTTCATCAGGACACACTCGATCATCTTCACATACTCCTTAATTACGCCTGGGATAGCCGCGCTTTGCTTTCGCTCGTGTTGCTTGGCTTGCCCGAGCTCGGCGAGCGGCTCCGCGTGCGCCGCAATCGCTCCCTGTATTCACGCCTCCATTACCGATTGACCATTGACCCGCTCACGCCGGACGATACGGCCGACTATCTGCGTGTACGTCTCGGCCGAGTCGGCTGCACGAAAGAGCTCTTCACCTCGGACGCGATCGCGATGCTGCACGAGGCGGCCGCTGGTAGCCTGCGCGACACCGATCGACTCGCCACCGCCGCGCTCCGCGCCGCTGCGCGCAAGAAGCGCAAGCTCGTCGAGCGCGACGTCCTGAGCCGCATCCTGCAGCTGGACGCAGAGGAGGCCGGATGAACCCCGTCCCCCTGGCCGAGGGGGACACGCGGCGCGGCGACGCCGCGGGCAGCGCAGCCGCCGCCCTCGTCGCGGCCCTCGCGCTCGCCCGCGACGCGCTCACCGCGCGCTACCCGGGCGACCCGGATCCGCTTTGCCCTCGCCTCTACGCCGTCGACGTCGTGCTCCACTACCTCAATCGGCTCGACGACGCTCTCGCTCGCTACCACGCCGTCCTCGACGGCGATGACCGCCTCCCCCTCCGCATCGACTGAGAGCGCCGGCGCTCTGCGACCGCCGCAGTCACCCGGCGCATCGCCTCGCTGCAATCGCGGTGAGCGGAGATCCAGCTCGATGATGGCCATCACAGAGCCGGATCTTCCGGCCATCAAACAGCCTGCTCGGTAACACGCCCCCGCCCCCGCCGGCCCCCGAGCCTGCGCTCGCGGTGGCCCCTGCGCCCCCTGAGCTGCCCGAGCTGCCCGCGCCGCCTGCCGCGGGATCCCCGCTGGCTTCTCCGTCGGGGATCCCCCAGATCGCGTTGCAGCCGAGCGCCGTGCTCAGGGCGGCGCACGCCGCCAGGCCGGTCCAATAGGTTTGTCGCATCGCGGTACTCTAGCGCCGCGTGCTTTCGGTGGAGAAGCCGGACGCGCGCGCGACGTCGGTTTCTGATCGACGCGCGTCGACTCCCGTCGGCAGGCAGACGCTCAAGGCGCCAGCCCCGCTGCCACGGTTGGAATTTGGCGACCACCTCGTCCACCATCACGCGATTGCGTCGCGTGCGTTCACATGCTTTCTAGTCTCTTCGTCAATCGCTCGCGCGGCGAGCGCCGCGTGACCAACACCATATGAAGAGGTACCTTGCTTTATCACAACGATTCGCTTCGATTGGTTCTTTGCCTGGCTCTCGGGCTCTCGGCGGTGGCTTGCTCCGATGACGATTCCACGGGCACTGGCGGCGGCGCCGCCTCCAGCACGACCAGCAGCGGCAGCGGCTCCAGCCAGGGCGGCGGCGGCGCTGGCGAGGGCGGCGGCGGTGCGCCGGCCGGCACGGGGGGCGAGGGCGGCGGTGCGCCGGCTGGCACGGGGGGTGAGGGCGGCGGCGGTGCGCCGGCTGGCACCGGGGGCGAGGGCGGCGGCGGTGCGCCAGCCGGCACGGGGGGCGAGGGTGGCGGCGCGCCTCCGAGCGATCCCGCCTGCGGCGCGGACACCGCGGCGTTCGCCGATGTGGAGCCCATCCTGACGAGGAGCTGCGCGAACCAGTACTGCCACGGCAGCGCCGGCGCACCGTCCGGCGGGCTCGACCTCCGCGCGAGCGCGGCGGTGGGCAAGCTCGTCGATCAGGACAGCGGGTCTTGCTCCCGCGAGCAGGCGCTCGTCGTGCCGTTCAAGCCGAGCAGCAGCTATCTCATGAACAAGCTGAAGGATGTCGGCCTGTGCGACCCTGACGAGAGCAGGATGCCGCCGGGCGCGCCGCTGCCCGAGGCCGATATCAAGACGATCAACGACTGGATCTGCGCGGGCGCTCCCGCCCGCTGATCTCTGCCTCGCTCAGCGCACGTTGGTCCAGCCCTCCCGGCAATCGTCCGGGAGGGCTCGGCAGCTACGGCCGCAGTCCAGGATCCTCGCAGCAGCGAAGCCCGATCTCGTGGAACCGGAGCATCGATCCATGCGAGTCGTCGATACCGGGCCATGATTGCCGTGCTCAGGAGTCGGCCCCACCGCGAGCGCGGGCGCCGGGAAGCCGAGATTGTGGCGATAAGCCCCGCGCACGTAACTGACGCGTCCGATGCTCCTCGCGCTCAGGGCCACGCGCCTGCCGGCGGTCGTCGAGCGCGGAAGCTGAGCGTGCCAAGCGCGGGGGATGGAGTTATGGGTAGCTTCATGGTGCGGCGCTTGGTGGGACTGCTGGTATTGGGGCTCGTAGCGGGCTGCGACGGCACGACGACGCTCTCGCCGGGCGAGGAAGAAGCGACGAACGACGGCAGCTCCAGCGCTTCCGGAGGCACTGGCGGTGGTTCCGCCGGAACGCCCGGCGTCGGCCCCATCGACGAAGCGGCGTTGCCGACACGGTTGCCGATGAGCTGCGGCGGCGGGCGCACGTCGCTCAGCTTCGCGCTGCCGTGCCACGTCGGCTTGAGCCTTCTCAGCGGCGAGGACGAGCCGGGCCATCACGTGGTGGAGTGTGAGCTGGCGGATTTTTCTGGTACCGCCGTCGCCTTCTCGCTGCCGTTGGTGGAGCTACCCCGGCTGTTGAACCAGCCCGTGCAGCTACCGTTCGACGCGTTTGCGCCGCCTTCGGGTCCGGGCGCGATGATCGATGGCGAGCGCTTCGTCGGCACGCTCGAAGGTACCGCCACCGTCCGCCAGGTCGATCTGAAGGGGCGAGCCTTCGTGGCCGACTTGCAAAAGGGCCACGTCGCTTGGACCGGCGAGCAGGGCAGCCAGTTCGAGTGCAATACCATCGACGGCCCGCTCTGGGCCGTCGCCGGCAATTTCTTGTGAACGGCTATTGGCGCGGCACGACGCGCATCGCCGGCCTGGGCAGATCCACCCTACCGGCGCCGATGTGGAAGCTGACGTTCGGCGACTGATTGTGCGCCGACGGTTCGGCACGGCTGTGCTCGACGCCGCGAGCACATGTCCTACGGCCCTGGCCGCGGATCCTTGCAGCAGCGAAACCCGATCTCGTAGAACCGGAACATCGGTCCATGCGAGTCGTTGGTCCCCCGGCACCCCGCCCACGGCTTGGACCAGTAGCCGCCCTTCAGCGACGAGCGGTGTGGCCACTCGGGGCGCGAGGTCGACACCCACTCTTCGACGTTGCCGACCAGGTCGACCACGCCGTAGGGGCTCACGCACGCTGGATACGAGCCCGACGGCTCCCCCTGCCAGAGCCGCTGCGTCTCGGCGGCCCGCACCGCCGGGTCGTCGGACGCGAGCCGCCGCTCGCTGATCCCACGGTACGGCTTGCTGACGTTGCAGGCGGCCGGATCGTGCGCGTAGCCGTAGGGGAAGGGGAGCGAGGACGGCCCCTCGCAGGCGAGCTCCCACTCGAACTCGGTGCAGAGGCGCTTGCCGACGGCGGCGCACTCCCGCTCGGCCTCGATGAAGCGGAGCATCACGACCGGCAGCGCGCCGGCCCGGTTCGGCCACTCGTGGCGGTCCATGCACGTGCGCACCGGCGTGAAGCGCGGCTCGGCGGCGAACAGGCCGGGGAAGAAGTCGAAGCAGTGGCCGCCGCGGTAACTCGTGCAGATGCGCTGCACGTTCTCGGCGTGGGTGCCCTCGACGAGCACCATGTCGGGCGGGCAGGACGCCGCGGGTCCGGGCCGGGGCGGCGCGTCGGCCTGGGCGAGCAGCGGGGCGAGCAGGAGGTCGAGGAGCACGCGGCGGGTCTCTATCGCAAAGCCGCGCGGCGGACGAGAGGCCGCGCGGCGGCTCGCCTCGATCCGCGCCCGTGCGCCCGTTGCGCCCGTGCCGCGCTCGCGCTCGGGCGCCCACCTGGGGTACTCTCGCGGTCTATGCGAATGGCGCTGCTCAGGATGCGCGCCGCTGCGCTCGCCGCCCTGGCGTGGGGAAGCGCCTGCGGTGGCAACGTGGTGGTCGACGGGATGCCGGACGGGTCAGGAGGCGCCGGGGCGACGAGCTCCAGCGCGATCAGCACGGGCGCGCTCGCGGTCAGCGCGGTCAGCGTCGGCGTGGGCGGTTCCACCTCGGTGACCGTCGGCGTGGGCGGCTCCAGCGCGATCAGCACCAGCGCGACCTGGATGGCCACGTCGGGGACAGCGAGCGCCTCCACCGGGGCGGGCGGCGGCGATGCCTGGTCGTCGTGCATGAAGTTCTGCGAGACCTATACGGATGCCTGCGGGCAGGTGGAGCCGGGGCAGTGCGAGGGGTTCTGTAAGGGGTATGTGAACGAGGCGCCCCAGTGCAACGAGCCGCTCGCGCTGTTCTTCGACTGCGCGACGAACGGCAGCATCGACTGCGACTTCGTCCTGGAACGGTGCCGGCCGTTCCTGGCCGAGTACGACGCGTGCCAGGCCAGCGGCGGCTGCACGCCGCTCGAGTGCTTCGCCGATCGCAACCGGGCCTGCTCCTGCAAGGGCTCGTGCCCGAACGCGGCGTTCGCGGTCGAGTGCCGCCCCGACATGCGCAGCGGGATCCTCTGCTCCTGCTTCGTCAACGGCGACGAGGTGGCCACGTGCCAGGATTTCGGCCCGGCGTGCGACCTCGCCCATGGCTGTTGCGAGCCGATCTTCGACGAGTTTCGCTGAGGGGCGCCCGCGGCGTTCGCCATGGAGGGCCAGCCGGGGAGCGCGGCGCAGGGCGGAGCGCTCGCCGAGACGAGCGCGCGCTGCGTGGGGGCGCGGGTCGACGCGGCGCTCGCGCCCGGGCGCGCTCCTGGGCTACTCTTGCGGCCCATGGGAATGACGATGCTCAGGATGCGTACCGCTGCGCTCGCCGCCCTGGCGTGGGGGAGCGCGTGCGGTGGCAACGTCGTCGTCGATGGGATGCCCGACGGGTCAGGAGGCGCCGGGGTGACGAGCTCCAGCGCGATCGGCACGGGCGCGTTCGGCTCCAGCGCGATCAGCACGGGTGCAGTCGCCGCAAGCGCGGTCAGCGTCGGCGTAGGCGGCACCAGCGTGGGCGGCTCCGGCGTGGGCGGGTCCACCGGGGTGACCGGCGGCGGGGGCGGCTCCAGCGCGGTCGGCACCGGCGTGGGTGGCGCCGGCGGGAACGGCTCCAGCGCGGTCAGCTCCAGCGCGACCTGGATGGCCACGTCGGGGACAGGGAGCGCCTCCACCGGGGCGGGCGGCGGCGAGGCCTGGTCGGCGTGCGTGCGCTACTGCGAGCGCTACGAGGAGGCGTGCGGGGCGCTGGAGCCGGGCGGCTGCGGGACGATGTGTGACACGGAGCTGGCCCAGGCGCCCCGGTGCAACGATCTGCTCGTCCCGTTCTTCGACTGTCTGATGAACGGCAGGTTCGACTGCGACCTCATCGGGCCCCGGTGCCAGCGGTTCCTGGACGAGTACAACGTGTGCGCGAACGGCGACGGCTGCCCGGGGATCGCGTGCGCCGGCAATCCCGGCGGGGCCTGCAGTTGCAAGGGAGCGTGCCGGGGCGTGGTCGTCGCGGCCGAGTGCCGCACCCAGAGCTTCGGCAGGACCCTCTGCTCCTGCTTCGTCAACGGTGAAGAGGTGGCCTCGTGCGAGGACCGCGGCGAGACCTGCGAGCTCGGGCTTCGCTGCTGCGGGCCGTACTTCGAAGCGTTGCGCTGAGGGGCACGAGCGGCGTTCGCCATGGAGGACCACACGGGGGGCGCGGCGAAGGGTGGGGCGCTCGCCGAGGCGCTCGCGCG
Source organism: Sorangium sp. So ce1504 (assembly GCF_051521635.1). Lineage (NCBI taxonomy): Bacteria > Pseudomonadati > Myxococcota > Polyangiales > Polyangiaceae > Sorangium > Sorangium sp. So ce1504. The sequence continues at coordinate 7,703,114 of NZ_CP150365.1, read as the reverse complement.
CTGCGTGGGGGCGCGGATCGACGCGGCGCACGCGAACCCGGCGACGGGGCTCGTCGCGCTCGCCGTCTACGGCGGGACGCGGTGCGTGCTCGGCGCCGGCATCGGGCCGCGCGTTTCAGGGGTAGGGATCCTGCCGAGGCTGCCCCGGCTCCGCGCCGGCGCGTCGCACCCGCTCGTCGCCGCCATGAGGGCGCACCTGGTCGGCCGCCGCGTGCTGGCGATCGAGGTGCGGGGCGACGGCATCGTGATCGTCGCGGGTGATGATGATGCGGTCATGGTGGAAAATGACCGAGGTGGTGGAGAGGGCGCACCCGGGTTGAGGTTGGCCGCGCCCGAACCCGGGTTGAGGCCGGCGGCACCGGGGTTGGGGTTGGCCGAACCCGGGTTGAAGCCGGCGGTCATGGTGGAAAATGACCGAGGTGGTGGAGAGGGCGCACCCAGGTTGGGGTTGGCCGCGGCCGAACCCGGGTTGGGGCCGGCGGCCGCACCCGAACCCGGGTTGGGGCCGGCGGCCGCACCGGGGTTGGGTTTGGCCGAACCCGGGTTGGGGCCGGCGGCAGGCCCCGGACCCGGGTTGGGGCCGGCGGCAGTTCCCGAACCCGGGTTGGGGCCGGTGGCGTCCCCACCCAGGTTGGGGGCGTCCCCGGGAGGGCGGCTGGACCTCACGCCGGGACGCCGCGGCGAGGCGCGGCTGCTCGACGCCGCCGGCCACCTGATCCTCCGCTGGCCGCCTCAGGGGGGCGCCCCGCAGGCAGCGGTCGCTTACCCGGCGGATCCGCTGGCCGCCGGCGCGGCGCTCGTCGAGGCGAGCGACGACGCCGCCGCCGGGCAGGAGAAGGCGGCGCTCGCGCGCGCCGTGAAGACGCGGCGCGCGGCGCTCGAGCGCAGGGCCGAGGCGGTGCGCGGCGATCTCGGGCGGCTGGGCAGCGTCGCGCGCCTGCAGAAGACGGGGCAGCTCCTGCTCGCGCAGGGCGCCCGTGTGCCGCGGGGCGCCGCGAAGGCGCTCCTCGACGACTGGGAGACCGGCGGCAAGATCGAGGTCGCGCTCGACCCGGCGCGCCCCGCCAAGGCGCAGGCCGAGGCCTTCTTCGCCAAGGCGCGGCGCTACCAGCGCGGCGAGGCGGTGATGCGCGCGCGCCTCGCCGAGACCGAGCGCGCCCTCTCGGCGATCGCCGCGCTCGAGGCGGACGTCGCCGCGGCGGAGGCGCGCCCCGAGTCGCTCGATCCGCTCGCGCAGCGCGCCCGCTCCCTCGGCGTCTCGCGCGCGGAGCTCGCCGGCGAGCCCGGGACGTCCGGCGCCCGCGCCCTCGGGGCCGGGCGGCCCGCGCCGCGGCGGCCGTTCCACGCCTACCGCAGCGCGTCCGGCGCGGCGATCCTCGTCGGTCGGGGCGCCGAGGACAACGACGCGCTGACGACGAAGCACGCGCGGCCGCACGACCTCTGGCTCCATGCGAAGGGCGTCACGGGCTCGCACGTCGTCGTGCCGCTCGCGAAGGGGGCGAGCTGCCCCGCGGACGTGCTGGTGGACGCCGCGACCCTGGCGGCGCACTTCAGCGACGCGCGCGGCGAGGCGGTGTGCGAGGTGAGCTACGTCCAGCGCCGCTACGTGCGCAAGCCGCGCGGCGCGGCCCCGGGCGCGGTGGTCTACGACCGGGAGAAGGTCATCGCCGTCCGCATCGAGGACGGCCGCCTCTCGCGGCTGCTCGCGACCAAGGAAGAGGGCTGACGCCGCGCACGGCCGGCGGAGGCCACGCCCGGCGGCGCAGCGCTTCGCCCCCGGCGGAGCCCGCGCCGCCGGCGGGGGCCGCCGTCAGGTCGCGAACGCCGCCCGGACCTGCTCGTTCAGCTGATCGAGCCGGCGCGCGGGGAGCTCGGCCGCGCGGGCGAGCGACTCGATGACCGCGCGCTCCGCGTCGGAGATCCCCTCGCTCGCGTGGGCGACCGCCAGCGCGATGATGATGCCCTCCTCCACCGCGTCGCAGTCCATGAGGATCTCCGCGAGCAGGCGCACCCGCGGCTCGACGCCCGCCGCGGCGATCACCTTCAGGCTCGCCTCGATGAGGTAGCGGACGAGCTCGACGTTGAGCTGGGCGCCGAGCATCGGCTCGATGAGCTGGCGCAGGGCGTCGATCTCCTCGGCGTCGACGGTGCCGTCGGCGTTCGCCACGAGCGCGCCGAGGTCGACGATCGGGGTCGGGTTGTACTCGTTGAGATCGAAGCGGGCGCGGAGCAATCCGGCCGCCTGCTGGACCAACTCGGGAGGCTTCATGTCTCCACCGCCCCGGCGATTCGCCTCATGACTCACCACCTTTCGGGCCGCGGCGCCGCACCGTCTCGGATTCGCTGAGGCCGAGGCAGAGCTGCGCCCGGAGCGCGCGCAGCCGCGCGAGCACCTCGGCCGAGGCCGACTCGGCCTCGGCCCGCTCGATGGTCGCGTCGAGCGTCGCGAGCCTGCCTGTCTGGAGCGCCTTGAGCGAGTAGGTCATCTGCACGAACGTGTCGAACAGGTCCCCGAGCTCATCGCCCTTTCGCAGCCCCTCTCCGATGGTGAGCCGCGTCGTGCCGACCTGGCGGCAGAGGCGCTTCAGCTGGTGGACCGGCCCCACGATGCGCTGGGTGATGAAGACCCCGAGCACGCCGAGGACGGCGAGGAGGAACGCGCCGCCACCGACGAGGATGCCGAGGAGGCGACCTTGCAGCGCCTCGACGTCGGCGCGCCGCTTGGCGACCTCTGCCAGGTTGCGCTCGTACTCGCGGTTCGTCTTCTCGAGCTCCTCGTCGAGGGTGCTGCCGAGGTCGGCGCCGTCGCCGCCCAGGGCGGCGGTGCTCATCTTGAGGATCTTGGCGCTGTTCGCCGCCTCCTTGAGCGCGAGCTCCGCCTGCGTCGCCGCGTAGCGCGCCTGTTCGTTCGCGACGCTCGCGGTCTGCCAGATGACGAGTCCGAGCGCCAGCATGACGGCGAGCACCACCGAGACCAGGAGCCCGGTGTATTTGAGCTGGAATCGCGGATTCAGGAGCAGCTTGCGGCGGGATGCCGGGCGGGCCGTGGCGCGATCCTGGGCAGGTGAGGTCATGAGGGCTCGTCAGCGGGCGCGCGGCATCGTCGCGTGTCCAAGATAGACCAGGAGCGGGCCGCGCCGGTGCGACCCCCCACGAAAACGCACTGCGGTCTCCGTGGTACAGCATTCCGTGCGCCGGTCGCAAGGCCCAATCCGCGGGCGGGGCTCCGACGCGGTTCGCGGCTTGTGAGGGCCATGAGGCCGCGGCGCTGGTTGTCCGGGGCTGGCGCGGCACCGCCGCAGCGGCGCGGCGTGATGGTGCACCCGGCCGGGGCATCGTGTGAGCTCCTGTCGGGCCCAGTCGGGGCACAGGAGGTCGTCGGCGTCGCGCGAGGCGTCGTTCGGCCCCGCCCAGCTCAGGGAGAGCAGCGGCACGGGTGCCCCGGTGATTCCCGATCTCATCGTCATGAGTGATGAGCTCGACAGCGGCTCAGGGGTGGCGTTCGTTCCGGCGCCCGAGGCGCTGCCGCTCCACCACACGGCCTGCAGTCGCTAGAGGCAACCGCAAGCGAGCGAGCCTTCGCGCACCGAAAAGCCGTCGGCATCGGCGTCGTCGGTCCAGAAGAACGGCTTGACGCCGCCGCTGCACTCCGCGTCCGGCGCGAGCGCGATGCCTTCGTTGTTGGAGTCCGGCAGCCCGCTGGGGGGACTGAAACGCCGCTCCAGCACGAAGCGCCCGAGCGCGTCGTCGATACCGAAGACGGCGGATTGGTTGTCGCACGTGTCGTCGCAGGATGCCCACAAGCTCCCGGTGTCACGGTCGAGCTCGAGCCCCATCACGCCCGCGAGCGGCGTCGAGATGCTGGCCACCAAGGTGGCCGCGCCGCCCTCGTGATTCAGCGCGAAGGCGTACACCTTGCCGGTCTCTTCCACGCCCACCAGAAACAGGCCGGCGCCGTGCTCGCCGTAGTCGCTCGGGACGTAAGCTCGGGCCTTGCTCTCGTCGAAGAAGTGGTGCGCCGTGAGCAAGCTGTCAGCCGCCCAGGTGACCGCTTCCAGGCCCGCGTTCGCGTCGACCTCGGGCAAGAGCGCGGTGAGGTTCCACTCGTGAGTCGCGGTCAGCGTCGCTCCGGCGGCCGTCACGTCGTAGCGCAACACGGACAGCCGGCTCACGGACGGATCGTCCGTGTCGCGCTCGGTGCACACGTAGACGCCCGCGGCGCTCGTGGCGGCGAGCGTGACTCCCTCCGCGTCGGGGGTGCCCTTGCCGTTCGGGTAACGTAGCCGTTTGCCGGAGGCCCAGTCCTTGGAGGTGTCCGGCGCGTAGCTCGCTCCGCTCTTCAACAACCGAAACAGCCTGGCGGAGAGGTTGTCGGTCGCCCACAGCACTCCGGGTGCCTCGTAGGTCAGCCCGCTCAGATCGCTCTCGAACGCGTCCTCGCTGTCGAGCGTGCGTACCTCGGCCTTGCCAGGCCACGGCGACATCTGCGTCGAGCCCGCCGGGCACGCGCCGTCACCGCCCGCCCCCGCGCTCGCACCACCGGCTCCGGCGCTGTCGGCGGCTCCGGCGCCGCCAGCGTTCGGGCTGCCGGCCACGCCGGTCGAGCCCGCGACAGCCGCAGCGCCGCCGCTCGCTCCCGCGCCGCCTGCTTGTGCTGCGCTCCCGCTCGATCCTCCTGCCGCGGACGAGACGCCGGCCGCCGACGTACCGCCTGCTCCGCCCGACGGCGCTGGCAGCGGCGGCTCGCTCGACCCGCTGCCGCACGCGGCCAGCCATGCCATGGCGACGACGGTCGCATGAGGCCGGAGGTTCATCGTCCTCTTCCCCTCGGCCTTGAGCTCTCGCCAACCGGTCGCCGGCACCAAGCAACGATAGCACTCGAGCGCGCCACGTCACAACGGCTGATATTCGAGATCCTCCGCGCGAGCGCCAGCGTGGTGTAATGCCAGGGCGACGAGGGACTAGCGCAGCGGGGCCATGTCCCGCATCAGATAGTCGATGCAGGAATTCCAGGTGGAGGGCTCGAGGAGCTGCGCGAGCTCGTCGGATGAGCCGCCGAGCGCCGCTTCTTCACCCGTGCCCATCGCATCCATGAGCCGCCGCAACCTGGCGTCGTCGCCGCGAACGAAGCAGCGGACCATGCTGGCCGCTTGCACATAGAACATCAGGGCATCGTCCGTGCGGAGCGTGTAGGGGACCGCCTGCTCCATCAGCTGCAGGGGCATCGGAGCGTGCCTCACCTGCTCGAGCCTAGCCGGGGCGAGCCACCATATCTCTTGCGCGATAACCATGGCAATGCCCTCTTGCGCCCAGGCCGGCCCCAGCATGCCGTGGCTCATCAGCACGTGATGCGTGTACTCGTGCACGACGCTGGTCCGAGTGTCCGCGCGCGTCGTGACAACGTGCAGCGCGCCGTCGTAAAAGGCGACCACGTCGCGGTTGGTGCAGGCAGCAGCCGTGAGCAGGTCCGTATCGAGGTACGCGAAGACGTCAGGGCGCTCGGCTTTGAGCTCCAGCCGGTAGAACACCTCCCGTTCCGCATGCTCGAGGTGATCGAGAAGGCGCAGGTGCGCGTCGTCCGGCAGCCTGGGGTCGACGTACAGGCGCCCGGCATCTCCCCACGTCTCGTGGCGGAAGTGGGAGATCAACGTCTCTTGCGCGCCGGCTGCCTCGCTGGGGTCCGTGCACAGCCCGGGCTGTAACCTCCGCCGGAATGCGGACTGCTCCGGCGGGCGCGCGGGGCGCGGCGGGGCGGCTGGCTTCGTGGGGGCATGGTGGATCGGACGCTCGATCGGCTCCTCATTGAGGGGGGGAGACGGGGGCTCCTGGGGGGCTTGATCTTCCGGACCGCGCGCCGAAGCCCGCAGCGGTATGGGCTCGGTGGGAGGCTCGCCAGGCGCCGGCCGGCTCGGGACGGAGATGGCGCTGGGCTGCAGCGCGGGAGGGGAGGGTGGCTCGGGTGCGGAGGCGCCAGCTCGGACCACCGGCGGTCGCGGCCGCTGCGGGGTGGGGGTGCTCACGATACCTGAGGCCCACGCGATCACCGCGATGACCATGATGAATCCGAGGCCGAGCGCGAGGCGGCGAGCAAGTGTCACGGTGCGGTGATGGCAATCAGTGCGCCGCGTAGATTCACGTGATTCGAGGTACTGCACGCGGTTCGTGCTGCGTTATGGTGGACAAATCTTCGAACGCAAGCAGCATTATCGACGATCTGTGGCGACCCACCCAGGTTTGCGCGCCGCCGCTGGGTCAGTAGCGGCGGCCGAGGCCGTTCGCCGGTCATCCAGGGTGCTCTCACGCTGCGCCGCGGACGACAGGCACGATCGACCCCGCTCGCCCGCTACCGGTGCAGGGGTTAGAGCCATCGGAGCCACGCGCGCAGCACGGACTCCAGCGCCGCCTGCTTCGCCTGGACGTCCTCACCGTCGCTGAACGTCACGAGGCAGCGATCCTTGGCAAGCCACTCCAGGAGGCCAGCCGGGTCCGCGATCTCGAGCCCCTTCGCCGCTGTGTCCTTCACCTTGGCTCCGAGGTGAAGGATGAGCCGGACGCGGTCCTTTGCGCGCAAGTTGAACGTGGCGAAATGCTCGGTTGTCCGGAAGCTCGGTGCGTTCCACTTGATCTCCTCGCGGATCGCCGGGTTGACGCCGAGGATGATGTGCCGGAGGGCCACGATCGCCTCCTTCCGCGGATGATCCAGCTCGCGCAGGAACGCGACGACGGCCGGGCTCTCCTGCGCGCCGGCGGGCGTGGCGGGCGCGGCGGGCGCTCCGGGGGCCTCCCGAGGCTCGCGCCTTTCGGGCGACCCCTTCTGCGCCTTCGCTCGCGGCTTGCTCGGCTTCTCGGTTGCGCGCTTCATGATGTGTTGTACGCCTGACTCGATGGCCCGAGCTCCAGCGCCCTTTCAGGGGATCTCGCGTGACCCGACCGTCGTGATCGGACGCGCTTAGGGTGAGAAAAGACGAACCGACGCGAGGATGTCAAGGCGGTGAGGTCGGCCTCGGAGAGGGTGAGTGGCGTGGCCGCGCGGAGGCGGCCCCACTGCGCGGCGGAGAATCCCTCGTACCCGGCGGCGACGTCCATGCTCGGCCGGGGAGGATGATACGCCACGAGCGCTCCCGGCGAGCCGCTTCTCGCCGCGCGGTGGCACGTGCGATCATCGCGGCATGGACATGTCCTTTGCGCCCCGCGCCGCGTTCTCGGTTCTCGCTGCCGTGCTCTCCCTTCCCGCGTGCGGGGCGCGCAGCTCCCTCGAAGGCGACCTCGGCGCCGGCAGCGGCATGGGAGGCAGCGGCGGCGCCCCGGCCGCCTCGACCCACGCGGCGTCCTCGGCGTCCGCCGTGTCGACCGCCTCGGCCTCGATCGCCGCCTCCTCGTCCGCCGCGTCGTCTTCCACGGGCGGCGGCACGAGCAGCGGCTGCAGCGACGGCACCCGCGAGGGCTTCCTCGACGAGGCGGTCTATCCGCTCATCGCCGCCTGCTCCGGCGGCTGGTCCATCCCCGGGATCCTCACCGCCACCGCGCCGCGATGCGCCCACCTCGCCGGCAACGACAGCGCCAACCCCACGGGGCTCAGGTGCGGCGCCGCCGACCTTTGCGCGCCCGGCTTTCACGTGTGCGCAGGGGCCGAGGACGTCGCCCGCCGCTCGCCCACGGGCTGCGAGGGCGCGCAGTTCGGCCCCGACCTCTTCTTCGCCACGCGCCAGGGGAGCACTGGGTGCGCGATCTGCGCGACCGGCTCGCTCGAGGACTCCCCGTCCTGCACGGGCTGCAGCTGCGCCCGGGGCTGCGCGACCTCGCCGCTCACGGCCAACGATCTCTTCGGCTGCGGCTCCATGGGTGACGCCCGTGTCGCCGCGAGCTGCGGCGTGCTCGATCGCTTCTCGAACGATCTGTGCGGAGCCATCGGGTCGATGTGGAATTGCCGCGGAGATGGCAGCGGAGATGGCTGCGATGAGGCCAACGTGGTGACGAAGACGTCCGACAAGGGCGGCGGCGTGCTCTGCTGCGCGGATTGACCGCGCCGACGCGCCGCGCTCCCGCCGCCACGGGTCCAGCCCGGGTCGGAGCGCTCCGGCGCAACGTGCTTCCCTCCCTCGACGGCCGCTCGTCGTCCCGCGCTTCCCCCTCCTGCCGTCCACATAGCGTCCGTGTCAGGCCGCGACGAGCCCGCCATCGATGGGCAGGGCGACCCCGGTCACGAACGACGCTTCGTCGCTCGCCAGGAAGAGGGCCACCCGAGCCGGCTCGATCGGGTCCGCGAACCGGCCGATCGGGTGGCTCGCGAGGACGTGTTGCTCCACGGCCCCATCCTTTATCCACCTGTCGAACATTGCGGTGTGCGTGCCCCCGGGGCAAATCGCGTTCACCCGCACGTTGCGAGCAGCGAAATCGATGGCCGCGGCCTTGGTCAGCCCGATGACGCCGTGCTTCGACGTCACGTACGCGGACAGACCAGGCGTCGCCACGAGGCCTCCGACGGAGGACGTGTTGACGATCGCGCCCCCGCCGGCCTTGAGCATCTCCGGGATCTGGAACTTCATCGACAGGAAGACGCCCTTCAGGTTGATGTCGATCACGCGATCCCACTCGTCCTCCTCGAGCTCGGGCAGGCTCTTGATGACCTGCTCCACGCCTGCATTGTTGAACGCGACGTCGAGCCGCCCGTACCTCTTCACGGCGGCTGCGACCATGGCGGCGCAGTCGGACGCGCGCGACACGTCCGCCGGAACGAAGATGGCTTCTCCCCCTCGGGCGACGATCTCCGCGGCCGTCCTCTCGCCCTCGGCCACCCGGCGAGCGGCGATGACCACCTTGGCGCCTTCCTGGGCGAACAGCAGCGCTGCGGCCTTGCCGATTCCCATGTTTCCACCCGTGATGAGCGCGACTTTTTCTTGCAACCGTCCCATAGGATTCGCTCCGGATCTGTGGGCCTGATGAACGACAGGCCATGTCATGCCAGCGCGCGGCGCCGAGGCGCTCCGCCGCGCGTCGAGGAGGGCAGCGCCCGAGTCGAAACGCAGCGGATCGCCTGCGAACGCGACGTCCGTCAGATTCGCGCGCAAGCGGGTCGAGGATGAGCCGAGGATGACGAGACCCGCGACCTCGGGACGGAGGATGTCCACCCTCCGCCGGCGCGGCTTGGGCGAAATTGACGGGACCCGCGCAGCGTGCGATCCACGGAAATGGGCCTGGCGCGGTGCGCGCTGGCTCACTAGGATCCGGAGCATGCCGAGCGCTTTGCCAGCCGGCGACCCGGACGATCCGCTGCGTATCGAGATCGTGCGACCGAAGGCGCTTTCCGGCGTGACCGTGGCCCGCTGCCGCAGCGATGCTCGGCGCCACCGTTCCGTGAAGGACCGCTTCGCCTCGGTCTCCTTCACGGCCGGCCAATGCGCGTGGTGGGCGCGCGGGCGCGCTTGGACGGCGACGCCGGGCGCGCTCGCGCTCATGCTCCCGGGTGAGGTGCATCGCGAGGAGAGCCGCGATGGGCCGGCGCGCTTCCAGGTGGTGCTCTTCGACGACGCGCTGGTCGACGAAGCGCGCCTCTCGCTCGGAGGCCGGCCCTTCGCGCTCCCGCCAGGCCTGTTTCTCGAACGCGGAGAGCCCGAGGGCGCGCCGCTCCTCACCCTGCACGCGCTCGTCCGCGAGGGCGACGCCGAGCCCCTCGCGCTCCAGACCGCGCTCGCCGAGTCGCTGCGCTCCGTCGTCGCGCTCACCAGTCCGGGTCACGCCGGGCGCGGGCGCCCGTACGCCTGGGGCGCCCCCCTGCGCCGCGCATTCGAGCTCATCCGCGAGCGCTTCGTCACCGCGCTCTCTCTCGACGAGATCGCTCTGCACGTGGGGCTCGACAAGTTCCAGCTCATCCGCGCGTTTCGCGACCAGCTCGGCGTGACGCCGTATGCCTATGTGACGCAGCTGCGAATCGGTCGCGCCCGAGCGCTCCTCACGCGGGGCGTGCCGCCGTCCGAGATCGCCGCGCGCGTCGGCCTCTACGACCAGAGCCAGCTCAACCGGCATTTCAAGCGCATCGTCGGCATCACGCCGGGACAGTTCGCGCGCGCCGTGGTGTGAGCGCGCCTCCGCCCGCGGGGAGAGGGACGTCAGCGCAACTCAATAGAATTCGCTGCGGCAGGAATCAACGGACGATCACGCGCACCGGAGCGCCGGGCATACCGCTTCCAGATACGGCGCCTTGGCCAGCGCCTCGGGGTCCGGATCCGCGCCCAGCGCCGTCAGCTCGTCCTGCAGCCGGGGCAACACGGCTGGCGCGTGTCCGAGAAAATAGAGCGCCCAGGTGAGCGCGCCCGCGGTCGTGCTGTGCCCCGCGAAGAGCAGCGTGTGCAGAGCAGCTTCTCGAGGCGCGCCGCTTCCGTCGGCGCAGTGACCCCGAACACGAGGTGGATGATCGTCTGCAGCGAGATCGTCTGCATGAGGTCCTGCGCCACCAGCTCCAGACCCGGCTTGAGGTCCCGGGAGTGCTGCTGGGCCAGGTCGCAGATCTGCTTCCCATACTGCAGGCGGGCCGTACGCTCCAGAATGCCGCTTTACGCCGCGAGGAGCAATCGTTGGCGCAGGAGCCCCACGCTGGCGTGGCCGTACATCTGGCGCTTGAGCACCTTCAGCTTCGTCACCTGATCCTCGGTCTGCCCGTTGCTCCACGTCGACCGGGGCACGTTGCTCAATGTTGAGCACCACCGCGCCTTGTCCACCGGGAGATGAATGCGACCCATGTTCCGCGTGGACGAGCCAGCCCACCCGGATGGGTTCGCGGCGTCCCGCTCGCCCCTGCGCGGGGGCGAGCCAAACGACGCGGATCCCGCTCACGCCGCGCGACGCGGAGCACAGCCGCGACGCACAAAATGGAGGACCGCTCCAGGCGAAGCTTCCACGAGCCACGATCGGCTGTATGCTCTCGGGCATGAAGGACCCGAAGCACCTGCCCCGACCCGAGGGCCAGGCTCATGGCTGGTGAATCCTGCGGCATCTGCGGCGGCGACGGCCGCATCGCCAACTCGTTCTCCGGCACCACCGCCTCCTGTCCGGGCTGCCACGGCACCGGCCGGCGCTCGGACGACACCGGCTTCCGCGACGTCACCAAGACGAAGCCTTCCCACTTCCGGCAGCCGAACAAGCAGGCGGCCGTCGAGAAGCCGGAGGGACCTGCGTCGCTGGAAGGCATCCAGCTCGCCAGGGAGGTGAACGCGGCTGCACATCTCTCCAGCGGGACGAAGGCCAAGCTCACGCTCGAGATCATGGAGCATGAGGGCACTCACGGAAAGTGCACCCAGACCTTCATCAAGAAGGTCCGCAAGCAGCTCCGTCCGCCCGGATCGTGATCGGCGCAGGGCAGCCGCGAGCGCCATGTCATGCATCTGGTGCCGCGATCACTGGGTAGCAGTTTTCCTTCTCGGGTGGTGGCTACGTCACGAAATATCAAGGCGCCGGCGAAGCAAGGCGCTGCTCGTCGTGCACGATCACGACGAGCCCGCAGGCCACGCTCAGAGGTCGAACAACGTCCCCTGCCGGCTCGGCCGCCTGAACGTCGACTCGCCCTCTCGCTCGATGTACTCGCCGCTGCCGCGCGCCACGTTGAGCCCGAGCCGCTGGCAGTGGACCTCGAAGAGCCGCTGAATCGCCGCCCAGCGCGGGCCCGCGCCCTGGAAGCGCGCCCCGAAGGCGGCCTCGTTCATCTTGCCGCCGCGCATCTCCTGGATGCCGCGGCGGACCTTGGCGGCGCGGTCCGGGAAGGCCTCCTCGAGGCGCTCGTCGAAGACCGGGAGCACCTCGCGCGGCAGGCGCAGCGGCATCATGAACGCGCTGTCCGCGCCAGCGGCCCGGGCGCGCTCCAGGAGCTCCGGGACATCGCTGTCGTTCAGGCCGGGGATCATCGGCGACAGCGAGATCCCCGTCGGCACCCCCGCGTCGGAGAGCGCCCGCATCGCCTCGAAGCGCAGCGACGAGCGGCTCGCATACGGCTCCATCTTGCGCGCCACCGCGTCGTCGGCGAACGGGATGCTGAAGTGGACCCGAGCGCGGGCCCGGCGCGCCAGCTCGCCGAGCAACGCGGCGTCGCGCCGCACGAGCGCGCCCTTCGTGATGAGCCCGACCGGGTTCCTGAACGCGAGGCACACCTCGAGGCAGCGGCGGGTGAGCTCATAGCTCGCCTCGAGCGGCTGGTAGCAATCGACATTGCCCGAGAACACGATCGTGTCTCCCTGCCAGCTCGGCTTGTTGAGCTCCTTCTCGAGCAGCTCGGGCGCATTCGACTTGACCACGATCTTGCGGTCGAAATCCGTCCCGGCGCCCCACCCGAGGTACTGGTGCGACGGCCGGGCATAACAGTACGCGCACGCGTGGAGGCAGCCCCGGTACGGGTTGACGCTGAACCGGAATGGAAGATCGGGGCTGTCGTTCGCGGTCACGATGGAGCGGGCCTGCTCCTCGAAGATCTGCAGCGTCGCCGGGGGCGCCTCTTCGAGGTACTCGACCTGCGTCGACGACCAGGGGTTCGGAGGGTTGTTCACGGGGCGCGGCATGGTGCGGAGTACTCCGGGCGAAGAGGCGAGCGCTGCGAGCGCAGTCTAGCGCGTCCCGGTCAGGATGGGAGCATTTGTTCAGTAGAGGCCGGCGGGCTCCGCCGGGGCGCCTGAGACGCACCGGTCGTACCGGCGGGGAGGCCACGGCGGGAAGAGCGGATTGACGCGGTAGGGGAGCCCTGCTGGCATGGACGCCCTCAGTCGAGACGGGGGAGGGAAATATGGCCGAGCCGAGACAGCCTGGGTTCGATCTCCGCAGCACGTACCTGCACCTCGCGGACGCGGGGGATGCGCTGCAGATCGATGTGAAGCCGACGTTCTGGCAAGAGCTCATGTCCGACGAGCCGGCGGGCGCCGAGATCCGGCGGGTCAAGCGCGTGGATGGCTGGCTCGTGACGCGGTTTCACATGGCCGAGGACACGCCCCGGTGGGAGATGCACCCGGCCGGGGACGAGATCCTGTACCTCCTCTCGGGCGCGATCGACGTGGTGCTGCAGGACGAGGGCGGCGAGCGGGTCGTCGCGCTGCGCGCAGGGACGGCGTGCACGGTGCCGCAAGGGGTGTGGCACCGGATGATCGTCCACGAGCAGGGGGATTTCTTGGCGATCACGTTCGGCAAGGGGACGCAGCACCGAGCGGTGTAGTCGCCCCACGGCGAGCCCGCCGTCCGACGCCTCAGCCCCGCCCTGCGTGGCGGCGGTGCTCCACCATCAGGCAGCGGTCCTGCACGACCAGGATGCCTGCCTCGACCAGCCGCTCGGCCACCTGGTCGTTCCGGATGCCGCTCTGCAGCCAGACGGCGCGCGGCCGGGCGGCGAGCAGGTCGTCGAGGTGCCCGGCGACGTCCTGGCCCCGCCGGAAGACATCGACGATGTCGATGGGGCCCGGGACGTCGGCCACCCGGCGATAGACCTGCTGGCCGAGGATGGTCTTCACGTCAGGGTAGTAGACAGGGACCGGGATCACCTCCACACCCGCGCCCTGCAGATAGCTGGCCACGTAGAACGCTGGCTGATCCGACTGCGCCTCGGTCTTGATGCCGAGCACGGCCACCCGCCGCGCCGAGCGCACCAGCTCCGCCACCCGGGCCTCGTCGTCGCTTACATCGCGAATGTCGTCCATGGAAGGAGTCTACGCCCCCGGGCGCGGCTCGGCGACGGATCCCCGCGCTCGGGCCGTGGCAGAGTTGTGGCAGACTCGGCCGCGTGAACCTCGACCGGCTCCTCGCGCTCTGGGCCGACCTCATCCGCTCTCCCGCCTCGCTGCCCGTCGCGCTGGCGCTCTCGGCCTCCGTCCTCGCGCTCGGCTTCTTCGCCTACCGCCTGGTCTTCGCCTCGCTCTCGCGCCTCGCGGGCGCCACGCAGACGTCGCTGGACGACCTCCTGGTCCGCCGCATGCGGCTGCCGGCGCGCATGCTCGTCGCGCTGCTCGCGCTGCACGCGTTCATCTCCCTTCGCGGGGGAGAGCTGCCCACGCTCCACAAGGGCGTGCTCCTCCTGGAGCTCACCCTCGCCGCGTACCTCGCCATCGAGATCGCCGAGACCCTGGTCATCGACTACTGGCTCGCCGAGCGCAGGAAGGTGCTGCTCCCGGCGCTGGTGCGGCACCTCCTGCTCACGATCCTCTACCTCGTCGCCGGCCTCTCGATCGTCGGCGCGGTCACCGGGGTCGACCTCGTGCCGCTGCTCGCGACCTCGACCGTCATCACGGTGGTCCTCGGCCTGGCGCTGCAGGACACCCTGGGCAACCTGTTCGCCGGGCTCGCCCTGCACTCCGAGCGCTCGTTCGGCGTCGGGGACTGGATCCTCGTCGACGGGGTCGAGGGGCAGGTGATCTACGTGGGATGGCGCTCCACGCGCCTCCGGACGTTCTCCGGGGACGTCGTGATCCTGCCGAACTCGATCATCGCCAAGGCGCGCGTCCAGAACTTCTGCGCGCCGGACCGGAACTGCGCGCGCAACATCGAGATGCTCGTCGCGCTCGCCGCCTCCTCCGAGGCCGTGGAGCGCGCCGCCCAGCGCGCCTGCAGCGAGGTGCCCGAGGTGCTCCGCGAGCCCGCGCCCAGGCTCTGGCTCGCCGCCGTCACGCCGCTCTTCCAGCGCTACGTCATCAAGTTCTGGATCGCCGACTTCGAGCGCCACGATCTGCTGGAGTCCGAGGTCATGAAGGCGTTCTTCCGCGCGTGCCGCGACGAGGGCGTGGCGCTCAGCCCCGCGGTGGCGCAGCCGGCCCTCGCCGTCGAGATACGGCCTCCAGCTGGCGCCGCAGGGCCCGCCGAGGGTGCTGCAGGACCCGCCGGCGCCGCAGCACCCGCCGCCGACCCGAGGGCGGCGCCGGCGGTCCTGGCGGCGATCGTCGTGGCGCCGGCCGCCCCGCCGCCGGGCGGCCACGGCTGATCCCGCGCGGGCTCAGCGGCCCGATTTGCCTTGGTGCAATCGCCCCGGCGCTGTACCCCAGCGGTATGCCTGATCACCGGACCATCTCTTCCAGCAAGGTCGCGATCGTGGGTGCTGGCAGCGTCGGCGCGACGATCGCTTATGCGAGCCTGCTCCGCGGCGTGGCGAAGCAGATAGCCCTGTTCGACACGAACCGGGCCAAGGTCGACGCCGAGGTGCTCGACCTCAACCATGGGCTGCAGTTCGTCCCGGTGGCCACGCTCGACGGCAGCGATGACGTCGAGGTCTGCCGCGGGGCGGACGTTGTCGTGATCACCGCCGGTGCGAAGCAGAAGCCCGGGCAGAGCAGGATGGACCTCGCCACCGCGAACGTCGCGATATGCCGCGAGCTCCTGCCGAGGCTCCAGGCCGTCGCGCCGGACGCGCTCTACCTGCTCGTCACCAACCCGGTCGACGTGATCACGTATGTCACGCTCAAGCTGACAGGCCTCCCGCCCGCCCGCGTGATCGGCAGCGGCACGGTGCTCGACAGCAGCCGGTTCAGGTTCCTCATCGCGAGACGGCTCGACGTGGCCGTGCAGAACGTCCACGCGTACATCGCGGGAGAGCACGGGGACAGCGAGGTGCCGCTGTGGAGCAGCGCGAACGTGGCGAACATCCCGCTCGACGCGTGGTCCGTGCCCGGCCACGGCGCGCTCGGCGCGAGCGACCGGGCGGAGATCTTCTCCAACGTGAAGAACGCCGCCGCCCAGGTGATCTCCGGCAAGGGCGCGACGAACTACGCTATCGGCCTCGCGACCGCCAAGATCCTGGAAGCCCTGCTCCGCGACGAGAGCCGCGTGCTGCCCGTCAGCAGCCTGCTGAGCGGCTATCGCGGGATCGACGACGTTTGCCTGAGCGTGCCGTGCATCGTGAACCTGTCCGGCGTCGAGTCACAGCTGCCCATACCGATGAGCCCCGAGGAGGAGGCCGGCGTCCGGGCCAGCGCGGACACGATCCGCAAGGCGATCCGAGCGCTCGGATTCTGAGGCGACCCCGTGCGGCCGTTGCCCATCTTCAAATAGGCCTTCCTCGAGGTGTGCTGCGTGGCGGCGGCCGCGGCTCACGGCGCGCAGCGCGTCCCTGTCTTGAAGCTCCAGCAGGCGGCGCTGACGCCGGCGTGGCCTGCGCTGGATGACGACTCGAGTCCTCCCAGACCGCCTTCACCCGGCTCTCCAGGGATGAACTCCTTCAACGACGGCACGACAGCAGGGGCGGCGTCGTAGGCGATGCCGATCGCATGTCCGCCGCGCCCGCCGCCTCCGGGGCCGCCATCGCCGCCACGACCGCCCATCCCCCCAGCCCCGTTGTCGGGCGCATTCGTATCGTTCCGGGTCGTGCCGCCCGGCGCACCTCGCCCCCCTTCTCCGCCGCTCTGTCCTGCGGCGCCGATTCCTCCATGGCCGCCATGACCCACCGTGACGGTCACATCGGCCAGGCCCAGCTTCGTCTCGGTGCTCACGATTCCGAGGCTGGACCCGCCGGCTCTCCCGCCTGCGCCGCCCTTGCCGCCGCATCCGCCTGCGCCTCCACCCCCACCTCCAGGGGCAGCGCCGTCTGCCGGACGTCCGTCGATGAAGGTACAAACGACGCCCAGCACGCGTGCGCCAGCTCCCCCTCCGCCTCCCTGGCCCGGCTTGCCGGGCTGGCCGGGGGCGCCGTCGCCGTCTGTGATGCCGGCGAGGGTCAGCCTCCCGTCATGGCCGCCTTCGCCAGGCGTCCCGCTGGCGCCAGTGGCACCGGCGATGCCGGCTTGGCGGGTTCCCGAGGCGTCGACCGTGCCTCCAAATCCGTCCGGGGGCGTGCTCGCGAGCGGCTTGCCGCCCTCACCGGGTTGCGCGGGCGTGGAGGGCAGACTCACGGAAAGGGGCGACGTCTCCCCGGTCCCGCCCGGGCCACCATCGGTGACCACGTCACCGCACGTCATCCGTCCGGACTCACCACCGTGCGCGGGAACTACGCAGGCATTCGTCGGTGCGTGCGCGCCCTCTGTCGGAGCGTCTCCCCCAGCGTCTGCCGCGGTCGCCTCCGGCTCACCGTCGGCGCCGGGCATGCCGTCGCCGGCCCGCACCTCGAGGTGGCTCAGCTCGGCCGCGATGTCCGCCACGACGACCGCGATGGACGACCCGCCAGGCTCCGTCGCGCTCGCCGCGGAGATCACGAATCCATGCACCTTCGCCCCGTCCGCGTCGCCCGTCAGGGTCAGCGCGACCTGCCCCGCCGGCCCCGCGATCGTGCTCTTCGCATCCGAGCTCTGCTTCCACTCTCCATTGCACGTGAAGTCCCCACGCACCTCGATCCCCGCGGGCAGCGTCACGGCCTCGGCGAAAGGATGGCCGGCGCATGCGCAAACCGTCCCGCCCTTCGCGTCGTCGATCGCGTCTTGCAGGCGCGCGTGGGGAGCGTCGCGCGTCCCGGCGCCTCCGGGCGCAGCGCTCGCGCTCGCGAACACGTCGCACCCGACGACCGGCCTCGGTCCTACAGGCTCCTCGTACATTCGCGCCCGCTGGCACGCGGTCGCGCACAATGCCGCGGCGAGCACAGCGGCGCACCGGAATCGATGCGTCTTCTCCAACGGATTGCATCGCATGAAGTCACTCCTCCGTGTCACTGTCGTATGCTCAGCGAACGACGTGCGCCGGGCTCATGTACAGCGGAGACCCGACCGCCCCGCCTGGCATGGTGTGGAGTCCGCCGTTGATCGAGAGGTTCCTGGCGACGCTGAAGTCGAGCACCTTGACGACCCACCCGTCCTGTTCAGCCTCGACATGCGCCCCTCTCGCGGCGAAGCCAGCGCGCCGTGAACGGACCGCATCGGGTAGGCCGCGCCGGACGCAGCTCGACGTCCAGCGGTGTTGCTCCCCTGCAGGTGTCTCGCGATCGATGGTGGTCCGGTGACACGCTCGCCGCGGTGCAGACATGACGCGTGCCACGAACGGCCGTGCAACGTCATCGCACCTTCGTGAACGTCGAGGGCGTCTATCGTCCGTCGGCTGACCAGACCCAGCTCGTGCCTCTCCTCGGGCCGGTCAGCTCAGCAAAGCCCCCACACGCGCAACGAGCCGCCCCGCCTCTTCGTCAGCCCAGCAAAGCTCAGCCGCCAGCCGTCGCCTGGTCCGACTCCCCCCACGCCACCATGACCGCGCTCGTGTTGTAGAACCCCTCGACGCTCCCCCCGAACTTCGCGATCTGCCCGTAACACGCCATCCCGAACATCGGGTTCGACGCCGCGTTCGGCGAGAGGAACGCCCGCACCTCCTCGCGGTACCGCTCGCCCAGCATCCGGAACCGCGCAGCGCAGTCGAACACCAGCGAACCGGCCACCCCGGGCAGCGGCCCCAGCACCTTCGTCGACAGGCTCTTCGCCGCCTGGAGCACCGCGTCGGTCGCCGCGTTCACGACGCGCACCACCTGCCCGCGCGCCAGCCCCCCGGTCAGCACCACCGCGCCGTCTCCGCGGATAGCGATCGGCGACCTGATCTTCAGCGACTCGCCGAACGGCGTCTTCGCCCCGAGCGCGTGCTTCGCCATCGTCTGGAGCAGCCCCTCGCCGCTCGACCGGAAGCCGAGCCGCGAGAGCTCCTCCTCGTACACACGCGCCGCAGGCTGCCCGTCCAGCGTCCTGAGCACGTTCCGCTCGATGTCCGTGATCGTGAAATCCCGCCCGCCCTCGGCGGCGCGGAAACCGTGCACCACGTCGATGTTCACCCGCTGCCGGTGCGTCAACCGCACGAGGACCGCCGCGTCCGTAAGCACCTTGCGGCCGAGGAAGACCCGCGCCCCCTCGAACGTCCACCCGTCGCCCGCCGTCCCGCCGAAGACGCGCGTGTGCGGCGGCACGCCCTGGCGCAGCGCGGCCACCAGATCGTCGCCGTCGCACGCGAACGCGTCCGCCAGCACCAGGATCGAGCTCGTCGCCCCGCTCCGCCCGCTGCCGCTCGAGACAGCCTCGTCCATGTCGCTCAGCGCCGCCCTGATGCTCTTGCCGTGATCCGAGCGCAGCTCGCGCGCCGCGGTGCACGCCACCTCGACGTTCGCTCCCCCGAGGAAGGCGCACGTCACCCCGCTCCTGCTGAAGCCGCGCTCCGTGAACGACACCCCGCCGGTGGTGGCTCCGACCACCGGAACGCCCGTCGCGTCCTCGACCGCGGCGAGGTACTCCTCGTGCTTCGTCCCGCTCGGCATGGCCACGATCGCGAGCCGCGCGGGCTCCTTCCACTCCGCGACCGTCCGCTCGATCTTCCGGCCGAGCAGCCACGCGTTCCCGTCAAAGGGTCCGAGGGTCATCATCTTCATGCGCTGAAGCTCCTGAGTGCCCGGCGCCGGAGCGCGGGCTTCGGATCCAGGCCATCGCCGACGAACCGCGTCATGACGGTGATATCACGCACGAGGGAGGCCGCTCTACTCCTCATGGAGGGGCGCGCGATAGAGGGGTGCGCGCGGCCGCTCGCTCGGGTGACGAGCATCGGGCAGCCTCGGCTCAGCTCGGATGCTGTGTTCGGGCCGCATACCTCCGCGCCGGAGCACCGCGCGATGCTCCGCCCTGCGCGCAAGCGCGGCGTCGCGCGGCGTCGACAGCAGAGCGTACGAGCGCCGTCTCTGCGAGCGCGCTCACATGCCGAGCAGCATCGGCTCCCGCTGCCGCACGAACCCCTCCACGAGCTCCCGCTGCTCGCCCGAGAGCCGCACGAAGCGCGCCCCGAACCCAGGCGGGCCCTCCTCCTCTGCCTCGCGCGTCCATTCGACCACCCCCACGGCGTCGATCTCGCCGCCCTCCGCGAACGGGATCTTGAGCGCCACCGTCGTCCCGCGCGCCGGCGGCGGCCGGAAGGTCGGCACGAAGATGCCGCCGTGGTCGACGACGTCGGCCGCGGGCGCCGTCCGGTAGAAGTTCGCCGGCGACGCGGCCCCGACCCGCGCCTCGAAGCGCGGCGGCGGCGGCTGGCTCTGCGGGCGCGCCGCCGCGCGGACCTTCTCGTCGAGCGACCGGAGCGCCTGCGCGAGCTCCGAGACCTGGGCCTCGATCGCCCGGATGCCGAACGCGCTCTGCGTCGTCGCCTTCGCGAGCGGCGCCACGAGCCGCTCCACCAGCGACAGGTGGTGCCCCACGAACTCCGACACCGAGCGATCCGTCTCGACCTTCACGTCGACCCGCGGCTGCGCCGCCCCCCTGAGCGCCGTGGAGAGCCGCTCCATCTCGGGCGCGAGCCACTGCTTCATCTCTCGCGCCCGCGCGTCCCCCGCCTGCGCCACCGCGGCCGCCTTCCCGATCGCCCCGCGGATGCCCTCCAGCTGCTCGCCCAGCATCGACAGCGTGCCGGTCACGCGCACGACCGGGTCGTCCTCCTTGCCGCCCATGCGCTTGATGCGCACGAAGCCCTTCTTGATCTCGTCCCACCGCGCCGCCTGCTCCGGCGTCATCCGGCCGCGCAGCTCGGCGAGCTTGAGGAGGTTCTGCTCGGCGCCCGTCGTCAGCGTCTGCGACTCGCTCACGTAGTGATCGTCGATGAGCCGATCGACCTCCTCGGGCGTGTGCGCCGCCACGACCTTCTCGGCCAGCTTGTTCATGTTCCGGTAGCTGCCCTGCAGCTTGAACGGCGGCTCCGTCCGGAAGGCGTCGTCCTGCGACGCGCTCCGGATGTACTCGAGGTTCACGGACAGGAGCACCTTCTGCACCCGGAAGAGCCGATCGAACACGGCGACCATCTCCGAGACCTCCGCCGCGGAGTAGGCGTGCTCGAGCTCCGTCGAGGCGATGGCCTCGCCCTGCGCCATCCGGATGAGCTTGTGCGTGTCGCCCGGCGCGCGCCCGGAGAGCGGCGCGAGCGTCGGGTTCGACGTGAGCGCGTTCTCCAGGTAGCTCAGCGCGAACAGCGCCTCCTTGCCGTCGAGGACGTCGCCGAGGTTGTACGTGTCGGCCCGGTTCGACAGCATGTCGGGGATCTGGAACCGCGCGCCCGACTCCGTGTACGGGTTGCCCGCCATCACCACGCAGAACTTCTTGCCGCGCAGGTCGTACGTCCTCGTCCGGCCCCGCCACACGCCCTCGATCCGGCGCTGCCCGTCGCAGAGCGAGATGAACTTCTGGAGCAGCTCCGTGTTCGTGTGCTGGATGTCGTCCAGGTACAGCATCACGTTGTTGCCCATCTCGAACGCCAGGTTGATCTTCTCGACCTCCTGGCGCGCCGTCGCGTTCGGGGCCTCGGCCGGGTCGAGCGACGTCACCTCGTGGCCGAGCGACGGCCCGTTCACCTTCATGAACACGAGGCCGAGCTTGCTCGCGACGTACTCCATGAGCGTCGTCTTGCCGTAGCCCGGCGGCGAGATGAGCAGCAGCATGCCCATCAGGTCGGTGCGCTTCACGTCGCCCGCGGCGCCGAGCTGCTTCGCCAGGTTCGCGCCGACGAGGGGCAGGTACACCTCGTCGATGAGCCGGTTGCGCACGAACGACGTGAGCACCCGCGGCGCGAACTCCTCGAGGCGCAGCCGCTTCCGCTCCCGCTCCGCGATCTCGCTCCTCACCTTCCTGTAGGCGCGGTAGCGCGGCGCCCTCTCGTGCAGGAAGTCCTCGATCCTGCTCAGGAATTCGTCGAGCCGGAGCGCGATCGCGCGCTCCTTGATGCGCGGGTGCTGCCCGAGCAGCCCCTCGACGCGGGCCTCGGTGACGGCCCCGCTCGGCTCCCGCTCGATGTGCCGCTCCGTCACGACGACGACCGCCGCCTCGAGGGCGAGGTGCCTGAGCGCAGGGTTGCTCGCGGCGAACCCCCTTAGCCACGCGAGCGCGAGCTCCAGCCGCTCGGCCGGGTGCTTCTCGAGCTGCCGCAGGTCCTCCTCGAACGCCGCGCGGCCCCCCGCGAGGTCGAGGCGCGCGAGCAGCGCGTCGCGCAGCGCGAGCGCCGCGTCGCTCGTCACGAACCGGGGGCGCTCCGCCGCCAGCTCCTCCACGAGGTACCGCGCCGCCACGCGCACGTCCGCCGCGCTCGCCTCGAGCCGATGCGCCGCCGCCGCCGCGGCCACGCCCTGCGCGAGCTCGGCCGCGAGCGCCGCCCGCGCCTCGCTCTCGCCGAGCTGCGCGGCAAGCCGGCCGAGGCTCCGCGACCGCCGGTGCGCGAGGTCCCGGGCGCGCGCGTCGAGCCCCGCCCAGGTCAGGCAGGCGAGGGCCCGCGGCGCGCTCCCGAAGCGCAGGAGCCCCGCCGTGGACCGCAGCGCGAGCACCTTCTCCAGGATCAGCGCCGCGTCCGTGTCGTGGACGCCGCGCTCGTAGCCCTCGTCGTGCCGGCCCTCCGCGTACGCGCGCACCGCGCCGAGCAGCCCGCCCGGGCCGAGGGACGCCTCGCGCAGCCGCTCGATCGAGAGCCCGCCCCGCCCCGCCTCCGCGTCCGCGAGCATCGAGCCCGCGAGGAGCTCGCCCCGGTAGACCTCGGGGGTCTCGCTCGCGAGCTCCTGGCCCCAGAGATCGCGCGCGCTCTCGAGCGCCGGATCCTCGATCGGCTCGAAGAAATCGGTCCCGGTGAGGTGCAGCGCGAGCCCCTCGCCACGCGGGACCAGCGTGAGCTCCAGGGCCTGCGTGCTCACGTTGAAGCGGTGGCGGCCCAGCTTGATGACGTCGCCGCCGCCCTCGAACAGGTCCTCGCGGTCGCGCAGCGCCCGGAGCGCGTCCTGCCGCGCCGACTTGAGCCGCGCCTCGACCTCGTCCCCCTTCACGCTGTCGCCGAGCGCGTGGAGATCGGCCGCGAGATCGCGGAGCTTCGCGACCATGGCGTCGGACGCGAAGTACGTGTTGAGCTCGTCCACGCCCGCGAAGGTGCGCGCCCGCCGCGCCACCCCCTGGACGATCCGGTCCGCCGCGGCGACGAGGTTCGAGACGCGCCGCTGCCGCTCGTCGAGCAGCGCCTGTCTACGCGCCGCGATCGCGTCGTTCACCTCCTCGCGCTTGGCCGCGAGCTCGTCCAGGAACTCGTCGAACTCGCCGAACTTCCCCTCGAGCTCCTCGAGCTGGACGAGCAGCTTCGACAGCTCGGCGTCGCAGCGCTCGGGCGTGTCGCACACCGCGATCGCGCTCGAGACGCTCTGGCCGAACACCTTGAACTGCGCGCCGAACTCCGCGCGCCCCTCCGCGCCCCGCAGGTCCTTGCCGCGGGCGCTCAGCGTCGCGCGCGCGCGGTTCAGCTGCGCGTAGACCTCGCTGATCCCCTCCAGGATCCGGGTCCGCGCCGTGGGGTCGTCGACCTTGAGGCTCGCCACGATCTCGGCGAGGACCGAGAGCCCCTCGTTCACGGCGTCGAGATCCGCGGCGAACGGCGCGAGCTCGGGCGACTTCGCGACGGCCTCGATCTTCGCGATGAGGCCCGCGAGCCGGTCGGCCAGCGGGCGGAACGCCTGCTCGCCGAGGAGGAACGTCACGCACGCCTGGCTCACCTCGTCGGCGCGCGCGACGATCTCGGCCTCGAGCGCGTCGACGCGGCCGAGGTCCATGTACTTGAGCTCGCGGAGCGTGATGAGGTGCCCCCGCTGCCGCCGCAGCGCGGTCAGGGCCTTCAGGAACGCGTCGACGCTCGCCGCGTCCTCGGGCCGCACCCCGGAGAGCAGCTGCCGCTGCGCCGCCTCGGCCTCGGCGAGCGCGGCCGCGGCGCGCGCCTTGATGCCCTCGACCTTCTCGAACTCGTCGACGATGCTCTCGGAGACGCCCCGGAGCTCGTTCACGACGGACAGGAGATCGCCCGCCTCGGCGTGGCCGAGCCAGTAGTAGGCGTCGGCCATCCGCTCGGCGGTCTTGATGAGATCCTCGTACGTCTGGCGGGTCGGCGACCCGTCCAGCGCCGCGCGCCGCATGCTGAGCGCGTCGGAGATCCCCCGGACGAGGTCGGCGTTGCCCACCTTGGCGAGGTACGAGCCGTCGGTCGGCGCCGACGCCGCGAACTCCGCGGTCATGAACGGCGTCTGCCAGATCTGCATCGGGTGGACGCGGGTCGCCTCGTCGCTGGACGCCCGGAAGATCACCATCTTGCCGTCGTCGAAGAGGCTGTACCCGTGGCACTGGATCGGCGTCGCGATCTCCTTGCGGATCAGGTTGTACGGGAAGAGCACGTACCGCCCCTCGACGACCTGGTGGAACACGTAGAGCACGTCTTCCCCGTTCGGAGAGCGGATGACCCGCTCGAAGACGAGGCTCTCGGTGCTGCCCTCGAAGCGCTTCGTCTCGCCGGTGATGAGGTAGTAGCCGTTCGGGAAGACGATGCCCTGGTCCTCGGGGAGGCTCAGGCAGGCGAGGCCGATCGCGTCGATGCGCGTGACCTTCCGGGTGCGGCCGTTGTAGACGAGGTAGCGGTACGAGGGCTCCCGGAACGGCTTGATCTTGAGCAGGATGAGCGGCCCGAGCCGGGCGTACTGGATGTCGGCGTCGTCGAGCGCCTGGCCCGCGTCGTCGACCGGCTCGCGGTAGATGCCGAGCCCCGTGGTCGTGTTGTTCTCGACCTTGACCGTGAGATCGCCGCCGACCGTCTCGACGAAGATCTCGCCGAGGATCGCGACGTGCGGGTGCTTGCCCTGCACGTGGTCGTCGCGGGTGGCCTGGGTCCAGGCGAAGTCGTGGGCGCGCGGCCGGACGTTGTCCTCGTCGCCGCGCGCGTCGAGGTACCGGATGCGCCCGGTCGCGTCGATGCTCCACCGGAACACCTTGGTGTCGCGCTCGGTCGCGCCGACCTGGAAGATGGCGAGCAGCCGCGTGTCGCCGCTGCGCCGCAGCTGGAGCAGCCGGGGCTCCTTGACGTAGCGGTGGAGGTCCTTGAACTCCTTGACGAAGCTGGGGTCGCCGAGGAACGCCTCGCCCTCGTCGAGCGGCACGTGCGTCAGGTCGAACGCGCCGCCGTCCTTCGCGAAGCGGTGGAGGCTGAAGACGTCGCCGACGTTGACCTCCTTCAGCCCCATGAACACGAGGTAGCCGACGAGCAGCTTGCCCCGGATGCTCACGATGTCGCGCGGCACGCAGTTGTTCTCGGTCCTGACGCGGGCGTTCTCGAGGAGCGCGAGGTCCGTGCCGCCGAACACCTGTTTTCGCCGCGCGTTGAGCGCCTCGGCGCGGCGGGCGAGCTCCTCGGCGCGCTCGACGAGCCGCCGCCGGATGACCTCGTAATTGCCCCCATCCAGCGGCTCCGCCGCCTGCGGCGGGGACGCCCCCGCCGCTCGGGCCGCGCCGTCCAAGGCCCCTGTCGACACCATGCATGCTCCGTGTGGTCAGCCGAAAGGCCCGCCCCCGCGTCGAATCCGCGCGGGCCTCGGCCTGCCCGCGGCCAGGTTACAGCCGTTCGCCGCGTCCGGGGGGCGAGATGGCGACCGCGCGGCGGGCGGCGCGCGAGGCGGCGCGGCGCGCGAGGCGGCGCCCGGACCTCTTCCAGGGATGTCAAGCTCGAGCGCCGCCGCCGTCGCGCCGCCATGCCGCCGCGCCGCCCGCGGATTCCGTCGCGTCCCGGCGGGCGGCGCGTCGGGAACCCGCTATACCGTGAAATCCGCTTGCTCCACGCGGGTGGCTGCGTTGCGATGAGGCGGGAACGAGGGCGACCCACATGTCGATGCGAGCGCGCGCCTGTGCGACGTGCGCTCACTTTGCCCCCAGCGGCGCACCTCGTCGCTCGAGGCGCCTCGCGGCGTGGCATGGACAGCGTGACGACCTTCTGAAGCAAGTTGGGATGGTGGCGTCGATGGGCTTGGGAAAGAGACTTACTTCCGTGCTCCTCGTCGTGCTCGCCGGTCCGCTCGTCGCCTGCGGTGGCGGCGGCGAGGGCGGTGCGGGCGGCGGCGAGGGCGGTGCGGGCGGCGGCGAGGGCGGTGCGGGCGGCGGCGGGGCTTCAGGCACCGGCGGCGAGGACAGCAGCGGGGGCTTCGGCGGGTTCATGACGGTCGGATCGGGCGGGAGCGGGGGCGCCGGGGGCGATCCCTGCGAATCGCCGGATCCTCCGCCGGAGTGCGACGCGGTGGAGCCGGCGTGCGGCGATGGCGAGATCAACCAGGGGAGCGAGGCGTGCGACGACGGGAACAGCCTCCCCGGGGACTGCTGCTCTGGCGCCTGCAAGGTGGAGCCGTACTGCGTCTGCGAGCCCGGGGAGCTCTGTCACACGACGATCGCGTGCGGCAACGGGGCGGTGGAGCCCGGCGAGAGCTGCGAGGACGGCAACACCGCCTCGGGCGACGGCTGCGACGATCGCTGCCAGAGGGAGCCGGGCGACTGGGTCTGCCGGACGCCGGGGGAGCCGTGTTACCGGCTCCACTCGTGCGGCGACGCGCGCGTCTCGGGCGGGGAGAGCTGCGACGACGGGAACACGGTGTCCGGAGACGGGTGCTCCGAGGTCTGCGCGCTGGAGGACCCCGGCAGCGTCACGTGCCCTGTCCCCGGGCAGCCTTGCAAGCCGGTCGAGCGCTGCGGCGACGGCCGCCTGCGGCCGACCGAGCGGTGCGATGACGGGAACACGGAGCCCGGCGACGGCTGCTCGCCGAGCTGCCTTGTCGAGGCCGGCTGGAAGTGCCCGGACGGCGTGCACTGCACGTTCACGGTCGTGTGCGGCGACGGCCAGATCGGCGTGGGCGAGGCGTGCGACGACCGCAACACGGTCTCGGGCGACGGCTGCTCGTCGACCTGCGGCCTCGAGGCCGGGTTCGACTGCGCGCGCGCGGGGAGCCGCTGCACGGCGGTCTGCGGTGACGGGCGCGTCGTCGCGGGCGAGGACTGCGACGACGGCGACACGACGAATGGCGACGGGTGCGACGCCACCTGCAAGTGGGAGCCTGGCCTCGTGTGCCAGTCCGCGCCCGGCGGCTACGTCTGCCGCGATACCCTCTGCAACGACGGGAAGAGGGAGGGCTCGGAGCCGTGTGACGACGGCAATGCCAACCTCGGCGACGGCTGCACGCCGTTCTGCCAGGTCGAGCCGGATTGCGGCGACAGCGGGTGCTCGTCGGCCTGCGGCGACGGGCTGCGGCTCGGCGACGAGGCGTGCGACGACGGCAACACGAGGAGCGGCGACGGCTGCTCGAGCGGGTGCACGATCGAGCCGGGGTACAGCTGCCGGAACGATTCGACCCTGGGCGACGAGCTCCGCGTGCCGATCGTGTACCGCGACTTCAAGCACGACGCGCCGAACTTCGAGCCTGACTCCAACCCGCCGGACGCCATCGTCACGGGCATCGTGCAGAGCGCGCTCGGCGCCGACAACAAGCCCCAGTTCGCCGCGGCGCGACCGAATGCCTTCCTCACGAACGCCACCGATTTCAATCGCTGGTACAACGACTCGGACCTCTCGAAGACGGTCGTGGGCTGGCTCCCGCTCGCGCGTGTCGGGACGTCGGGCGTGTTCCTCTTCGAGGATCACCTGTTCTTCCCGCTCGACGGCAAGGGCTGGCAGGACCCGTCGGTGCCCGTGGAGCAGCGCGAGGCGAACCGCGAGGCCCGCGATCCGTTCAACGACTGGGTCGTGGCGGGCAATCACAACTTCTACTTCACGAGCGAGGTCCGCTACTGGTTCGAGTACCACGGCGGGGAGCGGCTCGATTTCTACGGGGACGACGACGTCTGGGTGTTCATCAACAACCGGCTCCGCATCGACCTCGGCGGCATCCACACCCCGATGGGGACCGGCGAGGTCGCCGGCGTCGAGGACGATCGCGGGACGGTGCGCATGGATGACCTCGGCCTCACGGAGGGGCGCGTCTACGAGGTCGTCGTGTTCCAGGCGGAGCGCCACACCACGGCATCCAGCTACAAGCTGACGCTCGGCGGCTTCAACGCGGCCTCGTCCGTCTGCGAGCCCGTGTGCGGCGACGGCATCGTCACGCCCGACGAGCAGTGCGACGACGAGGACGAGAACGGCCCGGGGTACGGGAAATGCTCGACGAGCTGCACGCTGGGGCTCTACTGCGGCGACGGGGTGACGACCTCGCCGTACGAGATCTGCGACGACGGCACCAACCTGGGCGGCTATGGCTCCGAGGCGTGCGCGCCGGGCTGCGTGGCGGCTCCCCGCTGCGGGGACGAGGAGATCGACAGCCAGTTCGGCGAGGAGTGCGACGACGGCGTGAACGACGGCCGCTACGGCGGGTGCACGCCGGAGTGCGTGATCGGGCCGCGGTGCGGCGACGCGGTCGTCCAGGAGCCCAACGAGACGTGCGACGACGGCGTGAACGACGGCCGCTACGGCGGGTGCACGCCGGAGTGCGGCGACGCGGCGAAGTGCGGCGACGGGGTCACCCAGGACGCGTGGGGCGAGGAGTGCGACGACGGCGTGAACGACGGCAGCATGGGCTGCCTCGGTTGCCGGATCGGCGCCGTCTGCGGCGACGGGAGCGTGCAGCGGGAGCTCGGCGAGGAGTGCGATGACGGCGAGAACGACGGCGGCTACGGCGAGTGCGCTCCGGGCTGCGTGTACGGCCCGCGCTGCGGCGACAGCGTGACCCAGGCGCCGCCCGAGCTGTGCGACGACGGCGAGAACGACGGCGGCTACGGCGAGTGCGCTCCGGGCTGCGTGTTCGGCCCGCACTGCGGCGACGGCGTGCGGCAGACGGCGTTCGAGGAGTGCGACGACGGCAACACCGCGAGCGGCGACGACTGCAGCGCCACGTGCCACAACGAGGTCCACTGATCCACCGCGAGCCCTGACGGCGACGGGAGCGCGGCGGCTCGCCTGGGGCCGCCGCGCTGCCCTCTCGACGGCTCAGGACACGTACCACGCGGGCTATCGAAAAGGGGTACCATGCGAAATTCGACATCTGGCGTGCTCACGTTGCTTGCGCTCCTTCCGGGGTTCCTTCTCGGGTGCTCCGGCGAGGAAGCGCCGGGCTCCACGGCGGCGTCTCCGACGTTCCATCGAGACGTCGAGCCGCTGCTGCAGAAGCACTGCATGAGCTGCCATTCTCCCGGCAACATCGCCCCGTTCAGCCTGACGGCGTACGACTCCGCGCACAGCGTGGCCAGCCTGCTCGCGCGCTCGGCGCGGGAGCGCACGATGCCGCCGTGGGGTGCGATGGAGACGGACGAGTGCCAGCCTCCTCACGGCTGGAAGGACGATCTCCGGTTGACGGAGGAGGAGATAGCGGTCCTCGAGGCGTGGGCCGCATCGGGGGCTCCCGAGGGGGATCCGGCGGACGCGCCGCCCCCGTTCGTGGCCGAGGCGCCGGGGCTGCCCGGCGTCGAGCTGGAGGTCGCGCCGCAGGAGCCGTTCGTCGCGAGCGGCGATGCCGACCAGTTCCGGTGTTTCGTGATGGATCCTGGGCTCACGGAGACGCGGTACATCAACGGCGTGCACCTCGTGCCGGGCAACAGCAAGGTCGTGCACCACGCGCTCGTGTTCATCGACAGGGATGGCGCGACCGACGCGCTCGTGGATGAGCACGGCGGATACGACTGCTTTGGCGGCCCCGGGTTCTCGGGCGAGCTCGTCGCCGCGTGGGCGCCGGGGGGCGTCCCCATCGAGCTCGAACCGAACATCGGCGCTGAGCTCCCCGCGGGGGCGCGGCTGGTGATGCAGGTCCACTATCACCCGGCCGGGACGACCGCCGAGCCCGACGCGACGCGCCTCCAGCTGCGCTTCACCCAGGGCGTGCCGGAGTGGCTCATGGGCATCGCGCTGATCGGCAACTTCGAGTCTCCCTTCGCGCAGGGGCGCGGCCTCCTCCCCGGGCCGAACGACGCGGATGGCGTGGAGTTCCTGATCCCCGCCGGCGAGACGGATCATGTCGAGACCATGCAGTTCAGGATGCCCGCTGCGGTATCTCTCTCGGAGACGTACCTCTATGGCGCCGGCACGCACATGCACTATGTCGGCACGGACATGAAGGTCACCCTCGAGCGCGAGGAGGGCGCCGCCGACGCGCCTGCGGAGCAGTGCCTGGTGCAGACGCCGAGGTGGGATTTCTCGTGGCAGCGCGGGTTCTACTACGACGCTCCCATCGAGCAGCTCCCGCGCCTCCGCGGCGGCGACCTGCTGACGATGCGCTGCACGTACGACAACTCGAACAGCAATCCATTCCTCGCGAAGGCGCTCAAGGAGCAGCATATCCCCGCCCCGGTGGACGTGCACCTCGGCGAGAGCACCCTCGACGAGATGTGCCTCGCCGCCGTGATCCACGTGACGAGGAAGCAGTAGCGGTCATGGCGCGATGACATCGGGAGATCGGTAGCGGTCGGCGAGAAGCTTGCCCTCGAGGCGGCCGGGAGCCCCGTCCGCTCGGGCGAGCTCTCGCGGATTCCGGACGAGGCCGTCGGCGACGCGCGCCGGCGTGCAGCGCCGCGTCGCCGACGCGCCCCGGCGAGCCGCCGCCGCGTCGGCGACGCGCCCCGGGGACACGGCAACGGCGGGGGGACCGCCGCCGCGTCGTCACGGCGCGGTCGAGCACGTGGAGGAACTGCGCGCGGGTTGCGATCGGCACGCCCGTCGCCGAGCATGCCCGCATGGCGCGAACAGCCCCGTTTCCCAACGCAGCGGTGATCCCCGGCATGAACCCCGGCGTCTTCATCCTCGGCGGCGGCGGGGGCGGCGGAGGCGGCAACGGCCGCGGCGGGAATGGTCGCGGCGACGGACAGGGCGGCGATGGGAAGAACGGCGGCAACGGCGCGCGCGGCGGCGGCAAGGACGCGGGGAGCTGCGGGCCCGGCAGCGGCGGCGGCTGCCCTAACCCCACCCACGGAAGCGGCGGCGGCACCCACGCGGGCGATCCGGTCGATCCCATCACGGGGCGCGTCACCACGGTGGCGGTCGTCGACCTCGCGCTGCCTGGCGCGATCCCGCTGGCGATCAAGCGCAGCTACAGCTCCGCGCTCATCGAGGAGGACTGCGGCCTCGGCTTCGGCTGGACGCACTCGCTCGCGTGGCAGGTCGAGGAGCGGCGCCGCGGCCTGCGGGTGCTGGAGCCGCACGCGGCGGCGACGGAGCTGCCGAGGAAGCTCGATCCCGGCGAGTCGGCGCGGCTGCCGTGCGGGATGCTGACGCGGTACGCATGGGGCTACGCGCTCGCAGCGGAAGGGCTGGCGTACCTGTTCGCGGAGCCGCGGGGCAGCCGCTGGCTGCTGAGCCGGATCGTCGACGTCCACGACAACGCCATCTCGCTCGCCTACGAAGACGGCCGCCTCGCGCAGGTCATCGACAGCGTGGGCCGTGTGGTGCGCGTGCGGCGGCACGCCGACGGGAGCATCGCCGCCTTCGAGGTCAAGAACGCCTTTGCGCACGGTCGGTGGGAGACACGGCGGCGGTACGCGTTCGACGCGCGCGGCGACCTCGTCGCGGCCGAGGACGCCGCGGGGCACGCGCACCGCTTCGCCTACGACGAGGACCATCGCCTGGTGCGGCGGGAAGAGCCCGGCGGGCTCGTGGCGGAGTTTCGCTACAAGGACAGGCGCTGCATCGAGGCGTGGTGTCACCGCGAGGGCAACGACGCGCTCGACGACGGCGTGCAGGGGACCTTGAGCGACGGTTCGCGGGCGAAGGGATTCCTGCACGTCAAGGTCGACCACCACGACGGCGTGCTCACGGAGGTGATCACCTCGCGCGCCATCCGGCGGGTCGACGGCAATGTGTTCGGCAAGCTCGACCGGATGGTCTGGGGCGCCGGCGGCGGCGTGCATCTGTTCGGCTACGACGACACCGGCGCGCTGTGCACGTACCGGGACGCGCTGGGGCAGGTCTTCCGCTGGGAGCGCGACGCCGAGGGGCGGCTCCTGGCCGAGGTCGATCCGGCGGCGAACAGGACCGCCTACGAACACGACGCGCGAGGGCACGTCTCGGCCATGACCGACGCGCTCGGCGGCGCCGCGCGCTACGAGCGCGACGCGCGCGGCGATGTGGTGGCCGTCTAAGACGACATGGGCTTCGTCGTCGGATTCTCCTACGACGCGCGCGGCCTGCTGGCCGGCGCGACCCTGCCGAACGGCGGCGAGACGCGCATGGAATACGACGCGCTCGCGAACCGCGTCCGCGTCATCGAGCCCGACGGCGCCGAGCGGCGCATCCGCTACGACTTCCTCGGCCGGGTGATGGGTTTCACCGACGAGCGCGGGCACGAGACCCGCTTCGCGTACGACGCCTGCGGCAGGCTCGCGGCCGTGTTCGGGCCGGGCGGCGCGGTGACGCGCTACGACTTCGACGCCGACGGCAACCTGGCGAGGATCAGCGACGCCGATGGGCGCACGACCACGCTGCGCTGGGGCGGCTTCCACGTCGTCACCGAGCTCGAGCGGCCCGACGGGAGCAAGGTGCGGTACCGCTACGACCGCGAGCAGGACCTGGTGCGCATCGTCAACGAGGCGGGCGAGGAGCACCGGATCGAGCGCGACGCCGAGGGGCGCATCACCGGCGAGCGGACCTTCGATGGGCGGGAGATCCGGTACAAGCTCGATCTGCTGGGCAGGATCGTCCGGAGGCAGTGTGGCTCCGAGAGCGTCGACCTCGAGGTCGATCCGCTCGGCAGGCTCGTGAGACGGAGCACCTCCGACGGGCGCGGAGATGTCTTTGAGTACGATCCGCTCGGCCGGATCGAGCGGGCGGTCAGCGGCGACATCGAGTGCGAGTACACCTACGACCGGCGGGGGCGGGTGACGACCGAGGTGACGCGGCGGGGCGCCGAGGTGCTCGCGGCGTTCGCGTGGACCTACGATGCCATGGGCAAGGCCACCTCCGTGCGCGGGCCGGGCGGTGAGATGAGCGTGCAGCGCGACGTCCGGGGGCGGCCCGTGGCCGTGCAGATCGGCGGGGAGAGCGCGCCGCTGCGCCTCGCCTACGACGCGCGCGGCTTCGAGGTCGAGCGGCTCTTGCCGGGCGGCGGCACGATCGCGACCGAGGTCAACGCGGAGGGGTGGATGGAGCGGCAGCGCGTGCTCGGCAGACCGGTATCGCCGCGCATCGGCCCGGGAGAGCCCGCGTGGGTCGGGCCGCTCATCGCACCTGAGACGTGGCGCAGGACGTATGCTTGGTCGCCCGCGGGGCTGCTCCGCGCCGACGAGGACCTCGGCGGCAAGATGGGAGAGCTGCTCCGCGATACGAACGGCCGCGTCGTCGAGCGGCGCAAGGCGGGCAAGGCGGCAGAGCGGTTCCGCTTCACCGCGGCGGGAGAGGTGGCGCGAGCTGGCGAGCAGCGGACGTACGCACCGGGAGGACGGTTGACGGCGCGCACGACGGGACAAGAGACCGTGCGGTACGACTACAGCGAGCGCGGCGATGTGGTGCGGAAGCGCGTGAGCGAGCTGGACGGCCAGGGGGAGGTGCGGCGCGAGCTCGTGTGGACCTACGACTGGAGCAGCGATGGGCGGCTCATGCAGGTGCGGACCCCGGAGGGGAGGACGATCGCGTTCGCGTATGACGCCTTCGGCCGCAGGATCGAGAAGCGCGTAGCGCGGCTCGGGAGGACCGAGAGCGTGACCCGATATGCCTGGCGCGGCGATGTCGTGGTGTACGAGCGCTGTGAGCGAGCGCCGCACGGAGAGGCCCCCGTCGTGGAAGAGCGGAGCTACGTCACGCTGCCGGAGAGCGTGCTGCCGCTCGCGCAGCGGGACGGTGCGGCAGGTGCGCTCAGGTACTTCGTCCACGGCGTGAACGGTTTTCCGGAGGCGCTGTTCGAAGGCGACGGGAGCGTCGCGACCGAGCTCGAAGCGGGGCTCTACGGCGACGTGCCGGCGGAGCAGGCGGGCATCACGCCTCTCAGGTTTCCGGGGCAATATGCGGACGAGGAGACGGGGCTCCACTACAACTGGCACAGGTACTACGACCCGGAGATCGGGGAGTACCTCAGCCCGGAACCGATCGGGCTGGAAGGGGGCCTCAAGGCGTATGCGTACGTCGACAGTCTGCCCTCCGAGCACGTGGACATCGATGGACTCGTAAAATGCACGCTCTTTCGCAAAGATGGCAGCACCCTCGAAAGGAGCAGCGCCGGAAGTCCGACCACGCTTCATCCCGCCGTTGAGAAGGCATTGCCGCGGCAGCCGGCAAGGCACCCCCTCGACCCACACCCCGCGACGAAATGCGCCGAACCGCACGTGCTCAGCGATCACATCAAAGATTGGGAGGCACGGACCGGGAAGTCTTGTAAACCAGGAATGCCGCGATGGCGCCAGAATCTCCGCGATGCGCTCGGTGACGTAGAGAGCATGCGCGCCGAAAGTGGGAGCGGGGCCATCCCTGCGTGCCCGAACTGCTCCCAGACGATCCCGAGGCTATGGACCATGGCCGGGCTCAAGCCGCCTCGACCGAGCGAGGTCGGTGGCGCCACAAACCCCAAGAATCCGGCATACTACGACAATCCGAGCAATCGACTGAGCCAGCCGCAGCGACCGGGCGGCATCCACGATGTCGGCACGTGGAAGGTCACGGGCAATCAGTTCCAGCGCGTGGGGAAACGATGAGCGGCAACTGGGAGTTCTCCGATGCCCTGTCTCACCTCGGCACAGCCGCGGTCATCAGCCGGCCGCACGACCGACGCGCGCTGTCGAAGCTGGCGCCGCCTGGTTGTACACCGCGATGGGGCGATGCGGCGGATCTGCTCTTGCAGCTCACGAGTGGTCGCGGGCTGCCCGTTCTCGGCGACTATGATTTCGGCGTCCTTGCCGAATTCGACTGTTCTCCTCGACAGCGGCGGTCGGATCTCCCTGGTCTCGTGATCGCGCGACACGCGTCCGGCCGACCTGTCGTGCTTGCCGCCAGGGATGGCGCGGTCTACCTCGGGAGATTCGAGCAGCGCCTGGGTGCGAGCCTGCGCATTTTCCTCGAGAGACTCGCGGCGGAGCGCTTTCCTGCACCGGCTGTCTACGGATTCCGGATCCACACTCGCTCTCGCGACGAGGCCAGGAAGCTAGCCAACAAAATCCATGTCGCCGAAAACTTTGCCGCTTCTTCTGCACATGACCATTGCTGGTCGGACGATCGGTGGTTCGTCCTGCAGGACCGTATTTCCGCGCGGTCCTTCGACGATCTGCCGGCATTGCTCGCTGCGGCGCAGGCTACCGGTGTCGAGATTGGACTGCACGACGGCCGCGCGGACGCGCTTCTCGTCGAAGTGTACCAGCCGGTGCCTGAAGCGCCTCAGTATCATATGAAGACCGGCATCGGTGAATTGTCGATATGCGCCACCGCAGACCGGCGCATCGAGCAGGCCCTCCACTACGGCGACATCGCGACGGAGTGGGCCGAGTGGAGCGAGGGCGAGCTCCTCGTACAGCGGAAGCGCCCGCTCGTGGAGCTCTTCAAGCCCATCCCCGATCTGCAAGAATACCTGGACGCGCGGCGAATCCAGAGGGTGGACTCCTTCCGGCGGACCGAGGAGGATCTTCGAAAGCTCCATGGCGCCGACCTCTGGCCTGTGCTCGCTGCGCTGGAGCGCGATTATGGTGGCCTTATTGCAGAGGACGATCTGACCTATTGGGCTCTCTTTCATATCAAGCCTCTGGTGGCGCCGGGCTTCATCGCCGAAACGGCTCCCGAACGCGAACGTATCGGGTCAATCAAAGGGGAGCCGGTCCATCGGGTGGGCACGGTGCGGTTGGACCATCAGCTCTGCGTTGACGCCAGAGGCCGATTCTACATCACCGATCACATGAGCTACGACATCGAGGCCGGCGGCGACGATCTCGAGTCGACCTTGCTGCGCCTCGCGCTCGACTGGAAGTACGAGCGCTGGCGCACGGACGCGTGCCTTGGTGGATTCCTCGACCCGCAGGACGCCGCGCGGTTGATCGGGGAGCTTCGCGGGGCGATCGTGCGCAAGCTCGACACGTTCGGCCACGCCTATTACGAAGGTCCAGGGTTCGTGCTGCGGCACCCCAAGGAAGTCCTCGGGCAGAAGTCCTTCTTTCACCTCGTCGCTGGTTCTGCGAAGCGATTTTCTGACGTCTTGCGGCCGCTCACGGCCAACAGACAACCGATCAAGGTCGAGCAGGACAACCTCTCGTTCCCGACGGATGACGAGATCGCTCTCTGCGCGCGCTCGGGCGTCCTGCTCGCCGAGTAGGAGGCATCGGGCGTCCTTCCCTGAGCGCGTGGAGCGCGCGACCGGGGAGCAACTGGTTTTCGTGGGGGCGTGGATGAGAGCGCCGGCGCGCTCCGGCGCGCCGAGCGCCGAAGACGCCGAGATGGGCCCGTATCCGAAGCGGGAGCGCCGCTCAGGCGCGCGGGGTGCGCAGCTTCGCGAGCTCGTCGATGCCGAGCTCACGCGCCTTCTGGGCCAGCGCCTCGAGCTTCTTCTTCCCGTCGGCGTCGGCGCTCGGCAGGAGCGACGTCAGGAGCCCCGACAGCGTGCCATCCGAGGGCTTTCCCCCGGGCGCGACGAGCTGCTTCAGGTCCTCCGTGACGCTCGCGTTGCCGTTCAAGTAGTCGCCGGCCAGGGCGCGCACCGTCGCGCTCTGGTCGACCAGCCCGTCGACCGACTGGCCCAGTGTGACCGCCTTGACGAAGCGATCGAAGAACGCCCCGTCGCCGCCGACGATGTTGATCTTCGCGTGCTCGAACGCCCCGTGCAGGATCTCGGCCTGCGCCTTGGCGATCTCGGCCCGGATGCGCAGCGACTCGAGCTCCACCGCCCGCTCCTTCTCGAGCCGGAGGCGGAACTCCTCGTGCTCGCGCCCGACGCCGTCGAGCGCCTTCATCGCCGCCGCCTTCTCCGCCGTGCCGGCCGCCTCGGCCAGGAGCCGCTGCTTGATCGCGGTCGCCTCGGCGAGGCCCGTCTTCTCCAGGGCGAGCGCCTCGGCCTCGCGCGTCCGCGCGGCCGCGAGCCCCTTCTGCTCGATGCCCGCCGCCTCGGCGAGGAGCCGCTCCTTCGCGACCGTCGCCTCGGCGCGCCCCTGCTTCTCGATCGCCATCGCCTCGGCCTCCTTGACCATCACCCGCGCGAGGCCCTGCTTCTCCTCGCCGGCGGCGGCGGCGTTCATCTTCTCGAGCGCCACGCGCGCCTCGGCGAACCCCTGCTTCTCGATCGCCTGCGCGTCGGCCTCCTTCACCCGGATGCGCGCCAGCCCCTCGGCCGCGGACTCGGCCTGCAGGCCCTCGGCGAGGCGGATCTTCGCGCGCGCGGCCTTGTCGCTCACCTCGAGCTCGGCGTCGGCCGTGATGAGCTTCTCGCGCGCCCGGAACTTCGCCGCCTCCTCGCTCGCCTCCGCGCCCTTGAGCTGCTTGACGAGCTGCTCCTGCGCCTCGGCCTCCGCGTTGATGCGCGTCACGTCCTTGAGGCGCGTCGCCTCGGCCACCGCGCGCACGTCCTTGATGCGCTCCTCCTCCTCGGCCACCGTCTTGTCGACCGCGATCCGAGCCCGGACCACGTCGGCGATGTCCTTCTTCTGGAGCTCGAGCTCCTTCTCGCGCGCGATCTGCTGGAGCGTCACGTCGCGCTCGCGGCTCACGATCTCGAGCTGACGCGCCTTCTCGACGCGCTCGGTCTCGACCGCGACCTCCCGCTCCTTGTTCTTCTGGGCGACCGAGACGCCGCGCTCCTTCGCCTCGCGGGCGACGAAGGCCTCCTCGTCGTTCTTCTCCTGGAGGAGCACCGTCTTCTTGCGCTCGTCGCTCACGATGCGCGCGGCCTCGTTCTGCTCGCGCGCCTGCGCCACCGCGATCTCCTTGGCCTTCTTCGCCTCGGCCTCGGCCCGGCGCTGCTCGAAGCGGAAGATGGCCTCGTCGGAGTTCAGGTTCTGGCTGCCGATCTCCATCCGCTCCTTCTGGCGGAGCTCGTTCGTCAGCACGTTCTGCGCGACCGTGAGCTCGGTGATCTTCCGGATGCCCTCGGCATCCATGATGTTGTCCTTGTCGAGCAGCTCGATGGGCGTCTGCTCCAGGTAGTCGATCGCCGCGTCGGCCAGCACGAACCCGCTCAGGTCCTTGCCGATGACGTCGATGATGTCGTCCTTGAACTTCTGCCGCTCCTTGTAGAGGTCCTCGAAGTTCAGGCGCTTGCCGACCGTCTTGAGCGCCTCGGAGAACTTCGCGGCGAAGAGCTGCTCGAGCGTCTCCGGGTTCGACGCGCGGACGCAGCCGATGGTCCGCCCGACCGTGCGCACGTCGTCCTGCGTCTTGTTCACCTGCACGAAGAAGGTGACCTTGATGTCCGCTCGGATGTTGTCCTTGCAGATGAGGCCTTCCTTGCCGCGCCGGTCGATCTCGATCGTCTTGACCGAGATATCCATGTACTCGGCGCGGTGGATGATCGGCAGCACCAGCGTCCCGGTGAAGGTGACGATGGGGTCCTGGCCTCTCGTGTTGATGATCAGCGCCTTGCCCTGATCCACCTGGCGGTAGAACTTGGCGTACATCACCAGCATCCCGAGGGCGACGAAGGCGAGGACGCCGACGAGGACGATGATTAAGGGGACGGTCACAGGGGGCACGCGGAGCTCCTTCGCGTTTCGGTGGAGGGGAGGTCGCCGGCCCCCGCGTTCACGTCGGTGAGGGTCGGACGGCCAGGCCCGCTCAGAGCCGGGTCGGGGGCCGAACGACGCCCCCTAAGGGATGAGCGTACACGAAACCGCCCGCCCGACAGCGGCGTTCAGCGCCGGCGTTCAGCCGCGGCGCTGCCGCTCGTCCGCTGCGCGCGCCGCGGGCGCGTCGTCCTCCTCGACGCCGGCCGGGCGTGCTTCCACGCGGGACGCACCCCGCTCGGCCAGGGGAGGGGGAGGGCCGAGGAGGGCGTCGAGCGGCTCGACGCTGAAGATCTCTCGGTCCGGGTCCCAGCTCACGAGCAGCGCGCGGTCGCCCCGGCGGAGCGCGCCGGGCGTGTCGCACCGGACGTCGAGGATGTGGCTCGCCCCGCCCTCGTCGATCGTCGCCTGACCGAAGCGCTCGTCGACGCGCCCGGTGGAGATGACGCACACGCGGCCCACGAGATCCTTCTTCGACTGGCCGTGCCGGGTCACGAACAGCGGGCCGAGCGGCCGCACCGCGAGCGAGGTCGAGAGCACGGCCGCGGCGAGCGAGCCGGCGAGCACCGCGACGCCGAGCGTCCAGCGAGGCAGCCCCCAGCCGAGCCAGAGCGGCTCGACGAGCACCGTCGACAGGGCGCTCGTGAACCAGCCGAACGCCGCGATCAGCGTGAGCGACACGGTCGCCGGCACGCGGTGGAGCCGGAGCGCGGCGAGGAGCGAGCCGGCATCTTCCGCGCCGCCGGCCCCGTCCGCCGTGCCCGTCGCAGCGCCCTCGAGCGAGCCCTTGGCGGCGCCTTCGAGCGAGCCCTTGACGGCGCCTTCGAGCGCGCCCTTGGCGGCACCTTCGAGGGCGCCCTTGGCGGCGCCTTCGAGCCCGCCGAGGTCGGGGGCGGCGTGGCCGTGGGCGCCGCCGAGCAGGTCGAGATCGACCGCGCCCAGGAGGACGAACAGCCAGTAGATGAGCGCGAGCGCGAGCGCGACCGTGAAGATCACGGCAGGGAACGCGAGCGATGCGGCGAGCACCTCGGCCATAGGCAGACGCGGGCAGGGCGCAGGATGCGGCGCCAGCGACCAGCGTCGCCGATAGGATCACAAGGAGGGGAGGGATGGGGCCAAATTCGGTCGCCCAGCGTGCGGCCGAAAAGACTTGACAGGCATGGACAGGCGCCTGGCGCGAGCCGCCCTACAGGGAGCCTACAGGGATCGCACAACCAAGATGCGATCCGGCCCTCATGGAAAGGTGACGCCAGCTCAACAAGTAGCCATGCACCGAGCGCCGTGGCTCAGCGAGCTTCCTGGCTTTCGAGGCTCGAGAGCACGCTGAGGTCCTCGGG
Source organism: Sorangium sp. So ce1504 (assembly GCF_051521635.1). Taxonomy (NCBI): domain Bacteria; kingdom Pseudomonadati; phylum Myxococcota; order Polyangiales; family Polyangiaceae; genus Sorangium; species Sorangium sp. So ce1504. The sequence continues at coordinate 7,663,426 of NZ_CP150365.1, read as the reverse complement.
CCCGCCGAAGACCGGCGCAGGCACGCCGAGGATCCCGAGCTCGAGCAGTTCCCCGAACGACCTCGCCGAGATAGCGAAGTAGCCGCTGCACCGGGAAGCTTTCAGATCGGGCCTCGCGCTCGCCAGCGCGTCGAGCCTGCGCGCGCGCTCGCTCAAGATCGCGCCGACCTCCCGCGGGCGCGAGGCATGTTCGGTGAGCGCCGCGTACCCGATTCGGACCCGCGGCTCGTCCTTCGGCAGCTTCGCGAAGGCGTCTCGCGCCTCCTTCTGAAAACGCTCGGGCACGATGCAGAGCCCCGCGTGATCCGGGATCAGCCAGCCCTTCGACAGCGAGGCGAGGAGGATCGCGCTCTCGTCGTCGAGCAGCGCCCGTGCTTGCTCCGTCGGCGGCGTCGCATAGGCCGAATCGAGGATCAGCATCCGCCGCTCGTCCGCGCGCGCCCAGCGCCGGAGCTGGGCCGCTTCGAGCGGCGACAGGTGCGAGCCCCACGGCTTCAGGGGCTCGCAGATCAACACCGCGTCGAGCCCGTCGAGGACAGGTAACCCGAGGCGCGCATTCCACGGCACGAGGGTCGCTCCCGCCTCGGCCGCGAGCTGCTGGTAGACGGGGTAGACGTCGGCGGGGACGCCGACGCGCGCTTCCCGCTTCGCGAGGAGCCCGAACAACGCGCGAAGCGAGCGACGGATACCATGGCTGACCTGCGTGCGCGGCTTGAGCGCCTGCGGGAGCTCGAGGTGCGCGAGGAACCGCTCCGCGAGGTGACAGCGATACGGCGCCTCCGGGTGGGTCGAGGGCGCGATGGCCGGGAAGAGACGCGCGAGGCTCCGGTAAACGTTGAGCTCCGAGAGATCGACGAGCGAAGGACGCGTGGCCCTGAGCTCCGCGCGGCGCGCGAGAAACGCTTCGTGCTTCATAACGTGGAGCTCGGATCTTCCAGGGAGGCGAGGCAGGACCCGTCAGCCATCACGTTCCACGAGCGGACGAGGCCATGTGTCCGTTCCCAGCCGACCGATGGCTCGGTGTAGGCAGCCACGCGGAGCATGCGGCCTCCAAGTGTTCCTTCGAAGACCGGGCTCCCCCAGGGGAGCTCCGCGCATCTCTCGAAGCCGAGGCCCGCGAGCGTGTGGAGCACGAGCGAGAGAGGCACCTGGTTTGCCTCGCAATACCGGTTGGCCGCGCTCGGCGCCCACGGGTTCTCCGAGAGGCTCGAGATGTAGAGCTCCTTGAAGCACACCTCCTGAAACCCCTCTTCGGCGCTCCGTTCGAGGTAGGCGCGCACCTTCGCGGCGTCGTCGACGCCGCCGCGCTGGAGCACGCAAATGGCCCGCGTGCGGAGGCCCGGCGCGCTCCCCAGCGCGCCGGAGTCGACCTCGATCCCCATGATGCGCGCGTCGTCTTCGCGCGTCACGCCGTGCCGGCTCACCGCGAGGGTGGTGAGCCCTGCGTCCCGGAGCCGTTCGACCTGCGCGAGGTCGAGGCGCGCGCCGTTCGTGATGAGGAGGGTCTTCGGTAGTAGCTCGGAGAGGCCACGAACGAGCGCGCGGAGTCGTTCGGGATCGAGCAACGTCGGCTCGCCGCCGCCGGTGATGACGGCGCGCTCGGCGCCGCGCTCCTTCGCGCGCTTCGCCCAGTCGACGTAGCGCTCCAGCGTGGCGCTCTGCTGGCGCGCGAGATCGGAGGCGCTCGCCTTCGAGAAGCAGAATGCGCAACGCGCCTGGCAAGCATTCGCGACGGGCAGCACCGAGAGGCTCCGCGGCCGGCATCTCGCCCAGTCGATGAGGCCGGCGTCATCGAGGCGAAAGGCCTCCGCGGTGATCTCCTCGTGCCGGGTGGGCACGAGGGCGCCATGCGCATCGACCCACGCCACGCCGCTCAAGGGGATCTCGCTCGACGGCCAGCGCCAGCCGATTCCCGTGCCCGTCACGTCGTTCGGGCGCATCGCGTCGTGCCCGACGGGGAGCCGCGCCCGCAGCGCCACGACGCGATCGTTCGGCCGTCCGAGCCTCGTCACGAGCCTCCGCGCCTTCTGGAGCCCGGGCGCAAAGGGCTCGTCTTCCTTCAGCATGTAGAAAGCGTCGGGGAAGGTCGATTCTCGGATCAACGCCTTCGAGTAACGCATCCCGTAGCGATCGAAGCCCCGCAGCCAGTTCGACAGCGGAATGAAGGCAACGAAGGGGACCATGACGACATGGTCGATGAGTCACCGAGTCGAGTCAACCGGACTCGAGGGGGCGGACGCGAGGCTCACGCCGCTGCGGGCGCGCGCCCGACGTCGGCCATCGCCGTGCGCCTGGCTCTTGCGAGGACGAAATGATCCGCGGGAGTGGGGACGAGCCACGGTGCGATTGGCGCACGTGCTCTCGAGAGCTCAGGTGGCGCGGCGGGGCCTCACGAGGCGCCGGCGCAGCCGCGTGGCGGCGAGCGCCCCGAGGGCGAGCAGCCAGGCCGGTGTCTCCTGAGGGCCATTCGCCGTGCGGCAGCCGCCGCCCCCTCCTGCGCTCGGGAGATCACCTCCGCCGCCGCTGGTCTGCGTGCCCGTCGCGCTCGCGCCGGTGGTCGTGGGGTCATCGTTGCCAGCGCCGGTCGTGGTGGATGTGGCGCCTCCTTGCTGGTTGGTGTCACCGCCTTGGCCGCCTGTGGCTGTGCCGCCAGCGCCACCTTCGCCGCCAGCGCTCCCGTCGCCCCCGCCGCTGGTTCCGCCGCCTGGGTTGCCACCGGTGCCACTGCCAACGTTGCCGCCGCCGGCGCCTGGATTGCCACCCACGCCACTGCTGCCATCGCCGCCGCCGCCGTCCGGATGACCACCGACGCCGCCGCCTGGATTGCCACCGACGCCGGCGCTGGCGTCGCCGCCGATGCCGCTGCTGGCGCTGCCACCGATACCACTGCTGGCATCGCCGCCGCCGCCGTCCGGATGACCACCGACACCGCTGCTGGCGCTACCGCCGATGCCACTGCTGGTGTCGCCGCTGCTGCTGGCGTCGCCGCCGCTGCTGGCGTCGCCGCCGCTGCCGCTGGTGTCGCCGCCGCCGCCGCCGCTGCCGCTGCCGGCGTCGCCGCCTCCGCCGTGGCCGCCCGCGGCCGTGCCGCCTGCGCCGCCGCTGCCGCTCACGGCCCCGCCGCCTTCGCCCGTGGTGGCGCCGCCGGCGCCGTCGCTGCCGCCCCCCGCGCCAGCGCTCTCGCTCCCGCCTCCGCCCGGCACGCAGGCGCCGCTCTGGCACATCCCGGGCGACGCCGGCTGCGCTGTGACATAGAGCCACGCATTGTCGAGACGTTGATACGTCGTACCGCCGCCGGCGATCAGGATACGGCCGTCGTGGAGCCGCTCCACCACGGCGCTCTGAGCCCTCACGTCCAGCGCCGGCGCGAGCGTCCAGGTGTCGCTCGCTGAGTCGTAGATCTCGGCCGTGAAGGCACCGTCCGTGGCTCTGGATGCGGACGGGAGGCCCGTCACCAGGACCCTGCCGTCGGGGAGGAGCGCCGCGCTGGGGGAGTGCCGTGGCTCGACCGTCGCTCCCGTCGAGGTCCAGGTGTCGCTCGCCGGATCGTAGATCTCGGCCATCTCCATGTTGCTTCTGCTGCTCCCTCCTCGTCCCCCGACGACGAGCACCCGGCCGTCCAGAAGCAGCGTTGCCGCGTGCTGTTGGCGGCTCCAGTTCATCGAGGCGACGCGCGTCCACGTGTTGGCCGCCGCGTCGTAGATCTCCGCGCTCACCCTCGGGGAGTCCTCGTCTCCGCCCGCGACGAGGACCCTGCCGTCCTGCAGCAACGTCGCCGTGGCGAGGCCTCGCGGGACGTTCATGGGCGCCGCCAGGGTCCACGTGTCCGTGACGGAGTCGTAGATCTCGACCTTTTCTGCGCCGGCGTCGACGTTGTTGTCGCCGCCGGCGACGAGCACCCGGCCGTCCGCGAGCGGCGTGACCGTCGCGCGGGCGATAAGGCGCGGCCCGGTGCTGGTCGCGGCCGGCGTCCACACGCCCGTCTCAGGGTCGAATCGCATCGTCGGCGAGGGGCGCCGGAGCGGGCGATCGGGGAGCCCCAGGGCCGTCCCGTCAGGAAGCGATACGAGCCTCGACGGCAGCTTCAGCCCGTCCAGCTTCTCGGGGGGCTGCCACGAACCCGTGCTCGGGTCGTAGCGGAGCCAGAAATTGCCCGCCTGCGGCGGATTGCCTGTCTCGCCGACGCCGATCATGAGCAGCGTTCCATCCTGGAGCAGCGTGGCCGCAGGCAGGTTGAGGAGGACGCCCATCCGCCCCGTCGCCTGCCAGCCCTCGGCGGAGCCCGGGAAATCGCAGGACGCACCGTCCGGCTTCGCGGACGCGGGCGCCGCGCACCCCGCCGCGGGGTCGCACACCGGCGCTTCATGACAGTCGTCGACGGGCAGGCACACCGCGAGGCTCGACCCCACGCAGGCGCCGCCCACGCAAGCGCTCGCCGCGGAGCACACGTCGCCGTCGCTGCACGGGGTCCCGTCCGGCGCGGCCGCGCCGCCGACGCACGCGCCCGCCTCGCAAAGACCCCCGACGACGCACGCGTCCGTGTCGTCGCAGGTGACGCCGGTGAGCGGGGTGCAGACGCCGTCCTGCGATGCGCCCGAGGCCGTCGCGCAGGCGTCACAAGACCCGGCGCAGGGCGCGTCGCAGCAGACCGAATCCGCGCAGGAGCCGCTCCCGCAGTCGCTGTCCGTCTCGCAGGCCGCGCCGAGCGGCGAGCGCTCGCGGAAGAGCACGGCCGATGCCGTCGCGGTCGTGGCGTCGACGTAGCCGCCGGCGATCAGCACGCTGCCGTCGTTGAGCCGCGTCGAGGAATGGCGGGCGCGCGCCAGGGTGGCGGGCGGCTCCAGATCGAGGCTCGACCAGGAGAGGGTCGCCTCGTCGAAGATCGCCCGGGTCGCGTGGAAGGGAAGGATGAGGTCTCTCGTCCCCTGCGCAAAACAGGGCTCCACACCTCCCGTGAGCAGCACCTTTCCGCTCGGGAGCAGCGATGTGCGCATTCCCCGGATGCCGGAGCCGCCCGCAGCGCACGGCGTCGAGGTCGGAGCATACGACCCGGAGGTCGGCGCCCATCGATCGTCCTGCGGGAAATAGACCTGTGAGAAGGCAGGATCAGCCGTGCCCGGACCGGCGGAGATGCCTCCCAGGACCAGGACCCCGCCACCCGGGAGCGTCGTCGCGCTGGGGGCCTCGTGCTGGGTCGTCGGCCTCACGGCCCCGTTCTCCCAGGTCCAGATCCCGGTCTCCAGATCATAGAGGCTGCAGCCGGCTCCGGTCACCATGACCCGGCCGTCCTGGAGCAGCGTTGCGCTCACGGGACTGGGCCCGTATGTCGTGTACCGGTCCACGGATTTGCAGAACGGCAATTCCGCCCAGCCGCGCGACTCCGGGTCGTAGATGGCCGAATTCATGTAATAGCGCAGCTCGGCCACGCCGTCCATGTTGCGATCCGCAAAGTCCCAGCCCAGGCCGACGAGCACCGGCCTGCCGCCGGCGAGCATCATCGAGGGCGCGGGGTGGGGTATCGACAGCGGCCCTGCGGGCGTCCAGGTGTCGGTCATCGGGTCGTAGATCTCGGCCGAAGGCAGGGACGTTCCCAGCGCCGCTGCGTTCCTCGTCCTGCCACCGGCCACGAGGACATGGCCGTCTGGCAGCAGGACGGCCGCGTGTCCGCTGCGGGCCTGGAGGAGCGGCGCCGCGGGCGACCACGTCCTGGCCGCCGGGTCGTAGATCTCGACTGCCTTGAGGCTCATCGCCTCTCTCGTCGTCAGCGGCGGTTCGTCCAGCTCCGGGTATCCACCCGCGACGAGCACCCTGCCGTCCTTGAGCACCGTGGCCGTATGCTCGCCCCGCGGGGTGATCATCGACGGCACGCTCTCCCAGGACGGCGCGCTGGCCGCCGACGCGACGCCCGCGCACAGTGTCACGAACCCGCAGGCAGCGGCGCTCCCGAGCCTTCCGATCGATCTCATGTCCCGATGGCCTCCGCTGCCTTCTGTTGCGCGCGGTGGCGCGAAGATTCAGGGCGTGCGGGTCGCGCTCCCGGAGCGGAATGGCGGGCGGCGTGGACTCGGAGGATGTCTTTTCCCCTTCAGGGGCCGGCGCCGCGACCAGCAGAGCAGGCCGAGGGCGCCGAGCCACGCGGAGCTGGCCGCCGTGCCCGCCGGCGTCGGGTCGCCGTTCGTGCTGCACCCGCTGCTGCTGCGGTCGGGGCTGTCAACGTCGGCGCCGGAAGAGGAGGCGCTGCCAGCGCCGGCGATCCCGGCGTCGCCTGAGCTGCCAGCGCCGGAGGAAGAGCTCGCGCCGGAGGAAGAGCTCGCAGCGGTAGCGCTGGACGAGCCTCCGCCTCCGCCGCCGGCACTGGCGGACGAAGCGGAGGTGCTCGAAGCGGCGTCGCCGCCGGCGCCGCCAGCGCCCGAGGAGGAGGTGGCCGAGCCAGCTGCGTCGCCGCCGGCGCCGCCAGCGCCCGAGGAGGAGGTGGCTGAGCCAGCGCCGTCGTCGCCGCCAGCGCCCCCGTCGCCCCCGCCGCTTGGATCGCCACCGATGCCACTGCCAACGTCGCCGCCGCCGGCGCCTGGATTGCCACCCACGCCACTGCTGGCATCGCCGCCGCCGCCGTCCGGATGACCGCCGACACCGCTGCTGGCGCTACCGCCGATACCACCGCTGGTGTCGCCGCCGCTGCTGGCGTCGCCGCCGCTGCCGTGGCCGCCCGCGGCCGTGGCGCCTGCGCCGCCGCTGCCGCTCACGGCCCCGCCGCCTTCGCCCGTGGTGCTGCCGCCGGCGCCGTCGCTGCCGCCCCCCGCGCCAGCGCTCTCGCCCCCGCCTCCGCCCGGCACGCAGGCGCCGCTCTGGCACATCCCGGGCGACGCCGGCTGCGCTGGGACATAGAGCCACGCATTGTCGAGACGTTGATACGTCGTACCGCCGCCGGCGATCAGGATACGGCCGTCGTGGAGCCGCTCCATCACGGCACTTTGATGCCTCACGTCCAGCGCCGGCGCGAGCGTCCAGGTGTCGCTCGCTGGGTCGTAGAGCTCGGCGGCGAAGGCACCGTCGTTGGCTCCGGAGGGGGACGGGAGGCCCATCACCAGGACCCTGCCATCGGCGAGGAGCGCCGCGCTGGGGTACTCCCGTAGCTCGACCATCTCTCCCGTCGAGGTCCAGGTGTCGCTCGCCGGATCGTAGATCTCGCCCGCCTTCATGTCGTCTCCGCCGCTTCCTCGTCCCCCGAGGACGAGCACCCGGCCGTCCAGGAGCAGCGTCGCCTCGTGCGAGCTGCGACTCCAGCGCATCGAGGCGACGCGCGTCCACGTGTTGGTCGCCGCGTCGTAGATCTCCGCGCTCATCCTCTGGGACTGCCTGTCACCGCCGGTGACGAGGACCCTGCCGTCCTGCAGCAACGTCGCCCTGGCGTGGCTTCGCGGAACGTTCATGGGCGCTGCCAGGGTCCACGTGTCCGTGACGGAGTCGTAGATCTCGACCTTCTCTCCGCCGCCGTCGACGTTGCCGTCGCCGCTGGCGACGAGCACCCGGCCGTCCGCGAGCGGCGTGACCGTCGCGGTGTTCATCTGACGCGACACGATGGTGGGCGCGGCCGGCGCCCACACGCGCGTCGCAGGATCGAATCGCACCGTCTGCGAGGGGCGCCGGAGCACGCTATCGGCGATCCCCAGGACCGTCCCGTCAGGAAGCGATACGAGCCTCGACGGGCGCCTCGGCACGTCCAACTTCTCGGGGGGCTGCCACGAGCCCGTGCTCGGGTCGTAGCGGAGCCAGACATCGTTCCACCGCGGCGGATTGCCTGTCTGGCCGTACCCGATCATGAGGAGCGTCCCATCCTGGAGCAGCGTGGCCGCAGGCCGGTTGAGGAGGACGCCCATCCGCCCCGTCGCCTGCCAGCCCTCGGCGGAGCCCGGGAAATCGCAGTGCGCACCGTCTGGCTTCGCGGACGCGGGCGCCGCGCACCCGGCCGCGGGGTCGCACACCGGCGCTTCATGACAGTCATCGACTGGCAGGCACACTGCGAGGCTCGACCCCACGCAGGCGCCGCCCACGCAAGCGCTCGCCGCGGAGCACACGTCGCCGTCGCTGCATGGGGTCCCGTCCGGCGCGGCCGCGCCGCCGACGCACGCGCCCGCCTCGCAAAGACCCCCGACGACGCACGCGTCCGTGTCGTCGCAGGTGATGCCGGTGAGGGGGGTGCAGACGCCGTCCTGCGATGCGCCCGAGGCGGCCGCGCAGGCATCGCAGGGGCCGGCGCAGGTCGCGTCGCAGCAGACCGAGTCCGCGCAGAAGCCGCTCCCGCAGTCGCTGTCGGCGTCGCAGGCCTCGCCGAGCGGCGAGCGCTCGCGGAAGAGCACGGCAGACGCCGTGGCGGTCGTGGCGTCGACGTAGCCGCCGGCGATCAGCACGCTGCCGTCGTTGAGCCGCGTCGAGGAATGGTAGGCGCGCGCCATGGTCACGGGCGGCGCCAGGTCGAGGCTCGACCAGGAGAGGGCCGCCTCATCGAAGAGCGCCTGGGTCCCATAGAAGGGAAAGACGGACGCTGACGAGCCCGCGGGCCTGCAGGGCTCCACGCCTCCGGTCAACAGCACCTTTCCGCTCGGGAGCACCGAGGTGCGCATCCCCTGGATACCCGAGGAGTCCCCCCCGCATGGGCTCGATGCCGGAGCGTACGGTCCGGGGGTCGGCTCCCAGCGGTCGTCCTGCGGCAGGTAGAGCTGCGAGAAGGCGTGAATCTCCGGGTCCGGGCCGGCGGGGAAGGTGCCTCCGACGACGAGGACCCCGCCGCCCGGGAGCGTCGTCGCGCCGGGATACGCATATTCGGTCGTCGGCTTCACGGCCCCCTGCTCCCAGGTCCAGAGCTGGGTCTCCAGGTCATAGAGGCTGCAGCCGCCTCCGGCCACCATCACGCGGCCGTCGTGGAGCAGGGTCGCGCTCACAGGCTGGGGCCTGTAAGGCAGCCTCACCCACCGGTCCACGGCGTCGCAGTGCGGAAGGTCCGTCCAGCCGCGCGACCCCGGGTCGTAGATGGCTGCGTTCTGGTAATAGTGCAGCACGAACTGGCCATCGAACTCGTCGTAGACGTCTTGCCAGGCCAGCCCGACGAGCACCGGCCTGCCGCCGGCGAGCATCATCGAGGGCGCGGGGTGGGCTATCGACAACGACCCCGCGGGCGTCCAGGTGTCGGTCATCGGGTCGTAGATCTCGGCCGAAGACAGGGAGGTCCCCTGCGCCTGTGCGTTCATCATCCTGCCGCCGGCCACGAGGACATGGCCGTCTGGCAGAAGGATGGCCGCGTGTCCGCTGCGGGCCTGGAGGAGCGGCGCCGCGAGCGACCATGTCCCGGTCGCCGGGTCGTAGATCTCGACCGCCTTGAGGCTCATCGCCTCTCTCGTCGTGTAGGGCGGTCCGTCCAGCTCCGGGTATCCACCCACGACGAGCACCCTGCCGTCCTTGAGCACCGTGGCCGTGTGCTCGCCCCGCGGGGTGATCATCGGCGGCACGCTCTCCCAGGACGGCGCGCTGGCTGCCGACGCGACGCCCGCGCACAGCATGACGAACCCGCAGGCCGCGGCGCTCCCGAGCCTTCCGATCGATCGCATTCCTGATGTCCTCCGCTGCCTTCTGTTGCTCGCGGTGGCGCGAAGATTCAGGGCGTCGAGGACGCGCTCCTGGAGCGGAAGGGCGGGCGGCGAGCCAGCACCGTCGCCGCCAGCGCCCGAGGAGGTGGAACCGCCGCCGCCGCCGTGACACGACCCGACGTCGCCAGGCACGCCGCCCGATGTGCCGTCGATACGGCAGCAAACGGCTCACCCTGGCGCAATCTCATCGTCTCACGCTTGGAAATCCGCGATTTGCACTGGCACATCCATTGCTGAGGGGGCGGCATGAAGACCTTTATCCGATGGCTCATTCCCCTCGCGCTCCTTCCTGTGTTCGCTTGCTCCGACGCGGTCGAGCAGCCTTCCGGCGGCGGTTCGGGGGGCGGCACGCCCGACGAGACCCTGTCCTCCAGCGTATCGAGCGGCGCCGGCGGCACGCCCGAGGACACCACGTCGTCCAGCGCCTCGACCGGTGGCGACACCCCCGTCGAGTGTGATTTCTCAGGAGGGGGCGCTCCGCCGGGAGCGCGCTGCGCAGTCGAGGGCCAGCTTTGCGACTACGCCTGCTCCCCCTGCAGCGTCACCTGCACCGACGGCGTGTGGGTCGAGCACTGCACCGCGTGTCCCAGTCTAGAGCCTGAGAACGGAACGGACTGCAGTGCCTATTACAGCGTGGGGCCGTGCAGTTATAAGCGCGCGTGTGGCACAGTGAGTGCCACTTGCGACGGACCGACCGGGTTGTGGGTGGTCAGCTGCAGTGACCAGAGCGACGGGAGCGGCGGGGGCAATGAAGGCGGCGGGGGCGCCGGCGGCGGCGAGGACACCGAAGGCGGCTGTGGCTAGTTCCGCGTGTCAGACTGGCCCGGTTCAGCGACCGATCGTCGCGTGCATCGCCGTCGGCTCCGCCTGCGTGGCAGCGAGAGCGCTGAGCGTGGTCGGCGGCGTGCGGCGTACAAGCGGCCCGCGGGGGCCGCATTCGCCTCCAGCGCTCGTCGCGGCGCCGGTTCCCTCCTCACCCGGGCTCGCCGGGGAGGACGATGTGCTTTTCGCGGAACGCCGCGAGCACCCGCTCTGTCAGGGTGGTCGCGTACTCCGCCTCGTACTTCACGTCGAGCACGTAGGCCTTGGCGACCAGGCGCACCGTGGCGACCTCGCTCAGGATCTGGCTCGTGACCACGCACCATGGCTTGCCGAGGAACACGTAGCGGTTGCTGGTGATGCACTCCTCGACGATGCGCCTGGCGATCGCGATGTCCTGCGCGGAGCTGATGAAGAACTCCACCGGGATCAGCATGTCGAGCCGCCCGTGGTTGGCCGACGCGACCGCCTCGGTCAGGAACTTGTTGTTCGGTATCGTGACGACGTGGTTGTCGAGGGTGATGATGCGCACGGAGCGCAGACCCATCGACGTGACCTCGCCATAGAACGCGTCGAACTTGACCCGATCGCCGACCTGGAAGGGGCGATCGACGATGAGCGTCACGCCGGCGAGGACCGACGCAGCGAGATCCTTCAGCGCGAAGCCGATGGTGACCGCAACCGTCCCGGTCAGGGCCAGGATCACCTCCCGGGAGAGGTTGATCGAGGCGCCGATGGCGATCGCGATACCACCGATGTAAAGGAAGAACCGGAGGAGGGTCGCGATCTGGTTGAGCAGCAGCCGCCGGTGCGCGAAGCGGGTGCCGCTGCGCTCGAGCGCGGCCGTGATCAGCCGGACCGCGAACCACGTGATGCTGAGGATGACGAGGCCAGTGATGACGCCGCTGACCTGGATGGTCTCGATGAGCTTGGCACCGTCGGGCACGTCCACGTCCGAATCCACGGTGGTCGTCCTTTCTCACGGTCTCACGGCTGAATCAGGTGCTTCCGCACGAGATAGTTGCTGACGGCGCGCTGCCATCGGGTCGTGACGCGGTGCCGGCCGCGCAGATCGTCGATGATGCCGAGCTCGACCATCTTCGCCAGCGCGTCCTGGCACGGGAGCGCGTCGACGCCGAGCGAGCGCGCCGCCTCGTCGGTCGTGAGGCTATCGTGCCAGACCACGCTCGCGAGCACGAAGCGCTCCACCTCGCTGAGCGACTCCAGCTCGTCCTCGTCCGGCGTGCGGAAGAGGCGGACGCGGAGGCGCCGCTCGCCGTGCGCGTCGTCGACCAGCAGCGATCGCTGCCAGAAGTGGAGCGCGACCCGCGGACAACCCTTCGCGTAGTCCCAGAGCAGCCGCGCGAAATCGCGCTCGGTCCTGAGCTCGCGCTGCACGCGATCCGTGGACTCGTCGTCGTCCATCACGAGGTCCTCGTACGAGACGCTGTAGCCGCTCGCCCGGGTGCGGGCGGTGAGGAGCTCGGCGAGCCGCTGCTCGGACCAGGGCGCGAGGTGCACGATCGTCCGGAAGACCGTGGCTCCGCCGCGCGCGAAGACGAGGTAGCGGTAGGGGTGCTCGGCGATCGCGCACAGCCAGAAGATGCTGGGCGCCGAGCGCTCGACGATCTCCAGGAACGCCTCCCAGGCGCCCCACGCCTCCAGCCCGCGGAGGAACAGGTGCTCCAGGTCGTCGAGGACGAGCAGCCGGCGCGGCTCGAGGCGGAGCCACGCGGTGAACGCCTCGACGCCGGTGCGCGCCTCGGGGGGCGCGTCGAGCGCATTCCCGAGCGTGGCGATGACGTCGGCGGCGGTGAGCTGCCGCCTGTCGAGCGCGACGCGGACGACCGGGACCGGCGCCTCGCGCTCGGCCGCCACGAGCCACGTCGTCTTCCCCGAGCCGGCGCCGCCGACCAGCAGCAGCGAGCCGATGCGGCGGCTGTCCTTCCACGCGGCGAGCGATGCCTTGAAGCGATCGAGGCCGGCGTAGTGATCGAGCCCTGTCGTCGGATCCAGGAGAGGCTCTTCGGACAGGTGCGCTAGCACATCCTGCGGGAGCTCCCGGGCGAGGCCGTCCGGGTGCGCGGAGTCGGTGCGGCGCTCGAGGCGCTTGCGGAAGATGAACGCGAGGACCCGGTGCGTCAGGTCGAAGCCGAGCAAGACGCGGCGGCCGGCGCGGCCCATCCTCGCGAGCACGAGGGCCAGGAGCGCCACGACGGCGACGAAGAAGCCATACCACCGGACGCGCGTCTTCCGTACCGCGCTGGCGAGCGTTCCCTCGTCGTGCCGGCGGAGGTACGCGTCGCTGATGTCGTCGCGCCACCAGCGGATCAGGACCCAGCCGAGGAGGAGCGCCCCGAGCGAGGCGGCGCGGAGGGCGGTGTTGTAGAGGTAGCCCCTCCCGGTCGCCGCCTCGACGGCGCCGACGAGGAGGCCGACCGCCAGCGCGAACCGCCCGACCGCCCGGAGCGACCGGAGGACCTTGCCGCTGGTCGCCTCGCCGATCGGCGCTCCGAGGTCGCTCGGTCTCCGCGCGATCCAGCCGTGCATGGCCGCCAGCGCGAGGCGGTAGAGCGCGTACCAGAGCAATATCCCGTAGGCGAGCTCGACCTCCCGGACGGCGGCGGCGTCCGGCCCGAGCGCCCGGTGTACCCCCCAGATCGTGGCGAGCAGGAGGAGCGAGCCGGAGAACATCGCGAGGATCGAGCGCGCGCTCTCGAGGATGCGCTGCGCGCGCGCCCTGCGGACCACGCGCAGGATCACGGGCCAGGCGGCGTCCATCCAGCGGCGCCTTCGCCGGGTCACGATCACGGCGAGCGCGATCACCGCGACGACGAGGGCGGCGCGGTACGCGAGCGCGGCGACGACGAACGGGTCGCTGAGCGCCGCGCGGCTCTCCTCGACGGCGCTGTCGCGGTGGAGCCGGTACCACCGCGCCCGCGCGCCGATGCGAAAGAGCTCCGCGCGGAGCTGATCGACGCCGGCGCGGCCCGGGCCGAGCGCCTCCTCGCGCATGCCGTCGGGCAGCCGCGACAGGAGCAGCACCCGCGCGGCATCGAGCTGCTCCTCATCCTCGAGCGCGCAGGTGAGCCGCTCGACGCCGGGCGGCGTGGCCGCCTCGCGGAAGTCCGCCTCGATGTCCGGCTGCAGCGCGCGCAGCTCGCCCATCACCTGCCCGAGCTGCGCGCCGGCCTCCGCGCTCTTGTGTGGGCTCAGCCGCGCCGCGACGACGAGCTGCTCGACCCGCCCCCGCCGCGCGCCGGCGGCAGCGTCTCGGCACGGCGCGCCCCCGTCCGCCGTCGCGGCAGCCGCCGCGTCAGGCGTGACGGCGGCCGCCGGGGTGCCGCCCGGCGGATAGCCCAGGGCCACCGCGAGGAGCGCGGCCGCAGCGGCGCCCCGCGCCCTGCGCGTGATCCCTTCGCGCTCGCGCGCCAGCGTGGGAAAGACCATATCGAGACCGCTCGGCTTATCGGATCTCCGCGAGGCGCCCCGTGTGCTGCGACCGCCAGCGATAAAACGTGCTCGCCGAGATGCCGAGCTCATCACACATGTTGTGCACGCTCTTGCCCTTGCTCGCCTGCGCGAGGATCTCGTGGATCTCGCGCTCGGTGAACCGCGGCCTCCGCGCCGCTCGGGTCGCGGTCGTCCGAGGCGACACGGCGACGGCATTGCGCTCCGAGCGCCGCTGCATCTCGCGGAGGAGGTCCACGTCGTGCCGCACATCCTGGGCGAGCTGGGAGGCGACCTTCACGAGGTCCGAGGGGGCGGCGCTCTGCGCCTCGCCCCTGCCGGAGAGCCCCAGCAGGCGCGTGCCCGCCCCGACGAGCCAGCGAGACAGCTCGTCGATGTGCCCTTCGATCCATGAGAGAGCCTTCATGACGGCGCCCTTCACCACCTCGAGCGGGGGGCGCTCCTGGGTCATTCGTTCGGCTTCCAGGCGGGCGAGCGCGCTCACGATCGCCTGCTCGACCTGGGCCGCACACGCGGCGATGTGGCTCTCGCTCTCCGGGCCCGCGCCCTGCGGCGCCCACACCATCGGCTCCAGGAGCTCGATGAGGATCTTGGAAGGCCACGGGATGTAGGGCGGGATGAACGGCCCGAGCGTCAGGCCCCAGGGGATGCTCAGCATGAGGGGCCACGCGTTGATGCCGAGCTTGCTCTTGGCCCCGATCGCGTCCGCCAGCCAGGGCAGATCGTCGAGGATCATGGCCGTCGAATGGCTGCCGACGGACACCACAGGCACGATCGGCACGCCGTATTTCATGGCCAGCCGGATATGAGAGGTGCGCCCGTTGAAGCGAAGGCGCGTCCTCTCCCGGTGCGGGCGCATGAGCTCCACCTCGGCGCCCGGATACAAGAGCAGCGGGTGCCCACGCTCCAGCACGCGCGCCGCGCATTGCCCGGACGCGCGGACGCAGCCGTACTTGGTGAAGATCTGGTTCAACAGCGGCAGCCTGATCGTCAGCTTGTGCGCGAGCACGTACGGAAACCGGCTTATCCCGTATTCATTGAAGAGCGCGGCCGTGAACAGCCAGAAGTCGGACATGTACGGATAGCCGTTGTGATTGCCGACGTAGATGAGCCCGTCCTGGCGGGGGATCCGCGAGAGCCCGCGGACCTCGGTCCGATGATAAGGCGCTATCGTGCTGTCGAGGATGCTCGTCATCCTCTTGATGAACCGGGGATCGCGGTTCTCGAGGGAATCGGGATCGTTCAGCATGGCGGCTCCAGGGCCGAAGGACCCCTCGGGGCCCACTTCAAGAAGATGTCAGCTGGCGGTGGAGATGAGCTTCGACTTCGACTTCCCGTTCTTGAGCGGCGAGGTCTTGCTCGCGCGCGCCGGCGCTCCGAGGGGGGGCGCCGCCCGCCGCTTCACCGGAATGTTGCCCGCGATCTCGCGGGCGACCAGGGACCACACGCGACGGAACTGCTCCTCGTCGAAACCCGCGCCGCACGGGAGCCAGTCGGCGTGGCGATCACCGCCCGAGTACGGAAAGTGCCCGACGACGTCGAGGTGGTCGCCGAGCACGATGTCCAGCACCTTTCCATAAGCCTGGCTCTGGCACGGGACCACGCCGTCGTTCGATGTCTTCGTGATCTCGATGGGGGCGGAGTGCTCGTTGAGGTTGAGCGTCTCGATGTCCAGCGCAGTGCAGGGGTATTGTCTGGGGACCGCCGAGGTGACGCGGTACAGGGCCCAGAACGCGAAGATGGAGACGGCCCGCACCGGCGAGAAGAAATCGGCCGGACGGAACGGGAACGAGCTCGGCGGCGGCGCTACGCAGATGATCGAGCTGTAGTGCGTCTCCGGGCGGTCCGCGACGGCGGCGTTGAACAGGTGCATGGCCTCCATCGTGAGCTGGATGGACGCACCCTGATCATTCGAGAGCTCGCTCAGGAATTTGAACATCAGATCATCGGCGTTCTTGCCGGTCCGCTTCAGCATCTTGTGGACGATGGTGTCGAGGAACGTATCGGTCCGGCCCGTCCAGTCGTCGGCGCGCGCCACCAGCTCGATGACGCGCGCCAGCGCCCGGAAGCCCTTCCTGCCATGGGGCTTGCCGAGGAGCCCGAGCATCTCGAACGCCCTCCGGAACGGCAGGCTCCCGAGCAGGTACGCTATCGGGCTCCCGTAATGGGGCGTCGACATCGTGACGATGGAGCTGATGCGCCGGCCAATCCGCTCCTCGAGGCGACCCGGCACGAGCCTCGCGCCCGGCGTCGCGAGGAGCCGCGCGTCGAGCCCACCGGTCGAGTGGCCGACGATGTGGATGCTCTCGGCCTGTTCCCCGCCGTGCGCCGCGATGAACTCGAGCGCTTGCTGCGCCCTGCGAGCGATGGATCCGGTCGGGATCGTGGGGCACTCGTGGACTTCAATCCTGTCGTGGCCGAGCTCCCCCAGGAGCTCCACGAGCATCTTCGGCACACGCCTGAAATAGGCGAGCTCGCCGAACGACTGAAAACCCATGAAGCCTGGCAGAAGATAGATCTGGGTCATCGTGTTCCTGCTGTGATCAGGCCCGAGTGCCGAACTCCGGATACCCGCGTTCTTGTAATGCTGCAATCGTCATCACAGACGCGGCGCATCATCGTTGCGCTTTTCGATCAGCTTGCGTTTTTTGATCAGCGCGCGCCGCCGCGTCGTCGTCCGGTCGGCCGGCGGCGCGAGAGCGTCTCGGATGGGCTCTCGCGGAAGTGCTTCCTGTAGTCGACGCTGAACCGCCCCGCGCTGCGGAAGCCCATCGCGCCGGCGACGTCGGCCACGGTCGTCTCGGGCAGGGCGGCGAGGAGCATCTGTCGCGCAAGCTCGAGCCGCCGGATCTTCAGGAACCCCATCGGCGTGACGCCGCGCGCCGCGCGGAACGCCGCCTGGAGCGAGCGGGCCGGCGCCCCCGCGGCGGCGACGACGTCCGCCAGCGTGACCGCTTCGCCCGCGTGCATGGCGATGTACTCCTCGGCCCGACGCACGACCGCCGGAGCGACACGCGGGGGCGCGAGCTCGAGCAGATGGGAGCCCGCGTGGCGAGGGATGGTCACGAGCGCGGTGAGCAGCACATCGCAGAACTGGGAGCGAACGAAGGGCGAGAGCGCCGGGCGCTCGAGCTCCTCCCGGAGCAAGCGCGCGATCCCCTGGAGCGTCGCGCCGCCGCCGCCGGTGAGATCCAGGTCGGGCTCGAACAGGATCGCCTCGGGCGGCGCGTGGCCCGTGAGCATGGCGAAGTGCGCCTCGAGCGCAGATCGCAGGACGGTGAGGCTTCGCCCGCTTCCGCCCGCCGGTATCTGGATCTTCACGGGCCATTCTGGGACGAGCAGGATGGCCCGCTTGCCATGGGCCATCGAAAGGCGCTGGCGCCTGACCTCCACCTCGGTGTCGCGGCTGCCCTCCCCGGCGAGCCCCAGCACGTAACGATCGTGCAGGGTGGCCGCGTCCATCCGACCGCCGAGGGTCCAGTCTGTCGTCACGAAGCTCACGGGACCGACCGTGGCGATACCGAGCTCGCACCTGAAAGCGGTTCCTTTCAAAGGCCGGAGCGTCACTCCCGGGCAGAGGCGGGCAAGGGCGGGGGCCAACTCGTCGGGATCGGAGGTGCTGAGACGGGTTCGCGAGACCGAGAGGGGCGGCGCCGCCGCGTGATCGGCCCCCCGAGCAGGCTCCGGATCGCGGTGGATCGTTGGTTGTTGGTCGAGACCCGGATTGAATTTGGTGCGAGTCATAGCCGCCGAATCTCGCGTGAAACGGCGCTCGACGACAATTGCGAAGCTCAGCCCCTCCGCCGTGCAGCGGGTGGTTTCCCCGGCACCCTTGACCGGGTAACATCAGGTCTCGCCATGCGAGGTGCACACATGGAACTGAGGATCCAGGACGTTTCGAGGACGTACCCGAACGGTGTGAAGGCGCTCTCTTCCGATCCGCCGAGATCGCTGCTCGAGCAATTGCTCGAGCACGTCACCCGCCGGCAATCAAGCGGTGGACGTTGTCGAACCGGCGACCGCGCAGCACCTTTTCAAGATCATGCGCAGCGTGGAGCTCGTCGGCTGCAAGGGGCTTGTCTCGGGGATACGTCCGAGCGTGGCGAAGATAATGGTCGAGCTCGGTATCGAGCTCTCGACCCTGGTCACGTATCCGACGCTCGTCGAGGCGCTGCGGAGATGGATCAACCGGCGCGCTGCTGCTGCTGCCTGCAGGCCTCAACTGCGGAGCGCGAGCCTCGACCTCGTGAAGGCGCGCCCGACGTCGTGAACAAGGCGGCGAGGGCGCCGCAGCCGGCCGAGCTGCTGAGCCCCCGCACCATCGAGCTCGTGCAGTGGTCCTGGTCGGCGTCCGCGACCTCCCACGCGGACGGCCCGCCATTTGCGAGCGGCAGGAGCACGCACGCCCGATCCGGAGCGCGAGACGAGGATCCCAGCCTCGGAGGGGGGCGCGTGTGAGGTGCGGTCTCTTGATCCGCTATGCTGAGTCCGTTTCTCCCCTTACAGCCTGCCCGAGACCTCCATGCATAACCGATCCGCTCGCCAGGGGCTCGAACGCCCTCCGCTCATCGATACGCGCGATCTGGAGGCGGCCCGCGTGCTCCTCGCGACGATCTACGGCGACCTCACCGCCGACACCGTCGGCCGCGGTCACCGTTTCGAGTGGCGTGCCACCCCCGTCGACATGGGGCCGGTCTCCCTCTTCTCGGGCGCCTTCGCCTCCGGCATGTGCCTGCGCGGCGTGAGCTCGGGCTACACCGTCAGCATGGCGACCGGCGGCTCGGTGCCGGCGGCCTCGTCGGGGGAAGCGGCGGAGATCGCCCCTGGCCGGAGCGCCGCCGTGTTCTCGCCGGGGGTCCGGTCCGAGTGGAGCGTGGAGGGCCCGGCCCGCCCCATGAACCTCCGCGTCGACGCCCGCTATCTCGAGGCGCAGCTCGAGGCGCTCACCGGCGTGGCCATCCGCGGGCCCCTTGCTTTCTCGCTGTCGATGCCCACCACCGACGGCCCCGGGACCTTCCTGGCACGACTCTGCCGCTTCCTCTCCACGGAGACCGAGCGGGCAGGGCGAGCCCTCGGCCACCCCGTGGTGATGGCCAGCCTCGGCGAGGCGGTGGCGCGCGCGCTGCTCTTCGGGCAGCCCCACGATCACGCCCACCTCCTGGAGAAGGCAGCGCCGCCGTCGAGCCGGAGCGTGGTGCGGCTCGTCGAGGAGTACCTCGACGCCCACGCGGAGGGCCCGATCGGCACCGCCGATCTGACAACGCTCGCGGGCGCGAGCATGGCCTCGATCGACGGGGCCTTTGCCTATCGGGGCGCCACCCCGTGGGACTTCCTCCGCAAGAGGCGCCTGCTCCTGGCGCGGGATCGCCTGCTCCTGGCCGAGCCGGGCGAGACGGCCGCGAGCGTGGCCCACGCTGCCGGCTACCTGCGCGTGGAGCGTTTCGGCGCCGCCTATGCAGCGGAGTTCGGCGAGACCCCGGCCGAGACGAGGCGGCGCGGGCTCCTCGCGGCCGAGGCGCCGCCGAGCCCGCGGCCCAGGGCGACGAGCCCGTCCCCGCGAGGAGCGGAGGCGGCGACCGTCTTCCTGGTGCACCGGGATCCCTGCTGGCGCGGGGCCGCGGCCGGGCTGCTCCAGGAGGCGGGGCACGTGGTGCAGGCGTTCGCGTCGTCGCTCGCCTTGCTGGAGGCCGCGCGCGCGGTGGTGTCGGGCTGCGTGGTGCTCGACGTCCAGCTCCCCGATCTGAACGGCCTGGAGGTGAGGGCCCTCCTGCGCGAGGAAGGGTGCGCGCTCCCCGTGGTCTTCACCAGCGACGACGGGGACGTGACGGTGGCCGTGGAGGCGATGAAGGCGGGCGCCGTGGACTTCCTCGCCGAGCCCCTCGACGCGGAGGCGCTGCTCGCCGCCGTGGCGCGCGCCCTGGCCCTCGATGCGGAGGCGCGGGCGGCGCGGGCCGAGGTGGAGGCGCTCGCCGCCCGGCTCGCGGCGCTCTCGCCGCGCCAGCGCGAGGTGTGCGAGCGGGTGGCGCGGGGGATGCTGAACAAGCAGATCGCGACGGAGCTCGGGATCTCCATGTCGGCCGTGCGGCTCTACCGGTCGGAGGGGATGGAGAAGCTCGGGGTGGCGTCTGCCGCCGAGCTGGCGAGCCTGTTCGCGAGGCATGAGCGGGGCACGGGGGAAGGCGGGGGGTAGGCGAGCCTCTCTTCCCGCGCGCGCCGCCCGGGGAGGGCGGCGCGCCTCTCGCGTGGGAGCTGGAGGCTCAGTTGCAGGTGACGTTCTGGGACGCCGCGAAGTTCAGGACCTCGGCCCTGCACGCCGCAGCCTGATCCGCCGTGAGGCCGTCGATGAAGTGGCCGCGCGCCCGGGTGGGGGCTCGTTCAGTGCGTGTTGATCAGTGCGTGTTGAGCCAGTCGTCCATGGCGCTGATGCTGCAGCCGTGGTTCACGTGCCCTTGGCCGAGGCCGAGCTCATCGATGATCTGCTCGCAGCTGCACCCGCCCGTGTCCTCGACCGTGTAGGTCCTGCCGGGGCCGGTTCCGTTCGACGACACCGTGTCGAACACGCCGTCGCCGTCGATATCGGCGAACCTGTTCACGCCGAGCTTCACGGTGGGGACGCCCTCCGGGAGCACGGTGCCGGCGCAGAGGTCCACGTCACCGCAGACCGCGTCGCCGTCCGCGTCGTTGTCCACATCGGCCGGGCAGCTGTCGCAGATGTCGCCGAGGCCGTCGCCGTCGGAGTCGGTCTGGGCGCCGGGCACGCCCTGGCAACTGTCACAGACGTCGCCCACGCCGTCGCTGTCCGCGTCCAGCTGGCTCGCGTTGGAGGTGGTCTGGCAGTTGTCGCAGACGTCACCCACGCCGTCGCTGTCCGCGTCCAGTTGGCTCGCGTTGGCGGTGCTCGGGCAGTTGTCGCAGGCGTTGCCCAGCCCGTCGGCGTCGTCCTCGGCCTGATCCGGGTTGGCGACGCCGACGCAGTTATCGACCGGGTCGCAGACGTCGTCGGCATCGGCGTCGACGCAGCAGACGTTGTCCTCGTCGATCGCGCTGTCGCAGTCGTTGTCCACGCCGTCGCAGGCCTCCTGCTCCCCGGGGTTCGCGGACGGGTTCGCGTCGTCGCAGTCGATGCATGAGCTGTAGCCGTCGGCGTCACCGTCGATGTCTCCGCAGGCGACCGTACCGGTGCAAGCGCCGACGCAGCCGCCCAGCCCACCGAGGAACACCCCGCTGTCGAAGGAGTAATCGCCGCCGTCGCAGATCACGATCTCCAGCACGTGCGCGCCGGGCGCCGCGAGCGCCTGCGTGGTGAGCAGGCCCGTCGATCCGTCGTACGCGGTCTCGGTCGCCGGGCCCACGACCACGCTCCCGCCGCTGAAGAACGGGCCGTTGATGGTGATGGGGGCGTTGTTCTGGTCGAAGACGATCTGCACCCCGTCGAGGTAGACGCCGTAGACGTCCGCGAACGCGCCGCCCACGAACTGCGGGTACTCCTCCGATCCGAAGATGGACTGGAACGAGATCCCGCTGAAGCCCGGCGCGAGATCGAAGTTGATCGTCAGCTTCGCGGCGTCCTGGCTCGGGACGCCCGGGATCAGCGCGTTGCAGAGCGGATCGCCGGGCAGGTTATTTTCCTGACTGACCTTGAAGGGCGGGCCCGGAGGCAGGGCGAGCGACGCGCCCCCGGACGTCAAGATCGCGCCGTCCGCGATGCCGAGCGGCCCCTCGGAGTACGTACCTGAGGCGGTCGCCGCGCCGCTATAGCTCACGGACGTCACGCTGATCGCGCTCCCGGACGCCACCAGGGCGGAGGTCAGCGTGGCGGCGTCATTGGTTGTCCCTATGGTGAGGCCGAACGCGCTTCCCCCGTGAACGAGGCACAACAGCGCTGCGCAGGTAGCTGCGAGATTTCTCATCATGTTCTCCGTAGGTGGATTCGTGGTCTCAACCTAGAGACCTACACCCGGAATGGCCGGGAGCGGCACCCTGCGCCGGCACGTCCGAGGTCGCGACCTGGATCGTGATCCAGCTTTCGGAAGTGCAGGCTCTCGTGGTAACGTGAAGGTCTGCCGGCGATCTGCTCCAGCGAGCCCGCCGTTGCCTGGAACAAGGAGGTCGCTCGGATGACACGCAGCGTTCAGCTTCGGATCGTTCTCATCGCTTCTTTCTCTCTCTTGCTCTCGTTCGCCGGGATCCGCCCGGGCGCCGCCCAGTCGGGCTTGCCCTACTGGACCGAGATTGCGCAGGGCGGCGATGTCCCCGACGCCATCTGGGACGGCGCGAGCGCCTATCACGAGGGCCTATTCTACATCTTCGGCGGGTTGAACGGGACCTACCCGGATGACGAGGCCGTGGCCGCTTTCAGCGCCTTCGACGTCGACACGCAGACCTGGTACGACCTCGGCCAGTACCCGGGCGGGCCGTCCGCCAGGGCCGAGTCGATGATGTGGTGCGTCGCCGAGGAGGACGCGCTGATCGTCTCCGGCGGGAGAGGTCCTTTCCGGCGCGGGCTCGACCTCACGCACCAGGACACGTTCAGGTTCGATCCGGCGCACGGGTGGACGCAGATCTCGCAGAGCGCGGCCGAGATCGGGCGCGCCAACCGCTCCACGGAGGCGGTCGCCGTGCGCAAGAAGGGGAAGCACAAGACCGTCGCGTACGCCTTCTCGGGCTCGTCGTCGACGATGCCGGCCTTCATCAATCGTCCTGACGGACTCCAGCACGACCTGGTCTGCTACAAGAACGGCTGGAAGCAGGTCGCGACCGGCTCGCCCGCCCCGCGCGCTCGCGCCCACCATCCGCTCATCTACTCCGAGGGCTGGAACGCCCTGCTCGTCTACGGCGGATACACGAACGACGCGGTGAACGGGACCGGCCTGTTCACGCCGGAGAACTACCTCGGCGACCTCTGGATGTTCGACATCGACACGGAGACCTGGGATCAGCTCGTCTTCGACGAGGCCGGCGGGCCGGGCCACCGCGACAACGCGAAGCTGATCGCCGATGAGCACGAGGGCCGTATCTGGCTCTTCGGGGGCAGCCAGTTCGACGGTACAACCCTGTCCGATCTCTGGTACTTCGATCTCCACACAGGGGCCTGGACGCGCGTGGACACCGCGATGACGGGGCCGGCGCCGGCGCCGAGGTTCGGCCAGTTCTACTTCACTCGCAAGACCGCCACGGCCTACGAGCTCTACATCTTCGGGGGAGCGACAGCGGAGTTCGCGCCGGTGCTGCTCAACGACATGTGGAGATTGACGATTCCCCTCGACTGCGGCGGCTGATCGCGAGCGAGCCCGGTGGGCTCACGCGTGGACGAGCCGCGCCGGAAGGAGGGAAAAATGAGGCGGTGCCTCAGGGAGACCTCCTCAGGTTACCACGAGAGCGTGCATCTCCGAAAGCTGGATCACGATCCAGGTCGCTCCCTTGGACGAGCTGACGCAGGGTGCCGCTCCCGGCGGGCGACCCGCGGATCGCGACCGCGCGTCCCGCCAAAGGAGAAGCGTCATGACGCATGTCACCTCTCTTCGCAGGCTCGGCGCGATGGTCGCGCTGCTCGGCCTGAGCTGCTTCACGTTCCTCGGTATCGGGTGCTCCAGCACGGACATACCCGACGAATCGGACTCCGAGCACGTCGGCGCGGCGGAGCAGCCCCTCGTCGGCTTGCTGTGCACGCTCTTGGCAGTCAACGGCAAGGTCCAGATTTGCCACCATGCCGGCTCGGGGAGCCACCCCTACACCATCCTCCAGGCCAGCAAGGACGCCTGCATCCTCGAACACGTAGGCCACCTCCACGACTACATCGCCGTGGGCAACCCGAGCTGTAGCGGCGACGGCTGCCTGCCCGCGAACGCGTCCTGCGACGGGACGCTCCCTTGCTGCGGCAACTCGTCGTGCACGAACGGCGTCTGCGGGTGTGACGCGGGCTGGGGCGGCGAGCGCTGCGAGACCCAGTGCCCGCCGGGGTTCACAGGCGCCGACTGCGACAGCCCTTCGCTCCCCTGCGAGCCCAACCCCTGCCAGAACGGCGGCGTCTGCACGCCGGGCGCGCCCCCCAGCTCCACGTACACGTGCTCCTGCGCGCACGGGTACACGGGCGTGAACTGCGAGATCGACGCCTTCGCCGTCAAGCACTGCGATTCGAACCCCTGCGTGGGGGAGGGCAGCACCTGCGTCGACGACGCGCAAGGCTACACCTGCCTCTGCGCCGCGCCCTGCCCCACCAGCACGAACGAGTGCGAGCCAGGGGGCTGCGATTCGAGGACCGGTGTGTGCGTGATCCCCGCGGCGGTGCCGGACGGCGCCGCCTGCACCGACGACGGGGACCCTTGCACGGTGGACACTTGCCAGGGTGGCGCGTGCGCGCACGTCGTCGGCCCCGATGTCTGCGGCGGCACGAGCTGCAACGGCACGCCGCTGGTCTGCGACCAGCACATGGGCGACTGCGCCACGGGCTCCTGCTTCGTCGCGCAAGACGCCGTCCCGGGCGCGTTCGTCGCGCAGACGATCACGCTCGGCGGCGCGGTCCTCCAGATCGCCCCCGAGACAGCCGTGCAGGTCGGCGGCGCCACATCGGCGGCTCCCGTCACCATCACGCTCCAGGCGACAAGCGATCCGTCGCTGCTCCCCTCGTCGCTGCCCACCGCGGATCCGGTGCTCTTCCCGATCTACCAGTTCGGCCCCTCGGGCACGCGGTTCTCGCCGGGGCTGCTGTTCACGATCCCCGTACCGCTCACGGCGACCACGCCGAGCGCGTGGCTCTGCGACGACACGGGCCTGAACTGCGAGCGACGCAACGGGTTCCTCACCCTCGACAGCTCGGTCTCTCCCCCGCGGCAGACGCTCACGGTCGCGATCGACCACTTCAGCACGCTCGTTGTCACGCAGTCGCCGACCGCTGTCGCACAGGCGTCGTGCGTCACCGTCCAGCGGGGGTTTTCAGGCAACGTCGTCGACGCCACCGCCCGATACCTGACCCCCCACGACCCCCCCACCCAGCTCGTCGCCGGCATCGCGGCCCAGAGCAACCTCTATGGACCGGGAAGTACGGGGGGCACTTCGAGGTACTTGCCGCACGTGCAGTGGGACCTGAGCTCGATCCCGACGTACGCGAACGTCACGTCCGCGTTCATCCAACTCTTCGTCGAGAACAACTTGAGCCCCTACGAGGCGAGCACGTTCTACGCGGCGGCCGGACCGTGGGACGAGGCGACGATTACCTTCGGCAACAGGCCTGAGCTCTACCGCCAGCCCAGCGCGACGCTGCAGTACGGTAAAGGCTTTGCGCGCGCCGACGTCACGCTGATGACGCAGCTTTGGACGATCGGGGACACCCCGAACTACGGCGTCGCGCTCTACGCGGACATCCTCGACACGTCCGCCACCTATATGAACTACGGCGCCACGTCGTTCTGGAGCAGCGAGGCGCCCACCGTGAGCGTACGGCCCAGGCTGGACGTCTGCTACACGGTGGCCTGCCCCGGGCCGGGCTGCGTGGTGCAGGCGGGCCCCGGTCCCGTGACCCAGGTCAGCGCGGGTAACGACTTCACGTGCGTCGTGAAGAACGACGCCAGCCTCTCTTGCTGGGGCGACAACACCTTCGGCCAGCTCGGCGCGCCGGCCGGCACCTTCACCCAGATCAGCTCGGGAGGCTGGCATAGCTGCGCCATCGGCACGAGCGGCCAGGTCAGCTGCTGGGGCGACAACTCCTATGGCCAGGCCAGCCCGCCGTCGGGCACCTTCTCGTATGTCGCGTCGGGCGAGCTGTATACCTGCGGTGTGCGGACGAACGGCGACCTCGCTTGCTGGGGGCTCCAGAACGACGGCCTCCAGTACGATTACGGCCAGGCCAGCCCGCCGCCGGGCACCTTCACGCAGGTCTCGGTGGGCGTTTACCGGGCTTGCGGCCTGCGAGCGGACCAGACGCCCGTCTGCTGGGGGAACAGCCCCACAACCTTCTCCCAGACCTACACGCAGGTCGCCACGAGCTCCGGACAGACCACGTGTACCCTCTTCGCGGGCCAGCTCACTTGCACCGGCAACAACGACGCGGACGCGGCCACCCCGCCCACCCTCGACTCTTTTGGCCAGCTCAGCCTGGGATACCTTTACGGATGTGCTCTGAGGACCACCGGCACCCTCCACTGCTGGGGGGACAACAGCCATGGTCAGGCGACTCCGCCCCCTACCACGTTCGTCCAGGCCGCGACGGGCCGACAGCACGCGTGCGGCGTGACCTCGATGGGCACCGTCTCTTGCTGGGGGCGCGGCAGCTCCGGTGAGACCGCTGTCCCGGCCGCCTTCTCCGGCTTGACGCCGACGTGCACGGACGGGGCGAAGAACGGCACCGAGACGGGCAACGATTGCGGCGGCGGCACGTGCCCGCAATGTGTCGTCGGAGGCGGCTGCAGCACGAACTCGGACTGCGTTACCGGGAACTGCGCGGGCGGGGTTTGCAACGCCAACCCGTGCACCGCGGCGCCCTGCCAGAACGGCGGCACCTGCGCCTCGAGCGGGAGCAGCTACACCTGCGCCTGCCCGTCCGGCTACACGGGGACGAACTGCCAGATCCCTCCCGCCGACCTGTGCAGCGGCGTTGTCTGCGCGCCCTCCGACGCGTGCCATGACGCGGGCACCTGCAACCCGATGACCGGGGTGTGCTCCAATCCCTCGTCGACCGCTTGCGCGACGGGGATGTTCAGCGACGGCGGCGGCCCGGCCAGCCACCGGACCGATGGCCCGGGCACCGTCGGCATGCTGTTCCAGGTGGGGAGCAGCGCCGTGACGATCGGCGCCCTCGGGGCGCAGGACGATAGCCTCTCCGGACCGGCCGCCGACGGCTTCGCCGGCGGCGGCGTCCAGGTGGGACTGTGGGACGCGACGGGCACCACGCTCCTCGCGTCGACCACGGTGCTGAGCGCCGATCCGCTCGTCGGTACGTACCGCTACCGCGCTCTCGCGAGCCCCATCACGCTCCAGCCGAACACCAGCTATCTCATCGGCGCGCTGGTGGGTGGCGCCTTCGAGCCGTTCGAGGACAACATCGGAGCCGCGAAGTTCAGCGCCCACGGCGTGACGATCGTCGGCAATCGGTTCGCCTCGGGCGGCTCGCTGACCGCGCCGACCATCGATGGCACCGGGACGCTCGGGCGCTGGGCGCCGGCCAGCGCGCTGTTCGGGTGCTCCGGCGCGGGTTGCCAGGCCGGGATGTTCAGCGACGGCGGCGGCCCGGGCGACCACCGGACCGATGGCCCGTACACCATCGGCACGCAGTTCCAGGTGGGGAGCAGCGCCGTGACGATCGGCGCCCTCGGGGCGCAGGACGACAGCCTCTCCGGACCGGCCGCCGACGGCTTCGCCGGCGGCGGCGTCCAGGTGGGACTGTGGGACGCGACGGGCACCACGCTCCTCGCGTCGACCACGGTGCTGAGCGCCGATCCGCTCGTCGGTACGTACCGCTACCACGCTCTCGCGAGCCC
This sequence comes from Sorangium sp. So ce1504, assembly GCF_051521635.1. Lineage (NCBI taxonomy): Bacteria > Pseudomonadati > Myxococcota > Polyangiales > Polyangiaceae > Sorangium > Sorangium sp. So ce1504. Next base: position 7,636,023 of record NZ_CP150365.1, on the reverse strand, counting down.
CATCACGCTCCAGCCGAACACCAGCTATCTCATCGGCGCGCTGGTGGGTGGCGCCTTCGAGCCGTTCGAGGACAACATCGGAGCCGCGAAGTTCAGCGCCCACGGCGTGACGATCGTCGGCAATCGGTTCGCCGTTGGCAATTCGCTGACCGCGCCGACCATCGATGGCACCGGCACGCTCGGACGCTGGGCGCCGGCCAGCGCGCTGTTCGGGTGCTTCGGTGCGGGCTGCCAGACCGCGCTCTTCAGCGACAGCGGCGCCCCGGCCAGCCACCGGACCGATGGCCCGTACACCCAGGGCGTCCTGTTCCAGGTGGGGAGCAGCGCCATGACGGTGAGCGCCCTCGGGGGACAGGATGGCAGCCTCTCCGGACCGGCCACCGACGGCTTCGTCGGCGGCGGTCTCCAGGTCGGGTTGTGGGACGCGACGGGCACCACGCTCCTCGCGTCGACCACGGTGCTGAGCACCGATCCGCTCGTCGAGACGTATCGCTACCACACGCTCGCGAGCCCGGTCACGCTGCAAGCCAACACGAGCTATCTGATCGGCGCGCTGGTGGGGGGCGGGGTCTTCGAGCCGTTCGAGGATAACGCCGGAGCCGCGAAGTTCAGCGCCCACGGCGCGACGATCGTCGGCAATCGGTTCGCCATCGGTGACTCGCTGACCGCGCCGACCCTCGATGGACTCGAGACGCTCGGGCGCTGGGCGCCGGCCTCCCTGCTTTTCTCGAGCCCGTGACCGGTGCTTCCGAGCACTCCCTGCCATATTGATGCTCGCAGTAATATTGCATTGAGAATCAAATGCCCAGTCGGGTGGACCTCGACGATTGCCCACCCGGCCGGGCGACCATCAAGGAGATCTTCATGCGTACATTCTTCCGCGGCGCCGCCGCGTTCATCGCTGTCTTGATCACCGCCGGGCCCCTGTCCGCGGCGGGCAACTCGATCCGGTTCGCGCGGGCGCAGCCCGAGGGGACGGTCGTCACTGTCAAAGGCGTCGTGTCTGTCCCCTCGGGCGCGTTCGCGCCCAACGACCAGGGGTTCGCCATCCAGCGCGGGCGCACGGGGATCTATATCCACGACGCGCTGGGTGGGAGCTATGCGCTCGGCCAGGAGGTCGTGGTGACTGGCACGGTGGCGAACAGCTACGGCCAGGTCCTCGGCGTCCAGCCCACGGACATCGCCGTCTCCGGCTCCCATCCAGTCCACCCGGCGAAGCCCATCGACACGGGCGACGTGGGCGAGGATTCCGAGGGGACCCTCGTCCGCATCGGAGGCACGGTGGTGGACGAGGTCTTCGACGACGGGGAGTATGGCTACCGGTTCCACGTCGACGACGGCTCGGGCGAGGTCACTGTGTTCGTCTATGCCGGGACCGGCATCGACGTGAGCGGCGTCGCCCCGGGGGACGACGTGGAGATCACCGGGTTCAGCGGTCAGTTCCTCGATCACTACGAGGTGAACCCGCGGGTGCCCTCGGACATCGAGGAGCTCCCCTGAGCCTGCCTCGGGACGAAGGGGTCTGACGGCCTCTCTCGTCCCCCCGGCCCACGACCGGGTACCGTGTCGCCCAAGGACACGACGAAGGCCCCGCGATCTCGCGATTGCGAGGCCCTCGCCAGACGAACCTCAGGGGACGAGCGCGCGGCGCGCGCGTCTTTGGGTCGGCGTGCGACTTCAGATTGCGATGAGCCCCGTTGACGTGGAGCTCGGTGGAACTCTCATGAGGCGTTCCGGCGCGACTCGTTGTTCTTCGTCTCCGGGGGCGACGTCGCGCTGATGGAGGTCCCGGAGCCCGCGGTGACGCCGCTCGTGCTCGCGGCCGTGCGCTCGCTCGACGACGACCCCATGCTCGTCCTCACCTCGCCCTGCTGCTGCTCGCGGTAGAGCCGGATCTCGTTCCGCACGTCGACCACGCCCGAGATCCGCTCGGCGAGCGCCTCCAGCTGGTGCTTGAAGCGACGCTCGCGGACGGTCCCGGAGAGGACGACCTCGCCGTTCTGCACCTTCACCTCGACGTCGCTCGCGTCGAGGTCCGGCTGATCGGAGATCTGGTCGCAGATATCCTCGCGGATCCGCTCGTCCGAGCGCTTGTACCCCTTGGGCGGGCGACCACGCGAGCCGCCGAGCCCGCCGCCCTGTCGAACGGTCTGGAGGAAGCTGCGGCCGCCTGGGGCCTGTCCGCCGGATCCCTGTCCGCCGTAGGGCTGAGGGGAAGGGCCTTGATCGCCGCCGAAGGACGACTCGTGGCCTTCGTACCCGCGTTGCTGTCCTGGCCGCTCGTTCCAGCCGCGCTCGTCGTCGGCCCACTGCCGGAGGCCGCCGCGGGCTCCGTATCCTTCGTGCTGGACTCCGCCCGGGCCTCCCTGGCGACCGAAGCCGCCCTGGCCGCCACCAGATCCACCCTGGCCACCGAATCCACCCTGGCCTCCGAGGCCGCCCTCACTGCCCTGGCCGCCGCCGAAGCGGCCCTGTCCGCCGAAGCCGCCCTGGCCAACCTGGCCGCCGAATCCACCCTGGCCACCGAAGTGGCCCTGACCGGCGCCATAACCGCCCTGGCTGCCGCCGAAGCCACCCTGTCCGCCGAAGTGGCCCTGTCCGCCGAAGCCACCCTGTTCGCCCAAGCGGCCCTGTCCGCCGAAGCGGCCCTGTCCGCCCTCATCGCCATAGACGCCCTGGCCACCGGCGAATCCGCCCTGGCCGCGGCCGAATCCCTCTCCGCCGTAGCCGCCGAAGTGGCCCTGTCCACCGAAGCCGCCCTGGCCGCCACCGAGGCCGCCCTGGCCGCCGCCGAATCCGCCCTGGCCGCCGCCGTAACCGCCTTGGCCGCCGCCGAAGCCGCCTTGGCCGCCGTAGCCGCCCTGGCCGCCGCCGAAGTGACCTTGGCCGCCGTGACCGCCCTGGCCGCCACCGAAGCTGCCCTGGCCGCCGCCGAAGCCGCCCTGGCCGCCGCCGTGGCCGCGCCTGGCGTCAAGATCGTCGCGACCTCCTCGCTGGAAGTCATCACGCTGGCCGCCCCAGTCCTTACGCTGGGCGTCCTCGCGCTGCCCCCAGCCGCGATCCTGTCGGCCCTCCCAGGCGCGTTCGCCGCCGTGGCCGCGCCAGCTCGGGTCGCCCTCGCCGCCGCGCTCGCCCTCGTAGCCGCGTCCGACAGACTCTCGCTGATCGGAGCGACCGCGGAGATCATCGTGACCTCCGCGGGAAGGGCGTCGATCGTCTCGCTGGAGGACTTGCTCGTAGTTGCCACGATGCCCGTAACTAGCATCCCCGCTCGCTCCACGCTCGCCACGATATCGCTCATCGCCTCGCTGACCCTGGGTTGGCCCAAACCGCTCGTCGTCGCGCCCCGGCCCATCGTTATGTTCCTCGTCGATCCATCCCTGACGATTCGGCATGACTCCTCCGCCTTTCTTGCGAGTCTTGCGAGAAGAGCGACACGGCAGCGAAACTGGGCCGCTCCTCTCCGGTGATCCAGCCGACGCTCGGTCCACATTTGGGCGACGCACGAGCGTGCGGGAGGACAGCCGTATCGGGCCGCCTGTCGTGCGTGCCTGTCCGGCGCCGCGTGGGCTGAAGATCCAGGGCCCCGACGCCCCGGCGCGATCCCACATCGCAAGGGGTGTTCCAGGACCGCGAGGGCGGTATTTCGCTCCGTTTTCAGGAAGATTTCGCCCCGTCAGGCCCCGCTGCGAGGTGCAATGCGCCCCATGCCGGAGCGACCAAAGCGTCTCACAGAGACGTTGTGCCACAGTGACGACATCATGAATTAGGGCTTCCCCTGAGGGTGACTCGGGAGCCGACGGACGATGTCACATGACTTTCCGTGTTGCGCGGCGGCGTTTCTCACCGAGATGTTGATTTCCGAGCACCCGAGCTCGACCATGGCTCTGCGGATGAGCCCGCCCTGTGGCCCCACGGACGAGCCCGCCTCATCGATTGCCGATGAGCTTCCTCGAACGCCGCACGCTCGCGGGCGCTCCCACGAGAGGCGCGAGAGACGAAGAGCGAGGACCGAAAAGCGGAGCGACGAGGGGCGAGCCGCGACATGAGCCGGGAGAAGAAAGAGCAGGGCGGAAGGCGAAAAATGTGACCATCGCGGCATACCGGCCGGACGCTCGGCAGGCCACGGCGAGATCCGCGGTTCGCGTGTTCGTGTGCGGGCGGGAGCCCGGCCCGCTCCTCACCGAAAATCCATGCGCGCGCCGCGCGGCCGCGATTACCCTCGCGCCTTCCTCGGAGCTCCCATGCCGGCCCAGCGAAGCGTGACGAAATGGCTCGAGCGAGCCCCTGCGCCGGTGTTCACGGCCTTCGCCGTGATCGCCGCGTTCTCGACCTACTTCTGCATGTACGCCTTCCGCAAGCCGTTCGCGGTCGGCTCCTACAAGGGGATGGTCGCGCTGCCGCTGCTGCCCGCGCTCGATCTGAAGAGCCTCTACATCATCGCCCAGGTGCTCGGGTACTGCGCCTCCAAGTTCCTTGGCATCAAGATCGTCTCCGAGATGCCGCCCGAGCGGCGCGCGCTCGCCATCCTCGCGTGCATCGCGGTGAGCGAGGTCGCGCTCGTCCTGTTCGGGCTCGCGCCGGCCCCGTACGCCGCCGCCTTCCTGGTGCTGAACGGCCTGCCCCTCGGCATGGTCTGGGGGCTCGTCTTCGGCTTCCTCGAGGGGCGCCGCGTGAGCGATCTGCTCGGCGCCGGCCTCTGCGCCAGCTTCATCGTCGCGAGCGGCTTCGTAAAGACCGTTGGCAAAATCACGCTCGGCTGGGGGGTCCCGGAGGTGTGGATGCCCGCGGTGACGGGGGCCCTCTTCTTCCCGCCGCTGCTCCTCTCGGTGTGGATGCTCGCGCAGATCCCGCCGCCCTCGGTGGACGACGAGGCGCTCCGGACCCGGCGCGCGCCCATGGACCGCGCCGCGCGGCGCGCGTTCGTCCTCGCGAACGCCGGCGGGCTCGCGACCCTCGTCCTCGGCTACGTCGTCCTCACCGCCTACCGCGATTTCCGGGACAACTTCGCCCGCGAGATCTGGGACGCCCTCGGCTACACCGACCAGCCGGCCATCCTGACGACGGCCGAGATCCCCGTGGCGATCGGCGCGCTCCTCTCGGTCGCGGTGATGATCGGCATCCGCAACAACCGCGCGGCGCTCGTCGCGATCCACGGCGTCATGGTCGCCGGGGCGGCGCTCGCGGGGCTGAGCACCGCGCTCTACCAGGCGGGCGTCATCGGCCCCGTCGCCTGGATGATCAGCGTCGGGCTCGGGCTCTACGTGGGGTACGTCCCGTACAACTGCGTCCTCTTCGACCGGCTCATCGCGGCCGTGGGCTCGGTGGCGACGGCGGGATTCCTGATCACCGCGGCCGACGCCTTCGGCTACCTCGGGAGCGTGGCGCTCCTGCTCTACAAGAGCTTTGGCCAGGCGAAGCGCTCGTGGCTCGAGTTCTTCGTCGGCTTCAGCTACGCGACCGCGTTCGTCTGCGGGGCCCTGTTCGCCGCATCCGCGGCGTACTTCTGGCTGCGCACCCGCGGCCCGTCCGCCGCGGTGCGGCCCGCGGCGCTCGACGCGTGAGCGCGCCACCAGCTGCCGGCCGAGCGGGCGAGCCATGGGGGCCCGTGGCGCGGGCGAGCGTGGGGGGAAGGGCTCAGTTGATCGGCGGGATCTCGGTCTTGCAGCCGACCTGGAGCTGGACTTGCCCGCCCGCCTGGAAGCGGGTGCAGGTCGCGGGGCACATCACGATCTTGGTCGGCGTGCCGCCGGTCGTGGGGTCGACGTCGTAGTACCAGCCGCCGGCGGTCGCGTCGCAGCGCGCCTCGCTGGCCACGTAGAAGATGGTCGACGGGTCGCTGCCCTCCGGCGGCGTGTGCTGCACGTTGAGCGTCCCGTAATCGAGCGTCTGCCCGGCGGACGGCGCCGGGACCTGGTACTCGCACGCGAGGCTCGTCCCGCGGATCTCGCTGAGCGCGTCGAGGAACGCCTGCGTGACGTCGGAGCTCGTGTCGATGAAGTAGGCGGACGTCGTCCCGCCGCCCTCGGCGATGCGGTTCATCGTGGCCTGGGCGCCCACGTCGTCCCCGTTGAAGACGCCGATGACGAAGGTCGAGATGCTCGGCGAGCCGCTCAGCCCCTCGGCCGCGATCTCCGCGATGCCGTCGGCGGACGTGGGATTGCACTCGGTGGGCATCCCGTCGGTGGCGAGCACGGTGACGACCCTGTGGGTCGGGTTCGCCTCGGCGTGGGCCCGGGCCTGGGCGATCGCGCCGGACAGGGCGCCGGCGGTGGGCGTGCCCCCGTCGGGAAATGTCTGGTCGATCGACCCGATGAGCTCGTCGGCCCAGGCGGCGTCGAGCGGCGCGATCGACACGGCGGGCGTCGCGTAGTCCTCGGTGATGCACGAGTAGGGGTGCGCGCAGGTGCTCCGGGACACCCGGTAGCACGTGCCCGCGCGGCCGTCGCAGCGCTCGCCGATCAGATCGCAGATCTCGCGGCTCTGGGAGCACACGCCGATGTCGATGCACTCGTCGCCGTCCGAGCAGTCCGCGTCCTCGACGCAGATCTGGATGCCCGTGGAGGTGGAGAACGAGCTGCGACAGGCCCGGAGCGCGCACGGCCCGCTGTCGCCGCACTGCTCGTGGGTCGTACAGCTCGCGGGCACGTCGGCGTTCATCAGAGGGAAGTACTGGAGCCCGACGCCGAGCCCCTCCGACTGAGGATCGGTGAAGAAGGCCTCGAGCGCGTCGGTCACCGCGCGCCATTTGGTGCCGCCCGTCGCGAGCCGCTCATCCATCGACCCCGACGCGTCGAGCATGATGTAGAGGTCGAGCGGCACGAGCTCCGCCGTCTTCGTCTCCCCCGCGCACGACGCCTCGCCGCCGGCGCCCTCTCCGGCGCCGCTGCTGGGCCCGGTGGTGATCTCTCCAGGCCCGTCGGTGCCATATCCGGTGCTCGTCTCCCCGCCTGTTCCCGGGCCATTCCCCGAGCCATTCCCCGGGCCTGTCCCCGTGCTGGCCCCGGCACCCGCTCCGCCGGCTCCGCCGGCGGAGACCGAGCCATCGGCCCCCCCGCACGCCGCGAAGATCACGCTGATCCCCGTCGCGGCGAGCGCCACCATCGTTGACCGGTTCCTCATGAGAAGAATCGAAACACCCTGGAAGCGCTTTGTCGAGCGCGTTGACTCGAACCCTCTGTCCGCGCTCTGGCTCGGTGTGGGGCGGGGTGAGACGCTTCAGGGGAGGTCAGGCGACAGCTGAGCTCACCGTGTGCTCGCGGGCACAGGATTGCTCCGAAGCACAGGATTGCTCCGGCCCGCAAGGTGCTTTGGAGCACACGTCTGCTCCGGAGCTTAGGGCTCCGCCGTAGCGCATGTGCTTTGGAGTACAGGGGGGCTCCTGCGCGTGGCGCTTTGCCGGAATGCAGGGGTCGGGAGCGCCGGGGGGCTCCGTAGGGCGGCGCGGCGCCGAGCTCAGGGGTGCTTCTTCGGACCGACGAGGCTGCGGAGGACGGCGCGGGCGACCTCGGCCCCCGTCGCGTCGCGCAGGCTCACCGGGATATCGTACTCCCTGCGCTCGCTGGTCTCCGGGAGCGGGCACTCGCAGACGGCACGGATCGTCCCGCGGGCCTTCTTCACGTACTCGATCGAGAGGCCCGCGACGATGAACCGGGCGTCATCGGGCAGCGCGTAGGACAGCGCCGTGTTGCCGGTGAGCTCGGCGAGGTTGACGAGCGCGACGGCGTGCACCGAGCGGAGGTGGTTGCGCAGCCCCGGCCGGTCGCGCATCGACACCTCCGCGCGGCCGCGCTCGAGGACCTCGACCTCGGCGCGGATCGTCCCCGTGTACGGGGCCATCGCGCCGATGAGCCGGCTGAACAGGCGCTTGCCCCCTGGCAGGAGGCTCAGCTTGTCCCAGACGTCGCGGATGGTGTTGCGGCGCGAGCTCGCCGCGATCGATGCGAGAGAGAAGTCGGTGAGCTTCATGCGCTGGATCCGCCGGGCGGGGGCGCCAGCCTGCCTCGAGTCGCGCGCGGACGCACCCGGAATCCCCGGCGAGCCGGTGCGTCCCGGCGCCTCCTCGCGCCGCAACCTGGGCGCAGCACGACTCATTCTCAGCATGAATTGTACTTCAGAATGATATTCGATAGTCGGATGGCTCCGGAGCGCCCTGGCGTCCCCGTTTTCGCGAGGATTCTGCGGCATTTCCGGGCTCCGGACGCCCGTGAGCAGCCGTCCGGGCCCCCCGTCCGTCGCGCGTGGCCTGCTTCGGGCGGCAATCTCCCGTCCGTGCCCGGAACTGGACTTGTGTATGACAAGACCTCGACGTCCGGGCCAAGGTGGCCCACCCGAGAAAGAGCGCGCTTTCGAGCTTCTCTTTCGTGAACAAACCTCCGCGCTCGTAGGGCGCTGGCTGACGGGCCTGGGGGTCCCGCTGCGCGATCGCAAGGACCTCGCGCAGGAGGTCCTGTTCGCGGCGTACCTCAGCTTCAACAAATACAATCCCGAGATCTCCCGGCCCGAGCGCTGGCTGAACAGGATCACGGTCCACACGGCCTCGCACTACCTGCAGCGGGCCCAGCACCGCTACGAAGAGCTCGTGCCCGACGATGAGCTCCCTCCCCTCGTCGACCCCTCCAAGACCTCGGAAGAGCTGCTGATCTCGGATCAGGAGCGGCTCGTCGTGCTGGAGCTCATGCAGCAGCTCGACGCCGACGCGCACTGGATCCTGGTCGGGCACGATCTCCACAGCACCCCGATGGCGGATCTCGCGCAGCAGCGCGGCATCCCGCTGTCCACCGCGTACAAGTGGCGCGCGCGCGCCATCCGCCTGTTCCACGACATCGTCGTGAAGCGCCGGCGCGAGGACCGGAAGAGGGAGGGCTTTCGCCTCGTGTTGCCCCTGGATCTGGCGGCGCTCCTCGCCACCGCGCGGATCTCGCCGCGCGTGCCCGACGACGTCCGGGTCTCGATCCTCCGCGGCGTGCAGGAGTCGGTGGGGGCGCTCAAGGCGGGCAGCGCCGGGAACGCCGCCGGGGGCGTCGGCCAGGCGCTGAGCGACGCCGCGGCGTGGCTCAAGGGCCTCGCGAAGCTCGTCCAGGTGCCGACCCTGGGCGTGGCCGCGCCCGTCGCGGCCACGGCGGCGGCGGCCACGGGGGCGGTATGGCTCGCGCTCCAGGCCCCGGAGCCGCCGCCTCTGCAGGAGGTGAGGCACGTCGTGCCCGCGCTCATCGCCGCCATGCCGCCGCGCCGGCCCGCCGAGCCGCCGGCGCCGCCCGTCGCGCCGCCGGCGGCCCCGGCGCCCGTCGAGGCGCCGCGGTCGAGCCCCCCGGCCCAGCGGCGCGCGCGCGTGCCGCCGCGCGACCGGGGGGAGCGCTCGCCGGCGCCGGTCGCCGCCGAGACGATCGAGAAGCTCAAGATCGAGATCGACGGGCCCGGCAGCAATCACGACATCGCCCTGTTCGACGCGGTCACCGAGGCGCTGCAGGCGCGCGATCCGGACCGGGCGACCGCGGCGCTCCAGCGCTACGAGCGCGAGATGCCGAACACCCTCTTCGCGTCGGAGCGCAAGGTGCTCTGGATCCGGGCGTTCGTGATCGCGAGGCGTTACCCGGAGGCGCGCGCCCTGCTCGAGGAGGTGCGGCTCGATACCGCGATCCAGCGGCAGGCGATCGAGGAGCTGGACATGATCCTGAACCCCCGGTGAGCGGGCGACCGGGCCGCCGCGCGCCCCGCGCCGCGGCGGCTCAGTCGCCGGCGTAGGTGCCGAAGCTCGCCCGGCCGCTCGTGGAGACCTGCGGGGCGGCCTGGCCCACCTGCACGACCGCGGACACGAACGCGGCGGGCTTGAGCCCCTCGTCGGGCCCGGCGTCGTTGGTGATGTACTCGAGCCCGAGCCCCGCCAGGAAGCCGAACGACGTGGTGTTGCCGCCCGAGCCGAGGATGGGGATCGTCGGCGCGACGCCGACGTAGCCGAGGAGGCCGACCCGCCCCTCGCCGAGCGTCTGCACGAAGCCGCCGAGCTGCGCCGCGATCGGGAAGGCCCGGCGCTCCACCGGGTCGTAGCGGTCGATCGCGAGCGCGACGCCGACGGCGCTGAGCACGCTCCGCGTGACGAGGGGCTTCTCCACCCACGGCGCGCGGGTGACCTGCAGCGTCGCCAGCATCGCCGGGACGGTGAGGTACGCGCGGAAGCAGGTCCCCGCGGCCTCGAGCGTCTGGAAGTTGTCCTCGCCGCACAGCGGGACCGAGTGGATCGCCACCGATCCCACGAGGCGCCGGGCGCGCTCCGGCTCGCCGGGCTCGTTCGAGCGCAGCGAGCTCGCGACGCGGCCCGCGTCGGAGACGAGCACCACCTTGCCCTGCGGGCTCAGCGGATCGCTGTAGACGGCCAGCCGGAGCCGCGCGTCCCCGTCGAAGTCCTCCGCGAGCGGCGGGAGCGCGAACTCCGCGCTGCTCGGCGTGACGATCCACGTGCCGTTCTGGAGGAGCTCGATCGGCGTGCCGCTCCGCATCTGATCGGTGCGCGTCAGCGAGACATGGAGCGCGAGCGGCGCCACGAGCCGGTGCTTGGCCTGGCCCGTCAGCCGGATCCGGCAGTTGCCCAGCCGGAGCGGCGCCGGCGAGATGACGACCGCGCCGTGCGCGAGCGGTTGTGGCCCGGGGCGCGATGGATCCACGTCGGGCGCCCGGCGTGGAGGCGGCAGCCCGGCCGGCGGCTGGGCCTGCGCCGGAGGCGGGGCCCGCTCCACCGCGCCGGGCTGCGCCGGCGGACCGGCCTGCGCCGCCGTCGGAGGCCGCCGGCCGGCGCCTGCGCCGCCCTGGAGCTGTCCATTCGCGCGCGCAGGTACCCGGCCCGCCGGCGGGGCAGGGGACGCCGCCCGCGGCCCGGGCGGACGGGCGCTCCCGGGCGGCGGGAGGCTCCCGGCATCCGCGCGGGGCGCGATCGGCGTGGGGCCGCAGTCGACCTTCAGGTCGTCGGCGAGCGGATCGGGGAAGAGGAGCCGCGCCGGGTTCGACTCGACGAGGTTCTCGAGCGGCGGGATGGTGACCCGGTACGTCGCGTTGACGACGTTGGCCGCCGCGGGCGCGTGGAGGTTGAAGGCGGTGACCCGGAGCCAGCCGCCGCCCGGGAAGACGCGGAGGACCTTGCCATCGGGGCGCCCGCAGCCGCCCGAGGCGACCTCGAGGACCGGCACGGTGAACGTGCGCTGGAACGGCTGCACCCGGGCGTTGCCGCAGCTGTCGACGATGGCGAGGTAGTGGAAATCGGCCATCTCCGACTGCTTCGGCCACTGCATGCCCAGCGTGAGCTCGCCCGCGTCGGCCGGCGGCGGCTCGGGCCGGCCGTCGCGGCAGACGTCCACGCGATCGGACGACAGCGGCGATAGCGGCGACAGCGGAGACGGCGCGGCGGGCGCGCCCACGGGAGACCGCGGGGCGTCGGCGACCGGGCGGTAGGCGCAGACGTGCCGGTACGAGCGGCGGCCGAGCAGCACCGGGTCGAAGTCGAGCAGGCGCTGGCCGTCCTCGGTGAGCCGCCCCCACACCGTGAGCGGCAGGGGCAGCGTCGGGGTCTGGAGCTTGATCGAGCGCAGCATCTGGTCGCCGATCGGGCTCTGCCCGGGATCGCCGGTCTGCGCGGCGCAGCCGCCGCCGCTGCACAGCCAGCGGCCGCCGCGGCGCGCGGCCTCGATCGGGACCGGATCGGTGTCGCGGACGCTCATCCAGACGCGGCGCGCGTCCGGGAAGATCTCCGGCCCGCCGGCCGACGAAGCGGCGCTGGCCGTGCCCGCCGGCGCGCGCACGACCTGCAGGCTGCCGCCGAAGTCGGCGGGGACGGCCATCGGCGCCGCGTCGGTCGGGCGCCTCAGGGAGGTGGCCGGCTCCGGCGTCTCCTCGTCCTCGGTCTCCCCGGTGTCCGTCTCGGGATCGTCCTGCGCCGGCGCGGTGGCGGGCGCGGCGATCGCGAGCGCGAGCGCCACGGCCGACAGGAACATGGCGGATCTGCGTGCGCTCACGGCGAGCCTCCCCCTCCGGCGCCCGGCTCAGGCTCCGGCTCAGTCTCCGTTTCGGCGTCCTCTTCCGGCTTTGGCTCCGGCGTGACGGTGATGGGCTCGGAGGAGCACTCCGGGCTCGCGAGCAGGCGGGGCGTCACACGGAGCGTCGTCGTCCCCGGCGCGACAGCGACGCCCTGGATGATCGTCGCCTCGCTGTCCTCGCCGCGCAGGGTCACGGACGCCTCGCCGAGCGCGATCACCTGGTCGTCGCCGACGGTCAGGTCGACGGGGACGGCGATGCGCACGCGCTCGGCGTTGTAGGCGCTCACCTCGAAGAGATCGCCGGGCGTCCCCGCGGCGACGACGCTCCGGAGGGCGCGCACGCGGAGCAGGCGCGGCTCGGGGTCGACGGTGAGCGAGGGGATCGGGTCGAGCGCCTTCTGCCCCGAGCTCACGGCGATCTTCACCTCGCCGCCGAGGTCGCTGAAGCACAGGATGAAGGGCGGGCTCTCCCCGGTCGCGCCGAGCAGCACGCGCAGGCGCGAGGTCCGCTCGAGGCAATCGGGGGTGAGCGAGAGGGCGGCCTCGCTGTGCAGCGACTCGATGATCACCGGCGCGTGCTCCACGACGCCCGGCGCGTCCAGGGGAGGCGACGCGCGGACGCGCGCCTCGCGCGCCCGGATCGCGCCCGGCCGCCAGGTGGCGCCGAGATCGTCCGGCAGGGGGCCGATCGTGCACATGAGGGGGACGTAGGTCGCGAGCACCCGGTCGCTGTCGCCGAGGCCCCCCGCGATGAGCGCGAAGTTGGTGGCGTCCTCCGGCAAGCCCGCGGGGAGGATCGTGATCGGGAGCTCCTCGGTGCGGTCGGCCCACGAGACGACGAGCCGCGCCTCGCCGGACCAGTCGCCCTCCGAGGCGGCGGTGAAGCGGGCGTAGCCCTGGGTTCCGGCGGTGCAGCGGAACGCGCCGTCCTTCACGCCGCACGAGGCCCCGTTTTCCTGGTCGCGTTCCACGGGGTGCAGCGTGAGCGCCTCGCTCGGGACGGCGCGGACCTCGACGTAGCCGCCGTACGCCGGCTCGTTCGCCTCGGTCAGCTTGAGCGAGACCGCGGTCCGCCAGGGGCTCTGGCGGGGCAGCACCGGCTTGCCCGCCTCGTCGAGCGTGTCGGCGGCGAACAGCGGCCCGGCGACGTCGGCACGGAGCTCGACCTGCCCGCTCCCGGCGAGGGGATAACCGCGCTCGATGCAGGCCGAGGCGAGCGAGCCGAGGAGGAGCGCGCCGGCGGCCGCCGCGAGGAGCGGCGCGCTCGGTCGGCGCAGGCGGCGCGGGCGAGCTTTCGCGTGGAGCGCGCGTGGAGCGGCGGGTGCGCGAGGCGCGCGAGGCGCGCGAGGCGCGCGCGGGCAGGAGCGGGGCACGGCCGGCCGGGGCGCGCTCACTTCTGGTAGATCTCGGTGTACTCGGTCCCGAGCGGGTGGCGGTGCCAGGCGTAGGCGCTCTGCGGGAACCCGCTCTCGTCGGTGTAGTCGCAAGGGCCGAGCTCCCACTCGGTGTGCCAGACGCTCGCGCCCGTCGCGGGGTCGACGGACATCCCGTGGGCGGTCACGTCGCTCTCCGGCTCGGCGGGGTCGTGCACGACGCGCGTGGCCTCGTCGAGGTAGCGCTCGAGGACCGCGACGGGGATGCGCGCCACGCGCTTGCCGGGCATCGGGATGAGGAACACGTCGCTCTTGTCATCGGTGCTGGTCATGGAGCTCTCTCCTGGCGAGCAGCGGGGGCGGCTTTCCGGGCCGCGGAGCGCCGGCGCCGTGGCCGCGGGTCGCGCCGGAGCGCGGGCTCTCGCTGGTGCTCGGCGCCATCCCTCCAACGCGGCGCCGAGCATACCTGCTTCCCGCAACGCGAGGGAGCGCTTCGCGCGGCGCGCGTCAGGGAGGCGATGTCTGCAGAGGCGTGCCGGGCGGCAGCTCCTTGACGTCGGTGACGAGCGACGTCGGGTAGCGCTCCCAGTCGACGACGAACGTGAACTCGATCGTGTCGTCGAGCGCCAGGCCATCGAGCGACACCTCTCGGGCGACGCCGAACGGCATCGCCATCGAGGCCATGCCCTTCTTGCGGCCGTCGCGGCTCACGAAGTCGGGGATCGGCTCGTGATGGATGAGCAAGACCCGCTGACCGTCCGGATACGCGATGTTGCGGAGCACGCCCCGGCTGTGATAGCGGGCGCCGTCCTCGCCTCCGCCGCGGCAGGCGAGGAGGGTCATCAGCGGGGCGAGCGCGAGCCTCGCGAGGGCGTATCGCGGCGGCGTCACGGGTGGGCCGGCGGCAGCTGGCTGACCTCGGCGGGCGCGCGGGGCGCGACGCCGATGCCGGGGCGCTTCTCTTGCGGGAGCATCCAGAGGATCTGCTCCAGCATGACGTCGGGGTTCGTCAGGCAGGGGCACGCGGCCCACTGCTGGTGGGCCACGTTCCCGTACAGGACCACGCCGATATGGGACGATGCGCTCCCGTCGATCTCCGGATCGGGGTCGACGAAGCCGAGCTTGCGCCGCACGAGATCGAGATCGCCGGCGCTCCCTGTCAGGAAGAGCCAGCCCGGCTTGACGCCGTGGGCCGCCGCGTACGTGCGCAGCACGTCGGGCGTGTCTTCTTCGGGCTTGAGGGTGAACGAGTACATGAAGACGTCGCGGCCGACCGCGTCCCCGAGCCTGTTTTGCACCCTGCGCAGGTTGGCGGTGGTGCCCGGGCAGATCCCCTCGCAGCGCGCATACATGAAGTTGATGACGACGACCTTGTCCTTGAGGAGGTCGTCATAGAGGCGAACCTCGTTTCCCTCGTGGGTGCGCAGCGTCACGTCGGGAAAGTAGTCGGCGCCGAAGCCGCCCGGGCTGGGCGCGAAGCGCGCCACCGTCCGCGGCTTCGCCGGGAGCCCCTCGCTGGCCATGACGTAGGCCGCCGGGGCGAGCGCGCACAGCGCGTACAGGCCCCAGCGGAGCATCCGGACACGGTTCGACATACGGCGTCTCCGGCTCCGGTCAGGGGATGATGTCCCAGCGGAGCATCATCGCGTGGTCCTCGTGGAGCGTGTTGTGACAGTGCATCACGTAGCGCCCGACATAATCGCGGAACCGCAGGAAGATCTGGATCTCTGAGCCCGTGAGCCGACCCACGTCGATGACGTCCTTCCGCCCGGCGAGGCGCGGCGGCGGCGGCGCGCCGTCGATGCTGAGGATCCGGAACTCTTCGTGGTGAATGTGGAGCGGGTGCGACCACCCGCCCGACGAGTTGTTCAAGGTCCAGATCTCGGCGGTGCCTCGGGTCGGGTTCGCCCGGACGACGTTCGGGTCGTAGAACTGGCCGTTGATGGCCCACGCGCCGTTCGTTCGCTCCAGCTCCCACGTGCGCGTCGCGACGACCTCGCTCAGGATGACAGGCGGCAGCTGGCGCAGGGTGGCGGGCACCTGGCTCGGGTCGGGGGCGTTTCGGTCGACCTCGAAGCGCAGGACGGCATTGCCCTGTCCTGCGGGCAGGATGTCTTCATCCGGCCCGCGCCCGTCGTCCTGGGCCTGGCGGTTCTCGAGGATGATGTTGCTGCCGATTGCCGCGTTCGTGAAATCGATGATGACGTCGACCCGCTCGGCCACGGCGAGCCGCACGCTCTGCGCGGTGATGGGCGCCGGCAGCAGGTTGCCGTCGCTCGAGATGATCGTGAAGTTGGCCCCGTTGCTCAGGTAGAACCGGTAGTAGCGCGACGGCCCGCCGTTGAGCAGGCGGAATCGGTACTTGCGCCGGGCGACCTTGAAGAATGGCTGGATCTTGCCATTGACGAGGAACTTGTCTCCCAGGATGCCGTCGAAGTTGAACATGTCGAAGTAGATCTGGCCGTCCTCGTCGAAGACCCGATCGGTGAACAGGAGCGGCACGTCGTACTCGCCGCTCGGGAGCCGGAGCGCCGTCGGGCTCGTGTCTCCCTCGTCGCCCGAGTCGACGTCGTCGAAGAGCAGATAGAAGCCGGCGAGGCCACGGTAGACGTTCTGCGACGTGAAATCGGCGCGGTGGTCGTGATACCAGAGCGTGCCGAGCGCCTCGCGCGGGTCGCCGAGCGGGAAGTACGCGGGCGTGTCGAAGCCGGCGTACGCGTTGATGTAATGGTGATCCTTGAACAGGCCCGTGGCGTAGAAATCGTTGGGGAAGCCGTCGCTCGGCGGCGCCGTGTGCAGGTTGTGCAGGTGGGTCGAGACCTCGGGCCGGCCGAAGCCCGCGTGCGCCGAGAGCGCCGGCAATTCGTTGTGAAAGCGCACGGAGATCGGCTCGCCATAACGCGCCATGATCGTCTTGCCCGGCAACGTGCCGCCCCAGCCCCACGCCGTGTTCGAGGGCAGCTCAGGGTGGTAGCTGTGCTGGAACACCTGGGCCCGGAGCTCGTACTTCTTCTGGGGCAAGAAGCGGGTCCAGAACGGGTGCGCCGCCCGCGGCGCTTCCCCGGTCACGGCGAGCTCCGCCGGCGCCGGCGTCAAGGTGACGGGGGAGGCAACGGGCGGAACGACCAGCGGCTGAGACCACGGCGTCGTGGGCGGGCTCTCGGGCTCGTCGCTGGCGCGCGCGCTCAGCCCGCTCTTGGTGACCAGGTACCCGCTGCCCGCCATGAGCCCCATCTTGACGAGATCGCGCCGGGTGAGGCCGGCCTGGATGAGCTCCTGTCGGTTCCTCCGGGCGGTGACGGCCAGCTTGCTAGGTTTGTATTTCAGCAGTCGCATCCATTTCTCCTGAGCGGATGACACGAGCGATTCACGCGCTGCCGCAGATCCCGGCCAGGCGCGGCGATGACCGGCCAGGAGCGCGCAACGACGCACGCCCGGCGGCCGAGCGCGTGCTCGCCAGCGTGCGAATGCGATCGCCCCGCCTCCTCGTGATTCGACGCCTTGAAGCGCACGCTTCCTATACCGCCAATCGATGCTCCTGGAGAAGTGTTATTCGCAATGTGATTGCAGATAACATTCAAGTGACACAGGCGTGCGGCGCCGGTGAATGACGCGATGCGTTGCCGTGGGACTTGCGCCGATCCGAAGGAGCGGCTTCGCCCAACCCGGGCTCCGTCGCGGAGACCACGTGAGAGCCCCGGGCGAACATGCCGAGCGGGAGCTCGGGCGCCGCTCTCTCTCCCGAGGACACCTCACGGTGGGACGGAAACCGCCGATGGCGGGGCGTCGGCGCCCCCTGTGGTAAGCTGCCGCCGCCGTGGCCCCTCCCGAGCTCGTCCCGGTCGCGGCCGCCTCATGCTCTCTCCGGATTGCCCGCTCGTTCTTGGTGGCCGTTACCGTCTCCTGAGCGAGATCGGCCGCGGTGGCGCGGGCGTTGTGTACATGGCCGACGACCTCGACGGAGGCGGTCAGGTCGCGGTGAAGGTCCTGCTCCGGACACACGCGGCCGGCACGGCGGCGGCCTCCCGGTTCGAGCGCGAGATCCGGGCCATGCGGCTCCTCGACGCGCCCGGGTTCGTGCGCATGCTCGACGCCGGCTTCGCCCGCGAGCTCGACGATGCCCCCTTCCTGGTGATGGAGCTGCTCCGGGGCCACGACCTGGAGCAGCTCGTCACCACCCAGGGCAGGCGCTCGCCCGGCGAGGTGCAGCGCTGGCTCGGCGAGGTCGCCGAGACCCTCGAGCTCGCCCACGCGCGGGGCCTCTCCCACCGCGATCTCAAGCCCGCGAACCTCTTCCTCGCGATCGGCGACGACGGGCGGGAGCGCGTGAAGATCCTCGACCTCGGTCTGGTCAAGGCGGTCGACCCGGGCGCGCTCGGCGCGTCGGGCGGGATCACCGCCACGGGCACGGCGATCGGCACGCCCATCTACATGGCCCCCGAGCAGGCGCGCGGGCGCTCGGACCAGATCGGCCCCGCGGCGGACGTGTGGGCGATCGGCCTCATCGCCGTCCGCCTCCTGACCGGCGACATCTACTGGACCGCGAACAGCATGGCCGAGCTGATGGCGGCGCTCCTCGTGATGCGGCTCTACCCGCCGTCGACGCGCTGGCGGTGGCTCCCGCCCGCGTTCGACGCGTGGTTCTTGCGGTCGTGCGACCGCGACCCGGCCGGGCGTTTCCCTTCGGTCCGCCAGCAGAGCCTCGCGCTGCGCGCAGCGCTCGAGGGCTCCTCGGCGGCCGCCGAGCCGCCCGGCGCCGGCCTGCCGGCGTCGCCCGGGGGCGGCGTGCCCGCGGACATGCTCAGCACCGACACCATCGAGCTCGCGGGCACGGTCGAGGCCCCGCCCCAGGCGCTCCCCGGCGGCGCGCACCGCGACTCGGACCGCTTCTTGCCGCCGCCCGGCCTCCACGGCACCTCGCCGCCCGGCCTCCACGGCGCTCCGCCGCTCGGCCCCCACGGCACCTTGCCGCCCGGCACCTCGCTGCCGCTCGGCTCCTATGGCACGCCGCCGCTCGGCACCTCGCCGCCGCCGCCCGGCTCCCACAGCACGCCGCCGCTCGGCCTGTTCGGCGCGCCGGAGGCCGAGCGGCCGCGCCACAACCTGCCGGTCCAGCGCACGCCGTTCGTGGGCCGCGCCCGCGAGCGCGCCGAGATCGCCGCGCTCCTGCTCGACCCCGAGGCCGGCCTGCTCACGCTCACCGGCGTCGGCGGCACCGGCAAGACCCGGCTCGCGCTCCAGGTCGCCGAGGAGCTCGTCCCCGTGTTCCCGGGCGGCGTCTGCTTCGTGCCCCTCGCGTCGCTGCGCGAGGCGGCGCTGGTGCCCTCGGCGATCGCGCAGGCGCTCTGCCTCGGCGAGGGCGGCGCGCGGCCGGATCTCGAGCGCGTGGTCCAGTTCCTCCGCGACCGCCGCCTGCTGCTCCTGCTCGACAACCTCGAGCACCTGACGGCCGCGGCGCCGGCGATCGCGCACCTCGCCGCGAGCTGCCCGCACCTCTCGCTCCTCGTGACGAGCCGCGCCGCGCTGAACCTCTCGGGCGAGCGGCGCTACGTCGTGCCGCCGCTGGAGGTGCCGGAGCCGCGCGACGTCACGGTCGACGCCGCGCTGGCGAGCTCGGCGGTGAGCCTGTTCTGCCGCAGGGCCGCCGCGATCAAGCCCGGCTTCCAGCTCGGCCCCGACAACGCCGCGGAGATCGTGGAGATCTGCGCGCGCCTCGACGGCTTGCCGCTCGCGATCGAGCTCGCCGCGTCGCGCCTCCGGGTCCTCACCCCCGCGGCGCTGCTCGCGCGCTTCGGCGACCGCGGGGCCGCCGGGCGCTCCTCCGCGCCCGCGGGCTCGTTCCGCCTGCTCACGGGCGGCGCGCGCGATCTGCCCGAGCGCCAGCAGACCATGCGCGCCGCCATCGACTGGAGCTACGGCCTCCTCGATCCGGAGGAGCAGCTCGCCTTCCGCACGCTCGCCGTGTTCGCGGGCGGCTTCTCGCTGGCCATGGCGGACCAGATGTGCGCCTCCCGCGATCCGGCGCTCGACACGCTCGGGATCCTCGAGTCGCTGATCGACAAGAGCCTCGTGCTCCAGGTCGCGGGCGAGGAGCCGCGGTTCCAGATGCTCACGATCCTCCGCGAGTACGGCCTCGATCGGCTCGCGGAGGAGGGCGCCGCCGAGGCGTGCAACCGGCGCTTCGTCGAGCTGTCGCTGGAGCTCGCCGATCGCGCGGCCGAGGCGCTCGGCGGGACCGAGCAGGCCGCGTGGCTCGCGGCGCTCGATCTCGAGCACGACAACCTCCGCCTCGCCCTGGAGCTCGCGCTCGCGGGCGCCGACGCGGGCGCCGCGGTGCGCCTCGCCGCGGCGCTCTCGCGGTTCTGGTACATCCACGGGCACTACCAGGAGGGCCGCGCGTGGCTCGGCCGGGCGCTCGCGGGCGCCGGGGGCGTCGCGCCCGAGCACGTGGCGTCGGCGCTCCGGGGCGCGGGGAGGCTCGCGCTCCTCCAGTGCGACTACCGCGAGGCGCGCGCGCTGCTCGAGCGGGGCGCGACGCTCTACCGCGAGCTCGGGGACGAGGGCGGGCTCGCGTCGGTGATCCAGATCCTCGGGAGCGTCGCCCGCGAGCAGGGCGACTACGCGCGCGCGCTCACGCTGCACGGCGAGAGCCTCGCGCTGGCCACGCGCCGCGGCGACACGCTCGAGGCGGCGCGCGCGCTCGGCTACTCGGGCTTCGCGGCGTGGCTCTCGGGCGACACCGCGCGCGCGGAGGGCGCGTGCCGCCTCGCCCTGCCGGAGCTCCGCCGCGCGGGCGATCGCGAGGGGACCGCGACGGCGCTGCTCTACCTCGGCTGCGCGGCGTTCTACCGCGGGGAGCTCGGCGAGGCGGTCCGCCTCTGCGAGGAGAGCGAGGGCCTGTCGCGGCAGGTCAAATTCAAGGAGGGGATCGCCTGGACGAGCAACATCCTGGGCCTCATCGCCATCGAGCGCGGCGATCTCGCCCTCGCGGAGCGGCGCCTGCGGGCGAGCCTGCGGCTGCACCGGGAGCTCGGCGATCTCTGGCGCTCCGCGAGCGTGCTGGAGGCGCTGGCGTGCGCGGCGGTGCGGGCGGGGAAGGCGGAGCGCGGCGCGCGCCTGCTCGGCGGCGCCGCGGCGCTCCGCGAGGCCATCGGCACGCCGGTGCCGCCCATCGAGCGGCCGGCGCTCGAGGCGTGCGTCGAGGCCGCGCGCGCGGCGCTGGGGGAGGCGGTCGACGATGCGCGCTTCCTCGAGGGCCGGGGCGCCGGGCTCGACGCGACGATCGCGGCGGCGCTCTCGGAGTGAGCCGGTCCGCGTCGCGTGAGGGGACAGGTCTTCAACATGGGTGAACGGGGCGGATCGAGCAGGATTTCGCGCCCTGGAAACAGTGCGGTTCGCTTCCGTTATCGAGCGCGCTGTGCTCGATGGTGGATATGAAGAGCGCACGATGGGTGTTCGCAGGGTTGATGGGGATGATGTTTGCCTTGCCCGCATGCTCGGATGACACGCAGGAAGGCCCGGGCGGCAGCACCGGAGAGGGCGGCGGGGCGGGGGGATTCGCGGTCACCGGACCGATCACGGGGGAGACGGCTCCAGAGGGCGCCGTGGTGGCCGCCGTCTGGATCGTGAGCTCGTCCAGCCCCGACTACGGCTTCAACTTCGGCGAGGGGAGCCTCTCCGGCGCGACGTTCACCGTCGGCTTCGGGTCGGCGCCGCCGCGCGAGGCGCTCAACAGCAACGGTGTCGGCATGGGCTTCGTCATGCTCCTCGCGCCGGGCACCCAGATGCCCGGGGGCGAGATCGACCCCGACGTGCTCGATACAGCGCTCCTCGGGGTGAGCTCGCGGCACGTCATCGTCTGGCGCGACGACTCCGGCCAGGGGTTCGGCTGGTCCGAGAGCTTCCCGGCCGGGTTCGGCTGCGGCAAGTGCGTCGCGGCGCCGCAGGGCGAGGGGTTCGACTCCTACGAGCCTGTCGACTGCTCTGAAGTGGAAGTCCAGGTCACATCGGACCC
The DNA here is from genome assembly GCF_051521635.1 of Sorangium sp. So ce1504. NCBI lineage: Bacteria > Pseudomonadati > Myxococcota > Polyangiales > Polyangiaceae > Sorangium > Sorangium sp. So ce1504. The sequence goes on along the minus strand of NZ_CP150365.1, from coordinate 7,614,613 downwards.
GGATTCGCTCGAGTTCTGCAACTGGACCTGACGTCGCGACCTGCTCACCGTGCGCGCTTCGGCGCCGGCAGATCCCACCTCTTCAGGATGCCTCTCGCCCGCGCAGGCGCGGCGTGGCGACTCCGGCCTTTCACCGCGCGCCTGGGCCTTCTCCCGCCGCCCCGCTCCGCCCCGCGGCCCGGCCGAGGCGCTCGGCCAGGCGGCGGAGCTGCTCGATGAGCTCCTCGGGCTCGTGCACCTCGAACTCGAACCCCATGAACCCGAGGTGGAACGCGAGCGCATCGAGGCTCCCGCCGCCGGTGTGGACCACGCAGCGGTCCGGCGAAAGCGCCTCGATGCGCCCCGCCACGCCCGAGAGCCGCTCCGAGACGGCCTGCGCGGGGGCGTGCACGGTCACGCGCGCGCGGATCGGGTAGGCGTCCGTGGAGACCGACCTCGACACGTAGGCGGCCACGTCCTCCGCGGGCAGCGGGCGCGGCTTGAAGCGGCCCGCGGCCTTCGGCCTGCCCTGGATGCGATCGACGCGGAACGTCCGCCAGGCGTCTCGCTGGAGATCGTACGCGAGAAGGTACCAGCGGCGGCTCGTGTGCACGAGCCGGTACGGCTCGACCGCGCGCGTGCTCGCGGCGCCGCTGTGGCTGCTGTAGTCGAAGCGCAGGACCTCGGCGTCGCGGCACGCGTTCGCCATGGCGGCGAGCGCGTCCGCGTCGACGGTGGGGCCGCTGTCGCCCAGCCGCACGCTCACGGCGCCCAGCGCGGTCACCTTGCGCCGGAGCCGCTTGGGGAGCACCTGCTCGAGCTTCCCGAGCGCGCGGACCGACGCCTCCTCCAGCCCCCTTACGGGTCCGGTCGCCGCCGCGCGCAGCCCCACGGCGACGGCGACGGCCTCGTCGTCCTCGAGCGGCAGCGGCGGCAGCTCCTTCCCGGCGCCGAGCTGGTATCCGCCGCCGATGCCGGTGGCCGCGTGGACGGGGTACCCGAGGCTCCGGAGCCTGTCCACGTCGCGCCGGACGCTGCGCTCGGTGATCGCGAGCTCGCGGGCCAGCTCGCCGCCCGTCCAGAAGCGCCGGGATTGCAGCAGCGACAAGAGCTTCAGCAGCCGCGCGGACGTCTGGACCATGTGTCGCCTGTCTCCTTGCGGACCGAATCTGTCCGCAATCCAGTCTAGCTTCCTCTCATCCCGCGGGCGAGGCGTCCGAAGGCGCGTCTCGACGAGCCCTACGGCCCCCGCCCCCCATCCCTGGAGCCACCGCCCATGAGCAACGCCGCTTCCGAGCACACAACGACCACCGCCGGCATCCGGACCTACAAGGGCAGCTGCGTTTGCCGCGCCGTCCGCTTCGAGGCCGACTTCGACCCGAGCGCCGGGACGACGCAGTGCAACTGCACGATCTGCACGAAGACGAGGTGGTGGGGCACCATCGTGAAGCCGAGCGCCTTCCGCCTGCTCGCCGGCGAGGAGGTCCTCGGCGACTATTCGCGGTTCGAGGCCGGCCATGCCCGGTTCTGCAAGACCTGCGGTATCCGCGTCTTCGGGCACGGAAACATCCCGGAGCTCGGCGGGGAGTTCTGCTCCGTGAACCTGAACTGCCTCGACGACGCAGACCTCACGGGCGTCCCGGTGGTGTACCTCGACGGGCGCCACGACACCTGGGCACAGATCGGCGCCACGACGTACGTGAATCCGTTCTCCGCCGCAAAGGTGGCTTGAGCCGGGGCGCGCCGCGGCTCGGCCTCGCCGCTGCGATGGCGACGGCGCTCTCGGCGTGAGCGGCTCTCAGCGCCCCCCGGCGTCGTCGGGGAGCCCGTCGAGCAGCGGGACGAGCACCCTGGCGTCGATCGGCTTGACGAGGTGCAGCCGGAAGCCCGCTGCGTCGCTGCTGCGCTTGTCGCTGTCCTGGCCGTAACCGCTGAGGGCGATCAGGATCGGCGGGGCGTCCTGGAGGCGCGTGTGGAGCTCGCGCCCGAGCGTGTAGCCGTCCATCACGGGCAAGCCGATGTCGAGGATGGCGATCTGGGGCCGGAAGGCGTCCACGAGCGACAGCGCGCGTGACGCGTCGTGAGCGATGCGCACCTCGTGGCCGCTCTTGCTCAACATCTCCGCGATCAGCTCGGCGCCGTCTCGGTTGTCGTCCACGACCAGGACGCGCCGGCGCCGCGTCTGCGGCGGCCGCGATTGAGGCGGGCGAGCCTCGGGCGCCGCCGAGGGCGGGGCCGCCGCCGCTGGAAGATGCACCGTGAACTCGCTGCCTCGACCGACGCCGGCGCTCTTCGCGCTCACGACGCCCCCGTGCATCATCGTCAGCGTTCGCACGAGGGACAGCCCGAGGCCGAGCCCGCCCAGGGCTCGGTCCGAGCCACGTTCCCCTTGCACGAACATCTCGAACACGTGGGGCAGCAGGCTCGAATCGATGCCCTCGCCGTCGTCCCGGACGCGCAGCACGACATCGCCGCCCTCGCGGCGGGCGGTCACCTCGATGTGGCCTCCGGGCGGGGTGTAGCGCGCGGCGTTCGTGAGCAGGTTGTTGACCACCTGGGTGAGGCGGACCTCGTCGCCCTCGATCGGGAGGCCCTCGGTCGGCACCGACAAGGTGAGCTTGTGCCTTCGCTGCGCCAGGAGAGGCTCTGTCGCCTCGACCGCCTGCTCCACGACCCTCGCCAGCTCGAGCCACTTCTTCGAGAGCGTGACCTTGCCGCGCGCCACCCGCGCGACGTCGAGCAGGTCGTCGACGAGCCGTATCAGGTGCTGCGCCTGGCGCGCGATCACCTCGCGTTCGCGCGGCGTCGCGACGTTGCCGCGCAGCTCCATCAGCTGGACCGCCGTGAGGATGGGGGCGAGCGGATTGCGGAGCTCGTGGGACAGGAGCGCCAGAAACTCGTCCTTCTGGCGCGCCACCTCGTGGAGCCGAGCCTCTGTCTCCTTGAGCCGCGTCACGTCGACGAGCGCGCTGATGGCGCCGCGCGGCTCGCCGCTCGGCTCGCGCAGCGTCACCGCCCCGCCGTACAGGTGGATCGAGCGCCCGTCCGGGAACTCGAGCACGATCTCGTGGGGCGTCACCTCGTCGCCGCGCGCCGCCCGCTGGAGGGGCAGCTCCCCCGGGGGCAGGTTCACGCCGTCGACCAGCACCTTGAAGCCGCGGTCGTCTCCCGCGTCGTCTCCCGCGCCCAGGGCCGTCCGTGCCAGGTTCTGCCCCGGATCGCTCCCGAGCAGCGCGTGCAAGGCGCGGTTGCCGTGCAGCTCCTGGCAGCCTGGGTCGCGGGCGACGAGCACCGCGGCCGGGACGGCATCCATCAGCACCGCGAGCTCATCTGCGCGCGCTCGCGCGAGCGCTTCGGCCTCCTTTTGATCATGCATGTCGAACACGGCGGCCACCCATCGCGTGACCTTGCCGTCGTCGCCCCGGATCGGCACCACCCGGCCGAGGTGGAAGCGATAGACACCCGCCCGGGTGCGGAGCCGGTATTCCATCTCGCAGGTGCTCGAGGTGGAGAGGGCCTCGGCGAAGCACCGCTGTACGTGCGCCCGATCGTCGGGGTGCACGGCGGCGAGCGCGCCCTTGTCCCGGAGCGACTCCTCGCGGCCGAGGCCGGTGAGCTCGGTCCATCGATCGTTGACCCAATCCAGGCGTCCCTCGGCGTCGCACGTCCAGATGATCTGAGGCAGCGCGTTGGCGAGCTTCCTGTAGTCCCCTTGATCGCCGTCGTCAGAGCTCATAGTCAGATCGCCTCCGACCAGGACAATCTCGTTCGTCCCGGGCGGCTCGATCGGCGCGCGGACGGGAATGGTAACGCCACTTATCATGTGTAGGGCTTACAGACAATCATTGCATCTTCGATGCTCCCCCCGGCGAAGGCGCGGGCGCGCGGGGGCTCGAATGCGTGCGCGCCGGAGGCGTCGGGTATGCGCACCTTGGGCGGATTCGCCGCGCCCGGCGTGCCAGCGGAGGACGGCGGCGGAGCGACGGACGGCGGCGGAGCGACGAGCCACCGCGAGCTCCGCGGGGCGCACGCGATCGCGACGGATCGCCGCCGCCCTTGGTTACGGGGAGGTCGCTTTGACGACGGCGTTGATGATCGCGTCCAGGTCCACCGCGTTCGCCATCGCCTGGTACCCGGCGTCGTTCGGGTGCAGCTTGTCCGCGTCGTAGGCCGGGAGCAGGCGGCTCGGATCGGCCGGATCGCGCAGGGCCTTGTCGAAGTCGATCACCCCGTCGAAGGCGCCGCTCGTGCGGATCCAGGTGTTCAGCTTCTGCCGCTCCTGCTCCCCCTTGGCGGTGCCGTAGTCGCCCTTGTAGGTGCCGTTCGAGCCGGCGAACGGCACCAGGGTGCCGCCGTAGATCTTGAGCCCGGCGGCGCGGGCAGACTGGATGATCTGCTGGATCGCCGGGATCAGATCCGCGGCCTTGGCGGAGCGGTCGCCGATGTCGTTGATGCCTGCGAGCAAGATGATCGCGCGGGCGCCCGGCTGGGTCAGCACGTCGCGCGCGAGGCGGGCAGGGACGGGGTACCCGAACTGGAGCTGGGGACGGACGGTGAGCAGCTCGTTCCCGATGATCCCGGCGTTCGCCACGGCGAGGGTCGGCCCCTTCCGGCTGGCGAGGCGCTGCGCGAGGTAATCGGGGTAGCGATGGTTGTCGTTCTTGGTCGACAGGTATCCATCCGTGATCGAATCGCCGAGCGTGATCAGGGTGCCGACGACGTCCGGCGAGGCCTTGACGTCGACGCCCGACACGGCCATCCAGCACGAGATCTTCCGTGTGAACTGCTTGTCGGCGCCGTTCCCTGTCTGGTTGCCCGAGGCGAGGAAGTTGTCCTGTGCTGCAAAGTAGTGTTGCGTGATCGGCCCGGTCTTGCCCGGAAGGTAGACGTTCACCGCCAGCGCCTGCAGCGGCTGGACCTTCAGCGCCACGGGGTCGCTCACCGCCTCACCGCCCGCGGCGATGACGATCGAGGTCTGACCTCCGAAGCGCAGCGGCAGTGAGCTCCCCGCGACCGTGGCGGCTCCACCGGCCGAGAGCGCGACCGACGCCGAGCCCACCTTGAGCGGCTCGCTGCCGCCGGCGTTGGAGATGCGCACGCGCACCGAGCTCCCGCCGGCGCTCACGCGGACGATGTTCCGGACCGTCTGGTCGGCGAGGCCGACGTCCGAGGGACAATCCTGCGAGTTGAACGTGCCGCCGGGCGTCGGGCTGCTGTGCCATCCAGCGACCCATCGCCCCTCAGGCGCCTTGTCCGCGGCCAGCGCGGGGCGCCCCGGCGCGCTGGTGATCAGCGCGACCACCGCGGCGACGAGGGAGACCCGCGATGAGCGACCGACCTTCGCTAGCAGCTCGAGCGAGGAGCGCCGGGCGTCGCGGCGCGCTGAGCTGACCCCGTGATGTCTCTGTCTATCTGCCATCGGCTCTCTCCCGGTTGTTGGCGTGGAGCGCGGAAGACCCCCTGGCTCGTCGGTCGCAACGCGCTCGCTTCGCCTGGATCCGCTCGGACTGTGTTGTCGGTTTCGCCATGAGCGCGCCCAGAGGGCGGGCTGCCGGCGCGGAGGAAGGAAATGCAAACGCGTCGGAGGCGTCAAGCCGCGGCGGGCGGCGCGCGGCGGTGCAGAGAGGCCGCCGAGGAATGCGCCCCAGCGCATTTGCGTTGAATTTGCCGTGGCGCGGTGCGGTAATCGCCCGAGGGGCCCCCCGGATGCTCGGGGAACGCGGCTCGCGGGATCACCATGGACAGGGACGCGTGACGGGCGGACGAGACAGCGGCGGGGACCTTCCGGCGGGCGAGAGCGTCCCGCCCGCGCCCGTCGAGGCGAGCGGCCCCGAGGGCGCGCCCGGGGCCGAGCTGCGGTCGGTCGCGGCGGGCGGCGCCACGCTCTGGCTCACGCAGGCGCCCGGGTTCTCGCTGTGGCGCGGCGAGGTGGCCGCGCCGGATCGGCTGCGGATCGAGGGGCGCGACGGCTACCTCCACGAGCTCCGGCTCGAGCCGGTCGGCGCGCTGCGGCTCGGCCGCGTGGAGCACGTGGGCGACGAGCGCAACGAGCTCGTCTACCCCGACGTGGCGTCGCGGCTCGCGGCCTCGCTGCGCCACGACGGCGTGCGCTGGTGGCTGCGCCGCCGCGAGGAGTGCAGCGTGCCCGTGCAGGTCGGCGCGCGGCACCTCGCGCGCGGGGAGGAGTCGCCGCTCGTGCACGGCACCTTCGTCTGCGTCGGCGGCATGCGCGCGACGTTCTTCGACCGCCGCTACGCCGCGCTGTCGGTCCCTGCCGGGGCGGTGGACCCGGCGACGGGCCTGCTCGCGCGCGCCGGGCTGGAGCAGGAGTGCGCGTCGCTGCTCGCGCGGAAGGGCCAGGGCGCGCTCGTCCTGCTGCGGCCGATCGAGGCGGGCGCGCCCTCGCGCGCGGCGGCCGCGCTGGTCGCGGTGCACCGGCTGTGGCCGGATCGGCCGGTCGGCGACGCGGACGGCACGGCGGTGGTGCTCGTGCGGGGCGGCGCCGCGGAGGCGGCCGCCGCGGCCCGGCAGGCCCTGGAGGCCGCGGAGGCGGCGGGGCTCGGGGCGTTCGCGTGCGGTTACTTCACGGTCGCCGGCGAGGCGGACGTCGCCGGCCGCGAGGTCGAGCTCGGCCTGCACGCGATCGCGTCGCTCGCGGCGGAGCGCGAGCGGGGCGCGTCGCTCGCGGCGGAGCGCGAGCGCGGCGCGGCGGGCGTGGACGGCGCGTCCGCCCCCGTGGTGGAGCTCCGCGACGGCGCGGCCAGCGCGCGTTTCGCCGCGCCGTTCGAGGTGATCGAGGCGTCGCGGAGCGGGCGCCGGGCGACGGTCCTGTTCGGCATCGAGGAGCAGAGCGCGCTCGGCGGCGTCGGGCCGCACGTCATCGGGGCGCTCGCGCAGGAGCTCGCGGCGGTCGTCGCGACCCACGCGGGCGCCGCCGCGCTGATCGCGCCGCTCGCGCCCGGCGTGGTCGCCGCGTGTGTGCCCCGCAAGGCGGATCCGGCGGTGATGGCGAGCGCGGTGCAGTGCGACTGGCACGGCCGGCCGCCCATCCTGGACGGGAGGGTCGAGCACGCGCGGACCCTGTCGTGGGAGCTCCTGCACGACGCCGACGCGGGCGCGCGGGCGGCGGAGATCTCGCGCGAGTGCGGCGATCCGCACGGGGTGCTCTCGGCGCTGAGCGGCGGCCTGCCCTATCCCATCGCGGGGCGGGTGCGGGCGGCGATCGGGGCGTCGAGCGCGATCGAGCGGGTGAAGATGCTGTTCGACGTGCTCGAGGGCACGTGGCGCTTCATCGCGACGGTGCTCGTCTCGGCCTTCTTCAGCGGCGGCAGCGCGCCCCCGACCTCGGCGCGCAGCGGCGTCGCGAGCGGGCCGGGCGCGGGCGGGGGGAGCGCGGGCGCGAGCGGTCCGGGCGCGGGCGGGGCGCCTCCCGGGTGGGGCGCGTTGCTCGACTTCCACGGCCGCACGCGCACGCGCGACGGCCTGGCGCTCGGCGCGTGGCGCGAGCTCGCGCGCACGGCCGCGCGGGCGTTCGGCGATCGCGACGATCCGATCGGCTCGATGGCGAGGGAGGTGCTCGACGTCAAGCTGTCGCACAACCAGACGTTCGAGACGCTCTCGAACCTGATGCAGGCCGAGCGCAACCAGTTCGCGCACGGCCACTACACCGAGGCGCGGGCGGCCGCGGATCTGCCCGACTTCGAGCAGATGACGCGCGCGCTCCTGCGGGCGCAGCGGCCGCTCTGCGCGTGGACGCTGGTGACGGTCGAGAAGACGGAGCCGGACCTCTACGGCGATCTCCAGACGGTGGAGTTCATCGATCACACGGGCCCGTACGCGTCCGGGACGCGGCGGCGCATCGGGCTGAACTCCCCTGTTCGCCTGTCGAACGTGGTCTATCTGGCCCGCTTCCGCGAGGGGCTGATGCTGCCGCTCGAGCCGATGGTGCGGCGGCTCGCGCCGGACGACCGGCTCGATCTCTACTGGATGGATCACCTGCCGCGGCCAGGGACGTGCCATATGAGCGCGGTCGTCGCGGGCCGGGCGGTGAAGGCGCCCTGCGATCCGCGGCGCACGCCGCCGCTCCTGCGGGCGATGCTGGAAGTCGCGGGCGGCTGAGGGGTTGAGCGCAGCGCGGTCGCGCAAGCGGGCTTGCTGTCTGCCGTCTCGTCTCCCGTGTGCGTGCTCGCCTCCCCGTCCACCTGCCAGCCGAGGGCGGGTGCAGCGCTAGGCGCGACGAGGAACCCTACTGAAGTAGGGCGACGAGGAACGACGCGATGCGCCCGTCCTCGGCTGCCTGGCGACGGGAGGTTTTAGAGAGGCGCCTCTTACTTCCGCGAGGCTTCGCCCAGCACCACGAAGCCCGGATCCGTACGAATCAAGCGAGCCGCGTTCCCCTGGCGTTCCAGGACGAAATCGTACGATTCTCTCGTCCCATCATCGATGGTGCAGACGGCGCTGCCGGTGCCGTCGTCTTCGACTTCATACGTACACGTGAACGTCTGTCGATCAATGCCCTCTTCGGAGCTGACCGTTCGCCTCCCCAAGGTGATGTTCCCAGTGCCGTCGGCGACGAAGAATCCCACGGACGCTACCGGAGTACCGCCCGCCTCTCCCTGGAGGGAGAACACATAGCGTCCTCGGACATCGGCCTCCGTGAACCCGAACCCCGGATGATCTCTGCCGCGGCCGGCGCTCGCCGTTGACGCGAAGACGAGAGCCCCCGCGACGAGAAGGATGCTCGTGATCGCCAGACGATGAGGTCCCGTCCTCTTCCATGAGTGTTGCTCCACGTTGTTCCTCCTTGTCCGTCCCACCTATTCGCGAACTTCGGAGCGCGCCGCCGTCCTGAGACGCGCATGGTAGCCAAGATTATCCTCGATGCAAGCCAATCCCCGTGCTGACTCTCCCCCTTCCGAGCGGCGGGTGGAGGGCCGATACAGCTCCTCGCACGGTCCGCAGTTCGTCCCTCTCCGTGCAGGTCACTTCGGTTCTCGCCGCATCCCGGGCGACGTCTATCGCGTCCTCCGCGAGAGGTGTGATGAAGCCGTGCGGAGCTTGAGGCCGCGCGCACTCCGGCGGCCTTCCGTCGCAGCACCATCGTCCAGCGGGCCGGCGTGCAAGGCGGATCGGGCGCGGCCCTCACGCGCGCGACGGTATGCATACTCGTCGTCTCATGACGGTGCCCGCAGATTTCATTGCCGCGAACATCAATTGTCTGTAGGCACGTGGTCGGCGATGCGGATTCGATCGTTCAAGCTGAGGTTCGCGGACGTGCATGTGCGCGTCGTGCCAGCGACGGACGCCGCGGGGTGCCCGTTCGCGGGGCCGGGCGTCGATCTGCGCGGTGCTTCTGCGGAGGAGGCGTTTCGCCTGGCTGCCCCGCTGCTGGCGAAGCTCGACGAACTCGAGCCCGGGATCTCGGTGCGCTCGATCGCTGTCGATCTGGAGAAGCCGTGGCTCACTGCGACGCTGCACGCGCAGGGCAGGCCGCGCGTGGTGCGCATCGACGCGGGGCCGACACTCCCGTGGCTCCTCCGCGAGATCGAGGCGGTGGTCGGCTATCTGAGCGATGCTGCGACGCGAGCGCTCGCGGCACGCGAAGGGTGAGGGACGCCTCTGCCCACCCACCACCGCACCGCAGACCACGGATCTCGGAATGCCGACAGCACCGCGCTGTGCTCGGGTGGGCACGATTCTCTCGATCCGCTCCGGAGCTCGACGGCGCCCCGAGGTGCGTTCCGTCGCCCGCCAGCCGCTGCCTCGGCCTGTCGATGCCGCAGCAGCGGCGGTCGTGGTATTCTCCGAGGCAGGCCATGTCAGCCGTAGAATCCGCGGCCCGCCCGCCCGCTGAAGCTCGTCCGATCGCCGCGCCCCGCCAGCGGATGGGGGCCCATGTCTACAGCCGCCCGCCCGAGCCGGTGTACTTCCCCGAGGCCGAAGAAGTGCCCGAGACGAACCGCCACCTGGAGCTCCGCACCGCGCTGTACCTGATCCTCAAGCGCGAGCTCGCGCACACGGCGACCCTCGGCTCCGACCAGTTCGTCTACTGGGACCCGAGGACCTCGAAGAAGCGCCTCGCCCCCGACGCGTTCGTCCGGCTGGGTATGCCTCATCGGACCTTCCGCACCTGGAAGATCTGGCTGCACGGGGCGCCCGACCTCGGGGTCGAGATCGTGAGCGACTCGGACGAGGGCGAGCCCGACTGGGACGAGAAGCTCGAGCGCTACCGCGCCGCGGGCATCCCGGAGGTCGTGCGCTTCGATCCCGAGGATCGAGAGCGACCGATCCGCGTCTGGGACGCCCTGGAGGGCGATCTCGTGGAGCGGGCGTCCGGCGACCCCGATCTGCGCGCTTGCGAGACGCTGGGCCTCTGGTGGACCGTCGTGCAAGACCAGTCGCTCGGCCCGATGCTCCGGCTGGCGCGCGACCGCGAAGGCCACGATCTGCTGCCGACGCCGGACGAGGCCGAGAGCAAGGCGCGCGAGGCCGAGAGCAAGGCGCGCGAGGCCGAGAGCAAGGCGCGCGAAGCGAACGACAAGCTGCAGGCCGAGGTGCAGGCGCTGCGGGCAGAGCTGGCGCAAGCCCGAGGGAAGCGGAAGACGCGGCGACGCTCCCCGGGATGAGGCGCCCGCTCGGCCGGAAGGCGTCCAGGACCATCTCGGAAGCTAGGTGGACTTCGCCGGAAGCGCCGGACCACGTTCCAGCTCGCCGTCCGCACTGCGCCGGAGGTGGCCGTCTGGCTCGGCTTCCGCGACCGGTGAGCCCTGCGGTCACTGGAGGTTCGGAGGCGTCCACGTCATCCACCGGCTCAGGTCGGCCTTCGCCCCGTCGCTCTCGAGCAGGTTGGTGTCGTCGGTGCCTCCCCCGACGAGGAACTTCTTCACGTACGCCTCGAGGATCGCCCTCTGCTGCGCGGGGAACTGGCAGTGCTCATGGCCGCCGAGCTGTGAGTAAGCCATCCTGTCGGGCACGCCTAGCCCCTCCCAGATCGCGTGGGCGATGGCCCCGGCCGTGAAGGTGCTGTCGATGCCGAGCCAATCGATTCGATTGTCGACGACGAGCAGCGCGCGCGGAGCGACGAGACCCATGACCATGTGATGATCGAACGGGAGCGTCGTCACCTTGTTGCCGAAGTTCGCGCCGAAGCTCTCACGGAACCATGGCTGCTCACCGGCCGCATGGGAGAGGGTCTGCACGTTCTCCCCGGCGTCCTTCGCCGCCTGTGAGACGCGCCAGCTCGCCGAGCCGCCGGCGCCCGACTCCTGCGGGATCGTCAGCACGATGCGCTCGTCGAACGCTCCTGCCGTGAGGGCCCCCTTTCCATCCCGCGAACAACCCGTCACGGCGATGCGCTTCGGATCGATGTTGGCCGCGGGGGTCTTCTCCAGCGCGTCGATGATCCGGCTGATGCCCCAGGCCCACGCGATCATCGAGCTGGCCGGGTGGTCCTTGCCGTAGAGGTCATAGAAGATCCCCGTCCCACGCGTGCCGCCGCCGCCCTGCGCGCCCATGTCGTTGTTGTTGAAGAGGGCCGTCGCGACGCCGTTCTGGCTGAACACGCCCGCGTCCAGGGTCACGCTGCCAAAGCCATAGAGACTGATGAGGAGCGGAATCGGAGCGGAGGGCGCCCCGGCAGGCCGGTTGATGTCGATGGAGAAGGAGACGCTCTTCGAGCCTTCGTTGACGCCGACCGTCAGCTTGTTCCCCGAGAACTCCCCCGTCACGTCGTCCTTGGACACCGCGGGCTTCGGTCCGGACTCGTACTCCTCGACCTGCGCCTTGATCTCGGCGCGTCGACATGCCCATTCCGACTTCTTCGTGATGCGCGATCCATCCAGCATCGTGAACGGATCTTGATGCGTTTCGTAGACAGGGAGAGACGCCGCGGCAGGCAACGTCGGCGCGGGGCAGCTCACGCCGCTGTCCTCGACGCCGCCTGGGTCGCCCGTACCGGTGGATCCACTCCCACCCCCTCCCGAGACCGACGAGCTACCGGAAGAGCCCGATCCGCCGCTGTTGTCCCCGCCGGTCGACGTCGTGGTGTCGGAGGGATCATCACCGCAGCCGGGGATCGACACGAACAGCAGAGCCAGAAGAATTTTTCTCATTGTCCTCGATGCCCGAAAGTTGGTTTGGTTCGCGACCGCTCGAATTGCTCAGCGGAGCAGCGCCGAGAGCGTGTCCGGCCGCTCCTGCGCAGGCGTGGTCCGGTTCGCGCGAAGAGCGCATTGGGTCGCGTGGCGCTGTCCGCTGTATGTCGATGTCCATGTGAGCGCTCACAATATCATGCCACTCTCATGCAATAATTGCTGTATCACAAGAGAAGTCGAAATTCTACTCACGCGCCTCGCCCCGGCGCCTTGCAAACCAGCGGATTTGCCGGGCGAAAGCAAACTTGCGCCAAGACGAAAATACGAGAAAACTCGTGATCTGCGACCCGCGACAAGGCATCCTGATGTCTGGGCGATGCTCGATGTGAGAGCCCCCTCGGATGAGGTGAGTTCTATGAACACGTGGGCGAGACGGTTCATCGTTCCTGTGCTGCTCACGGCGAGTTATGCAGCCATGGGCGGTTGCACCGCGATGATAGGCGGCGACGACCCGGAGGCGAGCAGCGGCTCTGGCGACGGGCCTGGGAGCGGCTCTGGCGACGGGCCTGGGAGCGGCTCTGGCAACGGGTCTGGCAGCGGAGACGGCGCCGGAGGGGACGGCTCGGCGGGGGGCGGCCCCGGCGTCGAGCCGACGGTGTGCGTGCCGGGCGTCCCGCGAACGTCGGCGCTGCCGCGTCTGACGAGGGCGCAATACGACAACACGATTCGCGATCTGGTCGGCATCGACAACCAGCCGTCGTCGATGCTCGCGCCGGACGGGGTCGGGAGCGTCGATCAGCGCGCGTGGGACGGGTACAAGACCGCCGCAGCGACGGTCGCGGCGGCGGTGATGGCAGAGCCCAGGGCGCGCGCCAAGACCATCCCGTGCACGCCGGCAGGCGACGGCACCGCGTGCGCGAACCAGCTCATCGATACGCTGGGGCGGCGCGCCTTCCGGCGGCCGCTCACCGAGGAGGAGAGGGGGCTCTTCCAGGCCCTCTACACCCGCCGCCAGGCGCTCACGCCGACCGGCTCGTTCGAGGACGGCGCCCAGCTGATCATCGAAGGGTTCTTGCTCTCGCCCTCCTTCCTGATGCGCGCCGAGATCAACGAGAAACCCGAGGGCGAGTACTTCGTGCTGAACAGCCACGAGGTGGCGTCGCGCCTCTCGTACCTGATCTGGGGAACCATGCCGGACGAGGAGCTGTTCGCCGCGGCAGACGAAGACGCGCTGCAGACGCCGGAGCAGATCCTCGCGCAGGCGCAGCGAATGCTCGCGGATCCCAAGAGCCGCGGGATGGTCAAGGCCTTCCACGAGCTCTACCTTCACATGGGCCCCGGCACGCGCTGGTCGGACATCCAGCGTGATCCGGCCGCTTTCCCGGACTTCAATGCGTCGATGATCCCGCTCCTGTCGGAGGAGACCGATCGCTTCATCGAGCACGTGGTCTTCGATCAGGCCGGGACGTTCCAGGATCTGGTCACCACGCCGGTGGGCTTCGTCAACGCCTCCCTGGCGCCGCTCTATGACCTGGATCCTGCGGAGTTCAACGGCGCGGAGCTCGTGCCGGTCGAGCTCGACCCGACGCAGCGCTCTGGCCTCTTCACCCGCCTGGGCTTCCTGGTGTCGCACTCGGGGTACGACCGGACGTCGCCCATCCTGCGCGGCGCGTTCTTGCAGAAGGAGGTCCTCTGCGCGGACATCCCGCCGCCGCCCCCGATGGTGGAGGGCACGCCGCTGCCCACGGACGCGAGCCTCACGACCAACCGTGCTCGGGTCGACGCGCAGACGGCGGGAGACTCCTGCGCGTTCTGCCATCACACGTACATCAACCCGGCGGGCTTCGCGCTCGAGGCGTACGACGCCGTGGGCGCCTTCCAGCAGACCGAATCGTTCTCGGGCGTGCCCATCGACACACGGGTGGACGTCGGCGTGGGCGAGGACCTCGTGGCGGTCGATGGCCCGGTGGCGCTCTCCGAGGCCATCGCGAGCTCCCCGGCAGCGCACAAGTGCTACGTGCGAAAGTGGGTCTCGTTCGCCTACCAGCGCGAGCTGAACAACGAGGACTCCTGCACCGTGGACGAGCTGACCGCCAAGCTCACCCAGGGCGGCTACACGGTGCTCGACCTCATCGCAGACCTCACACAGAGTCAATCGTTCCGAGTTCGTGCCCTGCAGGCGGAGGTGGAGCCGTGAACCGAAGACTGTTCCTGCGCGGAATTGGTGGCGCGGCGCTCGCCGTCCCCTTCTTGAATTCGCTCGGACGCTCCGCGCGAGCGCAGGAGGCGCCGTCGCCGCGCCGCCTGGTGATCTTCTACACCAACAACGGTTGCCTGACGAACCGGTGGTTCCCGACGGGGATCGAGAACGGGGCCGGGAACGTCACCGCGGCGTCCCTGGAGACGACGCAGGCGGACGGGAAGCCCCGGACCCTCGCCGCGCTCGCGCCCTTCGCGTCGAAGCTGCTCTTCCCGCGTGGGCTCGCGATGCCGCTGAACGGCTTCAACAACAAGGTGGACGGCACGGAATATTTCGATCCCCACGATCAGGGCATGGGCAGCAAGCTGACCTGCGCGCCCCTCGATCCCACCGGGGATCACTGGGCGCTGTCGCACTCGCTCGACCACGAGATCGCGCAGCGCTTCAACCCGGGCACCAACAAGGTCCCGCTCGTGCTCTCCGTCGGCAATGCCTTCACGAACGTCAAGGGCATCGTGTCGTACTCGGCGCCGAAGACGCCGTACGCGCCCGTGACCAACGCGCGCACGGTGTACAGCAGCCTGACCGGGCTCTTCGTGAGCGGCTCCGAGACGGAAGCGGATTATCGCGTGGCTCGCGGCGAGAGCATCATCGATCTGGTCAGCCGCGATCTGAACGCCTACAAGGCCCGCAAGATGAGCGGCGCCGATCGGAAGAAGATCGACGACTGGCTCTCCCTGCTCCGCGAGACCGAGCAGCGGGTCGTCCCCTCTGCTTGCACCGCGGAGTCAGCGACCGCGCTCGGCGTCACGGACGCCGCCCTCACGCAGGCGGGCTACCCGGCTCGCGGCGGCGGCTTCCCCAACAGCGAGACGGTGTACACGCTCGGCAGCGAGATGATGATCCGACTCATCGCTCTCACGATGATGTGCGACAACAACCGCTCCATCGTGCTCCAGTGGCCGGGCTTCGTGACGTTCAAGTGGGACGGCATCGCGCACACCCACGATCATCACGGGCTCTCGCACCGGAACGGGAGCGCCGCTGTCGGCGGCCAGTGCGTGAGCGGCGTCATCGAGCAGATTCACGAGATCGACCGCTGGTACGCGGGGCGGTACGCCAAGCTGGTCAAGACCCTCGACAGCATCGAGGAGGGGGGCGGCACCATGCTCGACAACTCCGCGGTCATGTGGCTGCCCGAGCTCGCCGACGGCAACGCGCACAACAACAACAACCTGCCCATCGTGATCGCCGGCAGCGCGGGCGGTTACCTCAAGCAGGGCGTCTCGGTGAACGTCGCGGGCGGGAAGCTCGAGGCAGGCAACAGCGAAGCCACCTGCTCGAGCGGCACGGAGGGCGAGAACAACAGCGGCAACACAGGCTCGTCGGGCGGAACCGTCCCGCTGAACAAGCTCTACACGACGTTGATCAACGCGCTCGGCGCCGGGACGCCCGACTGGACTCCGGTCGATCGCTTCGGCGTCTCGGATGCGGTCGCGGTTGGCTTCGGTGGCAGCGGCCCGTCGTTCACCACCGACGGCGCAGGCAAGGTCACCGACGGGCCTGGCATCAGCAAGCCGGGGGAGCTCGACGCCATCAAGGCGTGAGGCGACCGAAAGTCGCCGCAGTCCCGGGCCAGCACGTGCACGAGAGCGCCGTCGGCGCTCTCTGACTTTCACGATCGGTCTTGAGCGTGACCGCCCGACCCTCACCTCGCCGGCGGGCGCGCGCGGGCTGGCCCCGAGGACAGCGGCGCGCTCATCCCGGTCGACTGCCCGGCGCGGCGGAGCGCATAGGCGATGCCGCTCTGAAGGGTGCCCATGGTGACGATGGACTTCAGCTCGATGTCCAGGCCCACCATTGCCTGGGCGACCTCGGCGCGCGTGCCGGTGAGCACGGCCTCCGTGCCGAGCAGCCGCAGCGCGTTGGCGGTCCCCACGAGCGTCTGCGCGATCTGGGTATCGATGTGTTTCATCCCGGTGATGTCCAGGATCACGACGCGCGCCTCGTGGCGCTGGGCGCCGTCGAGCGCGACCTCCAGCACCTGAGCTGCCCGCGCGGCGTCCATGGTGCCGATGAGCGGCATCACCATGATATGGTCGGTGATCGGGATGAGCGGCGTCGAGAGCTCTGCCAGCCTCGACTGCTGCGCCTCGAACATCTGCCGCTGCAGCGCGGCCCGCTCCCGCTCCGCCTGCTCGCGCTGCGCGAGCTCGATCTGCAGGCGCTCGTTGCTCGCGCTGAGCTGCGTGTTGGAGCGCTGGAGCTCCTCGGTGCGCTGCGCGACCTCGGCCTCGAGCCGCCGGTTGGCGTTCTGGACCTGCTCCTTCACCTCCCGCATGCCCGAGAGGAGCAGCGCGTTCTCGATGGATATCGCGGCCTGGGACGACAGAAGGCCGAGCAGCTCGACGCGGCTCGCGTTGAACGCCCTGCTCGCGGCGTTGTTCTCCAGGTAAAGGACGCCGTTCATGCGGCTCTGGTGGAGCAGCGGAAGGCACAGGACGGATCGCGTGCCCTGCCCGAGGATGCAGGGATCGTCGGAGAACCTGGCATCGGCGCTGGCGTCGTCGAGCACCAGCGGCTCGCGGGTGCGAGCGACGAACAGCGCCACCTTGTGCGGCAGGTCGGGGCGCGTATCGAGCGGCTCGCTCGGCCCGAGCGCGAGCGTCCCGGGCTCGACCCCGAAGGTCGCCTCGACGAAGAGCCGCCCGTCCCGCTCCAGGACGAGCGCCCCCCGCTGCGCGCCGGAGTTCCCGAGCACGAGCGTCACCAGGCGTTCGATCACCCGCTCGAGCTCCGTCTCGCCGGCGATGCCCTGCACGGCGCGCACGATCAGCGCGGCATCCCGCAGGTTGCCGACCGTCGTCCGGCCGAGGATGGTCCCCGCGTGCGCCGGGCCCGACGTCGCCGAGGGGATGGAAGAGATCGGCACGCTGTCGCTCGAAGAGGGCAGCAGCGCGGCGTGATCGCGCGCGAGCGCGTCCGCCTTGGCCGTCGCTCCCCAGTGCCGGTAGCCGAGGTACGCGTCCGCCATGTACGCGCGCGCCACCTTCGTCCTGCCCTCGTGGAGGTGCAGCTTCGCGCACAGCTCGTTCGCGAGCGCCTCGTCGTGAGGAAACTCGTTCTCCCGGGCCAGGGAGATCGCCCGGTCGTAAAGGCCCATGGCCTCGAGCTGGTCGCCGGCGACGCGCGCCTCCTCGGCCTGGATGAGCAGCAGCAGGTGCTGGAAGTTCATGGGGGCGCTCGCGGCGAGGCCCGCGATCCGCTCCTTGTGGCGGGTGATGGTCTGCGCGCGGCGCTCCGCGTCTTCGGGCGACGCCGCGGCGGGCAGCGCGAGGAACGCCATGCAAGCGTAGAAATGCAGCTTCGTCGGTTGATACAGACCGAGCATGCCGGCGCCGTAGGCCTCGGCGTCCGCGGCGTGCGCCGCGGCCCTCTCGCAGTCGCCGTACAGATAGGGAAGCTGCAGCTTGAGCAGCGCGTAAAAGAAGAGGCCCGCGATCAAGTCCCTCTCTTTGAGGCGCGCGACGAACTCGTCCTCGTCGAAATGGTCGTCGCTCAGGCTGCCCGGGGCCCGCGTCCGCCCCTGCAGGCTCGCGATCGCCTGCCTCATGAGCGTCATCACGGCTGTGCCGCTGACGTCCCCGGTTCGCCGTAACACGACGAGGCCTCGCTCCACCTCCTCGCGTAGCTCCTCGAGCGGATAGCCCGCGGTGAACATGTTGCTGGTCACGCAGTTCCATACGTTGCTGAGATGGGCGAAGTCGCCCGATTCCAGCAGCCCTTGCCGCGCCTGCAGGAAGCGAGAAATCCCGTCGCGCACGTCGTGGAACAGGTGGGAATACGTGGCGAAGACGTAGTTCACCCTGGCGGCCAGGGCGGCGTTCGAGAACTTGTCGCTCAAGGTGATGGCGAGGCGGCCGAACGCGTGGCCGTCCGCGGGGCGCCCCTGCAAGACCGCGAGCAGGAATCCGTACGAGGTGTACGCGAGGGCGGACACGTCCGCGTGGCCGTACCGCAGGGAGATGTTGACCTGCTTGAGGACGAACAGCGGGTAAAGCTCCGGCCTCAGGCAGAAGACCGGCCCCATCATATCGCTGATGAGCTGGACGAGCGCCCTTTGCTCCGGGTTGTCCATCACCGGCGCGTCGATCAGGTCTTCTATGCGCCGGCCCGCCAGGTTCGCGTCCACCTCTGCAAGCTCGGCCCCGACGCGCGCCTGCAGCTCCGCCTCGCTGCTCGGCAGCGTGAAGCCGAGGATGCCGATGCCCTCGCCGCCCAGGCGCACCGCGTCCGCGAGGTTCCCCAGCGTCACGTGGAGCAGCACGCGGAGGCTGTAGATCTGCGCCCGCTCCACGTTCGACCGCGCCAGGGGCATGAGGGACGTGAAGAGCACCTCGGCCCGCTCGGGCGCGCCGCTCAGGTACACGCACTCCGCGTTCTCTCGGCTGAGCGCGAAGCAGAGCTCCTCGTGGCGCGCCCAGCGCGCGTCCCCGAGGAGCTCTAGCCCCGCGCTGAAGTGGTCTGCGGCCGCCCGATAGGCTGTCCTGATCTTGGCCGCCCTGCCCGCCCGCTGGTTGAGCCGGGCCAGGGCCAGCCGCCCGGCCTCGTCGGCGATGCCCCGCGCGCCCAGGTTCAGGTGGCGGACGATCTCGATCAGGTCCTCGTCCGGCGGCGGCTCGCCGGCCCGCGCCCAGAGCAGCCGGCCGATCGCCAGGTGCAGCGCTTCCCTGCGCGAAGGCTCGACAAGCGAGTAGGCCGCGTGGCGCACCCGGTCGTGCAGGAACCGGTACGATACCTTGATCTCCTGGGGGGCCGAGGGCTCGGTGTCCGCGCTCTCGTCGAAGAAGCGATAATCGCTGTCACGCGGCACGATCAGGCCCCCGCGCAGCGCGTCCCACAGGTCGGCGGCCGTCGCGGCGGGCGATTTCTCGTGGACGGCCGCCAGCGTGGTGAGATCGAACGTGTGGCCCAGGCACGCGGCGAGCTTCAGCGCGCGCTGCGTCGCCGGCGGGAGCCGGTGCAGCCTGTCGAGCATGAGGTCGACGACGTTGTCCGCGGCGACCGCCTCCCGGACGCGCGCCACGTCCCATGCCCAGGCCTCCGAGGGCGCGTCGAACCACAGCGCCCCCGCGTCGTGGAGCTCGCCGAGGAGCTGGCCCAGGAAGAACGGGTTGCCCTCGGTCTTCTCGAAGACCAGCGTCGCGAGCGGCGCGACCGCATGCGGCCGCGCGCTCAGCGTGTCGGCGACGATCTGTGTGACCGTCGGCATGTCGAGGGGCTTGAGCGTGAGCTCGGCGATCGCCACGCCCGACTTGCGAAGCTCACCCAGCGTCGCGTGCAGCGGGTGGGCGGCGTCCACCTCGTTGTCCCGATAGGCGCCGATGATCAGGAGATGGTTGCCCTCCACGTCCGTGAGGAGGCGCTCGAGGATCCTGAGCGACGCCGGATCGGCCCACTGCAGATCGTCGAGGAAGAGGGTCAGCGGGTGGGTCGGCGCAGCGAAGACCCGCAGGAAGCGCTGCACCAGGAGATCGAAGCGGTTCCGGGCCTCGGTCGGCCCGAGCTCCGGCACGGCCGGCTGAGGCCCGAGGATCAGCTCGAGCTCCGGGATCAGCTCGATGAGGAGCTGCCCGTTCGCGCCGACCGCGGCGAGCAGCTTGCGTCTCCACTCCTCGACGGCCGCCGCCGACTCCGTCAGGACCTGCCGGATGAGCTCGCGGAACGCCTGCGCCACCGACGCGAGCGAGACGTCCCGGTTGATCGGATCGAACTTTCCCTTCGCGAAATACCCTCCATGACGGGCGATGGGCTTGTGGATCTCGTTCACCAGCGTGGTCTTGCCGACGCCGGAGTAGCCCGAGATGAGCACCAGCCCGGCCGCGCCCCGGCGAGCCCGCTGAAAGGCGGACAGGAGCACGTTCACCTCGTGATCCCGGCCATAGAGCCGCTGGGGAACGCGCAGATCCAGCGGCCGGTCGTGCTGGCCCAGCGGGAACGGATCGGCGCGGCCCGTCGCCTCCCACCGCCGGAGGCACTCCTCCAGGTCGAGCTTGACCCCGCGGGCGCTCTGGTATCGATCCTCCGGCATCTTGGCCAGGAGCTTCACGATCACGTCCGACAGCGCGTGGGGCACCCCCGGCGCGCGCTCGTGCGGCGGCGTCGGCATGCGCGCCATGTGGCTGTGAATGAGCGCGGTGGGATCGCCCTCCTGGAACGGGAGGGCCCCTGTCAGCATCTCGTAGAGCGTGACGCCGAACGAGTAGAGATCGGCGCGCAGATCCACGCTCCGGTTCATGCGGCCAGTCTGCTCAGGGGCGATATACGACAAGGTGCCCTCGAGCGCGTCCGGCGGGAGCGTCTCGGGGGTCTCCCTCGAGAGGCGGGCCGCGATGCCGAAGTCGACGAGCCGCGGGCGCTGCGTCTTCTCGTCGATCAGGATATTGTGCGGCTTGATGTCCTTGTGAATGATCCGGAGTCCGTGGAGCGTGTCGAGGGTGCCCGCGAGCGCGATGGCGGTGCGGAGCGCCGTGCCCACGTCGAGCCTGCGCGCCTTCAGGACGGCGTGCAGCGAGGAGGGGCCGAGGTCCTCCATGATGAGCGCGAGGCCTCTGCCGCACTTCTCGATGGCGTGCGCCCTGACGACGCCGGCCACCTCGCCCGCGTCCCGCAGGATGGCGAACTCGCGCCGCAGCCGCGCGAGATCCCTGGCCGTCGGGAACTCGGACCGAGGCATCTTGACCGCGACCGGCGCGCCGTCCTCGTTCCGGCGGCCGCGGTACAGCACGGTCTCGGAGCCTTCATATACCCTCTCGAACAGCGTATGACCTGACAGATCGATCATTGCAGCAAGACCCCGTATTCCGCGTCAGCCATCCAAAGGAGCGTGACGCCCCCCACACATCGGCTCGAGCATCCGCCGTCCCCCCGTCGGGCAGAGACCCGCCCGCCGGCAGAATACGCGGCAAGGCATGGAAGTCCAGCCTAGCGGCGCTCAGCGCGCTCAGCGCTCCTCGCGACCTCGCGCGGCGTCCTCGGGGCGTCTCCCCGGGGCATTCCGTGCGGGAATGGAGCGAATTGGCGAACTTGGCGCCATGACGGTTTTCGTCCTGAACCGGGGCGACTCCCGCTACAGCGCTGGTGGACTGGTTCGATGCGGTGTCGCTGAAACCGCGGATTCAGAGGTTGGCGGCCGCGAGCACGCCCCGGTACACGTCGTCCACGCCGATCTCGCACCCCACCGACGACAGCGCAGCCCGAGCGCCGGGGCCATAGACCCGGAGCACCCAGCTCCCGTCGGCCTGGCGCGCGAACACCTCGATGCGAGGCGCCTTCTGTGACGCCAGGACGACCTCTCGGATCGACGCCACGGTCTGGTAATGCGCGAACTTGTCGCCGCGATCGTACGCCTCGCTCGAGTCGGAGAGCACCTCGATCACGAGGACCGGGTTCAGGAGGGTGTCGCGCCGCTCGTCCTCGAACTCGGGACGACCGCAGACGACCGAGCCGTCCGGGTAGACGTAGCGATCCGCGGCGGGGATCTTGATGCGCATGTCGGAGTTGAGCGCCACGCATCCGCGCTCGCCCAGCGCGTTGCCGAGCAGTCGGCCGATGTTCGCGGCGATGGCGCTGTGCTCGAACGTGCCGCCAGACATCGCGAAGAGCTCGCCGCCCGCGTACTCGTGCCTCGCCTCCGACGCGCGCTCGAGATCGAGGTATTCTTCCGGCGAGAGCTTCCGTCGCGGCGCCGCTTCTCCCATGTGCGGCAGTGTCGCGCGCCGGGCTTCCGATGTCCACGCGCAGCCGGGCGGACTGCCGCGGCGCCGGGGACTGCGGTGAGCGGGACCGTCCACCTCTCGCCGCGCCGGTGATACCGTCGTCTCGCGATGGACCGCACGCTCGTCGACGAGGGGAGCTCCTCCCGCGATCCGGGCCCGGTGCCCATGCCCGCGGGCGGGCTCGCGCACGCCCCCGGCGACGTGCTCGACCGCCGCTACCGGCTCCGCGTCCGCCTCGGCCGCGGCGGCTTCGGCGACGTGTGGCGCGCCGAGGAGCTCCTGCCCGACGGCGCGCCGTTCCGCGAGGTCGCCCTCAAGCTCCTCGTCTCGGACTTCGCTGACGCCGCCGACTGGGCCGACGAGGCCAAGCTCCTGGCCTCGTTCCGCCACCCGTCGCTCGTCACCATCTACGCCGCCGGCATCCTCCACGGCGCCCCGAAGACCCCGTTCGTCTCGATGGAGCTCCTCGAGGGCCGGAACCTCGCCGACCTGATCCGCTTCCGCCGCCGCATCCCCTGGCGCCGCGTCGTCGCCTGGGCCCGCGACGTCGCCGGCGCGCTCGACGTCATCCACGCGCGCAGCGTCGTCCACCTCGACCTCAAGCCCGCCAACCTGTTCCTCACCCAGGACGGCGCCCTCAAGGTCCTCGACTTCGGCATCTCGCGGCGCGCAGGCGCCCCCGTCTCCCGCGCCCCCGCCGTCGCCGTCGGCGGCGGCCATGACAGCGGCGGCGGCGACCTCGGCACGGCGGCCTTCCTCGCCGAGCGCGACGTCTACGCCTCCACGCGCCGCGCCTTCGCCGGCGCGGACAGCCCCGCCGCCGCGCGCAACGTCATCGGAACACCGGGCTTCATGGCGCCGGAGGTGCTCGAGATGGCCGAGCCGACCGCCGCCACCGACGCCTACGCGCTCGCCGTCTGCATCGCGCAGCTCGCCACCGGGCGCCTCCCGCACGCCGTGCCCGACGAGCCGGACGACTGCTCCGACCCCGCGAGCGTCTCCGCCTGGTGGACCGAGCTCCGCGCCGCGACCCTGCGCGGCACGATGCGCGACCTCGAGCGCGACCCCGCGCGGCTGCCGCGCGGCCTCGTCGCGCTCCTCCAGCGGCTCCTGTCCGTCGATCCAGCGCACCGGCGCGTCGCGCCAGGGAAGCTGACGCAGCTGATCGACGAGGTCTGGGAGCGGCCCCACGGCGTCCCCGAACGTCCGTACAGGGGCCTCGCGCCGCTCTCGTCCACCGACGAGGGGCTCCTGTTCGGGCGCGACGACGACACCGCGCGCCTCGGGCGCGAGCTCGAGTTCGAGCCGTGCGTCGTGCTCCAGGGGCCGCGCGGATCGGGCAAGAGCTCGCTCGCCTCCGCGGGGCTCGTGCCCCACCTCGCGCGCCGCCACGTCGACCAGAAGGACGACTGGATCGAGGCGCGCCTCACCCCGGGCGACCACCCCGACGGCGCCCTCGCCCGCGCGCTCGCCGCCGTCTCGCCGGAGCTCGAGGCCGCGGACCTCGACGCCCTCACCAGGTTCTGCATGGCGTCCCCCGTCGGCGTCGCGCTGATCGTCGACCCCGTCGCGCCCCTCGGCGACGGGCGCCTCGCCGCCCTCGTGGGCGCGCTCGCGACCGGCGAGCCGCGGCGAGGCCTCCGGCTCATCGGCGTGCTCGACGAGGCCGACGACCGCACCGCGGCCCTCCTCGCCACCCCGGCCGGCGAGGGCCTCCGGGCCGCGCTGCGCTACGTGGGGCTGCCCGCCGCCGCCGCCGTGAAGGACCTCGTCGCAGGCCCGGCGAAGCTCGCCGGCGCCGAGGTGCGCGGGCTCGCCCAGGTCGCGGCCGAGGCGCAGCGCGAGCTCCGGAGCGGCGGCGCGGCGCTCTCGTTCATCGCGCTCGCCCTCGCGGCGTGGTGGGAGCGCGCGCGCGACCGGCGCGGCGCGCTGAGCGGCGAGGCCTGGCAGGAGCTCGGCGGCGTGCGCGGCGCCCTCGCGCGGCACGCCGACGCCGCCCTCGCCGCCCTCGCCCCGGAGGACCGCGCGATCGCGGACGAGGCGCTGCTCCGGCTCGGCGCGATGGACGGGTCGCGCGTCCGCTGGGTCGAGGCAGAGCTCGCCGAGGCCGTCGCCGCGCCGCCCGACGATGTCGACCGCGTCCTCGGCGCCCTCGAGCGCGCGCGCCTCCTCGTCCGCCGCGACAGGTCCGTGGAGCTCGCCCACGAGTCGCTCGTCTCGAGCTGGCCGCACGCCGCCGCCACCCGCGCGCTGCACATGGAGCGGCTCATCCTGCTCGAGCGGCTCCGCGAGGCCGCCGACGTGTGGGATCGCTCCGGCGAGAGCCCCGATCTCCTCCTGCGCCGCGACCTGCTCGAGCAGGTGAGCAAGAGCGCGGCCTTCGCTTCGCGGCTGCCGCGGCGCGAGCAGGCGCTCGTGCGCGAGAGCCTCCGGCGCGCCCGCGCCCAGCGCGCCAAGAAGATCGGCGCGGCCCTGGCGCTCGGGCTCACCGTCGCCTCGGCGTTCATGGCCGAGCGGTGGACCGCGGCGCGCCAGGCGCAGACCGAGGCCAAGGCGCGCGAGGCCGAGGAGCGCGCCGAGCTCGCCGAGCTCATCGGCAAGGCGCGCCGCACGGAGGACCCGTACCACCGCGCCGCGTGGATCGCCGCGGCCCTCGCGCGGCGCGCGGATGACGCGGCGCTGCCGCTCGATCTCGCGTCGGCCGCGGTGGGGCTGCCGCGCGCGCGCTTCCTGACCGTCGACGGCGTGGTGGGGTCGGCGCTGCCGTGGGACGATCGGTGGGTCATCGCCGGCGGCCCCGGGGGCTCGTTGCTCGTCGCCGACCTGCGCCCGCCCGACCCGGAGGTCATCGACGACGTGGCGCTCGACGCCGACCCGGAGAGCATCGAGCGCGCCAAATCGCCGCGCGTCCTCGCGCTGCGGCCGCACGACGCCCCGCACGTGGAGCGCGTGCCGTTCGCGTTCGACACGGCGCTCGCGACGCGCTCGGTCACCGGCGAGGTCCGCGTCTTCCGGCTGCGGGAGGGCGGCACCGTCGCGCTGGCCGCGGTCGCGCCGGTGCGCTGCAGCAGCGCCGTCCACGCGGCCGAGGCGGCGCCCGTCCTCGCTTGCTCGACCGACGGCGGGATCGCGCGCTGGGACATGCGGCGCGGCGGCGGCGCCGAGGCGGTCGATCGGCACCCGTTCCGCGGCAACGTGCTCGGCGTCTCGCCCGACGGCGCGCGCGTGGCGGCGGTGCTCGGGCGCAGGGCGCTGCTCTGGGGGCCCGGCGGCGGCGCGGGCGCCGAGATCACCCTGGGCGCGCCCGCCGTGCTCGGTCGCTTCAGCCCGCGCGATCCCGTGATCGCGCTCGTGCAGCAGAGCAGGACGTCGATCTACGCCCTCGACCGGCCCGAGGCGCCGCTCTTCGAGCTCGACACGGATCCGGCGCCCGCGTCGGCGCGCTGGGACGCGGGCGGGCTCGATCTGGGCGTGTGCGGCAGCGGCGGCAGCGCCTGGCACTACCTCCGGAAGGGCGGTCGCGCCGCGGGCGATCCGCCGCCCGAGGGCTCGCCGTGCGAGGCGTCTCCGGGCAAGGGCGCGCCGCGGCCGCTGCGCGCGCGCGGCGAGATGGCCGACATCGCCGAGCGCGACGTCGGCCCGCACGCGCTCCTCGGCGGGTGGCGGCTGCCGGACCGGCGCGTGCTCACGCGCGACCTCGTCCTGTTCAGTCCGGGCGCGCCCGCCGCGGAGCGCCTCCTCGGGTTCGAGGGGCTCGACCCGGAGGGGAGCCCCGAGGTGCGCGGCGCGGCCGCCTCGGCCGCGGCCGCGCTGCGGCGCGGGGGCGTGGTCGCCTTCGAGATCGGCGGCGAGGTGCGCCTGTACGACGAGGGCTCGCGGCGCCGCGCGGCCGCGCGGCGGGGCCACCTGCTGCGCGCCTGCGACGACGGCCGGCTCATGGCGTACCGGCGGGACGAGGGGGTGTGGACGCTGTTCGACGCGACGACCGGCGCGACGGTGGAGGTGGTGCCGAGGGCGCCGGCGCTCGTGCTCGGCGTCGACGCCGCCTGCCGGACGCTGTTCACGCAGGAGCTCGACGGAAACGTCGTCGCGACGTCGCTCCGCGACCTGTCGTCCCGCACGATCGCGGTGACCGACGGCTATGTCTACGAGGCGCGCCCGAGCGCCGCGCGCGGCGACGTCGGCCCCGGGCTATGGCTCGCGTTCAGCTCGGGCGCGCTGGCGCGCATCGACGAGGCGCGGGGCGAGGTGCGGGTCCTCGGGTACGCCACGCCGCGCGCGACCGCGATCGCGGACGGCCCGCTGCCGGGAGACGCGGCCTTCGCGGACGCGACGGGCGTCGTCGTGATCCGCCGCGCCGGCCTCACGGAGCGGGTGCTCGAGGGCGTGAGCGGGGCGGAGTGGGAGGACATCGCCGCCGCGCCCGACGGCAAGACGTTGCTGCTCTCGTCGGCGGACCGGATCGCGGCGCTCGACCTGGAGCGGCACGAGATCGTCGGCGCCATGCCGTCCGACGGCCGCGAGCGGCTCGCGCCGTGGGACGCCGACGGCTCGGTGCTCTCATGGTCCTTCGGCCGCGTGGGCGGGGCGACCGGCCTCGTGGTCCCCCGGGGGCTGCCGCTCGCCCAGCGCGTGGGAGAAGCGGTGTCGAACCTGAGGGCCCAGGGCAAGCGGCTCGTCGCGCGGCCGTGAGGCCGCGCGCCAGTGAAGGAGCGCGGCCGTGAGGCCGCGCGCCAGTGAAGGAGCGCGGCCGTGAGGCCGCGCGCCAGTGAAGGAGCGCGGCCGTGAGGCCGCGCGCCAGTGAAGGAGCGCGGCCGTGAGGCCGCTGCCGACGCGCCAGGTCAAAGCCAAAGCCCGCCGTCGCGCCGTATTGTAGGGTCTGCCCTCACCCGCGCGCTCGCGCGAGAGCAGAAGGCGTTGGCTCCGCTGCGGGAACGACGTAGGCTGTGGCAATCGTGCCCGCGTCCGAACCGAACCTGAATGCATCACTGTTCCTGTGCATCACGTTCTTCCCGAGCGACCGCATGGCGACCGCGGTGCTGCGGCTCGTGTCCAGTTTCTGCGGGATGATCCTGGACGACGCGAATGTGAGCTCGCGGTTCTACATGGCCGCGCACGAGCTCGCCGAGAACATCACCAAGTATTCGACGGGCCCCAGGGTCAGCCTGGAGCTCGCGCTGGAGGAGACCGAGAGCTCCTGTATCCTGAAGATCCGCGCGCGAAACGAGGCCTCTCTCGAACGCCTACGGGAGGTGGAGAGGCGCCTGCTCGAGCTGAAGACGACGAGCGATCCGGTGAAGCACTACGACGAGCTTATCCATGAGACGGCGATGGTAGAAGGGGTGTCGGGGCTCGGCCTCGCGCGGGTGCGCGCGGAGGGCGGGCTCGACGTGGACTACAAGATCGAGGGGAACGAGCTGACGATCATCGCGCACGCGCCGGTTGGGAGATGGAGGGGAGATGAGCAGCTTAAGGGTTGAGTCCGTCGTCACGGACAGCTTCGGGATCGAGCCGACCCTGAGGGAGGACACCCTCAGCGTCAAGCTCACCGGCACGGGCGACATGGCGGCGGCCGCGCCGCTCGGCTCCTATTGCAAGGCCCTCCAGGCGGAGGTGGTGCGCCTCTCCGTGAGTGCCGTGGAGTTCGACGTAAGGTCTCTTTACTTTCTCAACTCAAGCTGCCTGAAGGCGTTCATCAGCTTCATTTGCGGTCTAGCCGCGCAGGGGCTGAAATGCAAGATACAGTTCGTCACGGACGCCAGGCTTGGGTGGCAACGGCGGAGCTTGACGGCGCTGGAGCGCATGTCCCCCGAGCTGGTCTCCATCGCCGACGCTTGAGCAGGAGCCGCAGGGATGAGCAAGAGACGCCGGACGATCGCCCTCCTGATGGACTACGTACGAGGTGAGTACCAGTCCGAGGTGCGTTTCGGCGTCGAGCGTGCCGCCGAGGCGCACGACGTCAACCTCGTCATCGCCTTCGGGGAGACGCTCGCCCTCCCCGGGGCCGCCAGCACGGCCCAGAACAGCATCTATCACCTCATCGGCGCGGAGACGGTCGACGGCATCATCGTCGCCTCGACGACGCTCTGCCACCACGTCGGCATCGAGGGGATGAAGCGGTTCTGCCGGTCCTACGCGCCGCTGCCGATCTGCAGCCTCGGGATGGCGATCGACGGCATCCCGAGCCTCGTGGTCGACAACGGCCTCGGGCTCGATCTCTCGGTCGGACACATCGTCGAAGACCACGGGTGCCAGCGCGTCGCGTACATCGGCGGGCCGCCGAGCAACGAGGAGGCGGAGGTCCGCGCCGACGCCTACCGGAGGGCGCTCGCGGACCGCTCGCTCCGCTTCGACGAGCGCCTCGTCGCGTTCGGCAGCTTCACGATCGACACCGGGCGCGCCGCGATGCGAGAGATCATCGGGCGCGGGGTCGCGTTCGACGCCGTGGTCGCCGCCAACGACAACATGGCGCTCGGGGCCGTCGAGGAGCTCAAGGCGCACGGCCTGAGCGTCCCGAAGGACCTCCCCGTGTGCGGCTTCGACGACGCCGTCATCGCGCGCTTCGCGAAGCCGTCGCTGTCCACCATCCGCCAGCCCATCAAGCGCATCGGCGCGCGCGCCGTGGACATGATCGTGCGCATGATCGAGGGCGAGCCGGTCCCCGAGTACAACCTGTTCCCGGTCGAGCTCACGCTGCGCGAGTCCTGCGGCTGCGGGTACCAGGTGGAGCCCGCGGGCGCGCCCTCGAGCAAGGCGTGGAGCGCGCCGCTCCCGTCCGCTGGCCAGCGGGACGATCTGGAGCGCCTGCTCGAGAAGAGCGTCGCGATCCCCGCCGGATCGCTCGACGGCTGGGCCGGCCTGCTCCTGTCGGCGCTGGAGGAGGAGCTCGAGGGGACCGAGGGCCGCTTCCTGCGCGCGGTCGAGTCGCTCCTCGACGCGGCGGGGCGCGAGGGCGCGATCCTCGAGCACTTCCAGGGCATGATCACGCTCCTGCGCGAGCAGTTCCGCCGGGGCCACGGGGCCCTCCGGGATGCGGTCCTCGACGAGGCGCTCGAGCGGATCTGGCACGCCTCGCGCATCGTCATCGGGAGCGCGTCCGTGCGCGCCGAGGGGCAGCAGCGGCTCAACGTGGAGCTCGCGTCGCTCTACCTGAGCTGGAGCGCGCGGAGCTTCTCGACCTGCCTGAGCCTGCCCATCCTGCGGCGCATGATGGCGTCGGAGCTGCCGCGGATGCAGTTCTCGCGGGTCGCGGTGTCGCTCTATGACACCGCGCACGACCCGCAGCGCACCACCATGAAGGCGCTCTTCCTGATGGAGGACGGGCGCGAGCTGGAGCCGCCGGCGGAGAGCTTCCCGGCGCGCCGCCTCGCGCCCGAAGGGTTCCTGGGAGGCCGGGAGCGCACGAGCATGATCGCGCTCCCGGTCGCGTTCGGCGACGAGGAGAAGTTCGGTGTCGCGGTGCTCAACAGCGGCGCGAACGAGATGGTCTATGACGCCCTCCGCCTCCAGATCGGCTCGGCGGTCAAGGCCGCGGCGCTGCACTGGGAGGTCGTGCGGCAGGTGGAGCTGCGCGAGCGGCTGGAGCAGGAGAAGGTCCGCCAGGAGAGCGTCGTCGCGGCGCGCATCCAGACGACGCTGGTGCCGACGCAGCTCTCGGTCGAAGGCCTCGAGCTCTCCGCCGTCATGAAGCCGGCCGCGGAGGTCGGCGGCGATTACTACGACGTGCTCGCGACGGACGAGGGCGGTTGGCTCGGGATCGGCGACGTCGCGGGGCACGGGCTCGCGGCGGGGCTCGTGATGCTGATGATCCAGAGCATGATCTCGGCCCTGACGCGCAACGACCCGCGCGCCAGCCCCGGGGACATCCTCTCTGCGGTGAATGGGGCGGTGTACGAGAACGTCCGCAGTCGGCTGAAGCGGGACGAGCACGCGACGCTGCTCCTCTTGCGGTACGAGCGGAGCGGGCGGGTGACGTTCGCGGGGGCGCACGACGACATCATCGTGTGCCGCGCGCGCACCCGCCGCTGCGTGTGCATCCCGAGCTCGGGCGTCTGGATCGGCGCGCTGCCCGCCATTGACGCGATGACGCGAGACGCCGAGTTCGTCCTGGAGGACGGGGACGTCCTCGTGCTCTACAGCGACGGCGTGACGGAGGCGCGCAACGCGCACCACGAGCAGTTCGGCCTCGAGCGGCTGTGCTCCACCATCGAGTCCTCCCAGAGCGCGCCCGCCGAGGCGATCCGGGACCGGATCCTCGGCGAGGTCGAGGGCTGGTGCCCGAGCCCCGATGACGACATCACGGTGGTCGTGGCGAGGTACAGCGCGCCTCGATAACTGTAACTGTGGCAACTGTGGCCCGAGGCCGCCCGCTTTCCTACATGAGCGCTATCGTCGGTGTCAGCAGAAGGGATTGGATCCGGGTTGAGAACCACGTACGCTGCGCCAATCGTGTCAGTGTCCGAACCGAGTCCGAACGGGTCACTGTTTCTATGCATCTCGTTCCACCCGAGCGAGCGTATGGCCAACAGCGTGCTTCGGCTGGTGTCCAGCTTCTGCAGCATGGTGCTGGACGACGCCAACGTGAGCTCGCGGTTCTACATGGCCGCGCACGAGCTCGCCGAGAACATCATCAAGTACTCCTCGGGCCCCAAGGTCAGCCTCGAGCTCGCGCTGGAGGAGCGCGAGAGTTCCTGGGTCATGAAGATCTCCGCGCGGAACGAGGCGTCGCCGGAGCGGCTGCGCGAGGTGGAGAGGCGGCTCTTCGAGCTGAAGGCGGCGAGCGATCCTGTGAAGCACTATGACGAACTCATCTGTGAGACGGCGATGGTAGAAGGGGTGTCGGGGCTCGGCCTCGCGCGGGTGCGCGCGGAGGGCGGGCTCGACGTGGACTATACGATCGAGGGCAACGAGCTGACGATCATCGCGCACGCGCCGGTGGGGAGGTGGAGGGTCGATGAGCAGCTTAAGGGTTGAGCCCGTCGTCACGGACAGCTTCGGGATCGAGCCGGCCCTGAGGGAGGACACCCTCATCGTCAAGCTCACCGGCACGGGCGACATGGCGGCTGTCGCGCCGCTCGGTTTGCTCCTCAAGGACCTCCACGCCGAGGCGGCGCGCCTCCGCGTGAGCGCCATCGAGTTCGACGTGAGGGCCCTTTACTTCCTGAACTCGAGCTGCCTGAAAGCGTTCATCAGCTTCATCGCCGGCCTCGCGAGCCAGGGGCCGAAGTGCAAGGTGGAGTTCCTCACCGACGCGAGGCTGGGCTGGCAACGGCGGAGCCTGACGGCCATCGAGCGCATGTCTCCGGAGCTGGTCTCCATCGCCGATACCTGACGCGAGAGCCGCGCGAGATGAGCGAGAAGCGCCGGACGATCGCCTTCCTGATGGACTACGTCGGGGGAGACTACCAGTCCGAGGTGCGCTTCGGCATCGAGCGCGCCGCGGAGGCCCACGACGTCAATCTCGTGATCGCCTTCGGAGAGACGCTCGCGCTGCCCGGCGAGGGGGGGGCGGCCCAGAACAGCGTTTATCAGCTCATCGGCCCGGAGACGGTCGACGGCATCATCGTCGCGTCGGCGACCCTCTGCCATCACATCGGCATCGAGGGGATGCGCGAGTTCTTCCGGGCTTACGCGCCGCTGCCCGTCTTCAGCATCGGGATGGCGATCGACGGTATCCCGAGCCTCATCGTGAACAACGGCCTCGGGATCGAGCTCTCGGTCGGGCACATGATCGACGTCCACGGGCGCCGGAACGTCGCGTACGTCGGCGGACCGGCCAACAACGAGGAGGCCAAGGCGCGCGCCGACGCCTACTGGGGGGCGCTCGCGGCGCGCGGCCTCCCGCTCGACGAGCGCCTCTTCGCGGTGGGCGCGTTCACGATCGACAGCGGCCGCGTCGCGGTACGCGACATCCTGGACCGCGGGGTCGAGGTCGACGCCGTGGTCGCCGCCAACGACAAGATGGCCCTCGGCGTGATCGAGCTGCTCGCGGAGCGGGGGCTCCGCGCCCCGCAGGACATCCTCGTGTCCGGCTTCGACGACGCCTTCATCGCGCGCTTCTCCAAGCCGTCGCTCACCACCGTTCGCCAGCCCATGAAGCGGCTCGGGGCCCAGGCGATGGACACGATGATGCGCATGCTCGACGGCGAGGTCGTAGAGGACGTGGCGCTCCTCGACGTCGAGCTCACGTGCCGTGAGTCGTGCGGCTGCAGGGTCCAGGCGAGCGCCTCGCTCGCGCCGTCGGCCTCGACGCCGCGCGACGGGGCGTCCCTGGTCGCGGCGCGGCGGGAGTCGCTGGAGACCGCGCTCAGGAGGAGCGTGGCCATCCCGACTGGCTCGCTCGATGGCTGGCCTGGCGAGCTCCTGTCGGCGCTGGAGGACGAGCTCGCGGGGCGGGAGGGCCGCTTCCGGCACGCGCTCGAGGCGCTCCTCGACGCGGCGGGGCGCGCGGGCGCGATCCTCGATCACTTCCAGGGCGTGATCGACGTGCTCCGGGAGCGGCTCGGCCGGCCGCCGTCGGGCGGCGGGGGCGTCGCTCTCTACGATGCCCTCGAGCGGCTCTGGCACGTGTCGCGCATGGTCATTTCGAGCGCGTCGATGCGCGTCGAGGGGGAGCGGCGGCTGACCGTGGAGCTCGCGGCGACGTACCTCAGCTGGAGCGCGCGGAGCTTCTCGACGTGCCTGAGCCTGCCCGGCCTGAAGCGCGTGCTCGCGTCGGAGCTGCCGGTCCTCGGGATATCGCGGGCCGCGGTGTCGCTTTATGACGACGCTCCCGAGGCGCAACGAGGTTTCATGAGGTCGCTCTTCCTGATGGAGGACGGCCGCGAGGTGGACCCGCCGGCGGCGAGCTTCCCGGTGCGGCGCTTCGCGCCCGAAGGGTTCCTGGGAGGCCGGGAGCGCACGACGATGATCGCGCTCCCCGTCGCGTTCGGCGACGAGGAGAAGTTTGGTGTCGCGGTGTTCAGCAGCGGCGCGCACGAGCTGATCTACGACGCGCTCCGCCTCCAGATCGGCTCCGCGACCAAGGCCGCAGCGCTGCACCGGGAGATGGTCCGTCAGGTGGAGGCGCGCGAGCGGCTGGAGCAGGAGAGGGTCCGCCAGGAGAGCGTCGTCGCGGCGCGCATCCAGACGACGCTGGTCCCGGAGCGGCTGTCGGTCGCGGGGCTCTCGCTCTGCGCCGTCATGAAGCCGGCCGCCGAGGTGGGCGGCGACTACTACGACGTGCTCGCGACCGCCGACGGCGGCTGGCTCGGGATCGGCGACGTGGCGGGGCACGGGCTCGCGGCGGGGCTCGTGATGCTGATGATCCAGAGCATGGTCTCGGCGCTGACGCGCAGGGACCCGAGGGCGAGCCCAGCCAGGGTGATCTCGGCCATCAACGCGGCGCTGTACGAGAACGTCCGCGGCCGCCTGAAGCGGGACGAGCACGCGACGCTGCTCCTGCTCCGGTACGAGCGGAGCGGGCGGGTGACGTTCGCCGGGGCGCACGACGACATCCTCGTGTGCCGCGCGAAGACGCGCCGCTGCGTGTGCATCCCGAGCTCGGGGGTCTGGATCGGCGCGCTGCCATCCATCAACGACATGACGCGAGACGCCGAGTTCGTCCTGGAGGACGGCGACGTCCTCGTGCTCTACAGCGATGGAGTGACCGAGGCGCGCGACGCCCACCATGAGCAGTTCGGCCTCGAGCGGCTCTGCACCACCATCGAGGCCGTCCAGACCGAATCCGTCGTGGTCATTCGTGACCGGATCCTCGGCGAGGTCGAGGGCTGGTGCCCGAGCCCCGACGACGACATCACGGTCGTCGTGGCGAGGTACCGCGCCCCCCGGCAGCCCTGACGCATCGGTCGAGGCGCGGCCAGCGCGCCCGGCGAAGCGGCGAGCGCGCGGTCGAGACGGACGCCGTGAACAGCGCGCCGGGGCGCTCGCGATCGTTCGCTCGCCTACATGGGCACACGGCCGACCAACGGGGATTGGATCCGGTGCAAGAATTACGTACGCTGCGTGAACCGTGTTAGCTTCCGGACTGAGCCAGGACGCTTCACCGTTCTTGTGCATCACGTTTTTCCCGAGTGAACGGATGGCTAGCGCGGTGTTACGGCTGGTGTCCAGCTTCTGTGGGATGGTGCTGGACGATGAGAGTGCGAGCTCGCGGTTCTACATGGCCGCGCACGAGCTCGTCGAGAACCTCATCAAGTACTCGTCCGGCCCGGAGGTCAGCATCGAGCTCGCGCTGGAGGAGGGCGAGGGCGCGCGGGTCCTCGTGATCCGCGCGCGGAACGAGGCGTCGCCGGAGCGGCTGCGCGAGGTGGAGCGGCGGCTCTCCGCGCTGAGGTCGGCGAGCGATCCTGTGAAGCACTATGACGAACTCATCTGTGAGACGGCGATGGTAGAAGGGGTATCCGGGCTCGGCCTCGCGCGGGTGCGCGCGGAGGGCGGGCTCGACGTGGACCACACGATCGAGGGGAGCAGGCTGACGATCATCGCGCAGGCGCCGGTTGCGGGATGGAGGGGAGATGAGCGGTTTAAGGGTTGAGCCTGTCGTCACGGACAGCTTCGGGATCGAGCCGACCCTGAGGGACGACACCCTCGGCGTCAAGCTCACCGGCACGGGCGACATGGCGGCGGCGGCGCCGCTCGGCCTTTGCCTCAAGGCCCTCCAGGGAGAGGTCATGCGCCTCTCCATCAGCGTGGTGCAGTTCGATATAAGGGCTCTTTACTTTCTCAACTCGAGCTGCCTGAAGGCGTTCATCAGCTTCATCTGCGGGCTCGCGGGCCAGGGGGTGAAGTGCAAGGTGCAGTTCCGCACGGACGCGCGGCTAGGATGGCAAAGACGGAGCCTGGCGGCGCTCGAGCGCATGTCTCCGGAGCTGGTCTCGATCGAGGACACCTGACCGGAGAGCCGCAGGACAAGATGAAGAAGCGCCGGACGATCGCCCTCGTGATGGACTATGTGCGCGGCGAGTACCAATCCGCGCTGCGGATCGGGGTCGAGCGCGCCGCCGAGGCGCACGACGTCAACCTCGTGATCGCCGTCGGGGAGACGCTCTCCGCCCACGGTCCCTCCGAGGCCGCCCAGAACAGCATCTACCGCCTCGTCAGCGCGGAGGCGGTCGACGGCATCGTGGTCGCGTCGGCGACGCTCTGCAATTTCGTCGGCGCCGAGGGGGTGCAGCGCTTCTGCCAGGACTACGCGCCGATGCCCCTGTGCAGCATCGGGATCCCGCTGGAGGGCATCCCGAGCATCCTCGTGGACAACGGCCTCGGGATCGAGATGGCGGCCGGCCACCTGCTCGACGATCACGCGTGCCGGCGCGTCGCGTACATCGGCGGGCCGGTCAACAACGGGGAGGCGAGGATCCGCGCCGACGCGTTCCGCAAGGCGCTGGCCGCGCGCGCGATCCCGTACGACGAGCGCCTCGTCGCGAGCGGCCAGTTCACGATCGACACGGGCCGCACCGCGATGGCCGAGATCCTGGACCGCGGGGTCGAGATCGACGCCGTGGTCGCGGCGAACGACAACATGGCCCTCGGCGCGATCGAGCTCTTGAAGGCGCGGGGCCTCCACGTGCCGAGGGACATCCTGGTGTGCGGCTTCGACGACGTGGGCGTGGCGCGCTACGCGAGGCCGTCCTTGACGACGGTCCGCCAGCCGATCAAGCGGCTCGGGGAGATCGCGCTCGAGACGGTCCTGCGCATGCTCGACGGCGAGGCCGTCCCGGATCGGAGCATGCAGCAGATCGAGCTCACGCGGCGCGAGTCCTGCGGCTGCGCGTACCAGGCGATCGCGATGCGGCCGCTCACGAACCCGCCGCGCCTCGGGGCGATGTCGCTCGGCGGCCGGCGCGACGAGCTGGAGCGGGCGCTCGAGCAGGCCGTGGGTATCCCGGCCGCGTCGCTCGGCGGCTGGGCCGGCGGGCTCGTGTCGGCGCTGGAAGAGGAGCTCGAGGGCCACGAGGGGTGCTTCCTGCACGTGCTGGAGCGCGTCCTCGACACGGCCGGGCGCGAGGGGGTGTTCCTCGATCTGTTCCAGGGCGTGGTGACGCTCCTGCGCGCGCGGCTCCGGCGGCCGGTCGAGGAGGGGGGCGATGCCGCCGTGAACGAGGCCCTGGAGCAGCTGTGGCATGCATGCCGCGTCCTCATCGGGAGCGCGTCCGTGCGCGTCGAGGGGCGGCAGCGCCTCGACGTCGAGGTCGCCTCGATCGACCTGAGCTGGAGCGGGCGGTGGTTCTCGACGTGCCTGAGCTTGCCCCTCTTCCAGCGCATGCTGGCCTCGGAGATGCCCAGGCTGCACTTCACGCGCGCCGCCGTCTCGCTCTACGACGACGCCCAGCGAGCCACCCTGAAGACGCTGTTCCTGATGGAGGACGGCCGCGCAGTGACGCCGCCCACCGAGAGCTTCCCGTCGCGCTCCCTGGCCCCTCCCGGGTTCCTGAGCTCGAGCGAGCGCACGAGCGTCGTCGTGATGCCGCTCACGTTCGGCGACACCGAGTATTTCGGGGTGATGGCGCTGAACAGCGGCATGAACGAGATGGTCTACGACGCGCTGCGGCTCCAGATCGGCTCCGCGGTGAAGACGGTGGCGCTGCACCGGGAGATGGTGCGTCAGGTGGAGCTGCGCGAGCGGCTGGAGCAGGAGAGCGAGCGGCAGGAGACGGCGCTCGCGGCGCGCCTCCAGACGACGCTGGTGCCGGAGCAGCTGCACATCGAGGGGCTGGAGCTCTCCGCGGCCATGACGCCGGCGGCCGAGGTGGGCGGCGACTACTACGACGTCATCGCGACGCCCGAGGGGGGGTGGCTCGGGATCGGCGACGTCGCGGGGCACGGGCTCGCTGCGGGGCTCGTGATGCTGATGATCCAGAGCATGGTGTCGGCGCTGACGAGCAGGGATCCGGGCGCGAGCCCGAGCGAGCTGCTCGCGGCGCTCAACAAGGCGCTCTACAAGAACGTGCGCAGCCGCCTGAAGCGTGACGAGCACGCGACGCTGCTCCTGCTCCGGTACGAGCGGGGCGGGCGGGTGACGTTCGCCGGGGCGCATGACGACATCATCGTGTGCTCGGCGCGCACGCGGCGGTGCGTGTGCATCCCGAGCTCGGGCGTCTGGATCGGCGTGTTGCCCGTCATCGACGAGGTGACACGGGACGCCCAGTTCGTCCTGGAGGACGGGGACGTCCTCGTGCTCTACAGCGACGGGGTGACGGAGTCGCGCAACGCGCACCGCGAGCAGTTCGGGCTGGAGCGGCTCTGCACCGCCATCGAGGCCGTGCAGGCCGCGCCGGTCGAGGCGATCCGCGACAGGATCCTGAGGGAGGTCGAGGGGTGGTGCCCGAGCCCGGACGACGACATCACGGTCGTCGTGGCGCGGTACCGCGCGCCGGCGTAGTAGCGCCCGAGGCTGCCCTTACCGTCGCGTCGCCTCGGCATGACGGCGCTCGATGACGCTGCTGTGGAGGAACGGAGACGTCCTGCCCTCGCCGGCGCTCTTCCGGCGTGGGGCGCTGGACTGGCCTTGCGCGCGGTGCTGGACTCGACTCATCGGCGCGCTGCAGCGGACGCGAGGGCCCGCGCGCCGGGGCCCGGAGGAGATCGCGCCATGGTTTATCCCGACCTGCAGGTTGTCGAGCGCGCCCTCGCCGCCGTCGAGGCGCTGCGGGCGAGCGCCATCGAGCACGAGCTGCGAAACCGGCACCTCGTCGATGCGGTGCACCCGAAGCACCGGGCGGGAGCGACGAACCTGCTGCATTACCTCGCTGTCCGGCAGCAGGACATCCGCGACCTGCAACGGCAGCTCGCCTCGCTCGGGCTGAGCTCGCTGGGGCGCCTGGAGCGCTGTGCGCTGGCCTCCCTCGACGCCGTGCGCGGCGCGCTCGACGCGCTCGCGCGGCGCCCCGAGGTGCGGCCGCCCGGCGAGTCGCCCACCACGTTCGCGTCGGGAGGCGCGCTGCTCGAGGAGCACGCGCGGGCGCTGCTCGGGGAGGGGCGCCAGGGGCGAACGACGCGGGTGATGGTGACGCTGCCCGGGGACGCGCGGAAGGGGGAGCTGAAGCGGCTGCTCGAGGGAGGGATGGACGTCGCGCGGATCAACTGCGCGAAGGAGGACGCGGGCGCGTGGGCCGGGCTCATCGAGCGGCTCCGGGAGGCGGGACGGGAGACCGGGGTGCGGTGCAAGGTCCTCTGCGACATCGCCGGGCCCAACCCGCGCGTGAGCAAGATCGACGGGGATCCGGCGCGCGTCACGCTGTCCGAGCGGGGTGAGCGGCCCTGGCTCTGGCTCTGCAAGGACGTGAAGCGGGCGCGCCCCTCGGCGGGCAGCACCGGCGCGGGGGAGGTGCTCGCGCTCGGGTGCACCATCCCGGAGATCGTCGACGACCTCCGGCCGGGGCACCGGGTGTTCTACGACGACGGGCGGCTCGGCGGCACGGTCAAGCTCGTGACCAAAGGCGCCGCGCTCGTGGAGGTGGATTTCGCGCGCCAGGGCTCCGTGAAGCTGAAGCCTGGAAAGGGCCTGAACTTTCCGGACACCGAGCTCGGGATCCCGTCGCTCACGCCGAAGGATCTCGAGGATCTCGACTTCATCGCGCGCCACGCGGACATGGTGGGGCTCTCGTTCGTTCGGTCTCCTTCCGATGTGGAGCGCCTCCAGGCGGAGCTCGCCGCGCGTGGGGCCGCTCACCTCGGGATCGTCCTCAAGATCGAGACGACACCTGCGTTCGCGCAGTTTCCGAGGCTCCTGCTCACGGCGATGCGCAGCGAGCAGGTGGGGGTGATGCTCGCGCGCGGCGATATGGCCGTCGAGATGGGGTTCATGCGGCTGGCGGAGGTCCAGGAGGAGCTCCTGTGGCTCTGCGAGGCCGGGCTGGTCCCCGCGATCTGGGCGACGCAGGTGCTCGAGAGCCTGAACAAGACCGGCGTGCCGACCCGCGGGGAGGTGACGGACGCGGCGATGAGCTCGCGCGCGGAGTGCGTGATGCTCAACCAGGGCGAGAACATCGTCGCGACGGTCGCGTTCGTGGTCGACGTCCTCCGCCGGATGCAGGAGCACCAGGACAAGAAACGGGCGCTCATGCGATCGCTCGGGGTCTCACGCCTCGACTGAGGCGACCCAACCCCGGTTGACCCGACCCGGGTTGAGGGAGGGCGAGACCCGGGTTGGGCGTCCAGGTTGGGCGCACCGACCCGGGTTCGCTTTCCGCTTTCAGCAGTCGCTTTCCGCTTTCAGCGGTCGGCAGTTGACCCCGGTTGACCCAACCTGGGTGGGTAGCCCCGACCCAACCTACCCAACCTGGGTCGGCGGCCCGGACGACCCAACCCGGGTGGGTAGCCGGGTGGGTAGCCACGGACGACCCAACCCGGATGACCCAACCCGGGTGGGTAGCCCCGGAGCCCCGGGGGGTAGCCCCGAGCCCGGGTCGGCGGTCTGCGGGCGGGGAGCCCGGAGTTGGCAGCCAGCACGCCCGCCGGATCCGCTGACTTAGCAGCCAGCACGCCCGCCGGATCCGCTCCGGCTCAGTCGACCGAAGGCACGGTGGCGTCGACCCGGGTTGGGAGCCCGCGGGCGCCTGCCGGCGCGCGGAACGCTGCGCCCGACAGCTCCCGCCGCATGCAGGTGGCCGCCTCGTCGTAGCGGGGGTCGGACGCACTCCCGATGATCGTCGGCACCACGATATAGCCCTCGGCGTCGACGTTGAACTCCACCCGGATGGCGTCAGGCGGCAGCAGGCTCCCGCCCGGGCCGCGGCAGCGCTGCACGAGGTCCCAGTAGAGCTGCGCCCGCGCCGCCTTCTCGATCGCCGGGCTCGACATGTTGGCCTGCACCATGGGCGCGCCGATCTCGACGCGCGAGCGGGGGGCAGGGGTGGGGGCGGGCGCCGGCTCCGGCGGGAGCGCGGAAGGCGCCGGGAGGCCGGTGCTCGTGCCGATCTTCGCGATGCTCACGCCATCGGCCGGCCTGGGGGCGACCTCCCGCGCGGCGGCGAGGATCTCCTCGAGCGCATCCGGCTCGACGGACCCCACCGCCGGCGCGCTGTCCGTCCGGAGGCGGGCGCCGCGGTCGTCCAGCGACGCGGCGCCGCCGCGCGCCCAGGGGGTGAGCGCCCCGGCGTCGGCCCTCGCCGGCGGCGTGGGCGGCGGGCGCTCGCAGGCCGCGAGCAGCGGGAGCAGGGCCACGAGCGCGGTGCGCACGAGGAGAGGGTCGATCGAATGCGCGTCGCGCGCAACGGCGTCGGCAGTGTACCGTGGCATCGCACGTCGATGCGCGCGCTCCTCGCGATCCTGCGGATCGGTCTTTGCTCGCTGCGCGAGGGGAGCGTGTCGCCCATGTCGTCATCGGGAGGCCTGCGAGGCGCCTCTTCCAGGGCCGCCGCGCGCCTCGCCCTCGTCGTGGCGCTGTCGTCGCTCGCGGGCGCGCTGTCCGGCCTGCTCCCGGCGATCGCCGGCGTGGCCCTCGGCGCCGTCTCCGGGCGCGAGGCGCCGCCCTCGGGCGGCATCGGCGGCGCGCTCGCCCGGCTGCTCGCCGGCGCACCGCCGGCGGCCGTGGTCCTCGCAGCGCTCGGCGCCACGCTCGTGTCCGCCTCCCTGGCGGTGCTCTCGGGCCGGAAGAGCTCGGAGCTCGGCGGCGACCTCACCGCCGCGCTCCGCGTCGCGCTCTTCCGCGCGGCGCTCTACGCCTCGCCTCGCGACGTGGACGCCGCCGGGCGCGCGCTCATCGCGGCGCAGGCGGCGGGGCCCGCGCCGCGGCCGCCGAGCGCCGGGCCCGCGCCGCCCGTCCGGGGCGCGGAGGTCGTGCGGCTCGCGATCGCGCGGGACGCCGGCCTCGTCGCCGATTTCGCGATCGCCGTCGCGACCGGCTTGCCCCAGGCGCTCGCGACGCTCGCGGTCCTGGCCGGGTCGCTGGTCTCGAGCGGCATGGCGCTCGTCCTCGCGGGCGGCGCGGCGCTGTTCGCGGCCTCGCGCCTCGCGGCGGACCGGGCCTCGGGCCGCGTGGCGCGCGCGATGCGGGAGATGCAGCACGCCGACACGGCCGTCTTCGGCGCGGTGGGCGAGGCGCTGGCGGGAGCGGAGGACCTCCGCCTGCTCGGCGCGCGCGCCCAGGCCGAGGGAGAGCTGGCCGGGGCCGCGCGCCGGGTCGCGGACGCGCGCCGCCGCTTCGGCCAGGCGCTCGCCGTCTCCGGCCAGATCAAGGGCACGCTCGCGGCGCTCTCGCCGCTCGTCATCGTCGCCGCGCTCGCGGCCTCTCGCGGGGTCGCCGGCGCGGGCGAGGTCGGAGAGCTCCTGCTCGTGGTGCCGCTGCTGATGGCGCGCCTCGAGGCGCTCGACGCCCTCCGCGCCGGCTTCATCGAGCGCGCCCCCCTGCTGCGCGCGACGCTCGCGCTGCTGCGCTTGCCCGAGCACCCGCCGCGCCCCTCCGGCGGCCTCGCGGTGCAGCTGGACGGCGAGGCGAGGCGCCCCCTGTCGATCGCCTTCGAGGGGGTCACGTTCACGCCGCCGGGCGCGAGCCGCCCCGTCCTCGATGGCGTGTCGCTCTCGATCCCCGCCGGAGCGGTGGTCGGCGTCTGCGGTCGCTCCGGCAGCGGCAAGTCGATGCTCCTGCGCCTGCTCCTGCGCCTCGACGAGCCGTCGTCGGGCGCGATCGCCGTGGGTGGCGTGGATCTGCGGCAGATCCCGCCCGAGGAGCTCCCGCGGCTGTTCGGCGTGGTGGGGCAATCGGCGCGGCTGTTCGAGCGGAGCATCGCGGACAACCTGGCGCTCGGCCTCGAGCCCGCGCCCACGGAGGAGCGCATGCGCGAGGCGCTCCTTCGAGTGGAGCTCGACGAGCTCGCAGGCGCGCCGCCGGCGGAGGGCGAGGCGCGGCCCGCGCGCGGCCTCGCGACGGAGGTGCGCGCCTCACCGCCGAGCCTGTCGGGGGGTGAGGCGCGGCGGCTGCTGCT
Source organism: Sorangium sp. So ce1504 (assembly GCF_051521635.1). NCBI lineage: Bacteria > Pseudomonadati > Myxococcota > Polyangiales > Polyangiaceae > Sorangium > Sorangium sp. So ce1504. Next base: position 7,572,639 of record NZ_CP150365.1, on the reverse strand, counting down.
CGCGCGGGTGCTGCTGCGCCAGCCGCGGGTCTTCGTGCTGGACGAGCCGGAGGCGGGCCTGCCGGGCGCCACCGCCGAGGCGATCCTCCGCACGGCGTGCGAGGTCGCCGCTGGGCGCACGGCCATCGTCGTGACCCACGCGCCGCACCTCCTCAGGTCGACGTTCAACGTGCTGCTCGACGGCGGTCGGGTCGCGGCGGTGGGCACGCACGAATCCCTCCGCGAGAGCTCGCCGCTCTATCGTTCGCTTCTGGCCGAGGCGCTGCAGCGATCCGCGAGGTCGGCGGCGGGCTGACGAAGAGGCGCGCGCGGTTACCCCGCTCGCGCGGAGGTCACGGATCGCAGGGACCGCCTGCCCGCGCGGCCTGGCGGGCGAGATGCTCGGCGTCGACGGCAGCGCCGCGCGCCTCTTCGGGCACGTCCGCCGAGATTCCCAGCGGGCGGCCCGCGAGCCCCCGCGCGAGCCAGACGAGGATGGATACGGCTCCCCAGGCGAGCGCGAAGGCGACGCCTGCGTCGACGATCGCGCGGTAGGGCGGGGGCATCTGCCGCACGAGCAGGATGAGCGCCACGATGCCTGCGACGAGCGCCCACGTCGCGATCAGCCGGCGGCGCGTCGCGTGGAGGAGCGCCATGCAGTAGAGCGGCGCCAGCGCCACGTGGAGGGGCCGCCCGTGCTCGGCGAGGTGGAGCGCGCGCGCGACGACCCGCGGCGAGAAGCGCTGCTGAAAGCCGCGGTACCCCTCGAAGTAGGCGATCGTGACCGTCCAGGCCGCGAGCAGGACCAGCTGGCCCGTCGTGAGCGTGTGCCCCGTCAGGATGCGAGCCGCCGTCGCGCCGAGACGACAGATGGCCTCGACCAGGACGGCCACGACACCAAGGACACCCCACAGGACGACGGCGAGGCGGCGCCGTCCCTCGCGGACGGGCGGGCTCATCGCGCCCGCGCCGGATCGAGGGGCCTCGCGGCCGTGGATCGCGCTCGATCGGCCGCGCGCTCGGACGAACGCTTCGGACGGTGCGCCGGACAGCCGAATCGCCGCATGTCGCTGCATGCTAGGAGAGGAGCTGGGCACGTCAACCGGATCCCACGGGTGTCATGGCGGTTCGCTCCGGCGCGGTCCGGCGGTAGCATCGTCGGCCCATGCCGCTCGCCGACCGCTCCGCGCCGGGTGTCCCGCCCGCCCCGGCGCGGGCCCTCCCGCCCCACCCGCACGCGCTGCGCTCGCCGCTCGCGCCCTTCACGGCGCGCCTCCGCGACCTGCTCTCGACCGTCGAGTCGGCGGCGCTCCTCGGCGCGGTGGAGGCGCGGGTGCGCGGGCTCGGGGAGCACCTGCGCTTCGCGTGCCTCGCGATGCCGTGCTCGGAGGCGCTCGTCGCGCTCGAGATGGAAACGCTCGGGCGGCTCACGGTCCCCGTCGTCGCTGACGTGGTCGGCTTCCGCGCCCCGGGCGCGGAGCTGCCGCCGAGCGGTACCCCGTTCGCGTACCTGCTCGGTGGCGGCGGCGGGCACGCGGTGGAGCTGTCCGACGGCGATCCGATGATCGCGCCGCTCCGGCCGCTCCTGGCCGCCGCGCCGGCGTCCGCGATCTTCGTGCCGATCCGCGTCGGCGCAGCGACCGTGGGCGGCGCCGCGCTGTTCTCGCACGAGGCGCCCCTCGGCGGGCGGGAGCTCGACCTGGCCGAGCGGCTGGCCGAGGTCCTCGCGCTCACCGTGGAGTCGTTCCGCACCGAGCGCGTCGTCTTCGAGCTCTTCGCGCGCGCGATGCCGGACCTGCTCGCGCAGGCGCCAGGCCAGCCGGCGGCGGGGCCGGGCGGGCGCGCAGCCTCGGGCGCGGAACCTCCCATCCCGGAAGGGGCGGCCCCGCCGCCGACCTCGCTCCGCGCCGCGCTGGAGCGGCACATCCACGCGCTGCGCCTCACGCCCGAGTACCGCCGCCGCCTGGAGCTCGCCGCGGTGGTGGGCAGGCTCGCCGAGCGCGGCGAGGCGGAGGCCCGCCTGGCCCTCGACCTCCTTGCGCGGATCGACGCCTACGCGAGCGGCGCCGGCGATGCAGGGGAGCCGGCCTCCGCGGGGGAGGGGAGCTCCGCGTGACCACGGCTTCTCCGGCAGGACCGGGCGGCGAGCCCCACGGCGCGCCACGCCCGGGCGCGCGGAGCGGCGCCGGCGTGCGCGTCGCGCTGATCGACTCCGGCGTCGATGCCTCGCACCCCGCGCTGCGCGCAGCGGTGCTGCGGCACGTCGCCCTGGTCCAGCGCGGCGCTGCCGGTGGCGCGTACGGGGTCGCGCCGTGCGCTCCGGGAGATCTCAGCGGGCACGGGACGGCGTGCGCGGGCATCGTCCACCGCATGGCGCCCGCGGCCGAGATCACGAGCGTCCGTGCGCTCGGCGATGACGGGCGGTGCTCGCGTGACGGGCTCGTCGCCGCGCTGCGCTTCTGCGTCCGCGAGCGATTCTCCGTGGTCAACCTGAGCCTCGGCATCGACATCCCGAAGAACGCGCCGCTCCGCCCGGGCGACTACCGCTCGCTGGTCGAGCTCTACGAGGTCGCGGACGCCGCCTACACCGCGGAGGTCGTGCTCGTGGCCGCCGGCCCGAACGCGGCGGCGTTCCGCACCTATCCAGGGCGCTTCAAGTCGCTGATCGGCGTCGGCAGAGGGGCCTTCCAGGACCCGGAGGCGCTCCGGAGCGAGCTCACGCTCGACCACGAGATCCTCGCGCCCGGTGACGACGTGCTCGCGCCCGCGCCCGGCGGCGGCGAGCGGCGCTGGACCGGTACGTCGTTCGCTGCGCCCCACGTGACCGCGCACGTCGCGCGCATCCGCGCCGCGTGGCCGGAGCTCTCGATCGAGGCGGTGAAGGCGGCGCTGCACGGGCTCGCGCGCGGAGCGCGCGGCGAGGCGGTGGAGGAGCGCGGTGCTCCCGCTTGATCCGATCGACAGCGTGTCGCCGCTGTCGCGGCTGCTGCGGAGCGCGCCGGGCGCAGAGGTCCGCGCCGAGCTCGACCGCGTCGAGGCGCTCCTCGGTGTCGGCCGCGATCCTGCGGCGGCGGTGCTTGATGGCGGGCCGCTCGTCGCGGCGGCGCTCGGCTTCGGGCGCGGCGCGCTCGCGTTGCGTGAGGGGGCGCTGGACGCGGCCGTGCTGCACCTCGAGGGCGCTGTCGCCGCGTTCGACCGAGGAGGGGCCGCCGAGGCCCGGGACCTCGCGCGGTGCGAGGCGGCGCTCGCGCGCTTGCGCCGCGACGTCCGAGCGGCCTGTGCGTCCGCCATCGAGGAGCTCGACGCCATCGCGGCCGCAGGCGATCCCGGACGCCGCGCCGCGGTCGTCGCCGTCCACTACCGCGGTACGGCCGAGCGGCTCCTCGGCGACGCGGCGGCTGCGCAGCGCACGCTGCTGTCGGCGCTGCGCCGCTCGGAGCCGTTCCTCGGCGAGCGCGCGCAGATCCTGAACTCGCTCGGCACGCTCTACGTGACCCTCGGCGCGCACGGCGCGGCCGAGGCGCTGCTCGAGCACGCGGCCGAGCTCCACCGCCGCCGGGGCGACTCCGTGGGCGAGGCGATCGCCTGCGGCCAGCTCGGCGCGGCGGCGCTCGGCCTCGGCGCCCTGGAGCGCGCCCGAGCCCCGCTCCAGCGACAGGAGTGGCTGTGCGCGCGCCTCGGCGACGCGTTCGGCCGCGCGCGCGCGCTCACGTTCCTCTCCGAGCTTGCGCTCGAGCTCGGCCGCGCCGACGACGCCCTCGCGCTCGCGACCTCCGCCCGCGAGATTGCCGAGCACACCGCGCCGCCACTCCGAACCTGGGTCGCTTACGCTTCGAGGGCGATCGGGCGCGCGCGGCGGGATCTCGGCGATCCGGGCGCGGCGGCGGCGCTGGATGAGGCGGGCGCGCTCTTCCGCGCGCTCGGCCTTCCGCTCGGAGAGGCGCTTGCCGCCTGGGATCGCGCCTCGACCGAGGCGCTCGCGCTCGCGGAGCCGGCGGACTGGTTCTCCGCTGCCTGGTCGCTCGGCTCCCTGGGTCTGTCCTCGCGGGTGGCGCAGCTCCTCCGGGAGCGTCTGGAAATCGAGGAATCCGCGCCGCTGCCAGAGAGGGGAGGGCCAACGTCGGACGGCGGGGCCCGCGAGCGGGCGCTTGCCGCGGCGGCGCAGACCTCGCCTCACGTGGCGATGCAGCGCGAGGTCGAGCTCGTTTACGATCGTCCCGACCACCTTGCCGCGATCGCCGCTCGCCGGATGGCGGCTCAGCGCAACCTCGGTCGGCTCGCGGCGTTGACGCTCGCCCGGCCGGGGCTCATCGTCGCCGCGATCGCGGCATCGCCCCTCGGTGCCCGTGGCCGCGCGCTCCCCCCCGAGCGCGCGATGGCGGTCTGCGTGGCCGACCTGCCCGGCCTCACGGTATGGATCTGGCCGGCGGCTGCCACGCCAGCCACCATCGGCAACGATCTAGCCGTGCTGCGCGCGACGCTGAGCGAGCCGCTGCGCGCAGCGCTGGCGTTCGCGCCGGCAGGGCGCGTGCTGTGTCCGCCGTTCGCGGGCGACACTGGCGCGGAGCTCGATGCGGTCGAGCTCGTTGGTCTGATGGCGCTGCCCGCCGTGCTCGCGCCGGGCGAGCTTCGCCTAGATCCGCAGCTCGGCTGGGACGGCGACGCTCGCGCGAGCGTGGAGGCACTGGGATTCGTCGTCACGAACAACCCGTGCCACCCAGGTTGATCCGCGAGCCGCGCGCGCTACCTCACCCAGGTTGTCCCTGCCCTTTTACCCTCGAAGTACCTACATCGTGAGCGCAACATCGGCCATATTGGCGCCGTGAAACGTGCACATCCACCACGTCCCTGCCGGGAATACCACGCTGCGCACGCCGGCACGCCACCGCTCGAGCGCCGCGCGGTACAAGGCGCGAAACCCGCGTACAGTGGCACGAGCCGCGCGCCACGCGTCACCCTGCTTGCGGCCGACAGCAAACGTCGGATTTCCAGCGCGCGACGCCTCGAGGCTCGTGATGCGCTCATGGGGCGAGACCTTGCCGACTTGTTCGGCGCCGAGGAAGCGGCGCCCTCGCTGCTTCACCTCCGCTTGCGCCTGCAATTCTTGCCTCTCGAGCTCGGCGGCGATGGCATGGCGAAAGTCCTCCGCGCTGTCATGCTCGATGGTCGGCGGCAGCGTGAGTGACAGCGTTGCTTCCTCCGGCCACTGTGGATTTTTGGGGTCGAAGTATGCGGCGGGACGCGCCGCGCACAACACGCCCCGGCCGATCTCGCCCACGTTCACCTTGGCGCCCGGCCACTCATGCGCATGCGGGACGAGTCCAGCGGCCACAGGGTTTGCGAGGACATAGGCGATCTTCTCCACGACCGCCGCGTGTGTCAGCAGCCGCACCACGCTCGTGGCCTCATGATCCCATACCGGCCCTTCCCACGCGCGGAGCACCTTCGTGCCGAGCGCGACGATGCGATGGAAGAACTGCAGGAAGCGCGGCAGAACGCCGTTCACGTCGGTCACGACGAGGTGCAGGTGCGTCGACATCGCGCAATGCGCATGGACCTCGATGCCGTAGCGGTGGGTCGAGACCGCGAGGGCGTAGACCAAGAGCTGAGTGATGGCTGCGTCGGGGCGGAAGAGGAGATGCCGGCGCAGGACGCGACGGGTGATCAGGTAGGTTGCGCCGGGCGCGATCTGGCGGGGCTGGCTCATGGTCGGGCAGAATTCCAAGAGCCGTGCCGGCGATCGTGGTGAACGATCTCAAGTACTTACCAAGTACTTACCCATGCCTGCAGGTGGCGGCGCCATGGCGGACCGTGCTCCGTCACCCGGCGGGTCGGGTCAACCTGGGTGGGTCGGGTTTCCCCTTCCGGTCAACCTGGGTTGGGTCCTGGTTGGGTCAGGTCAACCTGGTTGGGTCGCGCCCGCGCGGATCGCCTTGCTGAGCCAGGAGCGCAGCCAGCGATGGCCTGGATCGTCGTGCACGCGCTCGTGCCAGACAGCCGAAGATCGGTCCACGCCGAGCTCGACGGGGGGCCGGGCCGCGCGTAGGCCGAAGGGCGTCGACACCGCCGCGACCGTCGCTGGACACGTCACCACGAGGTCCGAGGCCGCGATCAGGAAAGGCACCGTCACGAAGTGCTGGACCTGCGCGACGATCCGCCGCCGCCGCCCACGAGCTTCCAGCGCGCGATCGACAAGGCTGCCCGGCATGCCGTGCGGAGCGATCAGCACGTGCCCGAGCTCCAGGTAGCGCTCCAGGGTCAGCCGCCGTGACGCTGCGGGGTGGTCCCTGCGCATCAGCGTCACGAATCCCTCCTCCGGCAAGCGCAGCTGTCGTGATGACGGGGGCACGAGGAACTCCGGGACGAACGCCAGATCCGCCGTTCCCCGCTCGAGCCGTCTCGCGAAGTCCGCTTCGGCGCGGTCGACCTGCACCGTGATGTACGGTGCCTCGCGCGCCAGCATGGGCAAGAGCCGCGGCAGCGCAACCGCCTCCAGCAGGTCGTTGCCGAGCAGCACGAAGCGGCGCTCGGACGTCGCTGGGTCGAACGGCGCGCCGGCCTGGACCGCCGCCCGCAAGCTCGCGAGCGCCTGTGCCAGCGGATCGGCGAGCGCCTCGGCGCGCGGCGTGAGGGCCAGCAGCGGCCGCCCCGGAGCGAGCAGCGCATCGCCGAAGAACTCGCGCAGCCGCCCGAGCCGCTGGCTCGCAGCAGACTGCGTGATGCCGAGCCGCTTCGCCGCGCGCGTTACGTGCCGCTCGCGCAGCAGCACGTCAAGCGCGAGCAGGAGATTCAGGTCGTCGGGGAGAGCCTCGAGCATTAGACATACTAATATACAATATTAGAGCGATATCCTGTACTAATCGTTCGTGCCGCCTCAATCTCTGCGCATGGCCGTCGCTCGCGGAGCCCGGTCTGACGTCCTCTGGAGGATGGAGCGCATCATGGAGAGGAAACTCAAGGTCTCGCGGCGGCGCCTGCTGGAAGGCGTCGCGACGCTCGCCGTGGCCGCGGGAGCGGGCTGGTACGCTGCCGGCCGGGGTGTGTTCGACGATCGGACGGGCGAGCCGTTCGCCCCTTGGACCGCGTTCCGCGGGCAGCGCGGCGGCGAGCTCGCCGAGCTCGTGCGCGCGGCGGTGCTCGCCGCGAGCCCGCACAACACGCAACCCTGGCTGTTCGAGGTCCACCCGGATCGCATCGACGTGTTCTCGGACAGGTCTCGATCGCTCGGCACCATGGATCCGTTCCTGCGCGAGATGCACATCGGGCTCGGTTGCGCGATAGAGAACCTGGCGCTCGCGGCGGGTTCGATGGGATGGGCGCCCCGCGTTGAGCTCGAAGCCGGCCCTCTGCCGGGCTCCGACCCGGAGGGATCTCGCGCTCTCGAGCGCGCGGCGCCGCGGGCGATCCGGGTGGCGAGCGTCCGTATCGAGCCAGGCGCAGCGGCGTCCCCGCTCGCGGAGGTCATCGCACGGCGACACACGAACCGCGGCCCGTACAAGGCGCAGCGCGTGCCTGTATCGGCGCTCCAGGAGCTCTCGCGCCTGAGCGAAGCGGGCTCCGATGGTGAGGTCGTCTGGCTGGAGCACCCCGATCAGCGCGAGAGCTTCGCCGCTCACACGCTGCGCGCCACCGAGACCATCGTCCGCGACGCGGCGATGGTGCGGGACAGCGACGCGTGGTTCCGGCTGGCGCCGGAGGCGGTACCGAGCCATAGGGACGGGCTGACCCTCGATGTGATGGGGCTCGGTCCGCTGCTCACCGCGGCGGTCAAGCTGCTGCCGCGCCCGTCGGCGGAACAGATGCACGACGACTGGCTCCGTGTCACCCGCGAGGTCCACCTCGCCGGCGATCCCGCCATCGGCGTCATCGCGGTCCGCGACCGCTATGACCTGGGCGCGACGCTCCGCGCCGGGCGCCTGTGGCAACGCATGCATCTCTGGGCGACCGCGCGCGGCATCGCGATGCACCCGCTGAACCAGGTGCCGGAGGTCATCGACCGGGAGCGTATGCTCGGACGAGCGCCGGCGATGGAGCGCTCGTTCACCGAGGCGCTGGGTCCAGGCGACCGGCAGCTCACCTTCGCGTTCCGGCTGGGCTTTCCGGAGCGAGAGGGCGTGTGCGGCCCGCGCCGCGCCGCGGAGGCGGTGATCCGCGCCGCGTGAGCGCCGCGCCCCGGCTGGCTTGCTGGCCGAGGGCGGCAAACCCTGGACGCCGAGGAACGACCGTCACCGCACGGCGATGCCCTGGGCGCCGCCGCCGGGCGTCAATCCACCCGCCTCCCCGCGTGGGATCAGGCCGCCGTCGCGGCTCACCTGGAATGCCGCGATCGTCCCGGTGCCCGCGTTGAGGGTGTACAGAAACCGGCCGTCGCGCGTCATCGTGAGGTCGATCGGCGCCGTTCCGGTGGGGAACGAGGCGGACACGCCGTCGTCGAGCAGCGTCAGCGCGCCCCGGGCGTCGACCTGGAACCCGGAGAGCGTATTGCTGCCCGTGTTGGCCGTGAAGACATAGCGGCTCCCAGGGGCGCCGGCAATCCAGCAGGTCGCCCGCTGGAAGGTGTCGACCGTGTCGCTGATGACAGCGAGGCTCCCGTCGGGCCCGATTTTATACGAGGACACCACGCTCGTGTCGCCGGTCGCGGGCACGCCGTCGCCGCCGACCTCCGCCACGACGAGATGGCCCCGACGATCGAAGGCGAAGTCGAACGGGACGAGGCCCCTGGAGATCGTCGTGACCGGCGCGTCGCTGGGCAGTCCGCGGCCGCTCATGGGGAACACGTGGAGCTGATTGGACCCCTTGCCCGCCACGACCAGCGCCTCGCCGTCGGGAGAGAAGCCGATCTGACCCGGCGTCGCGCCGAGCGACGGCGGCGTCGTGCCGCCGAGGCCGAGGCCGCGGTTCGATCCGTCGAGCGGGACGAGCTCGCCGCACGGGTTCACTTCAAAGCCGGCGATGTTGCCTTCGCCACCCACGTTGAGGACATAGAGCAGGTCGCCGTGCGAGGTGACGCTCACCGGGAAGTCGCCGCCCGAGTCGACCACGTCGAGCAGCGTCAGGCCGTGCGGGCCGACGCGGAACATCGACACCTCGCTGCTGCCCGCGTTCACGGCGAACAGGAGCTTTCCGTCCTCGCTGAGGACGAGCGAGCCCTGGGATCCGAGCGCGTTGATCGGCCGGGTCGGCGCGCCGAGCCCTCCGGTCGCGTACGTGCCGGCGTGCGAGAGTGAGCCGTCCGCCGCCCGGTCATACGCCATCACGGAGTTGCCGTCTCCGGCGTTGGTCATGACGAAGATCTGGCCGTGCCGGTGGACGCCGCTGCCGTGCGCGATGGCGTCGCCGGGCGCGCCCGCCGCGAAGAGACCGAAGCTCAGGGCCGTGATGCTCATCGTGCTGCGAAACATGAGAAAGCTCCTGGGGAATGGCGCCGCGAACCCAGCGGCGCGGGCTTGTCGGTGCGTCGATCGTCGAGGCGCATCTCCGTCGAGACGACGGGCACGGCGCGCCCCGAGCTCGCGGGCGCGCGGCTCTGCGCGCTCCGTCGGGCGGGTTCATCCGCTGCTACGCGGAAGCCCCTCCGCGGTTTCGCCGCCATCGACCGGTCCGCTCCGGCGCGCCTCAGCCCTTCACCCGGCCGCTGCGGCTGGCTGGATGCGCCGGACGGCCATCATCAGCAGGTAGCGGTCCGGGGCGCCAGGCAGGTAGCGCTCCAGGTGGAGCTCCCCGGGCCGGAAGCCGAGCCCATGCAGCAGGCGGAACACGCGGTGCGCGGCCTTCTCGTCGCGAACGGAGCACTCCAGGGTAGCGAACACCGTCGGCGGCACATCGTGGCGCCGCGCCCCCTGCGGCAGCCGACGCCCAGGTCGGATCCGGAACCCGACCTCTCCATGAAGATGGCCGTCCACGAGGTCCAGCGTGCGGACGTACCCGCTGGTCAGCACCGGAATGCGCCTGCGATCCAGCTCTCGCTTGCGCGCCGTCACGGCAGCGCGAAAGGCCAGCGGGCCCTCCGGCGCCGTCGCCGGGAACCAGACCAGCACCGAGGGCTCCTTCCAGTGCTCGAGGTGTATCGGGATCTGCGTCGACGTCACGCCGCGCAGGTACTGATCGGCGATCTGGAGCGAGAGGAGGCGGGCCGTCATGTCCTGCTGCCACGTCGCGAGCATCGCCTCCCGCGACCGGCCGCTCATGCGCAGGAACTCGCGGATCTCCGCGATGGGGAGCCCCGCCGCGCGCAGGCTGCTGATGAAGCGGGCCTCTTCGACCTGCCCTTCCGCGTACACGCGGTAGCCGTTCGCGCGCCGGCCGGCGGGCAGAAGGAGGCCCCTGCGTTGATAGAAGCGAAGCGCGCTCGGCGATAGCCCGCTGCGGTCCGCGAACTGGGAAATCGTGAGCATGCGGCGGATTTTTCCTTGAGCTTCAACCTGGTTCAAGGTGCAGGGTTCGGGCGTCGTCTCCAAGGAGAAGAGCGCATGAACGTTTCCGTCGTGAGCCAGGGCGAGCTCCGGATGGCCGGCATCAAGGTGGTAGGTCGTCGCAGTGAGCTCAGTCATCGCGTGCCCCTCGCATGGATCGAGCTCGTCGACCGCCTCGATTCCGTTCCCCTCCGGGTCGACCGGAGCGTGCTGTACGGTGCCTTCCCGGAGAGCGATCACCAGAGGGCGAGCAACGACGGCGTCTACACGTACTGGGTGTGCACCGAGGTGAGCGCGGGCGGGGCGCTTCCGGAGGGGTTGCAGCCGCTGGTGATCCCGGCGCGGACCTACGCGATGGCCCGGGTCGAGGGGACCGCGGAGGCCATCGAGGCGACCTACCTGGGGCTGGCGCGCTGGATCGAGGCGCAGGGCAAGCGCGTCGATGCGGGGGCCTGGTGCCTCGAGCGGTACGACGAGCGTCGGCAAAGGGTGACGCCCCCCTACGAGCGGTTCGACTACGAGGTGTGGAAACCGCTGGACGCATGACGCGCTGGACTGACGCGGCGCGCCGGATGGCTCAACCTCGGATGGGATTGCCCCAACCTGGGTCGGGTCGCTGCCCCAACCTGGGTCGGGTCGCTGCCCCAACCTGGGTCGGGTCGCTGCCCCCAACCTGGGTCGGGTCGCTGCCCCAACCTGGGTCGGGTCACTGGGGTCGGGTCGCTGCCCCAACCTGGGTCGGGTCGCTGCCCCAACCTGGGTCAGGTCGCTCCACCCCGGACGGGCGAGCCTGGCATTGCCGCTCGCAGGCGCCGGCTCCGCTTCTTGCGTACCTGAGCAACCGTTCGCTGGGCGCCACGGCACCCGCGCCCTCGGCGGCCCGGATCCAGCGCGAGGTGCCGCGGAAACCGCGCTTCTCCCAGGGCGATGACGCGTGGCATCGCCGATGCTTTGGACGCGATCGCGAAAGTCCATCCACGCTCCAAAGGGAGTTGAACCATGTCCGTCTCGAACGCCCCTCTCACTGGAACCCCCGAAGCTCGCCGGCCCGCCCGCGGCTACGAGCCCGACGCAGGCGCCAGTGTTCGGGACGAGTTCCTCATGCTCGCGTCGCACGAGCTCCTGACGCCGCTGACCTCGCTCAACTTGCAGGTGCAGCGGATGAAGCGGCTGAGCGAGCAACGGGCGGAGGACGGGTCAACGTGGGTCGCCTCGCTCGAGGTCGTCGGCCGGCAGGTCAACCGGCTCACCCGGCTCTGCGATGACATGCTCCAGGCGATCCGGCTCCGATCGGGTCCGCTCGATCCCGAGCGCGAGACCGTCGATCTCGGGGCGCTCGTCCGGGAGGTGATCGCCGAGCTCCCGGTGGAGCTCCGCTCCCCGTCCTCCACGATCTCCATCGACGCGCCGGAGGGCATCGTCGGCCGCTGGGATCGGGAGCAGATGGGACGCCTCGTGTTCCATCTCATCAAGAACGCCATCCAGTTCGGCGCCGGCCGGCCGATATCCATCGAGGTGAAGGCCTGTCCCGGCGGAGCCGAGCTCCTCGTCCGCGATCGAGGCGCGGGCATCGCGGAGGAGGACCAGGCCCGCATCTTCAGGTGCTTCGAGCGCGCGGGCGGCGTTGTGCACTTCGGCGGCCTCGGGCTCGGGCTCTACATCGCGCGCGAGATCGTGCGCGCTCACGGCGGAACCATCGGCGTGGAGAGCTCGCCGGGCTGCGGCTCGACGTTCATGGTCGAGCTCCCCCTCGAGCCCGAGCCCGCCAGTCGCGCCGCCATCTCGCTCGCTCCCTGACACCGTCGCTCCCTGCGACGCCCGCCCACACGCCGTCGCCCTCCCCATCCCCTCGTCGAGCGCGCGCCCACACCGCGAGGCGCCGCGCGTCCCCCACCATCGACGTGAGCTCACCGGTCACGCGCGGCGCGCCCGACGGCCGCCGCCACGCGAGGTCCGCCGCGCGAGGCAGCGCAGGCACGCGCCCGCGCGACTTGTCCGCTCGCCGCGAGATCTCGTGATCTCCGGCCTCGCAGAGGACGCCATCACCCGTCGACGACGGGGCGCGCCCTCCCTGGCACGCAATCCATTGCTCGATCGTGTAGCGGTCCGCGCGCTCATCCCCGCTCGCGCGGCCAGCGCGCCGATATCCCCGTGAATCTGCGTGAGCTCCGCCGGCACGAGGTGTGCTCTGGCTCACGTGAGGGCTAGGGCCAGATAGGCAATCCGCGTTCGACGAATGCTCGAACGAAGCGGCGCCGATCGATCGATGGGGCGTCGTCGTGGCGCCCGCGTCGCAGGGAGAACCATGAAGATCGAAGCGACCAGCGACCTCATCAGCATTGTGCTCGGCACAGGTCACCCCTCCATCGTCTCGGAGGCTGCGAAGAACACCGAGGCTCACGGCGCGCGTCATCCCACGAGCGCGCGACCCGCCGACCTCGCGGAGCTCGGCGGGGAGAGGAAGGCTTGCGGCGGCACCGCCGCCCCTCGCTACCAGAGCGCCGTGACCCAGCCGGCCGCCGGCCTCGCCAAGGCGCCGGAGCTCCTCGCCGCGAAGCAGCGCGTGCTGTCCGGCAGCAGGCTACCTGCGGCCTCGGTCCGCTTCGCCGGGCCTGCCGAGATCGACGTCTTCCTCGGCGAGCTCGATCAGGCGATCCGTCCTTTCGAGGACTGCTTGCGAAAGGCAGGGGCTCGACACAACGACAGGGCCGCCCAGCTCAAGGCCATCATCAAGAAGGCCTCGATCCAGACCAGCAAGACCCGGTTCGAGTGCCCCCGCGACATGGCCGAGTTCGACGCCAGGCTCGAGCGGATCGTGCGGACGGGTGAGCCCATCGTGCTGGCCATGCCGGAGGGCGGCGGCAAGGTGCCAGTACCGCTCAAGACAGGCAGGTTCGGCCGGGGGCCCGATTTCGCGGAGTTCCTCGGTATCAAGATGCGAGCGGCGCTGGCGCGCGTCCTGCGCGAGTTCCACCCTGGCGGCGCCCACGTGGTCGTCGTGCCGGATACGTGCCTTCACACCCGCGACATGGGCTTCTGCGCGGACGAGGTCCGGAGCCACCTCGAGCAGCTCTGGCGCGATCTGCCCCGCCTCGGCGTCCGTGACGAGGTGATCGTCGCCGATACCCTCGCGTACCTGCCCGCGGACTGGGGCAGCGTCGTCGAGCGCAGCGCCGCGGAGGTGGTCGCCTCGATCGCGGAGGATGAAGCGGTGAGGGAGGCGGCCGCCGCCCAGTCGAGATCGCTGATGTTCATCAAGGACTGCGGCCTCTCCGACGAGGACGAAGCGGTGCTGTTCTATGCCGCCGTGGCCGGGCACCCGGACGGGATCCCCACCGGGCTCGCTGCCCAGGCCAGGGCCTTCCAGGCGGCGACGGACGAGGTGACACCCCTCTACATGGCCATCAACCATCATGGCATCCGGGGCCTCGGCCTGATCGAGCGGGTGGTCGACGGGCTCGGCTTCTCGAGCGCCAGCTACCGCGAGCGTCCACGCCAAGCCCGGCTGTCCGCGGCCCGCCCTCAGCGTCTTCCATGCCATGGCCCCGGTCGCCCTCTTGCCGATGCACGCCCTCGGCGTGCGCGTGATCGACGAGACGCCTCGCTGGGGGCTCTCGTTCGATGTCGTCGGGCGGATGCGCGGCTGGCAGGCCGTCTGCGAGGCGACCACGGGGCGCTTCCTGTTCCATGAAACGACGCAGGAAGGTGTGGAGATGGGCGGCGCCTGTGCCGAGCGGGCAGCCGCGTGACAGCGCTGCGGAGGCCGGCGGGGCGCCGGCCTTACCCCCTGTCCAGGAACCGAGGAGGACGCGCGTGCAAGAGTTCGATACGATCGTGGTCGGCGCCGGCATCACCGGCCTCTACTGCAGCTTTCGCCTCGCCCGGCGGGACCCCGGCCGCACCGTCGGGCTCTTCGAAGCCTCGGAGCGGTTCGGGGGCCGGATCGAGACGGTCGACCTCGATGGTTTCCTCGCCGAGTGCGGCCCCATGCGTTTCGAGAAGCGCCGGCAGCGCCTGCTGATGGGGCTGCTCGACGAGCTCGGCCTGAAGACCAGGCCGTTCACCCCTTATGCGGCCGAGCCCGTCCAGGGGCCGCGGTTCTCCCTCGCCCCCGACGAGGCCGGACCCGCTCATCGCCCCCACACGACGCTCGAGCTGATGAAGCTCGGTATCCTGAGGATCTTGAAGGACACCCCGTGGGCGAGCCCCGGTAACCCGGGACGACCCCAGGGACGCGAAGCACCGGGAATGGCTGAGGCGCCTCGCGGAGGACGACTATGCCAGCATGCGCCGCGGCGCCAGGCTGGGAGGCGCCTTCCTCTACGAACAGGGGTTCTGGAACGCGCTGAGCGACGTCCTCAGCCACGGGGCCGTGCTCGCGATCCGGGATCATGGCACGTTCTTCCACCTGATTCCCGAGAACCCCAACGCCATGGACTGGATCGTCTTCTGGCTTCGCGCGCTGTCCAGCGAGGGGGAGGGGGACGCCTCGCTCGTCAGCATCGAAGGCGGCTCCCGGGCGCTACCCCTCGCCCTGGCGCGGGAGCTCGAGCGGCGCCCCGAGCAGGTCGCCATCCACCTTCGCCACGCGCTCACGTCGCTCGCGGCAGCGGAAGGAGGGAAGATCCGCCTGCGGTTCGCCCGCGGCGCGGAGACGGTGGAGGCCGTCGCGAAGCACGTGATCCTCGCCTTGCCCCGCAGCCCCCTGATGCGGCTCGCCGGCTGCTTCTCCCGGGAGATCCAGCGGGATCTCGACGCGGTCTTCGGGTTTCCGCCTCTCAAGTGCTTCCTGGTCACGGACGCGCCGTGGTGGACGGCGCGCACGCCGCCCCTGGGCCATCCGGGACTGGAGCCGGGAGCCCTACGGGGCGGGGGCCCATACCTGGCGGCCAGGCGTCAGGTCCTGGGAGGTCCTCGAGAGGCTGAGGGCGTTCGACCTCCCCGGCAGCGCCGCCCCTGTCGGCAGCGTTCATGTCTGTGGCGAGGCCTACTGCGATTATCAGGGGATCGAGGGCGCGCTCCGCTCGGCCGAGAGCGCGGTCCAGACCGTGCCCTGATCCCGCGCCCTACGGCTCCCGGGGGGACGCGTACCCGAGCCGCTTGATGCCGAGCGTCTTGAGCTTGTGCACAAGCGTGCGCAGCGGCATGCCGAGCGCGCGCGCCGCCTCCGTCTGGTTCCCGCTCGCCTTGCGGAGCGCCTCGACGATCAGCTCGGCCTCGCAGCGCTGCAGCCGCGTCTTCAGGTAGTCCCCGCCCGGGGGCGCGGCGGTGAGCTCTCCGACCTGGTACGGCAGCTCCCCCTCCGCCACCGGCTCCGAGGAGGGCGCCGCCCGGGCGCGCTCCGGCAGATCCTCCTCGGCGATCCACTCGCCCTCGGCGATGACCACGGCCCGCTCGATCGCGTTCCGCAGCTCTCGCGCGTTCCCCGGCCAGGAGTACGCCCGGAGCCGCGCGAGCGACTCGGCGTCGAAGCCGCGGATCGACCGGCCGTTCGCCTGGTTCGCCTGGTCGAGGAAGCGCAGCGCGAGCGGCTCGATGTCCTCCGGGCGCGCCCGGAGCGGCGGGATCGTCATCGTCATCGTGTTCAGGCGGTAGAACAGATCGCTGCGGAACGCGCCCGACGCGCACATCGCCTCGACGTCGCGGTGGGTCGCCGCGACGACGCGCGCGTCGACGTCGATCGGTTTGTTCGAGCCGACGCGGGTCACCTGCCGCGTCTCGAGGACGCGCAGGAGCGCGGCCTGCACCGCGGCCGGCAGCTCGCCGATCTCGTCGAGGAAGACCGTCCCGCCGTCCGCCGCCTCGAACACCCCTCGCTGCTGCTGCCACGCGCCGGTGAACGAGCCGCGCTCGTGGCCGAAGAGCGTGCTCTCGACGAGCTGCTGCGGGATCGCCCCGCAGTTGACGCACACCATCGGCTTGCCGCTCCGCGGGCCGCTGTCGTGGATCGCCCGCGCCACGACCTCCTTGCCCGTCCCCGTCTCGCCCAGCAAGAGGACCGGGATCGACGAGCGCGAGACCCGCTTGACGATCTCGAAGACGCGGCGCATCGCGGGGGCCACGACGACCGGCTCGGCGTGGCAAAGGCCCGGGCTGCTCTTCCAGGTCCCGCCCGGCGCCGAGCGCACCGGCTGCTCCACCGTCGCGCTGCGCACGGCGCTCCAGCACCGATCGAGCAGCTCCTCCGCCACGGTCCCCGCGTCGGGGAACGTCGCGAAGCCCGCGAGCACGACGGGCGACCCGCCCACGGGCGGCGCGGCGAGCGCGCGCGCCACGTCGAGCGCCACCTCGGCCCCGGCCTCGAGCAGCAGCGCCGCCACCACGTCCGAGCTGTAGAGCGCGATCCGGTCCACGGGGCGCAGCAGCGCCCGCACACGCGGGAACAGGTGGCTCACGTGGGCGCTGGGCTGGCGGGCGACCCGGGCCATCACGACGGCGAAGCTCCGCCCGAAGTACCGCGCGCGCTTCACCTCCTCCTCGAGGGCGACGCGGAGCTGCTCGTGGCTCATCAGCCCTGGCAGCTCGTCCTCGGCCGCCGTGATCGAGCGGACGGCGACCACCACCTTGCCGAGGATCACCTCCTCGCCCGGCTTCACCTCGCCTCGCGTGATGCGCTCGCCGCCGAGCCAGGTGCCGTTGGTCGAGCGCAGATCCTCGATGACGACCTTGTCGCCGGACTGGGTGAAGCGGGCGTGCTCGCGCGAGAGGCTGACGTCGCCGATCTGGACCTGCGACGGCGGCGCCCGGCCGATCACGACCGGCACGCCCGGGCTCAGCACGGCGCGCTCGGCGCCGTCGCGGTGGTAGACGAGCAGGGCGACGCGTCGATCGTCCTGCCTGACACCCTGGATCGCATCGATGAAGCTGCTGGACAGCGGCGTTGTCTCCGGGCCGATGTCCGTCTCGCGAATGACTGCCACGCTGCTCACCCCCTTCTCACACGACCTCGCCCCCGGGCTCGCGGGCGGCGCGTCGCGCGCGCTCCCGCGGCGTGCGCCGGCGAGCCCGCCCGCCCGCGCTCCAGGCAGGCGCTCGCTGACGCTGAATTGCGCACCAGCACGGGCGTCTCCGGCGGGCGGCGACGCACCAGCTTGTCCATCAGGGTCCGGTGTTCATGAAGCGCATCCCACGCACCCCGCGCCTCCAACGCGTCCAATGCACCCGCCGCACCTTGCAATTCAAGCACCACCTGGGCGTCGAGCTCGCTGGTGACAAGGAGACGATGTTCCTGATCGGCGAGCGTGAGCGCACCATGCTCCGCGGCCGTGACGTTCACCTCCTGGGGCCGCTCGCCCGGCTCACGCTCGTGTTCGGCTGTCATCACGACGCCCGCCTCGGCGTGCAGCGGGCGCCGACCGAGCTCAATCAGCTCTTCGATCCCCGCGTTCCCGCGCCGGCCCGCGGCTGGGACCGCGCCGACCTGGCCGGAGAGGCCTACCTGTTCCCCGACGACGGGGCCCTGGCGCGGGCGCTCGGCGATTACCCCGCCGTCCGGCGCGACGACCTGCGCGACGACGTGATGTATTTTTGCGACTTTGCGTCTTTGCGTTGAACTCTCTCTCCGGAACCCTGGCCGGATGTCTGACCTGCGGCACCAGATCAGAGGAGATGTCCCGTGCGCGACGGCTATCGCATCCTCGACGCGGATCGTCATGTGATCGAACCGCTCTCTCTGTGGAAGACCCACCTCGAGCCGGAGCTCCGCGCTCACGCCCCGTACCTCGCGTACGCCGGCGACGGCGAGCCCCTGGCCGACCGCGTGGCGCACCTCGGGCCGGAGGGGCTGCTCCGGCTCCCGCCGCAGCCGATGGTGGATGGCCGGCCGGTCCATCACCGGATGAGCGCGCGGACCTGGCGCGCGATCGCCGCCGCCGGCCGCCGGCGGCTCGGGGCGCTCGCGTCGCTCGGGCCGCTCGAGCAGCCGCGAGCGCAGCTCGACGACATGGATCGCGAGGGCATCGACGTGGCGTTCCTCTACCCGACGCTCGCGCTGGCGCTCCTCGGCATGACCCCGCTGGAGCCCGCGCTGGCGAGCGCGCTCGCCAGGGCGTACAATACGTGGTTACGGGGCTTCTGCGATCATGACCCCTCGCGCCTCCGTGGCGTGGCCTTGATGAGCCCGCACGATCCGGCGCAGATGGTGCCCGAGCTCGCGCGCGCGGCCGCGCTCGGCTTCCGCGCCGTCGTGCTCCGGCCGAACCCCGTCGCGGGGCGGACGCTGGGCGACCCTGCTTATGAGGCGTTCTGGGCCGAGTGCGAGCGGCGCTCGATCGCTGTCGCCATCCACGAAGGCACGCACGCCTCCTTGCCGGCGGCCGGCGCCGATCGCTTCCGCAGCCGCTTCGCCCTGCACGCCTGCTCGCACCCGATGGAGCAGATGATGGCCTTGCTCGCGCTGATCGAGGGCGGCGTGCTCGAGCGCCACCCCGGCCTGCGGGTGGCCTTCCTCGAGGCCGGCTGCGGGTGGCTGCCCTACTGGCTCTGGCGCCTCGACGAGATCGAGTACCGGGGCCTGGCCGAGGAGGTCGCGCCGCACGTCCGCCGCGAGCCGTCCGCGTACTTCCGCCGCCAGTGTTTCATCGAGATCGAGCCGGACGAGCCGTGCCTGGAGCAGGCGATCCCATGGCTCGGCGAGGACAGGGCGATCTTCGGGACGGACTTCCCCCACATCGATCACGACGCAGGCATGGTGGAGCGGGCGCTCGCGCTCCACCGCAGGCTCCCCGGAGAGAGCCTCCGCAAGATCCTCTGGGACAACGCCGCCAGCTTCTACGGCATCGACGGATGACTCAGCAAATGATGCAAGACGAGCCGGGGTCGCTCGTGAGCTCGGCCAGCGCGACGGGCTGATCCTCCAGCTCCGGCGCTGGTGGGATACAGAGCGTGATGGCGCCCGCCGAGGGGTCCCAGCCGCTGCGCTGCTCGCAGAGGCGCAGCGCGTCGCCGCCCGGCGAGCCTGGCTCCCGCGCCTCGCGGATGGTGAGGTCGATCCCCGGCGGCAACGCATAGCCGCAGCGAGCCATCAAGTACCCCCGCGGGTCGCTCTTCAACCGATCGCGCTGCGTCGGATCTTCCCAGCAGAGAGCGACGGCGCGCAACCAGGCTCCTTCCAGCCCCGAGAGCCCTTCCTCCATCGCTCCTCGCTCGTGCAGGAGGCGCGCCTCCTCGTCGAGATGCGCGGGAGCGCCGTCGGTTTCCGCGATCCTGGACATGTACTTGGATGATTGATGGGAAAACATGGCCACCTCCAATCGCCGGTGCCGCAGGCCCTGGCATGGGATATGGAGCTCATTGAACCGGCGCCGCGCGCCGTCGAGCCCTTCGCGCATCCAACGCAAACAAACGCAGCTGCAAATGCGCAGAAAGCGACCGAGGTGCCGCCGCGGCAGATCAATCGGTCACTTCCTGGAGCAGCGCTCGCGCCTCGGCAAAATCGGGAAGATCGGCGCACTCCACAGGCCAGTCGGTGATCTCCCTGAGCAGGCGGCGCGCCTCGTCGCGCCGGGCCTGCTGCACGAGCATCCGGCAGAGCGCCAGCGTCGAGCGCAGCTCGAACGTTCGCGCGCCCTGCTCCCGCGCGACAGCGATCGATCGCCGCAAGCACCGCTCGCTCTCCTGATCCGCGTCGGCGCCCAAGGCGTGAAGAGACAGCCCCTTCAGGCGGTAGAGCTCCGCGACGTAGTACACGTCCCCCGACTCCTCGGCGAGCAGCAGGCAGCCCGCGAGCTGCTCCACCGCGGCCTCGTGTTGCCCGCGCTCGGCCTCGAGCTCTGCCACGAGAGAGAGCCAGTACGGCAGGCCGCTCTGCTGGCCGCCGTCCCGGATCGTCTCGATGTGCTGTCTCAGCTGCTCGAGGTCTCGCTGCGTCCAGCAGCGCAGGGCCCAGCAGTGAGCCGTGACCCAGAGCTGATGATGCTCCGTCAGCTGGAGGAGGGAGTCGATCGTCGCGGAGACCTGCTCCCGTTCGCGGGCATAGTGGTAGACGCCGGCCAGGTGGAGCAGCGCCATCCCGAGGCTGTTCAGGTGATCGAGCTCGCGCGCCCACGCCACCGCGGCCTGCCCGTGGGCGAGCGCCTGGGCTGGACAGCCCATCAGGTAGAGCACCACCGCGAGCGTGTACTGGGCCCACACCTTGACATCGACGCCGGAGAAGAATGCGTGCTCCCGATGTGCCTGAGGGTCGTAGAGCGCGATGCCTCCATCGAGCTCTTGGCGGGCCTCTGAGAGCTTTCCTTCGAAAAACGAGCACTGTCCCAGCAGCACCATCGACGAGACCAGCTGCGCGGTGTCCTGCGACCGCCTGGCCAGGTCGAGCCACCGCTCTGCTGTCGCCCGCGCCTCGCGGCGATGGCTCCGCATGTGGTGGTACCAGAACATCGCCCACAGCGTCGGCAGGGTCATCGAGCTCTCCCCGAGCTCGTCGCTCAGCTCCTCGCAGCGGTGGACCGCCGCCTCGAGCTCCCTCGGCATGTACCCGCGCCGGCGTACGAGCGCCAGGATCAGCAGGCTGTTCAGGCGCAGCTCCGCCAGCGCGCGCTCCCGCGCGTCCGCGATCGCCGACAGCCAGCCGAGCGCCTGCGTCACATGGACGATCGCCTCGGTGTCATCGGCGTTCGCGGGCCGCTTCAGCGCGCGCTCCGCCGCGATCTCCGCGTACGCGATCGCCCGCTCCAGCTGCTCGGCCGCCGCGTGGTGGTGCGCGAGCAGGTGGGGCCGCGCCGCGACGATCTCGGGGAAGCGCGCCTCGAGCGTCCGGGCGATGATCGCGTGCACCTTCCGCCGGCTCCGCTTCGAGAGCGACTCGTAGGCCGCGTCCCGGATGAGCACGTGCTTGAACTGGTACGTCGGGTTGTTCAGCCGCCGCTTCCTGTGGATGAGATCCGCGGCCATCAGCCGATCGAGGTCCTCCTGGACCTGCTCCCCGTCGAGCGCGGACACGGCGCAGAGCACCTCCTGGCAGAACTCCCGGCCGAGCGCCGCGGCGATGCGGGCCGTCTCCTTGGCCCTGCCGAGCCGGTCGAGGCGCGCCACCAGGAGGCCCCGCAGCGTCGTGGGGATCGCGAGCGCCGAGAGCGGCTCGGCGAGGCGGTAGTGGTCCCCCTCCTCCACGAGCGCCCCGGACTCGAGCACCATCCGCGTCAGCTCCTCGACGTAGAGCGGGACGCCGTCGGTCCGGTCGACCACCTGCGCCAGCACGGGCCCAGGCAGGGCGCGGCCGCCGGCGAGGCGCGCCACCAGGTGCTCGACGTCCGACCGATCCAGGCGGCTCAGCTGGATCTGGAGCATGCTCGACATCGACCAGGGCGGCGAGAACTCGGGCCGCGCGGTGAAGACCGCCATCAGCCGCGCCGAGGGCACGTCGGCGATCATCACGCCCAGCCACTCGAGGGTCGTCGGATCGGCCCACTGCAGGTCCTCGACCATGAACAGGACGGGCTGCTCCTCGGCCATGTCGAAGAGCATCGTCACGAGCACGTTGAGCGTCCGCTCCTTCTGCCGCGGCGGCGGGTCCATCGGGGCGGCGTAGCGCTCGTCCAGGGGGATCGACAGCAGCGCCGCCAGCAGCGGCACCATCTCCGAAAGGTCGAAGCCGCGGCGCGAGAGGAGCGCCTCGAGCCGGGCGAGCCGGCGCCCCGGCGCGTCGTCCCGGCCCGTCTCGATCAACCGCTCCAGGAGCTCGATCAACGGGTAGAGCGCGCTGCTCCGCTGATCGGGCACGCAGCGGCACTCCAGGCAGCTGTGCCGCTCGCCGCGGAGCCGCCGGACGAGCTCCCCGGTGAGGCGCGACTTGCCGATCCCGGGGCCGCCGGTGACGAGGATGCTCTGCCCGGTGCCCTGCCGGACCTGGCCCCAGCGCTGGAGCAAGAGATCGAGCTCCTGGCTCCTCCCGATCAGCGGCTCGGTGTCGCGACCGGCGATGTCCTGGTCCTGGGCCGGGGGAGGGAGCTCCTGCCCCATGCGGTAGATCGCGAGCGGGCGCGCGACGGGCGAGAGATCGGGCGGCGCCATCGGCTCGAGCGCGAACCGGCTCCGGAGGAGCCTGAAGGCCTCGCCGCTGACCACGATCGTGCCCGGCGCCGCGGCCGCGCTCAGCCGGGCCGCGATCTGCGGTGTCGTCCCGAGGTGCTGCGTGTACCGATGGATCTGGCCGGCGACCACGAGGCCGGTGTGGAGCCCGATCCGGACCTCGAGCGCCACGCCCCGCGCCGCCGTGAGCTGCGCGCTGCGCGCCTCCACGTCCGCCACGACCTCCAGCGCCGCGCGGGCGGCGCGCCGGGCGTCGTCCTCCTGCGCGGAGGGATAGCCGAAGTGCAGCAGGACCTGATCCCCCAGCGCGCCCGCGAAGCGCCCCCGGTGGCGGCGGGCGATCTCGGCGCAGGCGTCCTGTTGCTCGTCGAGCAGGTCGTCGATCTCCTCGACGTCGGTGGTCTTCAGCCCCGGGCCCGAGGCCGTGAAGGTGCAGCAGACGACGGTGAGGGGCCGCCGCTCGCCGTCGGGTCGCTCCAGCGCCGGTGCCTCTGGCCCCGGCAGGGCCGGCGCGTCCACGCGCCGGGGCGTGGCCGGAGACGGCATCGTCTCGGCCGCCGCGTGGTCGCTCGGCAGCGCCCGGGGCTCCCGCGAGGGCGCGTCGAGCGGCGCCGTCTCGCTCGCGACGCGGCGCCACGGGCTCGCGTCCGCCGCGCCTCGGGTCGGGGCCGGGGGCGAGCGCGGCGCTCGCGCGGGCTCGACGAGGTCCTCGCGGCTCAGCGCGTCCACGTCGCAGGCCTCGAGCTCGCGCAGCAGGCTCGAGGCCGTGACGACGCGCGCGGCCATGTCCTTGAGGGTCGCGCGCCGGAGGAGGGCGCCGAGCGGGTGCCCGAGGAGCGCCGGGGGGATCGGGATCGGCTCGGGGCTGGCCTGCCGGAAGAGCACCTCTTGCAGCGACCTGCCGGTGATCGACGGCCTGCCGGTGAGGCACTCGAGGAAGACGAGCCCCCAGGCGTACAGGTCCGAACGCACGCTCACCGGCTGTCCGAGGAGCTGCTCCGGCGCCGCGTAGGCGGGCGTGCAGAGGATCTCGTTGCTCGGGGTGAGCTTGGGATCCACGCCCTCCATGGCCCCGGCGATGACCGCGCCGATGCCGAAGTCGAGCACCAGCGCGTTTCGCCGCGCCCCGGTCGAGACGATCATGATGTTGCTGGGCTTGAGGTCGCGGTGGACGACGTTCTGCCCGTGGGCGCAGCCGAGGGCGTCGAGGACCTGGAGCATCAGGTACCGCGCCTCGCGCGGATCGAGGGCGATCTCTTCGGCCAGCACCTCCGCCAGGTTCTGGCCGGGCACGAACTCGAAGATGATGTAGAGGGTGCCGTCGTCCATCTGTCCGGCGTCGATGAGCCGGACGATGTTGGGGTGGTGGAGCTGCGCGCAGAACCGCGCCTCCTGGTGGAAGCGGGCGCAGCGCCGCGCGACGTCGGCGGACTTGCTGCCCCGGATCGGGTGCATGACCTTGATGGCCACCGTCTGTCCGGTGGCGAGCTGACGCCCCTTGTAGACGTCGGCGAAGCCGCTCTCGCGCAGCGCGGAGACGATCTCGTAGCGCTCCTGGAACACGGCGCCCGTGGCGATGGCGCTGCGGCTCATCCCCTCTCCCTCCGCCGGGCGGCCCGGCGCGACCGGGGGAGCGGGCGTGATCCGGGAAGGGCGGCGCGCTGCGCCGGCCGGCCCGCCTCATCGATGAAGCGTCTGGACAGAGCGGCTGTCGATCTCGTCAGCACAGCTTGTCCACGGCCGACCTCGCTGCTCACGTTGGTTCATATAGGGTGGTACTCCGTCGACGTCCGTCGATGCCGACCGGGTTCCGGCGGATTCGGCGAAGAAACCCCGGAAGACGCTCGCGTCCGGTCGGCTCCGTGGGGATCGGCTTCAGGGATCCGGGCAGGCGTGCGCGGGCGCGACTCGCGCGGGACGGCGGCCGAGCTCCGCCTGCGTGTTCGATTCAGCTACAATCTTCTATCGTGACTGCTGTCGCGGCGACCGAGCAAGTCGCGGTGGAAAGCAGCGAGTTGACCTCTGGCACGGCCGGTGAGAGGGCGGTGACGCGGACTTCGCCGGCGCTCGGCGCGCGCGGGGAGCCGAGAGCGTTCCTTCGGCGGTGAGCGACGATTCAATGCTTTTCAATCCTTTGTGGAAGGAGCACGAAACATGCTGAGGCAACTGGCGACCCACATCGTTCTGCTCGCGCTCGCGGCGGCTGGTCCGGTCGCGTGCGCGGGCTCGGGTGACAGCCCGGCGGACGCCGGCAGCGTCGCCAGCGGGAGCGGCGGCGCCGCGGCTTCCGGCGGACACACCTCGGGAGGCGGCGCGACCGGCGGAGGCGGAGACGGTGGAACGGGCGGCAGCGCCTCGGGGAGCGGCGGCGCGGGCGCGGGCGAAGCGGGCACGGGCGGCGGCGGCGCGGGCGGCGGCGGCGCAGGCGACGGCGGCGCGGGCGCGGGCGAAGCGGGCACGGGCGGCGCGGGCGACGGCGGCGCGGGCGGCGCGGGCGCCGGCTGCCCGGGGACCGGGGGAATCACCTACACGCTCGCGAAGGTCGCCTCGCCGACGGCGGAGCAGCAGTCTGCGTACGACAACATCACGAGCGCGATGGATGAGGCGCTGTCGTACTACAACTGTCACACGAGCATCGAGAAGCGCCTGTCGGTGTCCTACGTGCCGTCGGTCGCGACGGCCGACGGCAACGTCAATGGGTCCATCCGGTTCGGCGCGACGAGCTCCATGAACTACATCACCGCGATGCACGAGATCGGTCACACCGTGGGGGTCGGCAGCCGCGAGTTCGGCGCGCTGGTGGTGGATGGCGTCTTCACGGGCGAGGCGGCGACGCGCCAGCTCAGGGCCATCACGGGCAACGAGAGCGACGTCGTGCACGCGGACACGCAGCACTTCTGGCCGTACGGTCTCAACTACACGACCGAGGTCAAGACGACGGACGATCTCGTGAACCACTGCAAGATCGTGGTCGCCATCCGCGAGGACATCGGGTTCTGACGGAGCGATTCCGCGGGGGCGAACTGTTGCGATCCGTCGGATCGCAAGAGCTCTCGCACCTGACGCATGAAGAGCGCGCCCCCGGCGCAAGCGCGGGCGGCTCAGTACGTGAGCGAGGGCGTCGTGCAGCCCAGGCCGAAGGCGCCGATGGCTCCGCCCTCGACGACGGTCTGAACGAGGTTCGCGACCTGGTCTGCACCGCAGAAGGTGTCCGGGAACTCGCTGCCGCCGTCGCCGCCCACGCCGTCCGGCCACGTGACGGGGCCGAGCTCGACGCGGAGATCGCCGGGAGGTCCCGTCACGAGGAGCGGCGCACAAGCGATGAAGAGGAGATCGAGGTACCTGCCAGACCAACCGCTGAAGCCCACCACCACCTCGTTCTCCGGGCACACCATCTCCCAGGACTCGGTGCCCTCGCTGCCCTGGAAAGGGGTCACGTCGCCGGGCATCATGGTGATGGTGTACGGGCCGTCTCCCGTGAGCTCCAGGTGGCCGCACTGCGCCTGGATCTTGGCATGGATGAGCGACTCCCCCAGCGGTCCCAGGGACCCTCGAAACCCGAGGAGCACCTGGCTCTCCGGGCACCGGTCCATGGCAGGGGTGGCCGTACCGGGGCTGCCGCGCAGCTCGGTATAGGTCTGCTCCACGACGTCGACGCCTGTCGGCGCCGGGCACGGCTCCCCGTCGCACTCGCCGCCGCCGCCGCCCGCGCCGCCCACCTCACCGCCGCCGCCGCCCGCGCCGCCCGCCTCACCGCCGCCGCCGCCCGCCTCACCGCCGCCGCCGCCCGGCCCGCCACCCCCATCGCCAGGCGGGGCGCCGCCTCCTCCGCTCGCGCCCACGCCGTCGAAGGTCAGGCTGCCGATACCCGAGATCGCATTGCATCCGGCGAGGACGAGACCGGAGATCAGCGCGGAGAGGCCGAGCAGATGGCGCGTCACCGAGATCAAGTACTCGATCCGCGGCCGGACCGGTAGCTGGTCGCCCGAAC
Organism: Sorangium sp. So ce1504; assembly: GCF_051521635.1. NCBI lineage: Bacteria > Pseudomonadati > Myxococcota > Polyangiales > Polyangiaceae > Sorangium > Sorangium sp. So ce1504. Next base: position 7,546,230 of record NZ_CP150365.1, on the reverse strand, counting down.
GCCGCTTCGTCCTCGATCGCGGTGGGCTCGGCCGCGACATCAACGCCTGTCGAGCCCCGATGGTCACCCCATGTGCGCGCGCCGGCTCGCACGTCCGAGAATGACGACCGATGGAGCGCTGAAAGGCAACGGATCCGAATAAGGTTCGGTTCGATGATCCGACAGGTCTTCGGGGCCACCCGCTTCAACGCGTCCGGCAGCTTCACTGGTCTCGATTTTTCTCCGGACTCCAGAGCGCTCGTGGCTCTCGTGACCGGCGAGAAGCGCACGAAGGTGCATCGCTTCGCCGTCGACGACGGTCGTGTCCTCGACGAGCAGACCGTGACCGGTCGCTTCACTGGCGTCTTCGCGTTGCCTGACGGCGACCTTCTCCTGTGGGCGCGTGGATCCATCGCGCGCCTCGGCCAGGACGGCGAGCTCTCGTGGAAGCTCGGAGAGAAGGCGACGAGGAAGTTCGCCTTCGCGACCGTGAGCGCCGACGGTGCGATCGTCGCGACCTATGGAGGAGACTCCGTCGCCAACGTCTTCGACGCGCGTACCGGCAAACGACTTCACGACCTGAGCGAGCCCGCAGGCGAGATCTTCGCGTTTGCCTTCTCACCCGACGGAGCGACGTTCGCGACCGGCGGACAGAAGGGCATCGTCCGCGTCTTCGATCGCAAGTCGAAGAAGGAGCTCGCCCAGCGAAAGAGCTCCAAGATCCTCGTACTCGCGTTCTCACCCGAGGGCAGCGTGCTCGCCGGCGGCCACGGACAAGGCGACGTCCACCTCTGGGACGGCGCATCGCTCGAGCCCGTGCGACTCCTGGGCTCCCATCGCTTCCAGGAAGATTATGGCTCGGGCGAGCAGGACGGGGGCCCGGCCGGTTGTCGCTGGCTCGCGTTCCTGGCCGACGGCGAGACGGTGGTCGCGTCGAACGTCGAGCTCTGGGACCGTGCGCGCGGCGTCCGCACCGCGACGCTCTCGCACGACGCCAAGGTGTCGGCCTGCACGTTCGGGTCCGACGACACCTGGGCCGTCTCGGTGTCCGACGCGGTCCGGATCTGGCGGCTCGACGATCCGGAGACACCCGTCCATGCGATCGAGCTGGAGAGCGGTGCGCCCGAGCGCTGCGGCGGCGTCGCCGTCTCGCGCGTCGGATGGATCGCCGTCAGCATCGATCGTGACATCAGCAATCATTCGTCGGACAGCGCGCTCGTCTTCATCGATCCGCGTTCGGGTGAGGTAACGGCTACCCTCTCCCATCCAGACAAGCGCCTCGGGCAGGTCGCGTTCGTCGACGATGTCCGCGCGGTCGTCGTCGACTCCGCGGGCCGTACGAGGATGGCCGACGCCGAGGAGGGCAAATGGCTCGACGAGCCCGAGGCTCCGGAGGACATCGAGTTCCACGGCTTCGAGATCCTCCCGCTCACCGCCTCCGAGGACGGAACCGAGATCGCGTACATCGACGGGCACGGCAACCTCGCCATCCGCGCGATCGAAGGCACGAAGAAGCGTGTCACTCCCTTCGAGCTCGGCTTCACCCCGCTGGCGGAGAAGAAGCCGCAAGGCATGTTCGAGGAGCGCCTCGCCGGGAGTTGCATTCTCTACGCAGGCAGATTCCAGAGCTCGGCGATGGATGTGCGCACGTCGCGCGAGTTCCGCGAAGACATGCTGCTCGAGCTGGGCGGCACGGTCGCGAAGAAGGCGAAGGACGCGACGCACTTCGTCGGCGCGCGTATTCCGTACGTGAAGCACGTCCCGTCGAAGGCGGAGACCGAGATCGACGCGCGCATCGCCAGGGGCGACAAAGTCATCAAGCTGAGCGAGAAGAAGCTCATCGAGATGCTGCTTCCTACGTTCGAAGAGTCGCGCGCGATGCTGCGAGGTGAGGTCAAAGACGGCATCGAGCGCTGGAACCGCTGGCGGTCGCGCTGGCGCACGTCGAGCGGCGGGTTCGTGCAGCTCTCGGGCATCGATCTCACGGGAGCCGACCTGCGCAAGGCAGACCTCATGGTGATCCCGTTCGAAGAGGCGAAGTTCTCGAACGCGCGCCTCGAGGGGGTCGATCTCTACGACTGCGTCTTCCGCCGCGCCGACCTCCGCGGGGCGGATCTCGAGGGCGCTCGCTGCGGCCGCGTCGTCTTCTCGAACGCCGACCTCCGCGAAGCGAAGTTGGCCGGCGCCGAGCTCACCGGCGCCGAGTTCGACGGCGCCGACCTCCGCGGCGCCGACCTCCGCGACGCGGACCTGCAGTACGTGAAGCTCACTGGCGCCAAGCTCGACGGCGCCAAGCTCCCGCAGGCCTCCAAACGCCCGTAGCGGCCTTTACCTCCGGCGGTACACGCCGGTGACGAAGGCGGGCACGACGAGCATTCGTGAGCTCTGGCCGGCGCGCGCCGGCGCGGATCACTCGAGGTACGCGGCCAGGCCGAGCTTCTGATCGCGGACGGCGCCGGCCATGACCTTCGCTATCTGCTCCGCGCCGGAGCGCGAGAAGTGCGTGTGATCATCGCAGAAGAACTCGCCTACGGGGCCGCTGGTCGTCGCGCTCACGTCGCCCCCGGGGACCGGGCAGAAGCCCAGGGCGTCGTAGAGCGCGACGCTGAGCTCGTGCAGGTCGATGACCGGCACGCCGTACTCCTCGCCCGCCTCGTGGGTCGCGGTCACGTAGCCGCCGCGCGTCCCCCGGGCCGTGCTCCCGCTGCAGGAGATCGCGCTCACGGGGGTCACGAACACGGGCTGGGCGCCTCGCTCCTCGGCGGCGCGGGCCATCATCCCGTAGCTCGACTTGAAGGCGTCGAGCCCCACGTGCCGATCGCACGTGCGCGAGCCGTCGTTGATGCCGAACTGGATGAACAGATAATCGCCCCGCTTCATGCCGTCGAGCATCTGGACCCACCTGGCCTGCAGCACGGGCTCGCCGCTCGAGTCGCGCGCGAGCTCGCACTCCCCCGCGCTATCCATGGTGGTCTGCACGTTGTAGAGCCACGTGCGCACGCTGCGGCCGCCGACGGCGCTGTTCACCACGGTGACCCGGTCGTCGAAGAGCGCCGCGAACTGGCCGCCCCAGCCCGCCGGGCAGGGGGTCTGCCCGTTGGCGACCGTGGAGTCCCCCGCGATCCAGATCGTGATGTCCGGCAGCGGCCCCGCGCCGCCCGCGCCGCCGTCGCCCGCGCCGCCGCTGCCGCTCGGCCCACCTGAAGATCCCGCCGAGCCTCCCGAGCCGGCGGGCGCGTCGCCCCCGACCCCTGCGCCGCCCGTGGAGCCGGCCGAGATCGCGGTGCTGCCCGCGCTCGCGCTCGAGCTGCTCCCTTCCGGTTGGGAGCTCCCGCCCGCGCCGCCCGCCCCCCCGCTTCCGCCGGCGCCGCCCGCGGCCGTCTCCGGATCAGGGGAGCAGGCGGCGGTGAGCAGCGCGAGACAGGACACCCGGGCAAGCATCCGGCCGCGCGCGCGCGCGGCCGATCGAACGTTCCAGTCCATGAACATGCCTTTCCTCCAGTCACGACACGAGCATCAGCCCATCCACGCCGGATGGCGCTGGCCCTTCGCCTCCCGGTCCCGCAGGCCGCCAGGGCACGCTCGGTCGAGGTGCCGGGCCGGCACCTCGACCGAGCGCGCACCGCTGCGGGCGCAGGGCGCGCCGCGAGCGGTAAGGCAACGCCGGCGAGGCGAGCGGCGGGGGTGACGGGGGGCGAGCACGGCTCGCGTCACTGTGTCGGGAACGGCTCCCAACCAATCACGGACAGGAGTTTTTTTTTCGGATCTGCGTGCCGGGGTGCGCTCCGGAGCACACCCATCGCAAATGTGAAGCAGTGGCAGAATCGAGGCCGACGCGAGCGCCGGCGCGAGCGCGCCCGCCTGTCCACCCGCCGCACCGACGCCACGCTCGTGGAGAGGAGACCCGCGGCGGTTCGTTCACGACACACGGCGATGTCCGGCGACGGATTGGCCAGTTGGCTGTGCGACCAGGGCAATCACGGTGATGCAGGGCAGGGCAGCGCAGCGCAAGAAGCATGAGGGCGGAAGGTGGACGGAAATCCGTTGAACGGAGATGTGCTGTGAAGGGCATTATTATGCCGTTGACTGACACAAACTTTGTCACGTATGTTTATCAAGGGTGACGCTGGTTGAGGGGTGGCGTCGCACCAGACGTGCAGACGTGTAGACGTGACCGATGACGCGGATCGTCCAGGCGTGCTCTTGTGCGCCCGCGACGCAGCGGTGCGAGGCTCGGGCGCGCGATGGCCCCAGGGAGACGGCGCTTGTGTCAGTGTTTTTAAGCACTCATTCCAAGCTCTCCCACGGTCGAGGCGACGGCGGCGTCGGCGCGATGGTGCAGAGAAGGGTTCGAGTGCTCCTCGCTGGCGGCGACGGGCGAGCCGCGCTGCGCGCGAGGGCCGAGGAGCGAGGATCGGCATGAACAGCTGGGATCCCCTGGGTGCGGCGGAGCAGGCCGCGGTCGCGGACGAGATCCTGTCCGTGCTGCGTCACGACCTGCGCAACCGCTTTGCGATCGTCCGGAATGCGTCGTTCTACATCAAGCGGAAGGTCGCGCGTGACGCGGCCTACGCGGCGGATCCGAGGATCGAGGAGTTCTTCGGGATCATCGACGAGGAGGTGGTCGCGGCGAGCGCGCGGCTCGAGGAGTCGGTCGACGCCGCGAGGCTCTTCACGCGCAGGAGCGTGTGCGTGAGCGCGGCGGGCTGCGTGCGCCGCGCGGCGGCGTGCGCGCGCATCGGCGCGTCCGGGGCCCGCATCGTCCTCTCGGCTCAGGACGGCGACGTCGAGGCGGACCCGATCGAGCTCGCCGTCGCGGTGCGGTGCCTGATCGAGAGCGCCGTGGAGTCGACGCCGGGGGACGGCGTGGTCACGGTTCGGGGCACCTCGAGCGCCGCGCGGTACTGCATCGAGGTCACGGACGCGGCGGCTGTCCCCTGCGAGGCGGACAGCGAGGCGATCCTGCGGCCGTTCTACACGACCAAGCCGGGTCACTCCGGCCTGGGGCTGAACATCGCGAGGCGGGTCGCCCGTCGCTACAGCGGGTCGCTCGCCGTCGAGCCTCGGGCGCACGGCTCGTCGGTCGTCATCGCGCTGCCGCTCGCCGCCGCGCCGGTGCTCCGCGACGCCGGATCGGAGCCGGCGCCGTGAGCGTGAGCGGTCCGCCCGCAGGGCGCGCGCCGGCGGCCCGGGAGCCGGCGGCCGTGCCGTTCGCGCGGCGGGCGCGCCCCCGGGCCTCGCTGGTCTCGCTGGTCTCGCTCCTGCTCGCGTCGACGGCGGCCGCGCCCGCGGAGCCGGAGCGGACGGAGGCAGAGGACGAGGCGGCGCGGCCGCCGATCGAGGAGCTATTCCTTGGCGAGACGGCCTTTCCGCAGGAGGCGCTCGAGCTGCAGATCACGAGCGCGCCGAGGTGGGAACGCGACGGGCGCCAGGTCGGCTTCCGCATCCCGCTGCTGCTGGAGCTCGGGATCACCGATCGTCTGCAGCTCGGGGGAGAGCTCCCCCTGGAGCTCGCGCGCCAGGACAGCGGCGTCGTGGCCGGGCTCGGCTCTGTCGAGCTGGAGGCCCTGTACAACCTCGTCAACGAGCGGGGGCTCGGGCTCGCGCTGTCCGCGGGGCTCGGGGCCGCGCTCCCCGCCGGCGCGCGCGAGCTCGGCGCGCCGGGTTACGCGCTGGAGCCGTTCGTGAGCCTCGACAAGGCGATCGGGCGCGTGCACGTGGGCATCTCCGCGTCGGCCGAGATCCGGCTCCCGGCCGCCGGGAGCGACGCCACGGAGCTCAGCCCCGGCGCCTCGCTGGGCGTGATCCTGCCGCTCGGCGACGTGGTGCCGACCCTCGAGCTCGCCGCCGAGATCGAAGACACGACGTCGCTGCTCCTCGCGCCCGGCGTGCTCTGGCACCCGGCGCCCGGCCTGGAGCTCGGCGCCGCGCTCGAGCTCGGCCTCGCGGGGGAGACGCCCGACGCCGGGCTCATGCTCCTCGTCACGAGGGAGTTCGAGCTCGCGGGCGACGGCGACGACCACGTGAAGCACGCAAGCAGGAGCCGCTCCCCATGAGCATTCGAGCCACACTGGCCGCCATCTTCGGCGTCGCGCTGGCGGCGGTCCTCGTCGCCGGCGGCGCCTTCTACTTCGCCATCGCGGAGATGCTCGTCTTTCAGCGGCGCGCCGAGGCGTCCTACGACGACCTGAAGCTGCACGTCACCCTCGCCAGCAACGCCAGCCGCTACATGAACGAGGCGGTCAAGTCGGTGCTCCACGGCAGCCTCAACGCGGAGCTCACGAGCGCGGCCGAGGCCACGTCGCGCGATCTCGACGCCATCGAGGCGCGCAAGAGGGCGATGATCGCCGACGAGGAGATCAGGGAGAGCGACGAGGAATCGACGGAGGAGATCGAGCACATCGGCCTCATGCGAGCGAGCTTTGCGCGGATCGTCGAAGGCGTGGCGGCCGCGACCCATGTCGAGCGCGAGCGCACGAACGAGCGGCACGAGATGCTCGTGCAGCTCGCCGACCGCGAGTACAAGTCGGAGTTCCTCCCGCACATCAGCGCGGCCGTGCACGACGCGGAGCGCGACGTGGCCAGGATCCTCGACGACGAGCGCCACCTCCGGGCGCGGGTGGCGTTGCTCGGCGCGGCGGCGACCGGCGGCGCGCTGCTCGTCCTCGTCGTGCTGCTCGGGCGGCTCCTCCGCTCGGTGGACCGCGGCTTCAACTCGCTGCTCGACGGCTCCCGGCGGATCGCCCAAGGGGATCTCGGGCTGCGCCTCTCGGTGCTCGATGAGCACGAGTTCGGTCGCATGAGCGCGGCGTTCAACGAGATGGCCTCCAGCCTCCGCGACGCCCAGGAGGCCAGGATGCGCATGGAGAAGCTCGCGGCGGTGGGGCAGCTCGCGGCGAGCGTCGGGCACGACCTGAGGAACCCGCTCGGCGCCGTCCGGAACGCGAACCATTACCTCAAGAAGCGGATTGTAGGGACCGAGCTCGGCGCGGAGCCCCGCGTGGCGCAGTTCCTCTCGATCATCGAGAAAGAGCTCGCGGCGTGCGCCAAGATCATCGACAACCTGCTCGACTTCGCGCGCGAGCGGCGGCCGCGCTTCGCGGCGTGCGCGCTGAGGCCCCTCGTGGACGACGCCATCTCGGTCGTCGAGATCCCGCCGCGCGTGCGCGTCGACAACGACGTACCGGACACGCTCCCTGTCGTGGAGATCGACAAGGACCAGTTCCGGCAGGTGCTCGTGAACCTGATCCAGAACGCGGCCGAGGCGATCCCGGCCGAGCGCGAGGGGCGCGTGCGCATCGCCGCGGAGCGGACGGGCGACGGGGTGACGCTCTCGGTCGTCGACGATGGGACGGGCATCTCCGAGGAGACGCTCGCGCGGATCTTCGAGCCGCTGTTCAGCACCAAGCTGAAGGGGACGGGCCTCGGCCTGGCGATCAGCGCCGGGATCGTGGAGCGGCACGGCGGCAAGATCGAGGCGACGAGCGCGCTCGGCAACGGCACGACCTTCGTCGTGCGGCTGCCGGTGCGCGAGGAGCCGGAGGCCGCGGAGCCAGCGCTGACGCCGACCGGAACTCAGGGCGTATGACGGGGGGACAAGCCATGCAGGTGCAGGAGGCCGCGCAGCGGGGCAAGCGGGTGCTCGTGATCGACGACGAGGAGGGCATGCGCATCACGCTCGCCGCCAGCCTCGAGCTCGAGGGCTACGAGGTGGTGGAGGCGAGGGACGGCATCCACGCGCTCGAGCTCGTCCGGCAGCAGGCGTTCACGCTGGTCATCAGCGACATCCGCATGCCCGGGCTCAACGGCGTCGAGACGTTCCGGGAGCTCAAGAGGATCCAGCCGGAGCTCACCGTCGTGCTGATGACCGCGTTCGCGCTCGAGAGGCTCATCGAGGAGGCGATCGCCGAGGGCGTGTACACGGTGATCCACAAGCCGTTCTCGATGGACCACCTCGCGCGCATCGTCGCTCGCGCGGTGGACTCGCCGGCCGTCCTCGTGGTGGACGACATCCCGAAGGTCGCCGACTCGATCGTGGCGGTGCTCCGGGCCGCGGGGCTGTCGGCCCTCGCCGTCCACGATGGGCGGGCCGCCGTCCAGTACGTCGTCGAGCGAGGCATCGACGTCTGCGTGCTCGATCTCGTCATGCCCGATCAGGACGGCGTGACGACGTGCGCGCAGATGCGGGGGCTGAAGAAGCGCGTCACGGTGATCGCCATGACCGGCCACGCGGTCCCGGAGATGGTCAGCGCGATCATGAGCAAGGGCGGGTACGCGTGCCTGCACAAGCCGTTCGACGCGCGCGAGCTCATCCACACGATCGCCCGCGCGCGCGGGGACGCGGCGCATCGATGACGGCGACGTCGCGCTGGCGTCGGCTCAGGTAGCGCTCGGCCAGCTGGCCAGCTCTGCCGCGCGCAGGTGCTGCTCCGCGGCGCGCGCGGGGTCGTCGCCCCGCGCGAAGTGGTCGGCCAGCACCATCGGATCCTGCTCGCCGGCCTCGAGCAGCCACTCGCCGGCGAGCCGGTGGCCGAGCGCCCGGTCGCGATCCGTCAGCATCGCGTAGGCCCCCTCCCGCAAGAGCGGGTGGCAGAAGGCGATCTCCTCCTCGCCCGCGAACCGGGAGCTCGGCCGGCGCTCGATGATCTCGCGCTCGACCAGCTCGGCCCACGCGTCACGCTCGCTCGTCCCCGACGTCCCGGCGCCGAGCAACGCGCGCACGCCGCCCACCCAGGCGACCTCCCCGAAGACGCTCGCCGCCCGCAGCTGCCGCCGCGCCTCGGGCCCGAGCGCCGCGAGGCGCGCCTCCGCCATGCCCAGCACCGTCTCCGGCAGCGCGCCGCCGCGCCCTTCCGAAAGGGCCCGGATGAGCTCCTCGAGATAGAAGGCGTTGCCACCGGCCCGCTGGATGAGCGCGGAGATCTCCCCGGGCGCGAGCTGCCTGCCCGCGCCGCCGAGCGCGCTTCGCACGAGCTGCTCGGCCGCGCGGGCGGGCAGCTCGCGCAACCGGAGCTCCGAGAGGCCCCGCTCGGCCCAGAGCCTCGGGAAGGCCGCGTGAACCTCGGGCCGGGCGAAGGCGAGCAGCGCGTACGGCCGGTCGCCGAGCTCCCGCAGCGCCCGGTCGAAGATCCCCATCGAGGGCGCGTCCCCCCAGTGGAGATCCTCGAGCACGACGAGCACGGGGCGCGCGGCCGTCACGGCGCGCGCGTAGTCGAGGTACGCGCGCTGGATCCCCTCGGCCATCAGCGCCGGATTGTGCCGCGCGGCCCGCAGCGCCGGCAGGTCCTCGTCGGGGAGGGGGGCGACGCCGAGCAGCTCGCCCAGGAACCCGCCCACCCGTAGCCCTTCCTCGCCCGAGAAGAGCGGCGCGAGGGCCTGCGCGAGCTTCCGTCGCCGCGCGTCGACGGCCTCGCCCGCGGCGATCCCGAGCGCGCCCCGCAGCGACCCGGCGAGCATCGCGAACGCGGCGCCCGTGCCGATGGAGTCGCCGCGGACGACGCTCAGGCTCACGTCGGGGTGGCGCTGGCGCAGCACCTCGACGGCCTCGTGGCGCAGGCGCGATTTGCCCATGCCCGCCGCGGCGGTCACCAGCGCCACCGCGGCGCGCCGCTCGGCGAAGCTCTCGTCGACGAGGTCGAGCAGGTGGCGCAGCTCCCGCTCGCGCCCGACGTGGGGGCTCGGCTTGCCCAGGAGCTTGCGCGGCCCCTCGCCGATCTCGCGCTCCGCCTTGAGCCAGGAGAGCCCGCCCCGCTCCACGACCTCGAAGCGCACGTCGAGCAGCGCGCGCGTCACCGCGTCGATGTGGACCCCCTCGCGCCGGCTCTCCGCGCGGCCGGTCGCGGCGGCCTCGTCGAGCAGGGCGGCCGCCCTGTCCAGCACCTCGCTGAGCGGCGATCGACCCGCCGGCTCGCCCCACCCCGTCACCAGCACGACCGCCGCGCCGGGGAGCTGCGCGCAGATCTCGAGCGCGCAGCGCGCCACGAGCGCCGCCTGGTCGGTCGCGTTGCCCGCGCTCGCCACGAGCGTCACCACGATCTCGTCGCCGAGCTCCTCCACCTGCGCGCTCAGCGGCATCGCCGCGCGGCGCACCACGGCGAGCGTGTTCGGCGGTGACGCGTGCAGATCGAGCGACTCTGTCGACTCGAAGAACGAGGCTTGCGCCGGCCGGACCGCCACCATCGAGACCAGGCGCTTCTCGCCCGTGGTGATGACCGCGCCGGGAAGGGGGGCCGAGGACACCTTGCTCCTCGTCCAGGCGCCGAGCGTGTCCAGGGTGCGCGCCACGGCCGCGCCGTCCTCGGGCCGCGCCGAGGGATCCTTGGCCAGCATCTGCGCGACGAGCTCGTCGAGCGCGTGGGGCACGTCGGGCCGCAGCTCCCTCGCCCTCGGCGGCTCCTCCAGGAGCAGCTTCCACACGAGCGCCATCGGGTGTTGCTTGCGGAACGCCGGCTTCCCGGTGAGGCACTCGTAGAGCACGCATCCGAGCGAGAAGATGTCCGCGCGCGCGTCCAGGCTGTCCCGCTCGCCCCGCGCCTGCTCCGGCGCCATGTAGCCCAGCGTGCCCAGCACCGCCGCCGTCCGCGTCAGCCGCTTCGAGGCGTCCGCCAGCTGCGCGATGCCGAAGTCGAGGAGCTTGACCCGATCGAGCGCGCCTTCGACCAGGAAGAGGTTGCTGGGCTTGATGTCGCGGTGCACGATCCCGCGCGCGTGCGCCGCGCCGAGCGCGTCTGCCACCGTCCTCACGAGGGCGATCGACTCGTCGATGCGCAGCTCCTGCCGCGCCAGCCGATCCGAGAGGCTCTCGCCGGAGAGCCACTCCATCGCGAGGTACAGCTCCCCCGTCGGCGCCATGCCGTGCGTCGCGTACCGCACGATGTGGGGGTGCTCCAGCCGGGAGAGCGTCTCTGCCTCGCGGAGAAAGCGCGCCTGCGCGCGCGCGTCCGCCGCCCTGCGCAGCAGCTTGACGGCGACCACCGTCCCGCTCGAGCGATCGAAGGCCCGGTAAACGGTGCCCATGCCTCCGGATCCGGCGATCTCCGCCAGCTCGAAGCGGCCGTCCAGCAGCCTGCCAGGCAGCATGCGCGTGAAGGATGCACTCTCACTGGAGCGTGAGGCAAGGCGGACGAACGGTGCGAATGTGCCGTGGCACCTGCGCGGGGCGCGATGGCGGACTCGGCCGGCGCGGACGCGCGTCGTGCGCGTCGCCCTGATTCCGAGCTCCGCGAGGATCCTGGCCCGATCTCGCTCCCTCGTTCACGACGCAGCCGGCCTGTCGGGAGGCTGGGTTGTCTCGATGCGTTATGTTTTCGGGTCGGCGCCCGATCCGCGCCGGAGCTGCTCCAGCAAGAGCGGCATCGCGCCGGTGCCGGCCGCGAGGAGGCGCTCGTCGAGCGTGGCCAGGCCGCAGCGGAACTCATAGACCCTGAGGTGCGCCTCGTTGTGGAAGTACCTGAGGTTCAGGCTGGCGCCCGTGGCGGCGTCGATATCCATGGCGACGATGCGGAACCCTGCTTTCAGCTTGGCGATGAGCACCGCGTTGTTGCCAGGGGCGTGCTCGCTGACCACGTAGTCGAAGCCGAGCTCTCGCGTGTAGGCGAGGACCCGGCGGAGGAACTCCCGGTACAGGCCGCGCCGGCGGTAGTCGGGGTGAACGGCCGAGTGCCACATGCGGTAGGTCTCTGCGTCCCTCTGGTGGCCCGAGAACATGGCCACGACCGCCTCGCCGTCGCGCACCGCCCAGAAGTCTGCGAGGCGGTCGGCTCCCTCCGACGCCGTGAGGCGGGCGCGGGCGCGCTCGCCCTCCTCGCCGGACAGCGCCCCGAGGTTGAAGAACACCTCGGGCGGGAAATGGCGGAGCAGCTCGGCTTTGTGCAGCGCCCAGTAGGCCTCGCCGTCGGCGAGGCGCTCGAGCGGGTAGAGGCCTCCGAGCGGCTCGCCGAAGTGCTTCTGTCGAATCGGAACGACCCAGTCCCACGCGGTGCTCATGGATCGAGCCCTATCATGGCGGCTCGCTCCACCCCAAGAAGGCCGTCCGCGGAGGCGCTCAGTCCGTTCAAAGGCCCGATCGCGGCGTGGACCGCGTTGGACAGGAGCCGTTACGAAGCGCTGTCGCCGCGATCGAGGTCGAGCCGCATGGCGCAGCGCTGCGTCGGGTCGAGGCCCTGGCGCGCCTCGTTCTCGAGGATCTCCGCGAGCCGCGGGGACGCCTCGGCCGGCGACAGCTCGCGGAAGCCCATCGAGGCGTAGAACGGCCCGTTCCAGGGGACGGTCCGGAAGGTGGTCAGGGTCATCGCCTTCAGCCTCGCGGCCCGCGCCCACGCGATGACGTGGGCGAGCAGGCGTCGCCCCAGCCCTCGCCCCTGGCGGTCGAGGACGACGTCGAGCTCGCGGATGTGGAGCTCCTCGCCGGCCGCCTCGGCGCCCAGGAACGCGATCGGCTCGCCGGCGCCGTCGTCCATCACCCAGAGCGTCCCGGCCCGGAGCGCGCCGCGCCAGCCCTCCGCCGGCGTCACGTTCGCCAGGGCCTCGACGTCGAGGTCCGTCCCCCGGAACGCGTCGCTCGCCGAGCGCTCGATCTCGGGCAGGTGAGGCAGGTCGGACTCGACGGCAGGTCGGATGAACGTCGATGTCATCGGGGCTGCGCAGGCTAGGCAGCCACGGGCGCCCCCGCAACCTCGGGGCGCGACGGGGCTCCGGGGGAGGGCGACCCCGGGGGGCCGTCGCGCCGCGCGCCGCGGCTGCTCGGGCCGCCGTGGGCGAAAGAGCAGCGTCGATTGAACGTTCCGCGAGCGTCCGGGAACTGAGGTCCATCCAGTCACGCCGCGGCGCCCCCACGGAGGGAGGCCCGAGGCGTGCTCGCAAGGAGCCACAGATGACGCTCGTCTCCTCGGCCCGCGCGGCGCGGAGCTCCGCGCCGCGATCCGCCCGGCGCCGGCTCGTGAAGCCGCTCCTCGGCCTCACGGTCTTCGCGGCGCTCTTCGTCGTGCTCGCGTGGCGGCTCGACAGGCCCTCTGTGGCCGCCGGGCCGCTCGACGCGGCGGCCGGGAACCCGCTCGGCCAGCTCTCCCGCGACGCCGCCGACCGGGCGCCCATCGCCGGCCTGGTCGAGGAGCGACTCCCGGCCGGCTCGTACACCTATGTCGCCGTGCGCACCGGCGAGAACCTCACATGGGCTGTCACCGTCGGCGACGCGCCGCCGCCCGGCACCCCGGTGCAGGTGCGGAGCATGGGCCGCAAGGCGAATTTCCACTCACGCCGCCTCGCGAGGACGTTCCCGGACCTCGTCTTCGGGATCGTCTCGCGCGCTGACTGAGCCTTCCGGCCACGGACAGAGTCCCCGACAACGGACAGAGGAGAGAGGACCATGATCATGACGACATGTGGATTCGACCAGATGCCGAGCGCGACGATCGAGCGCTCCTCGCGCGTGCTCGCCGCCGTCATCGCGGCGCTCGGCGCGATGACGGCGGGGTGCGGCTCCGATTCCGGCGCGAAGGCGGCCGACGCTCCCCTGCCCGAGTGCACGGGGGGCGTGCTCGAAGCCGATCTGGAGATGGACACGCTGAGCGGGCCCGGCGTCGATCCGGCGACCGGGAAGCTCCGGCCGCCTCCGGAGGGGTCGTCGTACGCGGTCAGCGCCACGTACGGGGTGACGCGGCCGGGCGACGCCGTGATGGAGCGATACGTGCCAATCTTCGAGGCAATCCATGCGCAGCTCGCGTCGCAGCCCGGCCTCCTGGCCATCCAGCTGGGCGGGTCGCCCTCCTGCGGCTCCGGGCGCACGCTGGCCGTGTGGGCCTCGACCGAGGCGATGTACGAGTTCGTCATGAGCCCGGCCCACCTCGCCGGGGTCGACGCCGCGGACGAGCTGCTCGAGCCCGGCTATGTAGTCACCCACTGGGAAACCGCCGAGATCGAGGGGATCACCGTCGAAGACTCGGTACGTCGCATCAAGGCGCTCGCCGCCGCGGCGCCATGAGCCGGTGCCGCGGCGGCCACGCGCACCGCGCGCCGAAGGGTCGACCCCGGGCTCAGCGGGCGGCCGCGCGCTGCGCGCTGAGGCGGCTCATCGCGTAGGCGAGCCCGCTCTGGAGCGTGCCTTGCGTGGTGATCCGGCCGAAGTCGATGCCCAGCCCGACCAGCGTCCTGGCGATCTCCGGGCCGATGCCCACCATCACGCTCCGGCAGCCGAGCAGCTCTGCCGCCTGCACGGCGCGCACCAGGTGGCGCGCCACGGCGGAGTCGATCACCGGCACGCCGGTGATGTCGAGGATCACGAACTCCGCGCGCCGCTGCCCGATGGCCGCGAGCAGGCTCTCCAGCGCCTGGGCCGCGCGCCGATCGCTCATCTCGCCGACCAGCGGGATGAGCAGGATCCCCTCCCAGACCTGGATGACCGGCATGGCCACCCGATCGAGCAGCTCCGCCTGCATCTGGATGATCGCGCGCTGCTCCCGGTTCTCGGCCGCCATCCGCTCGGCCTCCATGTGCCGCTGCTTCAGGTCGGTGATGTCCGTGATGAGCCCGCACAGGCCGACCACCTCCCCCTGAGCGTTCTTCATGGGGAACTTGCGCGTCCAGATCGTGCGCGCCACCCCGTCCGAGCCCGTGGCGCTCTCCTCGTTCTCGCTCGGCTCACCCGAGTTGAAGACGACGTCGTCGTAGCTCCAGAAGACCTCGGCCTGCTCCTTCGGCCAGTAGTCCGGGTCGCTGCGGCCTATCAGATCGTCGTAGCGCTGCCCGATCAACCTGCAGAAGCCCGGATTGCAGGCGATCCAGCGATGTTGCCGATCTTTGACGAAGATGGGATCCGGGATGGTGTCGATCACGAGCTGGAGCAGCCCGAAGGTCTTCCAGTCCGAGACGTCGATGCAGCGGAGTGTGAACGCCATTCAGCCAAGCCCATCTCCCCCGACCCCGACCAGCCTCCCTTTATCAGCCATCGTGGATGGCCATGCAAGGGCAGAAATGCGGCGGATCACCGCGGAGACCCGGAGACGTGTGCCCCGCTTCAGGGAGCGCCTGAGTGTCCCTCGCCTTGCTAACTACCGCTACATGACGACGCGAGGGTTCGACGGGAGGCGCGCGGCGGCCGGACAGCTCGCGATCGCGTGGGTGCTCGCGCGGCAGCCGGAGTTCGTCCCGTGATCGGGGCGAAGACCCGTGCGCAGCTCGACGATGCGTTCGCCGCGCTCAAGCGGCCGCTCTCGAGGGACGACCTGGCGTTGCTCGAGGCGCTGGCGGCGATCTCCGCCGATCGCTGCGGCGCGGAGCAGATGCGGCGCCTGGACAGCGAGCGGCGGTGAACCCGCAGCGCGGCTCAGGCGTGACAGCGCGGCGCGGCAGCGACCTCGGCGCGCCGCCCTCCCGGAGGTCCCCCGTGCCGTCGTCGACGAGATCGAGCTCTCCGTCCAGATTCGACCGCGAGGCGTGATCAGTCCGGCACGGTCCGGGAATTCATCGAGGCCGTTCGGCAAGCCTCTTTCCAAAGGAGGCCTCTACAGATAAAACTCGCCACCTCGCCGATCCATTCCCCGCGCTCTGCAAAAGGAAAGATCGAGCGATGGCGCCCGGGGGCAGGTGTCACTGCCCGGCGGGATGCCTTTGTCGAGGCACATTGGACCGCTGGGGGCCCCTGGAGTCCCGTCCTGCATGAGAATCGTCGATATCCGCGCCACCACCGTCACCGTGCCGCTGGAGGCGCCCTTGCGCCACGCCAACGGCTGTCACTGGGGCCGCTTCGTGCGCACGATCGTCGAGATCGAGGCGGATAACGGGCTGATCGGCCTCGGTGAGATGGGCGGCGGCGGCGAGTCGGCCGAGGCCGTGTTCCGGGCGATGAAGGGCTACCTCGTCGGCCACGATCCCGCCCGCCTCGAGGAGATGCGGTTCAAGATCGCGAACCCGACCGCCTCTCTTTACAACAACCGCACCCAGGTCCTCGCCGCGCTGGAGTTCGCGTGCCTCGACCTGCTCGGGCAGGCCTTCGGCGTGCCGGTCCACGATCTCCTCGGCGGCAAGCTGCAGGACGAGGTGCCGTTCGCGTCCTACCTCTTCTTCCGCTACCCGAACGCCGACGGGTCAGGCGAGGTGCGGACGCCAACGCAGCTCGTCGAGCAGGCGAAGGCGCTGAAGAAGACGTACGGGTTCACCTCGCACAAGCTCAAGGGCGGCGTGTTCCACCCGGACTACGAGCTCGAGTGTTACCGCGCGGTCGCCGCCGCCGTGGGCGAGGATCGCGTCCGCTTCGATCCGAACGCGGTCTGGTCGACGGAGCAGGGAATCCGCTTCGGGCAGGCGATCGAGGACCTGAACAACGACTACCTCGAGGACCCCGTCTTCGGCCTCCACGCGATGCGGCGCACCCGCGAGAAGGTGCGGATGCCGCTCGCGACGAACACCGTGGTCGTGGGCTTCGAGCAGCTCGCCGCGAACGTCCTCGACACGGCGGTGGACGTCATCCTGCTCGACACGACGTTCTGGGGCGGCATCCGGCCGTGCGTGAAGGCGGCGGGGATCTGCGAGACGTTCGGCCTCGGCGTCGCCGTCCACTCCTCGGGCGAGCTCGGCGTGCAGCTCGCGACGATGCTGCACCTCGGCGCCGTCATCCCGAACCTCTCGTTCGCCGCCGACGCGCACTATCACCACCTGCGCGACGACGTGATCCAGGGAGGCCCGCTCCCGTACCGGAATGGCCGCATCCGCGTCCCCGCCGGTCCCGGCCTGGGCGTCCGCCTCGATCGCGAGAAGCTCGCTCACTACGCCGAGGAGTACCGCCGGCTGGGCTCCTATCCCTACGACAAGGACCCGCTGCGGCCGGCCTGGTGCGCGACCGTGCCGAACGACCGCTGGGCCGATCCGAAGGACGACCGAACCCCCGAGGTGCCGAGATGACCCTCGCCGAGCGCGTGGCCGCGGCCGTCGACGCCGCGCCCATCATCGATCTTCACACCCACCTCTTCGCGCCCCAGTTCCCCGCGCTGAACCTCTGGGGCGTCGACGAGCTCCTGACGTACCATTACCTCGTCGCCGAGACGCTGCGCGCCGAGCCGAAGGTCACGCCCGAGGCGTTCTTCGCGCTCGACAGGAAGGCGCAGGCCGATCTCGTGTGGGCGTCGCTCTTCGTCCGCCGATCGCCGCTGTCCGAGGCCACCGCGGGCGTGGCGACGGTGCTCGCCGCGTTCGGGCTCGACCCCGCCGCGCCGGATCTGCGCGAGGCCCGCGCCTTCTTTGCCGAGCGCCGGGTCGAGGATCACCTGGAGGACGTGCTGCGGCTCGCGGGCGTGAGCGCGCTCGCGATGACGAACGATCCGACCGACCCGGTGGAGCGCGCGATTTGGGACTCGGGCGCCACGCCCGATCCGCGGTTTTACACCGCGCTGCGCCTCGATCGGCTCATCCACGCGGACGATCTCGCGCCCGAGCTCGAGCGGTGGATCACCCGCATGCGGCCGCGCTACCTGGCGATCTCGGTCAACGAGGTCTCGGCGCCGCCCCGGGCCGTGCTGGACGCGTGCCGCGATCACGGGCTGCCGTTCGCCATGATGATCGGCGTCCGGCGCGCGGTGAACCCCCGCCTCGGCGTGGCCGGCGACGGGGTGAGCACGGTCGACCTGACCCCGCTCGAGCGGCTCGCCGGGGAGAACCCCGACGTGCGCTTCCTCGTCACGACGCTCGCGCGCGAGAACACGCACCCCCTCTGCGTCGTGGCGCGCAAGTTCGCCAACGTCCTGCCGTTCGGCTGCTGGTGGTTCATGAACAACCCGAGCCTCATCGAGGAGACGACGATGATGCGCCTGGAGATGCTCGGGCCGACCTTCGTGCCGCAGCACTCCGACGCGCGCGTCCTCGATCAGCTGATCTACAAGTGGCGCCACTCGCGGCGGTCGATCGCTTCAGCGCTGGCCCGGCGCTACGGGGCGATGCCCGTCCCGCCGACCGACGCGCAGATCGAGCGCGACGCGCGGGCGCTCCTCGGGGGCATCGCGAAGGACTGGCTGGGAGCATGACGAACCGTTTCGACATCTCGGGCCGCACGGCCGTCGTGGTCGGTGGCACCTCCGGTATCGGGCGCGCGATCGCCCTCGGCCTCGCCGAGGCGGGCGCCCACACGGTCGCCACGGGCACCCGCGCGGACCGCGTGCAGGCGGTCGCCGCCGAGATCCGCGGGCGGGGCGTCCGCTCGATCGAGGCGGCGTGCGACGTCAGCGATCGCGCGACGCTCGACGCCCTGCGCGACCGCGTGGTCGAGGCGTTCGGCGGCGTCGACATCCTCGTCAACTGCGCCGGTCGGACCTTCCGGAAGCCCACCGCCGAGGTCGGAGAGGCCGAGTGGGGCAGCCTGCTCGACACGAACGTCACCGGCATGCTGCGCGCCTGCCAGGCCTTCCATGGCCCGTTGAAGGACAGCGGCCGGGGCCGCATCGTCAACATCGCCTCGCTGTCGAGCTTCGTCGCGTTCCACGAGGTCGCGGCCTACGGGGCGTCGAAGGCGGCTGTGCTGGCGCTCACCCGGAGCCTCGGCGCCGAGTGGGCGAAGCACGGTATCCGGACGAACGCGCTCGTGCCGGGCGTGTTCGTGACGGACCTCAACCGCGCCCTCCTCAACGGCACAGGGCGCGGGCAGGAGCTGCTCGCTCGCACGCCCCTCGGCCGCTTCGGCGACACGCAGGAGCTGGTCGGCGCGGCCCTCTTTCTCTGCTCCGACGCGGTGAGCTTCATCACCGGTACGAGCATCACAGTCGACGGTGGATTCCTCGCCTCCGGGGTGAACCAATGACCGCAGCGTCTCCCGTGGCCCCGGCGACCGCCGGCGTCATGTCCCGCACTCGCTGGACCATCTGCGCGCTCCTCTTCTTCGCGACGACGATCAACTACCTCGATCGGCAGCTGTTCTCCCTGCTGATACCGTTCTTCGAGAGCGAGCTGAAGCTCGGGCCGACGGACCTCGCGCTCATCAACGTGAGCTTCCTGCTCTCCTACGGCTTCGGCATGGTGTTCGTCGGTCGCTGGATCGACCGCGTCGGGCCGCGCAAGGGGCTCAGCGCGACGTTCCTGCTCTGGAACATCGCCTCGGCCGGCCACGCCATCGTCGGCAGCTTCGCCGGCTTCGCCGGTATCCGCTTCCTGCTCGGGGTCGGCGAGGCCGGCAACTTCCCGGCCGCCGTCCGCACCGTGGCCGAGTGGTTCCCCAAGAAGGAGAGGGCGCTCGCGACCGGGCTGTTCAACTGCGGCTCCAACGTCGGCGCCATCCTGGCCCCGCTCCTGGCGGTGCGCATCGCGGAGGCATACGGATGGCGGACCTGCTTCCTCATCCTGGGCGGCGTCGGCGTCGTGTGGATCTTCTTCTGGACGCGCCTCTACCGGCGGCCCGAGGAGCACCCGAAGGTATCGCCCGAGGAGCTCGCGCACATCCGCTCCGACGCGAAGGAGGCGACAGAGTCCCTCGGCGTCGGCGAGGTGTTCGGGATGCGGCCCGTCTACGCGGTCGCGGCGGCGAAGTTCTTCACCGACGCGCCGTGGTGGTTCTACCTCACCTGGCTGCCGAAGTTCCTTGTCAGCGAGTTCAACCTGAAGCCGACCTTCATGGCCTACGCCATCCCCGTCGTGTTCCTCGTGGCGGACGGCGGCGCGATCGGCGGCGGCTGGCTGTCCTCCAGGCTCATCGCGAGCGGCCGCTCGGTCGGCGCGGCGCGGAAGCTCGCGATGCTCGCGTGTGCGCTCTCCGCGGTGCCCGTCATGTCCGTCGGGCTCCTCGTCGATGTCCCGAGCGTCGCGGGCATCCCCACGATCTACGTCGCGGTCGCGATCCTGTCGCTCGCCGCGGCAGCGCACCAGGGCTGGAGCAGCAACCTCTACACGCTCGTCTCGGATGCCCTCCCGCGCCCCGCGATGGCCACGGTGGTCGGCGTCATGACCGCGTTCGGCGTCGTCGGCGGCGCGCTCTTCCAGATCTTCGTCGGCTGGGCGCTCACGTCCACGGGCTCGTACGTCCTGCCGTTCCTGCTCGCGGGCACGCTGTACCTCGTCGGCCTGCTGGCGCTGCACCTCATCCTGCCGCGCGTCGAGCCGGTCGCGCCGAAGCGGCGCGTGCCGAGCGCGGCGATCGTCGCTGGCGGCCTGGTGATGCTCGCCAGCATCGCGGGGCTGCAATTCGCCCTCAACCGTCCTGCGTATACCTCTGTCGACCAGTACCGGGCGACGCGGCCGGCCCAGCTGAAAGCGACGGGCGCGCCGGTCGAGGGCCCCGCCGCCCACGTGGGCTGGATGGACGCGCGCTGGTACCTCTGGCCGACGGCCGCGGGGACCAAGGCGGAGCTCGTCAAGTTCGACCGCGATGGGCGACCCATCGTCGAGGGGAAGGGCGCTGCCGCCAAGGGCTACACAGGCCCGTCCGCCGCAGAGGTCGAGTCGTCCCGCGCGCCAGGAGGCGATCGGTAATCACCGCCATCGGCGCGCCTCATCGCGATCTCCGCGATGGCGGTGGCCCCTTGAACCCTGCTTGTCCACCAGCTCTTCCGCCACGCGGCCTGCACCACTGCAAGGTATCCATGTCCTTCACGCTCCGTGATCCTTCCACCTGCCGCTGGGATCTCGTGTCCCTCGGCGAGGTCATGCTGCGCCTCGATCCCGGCGACGGGCGGATCTCCACCGCCCGCAGCTTCCACGCCTGGGAGGGAGGCGGCGAGTACAACGTCGCCCGCGGCCTGCGCCGCTGTTTCCGGCTCAGGTCGGCCATCGTGACCGCCCTCGCGGACAACCCCGTCGGCCGCCTGCTCGAGGATCTCATGATGCAGGGCGGCGTGGATCTCACGCACGTTCGCTGGGCGACGCACGACGGCGTGGGGCGCCTCGTGCGCAACGGCCTGAACTTCACCGAGCGGGGCTTCGGCATTCGCGGGGCGGTCGGCCTCTCGGACCGTGGCCACACGGCCGCGTCTCAGCTGAAGCCCGGCGAGATCGACTGGGATACGATCTTCGGCGCCGAGGGCGCGCGGTGGTTCCACACCGGCGGTATCTTCGCCGCGCTCTCCGAGACCACGCCTTCGGTGGCGAAGGAGGCGATGGAGGCGGCCAGGCGGCACGGCGTCGTCGTCTCCTACGATCTCAACTACCGTCCGTCGCTCTGGAAGTCGATCGGTGGTCAGGCCCGCGCGCAGGAGGTCAATCGAGCGCTCGCGCCGTACGTCGATGTGATGCTGGGCAACGAGGAGGATTTCACGGCTGCCCTGGGCTTCGAGGTCGAGGGCGTCGACGAGGGGCACGCCAACCTGCGCGTCGGCGCGTTCGAGAGCATGATCGAGCGCGTCCTCTCGGTGTTTCCGAACATCCGGGCGGTGGCGACGACGCTCCGCGTGGCGACCTCGGCGACGCGCAACGACTGGAGCGCGGTGCTGTACCAGGGCCGCCAGCTCTACAAGGCGCCCGAGCGCAAGGACCTGGAGATCTTCGATCGCGTGGGCGGCGGCGACTCGTTCGCCTCGGGGCTCATCTACGGCTTCCTGATGGGCAAGGGGCCGCAGTGGGCGGTCGATTGCGGCGCGGCGCACGGGGCGCTCGCGATGACGACGCCCGGCGACACGACGATGGCGACCCTCGACGAGGTGCTCAAGGCGATGAAGATGGGCACCGCCCGGGTGGACCGATGAACAAGCAATCCGTGCTCGAGTGGATCGCGCGCGGGCGCATCGTCCCTGTGGTGCGCGCCGGCTCGGCCGACGAGGCGCTGCAGGCGGTCGAGGCCCTCCTCGAGGGGGGGATCGACGTGCTCGAGATCACGATGACCGTGCCCGGCGCGGTCGAGGTCGTGCGCGAGGTCGCCGCGCGCCACGGCGATCGGGCGCTCGTGGGCGCCGGGACGGTGCTCGACGCCCGCGCCGCCGAGGCGTGCGTCGAGGCCGGGGCGCGCTTCGTGGTCAGCCCCGCGCTCGACGAGGCGACGGTGAGGGCGTGCGTCGCGATGAACGTCGTCCACGCTCCCGGCGCGCTCACGCCCACCGAGGTCGTGGCGGCGCACCGGGCGGGCGGAGATGTCGTGAAGGTGTTCCCCTGCGACGCCCTCGGCGGCGCCTCGTACCTCAAATCGCTCAAGGCGCCTCTGCCCCATATCCCGCTCATGCCCACGGGCGGCGTGACGCTGCAGAACGTGGGCACCTTCTTCGCGGCGGGCGCGGTGGCGGTCGGCGTCGGCGGCAACCTCGTGGATCTCAAGCTCCTGCGCGACGGGCGGCGCGACGAGCTCGTCGCCCGCGCCCGTGCGTTCTGCGACGCGGGCCGCGCATCTTGAGGAAGCGCGCAGGCGGCGCGAACGCCGTTTGCCGCCTCGACCCAGGCTGCTCCGCCGGGGAGACGGCTGCGGCGCCCAAGCCGCGAGCTGCGCGGTGCGACGTGAAACTTCGTTGAACTCACCATCTGCGGCGTTTGCAGGGGATTCCTGGCGCCATGGATAACCCAGGGGCTTCGAACATGAATCAATCGAAGGTTGCGAACCTAGTCGGTGCGTCGATTTTCTTCGTGGCGGCGGTCGCGCACGCCCAGACTCCCCCGCCGGCGCCGGACGCGGCCGCTCCGCAGGCCGCTGCGCCGGCCACGCCGGCGGACGCGCAGGCGCCGGCCACGCCGCCTGCGGACGTGGCTGCTCCGGCGGCGCCGCCGGCGGAGGCCGTCAAGCCGGCCTCCAAGGATCCTGTTCCCGTCACCGCCAAGTGGAAGGCCACGATTTATGGGATGGCGGAGTTCGACATCATGCACGACTCCACCCAGAGCTTCGGGGAGTCGGTCGGGGCCACGGTGATCCAGCGCGAGGACACCTACGCCGGCTCGCACGGCCGCACGCACTTCACGACGCGGAACTCCAGGTTCGGCGTCAAGGTGACCGCGCCCGAGGTGTCCGGGATCAAGACCACGGCCATGCTGGAGCTCGACTTCTTCGGCAATCAGCCGCCCACCGTCTCCGAGGCCTCGCTGGTGAGCAGCGGCACCTTCCGTTTGCGTCAGGCCAACATCAAGGTCGAAACGGACTACGTCGACCTGTTGATTGGACAGGGCTATCACCTGTTCGGGTGGCAGCCGTACTTCTTCCCGGCCACGACGTCCTTCTTCCCGGTGATGAACCAGGTGTTCGGGCGGATGCCGCAGCTGCGCGTCGGCCACAACTTCAAGTCGGACGCCGCCAACGTGGAGCTCGCCGCTGCCGTCCTCAAGCCGCCGCAGCGCGACTCCGAGGTGCCTGACATGCAGGCGGGGTTGCGCGTCGGCTTCAACGGCTGGAAGGGGATCCACACGCTCGGCGCCGCCGGGATGCTGCACGACCCGCTGACGCTCGGCGTCTCGGGCATCTTCCGCCGTTTCAGGGTCAACGAGCACTCCGCCGCCCCGGTCGAGTCGAGCTCGGCCAACGGCTACGGGATCTCGGTCGATGCGCTGCTCCCGATCATCCCGGCCAAGTCGCTGGAGGAATCCGGCAACGCGCTGACGTTGACCGGCTCGTTCTTCACGGGCACGGGCATCTCGGACATCGTCGGCGTCGCGAGCAACGTGCCGCACCCGCCGCTCCCTGACGCTGGAGCGACCTATACGCCGAACATCGACAACGGCCTCGCGGTGTACGACGCGAACAACAACCTGAAGACGATCGGCTGGACGGGGTTCATGGTCGGGCTCCAGTACTATCTGCCGCCCTCGGGGCGCTTCTCCATCTCCGGCAACTACACCCAGGGCTCGAACGACCGGGTGACCGAGGAGAACGGCTACGGCGCGCTCCGCACGGCCTACCACAAGTCGCGTTACATCGACGGCAACCTGTTCGCCGACATCACGCCGGCCATCCGCGCGGGCCTCTCGTTCCAGTACTCGGAGCAGACCTTCGCGGACGACGTGACCGCGACCAACGAGCGCATCAAGCTGTCCCTCTACAGCTTCTTCTGAGCGACGGCGGTGGGCGACCCGGGTCGCGTTTGATCCGCACGCTCTCGCGCGACGCCTTCGCGAGCCAGGTCGCGGAGGCAGTGCTCGCGCTGCTCGACCCCGATCGCGTCGCCTCGACGTCGCGCCACCGGCGCATAGCGACGCCGGAACGCCATTTGCTACGAATGGCTTGACTTCCGCGACATGGTGGCCGAAGGGGGAGGTGCATGAGTACTGTACATTTTGTGGGCGGCGAGAAAGGTGGCGTCGGCAAGAGCGTGGTCGCTCGGCTGCTGGCGCAGCTATTCATCGACCGAGCGCTTCCGTTCGCAGCACTCGATGCGGATCTGTCGCATGGCGCGCTCCGCCGTTACTACGCGGACTACACGCAGCGCGTGGATCTCGATCAGCTCGATAGCGCCGATCAGATCCTGGACAGCGCGCTCGGAGGCGATCGCGTGGTGCTCGTCGACCTGCCTGCGCAGAGCCATCGGGCTCTCGAGCGCTGGATCGAGTCGACCGACGTCCTCACCTGCGCGCGGGAAATGGGCGTCCAGCTCGTGTCCTGGCACGTCACCGACGGCGGCTTCGATTCGGTGTCCCACCTCGAGCGGGTCCTCGCGGCGCCGGGCGACGGGCTGCAGCATATCGTGGTGAAGAACCAAGGTCGCTCGAGGGACTTCAGCCAGCTCGACGCGTCACCCGCGTACCAACGCCTGCTCGAACGCGGCGGACAAGCCGTGACATTGCCGGAGCTCGACTCGTCGGTGATGTACAAGATCGACCGTTTCGGTTCGAGCTTCTGGGCCGCCATCAACACGAGCGAGGGGCCGCAAGCGCTGTCCGTCCTGGAGCGTCGCCGCGCCAAGCTCTGGTTGGAACGCGCGCAGGCTGCGCTGGAGGCAGCGGGCAACTGGCGGCCAGCGACGGAACGCGCATCTGCCGTGGTCGTGCCGCAACACCCCGAGTCGGCGCAACAGCAGCTCGAATCGGCCGCGAGCAACGAACGGGTCGCGACCTGACCAAGGCGCCGGGGGCGCTTGAGCAGGGCCTTGGGGGTGAGCCGCCCCCGTGGTCTCGGGTCGACCCCTGACCTCGACCCGGCCGCGCGGGAGCGCGCCTCGGCGCTCGCCGCCGACGAAGCGTCGCGCCACGGGCCCCTTGCTCCCGCTCGCGAGATTGCTTCGGATGGCACGCTCGGAAGCGGACCATCGGCTCCGACCCATCATGGACGCCGCCACCACGACGTACGAGATCTTCGCCGCTGCGCAGTGGGGTTGCCTGCGCGCGGCCACGCCGCTCACCCTCACCGAGGCCGACCTCGTGGTCTTGCGGGGCCTCAATGATCGGCTCTCGCTCGACGAGGTCGCGACGATTTACTTGCCGCTCTCGAGGCTGCTCAACCTGCACGTAGGCGCGGCGCAGCAGCTCCGCCGCGTGAAGGACACCTTCCTTGGCCGCCCCATCGCGCGGCGGCCTTTCGTGATCGGCATTGCCGGGTCGGTCGCGGTGGGCAAGAGCACGACCGCGCGCGTGCTGCAAGCGCTGCTCGCGCGATGGCCTGACCACCCGCGGGTGGACCTGGTGACCACGGACGGCTTCCTGTACCCCAACGCGGTGCTCGCCTCGCGCGGCGGCCTGCACCGCAAGGGGTTTCCCGAGAGCTACGATCTCGGGCGGCTGGTGAAGTTCCTCGCCGACCTCGAGGCGGGCGTCGAAGCGATCGACGTGCCGGTCTACTCGCACGCCACCTACGACGTGATCGCCGGGAAGGTGCAGACCGTGAGGCAGCCCGACGTCGTGATCCTCGAGGGCCTGAACGTGCTGCAGGGCGCCGACCGTGCCGCGGCGATCGCCGTCAGCGACTTCTTCGACATCGGGATCTATGTCCACGCGGACGAGGCCGACATCGAGCGCTGGTACATCGAGCGCTTCTTCGCGCTGCGGGCCACGGCGTTTCGTGACCCCTCCTCGTATTTCCACCGTTATGCGGCGATGGGGGACGACGAGGCGCGCGCCTTCGCGTTGCAGGTCTGGCGCACGATCAACGGTCCCAACCTGACCGAGAACATCCTGCCGACGCGGGCACGCGCCGACGTCGTGCTGGAGAAGGGGCCCGACCACGCCGTGCGCGCCGTGTGGCTCCGCCGGCTCTGATGTAGAGGTTCACGGCCGGCGCAGAGCGCCTGTCGTGTCCAGGTCCACGCGCTTTCCGTCGGTGGCGTCTTGACACCGCTGTCGACGACGACGGCGGTGAACTGTTGTATGCTGCTGTCATGGACTGGAAAGAGAGCTGTCGCTCCCGCCTCCGCGAGCACGTCGACCAGCACGGCGACATCGCTCCTCCATGGGAGCGCTTCCCCGACTACGAGCGCTACACGCTCGGCTGGCGAATGGGCTCCGGTGAAGACTGGTTGGGGATGTGGGGCGTCTTTCTCGAACAGCTCGCGCCGGACCGCGAAACACGCATCGCCTACCTGCGACGCCACCCTCCCGCGCCGATCACCTGGGCAGAGGCCGTTCACAAGGTCTTGCACCCGACGGATGAACGGGCAGATGACGAGGGCGGCGACGAGGAGGACGGCGACGACGAGGACCCGATCGCGGCGGCCTCGCGTCGATCGGCGCTCCTGGAGCAGGGGCTCATCGCGGTCGACGTCTCCTTCACCATATGGCTCAGCCAGCAGGACGGCGTGCGTTGGCCGTGGGAATCGTACGAGACGCCCGAGAAGGCGGCCCGCTACAACACCCGCGAACTCTGGTTCTGGTCGCGCCAGGTCGCCGAGCTCCGGAGAGGCGACGGGTGGATGCCTCCCGCCGTACCGGAGGGTTGGCGAGCGTGCGCGACCGCGCTCGCGAGCGGCGACGCAGCTCCGATCGAGCCTCGCGACGGGCTCCTTTCGCTGGCTCGACTGCTCTGCGCCGGGGACGTCAAGGCGCCCTGGCAGCTCGGCTTGGAGCTCGCCGACTTCGCCGATTCGTTTGAGGACGACATGGGTTATGTCGACGCGTTTCGCTTGTGGGGAATGTCCGCCTTCGACGACGCCCACCAGCTGCGTCGCTACCTTGAGGCCACCCGAGTGCCGCCGGGCTGGGAGGCCTGGATAGCGGAACAATTCCCGGTGGATTGAGCGGCGGAACCGGTCTGGCCGACTCGACCTGGGTCAGCCGACGCAACCTGGGTCGGGTGGCCACACCGGCAGCCGACGCAACCTGGGTCGGGTGGCCACACCGGCCGACGCAACCTGGGTCAGGTCGCCTCCTGGGCCGGGGGGGCGCCCAACCTGGGTCGGGTGGGCGCCCAACCTGGGTCGGGTCGGCGGCCGGCGGCGTGGCCGAGCGGGCCAACAACTTGGCCGCACGGGCAAAGGCTGGCGCCAGCCGCGGCGCGTAGCTTCCCGGCATGCTGCTCGCCGCTCATCGCACCTCGCGCTTCCTCCAGACCCGCGCCCTCGTGGCCGCTGCCCTGCTGGTCGGGCTCGTGGCCGCCGGCGGCTCGCTCGTAGTCCACGCCGCTGCGCATCCTGGGACGCACGCCGACCGGAACGTCGCGGGAGACGCGCCGCCCGGCAGCCCGCTCGGCGACCTATCGAGATCCCTCGGCGACCTCGCGCCCGTGGTCGGCATCGTCGAGGAGCGGCTCGCGGCAGGGAGTTACACCTACCTCGCCGTGCGGCCGGACGGCGGCAGCCCGATGTGGGCCGTGACCCTCGGCAGCGGACAGCCGGTGGGCGCGCGCGTCTCGGTCAGGAGCTTCGGCCGGCGCACGGAGTTCACGTCTCGCCGCCTGCAGCGGACCTTCCCCGTTCTCGTCTTCGGCGTGGTCTCGCCCGCGCGCGCGGACGAGCGCTGATTCGCACCCGACAACATCACCTTCTTTCCTGTCATGAGGTCCACCATGTCTCGAATTGACTTTTCCCTCTCTCGCGTCGCGCTTGTCCCGCTCCTCGTCGCGGTCGCCGCCTTCGTCCCGGCGTGCGGCGCGGACGATGGGACACCGAGCAACACGAGCGGCGGCTCGGGCACACAGACCGCCGCCTCCCAGTTCACGTGCACAGATGACGATCTGCAGAGCGCGCCGTTCGGCGGGCCCGGGTTCGCGGACGGCGCGCTCACGGGCGCCGCGCAGGACTCCTATGTTGTCTCGTCGACCCTGCTCTGGATGAAGCCCGACGAGGCGGCGCAGCGGAGGTTCGGCGAGCTGATGGGGCCCATCCTCGCCCAGCTGCCCGCGCAGGAAGGGCTGATCGGCTTCACGCTCGGAACGTCGGCGAAGTGCGGCTATGCGAGGACCATCACGGTGTGGAAGGACGAAGAGGCGATGGGGAAGTTCGTGATGTCGGACGCCCACCTCTCGGCGATGAGCGCGGCGAGCGCGGTCAGCGTCCACGGCGTCGTGACCCAGTGGACCGTCGGCGCGGGTGATCTCCCGATGTCGTGGGAAGCGGCGAGAGAGAAGGTCGCCGCCGCCGAGATATCGTACTGAGACCGGGCGCGCTGGATGGCCGCGGCCCGAGGCCCCGGGCCAGGCGGGCCATCGCCCCGGCGGTCAGCCGTCGTCCGCCGCGCGGTCCACGCCCGCTGCGACGCGGCGCCCCGGGGCGCCGCGCGCCTCCTCACGGAACCGGCCGGGCGTCCTCCCGGACCAGCGCTTGAAGGCCCGCGCGAAGGCCGTCACCTCCGAGAACCCCAGCAGAAAGGCGATCTCCGACATCGATGTGTCGCTCTCGCGGAGCAGCTCCTCGGCGGTCTGACGGCGCACCCCGCCGACGATCTGCCGCAGCGTCGTCCCCTCGTCCTCGAGGTGCCGCCGCAGCGTGCGCTCGCTCGTCCCGAGCCGCCGCGCGACGGCGGTCGCCGACGGCTCGCCCGAGGCGAGGAGGTGCGCGATGACGTCACGCACCCTATCGGACATGGCCGACGCGTCGGCGACGCGACGGCGGCGCAGCTCCTCCGCGTGCTGGTGGAAGAACGCGCTCAGGGCCGGGTTCGCGTCGCGAGGCACGAGGTCCAGCAACGACGGTGGGAAGGCAAAGCCATCGCGGGGCGCGTCGAACTCGACAGGGCAGCGGAAGAAGTCTCGGTGCGCGGCGAGATCGCGCGGCGCGGCGTGGCGGAAGCTGACCCGGAGCGGCGAGAACTCGACGCCAGCGCACTGGCGGAAGCAACGGATGTACACCGCAAGGCTGCACTCGGTCGCGACGCGCGCGCCCAGCGTGAAGCGGGGCGAGCGGTGCAGCTCCGCGAACGGAGCGTCCGGGTCCGTCGTGGTATCGGTCACCCAGCGCGGTGTATCCTGAAGGAGCACCATGTAGCGGTCGACACGGTCGAGCGACTCACGGGCGCTCGCGCTCGTCATGACCGCGAAGCCCATGACGTGCATCTCCTCCATGCGCGTCCGCGCGGCGAGGCGGATGGGCGCCCCGGGATCGTCGAGCGCGCGTACCATGTGCGCCCACAGGGCGTCGAACGACGTCACCGGTATGCGGCTGTCCGCGTCGGTCAGCGACTCGGCGGAGACGCCGGCGACCTCGAGAAGATCGCTGTGGCGGAGGCCGCGAGAGGCGGCATACGAGATCACCCGGCCGACGATGGCCATGGACACCGTGGGCCGCGACGGGGAAGACGGCATGCCCGAGCGAGTCTATCACCCGCCGTGGACCGCGAGACGAACGGGGTGAGCGGGGTGAGCTCAGCGCTCGCCGAGCGCCCGTGATACGGCACGACGGCGACGGGCTCGATGACTACGTCAAATTGTCGTTGTAGCCGGCAGCCAAGAAATTCATGGCGACGATTCGTCGTTAACCCGGTTCGAGCCCGCGCTCCGCCATCAAACGGCGCGCATCGAGCGACCAACAGAGGACATCGTCGCGTGGCACCGATGTTGCTCAGTATCCGATGTTGCTCGACATCCACGAGCATTCGATGGAGGTATGACGATGTCGTTCAGATCCGAGCGCGTCGC
The DNA here is from genome assembly GCF_051521635.1 of Sorangium sp. So ce1504. Classification (NCBI taxonomy): domain Bacteria; kingdom Pseudomonadati; phylum Myxococcota; order Polyangiales; family Polyangiaceae; genus Sorangium; species Sorangium sp. So ce1504. Next base: position 7,516,382 of record NZ_CP150365.1, on the reverse strand, counting down.
TGCGATCGACCGGCCGGGCCAGGGCCGCGAAGCGCCCCGGCCGCCCACCTCGCAGCCTGCTCCGGCGCGGCATCGGATTCCGGTGGCGTCGGCGCTCCGGCGCTGCCTTGGCGAGGGGTACGGCCTCGGGGATCTCCAGGCCGACCTCCTGGCAGGCACCGTCGTCGGCGTCGTGGCGCTCCCGCTCTCGATGGCCCTCGCGATCGCGGTGGGGGCTCCTCCTCAGCACGGGCTCTACACGACGATCGTGGCCGGCGCGCTGGTGGCGCTGCTGGGCGGCTGCAAGTTCCAGGTCACCGGCCCGACGGCGGCCTTCGTGGTGATCCTCGCGCCCATCGTGGCGGAGCACGGGCTGTCCGGGCTGATGACGGCGGGGCTCCTGGCCGGCGTGCTGCTCGTGATCATGGGGCTCGTGCGGCTCGGCCGGCTCATCGAATACATCCCGTATCCGGTGACCACGGGCTTCACCGCCGGGATCGCCACCGTGATCGCGACGCTCCAGGTGAAGGACGTCCTGGGCCTCCAGGCCGGGCCGCTCCCGGAGCACTACACCGCCAAGGTGGCGGCCTTGTGGGCCGCGCGCGGGACGGCCGACCTCTGCGAGCTCGCCGTCGCCGCCTCGACGCTCGCCCTGCTCTTGCTCGTCCCCCGCGTCATCAAGAAGGTGCCGGCACCCCTCATCGCCATCACCGTCGTGTCGCTCGCCGCGGCGGCCGTCGACGCGGTTTACCCCGCGTTCTCCGTGGCGACGATCGGCAGCCGCTTTCGCTCCACGGCCTTCGGCGTGGAGATCGCCGGGATCCCGTCGATCCTCCCGACGCCCTCGCTGCCGTGGGGCGATGGGCTCTCGCTCGAGCTCGTGAGGGAGCTGCTCCCCGCCGCCTTCGCGATCGCCATGCTCGGCGCCATCGAATCGCTGCTGTCGGCGGTCATCGCCGACGGCATGACAGGGACCAAGCACGATCCGGACTCCGAGCTCATCGGCCTCGGTATCGGGAACATCGTTGCGCCGATCTTCGGCGGTATCGCGGCGACCGGAGCGCTCGCGCGGACGGCCACGAACATCCGGGCTGGCGCGCGCTCTCCGATCGCGTCCGTGACCCACGCCGTGGTCGTCCTCCTGTCGATCCTCGTCTTCGCCCCGCTCGTGGCCTACGTCCCCATGGCGTCGCTGGCGGCGCTGCTGCTGCTCGTCGCGTGGAACATGTCCGAGCTCCACCATTTCGTCCGTATCGTGAGTCTCGCGCCGAGGAGCGATGTGTTCGTACTCCTGACCTGTTATGGGCTCACCGTCATCCTGGACATGGTGATCGCCGTGTCGGCCGGCGTGATCCTCGCCGCCATCCTCTTCATGCGCCGGATGGCCGAGCTGACAGGGAGCCGGACGGTGCTGGAGGCCGCCGGCGGTTCGAGCGAAGTCGAGCTCCCGAGGCGGGTCGCCCTCTACGAGATCAACGGCCCGCTGTTCTTCGGCGCCGCCCAGAAGGCGATGGCGGCGCTGCACGCCATCCGCGGGGACAGCTACGAGGTGATGATCCTCGACCTCGGCAAGGTGCCGTTCATCGACAGCACGGGGTTCGTCGCCCTCGAGAACGCGCTCGACGGGCTCGCGCGGCGCCAGAAGACGGTGATCCTCGCCGGTCCGTTGCCCAGGCCGCGCGAGATCTTCGACAAGGCGCGCGTCCAGGAGAGGTCGCCGCGCGTGTACGTCGCGGAGGATCTGGCGGCGGCGCTCCGCCTCGCCGGCGAGCTGGTGAACGGCTGAGCGCTCGCTGCCGGCAGGTCCGCGGTACCGCTCCTCTCTCGCCGGACACCTCTGCGGCCTCTGTGCGCCGCGCGGCTCGCTACTTCAGCGCGTCGCTCAGCCGGGCCGCCTGCGTCGTCAGGTAGTTCTGCTCCGGGATGCTCGTCGTGCGGCTGGCCGCGCGCCTGTAGTGCGCGATCGCCGCCTCGTGATCGCCGGCCCGCTCCAGGAGGTGCGCGCGGGCGGCGTCGAGGCGGTGATGACCCGAGAGGCGCGCGTCGGCGTCGAGCGCGTTCAGCAGATCGAGCCCCGCCCGAGGGCCGTGCACCATGGCCGTCGCGATCGCGTGGCTGAGCGCCACCATCGGGTTGTCGGACATCCGCATCAGCACGCCGTACAGCGCCAGGATCTGCGGCCAGTCCGTGTCCTCGGCCCGCGCTGCCTCGTCGTGCACCGCCGCGATCGCGGCTTGCAGCTGGTAGGCGCCGATCGAGCCCCTGGTGGACAGCGCCCCCGTGACGAGCGCGACGCCCTCGGCGATCGCGCGCTGATCCCACAGGCGCCGATCCTGCTCCGCGAGCGGGATCAGCTCGCCCAGAGGCCCGGTCCGCGCCGCCCGCCGCGCGTCGGTCAGGAGCATGAGCGCGAGGAGGCCCGCGACCTCGCCGTCGTCCGGGAGGAGCGCGTGCACGGCGCGCGTCAGGCGGATCGCCTCGCCCGACAGATCGTCGCGGTGCAGCGCGGGGCCGGAGCTCGAGGTGTAACCCTCGTTGAAGATCAGGTAGAGCACGTGCAGGACGGCGCCGAGGCGCGCTGTGCGCGCCTCGGACGTCGGCCGCTCGAACGGCACGCCGGACGCCTTGATGCTCTGCTTCGCCCGGCTGATCCGCTGCGCCATGGTCGCCTCCGGGACCAGGAACGCCCTTGCGATCTCGGCCGTCGTCAGGCCGCCGACGGCGCGCAGGGTCAGCGCGATCGCGGACGGCGCGGAGAGCGCGGGGTGGCAGCACATGAACAGCAAGGTGAGCGTGTCGTCCTCGAGCGCCGCCTCGTCGCTGTCGGCGGCGAGGGCGATCTGCAGCTCGGGCGGCACGAGGCTGACCACGATCGCCTCGCGGCGGCGGCGCGCCGCCTCGCTCCGGACGTGATCGGCGATGCGCCGCGACGCCACGTGGATCAGCCACGCGCGCGGCTCGTCAGGCACGCCCTCGCGCGGCCACTGCGTGGCCGCCGCGATCAGCGCCTCCTGGACCGCGTCCTCCGCGGCGCCGAAATCTCGGAATCGCCGCATGACGGCGCCGAGCACCTGCGGCGCGAGATCACGCAGCAGGCGCTCGGCCGTGGCGCCCTGGGACGGAGAGGTCACTAGAGATCGCTGGGCGGCGCGCTCATCACCTCTCGCACCTCGATCCCCATGTTGAGCGGCGCGCCGCCGGGGCCGGGCGCGGCGGACGCTTGCGCGGCGATCTCGTACGCGCGCTCGGGGCTCTCGACGTCCACGATCCAGTACCCGGCGAGGAACTCCTTGGTCTCCGGGAACACCCCGTCGGTGATCGGCGTGCCGTCCTTGCCAGCGCGCACGAGCTTGGCCTGGTCGGGCCCCGCCAGGCCCTCGGCCGCCACGAGCTCGCCCGACGCGCTGAGCTTCCTGTGGAAGCTCTTCATGAACGCGATGTGCGCCTGGAAGTCCTTCTGCTGCCAGTTGGCGACCTGGTACGGCCCCGCGCACGGGGTGTTCATCATCAGGATGTACTTCATGATCGGCTCCTTCTCTTCGCTGTCGCCCCGGGATCGGGCGCGCGTTCGTGGGGTTGTCGGAGCCGAGGGCGGGTCCTCGACATCCCGGGCGACGATAGCGAAGAAATCCGAACCCCGACACAAGGGACGGCCGCGTGTGGGCGCATGTGCGCTTGCTGCGCCAGCGGCAGGTGTGCAGGTAGGTCGTCGCGAGCGTGTGTCCTCCGCGGCGCGATGTGCTCTGTGGTCGCAGATGGTCGGCAGAGGAGGGGGAATGTGCGCCATCTTCGCAGGTCGCCGATCGCAGGGCGGCCCATCACGGGCGGATTCCGCGGATGACGTCCGGCGCGCCCCCACGCGACCTCTCTGCTGACGAAGCGCTCGGGCGTGGTGATTCCGCGCGTCGCCGGCCGTCGTGATCGGTGAGGCGCGCGCCGGCGGACCGCCCTGCGAGTCGACTCTTTGGCGCAGGCGCGGGACATGCACCCTCGCGCTCCGATTCTCACGGATGCATGAACCTGGAGGAGCGTCGATGGAGAAGCGTGTTCCGCAAGGGAAACTTGGACGCCGGCAATTCGCCGGCGGCGCGATGGCCACCGCGGGGGTCTCGCTGCTCGCCACACCGAGCCTCGCGCTGCCCGACAAGAGCTACGCGGTCTGCGAGTCGATCGGGCCCCTCGCCCTCCCGGCAGGGGCCGCCTACACGCCCGGCATCTCCGTGGACCAGCGCTCGAGGAAGCCGGTCTTCCTGCCCGGGCCGGGCGCCGGCTATGCAGCGCACGCCGTCTCGGAGGTCCTCTTCTGGACGGACCAGCTGATGGAACATGCGTTGTTCATCACGCTGCTCATGCCCGGCGATCACCTCCGCGGGCCTCGGGACGAGGCGCGGCAGTACCAGAACCTCTTTGCCAGGCACTTCCTCGCAGCGCGCGACCGGGGGTATGGCGATTACGGGATCTCCTCGCTCCTCGCCTCGACGCGGTCGAGCGTCCAGCGCTTCATCGAGTACAAGCGCCGCATGCAGCGCGCGCAGGAGAGCGGCTCGCTCCGGAGCCTCGTCTGGCCGCTCTTCTTCGACCACATCGCGCGGGAGGCCGAGCGCTTCGTCGCCCGGCTCGATCGGCTCGCGTACGGCGACATCTCGCTCCAGAGCGACGAGGTCTCGGCGTTCTGGACGACGATCATGGCAGATCACCTCGAGTTTATCGCGCACCTGCTCGACCCGCAGGAGCGCGCGCTCATCGATCAGGCGACCGCGCGCGCCGGGCAGCTGTACCAGGCGCACGCGTTCCGCGTCGACAACGCGCAGCTCGCGACGATGGCCGACGAGGTCATCGACTTCAAGTCGGCCGCGGAGCAGGGCATCGAGACGGGACAGATCAAGAGCATCATCGATCCCGCGCTCGCCGATCACGTGCTCCGCGAGGCGGTGAGGTTCTCCGACGAGGTCAGGCGCGCCCAGTGACGCCCTGGGCGTCGCGTGGCGGGGGCGAGCCCGGCCCCTCCTCCTGCTCGCCGCGCGATGCCTGTACAGCGGCCGCCCGCCGGGATTACCCTGGTCGCGGGTCGAGCGGAGCTCTCCGCCGAGCCCGCGGCGCAGAGGACGCGTCGGAGGGATGCCATGGATCTGACGGTGGTCGACGAGGGCGGTGTGCAGTTCGTGGAAGGGCCGCCGGACCACGGGCTCATGGAGAGCGTTCGCGACGTCGACCGGGTGATCGAGGCCTGTTTCTCGGGCGGCGTACGGTGTGCTCTTCTCCACCCGGCGAACCTGACGGCGGCCTTCTTCGACCTCAGCTCAGGGGAGGCCGGGGAGATCCTGCAGAAGCTGAGAAACTACTGGATCCGGCTCGCGGTGGTGTGCCCTCCGGGGGCCGCTGATTTCAGCAGCCGGTTCGGGGAGATGGTGGCCGAGGAGCGCCGCGGCCAGCATTTCGGCGTGTTCGAGACGCGTCACGCCGCGGTCGAGTGGCTCGGCCAGACGTAGCCATGGCGGCCTGGCCGACAGCGCATTTGGCGCCGTCGCCGCCTCCGGCGCAGGCAGACCTCGAGCTCGATCGCCCACCACGCACGCGGGATCACTTGCCGCGGCCGAGGAAGTCCATCAGCCAGGCCATGGCCGGCCGCATCGTGCCGTCCGGGTGCATGAGGCCCGTGTTGTCTAGCCAGGTACCGCCCGGTGCATCGTCGCCCCGGTCCACCCGGCCAGAGCAGCCGGAGACGGCCACGATTCCGAGCGCGATCCAGGCTGTGCCGTACAGCCATCGAGATGAACGGTTCTTGTTCATGGCGACCTGGAGCATCCCCTCGAAGTTTTCGGGAAAATTCACAGGGGGGCGGGGAGACGGGGAGAACCCCCCCACCATTCTCCCCGCCTCCCCGTCTCCCTGTTCAAATTCCCCTCAGCGAGGAGGCGGGGTGCAGGTGAAGCACCCGCCGCACTCGTAGTGCTGCGTCGTGGCGCCCCACGCGATCCGGTTGTTGCAGCAGTCGCGGCCGTACTGGCCGACGACGGTGGTGTAGCTCTCGTCGCTGTAAAAGGTGCAGTTTCCCCCGGGCGCCGCCGCGCTCGAAGGGACCAGCAGGGCAGTGGTGCCCAACATCGCTGCGCCTGCCGTCAGGGCAGCGAAGAAGTAACGAACTCGGGCAGCAGGGCTGAGACGACGCATGGACGCTCCTCTTGCAATGGGGACCTGTTTCGGCCTCCGAAGCTATGCGAGGCAGCTTAGACCGCTTGCTCGGCTCGAGCAAGCGCTCCGGCTGGAGTGGCCTTTGCTGAGCTCTGCAAAGTTTCATTCGGCGGTGGGAGGCGGCGAGCTCGTGAGCGCGGTTCACGAAGGCAAAAGAGGCATCGTGCTCCGAGGCCGGTGGAGTGATTGCGGTGTCAAGGAAATTCAGTCGCCCCGATCGGGCTGGGCCGGCGTATCGACGCGGTACGTATCGAGAGGGTCATTGAGACGAGCAGGCGACCGTACCCGGCGTGGCGGCGCCGAGGATGGCTGGACTCGGCCGTGGTAGAAAAGCAGGTGTTCGCCATGACGAGACTGCGCACCGGCCAGCGCGACCGCGTCGAGGAGCGGACCGGCGTGGGGCGCGTCGAGGAAGCGAGCGCCGGGGCTGGGCCGGATCCGGCCGGCGGCGCGCTCGCTGGCGGCGGCGAGATGGGGGCGCTGATACGCTCGATCGACTGGTCGCAGACGGCGCTGGGCCCGGTCGAGGCGTGGCCCCAGTCGCTGCGGACGGCGCTGTCCATCCTGCTCTCGTCCGAACATCCCATGTTCCTCTGGTGGGGTCGGGAGCTCATTCAGTTTTACAACGACGCCTACCGCCCGATCCTCGGATCCACGAAGCACCCGGCCGCCATGGGCCAGGCGGGCCGCGAGTGCTGGCAGGAGATCTGGGAGATCATCGAGCCGATGATCGAGAAGGTCTTCGCGGGAGGGGCCACCTACGTCCGCGATGGCCTGCTCGTCCTCGATCGGCACGGCTTCATGGAGGAGTGCTACTTCAGCTACGGTCAGAGCCCCATCCGGGACGAGAGCGGCGCTGTCGCGGGTATCCTCGTCGCGTGCTCCGAGAGCACAGGGTACATCCTTGGACAGCGACGGCTGCAGGTCCTCGGGGCGCTGGCGGCGAGGGCGGCTGACGCCAGGAGCGTTCAGGACGTCTGTCGGGTGATGATGGAGACCCTGGCAGAGGCCGGGCGCGACGTGCCTTTTGCCCTGATCTATCTCGTGGACGACGACGGCGCGCCCGCCCGACTCGCAGGGACCGTCGGGCTCGACCCGAGCCACGCGGCGGCGCCGGCGGCGGTGGAGCTCGGCGCGGCGGCCGGCGCGGTGTGGCCGCTGCGCCGCGCGCTGCGCGGGGACGTGGAGGTGGATCTGTCGGAGCTGCCCGCGGGCGTCGGCTCCCTCCCTGGAGGCCCATGGCCGGAGACCGCTCGCCAGGCGGTGGTGCTGCCGCTCCCCCGCGCCGGCGCTGGAGGCCGCCCGGCCGGATTCCTCGTCGCGGGCGCCAGCCCCCGGCTGGTGCTGGACGACGATTACCGCCGCTTCCTGCGGCTCCTGGCCGGCCACGGCGCGGCGGCCCTGCAGAACGCCCGGGCCAGCGAGGAGGAGCGGCGCAGGCTGGACGCGCTCGCCGAGCTCGACCGCGCCAAGACGGTGTTCTTCAGCAACATCAGCCACGAGTTCCGCACGCCGCTCACGCTGATCCTGGGCCCCGTCGAGGACGGCCTCTCGGACGCCGAGCACCCCTTGCCCGCGGCGCAGCGCGACCGCCTCGCGATCATCTACCGCAACAGCCTCCGGCTCCTCCGGCTCGTCAACACGCTGCTCGACTTCTCGCGCATCGAGGCGGGCCGCATCCGGGCCAGCTACCAGCCTACCGATCTCGGCTCCTTCACCGCGGAGCTCGCGAGCTCGTTCCGCTCGCTCATGGATCGGGCCGGCCTCGCCCTCACGGTGGAGTGCCCGCCCCTCTCCGAGCCGGCCTACGTCGACCGCGAGCTCTGGGAGAAGATCGTGCTCAACCTCATCTCGAACGCCTTCAAGTTCACCTTCTCGGGGGGCGTCCGGGTGACGCTGGAGGAGGCCGGGGGGCGGATCGTCCTGTCGGTCGAGGACACGGGCACCGGCATTCCGGAGGAGGAGCTGCCACGCGTGTTCGAGCGGTTCTACCGCGTCGAAGGGGCCAGGGGCCGCAGCTACGAGGGCAGCGGCATCGGCCTCGCGCTGGTGCGAGAGCTCGCGAAGCTCCACGGCGGCAGCGTCGCCGTGGAGAGCCGCCTCGGCGCGGGCAGCCGCTTCTCGGTCGCGATCCCGCTCGGGAAGGCGCACCTGCCCGCGGATCGCATCGACCTCGCCCCGGCGCCGGCCGCGGAGGGGTGCGGCGCGGCGCCCTTCCTCGACGAGGCCGCGCAGTGGGAACGCGACGTGCCAGCGCCGGATGCCGTGCCGGCGGAGGAGCGCCCGGCCCCGAAGCAGCCGGGGCGCATCCTCGTCGCGGACGACAACGCGGACATGCGCGATTACGTGCAGCGGCTGCTCCTCGCCGAGCGGTGGACGGTGGAGGCCGTGGCCGACGGTCAGGCCGCGCTGGAGAGCGCCCGCGCCCACGTCCCCGACCTCGTGCTCACCGACGTGATGATGCCGCGGCTCGACGGCTTCGGCCTGCTCAAGGCGCTGCGGGCCGACGAGCGCACCCGCGGCGTCGCCGTGATGATGCTCTCCGCGCGCGCGGGCGAGGAGGTGCGCCTCGACAGCCTCGGGGCCGGCGCCGACGACTTCCTCGTGAAGCCGTTCTCCGCGAGGGAGCTCCTCGCGCGGGTCCGCATCCACGTGGAGCTCGCGCGCCGGCGGCGGGAAGCCGAGGGGCAGCGCCAGTACCTGAACGACCTCTTCATGCAGGCCCCGGGGCCCATCGCGATCCTCCGCGGGCCGGAGCACGTCTTCGAGGTGGTCAATCCGCTCTACCAGCAGCTCGTCGGCGGACGAGCGCGCGTGGGGAAGCCCATCCTGGCCGCCCTGCCCGAGCTCGAGGGGCAATCCATCCCGGACCTCCTGGATACCGTGATCCGCACCGGCGAGCCCTTCGTGGGAAAGGAGCTCGCCGTGCGGCTCGATCGCAAGGGCAATGGCACGACGGAGGAGTGCTTCTTCAACGTCGTCTACCAGCCGATGCGCGACCGCGACGGTGCCGTGGAGGGCATCTTCGTGTTCGCCTTCGAGGTGACCGACCAGGTGAGCGCCCGCCGGCGCGTGGAGGCGCTCGTCAAGGCGCTGAGGCTCGCCGATCAGCGCAAGGACGAGTTCCTCGCGATGCTCGCGCACGAGCTCCGCAACCCCCTGGCCGCCATCAGCCTGTCGCTCACGCTGCTCGGCGATCTGGCGGGCGAGGCGCCCAGATCGGCGCGCTGCCGCGAGATCGCCCGGCGGCAGGTGGGCAACCTCGTGCGCCTGGTCGACGATCTCCTCGACGTGTCGCGCATCACGCGCGGCACGGTGGAGCTGCGCCTGGAGGACGTCGATCTCGCGGCGGCGGTGAGGAACGCCGCCGCCGCGGTGAGCCCGGCCGTCCAGGCGCGGCGCCACGCGCTCTCGGTCGAGGTCGGGCCGGGGGACTTCGGCATGCGGGCCGACGCCACGCGGCTGGAGCAGGTGGTCACGAACCTCCTGACGAACGCCGCGAAGTACACGCCGCCGGAGGGAGCCATCTCGGTGCGGCTGACCCGCGAGGCGGCGGGCGCCGCGCCCGAGGCCGTGCTGCGGGTGCGCGACACGGGCCGCGGCATCCCGGCGGCGATGCTCGAGAGGGTGTTCGATCTCTTCACGCAGGTCGATCAGACCATCGACCGCGGCACGGGCGGGCTGGGCCTCGGGCTCACGCTGGTGCGGCGGCTGGTGGCGATGCACGGCGGCAGCGTCGTCGCGGAGAGCGCCGGACCGGGCCAGGGCAGCGAGTTCATCGTGCGCCTTCCGCTCGGCCGGGGCGCGGCGCCGCCGCTCGCGCCCGGGGCGGCGCCGCCGCTGGCGCCCGGCGCCGAGCCGCCCGCCGCCCCGTCACCGGCGGAGGCCGCCGAGCGGCGCCGGGTGCTCGTCGTGGAGGACGTGGAGGACGTGCGCCGGGTGATGTGCGAGTTCATCGAGGCGCTGGGGCACGAGGTGACGGTCGCGGTGGACGGGCTGGACGGCGTGACGAAGCTCCTGGAGCTGCGCCCCGAGGTGGCCTTCATCGACATCGGTTTGCCGGGCATCGATGGCCACGAGGTCGCCCGCCGGGCGCGGGCCGCGCCCGGGGGCGACGCGCTCTACCTGGTGGCGATCTCGGGCTACGGTGGACCCGAGGACCAGGCCAGGTCGAGGCAGGCCGGCTTCGACCTGCACCTCACGAAGCCCGTGGGCGGCGCGACGCTGCGGCAGGTGCTCGCCGAGCGGCGCGCGTGAGCGAGCGCGGGCCGGCGGCGCCGCGCCCGCTCACCGCCGGCCGGTCAGCTCATCGCTGCTGCAGCTGCGCGACCAGATCTTCGAGGCGGTCGTAGCTGAGGCCCGCGCCCTTGGGCATCCCGGACGCGAGGACCATGTCGCGCACTTCCGTCGACGGATAGCGCACGGTGGCCGTGAGCCGCGTCTTTGTGCCCTCTTCCGTGTAGGTCGCCGTCACCACCGAGACGGTGTCCGGGAACTGCTCGAAGATCTCGGTGAACACGAGCCGGCTCGGCGGCGTGATCTCCTGGTTCTCGCCGTGGAAGGCGGCCTCGCCGCCCGGGTGGCGGTTCACGAAGCGCCACTTGCCGCCCGGCCGGAGGTCCATCTCGCAGACGGGCACCGAGTAGCCCTCGCCCAGACAGCCCCACCACCGCTTGATGTGCTCGGGCCTCGTCATCGCCTCGAACACGAGGTGCCTCGGCGCGTCGAACAGGCGCGTCATGCGGACCTCGTCCGCCGACGGCGTCGTGACCTGGAAGCTATCGCTGTTCGCTGTTTGGCTCTCGACCATGGCTCTCCTCCTTCTCCTTCGTCGAGGCGCCGGCTACGACTGGATCGCCGCGGGGTCCATCCAGACGACCTCCCAGTGGTGACCATCGACGTCGTAGAAGCTCCAGCCGTACATGAAGCCGTGATCCTGCGGATCCATGGCGTGCGACCCGCCCGCCGCGATCGCCTTCTTCACGATCTCGTCGACCTCGGCCCGGCTGCTGCACGAGAGCGCGAACATCCCCTCCGTGTGCGTGCTCGTGTTGCAGATCTCCCTCTTCGTGAAACCCTTGAAGAACGGCTCCGTGAGGAGCATCACGAAGGCTTCCTGGCTGACGATCATGCAGGCGGCGTTGTTGTCCGTGAACTGCGGGTTGAACTCGAAGCCGAGCTTCGCGAAGAACTCCATCGACCGCTTCAGGTCGCTGACGGCCAGGTTGACGAAGATCTTGCGGGCGCTGTTCGTTGTCATGGTCCTCTTCTCCTGTTCGAGCATGGATGCCGGGTGATGCCGGCCACGATCGCGGCCACGGGGGCCGTCGTGCCGGAGTTCACCCCATAGACCCGGGCGCCCGCTGGGACTCATCGGTCGACCGGAAAAAAATGATCGCCGCCCCGATCCGGCCGGGCGCGGTGGCTACGCGGGGAGCTCGAGAGGCAGGCCGAACCGCGGGAAGAGCGTCTCGGTGTCGAGGAAGGACGTCATGTTGGCGATGCGGTCCCCCGCGAGCTCGAGCACGATGAGCGCCCAGGCCCGGTGGCCGCCCTCCGGCGCGGGGCGGTACTGGCCGAACGCCGGCGAGCCGCAGGCGGCCGTCGGCACGAGCCGCGACCCGCGGCAGCCCGCGCCCCGGCCCAGCAGCCACGCGCGGATCGCGCCGGGGCCGCGGAGCCAGAGGGTGTACGGCGGCATCGACAGGGTCGCGTCCTCGTGCAGCAGCGCCGCGAGCCGGTCCACGTCGTACTGCTCGAAGGCGGTGACGTAGCGGTCGACCAGAGCGGACTCTGGCTCCGGCAGCGTGGCGCGCACGTCGCCGAGATCGCGGCTCGCGAGCGTCGCCCGAGCGCGCTGGAGCGCGCTGTTGATCGCGGCGACCGAGGTGCTGAGGCTGTCGGCGACCTCCGCGGCGGACCACCCGAGCACCTCCGTGAGCAGCAGCGCGGCGCGCTGCTTCGGCGGCAGGTGCTGGAGCGCCGCGACGAACGCGAGGCGGATGCTCTGGCGGAGCACCACCCGCTCCGCGGCGTCGATGTCCGCCGGGAGGGCGTGCGCGTCGGGGACGGGCTCCAGCCAGTGGGTGCGCGGGCGCGTCTGGAGCTCGTCGTCCACGGTGCCGACAGGGCCTTCCTCGAGCGGGCGCGCCCGGCGCGCGCGATCGGCCCGCGCGTCGAGGCAGACGTTCGTCGCGATGCGGTACAGCCAGGTGCGCAGCGACGATCGCCCGTCGAATTTATCGAGGCTCCGCCAGGCGCGCACCATGGTCTCCTGGACGGCGTCGTCGGCGTCGACCACGGAACCGAGCATCCGGTAGCAGTGCCCGGTGAGCGCCGCGCGGTGTTCCTCGAGCTGGTTCACGCTCCCCAACATCGCGGCGACGGTACCATCGGCCTCCCGGCAGATCCACGGTCACGCTCCCTCGCCGCGTGACACGCGCGCCTCGGGCAGGGCGCTGGTCTCGACTCGGGTACTCTTCGTCGGCCTGGTCGGCCTGCGGCCGCGCTCGGCCGGCGACACACCCGGGACGGCACGCCGAGCGTCGCGAGGTCACGTCGGCGTCGCGAGGTCACGACGCCACGGCCAATCGGCTAGGATGGGCGACGGTCAGGGCGGTGCTGGGGCGCCGCGAGGACTCCGTTCAGCAAATCAGCAACCCTGATACCGGATATGGACGACCAGGAACTGCAGCGCAGAGTCGGCACAGTGTTGTGCGGGAAGTGGACGATCGAGCGGCTGTTGGGCTCGGGCGGCATGGCCGCTGTCTACGTCGGCGTGCACAGGATCGGGCGGCGAGATGCCATCAAGATCCTCCACCCCGAGATCGCGCGCATGCCCGAGCTGCGTGCGCGGTTCGATCAGGAAGCGCAAGCCGTCAATCGATTCGTCCATCCCGGCGCGGTGGAAATACGCGATATCGACACGACAGCGGACGGCTGCCCGTTCCTCGTCATGGAGCTGCTCGATGGTGAGTCGCTCGCCGGGTACGCCAGGCGTCTGGGCAGGATGGACATGGCCGAGCTGCTGGCCATGGTGGACGGGCTGCTGGACGTGCTGGCAGCGGCCCATGCGCACGGCATCATCCACCGCGACATCAAGCCAGACAACCTGTTCCGCCTCCGCGACGGGCGCCTGAAAGTGCTCGACTTCGGCGTCGCCCGTGTCAGGCAGGCCGCGGCCGACTACGTTCGGACGCGCACAGGAACGACGCTCGGCACGGTCGCCTACATGCCACCGGAGCAAGTCAGAGGTGACGAGATCGATGCGCGTGCCGACCTGTTCGCGGTCGGAGCGACGATGTTTCGTCTGATCACGAAGCGGCGCATCCATGACGCGAGCTCTGACACCGATCTGGTCGTCAAGATGGCCACGCTGCCTGCGCCGCCGCTCGCGAGCGTCGCTCCGGAGACCCCGCAGTGGGTGTGTGCCGTCGTCGATCGCGCGCTCGCGTTCGACCGAGGCGAGCGCTACCCGAGCGCGACAGTCATGCAGCAGGACGTGCGCGCGGTCCTGGCCGGTCAACCGCCCGCTTTTGCTCTGCGGTTCGGCGCGGCCGGGGCCCCCGCGGCAGATCCGCTCAGCACCGCCACGACGGTGTGGATACCACAGGGGCTCGCCCCTTCATCGGCAGTATCGGTGCGCGCCGCGGGCGCCGGTGGTCTGCATCCCGCCCCGCCGCCGGCAGGTGACATGGGGAGTGTCATCCGCGATGTCTCCATGGTCAGCGTCCCGAATACGTCGAGCGCCCCGGGCGCCCCGGGCGCCCCGGGCGGCGGATCGGCCGTCGCTCCGGCTCGTGCCCCCGCACCGGCGGCATCGGCGTTCACCCAGGCGACGCAGTGGACGGCGACCACGGTACGTGGACGGAGGCTGCGATGGGCCGTGCTGGCGTTCCCGCTGCTCGCCGCAGGCGTGCTCGCCGCCGTGGTTCTGCGTGCGGTGAACGTCGAGCCCGACGCGAAATCGCCGGGGGCGACCGGCGCGCAGCGACCGGCGGCCTCACCGCCCGCCAAGGTTCCCGGCGGCCCGGCGGCGGATCGCCTCCTGGCAAAGGCTCCGGATCCCGGCCCCGAGAAGAAGGGCGATACGAGAGCTCGCCTCCCTGGCTCACCGAGCCGCGGCCCCGAGGAAGGGCGCGGCGCGTCGCAGCGGGCCAGCTGTATGCTGACAAACGACTGCGATCACGTGTGCGATGAAGCTTGCCAGATTGCTTGTCAGGACGGGAGCGTCTGCGACATCGGAGCGCGCCGAGACGCGCTGGTGAACTGCATGGGATCGGGGATGCACAAGATCTGGTGCGAAGGCGATTGCTCGGTCAATTGCATGACGAGCGCTCCATGTTTGGTGTACTGCCCGCGTGGCTCCGATTGCGTCATCGGCACGTGTCTCGGGCAGATAGAAGCCTGTCCTGGCAACGTCATGGCGTGCGGGGCCCCATGCCCCGACTGATCGTCGCGTCGCGCTCGTGCGCTGCTCTCATGGCGTCTGCGAGGAGGGCGCCGCGGCACGCGCGCGCAGCCCGCGCCGCGGAGGAGTTGGATGGATATGGACAGGTTCGGCCGTCGTGACGACCTCGCCTCCCCCGCGCAGCGCGGCGAGGATCCCCGCCGCGACGATGCGGAGGTGAAAGAGCCCCCGACACAGCTCTGGGTGCGCTCGCCGCAGGCCACCCCGCCGATCCCCGAAGAGAGGGCTGGCCAGGCCGGACCGGAGCGACAGACGCTGCCGTGGTCGCCGCCGCCCGGGGACGGCGCCGCGCGGTCGTCGCCGGCCGATGCCTCCGCCCAGCCGACCGTGCCAGGCGCGCTGCCGGCGCGGCGGCTCGCGAGGGCCGCTGGTCGGATCGCGTCGGCGCTAGGTGCTCTGGCGAGCGCGCTCGAGCGCGCCGTGGCGGTCCGCCGGGCGCGGGATCAAGGGCATCCGCGCTCGCGAAAAGTCCAGTGGAGACGACGCTTGCGGCGATGGGCGTGGCGCATCGCGATGGCCGCTTCGACGCTGCTGGGCCTCGGTCTGCTGATGTTTGCGGGGCTCATCTGGTACTACGGCCACGACCTGCCGCGGACCTCGGAGCTGAGGAGCTATCATCCGCCGGAGGTCACGCGCATCCTCGCGCGCGACGGGACACCGCTCGCGGAGCTCTTCGTCGAGCGACGCACCGTCGTTCCGATCTCGGCGGTGCCGACGAGCATGAAGCTCGCCGTTCTGGCCGCGGAGGACGCGAACTTCTACAAGCACGAGGGGCTGAACTACCTCGGCATCCTGCGGGCGCTTCTCGTGAACCTGCGATCCGCGCAGGCCCGCCAGGGAGGCAGCACGATCACCCAACAGGTGATCAAGAACGTGCTCCTCACGCCGGAGCGCACCTTCGCGCGCAAGATCCGTGAGCTCATCCTCGCGCGCCGCATCGAACAGGAGCTCACGAAGGACGAGATCCTGGAGCTCTATCTCAACGACATCTATTTCGGGCACGGGCGCTACGGCGTCGAGGAAGCCGCGCGGTACTACTTCGGGAAGAGCGTTCGAGACGTGCAGCTCGCCGAAGCGGCCCTGCTCGCAGGTCTGGTCAAGGGTCCCAGCGTCTACTCTCCGCGCGTGGATCTCGCCCGCGCCGAGGAGCGGCGCAGCTACGTGCTCCAGCAGCTGGGCGATAAAAAGTTCGTAGCCCGCGCCGACGTGGACGCCGCCGCTCGCCAGAAGATCGTCCTGGCCCCCCCGCCGGAACACGCTTCCGAGCTGGCGCCCGAGGTCGTCGCCGAGGTCGAGCGCGCGCTGATCGCCGCGGTCGGCCCGCAGGCCAACCGTGGTGGGTACACCGTGACGACCACGATCGATCCGCAGCTGCAGAGGGCCGCGAGAGCGGCGGTGCGCAGCAATCTCGATGCGTACGCCGCGCGGCGCGGGCTCATCGCTCCGCTGAAGCGTGGCAAGGGAGATCCGGCCCCCTTCGAAGGAACGCCCACGCAGGGCAGCGAGCGCGTCTACCACGGCGTGGTCACGAAGGCCGACGACGCGGCAGGCACGCTCACCGTGCGCGTGGGTACGGCGCAAGGCGTCGTGAAGCTGGAGCGAGCGGCGCGCTACAATCCACGCAACCTGCCCCCGAGCCAGTTCGCCGAGATCGGCAAGGTCGTTCGCGTCACCTTTGCCGGCGGCGACCCGCGCAGCGGACGGCTGGAGCTCGCGCTCGGGCCCCAGAGCGCGCTCGTCGCCCTCGACGTCCGGACGGCCGAGGTGCTCGCGATCGTCGGCGGATACGACGCGGCGCGCGGCGCCCTCAACCGGGCAAGGTCGGCGCGCCGCCAGCCCGCCTCGACGTTCAAGCCGATCGTGTACAGCTACGGGATCCAGACGCGGGCATTCACCGCGGCCTCCATCCTCGAGACCCATCCGTCCGCGCTCGGAGGGAAATACAGGCCCGACAACTACGACGAGAGCGACGGACAGGCGCCGCGCCGGCTGCGCGAAGCGCTCGCCCAGAGCGTCAATGTCGCCGCGGTATGGGTCCTCGATCGGCTCGGCCCGGCCAAGGTCGCCGAGTGGGCGCAATCGCTCGGAGTCACGTCGAAGCTCGGCGCGGATCTGTCGTTGGCGCTCGGCGCTTACGAGGTGACGCCGTTCGAGATGGTCGGTGCGTTCAACGTGTTCGCCGCGGGCGGCACGTACCGTGATCCAGCGATCATTCGCAGCATCATCGGCCCGGGCGGCCAGCCGCTGCCGCTGCCCAGCGCGGCGCCAGCGCGCCGGGTGATGGGCGAAGCCGAGGCGTACATCATGACGAGCCTCCTGCGTTCCGTCGTCGACTCGGGGACAGCCAAGCGCGCGCGAGCCATGAGCACGCCGGTCGCGGGCAAGACGGGCACCTCGAACGCCGCGAAGGACGCGTGGTTCGTGGGCTACTCGACCGACATCGCGTGCGCCGTCTGGACGGGCTACGATGACGCCTCTCCGCTCGGCCCCGGCGAGACGGGCGGCGCGACCTCCCTGCCGGCCTTCATCGCGTTCATGCAGGACGCGCACAAGGCGAGACCGCGCACCGACTTCGCCGCGCCGCCGGACGGGCTCGTGCGCGTGCTGATCGACGCCACGACCGGTCAACTCGCGCTGCCGGGCACCGCGGGGGCGACCGAGGAGGTGTTCCTTGCAGGCACGGAGCCGGCGGCGTACGCCGAGCTTCCGTCGAGCGGCGAGGTACCTCGCATCATGTGGCCATTTTGAGCCTCGGTCAGCTCGGGGGCTGCCTGCTACACCCCGTCTGTCGTGCACACCGCCCCGGGCTCGCAGTGGACCACGCAGTCTCCCGAGCCGGGGCACCGCACGTCGCAGTCGCCCCTGCAGACCACATCGCAGTCACCCGACCCGGTGCAGTCCACGGTCGAACCATCGCCGACCGTGAGCGTACAGGTGCCCGAGCCGGTGCAGGCGATGTCGCAGTCAGGGCCGCAGTCGAAGTCGCAGCTTCCGGAGCCGGCGCACTGGAGACCGCAATCGGCGGTGCAGAAGATCGCGCAGTCGCCGGACGAGGGGCAAACGCACTCAGCGCCGTTGCACTCGCACGTCGGGCCCTCGTTGGGATCGCCGATCGTGCAGTCGTCGGCGGGGTCATCGCCGCATGCAGCGATTCCGCCCCAGAGGAGGGCGAGGAGCGATAGAGCGACGACGTGGTGGGTACGAATGTGCTGGCGCATGGATCCTCCGATCGGCGTGGATGAATGCACGGACGGAACTGGCGGCGTCCGCCGAGCTTCGGTGGCGCGGCGAGTTCGTCGCGTCGTGTGGTCATCTGGAGTCATGGTCAACTCGGGGCCGCGGGCCGCGTTGCCGCGTTGCCGCGTTGCCGCGGTCAGTCGCACACGACGGGTGGCAGAGCCTCCAGCGGCGCGACACCGTAGTTGTCGAGCAGCGTCGCGTTGCTCGAGGGCACCACCGTCTCACCGCAAAATACGTTTCGTACGAACGCCCCCGCGTTGCCCGTGATGCTGACATTGCCCCGGACCAGCGAGAAGCTGATCCCGAAATTGTTGCCTCTCGAGGTGAGATCGCCCGTGATCGTCAGGCCTCGCAGCCGTACCTCCTCGCCTTCCGCCGTGATGCTGCCGTCGATGACCACCGCGCGATCGAGGAAGTCCTCGCCGTACAGGAGCGTGCCCTTGCCGGTGATCGTGATGCTGCCGGCGTACGTACCCGGACGCAGCACGACGACCCGATCGTCCTCGGCCAGGTGGCCCTCGAGCTCTGCCAGGGGCACCGATGGATCGAGGAAGATGGCGCCCGATGCCTCGCTGACAGCGTAACGGACGGGCGTGTTGTCGAAGAAGGCCGCAGCCGATCCGGAGAACGCGATAGGCGCATCCACGACATCGCCCTCTGCCCGGACTGTATGCGCGATGCTGGCTCCCGAGACATCGAGCTCGATGCCGCCGGGCGCGACGCCGACGACCGCGACGCCGTCCGCTGTGACGTCGCTGTCGCCCGGCGTGGCGGTCACCGTGAGCCCATCGCGCGCGTCCCCGAGCTCGTCGGGAACTCCCGTCGTGTGGGGCGTGTTCACCACCGGATTGACGATCGCCACGATCGCCGTGGCGCCGGCCGCGACGTCGACATCATCAGGAGTTCCCGTTGCGTCATCACCGCCGCAGCTGACGGAGCCGATGCACGCGAGCGCGAACAGGGCTCGTCGTGCAGAGAGGGCGCGCGACGGGATCGCGCCGCCGAAGCCAGCTTTCTCCTCACATGCGTCGTTTAGTCCAGTCATGGCGAGATGTCCCTCCGGGTGAAGACCTTCACTGCGTGAACGCGCGAACGTGGATCGTGAAGCGGGCCGCGGCGCGCTTTCATCATCACTTCAGCGCCATTTGCCCTTGCCCTTCCACTTGCCCTTTCCCTTGCGGACGACGATGACCCGGCGCCCGTCGTCGTCATCGTCGTCGTGCACCACCACGGTCGGCTTGACGTTGACCTTCACGGCCCACGTGGTGGCCACCAGGATGCCGATCACGGGCGCGCTCGGGCCGACCACGATCACCGCGCCTGGGTGGTAGTTGCAGAGGACCACGTGCGTGTGCCCGCCGTCCTTGAGCACCACCGTGATCTTGGTCGGGTTGACCTTCACCTTCAGCTTGCCCGTGAAGTAGAGCCGATCGGGGCTGGGCGCGAGCACGAGCACGTCCGGGCCCGACGCGGTCTGGATCGCGAGCTTGATCTCGCGCTGGCCGATCGGGACCGGCTTGAGGTCGAGATCCAGCACGTACACGCGCACGTCGCCCGTCGCCTTGTCAGCGACGATCTCCACGATGTCGTCCCCGACGGGTTGGAGCACGCCCCCGTTCGGGCCCTTCTTCCCGTCGACCTTGATCGCCTGGCTCTCCTTTGCGCTCTCCTGGAGCTCTCGGGTTCCGCCGCGCGGCACGTGCAGCGCCCCCTTGAACGGCTCGCCCTTGACCTTGAGCTCGTAGCTGACCTCCGTGAGCTCGTCCTCGAGCGGCGGGATCTTGGCGACCAGGACTCCCCCCGACTTTGGCTCCGGCACGAGCTCTGCCGTCGCGGGGGCTCCATCCTTGCCAGGCACCTTGACCGTGAGGTTGCCCGACACGCCCTCCTCGATGGGCTTGCCATCGCGGTTCTTGACGAGCGCCGTCACCTTCCCATCCTGGGCTACCGTCATGACGACCGAGCCGGGCTCGTGCTGCTCCGTCAGCGCCCAGTTGTCCTCGATGCTCTCCGCCGTGATCTGCGGCGACTTGCTGCAGGCAGGCGAGGCGAGCGCCGTGGAGGCGACCGCGAGCGAGAAGAGCACGGAGCGGAGACGACGTTGGATTCGCATACAACCCTCTCTGGCGACACCCTGAAGGCTTGATCGCCTCACGCCTGCTTGCGCGTCACGGACCAGATGAAACCGTCGTACCAGAAGTGCAGCAGGGCGACGCGGGAGGAGGATAAACGCCCGGTCATACCAGCGGCTGACGATGTACGCTTCGCTGCCCGGTGAGGCGAGGAGCGCAGGAGACGCGGGCTCGACTCGGGCGCTCATGCCGCACGCTCGACCGCCGCGGGCCGCGGCTCCGGAGCTGCCAAGGCGAGCAGCGCGACCTGCAGCCTGGCTCTGGCGAGGGTGATCTGCATCGACAAGGAACAGTTACACGACTGCGTGAGTCGCGGTCAATGTGCCTAGCACCGGTATTGCAGCGCAGGTGCGCCCATGGCGAACGAGCTCAAGCGCGCTCGCACGCCTTCGCGAGGCCATCAACGGCACAACGCCGCTTGCGCAAGAGCGACACCGTTGTTCGTCCTCACGGTAGCCGCTACCCCCGTCGTGCTGACCGCCGTCGTGGCCACGTATCCGGTCGCAAAGCACAACGTCAGGCACGCGGGCGGCAACACAAATCGCAGGGACATGAGCACACATTGCCCCCCCAACCAGGGATTGTCTGAAGGTGCAGTCGCATCGCCGCTCGTCGGCGGCTCAACAATCGGCAGCTCGGCAGCCGCCGGCGGCGTCGCAGGTCTCTTTCGTGAGCCGCAGATGCACGCTCGTGCGACGGCCTATCGCTGCTCTCAGCACGAAAGGGGAGTGTGATGCGTCTTGCGAATTGGCTCGCGCCGTCAGTGCTCGCAGGTGTGCTCGGCCTCGCTTTACACGCCGGATGCGGCGGTGACGCGGGAACGGGAAGCGGCGGGTCGAACGCTGGAGCGGGGCCAGGCACGGGGGGCGGGGGCGCGGGCTTACCGGGCGGAGGAGGCAGCGACGGTACGGGCGGTCTCGACGGGACCGCGGGCAGCGATAGCGGTCCGGGAGGCGGCGTCGCGTGTGCGCCTGCCGGTGCCGCGTGTGACGCAGCGATCGACTGCTGTTCGCTCAACTGCAGCGGCGGCCAGTGCGATCCGGCCGCGGGGTGCGGTCAGATCGATGAAGAGTGCACGGACAACTCCGACTGCTGCTCGAACCTGTGCGACGGCGGCACCTGCACGCAGGGCGGCGGCTGCCTCCAACCGGGCGAGGATTGCTCGATGGGCGGGGGCGAGTGTTGCAGCGGCGTCTGCGAGGACGCGCCTGTGGCCGGCGAGAGGTGGTGTGGTCAGCCGCTCGGCGGCTGCCATGTGGAGGGAGAGGTGTGCTCCAGCAACGCCGACTGCTGCAGCAACCTGTGCGAGGACGGGGGGAACGGCGTGCTCGTGTGCGTGCCGCAGGGGGCGTGCGACCCCGTCGGCGAGGCGTGCAACGGTCCATCGCAGTGCTGTTCGAACGCGTGCATCGAGATCGCGCCCGGGGCCGCGTTCTGCCAGTCCATCGGCGGCTGCAAGCCGATAGGCGAGCTCTGCACGGACGACGCGCAGTGCTGCACCGAGAACTGCCAGACGGAGCCGAACGGCGTGAAGAAGTGCGGGCAGCCGCCGAACTGCCGTCCGGCCGGTGAGATATGCGATTCGTCGTTCGGGGAGTGCTGCCCTGGCGTGCCGCAGGGCAAGCTGCTCTGCTTTGCGGGCTCGTTCGGCGTGCTCCGCTGCCAGGACCCGTGCTGCGCGCTCGCGGAGGCCGCCTGTGACTCCGACGACGACTGCTGCTCGCGGCGCTGCAACGTCGACGCGGGCCGGTGCGAGAACGGGTTCGCCTGCAAGGTCCACAGCGAGGACTGCGAGGCCGACGCGGATTGCTGCAGCGGCACGTGCTCGTCCGGCAAGTGCGCGGACTGCGCGTGCCGCGACGACGGCGAGCCGTGCCGGACGCCCGACGACTGCTGCGGCGGCGTCTGCGCGCCCGATCCGAGCAGCGGCGGCGAGCTCAGGTGCAACCCGAGCAGCGGCGGCGGCGATGGCGGTGGCGGCAGCGATGGAGCTGGCGGCAGCGATGGAGCTGGCGGCGGCGATGGAGCTGGCGGCGCCGGCGGAGCCGGTGACGGCACGGGCGGCGGAGCCGGCGGCGCTCCGCAGTGCGTGGAGGTCGGGGTCGGGTGTTTCAGCAACGCCGAGTGCTGCTCGGGGCTGTGCAGCGGTGGTGAGATCGCGGCCTGCCTGTCTTCGCCTTGCAAGTCGATCGGCGGGCGTTGCGCGGACTCCGGCGAGTGCTGCTCGGGGATGTCGTGCATCGACGGGGCCTGCTCGCTCTAGTCTCAACTTGGGCACAGCTGCCCGATGTCAGGCAGCTGTGGCCAACTCGAGGCTAGTACTAGTCTAGGCGGAATTCGACCAGGACGGCTAAGGTCGGCGTGCACAGCAGCTCGTCGGCCAGAGGTGGCGCCGGACGGTTCCGCTAGGCTCCGTCCCGTCGCGCCTGGTGAACGGGATGGTACCATCCGCCCGCTCGATGGACGACGAGGAGCTTGCGGCGCGGCGCATCGGCACCCAGATCGGGACCTGGACGGTGGAGCGCGTGCTCGGTGGCGGCGGGATGGCGAGCGTCTTCCTCGGCCGGCGTGCGGACGGCCAGGTCGCGGCGGTGAAGGTCCTGCACCCGTCGCTGAGCCAGATCGAGGAGCTCCGGAAGCGCTTCCTGCGCGAGGGCCCGATCGGCAGCGCCCTGGCGGCTGTCGGCCCGCTCTGCGAGGGGCTGCCGCTCGTGCTGGAGTCGGGCGTCGCGGACGACGGCGCCGCTTACCTTGCGATGGAGGTGCTCGAGGGCGAGACGGTCTTCGACCGCATGGCCCGCGTGGGGACGCTCGCGGTGGGCGAGGTGCTGGCGCTCGCCGAGCGGGTCCTCGATGTGCTGGTCGTGGCGCACGCGTACGGCGTCGTTCACCGGGACATCAAGCCTGAGAACCTGCATATCGGGAGCGATGGGCGGGTGAAGGTGCTCGATTTCGGGATCGCCCGCGTGCTCGATCCGCTTCCTTTCGGGATGGGGGAGCTGCCGGAGAAGACGGCCACGAAGACGGGCGTGGCGCTCGGCACGAGCGAGTACATGGCGCCAGAGCAGGCGAGGGGGATGGTCCGCGAGATCGACGGCCGGACCGACGTCTTCGGCCTGGGGGCCACGATGTTTCGGCTGCTCTCCGCTCGCGCGATCCACGGCCACGTGGCCGATGCGCGCCTGCTCATCGCCGCGGCGACGGCGCGGGCGCCGTCGCTCGCGCAGTGCGCGCCGGACGTGCCCTCGGAGGTGTGCGACGTCGTGGATCGCGCCCTCGCGTTCCACAAGATCGAGCGTTACCCCGACGCGGCGACGATGCGCGCCGACGTCCGCGCGGTGCGGGCGGGCCGCCTGCCGCCGTACGTCGTGGCCGTCGAGGAAGGGCGGATCCCGGCGGGGGACCCGCTTCCTCGTCGCTGAGGGAGCCTACCTCGTGGAGGGCGCCCTGCGCGGCCGTGGCGCGCGTCAGCGGCGGGGAGACCGAACCGAGGGGGCTCATGGAGCTGCCGTCGAGCGACGAGCCTGCTCCCTCGATGTGGCCTTTTTGAGTCTCTGTCAGCTGAGCAGGATGGCGATCAAGAGCGCGACGCTGAGCAAGAGCGATACGACGATGGACGCAATGAGCCACGGCCGCATCGCCGGCGAGGTCCACCTGGACGCGAGCGATGTCGCGCTCGTCTGGCGCCCCGGGGCACCGGGGTGCATCGCAACGGTCGGCTCGAGCTGCCTCGGCGCGCCCTCCATCGCCGCAATGGCCCCGTCGATGGCCGCGATCACGTTGGTAGCCGTCGGATAGCGTTGGATTGGGTCTCGCTGGACGAGCCGCATCACGAGCGCCTCCACTTCGGGGCGGATACCCAATCCCGGAGCACGCTGGCGGAGCGGGGGCGCATCCTCGAGGAGCCGCTGCCGGAAGGAAGATTGGCCGTCGCTCGCGTCGAACGGGCTTCTCCCGGACAGCATTTCGTACAAAATGATTCCAAGCGCATAAAGATCTGCGCGAGCATCGACGGCATCCATGCCGCGCACGGCCTCCGGCGCCAGATAACTGAGCGTGCCGAGGACCTGGTCGGCAGCGGTGAGGTCCTGGCCTTTGCGCGCGGCCTCGCGGCTCTCGGTGGACAGGAGCTCTACGTTCACCTTGGCGAGGCCGAAATCGATGAGCTTCACCTGATCACGGGCGCCGAGAAGGATGTTCTGCGGCTTCACATCGCGGTGCACGATCCCCTTCGCGTGCACCGCCTCCAGAGCAGACGCGATCTGCCTCGCGATGTGGAGCGCGCGTCGCGCGGGGAGCGGCGCCGAGGCGATCACGTCCTGGAGCGGGGTGCCCTCGACATACTCGAGGACGAGAAAATGCGACCGATCCGCGAGCTGACCGAAGTCGTTTGCCGAGACCACGTTCGGATGCTGGATATGCGCCCCCGCGATCGCCTCGCGCTCGAACCGCGCCACGATCTGGGGGAGGTTCCGGGCGCTCGGCTGGAGGACTTTGATCGCGACCTGCTTGCGGAGGTGCACCTGCTCGCCGCGGTACACGGCTCCCATGCCGCCCTCCCCGATGAGCTCGTGGACGCGGTACCGCTCCGAGATCAAGCTCCCGATCAGCGCTGGCGCGTTGTTGTCTGAGCGCACCAACGTGGGTGCGTCGTCCGACCACGGCCGCGCCGCAGTCTCGATTTCCTCCACCAGCGCCGAGCTTGTGAGCTCAACGACGGAGGCGTCGCGTTGTTTCCCGAGCATCAGCACCGTGACGTCGTCGGTGCTTGAGCGCCCCTTGGGTGGGATTGTCCCTGGCATGCCGGGGAGTGTACACGCACAAAGGTGCTGAGAGCCGAGGAACCGCACCGCCGTCCGAGTGGACATCATGCTCAATCCACCCTCCGCACGGAAGAGCTGTGCAGTTTCGCGATGTTCGTGGATCTGGTTCCGTGCGCCGACATCAGCCTACAAGGATGTCCACAGTGCATCGAGCCGTAGCTCGCTGGTCGCCGCCCGCATCGCCGGAACCTCCAGCCCCGTCCCGAAGGCGTGATGAAGACATCGGGGGCCAGCGATCGAAGAGTTGGGCGGCGGCGTGCTCTTCGGCATGCCGGGACGGTACAAGACAAGGCCGCCGCTCCTCACAAAGCGATTACCATTGAAGCTCGGAGGGGTGGTAAGCTTTGAGGCCGTCAATCGGAATGGGCCCGTCGGGGGTGCCGATGCACACTTTGACGCCCTCATCGTTCGTGCGTACTGGATAGGCATGCTTCAGTTTCGACGTGACGCAAAATGGATATTTGCCGTCTTTGACGAGGAGGCGATACTTGCCATTGGGGGCGGGCCGGCGCGTCGATGAGGGCCCAGTGGTCGAGGATGGGGTCGAGGATGGGGTCGAGGATGGCGTGCTGGTAGCGGAAGACGTGGCCATCGTGCGAGAGCTACCGCTCGCCTTGTCCTCTTGCGATGCCTCATCGTCCGCGCTCTCACGAGTGTCTTCGGCGGAGTCTTGCGAACGAACAACGAAGAAGACAGCGGCGAGGCAAACGGCGACAGCAAACGAGCCAATCACTGCAATCATCAAGAATGGCGAATTCGAGCTCGCTCGTGGGCTGGTTGCAGCAGATTGAGGCGGCGCGGATACGACCATCGGTGCCTGCATCGATTGGCCGGGAGCAGGAGCAGCCATCGTCGGGCCATCGACGCTGATTGGAGACGACACGTCGGTTCGGATCGACACCGGGGCTGGCGCGTGAGGGGTAGCATTGGCGCCCAGAACTCGCTCGATGTCTTCACGCATGGCGCGGGCCGTTGGATAGCGGCGCGATAGATCGAAAGCGAGCGCGCGATCGACGATGGCGCAAACCTCTGCGCTGACAGAGGGGGCAACGGTGCGCAGGGCCGGCGCAGGCTGCGTCGCCATCTTGATGAGGAGCTCGCTTTCCATGGAGCCCTCGTGCACATGGCGTTTTGCTAGGATTCGAAACATCGTCGCGCCAACGGCGAAGACGTCGGCCCGCCCATCGATCTGGCCACCAGCGATCTGTTCGGGCGACATGTAAGGTATAGTCCCGAGCATCGCGCCGATGCGTGTACGAACATTGGAGCCGCCCTGTTTCATCCGAGCGATCCCGAAGTCGAGGACTTTGACGCCGCCTGAAGAG
Organism: Sorangium sp. So ce1504; assembly: GCF_051521635.1. NCBI lineage: Bacteria > Pseudomonadati > Myxococcota > Polyangiales > Polyangiaceae > Sorangium > Sorangium sp. So ce1504. The sequence continues at coordinate 7,490,221 of NZ_CP150365.1, read as the reverse complement.
GTCAAAAACAGATTGTCAGGCTTGATGTCTCGATGGACGATGCCGAGCCCGTGCGCGACTTCGAGCACTTCGAGCACGGTCGAGACAATGCGGAGCAGCTCGCGCTCCTCGATGCCGCCGGAGCCGCGGGCGCGCTTGCCGAGCGATTCGCCGTCGAGCAACTCCATCACCAAGAACGGCGAGCCATCTTCGCTCGTGTCAATGTCGAGGACATTGACGGCCGCGGGGTGACCGAGCTGGTTTACCGCGAGCGCCTCTTGCTCGAACCTGGCTCGAAGCTCCTTGGAGACCGCGATTTCCGGATGGAGGATTTTGATCGCGCAGCGCCGGCCGATCCTGTGTGTCGCCTCGTAAACCGCAGCCATCCCGCCGACGCCGATAAGCGAATCGATGCGCCATTTGCCCCGGAGGACCGTTCCGATTCGTGCTGTACAGTGTGCTAGCTGGGGATCATCATTCATTGAGGTTCAGGCTCCAATGTATACCGGATGCGAGGAGCTGAACAACATGCTCGGCGTGGCGACGGGGAGCGCCGGCGCACGCCCTCGCGCTTGCCTCCCCGGCACAGGCCTGCTCGTTGCCGACAACACGTTGCCGGAGGCCTCCGGGGCGCTTCGGCACACAACCACTGCGCATGGGCGATCTCAGCAGAGCCCGCGGGCGGGATCGCGACGGTTCGCCCCCGCAAAACCGTCCCTCCAGGGCTCGCTGGCACGCGGAGCCAGGCGCGCTCCTGATCCAGCCCCGGATCCGCGCCGGAGCCGCAAGCGCCCGTGCCGGCGGCTTCCCGCGCCCCGCGGTTCGCGCGAGCATGGGGCCATGAGCATCGACCGCGCCGTGCTGGAGCAGCTCGATCGGGTCGGCGCCCGCCTCTCCGAGGGCAAGGCGCTCCGGCTGCTCGAGGACATCGCCTGGCCTCGCGAGGTCGAGGAGCGCTTCTTCGCCGCCGGCGAGGATCGCCTCCCCGAGGTCGAGCGCCGCGTGGATCGCGACGGGCTCGCGCGGCGCATCGCCGAGCTGCGCGAGCTGCTCGGATCGATCGACGGCGACGCGCTCGCGCTCGACTGGCTGCGGGACAACGTCCGCGCGCAGATCCAGGCCGCGGAGCTGCTCGAGGCCGCGGGGACCCGCGAGTTCTCCGAGCGCTCGCGGGCGCTCTACGGCGGCGCGCGCTCGCGGTTCTTCGGCGGCGAAGTCCGCAACATCGACCTCGCCGAGCACCTCACCGCGCGCCTGCGCGTCCACGGCTGGGACGAGGCCAGCGATCCCGACGAGGAGCCGCTCGACGCCGGCGCGCTCCGGGAGCTGCTCGCCGCCCGCGTCGCAGCGCGGACGCCGACGCTCGACATCGAGATCGTGCTCGACCCGCGGATCACGGCCAAGGTGGTGGCGGGCATGAGCCGCGTCCGCATCCGCCCGGAGGCCACGTTCGCGTCCTGGGAGGCCGAGGGGCTGTGGCACCACGAGGTGGAGACGCACGCGCTCACCGCGCACAACGGCGCGGCGCAGCCGCGGTGCGCGTTCCTGCGGTCGGGCGGCCCCCGCACCACGCGCACGCAGGAGGGGCTCGCCATCTTCGCCGAGCTGTACAGCCGCTCGCTCTCCATCGGCCGCCTCACCCGGCTCGCCGAGCGGGTGCGGCTCGTGGACATGGCCGAGCAGGGCGCGAGCTTCCTCGATCTCTACAGGTACCTGCGCGAGCGCGGCGCCGGGCGCCGCGACGCCTATTTCGACGCCCAGCGCGTCTGCCGCGGCGGGCTCGTCGAGGGCGGCGCGCCCTTCACGAAGGACGCCTGTTACCTGGCCGGCCTGCTCGAGGTCTATGCCTTCCTGGCCGCGGTCCTGCGCGGCGGCCTGCGCGACGAGGTGGAGCTGCTCGTCTGCGGCCGGATCGCGCTCGACGACATCGCCGTGCTGGCGGAGCTGCGCGCGGCCGGCGTGCTGGAGCGGCCGCGCTACCTGCCGGGCTGGCTTCGCGCCTGGCAGACGCTGCTGCCCTATTTCGCGTTCACCTCGTTCATGGATGGCATCGACCTCGGCCCGGTGGAGCGGCACTTCCAGGAGCTGCTCCGCGTGGCCGCCGAGGCGCGGCCGGTCGGGGACGGGGAGGGGAGCAAGCGCCGCGGCCGGCCCCGGGAGGGGTGAGGGCGCCGCGATCGCGGGCGCAGGCCGGGCGAGCGGGACGCGGCAGATGTCCCTGCGCCACGGTTGAGGTATGCCGCTCGCTGATGGGACGAGTCCATTCCCGTTTCGCGCATCCCTCCGCGCCCCCGGCGCGCGCGTCCTCCACTTCTTCCGCGGCCGCGGTGCGCCGCCGCCTCGTCGCGTGGGCGCTCGCCCTTGCCGGCGCGGTGCTCGCGTCGAGCGCGGCCGCGCAGACGCCGCCCCCGCAGCTCGCGCCCTCCGCGCCCCCTGCCGCGCCGGCCGTGGCCGCGCCGGCCGTGGAGGAGCTCCCGCCGCAGGCCATGTGGGAGGCGACGGTCGCTGCGTACGAGGCGAGGATCGAGGCGCTCAAGTACGAGGCGGACGCCGTCCACGATTTTGTTGACTCCGAGGACATGCGAGACGCCCGAGGGCGCCAGATCGAGCTGGAGATCGAGGCGACGAAGAGAGAGCTCCGCAACTTCATGGAGCGGACGACCGAGCGGAACAGCACGGTCATGATGGTCTCGGGGATCGTCCTCGCGAGCCTCGGAGCAGCCGCCGTCGTCACCGGCGCCGTGCTGATCACCGCGAACCACGACGAGGCCGTCACGAAGCACCGCGACGGGTACACGGTGGCCGTGGCGACGGCGGCCGGGGGCGTGGCCGCCGTTGGCGCCGGCCTGCCGCTCTACGTGATCGGCAAGAAGCGGGTGCTGCGGAAAGGGCTCGATATGCGCGGGCTGGCCGCTGCGCGCCTCCTCGTCGGTCCGGGCGCCGTCGTCGCGTCGCCTGGAGCGGTCCCCCTTGGCCTGGGGCTGCGCATCGCGTTCTGAGCTGCGGCTCGGCGCCCAGGCGCGCCCGCGCGCTCCTGTGGCTCGTGAGGCGGAGAAGAAGCGGAAGCGGAAGCAAAAGGAGGACACGAACGCTCCGCGAGGACAGCGCGAGATCACCACGCGCACTGCTCTCCTCCACAGACGCAGAAAGTGCTGGGCGATCTCTGGCTCCGGTGCTAGCGTTGTTGTCGACGCGTCGCCCGCGTCAATCATGAACACTCCCTGCTGATACCACCGCTCCGTCACGCGGCCCCGAAGGGGAAGCGCCTGTTGCCCAGGTAGGCACGGCGACCCTCTGCCGCCGCGCGTGAGCAGCTACGACGGCCGCCCGCGGAATCCCCGCGCGGGCGTGGGTCGTGTGCTCGTGGGGACGGAGCGTGGTCCAACTGCGAACGAGTCCGATGCGCTGGAGGTCGTTGACCTCGCGGTCGCAGCCCCTCGCTCGCTGGCCGCTCGCGCGAAGCACCGAGCCGGATGGTTCGTGGCGCGGCGGGCCGACTCGCCATCTCTCCTGACGGCGAGGCGCTGAGGCGCCTTGCCAGGGGGCGTGTGGTGATGCGGACCGCCCTGCCCCGGCGATGCGTGGAGGTGCGTTCCATCGCGCGAGAGCGCCAGTCGAGAGGCCTTTGGGCGGCGTCCGGAGCCAGCGTCCGTCGCGGCATCGGTGTGCCTTCAATCCGGGGTCGTACGATGAATGGAGGGTGTATGAGAGCTGGTTCTTCGAAGGGTTCGTTCAGCCTTGGTGCTCTTTCTGCCGTGGTGATGAGTGATCGAATGGAGGATTCTATGACGGAGCGACCCGCGCATCTCCCCGAGCGCGCACTGCAGCTCGGTTCGGCCAAGACGCCCGAGCAGCGCCCGCCGCAGGCGGGGCATGCCCCGGCGCCGAAGCCCGCGCACAGGGAGCCCCGCCGGCCGAGCAAGCTCCCGAACCAGGATCGCTCCCGGCCGGCGCTGAACATCCCGCAGCGCCGCCGCATGGGCGTGCAGCGGTAGATCCGCTGCCGCTCCGGCGCCGGAGCGTCGCGAACGGCGGCGGTCCGGCCGTGCGCTCCGGCGGCGTGGAGCCGGAAGGCCTAGACTTCCGCGACTCCACGCCGTCCGGCAGCGCGCTGACGGCTCCGATCGTGATTGGGCCAGGGCGAGGGCTGCGGTAAGACCTCGCCACCCGCGCGGCCCAGCAGCCTGTGGCCCTGCAGAGGCCCGATCATGATCCAAGCCGAACCGTTCGAAGCCCGCCTCGTCGCCGTCCGGCCTCTCAGCCCCTTCGTGCGAGAGCTCTCGTTCGAGCGCGCTGACGGCAGGGAGTTCCTGTTCGAGGCCGGGCAATGGGTCAACCTCGTCCTCCCGCTCCCGGGCGGTGAGGTGAAGCGCGCCTACTCGATCGCCTCTGCCCCCGACGGCTCGCCTCGCTTCGATCTGGCGGTCACCCGCGTGGAGGGCGGGGCCGGCTCGGAGTACCTGCACCGGCTGGAGCCCGGCGCGACGCTCCGCGCCGTCGGCCCGCACGGGCTCTTCACGCGCGATCCCGAGAGCCCTGCGCCCTCGCTGTTCGTCGCCACCGGCACCGGCGTCACGCCGCTCCGGAGCATGCTGCACGCGTCGCTGCGCGCCGGGGTGGCCGCGCACCTGTGGATCCTGTTCGGCGCGCGCTTCGAGGAGGACATCATCTACCGCGACGAGCTCGAGGCGCTCGCGCGCGGCTCGGACCGGATCCGCTACGAGATCACGCTCTCGCGCGGCGGCCCGTCCTGGTCGGGCCGCCGCGGCTACGTGCAGGCGCACGTGCCCGAGCTCTACCGGGAGCTGGCCGGGGCGAGCGGGGATCCGGCCCCGCACGTCTTCATCTGCGGCCTCGATCGGATGGTCTCGCTCGTGCGCGAGCTCGCCCGTGGCGAGCTCGGCGTACCCCGCAAGCACGTCCACGTCGAGCGCTACGACTGAGCCGCCGTCCCGGCGAGCGCGTCCACGTCGAGCGCCGCGGCGGAGCCGCCGGCCTCTCCAAGGAAGGAGCCGCCGATCTCGGGCGGACGCGAGCGTGGATCGCCCTCCGGTGACGCGGCGCGCCTTGAGCGTTACCCTGGGTACGACGTAGGATGCGCGCCCCCGCGGGCGGTACCTGCGGGGTCAGTTCTGCAGGTGATCACGTGACGACCAAGAAGACGTTCCGCACCATCGATCCAGCGACGCTCCCGAAGCATTTCGACTCGCCCGTCGCCGAGCAGCGCCTGGCCGACGCGTGGGAGGCCGACGGGACGTACCGTTATGACCCCTCGCGCCCCCGCGAGGAGACCTTCGTGGTCGACACGCCTCCGCCGACCGCCTCGGGCTCGCTGCACATCGGCCACGTCTTCAGCTACACGCACACGGACGTCATCGTCCGGCAGCGCCGGATGCTCGGCTTCAACATCTTCTATCCCATGGGCTGGGACGACAACGGCCTGCCCACCGAGCGGCGCGTGCAGAACTATTTCCACGTCCGCACGGACGTGCGCACGCCGTACGAGCGCGGCCTCTCGCTGCCGCAGGCGGCGCCGGAGGCGCTCAAGAAGGAGCAGCCGCGCATCGTGTCGCGGCCGAACTTCATCGAGCTCTGCCACAAGGTCACGCGCGAGGACGAGCAGGTCTTCAAGGCGCTCTTCCGCCGGGTGGGCCTCTCGGTCGACTGGCAGTACGAGTATGCCACCATCGATGATCACTGCCGCAGGACGGCGCAGCTGTCGTTCCTGGATTTGCACGAGAAGGGCCACCTCTACTCGGTCTTCGCGCCCACGATGTGGGACGTCGATTTCCAGACCGCGGTCGCGCAGGCGGAGGTCGAGGATCGCCCGCAGTCCGGCGCGTTCCACGACATCGCGTTCGCCGTGGAGGGCACGGGCGAGCAGCTCGTCATCGCCACGACGCGCCCGGAGCTGCTGGCGGCCTGCGTGGGCGTGACGGCGCACCCCGAGGATCCGCGGTATCAGCACCTCTTCGGCAAGACGGCGCTCACGCCGATCTTCCGCGCGCCGGTGCCCATCTTCCCGAGCACGCTCGTGGATCGCGAGAAGGGCACGGGCATCCTGATGGTCTGCACCTTCGGCGACGCGACGGACGTGATCTGGTGGCGGGAGCAGAAGCTCCCTCTCCGGCAGATGCTCGGCAAGAACGGCCGACTCCTCCCGGTGACGTTCGGGGAGGGCGCCTTTGAGAGCCGCGATCCGGCCGCCGCGAACGCCGCGTATGCCCCGCTCCAGGGCAAGGGGGTGAAGCAGGCGCGCGCGGCCGTCGTCGAGCTCCTCCGCCGCGAGGAGCACGCGGCGGCGCCCGGCGCAGGCCCGGCGCTGCGGGGCGAGCCGAAGCCGATCGAGCGGGCGGTGAAGTTCTTCGAGAAGGGCGATCAGCCGCTCGAGTTCGTGCCCACGCGGCAGTGGTTCGTCCGGCTCGCCGACAAGAAGGAAAAGCTCCTCGAGTTCGGCGACAAGATCGAGTGGCACCCGGATTTCATGCGCCTCAGGTACCGCAACTGGACCGAGGGGCTCCAGGGCGACTGGTGCATCAGCCGCCAGCGGTATTTCGGCGTGCAGTTCCCGGTCTGGTATCCGCTCGACGCCGAGGGCAACCCGGATCACGGTAGGCCGCTGCTCGCGACGCGCGAGGTGCTCCCGGTCGATCCGACGGTCGACGTGCCGCCCGGGTACGACGCGTCTCAGCGGGACAAGCCGGGCGGCTTCACGGCGGAGTCCGACGTGTTCGACACGTGGTTCACGAGCTCGCTCACGCCGCAGATCAGCTCGCACTGGGGGCTCGACGAGGGGCGCCACGCGCGGCTGTTCCCGGCCGATCTGCGCCCGCAGGCGCACGACATCATCCGGACGTGGGCGTTCTACACGATCGCGAAGGCGATGCTGCACGAGGCGTCGGTGCCGTGGCGTCATATCGCGATCTCGGGGTGGATCCTCGACCCCGATCGCAAGAAGATGTCGAAGAGCAAGGGCAATGTCGTGACGCCGATGCACCTGCTCGACAACTACTCGTCGGACGCGGTCCGCTACTGGTCGGCGAGCGCGCGGCTCGGCACGGACACGGCGTTTGACGAGAAGGTGCTGAAGATCGGCAAGCGCCTCGTCACGAAGATCTGGAATGCGGGCAAGTACGTGCTCAGCCAGTCTGCGGAGGTCCATCCGGTCTCCGAGGAGCTGGATCGGGCGTTCTTGCACAAGCTGTCGGCGGTGGTGGCGGACGCGACGCGCTCGTTCGAGGCGCAGGAGTTCGCGGCGGCGCTCGAGCGGACGGAGGATTTCTTCTGGCGCTGGTTCACCGACGCTTACCTGGAGCTGGCCAAGGCGCGGGCGCGCGGCGAGGGCGGCGCTGGTGATGCGGCGCGGGGCTCGGCGGTGGCTGCGCTGCGGCTCGGGCTCTCGGTGCTGCTGCGGCTGTTCGCGCCGGTGCTCCCGTACATCACCGACGAGGTCTGGGCCTGGGTGTACGCGGAGGAGACGGGGCAGCGGTCGATCCACCGGGCGAAGTGGCCGGCGGCGGGGGATTTCGCGGAGGTCGCGGCGCCGGCGGACGCGGGGCTCCTGGAGCTGGCGGCTGCGGCGATGGCGGCGGTCAACAAGCGGAAGAGCGAGCTCGGCGCGAGCGTGGGGCGCGTGGTGACGGATCTGGCGCTGGGGGCGAACGCGGCGACGCTGGCGCGGCTGAAGCCGGCGCTGGGGGACGTGCTCGCGGCGGTGCGGGCGGGGGCGCACGAGCTCGTGGAGCGGGCGGAGCTGGCGGACGGCGAGGTCCAGGTGGTGCGCTGCGAGCTGGAGGTGACGGCTGCGGCTGCGGCCGGGACGGGGGAGGCTGCGGCGGCCACGGAGTAGCCCGGATCGAGGCTCCTGAACGACGAGCGCACTCAGGCGCGAATGACGACGACCTCGCGACCGGCGGGGGTCAACGCGAACTCGCGGCGCGTGCGCTCGGCGATGGGGGGCTGTCCCGAGCGCTGGTCGAAGAGGATGAGCCACCCGCGCTGGAGCCCCAGCCCGGCGAGGTACTCGTCCAGCTGGGCAAGCCCCTCGGCAAGGGGATCCGGGCGGCCGTCGCGCCAGACCTTGAGCTCGATCGCGAGCGTTTCGCCCGCATAACGGACGCAGAGATCCATCCTGCCCCGGCCGATGGCGTACTCGCGATCGATGGTGCCGCCGCCGTTCACGACGCGGTGGAGGAAGGCCATGACCACGAGGTGCGGGGCGATCTCGTGGTAGGGCGCCGCCCTGAGCAGCGGCTCACCGTGCTGGCGCCAGAAGGAGAGAAAGGCGTCGAGCAGGCGATCGGCGTCGAGGCGGCCGTCCTGAGTGAGCCAGGTCGCCGGGATGCGCGGCAGCGAGTCGCGCACCCCGCTCGCGAGCTCACGGACGATGATCTCGCGGTAGATGGGGTTGGCGATGACGAGACCGCCTTCCGCCGTTCGGCGCACGAGGCCCAGGTCGACCGCGAAGCGCCGGTCGTCTTCGGGCACATCGCCGAGGGTGGTGCCGGCGAGCATGGGCTCGATCACGGCGCGGATGCGCGGCTGGCGCAGCCGGTCCACCAGGCTGTCGAGGTGCGTGTCCTGCCGCTCGATGAGGATCTCCCTGGCGCGATCGACGTCCGCGGCCGTGATGGGCAGCGCGCGATCCTTGACCAGGACATCGACGAGCTGGCGGGCGAGCGCGTTCACGAGCCATGGCTGACCCTGGGTGAGCTCGAAGGCCCGGTCCACGGCGTCCGGACGGAAGACCTGGCCGGTTTCGGCCGTGTGCTGGGCGTAGAGCGCCGCGACCTCGTCGTGCGTGAAGTTGCGCAGGGTGAGGGACTCGACCTTGATGTTGAAGGGGCTCGACGTCCCGAGCCTGTCGCTGCCGCCGGACGTGACCTTGTAGTCGCGCACATCGCGCAGGCCGACGAGCGCGAGCGCGTGCGGGAAGTCACTCGGGCGATCGGGATAGCCGCTGCGGATCTGGCGCAGCAGGGAGACGAGCGTCGCGTCGCGCAGGGCGTCGGCCTCATCGAGGAAGACGACGAGCGGACGCGGCGCAGCCTTGGCCCAGGCGCGCAGGGCCGCTCCGATGCGCTGGCCGGGGGGGGCATCGGGGAACGGTGGCGGCCGCAGATCGGCCGGGAGCTGCGAGCCGGCGGTGCCGCGCCATTCGGCGAGCATCGCGAGCTCGGCTGCGCCAGGGTCGTCGGGGAAGGGAGCGCCGATCTCCGCCGAGACGAGGACCGCCACATAGCGCCCTTCGGCCGTGAGATGCCGGGCGAGCGTACGCAGCGAGGTCGTCTTGCCGATCTGCCGTGGCGCATGCAGGACGAAGTAAGCCTTGCGATCGACGAGGTCGCGCACCCCGGGCAGGCGCTCCTCTGGCGGGAGCATGTAGTGATCGGCCGGATTGCAGGGGCCTGCCGTGTTGAACCAGCGGTGCATCGCGGCGGTGAGCCTAAGGGCGGCGGCTCCGGGTGGCCAGCGCGGCGACGCCGGTCGCGCTCGCCCGGCGGCGTCGAACCTCGATGAGATAGGATGCGTGGCAATAAGGCGCCTCCGGCGGCGCGGCCCGAGGTGTTCGCGCCGGGGCCATGGAAGGGCGGCCAGGTCCAGCGCCTCCGTGTGCCGCTCAAGGATCACGAGCCCGGCGAGCACCGCGTCGAGGTCGAGCCTTGTCGGGCGGGAACGGCGTGCGGACACGAGCCTGCCTCGACATTCCGGATCCGACTCGGCGGTTGAGATCACGCCGCGCGCTGCCCTGCGCGGCGGGCCAGGAGCTCGGTGCCCGGGCACCGGAACGCGCTGTCGTCGCGAATGTCCCCGGGCGCCCGAGCACCAGAGCGCATTGTGATCGCTCTGCGATCCAGGTGCCCGAGATCGGCCACATGCAGGGGTGATCGTGGCGTAGATTACATTTGGCTCCTGACAGGGTACCGTGATCCAGCGGGTGAGGGCCGTCGCTGGAGGCCCGTGTGAACGACATCGCAGACGCAATGCGCGATTTGGACGTGGTCGAGGATCGGTTCGAGATCGAGCGGTTCGCCGGATCCGGCGGGATGGGGGAGGTCTATCGCGCGCGTGACCGGCGGTCGGGGGAGGCGGTCGCGCTCAAGGTGCTGCACAGCGCGAGCGCGGGCGATCTGCGCCGGTTCGCGCGGGAGGCGAAGGCGCTCGTCACGCTCCGGCTGCCAGGGGTCGTGCGGTACGTGGCGCACGGGACGACGGGCGCAGGACAGCCGTACCTGGCGATGGAGTGGCTGGAGGGCGTGACGCTGGAGCAGAGGCTCGCTCAAGGACCGCTCTCGATGGCGGAGAGCGTGACGCTGGCGGCGCAGGTGGCGACGACGCTGGGCGCGGTCCACCAGCAGGGCATCGTCCACCGCGACCTGAAGCCGAGCAACCTGATGCTGGTGGGCGGCGCGGTCGAGCGAGCGACGCTGCTCGACTTCGGCATCGCGCGCGAGCTCTGGCTCACGCAGAGCCTGACGGCGCCCGGAGCGATCCTTGGGACGCCCGGGTACATGGCCCCCGAGCAGGCGAGCGGCGAGGCGCCGGTGGACGCCCGCGCGGATGTGTTCGCGCTCGGGTGCATCCTGTTCGAGTGCCTCGCGGGGCGCCGGCCGTTCCTGGGCGACAACCTGCTGTCGCTCCTCGTGAAGGTCGTGCTGGAAGAGCCGCCGCGGCTCGGGGAGCTGCGCGACGGCATCCCCGAGCTGCTCGAGCGCCTCGTGGCCCGGATGCTGTCGAAGTCGGCGGAGCACCGGCCGCGCGACGGCGCCGCCGTCGCGGCGGAGCTGGCCGTCTTCGCCGGCGAGGGGCTCGCCGCGGGAGGGAGCGCGGTCGCGGCGCCACGCGCGCCCGGCGAGGAGATCACGACGTCGGAGCGGCGGGTCATGTGCGTCATCCTGGCCGCCCATGGCAGCGAGGAGACCGGCGCGACGCTGGCGGAGGCCGATGGGGTCGCGCAGGCCCAGGCGCTGCGGGACATCGCGGCGCGCCACGGTGGGAGGCTCGATTTTCTGCAGTCGAAGTGGCTGCTCGTCGCGCTGTCGGGGGCCGAGTCTCCGACGGACCTCGCGGTGCGAGCGGCCCATTGCGCGCTCGCGCTCCGGACCGTGGTTGGCGGCGCGCCCATGTCGGTCGCGACGGGGCTGGCGGAGATCGAGGGGAGGCTGCCTGTCGGTGAGCTGGTCGATCGGGTGGCCCAGCTGATCGTGGGGAGCGACGGCCCGCCGTCCGGGGGGATCCGGCTCGACAGCGCGACGGCGAGCCTGCTCGCGAGCCGCTTCGATACGGCGCGGGGGCCCGGAGGATGCTGGCTGCGCGGCCGGAAGGAGGAGCCGGACACGGTGCCGAGGCTGCTCGGGAAGCCGACGCCGTGCGTGGGGCGCGAGCGAGAGATCTCGCAGCTCGCGGCCGAGTGGCGCCATTGCCTGGACGAGCCCGCCGCGAGCGCGGTGGTCGTCGTTGGGGCCGCGGGCATGGGCAAGTCGCGCCTCGCCTGGGAGTTCCTGCGCGCCATCAAGGAGCAGCGCGAGGCCGCCGAGGTCTGGATCGGCAGGGCCGATCCAATGGCGGCCGGCTCGGCGTTCGGCTTGCTCGCCCAGGCGCTCCGCCGCGCCATGGGGCTGCTCGACGGCGAGGCGCTGGAGGTGCGGCGGAGCAAGGTGCTGGCGCGGGTAGAACGGCTCGACGGGCTCGGGAGCAAGGGGCCGCACGTGGCGGCGTTCCTCGGCGAGCTGGTGGGGGCGCCCTTCCCTGACGAGGGCGATGTGCAGCTGCAGGCGGCGCGCCAGAGCCCGTTGCTGATGGGCGACCGCATCCGCCAGGCGTTCGAGGACTTCGTTCGGGCCGAGTGCGAGCGGCAGCCGGTGCTGCTGGTGCTGGAGGATCTGCACTGGGGCGACCTGCCGACGGTGCGGCTGATCGACGCGGCGCTCCAGCACGCGAGGGACCTGCCGCTGCTGGTGCTGGCGCTGGCGCGCCCCGAGGTGGACGAGCTGTTTCCGGAGCTCTGGCGCCAGCGGGTCGGGCTTCGGCTGCGGCTCGCGGCGCTGCCCCGGCGCGCGAGCGAGCGGCTGGTGCGGGAGGTGCTGGGCGACGGCGTGAGCGCGGCGCAGGTGGACGAGCTGCTGGCGCGCGCCGAGGGCAACGCGTTCGTGCTGGAGGAGCAGATCCGCGCGGTGGCCGAGGGGCGGGGCGAGGGGATGCCGGAGACGGCGCTGGCGATGGTGCAGGCGCGGCTGGAAGCGCTGGGCGTGGAGGAGCGGCGGGTGCTGCGCGCGGCGAGCGTGTTCGGCGAGACGTCGTGGGAAGGTGCCATCGCGGCCTTGGTGGGCGGCGCGCCGGTGGCGCAGCCGCTCGCGGAGCTGGGGCGGCGGGAGCTGTTGGTGCGGCGGCGCGAGGCGCGGATCGCGGGCGAGGTGGAATACGAGTTCCGGCACGCGCTGGTGCGGGAGGCGGCCTACGGCATGCTGACCGAGCGCGACCGCCGCGTCGGGCACGGCCTTGCGGGCGACTGGCTGGCCCGCGCTGGCGGGGCGGACGCGACGGTGCTGGCGGAGCACTTCGAGCTCGGCGGCGCGCCGGCGCGGGCGGCGGAGGCGTACCTGCGCGCGGCGGAGGAGGCGCTCCGCGGCGGCGATCTCGACGCGGCGATCGCGCGGGCCGACCGGGGTCTCGGCTGCGGCGCGGCCGGGGACGCCGCCGGCAGGCTCCGCTGGGTCCAGGCGGAGGCTCATGTGTGGCGCGGCGATCTCGCGCTCTCCGCGGAGCGGGGGAGCGAGGCGCTGGGCCTGGTGGAGCGCGGCTCGGCCGCGTGGTTCTCGGCCATCATCCCCCTGGTATGGGCCACGTCCAAGCTGGGGCGGCTGGACGAGGTTGAACGCTGGACGACCGAGGCGGTGGGCGTGGCCGCCTCCGGCGACGCGCAGGACGCAAAGCACCGCTGCCTGTCCGCGGGCGCGAGCGCGCTGTCGCTGGGGGGGCGGTACGCCGAAGGCGCCGCGCTGCTCGATGTGGTCCAGCGCGCCCTCGCGAGCGCGGAGACGACGGATATCGAGGTGGTCGCGCACCTCCACGACGCGCGCGCGGCCCATGAGATGTGCAGAGGCGACCTGGGCTCCTGCGCCGCCAGCCAGGAAGCCGCGTTGCTCGCCTTCGAGCAGGCTGGCGATCGTCGCAACGCGCTCAGCGCCCGGGCGAGCCTGGGCTCCGTGTGCACGGAGCTCGGCGACTTCGAGATGGCCCAGTCGATGTTGCGGGCAGCCATGGAGGCGGCCGACCGGATGCACCTGGACGAGCTGAAGGTCTCTGTGCAGGCCAACCTCGCGCACGCGCTCGGGTACCGTGGTCAGCTCGCCGAGGGGCGGGCGCTCGCCGAGGAGGCGGTCGCGTCGAGCCAGGGGGCGGGCATGGTGCGCACGGAGCTCTTCGCTCGCTGCTACCTGGCGAAGATCGCCCTCGCCATGGGCGATTTCGAGGCCGCCGAGCGCGAGGCGCGCGCGGCCATCGCGCTCTTCGAGAGCGCGCCGACGCTCTGCGTGCAGGCCTTCTCCCTCCTCGCGCGCGCGCTGCTCGGGCTCGGGCGCACCGACGAGGCGATCCGGGCTGCCGCCGAGGCGAGCGCGCGGCTCTCGGAGTTCGGCACGCTGGAAGAGGGCGAGTCGCTCGTCCGCCTGGCGTATGTCGAGGCGCTCGCCGCGAGCGGGAGGCGCGCCGAGGCCGAGGTCGCGATCGCGTCGGCCAGGACGGCGCTGCTCGCGCGCGCCGAGCAGCTCAGCGAGCCGGCCTGGCGCGAGCGCTTCCTCCGCGACGTGCCGGACAACGCCCGCACGCTCGAGCTCGCGCGGCAGTGGCTCGGCGGCTGAGCCCGTGGTGCACGAAGCGGCACGCCGCTGTCGGCGCCACGGGCCCCTCGCTTGCCGGCGCTTACTTCGTGGCGAGCTTCGTCAGGTCGAGCATTTCGTCGACGTCCGGCATCACGATCAGGTCGCAGCGCCTGTTCTTCTGCTTGCCGGCCGGTGTGTTGTTGTTCGCTATCGGGTCCGTGTCCGCGAACCCTGCCGCGCTCCAGTGCCTCGTCGGCAGCTGGCCCTCCTTGCCGATCAGGAACAGCAGCACGGCCCGGGCGCGCATCAGCGACAGCCCCCAGTTGTCCTGGAACGGGCCGCTCTTGTACGGCTGGCTGTCGGTGTGCCCGGCGACCTGGTAGTCGCGGTCCACGAGCGACTTGTCGCCCCGGATGACGTCCGAGATCTTCTTCAGGATCTGCTGGCCCTCCTTGCTCAGCGTTTCCTTGCCCGAGTCGAACAGGACGTCTCCGGGCAGCGAGATGACCATCCGGTTCCTGCGGACCTGGACCTCCAGGCCGAGCTTGACGAGCTCCTCGAGCTTCTTCCGGAGCAGGTCGAACCGCGCCTGGATCGCCTCGAGCTGCTTCGCGCGTGCCTTGTACTCGGCCAGCGCCTTCTCGCGGTCCTCCAGCGTCGAGCTCATCTTCGAGATGTCGGCGCCCTGGTCCGCGAGCTTCTTCTCGAGCTCCTCGACGCGCTGCTTCGCGTCGGCGAGCTCCTTCTCGAGCTCGGCCTCCCTCTTCTGGCTCCGGTTCTGGAGCTGGTTGTACTTGTCGAGCTGCGACTTCCACTCCTGCTCGGAGTGGCCGCAGCCCGCGGCGAGCAGCGACGACAGCGCGAGGGGTAGTGCAATGAGTGTCCGGTTCATGAGCGCTTTCTCCATGGCTCCGTCGGCGGGAGCGGGATGCTGCGGGCGAGAGCGTCGCTCAGCTCGGGCGAGAGATCCAGAGGGGAGGACGGCGAGATCCGCCCGTCCGCGCGGCCGTGCGCTGCAGGTGAGGCGGGATCGGGGCTCCGGCGGCGCAGGTGAGAGCGGCGGCGGCGCGGCCGGCGACGGCGCTGGCGCGAGCGGGGACGCCGGCGGCGGCGCAGCCGCGGGCGTTGCTGGCGCGTCGTGGGGCTTCGTCAGCGCGTTGCCCACCCCCGACCGAGGTTGAGGCGGCCCCGACCGAGGTTGAGGTGGACCCGACCGAGGTTGAGGCGGACCCGACCGAGGTTGAGGTGGACCCGACCGAGGTTGAGGCGGACCCGACCGAGGTTGAGGCGGCCCCGACCGAGGTTGGGCGGACCCGCCAGCCGTCGCTGCCAGCCGACCGGGGTTGAGGTGGCCGGTGGCCCCTGCTCCGGTGCGTCCCGGGTGTGCATCCGTGACCGGGTTCCAGGGCCCGGGGCCGAGCGGTGCCTTGACCACACAGGCCGGGCGTGAGACATCGGCCCCCGGCCTCCGGGTCACCGAGAGCTCGGATCTTCAACCTCTTCCTGCGCGCGGGGCGAAAACGCGCGAACGAAACCAAGCAGATGCCCATCTCGTCGCGGTCTCCGGGTACGTCGTGCCGCCCTGGCACCCCTCGCCGTCGCCTCCGGTCGGGCCTCGCGCTCGCGCTCGTGCTGGGCGCGTCTTCCGCGTCCGCCCAGCCGGCACGCCGGCCGGCCCAGCCCGCCGCGCCGGCCCAGCCCGGCGCAGCGCAGCCCGGCGCAGCGCAGCCCGCCGCACCGGCCCAGCCCGCCGCGCCGGCCCAGCCCGGCGCAGCGCCGGCCGCCGCGCCGGCCCAGCCCGGCGCGACGCCCGCGCAGCCCGGCGCGGCGCCGGCCGGCGCCGAGACGCCCGAACCCCCGGCGGCGCGCCAGCCGCTCCTGCCGCCGGCCGACACGGCCGCCCCCTCCGCGCCGCAGCCGGCCACGCCGGCGGCCTCGGAGGCGCCCGCAGCCGCTGCGGCGGCCGAGCAGCCCGAGCGACAGGCGATCCAGGCGGAGATCGGCGCCCGGCCCAGCGAGGTCTACGCCGAGGACTGGTGGTCCCACGCGCGACCGACGTTCGAGTTCCACGGCTACTACCGGCTCCGTTGGGAGCTCTTCAACAGCTTCGCCCTCGGCCGCATCGACCCCCGCAATGAGGCGCTCTGGCCGCAGCCGGCCGACGACTCCTACAAGGGGAACGCGGTCTCGCTCTGCAACCCGAGCGAGACCACGAGCGGCGGCACCCGCTCGTTCGACTCGTGCACGAACGACACCCAGGCCGGCGCGAACATGCGGTTCCGTCTCAATCCCGAGCTGCACATCAGCGACAACCTGCGCATCCTCACTCAGGTCGATCTCCTCGACAACGTGGTGCTCGGCTCGACCCCGGACGGCTACGCGAACCAGCCGGCGGCGGGCGGCGGCTACCAGGTCGCCCGCCGGGGCGGCTACTCGCCGCTCGGGGCCTTCTCCAGCACCCAGTGGGCGCCCAGCGCCGGCATCAACTCGACGAAGGACTCGATCTCCGTCAAGCGGATCTGGGGAGAGTACATGACCCCCGTCGGTCTCCTCCGCTTCGGCCGCATGCCGAACCACTGGGGCCTCGGTATGGTGGCGAACAGCGGTGACGGGTACGACTCAGACTACCAGTCGACCGTCGACCGGCTGATGTTCGTCACCGGCATCAAGAAATACGACATCTACTTCGCCGGTGCGTGGGACTGGGCCAACGAGGGCGCGACGAGCGCGTCGATCCAGGACCTCGAGGGCCAGCCGTACGACCTCGCCCAGTCCGATGACGTCGATCAGTACGTGTTCGTCGCCGTCCGCCGCAAGAATCCCGAGCTCCAGAAGCTCGAGCTCGCCCGCGGCAACATGGTCATGAACGGCGGCGTCTACTTCGCTTACCGGCAGCAGACGCTGGCGAACGACAACACCGCCGGCGACACCACGGCCGACTTGTCGGCGTCGCTCGGCCAGAGCGCCGACAACGTCGCTTCGGGGTACGTGCATCGGGGTGCGGAGATGATCATCCCCGACGTGTGGTTCCAGCTCCTTTACAAGAAGTTCCGCTTCGAGCTCGAGGCGGCGATGATCTACGGATCCCTCGATCTGCGCGGGCAGGACGAGAGCGATTATGCGAACGTCATCTCGCCGAAGGACACCGGCTGGGGCGTCCGGCAGTTCGGGCTCGCCACGCAGGCCGAGCTCACCGAGATGGAGGGCCGGCTGCGCGTCCACTTCGGCTTCGGGTACGCGACCGGCGACGACGACGCGCCCGCCCTCGAGCCGCGGGGGACGCAGCTCGGGGCCATGGATCCCCAGAGCTCGACCGATCGCACGTACTCGACATTCCGCTTCCACCCCGATTACCGGGTCGACCAGATCCTCTTCAGGAACATCCTCTCTCGGGTCCAGGGCGCGTATTATTTCCGCCCTGGCGTCGACTGGGACTTCGCCCGCGACAAGAACGGCCAGCGCGCCGGCGTCGGCGCCGCGGCCATCTGGAGCCGCGCCTCCGAGTTCCTCCAGGCTCCCGGCAACTCCCGGGATCTCGGCATCGAGCTGAACGCGCAGCTGTACTTCCAGTCCAAGGACGGGACGCTCAACGACGACCCCGACAAGATGGGCGGCTTCTACACGGCGGTGCAGTACGGCGTGCTGTTTCCTCTCGGCGGGCTCGGCCAGCTCAGGGGTGAAGACGCGGTCCAGAAGATCGATCTCGAGACCGCACAGACGGTGCGCTGGTATCTCGGTATCCTCTTCTGAGCCGAACCCGCCCGACGCTCAGCCAGCCTCGCGCGTCGCCGCGTGTCTGGAAATGAGCGCTCGGGGCGGCGAAGCGGCGCGGAACCGTGCCAAACGGCGACGTCGTCGCTCTCGTCATGAGTCCTGCATGAGCCATCCGGGGCCAAACAGCCCTTGATCTCGCGACCGTCCTGGCCAAGGATAGGATTGTCTGGACGCCAGCGCGTCGCGATACTTCCCTGGTTCACCGAGGAGAACGGGTGGCGTGAGCCGCCGTTCTCCGGAGGGACGTGATGGTTCGTCGTCTCTTCATTGCGATGTTCTTGGCGGCGTCGATGGTGCTCGGGTCGACCGCCCTGTCCGTCGCCCAGGACGCAGACACGTCCGCTTTCCGCGACATCGCGGTCGGCAAGGACTATCGGCTCCGTGTCGCGGCGGCGCTGTCGCTCAGCAGGTCGAAGAGCCCCGGCGCGCGGCCCGCCCTCGAGAAGGCGCTCAGGGATCCGCACCCGGCGGTGCGCGCGTCGGCCGCGGCGGCGCTCGGCGCGCTGGGCAACCCCGCGGCGGTCCCGGCGCTCAAGGCGGCGCTCAACCTCGAGCCTGCCCCCAACCTGAAGCGCCCGATCGCGGCCGCCATCGAGAAGCTGTCGCGCTCGTCGTCCAGGGCGCGCTTCCTGGTCAGCCTGGGCAAGTTCGAGAACCGCTCCGGCGTGAAGGACGCGAAGCTCGGATCGCAGCTCAAGCAGCAGACGCGCAACCGCGTGGCGCAGTTCGCCGACATCGAGATCGTGGCCGACGGCACGGACTTGGCTGCGGAAGGCAAGAGCCGCAAGCTGCCGGCCTTCACGCTGGACGGCTCGGTCACGCACCTGAGCAAGCGCCATGGGGCGGACGGGGTCGGCTTCGCCGCCAAGGTCGAGTACGTGATCCGCGAGATGCCGAGCCAGACGCTGAAGGGCTCGATGACCGGCTCGGCCCAGGCGCTCGCCGAGGCGAAGCGCGTCCAGGGCCTGAGGGAGCTCGCCCAGCTGCAGAGCGACGCCGTCGCGGGCGCGATCGAGAGCGCGCTCCAGAGGGCGCCGCTCGCCCTCGAGGCCGCCTCCGGCAGCAGCGTCGTCGCCTCCGGCCGCTGACCCGGCGGTCCCGCCTCGCCGGCGTGGGCCGGCGCGCCCAGCGGGCCCGGCGCGGGCCGGCTCGCACGCCGGCCCGGCGCAAACCGGCCCGGCGCGCGCGTCTTCGGCGGCGGCGTCGCGGGCGCGCGTCGAGCAGGCGGAAGCCGCTCTCCGGTCGTGCTAGACCGCGCGTCCTCCTATGTCCATCGCAACGCCTGCCAGCTCTGACCTGCTCCGCCGCACATTCCTCGAGTTCTTCGCCCAGCGCGGGCACGAGATCGTCCCGAGCGCGCCGCTCGTGCCCCAGAACGATCCGACGCTGATGTTCGTGAACGCGGGCATGGTGCAGTTCAAGGACGTCTTCACGGGCAAGGACAGGCGCCCGTACCAGCGCGCCGCATCGAGCCAGAAGTGCATCCGGATCAGCGGCAAGCACAACGATCTCGAGAACGTCGGCGTCACCGCGCGCCACCAGACGTTCTTCGAGATGCTCGGCAACTTCAGCTTTGGCGACTACTTCAAGGAAGACGCGATCGCCTTCGCCTGGGAGCTCCTGACGAAGGTCTACGATATCTCGCCGTCGCGGCTCGTGGTCACCATCTACAACGGCGAGGGGGGCTTCCCGGCCGACGACGAGGCCGCGGCGATCTGGCGCAAGGTCACGGGCTTCGGCGACGACCGGATCCTCCGGCTCGGCCTGGCCGACAACTTCTGGACGATGGGTGACGTCGGCCCGTGCGGCCCCTGCTCGGAGATCCACTTCTTCCACGGGAAGGAGCCCGACGTCGCGCGCTTCGGCGAGGAGCCGCGCATCGACGGCACGGGCTGGACCGAGATCTGGAACAACGTGTTCATGCAGTACGAGCGCATCGAGAAGGACGGCCCGCTCGTGCCCCTGCCGGCGCCGAGCATCGACACCGGCATGGGCCTGGAGCGGCTCGCGAGCGTGCTCCAGGGCGTGACGTCGAACTACGACACGGACCTGCTCCGCGGGCTCGTCGACAAGGCCGCCGAGCTCAGCGGCAAGCCGTACACGGGGGGCAGCGCCGACGACGACGTGTCGATGCGGGTCATCGCGGATCACGCGCGGACGGCCGCGTTCCTGATGGCCGAGGGGGTGATGCCCGAGCGGCAGCGGCGCGAGTACGTACTCCGCCGGGTGATGCGCCGCGCGATCCGCCACGGGCACCGGCTCGGGATCGAGCGGCCGTTCCTTCACGAGGTCGCGCTCGAGGTGGTCCGCCGGATGGGCGAGACGTACCCCGAGCTCCGCGACCGGCGAGAGCTCATCGCCCGCGTCACCGAGGACGAGGAGGTCCGCTTCCGCTCCACGCTGAAGCGCGGGATGAAGATCCTCGACGAGCGCTTCGACGAGATGCGCTCGTCCGGCGAGCGGACGCTCCCGGCCGCCGCCGCGGCCGATCTCTACACCACCTATGGCTTTCCGCTCGATCTGACCCAGGTCATCTGCGCGGAGTCGAACTTCGGCGTCGACGTCCAGGGGGCCGAGGCGATCATCAAGGGCGCCGGCGAGGCGGACGGCCCGATCGATCCGACAGCCGCGGTGGACCCAGCGCACCGCGAGGCCCGCGCCAAGCTCGCGCAGCCGGTGGTGTTCACGGGTTACGAGCACGAGGAGGGCGACAGCGAGATCGTCGCGATCGTCCGGGTCGACGTCCAGGGCGAAGGCGACCGGGCGCGCAAGGTCCGTGCGCTGGTCGAGCGCGCGGAGGCGGGGGCGACGGTCGAGATCGTCGTGCGCGAGACGCCGTTCTACGCCGAGTCGGGCGGTCAGGTCGGCGACATCGGCGAGGTGACGGCGGACGGGGCGCGCGTCGAGGTGAAGGACACGCAGAAGCCGCTCGCCGGGCTGGTCGTGCACGAGGGCGTGGTCAGCGAGGGGGCGCTCGCCGTGGGGCAGCGCGTCCACCTGACGGTGGACCACGCGGCGCGGTCGGCGACGCGGCGCAACCACTCGGCCACCCACGTCCTGCACTGGGCGCTGCGCAAGGTGCTCGGTGAGCACGCGCAGCAGAAGGGCTCGCGGGTCGGCCCGGACGTCCTCCGCTTCGACTTCACGCACAACCGGCCCCTCACCCGTGAGGAGATCTCGCGGATCGAGGATCTGGTGAACGAGAAGATCCTGACGAACGCGAAGGTGACGACCGAGATCCTGCCGATGGACGAGGCGCGGCGGCGGGGCGCGATGGCGATCTTCGAGGAGAAGTACGGCGACACGGTGCGAATGCTCACGATGACGCCCGAGGTGGTGGAGCTCTGCGGCGGCACGCACGCGTGCGCGCTGGGGGACATCGGGCTGTTCAAGATCACGAGCGAGGGCGGCGTGGCCGCGGGCGTGCGGCGGATCCTCGCGTCGACGGGGCTGAACGCGCTCGCGTACGCGCGGGGCGTCGAGGCCGAGCTCGCCCGGGCGCGCCAGGTAGCGAAGGCGCAGGGCGGCGATCTCGCTGAGAAGATCGGGAAGATCGTGGCGCACGAGCGAGAGCTCGAGAAGAAGGTCGCCGAGCTCGAGCGACGGATCCTGGAGGGGGCGGGCCCTGCGCAGGGCGGCGGCGGCGGCGGCGGCATCGACGCGATGCTGGACGGCGCCCGGGACATCGCCGGGATCAAGGTGCTCGCGCGCCGGGTGCCGGACGGCACCAACCCGGGCGCGCTGCGCGATCTCGCGGAGAAGCTGCGCGACAAGCTCGGCGATCGCTCGGCGGTGCTGCTCGGCGCGGTCGTGGGCGACAAGGCGCAGCTCGCCGTGATGCTCTCGAAGTCCGCGACCGAGCGGCTCAAGGCCGGCGAGCTCATCAAGCCGATCGCCCGCATCGTGGGCGGCTCCGGCGGCGGCCGCCCGGACATGGCGCAGGCCGGCGGGACCGACGTGGCGCAGCTCGATGCGGCGATCGCGGCGCTCTACACCGAGGTCGAGCGGGCGCTCGCGCCGTAGCGCGCGTTGCCTGCGCCCTGCCGGGACAGTCGTTCAGGCGTCACGCCACTTGGTGCGGGCGAGCGGGAGCAGCTTCGGGGCCTTCCCGCCCCGCGCGGGGCGCGCCGGCAGCCGCGCTGGTTCGCCCGGCGCGGCCGCCCGGGGCCGCGCGCCGCGGGCATGAGCGCCGATGGTCGCGCGCACGATCGGCGGCAGGAACACGGACTCCAGATCGACGCGCGCGAGCGCGGCCGCGACCGTGGCGATACGATCCGGCAGCGACGCGTTGGCGTCGACCAGGATGATCCGCCGGCCGAGCACCGTGCAGAGCCCGCCCCGCGGATTGCGCGCGTCCGACAGGTGCGGATCGAACGCTTCCATCCTGACGGCGATGCCGACCTTGTCCGCCGCCAGGGTGAGCTCGTCGAGCAACCGCGAAAGCTCCACCCACATAGCGTAACCCTCCTGTCCGGCAGATGGCAAAGCGCAAAAGCGCTGTTGCCCGCGCCGCGCCGCGCCACCGCTGGCCGGGCGAGCCGCGGCCGTGACGACCGCGCGACGATCGGGGTGCGCCGTCCAGGAGCGCCCGTCCACGCCCGGTTACACGCGGTTGGGCGTGGTTGCGCACGGTTACGCTTGATTGCGCATGATTACGCGCGGTTACGCATGATCACGCGCGGTTGCGCATGATTGCGCGCGGTCATGTACGGTGATGCCCGGTCCGTCCGCCGCGCTCCGGCCAATCGCTTCCTCCATCATCGCATGGCGCTCCTCGGCCGCGCGGTGGTGGTGCGGTCGTGCGGCGATGCGGTGAGTTGAGGGAGAGCCTTCGACTCCTGGACTCCCGGACCTATCGACACACTCAACACCTCAACGGATCAACGCATCAACTCCTCTTCTCCCGTGGTCTTCTCCCGTGCTCCGGACTGGCGACATCCGCTCACGAGCCACATCGATGCTCGTCCAGGGGCCCGCGCGCGCCGTTGACTGCGCGCCGAGCGTTCATCCAGGCTGCCGTTGCCGGCCGCCGCGCGCTCGCCTCGGCGCGGCGCCCGGTCGATCCGGGCCTCGCGCCGCCCGGCCCCCGGTTCCGTGCCCTAGAGGTCGGTCAGCGGCTTCTCTTGAGCCGGATCGCGCGTCCCGTTGACCGCCGTTTCCGAGCATGCTACGAGCAGGCCGTTCCGCGCGTCGTGGTCGAGTGGGAGCGAATGTGCGTTTCCCGGCTGCGGTGGGGTATCCCGCGCGCTTCGTCAGCCACTTTGGACGGGGCGGCCGCGATGGGGACGACGAGGGCGCCCGCCGGGCGGCGCGCCCGAAGGGCGAACAAAGATGACGTTCACGGATGCAGCCGCCGAGGTGCTTCGCCTCATCGGTAGACCGCTTCACTATAAAGAGATCACCGATATCGCGATCGAGAAGAACCTCCTTAGCCACGTTGGAAAGAGCCCAGAGGTGACGATGGGCGCCCGCCTGGCGGCGACGTTGAAGAAGGACACGGCGGACAACCCCCTGGTGCGCGTGAAGCCGGGCGTGTTCGCGCTGCGCGAGTGGGACGAGAAGACCATCAAGTCCGGGCTCGACGGCAAGAAGGCGAAGCGCGGCGGAAAGCCCGAGGCGGCCAAGGCGCGCAAGGACGAGGAGCAGCCGACCCTGTTCGATGCGGGCGCCGACGACGACGCGGTGGAAGAGAGCGATCTTGGCGCTCCCGCGGAGCTCGAGGCGGAGCGCGGCGCGGTCGAGGTCGAGGGCAGAGCCGCCGCCGCGGCGGCGCAGGCTGCGCCTGCGATCGACGATGAGGACGAGGACGACGAGAAGGTCGCGGCCGGCGCGACGAGCGCGGCCGGGCTGAACGGCGTGGAGATCGCGGCAGCGCGCGAGCCCGTGCCGCCGCCGGCGCCGTCGTCCCCGCGCGCCGCGAGCACGTACATCGACGAGGAAGAGGGCGAGCTCGACGACGCGGAGCCGCCGGGCCCGGACGAGGCGATGCGGGCCGAGGCCGTCGCCGGCGCCGCGGAGCTCTTCGACGAAGAGGACGACGACGATCAGCCGATCCTCGGCGGCGAGGACCGCGCGACGCCCGGCTCGTCGGGCGAGCAGGGCGAGGGCCGCCGCCGCCGCCGCCGTCGCCGCCGCGGCCGCGGGACCGCGGAGGCCAACCCGAGCACCGGTGGGCTGCCTTCCTACGTCGCGACGCCGGTGTTCGAGGCGCGGCGCGAGAACGGCCGCGAGCCGCCGCGCTCCGACCGGACCGAGCGCTTCGATCGCCCCGAGCGAGGCGAGCGCACCGACCGGGTCGAGCGCACCGACCGGGTCGAGCGCACCGACCGGGTCGAGCGCACCGACCGAGCGGACCGCCCCGACAGCTTCGGCGCCGAGCCCGTCTACCGCGGTCCGCAGGTCATCGAGCTCACGGGCGGCGAAGGGCACGCGCTCGACGACCTCGCCGGCCGTGATCTCGCCGATGCGGTCGCCGGGATCCTCTCGACCTTCGATCGGAACGCGGGCGCGGTCTCGCTCCGGCAGATCGCCGAGACGGCGCAGCGCCGCGGCCGCCTCGCCGGCGACGTGCAGCTCGTGCAGTCCCAGGTCGCGGCCGCCGTGCGCGCCGACAACGCGCGCCGCATCGCCGCGGGGCAGCGGCCCCGCTTCCGCTTCGCCGGCGGCAGGATCGCGCTGACGGACTGGCTGCTGCCGGGCGACCTGGCGCGGCTGGAGCAGGAGGCGCTCGCCGCGGTGGAGCGCTACCGCGATGCCGCGCGGCGCGCCTTCGTGCGCAAGCTCTCCGAGCTCCCGGGCCATGCCTTCGTCGAGATCTGCGTCCTCGCCCTCGAGCGCATCGGCATCGGCCAGCTGCGCGCGGTGCGCCGCGCCGGGGCGCCGGGCGGCGAGAGCCACTTCTCCGGCGCGCTCCGCACGGCGGGTGATGAGATCAAGCTCGCGCTGGTCATCCGGCGGGACGGCCGCGAGGTCGGCCGCGAGCGGGTCACCGAGCTGCGCGGCTCGCTCCACCACTACGGCCCCGCGACCGCCGGCTGGATCCTGACTGCCGGTCAGATGCTCTCCGGTGCGCGCGAAGAGGCCGCGATCGTGGGGACCGCGCCCATCTCCCTCTTCGATGGGCTCGCGGTGGCTCGCCTCTGCGAGGACAACGACGTCGCCGTCCTCCGCGCCCGCCTCCCGATCGCGATCCCCGACGTCGATCTGCTCGAGGCGCTCCGGGCGTCCTGATCCCGCTCGCGCGCGTCCGGCCGGGGGCTCGCTCCGGGCCGGACGCGCGGCCGTCCTCGCCGCCGTCTTCCGGGCCTCGGCCCTCCCTCGACAACCCTCCTCCACGGCCACGCCCCTCGCGCCGCTCCGGCGGATGGGCCCGGCGCCGCTTCCGCGGTTGACGGGCTCGGCGATCCTTGCCAGCGTCCGCGCCCATGCGCCATCGCGCGATCGCCTGGGCCGCGCCCCTCGCCGTGCTCGTGACCGGCTGTGCCTCCGTGGATCCGCCCGCGTCCCGGTTCCCGAGCGCCGACGCGGCGCTCGACCGGATGAAGGCCTCCTATGCCTGCGTGAACGGCGTCCAGGGCACCGCCAAGGTCGACCATTTCTCGCGCCAGGGGCGGCTCCGCGGGGACATGTACATCCTCGCGGTCAATCCGGATCGGGTGCGCTTCGACGTGGTGAGCCCGTTCGGCGCGACGCTCTTCACGCTCACGTCGAATGGCACCCAGTTCCAGATGCTCGATGTCCGGGAGAAGCAGTTCCTGCACGGGCCCGCGAGCACGTGCAACCTGGCGCGGCTCACCCAGGTGCCCATCCCCGGGCACGCCCTCGTCTCGCTGCTCCGCGGCGAGGCGCCGGTGCTCGCTCACGAGCCGCACGGCGCCTCGATAGCCTGGGACGGCGACGGGTTCTACCGTGTGCTGATCCAGGGCTCCCGCGACGCGGTGGAGGAGATCCACCTCGAGCCGCACCCCCGCGACTTTCTCGCGCCGTGGAGCCAGCAGCGCCTGCGCGTCCGCGAGGTCCGTGTCGCGCAGCGCGGGACAGACCTCTATCACGTGGAGCTGAGCCATCACGAGGCCATCCGCACCGCGCCGCCGCGCGTCGATCCGGAGGGGATCGACGATCCGATCCCGCCGAGCGGCGGCGCGTGCATGGCCGAGATCCCCCGCTCGATCCGCATGCGGGTGCCCAACACCGAGGACGACATGATCTTTCAGTACAAGGAGGCGAAGTGGAATCCGCCCCTCATCTCGGGGGCGTTCACGCAGCCGGTCCCGGGCGGCGTCGTCCGCCGCCATGTCGATTGCCAGGACTAAGGTGCTCTGAGCAGGCGCGTTCAGGTGGCTCCTGAAAGGACAAAGGACATCACGGGCGGCGCAGGCTGGCTTATGGCAGCGCTCGCCTGATGGCGTGGACGCCGCCCGTTCGAACGTCTAGACAGACGCAATCCACCTCGCCGTGGCGGGAGGAGTCGGCGATGGACGTCGAGCCGGGAACGATCGTCGGCGATAAATACCGCCTGGAAGGGCCGCTCTCGCGGGGCGGGATGGGCTCGGTGTGGCTGGCCCGGCACCTCCAGCTGGGGGCGCCGGCGGCGATCAAGTTCATGGATCCGGAGCACGCGGCCTCGCCGGAGTTCCGCGCGCGCTTCTACCGCGAGGCGCGGACCGCGGCGAACCTCGGTAGCCCGCACGTCGTGAGCGTGCAGGACTACGGGATCTGGGGGACCGTCCCGTACCTCGTCATGGAGCTGCTCCGGGGCGAGGATCTCAGCCGTCGCCTGAGGCGGGTCCGCCGCCTCTCCCTCGCCGAGGCGGCGCGCATCGCGGTCCAGACCGGCAAGGCGCTGCGCCGCGCGCACGAGTGCGGGCTCGTCCACCGCGATCTCAAGCCCGGCAACCTGTTCCTCTCGCGCGTCGACGAGGACGAGGAGATCGTCAAGATCCTCGACTTCGGCATCGCCAAGCAGCTCACCGGCAAGCTCCTCACCGACGAGACCACGAGGACCGGCGAGCTCCTGGGCTCGCCGTTCTACATGAGCCCGGAGCAGGCGCGCGGCGACAGGAACCTCGACGCGCGGAGCGACCTGTGGTCGCTCGGGGTGATCCTCTTCCGCGCGGTCACGGGCAAGCTCCCGTTCGAGGGCGACGTGCTCGGCGCGGTCCTGTCGCGCATCCTCGTCGAGCCGATCCCGCTCGCGACGCACCTCGCGCCCGACGTGCCGGCCGATCTCGACGTCTTCTTCCTGCGCGCCCTCTCGCGCGACAGAGCCCAGCGGTTCCAGTCGGCGCAGGAGATGGTGCACGCCTTCGTCGTCGCGGCGGGCGATCCGGGCATCCCGCTGCCCGTGCCCTCGGCGCCGCAGCCGGCGCCCGTGACGTCGCGCACGGGGACGCTGCTCGGGCTGTCGCCGGGCGGCGCCGGCGCGCTGGAGGGCTCAGGGGAGCTCGCCCCGCTCTCCCGACCCGGGGACCAGGGCCCGCGCCCGCGGCAGGACACGCTCGCCTCGCTGGCCGATCCGTCCCAGCCCGGCACGCTGACGGCGGCAGCGGCCGGCGAGGTGCGCGCGGACCGCAGGCCTCACGCGAGCGCGACGCTCCGCTGGCTCGTGGCGTGCGGCGCGCTGTCCGCGATCAGCGCGACGGTCGCGGTCACGGCGCTGCGGCCCGTCGGCGTGGAGGGCGCCGCGCCCCACCACGTGATCGCGCCGATCGAGCCCGAGAGCGTGAGCCCGGCTGCGCCGTCTCTGGAGGTGGTCCGCGCATCGACCCCTGTGATGGCACGCTTGCCCTTGGCCGAGGACGTGCCCGCCGCGGACGCCGCGCTGCTCGCGGCCACGGCGGATCCGGCGGCGTCCGCCGAGCGAAAGGCCCCGCCGGCTCCGTCGGCCCCGCGCCGGGGCCCGCGCCGCTCGCGCGAGATCATCGACCCCTGGCAGCGAAGGTAGCGCGCGGCCGCGCCGGTCCGACGAAGCCGGCTACGCGAGCGCGTCGCGGATGCGGCGCGGCGCGTCGGTGATGAGCCCGTCGACGCCGAGCGCCGCGAGGTCCTGCGCTTCCCGCGGGTCGTTCACGGTCCACACGTTGATCACGCGGCCCTGCCGCTTCAGGAGCGCGATGCGCTCGGGGGACGCGATCGTCCGCTCGATGTGCGCGGCGAGCGCCCCGAGCGCCGGCGCGAGGCGCACGGCCGCGTCGTGGTAGCGGCTCCGGTGCACGAGGAGCGCGCGCGGGACGGCCGGCACCAGGGCGCCGAAGGAGGCGATCATGACCGGATCGAACGACGAGACGAGCAAGGCGTGGCGCGGATCCCAGGCGCGCACGAGCCGCGCGGTCGCGAGCACGACGGCGGTGCGATCGGGCACGTCCCGCTTCATCTCGATGTTGACGGCGAGCCGAAGGCCGCGCGCGAACGCGAGCACCTCGGACAGGAGCGGCACCCGGTCGCCGCGGAGGTCGACCCGCCGGAGCTCGTCCCAGGGGAGCGCCGCGGCGGCGCGCGGGTCCGCGCCCTCGGTCACCCGCGCGAGGTCCGGGTCGTGCAGCGCCACGAGCTCGCCCGAGCCGCACACCCGCACGTCGAGCTCGATCCCGTCGGCCCCCTGCGCCGCGGCTTCCTCGAAGGCGGCGAGGGTGTTCTCCGCGGGGGCGCCCTCGCCGCGCACGCCCCGGTGCCCGAAGAGGAGCGGCGCGCGCGTGGCCGCCGCGCGTGATGACGCTGCCCGCCCCGTCTCGCGCGCGCTCCTGCGGAAGCGCTGCTCGGCCCAGGTCACCGCGCGGGCTCCCCGTCGAGCTCCTCGGCGACGGCGCGGGCCGCCTCGCGCGCGCGCTCGAGCGCGGAGAGCGGGAAGGACGCCGCGCCGACAGCCGGGTGCCCGCCCCCCTCGTAGCGGCGGCAGATGGGGGCGATGTCGCGATCGCGGGGGACGCCGCACCAGGGGTTATAGCCGACCGAGAGCTTGTAGTGCTGCTTCTGCCGGGAGAGCGTGACCGAGTACACGCAGTCCGGGTACATCGCGTACGTCATGAACTTGCCGACCGCCTCGAGCGGCGCGTCGGAGAGGTCGACGAGCACCACGCGGCCGAGCTTCCGCGCGCCGCGCTCGATGCGCGTGACGAACGTCTGCCGCGAGACGGAGAGGGGACGCCAGAGATCCTGGATGTCCGCCTCGCGCGCCACCTCGCTCACCGGCCGCTCGACGAGCCGGGGCACCACGGAGGCGAGGAACGGCCCGTCCCCGTGGTGCTCCACCACGGAGGCGAGCTGCATGATCGGCTCCTCCCGGCTCACGGCGGCCTCGGCCGTGGGGAAGCGCGCGGTGTCGATGAGGTCGGCCCACCGGATGAGCTCATCGGCGCTGGACATCTCGACGCCGAAGTGATCGCGGGCGACGTCCGCGATGAGCTTCGTGCACGAGCCGTAGGCGGCGTCGTAGAAGACGTGAGGCGCGTCGCCCGCGACCTTCGCGCGCGACGCGCCGGCGAGCGCCGCGTCGCGCTCCTCGTCCGAGCCGAACCCGGTGACGTGGTGGTCGAAGTACCACGTCAGCCTCTTCGTCGGCGTGTAGCGGAAGTCGAGGATCGCGTTCTCGTCACCGTCGAGCCACGAAGGCGGGATCATCGTCATGCCCGGGCCGTAGCCGCAGGATCGGTACCGCAGCGCGAGCGGCTCGCCGGGGCGGAGCGCCTGCATCAGGCGGGTGAACAGCGCCGCGCTCGCCATGCCGTCGAAGCAGTGACCATGCGTCGCGACGACGATGTCCCTGGGTTTCATCGGGCGAGTGGGTAGCACGACCCACGGCCGGCCGCTCGCAGGCCGAGCGCGGCGCGGCGGTTCTGGTAGGCTCCGCGCGGTGCGGCGCGCTCTCGCTCTCGTCGAACTGCATCCGTTCGGGCCGGCGCGCCGCCTGCTCGCTACGTCGCTCGCGCTCGCCGCGTCGGCGTGCGGCGGAGGCCGCGCCGAGGTCCTGCGCCCTAGCCCGCCGCCTCCGCCGGCCTCCTCGCCCGCGCCCGACGCGCCGCGGAACCCGCCGCCTCCGCGCGACGCGCCCGAGCCGGACCCGGAGGCGTCGCGCCTGTTCCTGAGCCGCGCGGCGGAGCAGCGGCCCGCGGCCAGCGCGCCGGTGCCGCGCGTGACGGCGCTCGCGCTCGCCAACACCGCGCGCGGGGAGGCGAGGGGCATGGCGCCCCTCGGCGACGTCGTGTCGCTCGCGATCGCGGAAGGGGAGAGCGCCGCGATCCCCGTGCGTGTCCCGCGCGGTGTTGGCGAGTGCGCGGTGTTCATCGCGCAGGGCGGGCTCGGCGTGATCGAGGTCGACCTCTTCGTCACGAAGGGCGCGCCGCCCGCGCTCGAGATCGTCGCCCAGGACGCGGACCGCGGGCCGGTCGCGGTGATCGGCGGCCGGGGAGCGTGCCTCTCGGCCCCCGGCGCCGCGCCGCTCGCCGTGGAGCTCCACGCGCAGGTGCGGCGCGGCGCGGGCGTCGTGCTCGTCCAGGGCTTCCGGGGCGCGCGCCCGGCCCCGCCGCCCGGCGCCGCGCCGCCCGGCGCGACCCCGCCCGACACGGCGCCGCCGAGCGCCGCGCCTCGCGTGCCGCCCCGGTAGCGCGGCGACCGCGCCGGGAGCGGGCGGCCGCGCGCTCCTCGTGCCGCGGTCCTCATTTCGCGCAACTCGTCCCGGGCGTCGGTCGACACGCCGCGTATGGCGTCGATCGAGATCCAGCCCGCAGATCCCTCCTACCCCGCGCAGCTCTGGGCCCTCGTGACGGAGACCGAGGCCGCGCCGCCGACGCTCTATCTCCGCGGCGCGCTCCCGGCGTGCCCGGGCGTCGCGATCGTCGGGACGCGCGCCGCGAGCGACGAGGCGCTCCGGTTCACCCGCGCGCTCGCCGCGGCGCTCGGCGAGGCGGGCTTCTCGATCTGGTCGGGCGGCGCGCGCGGCGTCGACGCGGCCGCGCACGAGGGCGCGCTCGACGCGCGCGCGCCGACGGTCGTCGTCGGCGGCGGCGGCCACGCGCACCCGTACCCGCGCGAGCACGCGGCGCTGTTCGCGCGCGTCCTCGCCGCGGGCGGCGCGCTGCTCGCGCGCGTCCCCGACGACACGCCGCCGCTGCCGGCGCTGTTCCTCCAGCGCAACGCGGTCCTCGCCGCGCTCACGCTCGCGACCGTCGTGGTCGAGGCGGGGATCGAGAGCGGCGCCCGCTCCGCCGCCGCGGCGGCCCGCCGCCTCGGCCGTCACCTCTGCGTCGTCCCCCACGCCCCGTGGAGCCCGCGCGGCGTGGGCTGCGCGCTGGAGCTCGTCTCCGGCGCGCGCCCTATCACGCGCGCGGCCGACGTGATCGACGTTCTCGGCGGGCAGGCGCCTCCGCCCCGCCGGCGAGCGCGGCGCTCGGCGCGCAACAGGCCGCCCGGCGGGGGCACGCTGCCGCTCCCGGAGGCCGCCTTCGGGGCGCGGACGGGCGTTTCGCCCGAGGAAAATGGGCCACCTCCGTCGATGAGCGCGGCCGAACGCGCGGTCCTCGACGCCCTGGACGCCCGGCCGGCGCACGTGGATGAGGTCTGCGAGAGGACGGGGCTTCCGCCCAGACGCGCCGTGGAGGCACTCTTGACGTTGACGCTCCAGGCCGTAGTAGTAGAGGGGCCCGCCGGGTTGTTTCGGCGGGCTCTTCGTTGAAGGGGCGCGCCGGCTCACCCTGCCCAGTGCGGTTTCGGGTGGCCGCCTCCTCGCGGGGGGGCCTCCCTCGCACCGAAGGGCGCCCCTCAATCCTCACAAGCCCGATCTCGTTGCTCAGAAGGTGGTGATGGCCAAGACGCTCGTCATCGTGGAGTCGCCGGCGAAGGCGAAGACCATCAAGAAATATCTCGGCAACGGGTACGAGGTGTTCGCCTCGAAGGGGCACGTCAAGGACCTGCCCAAAAAGCAGAACGCCGTCGACGTGCAGAACGATTTTGCCGAGACTTACGAGGTCATCGAGGGCAAGGAGAAGGTCCTGGAGGAGCTGAAGTCCGCCGCGAAGAGGGCGGACGAGGTGCTGCTGGCGACCGACCCCGATCGCGAAGGGGAGGCGATCGCGTTCCACATCTCGGAGGAGATCAAGAACCCGAAGCTGAAGGTGGCGCGGGTCGAGTTCCACGAGATCACGAAGAAGGGGGTCGACCACGGCGTCCACAACCCCCGCAAGCTCGACGAGAACCTGTACGACGCGCAGCGGGCGCGGCGCGTGCTCGACCGCATCGTCGGCTACGACGTCTCGGCGCTCGTCTGGTCGAAGCTCGCGTTCGGCCTGTCGGCGGGGCGGGTGCAGTCGGTCGCGCTGCGGCTCATCGTGGACCGCGAGCGCGAGGTCGAGGCGTTCGTCCCGGAGGAGTACTGGAACATCGCGGTCGGCCTCGGCGCGGCGAGCCCGCCGCAGCGCGCCCCGTTCGTCGCGAAGCTCGCCTCCGCCGACGGCAAGAAGCTCGAGGTGACGAACGGCGAGGTCGCGGGGAAGGTGCGCGCCGACCTCGAGACCGCCCGCTACAAGGTGGCGAAGGTCGTGCGGCGCGAGCAGAAGCGCAACCCGCCCGCCCCGTACACCACCTCGAAGCTCCAGCAGGACGCGACGAACTACCTGCACTTCGGCGCCAAGCGGACGATGCAGATCGCCCAGGCGCTCTACGAGGGCATCGACCTCAAGCGCGACGGCGGTCCGGTCGGCCTCATCACGTACATGCGTACCGACTCGACGCGCGTCAGCGACGACGCGATCGCCGAGGTGCGCGGCGTGGTCGCGAAGCGGTACGGCAAGGAGTTCGTCCCCGAGCGCCCGAACGTCTACAAGTCGAAGAAGAACGCGCAGGACGCGCACGAGGCGATCCGGCCGACGAGCGTCGAGATCCACCCGGACTCGATCAAGAAGCACCTCAAGGACGAGCAGTACAAGCTGTACAAGCTCATCTGGAACCGCTTCGT
Source organism: Sorangium sp. So ce1504 (assembly GCF_051521635.1). NCBI lineage: Bacteria > Pseudomonadati > Myxococcota > Polyangiales > Polyangiaceae > Sorangium > Sorangium sp. So ce1504. Next base: position 7,457,704 of record NZ_CP150365.1, on the reverse strand, counting down.
CGCCTCGCAGATGACCCCGGCGGTGTACGACCGCACGACGGTCGAGATCGACGTCGCGCCGACGATCGCGGCGCCCGCGTACCGGAGCTACCTCGCCCGGGCGACCGGGCGGATCCTCAAGTTCGCCGGCTGGCTGCAGGTGACCGAGGGCCAGCAGGAGTTCGCCGGCGAGGACGAGAGCGCAGGCGGCGCCGCCGCGGACGGCGGCGCCGCCGCGCCGGCGCCCGAGGCGACCGCCGCCGAGGCGGAGCGCGCGGCGCCGGGGCCCTCGGCCGAGGAGGACTCGGAGGCGCTCCTGCCCGACATGAAGGAGGGCGAGGCGCTCGCCGTGTCGCCCCCGGGGGTCATCACCGACCAGAAGTTTACGCAGCCGCCGCCCCGCTACAACGAGGGCTCGCTCGTGCGCGAGCTGGAGAAGCGCGGCATCGGCCGCCCGTCGACGTACGCGGAGATCATCAGCAAGGTGCAGCAGCGCGCGTACGTCGAGAAGCGGGACGGCGGCGCGTTCCAGCCGACGCTCCTCGGGAAGTTCGTGGTCGACGGGCTCGTCCGGTCGAACCTCGACATCATGGATCCGAACTTCACGGCGCAGATGGAGGAGGAGCTCGACGCGGTCGGCGCCGGCAGCCTGAAGCGCGAGCAGCTGCTCAAGACCTTCTACAAGAAGTTCAGGGAGCAGCTCGACAAGTCGAAGAAGCTCGCGCCGTGGAAGCCCGAGGCAGAGAAGACCGACATCGTCTGCGACGAGTGCGGGTCGATGATGCTCAAGAAGTGGGGCAAGAACGGCTGGTTCTTGAGCTGCGAGCGCTACCCGAAGTGCAAGGCGACGCGCGACCTGTCCGACGCGCGGGGGACCGCCGCCGTCCGCGAGACCGACATCTCGTGCGACAAGTGCGGGAAGCCGATGATCATCAAGACGGGCCGCTTCGGCGACTTCCTGTCGTGCACCGGGTACCCGGCCTGCAAGAACACGCGCCCGGTGCCGCTCGGCGTCGCGTGCCCGAGCTGCGGCGGCGATCTCATCGAGATCCGGCCCCGCAAGAAGGGCGGGCGCACCTTCTACGGCTGCTCCAACTGGAACGCCGAGCAGAAGTGCGAGTTCAAGCTCTGGCAGAAGCCGGTGCCGGTCCCATGCCCGAAGTGCAGCGCGAAGTTCGTCACCCGCACCGCTGGCAAGAAGGCGATGCTCGTCTGCGCGACGAAGGACTGCGGCTTCAAGCAGGAGATCGTCGAGGGGGAAGGGGAGGACGGCGCCGCCGACGGCACCGCCACCCCGGACGCCGCGGCGGTCGTCGCGAGCGCCGCCCCGGCGCCGGCCGCACGGCCCGCGCCGGCGGAGCCCACGCCAGCCGGCCGGCCCGAGGCCGCGCCGCAGGGCGCTGGTGCGGCCCAGGGGGCCGCCGAAAAGCCCGCGCGGGCCGTGCGCGCCCGCCGCACGGCGAGCTAAGAAGCCCGCGAGACCCCCCACCCTGGTGAGCTGTATGAACGGAGCGGAGAGCCCGCACGACGTCGTCGTCGTCGGAGGCGGCCTGGCCGGTTGCGAGGCGGCGTACCAGCTCGCGCAGCGCGGGCTGCGCGTGCGCCTCGTCGAGATGAAACCTCACCGGCGCACGCCTGCGCAGACGAGCGATCGGCTGGCCGAGCTCGTGTGCTCGAACTCGCTGCGCGGCGCCGCGCTGAGCAACGCGGTGGGGCTCCTCAAGGAGGAGCTCCGGCGCGTGGGCTCGCTCGCCTTGCGGTGCGCCGACGAGACCTCGGTGCCGGCCGGAGGCGCGCTGGCGGTCGACCGCGAGCGGTTCGCCGAGGCGATGACGCGGGCGATCGAGGCCCACCCCCGGATCACCGTCGAGCACCGGGAGGTGACGGAGATCCCCGCCGAGCGGCCCGTGATCCTCGCGACGGGGCCGCTCACCTCCGACGCGCTCGCGGCGAGCCTCGCCGCGGCCGTCGGCGCCGAGCACCTCGCCTACTACGACGCGATCGCGCCGATCGTCAGCGCCGACTCGATCGACTGGTCGCGCGTGTGGAAGCAGTCGCGCTACGGCAAGGGGGGCGCGGTCCGCGGCGAGCGGAGCGCGCAGCTGGAGCGGGCCGCGCCGCCGGAGGACGCGGCCGAGCGCCGCGACGACGCCGAGGCCGGCGACGAGGCGTACGTGAACTGCCCCTTCGACGAGGCGCAGTACAAGGCGTTCGTCCAGGCCCTCGTCGCGTCGGAGAAGGTGGAGGCCCGCGCCTTCGAGGAGGTGCGCTACTTCGAGGGGTGCCTGCCCTGCGAGGTGATGGCTGTGCGCGGCGAGCAGACGCTCGCGTTCGGGCCGATGAAGCCGGTGGGGCTCACCGATCCGCGCACCGGCCGGCGCCCCTACGCGGTGCTCCAGCTGCGCCCGGAGGACGAGGCGGCGACGGCGTACAACCTGGTCGGCTTCCAGACGCGCATGAAGTACGCCGAGCAGCTGCGGGTGTTCCGGATGGTGCCCGGCCTCGAGGAGGCCGAGTTCCTCCGCATGGGCTCCGTGCACCGCAATACCTTCGTCGACGCTCCGGCGCTCCTCGGCCCCGCGATGGAGCTCCGCGCGCTGCCGGGCGTGCACCTGGCCGGCCAGATCTCGGGCGTCGAGGGCTACGTGGAGAGCGCCGCGGCGGGGTTCGTGTGCGCGATCCTCCTCGCGCAGCAGCTGCGGAACGAGCCGCTCCGGCCGCCGCCGCCTACGACGGCGCTCGGCGGCATCCTCACGCACCTCGGCCGGAAGCAGCCCACGTATCAGCCGTCCAACATCACCTGGGCGCACATCGCGCCGCTCGATCCAGCGCACGGCAAGCTGCGCAAGCGCGCCCGCTACGAGGTGATGGCCGAGCGCGCCCTCCGCGACCTCGACGCGTGGTGGGCCGCGGGCTGACGGCGGCTCGCCGGGCGGCGGGCGGCGCGCCAATCGTGCGCGGGCTGCCCGCCGCGCGCAGGCTTGGATAGCCTGGCGGTGGTGCGCCGCGCGCCGCCCGCGCGCTTCGAGAGCCCGCCCGCGCGGACCTGCGCCCATGGAGGTAGCCGATGAAACTTCGCTTGTTCGCGCTCCTTGCGCTCGCCGTTCCTTCCGTGACGCTCCTGTCGCCGCGCGAGGCGCTCGCCTGCGGCGGGTGCTTCGCCCCGCCCACCGAGACGACGGTCGTCAACGCGCACCGGATGGTGCTCTCCGTGTCGCCCGTCCAGTCGGTGCTCTGGGATCAGATCCAGTACTCCGGCGATCCGAGCGCGTTCGGGTGGGTGCTCCCGGTGAAGCGCGGGGCGATCCTCGAGGAAGGCTCGGATGCCTGGTTCGAGACGCTCGACGCGGCCACGTCGGTGCGCATCACCGCGCCGAGCTCCACCTGCGCCCGTAGCGGCGGGGGCTGCGGCGCGACCCTCGGCTCCGCGGATGCGGCGGGGAGGGCGTTCGGCGGCGATGACGTCGTGGTGCTTCACCGCGGCACCGTCGGTCCGTACGACACCGTGACGCTCGCGACCGACACGCCCGGCGTGCTGAACGCCTGGTTCGAGAAGAACGGCTTCAACGTCGACGAGTCGACGCAGCCGATCATCGACGCCTATGTCGACGAGGGCTTCGACTTCATCGCCATCAGGCTCCAGCCGGGCAAGGACGTGAAGGAGATGACGCCGGTGCGGGTCGTCACGCCGGGGGCGAACCCCGCGCTCCCGCTCCGGATGGTCGCCGCCGGGACGGGCGCGAACGTCGCGATCACCCTCTTCACCATCAGCGAGGCACGGCTCGCCCCTGAGGGGTTCGCGGCCGCGGCCGTCCCCATCGACCTCCTCGCGTGGGACTTCGCCTCGCAGGAGTCGAACTACGGCGTGCTCCGCGAGAAGGCGATCGCGGCGGCCGACGGCGGCCGCGCGTTCCTCACCCCCTACGCGCAGCAGGGCTCGCTGTTCTCGCCCGTGTCGAGCCCCGCGGCGCCGTTCGGCGTGCGCTACACAACGAGCGGCTCGACCACCCCGGTCGACACGATCGCCGCCGCGTTCGCCCAGCAGGGGCTCGCCAACGGCGAGACCGGCGAGGTCCAGGACTCCGCGTGCGCCGTGCGCTTCGCCGAGATCGCGACCGAGAGCCGCGCCGTGGCGAACCCGTGCCCGGCCGGCGTCCCGCTGTCGGATCCGAGCTGCGGGGAGGTCGCCTCCGACCAGATCGACGCGCGCGACCTCGCGTGCGGGTCGCTCGACGACCTCGCCATCGCGATGGTCGGCCTGCACCCGAAGGACGTCTGGCTGACCCGCCTGGAGGCGAACCTGCCGCGCGCCGCGCTCGACACGGACCTGGTCCTGAGCCCCGCGCCGCAGGAGCGGGTCGACAACTGGCTGCGCGCCCGCGTCAGCGTCCACGCCGACGTGCTCTGCGGCGCGGCGATCCCGGTCCTCGACGGCGATCGCCCCTCGCGGACCCGCGGGCAGGGCACGCTCGTGGGCATGACGCTCGGCGCCCTCGCCCTCGCGGCGGCGATCGCCCGACGCGGCGCGCGCCGCCTCGCCTCCCGCCCGGCCTGACCGGCGCTCAGACGCCTTCGTCCCGCGTCCTGGCCCGGGCGACGGGCAGGGCGTGGCCCTGCTCCGGGACGATGGTGAGAGCGCCGTCCGCCTCCAGGATGGCCCATCGCACCTGGGAGAGGTGCTCCAGCCCGCTCTTGTGCATCTCGGACAGGATCTCCTCCGGCTGGATCCGCTCGCGATTGCACGCCTCCTCCAGGATACGGCCCTTCGCGACCAGCACCGTGGGCGAGCCGTCGATGACCTTGGACGCCTTCGGGAAGAGGTGCGTCAGGAGGGACGTCAGGAACACGAGCACGAGGACGGTGGACACGCCCGCGAGCGCGTTCGCGAGCGACGCCTCGCGGACGAGGGCCTGAGAGACGATCTCGGGGATCAGCATGAGCGTGACGAGCTCGAACGGCGACATCGAGCTGAGCTCGCGCTTGCCGAGCACGCGGAACGCGGCGGCGAGGAACACATAAACGACGGCGACGCGGGCGACGGTCTCCATGGTGATCTCAGGGGAAGATGAACGTGCGGAGCGGCACGTGGACGCCGCGCTCCCCACCGCACGACAGGGTCGCGTTGCCCGACGCGAGCCAGCTGCGCTCGCCGCGGAGCTCGATGTCGATCCGGCGGCGCTCGCCGGGCGCGAGGTCGCCCAGCGCGAAGCGCCCGAACGCCGCCTCCGCAGGCGTGGTGTGGTGCTCCTCGAAGCTGTCCAGGTAAGCCTCGTCGAGCGTGAGGGCGGCCGCCCGGCAGGGTTCGCCCGCCGTGTTCTCCACGTCGAACGTGATCCGCTCCATGTCACGGAAGCGCATCCGCTCGGGGTAGGCGACGCGCAGGGTGAGCCCCTGCGCCGTCGCCTCGCGCGTCTCCAGCGCGTGCATGAACAAGGCGCTCGCGGCCACGCAGGCGAGCGCGAACGCGCCGATCGCGTGCAGGGGATGCAGGGCGAGCCGGCGCCCCAGGGGCGGCGCGGACGGCGGTGTGGGCTCGGGTTCGGACGGCGCCCGGCGCGACCTGGTGCGCGTCCGGGCGGGCCGAGGAGCGGAGAGCTCGCGAGCGGCGGGGATCATCGCACCCACGCTTTCAAGACTGGTGCCGCGGCCCGCTCGCGCACGCGCGGCCCGCTCGCGAGGACAGCCGCTGTGCCGGAGAGGCCGCTTGCCCCGCAGGCGCCGCGGACGGCGCCGTGAGCGTGGCGCTTTGCCACGTGGTGAGCCTCCTGTTGCTGACTTCCCTGCGCGATCGCGCCTTGGCGATGTGGCACACGGGCTGCTTGAGCCACGGCGGTGAGCGCGCGGGCCGCTGTGGCAATCGAGCTGCAGCCGCCCGGCGTTCGGGACTCGACATGACCTGCTCGGCGCCGACGTTTCCAGGCTCCAGGGCGGACTCCAGCACCGGTCGCGCTGCGGCAGGGGGCGCTCTCCACACGACGCGCCTCCTCCCCGGGATGAAATGGGTGCTCGAGTCGCTCCTCGATGACATCGCGCTCGCCCGGGAGCGGATATGGATCTCCACGTACATCTACCGCAACGATCTCATGGGTCGTCGCTTCGCCGACGCCTTCGCGAGCGCCGCGCGGCGAGGCGTGGATGTCCGGCTCCTGTACGACGCGCTCGGCAGCCACACGACGCCGGCGGCGTTCTTCGAGGACATGAGGGCTCGCGGCATCCGCGCCCGCGCCTACAGGCCGCTGGGCGCCGTCCTCCGCGGGGGCGCCCTGTTCCCGCGGGAGCACTCGCGCATCGTGGTGATCGACGGCGCCGGGTACGTCGGCGGCGCTGCGTGGGCCGACGAGTGGCTGCCGCGCGACGAGGGCGGCGACGGCTGGCACGAGGTCTGTAGCCGGGTGATGGGGCCCTGCGTGACCGACATGGCGCGGGCGTTCGAGTGCCGCTGGATGCTCGCCGACGAGGCCGCGGGGCGCTCCTTCGATTACTGGACGGGCGGCGTCTACGACGACGTGGAGTTCATCACCGACGCGCCCACGCCGCCCGCGGTCATCTACGAGCGCCACCTCGCGCGGGTGCGCGCGGCGAGGCGGCGGGTGTGGATCGAGAACGCGTACTTCTGTCCTCCGCGCGGGCTCGAGCGCGAGCTCATCGACGCCGCGCGCCGCGGGATCGACGTGAAGATCATCGTGCCGCGCGACTCCGACCTCCCGGCCATCCGCCACGCGAGCCTCGCGCGGTACACGTCATGGCTGGAGAACGGGCTCCAGATCCACGAGTTCCTCCCGTCGATGCTCCACGCGAAGTTCGCGGTGATCGACGACGACTGGGCGACGGTGGGGACCTTCAACGCGAACTCGACGAGCCTGAGGTGGGTGAGCGAGGCGAACCTCATCGTCAAGCAGCCCGCCTTCGTGAGGGACGCGGCCCGCCTGTTCGAGCAGGACCTCGGGCGGAGCGAGGCTGTACGCCTCGACAACCTGCCCAGGCAGGGCCCCTTCGCGCAGGTGCGCAACGCGCTGTGGAGCTTCGGCCTCGACCTGGTGGAGCCTCGCTATGCGGGCGCGCTCCCCGAGGCCGAGCGTGAGGGCGGGTTCCTGCAGGCGCTCGGCGTCTAGACCCGCCCGCCGGGCCGGCATCCGGGCCGCTACGGCGCCGCTGGAGCGCTCGAAGAGCCCTCCGCTGCGCCGGCATCCGCGGCCGGCGGCGCCTCCTCGGTGGTCGCCGGACGGCGGTGGACGCCCGGCTCCTTCTCGGTCGTCCCGGCGTCATCGTAGACCTCCACGGCGCTCGTCGACGCCTCGGCGGCCGGCGGGCAGGCCGCTTCCCCGCCTTCCCGGTCTCCGCCAGCCGGACAGGCGGCGCTCCCTGGCGCCTGCGCCGAGCCGGCGGCGACCGGCTGCGCCGTCGAGGCCGGCGCCTCCGGGCCCGCGCTGGGCCCGGACGACCCGGGCGGCGCGCTCGCCGCTGGCGCCGGCGGCTTCCCGGTCGCGGCTGGCGCGTTCGCCGCCGGCGCCGCGATCGCAGCCCGCGCGGCGGCCGTGGCTGGCGCCTGAGGCGCGGGGACCGCGGCCTTCAGCACGCGCGCCGGGCGCGGCGCCGTGGGTCCGACCGGCGGCGCCACGCTCCCGTGCGCCACGCCGGTCGGATGGGAGCTCACCTCGAGCGGTGGCTGCGCCGGAGACGGCGCCGCGGCGATCATCGCCACGGGCTGGACCGGCGGCGCCGGCGTCGACTCGCCTGCGCGACCCGCCGTGCCCAGCGCGACGCTCCACACCGCCGCTCCCGCCAGGGCCACGAGCCCGGCCGCCGCGACGCCGCGGAGCGGAAAGCGCTCCCGCCACGACGACCGCGGCGACGGAGACGCCGCCCCCGGCAGATTCACCATCGCGGTCGCCTCGGACCACGCGCGCTCCCCGCTCTCCTCGATCCCCTTGCGCTCCGCCGCCACCGGCGCGCTGTGACCCGCCGCAGCCGCCGCCCCCGGCGCCCTCTGCGCGGCCGTCACGGGCAGCTGCAGCTCCAGGGAGTCGTCCGCGCGGCGCGAGTGCAGCGTCGGCGCGGAGCTCACCGCATTCAGCCGCGGCGACGGCGACGGGATCTGGCTGGCCCGCTCGTCCAGCCATTGCGCGCGGAGCGACGCGCCGCACACGTCCTCCGAGACTCCCCTCGAGACAAGCCACGTCGCGAGCGCGCTGCCCAGCTCGCGCATGCTCCCCCAGCGATCCGCCGGATCCTTGCGCAGCCCGCGCTCGATGATCGACCACAGCGCCGGATCCGAGCCGCACCGCTCGACGAGCGAGCGCACCGGATCCTGGACGATCGCGCGCAGCGTCCCGAACCCGTGCTCCCCGGCATACGGCGTCTCACCCGCGATCGCCTCGTACAGCATCGTGCAGAGCGCCCAGATGTCCGCTCGATGATCGATGTGGCCTTGCCCGAGCGCCTGCTCCGGCGGCATGTACTGCGGAGTCCCGATCACGGCCGCGCCCGTCGATCCGGACTCGGGCTCGGTCCACGTCACCTTCGCGATCCCGAAATCGACGACCTTGGGCCTTATCCGCCCGTCGCCCTGATTCGCGAGCATCACGTTGTCCGGCTTGAGATCCCGGTGAACGACGCCCCGCTCGTGGGCCGCGTGCATCGCGCTCGCGACCGGCAGCAGGATCGCGAGCGCCACCTCGGGAGCGAGCCGGCGCTCGCGGCAGAGCACGTCCCGGAGGGCCTCGCCCTCCAGGAGCTCCATCACGATGTACGGGGTGCCGTCCGCGGTCTTGCCGAGATCGAAGACACGCACGATCCCGGGGTGGCTGAGCTTCGCCGCGGCCCGCGCCTCGCGCAGCAGGCGCTCGGCGATCGCGGGAGAGCGCATCTCCGGCCGCAGCACCTTGATGGCCACATTGGCCTCGAGCGCCGTGTTCGTGGCGACCCAGACAGACCCCATCGCGCCCTCTCCCGCTTTGCGGAGGAGCTGGTACTTCTCGCCCACCACCGTGTCGACCTCGAAGCATTCCCCTGAGGTGTGCTCGAACGCCTGGGTCATGTTGCTCGACATGCGCTCTCCTGCCGTCTGCTCCGGCCATCCGCCGCTCGCCACGCGACGAGTCTGGAGCATCGCGTGTGCCAGGCGAACCGCTCGGGGAGCTCCTGAAACCCTGCACGGGCGCGTCAGCGGCAGCGCGCCTCAGCGAGGCAAGTTGCCACGTGCCTTCCGCCTTCCCGCGACCGCTCAGATGAAGCTGTCGTAAGGACGCCGCTGCGAGCTCTCGCTCCGGACGTCCTCGGCGCCGGCATACTCGAGGATCAATTCCAGGATCTCTGCATCTCGCTCGGAGGAAGCATTTACGCCCACGAGGATCGCGCCTTGTCGTAGGCCGCTGTCGTAGATGCTCGCCCGGTGCTCCGGAATGCCGGCGCTGACGAGCGCGTCGACGAGCCCGCCGGCCGCGCCGCCCGCGCCAGCTCCGGCGAGCGCAGCCTCGATAGGCCCCGCCGCCACGAGCCCCAGGCCAGGGAACGCCGCGCCCGCGCCGAGCACCACGAGCGCGGTCGAGGCCGCCCCCGCCCCACCGACGTCCGCCGCCGCGCCCGCGGTTCCGTCCACGGCGCGATGGTCGCGCCCCGCACCGCTCATGACAAGGCTGATGGCGTCACGCGTGTATCCGCAGCTCATCACGCGCTCAACCGACCTCTCGGCGTCCGACCACGTCCTGACAAGACCGGTCACCAGCTTTGGCCTCACCTACAGCTCCTTTCCCGACGAACGTCCTCGCGCGCGCCCTGCCTGTATTCTGGAAACCCACATCGCCACAGCAGGCGACAGCAGGCGGCATGCCAAATGAAAATGCGGGAAATGCTCGGTACTCTGCGCGGTCGATCGCCCGTGTGCCGCGCAAGAGCTTGCGCAGGTGCGCCACACTGAGGCGTCGTTGCAGCGCAGACGAAACCGCCGGGCGTGCTCGGGGGCGATCGCAGGGCGTGGTGCGGAGAGCAGCGGTGACGGGAGATGAAGCGAGCTCAGCGATGCAGCCAGATGCGGAGCTGCGCCAGCAGCTGCTCCGTGTCGACCGGCTTCGAAATGTAGTCGGTCGCGCCCGCTTCCAGGCACTTCTCCCGGTCGCCTTTCATCGCCCTCGCCGTGACGGCGATGATCGGTAGCGTCTGGAATACCGGCTGTTTGCGGATTGCGCGGATCGTGTCGTATCCGTCCATCTCCGGCATCATGATGTCCATGAGCACGACGTCGATCCCGCTCGTGCTCCCCAGGAGCTCGATGGCGGCCTTCCCCGTGTCGGCGGTGAGGGTGGTCATCCCGTAGCTCTCGAGGACGGTCTTCAGCGCATAGATGTTGCGGAAATCGTCGTCGACGATCAGCGCACACTTGCCGGCGAGCGCGGCGGTCGACTCGTGGAGCTGCTCCACGATGAGCCGCGTCGGCTCCGGCAGATCCGAGAGCCGGCGGTGCAGCGCGAGCGTAATCTCGTCGAGCAGGCGCTCTCTCGACTGGACATGCTTCACGGGCAGCTTCTGCGCCAGCCGGGAGAGCTGCGCCTCGTCGTCCCCGGCGACGCCGGCCGGCGCGTACACGATGGCCGTGAGATCGGCGAAGCGCCCTGCGCGATCGAGGCGCTCGATGAGCTCGAGGCCGGGCATGTCCGGCAGGTGCAGGTCGATCACGATCGCGTCGAACGCCTCGCGATCGAGCGCGTCGAGCGCCTCCTGGGCCGTCGCTGCGCTGGCGACCGTGGCCTCCGCGTCCCCGAGCAGCTCGGTCACCGGGGCGAAGGCGGCCTCGTCCGGCGCGACGACGAGCAGCCGGCGCCGCGGCGAGCCGATCAGCCCGGCGAGCCGCGCGAACGCCTCGTCGAGCGCCGTCCTGCTGCTGAGCGGCTTGTTGAGCAGGCCCACCGCGCCCATCCGCCGCGCGCGGCTCCGCTCCTCCTCCGTCTCTGTCGTGATCACCTGGACAGGGATGTGCCGCGCCGAGAGATCGCGCTTCAGGCAGTCGAGCACGCGCCACCCGTCGACGTCGGGCATGTTGATGTCCAGCGTGATCGCCGCGGGCTGGATCTCTCGCACCAGCGCGAGCGCGGTCGCGCTGCGGAGCGCGACGACCGCCTTGAAGCCGTGCTCCCGCGCGACATCCACGAGGAAGCGGGCGAACACGGTGTCGTTCTCCACGATCAGGATCGCGCGGTCGCCGGGGCGGACGCTCTCGCTGTCGTCGATGATCTGGACGTCCGCGCTCGCGGACGTGCGATCCGACGGCCGGCTGCTGTGGACGGCATCATCGATGGACGGCGGCGCGTCGAGGACGTGAGTCGGCTGCCGCCGCGCCGCCCGCACGGGCCGGAAGGTGCGCGGCAGGTAGAGCGTGAACGTGCTGCCGCGGCCCGGCGCGCTGACCAGCGTGAGATCGCCGCCGAGCATCCCCGCGATCTCCCGGCTGATCGCGAGCCCGAGCCCGGTGCCGCCGTACTTGCGGCTCGTGCTGCCGTCCGCCTGCTGGAACGCCTCGAAGACGATCTGCTGCTTGTCCGGCGCAATCCCGATCCCTGTGTCATGGACGGAGAGGGCGATCACCACATCGGCCCGGCTGAGCACTTCGTTCTCACGGCTCCAGCCGCCGCGGGCCACTGTCACCTCCAGGACCACCTTGCCGCGCTCGGTGAACTTGAAGGCGTTGGAGAGCAGGTTCTTGATCACCTGCTGCAGCCGCTTCGCGTCGGTGAACATCGACGTCGGCAGCGTCGACGAGAAGGAGAGCTCGAAATCGAGCTTCTTCGCCTCGGCGACGTGCCGGAACGTGCGGCGCACGTAGTCCGAGAGGTCCGTGAAGCTGATCTCTCCGACGTCGACCACGACGGTGCCCGACTCGATCTTCGTGAGATCGAGGATGTCGTTGATGAGCCCCAGGAGATCGGTGCCTGAAGCGTGGATCGTCTTCGCGTACTCGACCTGCCTCGCGGTGAGGTTCTGGTCGTTGTTCCTGGAGAGCTGGTCCGACAGGATGAGGAGGCTGTTCAGCGGGGTCCTGAGCTCATGGGACATGTTGGCCATGAACTCCGACTTGTACTTGGACGTGAGGGCGAGCTGGCGCGCCTTCTCCTCCAGGGCCTGGCGGGCCTGCTCGACCTCGTGGTTCTTCCGCTCGACCTCCACGTTCTGCTCCGCCAGGAGGCGCGCCTTCTCGCCGAGCGCGGCGTTCGTCTCCTGGAGCTCCTCCTGCTGGCTCTGGAGCTCGCGCGCCAGCGACTGGGACTGCTTGAGCAGGTCCTCGGTGCGCATGTTGGCCTCGATCGTGTTGAGCACGATGCCGATCGACTCGGTGAGCTGGTCGAGGAACGCCTGGTGGGTCGGGCTGAAGCGCTCGAGCGACGCGAGCTCGATGACGGCCTTCACCTGCCCCTCGAAGAGCACCGGCATCACGATGATGTTCACCGGGGGCGCGTCGCCGAGGCCGCTCGTGATCGTGATGTAGTCGTGGGGCGCGTTGACGAGGAGGATCTTCTCCTTCTCGAGCGCGCACTGCCCGACGAGCCCCTCGCCCAGCTTGAACTGGTTGTCGACGTGCTTGCGCTCCTTGAACGCGTAGCTCGCGAGCAGCTTCAGGACGGGCTCCTCGCGGGCGGCATCCATGATGTAAAAGACGCCCTGCTGCGCCGTGACGACGGTGGCCAGCTCGGACAGGATCCTCCGGCCGACGGTGAGGAGATCCTTCTGCCCCTGGAGCATGCGCGAGAACTTGGCGAGGTTGCTCTTGAGCCAGTCCGTCTCGCTGTTCTTCAGCGTCGTGTCCTTGAGGTTCCGGATCATCTCGTTGATGTTGTCCTTCAGCGCGGCGACCTCGCCCTGCGCCTCGACCTTGATGGACCGGGTGAGATCGCCCTTGGTCACGGCGGTGGCGACCTCGGCGATCGCGCGCACCTGCGTGGTGAGGTTCGCCGCGAGCTGATTCACGTTGTCGGTGAGGTCCTTCCACGTGCCGGCCGCGCCGGGCACGCTCGCCTGCCCGCCGAGCTTGCCCTCGACGCCGACCTCGCGCGCCACCGTCGTCACCTGATCCGCGAACGTCGCGAGCGTCTCGATCATGCCGTTGATCGTGTCCGCGAGCGCGGCGATCTCCCCCTTGGCGTCGACGACCAGCTTGCGCTTGAGATCGCCGTTGGCGACCGCGGTCACGACCTTGGCGATGCCGCGCACCTGGTTCGTCAGGTTGCCCGCCATCGAGTTCACGTTGTCGGTGAGATCCTTCCAGGTGCCGGCGACGCCGCGGACGTCGGCCTGCCCGCCGAGCTTGCCCTCGGTGCCGACCTCGCGGGCGACGCGGGTGACCTCGGAGGCGAAGGAGCGGAGCTGATCGACCATCGTGTTGATGGTGTTCTTGAGCTCCAGGATCTCTCCCTTCACGTCGACCGTGATCTTCTCGGAGAGGTCGCCGTTGGCGACGGCGGTGGTGACGGCGGCGATGTTGCGCACCTGGGAGGTGAGGTTGCCGGCCATCGAGTTGACGGAGTCGGTGAGATCCTTCCAGGTGCCGGCGACGCCGCGGACGTCGGCCTGCCCGCCGAGCTTGCCCTCGGTGCCGACCTCGCGGGCGACGCGGGTGACCTCGGAGGCGAAGGAGTTGAGCTGGTCGACCATCGTGTTGATGGTGTTCTTGAGCTCCAGGATCTCTCCCTTCACGTCGACCGTGATCTTCTTCGAGAGATCGCCCTTGGCGACGGCGGTGGTGACGGTCGCGATGTTGCGCACCTGGGCCGTCAGGTTCGACGCCATCGAGTTGACGGAGTCGGTGAGGTCCTTCCAGGTGCCGGCGACGCCGCGGACGTCGGCCTGCCCGCCGAGCTTGCCCTCGGTGCCGACCTCGCGGGCGACGCGGGTGACCTCGGAGGCGAAGGAGTTGAGCTGGTCGACCATCGTGTTGATGGTGTTCTTGAGCTCCAGGATCTCGCCCTTGACGTCGACGGTGATCTTCTTCGAGAGATCGCCGTTGGCGACGGCGGTGGTGACGGCGGCGATGTTGCGCACCTGGGAGGTGAGGTTGCCGGCCATCGAGTTGACGGAGTCGGTGAGATCCTTCCAGGTGCCGGCGACGCCGCGGACGTCGGCCTGCCCGCCGAGCTTGCCCTCGGTGCCGACCTCGCGCGCGACGCGGGTGACCTCGGAGGCGAAGGAGCGGAGCTGATCGACCATCGTGTTGATGGTGTCCTTGAGCTCGAGGATCTCGCCCTTGACGTCGACGGTGATCTTCTTCGAGAGATCGCCTGTGGCGACGGCGGTGGTGACGGCGGCGATGTTGCGCACCTGGGAGGTGAGGTTGCCGGCCATCGAGTTGACGGAGTCGGTGAGGTCCTTCCAGCTGCCGGCGACGCCGCGGACGTCGGCCTGCCCGCCGAGCTTGCCCTCGGTGCCGACCTCGCGGGCGACGCGGATGACCTCGGAGGCGAAGGAGCCGAGCTGCTCGACCATCGTGTTGACGGTCTTGGCGGTCCGGAGGAACTCGCCGTCGAGCGGCCTGCCGTCCACCTCGAGGGCCATCGTCTGCGAGAGATCGCCCTTGGCCACGGCGCCGATGACGCGCGCCGTCTCGGCGGTGGGGTGGACGAGATCGCCGATCAGCGCGTTGATGCACGCGATCTCGTCGGCCCATGCGCCGCTCACCTCGCCGATGAAGGCGCGCTGGGAGAGCTTGCCCTCCTTGCCCACCGCGCGGCTCAGGCGGGCGAGCTCCTTCGCGAGCTTCTCGTTGCGCTCGACGACATCGTTGAACGTATCGGCGATCTTCCCGTCGAGCCCGAGCCAGTGGACGGGCAGCCGCACCGAGAAATCGCCCTTCTTCAGGCCCGTCAGCGACATCAGCAGCGTCCGCCGGTCGAGCTCGTCGCTCTCGAGCGGCGCGGCGGCGTGGGGGCGCTCGGCCGGGCGGGCCTTCGTCGCGCGCGCGGCGCCGTGCTGCAGCCCATCCCCGGACGCGGCCTTCTTGCTCTTGCCATTGCCGGCTCTCGCCTTGCGGGCCGCCTTGTCGAGGTCGCTTCGCTGCTCCATGCCGCTGTTCTCCTGGTCCCGCCTGCGGGCAGCACCGATCGGTCAATAAGAAGGGAAATGAGCGCGCGCCCCGGGCGCGGAGGGGCCCAGGGGCGCTGGAGGCCGTCGGACCCGGTGCCCCGGCGTGAGCCCAGGGCGCCGCGCGACAGGACGGCAGGAGGACAGGCCCCCTCGCCTGGACGGCGGCGTCATCGATCGAGGCTGCGCTCGGGCTCCGCGCGACGCTTCCCGCCGCCGAGGAGCGGGGCCCTCGCTGAAAGGCCGCGAGGCGGCCGTCGGGGTCCCCTCGGGTTCAGGCTTCATGGCACGTCGGCCATGCGCTTCTGCTCCCACCGCGCAGCAGCATGGGCTCGTATTACTAGCAGGCGCTCAGCCGGGCAAGCTTCGCGCCACGCGCAGCACGCAGCACGCGCGTACGGCGCGCAAGGCGCGCGCGTCCGCGGCGCGCCGTCGGCCGAGCGCGCGCGTGAAGCCGCGGCGGGACACCGGCGGAAGCGGCCCCCGCGCCGGCGCTGCGGCCCTCCGAGCCGGCGCCTCAGGCCACGTCGGACTTGGGCGAGCGGCGCTTCGTCGGGAGATCGCTCGGCTTGTTGCGCGGCGTGATGATGCTGTAACGCCCTGCCTCTCCCACCCTCTCATGGACGCCCGACTCCATGGCATCTCTCGCAGTCCTGAGCGGCGGCAGCCATCGCGACACGTTCGCGAGGCACGAGGTGCGCTCGGGAAAGGGAGAGTGACGGGGGGGCGGCCTCTCCGTCGCTCCGCGGAGCGGCCGCTCCGACGCCGCGTCGTGCGTCCGCTCTTCGGCGGCGTCATACGGCCGCTCCGGTGGCCCGTCATACGGCCGTTCCGCGGCGGTGTCATACGGCCGCTCCGCGGCGGCGTCGCACGGCCGCTCCGGGGTCGCGTTGTGCGTCCGCTCCGAGGGGGACCCGTGCGGCGGTGCGCACGGGGCGGCGCTCTGCGCAGGGAGCGTGCCGGAGGACGCGCGCCGCTTCGCGGTCGTCGCGGCGATCCGGTGCCGGAGATCCTCGACGTGCTTCGCGAGCCGCTCGGTCTCCTGCGTGAGCCGCGTGAAATCCTCCTCGGTGAGCCGAGTGAAATCATCGACCTGGCTTCTGCGCTCTGACATAAACGATCCTTTGCCGCGTCTCTTCAGCCGATCTCGACGCCCCGTCGGCTCCGCTGCTCATCCCGTGTGCACACCTCGTGTGCACACCGCATGCCGCGCCGCTCGGGTCGGTCGCACGCACCCGGCGGGGGTCGAGCGACGCTGGCGCGGATCGCCGCAACGGGGCGCGCCTGCCTCCATCCGTCCTCGCGAGCTCTGGTCGGCGAGCGGCGGGGATCTGGCTGGACACGCGGGGGAGGGGGCCGCGGCACGCCCTGTGCCGTGGGGACGCCGCACACATGATGGATGAGCCCGGCGCGCCTCGCTCGGTCACAGCCCTCTCCGCCGCTCTCCAGAGCGCGGCGGGGAGGCCCGTGTCCCTGGGGCTCCAGGCCACGGAGGCGCGCGCGGCGCTGGTGCGCTGGTGAAGGAGTGGACGCATGCAGAACTCGAACTTTGAATCGCTCGGCGCCCGGCTGGGGATCCCGGGGGATGGCGTGTGGCCGTGGGTGATCGTCGCGGCGAGCGTTCCGGTCGGCTTCGGGCTCGCTCGGATCGCCGCGGGCGTCTTCCGGCGCGCCGGTTCGGTCGTCGCGCGACGGACCGCGACGCCGTGGGACGAAAAGACACTCGACGCGGCAATCGGCCCCGTGACCCTTTGTCTCGGGGTCGTCCTGACAGCGGGACTCGCCAAGCTCACGCGGCTCGGTCAGGGCCTCGTGACCGATCTGCGGTCGCTCCTCTCGGCGCTGTTCATCGGCGGGGTGGCGTGGCTCCTTCTGCGCATCGTGGGGATCCTCACGGAGGTGCTGGACGCGCGCGCCCTGCGTCACCTCGAGGAGGGGAGCGAGTCGTCCCGCGGGCTCCGCACCCAGGCGCGCGTGCTCGAGCGGGTCGCGCGGGTGCTCATCGTGATCGTGGCGAGCGCGCTCGTGCTCCTGAACTTCGAGGCGGTGAGGAACGTCGGCGTCTCGTTGCTGGCGTCGGCGGGCATCGCGGGCGTCGTGCTCGGCCTCGCGGCGCAGAAGCCGGTCGGCGCGATCCTGTCGGGCCTCCACATCCTGTTCACCCGCCCCATCGACCTCGGCGACAAGGTCGTGGTGGACGGCGAGTTCGGGACGATCGAGGAGATCCGGCTGACCCACGTGGTCGTGAAGATCTGGGACGAGCGGCGGCTCATCGTCCCGACGGCGAGGCTCCTGGACCAGTCGTTTCAGAACTGGACGAAGCACGGGGCGGAGAAGCTGGGCACCGTCGAGATCTACGTGGATTACCGGACCCCCGTGGACGCGCTGCGGCGGCATTTCGAGTCGATCCTCCCGAGCAGCGAGCTCTGGGACGAGCGCGTGAAGGCCGTTCAGGTCACGAATGTGACAGAGCGCACGATCGAGGTGCGTCTCCTCGTCTCGGCGCGCGATCCTGGGCAGCTGTTCGATCTGCGGTGCTGGCTTCGCGAGGAGATGCTCCGCTGGGTCCAGGAGCTGGAGGGCGGCGCGTACCTGCCGCAGGAGCGTTTGACCCGGAGCGCCTCTCTCTCGGAAGTCGCAGAGGGTCGTGGTCCGGCCTCGGGCCGCACGCGCCGGGCTGGAGCGGGCGACGGGCTGCCCGATGTGGCGCCGTGACGGCGTGCGCCCACCATGTAGCGGAACGCCACACCGCGGCATTCAGGCGAAGTGCGATGAGCCCGGCATCCGCCGCGTCCCTCGGGGGTCTCACAGGCCGGTCCAGGCCCTGCCACAGGGGCTCCGACGCGATGACGACACGATGACGACCGGCGCCGCGGAACAGCCCTTCAGGTCAGTCGCGCCCTCCCTGACCGCCAGGAAGGGCTCCGCGCGCCGCTCCCTCGCAGGTGAGGCGCAGGAAATCGGCACGTGATTTGCAGTAAAGTCAGAAAGATCTGGGACAAGTGCCCGTCAGCCGAGCCGTCGATCGCGCGACGAGGTGTGCGCCACGCCCCGGGGGAGGAGGCAGTGGCACGTCGGAACTGCGTGCAGGTGCCTGCGGGAACCCAGGAGCAAGACACCATGAAGTCGGTCATCAGGATCACGCGGCTCGGCGGTGTTGATGTGTTTGCGCATGCGGCGTTCGGCCTGCTGCTCCCGATCGGGGCGCTCCAGTGGGGGGCGCGGCACGGCTGGAGCGGCGCGCTCTTCGGCTGCGCGCTGGGCGCGGCGCTGCTCGGGTGCGTGGCGCTGCAGGCGCTCGTGCGCGGGATCGTGGCGAGGCAGCTCGGGCTGAGGCTGCGCGAGATCCAGCTCTCGCCGCTCGGCCCGATCGTCAGCCGCTCGCGTCCCGCGGCCGGGTGGGCGCAGGGCGGCGCGCTCGGCCTTGCGGCGAACGTGGCCCTCGCGGTGCTCTTCGCGCTGGCCGTCGAGGCCCCGCGCGGGTTGGGTGAGCTCGGGTGGATGTCGGTCCTTCAGGCCGCCGAAGCGCCCTCGCGCGAGGCTGCGATCGTGTGGATCGCCAGCGCGAACCTGGGGATCGCCCTGCTCGGCCTGCTGCCGGCGTTGCCGCTCGAGGGGGGGCGCGCGCTGCGCGAGGCGCTCTCGCCGCTCACCGGTGCCTGGCTCGCGACGTCGATGACGGCGGCGCTCGGGCAAGCGGCGGCGGCGGTGCTGTTTTTCATGGGCCTGTTCGGTGGTCAGCTCGTCATGGCCGCGCTATCGGCGCTCCTCTTCGTGGAGGCGCGGCGGGAGTGGAGCGCGGCGCAGGCGGTGATGGCGCCCGTGGCGCCGCCCGAAGAGCCTCCGAGCGAGGGCAGGGCGGTCCAGCTGTGGCCTGGCGAGCTCGTGGGCGACGCCGCGCGGCGGATCCTCGCGAGCCAGGAGCCGGACTTCCCGGTCGTCTACGAGGACCGCGTGATCGGGGTCGTGACGCGCACGGACGTCATGCGCGCGCTGGCCGCCGGCCAGGAGGGGTCGTTCATCGCGTGGATCATGCGCTGCGACGTGCCCCGGGTGGCGGCGGACGTGTCGCTCGACGAGGTGGGGCGGCAGATGATCGAGAAGAACACGCCGGTGGTCGCCGTCTTCGACGGAGAGAGCTACCTCGGGCTCGTCAAGCACTCGGACATCGCGGGCGCGCTCACGCGCGGGCGCGGGGGTCGGCTCGGGAGGATTCACCTGGCTCCTCAGGTGGGTTAGCGCGTCGGCATAGGCGTTAACCAAGCCTCGCGCAGCGTGGTTCCGGACACAACGACGCTCGAGCAAAGCGCCCCGCCAACCCGGAGAGGGGGCGGGGCGCTCGTCGGGAACCGCGAAGCTCAATCGCCTCGAACGAAATTGAGCTTGAAGGAGACCACGAGCACGAGCGCGTCCTGACTGATGCGGCGCTTGCCCCAGGCGACCCCGATGTGCAGCCCCTCGATCGGATCGAGGTTGGAGGGGAGCCCCACGGTGTGCGTGAGCGTCTTCGTGAAGTTCCACTCAGGCCGCTTGTTCGCGAGCGCCGCGTTGACCGCCTTCATGACGGTGTGGTCGAGGATCGAGGGGATGCCGCGGATGTCCGCCTCCTCGAGCTCGACGTTGAACGCCAGGACGTTCCCCTTGTTCCTCTCGATGATCTCGGGGCAAATCAGCACCTTGAGCTCATCGAGCCGGATGGTGGGGTTGACGCCCGCGATGGACCACTGGAGCTCCGCCGGGCAGGTGACCCGCAAGCCCAGGTCGTCGGCCAGGGCAATCTCGGTCGCCTTGCCCAGGTACAGCCAGCGATCGGTCGTCTCGTCGTCGTCCAGGTGGATCTTCACCGGGAGGAACTCGCCCAGGATCTGCGCGAGATCCTCCCGCGTGATGATGGCTTCGAGCCACACGGCCAGCGCCTCAGCTCAGGTGATGGCCGCTCTCGCCGCCGTGGGACAGCCCAGCTCCCTCGATGCCGTAATGCGAGTTCGCGGAGCTCGCGTCGGACGGCGCGACCGCGCCCTTCACCGCGTCGACCGCGCTGCCGACCTTGTCCTGGACCTTGCGCTCGGCCTGCTCGACCCCGCGGGTCGCCTGGCGCTTCAGGCCGTCGAGGCGGGTCAGGAGCTCGCTGCGCAGCGCCTCGCCCGACGTCGGCGAGAGCAGCAGGGCCACGCCCGCGCCCACCGCGAGGCCGGCGCCGAAGAGGCCGAGCGCCGTGAGCGGGCTCCGCTTGCGCGAGAGCCCGACCCAGCCGAGCACGTCGTCGAAGCCGAGCGCCCCGACCGTGGCGGCGACGCCGGCGACCGCCTTCGCGACGTCGAACGCCGTCGTCCTGGCCGCCGTCGCGGCGACGCCCGCGCCGGTAGCCGCCGACTCAACCACACCCTTCGCAGTCCCCACCGCGTTGTTCATTCGGTTCGTCATGGCTCTTGTCTCCTCGTGACGGACACGACATCCGCCGGTTCGTGTCGGGAAACCATTGCAGGGCCCGGACCAACCGAGAGCTTGTGCCCAGAGCGCCTGGCCCCGGGGCCGCGGAGCGCCGCCGTGGCGCTTGCGTGACGAAACGCCACAGCTGTCGTGACGCGCCTCGGGCGCAACACGCGCCGTGAGACGAGCGCCGGTGAACCAAGGGCCGCGGCGCGCGGCGCCGTCGCCAACGGAAGAGGTTGGATTGGGGGAGGAGTGCCGCCCTGCCGAGAGGGAGAGCCAGCTGCAGCGCCGCTCCGGCAGGGCTCCGAGCCGCGTCCGTCGAGCGGGCGAGCGGGCGAGCGGGCGAGCGCGCGCGTCACCGAGGGGCATGGGCGACGCCGATCAGCGCGACGTCGACCCTGCGATCATAGCCATAGGAATACATCGGTTGAGCTCCGACCGCCTCGGCGGCGCCCGTCGCGCGCGTCGTGATGCGATCCGCGGGGATGCCCTCCTTCACGAGGATCTCCTTCACCCGCGCGGCGCGGCGGAGCGAGAGATCCTGGTTGTACGCCGGGGTGCCGCGCGGATCGGCGCGGCCGACGAGCTCTATCCTCGCGCCCTGGAGGCTCGATGAGAGCAGGCAGTCGACGAGCGCCCGGAGCTCCACGTGATCCTGCGGGAGCGGCTCGGCGGAGTCGAAGGCGAAGCTCGTCTTGGGCAGGCGGCAGACGTCGGCGATGTCGGCCCCGAGGGTGAGGCCGATGAACCGATCTTCGCCTTCCCTGAGATCGGGCCATTCGACCTTGTAGACTCCATCCGGGCCCGGGTTGGGTAACCTCGGCTCAGGCCGAGCCTGCTCCGGGGGTGGTGCCGCGGCGCACGCGGTGAACAGCGAGAGCGCAAGCGCGCCCAGGCAGAGCCTGGGCAGGTTGGACATCGACAGCATGTGGACCCTCCTTTCGAGGTCGGCCGCGATAAGCCGCCTCGTGTTCCGAGGAGGTCGTTCAAGCTCCGTGCCTGTCCGGCGATCGAGGCGTGTCGCCGCGCGCCACGCCCCGCGCTCAAGGCGGGCTCATGAGGGGGATGAAGGCTCTCTGGCCTCTCTGGCCTCGATCTTGGGCCAGGTGAAACGGAAGGTGGCGCCGGCGCCGACGGCGGACTCGACCCAGGCGCGCCCGCCCTTGCTCTGGACGATCTTCTGCACGACCGACAGGCCGATGCCGGTGCCCTCGACCTTGTCGCGCGCCTTCAGCGTCTGAAAGATGCCCCAGATGCGGTCGTGGTATTCGGGCGCGATGCCCGCCCCGTTGTCGGAGACCGAGAACTCCCAGAACGGCCCGGCGTCGCGCGCGCTGATCCGGACCTCCGGATCGGTGCCGCCGGCGTGCTTCAGCGCGTTGCCGATCAGGTTCAGGAACGTCTGCTGGAGCGGAGCGCGCTCCGTGACGAGGACGGGCATGTCGGGGGCGATCTCCACGAGCGTCTCCGGCGGGGGCGCGAGCAGCTCGATGACCTCCCGGAGGAGCTTGCCGACGTCGATCGCCTCGGGCTTCTCGCGGGCGCGGCCCGCCCGCGAGTAGCTCAGGATCCCGTCGATGAGGTTCTCGAGCCGGTGGACGCGCCCGCGCAGCAGATCGAGCTGCTTGCGGCTCTCGGCCGTCATCTTGTCGTTCAGGTCCTCCTCGATCCACTGCGAGAGGTTGGCGATGCCCCTGAGCGGCGCCTTGAGGTCGTGGCTCGTGACGTACGCGAACTGATCGAGCTCCTTGTTGCTGCGCTCCAGCGCCTGGACGAGCCGCTGCCGCTCCTCCTCGGCGCGCTTCTGATCGTCGATGTCCGTGTACGTGCCGAACCAGCGGACGATGCGGCCCGACCCGTCGCGCGCGGCGACCGCCCGGCCGATGAACCAGCGGTACACGCCGTCCGCGCGCCGGAGCCGGCACTGGCTCTCGTACGGCTCGCCCGTGCGGAGCGCCTCCCGGAAGGCCTCGATCGCCCGCTCGTGCTCGTCGGCGTGGATGATCCGGCTCCAGCCCTCGCCGCCGGTGTCCTCCGCGGTGAGCCCCGTGTAGTCGTACCAGCGCCGGTTGAAGTACTCGTGGTGGCCGTCCGGGCGGTTCGTCCACACGAGCTGCGGCATCGTCTCGGCGAGCAGCCGGAACTGCGCCTCGCTGTGCTTCAGCTCCTCCGCGAGCGTCTCGACCTCCTTGCGCACGGTGACCTCGCGCTCGAAGAGGAGGGCGTTGTCGACGCTGAGGGCGGCGCGCCGGGCGAGCTCCTCGGCGAACTGCACGTCGACCTTCGTGTAGTGCCGGCCCGACTCGGCGTGCGCGAGCGTGATCGCGCCGAGGACGCGGCCGCGCGCCGCCAGCGGCACGACCAGGTACGACCGGAGGCCGAGCTCGCGCGCCATCCGGAGGTGCTCCTCGTCCCGCGCGTTCTCGACGAGCAGGGAGTCCGGGATCTCGGATGCCCACTCGGCCTCGCCCGTCCGGAGCACCTTCGGCACACCGCGGCTCGCCGCGGGATCGACAGGATAGCTCTGCTCGATCTGGCGGACGAGCTCCACCTTCTGCGGGTCGGTGTGCTGGACGGCGACGCGCTGGATCGCGCCGTCCTGGCCCTGGATGTCCACGGCGCACCAGTCGGCGAGCAGCGGGACGACGAGCCGGGCGAGCTGCCCGAGCGTCTCGCGGAAGTCGAGCGAGGACGAGAGGATCTCGCCCGCGCCGGCGAGGAGGCTGACGTTGGCCTCGGCGCGCTTGCGCTCGCTGATGTCGAGCACGTAGGTGAGGTTGCGCCGCTGCGTCTCGATGCGGGCGGACCCGACGAGGACCGCCACGCGCTTGCCGTCCTTGCGGATGTACTCCTTCTCGAACTGCCTCGTGACGCCGTGGAGGCTCAGCTCGGTGATCGCGTCGTGGTGGACGTGCTCGTACTCCGGCGGGGAGAGCTCCTGCCAGCTGAGCAGCCCCGCTTTGAGGTCCTCACGGGTGTAGCCGATCATCGACAGGAAGCAGTCGTTCGCCTCGATGACGCGCCCCTCGTAGTCGCTGAAGAGCAGGCCCATCATGCTGGTGTCCATGATGCGCCGGAACACCTCGTCGCTCGCCTGGCGCTCCAGCTGGCGGAGCGCGGCCTCCTGCCGCTTGATCTGCTCGGCCCTCCGGTGCAGCTCGACGAAGACCGCCACCTTGGCGCGGAGGATGTCGGGATTGAACGGCTTGACGACATAGTCGACCGCGCCCTCGCGGTAGCCGCGATACCGTCGGTCCTCGTCCTCCGGCAGCCCCGAGATGAAGATAATCGGCGTGTGCCTCGCCCGATCGAGCCCCCTCACGCGGGCGGCCGTCTCGAAGCCGTCGATTCCGCGCATCTTCACGTCCATGAGGATCAGCGCGAACTCCTCGCGGTGGAGGTGCTCCAGCGCCTCCTCGCCGGATTGCGCGGTGACGAGCCGCTGGCGCAGCGGATCGAGCACGGCCTCGAGGGCGAGGAGGTTCGCGCGGTGATCGTCGACGAGCAGGATGCTCGCCACGGGCTCGGACGGAGCGGACGGGAGGGGAGCGCCCGGCTGGACCGAGGACTTCACCTGAAGCGGGCTCAGCCCTGGCTTTCGGTCGGGCATGACGAAGACGGTTAACGGCGCCCGGACCTTCTGGCAAGCGAAAGCGGCGCGCGCGCGGCGAGGGCCATTGTCCTGCTCGAAGCGGACATCTCCGGCTCGCCGCGGCACCTCCAGCGCGCAGCGACAAGGCCGCGCGGGATCGGGCTCCGCGCGCCACGCTGTGGCGATCCGTCACGCGCGCCGAACGGAGCGGACCGTCGTGGATGCGGCGCCGCGACGCCGCGGCCGGCAGCGCGTGGCTGGCATGGGGCCTGCTGGACGTGCCGCAGAGGGAGCGCGTATGCGATTCGGACTCAAGCTGGCTTCATTCGTGGGAGCGCTCGCGGGCGCGCTGCTGCCGTCGCCGGCGGCGGCGGACGACGGAGCGGGGCTCTTCGCGCTCCCGCCGAGCCGGCTCGACGCGGCGGAGGTCGCGGGGATGCCGACCTCCGAGCCGCCTGCGATGTCCGGAGCGACGTTCGTCGATCTGATGGCGCGCGCGGTGATGGCCGTGCTGTCGCCGCCTCCGTCGGAGCTCCGCGTGGCGCCGCTCGTGGGCCGAGGTGGCGGCGGAGGGCTCCGCCTCGTCCTGCCCGTGTGCGAGGACGGCTGTTCGCGTTACGCGTCCCGCGCCGTCCTCCTCGTCGCGCAGAGCGCGCCCGACTCGCCGTTTGCGTGGCTCGCCGCGGTGACCAACCGCGGCGGGCGATCGCCCGAGGGGCCGCCCGGCCTCGCGGCCGTCCGGGAAGAGGCCCGCCGCGCGCGCGCGAAGGTGCCTCAGGAGGAGGCGAACGCGCTGCCCGAGTAGGCGCGCCGGGAGACCGCCTGTGTCCTCCGTGGCCGCCGCTGAGCTGGCCTGAAGCGGAAGAGCCGAGTCGGCGCAGGACGAATGTCGCGCGGGGCGGCGGCGGTGGGCTGGACCTTCGTCTCAGGGGATCGGCGTCGGCGCGCGTTCGCCGCTCACCGCGTGGCCCGGGTCGACGTGACCGCCTCGTGGAGGGCGCGGAACATCGCCGCGAGCCTGTCCGGCTGGTAGCTGGCGTTGAGCCCGCTGGGGTTCGGCAGCACCCAGAGCCGCGTTGCGCCGAGCGTCTCTGTCTGGGGGCCGGGCACGGCGCGGGGCCTGCCGAAGGCGCCTCGATAGGCGCCAATTCCGAGCACGGCGAGGAAGCGAGGGCGGTAGCGTCGCACCGTGGTCTCGAGCCGCCGCCCGCCCGCGGCGAGCTCCTCGGCGGACAGCTCGTCCGCCGACGCGGTCGCGCGCTCGACCACGTTGGTGATCCCAACCCCCAGCTCGAGCAGCGCGCGCTCCTCGGACGGGGAGAGCACGCGATCGGTGAATCCGCCGGCGTGCAGCGCCGGCCAGAACCGGTTGCCGGGGCGGGCGAAGTTGTGCCCGACGGCGGCGGTGTAGAGGCCCGGGTTGATGCCGCAGAAGAGGACGTCGAGGTCCGGGGCGATGACGTCCGGCACCGTCTTGCCGGCGGCGGCGAGGAGCTCGTCGCGGGTGGGTCGTCGGAGGCGGGGAGGGGAGTGCACAGGCTTTCCGGGCGGGCGCAGGGCGCCGCGGCTGCAGCTTACGACGCCGCTGCGCGAAGGAGCGCGGGCGCCGAGGGCGAGGAGCGCGGGAGCCGGGGACGACGGGCGCGGCCGCAGGGGACGACGGGCGCGGCCGCCGGGGGTGACGTCGTGGGGGGGGCGAGGACGTGGATCGACGCTGGACGGGGGCGCGACAACGGATACCGTCGTGCTTTCCCCCAGATGCTGGTGCGCTCGCTCGGTCTGATCTCGGCTCTCCTCGCGGCCGCCTGCGCGCGTGCGCCCGAGCCGAGCCCGGCGACCGGCGCGGGGGCTCGGGTCGCGCGTGCGTCGGGCGCGACCGGCTCCGCCAGCGCTGCCCCGGCGGGGGCGCGCTATTTCCAGGCGCTCTCCGAGGGCGTGTTCCGGGCGACGCACGACGGACCGGCCGCGGCCGTCGCGGCGCGCGTCGTCACGGAGGGCGCGCGGATCGAGCTCGGCGGAGACGGGCGCGTCGCCGCGGCGGCGTGGGAGGCCGATCTGTGGGCGTCCGGCGAGCCGGTCGTCGGATCGCTCGCGATCGCGCCCCACCTCGGCGGGGGCTTCCTGCACTGGACCCGGCGCAGGGCGTTCCGCTCGCGCGGCTTCACGGGGCCGCTCGCGGAGGTGGCGCTCGGCGGCGGCGGCGCGGTGCGGGGCGCCCGCAACGGCCTGCGAGGCGTCGTGGTCTTCATGGAGCAGGGGCCGCGGGAGCTCCTGCCGGGCGAGGATCGGGGCCGGGCGCTCGACATGCCGGCCATCCACGATCTGGCCGCGCTGGACGCCGCGCGCGCGGCACGCCTCGACGTCTTCGGCCGCGCCGCGACGACGGCGGACGGCGGCAGGACGTGGATCGACGTCGGCCAGCGGCTCGGGATCGCCGTGCGCGCCCTGAGCGTCGCCCCGGACGCGCTCTCGCTCGACACGGCGCTCGGGCGCGTGGCCGTCCTCCCGGACGGCTCGCTCGGCCGGCCCGACGGCGATCCCCGCGCGATCTGGCAGCCGAGCGGGTCGTTCCAGCTGCTCTTCGCAGGCGCCCAGGCCGCCTCCCGCGACGCCCCCGTCCTCGACGATCTCGCGCCGCTCGCGGCGGCCATCTCCGCGGGCGCGCTCTTGCCCGACGGGACCGCGCTCGGGGTGTTCGAGGGCGGCGTCGCGCGGATCGACGTGAGCACGGGCGCGGTGCGCGAGCGGTTCTCCGGCTGGCTCCCGGACGGGCTGGGCTGCGCGCCGGTGCCGGCGAAGGACGGGCCGCTCTTCCTCTGCGTGTGGGACGATTACGACGGCTACGGCAGCTACGTCCTGCGCTCCGAGCGCGGCGAGGCGCCGCGGATGGAGCGCTCCTTCAGCGACGACGGGTTCTTCGTGGCCGACGACGGCGGCGCGCTCGGCTACGTCGGCGGCTGCGCGGCGTCGCCGCGGGTCGCCAGCGACGAGGAGCGAGATCGCCGCTACGGCGAGGTCGTGATCCACCCGAGGATCTGCGTGCGGCGCGGCCCGGACGACTGGGTCGAGCATGCGGTCGAGCTCGGCGAGTCGCAGACGCTGGTCGGCTGGGCGCCGCGCCGGGACGGGAGCGCGATCGCGCTGCTGAGGGGCGAGCGCGACGCGCGGCTGCCGCCGCCCGCCGGGGCGCCGCGGGGCCGCGACGAGGGGGGCGCGCGGGTCGTGGAGCTCCGCGGGCACCTCCCCGGCTGGTACTGGACGCCGCCCCTGCGCGACGGGACACGGGCGCTCGTCGACAGGCGCTTTCGCGCGCGCGAGGACGGCGGGGTCGACGGGTGGCTGTCGTCGGTCGAGTGGCCCGATCCCGTCGGGCAGGGGAGCCTGGGCGTCACGATCGCGGATGACGGGACGGTCTCGCCGCACGCCCTGCCGCCGGATCCGGCGGGGATGGTGGTGACCGGCGACCACGGCGTGCTCGTCACGGC
Organism: Sorangium sp. So ce1504; assembly: GCF_051521635.1. Taxonomy (NCBI): domain Bacteria; kingdom Pseudomonadati; phylum Myxococcota; order Polyangiales; family Polyangiaceae; genus Sorangium; species Sorangium sp. So ce1504. The sequence goes on along the minus strand of NZ_CP150365.1, from coordinate 7,430,155 downwards.
CGGCACAGAGCTCTACGAGACGCTCGATCACGGCCGCACGTGGCGCGCCGCCGGGCGCTCGCCGGTGCCCCCGCCGTTGTTCCAGGGCGGGTGCTCCGCGCTCGGCTGTGCGTTGAGCGGCGTGGTGCGGCTCGGCTGGGGCGCGGGCGAGCCGTCGCCGGCCATCGCCGCCGCGCCGGGTCCCGGCTGCGGGGCGGCGGATGCCAGCCGCGCGGGCGCCGCCGGGGCGGACGCGGCGGCTTGCGTGGGCGGCGTCGGCCGGATCGACGAGCCGCCGGCGGCGCTGCCGTCGCTCTCCTGCGCGCCGGTCGAGCTGCCGGCGCTGCGCCCGCGCGCCGCGCCCGAGGCTGGTTCGGAGCGATGGACCGTGCCGACGTTGTATGGCGAGACGCTCGATGTCGTCGCCGACGCGCCGCCGCCTGGGCGCGCCGCGCAGCCAGCCGAGGAGGCGCCGCCCGCCGAGGAGGCCGCGCCCGAGGAGGCGCCGCCCAGCGGCGTGGCGTCGGGCAAGGGCGGCGCGGCGCCGGGAAAGGGAGGCCCGAAGGTCGCGGCGGTCCGGACGCACAGCGTGCTCTACCTCCCGCCGTTCGATCTGCGCGGCGAGGCGCTCCGGCTGAACGCGACCGAGCTCGCGCCGAGCGGCGGGCACGGCGGGAAGCGCAGCGCGTCGATGCCGCTGCTCGCTGCGAGCGGCGAGGTCGGGCTGCTCGTCCTCGCCGAGGCGGGCGAGCTGCTGCTCGGCCCGCAGGGCGCGCGGGCGCTCCCGGCGTTCGAGCCGCGCCGAGGTTACGCGGACACCGCGCCGGGGCGGGCCCCGGGTCTCCTGCTCGGTCCTGGCCGCGCGCTCGTGCTCGGCGAGCTCCGGCGCCGCGTGGCCGTCGAGGAGCACACGCCGGAGCCCCGGCGGCCTGCGCGCCTCCTGGCGCTCGACCGCGAGGAGCTCCGGGGCCGGCCGATGACCCTCGCGTGGCGCGACGATGGGGAGGCCGGCGTGCTGGTGCTCGACGGCTCGGCCCTCGAGATCGCGGGCGCGGCGGTGCTGGACCGCATGGGGGGGACCGCGGGCGAGGTGGTCGCGCTCGCGCCCTGGGCGACGCTGACCGCCGCCAGCGACGCGCGCTGCCGCGCCCAGAGGGGCGCGTGGCGCGCGCTCGTGGCGCTCGATCCGGAGCGCGCGCTGCGCCTCGATCGGAGGGCGCTGCCCGCGATCGCGCTCGGGAACCAGGGCCTCGCGCAGGTGCGCTGGGGGCGCGAGCGCGTCTGCCTCGAAGCGCTGCACCTCGCGGCCTCCGACTCGAGGCGGCGCGGTGAGCGCGCGGAGGACGCGGCGCTGATCGCGCGGTGGACGGCCGCGCGGGGGCAGGGGAGCGGCGCAGGACAAGGCGCGCTGCGAGCGCAGGCGACGACGCAGCGCCTCGTGTGCTCCGTGGGCGCGCGGCCCGAGGACGGCTGAGGCGCGGCGTGGATGTGGGGCAGCCGCTCCGAAGACCCCTCCGCGAGCACGATCGGCTCGGACGAATGATACGCCCGGCGGACGGATAGGTTGGTACCATCACCATTCCCAATGCACGGCGACGGGACAGAACGGTCGAAGGACATCGATAGTACAGCGTCAATGCAATTTCGTGCTCCATTCTCCCGGCAGACCAGCGCCGGGGCGGGGCTCGTGTTGCTCTACGCCGACAACTACGAGCAATTCCGTCCTGCGTACCCCGTGCTCGAGCAAGGCTCGGTCCTCGGCCGCGATCCGACCGCGGATGTGTCCGTGCCGACGCGGAGCGCTTCGCGCCATCATGCTCGGATCGAGCGGCGGGGCGGTGTCTGGCGGCTGACCGACCTCGGCGGCCGCAACGGCACGCTCTGCAACGGCGAGTTCGTCACGGAGGCGCCCATCGCGCACCTCGACCAGGTCCGGGTCGGCGACGCCATCTTCAAGTTCGTCGAGCGCGACGTCGAGAGCTACGCCCGCTACCGCATCGACGGGGCCTACGTCGAGCCTTCGGGCTCGCAGGAGGGGCCGCCGAGCTTCTCGATGGGGCGGATCGTGGGCGGCTACCAGACCCGAACCCTCGCCCGCAGCCTGTACGAGATCGCGCGCAGCGAGCTCTCGGTGCTGATCCGCGGTGAGAGCGGGACGGGAAAGGAGATCTTCGCCCAGCAGCTCCACGACTGGAGCGGCCGGCGCGGCCCGTTCCTGGCCGTCAACTGCGCCGCCATCCCCGCCGCCCTCGTCGAGGGGGAGCTCTTCGGGCACCGGCGCGGCGCGTTCTCGGGCGCCGACCGCGACAGGGCGGGCATCCTCCGCGCGGCCCACGAGGGCACGCTCTTCCTCGACGAGATCGGGGACATGCCGGCGGAAGCCCAGGCGAAGCTCCTCCGGGTGATCCAGTCGAAGGAGTTCACGCCGCTCGGCGGGACGCAGGCCGAGCGGATCGACGTGCGGATCGTCGCCGCCACGCACCGCGATCTCGACAAGCTCCAGCAGACGGGCGCCTTCCGCGCCGATCTGTTCGGCCGCCTGAACGAGCACAGCGTGACCCTGCCCCCCCTCCGCGAACGCAAGGAAGACATGTTCTTGCTCTGCACCGCGCTCGCGGCGCGCCACGGCCGGTCCGAGATCCGGCCCAGCATGGTCTCCATGACGGCCCTGCTCCACCACGATTTCCCCTACAATGTGCGGGAGCTCGAGGCGCTCCTGAAGCGCTGGGCCGCCGCAGATCGCGGCGCCGAGTTCGGCATCCAGGATCTCAGCGACAGCATCCGCGATCGGATGAAGACGTACGGGGCCCGGGGCGCTGCCCTCGCGAGCCCGCTCGTGGAGGATTCCCGCGCCACGGTCTACCCGCAGTACGACGAGGAGCCCGCGGAGGACGGAGCGTCCGCGCCGGGCGGGCCGCTGCCGCCGAGGACCACCCCGGAGGAGGGCGTGCTTCGGGATCTCCTGGCGAGGCACCAGGGGAACGTCGCCGCCGTGGCGCGCGTGCTGGGGAGGGATCGCGTGCAGGTGCACCGCTGGATGAGGCGGTACAACCTCAAGGCCGACACGTTTCGCGGGTAGCATCGCGCTCGGCGCCGCGCAGAGCGGCACCACTCGCGCCCGCCGAGGCCCGCACCCGCATGACCGCCGAAGATGTCGTGGCTCCTCTCCTCGCCGCGCTCGCGCTCGCGGCGTGCGGCGCGGCCGAGCCGGCGGCCGCGCCTCCCGGCGCGCTCGAACCGCCTCCCCGCGCCACCTCGACCGTCGCGCTCGGCCCGGCCCGGTACGTCGCGCAGGCCGACCTCGGCCTGGTCGAACGCGTGGTCATCGACGGCCGGGAGGTCGACAGGGCGATCGTCAACGGCCAGCGCGCCGAGCTGCACGGCCTCGATCGGCTCGAGCCGCTGGGCGCGGACCGCGTGGTGCTTGCCGGCGGCGCGGCGTTCCCCGCGTGGGCCCGGCCCGGCGCGCGCGCCGTCGGCGCCGCGCGCTACCTGTTCTGGAGCGGCGGCGACCTCTACGCCGCCGAGAGCTTCGGCGGGGAGCTCCGCAAGCTCGCGACCCTGCCGGGCGACGTCGCCAGCGCGTTCCCATGGCTCGACGGCATCGGGCTGCTCACCGCGGCCGGGAGCTTCGTCGTCCAGGGCGCGAGCGGCGCGCTGCGGCCGCTCGGCTCGCCGTCCCTCGTCGCGGCCGCGGCGGCCAGCGAGCGCCGCGCGCTCGTCCTGACGGTCTTCGGGCGCGCGCTCCTCACGCTGGACGCGGGCGCTTCGTACCGCGACGTGACGGCGGAGCTCGGCGATGCGATCGCGCTCGACGTCCGCGGCGAGGAGATCGTCGCCTCGCTGGCCTTCGGCCTCGAGCGCGCCGTCGAGCCGAGCGGTCGCCTCGGCGAGCCCCGCGCGCGGCGCGCGCCGCCGGCGGCCGGCGTCGATCCCGGGTGGCTCGGCCGCGCGCCCTTCCAGCAGCTCGCGGACGCCGTCGCGTCGGGCCTGCCGCTCGCCGACGGCGGGGCCGCGCTCGCCGTGGACGGACTCATCGGCCGCGTCGACCTCGCCACCGGCCGCGCCTCGTCCGTCGCGCCGCTCCCGCCCGGCAGCGGCGAGTGCGCGCCGTTCCGCGCGAGCGACGCGCTGCTCGCGGTCTGCGCCGGCCCGGAGCGCGCGAGCGTCGTCGACCTCTCCAGCGACGCGCGCGCGCTCCGCGTCGAGCGCTCGTTCGAGCTCCTGCCCGAGCCGGCGCGGGAGACCGATCGCTTCGTCGGCGTCGACGGCGAGGCGCTCGGTTACGTGGGGCCATGCGAGGGGCGGCCGAGGCCGCGGATCGATCTCCGCGCGCTCTCTCAAGGGGCGCTCGGCGGCGACGCGACGCAACAGAGCGCGGTGTTCTGCGTGCGGCGCGGGCCGGGGGACTGGGTCGAGCACCGCCTCGACGCGGCGGACGCGAGCGACGTCCTCGCCTGGATCCCGCGCCGCGGCGGGGGCGCGGTCGCGCTCATCGCGCGCCCCGGCACGTTCCTGCCGGACGGCGAGCGCGTCGAGGTGCGCGGCGCGCTGCGCGTCGTGCGGCTCGCGCGGGGCGAGCCGCCGCTCCTCTGGCCTCCGTATGGCGAGGAGCGGGCGGAGCTGCTCTCGCGCGCGCTCGCCGCGCGCGCGGACGGCGCCATCGAGGGCTGGCTCCCCGTGCACGGCTACGCGGCCGATCCCGCGCCGATCACGATCGACCCCGCCGGCCGGCTGCGCCGCCACGCCGTGCCGGCGCGCGCGCGCTCGATCGCGGCGTCGGGCCCCTTCGCGCTCGCCGAGACCGAGGACGGCGGGCTCTTCGAGACGATCGATCGAGGGCAGCGGTGGGCGCCCGTCGCGCCGCCGCCGGGCGGCGGGGCCGCGCGCCTCAACGCCTGCTCGGCGGTGGGCTGCAGCCTCGGCACGTTCCTCCGGCTCGGGTGGGCGTCGGCCCCGCGCTCCGGCGGCGGCAGCGTCGGAGGCCGCGCCGCGTCGCCGCCCGGCGCGGTCCTGGCGGAGCCGCCCCCTGCGCGGCCCGCGCCGGATCGCGACAGAGCGGCGCGGCCTCCGGCGCCGCCGCCCCTCGCGTGGCTCGCCTGCAGCTTCGCGGGGCCGCTCGACGCCGCGCGCGTGCCGGAGTCGTCCGGGTTCGGCGCCGTCGCCGCGCCGCCCTCGCGCATGGCGGGTACGCTGCGGCTCGGCACCCTCGGGATGCTGACGCTGCCGTCGTTCAACGTTGGCCAGTCGGGCAGCGTCGGCCTGTCGGGCCCCTCCTTTGCCGATGCGGAGCTCGCGTGGATCGCGCCGCTCGACCTGCGCGCCGAGATCCACCGCGCCACCGTTCCGGTCGCGAGCGCCGGGCTGCTCCAGCTCGCGTACCGGCCCTACGAGGCGCCGATCGGGCTCGTCATCGATCGCGACGGTCGCGTGGCCCCGGTCGCGGCCGGCCCGGCGGAGGCGTGCCTCGCCGGCCTGCTGGACGCCGCGCGCGTCACGCGGCCGGTCGGCGGCTGCGCCCCCCAGCCCGCGATCGGCGTCGATCTCGGCGATCGCGCGGTGTTCCTGAGCCCGCGGCACGACGGCCTCGCGGTGAGCTCGGTCGACCTCCGCGGCGCGCGCGGCGAGGCTCCTCTCGCGCGGCTCGCGGGCGGCGGGCCGCCTCCGGCGATCCGGGAGCTCCACGTGCAGCGCACCGCGCGCGCGACGGCGGCGCAGCGGGCGCGCTTCGCCTTCGGCGCAGGCGCGCGCGCGGGCGCGCCCGTCTTCGTGGCGGTGGCAGGAGACGGCGGCGCGGTGCTCTCACCGGTCGACCCCGTGCTCGGCACCCTGGGCCACGAGGAAGCCCTCGCCCCGCTCGGAGCGCTCGGCGCGGGCGGGAACCCCGCCTGCGCGCCGCGCGGCGGAGAGGCGCGCGTGGTCCTGTCGTTCGATACGGAGATCGGCCTCGTGCCCGGCGCGCTGCCGGGGATCACCGCGGCCGGGACGGCCGGCGTCGCGGTGATCCGGTGGTCGCGCGAGCGCGCGTGCCTCGACGCCGTGGAGCTCGTCGTGCGCGACGAGCGCTACGAGGGCGGCCTCGGCTTCTACGAGCCGCCCGGCGTCGTGAAGAAGCTCATCGCGCGCTTCGCTGGGCCGCCGCCCGCGGCGCCGCTCGGCGCGTACGCGAAGGGCGGGCGCGGCGGGCCGAGCCCCGCGCCCGCGCGGCGGAGCGAGCCGGCGCAGGGCGCCGGCGGAGGCACGCTCGCCCTCGTCATGTACGGCCAGGAGAGCCGACAGCCGGTGCAGTGCAAGGCGGTCGTGAGGGTGCGCTGAGGCGCGTGTGCCAGCGGCGAGCGCGACGAGGTCCTCGGCGAAACCTCCGAAGAGCCAGCCGACGAAGCCGGGGTCGGGCGCTGCGGTAGCCGTGAGCGTGGAGCGCGACGGCGCGCCGCTCGCGCCCCCCTCGGAGGCGAGTGCCCCGGCCGCGCAGAGCGGTCCGCGCACCCGCCTCGGCACCGGCGTCACGAAGCCAGTCGATGCGCGCATCGACTGGGCGAGCCAGCTTCGCGGGGCCGCGCAAATGGGTCTCGCGGCGAATGCGGCTCGCGCCCGCCGCCGTCACCCCGGGCTGTCGTCGATGCGGGGCAGCGCCGCGATCGCCTCGTCGATGCGATCGAGCGTCCCGGCGAACACGAGGGACGGCCTGTGGTCGCGGGCTCTCAGGTCGCTCGCCTCGTGCGCCGGCTCGGGCGCGAGATACGGGCCTTCGATCGCGATCGAGAGCACCTCGCCGGTCGCGCGCAGGCGCGTGAGCGTGAAACGCTCGCTGGGAAACGCGTGCGGCGGCGGCATCCCATTCCACCACGCGGCGAAGGGATCCTCGTCGTCGTTGTCATCGCGATCATCGGCGGCGGTCGTCGGCCAGCCATCGCGGCCGTAGACCTCCGGCTCCGCGACTGGCTGCCCATAGAGGAGCAGGAGCTGGCCTTCGCCGAGGTCCAGCACGACCGCCGGTGACAGCGCGCTGTGGCCAGCGTCGAGCTCCACCGCGCGGCTCGTCTCCACGCGCAGCTCCTCGACCTCGGCGGCGCGGAGGTCCTCGTCCCAGCGCGCCCGCGCTTCCCGGGATGCGGCGCGGTAGCCGAGGAGCGCGAGCGCGCCGAGCACCGCGCCGAGTCCCAGCCCGACGACGGGGCCGATCGTCCGCCAATGCCCGTCGATCCGCAACGCCAGCAAGGCCGCGAGCAGCGCGCACCCGAACACGACGCACCCGAGCAGCACGAGCGCGACCCGCGACTCGCCCCGCGTCGGCCGGCGCAGCCGCGCCAGCGCTCGCGCGCGCTCCAGCTCGTCGGGGCGCATCGGCCGTCGGAGGAGGACGTGCTTGCTCAAGCTGCCCTCATAACAAACCGGGCGCGCCCTGATAAGCCCGGTGACCGGGCAAGCGGGTGTCTGATGCGCCAAAACAAAAACAGCTCGCCAGGCGCCGTCCCCGCGGGGCTTGACACGGGCGAAAGTTCTACGGTTTCCTATCCGCTCGAGGGCTTCCGGCTGGGGCAGGTCGCGACGACGCCGGCGCCGCGCCCCTCGAGGGAGGGGCGCGCTCGCCTCGTTACGCTGTCATTGTGTACCGCGACCTACCGAATTGCTTCTCGACATCGTAGTGCCGTGTTACGGCTGTCGCGACGCATGCGGTACCCGATCAACTGGGTCATCGGCTTCATCCTCCTCCTGGTCGCCGGCGGCGTGGTGGGCGGCGTCATGGTCTTCGTCTTCGGGCTGAAGGTGGTCCGTCGACTCACGTGGAGCCGTGAACGGGAGCTGAGGCGGCGACTTCGAGAGGCATCGGCCGTCGTCGAGAGCTGTTCCCGCATCACGGAGGCGGGGCATTGCGCGCTCGTCCTCTCCTTCTCGCCGACCGAAGCCGAGACGTACCGCGACGCGCAGACCCTCACGCTCCGCGGAATGACCGTGCTCCATCCCTTGGCCATCGAGCGGGCCGAGTCGGCGCGTACGCTCCCCATTCGATTCGATCCCGTCTCGCCGTCGACTATCGTGGTCGATACTGCGAGCATCGTCGCCGAAGGGGCGGAGTCCTTCGAGCGCGAGGCCTACATCGAATACGGTCGCGGGGGCTGGAAGGCCGCCTAGTGCCGCCGGCCCGAAGTCTGGGCAGACTTCGGGCCGGCGGCACTACACCACGCTGGGGGGAGCGGGAGTGTCAGGGACCGCTATTCTCGCGCGCGCGGCGCCCATGACATAGCTGAGCGCGGCGCCCGTCGTCGCGGTAGAATCTCTCGCTGTGCGCCGCCTCCCCCTCCGCTATGCGTGCGATCTCTCCTGGGAGGAGATGACGGGAACCGAGCGCGCTCGCCATTGCGCGGTGTGCGCTCGAACCGTCCATAACCTCTCGACCATGACCGAGGCGAAGGCCATGGCTACCCTGCTCGTGTTCGGCGCAAGCGGGATCTGCGTCCGCTTCGATCACGACGCTTCGGGGGAAATCCTCCATGCGAAGGCTCCTCCACCTGCGCCGCCTCCGCGGCCCGCCGCGGTTGTCTCCTCGGGGCTCTTGGCCGCTGCGATCAGCGTCGCCGCGTGCGGCCCTGCGGTTCCTGCCGCGCCGTCGCCGGAGACAGCTCCGCGGGACGCGCCTCCCACCGCCGCTGGATTTGATCCGCGGGCTGCTCCGGTGAGCGGACCCGAGCAGCAGAGAGAGCCCGTCGCGCCTCTCGCCGCAACGGTGGGGCCCGGGGAGGGCGGCCGCGCGACGGAGCCCTCACCCGCGCGCACGGATAGCGACGACGACGGCATTCCGGATCCGGGTGACGCATGCCCGTCCGTCTCTGGAGCGCCGTCGGACGATCCTACGAAAAATGGCTGCCCCAGAATGGTCGTTGTGACCACGCTAGGAATTCCGATCGTCCCCCTCTTGCAGTTTGACTTCGGCAAATACGCGATCCAACCTGCCAACCGTTCAACCATCGAAGAGATCGCGAAGGTGATGAGCGAGCACCCCGAGATCATTCGCGTCGCCGTTCGGGGGCACACCGACGCCAAGGAGCCGCGTCCAGGGAAGCTTGCGACGGCGAGGGCGAACGCGGTGGTCGACGCGCTCGTCAAGCTGAAGGTCGACAGGGCACGCCTTGTGGTTGAAGCCCCCGGCGCCGAAGAGCCTCTCGACACCAACAACACCGATCAAGGCCGAGCGCGTAACCGTCGCGTCGACTTCAAAATCCGCGAGCAGACGAGCTGCCCGAGCCCAAGCGCCACGTCGAGCGTGGCGGACCCCAATTGAAGAGGTCGAAGCGACCAGGCGGTTATTCTATTGGAATCCTCACGGCGCGCGGCGGCGCCACGACGCAAAGGACGACTGGGAGAAGCCATGCACGCGAAGACATGGCTGCCGCGGCTCGCCCCGCTGGTCGTCGCCGCGGGGATATCGCCGGTAGCTCACGGTGGTGACTTCGCTCACAACAAGGTTATCTAACCTCTTAATTTTTCTGGGATTTCCTCACGGGAGCGAGATCGCACAGGAGAGGTGATGTCCACTCGACTCGCCCAAAGTCTGGAAAGACTGAAGTTTTCTGACATCCACAAAAGCGCTTGGACTTCCTACCCGCACATCTCGGCCTCGGAGCGGCGGTACACGATCGCCACGTCGACCCCGAGCAGCGCCAGCTCGTGCGCGACGTCGAGCGCCGTGTTGCCGCCGCCGACGACGGCCGCGCGCCGGACGCCCGCGAGATCGAGGTGCGGATCGGCCTTGAGCCGCTCGATGAACGCGGTCGCGCCCACCACGCCCTCGCCGTCCTCCCCGGGGACGCCGAGGCGCGCGTCGGCGCCGAGGCCGAGCCCCAGGAAGACCGCGTCGTAGCCCGCGAGCAGGTCGCTCGCCGAGATCTCCCCCGGCGCGGTCGCCCGCTCGACGACCGCGACGCCCGTGCGGAGCTCGACGTCCCCGAGCGACAGCACCCACTCGAGCTCGCGGAGCGCCTCGTGCCCCTTCATCTTGTAGGGCGCGATCCCGAGCGTGTTCAGGCCGCCGGGGATCGACCGCTGCTCGAAGATCACGGCGCGGTGCCCCTCGAGGGCGAGGTAGCCCGCCGCGGCGATCGATGCGGGCCCCGCGCCCACGAGCGCGACGCTCCTGCCCACGTCGTGGTTGCGGAGGGGGGCTTCACGCGCGCCGACGATACCGGCGTCACCTTTCACGAGGAGCGCGCCCCCTCGCGCGAGGAGGTCGCTGGCATCGCCGCGCGCGTCGCGAAGCGCATGACGCGGTGGCGAAGGCGGCGCGGTCTCGTCGACGAGCGCCCCGCGGCCTCGGAGGCGAGTGCCCCGGCCGCGCAGAGCGGTCCGCGCACCCGCCTCGGCACCGGCGTCACGAAGCCAGTCGGTGCGCGCATCGACTGGGCGAGCCTGCGCCGTAGGGTGTACCTCGAGGACGTGTTGGCCTGCCCGTGTGGCGGGCGGCGGAGGCTCGTGGCCGACATCTCCGAGCGCGAGGTCATCGTCGCCCTCCTCAAGCATCTCGGGCTCCCGAGCGAGGCGCCTCCCATCGCGCGTGCGCGGAGCCCGAGCTGCGAAGCGGCGTGAGCGCCGCAGGCGAAGCCCCCTGGCGCCCGCAACGCCGGCGTCGAGGCCGACGTGCGCCCGCGGCGCTGCCCGCGCCACAGGTTCGGGGCAAACGCGCTCGGTCGCGCAGCGCCGACCGACCCGAGGCGCCCCGACAACCGGCGACTGGGCGGTAGAAGGGGCATTCGCCACGAGGAGCGTGGCCTGTGGTGGGTGCTCGCGCAGGTCTTTGCGCAGATTCGGCGCAACCCTGGACCGAGGCCATGGACGACCATCAGCATGGGCACGACAGTCCACATGGGCATCGCGGCCACCTCGGCGAGCGGATCGCTCACCGCGACCGCTCAGGTCGACGATGTGGCGGTATCGGGAACCATTGTGCCGTGAAGGCAGCATGATCGCGCGGGAGCACGGGCAGCTCCGCCATGAGCTCTCCCGTGCTCCTGCGCATCGCTCAGCGTCCCCCTGGGTTCCCCTTCAGCCGGGCCAGCCGCCGCCCGCGGCGACGCTGGCCCGTTCACGGGAAGCGCACCCAAAGTTCACGCGGTCGTGGCGCGAGCTCGGCAGGCGCACGGTAACAGCCGTGCGGTCAGCAGGCACGCCACGCTCGTGGCTGCCCGAAAGGAGCCACATATCGATGAGAGCCGCTCGATTCGTCGTATTATTCGTTTGGGCGCTGCCCATGCCCCTCGGGTGCTCGCAGCACCTGAACGAACAGGTGAACGCGCTGAGCCAAGCGACCTCTGGGTCGCCGGTGATCGAGGCGCGCGTCGAGACAGCGGCGCTGCACGCCTATGACGACGCGCCCCGCGCGCCCGACGCGGACGACCCGGCGATCTGGGTGAACCCCAGCGACTCGGGCGAAGGCCTCGTCATCGGCGTGCTGAAGGACGCCGGGCTCCAGGTCTACGACCTGGAGGGGAACGTCGTGCAGACGATCCTCCCCCCGTACCGGCCGGCGGTCACCGCGCAGGACCCGCCCGTGCCCGGCACGAAGCCCGAGAGCGGAACGAGCGCGTGCCCCGAGAGCGGATCCGGTGAGACCTACAGCCGCTTCAACAACGTCGATGTGCAGTACGGCTTCGAGCTGATCAAGGCGAACGGCTCGGAAGAGGAGGTCGACATCGCCGTGGTCACCGATCGGGGCTGCGACCGGCTCCGGATCTACGCCATCAAGCCGAACAGCTCGAGCGGGCCTCTCATCGACATCACCGCGTCGAGCGCGCCGCGCGTCTTTCCGAGCCAGTTCGTTCAGCCGTCCTCGCTCCAGCCGACCGGCGAGCCGTCCGGGGTCCGCGACAATGACCTGGATGACCAGAACACCGCCTACGGCCTCGCGCTCCGCCGCCTCGAGGACGACGACGAGTACCGCGCCTTCGTGACGCAGCGGAACCGCAGCGTCGTCGCCGAGCTCGAGCTGTACGCTGCCGGAAGCGGCAAGGTCTCCTACGCCAGGGTGCGCGAGTTCCGGTTTAACCCGGTCTTCACCGTCCCAGGGAGCCCTTCGATCCAGTGGACGCCCTGCCGCGAGGAGCCCGAGAGCGATCCGCAGTTCGAGGGTCTGGTCGTCGACCAGCAAGAGGGTGTGCTCTTCGCCGCGCAGGAGGTGGTCGGCGTCTGGCGCGTGCCGCTCAGCGACGCGCTCCCGGCGACCGTCAATGTGCCGGCGAGCCGGCTGATCGAGAAGGCCCGCTCGTTCGGGGAGCCGTGGTGGGCTGTCCCCGACGACGGCGAGTACGCCTGCGAGAGCTCGGCGCCCGGAACCCCGGTCGCCGGGACGATCGCGGCGCCCGGCAACCCCTCGGCGGGAGGCCTGCACCTGGAGAGGGACGTCGAGGGGCTGGCGATCTATTACGGCGAGGACGAAGACGGGTATCTGCTCGTGTCGAGCCAGGGCAACGATACGTTTCACGTGTACGACCGGGAAACCCCGACAGACCATATCGCCACGTTCCGGGTCGAGGGCACCGGCGAGACCGATGGGCACGACGTCGTGAACGTGCCGGCAGGCAGCGACTTCCCGTACGGCCTCTTCGTCGTCCAGAACGGCCAGGCGAGCGGGCCCTCCTCCGAGGACCCGATCAACGGATTCGAGTACGACGGCTCGACGCAGTTCAAGCTCCTCGGCTGGGAGGACATCGCGGGCGAGCTGGATCTCGATGTCGAGGAGGACGAGTTCGATCCCCGCGATCCGCACGACGACTGACGCGCCCCGCTCGGCTCCCGGCGCGGCGAGCCTCCGCGGCGCCGGATCAGCCCTCTGCGGCTCGGCGCATGCCCCTTGCTGGTCCAGCTGGCGCACCACGCGGCACGGGTTGCCGACGGCGAACACGCCGCGCGGCGCACAGCTGCGGATCGCGAAAGTCGTACGGCTCGCCCGCCAGCATCTTTTCCTTCTCGGTCTTCGGCATCACCTCTCCACGTCGTGGTTGCGGACGGGGTCTTCACGCGCGCCGACGATACCGGCGTCACCTTTCACGAGGAGCGCGCCCCCTCGCGCGAGGAGGTCGCTGGCATCGCCGCGCGCGTCGCGAAGCGCATGACGCGGTGGCGAAGGCGGCGCGGTCTCGTCGACGAGCGCCCCGCGGCCTCGGAGGCGAGTGCCCCGGCCGCGCAGAGCGGTGCGCGCACCCGCCTCGGCACCGGCGTCACGAAGCCAGTCGGTGCGCGCATCGACTGGGCGAGCCTGCTCGGTAGGGTGTACCTCGAGGACGTGTTGGCCTGCCCGTGTGGCGGGCGGCGGAGGCTCGTGGCCGACATCTCCGAGCGCGAGGTCATCGTCGCCCTCCTCAAGCATCTCGGGCTCCCGAGCGAGGCGCCTGCCATCGCGCGTGCGCGGAGCCCGAACTGCGAAGCGGCGTGAGCGCCGCAAGCGAAGCCCCATGGCGCCCGCAACGCCGGCGTCCACGCCGACGTGCGCCCGCGGCGCTGCCCGCGCCACAGGTTCGGGGCAAACGCGCTCGGTCGCGCAGCGCCGATCGACCCGAGGCGCCCCGACAACCGGCGACTGGGCGGTAGAAGGGGGCATTCGAAGTCCTAGCCTCTAAAAATGCTCGCGCGCTGGTTTTCTGCTTGGTACTCTAGTTGGCCGTATGCCGCTGAATTCAGCGTCTTCTCCGCCGTGGAGTGCCCTCGCTTCGGTGGTCGCGATGAGCGCGGGTCGAGATGTGGATCGATGAGGTGGCCATCGACACGCAGAGGATTGGGTGCGTTCTATGAGCAGGGACAATTTTCTGAAGCAATGGGCTCCGAGGACGGCGCTGATAAGCGCCCTGCTGCTGCCCGCCGGCTGCACCGGCACTTCCGCCTCCCCCGAGGGACGCGGCGGCGGTGACGGCGGCCAGATCGATCCCCTGGCTGCCGCGCCGGCGCAGTTCAGCTGCGACACTGCGGCGGTCCCGGCGGAGCTGCCCCTGCCGAGGCTCTCCCGCACGCAGCTTCAGGGGACGCTGCAGTTCGCGATCGAGCTGGCCGCGCCCACCGAGGCCGCCGCGATCTGGAACGAGGTCAGCGCGACGTTCGCGCAGTACCCGGCGGATTCGGTGACCCCGGCTCCGGGGGACTTGAGGGGCGGCTACGCGCGGACCGACCAGGGGATTCAGCAGACGCAGATCGACGCGATGTACACCACCGGCGTGGCGATCGGTCAGCAGCTCACGTCCACCGACGCGCGGATGGCGGCGATGCTGGGCGCCTGCGCGACCGATTCGTCGACCACCAACGACCGCACCTGCCTGGAGAGCTTCATCGGCACGTGGGGCTCGCGGGTGCTGCGCTACGCGCTCAGCCAGGCGGACGTGACCTTCTACGCCGACATCGCCGGCGACACGCCGGTGGACAAGGCCGCGGTGGCGGACGTGATCGCCGCGCTGCTCAACGCGCCGCAGACGCTCTACCGGGTGGAGCACGGCACCGACGACGCCGCGGCGGCGGTGAGCCCGCTGTCGGCGTACGAGCTCGCTTCGCGGCTGTCGCTCGAGTACTGGCAGGTCCCGCCGGACGACGCGCTGTGGGCCGCGGCGGCGGATGGATCGCTGTTGAACGACGCCACCTATGAAGCGCAGCTCGAGCGCTTGGTGAAGAGCCCGTCCTCGCAGAGCTCGCTGGACGAGTTCGTCACGCAGTGGCTGCGCCTCGACGAGCTGCCGCGGCTGGACGCGCTCAACGCCGACCCGAAGTTCAAGGCCTTCGCCGGCGCGCAGCTTCCGACGAGCACCGCGCGCGACGCGTTCATCGCCGACGTGCTCGCCTCCGCCCGGGCCACCGTGGGCGGCGGCCAGTCGGTGAGCGACTTCCTCAACGACAAGCACGCCTATGCCACCGATGACTACCTCGCCGGCATCTACCAGGTACCCACCTGGACCGGCTCCGGCGAGGCGCCGCTGTTCGGCTCCAGCGAGCGGGTTGGCCTGCTCACCCGCGCCGCGCTGCTCGCCACCGGCACGGTCACCACTCGGCCCATTCACAAGGGCTACCTGGTGCGCAACGCGCTGCTCTGCCAGCAGATGGGGGCGCCGCCGGCGAGCGCCAACACCCAGCCGCCCACCTCCACCGCGAGCATGACCACGCGGGAGAGCGTGACCGAACGCACCGCCGGCGGAGTCTGCGGCGGCTGCCACACCAACATCATCAACCCGCCCGGCTTCATCACCGAGAACTTCGATGCGCTGGGACGCGAACGCACCGAAGAGCAGGTGTTCGACGCTACCGGCGCGCTCCTCACCTCGCTGCCCGTGGACACGCTGTCGGTGCCCCAGGTGCAGAGCGGTGACTCCCGCGAGATGTCGGATGCGGCGGAGCTGACCCGGGCGATCGACGACTCCAGGCTGTTCCACTCCTGCCTGGCACGGCAGTACTTCCGCTTCAGCCAGAGCCGGATCGAAGCGCCCGCTCAGGATGGCTGTCTGCTCGAGGCGCTGGAGAGCAAGGCGCGCAGCGGAGCGTCTTTCGCGGACGTGCTGAAGACGCCCGCCCAATTCACCACGTTCAAGGCGAGGAGGTTCTAGATGAGCCACGACAAGCAGATGAACCGGCGGCTCTTTCTGCGCGGCGCGGGTGGCGCGATGCTGGCGCTGCCGCTCTTGCCTTCGCTGTTCGTCTCCAGCAAAGCGCTGGCGGCGGTGCCCCCCCCCAAGGTCTTCGTCCACATGCGCACGGGGCACGGCGGGGTCACCCTGGCGAACATGTACCCGGCCGACGCCACGCTTACCCAGACGCTGACATACACGCACCCGGTTCGGCGCGGCGCGCTGGCTGCGACAGTGAACGGAGCCACCGCGTCGTTGAGCCCGGTGTTGTCCGCACCGTCCAGCATGCTCACCCCGTCGTTGGTGGCGAAGATGAACGTGCTGCGCGGGCTAGACATCCCGACGATGATGGCCCACAACTTTGGCGGGGCGCTCGGGTACTACGACGACGACAAGGGGGTTCCGTCGAAGCCGCGCGCGACGATCGATCAGATCATGGCGTATTCGCCCGCGTTCTACCCGGATCTCTCCTCGGTCAGAAAACGCAGCGTGATAATCGAAGGTTCGAACAGCGGCAGCCACGGATACAACACCCCGGGAGACCCGACCTCCGGCGTCGACACCAACGCGATCGGCGGGACCGAGAGCGCGCAGGGGCTATTCGACTCGCTGCTGGCCGGCATCTCCAGCGGGCCCGCCACCCGCCCGCCCTTGGTGGACCGGTTGCTGGAGAGCTACAAGCGGCTGCGAAACAGCAACAAGCGGCTGTCCCAGGAGGACAAGCTGCGGCTGGACCAGCACATCGACAAGGTGGCGGAGCTGCAGCGGCGCCTGGGCACCAGCCTGCCCGCGGGCTGCACGGTGCCCACCCGGCCCTCGACCAACAACCTGAGCCTCCGGCCGATGGACGGCGATCCGGCGAAGAACGTGCAGTTCTTCCAGATGCTGAACGACGTGCTCGCGGTGGCCGCCAACTGCGGGGTGACGCGCATCATCACGCTGGCCATCGACGAGAACAACCAGGCGCTCACCTTCACCAACCGCGCGGCGCAGGGAGAGGACTGGCACAACAACGTGGCGCACGCGGCGCACACGGATCCCGCGATGCAGGAGTTGGTGAAGCAGTCCCATCAGGTCTTCTTCCAGGGCGTGTACCTGGACCTGGTGAGTAAGCTGAACAGCTACGGCGACGGCCAGGGCGGCACGCTGCTGGACCATTCGCTGGTGGCGTGGGGACAGGAGAGCGGCAACATCACCCACTATGCGTTCTCCATGCCGGTGGTCACCGCGGGCGGCGCCGGCGGCAAGATCAAGACCGGCAGCTACTGCGACTACCGCAACCTGACGATGCACCTCGGGAATCCGTCCAGCAGCACCGAAGACGACAAGCTGTGGCCCGGGCTCACCTACAACCAGTGGCTGGGCACGGCGCTGCAGGCGATGGACATCCCGCCCTCCGAATGGGCGACCGAGACGGACCACCCGGGCTACGGCGCGCGGGTCACCTATACATCGCAGTACGCCTACTTCTTCACCAACAAGGGCTTCACCGCGGACGAGGCGTATTCGGACGCGGTGTGGGCGAAGTCGGCGGAGATTCTGCCATTCCTGGGGTGAGGCTGCGGCGGCGCCGTTGCCGCCCCGAATCGGCCCGCTCGCACCGCCTTGGCGGCGACCGCCGCGCGAACTCCTCGATCCCCCGGGTGATGGCGTGCAGGCGCTGCACCGGGCAGTCGACGTCGACGCCCGCGAGCGCAGCGGTGGAGACCGCGGGCGGGCACCGATGGGCTCAGCTCCCTACGACCGCAGCTCGATAAACCACCGCAGATCGCTGTCCTGCTTCCAATTACCGACGAGGACGACTCCTCCATCGTCGCATTTGTACAGCCGAGCATCGACGTGGCCGCTCTGCTGGGTCTCGCGGCAGCGCCATCTCCCCTTCCACATCGATCCGTTTGCTGGCTCCAGAGTTACCGAGTAGTGCTCCCCATCCGCTTCCACGTCGAAGGCGATGTGCCCAGGGTCGACGATCGCGCCACGTACGGGAAAGCATTCATCAGGAGAGGGCCAGCAGATTGTTCCATTGGCCATTACATGCGCCTCCGGAACGGCATCGTACCCGATTTCGCCTCTGATGCAGAGGGGCGCGCGGGCGCCCGTCGGGGGGGAAGCTGCTTCGGGAGCCTCCCTCGAAGAGCCGCCCGGAGAAACAGCGGCCTCCGTGGTCCCGGTGAGGCGGTCTTTGTGCCCGCGTTGAGGACAGACGCCCACGTCGTTTAGAATGCGTCGGCAATGCCGGCGCTCGGAGCAGCGAGCTTCAATGGCACGCTTGGCAGCTTCGTGCACTTCCACGTCGTGGTTGCGGACGGGGTCTTCACGCGCGCCGACGATACCGGCGTCACCTTTCACGAGGAGCGCGCCCCCCCTCGCGCGAGGAGGTCGCCGGCATCGCCGCGCGCGTCGCGAAGCGCATGACGCGGTGGCGAAGGCGGCGCGGTCTCGTCGACGAGCGCCCCGCGGAGGACCGCTCCAACGAGGAGCGGAGGCGGCCCCGCTCTATGCAGCGGGCGGCGGCCTGTCGGGCCAGCATCGTCGCCACCACGCCGTCGAGCAGGTCCAGCTGCCCTGTCGCCTCAGGTGTCTCGTGCCCGTCGCGCCGGCCCGCGCTCGACGGGCAGGTGCTCGCGGCGGCTCCAGTCGACGTACGAGCCGTCGTACATCTTTGTCGGGTAGCCCAAGTGGCGGGATACGAAATAGGCGAATGACGACTGCATGCCGGTGCGGCAATAGACGACCACGGTCCGATCGTCGCGCGCCCCGACCCGCTCGAACATCGCGCGCAGCTCGCCGGCGGGGCGCATGCGGCGCGCGTCGCGATCGACGAAAAAGTCGCGCCAGAAGAGGTTCTGGGCCGTCGGGATGTGACCGCGGCGCGCGACGTCCCCGTTCCCTGCGTCGCCGCGGAACTCGTCCGGCGGGCGCGCGTCCACGAGCACCACGCCGGGATCGTCGAGATGCGCATCTACCCATTCCGCGTCGACGACGCGCTCGGGTTGAGGCTTGCTCGTCAGCGTGCCCAGCCGGGGCTCCGCGGCCTCCGACGAGATGGGATAGCCTTCGGCTCGCCATGCACCGAGGCTCCCGTCGAGCAGGGCGGTCCGATGGCCGTGCCCGATGACGTCGAGCGCAAAGAACGCGCGGGCGGGCGCGAGGCCGTCCATCCCGCCGTACAGCACCACCTGGGAGCCATCGAAGACGCCGGCGCGCTCGAAGGCGGCCTTCACGTCCGCGAGCGGAGGCAGCTCGTTGGGGACGTCCCGCTCGATCGCGAGGGCGTCGACGGACAGGAAGCGCGCGCCGGGGATGTGCTCCCGGTCGTACGTGCGGCGATCGCGATCAACGTGGATCACGACGACGCTCGGATCATCCAGGTGCGCCGCGACCCAGGCCGGCGACCGGAGGAGGCTCGCTTCTGGCTGGGGCTCCCTGGTCTCCACGGCCTCGGCGCGGTTCACGCAACCGGGCAGCGCCAGGGCAGCCGCGAGCAGGGTGGCTCGTAGCGGTGCACTCTTCATGGCGGCTCCGCGGAAAGCAACCGGCATTCCGCCCGCGCCGGCGCGGGATCCGGACTCCCATGATCCCGGGACTCCGCACCTTCTTGAGATGCCCGGCGCCCGCCCGGCGGCCGAGTCCAAGAGCGCGGGACAGCACAGGTCTTGGCGACCCGGCGACGCGAGGCGCTGCTGCTCCGGCTGTAGCCCGATCGCGACGCCTCGCGGCCCCATGCTCCGGACAGCGGCAACTCCACGGGTTGGTAGGACACCCTGGGCTGGTAGGACACAGCCATGGGGTGGTCGCGGCAAGGTCGTGAGCCCTCGCGAGCCCGCAATGCGGCGGTCGCGGTGAGGTGGCGGACCTCCGCGAGACCGCCATGCGGCGGTCGCGGCAAGGCGGCGTACCTCCGCGAGACCGCCGTGCGGTGGTCGCGGCAAGGCGGCGTACCTCCGCGAGACCACCGTGCGGTGGTCCCGGCAAGGTGGTGGACCCTCGCGAGACCGCCGTGCGGCGGTCGCCGCGGCGCCGTCCGCCCTCGCTCGGCTGCGCCGGGCGATGCACGCGATGCGGTGTGCGCAGGCTGAAGGCGCGCCCTGGCTGCTCGCACGGAACCTCTTCCCGGTCCCCTCGCCCAGCGCGTACTTTACAGTCGAGGACGCCCACCCAGCGAGGAGATGCGATGCCGAGAGCACCCGCAAAGAAGAAGCCCGCCGGCAAGAACAACGACAAGAACAACCAGAAGGCACCCGCCACGGCGCCTGACCGCGCCGACGGCGCGCCCGCGCTCCCGGGCTCGGCCGAGGCAGCCGCCGAGTTCATGGAAGAAGCGCGGCGCCTCCCCGCGCGCGAGATCCGCCCGCTCCGCGCGGACGTCGCGCTCGTCCACCACAACATCCGCGCGGGGCTCGACGCCGTGGGGCCGCACGAGGCCGAGCTCCTGAAGCTGCCCGCTCCCTTCGACCTCGGCGCGATGAAGTCGCTCGGCCGGCTCGCCCTCGGCCTGGTCTATGCCGCGGCGCAGGTGGACCGCTCGTCGCCGGGCACCACGAAGAAGCTCCTCCAGCGCGCGCACGAGCTCCGCGATCTCCTGCTCAGCGCGGCGGTGGCCCTCATGAAGGCGGGCGTCCTGCCGGCCCAGCGGGTGAAGAAGATCATGGCAGGCAGCGGCGCGCGCGACATGGTGCAGGACTGCGTGGATCTCGCCCAGCTCTTCCGCGATCACGCCGCGGAGGTCAAAGGCAAGACCGCGATCACCAGGGCGCAGATCGACGAGACCGCGGCCATCGGCGATCAGCTCCTCTCGCTCCTCAAGCCCAAGGGGGCCAAGGCCAAGGCGCCGGAGCCCGTGAAGAGCGCGGTGGAGGCGCGCGATCGGCTCTGGACGCTCCTCAGCCGGCGTCACGAAGCGCAGCTCCGCCGCGCCGGCATGTGGCTGTGGATCGGCGAGGTCGACGCGCACGTGCCGCCGCTGCTCGCGCGCACCGCGCGCAAGGCGAAGAAGCCGAACGGCAGCGGCGCGTCCGGCAGCGACCGAGGCGGCGCGCTGGACGAGGGCTGATCCCGGTGCGGGCCAGGAAGTGACGCCCCGCGCGCTCCTCGCTGTCCTCGCCGCCGTCCTCGCCGCGTGCAGCGCCGCCCCGGAGCGCCCTCCGCGGCCCGCGCAGCCGCGGGCCGCCGCGCCCGCAGACCCGCTGCCGCTCTCTCCTGCGCGCTACGTCCTCACCGAGGACATCGGCGTGCTCCTCGACGCCGCCGCCGGGGCCGGCGAACGCGCGCCCGCGCCCCGCCCGGAGCCCGCGCTCTTCGAAGGGCGCCGCGTTCGCCTCGATGGGGGCGTCGTGCTCGCCGATGCCCCCGCGGCCGAGCTGCTCCGCGGGTTCCGGTCGATCCCGGCGCGCCTCGGGGGCGGGTTCCTCCTGTGGTCCGAGGGCCGCGTCTACCGCGCCGCCGACTTCCTCGGCGAGCTCGCGCCCATCGCCGACGTCGGCGCTCCCGGCGGCGCGCGGCCGTACCTCGACGCGATCCTCCTGCGCAGCGATCGGGGGCTCCTCGAGATCGATCCCTCCACGCTCGCCGTTCGCCGCTTCGGCGCCGCGGGCGTGGTCGACGCGGTGGCCGTCGACGCGCGCCGCGCGGCGCGCCTCGACCTGTTCGGCCGCGCCTCGGTCACCCTGGACGGGGGCGCCACCTGGATCGACGTGCTCGAGACGCGCGGGCTCGCCACGTCGCTCCTCGAGGAGCAGGACGGCGGCAGAGCGGTCGCGCTCCTGGGTCCGCTGGGCGGCGCCACGCTCCACGTGAACGCCGCCGGCCTCGTACCCGCGGTGCCCCCTCCGCCGCGGGCCGGGCCGAGCGCCTCGCTCTCTCTCCCGCCAGCGCGGGACCCCACGCTCGGCGCCTCCTCGGTCCGCGCGCTCGCTCCAGCGGGGGTCGCGCTGGCCGCGGCCACCGGCGCGCTCCTCCCTGGCGGCCGGTTGCTCGTCGCTCGCGACGGCGGCCTCGCCGTGTTCGCGGCGGCGACCGCCCAGCCCCTCGCGGAGGCGGAGATCGAGAGCCTCGACCCGAGCTATGCGCGCTGCCAGCCGTTCCGGTCGGGCGACGACGTCTTGCTCGCGTGCGCGCACGAGGCCGCCCAGGTGCTCCGGCTCGAGACGACGCTCTCCGCGCCGCGGCTGGAGGCCACGTTCCCGCCCCGCGGCCGAGGCCCCGACCCGATCGCGAGCTCGCAAGGCGCGTTCGTCGGCGACGATCGCGGTCGCCTCGCCTTCATCGGCCGGTGCGGCAGCGTCCCCCCTGGGCTCCACGACTTTCCGGAGAGCCCGGGAGACGCCGGCCCGACCGACGACGAGGCGCCATGGCCCCGGCGCTTCGCGCGGCTGGCGCCCGACGAGCCGCAAGGGGACGCCGCGAGCCGCGAGCCCGTAGAGGAAGGCGTTGCGCGCGTGTGCGTGCGCGTCGGCGGCGGCCGCTGGGTCGAGCGCCGGATCGAGGGCGAGGACGCCCACCGCCTCTACCGCTGGATCGTCGGCGAGCGCGGGACCGTCACCGCGCTCGTGCTGGAGGCGCCGAGCGGTCCGCGGCCGCGGCCCTCCGAGGAGGACGAGGAGGAAGGGCGCCGGACCTCCGAGGGCGAGGAGGAGGACGGCGCGCCGCGGAGATCGCCTCCCGGCCCCCCCGTGCGCGGGCGCGAACGTCGTCCTGCGGGCCCGCCCGAGGGCGTCCGCGTGGTCCGCGTGCGCGATCGCGACCCGGCGCTCACGGGCGGCGCCTTCCCGGCGCTCGCGGGCGGCATCTTCCCGGGGTCCGCCGACGCCGTATCGCCGCCGCGCCTCATCGACACCGATTTCTGGGAGGACGAGGACGGCCTCGTGCGCGGCTGGCTGCACCTGCCCGAGGAGGCCGGCGGCGTCTCGCCCGCCCGCGAGGCGCTGCCGGAGGCGGGCTCTCCCGCGCGCGCCCATCGAGCGGAGCGGCTGCTCTCGGGCCGCCGCGGCGGCCGCATCGCCGGCCTGCGCATCGACGCGCGCGGCGGCGTCACCGTCTTTCCCCTCCCGGCCGGCGTCCAGAACGTCGTCGTCGGCGGGCGGTTCGCGCTCGCCGCCACCGGCGACGACCCGCCGGCCTTCTTCGAGTCGACCGACGGCGGCCGCTCGTGGCGCCCGGCCGAGGGCCCGCCCGCACGCCAGATCGAGCCTCCCTTCGACGAGGGCGCCCCCTTCGCGTGCTCCCCGATCGGCTGCGCGATGGGTGAGCACGGCCTCGTCCGCCTCGGCTGGGGCGGCCCTCCGCCCTCGCCGCGCGGCGCGCCGCCGCCCTTCGCTCCCGCGGTGAACCCAGCGCTCCGCGCCGCGCCTCCGCCGCTCGTCTCCTGCCGCCTCGACGACGACCCCTCGTCCTTCCCGCCGCCGTCGGCCGCCCCGGCGCCGCCCCCCTCGGGTCGCCGCGCTCCCCGGGGCACGCTCGCGGCAGGGGGCGTGCCCGCGACGGCCCGTCCGACCGGCGGCGCGCCCCCTCTCGTCTCGCTGTCGACCGCGCCGTCCTCCCCCCTGGGCGCGCTCCGCGACGGCACCTTCACCGCGAGCGTGCTCCTGCCGTTCGCGCGCGCCGGAGCGCCGCGCCGCCTGTCGCTCCGCGACGGCTCGCTCGGCGCGGCGTCCGGCGACACCGTCCCCGTGCTGCTCGCGCCCGGCGCCAGGGCGCCCGCGGATCTGCTGCTGCTGTTCGACGCGAGCGGCCCGCACGGGCGGCGCGGCCTCCGCGTGCGCGCGGGCGCCGAGCCCCCGGCGCTCCTGCCGTTCGACCACGCCGGCGCGATCGCCGCCGCGGTCGAGCTGCCGGGCGGCGAGCTGCTCGCCCTCGACGCCGGGAGGCGCAGCTTCGTCGTCGCCGTGCGGCAGGGCACCTTACCGGCCTTCGGGCTCGCGCGTGTCCCCGAGCTCGCGGGCGCCCGCCTCACCCTGGGCCGCCGGCTCGACGCCCCTGGCGTGGCCCTCATCGGCTACTCCGTCGCTTCCGGCGAGGTGGTCGCGGGGCCGATCGACGTCGCCCGTGGCCAGGTCGGTCCGCTCGAGCCGCTCGGGCCCCTCGCGTCGCTCGCGGAGATGGGCGCCAGCGGCTGCGGCGGCGCGCGGCCGTCGCACCGGTTCATCGCCGAGCTGCCCGCCACGCTGCGGGTGGCTTCGAGGAACGGGGCGCCGCTGTTCGAGGGGGACGCCCCCGCGTCCGCGCTGCTCTCCGGCGGCCGCGGCGCCCTGTGCGTCGAGGCGATCGAGGTCCGCGCCGCGGCCCGGGGCGGGCTGGACCTCGGTGTGGTCTTCGGCCCCGACGGCGCCGCCGCCCCCCGCGGCGGCGGCGTGCGACTTCGCTGCGAGCTTCTGCCAAACCGGCCATGAGGGGCGGCGAGCATCCGGAGATTCCGCGTCGGCGGACCTCTCGTGCTAGGGTCCGCCAATGCCCGCCCTTCGATCCTTGGCCCTGCCGATCGCGGTGGCCGCGTCGATGCTCGCGCTGAACGCATGCTCTGAGCGGCCCACCAGCTTCCCCGATCGCGACGGTGTCATCGCGGCCCAGGCCGAGTGGTGCTCCGCGCTCGCCAAGCTCCAGCGCGCCGGTGCATCCTGGGAGCACCTCAACGCGTGCAAGGCCGCCTACCCGACCTCGTCGCCCACGTACCTCCGCGCGATGACGAGCTGCTTCTCCCGCCGCATGGAGGCCGCCACCGAGAGCTCGCCGGACCGGAGCCAGATCATCCTGGAGTGCAACGACGAGGTGGCCGTCAAGCTGAACCCGGACGAGCCCACGGCGGCGCCGGTCATCGAGTCCCGCTGCGCGCGCATGGCCCGCTGCGAGAGGGTGCCCGTCCCCGCGTGCAAGAGCGCGTTCAGCAAGCTCGAGGGGGCCCAGCGCGCGATGTTCACCACCATCTACAACGCCGCCGGCCGCTACGAGATCATCGACTGCCTCGACAACGCGAGCTGCACCGACAACGAGGAGGCGGGCCGCCAGGCCTGTTACAAGCCCACCTCCGACGCGCTGCTCTGGTTCCCGGACTGAGCCCCGCGCGCTGGCGGTCATCGTCTCGTTCACGCTGGCGGTGATCTTCTCGTCCACGCTGCCAGCCCTCTTCTCGTCCGCGCCGCCCGCCCTCTCGTCCGCGTCTCGTTGCCACGAAATCCCTGGTAGCGTGCCGCGCATGCGAACCGCCCGACCTCGAACCGATCCCCTGTCTCAGCTCGGCGCGCGGCGTCCGCGCGCCGAGCGTCCTCACGCCCGCCCCGGAGCGACCCAGCCCGGCGCGGCGCGCCGCCTCTTCCTTGCGCGCGTCGTCGCTGCCGCGCTCGCGCTGATCGGGGCGTGGCTGCCCGCGAGCGCCGCGCACGCGGCGGGCACCGTCACCATCGTCGACCGCTCGCCCAAGGAGGACAGCGGCCGATGGAAGCTGAAGATGACGATGAACTACGGAGGGATGCCGCACCTCGGGCACATCCCGATGCTGTTCTCGTTCACGCCGACCGTGCACTACGAGCGAGCGCTCACCGACAAGTCGCCCGAGACCCCGATCCTCGTCCGCATCCCGCTCCAGAACCAGCAGTCAATCAACGAGAGCATGGACGTCGGCTTCTCCGACAGCAGCGGCAAGGTCTTTGCGATCACCAAGTTCGACTTCGTCCTCCGGCGCGATCGAGGCTTCGAGGCCGGCGAGTACGAGCTCGTGATCAAGCGGGTGAGCGACGGCGTGCAGATGGGGCCGAAGCAGAAGATCACCCTGCAGGGCGACAACCCCGTCATCGATCGCCGCGCGATCGTCTTCAGCGGCGAGAAGAAAAAGAAGGACGAGAAGGCGGACAAGGCCGAGGCCGAGAAGAGCGACGAGCCCGCCAAGGAAGAGGCCTCCGAGGGCGCGCCCGCGGAGGACGCCGCCGAGGCGGAGGCGCCCGTCGACGACGCGCCGCCGGCCGAGGCGCCGCCGCCGGTGGAGCCCAAGCAGGGCGGCTGCGGCTGCCGGCTCTCGCCCGACGAGGCCGCGACGCCCCTCGCCCTGCCGCTCGTCGCCCTCGGCGCGGCCGCCGCGCTCGCGCGAAGGCGCCGCGCGCGCCGCGCCTGACGGCGCCCGCGCCGCGAGCGCCCGGGATCGAGCGAGACGGCCTCTGTGCTGGACGTTGCGCGCGCGGCCTCGGCCCGCCGCGCCTGCAGCACATCGTGATCGCCCTTGCAGGGACCACCCGAGCCCGCAGACAATCCCCCGCCGGCGCCCGCTGTCCGCGACTCCCTCGCGGGCCCGCCGTCCCCAATCCAATCGATGAGCTCCCTAGTCCCTGCCCACCAGCACCCCCTGCTGTACGCGATCTTCGTGCGTGTCTGGCTCCATGAGCTCTCGCGCGCCGCCAAGGCCAGGGTGACGCTCGCCAGCGTGCCCGACGCGGCGCTCGACCGGCTCGCCGCGCTCGGGGTCGACTACGTGCACCTGATGGGCGTCTGGACGCTCGGCGAGGAGGGCCCGCGCCGCTCGCTCACGGATCCCGACCTGCGCGCCGAGTACGACCGCGTGCTGCCGGACTGGACCGAGGCCGACGTGGCTGGCTCCCCGTTCGCGGTCGCGCGCTACGAGGTGAACCCCGCGTTCGGCGGCGACGCCGGCCTCGCGGATCTGCGCCGGCGCCTCGCGGCGCGGGGCATCGGGGTCATCCTCGACTTCGTGCCCAACCACGTCGCGCGCGATCACCACTGGGTGAAGGAGAAGCCCGAGCTCTTCGTCGCCGGCGACGACGGCGCCCCGCTCAGCGGGCGCGATCCCTACATCCCGCCGTGGCCCGACACGGCCCAGCTCGACTACCGCCTCGCGGCGACGCGCGCCGCGTCCGTCGAGGCGCTCCGCAGCGTCGCGTCGCGCTGCGACGGTGTCCGCTGCGACATGGCGATGCTGGTGCTCGACGACGTCTTCCGGCGCACGTGGTCCAAGCGCCCGTCGACGGAGCGAAAGGGCGAGGCCACCGGCGAATTCTGGGCCGAGGCCATCGACGCCGTCCGCCGCGACCACCCGAGCTTCGTCTTCATCGCCGAGGCCTTCTGGGACCTCGAGTGGCGCCTGCAGATGCTCGGGTTCGACTACACCTTCGACAAGAGCCTTTACGATCGGCTGAGCCACGCCTCCGCGTCGTCGGTCCGCGGCCACCTCGCGGCGACGCCCGACTACCAGCGGCGGAGCGTCCGCTTCATCGAGCACCACGACGAGCCGCGCATCGCCGCCGTGCTCCCCCCGGATCGGCGCCGGGCCGCCGAGTTCATCGCGGCGACGGTGCCCGGGATGCGGTTCATCCACCACGGCCAGCTCGAGGGGCGGACGGTGCGCGCCTCGCTGCACCTCGCCCGCGCCCCCGAGGAGCCGGTCGATCAGGCCTGCCTCGCCTTCCACGAGCGGCTGCTCGCGGCCGTGCGCCGGCCCATCCTGCGCACCGGGAGCTTCGCCACGCTCACCGCGCGCGGGCCGGGCGCCGACGCGTTCGTCGCCTACCGGTGGGAGCCGCTCCCGGCCTGCGGCGCGCCCCGGAGCGCGGCGCCCCTCGTGGCGGTGATCAACTTCGCCCCGTCGCGCAGCGGGTGCCGCATCCCGCTCGACATCGCCGGCATCGCCGGCCGCAAGGTCCTGCTCGCCGACCTCATGACCGGCAACGAGCACCCGCGCGACGGCGACGAGCTCGTCGATCTGTCGCGCGGCCTCGGCGTCGAGCTCCCCGCGTACGGCATCCACCTCTTCGAGATCCGGCGCTGATGCGCGTCGCGCCCGGGTCGTCCAGGGACCTTGGAGATCCTCATGGCTGATCCTGGCGCGGGCGCGCCCCTCCGCCTCATCACCATTCCCTGGAGCCACTTCTGCGAGAAGGCGCGGTGGGCGCTCGATCGCGCCGGCGCGCGGTACCGGGAGGACGCCTACCTCCCGCTCGCCCACGCGCTCCCGTCGCTGAGGGCCGGCGGGCGCCGCTCCGTCCCGGTGCTCGTCTCGCCGGCGGGCGTGCTCGGTGACTCGACCGACATCCTGCGCTACGCCGACACGCTCGTGCCGCCGGAGCGCGCGCTCTTCCTCCAAGGTTCCCGCGAGCCCGACGCGGGCCGCGCCGAGGTCGAGGCGCTCGAGCAGCGCTTCGACGCCGACCTCGGCCCCGCGACCCGCCGCGTCGCGTACTTTCACCTCCTGCCCGACGCGGAGGGCGCGTTCGCCCTGATGGGCGGGTCGTTCCGCTCTCTCGAGGGCGCTGGCGCGGCGCCGCCCTGGTGGTTCGGGCGCGGCACCTTCCGCGCTTACTACCCGGTCGCGCGGGCGGTCATGAAGCGCGTCATGCGCATCGACGCCGCCTCCGCCGAGCGCTCGCGAGGCAAGCTCCGCGCGGTCTTCGACGCGGTGAACGAACGCCTCCGCGATGGGCGCCCGTACCTCGTCGGAGACCGCTTCTCGGCCGCCGATCTCACCTTCGCCGCGCTCGCCGCGCCGCTGCTCGCGCCCGAGCACCACCCGTCGCCGCTGCCGCCGCCCTCCGAGCTGCCGTCCGAGCTCCGCGCGCTCGCCGAAGGGCTCCGCGGCGAGCCGGCCGGCGCGTTCGCCCTGCGCATGTACCGCGAGCACCGGCGCGCGAGGCCCGGGCGAAGCGCCGTCGGGTGACGCTCGACGCCGCCCGGCCGCGGGCCAGCGCCGGCGCCGGCCCGCGCGCTCACGCGAGCGACGCGCTCACGCGAGCGCGGGCACGCCCGCGATGAGATCCCGCGCCGCAGGCCCTGCCTTCAGCGGGTCGCGGTGCGCGCCGAAGTGCCGCGCGTGATCCCGGACCGCGCCCATCGCCGCCTCGGGGGCGAGGCCGTGCCGGGCGCGCAGCCACGCCGCCAGCACGACGCCCGCGCGGCCCGCGCCGGACGCGCAGTGCACGACGGCAGGCGCGCCGCTGGACTCGGCGCGCCTCAGCGCGTCGAGCGCGCGCTCCAGCGCGTCGGGCGAGGGGAGCGCGCCTCCGTCGAGCGGCACGTGCGTCACCCGGAGGAACTCGCGCTGGTAGCGGCCGAGGAGCGGGATCCGGTGGAGCGCCAGCTCTCCCTCGTCGAGCAGGCAGAGCACCTCGCGCATCCCGTGCCGCGCCATGAAGGCGAGCCACGCCTCGACGGGCGCGTCGCTCGGATCCGGGTGAGCTGCCGAGCTCGGCGGCGCGACCACGGACGAGCGGATCCCGGAAGCCGACCAGTTCGCCATCCCGAAGCCGGGCCGCTCCGCGCCGTGGACGATCCGGTCGAGCGGCGACGCGGGCGCGAAGTTGAAGGGGGCCGGCGTCGCCTGCTCGTGCGCGCTCCGGTAGAACAGCTCGAACTCCGCGACCGACGCCTCGAGCTCGGGGTCGTCGATGGAGCCTGGCCGCACGCGCCGCACCTCGGCGATGGCCTCGGCCGCCGACCTGCCCAGCGACACGAGGCGGCACGCCAGCACGACCCCGGTGCGCCCGACGCCGCCCTCCCCGTGAACGGCGATCGGCCGCGGCGCCCGGCCGAGGAACGCCACGGCGCGGAGGAGGTCCACGCTCGGGATGCGCGTGAAGTCGGCGAGCGGGCAATGCAGGTGGATGAGCGGGCCCACCGCCGCAGGCGGTGGCGCCCGACGCGAGAGCGACACCAGGCTGCGGAAGCCGAGCTCCGCGAGCTCCTCGACCGCCTGGGGCGCGTGGGGATAGGCCATGCCGGCGAGCTCGCCGGGGATCACGAACGAGAAATTTTCGAGCTCACTCATGGCCGTCGCTCGGTGCGCAGGAGGTCGTGGCTCGCGCCTCGGGGTGGGGCATCCGTCTGCACCTCACCTCGAGGTCGCAGCTCGTCGCAGCGCTTCGCCGCCGCGCTCTGCGAGGCAACCCGGAGCGGCTGCTCCGGGCCGTCGGGCGGCGGCCGCTCGTCCGTCCTGCGGGCGAGCGGGGCGCCGGGCGGGCGGCGGCGGCGGCGAGGCCGAGGACCGCCGAGAGCGTGGGCCTGGGCGCAAGGGCATTCCTCATGGTGGGTGAGCATTGTAACGGCAGTTCACCGCCGCATGGCAGCCGTCACCGCGGGGCGGTTCGTCCAGGTCGCGCCGACCCGTGCGAATCGCGGACGGTACGGGTGAATCGCGGACGGTGCGGGTGACTCGCGGGGGGTGCGGGTGAATCCGGAGGGGCGGCGCGGCGGGGCCGCGCCCTGACGATCGCACGTCGCTCCTGGTTCCCTCGGCACGGTCCGGCGTGTATGAAGGGCCCGTGGTCCGCTTTGCCCTCGCCCGGACGGCCATCGCGCGTCCGCTGATGCTCGTCGCGCTCGGGCTGGGCGCGGCGTGCAGCGGCGCCGCTCCGCCGACGGCGGCGCCAGCGCCGCCGCGCCAGGGTGAAGAGGCGCCCGCGACCCTGGCGCCCGCGGCGGCCCGGCCGGATGCCGCCCCCCCGCAGGCGGCGCCGCCCGGCCCGGCCGAGGCGCAGGCCTTCGTGGCCGCCGTCGACCGGGAGCTGCGCAGGCTGCGGATCCAGTCCGCGCGCGCGTCCTGGGTCAACCAGACCTACCTCACGGACGATACCGACGCGCTCGCCGCCTCCGCCGAGGAGGCGAGCATGGAGTACCTGAACCGCACGATGAAGGCGGCGGCGCGCTTCGACGGGCTCGCGTTGCCCGCGGACGTCGCCCGCCAGCTGGCGCTCCTCAAGCTCTCGACCTCCCTTCCGGCGCCGAGCGACCCGGCGGAGCGCGCCGAGCTCGCCGCGCTCTCGGTCGAGATGACGAGCCTGTACGGCAAGGGCAAGCACTGCCCGAAGGCCAGGCCAGGGCGGGCGACGACCGCAGCCCGGGGCGCTGCGCGCGCGGGCGCCGGGGCCGAGCCGAAGTGCCTCGCGCTCGACGAGCTCTCCAGCCTCCTGAAGACCAGCCGCGACTGGGACGAGCTGCTCGATGCATGGGCGGGCTGGCACGCGATCGCACCGCCGCTCCGGCCGAAGTTCGAGCGTTACGTCGCCCTCGGCAACAAGGGGGCGGCGGAGCTCGGCCTCCCGGACGTCGGCGCGCTCTGGCGAGCCGGATACGACATGTCCCCCGATGCGTTCGAGGCCGAGACCGAGCGGCTCTGGGGCAAGCTGAAGCCGCTCTACGACGAGCTGCATTGCTATGTGCGCGCGAGGCTGCGCGCGATCCACGGCAAGGACAGGATCGGCGAGAAGTCCCCGATCCCGGCGCACCTCCTCGGCAACATGTGGGCGCAGGAGTGGTCGAACGTCTACGGGCTCATGGAGCCGTACAAGGGCCAGCCCTCGCTCGACGTGACGCGGAAGATCAAGGCGAAGAAGCTCGACGGGAAGCAGATGGTCTCGCTCGGCGAGCGGTTCTTCACCTCGCTCGGGTTCGACCCGCTGCCGGCGACCTTCTGGGAGCGATCGCTGCTCAAGAAGCCGGCCGACCGCGAGGTCGTCTGCCACGCGAACGCCTGGGACGTGGGCGACCGGGACGATCTCCGCCTCAAGATGTGCATCGAGCCGAGCGAGGAGGATCTCATCACGATCCACCATGAGCTCGGGCACATCTATTATTACCACCAGTACTACAAGCTCCCGATCCTGTTCCAGTCGGGCGCCAACGAAGGCTTCCACGAGGGGATCGGGGACACGCTGGCCCTCTCCGTGACGCCGAGCTACCTGAGGTCGCTGGGGCTGCTCGACAGGGTGTCCGAGGACGAGAAGGGGGTCATCAACTTCCTCTTCAAGAAGGCGCTCGACAAGATCGCGTTCCTCCCGTTCGGCAAGCTCATCGACCAGTGGCGGTGGGATGTCTTCTCGGGCAGGACGAAGCCGGCCGACTACAACGCGGCGTGGTGGGCGCTGCGGCTGAAGTACCAGGGCGTCGCGCCGCCGGTGCAGCGCAGCGAGGCCGATTTCGACCCGGGGGCGAAGTTCCACGTCGCGGCGGGCGTCCCGTACATGCGTTACTTCCTCGCGCACGTCTACCAGTTCCAGTTCCACCGCGCGCTGTGCAAGGCGGCCGGGCACACGGGGCCGCTCCACGCGTGCTCGATCCACGGCAGCGCGGCCGCGGGCGAGAAGCTGCGCGCCATGCTCTCGCTCGGCGCGAGCCGCCCGTGGCAGGAGGCGATGCAGGCGGTGACGGGGGAGACCGCGGCCGATCCGGGCGCCATGCTGGAGTACTTCGAGCCGCTCCGGAGGTGGCTCAAGGAGCAGAACAAGCGTGAAGTCTGTGGGTGGTAATTGAGCGTGGGTGAGCGTAGGTGAGCTGTGCGTGTCTTCGTCGCCGTTGATCCGGGAGCCGAGCTCCTCGCCAAGGTCGGAGATCTCCTGCGGGAGATCTCGCCGCGGGCTCCGTCCGCCAAGTGGGTGGAGCCTGCTGGGCTGCATCTCACGCTCGCCTTCATGGGCGAGATCGGAGAGGAGCGCCTGCCGCTCGTCATCGCTGCTGCCGGGAGCGTCGCCGCGTTCCACAGGCCGCTCACGTTGCGCATCGAGAAGGGCGGCGCGTTCGGAACGCGGCGCCGCCCGCGCGTGCTCTGGCTCGGCGTGGGCGGCGCTGTCGGCGCCCTCACCGCGATCCACCGCGACCTGGAGCAGACGCTCTCGATGTCGACGGGCTACGTCCCCGAGGACCGGCCGTTCGAGCCGCACCTCACCCTTGCCCGCTCGCGCGATCCGCGCGGCGATCCGGCGCTCGACGCCTGCGCTCAGGCGGTCGGCAACGTCGACTTCGGCGAGACGCGGATCGAGGAGATCATCGTCTACCAGAGCGAGCTGACCCCGAAGGGGGCGCGCTACACGGCGCTCGCGCGCGTGCCGCTCGAAGGGATCGGCACCCCCGAGCCGGCGCGCTGAGCGTCGTCCTCCTCCGTGGAGGCGCTGCGCTCCGTCCTTCGAGAGGACGGCGTCTCGCTCGGGCTCCTCAGCGCTTGCGCGGCCCGGCCGGAGGGATGAGCCCGAGGCGCACCGCCTCCTTGTAGGCGAACGATCGGCTCAGCCCGAGCAGCCGTCCGGCCGTCGCCGCGTTGCCGCCTGCCGCCCGGAACGCTCGGGCGAACGCGTCGCGGCGGGCCCTCTCGAGCGCCTCTGCCAGGAGCTCCACGGGCTGCCCCAGCGGCGCGTCCGCGAGCCGCAGCCGCTCCCCGGGGAGCTCGATCCGCGGGGCGAGCGAGCGCTCCTGCGCGCCGCCGTCGATCGCGTCGAGATCCTCGCGCCGCACGACGAGCGCCCTGCCGGCCGCGCTCTTGCCCTCCGCGATCGTCCGGCGAAGCACGGCGCGCTCCACGGCGTTCTTCAGCTCGCGGACGTTGCCCGGCCACGCTCCCTGCGCGAGCGCGCCCAGCGCCGGCTCGGTGAAGTCCACCCGCCCCGCGCCGAGCTCGGCCGCGAGCTCGGCGGCGAAGCGCTCGCAGAGGGCGGGGATGTCCTCGCGCCGCTCGCGCAGGGGCGGCACGCAGATCGGGTAGACCCAGAGCCGATGGAACAGATCGGCGCGAAAGCGCCCCTCGGCGACCTCCCGCCGGAGATCGCGGTTCGTGGCCGCGACGACCCGCGCGTCGACGCGGCGCGCCCGGTCCTCGCCCACGGGCTGGATCTCCCCCTCCTGCAGCGCGCGCAGGAGCTGCGCCTGCGCCGAGAGCGGGAGCTCGCCGATCTCGTCGAGGAAGATCGTCCCGCCGTGCGCCGCCTCGAACCTGCCAGCGCGCGCGGCCGTGGCGCCGGTGAACGCGCCTCTCCTGTGGCCGAAGAGCTCCGATTCGACCAGCTGCGCGGGGATCGCCGCGCAGTTGACGATCACGAGCGCCCGGCTCGCCCGGGGCGATCGCTCGTGCAGCGCGCGGGCGACGAGCTCTTTCCCCACGCCCGTTTCGCCCGTGACGAGCACCGGCACCGACAGCGGGGCGAGCACCGCGATCTCGCGCTCGATCCGCTGCATCCCGGCCGAGCGGCTCGCCGGCGCCGGGCCGCTCGACGCCGGCCCGGAGGCGCGCCGCGCGATCGGCCCGGCGCCGGCGTCGAGCCGCAGCGCGCCGGCGTCGAGCCGCAGCGCGCCGGCGCAGAGCCCCGCGAACACGCGCGCGTCCTCGTCGCGCAGGCCGCGGAGGCCGTGGGGATCGCAGGCGTCCAGCGTCAGCAGCCCGGCGAGGCGGCCCTGCACGTGCAGCGGCACGGCCATGCAGGCGTGGATCGGATGGATCTCTCCGGGGTTACCGAGCAGCCAGCCGCTGTAGGGGTCGGGCTCGCTCGGATCGAGGAACCGGATCGGCCCGGCCGCCTGCGTTGCCCTGCGGAGCCGCGGGTGCTCCGCTGGCCGGAAGCTCATCCCCAGGGCGGCCGGCGACAGCCCGATCTGCGCGGCGACGCCGACCGAGCCGTCCTCCGCCGCCGTGAGCACCGAGAGCGCGTCCGCCGCCGTCACCCGCGCGAGCGCGCGCAGGATCCGCTGCAGCGCCTCGTCGCGGGCGGGCGCTTCGGACAGGCTGAGCACGGCGTCGAGCAGGGTCACGCGGTTCCTCGAGGAGACGGAGGCGACGGAGGTTTCCTGTCGGAGACACCGGCAGGAAACACCGTGGGGTGCAGCGGAGCAAGGCGCGCGCCGGGGCAGCGCGCGGGGGGGCGCCCCCGGAGCGGCCGCCCTCGGCAGCCGGCCAGGTTTCCCGTGGGAAACCGCCGCCGGTCGCCGGGCGCGCCGACCCGGCGAGGATCGACGCGATCCCCGGAGAAAAGCCCCTGGCACGGCCCGTGCGAACGCTTTCGGCCAGCGCGCGCCGACGGGCGAATCGACCGCCGACGACGGCTATCACGGGCACAGCGCCCGGCCGGGAGGTTTTCATGGGATTGAATGTTGGCTTGCTGCGGGAGAGCTTCGAGCTCGTGATCGAGAGGGCGCCCAACCTCACGCACCGTTTCTACGGGATCCTGTTCTCTCGGTATCCGCAGGTGAAGCCGCTCTTCGGGCGCAATAGCCAGGAGCAGCAAGAGAAGATGCTCACGGAGGCGCTCGCCGCGGTCATCGACCGGCTGGAGGACGCGTCGTGGCTCGAGGAGAAGCTCATGGCGATGGGGGCAAAGCACGTCGACTACGGTGTCACGGACGCGATGTACCCCTGGGTCGCCGACGCGTTGATCTCCGCGATGGCCGAGGTCGCGGCCGCGGACTGGTCCCCGGCGCACCAGGAGGCCTGGACCGACGCGCTCGGCGCGATCGCCTCGCTCATGCAGCGCGGTGCGAGGGAGTACGGCGCCGCGAGGCCCCACGCGCCGCCACCCGCGGCGCACGCGGGCGGCTAGGGAGACGAGCCCCCTCGACCCTGTCGCCCGCGGAGCCCGCGCGTCGGCCGGCGGCGTCACTCTCCCATCGCCTTCACGACGACGCGCTTGCGCCGGCCGCCATCGAACTCCGCGTAGAAGATCTGCTGCCAGGGCCCGAGATCGAGCTTCCCCGCGGTGATGGGCACGATCACCTGGTGGTGCACGAGGATCGATTTGAGGTGAGCGTCGCCGTTGTCCTCGCCGGTCCTGTGGTGCTTGTAGTCGGGCCCCTCGGGGGCGAGCTGCTGGAGCCACGCCCAGATGTCCTCCCAGAGGCCCGGCTCGTGGTCGTTCACGAACACGCCGGCGGTGATGTGCATGGCGCTCACGAGGACCATGCCCTCCCGGATGCCGCTGGCGTTGACCACGGCCGCGACGCGCTCGGTGACGTTGATGAGCTCGCGCCTGGCCTTCGTCTCGAAGTAGAAATAATCGGTCTTCGATTTCATGGCTTCTCCCCCGCGCGGGTCACGGAGCGTGACGGAGCGCGTGATCGACGAGCGCGCCGCGGCCGCCTGCCGCCGCGGGCGCTCCCTCCTCGCGCCGCGCTCAGGGGTAGAGCCGCTCGACGCGCCAGCCGTCGCCGTGGCGGACGTACACCACGCGGTCGTGCAGGCGGTTCTCCTGGCCGTACCAGAACTCGACGCGCTCCGGCACCACCCGGTAGCCGCCCCAGAACTCCGGCCGAGGCACCGGCCGGCCCTCGAAGCGGCGCTCGATCTCGCGCACCCGATCGAGGAGCGCCTCGCGCGAGGGCAGCGGCGCGCTCTGCCGGGACGCCCACGCGCCGATCTGGCTGCCCCGCCCGCGGGTCTCGAAGTAGGCGTCCGACTCCGCGTCGCTGACCCGCTCGATCCGCCCCTCGACGCGGATCTGCTCCGCGGCCTTCGCCCAGTGGATGCACAGCGCGGCGAACGGGTTCGCCGCGAGATCCATCGACTTGCGGCTCTCGTAGTTGGTGAAGAAGACGAACCCGCGATCGTCGATGCCCTTCAGCAGCACCATCCGCGCCGAGGGGCGCCCGGACGCGTCCGCCGTGGCCAGCGTCATGGCGGTCGCGTCGGTCGGTTCGGTGGTTTGCCGCTGCTCGAGGAGCTCGCGCGCGAGGACGAACGGATCGGTCGGCTCGGTGATCATGGTGAAACGGTGCTCATGGTGAAATTGCGTCATGCATATACAAGCAGAGCGCGCCGCTGGCGAACCCGCGATGCATGCGAGCAACGCGCGCGAGCTCGGGTGGCTATGGCGGCGCGGCGGCTTCCCTCGCCCCTCGCTGATTTCCGGGAAAGCTCGCGTTGTCGCGCACGCGCTGTTTTGATACTAGCGGAGGGGCGGAGCGAGGGCGTGCATGGTCGTACCGGTGAGCGTGGGGGACGTCCTCGCGGAGAAATACGAGGTCGAGCGCGTCCTCGGTGAAGGCGGGATGGGCGTGGTCGTCGCCGCCCGCCATCTCCTGCTGGGCGAGCGGGTGGCCATCAAGTTCCTGCAGCCCCAGGCCCGCGAGCGCGCGGACCTCGTCGCCCGCTTCCTGCGCGAGGGGCAGGTCGCGGCGCGCATCCGGAGCGAGCACGTGACGCGCGTGTACGACGTCGGCACGCTCGCGCGCGGCGAGCCTTACCTCGTCATGGAGTACCTCGAGGGGACCGACCTCAAGGCCGTCCTGCGCGATCGCGGGCCGCTCCCGGTCGCGCTCGCCTGCGACTACCTGCTCCAGGCGTGCGACGCGCTCGCGGAGGCGCACGCGCTCGGCATCATCCATCGGGACCTGAAGCCGGGCAACCTGTTCCTGACCCAGCGGGCCGACGGCAGCCCGCTCATCAAGGTCATCGACTTCGGCATCTCCAAGATGGCCCTCGCGGCGGAGGCGGCCGGGCCCAAGGCGCACGACATGACCGAGAGCTCGACGATGCTGGGCTCGCCGTTCTACATGGCGCCCGAGCAGATGGTCTCCTCGAAGAGCGTCGACGCGCGGGCCGACGTCTGGTCGATGGGCGCCATGCTCTATCAGCTGCTCACGGGCGCCGTCCCCTTCCGGGGCGACTCCGCGATGGCCATCTACGACCGCATCCTGGAGGGGCCGCCGCGGCTCGACGCGCAGCGGTCCGACGTGCCCGAGCGCCTCGGCTGGGTGGTCCAGCGCTGCCTCCAGAAGAGCCCTGCCGATCGCTTCGGCAACATCGCCGAGCTCGCCGCCGAGCTCGCTCGGTTCGCGCCGCCGCACGCGCAGCACCTGGCCGATCGCGCCGCGCGCGTGCTGCAGATCCGCCTCGACGCGAGCGCCGAGGCGGGCCGCGCGCCCGGGCCGCCCCGCCGCTCGAACTCCACGTCGCCTGGGCCCGCCGGCGGGACGCCGTCGCCCAGCGACCCGGATGGGAAGGGCGTGGCGGCCGGCTCCGCGTGGTCTGGGGCGCCCACGGCGCTCCTCTCGGACGGCGCGGCGACGGATCGCTCCTGGGGCGGCACGCGCGCCTCGTCGGGCCAGGGCGGCGGGGCGCGCACCCTCGGGATCGCGGCGGCCCTCGCGGCGGCGCTCGTGGGCGCCGCGGGGCTCGCGTGGCTCGTGTGGTTCGCGCTCCGCGTCCCCGCGTCGGGTGGGGCGCCGCTCGCCGCGTCGGCGCCCTCGGAGGCGCCGCTTTCGCCGGAGGCACCCTCGCGCGACGCGGCGGTGCCCGCGGCCGATCCGGCTGCGGGCAAGGCGGCCGAGCTCCTCGACGGCGGCCCTGCGCCGCCGCCTGAAGCGCCCGTGTCCGAGGTCGCGACCGCGCGGCCGACCGCGAGCGGGTCTGCGGCGCCGCGGCCGCCGGCGTCGTCGAAGGGCGCGCGGCCGTCGGGGCGGACCCCGCCGCCGACCCGCCCCACATCGACCGCGCCGCAAGACTTCTTTTCCGATCCGCGATGACATCCCGTGAGCCCAGGAGAGGTGCCGTCTTGCTTTGCCATCGTCGTCTCGCGAGCCCCTGTCCGGAGTCCGGCTGCCCTGCTGCGGTCTCCCGCGCGCCGCTGGCCGGGTCCGGTCGCCGTCGAGCGGTAGCGCTCCTGTCGGCGCTCGCTGCGCTCGCCTCGCTCGCGCCGGCCGCGGGCGCCGCCGAGCCGACCCGGGAGGAGCGCGCCGCTGCGGTCGCGCTGTTCGACGAGGGCCGCGCGCTGATGGCCGCTGGGAAGCACGCCGAGGCCTGTCCGAAGTTCGCCGAGAGCCATGTGATCGACCCGGGCATCGGCACCCTCTTCAACCTCTCCGACTGCTACGAGCGCACCGGCAAGATCGCGACGGCGTGGATCGGCTTTCGCGACGTCGCGGCCGCCTCGCTCTCGGCCGGGCAGACGGAGCGCGAGCGGGTGGCGCGCGCCCGGGCCGCCGCGCTGGAGCCGCAGCTCTCCCGCCTCCAGATCGTGGTCCCGCCGGCGGCGTCGATCGCGGGGCTGGGCCTCACGCGGGATGGGGTCGCTGTGGGCAGGGCGCTCTGGGGGACGGCGGTGCCGCTCGACCCGGGCGAGCATCGGATCGCCGCCGCCGCGCCTGGGTACGAGCCCTGGGAGGTGAAGGTCACGATCGACAAGCCGGGCGTGGTGAGCGTCACGGTGCCGGCGCTCGAGCGCGCCACGGAGCCGGCCTCCGCCCCGGGAGCGAGCGGCGCGCCGACGCCGGCGATCGCGCCGCCCCCGGTCCGTCCGCCGGCGAGCGACCCGCCCTCGGCGCAGGGCGGGAGCATCCGCAAGCCGCTCGGCATGGTGGGGGTCGGGCTCGGCGTGGTCGGGCTCGGCGTCGGCACGGCGCTCGGCTTCATGGCGAAATCGACGTTCGACAAGGCCACCGAGGGCGGCCATTGCGACGAGGCGGGCCGCTGCGTCGATCAGACGGGCCTCGATCTGCGC
Organism: Sorangium sp. So ce1504; assembly: GCF_051521635.1. NCBI lineage: Bacteria > Pseudomonadati > Myxococcota > Polyangiales > Polyangiaceae > Sorangium > Sorangium sp. So ce1504. The sequence goes on along the minus strand of NZ_CP150365.1, from coordinate 7,391,412 downwards.
GACGACGCGGTGGCGAAGGGCAACATCGGGACGGCGGTGTTCATCGCGGGTGCGGCCCTCGCCGTGGGCGGGGCGATCCTCTGGATCACCGCGCCGTCTGCGCCTGACGCCGCGGCGTCAGCGCGCGGCCGCGGGCCGACGGCCGACGCCCCCTGGAGCGCGCGCGTCGGCCTGGGCCCAGGGAGCGTGTGGATCGCGGGCACTCTCTGAGCGGAGCGCCACAGGAGCAGAGGGGGCGTCGTCGCAGCGGGGGAGCTCGCGGGACGCCGTACGACGTGCGGCGTCGAGCCGGGTGAGCCGACTGGCACCGAGGACAGAGGAGAGCCGGCGTGAGCGAGGGCGCCAGGAGATACCGGCGTTCAGCGAGGCGCCTCGATTGACACGGATCCCCTCTCCGACATGGCGCCGTGCGGCGAGCTGACCGATGATGCCGAGTCGGCCGGCGTCGATTGCGGTGCACGGGTGAAACACAGCACGTCTCTCCGCCGGGCTCGTCCGGCGCGGTGAGCCAGGCGCCGTCGCGCCATGGCGCGGCGCGGCTGGCCTGCTGGTGACGCTGCGCGCCGGCCAGCGAGCTCCGGCGGCGAGGGCGCGGCGAGCGATGATCCGTCGCAGGCGATGATCAGAAGGGTCCTGGACGGGAATATAGCCCCGGCCCCGAGCGGACCTCGGGGACTCGTACGTACCGCTCTGTTTCAAATATCCACCTCGACGAGTGAGCAGCGCATCGATGGCCCACGTCGGCGTGCGCCAGGCGCATTTCATCTGAACGGCTGATCAAATCATGGGCAATGCTGCTCGACACCGGTCGAGGGGCGCTGTTCTCCCATGGCTCGATTGCGGTGGCGACCGGGCGAACGAGCCTGTTGAATGCCCTTGCGCCCACAGGCCCTGGGGAGAGGAGGGGCCGCCGGCGTCTCCGAGCTCGCATCGAGCAAACGTGCGCCGTCGGCCGGCCAGACGAGCGCGTGTTGACGTCTTGCGGGCATGATCCGTCACCTGCTCACCCCGGGCTCCGATGTCCTGTTCTTTCCCCCGGCAGTAGTTCATGAGTGCGCCACGGCGCTTGTCATGTATAGAATGCGTCCCATGACGAAACAGCGTTCAACCTTGGCTTTGTGGATGACCTTCGCGCTGGGTGGCGGCGCGTGTCTCGCGCTGGGCGCCGGTGCGTGCAGCGACGACGGGGCGACCAGCTCTGGCGACACCGCGACGAGCGGGGGGAATCAGGGCTCCTCCGGTGCGCAGACGGGGACGGGGGCCGGCGCTGGCTCCGCCTCCAGCTCCGGCGCAGGCGCCGGCTCCAGCTCTGGTTCGGGCTCCGGTTCCGGCTCCGGCACCGGCGGTGGCAGCAGCACCACGTCGTCGTCCGGGACCACCGCCGGACAGGGCGGCTCCGGCGCCGGCGGCGGCGACCCGGTGGAGTGCGATGCCAGCGCGGCGCCCGACGTCGGGAAGCTGGCGCTCGCTCCCGTCGTCACCGGCGTGGACAAGCTGGTTTACGCCGCTCAGCCGAAGGGATCGAGCGACTGGTATCTCGTGCTGCAGACCGGGCAGATCCGCGTGTTCTCCGGCGGTCAGCTGCGCAGCGGGGTCTTCCTCGACGTGAGCAATCAGATCACGCTCAGCTCCGGCGCCTTCGACGACGAGCGCGGGCTCATCAGCATGGCGTTCCCGCCCGACTACGCGACGAGCGGCAAGTTCTACATCATGATGACGGCGACCACGGGCACGAACATGAACCGTGACATGGTGGTCGAGTACAAGCGGTCCAGCGATCCTTACGTGGCGGATGCAAATTCGGCGAAGACGATCGTGCGGCTCGACGCGTCCGCGGTGAATCACAACGGCGGCCATATCGTGTTCGGGCCCGACGGCATGCTCTACGTCGGTACGGGCGACGGGGGCGGCTCCTGCAACAGCGACAAGCCTGGCGGGCCGCAGGACCCGGCCTCGCTGTTCGGCAAGATCCTGCGCCTCGATCCGAATGCTGCCGAGCCGTACGCCGCGGCCGGCAATCCCTTGGACGGCGCGGCCTCGCGCGTCTGGCACTATGGTCTGCGCAACCCGTATACCTTCACCTTCGATCGTGGGACGGGCGACCTCTTCATCGGCGATGTCGGCCAGGATGGCTACGAGGAGGTCGACTACGTTCCTGCCGGCACCTCGGGGCTGAACTTCGGCTGGCCGAAGTGGGAAGGCACCCACGCGGATACCTGCCAGGGGCGCACCATGCGCGCGGGCGATACGCACACCCCGCCCATCGCCGACATGGATCGTCGGCAGAGCGCGACAGGGCCGTACCGCGACTACAAGTCGGTCGTCAGCGGGTTCGTGTACCGGGGCAGCCAGGTGCCGCAGCTCCGGGGCGTCTACCTGTTCGGCGACTACACCGGCGGGAAAATGGGCGCGCTCATGCAGTGCGGGGCGCAGACGTCGCCCATCACGATCATCAACAAGAACCCCGATCCGAACGCGCCGAACGCTCCGGCATTCGCGCGTCAGGGCAGCCTGCCGACCTTCAACGCGCTCACCGCGATCGTCGAGGACAACGACGGCGAGCAATACTTCGTCGCGAACCGCAACAGCCTGGTGAAGATCGTTCCCGGGACCTGACCAGGCCGCCCAGGGCGCGGGCGCCGGAATCTCGCGCCCGGCCCTGGATCCAGCGCGCGAGCTCCCGCACGCTCCTGGACGCGGGCGGCCACGCGCGCCCGCTCCGGCTCCTCCGACGCAGCCAGCCCCGCGCAGCCGCCGTCGCGCCGCCTCCGATGGCAGCGGACGGCGCGCCCCCCTTCCGAGCGCCCAGCGGATGTGCTTCGCTTGCCCCGCTCGTTCAGGAGGAGTCCCATGAAGAATGTCTTGACAGTGCTTGTTGCGCTCGGCGCCCTGTGTCTCTTCGGCTGCGAGGGCAAGCCCCAGGCGACGCCCGAGGCGAAGCCCGCCGCCACGACCGAGGCGGCGAAGCCCGCGCCCAAGGCCGAGCCGGAGAAGGCGGCGCCGGCCGCGACCGCGAAGCCGGCGAGCACTGGCGGCTGGTGATCGGCGCGGCGGCTCGGCCCGCTGCCCCCCGGCGCAGGCGCATGGCCGCGGTCCGCCTCGCGCTCGCGCTCGCGCTCTCGCTCGGCCTGGCCGCCGTGGCGTGCGACGGCCGCCCTGCGCCCCCGGTCCACGGCGGTGCCCCCGATCCGGACCCGCTCGAGCCGCTGCGGCGCTTCGAGGCGGCGCGCCGAGCGGAGGCCGATTTCTCCCGCGCATCCAGCTCCGACCGGCTGTTCGGGGCCGACCCGATCGCGCTCCGCCCCGTGGATCCGCTGGGCCGCCCCGCCGCGCCGGGCGCGCCCGCGCTGCTCTCTCCGCTCCGCGGCCGCGACGCGCTCGTCCTGCTCGACGCGTCGCTTCGCGAGCTCTCCCGCGCCCCCGCGCCGGCCTCGCCGACAGGGGTCGCGGTCACGCCCACCGGCGAGGTCTTCGCGAGCGGCGAGGCGTCGCCCTCGCTCTTCCGCTATGCCGTCCGCGGCGCCTCGCTCGAGCCCGCGGGGCGCATCGAGCTCGCGGGCCTCCACGGCGTCCGGGACGTCGCGGCCGGCCCCGAGGGCCTCCTTTACGCGCTCGACGAGCGCGCCGGCACGCTCGTCACGCTGCGCCCTGGTCGCACCGGCGCGGACGGACGCATCGAGGTCGAGCGCTGGGACGAGCCGATCGGCGCTGGCCCGTTCCGCGTCGTGCGCCTCGCGCATCACCTGATCGTCGATTGCCTCCTCGACCAGACGCTCGTCGTGCTCCCGGTCGGCCCCGATGGCCGCCCGCTCCCGGGCGGCGCGGCGCGCGTCCGCCACGACGGCCCGATCTGGAGCTTCGACGCGCTCGAGACGGGCGGCGCCGGGGGCGGGCTCCTGCTCGCGGCCGGCGGGGTCGAGGATCATCCGCTCGACCGGACCGGCGGCTCGTTCGGATACATCGACTCGTTCGTCTTCCTCTACCGCGTCGCCGCCGGCGCCCGGCCCGAGGTGACGCGGCTCTCGGCCGTGAACGTCTCGGAGCTCGGCGTCCTCACCCCGAAGGCCGTCGCGCTCTCGGCGATACCCGGATCGAGCGGCGTGCGCGTGATCGCGACGGGCTATGGCGGCGATCGCCGGGCCGAGCTCCTCTTCCGCGCCACGGACGCCGGCCTCTCGAGCGCGCCGGAGGTCTCCACCCGCCCGCTTTCCCCCGGCGTGGCCGCCATGGCCGCGCTCGGCGGCGGCGCCTTCGCCTATGCGAACCCATTGCTCGACGCGTGGCTGCTCGACGTGGGCGACGGCGCGGTCGTGAAGCAGCCGGTCCGGGACGGCGGCGAGGACGCCCGCTCCGACGAGATCCGCCTCGGCGAGGCGCTCTTCTTCACCTCGCTGATGGCCCCATGGAACAAGGCCGACGGCCCGCTCAGCCGGTTCACGTGCGAGACGTGCCACTTCGAGGGCTACGTCGACGGCCGCACGCACCACACGGGTCGAGGCGACGTGCGCGCCACGACCAAGCCGCTGCTCGGTCTGTTCAACAACCGCCCCCACTTCTCCCGCGCCCTCGATCCGGATCTCACCGCGGTGGCGGACAACGAGTTCCGCGTCGCCGGCGCGCTGAGCGGCCACGACCCATGGTTCTCCATCTCGAGCGAGGCCGCGCCGTGGCTCGCCGATCTCGGGCTCGCCGACGCCGGGCGCGCGGCGCGGCCTCCCGAGGCGCTCCGCCGCGCGCTCATGAGCTTCCTCATGGCGTTCTCGCACCGCGCGAACCCCGCCATCCTCGGCCGGACGAGCTTCACCCCGCTCGAGCGCGACGGCGCCCGGGTGTTCCGGGACCGCTGCGCTCGCTGCCACGCGCCGGTGCTCCGCAGCGACGACCCCGGCTCCGCGGCCCCGTTCGAGCGCTGGGAGGCGCTCGTGTTCGCGCCCGAGGGCCCGATCGTGTGGGGGAGGGCCGGCTACGAGAAGACCGGCGTCGTGCCGTACGTGCACGAGGACGGCGCGCGGGTGCCGTCGCTCCGGCGGCTCTACAAGAAGCGGCCCTACTTCACGAACGGCTCCGCGAAGACGCTGCGCGATGTGCTCGAGCGGGCGCGCTTCGAGGACACGGGCGGCCGCGCCGCCGGCGATCACCGCAGCACGGCCGCTGCCGCTGCGCCGAGCGCCTTCTTCCACGACGGCGCGCCCGCGGGCGAGGGCCTCGTCGCGCTGGACGCCGGCGCGATCGAGGCGCTCCTCGCCTTCCTCGATCTGCTCTGATCGCGCGGCGCGTCCGCCCGTCCGCGGGCAGGCAGACCGTGGGCGCGCCGTGCGGAGCGCGCGTGTCCGCGTGTACCCGATCCCGGCGGCGGCCAGCCCTGAGCCCGCCCGCGCGGATCCCCCAGCATCGCCGCGCGATCCGCGGTAAATGGGGGAGATGCGACAGCATCCCACGTTCCCCCGCCCGTCGGCGTCGGCCATCGACAAGGCGCGCCGGCTCCTCGAGCGCGCGCTCGGCCCCTCGAAGGTCATCACGTCGGCCGACGGGTGCGCGGCCTACGCGGGCGACGAGTCGGATCAGCCGCCGGTGAGCCCGGACGCGGTCGTGCTCGCATCCTCGGCCGCCGACATCGAGAAGGCGGTGCGGGCGGCGAGCGAGGCGGAGGTGCCGGTCGTGCCGCGCGCCGCTGGCAGCGGCAAGTCGGGCGGCGCGGTGCCGGTCGGGGGCGGGATCGTCATCGCCACGATCGGCATGAACTCCATCAAGGAGATCAGCCGCGAGGAGCAGATCGCGGTCGTCGAGCCGGGCGTCATCCTCGCCGACCTGCACGCGGCCGTCGAGGCCGAGGGGCTCTTCTATCCGCCCGATCCGAACTCGCTCAAGATGTGCGCGCTCGGCGGCAACATCGCCGAGAACGCGGCCGGCCCGCGCGCCTTCAAGTACGGCGTCACGCGCGAGTACGTGCTCGGGCTCGACGCGATCCTCATCGACGGCACGCGCCTCCGCACCGGCCGGCGCACCGTGAAGGGCGTGACGGGGTACGACGTCACGGCGCTGCTCGTCGGCAGCGAGGGCACGCTGGCGATCACGACGGAGGCGACGCTCCGGCTCATCGCGAAGCCCCCGTCGGTCATGACGCTGCTCTGCCTGTTCCCGGACGTGCGCGCCAGCGGGCGCGCGGTGAGCGCCCTGGTCGCCGCCGGCGTCGTCCCGCGTTGCCTCGAGCTGCTCGATCGCCCCACGCTCGACGCGGTGCGCGCGCGCGGCGTCGGGGTCGACGAGCGCGCGGGCGCGATGCTGATCATCGAGGTCGACGGCGAGCCCGCCGACTGCGAGGTCCAGGCCGAGCGGGTGGGGGAGGTCTGCATGGATGCCGGGGCGCTCGACGTGCTCGTCGCGCAGGACGAGGCGCAGCGCGAGCGGCTCTGGGAGGCGCGCCGCCAGCTCTCGCCCACGACGCGCGCCATGGCGCGCTACAAGATCTCGGAGGACGTCGTGGTCCCGCGCGACAAGATCCCGGCGCTGCTCGACGAGGTCGCGGAGATCTCGGCGGCGACGGGCGTCCGCATGCTGACGTACGGCCACGCCGGGGACGGCAACCTCCACGTCAACCTGCTCTGGAACGACCCGGACCTCGTCCCCCAGGTGGAGACGGCGCTGTCGCGCCTGTTCCGCGCGGTGATCGGCATGCGCGGCACGCTGAGCGGCGAGCACGGCATCGGGACGTCGAAGGCGGACTTCCTCGCGCTCGAGCAGTCGCCGGAGCTCATCGCGATCGAGCGAAAGATCAAGGCGCTGTTCGACCCGAAGGGCCTGCTCAACCCGCACAAGATCTTCCCGCGGCGGACGCTCGAGGCGGCCGAGCGGGGCGAGCGCGACGGGGGGGCCGAGCGCGCGCCGGGCTTCCCGACCCACGTCGTGGCGCCCTCGCACGGGGCCTGCTGAGCCGATGCGGGTCCTCGGCATCGATCCCGGCTCGCGCCACCTCGGCTGGGGCCTGCTCGTGCGGCACGGCACGCGCATCGAGCACGTCGCGCACGGCGTCATCGACATCGACACGAGCGGGACGTTCGCCGCCCGGCTCGTGGAGATCGACGACGAGCTCGGCAAGGTGATCGCGTCGCTCGCGCCCGACGCGGCCGCGGTGGAGAGCCTGTTCTTCGCCAAGGACGCGCAGAGCGCGGCGAAGCTCGGCCACGCGCGTGGGGTCGTGCTGCTGCGGCTGGCGCGCGCGGGCGTGCCGATCTCGGAGTATCCGCCGGCGCTGGTGAAGCGGACCATCGTCGGCCGGGGCGCGGCCGAGAAGGCGCAGGTCGCGCAGGTGATGACCGCGGTCCTGCGCCTCGCCGCGCCCCCGCGGCCGGACGCTGCCGACGCGCTGGCCATCGCGATGACCCACCTCAGCGCCGCGGGCTTCGCGGCGGCGCTGGCGGCGTCGGGCGCGCCCGCCCCGCGCCGCGCCCGGCCGCGACGGGCGCGCCTCGGGTGAACGTGGGCCGACGCGGCTCCCTGGTTGCGCATGGGGACGAAGGGCGCGGCGCCTCGTTTGACTGCGTGACAGGGGGGCGGGCGGGGGCGGTCCGGGCGCACATCCCGTGTGCTATGGAGCCTGCATCGGACGCTCCCGCGCCGCGTCCAACATGAAAACGTGCGGCGCGCCCCGGCTTCAGCGAGGGTGCGGCTGCCAGGGCACGGAACCGGCGGTGCATCTGCCGGCGCCCCCACCGCCGACGAGCGGGGGCGAGACGCCTCTGGACATCAAAGGAGATCGGGAAGGATGACGCGAACCTCACTCAACCGCCTCGCCGCCGCGTGCCTCATCGGGCTGACGGCGCCCCTCACGGTCGTGCTCGCGACGCTCGCGACCGCCGGCGAGTCCCAGGCCGCGGGTCCCACCGCCGAAGAGCTCGGCAGGCGCGTCCAGCAGTTCTACGACTCCACGAAGACCTTCAAGGCGAGCTTCACCCAGACCTACACGATCAAGGTCCAGGACGTGAAGAAGGTCTCCACCGGCAAGGTGACCTTCGAGAAGCCGGGCAAGATGAGCTGGATCTACGACGCGCCGAACGGAAACCGCGTCGTCTCCGACGGCATCACGATCAAGGTCTACGAGAAGGACAACGAGCAGATGTTCGAGACCCCGGTGAAGGGCTCTCAGTATCCGGCGGCGCTCGCGTTCTTGATGGGCAAGGGGCAGCTCACGAAGGATTTCTCGCTGCGCCTGCTCGATCCTGCGCAGATGAAGTTCGAGGGCGGCTATGTCCTCGAGGGGACGCCGAAGGAGGCGACCCCTGCGTATCAGAAGATGCTCCTTTACGTGGACGGGCAGACCAACCAGGTCCGCCGCGTGCTGATCCTCGACGCGCAGGGCAACCGGAACCGGTTCGATTTCTCGTCGCCGGTCGTGAATCAGCCGGTCGGGAAGACCGAGTTCGACTTCACGCCTCCACCGGGCACGCGCGTCGTCCGCCCCTGACGTTCTCCCGCCACGTTCGGCGCGGAGGAGCCGCTGCTGCGTTACCCCGCCGACCCCCGACAGCTCGTGGAACCCGTGGAAGCGGAGCGTCACAGCCTCCGCGCTCCTCGCCGGCAGCGCGCCGTGGCGAAGCTGCTGGGATATATGCCCGGCGCGTCCCTGCCGTGGTAGAAATATTCCGTGATACTTCGATCCCACGGGCGTGAGCGACAGCTCCGAGGCTGGCGTCGCCCGGCGCGGATCGTCACCGCTGCTTTCGGCTCCACGCGCGCGGCGGGGATTCGCCTCGGCTGAACGGTCAACGCTGTCACGAGGCTTTCGCGAGAGCGCTCGATCCATGCACAATCCCCACGGACATCGTCCCGATTCCCCCGGCGTGCCGCAACAACCCCGGCCGGCGGAGCGCTTGAGCGAGCGCGCGCAGGGGGGCGGGCAGGGCCCTTCGGGGTATCCGGCGCAAGGTGCGGGGCAGAGCACCATGGGGCAACCGCCGCACGGGCAGCAGGGCCACGGGCAGGCGCCGCAGGGGTACGCGCACGCGCAGCCAGCGCAGGGCTACGGGCAGGGGCACGCGTATCCGCAGGGGCCGCAGGGCTATGCGCAGGGGCCGCAAGGCTATGCGCAGGGGCCGCAAGGCTATGCGCAGGGGCCGCAAGGCTATGCGCAGGGGCCGCAAGGCTATGCGCAGGGGCCGCAGGGCCACGCGTATTCGCAGGGGCCGCAGGGCCACGCGTACCCGCTGGCACCCCAGGGCTACGCGCGGGGGCAGCAGGGTCACGCATACGCGCATCACCACGCAGGCTACCCGGCGGCCGTTCGGAGGTTCGACCCGGACCGGCGGCTGCGCATCGCCGGGCTGTGGCTGTGGGCCATCGGCCTCACCGCGGGCGCGGTCCTCAACGTGCTCTTCACGCTCCTCGGCGTCATCGAGTCCGGGGGGAGCATGCTGAGCGCCATGCTCGTCGGGGCGCTCTTCGCGTTCCCGCCGCTCGTCCTCTACCTGTTCGTCCCGATGATCATCGATCGGTACGATCCCGAGCCGTGGTGGTGCCTGCTGATGGCGTTCCTCTGGGGCGCGCTCGCGGCGACCGGCTTCTCGATCCTGATCAACACGGGCGTCCACATCGGCGTCTCGAGCAACTTCGGCGAGCCGGCCGGCGAGCTCGTCAGCGCATCGGTCAGCGCGCCGTTCGCAGAGGAGCTCTTCAAGGGGCTCGGCGTGTTCGGCTTCTTCTACTTCCTGCGCCGGGAGTTCGATGGGATCGTCGACGGCATCATCTACGCCACGTTCTGCGCGCTCGGCTTCGCCGCGGTGGAGAACGTGCTCTATTACGCGCGCGCCTCGATGCAGGGCAGCGACGTTCTCGCCGGCACGTTCGTCCTGCGGGGCGTCTTCACGCCCTGGCTCCACCCGCTGTTCACGTCGATGACCGGCATCGGCTTCGGGCTCGCCCGGGAGTCGTCAAAGACGTGGGTGCGCGCGGCGGCCCCGATCGGCGGCTACCTGCTCGGCGTCGCGCTGCACGCGGTGTGGAACTTCCTCCCCACCGCCCTGGGGCGCGCGATGGGGGACATCTTCATGCCGTGGCTCCTGCTCTGGTTGTGCTTCGTCGCGTCGTTCTTCGGGATCATCGTGGCGCTCGTGATCCGCAAGGGCTGGGTGATCCGGGATCATCTGCGCGACGAGGTCGCGCTCGGCATGCTCACCCAGGACGAGCTCGAGCTCGTCTGCTCGCCGATCGGCCGGCTCCGGTGCACCCTGGGCTGGCGCGGCGCCACGGGGCGGAGCTTCATCCGCGCCGGCGCGCGGCTCGCGCTCAGCAAGTGGCACACGGCGCGCGCGCTGCAGGGCCGGAACCGCACCCTGAGCGCCGATTTCATCGGCCCGCTCCGGCAAGAGATCGCGCAGCTCAGGCAAGAGCTCCTCGCCCGGGCTCCTCGATAGAGCGCCGGTAGAGCGGCGGTCACCCGCGTCGGATACGGGCCCATCTCGACGTTTTCGGTGCTCAGCGCACGTGAGTGCGCTTCCGCGCCGAAAACGCCGATCTGGGCCCGTCTCCTGTGCGGGTGACCGCCGCTCTGGAACCCTCGATCCGCCGTGCGCCGGTCAGCTCTGCGAGGTGTTGGTCCCGTCCGCGGCCGGGCGCGCGGCGGGCTGGGCGGCGCGGTCCTCGCGCCGCTGCACGGGCTTCGCGGGGATGCCCACGACCGTGGTGTTCGGCGCGACATCGTGCACGACCACGGCATTGGCGCCGATCCTGGCGCCGTCACCGACCGTGACCCCGCCGACGATCTTCGCCCCCGCGCCGATGAAAAGGTCGCTCCCGAGCACCGGTGTCTGCCGCCGATCGGCGCCGATGGTCACCTGGTGCTCGATGAGCACGTTCGATCCGCCTCGGACGTTGCCATTGATGACAACGCCGTTCGAGTGGATGAGCACGAACCCGGGCCCGAAGTCCGCGCCGCGCCCGATCACGCAGCCGCCGGCCAGGTTGGTCGCCTTGTTGAGCACCATCTCGAGCACCGGCATCCGGTGGGCTCGCGCGGCCTGCGTGAACCTGTAGAGGACCATCGCCGCCGTGCCGTCGGTCGCCAGCGTCTTCAGGAGTGTCGGCAGTGGATCGCTGCCGTAGCACCATGTGGCCTTCTGGCGCACGTCGGCCGCGATGAGTCGCAAAGTCCGCAGCATCCCGACGAGCCTAGCGCATCTCGCCCCGCCCGTGCGACCTTTCGCCGCGCGCCCTCGGGGCACCTCGTCTGTCTCGTCTCGTCTCGTCTCGTCTCGTCTCGTCTCATCGCGCCGCGCCGCGCCGCGCCCGCGTGACCTTTCGCCGCGCCTGCGCTCCCCTGCTACATCCCGTCGTGCGCCCGCTGCGCCAGCGTGCCCGTGCGGTCTTTTCGGCGCCGCACCGCCCTGTTGCCATCCGGTCATCGCTCCGTCACATCGCTCGGGTACACGCGCTCTTCACCATGGCGCGGATTTTAGTCATCGAGGACGAGCCGGCGCTCCAGAAGGTGCTCGATTACAACCTCAGGCAAGCCGGGCATGAGGTGCTCCTCGCGGGGCAGGGCGGTGAGGGGGTCCGGCTGGCCGTGGACCAGCGGCCCGATCTCGTCTTGCTCGATCTCATGCTGCCCGACATCCCGGGGACCGAGGTGTGCCGTGCTCTCCAGCAGAGCGATGGCACCCAGCGGATCCCCGTGATGATCGTGTCGGCGCGCGGGGACGAGGTCGACCGCATCGTCGGCTTCGAGCTCGGCGCCGTCGACTACGTCGTCAAACCGTTCAGCGTGCGGGAGCTCGTGCTGCGCGTGCAAGCCGTGCTCCGCCGCGCGAAGTCCTCCGGGGACGGGGAGCGGAGCATCGAGTTCGGGTGCCTGCGGATCGACGAGGGCGCTCACCGCGTGTGGGTCGAGCGCGAGGAGGTCGAGCTGACGCTCCTCGAGTTCAAGCTCCTCGTCGCGCTGTACGAGGCGCGCGAGCGCGTGCAGACGCGCACCGCGCTCCTCGACGGCGTCTGGGGCATCGACGTGAGCATCACGACGAGGACCGTGGATACCCACGTCAAGCGGCTTCGCGACAAGCTGCGCCGCGCCGGCGATTATATCCAGACCGTCCGCGGTATCGGTTATCGATTCGCCGCTTCGCCCGACCTCCCCGAGAGCCGCAGCGCCTGAGCGCCCTGCCGGGCGAGCACGACAATCGTTGCCCCACCGTCACCGGGCCGCAACGGCGGCCGGTGTACCGTGCAGACGGTGATTCACATGATGGGCGACCTTGTTGAAGCCTGCCGGTCCCTCTCATGAGGTCAGGTGGAGCTCTGGTGTTGTCGCCAACGTGTGCCGGGAGCCTCGATGCACCTTGAAACGTGGAATGCAGGGGAGGCCGATCCTGAGCGGGCAAAGCGCCTCGCGATCGGGGTTGCGGCAGGGCTCCTGCTGTTCGCGGCCATCACGCTCGCCGCTGCCCGCCTGAGCGGCGCGATCGCGCCTCCTCCACCCGAGGAGGAGGTCGTCGAGGTCAAGCTCGCCACCCAGCTCCCCGAGGCGCCCCCCGTCGCCCCGGCGCCCGCGCCCCCGCCGCCGGCGGCGGAGGCTCCGGCGCCTCGCCCCGCGGCGCCCCGGCGCCCGGCGCTCGTCGCGCCGACCGCCGTGCCCAGCGAGGCGCCGGCGGAGGCGGACCCGAGCCAGGCCAAGGCGAGCGACGACGACACCTACGGAGAGCCGGGAGGCGTACCGGGCGGCGTGCCCGGCGGGGTCCCCGGCGGCACGGGGACGGCCGCCGTGGCTGCGCCCGCGCCGCCGCCACCGCCGCCGCCTCCGCAGCCGAAAGGGCCGATTCACCTCCCCGAGAACGCCACGCCGCCTGTCGCGCTCTCCAATTCCCTCCCTCCCATCCCCGAGGCGGCGCGGAGCGCGGGGATAGAGGCCACCGTGGTCGTCAGGTTCGTGGTGACCGAGACCGGCGAGGTCACGAACGTCACCATCGTCCGCGGCCATCCGCTGTTCAACGACGTGGTGCTCGCGACGGTGAAGACGTGGCGCTACCGGCCGGCGATCCACGAGGGGAGGCCGGTGTCGACCTTCAAGACGGTCCGGATCCCGTTCAAGGCGAAGAGATGACGTCGAGCGCGCGGCCGCGGACGCGGCCTCTCGCCCGAGGAACGAAGGAGGTTAACCATGATGCAGTTTGATCTCGGGCACATCTGGGCGACCATGGGGCTTTTGAGCAAGCTCGTCGCGTTCGCCCTCGTGCTCATGGCGCTGGCGAGCGTCGCCGTCGTGGTGGAGCGGCTCATCGCGCTCGCGCGTCAGGCGTCGGAGACCCGGCGCTTCGCGAGGGAGGCGCGCCCCGTGATGGAGGCCTGGGACACCGCGCGGCTCGTCTCGATCGCCGACGGCTATGGACGCTCCGCGCTCGCCCGGCTCGTCGGTGCGGCCGTGCGCCGCTTCCAGCGCGCCGTCGAGGCCGGCGAGGGCGGCGTGCCGCCGGTGGAGCTCGCGCGCCGCGAGGTGTCTCGGCGCCGGGAGGCGATCTCCGCCGACCTGCGCCGCGGCCTCTCGGTGCTCGCGACGGTCGGCTCGGTGGCCCCGTTCGTCGGGCTGCTCGGCACCGTCATCGGCATCATCACCGCCTTCCAGACCATCGCCTCGACCGGCTCGGGCGGCCTCGGCGCCGTGAGCGCCGGCATCTCCGAGGCGCTCATCGTCACCGCGCTCGGGCTCGCGGTCGCCATCCCGGCGGTGCTTTGCTTCAACTACCTCACCACCCGTATCGCTGCGGTGGAGCTCGCGCTCGAGCGCAGCGCGGGTGAGCTCATCGACGAGATGGAGAACGAACATGGGCGTTCGAGCGGAGAGCGGTCGCTCGGGTCGGCAGCAGCCGCCTGAGCCGGAGATCAACGTCACGCCGCTCGTCGACGTGGTGCTCGTGCTCCTCATCATCTTCATGGTGATCGCGCCCCAGATGGAGCACGGCGAGCGGGTCGAGCTCCCGGCGGTGTTTCAGCCGGATCCGAAGGCGAAGTCGAAGCTCGATCCGATCTACGTGACGATCACCGGCGCAGGCACCGTGTTCCTCGAGAAGGAGGCTGTCGCCGACCTCGGCGCGCTCGGCGAGCGGCTGCGGGCCATCCGCGCCGCCGAGCCGGAGCGCCGGGTGGTCATCAAGGGCGACTCCTCGGTGAGGTACGGCCGCGTGCGGGAGGCCTTCGCGCTGTGCCAGGAGGTCGGGTTCGCCGGGATCTCGCTGCAGGTGAGCCAGCGGGGCGGCGGGGCGTCCGCGGAGCCGGAGGAGGGATAGCGCCGTGGGAATGAGCGTTCCGCAGGGCGGAGGCAAGAAGGGCGGTGTCGCGCCGAGCATGAACGTGACGCCGCTCGTCGACGTGGTGCTCGTGCTCCTCATCATCTTCATGGTCGTGACACCGCTGCTCGCCAAGCAGTTCTGGCTGAATCTGCCCAAGAAGGACGACACCGCGAAGCTCGCGCCGCCTCCCATCGACGCCGACAAGCCCGTGGTGCTCACGGTGGATCGGCGCGGCGTCCTCCGCATCAACCAGGCCGAGGTGCAGCGCGGCGAGCTGAAGGAGCGGCTCGCGCGCATCTTCGCGGCGCGCTCGGACAACGTTCTTTATTTCGACGCGGATGACGAGGCCGTCTACGCGGTCGCCGTGGAGGCCATGGACGCCGCGCGCATGGGCGGGGCCAAGACGATCGCCGTCCTGACGGAGAAGCCCGCGCGCTGAGCCAGGGCAGAGGCCCGAAGAGGTGAAGTCGAGGCGCGCGGGAGCCGCCGCCGCGTCGCTCGAGCGCGCGAGCGCGGCGGGGTGCACGGGACGGGAGAGGGCGCGAGTTGGCCCTCCGCTCTCCTCATCAGACGGGCGCGCGTGCGCCCGGCCATCGAATCGAGAGTCGCGCCCGGGCTCGGAGCGCGCGAAGGGACAGGTGCATGAGTCGCAGAAGGATCTCGGGGGTAGTCGCAGCGCTGGTGACACCGCTTTGCTGGGGGGCCACGGCCCTCGCGCAGGGCGACCCCGGAGCCGCCGCGCCGCAGCCAGACGGCGCGGCGCCTCGGGCCGGCGGTCCTGCGGCGGAGGACGTCGCGGGGCTCGACGAGCCGAGCCCGTCGCGCCCGCCGCCCGCGGGGAAAGGCGTGGTGTGGGGCGTCGTCACGGACACCGCCACGAAAGAGCCCTTGCTCGACGCCCAGGTGTCCGTCGTGGGGACGAAGCTCAAGGCGATCGCGGACCTCGACGGGCGGTATCGCCTGGAGCTCCCGCCGGGCACCCATCAGCTGCGGGTCTGGTACGAGGCGTACGAGCCGCAGCGCGTGCAGGACGTACGTGTGACCGCCGGGCAGGTGGTCCAGGTCGATGTCGGCCTCGATCCCGATCAGCAGACAGAGGAGGTCATCGAGGTCGAGTTCGAGCCGGAGCGGGCGAGCGTCGCGGCGCAGCTGCTCATCCGGAAGAACGCGGCCCACGTGGGCGACGCCATCGGCGCGAAGGAGATCGCGAAGACACCCGATCGCAACGCCGCCGAGGCCGCGAAGCGCATCGTCGGCGCGACCGTGGTCGACAACAGGTACGTCTACGTCCGTGGCCTGGGCGAGCGCTACACGAACGCGCTCCTGAACGGCGCCCCGCTGCCGAGCCCCGAGCCCGATCGGCAGGCCGTCCCGCTGGACCTCTTTCCGTCGCTGGTCCTCAGCGACATCACCGTCGTCAAGACGTTCACGCCCGATCTCCCCGGCGACTTCGCGGGCGGCTCGGTCCAGATCAACACGCGCGAGCTCCCGACGAAGTTCCTCTTTCAGGCATCGCTGTCGCTCGGGCTGAACAGCCAGGCGACGTTCCGCGATCGCCTGACCTACGCCGGATCGAGCACCGACTGGCTCGGGATCGACGGCGGCGCGCGCGCGCTTCCCAGCGAGATCCCCGACTACAAGGTGTTGCGGCTCGGCTCCAAGCCGGGCGGCGGCACCATCACGAGGGACGAGATGACGGCCTATGGGCGGGCGATCAACTCGTCGATGGTGACGACGCGGTCGTTCACCCCGCCGAACGGGAGCGGCAGCGTGGTCGTCGGCGACACCCTGAAGCTCGGCGGCGAGCAGCGCCTCGGTTACATCGCCACCCTGAGCTATGGCCGGAAGTTCGCTCCGCGCGCTGAAGAGCGCACGAGGAAATTCGATCCCGATCCTCTGGGCGGCGAACCCGTACCCAACGCCGACACCAGCACCGGGAGCATCCGTGACCAGGTGTCCTGGGGCGCGTTCGCCAGCGCCACCTACAACCCGGATCAGAACCACAAGGTGACGATCACCGGGCTCCACAGCCGCTCGTCGGAGGATCTGGCCAGCGAGATCAGCGGGAACCCTCTGGACGGCAGCAGCGCGTTTCGCGACACACAGCAGCGGTTCATCTCCCGCGCCCTCACCTTGGGTCAGCTCCAGGGAGAGCACCGCTTCGGAGCGCTGGACGGCGGTACCCTCGACTGGAAGGCGTCCATCTCCGGCGCGTCCTCGGACGAGCCCGATACGAGGGAGACCGTCTACATCAGGGACGATACGAGCGGAGCCTTCTCGTGGGACGAGGGCACGCTGAGCGGCGCCCACTTCTTCAGCGACATGACCGACGTGAACTACGGCGGGCAGCTCTCCTATACCCAGCCTCTCGTCCGTGGGGACACTCCGACCCGGCTGAAGCTGGGCGGTCTGTTCAACCTCCGAGAGCGCGAGTTCAACGCGCGCCGGTTCCGGTTCAAGCAAAGCCCGGGCTCGGATCCGACGATCTTCCGCCAGGAGCCGGGCCAGCTGTTCTCGGACGAGAACATCGGTACGGCGCTCGAGCTGGAGGAGATCACGCGCGAGACCGACTCCTACACGGCGAACAGCGATCTCTACGCCGGTTACGTGATGACGGACGCCGCCATCACACGATGGCTCCGCGCGGTGCTCGGCGCCCGGATCGAGGCCTCCACGCTGTCGCTTAGGGCGTTCGACAGGTACTCCCCGGCAAGCCCGGAGATCAAGGAAGAGAGCGACAAGGTCGATCTCTTGCCTGCGGCCAACGTCATCGTCAAGGCGAGCTCGATCTCGAATGTCAGGCTCGGCGTATCCAGGACGCTGGCGCGACCCCAGCTCCGCGAGCTCAGCCCGACCTTGTATCAGGAGGGATACAGCGGGATGGAGGCGAAAGGCAATCCGGAGCTCGGGCGGACGAGCGTCGTGAACGCCGATCTCCGCTTCGAGATCTTCCCGACGGCCGGCGAGGTGGCGGCGGTCAGCATCTTTTACAAGCACTTCCAGGATCCGATCGAGGAGATCATCGTCCCGAACAGCGGCAGGGGCAGGCTCAGCTACGTGAACGGAGAAGCCGGTTATGTCGCCGGGATCGAGCTCGAGCTCAGGAAGGGCCTGGGCTTCATCACCCCGCTCCTGAAGGAGGTCACGGCGCTCGGAAACCTCACGTTCGTGCAGTCGGAAGTGACGGTCGATCCCGACGACAACCCGGGAGGGGTCACCATCGAGAGCAACCCGACGCACCCGCTCCAGGGGCAATCCCCCTTCGTCGTGAACCTGGGGCTCGACTACGCCAGAGAGTCGACCGGGACGAGCGCCCGGCTCCTCTACAACGTGTTCGGCGCCCGGCTCAAGCGGGTGGGTCGCAACGGGCTGAAGGACGAGTACGAGCAGCCGCGGCACCAGATCGACCTGACCGTGGCCCAGCGCCTCGGCGAGCACGTCGAGCTGAAGCTGGCCGGTGAGAACCTCATCGATGCGCCCGTCCGCGTCACCCAGGGGAAAGCGGACGATGAGGACAAGATCGTCAGCCAGTACAGCGTCGGAACGACTGTGACGTTGAGCGCAGCGCTCACCTACTGAGCACCTGCCATTGAATCGTCACGCCGCGCTCGTCACGAGTTTTCCTACATGCGCCATGTTGGGGGAGGAGGTAGAATAAATTGCGTACATTCAAATTGGGCTTGGTTTGCGCCTCGGCGCTCTCCGTCGCGGCGTTCGCCGCGTGCGGCGATGACGACTCGGTCTCCCCGACCTCGACAAGCACCTCGTCCGCGAGCAGCTCCGCCAGCGGCGGTGACGGTGGCGGTGGCGGCGAGGGCGGCGGTGGCGACGGCGGCGGTGGTGGCGACGTCAGCGCCGATTGCTCCTCCCCGGTGGAGGTCAGCGAGGCGATCACCGCCAGCACGAAGTGGACCGCCGACAAGTGCTACCTCATGAAGGGGATCGTCTTCGTCGAGCGCGGCGCGACCCTGACCATCGAGCCCGGAACGACGATCATGGGCGAGAAGGTGAGCCTCGCCACGCTCGTCGTGAAGCCCGGCGCCAAGATCAACGCCAAGGGCACGGTGAGCAAGCCCATCGTGTTCACGAGCCAGGGCGAGGAGGGCGATCGCGCCGCCGGCGACTGGGGCGGCGTCATCCTGCTCGGCGAGGCGCCCGTCAACGTCGAAGGCGGCAAGGCCAGCGTCGAGGGCATCACCGGCGAAGGCACGGAGTACGGCGGCGACAAGCCCGCGGACAACAGCGGTGTCCTCGAGTACGTGCGCATCGAGTACAGCGGGATCCTCCTCTCCCAGGACAACGAGGTCAACGGCCTCACCTTCGCCGGCGTGGGCTCCGGGACGACCGTCGATCACGTGATGGTGCACCACACGCTCGACGATTGCTTCGAGTTCTTCGGCGGCACCGTCAACGCGAAGCACCTCATCTGCGCGCAGAACGGCGACGACGGCTTCGACTTTGACCTCGGCTACACCGGCAAGCTCCAGTTCCTCGCGCTCCAGCAGGACCCGTCCGTGGCCGACGAGACGAACGGCTTCGAGGGCGACAACGACGCCGACTCGTCGGCCAACACGCCCCTCAGCGAGCCCACGATCTACAACGCGACCCTGTGCGGCAAGAACAAGGAGGTCGACAAGCAGCAGTACGGCATGCTCCTCCGCCGCTCGACGAAGGCCCACATCTTCAACACCATCGTGACCGGCTTCGAGGCGGGGGTGGATCTCCGTAACGAGCTCACCGAGGTCGAGCTCGCGAGCTCGATCTTCTTCGGCAACATCGAGGCGAACATCGCCTACGAAGAGACCGACACCGAGGCGGCGACCGAGTCGAAGCTCGACGACGACGACGACGCTGGCGCGGACGAGGTCGCGTGGTTCGAGGGCGAGGCGACCAACAGCACCGAGGATCCCGGGCTCGCCGACTGCTTCGCCGCCACGCCCGACTTCCGGCCTGAGGCCACGCTCACCGAGAACGCGGCGACCCCGCCGGATGACGGCTTCTTCGACCCGGAGGCGAGCTACATCGGCGCCTTCAAGGCCGATGACACCTGGGCGACGGGCGCCTGGGTCTCGTTCGACGCGAACTGACGCGGCGCCGTCCGCGCCGGCCCTCCGCGATGCGGCGGGCGGACCGGATCCGTGGCGAGAGAAATGACGAAGGCCGGCTCTTCAGCCGGCCTTTATCGTCTCTGGCGTCACGACTCCGCCGCAGGCGCTCAGCGCACCCGCGGCGTAAACCCGGACACACTGCTGCGATGCTCGCTGCATACGCCTCGCGCGTCCGCGGTCTCCTTGAATGACACCCTTCCGCACACCTCGCAGATGCACAGGTGTGCGCGATAGAACTCCCGGTCGAGCAGGATGTCGGCGGCGAGCAAGCTGAGCACAATGTCGCCGAGGAAGTCGATCTCGCGCGGCGAGGCGACCCAGACGGGACGGCCGCCGACCGCGGCCCGGCGGACCCTGCCCCCGTAGATCGCCGCGTTCAGGAACCGATCGTCGGCGACGGGCGCGATCAGCCCCCGGAGGGCCGTGATGACGCGCCCGCGGGCCTTGTGGATGAGCTCCTCGAGGTTGCTGCCGCCGTCCGCCCGGGGATCGAGCATGACGGGCGTCGCGCCGGGCTCGCGCACGATCTGGGGGCGCTTCATCAGGCCCGGGGTCACGAGGTGGTCCACGAACCAGTCCTGGAGGTCCTTGGGCGTCCACTCGGACGCCGGCCACTCCAGGAACTCGAGAGCGCCGCGGAGGCCGCTGACGCCCTGGAGACCGGGGTGGGTGGGGAGGCTCGGCAGGGTGCGGGATGTATGCAGACGCCGGGACGAGCGGCGGCTCGCCTCCTCGATGTTGCGGCCGGATCCCATGTTCACCTCGAGGGCAGCCCCCCGGTCCCGATGGATGCGAGCTCTTGCAGAGGCCACCATGCCGAGGGAACAAGCACAACTTGTGCCGAACCTGGCGAACGGGGCGACCTGGATTTGCTGGGAGTTCTGCCCGGAGAGCCTTTGCAGGCCGTTGGGATGGCCGGCCACTGGCCGGCCAGGTTCTTCAGCGGGTAAGATTGCGCCCGATGGACCACTCCACCGTCCGCGTCTCGGTTGCACCGGAGCCCTCGGTCGCCGAGCCTGTTCCCGGCATCGTCCTGATCTTCTCGGGGGATCAGCCGCGCTGCGCTCCCATCCCGCTGGATCGTGGCTCCGTGGTGGTGGGTCGCGGAGGCGTCGGCGGCGTGCCGCTCATGGACGACTCGCTCATGTCGCGGCGACACGCCCGCATCGCGTACGACGGCGGCGCTTGGACCGTGGAGGACCTCGGCAGCACCAACGGGACGTCGGTCAACGGCGAGACGATCCGCGGCGAGGTGCGGAGGGACGCGATCCAGGTCGTCGGCGCGGGGACGTCGGTGTTCCTCGCGCTCAGCGACATCCGGAGCTTCGCGCGCGGGGGCGTGCGCCTCGAAAAGGAGAGCGTCCTCGGGCCGAGGCTGCAGCTGATTTACGACACGATCATCCGCGCCGCGGCCGGGGGAGACAGCCTCCTCGTGACGGGCGAGAGCGGCACGGGCAAAGAGCTCGCGGCGCGCGCCTACCACGAGGCGGGGCCGCAGGCGCGCGGCCCATTCGTCGCCGTCAACTGCGCGGCCATCCCGGAGGGCCTGGCGGAGCGGCTCCTCTTCGGCGCCAGGCGCGGCGCTTACTCCGGCGCGACGCACGACACCGACGGCTATGTGCAGGCCGCCCACGGAGGCACGCTCTTCCTCGACGAGGTGGCGGAGCTCGACGCGGCCGTCCAGGCGAAGCTGCTGCGGACGATCGACACCCGGCAGGTCCTCGAGCTCGGCGCGGTCGCGCCTCGCCCGGTGCAGATCCGGATCTGCGCGGCGACACACGACCTCCGCGCCCGCGTCGCCCAGGGCCGTTTCCGGGATGATCTCTACTACCGTATCGGCCGGCCCGAGGTCCGGCTCCCGCCCCTCCGCGAGCGGACCGAGGAGATCCCGTGGCTGCTGGCGCAATGCGCAAAGGCGGTCGGCGCGGCCGCTCAAAGCGCGCCGCCGGCGATTCATCATTCGATGATCATCGCGTGCGCGATGCGCCGATGGCCGGGGAATCTGCGCGAGTTCGTCGGCGAGGCGCGGCGCGCCGTGACGCGCGCGCTCGACGAGGGGCGGCGCACGGTCGAGGCCAAGGATCTGGATCCGCTCGCCGGCGTCGGGCTGAGCCCGGAGTCGATCGAGCCGCAGGCCCGGCCGACGGCGAGCGATGTTCGACCGGCGCGCGCAGGACAGGCGCCGCCCGAAGATGAGATCGCCGAGGCGCTTCGCCTCGAGCGAGGCAATGTGTCTCGCGCGGCCATCAGGCTCGGAGTGCACAGGAATCGAATTCGACGCTGGCTCGAGAAGAATGGCGTCGATCGCTCCCACTTCGCCGAGGGAAGCGACCTGTCCGATAACGACTGAACCGCTGGCGCCCGCCGTCGCATGCACAGGTGCAGGAGTGCGTCAATGGTGCCGCCGCGTCGCCGGAGAGCGCTCGTCTTCCGGCTGCGTTGCGATGACGAAGTCACTCCCGGCGTAGGCTGCTGAGCCCGAGGGGGCGGTCGTTCCATACATCACCTCCAGCAAACGCTCTGCTCCTCTCGAAGGCCTGAAGGCCTTCGCGGCGCTGTTTCTCGGGCGAAGGAGCGCCCGATCGTCGCAGGGTTGCCTTCATCTGGCGACGCAACGTGGGCTCGATCGACCGAACGCCCATGTATAGGGACTTTACAGAGCTGATTATGCGGGTTGTAATGTGGTGTGTAAGCCCCGTCCCCAGCGAGGTGCTGTCACGACCACGGTCAACTCAACGAGTCCGGCGCGTGCTCGTCAGGTCGGAGCCCACGATGTGCCCTGAAGAGACCATCGATGAAGTGTGCCGTGGCACGTGCGTCGCGCGCGGCCTGCGTCATCGAGGCCGCGCTCCTCGCGATCCGCGCGCGCCGGGGCCGGCGGGGCTTCCGCCTGCGGCGCGATCACGCGCGCCTCGCGGGACGCCTACGAGTGCCTACGTTTGTCGCCAGAAGACAGGCTCGGACGGCGCGCGGAACACGAGGACGGGGGCGCGACGCACAATGACGATCTTGGACTTGACCGGGCGGGCGGCTTCATCGATGTACAGAGAGTTGTCTGTCGGGTCTCCCTGCGAGCTCAGGCCCCGTCGCGTCACGGGCGGGCGCCGCGCTTCGCGGCCTTGCCGCGGGCGCGCGGCCGCCGAGCGCCTGCCCCTTGCTCGTCGTCGGGCTCTCCCTCAGCGACATCTGCAAACATTGAAACCCCTGGCTCCTGCGAGGTGGTCGACGTCATGCGTTCTCGCCTGAAATCGGCTGCCCGCGGAGAGCCCAGCCAGGACGGCGGGCTGCCTGGTTGAACAGCCCTGGACACCATGAACGCGATCCGTAGACACGTATCGGCCGAAGAGGCGCCTCTTAGCCTACGAGCGCACATCGAGGGGCCCACCAGCTCGACCGCGTCCAGCCCAGGGCAGCAGCCGAGCTCGGGGACCCGCCAAACCCACTCGCGTCGCCGCCCGTTCCTGAGCCGCCTCCTGGCGGCGGGCGAGGCGATCGAGGCGGGGGATAGCGAGCGCGCGAGGGCCCTCATCGAGGGCATCCTGCGGGCCGAGCCCGATACGGGGGACGCGTCCGAGCGCATCTCTGGCGTGTTTGGCCGGGCGCTGCTCGCCCGCCTGGACGGAGATCGCTCCGGCGACGGGAATCTGTACCTGCGCAGCGCCGGGCCGCGGGACATGCTCGCGGCGTTTCAGCTGCTCGTCCACGCGACGCCGCTCATCCGGTTCGGCTACCTCAGCGCGAACGCGGCCATCGTCGAGGCGTTCCAGGACGAAGGGGAGATCCATGTCATCGACATCGGCGTTGGCGGCGGTACGCAGTGGCCATTCCTGCTACACCGGCTGGCGACGCGGCCCGGCGGCCCGCCGCGGGTCCGGCTGACCGGCATCGATCTGCCGTGCCGGGGCCCCGATCCCGAGCAGCGGCTGCGCTGGGCGGGCGCGTTCATCGGGGGGTGGGCGGAGCGGCTGAAGGTCCCCTTCGAGTTCCACGGCGTCGCGTCCTCGGTGGAGCGCGTCGACTGGAGCCGTATCGCGTCCCGCTCCACGGCGCCCATCGCGGTCAATGCGGCGTTCGCATTGCACCACGTGCCGGATGCCTCGGTGCACGCCACCGCGAACCGCGACACCATCCTCACGAGGATCCGCGCGCTGTCGCCGCGCGTGCTGACGCTCGTCGAGCCGGATGTGGAGCACAACGCGCACCAGTTCCTCCCGCGGCTGTCGGAGGCGATCGGCCACTACTACGCGGTATTCCAGGCGCTCGAGGCGCTGCTCCCGCCGCACATCGCCGCGCGGGAGACCATCGAGCAGGTCTTCTTCGGGCAGGAGGTGATGAACGTGGTGGTGGGCGAGGGGGCCGCGCGGGTCGAGCGGCACGAGCGCCGGGGCGCCTGGCAGCGCCGCCTCCGCATGAACGGCTTCGAGCCGCTCCGCGTCTCGCCGCACGAGTCGCTGGTCCGCGGAGCGCTCCGCCTGAGCCAGGGGTTCGACGTCCGGAGCGACGAACCCGCGCTCCTGCTCATGCGCAACGGCGTGTCCATCGTGGCCGCGTCGGCGTGGCGTCCGCGGCAGCTCCCGCCGCCATCGCGGTTCATGTCGGGGCTGTTCCGCCGCTAGGAGCGCCGCACAGCGCAGGTGAGCCCATAACGCACGAATCTGCGCCCCTCTACCAACAACCGCTTCCCTGTCCGGATCACATCCGGACGCGAGCGGCTCCTCGCCCTCAGCGCCTCAGGAGGACGAATGCCACCCAGAGCACCAGCGCGCCGAGCGCGAGGCACGCGAGGGGGAGCCACAAGGCGCGGCGCTTGTGCATTGCGGTTTCCCAGAGGTCACGCCGGTACCCCGGCGTGTGACCGCCCTCGGCCGCGGACCGGGGGTCGTGGAGGGGAAGAGGGCTCAGCCCTTCGCGCCTGACGAGCTCGAACAACACCGAGCCGCGCGCCTGGGCCCGTGCGAGCTGCCCCAGCAGCTCACGGCGACAATGAAGGCAAAACGTCGACGCATCCTCTTCAATGCCGACGAGGTCGAGCTCTCGTAGCCGCTGCTGCTCCCAGCTCTCCCTGGCTTGCCGGGCCTCGTTGTGCGCGTCCTCTCGGCGGTCGTCGTGGTGTGGGCTGTCCTTCGCGCTCATCGCAGCTCCTGATCGGGGGCGCGGTCTGCGGCTCCCTATGAGGATCTATTCCGGCCAGCGGCGAGAAATTCTCACACAATGCGCCTGGCGAACATGCCGCGCTGGCCGCAGGCCACCCGGACGAGCAGCTGACAGTCAGCGAGCGGCGAGCTCACCGAGCTCAGCAGGTGACGAGCACCTTGAGGGCGCCGGGCGCCGCAGCGGCCGCCAGCGCCTCTGCGGCGCGCTCCAGCGGGAGCCGCGCCGACACGAGGGAGCGGACGTCGACGGTCCGGGCCTCGAGGGCGCGCAGCGCTGGCCCGAACAGCCCGCAGCGCGACCCAACGACGGTGATCTCGTTGACGACGAGCTCCGCGAGGTGGACGCTGGAGAGCCCGGCCACCGTGCTCTTGAGCACGAGCGTGCCCCTGGGCCGGGTCGCGCGGGCGGCCCTCACGAACCCCTCGGCGGTGCCGGTGGCCTCGACCACCAGCTCGGCCGGATCTCCGGCCCAGGCGCCCGGAGGCGGCGAGGCACCGGCGTCGGTCTGGCCCGAGGGCTCCGGGCGAACGAGCTCGGTCGCGATGCCCTGCGCGCGCATCAGGGCGAGCTTCTCCTCGTGTTTGCCGACCGCGAGGACGCGGGCGCCAGCCTGGTGGAGCACCTGCGCGATGAGCAGGCCGAGCTTCCCGTCGCCGAACACGAGCGCCGACGCGCCCGGCGACACACGCACCTGCTCCAGGATCGCGAACGCCGCCGCGAGCGGCTCCGCGAACACCGCCTCCTCGTCGTCGACCCCGTCGGCCACGGCGTGGAGGTTCGCCAGGGGCACCGCGACGCGCTCCGCCAGCGCGCCGTCGGCGCCGACGATGCCCATGACCGTGCGCGTCGGGCAGTGCCTGCCCAGCCCGCGCGCGCAGCTCTCGCAGCGGCCGCACGCGAAGTTGATCTCGCCCACCACGCGGCGGCCGAGCCAGGCGGCCGGGCCCTCCACGACGTCGCCGACGAACTCGTGCCCGAGCGTGCCGCGGAAGCCCATGTAACCTTTGATGATCTCGAGATCCGTGTTGCAGATCCCGGCGCACCGCACCTCGACCACGGCCATGCCGGCCGTGGTCGAGGGGGGGTCGCGGTCGATGACGCGCGCGGCCGTTCCGTCCCAGACCAGCGCTCGCACGATCGAGCTCTAGCCCGCCGCGAGCGCCAACCGGCGCTTCGCCGGCTGCATCAGGTACGCGTCGACCGCGTCCGCTGCCTTGCGCCCCTCGGCGATGGCCCAGACGACGAGGCTCTGTCCGCGCGACATGTCGCCGGCGGCGAAGACGCCCTCCACGCTGGTGCGCCCGCCGTGGGCCTTCACGTTGCCGCGCTGGTCCATCTCGACGCCGAGCTGCTCGAGCAGCCCCTCGCGCTCGGAGCCGACGAAGCCCATCGCGAGCAGGACGAGCTCGCAGGGGATCTCGAACTCGCTCCCCGGGACCGGCACGAACTTCCCGCCTTCCAGCTTCACCCGCGCCGCCTGGAGCGCGCGGACGTGCCCTTGCTCGTCCCCGAGGAACGCGGTGGTCGACACCGACCAGTCGCGCTCGCCGCCCTCCTCGTGCGAGGACGAGGTGCGGAGGATGAGCGGCCACGCGGGCCACGGGTTCGTCAGCGAGCGCTGCTCGGGGGGGCGGGGGAGGAGCTCGAGCTGCGTCACGTGCGCCGCGCGGTGGCGGTGGCTCGTGCCGACGCAGTCGGAGCCGGTGTCGCCGCCGCCGATGACGACCACCCGCTTGTCCGTGGCGAAGATCGCCTCGCTGTCGGGGATCACGTCGCCGGCGACCCGCTTGTTCTGCTGGGTCAGGAAATCCATCGCGAAATGGACGCCCTTCAGCTCCCGGCCGGGCACCGGCAGGTCGCGCGGCCGGCGCGCCCCGCCGCACAGCACGACGGCGTCGTACTGCCCGCGCAGGGCGTCGCCGGTGATGTCGACGCCGCAGTGGACGCCCGTGCGGAACGTCACCCCCTCGGCCTGCATCTGCTCCATGCGCCGGTCGATGAGGTGCTTCTCCATCTTGAAGTCGGGGATGCCGTACCGGAGCAGGCCGCCGATGCGGTCGTCACGCTCGAAGAGCGTCACGTCGTGGCCCTTGCGCGCGAGCTGCTGGGCAGCAGCGAGCCCGGCGGGCCCCGAGCCGATCACCGCGACCTTCTTGCCCGTGCGCTGCTTCGCGATGACCGGCGCCACCAGGTTCCGGTCGAACGCGCGATCCGCGATCGCGCGCTCGACGTTCTTGATGGTGACCGGCTTGCTCTCGATGTTCAGCACGCACCCCGCCTCGCAAGGCGCGGGGCACACGCGCCCGGTGAACTCGGGGAAGTTGTTCGTCGCGTCGAGCGACGCGATCGCCTCCGGGAGGCGATCGCGGAACATGTGATCGTTCCAGTCGGGGATCAGGTTCCCGAGCGGACATCCGTCGTGACAGAACGGGATGCCGCAGTCCATGCACCGCGCTGCCTGATCGCGCAGCTCGGCGTCGGGGACCGGGAGCTCGAACTCCTGCCAGTCGTTCAAACGCTCGGAGACGGGCCGCTTCTTGATGTCGACCCTCTGGATCTCGAGGAAGCCTCGTACCTTACCCATGGGCGGCCGACCTCTCTCCCGTGCTCAGGGGACCCGCGTTGGCGGGGATGTAACGTCCAGTGGAAACATAGGGGGTGGAAGGAGAAAGGAGAGACACGAGCCTGTCGGACCCGTCCGCTCCGTTCGTCGCGGGCGACGCCGCGGCCTCCAGGGCGCGGCGGTACTCGCTCGGGACGACCTTCACGAACTTCGACAGGACGGCCTGCCAGGACTCGAGCAGCTCGATCGCCTTCCGGCTGCCCGTGCGCCGCACGTGCTCCTCGAGCAGCGCCCGCACCGACTCGGCGTCGGCGGCGGTCATCGTCTCGAGCTGCACCATCTCCTTGTTGCAGCGCGCCTCGAAGAGCGCGTCCTCGTCGAAGACGTAGGCGAGCCCGCCGCTCATGCCGGCCCCGAAGTTGCGGCCGGTGGTGCCGAGGATGATCACGGTGCCGCCCGTCATGTACTCGCAGCCGTGGTCGCCCACGCCCTCGACGACGGTGGTGGCCCCGCTGTTCCGGACCGCGAAGCGCTCGCCGGCGCGGCCGTTGAAGAACGCGCGGCCGCCCGTCGCGCCGTACAGCACGACGTTGCCCACGATGACCTGATCGTCCGGCCGGAACGGCGCCTCGCGCGGCGGTCGCACCGCGACCACGCCGCCCGAGAGGCCCTTGCCGACGTAGTCGTTCGCGTCGCCTTCGAGCTCGAGCGTCATGCCCCGCGAGGCGAAGGCGCCGAAGCTCTGGCCGGCGCTGCCGGCGCACTTGACCACGATGCTGTCCTCGGGGAGCCCGGCGCTGCCGTGGCGGCGCGCGATCTCGCCGCTCAGCATCGCGCCGAGCGTCCGATCCGAGTTCTTGACGCGGGTCTCGATGACGACGGGCGCCCCGCCGTCGATCGTCGCGCGCGCCTTCTCGATCAGCTTGAGGTCGAGCACCCGGTCGAGCTTGTGGTCCTGCAGCTCCACGCAGTGGGTCGGGCTCGTGAGCGCCTCCTTCGGGCGGTACAGCACCTCGGAGCAGTCGATCTTCCTCGCCTTCGGGTGGAGCCCGGTGCTCCGCTGCACGATGCAGTCGGAGCGCCCGACCATCTCGGTCAGCGTGCGGAAGCCCAGGCGCGCCATGATCTGCCGGAGCTCCTCGGCCACGTAGAAGAAGAAGTTGATGACGTGCTCCGGCGCGCCCGTGAACTTCTTGCGGAGCTCGGGGTCCTGCGTGGCGATGCCGACCGGGCAGGTGTTGAGGTGGCACTTGCGCATCATGATGCAGCCGGTCGCGACGAGCGGCGCCGTGGAGAAGCCGAACTCCTCGGCGCCGAGCAGCGCGGCGAACGCGACGTCGCGGCCCGTCATCAGCTTGCCGTCGGTCTGCACGATGGCGCGGCCGCGGAGCCCGTTCATCACGAGCACCTGGTGCGCCTCGGCGAGGCCGAGCTCCCACGCGACGCCCGCGTGGTGGATCGACGTGAGCGGGGAGGCGCCGGTGCCGCCCGAGTCGCCGCTGATCAGCACCACGTCGGCGTGCGCCTTCACGACGCCCGCGGCGATGGTGCCGACGCCCGCCTCGGCGACGAGCTTCACGCTGATGCGCGCCTTCGAGTTGATGTTCTTCAGGTCGAAGATGAGCTGGGCGAGATCCTCGATCGAGTAGATGTCGTGGTGCGGCGGCGGCGAGATCAGCGTCACGCCGGGCGTCGAGTGGCGCACCTTCGCGATCACCGCGTCGACCTTGTGGCCCGGGAGCTGGCCGCCCTCGCCGGGCTTGGCCCCCTGCGCCATCTTGATCTGCAGCTCGTCGGCGTTCACGAGGTACTCGGCCGTGACGCCGAACCGCGCCGAGGCGACCTGCTTCACCGCGCTCCGCTTCGAGTCGCCGTTCGGCAGCCGGAGGAAGCGCACCGGGTCCTCGCCGCCCTCGCCGGTGTTCGACCGCGCGCCGATCCGGTTCATCGCGATCGCGAGCGTCTCGTGCGCCTCCTTCGAGATGCTCCCGAAGGACATGGCGCCCGTGGCGAAGCGCTTCACGATCGAGGCGGCGGGCTCGACCTCCTCGATCGGCACCGGCGGGCCCGCGGGCCTGAAGTCCCACAGCCCGCGGAGCGACATCGGGTGCTCCTGCTGCTCGTTGATGATGGAGGCGTACTCGGCGTAGCTCTTCGCGTCGTCGAGGCGGACCGCCCGCTGGAGCGAGGCGATCGACTGCGGCGTCCAGAGGTGCCGCTCGCCGGACACGCGGAAGTGGTGGTGGCCGCCGACGTCGAGGTGCGCGCGCGCCCGCTCGCCGTACGCCGCGTGGTGGCGCGCGAGCGCCTCCTCCGCGATCTCGCGCAGCCCGACGCCGCGGACGCGCGACGCCGTGCCGGTGAAGTACGCGTCGATGACGAGCTGATCGATGCCGATCGCCTCGAAGATCTGCGCGCCCTGGTAGCTGGAGAGCGCGCTGATCCCCATCTTCGACATGATCTTCAGGATGCCCTTCTTGAGCCCCTTCACGTAGCGCGAGCCCGCCGCGGTCGGCGAGAGGTCGGCGCCGAGGGTCTTGTCGCGGCACATCGCCGCGATCGACTCGAACGCGAGGTACGGGTTCACCGCGCCGGCGCCGTAGCCGATGAGCAGCGCCATGTGGCCGACCTCGCGCGCCTCGCCGGTCTCGACGATGATGCCCGCGCGCGTGCGCGCCCCCTCGTTGATGAGGTGGTGGTGCACGGCGCCCACCGCGAGCAGGCTCGGGATGGGGGCGAGCGTCTCGTCGATGCCGCGGTCGCTGAGGATGAGGATGCTCGCGCCGTCGGCGATCGCGCGGCTCGCGTCCTTGCAGAGCTTCGCGATCGCGGCGCGCAGGTTGTCCTCCGGGTCGCCGTCGACCGGGAAATACATGGGCAGCGTGGCCGCGCGGAAGTCGGGGAAGACGTTCTTCCGCAGCTTCGACAGGTCGTCCTGCGTGAGGATCGGGTGCGGCAGCTCGAGCATCCGGCACTGGCGGGGCGTCTCCTCGAGGAGGTTGCCCTCGCCGCCGACGCAGCTCACGAGCGACATCACGATCTCCTCGCGGAGCGGGTCGATCGGCGGGTTCGTGACCTGCGCGAACAGCTGCTTGAAGTAGCGGAAGAGCAGCTGGGGCTTCTCGGAGAGCACGGCGAGCGGGATGTCGATGCCCATCGAGCCCACCGGCTCCTCGCCGAGGGTGGCCATCGGCCCGAGGATCATCCGCAGGTCCTCCTCGGTGTAGCCGAACGCCTGCTGCAGGCCCCGGAGGTCCGCGTGCGGGATGGTGTAGAGGCTCGGCACGTCCTCGAGGGCGCGCAGATCGATCTTGTTCTCGGCGACCCACGCCGCGTAGGGCTTCTGCGTCGCGACGCGGCGCTTGATCTCGTCGTCGCTGACGACGCGACCCTCGGTCGTGTCGACGAGGAACATCTTGCCCGGCTGGAGGCGCCCCTTCTGGATCACGCGCGCCGGCTCGATGTCGAGGACGCCGAACTCGCTCGCGAGCACGACGAGCCCGTCGCTCGTCACGACGTACTTCGCGGGGCGCAGCCCGTTCCGGTCGAGCGTCGCGCCGATCAGCCGTCCGTCCGTGAAGCACAGCGCCGCGGGGCCGTCCCAGGGCTCGATCAGACAGCCGTGGTACTCGTAGAACGCCTTCTTCTCGGCCGACATGTCCGGGTCGAGCGCCCAGGCCTCGGGCACGAGCATCATCATCACGTGGGGCAGCGAGCGGCCGCTCGCGAGCAGGAAGTCGACCACGTTGTCGAGCGCGGACGAGTCGGAGCCGCCCGGGCGGATGATCGGCTTGAAGTCCTCGATCGCGTTCGCGAAGACATCGCTCTTCAGCAGCGCCTCGCGCGCCGACATCCACGCGGTGTTGCCGCGCACGGTGTTGATCTCGCCGTTGTGCGCGATGACCCGGTACGGGTGCGCGCGCTCCCACGTGGGGAAGGTGTTCGTGGAGAAGCGCGAGTGCACCATCGCGAGCCGCGACACGGTGCGCTTGTCGGACAGATCGGGGTAGAACGCCGCGACCTGCTCCGCGAGCATCAGGCCCTTGTAGACGACCGTCCGCGACGAGCACGACGTGATGTAGAAGTCGTCGGCGTTGGCGGCGCGGCCGGCGCGCTTGCGGATCGCATACAGGACCTGCTCGAAGGACTGGCGAGGCGCGACCCTGCCGATGAACAGCTGGCGGATCGCGGGGCGCGAGTCGCGCGCGATCGGGCCGAGCGCCGCGTCGTCGATGGGGACGTCGCGCCAGCCGAGGACGCGCTGTCCGTGGTGCACGACCGCGGCCTCGAGGATCGCCTCGCACTGGCGGCGCCGCGACGGGAGCTGGGAGAAGAACGCCGTCGCGACGGCATAGTCGCCGGGAGCAGGCAGCGCGATGCCAAGGGCGGCCAGGGACGTGGCGTACAGCTCGTGCGGGATCTGGAGGAGGACGCCCGCGCCATCGCCGGTGCAGGGGTCGCAGCCAGCGGCGCCGCGATGGGTTAGATTTTCGAGGATCTCGAGCGCTTGGCAGACGACCTCGTGCGTCGCTTCACGGCGGAGCGTGGCGACGAATCCGAGACCGCATGCGTCGTGTTCGAAAGCCGGATCGTAAAGACCTTGTCGTTGGGGCAGAGGCATGGTGCTGACTTCACACGCGCGTAGCACAGGTGGCACAAGGATTGGAGCCCTAGTTTAATGCGGCGCGCCAGGAGCCGCGGAACCGGGCCCAAAATGGGGGAGGGGTGTCGCGTCGCCTTGACCGTGTGCCGCCGCGCCCGGCGGCGGCGCTCGGCAGTGGACGCCCGTCGTCGGCCGTGGTGTGGGTGGGGGCGGCCGGCTCGCCGGGCCGGCTCCCCGGCCGCGCGGTATTCGGATGAAGCTCTTCGCACTCAGCGATCTCCACGTCGGGTATGCGGAGAACCGGTGGGCCATCGAGCGCATGACGCCGCGGCCGAGCGACTGGCTCATCCTCGCCGGCGATCTCGGGGAGACGGAGCAGCACCTCATCTACGTCCTCGAGACCCTGGGTCCGCGGTTCAAGCGGCTCGTGTGGACGCCGGGCAACCACGAGCTCTATACGATGCCGAGTGAGCGCGGCGGCCCGCGCGGCCAGGCCCGGTACGAGCGGCTGGTCGAGCTGTGTCGGAGCCGCGGCGTGCTCACGCCGGAAGACCCCTACGTGCTCTGGGACGGCGAGGGCGGACCGCACGTGCTGGCGCCGATGTTCCTGCTCTACGACTACAGCTTCCGGCCGGACGGCGTGCCCGAGCGCGACGCGGTGGCGTGGGCCATGGAGAGCGGCGTCCTCTGCAGCGACGAGGAGCTGCTCGACCCGGCCCCCTACGCGAGCCGACCCGAGTGGTGCCGGGCCCGCCTCGCCGCGACGGAGGCCCGTCTCGGCGCGATCGAGGGGCGCCCCACGGTGCTCATCAACCACTTCCCGCTGCGCGAAGAGCTCGTGCGGCTGCGGCACATCCCGCGTTTCTCGATCTGGTGCGGGACGCGGCGCACGCACGACTGGCACACGCGGTTCCGCGCGCGGGTGGTCGTGTCAGGGCACCTCCACATCCCCCGCACCGACTGGATCGACGGTGTTCGTTTCGAGGAGGTGTCGTTCGGATACCCGCGCCAGCGGCCCGTCGAGCGCAGCGCCGACAGCTGCCTTCGAGAGATCCTGCCGGGCCCTGCAGGCGCGGCGCCGCCGAGGATGTAGATGCTCACGATCGGCCCCGGCGCCGCGCACCTCTGGTACGTCTTCTGCGACTCGGCTCGCGACGAGGCGTTGCTCGAGGCGTACCACCGGCTGATGGCCCCCGACGAGGCGGCGCAGCAGGCGCGCTTCCTTTTCGCCGAGAACCGGCACGAGTACCTGCTCACCCGCGCCCTCGTGCGCACGGTCCTCTCGAAGTACGCGAACGTCGCGCCCGAGGCGTGGTCGTTCGTCCGGAACGAGTTTGGCCGCCCGCAGATCGCCGGACCTCCGGGGGTGCCGCCCATCCGGTTCAACCTGTCGAACACGCGGGGGCTGATCGCCTGCCTGGTCGCGCTGGATCGCGACGTGGGCGTCGACGTCGAGGACACCGAGCGCGCGAGCGGCGCGGTGGACATCGCCGATCGCTTCTTCTCGCCAGGCGAGGTGAGGGCGCTGCGCGCGCTGCCGCCGGAGAGGCAGCGCGCGCGCTTCTTCGAGTACTGGACGCTCAAGGAGTCGTACATCAAGGCGCGCGGGATGGGGCTCGCGATCCCGCTCGATCAGTTCTCGTTCCACCTGGACGATGGACCGGCGATCGGCATCTCGTTCGATCCGCGGCTCGGCGACGACCGCTCGGCCTGGCAGTTCGCGCTCTACCAGCCCTCGGCGCGGCACACGATGGCCGCCGCGATCCGCAGCGGGGGCGGACCCCCGCTGTCGATCGAGCTGCGGGAGACGGTGCCGCTGCGCGACGGCGGATGAGCGACGGCCGGGGCCGCCCGCGCGAGGCCGCCGCGCGGCGGGGCCGACGCGCATCCCTCCCTGGCAGGCCTCCGGCTGGCTGGGGAAGCGCGCCCGCGGCCCCGGCGCGCGGCGCGCGAGGTCAGTCAGGCCGCGCGATCGAGAGCTCGACGTTGCGCCACGAGGGCTCTCCGCGGCCGTCGTCGCCGAAGCCGGAGGTGACGTCCACGACGGCCCGGCGGCGCCCTTCGGAGGCGATCGGGTCGTCGCCGACGGCGTAGTCGAGGGCGGCGCCCCGGATGGCGACGAAGCCGTTGTCCTCGTCCCAGATCTCGATGACGCGGACCTGATGGGGGTAGTCGGCGAGCGCGGAGGTCTCGAGCTCCCAGTACGCGTGCCCGCCGGCCGGAGAGACCCGGGTCACCCGGTGCACGTGGGTGTGTCCGGCGAGGTGGAGCAGGACGTTGTCGTAGCCGCCGACGAGCGACTGCCACGCATCGACGTCGATCGCGCCAGGCACGGCGGGGGTGCCCGTCGCGGCGAAGGAGCCGTCCCCGAGCGAGCGCGACGCGTGGTGGGACGTGAGGATGACCCACCTGCGCTCGCGCTTCGCGCGGTCGAGCGCGGGACGGATGAACCGATCGACGTCGTCCTGGAGGATCACGCCGTTCGGTCCGCCCGTCTCGGCGGCCGTATCGAGCACGATGACGCGAAGGGGGGTGTCCTTCATGTCGAACTCGTAGAACGCTTTGCCGTACGCGCGCTCGTCGGGCCCGATCCCGTGCCCGTCGCCGGTCGCCGCGACCCGATCGAGCAGCTCGGGGCGGCTCAGCAGCGCTCTCCTCGGGTCGGGGACGACCTGGCCCGTGATCACCGGAGCGCCGGGGAGAGACCAGTCGCGCGTCCCGCCGTCCGACCAGCTCCCCGTCGCGAGCTCGGCGCGCGTGTGCACCGGGAAGTTCCCCTGGTGCAGGACATCGTGGTTGCCGGTCACCCATCGCCAGGGCACGAGCAGCCCCTCGGCGAAGAACGGATCCTTGGGATCGTTGTCCGGGCCTGGCACGGGGTCGTCGTCAGCGCCCGAGTCGCACTCGACGCGCTCGGCGCCGTCGAGGATGGCCGAGAACCACGCGATCTCGTTCGTCTGCGCGCTGTCGGCGTTGTCGCCGCCGAGCAGGACGAAGTCGATCGGCGTGCTGCGATGGAGCGCGTTGATCGTGCGGACGGCGGCGTTGAGGATCCGGCACTCGTGCCCTTCCTGCGGGCGGAACGCCGACGCGAACGCGCCGGGCGAGTCGAAGATCGCCAGCCGAGCAGGCGACTCGTCGTCTGCGAGCTGGGCGTCGGCGAGGTGGACGAACCTCGTCAGGAGCGTCGGCCGCTCGCCGCGCGGCGGTGGAGGGGGGTCGTCGAGCGTCGCCGGGGCGAGCGGCTGCCCCGGCCCGCTCTCGAGCTCGCCGTAGCCCTCCGCGAGCATCTGCTCGATCTCCGCCGGGACAGCGGGGTTCCTGTCCGGTGGATCGGCCACCGCGGCGCGCGGCGCCCAGGTGCGAGCGGTCGTCAGCGGCGGCGCGCCGCGGAGCGCTGGCAGCGGTACCGGCGCAGGGAGCGGCGCCGGAGCGATGGACTCCTCCCCGGCACACGCGGCGAGCGCAAGGGACGCAAGGAAGAAGCGCGCCGCGGGGCGACCTGGGCGCGCTCGCGCGATCCGCCGCCGACCGGGCTCCCCTGTTGCGATGCCCACCGCTCGTGTCTGGCTCATCGCTTCCTTACATGACAACACCACAGCGCCAGATCAAGAAATGTTCACTCGGGCGGTAGCGTTGCCGTTGGGGGCCGGCGCCGACCGAGGAAGAGAGAGCGCAGAACGCGCGTAGTACGTCCCACGTAGCGCGGCGCGGCGCCGCGGAGCGTCACGTCGAGGCGCACGAGCGAGCCGAGCCATGGTAGGGCGAGCCGCGGCCGGCGCGCCGGCGGCTGCTAGGATGCGGCGCGTCCGAGCCAGAGGCGCTCGTCTCGAGGTCATCTATGGTCATTTCGCGATTCCTGGGTTGCGCGCTCGCGGCGGCGATGCTGGTGAGCTGCAGCGATCCCGAGCCCATCATCGAATACCGCTACAGGGCCTACGAAGGCGACGCGTATCCGGACCGACTCCCTGAGATCAAGGTTCCGGAGGGCGGGATGGGCGTGGTGAGCGATAGCCTCTCCGATACGATCTCTCTTGTCTCGCTCGCGACCGGCGAGCGGTTCGGCGTCCACCCCGTGGGCCGCGATCCCGTGACGATCGACGGGCCTCACCATGTGGCCGTGGACGCCGAGGACGGCGCCGTCTACGTCGCGCTGTCGTACCCTGACGTCGCCGGCGCGATCGGCCCCCACGCGGTGCACGGTGGGAGCGTTGTGGCGGGCTACGTCCAGAAGCTCGCGCTCGACGATCTGCGCATCCTCGGGCAGGTGCGCGTCGAGGCCAACCCGGGCGATATCGTGATCTCGGAGGACGGCAAGCGCGTGGTCGTCTCTCATTTCGATCTGAAACGCGTGCTCGACAACCCGGGCGACGTCGAGGCGGCGCGCTCGTCCCTCGCGGTGATCGATCCCGAGAAGGTCCTGCTCTCGGGATCGGCCGATCCGGTGTTCATCCCGGTCTGCATGGCAGCCCACGGAATCGCCCTCTCGCGCCCGGACGGCGCCCGCGCTTACGTCGCTTGTTACGGCGAGGACGTGCTCGCGATCGTCGACCTGACGGACCCTTCCGCCGAGGTGAAGCGCGTGCCGGTGGGGTCTACCTCCAGCCCGTCGCCTCATGCCAACAACTACGGACCCTACGCGGCCGTCATGTCGCCCGATGGGAAGACCATCGCCGTGAGCAGCACGGAGAGCAGGGACGTGCGCTTCTTCGATGTCGCGTCGGAGACGTTCGACGATTCCCGGAAGATCCTCACGATCGGCGCGCCCTACTTCCCCGCGTGGACCCCCGACGGGAGCGCCATCTATGTGCCGACCCAGGTGCCCGACACCATCGTGCGGATCGGCGTGACCCCGGACGACGACGGCGTCGTCACCCGGAACATCGCCGACGAATGCATGCGGCCGCACCTCGCGCAGCTCGACGAGGAGCACGGGCTCTTCCTCGTCTGCGAGGGCGACAGGAGCGCGACGCCCGGCAGGGTGCTCCGGCTCGATCCAGAGACGCTGGAGACGCTCAGCGACACGGAGGTGGGCCTCTATCCCGACGGGCTCGTGCGCGTCGCGCCGGAGGCGCCGTGAGGACGCCCCGCAACCTTGCGGCCGCGCTCGCGTGCGCGGCGCTCCTCTGCGGCTGTCCTGGCGATCCCGAGACGAAGGTCGTCGACGCGACGGCCGTCGACCACGGCGCGGCGCTCTTCCGGGACCCGTCGATCGCGGAGACGCGCTTCAATCGCTATTCCTGCTCGACGTGCCATGAAGCTGTCACCGGCGACGCGGGGGACGCCATGCTCCCGGGCGCCCCGCTGGCCGGCGCCGTGGAGCGCCCGCATTACTGGGGCGGGCAAGAGGTCGAGCTCCTCGGCGCGATCAACCATTGCCTCTATTACTTCATGACGAAGGACCTGCCCTGGACCACGGACGACGACGTCGCGCAGGCCATCTATGCCTACCTGGAGTCGCTGCCCAGCGACGGAGGCGCGGCCGAGGCCGTCCCCTTCACGCCTGTCTACGAGCTGAGCCAGATCCCGGCTGGCGACGCGGCCGCGGGCGGGCGCATCCACGAGCGCGCCTGCGCCTCGTGTCACGGGCGCGCCCATTCGGGGGAAGGCCGGCTCGTGGCGCGGGCGCCGGCGCTGCCCGACCAGACGCTGAAGGAGCACCCGCTCGGCGAGTACACGGAGGCCGACCGGCGGCTGGTCTTCATCGAGAAGGTCCGCCACGGCGGGTTCGTGGGCTACGGCGGGCAGATGCCGCCGTTCTCCCGCGAGGTCCTCTCCGATGAAGAGCTCGGCGATCTGCTCTCGTTCTACGGGCTACCCTGGCCCCCGTGAAGCGCGCCGAGAAAGCCGCGAGGATCGCCGAGATCCTCGACCGATTGTACCCGGCCCCGCCCATTCCGCTGGTCCACGACGATCCGTATTCGCTGCTCGTCGCGGTGATGCTCAGCGCCCAGACGACGGACAAGATGGTCAACGCGGTGATGCCGGCGCTCCTCGCGCGCGCCCGGACGCCCGCGGCCATGGCGGCAGTGCCCACCGAGGAGATCGCCCAGCTCATCCGGAGGATCGGGTTCGCGCCCACCAAGGCGCGGCACCTGAAGGCGCTGAGCGAGCGGATCGCGACCGAGCACGGCGGCGTCGTCCCCGCCTCGTTCGACGCCCTGGAGGCCCTGCCGGGGGTCGGTCACAAGACGGCCTCGGTCGTCATGGCACAGGCCTTCGGCCACCCCGCCTTCCCGGTCGATACCCACATT
Organism: Sorangium sp. So ce1504; assembly: GCF_051521635.1. Lineage (NCBI taxonomy): Bacteria > Pseudomonadati > Myxococcota > Polyangiales > Polyangiaceae > Sorangium > Sorangium sp. So ce1504. The sequence goes on along the minus strand of NZ_CP150365.1, from coordinate 7,353,463 downwards.
CACCGGCTCGCGTTCCGCTGGGGGCTGTCGTCCGGAAGGGACGTCGTCGAGACGGAGCGCGACCTGAAGCGCACGTTCCCACCCGAGCAGTGGAACAAGCTCCACCTGCAGCTCATCTACTTCGGCCGCGAGCACTGCCCGGCGCTGCGCCACGACATGACCGGCTGCCCCATCTGCAGCTGGGCCGCCCGCCGACGATGATCGCGGCGCCCGGCGGCCGCCGAAGATGGGGGCGGGTACAACGCCGCCAGCAAAGCTGGCAGCTTATCGAGGCGGCGCGTTTCCGTCAAGCAGGGTGCAACGTCCCGGCGATCTCATGAGCGCGACCACGCCCGCCGCGCTGCGGCGCGAGGCGGCCGGGCGCGGTCGTGTGCGGGTGTGCGGTTCCCGGTCGCGGCGCGCCTGCGGTTCGGGTAAGGCACTTCTGTGACAAAGATTGGATTTGAGATCATCGGGACGGGCCACTACGTGCCCGGAGAACCTGTCACCAACGACGACCTCGCGCGGGTGATCACGACCTCCGACGAGTGGATCTACCAGCGCTCCGGTATCCGCCAGCGCCATTACGCGCCGGATGGGGTGGGGGTGAGCGATCTCGCGTGCGAAGCGGCGAAGCGCGCGATCGCGTCGGCGCGCATCGCGCCGTCGGAGATCGATTACATCCTCTTTGCCACGATGACGCCGGACTATATTTTCCCTGGCTCCGGGGCGCTGCTCGGCGCGAAGCTGGGCATTCCGGGCGTCCCCGCGCTCGACATCCGGCAGCAGTGTGCCGCGATGCTGTTCGGCCTCCAGACGATCGACGGGCTGATCCAGACCGGGGCCGCCAAGACCATCCTGTTCGTGGGCGCAGAGGCGCACGCCGGCTTCATGCCCTGGGAGGACTGGGGGGCGCTCGACCCGAAGAATGGCCGCTCCGCGACGCCGGAGGCGCGGGCGCACGCCGACCGCCACCGGAACCTCGCCGTCCTGTTCGGGGACGGGTCGGGCGCGCTCGTCCTCCGCGCGACCGATCGCGACGCGGGCCTGCGCGGCAACAAGATCTGCTCCGATGGACGCTTCGCCGAGCTCCTCTTCGTGCCGGGCGGCGGCTTCCGCTCGCGCCCGTACTGGAAGCCGACGTCGTTCGACGAGGACCTGCATATCCCCCGCATGGATGGCCGCGAGCTCTTCAAGTTCGCGGTGACCAAGCTCCCGGCGACCGCGCGGGAGCTCTGCGCCTCTCAGGGCCTCGCGATCGAGCAGATCGACGTGTTCCTGGCGCACCAGGCGAACGGCCGGATCAACGAGCACATTCGCAAGGACCTCGGCGTGCCCGTCGAGAAGCTCCCGAGCAACATCGATCGATTCGGCAACACGAGCGGCGCCACCGTGCCCATCCTCATCGACGAGGAGATGCGCGCCGGAAGGGTGAAGAAAGGGCAACTCGCCATGGTGCTCGCGCTCGGGACCGGCGTCCACTGGGGCTGCGCGCTCTGGAAGCTCTGAGCGGCTGAGCGGCGGCGCCTCGCTCGCAGGCGTCACCGTCATCCTCGTCATCGTCATCGAGCCGCGGCGGTTGCGCGGGGCATATTGCGTCCGGTGCGGAACGCTGCGGAAATTTCGTGCGATCGTGTCGCGACGGATTGCACGTGGCGTATCCCTTGTTACGTTTCCATCAACGCCCGCAGCAGACCCCGTGTTTGCAGTGCGATCGACCTGACGACCAGGCGCGGGCGCTACCGGGAAGGGAGTCGCCTCAGGGCTCGGCTGCACGGCCCCTCCCCGGCCAGCGGCGAATTGCGCACGAAGCACCTAACGCGCAGCAGGTAGCGCGCAGCAGCCAAAGCGCAGCGCGGGACCTACGTGCGGGGGTGCGGTGTTCGCGAGTGCGCGTGAGCGCGTGTGTTCGGATGTCGTCTCTTGCCGTTCGTGCTCATACGGTTGTCGGCCATTCACTTCATTGGAGCATGTTTTCCTTGATGGCGAGGACGCAAACTCTTCGCATTGACTCGGACGCACAATTATCGGATTTTGCACACTGAGGTGAGTGTGATCGGAGAACACGGAGCGTCGATCTTGAGAGACACACCGACCCAGCTTGGGCTCGGCCGGTATCGTCCCATCGCGAAGCTCGGCCGCGGCGGGATGGCAGACGTCTTCCTCGCGATGGCTCACGGGCCCGCCTCGGTGAACAAGCTGGTCGTCGTCAAGCGTCTCCGCAGCTCCGGGGACGAGGAGGATCGCCAGGTCCTCATGTTCATGGACGAGGCCAAGCTCTCGGCTCGCATGAACCACCCGAATGTCGTCCAGACCTACGAGGTCGGTAGCGATCGGGACGGCTACTTCATTGTGATGGAGTACCTGGAGGGCCAGCCGCTGAAGCGCGTCATGAAGGCGGCTGTCGAGCGGGAGTCCGGCACGGGCGGGCTCGTCCGCGGCACGTGGATCCGGATCGTGGCCGAGGTGCTGCGCGGGCTCCATTACGCGCATGATCTCTGCGATTTCGACGGTCGGCCTCTCGGCATCGTGCATCGCGACGTCTCGCCGCACAACATCTTCATCACGTACGACGGCGCGGTGAAGCTCGTGGATTTCGGCGTGGCCAAGGCCGTCGTCAACGCCTCCAGCACCGAGAGCGGGACCTTCAAGGGCAAGCTGACGTATATGGCGCCCGAGCAGGTCACGGCGGGCAAGACGGTGGACCGCCGGGCGGACATCTTCGCGGTCGGCGTCGTGCTCTGGGAGCTCCTCGCCGGGCGGCGGCTGTTCGAGGGCGATCAGATCACCGTGATGCACCAGCTCCTGCTGGGGAAGATACCGCGGCTCTCCACCGTCGTTCCGGGGATCCCCATCGCGCTCGATCAGATCGCCGCGAAGGCCCTTGATCGCGAGCCATCGAAGCGCTTCGCGACGGCGCAGGAGATGTGCGATGTGCTCGAGAACTACCTTCAGTGGTCGGGCGAGGACGTCCGCAGCGAGTTCCTCGGCGCCTGCATGCGGGGGATCTTCGCCGAGAGCCGGGCCTCCATACGCCAGCAGATCAAGGCGCAGATCGAGCGGGTGGCCAGCGCGTCGCTGCTGAGCGACGCCTCCAGCCAGGTGACGATGAGCGGCATCGGCGTCGCGATGGTTCCCTTGAGCTCCGGCTCGGGCAGCAGGCTGCCCTATGTCGGGGAGTCCAGCCGGTCGGGCGTCGAGCGCGTGTCGGGCGTCGAGCGGGCGTCGGGCGTCGAGCGGCCCAGGACCCCCGTGAGCGACTCGGTGAGCCTGCGAGCGACCACGTCGGGGCCCGTGTCGGCCTCGAAGCGCGGCTACCTGATCGGCGCGTCCGCCCTGACCGCGCTGGTCGCGCTGGTCGGCGGCGCGGTTCACGTCGCGAATCAGCGCGCGCCCGCCCTCGATGCTCCTGCGACCTCGGTCGCTTCGCACGGCGCCGAGGCCGGGGAGACCGTCGAGAAGAAGCCCGAGCAGGGCCCCAGGGCGAGCGTGACGATCTCGAGCGATCCACCCGACGCGATCGTGAGCTGGAAGGGAAAGACGCTCGGCAAGACGCCGCTCAAGACCGAGCTGCCCGTGGGCACGCAGGTCGTGGTCGTGTCGAGGTCCGACTGCTTCGATGAGACGCTCATGCTGGCGCTCTCACCCGCGGAGGCCGTGGAGCGCTCCGTCAAGCTCCGCCCCAAGGACTTCGCGCACTAGAGCGACGGTCACCCGCTTCGGATACGGGCCCACCTCGGCGTTTTCGGTGCTCAGCGCACCGGAGTGCGCTTGCGCGCCGAAAACGCCGATCTGGGCCCGTCTCCTGTGCGGGGGACCGCCGCTCTGCTGCCGCTCTGCTGCCGCTCTGCTGCCGCTCTGCTGCCGTTCTGCTGCCGCTCTGCTCTGGATGGCGCAGAGGGGGGCGGAAACCGAAGGATCCGGGCGGTGCATCCGCCCGTCGTCGGCGACCGGATGCACCTCCGTGACCACGGCTAGGCCGACGACCTCATGGCGTCATGTGCCGTGACGGATGTAGGAGATCACCTTGGTGACGCCGTCGGCGTCCATGGCCTCCTTCACCGCCTCGGTCGCCTCCTTCACGCTGGCGACGGTGCCTTGCAGCGTGACCACGCCGTCGCGCACCGTGACGTGCAGCTTCTTCACCGCGTCATGATCGCTCTCCGCGAGCTTGCCGCCGACCGCGTTGCGGAGCGTCTCGTCGGACGGGCGCGCGCCGGTCCGCTTCGCCTCCTTCGTGGCGATGACCGAGCCGTCGCGGCCGAAGGTGACCTGATAGTCGTTGTCCTTCGCTGCCTTCGTCCACTCGTCGCGCTCCATCGCGGCGGCATTTCCCTCCTGCTTCTTGGCTCCCTCAGCCTGGCCCTGTTGCGGGGGCTGCGGCGCGGCCTTGTCCTTGGGAGCGGCGGGCGGCGCGGACTGCGGGCGCGCGCCCTGGTTGTCCTTGAGCGCACCGGTCTGCTCGCCGACCCTGTTCATCTGGTCGTTGACATCGCGGCCCGCCTGGCGCCCGCGCTCGGCGAGCTGCTCTGCCTTTTCGCCCACGCGCTCGGCCTTCTCGCGCGTCTCCTGGCCGAGCTGCTGACCCTCCCGGGCGAGCTGCTCTGCCTTGTCACCCGCGCGCCCGGCCTGCTCTCGCGCCTCCCTGCCGAGCTCCTTGCCCTCCTGGGCGAGCTGCTCCGCCTTTTCGCCCACGCGCCCGGCCTGCTCGCGCAGGTCTTTGCTGGGCGTCTGGTTCGGGCCCGGAGGCGGTTCGCCTCTCCTGATCGTCTGGTCCTCGGGCTCGCGGACCGCTCCTTCAGCTCTCTCGCTCTCGCTCCTGCAGGCCGTGCCGGCGAGCGCGAGCGCGAGGACGGTTGGGCCGGAGAACCAGCGTACTCTGCTCATCGTGCAGCGATAGCTCATGGTGCATCTCCGGGTGCACACCGAGGCAGACGTCGTGCCAGGAACTCGGTCGTTCCCGGCCGCCCGGGAACAACGGCGCGCCGCGCGTGTCGACGGGGTCATGCCGAGACCCTCCCTGGCCACCGCGCAGCGGCGGCACCGGACACCGGACGAGCGCTCCGGCCCGACGCATCGTAGTAGGCTCGAGGTCGTGAGCGCGGCGCCGCCGGAACCCGTCCTGCCTGACGCCCCGCCAGGACAGCGCTCCGCGCCCGATCTCCTCTCGCACCGGCCGGCGCTCCGGGTCGACGCGCGGGCGGTCAAGGAGTCGCTGGCGTTCGCGTTCGCGGGCGGCGCGCCCGCGGGGGCGTTCGATCGGCACGTCGAGTCGGCGTCGCTGCCCGCGTCGACGTGGGATCCAGCCCGCTTCGCGCAGCACGTCTTCCTGCGTGAGCTCATCGTGGGCTGCCTCCATTTCACGAGCGAAGGCCGCACGTACATCCCGAGCCCAGCGCTGCTGGGCCGCGCCCTCTCCCAGCCGCCGAGCGATCGCGACACCGTCGAGCTCCGGCGCGCGATCTTCCGGGAGCTCACCGGGTCGGAGGCGCAGCGCCGCGATCTCGAGCGCGCCTACGCGGCGCTGCGCCGCTGGGTGGGCCAGATCGAGACGATCCCCATCTCTCGCGGCGAAGGGAGCCGGCGCCGGCTCGACATCCTCGCCGCCGCCAAGGACGCGTTCGACGCGCTCGCCGGTGGGTTCGCGGGCGCGCGCTCGGGCCTGTCGCGGCTCTCGGCGTTCGGCGCGGCCGTGCGCGAGAGCGAGGCGTACCGCCGCCTCGCGGATCTGCTCGCGTACGACGAGGAGATCGCGACGCTGGATGTCCGGATCCGCGTCGGCTCCGACGGCCATGTCCGCGATCTGCGCGCCCTGTCGATCCGCGAGAACAGCGGGAACCGCTTCTACCAGTCGCCGCTAGGGCGCCTGGTCACGAAGCTCGTGATGCTGTGGAGGGGGTACCGGTTCAGCGACGACGAGCTGCTCACCCGCCACGTCAACAGCGTGTTCGACGGCATCGAGGACGATCTCGTCGCGCTCGTCCAGCTGCTCGGAGATCTCGAGTTCTACCTCGCCGGCCTCGCGCTGCGCGACCGCGCCCGCGCGGCCGGGCTCTCCGTCTGTCTGCCCGAGCTCGTCTCGCCGGGCTTCTCGGACGGCGCGCGCGGCGGGAGCCCCGGGCGCGAGCTCAAGGGGCTGTTCAACCCGCTGCTCTTGGCGAGCTCGGTGAGCACGGTCCCGTGCGACATCGCGACCGATCACCACGACGCGACCGTCATCGTGACCGGGCCGAACTCGGGGGGGAAGACCCGGCTGCTCGAGGCGCTCTCGCTGGCCCAGATGATGGGGCAGGCGGGCTTCTTCGTGCCGGCCGCGGAGGCGCGCCTCTCGCCGTGCCACGGGCTCTTCGTGTCGCTGATCGAGCAGGCGCAGGCCGATCAGAGCGAGGGCCGCCTCGGGATGGAGCTGCTCCGCATCAGGTCGCTGTTCGAGGCGATGCAGGTCGGCGACATGGTGGTGCTCGACGAGCTCTGCTCGGGCACGAACCCGTCGGAAGGCGAGGAGATCTTCCAGCTCGTGATCTCGCTCCTCTCGGAGCTCCGCCCTCAGGCCTTCATCACGACGCACTTCCTCGAGCTCGCGGCGCGGCTCGAGCGGGAGCGGCCGGTCGATCGGCTCGTGTTCCTGCAGGTCGAGCTCGACGCGCAGCAGTGGCCGACATACCAGTTCGTCGACGGGGTCGCCCGGACGTCGCTCGCGCACCGGACGGCGGCGCGGCTCGGGGTCACGCGCGAGGAGCTCGTCGCGCTCGTCGAGCGCAGCAAGCGCGCGCACCGCCGCCGCGGGGCCGAGCCCGCCTGAGCGCGGCCACGCTCGCCGTGGCGGGGGAAATCTGGTTGTATGCGCCGCCATGGAGTATCGACCTCTTGGCAGGACGGGTTTCCGCGTCTCCTCGGTGAGCTTCGGGGCCTGGGCGATCGGGGGCACCTGGGGCGACGTCGACGACAAGGAGTCGCTCGCGGCGTTGCACCGGGCCGTCGATCGAGGCGTGAATTTCTTCGACACCGCGGACGTGTACGGGGACGGCCGGAGCGAGCGGCTGCTCGCGCGGCTCAGGCGCGAGCGGCGCGAGGAGATCGTCGTCGCGACGAAGGCGGGCCGGCGCCTGAGCCCGCACACGGCGGCAAGCTACAACGAGGGGAACCTCACGGCCTTCGTCGAGCGCAGCCTGAAGAACCTCGAGACGGACGCGCTCGACCTCGTCCAGCTGCACTGCCCGCCGACGGATGTCTACTATCGGCCCGAGGTGTTCGACGCCCTCGATAGGCTCGTGAAGGCGGGCAAGATCCGGTTCTACGGCGTCAGCGTCGAGCGGGTGGAAGAGGCGCTCAAGGCCATCGAGTACCCCGGCGTGCAGTCGGTGCAGATCATCTACAACGTCCTCCGGCAGCGCCCGGCCGAGCTCTTCTTCCCCGAGGCGAAGCGCCGGCAGGTCGGGGTCCTGGCGCGACTGCCGCTCTCCTCGGGGCTGCTCACCGGAAAGATGAGCGCGGCGACCCGGTTCGCGGCCGACGATCACCGCAATTTCAACCGCGAGGGCGCCGCGTTCGACAAGGGCGAGACGTTCTCGGGCGTCGACTACGACCTGGGCCTCGAGGTCGTCGAGGAGCTCCGCCCGCTCGTGCCCGCCGGCGTGAGCATGGGCTCGTGGACGATGCGCTGGATCCTGATGCAGGACGCGGTGACGTGCGTGATCCCCGGCGCGAAGCGGCCCGAGCAGGTGGACGAGAACGCGAGCGCGGCGGACCTGCCGCCCGTGCCGCAGGAGACGATGGCGAAGATCCGCGAGATCTACGACCGGCGGCTCCGGCCTCAGGTTCACCAGCTCTGGTAGGCGCCCGGGCGAGGGCTGCGAGGGCTCACAAGATGCGCGGCAACAGCCATCCTGCGAACGAGATGAGGGCCGCCGTGCCGAAGAGCGGCCCTAGCCCCCGGATCTCGAAATCGTCGATGAGCTTGTCGGTGGCGTAGAGCAGCACCGAGTTCACGACGAGGCCGAAGAAGAGATACGCCAGGCCCAGCGTGAGGATGGCGGCGGGCAGGAGCGCCACCGCGACCAGGAACTTCACGAGCCAGCCGAGCAGCAGGTTGAGGACGGTGAACACGGCGGCGACGACGAGCGCCGTCTGGGTCTTTCGGATCTGCACGCCGGGCAGGATCTTCGTTCCGACGAGGACCGCGAGGCCCGCGGCGAGTGCCTGGATGATGAGCGCCTTCATGACCACCTCCCTGGGCCGGCACCGCTCGGGCGGGCCGGCGTTCGCACCTTCCTCGTGACCCAGGGAGGTGCCGGGCGCAACCTCGTCCGGCGCGTCGCGAGCGGAGCCGGCGCGCGGCCTCCGCTCAGGGGCCGCCCCGGCTCATTCCTTCGGCTTGTCGCCGCCGAGCAGCTCGCCGATGGCGGGGGCGCCGCCCGGGCCGAGGGCCTGCGTGCTCTCGATGAGGTGGATCAGGAACTGGCGGTTGTCCGTCACCGAGAGGTTCTGGAGCTCGAGCGCGCCGATGCGGTCCTCGGGGGTGAAATAGGCCTCCTCGACCTTCTCCATCGAGAGCTTGTGCGGCGCATAGGCCATGTAGTCGGCGCGCGTGTTCAGGATATTGTAATCGTCGCCGCGGCGCAGCTCGAGCGTCACCTCACCGGTCACTCCGGGGGCGATCCAGCGCGAGAGCGCGTCCTTCAGCATCATGGCCTCGGGGTCGTACCACTTGCCCTCGTAGAGCAGACGCCCGAGGCGCCTGCCCTGGGTGAAGTACACGTCGAGGGTGTTCTCGTTGTGAATGGCGGACAGGAGCCGCTCGTAGACGGCGTGGAGCAGGGCCATGCCCGGCGCCTCGTAGATTCCGCGGCTCTTGGCGTCGATCACCCGGTTCTCGATCTGGTCGCTCATGCCGAGCCCGTGGCGCCCGCCGATCCGGTTGCACTCGACGAACAGCTCGAACACGGAGCCGAAGCGCTTGCCGTTGATCGTCGTCGGGACGCCGCGCTCGAACCCGAGGGTCACCGTCTCGGCCTCGATGGCGACCTCCGGCCGGAAGGAGGCGACGCCCATGATGGGCTGGACGATCTTGATCCCGGTGTTCAGGTGCTCGAGGTCCTTCGCCTCGTGCGTCGCGCCGAGCACGTTGGCGTCGGTGCTGTACGCCTTCTCCGTCCCCATGCGGTAGGGCAGCCCGTGGCGCTCGAGGTACTCGCTCATCTCCTTGCGCCCGCCGAGCTCTCCCACGAACCTCGGGTCGAGCCAGGGCTTGTAGATCTTGAGCGAGGGGTCGACGAAGATGCCATAACGGTAGAACCGCTGGATGTCGTTGCCCTTGTGCGTGCTGCCGTCGCCGAAGACGTGGACGTCGTCGTCGCGCATCGCGCGGACGATCGCGGTCGTGGTCACCGCGCGGCCGAGCGGCGTGGTGTTGAAGTACTTCTTGCCGCCCGTCGAGAGGTGGAAGGCGCCGCACTGGATGGCGAGGATGCCCTCGCGGACGAGCGCCTCGCGACAGTCCACCAGCTTGGCGGAGACCGCGCCGTGCTGCAGGGCGATCGGCGGGATGTCGCCGGGGGAGTCCTCGTCCGGCTGCGCCAGATCGGCGGTGTACGCGTGCACCTTGAGCCCGTTGCGCGAGAGCCACGCCACCGCGCAGCGCGTGTCGAGGCCGCCCGAGAACGCGATGCCGAGGTGGGTGCCCGCCGGGGGGAGTGAACGGAAGATCCTGCTCATGGCGGCGCAGCATAATCGCAACGCCCGCGAGCGCGCGAGCGGAGATCGCGGGGCGGCGGAGGCGCCTGACGGCGCGTGTGTGCGCGCGAGCGCGACGTCAGAGGCTCCGCCCGCCCGCTCCGCCGGGACGGCGCGGCCGCGCGCTGGCTTGCACGGAACGGCGCAGACCGGGCCTCATCGGACTAGGATGGAGGACACCGTGTCGCGCGAGCCCTGCTCGCAATGAGGTGCAAGGCCATGCCGAAGCTGTCGTACGCCGAGATCGCCCGGATCGAGGAGCGCCGGCTGGCGGTCGGCATCGCCGCCGTGGTCGCCTGCGCGGAGCCCATCGCGGGCGGGTGGATGGCCTTTGATGGAGAGGGCTCCTGGGGAAACTTCGCTGTCGGGCTCGGCCTCGATGGGCCTGTCTCAAGCGAGGATCTCGATCACCTCGTGGCGTTCTACGCGGCGCGCGGCGCGGAGCCGCAGATACAGGTCTGCCCCTTCGCGCACGGATCGCTGGTGCGCGGCCTCGCCGATCGAGGGTTCGTGCTGCGCGAGTTCGAGAACGTGCTGGCGCGCGAGCTCGCGCCGGACGAGGACCTCCGCGCGCTGGCGTCGTATGGTGGCCCCGGGGAGCTGGAGATCGTGCGCATCGATCCGGGCGACGAGGCGCAGGTCCGGGTGTTCATCGAGATCGCGACGAGCGGCTTCCGGCCCGCGGACGCGCCGATCTCGCCGGTGCTCTTCGAGATCACGCGCCGCGTGGTCGCGCACCCCGGATGCGACTCGTACCTGGCGCTCGTGAACGGCGAGCCCGCCGGCGGCGGCAGCGTGGAGATCTCCGGCGAGGGCGCCGCGCTCTTCGGCGCCTCGGTGCTCCCCCGGTTCCGCGAGCGCGGCATCCAGCAGGCGCTCATCGCCCGCCGCCTGGAGCGGGTGCGCGAGCAGGGTCGCCTGCTGGCGTGCATCAGCGCGAGCCCCGGTATCCCCACGGAGCGCAACGCGATGCGGCTCGGCTTCTTCATGGCGTACAGCAAGGGGATCTTCACGCGGCGGAGCGAGAGCCCAGAGGCGCCTGCCTGAGCCGCTCCCGGGCGCCCCGGGCCTCGTCGACGGCGGCGCACATTTCAGGTGTGCAGCGCTGTTCGTGCAGAACCGAAATGAACGCCCAGGACATCCATGCGAAATGCCCGACCCTGACGGAAGTGCGCCATGGCACGCCTCATGCTGATATTCTGGTTCAGCGCCGCTGGCGTGGCCTTTCCCCCCCCGAGGCCCCGGCGGCGCTTTTTCATTTCGCCGCCAGCGCCCCGCTTTACCGATCGACCGTCACCGCCCGTCGCCCCGCTGCAGCTCGGTGACCGCGTTCCTGACGAGCCGGAGCCCCACGTTGTCGTCCTGCGACAGGATCGACTCCGGATGGAACTGAACGGCCGCGAGGGGCAGCTCCGTGTGCTCGATCGCCATCACGACCCCATCCTCGGTCTCGGCCGTGACCTTCAGCGACGCAGGGAGCGCGTCGCGCAACGCGTAGAGCGAGTGGTAGCGACCCGCGCGGAACTCGCGGGGCAGCCCCTCGAAGAGGCGCCCGCCGAGCACGCGCACCTGCGAGGCTTTGCCGTGCATCGGGTAGTCGAGGACGCCGAGCTTGCCGCCGAAGTGCTCGACCATCCCCTGCAGGCCGAGGCAGACGCCGAAGACGGGCAGCCGGCGCTGGAGCAGCGCCGTGAGCGTGCCGGAGAGATCAAAATCGCTGGGCGTGCCAGGGCCGGGCGAGAGCACCACGAGGTCGGGAGCGTAGGCGTCGAGCTCCTCGTGAGGGAAGCCGGCGCGGAGCGTCATCACCTCGGCGCCCGTCTGCCGGAGGTAGTTGGCCAGCGTGTGCACGAAGGAGTCCTGGTGATCCACGAGGAGGACCTTGCGCGTGCCGCCAGGCACCGGGTGGATGGCCGCCGGAGGCGGCGTGGCGATGCCGCGAGGCCTCCGGATCGCGTCGAGGAGCGCCGACGCCTTCACCTGGGTCTCGCGCTCCTCCTCGTCGGGATCGGAGTCGAAGAGCAGCGTCGCGCCGACCCGGACCTGGGCCACGCCGTCCTTGACCCGGATCGTGCGCAGCGTGAGCCCCGTGTTCATGCTGCCGTCGAAGCCGACGATGCCGACCGCCGCCCCGTACCACGCGCGCGGCGAGCGCTCGTGATCCTCGATGAACTGCATGGCCCAGGCCTTCGGGGCCCCCGTGACCGTGACCGCCCACGTGTGCGCCAGGAACGCGTCGAGCGCGTCGAAGCCGTCGCGAAGGCGGCCCTCGATGTGATCGACCGTGTGGATCAGCCGCGAGTACATCTCGATCTGCCGGCGCCCGATCACCCGGACGCTCCCCGGGACGCAGATGCGGGACTTGTCGTTGCGATCGACGTCGGTGCACATGGTGAGCTCCGACTCGTCCTTCGCGGACGCGAGCAGGCGCGCGATCTGCGCGGCGTCGGCGAGCGGGTCGCTGCCGCGCGGGATCGTGCCCGAGATGGGGCAGGTCTCGACGCGATTGCCCTCGACGCGGACGTACATCTCCGGAGAGGCGCCGATCAGATACTCGGCGTTGCCTAGGTTCATCAGGAAGCCGTAGGGCGCCGGGTTGCGCTCGCGCAGGCGATAAAACAGCTCGGTGGGCGCGACCGGGCACGGCTCGTAGAGCGTCTGCCCCGGCACGACCTCGAAGAGATCGCCCCGCTTGAAGGACTCGCGCGCCAGCCGGACGAGCTCGGCGTACTCGCCCGGCGCGTACTCGTTCTGGGGCGCGCGGTCGGTGCCGACGTAGGCGTGCGTCGCGCCCTCGCGCGGCAGCCCGTCGGTCGAGCGATCGCCGTACTTCAGCTCGTAGCGCGTGCGCGTCGCGCGCTCGCGGCGGTGGTCGACGGCGACGATCTCGTCGGGGAGGTAGAGGACGAGATCCCGCTGATCCGCCGGGCGCTCCAGGCGGAGGCGGATGGGCTCGAACTGGAAGGCGAGATCGTACGCGAACGCGCCGTAGAGTCCGAAGAGCGGGTCGCCGGGGACCCCGAAGAGCTCGATGAGCCGGCGCAGCACCGAGAAGATGGACGGCTGCCGGCTGCGCAGCTCCTCCGGCACCCGCTCGCCCGGCGGCCGGACCGCGCCGACCACCTCGTCGCTGCGCCGCTCGAGGGCCGCGACCGCGTCGAGATCACGGAGGGCCTCGTCGATGGCCGGCAGCAGCACACGCCCGCGCTCGTTCAGCGCGGTGAACCGGAAGTCGCGGCCCCGGGAGACGAGCACGAGCGGCGGATCGACGAAGCCGATGTCCCAGCGCGTGTACCGGCCCGGGACCTCGTAGCTGGACGCCAGGACCACGCCGAGGTGGCTGTCGAGCGCCTCGACGATGGGCTGGATGGCGCCGTCGACGGCGAGGTCCTCGACCGTCCGCCGCACCGCGACGCCCCTCCGCGTAATGTTGCTCTCTCGTTTCACGACCGCGTCTCCTTCTGTGCGATGAGTATACGCGGTGCGGCATGCGCGCCGTACCGGCATCTTCGCCGCGTGCATGGTTCCGTCGGGCGCGTCATCCGCGCTGCGCGCTCGTGGCGCGTGCGTCCCGCGCGGGCGCTCGACCGGCGTCTGCGGCGCGCTCCGCGAGGTAGATGGCGCGGAGCAGGGGGAAGCTCTTGACGAGGACCTCCTCGTACTCGGCCTCCGCGCTCGACTCCGCGACCACCGCGCCGCCGCTGCCGAAGCTGAGCCCCCGGCCGTCGGCGACGAGGGTCCGTATGGCGATGTTCATATCCATGGGGCCCTCGTACGCGAGGTACCCGATCGAGCCCGTGTACACGCCCCGCGTGCGCCGCTCCAGCGCGTCGATGATCGAGACCGTCCGGTGCTTCGGCGCGCCGGTGATGGACCCGCCGGGGAAGCACGCCTCGAGCGCGTCGAGCGCGCCCTTCCCCTCGCGGAGCGCGCCCGTGACCACCGAGGAGAGCTGGAGCAGGGTCGCGTGCTCCGTGATCCGCTGGAGCGCCTCGACGTCGATCGAGCCCATGGCGCAGACGCGGCTGAGGTCGTTGCGGACGAGGTCGGTGATCATGAGGAGCTCGGAGCGGTCCTTGTCGCTGGTCGCGAGATCGCGGCGCAGGGCCAGGGTCTCTTCCTCGGTGGCGCCCTTCGGTCGCGTCCCCTTGATGGGCTCGCTGCGCACCCGCCGCTCCCGGTCGACCGCCAGGAACCGCTCCGGCGAGGACGAGAGCACCGCGCCCTCCGGCAGCCTGAGGAACGCCGAGAACTGCGCGGGGTTCGTGCGGCGCAGGACGCGGTAGAGGGCGAACGGATCCAGCGAGGTCCGTACGTGGAACTCGTTCGTGAGGCACACCTCGTACGTCTCGCCCTCGCGGATCTCGCGGAGGATGGCCTCGATGGCGTCGAGGTGCTCCCGGCGCGAGAGGCGCGGCGCGTGCGCGATCCGGTCGGCGAAGCCCTCCGGGACGGGCGGCAGGAGCGGCTCCGAGAGCGCTGGGAGGCCCTGGAGGCGCGCCGCGATCTCGTCCAGCCACGGCCCGGACGGGGGCGACGCAGGCTCGTCGGCGTCGATCGCGTCGATCGCGCACGCGTATACCGCGCGCTCGACGTGGTCGAAGGCCAGGATCCGCCGCGCGATCATCATCGCGCTGTCCGGGAGCGCGCGGCGCGGGTGAGCGGACGCGCCGAAGCCGAGGTGCTCCTTGAGCTCGTAGCCGAGGTAGCCCACGAGGCCACCGGTGAAGTGGAAGGGCAGGCCGCTCGGATCGAGCGATATCGAGGCGAGCTCCCGCCGGAGCGCGACGAACGGGCTCCCCTCGGACGTGGTCGAGGTGAGGGCGTCCCCAGGGCCGCCGGCGCTCCACCGCGTCACGGCGGCGCCGCGGCTCTCGATCGCCTCGGTCGCGCTCCCCATGAACGAGAAGCGCCCGTCGCGGCCGGCCGCGCTCGAGTCGAGCCAGAACGCGTAAGGCGCCGCGGCGAAGAGCCCGGCGAAGGCCCGCTCGGGATCGACCCACGGGAGCCGGAGGTGACGCATGCGCCCGCGTCGCCGCGCGCCCGCCGGCGCGCCCGGCGCGCAACCACCCAGCGCGCCTGCGGAGAGGCCCGGCGCGCGTGTGCTCCGGTGGAGCGCCGCGCCCCTCCGGTCGCGCGGCGTGTCCATGGCGATATTTCTGAAGTTGCGGATGATTCTCTTGCCGTGCTCGGTGCCGATCGACTCGGGGTGAAACTGCACGCCGTAGAACGGCCGGTCCTTGATCTTGAGGGCCATGATGAGCCCGTCGCCGCGCGTGCGCGCGGTCACCTGGATCTCCGCCGGCAGCTCGCCGTCGCCGACGATGAGCGAGTGGTAGCGCACCACCTGGAACGGGCTGGGCACGCCCTCGAAGAGCCCGGCGCCGTCGTGCTCGATCTCCACGATCTTGCCGTGCATGACCCGCGGGGCGTGCTGGACGCGCCCGCCGAAGCGCGCCGCGAGCCCCTGGTGGCCAAGGCAGACGCCGAGGATCGGCGTCCCGGCGAGGGCCTCGATCACCTCGGCGCAGACGCCGAAATCGGCCCGTCGCTCCGGGCGGCCGGGGCCGGGCGAGATGACGATGCTGTCGAGCTCCAGGCCCTCGATCTCGGCGAGCGAGAGGCTGTCGTTCTTGACGATGATCGGCTCCTCGCCGCTCACCTCCCAGAGGTACTGCCCGAGGATGTGGGTGTACGAGTCGTAGTTGTCGATGAGGAGTGTCTTCACGGCGAAGCTCGCCTCGGGGCCCGCATCGAGGCCGTCGATGCAGGCGAGCCGGCGCGGATCCCGGCTCGGGTGAGGCGCCCCGGCGGCGGGCGCGGCATCAGGGGCGGATGATGGCCGCGAGCATGGCCTGGAGCTTGAGCTGCGTCTCGACCAGCTCGGCCTCCGGGCTCGAGCCAGCGACGACCCCGACGCCCGCGACCATCCGCGCGCGCGCGCCGTCGACCGTGGCGCTGCGGATGCCGATGAACCAGTCGCCGTCGCCGCGGGCGTCGACCCAGCCCACGAGCCCCGCGTAGAGCCCGCGCCGGATCCCCTCGTGCGCGCCCAGCCAGGCCTCCGCCGCCTGGCGCGGCGTGCCGCACACGGCGGGCGTCGGGTGAAGCCGCGCGGCGAGCGTGAGGGCGTCCGGCGCCGCCTCCGCGAGCTGGCCGTGGATCGGGGTGCCGAGGTGCATCACGTTGCGCAGGCTCAGGATCGACGGCTCGCTGGGGACCTCGAGCGACGCGCACTCGGGCGCGAGCGCGGCGGCCACGGCGTCGACCACGAAGCGGTGCTCGCGCTGGTCCTTGGCCGAGCGCCGCAGGACCTCGGCGAACCGGCGGTCGGCGTCGACGTCGGCGGAGACCGCGTAGGTGCCGGCGAGGGGGTGCGAGGAGACGGCGCGCCCGCGGCGGGAGAGCAGGAGCTCGGGGCTCGCGCCGAGGAAGCCGTCGACGTGGAAGATCGCGCACGAGGGGTAGAGCGCGGTCAGGCGGCGCAGGACCTCCTCGACGACGATGGGGCGGTTCGCCTCGACGTCGACCGCGCGGGCCAGCACGACCTTGGAGAGGGCCCCCTGCTGGATGTCGGCCACCGCGCGCGCGACGCGCCCGCACCACTCCTCGTGCGGGAGCGCCGAGCGGAGCGTGAAGCTGTCGGGCGAGCGCCGTTGGCCCTCGGCCCGCTCCAGGTGCGGCGCCGGGGCGGCGCCCTCGCCGATGGTCGTGACCCACGCGGTCCCGTCGGGGGCCGCGCCGACGATCTGGGCCGGCACGACGAGCGCGGCCGGCTCCGTCCGGTCGAACGGCAGGGCGCCGAGCGCCACCGGGCCGCAGCCCGGGCGGCCCACGGCGTCGGCGGCCTCGATCGACGCGAGCGCCTCCTGGATCCACGCCACGCCGCCCTCGATACCGTGCGGTAGCTCCAGGCGGGCGGCGACCCCGTGCGCGACCAGCTGGGTGCCGGGGTGAAGCCAGACGCGCGCGCCGTCTCCCATGAGCGACGAGACGCCGCCGGGCAGCTTCGCGAGCGTGTCGGCGTCGAGCCGGAAGGTGCGGGCGACGAGCCGCGCCGCCTGGCGGGGGGCGTCGGCCGAGGAGGAGAACGTCAGGGGAGTCATGCACCGCCGTGCGCAGGCCGGTTCGGGCTCGTCCTGCTCGGCAGGACCAGCCTGGAGCCAGCAGGCCACGAGCCCGCGGCACCGTGCCGGATCGCGAGCGCCGGCCACGCAGCATCGGCTCTACCGCCTCCGGAAAGGCTCCGCAAGCGCAAAGCAGCCCACGTTCAGGGCGCGCGCGGCGCGCGTCTACCGCTGAATTGCCGCTGAAATTGCGCTTCGAGGCGAGGTGGTGGCGTCGGCGCGCGCGCGCACGTATTGCGCGCGTTGTCTCCGCGCGACGCAGGCGCATCGCGTTTCGTCTCACCTCATCTCGCCGCCAGCGCGCGTCGTGTCGCCTCTCGCGGCCAGCGCTGATGTCTCGTCTCACCTCACCTCGCCGCCAGCGCGCTTCGCGTCTCCGAGCAGCGCATCGCGCCACGCGCCTTCGCCAGGCGCTGTGCGCGGCGCGCCGCGCGCCGTCTGCTGTGCTGCGCTGCCAGCGATCAGCGAGCAGAGCAGTGCCGAGCAGCGCGCGCTCCGTCCCGTCTGTGATCGACGGCTCTTTCCTGGGCTTTTTACCCTGGAGAGGCGGCGCGATCCCTTGCCCCCGAGCGCGCATCTGGTCGATGCTGCCGCGGGCACTCGCCCTTCGCGGCGCGGGCGTGAGCGGCGCGTCTCGATAGCTCTGCCGGCCACCGGGAATGCGAAAATTCTCCAGAACAGAGCTCAGAAAGGATCCTGCGATGGACCCCACTCGGCAGCATGATCTCCGCGCATGGCGAACCGCAGCGCTGATCTTCTTCGTCGTCGGGCTGTGCGCCTGCCGCGGAGACAAGAGCCCGCCTGCCCGCGAGAACCCCCCTGGCGCCGCGGCCACGACGGCGGCCGCGGTGTCGGAGGCGCCGGGCGAGAAGGCGATCAAGGCGCAGCCCCCCGCCGTGCCGAACGCCGCCGAGGCGAAGCGATACGCCGGCAGCAAGCTCAAGTATTACAGCGAGCCGGTGGGCGTGGGCGCCGAGCTCGACAGGGTGATGATCCAGCAGTTCCAGAAGGACACCGGCATCGAGGTGACGATCATCCCCCGTCCCAAGGACGCGACCGAGACCTACTCCGTCTACCAGCGCCTCTTCCAGGCGCAGTCCGGGGACATCGACGTCATGATGCTGGACGTCATCTGGCCCGGCGCCTTCGCGCAGAACCTCGTCGATCTGAGCGAGAAGCTCGGCGAGGCGGCGAAGCAGCACATCGAGAGCATCGTCCAGAACAACACGGTCGACGGCAAGCTCGTGGCGATGCCGTGGTTCACCGACTTCGGGCTACTCTACTACCGCACCGATCTTCTGGCGAAGTACGGGTATCAGAAGCCGCCGGAGACGTGGGACGAGCTGGAGCAGATGGCGAAGAAGATCCAGGACGGCGAGCGGGCGGCGAGCCCGAACTTCCTCGGCTTCGTCTGGCAGGGCAAGGCCTACGAGGGGCTGACGTGCAACGCGCTGGAGTGGATCGCCTCCCACGGCGGCGGCGCGATCATCGAGGAGGGCAAGATCACCGTGAACAACCCGGAAGCCCAGAAGGCGCTCGCGCGCGCCAGGGGCTGGGTGGGCTCGATCTCCTCCGCCGGCGTGACGAGCTACGAGGAAGAGGACGCGCGCAACGCGTTCCAGGGCGGCAACGCCGCCTTCATGCGCAACTGGCCTTATGCCTACGCGGCGGGCAACGCCGAGCGGTCGCCGATCAAGGGCAAGTTCGCGGCGGGCCCGCTGCCGCACGAGCCCGGACAGAAGAGCGCGGGCACCATCGGCGGATGGCAGCTCGCGGTGTCGAAGTTCTCGCCGAACAAGGACGCGGCGATCGAGCTCGTCCGCTACATGACGAGCCCCGAGGCGCAGCGGTTCCGCGCGACCGCGGGCTCCTTCCTCCCGACGATCCGGTCGGTGCAGCAGGACGCGGAGGTGGTGAAGTCGCTGCCCTTCCTGGCGAGCGCAAAGGACATCGCGCTCGTGCCGCGCCCCTCGAACAGCACCGGCGCTCGGTACAACGAGGCGTCGATCGCCTTCTTCCAGGGCGTGAGCCAGGTCCTGCAGGGCAAGGAGCCGAAGGCGGTGCTCGGGCAGGTGGAGCAGCGGCTCACGCGCGCGCTTCGCTGACACGCGCGCCGCGCGCCGCGCGCCGCCCTCGCGCGCCTCGCCCACCGGTGGCACGGCGCGCGGCGCGGCCCACGAGATCTCCCGGCCACACCACCTCGCGAGAACGGATATCCCATGAGCATGCCGGCGAACCCAGCGGCCACGAGCGCGGCGGCCCCTCCGGACCACCCGTCGCTCGACGCGCGGCGACAGCGGCGCGCCTGGCTGTTCCTCCTGCCGACGCTCGCGGTCGTCGCGTTCATCGCCCTCTACCCCCTCGCCGAGACGTTCTACCTGAGCTTCACGAACGCGCGCCTCGGCACCGGGGAGCCGGCCAGGATCATCGGGGCGCAGAACTACGTCGATCTCGTGCAGGACAGCTACTTCCACGACGCGGTCCTGCTCACGGTGCTCTTCACGGTCGTCACCGTGCTCGGCGAGCTCGCCCTCGGGCTCGGCGTCGCGCTCGTCGTCAACTCCCGCTTCAAGGGGCGCTCGGCGGTGCGCGCGGCCATGCTCATCCCCTGGGCCATACCGACCGTCATCTCGGCCCAGATGTGGAAGTGGATGTACAACGACGTCTACGGCGTCTTCAACGACCTGCTCGTCAACCAGCTCGGCGTCCTGGACCGCAACGTCGCCTTCGTCGCCGATCCTGCGGTGTCGTTCTGGGCCGTGGCGCTCATCGACGTCTGGAAGACGACGCCGTTCATGGCGCTCCTCCTCCTCGCCGGGCTGCAGCTCATCCCGCACGATCTGTACGAGGCCGCGCGGGTCGACGGCGCGACGGCGCTCCAGCAGTTCACCCGGATCACGCTGCCGCTCCTCAGGCCCGCGATGCTGGTCGCGCTCATCTTCCGCACGCTCGACGCGCTCCGGGTGTTCGACGTCTTCTTCGTCATGTTCGGCAACCGGCCGGACATGCAGACCATGGCGACCTACGCGCAGCAGACCCTCGTCAGCGTCTCGGACATCGGCTACGGCTCGGCGATCTCCGTCGCGCTCTTCCTCATCATCGCGGTGTTCATCACGATCTATCTCGCGGTGTTCCGCGCCGAGGAGGTGTGAGATGAGCGGCGCTTCGCGAGGCGCAGGGCGGCGCCGTTCGCTGGGACAGGGCGCCTTGCGGGCCCTGCTCTACCTGCTCGTCGCCGCGGTGCTCGTGTTCACCGTCTTCCCGTTCGTCTGGGCGTTCGTCTCCTCCATCAAGCCCGACGACGAGCTCTTCACGACCCCGGTCCGCTACTGGCCCGGCCGCGCGACGCTCGACAACTACCGCCTCGTGCTGGCGAACGGCGAGTTCCAGACGGCGCTCCTGAACAGCGTGATCGTCGCCGTCTCGGTCACCGCGGTGTCGCTCGCCGTGGGCTCGCTGGCCGCCTACGCGCTGGGGAGGTTCCGCTTCCGAGGGCGCAGCCTGGTGCTCTACGTGGTCCTGGGGATGACCATCTTTCCGCAGATCGCCGTCCTCGGCGCCCTGTTCCAGATGATCAACTTCTTCAAGCTGTACAACCAGCTCCCCGCGCTGATCCTGACGTACCTCATCTTCACGCTCCCCTTCACGGTGTGGGTGCTCACCGGCTTCATGAAGGCGATCCCACGCGAGATCGAGGAGGCGGCCTATGTCGACGGCGCGACGCACTGGCAGGTGTTCACCCGGGTCATGCTGCCGCTCTCGGTCCCCGGGATGGCGACGACGGGCATCCTCGCCTTCATCGCCGCGTGGAACGAGTTCCTGTTCGCGCTCTCCTTCACCCAGACGCCGGACAAGCGCACCGTGACCTACGCGATCCAGGCGTTCTCGACGACGAGCAGCGGGCTCTACGAGATCCCCTGGGGGCAGACCATGGCGGCCTCCATCGTCGTGACCGTGCCGCTCGTGGTGCTGACGCTGGTCTTCCAGCGGCGGATCCTCGCGGGGCTCACGGCGGGCGCGGTGAAGGGCTGACGGCGCGTCGTGCGGCGCGGGCGGCGGATCACGCGCGCCCCCACGGGAAGCGCAGCCAGCTAGGCCCGTAGGCGGCGCCGAGGTCGCGCAGCCCCGAGAGCAGCACGCCTGCGGCCATGAGCGGCAGGATCACGCGGAGCGAGAGCGGCGCGTCCCAGCGGGAAAAGCCGGTGGGGCCGCGCGCCCAGCGCCAGATCTCGGGGACGAGGTGGGCGAGCGCGCCGCCGTAAATGATGCCCATTACTGCGTGCATCACCCGCTCTCCCGGGTAGACGCCGCCGAGCGGCCTCCGGACCGTGTCCTCGACGACGAAATCGCGGAGCGTGAACGCGATCTCCGCGAGGAGCAGCGCCGCGAGCGCCCACGCGGCGAGCCCCTCCCAGCGCACGAACGGCAAGGAGGCGAAGAGCACCGCGTACAGGAGATCGCGCGCGCCGTGAAGGACAAGCTCGGGCGCCGTGCCCGGCACGCCGCCGGGCAGGCGCGCCCGCCACTCGTGGTAATAGAGCGTGTCGAAGGCGCCGAGCGCGCCCTGCACGGCGAGGAGCACGAGCGCCGTGATCATGCGCGGGGCTCCGGCGCGCGGGGCTCCGGCGCTGACAGCGCGGTCGATTCCGGCGTGGACCCGCCGGCGCGAGCGGGGGGCGCCTCGCCGCCCGCCTCGTTCGCCACGCGCCCCTCGTACGCGACGAGCAGCCCGGCGATCGGCGCGAAGATCCGCACGTCGACGTGGACCTCGTCCTGGAGCGGCCCGGCCCGCCCCTCGATCCGCGGGGCGAGCCACCGGGGCAGCGGCAGGCCGAGGCGGCGGAGCCCGAGCGTCGACCGCACCTGCTCGAACACGAGCGCTCCGCCCTCGGCGCGGAGCCGGAACCAGCACTGGACGAGGCCGAGCCCCTCCACCAGGAGATCACCCGCGCGCCACTGCGAGGAAAAGAGCGGGCGAACCCCGAAGGTGCGGAGCCACCGCTCGCCGTCGCCCGCCGGCTCGACGGCGAGCGTCACGGCCACGTCCTCGGCCGCCTCCGGCATGCGCAGCAGGCCGGCGACCAGGCGCGCCGCGAGCCCCCGGCCACGCCGCACGCGGAAGCGGCCGCGAGCGCGCACGCCGCCCGCGTGGAGGCGCTGCACCGGCGGCGCGAGCGCGGCCCACGCGGCGCCGAGGAGGGCAGGGTAGAGAGCAGGCGCTGGAACACCCCGCGCCGCGCTCGAGCAGGACGCGGGAGCTCCCCGGGGTCGACTGTCCGGCTCCCCGGTGGAGCCGCGCATCAGGCGTCCTCAGGGAGCATCTCCCGCGGCACCGCAGGGCTCCTCGGGGCGACGGCCGCGTCGGCGAGATCGCGGATCTTGACGATGATCGCGTCGTCTGTGTCGCTCCGCGCCTCCTCGCAGTACGACCGGATCTGCCAGAGCAGCTTGCGGGTGCGCCGCAGCTCGAAGACGAGCCATCGGGTCTCCGGCTTCGCCTCCTGGGGGTGGCGCTCCAGCTCGACCTCGATCTCGCGGATGCGCTCCTCGATCTGCTCTCCGGTCGGGAGGATGCGGCCGTTTCCGTGGCAGTCCTTGCACAGATAGGGGCCGGAGTCCGTGTTGATCTCGCCTTCGCCATAACAGCTCGCGCACGTCACCAGCTCGTAGGAGTTCATGGGGCGCACTCTATCCGATCCCATGCCGTGCTCGCGACCGGCGTCGCCGTCGTTCGATCGGTCGCTCGGTCGCGCCACGGGCGGCGGCGTCGTGCTCTCCCGCGTGGCAGGCGGTGACGCCTCCGCCATGGAACGCGCGCCGTCGCGACCGGCGTCTCCCGCAGGCGCCGGGGGCCTGGCCGTCTGGCGGTCTCGCCCTCGCGGCGATTTCGCCCAAGGCCACAGAGCTCTGCGCGTCCTAATTCCGCTTGCGCCGTTCCTTGCGGTAATGGGAGGCATCCTGTGACCTGCCCTCATCCCTCGCGTCGGGGCGCGCTGTGCGTCCTGGCCGTCTGCGCCTTTTCCCTCGGTTGGCCGAGCGTCGTCGTGGCCGCCCCGCTCCCGCGGCTCGCGGTCCAGCGGGCGCCCGCTGCGGCCGACTGCCCGGACGCGCCGTCGCTCGCCGTCGCGGTCGAGCGGGTGATGGAGAGGCGGGCTCTCGACCCCGTGAGCACCGCCGGCCCTCCCACCGGCGCCCCTGCCGGCGACACGCCGGCGAACGCGGGCGGCGCCCCTCCTGGCGACACGCCGGCGAACGCGGGCGGCGCCCCTCCTGGCGACACGCCGGCGAACGCGGGCGGCGCCCTGGCGAGCGCGGACGGGGCGACCGAGATCGAGGTCCGCTTTCTCCACGACGGCGCCACGTACACCGCCGTCCTTCAGGCAGGTGGTCGCACCCGGCAGCTCTCGTCCGAGGTGGGGGCGTCCTGCGGCGAGCTCGTCGAGGCGGTGGCGCTGACCCTCGCCATCCTGCTCGACAGCGAGCCGCCCGCGCCGGCCCCTGCCGCGCCCGCGCCCGCGCCGTCCCCTGTCGCGCCCGCGCCGGCTCCTGCCGCGCCCGCGCGGGCGCCTGTCGTGCCGGCGCCGCCGCGTCCTCCGCCTCGGGCGGCGCGCGGGGACGTCTCGATGGAGCTCGGCGCCGCGCAGACCATGGGCATGCTCGATCCCTTCCGGGCGGCCGCGATCGCCGATGTTTCCCTGCGGCGCCGCGGGTGGTCCGCAGGTGTCGGCGGGGTATGGCTACCCCCCCAGGACACCGAGCTCGCGCCGGGCGTCGTCTCCCTCGGGCTCGGCGCCGCCACGGCGCGCGGCTGCGCCACCATCGCCGGCGATCTCGACGGCCTCCGGCTCTCGGCCTGCGCGGCGGCGGTGCTGGGCGTCGTTTACGGCTCCGGCAAGGGGTTCGCCCCGGACCGCGAGGCCTCCGCTCCCTGGTTCGCCCTCGGCGGCTCGGCCGTCGCGGAAGGGACCCTCCTCGGCTCCAGCGCGCTGGGCTGGTCCGCACGCGCGACGCTGCTCGCGCCGGTCGCGCGGGCACGCTTCACGGTCGAGCGCCCAGCGGGCGGCGAAGCCGGCACGCCCCTGACGCAGGACGTGGCGCTCGACCCCTCCCCGGTGGGGCTGCTCGTCGGCCTGAGCGCCCGCGTGTCGATTTTTTGATGGCGAGCCACGCGACCCGCCACGGAGGCGATGGGCATGGCGAGAAGCGGCAGGACAGGATGACCTTCGGAGAGGTCTATGCGCAGCACTTCCGGTTCGTGTGGCGATCGCTGCGCCGCCTCGGCGTGCCCGAGAGCGACGTCGCCGACGCGGTCCAGGACGTGTTCCTGGTCGTCCATCGGCGCTTGTCCGAATTCGAGGGTCGGTCCAAGATTACGACCTGGCTCTACAGCATCTGCTTTCACGCCGCCCGTGACCGGCGCAAGCTCGCGCATATGAGGCGGCGTGCTCACGACGACGAGCCGCTGCTCGACTGCGCCGATGACCGGGCCGACGTCGGCGCGGAGGCGGAACGGCGGCAGGCGATCACGCTGCTCGAGGCGATCCTCGACGAGCTGCCCCTCGAGCAGCGCGCCGTGTTCACGCTCTTCGAGCTCGACGGCATGGGCGGCGAGGAGGTCGCCGATCTGCTCGACGTCCCGCTGGGGACCGTCTACTCGCGCCTCCGCCTCGCCCGCGATGCGTTCCGCCGCGCCGTCGCGCGCCTGAAGGCGCGCGACGAGTTCCACGTGGGCGGGCCGCGGGTCACCACGCGGTCGCAGCCCGTGTTGAAGGCGGCGGCTGCCGAGCGCGCGCCGGTGCCCGAGGGGCATCCCTCGGTCGTCCTTCCGCTGCCGGAGGTGGAGCGGCAACCCGTCTGGAAGCGCGCGGGAGGGGAGCGATGAGCGATCCGGTGCGCTGGCTCGACGCCGAGGCGAACGCGCTCGAGACGGAGCGTGAGCTCCTGCGAGCAGCGCCGTCGGCGGACCCGCCCGACGGGGCGCAGGAGCGGATGTGGGCCGCGATGGCCGCGCAGATCGGCCTCGCCGGAGCCGCCGGGCTCGGAGGGGCTCAAGGCGCCGCGGGAGGGGCGCTTCCGGCGAACGTGGGCGGCGCGGCGAGCGCGAGCGGCGCGGCGAGCGCGAGCGGCGCGGCGAGCGCGGGCGGCGCGGCGAGCGCGGCGGCGGGTGCTGGCGAGATCGCCGCGGCTGTGTCCGCGGGCAAGGTGGTGTCCGCTGCGACGGGCGCCGGCGCTGGCGGCGCGGCGGTCACCGGCGGCGTGGCCGCAGCGGCGGGCGCTGCGGGTATCCTGAAGGCGATGCTGTTCGGCGCCGCCTGCGGGGGCCTGATCGTCGCCGGCTATGTCGTTGTGGCTCCGTCGAGCGAGGCGCCGCCGGCTCGGATCGTCGAGGCCGCGGAGGCCGTCGCGGTGCCGGGATCCGCGCCGGTTTCGCCGCCGGAGGGCCGTGAGCCTGCCGCGCAGGCCGAGCCGGCACCTGCCGAGCCGCCGCCTGTCGAGCTGGCGCCGCCTGCCGAGCCGCCGCCGGTCGAGGCGCCGCTGCGATCCAGGCCGCCTCCGCCGGCCGAGGCGCCGCTGCCGGACAGGTCACCCGCGCGGACCGGCCCCCGCGCGGCCGCGACGTCCACGAGGCCGGGCGCGCCGCTATCGGAGCACGCCGCGAGCGCGCCGCCCGCGGCCAGGGCGGACGTCCTCGAAGCGGCGCCCGCGCCGGAGGCTACAGGCGCGGAGGGCGCCTCCAGCCCGGGGCTGCGGGAGAGCCGGCTGCGCGAGGAGCTGACGCTCCTCGGCGACGCGCGCGCGGCGCTCCGGCGCGGCGATGCCTCCGGCGCGCTGAGGATCGCCGAGCAGGCGCGGCTCCGCTTTCCCGGCGGCGCGCTGGCGCAGGAGCGCGAGGCGCTCACCATCGAGGCGCTCTGGCAGAGCGGCGATCGCGCGGCGGCTGCGCAGCGCGCGTCGGCGTTCCTCCTCGCCTATCCGTCGAGCCCGCACGTACCCCGTCTCCGCTCCTTTACCCCCTAGAGCGGGGGCGATCGGGGGGATAGGCGTTAACCAAGCCTCGCGCCGCGTTCTCCTACATCCGAACGTTTACGTGGTCGTGGTCGTTTACGTGGTCGTGGTCGTGGTCGTCAACGGTAGGCCGTGAACGACCACGACCACGTCTGAGGATCCCGCACATCTTTTTTTGATCCGTTTCGGACCCGCCAAGCGTCTGGAATGTCATGGGAAATCCCGATGTGCCGGAAACGATGCCGTCGATCGTGCGCGAGTTCGAGACGGTGCAGCTGGGCGATGCGCGCCTGCATCAGCGGGTCCGGGCGGTGGTGGCACGGCTGAGCGTCGCGCCGGGCGAGAGCTTCCCGGACTCGCTGAAGACAGAGGCAGAGCTGGAGGGCTTCTACCGGCTCCTTGGCAATCAGCGCGTGTCGTATGGTGCGCTGGTGCAGGCCCACAGCGAGCAGACCCTCGAGCGGATGGCCGGTCACGACACGGTTCGCGCGGTGCATGACACCACCGCCGTCGCCTTCGACGGCGACGGCGACGGCGCACGCAAAGGGCTCGGTCCGCTCAACGGCAAGGACACCCAGGGCTTTTTGGCGCACGCGACGCTCGCCGTGGCCACCGACGCGATCAATCAGCCGCTCGGACTGCTGGGCCTTGCCTGCTGGGCCCGCAAAGCCTCCGCCCTGTCCAAGAGCCCACGCAAGAAGAACAGGACGGGCAGCGACTATGCGCGCGTGACCGACAAGGAGTCGACGCGCTGGCTGCGGCAGGTGGAGGCGGCCGAGCAGGCCGTGGGCGACCGCACGTCGCTGCTGCACATCATGGACCGCGAGGCCGACGCCTATCCGCTTCTGTGCGCCATGGTCGAGCAGGGCCACCGCTTCGTCGTGCGCATGGCGCGCGATCGGAACGTGTCGGAGCTGGCCGAGGATGAGGAAGAAGCGCTCGACGACGGCGCACGGCTGCGGCTGAGCGAGGCGCTGGTCGAGCTGCCGATCCGGCTCAGTCGCGAGGTCGTGCTCACCCAACGCCGCGCCGGCCCTGTCCCGGCGAGCAAGCGCGCGCACCCCGAGCGCTCGGAGCGGAGCGCCACGCTGGGCGTCGGCGCCCGGCGCATAGCGCTGCGCCGTCCGTACTACCTGCCCGAGCTGGCCGAAGAGCTCGCGGTCAACGTCGTGCTGGTGCAGGAGATCGACACGCCCGCGGGCGAAGAGCCGGTCGCGTGGGTGCTGGCGACCAACGAGCCCGTCGACACGCCCGACCAGATCGCAGCGATCGTCGACCATTACCGGGCACGGTGGCTCATCGAGGAGTTCTTCAAGGCCCTGAAGACCGGCTGCGCCCTCGAGACGCGCCAGCTCGAGAGCTTCCGGAGCCTGACGAACGCGCTGGCGCTGTTCGCCCCGATCGCGTGGCAGATGCTGCTGCTGCGCTCTCTGTCCCGCCTTGAGCCCAACGCGCCCGCGGAACGAGCCCTGAACCCCACGCAGCTGAAGCTGCTGCACCA
This sequence comes from Sorangium sp. So ce1504, assembly GCF_051521635.1. NCBI lineage: Bacteria > Pseudomonadati > Myxococcota > Polyangiales > Polyangiaceae > Sorangium > Sorangium sp. So ce1504. The sequence continues at coordinate 7,326,118 of NZ_CP150365.1, read as the reverse complement.
GCACCAGCCCAAGAAGTTGCCGGCTCAGGGGGCGACGGTAGTCGATGCGCTCTACGCCGTTGCCGGTCTTGGTGGACATCTCAAGCGCAACGGTCCGCCTGGCTGGCTGACGCTCGCGCGCGGAATGCAGACCTTGCTCATGCTGGAGACGGGCTGGAACGCCGCCGTTGCCAACTCAGCGAAAACTAAGGGGGAAATGTGATCAATCCTCAGACGACCACGTAAACGTTCACGTTCACGTTCACGTAAACGTTGGTGCCCGATGGTGGGGTGGAGCGGGGCGGGCTTCGTGTCCTGAGCGTGACCGAACGAGCTTGGTTAACGCGTATGGGCGGGGCGGGAAAGAGGGCTGTCCGTCTCGTTTTGGGGTCAGGTGGTTTTTTTGAAATGGGAAGCGGGGTGGGCGTCCCTTCACGTTCGGTCACTGCCGGTGTTGGACGGCGCGTCACGGCACCGCGCAAGGAGGAATTATGTCTTCGAGACTATCAAGAGCACTGTCGCCCTTTCTCGTCCTGAGCGCCGTCTCGCTCGTGGCATGTCAAGTCGAGGTATCCCTCGGCGGGGCCGGCTCCAGCTCCACCACCAGCTCGGGAATCGGCGGCAGCGACGGTGTCGGGGGCAGCGGCGGCAGCGGCGGCAGCGATGCTACCGTGGGTAGCGGGGGCGACTCCAGCACGGGCGCAGGCGGCTGGGTTCCGCCGCAGTTCACGCCGGACAAGGTCGATCTCCTCTTCGTGGTCGACAACTCCGGCTCGATGGCGGACAAGCAGGAACTGATGCGCCTGGTGCTCGCCGACTTCGTCGACGGCATGACCAACCCGCTCTGCGTGGATCCGACCGGTGCTGCTCCCCCCGTCCAGCCCCCGAGCGGGTTGAGCGCATGCCCCGCAGGCACATTGCGCGTGCGCACTCCGGTGCAGGACATGCACATCGGTGTCATCAGCAGCAGCCTCGGCGGCCACGGGTCGAGCGCCTGTCAGGCGGCAACGTCCGCTTCGAACGTCGACATGGCCCGCCTCCTCGCGCGCTCCAATGAGACGAGCGAGAACGACCTGCCGACCTACCAGGACAAGGGCTTCCTCGTGTGGGACCCGACCGGAAGCCACGTCCCTGCGGGAGACTCCGATCCGGTGGCGCTCGCCGAGAAGCTCAGCGACATCGTGCAAGGGGTCGGGCAAGCCGGGTGCGGCTTCGAGGCGCCGCTGGAGAGCTTCTATCGCTTCCTCGTCGATCCCGAGCCGTATGAGACCATCTCCGTGTCGCCGACGACCGAGAACATTGTACTGGGAGGGCTCGACACGAAGCTCCTGGCGCAGCGGAAGGCCTTCCTCCGGCCGGACTCGCTCCTGCTCATCGTGATGCTCTCCGACGAGAACGACTGCTCGATCAGGGACGAAGGCAAGAACTACCTCGTCGCCGAGGCGGGAGCGGGCTTCAGGTTGTGGCGGCCGCGGAGCGAGTGCGCCACCGACCCGAACGATCCGTGCTGCAGGTCCTGCGCCCAGAAGCAGGACGGTTGCCCCGAGGATCCGACCTGCACCGGCCCCGATGGCAACGCCGCCAGGCTCACCGCGGCGGAAGACCCGGTGAACAGCCGGTGCTGGGACCACAAGCGCCGCTTCGGGTTCGACTTCCTCTACCCGATCGATCGGTACACCCAGGCGCTCACGGAGCCCATGGTGGTATCGAGGAGCGGAGAGCTCGTGCCGAACCCGATCTTCTCGGATCTGGACCCGAGCGACGACAACACCCGGACCCGCGGGCCGCAGCACATCGTGTTCACCGGCATCGTCGGCGTGCCGTGGCAGGACCTCGCGCGCCAGAACGCGCTCGGCGAGCCCGATCTCCTGGGCGGCCTGAACCAGTTCGGCCAGCCGGTCGGCGGGCTCAAGAACGCCGCCGAGCTCGCCGACCCGCCGTCCGGCACGACCCTCAGCAGCACCTGGGAAGCTATCCTCGGCGATCCGGCGAACTACGTCCCCGCCGCGGATCCGCTCATGATCGAGTCGGCGGCGCCCCGCTCGGGCATGAACCCGATCACCGGCGACGCGATCGTCCACCCGAGCGCCGCGGGCTGGAACGCGATCAACGGCCGCGAGTACACGGTTCCACCGGGTAGCACTGGAGATCTCCAGTACGCCTGCATCTTCCCCCTCGCCGAGGAGCGCATCTGCGACGCTGGGACCCAGTCGTGCGATTGCACGCCGATCGCCGGCGCGCCCGGCGACAACCCGCTGTGCAGGCCCGAAGGCACGAACGACCCGGCGGATCCCGGGGCGCGGTCCACGACGCAGGACCACGCCAAGGCCTACCCTGGCCTCCGCGAGCTGCAGCTGATCCGGAGCCTCGGGGAGCGCGGGGTCGCCGGCTCGATCTGCCCGAAGCAGCTGGTCGACACCTCGTCGCCTGACTACGGCTATCGGCCGATCATGAACGCCGTGCTCGACCGGCTCTCCACCTCGCTCTGACGCGTCGACACCCCCATCGACGCGGCCCGCCCAGGGGCGGCGCGCGGAATGCATACAATGCATACGCCGCCCCTGGGCTCGCGGAGGAGACGACTTCCACGCGCTCCCGCGGATCCTCCCGTCAAGCCGTTGGCACAACCGCGACACAGCAAGACGCCGCGATCGCGGTGCCCGCGCCGAGGACCGCGCGCTCCGCCCGAATTGCGTCCGCTTCCCGTGGCACCGAAGCTGCTTCATGGTGGGGTTCGGACAAACGCAACGCGGAGGTTCTGATGCGCCACAAAGGGATGGCTCTCTTGCTCATCGTGATCGGGCTCGTGGGCTGCGACAGGGACGGCGGCGGCGACACCGGTGAGCCGCCGGATCCGCCCGGATCAGAGACGTGCGGCGGGTTCCTCGGGACCCCTTGTCCCGACGGGCTCGCATGCGTCGACGATCCGAGCGACGACTGCGACCCCGAGCACGGCGGCGCGGACTGTCCCGGCGTGTGCGTCGAGGACCCGCCGACGACGATGTGCGGCGGATTCGCGGGTTTCCCTTGTCCCGACGGGCTCGAGTGCGTCGACGATCCGAGCGACGACTGCGACCCGGAGCGCGGCGGGGCGGACTGCGGCGGCATCTGCGTGGAGCCGACGCCCAAGCCGCCGTTTTGCGGGGGGTTCGCGGGGATCGAGTGCCCCGAGGGGCTCGTGTGCATCGACGATCCGAGCGACGACTGCGACCCGAAGCACGGCGGGGCGGACTGCGGCGGCATCTGCGTGGTGCCCGAGCCCCGGCCGCAGGCGTGCGGCGGCATCACGGCGCGCCCGTGCCCCGAGGGGCTCACCTGCATCGACGATCCGGGCGACGACTGCAGCCCGCCGATCGGCGCCGACTGCGGCGGCATCTGCGTCGCGCGCTGAGCCGGCGCGCAGCCGGCGCCGAAGGGGATGCGCCGCCCTGACGAACGGGCGCGCCCGCAGCGCGACGGCGCTCAGTAGCGGTGCTTCCAGAGCAGGTCGAGGCTCGTCGCCGGGTTCGCGCCGGTGGCCATCGCCGCCCGCACGGACCAGTCCCGGCGGAAGCGCCACTCGAGGCTCACCTCGGTGCGCGCCTGCGCGCCGGTGTTGCCGCCCCCGGACCCTGGCCCCTGTCCTTGCCCCGTCGGCCCCGCCTCGTAGCTCGCGCTCGCGGTCACCTGCTGCCCGAGCTGGTAGCCCACGGTCGTCTTCAGCGCGCCTTCTTCGGTCGTGCCCAGCTTCGTCTCGAAGTTCCGGAGCGGACCGATGCTCTGGAGGATCATGTTGAGCTGCGCGGACGCGAGCCCCGTCCCCACGCTGGCCGCGACCCCGCCGGCGGCGCTGCCGCCGCCCGACGCGGGCTGCTCGGACGTGCCGCCCGCCAGCGTCCCTTCCGCGAACTCTCTGCCGAGCAGGAGCTCGGCGATCACCTCGTTCTCCGGGCGCGGCGGCTCCGAACGGAAGGTGATCTTGTCCTCGGTGATCGGGTTGAGCTGCCCCACATAGTCGATGAAGATGCGCGTCCCCTCCGGCGTGTCGTGGAACGCCCTCACGTTCAGGAACGGATTCGACGCATCCCCCTGCAGGGCAACCACGCCAGGCTCGATCTCGAACTCCTTGCCGAGCACCTCGAGATTGCCCGACAGGATGTTCACGTTGCCCCGGATCTCGGTCTCCCCAGCGACCTTGATGCGGAGCGGGTGCGCCCGATCCCCCGACAGCGAGGCCCGCAACATGTCGCCCTCGACGCCGATCCTGCCCAGGTGGACCTCCATGGCGATCGGCGTGCCGCCCGCGCTCTCCTTCGCCTGCTCCGGCGGCTCGGCCGGCGCTCGCCGCGCCTCGTACTCCTCCTGGCTGAGCGGCGCCGACGTCGTGATGTCCGCGTTCTCGCCGAGCGGCTGCACGCTCCGCCCGATCGTGGGCGGCAGCGTCAGATCGAGCGAGGGCACGTCGACGCGGACGGCGATCTCCTCGGCCCGCTTCTCCGCCGCGAGCGCCACCCGGCCGCGCACCTCGCCCATCGGGACGCCCTCCAGCGAGATCGGGAGGGCTCGGCCTCTCGGGATCGAGAGCTCGGCGCGGGCGTTCCGGAACGCGAACCCTTCCATCTGAAGGGTCGCCTTCCCGCGGACCTGGCCGTTGCCTGCGTCGGCGCGGAGGTCGTCGACGCGGAGCTCGCCGGAGGGGCTCGCGGCGACGCGGAACGAGGCGTTCTCGAACGGCTGGCCGATCGCGGCCACCTGGACGACGCCGCCCTCGAGGCGCATCTCGCCGGAGAAGCCCGCCTGCGCGCCGAGCCCGAGCCGCACCTCGCCGTCGAGCGTGCCGTCGAGCCGGTTCACCGAGCCCTGCACGAACGGCTCCAGCGCCGCCAGGCGGAAGCGGTCGACCGCGAGCGACACCGAGGCGTTCCGATCGTCGGTGAGCGCCGGGATCGCGTTCGCCTGCCACACCATGGGCGCCTGGGCCTTGGCCTCGAGCCGGCCGCCGTCGCGCCCCTCGAGCCGCACGCTGGCCACGGCCGCGGTGCGCCCCGCGCCGCCCGGCGGCGCGATGTCGAGCGACGCCTCGGCGGTCTCGTACCGCGCGTCGGGGCCGAGCGTGAGGCCCGGGAACTGAAGGTGCGCCCTGACCTCGGGCGCGGCCTCGAACAGCCCGCGCACGGAGATCTCGCCGCGCGCCTCGCCGCCGATCTGCATGTCGGCGAGGACGGGCACCTCCGCGAGCGGCAGATCCGCGATCTTCGCCTCGAGGCTGCCGTTGCTGAAGCGCCGAGCGGAAGGGGCCCCGCCGAGGAGGGCGGCGGCGTCCGCGCCCAGCCTCGCCTTCGCCGTCATGTACGTGATCGGTCCGCGGAACGCGTACGCGTCGAGCGCGGCGTCGCGCCCGTCATAGACGAGCAGCGTGTCGACCCGGAGCTTGCCGAAGAGCGAGGGGCCGGCCGTGCCGCCCACGTTCGCCGCAGTCGCGCGGGCCACGAGCCGGGGCTCGGCGAGCTTCCCCGCGAAGTACACGTCGAGCCCCGCGGAGCCGGAGAGCACCGGCGTCCGCTTCCCGAGGGCGGCCAGCTCGGTGAGATCGTTGAGCCGGCGGCGCGGCACGCGGAGGTGCGCGGCGATCGACGTCCGCGGGAGCGCCGCGGCCGGATCGGCGAGGAGCGCCGGCAGATCGGCGTCGAGCGCGGCCGAGAGCTCCGCCACGAGCTGGCGATCGAACACCGACAGCGTGACGTGGGCGTCGCCGGTCTTCGCGTCGAGATCCCCCGCGATCCGCGCGTCGAGCTTCCTCGACACCCACGCCGGCGCGCCCGTCTGCGCGTCGATCGGCCCGGCCGCGCGCAGGCCCTCCGTGCGGACAAGGAGGCTCCGCACCGACGGGAGCCGCTCTCCCGCCTCGCGCGCCACCGCGAGGCGCGCGGTGAGCCGGCCCGAGAGCTCGCTCAGGGCGAGCTGGACCGGCGACGCCTGCGCCAGGCACCCGAGCTGCCACGCGTCGGCGTCCATGCGGGCCGAGCCGGTGACCGTCTGCCAGGTGCGCGCCGAGAGGAGCGGCCCGCGCAGCCTCGCCGCGCTCCCGTCGACCAGCACGCGCGCGATGGCGCCGTGGCACACCGGCGCGGGTGGCGCCTTCTGCTGCGACGCCGTGTCGAAGGCCGTGGTCAGCGTCTGGTCGGGCGTCGCGCCCCGGCGCTGGGCCTCCTGCGCCTGCGCGGGCGGCGGCTCGGGCGGCGCGAGCAGCCGGACCAGGCCGTCCGCCTTCAGCGCCTCCCCGTCGAGGCGCGCCGTCACGTTCATCGAGAGCCGCGGCGCCACGCCCGGGACCGAGCCGTCCTCGAGCTCGATCTGGACGCGCCCCGCGCGGCGCGCCCCCCGGCCGTGCACCGACAGGTCGAGGTTGGCGAGGCCTCCTATCCCGAGCGGCGCGCCGGTGATGTCGGCGATGCGCGCGAGGTCGATCGCGGTGCCGCGGAGGTCTCCCTCGATCTCGTCCCCGGCGAGCGAGAGGCTCCCCTCGATCTCCCCCACGCCGTCGCCGCGCAGCGCGAGCCCGCGGAGGGCGATCCCGCGGTCCCACGCGACGCGGGCGGCCTGCGCGGTCACCTCGTCCTCCCCGCGCGCCACCTCGACGCGGAGCTGCCGCGCCTCGCTCCGCGGCAGATCGAGGTGGGCGGAGGCCGTGATCCGGCGCTCCGCGCTGGCCAGCGACACGCGGACGCGCGGCGCCGTGACGGGCCCCGCGGCGCTCGCCGCCACGCTGCGGAACGCGTACTGCTGGGCGCGGAGGTCGGCTCCGCGGAACACGCCGTCGATCGTGAGCTTGTCGAGCGGCCCCCTGGCCTTGGCCCGGACCTCGCCGCGCCCGAGCTTCAGATCGGACCCGACGCGGAGCCCGGCGACGCGCACGGTCGCCTCGGCGTCGAGCGCCTCGTCCCTGAGCGCTCCCTCGACGTGGAGCGCGACGCTGCCGTGGATGCCGCGCGGGACGCGCTGCACCGCGCCGAGCGACGGGATCTCGCTCTGCGCCTCGAACCTGAGCACCCCGTCTTTCGAGCGGGCGACGCTGGCCTCGATGGGCGCGCCGGGCTCGTGGATCGTCGCCGCGGCCCGCAGCGCGCCGCGCTCGAGCGTCGCGCGCGCCTCCGTCGCTGGCACGCGCTGCCCCGCGACGACGAACGGCTCCGTCCTGGCCTCGGCGACGATGCGCGGCCCGCCCTCCTCGTCGAGGTGGATCTCCCCTCGGGCCTCCGCGCTCACCCGCGCGGCGGGCGCCGCCCCGACGAAGGCGCGCGGGTCGAGCTCCGAGATCCGCACCTCGGCGGTGATGCGCTTCGGATCGAGCGCGTCGAGCCGGGCGCTGGCGGTGACCTCGCCGGTCACGGCGTCGCTCGCGACGAGCGGATCGAGGACCGCGACGCGCGCCGTGACGGTCAGGTCCGAGAGCGCTCCGTCGGCAGTCACCAGCACCGAGAGCGGCCGGGCGAGCGGCGCGCTCGGATCGATCGCGAGGGCCGCCTCGGGCGTCACGCGCGCGGACGAGACCCGCGCCGTGAGGCGCTCGTCCTTCAGGGTCCCCTCGGCCGTGAGCGGGATCGCGCCGACGCTCCCTTCGAGCTTCGCGGTGAGCTCCATCGGCGCGTCCGCGGGCACGCTGACGCTCCCGGAGATGCTGGTCGCCTCGACCGGGACCGGCAGCAGGCGCCGCTCCGTGATGCGCACGCGCTCGAGCGCGTACCGGCTCCGGTCCGCGACGACGACGCCGCCGGCGAGGCCCTCGATCGTGGCGTCGATGGGGCTCCCTGGCGCGACGGTGCCGTGGACCGCCGCGCGATCGAGCACGACGCGCGACAGCTCGAGGCGGAGCGGCCGCGCAGGCTCGGCGGGCGGCTCTTCCGGCGGCTCCGATGGCGTCGGCGTGAACGCCTCGGCCAGGGTGAGCGCGCCTTGCTCGTCCTGCTCGAGCAGCACGTCCGCGTCCGCGACCCGGACGAGCGGGATCGTGACGGCGAGGTCGCCGTCGCCGAGGAGGAGCTCCGTCGCGATCGACAGCGCGTTGAAGTCCGCGTGGACGCCGCTGACGCGCAGGAGCTCGGTTCCGTTCGGGTGGCTCACCGTCACCCTGGAGATGTCGGCGGTGAAGAGGCCGAGGCGGTCGACATGCTCGATCTCGATCCGTCCCTCGAGGGTGGACCGCAGGGTGTCGTTGACGAGCTGCCTTGTCAGGTTGCGGGTCGACCCGGCGTTCAGGTGGATGACGGCGCCGACCGCCGCCGCAGCGACGAAGACACCGCCCAGGCCGATCACGCTGGCCGACACCGCGGCCGCGCGGGCCAGCGCCCGGCGAAAGCGGCCTTGCCGGCGCGGGACGCCGGTGCCGGGCGCGGGAGGGAGGGCGGGAGTCTCTGGCATATCGCCTAGGGACCGCTCCCGGCGCGCGGGAAATCGTGGCCGGGGACCTCGTGAGGCGGCGGCGCCGGGATCTCCTGCGTGTGCGCGGGCGCAGGCACCTCGGGCTGGTGCCTCGTCCCCGGATCTCCTCCGGGCTGTGCCGTCCCCGGGAGCTGGATCTCGCGGTCCGGCGACGTGCGACCGGGCGAGCCGGGGGTCGCTGGCGGCGCTGGCGGCGCTGGCGTTTCGCCGGGGGGGCTCGCCGCCGGCTGCGGCGCGCCGGGCTTCCAGGGTTCACCGTTCGGCGCGCTGTTCAACGTGCTGTTCAACGTGCTGTTCAACGTATCGTTCCTCTCACCGTTCCGCGGTTGCGACGCGTTCTTCATGGCCTCCACCCTGTCTCCGGATCATGCCGGCATGCGGCGCCCGAGCGCGAGCGAAATCACGGCGAGCACCAGGAACGCGACGAACAGGATCTTCGCGATCGACGCGGCGCTGGCGGCGATCCCGCCGAAGCCGAAGATTGCGGCGATGATCGCGATGATGAAGAAGGTGACAGTCCAGCCGAGCATGATGTCCTCCAAGGGGGGGTTCAGGGGTCGATCCGTTGTTTCGTGGAGACGACCTCAACGTGGTTCCTGATGGCGGCTGTTCGCCGCGGTTCCTTGCTGTTCCCTGCTGCTCCCTGCTGCTCCCTGACTGTTGCAGTCCCCGTGCCGGCCGGCGGCAGAGGCTGTCGGCCGGCGTGTTCTCGGCGGCGCGAGGCGGCTAGCGCCGAGATCGGCCCAGCCGCTTCCGTCCGGGCACGCGTGCGGCGCTTCACGTCTGGGGCAAGATGCCTCGATCGTGACATGGTGGACCTGCGCGTAGGCGGAGCGCGGAACAGGGGCATCGGGCGAGCGCGCGCCCCTGCGCCGCGCTGCTCCGTGTCGACGGCGCCTGCACGGAGGCTCCACGCGGACGCCCTGCAACTTCCCGGAACGGGCGACTCTGGACGGGCTATAAGGACCCGGCCATGCCGAAATCGAAGGTCGCTGTGATCCGCACGTCGCCTGCGACGGTGCTCTCGGACTACCACCGGCTGATGAACCTGGCCGGTTATCAGGATGTGGTCGCCAAGGACGCCGACACGGCGCTCAAGGTGAACATCTCCTGGCACTTCTTCTACCCGAGCTCATCCACGACGCCCTGGCAGCTCGAGGGGGTCATCCGGGCGATGACGCAGGACGGGTACTCGAAGGACCTGATCCACGCCTGCCACAACCGCACGGTCGTCATCGACGCCCACCTCGGCGAGCGCGAGAACAAGCAGATCGACGTCGTGCAGGCGCACGGCCTGCGCAACGTCCACCTCTACGAAGGGGAGGAGTGGATCCCGATCGGGGATGCAGTCGGCGATCTGCGGAAGAAGTTCCTCTGTCTGAACGCGGTGTACCCGAAGGGGTTCTCGATCCCGAAGCGCTTCATCGGGGAGAACATCATCCACCTGCCGACGGTGAAGACCCACATCTTCACGACGACGACGGGCGCCATGAAGAACGCGTTCGGCGGCCTCCTGAACGAGCACCGGCACTGGACACACCCGGTGATCCACGAGACGCTCGTGGATCTCCTGATGATCCAGAAGAAGATCCACCGCGGGGTCTTCGCGGTGATGGACGGGACGTTCGCGGGTGACGGCCCGGGGCCGCGCTGCATGGTGCCGCACGTGAAGAACGTGCTGCTCGCGTCCTCGGACCAGGTGGCGATCGACGCCGTGGCGGCGAAGCTGATGGGGTTCGACCCGCTGCGCGATCTCAAGTTCGTGCGGCTGGCGCACGACCTCGGCCTCGGGACGGGCGACGTGCGCGACATCGAGCTCGTGGGCGACGTGGACGCGGCGAACGAGCAGTGGAACTTCGATGGACCGTTCAAGGAGATGACGTTCGCCTCGCGCAACCAGCACCGCATCTACTGGGGTCCCCTGAAGAAGCCGATCGAGTGGTCGCTCAAGACGTGGCTCGCCCCCTGGGCCTACGTGGCGTCGGTCACGTATCACGACATGTTCTGGTACCCGCGCTACGCGAAGGAGAAGATGGCCCCCGTGCTGGAGAGCCCGTGGGGGCGCCTCTTCGCGAACTGGGGCAAGGTGCAGCCCGACGCGGCGGGGCGGGGCTACCCGGAGGTCGGAGAGGCGAGCCACGAGCTCGTCCGGAGCGGGGTGAAGCACTTCCTGGAGGGCATGCGCCTCGTGGGGATGGCGGTCGCGGAGTCGCCGGAGATCATGGTCCGCAAGCGGGCGCGCGCGCAGGCGGCCGGCGGGGGCGGGGCGGCGGCGGTGTAGTCCCGGAGCGGCGGCTCCGCGTCGGGCCGAGAGCCTGGCGGAGCCGCTCAACCGCCCGTGGGCCGAGCGAAGACCTTGAGGTAGAGCTCGTCCACTGCCAGGTCGCAGCCGATCGACGCGATCTGGAGCCGCTCGCCCGCCCCGAGCACGCGGAGCAGCCAGGTGCCGTCCGGCTGGCGGCGGAAGTGCTCGATCTCCACCTGCTTCTGGGACAGCAGGACGTAATCGGCGATCGATGGAATGCCTCGATACAAGGCGAATTTGCCGCCGCGGTCGTAGCTCTCCGAGGAGTCGGAGAGCACCTCGAAGACGGCTGTGGGGTTGAGCAGGGTGTCGCGGTGTTCGTCCTCGAACAGGGGCTGGCCGCAGACGACCGAGGCGTCTGGGTAGACGTAGCGGCCCGTCGTCACGTTCTTGATCCGCAGGTCGGACGCGTGCGCCTCGCAGGGACGCGCTCTCAGCGAACTGCGGAGCTCACCCACCACGTTGGCGGCGATGAGGCTGTGCTCGCGCGTGCCGCCCGACATCGCGAACACCTCGCCGTCAGCGTACTCGTGCTTCACCTCGGAGGAGCGCTCGAGCGCGAGGTACTCCTCCGGCGACAGCTTCGTCTGGGGCGCCTTCTGGGCCATGCCGAATTCTACCATGCTCGCCCGAGCGCAGGCGGCCGGCGGGGGGACGGGGCGGCGGCGGGATAGCGCGGGGTGGGTGGCCCCAGGAGCGCCCCCTGGCCGAGGCTCAGCGTGCCGAGCTGGTCGCGTGCGACGGCCGTCGCCCTGACGTCACGGCCGGCGCGGCGCCCGCGACGAACCTGACGCGCACCGGCCTCGGCCGGAGCGGCGGCAACGACCGGGCGAGCCGCTCGTAGGCGTCGCGCCCCACGCGCCGCTCCTCGTGGACGAGCGTCGCCCAGATCTCCGCCTCGCGCGCCTCCGCGTGCTCCGCGGCGCGCGGATCGAAGCGCAGCCCGCGCTCGATGGTGCTGGCTCCGGGGATGCTGTCGTCGGGGCGGCGCGCCGCGCGATCGCGGAAGACGCCGGGGCCGAAGCGGTCGTACTGGAGGATCGTGTGTGCGGTCGACACGGCGCCGGCCCACGGATAGCTGCGCAACGTCCAGCCGCGCGACAGGTCGGAGAGCCGCGCGTCGACGTCGGAGCGCTCGGCGTCGGTCTTCCACGGCTCCCGCGGGACGAAGAACAGGCCGAGCCCGAGCTCGTCGCCCTCGAGCGCGAACACCTCGTCGATCCCGAAGCGCTCCGGGGTCTGCGCGACGAGCGAGCCGTGCGTCAGCCCGAACTCGCCGACGATGTAGACCGCGAGCGCCTCCCGCCGCGCGCGCAGGAAGTCGAGCGTCTCGACGGCCTCGGCGTGCGTCTCGGTGGGGAAGTCCGTGAAGCACATCGCCTCGGCGGCCACGCCCGCGGACGCGAGGTGGTCGATGACGTCGGAGACGACCTCGACGGGCGCGCCCTTGTCGATGAGGCCGAGGACACGCGGCGACCCGGACTCGACGCCGAGCGCGCACGCGACGGCGCCCGCGCGGCGCAGCACGTCCGCGCGCTCCCTGGTCAGGTACTTCTCCGGCTTGAGGTCGGTGGCCCATCGCACGTCGAGGCCGGCGTCGAGGATCGCCTGCGCCATCTTCACGAGCGTCTTCGGCGCGACCGAGTCCTGCGACAGGTAGAAGTGGCGCGTGCCGTGCCGCGCGCCGAGGTCCGCGAGGTGCGCCACGATGGTCTCGACGGCGCGCTCGCGGTACGCCGCCGTGCCGACCTCCGCGAGCCCGTAATGGCAGAAGGTGCATTTCCCCCAGTAGCAGCCCCGCGTCGGGTCGTACGGGAGCACGAGCGCCGGCGCGAGGTACGCCTCGAGCGGGAGCCCATCGAAGTCGGGCGCGGGGAGCGCCTTCAGGTCCTCCATGCCGTGACCGGACGTCCAGCGCGCGCCCATCAGGCGATCGCGCGCGACGACGTTCGGCACGTCCCGGAGCGGCCGGCCCTCGTCGAGCGCGCGCGCGAGCGCGAGGAGGGTGTGCTCGCCCTCGAACAGGCACGCCGAGTCGAACGGGCCGAGCGCGCGCGCGAGCCGCTCGCCCGACAGCCGGAGGAGCAGCTGCGTGACGCCGGGGCCGCCGCACGTGACGTGCGCGCCGGGCAGCGCCTCCTTGATCTTGCGCGCGAACGCGTACGCGGGCTGGAGCTGGCCCGGGAAGCACACGGAGAGGCCCACGATGTCGGCGCGCGCGTCGCGGAGCCGGGGCACGAGCGTCTGCTGCACCCAGGCGTCGAAGGGGTCGTGCTCCGGCCGGCTCGACCGGGCGATCTCGTCCATCGACGTCAGGCCGAACGGCGTGCGGTACGCCGTGAAGTCGAGCTTGAGCGGGTGGTGCGTGGCGGACACGACGCCGAGCGCCGCGTCGAGCGTCGCGACCGCGCGGGCGTAGGCGTCCGGATCGTAGAAGGCGTCAGGGGAGCGGAGCGTGGCCTTGGCGAGGTCCACCGCCTCCGGGACGGCGTGCGCGTCGCCGCGCGCGCGGGCGAGGGCGAGGTACTCGAGCTGGTCTGTGTGCGCGAGCGAGGCGCGGCGGTCGAGCTCCCCGAGGCGCGCCTCGAGGCGGTCGCGGAGGCCGGCCATGCGCTGCGGCGTGAGGAGCGCGTCGAAGGCCTCGACGTTCGCGTCGATGGGCAGGACCTCCACGCCGTTCGCGCGGAGGAAGCCGGTCAGCATCGGCACCGCGAGGTACGGGGCCGTGGGATCGCAGGTCGGCGGGTAAACGAGCGCGATGCGCATTCGGGCGCCGCTCTAGCACAGGGCGGGAGGGGTGTCCGTCCCGTGCGGCCGGCCCGGCGGCGCGGCGCAGGGCTCGGGCGCACCCGACGGCGCAACTCCGAGCTTCCGACGTAGTATCGTCTCCGACATGACGCGCGCTTCGATGTCTGCGTCCAGCCAGCGAGTCGCTGTCACGCCGCTCGGCCCATCTGTCGCTGCGACGGTCTGCTTTCGCCTTCGCGGCCGGCTCCATGTCACCGTCGTCGTGAAGGCGACGTTCGCGCTCGTCCCCGAGGGGCGCATGTCGCTCGTTGCCCCGGACCCGATCGCGGCGGAGGAGCAGCCGGATCCTTCTGGCCAGCGGCTCCAGGCCGCGAGCGATCTCGCGCCGTACCTCGATCCGTGCGGCGTCGTGGTGACCGGCCATGCAGAGCTGCCGCCGGGCTTCTCGTCGCCGTACGCCATGGTCCGGCTGACGGTCGTGCAGGACGGCCAGGTCCGCATCGACAAGCAAGCTCAGCTCGACGGCTCCGCGCGCGTCGGGCCAGCCCGCTCCCACGTCCGTATCGACGGCCTGGGGCCGCTTCCCCGCACCTCGCCGCTGCGAAGCCGGCTGCTCGGCGCGGTCGACGCGCGTCGCGTTCACGGCTCGCTGCTCGACATCCCCGAGGGGCTCGACTGGAGCTACTTCCAGGCGGCGCCCATGGATCAGCGCATACCGGCGCTGCGCGGCGACGAGTGGATCGTGCTTGGAGGCATGATCGCGCTGCGGCCGAAGCTCCGGACGCAGCTGCCCGAGGCGCGCGGCGTCGCGCGGCTGTACCGCCAGAAGCTTGCCTCGCCGCGCGCCGGGGAGCCGATCTCGCTCCGCGCCGACACGGTGCACGTCGACGTGGATCGGCGTCGCTGCTCGGTGGTGTGGCGCGGCCATACGCCCGTCGAGGAGGCGGAGATCGAGTCGCTGCGCGTGCTCGCGGGCGTGGAGCTCCCGGTGCAGCCGATCGCATGGGCCGATCCGTTCGCCGCCGGCAGCGCGTCCGCTGCGCGGGCCGCGCCCTCGGGATCGGCCTTGCAGCAAAACCCCAAGGCCAGCACGCTGGACGGCACCAACCAGCTCAGCCCCGAGGACGCGGCCAGGGTGGTTGCGGCGGCGGCGACGCCGTTCAGCGCAACGCGAGTGCCTTCGGAGCCCGCGCGCTCGGCGACGCCGGCGGCGTCGCAGCCGGCCGTCGCCCCGCGCGTTGATGCGGCCCCTCCCGCGCGGCCCGGCGGCGTCCGCGATCTGCTCGGGGAGACGGACGCGCTCGAGCCCGAGGACGCGGCCAGGGTGGTGGCCGCCGGGGCGATGCCGTTCAGCGCAGCGCGAGGGCCTTCGGAGCCTGCGCGCTCGGCGACGCCGGCGACGTCGCAGCCGGCCGTCGCCCCGCGCGCGGCAGCCGTCGCGCCGGCGCGGCCCGGCGGCGTCCGCGATCCGCTCGGGGAGACGACCTCGCTCGAGCCCGAGGACGCGGCCAGGGCGATCGCCTCCGCCGCGACGCCGTTCGACGCGCGCCGAGCTCCGGTCGCCGCGCCTGCCGGGCCTCCGCGCCAGGCAGCGTCATCCAGCGCGCCTCCAGCGCCCCCTTCGCTTCTCTCGCCAGCGCCTCTCGTCACCGCGCAGGTCCATGCGGCGCCTCCCATCGTGCATCCGCAGCGCCTCGGCGATGCGGGCGCTTTGCCGGAGGCGCTCGGCGCTCAGTTCCTTGCCGCGATGGCCGAGGCAGGGCTGCTTCACGGCTAGCACCCCCGGGGACTGCCGAGGCCGCGCCGCTCCGGCGCGCGCCCGTCGGCCGCGCTGACGCCGCGTTCGGCTGTCCCGACGCGCCTCACAGGCATCGAGCTCAGCCGTCCATTGCGGTCGAGCGGTCGCAGCATGTAGGATGACTCCGGTTGAATGCTGCCCGCGGTCTGTCCGCGCACGCGCTCTGAACAGGGGAGAGTCCATGCACTCGTTTCAGGTCGACGGACTGGAGCACGAGCTCCGTGTGACGCGGTTCGAGGGGCGCGAGGGCATCTCCGAGCTCTTCCATTTCGATGTGCTCGTCGCTTGCGCGGACAGGGACATCGCGTTCGCGGACGTCGTGGGCAAGACGGCGCTGCTCACCTGGCAGGTCGGCGAGCTGCCAAGGCACCTTCACGGTGTCGTCGCGAGCTTCGAGCAAGGTGAGGAGGGCAAGCGGGTCACGGCCTATCACGCCACGATCGTGCCCGATGTCTCCCGCCTCAAGCACCGCAGGAACAGCCGAATCTTCCAGGCGCTCTCCACCCCGGAGATCATCGAAAAGGTCCTGCGCGCGGCCGGGATCTCGAGCAAGGGCTATCGCTTCGTGCTGAGCGGCGCCTATCGCCCGCGGGAGTACTGCGTGCAGTACCGGGAGAGCGACTTCGCCTTCGTGTCGCGCCTGCTCGAGGAGGAGGGCATCTGTTATTACTTCGAGCACGACGAGGGCGGCCACGTGCTCGTGTTCTCTGACGGTGCGTCGGGGCACGGGCCGATCGCGGGGGAGAGCACCGTCGTGTTCCGGCCGCCGCTCGGCGCGCTCCACCAGAGCGAGCACGTCTCCCGCTTCCGTTATGCCGAGCGGGTGCGCTCCGGGAAGGTGACGCTGCGCGACTACAACTTCAAGAAGCCCAGCCTGTCGCTCGAGAGCAACGCCCAGGCCGAGGCGGACGACGATCTCGAGGTCTACGACTATCCTGGGGACTACGACGCGCCCGGCGCGGGATCGAGCATCGCCAAGATCCGGCTCGAGCAGCTCCAGACCTCACGCAAGACCGGCAGCGGCGAGAGTGTCTGCCCGCGCTTCGTTCCTGGCCAGACCTTCACGCTCGCGGAGCACGCGCGCGACGATTTCAACCGGGAGTATCTGCTGGTGTCCGTGCGCCATGAGGGCCACGAGCCCACGGTGGACGCTGTCCCCGAGGGCGACGCCGCGGCCTACCGGAACCAGTTCCAGGTCGTGCCGTCCGACGTCCCCTTCCGTCCGCAGTCGGTGACGCCTTGGCCGACGATCAAGGGGATCCAGACCGCGATCGTGGTCGGCCCTGCTGGCGAGGAGGTCTATACGGACGAGCACGGCCGCATCAAGGTCCAGTTCCACTGGGATCGCGAGGGCAAGAAGGACGCCCAGAGCTCGTGCTGGATCCGCGTGAGCCAGATCTGGGCGGGCTCTGCGTGGGGCGCGGTGTTCCTGCCGCGGATCGGCCACGAGGTGGTTGTCGACTTCCTGGAGGGCGATCCGGACCGGCCGCTCGTGGTGGGGAGCGTCTATCATGGCACCAACGTGCCGCCGTACGCGCTCCCCGCGGAGAAGACGAAGAGCACCCTCAAGTCGAACAGCTCGAAGGGCGGCGGGGGGTCCAACGAGCTCCGGTTCGAGGACAAGAAGGGCTCGGAGGAGATCTTCCTGCACGGTCAGAAGGACTGGAACATCGCGATCGAGCACGACAAGAAGCAGTGGATCGGGAACGACGAGGCGCTCGAGGTGGACCACGACCGGAGCAAGGTGGTGGGGAACGACCAGAGCGAGCAGATCGGCGGCAACAAGAGCATCGACGTCGCGAAGAGCCACACGGAGAGCATCGGCGAGGACGAGACCCTCTCGGTCGGGGGCAATCGCTCGGTCAGCGTGGAGGGGGATCACACCGAGTCGGTCGCCGGGAGCCAGTCGATCGACGTGGGCAAGAGCCAGAGCGCGTCGATCGGCAAGAACAAGAGCGAGTCGGTGGCCGGTTCGAGCTCGGAGAGCGTCTCCAAGGGCAAGTCGACGAGCGTGGACGAGGGCTACACCGTGACGGTGGGCAAGGACATGACGGTGACGATCGGGAAGAGCGCAAAGGAGGAGGTGAAGGAGAAGAAGACGATGATCATCGGGGAGAAGCTCTCGATCCAGTGCGGGGACGCCACGATCACGGTCGAGAAGAACGGGAACGTGACGGTGCAGGGGAAGAAGATCACGGTGAAGGGCGAGGGGCCGATCCGGGTCGAGGGGAAGAAGCTCGACGTGAAGAGCGAGGGGGCGGTGAACGTCGAGGCGTCCGGGAACGTGAAGATCAAGGGGAGCAACGTGGGAGTGAACTGAGGCGGAGCGGGGGCTCGCGGGCGCTTCGGGGATGAGGGGGAGCGGAGGAGCTGGGTGATGAGAGACGACGGGCGGGCACCGGCGGCGGAGCCGAGCGGCGAGGCGATCCTGATCGAGGAGGGGGAAGGGGAGGCTGCTGCCGCCGGCGGGGAGCTGGCGGATGAGGGTGGGGGAGAAGCGGGAGCGATCGAGGGCGCGGAGGGTCTCCTCGAGCTGGTGGTCGCGGCGCACGAGGAGCGCGTCCGGGCCGAGGCGGAGAAGGCCGGGCCGATCGAGGGCGTCGTGGTGGGGCGGATCGTGGGGTTCGCGCAGAGCGGCGAGCCGCTCGTCGAGGCGGCTGTCCTGGGAGAGGGGGCGCGCGGGGGGATTCCTGCGCGGGCGATGACGGCGCTCGGGCCGGAGGACGAGGGGCGGGAGGTGGCGCTCCTGTTCGAGGGCGGGCGGCGCGACAGGCCGGTGGTGATGGGGCGGATGCACGTGGCGGGGGAGAGCGCGAGCGCGGCGGAGCGCGACGGGGCGACGGCGACCGCGGACGGCGAGCGGCTGGTGTTCACCGCGGAGAAGGAGATCGTGCTCCAGTGCGGGAAGGCCAGCATCACGCTGACGCGCGCCGGGAAGATCTTGATTCGTGGGGCTTATCTGCTGACCCGGTCCTCCGGCGTGAACCGGATCCAGGGCGGATCGGTGCAGATCAATTGATCTCGACGATCGAGGCCGAGATCTTCGAGCAGCACGCCCAGGAGGCGGCGTTCCTGTGGTCGTACCGGGACGCCGCGGTGGTGGATCCGCTCTACGATTTGCAGAGCCTCGGTGAGCTGGACGAGCGGCTGGAGGCGCATATCGACGGCCTGCGGCTGGCGGGTGATGCGGGGTGGGAGATCTGCAAGGGCGCCATCGACGAGGAGGAGCCGGGGAGCTTGTTTGCGCCCATGGTGCTCGCGGTGGAGCGGCGGGATCTGAGGGGCATCGCCGGGGTGCTCGACGTGGGCGGGGGCGTGCCGGCGCTGTCGCGGGCGATCGTGTCGGCGCTGGGGTGGGTGAGCTTCGATAAAGTGCGGGGGATCCTGCCGGGGCTGCTCTCGCACCGGGTCGGGCCGGAGCTGCACCGCATCGGGATCGCGGGGTGCGCGGTTCACCGGCAGGACCCGGGGGCGCCCTTGGGGTACGCGGTGATGTCGAGCGATCTGCGCCTGAAGGCGCGGGCGCTGCGCGCCGTCGGGGAGCTCGGGCGGGGGGACCTGCTGGACGAGGTGCGCGGAGCGCTGGGCAACGAGGACGAGGCGTGCCGGTTCGCGGCGGCGTGGTCGGCGGCGTTGCTCGGCGATGCGGCGGCGCTGAGGGTGCTCGGAACCATCGCGGATCGTGGAGGGCCGTTCGCCGAGCGGGCTTGCGCGACGGCGATGCGGAAGATGGATCCGGGGATGGCGTCCAGCTGGCTGCGCGCGATCGCCGGGACGATGCGGGGGGCGCGCGTGGCGCTCGCGGGGGCGGCGGCGCTCGGGGATCCGGCGCTGATGCCGTGGATCATCGAGTGCATGGGGACGCCGGAGCTCGCGCGGGCGGCGGGCGGGGCGTTCACGATGATCACCGGGGTGGATCTCGAGGAGGCGAAGCTCCGGGGGGCGCGGCCGGCTGGGTTTCAGGGCGGGCCGAGCGATGATCCGGAGGACGAGGACGTGGCGATGGATCCGGACGAGAGCTTGCCTTGGCCGGACAGGGAGAAGATCGCGGCGTGGTGGGGGAGCCGGGGGAAGGAGCTCAAGCGGGGGACGCGACATCTGCTCGGCAGGCCGTTGGCAGTGGAGTGGCTCGGGGAGGTGCTGCAGAGGGGGAGCCAGCCGGCGAGGGGTGCGGCGGCGGTGGAGATAGTGATGCGGAGGGTGCGGCGCGAGGTGGTCGAGGTGCGGGGGCCGGTGTTGGGGCACGACAGGGGACCGGCGAGCTGCTGAACGCTGCCCAGGCGGCTGGCGAGCAAGGCCACATCGGCAACCGGGCAGGAATCGAATCTCGTGAGAGGGAGGTTTCGATGGGCGTGACAGTGGGAGTGAACTCGATGTCGGTGGTCCACAAGGACAGCGGTGGGGTTACCCCGAGCTTCCCCGACGTCTGCAAGACCCCGAGCCCGGGCGGGCCGATCCCCATCCCGTACCCCAACATCGCCGTCGCCAGCGACACCGCCAAGGGCACCAAGAAGGTGAAGTGCGACGGCAACCCCGTCTGCGTGGCGGACTCGAACTTCAGCACCAGCACCGGCGATGAGGCGGGGACCGCGGGTGGCGGGGTGGCGTCGAACAAGACGAAGGGGAAGGCGGAGTTCGTGAACTACTCCTTCGACGTGAAGTTCGAGGGGAAGGGCGTGGCGCGAGCCCTCGACATGATGCTTCATAACGACAAGAACACGCCGCCGTTCCCGCTGGTGCAGGGGCCCGTGGTGGTGATCCCGGCGCCAGGGCCCGCCGTGATCAAGCAGTGCGCCTGCTGCTCCGAGTCGCTCGGCTGAGCGGAGGGGCCACGGCGGAGCGGACGGAGAGCGAACCATGTCCCAGAAGCAGCACACGGCGGATATCGAACACAAGCTCAATCACAAGCCCGTCTCGAGGGCGACCGAGGGCGGCCAGTGCTTGAACCGGCATGTCGGGAGGATGGAGGTCTCCTGCAGCCACAGCTGGCAGGGCTTCAAGAAGGCAGAGCTGACGAGCGGGCTCTACGATTGGCCGAAATACGAGGGCATGAAGAAGACGACCCTGGCCGTCCGCTGCGGGACGAGCGGATTCCGGTGGCGGGAGCGCAAGGCGCCTCGTCCGCACGAATGGGACGTCGGGGAGCTGGGGCGGCGTGGAAAGGTCAACCACAAGGACAGCGCGAACGTCCCCTATTATCATGAGGCGCATCACCTGATTCCGAACGGCGTCCTGAACGGCTGCATTCAAGACAAGTTCGACACCATCGACGCGGTCCTCTGGGCGGTGCGCGCGGGGCTGCTCGATGAGGGCTACAACATCAACCACAAGGACAACATGATCCTGCTCCCGCTCGACGCCGCGATCGCGCGCCAGCTCGAGCTGCCGCGTCACCGCGAGTTCAGCTCGTACAGCCACCGGACCTACAGCAAGCACGTCAAGGCGAAGGTCAATAAGATACTCAGCGCGAACCAGCAGAACATCGACAACTGCGAGCTGACGAAGTACTCGGATATGAAGGACCAGCTCGTGTCGCTGTCGGAGACGCTGTTCCGGCGCGTGGTCACGGCGGGCAAGGAGCAGGTCTCCAGCCTCGACGACATGGGCAAACAAAGGTTCAGATGAGGGCCGTGCGCGGGCCGAGGAGACAGACGCGATGAGCTTTCACTTGCTGTCTACGACGGGCGATCTAGCGGACGAGGATCTCGTCCTGATCGAGGACCCTCCCCGGGGCATGGGCATGAAGAGCTACTGCATGGCCCGTGGTGTCCGCGCGGCGCCGCATTACCCGGAGAACGCCAAGATCCATCTGAGAGAGGAGAACCCGGGCATCAAGCTCTCGTCGCTCCTTGGCAACACGGAGAGCTATCTCATCGTCTCATCGGCGATGAAGGACGTCATCGAGCAGCACTGCCAAGAGGTCGACATCGAGTACCTCACGTTCACTCTGTACGATCATCGCAAGCGGGTGTACTCGAGAGATTACTGGATCGTCAATCCGATCGGAGCGTTCGACTGCCTCGATGAGGGGGCCAGCGGGGTGAAGTACGGCAAGCAGGGGAGTGTCACCAAGATCGAGAAGCTCGTCCTTGACAGAGGCAAGATCCACGCCTTGCCGGCGTTGTTCCGTGTGGACAAGGAAGTGACCGAGTACATCGTGCGCGCCGACCTGGCGCAGGCCCTGAGGACGGGCAGCTTCACGAACGTGCTGCTCGAAGCGCTGGATGTTGTGGTCGGCTGAGCGCCGGTGAAGCGTTGCTCGTGGACGTCCTGGGAGAGCGATGGACCTGGTGATTACGGGCTACGGTGCACTTTCCTGTGTCGGTCAGAGCGCCGCGACGACCTGCGCATCGATACGTGCTGGGCTCTGCGTGCCACGGGAGATCCCCTGGTTCAGCGTGCTCGACGAGGAGCAGCAAGTGTCGGTCCCGCTCACCGGTTATCCGATCCGGGGCTACACCGAGGGGTTCGTCGAGCTCGGGAGGCTCATCCGGCTCGCTCAGGGGGCCGTGCACAGCCTGCGGGATGAATCGAGCCTCCCCGCGGCGGTCGACGCGCGAACCTGGGAGCGCACGGGGCTCGCGTTCATCGGGCCTCCCCTCAACGAAGAGCGCTTCGAAGACGCCGAGGGGGACGTCGAGGAGCTGAAGGCGTCGCTCTCGGCTCAGCTCGTCCGCGCGCTCGGGCTGCCGATACCCCAGCGTTCGGTGGCGCTCCTCGACATGGGTCCGGCTGGCGCGGCCGAAGCGATCAAGCTGGCTGCTCAGCGCATCACCCAGCGGGACCTCGATCGCGTCCTCCTCGTCGCGGCGGATTCATGCCTTGACACCATCACCTTGGAGTGGCTGCTGGATCGGGGGTGGCTGAAGTCGCCGCAGAACCCTGTCGGGCTCGTCCCCGGCGAAGCTGCGGCGTGCGTGATGCTCGAGTCACGCTCGGCCGCGCTGCGGCGGAGCGCGCCGATCGTGGCAGCGGTGCACGCGGCCGTCACCGACCGCGAGGAGGCCCACGTGCTCGCCGGCAAGAGCAGCGCCGGTGCAGGCCTCGCTCGCGTCATCCATCAGGCCGCCTTGCGCGGCTCCGCGCCTGCCAGCTTCGAGGGCGACGTCATCCTCGATCTCGACGGTGTGCCTTGGCGCGCCGCGGAGTGGGGCTACGCCCAGGCGCGGTGCGCCGATGTGCTCGGGCCGTACGTGAGGCTGGTGCTCCCCTGCGGTTCGCTCGGGCACGTCGGCGCGGCGAGCGGGGTGCTGGGGCTCTTGATCGCGGCGCGTTCCTTGGAGCGCCGCTACGCGTCGCGCGCGCGGTCGCTCGTGCTCTCCAGCTCCGGCTGGGGCCATGTTGGGGCAATGCTCGTTGGAGCGGTGAGGTAGAGGTCGCCATGGCATCGAAGTTCCTGCGGGCCTACATGGGGAATGCCCACCACGACTGTGAGCAGATGCTCCCCGCGGCGGTGGCCCACCGGCTGAGCTTCAAGCAGGCGCTCAGGTTCAGCCAGCAGTATCGCGTCATCGCGATCGGCGCGCTGTTCCTGTACATGGATGCCCCTGCATTTCAGATCTACATGTACAAGAGCGGCCGCTCGTTCGCGCACTACCTCCAGCGGGCGGGCGAGGCCGAACAGGTGCTGAGCCGATGCAAGCCGCTCTTCGACGCAATCGCGGCGCTCGATCTCGACGGGGCGCGGGAGATCGCTCTGCGCCTTCGGACCAGCCGGAGCGACGTGGAGTACGAGGAGGATTTTCTCTATTTTGCGTTTCTGAGGCTCTGGCTCCTGAGGCGGGCTCACGAGGAGGGAACAGGCCTGCTGGAGCGCTACGAGTCGGTCCTGGAGGGCGCCGATGATCCACGGCTCGATCTCTGCCGGGCGCTGCTGCGACGAGATGACGCGCTGTTTGACGAGGCGCTCCGGCGCTTCCTGGAGCAGGTCGAGGCCCGTTATCTGCGGCTCGCTCAGACCGAATCCATCGCGGACGAGGAGCTGGCGACGGAGGGCAGGCTGTCCGTGGAAGGGCTCGCGCTGGTGACTCTGGCGGAGAGCGCCGGTATGAAGACGT
The DNA here is from genome assembly GCF_051521635.1 of Sorangium sp. So ce1504. NCBI lineage: Bacteria > Pseudomonadati > Myxococcota > Polyangiales > Polyangiaceae > Sorangium > Sorangium sp. So ce1504. The sequence goes on along the minus strand of NZ_CP150365.1, from coordinate 7,302,813 downwards.
CGAGCGATTACCTTCTGGTCCCGTCCGCGGCGCGCGCGCGGAGCGCGCCCGCGGCGCCGCCCGACGCCTGGCAGGTCGTCGGAAGCTGAGCGGCTCCGCAAAAGCCAGTCTCCGTACTTGATCTCGTGGTTCCCTCCAGCGGGGATCCTCAGAGCGCCTTGCCTCCGCTGAGCTCTTTCACGACGGCGTTCGGGAGCGCGTGTCTCCGCACCGGGCCCAGTTCTTCCTCGAGCGCGATCGTGTGCACGTCGTGCGGCCCGTCCCGCAGCACGACGTGCCCTCGGTACAGCAGCTGCACCCGATCGGCGTCGGTGTCCACGATCACGGTGTCGAGCCGCAGCTCCACCGGGGCATCGCCCTGCTGCACGAGCCCTACGCGGCACCTCGGCGGGCGGAGTCCTGGCAGCCGAAACGAGAGCCTCCCGAACGGCGACGCGTTCTCCACAAGCACCGGCTCATCGCCCCGCAGGTATCCCGGCGCGACGAGCCCCCTCGACGCGGCGTTGAAGAAGCGCCGATCGAAGTCTCTCGGCAGGAGCGGCATCCGCTCCTTCGACCACGCCTCGTCGTACGTCCCGGCCAGCGCGGCCCGGGGTTGCCAGCCTGGCGAGACGAACCCCATGCCCGCCGGCGCGACCGTTTGACCATAATGCTGCAGCGGGTCGTCCGGATCCTCGATGTTTGGCAAGCGGAGGCCCTCTTCGATTGCCGCGTTCGGCGCGCGAAAGCCGATCCCCACCGGGTTCCTCGGCTCGTACGCGTGCTTGGCCGGATCAGGGGGGCTCCGGTCCCAGCCGCCGAAGGCGTGCTCGTAGGTGAGCGGGATGCGATCGAACGGCCGCGGTCTCGATGGGACGAGCCCTCCCGAGCTCCGCACCCACGTCCGATCGCCGAGGACGCGCACTGCCTTCCCGACCGGACCGACGCGGAACACCACCTGGAGCTCCGGGACGGCATGGCGCGGCGCTTGTGCATGGCCGATCAAGACCACGTCCGTGGCGGGCTTGAAGAAGGCGAACGCCGGCTCGATCTTGTAGCTCGACGTGGCGGCGTCGGCCCCCCACAGCTCGCCTGCGATGCTCAGCGGCGGCTGCCGCTCGGCGAGGTCGATGCCGCGCACGGGGTGCAGGTCGAAGGTCGCCTGCACCACGACGACGAGGAGTGGGCGGCCCTCCTCGTCGGTGAGGAAGACGGGCTCCAGGGCAAACGGCGTCGTGTTGTCGACCGCGGGATGCCCCATGCGTCGAGAGGATCTCCGATCCGCCAGACCGGCGCAACAGCTGCAGCGCGGCGCTCCCAATTCATCGGCTAACTCAGCGCACCGCCCCGAGCGCGCCGCTGCGGCTGCTGGCGAGTCCTTGAGCGCAGGAAGCCCGCCGCTTCGCAGCGCTTTCCCGTCCCGATCGGTGTACAACCGCCGTCGCCGTCTCCGCGGTGTCCGATCCGGGGTGAGGCCATTTCGGCAGAGCAGGTGCCCATGCGCAAGATCGTCGTCCACGAGCCCGGCAGCCACGACAAGCTCCGCGTCGAGGAGCACCCCGATCCGGCCCCCGCGCCCGGCGAGGTGCTCGTCGACGTGCGGGCGGCTGGCGTCAACTACGCCGACTGCGTCGTCCGCATGGGCCTTTACGAGTCGGCGAAGAAGTACGTCGGCTGGCCGATCACGCCCGGCTTCGAGTTTGCCGGCACGGTCGCCGCGCTCGGCGAGGGCGTCTCCGATCTTGCGCTCGGGGCGCCCGTCTTCGGCGTAACGCGCTTCGGCGGCTACGCCTCGCGCGTCGCGGTCCCGCGACACCAGGTCTTCCCGCTGCCGGCGCGGCTCACACCGGAGGAGGCGGCCGGCTTCCCGGCGGTGTTCATGACGGCGTACTACGCGCTCTTCGAGCTCGTGCGGCTGCGTCCAGACATGGCCCTTCTTGTGCACTCGGCCGCCGGCGGCGTCGGCAGCGCGCTCGTCCAGCTCGGCAAGATCGCCGGCTGCCGGGTGGTCGGCGTGGTGGGCGCGGCGCACAAGGTCGAGACGGCGAGGCGCCTCGGCGCGGACGCGGTGATCGACAAGAGCAGCGAGCCGCTCTGGGCGGCGGCGGAGCGGCTTGCGCCCGAGGGCTACGACGTGGTGCTCGACGCGAACGGGGTCGAGACGCTGCGGCAGAGCTACAGGCACGTGGCCTCGGCCGGCAAGCTCGTGGTGTACGGCTTCCATACGATGCTTCCGCGGCAGGGCGGCCGCCCGAGCTACCCGAAGCTCGCTGTCGACTTCCTCCGGATGCCGCGCTTCAACCCGCTCGATCTCTGCAACGACAACAAGAGCGTGCTGGCCTTCAACCTCTCGTATCTCTTCCACAGGACGGAGATCCTGCGCGAGGCCATGGAGCGGCTCCTCGGCTGGGTGGAGGAGGGGCGCCTCTCGGCGCCGCCGGTGAAGACGTTCCCGCTGGAGAGAGCGGGCGAGGCGCACCGGGCGATCGAGTCGGGCAGCACCGTGGGCAAGCTGGTGCTGACGCTGTAGGGCGGCGGCTGCCTGGGGCGGCAAGGGGCTGCCGCTTCGGCGGGCGTCTGAGCGGGTGCGCGCGCGGCGCCGCGAGCGACGCCGTCTATGCGGCAGAGGAGCACCCGATGTGACGGGCGAGCCCGCCGAACGGGACCCTGCGCCCCGCGTCTCCGGCGCGGCGATCCGCGGGCGGAAGGAGGCCAGGCTGGGTCGCGTCGCGCCCCCGGTCTCCTGCTGCGCCTGCTGCCGGCTGGAGGGCCGCTACGCGGTAGCCGGATCGGCCGGTGAGCAGTAGGATTTGCTGGTGAACGCTGACGCCGAGCTCCGCGAGCTTGCAGCCAGGTACGTCTGGTGGCAGCCGCCCGCGGTCACCCTCGCTCGCCCGCATCACTTTCTCTGTCAGGTGATGACGCTCGGAACGGCGGAGGACGTGAGAGCCGTGCGGCGCGCGATGGGCGACCAGGCCTTGTTGGACGCGCTGGATCACGCTCCCCCGGGCGTGATGGATCCGAAGTCCTGGAACTACTGGCACCTCTTCTTCGGCCGCCGACCTCCGCCTCTGCCGGAACGCCCGCTTCCGTGACGCGCCTTCTGCCCAGGCTCGACGTGCTTCCCGCCGCCCAGCGAGCGCTCTGGCCCGAGCTCGCTTGCGTCCCCAGGCGCTTCGTTCTTTACGGCGGCACGGCGCTTGCGTTGCGCCTCGGGCATCGTGAATCCATCGACTTCGACTTCTTTGCGCACGATCCGTTGGATCATCACGAGCTCGAGCGCGAGATCCCATGGCTTCGAGAAGGCGATGCCTTGCAAGAAGAGGCCAACGCGAGGACGGTGCTCGTTCGGTCTCCGGAGGGGAGCGTGAAGATCTCGTTCTTCGGCAAGATTGCGTTCGGGCGCGTGGGCGAACCGGCGTCGACCGAGGAGGGAGAGATGAAACTCTGGGCGGAAGCTGTCGAGAGCCGCCGGGAGCGATGAAACTCTGGGCGGAGGCTCTCGACAGCGCCGCGGGCCTCTTTTTCTCGTGTTGACGGACCTCCGCGCAAGCAGGGCCCGTGCCCGCCGGAGCCGCAAACAAATCGACCGACCCTGATCGATTTTCGTGACCCGATCGGGGTCGCGCTCCCGATTGATCTCCTCGACGGGACGGAAGGACGCCGGGCGACGGATCCCCTTCGCGCGACGCGCTCGGTCCCGGTGGCCCTGATCCATCGTTCGCTCGCGCTGTCCGCGCGGCGCGGCGACGGCTCGGGTCGAACGCAACCAACAGCCTCCCTTTTCGAGGAGATTTCAGGAGGAGAGATATGCCTGCTGTGACGAAGTCGAAGAAGCGCTCCGCGACCGCTGCCGCCTCTGGAGAGCCATCCTACGCTCCGCCCATTTACGACCCCGCGGCTGGCAAGAAGGCGCTCGAGGCGCTCGCCCCGGCGCTCGACCGCCTCTCCGAGCCCGAGCTCATCACCGTGAGGATCGACGTCGAGGCGGCCACGTATGCGGCCCTCGGCGTCGTCGGGTTCGTGTCCTCGCCCGACGTGCGCGCGCGCTTCGCGCGGCTGCCCCGGGAGGAGTTCGACGTCACGCACGTCGACGAGCTGGAGCTCGCGTGTTTCGCCGTGCTGCACGCGCTCGCGGAGGCCCGGGCCGCCGGCGCGCTCGAGACGGAGGCGCGGCTGCCGATCGCGCTGGTCACCGAGGGGCTGGAGGTCGAGGCGCGCATGCAGGCGCTGTGCGAGTACCAGCTCGCGGACGACCCCGCGATCAAGCCGGAGCTCGATCGGCTGCGGCCGGGCACCGGGCACCGCGACCTCGCGAACGATCTGCTCGGCTACGCGCGGATCTACGAGCTGCGCGCCGACGTCGTGAAGGCGGACCCGAAGCACTACCGGGCCGACGACGCGGCGCGCGCGCGGGAGCTGGCCGGGGCGATGATCCAGAAGCTCTCGACGGCGATGACGCCGAGGGCCCGGCAGGCCTTCGACCGGTACGTGCGGGTCTGGACGCTGCTCTGCCTGCGCTACGAGGAGGTGCGGGCGGCAGCGCTGTGGCTGTGGCGGAAGAACTCGCGCATCCAGGAGCGGTTCCCGTCGCTGTTCGCGGTGGGCAGGCCCAACTCGGCCCGGTCGTCGAGGAAGGAGGCGCCGAAGGGAGGCGAAGGGAACGGGCACGGCGATGGCGGCGGCGGTGGTGGGAGCGGCAGCGGGGAGGAGCCGGGGGTGACTCCTGTCGTCCCGGAGCTGGTGACGGAGAGCCCTGGCTGAGCTGGTGCCGAGGCGCTGCGCTGCACGCTCCCGGTCCGCGTGCAGCGCGGCGGCGAACCGCCCCCGGGCCTCCGCCAAACCGCCGACGGACGCCCAGGCCTTCACAGGACAGGCTTCACTGACTGGTCCTACGGGCGTACCTTTCCGCCTGCCCGTGGCGCCTGACGCGGCGGGCGGCCCCGGATGCCGCTGCTCTCCGGCCAGGGGAAGCTCGACCTGCAGGAATTTCCGCATGATCACGTCCGTTCGACTCCAGGAATTCAAGGGCCATCGGGACAGCACCGTCGCGCTCGGCCGGCTCACTGTGCTGGTCGGCCCGAACGGGTCCGGGAAGACGAGCGTGCTCGAGGCGCTCGCGCTTCAGAGCCGCCTCGTCGGCTACGCGCCCCAGAACGTGTTGATGGGTGACTGGTCGCCCGGGGATCTGCTGCGCCGGGGGGCCAAAGGGGGGGCGATCGAGCTGACTTCACGGGGCATACGGGAGGACGGGGCCTGGCACTTCCGGACCGTGCTCTCGGTATCGTCGGTGCTCGTCGACTGGAAACGGAGCGGCGATGCGCGGCAGTTCACCGCTGAAGGCCACCGCCCCCTCCGCGGTCAGGTGGCGCGGCTGGACGAGGCCGTCGCACCCGCGACCCTCTACAAGCTCAATGCGGAGCGCATCGCCGCCGCAGCGTACAGCGATGACCTCGCGCCCAACGTCGACTATGACGGCACCAACACCGCTGTCGCGCTCGCCGCGATCAAGCTCGGTTACGACGAAGCGTTCGATCGTATCGAAGAGTCGCTTCGTCGAATCATTCCGAACGTGGAGCGGGTCCGCATCCGGCAGGCCAGGGTCGGACGCCCGAATCCAGCGGCGCCTCACGCGCCCGAGATCGTCGTCGGGAGCAAGGTGTACTTCGATTTTCGTGGTGCCCCTTCCGTCCCCGCGCACGCGGCGAGCGAGGGGACCCTCATCACACTGGCGCTCCTGACCGTGCTCCACGGCCCGAACCGCCCGAACGTCCTGCTCCTGGATGACTTCGCCGAGTCGCTCCACCCGCAGGCGCAGATGGAGCTGGTGCGGCTGGTCAGACGCCTGCTCGAGGAGTTCAACGATCTCCAGATCGTCGCCACGACGCACTCGCCCTACATCCTCGACGAGCTCGACCCCTCCGAGATCTACGCCTTCGCGCTCCGCGACGACGGCACCGTGGCCCTCAAGCGCCTGTCCGAGCACCCGCAGGCGAAGGACGTGAAAGGCACGCTCTCGGCGGGCCAGCTCTGGAGCATGGATCCAGAGCGAGACTGGGTGCTCGCCGAGAGCGCGCCGTGAAGCTCCTGGTCTTCTGTGAGGCCCACGCCGACTTCCTGACAGCGAGCGCTCTCGTGGACCGCGTGCTTCACGACGAGGGGCCCGCCTGGGTGAGCGACCTCCTGCGTTCGCACCCGGAGTCCATCCGTGAATGGGCGAGCGACGGCCACGGCAAGGAGTTCTTCGACATCCACAAGCTCGAGGCGTACAGGCGAGACCTCGGCAACGTGCGCTTCATGCCGGGGCATTTCGACGGAAAGCCAGGGGCGGTGGGTGCCCAGACCGCGAGGAACGCGTTCGCGATCGCACGCGAGGTAGCGAAGCGGGATCCGTCGACCCGCCTGGAAGCGGTCTTCATCGTCTGGGACATGGATGATCAGGGGGAGACCCGCCGGACAGGGCTTGCTCAGGCCCGGACCGAGACCTCGCGGTGGGCGTCGTTTCAAATCGTCCTCGGCTGCCCTGATCCGATGCGTGAGGCCTGGGTGCTCGCGGGGTTCGAGCCCGAGTCGGACCAAGAGCGCGCTCGCCTCGGCGAGCTTCGACGCGAGCTCGGCTTCTCCCCCTGCGACGAGGCGCACCAGCTCAACGCGAAAGACGAGCAGGCGAAGCGGAACCCGAAGCGGGTGGTCCGCCGGCTCATGGGCGACGATCGTGAGCGTGAGGCACGCTGCCTGACCGAAGCGCCGCTCGAGCGGTTGCGGGAGCGGGGCGCCGTCTCTGGGCTGCGCAAGTTTCTCGAGGAGGTGAAGGCGCGCGTCGTGCCGCTGATCCAAGGGCCCTCTGCGAGCGCTCGGCATGCTCGACGGCAAGAATAGCGGCAGCGGGGAGACGCTCCGCCTGGTGCTCTACCCGGAGGTCGCGCCAGCCAGCCCCACCCGATCCGGCGCGGCGGCGCCGCCCTGCGCGCGCCCCCGGTCCGCTCGCAGCGCGGCGGCGAACCGCCTCTGGGCCTCCGCGCTGCGCCGCTTCGCGGTCCGATCCGAGCAGCCGAGCGCCGCGCCGATCGCCTGCCAGGTCCGCTCCTCGACGTGGCGGAGCACGAGGACGCGCCGCTCCTCGTCCGGGAGCCGCGACAGGGCGGCCTCCACAGCGCGGATGGCGCGGTCGTACGTGGCGCGGAGCGGCCAGCGCCGCGGGCTCGCGCCGGTCGACCTCGCCGCTCGCGGCAGGCGGCGTGCGCGGGCGGAGCCGGTCGACGAGCGGGGCCGCCACGGGATGCGTCGCGAGGAAGCGCGCGGTCAGCGCGCGCAGCGCCTCGAGATCCTCGGCGGGCAGGAGATCGGCGTACGGCGCGACGGCGTGGGCGACGCGGGCCTCGAGGGTCGGATCGCCGTCATCGGGGTCGGGGCGGGGGTTCGACATCGGGCTCCGGGGGGGCGCGCTGCCCGCTGGCGCTGCATGCGCTCGGCGCGCTTCGCGCGATGGACACCCGACGCTACCTTTCCCGGGGAGGGTCAACAAGGGCAGAGAAGCGAGGCGGGCCGGGGCGCTCTTTCGCTATCGTCAGCTGCTGCGAGGTAGCGGTCGGGACGTCGCGCTACATGGCCCCGGAGCAGGTCGCCGGGGGCGCCGTGGACGCGCGCGCGGATCTGTATGCGCTCGGCGTGGTCGTGTACGAGATGCTGGCCGGGGCGCACCCGTACGCGGTGCTCGACGAGGCGTCGGGCATCGGGGAGACGGCGATCCAGGCGGCGCACGTGCACCTGGAAGCGACGCCCCTGCCGGAGGTGCTCCCGGGCTGTCCGGAGGCGCTCTGGACTGCGGTGGCCAGGTGCCTCGCCAAGCGGCCCGAAGCGCGGTTTGCGCGGGCGGCGGAGCTCGTGGCGGCGCTGCGCGAGGTGGCGGGGACCGCGGTGACCGCCGAGAGGGCCGTGGACGACGCGGGCGCGCGGCAGCTCGTGAGCGAGGCCGCGGACGCGGCAAGGGAGCGGGCGATCCGTGAGCGCGCGGGGACGCCTCGGGAGGAGAGGGCGGCGAGCGCGGTGCATGCAGCTGGTGGCGGCGCTGCCGGGGCAGGGCGTGATGCCGTGGAGCGCGGCGCCGGGCGCGGAGGCGCGCAGCAGGCTGGCGATGGCGCAGAGCTTCCGGGTGGAGCCGGCGTGGGGGCTGGGTGCGGCGAGCGCGGGGTCGGGGACCCGGAGCGAGGAGGCGGCTGCCGGGCAGCCACTGCGGGGGCCGGTGCTGCCAGCGGCAGGGGGTGAAGTGGCGGGGTCGGCGTCGGGGGAAGGCGCGAGCGTGATCGAAGCCGGCGCGGGAACCAGCCTGGTGGGGAGCACCGAGCGGTGGGAGGGGGTGGCTGCTCCGGTGACGGGAGCGGGGATGCGGGTGAGCACGGAGCGGTGGGAGGGGGCAGCGGCCATCACGGCGGCGGTGCCAGGAGCAGAGCGGCTGGCGAGGACGGAGTCCTGGGATGCGGCAAGGGCTGGGGCGCGGTTGTCGGGAGCGCGTGCAGCATCTCCGCGGACCAGGTGGGGGCTCGTCGTGCTCGTCGTGCTCGCGCTCGGCATGGCCATGGCGCTGATCGCTGCGGTGATGCTGGGTCTCGCCCCGGCGTGACGCAGCGCCGTCGGCGGGCTGTGGTTCGAGAGTCCAGGCTCCACATCCGCGATTCCTGGCGTACTCTTCGCCCCCGTCCATGCCCAGCGAGCGCCAGGTGTTCGACCTCCTGTCCCGTGACGAGCTCGCGGAGCTCGTCGGCCGCTGCGATCCGCTCGTCCAGGAGGGTCGCTCCGAGGCCCAGCTCGCCGACGCGCTCGTCGGCCGCGGGCGCTTCTGTGGCGCCGAGCCCCGGCCTGAAGTCCTCCGGGATGAAACGAGCCGGCGCGGCTTCGAGCGGCTGCACGCCTTGCCCCGTCTTCCGGAGCGGCTCGACCTGCGGACGGAGAATGTCGTGCACGCACTTCAGGGCAGGCGAGCGGCTGACGCCCACGTGGAGCAGCGATGATTCACACCTTCTACGCTCGGAACTACGGCTGCCTGGTCGATACCGAGGCCTCGCTGACCCCGCTTCATGCGTTCATCGGCCCGAACGATAGCGGCAAGAGCACGCTGCTGCACGGCATGCGGACCCTGGTGCAGCTCGCCGGATCCCACTTTCAGCAGGATAAGGGTAGATGGAGGCCCTTCGAACCCTATCTGCTCATGACGTATCCATCATCTCAACCACCGAGGAAACCGCACGACATCCTGCTTGAGTGCGGCGTCGACGGGGGCTGGTTCGCCATCGAAATGGGGCCGCGAGGCCTGCAAGAGCGCGCCGGCGAGCGGCGTATCAGCGATATGTCTGCAGGTCACGATCGGTCGAATGTTCCACGGCTCTGGGAAACTCGCAGCGTGCTGTGGAGGTCCAAACGCCCATCGGAACAGCAGATCCTGACCCAGCTCCGTCAGGTGAGGCTCGTTCGCTTCGATCCTGATGCGCTGCGTGCGCCAAGCGGACTGATCCCCGAAACGCAGCCGGTCGGCTTCCTTGACGACCGGGGTCATGGCCTGGCCGGTATCTACTTCGCCATCCGTAACCGCAACGATGATGCTTTTTCCCGCATCGTCGACGACGTTCGCCGCCACTTTCCAACGATCAAAGGTCTTCGTGTCAAGGTAGTAACGAGCAGCGAGGTCGTCCTGGAGGTCGAGCTCGTGAATGGCGCGCGGGTGGAAGCCGCTCGGCTCAGCGAGGGCCTCCTCTACTATCTCGCGTTCGCCGCGCTCCGCTACATGGACCCGGTCTCGCTCCTGCTCGTGGAAGAGCCCGAGAACGGCCTGCATCCGGCGCGAATCGCCGAGGTCATGCGCATCCTCCGTGCCATCGTCGAGGAGAGCGGCACACAGGTCCTCATGGCGACCCATAGCCCGCTCGTCGTGAACGAGCTCAAGCCCGACGAGGTGTCCGTCGTCACCCGCACCGCCGAGGAGGGCACCCGAGTCAAGCGCATCAAGGATACGCCCGATTTCGAAGAGCGCTCCAAGGTCTACGCGCTCGGCGAGCTGTGGATCGCCTATGCCAACGGCGAGGACGAGGCGCCGCTCCTCGAGGCACCGAGCCTTGATCCGCGTCATTCTCGCCGGTGAGGGAAAGAACGAGCTCGGCGGTTTCGCAACCGAGCCGAGCTTCCGCGACGACAACCCCGAGCCCGGTGTGGTGGAGGCGCTGCTCCGGCAGGTCCGTCCCGAGGGGTGGAAGGTCGTGGACGCCATCCTCTGGAAGAGCATCCCCAAGCTCCGCGTGGGTATTGGTGGAAAGGGCGAGGAGCTCAACGTCCAGCGCGCGTTCCACCATGCCAAGAAGCGTGGGTGCGAGGTCTTTGCGTTCACGCGCGACCGCGACAAGGCCAAGTTCGCCCACCGCGAGGACGGCATGGAACGGGCGATCGAAGGGCTGGGAAGTACCGCGGATCAGCCGCCGGCTGTCGTTGGCGGTGTTGCCATCGAGAAGCTGGAGTCGTGGCTGGTGGCCGTTGCCGGCCACCATGGCTCCGAAGCGATGCGCAGGCCGCAAGAGAGGCTCGCCGAGCTCGGGATGAACGAGAAGGACACCGCCGCCATGGTGCGCCTCGTGGAGGAGCACGGCCTGACCAGCATCCCCGCTGACGCGCACTCGTTGCGGCGATGGATCGGGCGCGCGCGCCAGGCGTTCGGCGAATCCACGTAGATCCGCGTCGATTCCGCATGAGCTCGTATGGCCTGCGGTGTCCGGGACGCGCCGGCTCAACCGGTGGATCACCCACGCGCCGCTGCGGCTCGTGACCATGCTCCCGAGCAGGGGAGTTCTCTGCGCGGCGCGTACATGGCCACACCCAGCGCGTCACCTGCTCGCCCACAGGGCAGCGAACACGCTGGCATTCACGTTGAGCCACCTTCGGGACTTGAACCCGAGACCTACGGTTTACGAAACCGTTGCTCTACCACTGAGCTAAGGTGGCATGCCTCTCGTCGAGGAGGCGCGCAGATTACCCACTCGCCCTGCCGAGTCAAGCTCTTTTATTTCCGCCCTCAGAGGGACCCGGTTTCGCTCGCTGCTGCCGCGGCTTCGGCTGCCTCGGCTGCTTCCGCGATTCCATTCCCCTCCGCGCCCGCCGCGTCCCCGGCGCCGCCTCCCGCCGCGAAGAACTCGCCCAGCCGCTCCGCCAGCTCCGCCGCCGCCGACCAGTGCATCATGTGCCCGGCCTCCGGCAGCTCGACGTGCTCCGCGCGCTTGAGCCTCGCCACCCGCTCCGCTTCGTCCTCCGGGTGCCACCCCGTCGGCCCGCCGCTCACGAGCAGCGTCGGGCACGCGATGCGCTCCAGGAACGTCATGAACGCCTCCACCTGGAACAGCAGCGGCGAGGTCGTCCGGTGCATCGGATCGTACGCCCACGCGAGCCCGCCGTCCGGCTCTTCCCGCGTGAGCAGAGGCGCGCGCGTCGCCAGCACGTCGCGCGGCACGCGCGGGTGGTTCGCCACGAGCCGCGCGATCGCGTCCTGCATCGACGAGAGCTTCCGCGGCGCGCGATCGAGCTCCGCCATCTGGCGCAGCCACGCCTCGACGCGCACGACGGCGACCTCGGGGCCGCTCGCCGGCGGCCCCATGCCTTCGAGCAGCGCCAGGCGCTCGACGCGGCCGGGGCACGCGCCCGCGTAGTACACGGCGACCGCGCCGCCCATCGAGTGGCCCACCACGCCGAGGCGCGCCGGCGCGAGCGCGTCCACGAGCGCCGCGACGTCGGCGATGTAGTCGGGGAAGTAGTAGTAGCTGCCCGCGCCGACGCGGGCGCTCCTGCCGAACCCGCGCAGGTCCGGCGCGACGACGTCGTGCCCCGCCCGCGCGAGCGGCTCGGCCACGAGGTCCCACGTGCTCCCGGCGTCGAGGAAGCCGTGGAGCAGCAGCAGCGTGAGGCCCGTCGGCTGCGCGTGGTCGTCGCGGAAGCGATGGACGCAGAGATCCAACCCGTTGGTGTTCAAAAATTCCGACGACCTACGCACCACGCGCGCTCCCGTCTGCAGATCTCCCGTCAGCCCTCCGCGCGGCCCGCGCGGTCAGCGCGCGACCCGCCGGCGCTCCTGCGCCGCGTGCGCGCGCGGGCGTCACCGCCTCGCCGGCGGACCTTTCGCCGGGGGCGCCGCGGGGGCCGCCGGGGGCAGCATCGTCCCCGTCGCCACCGGAGCGGCCGTGGCTGGCTCCGCCGCTCCCGCAGGCGCCGCCGCGGGCGCCGCCCCGGTGGCGGCCGGCGCCGCGGTGTCCGCTCCGGCCGGCGCTGCGCTGCCCGACGCCGCTGGCGCGACCGGGAGCGCGGCGCCCGTGAGCTGCGCGGCGTCCTTCAGCACCTCGTCCGCGTGCACCCCGGGATCCACGTCCGGATAGACCTTCGCGATCTTGCCGTCCGGATCGACGAGGAACGTCACGCGCGCCGTCGCACCGAGCCGCATCGGCACGCCGAACGCCGTGGCCCACGCGTGATCGGTGTCGACAAGGATCGGGAACGGCAGCTTGTTCTCGGTCGCGAACTTCTCGTGCGACTCGCGGGTGTCGGAAGACACGCCGAAGACCTGCACGTTGGCCTGCTTGAACCGATCCCACGCGTCGCGGAACGCGCACGCCTCCTCGGTGCAGCCAGGCGTCCCGTCCTTCGGATAGAAGTACACGACCACGGCCCGACCCCGCTGATCGGACAGCCGCTGGATCGCGCCGTGCTGATCCGCGGCGAACACGTCGGGCGCCGTCGCGCCGACCGGGATCAGCCCTTGTCCACCATCGGGTCGCTCGGCCGCGCCACACCCGAGCAGCGAGGCAAAGGCAAAGACGACAGCAAGTACGACAAAAACGACGGCAATCGGGAAGCGTCTCTTCATCAGAGCGCCACGTTAGCACGCACTCGGTAGGATCGATCCGACGCTTCTGGTACGTTCCCGCGCCAGGAGACGAGGCCGATGGCGATCTTCGGAAACGACAGCGGCGCCGCGCCCGGCGTGGTGCGCCAGGGCAGGGAGGTCACCTACCCCGATTTCTCTTCGCCCACCGTGGATAAGGTCATGGTCGAAGAGCGAGCTGCCGGGCTCGGCAAAAGGAGCATCAAAGGCCCCGCCAAGGTCGCCGGCCTCAAGCTCGCCATCTCGATGATGGACCTCACCACCCTCGAGGGGAAAGACTCCCCGGGAAAAGTTGAGCAGCTCTGTCAGAAGGCGCTTCGACCCCACGAGCGCGCGGACATCCCTTCCTGTGCGGCGGTGTGCGTCTATCCCAAGCTCGTCTCCGTGGCGAAGCGAGCGGTCTCGGGCTCGGCGGTCAAGGTGGCCAGTGTGGCGACCGCCTTCCCGAGCGGCCTCTCCACGCTCGCCGTCAAGCTCGCCGACGTCCGCCAGGCGGTCGAGCTCGGTGCCGACGAGATCGACATGGTGATCGACCGCGGCGCGATGCTCTCCGGCGAGTACGGCGCGGTGTACGACGAGATCGCCGCGACCAAGGAGGCGTGCGGGCACGCGCACCTCAAGGTGATCCTGGAGACGGGCGAGCTCGGGACCTACGATCGCGTCCGCAAGGCGAGCCGCATCGCGATGCTCGCGGGCGCCGACTTCATCAAGACCTCGACCGGGAAGATCACGCCGGCGGCGACGCCTCCGGTGACGCTGGTGATGCTGGAGGCGATCCGCGATCACGCGCAGGCGACCGGGCGGCGCGTCGGGATGAAGCCGGCCGGCGGGATCCGCACCGCGAAGCAGGCGCTCCACTACCTCGTGCTGGTCAAGGAGACCCTCGGCGACGCCTGGCTCACGAGCGACCTGTTCCGCTTCGGCGCGTCGACGCTCCTCAACGACGTGCTCATGCAGCTCGAGAAGGAGCGGACGGGCGCCTACCAGAGCGGGGACCATTTCAGCAAGGACTGACCGCGCCGCGAGGGCGGGCCCGCGTCGGTGTTCAACGCGCGGCCGCGGGCGTAGAGTGCGCCGCATGAGCGACAACAGCACCGCCGCGGCTGGCGGCGACGGGGGCTCGCCCCGGGACGCGACCGCGGCGCGCGACGCGGCCGTCGTGTTCGGCGACGCCTGGCGCTACGCGCCGGCGCCCGAGGGGCGCGACCACGTGAAGATCGCGCCGCGGTACGAGCTCTTCATCGGCGGCGCGTGGCGCGCTCCGGCCTCGGGCCGCTACCTCGACAGCATCAGCCCGTCGACCGAGGAGAAGCTCTGCGAGTTCGCCGAGGCCTCGGAGCAGGACGTCGATCTCGCCGTGCAGGCGGCGCGGGCCGCGTACGAGAAGCACTGGTCGCGCATGCGCCCGCTCGATCGCGGCAAGTACCTCTACCGCGTCGCCCGGGCCCTCCAGGAGAAGGCGCGCGAGCTCGCCGTCGCCGAGTCGCTCGACGGGGGCAAGCCCATCAAGGAGTCCCGCGACGTCGATCTCCCGCTCGCGGCCGCGCACTTCTTCTACCACGCGGGCTGGGCGGACAAGCTCGAGCACGCCTTCCCGGGGCGCGACCCCCGGCCGCTCGGCGTCGCGGGCCAGGTGATCCCGTGGAACTTCCCGCTGCTCATGGCGGCGTGGAAGCTCGCCCCGGCGCTCGCGGCGGGCAACACGTGCGTCCTCAAGCCCGCCGAGACGACGCCGCTCACCGCGCTGCTCCTCGCGAAGATCATCGAGGAGGCCGATCTCCCGCCCGGCGTCGTCAACGTGGTCACGGGCGCCGGCGCGACCGGCGCCGCGGTCGTCGGCCACGCTGGGGTCGACAAGGTCGCGTTCACCGGGTCGACCGAGGTCGGCAAGCGCATCCAGCGCGCGCTCGCCGGCACCGGGAAGCGGCTCACCCTCGAGCTCGGCGGCAAGGCCGCGAACATCGTGTTCGAGGACGCGCCGCTCGATCAGGCGGTCGAGGGGATCATCGGCGGCATCTTCTTCAACCAGGGCCACGTCTGCTGCGCGGGCTCGCGCCTCCTGGTCGAGGAGAGCGTCCACGACGCGCTCCTCTTCAAGCTGCGCGAGCGCATGGGGACCCTGCGCGTCGGCGATCCGCTCGACAAGAACACGGACGTGGGCGCCATCAACTCGCGGGCGCAGCTCGCGAAGATCGAGGAGCTCGTGGCGGCGGGGGAGCGCGAGGGGGCCGCGCGCTTCTCGGTGAGCTGCGCGCTCCCGCAGCGGGGCTACTGGTTCGCGCCGACGCTCTTCACGGGCGTCGCGCAGTCGCACCGGATCGCGCGCGAGGAGATCTTCGGCCCGGTGCTCTCGATCTTGACCTTCCGCACGCCCGAGGAGGCGATCGAGAAGGCGAACAACACGATGTACGGGCTGTCGGCGGGCGTCTGGACCGGCAAGGGCTCGAAGAGCTTCTGGGTCGCGCAGCGGCTCCGCGCCGGCGTCGTCTGGGCGAACACCTTCAACAAGTTCGATCCCAGCGCGCCGTTCGGCGGCTACAAGGAGAGCGGCTTCGGCCGCGAGGGCGGGCGCCAGGGGCTGCTCGCCTACCTCGAGGTGGACTGATGGCGCTCGGCGACCAGGACAGCGGCGGCGACGAGGGGTGCACGTCGATCGGGGATTGCGCCGGCGCGGCTGCGCTCGACGCTCCTCCGGGCGAGGCGCGCGCGCGGGTCGGCGTGCGCAAGGCGTACAAGATGTTCGTTGGCGGCGCGTTCGTGCGCTCGGAGTCCGGGAGGTACACGCAGGTGCGCGATCACGGAGGCGCGGGGGCGGTCGAGAACATCCCGCGCGCCTCGCGCAAGGACGGGCGCGACGCCGTGCTCGCGGCGGCCGGCGCGCTCGGCGGCTGGTCCGCGCGCGCCGCGTACAACCGCGGGCAGATCCTCTACCGCCTCGCCGAGATGCTCGAGGCGCGGCGCGCGGAGCTCGCGGCCTCGCTCGAGCGCGGCGGGCAGGGCGCAGGCGCCGCCGAGCGCGAGGTCCTGGCGGTGATCGATCGCGCGGTCGCTTATGCGGGCTGGGCCGACAAGTACCAGAGCCTCTTCGCGAGCCTGAACCCCGTGTCCGGCCCGCACTTCACCTTCACGGTGCCCGAGCCGATGGGGGTCGTCGTCATCGCGGCGCCGCCGCGGCCGGCGCTGCTCGGCCTCGCGGGCGCTCTCCTGCCGGTGATCACCGCCGGCAACACCTGCGTCGTGCTCGCGAGCGAGGCGGATCCGCGCACGGCGCTCGTCTTCGGCGAGGCGCTCGCCACGAGCGATCTCCCGGGCGGCGTCGTCAACGTCCTCACCGGCCAGCTCGCGGAGGTGCTGCCGCACCTCGCCGCGCACATGGACGTCGCCGCGCTCGACCTGCACGGCGTGGACGCGGCGCTGACGAAGCGCCTCGAGGAGGCGGCCGCGGCCAGCGTCAAGCGGGTGCGCGCCCGATCGCTCGGCGAGGCGGAGTGGTTCGACGACAGGGCGGCGACGTCCCCCCGCTGGATCGAGCGGTTCGTCGAGCTGAAGACGATCTGGCACCCGGCCGGGCCGTGACGCGGGCGGCGCTCAACGACCGGGCGCCGTGGCGCGGGCGGCGCTCATCGACGGGGCGCCGTGAACGGCGCCCGGGGCGCTCAACGACCGAGCACCATCCCCGTCTGGAGCGTCCGCCCGGCGACGAGGTCCGCCGCCGCGAGCGGCTTCCGCCCCTCGGCCTGTGCTCGCACGATCTGGATCGCGCCCGCGCCGCAGGCGACGATCACGACGCTGCGGCCGGCCATCACCACGGTCCCCGGCGGCGCGCCGGCCTGGTCGGCCTCGCTCTCGACATGCGCGGCCAGCACCTTCAGCGTCTTGCCGTCGATCGTCGTGAAGGCGCCTGGCCACGAGGTCATCCCCCGGATGTGGTCGTGGATCTGCCGGGCGCTCCGCTCCCACCGGATGCGCCCGTCTTCCTTCTTCAGGAGCGCCGCGTGCGTCGCCGCCTCGTGGTCCTGCGGCGTCGGCGCGAGCTCGCCGTCCACCGCGCGGCGGAGGTCCTCGCGCACGACGCGCGCGGCGAGCGCCCCGAGATCGATCGCGAGCTCGTCGGCGGTCGTGTCCGGGCCGATCGCCGTCCGGCGCACCGCGTAGACGGGCCCCGTGTCCATGCCCTCGTCCATCTGCATCAGCGAGATGCCCGTCTCGGCCTCGCCCCCGACGATCGCCCAGGTGATCGGCGCGGCGCCGCGGTAGCGCGGCAGGATCGACGCGTGCAGGTTCATGCAGCCGCGCCGCGGCGCCTCGAGCACCGCCTTCGGCAGGATGCGCCCGTAGGCGATCACCAGCGCGACGTCCGCTCCGGCGCCCGCGACCCACGCGGCGAACTCGGGCGTGCGGACCTTCTCGGGCTGCACCACGGGCACGCCGAGCTCCAGCGCCTTCACCTTCACCGGCGGCGCCTTCAGCTCGAGCCCGCGGCCGGCCGGCCGATCTGGCTGACAGACGACGCCGACGACGTCCGCGATCGACGCGAGCGCCTCGAGCGACGGCACGGCGATGGCGGGGGTACCGAAGAACAGGGCGCGCACGCCCTGGCTTCTAGCAGGACCTGCGCCCGTCGTGCCGCCTTCTTCGCTCGCGGCGAGCGCCGCCGTGGAGGCTCGGCCTCAGGGCCCGGGCGCTCGGCGCCCGCCGCGCTCTTCGTCCGCCACGGGCGCCGCCGCGCCGCGCGAAGGGGGCGCTGAGCGCGGATCGGCGCAGCAGCGGAAGCCGGTCTCGTAGAACACGAACTTCGGATCGTGCGCGTCGTTCGTCCCGCGGCAGCCCGTCCACGGCTTGGCCCAGAAGCCGCCCATGAGCGCGCCTGGCCACCGGCGGCCGCGGCGCGAGGCGACCCACTCCTCGACGTTGCCCATCATGTCGAAGACGCCGAAGGTCGAGGCGCACCCGGGATGGGAGCCGCTTGGCGCGCCCTGCCAGAGCCGCTCGACCTCGCGCTGCGCCGCCTCGCCGGAGGCGCCGAGCTTCCGCTCGTCGACCGGCCGCCAGGCCTTGCCGCTGTTGCAGACCGCCTTGTCCACGCGCCAGCCGTAGGCGAGGGGACGCCGCTCGGGGCCCTCGCACGCGAGCTCCCACTCCTGCTCGGCGCACACCCGCTTGCCGCGCGCGGCGCACCACGCGGTCGCCGTCTCGAACGACTGCATGACGAGCGGCTTCGCCCCCCGCTGGTTCGGCGCCTCGAACTGGTCCATGCACACGGAGATCTCGGTCGACGGCCCCTCCTCGGCCGTGATGTCCTCCCAGTACGCGAAGCAGTGGGTCGCCTTGCCGCTCTTGACCGGCTCCACGCAGACGTGCTGCACCTCGTCGCGGTGCGTGCCGGTGACGAGCCGCATGTCCGCCGGGCACGCCGGGCTGGGCCCTGGATCGAGCGACGGCGCCGCCGGCAGGCCGAGCATCGCGATCGCGAGCGCACCGAGGCCGAGCAGGGGATCGATCATCGTTCAGCGAGGGCCAGGGTGTCGCTCCGTGCCGGGCGCAGCCTCGGCCTCGCCGCGGCGCGCGGCAAGGCCGAGGCGCGCCTCCTCCGCGCGCCGCGTTGACCCGGCCGCCGAGGATCCTGCGCCGCGCCGCGCGCGCCACGTGGTGACGAGCGTGACGAGCGAGCGCTGCAGGTCGGAGTCGGAGCTGACCACCGGCAGCGTATCCTCATTCAAAAAAATGGCCAGGGCTGTGGCACGCGGCATGCGCCGTGTCTATGGTGAGTTCCCGTAGCCTCGCGGGCTGTCTTCCACCAAGAGCTGCCAGCAGGGCTCCGCGTTGCACCATCCGCATCCGTCTGGATGCAAGCCAAGATGACCGGGGCGCGCGGTGGCCGCGCGGCCCGGCTGCGTGTTGATGAAGGGGTTTACCTCCCCCGGTCGGGTGCCTAGAGGAGATCGCCATGTCCGAGAAAAAGAACCCGCCGATGCCGCCGCGCTCCGAGGAAGAGGTCGTCTTCGGCGACGAGCTGCCGGTTCTGCCGATCCGCAATGCGGTGCTGTTCCCGGGCGCCGTCGCGCCCTTCGATGTCGGCCGCGAGAAGTCGGTCGCGCTGGTGGAGGATGTCGACAACCTCCCCGGCCCGGTCATCGCGATCTTCGCCCAGCGCGATCCGTCGACCGACGATCCCGGGGCGGAGGACCTGTACCCGATGGGCTGCGCCGCGCGCGTGCTGAAGGCGCTGAAGCACAGCTCGGGCAACTACTCGTTGATCTTGCAGGGCCTCACGCGGATCAGGCTCGATAGCGTCACGGCCCACACGCCGTACCTGCGCGCCAAGATCCGCCGCATGGATGAGCCGGCGACGGAGGACGTCGAGGCGGAGGCGCTGGCGATGAGCCTGCGCGACATCGCGAAGCAGGTCATCCAGCTGATGCCGGAGCTCCCGCGCGAGGCGGGCTCGCTCATCGACTCCATCCAGGCGCCCGGCGCGCTCGCCGATCTCGTCGCGGCGAACCTCGACGCTCCGGTCGAGGAGAAGGCGCAGCTCATCGAGACGATCGACGTCAAGGAGCGCATCCGCAAGGTGCTGCGGCTGCTCACGCGGCAGCTCGAGATCCTGAAGATGCGCGAGCGCATCAACTCCCAGATCAAGGAGGAGATGGGCAAGAACCAGCGCGAGTACGTGCTGCGCCAGCAGCTCAAGGCCATCAAGGAGGAGCTGGGCGAGGACGACGGCGATCAGGGCGATCTCGACGGGCTCGAGGATCGCATCGCGAAGGCGAACCTGCCGACCGAGGCGGAGACCGTCGCGAAGAAGCAGCTGAAGCGGCTGCGCACGATGCAGGTCGGGTCGGCCGAGTACACCGTGGTGCGGACGTACCTCGACTGGATCCTCGACGTGCCCTGGACGCAGTCGACGCAGGACAACCTCGACATCGGCAGCGTCCGCAAGGTGCTCGACGAGGACCACTACGGCCTGGAGAAGGTCAAGAAGCGCATCCTCGAGTACCTGGCGGTCCGGAAGCTGAAGCAGGACAAGAAGGGCCCGATCCTCTGCCTGCTCGGGCCTCCCGGCGTCGGCAAGACGTCGCTCGGCCGGAGCATCGCGCGCGCCCTCGGCCGCAAGTTCCACCGGGTCTCGCTCGGCGGCGTGCACGACGAGGCGGCGATCCGCGGACACCGGCGCACCTACGTCGGCGCGCTCCCTGGCCAGATCATCCAGGGCATGAAGAAGTCGGGGACGATCAACCCGGTCTTCATGATGGATGAGGTCGACAAGATCGGGCACGACTTCCGCGGCGATCCGTCGGCGGCGCTGCTCGAGGTGCTCGATCCGGAGCAGAACAACACGTTCGCGGATCACTACCTGGAGATCCCGTACGACCTGTCGCACGTGATGTTCGTCGCGACCGCGAACGTGGCGGATCCGATCCCGCCGCCCCTCCGCGACCGCATGGAGATCCTCGAGATCCCCGGCTACACGCGGAAGGAGAAGCTCGCGATCGCGCGGCAGCACCTGCTCCCGAAGCAGCTGTCAGAGCACGGGCTCACGACCGAGCAGCTGGAGGTCACGGACAAGGCGCTGGAGGAGATCATCGATCACTACACGCGCGAGGCCGGCGTCCGGTCGCTCGAGCGGCAGATCGCGGGCGTCATCCGCGGCGTGGCGGTGAAGGTCGCCGAGGGCGACACGCAGAAGCGGCGCGTCGACAACGAGGACGACCTGCATGAGTTCCTCGGCCCGGCGAAGTACACGAGCGAAGTCGCGGAGCGCACCGCCGAGAGCGGCGTCGCGACGGGCCTCGCGTGGACGAGCGTCGGCGGCGAGATCCTCTTCATCGAGGCGACGCGGATGTACGGCACGGGCAAGCTCCAGCTGACCGGCCAGCTCGGCGACGTGATGAAGGAGTCGGCGCAGGCGGCGCTGTCCTTCGTCCGCAGCAACGCGGCGAGGTTCAGCATCGCGAAGGACTTCCTCGAGAAGAGCGATCTGCACATCCACATCCCCGCCGGCGCGATGCCCAAGGACGGGCCGAGCGCGGGCGTGACGATGTTCACGGCGCTCGTCTCGCTCCTCACCGGGATCAAGGTCCGCCACGACGTCGCGATGACGGGCGAGATCACGCTGCGCGGTCGCGTGCTCCCGATCGGCGGCCTGAAGGAGAAGGTGCTGGCGGCGCACCGCGCCGGCATCAAGCGCATCATCGTCCCCGAGCGCAACCGAGCGGATCTCGAGGAGGTCCCGAAGGAGGTCGTGGACGAGCTGCAGTTCTTCTTCGTCAGCCGGATGGAGCAGGTCCTGGAGGCCGCGCTCGAGCGGCTGCCCGAGCCCGCGCCCGCGACCGAGGAGTCGAAGGACGGCGAGAAGAAGGAGATCGAGAAGTCGGAGAAGAGCTCGATCGCCAGCAACTGATGACGGCCGTCGCCAGCGATCGCTGAGCGACCTGTCTCCGAGGCGCCGCGCGGCTTGAACGCGCGGCGCCTTTTTTCGTGCTTTTTTCGTGAAGACGCCCGCGCGGCAGCGACGGACGCCTCCGCCTCTCGGCGAGCTTGGCGCGCTCGCGTTGCAGCGCGTGGAAGCGGCATCGCATCGCCCGCGCAGCGCGCGCCGAGCTGCGCGGCGTGCGCGCCTGCGGGCGGCTTTCGCCTCGACGGATGTCAAGCGAATCGGTAGCCTCGAGATCGCATGAGGCCGTGTCCGAACTGCGCGTGGATGCTCAAGGAGACCGACGCTGCCTGCTCGATGTGCGGTACGAGCGTGGCGGGCGCAGCGCCTGGAGCCTCCGTTCCGGTCGCGCCTCCGCCGGTGCAGGCGGGGGCTGGCGCCTATGCTCCGCCTGGCCCGCCGGGCTATCCAGGGCAGCCAGCCGTCTCGGGTTACGGCGGCGCGGCGTCGCCAGGCTACGCGGCGGGGGGCGCGCAGGGCGCCTATCCGCCTCCTCCTCAGGCCTACGGGGTCGGGGGAGGCGGGCTCTCGGTGCCGGCATCGCCGGGCGGAAGCGTCCCCTTCTCGACGGGCGGGGAAGCTCCCTTCCCGGTCTCACCCTGGGCCCGAGCGGCACCTTCTGCGGGGCTCACGTCGCAGCCGGCGTCTCCTCCGATGAACGCGCCGGGCGTCCCGCCGGTCCAGCCGGCGCTCGGGGCACCGGGGCCAGGCATGGTGCCTGGCGCGTCAATGGGTGGCGCGATGGGGCAGCCGCCCGTGGCGCCGGCGCCGGTCTTCGGCGCGCCTCCGCAGATGGTTGCGCCCCCGCCGATGGTCGTGCCGACGGGGGCGCCGGGGCTGGTCGCGCCGCCGATGGTGCAGGGGGGGGCGGTCGCACCTCCGCCGATGGTGCAGGGGGGCTTGGTCGCGCCGCCGCCGATGGTGCAGGGAGGCGCAGTCGCGCCGCCGCCGATGATGCAGGGCGGGGTGCCGATGGCCGCTCAGGCCAGGGCGCCTGCGATCGTCGCGCCGCCGATCGTCCAGGGGGCGGTCTCGGGCGCGGTGCCGCAGGTGTCGGCGCAGCCTGCGCGTGTCCTCGTCGGCTTCATCGTGACGTTCCAGAACGATCCTGGAGGCAGCTTCTGGCCGATATACAGCGGCCGGACGCAGGTGGGGCGCGCCGGGGCGGACGCCGCGACGGAGATCGGGCTCGCGGATGCGAGCGCCTCCTCACGGCACGCGTCGATCCACGCGGATCCGACGACGGGTCAGGTCTTCATCGAGGATGACGGCTCGCGCAACGGCACCTTCGTCAACGAGCAGCGCCTCGGACAGGGCGAGCGCCGGCAGCTGCGCGACAACGACCGGCTGCGCCTCGGGAGCACGACGTTCGTGGTGAAGGTGCTGGTCGCCTGAGCGGAGAGCGAGGCTACTGGCCGCCCGAGCCGCCCGAGCCGCCCGAGCCGCCCGAGCCGCCAGCGCCTCCTCCGCCTCCGGCGGCGGCGCTTGCGCTGCTGCTGGCAGCTGCCTGGCATTTGAGGAAGCCGCTGCTGTCGGTTCTGCACGTCTCGGTCGCGCAGTCGCTGTCCAGAGCACAGGACTGGCTTTCCTCACACCGCTTCGTGCAGAGCGTGCCCCCGCAATCGATGTCGGTCTCCAAGCCGTCCTTCTCGCCGTCGAAGCAGAGCGGCGCCGGAGCCGGGATACGGCAGTTGAAGTACTCGACCACGACAGGCGGTTGCTCCACCCGCGTTTTTCCCTTCTCGAACTCCACTATCGAGCTGCTCTGCGGATAGTGAATGTTGAGCTTGACGGAGCCCGCGTAATCGCCTGTCATCGTGGGGTCGGCATCAGGCGGGGGCTGGTTGCCCGCGCTCGCCTCGAGCACGGCCCGAGGCTGCAGCTGGTCTTGTCCTTCCGTCGCGCACTCCTGGATGTCGACACGATTGAAGTGGTGCGATGACCCGTCCGTGCAGCTCACGTCGAGGGTGCTCCTGCCCTCCGGAGTCGCGAGGGTTATCGTCTTGCCGATCTTGATAGTGCTATCGGTGCCGGCGTCCGTGCACTCCGCCACGCCACCATCTATCTCGTCCGCGGTGCAGGGCACTTGGACGGTCACGGAGTAGCTGAACTCTCCTGAGAACGTGACAGAGCCGCACTCCGCTGCCGTCCGATCGAGGCGCTTGAAGGCCATTGTCTTCGGGGGGAATGCTGCGATATCGAGAGGGGGATCGAAGACGATCTGGCCACCTTCATCGAGGAAGCAGACATCAAGCTTGTCGCGGCTCGCAAAGGCGCCGCTTGGTCCGTTTCCTGCGCCCGGCGTCCAGCACCCAGCCGCGGTTTCAGATTGGAACGCGTGGTAGCAGCTGTCGGGATCGTTGAGGAACGCGCAGATGTTCTCGAACTCCTCGCTGCAGCCGGGCACGGAGACGGCTGCGGTCACGGCGAGGATCGGGGCGACGGCGGCGGCGAGCAAGACGTAACGGCGCATGGGCGCAGTCTACGCGTTCTCCCCGAGCGTGGGCCAGCTTCGCAGAGGTCTGTCGGCGGCGCGCCGGCGGCGTGCGCCTCCGCCCCGCGCGCCGCCAGCTCCCCTCACAGCTCGGCGTAAGGCCCGGGGACGACGTACGCGTCGTCGTTGGCCGCGTACGTGAAGACCCCCCAGCAGACGAGCTTGTACTTGATGGCGAACGCCATCGCCTCCCTCAGATTCGCCTTCGGCGCGAGCACGGCGAGGTTCGAGCGACGGACGCCCCACCAGCCCGGCCCGTGCTGCAGCACCGCGTCGTGGAGATCCTGCGTCGCGTGCTTGGAGTCCTCGAGCACCGCAAGGCGCAGCCGGACGAACGACTTGTCGCGCGCGGGGAAGTCGAACCAGTACAGGTTCGACCTCGCCAGCTTCGGGGTGATGCTCCCGGCGCCCTGCGCCGCGAGGAAGCGGCTGAGATCCTCGGGCGAGAGCTTCTGTGTGACCGGGTGCGTGTCGACGCCGCTGCACGTCTCGGGGCCGATCTTGAACTCGCCCAGCGCGAGCGGCGCCTCGGGGCCGTTCTCGGGAGTCAAGAGGTACCGATCGATCGCGGGCAGATCGTCCGGGTACTCCACGCCGGCGTCGATGCCGCTGCACGCCGGGGCCCCCAGCGCAAGCGCGAAGGCTGCCGCGAGCGCGGGGCGTCGGGGCGCGCGGCGGCCAGGCGCCGGACGCTCGTGGCCCTGGCTCGTGCTGGTGGAGGGGGGGCTCGGCGCGCTCGCCGCCGGTGCTCCGGCGGGCTCGCCCTTGCGACTCGGTTTGCTTTCGTTGGACATGTCTCTCTCGCGGCACGGGGTACCGCCTCGATCGGCGGGCGCAGCGCTGCCCGGGCCGGGCAATCATTCAATGCCGGGCACCCCGAGGGCAAACTCCTCGGCGAACATTTGGCTGGCGTGCCCTCGCTGGCCTAGAGTTCCCCCCGATGAGGCACCTCGGAATGCCGATGCTCGCGCACGTCCCCGCCTTCCGCGCCCGCCGTCCGCTCGCCGCCGGAGCGGGGCGCGCGGGCGTGGCCTGCGCCGCCGTGGCCGCGATCGCGCTGCTCGCCGGCTGCGGCGGCTCCCCGACCGCCCCCAAGCAGGACGACGTCTTCTACCTCCACGGCGCGGCCGGCTCCCTGAGCAAGGACTCGAGCTTCGAGGTGTACTTCCCGCCGCTCGACGCGCCGGCGACGGACCGGGTGCCGCGCAGGATCGGCGTGGGCCTCATGAACGGCGACGTCCGCATGAGCCGCCCGATGGACTGGAACGTCGGCGGCGCCGACTACACCCCCGAGCGCCGCTTCATCACGTACCAGTCCCCGCGGCAGTTCCTGTTCTCGATCTACGAGCGCATCGACAGCCCCGAGGATCCGTGGCCCGACGTGCTCAAGCGCTACGAGGCGGATCTCGAGGAGCAGGGCGCGGAGATCCTCTCCGGCCGCGCGCCCGTGGCCACGGCGAACACGCAGGGGCGCAGCTACCTCGTCAAGGCGAAGATCCCGTCGAAGCCCATCTCGGATGCCTTCGCCCACGAGATCCTGCTCCGGAGCCCCCGCCGCATCCTGCTCGTGCAGATCGTGCACCACGAGAACGTCGACGCGAACGCCGACGAGATCTCGGCCGCGCTGCAGAGCCTCACCGTTTACTGAGCGCAGGGCGAGTCCACGGCGCGAGCGCCGCCGCGCCTCCCGGCGGCCCGCGGCCTGGGTCACATCGGCGGGGGCTCGCCGCGATCGTCGTCGTCCTCGTCGTCGCCGCCCGCGAGGTGCTTGTCGTCGAGGGGGATCGTGATCACGAGCCGCTCCGCCGCAGAGCCGCCGATCCACGCGGTGCGCTTGAGCGTCGCGGCGCGCGGCGAGCCGAGCTGGAACCGCGGCGCCTCCTCCGTGTCCACGTGGATCTCGAGCATCACGTCGTGGATGCCCGGCGTGAACGTCTCGATGACGCCGCGGACCAGATCTTGCCGTCGACCTCCGGGCAAGAAGGAGAGGTACTCGTCGTAGCCCACCGGGCCGAGCACGACCTTGTAGCGGCCGGAGCCGTCGAACACGTAGCGCCCCAGGGTCAGGCTCTCGCCCAGCTGATGGTTCATCACGCCGAGCTTGTTCCTGAACGGCTTCTCGATCTTCGTCCAGTGACCGACGAACTGCTCGATCTTCACGTCGATGTTGCCGAGCATCTCGGACAGCACCGTCTCCAGGTTCCTCGCCGAGCGCGACTTCGAGGCGAGGACCGACGCGTAGCGGAGGAAGAAGAAGCGATCGAGCGGCGTCTCGTAGCCGCGGAAGCCGTCGACGCCGACCGCGCAGAGCATCCGGCGCGAGAAGGGATCGGCGCCCTGCTTGCGGTACGTGACGGGCAGGCGGTACTTCGTCCACGCGCGGTAGAGCAGCGACAGGAGCCGGTGGTGGAAGACGTCGAGGAGCTCGCGGATCGGCTGCGGGCCGCCCTGGTAGTCGGCCTGCGCGATCTGCTCGATGAAGTACGCCGGCAGCGGCGACACCGAGCCGTACAGGGCGAGGAACGTGGTCGAGACGCGGGCGCGCTCCACGCCGTCAGCGGCCTTGACCGGCGCGAGCTCGCTCACGTCGCTCGAGGCGAAGATGAGCGAGGGGTCGCCGCGCAGCCGGATGCGCTCGTCCTGCACCGGCCCGAGCTGACCCACCGGCGGCGCGGCAGGGAAGAGCCGCTCGAGCAGGTAGATGAGGCGGTAGTACGAGAAGCGTGGCGCGGTATCCGCGAAGCGCCGGAGCGTCTCCAGCGCGACGGGGTCGGCGCTCGCGGCGCCTCTCGGCGCAGCCGGCTTCAGATCAGCGTCAGGCTGCCGCTCTTCGGGTCCCATTTGTGCACCACGCGTGTATTCGTGCCGGTGACCGTCAGCTGCGTGAACGAGTTCAGCGAGACGTAGGACCCGAGCATCTCGTTCAGGATGCTCGCGAACAGGTACATCTCCCCCTCGCCGACGAACCCGCCCTCGTCGAGCTCGATGTCGACCGCGACGCCGCGCACCGGCGCCCCTCGGTACAGCCGATCCGTCGGCCGCACCCGGATCGCCTTGATCGCGGCCAGGCGGAGCTGGTTCGCGCGCGCCGCCTGACGATCGACGATCGCCTGGAAATTGTAGAGATCGACCGTCGCCCGGAGCACCTCGAGCTCGGTGATCGAGCGGTAGCTCATCGCCATGTGGGCCAGCACGCGCCACTGCAGCTCGCGCCCGAGCGGCGGCGGGAGCGGCGCTGTGACGCCGGTGAGGTTGGTGAAGCTCGCCACGGCGGGTGAGGTCGCCGT
Organism: Sorangium sp. So ce1504; assembly: GCF_051521635.1. Classification (NCBI taxonomy): domain Bacteria; kingdom Pseudomonadati; phylum Myxococcota; order Polyangiales; family Polyangiaceae; genus Sorangium; species Sorangium sp. So ce1504. The sequence continues at coordinate 7,275,712 of NZ_CP150365.1, read as the reverse complement.
CGGCACCCTGAGGTCGCCGAGCTTCAGCTGCGCCGGCAGGCGGCGGTTCGTGCTCGTCGCCTCGATGCTGATCACGTCGAACTCGGGGAGGGCCCCCGCGTCCTGCGGGGAGCCGAACGAGAGGTACATGTCGATGCCGTCGCCGATGGCGGCCGGGCGGAGGTGCGCCTGGTAGAAGATCGTCCGCGCGGCGGCCTCGGGATCGAGCTCGTGCTGGAAGCTGAAGAACGAGGGGATCTCGACGCGCTGGCTCGTGCGCCGGGCGATGCCGACGACCTTGTCGATGCTGTGGATCTCGAAGGCCGCGGGCGCCGCGCCCGCCGGGCGGCAGAGGTACTCGTGCTTCGTGGCCTCGGGCTTGATCGGATCGCTCGTGTGCTCGAACAGGTTCACGACCGGCGAGCAGAACAGCCGGATGTTCTCCTTGCCGATCCGCGTCCCCGGCGGGAGCCCGTCCCTGAACTGCAGCAGGATCGCGAACCGGTCGGAGATCCGCTCCGCCGAGAGCGCCTGGAGGCCGGTCACCTCGAAGAACGCGAACTTCTGCGGGAGCGTGAAGAACTCCTGCAGGAGCCGGAATCCCGGGTAGACCGTCTTCGGGTACGGGATCAGCGACTCTTCATCGGAGAAGCCGGTGAGCCGCACGGCGCGCGCCGGGAGCGACGCGATCGTCGTGTCGCGCCCCGCGGCGTCCACCGCGGCGAGCGCGACGGTGTCGACGTGCGCCCCGACCCAGAGGCGGAGGTCGTCCTGCAGTCTGCGCTCGCCGTGGATGTAGAAGCGCAGCGAGGAGAGCGACAGGCCCGACAGCGCGGCGCCGCCGGTCAGGCGGAGCTCGATGCGGAGCGTCTGCGCGAGCTGCGCGCCCGTGTCGACGCGCACGTCCTCCACCGCGAGCGGGACGAGCTCGACGTCCTGGGTCGTGCGGAACCGGCACGAGACGCCGTCGACCGGCACCGACCCGACCTCCGCGTGCCGAGCGACGACGAGCTTCTCGCGCACCACGTTCGGGAGCGGCGTGAACTCGATGATCGAGGTCGCCGGTATCTGGCGGAGGTAGTGCGGAAAGAGCAGCGACGCGACCGAGTGGATCACCTCGGGGAGCTCGTCGTCGAGCTTCTGGCGGATCTTGCCGGTCAGGAACGCGACGCCCTCGAGCAGGCGCTCGACGTCGGGGTCCCCGCCTTTCTCCGCGAGCATGGGCGCGATCCCGGGGTAGGCGGCGGCGAACTCGCGCCCCAGATCCCTCAGGTAGGTGAGCTCGTCCTGGTAGTATTTGTTGAACATCCTCTCGCCACCGCCAGTCGACCGCCGGGGCCGAAAGCTGTCAACCGCCGTGAGCCAGGCCGCCGGGCGGGGGCTACGTCATCCGGACGTTGCCGCTCTGGTCCACTGCAGCGCCGAGCCGGAGCGCCTGCCGCCGGCCATCGGGAAAGTGGATCTGCGCGGTGATCTCGAACTCGAGGACCATCGACTGGATGGTGTCGGTGCGCAGGTGCCGGACCTGCACGTTCTTCAGCCGCGGCTCGTAGGTCTGGATGCAGTTCTTGAGCGAGCGTTGCACCAGGCCGATCGCCTCGGGGAACTCATGCAGGACCTCCGAGACCTCCATGAGGCCGTAGTCCGGGCAGGTCAGCGAGCTCCCCTGGCGGGTGTTCAGCATGTGCCCGAGGTGCGTCAGGATGGCCGACTCGAGGTCGTGATCCCGGTAGGTGTGCCGCTCCGTCGAGTGCGGGTCGGCCGCGTGCGCGATTCGGGTGAGGAGGGAGGCGCCGGCCACGGCGGGATCGTAGCTCAGCTCGCGCCTCGAGCGGAAGCCCGCCCGCTCAGCGCGGGGTGAGCCAGTCGTCTTCCGCGGAGACGCCCCCGTCGTTCCAGGTCCAGACGACCTTCTGGTACGTGAACGCGACCTCCTCCTGCTCGGGCAGGCGCGATTGCCCCGGGTTCCTCACGTTGAGCATGTGGAACTGGATGCTCGAGATGTTCGCGTTCGTGAGCTGGACCGTGAAGACAGGCCTCTCGACGCCGATCGCGATCGACCTGTAGAACTGGAGCTCCCAGCGGGGGATGCTCTCGTTGTGGCTGAGGATGCTGAGGAGGAGCGGCGTGGACCGATCGAGGTCCTTCGTGACGATAAAGGGCTTGTGCATCCGCTTGCCCGTCGGGCGCCCGGTGACCGGGTCGCGCGGCCCCACCAGCGAGTGGAACACCTCGGTGACGAGGATGCTACCTTCTCGCCCCTTCTGGGTGACGGAGCCCCTGATTTCCCCTTGTCTTTCGCCGACGAGTCTGAGGTAGGCGCTGAGGGGCATGCCAACATTCTGAGCTTGCTGCGCGTGATGGCCATGCCTGATTTTGAGGAACCCTGATGCCCCAACGTCAGGACGACAAACGCAACCGGGCGACCCGAAGGTCGCCCGGTGCGACGAGACCTCAGCAGCTAGGTACTACCCCTGCGGCGTCTCCCAGTCATCGTCCGCCTGACGCGCGCCGTCGCCGTCATCGAACGACCACTCGATCTTCTGGTACGTGAAGGAGACCCGCTCGTACTCCGGCCGATCCTTGGCGCCGTCCCCGCCGCGCGTGTTGTCCATGTGGAAGTCGATGCTCGCGACCGTCGCGTTCGTGAGCTTGACCGTGTAGTGGTTCTGCTCCTTGCCGACGTTCTTCGACGCCGCGGTGCCCGGCGTGTAGAACTTGAGCGTCCACTCCGAGATGCTCTCGTTGTTGACCAAGGCGTTGTAAAGAAGGGGGGTTGCCTTGTCGAGCTCCTTCGTGATCACGAAGGGCTTGTGCTGGCGCTTGCCGCTGGGCAGCCCGGTCGCCGGGTCACGCGGGCTCACGACCTGATGCTGCACCGAGATGACAGCGATCGACTTCTCGCGACCCTTCTGGGTGACCGAGCCATCGATCGGGCCCTGGGTAACGCCCTTCAAAACGAGGTGAGCTTGCAACGCCATGATCAAATGCCTCTTCCTTCAAGAACTCGCCGCCTGGGCTCAGTCTACGCCCCATTGCGCGCTGGCAGACGGTGCGCTCCGTCGGGACTAGGAGTTCAGAGACGCAGAGATAAGACTCTTATCGTATCTCTACCCCTGTTCGTCTCAGGGAGTCCAGAAGGTAACTCCCTCTTTGGGAGCGTCAAGACTTTTGTGTCCGGGAGCGGTGCGGGTTTCTTGGCATTCGGTTCGCTTTTCGTTGGGGTTTGGTTCGCGTTTGGTTCCTGAGGGCGCGCAATATTCCGTCGCGAAGCCAGCGCTTCCATAAGAGGACGCGGGCGTGTCCATCGCGTTGCGGGCGTGTGGGGAACGTGACGACGCGCGGGGCGGCGGCGTGATCTGGCATGCGCGCGACCGCCGACACGGAGAACGAGGCGAGCTGGCCGGCCACGGCCGTTGGCCGGCCATGGCCGTTGGCCGGCCAGGGCGTTAGGTCGCGAACTCGCCTTGGCGACGCCTTGCATGATACGAAGAGCGCGTGAGCATCGTTCGCTTCGGCTCCGTCGTCGGCCTGGGGCTCGCCGCCGCCCTCGCGGGCTGCGGATCGTACCCAGAGCAGCCACACGGCGAGCTCCAGACACGCAAGCAGAATCCGATCCCGGTGTGCACGACCCAGCTGCCGCCTGCGAAGCGCGGGGCGGGCGGCAAGGCGGCCGTCCGCACCCTCGACCCAGACCAGTGGCTGAGCGTCGTCATTCCCGGCTACAGCGAGGAACGCGGGATCGGGCCGACCGACGTCGACTGTACCGGCCACTACGTGTTCGCCAACGAGACCCTGCGCGGCGGCATCTCCAAGTCCGGCTGGCCGCGCAAGATCGACCCCGACGAGGTCGAGATCCGCTCCGGGCCGGAGGGGCTTCGCGCCGTGTGGGTGCGCGTCCTCAAGTTCGAGAACGGCGACGAGGGCGGCCTCGTCGCGCTCGTGCGAGCGGCCGGCGATCGCGCTGATGTCTACGGGGTCGGCAGCTTCCGCGCGCCCGCGAAGGGGACCAAGCTGTCCCCGGTGCGCCTCGGCAACGACAACCTCGTCGTGGCCGAGACGAAGGACTGCCCCGATCCCGACGACTGCCGACAACGAGCGCACTTCTACCTTGCGCGAAGGGGGCGGCTGATCGAGGCGGCGTCCGTCGACCTGGAGCGGACGGCGGTGGTGCCCTCCGTCACCGAGCGCGGGCTCTACGCCCGCTACGTGCTGCGCACCGACGTCTCCTACAAACCGAACGGCATTCAGCTGCTCGAGCAGGTGCGGGTGAAGATCGTGAAGCACGACGACGGCAACCGCGACAGCGACCGCGAGCTCCGCCGCGTCGAGTTCCAGCGATTCCTCCGGGTGGAGCGGGATACGCTCTTCTCGTCGAACGATCCGCTCTGGGAGCGCGTCGTCGGACAGGACTAGAACAGCAGCCGAGGCCGGGGGGGCGGAGCGCGGGGGCGGGCGGGGCCGCCGGACCCGCAGGACGCGCGTCTCGCCCGCGCATGGCGCGGACGAGGCGCGCGTGATCTGCTCGAACCTCGGGCTGCCCCCAGCGCTCCCCCTACGACCCCTGGCCGCTCCAGCGAGCGGAGGGAGGCTCGCCAGCGAGCGGAGGGAGGCTTGCTGGCGAGGGGAGGAGGGAGGCCTGCCGGAGAGGGGAGGAGGCGTACCGGAGAGGCGGCTACCAGCAGAACAGCGCGTTGCCGTAGCCGCAGTTCGGGCGCTGGAGCATCGCGTAGGCGGTGCCGACGGCGAGGCCGCTCAGGAAGCCGGTGACGCCGCCGATCGCGATCTGACCGGCGTTCTCGTGCGGCCGCGTGTCGCCGGGGGCGACGCCGCGGGCGATGGTGGTGACGACCGAGGCGGTGAGGGGGAAGGCCACATTGCCGATGAAGGCGCCGGCGTTGAAGCGGCCGGACGAGTAGCGGAACGTGTCGACCACGAAGATGCCCGTGCCCGCGCCCGTCGCGCCCCAGGAGGCGAAGGCGTGCGTCGACGGGCCGCCGAACGACTCGCAGCCCGAGTCGGACACCGCCGCGTTCGTCTCGTCGATCGAGCAGCCAGGGCGCGTCGACTCGAGCGCGTTTTTGATCGGCAGGTCCACGAGCAGCGTCAGCGCGGTCATCGTCATGGCGGGCGCCATGACCGAGAAATGCCAGCGCCCTTTCCAGCCGACCGTGGCCTCGGGATCGCTGTAATAGACACGCGGCATCAGGAAAACGACGGAGCTTCCCAGCACGAGGCTCACGTCCGAGACCGTGGCCCAGTTCTTATCGCGTTGGACCGTCGTCTGCGCGGCCGCCTCGCGCGGGGCGAGGAGGCACGCGGCGACGGCCAGACAACCTGCTGCTACGACTTTCTCCCTGATTCGCATGAACGACGCCTCGCGTTCGGCCGCGCCTTCGGCGAAGATCGGCGAGCCCAAGGCGCGGCTCGCCGCGCGAAGCCCCGCCGTTTTGGGGCGCTAGCGTTTGTTCGGATTCCCAGAGCCGGGGAAGCGGACGATGCTCCGGCCTCCCGACTCGCCGGACGACCCATAGTCCTCTGCGGCGGTCGCAGCGTACGCCCGAGAGAACTGCTCGCCAAATATTTCCCGAAAAGTCTCCTTGTCCTCCCCCGAATAGTCGCCGTGGCGGCGCTCGTAGAGCTTCCAGAGCTCCTCGTACTTGTTCGAGAACAGCCCGCCTTTCTTGCCCGCGCGCTCGAGCTTCTCCTCGAGCGTCTTCGGGGAGAGCTTCACGAGCAGCGACCTCACGCCCCCCATCACGCCGTTCAGGAGCGCGATCTGGTGGCTCATGACATCCACGAAGATCTCGTGGAGGTGCCGCGCGGCGTCCGGGCCCCCGACCGGCGTGAGCAGGACCGTGCCGAGCTCCTTCGCGTCCTGCGCGTTCGCGACCTTGTCCGTCTCGGCGGAGCGATCGCGCGCCAGCACCTCGGCCTCGAACTCCTGGTAGCCGTCGCGCAAGCTCACGAAGCACTTCAGGAAGACGTCCATCGTGTCGCGGAGCCGCCGCGCGAAGTTGACGATGCCCGCGACGTCGTCCGGGGGCTTCGCGCCGGGCGCGAGGGCGCCCGCCAGCTCGGAGAGCGCTGCGAACGCCGCGTTCGCGGGGGCCAGCTCGCCGAGCGTGCGGTAGTCCACGCCGTAGTACTGAGAGATCTTCTGAAAGTCCCGCTCCGCGAGCACGCTCGGGTGCTCCTCGCCGAGCCGGCGCAAGTAGCTCTGGCGCGCGTCGGGCGGGAGGCGCGCGAGGTGATCCCAGATCATCCGGTAGACCGCGGCCCACGCGGTCCGGTACGCCTCCAGGTACGGGACCACCTGACGCAGGTAGGGGTCTTCACCGCCGGGAGCGGCGCGCTTCTGCGGGCTGATCAGCGCGGAGAGATTGTCTCCGCCCGTGCCGAGCAGCGTGCCGTCGTTCGGGCTCTCGGACTTCAGCGGCGCCTCGATGATCGCGAGCCGGATCTGGATCGGGCCGATCGTGATCTCCGGCTGGCCGGTCACGTCCACCGAGGTATCGCGCGCCAGCCGGTGCCCCGCGAACATCGTCCCGTTGGTGGAGCCGAGGTCGCGCACGAAGATCCGGCGATCGCGGACGTCCACCGCCGCATGGAACTGGGAGATGTAGGGCCGGTCGATGTGAAGGTCGTTCAGCTGATTCCTGCCGATCCGGACAGGGAAGCGCTCGAACGAAACGTCGAAGCTTTGGTTGGCCTGGGTGTCGGACACGCGGGCCGAGAGCGCCGCCGGCATGGGTGCAGACTAGCAGACCCGCTCCGCCGGACGGGAGTGCCTGACGTCCATCCGCACCATGCGGCCCGCCAGTCTGCGTGCAGCCCACCCAGAGGCCACGTCGAAGCCCGAGAGGGAGAGGGCGCCGAGGCCGGCCCGCCCAGCAGCGCGCCAAGCCCGGCTCGCCCGGGCCGGCCGGTTTGTTGACCGGTTTGCCTACATGGTGCGACCTTAAACCACACACCAATGAGTCTCGTCCACAAGATCCCTCCCCTGGTCTCGGCCCTGGCGTTTGGCTACGGGGTCGGGATGGCGGCGCCCCAGTCGGCGATCACGTCGGTCCAGTCGGCGGTATCGACCTACCAGCTGGGGGCAGCGCGGGCCACGGCGCCGGTCGGGGCGCTCGCCGCGGCGCCGCCGCCGTACGCGGCGCCGGCGCGCGGGCTCGACGGCCCGGCAGCGCCGCCGGGGGGCGAGTCGCGGGAGCTGGGGCGGCTGCGCGAGGCGGCGGGGCGCGACGCGCGGGAGGGCGCCGCGTGCGAGCTCGATCGGCCGAGCTTCTCGCGGCCGCCGCGCGCGTTCTCGGCCGAAGGCAGCTACGCCGACGACGTGGACGACCTCGACTCGGCCGGCGCCGAGGCGCTCTCGAAGCTGCAGCTGCCCGACCTCCGGCTCGCCGTGTCGCGCCGCACCCTGAAGTACGTCCGCTTCTTCACGCGCACCGACCGCGGGCGGCAGATGTTCGAGACGTGGCTGAAGCGGAGCGGGCGCTACCAGGAGATGATCCAGGCCGAGCTCAGGGAACGACGGCTTCCGGAGGATCTCATCTGGGTGTCCATGATCGAGAGCGGCTTCGATCCGCGGGCGAAATCGCCGGCGGGCGCCGTCGGGCTCTGGCAGTTCATGCCCGCCACCGGCGCGGTCTACGGGCTCCAGCAGACGCGGCACCTCGACCAGCGGAAGAACCCGCGCCTCGCCACGCAGGCGGCGGCTCACCACCTGCGCGATCTTTACCTGCGCTTCGGCAGCTGGGACCTCGCGCTCGCGGCCTACAACATGGGCTACGAGCAGCTGCTCGACCGCATCGATCGCTACGGGACGTCCGACTTCAACGAGCTGGCGCGCCAGGAGGCGATCCCCTCGGAGACGGCCGCGTACGTGCCGAAGATCGGGGCGGCGGCGATCGTGGCGAACAACCTGGAGCGGTTCGGGTTCGATGAGGTCGCGGTGAGCCGGCCGATCGACGCCGCCGAGATCGCGGTGTCCCCGGGGACGCCGCTCAAGACGCTGGCGAAGGCCGCCGGCGTCGGGACCTCGACGCTGCGGAAGCTGAACCCCGACATCCTGGGGGACCGCGTGCCGCCCGGACGGGGAGACTTCCTCGTGATGCTCCCGCCGGACACGCTCGCTCGAGCGCAGGCCGCCCTGCCCGCGATGCTCTCCACGGAGCTGCTCTCCACGGACGACGCGTCGATCCTCGATCCGGTCGATCTGCTCGGCGGACGCGACTTCGCGCCGCGGAGGGGGAGCCGGGACGACGAGAGCCTGCTCTCGCTGCTCCCGAAGCCCGCGCGGAAGCGGACGGCGGAGACGGACGTGGACGACGACGACCGGCCTGCGCTCGGCAAGCGGCGCTCGATGCGCGATCCCGTGGCCACGTCCTCGCTCGACGATGGCGCGGAGGGCTCGCCCGACGACGACGCGGTCGACGTCTCGCGCGCCCCGCTGCGGACGCGCGCCGCGCGCGGGCAGTCGCGGTCCGCGCGCGAGGTGATGCTCTACCGCGTCGCGCCCGGCGATACGCTGATCGGCGTGGCGCGGCAGTTCGTCATAGACGTCGAGGACGTCGCGCGCGATAACCGTATTGAGCCGGACCAAAAGCTCCGCGTTGGCGCCCTGCTCAAGCTGCGGATACGGCCCGACATGGTGGACCGCGTCGCGGCCGGCGAGCCGCTCGCCGCGCAGGACAAGGGCGACAGCGCCCACGACGCCGCGCCGGCGCCGCGAGGCGACGCGACCCGCGGAGGGGCCAAGCCGGCCGCGCGGGAGCGCGGAGAGGCGAGCGGGGCCGAGGGCCGCGCCCCGGAGGCCGCGGAGAAGAAGCGCAAGGGGCGAGGCTGACGAGGCGCTTTCGGACGAGGGCGCGCCTCGGTTAGCATGCCGCGCATGCAGCTCGTCGACACCAAAGCCATCGTCAAGCGACTCACCAAGAACTGCACCTCTGCCCTCGAGGCGGCGATTGGCCAGTGTGTCAACGCGCGCCACTACGAGGTCACGCTCGAGCACCTGCTCCTCGCGCTGCTCGACGACGCGAACTCCGACATCGCGTTTCTCGTATCCCACTATGATCTCGACCCGTCGCACCTCCGCGCCGCGCTCCAGCGCAGCCTGGAAGAGCTGAGGAAGGGCAACGCCGGGAGGCCCGTGCTCTCGCCGACGATGCTCGAGTGGATGCAGGACGCCTATCTCGTCGGATCCATGGAGTACGGCTACCAGCGGGTCCGGAGCGGCGTGCTCTTCCAGCGCCTCGTCCAGCAGCCGACCCGGTACTCGGTGAGCAGCATCGGCGCGTATCTCGAGGGCATCTCGAAAGACGATCTCAAGAACAACCTCCCCAAGATCGTCTCCGGCTCCAAGGAGGAGGCGGAGGCCGCCGCGGCGGCGGCGGGCGCAGGCGCGGCCGGGAAGCTGCCGGCCGGGATGGCGAGCGCCGGGCCCGATTCGGCGCTGGCGAAGTTCTGCGTCGACTACACGGGGAAGGCGCGCGCGGGGCAGATCGATCCGATCTTCGGTCGCGAGCGGGAGATCCGGCAGGTCATCGATATCCTCGCGCGGCGGCGCAAGAACAACCCGATCATCGTCGGCGACGCGGGCGTCGGGAAGACGGCCCTCGTCGAGGGGCTCGCGCTGCTCATCGTCGAGAGCACGCCGGAGAACCCGAAGGTGCCGCCGCTCCTGCAGGGCGTCGACATCCTCGGGCTCGACATGGGGCTGCTCCAGGCAGGGGCCGGCGTGAAGGGCGAGTTCGAGAACCGGATGAAGCAGGTGATCGCCGAGGTGAAGGGGTCGTCGAAGCCGATCATCCTCTTCATCGACGAGGCGCACACGCTCATCGGCGCGGGCGGCCAGCAAGGCGGCGGCGACGCGGCCAACCTGCTCAAGCCGGCGCTCGCCCGCGGCGAGCTCCGGACGATCGCGGCCACGACGTGGAGCGAGTACAAGAAATACTTCGAGAAGGACGCGGCGCTGGAGCGGCGCTTCCAGCCGGTGAAGGTCGACGAGCCGAGCGAGCCGGCGGCCGTCGTCATGCTCCGGGGGCTCCGGCCGAAGTTCGAGGCGGCCCACAACGTCATCATCCAGGATGAGGCGGTGACCGCGGCCGTGCGGCTGTCGGCGCGCTACTTGACCGGCAGGCAGCTGCCGGACAAGGCGGTCGACCTGCTCGACACCTGCGCGGCCCGGGTGAAGGTCGCGCTGCAGCAGCGCCCCGCCGCGGTCGAGGACGCCGAGATCCTCATCGTGAACACCGAGACCGAGCTCAAGGCGCTCGAGCGGGATCGCGACAAGGGCGTCCAGATCGATCAAGAGCGGGTCGCGGAGCTCAAGGACAAGCTCGCCAAGGCGAAGGCCGAGCTCGAGTCGGTGCGCGCCGACTACGCGAAGGAGACGGCGGGCACGCAGCGGGTCATCGACGCCCGCAAGAAGATGGACGAGGCCAAGACGAACGAGGAGCGGGACGCCGCGCGCCGCGACGTGGTGAAGGCCCTCGACGAGCTCAAGCAGAGCCAGGGCGAGGTGCCGCTGATCCGGCCGGACGTCGACGAGGCCATGGTCGCGAGCGTGGTCGCGGCGTGGACGGGCATCCCCGTCGGCAAGATGGTCCAGGACGACGTGAAGGCGCTCCTCGAGATGGAGGACCGGCTGACCCGGCGGATCAAGGGGCAGACGCACGGCATCGTGAGCATCTCGAAGGAGCTCCGGAGCGCGCGCGCGGGCCTGAAGCCGCTGAGCACGCCCCAGGGCGTGTTCCTGCTCGTGGGGCCCAGCGGCGTCGGCAAGACGGAGACCGCGCTCGGGATCGCCGACCTCATGTTCGGCGGCGAGCGGATGATGACGGTCATCAACATGTCCGAGTTCCAGGAGAAGCACACCGTCTCCCGGCTCATCGGCTCGCCCCCCGGCTACGTCGGCTACGGCGAGGGCGGCATGCTCACCGAGGCCGTGCGCCAGCGGCCCTACACGGTGGTGCTCCTCGACGAGGTCGAGAAGGCCGACCCCGACGTGATGAACCTGTTCTACCAGGTGTTCGACAAGGGCATGCTGAGCGACGGCGAGGGGCGGCTCGTCGACTTCAAGAACACGGTCATCATCCTGACGAGCAACCTCGCGACCGACAAGATCACGAACATGACGGTCGCCGCGCGGGAAGAAGACCCGTCGCGCCGCCTCGACGCGGACGGCGAGTTCATCAAGGAGATCGTCGAGTCGATCAAGCCGACGCTCTCCGCGCACTTCAAGCCGGCGCTGCTCGCGCGCATGACGACGGTGCCGTACCTGCCGATCTCGCCCGACGCGCTCGGCGAGATCACGCGGCTCAAGCTCGACGCGCTCGTCGACCGCCTGCGCAAGAGCCAGCGGATCGAGGCGTCGTACTCGGACGCGCTCGTCGAGACGATCGCGGCGCGCTGCACCGAGGTCGACACGGGGGCGCGCAACATCGACCATATCCTCCGGGCGTCGCTCCTGCCGCTGCTCTCGGTCGCCGTCCTCGAGAAGATGGCGGAGGGGCCGCTCCCCAAGCGGCTCCAGATCGGGGTCGACGCCGAAAAGAACTTCACGATCTCGTTCTCGGACTGAAACGGACTGAATCAGACCGATCGACGCCGCTCGCACACCGAAAGTTGTACTGGCCACGAGACTCCGCATAAATTGGGCGGAGCATGGTCCCGTTCGCCAAGCTCCTACAGCGTTCGATGTGGATCGGGGAGCCCCGTTCGCCCTCCCCCGCAGGGGAGGGCTCGGCGCGCCAGCCGGGGCCTCGACGTCGGCCGGCGTCGCTCCTCCGCGGGGCGGCCCCGGCGAAGGTCGCGGCGGCCATCGCCGCGGCGACCCTCGCCGCCTTCCTCGGCGCCGCGCTGCCCGCCGCGCTCTCGGGCTGCACGTCCGCCGCGCCGCCGCCCGCGGCCCCCGAGCCGTGCGACGTCCAGATCGTGACGCTCTCGATCTACGCGTCCGACAACATCAACCCCAACGAGAACGGGAACCCGCGGCCCGTGGTCGTGCGGCTCTACCAGCTGAAGAGCAGCGCGCGCATGGAGAACGCGACATACGACCAGATCCTCCTCAAGGACAAGGAGACGCTCGAGGACGACCTCGCCAAGGTCGACGAGGTCGAGGTCTTCCCGAACGACCTCGTCGAGGTGAAGTTCGAGCGCCTGCCCGACGCGAGCCACCTCGTCGGCGCCGCCCTGTTCCACAGCCCGAAGGGCAACAGCTGGAAGACCTTCTACGAGTTCCCGCTCCCGCCCGGAGAGGCGCAGTGCGGCGGCCGCGAGTCCGACGCAGGTCCGCCCGTGGCCGATCCGCGGGTCGCGTTCTTCATCGACTCGACCAAGATCGACAACGGGGTCGAGTTCGACGAGTCGATGTTCCCCAACGCGAGCGCCGTTCGCCGGCTCAGCCTGCCGAAGAAGGTGGCCGCGCCAGAGGCGCCCGCTCGCCCGGGGAAGTGATCGCCGTGGCGCGCGCAGGTCGTCCTCCCAGCGGCAGTCCACGCGACGTGACCGCGCCGCCCTCGGCGACGACGAGCGGCCCGATGCGCGCAGCGCAGCGTCGGCGCTCCCCGCGCCTGACCCGCTTTCGCGACGCCGCGCACGGCACATCTGATAAGACTGGACGGGCGACATGATTCACCCGCGCAAGCCGGTCTGGACCGAGGGGCTCTTCATGACCCCTCAGCACCTGCAGCAAACGGACGCCTACCACGAGACGCTGCTCCATGCGCGCCTCCATGCCGTCGTGGGCTACGACTGGGGCATCACGTCCGCCCAGTTCGATGAGCGCGCGCTCTCCGCCGGGCAGTTCAAGGTGGTCAAATGCCACGGCGTCTTCCCCGACGGCACGCCGTTCTTCATCGGCGATCGCGGCGAAGATCAGGTCGAGGCGCGGCCGCTCGAGGGCGCCTTCCCGGCCGCGCTGAAGACGCTCGACGTCTTCCTCGGCATCCCGAACCTGCGCGAGACCGCCGCGAACATCAGCCTGGACCCGGCGAAGGCGGGCCCCGCCCAGCGGTTCGTGGCCGCCCAGACGACGGTCCCGGACGTGAACTCCGGCCGCAACGAGCAGTCGGTCACCTGGGCCCGCACCAACCTGCGGCTCCTCTTCGGCACCGAGCCGCGCGACGCGTACCAGACCGTGCGCATCGCGCAGCTCGTCCGCGACAGCTCCGGCGCGATCGCCCTGCGGAAGAGCTTCATCCCGTCGGTCCTTCGCATCAACACGTCGGACCACATCATGTCCGGCCTCCGCCGTGTGCTCTCGGCGCTCGTCGGCAAGCAGAAGTCGCTCGTCGAGGGGCGGCGCATGCGCAACGCGGCGTCGGTCGACTTCCAGGCCTCCGACCTCACCAAGTTCTGGCTGCTCCACACCCTGAACTCGTACATCCCGATCGTGTCGCACCTCGTCGACCACGGCGGCGCGCACCCGGAGCAGTGTTATGTCGTCCTCGGCTCGCTCATCGGAGAGCTCTGCACCTTTGCGGCCACCGACAGCGATCCGACGACGATCCCCAAGTTCAACTACCTCGAGCTCGATGGCGTCCTCGACCCGATGTTCGACCGGGCCTGGAAGCTCATCAACGAGGTTGTCACGGAGCAGTTCGTCATCGTGCCGCTCGAGAAGCGCGAGGACGGCATGTACCTCGGCAGGTTCGAGGACCCGAAGCTGCCCCGCAGCCACGAGATGTTCCTCGAGGCGAAGGGCACGGACGAGGGCACGCTGCGCGAGCGGCTCCCGCGCCTGCTCAAGATCGGCTCGTGGACGCAGATCGGCCACATCCTGCACTCCGCGACGCCCGGCGTGAACGTCGCCATCGAGTACCGGCCGCCGGGCGCCATCCCGGTCAAGCCGGGGCTCGTCTACCTCCGCGTCAACCAGAACGGCGATTACTGGAACGATATCCTCGGCTCTGGCACGATCGCTATCTACCAGCCGATCGAACCGCAAAAGGTCGATCTCCGGCTGATCGCCGTGCCGGCAGGAAAGTGAACGTGTCAGGCCGCCCCTTCCGGGTGAGGAGCCCATGAGCCTCTCGCAGACGATGTACTTTGTGTGCTCCGACGTGCTCTCGCTGATCCTGCAGCTCAGGAACTCGCGCGACCTCCCGGCGCCCGACATCCTCCAGCGGCGCGTCCTCGGCCTGTTCGACACGATGATGCAGAACGGCCGGGAGGCGCGCATCCCCGAGCAGGACATGATCGACGCGAAGTTCGCGCTCGCGGCCTTCGCCGACGAGGTGATCTTCAACTCGAACTGGCCGGGGAGGACGCAGTGGCTCCAGAACCCGCTGCAGTTCCAGTTCTTCCAGCTGAACACGGCCGGCGACGGGTTCTTCACGAACCTCGACAACCTCTACGGCCAGCGCGGGAGGAACCACGTCGCGCAAATCTACTTCCTCTGCTTGGCCCTCGGCTTCCAGGGGAAATATCGTCTGCGGCAGCAGGAGGGCCTCGGCGCCGTCATCGAGGGCGTGGGCAACCACGTCGCTGTCGCCGAGGGCGGCGGTGAGGCCCTCGCGCCGAACGCGGAGCGCAAGGACGGCGGGGCGAACGCGGTGCGCCGCGAGCTGCCCTACCTGGCCATCGCGCTCGGGCTGCTCGTGCTGGCCGTCCTCGTGGTCATCGTGCTCCGGCTCGTCGTGGCCTCGGACGCGGAGGGCGTGGCCGACCAGATCAAGAAGCTGATCAGCACGGGGACCTAGGCGACTCCGCCGTCCTCTGCTGTTCCCGAGGGAGACTTCCGATGTGGCTGTGGATCCTGAGCGCCCTGTTCCTCACCGCCGTGTGGGGAGTGTGGTTCATGCTGCGCCCGGCGGCAGGGGAGGGGGCCGAGGCGTTCCCGATCGAGATCCCGCTCGTGGCGACGGCGGTCGTCCTCGCCCTGCTCGTCGGGCTGGCGGTCTATAGGCGCATCCGCGCGGCGCGCGCCGCGCGGGCGCTCGAGAAGGCGATCGCGCAGCAGGCGCAGGAGCAGGTGATCAACGCGAAGCCGGAGCGGCGCGCGGAGATCCAGGAGCTCAACCGGCAGATGCAGGAGGGCATCGCCGCGCTCAAGGCCTCGAAGCTCGGCGGGGGCAAGCGGGGCGCCGACGCGCTCTACGTCCTCCCCTGGTACGTGATGGTCGGCCCGCCCGGGGCAGGCAAGACCACCGCCCTCCGGCACTCCGGGCTCGTGTTCCCGTACATCGACCCCGAGCGCACCGGCGTGCGCGGCGTCGGCGGCACCAGGAACTGCGAGTGGTGGTTCACGAACGAGGCGATCCTCCTCGACACCGCCGGCCGGTACACGACCGAGAGCGACGACCACGACGAGTGGATGGCGTTCCTCGAGACCCTGCTGCAGCACCGCGAGCACAAGCCGCTGAACGGCGTCATCGTCGCGGTGAGCCTGAGCGAGCTGCTCGACGCGAGCGACGAGCAGATCGATCAGACCGGCAAGAAGATCCGCGCGCGCATCGACGAGATGCAGCAGACGCTGCACATGGTCCTGCCGGTCTACGTGCTCTTCACGAAGAGCGACCTGGTGGCGGGCTTCACCGAGTACTTCGGCGATCTGAAGAAGAGCGAGCGCGCCCAGGCGTGGGGCGCCACCGTGCGGCTCGACGAGAACAAGGACGAGCCCGGGAAGATCTTCGATCGCGAGTTCGACGTGCTCGTCGAGAAGCTCCACGCGCGCCTCACGAAGCGGCTCATCGGCGAGCGCAACCGCGAGGTGAAGGAGAAGAGCTACCAGTTCCCGCTCGAGTTCGCGGCCGTGAAGCGCAACCTGTCGGACTTCATCGCGGCGGCGTTCGCGCCCAAGGCGGGCGCGGCGCCCACGCCGATCCTGCGCGGGTTCTACTTCACGAGCGGCGTCCAGGAGGGGCGGCCGCTCGACCGCGTGGTCGGGGCGATGGGGCGCGCGTTCGGGCTCCGCGCGGGGCTCGGCGAGGGCGAGGAGGACGCGACGGTCCCGAAGGAGTCGAAGAGCTTCTTCCTGCACGACGTCTTCACCAACGTCGTCTTCCCGGATCAGGACCTCGCCGCGCGCTCCGAGGCGGAGCTCCGGCGGCGGCGGATGCAGCGGATCCTGGTGGCCGCGGCCGCGGCGCTCGTGGCGCTCCTGTTCCTCCTGCCGGCGGTGATCTCGTACTTCAACAACAAGGGGCTCGTCGCCGAGACCCGGCGCATCTCGGACGAGATCGCGTTCGTGGACTGGTCCGGGCGGAGCGGCACGCCGCCGAACGTGCGCGCGAACATCGACAAGCTCGATCGGCTGCAGGAGCACGTGGGGCGGCTCGACGGTTACGTCGAGAACACGCCGATCGAGTACGGCTGGTTCATGTTCCAGGGGGACAAGCTGTTCCCGCCGACGATGGGCCAGTACATCATGAGCTTGAAGCAGGGCTTCGTCAGCCCTGCGAAGGCGCAGCTCGAGGCGAAGCTCGAGAAGGTGCGCGAGGGGGAGTTCCTGGACGGCTACAACGCCCTGCGGAGCTACCTCCTTCTCGGCAAGGAGTACCAGGGCCACATGGATGAGCAGGCGGCGCGGTGGCAGACCGGGCGGCTCGTCCAGGTCTGGGCCGACACCCTGAAGCCGTTCACCGATCTGCCCGAGAGCGAGCTCAAGGAGCGGCTCACGCCGCACGTCGCGTACTACATCGACCTCGTGCGGCGGAAGAAGCTCGAGGCCGAGGAGCTGAACGAGCCGCTCATCGCCCGGGCGCGCGCCGACCTGCTGCGGGTCGACCCGACGAAGCGCTACTACGATCAGTTTGTAACGAGCCTGATCGATCAGAAGTACGACGAGTCGGGGCCGAACACGCCGGAGAACCTGAAGTACCCGCCGGTGTCGCTCAACGAGATGTTCGCGGATCGGCCCGAGGTGCTGACCGTCGTCCACAGCGCGCAGAAGAACCGGGGCGGGACGTGGTTCGAGGTGCAGGGGCCCTACACGGCCAAGGGGCACGCGCAGGTGCTCGAGTCGCTGAAGGAGGGGAGGAAGAAGCTCGAGCGCGAGCTCTGGGTGCTCCCCCTGTCGAGCGACGAGAAGCGGCAGGGCGACCAGATCCAGAAGGAGCTCGACCGCGTCCGGCAGGACTACGACAACGCGTACATCGCGCAGTGGGAGGCGTTCTTCCGCGACATCCAGGTCGACGTCCCGAGGACGAACCGGGACGCGATCCACGAGTTCAGGGTGCTCTCCACGCCCGACTGGCCCTACCGGCGGCTGCTCCAGCGGCTCTCGGACGAGACGCAGTTCGGGAAGGACGAGAAGCCGAGCCTGCTGACGGCGGATGGCGGCCTGCTCGACAGGGCCAAGGACATGATCGCGCAGAAGGTCGACCAGCGGACGGGCGTGCGGATCGACTCGATGCTCACGGGGAACCAGCGCGAGCACTACGATCCGGTGCCTGACAAGTTCGAGTCGATGGCCAGCTTCGGGGTGCCCCAGCCGCCGGCGGGTGAAGGGCAGCCCCCGCCGCCCCCGCCCAAGCTCGGCCAGTACGTGGGCCACCTCGAGCGGCTGGCAGGGGAGATGAGCGTCGTCGAGGACGGGCCGCCGGACGCGGACACCTCGAAGGCCACGGAGGCGTTCCAGGACGCGGTGAAGGAGACCCAGGGGCTGCTGCTCTCGATGGACCAGAACGGGCAGCGGCTGATGGAGCCGCTCCTCATGAACCCCCTCCGGCAGGCGTACAAGGCCGTCGTGCGGCGCGCAGGCGGCGCGGCGAGCGGGATCTGGGAGGTCGAGGTCTGGCCGCACTACCGCGACAAGATCAAGGACCGCTACCCGTTCAACCTCGCGTCGTCACGCGACGCGTCGCTCGAGGACGCGATGGCCTTCTTCAAGCCGAAGGACGGGGTGCTCTGGGGCTTTTACGAGACGTACCTCAAGGGCTTCCACTACCAGGTCGGGCACGAGTTCTTCCCGAAGGCGCACCTGTCGGGGCAGCCGCAGGCGGCGAAGCCGTTCACGCCGTTCAGCGCGAACCTGTACAACTGCCTGAGGCGCTCGAACGAGATCTCCGACGCACTCTTCGGGAGCAGCGGCGGGGCGGATCCGAAGGTCGTCTTCCACATCAACATGAAGACGGTCAGCCCGATCGTGAGCGAGGTGGTCTTCGAGGTCGACGGCCAGAAGAGGCTCTATCGCAACGAGAAAGAGTTCTGGCACACCTTCAACTGGCCGGGCGAAGGCGCGAAGGGGGCGAGGATCCAGGTGCGCGGCGCGGGGGGGCTCGACGAGGAGCTCGTGCGCGAAGGGCCGTGGGGGATCTTCCGGCTCTTCGAGGCCGGGACGACCACCGCCCAGAAGGACAACGACGAGCTGTTCACGGTGACCTGGCAGATGACGGCGCCGCCGGTGACCGTGACCATGGAGATCAGGCCGACCCGCGGGAACCACCCGTTCCCGACGAGCTTCTTCCGGGCGACCAACTGCCCTGCCAGCATCGGCGATCGCTTCGGCAAAGGGTGAGGTAGGCAGCAGCAACGGAGCCAGCGGGGGAGGGGGTGTCGTGCGGGGGGCCGGCGGGGACCCCCTCCCGCGAACTCGCGCCTTTTGGGGGGCTGTTGCCGTGAGAACGGGGGGGCCGAGACCGCGCGCGACCGGCTCCGGTGCGGGCCGGCGCTCGGGTTCGCGGGGCCCTCCCCCGCCGGCCCCCCGCACGACACCCCCTCCCCCGCTGGCTCTTTGTGAAATGGGGGGAGAGAGGGGGCCTTGATGACGTCGTTCGGGGGCGCTCGCACGTTCCTGGCGCAACCGGGAAGGTGGTAGCGCTCGGTGAGCGGTTCGTGGTTCACTCCCAGCAGTCATGTTCTGGCGCCGCAAGAAGGGCCCTGCCGCTCCGCCGCAGATCGGCTGCTTCGGCAAGCTGCCCGCCACGGGCGATTTCATCCGGCTGAACGCAGGTGGAGAAGAGCTCGCGGCCTTCGACCGCTGGCTGGGCGCGTCCATCGATTTCGCCCGGCGCGCCATGGGCGCCCATTTCGATGCGCACTACCAGACGGCCCTGGGCCTCTTCGTCTTCCACGGCGAACCGAAAGGCGACGAGCCGCCCACCCGCGGGCTCGTGGGCGCCTGGGCCGCCAGCGGCGATAACGCCGGGCGGCTCTACCCGATGGTGGTGTTCGGGTCCTACGATTACGATCAACTCGTCTCCGCCGGGCCGTCGCTCCCCATCACCCTGTTCCCCCTCCTCGCCGCCGCCCACGACGCCGCGACGAACGGCAGGACCCTGCCCGTCGACGCCTTCCTCCACCGCGTCTCCCAGATCACGCCGCCGTCGCTCGACGACCCCGACGCGGCGCACGCCGCCTACCGCGCATGGCTGAAGACCCAGCCGATGAAGGCGCTCTGGGACGCCGGCTTCGGCACCGACGCGAGCCGCTTCTGGGTGCTGCAGAACATCCTCGACTCGGTGATCCCATTCCGCGGTCAGGAGCTCCCGAGGACAGGGCTCGCCCTCAGGCTGCCGCTCGGCGCAGGAGACGCCTACGCCGCCGCCGTGTGGATGGACATGACCCGCCGCCTGTCGAAATGGGGACGCACGGTGATGAACGCGTTCTGGACACCACAGCACACCCTGCTCCTCCACCTCGGTACCCCCCACGTGGGCTCGTTCCGCGAGATGATCGCGCCCACCACCCAGGCCGAGCACATCGCCGACCTCTGCGGACCCCCGCGCGTCGAGGAGCACGTTTCCCGACATGCGCTCGGACCAGAGCTCGACGCGCTCGTCGCCCGGACCGACCTGTCGCTCGACAGCTTCCTGGAAGCCCTCGGCTGAGCCGATGCCCGAGCCGAAGGCACCCGCTCCACCCCGCGCGCGGCCGCTCCGGTGCGCCGCCCGGCTCACCGCCGAAGTCGCCGTGCAGCCGTCGTGCGGTCGTCGTGCAGGCGTCGTGCGGTCGTCGTCTGATTCCGCCGTCCACACCCAGGACGCCTTGATATCCTGCGCGCCCCATGGCCGCTGAAGACGCCATCCAACAATCCAAAGAGCGGATCGAGGCGCTGTACGCGCCCATCAACGGCGGCGTCGGCGCCGACGTCACCTACGACGAGGCGTTCGAGGGCCTCAAGAACGAGATCGACAAGCTGCAGTCGCTCGCGGGCGGCAAGGTCGACTGGGGGCGCATCGCGAGCGTCGCCGATGAGCTCCTGAGCGAGAAGTCCAAGGACTTCCGCGTCGCGCTCTACTACGCGGCGGCGAAGTCGCAGATCGACAAGCTGCCCGGTCTGCTCGACGGGCTCGTGCTCGTGCAAGAGCTGAACAACGCGTTCTGGGACACCATGTATCCCGCGATCAAGCGGCCCAAGGCGCGCGGCAACCTGTGCGCCTGGTTCGGAGACCTCGCGGCAGGGACGCTCACCGGCATCACCGTCACCGCCGCGGACCGCGACCTGGTGAACGCCATCGACCAGGTGAGCCGCGCCCTGGACGTCGACCTCGCCGACAAGCTCGGCGACGCGTACGGAGGGCTCGGCCCGCTCCGGAACGCGATGCGCAGCCTCGTCGCGAGCCTGCCCGCGGAGGCGCCGCCCCCGCCTCCTCCGCCGCCGCCCCCGCCGCCTCCTCCTCCGCGGGTCGAGCCGCCGAAGGCCGAGGCGCCGCCGGCGGCCACGGCAGCGGCCGCCGCGCCGCCGCCCGCGCCCGCGCCCGTCGCCGCCGCGGGCGATCCGGCGCTCAGCCTCGAGGCGATCGTCGACGAAGACTCCGCGCTCGCCGCCCTCGGCAAGTGCTCGCCCCTGATGGCGCGCGCGGGCGACGCGCTGCGGGCGGCGGATCCGAAGCGGGCGTCCGCGTACCGCATCCTCCGGGTCGGGCTCTGGGTCGATCTCCTCGACGATCCGGGCGCGTCGTCTCCGACGGGCAGCACGGCGATCCCGCCGCCGCCCGAGCACGTGCTGCAGACGCTCCCGGCGCTCACGACCCAGGGGGCGTTCGCCGATCTGCTGCAGGTCGCCGACGAGTACGCGCAGAGCTACCCTCTCTGGCTCGATCCGCACAGGTACGTCGCGAACGCGCTCGATCAGCTCGGCGACGACTACGCCGACGCCAAGCGGGCGGTGCTCGTCGAGGTGGGCGCCCTGCTGCTCCGCGCGCCGCTCCTGCCGACCCTCAAATTCAGCGACGGCACGCCGTTCGCCGACGGCGAGACGCAGGCCTGGCTCTCGTCCGAGGTCGCGGCCGCGCTCGGCGGCTCGGGTGCGAGCGGCGCCGCAGCGCCGGCGAGGCCGCGGAGCTACCTCGACAAGCCGCTCTCCGAGGCCCGAGGGCTCGTCGCGAACCAGCAGCCCATCGACGCGATGGCGCTCCTCGAGAAGGCCGCCGCCGCGGCTCCGACGGCGCTGGACCGCTTCCGCGTGAGGCTCGCGATGGCCCAGATCAACATCGAGCTGTCCCAGTTCCTCGTGGCGCGGGCGCAGCTCGAGGCGCTGGAGCACCTCGTCGACCACCACCGACTCACCACCTGGCAGCCGGATCTCTGCGCGGAGCTCTACGCCGCGCTCCACACGTGCTACCGGGTCCTGAACCAGGGCTACGAGGCGACCCCCGAGGCCAAGGCGAAGGAGACGCTCTGCTTCGAGCGCGTCTGCCAGCTCGACGCGGCGCTCGCCTTGAAGATGTCGCTGGGGGAGTAAGCGGATGGCCAGGGTGGCCACGGTGACCAGGATGGCAAAGACGGGGATGCGCGTCGCGCCGAGAAGCTTGCCCGAGGGGCGGGGGTTTTGTTCTATGCTCGTTCGGCCTGCGGGCGCTCCGCCCGCTGCTGACGGGGAAAGGAGCCTACGATGAGCGGATCGAAAGAGGGATCGGTCGCGCCGAAAGAGCGCGTGAACATCACGTACAAGCCGGCCACCGGGAACGCGAAGGAGGACGTCGAGCTACCGCTGAAGCTCCTGATGCTCGGCGACTACACGCAGCGGCCGGATCCGCGGCCCCTCGAGGACCGCAAGCCCATCAACGTGGACAAGGACAACTTCCAGAAGGTCATGAGCGAGCAGAAGCTCGCGCTCACCTTCAACGTGAAGGACGTCCTGTCCGAGCAGGAGAACAGCGAGCTCACGGTCAACCTCAAGTTCCGCCGGCTGAGCGACATGGAGCCCGAGGCGATCGCGAACCAGGTGCCGGAGCTCAAGAAGCTGCTCGACCTGCGCGCCGCGCTGACGGCCCTCAAGGGCCCGCTCGGAAACGAGAAGGCGTTCCGCAACAAGATTCAGCAGATCCTGAGCGACCCGGCTCAGCGCAACAAGATCGTGAGCGAGCTCGGGCTCGACAAGGAAGGGGAGTGAGCGATGGCGACGGAGACACAGGCCGCGGGGAGCGCGGGCGTCCAGACCCTCGAGGGGGGATCGCTGCTCGACGAGATCCTCGCCGAGACGAAGATGACGCCCGGCGACGAGGGGTACGAGATCGCCAAGCGGGGCGTGCAGGCCTTCATCTCGGAGCTCGTCGCCCCGCGGCGCGAGGGCGAGAAGGTCGACAAGGCCTTCGTCGACGCGCTGATCGCGGAGATCGACGTCAAGCTGTCGCGGCAGATCGACGAGATCCTCCACGACCCGAGCTTCCAGAAGCTCGAGTCCGCGTGGCGCGGCCTCAAGTTCGTCATCGACCGGTGTGACTTCCGCGAGAACGTCAAGGTCGAGATGCTCAACTGCTCCAAGGAGGACCTCCTCGCCGATTTCGAGGACGCCCCCGAGGTGCCGAAGAGCGGCCTCTACAAGATCGTCTACTCGGCCGAGTTCGGGCAGTTCGGCGGCAAGCCGGTCGGCGCGATCATCGCGAACTACGAGTTCGGCCCGGGCCCCCAGGACATCGCGCTCCTCCAGAAGTGCGCCGCGGTCGCGACGATGTCGCACGCGCCCTTCATCGCGGCGGCCGGGCCGCAGTTCTTCGGCCTGAAGGACTTCCAGGGGCTGCCCAACCTGAAGGACCTCAAGGCGCTCTTCGAGGGGCCGCAGTACACGAAGTGGAACGCGTTCCGCGAGACCGAGGACGCGCGCTACGTCGGGCTCGTGATGCCGCGCTTCCTGCTCCGCCTGCCCTTCGGCGCCAACACCGTCCCGGTGAAGGCGTTCAACTACGAGGAGGACGTGGTCGGCAAGCACGACGCGTACTGCTGGGGCAACGCGACGTACGCCTTCGCCACCCGGCTCGCCGACAGCTTCGCCAAGTACCGCTGGTGTCCGAACATCATCGGCCCCCAGGCGGGCGGCTCCGTGGAGAACCTGCCGCTTCACCAGTACGAGGCGATGGGCGAGATCCAGACGAAGGTGCCGACCGAGATCATGCTCACCGAGCGGCGCGAGTTCGAGCTCTCCGAGGAGGGCTTCATCGGGCTCACGTTCCGCAAGGACTCGGACAACGCCTGCTTCTTCTCGGCCAACTCCGCCCAGAAGGCGAAGTTCTTCGGGCAGAGCGACGAGGGCAGGGCGGCCGAGATGAACTACCGGCTCGGCACGCAGCTGCCGTACATGTTCATCATGTGCCGAATCGCGCACTACCTGAAGGTGCTGCAGCGCGAGCAGATCGGTACGTGGAAGGAGCGCGGCGATCTCGAGAAGGAGCTCAACGACTGGATCGGCCAGTACGTCGCCGATCAGGACGTGGTCTCCGCGGCGACCCGCGGGCGCAGGCCGCTCCGCAAGGCGAGGATCATCGTGACCGAGGTGCCGGGGAACGCCGGCTGGTACAAGGTCGACATGCAGGTGCGCCCGCACTTCAAGTACATGGGCGCCTTCTTCACGCTGAGCCTCGTCGGCAAGCTCGACAAGGAGTGACCCGCCGGCCACGGCGCCGCCGCCATGCGGGGGTGCCAGGCCGCGGCGCGGGGGTGCCAGGGCGCGCCGCCGGGGGGAAGGCTACCCTCCACGGCGCGCCGGCCCACCGCTCCCGCTTGGACGAGCTCGCCTGCCGGCGTAGGCTCGGGCCCATGAGAACGCTCTCCAGGATCTGCGTTTACTGCGGGTCGAACCCCGGCGCGTCGCCGGCCTACCGCGAGGCGGCCGTGCGGCTCGGTGAGCTCCTCGCGGCGAGAGGGATCGGGCTCGTGTACGGGGGGGGCCGCGTCGGGCTCATGGGCGCGGTCGCCGACGCGGTGCTCGCGCGCGGCGGTGAGGTGATCGGCGTCATCCCGCACTTCCTCAACCAGCGGGAGATCGAGCACCGCGGGCTGACCGAGCTCCGCGTGGTCGAGACGATGCACCAGCGCAAGGCGGAGATGGCCGCCCTCGCGGACGCCTTCATCGCCCTGCCGGGGGGCGTCGGGACGCTGGAGGAGCTGTTCGAGGTGTGGACATGGACGCAGCTCGGCTCTCAGGAGAAGCCGGTCGGGCTGCTCAATGTGGCGGGGTATTACCGCCCGCTGATCACGTTTCTGGATCACGTCGTGGCCGAGCAGTTCATGAAGCCGGCCCACCGCGCCGTGCTGCAGGTGGCCGACGATGCGGCGGCCCTGCTGGAGCTGCTCGCCGCATGGTACCCGCGCGCCGAGCACAAGTGGATGACGCCCGGCGAGCGGTAGGCGCCGCGGCGCCGTGTGATGCGCGCCGCTGACCCTTCAGAGCACGCGCGCGAGGACCACGACCGAGTAGCCGACCGCCGGCTGCTTGCCGGGGTTGTTGTACGAGTGGCGCTGATCGCCGCGGAACACGGCGACGTCGCCGGAGCCGAGCGTGAACCGCTCTCCGCTGACCACGAGCTGGAGCTCCCCCGACTCGCACGTCAGGTACTCGCGGGTGCCCGGGGTGTGCGGGACGCCCGTCATCCGCCCGCCCGGGGGGATCGCGATGCGATCCATCTCCATGCCCGGGATCGGGTCCGGCAGGAGCTTGCGGACGAGCGCCTGCCCGGGAGAGCGCGTGGGGAGCGTGTCCCGCGCGTAGAGCTGGCACGTGGCGCGGGGCGCGGAGAGCATCTCCTCGATGGAGACCTGGAGCGCGGCGGCGGCCCGGTGCAGCACGCCGAGCGTCGGGTTCGCCGCGCCGGACTCGAGGTGCGCCCAGGTCGCCCGCGGCACGCCGGCGAGCTTGGCCAGCTGCTGCTGCGTCAGCCCGCGCGCCTCGCGCAGCTGCTTGATGTTCTTCGCTAGCCGCCCCGCGAGCTCCGCGTCCTGGTCCATGCCCGGAGAGTAGCACTCTTCCAGGATATTGGAGCCCGCTCCAACGCGAGAACCCGCGCGGATTAGGCTGGTGTCGAGGAGGAAGGCACCATGAACGACGAATCGACCGGAAGCGAGGCGCTGATCCAGGCCGAAGGGAGCTCCCACCCGTCGCTCCCCCGCGCCGCGCGGGGCGAGCGGTTCGCGCCGCGGGCGGCGCTGGTCACCGGGGCGAGCCGCGGGCTCGGCGCCGCGCTCGCCAGGGAGCTCGCCCGGCAGGGCGCGAAGGTGGTCCTCGTGGCGCGCGAGCGCGAGCCGCTCGAGGCCGTCGCGGCCGAGATCGCCGCGCAGGGCGGGGAGGCGCACGCGCTCGCAGCGGACATCGGGGACAAGGGCCAGACGCACGCGATCGCAGGCGCGGCGGCGGCGCTGGTCGGGCCGATCGACCTGCTCATCCACAACGCGAGCACGCTCGGCAAGACGCCGCTGCCGATCCTGCTCGACACGGAGTGCGAGGATCTCGGGCGCGTGCTCGAGGTCAACGTGGTCGGCCCGTTCCGCCTGACGAAGGTGGTCGTCGGCGCGATGGCGCTGCGGCGGCGCGGGGTCGTCGTCCACATCAGCTCGGACGCGGCGGTGAACGCCTATCCGCGGTGGGGCGCTTACGGCGCCTCGAAGGCGGCGCTCGATCACCTGAGCCGCACCTGGGCCGCCGAGCTCGAGGGGACGGGCGTCGCGTTCTACGCGGTGGATCCGGGCGAGATGAACACGCGGATGCACGCGGAGGCCATCCCCGACGCCGACCCGAGCACGCTGGCCGATCCAGCCGACGTGGCGAGGCGCATCGTCGCGCTCGTCGGCCGCGCCGGCGAGGTGCCGAGCGGCGCGCGCCTCGAGGCCGCGCGCCTGCAGGAGGCGCCATGAGCCCCGCCGTGTGGCCTCGCGAGAACCCGCTCGAGGAGCGGCTCCTCCACGTGGACCCGCGAGCGGGGCGCTTGCGCGACGCGCGCATCGCGGATCTGCCCGCGCTCCTCGAGCCGGGCGATCTCCTGGTCGTCAACGACGGCGCCACGCTGCCGGCGTCGCTCCACGGCGCGACCGAGCGCGGCGCGGCGGTCGAGGTGCGCCTCATCGGCGAGCTGTCCGAGGCGCGCTACTCGGCCCTGCTGTTCGGCGCCGGCTCCTTTCGCACGCGCACCGAGGAGCGCCCGGCGCCGCCCGCCCTCGGCCCGGGGGACGCGGTGACGTTCGGAGACGATCTGTCGGCCACGGTCGAGCGCGTGTCTCCGGCCTCGCCGCGCCTCGTCGAGATCGCCTTTCGCGAGCGGGGCGCGCCGCTCTGGTCGGCGCTCTACCGGCGGGGGCGCCCGATCCAGTATGCGTACGTCGCTGGCCCGCTCGCGATCTGGCACACGCAGACGCGCTACGCGAGCCGGCCTCTCTGCGCCGAGCTCCCCTCGGCCGGCCGGCCGCTCGTCTGGGGGCTGCTTCTCGAGCTGATCCGCCGCGGTGTGCGCGTCGCCTCGCTCACGCACGCCGCCGGGATCTCGTCGACGGGCGAGCCGGCCCTCGACGCCCTGCTGCCCTTGCCGGAGCGCTTCGACATCCCCGAAGAGACGGTGGCGGCGGTGCGCGAGGCCAAGCCGCGCGGGCGCCGCGTCATCGCGGTCGGCACGACGGTGACGCGCGCGCTCGAGGGCTGCGCTGCCCAGCACGGGGGTGAGCTCCAGGCAGGCCCGGGCGTCACCGATCTGGTGCTCCACCCCGGCTTCCGGCCGAGGGTGGTCGACGGGCTCTTGACCGGCGTGCACGATCCGACAGAGAGCCACTTCCGGCTCCTCGAGGCCTTCGCGCCTGCCTCGCTGCTCCACCGCGCGAACTCCTATGCGGAGGAGGCAGGGTATCTCTGTCACGAGTTCGGCGATTCCTATCTTGTCCTGAGCTGACGCGGGCGACGGAAAATCATCGCGCGGAAACCACGGCGAAACCGCTGTCCGCACATCATCAACCGCGTTGCGTGTCGGGCTCGGCCGGCGCGGCGAGCCCGAGCGCAGCCGCCTTCCCGGGCGCCCTCGTGACGAAAGGGCGTGGTAGGGCCGCCCCGACGTCGGGGGTCGGTGGGATTCGTCCGGCGTTGCCGTCGCCTCGGAGCCATCCATGGAAGGAAATCCGGTTCGGGTCAGTTTCGTTGCAGGTTCCGCCGGGGAGTGGCGGGTCGAGAGGACGGTCCTGGTGCGAGGCGAGGAGCTGCCCGCGGCGCCGCGGCTGCAGCGCGTCGAGGGGAGCAGCTTCGTCGCGCCGCCGGGAGCGGCCTGGGTCCTGAACGGCGTGAGGAGCAACGAGCGCTACGTCGAGCTCGAGGAGAGAAAGCGCCTCGTCGCCGTCCAGGAAGACCTGGGTCGGGCGTCGAGCACGCAAGCGGCGCTGATCCCGCTCAGAAAATCGAAGGCGTGGTGGGCGCTCGCGCAGGACGAGCGGCGGGCCATCTTCGAGGCGAGGTCGCGCCATATCAAGATCGGGCTGGAGTACCTGCCGGCCGTGGCGAGGCGGCTCTACCACAGCCGGGATCTCGGCAGCCCGTTCGACTTCCTGACCTGGTTCGAGTTCGCCGAGGGCGACGCCGGCGCCTTCGACGAGCTCGTGGGCAGGCTGCGCGAGACGGAGGAGTGGTCCTACGTGGAGCGGGAGATCGAGGTGCGGTTGTCGCGCGCATAGTACGGAGTCGGCCCGCGACGGCCGACCCGTCTTTGCGAGCGTTCTCGCCTCGACTCGAGATCTGCTGCAACCCGAGCACGCCGACAGAACGAAGAAGGCGCCCAGGTTGCCCCGGGCGCTCTCCACGCTGTCGCGATCACTCGCAGGCGTGCGTCGTCGTGTTGCACGTGGCCGGCGAGGTGCAGCTCGAGTCGTCGTTGCACTCGACGCACGTGCCAGCCGCGAGCCCGCTGCCGCACACCGTCTTGCCGGGCAGGCCGTCTGCGGTGCAGTCGGTGCCCGCCGGCGCCATCGAGAAGCTCGGCGTGGCCGGCGTGCCCGTGCACGCGGGGTCCGTCAAGCAGACGGTCGCTGACACCGGGAGATCGGTGACGTCATCGTCCGTCGTGGGGCTGCCGGCGCCGTTGCACACGCGCTGCTGGCAATCGCCCGGCGTCTGCCCGGACGGCACGACCGTGCCCGCTTCGTAGCGCTGGCAGGCGCCCGCACCGTCGCAGAACCCGTTGGTCCCGCACGACGCCGCGCCCGTGTCCGGGCACTCGTCGTCCGGATCGCCGCCGGCCGCGATGTAGCCGCAGACGCCGTCGGAGCCGCCGAGCTTCTTGGCCGCGGAGCACGCCTGGCAGGCGCCGGTGCACGCCGTGTTGCAACAGACGCCGTCAACGCAGCGCGCGCTGGCGCACTCGGCGTTGGTCACGCAGGACGCGCCGTCCGGCTTGGCCGCGCAGGTGCCGCCGCTGCAGAAGCCCGTGGTGCAGTCGTCCGCGACGCCACACGTCTTCCCGACACCGCACCTGTTGCAGGCCGGAGCGCCCTGGAAGGACGCGCCGCCGCAGTCGACGTCGGTCTCGTTGCCGTTCTCGTCGGTGTCCATGCAGCTGGGCGTCGCGCACAGGCCGGCCGTGTTGCAGTAGCCGCTCGCGCAGTCCGAATCGAGCGCGCACTCCAGGTCGTCGGCGCAGGGCGCGCAGCCGGAGCCGGCGTCGATGCCGCCGCAGTCGACGTCGGTCTCGCCGCCGTTCAGCGCGCCGTCGGTGCAAGACACGTCCACGCACGTGTGCGTGCCCATCGGATCGCAGACCTGGGGCGCGGTGCAGTGGGTGTCCGCGAGGCAGCCGACGCAGGCGCCGTTGCCGTCGCAGACCTTGCCGCCGGTGGTGCAGCTCGTGCCAGCGGTCTTCGGTGCGCTGCCCGGAGAGCCGCCCGGGCACGTGCCGACGTTGCATTCGTCGTCGGCCGGCTTGTCGGTGTCGTCGCGGATCGACGTCGTGCCGCCGTCGCCGTCGCAGACCTGCTGCTTGCAGTCACCCGCCTCCTGGCCCGCCATCGTGGCGGTGCCGTCGGGCACGCTGGTCGTGCCGCAGCACCGTGCTTCGCACGTGGCCTTCATGCACTCCGTGGCCGGGGCCGGGCAATCGCCGATCGTGTCGCACGGTGTCGCGCCGCCGGCGCACGTCATTGAGCCGCCGGTGCCGCCCGCGCCGCCGGAGCCGCCGGAGCCGCCCATGCCGCCGGAGCCGCCCATGCCGCCGCTGCCATCCGAGCCGCCGGTGTCTGACGACGAGCTGGCGCTGCTGCTCGTCGTCGTGCCGCCGCCGGAGCCACCGGCTCCGCCGGCGCCGCCCGTGTCGGAGATCTGGCTGCGATCGACGGCGACGATGAGCTCGCAGCCGGTCATGTTCACCGTGAGCGCGCCCGCCGCGAGCACCAACGCAGGGAAGAACGTCGTTTTCTGGTTCATGCCAACAAGCACATTGGCCAGGGGCCAGACCTGACCTGGCAGCGAGCCTACAGCAAAAGGCACAAGGATCGCCGGCTTTCTCTTGCGATTAGAATCGCTAACGTCCGGCACCGCCCGCCGCCCAATCGCGCCTTGGCCGCGGCGCCGAGCTCCGCGTCAGGCGCGCCGCTCAGAAGGGCGGCCGGTTGCGCCCACATCGGGCCACAGCGGAAAAGGACCCAGCCGCCCGGGAGGCATGAACCCAGCGCGGGTCGACCGCCGACGCCCGAGGTGCGAGAGCTCGCGCCGGGCGCCCTGTTTTCACCGCGCGAGGGGGACGCGGCCAGTGCGCGCCCTTGACCGCCGCTCGCTCATGAGTAAATAAACATTTACCTGATGCCGGGAGACGGGAAAAAAGAGACGCGGCGGGCGCTCCTCGACGCCGCCGCCGAGGAGTTCGCGCGGCATGGGCCTGACGGGGCTCGCGTGCACGCCATCGTGGGGCGCGCCGGGGTCAACGAGCGCATGATTTACCATCACTTCGGGAGCAAGGAGGGCCTCTACCGCGCGGTCCTCGAGGACCAGTGGTCCGGCCTCATGGAGGGGTGGCGGCCGGCGCTCGAGGCGTCGGCGGCGCTCGATCCGCGCGAGGGTCTCTGGCACGCGTTCACGATGTTCTTCCGGCTGCTCCTCTCGCGCCCCCTGTGCATGCCGCTCGCGATGCACGAGGCGATGAGCGGCTGGCAGGCCGCGCCGCCCGCGACGCTCGCGATGCTGCCGTCGCAGCTGCGCGATCTCTACGAGCGAGGTCAAGCCAGCGGGGTGTTCCGGCGCGACTGCGAGTTCGAGCTCCTGTATTGCACCGTCGTGGGCGCGCTGGCCGGGATCGGCATCTTCGGGCCGCGCTTCTCGGACCTCCGGGCGCGCCTCTCGTGCGATCTCGAGCTCGCCGCGCGCCTCGGCGAGCAGACCGTGAGCCTCGTGCTGGACGGCGTGACCACGCCTGGATGGGGCGGCCAAGCGGGCACCGGAGAGACCACGTGACGTGAGCCTCGTTCGTCCGTCGCCGCCCACAGGTCGTCGCTGAACCATCGTTGTCAATCGATCGTTGCTCGACAAGGAGCTCGACAAGGAGAACGCGTATGAACGTCGATGTCGTCATCGTGGGCGGCGGTCCGACCGGGTTGATGCTGGCCTGCGAGCTGCGGCTGGCCGGCCTGCGCCCCGTCGTGCTGGAGCGGCTGCCCGAGCCCACCGGGCTCTCCAAGGCGCTCGGCCTCGGCGGGCGCGCCGTGGAGATCCTCGACCACAGGGGCCTTCTCGAGCGCTTCCGCGCGGAGCAGAGCGCCGCAGAAATGACGCGTTTCGTGCACTTCGGCGGGATACCGCTGGCCCTCGGCGGCGACCACGCGCGCGTCTCCAGGCGCTTCCTGAGCATCCATCAGGCGCGCATCGAGGCGCTGCTGGAAGAGCGTGCGCGCGAGCTGACGACGGAGATCCGTCGAGGCCACGAGCTCATCGGGCTGGATCAGGACGGGGAGGGCGCGACGGTCACCGTCCGAGGCCCGGACGGCGACTACCCGCTTCGGGCGCGCTTCGTGGTGGGGTGTGACGGCGGCCGCAGCGCCGTGCGCAAGCTGTCCGGGATCGGCTTTCCCGGACTCCCGCCCTCTCGGCTCCTGCGCCTCGCCGACGTCACGCTGGCCGAGGGCGCGACGGAGGACGGGCACCTCGTCCTCTCCGGCGGTCGCCGCGTTCGGTTCGGGCTCGGCGGGATCGCCCTCGTTCCCCTGGGAGCGGGCGTGTTTCGCGTGGTCACGTCGGAGCCGTATCCGCCGGACTTCGACCGCGACGCGCCGATGACGCTCGACGAGCTGCAGGCCAGCGTTCGCGCGGCGCTCGGCGAGGATCTGCCCGTCCGCGAGGTGCGGTGGTTGTCTCGGTTCACCGACGCCAGCCGCCAGGCGGATATGTACCGCGCCGGTCGCGTGCTGCTCGTGGGCGACGCGGCGCACATCCATCTCCCCGCCGGCGGGCCAGGCCTCACCACCGGATTGCAGGACGCGGTCAACCTCGGCTGGAAGCTGGCCGCGGAGGTCCACGGCTGGGCGCCGCCGGGGCTCCTCGACACCTACCACGCGGAGCGGCACCCCGAGGGCAAGCGCGTGATCATGCACACCCGGGCGCAGGGCGCGCTGATGATGCGGGACGAGCGCGTCGCGGCGCTGCGCGAGCTGCTCGGCGAGCTGCTCAAGCACGAGCAGAGCCTGCGGTATGTCGTCGAGATGCTGGACGCGGTCGACGTCCGTTACGAGATGCCGACCGAGCCCGGCGAGCAGCATCCGCTGCTCGGGCGCTGGGCGCCGGACGTCCCGCTGACCACGCAGAAGGGGGAGACGCGCGTCGCGCAGCTCATGCACGGGGCCAGGGGCGTGCTGCTCGACCTGACCGGCGGCGCCGCGTTCGGCGGTGTGGCTGCGCCCTGGGGCGATCGCGTGGACGTCGTGAGCGCGCGCTGCGCTGCGCTGCCGCGCCCCGCGGAGGCGCTGCTGATTCGCCCCGACGGCTACGTGGCCTGGGCGGCCGCGGCAGGTGAGCCCGAGGCCTCCGCCCATCGCCGGCTGCGCCGCGCGCTCGCCACGTGGTTCGGCGCGGCCTGCGGCAGCTCCGCGGCGGCTTGAGCCAGCGGCGTGCAGCGCCGGCGCAAATCCGGTAGAGGGCATCGCCCATGGCCGAGCCGTCCGAGACCCCTTTCGATCTGCTGGGCGGCGAGCCGGCGGTGCGCCGGCTCGTCGAGCGCTTCTACGACCTCATGGGCCGCGACGAGCCGGCGCTCGCGCGCCTCCACGTCTGCGACGAGGGCGGTCAGGTCGCCCGTGAGAGCCGCGACCGATTCGCGCTCTTCCTGATCGGCTGGCTGGGCGGGCCGCAGGACTACATCGCCGCGCACGGCCACCCGCGGCTGCGGATGCGCCACGCGCGCGTCCCGGTCGATGTGGCGATGCGCGACGCCTGGATGCGCTGCATGCGGGCGGCCATGGCCGATGTCGACGTGCCCGCGCCGCTCCGCGCCTTCCTCGACCAGCGCTTCGCCGAGGTGGCGGACTTCATGCGAAACCGTCCGGGCTGACGGGAAGCGCCGGCCGGCGCGGCGCGCGGGGGGCGCGCGTCTGGACGCCCCCATCGCTCCCCGATTTTCCGTACGATACGTCGTCCGCTCTCTGAGGTCGCGCGAGACGCCTGCCGCCAGCGCCGCGGAATCCGCGGCGCCACGGCAGGCGTGCGGCGCCTGGAACCCGTGCGGGGAACGATGTCCCGACCGAACGAGCACCCCGACCTGCTGTACAAGGCGGGTTGCTCGTTCATCGTCTTCCTGATGCTGATCCTCGGCACGCTGCTGACGATCCTGCAGTCGTGGGAGTCCGCCGAGAGGCCTTCGAGGGACGAGGCCGTGTACCCCGACATCGGTCGGCTTCGCGCGCTCGAGGCCGAGTGGATCCAGGCGCGGCGCCGCGCGGCGAACCTGAAGCACGAGGCCGCGGGCGACGGCGATCCGCGCGGCGCGCACCTCATCGGGTTATCGCTCTCCGGCGGAGGCATCCGCTCGGCGACCATCTGCCTCGGCTTCCTGAAAGGGCTCGCCACGGTCCCGACGAAGAGCGGTGAGGTGATCCTCAAATACGTCGATTACATGAGCTCCGTGTCCGGCGGCGGCTGGGCGGGGGGCGCGCTCACGGCTCGGACCTCCGGCCCTCACCCGGAGGGGGACGCGGACCGTGAGCGCCGCTTCGACCCGCTGGAGGCCGCCTCATGGAACCGCCTCCTCGACAGGATCCGCCTGCGAGGCGACTACCTCATTCCCGGAGGAATCGGCCTCACCGCCAACACGCTCCAGCCCCTCCTCATGATCTTCGTCGGCGCGATCGCCAACGCGCTGTCGCTCCTGACCGCCGGGTTCGCGGCGATCGTGTTCCTCCACCACTCGAGCGCGAGGTCGCCGAAGGCGTTCCTCGCGCGCGTGGTCGAGCACGGCGTGACCGCGGTCGTCTGCCACGTCGACGGAGCGCGATCTCTCTTCTTCACCACGGCCTCTGTGGAGTCAGGCACGTTGCCTGACGCGATCGCCAGACATCTCCCCGTGCTCGACCTCCTCGTGTTCGTCCTGGCGTTGATGGGGGGTGTCCTTCTCGCCGCCCTGCTCGTCATGTACCTCGGGATCCTCTTCTCGTGGCCGTCCGTCCACGAGGCGGGGACCTGGCTCGCCGCTCGAGCGGCGCTGCTCGTGGTGCTCACGTGGGGCTCCCTGCTCGCGCTGCGGGCCGATCCCCTGCTCACCCTCCTCGTGCTGTGCGCTGCTCTGGCCGTCGCGCTGGCTGTCCTGCTGAGTCGCCTGAAGCGCGAGCAGCTCCTCGCGGTCATCGGGGTCGCCATCAGCGGACAGGTGTTCGCGCTCAGGTTCACGGATCTCTACGATGTCGTGAAGGGCGTCACGTCGACATGGGCGAGCATGCTTCAGTGGCTGATCTTTGCGCCGATCGAGCTCGCTCGGTCGATCGATGGGCTCGTCCACGTGCCTGTCCAGCGGGACCCGATGAAGGTCGTCGAGCTGACGTTCGGGGCGACGCTCTGCCTGGTGTTCATCGGGCTCAGCTTCCTGACGTCGAGGAACTACGCGGGTATCAACAGGTTCTGGGCCAACCAGATCCGCCGTGCATACCTGGGAGCAACGCACCCCGAGCACGCCGATCCTGGTGGGGAAGTTCAAGCCGGATCCGGGCGCGAAGACCGAGGCGACCAGGGAGGTCACGGTGGTCTACGTCAAGGCCGGCCTCTTGCCCGGACTGCCGCTCGACGTCCAGCGTTATGCGGAGTCTCACCCCGAGTTTCCGCACCAGACGACCGCGGATCAGTTCTTCGATGAAGCCCAGTTCGAGGCCTACAGGCTGCTCGGTGAGGCGCTCGCTCACGAGGTGGTGCGCACGCTGGACGACGCGATGGGGAGCGCGGGCCAGAGTTGGGCGAGCACCGTGGAGGACCTTCGCCCCGAGCCCCGCGCCGTCGGACCAGGCGACGTCGCCGGCCGCGCGGCGGGCGAGGCGGTCCCGGGCCGGTGACGATTTCCTGAATCCTACGCCCCGCGCCGGGGCTTCTCCGGGTGAAGGACGGAGGAGCTCATGAAACGGAATGTGGGTACGCAGGATCGGCTGTTGCGTGTTCTCGGCGGGCTCGGCCTGTTGACCTGCGCCTGGGCGGCGCCGCTGCCGCTCGCCGCGCGCCTCTCGGCGTTCGGTCTGGCGGGCGTGTACGTGATGTTCACGGCGCTCTCGGGCACATGCCTCGGGTACGCTCTGCTCGGCAGGTCCACCTGCCCGCGCCCCCCGGGCTGAGGCGCTGGATGGAGGCGGCGATGTCCCACGATCCGGTCCTCACGGCGGCGGCGCGCGGCGACGACGGCGCGCTGGAGCTGCTCGTCCGCGCCTACCACGACCGCGTGTACCGCTTCGGGCTGCGCGTGTGCCGCGACGCCTACGACGCGGACGACGCGGTCCAGGAGGCCTTCACGAAGCTCTCGCGCCGCCCCGAGGTGGCGCGGGATCCGGGCGTCCTCTCCTGGCTGATGACGGTCGTCCGGAACACGTGCGCGCGCATGCTGCGCCCGTTCGCGCGGGAGCGGCTGCGGCTCGGGGAGCGCGTGGACGACGCCGACGCGGTGCCGGCGGGCGAGCTCGACCCCCAGGCGGCGCTCGAGCGCTGGCGCCTCGTGCGCGCCGTGCACGAGGCGATCGCCGCGCTGGAGCGGCCGTACCGGGAGGTGCTCGTGCTGCGCGACGTCGAGGGCCTGACGGGCGAGGAGGTGTGCCGGACGCTGGGGCTGGGCGAGGCGGCCATGAAGAGCCGGCTGCACCGGGCGCGGCAGCTGGTGAGGGCAGAGGTCCTCCGGCGCGATGGCGCGCCCGCCGCGCCTCGCGCGCGGCAGGGCCGAGGAGAAGGAGGGTAGCGGCGTGTTCGCGAGCAAGAGCCTCGCGGCGCACCTCGCGCGCGGGGCGATCGGCCTCGGGGCCCTCGTGGCCGCGGCGTTCCTCGCGCGGGTGTCCCTCTGGGCGCCGGTCGCGCTGCTGCCGGTCGCGCTCGTGGCGCTGCGCGGGTGCCCGATGTGCTGGACGGTGGGGCTGATCCAGACGATCGCCGCCAGGGCGCGGGGGGAGCGCCCTCGCGGGCTGTGCGACGACGGCGGGTGTGCGACGGCGTCGAGGAGGCGTCGATGAGCTCACGCGAAGCGCTGGTCCCGAGGGCGCGCTCGGCGTATGGAAACGGCCACCATGCATCGGGTGTTCATCGACGGACAGGAAGGGACGACGGGGCTCCAGATCCGCGAGCGGCTGCAGGGCCGCCGCGACCTCCAGCTGCTCGAGATCGACCCCGAGCGCCGCAAGGACCCGGCGGCGCGCCGCGCGCTGATCAACGAGGCGGATGTGCTCATCACGTGCCTGCCCGACGACGCCGCCCGCGAATCCATCGGATGGATCGAGAACCCGAGGACACGCGTCATCGATCCGAGCACCGCGCACCGCACGGCCGACGGGTGGGTGTACGGCTTCCCGGAGCTCCGCCCCGGCCAGCGCGAGGCCGTCCGCGGCGCGCGGCGCGTCGCCGTCCCCGGGTGCCACGCGACCGGGTTCCTCGCGCTCGTGGTGCCGCTCGTCGACCAGGGGCTCCTGCCCAGGGACGCCCGCGTGATCGCGCACTCGCTCACCGGCTACAGCGGCGGCGGGCGCAAGATGATCCAGGCCTACGAGCAGGCCGACGGGGCGCGCCGCGAGCAGCTCCGCGGCCCGCGCCCGTACGGGCTCACCCTGCAGCACAAGCACCTGCCGGAGATGCGCGCCATCGCGGGCCTCGACAGGGCGCCGCTGTTCCAGCCGGTCGTGGGTGACTTCTACAAGGGCATGCTCGTCTCGGTGCCCCTGTTCGCGGACGCCCTGGCCCGGCCGGCGACGCCCGCCGCGGTCCACGAGCTCTACACGTCCTTTTACGCCGGCGAGCCGTTCATCCGGGTGATGCCGCTCGGCGGCCAGGGCGCGCTGGAGGACGGCTACCTCGGCGCGGTGGAGTGCAACGACACGAACCGGCTCGACGTGTTCGTGTTCGGCAAGCCGGACCAGATCCTGGTCGTGGCGCGCCTCGACAACCTCGGCAAAGGCGCCTCCGGCGCGGCGGTGCAGAACCTGAACCTGATGCTGGGCGCGCCGGAGGCCACCGGCCTCGACTGAGGGTCACCCGGCGCGCGTGTAGAGCCGCGGTGCCGAGCTCTCGAGGGCGGCGATCAGCCGCTCCGCGGCGTCGGCCGACGCGCGCCGGAACGCGATCCGCCAGGGCCGGCGGAGCGGGCCGGACGAGAGCCGCTTGACCAGAAGGTCGCCGCTGCCGAGATAGGCTTCCGCCACCCATTCCGAGAGGGTCGCGATCCCCATCCCGGCGCGCGCCGCGTCGACCACGGCCTCCGTGAGCGGGAAGCGCAGGAGCTCGATCTTGGGCCGCTGCCGCCCGAAGACGGCGCTCATGAACCAGCGCGCCTCGGCCGGCGTCGCGTTCGGCGTGATCAGCGGGCCCTCGCGGAGGTGGTCTCGCGTGAGCGACGCCCGCCCGGCGAGCGGGTGCGAGGTCGAGATCACGAAGACGACCTCGTCCGAGAAGAGGGGCCGCTCCACGAGCGCGCAGCCCGCCTCGCGATCGGTCGGCAGGGACGACGTGGTGAGCAGCGCGACGTCGATGTCCCCCCGGACGAGCGCGGCGACCGGATCGTGGGTGTGCTCGACCGCGAGCACGATCTCGAGGCGGGGCAGCCTTCGCCGGAGGCTCGTCATCGCGGAGGGCAGCCAGCGGTACGCCGTGTAGCACTCGCACACGAGGCGGACGCGCGTCGTCGCGGCGACCGGCGCCGCGACCTCTCGCTCGAGCTCCCGGAGCTGCGCGAGGACGAGCCCGGCCCCCGCGATGAGCCGCTCGCCCGCGGCGGTCGGCGCGACCCCGCGCGCGGTGCGCTCGAAGAGGCGCGCGCCGACGCGGTCCTCCGCCTGGGCGAGCGCCCGGCTCACGGCGGACTGCGTGATGTGCATCGCCGAGGCGGCGCCGGCCGTGCTCCCGGCGGCCGCCAGCGAGAGGACGAGCTCCAGATCGCGGATCTCGAGCCGAGGCCGCGGTCCGATCGCGGGAGGCGCAGGGGGAGACGGTATGCGTGACACGCATAGACCCT
This sequence comes from Sorangium sp. So ce1504, assembly GCF_051521635.1. Classification (NCBI taxonomy): domain Bacteria; kingdom Pseudomonadati; phylum Myxococcota; order Polyangiales; family Polyangiaceae; genus Sorangium; species Sorangium sp. So ce1504. The sequence goes on along the minus strand of NZ_CP150365.1, from coordinate 7,237,952 downwards.
ATCACGACGATGCGTTGGACGCACAGCCCCGCGAGGCGCACGTTGGGCGCCGTCAGGAGGTTTTCATGAAGCTCTATTTCGCTCCGCTCGCATGTTCTCTCGCCACGCGCATCGCCTTCTACGAGGCCGGCGCGGAGGCTTCGTATGTGGAGGTCGATCTCAAAACGAAGCGGACCGAGGGGGGCGCCGACTACCGTGCGATCCACCCGCTCGGGTTCGTCCCCGCGCTCGAGATCGAAGGAGGCGAGATCCTCGCCGAGAACGCGGCGATCCTTCAGCTCGTGGCGGATCGGTTCCCGAAGGCGGAGCTCGCGCCGCGGGATCCGCTCGGCCGGGCGCGCCTCCAGCAGTGGCTCGGCTTCATCGGGAGCGAGCTCCACAAGGCGGTCTACATGCCGCTCCTGGACAAGACGGCCTCGGCCGAGGTCAAGGCCCATGCGCTGGCCGGGGCAGCGCACCGCCTCGGCTGGGTGGCCGATCGGCTCGAAGGGCGGGAGTTCCTGCTCGATCGCTTCTCGGTCGCCGACGCGTACCTCTTCGCGGTGCTCAACTGGTCCGTTGTCACGCCGATCGACCTGAAGTCCTGGCCGGTGCTCGCCGCGTACCATGCGCGCCTCCACGGACGCCCGAGCGTGGCGCGCGCCTTCGCCGAGGAGCGGGAGGGCTACTTCCGGGAGCAAGCGCGGCACGCGAAGGCCGTCGACGCGCCGGCGCCGAGCATCTGACCCGAGCGGAGCGCGCCCGGCGCGCCCGGCGGCGGGCGCGCTGGTCACGCCGCGATCGCGGACCGGGACCGGGGCGACGATGCGTGCGACGCGAGCCGACAGAGCGGACGGAATGCGAGAGGAGGCGATAGCCGGCGACGGGCGATGAGGCGATGAAACGCGGCGAGGGGAGGACCGGAGGATTCGATGAATGATGGGACGGGGCGGCGCAACCAAGGCATCGGCGCATGGGCGCATGGCCGGCCGACGACTGACGGCCGATGACTGACGGCCGATGACCGACGGCCGATGGCCGGCCAATGGCCGGCCGATGACCGACGGCCGACGGCCGATGCTCAATGACCGACGGTCAATGACCGCATGGCCGACGGACGCGCGACGTCATGGCGCCCCCCGCGAATCCAGCTTTTCACGCGCGACCGGCTCTGATACGAGAGTCATTATGAGACACTTGCGACAACTCTTCGTATGTTCGGTCCTGGCCATTGCTGCGATCCCGGTCGGCTGCACGGCGGACGCGCCGGAGGACGCCGAGCAGGAGTCCGAGGTCGGCTCGCTCAGCCTGGCCCTCGTCGGGAACAGCTCCTCGGGCGCGACGTACCGCCTGTCCCAAGCGTGGTTCGATATCTACGGCCCGACGGCGCGGACCATCTACGGAGGTGGCGACACGCCGGCGCTCACGGAGGTGCTGCCGGTCGGCGGTTATAACGTGACGCTCCAGCCAGGCTGGGTCCTCGAGCGGTGGACCGGCGGCGGTTACCAGCCCGTCTCGGCGTCCCTCACGTCGGCGAACCCGACGTGGGTCTACATCGGCGAAGGTATGACGTCGACGGTGGCGTTCCAGTTCCGGGCCGATGGCGACGTCATCTCGGTCGGGCACGGGAGGCTCGACATCGTCATCGGGGTCGACGACACGACGCCGCCGCGCGAGGACACCGATGTGGCGTGCAGCAACGGTTACGATGATGATGGCGACGGCCGCCCGGATTGCTCCGATCCGGACTGCCAGTCGCAGCCGTTCTGCGGGCCGCTCGGCGAGGACACCGATTGGGAGTGCAGCAACGGCTACGACGACGACATGGACGGCCTCGCGGATTGCTCCGATCCGGACTGCCAGTGGTATCCCTTCTGCGCGCCGGTGCGAGAGGACACCGATTGGGCCTGCAGCAACGGCGCCGATGACGACATGGACGGCCTCGCGGATTGCGCCGATCCGGAATGCCAGTTGTATCCGTTCTGCTCGCCGTGGCGCGAGGACACCGATTGGGCGTGCAGCAACGGCGTCGATGACGACGGGGACGGCCTCGCGGATTGCGCCGATCCGGAGTGCCAGTGGATGCCGTACTGCATGCCGGTGCGCGAGGACACCGACTGGACGTGCAGCAACGGCGCCGACGACGACGGGGACGGTCTCGTGGATTGCTCCGATGCGGACTGCCAGTCACAGCCGTACTGCATGCCGTGGCGCGAGGACACCGATTGGGCCTGCAGCAACGGCTCCGATGACGATGCGGACGGTCTCACGGATTGCTCCGATCCGGACTGCGGGTGGTTGCCCGTCTGCGCGATGCCGGGCCTCGTCATCGAGGACTTCGAGGACGGCGATTTCCTCTTCTCCGCGCCGTACGCGGGCAGCGCCCCGCCGTTCACGGGGCCGTGGGTGACGTACGACGACGGGACCGTCCCGCCGGTCGACCTGTTGCCCGCTCCGGGGCCTTTCAGCTCGACGGCGCTCGCGGCGTTCTCCCCGGGGGTGCCGACCGCGTCGGGCGCTGGCGTGGCGCTGTCCTTCGAGATGTCGCCCGTCGATGTGTCGCCGTTCCAGGGCATCCGCTTCCACATCCGTGGCCAGGGCACGCAGGTTCGCTTCGACGTCGGCACGCTCCTTACGACGCCTGAGGGCGGGCTCTGCTCGGCTTGCTACGACAGCCACGGTATCGACCTCTGGGTCGGACCGGAGTGGGTCACCGTGGAGCTGCGCTGGTGGGATCTGATCCAGCAGGGGTGGGGCACGCTGGTGCCGTTCGAGCCGTGGAGCGTCATGAACCTGAACTGGCGCACGCCCGTGGGACAGCCGCTGCGCATCGAGATCGACGACGTCCAGCTGTTCTGAGCTCGGGCGCCCAGGGAGCAGCGCCAGCGCTGGTGCTGCTCCCGGGTGCCTCCTCCTCCGCTGTCGTGTCAGGCGACGTCGCGGGTGGGCGGCGCCGGGCGGGCGGTCAAACGCCGCATGCAGTGCATCAGGCCGGCCCGCAGGTTGGCCTTGGTCACGATGGCGCTGAGGTCGAGCCCCAGCGCCACCATCGTCTGCGCGACCGTCGGGCGGATGCCGCAGATGATCCCCTCGGCGCCGAGCAGCTGGATGGCCCGCACGAGCTTGATCAGGTGATCGGCGACCTTCGTGTCCACCATCTGCACGCCGGTGAGGTCCAGGACCGCGAAGCGCGCGCCGCGGCTCGAGATCGCCTCGAGCAAGCTCTCCATCGCGTCGGCCGTCCTCGCGCTGTCGACGACGCCGATCATGGGCAGCGCCAGCACGCCGTCCCATACCTCGATGATCGGCGCCGCGAGCTCCCGGATGACCCGCTGCTGCGCCTCGATCACGTCGAGCTTCGTCTGGAGGGACTGCTGCGCGCGCTGCCCCTCCGTCACGTCGAGCGAGAACCCGACGACGGTGCTGACGTGCCCCTCTTCCTCCGCGAGGGGGACCATCCAGCTCTCCCATACACAGCCGTGCGCCTCGGCCAGCCCGTGCACCGGGTCGCCGGCCAGCGCGCGCCTGACGGCGCCCCTGGCGTCGTCGTAGAGGTCAAAGATGTTCGCGCCGACGAGCTGTCCAGGTTGATGGCCGACGGCCTCCAGCCCCTTGCCTTCATGGTAGAGATACGTTCCGTCGGTATCGACGGCCCACATCGCTATCGGAAGAGCGTTGATCAAGGCGCGGAGCATCCTGTCCCGTGCCCTCAGCTCGGTCAGCTCGTCGAGCGCGCCGTCGCCGACCGGCGCGTCACGGAACGAGCCGTAGACCAGCCCATCCGAGCGCGCGCCGCGCACGACGCAGGCGAGCGGTTTGTAGCTGCGCTCCGCGCTCATGACGCGGCCGTGGACGTGAATGGGGGCCGTGCTCTCGCGCACTTGCTCCCACCTTCTGGTGAGCGCGCCGCGGTCCTCCGGGTGGAAGAGATCGGTCAACGGGGTTCCTTGCGCGAGCGCGGGCCCGATCGTCTGGCCCAGCGCGTCGCTCCATCGCAGCAGCGCGCCGTCGCCTCCGGCGACGAACAGCATCTCCGTGGAGTGTGCAATAAAGTCATCCAGCGAGCTCAGTGCTCCGTTTGCGTCAGCCATCGTATTCCCCTCCGCAACCGGACAGGCATACCGGGATTGCGCATGACAAGGTAGATCGATGACCGCACGCGAATAGTAGGGTGCAATCCGCGACGCGCACGAAGGCATGGCCTTACTCCAATCGTCGGAACGCACGAGGGGGACATACCGCCTCAGGCGACGCTCGCCGCGCGAACTCCGGCGATCTGTACGACCGGTACGTACCGGTTCGTCCGCGTCGGAGCGGCTCAGCCGCCGGCGCCGGCGCCGGCGTCGCGGGTAGGAATGCCGAGCAGATAGAGCTTCTTCGCTCTCCCGCCGAGCACTCCCTTCTCCCATCGGTAATCTTCGTCCCGGAGCCCGCTCAACAGCTCATCGAGGTCATCGAGCGTGTAGGTCCTCGCGTTCGAGACCGCCCCGTCCCATGCGAAGCACAGCGGGATGATCGGAACGATATAGGTGAAGACGAGCTGCCGCAGGGTCATGGGCCTCGCCAGGGGTGTGATGAGGAGGCACATCACGAAGTTGATCGGGAGGGCGAGCCACCCGAGGAACAGCGGATGACTGTTGTCGCTGATCTCGAATATACAGATGGGCTGCCTGCTCCTCTGGGCCGACTCCAGTATCTTCCTCGCGTCGTCCGGCCTCATGTGATGAAAGCTGCTGACCATGGTTCTGAGACCCCGGAGACCCGTGAGACCCCGGAGACCCGCGAGACCCGCGACACCCGTGGAACCAGCCACTTCGCCGTCGATCTTCGTGGCGTCCACCGGGCTCGTCCGGTAGGATACGTTGCTCCCTTCCTGGTTGTTGATGAGCTCCGCCGCTTCCATGCTCGGGTACAGGTCCGTGAGCGTCAGTTGGATGCCCTCGAACCCGGGCTTCTCGCGCAGGGTCCGCACGACGTCGATCATCGGCCCGCCGCTCCCGGAGCAGAGGTCGACGATGTTCGATGTGTTCGACTCCTTCAATGCTCTGGCGATCAGCTCGACCAGCGCCTCGCGCGTGCCCAGCGCCCTGTGCATGACCACGATGAGGCGTGTCATGCAGGCCCGTAGCCACCCGGGAAACCAGCTGAAATCCTCTATCTCGAACAGGTGTATGCGTTTCATTCGCTCCTCGGGGTCGTGCGGCCTGACCGCGCGCGGCTGCGCGGGTCGAGCGCTGGCTCCGGCGGGCGGCCGGTCGTCTCTCCGGCTGCCCGCTCGGATCGAGTCTATTCAATTTTGCTCTGCGGCGCGATGGCATGGAGGTGCGGCGTGAAGCGCATGATCTTCGAGATGGAGACCGCGGACCCGGATGATTTCATGACGCTGCTCTGGCTCGCCGATCACCCCGACGTCGAGCTGCGCGGCGTGCTCGTCACGCCCGGCTCCGAGGATCAGTGCCGGCTGGTCCGCTGGGGGCTGGATCGCTGCGGGCGGGCGGAGGTCCCGATCGGCGCGCTGCACGGCCCCGCGTGGTGGGCGACGAGCGAGGGCAAGAAGGCGCGGGTCTCCGGCTTCCACCAGGCGTGCTACGGCCCCGGCATCCTGGAGCACCCGGTCGGCGAGGTCGCGGGCGGCCCCGCGCTGCTCGCCGAGCTGCTCCGCGAGCCGGACGCCACGGTGCTCGTCGGGGCCGCGCCCAAGAACATCGGCAAGGCGTTCAAGGATGTCCCCGGGCTCCGGCTCGCTCGCTGGGTCCAGCAAGGCGGCTTCGCGGGCGACAACCTGGTCGCCGAGCCGCTCGAGAAGTTCCGCGGGCGCCTCACCTGCCCGAGCTATAACCCCGGCGGCGCGCCCCGGGAGACGCTCGCGCTGCTCGCCTCACCGCAGATCGGAGAGCGCAGGTTCGTCTCGAAGAACGTATGTCACGGGGTCGTCTATACCGAGGCCATGCGCGAGGCGCTGAACCGCCGGGTCTCCGGGCGATCGCCGCGGAGCGGCCTGACGAGGATGATCGACGCGCTCGATCGGTACCTGGCAGACAAGGGCGTGGGCAAGGCGATGCACGATCTCGTGGCGGCCGCCTGCGCGCTCGACGAGCGCGTCTGCGACTTCGTCGAGGTCGAGATCTACCGCGAGAAGGGCGAATGGGGGGCGCGCGCCATGAAGGGCACGAACACGCGGATCTCGGTCGGGTTCCACGAGGAGCGCTTCCTCGACGTGCTCGCGCGCTGAGCCGCCGGCGGAGCCCGCCTCACCGGGCTGCGCAGGTCTTGCGGAGGGCGCGCGCCCTGTCGATGCACGCGGCGAGGGCGTCCTCGGGCGGCTCGTCCGGGCACGCGGCCTCGAAGGCGCGGATGGCGTCGCGGAGGCCCCCCGCGCCGCCGGCGCCGAGATCGAGCTTGTGCTTGCGATCCTCGTCGTCGTCGTCGTCGCCGCCGACGAGCAGGAGCGTCCCGACGACCGCCCCCACGACGACGACGCCCGTGACGACGCCCGCGACGATCACGCCCGTCTTGCCCTCCACGTCCGGCGGCTCCGCGTCCGGGACCGACGGCGTGCCCGCCGGGATCGGCGGGGCCTCGATGCCCGCGGCGAGCGCGGTGGTGGCGATGCCGCCCGCGAGCCCCAGGCCGCCGATGACGAGGCTCGACAGCGTGAGCGCGCTCGGCCCCGCGTCCGCGCGCGCGCTCACGCTGGCGGAGAGGCGCACCTGCGCCGCGTTGCACGCGGCGTACGCGTCGAGGCGGTGGATCTCGAGCGATGCGCGGGGCGCGGTCTCGGGCGGCAGCTTCGCGGCGAGGATGATGTCGTCCGCCGATCGCCGGAACGTGAGAGGTGCGAGCGGCTCGGGGGCGGCCGCGGGCGGCGTGGAGGCCTTGCCGCAGCCGGCCAGTCCACACGCGATGAGCAAGAGCGTCGTGCAGGAGAGGGCATGATCGCGCCTTTGGGTCATACAGCCACGCTACGCCGATCGAGCGCGGTCTCGTCGAGCGAAATTGGCCTCGTCGCAGATCGGAACGACCGCCGGCGAGCGGGCTGAGCCTGGATGACAACGTGGTGTGATCGACGCGCCGAGGAGAGGAAGGTGCGATATGCGCAGGCCTCGCGACCGCCCTGAACGTGAGCTCCACCGCGTGTGTTAAGATACCATCCCTGGCGGCCGGCCTCGCGTTCCGCGCGGAGGAGCGCTTCGTGGGGCTCGCCGAGCGCGATCCAGACGCCGCCGTGCGGGCGGTGGCCCGCCGCGCTCTCGGGTCGCTCGATGGCCCGTCGGGGGTCGACGGTGGCTAGGACTTCCGCTCGCCGCCGTCGCAGAGCATCCCCTCGGGCTTGAGCCCCTGGATACGGAGCGCCTCGGCGTCCTTGCGCGCCTGGATCACCTTGGCCTCGGCGCGCCGCTCGGTCTCGAGCACCTGATTCATGATCTCGCGGAGGTTGCCGGGGAAGACGAGGTCCTTCACGTCGGCGCGGACGATCTCCACGCCGTAGCGGGCGGCGGTGCCCTTCACGTCGTCGCGCACGGCGTCCGAGATCTCGTTCCGGTCGCTGAGGATCGCCTCCTTCGTCTTGCTCATGGCCGGTGGCAGGGGAGGGGACGAGAGGATGGGATCTCGACGGGGACGCGGGCGCGGAGAGAGCGCCGGCGCCTACACGCTGGCGATATGCAGTACGGGCCTGGGAGGACGACGGCTTCTGATCTCTTGGAAGGAGACCGATCGCCCCAGCCCGCCACGGCCAGGTGGGCGCCGACGGCGGCAGCATACGCTGCCCGTGAAGCAGCGCAAAGGCCTGGCCTTCGCGCCCGGCTCCCTCGGGTCCCTCGAAGGCCGGCGGGTGCGTCGGCCCCTCACGGGGTGAACGCCCGCAGCAGCCGATCACGCTGCGCCCGCAGGTTGCGGATGTCGTCTTCGTACAGCGCAGGGTGCCCGGCCGCGATGTGCGCCTGGGATGCGACGTCGCCGGCCGCAGCCCGCGCGCGCATGGACGCGAGCAGCGCCGCGAGCCGGTCGGCCACGGTGTCGAGCAACAGGGGCCCTGGCGCGAGGCCATAGGCGCGGCAGAACTGCGCTGCGTGCCGCGCCTGGTCCTCGGGGCTGCCGGCGCTGTCCGGGTTGCTCGGCGCGTGTAGCGGCGCGAAACGGTAGACCGCGTACGCCACGTCCCAGAGGCGCGGGCCCGGATGAGCGGTATCGAAATCGATGAAGCCGACGACCCGGCGGCCGCGGACGACACAGTTGTAGGGCGCGAGGTCGCCGTGACAGATCACCTCGGCAGGCGAGCGGGGCGGGAGCTGCCACCGATCGTCCGGCCCCGGGACGAACGTCGCGCTCGCGTCGTGGAAGCGTCGCAGCAGGGTAGCGGCGGACGACAGGAGCTCGGGAGTGCGCAGCTCGGCCGGGAGCGGGTTGTGCACGTCGCCATCGAGGTACGACAGCACCTCGTTCCCCTCGTCGTCGTATCCGAGCGGCTCCGGCGCCGCGTCGAAGCCCGCCGCCCGGAGGTGCCGCAGCAACCGGTGGACGGCAGGCGCCGCCGACGTCGCGGGCCGGTGCACCCTGTCGCCGCGCCGGCGCACGGTGTTCACGCCGCCCTTGAATACCGTGTCGTCGATCATGTGGAGCCCTCTTCGCTGCGGATCCTGTCTATCGCGCGTTCGTCGCAGAGCGGCGCGTCCGGGCGCATGGCGTGAGCGCGCCTCGGCGCGCTACGGCCGGAGGAGGAGCTGCTCGAGGACGGTGGTCAGCTCGTCGACCCTCACCGGCTTGGTCAGGTACCGATAGAACCCGGCCTGCTCGGCGCGGTGGGTATCCCGGGCCATCGCCGCCGCGCTGAGCGCGATCACGGGGATGTCGCGCGTCTCCGGCCACTCCTCGAGCTTGCGCATGGCCTCGTAGCCGCTCATCCCGGGGAGGTTGATATCCATGATGACGACCTCGGGCTGCCGCGAGCGCGCGAGCTCGATGCCGATCTCGGCGTTCGGCGCGGTGATCAGGTGGACGCGCTCGAACTCCGAGATGAGCTCCTCCATGAACGCGATGTTCGACGGGTTGTCTTCGACGTACAGGACCGAATGGCGGACGCCGCCGGGCCCGGCGAGCGGCGACGCCTCCAGGCGCGCATCCGGCTGCGCCGGGGCGGCGACCGCCGGCGGCTCCTGGTGCGCCGGGAGCTCGATCCAGAACTCGGACCCTTCACCCGGTATGCTGGCGAAGCCGACGCCGCCGCCCATGAGCTCCGCGAGCCGCTTCGTGATGGCGAGGCCGATCCCGGTCCCCTCGATCGGCCCCGTCTCCTGGCCGGCGCGCTGGAAGGGCTGAAAGATCTTCGCGTGCTGCTCCTGGGGGATGCCGATGCCGTTGTCGATCACGCAGATCTTCACGACCCCGTCCTCGGGCATCGACACCGCGATCGTGGCGCGGCCCCCCCTGCGGCCGTACTTGATCGCGTTCGAGCCGTAGTTCATGAGGATCTGCGCGAAGCGCGTGCGATCCGCCGTGATCTTCGGGAGCTCCGCGGGGAGGGGCGCGAGCGCGATCTCGATCCCGGCGCGCCGGGCCATCGGGTCGAGCGTCGCCTTCACCTCGACCAGCACCTCGGGGACGTTCACCGGCTCGATCGACACCGTGACGCGGCCCGCCTCGATGCGCGAGAGATCCAGGATGTCGTCGATGAGCTTGAGCAGGTGCTCGCCGCCCTTGAGGACGTGCTCTATCCGCTCCTTCTGGCGATCGGTGAGCGGCGTCTTCCTGTCGCGGTGCAAGAGCTGCGCGAATCCGAGGATCGCGTTGAGCGGCGTGCGGAGCTCGTGGCTCATCGAGGCGAGGAACTCGCTCTTCGCGGAGCTCGCGGCCTCGGCGATGCCTCGCGCCTTGCGCAGCTCCTCCTCGCGATGCACGTCGCCGGTCATGTCCCAGAGGGTGCATACCGTCCCGCCCTCGGCCGTGCGGCGCTCGGTCGCGCGCAGGCTGCGCCCGTCGCTCGTGCAGAGATCCAGCGTGCCATCCGGCTCCGCGTGGTAGGCGAGCATCCTTTCGCGGAAGGCGGCCGGAGGCTCGCCGCCGAGGGCGAACAGCCCCGCGGCGAGGCCCTCACCGACGATCTCGTCATAGCTCCGCCCGATCATGGGGCCGTTCACCCGCGCGCCGAGCCAGTGCCGGTATACGCTGTTGCAGAGCGCGAGCCGGTCCTGCGCGTCGAACACGGCGAACGCGCCCTGGAAGCTCTCCACCGCGCTCCGCAGGAGGTCGCTCGTGCGTTGCGCCACGGCCTCCAGGCGCTTGCGGTCGCTGATGTCGCGGATGGCGCTCGAGAAGAGCGTGCCCCCCTCGGTCGTCAGCGGGCTGAGGCTGATCTCGACCGGGAACTCGCTGCCGTCCCTCCGGCGGCCGAACAGCTCCAGCTCCGACCCCATGGGGCGCGCCCTGGGCGCGGCGATGAACGCCGAGCGGTTCGCGACATGAGACCGCTGGAATCGCTCCGGGAGCAGGATCTCGATCGCCTGCCCGATGAGCCCGCCGCGCGTGTAACCGAACATCCGCTCGGTCTGGACGTTGACGAACACGATACGTCCGTGCTCGTCGACGACCACCATGGCGTCGGGCGCCGCGTCGATGAGCATGCGGAACGTGCTGTCGTCGAGCTGGCGAGCGCCAGGCCCATGGGGCGCCTGCTCGGGTGCTGACAGGCGTTCGACGGAGGAGATCTCATGTGTCATCGGGGAGCCTCACACAGAACACGGCGCCAGGGGCGTTGTCCTCGATCCGGATGTCGCCGCCGTGCGCCTCGACGGCCATCTTGCAGAACGCGAGCCCCAGGCCGCGGCCGGCGCGGTGGAGGGCCGGAGCGTCGCCTCCGAGCTGGACGAAGCGATCGAACACCTGCGCGCGCATCTCGGCGGGGATGCCCGGCCCCGCGTCCGCGACGCAGATCTCCACGTGAGCGCCGCGCTTCGCGGCGCCCACGGTCACCGCGGTCCCGGCCGGGGCGTGGAGGATCGCGTTCTCGAGGAGGTTCTCGAGCGTGCGGCGGAGCAGGTCCGGGTCGGCCCTGACGGTGGGCACCTCGACGGCCTCGCGCAGCGAGAGCGACCGGGAGCTCGCGCGCAGGTCGAGCGCGGCGAACACCTCGAGGACGAGCGCGCGGAGATCGACGCTCGCTCGCTCGGGGGCGAGCCTCCCCTCCTCGCTCTTGCTGATGTCGAGCAGGTTGTAGATGAGCCGCAGCAGGGCCCGCGCCTGGTCGCGGACGTGCCGCGCGGAGTCGCGCGCCTGCTCCGAGAGCGCTCGGTCCCGGAGCAGGAACTGCGCGTGCAGGTCCATGCTGCTCACCGGGTTCTTCAGATCGTGCACGACGAACGCCATGAGCCGCTCCTTCTGGAGCTGGAGGCGCATCAGCGTGTCGCGCTGGTGCCGGACGAGCTCGACGTGCTCGCGCAGCTCCGCGCCGAGCCGGCGCAGCCTCAGGGCGGCCTGGACCCGCACGAGCAGCTCCGACGGGCGGATCGGCTTCGTCAGGAAGTCGTCGCCGCCGGCGCGCAGCGCGCTGTCGAACGTGTCGACGTCGCGGAGCGCCGTCAAGAAGACGATCGGCGTGCTCGCGCCCTCGGGCAGGCCGCGGATCCGTGCGCACACGGCGAACCCGTCCATCCCCGGCATCCGCACGTCGAGGAGCACGCAATCGGGCTTGTGGCGCTGGAATTGCTCGATTCCCTCCTCGCCCGTGACGGCGAGCACGACCTCGTAGCCATCGTCCTCGAGCGTGGCCTGGGCCAGAGCGCGGTTCTGTTCGTTGTCATCGACGACCAGAACCCTGGATTTGGGCTCGTGCTGTTCCATGCGGCCTCGGCTCCGGGCGCGAGATTACATGAGAGGCAATGACTCTACAACTGCCGTCAGTCCATGCTCGTCCGCTGGACGGGACGCCTCATTTTCCCGTGACGATCTCGACACCGGTCCAGTCGGCAGGAGCGCCGTTGGCCATCAGATGAGCGATGCGCTGCTGATAGACATGGGCGGCTTTGTCGGCAGGGACAGGTGCGTCGTCACGCGGGTCAGCAGCTCATCATGCTGAAAGGGCTTGGTCACGTAATCGACGCCCCCGACCTCGAAGCCCATGATCTCGTGGGCCGTGTCCGTGAGGCTGGTCATGAAGATGACGGGAATGTCCCGGGTGGCCGGGTTGTCCTTCAGCCGGCGACAGACCTCGAAGCCGTTCACGTTCGGCATCATGACGTCGAGCAGGATGAGATCGGGGCTCTCGCGGCGGAGCAGCGCCAGCGCGCTCTCCCCGTCCTCCGCCGTGAGCGCGTCGATCCCGGCAACATCGAGGTGCTCGACGAGCACCTGTCGGCTGGCCGTGAGCGGGAAGCGCGAGGAGGAGAGACGCGAGGAGAAGGAGACGTATTTCTCGTGCGAGCGCTCCTATGGCAGCTTCAGCCGGAGCTTCACCTTGCCTGCGGGCGTCGACGCCGAGAGGGCGACGGCTGCTCTGAAGGACGGGGGCCTGACCGTCACCGTGCCCAAGACGCCGGAGACGCAGCCGAGGCGGATCCCGGTGCAGGCCCCTGCGCCGACTGCTGGAAGAGAGCAGGGGACGAAGGCGTCCTGAGCGGACCACGAGACAAGGCCGCTGCTCAAGAACGTCGTGTCGGCCATAACCATGCTGAGGCCGTCCTCCGCCGTTCCAGGCGCGTCGGGGTGCAATCGCGCGTAGGCCTGGGGGACGCATTCGCCCTGCGCAGCGCCAGCGCCGCGAGCAGCGCGCACAGCCACGCGAGTCCATAGGCGGCCGCCGGGGACAACCACGCGAGCCCCACGTAGAGCGCCGCGAAGAACGAGGCGAAGCCGAGCAGGCCGCGCACGAAGCCCGCGAGAAGGGCCACCGTGGCGGCCGCGCCGTGCCGGGGCAGGGTGAAGCACGGCAGGACGTTGCCGGTGATCGGGATCGCGAGCAGCAGGCCGCTCACGCCCGCCGGCGCGGCGCCAGCGCTGCGCACGATGCACCAGGCCATGGCCATCGCCGCGACCACCCGGCAGGCGAGCTCTACGCGCGGAATGGTCACCGCCGCGGGCGGCTCGCGCAGGCGCGGCAAGGCGAGCGCGCCCATGGCAGGCGACAAAAGCGCCGCGGCGCACGCCAGCGGCGGGGGCAACCGCAGCGCGAGCAGCGCCGCCCCCACCGACAGGAAGGCCGCGTTGGCGGCGAGCAGCGCCACACCCCAGCGCCGCCCCCACCGCGCACACCAGGCGAAGGTGAGCACATGAACGATCGTGGCCGGGAGGCACACCAGCGTCGCGAGCGCGATCGCGCCCGCGTGGGCGGGCGTCTCCTGCAGGAGCACGAAGCCCATGATCGGTCCCACGATCATCGGCAGCCCGGCGATCGTGCCGCCCACCGCGTGGCCGAAGCGGCGCGCCGCCAGCGAGGAGAGCAGCACCGACGCGCCCACAAGCGCGAGCTTCAGCAGCACGAGGGCCCGTGCCTCCATCGATCGCGCCGCACGGCATGCATGGCTCGCGGGGCCCTGTAGGGCAACACCCCATGTGAGACAATGCCAGAGGCTCTCCTGCTCGGCGCAGCGAGGTGGTCAAACCTCCGGCGCGCGCCTCGCGCCGCGCGGGGCGGCGAGGACGGGCCTCGACGCGGCGCCGAAGGGACGCTTCACGCTGCGCCCGCCCGCCGGAGGCCGGAGCACAGAGCGCTCGCCGGTTTGCGACGCTCGGGGGCTCTGGGCTGCGCCAGGCTCCCCGTGTACGCTCTCCGTGGTTTCCTCATGTCGACATGCCCTACGTGCCGAACCGAGCATGCGGACGGCGTTGCTGCCTGCGCGACGAACGCCGAGACGCTCGCGGCGGAGCCCGCGCCGCCCGGCGCCGATCCAGAGCTCGCGCCGGGAACGCCGGTCGGCGAGTACCGCGTCGAGGCCAAGATCGGGGCAGGGGGCTTCGGCACGGTCTACCGCGCGATCCACCCCGTCATCGGCAAGGCGGCGGCCATCAAGGTCCTGAGCCGCCAGTGCTCCGCGAACCCGCAGCTCGTCTCCCGCTTCGTCGCGGAGGCGCGGGCCGTGAACCAGATCAGGCACCGCAACATCATCGACATCTTCTCGTTCGGCGCCATCGAGGACGGCCGGCACTACTACGTGATGGAGCTGCTCGAGGGGATGACCCTCGACGCCTACCGCCGCAAGCGCGGGCGCCTCCCGCCCGCCGAGGCGCTGCCCATCCTCGTCAAGATCGCGCGCGCGCTCGACGCAGCGCACGCGGCGGGCATCGCGCACCGTGACCTCAAGCCCGAGAACGTGTTCCTGGTCTTCGACGAGGACGGCGCGATCTTCCCGAAGCTGCTCGACTTCGGCATCGCCAAGCTGCTCGGCGAGTCCTCGAGCGCCGTGCACAAGACGCGGACGGGGCACCTGATCGGGACGCCGCTCTACATGTCCCCCGAGCAGTGCCGCGGCAAGAACGTCGATCACCGGACGGACATCTACTCGTTCGGGATCCTCGCGCACGAGCTGCTCGCCGGCGCGCCGCCGTTCGACGGCGAGAACGCGTTCGACCTCCTGATCAAGCACACGTCGGAGGCGGCGCCCCCTGTGTCGACCGTGGCGACGCACCTCTCGCCGGCGCTCGACGCGCCGCTCCTGCGGATGCTCGAGAAGGAGCCCGCGAGCCGCCCGGCGTCGCTGATCGAGGCGACCGCGGCGCTCGTGGAGGCCGCGCGCGGCGCGGGGTACGAGCTGCCCGGTGGCCTTCTGCGGGCGAGCGACGCCGCCGTCGGGCGAGGCGCCGGCGAGGCCGCCGCGCGGCGCCGCGCGCGCGGCGCCGCCGTGGAGGCGCTGGACGCTGGGCTCGCGCCGACGCAGCGCGGCCCCGCCGCGGAAGCGAGCTCGGGGCTGCACGGGAACGAGACGTTGCTGCAGGGATCGCTGCCGAGCAACCTGGAGAGCACGCCGGCCACGGCGTCGCGGCGGAGGGCGGCGCTCACGGCGGTCGCCGTCCTCGGCGTCGGCGCGGCCGCGGCGCTCACGCTGCACCTCGGGCACAGCGAGCCGGGGGCCGACGCCCCGCGCGCGCCCGCGTCGGCCGCGGAGATGCCGAGGACGGAGGCCGCGCTGGTCGCGCCGGTCCTGCCGGCTTCCGCCGTCGCCGCTGCCACGCCGGAGTCGGACGCGCCGTCTCCGCCGCTGGAGGCGACCGCCGCAGCCGCGGCGAGCGCCGACGCGGCGCCGCCCGACGTCGAGCTCCGGATCCAGGCGACGCCGAAGGAGCTCGAGGTGTGGAGCGAGGGCAAGCTCGTCGGCAAGGCGCCGGGGCCGCTGCGCCTGCCGCGCGGGCGCGCCGTGACGCTCACCTTCAAGGCGCCCGGGTACCAGGAGCAGGCGCAGGAGGTCCCGGCCGAAGCGGACGGCGCGATCGCCGTGTCGTTGAAGAGGGCGGCGTCGACCGCGAGGGGCGCCGTCAGGAAGGGCGACCTGGAAAACCCGTTCCAGTGAGCATGCGCGCGCGGCCCGGCTTCAGGCGATACGTGCGCGCGATCGGGGGGGCCGCGGCGCTGCTCGTCGCGGCCGCCGGCTCCGCCGGGTGCGTGGAGCTCGGCGAGATCTCCCCGGGCGTGTGCGGCAACGGCGTCATCGAGCCGTCGCGCAACGAGGACTGCGACTGCTTCGAGGCGCGCGAGCCCTGCGAGGTGAAGACGCAGGACGCGCAGGGCGCGACCTCGACGACCTGGTGCAACCCGCGCGGAAGCGAGAACGAGTGCCGCTTCGTGTGCAACGACGTGGACCTCATGTGCCCGAGCGGGTGGGGCTGCGGGGTCGACGGCGTGTGCCGCGTCTCCACGGGCAATTTCAAGCCGCTCGGCGCCGCGCTGCCGCTCGGCGCGCAGCGGCTGATCACGGGTGATCTCGACGGCGACGGCCGCGGCGACCTCGTGGGCGTCGGCTCGACGAGCCTCGAGGCGCTCTATTTCGATGCGAACAGCACCGTGGGGACCCAGGTGTCGATCCCCTCGGCAGGGGACACGCCCGCGCTCGCGCGCCTCACCGACGACGAGACGACGGACATCGCGCTCAGCGTGGGGCCTGGCGTGGCGATCCTGAGCGGCGAGCCGGGCCGCACGTTCGCGCCGGTCCCCGTGCTCGCGTCGGTGTTTCGCCTGGGCTTGCTGCTCGGCGCGGCGTCCGAGACGACGACCCTCCGCGGCGCGCGGCTCTTGCCCGTCGGCAGCACGCGCGAGGACGGACAGACGTGGGTCGCCCTGGTCGTCGGGACCGACACGCGTGGGGCGGCGCCGGAGGATGTCATCGCCGTCGTGCAGGGGGCGGAGAGCGGCCGGCTGTCGTTCATCGATCGGCAGCGCGGGCTGCGCGACGTCGCCGGTCCGCTCGCGAGCGCGGAGCTCGGCGGCGGCCCGCTCCACGAGGTGGTCGTCGCCCTCGCGGACGACTCGGCCGTGCACATCTACTCGCCGGACGACGGCGCGCACACCGCGGTGGAGCTCCCGGCGGGCGCGCGGATCGCGGGCGCGGCCTTCCTCCGGGACGTGAGCGGCGACGGCGTCCTCGATCTGCTCGTGGGCGCCACGTGCGCGCAGCCTGACCCCCGCTTGCCCGCGGGCGCGCCTTGCTACGAGCTCGACGTCGCGGAGGGCGCAGGCGGCGGCGCGTTCGGCGGCATGGCGCCGTACGGCGATCTCTCGTACCCGGCGGGCGACATGAGCTCCGGGCGCTTGCCCGGCTTCGGGGCCCCCGTCGCGATCGGCGATCTCAACGGCGACGGGGTGATCGACATCGTGGACCCCGACGCCGTGAGGCTCGGAAACGCCCGGCCGTCTCCTCCCTACCAGGTCGAGTTCGACCGGCTCGCGCCGGCGAACGGCCGGCGCTGGACCAGCGCGGTGATCGCAGACCTGACCGGCAACGGCGCGCCCGACGTCGTCGTCGGCTCCGCCGACGCGACGGATCTGACGTTCTTCAACGGCGTCCCCGGCGCGCAGGCCTCCGATTTCAAGCTCAACGAGCTCAAGATCCCGACGCTGGGCAACGTCTCGAGCTTCGTCGTGGGCGACTTCGACGGCGATCTCCTGCCGGACCTCTCGTTCGCCGAGAGCGCCGGGAGCTCGCTGTCGAGCGCGGAGCACCCGACGCTGGCCGTCTGCTTCGGCCGGTACATGAAGGCGCCGGAGCCGCCGGTGCGGCTCGGCGCCTTCGAGGGGCTCCTCGACATCGCGGCGGTGCGGCTTCCAGAGCCGGACGACGCCGTGGACGACATCAGCGTGCTCTTCTCGCACGGCGGCGACGTCGCGTTCAGCCTCATCGAGGGCAGCAGCTCGCGGTCGCTGCTGCCGCCGTTGCCGCTCGTCCGCTCGGGCGACGTGCGGCAGGCAGGCGAGCTGCGCGCCGTGAGGAGCATCGCCGGCCGCTTCGGGGGCGATCGGGCGGAGGTCGCCTCGCTGACGATCGCTCCTCCGAGCCCTGGCTCCTCCCGGGGCTCGGCCGAGCTCTGGCTCTTGCCGGCGGTCGACTCGGGCGCCATCGCCATGGTCGACGAGGCCAAGCACCGCGTCTCGCTCCCCGCGGAGCTCGTTCCCTCCCGGGAGCCCGCGTGGGCGCTGGATGGGGTCGCCGTCGATCTCGACGGCGATGGAACCGATGAGCTCGTCCTCTCGCTGCCGATCGAGGTCGAGGAGGAAGACGCGGCAGCGGAGCCGGGGACGCCGGCCCTGGCCGGCGCGGTCACCCTCGTGCGCCGCGGCGCGAGCGGCGCCTTCGAGGCGCCGGAGGCGGCCTTCTCGCCCGCGCCTCACACGCTGTACGGGGGGCTCCGCGCCGGCGACATGGACGGCGACGGCCACGCGGACGTCGTGGGCGTCGCGTACGAGCTGGCGCCAGGGACGCGAACGATCACGGCGAGCCGGCTCGCCGTCTTCTGGAACACGGGCGAGGGGGCGCTCGACGCGCCGATCGAGCTCGAGGTACCCGACCCCAGCCTCGAGGACCTGGCGAGCGAGGTCACCAGCGCCGACTTCGCCCGCGTCGACGACGGGATGGGAAGGTCGCTCGTCGTGCTCACGCGCAGCGCGGCCTACGCGCTCGACGTGTGCGGCGACGGCGCGGCGGGCTGCCATGATCTCGGCCAGCACCAGCTCCGCAAGCTGGACGGCATCCCCGGCGGCTCCGCGATCGCGACGTGCGACGTCCTCGGCGATGGGGTCGACGATCTCGCGGTGCTCAGCGACGGCGCGCTCCGCGTCCACGAAGGAGTCCCGAACCGCCGATGAAGACCTCGCTGTGCGTCGTGCTCATGGCCTTCGCGGCGACCGCGCTCGCGCCGAGCGCGGCCTCGGCGGAGGAGGACATCGAGCAGGCGAAGGCGCTCTACAACGCCGGCGCCCAGGCCTACGCCGCGACACGGTACCGCGATGCGGTGCAGTCGTTCGAGGCGGCGTACAGGAAGGCGCCGCGCCCTGCCCTCCTGTTCTCGCTGGCCCAGGCCTACCGGCGCCTGTACGTGGTCGAGCAGAGCCCCGAGGCGCTGCGGGCCGCCGTCGCGAACTACCGGCGCTATCTGGAGCAGGTCCCGCAGGGCGGGCGCCGCGCGGACGCGACCGAGGCCCTGAGCGAGCTCGGGGTGATCGCCGCGCGCCTCGAGGCGAGCGCTCCGTCGTCGCCCGCCGCGCCCGAGGCGGCGCCGCCCGACGTCAGGCCGCGGACCCGCATCAACGTCACCTCGCCGACAGCGGGGGCTCGCGTATCCATCGACGGCGGCGCGCTGGCCGACGTGCCGCTGATGGCCGAGGTGCAGCCGGGCAAGCACCGGATCAAGATCACGGCCGACGGCCACATCGACGAGCTGCGCGAGGTGGTCGCGATCGAGGGGGACATCCTCGGGATCGACCGGGAGCTGCGCGAGCGGCCGGCGCTCCTCCAGGTGAAGGCCCCCGTCGGCGCGCAGGTCACTCTGGACGGGCGCTTCGTCGGCACGACGCCGCTGCCGCTCCTCCAGGTCGCCCCGGGCAAGCGGTTCTTCGTCGCCACGAAGAACGGCCACGGGCCGTTCTCTCGCGAGCTGTCGCTTCGCCGCGGCGAGCGCCTCGTCATCGAGGTGGGCCTCACGAGCTCCTTCCAGCGGAAGATGTCCTATGGCCTCGTCGCGGTGGGGATCCTGTCCGCCGGCGTCGGCGTGCTGACGCTGGCCTCGGGCCTCGAGGAAGAGGACCAGGCGCGCGAGATCGCCGAGAAGCGCGCGGAGCAGGGGATCTCGGAAAAGGAGCTGGGCGACTACCGGGATCACCTCGACACGCGCGACGAGCTCGCGAACGCGACCGTCGGCCTGTTCGGCACGGCCGCGGCGTTCGCCCTCGGCGGCTTCGTGTTCTACGCGTTCGACACGCCGAACCCGCCGCCGCTGCCCGCGCGCACGGACCCCGCGCCCGCGCGCACGGGCGGCCCGTTGCTCGAGCTCTCGGCCGCGCCGATCCTCGGGCCTGGGCTCGGCGGGGCGGGGCTCGTCGGCCGGTTCTGGTGAAGGCACCGCAGAGCCCCGGGCCGCCGAGGGCGGCCATCGCGAGCTAGCGGCGGTATCTGGGAAGGAGGTCGACCCGAGCGACGCGCCGTGCGGCGCCGGGGTGGCGGGCCCGCGGGGGAGGCGTCGAACGACGCCTTCGCCCCGCGCGCCCGCCTTCGCTCGATCAGTTGGGGAACCCGTCGAACTGGCAGGTCAGGCTGCAGCCGTCGCCGCCCGTGCGGTTGCCGTCGTCGCACGCCTCGTAGACGCTCTGCACCTTGCCGTCGCCGCAGTACGGGCCGTAGACGCAGCCCGGCGCGCACTTGCCGTAGCCGCCGGTGTTGTTGCCGTCGCCGTCGTCGCACTGCTCCGGACCGTTGCGGATGCCGTCGCCGCAGCGCGGGCCGAGCTGGCAGCGCGGGCCGCACTGGCCGTAGCCGCCGTCGTTCTTGCCGTCGTCGCACTGCTCGCCGGGCTGGACCACGCCGTCGCCGCACTGCCCGCCGACGCGGCAGTTGTTGCTGCAGCCCGTGGCCTCGTTCGGGGGATCGCACTGCTCGCCCCACTCCTCGTCGACGCGGCGGTCACCGCACTTCGCCGCCGGGCTGCAGTCGGGCATGCAGCTCCCGTAGAAGCCGTCGTTCACGCCGTCGTCGCAGGTCTCGGCGCCGTTGACGCGGCCGTCGCCGCAGTACGGCCCGTACTGGCAGAGGGCATCGCACCCGTTGTATTCGCCGCTGTTCTCGCCCTCGCCGAGATCGCAGTCCTCCTCCGCGGGCTGGACGATGCCGTCACCGCAGCGCGGCCCGAAGATGCACGAGGGCCCGCACTTGCCGTACTCGCCGTCGTTGATCCCGTCGTCGCACTCCTCGCCGAACTGCGGCTGGATCACCCCGTCGCCGCAGTGCGCGCCGAGCCGGCAGCTCACGCAGTTCGGGTCGGTCGCGCTGTCGCACTCCTCGCCCCAGTCGGCGTCGACGCGGTTGTCGCCGCACCTCGGCGCCGGCGTGCAAGCCGGCGCGCAGGTGCCGTAGGTGCCGTCGTTCACGCCGTCGTCGCACGCCTCGGCGCCGTTCCTGATGCCGTCGCCGCAGTACGGCCCGTAGTCGCAGGTCGCGGTGCACCCGCCGTACCCGCCGGTGTTCTGCCCGCTGCCGAGATCGCAGTCCTCCTCGGTGGGCTGGACGATGCCGTCGCCGCAGCGCGGCCCGTAGAGGCACGAGAGCCCGCACTGGCCGTACCCGCCGTCGTTGACGCCGTCGTCGCACTCCTCGCCGAGGTTCGGCTGGGTGATCCCGTTGCCGCATTGCGCGGGGAGCCGGCAGCTCACGCAGTTCGGGTCAGCCGCGTTGTCGCACTCCTCGCCCCACTCGGTGTCGACGCGGTTGTCACCGCACCTCGGCGCCGGCGTGCAGCTCGGGTTGCAGGTGCCGTACGCGCCGTCGTTTACGCCGTCATCGCACCCCTCGGCGCCGTTCCTGATGCCGTCGCCGCAGTACGGACCGTAGTTGCAGGAGGCGGTGCACCCGCCGTACCCGCCGGTGTTCTGCGCGCTACCGAGGTCGCAGCGCTCTTCGTCGGGCTGGACGATGCCGTCGCCGCAGCGCGGCCCGTAGAGGCACGAGAGCCCGCACTGGCCGTAGCCGCCGTCGTTGACGCCGTCGTCGCACTCCTCGCCGAGGTCCGTCTGCGTGATCCCGTTGCCGCATTGCGGGGGGAGCTGGCAGCTCAGGCAGTTCGGGTCGGCCGCGTTGTCGCACTCCTCGCCCCACTCGGCGTCGACGCGGTTGTCGCCGCACCTCGGGGCCGCCGTGCAGTTCGCGTTGCAGGTGCCGTAAGCGCCGTCGTTCACGCCGTCGTCGCACCCCTCGGCGCCGTTCCTGATGCCGTCGCCGCAGTACGGACCGTAGTTGCAGGTCGCGGTGCACCCGCCGTACCCGCCGGTGTTCAGCGCGCTGCCGAGGTCGCAGCGCTCTTCGTCGGGCTGGACGATGCCGTCGCCGCAGCGCGGCCCGTAGAGGCACGAGAGCCCGCACTGGCCGTAGCTGCCGTCGTTGACGCCGTCGTCGCACTCCTCGCCGAGGTCCCGCTGCGTGGCCCCGTCGCCGCAGTGCTCGCCGCGCTGGCAGCGCACGCAGTTCGGATCGGTCGCGCTGTCGCACTCCTCGCCCCAGTCGGCGTCGACGCGGTCGTCGCCGCACATCGGCGCGGGCGTGCAGTTCGGGTTGCAGGTGCCGTAGAAGCCGTCGTTGACGCCGTCATCGCACCCCTCGGTGCCGTTCCTCCTGCCGTCGCCGCAGTACGGCCCGATCTGGCACTCGCGCGTGCAGCCGCCGTAGCCGTTCGTCGTGTTGCCGGAGCCGAGATCACACGCCTCGTACGGCGCGTTGACCGCGCCGTCGCCGCACCGGGGCGGGGCCACGCACCCCGGCGCGCAGGCGTTCGAGGCGTTGGCGTACGTGCTGTTGTTGACCCCGTTGTCGCAGGTCTCCATGCCGTTCCTCTGGCCGTCGCCGCAGTACGGCCCGAGCTGGCAGTTGTTGCACTGGCCGTAGCCCGTCCCGTTCTCGCTGCCGTCGTCGCACTCCTCGCCCGGCGTCACGACCGGCGGGTCGACCCCGCACTGCGGCGAGCACACCGACGTGCCGGCGCTGAAGCCCGACAGCGTGAGCTGGTAGTTCGACCCGGTGACGTGGCGCTCGGCCTGGAACACCGCGATCTCGTAGACCTTGCCCGGCTCGAGGTTCAGGTCGACCTCGTACGTGGTGCCGCGGTCCGTGCAGCCGGCAGCGGCGGTGCACGGGGTCACGCGCGCGTCGCCATTATCAAGGATGGTCACGCTCTCCTGGAGCTGCCCGTGGATGCCGCCGATGTCCGCGGTCAGCGTGTTCTTGATGAACACCCAGACGTCGTCGTCACCGAAGAAGGTGAGCACCGGATCGGCCGCGGCGCCGTTCGGCGTGAACTGGAACCAGTACCGGACCTCGCTCGTGAAGTAGAAGTTGTGCCCGGCGTCACGCGCCCGCTCCAGCCCGGCGGAGACCAGGTTATTGAGCACGGGATCGCCATTCGGCGGGGTGCGGTCCACGGGCCAGAACGGGTTCCGCTGGTACACGTACCTGCCGGCCTGCGGGGTCAGCTCGATGGTGGTAACGAGCGTCCTGTTGTACGTCGGGTTGTCCCGGTACCACCACTGGAAGTTGTCCTGCCCCGTGGTCCAGCCGTTCGCATCGCTCGGCGTGGCGAAGCTGGGGCCGAACCTGCTCACGGGCTTGCCGGCAGAGTCGAGCGTCGGCTGGACGATCCTGTCGATCTGATTGCCGCTGGGGTTGATCTCGAAATCGAAGTGCCCGATGAGGCCGTCGTTCAGGTTGGCGTCGCAGTCGGCGTTGCTGAGGCTGCGGTTGTAGCTGTTGGGGCCGTCCGGACACCATCCGATGAAGTCGCGGATGACCATCGGCAGCCGCATCTCGCTGGGCTGAACGGCGCATGTGTAGCCCGGCTCGATCGTGCACGTCGCGGAGCAGCCGTCGCCGCTCGCGGTGTTGCCGTCGTCGCACGCCTCGGTGGCGTCGCCGGGCAGGAGCATGCCGTCGCCGCACTTCGAGATGCACGCGCCGCCGCTGCAGTTCGGCTCGCCCTTGCAGTCCGGCGTGCAGCCGTCGCGCCAGTTGCCGTTGCCGTCGTCGCAGGCCTCGGTGCCCTCGCGGATGGCGTTGCCGCAGACGGAGAAGCCCGTGCAGTCCTGGGGCTCTTCGTTGTCGCAGACGCTTCCCGGCTCGATCCGGCAGGTCTCGTCGCAGCCGTCGTCCGAGAAGGGATTGCCGTCGTCGCACTGCTCGGCGCCGTTCTTGAACCCGTCGCCGCAGACGGTCTTGCAGGGGAACCCGACGCGCGAGCAATCCCACCCGTCCTCGATCGTCTGGCAATCGGCGCTGCAGCCGTCGCCGCTCGCCGGGGGCTGCTTCCCGTCGTCGCACACCTCGGTGCCGCCGATCTTGCCGTCGCCGCACACGGGCGGCGGCGGCGGGTTGCAGCGCCCGCCCGCCGGCGGGCACGTCCAGCCGACCTCGATCTTGCACTGCGCGGTGCAGCCGTCGCCGCCGACAGGGTTTTCCCCGCCGCCGTCGTCGCACTGCTCGCCGAGCTGCACCGTGCCGTCGCCGCAATAGGTCCTCACGGTGCAGGGCTGGCCGGGCTTGCAGATCCAGCCCTCCTCGAGCCGGCAATCCGCCGTGCAGCCGTCGCCCGACGCGGAGTCGCCGTCGTCGCACTCCTCGCCGTTGTTCACCCGGCCATCGCCGCACTGGTAGACGAGGACGCAGGCCCTGCCCGGCTCGGGGCACACGTACGCCGGGTCCACCGTCTTGCAATCGGCGCTGCAGCCGTCGCCGCCCGCGGTGTTGCCGTCGTCGCAGAGCTCGCCGGGGTTCACGGCGCCATCGCCGCACCGGAACAGGAGCACGCAGGGCTGGCCCGGGGTCGGGCAGCTGTAGAAGGACTCCTGCCGGCACAGGCTCGAGCAGCCGTCGCCGCCCGCGGTGTTGCCGTCATCGCACTGCTCGCCGGTCTCCTTGAGGCCGTTGCCGCAGGCCGGCAGCCGCGTGCACGGCTGGCCCGGCCGGCTGCACTGATACCCCGGCTCGCGCATGCAGTCCGCGCTGCAGCCGTCGCCGGACGCAGGCGGGGAGTCGCCGTCCTCGCACTGCTCGCCGTCGTTCACGCGGCCGTCGCCGCACCAGTAGTTGATGGTGCAGGGCTGACCCGGCGTGGTGCACGTGTAGATCGGGTCCACCCCGCTGCAGTCGGCGCTGCAGCCGTCGCCACCCACGGCGTTGCCGTCGTCGCAGACCTCGCCCGGGCTGAGCACGCCGTCGCCGCACCGGATCAAGAACTCGCAGGGCTGGCCCGGGGTCGGGCAGCTGTAGAAGGACTCCTGCCGGCACAGGCTCGAGCAGCCGTCGCCGCCCGCGGTGTTGCCGTCATCGCACTGCTCGCCGGTCTCCTTGAGGCCGTTGCCGCAGGCCGGCGGCCGGGTGCACGGCTGGCCGGGGCGGCTGCACTGATACCCCTCCTCGCGCATGCAGCTCGCGCTGCAGCCGTCGCCGCTCCGGGTGTTCCCGTCCTCGCACTGCTCGCCCTCGTTCACGCGGCCGTCACCGCACCAGTAGAGGCGGGTGCAGGGCTGACCCGGCCTGGGGCACGTGTAGATCGGGTCCACCGCGCTGCAGTCGGCGCTGCAGCCGTCGCCGCCCACCGTATTGCCGTCGTCGCAGACCTCGCCCGGGTTGATCGCGCCGTCGCCGCACCAGTAGAGGAGGGTGCAGGGCCGCCCCGGCGTCGGGCAGGTGTAGAAGGACTCCTGCCGGCACAGGTTCGAGCAGCCGTCGCCGCTCGCGGTGTTGCCGTCGTCGCACTGCTCGCCGCTCTCCAGGGCGCCGTTGCCGCAGACCGGCAGGAGCTCGCACGGCTGCCCGGGCCGCGAGCACACGAAGCCGGGCTCGCGCATGCAGGTCGCGCTGCAGCCGTCGCCGGAGGCGGGCGGGTCGTCGCCGTCCTCGCACTGCTCGCCGTTGTTCACGCGCCCGTCGCCGCAGCGATAGAGGAGGATGCAGGGCTTCCCCGGCTCGGAGCACGCGTAAAGCGGGTCCAGCGTCTTGCAGTCGGCGCTGCAGCCGTCGCCGCCCTGAGCGTTGCCGTCGTCGCAGATCTCGCCCGGATCCACCGCGCCGTCGCCGCACCGGATCAGGAGCTCGCACGGCTGTCCCGGCGTCGTGCAGACGTAGAAGGACTCCTGTCGGCAGAGGCTCGAACAGCCGTCGCCGCTCGCGGCGTTGCCGTCGTCGCAGAGCTCGCCGGCCTCCTTGACCCCGTTGCCGCAGACCGGCAGGCGCTCGCACGGCTGCCCGGGCTTCGGGCACACGAAGCCCGCCTCCCGCTTGCAGTCCGCGGCGCAGCCGTCGCCGGGTGTCTCGTTGCGGTCGTCGCACTCCTCGGAGCCGTTCACGCGGCCATCGCCGCAGTCGTAGAGCAGCGTGCACGCCTCGCCCGGCCTCGGACAGACGTACGAGGGATCGACGAAGATGCAGTCTGCGCTGCAGCCGTCGCCGTCTGCGGTGTTGCCGTCGTCGCAGAACTCGCCCGGATCGACCACGCCATCGCCGCAGGCGATGGTCAGCACGCACGGCTCGCCTGGCGTCGGACATGCACAGTAAGGCTCGATCTCGCACAGACCGGAACAGCAATCGCCGGGCAGGCTGTTGCCGTCGTCGCACGCCTCGCTGGCCTGGTTGATCTCGCCGTCGCCGCAGGCGGGCTCCTGGGGCAAGAGGCACTCGGGGGGCGGGTCGTCGACGGCGCAGGGATCGGGCCCGCCGCCGCTTCCGCCGCCGCCGGAGGCGACGCCCGAGCCGAAGTCACTGCCACCGCCGCCGTCGCCGGAGCCGCTGGAGGTCACGCTCCCCGCGCCGCCTACGCCAGGATCGCCCGTGGTGGAGGGCGCGCCCCCTCCACAGGCGGCGACTATGTGCAGCAATCCCACGGCCAAAGCCAGATAAGACGTTCTCAACCTCACGACACACCTCGACGAACACGAGCGGCTGCGCTCGGGCAGGACCAGGACGAACACGAGCGGCTGCGCTCGGGCAGAAAGGCCGACGACCCGTCTCCAGGGTAGCCCGGCCGCCCTTCGCACCCCTAGACGAAAATCACTTCATCCTGCGCCACTCGGCCACACCCGCAGGAGCGCCCGTTCGCAGCGGAGTCTGCGGAGCACCGTTGACGAATGACGCGCGTTGCGCGACGCAGCGACGGATGGACACGGTGCTTCATTTCAGCTGCTGGTGCACAGGCGCGCGAGCCAGGCTGGCAGCCCGGTTCGGTCTTGACAATCGCGCTGTGACGGGAGCGCGGAGATGGTTTGTGTCCCAAGAAGGCGCGGAGATCTCCGCGCCCCGCGGATCCCGGCTGCTGCGCGCTATGCGCCGGCTCGCCTGAGCACGCCGCCGAGGCCCATCCACTCGATGTACGCCCGCTGCACGTCCTCGGTCCTGCGGTTGATCTCCTCCGCGGCGCCGTTGCCCAGCGGGTCGAGCACGGTGCGCAGCGGCCGCTCCCCGGCCGGCAGCTCCGTGAGCTTCAGGATCGCGTCCGCGACCTGCTGCGGGTCTGGCGGACCCTGGCGCTTCATCGTCTCGATCACCGGCTTCCACAGCTCCGCGGCGAGCGCGAAGAGGGCGCCATACTCCGCCGCTCGGGCCTCGTCGGCCTGCATCGCGTTGGTCATCACGCCGGTCGTCGGGAACGCGCCCGGCTCGACGATGGCGACGTCGATCCCGAGCGGCGCGAGCTCGTAACTTGTGCACTCGGCCATCGCCTCCAGCGCGAACTTGCTCGCGCTGTAATGGCCGAAGAGCGGCGTCGCGACCCGCCCGACGGCGCTGCTCACGTGGACGAGGAGGCCGCTCTTCTGCCGCCGCATCGCGGGCAGCACGGCGCGGTTGACGCGCACGGCGCCGAGGTAGTTCACCTGGAACGTCGCCTCGGCCTGCGCCACGGTGAACGCCTCGATCGGCCCCTGCGACAGGACGCCCGCGTTGTTGATCGCGACGTCGACGCCGCCCGCCTCGTCGAGCACGCGCGCCACGCCCGCGTCGACCGAGGCGTCGCTCGTCACGTCGAGCTCGATCACGCGGAGCGCGAGCCCCTCGCGCGCGGCGAGCTCCGCGAGCTCGGACGCCGGCCCCGCGTTCTTCGACGTGATCGCGCGCATCCCGGCGAAGACGCGGTGTCCCGCGCGGGCGAGGGTGACGGCGGTCGCGCGGCCGAAGCCGCTGCTGGATCCTGTGATGAGGGAACGTAGCTCTCGGGTCATTCTCTCGCTCGCTTTCGAAAGGGGGAGCAAGGAGCGTATCGCGCTGGATCCCCCTGGTGGAACCGGCGAACGGCGATCGTCGGAATGGCCGGTCGCCAAGATAGTTCCATTGGTCCTGGAGCGGCCGACTCGGCGGATGGCCGGGCGGCGCGATCCACCCACGGATTGCCCGCCTTGACCCCTTTGGGTTGAACCGTATAGTCAGCCAGACGGTCGGGCTGCCCACAAATGGTGTCTGCCGGACCGTCGAGCACACGACCGCCGCCCTGCGCGGGTCGTGGACGTGTGCGCCGTGGTTGCATCGTCCACCATCACATCATCGGAGGTTCGAATGGAACACCTGATTCGGCAGATCGCCCAGGATCGTCTCTGGAAGCAGTGGATCGCGGCCAACACGTCCGGCGGGCCGACCCTCGACGCCGGCTGCATCTCGCGGAAGGAAGGCTGTATCTCGAAGAAGGCCGGCTGCATCTCGCGGAAGGCGGGCTGCATCTCGAAGAAGGCCGGCTGCATCTCGCGGAAGGAAGGCTGTATCTCGAAGAAGGCCGGCTGCATCAGCTGACGGAGCCGCCGGGGCCGCGAGCGAGGCGGCAGGACCATGTTCATCTTGCCGTGGTCTTCTGCCTCGCTCGCGCGCGCCCGGACCGATGGGGGCTGCGCTTCTCGATGGCTGTTCAACCTTTTTCCTGGAGTCGACCGATGGACGCCCACGGACCGACGCTCGCGGCGATGATCGATCAGGTCAGGGACATCCCTATCTACCGACAGTCGATCGAGAGGGGCTCTTTCCCGATCCTGGACAAGCCGGAGATCGCAAGAGGCTTTCCGGACAACTGGATGACCCCGAGGCTCGCCGAGGCGCTGAAGGTCGGCGAGGCGGAGCTCGTGCTCTCGACCGGGACCAACCACGCGCGGATGCAGATCATCCGCCCGCCTTTCTTCCTTCTGAAGTCGTACTACCGCCTGTGGAGCGAGCACCCCGACATCGCGGTCACCTGGCATGAGGGCTGCCAGCGCGTCTCGATCACCACGGTGCTGGCGACCGAGCACGTGGCGCGGCTCGCCGCGAGGCGGCGCGGCGCCGAGGCGCCGGCGCTCCCCAGCCTCGAGGAGCGCCGGCTCGACGAGCGGACGCTCTATATCAACCTGCGGCTCGACCCGGCGCTCTGGGATCGCGGCGATGTCGAGCGCATGCTCGACGAGATGAGCGCCGTCCGAGAGGCGCATCCGCGACGTCTTTACCACCTCGACTGCGATGGCTACCACCTCGCTCACCTGGTGAAGAAGGCCATGGACATCGGAGCGTGGGAGCGCTTTCCGAGGCCGGCCAGCATCGTTCACGCCTACGAGCTCACGCCGAGGAACGTGCGGCGGTTCCTGGCGGAGCACGTCGAGTGCCCGATCGTCGACCTGTTCGGCAGCACCGAGCTCGGATATCTGTATTACAGCGATCGTCACGGCCGCTACTGGCCTTACCTCGACCAGATGCACCTGGAGCTGATCCCTGTCGAGGAGGGCAGCGCGATCTACAGCCTCATCGTCTCGAGCGTGCGCAACCCCTGCATGCCGCTCATCCGCTATCGCTCGGGCGACTGCGCCGAGACGGTCGACGGCTCCCCCGATCCGCTCCGGATCCGCCGGTTCTGCGGGCGCGAGCGGGAGCTCCTCTGGGCCCAGGAGAGGGGACCGATCTCGCAGGCCGATCTCGATGACTGGATCGCCGTCTCCGCGCCGTCCGTCTTCGTCTATCAGCTCCACGCGGAGGGACGGCGGCGGGGCCGATTGCTCTATACCACCTTCGACGGCGCGCCCGTCGGCCCGGCCGCGGCGCGCGCGCTGCGAGAGCGGATCTGGGAGGGCGCCGGCCTGGACTGCGTCGTCGAGCACCGCGCCCAACTCGCGATCGGCAAGTCCGGGAAGTACGCATGGCTGGTGCAGGGCGGCGAGGCCGCGGAGCGAGGTGGCTCGTGACGACGGAACGACCCAGGGTGACGGCCGCCGCGCTGAAGGCGCGGCTCGACGGCGCGTTCTTCGCCGGCGTGGTGCGCCATTTCGTGCGGACCAGCGGCGAGGAGCCCACCTATGTCGAGCGTCAGGTGCTCGAATGCCTGCGGTACCTCTACCTGATATCGCGCTATCCGGAGCCGCTGGCCGGGCTGTTCCTGCCGGTGGAGCAGGCGATCGACGAGGTCTGGCATTACCTGATCTTGCAGACGCGGGAGTACCGCGAGCTCTGCGAGGAGCGCCTCCCGGGGCGCTTCTTCATCCATCACCGCAGCCTGCCCTACGAGGATTATCAGGAGGGGCAGGTCAGCCGGGAGCAGGCGATCGAGGAGGCGCTGCGCTGGCTGCCGCTCTACCGCGACGAGTTCGGCCCCTTCGACGAGGGCGCGCTGCCTCACTGGACGATGGTGCGCTTCCTCCACGAGCGCCTGGGCCTCTCCCTCGAGGCGATCGCAGCGCTCGACGCGGGGAACGGGGCCGCCCTGCCTTCCGTGGAGCGCGTCCGTTGAGCCGTCAGGCCGTCGTCGCTGCGCCCGCGCCCGCCGCGTCCGTCAACACGCTGGTCCTGCTGCTTTGCCAGGTCCTGGGGATCGCTTCCGTGGTGTCGGTCCAGTTCGCCGGCAGCGTGGTGGGTGAGCGGCTCGCGCGGGACATGCGGCTCGCGACGCTCCCGGTGGCCGTGCTCGTGCTGTCCTCGGCCCTGGGCACCTGGCCGGCCAGCCAGCTGATGCGCCGCTTCGGGCGCAAGCCCTGCTTCATCGCCGCGGCGCTCCTGTCCGCCGGCTGCCTCGCGCTCGCGGCGCGCGCGGTGGACCGCTCCGATCTCCCGCTGTTCTGCGCGGCGGTCTCCGGCGTCGGCCTGCACGGCGCCTTCGTGCAGCAGTACCGCTTCGCGATCCTCGAAGGGCAGGAGAGCCATCGGGCGCCGCGCCTCTTGACCATGATCCAGCTCGCCAGCGCGCTCGGCATCGTCCCTGGCATCTCGCTCTTCGGCCTGCTGGAAGGACGGACGTCCAGCGAGCTGCCCTCTGCCCTGCTCGTCCTTTCGGCGCTCCAGGTCGTCGCGGCGCTCGCGTTCGTGTCGTACCGGCCGCAGGAAGCCCGGGTCGCGGAGGCCTCCGCCGCGCCCGACGCGGGGGCTCGCGCGCTGTACTGGCCCATGGTGGCGATGGGCGCCGGCGCTTTCCTCGTGATGAGCCTGATCATGGTGCCGACGCCGCTCCAGATGTGCGGCGTCGAGCAGAGATCGATCCGGCAGGCGGGCTGGGTGATCGAGGTGCACCTCCTGAGCATGTACCTGCCTTCGCTCTCGGTCGGCGCCCTCCTGAAGCGGATGTCGATCGCGGCGCTCCAGGGGCTCGGGCTGCTTTTCCTGCTGGCGGGGTTCGTGATCAGCCTGGCTCCAGGGCTCGAAGGGCACCTGGTCGGGCTCTCGCTGGTCGGGGTCGGGTGGTGTTATGTGTTCGTGACCGCGACGACCCTGGTCGCGCGCAGCCGGTCCGGCCCCGAGCGTTTCCGGGCGCAGGGCGTCAATGATCTGTGCGTGTTCGCCGCCAGCGGCGCGGCGTCGCTCACGTCCGGCGCGCTCCTGTCGGCGCTGGGGTGGAGCGGCCTCGTGCACCTCGGGGTGGTGCTGGTCCTGAGCTTGATGGCGCTCGCCCTTCGCGTCCACCGCGCCCCACGCCCGGCGCCGGCGCAGGGCGGCGCGCGTCTCTGAAGCGATCGCGCGGGGCCTCGAGCGGCCTCCCGCGCACCCATGTCCGGAGAGGGAGGCGAACATCATGTCTGACGTGCAGTCGAATCGTTCAGGAGACAGCCCCGCGCCTCTGGGCCGCGTCGACGCCGTCGTCGTCGGCGCCGGGTTCGCGGGTCTGTACATGCTCTACCGCCTGCGCCGGCTCGGCCTCTCGGTCCGCGTCTACGAGGCGGGCGGCGGGGTGGGCGGCACCTGGTACTGGAACCGCTACCCCGGCGCGCGCTGCGACATTGCGAGCATGGACTACTCCTATTCGTTCTCTCCCGAGCTCCAGCAGGAATGGACGTGGACCGAGCGATACGCCACGCAGCCGGAGATCCTGCGTTATCTCGAGCACGTCGCGGACAGGTTCGAGCTCCGCGCGCACATCCGGCTCCGGACGCGGGTGACCGCGGCCGCCTTCGACGAGGCGACGGAGCGGTGGGTGATCCGGACCGACGACGGCGCCAGCGTGTCCGCCGGGTTCTTGATCATGGCGACTGGCTGCCTGTCCGCCGCGAAGGTGCCCGACATCGAGGGGCTCGAGGCGTTCCGGGGCGAGCGATACCACACAAGCCACTGGCCGCACGGCGGCGTCGACTTCACCGGCAAGCGCGTCGGCGTCATCGGCACGGGCTCGTCCGGCGTCCAGGTCATCCCCGCCATTGCCGAGCAGGCGGCGCGCCTCTTCGTTTTCCAGCGGACCCCGTGCTTCAGCGTGCCAGCGCGCAACGCGCCCCTGGAGGCGGCCTACGCATCGTGGATGAAGGCGAACTACGCGGAGCACCGGCAGAGGGCCCGCGAGACGCGCGCCGGGGTCATCATGGACGTCGACCCGCGGTCCGCGCTGGAGGTGCCGCCCGACGAGCGGGAGCGCGCGTATCAGGCTCGCTGGGAGCAGGGCGGCACCGGCTTCCTCGCCACGTTCTCGGACGTGATGCGGTCCCGGGAAGCCAACGAGACCGCCGCCGAGTTCGTCCGATCCCGGATCCGCGCGACGGTCCGCGACCCTGCCGTCGCCGAGGCGCTGTCGCCGAGGGGGTATCCGCTCGGCACCCGGCGGCTCTGCGTCGACACCGGCTATTACGAGACCTTCAACCGGGAGAACGTCACGCTGGTCGACGTCAAGGCGTCACCCATCGAGGAGATCACGAAGACGGGGCTCCGGACGCGGAGCGCGGAGTACACGCTCGACAGCCTCGTGCTCGCCACGGGCTTCGATGCCATGACGGGCGCCCTGACCAGGATCGAGCTGCGCGGGAGGGGCGGCGAGCCGCTCAAGGCGAGGTGGGCCGACGGCCCGCGCACGTACCTCGGCGTCGCCATCGCCGGCTTCCCGAACCTGTTCACGATCACCGGGCCTGGGAGCCCGTCCGTGTTCAGCAATGCGATCGTCTCCATCGAGCAGCACGTGGAATGGATCGCGGACTGCATCGCGTACCTGCGAGAGCGAGGCTTCGCGTGCATCGAGGCCACCGCCGAGGCGGAGGAGGGGTGGGTCGCGCACGCCAACGAGGTGGCCGGCGGCACGCTGTATCCGCTGGCCAGCTCCTGGTACGTCGGGGCGAACATCCCTGGCAAGCCCCGCGTCCTCATGCCCTATGCCGGGGGCGTCGGCGCCTACAGAAAGCGGTGCGAGGCGGTCGCGGCTCGGGGATACGAGGGGTTTTCCCTGTCGAGGGCAGGGTAGCTGCGGTTAGCCGGGGTGGGCCCTCGTGATGGGCGCGATCGGCGCGGAGGCCGAGCACGGCGGTCCCCGCTCGCCCAGAGCCCCGCTCGCCCAGAGCCCCATCGGCGCGGCTCGCTGGCTCGAAGGAAGACGCGCGAGGGGGGCCATCTGCAGCGCGCGGCCGTCGGCTGCCCATCGCCTGGCAACTGTGGTAGCTGACCGCGGTGAACGCCACACACGAACCGTCGTACCTGGTCCCGGAGGCCGTCGTCGCCTTCGACGAGGGAGCGCGGCAGGCGGTCTACGACGTCATTGCCCTGCGGCGGGACGTGCGGCATTTCGAGCCGGGGCGCGCGCTCGACCGGGCTGTCCTGCGGCGCATCCTCGAGGCCGCCCACCTGGCGCCCAGCGTGGGATTCTCCCAGCCCTGGGGCTTCGTCGTGGTGCGTGACGAGGCGCAGCGCGCGCGGATCCGCGAGAGCTTCCTTCGCTGCCGCCAGGAGGAGGCTGCCCGTTTTCCGGAGGGCCGACGCGAGCAGTACCTCTCCTATCGGCTCGAGGGGATCCTCGAGGCGTCGCTCAACGTGTGCGTCGCGGTCGACCTGAGGCCGCGCGGGGAGGCGATCCTGGGCACCATCGTCCAGCCGGAGGCGGTGCGCGCGAGCGCGTGCTGCGCGGTGCAGAACCTCTGGCTCGCCGCGCGCGCCGAGGGCGTCGGCGTCGGCTGGGTCAGCATCGTGGAGCCCGCCGTCCTCCGCGCCGAGCTGCGCCTCCCGCCGGGCGTGGAGCCGATTGCGTATCTCTGCCTGGGCCACCCCGTCGCGTTCCGGCGGCGACCGATGCTGGAAGAGAGCGGCTGGCGAGAGCGGCGCGCGGTCGATGAGGTCGTCCACGAACATGGCATCTGGCAAGACCGCGACGACGCCAGCACGCCCGCGGCGGGCCGCGCGAGCGAGCCGCCGCGCTCATCGCTCCGCACGACGGCGATCTCACCGCTCGACGCCGCCGCCATGGAGGCCTCCCGTGCGCACCAGGCCACGCTCGGCCTGCCGGCGGGCAGCCTGGGGCGGCTCGGGCAGCTCGCGGCGTGGTGGGCCGGCGTGCGTGGCGAGCTGCCGCTCCCGCTGCCCTCGCCGGGGCTGGCCGTGTTCTGCGCGGACCACGGCGTCGTCGCGGAGGGCGTGAGCGCTCACCCCTCGCCGGCGACGACGGCGAGGCTCGCGAACGTGATGGCCGGGGGCGCGGCCGTCTCGGCGCTGGCGGCGCGCCACGGCGTGCGGCTCGTCGCGGTCGACGTCGGCCTGGCGGGCGATCTCTCGGCGCTGCCGTGCGCGCCTGTCGTCCCGCTGGCGCCGCGGGTGGTGCGGCGTGGCACCGGCAACTTGCGGCGCGAGCCGGCGATGACGCGCGACGAGGCGGCATGCGCGATGGAGGCGGGCGCCGAGACGGCCCGCGCGCTCGCCGCGGAGGGCGTCACGCTCGCGGGCGCCGGCGACATCGGCGTCGGCAACACGACCGCGGCGACAGCGGTCCTGTGCGCCCTCACGGGCGCGCCGCCGGCGAGCCTCGCGGGACAGGGCGCCGGCCTCGATGCGGAGGGCGTCGCGCGCAAGGCCGGCGTCGTCGCCGACGCGCTCGCGCTTCACGTGCCCGATCCCACGGACCCCCTCGATGTGCTGGCGAAGGTCGGTGGGCTGGAGATCGCCGCGATGGCCGGCTTCGCGCTGGAGGCCGCGCGGCTGCGCATGGGCGTCGTCGTCGACGGGCTGACGGCGTGCACCGCGGCCCTCTGCGCCGTCAGGATGGCCCCAGCGCTCCGGCCATGGCTCCTCGCCGCGCACCGCTCGGCCGAGCCGGCGGCGGCCCTCGCGCTCACCGAGCTCGGTCTCGATCCGCTCTTCGACCTGGGCCTATGGGCGGGCGAGGGGATCGGCGCCGTGCTCTCGCTGCACCTCGTCGGCACCTGCGTCTCGACGCTGAGCGGGCTCGACCCTCGTCGCGAGCTCGCGCGCGGCTCCGGCGCTCACGGGGTCGTGGCTTCGGGTTCCGTCTCCGGCGCCGGCTCCTTGTAGAACGCCACGTCGTCGATCCACACGCTGAATGCACGGCTCGCCGAGAAGCGAAACTGGATGGCCCAGATCTTCGTCAGGTCGACCGCCTCGAACTGCTGGCCCCAGCTGGACTGCGCGAGGGAGGAGAAGGGCACCTTGAACTGAGTCCAGCAATTCTTCAGCGTGACGACCTTGGTGAAGTGATCGTCGCACCCGCCCCCTTCGGTGGTGCAGATGCCGCCCTTGCTCCAGGTCTGCACGTCGGCGACGTCAACGGTCACCTTCGTCGAGGTGGCTCCATCCGCATAGGCAAAGAAGGTGATGCCGCTGAACGCGGAGGCGTCGTAGAGGCCCTGATTGGACGCTGAAGCGCTGTTCAACTGGAAGCCGAACAGGGCACCCCACTTCTCAAACAGGTCGTCGCCCACGACGTGCACTGCCAACGTGCTGTCGCCGCGCGGCGGCTCGAGGACGCCCATAGTGAACGGCTCGCCCACTCCGGGCGTTTGCGTCCCCTCGCCATCGTTCGCCACGTACCAGGCCCCTTGCCGGGGGTTCGTTTCATCCACCACTTTGATGATGGTGTCGTTGTCATCTTCCATGTCGTCGATCATCGACAGTTCCAGGGTGGGGTCGCCCATCGGCGGCTCCGGGCATCCTGCCCCCTCTCCGCCGCCTCCCGCGTTCCCGCCGGCTCCGCCTTCGCCGCCAGCGCCGCCGCCTCCCGCGTTCGTGCCGCTGGTGCTGCCGGTAGTACCGCCCTCGCCGCCAGCGCCGCCGCCTCCCGTGTTCCCGCCGGCGCCGCCTTCGCCGCCAGCGCCACCGCCTCCGGTGTTGCCGTGCGCGACCTCGTACAACTTATCGAAGCCGAAGATCTGGGCACATCCAACCCCGAGCACCGCAATGAGGCACCCGCTGGTCCACCGCGCAAAAGCCAGCTTGCTGTTCATGGTCATGGAAGGGATCTCCGAGAAGCTTCAGCCAATCACGATAGGACGCTGCGTGCCGGAATGGAAGCGCGTCGGTCGCGACGCTAGCCGCCGCGGCTCGGGCTCGAGACAACGGTTGGCGGCCCCTCGCCGGCCAGCGCTGCTCAGCCTGTCGAATCAAGGCAGCTCGACTGCGCGTGCGCGGAGCGACCGTTCCCTACATGAACTGTCGGCGTGAGGAAGCCTCCGCCATCGCCTGTTGGCGACTCGGCAGCTCTGGCGAGCTCCGTGGCGACAGCCCTGTGGCGTCGACCGTGTCACGGCGCTGCGGGAGCGCCCTTCCCCGACTGCGCATTGGCGAGGTGGCGCTCGACGAGGGCGACGAGCTCGGCGTGATCGAACGGCTTCGAGAGGCAATCCGCGGCTCCGCGATTCACGGCGTCGACGGCCGCCTTCACGGTGGCGTGGCTCGTCATGAGCACGAGTCAACACGCCCCTTCGGCGCGGCGGCCGCGGGCCGCGCCGGCGAGCGCGAGCCCGAGCAGCGCTGCCTGGACGAGGCATGTCTCGACCGCAGGGTAGATGCCGAGCGCGGTGAATCGAGGGAGCGGCAGCCGGTGGAGCGGCAGCAACCCGCAGAGCTGGAAGGCGGCCACGGCGCGGCCGGCGAGCGGGACGCACAGCAGACAGGCGAGCCAGGCGGGAGGGCTCGCCCAGCGGCGCGCGGCCGCCCGGCTCGCACGGGTGACCAGCGCCGCGCCGGCGGCGAGCAGCGCGAGCGTGAACAACACCCCGGCCACGGCGGGCGGCGCGACGGGGAGCGACACCCCGAGCGCGGCGTCGAGCGCCGAGAACGCCGCGCCGAAGCCGGCCAGCAGCGCGGCCGCGAACACGGCCGCTCGGCGGCCTCGCGACAGGCCGCCGTGCAATGGATCGTGCGAGCGCACCTGCCGCGCGCCGCGCCGCCGGGCGAGCGCCGCCGCGCCGGCGAGCGCCGCGAGCGCCGCGAGCGCGAGGGAGATCGTCGCGCCTGCCGTGAGCGTTCGCCAGAAGCCGGCCATGTGCCCGAGCGCCGCCGCGACCCAGGCGGCGAGCGCGAGCAGCAGCGCCGCGCCCGACGCGACGTGGACGACACGCCGGCTCCGTGACGACGCGACGGCGGCGAGCGCGGCGAGGAAGAGCGCCGCAGCGGCGAGCTCGCGCAGCGCCAAGCGGCTCGATACCTGGGCCACGAGCCGACCTGGCGCGCCCCCGGACCGCGCGAGCGCGACCTCGGCGTAGGTCGCGTCGCGCAGGAGCGTGGCCATGCCCGCGTCGAGCGTGTCTGTCGTCGCGCCTGCCGCGAGCGCCGCTCGAAGGGCGAAGGCGCCGTCGCCGAGGTCGTCCGCGAGCGCCTCCTTCACGGTGCGGACGCTCGCCTCGGCCACGTCGATGCCGTCGAGCTGGGCTGTGCTGAGCGCCTCGCGCGCGTCGACGAGCCTGCCCTCGCGCAGCGCGGCGCGCCCCCTGTCGAGCGCGGCGCGCGCGATGGAGAGGGGGTGTGACGCGGCCTCGCCGCCATAGGCGACGCGCCGCCGGAGCTCCGCGAGGAGCGCCGCGTGCCGCTCGGCGGGGATCCCGCGCGCGGAGAGCTCGGCGCGCAGGTCCGCGTCGGAGCGGACCGCGAGCTCGACCATGGAGTAGTCCGGCAGATCGAGCGGCCTCGGGCTTTCGCCGGGCTCCGGGTGGTGGAGGCCGGCGACGTGGAAGGCGAGGTCCCAGCGGTCGCGGGCGGAGAGAAAGGTGAACGGCACCATGGCCGTGCCGCTGACGCCGAATCGAACCGCGGACTCGACACCGATGGGCGCGAGCTGCTCGGCGATGATCGCGTCGTGGAAGTTCGCCGGGTGCGGGACCAGGCTCGCCGCGCGCCGGGTATCGGCGTGCCCCGTCGGGCCGTGGCAGGTGGCGCAGTTCTCCTGGTAGAGGGCCGCGCCGCGCTTCGCGTCGGGCCGCGAGAGCGGCGCCTCCGCCAGCCGGAAGGCGGACGCGACCCGGTCGCGCGCGCCCCTGGCCGCGATGGCGACTCGATCCGCAGCGACCTTCGCCTCGACGAGCTCACGCACGCCGACGATGCCCTGCGCGAGGTCGCCCGCCCCGCTCTCGAGCGCGGACGGCTGGATGCGGGTGGCGACATGGATCGCCTCGCCGAGCAGCGCCAGCTGCTCGTCATACTCGATGACGCTGGTGACGGCGCCGTTCGCGACGCTCCCGCCATAGTCCATGGCGACGTAGCCGAGCACATGGACGAGGCGGCGCGCCTCGACCTCGGCCGGCTCCCCCGGATCCGCCAGCGCAGGGCGCTCGCCCAGGAGCAGGACGGCGGCCATGGCGGCCGCGCTGACCGCCGCCATGGCGGTGAGCCCGGCTGTCGTTGCTCGCGGAGTATTCGGGAATCGCGGGGTGGAGCCGGCCCGCGCCGGCGATCCAGCGCGCACCCCCGTCGCGATCATGCGCCCGGGTCCTGCGCGGAAAGTCAGAAATCGCGATGACACATATCCCTCATACAATCGAAAAAGAGTTCATGCTAGCTTCCCTCGATCGTGCAGCGACCCCGCTGCTCGACGACAATGCTTTGAGGTCCTCATGATGATCCTGCCGCGTGGCGCTCAGGGGCGCCGCACCAGCTGGCCAGGGAGCAGAAAGGTTTTGCAAGACTGACCTACCGCTGTCGCGCGAGGCGGCTACGGGCGAAGGCCCCGGCGTCCATCCTCCGTGCGAGCGTCCGTGCAAGAGCAAGCGGACGCGGCGGACGCGGCGGACGCGGCGGACGCGACTGAGCGCTGGGACGACGATCGCCAACCGTCGGCGCCGGGCACGCATTCAGTGTTGGCCAGTGTTGGCGCGCTGGTTCGACAGTGGCGACGGAATTCTGTTGCGCTTTGAGCGCGCCCGGCAATCGCTGCCCTCCGGCCCCACTCAGAGGCAGAGACAGAGACAGAGACCGGAGTGGTCTGCCGTCGGCGCGAGGCTCTCCGATTTAAGATGATCTCCCAGGTGTGTGTTCGGTAAGATGGTAGCAGCGCGTTCACGTCCGATGTGCTGATAGCGCACGGTATCAGGCGCGATGCGATCGCTGGCGTGACCGTGCCGGGAAGGCGCCCGGCTCGCCGCATGGCGATCGTTTGTTGGAGGCAAGGCGGGATGAATCAGGAAGCTCGGAGGGTGAAGCAATGAAATTGAACCCCGGACATCTGGCCGCAGCGTCGGTGGCAATGACCATGGCGTGGGCCGGTCAGGCGGCCGCCCAGTCGGTGATGAGGCAGCCCTATCTGCAGTCGTTGACGCCCAACTCGGTCTACGTGGTGTGGACGACCGACGTGGGCACGGACAGCCGCGTGCGCTACGGGACCGATCCGGCGAATCTGACGCAGACGGTGGATCTCGGCGCGCTCGCGACCCAGCACGAGGTGCTCATCGGCGGGCTCACGCCGAACACCCGCTACTACTACAGCGTCGGTACATCGAGCGCGGTGCTGGCCGGCGGCTCCTCCTCCTTCTACTTCGAGACGGCGCCGCCCGTGTCCACGCCGAAGAAGTTCCGGGCGTGGATCATCGGAGACACCGGCTACGGCGGCACTGCGCCCTGGGCGACGCGAGACGCGATGCTGAACGCCGTCGGCGCGTACCGCCCCAACCTGTTCCTGCACATGGGGGACATGGCGTACAACTTCGGCACCACCGAGGAGTTCACCAGCGGCTTCTTCAATCAGTACGCGGCGATCCTCCGCAACACGGTCGTGTGGCCGACGTTCGGCAACCACGAGGGCCTGAGCTCCGACTCGGCGACGCAGACCGGTCCTTACTACACCGCCTACGTGCTCCCCGCCGCCGGGGAGGCCGGCGGGGTCCCCTCCGGTACGGAGGCTTACTACTCGTACGACTATGCGAACGTCCACTTCGTCGTGCTCGACGGCTATGGCTCCTCGCGTTACTCGTCCGGCGCGATGGCGGCCTGGCTCGCCGCCGATCTCGCCGCGACGGAACAGGACTGGATCATCGCGTACATGCACTTTCCGATGTACACGAAGGGCACCCACGACTCGGACGAGGACTGGCTGATCATCGAGCACCGGGAGTACCTCGCGCCCCTCCTCGACGCGGGCGGGGTCGACCTGGTGCTCGCGGGCCATTCGCACAACTACGAGCGCTCGTTCCTCGTGGACGGCGCCTACGATACGCCGACCACGGCGGACGGGCACATCGTCGACGGGCACGACGGCAAGCCGCTCGGCGACGGCCCCTACGTGAAGCTCCCTGGCAAAGGGAGCCACGAAGGGGCGGTTCATGTCGTCGCCGGCCACGGCACGTACGTGGGCGGCTCCGGAGGCCACCCGCTCATGTACTTCAACGAGGCGCAGAGCGGCTCGTGCCTCCTCGACGTCGAGGACAACCGGCTCACGGTGTCCAACGTTCGCTACGACGGCGTGATCAGCGATCGCTTCGCGATCGTGAAGGGAACGGCCCTCGACGTCGCGGCGCCCGACGGGGGGGAGCGCCTGCCGCCGGGCGGCATCTTCCCGATCCGCTGGGCGACCGTGGGGAACATCCCCACCGTTCGGATCGAGTACACGACCGACGACGGCGCGACCTGGACCACGATCACGAACAGCGCCGCCAACACGGGCCGCTACAACTGGGTGGTTCCCTCCATCGACACGACGACGGCGCTCGTGCGCGTCTCCGACGCCGAGCACCCGCTGCTCTCCGACGAGAGCAACGCCGGCTTCACGATCCAGAGCCTCCCCCGCACGGCGGTCTACTTCGGCGATTACTGGGTTTACGACGACCTGGGCGTCGACCGGGGTACGGCCTGGCGAAACCTCACGTTCGACGACTCCTCGTGGAAGGGGGGCTGGGGGCAGCTCGGCTACGGCGACGGCGGGGAGAGCACGGCCCTCTACCGGGCCACGCCTTCGTATCCCACGGCCTACTTCCGCAAGATCATCCCGATCGACGGGCCGGTCGCGCAGGCGACCATGAAGCTCATCCACGACGACGGCGTCGTCGTCTGGCTCAACGGCACCCAGGTGGCATCGAAGCGCGTGACCAACACGGCCTACGGTGACTATGCGTCCGCGGAGTCGCGCGACGACGAGCTCACCACGGTGACGCTCTCCCCGAGCTCCTTCGTGGTCGGAAGCAACATCCTCGCCGTGATGGTCAAGCAATCGGCCCCCAATTCGACCGATCTGTCTTTCGACATGGAGCTGACGCTCACCTATGCGCCACCCGGCAGCGGGAGCAGCAGCTCGAGCTCGTCCAGCAGCTCGAGCTCGTCCAGCACGAGCAGCAGCTCGAGCGCCTCGAGCACGAGCGTATCCAGCACGAGCAGCAGCACGAGCGTATCCAGCACGAGCAGCAGCTCGAGCGCCTCGAGCACGAGCACAGGCAGCGTCATGATGAGCAGCGCGATGAGCGTGGGCAGCACCGGCTCGGGCGGGGCGGGTGGCGCCGGCTCCGGAGGCACGCCCGTGTGCAGGACCGTGCAGCGCGGCGTCTTCGGCACGGTCTGGGACGCGACGCTCTGGTCGGCCTCGTCGACCTACAAGGAAGGGTCGTACCCGTCGATCTATACGGGCGGAGCCGGCACCGGAGGCTTCCGTGCTGCGCTGGTCTGGTTCGACCTCTCGTTCATCCCCGCGGGCGCGCCGGTCTACTCGGCCACCTTGACGATCAATCAGGTGTACAAGGCGTCGGTCACCACCGTTCGTCTCCACGAGGCCCTCGCGCCCTGGGGCGAGACGACCGTGAGCTGGTCCAGCTACAA
This sequence comes from Sorangium sp. So ce1504, assembly GCF_051521635.1. NCBI lineage: Bacteria > Pseudomonadati > Myxococcota > Polyangiales > Polyangiaceae > Sorangium > Sorangium sp. So ce1504. The sequence continues at coordinate 7,196,397 of NZ_CP150365.1, read as the reverse complement.
CCAGAGCTGGGAGCCGCTCAGCTTCGCGTCGATCGTCACCGTCAACGGCGCCGGCGATCGGACCGCCAACCTCACCGACCTGGTGCAGGACTGGGTGAGCGGCGTCCTCCCGAATTACGGGTTCGTGATGGAAGAGGACGTGGCGGGGGCGACGCAGTGGCGGGCCAGCGAAGACACCACGGCGTCGCGCCGCCCGCGCCTCGAGGTCTGCTACGCAGAGTGACCGCGCACGGCGACGCCCCGGCGGGCGTCTGCGGGCTCATGTGTCAACCGCCGGTTGACGTCGTTGACGGCGGCCCATGACAGCGGCGAGCGTGCCTGTTCGCCGAAGCGGGTGAAACGCCGTCCTTCAGCGGAAAAATGCAATCATGGTGCCCTGATCTGCGGCCGCGGGTGATGGCGCGCTGTGGCCTGGGCATTGCTCTGACGTGAAGATGAAGATGAAGACAGGACAAGACATCACGTAGACATCGCGAGGACATGACGACCCGTGGGTGAGGGGTGCGCAGAGGGAGTGAAGGGTGGGAGTCGTCGGTCGCGCGCAACGTTAACGATCGAGGGATAACATCATGAGCTTGAGATTGACCTATGCTTTCGGTGCCCTGTTGTCGTTCGGTCTCGCCGGCTGCCTCGCGGCGGACGGCGCCGACCTGGATGTGGACGTGGACTCGGCGAGCGACGCGCTCAGCGCCGTCAGGATCGAGGCCGAGAACCAGAACTGGTCCATCTCGTCGGGCGACAAGATCGAAGACAACGCGGACAACGTGAAGCTCCGCGCCAACCAGAGCGGGGACACCTTCAAGTTCTCCGCGTCGGTCGCGTCCGGCACGTACAAGATCGTCCTTCGTTACGCCAAGCGGAACGTGTACGGCAAGTACGAGCTCGCCGTGAAGGGATCGTCGGTGAAGTCCTTCGACGCTTATGGCTCCTCCACCGGCGACAGCTGGACGACCGCGACGCTCGGGGAGAAATCGCTCTCTGGCAATGTCGAGTTCGCGCTCACGTGCAAGGGCAAGAACTCCTCTTCGTCGGGGTACGACCTGAAGGTCGACTACATCGAGCTCGTGCCGGTGGGCGGCGGCGACTCTGGCGGGAGCTCGGGCGGCAGCAGCTCGGGCGGCGGCACCACGACGGCCGGGAACGGCGGCGTCGTCAGCTCGACGATCATCGTGAAGGCGGGCGAGACGTTCGACGGCGGCGGCAAGCGGTACATCGCCGACAAGAACACGCTCGGGGACGGCAGCCAGGCCGAGGGCCAGAAGCCGGTGTTCAAGCTCGAGGACGGCGCGAAGCTGAAGAACGTGGTCCTCGGCGCGCCGGCGGCCGACGGCATTCACACGTACGGCAACGTCACGCTCGAGAACATCGTCTGGGAGGACATCGGCGAAGACGCCCTGACGGTCAAGAAGTCAGGCACCGTGGTGCTGAACGGCGGCTCCGCGAAGAACGGCGACGACAAGGTGTTCCAGATCAACGCGGCCAGCACGTTCAAGGTGTCGAATTTCACGGCGCAGAGCGCCGGCAAGTTCATCCGGCAGAACGGGGGGACCGACTTCAAGGTCGACGTCTTCATCGACCGGTGCGACATCTCGAAGATGAAGGAGTCCATCTTCAGGACGGACAGCGGCAGCAGCAGCGTGACGATGACGAACACCCGCTACAGCGGGATCGGCAAGGAGCTCTTCATGGGCGTGAGCTCCTCGAAGATCACGACGTCCAACAACACGCAATACTGACGCGGCGGTTCTGCACATTTCCGCCAGGGCAGGAGCGTCCTCGCGGGCGCTCCTGCTCGCTCTTGCGCGGTGTCAAGGGTCAAGGGCCCTCCGCTCCGCCTCTTCCTCTCTGGCGAGCAGGCGAGAGACCTGGAGCGATGTGTCGCGCCAGGCGCGCTCATGTCAACGTTCACATTCTTCGATCACTCACTGTTCCGGGAAATGTACCGCTAAATTGCGGATCTTTGTCGCAAGGGGAGAAGCGACTGTCATCGCGATAGGAACGCCGGTGTGGCATCATGCGCCAATGCGTACCATCACGGATAGGCTCACACGTAGCGCTCGATACCTCGCCTTCGCGGCCATGCCATTCGCCATCCTGAACTGCTCCAGCAGCGATCCCGATGTGTCGGGGGACGGCGGGGGGACCGCGGCGAGCTCCGGCTCCCCGAGCGCCAGCAGCAGCAGCGCCAGCAGCAGCGCCGACAGCTCGAGCTCGAGCGGCGGCGACCCCGCGACCACCACGACGTCGGGGGCCGGGGGCAGCGGAGAGGGTGGCGCGACGGGAGCAGGTGGGAGCGGAGAGGGCGGCTCCGGAGGGAGCGGCGGCGCGCCCTCCGAGGAGTTCGCGCTCGCGAGCACCAATCACGCGGAAGGCGCCAAGTTCGCCGACAAGTACACCTGCCAGACCGCCGGCTTCCAGAACAGCGTCATGCCGGAGCTCCACTGGACCCCGGGGCCCGCGGGCACGAAGAGCTACGCCATCACCTTCATCGATGTCACCCTGGCGCACGCGACGCCGTCGCAGCCCAACGGCTACCACTGGGTTCTGTACAACATTCCTCCCACCACCACCTCGCTGCCCGAGGGGTTCAAGCAGGCGGACGCGACGCTGCTCGGCGCCAAGCAGAACTCGAACTACCTCGGGCCTTGCCCCAATTTCGGCTCCAGCACCGGAACGAAGACCGACACCTACGAGTTCACGATCTACGCGCTCGCCGAGGAGTCGATCACGATCGCGGGCACCGGCACGGCTGCAGTGAGGGACGCGGAGACCAAGCTCGAGGCGAAGAACCTGGGCAGCGCGAAGCTCACCGGCACGTCCAACGCCTTCTCGACTCGATGAAGCGGTAGCTGCTTTCTCGGTCCTGAAGCATCCTCTCGAATGTTTCGAGAAGATTCACAGGGAGGCGGGGAGGCGGGGATTAGAATCCCATGAATCTCCCTGTCTCCCCGCCCCCTGTTCAAGTTTCTCTTCCCCAGAATGCCAACGAAATGAGGGGATTGTCAGCTCTACAGCCCGACCCCGGGGTCGCAGGTGCGATGTCTCGATGACCTTCGTCGGACGCGCGGCGCCTGCCGACTCGAGCCGTCCGTCATCCAGAAGCGGGGTCCCGGCGGCGGCCCTCCCGACGCTTCGGGGCCTGCTGCGGGGAAGACAGGCTCTCTGCCAGCTTGCCGCTCCCCTGTTCGATCAGCTTCTTCTCGTACCAGGGCCGCGTGACCTGCGCGCGAGCGAGATAGGCGAGCGCGATGACGCCGAGGAGCGGCAAGGCGGCGTAGGCCACGGAGTGGGCCGTCACGTCGGGGCCGATCGCGCTGGCTGAGCTCCACGAGGGGACATAACGCGCCTTCACCGTCTCGCCCTCGCGGAGCCGGGCGAACGCGCCGTGGGACACCTCGTCGGAGAAGGCGGCGCCGCCTTCGCCCCGCATCGTGACCTCGAAGCGGGTGTGGTCGCCGTCCTCGTTCTCCTGGAGCTGCGTCACGCGGACGTCCACCGTCTCGCCCAGCCAGCGGCGCGCGTGGAAGGCCGCGAACGCCATGTTGAACACGAGCGACGCGACGGCCGCGGTGACGGCCCACCGCTGGTGGAACGCCGCCCTGCGCGCGAACCGCTCGCCGAGCGGCTCGGACGAGAGGAGCATGCGGCCCCCGCGCGGGGGCACGAGCAGGTATCCCTGCGCCTGCTCGCGGTACCCCTGGGCCTGCGCCTCGGGATCGGGTGCGCGCCGGAGCTCGCCGATCGCGAAGACCCTCTCGCCTGGAATGAGCTCGGCCACGCGGACGCGCCGGGTGAGATCGACCCGGATCATGCCGTCGAGCGCGTCGACGAGCTGCACGTGCTCGCCCGGCTCGACCCGGATGCGCGCGCCGGACGCGTGGCGGAGATAGAAGGGGTGGACACGGACCTTGCGGCCGGTCTCGGCCCACTGGTGGGTCCAGACCCCGGAGGTCTCGGACTCGGACCCTTCCTGCTCGACCTCGACGCGCACCGCCACGTCCGCGCCTTGCTCCCGCTCGACGGTGCCCACGACGACGGCCTCGCCGGGCGCGAGCGCGGCGCCGGGCATGAACGAGGCCTCGGCCCGCGCGGCGGCGCGGCGCTGCCGGCGCGAGAGCCGGAGCGCGAGCGCCGCGAGGACGAGCAAGCAGGCCGTCGCGACGCCGTCCACCAGGAGCGACGACAGCCCTGCGTCGAGGTGGTATCGGCTCACGAGCAGCCAGATCCGGGGTTCCATGGCCCGCCATGAGAGCGCAAACCGGCGCACCCGTGCGAAAAACCCGGCGCGCGCCTACCTTCCGGAGCAACGATGCCTGCCACGCCGCCTCCCTTCCTCGTCCACGAGCCTGACACGGCGGGGCCGATCGTCGTCGAGGTCCCGCACGCGAGCCTCGTCGTGGACGAGCTCGCGGCGCGCTTCACGCGCGTGCCGGAGCGCGCCCTCGCGGCCGACGCGGACGTCGCGGCGGACGCGCTCTTCGGCGACGTCACGCTCGAGGGGGCGGCGCTCGTCGTCGCGACGGCGAGCCGCTTCGTCATCGACCTCAACACGGCCCCGCGCGTGCCCACGCCCTACGAGGACAAGCTCCCCTACGGGCTGCGGGAGGTGCGGCGGCGCTCCGCGAGCGGCGAGCAGTGGCTCGAGAGCTCACCACCCCGCGCGGAGGTCGAGCGCCGCGTCCGCGACGTGTTCGAGCCGTACCACGCGGAGATCGCCGCTCGCCTCGCCGACGCGCGCGCGCGCCACGGCGTCGCGATCCTCGTCTCCGGGCACACGTACCCCGACGTCATGTTCCAGGGCGCCGCCGACGTCGTGCTCGGGACCCGGCGCGGCGAGAGCGCGGCGAGCTGGGCGCGCGACGCGGTCGCCGAGGTCGCGCGCGCGCACGGCCTCTCGCTCGCGCTCGACGATCCTTTCCCGGGCGGCCACGCGCTCGAGCGGCACGCGCGCCGCGACGAGGGGGTCCACGCGCTCCAGATCGAGGTCGCCCGCAGGCTCTACTGCGACGCGCGCACCCTCGCCCTCCGCCCCGACGACGTCGCGCGCCTTCGCGGCTTCACCCGCAGCGTCATCGCCGCGCTCACGAGTGCAGCGGCGCGATAACGCGGCACGCACACGGTACGGTTGCAGCGCGCGCGCAGGGCGCACACGGTGCGCGCGCAGGGCGTACACGGTACGTGCGCAGGGCACACACGGACGCGGCGCACGCGCGGTGGCGGCGCGGCGCACGCGCGGTGGCGGCGCGGCGCACGCGCGGTGAGGGCGCGGCGCACGCGCGGTGACGGCGCGGCTTACGAGCGCAACGAGCTCGGCAAGCGCGCGGCGTCGAGCCCGCGCTGCTCGGCGGACGTCGCACAGGTGCGCGCTCGTCCCACCACCGGATCCGCTGTTCCACAGCACTCTCGTGGCGCATGCAGACGTTGACACCGCGACGCGATGCACGGAGATTCCGCCCTCAACACCAGGCCAGGGATGGGGAGGCTCTCCATGCGCCCAGACGGTTTCTCGCTCTCGTGCTCGGCACTCGCCAGCGTTGCTTTCATCGGTTTCCGCGGCACCGAGCACGTCTCGCAGCCGTACGAGTTCGAGCTCTTCTTCTCCGTCCCGACGAGCACCGACGTGCGCAAGGCGGTGGGCGAGCGGGCGACGGTGCGCGCGAGCCGCGGCGACGGGAAGGACCCGCTCGTCGTGCACGGCGTCATCGCGAGCGTTCGCCTCTTGCACCAGAACGCGGAGCGGGCGCTGTACCAGGCGCTGCTCGTGCCGAAGCTCTGGTTCCTGCGCCACTTCTGGCGCAGCCACGTCTTCACGAACCAGCCCGTCAAGGAGTTCCTCTCCGCGACGCTCCAGAACGGCGGGCTCGCGGGCGGCGACTTCCGCTTCTCGATCAACGACGGCGACTACCCGGTCGAGGAGTTCGTCGCGCAGTACCGCGAGACGCACCTCGCGTTCTTTCACCGGTGGCTCGAGCGCGAGGGCCTCTACTACTTCTTCGAGCACCCGGAGGACGGGCCCGGCGAGGTGCTCGTCATCGTCGACGATCGCGGGCTGCACGACGACTTCCCGGGCGGCGGGGTCGTGCGCTACGTCCCGCTCTTCGGCGACGACGTGACCGCGCCGCCGGGCCTGCACCAGATCGAGCAGAACGTGCAGTGGCTGCCGAAGACGGTCACCATCGCCGACTACAACTACTCGAACCCGTCCGCGTCGGTGAAGGGCGAGAGCAGCATCACCGCGAACGGGGTGGGCGCGATCCGCGAGTACGGCTTCCGCGTCTTCGTGCAGAGCGACGCCGAGCGCCTCGCGCAGGTGCGCGCGCAGTCGATCGGCTGCCGCGAGGTGACCCTGCGCGGGAGCGGCGACGCGCTCGGGCCGCGGGCCGGGTACCGGTTCTCGCTGGACGATCAGCCCGCCGACATCGTCGACCAGTGGCTCGCGCTGGAGGTGCAGCACAGCGCGTCGATCGCCGGGATCACGCCCGAGGTCGCGCGGCTGACGGGGCTCTCGGGCAAGGACATCTACGCGATCAAGCTGCTCGCGATCCCGGCCGACGTGCAGTTCCGCGCGCCGCAGGCGACGCAGTGGCCGCGCATCTACGGGTTCGAGAACGCGATCGTCTGCGGCCCCGCCGACAGCCAGTACGCGCAGATCGACGCCGACGGCCGCTACCTCGTGCGCTTCGAGTTCGACACGAGCGGCCTGCCTGACGCGCGCATCTCGACGCGGGTGCGCATGATGCAGCCGCACGGCGGGACGACGGAGGGCTTCCATTTCCCGCTGCGCAAGGGCACCGAGGTGATGATCGCCTTCCTCGGCGGCGACCCGGACCGGCCCTTCATCGCCGGCGTCGTGCCGAACGCGCACCGGCCGAGCGTCGTCGCGGAGCGCAACCTCAGCCAGAACATCATCCGGACCGGGAGCGGCAACCAGCTCGTGCTCGAGGACGAGCTGGGCAAGGAGTTCATCTTCCTCCACACGCCGAACAACCGCACCGGCATCTACATGGGGACGCCGAGCGGCAACCACGGGTCGGTCTACACAGGCGACGGCGACACGCAGGTCGGCACGTTCCTGTCCCCCAAGAACGCCGACCCGGCCATCGCCGGCAGCGCGCTCGTCGACGTCACCTTCAGCTACCTGGAGACGACCTCGGGAGACGGCGGCTCATGGATCGGCGGCGACTCCTGGGAGAACGTCAGCGGCAACAAGTTCAGCATGGTGGTCGGCAACCTCTGGGCGGGCGTCGGCGGGACGTACACGCTCCAGGTCACGGCCGCGGCGACGGAGACCTACTACGCGACGCGCACGACCACGATCAAGACGGGCCGCGTGGACACCGTGGAAGCCGGCGGCATGAAGCAGACGATCACCGACGGGATGACGCTGACCATCACGAGCGGCGGGATGAAGCACGACGTCCACGGCAAGTTCGAGCAGACGATCGAGCCGGAGGGCTCGTCGACGGTGACCGGGCCGTGGATGCACAAGGTCACGGCCGAGAACTTCGACGACTACAAGAGCTGGAAGACGGAGGTCGCCACCACCTGGAAGGGCCACTTCGGCGCGGACGTCGACCTGAAGTCCGACACGAACTTCCTGATCAAGGCGCCCAACGCGAAGATCACGGCCACCAACCTGAAGTGGGAGGTGCTCGGGCTGACGTTCGACCTCACGCCGAACAAGCACGAGCTCTTCGTCTACAAGGGGGCGACCGGCGTCATCAAGACGGACCACGCCGCGCTCGCCCAGCAGGCCTACTTGCTCAAGCTCGAGACGTCGTTGATCAAGCTCGACTTCGCCGCGATGGACAAGAAGGCTGTCGGCGCGAAGATGGATCAGTTCGGCACCTACCTGAAGCAGCAGGCGATCGCCCTGACCCTCGCGGGGCTCATCGCGTGGAACAGCGGCTTCACGAAGATCTGAGCGCGGATGCGAGTCGTCAAACCCCTCAAGGTCCCGGCGCTCACGCGCGTCGTCGAGGTCGCGCGGCGCCTCAGGTTCCACGTGGGCGCCATGATGGCGTTCCCCCTCGACGCGCCGCGCGCGCTCGTCGATGAGATGTCGTTCTGGCAGGCCGCGACGGCGGCGCTCGGGAGCATCCCGCTCGACGACGGCATCACGAAGGCGCGCGGCGAGCTGCTCGTCGCGGGCCGGTGCTACGCCCCGGAGGGCCGCCGCGTCGGCGCGTCGTTCGTCCGCGCGCGGCTCGGCTCCGTCGACAAGCGCCTGGCCGTGCTGGGCGACCGGTGCTGGAGCGGCCACGGCTTCACGGAGCCGGAGCCGTTCTCGGAGATGCCCATCGACTGGGCGCGCGCGCTCGGCGGGCCGAAGGACGCGGCGAATCCGTACGGGAAGGGGATCGAGGAGGTCGAGCGCGGCGGGCAGCGCGTCCGGCCGCTGCCGAACGTGGAGCACTACGGCGCGCTGATCCGCTCGCCCGGCGACCGGCCGGGCCCGGCGTCCTTCCTCGCGATGGACGTGACGTTCGCCCAGCGCCGCGGCCGCGCGGGGACGTACGGCGCGGACTACGCCGAGAAGTGGGCGCCCGGCCTTCCGCCCGACGTCGACCCCGCCTTCTTCAACGTCGCGCCGAACGATCAATGGATCGCCGAGCCGCTCCGCGGCGACGAGGCGTTCCTCGTGGAGAACATGCACCCGACGCGCCCGCGCATCGAGGGCGCGCTCCCCGGCCTCGCCGCGCGCGTGCTCGTCACCCGCCGCGACGCGAGCGGGGAGGCGTTCCAGGAGCTGCCCGTCCGCTGCGACACGGTGTGGCTCTTCCCCTCGGCCAACCTCGGCGTCGTGATCTTCCACGGCTCGATGCCCGTGGCCGACGACGACGCCGGGGAGATCGTCGACCTCGTCGTCGCCTGCGAGGAGATCGGCCGCCCCCGGCCGATCGAGCACTACCGCGAGGCGCTCGCCCGGCGGATCGACAAGGACCGGGGCTCGATCGCGTCCCTCAGCGACAGCGATCTCATGCCGCCGCGCGAGTCGGGCGTCGCCGCGAACGTCGCCGGGATCGAGATGGTGCAGTGGCTCAAGAGCGAGAACCTCGCCATGCAGAACCTGCGGCGCGGCGCGGAGCGGGAGCGCGAGCGCCGCCGCGAGGAGCTGCTCGCGGACGGCATCGACCCGGCGCGCTTCGGCCTGGACGCGCCGCTGCCGGAGGAGGAAGCGCCTCCGCCGGTCGACGATCTCGACGCGCTGGTGACGTACCTCGACGCGGCGTCGCGGAAGATGGACGAGGAGAAGGCGCGGGCCGAGCGCCTGAAGAAGGAGGCCGAGGAGCGCATGAAGGCGCAGGCCGCCGAGATGGACGTGTCCGAGGAGGCGCTCCGGCGTGGCCAGACCGGGGAGGAGCCGCCGGGCGGCCCGCCGCGCTTCTCGGCCAAGGCGCAGCTCCAGCAGTACGCGGAGCTGGCCGAGGCGGCGCGCCTCGGCGGCGTGCCGAACCTCGAGCTGGAGGCGATGCTCGCGGATCCAGGCTTCCCCGAGCAGCTGCTCCGCCTCGAGCAGGCGGCGCGCGAGGGCTACCGCGGCTCGGCGCACCTGCGATCTGCGGCCCTGCCGATGACCGCCGAGGCCTCGCAGATGGCGCGCGTCGTCGTCGATGCGGCGCGCGAGGCGGGCGAGCCGCTCGACGAGCGCGACCTCACTGGCGCCGACTTCCGCGGCGTCGACCTGCGGGGGATGCGCTTCGCGCGCGCGTTCCTCGAGGGGGCCGACCTGCGCGGCTGCGACCTCTCGGGTGCGGTGCTCGAGGGCGCCGTGCTCGCGAAGGCCGACCTCTCTGGCGCGAACCTCACGGGCGCGCGGCTCCGGGGCGCGAACCTGGGCAAGGCGAACCTCGAGGGCGCGGTGTTCGACGACGCCGATCTGACCGAGGCCGTCCTGATGGGCGCGAGGCTCGCCGGGGCGAGCCTGAAGCGGGCGAAGCTAGAGCGCGCCGACGCCCTCCAGGTGAGCTGGGGTGGCGTGGATCTCTCGGGCGCGGATCTCTCGCTCTGCTCGTTCCTCCAGACGAGCTTCGCCGGGGCGAACCTCGCCGGGGCGAACCTCGAGCGGGCGATGCTCCTCGAGTGCTCGCTCGACGGCGCGGACTTCTCGGGCGCTCGGCTGCACAAGACGTCGCTGATGAGCTGCACCGGGGCGAAGGCGCGCTTCGCGGGGGCGCGCTTCTCCGAGGGGGTCGCCGTCCACAAGAGCGGCCTGCCGGAGGCCGACTTCCGCGACGCCGTGCTCGACAAGACCTGCTTCCGGACGACGGACCTGCGCGGCGCGCGGTTCGATCGAGCCCAGATGACGATGACCGATCTCTCCGAGGCGGACGCGACGGGCGCGACCTTCGACCGCGCCGTCATGAAGAACGCCCTCTTGATCCGGACGAACCTCGACCGCGCGTCGCTCCGCGGGTGCAACCTGACGGAGGCGATCCTCTCGAAATCGCGCCTGGCGGGGGCCGACTTCACGGGCGCGCAGCTCTGCCGGGCCGATTTCAGCCGCGCGCGCGGCGACAACCGGACGACGTTCGCCGAGGCGAGCGTCGAGTTCACCCGGTTCGACCGGCAGGCGGCGCCGGCTCCTGGAGGCGCGACATGAACCGCGACGAGGTGCTCGACAAGATCCGCCACGGGGACCCGATCCAGGCCGTGGACATCTCCGGGCTCGACCTGACGGGCGCGGATCTCTCGGGCGCGGTGTTCGATCGGGTCCGGATGCCGCGCGCGATGCGGGGCGCGCTCGTCAAGGAGTCGACGTTCTCCGAGTGCGATCTGTCGGGCGTGGACGCGGCGGGCGTGGACCTGCACCTGACGACCTTCTTCCGGAGCCGCCTCGACGGGGCGACGCTCTCGGGGGCGAGGCTCGTCGGCGCGAGCTTCATCGAGTCGACGTTCGAGGGCGCGGCGCTGTCGGGCGCGGAGGCGCCCATCGCGACCTGGACGACGTGCTCGCTCGAGCGCGCCTCGTTCGAGGGGGCGAACCTCGACCGGGCGAACCTCGTCGAGGTCAAGGCCGGCGGCGCGAACTTCTCTCGCGCGAACCTCGAGAAGGCGACGTTGTACAAGCTCGACCTGCGCACCGCGCTGCTCGACGGCGCGAACCTGACGCTCACGACGCTGGTCGAGGCGGCGCTGGGCGCGCGGGCGTTCCAGGGAACAAAGCTGTTCCGCACGCAGTTCATGCGCGGCAGCGTCGCTGGATCGAGCTTCGCGGGCTGCGACGCGACGCAGTGCAACTTCACCGGGGTCGACGTGTCCGACTGCGATTTCTCCGATGCGGTCCTGACGCAGTCGCTCTTCGGCGATGCGAACGCGGCGAAGGCGCGGTTTTCGCGGGCGAAGCTGCAGAACGCCATCTTCGAGCGGGCCGCGCTCGCGGAGGCCGACTTCTCGGGGGCGGAGCTCGTCGAGGCGTACCTCGCCTTCGCGTCGTGCGCCGGCGCGCGCTTCGTCGGCGCGAAGCTCGCGTACGCGGACCTCTCGCACTGCGACCTCTCGGGCGCGGACTTCACGCAGGCAGCGATGTTCCGCACCAAGCTGCACCGCGCCCGCCGCGACGGGGCGAAGGTGCCGGCGGGCGCAGGCTGGCTCGGCGACGACGAGAAGCTCGCCGCGATCGAGGACTGGAAGCCGCGCCGCGGCGGCGAGCGCGATGGGCAGCGCGCGTGACCGTGCCTGCTGCGCGCGCCGTGCGGAACCACGAGACCGTGCGGAACCACGAGACACGAGACGCAAGACACGAGACGCGACCCGTGAGACCTGGGGAGAGGCCGCGTTCCACGAAATCCGTTGATTTTTGCCGTGAAATCGTTGAAACTAGCGTTGCGGCGCGCACGTCCTGACCGGGCGGATCCAGGCCGAGGAGACCCGAGATGCAGAGCATGGCGGCCCGCGAGCCACTGACGGTGGCACACGACGACAGCGCGCAGGACGACCTCTTGGCCGCGGTGGATCTGCCGGCGATCGAGCGTTCGCCCTCGCCGCGACGCGTGCCGTCGCTGGAGACGGGCGTCGTCCGGGGCACGGCGTCGGGGCTCGTTGTCGAGCTCGGCGGCGGGCCGGTCGCGGCGCGGCGCGCGAAGAGCTGCCTCGTCGCGCCGGACGCGGGGGATCGGGTGCTCTGCGCGGTGGACGGCGAGCAGGTCTTCGTCCTCGCGGTGCTGGAGGGCGAGGCGGGCGCGACGACGCGGATCGTCGCCGAGGGCGATATGAAGGTGCAAGCGACGGGGCGGCTCGGGCTCGGCGCCGGCGACCAGATCGAGATCGCCGCCGCCAGGGAGGTCGGGCTGTTCGCGGGCAAGCTCCAGATCCGCGCGCAGGCGGCGGCTGCGGCGATCGAGGAGATCGGGCTCGTCGGCCGGTCGCTCGAGGCGCACGTCCAGAAGGCCGTCGTCGTCGCCGAGCGCATGGAGGCGCGCGCGGACCGGCTCGTCCAGCGCGCGAAGCAGGCGTTCCGCTTCGTCGAGGCGCTCGAGCAGGTGCGCGCGGGCGTCTTCGATCTCCGCGCGGAGGGCCTCGCGGCGATCCGCGGGGAGAACACGATCGTCGCCGCGCGGACGCTCGCGAAGCTCGACGGCGAGCAGGTCAAGATCGGCTGAAAGGGCGCGCCGCGCGGGGCCGCGGGCGCCAGCAACGACGAGGGGTGAAGCGATGCTCGCGAAGACGACCGCAGGGGGGATGTGCCTGGCGTTCCCGGACGTGTGCCTGACCCCGACGCCGGCCCCGGTGCCGATCCCGTACCCGAACATCTCGCTCCATCCGATGAGCGTGCTCTTCGTGCCGAACGTGCTCGTCACGTGCGCGCCGGCGCACAACATGCTGACGGTCGCGCCGCTCACGATGGGGGACAACCCGGGCGTCGCGCTCGGCGTCGCGTCCGGGATGGTGATGGGCCCGTCGCGCAACGTGACCGCGGCCTTCACTGTGATCGTCGGCTGCGCGCCCATGACGCGCCTGACGAGCATCTCGATTCAGAACAGCACGAACGCGCCGGGCATGGCCATCGTACCGAGCGTCACCACCGTCCTCGTGCTCGCGCCGTGAGGGTCGCGAGCAAGGGGTCCGCCACGGATTCAGGGACGGCGCCGGAGAAGAGCGCGCTGACCGAGGCGCTCGCGAAGCTCGACGCGGCGATGCGCAGGCCGTCGGGCAGCAGCGTCGATCCGGATCGGCGCCGCGTGGCGGCCCGGCTCGCGGATCTCGTTCGATGCGAGGACGACGAGCTCACGGCGTTCGCCAGGCGGCACCTGCCCGACCGCGCGGCGGACGAGGCGGCGCTGCGCGCCGCGCGAGAGATGCTCCTGGCGATCGGCCGCGTCCTCGGTCCGGAGGGCGAGAGCGCCGAGGCGCTGGTCGTGCTCAAGGACGCGCACGGGGCGCTCGACGAGCGGCTGGCGGAGGCGAAGCGGGCCGCGGCGCAGCGCGCGGAGGACGAGGCGGCGGCGCAGCGCGCGGCGGAGGAGGCCGCCGCGACGACCGGCGCGCCGGCGTTGGTCGAGGCGCAGGGGCCGCTGTCTCGTCTGGGCGGAGGGCTGCCCTTCGTGCCGCCGACCGCGGCGAAGCATGAAGCGGAGGAGGTCACCGCGACGACGAGCGCGCCGGCGCTGGTCGAGGCGCAGGGGCCGCTGTCTCGCCTGGGCGGGGGGCTGCCCTTCGTGCCGGCGGCAGCGCCGACGGCGGCGCCGATGCCCGCGCCGATGGCGGTGCTGGCGTCGACGGCGGTGCCTGGGCCGGCGCCGCTCGGTGTGCCCGCGCTGGCGCCGCTCGGTGTGCCCGCGCTGGCGCCGCTCGGTGTGCCCGCGCCGGCACCGATGGCAGTACCGATGGCCGCGCCCGCACCTGTGGCCGCGCCCGCACCTGTGGCCGCGCCCGCACCGGTGGCCGATCCCGAGTCCGCCCCGGCGCCTGCCTCCACACCCGCACCCCAATCCGTCACCCAGCCCGCGATCGTGCCTGTTCCCGCGCCTGCGTCGGTTCCTCGGACGGACCCGCCGGTGAGCGGCGCGGCGTCGAAGCCTTTGAGCAAGACGCTCCCCGATACGCCGCGGGTCATCGACTCCGCGCTGCCCTTCATCCCGGTGGCCTCCGAAGAGCGCCCTCGGCCGTCCGTCGCTCGTTTCGACTCGGCGCTGCCGTTTCAGCCCGTCGCCAGCCCCGATGGACAGCCGGTGCGCGAGCCTGGTCCGGCGCCCGCGCACCACTCCCCGGCGGTGCCGCTCCACGACGAGCGTCATTCCGTTGCGGCCACGCCGAGCGCACAGGCCACTGCGACGGCGAGCCCGTTGCCGGTCACAGCGTCGAGCGCGCAGGCGGCTGCCACGGCGAGCCCGCTGCCGGTCGCCGCGTCGAGCGCGCCGCTGGTCGCCACGCCGAGCGCGCTGCCGGCCTCCGCGTCGGGCGCGCTGCCGGCCGCCACGCCGAGTGTCCCGCCAGCCTCCACGCCGGCCCCCGCGAGCGTGAGCGACCCGCTCAGCGCGCGCCCGCCACCCTCGCTCACGCTCAACCAGTACGCCGGCCTCGTCGTCGCGTGCGAGATGTACCCCGCCTACGTGGAGAGCACGAACGCACGCTACGGGGTGCCGACCCCCGCGGCGCGCGCCGCCCTCGACGCCTTCTGGGCAGGCCGCTTTGCAGCAGATCCCGCGCTTGCCCAGCGCTGGCCCGAACTCTGCGAGGCCGCGCGCAGGTACTTCCTGCAATCGCGCTGAGCGCCGGCGCCGCACGCGCAGCGCCTCGCAGAAACACCTCGTGGAGCAGCAGGCGCACCGGAGCGCTGAAGCCGGCCGAGGTTCGAAACCACAAGGCGCCGGACGCCAGGAAGAGATCCAGATCTCGGCGTCGTTGACGCTCTGGCGGATCCTTCCTTCGTTGAACGATGTGCCGGCGCCAGCGTTCAGCCGGCGGCGCTCGAGCAGGCTCGGATGAGCTCGGCCACGAGCGGCGGCAGCCGACCGGCGAGCGCAGCGCGCTCCGGCTGGAACAGCGTGGCGACGAAGAACGGATGGCCGTCGAGCTCCACGGCGCGCACGTCGCCGGCGTCGTCCTCGGCGCCGATGCGCAGCGGGCCCGAGACCAGCGCGGCCTGGAACTCCGGGTTCAGGCCGTAGCGGCACCGATATCCTTCCGTGGCCTCAGGGCGGCCGTAGGCCCGCGCGATGCGGGTTCCGGCGTTGAAGCGGATCTTGCCGGTGGCCTCGACCAGCGAGCACGCAAGCGGCGCGATCACCGCGCGTTGCGCCTCTGGCGCTGTCTCCGCGTGCTCGGCGTCCGACCAGCCCAGCACATGGCGCGCGTACTCGACGACCGCGTGCTGGAAGCCCCCGCAGGTGCCGAGGAACGGGCGCCGCTGCTCGCGGGCGAAGCGGATCGCGCGCAGCGCGCCATCCATGCTCCGGTACGGGCTCGCCGGAACGCACCACAGGGCGTCATAACGAGCCACCCGCGAGGCGTCGGTCACCTCCTCGGTCGGCACCCATTCAAAGGAGAGCGGCACGGATAGCGCCTCTCCCGCCAGCCGCAGCGCCACCGGGATGGCCCGGTGGGCCGTCACAGCGTCGTCGCGGTCACCGATGAGCCCAACATGAAGCATCGTCTGCATCGTAGCCTCAACGCCGCCAGGTGTACGGGGGCGCGGTCGTCACCTCGGTGACCGTCGAGACGCCCGCCCAGTCGTCGGGGACGAACCCGTAGAACGTGTTGCTCGATTTCGATGTGGCGACGAGCTCGACATCCCCGAGCAGCTTTGCTGTTCCGGAGACGGACTGGCGATCGCCGAACCAGCCGAGCGGGTAGAAGGTGGTCTGCACGTTCGCCGAGCCGCTCACGTTGAACCCGCGCGCCTGGATGCCCGAGCCGCGTTGCCCGACCAGGCTGAGCGCGCCGACACGGCCGCCGGAGATCACGCCGTTGACGAGGGTCGCATGATCCTCGACGCGGACGTCGCCGCTCACCTCTCCGCCGAGGATGGTCGCGTAAGGACCGACGTAGACGCTCGACGGCGTGCCCGCGGGCGCGCAGCCGCCGCCGTTCGCGTGCCTCGTCGTGCCCCGCGGACACGCGTCGAGCTGACCGTCCTGAAAGCCGGCGGGCCACGCTCCGTCGAGCTCCACCATGTATGGATAGCGATAGATCGACGGGTACGCTGGCCCGTCCGAGGGGTTCGTCCAGACCAGCTTCTGGTATTCGGTCGGCGTCGCGACCACGACCAAGTAGACGTTCTCGCCGGGGCTGACGCAGAAGTCCATCTCGCCGTCGCTCCCCCGCTGCAGGGGGCTGTAGCGCGATGTGGTCAGCTCCGGGTCCGTCGCGACGAGGCCCCAGCGCCAGCCGGAGTCGGCGCCGGCCTGCGTCACACCCCGGAACACAACGCGCACGCTGGTCGCGTCTGATTTCGGGTGCAGGCGCACGATGTTGTAACCCCAGCGCTGCGGTGCCCAGTGATACGGCGAGACGAAGCGGCGATTCTGCGCCCAGTCCGCGTCGAGCGCCTCGACCCGCGCGAGACGAAGCCGGCGATCGGTGCGGCCGTTCGACGTCATGTCGGCCTCGATCGAGCCGTATTTTCGTCGATACACGCCGGATGGATCGCCTCCGTCCGTGGGCGGAGGGTCCTTGTAGTCCCAGGTGATGTTGTGCATCGCCCACTCGCCGAACTCGTCGTTGAGCCGCTCGATGTCCCAGCCACGGCTCAGCATGAGCTTCTGCCATGGGTCCCCTTGGCCGCGCGGCGCCTCGTAGGCCCACATGTCGTTGACGGCGCTGTAGCAGTGCTTGTCCTTCAGGAACTCGAAGAACTGCCAGTTGCAATAGCGGTTCCGGGTGTTGCCGTAGTAGAGGTGCGGCATGTTCGGCAGCATGTCCGAGCAGTGCACGTTGTCCCGCCATATCTGATGCGGCATCCAGTTCGCGTGGCTCTCGAAGATCCAGCAGCCGTCGCCGCCGCAATCGGGGAACGCCTGCGTCGTCGACTGCGCGCCGTGCATGAACTCATGGGCGAGCCCCCACGGGTCGCTGGCGGCGTCGGGGCCGATCCACATCCCCATATAATTGACGCCGTTGCGGCTCCACCCGCCGCCCCAGAGCGGGAAGCTGTTGTCGAAATGGACCGCGGCCTTCCACTTGTCCGCTGATTTGCAGTACGGCTCGGGGAAGAAGATGGGGCTGCCGAAGTACGCGCTCCAGATGCTCTCGAGCGAGTCCGCCGCCTCCTCCGCCTGGCTCAGGTTGATGTCCGTCCCATCGGGCCAGTAGAAGGCGAAGTGCGCCGACTCGTGGCGCAGCGGCGCGCGCGTCTCGCCGCCGTCGCGCGGCGCCCTCCAGGTGCCTGCCGTGCAGCTGGCCCCCGTGGTCTGGCAGCTCGTCGCCCACTCCGTGCTCGTCGTGCCCTGCTCGCAGGCACCGGGGTTGCCGCCTGCAGCCCCGGTCGATCCGCCGGTTCCAGCCGCCTCGCCGGTCGATTCACCGGTGCTGCTGGTGCTGCCGGTGCTGCTGGTGCTGCCGGTGCTGCCGGTGCTGCCGGTGCCGGCTGCGCCTGAGGTCGCCGTCGTGCCGCCGCCGGACCCCGATCCCGGAGCAGGTTCCTCCGGCGCCGGACCGCACGCAGGGAGGAGCGCGGCGACAGCGAGCGCCGAGCCGTTCACGAGAAGCTGCTGGAACAATGTGTAAGTCGCGCGACGAACGCCCGCGGGGGTGCGGAATGTGTAAGTGAAGCTCTCACGGGCTGCGTGTTTGTGTATCGCGGATGAGTCATAAGCTGGGTCGAGCATGCTGTATTCTCGTTCGGAGCGCGCTCTCCATGCAAAAGGAAACAAAGCCGGGTGAGACCCGACCCGGCCGGGGTGAGACCCGACCCAGGTTGGACCGCTCCAGATCCGACCCCATCCACATCCAGACCTGACCCAGGTTGAGACCTGACCCAGGTTGAGACATGACCACATCCAGACCTGACCCAGGTTGAGACCTGATCCAGATTGGACCCGCAGACCCGACTCCGCAGACCCGACCCAGGTCGGAGACTCGACGCAGGTCGTCCCAAGACCCGACTTAGATTTGCTCCCAAATCTCCACCCAAATACTAACCTAGGTTGGGTTGGGTGAGGTTGGTGGAGGGGGTGGAAGGGGATGGGCGGCGATGTCTGGAGGTGGTGAATATAACATCCGAGGTGGAAGACGGCATGGCGGCCGCCACCTCTGGCGCAGTGATCGCCACCTGTGGGGCGTGGCAAGTGCTTGAAATGATTGACTACAATCTCTGGCACAGCGTTTGTTGAGATGGACGGGCCATGAGCCACCCCCGCGAGATCTCGCCCGGCGCTACCTATATGATCACCCGTCGCGTCTTGCGTCGGCACCTGCTCTTGCGCCCCGACGCAGCGATCACCCAGCTCTTGGTCTACGCCCTCGCGGTCTCGGCTGGTCGCTTCGGGATCGAGGTACACGCGTTCTGCGCGATGTCAACGCATTTACACCTGGTCGTGACGGACGTGAATGGCGTCTTGCCGCGCTTCTTGCAGTTCTTTCATCGCATTGTGGCGCTCGGGACCAAGGTGCTTCGCGCGTGGGAAGGACCGGTATGGGACCACGAAGCCACGAGCGTTGTGCGCCTCCTGACGCGCGCTGCTGTCGTGGAGAAGATCGCCTACGTGCTCGCGAACCCTGTGGCCGCTGGCCTCGTCCGGCATGCGCGTGAGTGGCCGGGGGCGAAAGTCGACGTGAGAGAGCTCGGCTGCGGCGTGCTGCGTGCGGCGCGTCCTGTGGCGTATCTTGACCCGGAAAATCCACAGTGGCCCGAGGAAGTGATGCTGCCTCTCGCGGTGCCACCGGCGGTCGAGCAGGACGGCATCGATGACTTTCGGCACTTGGTCGCCGCCGCGCTCAAGGAACAGGAGGCGCAGGCCCATGCGGCGCTGCAGCGGCAAGGGCGTCGCTTCCTTGGTGCTGAGCGAGTCAGCAAGATCTCCCCGTACGAGCGCGTCACGAGCTTCGAGGCGCTGGGTGAACGCAATCCGACCTTTGCGGTTGGCCGCGAGCAGGGGGATGTACGGCGAATCGCTGGTGCTGCGGTGCGGGCGTTTCGTGCGTCGTACCGCGCGGCGCTTGAACGGTGGCGCGCCGGGGTACGCGGTGTGGTGTTCCCGGCGGGAACCTGGTGGATGCGCACGTTCCACGGCGCCAGCGTGACGGACCTCAGACTCGTGGTGTAGATACCGCGTGGCGCCGTTCTCAGCGATGCGAAAAGCGCGGGAGCGGGTTCGACGCGTTGTTGTCGTGTTGTGGAGAACGTCCGTCTGGAGAAGGCGGAGCGTTTGTCTGGCGCTGCGCGTACGCCTAAGAATAGGGTATGCCGGGTCGAGTGCGTATGCGGCGATTGGAACGGTGACTTTAGATAGGCTCTGACTGACAGAGCGGGACGGTTATGGGCCGATAGGTGATGCGAAGTGATTGAATTAACCCGGGGCAACCCATAGATTGGGGGTGCGCAGATCCGGTGACCGACAACCCGGGTCGAGTTTCCTCTTGCGTATGCTTTCGTGCGATGGCTCAACCCGGGTGGGTCGTGCGACAACCCGGGTCGAGTTTCCTCTTGCGTATGCTTTCGTGCGATGGCTCAACCCGGGTGGGTCGTGCGATGGTTCGATGGCTCAACCTGCGGCGATGGCTCAACCTGGGTCGGCCGGGTGCGGCCGGGTGGGTCGAGCCGCTGGGCCGCTTTCACCTGTACATACGGTCGATCCGCTCTTCGGGGGCGCGTGGGTCGAGTAGCAGGAGCGTCAGGTAGAACGCCCACTCCAGCGGCTTCATCGCGAGATAGATGACATCGGCGGCCCAAGCGGCGCCGATGTATCGGCTCACGGGGAGCCCCATCCGGTCGTAGAGCTGGCGCGCCGCGCGGCCGAAGCGCGGCCAGCGCTCGTGCAGCAGATCCTCGAAGGCGTTGGCGATGGCGAGCTGGCGATTGACGAGGATTGGCGTGCCGCCCCGCCGTCCGAGCCGGATCGGGCGCACAAGCCAGGCGTGGCCGCGCGCAGCGACGGTGCACAAGTAGTGGCAATCGCCGGGCAGCTTCACGATCGGGAGCTGCGACAGCGTGTACCCGCACGTGCGGGTGAAGACCTGGAGGGCGGCTGCCGGATGTCCCAGCCAGGCCGCGTGCAGGACGGCGTGAACCCCGAGCAGCAGCGGGGTAGCCGCGAGGGCGCGCCACAACGTGGGTCGGTGAATCGCGGGCGGCGGCGGGAGCGGGACTTGCGGCGGCCCCGCGCGATAGGCGGGATCGCCAGCGGCCAACGGAGCGGGCGCGCTGGCCTCGACGCCCCGCCTCAAGAGGCGAGCGCGCAGCTCGGCGGAATAGAAGACGACAGTGAACACCGGCGCGACGCACGGCAGGAGCAGCGGCGGCACGAGCAGGCCGGCCGCGACCCAGGGGCCGAAGTGCACCGCCAGCAGGACGTGGAGCGCAATTCCGACGAGCAGCGCTGCATGGACGGCGAGCTCTGCAGGGCCAGGCAGCGCTTCCTGCCGGCGCCGTGACACGACATAGGCGAGCGCGGTGAGGGCGTGCAGCGCGATCAAGCCGTGGACTTCCGGCTCGGCGAGCGGCCGGAACGCCGTGGTGCCGACGTCGCATGCGGGGACAGCGCACGTCCCGGGGGCATCGTGGCTGTATGCCATGCCCCAGGCGGGCAGGAGGAGCAGCGTGAGCACCTCGGCCGCCACCTGGAAGGGGGCGCGCCCCCGGCGCCGTATCGCGCGGTATGTCCATACTGTCAGACCGATCCAACCGGCCAGCCCGAGCGCTCCAGCGACGAAGATCGCGGCATCGAGTCGGACCAGCTGGCCCGCGCCGAAGAGCAGCGCCGCGAGCGCCGGAACGCCGTAGCCGGTGGCCACCAACGCGGCGAGGGCGCCGTCTGTCAGCGAGAAGGGCTGCTCGGGCGGCGACTGCTGCTGCTCGGACGGTGGTTGCTGCTGCTCGGACGGTGGTTGCTGCTGCTCGGGCGGCGACTGCTGCTGCTCGGACGGTGGTTGCTGCGGCATGCGTCCACCATGTTAACGGCTCCAGTCCCAGGAGATCCATCCTGCGAGGTGGAGCGCGCGAGCTTCACGAGCCGCGTCGCGCGCTGGAGCGTGAGCCGTGCTGGCTGCTCGCGCAGGGAACCCCTGTCGCGTCGAACGGATGCTGATAGGATCCATGGGCTCTGGCATGAGCCCGGACCGAAAGCGCCGTCTGCGCCCTGCAATCTCTGCCGAAGGGCGGCCGCTCCGGCGGCGGGCGCACGCGATCGTCGAAGAGCTCCTCACGTCGGCCATGAGCGACGAGGAGCGGGTGAGGCTCGCGCGCATCGTGCTCAGGTCCGGCTCCCGCGAGGCGATCAACCGGCTCTTCCAGTACTTCCAGCGACGCCAGGCCGAGACCCGGTGGGGACAAGACAACCCCCTGCACGAGATCGCCGGGGCGATGCGCGTCCAGGCGATCAAGGCGCTCAGGGGCCCGCCCGGGCAACACAGCAGGAATCACAGAAGCGCGCTCCTCGTCCTGTGGGTAGCCGGTCGCCCAGGCGATGCTCCGCTCCTCGTGTCGCTCCTGGCAGCGCAGGACCCGGACGGCCTGGATAGCGACATCTTGCCGGTGCTCCAGCACGTCATTTCGGGCTACGAACCCAGCGATCCCCACGTCATCGCCTCGATCGAGCGGTTCATCGAGCGGTCGGCGTCGCTGCGGGACCTCCACGCCGCGTCGCTCGTCCTCCGCGAGTACCGCGTTCCCGAGGCCGAGTCGGCGCTCCAGCGTGCCCTCGCCGCTCCGGATCCGTGGCGGCGCGCCCCCGTGATGGCGGCCCTCGTCGTCAGGAATCCGGGGCAGCACAGGCGCGCCGGTGAGGCGTTGCTGGCCGCGCTGAAGCTGGAAGCGCGGGCGGCGGAGGCCTGGGACAGGGATTCGGTCCGGAGGGCGCTCGCCGAGGCGCTCGATCGGGCCAAGGAAGCGCCCGAGTCCGGGGAGGAGGCCACACTTCCCCCGGTTCCCGAGGCGAGGATCCAGGAGCTCGACCGCGTGCCCGACGAGGACTGCGCTGCGTTCCTCGACAGGCTTGGACGGGAGTTCTCCCTGGATCAGGCGCTCCTGCTCCCGCGCCTCCAGACCGCGTCTCTCGCCCGGAAAAAGGCGCTGCTCCGCGCCCTCGGGGCCGTGGCGACCGGCGGAACCCCGTTCTTCCATGCGGTGTGGCCTTTCACCTCCGATCCCGACGAGGAGATCGCGGCGCTGGCCATCGCCGCGTGCGGGGCCACGCGCTCGGATCAGGCGAAGATGCGGCTGACGGCGAGGCTCAGGGGCGCGATCGCGAGGGACGACGCTGCCGCCGCAAGGCCGCTCCTGACCGGCCTGCGCGGCTGTCTCTACGACGGCGCGGTGTGGAGCGCGGCGCTGTCCCTGTCGTGTGAGATCGCCCGGAGGCTGGCGATCGAAGCGATCGAGCACGCCGCCGTCCTGCGCGGGCCGGCGATCGAGCTGCTGAGCGAGGCTGCGAGGCGCGAGAGCAACGAGGAGCTTCGTCGGCGGATGGTCCGGCTTCTCCGGGACCGCTGACCCAGGCGACGGCGGCGGGGGCGTCTACGGCTATCCCATCGCCGTGACGTGGTTGGGTCCCGCCGCGACGCCGTGACGTGGTTGGGTCCCGCCGCGACGCCGTGACGTGGTTGGGTCCCGCGGCGCGAGGGACCGCGCGGACGCGGCGCTAGCGCCCCGCAGGGTCGAGCCGGCGCCCCTCGGTCGGAGGCGTCGGCCCGGTGGGCGTCCCCAGCACGAGCTCGCCGCCGTGGGTCAGCACGTACCAGCGCGCATCCCGCGGCTCGGGCGGCGAGGGCCGCAGCCTTCCCTTGACGTCCGGCGCAGGATTTGGACGCACGCGGAATCGCACCTGCCCGTCCCGCATCTCCATCAGCGTCAGGTCCTGGGAGACCTCCACGTCGCGCGCCAGGGTGAGCGCCGGCTGCCCTGGGCGATCCAGCGTCACATCGAGGCGTCTGCCGGCCGAGGTCGCGGGCGAGCTCGCGAGGAGCGCCGCGCCGCCGGGAGCGGGAAGCGCCGCGACGCCGTCCGGCGCCGTGATCCGGCGCCACGCTTGCGGTGCGCCGAGCGGCAGCGGACTTCGCACGAGCGCCTGCAGCGGCTCGCGATGCCGGGCGCTTGCGGGCGGCGTCGGCTCGAGCAGGAGCAGCGTGCCATCCGGCGCCGCGGCGATCCACTTGAGGGCCTCGGCCGGGGTCGCCTGGCTCCCCTCCGCGTGCCATGCACCTTGCGCGCCCCGCACGAAGAGGGTCGCGCCCCCGCTGCCTCCGCGGCAGATCAGCACGCCGATGCCCGCCGCGTTGTGCAGCGCGACCGGCTGCGGGCACCCCTCGGGCGCCGCGACGGGCGTCACGGTGCTCGCGATGTGGTCGACGACCGCGAACGTCGGTGGCCGCGTGAGGTGCGCGGCGCAGGCGCTGCCGGGCGGTCGCGCGCTCGTCGGTCCGCAGATCCCGTCGCCGAACGTCGCGATCCGTGTGCGCGTCGGCTGTGGCCGCGGCGTGGCGCTTTCGAGCAGGCAGAGCGCGCCTCCGCACGAGACGCCAGCCGCGCCCATGAGCCCGATACCGCCCACGACGCCCCCGTCGTCGCTTTTGCAAGGCGGCTCCCGCCCGACCGCGATGTCGCCGCGCCGGGGCGGCTCGGGCGCTGGCGGGGCGACGGACGAGCGGAACGAGCCGGCCTCGATGGCGCGGATCGCGGGGGAGAGGTGCAGCGCGATGCCCAACGTGGGTCGGGTGTAAAGGCCAGCAGCGGCCCTGGTCCACGCCCGGCCGTCGCGGCTCAGCACGGCGGGGCAGCTCGCATTGCCGTTCCAGATCCAGGATCCTGCGCGCTCGATCGATCGCGGCTGGAACGCGGAGCGCTTCCAGGTCTGCCCGCGATCCAGCGAGAGGAACGTGTCGGGCGCCGCCGGCTGCTGGCCGCGCGCCGGCGCCTCGACCACGGCCGCGAGCACGCCGTCGGGTCGCACGAGCACCGCGCGCACCGTCTTGCCGGGCGCGACCACGGCCGAGGTGAAGCTGCGGCCCTCGTCGGCGGAGACGCTGACGCGCTCTCCTGCCGCGGCCGCGATGAGGGTGCCGGCGGCGTCCCAGGCCGTCGCGCCAGGCACGCTGCTACGCGGTACGAAGCCTTCCGGCCTCAGCGCATCGAGGACGCCGGCAGCGCGGTGGAGCACGCCCTCCGGTGTGGCCCCATAGAGCGTGTCGATCTGCGGGCCAGCGATGCCAACCCAGGTGAAGCGAGCTGGCAGCTTCAGGGGGCCAACGACGCCGAGCTTCTGGTCGACCGCGAAGGCTCCGCCCGCGGGGTCGGCACCGCCTCCCTTCGCAGCGAAGATCGCGACGCGCTCGCCGAGGGCGATCTCGGTGTGCTCGCGGAACGGGTCCCGACCGGCCTTCGCCCGCTCCTGCTCGCCGAGGGGCGGCTCGACCCAGGTTGCCGGCGGGATCGCGGCGATCGGCAACGTCAGCGGGGCCGATGGATCCACGGCCGGCGCGTCCGCGGCGCTCGCGGGCGCTTCCAGCGGGGCGGGCGGGATGGCGACCGAAGCCGGCGCGAGCGCCGCGGGGGCCGACCCGGCGGCGGGACCACACGAAGCGACGAGAAGCGGGAGGGGGAGGAGCGCGAGCCGCGAAGCCATCATGCAGGGAGGATCTCCTGGTCCCCCTTACCAGGCTCTCCGACGAGGATCACCAGGCGGCGCGCTCGGGGGCGCCGCGCTGGCCATCGCCTCGGCCATCTGCTGACATGGACTCGTGCGCACGTCGCGAACGCCGAGCCCCGCGAGCCAATGCGGCAAACGAGCTGCAGGCGACGCCCGCTCCTCGCCAAGGCGCGCAGACGTTCGGCGCGCAGGCGACGTGACGGGCGCGTGGGCTCCACGGACCGCGGTGGAGCGAAGGCGCTTTGCCATCCTGGTCGCGGCAGCGTGCGTCGCGGCGTGCACGCCAGAGCGCTCGTCCGGAGCGCCTGCCCAGACATCGAACCCCATCCAATCGTCGAGCTCCGCCCCGCACCCATACGCGACGCCGCCGTCAGCGCCCGAGCCGAGCGCGACCGCCGATGTGTCGTCGTGCACGCCGCACGACCGACCCACGAAGCTGTACTGGACGGAGGGGTGTTGCACGCCGGTCGTCGCCAAGGACGTGGTCGCGTGCCTCTCGGAGGCTGAGCGCGCGGCCGTCGGTCATGTGTCGGCCGAGCTCGTGAGCCACTGCGAGTCGGCCGAGCTGCCGACCGACGACGCGAGAGGTCACCTGGACTGCCCGTATACCTCGGCCCTGGGCTTTGGCTATCAGTGCGAGGACAAACACCGGGAGTTCCTGCGCCGCTGGTTCCAGGAAGACATGCCGAGCAGGTGTTCGCAGAAGCCGGCTACAGCCTATCAGCAGGAGGTCCTTGTCGAGCTCACGTTCGCTACCGTGGGCACGCGCACGACCGTCGACTACACGGCTGCCGGCACGACGGGGCCTGGCGGCAAGTCCTGGGGTTGGACCGAGACGCTCGTGTTCGAGTCCCGGGGAGCCGATCGGATGAAGCTCGTGCGCCGAACGACCAAGGGAAACCGGCCGAAGGCATAACGACCTTTCGCACCTTTGTGCAAAGCGCAAAGGAACATCGCTGCGCCTCGCTCGGTGACTACCCGAACGTCGTGCGATGGATCGAGCGTGTGGCGCCTGAGCGAGGCATCCAGTCAATGGCGAGCTACCTCGAGGCCGGTGGGGGCCAAGAGGGTCACGGGATGCCTGGAAACGTCCTCGCGCGAGGCGCGCCGTGACAGCCCTCCTTCTTCCGGCGATCTCCTGAAGATCGCGTCGAGGAGCACGCCGGCGAGGCGGCCGACCTCCGGGATCTCCCTGGCACGGGGGCGCGGCAGATCCACCGCGACGCTCTCCACGATGCGCCCCTCGTCGAACACCAGCACGCGATCTCCGAGCAGGACCGCCTCCTCCACGTCGTGCGTCACCAGGATGGCCGTGAAGCGGCGCTGCGCCCACAGCGACTCGACTAGGCGTTGCGCCCCGATCCGCGTCAGGGCGTCGAGCGCGCCGAACGGCTCGTCGAGCAGCAGCACCTTCGGGTCGTGGACGAGCGCGCGCGCGAGGGCGACCCGCTGCCGCTGACCTCCCGAGAGCACGCCCGGGTAGTCGTTCAGCCGATCTCCGAGCCCGACCCGGTCGAGCACGTCGCGCGCGCGCGTCGCGCCCTCTCGGCCCGCCGATGCACGTGTTCTCCAGCACCGTGCGCCAGGGCAGCAGCCGGGGCTCCTGGAAGACGACCCGCACGGCCTCGCGCGCCGCGACCTCCCTCGAGGCCAGGACGCGCGCCGTACCGCGCGTCGGCTGCTCGAGGCCACACAGGACGCGGAGCAGCGTGCTCTTGCCCGAGCCGCTCCGCCCGACGATCGTCACGAACTCGCCAGGGTGGATGTCGAGCTCGATGCCCGAGAGCGCGAGCCGGTCGCCGTACCGCTTGTCGACCTGCTCCAGCACGACGCGCGCGCCGGTGGTGTGATCGCCCGAACCGCTCATTCGCTCACCTCGCCTCGAGCCGCTGCAGCGGCGGCTGCCACGGCAGGAGCCGCCGCTCGATCCACCGCGCGAGGGCGTCGGCCAGCTTGCCGAGGATGGCCCAGAGCACGATCGTGAGCACCAGGAGATCCATCTGCATGAACTCGCGGGCGTTCATCGCGACATAGCCCAGGCCCTGGCTCGCGCCGAGCGTCTCCGCGACGATGAGCACGAGCCACGAGAGCCCGAGCGCGAAGCGCAGACCCACGAGGATCGAGGGGAGCGCGCCCGGGAAGATGACCTCGCGGTAGAGCGCGAACCCGCGCACGTCGTAGACCTGCGCCATCTCGATGAGCTGCGGATCCACGCTGCGCACGCCGTGGAACGTGTTCAGGTAAACGGGGAACAGCACCGTGATCGCGACGATGAAGAGCTTCGCGGTCTCGCCGAGCCCGAACCACAGGATCACGAGCGGCACGAGCCCCAGCGCGGGGATCGCCCGGAGCATCTGCAGCGGCCCGTCGATGACAAGCTGCAGCGGGCGCGAGAGCCCCGTGCCGAGGCCGAGCGCGAGCCCGACGGCCGCGCCGACGACGAGCCCGCCGGCCGCCCGCAGCGCGCTCACGCCGAGGTGCGCGGGCAGCTCGCCGCTCCTCGTGGCGTTCGAGGCGGCCACGAGCACCTCGACGGGCGACGGCAGCAGGCTCTTCGGGATGATCTGCAGCCGCGACAGGACCTCCCAGAGGATCACGAGGGCCAGCGGGGCCAGCCAGGGCGCGATGCGCACGCCGAACCCGCGCATCGCCTCGAGCAGCGGAGGACCGGCTTGAAACTCGACGCACTCGGCGCGGGCGTTCCTCGCCTCGAGCGCCTTCGTCAGGGCCTCCGCGCGCTCCTTGAGGAGAAACGGCGTGCCGATCTTGCTGCTTCATCAGCAGTCGATCAGCAGCTGGTGTTGCTGGGGCAGCAGCGGCGTCGCGGCGGCCTGCCCGGCGAGCTTCCTTGGCGCCGCGGGCTCCAGCGCGCGGCGGCGCGCGGTGCGGATCGTGCTCTCGCGCGCCTGACCCGGCGACTCACGGGCGAGGAGCTTCTCCATCGATGAACGTCTTCTGGTTTCTCCCGACGCACGGGGACGGCCGCTACCTTGGCACCGCCGAGGGCGCGCGCCCCGTCACGCTCCCTTATCTTCGTCAGATCGCGCAGGCCGCCGACGACCTCGGCTATCGCGGCGTGCTGGTCCCCACCGGGCGGTCGTGCGAGGACGCCTGGGCGGTCGCGTCGGCCATGATCCCGCCGACGCAGCGGCTTCGCTTCCTCGTCGCCGTGCGGCCGGGCGTCGTCTCGCCCACGTGGGCCGCCCGCATGGCGTCCACGGTCGATCGCCTGTCGGACGGCCGCTTGCTCGTCAACGTCGTGACCGGCGGCGATCCTGCGGAGTCCGAGGGGGACGGCGTCTTCCTGAAGCACGACGAGCGCTACATCGTCACCGACGAGTTCCTTGGCATCTGGCGGCGCGTCATGGCCGGCGAGACGGTCGACTTCACGGGGCAGCACCTGCGCGTGAAGGGCGCGAAGATCCTCTTTCCGCCGCTCCAGGCGCCGCACCCGCCGCTCTACTTCGGGGGGTCGTCGCCCGCGGCGCACGCGCTCGCGGCGCGCCACGTCGACGTTTATCTGACCTGGGGAGAGCCTCCGGCCGCCGTGGCCGAGAAGATCGCGGACGTGCGCCGCCGCGCGGCCGCGGAGCAGCGCACGGTGCGCTTCGGGATCCGCCTGCACGTCATCGTCCGCGAGACGGCCGAGGCGGCGTGGGCCGCCGCGAACGACCTGATCCGGCACCTCGACGACAGCACCATCGCAGCGGCGCAGCAGGCCTTCGGGCGCCTCGACTCCGAGGGGCAACGGCGCATGGCGGCGCTGCACAAGGGGCGGCGCGACGCCCTCGAGGTGAGCCCGAACCTCTGGGCCGGCGTCGGCCTCGTGCGCGGCGGCGCCGGGACGGCGCTCGTGGGCGACGCGGAGACGGTCGCGCGCCGCATGAAGGAGTACGCGGAGCTCGGGATCGAGACGTTCATCCTGTCGGGGTACCCGCACCTCGAAGAGGCCTATCGGGTCGCCGAGCTGCTCTTCCCGCGGCTCCCCGTCGAGCGGAAGGCCGCGGGCATCCGCCCGAACCTCACGGGGCCGTTCGGCGAGATCATCGCCAACGACATCGTCCCGCACCGATCGCAGAGCTGAGGCGGCCGACCCCGCCCCGAGACGATCACCTCGTCAGATAGGCCTCCCAGGTTCCAGGCTCGGGAGCGCCCGGTCGATCCAGCTCGTGGCCCCCTCGCGCCGCCGGTGTCGGGTTCACCGCCGACGCCCTCGTCGTCCTCGCCGGAGCGTGCCCCCAGGCCATACCAGGAGGGTTTCTGGATGCTGAGCTTGAACACCGGGTGGGCGCCGATGAAGCTGCGCGTGGACCTCCGGTAGATCGCCCGGACCACCTCGGCGGCGATCAGATCGGGCTCGTCGACCAGGATCTCGGCTGCCAGGTGGGAGACGATGGGCGCGGCAAAAAAATCGATGTCACGAAAATTTTCCATGATAGCGGTTCGGGACGGAGCTGCGGTGCCCCTTGTGCGGCGGATTCGTCCCGGAATCGATGAAGACGTTACGATTTGATGAAGGGCGACCGGGCCTGGCCGCATCCAGTGAGCAGGAGAGGGTGCAATGAACCTGGCCCACGCAGGTCCCGCGGCTGGGGCTTGACGTCTCCGAAGCGACTGGACTTTCCCCCGGGCCCGCTCCCTTCGAAGGCGGCCTGGCGGATCGTCACGTCGTGAGCCCCGAGCCTGCGCGTGGGTTCGAGGTCTGGAGTCCGTGATTCCAGACACGCTCGCGTCCGCTGTTGTCACGCGCTTTTTCCGACATCACAGAGGCACAATGCGCAACGTTTTGTCCACCCATCGCAGCGGGTTTCTTGTTCTCTGCCTCGCGCTCTCCGCCTGCGGCGCTGCGACGGAGGAGGGTGAGGCGGAGGAGGTCGAGTCGATCTCCTCCGTCCAGCAGCCGGCTATCGTCGGCGGCTTCAAGGTCGCGGCGATCTTCATTCGATTCAAGAACAGCCCGGCTCCGACCTACACCATCAATGACGTGCGGGACCGCCTCTTCAACAACCCGGATTCGGCCAACAACTTCTTTACTGAAGCCTCCTACGGGAAGATGAACCTGACCGGCCAGATCAACCCCGACGGGGACTATTACGGCTGGTACACGATCAACGCGGAGATGCCCACGATCTGCGATCTCGGCCTGCACATGGAGCTGGGCAGGGAAGCGGCCGCGAACCTCGGGGGCTACGTGGAGGCCGACTACGATAACACGATGCACTTTTTCAACGGGTTTCCGTCGAGCTGTGCCGGAGCTTATTCCTCGGGCCCCTACACGTGGTTTCCCAGTCCCACCAACGCTGGCACGTATGCGCACGAGCTGGGGCACAGCATGGGCCTGGGCCACGCCAATGTGCTGAATTGCGCCGACAGCGCTGGCAACTGGGCGCCGATGAGCACGAGCTGCGCGCAGCCCAATCTGCCTTGGTGCGCCAACCCCGGCCAGCTCAACGCGGGGAACACGAGCTGCGTCCAGGATATGGGAGACTCGTTCAGCCCGGTGGGTGGGGGGTACATGCACTACAGTGCTCCGGAGAAGGCGCTGTTCGGCTGGTTCGATCCGGAGAACACGGCGACCGTGAGCGCGAGCGGGACCTCCATCGTCAGCGTCAAGCCGATCGAGGTCATCTCGACGGGCGTGCAGCGGCTCGTCATCCCCATCCCCGGCGGGGACGAGACGTACCAGGTCGAATATCGTCAGCCGATCGGCTTCGACCAATATCGTCAGTCCACCCCCGATAGGGTCGACGGGTTCACGGCAAACGCGCCGGTCGCTCGCGGGATCCTCGTGCACCGAGGCCCGCTGGAGGGGAGCCCGACGGGCATCGTCAACATGACGCCCTCGTGGCCGATCATCGACTTCGCTCATCTTCAGGCAGACGCCTCGCGCGAGGCGCTCCCCTGGGGTCATACGTTCGTGGATCGCGACGCGAACCTGGCCATCTCGTTGCTCGGGGTCTCGCCGTCCGAGGCGAAGGTCAAGGTGACCCGCGGCACGACGGCCGCGCCGGTCCCAGCCTGCGCCGACGCGCCCAGCCACTGGTACTTGAAGTGCGGTGCGACCGGCGTGACCTCATGGAATGCGGCGACCGAGCTCGCGGCGGTCGGCGAGGCCCTCGAGCTCACGTACCAGGTCAGCCAGGCGATCGCGAACCAGAGCGGTGGAGACGCCTGCGTGCTCGTCCAGACGCACACGGCCGGGCAGTCGGATGCGTGCACGCAGTTCTGGGAGCCGGAGGGCGGCGCGCTGGCGTCGGGCCAGACGAAGACCCTCTCGCCCAATAGCGCCGTGTTTCACATCACCTATCCTGCGCCCGGGAGCTACAAGGCGTCCCTCAGCGCCAAGGGCGCGCTCAGCGTCACGCCCGCTCCCTGATCGCGGGCGCCCCTGGCCCGAGCTCCCCTATGCAACTGTGGATTGGATTGCGCTCGCCTGGATTCCGTCTCTCTTCGTCCGCGAGCGCCCCTCGGGGGCGCGGCTCGTCACCGTGAGGACTGATCCGCGTCGCGCTCTCGTGAACGGGGCGCCCGGCGCACGCCCCTTTCGGCGCTTCCGGCGGCCTCCGCTCAGGTCCGCTCGAGCTCGCCGCCGGAGCAGCCCACCTCAGGAGGTCAGCGAGGCGGAGCGCTCCCCGGGCTGGCCGATGGCAACCCGCTCTCCTCCCGGCCGCTGCGTCGCGACGAACACCCCGAGCCCGACCACGAGCGTGGCGGCGACCCCGAGCACCGGGAAGTACTCCATCCACGTCGTCTCGGCGCCGTCGGGTCGCGGCCAGGCGATGTTCGCGATGAGCGCGACCCCCCAGGCCACGGCCGCGGCGTTCAGCGCGAGCCCGGCCCGGCCGAGGGAGAACACCCCGGCCGGCGCCCCGGCGAGGCCCGGCCACCCGCGCAGCCGGCGGAGGAGCATCCCCGCCGTCACGACGAGGTACGAGAGGTTCACGAGCAGCACGGCCGTCTCCGTGATGAGCACGAACAGCTGCGCCTCGCCGTAGTTCACGACGAGCATGCCGCACGCGAGCGCGCCGACCACGATCGCCGGGGCGACGGGCGTCTTCGTGCGCGGCGAGACGCGCGACAGCGCCGGCGCGCACGGCAGCGCGCCGTCCCGCGCCATCGAGAAGGCGAGGCGCGAGGCGCCGGTCTGGATCGCCAGCGTGCAGACGCACACGGCCAGCGCAACGTCGACGAGGAAGACCTTGCCCAGCGCCGGGCCGAGCGCGCCGACGACCACGTAGGCGAGGCCCTCCGTGGCGAGGCGGCCGTCGGTCAGGCTCGGCGCGGCCATCAGCGCCGCGACGAGGAGCAGCGCGCCGCCAACCCCGGAGGCCACGACGGCCTTCAGGATCGCCCTTGGCACGATCCTCCGGGGGTTCTGGGTCTCCTCGGCCAGCGAGCCGGCCGAGTCGAAGCCGTACAGCACGTACGCCGGCATCAGCGCGGCCGCGAGCAGGCCCGCCGCCCCCGTGCCCAGCGACGACGGCGGCCCGTAGATGGGCTCCAGCACCACGCCCGGGCCGCGCACCGCGCTCAGGAAGAGCGCCACGAGCAGCAGCGCGACGCCGCCGAGCTCCGCCATCACGCCGACGTCGTTGACCCAGGCCATCACCTTCACCCCGGCCATGTTGATCGCCGTCGTCAGCACGATGAGCCCCGCGCCGAGCAGCACGGCGTTCGCGGCGCCGTCGCGCGAGGTGAGCGACGGGTCGCCTCCAAGGAGCTGGAACCCGCTCCAAACGCTCGGCAAGATCGCCTGCAGCGCGATGGCCGCCGCGGCGACGCTCACGACGTCGCCGACGAGCTTCAGCCAGCCCGCGAGCCACCCCGGCGCGCCGCCCCAGACGCGGCGCCCCCACGGGTACACCGAGCCGGCCACGGGGTAGCGCGAGCCCATCTCGGCGAGGTTGAGGGCGACGGCGAGCTGGCCGAGGAAGACGACCGGCCACGTCCAGAAGAACCGGGTCCCGCCGAAGGCGTACCCGATCACGAAGAGCTGGAAGACCGTCGTGAGGATCGAGACGTACGAGAAGCCCGCGGCGAAGGCGGACAGGCTGCCCAGGTCCCTCCGGAGCTCCTGGCGGTAGCCGAGGCGGGCGAGGTCCTCGGCGTCGCCGCGGTCCTCCGCGACGAGCGCCGACGCCGGCGCGGCGGTCGAGATGGGGTCACGCATCGGCCGACACCCCCACGAGCGGCTGGCCCGCGCTGACCATCTGGCCCGGGCGGCAGCCGATCCAGCCGACGGCTCCGGCCACGTCGGCCACCACGGGGAACTCCATCTTCATCGCCTCGAGCACGGCCAAGCGCTGGCCCGCCTCGACGCGCTGCCCTTCGGCCACGTCGACCTTCCACACGCACGCGGTGAGCGGCGCCGTCACCGGCAGCACCCCGGCGGGGATGGCGTCGTCGGCGGCGGCCGGCGCGCCCTCGATCCGGGCGCCCGCGCGGCGCACGCGGTCGAACTCGCCGTCCGCCTCCCAGCGGGCGCGCTCGGCGTCGAACGCCGCCCGCTGCCGCGCCTGCGCCGCGCGGATGGGCCCGGCGTTCTCGGCAAGGAAGCGGTGGTGCTCGCCCAGGTCGAACGTGGTCTCCTCGATGCGCACCTCGCCGCGCCCGGCCACCATGTCGGCGCGGAGCTCGAGCAGCTCCTCCGCCGACACGAGGTGGAAGCGGAGCTGGTCGAAGAAGCGCAGGAGCCAGGGCCGCTCGCGCGTCGTCTGCCGGAACGGCCGGTGGCGGCTCCAGACCGGCACCGTGCGGCCGAGGAACTGGTACCCGCCCGGCCCCTCCATGCCGTAGATGCACAGGTACGCGCCGCCGATGCCGACGGCGTTCTCGGGCGTCCACGTGCGCGCCGGGTTGTACTTGGTGGTGACCATCCGGTGGCGCGGATCGAGCGGCGTCGCGACCGGCGCGCCGAGGTACACGTCGCCCAGGCCGAGCACGAGGTAGCTCGCCGCGAGGAAGATCTCCTGGACCGCCGCGATGTCCGGCAGCCCGTTGACCCGGCGGATGAACTCCAGGTTGCTCGGGCACCAGGGCGCGTCGTCGCGGACCGCGCGCATGTAGCGCTCGATCGCCTCGCGCGTCGCCGGGTCGTCCCAGCTGAGGGGCATGTGGACGACGCGGCTCGGGATCCGGACCTCGGCCTGGGCGGGCAGGTCGGCCTCGACCTCGCGGAGCAGGTCGAGGGCCTTGGCCACGGTGAGGCGCGCGCCGTCGACGTGCACCTGGAGGGAGCGGATCCCGGGTGTCAGGTCGACGACGCCGGGTAGGCGGAGCTCCTCGAGCCGCTCCATGAGCAGGTGCGCGCGCACGCGCAGGTCGATGTCGAGCACCGGCGGGCCGAACTCGACGAGCACGTAGCGGTCGCCGCTCTGGCGGAAGACCACCGCGGGGCGGTCGTCGCGCGCCGGCACGCGCCCCAGCACGGGCTCGCCGCGCGGCCTTCTCGGCGCGGTCGGCGTCGCGGCCGCCGCGAGCGGCGCGGGCGCCAGCGCAGCCCTCGCCGCGACCGGGGTTGCGCCGTTCGTCGCCGCGACCGGGGTTGCGCCGTTCGCCCCGGCCGCGAGCGGCGCGGGCGCCTCCTTCGTGGCTCCGTCGCGCAGGGCCACGAGGGCGTCGCTCCGCTGCGCCAGCGCGTCGGCCTCCGCGGGCACGATCGACCGGAACCGGACCTTGTCCCCGGCGCTCAGCTGGCCGAGCTTCCACCGCTCAGCCGCGGCGACCGTGAGCGGACACACGAACCCGCCCAGGCTCGGGCCGTCGGGGCCGAGGATGACGGGCATGTCGCCGGTGAGGTCGACAGCGCCGATCCCGTAGGCGTTGTCGTGGAGATTCGAGGGGTGCAGCCCGGCCTCGCCGCCGTCAGTGCGCGCCCATTTCGGCGCGGGCCCGACGAGGCGGACGCCGGTGCGGGCCGAGTGGTAGTGGACTTCCCACTCGGCCTCGTAGAATTGCTCGATCCCGTCGCGCGTGAGGAAGTCCGGCGCTCCGTGCGGCCCGTCGAGCACGGCGAGCTCCCAGGACCTGCCGATCTCCGGCCGGGCCTCGGGCGGCAGCGCGCCGGGGTCGAGGGAGGGGTCGACCTCCTCGCCGAGGCGCAGCACGTCGCCGGGGCGGAGCGGCCTGCCGGCGTGGCCGCCGAAGCCGCCGAGGGTGAACGTGGCGCGGCTGCCGAGGTGCGCCGGCACGTCGATGCCGCCGCGGACGAGCAGGTAGGCGCGCGCGCCCGGCCCCCGCACCGGCCCGCAGGCCACGGTGGCGCCCGGCGCGACCTCGACCGGCGTCCACGGCGCAACCTCGGTGCCGTTGACGAGCACGCGCATCGCGGCGCCCGCGGCGCAGACGACGGCGCGCCGGTGGAAGACCAGCGTGGGCCCGTGCACCTCGCACTCGAGCCCCGCGGCGCCACCGAGGTTGCCCACGACGCGGTTGCCGAGCCGGAACGACAGGTCGTCCATCGGCCCGCTCGGCGGGACGCCGACCGACCACAGGCCGAGGCGCCCGGGCCAGTCCTGCACGGTCACCGCGCCCGGCGAGGCCGTCACCTCGATCGTCGGCGGGCGGAACGGCAGCGACGCGAACGTGCCCGTGTGGTGCCGGACCCCGCGGAAATCGGGGTGATCGAGCGCGACCGCGACCCACTCGCGGTTGGTCTCGATCCCGCCGATCCGGGTCTCCTCGACGGCGCCGCGCAGCGCCGCGACGGCCGCGGCCCGGTCCGCGCCGTGCACGAGGAGCTTGGCGAGCAGCGGATCGTAGAGCGCGGAGACCTCGGTGCCGGTCTCGACCCACCCGTCGACCCGCACGCCCCCGCCCTCGGGATAGCGAACCTCGGTGAGCAGGCCCGCGCTCGGCAGGAAGCCCCGCGCCGGGTCCTCGGCATAGAGGCGGGCCTCGATCGCGTGGCCGCGGAGCGCCGGGTCGCCGCCGGCGAAGAACGCGGTGTCGCCAGCGGCGATGCGCAGCATCCACTCCACGAGGTCGACGCCGGCGCAGAGCTCGGTCACGCCGTGCTCGACCTGGAGGCGCGTGTTGACCTCGAGGAAGTAGTGCTCGGCGCGGGCGGGATCGACGAGGAACTCGACCGTACCCACGTTGCGGTAGGCGACCTTCGCGGCGAGGGCGCGGGCCGACTCCGCGAGGGCGGAGCGCAGCCGCGGCGGCAGGTCGGGCGCGGGCGCCTCCTCGAGGACCTTCTGGTTGCGGCGCTGGACCGAGCAGTCGCGATCGCCGAGGACGAGCACGTTCCCGCGGCCGTCGCCGGCGATCTGGACCTCGACGTGCCGGGGCGCGGCGAGGAAGCGCTCGAGGAACACCTCGCCCGAGCCGAAGTTCGAGCGGGCGAGGCGCTGGACCCGCTCGAACGCGGCCGGGAGCTCCGCCGGCCCGTCGCAGCGGGCCATGCCGATGCCGCCGCCCCCGGCGCTCGCCTTGAGCAGCACGGGGTAGCCGATGGCCGCGGCCTCGGCGGCGGCGTGGTCCGCGTCCCGGAGCACGCCGGTGCCCGGCAGGAGCGGCACGCCCGCCTCGACGGCGATCTCCCGCGCCCGGTGCTTGCTCCCGAAGGCCGCCATCTGGCCCGGCGTCGGACCGATGAAGACGATGCCCGCGTCCTCGACGGCGCGCGCGAAGTCGTCGGATTCGCTCAGGAAACCGTAACCTGGGTGGATCGCGTCGGCGCCGGCGCGGCGGGCGGCGTCGAGCACGGCGTCGACGCGGAGGTAGCTCTCGGCGGGGGTCTGGCCGCCGAGGCGGACGGCCTGGTCGGCGAGCCGCACGTGGAGGGCGGCGCGGTCGGCGTCGGAGAACACGGCGACCGACGCGACGCCGAGGCGCTTCAGGGTGCGGAGGATCCGGCACGCGATCTCGCCGCGGTTGGCGACGAGGACGCGGCGGAAGGGCGGGGCCATGGCGCTCATGGCCGCACCACCACCGCGCGGATCGGCGTCGGGTTGAACGCGTTGCAGGGGTTGTTGATCTGCGGGCAGTTCGAGACGAGCAGCAGCAGATCGAGCTCGGCCCGGAGATCGACATGTTTGCCGGGCGCGGAGAGGCCGTCGACGATGCCGAGGGTGCCGTCGGCCTCGACGGGCACGTTCATGAACCAGTTGATGTTGCCGACGAGGTCGCGCTTTCCGAGGCCGTAGGGCGCGGCGGCGAGGAGGAAGTTCTCGACGCAGGCGTGCTGGTGCTTGGTGTGGTGGCCGTAGCGGACGGTGTTCGACTCGCACGAGCAGGCGCCGCCCGAGGTGTCGTGGCGCCCGCAGGTGTCGTCGGTGACGGTCATCATCACGCGGCCGCGGTTGGAGCGGAGCTGCGCGCCGGTGGTGAGGAAGATGTTGCGCTGGGCGGCGATCGTGTCGGCGGCGCTGTAGCGCTCGGCGGTGTCGGCGAGGACGTAGGCGAGGAAGTCGACGGCCTGGTTGCCCTCGAGGTCGATGACGCGGAGGATCTCGCCGGCGCGGACGATCTTGGCCCACGGCGCGCGCGCCGGGACGATCTCGTCGGAGACGAGGGCGCCGGACAGGCCGGCGAGGGCGGGGTCGCGCAGGGCGGCGACCGGCTTCCCGGGGCTGGCGGCGTGGCTCATCGCGCGCCTCCTGCCCGGAGGCCGAGCGCGAGCTCCTCGGCGGTGTTCTCGAAGGCGCGGCGCGCCTCGGGGGTGGCGTTGCGGACGGGGTCGTCGTCGGCGGCGGGGCGGCCACGCCAGGCGGTCAGGCGGACCTTGCCGGCGCGGTAGGTCGGGCGCGGGTCGAGGCGGTGGGGCACGACGGCGATGCTGACGAGGACGTCCTGCTCGGCGCGGAGCAGCACGTGGGCGCCCGGCCGGGAGGAGTCGGGCAGGAAGGTGATGGCGCCGTCGGCCTCGATGCGGACGCCCTTGAAGAGGTTGATGGCCGTGGGCAGGTCCCGCTCGGCGAGGCCGTGCTTGGCGAGGGCGAGGAGGAGCCGCTCGCGGCCGGAGCGGAGGACGCCGCCGTGGGCGTCGCTGCCATGGCGGGACTCGATCTCGGCCGGGAGCGAGGTGCCACAGAAGGTGTCGTGGCGGCCCGCGGTGTCCTCGAGGAGGGAGGCGAGGACGCGCCCCATGTCCGAGAGGAGCAGGTAGCCCGGGCCGGGATAGGCCTGCCACTGGAGCTTCACGGTATCGGGGAGGCAGAGCCGCTCGATGGAGCGGTCCGCGCGGTGGAGCACGAGGGCGACGCAGGTGTCGCCCTCGAGGTCGACGAGCCGGAGCCGGCTGCCGACGGGGAGCGTGCGCGCCGCGTAACCGTCGGCGCCGAGGGTCTCCTCCCAGAGGACGTCGCGCGCTTCGACGCCCGTCGGCGGATCGCCGATCGACGTGCTCGGCACGGTGGGTTGCGTCTCGACGACGCTGCCTTCCTGGGCGCGCGCGTGCTCGCGCGCGGCGTACGTTGTGGCCGTTTCAGACATTGCCCGCCTCACTTTCGATAGACAATCGAAACTACGGGTCGACTATCCGGGGCCAGGGTTTCCAGGCTGTTTCGTGAGGGTAAAATGCAGGGCGCGAGCGCTTTTTCCCGGAAGTGGTGAATTTTCTTGGTGGCGGTGTGGGTGGTGGATTGGGTGATGAAGAGCGGATGGCGCAGAGGGGCGAGCGAGGAGCCGATTGACGCGCGGGAGGGCGAGGCGGCATGAGGGCGCGACGGCGATCGCGCGGCTGCGTGATGGCCACCTCGGACGATGACGATGAAGACAGAGATGGCTCCTCCTCCGAAGACCGACGGCAGGCACAGCGCCGAAGGAAGGCAGCCGGCGGAAGGGGGGCGGAACGCCGGAGGCGAGCAGAAGGCCGAGGGGAGCCCGCGCCGCATGGGCCGGCCACGCAAGGCGCCGCAGCGGAGCGATCTCGCGCCGCGGGAGCAGATTCTGCAGGTGGCGGGCCGGCTGTTCGCCGAGCGGGGGGTGGCCGAGGTATCGATGCTGGAGGTCGCGCAGGCGGCGGGGCTCCGGCAGTCGTCGCTGTACTACTGGTTCCGGCGCAAGGAGCTGATCGTCGCGGAGATCCTGCAGCAGGTGAACCGGCTGCCGCTGTCGTACGCGCGGAGCCTCGAGGAGACCGGCGAGACGGCGGACGTGCAGCTATGGCGCTTCGTGCGCTTCGACGTGCAGACGGTGTGCGGGTTTCCGCTGGAGATCACGGAGATCCACCGGTTCAGCGAGCGGGATCCGGCGGCGTTCGCGACGTACTGGGCCGAGCGGCGCGCGCTGACCGAGGCCGTGGCCGCGATGGTGGGGCGCGGGATAGGGGAGGGGAGGTTCCGCGAGGTGGACGCCTACCTGTGCGCGCTGACGGTGCTGGCGCAGGACGAGAGCGTGCAGAACTGGTGCCGTCCCGAGGGAGGAGCGCGCGTGCATCCGCTCGCGGCCAGCGATCCGGCGGCGCTGGGCTACGGGCCGGAGCAGATCGCGGAGCTCGTCGCGGATCAGACGGTGGGCGGGCTGCTGGTGCGGCCGTCGAGGCTCGCGGCGCTCCGGAGGAAGGCAGGGGGAGCCGACCGAGGTTGAGGCGACCCGACCCAGGTTGAGCAAGGTTGAGGCGATCCGACAGGCGATCCGACCCAGGTTGAGCAGGGGGAGCCGACCCAGGTTGAGCGGAGCGGACCCAACCCGGGTTGGAGCGGACCCGACCCAGCGGACCCGACCCAGGTTGAGCGGAACCAGCGGACCCGACCCAGGTTGAGGCGACCCGACCCAGGTTAAGCGGAACCGGCGACTCCACCCAGGTTGCGGCCGCAGGCCGCAGCAACCCAACCCGGGTTGGGGGCGACCCGACCCAGGTTGGGCGACCCGACCCAGGTTGAGGGGGCGGGGGCGACCCGACTCAGGTTGAGATCGCCCCAGGTTGGGATCGCCGCCGACCGGGCGACCCGACCCAGGTTGGGATCGCCGGGATCGCCGCCGGGGCGCTCAGAGCGGGTTGAAAGGCGCAAGCCCAGGGAGGTCCTTCGGCCTGCGCCCTGCGGCGCCGACCGCCGGGACCTCCTTGATCTTCTCGCGAGCACGCCCCGTGCCGTCATCCACCACGGTCCATTCGTTCCAGAAGTGACCGTCGACGACGAACAGCTGCGGGTGATCGAACGGCGCCTCCTCGAACCGGACCCGCTCGTCCGTGAGCGTCGCCAGGAACGCCACGAGCGCCTTCTTCTCATCTTCCGTCAGCCCGAGCGGCTGAATGTTCGGAGCCAGGTTCGTCCCGTTGGGCCCAAACCCGGTGGTGTCGCCGCCCTCCCGTTCTCGCCGTCCGCCGCCACGGTTGTAAAATTCGACGACTTGCCGCAGCGTCAGCGCGCCTCCGTTGTGGAAATAGGGGCCCGTCAGCTCGATGTTCCGGAGCGTCGGGACCTTGAAGGCGCCATCGACCGCATCGCGCTCGAGCCGCGCGATCGGCACCCCTGGTTCGACCTCGAACGACGCCGGGTCGATGCCGAATACGTCCGGGGCGCCCTCGCCCCCGGCGAGCTGCTTCCCTTGCCGCGCGAACGAGAACGGATGGCCGAAGGGGTCGACCCCTCCGACGCCGATGTCCTCCTCGGTCGGCCGGACGCCAATGTTGTAGTAGCCCCTGTCGTAGAGCGCGGCGCCGCCGTCCCCGACCGGCATCCGCGAGATCAAACCGCCCACCTGCTCCTCGCGCTGCAGGCGGGTGGCGGCGCTGGTGAACTCGGGACCATGGTGGCAGTTGATGCACCTGCCTTTGCCCTGGAAGATCGCGAGCCCCGCGCGCTCCTCGTCGCTCAGGGCGGCGCTGTCCCCGTCGGCAAAGCGATCGAACCGGCTGTTGTCGGACACGAGCGTGGCCTCGTAGAGCTGGATGGCGAGGCCCCAGAAGAGCGAGAAGTTCGCTTCCACGAGCGACCGATCGCCGACGCGCTGATCCGACCGCCAGTACGCGTCCACGAAGGCCTCTTGGACGAGCTCCCCATAGGACGGAGCGAGCCCTTTTCCGCTCGAATCGCGGAGCTCGCCGAGGATGCTGTCCGTGGGGTCCACGATCTGGCCGGCGAGCGGCCTGCGCGGCAAGAGCTTCGCGGCGACGTCAACGTACGTCCTCCCCTCACACGACATCTCGAAGGGGTTGATCGGCGGGCCTACGGCCTGAGATGCGAGGCTCGAGTTCTCCAGGTCGACCCTCTCGCGGACCAGGATGCCGTCGCGCATGGCGTGGACGGCGGCGTCAGGATCTCGCCTGCCGAACGGGTTCACTCCGTTGAAATGGTTGCTCGCGCGTCCGTCCCAGAAGTTGCGGAAGTTGAACACCGCGTTGATGACGGTGGGCGTCTGTCGCGGCTCGACGCGCCGCACGTTCACCCCTTGCACCTGGAAGACGTCCGGCAGCAGCGTGCAGTCGTCCTTCTCGCTCCCGGGCACGATGCCGTTGAATCGAGCGTGGAACACCCCCTGCGAAGAGATGACGTCGTCGGCATCCGCGGGGAAGTCGCGGCGGAAAGTCCAGTCGCTTGCCACGAGCGCGTAGTTCGGTCCGCCCTTCCCGTCCGACCTCGTGGCTTCGAACCGCGCGCGCCGCTCGGGATCCTGGTTGTTGATACCCGGGTTGATCTGGTTTCTCTTGCGGTGGTCGACGCCGGCGTGGAAGTGGCACGTCGCGCACGCCACGCCGTCGCTGCCGACCTGCATGTCCCAGAACAGCGCCTTTCCGAGGGCTACGGCCGTCTCCCTGCTCTTGACGTACCGGGACAGCTCGCGCGGCTCCGGGACGGCGACGCCTCGGAGCGAGCCGAGGGATGGCGGCGGAGTGGCTGGCGTGGGCGTCGCGCCGTCGTCCGGCGGATCCGACGGCGGCGAGTTACCGCTCCCGGGCGTGACCGGCGACGAGGACCCGCCGCCCCCGAGCGACGATGAGCCGCCGCTGCCGAGCGACGATGAGCCGCCGTCCCCGAGCGACGAAGCCCCGCCGTCCCCGAGCGACGAAGACGGTCCGGGCCTCGCGCACCCCGAGCACGGAGGCTCGCGTCCCTCGGGCCAGCAGCCGGTGGTTGACGATAGACCCATCAGGACGCCGAGGATCCACGCCCCGATCTCGCCCGTGCGCGGGTCTCCAGAACGAGCTCTAACCATCACGAGGAAGCCTCCTTCGCTGCTGCGCGAGTGAATGACAGGCGGCGCGAGCCGGCGTCCTCGCGGGACACCGCGGGTCGCCGTCATGTTCGTCCGTCCTGCGATGAGCGGATGTCGCGAGCGCCGACGCTCGACGGGGTTCCGCCCGGCATCGTTCGAGTCTCTTCAAGTCATCCGATCTTCAGAAAGACAGCGCGTGTCCAGGGCGCGCATCGACGTCTCGGCCTGTCTCGTCTAGGCCGGGCGTCTCCCCGTGTCGCGAGCGCATCGGCTCGCGCGGGGGATTCGAGGGAGAAGACGACCTCTGTCGAGGACCGGACGAAGTGGGATGAAGGGACAGGACATATCCCTTCATCGTGCCGTCACCGCGCCGAGCAGGCGCGGCCGTGCGCGTCGCCGAAACCCTGACTCATCCACCGAGTTCGGGCAATGTCGTCGATGAGGAAGCGCGGGAGTGAGCCGATCGAGCGCGGATCGCCTGGTGAACGAGGCGAAGGCGAGAGAGCTAGACTCTGGTCTTCGAGGAGGCCTCGAAGGAATGGAAAGCGCGCCGCGGGAGCTTCGGTGTCCGCGCCCGAGGCGACGTGGCGCCGCGCGACCGACCCGGGCGGAGCGCCCTCGTCCTCGACGGCGCTCCTCGGCGGGCTTCCCGCGTCAAGGCGCCTGGATCTTCTGCTTCACCCAGCGCCCCGACTCGGTCAGCTGGCCATCCGACCACGGGCCGCCGGCGCTCGCGCCGGGCCTGAGCGCGGCGCAGGACTCGGCCTTGTCGACGATCGACCAGTTGAGCCAGCTGATGCTGTTGCTGGCCATGAAGTCGAGCCACCGCTGCGCCTCGGCGAGATCCAGCGCGCCGTCTCCGGTAGAGGAGCAGGTGCCCCACTCGGTGACGAACAGCGCGAGGCCCGCGGAAAGCGCGGTCCTCGCCTTGGTGCGCAGCCCGTCCTTGTGCGTCGCCGCATAGAAGTGGAGCGTGTAGGCGATGTTGCTGTAGTTCGTGATCGGGCTCCTGGAGGCGACGTCCACGTCCTGCGACCAGTTCGGCGACCCGACGATCACGAGGTTGTCGGAGCCGGCGCCGCGGATCTCCCGGATCACCTCCTCGGCATACGCCTTCACCTGCGCCCAGGTCTCGGTGTCGGGCTCGTTGAACACCTCGAAGATCACGGCGGGCTCATCGCCGTACTCCGTCGCCATCTCCCGGAAGAAGCGCTTCGCAGCCTCCTTGTTCCGGGGCTGGACCGCGTCGTGATCGTGCCAGTCGATGAGCACGTAGATGCCTCTGGCGATGGCGGCGTCGACGATCGCCTTGACCTTCCGCTTCTCCGCGTCCGGGTTGTTGACGTAGCCGAGCCCCGATGTGTTGGCGGTCATCGCGGCACGAACGACGGTCGCATCCCAGTCGTTCACGAGCGTGTCGACGGCGGAAGCGTTGTAGAACTTCTCTCCCTCCCAGACGCTCCAGAACATGCTCATGCCCTTGAGCTGGAGCTCTTCGCCGTGCTCGTCGACGACGCGGTTGCCCATCACCTTCAGGCGGCCGTGCCGCTCCACCGGCGTTCTCGCGAGGGGGCCGGTGCCGGTCGAGGTGGTCGAGCTGGTGCCGCTCGAGGTGGTGGTCACGCTCGACGTCGAGGCGTCGCCGCCACCCATGCCGCCGGCGCCGCTCGAGGAGGCCGACGAGGACGCTACGGCCGACGTCGAGGCATCGCCGCCACCCGCGCCGCCGCCCGAGGACGCGGAGGTCGAGGTCACGCTCGACGTCGAGGCGTCGCCGCCGCCCATGCCGCCGCCCGAGGACGCGGAGGTCGAGGTCACGCTCGACGTCGAGGCGTCGCCGCCTGAGGACGCCGACGTGGACGCCACGGTCGACACGTCGCCGCCGCTGCCCGAGGACGCCGCGGTCGACGTATCGGCGCCGCCTGTGC
Source organism: Sorangium sp. So ce1504 (assembly GCF_051521635.1). Lineage (NCBI taxonomy): Bacteria > Pseudomonadati > Myxococcota > Polyangiales > Polyangiaceae > Sorangium > Sorangium sp. So ce1504. Next base: position 7,152,626 of record NZ_CP150365.1, on the reverse strand, counting down.
CGCCTGTGCCGCCTGTGCCGCCTGTGCCGCCGGCGCCGCCCGAGGACGCCGCGGTCGACGCGCCGTTGCCTCCTGCGCCACCGCCGGCGCCGCCGGCGCCGCCCGAGGACGCCGCGGTCGACGCGCCGTCGCCTCCTGCGCTGCCGCCGACGCCGCCCGTGCCGCCCCCCTCGTCTCCGCCGCCCGAGGACGCCGCTGTCGAGCCGTCGCCGCCGCCCGAGGATGCCGACGTGGACGCCACGGTCGACGCGCTGCCGCTGACCGAGGACGCCGACGTCGACGCATCGCCGCCGCCGGATGCCGAGTCTTCCGAGGAGCCCTCGCACCCGAGCAACACCATCGCCGGCAACGCAAGATGCAGAAAGGTGCGCGTCCACCTGGACCCGGTGAACACCCCAGGGGTCAATTCATGGCTCATTGTATTCTCCAAGGAAGGCGTCTCGCACGATGCGCCTGCTCCGAGCGCGGGCATCAAGCGACGATATCGACGAAGAAGGCGACCCGCTGCATAGCAGGTCCGGCGCGACGGGTGAAGGCGAAAGTGGGAGAGTGATCGCGTCCTGGGCTCCTGGGCGCGCGATTCCTCGCGCGATCGCGCCGGCACACCGGTTGTGAGCGCGCCGGCGCGCGGCGCGTGAGCGCGCCCCTCGGCGCCTGATGGCGCGAGCGACCGACGGCCCTCGCCACGCGCGCCGGAGGATCTCGTCCCGCGCGCTCTCCAGCCCGCGCTCTCCGGGAGCGACCGTCCCAGGTTGACCGGAGGCAGGCGCGGCGCGGTGTCAGCCGGGACCCGCGGCGGCCTGTCGCCGACGGCTGACCGCATCCCGGTAAGCAGCTCCAGCTCCCACCACGTCCCTCGAAGCTCGCCTCGCGGAGGTTCGACAGGAGGGTGGTTCTGTGTCTGAGCGGCGTCCGAGCATCGCGCTGCCGCGCCAGCTCCTCCGATGTCAGGCCTCGGTACCGAAGTACCGATCGCCGAAGTCGCCGATGCCTGGCATCATGTAGGCGTTCTCGTTCAGCCCCTCTTCGATGGATGAGGTGACGATCTTCACATCCGGGTAACGCTCGGTGACGGCGGCAATCCCCTCGAGGACCGTGATCAGGTTGACGAAGATGATGTTCGCCTCCGCGACGCCTCGGTCCAAGAGGACCTGGATGGCGGCGAGCGCCGTCCCTCCGGTGGCCAGCATCGGATCCAGCAGCAGGACGTGGCACCGCGCTATATCGCGGGGGAGAGACGAATAGTAAAGGCGCGGGAGCTTCGTCGTCTTGTCCCTCTGGATGAGGATCTTGCCGATGCGAACCGACCTGCAGACGGCGCGCAGCTCCGCCTCCATGCTCTCGCCTGCACGCGCGATGGAAACCCCGCAGAGCTGCGAGGCAAAGCGCCGGCCCTCGTACCTTCTGCCCACGGGCGTCTCTACCTCGCACGGCTCGAAGGGGAGAAGACCCAGGCCTGTTTCAATCAGCAGGCGGATGATCCTCCCCGAGTAAAAGACGAAATCCTCCCGGCGCGCGCCACGGTCGCGGATGATCGTGTGCAGCGCCCGCAGCTGATTCGTCTGAGGCAGCAGGTGTAGATTGTCAATTTCGAGATGATTCCGGGTCTGCAACTTTCGCGCGGTTGACATGCTCGCGATCCTCCCAACGCTTGAATTCACTCCGTCGGCGGCTCTTCGAAAGACTCGGGCAGCTCCGGGGTCGTGGTGAAGCACGCGGCCGCGGCGCGGTAGATCGAGCGACCACCGGTCCTCTTCCACACCCGATGCAGCACGTACACCAACTTGGGGTTGTGCTCCTCTTCCTCTTCGATCGCTCGCGCGATGATCTGCCCCCAGCCCTCGCCCTCCAGCGGCTGCCCGGCGGAGTCGGTCGCGTCCTCGTACGTCGCATGCAGCCTGGCCAGCGTGGACCTCTTCGGAAGGTCCGCGCGAGAGAAGAGGATGCAGAGCATGCCTATCCAGAAGCACTTGACCACATACCTCCCCTGGTCCGCCGGAAGGCGGCGGGCGATCTGCTCCATCGCGTGCAGCGACGTGATGAGATGAAGGAGGACGAAGTCGCCAGGCTCGGCCAGGTACAGCAGGGTCACCACGTGAAAGAGCTGCTCCCAGCTCGTGGAGACGTCCTGGTCGTCGATCCAGGCCGGGGTTTCGTAGATCAGCGGGTGCCCTTCGGCAAGCAGCCTGGCGATCCGATACTGAAGCCCCGAGCGCGAGAGCTCGGGGTGTATCCCCTGAGCCGCGCCGGCTTCCGTGTCGGCGACCAGCGCCTCCACCCAGCGATGAAGCTCGTCGCGATCGTCGTCCCACGCCCCCGCGACGCGGAGCAACGAGTCGACCGCCCGCTCTCCCCTCGCGCCGCCGGCCGGAGCCGTGACCGCCCTCTCCGGATGGCACGAGACGTACGAGAACGCCATGTACGCCAGACCTTCTATCGCCATCCGGCGGTGGTTCGCGTCGAGCGCCCACCCCAGGTGGATCGTGGCATGCGTGAAGGCGCCGACCCAGCCGGGCAGCAGCGCTAGCAAATAGCGTTTCAGCAGCCCGTCGATGCCCAGGAGCTCCTGTTGCTGGTCCAGGAACTCGCAATACGCAGAGAAGCTGGTTCGCTTCCCGAGGAGGCTATCCCAGTTGGACGCCGAGATGGCATGCTTCGACGCCCTGGGCGCTTCCAGGCCGTACCCATAGGGCGTCAGCCTCGCGTAATTGTCGTAGTATGCCTTGATCTTCGTCGGCGGCGCTCCGAGCCCGGCCAGCGCGACAACCGCGTGCTTTGCATGGTTCGTGAGGTGGCCGTTGAATTCGATGTGGTAGGTCCGGTCGTCGAGCAGCTCATCGACCAACTGCGAGTTTGTCATCACGATCTGTCCTGGTGACGAGGCGAACGCGCCACCCTGGTCATGTGAACGCCCAGGAGCACGAGGACGACGCCGAGGCATCGGGGCGCCGTGGGGGGCACGCCCTGGCTCTGGTAGTCTATCAACACAGCGGAGATCATCTGTCCGCTGATCACGAGAAGGACGGCGTTCATCGCGCCGAGCCTGGGAAATACGTAACTGTTCACGGCCACGAAGAACGCCCCGAAGAGCCCGCCGAGGTAGGCCGTGAGCGGCGGAGCGACGGGGGCACCGAACCCCCAGCCGCCCATGACGGAGAGGACCGCCGTCAGGAACAGGAACCCGAGGACGTGATTCCAGAGGGATGCCTTGAAGGGGCCGAGCCGCTCGCTGAGCTGCCCGTTCATCGCGCGGCTCATGCCGATGAGCACGCCGTTGAGGAGCGCGAGCAATATATAGAGGGCCATCGCTCAGCCTCGTCCAAAGATGATGAGCCCGCTGCCCACCAAGACGAGCAGCGCCACGAGGAAATCTGCGGCGACGATGCGCCTCTTCGGGGTGCGGAGCAGCCCGAAGTGATCCAGCACGACTCCGAAGAGCACCTGCCCGACGAGCATCAGGGCAATGGTGCCCGAGAGCGTGAGGCCGCTGTTCACCGTGATCGCCGCCAGCACCACGGTGAGCGCGCCCGGGATGCCACCCAGGTAGGCCCAGAGCGGCGCCTTCCTCTGCTGCTCCTCGTCTCCACCTCGGGGGCGGGACAGCCGCGAGTGGAGCACGACGAGGATGAACGCCGCTGCGGCCCCTAGCCCATGCGCCGCCCAGGACGCGAAGAGCGGCGTGGTGTGTCTCGCCAGGAGGCTGTTGGTGTTGATCATCAACGCGAGGAGGAGCCCCCCCCCGACCGCCAGCAACCAATCTGTGGAACGTCCGCTCATGGGCATCAGCACCGTTCAATTCGACGACAGCGCCGCTCGCAGGCACGTCAGCACGTCTTCGAACGTGTCGGCCATCCAGGTCGGGCCGGACGACGTCAGCTCCTGCACGCCATGCACGCCGTAGGTCACCGCGACGGAGCGCATGCCGGCGGCCCTGGCCATGAGCACGTCGTGCGTCGTATCTCCCACCATCACCGCGCGCCCGGCCGGGACCCCCAATGTCTGCATGATCAGCTGCCCCATCTCGGGATCCGGCTTCGGCCGCGTCACCTGGTCGGCGCCGACGACCAGGTCGAACTGGCCACGAAGCCCCGCCGCCTCCAGCAGCGCAGCGGCGCTCGCCGAGAACTTGCTGGTCGCCACGGCCAGGGCCACTCCATCATCGCGCAGCGCCTGCAGGCCCTCCGCGACCCCAGGAAACAGCATCGAGCGCGCCTTCGGTAGAATGACCTCGCGGAACGAGACCTGGTACCAGCTGATGGCCTCGGCCACCCGCGCGTCATGCCGCGGGACGCCCATCAGCAGGCTGAACGCCTGCTCGAGCGGGAGCCCGATGGTCGCCCGCGTGGCGGAGGCATCCCGTGCCCGGAGGCCCATCGCCGCGAAGGCCGCCGAGAACGTCTCCACGATCGCGCGGGGGGAGTCGATGAGCGTTCCGTCCAGATCGAAGATGGCTGCGCGGCTCATCGTATCTTCCTCAAGGATGGAGACCATCATGAGCCTTTCCTCCGGCGGTATAGCGCGTGCGCGGCCGCGAGGCGACCGGCCACCTCCGCTGTGCTCACGAGGACTGCCATGTTTGCCTTGGCGGACCTCCCCTCGGTCGCCTCGTCGACGGCGCGCATGAGGTACTTGGTGAGCGCATTGCCGCGGATTCCGTCCCCTTCCGCGTCGGCCGTCGCCCTCGTCAATGCCGCGTCGACCTCTCGGCCGTCGATAGCGTCCTCCGCCCTGACGGGGCTGGTGATCAAGACGGAGCTCTGGTTGCCCAGAGCCCAGTGACTCTCGACGGCGCGGGCGATCGCCTCCTCGTCATCCAGCCTGTGAGGGCTGCGGATCCCGCTGGAAGCGCAGTAGAAGGCCGGGAAGTCGTCGGACCTGTAGGCGATCAAGGGCACGCAGTGCGTCTCTAGGTACTCCATGGTCAAGGCCAGATCGAGAATGCTCTTCGCCCCTGCGCAAACGACCGCGACCTTCGATCGGGTGAGCTGGATCAGATCGGAGGAGATGTCCATCGTCCGCTCCGCGCCGCGGTGCACGCCTCCGATGCCCGCCGAGGCAAAGAACGGGATGCTCGCCAGCTCCGCCGCGACCAGCGAGGACGCGACGGTCGTGGCGCCCATCCCGCCCTTCGCCAGGATGACAGACATATCTCGGCTGCTGACCTTGGGGATGCCCGGCGTCGCGCCGAAGCGTTCCATGTCCGCCGCCGTCATGCCGATCATGAGCCGACCGCCGTCGATGCCGATCGTCGCCGGAACGGCGCCGGCGGCCCGGACGGCTTGCTCCACCCTCCTGGCGGTGGCGACGTTCTCCGGATAGCGCAAGCCGTGCGTGATGACGTTGGACTCCAGCGCCACCACCGGCGCGCCGTCCTGGATGGCGTCAGAGACCTCCTCGCTGAGCGAGAGCGGTACGTTGGTGTGTCGATTGCGGCTCATTGTGATCGCTACGCTCGCAGCAGAGAGGTCAATATTGGGGGGCTTTGCACAGCAGCTCCTTGCGCTTCACGATCTGCGGCAGGTAGACCTGCTCGTTCCAGTCTGCCCTCTCGACCGGCTCGAGCGCGATCGAGATCGCGTCCTCGTTGCACCGGAACGCGCTCCTTACCGCGTCGGTGATCGCCGCGACCAGATCAGCCTGCTGCTGCTCGCTGAGTGAGACGGGGAAGTGCTTGATGTTGACGTGGGGCATGCGGATGTCCTCCATGGCTTCGGTGTTGTGTTCGGGCTTCGCGTCGGCGCGAAGTTGGCGGTGAATCTGCTCGATCAGCTCGTCGATGCCCGGCTCTTTGAGCAGGCCATAATGGTCGGCGTCGAGATCGATGAAGGTCGAGACGCTCGTCGAGCAGCTATCATGTCCCTCGATGCCCTCGATGCTCTTGATGCCCTCGATGCTCTCGATGAACGACCGGTCGTCTCCCCGCGCCCTGAAGATCGTCACGGGCGCGCGGATGCGCCGCTCCACGAGCTCGCAGATGGTGTACTTGAACTCATAGGTTTGATGCACGATCCGGATGACCCTCTTCACCAGCTCCGGGTCGAGGCCCGTGAATCTCCTGGCGATGAACGACGCGAAGCTCTCCTCGTCTCTGGCGACCTCAAGGCACTCGGCGAGCGCGGGGTCGGTGATGCTGCCGGCGAATACCGAGAAGAGGATCGTCGCATATTCCTTGTTGTCGTAGGTGGGCTCGCTGCCCGAGGTCGAGACGCTCTTCGCCCGTACCTTCGGCGACCCTGGGGCGATCAAGAACAGGCGCTCCACCCGCTCGCCAGCACGCTCGAGCTGATGAGCCGCTTCGAAGGCGACACGAGCGCCGAACGAATACCCCCACAGCGTGTAGGGCCCGGCGGGCTGAAGTCGCCGGATGACCTTGATGTCCTCTGCGGCCATCTGCTGGAGGGTGGGGTAAGGGATCTCGCCCTCGTTGATCCCGTGAGCCTGCACGCCGTACAGGGGCCGATCGGCGCCCATCTTGCGCGCGAGCAGCCTCAGGTTCATGGTGTAACCGCCGAGGCCCGGCCAGCAGTAGACGGGGGTCCCCGCGCCTCTCGTCTGCAGCCGCACGAGCCGTGATGCTGGCTCGACGCCCGCGCCGTCGACCACGAGCGCGAGCTTCTCGATGGTCGGCGACCCGAACAGGACTTGCAGCGGCAGGGAGGTCTGGAACGCCCTGTTGATCTTGCTCACAAGTCCGACGGCGATGAGCGAATTGCCTCCGGACTCGAAGAAATCATCTCGCACAGAGACCTCGTCCTGCTTCATCTCCTTGAGCCAGAGCTGCTTGATGCGCGCCTCGGTCTCCGTTCGAGGCGCCACGAACGGCCGATCGGCGAGCTCCACCTTGACGCGGTCCAGCGCCTTGAGGTCGATCTTCCCGTTGGCTGTGAGCGGCAGCCTGTCCAGCACGATGACCTTGTTCGGAATCATGTAGTCGGGCAGGAAGCTCCCCAGGTCGTCCCGGATCATCTCCGCGGGCCCCTTCATGTGAACGACGTCCTCCTTCATCCCTTCGCTGAGCACCTGCTCCTCGCTGATGCGCCCGCCGACGAAGAAGTAGGAGGGGCCCGGGGCCCTGCCGCAGGCTTTCAAGATGCTGTCCATGCGCTTGGCCGAGGGCAGATCGTCCCCGGTCTTGGAGCTGTACCCCGAGGACATGAACCCGAGGTTGATGTCGTTCGCCTGCAGGTGCTGGAGCTTCCTCCCGAGGTCGATGTACCTCATCCAGCCCTTGGAGGTCCTGCTGATGACCGTGATGCCGAGGCTCGCCCTCTCGTAGACTTGCTGGTTGATGGCGATGACATGCCGCTTCAAGATCAGCTCGTCCGATAGCTTCTCGAGGGCGCCATCTCGGTACTGGTACTGACCCGCGGCGAGGTCAGCGACCTTGCCGGGGTGCACCTGGAGGAAGATCTCGACCGCGTCGTCGGGGCGCGGCTCCGCGCGCGGGACGAGCTCGAACGTGCCGATGTAGTGGTCCTCATCCGCGGAGTCCAGGTGGCCCATCGTCGCGGGGGCATGGTCGAGCTCCTTGATGTCCAGCCCATAACGGGGCAGGACCTCCTCGAACAGACCCACCATGTGTCCCGCTTCAATCTCCAGGACTTCTTGAATGTTGTTCTTGTAGGTGGGCTCGATGGCCCGCCTCTTTCCGACGAAATGCACCCTCGCCTGCGCCGCCGTGGAGGCGAGCTTCTCTCGTAGGAGGATCAGCTGGTGGTGAACAGGATGGTGGTAGTAAACTCCGGAATTCAGGCCGCATAGATTGTCCAGCTCGAAGTACATCTGCGTCGCGTACAGCGCTCCTGGCGACGCGTAGCCGTACTTCGGCAGCAGGCGCTCCGCGCTCAGGAACTGCCCGAAGTACCGCAGAATCTCCCCGAGCTCCGCGAAGCTCAGCGCCTCCAGGCTTCGGGCGTGGGCGCCCGCGAGTCTCTGGCCGGCCCGCCGGCCGAGCAGGCGCAGGATGTCGGCCTTCGTGACGCCCTCGCCGTCGAAGAATCGATAGGTCTTGCGCGCGAACACCTGCTGTCTCTGCTCCCGGGTCGGCGTTCGGCCGGGCAGGTCGAAAACCGCCTTGCCGCGGAGCTCCCGGGGGTCCCGGCATCCCGAGTTCGACAGCTGCGCCTTGACCTGGAGCTTGCTCTCCTTCGACGCGTGGTGGGCGCCGTGATGGCCCTGGTCCATCAGGGCTGCTTCTCTCGGGTTCAGCTCGACGAAGGCGATCAGGTTCTGGAAGCCGGTGCGGGGATCGTTCTTGACGGTGACCGCCGCGTGCCTGACCCAGTCGTGCAGCTCGATGGCCAGCCTTATCTCGTCGAGCTCGACCCGGAACCCGCGGAGCTTGATCTGGTTGTCGGCCCGGCCAGCGAACTGGACGGTGCCGTCGGCGTTCCAGTACGCGAGATCGCCGGTCCTGTAGAGCTTCGCGCGCCGGCCATCCGCCTGGAACGGGTCGTCGATGAACCGCTCGGCGGTCAGGTCGGGGCGGTTCAGGTACCCTCGTGCGAGCTGGGCTCCGCCGATGTAGAGCTCGCCGATCTCGCCCACGACCACGGGCGACCGGCGCTCGTCGAGGATATGGTACTGCGTATCGTGCACGGGAGCGCCGATGGAGATCGTGCTGGGGCCGTCGTGAACCGTGCGGCGATCGACCGTGAACGCGGACGAGTTGATGGTGCATTCGGTCGGGCCGTACAGGTTGACCAGCTCGCACCCGGGCAGCACCTCGAGGCACCGGAGCGCGAGGCTCCTGGACAGGGCTTCTCCGCCGCTGAAGACCTGCGTGAGCGAGTCGCAGCGGTGGAGCGCTTCGGTGTCCAGGAGGGCCTGGAGCAGGGTCGGAACACACTGTAGCGTCGTCACGCGGTGCCTGATGATGGTTTCGATCAGCCGCTCCGGGTCCCGGTACACGCCAGGGCTGCCCACGACGACGGTGCTGCCGCAGGCGGGCGCCAGGATCTCCCACTGGGCCGCGTCGAAGCTCATGGGCGTCTTCTGCAGGACGACCCGCCTCCGATCCAGCCCATGGGCGGTCCGGAGCCAGCCCATCTGGTTGACGATGCTCCGATGCTCGATCATCACGCCCTTCGGCTTCCCGGTGCTGCCGGAGGTGTAGATGACGTAGGCCAGGTTGTGTGAGCGCAGGCCGGAGCCCAGGTCGCGGTTCTCGGCGCTCGCGTCCGAGCGGCCGTGGGCCGCGGCGTCTCTCAGGGTGACGATCCTCGTGCCTCGCGGGGCGAGCTCGGTCAGCCTGGCCTTGAGGTCCTCTTGAGAGAAGATGACCTTCGTGCGGCTGTCCTCGATCATGTAGCGCAGTCGGTCCTCGGGGTACTCCGGCGAGAGCGGCAGGTAAGCGCTGCCAGAGAGGACGGTCCCCCATGCGCCCACCATCAGGTCGATCGACGGCTCCACGAACAGACCGACGCAGTCGTCGGGAGCCACGCCGAGGTGCCGCAGGTACATCGCCACATCCGAGCTGCGCGCCGCGAGCTCGCGGTAGGTCAGGATCTCGTCCTCACCGACGACGGCAGCTCTGTCCGGCTGCGCCCGGACCTGCTCCCAGAGCAGGTCAGTGATGCACGACCCTGCGAAGGAGGCTGCTTCCATGGCGGCGTGTCGCGCTGGCTGCTCCCGCGCGTCAGCGACGGCGCGGGGCGAACGGATCATGGGTTGTTTCACAATCATCCTCTTGACGTGATGTCGCTGGCCTCTGGATGAGCACCACGGATCATGCGCGCACGTCCCCCTCGGCATGCGGTCGGGAGCGCCGCAGGCGATCGTCGCGATACCCCGCCGCGAACGTGCCCCAGCAGACTGCGTGCCATGCCGTCGCGGCGTGCTGCGGCAGCGGAGGCGTCGCAGCGACGACCGAGATACGCTCGGCTTCTCGCGGCCTCTCGATCTCGACCCGTCAGCGAGGCGACCGCCCGGCCGCGTGTTCGGGCAGCGCGTTGCGTGAGCGCGCTGCGTGGTTGGGCAGCCCGTTGCGCAAGTACGCCTGGCGCGTCTGGGCGGCGCGTGTCGCAGCTGCGCCGCGTGCCGCACGACCGTGCAGATCGCGAGGGCCGCTCCTCTCTCGGAGGTTGTGGAATCGAGCGAGAGACAGGCGTCCCGGCGGGGCGGCTTCTACCGGGTCCAGGTGGGCGCGAAGGAGGACTTCCTCCGGATCATGGAAGCTGGCGCCTCTGCGGGACCCAGCGGTTGCCGGGCCGCTGGCCTTCCACGGGTGGCAATCTTTGCCTGAATGGCAAGGGGTGCCGGCAAGCGCTGCATGCGGCACCCTCGGCTCCAGCCTCGGCCGTCGCGATCATGCCAGAGGAGCACCGGCAAAGGAGCGCGTCCCTCGGCCCCTGCCGGCGCGAGGGGCCGGCGGCCCCTCCCTACGCGCGGCGGACGATGTCTTGCAGCGCGCTCTCCAGTCGGCGCTCGATGGCGGGGTCGTCGAGCGCCGGCGTGATCTCCTCGGGCACGACGCGCGCGCGCATGATGACCCGCGCATAGATGAACGCGTCGCGCGCGTTCGGAGGGTCCTTGTCGCCGAGACAGGAGCGGAGCAGCTGGTACGCTCGGCCTTTCACCACGCCTCCCCTGTCCGCCCGCGCTCGACGGTGGTGATGATCCGGCGCACCGCGGCGGTCGCGGTCTCGTGCGCCGCGAACGCGTCCCGCACGACGTGCGCTGCCCTCGCGGCGGCGCCCTCGCCGAGCGTGCCCCCGAGCACGCTCTCGGCGAGCCGGACGAGCGGGCTGATCTCGACCATGTCCCGCGTGAGGGACCGCGTCGCCTGGGCGAGCTCGGACGCGGCCTCGGCCGGAGCGGAGCGCGAGAGGGCCATGGCGTCGTCGGCCAGCTCGGCCGCGATCGCGAACATGTCCCGATAGCAGTCGACCGCCGCGCGAAGATCGTCCGGGCTCGGCGCGATCTGCGGCGCCTCCGGCAGCGTCGCCGCCGCGCGCTGCGCCTCGGCGATCACGGGAGCGATGGCCATGAGCGCGCGCTCGAGCGTACGCGCGGTCTGCCCGAACCGGGCGAGGCGCTCCCTCGCGGTGCAGCTCGGCGGCGGCGTGTCGCTCTCCAGCGCCTCGAGCCGCGCGCCGGCCTCGGCGGCGAGCCGATGAAGGCCCTCGACGACGCCCGGCTCGAAGGTGCGCGGGACGAGGTCGATCACGCAGAGCGAACCGACCACATGCCGGCGCACCCGCACCGGCACACCCGCGTACGCGCGGATGCCATAACGCTCCACCAGCTCCTTGGGCACGCGCTCGTCGTGAACGGCGTCCTCGACCACGAGCGGCTCCTCGTGGCGCACCACGAGCTGGCAGAACGAGCTGCTCCGTGAGGTCGCGCAGCTGACGCACAGGTCGGGCGGCAGGCCGCGGTGCGCGCGGAACAGCTGGATGTGTCGGACCACCAGGCTCACGAGCGCCATCGGCGCCCGGGCGAGCTCGGCTGCCCGCTCGACGCAGGCGTCCAGGATGGCGTCCGCGTCGTCGCGCAGCAGCACGTGGTGCAGCTCGGCGAGGCGCGCGGGATCGTTCAAATCGGCCATGGAAGTGTTCTTGCTGGGGCGACAGGGCGGGCTCAACCGCGAGCGCCGCCGTGCCTGCGCCCGGCCCACGACCTTACCGCAAACCGGCGCCTCGAGCTGCCCCCGCGGGCGCTTCATCGGCTCCGCGCTCCAGGAGACACGACCCCACCGGTGTCCACCTGCGGGCCGGCGGCTTCGCTGTCCCGCCCTGGCGCAGATCGCGATCGATCCTCTGTCGGGTTGTTCTCCCGCCTTCCGGGTGACGGAGTGAGGCGCGGAAACGGCGGGGTGAAGGCCACCCGAGCTCAGCGTCTTCAACGGCAACGAGCTCTGGGCCGCTGTCTCCATGGACGCGCTCGAGACAAGGAGCGACTGGACCCGAGCCGCCGGGACCACCTGGTACCGCCTGCACATCGCGACCGCCCCGATCGTGGATGTCGACGGCCCGGTCGATTTCAACCACGCGTACACGGACACGGACCACGCCCATGACATCTTCTCGTTCGCGCCGGAGAGCCTCGTCAACAAGCTGGACTACGTCGGCGACACGAAGGGAAATGAGGCGGGGTCAAAGACCGGTGTCAGGGTCAATTTCAACCCCATCACGAAGATGTGATCGCGCCTCTTGAACAGGGAAAGCCATCCTTGACAGGGGCACGACAGAGGATATCGTGCGCCGTCGCTCATTCGGTTTCTCGAGAGCGACGCGCGAGGTCAAACAGCGCTTTCATCGCGCTGCGCAGAGGGTCGTTCCTGACGAACAACGCCGTTGCTGCTGCGTCAGGCCACGTTTGCGCCTCGCCCACGATAACGTCCGGGATCCGCGCAAACGCCACGACGGCGAGTGCTCGCCGGCGCCCAGCTCGGCCGGACTGAACCCTCGGGAGGAAGGTTCGCACATGAGCAAGAAGCGGTTCGCCCTGCGCCTGTCCGTGTCGGTCCTCTCGCTCCTCCACGTCGGCTGCGCAGCCGACGTGGAGGACGTCGAGCGCGCCGCGCTGGCGTCACACGCCTGGGGCAAATACCACTGGGCACGAACGAGCAACCCCTTCACCATCAAGCTCGGCGACAACGTGTCCTCCGCGTGGGCCGAGCACCTCTCGGTCGCCGCCGGCGATTGGTCCAGGTCGTCGGTGCTCGACGCCACCGTCGCTGCCGGCGGGGGCGGCAGGCGATGCCGGCCCACCAGCGGGAGGGCTGAGGTCTGCAACGCGCGATATGGCGCCAACGGGTGGCTCGGACTGGCCTCGGTCTGGGCCGACGGGGAGCACATCACCCAGGGCACGGTGAGGCTGAACGACACCTACTTCGACACGGCCAGGTACAACACGCCGGCATGGAGAGCCTCCGTGACGTGCCAGGAGATCGGGCATCTCTTCGGGCTCGCTCACAACGACGAGGACTTCAGCACGACGACCGGGACGTGCATGGACTACTCGAACGATCCGGGGCAAAACCAGCACCCAAATCAGCATGACTACACGCAGCTCGAGGCGATCTACAAGCACCTCGACAGCATGACGACCGTCGGCGCTGCCGGCGCGGCGCCGCCCGCCCTGGCCGGCGTCGACCCCACCGACATGGAGCATTGGGGCGATCCGGTCGACGTGTCGCCGAGCGGGCGCGTGCATACCTTCGTCCGCGACCTCGGCCATCTTCAGGTCATCACCACCGTGACCTGGGCACCCGAATAAGCAAGGCGCGGCGCGCTCACCTCAGGGAACGCTGACCTGCTGCCTCGGCGTGAGCGTCGAGGCGCGGTCGCGCGCCGGCGAGCACGAGCTCGATGCTGTCATGAAAGCGGCGAGGGATCCGCGGTGCTCCAGGCTCGGTCGACTCAGTCGCACGCCACGTGCACGCCGACTACTCGCGTGCGAGCGGCAGGGCCCAGGGCCCTCCGGCGCCGGCGCGAGAGATCACCTGGGGCAACGCGTCGCTCGCCCGCTCGGGCGCGTAGTCGTAGGGGGGCTTGAAGACGTCATCCGCTGGCTCCCCGTCTCCGCCCAGGTGAACGCCGCTCTCGTCGCGGTAGAGGTTCGAGCCAGGGACGGCCAGGAGGAGTCCCCGGCCCGTCGCGTCGCTGCAGTCCGAGCGCCGCGTCGCCGCGTCGGCGTTCTCGAACACGCTCGCCTCGAGCAGCACCTGCCCCTCACAGGCGGCGCCGACCGCCCAGTCCGAGATGTTCGAGAACACATTGTTGAAGAGGTGGGCGCGCGCTCGGGATCCGGTGGCGAGGGGGGCGCGCGTCCTCACTTCATCGAAGCGACAGTGGTGTATCGTCACCTCGGCGTCGGTGATCGTGCAGGCCCAGCGCTCGCGCCCGCCGCACTCGGCCTCGTTGCTGCCGTCGAAGTGGCCGTAGGAGAAGGTGACCCCGCTCGTGCCCGCGTGGACGTCGGCGAAGGCGTCGCTGATCCGTTGGACGGTCGTGTGATCGATCCAGACCCTGGAGGCTTGCGTCAGCGTGATCGCATCGCCCGCTTCGTGCACGTTCGAGTTCAGATCGTAGAGGGCGAGGTTGCGGATGATCACGTTCTCGCTCTGGTTGAGATCCATGTTCACGCCCGGCAGCGCCGCGCCGCGCCCGAGCCCGACGAGGGTCTTGTTGGAACCGAACTGGACGACGCGATGGTTCCGCGTCGCCCCGACGAGCGGACGCTCGCAGGTCGCATCCCCGGTGAGGACCTCATAGAACGTCTTCTCGGGCTCCTCCGAGCAGGTGCTGGGACAGACCTCGATGTCCTGGATCTCCGAGCCTGTGCGGCGGAAGTCGTAGAGGCCTTCGGCGAGCAAGATCACGGCCGGCTCGTCCGAGCGGGCGAGCGTCTCGAGCTCGGTCCAGCTCGAGACCAGCACGGGCGTCGCCCCCGCGCCCCCCGTGGCGCCCTCGCCAAAGCCGATCGCCTCGACCCGTATCACCTTGCGGAGGGCGATGGGCCCCCGCGTCCCCGGCGCGGGCCCGATCCAGCGAGCCTCCGTGCTCGCGGGGAAGGCCGCCTCGGGATCGCAGCCCGGCAGATCTCCAGCGCTCCCCAGCTCGCGGGCCGCCGTCCAGCCGCTGTCGTCGTAGCCGGGCGCGGTCCAGTCTCCTTCCGGCGCGGTGCTCAGCTTCCAGTCGCTGCCGCTCCCATGGCTGCGCTCGAGCTCGTCGAGGTGGACGAGCGCCGCGGGGGTCCCCGCTGCGGCATGAACGCTCACGGCGATCACGTTCTCTCCCGGAAGCAAGGAGAGGGGCACGAAGATCGGAGCGCGCGCCGACTCGCTCGCGGCGATGAGATCCCCGTTGACGTGGACGCGGAAGGTATCGCGCCCCGTGATGGAGAGACCGGGGCCCTCGAGCGCGCCGTAGCTCGCGCTGACGAGCGGCGAACTCGCGAGCTCCTCTCCCTCTCCGAAGGCGGCCCCCGGAGGGAGCTCCGCCGCGGGCGGCTCGCCGTCGCAGGCGAGCTCCGTGAGGGTAGGAGAGCCGCCGCCGACACCCGCGTTCCCCGGGGGGCGGGTGGCCGTCTGGATGAGCTGATCCTCACAGGAGAGCCCCCAGGCCAAGGCCGAGAGCGCGGCGACTCGGGGGAGCCAGGTGCGGCAGGAGAGGCGCATGGCGACCAGGGCAAAGCTGCGGGGCGACGCTCGAGAGCGCAACCCAAATGCTCCGGGTCGCCTGCTCCGATCCAGCGCCCTGGCGGCGGGCGAATTTTTCTGGAGGCTCGCGACGCCCCCAAGTAACTAGGAGAGAGTGGCTCAACCCACGCGCTCCGCCCCGCCGCCCGGACCCACCTTGGCCCGCTTCCCCGCCGACAAGCGGTCGGACGCGAGCTTGGTCGCTGGCGCCGCCGCTGGAGAGCGGGAGGCCCTCGCCGTCATCTGGGATAGGTATTCGGGTCTCGTGCGAGGTGTGCTGTATGGCGCCCTCGGTCCCGATACGAGCCTCGAAGATCTGGTCCAGGAGGTCTTCCTGGGGCTGATCCAGGGGGCCGCGCGCATCCAGGACGGGGGGGCTCTCCGTGGCTATCTCGCGTCCATGGCGGCGCGGCAGGCAGCGCTCGAGATCCGGAAGCGCAAGATACGCCGCTGGGTGGGCCTTTCCCCGAGCGGAGAGCTCCCCGAGCGCGCCCTCGAGCGCGTCGACTTCGAGCATCGCGAGGTGCTCAGTGCCCTCCACCGTGTGCTCGACAAGCTGAGCACGCGCCGGCGCATGGCCTTCGTGCTGCGCCACGTGCAAGGCCTCGAGATGCTCGAGACCGCCGCGGCGCTCGGCGTGTCCGAGTCGACGGTGCGCCGTGAGCTCGAGAGCGCGCGCGCGTTCTTGCTCAAGGCGCGCGAGCCAGCGCTCCAGGAGTTCCTGTCCCGGTGTGAAGGATTTTGGCCATGAGCGAACCCGAACGACAGCTCGATCCCGTCGCAGCCCTCCTGCAGCGCGCCGCTCAGCTGAGCGAGACGGAGCGCCGCGAGGCGCGCGCCGCCTTCCTGCGCCGCGTCGACGAGGAGCAGGCTCGCGTGAGCAAGACGCGGGTGGTCGTTCGCTGGGCGGCTCCGCTCGCCTTCGCCGCGAGCGTGCTGATGGTCGTTTTCTTCTTCTGGCGAACGGAGCGAGGTCTCGATTACGTCGTCGAGGGCGCGGTGAACGAGAGCGGCTATGTGCGCGCACCCGTCGATCACCCGGCCGCCATCACCTTCTCCGATCAGACGCGGATCCGGGCCGCGGCAGGGACGCGGCTTCGTATCGACGAGACCAAGAACGAGCGTGGCGCCCGCATCTCGGTCGAACGCGGCCGGGTCGAAGCCGAGGTCACGCACACCGGGCACAGCGATTGGCGCTTCGTCGCGGGTCCCTTCGTGGTCCGCGTGGTGGGCACGCGCTTCGAGCTCCTGTGGGACGCTGACCGCGAGCGGCTCGAGGTGATCCTGCGCGAGGGGGCGGTCGAGGTGGAGGGCTACTCCGGCTCTGGCGCCGTGAGCGTGCGCGCGGGGCAGCGCTTCGTGGGGGACGCTCAGGCGAGGACCCTGCACGTCAGCGACACGACGGCTCGAGCCCCCGACACGGCGGCGCAGGGCCCCGACACGGCGGCGCAAGGCTCCGAGCCCGCGCCTCCCGCGGCGCAGGGACAGCTCGCCGAGATCGCAGCGCCGGCGCCGGAGCCCGCTGCTCCCCCGGCGCCGAGCTCCGCTGAGACCCCGGCGCCCCTGGTCGCCTCGCCGAGCACCAGACCGCCCTGGAGCAAGCTCGTTTCCCAGGGCGAGTTCCGGCGCGTCGTCCAGGAGGCCGAGGCGCGGGGCACCCAGAACTGTCTCACCTCCTGTGATGCCGCCGACTTGAACGCCCTGGCCGACGCCGCTCGCTACGTGGGGCAGAACGAGCTCGCCGAGCAGGCGCTGCTTGCCCTGCGCGCGCGCTACGCATCGACCGCGGGGAGCCGTGCAGCCTTCTTGCTCGGGCGCCTTCACGAGAGCCGCGGCGCCGCCGCGCGCGCCAGGACCTGGTACGAGACGGCCCTTCGCGAGGCGCCGGGCGGCGCCTTTGCCGCCGAAGCGCTCGCGGGGAAGATGCGCGCGGTCCAGAGCCTCGAAGGACCGGCCGCCGCGCGCGTGGTGGCGCAAGACTACCTGCGCCTCTATCCGAGCGGGGTCCACGCCAAGACGGCTCGACAGCTCGCCGCTCAGCCCTGATCCATGGTCCGGCGGGCGCGAACGCTCCTCGTCCTGCTCCTGCTGCTCGTCTGCCCTCGAGCGGCGTGGGCGCAGCGCGTGCTCGTCGTCCGACCGGACCCGCGCGACGCCACGCTCTTCGAGGCCTTCGGGCGGCTCTCTGCCGAGCTGGAGCTGCAGTCCTTCGAGGTCATCGTGCTCGGGAGCGCCGCGCGATCGCCCGGGGCCGAGGAGCTCGAGCGAGAGGCGCAGGAGAGCGAGGCCTTTGCGGCTGTCGCGCTGCGGCGCGACGGAAGCGGCACGGCCGCCGAGGTGTGCATCGTGGATCGCGTGACCGGCAAGACGACCACGCGAAAGCTCCTCATCGATCCCTCCAGCGATGGCCCGATGCTCCTCGCGGTGCGCGCCGTCGATCTCCTGCGCGCAAGCCTCCTCGAGCTTGGCCCGGGCCAGGCTCCCGCTCGGGATGTGCTCGGCGTCGAGGCCCAGCCGCCCGCCCCCGAGGTGCTCCGCTTCTCCCGGGAGCCGCCCCGCTTTCACGTGCGCACGGGAGGGCTCGTCCTCTTCACGCCTCCGGTGGGCGGCGGCGTCGGCGCGCAGATCGGCGCGCACACCCGCCTCGACGAGCGCTTCCGTCTCGGCCTGCTCCTCGGTGGTCCCCTCTTTGGCGCCGAGTTCCGCGCAGCAAGCGGCGCCGCCCGGGTGCGCCAGGAGCTCGCGCTCCTCCGGGCCAGCTGGAACCTCGGGCAAACGGGTGCCGGTCTTCACTGGGAATGGGGGCCGCTCCTTGGCGTCGGCGCCTACCACCTCCAGGCCACCGGCCATGTCGAGCCGCCGCTCGTGGGGCGCAGCGAGGAGTTCTTCAGCTTCGCCGCGGACGCAGGGCTGAGCGTCCAGTACTTCTTTCATCCGCGCGTGGGCCTCGGTCTCGAGCTCACCTGTCTCACGCTCCTGCCGCGCCCCATCATCGCCGTCGATGAGGAGCGCGCCGCTCCGCTCATCGCTCAAGCCCTGGGCACGCTCAGCCTGGGGGTCTCGTTCTGAGGGAGCATGGCGAGGCGCGCGCGCGTCCTCGAGGCGTCACGGGACGAGGGCGTTGATGTACTCCTCGAGGTTCGTCCAGCCGTCCCCGTTGCGGTCGCCATTGCGATCCTCCGGGTCGTGAGGATCGAGCGAGGCGGAGACCTCCCACGCATCGGGCATCCCGTCCTGATCCGTGTCCGCGGGCGCAGAGCCCCCCGGGATGTCTCCAACGGTGTTGGGGAGGCCGAGGCTCTTCTCGTCGCTGATCGTGGCGCCCTCGGCCCCGAGGGACGCGAGCTCTTCGATCAAGAAGTCGTCGACCGGGTCACGCCAGAGAGACGCCCCGGCGCGCTTCATCACGTGGTCGAAGGCGTCCTCTGCGCTCATCGCGGGCACGTCGGGAACCTCGACGCTCGGCGCCGCCTCCCAGGTCACCGAGCCGAAGTCCCCCTGGCCGAGCAGGCGGCCGTTCAGGACACCGTCCTTGTTGCTGTCGTACCAGTTGTCGACGGCATGGAGGTGGTACTCGGGCGTTGGGCTGTCCAGGGTGCCGCCTTTCGTCTCCGGGCCGGGGATCAGCGTGTTGCCGACCATCACCCCGTCCGAGCGACCGCTCGTATCGCCCAGGATGTACCCCGAGGTGACCCAGTTGTAGACGACGTTGTTGACGAACTGCAGCGTCCCGCGGGCCTTGGGGTTACGGGAATTGTTGTCGATGTACAAGGACCGGATGATCGACGTGCCGGTCGTGTTGACGATGCCGCCCGTGCTGTGGGTCTGGAGCCCCTGTGCGACGATCGAATCTTGAAGCGTGATGTTGTAGAGCTCCGCCCCGCTCTCCCGGTTCAGATCGAAGGTGCCGTCGCGCCCCCAGCTCAGCGAGCAATGGTCCCAGATCACGTCGTGCCCGTTGGCCATGGTGACGGTGTCCTTGCCGGAGTCGCCGATCTTGCCCATACGAAACCGCACGTAGCGAACGATCGTGTTCGAGGCGCCGGAGAAGGAGGTGCCGTTCCCGTAGACGGTGATGCCCCCGCCCGGCGCGGTTTGCCCGGCGATCGTCTGGTTATTCTTGAACACCAGGCGGGAGTCGATCTTGATGACGCCGCCGACGTCGAAGACCACGGTGCGATTCGGCTGGCTGATGGCATCCCGCAGGGAGCCGGGCCCTGCATCGTTCAGGTTGGTGACATGGTAGATGTCGCCGCCGCGCGCGCCGGTGGCCATCCGCCCGAATCCCTCGGCGCCGGGGAAGGCCCCGAACTCGACGGCGCCCGACCCGCCCGTCCCAGGGCCGCCGCCCACGCCCGCGCTCGGTGCGCCGCCGCCCGCGCCCGGGCCTGGCGCACCGCCAGTCCCTCCAGCTCCCGTCGTCACCCCGGAGGCGGCGTCGCTGCCCGATGCCTCTCCGCCCGGCGCCTCTCCGCCCGTGCCAACAGGATCCATCGAGGGAGCTCCGCCGCCCCCGGAGCCGTCGTGCGGGGCCCCAGAACACGCCCACGCGGCCGCACCCAGAGCACAAAGTGACAGCCAAGAGATGCTCGCCCGGCCTGGCGGGCATCGCGCCCAGGTCTTCATGTGCCCGGAGTTGATCCAGCCCCTGCTCACCTTTCAGAAATCGTCACCCGCGGCGCGGGATGGCGTGCCGGGTCGCGCGCGACGCCGCCGATGAGCGGCATGATGACGGCTCGATCGCTGATGCGGAGCAAGCGAGAGAACGGTCCTCGATCTGCTGGAAAGCCAGGCTGGACGTCCTCATCGCGATCGTCGGCTTGCCTACGCAACGCCGCCGTCCTCCTTGCTGAACTTCCGCAATGAGCCCACAGCAAGCCAGGAGAACTCATCCGCAGCCCCGGAGATGCGGCGCAGGTCCCACCCGCCGTACGGTGTTTGGTGACCGGACGGCCCGGTCCACCTTGGAGAGGATGGTAGGGGACACCATGGGCACACTGAGCACTTCCAAACGAATCCTGGTCACCGGCGCGTCGCGCGGGATCGGACGCGCGGCCGCCCTCGCGCTCGGCGAGCAGGGACACACGGTGGTGCTCGCCGCGCGCGACGAGCACGCGCTGAGGTCGCTCGCCCGCGAGATCGCTGGCGCGGGCGGGCGGGCCGAGGTCGTCCCCATGGATGTCACGGACGACGGGAGCGTCGAGCGCGGGATCGCGCGGCTCCTCGAGGCGGGGCCGTGCGACGTCGTGATCAACAACGCAGGTTCCTGCGACCAGACGGATTTCATGGCGCAGGACATGAGCACGCGACGCGCCGAGATGGATCTCAATTACTGGGGTGCGGTGCGGGTGACGCGCGCGCTGCTGCCGTCGATGCTGGTGCGCCGCTCGGGCGTCATCGTGAACGTCTCGTCGTTGCTCGGGGTCATCGCTTCGCCGACGGCGGCCAATTATTCGGCGACGAAGGCGGCGCTCGGCGCGTGGTCGCACGCGCTCCGGGGCGAGGTGGGCCGCTTCGGCATCAAGGTCGTCGTGTTCGTGGCGCCCCACACCGACACGGCGTGCGGCCGCGCCACCCGCTTCGACGGCGTGGTGAGCTTGCCTGTCGAGTACACGGCGAAGGAGCTGCTCCGCGCCGTCGATCGGGCGCCCCGGCAATATGCGGGGAGCCCTGTCTATCGGCTTCTCTTGCGGCTCGCCGGGCTCTTTCCGGCCTTCCTCGAGGCGCGGGTCGCTGCGTCGGCGCGGGCTCATCTACTGCCTGGCTATGGGCCGTAGGAGCGAGCGCGGAGGATCTGCGGTCCGAGAGTCATGTGCGGAGGGGCGTCTCGCGCGCACGACGGATACGAGCAATACGTGCGAACCGTACGAACCGTACGAACCGAGCGACGCTGTCCCGATCGCCCTGGCGCGGCTCGGGCGATCGTGTATCTTCGACCTCGCAGAGGTAGCGCCATGAAGGTCTTCCGGTAGCAACGCGGTCGCTTCCGCCGAGCGGGTTCTCCCCGCTGCCCGCGTTGCTCGCGCTCCGGCGCCCCGTCGCCGTCCGTTCTCCGCTCGCCTCGCGGCGGCGGGGCGGCGTGTGTTCGACCTTCGACCTCCAGCCATCGGGCGACGCTCGTACGAGCCGAGCGCCGCCCGGAGAGCGTGCGTCATGGCGCCCCGTCTTCCGCTTTCCATCAAGCTCACCCGTCGCGCCGTCGCGCGACGAGACCTCTTCTGCGAGCTGGTGAAGAGGGCTGTCCGGCCGTCTCAGGCCGACGCCGCCTTCGCCTTCCATGCGTTCGCCTTCAAGGCCGATGAGGATGAGTTCGCGCGCGAGCTCATGCGCCGCCGGACCGAGCTCTGGCTCTTCCGCTCCAACCAGCGCGCCTCCTGCGGCGACTTCCTGGCCGTCGACATGTCGAGCCCCTGGGCGGCGCGGCGGCGATCCTACGTGATCGAGCTCAAGCGCGGGATGCCGGTGCGCATCGGAGGCGGCGCGGTGGGCGTGCAGCTCCAGAAGGCGGCGAGCGCCGTGCAGGCGCTCGCGCAGAAGGGCGACGTGCTCGGCGTCGAGGGGGCATACGTCACGGTGGCGGGGGACGGGGCGGAGATCATCGCGATGTTCGCGAGGGGAGCGCGGCTCTAGCCTGCTCGACAGTCAGCGACGCGATCCTGCGGGCTCGGCTACCGCAGGATCTCCTCGAGGAGCGCGTTCGGCACGCCCCGGCGATCCTCGCCGAACGACGAGACGCCCAGGCCGTAGTACTGGTTCATGATGGTGAACCACAGATCGCGGAGCTGGCGATCGTTGCCGAGGGCGTCGTAGGCGACGTGCGCGTCGTTCAAGAAGACGCCGTCGCCGCCGAGGAGCACGATGGGCAGGTCGTACCCGTCGTGGTCGTGCGAGCGCATCTCGCTCATGTGCACCATGACGCAGTGATCGAGCACCGTGCCGTCGCCCTCGGGGATCGCGTCGAGCCGCTGCGCGAGCTGCGCGCTCTTCTGGTTGAGCCAGCAGTTGATCGCCGCGTAGTCGAGGTTGCTCTGCGCGAGGATCTTGTACTGGCCGTTCTGGGTCGCGCGGTCCAGGTTGCCGGCGGCGTGCTGGGAGGAGTGGTAGTGCAGGCTGGCCTCTCTCCTGTACGCGAGTCCCACCTTGGCGCGGACGTCCTCCGGGATGCACCGATACTCGAACTCGGAGCGCATGTCGTCGTGCATGTGGGTGATCACGCGCGTCACGTCGCATTGAATGGCCATGACGATGAGATCGATCATGACCTTCGCGTGATCTTCGTGCTTGTACGGGCCGGCTCCCGTGTTGTCGTTCTCGTTGAGCCCCTCCGCCTGGCCCGGCGGCTCGGGGACCACGCCGGGCTGGCTGATCGGGGTGCAGCCCAGGCCCGTCTGCGGGGTCATCGTCGACTGGACGCGGGTCGCGTTCTTCTCGATCTCGCGCAGCGAGTCCAGGTATTGCTGGACGATCTTGCGATCGTCGGAGCCGACCCGGTTCATGAGCGAGTTCGCGTCCGCCAGCACGCCGTCGATGACGCTCTTCTCGGTCGCCGCGCGGCGCTCCGCCTCGATCCTGGCCTCCTCGTCGCTCTGCCCTGGCACGGACCCCGCCGCGCCCGCGCCGACGAGCGCGTCGAACACCGCCTTCGGGTTGACCGAGCGCTTCAGCGGCTCGCGCGGGCTCTTCCAGGAGAGGACCTGATTGTAGGCGTAGCTGCGCTGGTCGAAGAAGCCGGGCTTGACGCCGAGCCCCGTCTGCAGCGACGCGATGCGGGTCGCCTGCTCCGGGCCTGCCTTCTGGACGATGAGCTGGTCGACCGAGACGCCGTTGCCCACCCACTCGCCGAGGTCCTGGCGCGCCTCCCTACCCAGCTGATCGGCGTCGACGCAGGTCGAGAGCGCCGCGCCGAGGCGCGAGTGGGAAGGCTCGATGTAGGGGTGCTGCTCCGTGCTCCACGTGTAGTTGCCGAGGCGGCTTATCATGAGCATCTTCGACTTCACCGGCGCGAAGTGCTCGAGCACCCTCGGCAGCTTGAAATCGGCGCCCTTCAGCGTCTTTCCGAACGCGGGGGCCGTCTCCCACCAGTGATGGGGCGCCCCGTTCGGGAAGGTGCAGAGCACGAAGCGCTTCGGGGTGCCGGGCTCCCCGCCGCGCGCGCTGCGCGGCGCGAGGCTCTCGAGAAACGGCAGCGCCAGGCAGACGCCCGCGCCGCGCAACAAATTTCTGCGTGTCATCAAGCGTTTCATGTGCGCATCGCTCCTTCGTGCTTCGTCTTGTGCAGAAACAACGCGTGTGGCCTCACCGCGCCTTGTCCTTCGCTCGAAGGCGGAACGCCTCGCTGGTCACCACCTGCTTCACCAGATCCGCGATCGTGCCGCCGCCCCAGCGCGCGGCGATCTCCTTGATCCTGGTCCTGTCCCCGGCGCTCGGGCGCCGGCGCAGGGCATAACTGAAGAGCTGCTCGGAGGGGCAGGTCCCCGACCGGGCGGCCTCCACGAGCGCCGGCACGAGGCCGGAGATGTCCTCGAACGCCGCGCCCTCGTACACCCCCGTCGCGTCGATCGGGTCGCCGTTCGGGTACTGGGTCCGGTAGGCGCCGATCGGGTCGAAGTTCTCCAGGCTCAGCCCGATCGGGTCGAGCACGTCGTGGCAGCCCGCGCAGTCGGGCGACGCGCGGTGCTTCTCGAGCTCCTTGCGCACGTTGGTGACGCCGCCCTCCTCCCCGTCCGCGGCGCCGAGCTCCGGGATATCCACGTTGGCGGGCGGCACCATGGGCGCGCAGAAGAGCTGCTCCAAGATCGTCTTCGCGCGGGACGTGGGAGAGGTCCGGTCGGCGCGGGACGACAGCGTCAGGAACGCTGGGAGCGTGAGGAACCCCTCGCGCACGCCCTCCGGGTCGTTCGCATAGAGCGGCTCGATCAACCGGCTCTCCGGGTGGGGCGCCGTGAGGAACTCGGACCACGGCCGCCCGCCGGTCGTGAAGCCGGCGAAGTAGTCGTTGACCTGGTCGAGCATCGCGCCCTTCATCTCATCGTTCCAGCTCGGGAACTGGGTCGTGTCGGCGTTGTGGCTGGGGAGCGTGCGCGTGCCGAGCCACTGGCCGTAGAAGTTCTGGAAGAAGGCGGCGCTCTTCGGGTCGGCCAGCATGCGGTCCACCTGCTGCTCGAGCTCGTCCTCGGTGGCCAGCAGATCGTCCTCCGCCGCGTCGAAGAGATCCTCGTCCGGGAGCGAGCTCCACAGCAGGTACGAGAGGCGCGACGCGACCTCGTAACCATTGAGGGCGCCCGGTGATCTCGCCGAGTCGGGCCCCAGCTCGATCCGGAGGAGGAAATGCGGCGACGTGAGCACGGTCCGGACGACGTGCTGCACCGCCTCGACGGGGGACATCTCGAGGGCGGTCCGCGCGTCGTCGTACTGCGCCGCGTACCGGTCGACCTCCGCCGCGTCGAGCGGGCGCCGGAACGCGCGCAGCCCGAAGCGCTCGATGATCTCGCGCGCGCACCCGTCGTCCGCGCCCTCTGCCGGGTCGCACACGAGGATCTTGGCGCGCTGCGCCTCGTCCGAGAACGCGTCTTCGGCGAGCGTCCTGGCGGCGTCGTAATACCCCTGCACCAGGACCTGCGAGAGGTTCGAGAGCGCGCTCACGTTCGCGTCGAAGCCCTTCGCGCCGAAGGCCGGGAAGCCGTCTGCGGGCCTCAGGTTCGTCCCCAGGAGGTGGGCGACGGTGGAGTTGTACTCCGACGCTGTCATGTGGTGCAGAGGCATCCCGTCTATGGCGATGGCGGCGTCCTGCTCCGGAGTCTGCTCCGGAGAGCTATCGTCCCCGAGGGTGCCAGTGCACGAGATGCTCAGGAGGCATCCCCCGGCAGCGATCCAGGGACTCGTGAACACTCGGTCCAGTGTGAATATCATTGTCGGCTCCCGCGTGTGAAATCGGCAGGTCTCGTCTTGTGACCGGAGCCCGCGATTTTCGTGATCAAATCGACCGGGTCCGGGCATGGCCGTGAAGATCGCGGTAGGTCGTATGAATCCAGGCTTGGCGGCGAGCGGCGTCGGGCGAGCGCCTGCTCGCCGGCCCCCGGCTCATCCATGGCGGCCTCCTCGGATCTTGGCGTGGTGGCGCTGCACCGCGTCGGAGAACGCCTGTCGAGCGGCCCTCAGCCGCGCATACACGGTGTTGATGTTCACCCCGATCCCCTGCGCGATCTCCGACGCCGGAAGTTCTTCCAGCTCGGCGAGGAGCAGCACCACGCGCTTCTCCTCGTCGAGCGACGCCAGGAGGTCGTGCACCACGCGCGCGGCCTCCGCCCTCTTCATGGCCTCGTAGGGGCTGAGGTCGCTCGGCCCCGCGAGCTGCTCGGGATCCACGATCTCTCCTGTCCCGCGGTGGGCCGGGCTCTGGCGGCGCTGCGACCTCCGGTGCGCCTGCACGACGTTGACCACGATCCCGAAAACCCACGTCTTCAGCGACGAGCGGCCCCGGAACTCCGGTAGCCGCCGGTGCACGACGGCGAACACCTCCTGACACACGTCCTCGTGCGCGGAGGCGTCCACGACGAGGCGGCGCACGGTCCGCCAGACCAAGGGAAAGAGCTCCTCGTACACCTCGGCGAAGTCGAGCGGCGCGGCCTGCGCGCCGGCCGCGGGGACGGCGGGCACCGCGTCGGCGGGCGGGGGCGTCGACGGAGCGAGGCTCGCTCGTCCGAATCTACTGCTCCGAGCTCGCCCTTCGAGAGGAGTTGCAATCCGCATGGAACATCTCACCCGTTCCTGGCTCAAGCTCTCAAGAGCGCGGCATGGATGGCCCTCTCAGGCGGCCCGGATTTCAACATGACAGCGCCGCGCGTCAGGGGCGGCGAGAGGGAGACATCTCTGACAAAGCGATGCTATATCAACACATGAACCGCAGCTGTGATCGCTGCTGTACAAAGGTTGCTACTGGCCAGGACTGCGATTCCAGCCGCGGGCAATTTGATTGAGCTGACCGTTACTCGCATCCGCGACGACCGAGCGAATCGATGCCGACGTCGATCGGACATCAAGGTCTCGGCGCGCGTGGCGACCCCTCCAGCGGGGAAGCGAAAGGATACCCGCTGGCGCAGATTGTGAACGCTCACACGTGCAGTGTCAACTCCTATCGGAGGGACCGCGGGTATCCTCGAGCGCGACGGAGGGCACGGCTGGCGGGGCTCCTCCGGAGCGCCGGTCCGAGGGGCGAAGCTCGGCGTGCATTGCTATCGGAACGAGGCAGCCGTGCTGGACCTGCTCGAGACGATCCGCGAGAAGGGGTGGGAGATCCCGGCCCGTACAGCGGTCCCGCCGTGGACGGCGACACCCTCTTCGCCGGGGAGGCGATCTCCTGGGCTCACGCACACGACGGGGGGGCGCGGGCCGCAATGTACTCGGCGCGGAGCCATGCGCGCCCTCGTCCTGAGAGCCCCGAAGAGCCCGCTCGTGCTGGAGGATCGGCCCGCTCCGCGGCCTGGGCCCGGCGAGGTGCTGCTCGGGCCGCCCACTTCGTGGCGCAGGTCGCCCGCTTCGAGGGCCGGCGCGTCTTCGGGTTCGTCCGGCCGGGAGACGACGCTGCGCGCGCGTTCGCGCTGTCGATGGGGGCCGAGTGGGCGGGCGCCTCCTTCGACGCGCCCCCCGAGGAGCTCGACGCGGCGCTGATCTTCGCCCCGGCCGGCGAGCTGGTGCCGGCCGCGCTGCGCGCCGTACGCAAGGGCGGCGCCGTGGTCTGCGGGGGAATCCACATGAGCGACATCCCCTCGTTCCCTTCTTCGATCCTGTGGGGCGAGCGGGTGCTGCGGTCGGTGGCGAGCCTGACGCGCAGGGACGGCGAGGAGTTCCTCGCGCTCGCGCCGCGCGTGCCGGTGCGGACGGAGGTGAACGTCTATTCGCTGGCTGCGGCCAACGAGGCGCTCGACGATCTGCGGAACGGACGCATGTCCGGGGCAGCGGCGCTCGCGCCGCCGTGAACCAGCGCTCACCGGGCGCCGCGCCGTTCAGGGGCAGGAGGAGTCCCACGCTGTCTGGGGCGGCTCCGGTGAGCCGTCCGCGATGCGTGACTCAGGCGCGCCCTGGTGTTCGTTCCAACTTTGCCCGGATACGTGGTTAGTCCAACAAGTCAATTCCATGGAGGTTCATGAGGACATAAGATGATCAAGGGGGTGTTGTTCATGATGGTTCGAAGCGTGCTAGTTCTGTGTACTGCCATGGTGACGTCGCTGGCCGCTTGCGTGGGCGTGCCGGAGGGGGAGGACTACGATGTCGACGCCGCGGAGCAGGCGGTTGTCGTCGACAACGCGCTGACGTCGAACGCGCTGACGTCGAACGCGCTGACATCGAACGCGCTGACATCGAACGCGCTGACATCGAACGCGCTGACGTCGAACGCGCTGACGTCGAACGCGCTCACCAGGAGCGCGCTCCGGGATCCGCTCGCGCGCCAGCTGCTCAAGTACGTGGTGAGCTGCGCCCTGCCGAGGGGGGCGCACTTCGATATCGATGTCGACGGCGTGGTTTATGGATTCGATGGCGGGATCGGTCTTCACAAGAATTGGGGCGATACGGGCGGCTCCTGCGACAATGCGTGCAAGGCATGGGTGTCCGCGTGCGTACTATCCAGGGTCAATTACCTCGGGATCCCGACCCCCATCTCGATGAGAGGGAACAAATGCGAGCTGTCCTCCGACTCGGCGGAGCGGACGGCGTACGCGACGCGCGAAGGGGCATACTATGGCAATATCTTCGCCAATCCGCCTCTTTACTTTGCTTGCGTGTCACCCGAGCAGACCTCGATCCAGCGGGTGTGCGGGCCATCGCTGGACGACTGCGTCGTCAAAGTCGTCGGAAATTGCGGCGACACGTGCGACAAGCCGCGCAGCGATGGGAGCTTCGAGAACTGCCGCGATCACGCGCGAAGCGCGTCCGGTCAGTTCCCGAGCGGCACGATCGCCTACGACGGTTCGGTCACCATCTTCTTGCAGTAGAGGATGCAACGGCGGGCGCTCCCCAGGGTGATCCCCTTCAGCGGGAACGCGCCCGGCGCACCAAGCCGCGCTCCTTTCCTCGTCGCCCTCGCGGAGGACGGGAAACGCCTGCATCGCTCAGCGAAGGCCGGGCAGCGCGCGGAGGCAGACCTCGATGCCGGCGCGGAGGTTGCCGTGTGTGGTGACGCCGGAGAGGTCGACCCCGATGCCACACATGGATTGGGCGACGGCGGGCCCGATGCCGGTGAGGATGCCGCTCGCGCCGAGCAGGCGGATCGCGCGGACGATGCGGACGAGGTGGTCGGCCGTCGCGGCGTCGACGCTCTCGATGCCGGTGACGTCGATGATGGCGAAGCGAGCGCCTGTGCGCACGACCTCGTCGAGGAGCTTGCTGGTGACGTCGGCCGCGCGGGCGTCGTCGAGCGCGCCGATGAGGGGCACGGCGAGCACGCCCTGGGCGACCTGGAGGATGGGCGTGGACAGGGCGCGGATGAGCGCCTGCTGGCGCTGGATGACCGCGAGCTGACCGGCGATGGCGTGCTTCTGCCGCTCGAGCTCGGCGATGGTGGCGGTCATGTGCTCCTCGTGCTCCCGCTGCGCCGTGATGTCCGTTCCAATGGCGAGGATGTGCGCCGTGCCGTCCTGCTCGACGAGAGGCACCTTGACGACGGACATCCACCGCGTCTTGCTGTCCGGGCGCGTGACGGGGTGAACCCTCGAGACCGGCTGCATGCGCGCGAGCACCTCCCGGTCCATCTCGCCGATGACGGAGAGCTCGGCGTGGGAGCGCGGCAGATCGTCAACGGTCTTTCCCACCGCGCCCTCCACCGTGGTGTTGTACAGCTCGGCGTAGCTCTTGCTGACGAGCTTCATCTTGCCGTCCCGATCCTTGACCGTGACGACGATCGGGATGGTGTCGAGCACGAGGCGGATGAACTGCCGCTCGCGCTCGAGGGCGAGCTCTGCCTCCTTGAGCGCGGTGGTGTCGATCCGCAGGCCGACGAAGCTGCCGTCGGGGAGGCGCCCGCTCTTGAGGGTGATCCAGCGGTCCCCGAACCGCCGCACGAAGACGTCCCCGGGGCGGCGATGCTCCGCGAGGCGAGCGGCGACCCACTCCTCTTCGCCGAGGCCGCTGTGGAGGTGGATCCCGTGCCGGCAGCCCTCGCGGACGACATCTTCGAACGTATTGCCCATCTGAATGGCGGCGGCACATTCGGGGTAGAGCGATTTGTACGCCGCGTTGAAGAAGCGGAGCCGCTCCTCGGCATCGTAGATGACGAAGCCGACGTCGAGCGCCTCGACGGCCGCGCGCAGGCGCGCTCCTTGATCGCACGCCGCCCGCTCGGCCCGGCGTTGCTCGGTCACGTCGCGCAGCGCGAGGAGCACGGCGGCGCACGCGCCCGCAGGGTCGACGAGCGGGCTGAGGCTGCCTTCGGCGAGGACGGCGCGCTCGTTCGCGAGGTGGAGCGTGAAGTCGGGCGGCAGGGCGCGCGGGGCGCGATCGCGGAGCACCTGCTCGAGCAGCGCGCCG
This sequence comes from Sorangium sp. So ce1504, assembly GCF_051521635.1. Classification (NCBI taxonomy): domain Bacteria; kingdom Pseudomonadati; phylum Myxococcota; order Polyangiales; family Polyangiaceae; genus Sorangium; species Sorangium sp. So ce1504. The sequence continues at coordinate 7,122,961 of NZ_CP150365.1, read as the reverse complement.
AGGGGCGCATCGGGCCGCAGGACCTCATCGACGGGCCTCCCCCGCGCCGCCGACCCGGGAGTGGAGGAGAGGCGCTCGGCGGCGGGGTTCAGCGCCAGGATCCGACCGCTTTCATCGAGCAAGAGCAGCGGGTCGACGCTGCAGGTGAAGGCGAGCGAGCAGAGATCAGCAGGAGCGTCGCTTGGCATCGGGAGGAGCGTAGATCAAGAGCTCCTCAGGGTGGCGGCCTCGGTGACCCCATGACGCATCCACAGGCAGCGGAGCCGCTGGTCGAGCTCAGCCCGGGCGCGGTTCCGTGAACCGCCGGACAACGGCCGCTGCCGGCGCTGCGCCACCTGGACCACCGCGCGCCGTGGCACGCGCGGCAGGCGTCCTGGCATTGCCCGCCCATGCACCCGCACACTGTGTGATTCGTCCCTCTGTTCCTTTCCTCGTCGCCGAGCTCGTCAGGTCACTTGCGCTGTTTTCCTCACCATGAAGGCCATCGGCCAGAGCGGGCTGTTGGCCGCGCGTCGGCGCAAGAGCGAGAGCGGATCGAGAGAGCACCGCTCCACGCTCTCGACGAGGATGCGCGTCAACGATCCTGCAGCCACCGCGCCCGCCTCCCGCCCCGACCCCCATCGCGGCAGCAAAAATCCTGTCGCCTGACAACGGCTCGCCTCGAGGCATAGGCGGGTATGCCTATGCCTCGAGCCCGAGGGCTCGGGTACGAAGTCGTTGCATCACCGGGTCCGTCACGCTCCACCAGCTACGTTCAAACACCGCATCGGTTCGGCTGCCGCCGGCTGCAACCATCCCGGGCAACGGGAACGAAACGGGAGGTTTCCTCATGGGCGCATCGCCCCCTCACGCGCCGCGCGGCGCCGTCACGCTGTCGCTGTGCTTCCTGATCGCGCTGCTGGAAGGGTTCGACATCCAGGCGGTCGGCGTGGCCGCCCCCCTGCTGATCCCCGCCCTGGGCCTGACGCCAGGGCAGGCGGGCGTCGTGTTCGGGGCCGGTATGGCCGGGCTGGTCTGCGGCGCGCTGGCCGGCGGCTGGATGGCCGACCGCATGGGCCGGAAGCCGCTGCTGATGCTGGCCGTCGGCGTTTTCGGCCTGTTCACGCTGGCCACCGTGGTGGCGGGAGGGCCGGTGTCGCTGGGCCTCTACCGGCTCCTGGCCGGGACAGGGCTGGGGGCGGCGATGCCCACCCTGGTGGCCGTCGCCCTGGAGATCGCCCCGCCCGACCGGCGGACCCGCACCACCACGTTGATGTTCAGCGGCATGCCGGCCGGCGGCGCGCTGGCGGCGCTGTTCGCGGCCGGCTTTCTGGCGCGGTTCGGCTGGCAGAGCATCTTCCTGGCCGGCGGCGTGCTGCCGCTGCTGCTGCTGCCGGTCATGGCGCGGCTGATGCCCGACAGCCGCACCGCAGCGGCCAGCGGCGCCCAGCCGCCGGGCGGGGGACAGGCGCTGTTCGGCGATGGCCGGCTGCTGGTCACGCTGCTGGCCTGGTTCACCTTCGGCCTGACGCTGCTGGTGCTGTATCTGCTGCTGAACTGGCTGCCGTCGCTGGTCGCCGCCAAGGGCCTGGGCGGAGTCGGGGGTGCTGGCGCCGCCTTCGCCTTCAATGTTGGCAGCGTCATCGGCTGCTGGGTCATCGGCATGCTGGTGGATCGGCTCGGGCCGCGCCTTCCCATCATCGCGGCCTATCCCGCCCTGGCCCTGTCGCTGTTCGGCCTGGCGGGGGCCGACAGCCTGCCGCCGGTGCTGGTGCTGGCCGGCCTGGCCGGCTTCTTCTTGCTGGGCGCGCAATATTCGCTCTATGGCGTCATCCCGCTCTATTACCCGGCGCGGGCGCGTGGGCTGGCCACCGGCGCCTCCATCGCCGCCGGCCGGCTGGGTTCCATCGGCGGGCCGCTGGTGGCGGGGCACCTGCTGGGGCAGGGCTGGGGTCCCGCGGGCGTGGCCATGGCCATGGTGCCAGTGGTCCTGTCGGCCGGGGTTGCCGCGGCGGTGATGACCATTCGTGGACGTTATGCCGGTGAGTGAGGAAAGGGCGGAGGCGATCCGCGCCCGGCCGCGCGCCGGGCGCCATCCGGGCGGCGGGGCCTTCGGCCTGCGCGGTCCCGAGGGGCGCCGCCCGCTGGATCGATCGAGAGGACTGGCTGCTGCTGGCGCTGGCGGTGCTGTTCGTCGCGCGCTTCGCCCGCTTGGCGGCGGCTTCAACGAGGTGCGGCGTCGAGCCGCATGTCTGCGGGAGGACTCATGCAGGTAATCGTCGCGGGCGCCGGGATCGGCGGCCTGGCCGCGGCTCTGGCGTTACACGCCTCGGGCCATGAGGTGACGGTGTTCGAGGCCGTGCCCACCATCCTGCCGCTCGGGGTCGGCATCAACCTCCTGCCCCACGCCGCCGAGGTGCTGGATGAGCTGGGCCTGGTCGAGGCCTTGATGGCCCACGGGGTGGCGACCCGCGAGCTTGTCTATTTCAACCGCTTCGGCCAGCGCATCTGGGGCGAGCCGCGCGGCCGCTTCGCGGGTCACGCCGCGCCGCAGATCTCCCTGCACCGCGGCGCCCTGCAAGGCGTGCTGTTCGACGCCGCCGTCGAGCGGCTGGGCACAGGCCGGGTGATCTGCGACCGGCGCCTCCTGGCCCACGAAGAGGGCGAGGGCCGCATCGTGGCGCGCTTCCTCAACCGCGAGGGCGTGGCCTGGACGGTTCCAGCCGATCTCCTGATCTGCGCCGACGGCATCCATTCGGCGGCGCGCGCCGGCCTCTATCCGGACGAGGGGCCGCCGGTCTATGGCGGCCGCATCCTGTGGCGGGCGACCAGCCTGGCGATGCCGTTCCTCACCGGCGCCAGCATGATCATGGCCGGGCATCAGGACCAGAAGTTCGTCGCTTATCCCATCTCCCCACCGGGGCCGGACGGCCGCCAGACGATCAACTGGATCGCCGAGCTCGCCATCGCCGAGAGCCTGCGACGGGAGGACTGGAACCGGCGGGGCGATCCCGCCGACTTCCTGCCCAGGTTCGAGGCCTGGCGCTTCGACTGGCTGGATGTGCCCGGCCTGATCCGGAACGCCGAGGCGATCTACGAGTTCCCGCTGGTCGACCGCGATCCGCTGCCTCGCTGGAGCCATGGGCGCATGACGCTGCTGGGGGACGCCGCCCATCCGATGTATCCGATCGGCTCCAACGGGGCGAGCCAGGCCATCCTGGACGCCCGCGCCCTGGTCCGCGCGCTCGCCGCCCATGCCGATCCCGTGGAAGCGCTGGCCGCTTACGAGGCCGAGCGCCTGCCCGCCACCGCCGCCATCGTCGCGGCCAATCGCGGCAACGGTCCGGAGCAGTGCATGCAGATCACCCAGGACCGCGCGCCCGACGGATTCGACCGTATCGAGGACGTCTTCGCCCCGGGCGAGCTGGAGGCCATCGCGGCCCGCTACAAGGTGCTGACCGGCCTGAAGCGCGCCTCGGAGCCCCGCGCGTGAGCCCTCCCCTCATCCCTCTGATGACGCTCGAGGTGGCGGTGGACCCGCCGGTCACCGTCACTCCGAGCTCGCCCGGCCGGCGCTTCATCCCGATTGTCGGCGGCACGGTGGCTGGCGGCCTCGAGGGGCGGGTGCTGCCGGGCGGCGACTGGCAGACGATCTGGGCCGACGGGCGGATGGACATCTCCGCCCATTACATCCTCGACATCGCCGGCCATGGGACAGTGGAGATCCTCTCCGAAGGCGTCCGCGCCGGGCCGCCGGAGGTGCTGGCGGCGCTCGGGCGCGGCGAGGCCGTGGACCCCGGGCTCTACTACTTCCGCACCGCCATCCGTATGCGCACCTCGGCGCCGGGGCTCCTGCGGCTGAACGCCGTGCTGGCCCTGTCCGTGGGCGAGCGGCTGGCCGACCGGGTGCGGCTCACGGTGTACGAGATCGGCTAGGGGGCGCGAGCGCGGCTGAGATCTTCAAGGCCTCGGATGGCCTGACACGGAGAACGCATGAGCACACAGACGAGAGCGGCGAGACGCCGGGGCGATGTCGGCGCAGGGTTCTTGGCCGTCATCCTCGGCATCACTTCCTTCCATCGCTCGGCACGGGCACAACCGCCGCCCGAGGCGCCGCCGGCGCCCACGGGCGAGGCTCCGCCGAATGCGGCCCCCGCTGCAGACGCAAGCGCGGCGCCAGCGCCTCCTGCGGAAGCCCACGCCGGCGCGCCGGCGCCGCAGAGCGCTGCCGGGCCTGATCCAGCTTCGACGGCACCGCCGGCGGAGAAGGAGCCATGGAAGAAGCCGATCAGCGTCGCGGCCTGGGCCCGCGTCGGAGGTCGCTTACAGAACCCCGGCGCGCGCGAGAAGATGGACCGGCTGCTCGGGGACGGAGAGCTGGATCTCTCGTTTTCAGGCGAGATCAACCGATTCATCGGCCTGCAGGGCGCGATCGTCGCTCAGTTCGGGCCGACCCCGACAGGGGGCAACATCACGGGCAGCGCGACCATCCGAGACGCCATCGCCAAGTTCCAGTTTCATGATCTGCTGAACGTCTGGATCGGTCGAATGATCGTGCCGTCGGATCGCTCTGCCTTCTCCGGGCCGTGGTCGATGGGGCCGTGGAACTATCCCGGATTCTTCGAGCCCTATGCGCCGCCGATCGGGCCGAGACAGGGGCCTTTCGGGCGCAACGATGGGGTGACCACCTGGGGCAAGGCGGCGGGCGGCCTGTTCAAGTATTACGTGGGGGCTTTCAACCTGCATGACTCTTCGGTGAGCCCGCTTTACACGGCGAGGCTCAACTTGAGCTTGCTCGACCCGGAGCCAGCCTATTACCAGAAGGCCACGTACCTCGGGGAGAAGAGCATCCTCGCGCTCGGCGTGGCAGGTGAGGTGCAGAAGGAAGGTTCTGTCGAATCGCTGCCGCCCCCTGCGACGGGCGAGCCCGCAGGCATCCCACGCAAGGACACCTACGGCGAGGTCAACGCCGACCTCCTGTTCGAGAAGAACCTCGGCGCGGCGGGCACCATCACGCTCGAGGGCGCATTCTACAAGTACTTCGGCGACTTCGAGAGGTTCGACTATTCTTATTTTGCGCTCGCGAGCTACCTCACGCCGAGCAACGTCGGCGTCGGGAAGTTGCAGCCTCTGGTCCGGCTGCAACAAGCGAAGCCGAAGAACGCCGACTCCTATCTGCTCATCGATGCCCAGATGGGCTACATCATCGAGGGCCACGCCGCGCGTGTCGCGCTCGGCTATCAAAGAAGCGATCTGTCGGGGGCGAAAGGGAACGCCCTGTTTCTCGGCGTCCAGCTGCAAAAGTGATCCCCAAGACGATGGGGTTTCGCGCCCACGATCCGCGGCATAGGCGCGTATGCCTATGCCGCGAGCCAGTGGGATCGGGTACGAAATCGTCGCAATCACCTCCATGGAGCTCGCACGCGCATGAGGCTCGCCTCTCTCCGCGGCCCCGGCCGCGATGGCACGCTCGTCGTCGTCCGTCGCGACGGCCTCGCCTACGCGCCCGCCGGCGCCGCCCTCCCCACGCTCCAGGCCGCGCTCGACGACTGGGAGCGCGCCGAGCCCGCGCTCCGCCGCATCGCCGACGATATCGAGCGTGGCGGCGCGGCGGTGACCCCGCTCGTCGTGGAAGATCTCGCCGCGCCGCTGCCCCGCGCGTACGAGTGGGTCGACGGCTCCGCGTACATCCACCACATCGTGCTGGTGCGCAAGGCGCGCGGCGCCGAGCCCCCCGAGACGCTGACGACCGATCCGCTTGTGTACCAGGGCGGCTCCGGCGTCCTCCTCGGCCCGACCGACGACATCGTCCTGCGCGACGAGGCCTGGGGCCTCGATTTCGAGGCCGAGGTCTGCGCCGTCCTCGGCGACACCCCGCAGGGCACGCGCCGTGAAGAGGCCCACCGGCACATCCGCCTCTTCCTGCTGGCCAACGACGTGACGCTGCGCAACCTCGTGCCCGCCGAGCTCGCGAAGGGGTTCGGGTTCTTCTGCTCCAAGCCCGCCACCGCGTTCTCGCCGTTCGCGATCACGCCCGACGAGCTCGGGGACGCGCTCCGCGACGGGCGCGTCCACCTGCGGCTCCGCTCGACCTACAACGGCGCGCTCATCGGTGATCCCGAGGCCGGCCCGGAGATGCACTTCTCGTTCTTCGAGCTCATCGAGCACATCGCCCGGACCCGCGGCTTCACGGCGGGGACGCTCCTCGGCAGCGGCACCGTCTCGAACCGGGATCCGGCGCGCGGCGTGTCGTGCCTGGCCGAGAAGCGCATGCTCGAGATCCTCGCGCGCGGCGCGGCCACGACGCCTTTCATGAAGCCAGGAGACACGATCATGATCGAGATGCTGAATCGCGCGGGAGAGAGCCTGTTCGGGCGCATCGCGCAGCGGGTGGTACCCGGATGAGCGCCAAGGTGGAGTCGATCGGCATCAAGCGCGTGGAGGCGCTGCACTACTACGTGCGCGACCTGGAGCGGAGCCGCAGGTTCTACACGGAGAAGCTCGATTTCCAGGAGATCGCCGCGAGCTCGCCGGAGCTCACCGCGGCGGCGGCGCAGCAGTCGGTCGTCTTCCAGGCCGGCGAGTGCGTCGTCGTCTGCTCGCAGCCGATCGGCGAGGGCGGGCGCGCGTGGCGCTACCTGCGCAAGCACCCCGACGGGGTGGGCACGGTCATCTTCGAGGTGGAGGACATCGACCGCGCCTTCCGGCTGCTCGACGGCCGCGGGGGCACGCCGATCGACGAGGTCCATCGGGTGACGGAGGCAGGCGGCACCTTCGCCTCGTTCTCGATCACGACGCCGTTCGGCGACACCACCTTTCGCTTCGTGGAGCGGCGCGGCTACCGGGCGCTGTTCCCCGGCTGCGTGGCCTACGACGCGCCGCGCGGCGGTGAGAACCGCTTCGGGATCGCCCGGTTCGATCACATCACCTCGAACTTCCAGACGATGGCGCCCGCCCTGCTCTGGATGGAGCACGTGCTCGGGCTCGAGCCGTTCTGGCAGATCGCGTTCCACACGAACGACGTCGCGAAGGACGCCACTCACGGCTCGGGCCTGCGCTCGGCCGTGATGTGGGACCCGGCCTCGGGCGTGAAGTTCGCGAACAACGAGCCTTACCGGCCGCACTTCAAGAGCTCGCAGATCAACGTCTTCAACGAGGAGCACCGCGGCGACGGGGTGCAGCACGTGGCGCTCGCCGTGGAGGACATCCTCACCGCCGTGCGCGCGATGCGCGGCCGGGGCGTGGAGTTCATGCCGACCCCGGCCGCCTATTACGACATGCTGCCCGAGCGCCTGCAGCGGCTCGGCATCGGGCAGATCGACGAGGACGCGGCGGCGCTGCGCGAGCTCGAGGTGCTCGTCGACGGCGACGGCGCGAGGTCGTACCTCCTCCAGATCTTCCTCAAGGAGTCGTCGGGCACGCACCGCGATCCCGACGCCGGGCCGTTCTTCTTCGAGCTCATCCAGCGCAAGGGGGATCGCGGCTTCGGCGCCGGCAATTTCCGGGCGCTGTTCGAGAGCATCGAGCGGCAGCAGAAGGCAGGGGGGCACGGCTGATGCTCGATCGCGTCGTCGCCGGGATCGTCCCGCCCAAGCACCACATCGCCCTGCGCAGCGAGGCGGGGGATCTCCGCTACGAGGAGTGCCTGACGCGGGCGGGCTTCGACGGCCCCTACACGATCGCCTACCACGAGCGCCGGCCGCACGAGCACCGGGTCGCGGAGGCCGCGCACGGCTTCACGCTGCCGGTCGCCGCGCCGGCGCGCCCGCTGGCGAAGCGGCACTACCGGTCGCAGGATCTGCCGCGGCGGGGCGGGCCCGCCGTCGACTGCCGCGTGCCGCTGCTCTTCAACGACGACGTGGTGATCGGGCTCGTCCAGCCGGACGCGGCCGATCCGGTGTACTTCGCGAACGCGGACGCCGACGAGCTGTTCTTCATCTTCCACGGGGGCGGCGTCCTGCGCACGATGCTCGGCGATCTCCGCTTCGAGCAGGACGACTACGTCGTCATCCCGAAGGGGCTCTTCTACCGCTTCCTCCCGGACGCCGCGCCCCAGCGGTGGCTCTCGATCGAGGCCGCTGACATCCACCTCCCGCGCAAGTGGCGCAACGAGGTCGGCCAGCTGCGGATGGACGCGCCGTACTCGCACCGTGATTTCCGGCGGCCCACGTTCGTCGGCCCCCTCGACGAGGGCGTCCGCGCGCTCGTCGTGAAGCGCGGCGGCGCCTTCCACGGCTTCGCCCTCGAGCGCTCGCCGCTCGACGTCGTCGGCTGGGACGGGGCGGTGTACCCGTTCGCGTTCCCGATCCAGCGCTTCCAGGCGCGCGTCGGGCTCGTGCACCTGCCTCCGGACTGGCACGGGACGTTCGCCGCGCGCGGCGCCCTCGTCTGCAGCTTCGTGCCGCGCCCGACCGACTTCCACCCGGAGGCGATCCCCTGTCCGTACCCCCACGCGTCGGTCGATTGCGACGAGTTTCTGTTCTATTGCCGCGGCAACTTCACCTCGCGCCGCGGCGTCGGCCCCGGCAGCATCTCGCACCATCCGGCCGGCGTCCCGCACGGGCCGCACCCAGGCGCGTACGAGGCGAGCCTCGGGGCCCGCGAGACGAGCGAGCTCGCGGTCATGCTCGACACGATCCGCCCGCTCTCGGCCACCGCGGCCGCGCTCGCGGTCGAGGACCCGGGCTACCAGGACAGCTTCATCGCGGGCCCCTAGCGGGGTCAGGCGCTCGGCCGACGATCGTCTCGTTGGATTCCAGCGCGCGCCGGACGCCGTGAATCGATCAGCGACAGGCGACAGCGCGCTACTCGAGGTGCCACACCACGATGGCGATCGTCAGCGAGCCCAGCACGCCCGTGACGTAGATCGCGGCGGCGTGCTCCGGGAAGACCGCGGCGGCCGCCGCGCACGCCGCGCAGAGCGCGGCGGCTAGCCAGCTCGCCCTCGGCAGGCTCGGCGCGGCGGTCGCGTGGACGGCCGCGAAGAGGAGCAGGTTCGTCGCGAGCGCGCGCTCCACGGGCTCGTCCGTGATCACGGCGAGCGCCCGGTGAAGGAGCATCGCGACGAGCAGCACCTTCACCACGTGGCCGATCCGCCGGTTCACCGCGCTCTTCGAGAGAGGGCGGCGGAAGACCCGGAGCAGCGTGAGCCCCGCGAGCGCCGTGACGCAGCCCATGGCGAAGAGGTCCACGGGGCGGACAACCGGGACGACGCGGCCGATACCCACCGTCGCCATCACGACGCCGAGGGCGCCGATCAGGAGGCCGAAGCGGATGCGCTCGCGCCTGGAGACCGTGAGATCGAACTCGGAGCTCCTCGCCAGCTCGTCGGCGAGGACGCCCAGCAGATCGTCGAGCCTCGGCCACCGCTCCTCGGGCCGCGCACGGAGCCCGCGCGCGAGCGCGCCCCGGACCCGCGCGGGCACCTTCGAGCCGGCCGGCGCCGGCCTCAGGAGATCGCGCCGCGCCCCGTCGAGCCGCGCTCGGACGTCCTCGCCCTCGAACGGCGGCTCCCCGTAGAGCGCCTCGTAGAGCGTGGCGCAGAAGCTCCACTGATCGCTCCTCGCCGTCGCCGGCTTTCGCTCGGCCTGCTCGGGGGCCATGTACGCCGGCGTCCCCATGAACGCGCTCCCGGCCGTGAGCGGCGCGTGGAGCGCGTCCTCCCCGGCGATCTCGGCTTCGGGGCCTTCGCTGGAGAGGGGCCGGTCCTCCTCGACGTGGAGGCGCGCGAGCCCGAAATCGGCGATGCGCGCACGGCCGTCCTTGCCGATCAGGATGTTGTCCGGCTTGACGTCGCGGTGGACGAGCCCCTCCTGGTGCGCCGCCGCGAGGCCGCGGCCCGCCTGGATCCCCGCGGCGAGCGCGGCCTCCCACGCGCGGGGCTGCTCGCCGCGCAGGTCGCGGAGCGTCCGGCCGTCGACGAACTCCATCGCCACGAACACGCCCCGCTCGTGCTCGCCGATCTCGTAGATGGGGACGACGTTCGGGTGCGAGAGCCTGGCCATCACCTGCGCCTCGCGCACGAGGCGGGCCCGGTCGTCGGGCTCGAACCTCCCCGGCGCGATGAGCTTGAGGGCGACGCGGCGGTCGAGCTCCGCGTCGTAGGCCGCATAGACGACGCCCATCCCGCCCTGGCCGGCCTTGGCGAGCACCGTGAACCGCCCGATGCGCGCGCCGGGGCTCAGCGATTCGTCGCGGCCGGGGAGGGCGACGGCGGCGCCCTTCAAGAACCCGTCCGGCCGGGCGCCGTCGCTCCGGAGCAGGCTCCACACCTCCCGGAGGAGCTCCGGGCGGCCCGCGCACCGCGCCTCCAGGAACGCCCGGCGGCGCTCGTGGCGCTCATCGAGCGCCGCCTCGAAGAGCGCCTCTACCTCGCTCGGATCAAGGGGCGGGCTCATCTCCGCCGTGGAGCGCCCGGTAGAGCCACGCCTTGGCGAAGCGCCAGTCGCGCTCGACCGTGCGCGTCGTCACGCCCGAGAGCTCGGCGATCTCGTCCTCGGTCAGGCCCGCGAAGTAGCGCAGCATCACGATCTCGGCCTTGCGCGGGTGCTCCTGGCTCATCTTGCGCAGGGCCTCGTCGAGGGCGAGGACGTCCTCGACGGGGAGATCGAGCGAGAGGGGCAGCTCGTGGAGGTCCTCCTCGGGGACGCGCACCTGATCGCCGCCCCGCTTCCGGGCGGCCTTGTGGCGCGCGTAATCGACGAGGAGATCGCGCATGGCCTGGGAGGCGGCGCCGAAGAAATGGGCGCGGCTCTGGAAGCGGGCCTCGCCGTCCCGGAAGAGCTTCTCGTACGCCTCGTGGACGAGCGCGGTGGGGCCGAGGGTCTGCCCGGCGCGGAGGTGGCGGACGCGGGCCAGGGCGATCGTCTTGAGCTCGGCATAGACGGCGCGGAGGAGGGCGTCTGTGGCGTCCTTCCGGCCCTCCTGGGCGGCGTGCAGGAGGCCCGTGATGGCCTCGCCGGCGCTCGGTCCGGGGGCGCGTCGGTCGCTCGCGTTCATGGGGGTGCGCCTCGATCAGGCCGGAGCGTACACCAAGTGGCCGCGCCGACGAGCCCGACCGCGCGCTCCATCTCACTTCGCTCTGCGCTTGCCCGCCCGCGCCTTCCGCTGCGTCGGCGCCCTCTGCTTCGTCCGCTCGGGTGCCGCCGCCTTCACGGGCCGCGTGGCCAGGGCCACGACGCGGCCGAGCTCCTCGCGGAGCGCGTCGGCCCTGCTCTCGCCGAGCTGCTCGCGGACATGCTTCTGCGTCCGCTCCCACAGCGGGAACGCCGCCTCGATCGCGCGCTCTCCCTGGCGCGTCAGGGAGATGATGCGGACGCGCGCGTCGCCGGGCGCCCGCGCCACGCGGAGCAGGCCCGCCTTCTCGAGCGGCACGAGGTTCCTCGTGAGCGTCGTGCGATCCATGACGAGCCCGTCCGCGAGCGCGCTGAGCTGCACGCCCTCGTCGCCGCACGTCGCGACCGCGGCGAGCATCGTGAGCTGCGTCGCCTGGAGCCCCGCAGCGCGCAGGCTGTCGTCGTAGAGCCGCGTCAGCGCGCGCGACGCGCGGCGGACGCGCACGAGGGCGCACTGGCTCGCGATGATCTGGGCGGCGCGGGCAAAATCGGTCACCAGTGTATCTACACTGTTTCGACCAGGTCCGTCAAATCGCGGCCAGGATCGCGGCTTGACATCCGTTCAGGTGTAGCTACACCTATCTCGTCCTCGACGGCGTGGATCCGCCTCGTCCGCACGACGCCTGCTCGGCGTCGGCGGTCCTGGCGGCCCCGGCGCGCGCTGGCCGATCGATCGATCGATCGGTCAGCAGTCGCCAGGGCCATGGCGGCGCCGAGGCGAGCATCGCGGCATCACCCGCGCGGCCGGGGCCATGGGCCCGCGGCGCGCTCCGAGCATTTACGTGTAGGTACACTTATTAGAACGGCCCGAGCGGCGCAGCGGTGAGGAGCGCACGAACCATCGGCTGGCACGCGGTGCCAGGCGTGCGTCGACGCCGCGCGCGGGCGGGCTGCGTGGAGAGGATCTATGGGCGAGTTCTTCGTCGTTCCGTACTGCGTGAAGTTCGAGGACAGCATGGCTTATGGCAGCCATCACTACCTCACGAACTTCCGCTTCCAGTGCATCGCGCGCGAGACGCTCTACTTCGCCGAGGCCGCGGACGGCACGCTCCCGCACGAGGAGGATCGCGCCGCGATCCGGCTGCTCACCACCGAGGGGTACAGCCGGAACCTCGCGCCGGTGCGCGTCGGCGAGCGCGTCGCGATCTTCATGAGCCTCGGCGCCGTGACGCGCTCGAGCGCGTACGGCTACTTCCGCACGGTCCGCTTCGACGGTGAGCCCGTGGCGTGCGGCTACCAGCGCATCGTCGCCGTCTCCGCGGCGAGCGACGAGCTCGCGCCGCTGCCCAGGTCGGTGACGGCGCACGTCGGGGCCCTCGACGAGCGCGCGCCGCACCAGCGCTTCGTCGAGCTCTGCCTGCGCGGCGGCTCCGCGCTGCGCGAGCTCTTCCCCGAGCGCCTGCTCCGGCACGCCGCCGAGGTCGCGCGGGGGCCGCTCCACGAGGCGCGCCCGCACAGGGCGCGGTGGGATGCGGAGGCCGCGGCGGGCGGGGAAGCCGCGCAGGGGCGCTCCGGGGAGGCCGCGCGGGAGGGCGGCGGCGTCGCCGGCAAGATCGCGCTGCTCCTGCCGGGCCAAGGCTCGTTCGACCTCCGGCTCCTGCGAGCGCTCCACGCGCGCTTTGACGCCGCGCGCGAGGCCGTCGCCGCGGCCGAGCCCGCGGCGCGCGAGCTGCTCGGCGCCTCGCTCGCGGCGCTCGTGACCGCGGGCGAGGCGGAGGCGCGGGCCGCCCTGGAGGCGTGCGCCGATCTCGATCAGCTCGGGATCCTCGTCCAGGACCACGTCGCCGTCGCGTTGCTCCGGTCCGCCGGGCTCGAGCCGGACGTCGTGGCGGGGCACAGCCTCGGGGAGATCGCCGCGCTGGCCGCGGGCGGCGCGTTTCCCCTCGCGACGGCCGCCGAGGTCGTGTGCCGCCGGGTGCTCGCCCTCCGCGGCGCGCCGCCCGGCCGCATGCTCGCCGCCCACACCGGCGCGGAGCGCCTGCGCGACGAGGTGCATGCGCTCGGCCGGGACGACGTGTTCGTCGCGGTGGTGAACGCGGCCGATCAGGCGGTCGCGTCGGGCACGGCGGACGGCATCGCGGCGCTCGAGCGGCGGCTCACCGGCGCCGGCGTTCGCGCGACGGTGCTCGCGAGCCGCTACGCCTTCCACTCGCCGCTGCTCGCGCCGGCGGTCGGTCCGTTCGCGAGCGCCCTCGCGCGCGCCGGCGCGGCGCGGCCCGCGCTGGCCACGTACTCGCCGATCGATCGCGTCCACTACGGCGACGGCCCGCTCGCGCCCGCGCGCCTGCTCCCGATGCACCTCGTGACGCCGCTCGACTTCGAGGCGGCCGTGCGCGACCTCCACGCGGCGGGGGTCCGCACCTTCGTCGAGTGCGGCGGCGGCGGCGCCCTGACCGCGCTCGCGCGGCGGAGCGCGCCGCCCGGGCCCGATCTGCGCGTGATCTCGGCGTTCCGCGCCGGAGAAGACGTCGTGGCCGAGCACCGGCGCGTGATCGACGCGCTGCGCGCCGCGGGGCGCGCGCTCACGGCGGTCGCGCCGCGCCCGGAGGAGGAGCCGGACGGCCGCCGCCCGCGCGAGGCCGCGAGCCCCGCCGCCGCCGCGAGCTCCGCGAGCCCCGCCGCCGGGAGCCCGCGTGAGGCCGCCGCCGCCGCTGCGGATGCGACGCCGATCGCGATCGTGGGCATGGGCGCGGTGCTGCCGGGGGCCGGCGGCGTCGACGCCTACCTCGCGCAGCTGCTCGCGGGCACGTGCGGGATCGCCGACACCGGCGAGCGACACCCGGAGCTCGCGACCGACTTCCTGAACCGCGGCCGCGCCGCCGACAAGACCTACAGCCTGCTGGTCGGCACGGTCGACGCCCTCGGCCCGTACGCCGAGCAGACCGGCTACGACACGCGCGCACTCGAGCGGCTGCCCAAGACGGCCCGCATGCTGGCGTGCGCGCTCGCCGAGGCCCGATCGCACGCGGCCGCGCTCCGCGGCGGCGCGCCCCTGCGGATCGTATGCCTCCTCGGGTCCACGGCCGACGGCTCGATCGAGCACGACGAGGCCACGCTGCTGCTCGGCGTCGAGCGCGCGCTCGACGGCGCCGCCGCGGACGAGGCGGCCCGCGCCGCCGTGGCGGGCGCGCTGGCGGCCGAGCTCGGGCTCGACGCCGGTCGGCGCGCGGCGTGCCGCGGCCACCTCGAGCCGCTCGCGCGCGTCGTGCGCGACGTGGTGGGGGAGGGCGCGCGCACCGTCCTCGTCGACGCGGCCTGCGCGTCGTCGATGCACGCGGTGCATCTGGGCGCCGCGATGCTTCGCCGCGGCCTCGCCGACGTCGTGATCGCCGGCGGCGCCTACCAGCCCGGCCCGACGAACGCGTGCCAGTTCTCGCAGTTCGGCGGGCTCTCCGCGACCGGCAGCCGCCCCTTCGATGCGTCCGCCGACGGCGTCGTGTTCGGCGAGGGCGCCGCGGTCGTCGTGCTCGAGCGGCTCGACGACGCCCGATCGCGGGGCGATCGCGTCGACGCCGTGCTCCTGGGCAGCGGCCTGTCGAGCGACGGCCCGAGCCCGTCGGTGACGGTGCCGCAGCGCCGCGGGCAGGCCCTGGCGATGCGGCGCGCCCACGCGCGGGCCGGCGTCGAGGCGCGGAGCGTCCAGTACGTCGAGGCGCACGCCACGGCGACGCCCGTCGGCGACGCCACCGAGTTCCAGGCGCTCGCCGAGGTGTTCGCGAGCGACGCCGGCGCCCCGCGCATCACCCTGGGCAGCGTCAAGTCGCTGCTCGGCCACACGGGCTGGACCGCGGGCGTCGCGTCGCTCATCAAGGTCGTGCTCGCGATCCGGGAGCGCACGCTCTTCCCGCAGCACGGGTTCCAGGCGCCGAGCGCGCGCATCGATCTGGCGCGCTCGCCGTTCGCCATCCCGACGGCGGCCGCCCCCTGGATCGCCGAGGGCGGAGCCCCGCTGCGCGCGGCGCTCGACAGCTTCGGCTTCGGCGGCACCAACGCGCACCTCGTCGTCGAGGAGCACCGCCCCGAGCGCCACCCCCCGCGCGCGCGCCCGCGCGGAGGAAGCCGCGCGCTGTGCGTCGTCGGGCTCGGGTCCGTGTTCCCAGCGACAGGCGGCGCGACCGCGGGCGCCCCGTCGGACGTCCTCGCGTTCGACGAGGGCGCGCTCCGGCTGCCGGCCCGCGCGCCGGTCCTCCCGGACGCCCTCGAGGCGATGGACCCGACGCAGCTGCTCGCCGCGATGGCCGCGGAGGAGGCGCTCGCGGCGCTGCCCGCGCGCGAGCTCTGCGAGCGCATCGGCGTCGTCGTCGGCCACGAGGGCAAGACGCGCCGCGGCGCGCGCGCCAACGAGCGCATCTTCGCCGACCGCGTGGCGCGGGCGCTCCGGGCGCGCGGCGTCAGCCCCGCGCTGGCCTCCGCGACGGCCGACGCGCTCCGCGCGGGATCGCCCGCGACGGGGCCGTACACGCAGCCGGGCAACATGCCCAACGTCATCTCCGGGCGCGTCGCCAACGTCTTCGGCCTGCGCGGGCCGAACTTCGTCGTCGACACCTCGGCGACCTCGCTGCTCGACGCGCTCGCGGCCGCCGATCTCGTGCTCGACGAGGACTGCGACGTCGTGCTCGCGGGGGCCGTCAACGCCTTCAGCGACGACGTCGCGCGGGGCGCGTCCGCTACCTGTGACCCGCGGCCGGTCGGCGAGGCGGCGCTGCTCGTCGCGCTGTGCACCGAGGACACCGCCGCGCGCCACGCCTGGCCGGTGCTCGCTCGCCTGCACCTCGTCGCCGGCGCGGCGGAGGGCGCCGCCGGCGCGGCGGGGCGGGGCCCCTCGGCCCGCGAGCTCGCGGTCGGCGGATCGAGCGCGCGGCTGCGCGGGGCCGAGGGCGCCGTCGAGCTCCACGCGGCGATCCGCGGCGCGCGCGCGCACGGCGCCGCGCTGGTGCGCTGGCCGTCCGATCCCCGCGCCGTCCAGGTCACGCCTCCCGAGGCCGCGACGGTCGCGCCGGCGCGAGCGGCCTCGGGCTTCGCGACGGGCACGCCGATCCACGGCTTCGTCCCCGAGATCGCCCCCGCGCCGGCGACGGGGCCGGCGGCGCGCGTCCCGTCCCGCGTCCTCTACGTCTGCACCGACGCGGCGCTCGCCGCGGAGGTGCGGCGCGCCGCCTGCTCCGACGAGGAGCGCGCGCGCGTCCTCGCGCTCGTCGTCGAGGAGGCGTCCGGCACCGCGGAGCCCGGGATCCCGCGCGACCTCGCGGCGCCTGGGGCCGAGGCGTCCGGCGGTGCGCCCTCACTCGACGCCCGTGACGAGGCGCGGCTCGGCGCGTCGTTCGCGGCCCTGGCCCCCGATGACGTCGATGCGGTCGTCGTGCTCACCCGCGCCACGGACGCGCTCGCGTTCGTCGACGGCGCGCCGGGCTCGTACAGGCCGGCGCTGCGCGCGCTGTTCGGCGCTGCGCGCCGCTATTACGGCGCCATCGCGCGCGGCGAGGTGGCCTTCGCCGCCGTCGTCGCCTCCGCCGTGGACCTCCACGGGCGGCTCGCGCCGGTGAGCGGCGCGGTCGGCGGCTTCGTGAAGTCCCTGGCACGCGAGCTCCCGGGCGGCGACGTGCGCGTCGTCCACACCGACGCGCGCGACGTCGCGGCCGCGCTCGGCGCGCTCTCCGAGGAGTGGCGGCGCGCCCGGCCCGCCGTTCCCGAGGAGGTGGTCGATCTCGGCGGCGCGCGGCACACCGTGCAGCTCGCCCGCGCCTCCGCGAGGCCGCGCGCGCGCGCCGTGCCGCAGCTCGGCGCCGATTCGGTCGTGCTCGTCACGGGCGGCGCGCGCGGCATCACGGCGGAGCTCGTCGAGGGCCTGCTCGACCGCTTCGGCTGCCGCGCCGTGCTCCTCGGCCGCTCGCGGCTGGAGGACGCTCCGGCCCGCGCGCTCGCGATGACCGACGCGGCGTTCGACGCGTACGAGCGGGACTTCTATGCCGAGGCCCTGCGCGCGAGCCCGGGCCTGCGGATGGGCGTCCTGCGCGACCGCTACGCGCGCCTCCGCGCGGCGCGCGAGGCGCACCGGGTCCTCGCCCAGCTGCGCGCCGGGGGCGCCGGTGGTCGCGTCGTCGACTACCACGCCGTCGACGTGACGCGCGGCGAGGACGTCGACCGCGCCGTCGCGGCGGTCGCGGCGGCGTACGGCCGGGTCGATCTGGTCGTGCACGGCGCCGGCATCCAGGTGTCGAGCCGGCTCACGTCGAAGCCGCTCGATCTGTTCGAGCGGATCGTCGACACGAAGCTCGCCGGCCTCGCCCACCTCCGCCGCGCCCTCGCGCGCCACGTGCCCGACGCGCGCCCGCACGTCCACCTCGTCACGTCGGCGTTCAGCGTGCTCGGCAACGACGGGCAGCCGGACTACGGCGCGGCGAACGAGGCGATGAACCGCGCGGCGGCGTACTTCGCCGCCGAGGCGGGCGCGGGTCCGTGGTCGAGCATCGCGTGGCTCGGCTGGAACGGCGTCGGTATGACCGCCGGGTCCGAGTACAGCGCGCTCGGCGCGGCGCGCGGGCTCCGGGGCGTCGAGCCGGAGGAGGGGAGGCAGATCTTCCTCGACCTCGTCGCCGAGCCGCCCGCCGGCGCGGCCCAGGTCCTGCTCAGCGACGGCGAGATCGAGCGCTTCGCCCCCCGCATCGTCGCGGCGGATGCGTCGGATGCGGTGGTCGCGGCGGACGGCGCGTCCGCGAGCGCGTGGACGCTCGATACACGCGTCGATCCGTGGCTCTCCGACCACCGGGCGCGCTCGAGCGCCGTCGCTGCCGGGGCGCTCCTCGTCGACCTGGCCGTCCGGCACGCGCTCGCGACCTCGGGCGGCGGCGCGCTCGTCCGCGAGGTCCGCGACGTGCGCTTCCTCGAGTTCCTGCGCCTCGCCGACGACGCGCCGCGCGACGTGCGCGCGGCGACGATCCGCCGCGAGCGCCTCGCCGGCGGCCGCGTCGCGTGCGCCGTCGAGGTGCGCGGCGACTTCGTCCACCGGTCGGGCGTGACCCTCCGCGCCGGCGTGGTCTTCGCGACCTGCGTGGTCGAGCTCGGCCCGCTCCACGTCGGGCGCGACGGCCTGGCTCCGCGGCACGTCGGCCGGGTCGACGGGCCCCTGGTCCGCGACCCCTACGCGAACCCTGGCTCGCCGGTCCGGCACGCGGGCTGGTTCGATCACCTCGGCACCTTCGTGCTCGGGGCCGCGCTCAAGGAGGCCCGGTTCCGCCTCACGACCGACGGCGCCCTCGCAGGGCAGCGCGGGGCCGCCACGCCGTTCCTGCTGCTCGACGCGCTCCTGTCGCTGGGCACCCTGCGCCGCGACGAGGCGGGCGCGTTCCCGGTGTGCGCCGCGGGCGGCGTCGACCGGATCCGCTTCGGGACGGCGGCCAACGACCTCGCGCTCCGCGACGCGGGCGTCCCCATCCGGCTCGTCGCCACGGTCCCGGCCGCGGCGGGCGACCGCGTCCTCGGCGCGTGGGCGCAGGCGCTCGACCCCTCGGGCGGCGTGCTTCTGGAGGTCGAGGGGCTCGAGGGGCGCGTCGTGGGGCGCGTGGCGGCGGACGCCCGCCCGGCGGCGCAGGCGACGCTGACGCTGGGGGCGCCGTGACGCCGCCGCTCGCGATCGCGGTCGCGCGGGCGGACGCCGAGGCCGCGGCGCGCCTCGAGCCCTACCTGACGGCCGGCGAGCGCCGCGCGTGCGCCGCGCAGCGCGTCGCGGCCCGGCGGGCGCAGTCCGCGTGCGCGCGCGTCGCGGCGAAGTGGCTGCGCCTCGAGCTCGCCGCCGGCCGCGGCGCGCCGCTGGTCGCGCTGGACGCGGCCTCGCTCGAGGCGCACCCGCGCGCCGACTACCTCGCCTGCGCGGTGACGGGGCCGTGCGGCCGTCGCCCGCGCTTCGAGGACGGCGCGTTCGCGCTGTCGCTCTCGCACGCGGGCGAGCTCGCGGCGGCCGCGGTCACCACGGCGCGCGCGGTCGGCGTCGACGTCGAGCGGGTCGAGGCGCGCGCGGCGAGCTTCGCCGACGAGCACTTCACCCCGCGCGAGCGCGAGGGCCTCGCGCGGGGCGCCGCGGCGGGCGCCCCGCGCGCCGCCCTCGAGACGTTGCTCTGGAGCGCCAAGGAGGCGCTCTACAAGACGGGGGCGCTCGCGCTGCCGGCGCGGTTCTCGTTCCAGGACATCGACGTCGCGTTCCCGCCGGGGGGCGCGCGCCTCGCGCAGCTCTCGGTCCGCTCCTTCGCGCTCGGCGCGCGGGGCGGGCAGTTCTTCGGCCGGGCCGTGCTGACCGGTGCGTTCGCGCTCGTCGCGGCCGTCCCGGTCCCGCCGGTCGCCGCTCTCGGATGAATGGCACTTACCAAATACGAGGTTTCGACGATGCAATCTCATGATCTCCTCGACCATGTTCGCTCCGTCTTCGTGCGCATGACGCGCTACCCCGACGCGGTCGTCGTCGCCGACGCCGATCTGGAGCAGGACCTCGGCATCGACTCCGTGAAGCGCGGCGAGATCCTCGCGACGCTGCGCGCGGATTTCGGTCTCCCGAACGCCCTCAAGGCGGCGCCCGACGAGCTGCGCACGGTGGCACGCGTCAGCGAGTTCCTGTCGCGAACGATCGCGGCCAGCGCGGAGGCCGGAGAGCACGCCCATGGTCACGTGGAGACCGGAAACCACGCCAATGGCCATGTCGAGGCCAGAGCGCACGCCAATGGCCACGTGGAAGCTGAAGGGCACGCCAATGGTCATGTGGAAGCCGGAAGGCACGCCAATGGCCACGTGGAGGCCGGAAGGCACGCCAATGGCCACGCGGGCGAGGCGCTCCACGTCGTGGTCCAGGCGCTCGCGGACGCGACCCGCCACCCGGTCGATCTGCTCGTCCCCGACGCGCGGCTCGAGGAGGACCTCGGGGTCGACCGCCGCCGCCGCGACGAGCTCCGCGCGCTCCTCTGGCAGCGCGGCGCCCAGCCGGGCGCGCTCGAGGTGGCGCTCGACGAGGCCCGCACGGTCGGCGATCTCGCGCGCCTCGTCGAATCCGCGCCGCCCGCGCAGGTCACCGCGGCGCGCGCCCCTCTGGCCCCCGCGGCGCAGCGGGCGCTCCCTGCCCCCGGGGTGGCGCTCGCGGGCAAGACGGTCCTCGTGACCGGATCGAGCCGCGGGCTGGGCCGCGCCATCGCCGCGAAGCTCGGGCGCGCCGGCGCGCGGGTCGTCGTCAACAGCTTCCACTCGCGGGACGACGGCGAGGCGGTCGCCGACGAGATCCGCGGGGCCGGCGGCGACGCGGTGCACGTCTGGGGCTCGGTCGCCAACCCCGCGCACATCGACAGGCTCTTCGACGCGATCGCGCGCGACGTCGGCGAGCTGGACCACTTCGTCAGCAACGCGTCGAACGGCCGCTTCGGCCCCCTCGAGCAGACGACCCCGGAGCACTGGGAGCTGGCCTTCCGCACGAACGTCATCGGCTACCACCTGTGCGCCATGCGCGCGGCGCGCCTGATGGAGCGCCACGGCGGTGGTCGGATCGTCGCGCTCTCGTCGAACGGCTCGTCGAGGTACCTCGAGCACTTCGGCGCCATGGGCGCCGTGAAGGCGGCGGTGGAGTCGCTCACGCGCGCGCTCGCCGTCGAGCTCGCCCCGCGCAACGTGCAGGTCAACTGCGTCTCCGCCGGGCCGATCTACGGCCATGTGACGAGCAACTACCCGGATCACGAGCGGATCCTCCCGTACTGGGAGTCGCGCACGCCGGGCGGCCGGCTCTGCACCGAGGACGACGTCGCCGAGGCCGTCCTGCTGCTGCTCTCGGACGGGGCGCGGAGGATCAACGGCGCGACGCTCACCGTCGACGGCGGAGGCTCGCTGTGCATCTGACCGCGGCGATGACGGTGACCGGCGCCGGGGTGCGCCCGGCGCGGGGCCGCGCGGAACAGCTCACGTCAGCTTCCTTGGAGCTCGCGAAGAAGGAGGAATCATGAGTGCCACTCTCGATCGGCAGCCCCCGGGCCCTGGCCCGCTCGCCAGCCTGCGGTACCTGGCGAATTTCAGGACCGGTAACATGCGTCATTACGAGGACCTCTTCGCGCGCTATGGCGACGTCGTGCGCCTGCGGGCGCCCGGGGCCGAGGACTTCGTCATGGCGTTTCACCCGAACGACATCGCGCACGTCCTTCGCACGAACGCCCGGAACTACCCCAAGGGGAAGCGCTACCACGAGCTCGCGCCCGTGCTGGGCTGGGGCCTCGTGAACAGCGAGGGCGAGCTCTGGCGGCGCCAGCGCAGGCACGTGCAGCCCCAGTTCAACCACGCCAACACGCTCAAGTTCGTCCCCCTCATCGTCGACCACATGGACGCCGTGCTGCGGCGCTGGGACGCCCAGCCGGGCGAGTTCGAGCGGGACATCAACGACGACATGATGGACGTGACGTTCGGTATCGCGGGCGAGGCGTTCTTCGGCGCCGCGCTAGAGGCCCACACGGACACCGTCCGCGAGGCGTTCAAATATGCGCTCTCGATCGCGCTGAAGCGGATGTACTCGCTGGTCAACCCGCCCCTGTCCTGGCCGCTGCCCAGCCACCTGCGCTTCCGCCGGGCCATGGACCGCGTGCACACCGTGATCGACGGCATCATCGACGGCTACCAGCGCGGCGCGGGCGGCGAGGACAACGTGCTCGTCCGCCTCATGAACTCCGTCGACCCCGAGACCGGCGCCAAGATGGACCGCGCGCAGCTGCGGGACGAGATCAAGACCATCCTGATGGTCGGGCACGAGACATCGAGCGTCACCGCCTCGTGGGCGCTGTACCAGATCGCGCAGCACCCCGAGGTGTGCGCCCGCCTCACCGACGAGATCGATCGCGTCCTCGGCGGCCGGTCTCCGACGGCCAGGGACATCGAGTCGATGCCTTACCTCACCATGGTCTTCAACGAGTGCCTCCGGCTCCTGCCCTCCGTGCCGTTCATCCTCCGCAGCCCGCTGGAGGACGACGTCCTCGGCGGTTACCATGTCGCCGCGGGATCGACGGTGGCCATCGTCCCGTGGGTCACGCACAGGCACCCGGAGTTCTGGAGCGATCCGCTGGAGTTCAAGCCCGAGCGCTTCGCGAACCACCGGCGGAGCGCGGACGACAAGCTCGCCTTCATCCCCTTCGGCGCCGGCCAGCGGATCTGCCTGGGCGAGTTCATGGGGCAGCTGGAGGGCAAGATCATGGTCGCGATGGCGCTGCAGCGTTATCGGCTCCGGCTGGTCCCCGGCTTCGACCCGCGTTGCCGCGGCTTCATCTCGCTGCAGCCGGTGAACGGGATGCGCATGATCCTGAAACGGCGGGAGCCGTCGAGCGCCGTACGCGCGGCGCCGGCAGGGCGGGAGGAGCCCGCGGCGGCGGAGCCTGCGGTGACGGAGCCCGCGGCGGCCGCCTTGCGAGCTCACGGCTGCCCGTACAGCGCCCGGGCCTGAGGGCCTGGGCTCGGCGCACCTGGCCGGCGGCGCGACCGCCCGGCCTCTCCTCTCGGGTGGAGCCCCCGCCATCATTTTTTTTCTCGGTCCATGTCAGGCCCCGGGGAGCCGCGGCGAAGTAACAGGCACTGGAACACGACGGTGAGCCTGACCGGCTCGGGCTTCGGGCCCGGCGCGCAGGTCGAGTTCGTGGACGCCACGCACACCGCCCTCGCCAGCCCGACCAGCATCGGCGCGACGAGCCTCACGGTGCAGGTCCCGAGCGGCGTCGGCCCCGGGTACATCCGCGTGCGCAACGGGAGCGGCGCGAGCAACAAGGTGCCGGTGAACTTCCACCCATGAAGGGGGCGGTCCTCGAGGTGACGCCGCCGCGCTGACAAGCGGCGTCATCGCTGGCCACCTCGAGCGACGGCGCCCGCCAACCCTGGCAGGCGCCGTCGCGGTCTCTCGCGCAGCGCCTGTGCGGCGCGGGCCGTCGCTCTTCGCTCCGACGGCCCTGCGCGCGACCTCTCTTCAGCCTCCGACCGTCATTGCTGGCCCAGGACGGCCCACCCGCTCCACGTCGTCTGCACGCCTGCGCGGAGCTCATGCGTCACGCCCTCGTCCAGCCATCGCACGGTGGCCCATCCCACGTCTTTGACGAGCCCCTGGTTCAGGGCGTAGAGGGCCTTCGCGGAGCCGTCGGGCTTCGGAGCGACCTTGTAGGTCGCGAGCGGCACACCCCTCGTCGAGTACAGCGTCATCGAGACGTTGGGCATCGACTCCCTCTGCGCGATGAACAGGTACAGCGTCCGAGCGCTCAGGACGTACGCCGCGCACGCGCCGCACTGAGGATCTGCCGGTTGCATGGGCTCGTCCTTGATCCGGCGTTGCGGCTGCGGCCGCGTACCGAATGACAGCGCCTGCGCCGCCTGGCCGGTCTCCGTGGCCGACTCGACGGGCGTGGCGTCCATCGATGGACCGCACGCGGTGAGGACAAGGGCGCTCAGACCGAAAATCGAGGTACGCATCGTTCACATCCTCCGTAGGCCGTCTCCGGGGTCGAGCTGTTCTTCGCCGTCGCCTCCCGGCCTCTGACAGATCTCGAGCGTTCTCCGGGGCTGTCAGGGGACCAGCGCCCGGAAGCTCGCCCAGTCGCTCGACGGATCCGCGCGCAGCGCCGCGAGGGTCGCCTCGCGGAGCTGCTCGCCCGGCTCTCCCCGCTCGCCGGCGTAGAGCGCGGCCATCACCCGCTCAGCCAGCGCGTCGTCGACCGGGCGCGACGCCGCGATCACCGAGCGCGCGCCGGCGATCAGCAGCGCCTGGGCCAGGCCGAGCCCGAGCCCCCGCGCCCCGGGCGCCGCCTCCGTGCGCGCCGTGTCGCAGCCGGACAGGACCGCCCGCGCGGGCGCTCGGCGCAGCGCCAGGATGTCGCCCACGGCGAGCTCGCTGCCGCCGGAGAGGGCGAGGCTGCTGTCCCAGCCGTCGAGGCCCCCGAAGACGCCGTGGCCCGCGTAGTGGAAGAGCGCGAGCCCGGGCTCCTCCAGCGCGCCGGCCACCGCGCGGCGCGTGGCGAGCCCGCCCGACAGCCGCTCGACGCGCAGCCCCTTCCCGGTGAGCGCCGCCGCGACCGCGTCCGCCTCGCGCCGCGCGGCCGGCAGATCGCGCCGCGGATCCGCGACGACGAGCGCGCGCTCCGGCGCTTGCCCCGCGCCGGCGCCCTCCGCGGGCCGCGGGCCGCCCCGGGGCAGATCCAGGCCGTACGTCACCGGCATGCGCGCGACGAGCGGCGCGCCGTCCCAGGGCAGGGCGTGGAAGTCGACGCGAGCGAGCTCGCCATGGGCGGCGACGCGGAGGCGCGTCGCGGCGCGCAGCTGCGCATCGAACGGCGCGAGCAGCCGCGGGGCCAGCGCCGCGGCGGGGGCCGAGGCGTCGAGCGCCGGCAGCCGCTTGGCCACGACGCCGCCGCCGGTGACGGCGAAGCCGGCCCATCCTTCGCGGATCGGATGGACCACGAGCATCAGCTCGCCCTCGTCCAGCGCCGGCGCCGCCTCGACCTCCACCGCCGCGGGCTCCCCCTGTCGCACCAGGAGCAGCGCCTCCTCCAGCCGCGCGCGGATCGACCGCCCGTGCGCAGCCCGGGCGACACGGACCGCCTCGAGCTCGTCGGACGAGAGCCGCCAGTCGTCGCGCCCCTCCTCGTCGAAGGCCGCCCGCGCGTCGTGGTACGCCGCGAGGGCGCGCTCCCAGCGCGCCCGCTCCTCGCCGCCGAGCGCCTCGATGCGGTCGATCCAGCGGAGCGCCGCGAGCGCCCGCGCGCGTGATCGCCGCGCGGCGCGCGCCGCGCGGCGCGGATCGCGCCGGAGCAGGAGGTCGACGAGCCGCCGCGCGCTCTCCTCGAGGCGGCCGAGGTAACCGCCCCGGCCCTGCCCGAGCGGCACGAGCGCGCCGAGGTCGCCCCGCAGCTCCTCCGCTTGCTCGTAGGCCACGGCGGCCGTGTCGAGCCGCCCCATCGCCTCGAGCGCCCGCCCGCGGCCGAGCGCCGCGCGGTAGCGGCCCTCCGGCAGCTCGCTCGCGTCCGCGAGCCGCGCGAGCCGGCCGTAGATCTCCAGCGCGCTCGCTGGATCGCCGCTGCCCAGCGCGACGCGCCCCTCGATCTCGAGCCAGTACATCGCCACGCCGGCGTCGGGGCGCGCGTCCGTCCGCCGGGCCTCGTCGAGCAGGGCGCGCGCCGCGTCCGTCTGGCCGGCTTCCAGCTTGGCGAGGGCCAGGTTCGTCAGCGCGTTCGCGCGCTTCGCCGGCTTCGGGCACGCGGCCCCGTACAGCTCGAGCGCGGCCGTGAGCGGCGATTCGGCGTCCGCGAGGGCTCGAGGCCGCTCGGCGCCCTCGGGCGGCCCGCTGGACCCGCCGCTCGCCCAGGCGACCTGCAGGGCGTTCCAGCCGAGGTCGTTCAGCAGGGAGGCGCGCTCGCACGGGGCCCTCCCGGGCGGGGAGGACGCCTGCTGCACATCGCGCAGCAGCGCCCGCGCCTCCAGCGGTCGGCCCAGGGTCTGGAGCACGTCGGCGCGCTCCTGAAGCACGTGCAGCCGGTGGTCGCTCAGGCCGAGGCGCTCCGCGCCCGCCGCCGACGCGTCCAGCTGCCGGAGCGCCGCGCGCAGGTCGCCCGCCTCGGACGCGAGCAGCGCCGCGTAGTACGGCTTCACCGCGCGCCCTTCCGGATGGCTCGCCTCGAGCGGCCCGAGCGCGTCGAGCGCCGCCCGCGCCTCCGCGAACCTGCGCCCGTTGAAGACGAGCGCGTACGAGAGCGCGAAGCGGTCGAGGAACTCGTCGGAGATCCGCCCCGCCGCCCGGTGCGCCCGGATCGACGCCTCGAAGCCCGCGAGCGCCTCCGGGATCCTGCCGCGCGCGAGGTCCACGCGCGCGCGCTTGCCGATCGCCAGGGCCTGGACGGCGGGGTCCGCGCCGGACGCCAGCGCGTCGAGCGCCGAGGACGCCGCGTCGAGGTCGCCGCGCCGGCGCAGCGCCTCGGCTTCCTTCAGCCGGGGCGCGTCGATGGCCGGGCGGAGCTCCAGGCGGAACGACGCGCGCCCGCCGCCCCGCTCGGCGGTCACCGAGAGGGCGCGGGCGCCCTCCGGGACGGGGACGCGCGCCAGCACGCCTCCCTGGACGCGTGCCCCGTCGAGCGCGGAGA
Source organism: Sorangium sp. So ce1504 (assembly GCF_051521635.1). Lineage (NCBI taxonomy): Bacteria > Pseudomonadati > Myxococcota > Polyangiales > Polyangiaceae > Sorangium > Sorangium sp. So ce1504. The sequence continues at coordinate 7,096,752 of NZ_CP150365.1, read as the reverse complement.
GCGGGGTGTCCGCCGCGGCGGCCGCGTCGGCGGCGATCGCGACGCGGGCGTCCGCGGGGGCCTTCACCCAGATGCGGAGGGTCCGGTCGTCTGGAAGCGCGCAGGCGGGTCCGGCGTGCACGGCGCTGCAGCCGGCGAACTCCACCTCGAGGGGCGGCGCGGGCGCCGCGGCGGTCGCCAGGTCCGCGGACGCCCCGGAGGTCGCCGGGGCCGCGGTCCCCGTCGGGCGGCGCGCGTCGCATCCCGGCGCCAGCGCCGCCGCGCCGAGGATCGCTGCGCCCAGCGCGGGCCGGAGCGCTCGCCAGCGCGTCATGGGTCCTTCGAGGGCGCGGCGGGTCGGGCGGTGGGGAGGGGGGGCGGCGCTGCGCGCGGCAGGAGGAGCACGTTGAATCGTAAGATTCTGAATTTATTGTCTTTTTCTTCTTCGGACGGCCGCGCGTCCGCCAGTCCGGCCGCGCTGTCTGGCAGCGCCGCCGGCCGTCCGATCGCGATCGCGATCTCCCACTCGCCCTCGGGCACTCCGGGAAAGAGCGTCTCCGTGTCGCCTTCGATGCGCGCAGCGCCCTGCTCCGAGAGGTCGGCGTGCACGTCCCAGGGGCGCGCCGTTTCGCCCTGGATCAGGAAGGCGCGCACCGCGACGGGGCCGTCGACCCGGGTTGCGGGCCGCAGGGTGATCTCGAGCCTCGATCCGGGCCCGAGCCGCGCGGTCGCGTCGGCGCCGCTCGAGGCGGAGCGCTCGCGGACCTCGCCGCCTGCGAGCGTCATGGCGTAGGCGGGCACCGGGAGCATGGCCACCGCGCCTGGATCGTCGAGCAGGCCGCGCGGATGGTGCCTGTCGCCCTCCAGCGAGAGCCGCACGACGAGGACCGCCGCGGCGGCCGCCGCCAGGGCCGTCGCCGCGATCCGCCAGGGCGCTCGGCCCGGCTTTCGCGGGAGCGGGAGCACCTGGCCGCCGCGCGCCGCCGCCGCGCGCTGTCCCGGAGGTGGCGGGCCTGCCGCCTCCGCGCCTGCCGCCGCGGCGGCGCCTTCCGCCTCCGCCGCCTCCGCGGCGGCGCCTCCCGTCTCTGCGCCTCGCTCGCCCGCGCTCGCCTGCAGCCCGGCCAGGATCCGGTCTGCGATCCTCGCCCGCGCCTCGCCGTCCAGCGGGCGTGACGCCTCCCACGCCTCGCGGTCCTCCGGAGAGCGCTGCGCCTCGGCCTCCAGCGCATCGCGCTCGCCGGCCTCGAGCGTCCCCAGCGCCCTCGCTGACCAGCGCGGATCGCTCGCCCGGTCGTGCTCGCGCGCGGCGCGCGCCAGCGCCTTCAGCAGATCGTCATCGTTCATCGTCCCCCTCCCGGGCTCGCCGCGCTCGGCGAGGCGCCGCGCCCTCTCGGCTCTGCTTCGGCCGCGAGCTCCGCGGCGATCTGCCGGACGAGCCGGGCGATGCGGCTCCGCCACGCATACACGGCGTCCGCCGTCATGCCCGTGATGGCGCACGCTTCCTCGGTGGATCGCTCGTCGACGAGCAGCAGGTAGAAGAGCTCCATCCCGCGCTCGCTCAGCCGATCGCGGAGCTTTCGCGCGATCGCCGCGAGCAGCTCCCGCGAGATCGCCGCGGGCTCCGGCGACACGGAGGCGCCGTCCGCGCGCTCGAGCGCGTCGTCCTCGGTGGGCTGCTCGGTCCAGGGGTTCCTGCGGCGGCTGCGCAGGATCGAGCACGCCTCGCGCTCGGCCACGAGCCCCACGAAGCTCGTGAGCGGCAGCCCCCGGCCGGCGTCCCACTGGCGCAGCGTGCGCCCGCCGTCCGCGAAGAGCGAGAGGAACACGCTCTGGGTCAGGTCCTCGACCTCCTGCCGGACGTCGCGGTGCCCCGCGGCCCGCCGGCGGCGGAACAGCGGCCGCATCACCCGCTCCTGGATGGTGGGCGTCAGCAGGTCGACGAGCGCCCTCACCGCGGCCGGCTCTCCCGCCACCGCCCGCGCGATGAGCGCGGCCTCCGGGCCCGGCGGAGCGGCGCCTGGGGATCCCCGCCGCGCGTCCTCGGCGATCGTCCGCGGTTGCGCGGGCAAGGGAGAGCTCGGGGCCATCAGCGCACGGATAAACGCGCTCCACACGCCCGTCAATCCGGCCACGTCTCCGCCGCGCGGGCCGTGCGGGCCGTTGGCTGGTATCGAAATCCAATCGATCGCGGCACGCTTACCCGGCGACGTCGGGCGAGGCGCGAGGTCGCAAGGTCATGACGCGCGCTTCCCACGCATCCCACGCTTCTCACCCAAGCTCCGGCCTCGTTGTCTGTATCATCGCCTCATGAGACACCGCGGGGGACGGGGCTCGAGGGGATGGCCATCACGGCGGCTCGGGCCGACAGGAGCGCTGGCCGTCGCCGTCCCGCTCCTCTGTGCCTCGCTGTGGCCGTCGGTGGCCCGCGCCGACAGCTACGAGCGGTGCGTCCGCGAGGCGGCGACCCAGGCCGAGATCGACGCCTGTGCCCCCAAGGACGAGCCCCTCGAGGTGAGGGTGCGGGCGAAGTCGCCGGCCCGGAGCGCCTCCGACGTCGAGGCGGACGCGCAGGTCCTCGCCGCGGCGCCGCACGGCTCGGGCGCCGACGTGCTGCGGGTCCTCCCGGGCGTCTTCATGAGCGATCGTGGCTTGCCCGGTCGCGCGCCGCACCTCTCGCTGCGCGGCTTCGACGGCACCTCGGGTCAAGACGTCGAGATCTTCGCCGGCAACATCCCGATGAACCAGGTCTCGCACATCCGTGCTCCTGGATATGCCGACATGCGCCTCATCATGCCGGAGGTGGTCCGTTCCGTCCGGATCGCCAGCGGCCCTCACGATCCGAGGCAAGGCGATTTCGGCGTCGCCGGCTCGCTCCGCATGGATCTCGGCCTGGAGGCGCCGGGCTTCTGGTTGAAGGGGGGAGTCGGCTCGTTCGGGACGAGGCGTGTCCTCATCGCGTTTGCGCCCGAGCACGACGAGATGATGGACACGTTCGCGGCCTTCGAGACCGACGCCACGGACGGGCCGGGCGGCGCGCGCGGCGGCGAGCGCAGCTCCTTCGTCGGGCAGCTCGGCGGGGGCGAAAACCGGGTCCAGTTCCGCGCGACGGTGGCCATCGGCTCGGCGCGCTTCGACTTTCCCGGCTACCTGCCGCAGGGCCCCGTGGAGCGGGGAGCCGACCCCTACGCGGCGCAGCGGCCGCTCGGCCGCGATAGGACATCGCAGGCGCTCGTCGGCTCCGATGTCCTGTGGAGCCTCGGCGAGGGCACGATGGGCATCGGCGGCTTCGCGGGCAAGACCAAGACGACGTTTCACCAGAACCTCACCGGGTACGCGCTCGACCAGCTCGCCGGCGAGCCGATCGTCCGGAGCGACGACAGCGAGATGGTGAACGACGCCTCGACCTTCGGCCTCACGGTGCTTTACCGCCATGGCGTCGAGATCACCTCGAAGCGCGATTCCATCGAGATGGGCGCCTACGCGCGCGTGGACACGGTCGACCAGACCGACACGCGCCTGTTCGAGGACGGCACGAAGAACGCCGCGCTCGTCGACGCGACGATCGACGCCACGAACGTGGCCGCCTATGCCGATCTCTCGCTCTACCCGATCAAGCGCGTGGTCGTCCGTGGCGGCGCGCGCCTCGACTCGCTCTCGTACGGCGTGCGGGATCGAACGAGCAACGCCGGGCTCGAGCGCACCGCGCAGGGCTTCGTCGTGTCGAGCAAGGCCATGGCCGACATCGCGGTCAGCGGCGGCGTGCATCTCGTGGCGAGCTACGGCGAGGGGTTCCGTTCCCCGCAGGCGCGCGACCTCGACGAGGGAGAGCGCGTGCCGTTCACCAAGGTGCGCAGCGTCGAGGCGGGCGTCCGGCTCAAGGGGGGCAAGACCTTCCAGGGCTCGGCCGTGGGGTTCGGCTCGTGGCTCGGCAATGACCGCGTGTTCGACGCGGCGTCCCGGCAGCACGTCGAGGCCCCGCCGTCGGTGCGCGCAGGCGCGCAGGTCGTGATGAGCGCGCGCTCCGGCCCGTTCGGCGCGCACCTGAGCGGGACGTACACCCACGCTCGCTTCACCGGGTCCGACGCGCGCTTCGCGGAGGGCGACCCGGTGCCCTATGCGCCGGCGTTCGTCCTGCGCGACGACGTGTTCGCCTCGGGGGTCGTCGGCCGGCTCTCCGGCAAGGAGGTGACGGTCCGCGTGGGCGCCGGCGTCGAGGGCATGGCGGGTCGCTCCCTCCCGGGCGGGCGGGACGGCAAGGACGCTATCAGCCTCGATGCCGTCGCGGCGGTCGGCTGGCGCGGCATGGAGCTCGCCCTGAACGGCACGAACCTCGTGGGCCTGCAGTATTACGACGCGCAGTACGTCTACGCCTCGAGCTTCGTGAAGGACAGCGCGCCCCCGCCGCCGTCGCCGCACGTGCTCGTCGCGGCGCCGACTGCGTGGATGCTGACGCTCCAGATCCACCTCCGTGGCAAGGAGCGCGCGCCGGAGCCGGCCTATTAGCCGGCTGCCGGAGAGGGGTGCACATTCATGGGATACGGGCTCAGCCGCTCGCCCAGCGCGGGGCTGCGGCTGTCTCCCTGTTCGGACGTCACCCGATCTCGCGGTAGTCGAACCAGTCGAAGTCCGCGTGCAGGCGTGTGCCGGCCAGGTCCTGGCACGCCATCCCGACGAAATTGCCCGTGAACCCGCAGGGCACCGCGTGCTCGTCCGACAGGATCGACGCGTCGTGCTCCCACCCCACCGTGTGGTAGGTGACGCCATCCCGCGAGTAGAAGAACGATATCCGATCGTCCTTGATCTCGAGCCGCAGGAAGATGTTCTCCGCCCCGTCCAGCACGTACTCCTTCTCGACCGGGAACGTCAGGTTCCCTCGCTCGCACTTCATGAGCGAAAGGGCCTTCTCGGCGTGCTCCGCCCGCGAGACGTAGAGATAGTAGAACGAGTCCGTGCTGTAGAACGCAACGATGCCCGCCATTTGCTGGAAGTGCTGAGGGGCGAATTGCATGCACGCCGTCGCTTGCACGTGCTTGGCCTGCTGGCGCTTCGCGACGAGGCTCTGCTCGAAGTTCGAGGTGATGCTCTCGCGCCCGATCAGGCGCAGGTACCCGGGTCGGGCGGCGAGGCTGCTCACGTCTGCCGGCCGCACGCGCGGCGACTGCCACTCGATCCCCAGCGCGGGCTTGTCGAAGTCGTCGCGCTCGGGTGTCTTCGGCCATTCGTGGCGAGCCAGGTTCGGCCCCTCGTAGACGTCCAGCGGAACCTGCCCGCCCGAAGTCAGCCGCGGCCACCCCTCGACCCAGGTGATCCCCTGCAGCGCCGTCTCGCGTCCCAGCGTCGACCGGCCATTCTTCAGCGGGCGACGGCACAGGTGCGCGAACACCCACGAGCCGTCCTTGTTCTCCACGAAGCTACCGTGACCCGCGCTCTGGAGCTGCAGCTCGGGGTGGGACGCGCTGGAGATGAGCGGATTGTTGGGCATGACCTCGTAAGGGCCGTGGATCGAGCGAGAGCGGGCCACCGTCGCGGCGTGCGTGATGAACGTGCCGCCCTCCGCGGTGAGCAGGTAGTAGTAGCCATCTCGCTTGTAGAGGTGCGGCCCCTCCACGAGCCCGAGCGCCGTGCCTCGGAAGATGTTCTCCACCGGACCGACGAGCTTCTTCTCCTTCGGGCTGTACTCCTGGAGCAAGATCCCACCGAACGGGTTGTTGCCCGGCCGGTGATCCCACACCATGTTCACAAGCCACTTGCGGCCGTCGTCGTCGTGGAACAGCGAAGGATCGAACCCCGAGCTGTTCAGGTACACGGGCTCCGACCACGGGCCGGTGATGGAAGGCGCGGTGACCAGGTAGTTGTGGACGTCCTTGAACGACCCCGCCCAGCGTCGCGAATTCGTGTAGATGAGGTGAAACAAGCCGTCCGCGTAGGTCAGGCACGGCGCCCAGATCCCGCCGGAGTTGGGGTTGCCGCGCATGTCCAGCTGCGAGTACCGCTCCAGCGGCCGCGCGACCACCCGCCAGTTGGCGAGGTCTCTCGAGTGGGAGATCTGGACGCCCGGGAACCACTCGAACGTCGAGGTCGCGATGTAGTAATCGTCCCCCACGCGAACGATCGACGGATCGGGGTTGAACCCTCTCAGTGCCGGATTTTCCACCTTGCTCATTCACTCACCTTGATTGTCTCGTTGTGTTCCAGCGCAGCCAGTCCTGCTTCCAGAGCTCGACGGATACGCCCGGCACCGCAGGCGCACCCTGCCCAGGTCCCCCCGCTCGCGCGCTGGAGGGAGGCACCGGAGGTGCGTGTCCACAGGCAGCTCGGGATGCGGCGCGAGCTCGGGATGCGGCGTGGGGGAGAAGGCATCATAAGGGAACGTGGCGTCTGCAACGTCGCCCCTGCTGGTTCCCGCGTCTGCCGTCTGTGGCCGCGCTGCCGGACCCGCCGGAGGAGCTCCGCCGTCGGCGCGCGAGGGTAGCACCGCGCGCGCGCGCGTCCAGGCGCTTCGTCTCGCTGCGCGGGCGCCTCCGGCGGGGTTGAGCGACCGCGCGCCCGCTCACTCCGCTGCCGCCGCGAGCTGCGCCGCATCCGCCGGCCGCGCGCGGTTCCACGCGGACGCCACGGCGGCGAGCGACGCCATGTCGGCGTCCCCGTGCGTCCCCGCCCCGAAGCTGCGCTTGCGCCCGACCGAGATGGCCACGTAAGCCGCCGTCTCGTCGCCGGCGCTCCTCGGGAGCGCGTGCGCCGCGTGCTCGTCCACCGCGATCGCGATCCCCGCGTGGCGCGAGAGCGCGCTCGCGAGCGCCTCGACGGGGCTGCCGCCGGCGGCGCTCAGCACGTGGGCGGCGCCTCGGATCTGCACATGGAACTCGTGTCGTTCGTCCGCGCCCTGGCCGACGCGCCTGTGCCGGGTGACGCGGAGCGGCCCTGCGCGGTTCACGTACTCCCGCTCGAAGATCGCCAGGATCTCGGCCTTCTGCACCTCGCCCTCGGTCCGCTCCGCCCTGCGCTGCACGGCCTGGCTCACCTCGACGGCGAGCCCCCTCGGCAGCGCGTAGCCGTGATCGTGCTCGAGCACGTAGGCCACGCCGCCCTTGCCCGACTGGCTGTTCACGCGGATCACCGCCTCGTAGCTGCGGCCGACGTCCTGCGGATCGATGGGCAGGTACGGCACCTCCCAGAGCGGGCTCCCGCCCTCGCGCAGCGCCTTGAACCCCTTCTTGATCGCGTCCTGGTGCGACCCGGAGAAGGCCGTGTACACGAGCTCGCCGACGTACGGGTGGCGCGGGTGGACCGGCAGGCGGTTGCAGTGCTCGACCGTCTCCTTGATCGACTGGACGTCATGGATCTCGAGCTCGGGATCCACGCCCTGGGACATCAGGTTGAGCGCCAGCGTCACGACGTCGACGTTGCCCGTGCGCTCGCCGTTCCCGAACAGCGTGCCCTCGACGCGATCGGCGCCCGCCATCACGGCCAGCTCCGCCGCGGCCACGGCGGTGCCGCGGTCGTTGTGCGGGTGCACGCTCAGCACGATGCTGTCGCGCTGCTTCAGGTTCCTGTGCATCCACTCGATCTGATCCGCGTACACGTTGGGCGTCGACATCTCGACGGTGGCGGGCAGGTTCAGGATGATCTTCCGTGATGGCGTGGGCTCCCAGACGTCCATCACGGCCTCACAGATCTCCTTCGCGAAATCGAGCTCGGTGCCCGTGAAGCTCTCGGGGGAGTACTCCAGCGCGACCTCGGTCCCGGGCAGCCGCGCCGCGAGCTCCTTCACGAGCCGGGCCCCGCGCACGGCGATCTCGGCGATGCCCGCGCGATCCAGGCCGAATACCACGCGCCGCTGGAGCGTGGAGGTGGAGTTGTAGAGGTGGACGATGGCGCGGCGCGCCCCGCGGATGGCCTCGAAGGTGCGCTCGATCAGCTCGGCGCGCGCCTGGGTGAGCACCTGGATCGTCACGTCGTCCGGGATGAGCCCCTGGTCGATGATCCAGCGCACGAAATCGAAGTCCGGCTGCGATGCGCTGGGGAAGCCCACCTCGATCTCCTTGAACCCCATGCGCACGAGCTCGTGCCACATGCGGAGCTTGCGCTCGAGGCCCATGGGCTCGACCAGGGCCTGGTTGCCGTCGCGCAGGTCCACGCTGCACCAGCGCGGCGCGCTCTCGATCACGCGGCTGGGCCAGCGGCGATCGGGCAGATGGATGGGCTGAAAGGGCTTGTACTTGTGGACAGGCATCGTGGACATGACAGGACTCCCTGAAAGCTAGCGATGGGAGTCGTCACGACACGACGACGAGGCGGAGGACCCCCATCGGGACCAAGGAAACCGAGGGGGGCCGTACTGCGAGGAGCGACGTCGTCAGCAGCGCGCGCAAAGGCCCCCGGGCCGTAGGCCTAGGCAGGGGCGTAGGGAGCGCGCGCGAGGGACGGACATCGAGGTGCAGCCTAGCGAACATTCGCGCGCCTGTCGAGCGCTGCGGTGAGCGTGGCGTTCACCTCCGACGGCGCGACGCTCTGCGCCGGCGCTCGGACCTGACCCTTCTCGTGTAGGCTCGTCTGTCGGGTGCTGCCGGCGCGCGGTCACGGAGCATGCGAGAGCGCGAGCGCGGGGGGTTGAAATGTGGAATCGACGATCGCTTGAACGATGGTCGCTGGCTGTAGCGACCGGGCTTGTTGCCTCATTCTCTGGCGCGGAGCACGCACGGGCGGACGACGGAGCTCCGCCTGCTCCGCCGCTCGTGCAGGGGCAGCCCCCGCTCGCGCCACAGCAGCCGCTGGCCGCGGACTTCCGGGGCGGCCACGGCGCCCCGCCCGCGGGCCCGAAGGTGCTCCCCTGGAGGGAGGGCGAGCCGGTGCCGCCCGGCTATCATCCGGAGACGCGCGTCCGCAAGGGGCTCGTGATCAGCGGTTCGATCGTCTTCGGAACCGTCTACCTGTTCACCGCGATCGGCGGCGGCGACGCGGTATACCGCGGCTCCCCGGGCTACGCGGCGCTGTTCGTGCCGTGCGCAGGCCCCTTCATCACCCTGGCCACGACCCGGCAGGACGACCTCGAGACCATGGCGCTCGTCCTCGACGGGCTCGTCCAGATTACGGGAGCCGCCCTGCTCGTGCCAGGCCTCCTCGTGCCGCGAAGGGTGCTGGTCCGCGACGACGTCAACCAGCCGTTCGTGCTCCCCGCGCCGATGGCGCTCGGACCGAGCAGCGCCGGGCTCGGCCTCGTCGGGCGATTTTGATCGAGCGACCTCTCCGGCAGGCCGGGAGGTATCCCTCGGCAGATCGTCGACCCGCCGGGGAAGGCCCCGGGGCTTCACCGGCCAGCTCGAAGGCAACGTGCAGACGATCGAGCAGGCGTACGAGCGGGGACAGATCCGGTTCCCCTTCTGGGCGCACCCGATCCCGAAGTTCATCGCCGGGACCGGCGGCGGCGTGACGGCGGCCACGCTCAGCTTCGCCTCCGTGCGTTCCGCGCCGCTCAGCCCTTCATGTTTGCGAAACTCGGGCTAGGCTGGCTCGACGCCGCGTTCGTCCGCCTCCGGCGGGTTCAGCGGGAGCTCCACCACGAACGTCGCGCCGGCGCCCGGCTTGCTCTGCACTTGGATGGATCCGCCGTGCGACGCCACGATCGAGCGTGCGATGTAGAGCCCGAGCCCGATACCGCCGAAGTTGCGCACCGACACCGCGCGCTCGAAGCGCTCGAAGATCCTGCCCTGATCGGCCTCCGCGATCCCGATCCCCTCATCCCGGACCACGAGCAGCGCGCGATCCGCCTGCCGCCGCACGTCGATAGAAATAGGCCCGCCTGCGCCGTACTTCATCGCGTTCGACAGGAGGTTGATGACGACCTGCTCCAGGCGATCCGGATCCCAGTGCCCGACCACGGGCGCTCCCAGCTCCAGCTGCGTCGGGCAGCGGGCGTCCGCGAGCTGGGGGCGCATCCGCTCGACGACCTCGCGCACCAGCGCCGCAAGGTCGACCGGCGCCCGCGTGAGCGTCAGCCGCCCGGCGTTCATCCTCGTGACGTCGAGCAGCTCGTCGACCAGGCGCCCGAGCCGCGACGTCTGGCGGCCGAGGATACGGAACATCGCCTCGATCCGCTCCGGGGGAACGCTTGCGAGCGAGCGGCGGTGCAGCAGGCGCTCGGCCGCCTGCACCTGCATCTGCAGCGAGGTCAGCGGGGTCTTGAGCTCGTGAGACGCGACGACGAGGAACTCGTCCCGCCGCTCGATGGCCTCCTGGGCCTCGGTGTACAGGCGGATATTGTCGAGCACGAGCGCCGCGCGGCGCCCCAGCTCCTCGGCCAGCCGCAGGTCGGCGGGGCCGTAGCGGCGCTCGGGCGCGGTCGCCAGCAGGGTCATGACGCCGAAGTACCGGTCGCGCGCGAGCAGCGGAACCCGCAGGAACGCGTGGACGCCGAGCTGCTCCCAGAGAGGCCTGACCCGCGGGTCGAGCGAACCCACCTGCTGTAGCAGCGGCGTGACGCGGCCGGCTTCGCCCTCGGCTCCGGCCGGCGACGCCTCTGCCAGCAGGCGCAGCGCGTCCTTCAGCGCTTCCAGCTGCTCGCCGGGCACCCCTGCCGTGACCGTCCAGCCCGGCGTCCTGCCCTCGAAGAGCACCTCGACGACGCACTGATCCGAGAGTTCGGGCACCGGGAGCTGCGCCACGCTCTCGAACGTCGCGCCGTAGCCGAGGGCCATCAGCTTGCAGCTCGCCTCGGCCAGGAAGCGCACGGCCTGCTCGGTCCGCTTGCGCTCGGTGATGTCGGTGGAGATGCCGCCGAGCGCGCGGGGCGCGGGCCCCTCACCGAGAGGGAATTTGACCGACAGGAAGGTGTGGAGCCCGTCCTCCAGCGGGATCTCCTCCTCCCACTCCATCGGCACGCCCGCGTCGAGCACCTTCCGGTCGTGGTCGTGGATGGTCTCGGCGACCGGAGCAGGGAAGAGCTCGGCATCGGTCCTCCCAAGGAGCTGCTCGCTCGGCATGCCCAGGTTGGTTCTCACCAGCCGGTTGGCGAGCAGATATCGACCCTCGCGATCCTTGAGGTAGATGGACGCCGCCGAGTTGTCGACGATGGCCTGGAGCATCTCCTGATTGGCCTTGAGCGCCTGTTCCGCTCGCCGCCGCTCGGCGTTCTCCTGCTCCAGCTCGGCGTAGAGCAGGGCGTTCTCCAGCGAGATGGCCGACTGCGAGGCGAGCAGCTCGATGACGCTGAGCCGCCCGGGAGTGAAGGCGCCGGTGACGAGGTTGTTCTCCAGGTAGAGCAGGCCGATCAGCCGGGCCTGGTGCACGATCGGGAGGCACAGCACCGATTTCGGGCGCTTGTGACTGAAATACTCGTCCTCCATGAAGGGGTGCCGGGCGGCAGCGTCGTCGAGCAGCACGCGCTCGTGGCTCCGGCGAACGTAGTTGAGGACGGCCTCTGGCAGCGCGGCCGAAGGCGCCTCGCCCGCGTCGAGCAGCCGCACCGCGCCCCCAGGTGTCTCGATCGCCGCCGCGGTCGACAGGCGATCCTCCCGGAGCAGGAGCACATGCCCCTTCTCGGCGCCCGCGTGCTCGACCACGATGCGCAGCAGCGTCTCGAGCAGCCGCGGGAGCTTGAGCTCGCCGGAGATGCTCTGCGACGCCTTCACCACCGACAGGACGTCGAACTGCTCGGCCCGCACGGCGAAGGTGACGGTGGGCGCGATCGGCTTGCGCGGGGCGAGGTGGGGGTAGCGCTGGTCGAGCTGCTCCACCTTGGCGTGGGCGCCCCACGTGAAGTAGCCGGCGCGGGCCTTGCGCAGGTAGCAGTCGGCGGGCGTCGCGAGGTCGCGCGCGCGGTAGAACGCCGCGGCGAGCTCGCAGGCGATGGCCTCGTGCTGGATGAAACCGCCCTCCCGCGCCGACGCGATGGCCTGCTCGTAGAGCCGGATGGCCTCCGGCTCGTGCCCCCGGAGCCGGGCGATCTCGGCGCGGACCAGGGCGTGCTTGTGGAGGAAGTTATCGGGGCCGCTCCTGGCCCACTCGCCGAGCTGCCGCTCGCACTCGAGGAGCCGCTCGGGGAGCGCCCGCTGCGGGGAGGGCCCCGCCTCGTGCGCCTCGTGCGGCGCGTTGAAGAGGGCCGCGAGCGAGAGCGCGAGATAGTAGAAGTTCTCGGCGATGAGCGGGTACGGCGCGATCCTGAAGGGGTTCTCGACCATCACGCGGGTCGCCGCCGCGGACGCCTCCCTGGGAGAGCCAAGCACGAAGAGCGCCTGCGCCTTCAAGCTGTAATAGAGAGCGCGAACGCCCTGCAGATCCCCCTCCTCCAGCTGCGCCTCGAAGGCCGGCGGATCCAGATCGGACCCGTCCAGCATCGAGAAGCGGACCGGTCTCCCGCGCAGCGTCTGGAGCATGGCGTGGTCGCTGAGGAGCGCGATGTGCGCGAACGCGTAACCGGCGCTGCGCACGAAGCCGAGGCGCTCGTCGACCTCGCGGAGCACGTCCTCCAGCGGCTCGCCAGAGAGCAGCCGGAACACCGCGGCCCAGAGGCAGCTGAAGCACGCGTTGTTCAGATCGCCGGACTCGACCGCGGCGCTGAAGCCGGCGCGGGTGTACGGATACGTCTCTCGGTAGTGGCGTGTCCAGAAGACGACATGCTGTCCGAAGAGGTTGATCACCACCGATTTCGTGGTGAGGAGGCCGCTCCTGTCCGCCAGGTCGCAGCCGAGCTTGCCGAACCGATAGGCCTCCTGGTATCGCCCGAACGTCGGGCCGATCACCCTCGCGAAGGCAGTGTACGCATACGCGGAGCTCTCGGCGCTGCCGTGGCGCAGGCTGAGCTGGACCATGCGCAGGACGACGAGAACGTGCAGGTCCGGGTCCACGAAGACCGCTGGGAGGACTATGCGCTGCAGCACGCCCATCGTGATCTCGATCTCCGGGTTCGTCATGGGGGGCAGATGGATCAGGTCCTCGATGGCCCGGTCGCCCAGGGCCTGCCAGACGCTCTCGGTCTCCTTGTCAATCTGTGCGCCGGTGGGGTGGAGCGGCAGATCGATGTCGCAGGCGCGGAGCCACGAGAGGCCGATCTCCACCGCGCGGGCGTATTGCCCGCGGGTCTGATAGAAGGCAAGGACGAGCTCGACGGCGGCGGCCGTCTCGCGCCGGGTCCTCGCGCGGTCGCGGAGCTCTTCCAGGAGCCGCTCGGCCTCGTCGAAACCGCCAGTGATGTACGCGACGTGCGCGCGCTCGAGCGTCAGGTCGTAGGTCAGCTCGTGTTGCGTCTCCCAAGAGTCCGGCGCGAGCAGGGAAAGGCCCGCGGCGAAGAGCGCGGCGGCGGACTGGAAGGCCGCGGCGGCCTTGGCCTTCCTGCCGGCGCGCAGGTTCAGCGCCGCGACCTCGTGCCGCTCCGCCCGAGAACGGATGAGCGCGGCGCCGCGGTTGAGGTGGCCGACGACGTCGAAGAGCGCCTCGTCGCGCTCCTCCGCGCGCTGCGCCCTGAGGAGCAGCCGGCCGATCCAAAGGTGCATTTCGGCGAGCTGTCCCGCCGGGATGAGCGAGTAAGCGGCTTGCTGCACCCGGTCGTGAAGAAATCGATAGGCGTCGCCCCGGCGGAGGAGCAGCCCCTCCCGCACGGCCTCCTCGAGCGCGTCGCGGAGCTCCGCCGCTTTCCGGCCCGCGACCAGCGCGAGGGTGTCGAGATCCAAGCTGCTGCCGAGGCACGCGGCGAGCTTGAGCGCGTCCCGCGTCGGGACCGAGAGCCGCTTCAGCTTGCCCGCCATCAGCTCGACGACGTTGTCGGTGAACCCCTTGTCGCGGATCGCGGCGATGTCCCACCGCCACCTGCCCGCGTCCGCGTCGAAGGCGATGAGCCCCTCCTGGTGCAGCGCGATCAGGAACTGGAGCACGAAGAACGGATTACCGCCGGTCTTCTCGTAGACCAGCTGCGAGAGCGGCTCGACCTGGCCTTCGGGCGCGTGGACCGTCTCGGCGACGAGCGCCCCGACGTGGGCGGTGGAGAGCGGATCGAGGACGAGCTCGGAGACAGCGGCGCCGTGCTGCCGCACCTCGGCCAGCGTGAGCCGCAGCGGGTGCGCGGGGCCGACCTCGTTGTCGCGGTATGCGCCGATCAGCAGCAGATGCGCGGGCCCGGCGTAGATGGCGAGCTGCTCGAGCAGCTGGAGACTGGCCGCGTCGGCCCACTGCAGATCGTCGAGGAAGAGCGCCACGGGGTGCTCCTTCCGGGCGCACGCCGCGACGAAGCGCTGGAGCGTCGCGAGCAGCCGGCTCTGGGCCTCGGCGGGCGGCAGCTCGGGCACGGGCGGCTGGGGGCCGAGGAGCAGCGTGAGCTCGGGGAGCACGTCGGCGAGCAGCCTGCCGTTTTCGCCGAGGGCCTCCCGGAAACGCTGTCTCCAGCGCTCGACCTGCTCCTCGTTCGCGCTGAGGATCTCCTGAAAGAGCGCCCGGAACGCCTGAAGGAAAGCGCGATAGGGGACGTCCCTCGCGGTTTGATCGAACTTGCCGGAGAGGAAGAACCCCCGCTCCCTCACGATCGGCCGGTGCAGCTCGGCGACGAGCGACGACTTGCCGATGCCCGAGTAGCCCGACACGAGCACGAGCTCTGGCCGGCCCTGCGCCACCACCCGCTCGAACACGCCGAGCAACGCCTCCACCTCGCGCTCGCGCCCGTACAGCCGCTGCGGGACCTGGAACCGGTCGGAGACGTCGCGCTGACCGAGCGCGAAGGGCTGAATGGCGCCGCTCGTCCGCCACCGGGCGAAGCACTCGTCCAGATCGTGCCGCAGGCCCGCCGCGCTCTGGTACCGCTCCTCGGCGGCCTTGGAGAGCAGCTTGAGCACGACCGCGGACAGGGGCGGGGGAATCGACGGGACGAGCGCGTGTGGCGGGACCGGCTTCTGGGCAATGTGGCAATAGACCCACGCGACGGGATCGCTGGCCCGGAACGGCAGAGCGCCCGCCAGCATCTCGTACAAGACGACGCCGAGGGAGTAGAGATCGGTCCGCTCGTCGATCCAGCGGTTCATCCGGCCTGTCTGCTCCGGGGCCATGTAGGCCAGGGTCCCCTCGATGAGCCCGACGTGCTCGAGGTGCTGGAGCTCGCGGGGTATCCGGGACGCAATCCCCAGATCGGTGATTTTCACTTCGCCGGTGGCGGGGTTGAGGAGCAGGTTCTGAGGCTTGATGTCCTTGTGGACGACGCCATGGCGGTGCACCTCGGCGAGCGCCTCCACCAGGCGGACGGCGAGCGGGAAGAAGCGCTCGATCGGCATCGGCCCTTCCAGGAGCCGATCGAGCGACACGCCGCCGAAATCCTCCAGGACCAGCGCCGGCTGATCGCCGAGCATCTCGAGCGCATAGGGCTTGACGATCGCCGTGCTCTCGAGCGCCCGAGCAATCTCGTACTCGTGACGCAGCCGCTCCGGGGCGCGAGGGCTCGCGTGATCGCGCCGGAGGACCTTGAGCACCACGGCAAGGCCGTCGCCCTCGCGTACACCCCGGTAAAGAAGGGTGTCTGAACCCTCGCAGAGGAACTCGATGATGGCGTAACGGGACGACGCCCCGGGATCGGACGAGACGGGAATGGTGGTGTCCGCAGGAGCCCTGCTACGGGTCATTGCGACGCATGCTGCCATGATCGGTGCGCATCGCCATCGCCTTGAGCAGGCGAGGCGCCGGACATCATCCGTCCTCCTCTGCGAACCAGCGCGCGCCACGTCCCGCACCGGGGCCACCCTGCTCATGAGATCGCGGCAGGACCTGCCCCGCATGCTGGCTCGTGAACGTCACGTCGTCGCCGCCCACCGCTCGACCGAGCTCTCATGCCGCAGCGCACGGAAGTGCTCGCTCGTCGTCGTCGTCGTGGACGGTGCCCACTTCCGCGCCTGGAGGATCAACGACAAGGTCGAGAAAGGCGGGCGGCGGAACCCTCAATCCACCCATTTGGAACAACGAGTGGGAGAGCTCGATGATGCATAAAACAGCGATGATTAGCTGTTTCCGCGCCCTCTCCGTAGTGGATATCCGCCCGATCTCGCTCCGTGTCCGTGATGCGGCGCGGCCACGGCGTCGAGACGGGATTTCTGATTCACGGAACTAGTACTACAGCCGCGGTTAGGGAGCCCGGGCGCGGGCGAGCGGTCGGTCGCGGCGGCGCCGGTAGCAACAGGCGCGAGCCTGCGCGCGCTTTCGGCGTCGCCACCCCGACCATGCCCAGCGGAACTCGGGCGAATGGGCGGGCAGCGGAAGCACCAGCTCCATCAGGCGGCGGACTTCGGGAATGCTCCAGGGCGCCAGCGTCGGCGGACCGTCGCTTTCTTCGGGCGCCGCGGGCTTTTTTCCCCCGACGTGTCAAGCGCGGTCTGCTGCATGCGCTCGGCGTTCTTCCCCGGCCCCGGGCGCGCTGCTTTGGGCAGGAGGTCGGGGTTCATCGCCGGGGCGTACGGGAAGGCGCCCTCCGCGGGAAGCTTCGCGCGCACAAAAGCCAACCACGCCAGGGCCATCATTCCCAACGTGATGTACCGATGCCAGCTCGGCCACGAGCGGACCTCGTAATGGTCGAGGCCGACGTCATCCTTCGCCTCCTCGAAGCACTGCTCGATCGTGTAGCGCGTGGAAGCCACGTGCGCGAGCGTTACCAGCGGTGTGTCGGCTCCGGCGTTGGACAGGTAGTAGGCCACTTCCGACGGCTTCGAGACAGAGCGGCGGGCCAGGAGCCAGAGCTCGTCGGCCGGCAAGCGCCGACGGCTGTCGACGACGCGTGCGCGGGCCCAGTCGTACTCGATGGGTCCCTTCTCGCCTTGATGGACGGCAAGGCGATGCCATTGCTTCGGCGACCACTGCGCCGCCACTTTTGCCACGGTGGAGGCGTGCGGCGCGCCCGGTGCAAGACGAGTGCGCGTGCGGAGCGGACCACGAGGGTGTTCGCGTTCGGTCGGGGGTTCCGCGACCGCGGGTCGCTGGGGCCATACCGGCGTGCTCGAGATGACCGCGAGAACATACCGATGGCCCTGCGCGGCGATGCCGTCGCGAAGCACGGGGTCGTCCCCGTAGACTTCATCGCCTGTGACCCACGCCATCGGGACACCATGCTGCCAGGCGCCATGCAGCATCTGCATCGCCAGCTGCGGCTTGGTCTGGAATGCGACATCCTCCGGAACGTGAGCGTCCTGCCTTCGCGCCGGATCGCTGCACCACGCTTCTGGCAAGTAAAGACGACGATCCAGAATCACATGTCCACGTGGGCTGGTGTAGCTGAGGAACACACCGATCTGGCAGTTCTCGATCTTGCCTGCCGTCCCGCTGTATTGCCGCTGCACGCCGACGGACTTCGTGCCTTTCTTGAGAAAGCCCGTTTCATCCAGTACGCCGATGCCCTGCGGGTCGCCGAACTGCTCGATCGTGAAGTTCAACAGGAGATCGCGCGCCGCATCCGCGCTCCAGTCCGCACTGTACAGCAGCCGCTGCACGCGATCGGGCGTGCGGTCCCCGATGGCCTCGGCCAACTGCCAACCGTTCCGCCGCGCCGCCGGCCCCATCAGCGAGCGCACGTACTTGATCGCCTGCTCGCGCGGCTCGCTGCGCGCGAACAGCGCCGCGAATCGCGCGTGAAATGCCTCAAAATCTGCTGCCATCGCGTCTCACGCCAACGCGGCTGGCAGCTCGCTCGCCCCCGGATCCATGGGCGGATCCTGGGTCCAACCTGGATCGATGTCGAGGTGCGGCTGTAGTACTAGTACTACAGCCGCACGTCGGTGAGCGCCGAACGAGCTGGGCTCCACCAGTGTGCGGACAAGCCAAGCGTCATGATCGTCCGGCCGCTCATCGAGTCCCGCGGAGATTCGGCGACGTGCGGCTGTAGTACTAGGCCAGCGCGACGCCGCGCTCGTCCGCCTCCGGTGGGCTCAGCGGGAGCTCCACCACGAACGTCGCGCCGGCGCCCGGCTTGCTTTCCACCCGGATGGATCCGCCGTGCGACGCCACGATCGAGCGTGCGATGTAGAGCCCGAGGCCGAGGCCGCCGAAGTTGCGCACCGACACCGCGCGCTCGAAGCGCTCGAAGATCCTGCCCTGATCGGCCGCCCCGATCCCGATCCCTTCATCCCGGATGACGAGCAGCGCGCGATCGGCCTGCCGCCGCGCGCCGACGAAGATAGGCCTGCCTGCGCCGTACTTCATCGCGTTCGATAGGAGATTGATGATGACCTGCTCTATGCGAGACGGATCCCAGCACCCGACCACGGGCTCCTCCAGCTCGAGCTGCGTCCGGCAGTGGGACGCCGCGAGCTGCGGCCGCATCCGCTCGACGACCTCGCTCGCCAGCGCCGCCAGATCGACCTCCGCGCGCGCGAGCGCCAGCTGCCCGGCGTTCAGCCGCGTGACGTCGAGCAGCTCGTCGACCAGGCGCCCGAGCCGCGACGTCTGGCGACCGAGGATCTGGAACATTGACTCGATCCGCTCCGGGGGGACGTCCGCGAGCGAGCGGCGGCGCAGCTGGCGCTCGACCGCCTGCACCTGCATCTGCAGCGACGTCAGCGGGGTTCTGAGCTCGTGAGACGCGACGACGAGGAACTCGTCCCGCCGCTGGATCGCCTCCTGGGCGTCGGTATACAGTCGGGCGTTGTCGAGCACGAGCGCCGCGCGGCACCCCAGCTCCTCGGCCAGCCGCAGCTCAGCGGGGCCATAACGGCGCTCGGGCGCGGTCGCCAGCAGGGTCATGACGCCGAAGTACCGGTCGCGCGCGGCCAGCGGAACCCGCAGGAACTCATGAACGCCGAGCTGCTCCCAGAGATGCCTGACCCGCGGGTCGAGCGAACCCACCCGCTGTAGCAGCGTCGTGACGCGGCCCTCTTCTCCCTCGGAGCCGGCCGGCAACGCCTCCGCCAGAACGCGCAGCGCGTCCTTCAGCGCGTCGAGCTGCTCGCTGGGCACCCCTGCCGCGACCGTCCAGCCCGGCGTCCTGCCCTCGAAGAGCACCTCGATGACGCACTGATCCGACAGCTCCGGCACCGGGAGCTGCGCCACGCTCTCGAATGTCGCGCCGTAGCCCAGCGTCATCAGCTTGCAGCTCGCCTCGGCCAGGAAGCGCACGGCCTGCTCGGTCCGCTTGCGCTCGGTGATGTCGGTGGAGATGCCGCCGATCGCGCGGGGCGCGGGCCCCTCGCCGAGAGGGAATTTGACCGACAGGAACGTGTGCGGCCCGTCCTCCAGCGGCACCGTCTCCTCCCACTCCATCGGCACGCCCGCCTCGATCACCTTCCGGTCGTGGTCTTGGATGGCCTCGGCCATCGGAGCAGGGAAGAAAGCGGCGACAGTCCTTCCGAGGATCTTCTCGCTCGGCACGCCCAGGAGGTTGCCCACGTGCCGGTTGGCGAGCAGATGTCGGCCGTCGCGATCCTTGACGTAGATGGCCGCCGCCGAGTTGTCGACGACGGCCTGGAGCATCTCCTGATTGGCCTTGAGCGCCTGTTCCGCGCGCCGCCGCTCGGCGTTCTCCTGCTCCACCTCGGTATAGAGCAGGGCGTTCTCCAGCGAGATGGCTGATTGCGAGGCGAGCAGCTCGATGACGCTGAGCCGGCCGGGGGTGAAGGCGCCGGAGACGAGGTTGTTCTCCAGGTAGAGCAGGCCGAGCAGCCGGGCCTCGCGCAGGATCGGCAGGCACAGCACCGATCTCGGGCGCTTGCGCCGGAAATACTCGTCCTCCAGGAAGGGGTGCCGGGCGGCGGCGTCGTCGAGCAGCACGCGCTCGCGGCTCCGGCGAACGTAGTTGAGGACGGACCGCGGCAGCGCGGCCGCCGCGGCCTCGCCTGCATCGAGCAGCCGCGCCTCACCCCCCGGCGTCTCGATCGCCGCCGTCCACAGGTGTTCATCCCGGACCAGGAGGACGCAGCCCTCCTCGGCGCCCGCGTGCTCGACCACGATGCGCAGCAGCGTCTCGAGCAGCCGCGGGAGCTTGAGCTCGCCGGAGATGCTCTGCGACGCCTTGACCACCGGCAGGACGTCGAACTGCTCGGCCCGTACGGCGAAGGTGACCGTGGGGGCGATCGGCTTGCGCGGGGCCAGGTGGGGGTAGCGCTGATCGAGCTGCTCCACCTTGGCGTGGGCGCCCCACGTGAAGTAGGCGGCGCGGGCCTCTCGCAGGTGGGCGCCTTCGGACGTGGAGAGGCCACGCGCGCGGTAGAACGCCGCGGCGAGCTCGCAGGCCATGGCCTCGTGCTGGACGAAGCCGCCCTCCCGCGCCGCCGCGATGGCCTGCTCGTAGAGCCCGATGGCCTCCAGGTCCTGCCCGCGGAGCCGGGCGATCTCGGCGCGGACCAGGGCGTGCTTGTGGAGGAAGTTGTCGGGGCCGTTCCTGGCCCACTCGCCGAGCTGCCGCTCGCACTCGAGGAGCCGTTCGGGGAGCGCCCGCTGCGGGGAGGGCCCCGCCTCGTGCGTCTCGTCGAAGAGGGCCGCGAGCGAGAGCGCGAGATAGTAGAAGTTCTCGGCGATGGGCGGGAGCGGCTCGGTCCTAAAGGGGTGCTCGACCATCACGCAGGTCGCCACTGCGGACGCCTCCCTGGGAGAGCCGAGCACGAAGAGCGCCTGGGCCTTCAAGCTGTAATAGAAGCTGCGAACGCCCTGCAGATCCCCCTCGTCCAACCGCGCCTCGAAGGCCGGCAGATCCAGCTCGCATCCATCCAGCATCGAGAAGCGGACCGGCCTTCCTCGCAGCGTCTGGATCATGGCGTGGGCGCCGACGAGGGCGCTGTGCGGGAACGCGTAACCGGCCCTGCGCACGAAGCCGAGGCGCTCTTCGACCTCGCGAAGCACGTCCTCCAGCGGCTCGCCAGAGAGCAGCCGCAACAGCGGGGCCCACATGCAGTTCAAGCACGCCATGTTCAGATCACCGGACTCGACCGCGGCGCTGAAGCCGGCGCGCGCGTACGGATACGTCTCTCGGTAGTGGCGTGTCCAGAAGACGACATGCTGTCCGAAGATCATGAACACCACCGATTTCGTGGTGAGAAGACTGCTCCTGTCCGCCAGGTCGTGGCCGAGCTTCCCAAACAGGTAGCCCTCCTGGTATCGCCCGAACCTCGGGCCGATCATCCACGCGAAGGCGGTGTACGCGTAAGCGGAGCTCTCGGCGTTGCCGTGGCGCAGGCTGAGCTGGACCATGCGCAGGACGATGAGAACGTGCAGGTCCGCGTCCACGAAGAACGCAGCGGCGGCCACAGCCTGCAGCACGCCCATCGTGAGCTTGATCTCCGGGTGCGTCATGGGGGGCAGATGGATCAGGTCCTCGATGGCCCGGTCGCCCAGGGCCTGCCAGACCCTCTCGGTCTCCTCGTCAATCTGTGCGCCTGAGGGATGTAGCGGCAGATCGATGTCGCAGGCGCGGAGCCACGAGAGCCCGATCTCCACCGCGCGGTCGCCCTGCCCGCGGGTCAGGTAGAAGGCGACGGCGAGCTCGACGGCGGCGGCCGTCTCGCGCCGGGTCCTCGCGCGCTCCATGAGCTCTTCCAGGAGTCGCTCGGCCTCGTCGAAGCCGCCGGTGATGTACGCGACGTGCGCGCGCTCGAAGGTCAGGGCGTAGGTCAGCTCGTGTTGCGTCTCCCAAGAGTCCGGCGCGAGCAGCGAAAGGCCCGCGGCGAAGAGCGCGGCGGCGGCCTCGTAGGCCGCGGCGGCCTTGGCCTTCCGGCCGGCGCGCAGGTTCAGCGCGGCGAGCTCGTCCCGCTGCGCCTGGGAATGCAGGAGTGCGGCGCCGCGGTTGAGGTGACCGACGACGTCGAAGAGCGCCTCGTCGCGCTCGTCCGCGCGCTGCGCCCTGAGGAGCAGCCGCCCGATCCCCAGATGCATCTCGGCGAGCCGTCCCTCCGGGATGAGCGAATAAGCGGCTTGCTGCACCCGGTCATGGAGGAAGCGATAGGCGTCGCCCCGGCGGAGCAGCAGCCCCTCCCGCACGGCCTCCTCGAGCGCGTCGCGGAGCTCCGCCGCCGGACGGTCCGCGACCACCGCGAGCGTGTCGAGCTGCACGCTGCTGCCGAGGCACGCGGCGAGCGTGAGCGCGTCCCGCGTTGGGACCGAGAGCCGCTTGAGCTTGGCCGCCATCAGCTCGACGACGTTGTCGGTGAACCCCTTGTCGCGGATCGCGGCGATGTCCCACCGCCACCTGCCCTGCTCCGCGTCGAAGGTGATGAGCCCCTCCTGGTGCAGCGCGATCAGGAACTGGAGCACGAAGAACGGGTTTCCGCCCGTCTTCTCGTAGACCAGCTGCGAGAGCGGCTCGACCTGCTCTGCGGGCGTGTGCGGCGCGTGGACCGCCTCGGCGACGAGCGCCGCGACGTGGGCGGCGGAGAGCGGCTCGAGGACGAGCTCGGAGACGGCGGCGCCGCGCTTGCGCGCTTCGGCCAGCGTGAGCCGCAGCGGGTGCGCGGGGCCGACCTCGTTGTCGCGGTAGGCGCCGATCAGCAGCAGGTGCGCGGGCCCAGCGTACGTGGCGAGCTGCGCGAGCAGCTGGAGGCTGGCCGCGTCGGCCCACTGCAGATCGTCGAGGAAGAGCGCCACGGGGTGCTCCTTCTGGGCGCACGCCGCGACGAAGCGCTGGAGCGTCGCGAGCAGCCGGCTCTGGGCCTCGGTGGGCGGAAGCTCGGGCACGGGCGGCTGCGGGCCGAGGAGCAGCCCGAGCTCGGGGAGCACGTCGGCGAGCAGCCTCCCGTTCGGGCCGAGGGCCTCCCGGAAACGCTGTCTCCAGCGCTCGACCTGCTCCTCGTTCGCGCTGAGGATCTCCTGAAAGAGCGCCCGGAACGCCTGAAGGAAAGCGCGATAGGGGACGTCCCTCGCGGTTTGATCGAACTTGCCGGAGAGGAAGAACCCCCGCTCCCTCACGATCGGCCGGTGCAGCTCGGCGACGAGCGACGATTTCCCAATGCCCGCATAGCCCGATACGAGCACGAGCTCTGGCCGGCTCTGCGCCACCACCCGCTCGAACGCGCCGAGCAGCGCCTCCACCTCGCGCTCGCGGCTGTACAGCCGCTGCGGGACCTGGAACCGGTCGGAGACGTCGCGCTGACCGAGCGCGAAGGGCTGAATGGCGCCGCTCGTCCGCCACCGGGCGAAGCACTCGTCCAGATCGTGCCGCAGGCCCGCCGCGCTCTGGTACCGGTCCTCGGCGGCCTTGGAGAGCAGCTTGAGCACGACCGCGGACAGGGGCGGGGGAATCGACGGGACGAGCGCGTGCGGCGGGACCGGCTTCTGGGCAATGTGGCAATAGACCCACGCGACGGGATCGCTGGCCCGGAACGGCAGAGCGCCCGCCAGCATCTCGTACAAGACGACGCCGAGGGAGTAGAGATCGGTCCGCTCGTCGATCCAGCGGTTCATCCGGCCTGTCTGCTCCGGGGCCATGTAGGCCAGGGTCCCCTCGATGAGCCCGACGTGCTCGAGGTGCTGGAGCTCGCGGGGTATCCGGGACGCAATCCCCAGATCGGTGATTTTCACTTCGCCGGTGGCGGGGTTGAGGAGCAGGTTCTGAGGCTTGATGTCCTTGTGGACGACGCCATGGCGGTGCACCTCGGCGAGCGCCTCCACCAGGCGGACGGCGAGCGGGAAGAAGCGCTCGATCGGCATCGGCCCTTCCAGGAGCCGATCGAGCGACACGCCGCCGAAATCCTCCAGGACCAGCGCCGGCTGATCGCCGAGCATCGCGAGCGCATAGGGCTTGACGATCGCCGTGCTCTCGAGCGCCCGAGCAATCTCGTACTCGTGACGCAGCCGCTCCGGGGCGCGAGGGCTCGCGTGATCGCGCCGGAGGACCTTGAGCACCACGGGAAGGCCGTCGCCCTCGCGTACACCGCGGTAAAGAAGGGTGTCTGAACCCTCGCAGAGGAACTCGATGATGGCGTAACGGGACGACGCCCCGGGATCGGACGAGACGGGAATGGTGGTGTCCGCAGGAGCCCTGCTACGGGTCATTGCGACGCATGCTGCCATGATCGGTGCGCATCGCCATCGCCTTGAGCAGGCGAGGCGCCGGACATCATCCGTCCTCCTCCGCGAACCAGCGCGCGCCACGTCCCGCACCGGGGCCACCCTGCTCATGAGATCGCGGCAGGACCTGCCCCGCATGCTGGCTCGTGAACGTCACGTCGTCGCCGCCCACCGCTCGACCGAGCTCTCGTGCCGCAGCGCACGGAAGTGCTCGCTCGTCGTCGTCGTCGTGGACGGTGCCCACTTCCGCGCCTGGAGGATCAACGACAAGGTCGAGAAAGGCGGGCGGCGGAACCCTCAATCCACCCATTTGGAACAAAAAGTGGGAGAGCTCGATGATGCATAAAACAGCGATGATTAGCTGTTTCCGCGCCCTCTCCGTAGTGGATATCCGCCCGATCTCGCTCCGTGTCCGTGATGCGGCGCGGCCACGGCGTCGAGACGGGATTTCTGATTCACGGAACTAGGGCTTGTCGAACTCGGGGATGAGCTTGCCGATCTGGCGAATGCTGCTCATGACCTGCTCGTGCGAAAGGCGCCCGACCTGCTGGAAGCTCAGCAGGCGATCGATGCCGAGGTCCTGGTAGAATTTGATCTTCTGCCGGCACGTCTCCGGGCTGCCGACGATGAGCGAGTTCTGCTCCTTCAGGGCGTCGAACACCTCCTCGTTCGGGACCTCTTCGTTCTGCATGATGCGGGCGAGGACCGCGTTGGCCTTGGTCTCGGCCGGCGTCTTCCCCGCGCGGTCGCGCAGGAGCT
The DNA here is from genome assembly GCF_051521635.1 of Sorangium sp. So ce1504. Classification (NCBI taxonomy): domain Bacteria; kingdom Pseudomonadati; phylum Myxococcota; order Polyangiales; family Polyangiaceae; genus Sorangium; species Sorangium sp. So ce1504. Next base: position 7,072,071 of record NZ_CP150365.1, on the reverse strand, counting down.
GGCCCACGAGGCCGCCGCCCGCCGGGTCCTTGGCCAGCGCCTGCTCCTCGGCGTGGGTCCGCAGGAAGTGCTCCTTCGCCTCGAAGAACGTGAAGGACCCGTTCGTGTACCACGCGGCCGCGGAGGCGGCGCCGTTCTCCATGGCCTGCTGGTCCGTCTCGGCGCAATGAGCGAACGTGAAGAACCCGACCTGGTTGTTGATGAACGCGCCCACGGGTCGCTCACACCGGCGGATGGCCTCGCGGTAGATGCCGATCCACTCCTTCACCTGCTCGGGCGGCGCCCACAGCGTGACGCCGAGCGCGCCGACCCCGTTGCGCCCGGCCTGCTCGAACGAGGCGAGGCTCGAGCAGGCCTGCCAGAGGGGCGGGTGGGGCTTCTGGTACGGCTTCGGGATGATGGGGACGTTGTTGATCTCGGCGTCCTCGCTCTTCCAGGAGAACCGCTCCTGCGTCCACATCTTCGGGATCATCTCGAACGCCTGCTGCATCTGATCGCGCGTCCGGTCCGGAGGGATGTTGAACGTGCGCCACTCCGGGATGGTCGAGCGGGCCAGGCCGAGCTCCAGGCGACCGCCGCTCAGGTGATCGAGCATCGCCGCGCGCTCGGCGACGCGGATGGGGTGGTTGAACCGGAACGGCGACAGCACCGAGGAGTGCCCGAGCCGGATCGACGTCGTGTGCTGCGAGATCGCCGCGAGCATCACCTCCGGCGCCGACGAGTAACTGAACTCCTCGGCCGTATGGTGCTCGACCTGCCACCAGCAGCCATACCCGAGCCGATCGGCGAGCTTCGCCTGCTCGAGGGTGTTCATGATGACCCTGTGCTCGTGGTCCTCCGACCACGGACGGGGACTCTGCATCTCTGTGAACAGGTCGATCTTCATTACTTCCTCCCTCGCGAGTGCCGCGCGCCAAGCATCGATCCGTCGCGTACAAATCGGCAATGTGTGGTTTGGCGCACACCGATCTACATGTCGATGGATCGCCGGAGTCGGGCGCTCAGAGGCTGTGATGTGTGTGTGGACCGTCGCGGGAGACCTCCCGTGGAGGGCTCCTCGGGTGCCGGCGGTCCCGGCCCCGGGGCGCTCCGGAGGGCGCGCGCCATCGCCACGTCTTCGCCACAACCTCTCCGCGTCTGTTCCTCGTCGGGCGCGCGGGTGCGCCTCACCCGGGGGGTACGCCCAGGGAGGTCTGCGGCGGCCGTGACCAGGCCGCGCAGCGCTCACCCCGATGGAGGTCCTTGTGCAGGCGCAAGCTACCTGTCTCCCCGTAACGTCATCGCCCGAGGCCGGCACGGACGCCGGCGCAAAAGATCCCGCGGAGCGTCGAGACGACGCCCCCGCGGCCCCTGTGCCCGGCCCCGCCGTGGAGCTCACCGCAGGCGCCGGACACCGCAGCTGGACGGCCGCCCTCCTCGCGGAGCGGCCTTCGGTCTCGCTCCGCGACGAGCTGTCCCGGTTCGGCGTCGGCGTCGGCCTCGCGGCGCTGTACGGCCTCTCGCTCGGCGCGCGGCAGGGCGGCGTGTCGTTCGTCCGCCACGCGGCCGGCGTCCCTGCGGCGATGATCGCCGTTGCGTGCGTCGGCGTGCCGGCGCTCACGATCGTGCTGACGCTCTTCGACGCGCCGCTCGACCCGCCGCGCGCGCTCTCGGCGACGGCGCGCGCCGCGGCCGCGACGGGCCTCGTGCTCGGCGGCCTCGCGCCCGCCTCGGCGCTCTTCGTCGTGACGAGCGGGGCGGACGCGACCGCGGCCCTCATGGGGCTGCTCGGCCTCGCGGTGGGCGGCGCCGTCGGCATCTGCATCCTGCTGCGTGACCTCGGCGCGGTGCTCCAGCGCGAGGGCGGTCTCGCCGGCGTGTCCCGGTCGACCGCGGCGCTCGTCGTGTTCGCGGGGTTCGCCGTGGTGCTCGCGCTGCGCGTGTGGTGGGGGATGCTCCCGATCCTGAAGGGGGGTGTCCTGTGAGCGCCTCCGTCGTGAGCCGTCTCCTCCGGGCGCCCTCCGAGGTGGCCGCGAGCTGCCGTGAGGACAGGGACATCCGCGCCATCGCGCTCGCGTCGCTCGGCGCGATTGCCCTCGGCTCGGCCGTGTTTGGCGGCGTGATCGGGAGCTTCCGCGGCAGCGAGCAGATCGTCTTTGCGGCCGTCAAGGTGCCGCTGGCGATGCTGATCACGCTCGCGCTCTCGGTCCCGGCGCTCCACGCGTTCTCGGCCGTGCTCGGGCGCCCGTGGCCCATGCGGTCCGTCATCGCGCTCGCCCTCGCGTCGGCGGGCCGCTCGTCGCTGGTGCTGCTCGCGTTCGCGCCCGTGCTCTGGCTGGCCATCGACGTGGGGCTCGGCTACCACGCGTCGTCGGTCGCGGCCTGGCTCGCCTACGCCGTCGCGGGCCTCGCGGCGCTCGGCGTGCTCGTGCGGGGCATCGGCGCGGGTCCGGGCCGCTGGCTCACCGCGGTCGCCTTCATGGCCGTCTTCTTCGCCGTCGGCGGTCAAGCCGCATGGATCCTCCGGCCCTACCTCGGGCGGCCGAGCGAGAAGGACGTCCCGTTCCTGCGCGCCCGCGAGGGGAGCTTCTCCGACGCGCTCGTCACGAGCTTCCGCTCCGCGCTCATCTACGACGACGATCTGCGCTCGCACGACGGGCTGCGCCCGTGGGAGCGACCCTCGCGCGATGGCGTGGCTCCGGTCGATGACCCGCCGGCGGACGGCGCGACCCAGCGGGAGGTCCCGCCGGCGGACGGCGCGACCCGGCGGGAGGTCCCGTCGGCGGACGGCGCGACCCAGCGGGAGGTCCCGTCGGCGGACGGCGCGACCCAGCGGGAGGTCCCGCCGGCGGACGGCGCGACCCGGCGGGAGATCCCGCCGGCGGACGGCGCGGGCCTGGACGGCCTCGATCGGGGCGCCGAGCGCGGCGACCGGGTGAAGGAGGCGCAATGAGCCTCCGCGATCTCGCGGTGCTGTACCTGATCGCCGGGCTCGCGTGCGCCGTCGCGGTGTACCGCGCCTCGCCCGAGGGGCGCCGCCGCGCCGCCCTCTCCGCGGCGCTCTGCGTGCCGCTCTGGCCCATCTGGGCGCCCGTCGCGCTCACGGCGGGCCGCGGGGAGGGCGGCGGGCGCGCGATCGGCGCCGCGGGCGATGCCGCCGCGCGCGTCCAGGGCGCGCTGCGCGAGGGGGTCAGCGCGTGCGCTGGCACCTCGTTCGAGGCGCTCCTGTCGCGCGAGGCGGCCTCGCGGATCGAGGCCGAGGTGGCGCGCGCCGCCGCCCGCCACGCGGAGCTCGACGCGCTGCTGCGCCAGAGCGGCTTCGACGAGGGCGCCGCCGCGGCGCGCGTCGCGGAGATCGAGCGGGGCGGCGGCGGCGCGGGCGCGCGGTCGCTGGCGACGGCGCACCTCCACCTCGAGAACATCCGGCGCCTGCGGGCGATGCGCGACCGCGACGCCCGCGCCCTCGAGGAGCTCGCGGATCTCGTCCAGGCGCTGCGCACGCAGCTCGTGCTGGCGCGCTTCGCCGGATCCTCGGTCGAGGGCGTCGGTGGTATCGTGTCCGAGGTCTGGGCGCGCGTGGAGGGCCTCGGCGCGGCGATCGACGCGCACGGCGCCGGAACAGAGGGACCGATCGCGACGTGAGCAAGCACATCCTGGTCGTCGACGATGAGGCGCGCATCCGCGAGGTGCTGCTCTACGCCCTGCAAAAGGAGGGGTACGCCGTGACGGCGGTGGCCGACGGGCGCGCCGCCGTCGAGGCGGCGGGGGCGGGCACGGTGGACCTCGTGGTGCTGGACGTGATGCTCCCCGAGCTCGACGGCCTCGAGGTGTGCCGGCGGCTGCGCGCCGGGAGCAGGACGCCGATCCTGTTCCTGTCGGCGCGCGCCGACGAGGTCGACCGGATCGTCGGCCTGGAGCTCGGCGGCGACGACTACCTCACGAAGCCGTTCTCGCCGCGGGAGCTCGTGGCGCGGGTGCGCGCGCTGCTCCGGCGGACCGAGGCGCCCCCGCCCGCGCCGGCGTCCGCCGGCGCGCGCGCCGCGGTCCTCCGCCACGGCCCGATCGAGGTCGACACCGAGCGTCACGAGGCGCGGTACCTCGGCCAGCCGGTGTCGCTCACGGCGACGGAGCTCGGCGTGCTCGGCGCACTGCTCGAGCGGCCCGGGGTGGTGCTCTCGCGCGGGCAGCTCATGCAGCGCGCCTACCGCTACGACAACCTGATCACGGAGCGCACCATCGACACGCACGTTCGCCGGATTCGCGCGAAGTTCCGGGTGGTTGGCGGCGATCCGATCGCCACCGTCCACGGCGTCGGCTACAAGCTGCAGGGGGCGTAGCCGGGCCGCGATGCCGGGCCCCACGATGATCGAGCGCCTGCGCTGGGAGCTCGGCCGGATCCGCGTCCGGCTGCTGGTCGTGAACCTGGTGGTGCTGCTCGTGCCGGTGGCGGGGCTCGAGTTCGCGCGCCTCTACGAGCGGCAGCTCCTCGGCTCGCTGGAGCGCGACATGGCGAACCAGGCGGTCCTGGTCGCCGCGATGCTCGCGTCGGATCTCGATCGAGGGATCGAGCTCGACGCGCCCGAGCACGGCGACATCTTGACCCAGGCCGCGAGGCTCACGCGCACGCGCGTCCGGATCCTCGACAGGGCGGGCGCTGTCGTCGCCGACTCGCACGAGAACGGCCCGCCCGAGGGGCCCGAGCCAGCGGCCCCCGCGCTCATGCCGACGCGCGGCCATCGCCCGAGCTCGGCGGACTTCCGGGAGCTCGCCGACAACGTGCGGCCGATCGGAAAGGGCGCGCGCGAGGGCTGGTCCGAGGTCCCGGATCGTCCGGAGGTGCGCGAGGCGCTCGCCGGGCGCCGCGCGGCGCGGACGCGTGTCCGGCAGCAGGAGCTGGCGGTGTTCCTGTTCCTGGCCGAGCCGATCCGGCGGGGCGGCGAGGTGCTCGGCGCGGTGTACGTTGTCCGCTCGACGCAGCCGGTGCTTGTCGAGCTGCACCGGATCCGCTCCGGGCTCATCCGGGTCCTCGTGGTCGCGAGCGTGTTCACGGGCCTCGTCACGCTGGCGCTCGCGTGGTCGATCTCGAGGCCGCTCGGCAAGCTGTCGCGCGCGGCGAAGCGCATCGCGGCCGGCGAGCGCGACGTCGTGGTGCCCGTGTCCGGGAGCGGCGAGATCCGCGAGCTCGGCGAGTCATTCGCCGCGATGAACGAGCGGCTGGGGGCGCGGCTGCGCTACATCTCGGATTTTGCGGCCGATGTGGCGCACGAGTTCAAGTCGCCGCTGACGTCGATCCGGGGCGCCGCCGAGCTGCTCGACGAGGGGGCGGCGGACGATCTCGAGGCGCGGCGGCGCTTCCTGCGGAACATCGAGCTCGACGTGGCGCGGCTCGACCGGCTCGTGTCGAGGCTGCTGGAGCTGAGCCGGATCGAGGCCTCGAGCGAGGCGATGACGGTGCTCGATCTGGAGGCGCTCGTGGCGCGCGTGGTGGAGCGGCGCGCGGGCCCGGGGCAGCCGGTGCTGCTGCGGTACGAGATGCGGACACGGCTGCTCCGGGCGCGGCAGACGGACCTGGAGACGGCGCTCTTGAACCTGGTCGACAACGCGGTGAAGTTCTCGCCGCCGGGGGAGCCGGTGGTGGTGACCGTCGAGGGCGGGGAGGGGCGGGAAGGCGAGAGGACGGCGAGGATCTCGGTGCGCGACCGGGGGCCGGGGGTGCCGCCGCAGCACCTGCCGAGGATCTTCGACAGGTTCTTCACGACCGACGAGGGCCGCGACGGGACGGGGCTGGGGCTGGCCATCGTGAAGAGCGTCGTCGAGGCGCACGGCGGGGCGGTGACGGTGGAGAGCGCGCCGGGGGAGGGGGCGAGCTTCGTGGTGGAGCTGCCGGTGAGGCAGTGAGGAGGCGAGGAAGGGATGCACGGCAAGCGCGATAAGGCCGTCTCGGCGGGCGCGGTGGTTCAGCGCCGATATGACGAGATCGGGAATCTCCTCTCCTACGCCGATTTGCGCGGCGCGACGACCCGGGGGGCTTCTGGCGGCAATCGCTACTATGATGATCAGGGCAACTACATCGGCCAGCGCGACAAGCATAACAAGCACAAGAAGAAGTAACTGCGCGGGACGGAGTCGCTGATGGAGACGTCGCCCGGGAAAGATGTGCTGGCACGCTCGCTCGACGAGTGGCGCCTCGCGGATGTGTCCTTCGAAGAGGCCGACTCCGAGCGAGCGCGCGCCGGGGCGATGCTGCGGCAGCTCCAGGCGAGGGAGATCGTGGATCGCACGTACTGGGCCGAAAACGATGTCCCGTTCAGCCTGCGTGTGAAAGCGGTGGAGACCGGGCTGTGGAGCGCGGAGGAAGCGATCGATGGGCTTCGGCGCATCGACTTCGTGGGCCGTCACGTGTTCGTCTTCCACCACCTTCGGGTGTTTCCCGATGCCTCGCTTCGCGCCGTGCTCGCGCTTGTACGGCAGCCGCAGCCCGGCGATGGCGCGGAGTGGTTCGCCGACGAGGCGGCGCTGGCCGCGGTCGCGGTGCGCCTTGCGCGCGCCGGGCAGCACGACGCGGCGCTCGACGCGATCCGCGCTCTGAGTGCGCGCCGCGGCGAGGCGCTGCGCTCTTGTGCGCCGTATCTCTCCGAGGCGGCGATCACGCGCGCCATCTCGGAGCTCGAGGCGTGGCTCCCCGGGGCGGAGCCGGTCGTGGCGTTCCTCGCGGGGTGCGATTTGCTGCCGCTCGTGCCGGCCCGAGATCGCGAGCGGGCGCGCGGCGAGATCGTCCGGCTGCGCGCGGCCTTGGAGGCCAAGGAGGCGGAAGACGGGTCGTTCTACGGGTTCTCGGCGCGCAAACGCGCTGCAGAAGCGTTCGTGGTCGCGGGGATGCTCGAGGCGTCGGAGGCCGAGTGCCAGGGGCTCGACAACGTCGATGATCTGCTGCCCGTGGCGCGAGAGCTTCCGGGCGAGTCGCGCGCGCGGATCGCGCGGATCGCGCTGGAGCGCGCTCGAACGAGCCGGTACCTGGCTGCGGCGCTCGCGGACACGGTGGCGGTGTGCCCGGCGCTCGCGGACGAGGCGATCGCGTGCGCGCGCGGTGAGGCCAACCCGGTCACCGCGGCAGACGCCCTCCTGCGCGTCGCGGCGCATCTCGGAGAGCCGCGCGCGTCGGCGCTGTTCCACGAGGCGTTTCGCCGGATCGAGCCGCTCGGCGACGCCGCTTCGGACGCGCTCGAGTGGGTCGCGGACTGGGCCGCGGATCACGGACCGTCGCTCACCGAGCGCGAGCGCGAGGTGCTGGGCGAGCGGGTGGCGCAGGCGGTGAGGGAGGCCGAGGAGCGTGGGGCGCCCCTCCCCGTCGAAGCGGCGGAGTCGCGGCTCGGACAGCTGCTCTTCGGCCCGAAGCATGCCGATAGGATCCGCACGGACAGAGGCTTCGAATCGGTGCTGGAATTCGCCGAGCACTACGCCGCCGGCGACCACCTGGCGCTTGTAATCGAGTTCGTACGCTCGCTCCAGGGCGAGCGACGCGCCCGGCTCGCCCGGGCGCTGCTCCAGAGTGGCGAGGAGCTCTACGACTCCCCTGGATTTGCCGAGCTGTTCTCCCCCGAGGAGCAACGCGAGCACCTGCGGGCGGTGCTCGCGCGCCGTGAGCGGCCGGCCGACGTGGAGATCCTCTACACGCTGGGGCGCGCTGCGCGGCTCGCCGCCGGCGCGCCCCGCGGCGTTCTCCTCTCGCTCTACCTCGACGAGGTGCGGGAGCGCGGTGGGCGCGTGCGTCTGAGAGGGCTCTTCACCGCGGCATCGCTCGCCGAGGGCGACCAGCGCGCGGCGCTTGTGGACGAGGTGTTGGCGGAGGTGGAGACGTGCGACCACCTCAGCGAGGAGGATCGCGTCGAGGCGATCGCCGCGGTGATGCCGCTGGTCCCGGCGGCGCGCGTCGTGGAGCTCGCCGGGCGGGTGCTCGATGCCGTCGCGGAGGGGCAGATCGGCAGGACGCAGGCAGGTGATCGGTTGATGGCCATTCCGGATCCGGCTTGGGACGTGCTGCCGGCGTCCCGGTGGAAGCCGGCCTTGCGCTGGGCACTGGAGGAAGGGGCGGAGTTCTTCGATTGGACATCCTGGCGGCAGAAGACCTTGCCACGCGAGGTCCGCGCCTTGCTCGATGTGCATGCCAGCGCGTCGTCGCCCGCGTGTGAGGGCGGAGACGACGCCTCGCCGAGCGCTGCCGAACCCGATGCCGGGGGCGCGGGAGGGGAGATGTCGCCCGAACAGCGGCTCCGCAGGTGGGCCAGCGAGGCGGCGTCGCTGGTCGAGGCCGAACGCACGACCCTCGCGCCGGAGATCGATGCTGCGGTGCGCGCGATCCTGGCACAGCCGGACGTGGAGGACGGCGTGCTCCGCGACACCCTGGCGAGCCTGCCCGACGCCGCGCTCCGGGCGATCTGGTCGGTGCGCGCGCGCGCCGACGCGTGGCGACGGACCATCGACATCAGCGATCCCGCGCTGTTCGCCTACCTGCCGTCGGAGCACTACCTCCACGCCGAGGCCGTCCTCCAGCTCATCCTGCGGCTCGGTGGCTCCACGGCGCTCTGCGACTTCGTGCGCATGCTCGTCGGCCTTCGACACGAGTCTGCTGCTTGATGTCCCCGATCCCGAGGTGCCGCCGCGCTTTCTGCGGGATATCGAGCTCGACGTGACGCGGCTCGACCGGCTCGTGTCGAGGCTCTTGGAGCTGAGCCGGATCGAGGCATCGAGCGAGGACGACCGACGAGGGCCGCGACGGGACGAGGCTCGGGCTCGCTATCGTGAAGAGCGTCGTCACGGCGCACTTCGAGGCGGTGACCGTGGAGAGCGCGCCAGGGGGGGCGAGCTTGATGGATCTGCCGGTGCGGCAGTGGGGAGAGGAGCGCTCCGAGTTGCTCTCCTTTGGACAATTGGGGTCTTCTCAGGGGCATGAGCCCAGCGTTCGCGTGCTCCCGAGTCCCCGCGCCACGAGGAGGCTTAGATCCTTCTGCGCTCTCGGCAGGCAGTCCTCTAATCCGCTTCCGAAATCGAGCTAGAAGGGATACGGCGCGCCTGCTCCTCCTCGATCTCTTTCAGGGTTTGTCCTTCCTGAGTCTTCCAGCAGACGCGCCCGTTTGCTGCATTTCCATATACAACCGCGGCTGCGGCGCTCGCGCTTGAAAATAGTGTATCGGATGCAAATTGGAGCACCTCACCGCGCTTGATGAGTTTTCCGGCCTTGATCAGGCCTTCCTTGAGTGCAGCATAGCCGCTCGGTCGGATGCTGTCATGTACCTGTGTTAGCGCGGTTGAGTCTTTGAGCACCACGAAGCCATCGTCTGTCACCGCACCGATCGCATTTGCGCCCTTGACGGAGTAGAACAGTCGGACGAGCTGTGAGCTCTGGCTGCTCGGTTGGTCGATGATGGGATCCAAAATTCTATGGCCGAGGGCACCCAGTAGAATTCTGGCATTGTTGAGGTACTCTTCCATCGCGTCCTTGTCCGCGCGCGGTAGGACGACAGGTGTCTCATTCTTCTGGTTGATGATGCGGTAGCGAACGGCGGCTTTGGCTAGCTGGATGATGCGTGCTTCGAGGTACTTGATGTGAGCCTTGGTCAGGTTTTCGTCCTTGCTCGTGAATATTATCACCTCTTGCCAGAAATCTTTGCCCGAAAGGTGCGCCTTGATGCGCTCGGCGGCGACTTCAGCTTCGCCGATGTATGCGTCTCTTTGTGCGATGTTCTCGCTGCCTATCAAGAAGTAGACGCCTGGGCGATGAACGGCCGTTTCCCACTGTGCGAGTTCGGCTGCGCGGTTGCGAGGGCATAGTAGGGCCTGGCCGGTCCAGTTCACCAGTTCCGCATGGCGAATACCGGACACTTCACCGCCTTCTAGATAGATTCTGATGCTCCTGCCCAGCGCCATCCGGTCTGCCTCCGAGAGTGGGCGAGTGTAGCGCAGAAGTGCGTCCTGATGCATGAATTTGTACGATGTATCGGAGCCATCCCGGGGCGGCTGCGAGGTCGACGAGCGCGTCCGTGAGTGCGCCGCTTGCAGGTGCGAGGCGCCGACCGAACCGAACCAAACCGAGGCGCAGCGCCTTCAGATGTTGTGTCAGGGGGTAGGTGATGGTGGTTCTTGGTTCATGGCGCGGCCTGAGGGGGACCTGCGCCAGGGAACATCAGTGATTGCCGACGATTCGATGTGCGGCGCGAACTCTCCGCATGTATCCTCCGTCACAATGGTTGAAACCCTCTTCGGACATCTCGCCACGAGGTTCGGTCCTCACCCGGAAAACCTTGCAACCGAGGCGCTTGGCTACATTCTCCGACGCTCGCCCCCTGCTCGCGAAGCTGTGCGGGATCTCCTGCGCGACGTCGGGATTCCCGTCGCCTCTTCGCTGATTTACCGGAACCAGGTCCCTGGTGAAGATGACGCACAGCCTGATCTCGTGGGCTTCGATGACAAGGGGAGGCAGCATCTCATCATCGAGGCGAAGTTCTGGGCTGGGCTGACCGGGCACCAGCCTACTACCTATCTCAAGCGCATCTCGTGCGATCAGGGCGCCCTCGTTTTCATTGTCCCCGCCGCCCGTGTCACGCTGATCTGGGGCGAGCTCCTGCGGCGGTGCCATGACGCTAAGCTCGACGTGCAGGACGGCAAGACCAGCATCGCAGACGTCCGGCTGGCGCTCGCGGGCGGCAGCAGGCTCGTGCTGGTGAGCTGGCGCGCGCTCCTCGATCCGATCGGCGTTCGGGTAGAGACGGCCGGCGACCAACGTGCGCGCGAGGACCTCGTACAGCTACGGGGCCTTTGCGAACGCATGGATGCCGAGGCCTTCCTCCCGGTCACGGCCGAGGAGCTCACCACGCAGATATACCGGCGCGTCATCGAGTTCGGACGCCTCGTCGACGAGGTCTGCACGGCGCTCAAGGATCGAGGTATCGCGAGCACGAATGGTCTTCGCGCCATCGCAGGCAACGGGTACTCCGGGCGCTACCTCCGGCTGAGAGGCGTGGGCTGCTTCCTCGCCTGTGACATCCGAAAGTGGATGAAGTTCGCCCCGACGCCGCTCTGGCTCTCCGTCTACGGCGTGCGATGGGAAAAGAGCGATGCCTCGGCGGCTCGACGCGCGCTCGCTCCGCTCGAATCCGCGACGCCCCCGCGCATGTTCATGGCGGGCGACGGATTTCCGACCGTGGCGCTCCAGGTGTCGGTCGGAGCCGAGCGCGATACCGTGGTGAAGGGCCTCATTGAGCAGATGCTCGTGGTCGTCGACTTGTTGGCACCGCTGGGGTCCGTCGAGCAGCCCGCCGGAGGCGAGAAGGATACACCGCCGGACCATACGTCGCTCGAGGCGTGAGCGTAGGCGGCGTGTGCGTGATGCCGACCGAGCACGTCAAGAGTGGTCCACCTGGGCCATTGCGCTAACACGATCTATACGTTGTTTTATTTCGGCACATCCGAAGGTACGACGTCCGCATGCGTCGCACACTCCCCGAGCTCGGGCAGAGTCCCCGTTTATCCCGCTCCCGCCATCGCCGCGCTCACCAGGCGCTCGCGCCGGTGGACCGCCCTCCTTCACGCGGAGGTGCCCGATGAAGCTCGCTCCCGTCGATGTCCCCGCGATGCCCGACGCGGCCCTGCTGGATCTCCTGCTCGGCCTGCCCGACGCGGACCGCCGCGTGCTCCCGGCCGAGGACCTCCCGGCGCTCGCCCGCCTTTCCCCCGTCGCGCTGGCGGAGCGCGCCGAGGTCGCCCTCCAGGCGGCGACCCGCCTCGCGGCCGCCTTCGAGCTCGGCCGGCGCCTTCACGCCGCGCGCTCGCGCCGCTCGCAGCGCCTGCGGCGCCCGCGCGACGTCGCCCGCTTCTTCCACGCGACGCTCGCGCCGCTCGTCCACGAGGAGGTCTGGATCGTCGCGCTCGACGTGCACGACCGCGCCCGCGGCGCCCGCATGATCAGCCGCGGCGGCCTCCTCTCCGCGTCCGTGCGTCCCGCCGATGTCCTTCGCGCCGCCCTCGAGCTCGGCGCTGTCACGTTCGTGATGGCCCACAACCACCCGGGCGGCGACCCCGCGCCGTCCGCCGATGACGTGCTGCTCACCCAGGAGATCGAGCGCGCCGCGCACCTGATCGACGTACCCCTTCGCGACCACGTCATCGTGACGCCTGTCGGGCGCTTCTCCTCCGTCTTCCGGGCTGGCTCGCCCCGCTGAACCAAGGCACCTGGCGAAGCGGCGCGTCCGCCGCGACTGCCAGATCAGTGCCAACCACTCTATCCCCGCACATCTCTCGATCTTCTCTCCCTCCCTTCCCGCGCTATTGCTCACGAACAGCAGGAATTCGACACCGCACCTTCTTCTGTAAATCTCCCTCCCGTCAAAATATCCCTGGACAACCATCTTCATTTCATCGATAGAGCACGATGGCCCGTCTGGCATTCCAGCGCAATCCCGCGCTCCTGCCGCGGACGAGGGTGATCTCATGAGCAAATACACCGCATCGGAAGTGATCCAGCTCCCCCGCTTCACGGCCGTGGGGGCGATGGCGCTCGGCGAGCAGCTGATCACGGCGGCGAAGCCTGCCAAGAAGCAGCTCGTGAAGGGCGTCGCGCGGGTGCTCGCCGCGCTGGCCTCGCGCCACGACGATCTCGCGTCGGCGCTGCGCGATCAGGTGTCGCTTTCGGAGGGAGGGGAGGCGAGCGAGGACGCGGTCCAGTGCGATCGCATCCTCGACAATTGCTGGAGCGGGCTTCATGACTTCCTGACCGCGTACACCAAGCTGCCGCCTGGCGCGCCCGAGCCCTCCGAGGCGAGCGCGCTGAAGGCGGCGCTCTTCACCGGAGGGCTCAAGTTCCTCCAGCTCACGTATGTCCTGGAGTGGTCCGAGAGCGAGCTCCGGATCCAGCGCATCCGCAAGAGCGGCCTCGACGCACGCATCGAGGCGCTCGGCGGCAAGCGCTTCCTCTCCGCCCTGGAGGCCGCGCACGCCGCGTACGGCAAGGCGCTCGGCGTCACCGCGCCCGCGGCCACGGCCGCGGCGGCGCCGCCCAGCGTGCGCGACGCGCTCGCCGCATTCACCGAGGCGCTGCGCGCCTACGTGATCAAGGTGATGGGCTCCGTGGAGCCGGACGAGCCGGAGACGCAGGAGCTCGCCGACAGGCTGCTCGCGCCGCTCGCGAGCTGGAGCGTCGGCTCGAGCGGCCGCGGCGCGCCCCGGAAGAACGACAAGCCCGAGGGCGACACCGCAGCGCCCGCCCCGCCCGGCGTTCCCCTCCAGCCCGGCGCGCAGACGGCCGCGCCCGCGCCCGCCGATAGCTGATCCCCGCTGCCTGACGCGCACCGCCGGCACCGCGATCTCCTCCCGCCTCGTCCCCTCCTCGTGACCCCGTCCCGGGGCCAAGACCCCGCAGATCCCTCTGTACGCTCCGGACGGCGTGGCCGTCGCCGCCGCCCGCCGGTGCCCATCCTCGTCCTCCGGCCCATCCCGGAGCGACCAGCGCCACACCCTGTGCCGCGTCGGCCTCGATCTGTGCCAGATCAGGGGGGTCCGACACTGGCTCAACCGCAATACATTGCGACACACCGGGGTCCGGACCCCTCCGAGGCGCTCCACAGAGCGTCTCACCAGGGTCAAGTTGTGTCAAATATCGCTGTTCATCTCGTTTTTCTGTGCCATCGACCCCCGGATCCGCAGCTTATTGTGCCAGATGGAGGGGTCCGGACCCCTCCGGACCGCAATGAAGAGCGCCTGCCGGGGTGCCGGACCCCCTTCGGACCGCAACGCAGAGAGCCCGCGTGGGCGCCGGACCCCTCCGGATCGCAGCGCAGAGCGGCCGCTGGCCGACCGCCCATCGCCTCGGGCGTCGAGGCACGCCGAGGCCCGACCCAGGTTGAGGCCCGACCCAGGTTGAGGCACCGCCACCGCCGCCGCCGCCCACCGAGGTTGAGGTTCCGGAGGTTCCGCCGCCGCCACCGCCGCCGCCCACCGAGGTTGAGGTTCCGAGGTTGAGGTCCCGACCTGTCCGATGCTCCGGTCGCCCGCCTTCGCCAGCCGTACCGTCTTCGCCTTGAACTCGGGCGTGACCGCCCTCCGCGTTCTCCGTCCCATCCCTACCTCCCGGTGCCATAGGGGGGGCCGCGGAAGCGGGGGAGCACCAGACCCAGCGAGCCTCAACGCCCGCGCTCCCTCCGCGCGCGCTCCTTGAGAACCGCAGCCACTATCTCGCCCACGCGCTCCGTTTCATCATCTACGAGCTTTTCCAGTCTGCGCTGAAACCAGAGCCCGAACGGACCATCGATAGGAAGCGGCAGCCCGATGTCTCCGGGCTCCTGACCCAGCCATGTGATCGGCAGCCCGCATCTCTCTAGCGCGTGTCGCGCATACCGCATGGCACTTTGGATTGCCTGGACGGCGTCGACCCCTTCGGCATACTGGATGTCCGGCTCCAGCCCATCAAGAAAAACAGGGCACGTCCACGAGCCGCTGGGCGAGGCCGGTTGTATTGGTTCGCCGATCTTCAGAACGATCTCGCGATCTGGTTCACCTTCGACGCCATACCGACGAACGGCTATGACCTTGTATTTTCGTCGAGCCACCCACGCAGGATAGCTAAACCCCGTCGTTGATGCCCGACCCAGGTTGAGGCACCGCCGCTGCCGCTCACCGGGGTTGAGGTTCCCGATCTCGGCGCCGCCGCGCGGCAACGATCGCGCGCCGAGCTGGCTTGCCTGTTGATGGCCCCCCCGATCCGCAGATTTCTGCCCCTCACCTCGTGACGCCTGGGGCGAGCGCGGGCGGCCGGGAAGTTCGCCAGCGCGAGGCGCGGCGGTAGAGATCGAGCCCAAGCGGTGCGCCGGAAAGAAGAAGGCCCTGGGTAGCGACCAGGGCCTTCCGGGGATCGGCGACAGACCGATGTTCGGCCTGTCTCGCACGACCCTGGCATCGAGGGCAACTTCCCGGCGCGCTGGTCCGGGGACTCGTGCAAGACAGCTTCCGGCTCGCCCGTTGCGGGCTCTGCGCCGTGATCTTCTTCGTCTGCGGCCGGTGTGATCGAGGGCAGCTCTACTGCGGCAGCGGTTGCCGCGACGCAGCTCGCCAGCGGGCGCAGCGCGCCGCTCGGCTGCGGCACCAGCGCTCCCACGAGGGGCGGCTCGATCACCGCGATCGCCAGCGTGTCTACCGCGCCCGACGGGGCCGGCGCGTGATGGATAGGGGTTCCGACAACTTGCCCGCATCCGCCAGCGTGTGCCCGCGGATCGGCGCGCCGACATCGAAGGACGACGTGGCCGTCGCCGGCCCGCAGGAGTCGAAGGATGGACGAGCTCGTGATGACGATCTCCGCGACGCCGCAGGAGACGCGGGTGCTGCTGACGCAGGGGCCCGACGAGGTGATGAAGGCCCGGCTGCGGTCGGTGGCCACGCCGGCGCACCGGTTCGCCGGGCCGATGCTGTGCGAGTCAATGGCGCTCTGGCACGACCAGAGAGTCCGTGCTGTCGTTTCTGCGGAGTCCGAGGACATCTTATTCGCGCTGGGTTTGTGCGACGGCCTCGGCGTCGCGCGCGCGACGCTGCACTACGTGGTCGAGCCTCTCTTCATGGACGCCCCGCCCCGCCGCGGGCAACGGCTGCCGGGACTCGGTAACTTCCGTGGCGAGCATCGCCTTCGCAGGAGCCTCGGTCGATGACGATCGATGAGGCCAAGGAGGCGGAGATCCGCCGCCTGCACTTCGCCGAGCACTGGAAGATCGGCACCATCGCGACGCAGCTCGGCCTGCACCACGGCGCCGTCGAGCGCGTGCTCGGCCTCGGCAAGGCGGCGCGCTCGCGGCCCGCCGTTCGCGACGCGGAGGCCGCGGTGAGCGAGGTGCCTTTGCCGCTGCGCGGCTACGAGGCCTTCGTCCTCGAGACGCTGACACAGTATCCTCGGCTCCGCGCCACGCGCCTGTACGACATGCTGGTGGAGCGCGGCTACGAGGGCAGTGTGCGCACGGTGCGACGGCATGTTCGGCTCGTCCGCCCGGCGCCGAAGAGCGAGGCGTTCCTCCGCGTCGAGCCGCTCATCGCCGAGCAGGCCCAGGTCGACTGGGCTTACGTCGGCAAGCTGCGCGTCGCGGGCGGCACGCGTCAACTCTGGGCCTTCGTCATGGTCCTGTCGTACTCGCGCGCGATCTGGGGTGAGCTCGTGCTCGGCCTGTCCGCGAGCTCGCTTCGCCGCTCGCTCGTGCGCGCGTGCCGCTACTTCGGCGGCGCGACGAGGCAATGGCTCTTCGACAATCCCAAGACCGTTGTCCTCGAGCGCCACGGCGACGCCGTGCGCTTCCACCCGGACCTGCTCGCGCTTGCCGGTCAGCTCTGCGTCGCGCCGCGGCTCTGCGCCGTGCGCAAACCGCAGCAAAAGGGCAAGGTCGAGCGAGCGATTCGCTTCCTGCGCGACCGCTTCTTCGCCGCGCGCACGATTCGTGATCTCGATCGTGGCAACGCCGAGCTGCTCGTCTTCCTCGACGAGATCGCCAACGTGCGCCCACACCCGCGATGGCCTGAGCGGCGCGTCGACCAGGTGCTCGCGGAGGAGAGGACGCGGCTGCTCGCGCTGCCCGAGCCGCTGCCGGAGACGGACCTCGTCGAGCCCGTGCCCGTCGACAAAACCGCCTTCGTGCACTTCGACGGAAACCGCTACTCGGCGCCGTCGATCCACCACGGCAAGACGCTGATGCTCGTCGCCAATGACACGACCGTGCGGCTCTCGGACGGCGGCACGGAGGTCGCGCGGCACGTGCGCTGCTGGGGACGACACCAGAGCATCGAGGCGCCCGAGCACCGTGCCGAGCTGCTCGACCACAAGCGCGCCGCGCGCGAGGCCAAGGGGCGCGATCGGCTCGGCGCCGTGATCCCCGGCTTCGAGATCCTGCAAGAGCGCTGGGTGGAGGCCGGTCGCAACGTCGGCTTCATGACGGCCAAGGCCCTGCGCCTTCTCGACCTGTACGGCGTCGAGATCCTCGGCGCTGCGGCGCGCGAGGCCATCGCCCGCGGCACCCACGATCCCGGTGCCCTCGCCGTGCTCTGCGAGGAGCGCCGCCGCGCCGCCGACGGCCCTGTCCCCGTCGACATCGCTCTCGGAGCCCACGTCCCCGATCGCGACGTGATCCCCCATGACCTGGAGTCCTACGATGCCCAACGATGACGTCGCTGAGCTGGTTCGCTCCCTCGGCGTACGCGTGTCGCGCGAGGCGCTGCTCGCGCTCATCGCGCATGCCACCACGGCGCGCCTGTCGCCGGTGCAGACGTTCGAGGAGCTCGCCGCCATCGCCCACCGCGAGCGCGCCGAGCGCAACCTCGCCGCGCGCGCCAAGGCGGCGACCATCGGCACCTTCAAGCCCCTCGATCGCTTCGACTGGAACCACCCGCGCACGATCCAGCGTGAGCTCGTCGAGGAGCTCATGACGCTCGACTTCATCGCCAAGGGGCACAACGTCCTGCTCCGGGGTCCGAGCGGCGTCGGCAAGACGATGCTCGCCCAGAACCTCGGCATGCGCGCGCTCCAGCGCGGCTACACCGTGCGCTTCACGACGCTGTCGGCCGCCCTCGCCGATCTGCTCAAGCAGGAGTCGCTGCCAGCCCTCGAACGACAGCTGCGGAAATACACGGCCCCGTCGCTGCTCATTCTGGACGAGATCGGCTATCTGCCGTGCAGCCGTCAGTCCGCCGACCTGCTCTACAACATCATCAGCCGCAGGCACGAGAGCCGATCGCTCGTGCTGACGACGAATCTGCCGTTCAAGCAGTGGAGCACGGTCTTTCCGGGCGCAGCGTGCGTCTCGGCCCTGATCGACCGCTTCGTCCAGCACTGCCACATCCTCGACATCGACGCCGACTCGTGGCGGCAGAAGGAGTCGCTGGCCATGAGCGAGGCGCGACCCAAGCCGGGGCCGGAGGCCCCCGAGCCGCCCGCGGCAGCGAAGAAGCGCTGACCCGGCCGACGCCAGGTCAGATTTCCGCGGCGCCCGGGGTCAGATTTCCGCGGGCGCCGCGGTCATTGTTCTGCGGACGCGAGGGTCACGTTTCCGCGGATCTGCGTGGTAAGATTCCTGCGGATCTCCGAGGCCATCTACAGGCTTGCCCACCCCCCTCACCGGGCGAGCACGCGCGGCGCCCTCTTCGACCGCCCCGCCCGCGCGTCGATGTTTCGCCGGACGTTGCCAGGTCGCGATCGCTTCGCTATCTTCTTGCTCGCCGAAAGAGGTAGGCCGGTTCAGGCGAGCCCCGGCCACTCCCATGACGGGAGCCCATGTCCCCTCCACCACGGAGTGAGGTCCCACGGCACCTGGACGCACGTGCGTCCTCCGTGGAGGCTCCCATGCAGCTCAATCACATCGATCTCCAGGTCCCCGACGTCCTCGAAACGGCCGCGTTCTTCGAGCGGCACTTCCAGTTCGAGGTCCACGGCAACCGGCACTCGCCGGCGATCGCCATCCTCACGGGGCCCGGCGACTTCACGCTCGTCCTCCAGCGCCGGCGCGAGGCGGACGGCCCTTATCCGGAGGGCTTCCACATCGGCTTCCTCGTCGGCGACGTGGCCACCGTGTACGACAAGCACGCGGCGATCGTCGCGGCGGGCGTCGACAGCGGCCCCGTGAGCGAGAACGGCCGCGGCGTGATGTTCTATTTCAAGGCGCCCGGCGACATCCTCATCGAGGTGAGCTGCCGGCGCCGCCCGCTCCCCGCGGTGCGCGCCGACGGTTGACGGCGACGCGCCGCCGGGACGCGTGGTGATCGAGGCAGGGGGATCCCGGGATTTCGAGGACGTTCCGCCGCTTCGGTCCTTTCGCTCGTCGAATCGGGATGCGTAGAGGGCAGGCAAGATCATCGGCCGCCTGAATGCGGATCTCCGACGCGCGGCGACTCGCCATCACAGCGAGGCCCTGCCGGGTGAGCCTGGCGGGGCCTCGGTGTTTTTGTCCTTCGATCTTCTGCGGATCACCTGCGTTCCCGCCGCGTCTGCGGCCCCGTCCGCCGGGCGGTGAGACAGGGGGCGGCGCGGGCGCGTTGGAAGTGAGACACGGTGGATGATATCGGTTTCATCATGTCTCACACTCCGACGACCGATGCGCCGGATCCCGTCGACGATCGCATCGTCCGCGCCGCGGAGCGGCTGCTCCGGCGCGAGGGCCCCGGCTTCACCATGCAGCAGCTCGCGCGCACCGCGGGCGTCTCGCGGGCCACGCTCTACCGGCGGGTGCCGAGCCGCGAGGCGCTGGTGGCGCGGCTCCGCGCGCGGGCGCCCCGCGCGGAGCTCGAGCGGAGCTCGGCGCGGGCGAGGATCCTCGAGGCGGCCCGCCGGCTCGTGGCGCGGCACGGCGCCGTGGCGATCACGGTCGAGCAGATCGCGCGCGAGGCCGGCACGGGCACGGTCACGATCTACCGGACCTTCGGCGACAAGGACGGCCTGCTCCGCGCGACCTTCGACGAGCTGACCCCGCGGCGCGACGCCGCGCGGGAGCTCGCGGACCTCGACGCGCCGATCGAGCAGGCGCTCGCGCGCTTCCTCGCCACGGCGCTGCGCTTCATCGACGAGCAGCCGGGGCTGATCCGGCTCGTCGCGCTCGGCGACGACGCGGAGGCGAGCTACTTCGAGCGGCTCCGCGATCAGCAGACGTCGACCTTCGGCCGGCTCGCGCGCTACCTCGACGCGCAGGCGGCGCGCGGGCGGCTCACGCACGGCGACGCGATCGATCGGGCGGCGGCGCTCCTCGGGATGGTGATGACCGCGTCGCTCTTCCGCGCGCGCCTCGCGCGCTCGGCGGCGCGCGGGCAGCCGAGCGCGGCCGCGCACGCGCCGGCGGTCGAGGCGCGGGCGCAGGCGATCGTCGAGCTCTTCCTGCGCGGCGCGGCGCCGCGTGCGGAGGTGCGCGCGTGAGCCCGCACGATGCTTCCGCGCGCCTCGTGCTCCCCTTCGCCGAGGTCCGCGGGAAGGACCTCCCGCGCGTGGGCGGCAAGGGCGCGAACCTGGGCGCGCTCGCGGCCGCGGGCCTGCCGGTGCCGCCCGGCTTCTGCGTGACCACGGCGGCCTTCGATCGCTTCCTCGCGGGCGTGCCCGGGATCGGCGAGCTCCTCGCGGCGATCGACGCGCTCGATCCCGACGACCTCGACGCGACGCGCGCCGCGAGCCTGCGGGCGCGGGAGCAGCTCACGGCGGCGCGCATCCCGCCCGAGGTGCGCGCCGCGGTGCTCGCCGCGCTCCACGCGGCCGGCGTCGAGCACGCCTACGCCGTGCGCTCGAGCGCGACGCTCGAGGACCTGCCCGACGCCTCGTTCGCCGGGCAGCAGGACACCTTCCTCGAGGTGCGCGGCGAGGACGCGGTGCTCGATCGCGCGCGCGCCTGCTGGGCCTCGCTCTTCACCGATCGCGCCGTCGTCTACCGCCGCCGGAACGGCTACGGCTCCCGCGCGGCGCGCCTCGCGGTCGTGGTGCAGCGGATGATCCGCCCCGACGTCGCGGGGATCCTCTTCACCGCCGATCCCGTGACCGGCCACCGCGGCGTGTGCACGATCGACGCGAGCTTCGGCCTCGGCGAGGCGCTGGTCTCGGGCGTCGTCGACCCCGACGTCTACCGCGCGCGCAAGGCCGATGGCGCGCTGCTCGACGTGCGCGTGGGCGCGAAGGCGATCGCGATCGTCGCGAAGCCGGGCGGCGGGACGGAGACGCGCGAGGTGCCGCCAGAGCGGCGGGCCGGGCGCGCGCTCGACGACGCCGCGGTGGCCGCGCTCGTCGCGCTAGGGCGCCGCGTCGAGGCGCTCCAGGGTGCGCCGCAGGACCTCGAGTGGGGCGTCGAAGCCGGCGCGATCTTCCTGCTCCAGGCGCGGCCGATCACCTCGGCCTACCCGCTGCCCGCGCCGCCGCCGCGGGATCCGGCGCTGCACGTCTACGTGAGCTTCGGGCACATGCAGGTCAACACCGCGGTGATGACGCCGCTCGGCATCTCGCTCTTCCGCGCGTTCTTCCCGGTGGGGAGGCCGTCCGACGGCGCGCGCTCGGAGCTCATGGCCCACGCCGGCGGCCGCCTCTTCATCGACGTCACGCCGCTCCTCCGCCGCGCGCCGTTCACCCGGCTCCTCCCGGCGATCATCGAGAACGGGAGCTCGATGATCGCCGATCGCCTGCGCGAGGTCGCGGGGCGGCCGGCGTTCCGCGAAGGCAGGGCGGCGCCGGCGCGGCTCGGATCGCTGCTCCGCTTCCTCCTGCCGTTCGTCGCCCGCGTTGCCCGGCAGCTCATGACCGCGCGGCCCGAGGCGGCGAAGGCCGCGTGCGAGGCGGAGCTCGTGCGCCACGTCGAGGCCCACACGCGGCGCCTCGCGGAGGCCGCGCCCGGGGCGCCGCGGCTGCGTGCGGCGGAGCGGATGATCCATGAAGGATTTCCGATATTTGCGCTCCCCTTCGTCGCCTCCGGCGCGGTCGCGTGGAAGCTCCTCGGGGCGCTCTTGCGCGGGCGCGTCCCGAGATCGACGATCGACGTGATCGGCCGCGGGCTCGAGGGCAACGTCACGACCGAGATGGACCTCGCGCTCGGCGATATCGCCGACCTCGCGCGCGCCGCGCCCGCCGTGGCCGAGCACCTCCAGCGCGCCGATCCGCGGACGGCGATCGACGCGCTGCGCGGGACGCCGGAAGCTGCGCCCTTCCTCACCGCATGGGATCACTTCCTCACCCGCTACGGGCACCGCGCCGCGGGCGAGATCGACGCGGGCGTGCCGCGCTGGTCCGAGGACCCGTCGACCCTGGTCACGAGCCTCGCGGGGATGCTGTACGAGGGCGCCTCGGGGACGCACCGGCAGCGCTTCGCCGCGGCCCGGCGCGAGGCGGAGGAGGCGATCACCGCGATCCTCGACGCCGCGGGCCTGGGGCCGCTGGGGGCGCCGCGGCGGGCCTTCGCGCGCGGGCTCATCCGCCGCGCGCGCGTGTACCTCTCGCTCCGCGAGCACCCCAAGTTCTTCATGATGCAGCTCTTCGATCGGGGGCGGCGCGCGGCGCGCGAGGCGGGCGCGATCGCGGTGGAGCGCGGCCTCCTCGCGTCGATCGACGACACCTGGATGCTGGAGCTCGACGAGCTCACGTCCGCGCTCGAGGGCGGCGCGGTCGCGGAGCAGCTCCAGGCCACGGTCGTGGAGCGCCGCGCCGCGCTCGCCCGCCATGCGCGGATGAGCCCGCCGCCGGTGATCACCAGCGAGGGCGAGGCCGTGGTCGCGCGCCGCGATCGCCGGGATCTGCCGGCGGGCGCGCTCGCGGGTGTGCCCGTCTCCGCGGGCGTGGTCGAGGGCGTCGCGCGCGTCGTGCGCGACCCGACGCGCGAGGTGCTGCGCGCGGGCGAGATCCTGGTCGCGCCGTTCACCGACCCCGGCTGGACGCCGTTGTTCCTCCACGCCGCGGGCCTGGTGATGGAGGTCGGCGGGCTGATGACCCACGGCTCGGTGGTCGCGCGCGAGTACGGGATCCCCGCGGTCGTCGGCGTCGAGACGGCGACGACCGCGATCTGGAGCGGCGCGCGGATCCGCGTCGACGGCGATCAGGGGCACGTCGTGATCCTCGACGACGCGGCGGGGCACTCGTGAAGGCCGCGCTCGGGTTCATGGGGGCGACGCTGCTCGTCCTCGTCGCCCTGGTGATCCAGCGCGGGGTCGCCTCCGAGGCGGCGCGCGCGGCGGGCAGCCAGGCCCGGCAGATCGCGCCCGCGCTGGTGATCGGGATCGTGATGGCCGGCTGCCTCGAGGCGCTCCTGCCGAAGGCGTGGATCGAGCGCTGGCTCTCGGACGCGGCGGGGCTGCGGGGGATCCTGGTCGCGTGGATCGCGGGCGCGCTCACGCCGAGCGGGAGCATCGTGGGGCTGCCGCTCGCGGCGGGCTCGTTCCGCGCGGGCGTGGGCGCGCCGGTGCTCGTGACCTACCTCGTCTCGCTCTCGACGCTGTCGGCGCTGCGGCTGCCGATCGAGATCGGCTTCATCGGCGGGCGGCTCGCGGCGCTGCGCTTCGCCGCCTCCCTCGTGCTGCCGCCGATCGCCGGGGTGGTGACGCGCGGGCTCGTGCTGCTTCTGCGGGGCTGAGCGTCAACGTCGTCAACGCCGGAGGAAGCCGCGGATCACATCGAGGAAGACCTGCGGTGAGTTCGTACATCGCCGTTGGTGATGGAAGACGACGCTGGATCGCAGTTGGCGCGGCCGCGCTGGGCTTGGCTTCGTCGATCCTCATGCGTAGAAGAGCGGCCAGAGGGACCTCGCCGGCAGGCGCCCCAGGCCGTAATGACCTGGCACGGATTGCTCGCGGCGGATTCCCACCGCCGTCTCGAAGACGGCGCCATCCCCCTCTTTCAGCCACGCCTCGAGCGCAGGCTGGATGTTTTTCATGAACGTGAGGTGATTGTCGTTCGAGAGGTGCTTCGTGGTGGTTCGATAATGCTTGGCCACGAAGCGGCGCTCGCGAGGATCGCTGCTCCCGGCGTGAGACGCGAGCACTTTCAGGTGGCCGCCGAGCGAGGAGATCGAGTGGGTCCGCTGCTCGAGCTCCGACAGCTTCGCGAGCACCTCCTTCCGGAGCCCGTTCGGCACGGCGCCCTCGAGCTCGAGCCAATAACCGGAGTCGACGTCAAGGACGTGCCACCGAGGTTGACGCCCCGAGGTTGACGCCCCCGGCGGAGCCTCCGACCGAGGTTGAGGTCTCCATTAACTGAATCGGTTCAGTTTTTCTGCGCCTCCGTGCTATGGCCGGTCGTGGTTTCCACCACGCGGCCTGACGATCGACGCTCCGGGCCGCGCGATCACCCGGCCCGCTCGTGCAGCGGCAAGGAGCCAACATGCGACAATCTTCGTTCTTGAGCCTCGGTTCGTCAGGCACTCTCGCTCTCCTCCTCGCGGCGTTCGGATGCGACTCGTCGGACGGGACGTCCTCTGGCGCCGGCGGTCACGGCGCCGGCGGTCAGGGCGCGACGAGCAGCGCGAGCGGCTCCGGCGGCGCCGGCGGTCAGGGCGCGACGGGCAGCGCGAGCGGCACCGGCGGCGCGGCGGGCACCGGCGGCGCCGGCGAAGGGGGCGGCGGCGCGGCAGGCGCTGGCGGCGCTGGCGAAGGGGGCGGCGGCGCGCCGCCGGCGCCGCTCTGGGACTGGAGCGGCATCGTCGGCACGGGACAGAGCCTCTCGGTCGGCGCGGAGGGCACGCCGCCCCGCACCACGACGCAGCGCTTTCACAACCTCAAGCTGTCCCTCGGGAACGCGAGCGTGCCCCCCTTCGATGCGGCGAGCACGGCCCTCTCCCTGGTGCCGCTCGTCGAGCCGATCCGCGGGTTCGCGACGACCTACCCCAGCGCTTACCCGAAGAACATCTATGGCGAGACGCCGCACACGGCCATGGCCGACCAGATCTCGTCCCTCGCGGAGGCATCCGCCGGCGGCGACCACGTCACGGTGCACACCGTCGTCGGCGAGAGCGGGCAGCCCATGAGCGTCCTCCGGAAGGGCGCCACCCAGACGGCCACGGGCGACACGTCGATGGGCCGCGCCTACGCGGCGACGCTGTTCGAGGCGGAGGCCATCGCGCGCCTCGCCAGGGAGGCCGGCAAGACATACGGCGTCGGCGCCATCGTGATCACGCACGGCGAGTCCGACGCCGGCAGCGCGACCTACGAGGATGAACTGGTAAAGCTGTGGTCCGACTACAACCAGGATCTCCTCCGGATCACCGGCCAGTCGCGGAGCATCCCCCTGCTCGTGTCCCAGCAGAACTCGGTGCACACCGACGCCGGCACGCGGTCGACGTCGACGCAGGCGCAGTGGCGCGTGGGCGTCGATCACCCGGGCGATATCGTCTGCTCGGGTCCGAAGTACCAGTATCCGTATGCCAACGATCACATCCACCTGAACGCGAACGGCTACCAGCAGCTCGGCGAGAAATTCGGCCAGATCTACTTCGAGAAGGTCGTCCTCGGGAAGGACTGGCAGCCGCTCCAGCCGACGCGCGTCGAGCGCAGCGGCGACGTCGTCACCGTGCATTTCCATGTCCCTGTGCCGCCGCTCGCCTGGGACAGCGCGCTGCCGTCTCCCCACCAGACCGCGTTCACGGAGTGGGCGCAGGGCCGCGGCTTCGAGCTCTGGAGCGGCAACTCCCGGATTCCGATCAGCGGCGTGGAGATCTCCGGCGATTCGGTGCAGATCACCGCGCGGAACCTCCCCGCGTCCGGCGTGATGGTCGGCTATGCGATGACGACCGACGGGACGTCGATGACGGGCGGCACGATCCGCTGGGGTCAGCTGCGCGACTCCGATCCGTTCGTCGGCTCGACGACGGGCAAGGCCCAGCCGAACTACAGCGTGGCGTTCGAGATGAACGTCCCCTGACGGGCCGCTCCGGCGCGGCGTTCCGATCGGAGAGCCTGCGGGCGGCGGTCCGCAGGCGCCTCTCCGCGCGCTTGACAAGACAGACCTGTCTGTCTAGAACAGCGTCGTGCGGGACGCCAGGCGCCACATCCTCGAGGTCGCGGAGCGCCTCTTCTACGCCGAGGGGTATCGCGCCGTCGGCGTCGATCGTTTGATCGCCGAGGCGGACGTCGCCAAGGCCACCTTCTACCGCCACTTCCCGACGAAGGACGACCTGCTCGTGGCGGTGCTGGACGCGCGCGACGCGCGCTTTCGCGAGTGGCTGGCCGGGCGCGTCGAGGCGGTCGCGGACGATCCGCGGGACCGGCCGCTCGCGGTCTTCGACGCGCTCGCCGAGCTGTTCGCCGCGGACGACTTTCGCGGCTGCGCGTTCCTCAACACGATGGTCGAGGTCGCGAGCCGGAGCCACCCAGCGCACGAGGCCGCGCAGCGCCACAAGCAGCGGCTCATCGACTATTTCGAGCGGCTCTTGCGCGAGGCCGGCGTGCCTTCGGCCAGCGCGCTGGCGCCGCAGATCCTGCTGCTGATCGACGGCGCGATCGTGACCGCCGTCCGCGAAGGGGGACCGGGCGCCGCCGCGCGCGCGCGGTCCCTCGCCGAGAACCTCATTGCAACAGCGCGGCCAGGAAGGCGACGACGATGAACCGCATCACGGGTGTCCCGAGCAGGTGGAATGGACGTGCCGAGCAGCTCCCGCAGCCCGCCGGGGCCGAGCCCGGCGCAGGCGCGCCCTCGATGGGTCGCCCGCGCAGGCCGCGGGCGCCCGTGGGCTCGGTGGTCGCCGCGCTGCTCGCGCTCTCCCTGACGGCCTGTGCTTCGCCGGACCGCGGCGGAGCCAGCGCGCCGCCGGCCGGCGCGGCCGCCGCGACCGCGCCGCCGGCCGGCGAAGCCGCCGCGGCCGAGGCCTCGAGCGGGCGCCTCCAGTGGCGCGGCGGCCCGACGGCGATCCTCGAGCGCGACGGCCTCCGGCTGCTCACCGATCCCGTCCTTGGCCCGCGCGGCCCAGCGGCGTTCGTGCTCCCCAAGCACCCGTCGACCGGCGTCGAGAACGCGCCGGTCGCCCGCTACACCGATCCTCCGGCGGAGCCGCTCGGGCACCTCGACGTCATCCTCCTCAGCCACAACCATGCTGACCATTTCGACGCCGTCGCGAGGGAGACGCTCCCGAAGGACGTCACCTTCGTCCTCCCTCCCGACGCGGTCGGCGCGGCGCGCGCCGCCGGATTCACGAAGCTGACGCCGCTCGATTGGGACAACGAGGCCGTGCTCCCGACCCGCGCCGGCCGCCTGAGGATCCTCGCCGTCCCGGCGAACCACTCCCACGATGCGGCGCTCGACGCGACGCTCGGCAAGGGCAACGGCTATGTGCTCCGCTGGGAGGGCGCGGCGCCCTATTCGGTCTACTGGACCGGCGATTCGGTCTTCACCGAGCCGATGCGCGCGGTGGCGGCCCGCTTCGCGCCCATCGATCTCTGGCTCCCGCACCTCGGCGCGGTCGGCGTCGACGGCGCGCGCGGCCTCCGCACGATGGACGCGGAGGAGGCGGTCGCCGCCGCCGCGCTGCTCCGCGCCCGCCACGTGATCCCCATCCACCACACAACGTTCGCCCATTACCGCGAGCCCGTGACGGCGTTCACCCAGCGCGCCGCCTCGAAGAACCTGCCCGCGCAGGTCCACGTCCCGACGGACGGCGCGTGGATGCCCCTGCCGCGCTGAGCCTGCCACGGCGCCCCCGCCGCGCCGGCGCTGCGGCGTTCAGACCAGCCACTCCAGGAGGAAGAGGCCCACGGTGGCGGCGAAGCCGATGATCCAGACAGCGGTCCGGGCAGAGGCCTTGTCGCCGATGTACATGACCAGATAGAGAACGCGCGCGGCGACGTGGGTGACGGCGAGGATGGCGCTCCAGCGAGCGTCGGCGCCCGCGAGGTGGGCCGTGAAGACGGCGGCGGCGAAGGGCGCAAACCCCTCGAAGGCGTTCTGGTGGGCGGCGAGGGCGCGGCGCCCGACGCCGGTTAGCTTGGCCTGCTGGTCGCGCGGGTTGCGGTTGTCCAGGCCCTCGGGCTGCTGTGACTGCGCCCTGGCGACGAACAGGCGGGCCACGTAGATCAAGAGAAGTGAGATGAAGACGCACGTCAACGGAATGGTCATCGGATCCCTCTCGAGCACACAGGCTCCTCGGAGCGCGGAGCGACTCTAACGAGCTCCCGCCGCCGGCGCGAGCGCCAAGCGTCGTGACCCGCTCCCACGGCGCCTGCACCGGAGCGGGCAGGGCGGTCCCGCGGGGCGGCGCGCTCGAGCGACGGACGCGCGCCGATGGCAGGACGGGAGCGGCCGGTCCGCGGTACGGCCCTGGGGAGCTTCGCGTGAAAAGGGGTTGCCGGGGATGGGAGATTCGAGGAAGGTTCGTTCAGGTGCACCTTGAGCGAAGATCCTGTCGTGTCGCGCCCGCCGCTGCCGCCCTTCACTACAGAGACCGCCGCCCGGAAAGCGCGGCTGGCGGAGGACGCCTGGAACAGTCGGGATCCCGCGCGCGTGGCTCAGGCCTACACGGTCGATAGCCGCTGGCGGAACCGGGCGGAGTTCTTCCAGGGGCGCGCGGCGATCGAGGCGTTTCTGCACCGCAAATGGCAGCGGGAGCTGGACTACCGCCTGATCAAGGAGGTCTGGGCGTTCACCGGGGACCGGATCGCGGTGCGCTTCGCCTATGAATGGCACGACGACAGCGGCAACTGGTACCGGTCCCATGGCAACGAGCAGTGGGAGTTCGATGCGCAGGGGCTGATGCGGCGGCGCGAGGCGAGCATCAATGACGTGCGGATCGCGGCGGAGGAGCGGAAGCTCCACTGGCCGCTCGGGCGGCGACCCGACGAGCATCCGGGGCTGAGCGAGCTCAGCTTGTAGCGATGCCGAGCGAGCTCATGTCCAGCTCTCCAGACAAGCCCGAGATCGCCACGGCCTACGATCGCTGGGCCGCGACGTACGATGACGATTTCAACCGGACCCGCGAGCTGGCGGCCGAGGTCCTCCGGCAGCGCGGCCTGGCGCTGGCTGGCCGGGACGTGCTCGAGATCGGCTGCGGCACCGGGCGCAACACGCAGTGGCTCGACGAGCACGCGAAAAGCGTCCTCGCGCTGGATTTCTCCGAGGGGATGTTGCGTCGCGCGAGGGCCCGCGTGTCTTCTCCCCGCGTCCGGTTCGTACAGCACGACATCCGCGATTCCTGGCCTCTCGCGGAGGGCTCGTCGGACGTCGTGATTGCCATGCTCGTGCTCGAGCACATCGAGCACATCGACGCGGTCTTCGCCGAGGCTGCCCGCGTCTTGCGCGCGGGAGGAGAGCTCTTCCTGTGCGAGCTGCACCCCGTGCGACAGATGCGCGGGGGGCAGGCCAATTTCGTCAACCCGGAGACCGGCCAGCCGGAGCGTGTGACCGCGTTCCTGCATGACGTGTCACAGTACGTGAACGGCGGCCTCGGGGCCGGGTTCGAGCTCGTTCACCTGGGCGAGTGGCGCGACGCGGAGGCCGCCAGGAGCGACCCGCCGCGGCTCCTGTCCGTGCAGCTCAGGCGCACGGCACGCCGTCCGCCTGAAGCATGATCGACGTCCTCATCGACGGTTCCTGTTCTTTACCACGCTCGGCATCGAGGGCCACGGTCATGGACGTGATCGAAGGCGAGGTCGGGGACGGGCCTTATCTGTTCGGCGACTGGTTCACCGCGGCCGATGTGATGATCAGCTCGATGTTCATGTGGGCGCGCCTGTGGGGAAATGCGACGGGGCGGCCCAGGCTGGAGGCCTACGTGGATCGCTTGCAGGCGCGCCCGCACGCGATGAAGATGAAGTCATGAGCGAAGCGCCTGGCCGCGGCGATCGAGGTGGACGAGGTTGACGACCTCGCCGCGCTCGGCGGCGCTGCGCCACGTCGCGCGCGGAGCGCGCCGCAGCGATCGCCGTTCGGGTGACGTGGATTGGGCCATCGGTCTATGATGGTCGCCATGAAGCTCCCGTCACGCCGGCGCCGCCGCGTGCTCGCGTCCTCGTTCGTCATCACGGTGGCCGGCGGCGCGACGGCTTGTGGCACAGCCCAGCCGCCGCCCGATCCGCCGGAGCTGATCGCCAACCCGCCGCGCCTGGATTCCCCGCTGACGTATTCGTCTGGCGTGGGGGATGCGGCCGCGTCCAGCGACGCCGGGACGACCGAGACGCAGGACGCGGCGGCACCGGAGACGTCGCGGGACGCCGGGACGACGTCGGCGCCGGCCGCGTCCGGTGCATCCCACGGCGCAGGGGCCACGGCGGCGCAGGGCGAGGAGCGACCGCTTCCGCAGCCCGCGCAGGGGGGAAAGGTGGTCCGGGGTCCGGACGGCACGTGCAGGCAGTTTTTCCCGAACACCTGCCCGCCGCCTCAGCCCTCTCGCGACGGAGGCCCTCCCGTGGTCGTCATGTGCAACCCACCGCCGCCCCAGAGGGTCGCGTGCCCGCCGGAAGGCAGCCAGCCCTGACCGCAGGGCTGCCCTCTGGAGCGGACGATACGACTCCCGTAGATCCCGCCCTCCTCGATCGCGCTCTTGCGCTCTACGGGCTCGATCCGGCGACCTGCCGGCACATCGGCGGCTTCGAGAGCCACGTCTTCGAAGCACGGCGGGGCGACGGTGCCTTCGTCCTGAAGCTCGGGGATCCCGGGCGCAGGTCCCTGGACGCGGTCGAGGCGGAGTGTGAATGGCTGGAGTACCTGACAGCCAATGGCGTCCGCGCCGCCCCGGCGATCCGGGCCGCTGACGGCAGCTACGCAGCGTTGCTCGGCGGGCCCGGCCAGGCCGTCTGCGTACGCGCGTACGCGAAGGCGCCAGGCGCTCCGCTCTCTGCCGACGATCTGACGCCGGACGTGGCGACCGCCTGGGGGCTGCTCCTGGGGCGACTGCACGCCGCGACCAAGGTGTATGTTCCGCCGTCGGCGAGGCGGCGTCATGCGTGGCATGAGGACGGCGACTTCACCAGCGCGCGGGAGCTCTTGCCGGAGGACGAGCGCGACCCGATCGGCGGTCGGCTGGAGCGGCTCATCGCGGAGCTCCGGGCCTTGCCGACGGACCGCGACGCCTTCGGCCTGGTGCACACCGACGCCCACTTCGGGAACGTGCTCAAGGACGGCGGCGCGCTGACGCTGATCGATTTCGACGACTGCGCCTACGAGTGGTTCGCGAGCGATCTCGGGATCGTCCTCTTCTATGTCGCGATCGACCCGCTCGGCCCCGGGCGGCCGCCCGAGCTCCTCCGGATGTTCCGCGACAGGTTCCTGGACGGCTACGCCCGGGAGAACGCGCTCTCCGCGCGGTGGCTGGCGGAGATGGATCGGTTCATGAAGCTGCGCGAGCTCGTGCTCTACACGGCGATCCGCCGGGTCAGCCGGCGCGACGCGCCGGACGCCTGGTGTCGCGCTTATCTGGAGCGCCACAAGCCGCGCATCCTCGGCGATCAACCGGCGTGGCCGGAGGCTGGCTGAGAGCGCGTCGCTCAGCCGCCCTGTCGAGCTAACCCACCGCCCGAGGGCGGTCGCGGCGCGAGCATCGGGTGCAGCTCGGCGATCCCCAGCCGCGCGCGCCCCGCGAACTCGTACGCGTCGTCGGTCGCGGCGATGTGCTGCGTCGCCGCGTGGATGTCCCGGAAGCACCGCTGCAGCGGGCTCGCCGCGTAGAGCGCGCCCCCGCCGCCGGCCCGATAGGCGAAGCCCGTGACCTCCGCGGCGACGTCGGTCACATACGTCTGGACGAGCCGGATCGCCGCCCAGTCCTCGATCGAGAGCGCCTCTCCAGCGCGCGCCTGGTCCCACATCCGCCCGAGCACGTCGAACGCATAGGCCCGCGCCGCCGCGAGCTTCGCCTCGGCGCGCCCGAGGTCCATGTGGAAGGCCGCGTGGCTGCCCAGCGCGAGCTGCGGCCACGCCTTCACGCGGCGCGGGGCGACCGCGGCGATCTCGTCGAGCGCGCGCCGCCCGACGCCGAGCGCGAAGCCGACGTGACCGGCCGCGAGCAGGGCAAGCAACGGCAGCGAGACCAGCGCGCCGCCGCGCCGCTGAGGCGCCGCCGGGAAGGGGCACGTCCGCGCCTCGGGCACGAGCGCGCCCTCGATCCGGTAGTGGTCGCTCCCCGTGCCGCGCAGGCCGGCCACGTCCCACGTGTCCTCGATCACCACCTGCTCGCGCGGGACAGCGAGGCTGATCATCTCGGGCGGCCCCGCCGGAGGGGCCCCGCCCTCCGGGGCCACGATGGCGCAGGTGAACACCCACGACGCGTGCCGCACGCCGCTGCCGAAGGCCCAGCGGCCCTCGAGCACGTACCCCCCGGAGACGCGCCGCGCGAGGCCGGTCGGAATCTGGAGCCCTGCGAACGTCGGGAACGGCCCGGCGAACACCTGGCGGGCCCCCTCGTCCGGCAGGGTGCCCCCGGCGAGCGCGGCGAGCAGCGCGCTGATCATCAGCGACCACCCCGCCGACGCGTCCGCGCGCGCCATCGCCTCGAAGACCTCGACCTGCGTCAGCGGGTCGCTCTCGACGCCGCCGAGCGCGCGCGGCGCGGCCATCGCGAGCAGGCCGCTCGATTGCAGGGCATCGACGACCGCGGGCGCGAGCGTGCGCAGCCGCTCGGACGCCTCGGCGTGGGCGGTGGCGACGCCGCGGACGCGCTCCACGGCGGCAAGGAGGCGTTCGCGCTCGGGGGATCGACGGGGCTCGGACATACGGGGCTCCTTTCCTGGATCATGTGCAGCGCGCCGGCCACCGGCCGCCCGCGCGCCCGATGATGACACTGACAACATGGAGAAAGTTTCCACTGCCTACATTTTCTTTGCGGCTGCCTGCAGCTCCTGAGCTCGCGGCCCTGCATCCGCGATCCCGGGCCCCGCGGCTCGGTGGGACCGCGGCCTTCGTGGTATCGTGCGCCTGCGCTGTGGCTTCCCCCGCAAGGCGCCGCCGTCCGAGCGCGCGCACCTCACCCGCAACCGCGTCGCGCCCTTCACCCGCGCCCGCGCCGCGCCCTTCACCCGCGCCTGCGCCGCGCCCCGTCGACCGGCCCTACCACCACGGCGACCTCCGGCGCGCCGTGCTGGAGGAGGCGCTCTCGCTGATCGAGGAGCAAGGGAACGCGAGCTTCACGCTGCGCGAGGTCGCGCGGCGCATCGGCGTCTCGCACGCCGCGCCTTACCGCCACTTCGCGGACAAGCGCGCCTTGATGACCGAGCTCTCGGTCCAGGCGAGCGCGGCGCTCGGCGCGCGGATCTCGGCCGCCCTCGAGGGCGCCGGGGGCGACCTTCGGGCGCGGTTCCTGGCCGCCGGCTTCGCCTACGTCGCCTTCGCGCTGGAGCACCCCGCGCCCTTCCACGTGATGTACTCCGGCGAGGTGGACGTGGACGACCCGCGGGTCGCGGTGGCCACCTCGCAGAACCTGGGGGTGCTCCTCGGGTTCATCGAGGAGGCGCAGCGCGCCGGCGCGTTCCCGCCCGGCGATCCGTGGGCGCTCGCGGTCCCGATCTGGGCGATGCACCACGGCCTCGCGACCCTCGCTGCGTCGGGAGCCCTTTCCAAGGCCGGGCCGACGGCGCTCCGGAACCTGGTCGACGACGCCCACGCGCGCCTGCTCGACGGGCTGCTCCTCGCCACGCCGGGGCCGTCGCGCGCC
Organism: Sorangium sp. So ce1504; assembly: GCF_051521635.1. Classification (NCBI taxonomy): domain Bacteria; kingdom Pseudomonadati; phylum Myxococcota; order Polyangiales; family Polyangiaceae; genus Sorangium; species Sorangium sp. So ce1504. The sequence goes on along the minus strand of NZ_CP150365.1, from coordinate 7,039,009 downwards.
TGACGCCCGCGACGGATTCCCGTGCCCCTCCGCCCCGGCTACGCTTGCGCCCCTCATGCGTGCTACCGCCGCGCTCGCGCTGTCCGCCTTCCTCGTCGCCGTCTCGTCCTCGCCGGCCGCTGCCGCCGACCCGTCCCCCGAGCTCACGTACCGGCCCGAGATCGATCTGCCCATCACCGTCGTCGGCGGCGCCGCATGGATCGCGTCCGAGCTCGCGAAGAAGGGCCTCGCCCCCGAATCGTGCCGCTGGTGCACGGCCAACGCCCTCGACACGTCGATCCGCGACGCGCTGGTCTGGAGAGGCAACCCGAACACCGCTCATGACGTCAGCAACGTGACGGTCCTCGGCGTCGCGCCCGCCGCGGCGCTGGGCCTCACGGCGCTCGCCGCGTGGTACGACGGCCGCTCCGACAACATCGCCGCCGATCTCGTGATCGTCACCGAAGCGATGGTGGTGGCGATGAACATGAACCAGATCACCAAGTACATCGTCGGCCGCCAGCGGCCCTATGCCCATCATGACAACCCGGACGTGCTCCGCGCGGGCGAGGGCACATCGGGTCCGCTCCCGCACGACGACGAACTCTCGTTCTTCTCAGGTCATTCCACGGCCGTCTTCTCGCTCGCCGCCGCGAGCGGCACCGTGGCGTCGATGCGCGGCTATCGCGCGGCGCCGTGGGTATGGGCGAACGGAATGGCGATCGCCGCGCTCTCCGGCTACCTGCGCATCGCCGGCGATCGCCATTATTTCACCGATGTGCTCACGGGCGCCGTATTCGGCGCCGCCTCCGGCGTGCTGATCCCGGCTCTGTTTCATGCCCCGCGCCCGGGCGTTGCCAGCTCTGGCCCCCGGCGTTTTCGCCTCTCGCTCGCGCCGGCGGGCGGCGGCGCGGGCGTGGGCGTCGCCGGCGCCTTCTGAGCCGAGTAGGGCGATTTCGGCCATCGGCAAGCGGCAGCGCTGCTTTCGGACGGCGTAAGTAAGCAGTGTTGACAAACCGATAGTTCATTTTTACAATACGCCTGTCAGCTAGGAATGCTGGTGCTCGGGCCGTCGTTGCTGGAGCGCTAGCTCATTACGTCGAATACGCCGTGCCGCGCTGGCGGCCATGGCGACGGCGAGCTGCGGTCCCGCAATGGGCACGCGCGTTTTCGCGGGCCCGTCTCGGCGGGGTTCCGCCAGCTCGGCCCCATGAAGGAGTCGACGACATGCATGTCGTTCACCATTCGTCACACACCCGGTGGATCGCGGGAGGCCTCGCCGCCCCGCTCCTCGCCCTCCTCGCAGGTTGCAGCGATCAAGCGCTCGGGGCGCCCGTGCCGGCGCTCGGCGCCGAGCTGCCGCCTCGGTCCGCGCCCGGCGTGGGCCGGGAGCTGCCCCAGGGGAACGCCGTTCAGGGCGAGCCCACGCTTCGGCCCGCCGCGACGGCGGCCGCGCTGCTGGAGCGCGACGAGCTGCTCCGGGAGGCCGGGCGGCTCGCGGAGATCAGGGCGGTGCTCGCGCGATCGCCAGAGGCGCCGCTCGCCCTGCTCGACGAGCACCGGGCCGAGTTCCCGGAGGGGCGCCTCGCGGCCGACCGGGAGATCGTCGCGATCGACGCGCTGCTGCGCAGCGGGCGCGCCGACCAGGCGCGCGCCCGCGCCGGGGATTTCCTCTCGCATTTCCCGGCGAGCCCCCACGCGGACCGGGTTCGCCGCCTGACCGGCGCCGCGCCATGAGACGATCTCGACACCGCCGCGCGGCGCCGCCGTAGCGCCGGACGGGCATCAATGGAGGCTCGCGGCCGCAACGGCGGCTGAGCCTGGGCCCCCGCGCCCGCGGGACCTCAGCCCGCGGGCGCCGGCTCGGATTCCGGGGGGGCCATCCCGTCGACCACGACCGGATCGCTCTGCTCGACCAGGTGCGGCTTGCCCCACGTGTCGATGAAATGCCCCGACCGCTTCGCCTTGGTCTCCAGGTAGAAGCGGTTGTGATCGTTCGGCGGTATCACGTGCGGGATGCGCCCCGCCACGGAGACTCCGTATTGCGTCAGCTGCTGGACCTTGTTGGGGTTGTTCGTGATGAGCTCGATCGATCTCACGTTCAGGCTGCGCAGCATGTGCGCCGCGACGGCATAGTCGCGCTCATCGTCCCTGAAACCGAGCGCCAGGTTGGCCTCGACCGTGTCGAGCCCCTGGTCCTGCAGCGCGTAGGCCCGGATCTTGTTGATGAGCCCGATCCCTCGGCCCTCCTGGCGCAGATAGAGCAGGATGCCCCGATCCATGCTCTGGATCTTCTTCAACCCTTCGAGGAGCTGATCGCGGCAGTCGCAGCGCAGCGAGCCCATGACGTCGCCTGTCACGCACTCGGAGTGCAGCCGCGTCGGTACGTTCGAGGCGCCGATGACGTCGCCGTGCACCATCGCGATGTGCTCCTTGGCGTCTCGGTTGTTCCAGAACGCCACGATGCGGAAGTGGCCGGCGCGCGTCGGCAGCTCGGCGACGCCGACCACCCGCACGCAGACGTTCACGTGGCCAACCCCATCGCAGTCGTGCTCTCGATCGCGGGCGACGAGCTCCAGGAGCGCATTCATCGAGTCGGTCATTGTCCTGCCTCCGCGAGGAGCCGCCTCGCGAGCCGATCCGTCGTGGGTAAAGGCGCGCACGTCTTACCAGAACACGACGGCCAGGCAACGCTCTGCAGCCGCGCGGGGCGGCCCCCCGCCGGAGGATGCCTGTCGACACGGCACCACGGCGCGTTCGTCCCGCCGACACGGGCCTCGCGCGGCGCGGAGCCGTCGCCGTCATCACGCGACCGGAGCGAGGCGGCGGGCTCAGCTATTCATGCGTCATTCGGGCTGCCCTCGGTGGGCCGCGCCGGCCGCGGCCACCTCCGGCAGCGACCCTGACCGCCCCGCGCGAAGCACGCGCAGGATCAAGCGAGGATCCAGGAGCGCCTCCGGCCCGTCGAGCATGTGCAACGCGCGCACGAAGCGCACGTAGACCTCGCGATCGACCTGCGCGGCCCGGTGCAGCATCCCGGTGTACCAGCGCATGATCGGCTGGAGGAACGGCCGCCGGCCCCTGGTCTCGGGGTAGGCGAGGTCTTCCCCCGTGGACATCCGCCACGGAAGGTCGACCGCCCTCGCCGCGGCCGCGTGGTAGCGGCGGGTGAGGCCCGCGATCGCGCCGCGCCCCGCGCGGCGGCGGTGCTCCTTGAGCGCGGCGTCGAGCGCCAGCGCCTGGAGGCAGGCCGACGTCATCCCCTGGCCGTAAACGGGGTTGAAGCTGGCGAGCGCGTCGCCCAGCACGGCGAGCCCCTCGGGCATCCGCGCCATCCGCTCGTAGTGCCGCCGGAGGTGCGCCGGGAACTTGGAGACGGCGACGTCCGTCACCGGCTCGGCCCCGAGCAGCGCCCGGTAGAGCGCGTCGTTGGGCAGGCCCCGGGCGAACTCCAGGAAGCCCTCGGGATCGGCGGGCGGGTGATCGCCGAACAGGCCCGCCAGCACCACGATCCAGCGCCCGCCCTCGATCGGCGCGATGCAGCCGAACCGCCGGCTGTCGGACGGCGAGCCGAGGACGTACAGCGACTTCCACGGGAGCTGCGCAGGATCCCGCGGCCGGTACTGCCGGCTGGCGTACCCCACCCGGACCTGGATGGTCGACTCGTCGGGCCGCCGGTAGCCGAGCGCCTCGAGCCAGGCCGGCGCGCGCGAGCCGCGCCCGCTGGCGTCCACCACGAGCTCCGCCGGCAGCCGCTCGATCCGGCCGCCTTCGTCGCGTTGCCGGAGCACGACGCCCGTGATCCGGGAGCGATCGCGAGACGCCGAGAGCTCCACCACCTCGCGCTGGTCCAGACGCCGCACCCTGGGCAGCGCGAACGCGCGGCGGCGCACGTGCGCCTCGAGCAGCGGACGGGTCATGCACACGGTCCGCACCCCCGTCTCGAAGCGCGGCTTCCAGGCGCCGTGGTGGTGCCACGCCAGGCCGAGCCCGAAGTCGTACGCGATGGCTCCGTCCTGGAGCAAATCCCCGGTGAAGCCGGGGAACAGGTCGTTCAGGATCCGCTCTCCCTGGGCGAGCAGCCCGTGGAGCTGGCGAGCCTGGGGCACCCCCTTGCGGGCCTCGCGGAGGTCATCCGGGATGGCGTCACGCTCGATGACGGCCACCTCGCCGAAATGGTCGGCGAGCACGCGGGCTGCGACCAGGCCCGCGATGCTCCCACCGATCACCACCGCCCTGCGGCCGGCGAACGGGCGATTGGAGCGGATGTCCTCCTGGGTGCAAGGCTTCATGGAGCCGCCTGGATTGCAATCCTCGGGCCGCCCCTGAGGACTGCAAGGCCGGCGCAATGCTCGCTTCGTGATGAGGCGCTCAACCCGCGTTGCGCGCGCTGCGCACATCGCGCGCGACCCGCCGAGGCCCGACTGAGCAGCTGCGCAACTACGCAACTCCACGCGCTCCGTCGAGATGAAAGCGACCATCACTCCTGCGCTCTTCGTCGCCATCAAAGATGGACCTCCGGCGCGACAGGCGCGGAGAGGCCGTATCGAGGCGCCGCCGCCCGCTGGCGGGTGGCCGCTCCGCGGCGGGTGTGAGAAAGAGCACCGCTCACGATCCGGTCCTCGCGTCTTCGTGAGAGACGCTCGACGTGCATTGCAATGCCGCGCGCCCGGAACCGCGCGACGTGACCCGTCGTCCCGCGATGGGCGCCGGGCTACTTCTTGCGGCAGCCGCAGTCGGACGTCGGCGCTTGCGGCGCCGCAGGCCGCTGGCACGTGGTCACGAGGGTGCTCAGGACAGCGAGGAGGATCGCGACGCGGAGCCGCATGCCGGTGATCCTCCCCCGCGCGCCGGGCGGCGTCAATCCGGGGCCGTGGGCTCAGCCGAGCGGCATCTCCAGCGACACCTCGTCGAGCCCGACGCCCAGGAAGCGGCGCGGGCGCACCGTGACCGCGATCTGCGCGCCACCCTCGCCGCGGCCCGCCTTGACGGTGAGCTCGATGCTGGCGGGCGGCGCGCTCTCGAACAGCGCCCAGAGGGCACCCTCGACGACCGGCTGGACCTCCGCCGGATCGCTGTCCGGGGGCAGCTTCGAGCAGAGCGCGCGCAGGAACTGGACGACGCGCGCGACGAAGAGCTGATCGACGAGCGAGACGCGCTCGAGGCGCTCGTCCGGCTCGGCCGTCGGGCTGTCGTACGTGAGCTTCTCCGGCGGGACGTAGGCCGTCGGCGCGGCGAGGACGTACACCGCGTCGCTGTTCGGGGCCGACGCGAGCAGGAGCACGCCGCTCTTCGAGAGCTCGCGCTGGGTGTCCGTGGACACGAACGCCTCGGTCGGGATCGCGACGCCCTCGTCGCCCTCGTACGCGCCCTTGACCTCGTGCACCGGAAGGTCCCCGAGCGTGCCGCCGCCCTTCGCGCCCGTGACGCGGCAGGGCCACGCCGTATCGAGGAAGCTCCCCGCGATCAGCGCGCCGACGACGTACGCCGGCGAGATCCAGACGCGGCCGCCCTCATCGCCGGGCTGCTCGGCGATCGCCGCTTCCCGGATCCGGGAGGTCGTCCGGTCGTACGGCATCCGGCCGAGCACGCGGTTCATCGCGATCGCGACCCACCGCGCGCCATGCCGCGCTGCAGCGGAGCGCCACGGCGCTCGGTGCGGCGCCCGGAACAGCGCGGCCTTGTTGTCGAGCCGCTCGACGCCGCCGAGATCGTCGACCCCGAGCAGGCGCGCGTCGCCGTTCACGACGGCGGGGAGCGCGTGCGCCTCGGCGACGCGCGCGATCTCCTCGAGCCGCGCGAGCGACGCGGCGCTGCCGTCGATCGCGACGTCCACGATGGCGACCGACGCCGGCGGCTCGGAGCTCGCCGTCTGCGCGAGCACCCGCGCGAGCGCCCCGGCCGCCTCGTCCGGGCGCGCGCTGACGACGTCGAACCGGACGCCCTCCGCCGCCTTCGCGCGCTCCACGAGCAGGCTCAGCCCGCGCCACGCCTCCTCGAGGCGCCGCACCTCGGGGTGCTGCAGGATCGCGCCGAGCTGCGCGCCGATCGCGCGCTCGATCTGCGCGATCGCCTCCGCTGGCCGAGCGGGCTGGCCCGCGCGCGGGCGGGCGCTCGCCGCCACGGTCGCGATGAGCTCCGAGAACCGCCCTGCCTCCGCCGGCTTCTGATCGAGGCTGCCCGGCGTCGCGGGTGGGGGCGCCGCCTCGGCGCCCTCGCCCCCGCCGAGGTCGACCATCGAGAGCAGCGCGTCCACGTCCGAGCCGGGCGCGGGCGCCGGCGCCGCGGGCCGCTCCGCGGCGGGCGCGGAGCGGTCGGGCGAGGCGTCCCGGCGCTCCGGGAGGAGGCCCAGGATGTCGCGCACCAGCGGGGAGCCGCCCCAGAGCCGATCGAGCTCGGCGCGCGCCTGGTCGAGCGTGGCCGAGCCGTCGCGCAGCCGATCCAGGACCCGGCGGCCGTCGAGCAGCGAGCGCAGCAGCGGCACCTCGGCGCACAGCGCGTCGGGCCGGAAGCTCTTCAGCCCGGCGGGCGCGAGGTCGACGCGCACCGCCCGGCCCGCCGCGAGCACGCTCGGCACCTCGATCGCGAGCCGTGGCCGGAGCATCGTGAAGAGGTTATCGAAGCGGCTCGCGTCGACGCGGAGCCCGCCCGCGGGCGGGCTCGCGCCGGCGTTGTGCGGATCGCGCGGGGTGAGATCGGCGACGACGAGCACGCGCAGCGGGAGCAGCGGCCCCCGCTCCACGGCGCCCCCGTCCTCGCCCACGTGGAACCTGAACTCGTCGCCCAGAACGCCCTTTTCCGTCATGGCCAGCGCAGCATAGGCGTCACCTATCGGCGCGAGAAGCGCTAAGCTCCGCGCGCATGAAGACGGAAGGCGGTCCGCCCTTGAACTTGAACCCTGAACCTCACGCCGCCAGCGATCGCAGGCGCCTCCGCGGGGGCGCCCCGATCCAGATCGGGCTCCTCGGCTGCGGGACGGTCGGCGGCGGCGTCCTGCGCCTCCTGGCCGAGAACTCCGGTTACCTGGCGGAGCGCGCGGGCGTCCCCCTCGTCGTGAAGCGCGTGGTCGTGCGCGACCTCGAGAAGGAGCGCGTCGCCGCCCTGGATCGCGGCGTGCTCACCACGAACCCCGAGGAGGTCGTCGACGACCCCTCGATCGACGTCGTCGTCGAGGTGATGGGCGGTGAGACGCCCGCGCGCGCGCTGATCGAGCGCGCCATCGACCGCGGCAAGGGCGTGGTCACCGCGAACAAGCTGCTGCTCGCCGCCCACGGCCCCGCGCTCCTCGCGCGGGCCTCGGCGCGCCAGGTCGACCTCGCGTTCGAGGGGGCGGTCGGCGGCGGCATCCCGATCATCCGGACGCTCCGGGACGCGTTCGCGAGCGACTGGGTCGAGCGCGTCACCGCGATCCTGAACGGCACCTGCAACTACATCCTCACGCGCATGCGCGACACGGGCGCGTCGTTCGACGCCGCGCTGCGCGAGGCGCAGGCGCTCGGCTACGCCGAGGCCGACCCGTCGCTCGACGTCGACGGCCACGACGCCGCGCACAAGCTGATCGTCCTGGCGATGCTCGCCTTCGGGGCGCAGGTCGACAGCGCCGACGTGCACACCTCCGGGATCCGGAGCATCGAGGAGGCCGATCACCGCTACGCCGATCGGTTCGGCTACACCATCAAGCACCTGGCGATCGGCCGCGACCTCGGCGATTCCATCGAGCTGCGCGTGCACCCCACGCTGATCCCGAAGCAGAGCGTGCTCGCCAACGTCTCCGGCGTGCTCAACGCCGTGCTGCTCGAGGGGCGCGCCGTCGGCCCGTCGCTCGTCTACGGCCGCGGCGCCGGCGACCTGCCGACCGCGGTCAGCGTCGTCTCCGACATCCTCGACGTCGCGCGCTCGATCGCGTCGGGCGTCGCGGGCATGCAGGGCCGCGGCATGTCGATCAAGCCCCGCGCGGTCCGCCCGCTCGGCGAGATCGTCTCCCGGTACTACCTGCGCTTCGCGGTCGAGGACCGGCCCGGCGTCATGGGGCGCCTCGCCGGCGCGCTCGGCGACGCGGGCGTCAGCATCGAGCAGATCGTGCAGCAGGGGCCGACGAACTCGGGCTCGGGCGCGGCGCCCGCGGGCGGGGCGGCCGCTCGTCAGCCCGCGGTGGACGTCGTGCTCATCACGCATGACGCGCGGGAGGGGCTCGTGCGGAGCGCGCTCGACGCGATCGCGCGCGAGCAGTTCCTCCGCGAGCCGGTGCACCTGTTCCGCATCGAGGAGCCGTGACCTCCCACAGCGACGCGCCGCTCGGCGTGTTCGACTCGGGCCTCGGCGGCCTCACGGTCGTGCGCGCGCTGCGCAGGCGCTGCCCTGCGGAGGACATCGTCTACCTGGGCGACACGGCGCGGGTCCCGTACGGCACGCGGTCGCCGGAGACGGTGGTCCGCTACGCGCTCGGCTGCGCGCGCGTGCTCATCGGCCGCGGCGTCAAGGCGATCGTGGTCGCGTGCAACACGGTGAGCGCCGTCGCGATCGACATGCTCCGGGTCGAACTCGACCTGCCCGTCCTCGGGGTCATCCTGCCCGGCGCCCGCGCTGCCGTCGCGGCGTCGCGCGGCGCGACGATCGGCGTGCTCGGGACGGCCGGGACCATCGCGTCCGGCGCCTATCCCCGCGCCGTGGCGTCGCTCAGCACCCGCACCGAGGTCGCCGGCCAGGCAGCTCCGCTGCTCGTCTCGCTGGCGGAGGAGGGATGGATCGAGGGCGAGGTCCCGCGGCTCGTCGCGCGGCGGTACCTGGAGCCGCTCATCGGCGCGGGCGCCCGCTCGATCGTGCTCGGGTGCACGCACTTCCCGCTCCTCCGCGCCGCGATCGAGGCCGAGACGGCGTCGCTCGCCGGCGGCCCCCTCCCGATCGTGGACAGCGCGTCGGCGACCGCGGAGGAGGTGGCCTCGTTCCTCGCCGAGCGGGGGCTCGCGACCTCCCGGAGCACGCCGGGCGGCCTCTCGCTCCTCGTCACGGATCTACCGAAGAGCTTCGCCACCGTGGCGGCCAGGTTCCTCGGGGAGCCGGTCGTCGCGGACGGCGCCGTGCGCTCCCCGACCCAGGCTGGCTCCGCTGTCCGCTCTCCGACCCAGGTTGGCGGAGACGCCGCTGGCCATTCTTCCCCATTTTCCGCCCAAGGCGTCGACGTGGAGCAGATCGACCTGTAATACGCAGCAAGCTTCGCCCGGGGCTCCGGGCGCGGAGGAGGTTTTCCACACGATGACGCAGCTCAGGTGGCTTTCGGCCGGCGAGTCGCACGGGCCGGAGCTCGTGGCGACCGTCGAGGGTATTCCGGCGGGCATGCCGCTCCTCGCGGAGGACATCGACGAGGATCTGGCGCGTCGCCAGCGCGGCTACGGGCGCGGCGGGCGGATGAAGATCGAGACCGATCGCGTCCGCCTCGTCGCCGGCGTGCGCGGCGGCGAGACGCTCGGCGGCCCCATCGCCATGGTGATCGAGAACCGCGATCACGCGAGCTGGGCCGGGCGGATGGGCCCCGAGCCGTTCCCCGAGCCGCCCGAGGCGCTGACCCGCCCGCGCCCTGGCCACGCGGATCTGGCCGGCGGCCTGAAGTACGCCCGGCGGGACCTGCGCGACGTGCTCGAGCGGGCGAGCGCGCGCGAGACCGCGGCGCGGGTCGCGGTGGGCGGCGTTTGCCGCAAGCTCCTCCGGTCCGTCGGCGTCGAGGTCTTCGCCCACGTCCTGTCGATCGGCCCGGTGGCGTCGCCGACCTCCGCCGCCTCGGGCGGGGGTGAGCTCCCGCTCGCCGAGCTCCGGGAGCGCGCCCGCGCCTCGGATCTCGCGTGCGTCGACGCCGCTGCCGCGCAGGCGATGCGCGACGCCATCCGCGAGGCCGCGCACCGGGGCGACACGCTCGGCGGCGTCTTCGAGGTGATCGCCACGGGCCTGCCGCCCGGGCTCGGAAGCCACGTGCAGTGGGACCGCAAGCTCGACGGACGGCTCGCGCAGGCGCTGATGAGCGTCCAGGCGATCAAGGGCGTCGAGATCGGCATCGGCTTCGAGGCCGCGCGCATCTCGGGCTCCGAGGTGCACGACCCCATCGCCTACGATCAGGGGGCGCACGCGTTCACCCGCCCGTCGAACCGCGCCGGCGGCCTCGAGGGCGGCATCACGAACGGCATGCCGCTCATCTGCCGCGCCGCCATGAAGCCGATCGCGACGCTCAAGCGCGCGCTCCCGTCGGTCGACGTGCGCACCAAGGAGCAGTTCGACGCCGCCTTCGAGCGCAGCGACGTCTGCGCCGTCGCGGCCGCCTCGGTCGTCGGCGAGGCGATGGTGGCGATCACGCTCGCCGCCGCCCTGCTCGAGAAATTCGGCGGCGACAGCCTCACGGAGCTCTCGCGCAACGTCGACAGCTACCTCCAGCAGGTCCGCTCTTACTGAAGGCCATGGAATTCCTTCCCGACGCACCTCCGCTCCTGCTCACCGGCTTCATGGGGGCAGGCAAGTCCACCGTGGGCCGCATCGCCGCCGCGCGCACGGGGCTCCCGTTCCTCGATCTCGACGACGCCATCGTGCAGGAGGCCGGCGAGAGCGTCCCGTCGCTCTTCGCCAAGCGCGGCGAGGCTGGCTTCCGCGCGCTGGAGGCGGCGACCCTGCGCCGGCTCCTCGCGGCGCGCGGCCCGCGCATCATCGCCCTCGGCGGCGGCGCCCTGGTCGATCCCGCGCTCCGCGCCGAGGCGATCGAGCGCGGCTGCGTCGTCGCGCTCACCGCCACCCCGCGCACGATCGCCGCGCGCACGCCGAACGGCAACCGCCCGCTCCTCGACGGCGCGCCGGATCGCGAGGCGCGCATCCGAGAGCTCCTGGCCGCGCGCGCCCCCGTCTATGCCGAGGCCCACGCGTGCGTCGTGACCGACGGCGTCTCCCCCGCGGACGTCGCGGCGCGGGTCCTCCGCGCCTACGCGGATCGCCCGCTCTTCGTGCCGCTCGGCGACAAGAGCTACGCGGTGCGCATCGCCTCCGACGGGGCGGCGTCCACGGCGGACGCCATCGCTGCGCTGGCGCCGACGTCCGTCTTCGTCGTCACGGACGAGAACGTGAGCCGCCTCTGGGGCGCGCCGCTGCTCGCCGCGCTCGCGGCGCAGGGGACGCCGGCCGCGGCCGTCACGGTGCTCAAGCCCGGCGAGGAGCACAAGCGGCTCGCGGCCGTCGAGGCGGCGCTGACGGCGATGATCGACGCGGGCGCCGATCGCGGGGCGGTGGTACTCGCGCAGGGCGGGGGTGTGGTGACCGACATCGGCGGGTTCGCTGCGTCCACGCTGCTGCGGGGCGTCCGCTGGGTCGCGGCGCCGACCACGCTCCTCGCGATGGTCGACGCCTCGGTAGGCGGCAAGACAGGGGTCGACCTCGGCCCCGCGAAGAACGCCGTCGGAACGTTCCACCAGCCGTCCGCGGTCGTCGCGAGCCCGGCGGCGCTCGCCACCGAGACCGACCGCGCCTACCGGAGCGGGCTCGCGGAGGTGGTGAAGTCGGCCTGCATCGGCGATCCGGAGCTGCTCATGCTGCTCGAGCGCGAGGCCGACCGCGTCCTCGCGCGCGACCCCGGCCTGCTCGCCGAGATCATCCGCCGCTCGATCGCCGTGAAGGCGGCCATCGTCGCCCGCGACGAGCGCGAGTCGGGCGACCGCGCCCTCCTGAACCTCGGCCACACGCTGGGGCACGCCCTCGAGGCCGAGGGGGGGTTCGTCCGGCTGGCGCACGGCGAGGCGGTGGCGCTCGGCATGGTCGCCATGTTCCGCGTCGGCTGCGCGCTGGGCGTGACCGATCGCGCGGCGGCCGACCGGGCGACCCGCTTGCTCGCGCGGCTCGGTCTGCCCACCCGGATCGAGGACGAGCCGGTCTCCGCCGCGCTGCGCTTCCTGTCGCTCGACAAGAAGCGCCGGGGCTCGTCGGTCCGGACGGTGCTGATGCGGGACATCGGCAGCACGTTCGTGGAGCCGATTCCGCTCGATCGCCTCGCCTCCCTCCTCGAGCGCGCGGCCGCCCGCGCGACCTGACCCTCGGACGCCGAGCGGTGTGCCTGAGACAGCCCTGCTCCGGGCGAAATCCGTGCGTCGGCGCCGCACGCCCTCCTCGCTGAACGCCTCCGGCGCAGACGGCGCTTGCGCTGTCGGTGAATAAAATCGATGTGTCTCCAACGTTCTTCGGAAAAAATCCCGGCACACCGCCCGCATCGTCCGCTCCGCGCTATCTTTCTCGGCGCCGATGGTGACCGTGACGAAGAAGAGAATCCTGGTGGTGGAGGACGAGCAGGACACGGCGGCGATGATCGCCCGGTTCCTCGGCGACGAGTTCGACACCGTGGTCGCGACGAACGGGGTCGATGGGCTCGCGCTGGCCCAGCAGGAGCCGCGGCCCGATCTGGTGATCGTGGACATCATGATGCCGAAGCTCGACGGGGTGAGCATGACGAAGCGGCTCCGCGAGCACGAGCCGACGCGCCGGGTGCCGATCATCTTCCTGACCGCCAAGTCGGATCCGATGGACGTCATCGCCGGCATCCAGGCGGGCGCACGCCATTACATCACGAAGCCCTTCGTGCTCGACGATCTCAAGAAGAAGGTCCGCAAAGCCGTCTACGGCCGCTAGAGCGGCGGTCACTCGCTTCGGATACGGGCCCACCTCGACGTTTTCGGTGCTCAGCGCACAGGAGTGCGCTTGCGCGCCGAAAACGCCGATCTGGGCCCGTCTCCTGTGCGAGAGACCGCCGCTCTGCCCCGGCGGACAGCGGGGCGGTGGGGGGAAACCGCAGCAGGGGGCGGGCCTGGCCGGCGCTTCGCGGGGGCGGCGCTGGTCAATGAGTCGAACGGCGAAGAGGCTAAGAGAAGGGGAGAAGGCCGACTGGCGATCTTGGCATCTCCGAGGGTTCTCGCCTCGAGCCGGTCCGTTTCTCGCGTGCTGCGTGGTGCCGCAGGGCAGGAATCCCGGCGATTTCTACCGCCGTCACGCGCCGGCACCGCGGGGCGCTCGCCTTGTGTTCTATGAGGCTTCTTCGGAGATCTCGTATCTCCGCTGGGGCTCGGCGCCGGTCGTGCGCGGCGCTGCCAGGAGGTGCCCGCGTCAGCTGCCGCCGCGGTGCGGGACGCTGCAGGCCCTGAACGCTTTCTCGAACAGCTCGAGCGAGCGGGAGATGCTCGAATGCACCCGGCGGATCTCCTCGGCGGAGGTGGTCGCGAGCTTCACGATCTCGAGCGCCTCGCGCGGGTGGGCATCATCGTAGTTCGCATGCGCGGCGAGCCACGTCAGCGACTTGCTCCCCTCGCCATAGAGCTTCGTAAAGCTCGGCAGCACCACGCGAGAACACTCGCCGATGACCCCCTCGATCGCATAGTTCACCGCGCCGACCGCCTCCGCGAGGGAGCCGCGGTAGGACACCGACCAGAGCCACTCGAAGAGCGACGCGATCTCCGGGCTCGGGCGGTGGCTCGTGATGTCCGAGGTGCTGTGCCCGTGCCACGCCGCCCAGTCGAGGTACCAGCGCACGTGCAGCGCCTCGACCCGGATGTTGCCGATGAGCCAGTCTCGCACGAGGGAGTCGCGCGGCGACTGGCCATAGGTCGTCTTGGCGAGGCTGAGCCCCATGTACTTCGGGAACGCCTCGACCACGCAGAAGAACTCCCGGAGGAGCCCCTTCCACATCTCCTGATCGACCGGCTCCGTCATCGTCTGCGCGATCGGCGGCGTGTAGACCGCGGCCTTCCACTGGTCGGCCAGAGATTCGAGCATGTCCTCGACCCAGACCGGGTGCGGCGTCGCCTGAAGGCTGTCCTTGACTTCCTTATGCCGCTGCGAGCGAGGTGACAGCATGAAATTACCTGTAGGGTTGCTGGGTCAATCTGCCTCGTGGCTGCCCGCCGGTCTCTACCCCACCGAATCTCCGCAGGCCGACCGGTCAGCGGCCGTCAGGAGACAATCCGCAAAGCAGGCACGATGCTGATCCCGAGCACGAAGGACGAGAGGGGCAGCGCGAGGACCTCACCATGGGAGGCTTCGTGTACATGTGTCCTGCCTGCATCCAGTCTGGATCAAGGTGAAGGAGCAAGTCAATAGGCAAACGAGGGCGCCGCCGCAACGACAAGAGGGCCGATCTCGCTCAGGTCGCTCACCATACGACCTCGGAGAGGCACTCCGTCGCGCCGCGGAACCGGCACCGCTGGTGGGTTACCTTGGGGGTGGATGCACCGCACAGGAGGAGCGCCTGCTCGACCCAGCCGCAGACGCCTTCTCCGCAGTTCATCGCGGAAGGCCCCTCGTCGTCCCCGGTCGGGCCTGTGATGGTCAGCACCCACTCCCGCGGCTTCACCATGCGCGGGAAGACCTTCCCGGAGTCGAAGTAGCGCGACCAGAACATTCCAGTCCGGGCGACGATCGTGTCGGGCATGGCGATCGAGAGCGCGAACTTCAACACCGTATTGAGGTCGCGATCCGCGACGTAGCGGGCAAACCGCTTGAGCTCAGCGGTTTGGTCGCTCGCAGTCCGCGCGTGCGTTCGCAAGGCGCGGTTCCAGACGCCGATCGGATACCAGCTGCTCGCGAGCAGCGGCTGAGAGAGTACGTCCCGGTCTGACTTGGGCAGCGACGTCACCAGGCGCTCCCATGCACCGGCGTCGCGGGTCGTCGTGACGAACGACCGGAGGTTGACCAGCAACGTTCCTTTGCATCTACCGGCGGGGATCGAGGTCTTGGTCTTCGTCTCGTGCGTCTTCATCGCGGCGAACCTACGGCGGGAAGGCCCCGGCGAAGCTGAGCCCGATCGAGGGCGCGGCGCACGTACCCTCGGACGGGAAACCCTGCCCGGGAGCACATCGTCGGGGCAACTCCAGGAGTCGTGGTTGTACCTTGCAGGGGAGCGTGAGTCGGGCTCGATGGCAAGAGATGATTACGTGGGAGCAGCCGTGCGACACGAGCCGACGTGGCCCTGCGCAAGATCACGCCGGTTGTCCAGCTCTCCTTTCGACCCGAGACGCCAGACCCCCCGCGACCGCCGCAGACGTCTGCGCGCGCAATGGTGTGATGCGCATTACGTGATTTCGCGCCGCGCTCGTCGGTCGTCGTGGCCGTCGACGGGCGCTCGTCGCGGCGACGGGGGCTCGCAGCGGCGACGGGCGCTCGCGGCAGGTGCGGAGGTGCTGCGCCTGGCAGTTGCCGTCCTCCCCGAACCTCGGTACCCCTACGCCCATGAGCGAACCCACCACGGGCCGGCCCGCCGCCGGCCACGCGGAGCCCGAGCTGCCGCACATCGACGTCGCCGAGCGGGGGGCGCCGCGCGACGGCCGGCCGCAGGTCATCGACGGCCGGCTGTTCATGCAGCTGCTCGTGTTCCGTTGCCCCGGCGACGCCGATCCGGCGGAGCTGACCCGCGCAGCCGGCCAGGCGCTCGCGTCGCAGCGCGTCGGCGCGGTCGTCTACGAGGACATCAACGATCCGCGCGGGATCGCCGTGCTCACATGGGCGGAGGACCCCGCCGTCTTCGTCCAGACCGTCCGCCCGGCGCTCAACCGCAGCGAGCTCCGAGCCCTGGAGCTTCGCCCCGATTTCACGATGCTGGGGCGCACGTACTCGACCGGCTACGAGCAGGATCTCGACTTCTGGCTGCTCCGGCGCCCGGCGGAGACCGTCTTGAACCCCGCCTGGCCGTGGGCGGTGTGGTATCCGCTCCGCCGCAGCGGCGCGTTCTCGAAGCTCGAGGGGCGCGAGCAAGGGAGCATCCTGCGCGAGCACGGCACCATCGGCAGGGCCTATGGCGCCCAGGACCTCGCCCACGACATCCGCCTCGCGTGCCACGGCCTCGACGCCCGCGACAACGAGTTCGTGATCGGGCTCGTCGGCAAGGAGCTCCACCCGCTCTCCCACATCGTGCAGACGATGCGGAAGACCCGCCAGACCTCGGAGTTCATCAGCCAGATGGGCCCGTTCTTCGTCGGCCGCGCCGCCTTCCGCAGCCCGGGCGGCTGACGGGGCCGCTCCCTCTCAGCCGATGCCGGCGAGGCCCGAGAACGCCAGGGCCAGGGCGTCGAGCCGCGCCGCCGCGCGGGCCTCGGCGTCGGCCAGCGGCTCGTCCGCGGCGACCTCCTCGCGCACGTCGAAGTAGAACTTGATCTTCGGCTCCGTCCCGCTCGGGCGGGCGATGAGCCGGCTCCCGTCGTCGAGCTCGTACACGAGCACGTTGCTCGGAGGCAGCACGAGCGGCTCGACCAGGCCGTCGCTCGTGGTGCGCGTGCGCGCCTCGAAATCGCGCCACGCCACCACGGGGACGCCCCCGATCGCGGCCGGCGGGCTCTTCCTTAGCGCGGCCATGATCGCGGCGATCTTGTCGAGGCCGTCGACGCCGCGCAGGGTGTACGAGCGCTGCCCGCTCATGTAGAGGCCGTACTTGCGGGTGATCGCCTGGAGCTCGTCCAGCAGGGTCCTGCCCTCGGCCTTGCGCACCGCCGCGAGCTCGGCGACCAGCGCCGCGGCGCTGATGCCGTCCTTGTCGCGCACGACCGGGCCGACGGTGTAGCCGAGCGCCTCCTCGAAGCCGAACACGAAGCGGGCCCCGGTCGAGCGCTCGATGTCCATCGCCCGGTTGGCGATCCACTTGAACCCGGTCAGGGTCTCCTCGTAGTGAACCCCGAGCGCCGCGGCGATGACGCCCAGCATCGGAGTCGAGACGCAGGACGCCAGCACGAGCCGGCGCTCGTCCGCGCCCTGCGCGCGCCCCTCGGTGAGCAGGTAATTGCCGAGGAGCACGCCGACCTGGTTGCCCGTGAGCTGCACGTACTCGCCGTCAGGGCGCCTCACCGCCACGGCGAGCCGGTCGACGTCGGGATCGTTGGCGAGGACGAGGTCGGCGCCCTCCCGCTTCGCGAGGGCGAACGCCAGGTCCATGGCGCCCTTCTCCTCGGGGTTCGGGAACGCGACCGTGGGGAACCCGCCATCCGGCTCGGCCTGCTCGGGCACGCTCGCCACGCGCGTGAAGCCGGCTTCGCCGAGCGCCTGGCGGACCAGGCGATTGCCGACGCCGTGAAGCGGCGTGTACACGATGCAGAGATCGCGATCCCCGTCGCTCCGCACCGCGAGGCCGCGGATCGCGCCGAGGTAGCTCCGCTCCAGCTCCTCGGGGAAGTCGCGCACCAGCCCGAGCCTCCTCGCCTCGTCGAGAGGCATGCGGGGGACCTGATCCGCCGGCGGCGAGGCGTCGATCGCCGTCGCGATGCCGGTGTCGTGGGGTGGGATGATCTGCGCGGCGTTGTCCCAGTACACCTTGAAGCCGTTGTACTCGGGCGGGTTGTGGCTCGCCGTCACCATCACGCCCGCGGCCGCGCCGAGGTGGCCGACCGCGAACGCCGCGACGGGCGTGGGGCAGGGGACGGGCGAGAGGTGGCTCGGGATGCCCGCGGCGGCGAGGGCGCAGGCGGTGTCCTCCGCGAACTCTCGGCTCATCCGGCGGCCGTCGTAGCCGATGACGACGCCGGCGCTCCGCGCCTTGTCGCCGAGCGCTTCGAGGAGGTGACGGGCGAGCCCCGCGGTCGTGCGGAGGATGACGGCGCGGTTCATCCGGCTCTCGCCGGCCCCGAGGACGCCGCGGATGCCCGCGGTGCCGAACTCCAGCGGGCCGGCGAAGCGCTCGGCGAGCTCGGCGCGGACGCCGTCCTCGCCTGCCCTGGCCGCGTCGATGAGCCGGCGCAGCTCGCTCTGGGTCTCCGGATCGGGGTCGTGGGAAAGCCAGCGTTCGGCGGGCTCGAGGACGAAGTCGTGGCTCACGCCTGGTATTTAGTTCATGCCGGCCGTGGTTTGCACCACGAGCGCGCGATTCAGCGCGGCGGCAGCGCGGGCGGCGACCGCCGCGCGCTGGCCCGCCGGCCCGGCGCCTACGTAGCCGGCGGCTCCCGGCCAGCTCGGACCGCTCAGCCCGCTCGGCCGAGCGTCAGCCCACCTTCTTGCCGGCGGCGAGCGCCTCGGCGAAGCGCGTGTCGTACTGCCCGCCGCGGAAATCACCGTCCTGCAGGATCTGGCGGAGGAACGCGAGGTTGGTCGCGGCGGGCCCGGCCGGACCGGTGAGCTCGATCGTCGTCTCGGCGAGCGCCCGGTCGAGGCGAGCGATCGCCTCGTCGCGCGTCGGGCCGTGGGCGACGATCTTGGCGAGCAGCGGGTCGTAGAACGGCGTCACCTCGAGCCCCTCGGCGACGCCGGTCTCGATCCGCAGGTCGTCGCCGGCGGCCGGCCAGCGGAGCGCGGTGATGCGGCCGGGCTGGGGGGCGAACTTCTTCGCCGGATCCTCCGCGTAGAGGCGCGCCTCGATGGCGTGGCCGCGGTAGGTGTGGCTCCGGACCTCCGGCGCGAGCGGCTCGCCCGCCGCGATGCGGATCTGGTGCTCGACCAGGTCGAGCCCGGTGCACATCTCCGTGACGCAGTGCTCGACCTGGAGCCGCGCGTTGACCTCCAGGAAGAAGAGCTCGCCGCTCTCCGCCGCGACGAACTCGACGGTACCCGCGCCGACGTAGCCGGCGGCCGTCACGACCCGGAGGGCGCTGTCGTGGAGCTCCTTCCGGCGGACCTCGCCCGCCGCTCCCTGGAAGAACGCGGCCGGCGACGGGGTCTCCTCGACGATCTTCTGGTGCCGGCGCTGCGCGCTGCACTCGCGCTCGCCGAGCGCGACGGCGCCGCCCTGCCCGTCGCAGAGCACCTGCACCTCGATGTGGCGCGGGCGCTCGATGTACCGCTCCATGTACACGCGCGGGTCCCCGAACGCCGCGCGGCCGCGGTCGGAGCACGCGGTGAGGGCGCGCGACAGCTTGCCTGGATCGGTGACGATCTGCATGCCGATGCCGCCGCCGCCGCCCGCGGCCTTGACGAGCAGCGGGAAGCCGATGCTCTCGGCGGCGCGCTGGGCGGCCTCGACGTCGGCGGGGTCGACCGGACCGCCCGTGCCCGGCGGCGGGAAGACGTCGGCCGCGCGCGCGTGATCCCGCGCGAGGATCTTGTCGCCGAAGGCGTGGAGCACCGCGGGCGGCGGGCCGATGAACGTGACGCCGGCCTCGACGACGGCCTCGGCGAAGGCCTGGTTCTCGCTGAGCAGCCCGTACCCGGGGTGGATGCCGTCGGCGCCCGTCGCGCGGGCCGCCTCGACGATCGCGTGGATGACCAGGTAGCTGTCCCGGACCGGCGGCGGCCCGATGCGCACCGCCTCGTCGGCCATCGCGACGTGCGGCGCGCTCGCGTCCGCGTCGGAGTACACGGCGACCGTCGCGATCCCGAGCCGTTTGCAGGTTCGGAGGACGCGGCAGGCGATCTCTCCACGGTTGGCGACGAGGATCTTCTTCAACACGGCCGACAGCTACGCCCCCGCGCGGCGGCGCGTCAAGACGCCCGCTGCAGGCGGCGCTCGCTCGCACGCTCCCGGGGGGGCGGCGCGCGCGAGCGTCAGCCGAGCGCCCGCCGCACCTTCGGCTTGGCCCCGAGCAGCACGAGCTGCCCGCAGGCCGCCGAGACGTCATCGCCGCGCCGGCGGCGAACGAAGCAGGAGTATCCCGCCTGGGTGAGCACCTCCTGGAACGCCGCCACGCGCTCCTGGGCCGGCGGACCCAGCGAGGAGGCCTCGATCGGGTTCATCGGGATGAGGTTGATCTTCACCGGGAGCCCGCGCAGGAGCTTCGCCAGCCGCCGCGCCTCGGCGGGATCGTCGTTCTGCCCGGCGACGAGCGTGTATTCGATGGTGATGCGCCGGCGCCGCGGCAGCGGGTAAGCGCGCAGCGCCGCGAGCAGCTCGTCGAGCGGGTGCTTGCGGTTGATGGGCATCAGCGCCGAGCGCGTCTCGTCGTCCGCGGCGTGCAGCGAGATCGCCAGCGCGATCTGCCCGCCAAAATCCGCTCCGAGCCGCGCGATCTCGGGCACGAGGCCCGACGTGGACACCGTGACCCGCCGCGTCGAGAGGTTGATCCCTTCCGGGTGCGTGAGCAGGCGCAGCGAGCGAGCGGTCGCTTCGTAGTTGTGGAGCGGCTCGCCCATGCCCATGTACACGACGTTGCGGAGCTCCTCGCCCTCCTCGAGCATCGCCCGCCCGAGGAGCACCTGGCCCGCGATCTCCTCGGCCCCGAGGTGGCGCTTGAGCCCCGCCACGCCGCTCGCGCAGAAGCTGCACCCCATGGCGCAGCCGACCTGCGTCGAGATGCACTGGGTGACGCGGACGCGCGGCGCGGCGTCCGCCTCCGCGGCCGCATCGTCGTCCTCGTCGTCGGCCGCCGCCGCGTCGGCGTCGAGCTGCGCGTGCGAGCCGGGGCCCGACACCGACGGGAGCAGGACCGTCTCGATGGTCGCGCCGTCGCGGAGGCGCAGGAGCAGCTTGCGCGTGCCGTCCTCGGAGCGATGAACCCGCTCGGGCGTCAGCACCTCACCCAGCCCCTCCGCGGCGAGGTGCTCGCGCAGCCGCGCCGGGAGGTTCGTCATCGCGGCCGGATCGAGGACGCCGCGGCGATGGATCCACTGGAATACCTGCTTCGCCGTGAACGACCGCTCTCCGCGGGCAGCCAGCGAGGCCGACCAGTCTTCAGGCAGCCGGGCGACGGGGTGAAGCGGCGTGGAGCGCACCTGCCTGGCCTACTGCGCGCCGCCCCCAGCGGCAAGGGGAGCAGGCGGGTGGCCAGGCCAAAGCGTCAGCCGCTCTGGCTCTCGACCTGTGACGCCGTGAGCTGCCCGTCGCGCTCGCGGCGCGCGCGCGTCCGGCTGGCGGCCTCGAGCACCTCGCGGGTGTAGCGCTCGAACGCCTCGGCCCGGTGCATCGCGGTGTGCTCGGCGAAGACGCGCTGCCTCGCCCGCTGGCCCAGCGTGAGGCGCTTGTCCTCCTTCATCTCCCTGAGCTTCCGGAGCACGTCCTCCGGCGAGCGCACGAGCAGGATCTCCTCGCCGGGCTGGAAGAACGTCTCGATACCCGGCCAGGCGTCGCTCAGGACAGGGGTCCCGCACGCGGCCGCCTCGAACAGGCGCGCGCTCGGCGACCACCCGGACTCGACCATCGCACGGCGGGTCAGGTTCAGCGTGAAGCGCTGCGAGTTGTAGAAGATGCGGTGCTCGTCCGGCGGGAGGTGCTCCGTCCGGGAGACGTTCTCCGGCCACGTGAGCGACGCCGGGTACTGCGCGCCCGCCACCGCGAAGCGCCCGCGGCGCATGCGCCGCGCCGGCTCGAGGAGGAGCCGCTCGACGGCCGCCTGCCGGTCGTCGCTGTAGGTCCCGAGGTAGCCGAGATCCCAGCGCATCGGCGCCGGCTGGGGATGGTACACGTCCGTGTCCGCCGAGCAGTAGAGCGCCCGCGCGCGCACCGCGCCGTGGCTGCGCTCCAGCCGCTCCAGCGTCGGGCCCCCCGTCGCCGACAGATAGAGATCATACCGCGGGATCAGCGCCGGCGTCAGGTACGCGTGATCCCCGTGCGCCAGCCGGCCCAGCGTGACGGGGGTGTCCAGATCGTAGAACGCGGCCTTTCCGCGGGCCTCTTCCGTGATCCATGCCCCGACCGTCGCCCCTTCCGGTACGAAGGAGCCGACGATCACGAGATCGGCTTCGCGCACGGCGCGTGAGAATCTATCGCGGAGCTCGGTAATGCTCGAGTACTGCTCGGTCGTGCCGTAAGGCGGGTTGGGCAGGTCGCGGTGCTGATCGTAGATGGGGAGGTTCCGCTCCAGAAAGAGCATCCGGTGGCCGCGCGACGCGAGCGCCCGGAGGAGCGCTCTGTACGTCGTGGCGTGGCCGTTGCCCCACGAAGACGTGATGGAGAGCCCCAGGAAGACATAGCGGTAGGTAGTTGTCGTCATAGCGTGGTGGCGGCAAGGGTTGAGAGATCCCAGACGGCGTGCCGGCCCGGAATGCGCCGGTCCCGAGGTACACCGCGGCGGCCCCGGAGAGGCGAAAGACGCCTCGCGGACACCTGCGCAACGTGCGCAACGTGCGCAACATGCGCAACATGCGCAACATGCGCAAAACGAGCGGCACGCCGATCCAGTTGCCCTGGCGCCGCGCGAGAGGGCGCGGCGACGAGCGCACCCGGGATTAACATGCGTGCTCACCCTCTGCAATGCTGTGAGATGCAGTTTCTTGATCGAAGATGCGTATTCCTCGTCAGACGCCAGGCGGTAAGGCCCGCCCTTTTCCCGTGACGACGAAGCGCGCGAAATCGCCGCTTGCTCCGGGATAACGCGGCTCGTTCGGGTAAAGCACCCGACGGCAACCGTCCTCGCATCGCAGAGGAACCGGCCTGTGCGGTAAACGCTGTTCGGAAGCGATGATGGTGAGAAAAAGAGGGACGTTGTCGCAATGGTCGGTGACGGCTGCTGGTTGAACGGAGCGTCGACGGGGGAGCCCTGCTCCGGAACGCCGGGGCAGCGCTGGTGAAGCGCCGCCCAGGCCGGCGCGCGCTGTCGGACGCATACGCCGCGGAGCGACGGGGCCTGGGGGCGCGGCCGGCGGCAGGGGGATTCCGCCGTCCAGCTGAGCCCGCCGGCGGACCGGCGGCCTCGGCCGGGCAGGGGCGCCTGGCCTCGCGGAGAAATCGGGCGGGGGAGCAGGAAGGCAGGAAGCGCGCGGCGCTGTCCGGGCGCCTTCCTGTCGGTGCGGGGACGCTGCGGTGGAATCGGGAGGCCGGGTGTCCAGCCTTCAGCGGCGGTGGGGCCGCGCGAGAGCCGTCGAGACGTTCAGGTGGCGGGGCTCAGCGCCTGCCAGCCCTGGATCACCTCGGCGATGCTCGCGAAGCGGCGGTCCGGACTGTGCGCCAGACCCCTGTTCACGAACACCTCGATCTCCCGGTCGACCGGCGGAGGCATCAGGCTGCCCAGGCGGCGCGGCGGCGTCCTCGTCTTGAGATCGGCGAGCATCATCAGATTGCGCGCGGCGTAGGGGAGCTCGCCGGTAAGCGCGTGAAAGATCACCGTCATGGCCGCATAGAGGTCGGCCCGGTGATCCACCGTCTTCCCCTTCGTGAGCTGCTCGGGCGGCGCGAACCTGAAATCGCCGAGACACCGGCTCGGTAACGTCGGCCCCGCGTCGGAGAGCCCGGGAGGGAGCTTGCACGAGCCGAGATCCAGGAGCGTCAGCCGCTCGCCGTCAGGACCCTGGTCGAGGAGCACGTTCGCGGAGCTGATGTCGCGGTGGATGATGCCAATCTCGTGCAGCTCGGCGATCGCCGACCAGAGCTGCCCGCCCAGCGGGTGAACGGCGCTGAACGGGAGTGGCCCCTGCCGGGAGATGCGCTCGCTGAGGAGCTCCCCCTCGCGCAGCTCGAACACGAGGAGAGGACCGTGCGCCGGGTCCTTGCCGCCGTCGAGCGAGGGCAGTGTGTGCGGGCCCCGCAGCCGCTCGCACGCCACCGCCTCTCGCCGGAAGCGCGCCTCGGCCTCCTGCTGGGGCATGCGCTCTGGCGTGTTGAGCACGCCTCCCGGCTCCTGGCGCACCGGGGGCTCCCCGAGCACCTTGACCGCGACGCGCCGGCCGGTGCTCGCGTCCTCGGCGCTGAACACCTCACCGAGGCCTTCGCGGCGGAGATGACGTACCACGCGGTAGCGCTGGAGCAGAACGGTTCCGGGCACGATTGACAAGAGCGGCCTCCTTCGCTTGACAAAGGGGGGTCCAGCGCGTTCCGGTCGCCTCCCCCCTCTCCCCAGACAAGCTCATTTATCACGCAGACGCGACAGAGGAAGCGCCGCGCGCAGCGTCACACGACGAAGGGCTCCCGCGCCTTGTTTTTTTGTTTTCCGGCGCGCGCCGCTTCACATCGGCCGCCCGTCGCACCCGAGGTCGCCTGGACGAAAAAGCCGCGGGGCACGGGACGGGGAAAAATGGGGCGCGGCCCGCGGGACAACGGGGCGAAGGCGGTCCGGGGCGCGGGCCGCCGGCCGAGGCGCGTCGCCGCGGCGGGAGCGGCCAGCGCCTGGGTCACCACGGCCGCGCCGGTCTCAGCGGCTGGGCCGCGCCGGTGTGCCGCATTGCCCTCGTCGCGCGCCGCCGGAGCGCCGAGCGGGTGCCTCGTGGGAGCGCGCTCCGGTGGACGGCGGTGGAGCACCGGACTGCCCTCGTGGCCGCGGGCCGCCGGCGCTTCGACGCTGCAGAGTTGCCCCTGGCCGCGCTCTCTGGTGACGATGCGCACCGGAGCGCGGCAATCGGTGGTGATTGCATGACGGCGGCGGCGCCTCGCGGCGCCCGCTTCCGGGGACACGCCAGTAACCCCGAACCGCTGGCCATTCAGGTGAACTTCGCGTAGCTCCCACACAGGGCGGACGATCCGGAGCGACGGCAGGCAATGCGAGCGGGAGACGTCATCGACGGCCGGTTCGAGATCATGGAGCTCGCGGGCGCCGGCGGCATGGGCCACGTCTTTCGCTCGCGCGACCTCAAGACCGGCGAGACCATCGCCCTCAAGGTCCTCCAGAACGCCGCCTCCCAGGACTCGAACCGCCTCGCGCGCGAGGCGCAGGCGCTCGCCACGCTGCGGGTGCCGGGGGTGGTGCGGTACATCTCGCACGGCCGCACGGAGCACGGCCACCCCTACCTCGCCATGGAGTGGCTCACCGGCGAGACCCTCTCCCAGCGCCTCGCCCGGCAGGCGTTCACCCTGGAGGAGAGCCTCAAGCTCGCCCGGCGCGTCGCGACCACCCTCGGCTCCGTGCACCGGCTCGGCGTCGTCCACCGCGATCTCAAGCCGAGCAACCTGCTCCTCGTCGGCGGCACCATCGACCGCATCACGCTCATCGATTTCGGTGTCGTCCGGATGTCCGGCATCGACCAGCAGCTCACCATGCCCGGCGCCATCCTCGGCACCCCCGGCTACATGGCGCCGGAGCAGGCCCGCGGCGAGGCGCATGTCGACGCGCGCGCCGACGTCTTCGCGCTCGGCTGCCTGCTCTACAAGTGCGTCTCGGGGCGCGCCCCGTTCCGCGGCGCGCGCGGGCTCGCCGTGCTCGTCAAGGTGCTGATCGAGGAGCCGCCGTCGCTCCGGTGGCTCCGCGACGACGTGCCCGAGGCGCTCGACGCGCTGGTCCAGCGGATGCTGTCGAAGTCGCCCGAGGGGCGGCCGAGCGACGGCAACGCGGTCGCGATCGAGCTCGCCGGGCTCATGGATCCCGCGGCGATCTCCGTCCGCCCGCCCGCGATGTCCGTCCGCCCGCCGGAGCTCACGACCGGCGAGCGCAAGGTGATGTGCCTCGTCCTCGCGCGCGACGGCCTCTCCGCCGCCGATCCGTCTCCCCCCGAGGTCGACGAGCAGGCGCGCGCGCAGGCGCTCTCGACCACGGCGGCGCGCTACAAGGGCCAGCTCGAGCTCGTCGACGCGCGGCTGCCGCTCGTCGTGCTGTCCGGCGCCGGCGCGACGACCGACCTCGCGGCCCGGGCCGCCCGCTGCGCGCTCGCCGTCCAGGCGCTCCTCGGCGGCGCGCCGGTCGCGGTCGTCACGGGCAGGGCGGAGATCGCCTCGCGCATGCCGATCGGCGACCTCATCGACCGCGTGGTCCAGCTGCTCCCCGAGGGCCGAGCGACGTCCCGCGCGCCGGCGATCCGCATCGACGAGGTGACGGCGGGCCTGCTCGGCGCGCGGTTCGAGATCACGTCCGACGGGGGGGGCCCCTGGCTCCACGGCGCGCGCGAGGAGCCGGAGGCGCCGCCCCACGTGCTCGGCAAGGCCACGTCGTGCGTCGGGCGCGAGCGGGAGCTCGCGCTGATCCGGGACGAGCTCGCCCGCTGCATCGAGGAGTCGACCCCGAGCGTCGTGCTCGTCACGGGGCCGGCGGGCATCGGCAAGTCGCGGCTCCGCCACGAGCTCGTCCGCGCGATCCGGGAGGACGGCGAGCCGGTCGAGGTGTGGCTCGGCCAGGTGGATCCGATGAGCGCCGGGTCGGCCTTCGGCCTGCTCGCGCACGCGCTCCGGCGGGCGATCGGCCTCACGGACGCCGATCCCGTCGAGGAGCGGCGGCGCAAGGTGCGGGCGCGGGTCGAGCGGCACGCGGCGCTCGACGCCGCGCGGGTCGCGACGTTCCTCGGCGAGCTCGTCGGCGCGCCGTTCCCGGACGACGACGTGCAGCTCCGGGCGGCGCGGCGCAACCCGATGCTCATGGGCGATCAGCTGCGCCTCGCCTGGGAGGACTTCCTGCGCGCCGAGTGCGCGGTGCAGCCGGTCCTCCTCGTGCTCGAGGACCTGCACTGGGGCGATCTGCCCACGGTCACGATGGTCGACGCCGCGCTCCGGAACCTGAAGGACCGGCCTTTCATGGTCATGGCGCTCGGCCGGCCCGAGGTGCACGAGCTCTTCCCGAAGCTGTGGGACGAGCGGCGCGGGCACAAGCTCCGCCTCGCGGGGATCTCGCGCCGGTCGAGCGAGCGGCTCGTGCGCCAGGTGCTCGGCGAGCGCGAGAGCCCGGCGCTCGTGGCGACGCTGGTCGAGCGCGCCGACGGCAACGCCTTCTACCTCGAGGAGCAGATCCGCGCGGCGGCGGCGGGCAAGGGCGTGGACCTGCCCGAGACGGTGCTGGCGATGGTGCAGGCGGAGCTCGACGCGCTCGACGTGGGCGCGCGGCGCGCGCTGCGGGCCGGGGCGATCTTCGGCGAGACCTTCTCGCGGAGCGGGGTCGCCGCGCTGGTCGGCCGGGCGGAGGTCGAGCCGCTGCTCGCCGAGCTCGAGGTGCGGGAGCTCATCGTCCGGCGTTCTGTGGAAGGCGCGCCGGAGGCGGCCGAGTACCGGTTCCGGCACGCGCTCGTGCGCGAGGCGGCGTACGGGATGCTGACCGATCACGATCGCCGCCTCGGCCACCGGCTCGCCGGCGAGTGGCTCGAGCGGACGGGCGTGGCGGATCCGATGGCCCTGGCCGAGCATTTCGAGCGCGGCGGCGAGCCGGCGCGGGCCGCGGCGGCGACCCTGCGCGCGGCCGAGCAGGCGCTGCTCGGGAGCGACCTGGGCGCGGCGATCGAGCGCGTCGAGCGCGGCATCGCGCGCGGCGCCTCGAAGGCGACGGCCGGGGCGCTGCGGCTCTGCCAGGCGGAGGCGCACCTCTGGCGGGGCGAGTTCGCGCTTGCGGAGCGGCGGGGGACCGAGGCCCTGGAGCGGCTCGCGCCCGGGTCGGCGCCGTGGTTCTCGGCGCTCACGCAGGTGATCCTCGCGGCCTCGAAGCGCGGCAACCACGACCAGGTCGAGGGCCTGCTGCGCCTGGCGCAGGGCACCGAGGCGCGGCGCTCGGCGCGCCCCGCGCGCAGCGTGTGCCTGTGCGCGGGCGCCGGGCGGCTCGTGTTCGGAGGGCGGTACCAGCTCGCGGACGAGCTGCTCGACGGGATCGAGCAGGACGCCGAGGAGACCGAGCAGGAGGTCGAGGTGCTGGCGCGGCTCCACGAGGCGCGCGCGTACCGGGCGATGGCGGTCGGCGATCCCGGCGCGTGCCTCGCGGGCTTCGAGGCGGCGCTCGCGGCGTTCGAGCACGCGGGGGATCGCCGCAACGCCTGCTGGGCGAGGAACAACCTGGGCTCCTGCTACGCGGAGCTCGGCGATTTCGAGGGCGCCGACGCGGCGCTGCGCGCGTCGCTCGCGGACGCGGAGCGGATGGGCCTGTCGGACGTCCGGCTCGGCGCGCTCCTCAACCTCGGTCCGGTGCTCGCGCAGCAGGGCCTCGTCGAGGAAGCGCGGCGGACGGCGGAGGAGGCGATCGCGACGTCCCAGCGCCTCGGCGACGCGCGCGGGGAGGGCGCCGGGCGGGCGTGCCTCGCGAGGATCGTGCTCCAGGCGGGCGATCTCGGGGGGGCCGAGCGCGAGGCGCGCGCCGCGGTCGCGATCCTGTACGGCGCGCCGCCCTTGCGGGCCTTCGCGTACGCGGTGCTCGGGCGGGCGCTGCTCGACGCGGGGCAGGCGGTGGACGCGCTCGCGGCGACGACCGAGGCGCTCTGCCTGCTGGAGTCGATGGGGGCCGAGGTGGGCGAGTCGCTGGTGCGCCTCTCGCACGCCGAGGCGCTCTCGGCCTGCGGCCACCGGCGGGAGGCGGTGATGGCGATCGCCTCGGCGCGGGAGCGCCTGATCGAGCGGGCGCGAAAGATCGGCGATCCGGTGTGGCGCGGGAAGTTCCTCGGCAATGTGCCGGACAACGTGGCCACGCTGGAGCTGGAGCGGCGCTGGCTCGATGCCTAGGGGCCTAGGCCGCCGGCGCGCTCAGAGGAACTCGCAGAAGTAGCCGGTGGGCTGCGTGGCCCTGACGTCGAAGCCGCTCTTGGCTGCCACCTCGAACGACGTCCCTGCCGGATAGGCACGCCATTCCGTGGAGCCGTCGATGCGGATCGCGAGCTCGCCGGCGACGACCGTCATCCGCTCCGGCGCCTCGGTCGAGAAGTGGAACTCGCCGGTGTCGATGACACCCACCGTCTGCCGGCGCCCGTGGCGCTCGAAGCCGACGCTCTGGACGTTGCCGTTGAAGTAGCTGTTGTGCTTGAGCATGGCGCCCTCCTACCGCGTCCCGCCGAGAGAGACCAGCGCGCTCGCGTCGCCGCGCACGCCTTCACCAGGCTCCCCCGGCGGGGCTCCGCTCGGCTCGGTGGCGGGGATGCCCGCGTCGTCCTCCTCTTGCGAAGCCTGCGCCGGCTTGCTGTTCGCGTAGCGCTTGCCCGCGCGGCTCGAGGCCCGGAGCACGGGCCCGCGGATGATCTCGATATCGCGCGCCGGAGCGCGCGAGAGCTCGAGGTTGGAGAGCACGAGCGCCACGATCTTGAACCACTGGCTGCGCGCGGCCTGGATCGTGGTCTTGCTGGCGGGGGCGGTGGTCTCGGTGGCCTCGATCTCCGCGCGGGCGCGCTCGAGCGTCTGGAGCTCCCGGCCCTTGGCGAGCCAGCGCTTCACGACATCGAGCAGCGACGCCTTGCCGTGGGCGGGGACGGACCTGAGGAAGCCGGCGATCCCGGGCTCGTCCTCGAGGAGGCGAGCGATGCGCGTGGTGTTGCCCGCCTCGGCGAGCGTCGAGGCGTTGACGATGGACAGGCCGCCCGGGAAGAGCTGCTTCTGGACGGCATCACACTGCGCGGCGCGGGAGGCGTCCGAGGGCGCTTCGGCGAGGCAGAGCTCGCGGTGCGCGTCGATACCGTAGGATACGGCCCGCGCGAGATGGTCGTGGCGCCGGTCGACCTCGCTGGTCTCGTCGACGATGGCGCGCAGCTTCGACGACATGCGGCCTCCGCCGCTGCTCGGCTGGACCGCGAGCACCGCCTCGTGGGCCTCCACGACCCGCGGGTGGAGCGCCGCGATCTCGGGGATCGCCAGGAACAGCCGGCGTTGCTCCGGGTCCTCGACCCATGGGGAAAGGAGCGCGACCATCTCGTCGATATTCAGATGCTTCAGCATGAGAGACACCTCCTGATGGGGTGATAAGGGCAATGCCTGAGGGCGCATTGCTGGCGAACAGGCAAGGGAAGTCCTGTCGTGTCGTCCGTCAAGGGCGGTGTTGCGCCGGTTTCGTGCGGTGTTCGCACGGGAGCTGGGCTCTTGCATGCGGTTTGAATCGTCCGGAATGGAGGGAGGGTACGGGAGCGGGCCTGGAGGGGGCGTCTCGTGCGGGATATCGCCTTGGAAGGCGGGCGGGTCGGTGTGGGACCGAGAGAGGAGGCTTCGGAAGGCGGCGCGGAGAGGTCGCGACGTGGCGGCGTCGCCTCGGCAGGGGGGCGGGTTGGTGCGGGACCGAGAGAGGAGGCCTCGGAAGGCGGCGCGGAGAGGTCGCGACGTGGCGGGGCCGGCTCGGGAGGGGGGCCGATCGATCTGGGATCGAAAAGGACGGCCTCGGAGGGGGGGCGGGTCGATCCAGCCCGCCAGCCCCCCGCTCAGCCCCCCGCGCCGACCGGCAGCCGCAGCGCGACCTCGAGCCCGCCGCCGTCCGCGTTCCTCGCCTCGACCTCGCCGCCGTGGATCCGCACCGCCCGCTGCGTGATGGCCAGCCCGATCCCCGTGCCGCCCGCGCCGCGCGCCCTGTGGTCGTCGACCCGGTAGAACGGCCTCCAGATGTCCGCGAGCGCGCCCTCCGGGACGCCTGGACCACGATCGCGGACGCGCACCTCGGCCGTCCCGCCGGAGCACTCGAGATCGACGCGGACCGCGGTGCCCGGCTCGGTGAAGCGCACCGCGTTGCGCACGACGTTCTCGATGGCGCGCCGGAGGAGCTCCTCGTTCCCGTCCAGCGAGCACGCGTCGCGCGCCCCGAGCTCGACCGAGCAACCCCGCTGCTCGGCCTCGAACGCGGCGTCCTCGACCAGCTGCTCCAGGAGCGCCGCGAGATCGACCCGCTCGGTGCGCTCCATGCCCCGGCCCGACTCCAGGCGGCTCAGCGTGAGCAGCTCGCCGATCATCCCGTTGAGCCGCTCCGTCTCCCGCTCGATCCGATCGAACGCAGGCTCCACGTCCGGCGGCGAGCGCCGGCGGACGAGCTCGAGCGCGATGTTGAGCCGCGCGAGCGGCGACCGGAGCTCGTGAGAGACGTCGCGCAGGAGCCGGCGCTGCGTCTCCAGGAGCTCGTCGATGCGCTCGGCCATCCGGTCCATGTCGCGCCCGAGCGCCAGCGTCTCGCCGTCCGCGCCCGCGAGCTTCTGCGCGACGCGCACCGAGAGATCGCCCGCGGCCATCCGCTGGGTGGCGCCGCGCAGGATGCGGATCGGACGGGACAGGTACCGCGCGAGGAGCACCGCGACGAGCCCGGTGACGGCGACGATCGCGAGGAGCCGCTGGGGCAACGTCTCCGGCACGATGAAGAACATCCACGGCGACCGGACCGGACCGGCCGCGACCGCGGCGAGGGCAGGGTCGCGGCGCAGGACGACCGCGACGAGCTCCCGCTCCTCGCCGACCTCGATGGCGATGCCGTCGGCCGAGCGCCTCGCCCTGTCCTCGGCGAGCGGCGCGCCCTCGACGGGCTCGCCCATCACGAGCGCGCCGGCCCGGTAGACCGCGACGCGCTGATCCCGCGGATCGAGCGGCGCGAGGCGCTGCTCGCAGCCGGGGAGCCCTTCCCGCGCGCAGGCGAGCGCGCCCTCCGCCCGGAGCTCGACGCTGCGCGTGTTCAGGCGGCGGCGCAGCCCGCTCGGCTCGGCGGAGAACGCCCAGCCGTGGATCACCGCGAGCAGGCCGACGAGCAGCGCCATGGCGAGCCACAGCGAGACGAGGAGGCGCAAAAAGAGGCTCTTCACGGCCGCCCTCCGGGGAGGAAGCGCTTCACGCGCGCTCCCGCGCGAGGATGTAGCCCGCGTTGCGGACCGTCTTGATGCGCTCGCCGCCGCCAGGCCCGGGCCCGAGCTTGCGGCGGAGGTTCGAGACGTGCATGTCGATGCCGCGGTCGTACGCCGCGAGCCGGCGTCCGAGGACGCGCCGCGCGAGATCCTCGCGCGAGACCACCGTCCCCGCCTGCCGCGCCAGGACCTCGAGCAGGTCGAATTCGGCCGTGGTGAGCCGGACCTCCTCGCCGCGGACACGGACGCGCCGCGCGGCGGGGAGCACCTCGAGATCGTCGACCGTCAGCGCGCCCTGCGCCTCCGCGGCGGAAGGACCGGCCGCCGCGCCCGGCCCAGCCGCCGCGCCAGCGTGAGAGGCGCGCCGGTGGAGCGCGCGCACGCGGGCGACCAGCTCGCGCGGGTTGAACGGCTTCGGGAGGTAGTCGTCGGCGCCCATCTCGAGGCCGACGATGCGGTCGACGTCCTCGCCTCGCGCGGTGAGCATCAGGACGGGGACCCGCGAGCTCTGCCGCAGCCGCGTGAGGACCTCGAACCCGTTGAGCCCAGGCAGCATCACGTCGAGCACCACGAGCGTGAACGGCCTCTCCTTCTCCTCCTGCGCGCGCGCGAGGCCGGAGATCGCGTCGCGCGCGCTCTCCACGGCGTAACCCTCCTGACCGAGCAGCTCGGCCAGGAGCTCGCAGAGCTCGGCGTCGTCGTCGATGACCAGGATCTGGGGCGGATCCGCCATGTCGCGACTGTAGCGCGGCTGTCGCACCGCCGTGTAAGGCCTGGTCAAGAGGCGTCTTGACGAATCTTTACACGACCAGGACACCTCTTGAGACACTGCCCTTTAGCTTGCGGTGCATGACGTTCACTCGCTCGATTCGCTTGCCGTGGCTGGCGTCTCTCGCCCTCGCCGCCACGTGCTCGCTGAGCGTCGCGGCGCGCGCCGAGACGCTCACCGCCGAGGAGGCGGTCCGCCGCGCGGCCTCCCAGAACCCGTCCCTCCGCGCGGCGCTGCTCGAGGCCACCGCGGCGCGGCAGGCCGTCGCCGCCGAGGAGGGCGCCCGCATGCCCACGCTCTCGGCCTCGGTGACCGGACAGTACCAGGAGAGCTATGGCAGGGTCGCCGACGCCAACGGAGGCGCGCCGGGCAATGGAGCCGGCGCGCTCCAGCGCTCTGGCGGCACGTCCGTCGCGTCGAACGCGGCGCTGCGGTACACGACCGACGTCGGGACGAGCCTCGAGGTGGGCGCGTCGGCGCGCTCGCCCGCGGACGGGACCCCGGGGCCGAACTACGGCGCTCAGGCCTACGTCTCGGCGCGGCAGCCGCTGCTGCGGGGGGCCGGGACCGACGCGGTCCTCGCGCCCTACGCGCAGGCGCAGGCGTCGGCCGTCGCCGCGGAGCAGGAGCGCGAGCTCGCCGCGAGCCAGACCGCGCTCGACGTGCTCGGGGCGTACTGGGAGCTCTGGTACGCGGAGCAGGCGATCCTCGTGCAGGAGCAGGCGCTCGCGGCCGCAGAGCGGCTGCTCGCCGACGCGAAGGCGCGCGCCGAGACCCTCGGCACCGGCACGAAGGTGGACGTCCTGCGCTTCTCGACCTCGGCCGCGTCGATCGCGGACGCGCTGTCGCAGGCGCGGGCGACGCGCGCGGCGCGGGCGATCGCGCTCGGGCGCGCGCTCGGCATGGCCCCGGCGAGCGCGGCGTCGCTCGCCCCGACCGGCGCGCCGCCGTCCCTCGGGGCCCTGCCGTCGGCCGACGCGCTCGTGCGCGCGGCGAGCGAGCGGTCGCTGGAGCTCGCGGCCCTGCGCGCCGACCTCGACGCGCAGCGCGCGCGGGTGAGCGCGGCGGAGGACGCGGACCAGATCCGCCTCGACCTGTTCGCGACGGCCTCGATGGATGGGCAGTGGGTGCGCGACGGCCTGCCGGGGCTCTCGCTGCCGGGCGGCCGGCCCGCGTTCGGGGTGCTGGGCGGGATCGAGGTCGAGCTGCCGATCGGCGGCGGCAGGGCGTCCGCGGACGCGGCCCGCGCGCGCACGCAGCTCGCGGCCGCGGAGGCGCGGTACCAGGCGCGCGCCGAGGCGATCGCGGCCGACGTGAGCTCGCTGCGCGCGAGCCTCGAGGCCGCGGCCGAGCAGGTCGCGCTGGCCACCGAGACGGCGCGCATGGCGGGCGAGCTGGCCGAGGCCGAGCGCCAGCGGCTCTCGCTCGGGACCGCGACGTCGGCGGACGTGGTGCAGGCGGAGCAGACGCGGAGAGAGGCGGAGCTCCGCAGGCTGCGGGCGGCGGTGACGGAGCTGACGTCGCGCCTCCAGCTCGATCACGAGACGGGCGCGCTGCTCGTCCGCTTCGCGTCGGTGCTGCCCAGGAGGTCGTCATGAACAGGAACAAGAAGCGCTACCTGATGTCCGGCGTGGCCGCGGTGCTCGTGGCGAGCTTCGCGATCGGCGGGTACGCCTGGTACAAGCAGCCCGAGAAGACCCCCGCCGGCCCCACCGTCGAGATCCGCCGCGGGAGCCTGACCGAGACCGCGGCCGCGTCCGGGAAGATCGAGCCCGACGTGCAGGTCGAGGTGAAATCGCGCGCCCCGGGGCAGGTCATCGAGGTCCTCGTGAAGGAGGGCGATACGGTCGAGGCGGGGCAGCTCCTCGTGCGCCTGGACCCGACGGACGCGGAGCGCGACCTCGCCGAGGCGCGCGTGGCGCGCGACCGGGTGAAGGCCGATCTCGCCGCGGCGAACGCGTCGGTCGCGGTCGCCGAGCTCGAGCGCAAGAACAGCCAGGCGAGCCAGGAGGTCGCCGAGAAGAGCGCCGAGATGGGCCTCGGGCCGACCGACGCGGCCCGCACGGCGGCGCACTCGACGAAGGTCGCGGGCGCCAACATCACGCTGCGGCGGGCGCAGCTGAGCTCGACGCAGGCGCAGCTCAAGGCGGCCGAGCTGGCGGTGCAGGACGCCGAGACGCGGCTGAAGGAGACGCAGATCTACGCGCCGATCGCCGGGACGGTGCTCGACGTGGCCGTGGAGAAGGGGACGCTCGTGTCGTCGGCGCTCACCAACGTGAGCGGCGGCAGCGCCGTGATGACGCTCGCCGATCTGTCGAACCTGCGCATCGTCGGCGCGATCGACGAGGCGCAGATCGGGCGCGTCGCGCCGGGCCAGCGGGTCGACATCCGCGTCGACGCCTACGGGGACCGGGTGTTCCAGGGCGTTGTCGACCGCGTGAGCCCGCTCGGCAAGGAGGTGTCGAGCGTCGTTACGTTCGACGTCGAGATCGTCGTCAAGGACAAGGACGCGTCGCTGCTCCGGTCGGGGATGAGCGCGGACGTGGAGATCGTGACCGCGGAGCAGAAGGACGTGCTGCTCGTGCCGCTCCTGGCCGTGCAGTCGCAGGGCAAGCGGCGGTTCGTGCGGCTCGCGAGCGGCGAGGAGCGGCCGATCCAGACCGGGGCGACGGACGGCTCGCAGATGGTCGTGACCGAGGGGCTGAGCGAGGGCGACGACGTGCTCGCGAGCGCGCCCGTCTCGAGCGCGGCGGGGCCGCAGGGCCAGGGGCAGGGGCAGCGGCAGGGCGGCGGCCAGAACCCGATGCGGGGGATGGGCATGGGGATGGGCGCCGGCCGAGGGGGGCGCTGAGATGGACGTCCCGGTCCTCGTGAGCGGGCTCTCGAAGGTGTACCACGCCGATCGCGAGGACCTCGCGGTGCGGGCGGTCGACCGGATCGGCTTCGAGGTGCGCCGGGGCGAGTCGGTGGCGATCATCGGGCCCTCCGGCTGCGGGAAGTCGAGCCTGCTGAACATCCTCGGGTGCCTGGATCGGCCGACGGAGGGCACGTACCGGCTCGGGGGGCGCAACGTGGCGGAGCTCGACGACGACGAGCTCGCGGCGCTCAGGAACCGCCACATCGGGTTCGTGTTCCAGAGCTTCAACCTGCTGCCGCGGATGACGGCGGCGGAGAACGTCGAGCTGCCGCTGCTCTACGGGGCGGTGAAGAACAGCCGCGCGCTCGCGGAGGGCGCGCTCGAGCGCGTGGGGCTCGCGGCGCGCGCGCGGCACCTGCCGTCGGAGCTCTCCGGCGGGCAGCGGCAGCGCGTGGCGATCGCGCGGGCGTTCGTGACGCGGCCGTCGATCCTGCTGTGCGACGAGCCGACGGGCGCGCTCGACAGCAAGACGGGGCGCGACGTGCTGGAGCTGCTCCTGTCGCTGAACGCGGACGGGACGACGCTGATCATGGTGACCCACGACCTCGCCGTGGCGCGGTCGCTCTCGCGCGCCATCCACATGAGGGACGGGCACATCGTGGCCGACGGGCCTTCGGCCGACGTGGTGTCGGCGTTCCACGCGGGCGAGATGGAGGCGGCATGCTGATCAAGGAGACGGCGAAGAGCGCGTGGCGCTCGCTCGCCTCGAACCGCCTGCGCACGCTGCTGACGATGCTCGGCATGATCATCGGGACCGCGGCGGTCGTGGCGGTGCTCGGGATCGGGGAGGGCGCGCGCAGCAGCGTCGAGGGGCGGATCCGGTCGCTCGGCGCGAACCTGCTGATGGTGCGCCCGGGGTCCGCGTCGGCGAGCGGGGTCCGGTCGGGCACGGTGAAGACGCTGACCGTGGACGACGCCGAGGCGCTCAAGGGGCTCGACGGCGTGGCGGCGATCGCGCCGGAGCGGAGCGGCAGCGCGCAGCTGCGGTACATGGCGAGCAACCTGAACGCGTCCGTGACGGGGATCACGCCGGCGTACCTCGAGGTCCGCTCGCTCTCGGTGGCGAGCGGCGTCTCGTTCTCCGACCTGGACGAGCAGCAGCGGGCGCGCGTTGTCGTGCTCGGGGCGAACGTGGCGCGGCAGCTCTATGCGGCCAACGTGAGCGCCTCGCCGCTCGGGACGCGGCTCCAGATCAACGGGAATGCGTTCCGGGTGGTCGGGGTGCTGGCGGAGAAGGGGTCGGGCATGGGCTCGCCGGACGACGGGGTGTTCGTGCCGCTGTCGACGCACCGGTCGGTGCTGTTCGGGCAGGATCACCTGTCGACGATCTCGCTGCAGCTGGCGAGCGAGGATCGGTCCGACATGGTGATCGCGCAGCTGGAGCAGCTGCTGCGCCTGCGCCACCGGCTGCGCGCGGATCAGCCGAGCGATTTCGAGGTGCGGTCGCAGGCCGAGATGCTGGCGACGATGGGGCAGATCACGGGCACCTTCACGATGCTGCTCGGCAGCGTGGCGGCGGTGTCGCTGATCGTGGGGGGCATCGGGATCATGAACATCATGCTGGTCTCGGTGCGGGAGCGGACGCGCGAGATCGGCGTGCGGATGGCGGTGGGGGCGCGGCGCGGGGACATCCTGCGGCAGTTCCTTGTCGAGGCGGTCGTCGTGTCGCTCGCGGGCGGCGTGGCCGGGGTGGGCCTCGGGTACGGGGCGGCGGTGCTGCTGTCGCGGTTCGGGGAGTGGGCCACCATCGTGCCGACGTACGCGGTCGGGCTGGCGCTCGGGGTGTCGATCCTCATCGGGATCACGTTCGGCGTGGGGCCGGCGAGGCGCGCGTCGAGGCTCGATCCGGTGGAGGCGCTGCGGTTCGAGTGAGCGGCAATGGGGGCGGCACGGGTTGAAGGCGCGAGTCTCGGGCGTGCGGGACGATCAACCAACATGACCAAGACACATGATCGCCGGTCGTCGTCCCGAGGACCGAACTCGCTGGCCTGAAGGAGACTCGTTCCCGCTGCCCGCGCCCATCGCGAGGGAATGCAGACTCCGCTGGTTCTGGGCCGCTCATCGCTCCACGCCCACCTGAACCCACGTCGCTGCGCGGCGGTCCGTTCTGGCCGATCACGCAGCATTTGTCGGCGCAGCGCTGAGCTCGCCATTGCTTTTCAGTGCCGGCGCGCCGCCGGCTCGCTATCCTGTGGTGGGATGGATGTCCTGCTGCAGAACGACCACCTGACGGTCACCCTCGATCAGGAGATGTCGATCGTCCGCAGCACCCGCTCCGAGGTCCCCTATCCGTCTCCCGACGATTTCATCCGGGTCCACTCCGAAGCGCTCAAGGTCTACGAGTCGCTCGATCGCTGGTGCCTCGGCCACCTGCTCGACCTCCGCCGGGCGCCCATGAACAACGATCCGGCGTTCGAGGCCGCGACGATGCGCACGCGCAGCATGCTCGTCAGCGAGTTCGCGTGCGTCGCCATCGTCGTGCGGACGGCGGTCGGCGCCCTCCAGGTGAACCGGCTCCTGCGTGAGGAGAACAACGACCATGTCGTCGTGCTTCAGGACGACGACGCCGCCGTGGGAGTTCTCCTCGAGGAGCTCGGAAAGCAGGTGCGCCGGTCCAGCGCGCCGCCGCACAGCCGCCCCCGGAGCTCCCATCCCCATCCCTGGATGCGCCCCGCCAGGCAGCGCTGAGCCCGATCATCCGTCCGGCGCTTTGAAGGTGGCGCCGGCGCCCGGAGCGAGGGCGCCTGTCGCGGCGCTTCTCGTGAGCGCGCTGGGCGTCTAGACTCCCAGGGTGCGCGCCGATCGCAGCACGTGCCCGCGATGCGGCCTCCTGATCAACGCGGAGGGGCGCTGTTACCCCGGGTGCCAGGGGCCGCTCGCCACCGTGCGCTGCGGCGGCTGCTACCAGCTGAACCTCCCCGACGCGGAGCGCTGCGACGGGTGCGGGCACGAGCTCGGCCTGGAGCCCATCCCCGAGCCCGACGCGCTCCTCTGCTCCGATTGCGGCGTGCCCTTCTCGGCGTTCCGCGCCGCGGCCGGCCTCCTGCGCGACTGCGGCCGGTGCGGCGGCCAGCTCGTCGACCACGCGCTCTTGCTGGACCTCCTGGAGCGCCGGGAGAGCTATGGGGCGAGCGCGCCGAGGCCGCCGCGGCGGCCGGAGCACGTCGACGTCCGCGTGCGCTACGTCCGGTGCCCGGCGTGCGGCCAGCGGATGAACCGCAAGAACTTCGCCGGCAAGAGCGGCATCATCGTCGACATCTGCAGGGAACACGGCACCTGGTTCGACCGGGGCGAGCTCCCGCAGCTCCTCGCCTTCGCCGCGTCGGGCGGCACCGCGAGGGCGCGGCAGCAGCAGATCGAGGAAGAGGCGCGGTCGCGCCGGGAGGCCGAGATCGCCAGGGAGGCGGCGCGTCGGGCGAGCGCCGTCGTGGCTGCCTCGTCCTGGGAATCCCGCTGGGAAGGCCGGCGGGCCGCCGTGCAGGAGCTGCTCGATCTCTTGTGGCAGATCACCCGCTGAGCGTCCGCGCGCGCCGGCCGCGCCGGTGAAGAGACGTCAAGGGGCGTGCAGGACGGACGGGGGCGTCGTATGACGTGCCGCCACGACATGACGTCCCTCGACCAGCGCCTGTCGGCGCTCGATCTGTCCGTCCTGCCGACCTGGGTCTACGACCACGGCCGGTACCGGTTCGCATGGGGCAACGCGAAGGCCGTCGAGTTCTGGCGCGCGGCGGATCGCGCCGAGCTGCTCTCCCGCGACCTCTCGGACCTGTCGCCGGCCGTCCGCGCGCGGCTCGACGGCTACCTCCGCGTCCTCGCGGAAGGGGGGACGGTGCTGGAGGACTGGACGCTCTACCCGCGCGGGACGCCCGCGACCGTGACGCTCCACGGGCAGCCGATCGACCTCGATGACGGGCGGCTCGCGATCCTGTTCCAGGCGCTCCCCGAGGCCGCCAGCGTCGGCGCCTCGATGGTGCGCGGCGTGGAGGCGGTCCGGCACTCGTCGGTGCTGGTCAGCCTCGTCGACCGGGAGGGGAAGGTGCTCTTCCACAACCCCGCGGCCCTGCGCGCCCTCGGCGACGCGCCGACGATCGACGCGGCGTTCCCGGACGAGGGCGTGAGCGCGGCGGTCCGCGGCGCGATCGACGCCGAGGCGGCGTGGGCAGGGGAGGTGCGGGTCGTCACGACCGACGGCGAGCGGTGGCACCAGGTGGAAGCGCGCCCCACGACCGATCCCGTGACCGGCGCGCGCGCGGTGCTCGTGCAGCAGCTCGACGTCACGGCGCAGCGGCGCGCCGAGGGGCAGGTCGAGGAGCAGGGCCGGCTCATCGACCAGCTGAACCGCTCGCTCGCCCTCGTGGAGGAGCAACGGCGGCAGATCCTGAACCTCTCCGCGCCGATCCTCGACGTCGGCCGGGGCACGCTCGCGGTGCCGCTCATCGGGCGGCT
Organism: Sorangium sp. So ce1504; assembly: GCF_051521635.1. NCBI lineage: Bacteria > Pseudomonadati > Myxococcota > Polyangiales > Polyangiaceae > Sorangium > Sorangium sp. So ce1504. Next base: position 6,999,653 of record NZ_CP150365.1, on the reverse strand, counting down.
CGACGCGGAGCGCGGCGGCGAGCTCGGAGAGAGGCTCCTCCCCGCGATCGTGGCGCAGCGGGCGTCCCACGTGGTCCTCGACGTCACCGGCGCGGAGGCGCTCGATCCGGACGGCGCCGCGGCCCTGGAGCGGCTGGCGCACGCGATCCAGCTGCTCGGCTCCAGGCCGATCCTCACCGGCGTCCGCCCGGAGGTCGCGCGCGCGCTCGTCGACGTCGACCTCGGCGAGGAGCTGCTCGTCCTGCGCAGCCTCGGCCGCGGCCTGGAGGTCAGCCGGAGGCGCGCGCGTGGAGGCCCGCGGCGCCGGGCGTAGGAGCCGGCGCGCGCGGCGCCAGCCGGAGCGGCGTCCCCGCGGCGCCTGCGACCGCCGCAGCGCTTTTCGAGCTGCCAGGCCGGACGGCCTCTGCCATAAGAGGCCGCCATGACGCTTGAAATTCGTGGAAAGTGGGCGCTGGTCACCGGCGCGAGCCGGGGTATCGGAAAGCGGATCGCGCGCGGCCTCGCGGACCTCGGCTGCAACGTCGTCCTGCACAGCCGCGACGCGGCGCACACGCGCGAGCTCGAAGGGGAGCTCGCCGGCAAGGGGATCCGGGTGAGCGCCGTCTCGGGCGAGCTGTCGGATCAGGCGGCGGTCGACCGCATGCTGGACGACGCCATCGCGGCGTCGGGCGGGATCGACCTCCTGTTCAACAACGCCGCCATCATGACGCCGTTCCGCGCCTCGCACCTGCAGACGCCGGCGGACGATTACCGGCTCAGCTTCGAGGTGAACGTCATCAGCCCGATACGGATCACGTACCGGCTGCTGCCGACGATGCTGGAGCGGCGGTTCGGGCGAATCGTGCAGGTGACCTCCGGGATCCAGGATCAGCCCGAGCTGATGGCCTACGCGGCGTCGAAGGCCGCGCTCGACAAGTTCGTGCGCGACATGGCGCCTTCGCTCCGTGGCACGGGCGTGCTGATGAACCTCCTCGACCCGGGGTGGCTGCGGACCGATCTCGGCGGGCCGAATGCGCCGAACGACGTCGAGTCGGTGCTGCCTGGGGCGCTCGTCCCGGCGCTGGTCGACGGCGAGGTCCACGGGGTGCTCTTCCGCGCGCAGGACTACGCGCGTCCCGCCGCGCGCTGACACGCGCGGGGCGTGCTTCTGACGTCCGCGCGCCACGCGTGAATCGCGTGAATCGCGTGAATCGCGCGCCCCGTGTGAATCGCGCCGGCTCGACAAGTTGTGCCGCGCCGCCGGTGCGCGTCTTGCTAGCGTCGTGGGAGATGAACGAGAGCTCGGGACCTGAGGCGGACACGAGACCTCGCGCGGGCTGCGGCGTGGGGGAGGCTCCCACGGCGCTCGCGACGGAGGCCGCCGCGCGTGCAGCGCGATGGGGGCGCTGGGGGGCGCTCTTGCCGGTGCTGGCCTGCGCGTGCTCGCTGGAGGGGTTGTCCGCCGCGTGGGACGCCTCGTCGGCGCCCACGGGAGGGGGGAGCAGCTCGTTCAGGATCAGGATCGAGGCCGAGGACTGCGAGCTCTCCGGCCGCTTCGAGCGCGTGGACGACCCGCTGGCGAGCGGCGGGACGTACGTGGCGGTCCCCGAGGAGGCGAATTGCGAGAGCGACCGGGTCGACTGCTCGTTCGAGATCGGTGAGGCCGGCACGTACCAGATCAGGGCCAGGGTCGCCACGGGGCCCGACGAGAGCACGGACAACTCGTTCCTGGTCCGGATGGACCATCAGCCGGAGCTCGGAACCAGGTACGACTTCAACGGGACCGCGTTCCACGAGGATTACGTTCACGACTCGGAGGACGAGACAGGGCTGCTGCTCAAGTTCCCGCTCGATCCCGGGATGCACATCGTCTCGTTCGGGTGCCGCGAGGACGCGGCGAGGCTCGACTGGGTCGAGCTCGTTCGAATCGGCCCCTGATCTCCGGGAGGAGCCGCGGAGCCGAGCACGGGACCACGCAGCGGCGCTCGATATCGCGGGCCTCGTGCAGCGCCGGGGCTGATGACGCGGTGTTGCACGTGTCCACCGTGTCAACCCGTGGTTGACAGCCTCGGTCGCGGCGCCTGCCCGGGAGCTCCGGGGGAGAGGCGCGGCGCGGCAGAGATCCCTGCGGGAAATGCGGTGAAACCGTGAGATCCAGACAGGGCTGGTTCGTCCTGAGCTGATGGCATGTGCGTTGCTGTGAAGCTCCAGCGAACGGCTTGTGTGCTGTCCGGCGCCTCCGCCCGCGTCGCGCGAGCTGCTTGGCCTTGGCTCATCACGGAAAGGTGACTTGCTCATGAAGTGCGAATCTCGAGTCGCTTGGGCTGCGCTGATCGCGCTCGGCATCCTCGGCGTTTCGGTGGTCGGATGCGGCTCGGAGACGTCAGAGCCGGAAGACGATGCGGGGCAGCCGACGAGCAGCGGGAGCGCAGGCTCCACGGCGAGCGTCGGCGCCGCCGGGACCGGTGGGACCGGCGCGGGCAGCGGCGCGGGCAGCTCCAGCGGCGGGACCGGGGGCTCCGGCAGCGGTGAGGGCGGCTCCGGCAGCGGTGAGGGCGGCTCGGACGAAGGCACCGGCGGCTCCAGCAGCGGCGCGGGCGGCTCGGACGAAGGCACCGGCGGCTCCGGCAGCGGCGCGGGCGGCTCAGGCAGCGGCGCCGGCGGCGGCGACACCGGCGCGGTCGACTTCAGGCTCTACGGCTATGCCACGACCGGCGACGGCACCACCGGCGGCAAGGGCGGAGAGGTCGTCTCCGTGAGCTCGCTCGACGCCCTGAGGAGGGAGGCCGCGAGGGACGGCGCCGTGATCATCCAGATCACCGGCAAGATCAGCGGCAGCGGCGACGACGTGGACGTCACCTCTGACAAGACCCTCGTGGGGGTCGGGTCGAGCGGAGAGCTGGAGGGGATCGGGCTCAATCTGAGGAGGGCCTCCAACATCATCGTCCGCAACCTGAAGATCCACCACGTGCTGGCCAGCAGCGGCAACGGCGACGGCATCCACATGGACGAGAGCCACAACGTCTGGATCGACCACTGCGAGCTCTGGGCCGAGTCTCCCGCCGTGAACTCCGACAAGGACAAGTACGATGGTCTCATCGACGCGACCCACGAGTCCTCGAACATCACGATCTCGTGGAGCTACCTGCACGACCACTGGAAGGGCATGCTGGTCGGCTCGTCGGACAACGACGACAGCGACCGCCGCATCACCTTCCATCACAACCGCTTCCGCAACGTGAACTCCCGCGTCCCGAGCTATCGCGGCGGCAACGGGCACGTCTTCAACAACTACTTCGAGGACGTCCCCACGTCGGGGGTGAACTCGCGGGTCGGCGCCTGCCTGAGGGTGGAGGGCAATCACTTCTACAAGGTGCAGAACCCCATCACCACCCTGGACAGCCCGGCCGGCGGTACGCACCGCATCGACAACGTGTTCGAGCAGACCACGGGGACACAGGAGTCGGGTGAAGACTGCTCCTGGACCGCGCCGTACGAGTACCCGCTCGACCGCGCGGCCGCCGTCAAGGCGCTCGTCCTGGAGCACGCGGGCGTCGGCAAGACGGACCCGCTGGCGAACCTGCCCTGAGCGCCGCCGCCGGCGCGCCCCTCGTCCCGGCGGCTCCACGTGGGAGCGCGCCCGAGCTCGCTTCCGCCGGCTGAGCCATTCCCGGCCCGTCGGGGTACATAGTGAGCATGAACCCCGAGCCGCCCCTCCGCGCCTGGGTGCGACCGCCCCTCACCCAGGGGAGCGTGGCGCGTCAGTGGCAGCGCATCGAGGAGCGGCTCGAGGCCCGGGGCGCTCGCCATGGCCGCCGGTGGCTCTGGGCCGGCTCCCTCGCCGGAGCGCTCGCCCTGGGGGCGGCCGCGCTGTGGGTGGGGGCGCGCGGCGGCTCGTCCAGCGCGCCGCCGGCCGCGGTCGCGGCGATGGGCTCGGTGCTGTCCCTGTCGGACGGCTCGACGATCTCGCTCGACCAGGGCGCGGAGCTCGAGGTGCAGCGCGACGAGCCTCGCCACGTCGCGACCGCGCTGCGCTCGGGCGCGGCCCGCTTCGAGGTCGTCCCCGACGCCGCGCGGTCGTTCACCGTCGTGGCGCGCGGCGTGGAGGTCCGCGTCGTCGGCACCGAGTTCCGCGTGGCCGTCGACGGGGCGACGGAGGAGGTCACCGTCTCGGTGACGAAGGGGATCGTCGAGGTCCGTCACCCCGCGCGGCCCGACGACGTGAAGCGGCTGCACGCGGGCGAGTCGTGGTCGACGAGGCCCGAGCCCGCGAAGGCGGAGCCGCCCGCGGACGCGGTGCCCGCCCAGCCCCCGCCCGCCCCGCCGCTCGCCACGGGCGCCCCTGCCGCGCCAGCGCAGGGGAGCGCAGCGGCCGCGCCCTCCGCGCCGAGCGCCGACGCCGCGCAGAGGCTCTTCGACGCGGCCAACCAGGCGCGGCGGGCAGGGGATCTCGCGCGCGCCGCGACGCTGTACCGGCAGCTCGTTGCGAGGCACCCCGGCGACGCGCGCGCGCAGATCGCGGCGCTCGAGCTCGGCCGCATCGAGATGGAGCGAGGCCAGGGCACGAACGCCGAGGACGCGCTCAAGACCGCCGCCTCGTCGGCGGCAGGCTCGTCGGTCCACGAAGATGCGCTCGCCCGCCTCGTCCGGCTCTACGATGGCCAGGGGAAACGAGCCGCGTGCGAAGAGGCCCGACGTCGCTACCTCACGACCTACCCGAGCGGCGTCCACGTCGCCGCCGTGAAGGCCGCCTGCGCGCCGCGGTGATGGCGGCGGGGCGCGGGCTCGTGCTCCCGGCCCTCCTCGCCGCCACCGCCGGGGTCGCGCGCGCCGAAGGAGACGCCTGCGGCGGCGATGCGCCGCCGATCGCCGTGCTCGTCGAGGGCGCGACGCCGGAGCTCGAGCGCGCGATCTTCGTGGACCTGGCAGCCGAGCTCGCCCGCACCGACCTCTGCGCGCGGCTCGAGGCGGGCGCCTCGCCCGACGCGCGCGGCGCGGGGCGCGAGCGGGCGATCGCGCGCGTGACCATCCGCATCTCGCCGGAAGGCGTCGCCGCGGTCCGCATCGACGACGCCATCACCCAGAAGCGCCTCGAACGCGCGGTGGACGTGGCCGGGCTGAAGGACGACGGCCGCGCGCTCGCGCTCGCGATCGCCGCCGACGAGCTCCTCCGGGCGAGCTGGGTCGAGCCCACGCTGAGGCGACGGGCCGCGATGGCAAGCGCCGCGCCGGCGCCGACGGCGGCGCGGGCGCCCGCGGGCGGGGTCCGCGAGGCGCCGGGCGCGGGCGGCGGAGCGGATCGGCGCGCGACCGAGATCGGCGTGCGCGCGACCGTGGCCGCGTACGGCGGCGGCCAGGTGCAGCTCGGGGGCGCGCTCCTCCTCCGGCGGGACGTGCTGCCCTGGCTTGCTGGCTCGGTGTTCGTGTACGCGCGCGAGGCGCTGCCCGCGTCCGCCGCGCTCGGGACGGTGCTCGGGCACGCCGCGGGCGGCGGCGCCTCGCTGTCGGCGTACGTCGCGCGGACGGGGCGCGCCCGGCTCGGCTTCGAGGCGGCCGTCGAGGCGGGCTACGTGCTCTTCGAGGGGCGCGCTTCGGAGGGCGCGTCGGCGTCGCGCTTCGGAGGGCCGACGGCGTTCGCCGCGCTCGGCGTGACCGCGGACGTCGACGTGCGGCCCGTGCGCTTCGGCGCGAGCGTCGGCGCGCTCGCGCCCTTCATGATGGTGGAGGCGCTCGCGGGCGACGCGGTCGTCACGAGCATGGGCGGCCCAGGCGTGCTCGCCGCGCTGGGCGCGGGGGTGGTGTTCTGACACGGCGCTCGACGCGGCCGCAGGCGTGGCGCGCGATCGCCGTCGCCGTCGCCGTGGGGGCGTGCACCCAGAGCGGCGTCGTCCTCGAGGCGGGGCCGGGCGGAGCCGGTGCAGGTGGCGCCGGCGCAGGCGGCGCCGGAACGGCGGGTGCGGGCGGAGCCGGTGCAGGTGACGCCGGCGCAGGCGGCGCTGCCGAGGACACCGTCCTGCGCGTCGACGGCCTCGCCGCGGGCCCGTACCACACGTGCGTCATCCAGGGCGGGCGGCTCTCCTGCTGGGGGGCCAACGACGAGGGGCAGCTCGGCGTCGGCGACACGGAGGACCGGACCACCCCGGCTGCGGTCGAGGGCGACGGCTGGGCCGAGAGCGCCCTCGGCGAGCTCCACAGCTGCGCGAGGCGGCTCGACGGCAGCCTGTGGTGCTGGGGCGCGAACGGCGAGGGGCAGATCGGGATCGGGTCCGCTGCTTCCGAGGTCACGCCGGCGTTGGTCAGCAGCGCGGCGCCGATGGCGCAGCTCGGGAGCACGTACCTGCACACGTGCGGGGTCGACGTCGATGCGGCGCTCTGGTGCTGGGGCGACAACGAGGAGGGCCAGCTCGGCCTCGACGATCCCTTCCCGGAGGATGGCGTCGACCGCGATCAGCCCACGCGCGTCGGGTCGGCGAACGACTGGACGCTCGTCGACGGCGGCCAGGGCCACAGCTGCGGTATCCGCGCGCCGGGCCACCTCTACTGCTGGGGGCGCAACTCCCGGGGCGAGCTCGGCCTCGGCGACGACGCCGAGCTGCAGCTTCGCGATCCGCACCGCGTCGGCGACGCCGCGGACTGGATCGACGTCCGCACCGGCCAGAACGGGGCCTGCGGGCTGCGCGACGCAGGACGCGGAGGCCACGAGGGCGCGCTGTACTGCTGGGGCGAGAACTCGTTCGGCGAGGCGGGCGTCGGGCACGAGGAGATCCTCCGGGCGCCGGCGCGCGTCGGCGCGCTCGACGACTGGGTGAGCTTCTCGATCGACACCTTCCACACGTGCGGCGTGCGCGCGAACGGCGAGCTCTACTGCTGGGGCTACAACCTGGAGGGCCAGCTCGGTCTGGGCGACATGAGCGATCACACGACGCCTGTGCGCGTCGGCGACGCCTCCGACTGGGCGTCGGTCGCGGCCGGGCGGCACCACACGTGCGCGCGGAAGCGCGACGGCGCGGTCCTGTGCGCCGGGCTCAACGATCGCGGCCAGCTCGGCGCCGGAGACCTCGATCGGCGCCTCGTCTTCACGCCGGTCGCGAGCGCGCCGTGAGCGGTCGTCACGCGCCCGGCTTGCGCGGGCGCCCGGCCTGCGCCGAGAGGCGCTCTTCGGCGGCCGCGATGCGCCGCTTGACCGTCGCGAGCGACGCGCCCGTCGCCTCGGCGACCTCTTCCAGCGACATGCCCTCGACGCGCCGGAGCAGGAGCGCGACCCGCTCGGCGACCGGGAGCGCCTCGACCTGCACGTAGAGCTGCCGCACCTCGACGGCGACGTCCTGCGGGCAGTCCGCGCCGACGACGTCGTCGAACGACACCTCCCCGCGGCGCGCGAGCCCGAGCCGCTCGGCGATGCGCTGGCGCCGCAGCTGCTTGTGCGTGAGCCGCACCGCCATCGAGGCGATCCACGAGGCGAAGGCCTGGGGGTTCTCGAGCCTGTGGAGGGAGACGAACGCCGTGAAGAACACGTCCTGCACGACGTCGTCGAGGTCCGCGCGGTTCGGGATCAGGCGCCAGAGGATCCCCGAGACGTACGGCACGTGCCGCAGGAAGAGCGCCTCCTGCGCCCAGCGCTCCCCCGCGCGCGCGGCCAGGACGAGCTCCGCGTCGGAGGGGCCCGCCTTGGGCCCGGGCGGCGCGCCTGACGTCGTCGCGCTCCCGCGTGCGCTGGGCGGACTCTGGCTCACGACGGACGATATACAATAGGGGATCGTCGCCGGACGAACTGTGAGCTCAGGGGAGGGGCGAGGTGCGCTGCCTGACGCTTCCCGATCCGGAGGGGTTCCGGGAGGTCACGTCGGCTTTGGGGGGCGGCGCGCGCTAGCGGCTCGCCGATTTCGCCCCGGCGGAGCGCTCGTCGAGCCAGAGGATGGCGGTGACGCCGCGCGGGTAATAGCGGCTGCCGACAGGCACGCCCCGCTGCATCTGGTCGGAGAAGGCCCAGTAGCCGGAGCCCTCGATCTGCCAGCGGACGTGGGCCTCGTCGTTGCGCCCGTCGTCGGAGAGGTCGGCCTTCAGGATCGCGCGCGCGATGTGCTGGCAGAGCGCGATCTTGCTCATCCAGGAGTTGTCGCTGCTGCTCGAGAGCTTCCAGCCGCCCTCGGGGAACAGGCACAGACCGGGCTTGAGGATGGCCTGGAAATGCCGGTGGAGGGTCCGCACGAGCTCGCCGTGCTCGCCCTCCGCGGCGTTGTCGTCGAGCAGGCCCATGGCGTGGGGATAGAGGAGCCCCTCGATCGCGGGGATGATCGCGCTCGTCGAGCTCCCGTCGAGCAGGGCGGGGATGTAGCCCGACGGCTCGTGGAAGGCCGACACGATGGCGCGCGCCGACCGCTGGCTCGCTGCGCTGGACTCCGCGGCCTGGGCGGCGTTCCCGCAGCGCTCGAGAAGGTGGGCGAGGATCACGTACGACGCCCACGTCTTGCCGGCCAGGTAGAGGTTGCCGCGCGCGCGACCGAGCGAGTGGTCGAGCGAGTCGTAGGTCGTGATCTCGGCGCCGGTCCCGCAGCGGTTGCTGTCGAGCGACATCACGCCGGTCCGCGCGCCGGGCTCCGGGGCGTCCCGGTGGAGGAGGCTCGTGAGGAGCTCGGCGAAGAGGCCGCGGTGGCGCTCGAGGAAGCCCTCGTCGCCCGCGCGCGCGATGTAGACGCCGGCGCAGCAGATCCAGTTCGTGAGCTGCTCGTGCGTCATGTGGCTGAAGCAGGCGGCGTCGAGGTTCGGGCGCTCGTAGCTGGAGTCGCCGGCGGGCGAGAAGTGGTTGCTGACGCCCATGTCGTGGGTGAACGACACGCCGCCCGGGAGGAGCTCGGAGGGCGCGCCGGGGCGCTTCACCTCGTCGCGGAAGCTGTAGCGATCGACGTAGAGGTCGAGGACGTCGCGCACGACCCAGGGGGCGTAGCGCAGCTCGAAGAAGAGGTGATCGATCGTGAGATCGAAGGTGTTCATCATCTCGTACTCGCCCTCGTTCACGACCCACAGCGGCGCGGGGGGCGAGGCGTCGTCGAGCGCCGTGTCGAGCCACTCGGTGGACCCGAAATAGCCGTGGGTCGCCTGGGCGAGCAGCCATTTCTGGGCGGGGCTCAGCGGCGAGCTCGCGAGCTCCTCGTCTCGCTGCGCCGCCTCGCGGACGAGCGCCTCGCGGTGGTCGAGCGCGTGGGAGAGGACGTCCTCGAGCTTCCGGAAGTAGCGGGTGTACGCGTAGCGCGCCTCGATGCCGGTCGTGATGGTCCCGGCCTCGTGGAACCCCAGCGCGATCCAGACCTCGCGCCGGGCGCCCGGCGGGACGTCGATGAGCAGGCCGCCGGTCTTGCCGAGGCGGAACAGCCGATCAGCGCTGCCCTCGAGCGCGTTCTCGGGCGAGAAGGCCTGGAAGGCGCGGACGCCCGGCTCCGGGCGGCAGGCGAAGCCCCAGCGCCGGGCGTGGGCGACGCCGATCAGCTGGCCGCCGCTCGTCGACTCGAGGTCGCGCATGCTCGGCGCATCGAGCGCGAAGACGCCCGTCATGGGCTCGGCGCGGCCGGTGTTGTCGAGCTCGATCCGCGCGATGAGGGCCGGACAGCACCGCTGGGCGACCTCGGCGGCCGGCGCCGTGCGCGGATCCGGGATCGCGCCGAACGGCGAGAAGACGGTGAACGTGATCCGTCCAGCGCGGATTGTGTCGGTGGCCCAGCCGAGCTCGCGGCGGATGTCCTGCTCGCCGAAGACGCGGCGCATCTGCGTGTCGTACGTCAGCGTGACGCCGAACGGGACCTCCGAGCCGGGGGCGCTGCTCGTCTCGAAGTAAGGGAGGCAGAAGAACTGGCCGTTGCCCTCGCGGTAACCGATGTAGACGTTCGACCCTCCCGGGCGGCCGACCTGGGAGGCAAAGCCGCCCCGTCGGTTGACGCTGCCGAGGGTGAAGGAGGCAAAGGCGCCGACCGGCGCATGCTGAACGTTGTAGGAGGAGCTCACGGCGGCACGATACAGGAGCCGCCGTGCGAAGCGCTCCTGCGGACTGGCCGGCGTGCGACGCTGGCAAAAGGCGCGTCGCACGGCGGAGCTGCCCGCGCGGGAGCCGAGTGTGGCGAGCGCCGACGATGTAGTCCGTTCAGCGCCGGAGGTCGTCTCGAAGGTGTCTCGTGGCGTCCGGTGATTCCGTCGTCTCCTGATGTATAAGGGCCTATCGGGCCCCGCCGAATTGGCGATGCGCCGCTCGGGGAGCTCGGCTCTCTCGAACGGCCCGGAACCTGGGGGAAGATCTCGTCATGTTGACCTTCGCGGCGCTTTGTGCTCAGAGCCGGGCGATTTCACGGATGGCGTTCGATCGGAAGTACCCGCACGCCTGGCTGCTCCGGGAGCTCGGCCCCGATGACCAACCTCCTCCGTCGTTCAAGACCCTCGTCGCCGGGACCGCGCCTGGCATGAGCGGCCAGCCGACCTTGTCCCGTCACCGGATCTCGTCGGGGATGATCGCCACGTCGCACGGCTGCGAGCTCCTGCCGGTGGCGAAGCGCCCCGAGAGCCCCTGGCAGGATCGCATCCTCATCGGGCGGGCGCTGAACAGCGATATCGTGCTCCGCGACGCGTCCGTCTCCAAGGTCCACGCCCACATCTCGGTGCTGGTCGCGGACACCCCGATGTTCCACGCGAGAAAGAGCACCAACGGGACCTTCCTGAACGACCGGCTCCTGGCGCCGTCCGGGGACGGCGTGCCCCTCCGCAGCGGCGACATGCTCCAGTTCGGCAACGTCCTCTGCGAGTTCATCGTGAACGCCGATCTCTACCGGCTCGTCGCTCGCTGAGGGCGGGGCCTCCCCGCTGCTGCGCTCGCCCGTCGGATCGCCCGAGCCCTGATGACCGATTCGCCGGCGCCGCCGCCGGGATCAGCTCCGCTCCGGGTGGGGCGCGCGGAAGAGCACCTCCACCGGGCCCGCGTGCGTCTCCACGACGTAGCTCGCCTCCACCGGGGCGCCGCCGCGGAACGCCCTCGTGACCTCCTTGCGCCGCTTCATCAGCTCGACCAGGCCGAGCGCGAGCGCCTCGGAGGCCGTGAGCTCCTTCGGCGTCGGCTTGCGGCCGATGAGGTCCTCGTCGACCATCGCGAGCGTGGGGTAGGCGTCCGGGTCGGCCAGCTCCCAGCGCTGCTCGGCGACCTCGGCGCGCAGCGCGGGGTGCAGGTCGCTCGCGCGATCGAAGCTCAGCGAGAAGAAGCTCGCCGGCAGCGACGCGGGCGGCGCGTCCGGGAGCTTGGCGGTCTCGGCCAGGTAGAGCTCGAACCCGCGCGCGCTCTCGAACAGGAGGACGCCGTGGCTCTGGCCAGCCTGCCCGACGACGCACAGCGCGAGATCGCGCGCGCCGAGCGACGGGATCGACAGCGCCATGATGTCGGCGTCGCTGGGCACCGCCTTCCAGGGCGTCACGCGGTAGAGCGCGGCCGCCGCGCGGAAGAACGAGGCCATCGCCGGCGCCTCGATGCCGCCCCCGAGGAAGCTCGGCGTCAGGCGGCCGTCCCGCGAGCCGAGGTGGGCCTCCAGGTCCTCGGCCACGACGTCGATCTCCGGCGTGGGCGCGACGCGGACCTCGACCTCCGGGCCGAGCCGCGCCCGCAGGGCCTCCGCGAGCGCCGGCGAGGCCACGCGCACGCGCTCGGGCAGGCGCGGCTTGCCCTCCAGGGGACCTCTGGTGGCGGCCTCGAAGCTGTCGACCGCGCCCGTCACGACGTCGCCGGGACGCAGGGCGGCGCAGCTCAGGACGAAGCCGCGCTCGGTCATCCAGACGACCGCCTCGGGGCGGTACGCGTCGTCGCCCTCGTGCACGAACGCGCGCAGGGAGAAGAAGCCGCCGATCCACTCCTCGTCCCTGCGAGGCAGCGAGCGCGCGCTCTTCTTGGACCGCTTCTTCTTGGGGGCTGGCACGGAGGACATCAGGGCACCTGTTCGCGAGGGCGCTCCAGCCGGTACGCTCGACGACCTGGGAGCGAGGGGCGAGACCGGAACCGAGAGGAACCGAGAGGAACTGAGAGGAACCGCGAGGAACCAGAGGAACCGCGAGGAACGAGAGGAACCACGAGGAACCGAGAGCGGAACGCTAGCGCAAAGGCCGCGTGCGTCGAAGCGCGAACAGGGCGCGGCGTGGCGGCTGGCGCGGGGGTCTTTCGTCTGGCGCTCGTCGCGGTGCCCTGTTATCGGTCATCGTGGTCCAGCGCGGGGACCTGAAGCAGGTGTCGCTCGCCGACCTTCCAGGGGACTCGATGCCTGAAGCGATCAGCAGAGGCTCCCGGCGCTCCGCAAAGGGTGTGGGGCGCGCGGGGCGAAGGGGGCTCGGTCGGCCCGCGCTCGGGCTCCTCGTGACGCTGGCCGCCTGGGCGCAGGCGGGCGTGGCCCGGGCCGAGCAGACCGCCGCAGAGGTGTCCGATGAGGTGAAGGCGCTCCCGGTGGCGCTCGACGGCGTGGCCGCGAAAGGGGCCGGCGCGGCCCGCCCTGTCGAGCCGGGGAAGCACAAGGTCATCGCGGCTGCGCCCGCGAGGTACGCCCTCGCGCGCGACGTCGAGGTGACGCGGCCGGGAGAGGCCGTCGAGGTCCCCGTGAGGGCGCTCGCGCCCAGCGCGGCAGCGCAGGATCCCGCGCCTTCCACCGGCGACATCGAGCCGCGCAGGCCGACGCCTTACGGCGCAAGGCCGGATCCGATCCACCGGAACCTGATGTGGGTGACGGGCGGGCTCACGCTGGCGGGCATCGCGCTCGGAAGCACCTTCGGTGGCCTGGCGATCTCCACGTGGGACAAGGTCGACGACGCGGCGAAGACGGCGTGCGCGAATCCGAGGCGTTACCGGGACTGCGCGCAGCCGGTGCCCGATCTGGCCAGCAAGGCGATGTCGTATGCGACCGTGTCCGATTTCTCCTTCATCGCCGCGAGCGTGGCGCTCGCCGGCACGGCCGTCCTCTGGCTGACGCTGCCCTCGGACGGGCCGCGCGCGACCGCCCGCGTCCAGCTCGCTCCGGGCGTCGTCGGTGGCTCCGTCGTCGGGGCGTTCTGATGACGATGAGGCTCGAAAGGCGCGCTCGGCTGTGGCTGGCGAGCTCTCTCGTCGCGGCGAGCAGCGCGGGCTGCGCGGAGATCGTGGGCATCCAGCTCATCGACGAGCAAGGCGTCGGCGGCGGCTCGTTCAGCGAGCCCGGCTATACGTGCCAGTGGGTGATGGCTTTCGGTGGCGCCGAGACCACGCTCGGCGGGATCGCGGCCGACGAGGACGGCACCCTGTGGCTGGCGGGCGGCTTCAAGGGGGACCTCACCGTTGCCGGCGGCGCCCCGCTCACGGCGGGCGGCGCCGGCAAGGACGTCTTCGTGGCGCACCTCGCGCGGGACGGGAACCACGTGTGGAGCGAGCGCTTCGGGAACGCGGAGAACGACACCGCGACCCACGTCCACCAGGCGACCGCGATCGCGCTGGACGGCGGCAGCGTCTACGTGGCGGGCGACTTCACGGGCAGCCTGTCGTTCGGCGCGGACTGCGGGCTGCCCGAGGGCGCCGGCGACGCGTTCGTGGCGCGGCTCGACAAGAGCGATCCCGACGGGGTCGCGGCGTGCGTGACGCACGGGTCCAGCGGTCTTGACGAGGCGAAGGCGGTTGCGGCGGAGGGCGACCGCGTCTTCGTCCTGACGTCGCTCCAGGGCGGGCTGGACATCGGGTTCTCCAGCTACGATGCGCAGACCCTCCTGAATCCGTGCAGCGGCGTCTTTGCGGGCCGTGAGGGAGCGCGTTTCTGGCCTCGCGATCTCCGTGTGGCCTCCGGCGACGCCTTCGTGATCGCCGATTTCGAGGGCCGGGTGAACGTGGGCTTCCCCGGCTTCGAGAGCGCGCTGCCGCCCGGCGGCGCGGCCTCGGACGGGATCGACGCTCTCCTGGCGTCGTTTCCGGCGTCGTGGATCTGCGATGGATGGAGCGCCGATGGGGCGGACGTCTGGTATCGACACTACTCCGCTCTCCGCGGCGATCAGCGCACCAGCGCCGTGGCGATGCTCGACGCGGGCGTCGTCTTGACCGGCTCGTTCGAGGGGCAGATCGATCTCGCCGGAGAGAGCGTCTCCACCGGAGAGGACGGCTTCGCCGCGCACCTCGACCGGAGCGGCGCCGCCACGTGGGCCAAGCAGCTCGGGGGCAGCGGGGCTCAATCGGCGCGGGTCGTCGGCGTTGACGAGCTCGGAAAGATCGTCGTGGCCGGACATTTCGATCAACAGATGAAGATCGATGACGTCGAGATCGGCGGGGAGGCCGGCGAGGGGGACGCCTTCCTCGCGCGGCTCCGGGCCACGGACGGCGAGGTCGAGTGGCTGGGCGCGCTCGGCGGCCCTGCGCTCCAGCGGATCCTGGCGCTCGCCGTCTCCGGAACGGACGTGTTCCTCGCAGGCACGTCCGGCGCCGACTTCGCGCTCCTGAACTGCCCTGTCGAGGCCGAGGGCGGTCAGCTGTTCGTCGCCAAGCTGTCGGTCTCCTCGCGCTGACGGCCGTCCGCCGGGCGCGGGCGGCTGCGCTCGATGCTGCCGCCGCCGCGCGAGAGCAGCGCCCGCGCGCAGGGCGCGATGACCTGAGCGAGCGCGCGCTCCCGGATCGCGCGCCGGTGCTGCGGGGAGAGCACGCCGAAGCCGAGCAGCGGGCTGCCGTGGCTGGCCTCGCTCGGGGCGGGGAGCTCCGAGGAGGCCGCGGCGAGCTCGTCGACGATGGCGCTCGCGAGGGAAGGATCGCGGTCGAGGGCCCAGGCCGCGAACCGGAACGCGAGCTCGGCGTGCCGCGTCTCGTCCTCGGCGATCTTCTCGAGCGCGCGCCGTACCGCGGGATCGGTCGCGTGGAGGGCGGCCTCTGCCGCCTCGATCGCGGCGACGGTCTCGCCGATGCACCCCTCGCGGAGGGTCGTCACGAGGATCTCGCGGGTGCCTTCGCCGCCGAGGGCGCCGTCGATGGCGAGCGGCCCTGGGCCGACGCCGCGGCCGGCGAACGCGCTGGCCAGCTCGAAGCACGTGCGCGCGTGGTCGGCCTCGTCGCCCATGGCCGCCTGCGCGGCACCGACGAGCTCCGGCGGCGCGCCGAGCGACAGGAGCTGCAGCGCGAAGCGCGCGAACGCGGCGATCGACGCGTGCTCGAGGAGGGCGGCGCGGGTCCAGTGCTCGGCGAGCGCCGCCCGTTGCTCGACGGACAGCTCTTCCAGGCGAGGCGGCGCGCCCGGAGCGGCGGTCCGCCAGTCGTCGCGCGCGGCGGGCTGCGCGGTGCGCACGACGCCTTCGACGAGGAACGGCCGGCCGATCGCGCAGATCTGCTGCGTGCAGGTGTGCCGCAGGGCCTCGAGCGAGCATTGCTCGTCCCCTGAGCAGTCCTGGTCGCTGGCGCACTCGTCCGCGGGCGTCTGGCACGCGAAGGCGGTCCCGCCGCATCCGGGGTGCAGGACGTAGCTGGAGCAGAGCAGCCTTCCACAGTCCTGGTCGCTGGTGCACCGCGAGGGCACGCACCGCCCGATCGGATCGCCGCACAGGCAGATCTGCCCCTCGCCGCAGTCGGAGTCGGTCGTGCACCCGTACTGGCAGAAGCACCCTGGAGCCACCTCGCCTCCGGTCATGACGTCGCAGTAGCCGTGTGGCTGCTCGGTGCAGTCGGCGTCGGAGGTGCAGTTCCCCGTCGCGCCGCTCGGGTCCGCGCAGGCCTTGGCACGCGGGAGCGGGCTGGGACAGGTGACGACCTCCGCGCGGTGGATCCAGCCGTCGGCGCAGCGCACGTACCCGGTGTTCTGGTCCGCGACGACGATGGGCTCCGGATCGTCGCAAGCGAACGGAAACCCTTCCGGTGGCAAGCCTCCGGTGCTGCTGGAGGTGCCTTCACCTGTGCTGCTGGAGGTGCCTTCACCTGTGCTGCTGGAGGTGCCTTCACCTGTGCTGCTGGAGGTGCCTTCACCTGTGCCGCCGCCCGAGCCTTCACCGGACGTGACGTTTCCACCGCAGCTCAGCGCAGGCGCGATCGCCAGCACCGAGAGCAGCCTCGCACCCCAAGAGTCCATCGAGACGAGCAATCGCATGGTATGTCCCTCGTTCCAGGATCTTACCCGGATTCGGCGCCGCGGTCGCGGGCGCCACGAGCCTCGTTGCCGCGTCCGGCGCGCCGTGCGAGCGTCGCGTGATGCGGGCGTTGATCGCGGGCGGGGGGATCGGCGGGCTGACGGCGGCCTTGAGCCTGCACGCGGCCGGCATCGATGCGTGTGTTGTGGAGGCCGCGCGAGAGATCAGGCCGCTCGGTGTCGGCATCAACCTCCTCCCTCACGCGGTGCGAGAGCTGACGGAGCTTGGCCTCGCCGATGCGCTGGTGGCGACAGGGATCCCGACCGCCGAGGTCGTGCACCACGATCGGTTCGGGGGTCGGATCTGGGGCCATCCGCGGGGTATCTCCGCCGGGTATCGCTGGCCACAGGTGTCGATCCACCGTGGTGAGCTCCAGTTGATGTTGCTCGCGGCGGTGCAGCGGCGCCTGGGGGCCTCCAGCGTGCGCGTCGGGCTGGCGGTGGAGGGGTTCGAGCAGACGACGTCCGATGTGCAGGTCACGGTGCGGGATCGGCGGACCGGTGAGCGCGACGTGGTCCCTGCGGACGTGCTTGTCGGGGCCGACGGCATCCACTCCGTGGTTCGCGCGCAGCTCCACCCGGCGGAGGGGCCGCCCAGGTGGAACGGCATTCACATGTGGCGCGGCGTGACCGAGGGCGAGCCGTTCCTGGGGGGGCGCAGCATGATCATGGCCGGCAGCAACCTGGCCGCCAAGTTCGTCGCTTATCCCATCTCCCGCCGCGCGGAGCTCCGCGGCCGGGCCGCGATCAACTGGGTGGCGGAGGTGCGGCTGCACGAGGGGGCGGCGGTCGCGCCGGGGAGCTGGAACCGGCACGGACGCCTGGAAGACGTGCTGCCCCACTTCGCGGCGTGGCGCTTCTCCTGGCTCGACATTCCGGCGCTCATCGCCGCGGCGCCCGTCATCTTCGAGTATCCCATGATCGATCGCGATCCGCTGCCGTGGTGGGGCGCTGGCCGGGTCACCCTGCTCGGCGACGCTGCACATCCCATGTACCCTGTCGGTTCCAACGGGGCCTCCCAGGCGATCCTCGATGCTCGCGTGCTGGCCTGGCACCTCGCCCAGACGAGCGCCCCCGAAGAGGCGCTCGCCGCCTATGAAGCTGCGCGCCGTCCGCCGACGAGCTCCCTCGTCCTCGCGAACCGAGCGATGGGCGCCGACCGGGTCCTCTCGATGGTAGAGCAGCGAGCGCCGGCGGGCTTCGCCCGGATCGAGGACGTGCTGAGCAGCGACGAGCTCGAGGCGATGGGTCGCAGCTACACGGAGATGATTGGAACCGACGTTGAGGAGCTCAACGCCCGGCCGTCGTGGGGCGTCGGCGGGGGACGGGAGGCGCCGGGAGAGCGGAACGGCTCCAGCTGATCGGCGCGGTTCCGGCGAGCCGGTGGCCGAAGGCCGCCACGCTCCGCTCACAGCGCTGCAAGCTACGATTCCACAACCGAAAGGTGCACGTCTGTCGCTGTAGGAAAAGCATCTGAAATCAGGCAGGGACGTCCTTGGCTCACCTCCTGCAAGAGACGCAAGCAGAGCGCCCGTGACGGTTTCCCCCCACCGTCGAATGGGCGCTCTGTTTTTTGTGCTCCTGCCATAGGCGCCGGTGCGGGGGCACGATGCGTGTCTGGCTCGGCTCATGGGGCCTGGCGACCGTCCATGGCGGATGCGCTCGCGCCTGCTGGCCGCTTCCAGCGCTTTCTCAAGGCAGGCGATGGAATCTATCCATCTTCTCGGTGACCGGCCCGACGACGGCCGGGCTTCGCTGCCATGATCGGGTCACGGCGCCTCCATCCGCGATATCCGCTGCCTTCAACCCGGGTCGAGCAGAACTCCCGAGTTGAGCAGCTTTTCGTCGCCAGGGATTCGACGAACCACCATGGACGGATCTCGGCGCGTCCGCGGTGTGTCACCGTCTGATCGAGCGCCATGAAGGCGCCGGTCTATGGCGTGCGTAGGGCGACCGCCAACTGCGTCGATCACCGCAGATCGCCGACAACAGCGACACAACCACGGTGCGGGCGACGGCGACACAACCACGGTGCGGGCGTGACGGTGCGGGCGTGACGGTGCGGGCGTGACCCAAGACCAGGCGGGGGGCACCTACAGGGCCCGCACGCGAAGCCAACGTGGGAGAAGCGTCCGCAATAACCGCTCTTCCACACCTACGTCCCAGTCGAAGTCATGGCAAAGCGGCTTGATTCGCGTTTCGAGATGGAATACTAAGTTTTATGTATGCTGCCTCGTAAGAATCTATTTTCTTTCACCTCGAAAGACCCTTCGGCGTTCGGGATCCATCTCGCCGCTGCGGCGAGGGAGCACTCCGTCTATTTCGACGAGGGACTCGGCGTGCCGGTCGTACTCCGCGGGGCCGATGTGGCCGCGGTGCTGCGCGACAGCGAGACCTTCAGCACCCAGGCCTACGACACCGGGATCATGAAAGGGACGCTCGTGACGCTTGGCGGTGAGTCGCACACGCGCATGCGGCGGCTCTTCAACGCGGTCCTCTCCCCACGCGTGATCTCCCGCTACGAGGAGGCGACCGTGACCCCGGTGGCGCGCAGGGTCGTGGAACGGCTCGTGCAGAAGGAGCGGGCGGATCTTTTCGATGATTTTGCGATGTCGATGCCCATGGGCGTGACGAGCGCCCTCTTCGGGCTCCCGGAGGAGCGGATCTCCGAGAATGACGTGCTGATTCGCAAGATGATCCGCAGCGTCGTGATGCCGCAGGATCCCGTCGTCGTGGCCGAAGGGCGGAGCGCCCACGCCGCGATGGAAGCGCAGCTCCGGGAGATCGCTGAGCGCGAGGTGGCGCACCCGAGCGATACGCTGCTCGGCGAGATCGCGCGGGCGATCGTCGCGGAGGGGCTGGGCGGCGTGGAGGCGTGCGAGGGGGTCGTGCTCACGTTGATCCTCGCCAGCTACGAGACGACCAGCTGGATGCTGGCCAACCTGCTCGTGGCGCTGCTCGCCCACCCCGACGCGATGAACCAGCTGCGTCAGCAACCTTCGCTCCTGCCGCAGGCCATCGAGGAGTCGACCCGCTGGTGCAACAGCACGGCGGGCATCGTGCGGTTCGTCGAGCGTGAGGCGACGATCGGCGGCGAGACGCTGGCTGCGGGGACGATCCTCTACCTGTCGCTGATCGCTCGCCATTACGACGAGGAGATCTACCCGCGACCGGAGACCTTCGACATCCATCGACGACCCGTGGGGATGCTGAACTTCGGCGGCGGTCCGCACTACTGTGTCGGGGCGCCGCTTGCGCGGATGGAGGCGAGGATCGGCGTGTCGCTCCTGCTCGAGCGCTTTCCGGAGCTGCGGGCCGATCCGACCGTGCAACCGACGTTCTCAACGGTGCCGCGCGGCGCTGCCGCGTTCGGACCTGACCAGATTCCGGCGCTGCTCGTGTAATTTTCGCGACCCGACCCTGGTTGGCGGCGGCCCGACCCTGGTTGACGCCGATCCGGGACCCGACCCGACCCGCGACCCAACCCCCCGCCGCCGCCGACCCCGGCCGGCCGCCCCCCGCCGGCCGATCCGACCCCGGCCGATCCGACCCAGGTTGGGTCCCGAGCCGCGCCGCGCCGCGCGCGATCCGAGCGGCGGCGGCGGCGGCGGCGACCCGACCCAGGTTGTGGACTGACTGACTGACTCGGACTCGCCGACCCAGGTTGTGGACTCTACCCAGGTAGGGCGATCCGAGTGGCATGGCGGCCGCCACCCCTGGCGTAGGAGCCGCCACCTGCGGGGCGCGGCAATTCCTTGAAATGATTGACTGCGATCTCTGGCACAGCGTTTGTTGATGTGGACGGGCTATGAGCCACCCCCGCGAGATCGCGCCCGGCGCTACCTATATGATCACCCGTCGCGTCTTGCGTCGGCACCTGCTCTTTCGCCCCGACGCAGCCATCACCCAGCTCCTCGTATACGCCCTCGCGGTCTCGGCCCCGCGCTTCGGAATCGAGGTTCACGCGTTCTGCGCGATGTCAACGCATCTGCACCTGGTCGTGACGGATGTGAATGGAGTCCTGCCGCGCTTCTTGCAGTTCTTTCATCGTATTGTGGCGCTCGGGACCAAGGTGCTTCGCGCGTGGGAAGGACCGGTATGGGACCACGAAGCCACGAGCGTCGTGCGACTCCTGACGCGCGCTGCCGTGGTGGAAAAAATAGCCTACGTACTCGCAAACCCTGTAGCCGCTGGTCTCGTCCGGCATGCGCGTGAGTGGCCGGGGGCGAAAGTCGATGTGAGAGAGCTCGGCTGCGGCGTGCTGCGAGCGGCGCGTCCCGTGGCGTATCTTGACCCGGAAAATCCACAGTGGCCCGAGGAAGTGACGTTACCTCTCGCGTTGCCGCCGGCGGTAGCGCAGGACAGCGTCGATGACTTTCGCCACGAGGTCGCCGTCGAACTCAACGTACGGGAGGCGCAGGCCCATTCTGCGCTGCAGCAGCAGGGGCGTCGTTTTCTTGGTGCTGAGCGAGTCACCAAGATCTCCCCGTACGAGCGCGTAACGAGCTTTGAGGCGCTGGGTGAACGCAATCCGACCTTTGCAGTCGGCCGCGAGCAGGGGGACGTACGACGAATTGCTGGCGCCGCTGTGCGGGCGTTTCGCGCGTCGTACCGCGCGGCGCTCGAACGGTGGCGCGCCGGGGTACGCAGTGTGGTGTTTCCGGCGGGGACATGGTGGATGTGCACGTTCCACGGCGCCAGCACGAGGGACTTCGGGCTCACGGTGTAGATATCGGGTGGCGAGCTTCACAGCGGTGCGGAATAGGAAGGGGCGGCTCCGACGCGTCGTTGCCGTCTCATGGGAACATCCGTTTGGAGGAGCTGGCGCGGACGGGCGAAGTGTTCATAGGGCGCTGCGCGCACGTCCACGAACGGGGGATGCGGTGTCGATCGCGGATGGATCGGCCCCGGGTGACGCTGATTGCGTTTGATCAGCGAACGTCATAGTTCACCAGTTGTTGGGACGATCTGGAGCGGCTGGCCGTGCAGGACGCGCGCTTGGCATCCGTTGAGCCGGGTCGCTGAGGACAATGCCGTTGCGGTCAACCCGGGTCGCGCATCCGACTTGTTCCGACTGTGAGCCCCGAGAAGGCCGCCGCGAAGCGGCGCCGGAAATCCGTATCCACGATCAGCTTGTCGCGCAGCGTTCGGGACATCTCAACATGGTAGAACGGTGCGCCCATCTGACGCGACCAGCGTGCTTGCACGTTCGTGGCACCCCCCAACCTATCGATCTCCGTGGGGTAGGCGAGGACCTTTCCATCGTTGATGATCGCCCGTAGAGGGGCGAGCAGCCGGTCCAGCGCGGCGCCGTGTCCCACCGCGCTGGCGATAATGGCGGCATTCGGAGCCGAACGGTCTTGAAAGCCGTGCAGCTGCACGGTGGGCGTGCCGGGGAAGCTCTGGAGCAGCGCCCGGTGCACGGACAGGAAGAACGAACGCTCGGCGTGGGCTACGTCTGCGGAGGCGAGCGACGCAATCAGCCGCTCTCGGGAAGCACGGTTATCTCCACGAGCGCTGCCGCCGGTGCCCTGAGGGCCGTCCTGCGTGGTGTTGCCGTCTTCATCACCGCCGTCCTCGCCACCAGCGCCTTCCGTGCTCTCGTCACCATCCGCGGTGTGACCCGGGTTGCGCCCGCCCCCGACAGCGGCACCCAGGTTGGGGCGCCCGCCTTCTGCGCCGTCATCGTCCGCGCTGGCGTCGCGTGGGTTGGGACCCCCGCCGTACCGGTGCGACGTATTCACGATCAGCGCGCGCGCCCGTTGCGCCTCGAAGATGGCCAGCGCGACGGGCAGCGTTCCCTGATCGAAGAACGTGTGCGGCGCCTCGACGATCAGCGGCACGGCCGCCCCTACGCGCAGCACGACCGCGGCTGCCCCGCGGCGGCGCGTGCCGTCCTCGGACAACACCCACAGGTCGCGCTCGCGGACCGCCCGCAGCGCGAACCCCGGTGGGGGGGCCGGCGGCGGCTGCCTGTTCTGCGCGGCGAGCCCTGCCGCCGCGATCCATGCGGCGTACGTCACCTCCTCCGCGTCGTCCGGCGGCTCCGCGATGAGGTGGCGCCCGCCCTTGCGCAGCGGGGTGATCTCCTCGTCCAGCACCTCCTGCTCGCCGCTGTTGACCAGGGCCGCCGTCACGGGCTCCTCCGCCGCTTCTCCCGGGTTCGGCGCCGTGCCCGGCGCGCTCCCGATGCTCCGACACACCCCCTGCGAGCAGCCGGCGATCGCGAACAGCACCACATAGCCTGCGCTCTTCATGGTCGTCCTCGTCGTCGGAGCCTCGATGCCCTCCGTACTTTTCTCATGCTACGGCCTCGGAAGCCAGGATGACGCTCTGCGATAGCGCGCCCTGCATCGTCTCCTCTTCCTCTTCCTCTGCTTCCGGAGCGGGGGCGGTTTGCGCTAGTAGCACTGCATGCCTCGTTCCTTCGAGCCCGTGAAGGCCCCCCCGCTCCCCGAGCAGGTCGGTCGTACGTTTCCGCGCATGGTCGAGCTGATGCAGCGGCTCCTCGCACCCGACGGATGTCCTTGGGATCGCGAGCAGAGCTTCGCGACGCTCAGGCGCTACGTGCTCGAGGAGGCGTGCGAGGTCATCGATGCCATCGACGGCGGCGACCGCAAGGAGCTGTGCGCCGAGCTCGGCGATCTCTTGCTCCAGGTCGTCTTCCAGGCCGAGCTCGCCCGGGCCGAGGGGGCGTTCGGGCCGGACGATGTGATCGCTGCGATCTGCGAGAAGCTCGTGCGGCGCCACCCCCACGTGTTCGCGGACGAGAGCGCCGAGAACGCCGACGAGGTGCTTCAGAACTGGGAGCGCATCAAGGCGGACGAACGGGCGAGGCAGGGGAAGGACCGCGGCGTGCTCGGCGGCGTTCCCCGCAGCCTGCCGGCGCTGACCCGGGCGCAGCGGGTAGGCGAGAAGGTCGCGCGCGTGGGTTTCGATTGGCCGGACGCGCGGGGCTCGCGCGCGAAGGTGGACGAGGAGCTCGGGGAGCTCGATCGGGCCCTCGATGGCGGCGATTCCGCCGCGATCGAGGAGGAACTCGGGGACGTGCTCTTCGCGCTCGGGAACCTGGCGCGCCACGCCGGCGTCGACGCAGAGGGGGCCCTGCGTCGGACGATCGACAAGTTCACCCGCCGCTTCGATCACGTCGAACGGCGGGTCATTGAGCGGCACGGGGGCTGGCCTGTCAAGGCGTCCCACGACACGCTCACGCTCGAGGAGCTCGACGGCTACTGGGACGAAGCCAAGCGCGCGGAGCGGCAGACCTGACCGCGGCGCACGGACGGTCTTGGCGAGATGCGCGCCGGGGAGATGCCGGCAGCATCCGGCGTCACGTAGGCGGCCTCTCCAAGCGGCCAATCCAGGTCGAGCGGCGCGCTCCGACAGCATAACAAGCGGCCAACCCCGGGCGAGCGGCGCTCCGACGGCGTCGAGACCGACGCGACGCTGCCTCCCCTGGCTGGCCTTCGGAGCGGTCAAGTAGGCGCCATCGCATCAAAATGCGGCCTGATCATGACGAAATTCATGTGATCCGTTCGAATTTGTCGCGACAATTTGTCGTTTTGTGCCGCTGTTCTCCGAAAGGGTCGTCGGCTCTTCCATCCCGATAGGCACGTCCTCAAGGTTCTTGCGCCTTTCGCGAGGCGGCCCACGGCTTGCTAGACGCCCGGGCAGCCATGGCAAACCGCTCCTCCGCCAGGTTGCTCCACGTCGCCGTCGTCGCGGACAATCCCGAGACGATCGACGCGCTTCATGCCTACTTCAGCCAGGCCGGGGTTGCGTCGAACGGCAAGAGGACATTGAACGACGCGAACAGGATGGCGCCCGCGGCGACCGCCCTGGTTCTGTTTCCCGACGACTTCGATCCCGGCGACATCGTGACGTTCATCACGTCGCTGCGGAGCGCGCGACCGAAGCTCCTCATCCTCCTCGTGACGGGCACACCACAGTCCTTTCGCTCCGCGCTGGGACCAGACGGCCACTCCTTGCCACCCATGGTGCTGCCGAAGCCGGCGTTTGGCTGGACCATCCTCGACGCTCTTCGTGCGCACGCTCATTCGGAGTCCATATGACTGCTTCAATCATTCGACGGAGTTCACCTCCTGCCGGCGCGGCGCGACGCGCCAGCAGACGTCGCGGGAGGACAGCAAGGTGACGGGATCTCTGCTTCTCAGCGTGCCCGTGCTGCTCGTCGGGGCGGCGCTCTCGCTGGGCCTGCGCTCGAACGGCGCGCGAGGCGCGGCCGCGATCGCCTCGCAAGCGATGGCCGCCGCGCTCGTGCTCGCGAGGGCCGTCCCCATCCTTCGAGGCGGCGAGGCTCTGGAGATCGTGTGGCGCTGGCCGACGCCCATCGACAGCATGGCGTTTCGCGTCGACGCGCTCGGAGCGTTCTTCCTCGCGTGGTCCCTTCCGATGACGCTGCTCGGCACGATCTACGCCGTCGGATACCTTCGCCCCTACTTCGATCGAGGGAGGAACGGCGGCCCACACTTCGCCCTCTTGAACATGGTCGCCCTGTCCTTCGTGCTGATCTACTCGGTGCAGAACGCCCTCGTGTTCTTGCTGGGATGGGAGATCGCCGCCCTCGCAGCGTGGCTGCTCGTCATCTGGGATTACCGCAACCAGAAGATCCGCTTTGCCGGCTTCAACTATCTCATTTCAACCCATGTCGGGCTCTTCGTCCTCGTCGCGGCGTTCATGCTGCTCCACAGCAAGACCGACTCCATGGACTTCGCCGCGTTCGGCGAACTCCTGTCGAGCCAGGACCCGACGCGGGGGACGCTCTTCCTGCTCCTCGGGGTGTCGTTCGCGCTGAAATCCGCGTTCTTTCCGTTTCACACGTGGCTTCCCCGAGCCCACTCCGCGGCGCCGGCGCACATCTCAGCGCTCATGTCAGGCGTGATCCACAAGGCCGGCCTCTTCGCCTTTCTCCGCTTCACGCTGCTCATGGGACGACCCGACGAGTGGATGGGATGGAGCGTGCTCGGCTTCGGCGCGCTCTCCGCGTTCTTCGGCGTCCTCTCCACGTCAGCCGAACGCGATCTGAAGCGCCTGCTCGGGTACTCGTCGACCGAGAACGTCGGCATCGCAGCGATGGGCTTCGGGGTGGGATACCTGGGATGGACCTGGGGAGTCCCTGCGCTGACCCTGTGCGGCTTCGGCGGCGGCCTCCTGCACATCCTGAATCACGCGCTGTTCAAGTGCCTCCTGTTCTACGCCGCTGGAGCGATCTACCGCGCTGCGCACACCGTCGATCTCGAGCGGCTCGGCGGGCTTGCGAAGCGCCTCCCGCGGACGGCCATCCTCTTCCTCATCGGATGCCTGGCCATCTCCGCGCTCCCGCCGCTCAACGGCTTCGTCAGCGAGTTCCTGATCTACGCCGGGCTCCTCGCAGGGCGCGCGCCTTCCAGTCAAGGCAGCGTGGTGACCATCGCAGCGGCGGCGGCGCTGGCCTTCGTCGGCGCGGTGAGCGCGCTGTCGATGACGCGGGCCTTCGGCCTCACATTCCTCGGCATGCCGCGGGAGCCAGGGCTCCACGTCGGCGAGGACGCGCCGGGTTCGATGCTCTGGCCCATGGTGATTCACGCCGCGTTCGTGGTCGCCATCGGCGTAGCTCCAGACCTGGGCATCGCAGCGATAGGCGCCGCGCTGAGGCTCTTTCCCATCGAGTCCAGCGCGAGCACGCTGTCAGCCCTGCTCACTCCGCTCGCATGGGCGAGCCGCGCGCTTGCCGGCGCCTTGCTCGTTGCCGGCGTGATCGGCTGGCGTCGAGGTCTAGCGGCGCGGCGGAGCGTCACATGGGGGTGCGGAACCACCGCCACCTCCTCTCGCATGCAGTACACGGGGAGCTCATTCTCCGAGCAGTTCACGCGTATATTCGCATCATTCTTGCCGTCGCTTCGAAGGGAGCGGCTGCCCGAGGGGCCATTCCCGCAGCAGCCCGGCCATCTTTCAACCCACCATGTCGACGCCGTAGAGCGACGCATGTTCGAGGTGCTCGGGCACGGAGAGAGCTTCATCGCTCAAGCGTTTGACCGCATCCCAGAACAGCCGCGCTTCGCGTTCTCCGCGGGGTTCGTCGCGCTCGTCATCATCGGAGCGATGGTGATCGGAGGGGTCGGCCGATGATGATCGCCCGCCTCGCGAACGTCGCCGCGCTCGTCGTCATGCCGTTCGTCCTCACCGGCGTGATCAACCGCGTGAAGTCGCTGTGGTCTGGACGCAAGGGACCGCCGGTCCTTCAGCTGGCCCATGACGTGAGACGACTTTTCCGGAAATCGTCCGTCTACAGCACGACGACGACACCGCTATTCCGGATCGCGCCGTACGTGTTCCTCGCAACCGCGGTGGGCTCCGCCCTCATCGCGCCTCTTCTCGGTTCGACGCCCCTCGCATCGTTCCAGCTCGATTTCGTGTGGTTCGCGTACGTGTGGGGGCTCGGCCGCGTCGCCGTCATGCTCGCCGCGCTCGACACGGGGAGCTCGTTCGAGGGGATGGGCGCAGCGCGGGAGGCCGTGTTCTCGTCGCTCCTCGAGCCTGCGCTGTTCCTCGTCACCGGCGCGCTGAGCTTCGTCGGGGGCCGACGTACCCTGCACGAGGCGCTGGCGCCGCACCTCCACGCCGGCGC
Source organism: Sorangium sp. So ce1504 (assembly GCF_051521635.1). NCBI lineage: Bacteria > Pseudomonadati > Myxococcota > Polyangiales > Polyangiaceae > Sorangium > Sorangium sp. So ce1504. The sequence goes on along the minus strand of NZ_CP150365.1, from coordinate 6,972,923 downwards.
ACCCGCGCTCGTCTGGGGCGCCGCGGTCGTGGCCATGCTCATCGTGCTTCAGGTCGAGACGGCGCGCATGCCCGTCGACGACCCGACGACCCACCTCGAGCTCACGATGGTGCATGAGGTCATGATCCTCGACCACAGCGGCCCGGATCTCGCGTGCATCCACCTCGGGTCCGCGATCAAGCTCTTCGTCGGCGCGTCCATCGTCGCGACGCTCCTCAATCCGTGGGCGGGCTCCGGCGGCGCGGCCTGCGCCACCGCGAACCTCGCCTTGACCCTCGCGGCCGGCGTCGTGATTGGCACGATCGAATCCCTGGTAGCCCGGCTGAAGCTACGCTCTGTTCCCCAGTACATCGTCGTCGCGCTAGCCGCTGGCGTCGTCGCGCTCCTCGCGACCGTGTGGCGGGTGGGGGGCCCCGAATGAGCCCTCTCTTGAATACGCTGCTCGGCGTGCTGCTCATCCCCCTGTTCGTCGCGACGTGGCGGACGAGCCTGCTCGGCCTGTCCTGTCAAGGGTTCTTGATGGCGTGGGTGGCGTACCTCCTGAATCCGGAGCTCGACACCGTGGGTGACTGGGTCACCCTGGGCGATCTGGTCCTCCTGCGCGGGCTCGCCGCGCCGATCGCGCTCTACCGCGTGCTTCGATCGCAGAACGCGCCCAGGCGCAACGACGTCATCTCGCCGAACCTGCTCTCTTGGACGATCGCCCTCGGCATCGTCCTCCTCGCCTTCAACTTCTCCGAATCGCTCGTCCCCGAGCACGGAGAACGGCGAACACTCGTCGCGGTGGCTGCAGCCGGGGTGCTGCTCGGCTTCCTGGTGCTATCGACGCAATCCGGTCCGTTCAGCCAGATGGTGGGTGTTCTTCGCATCGAGAACGCGATCGCCCTGTTCGAGCTCAGCGGTGCGCATGAGCATGACATGCTCGCCATTCAGCTCGGTCAGGTCGCCGTCGTCGCGGTGACGATCGCACTCTATCGCTGGTATCTCAAGATGCTCGGCGCGAGCACCGTCGCGCAGCCCGAGAGCCCCGTGGAGGGGCCCACGTTATGAGCTCGATCGCCCTCGTCCTGCTTCCAGCGCTGGCATCCGTGGCGCTCATCGCGCGCGCCGCCCGCGAGCGAGCCACGCTGGTCCTGGTCGGCGCTTCTGCGATCACGACCGCCCTCGCGATCATGGGAGCCGCGATGCCCCCCGACGTCCCGGGCCTCCTCGGGGGGTTCTTTCGCGTGGACGCGACTTCACGGCTCTTCACGACCGTCGTGGACTCGATCTTCCTCGGCATCTCCCTTTACGTGATGCATCGGGTGTACACGACCCCGGCGCTCCGCCAGGACATCGCGCGGTTCGTGTGGCTGGCTCTGTTGTTCCTGGCTGCAGCGAACACGGTGCTGCTCGCGAATCACCTGGTGTTGCTCTGGATCGCCCTCGAGGCGACCACCCTCGCGGCCGCGCCCCTCATCGTGCGACCCGGCATACCCGCGTCCCATCGCGCGTCATGGCGCTACCTGCTCTTTTCGTCCGTCGGGCTCGGCGTGCTCCTCGTCGGCTTCATCTGCCTCGGGCGCGGGCTCGAGTCCGGCGGCCAGGCTCCGACGTTCTTCCTCGATCGCCTCCTCGCGCCTTCCGCGATCCCGGTGAACAGCTGGACGAAGCTCGGGGCCGCGCTGGCGCTCCTCGGGCTGGGCACCAAGCTCGGCCTCGCGCCGATGTACAGCTGGCTTCCGGAGGCCTACGACGAAGCCCCGCCGGCCGTCGCGGCGCTCCTCGGCGCCATCCAGTTCAACTGCGTCCTCGTCGCGCTCTTCCGCGTCGTTCAGGTGCTCCGACCGACCCATGCGGCGCTTCTGGCGGGCGAGCTCCTCACGATGGGCATCGTCTCGGTGATCGTGTCGACGGTCGGCATCATAGCGACTCGCAACCTGAAGCGTCTCATCGCTTATGCGTCGATCAACCACGCCGGAGTGATCGCGATCGGCCTCGGCGTCGGCAAGTCAGCGTCCTACGGACTTCTGCTCTACGTCCTGAGCAACGCTTTCATCAAGGCGATCCTCTTCCTCACGGCGGGCACGATCAAGGCTCACTATCATACCAAGGACACGCGAGCGATATCGGGCCTCATCGAGGACCTCCCGTACAGCGGTGGGTTCTTGATGGTCGGCACCTTCGCTCTGCTCGGCTTCCCCCCGTTCGGCAGCTTTCTCGGAGAGCTTCTCATCCTGTCTGCCCTTGTCGGCTCAGGGCAGATGCTCGTCTTCGCCGCCTTCTGCGTGCTGATCACGATGACGTTCGTGGCGACGGGGCGAGCGGTGTTTCCGATGATCTGGGGTGAACCCACGAGGCAGCGCAGCTGGCCTCGGCAGACGCTGCCGGTCGCCCTGCCCAAGCTCGGGTTCCTCGTCGCGCTGGTCGTGCTGGGCGTCTACATCCCGCCGCCCATCAACTCGCTGCTCGCACAGGTGGCTGTATGCCTGGAGGGGCCGTGAAGGCATCGATGACCGTCCACCAGGTCGCCGTCGGCGCGATCCCGAGGCTCGAGCCGGGACCGTGGCGCGACGAGCTCTTGAAGCAGCTCCGCGCGGACATGCGTGTGGTCACGCTGTATGGCAGGCGCGACGTCGACCGTGTCGCGGTCACGGCGGTGCTTCAGGCGTCAGACCGTTCCCTGCACGTATCGAGGACCGAGGTGGCCGCGGCGCGCGGGTACCACGAGATGACGACAGAGCACGCCGCGCTTCACTGCTTCGAGCGCGAGCTCCACGAGCAGACCGGCGTGCGGATCGCCGGACATCCGTGGCTCAAGCCGATCCGCTACGAGGGGCAGGAGCAATCGGCGATGAGCTCGCACCCGTTCTACAAGATTGAAGGGAAGGAGGTGCACGAGGTCGCTGTCGGCCCCATCCATGCCGGGGTGATCGAGCCCGGCTCCTTTCGTTTCATGTGCCTCGGGGAGCAGGTGCATCACTTGGAGATCCATCTCGGTCATCAGCACCGTGGCGTCGAACGCCGCCTTCTCGAGCGTGACCCGCGGAGCCTGACCCCGCTCATCGAGACCATCGCGGGAGATACCAGCGTCGCTCACGCATGGGCGCACTGCTCCGCCCTCGAGAGCCTCGCGGGATGCCGGCTGGACATCGAAATCGAGCTCGCCAGGGCGGTCGCCCTCGAGCTCGAGCGGGTCGCGATGCACCTATCGACGCTCGCCGGGATGGCGGCGGACGTCGGATTCCTGCAGGGAGCGACGACGTACGGCCGACTCCGAACCACGGCGATCAACACGATGATGCGGCTATGTGGCAGCCGCTTCGGCAAAGGAGCGCTACGTCCAGGTGGAGTCCGGATGCGGCTGCCGCCGGAGACGCTGCCTGACATTCGAGCGAACCTCGACCTGCTTCAAGCAGATCTGCCGATCATCAACGATTGCTTTCTCCTGGCACGAACGGTTCAGCACCGTCTGCGTTCCACGGGAACGTTGACGACCGCGCAAGCGCGGGAGCTCGGGCTCGTCGGACTGGCCGCGCGCGCCTCGGGGATCGAGCTCGACGCGCGCCACCTCATGGAGGACGGGGCGTACAGCGTCGTGCCCATCCAGCCCGCCGTCTTGCCGGACGGCGACTGCTGGGCGCGTGCGTGTGTCCGCATCGCGGAGATCGAAGCGTCCCTGTCGTGGATGTCGGCCGTCATCGCGCTCTACGCGAACTGGGAGCGCCCGCGGCTATCGATCGGCGAGCTCGCGCCGAACCAGCTCGCCATTTCGCTCGTCGAGGGCTTTCGTGGAGAGGTCGTCCACTGCATCGAAACCGGCGCGCGCGGTGAGGTGGTCCATTACAAAGTCCAGGATCCATCACTCCGCAACTGGATGGGCCTCGCCCTTGCGGTGCGCGGCAACGAGATCTCGGACTTCCCGATCTGCAACAAGAGCTTCGACCTCTCCTACTGCGGGAACGATCTATGAAGATGTTTTTGTCGCTCCGTGTACGTGCCTCCCAGGGCACGCAGGTTATCGCGGATCTCCGCAAGGCAACGCCGACCGGGCTTCGCGGTCGCCCGAGGATCCGTCGCGACCCGTGCGCGGCCGATTGCAGCGCGTGCCGTGACGCGTGCCCGACCCAGGCCATCCGGCTGGCTCCGGTGACGCTCGATCTGGGCCGCTGCGTCTTCTGCAACGCCTGCGCGGAGGGCTGCCCCGAGGCGAAGATCGAGTTCACGCCGGAGCCAAGGATGGGCGGGAACGAGCCCTTTGATCTCACGGTTCGAGAGGGCGAAGAGGAGATCGCGCGGGTCCGTGCTTCCGCGGCGTTCTCGAGGTTGTTCGGGCGGTCTCTGAAGATGCGCCAGGTCTCGGCCGGCGGCTGCAACGCCTGTGAGCTCGAGCTGAACGCCGTCACCAACGTCAACTTCGATGTGCAGCGGTTCGGGATCGAGTGGGTGGCTTCTCCGCGGCACGCGGATGCGCTCGTCCTGACAGGTCCGCTCACGCGCAACATGAAGGAGGCGGTTCAACTGGCCTGGGATGCGATGCCCGAACCGCGGTTCATCGTTGCCGTGGGGGCCTGCGCCATCTCCGGGGGGCTCTACGACGGCGCCGCGGGCGTCGACCGCGGCTTCCTGGAGAGCGTCGGCCCTTCACTCTACGTCCCTGGATGTCCACCGCACCCGCTCACCTTCGTGAACGCGATACTCGATCTGCTCGGGATCGCGTGATGCGCGACGGTGGGTCACGCGTCGTCGTGGTGATCAGAGCTCATCCGCACGTAGACACGGACCGGCAGCCACGAGGCGCGCCTTCCGCCACATCTGCAGGACGTTTGGGAGCTCTCGATCGATGCGGACTTCGTCATAGCTGTCCGGTACCCGCCCGCCGAATCCGTTGTACGTCAGGAGATAGGTCCCGAGTGGCGCCTCGTTGAGGAGCTCTTCGGCGGCCGCAGTGTCGCGCTGGTATCGATCGACGCCCAGCTCGACGTCTTCATCGAGGTGGTCTTCTCGTCCGAAGAGATTCTCGCCGAACGGGTTGAAGAAGTAGTAGGCGTCCGCGCGAGGAACTTCCGCTCTCCCCAGGGCGGCTTCGACGAAACAAACGCGGTCCTCGATCTCGTAGACCCGCGCGAGGCTGCGCGCCGCCATGACGAGCCGAGGTCGCTGTTCGATCCCCGTGAAGTGGCTGCGTCCCGCCAGCGCCGCCGCCACGCAGAACTTGCCGGCGCCCGACCCGACATCGACGATGGTGCGAACGTCGAGCTCGTCCAGCCACTGGGCCGCGCGAACAGCGACCTCGATCGGCGTCCAGAACTGAGCGGAGACGCGGCGTAGCTCGTCAGGAAGGAAGCGGTCGAAGTCGTGATTTCTGGGGCTGCGCCCCGCTCGCAGCGCCTGCGCGACGGCACCTGCCAGTGATCCGGCCGCGCGCCCATCTACGGAGGAATGACTTCTGTCGCGGCAGACGTTCGCCGCCGAAGATTTGGTATGGTCTTCCACGAGTCCTCCCAGCTCAGCTCAATGCAGCGAATCGTGCAGCCGCTTGACGAGCGATCGGTGCTCGGCCAGCAGCGCCGCGGGGAGCCGATCCGCGAACTTGCGAAGGAACTCGAGGACACCGTCGGCTTCCCTCAACCACGCGCCGCTGTCGACCGCGAGCAGCTGGAAGAGGTCGTCTTTCGAGAGGTCCATCCCGGTCAGATCCATTCCCCGTTCATGCGGAAGGAGGCCAATTGCGGACTCGCGCGCGGCCGCCCTGCCCTCGACACGCTCGAGAATCCACTTGAGGACGCGGATATTGTCGCCGAACCCGGGCCACAGGATGCGCCCGTCGTCCCCCGTCCGGAACCAGTTGACATGAAAGATTTTCGGCGGACGACTGAGTCCCTTCCCAACGGCCATCCAGTGCGCGAAGTAGTCGCCCATATTGTACCCGCAGAAGGGGAGCATCGCCATGGGATCGTTTCTGAGGACGCCGACGGCGCCCGTCGCCGCGGCGGTCGTCTCGCTCGCCATGGTCGCGCCGACGTAGACGCCGTGACGAAAGCTCCGCGCTTCGTAGACGAGAGGGGCGAGCTTCGATCGGCGCCCCCCGAAGAGGATGGCCGAGATCGGCACCCCCGTGGCGAGATCGAAGGAGCCTGCCGCGCTGGGACACTGCCGCAGCGGGACGGTGAAGCGCGAGTTTGGATGCGCGGCAGGAGACGTCGCGGCGCCGTTCGTCCACTTCGCGCCGCGCCAATCTTCGATGACCTCATGCTCGTCGAGCTGGGACATCCCCTCCCACCATACGCGACGGCCCGCGCGCAGCGCGACGTTCGTGAAGATCACATCGTGCGCGAGCGACTGCATCGCGTTCGGGTTGGTCTCGAGGCTGGTCCCTGGCGCGACGCCGAACATGCCGTTCTCCGGGTTGATGGCCCAGAGCCGTCCGTCGCTGCCAGGGTGCATCCAGCAAATATCGTCACCAACCGTCTCGACCTTCCACCCGGGGAGCGAGGGGACGAGCATCGCCAGGTTGGTCTTGCCGCACGCGCTCGGGAAGGCAGCCGTGACGTAGTGCGTGCGCCCCTCGGGGCTCGTCAAGCCGAGGATGAGCATGTGCTCGGCGAGCCAGCCTTCCGCGCGCGCTTGCGCGCTCGCAATGCGCAGCGCATGGCACTTCTTGCTGAGCAATGCGTTGCCGCCATACCCCGAGCCGATGCTCCAGATCTCGAGGGTCTCGGGAAAATGGACGATGAAGCGCCTGTCCGGCGAGAGGTCCCCAAGGCTGTGGATGCCACGAACGAAGCTCTCCGCAGCGCCGAGGTGACCGAGCGCCGCGTGGCCCATGCGCGTCATGATCCGGAGATTGAGAGCGACGTACGGGCTGTCGGTAAGCTCGACCCCGACGCGGCTGAAGGGCGACCCCGCGGGGCCCATCAGGTACGGCACCACGTACATCGTCCGGTCCTTCATCGCGCCTGCGAAGAGCGACCATATGCGCGTCTGCGCCTCCTCTCGGCTCATCCAGTGGTTCGTGGGCCCCGCGTCCTCCTGTCGTGGCGTCGAGATGAAGGTGAGGTGCTCCGTCCTCGCGACGTCCGTTGGATCCGAACGATGCAGGAATGAACGAGGGTGGGTCCGTGGATCCAGCTGGATGAACGAACCGGAGAGCGCCATGTCGCGCTCGAGGGTGGTCCGCTCCTCCTCGCTGCCGTCGCACCAACGGATGCGTGCGGGTCGCGTGTGTTCGGCGATCGCCTGGACCCAGGCGCGGAGCGCGCGGTTCGTCGTGGGAGCTTCGTTCATGGTCTTGTCCTGGTCACAGCAGAATCCGTGCCGGAGCACGGGCTGACCGTGAACCGCGCCAGGAGCGCTCGAAGCGGCGCGCTTTCTCGGCATTTCCAGGGCGAACAGCCGACGAATTTCGCCAGTCGAGGGGCGATGTGGATCGGCGGAGCCGATCTCGTGGTCGGGCTTGCAGATTGCGACCAGATCGATCAGTATTTCTCGCGTGCGAGAGCGAAAACGACGACCTGACGTGGTGTTTGAGCCGATCATGCGCTCCCACGCCATGAAGAAGGCGGACCAGATCCTTCGCGCCGTCGCCGCGAAGGACGTCACCCTGACGCTGATCGGCGAGAGCGGCTCCGGCAAGGAGGTGCTGGCGAGGCGCGCGCACGAGCTTTCGGAGCGCCGGCGGGGGCCGTTCGTGCCCATCAATTGCGCGGCCATCCCCGACGCACTCTTTGAAAGCGAGCTCTTCGGTCACGAGCGCGGCGCGTTCACCGGGGCAAGCGAGCGAGCGAAGGGCAAAGTCGAAGCGGCCGAGCGGGGCACGCTCTTGCTCGATGAGATCGGTGATATGCCGATGCCGATGCAGGCGAAGCTCCTGCGATTCCTCGAAAACCGCCGGTACATGCGCGTCGGCGGCGCGACGAAGATCGAGGCGGATGTCCGGTTGATGTTCGCCACGCTACGACCCCTCGATCAGGAGGTGCGCGCGGGTCGTTTTCGCGCCGACCTGTTCTATCGAATCCAGGGCATCACGCTCAATGTCCCCGCTTTGCGTGAGCGACGCGCTGACATCGCGCCCCTGCTGAATCAGTTCACCGCGCAGCACTCGGCGCGACACGGGGTTCGCCCGCCGAGGTTCAGCCGGCAGGCCAAGGCGCTGCTGCTCCGTTACGACTGGCCTGGCAACGTGCGCGAGCTCCGGAACGTCGTGGAGACGCTCTGCTTGCTCCGGGATGGGCGGCAGGTGCGCGTGGCCGATCTGCCCGAGGGCGTCCGTTCGCTGGTCGTGCCCGAAGAAGCCGCCGCGGGCGTGTCGCGCGCCAGCACCCCGCCCGCGCTCGACCTCGACGACGGATTGGAGTCGCTCATCCAGCAGATCGTAGAGGCGGCGCTGGAGCGCGACGGGGGCGACAAGGTCAAGGCGGCGGCGCGACTTCGGATCAGCCTGAGGACGGTGCAACGCTACGTCGCAGCGGGGCGCGTGCGGGTGCCAAGTGGGCGTGTTCGTGGAGAGCAGAGGCCGTCGAAGAAGTGAACCGGAGCGCCTTCCGCAAGGCGCTTCCTACCAACCTGGAAGGCTCACCCCGGAAGCGGTCGAGCGCCCGCGAGGAGTACCCCTTGAAGACGAGGTTGCGTTCACCGCCCGGACTACGCGCGAGCTCATCGGCAACGGCTGGGTCCAGCTCGCCTGTGTCGATCCGGCGACGCGCCGGATCGCGTGCTTCACGGGCCGCCGAGCGGGCGCGTCGTCTCGCGCGGGTTGCCGTAACACGTCACGCTGGGCTCAATCGCGTGCCGCTATCAAAATGAAGCGCTCGCGCACGCGCGCCTCGTTCGACTCGTGACGGACGTGGATCTCGTACCGGCCCGGCTGAGCGACGGCCACGCTGAGCGGCGCGTCGCCGCGGTAGCGCGTCAGCCTGTGCGAGCAGCGCTGCTGCTGGCAGTGCTGCTCCAGCGCTCCACCGTCGCCGTCAGGTAGCCGCACGCGCACGTGCTCGGGCACCTCGAGGTGAACCACCGCCGGCTCGTCCGCGTGGCGGTCGGTCCAAAGATCGAGCTGCATCCACGCGTCCCCTTTCTCAGGCAAGGCGATGGCACGCTCCTCCAAGCGGTCGATCGCTGGAGATCTCGCGCCCCTGTCGCCCGCCACGACGACGGCGGTCGCCAACGCCGCGAGCGCTGGGGCTGCAAGCAAGGCCCTCCACCCCCAAGGGCAGCTCGCCCGCTGCGACCGCGCGCCGCCTGTCGCCGCCGGGCGCTCCGACCGCTCGGGGAGCTTGCTCAGCGCGCGTTCGACGAGCGCATCGGATGGGTTCATCGAGCGCAGCGCCCGCACGCTCGCCTCGAGATCCTGCGGAATCGAAGGCAGATCGTGGTCGCGCCCGCTCACGTCGAACCCTCGCGCGCCGCGACGACGCGTGGCGCCGCCAGACGCTCGTAGGCATCGCGCAGCCGCGCGCGCCCGCGGGCGTGGCGGCTCTTCACAGTCCCCTTGGGGATCCCGAGGAGCTCGGCCACGCTGTCATACCCGACTTCCTCAATGTCGCAGAGCACCACCACGGTGCAAAACTCCTCCGGCAGCTCCTGGAGACATGCAAGGAGCACCTCGGTGTCCTGGTTCAAGATCGCGGCCGCCTCCGGACTCGAGAGCTCGGCGCGAGGCAGGATACAGAGCGCTTCGGTGCACACCTCGACGAGCCGATCGAGCAAGCCGCGGCGCCGCGCCTCGGTCCGGTAGGCCTCCAGGTACTCGTGCCGAGCGATCCCGCAGAGCCAGACGCCGAGGTCGGAGCGCCCCTCGAAGGACGCCGCGTTGAGGTATGCCTTGAGCAACCCTCGGCTCATCCAGTGGTTCGTGGGCCCCGCGTCCTCCTGTCGTGGCGTCGAGATGAAGGTGAGGTGCTTCGTCCTCGCGACGTCCGTTGGATCCGATCGATGCAGGAATGAACGAGGGGGGGTCTGCGGATCCAGCTCGATGAACGAACCGGAAAGCGCCATGTCGCGCTCGAGGGTGGTCCGCTCCTCCTCGCTGCCGTCGCACCAACGGATGCGTGCGGGTCGCGTGTGTTCGGCGATCGCCTGGACCCAGGCGCGGAGCGCGCGGTTCGTCGTGGGACCTTCGTTCATGGTTTCCGCCACAGCAGGATTCGTGCACAGCAGGATTCGTGCCGGAGCACGGGCTGGCCGTGAGCCGCGCCAAGAGCGGTCAAAGCGGCGTGATTTCTCGGCATTTCCAAAGCCAAACAGCCGACGAATTTCGCCAGTTGAGGGGCGACGTGGATCGCCGGAGCCGGTTTCGTCGTCGGGCTTGCAGGTTGCGACCAGATCGCCCAACATTTTTCTCGCGTGCGAGAGCGAAAACGACGACCTGACGTGGTGTTCGAGCCGATCGTGCGCTCCCACGCCATGAAGAAGGCGGACCAAATCCTTCGCGCCGTCGCCGCGAAGGACGTCACCCTGACGCTGATCGGCGAGAGCGGCTCCGGCAAAGGGGTGCTGGCGAGGCGCGCGCACGAGCTTTCGGAGCGTCGGCAGGGGCCGTTCGTGCCCATCAATTGCGCGGCCATCCCCGACGCACTCTTTGAAAGCGAGCTCTTCGGTCACGAGCGCGGCGCGTTCACCGGGGCAAGCGAGCGAGCGAAGGGCAAAGTCGAAGCGGCCGAGCGGCGCATGCTCTTGCTCGATGAGATCGGTGAGATGCCGATGCAGGCGAAGCTCCTGCGATTCCTCGAAAACCGCCGGTACATGCGCGTCGGCGGCGCGACGAAGATCGAGGCGGTCGTGCCCGAAGAAGCCGCCGCGGGCGTGTCGCGCGCCAGCACCTCGCTCGCGCTTGACCTCGACGACGGATTGGAGTCGCTCATCCAGCGATCGTCGAGGCGGCACTGGAGCGCGATGGGAGCGACAAGATCAAGGCGGCGGCGCGACTTCGGATCAGCCTGAGGACGGTGCAACGCTGCGTCGCAGCGGGGCGCGTGCGGGTGCCAAGTGGGCGTGTTCGTGGAGAGCAGAGGCCGTCGAAGATGGGCTCAATCGCGTGCCGCTATCAGAAGGAAGCGCTCGCGCACGCGCGCCTCGTTCGACTCGTGATGGACGTGGATCTCATACCGGCCCGGCTGAGCCACGGCCACGCCGAGCGGCGCGTCGCCGTGGTAGCGCGTCAGCCTGTGCGAGCAGCGCTCCTGCCGGCAGTGCTGCTCCAGCGATCCACCTTCGCCGTCAGGCAACCGCACGCGCACGTGCTCCGGCACCTCGAGCTGGACCACCGCCGGCTCGTCCGCGTGGTGGTGGGTCCACAGATCGAGGTGCGTCCACGCGTGCCCTTCGTCAGGCAAGGCGACGGCACGCTCCTCGGATCGCTCGATCGCCGGAGAGCACGCGCCCCTGTCGCCCGCCACGAAGACGGCGACCGCCAGCGCGGCGAGCGCCGGGGCTGCGATGAACGCCCTCCGCCCCCGGCGGTTGCTCGCCCGCTGCGAGCGCGCGCCGCCGGCCGCCGCCGGGCGCTCGGGGAGCTTGCTCAGCGCGCGCTCGACGAGCGCATCGGAGGGGCTCATCGAGCGCAGCGCCCGCATGCTCGCCGCGAGATCCGGCGGAATGGGGGGCAGATCGTCGTCGCGCTCGCTCACGTCGAACCCTCCCGCTCCGCGACGACGCGCGGCGCCGCCAGACGCTCGTAGGCGTCGCGCAGCCGCGCGCGCCCGCGGGCGTGGCGGCTCTTCACCGTTCCCTTGGGGATCCCGAGGAGCTCGGCCACGCTGTCATACCCGACTTCCTCGATGTCGCATAGCACCACCACGGTGCGGAATTCCTCCGGCAGCTCCTGGAGGCACGCAAGGAGCACTCCAGTGTCCTGGCTCAAGATCGCGGCCGCCTCCGGGCTCGAGACCTCGGCGCGAGGGAGGATGCCGAGCGCGTCGGTGCACACCTCGACGAGCCGCTCGAGCAGGCTGCGGCGCCGCGCCTCGGTCCGGTAAGCCTCCAAGTACTCGTGCCGAGCGATCCCGCAGAGCCAGACGCCGAGGTCGGAGCGCCCCTCGAAGGACGCCGCGTGCAGGTATGCCTTGAGCAACGCGTTCTGGAACAGATCGTCCGCCTGATCTCGCGCGCCGCAGAGCGAGGCGCAGAATCGATAGAGCCGAGGGAGCACCGGGCGCACCGCCGACTCGAACTCCGCGCGCGATTCGCCGAGGGGGGGTCGCGATTCGGTCATGAGGGCCGCTCGAGCATCTAGAGCGTCGAAGACCGGAACTCTAGCGTGGAATGGACGGAGGGGTAGCGCCCGCTGCTCGCGCCACGAGGGGGCGAGCGACGTCACCCCGAAGGAGGAAGAAATGCCCATCGGCCGCCCTGGGACGGAACGGATCCGCGCCGAGGTTCCTGGGTGCCGTGCGAAATCGTCACCCCGAGCGGGAACCTCCGACCGACTGGTCCCGTCCTGGGCCGTGTTCTGACGAACAGCGGGCCCACATGGTGCCCGAACTCCAAGGCGAGCACCGCATGTCCAATCCGAACATTTCGAGGGCGTCGACGTCCTCGGCGTCCACATGGAGGAACGACCTGGTTTCAGGGTTCCTCGTTTTCTTGATCGCCCTGCCGCTCTGCCTGGGTATCGCCATGGCGAGCGGGTTCCCCCCCATCGCGGGCGTGCTCACCGCCGTCGTCGGTGGCATGGTCGCCACCTGGCTCGGCAGCGCGCCGCTGACCATCAAGGGGCCCGCCGCGGGCCTCATCGTCATTGCGCTGGGCGCCGTTCAGGAGCTCGGCGGTGGGGACAACGCCGTGGGCTACCGCCGCGCGCTCGCCTGCATCGCCGTCGCCGCGGTGACACAGATCGTCTTCGCCCTGGCGCGCGCGGGCACGCTCGGCGACTTTTTCCCCTCCTCGGTGGTCCACGGCATGCTGGCGGCCATCGGGATCATCATCTGCTCGAAACAGGTCCACACGCTCGTCGGCGTCACGCCTGCGGCGAAAGACCCGCTCCACCTGATCCTGGAGATCCCGCGCAGCCTGTTGCGCCTGAACCCCGAGATCGCCTCGATCGGCATCCTCTCGATGATCCTCCTCTTCGGCTATCCAGTGGTCGCCAAGAGAGCGCGCTGGATGCAGAAGATCCCCGCGCCGATGCTGGTGCTGGCGCTGTCCGTACCGCTCGCCTATCTCTTCGATCTCGAGCACGAGCACACGTACACGCTCGCGGCGACCCACACGACGTACGCGATCGGGCCGAGCTTCCTCGTCAACCTGCCGGGCAACCTCATCCAGGCGATCGTCTTCCCGGACTTCAGCCACGTCGGCACGCCCGCGTCCATCAAATATATCGTCATGTTCTCGCTGGTGGGCAGCATCGAGTCGCTCCTGTCCGCGAAGGCCGTCGACGCGCTCGATCCCGCGAAGAGCCGCTCCGACCTCGACAAGGATCTGCTGGCCACGGGCGTGGGCAACCTCATCGCGGGCCTGCTCGGCGGGCTGCCGATGATCTCCGAGATCGTTCGCAGCTCCGCGAACATCGGCTACGGCGCGAAGAGCCGGCTGTCCAACTTCTTTCACGGGACCTTCCTCCTCCTCTTCGTGGCCTTCGCGCCGGGCCTCATCCACCGGATCCCCCTCGCCGCGCTCGCCGCCATGCTCACCTTCACGGGCACCCGCCTCGCGTCGCCCAAGGAGTTCGCGAAGACGCTCCGCATCGGCAGGGAGCAGCTCGTCATCTTCGCCACCACGGCCGCAATGTGCATCGTCTCCGATCTGCTCGTCGGCGTCGCGGCCGGCATCGCCGTGAAGCTGCTCATCCACCTGACGAACGGCGCGCCCCTGCGCGTCCTCTTCCGCTCCGAGGTGGACGAGCGCGTCGAGGAGGGGCGGGTCGTGCTGCGCGTCAAGCACGCCGCCATCTTCAGCAATTACCTCAGCATCCAGCGGAAGATCGAGAACCACGCGCACGTCTCGAACATCGAGATCGACTTCGCGAATGCCCGCCTGGTCGATCACACGGTCATGTCCAACCTGCATGAGCTCCAGGGCGTGATGGAACGAAATGGGCGGAAGTTGACGCTCGCCGGCCTCGGCGATCATTTCCAGATGTCATCCCACCCGCTCTCGGCGAGGAAGCGGCCTGTCATCAGCCCCGTCGCCGAGCGCTGAATCGAGTCGAGACACCATGGCGCGAACGGGGGATGCGCGCGTGGGGCTCTCCAGGAACAACCGCCACTCGGGAACCCCATGAACAGCGAGCTCTCTCAGGATCTTCGCGCGAGCGCCGCCCGGCAGAAGCACCTGCGCGACGTGGTCGAGCACGCCGGACACCTCCTGCCGGCGCAGGGGCCGATCGGCGTGTTCGTCCACCACAACACGTTGCACGCGTTCCAGCACCTGCCGTTCCATGACGCGCTCGCCGCGGCGAGCGCCATCTTCGAGGCCGAGCCGTATCTCTCCGAGGCAGACTACCGCGCGCACATCGCGTCGGGTCGGATCGGCGACGAGGACCTCGAGGCCGCGCTCGCGGGGCGGTTCGCCGCGCAGCCGGACGAGCGCCGGGGCCCGCTGTCCCGGCACGAGATCGAGCGGCTCGCGCTGCGCCATCCGATCGACGCCGAGACGGCAGCGGGCCTGCTGTGGCGTATCTCCGAGGCCGGGGAGACGCGCAGGCTCCGGGCCGACGTCCCCGACGAGCGGCGCCGGCGCATCGTCCAGAGCACGGAGCGCTGGCTCGAGGCGCGCCAGGAGATCGCGGCGCGCGTCCGCGACCGGGGGGGCCGCGATCCGGAGTCGCGCGCCGCCCTCGCGCTCTGGGACGCGTGCCGCGCCGTGCCGCTGCCGCCGGCCCCGCCCATGGATCCGCCGCTCGTCGAGCGCGTGGGCGCAGACCGGTCGCACCGCGATCTGCTGGTCGAGCTGGCTGGCGAGGATCCGGCCGAGCTCATCGATCCGCCCATGATCCGGTTCCTCGGCGCCTACCTCGACGAGGGCATCGCACACTGGACGATGCCCGATCGAGCGAAGGGGCTCTGGCGCTGCTTTCGCGACATGGCGCTCGAGGGCTCCCGGCTGGCCGCCCCGGCCTTCGTCGGGCTCGACGCGGAGCTCCGCCGGTTCGACGCGGAGGCGCTGTCGCCGGCCGCGATCGCCGTCCGCGCCCTCGAGGAGCTCTCCGTCGCCGAGGATCACTGGGACGTGTACGTGACACGCGTGCTGCTCGAGCTGCCGGGCTGGGCCGGCATGATCCACCGCCTCGAGCACACGCCGAGCGACCGGCCTCCGGGATCGCCGCCCGTGTCGCTGGTCGAGTACCTCGCCGTGCGCCTGACGCTCGCCCGGTACGCGCTGCGCGACGTCGCGCGCCGGCGGCTG
The DNA here is from genome assembly GCF_051521635.1 of Sorangium sp. So ce1504. Lineage (NCBI taxonomy): Bacteria > Pseudomonadati > Myxococcota > Polyangiales > Polyangiaceae > Sorangium > Sorangium sp. So ce1504. The sequence continues at coordinate 6,957,599 of NZ_CP150365.1, read as the reverse complement.
GGGTACCGAGGACCGCTCGCCGGCCTCGTCGAGCATGCCCGGCGCGCCGCGCGGCCACCTGCGCCGCCGTCGCGCTCGCCCGACCCTGCTCGGCCGTTCCGTCTGTTCCAGCTCGCTCAGCTCGCCGGCCTCTCGGCCGCCGAGATCGAGCCGCTATCCAAGGCGGAGCGCGTCTGGGCGCTCGAGGCGCTCGAGGCGTTCGACGAGATCGCGCGGCGCCGCGTCCTGCATGAGGCCTACGAGCACCACCACCGTACCGAGGTGCTGCACGGGATCGCCGCGAACCTCCGCCGCCCGGAGGAGGAGCGCTCCGTCGAGGCGCCCCGCTTCCAGGTCGCGTTCTGCATCGACGACCGCTGCGAGGGCCTCCGGAGGCATTTCGAGGAGCTTTCGCCGCGGCACGAGACCTTCGGCGTGGCCGGGTTCTTCGGCGTGCCGATCCGCTACCGCGGGCTCGACGACGCCGGCCACGTGAGCCTCTGCCCGGTCGGCGTGGAGCCGGCGCACGAGATCGTCGAGCGGCCGCACGAGGAGGAGGCGGGATGGCGCCGAAGGGCTCGCCGCAAGCGCTGGGCGCGGCTCCTGCACGCGCTGGGGCGCGGTACCCGCACCATGGCGCGCGGCGTGCTGCTCACACCGACCCTGGGCCTCCTGTCCACCGTCCCGCTCGTGGGGCGGACCCTCTTTCCGCGGGCCGTGGCGCGGCTGCGCCGCGCCCTCGAGCGGCGCCTGCTCCCGCCGGTGCCGACGCGGCTCCACAGCCCGCATGACGAGGGCTCCGCCGCGGGCGGCGAGGGGCAGCCGTTCACCGCCGCGGCCAAGGCGGCCCGCGTGGCCGCCACGCTGGAGAACATGGGGCTCACGCGCGGCTTCGCGCCGCTCGTGGTCGTGCTCGGCCACGGGGCGACCAGCGTGAACAACCCGCACCAGTCGGCGTACGACTGCGGCGCGTGCGGCGGCCGCCACGGCGGCCCGAACGCGCGGCTGTTCGCGGCCATGGCGAACGATCCCGAGGTCCGCGTGCTGCTCGCCGCGCGCGGGATCGACATCCCGGGCGGGACCTTCTTCCTCGGCGGCATGAACAACACGACGACGGACGAGATCGTCCTCTACGATCAGCACCTCGTGCCGGCGTCCCACCGCGGCGAGCTCTCGGCGCTGGTCGGAGCGCTCGACGCCGCGCGCCAGCAGCACGCGCACGAGCGCTGCCGGAGGTTCGCGTCGGCGCCGCGCGACGGCGACGCCGCGCGGGCGCTTGCGCACGTCGAGGCGCGCGCCGCGGATCTCAGCGAGGCGCGGCCCGAGCTGGGGCACGTGACCAACGCGGTCTGCGTCGTCGGCCGGCGCTCGCTCACCCGCGGGCTGTTCCTCGACCGCAGGGCGTTCCTCGTCTCGTACGACCCGACCCAGGACCAGGGCGGAGCGATCCTCGAGCGCATCCTGCTCGCGGTCGGCCCGGTCGGGGCAGGGATCAACCTCGAGTACTACTTCTCCTGCGTCGACAACCGCCGTTACGGCGCCGGCACCAAGCTCCCTCACAACCTCGCCTCGCTGCTCGGGGTCATGGAGGGATCGCTGAGCGACCTGCGCACCGGGCTGCCGAGGCAGATGATCGAGATCCACGAGCCGGTGCGCCTGCTCGTCGTCGTCGAGGCGAGCACGGACACGGCCGCCGCGCTCTACGCGCGGCAGCCGGCCCTCCGCGAGCTCATCGGCAACGGCTGGATCCAGCTCGCCTGCGTCGATCCGGCGACGCGCCGGATCGCGTGCTTCACGGGCGACGGCTTCGCGCCGTTCTCTCCACCGGATCAACCCTTGCCCGCGGTCCAGCGCTCCGCCGACTGGTACGCCGGGAGGTCCGGCTTCGTTCCGCCTGCGGTCATTCGAGCCGCGTCCACGCGGCCACGTGAGGTCGTCGACCATGCTGTCTGATGTGCTCCTCGGCAAGCTCGCCGCGCTCGCCGTGCTCTCTCCGGCGGCGGCGTTCGCCGCGCTCGGCGCCTACCTGCTGCTCCTTCGCACGCCGAGCGAGCGCGTCGTGTCGCGCGTCGTGCTCTCCACGCTCGCGCTCTCGCTCGCGGCCTCGCTGGCGATATGGCTCTCGGCCGTCGCGGCGCCCTACGCGTTCGTCCCGGTGGCGCTCGGCCACTGGTTCGAGCTCGGCGATTATGCGTTCGAGGTCGTCCTGCTCGTCGATCGGCTGTCGGCGACGATGATGCTCCTCGTCTCGCTGATCGCGCTCCTGGTCGGCAGGTTCTCGGTGGCGTACCTGCACCGCGAGCCGGGCTTCGCGCGCTTCTTCCTGCTCCTCGCGCTGTTCTCGACGGGGATGCTGGGGCTCGTGTCGGCGGGCACCGTCGACCTCCTCTTCGCCGGCTGGGAGCTCGTCGGCGCGACGAGCGTGCTGCTCGTGGCCTTCTTCCACGAGCGCGAGGCGCCGCCGCGGGCCGCGGTGCGGGTGTACATCACCTACCGGCTCTGCGACGTCGGGTTGCTCGGGGGCGCGGTGCTCATGCACGACGTCGCCCGCTCCTCGCAGTGGGGCGAGGTGTTCGGCGGCTCGCCCTGGCCCGGGACCGCCGCGTCGCTCGGGCCCGGCGCGGCGACGGCGCTCGCGCTGTGCCTGTTCCTCGCCGCGATGGGCAAGAGCGCGCAGTTTCCTCTGGGCAGCTGGCTGCCGCGGGCCATGGAGGGGCCGACGCCATCGAGCGCGCTCTTCTACGGCGCCATCTCGGTGCACGCCGGGGTGTACCTCATGCTCCGCGTGGCCCCGCTGCTCCAGCGCTCGCTCGCCGCGAGCGTGGTGATCACCTGCGTCGGGGCGGCGACCGCCGTCTACGGCACGATGGTGGGGCGCGTGCAGGCGGACGTGAAGGGCGCGCTCGCGCACGCGACGATGACGCAGGTGGGGCTCATGTTCGTGGAGATCGGGCTCGGGCTCTACTGGCTCGCGCTCGTCCACCTGTTCGCCCACGCCTGCCTGCGCTGCCTCCAGCTGCTGCGCGCCCCCTCGGCGCTCCGCGACGCGCAGGACATCCGGGCCGCGCACGCCGGTGAGCCGCTGCCGCACCTCGGGCTCGCTGGCCGGCTCCTGCCGACGGCGCTCGTGCGGCGCGCGTACTGGCTGTCGCTCGACCGGTTCCACCTCGAGGGGCTGCAGGAGCGGCTGGTCGCCGCGCCGCTGATGCGCCTCGGGCGCCTGCTCGACCGGAGCGAGCGCCGCTGGGTGGCGGCGCTGAGCGGCTGGCCTGAGCGCGCCCCCGCGGCGCCCGGCGACGAGGGCGCGCGCGAAGAGACAGAGATCGCGGCGGCTTTCCAGCCCCGCGCGCGCGATACGAAGAGGGCTCGCACGTGAACGCCTTTCCGCTCCTCGGGACGCTCGTCCTCACGCCCGCGATCGCGGCGCTGTTCGCCGCCCGGGCGCGCGGCGACGAGCGCGCGCGCCGCGTCGCCCTCATCGGCGCGGCGCTCACCCTGCTCCTCTCGCTGCTGCCGCTCGCGCTCTCCCACGCCGGCGTCGCGCTCACCGCCGGGGGGCCCACCTTGCCGCTCCTCGGAGCGCGCCTCCGCCTCGGCCTCGACGGCTTCACCATCACGTTGCTCCCGCTGCTCGGCTTCGTCCTGCTCGCCCTGCTCGCCGCGAGCCCGCGCGCCGCGATCGATCCGCCCAGCGCCGCCGCGCTGCTCGCCACCGGCAGCGCCATCCTCGGCGTGTTCTGCGCGGTCGATCTCGCGGTGCTCGCGGCCGCGTGGGTCGCCGCCCTCGTGCCGGTGGATCGCCTGGTCGCCAGGAAGGGCGCCCAGGACCCGCTCCTCCGGCGCACCTGCCGCATCTTCCTGCTGGGGGGCACGGCGCCGCTCGTCGTGGCGATCGGCGCCATCGCCGTGCTCGCCGCGCGCCAGGGCGCCGCCCTGCCGTTCGACGTCGAGGAGATCGCCCGCGTCGGCGTCCCCGAAGCATGGCAGTCGCCGCTGTTCGCGCTCGTCGGCATCGCCGTGCTGATGCGCATGGCCGCCGTGCCGTTCCACGGCTGGCTGCCGGTGCTGCTGGAGCGGGGGCCGCTCGGCGTGACCATCCTGCTCGCCCAGATGCAGGTCGGCGTCTGCGTGCTCGTTCGCGTGGGGGTGACGCTCCTGCCCGTGGGCTCCGCCGACGGCATGCCGATCCTCGCCGTGCTCGGCCTGATCAGCGCGCTGCACGGCGCGGTGCTCGCGCTGGTCCAGACCGATCTGCGCCGGCTGCTCGGCTACCTCGTGGCGAGCCAGAAGGGGCTCGTGCTCCTGGGGGTCGCCTCGCTGAGCCCGCAGAGCGTGAGCGGCGCCCTCCTGCAGAGCGTCGCCTTGTCGATCGCGATCACGGGGCTCACGATGGTCGTCGGCGCGATCGAGGCGCGCGCCGGCACGGCGGACACGCGGGAGCTCGGGGGCCTCGTCGCCCGGACGCCCCGCATGGCCGCCTTTTTCTTCCTGCTCGCGTGCGCCATGATCGGGATGCCGGGGGCGCTCTCGTTCGTGAGCGAGGACCTGCTCCTGCATGGAATCTTGCACGCCCATCCCGTGCTCGCGGTGCTGGCGCTGACGGCGGCGGCGCTCAACGGGATCACGCTGTTCCGGGCGTTCCAGCGGACCTTCCTGGGGCCGCTCCGGCGCCACCTGAAGGGCGCCGCGCTGGAGGCGCTCGTGCTCCGGGAGCGAGCGTTCCTGCTCGCGCTGGTCGCGCTCACCCTGGTCCTCGGGGTGGCCCCGGCGCGGCTGATCGCGATCCATGAGCCGGTGGTCGAGCGGGTCCTCCACGACGTGGCGCACGGCGCGCAGGCGCGCCTCGCGGCAGCGGCGAACCGCCGATCCATCGACGCGGACGGCCGGGCGCCCCGTCGTGACGGACGGCCGTCGCCCTGAGCCGCGTCCGGCGGACGGCGCGCGCTGCGCTCGCCGCCGCCGGACGTGGCTCAGAGCAGGTAGCGCTCTCCCGAGTCGGGCAGCACGGTCACGATCGTCCCGCGCACCCTGCGCGCGATCTCCACGGCCGCGTGGACGTTGGCGCCGGAGCTCGGCCCGACGAGGAGCCCCTCCTCGCGGGCGAGCCGCCGCGCCATGCGCGAGGCGCCCGCTTCGGTCACCGTGAGGATCTCGTCGATGAGCGACCGCTCGAGGATCGCCGGGACGAAGCCGGGGCCGAGGCCCTGGATGCCGTGGGGGCCGGGGCCTCGCCCGGAGAGCACGGCGCTCTTCGTCGGCTCGACGGCGCAGATGCGGACCGCGCCGCCGAGCTGATCCCGGAGCACGCGCCCGCAGCCGGTCAGCGTGCCGCCGGTGCCCACGCCGACGACGAAGGCCGCGACGTCGCCGCCGGTCTGCGCGAGGATCTCGAGGCCGGTGGCGCGCGCGTGGGCGCCGGGGTTCGCCGGGTTCTGGAACTGCTGGCTCATCCACCCGCCGGGGGTCGCCTCGCAGATCTCGATCGCGCGGGCGACCGCGCCGGCCATGCCCTGGCCCTCGGGCGTGAGGACGATCTCGGCGCCGTACGCGCGGAGGACGTGCCGGCGCTCGACGCTCATGTCCTCGGGCATGACCACCACGCAGCGGTAGCCGCGTACGGCGGCGATCATCGCGAGGCTGATCCCCGTGTTGCCGCTCGTCGCCTCGACGATGGTCGACCCTCTCCTGAGGATCCCTTCGCGCTCGGCGCAGAGCACCATGCCGAGCGCCGCCCTGTCCTTGACGCTGCCGCCCGGGTTCATCGACTCGAGCTTGCCGTAGACGACGCCTCCGCCCTCGGGCGAGACCCGGGCAAGGCGGACGAGCGGCGTGCCGCCGATGAGCGACAGGGCGTCGGGCACGACCGGACCGACGCGGACGCCAGCAGGCGGAGGAGCCGAGCTCTCACCAGGCGCGTCGGGCGGACTCGGCGGTCCGTCGCCCGGTGCTCGAGGGGACGACATGCCGCCAGTGTACACGTGAACAGGGCATCCCCGGGCAACGTGCCGGAGCGCACGCCCCTCCAGGGGCGCCGGCCCCGCTTTACATCGAGATCTCCGAGAGAACCCCGTAATGATCCGAAGCGGCGACGCCGTTGCGGATCTCCTCGAAGACGACCCTCGACGAGAGCGGCTTGCCTCGCCCCTGCGCGTCCGGGCCGCGGACGAAGACGTAATCGATGCGGCGCGGGTACTCGTTCGTGATGGCCGCGAACGGGTTCCGCACGGGATCGAAGGTGAATCCGGGGCCCTTGCCCGTCTGGTCGAAGGTGTCGGCGAAGTAAACGCTCTTCTGGTTCAGGGCGTGCAGCCCCTTCATGAACCGGATCTCCGTGGCTTCGGGCTGCGCGTTGAAGTCGCCGACGACGATGGGCGGCAGGCCCTCCATGGGCGCCTCGCGCATGACGATGTCGGCCACGGCCGCGACCTGCGCCTCGCGCACGGCGCCGTGGTGGAACTTCCAGTTGAGGTGGGTGACGAAGAACGGGATCGCGCCGTGGGGCGACCCGAGCTCGGCGAGCAGGATCGAGCGCTTCTCGTCGGTCTCACCCGTGGGCAGGGGGAACGCCTGGCTCCGCGCGATCGGCCAGCGCGACAGCACCGCGTTGCCGAAGAGCACGCCGCCGCCGAGGTCGTGCGCGGCGCCGAACGCGACCTCGTAGCCGAGCCCGTCCGCAATGCCGTCGGCCAGCGATCGACCCTCGTACGACAGCACTTCCTGGAGGCCGACCACGTCGGGATCGAGCTCGCGGAGACCCTCCCGGATGAGCTCGAGGCGCGCCTCCCACGGGTCGTGGCGGTTCCAGATGTTCAGGCTGAGCACCCGGAGGGAGCTGCGAACACGGATGCCGGATCCGCCGTGCGGGGAGCCGCTGATCCCGGAGCCTTCTCGAGGACGTTCCATGCCGACGGGCTACGCCAGCTGCGCGCCCGGATCCAGCCGTGATACGAAGGGCCCGGCGCAGGCCGCTGCCCCTCCGGCGCGGAAGGGCGGCCTTGACCGGGAGAATCTGAATGATCACGTGTGCTCGTCGACGCGGGCGGCCTGGATCGGCCTCCTTCCGACCTCGGACCTCGCTCCGCATCACCGCGAGCTTCCTCCTGCTCGCGCTGGTCGCCGGTTGCGAGAGCAAGATGGATCCCAAGGAGTGCGACAAAGTCCGCGGCGACGCCTTCGAGATGGTGAACAAGGCGCAGCACTGCAACACGGACGCCGACTGCCGTCAGAGCGAGTGGCCGGGCTGTGCGAAGCCCATCAGCAACGCGACCTTCGACAAGATCAAGCCCCTCTCGGAGAGCTACAAGACGGGCAAGTGCGAGGAGCCCAAGGTGGACTGCAAGGCCCCGCCGGACTCCTACTGCAAGCAGGGGCTCTGCGTGCACCGCGAGATCGGCACGCCGGAGGGGGCGGGCAACACGCCCACCGACCAGATCCAGATCCAGTGATCCCCGCCACGCCGTCCGCCAGCGAGCCCCGCGGACCGCTGCGCGGCGGCGCTGCCTGAGCGCGGCGCGCGCCGCGCCAGCGCCGCGCGCGGGAGTGCGCTGCCGGGCGCAAACGGGCGCGCCGCCTCGGTACGCGCTTGACGCGCGAACCCGCAGGGGCCACGGACGCGGCCGTGAGCGAAGGCTTCTATCGCGGCAAGCGCGTCGTGGTGACCGGCGCCGGCGGGTTCATCGGCAGCCACCTCGTCGAGGCGCTGGTCCGGGAGGGCGCGCGCGTGAGGGCGCTCGTCCGGTACACGTCGGGCTCGCGGCGCGGGCACCTCGACCGGCTCCCCGAGGACGTCCTCGCGGAGGTCGAGGTCGTCCCCGGCAACGTGGAGGACGCGGGCGCGGTCCGGTCGCTCGTGCGCGGCGCCGACGTCGTGTTCCACCTCGCGGCCCTGATCGGGATCCCGTACTCGTACGTGGCCCCGCAGCAGTACGTGGCGACCAACGTGCAGGGCACGCTGAACGTCCTCGAGGCGGCGCGCGAGCACGGCGCGCGCGTCGTCCACACGTCGACGAGCGAGACCTACGGCACCGCGCGCTACACGCCGATCGACGAGGCGCACCCCCTGACCGGCCAGTCCCCGTACTCGGCCACGAAGATCGGCGCCGACAAGCTCGCCGAGAGCTATCACCTCTCGTTCGGCCTCGAGGTGGCGACCATCCGGCCGTTCAACACCTACGGCCCGCGGCAGTCGTCGCGCGCGATCATCCCGAGCGTGATGCAGCAGCTCGCCGCCGGCAGCGCCGCGCTCCGCATCGGCAGCACCGCGCCGGTGCGGGACCTCAACTTCGTGGCCGACACCGTCGCCGGCTTCCTCCTCGTCGGATCGAGCGCGCGGGCCGTGGGGCAGACGCTCAACGTCGGGAGCGGGCGCGCCATCTCCATCGGCGATCTGGTCCGCCTCATCTTCGAGGTGACGGGCAAGCGCGCGGAGCTCGTGACGGACGAGGCCCGGGTGCGCCCCGACGCGAGCGAGGTCATGGTGCTGCTCGCCGATTTCCGTCGCGCCGCGGAGCTCGTCGGCTACGCGCCCCGCGTGCCGCTCGAGGAGGGGCTCGCGCGGACGTACGCCTATGTCGAGCGTCACCTCACCGATTACCGGCCGCGCGAGTACGCGATCTGACGCGCGCCGCCGCGCGGCCGTGGGTCAGCGCCTCGCGCGCCCTCTCCGCGAGGCGCCGGCTGGATGGATGGAAGGCCATGTGGAAGATACCTCTCAGCGATCTCTCGTTCGGGCCTGAAGAAGCCGAGGCCGCGCGGCAGGTCGTCGCGTCGGGCTGGTTGACGATGGGAGAGCGGACGGCGCAGTTCGAGCGGGAGCTCGGCGAGGCGCTCGGCACCCCGAGGGTGCTCGCCGTGACGAACTGCACCGCCGCGCTGCACCTCGCGTACACCGCGCTCTCCGTGGGCCCCGGCGACGAGGTGATCTGCCCGAGCCTCACGTTCGTGGCGACCGCCAACGCCGCGCTCCTGTGCGGGGCCAACGTGGTGCTCGCCGACATCGTCGGCGGCGACGACCTCAGCGTCGATCCCGCCGACATCGTCCGCAAGATCACCCCGAGGACGCGGGCGATCGCGGTCGTCCATTACGCCGGCTACCCTTGCGACATGGACGCGATCTGCGCGATCGCGGCCGAGCGGGGGCTCGCGGTGGTCGAGGACGCGGCGCACGCGCCGCTCGCGAGCTACCGGGGCAGGGCGCTCGGGACGCTGGGGGACGTGGGCTGCCTGAGCTTCTTCTCGAACAAGAACCTCGCGGTCGGCGAGGGGGGCGCCGTGATCGCGAGGGACGACGAGCTCCACGCGCGCATGCGGCTCCTCCGCGCGCACGGGATGACGACGCTCACCCTCGATCGGCACAAGGGGCACGCGTTCACCTATGACGTCGTGGACGCGGGCATGAACTACCGCATCGACGAGATCCGCAGCGCCATCGGCCTCGTGCAGCTCGGCCGGCTCGCGGCGGGCAACGCGCGTCGGCGCGCGCTCGCGGCGCGCTACCACGAACGCCTCGCCGGGGTGCGGGGCCTCGGGCTGCCGTACCGCGACTTCTACGCGCGCGGGCTGGGGGAGAGCGCGCACCACCTCATGCCGGTGCTCCTGCCCGAGGGCACCTCGCGCGAGGCCGTGATGGAGGCCATGAAGGCGCGCGGGGTCCAGACGAGCGTGCACTACACGCCGATCCACCGCTTCTCGCACCACGGCGCCTCCGACCGGGTGCGCAAGGAGGGGCTCTCGCGGACGGACGCGATCGCGGGCCGCGAGCTCACGCTGCCGCTCCACCCGCGCATGGCCGACGCCGACGTCGACGCCGTGTGCGAGGCGCTCGCCGCGTCACTCCGGTAGGTACCGCTGCCGGTTCTTCTCGAACTCGTCCTGCGCTTCGGCGAAGTCGTCGCTCCTTCCGATGTCGAGCCAGTGGCCCCGGAAGGGGAAGGTGGCCACCGGCTCGCCGGCGCCGAGCAACGCGTGCATCAGGTCGTCGAACCCGAACGGCCGACCCTCGGGGATGAAGCGCAGCACGCCGCGGCTCATCGCGTAGATGCCCATGCTGACCCAGAACGTGTACGTCGGCTTCTCGCGGAAGCTGACGACGCGCCCGTCGGCGCCGAGGTCGAGCACCCCCAGGTCGATCTTCGAGGCGCGCTCGCAGACGGCGACGGTGAGCGGCGATCCGGTCGACTCGCCCGTCCGGTGGAGCGCGGTGAAGTCGAGATCGCTGAGGATGTCGCCGTTCATCACGAGGAAGCGCTCCGGCAGGTCCCGCTCGATGACCCGGAGCGGACCCACGGTCCCGAGCGGCGTGTCCTCGCGCTGGTAGGCGATGCGCAGCCCGTATCGGCTCCCCTCGCCGACGACCGCCTCGATGAGCGCGGCCTGATGGCCGACGCACATCACGACGTCGGTGACCCCCGCTCGCGCCAGCTGCCGGAGGAGGATCTCGACGATCGTGTGATCCCCGATCGGCATGAGCGGCTTCGGTATAAGGGCGGTGTAGGGGCGGAGCCGGGAGCCTTTGCCGCCGGCAAGCACGACTGCCTTCATGCGATGACGTATACCCACGCGCTGCCCGGACGGGTGACCATTCCGCAGAATTTCACGCTTGCCCGGCCCGCGGCGTCCTCTCCGATTGACTCTCTTCGGGCTGCTCTATTACTGGTTGGAGAGCGTCCCGCGGCAGGTCAGCCCCGGCGTGGGGCGATTCACCCCTCACAGGCGACTTGGGCAGCAATCATGACGATGGTACCTCCGTCCCGTACCCCCGCCAGGAAGCGCCGGAAGCTCGGATATCGAGGCAGCGGCACGTTCGCCATGTGCAGCGCCGGCCCGCACCCGGGCGGTCCGCTCTTCCGGCAGCTGTGCACGCTCGCCGACCGCTTCAACGCGTGCGAGGGCGATCCAGCCGCGGCGCAGATCGGGAGCGTGCTCTCGCTGCTCGCCTTCTACGCGACCAGACCGAACGACCGGGATTTCCGGTTGCCGTTCGGCTCCTTCGTCATGGATCTCGCCCTCGCCGACGAGGCGCGGGCTCGGGCGCCGGGCGCCGGGCCCGTCCCGTACGGGCGCCCGCTGCTCGCTCGCTGACCTGGGCTTCATGAGCACGCGAGAACTACCGACGCGCCCAGCGGGGCGCAGCAAGCGGACGGCATCGGCCTCGGTGGTGCTCATCGTGAGCGCCAGCGAGCAGCTCGCGGAGCGTTGCCGGCGGCTGGTCTTCGTCGAAGGCGCCGACCTGCTCGCGTGCGATCTCGTGTCGCTGCGCGGCAGCGCGGCATGGCTGAACCCGCTGGCCATCGTGATGACGCAGGACGTGCGGGCGTTCGATCCGGAAGGGTTCATGGAGCTGTCGCGGCGCATCGGCGCCGAGCTCGTGGTGCTCCCCTCCGAGAACGTGTCGGACACACAGCTCACCGCGATGATCACGGCGGCGCTGGACATCGCCCAGCGCCGCCGGACCGACTGACGGCGAAGAGCGGCGGTCGAGGGCGCGTCAGTCGCGCGGCGGGAGGACGTCGCCGGACCGGCTCGCCCGCAGGCACCCCTCGTCGAGGCCCAGCTTGCACGCCTTCGTGAACAGCTCGACCGCCTTCCGGTCGTCGCGCTTCACGCCCTCGCCCTCCGCGTGCAGATGTCCGAGCTCGACGCAGGCGGGGGCGTTCCCGCGCTCGCAGACGCGCTGGAACAGCGCGGCCGCGCGCCCGGGATCGGCGCTCGCGCCCTGGCCGTGGAGGTAGGCCCTGCCTGCCGCGAGGCATCCGAGGTTCGCGCCCGCGTGGCATGCGCGCGCGTGCCAGTAGAGCGCCGCCTCGTCCGCCTCGCTCGCCCCGCCGGCGCCGTCCGCGCGCGCGAGCCGATCGTGGTAGGCGTCGCCGAGCCGCAAGCAGCCGCGCGCGCTCCCCTCCGCGCACGCCTTCTCGAACAGCGTCATCGCTCGCTCCACGTCGATCGAGACGATCGCTCCGCCCAGGTACATCGATCCCAGCGTCACGCAGTCCTCGATCTGGTGGTCGGCGCAGCCGTTCGTACAGCCGACGAGATCGTCCGCCTCACAGGGCAGCCGCAGCGGCGGCGGGGCCGCCTCGGCGCTCGCCGCGGCTCGCGGCGTCGCCGCGCGCCCCTCGGGGGCAGGTCGGCCCGGATCGGCAGGGCGCCGCGCCGCGGTCGCGCTGCTGCAGCCGCAGAGGAAGAGCGCGCCGAGGAGCGACTGGGCGAGTTCGCGCACGTGCATGCTCGAACTCATGACACACAGGGAGCGCTCTCCCAATGCCGCCCCTCGGGCACATTCAACCCCGCCGCGTTTGCCCCGGGCGCGCACGTTTGCCCCGGGCGCGCGGGGTAAGGGGGGCGCTCCAGGGCTGGTCCCGCGCCGGGCCTCGGTGTACACGGAGCCGATGCCCCAGATGAGCCCTCCTCCGCTGCAAACGCTTGATGAACCGAACCTCGAGGCGCTCGTCGAGCTGATGTTCCTCGCGGCGTTCGCCGACGGCGAGTTCAGCCCGGAGGAGAAGATCCATTTCGCCCGGAGCGTAGAGTCGCTCACGGATCGACGGATCCCGCAGAGCACCATGGACACGCTCCTCCAGACCGTGGTGGAGCAGCTCCACAAGGAGGGCCGCGCGGCCCGGCTCGCGTCGCTCAAGGAACGGCTGGCCAGCCCGCAGGCCCGGAAGGTCGCCTTCTTCCTGGCCGCTCAGGTCGTGGTCGCCGACGGGATCGTCAGGAGCAGCGAGCGCGAGCTCTTGCTCGACGTCGCCGCGGCGCTCGAGCTCGATCAGGCCGAGGCCGCGGAGATCGTGCGGAAGCTCGCCGCTTCATGAGCGGCCGGCCGCCCTCGGCGCGCCGCGTGCGGGGGGACAGGGGCGCCCCCTGCGCCGCGAACGCGGGCCGCGCGCGGCGGGGTGAACGGGCGCCGGCGTTTTCGGTTACGATGGCCTCGCCGTGACCTGGTCCTCCACTGGCAGTTTCCTGATCCCGTTTCCGGTGCCGGGCTCAGCGCTGACCTCCACCCGGGGGACGTACGTGATCGGGGCGCTCATCGGCGACGGGCAGTATGGCTCGGTGTACGAGTGCAGCGGGCCGTTCGATCAGGTGTACGCCCTGAAGATGCTGCGGCCGGCGAACAAGCCCTACCAGGTCGTCAAGGAAGAGTGGTCGCGCGAGATGCTCCGCCTGGAGAGCTTCCGCCACCCGAACATCGTCTACATCCACGACGCGTTCGAGGTGAATTACCTGTTCTACCTGGCGCTCGAGCGGTGCGACACGAGCCTCCGGGCGCTGCTCGGCGCCCCGTTCCAGCCGCCGCTGCTCCTGGAGCTCGCGCGCCAGCTGCTGATGACGCTGCAGTACCTGCACGACAACGGCGTCGTGCACGCCGACCTGCACGCGGGCAACGTGCTCATCTCGCAGCTCGACCACAGGCCGCTCGTCAAGCTCACCGACTTCGGCGTGGCGCACCAGCTCGACGGCGTCACCCGCTGGTTCCGCCCGCAGGTCGCGAACCCGAAGATCCTCGTGCCAGAGCTCGTGACGGCGGGCTACACGACGACGCAGAGCGACCTCTACCAGCTCGGCCTGCTCATGTACCAGATGCACACCGGGCAACCGGCCATCGACGTGAACGTCGCCTACGAGGAGATCACGCGGCAGATCGCCGAGGGCACCCCCCGGCAGAAGGCAGAGGCGCTCGGCACGCCGCTCAGCCAGGTGATCGCCAAGCTGCTGCGCCGCCGCGACGCCTACCGCTACCACTCCGCGCGCGATGTCTGGGACGATCTGCGCCAGCTCCGCTGGGCGTAGCGCAATCTCCGCTGCGTCCCGCGCGCGTTCCGGGCTAGATCTCGCGGCATGATCGCCGCCGAAACGCCACGCGTCGTCTCGCTCACGCCCGCGGTCTTCCACCTGCCGGACGCGGTGAACCAGGTCTCCCGCACCTACGGGGAGAGCCCGATCGTCCCGCGTGGCCCCCGGCTCCGGCCGCTGCTCGACCGGGCACGGCACGGCATCGTCGAGGCCCTCGGCGCGCCCAGCTACGAGGCCATCCTCCTCACGGGCTCGGGATCGACCTCCATGGCCGCCGTGCTCGGCTCCTGCTTGCGGCGCGACGAGCGGCTCCTCGTCGTCCGGAACGGCGCCTACGGCGACCGGATCTTCGAGTACGCCGCCACGCTCGGCCAGCCGGTTGTCGACATGTGCCTGCCCTACGGCGAGAGGCCGGACCTCGCGAAGATCGAGGCCACCCTGGCGGCGGACGAGGTCGACGCGGTGGCCATGGTCTACGGGGGCACGTCGACGTGCACGTTGAACCCCTTGCCCGAGGTGGGCGCGCTTGCCCGGAAGTACGGCAAGAAGCTCCTCGTCGACGGCATCAGCGCGCTCTTCGTCGAGCCGCTGGCCCTCGAGGGCTCAGGCATCGCCGCCGTCATGGGCTCGTGCAACAAGGGCCTGCACAGCCACCCGAACCTGACGGTGGCGCTGGTCCGGAAGGACCTGCTCGCCGAGATGGAGCGGATCCCCGCCCGCGTCCCGAGCCTGGAGCTCCACAAGACCTGGCGCGCCCAGCAGGGCGGCGCGCACCCCTACACGATCGATCCGATGAGCCTCTGCCAGGTGATCGCGGCGCTCGATCACCTCGCCGCTACCGGCGGCGTCGCCGGGCGTCACGCCGTGTACCAGGCGCGCTGCGCGATCCTGCGCCCCGGCTACGAGCGCCTCGGGCTGACGATCGCGCGCTGGGAGAACATGCCGCTCCAGTCGATCGGGACGGCGCTGCACATCCCGGCCGGGCGGACCTACGACGAGATGGCGAGCCGGCTCGCCAGCGAGCCGGTCGATGGGCACGTGTTCGAGATCTACGCCGCCCAGGGGAAGCTCTCGGACCGGCTGTTCCGGATCTTCCACATGGGTGAGTACCCGCTCGAGGCCTACGAGATCTTCCTCAAGGCGCTCGCGCGCGTCGTCTGAGCGCGGGGCCCGCGGCTCACTTCGCCTCCTTGGGCGCCTCCTTCTTCTCGGCCGGCGCGGCGGGCTTGTCGCCCTTGGCCGCCTTGTCGCCCGCGGGCTTGGCCGCCTTGTCGGCCGTGGTCTTCCCGGCCTTGTCGTCCCCGGCCGCGTCCTTCGCCGCGTCGCCGACGCCGAGCAGCTCGATGTCGAAGACCAGCGTCGCCTTGGCCGGGATCTTCGGCGGGCTGCCCGCGTCGCCGTAGCCAAGGCGGGAGGGGATCGTGAGCTTGCGCTTGCCGCCCACCTTCATCCCGGCCACGCCCTGGTCCCAGCCCTTGATGACCTCCGACGCGCCGAGCGTGAACTCGAACGGCTCGCGGCCGACGGAGGAGTCGAACTCGGCGTTGTTCTTCAGCAGGCGCCCCGTGTAGTGGACGCGGACTTTGTCGCCGTCCTTCGCCTCCGGGCCGGTGCCCACGACGGTGTCTTCCTTGATGAGATCGGCGGGCTCCGGCTCGGCGGGCTTCACCACCGGCACGGCGCTGCCCGGCGGCAGATCCGGCTCGGGGACCTTCTCCTCGCAGCCCGCGACCGGGCCGAGGAGGACAGCGCAGGAGATGGCGATGACGATTTGGAGGGGCTTCATGGCGCCACGTCTTACGCACCTAGCGCGGGGCGATCAACGGTCACCCGACGCGCACGGGGCCTCCCGGCCGTCCGGGTTTCCGTTGCAGCGCTCCGGCCCGCGCGGTTAGGGTGCGGCCACCTTGGCTCGCGCGTTCTCCGTCGCTGCCCTGGCGATCGCCGAGGGGGGCGCCAATGCCGTTGGCGCGGTGCGCTTCACCTGCGCCGAGGCGGAGCTCGAGGTCGAGCTGGTCCGGGTCGCCGGCTACGCCGAGGGGTTCGCCCTGGGCGCCGTGGCGGCGCCGGTCCGCTTCGGGGTGCCCTACACCGCGATCCGCGGCCTCTTCCGGCGCGGCAAGGCGCTCTGCGTGGCGCTCGATCCGTCCGCGTGCTCGCCGCACAACTGCTTCGTCCTCGCGCGCTTCGAGGGCGATCTGCCCGGCGTGCCCGGCGTGACCTCGCCGGCGGCGATGGAGGCGATGGAGAGCGCCTACCGCGCGCGCCTCAACGCCCGCATGGCGAGCTGGATCGCGCCGGCGCCGCTCGGCGTGCTCGCGGCCGCCCTGTCCCCCGACTATCTCGCGAGCGGCCCGCTCGGGACCGCGTCGCTCGCGTGCCTCGTCGCGCTCGCGACCTGGCTCGCGCTGCGCTTCGTCGCGCGGCTCGCGACCTGGGGAGGGCCGCCCTCGGACCGCCTGCGCGACGCGCTCGTGGCGGAGATGTCGAGCCGCATGGGCTTCGCGTCGGAGCGGCTCGCGGCCGCCCTGTCCCCCGGCTCGCCGGCTGCGCCCGTGTTCGCGCCCCGCCCGACGCCGCTCGGCGAGCGGCCGGGGCGCGAACCAAGGCGCGGCGTCGAGGAGGGGATCGACGCGCTCCCGCTCCGGGCCCGCGTGCTCGTGCCCGCGGCGCTCGCGGTGATCGGCATCGTGGCGACGATGGCGTTCGTGCAGCGGTTCGCGGCCCCTCGCGATCAGCCGCCGGCCGAGCGGCAGGCGGCGCGCGGCGTCGGGCAGGCGACCCGGGGAGCCACGGCCGCGCTCCTCGCGAGCGAGGTCCGGGAGCGCGCCGAGCCGTCGTTCCCGCACTGCCTCTGCGATCGCGCCGACTCGCCGCTCTGGCGGGCGGGGGTGCCGATCCTCAGCCTGCTCGGATCGACCGGGCCGGACGACGGCGCCGGGGTGATCGCGCCGATTCTGCGGCGGGACCGCGCGGACGACGACGCGGAGAGCGAGGCCGGCGCGGGGCAGGGCGACGCCGCCGGGGAGCAGGGCGACGCCGGGGCAGAGCCGGGCGACGCTGGCCGGGACGGCGGCGCGACGCGGCCAGCGCGCGGCCGTTACGACTTCGAGCTCGCGGTCGTGAACAACAGCGGCGCGCCCGTCAGCGACTTCCGCGTGCTGCTGACGTTCGCGCGGCGCGATCGCCGCGGCGAGCGCGCCGGCATCACCGAGCGCGGGCTGTTCTGGGAAGGCGCGCTCGGGCCGGGGCGCGCGGTGAAGTGGCACGTCGAGGCGCCCGGGACGGAGGTGAAGATCGAGCCGGGCGTGACGGGCATGCTCGACGGCGAGACCGGCGTGGCGTCGCCCGACGCCTTCTTCCAGCTGACGCGGGCGCGCTACCGCGTGGTGCGCATCCACGCGGCGATGATGCTCGCCTGGCTCCGCGACCCGCGCGCCCGCGACGCGCTCGTGTCGCTCCTGCCCGCCGCACCCGCGGAGGAGGCGATGCTCGGCCGGATCCGGCGCGCGACGGCCGATGTCATCCCGTGCTCGGCCGCGGTCGTCGAGGGGCGGCTGCGCGCGTGCCTCTTCAACGGCGGCGTGAATCCGGCGCGCGGCGTGACGCTGCGCGAGGTCGCGGCGGGCGAGGGCAGCGCGCCGCGCTCCTGGCTCGTCGCGGCGACCCTTCCGGTGCACGAGGGGGTGGAGGTGACGCTGCCCCTCGAGGGGAGCGCGGCGCCCGAGGAGCTCGAGGTGGTCCCGCAGGACCGATGAGCCGATGATGGGGGAATGAAGAGAGGCTTCAGGGCCGCGCTCGGCCTGGTCGCCCCGCTCGCCGCCGCGCTGGCGCCGCTCGCGGGGGCCCGCGAGGCCGCCGCGTGGGCGCCGCTCGATCTCGATGTCGTCCCCCGCTGGCGCGAGCTGCCGGCCCGCTATCACATCAACGGGGGGACGATCCCGGGGCCGCTGTCCGGCTTCGCCGCCGCCAGCATCGAGGCCGGCTTCGCGGCCTGGTCGAGCCCCGGTTGCACGGCGTGGGAGGCCGAGCTCCTCGGCGACACGGGGGACGGCTACGACTTCGACGACGGCAAGAGCGTGTTCCTCTGGATCAGCGACGGCTGGCCTGGCGAGCTCGGGCAAGCCGACTCGGTCATCGCCGTCACGATGCCGGTCTGGGATGCCGACGGCGTCATCGGCGAGGCCGACATGATCTTCAACAACGTCGGCTTCTGCTGGAACGACACGGGCGATGGAGACTGCATCGATGTGCGATCGATCGCCACGCACGAAGAAGGGCACTTCCTCGGCCTGGGTCACACGAGCGTGCGCGGCGCGACGATGCTGGGGTTCTACCCGGGCGGCACGTCGGCGCGCACGCTCGAGGAAGACGACATCGAAGGGGTCTGCGCCCTCTACCCGATCGCCGGGACGGGCGCCGCGAGCTCGGGCGGCGGCGGCTCCGGCGCGGGCGCGATGGCGGCCTCGGGCGGAGCGGGCGGCGCGGCGTCGGGGAGCGGGGACAGGCCGAAGAGCGGCAATGTGGACGAGGCCGAGGGCGACGCCGGTTGCTCCTGCTCGGGCGCTGGCCAGCCGCCGATCGCTCCCGGCGCCCTGCCGATGACGGCGCTCGGCGCGCTGCTGGCCTTCTGGTGCCGGCGGCCGCGCCGGACGCTGCGCGAGCGGCAGCGATCGGGCGGGGTAGGAGAGCGCGCCCCCCGCGTTGTCGCGCGGACGGGTGCGCTTTACAACCCAGCGCAGCCGGGGCAAACGTCCCGCCATGCCCGAGCCGAGCACCGCAGCGTTCGAGGCGGAGGTCGCGCGTGCCCTCCGCTCCCTTGAGGCCGACAGCTCCGTATCCGCCCTCGATCCGCTCGGCGATCCGGCCGGGGCGGCGCGCGTCCTCTCGGCGGAGGGCGGCGGCGCGCCGCTGATCCTCCGGGCGGCGCCCGAGCTTGGCGCGCCGCGGCGGGAGCAGGATACGGGCTTCGGCCCGGCGCCGCGGGACCCCGTGTGGCTCCGGATCGAGCGCGGCGCGAGCGTCGTCCGGCTCGCGCCGCTGAGGCTCGCGGGCGCCCGCCACGCGCGGCCCGAGGCAGGCGGCGCCGGCGGGGCCGGGGAGGGCACGGCCGAGCCTCGCGACGCGGTGAGCGTCCAGGTGATCTCGGAGCGGCGCCCATGCTGCGGCGCACCCACGTGCGCGCGCGAGCGGACGTACGTCGCCGCCTGGCTCGCTCTCGCCGCGCCCGCGCCCGCGCCTGCGCGCGTCACGGCGGCGCGGCGTCTGCTCGTCGCCGAGGCGCAGGATCTCGAGGCCGCGCGGGCGGAGGCGCTCGTCGAGGCGGTGGCGGCGCCGCTCGCGGCCGCGCTGGGCGTCCCGCTGGAAACGGCGCGGGGTACCGAGCCGCCCGGCGCCATCGCGCCGCGGTCCCTCCCGGAGCCTGCCCCGACTCCACTGCCAGCGCTGCCGGCCGCCGCGCTGTCGCGGTTCGCGATCCGGAGCGAGGGCGAGCTCCTCGTCTTGCGGGACCACGCGAGCCACGGCCCGCGCGGCTCGGCGGCCCGCAACGCGCTCATCGGGGCCGCGCTGCTGCTCGGCGCGCTCGCGCTCTGGATCCAGGTCATGCGGAGCGTCTCCGCGGGCGACAGCGGCATCGCCATCGGCGTCGGCAGCGCCGCCGCGCTGCTCTCGCTCGCGGGCTACGCCTTCCTGGGCGTCGCCAGATTCTCGTCCCGTTACGCGGCGCGCTCCGCCCCGGTCGTGTCGTTCGGCCCGGGCCGCTTCGTCGTCGCCCCCTGGGTGAGCCGCACCGGCGCGATCGACCTGCGCCCCGAGGGCCGGCTGGGGGCGGCCATCTCCGCCGGGGAGGTCCGCGACATCCGCGTGCTGCCCCGCGGCGACCGGTTCGCGGTCGAGATCGAGACCGACCACGGGCCCATCGACGCCCTCCTCACCGAGCGCGAGGACGTCGCGCGCTACTGGCAGGACGCGATGGATCGCGCCGTCGCCTCGGTGCGCCACGCCGGCGGCCCCTCCGCCAAGCAGCGCCTCCGGGCGCGCGCCCAGGCGCAGCAGGCGCCCGCGGCGGGCTGAGCCGTACCGGCGATCACCGCCTGCGGACGACCTCGGGCGCCCTCAACCTGGGTCGCCCTCGGTCGCCCTCAACCTGGGTCGCCCTCGGTCGCCCTCAACCTGGGTCGGACGACCTTCCCTCGACCTTGAACAGCCTCGAACAGCCTCAACCTCGGTCGGGGTGCCCTCAACCTCGGTCGGTCGCCCTCAGGCCCCTCAACCTCGGTCGGGGTGCCCTCAACCTCGGTCGGTCGAGTCGCCCTCAACCTCGGTCGGTCGCCCTCAACCTCGGTCGGTTGGGTCGCCCAACCTCGGTCGGGACGCCCTCAACCCCGTTGCGTGCCGGGCTCGGGCTCGATTCCCCTTGTGCACTGCTCTGTCCCATGTAATGAACTCGTTCAGTGAACGCGTTCACTCAAAGACCCGGTCGGCGCGACGCCCAGAAAGACGCGACGCGCGCCCGGATCCTCGAGGCCGCGCGCGACCACTTCGAGCGCCACGGCTTCGAGGCCGCCAACGTCCGCGCCATCGCCGCGGACGCGGGCGTGGCCGCCGGCACGGTCCTCCTCCACTTCGCCGACAAGCGCGACCTGCTCCACGCCGCGCTGTTCGACGACCTCGCCGCCACCGCGGCCGAGGCCATCCGCGACGAGGAGCCCGGCTCCCTCGAGCAGCGGCTCCACCGGCTCGGGGCCGCCTTCTTCGCGTACTACGCCCGCCGGCCGGCCCTCTCGAAGACGCTGCTCCGCGACGCGCTGTTCGCCGACCCGCCCTGGCAGGCCCGCTTCACCGAGCAGGTCGCCGCCGTGCACGGCCGCGTCGTCGAGCTCTTCAACGCCGCCCGCGCGCAGGGGGAGGTCGCCGACGACGCCGACCCCGCGCTCTTCGGCGTCGCCTTCTTCTCCTTCTACTACTTCGCGCTGATCGCCTGGGCCCAGGGCGCGCACCCGTCGCCCATCGCCCTGCTCGATCGGCTCGTCGCTCAGCACCTCTGCGGCCTCCGCCCCGCAGCCAACGTCAGGAGGGCTCGATGACGTCATCCATCATGTTCCGCAGTCCAGAGGCGCGCGCGCGCATCGCGGCGTGGTTCGACAGGTTCCACGAGAAGCTCCCGGTCCCGACCCGATCGCGCGAGGTCTCCACCCGCTTCGGCGCCACGCACGTCCTCATCGCCGGCCCCGAGAACGCCCCGCCGCTCGTCTGCCTGCACGGCGCGCTCGCCAGCTCCGCGCACCTCATGCCCGAGCTCGGCCCGCTCCTCGCGCACTACCGCGTCCACGTCGTCGACGTCATCGGCCAGTCCGTCAAGAGCGCCGACGTCCGCCTGCCGATCGACGGACCCGCCTACGCCGAGTGGCTCACCGACGTCCTCGACGCGCTCGGCCTCGCGCGCGTCCACCTCCTCGGCGTGAGCTGGGGCGGCTTCGCGGCCCTGCGCATGGCCCAGGTCGCGCCCGCCCGCATCGACCGGCTCGTCCTGATCGTGCCGGCCGCCCTGGTGTCGGGCTCGGCGTGGCAAGGCCTCACCCGCATCGCGATCCCGATGGCCCTCTACCGCGCCTTCCCCTCGGAAGAGCGCCTCGCGCGCCTCGTCTCCGGGCTGTTCTCCACGCACGACGACATGTGGTGCTCCTACTTCGGCGACGCCGTGCGCGGCTACCGGCTCGATTTCCGCCCGCCGCCGCTCGCCACGCCCGCGTCCCTCGCCGGGTTCACGCGGCCCGCGCTCGTGTTCGGCGCCGACGACGACGTGAGCTTCCCCGGCGCGAAGCTGCTCACGCGCGCGAAGGAGCTCCTGCCGCGCGCCGAGACCGAGCTGCTCGAGGGGTGCCGCCACTCGCCCCCCACCGACGACGCCTTCCGCGCGCGGCTCTGCGAGCGGATCTCGCGCTTCCTCGGGAGCGACGCCGCGCGTGACGCCGCCGACGTCGCGCCGCCCCCCGCGCCGCCCGGGCTCGCCGCGCCGGTCGCGTGACCCTCCGCCGCGCTCCCGCCGGCGCGCGCCCCTCAGTGCCCCGACACGTCGTCGACCTGCGCGAACGCCTGAATGAGGCGCTCGCGCGCCCGCGCCGACAGCGGCGGCGCCTCGATCGAGCGCACGTTCTCCAGGAGGTGCTCCACGCTGCTCGTCCCCGACAGGATCACGTGCGCCCCGGGCTCGTCCCTGCAGAAGCGGTACGCCGCGCCCGGGAGCGACGAGGCCTCGTCTCCTTCCAGGAGCCGGTCCAGCCCCTCGTCGCCGAGCTCGGGCGACACCTTGCCGCGCGCCGCCAGATCCGCGAGCAGCTCCCGCAGCCGATCGGGCCGGCTCAGCGCGCGCCGGACCGCGAACATGATCAGCGTCCCGATGTCCTTCGCCCGCGTCAGCGGGAACACCCGCGCTCGCGCCGACTGGTTCAGAAGGTTGAACCCGACCATCACGACGTCCCACACATCGTCGCGGAGCGCCTGCTCGAGCGTCGCGTGCGTCGGATCGGCGGCGAACGCCTCCGTGATGCCGAGGAAGCGGATCTTGCCCTGCTCGCGCAGGCGCAGCAGCACGGGGACGATCCGCTCGCGCAGATCGGCGTACTGATCCGGCAGCACGCCATGCAGATGGTAGACGTCGACGTGATCCGTGCCGAGCCGCTCGAGGCTCGCATGCAGCGACGACACCACGTCTTCCGGCCGGAGCGGCGCATCGAGGCGCGTCGTCTTCTTCGTCGAGAGCACCACGCGGTCGCGCGGCACCTCGCGGAGCGCCTTGCCGATGAGCCCCTCGGTCCCGTACGCCTCCGCCGTGTCGATGAAGTTCACGCCGCGCTCGATGGCCGCACGGACGAGCCGGAGCGACTCGGCCTCCGCGATGCGCCCGGACCCGAGCCGGCTGTCGCCGCCCGCACCCAGGCCGAGCACGCTGACCTCGAGGCCGGTCCGGTCCAGGATGATTCGATTCACGATGGTCCTCTCCCTCGATGAACGGTGATCGTCACGGCGCCCACGCCGGGCCTGGGCTCACTCCTTCGGGGCGACCTTCCACGACGTGAACCGCCGCTCGACGCGCATGAGCAGGTGATTGAATGTCAGCCCGAGCGCCGTGATGGTCAAGATGCCGACATACATGCTCGGGATCTGGAAATTGTATTGCGCGTAGATGATCAGGTATCCGAGCCCCGCCTTGGCCCCGATCATCTCCGCCGCGACGAGGACGAGCAGCGAGTACGCGCCCGCCAGGCGGATACCCACGAAGATCGTCGGGACCGCGGCCGGCAGGATGACCTTGCGGAACAGCTGGAGCGGCGACAGCCCCATCGTGCGCGCCGACTTGATGAGCAGCGGATCGACCCCGCGCACCCCGCTGATCGTGTTGAGCAGGATCGGCCAGGTGCACGAGTAGATGACGAGCGCGATCTTCGAGGACTCCCCGATCCCGAGCAGCAGCAGGAACACGGGCAGGAGCGCGAGCGCCGCCGTGTTGCGCAGCACCTCGAGCAGCGGATTGAGCGCGTCCGCCACGCCCTTGTACCACCCGATCGCGAGCCCGAGCGGCACGCCCACCGAGATCGCCAGCGTGAAGCCCACGAGCGAGCGCGACAGGCTCGCCTTGATGTGGCTCAGGAGCTGCCCGTTCTGGAGCAGCTGCCACCCTGTCCCCAGCACCTCGGAGAGCGGCGGAAGGAACGCCCCCTCCACGAGGCCCACCCGCGGCGCCGTCTCCCACAGGGCAGCGACCGCGAGGAGGATCCCCGACCGCGCGATGGCGCGGCCGATCCACCGGGACGCGTCGCCCACGAGCTGCTCTTGCTGTGACTCCTCGGGCAGCGGAATCGACTGCTCCAGGCTAGCCATTGACCGCCACCACGCCCGCCACGGGGCGGCTCTCCGCCGCGCGCTTCTGCCGCTTGCTCCGCTCCTGCTCCTCGGACTTCAGCACCTCCTCGCGCAGCAGCGTCCAGATCTCGTGCCGCAGCCTGCCGAACTCCGGAGTCGACCGCGCGTCCTCATAGCCCCGGATCTCCTCCGGGATATCGATGACCCGCTTCACCCGGCCGGGCCGGGACGTCATGATCGCGACCCGCTGCCCGAGGAACACCGCCTCGTCGATGCTGTGCGTGATGAACAGGATCGTCTTGCGCGACTTCTCCCAGATCCGGAGCAGCTCCGCCTGCAGCGACTCGCGCGTCTGCGCGTCCAGCGCCGCGAACGGCTCGTCCATCATCAGCACCGCCGGGTCGTAGGCGAGGCTCCTCGCGATGGCCACCCGCTGCTTCATGCCGCCCGACAGCTCGTGCGGATACCGATCCTCGAAGCCGGAGAGGCTGACCAGATCCAGGTAATCCTGGGCGATCTCCTTGCGCCGGCTCTCCGGGATGCCCTTGGCCTCGAGCCCGAACTCGACGTTCTCGCGCGCCGTCCGCCACGGGAACAGCGCGTACTGCTGGAACACGATGCCTCGATCGAGGGCCGGGCCCGTGATCGGCTTGCCGTCGAGCAGGAGCTTGCCGCTGCTCGGCTTCGACAGGCCGCCGAGCAGATCGATGAGCGTCGACTTGCCGCACCCGCTCGGCCCGACGAGGACCATCAGCTCGCCGGCCCTCACGTCGAGGTTGAGGTCCTCGATGGCCGTGAACCGCGCGCTCTCCTTGGCGCCGGCCGGCCCCTTGACGGCGAATGTCTTGCTCACATTGTGGAACTGGATCTTGTTGCTCATGGCTCCTCCTGCTCCCGAACCTCGACGAGGGTGGGGCCCCTTCACGGACCGCCCTTCCAGAACGGGTTGAACTCGTCGGTGTACAGCTCGCTCCGCCGCACCTGCTTGAGCTCGCCGTTCTCACCAGCCAGCCGATCCACACCTGGAGCTCGCTCTCGGCGATGAGCCCCCCTTGCCGGCCACGCCCGCGCTCCGCCAGCACTTCAGCGCTGACCAGCCGAGCGAGGCGAGCGCGAGCAGCAGCGCGGCGAGGCTCCGCCAGGCGATCTCAGCGAGGGGATGGCGGCCGTCGGGGGTGGGACGAAGAGGTCCAAACGCGTTAGGAAAGTCAAGCCCATCCAGCATAGAACGACCGCAAATCCCGCAATCCGGTGCGCACCGTCGCACCGCGATGAGGCCCATTCAGGCGCGGTCGTGGAGCGCCATCCTCGACCGTTCCGCTGGCGTTGAGCACGCCCCGTACCAAGCGTGAGCCGGCTCCCTAGACGCAAATCCGCTATAACAGATGGCGGCCTGCTGCTGGAGCAGCAGGCGCTTGCTCGCGGAGTGTTGCTACAGCAACAGTGGATCCGTCCTTACGAACCCAGGGCGATCTGCGGATGGTCCGACGAAGACGAATGGCAGTTATTTCGACGTGCGCGAACGCCCAGGGTAAATTTCCACCCCATGACCGCCGCCACCACGTCATCGGGCGAAATCGACGCCGAGAAACTCGCGGGCAAGCGCGCACGCCTCTTCGAGCGAGCGCCGGTCGCGATCGTCCAGTACGGCAAGGAGCTCACGATCGAGGACTGGAACGGCGCGGCCGAGCGCCTGCTCGGCCACGCGCGGAAGGAGGCGCTCGGCCAGCGCGTGGACGAGCTCCTGCCGGCGTCCGGCAGCCCCGACGGGTGGCAGCAGCTCCTCGCGGAGGACGGGGCGGCCCCCCGGGTGTGGAGCCACGCCAGGAAGGACGGCGCCGTGCTGAGCGTCGAGTGGCGCCACGAGCGCATCCTCGACGAGCACGGAGAGGTCATCGGCGTCGGCGTGTTCGGGCAGGACGTGACGGAGCGGACCGAGCAGGCTCGTCGCCACCATCAGAGAGAGGTGATCCTGCAGGCCATCACGCAGTCGCTCCCGATCATCGTCTGGGCCATCGACCGCGAGGGGATCTTCACGTGCCACGAGGGCAAGGCGCTCGAGGGCATCGGGCTCCAGCAGGGCGCGCACATCGGCAAGAACGTGTTCGACCTCTACGCGAGCAACCCGCACGGGTGCGAGGTGCTGCGGCGGGCGCTCGCGGGCGAAGCGAGCCATTCGGAGTCCCTGACGCACGGGGTGTTCTGGGACAACTGGGAGGTCCCCATGCGCGACGAGCAGGGCGAGGTGTTCTCGGTCGTCGGCTTCACCCTCGATATCAGCAAGCCAAAGAACACCGAGCAGGAGCTCCGGTCCAGGCTGGAGCTCATCGAGCGGCAACAGCGGGTCATCCGCGACCTGTCGACTCCCATCATCCAGGTGTGGGACGGCGTGCTGACCCTGCCGATGATCGGCGTGCTCGACAGCGCCAGGACAGCGGAGGTGATGGATACCCTGCTCGATGCCATCGTCCGCACGGGCTCGCGCTTCGCCATCCTCGATCTCACCGGCGTCGAGCTGGTCGACACGAAGACCGCGAGCTACCTCCTCGATCTCGTCGCCGCGATCCGGCTGCTCGGCGCCGAGGGCATCGTCGCGGGCATCCGCTCGAACGTCGCCCAGACCATCGTCAGCCTCGGGCTCGATCTGGCCAACATCACCACCCTCGGCAACCTCCGGGCGGCGCTCCAGTACTGCATCCGTCAGATGACCAAGGAGCGCGCGGCCGGCGCGGCGCACGCTTCGCTCCACGGCGCTGCTCCGCGGCCCGCGTGACAGCGCCGCGCGGACGACCGCTCCGGCGCGGCGCTCCCTCGGCTCCCCTGCGATCCCTCACGATCGCCGCGCTGGATCACGGCTTCCGCGCCGTCGGCTTCGCCGCCTCCGCTGCCCCCATCGCCCTGGCCAGCGCGTCGACGACGACGCGGACCGCGGCGCGCGCGGGCGCCGCATAGACCGCGAAGCTCGCGCGCTTCGAGGCGCCGTACTCCGGCAGCACGCGCCGCAGCGCGCCGCTCTCGAGCTGATCCTGGACGACGTAGTCGGGGAGGTTCGCCAGGCCGACGCCGGCGACCGCGGCGTCGCGCAGCGTGATCGTGTCGCTGGAGCGGAATGTGCCGCTCACCGGGACGACGCGCTCGCCCTCGGGGCCCACGAGCGTCCACCGGGCGACAGGCTCGAGGTTGAGCGTGATGCAGTCGTGGTCGGCCAGGTCCTCGAGGCAGCGCGGCGTCCCGTGGCGCCGCAGGTACCGCGGGCTCGCGCAGAGCACGCGCAGGTCGTCGGCGAGCCGCCGCGCGACGAGGGAAGCAGGGGAGATCTCGGCGGCCAGGCGCACCGCCACGTCGATGCGCTCGGCCACCAGATCGACGATGCGGTCGGTGAGATCGAGATCGATGCGGAGCTCCGGGTACCTCGCGCGACAGGCCAGCACCGCGGGCGCGACGCGGATCGAGCCGAGGACGGTGGGCGCCGAGATGCGCAGCGTCCCGCGCGGCGTCCCGTCGAGATCCGCGACCGCCCGCTGCGCCTCCTCGATGTCCGAGAGGATCCGGTCTGCGCGCTCTGCGTACAGATTCCCTGCCTCCGTGAGGCTCACGCGGCGCGTGGTGCGCCGGAGGAGCTGCGCGCCGAGGCGCTCCTCCAGCCGCGCGACCTGCTTGCTGACCGACGACGACGTGAGCCCGAGCGCCCTCGCCGCCGCCGAGAAGCTCTGCCGTCGCGCCACCTCGAGGAACGCCCTCATCTCACCGAGGTGACCGCCCGCCGGATCCATCCCATTCGTTCCTTCCGCGACGCAATCCTCGTCGGCGGGCCAGCATTATCACACGCGCGTCCCGGATCTAGTTTTCTGGAGCGCGAGGCGACCGCCTCGCCGCGAAGGAGGCATTCATGCTCACGCAGGCTCGCGGGCACACGGGCGTCGCGCTGCTCCTCTTCATCCTGGCCGCCACCCTGGTCGCAGATCGGCTCGCGGCGACGCCCCCGGCGCAGGGCGGGTCGACCCCGCCGAGCGCGCGGTACGACCTCGCGCAGATCGATCCGCGGGGCCACGCGAACGGCGGCCCGCGCGCCGCCGGCGCCCCGGCGGCGGCTCAGGCCACCCGATCGATCGCCCCCTCCACGCCCTCCTGCTTGGAACAGTGCGCACAGCAGTAGAACGCCCCGCCGGCCTCGATGCCGTGCCCCACGATGCGGCAGGCGCAGTGGGCGCACACGGGCGCGAGCTTGTGAATCGCGCACTCGAAGCAATCGAAGGTGTAGCTCGTGCCGCCCACCATGATCTGAAATGCCTTGTCGTAGCTGTTGCCGCAGCAGTCACACGTGTTCATGGAAACCTCTCGACGGTTAGGGGATGACGTTGCGCCGCGCGCCGAGCGCGGCCGGCCCTCGCGATCACCCCGGGCTCCCTGGGGGGCTGCCCCGGCGCCGGCGGATCTTCGATCTCCGGAGAGCGCTCTCCGGGCGCCGGTGGAGGGGGCGGGGGATCCCGACGCGCCGGCTCGCCAGGATCGGGATCGCGCCGCGGGGGCTCGCGCGGCGCCGGATCCTGCACCGGCGGACCCCGTCCGGGATCGCCGACGGGCTCGGGGTTGGGCGTTCCTCGGGAGGGGGGCGCATTCACCGGCATGGACGGTTCTTTCCTCGCGCGTCCTTGGCTGACCTCGTGTTGACGCGGTGCAAACAAGGCTGCATGAACCGCGCCACGAGCGCTTCCGAGCGGAGCGGCTCGACAGCGCGACGTGCTGCGCCCGCGCGGCCTGGTACGCGCTCGCCGCGGCCCTCCACGGCGCGCATTCCTGTCACAGTGAGGCGCCGCTGCATGGCTGGGGCCGGCGCGGCGCGCCGCCAACGCACCTCCACCTTCGCGTGCGCTCGCGTGGCGAGGCGCCGTCCCGAGCACGCCCGCGCGCCGGATCGGGCTCAGCAGGCGGCCGCGAGCGAGCCGGATGGGCCCGCCCGTCGGCCGCCAGCGCGTCACTTCGGGAGGAAATGAAGGATCTGCCTGAGCGCCTTGGTGAGGCTCTCGGCTTCCAGCACGTCGGGCAGCACGAGCACGCCGAGCACGCTGAGGCCGATGCCCATCAGCGAGCCTCCGGCGATCACGCCCGCGCAGATGGCCTCGGTGTTCTCCGCGGCGAGCGCGTACCAGGGCCGCGCGGGCGGCGCGTCCGAGCGCCCGCCCGGCGCCGTCTCGCTGAGCCGTGTCTCCTGCTCGCGCTTCTTGTGCCAGAGCGCGGCGCGCCGCTCGAGCAGCCAGAAGAGGAACGAGCCGAGGAACATCGACCAGATATCGGTGAAGTTGAGGATGAACGCGAGCCCCAGGGCGACCGCGGAGAGGGGGAATCGGTTCTTCGTGACCTGCCTCGTGAGCTCGACGAGGATCCCGATGATCGCCCCGACCACCACCGCGGACTTGGCCGTCGGGTGGAGGAAATCGAGCCCCTTCATCAGCACCTCGGCGACGGCCTTCCACGTGAGCGCGCTCGGGACCGGCAGCCGCTCCGTCCCGTAGCGGCCGATGTCGCCCTGGATGAGAACGAGGTACCAGATGGGCACCGAGAGCACGAGCCCCGCGACGGTCCCGAGCACGTGCCCCATCGCCTGGTGGCGCGGCTTGCCGCCGAGCATGTAGCCCGGCTTGATATCCATCAGCAGGTTCGCTGTGTTGCTCGCGACCTCGGCGGTGATCCCGGCCGTCATCAGGTTCGTCGTGATGTTCTTCGGCGCGAGCGCGCCGTAGGTGAGCTGCGTCAGCTTGCCGAGCGCCCCGGTCGGGGTGATCGCCGTGATGGCCGTCGAGTTGACCGCGATGAGCGAGAAGATGAAGACGAGCGGGATCGCGAGCGCCCCGAGCCACCAGGAGATCCCGAACCAGAGCTGCCCGAGCACCACGATCACCACGCCGACGATGGGTATGCCGATGATCGACAGCTTCACCGGGAGCTCGATGTCCGCGAGCACGTCGGTCGCTCCACCCTTCTTGGTGAGGCCCTTGAACGCGTCGATGATCACCTTGGGCTTGGAGAAGAAGGCGTAGAGAGAGGACGTCGTCATGCACGCGACGCCGCCCCACAGCGCCCAGAGGGTGATCGCGCCGAACCCGAAATGCCCGTTCTTCGGCAGGATGATCCCGCGCTCGATCAGCAGAGGGGCGAGGATCCAGTAGTTGAGGATGCCGCCGAGGAGGAGCGACACGCCGGTCCGGATGCCCATCAGGCCGCCCGTGGCGACGAAGATGATGCTCGTGTCGAACCGGATGGTGAGCTCGTTCAGGGGGGTGCCGCGGATGGCCGGCGAGAGGCCCGAGCGCTTGAGCAGATCGGCGAAGCGCCCGCCATAGAGGAACTCGTCGTAGTAATGCGGGATGTTCTTCAGCGCGAAGAGCGCGCGCATCACCTTGTCGTCGCGGAGGAGCTCGAGCGCGGCGCTCAGGAGGCCGCCGCCGAGGAGGAGCTTCGCCTTGAAGAGGCCCTCCTTCTCGTCGCTCTCGTGCAGCGCGTCCATCACGACGCCGGCGGCCATCCCCTCGGGGAAGGGCTGCTGCTCGTCGTTGATGAAGCGCTTCTTCATCGGGAAGGCGAAGAGCACGCCCAGGATGGCGAGGACGAACATCCAGATCATCGCCTGGCCCATGGGGATGATCGTCGTCGTGACCATCGAGTAGGCCGCGAGGCTCGTGAAGAGCGGCGCGTTCATGTATCCGGCCGACGTCGCGATGGACTGCATCGCGTTGTTCTCGAGCACGGTCATGTCGCTTGCGAGGCCGAGCCTGGAGAGCACCTTGAAGAGCCCGAAGGCCAGGATCACGCTCGTGATCCCGACGCCGAGCGACCAGCCGGTGCGCGCGCCGATGTACAGGTTCGTGAGCGACAGGAACGCGCCGAGGAGCATGCCCGTGATCGCCGAGCGCCACGTGAGCTGGGGCATGTCGCCGCGGTAGACGTTCTTCAGCCACCATGCGTCCTTCTCTTCGAGCGACATGGTGTGAACCTGCTCTGGCGTGAGCTGTTTGATGGCCATTGCGCGGCGACCTCCTCGCACCTTGTACCATGGTGGGCGACGCGCCGTGCATCTCTTCGGCGAGCGCCTACGGCGCAGATCTCGCCGATTCCCCGTTCGCGCCGCCGCCCCCGCGCCCGCGGCCGATCCCGGCGAATCCATGGCGCGGCGGAATTGCTGGCTCCGTGTCACGAGGCTCGCGCCCAGCGCGCCCGCCGTCGCGTTTCGCGGGCCCGGCCGGAGGCCGTCTCAACGCCGCGGAGCGCCCCTGTCGTCCTCAACGTCGCACCGGCCTCCGATACCCGCTCTGGGACCTCCCCGCGCGACGCGCTCCCTCCACGGGGGCCTGCCGTGGGCACGGAGCCCAATCGCCGGACCTGGGGAGCGCATCGGGCGTATGACCCCTCAACGCGCCTCTGGAGGGAGCAGGCGCACCATCGCCTCGGCGACGCCCGCGGCCGACGCAGGGTTTTGCCCGGTCACGAGGCGCTCCGCGACGACGACCTGCTTCTGCCACGGCGCTGCAGGCTGGAAGAGCGCGCCGCGCTCGACGAGCCGATCCTGGAGCAGGAACGGCACCACGGCGTCGAGCTTCACCGCCCGCTCCTCTTCGTTCGTGAACGCGCTCACCGCCTTGCCGGCGACGAGGTACTGCCCGGACGAGAGGCGCACGTTCACGAGCGCCGCGGGCCCGTGGCACACGGCGCCGACGACGCCGCCGCGCTCGTAAATGCTCGCGGCGACACGCGCGAACGCCTCGTTCTCGGGGAAGTCCCACATCGTGCCGTGCCCGCCGGCGAAGAAGACAGCGGCATAGCGAGACGGGTCGACGCGGTCCGCCGGCGTGCTGTCGTGGAGGCGCCCCGCGAGCGCGCCGCCGTCGAGGAACGGAGCGCTGGCCGGCTCGACTTTGTCGAGGCCCTCGAGCGGCACGCGGCCGCCGCGGGTCGAGGCGAAGTCGACGGCGATCCCCGCCTTCGTGAACTCCACGTACGGGTGCGCGATCTCGGGCAGGTAGGCGCCCGTGCTCTCCCCGGTGGCGCCCTTCTTGTCGTGGCTGGTCATGGCGATGAGCACTCGCTGCGTCATGTTCTTCTCCTCGGTTTGCGCCTGGTTCGGGTGAGCGGTGTCGGGCGTGTTGCCGCCCGCGCACCCGGATGAGACGGCGGACAGGGCGGCGAGCAGCGTGGTCAACGCCGCGCGGCGCCCGGGGTGGCGATCCGGATTGGTCATATCCAACTCCTAGGCTCTCCGGCGCGAGCCCGGTAGACGACGACAGGGCGAAGCATTTGTACTAGGGTGTTGAGAATGGTCGCACCTTCGCTCGCCGGCACGCTCCCGAACGTCGAGGCGTTCTGCCGCACCTACGAGACGGGGAGCTTCACCCGCGCCGCGCGGCTGCTCGCGGTCACGCCGCAGGCGACGAGCCGGAGCGTCGCGCGGCTCGAGCGCAGGCTCGGCGTGACGCTCTTCCGGCGCACCACCCGGAGCCTCGCGCCGACCGACGAGGCGCGCCGCTACTACGAGCTGTGCACCCAGGCGCTCGCGCTCTTGTCCGCGGGTGAGCGCGAGCTCGCGAGCGAGCGCTCCTCCCCTGAAGGGCTCGTGCGCATCAGCGCCCCGACGACGTTCGGCCACCACCGTTTGCTCCCGGCCCTTGGCGTGTTTCGCGAGCGCTACCCCGGCATACGGGTCGACATCCACGTGTCGAACCAGAACGTCGACTTCGTTCGCGAGGGTCACCACCTCGCGATCCGCATGGGAGCGATCGCCGACAGGACGCTCGTCGCCCGCAAGCTCGGTGACTTCGCGCTCGGCGTTTACGCGAGCAGCGGCTACCTGGCCCGCCACGGCGCGCCGCGTTCGCCCTCCGATCTCGAGAAGCACACGTGCATCGCGTTCCAGATGCCGCGTTCGGGTCGGGCGCTCCCGTGGGTCTTCCACCCCGGCCCGACCACGCTCGTCCTCGACGCCCACTACCGGTGCTCGGAAGACGTGCTCGGCATCATCAGCCTCGCGCGCGCCGGCGTCGGACTCGTGCAGACGTACGACTTCCTTGTCGAGGACGACGTCGCGCGCGGCACGCTGGTGCAAGTGCTCGCGCCGTTCCGAGGCGCGAGCCGGCCGTTCTCGCTGATTCACCCCAAAGGCACCGTCCTGTCGGCCGCCGCCCGCGCGCTCAAGGCGTTCATCATCGAGCGCGAGGCGGCGCGCGCGAAGTGAGGGCATGAGCGCGGCCTGCTCCTTAAATCATCCGATCCGAGAGGACCTTTTCATGACCACCACGATGTACACGGTCACTGTGCCCGACCGCGGGCCTGCCGAGGTGACCGTCGCTGCCCACGGCGACGGGCAGCCGATCCTGCTCCTGCACGGCGGCGCCGGCCCTCAGTCGGTGGACCGCTTCGCCCAGGCCCTCGCCAGGCGCGAACACGCCCGGGTGATCGCGCCCGCCCACCCCGGCTTCCGCGGCACCCCGCGACCGGAATGGCTGGACAGCATTCCGGTCCTCGCCCGGCTCTACCGCGCCCTGCTCGATCAGCTCGACCTCACCGACGTCACCGTCGTCGGCAACTCCATCGGCGGCTGGATCACCGCAGAGCTTGCGCTGCTTGGCAGTCACCGCATCCGCAGCATCGTCCTCGTCGATGCTGTCGGCATCGACGTCGCCGACCAGCCCATCGCCGACGTGTTCAGCTTGCCCAAGGGCCAGCTCGCCGAGCGTAGCTACCACGACCCCGCGCGCTTCCGCATCGACGTGACCCGCCTCAGCGAGGCCCAGCGCGCCGCAATGGAGGCTTCGATCGCCAGCAACTTCGCCGCCCTGCGCATCTACGGCGGCAGCATGATGGACCCGACCCTGCGCCGCCGGCTGTCCGCCATCACCCTGCCCACCCTCATCGTGTGGGGCGACAGCGACCGTATCAGCACGCCCGACTACGGCCGCGCCTACGCCGCGGCCATCCCCGGCGCCCGCTTCGAGCTCCTCGCCGACACTGGCCACCTCCCACAGGTCGAGAACCCCGAAGCGTTGCTCACCCTGGTCTGGAACTTCGCCGTCACGAACGCCGCGAACAAGCCGGGTGGGGCCTGTGATGGAGAGAGCCCATGAGCAAGTATCAGTTCACCAGCTCCCGCAAGATCGATGGCGCCGACTACAAGGACGAGCGCGTCTGGGCGGGCCCGTGGTTGAAGGCCGAGCAGTTCGCGGGTCACGAGGTCGCGCAGCTGCGCGCCGTGCTGTAGGAGTAGGGGATCAAGGGTCGCCGCGATCGCTCTTTCGATGTGGAAGAGCAAGGAGAAGTACGACCCGGCGAAGCATCGCAAGCACGGCTAAAGACTCGTCTCACGTGTGGAGGTATCAATCCCCAAGAGAGGTGTGATCGCCGGCGCAGCAGCTGGAGACGAGCAAGGTTCGAGGGTGAGTATCCATTGCGCGGATGGCACGGGGGCGGTCGCCCCGATGTCCCAAGGATAGGCTATGCCCCCTCGGAGTGCCGAAAGAAGCCATGGTCAGAAGAGGCCCAGATGGAACGATGGTTCCCGCTTTCTGCGCGAGAACAACAGGGCGACGCTGGCGCCGCCCCTGCGGACAACGCCAGCGAGGACGAGGGCGGGCGCGCCTGCCGGGTCGAATCGGGGCCCAGCTCCCCGGCGGGCGCGGTCGCCGCCCTGGTCGCGCTGGGCGCGGTCGTGGCGCAGCGGCGCGCGCGAAAGGCAGGTGCGAGTTGGGTCGCCGAAGCGTGCGGGGGCTGATCGTGTCCGGCTCGAGGCGAGCGGCGCGACCACCGGCGGCTGACGACCCACTCAGGGCAAAGCCGGAGGACGAGGCCCGACCGGGGACGTTCACGCCGATCCGCCCCTCCGCCGCCGAGATCGGGCCCGGCCAATGGCAAGGCTCCGCCCGGGCGGCGCATCGAGAGCGGCGGGCGCCGGGGCGCGGTCGTGGTGGATGTCGATCCCATTCCCCCCGCGCGCGACTAAGCTTGGCCCCGATGGACGAAAACTCTCCTCCCGAGGGGCGCATCAAGAGAGGCGGGCGCCGGGCCGCGGTCATGGTCGACGTGGCCAAGCTCGCCGGCGTCTCGTACCAGACGGTCTCGCGGGTCCTGCACGACAGCCCCCACGTGCATCGGGACACGCGGGAGCGCGTGCTCGACGCGATCCGCCAGCTCGACTACCGCCCGAGCTCCGTGGCGCAGGCGCTCGTCACCGGGCGCTCGCGGACGCTCGGCGTGGTCAGCTTCGACACGACGCACTACGGCCCGGCGTCGACGCTCCACGGGCTCGAGACGGCGGCGCACGACGCCGGGTACGGCGTCAGCGTCGTCAGCCTGAAATCGCTCAGCCGCGCGCCGGTGGTGGATGCGGTGAAGGGGCTGTGCGATCAGGGCGCCGACGGCATCATGGTCATCGCCCCGCTGCGGTCGGCGGTGGACGCGCTCCGCCACGTCACCTCCGACGTGCCGGTGGTCGCCGTCGAGGGGGGGCCGGACGATTCGGTCCCGGTGGTCGCCGTCGACCAGCACGGCGGCGCGGCTGCCGCGACGCGCCATCTCCTCGACCTGGGTCACCGGACGGTGTGGCACATCGCCGGTTCGATCGACTCGCTCGAGGCCGAGCAGCGCATCGACGGCTGGCGTTCGACGCTGGAGGCCGCGGGCGTCGAGCCGCCGCCTCTCCTGCGCGGCGACTGGAGCGCACGCTCGGGCTACGAGCTCGCCCCGCAGCTGGCGCGCACGCCAGGCGTCACCGCCGTGTTCGTGGCCAACGACCAGATGGCGCTGGGCGTGCTCCGCTACCTCCACGAGATCGGACGCGCGGTGCCGCGGGACATCAGCATCGTCGGCTTCGACGACATCCCGGAGGCGGCCTACTTCACGACTCCGCTCACCACCGTCCGCCAGGACTTCTCCGAGCTGGGGCGCAGGTGCCTCCACTTGCTGCTCGGGCAGATCGAGAGCGGCCGCCGCTCCTGCTCGCGCGTCGTGGTCGAGGCCGAGCTGGTCTTGCGCAAGAGCACCGCCGCGGTCCCCCGGAACCGATGAGCGCTCCAGCCAGCCAGCTTCGTCTGCACGCATCCCCTGACGGATCAGAGACCCGTACTAGAGCGGTTTTCGTTCGAGTGCGGTACACCGAGCATTCGGCGGGGCACGGGCTCGACCAACGCGCGCAGGAGCCTGCGACCGGACTGGGCGCCGCCGAGTAGGACGACGAGGTCGTCGGACGTAGCCTTTCAGCGCGAACCAGCCCTGCGCGTCCTGTCGGAAGACCTTGTCGACCGCACGGACCATCGCGTCGTAAACCGCCGGCACGGTGCGCGGAGCGGCGGCGCGAAGTGCCTCCTTGACCTTGGAGCCGCAGTTCTCCACCGGCGACAAGTCCGGCGAGTAGGCGGGCAGAATCCAGTAGCGGACGCCTCGGATACGAAGCGCCTGGCGCACGCCACGTAGGCGATGCGCGCCAAGGCCGTCGACGATGACCACGTCTCCGCGCTTCAACTCGGGCATGAGCACCTGGCGCACGTAAACGTCGAAGTGCTCACCGTTCATCGCCCCCTTGAAGGCCCACGGTGCAACGACACCTCGCAAGCCAAGCCCCATCACCAGCGTGATGTTCGGGTCCGGATTGGCGGGGACTTTGCCGTACGCACGCCCATAACGGCGCGCCATGCCCAGATGAGCGCCGAATTCGTCAACGAAGATCAGCCGACGCGCCCCCGCTGCCCGCGCTCGGCGGCGAAACCTCCGACGCGAGACTTGGACATCGGGCCTGTCCTGTTCGCTTGCACATAGCGTCTTTTTTTTTCGTGTCAAACCGAGCCGTATCAGCGCGCGGCACATCGTAGGGCGGCTCACGCGCGCCCCCGTGCGGTGCTCCAGCAGCTCGATTAGCTCATCCAGGGTTCGGTCGTTCTTCTCGTCGATGAGCGCTCGTAGCTGCTGCGCTCCGGCCTCGTCGATCTTCGAGGCCCTTCCGCCACCGTGCGGACGAGGCGCTACGCTCCCAGTCGACCGCTCGATACTGAGATACTCCTGCACAGTGCTGAGAACGACGGCGAAACGCGCGGCGATTTCTCGCATGCTTCCCTCGCCGTTGCGGTAGGCGTCAACGATCCGCTGTCGCAGGTCGACACTGTACGGTCCCATGCGCGTAGCCCACGCAGCCTGCGTGCCATCACCCTACCGGACGTGCTCTGCTTGCACCGAACCCGAACGAAAACCGCTCTAGATGGGATGAGGCATCATAGGCATTTGCTTGAAGGGCTCCCCGCATTTTCGGAGTACGTCATCCGCATCAGCACGGTAGCGCGGGGGCGCCCTTGTGGCTCACTGGCGCTCGTCGTCTACCACTTGCTTGGGGATATGGCGAACGCTGCCGAGCTGGCCCTGAGCCACTACTTCCCGCTCACGTTGACCGAGCCATACCTTCAGAATTCCAGTCTCGGAAGCCCGTACCAGAAGAGGGCGACCTTCACGAATGAGGACTTCGGCAATCTCTACTGTTTCAGGCGGCCGCTCGTCATCGACCGCCTCCTCTGGCGGGATTTCTAGCGGCGCTGCCGCTGCTCGGCGATCGCCGCCGCGGCCTCCGCCTCCGCCTCCGCCTGGACGGCGACGTCGTCCGGTAACGGCAGCGCCTGAACCGCAGGGAACCGCACGCCGAACACGCCAGCGCCCGCGTCGACCGGCTCCACGCGTTCCCTCGTGGTCCGCGCGTCGAGCTCGACGATCCGGTTCACCGTGCGCTGCATGGCGATGGCGACGAACAGCCAGGCGATCGGGCCGGCCAGGAGCTGGATGTACGGGATGACGCTCGCCACGCACGCCGCGATGACCAAACCCCGCGGTACGCCGTCGGGCATGCCCCGCAGGCGGCACTGCAGGTTCACGCGATCACAGAGCCGGAGGCCGTTCCAGAAGATCCAGTAGTAGTTGAAGTACGGGGCCAAGTGCAGGCCGATGGCCTTCCCCACGGACGGATCGTCGCGCTCGGCCCGGGGCAGCTGGGCGTGCATCGCGTTGAAGCGGATGAACGACACGATTCCAAACGTCACGATGTGCAGCAGCGCCGTGGCCCACACCGGAAACGCCTCGAGCTGATGCCGCGCGAGCGCGACCCGCTCGCCGGCACCCAGCCAGGCCACGCCGCCGCGATACGTGTTGGAGGCAACAGGCTGCCCGCCGACGCGCTGCGCCAGCAGGGCGTGACGCATGGCCTCGTTCTGTCGGCGCAGGCGCTCGTTCTCGGCCTGAACGTCGTCGAGCTTGCCCGCGAGCGCGTCTCGATCGGAACGGAACACGGGGGAAGTATAGCGCCGCGACCAGGCCCAGCAGGCCGAAGCGGAGGGCCGAGCGAGGGATCTGGCCCCCATGGCCCGCACGAGGCACGAGATGGAGAGCCGTGGCGCTCTCGGGGCAGGGCAAATGGGGTATCAGTCGCCGTCTCGGCCGCTGCCTGCGAATCCGTCTTCCCGGCGCGCGAAGAGGACGTTGAACGTCGTGAGCGTCCCGTAACAGCCCGTGATGTACGCCTGGAGCTGGACCTTCTCCGCGTCGCTCAGCCCCTCGTGCCCGTTGATCTTCTGCTCCAGCACGCGCAGCTTGTCGCGGAGCATCACGATCTTGTGGAAGAACACGTCGAGCGGGATGCGCTTCTCGGCCGTGCCCTCCTTCCCGGGCCGGAGCACGATCTCCCCGCCTTCCCAGCGGCCGCCCATCTCCGCGCGGCCGACGCCGAGCTCCTCGGACAGCACCTCGCGCAGCACACGGCGGAACTCGTCGATATCCATGTCGATGTCGATCTCCCTTGGCAGCGGCGAACGGAAGGGCTGCGGCGCCGCGCTCGGCCGGCGCTCCGGCAACGGGGCGCGCTCGGGCGCCCGCGGCCTGACGCCGGCGCCGCGCGGCTGGCCCGCCGCCCGGGGTGGCGGTGGCGGCGGAGGCGCGCCCTTGGCACGGTAACGGGCGCACGTCGCTGTCGCCTTGATCGGCGGCGGGTACACCTCGAGGGCGCACTCGCCGACGCGGCCGCGCGCTGGATCGTCGTGCGCCCGGGTGAATGCCGCGCAGCTGCCGCACCGACCCGCGTAATCGTTCACTGCGGCGGGACTGTACCAGCTTTGCGGCTGTCGGGGAGCGCCTTGTCGACGCACGGAGGCGCCTGCCAGCGACGCCGCGATCCGGTCCCGGTGCCGCGCTCGGTCCCGGTGCCGCGCTCGCCTGTCGCCGCGAGGGCGAGCTCGCCGCGGTTCGGCTACCCTGTCTGGCCGTGCGTGCCCCGGCC
Source organism: Sorangium sp. So ce1504 (assembly GCF_051521635.1). NCBI lineage: Bacteria > Pseudomonadati > Myxococcota > Polyangiales > Polyangiaceae > Sorangium > Sorangium sp. So ce1504. The sequence continues at coordinate 6,918,676 of NZ_CP150365.1, read as the reverse complement.
CTGCTCCCCGCCCTCGTCTCCGCCGCCGCCCTCGCTGCCTGCGCCGTCGAGCCGCCGCCACGCGCGCCGGCGCCTCCGGCCGCCGCGCCGTCGCCGCCAGCCGCGGCGCCCTCGCCCGCTGCCGGGCCGGAGCCGGCGGCCACGCAGCCGCCGCTCGAGTTCATCCACGACGACGTGCCGCGAGCGCGCGAGAAGGCCCGGACCGAGGGCAAGGCGCTGTTCGTCGATGCGTGGGCGCCGTGGTGCCACACCTGCCTGAGCATGAAGCACTACGTGCTGACCGATCCGTCGCTGCGCCCGTTCGCCGATCGGGTGGTGTTCGCGGACGTCGACACGGATCGACCGGAGAGCGCGCCGTTCCTGGAGCGGCACGAGGTGACGGTGTGGCCGACGTTCTTCGTCCTCGAGCCGGCGGGCGGCGAGGTGATCGGGCTCTGGCGGGGCGCCGCCTCGGTCGAGGAGCTGCGCGAGCTGATCCGCGAGGCGCTGCTCGCGATGGATTCGCAGGCTGCGTCGGCGCTGCCCGCGGACGATCCGCACCGCCTGCTGGTCGAGGCGAAGCGGGCCCACAGCGCGGGTGACCACGCCGCGGCGGTGTCCGCCTACCGGCGCGCCCTGGCCCGGGGCGGAGAGGCCTGGCCGCGGCGCAGCGAGGCGCTGCTCGGCCTCCTTTCGGCGCTCTACCGCAAGAAGGACGCCGCGGCGTGCGCGGAGCTCGGCAGCGCGCACGTCGGCGAGGTGAAGGGCGCGGCGCTGCCCGCCGATTTCGCGAGCGTCCTGCTCTCCTGCGCGGCGGCGCTCCCCGGCGGCAAGGCCCAGCGGGCCGCGCGCGAGGCGGCGGTCGCCCGGCTGCGGTCGATCGTCGCGAGCCCGCCCGCGGACGCGAGCGCGGACGACAGGGCCGACGCGTGGGGCCTGCTCGCCGAGGGGCTCGAGGCGCTCGGCGACGCGGGCGGGGCCCGCGCTGCGAGCGAGTCGAAGCTCGCCGTGCTGGAGCGGGCCGCGAAGGAGGCGAAGACGCCCGAGGCGGCGGCCGCATACGACTACGGGCGCGCCATGGCGTATATCGCGCTCGGCCGCGGCGAGGAGGCGGTCGCGATGCTCTCGCAGCGCGAGGCGCAGATGCCCGCCTCGTACGAGCCGCCCGCGCGGCTCGCGCAGGTGCTCCACGCGATGGGCCGCGAGGCGGAGGCGCTCGCCGCGGTGGAGCGGGCCATCGGCCGCGCCTATGGCCCGCGCCGGCTGCGCTACCTGAAGCTCCGCGCCGAGATCCAGCAGCGGCTCGGGCGGGGCGCCGAGCAGATCGCCACGCTGCGCGAGGAGGTGGCCGGCTACGAGGCGCTCCCCAAGGGCCACGCCAGCCAGGCGGCCCTGGACGACGCGCGGCGGCGGCTCGCCGAGGCGGAGAAGGCCCAGCGCGGCGAGAAGAAGCGCTGACAGCGGCGGCGTCTGGCGGCCGCTACTGGCACCCGGCGTCCACGATCAGGTCCGTCGCGCGGAGGTGGTCGGTCGCGGGGTCCTCCGGGAAGGTCACGGTGATGTCCACGTCGACGGTGCACGGGGCGGCTGTCCCCGTCAGGAGCTCCATCGTCAGGCTCCCGGTGGCGCCCGTCGCGCTCACGGCCGCGCCAGCGGAGCCCAGGCCCTCCGGCGTGCAGTCGGCCGCCCCCTTGCTCATCAGGATGCGCGACACACTCCACATCTCCGGGACCGTGACGATGTCGAAGCCCGCAGGCGACTGCCTGCTCGGCGCCTCGGCGTAGAGCATCACGCAGAGGTCCGCCTCTGGCCGGGCCTTGTAGATGGTGAGATGATCGTACCCGCCGGGCCAGTACGTGGCGGTGTAGCGGCCGACCTCGGTCTCGACGCAGGAGGCATTGTCCGAGATATCCACCCCCGCCTGCTGCGCAACACACGCATTGCAGTAGAACTGGCCGTCGCACCCGCAGACGCCCGGGCAATCCTTCGTGCAGCCCCCGGGCCGGGGGGAGCACCGGCCTAGGGTGTCGAACGTTCCGCACGAGTCGTCGGGGAAGTCGCAGAAGTCCTCCTCGCCGCAGATCCCCCCGCTGCGCCCTCCGCAGGCGAGCGGTGTCGCGCCGCTCGAGGTCGAGCTGGCGGAGCCCCCAGCGCCGCCGGTGCTGCCGCTATCGCCGGTGTCGCCAGCGCCGGCAGAGCCGCCGCTACCGGACGGCATATCGACCGTGCCGCCGCAGAGGTTGCGAAAGTCGTCGCTGCCGCTGCTCGACGGGATCTCGACCGTGCCGCTGCAGGCGGCGAGAAAAAGCCCGAAGAGAAGCGAGGATAAGCGTGCGTGGCTCATGTGCGCAGTATGCCACGTTCGGCCGCCCGCCAAGAGAGCCCCTGCCGTTCAGCGGAACGAAGCGGGGCTCGCGAAGCTCCTGACGGAAAGGCATGCCAAGGCGCCAGATGACGCCAAGGGGAAAATCCAATCTTGGTGGCTTCTGGCGTCCTCACGGTTCCTCCGCTCGCCGCCCGCTTCACAGCGTCGGCAGCACGCCGCGATCCCGGCCGAGCGGGAAGGCCGTCTCGAGACGGGCGATGTCCTCGCTGCTGAGGCGCAGATCGCCCGCGGCCGCGTTGTCGAGCGCGTGCGCGGCGTTCGCGGCCTTGGGGATCACGAAGATCGGCTGGCGGCGGAGCAGGAAGCGCAGCGCGACCTGCCACGGCGTCGCGCGGTGGGCGGCGGCGACGGACGCGAGCACCCTGCCCCCCGTGCTGTCCGGCGCCGGGAACCGGCCCGAGCCGAACGGGCTGTAGGCGACGACCGCGATGCCGTGCCGCTCGCAGAGCGGCAGCACCCGGTGCTCGATCGACCGCTCGAGCAGGTGATAGAGCACCTGGTTGCAGGCGATCTCGCGCGCTCCGGCGATGGCGATCGCCTTCGAGAGCTCCGCCTGGTCGAAGTTGCTGACGCCGAAATACCGGATCTTGCCCTGGTCCCTCAGGTCCTTGAAGGCGCGGAACGTCTCCTCGAGCGGGTGCGACCCGGGCCAGTGGAGGAGGTAGAGGTCGAGCCTGTCGGTGCGGAGCTGCTCCAGGCTTCGCTCGCACGCCGCGATCGTGCCGGCGTAGCTCGCGTTGCTGGGCAGCACCTTGGAGGCGAGGAACACCTCGTCGCGGCGGCCGGCGATCGCCTTGCCGACGAGCGCCTCGACAGCGCCCGAGCCGTACATCTCTGCCGTGTCGATGTGCGTCATGCCCGCGTCGATCCCCCGCCGGATGGCGTCGATGCAGGCCGCCTCATCGTCCATCTCCATCTGCCAGGTGCCCTGTCCGACGACCGGGATCGTGACGCCAGTAGAACCGAGTGCGCGCTGCTCCATGATGATGAACCTCCGCTTTTGTCACCGGGGGCGGCACGCGCCGCCCCCGCCCGCCGGCAGAGCCGGCGGGGCCCCACCCCCACGCGGTCCGTGCTGGCCTCCCTTCACGGAGAGCCGCATGGACACAGCGTTTCTACCTGATCGGCGTTGCAGAGGCGCCCCTCCGCCCCGGGTGGGATCGCTGAATTCACCACGAAAAGCAAGCCCGAGCGCTTTCACCGGGCTGAGCCCGGCGGTTCGCGACGTAGGTCGCTGGCGCCCTGTCCATGAAAAATTCCTTGCTTGAGGACGTCGCAGACAGACGATGAGCCGCTGTGTAGATTGCGCTGCCCGCGGGCTCCGAGGAGGTGGATCGATGCGTTGCATGCTGATGGGATCGTTCGTACTGGCCGCCGTGATGTCGTTCGCTGGCGTGAGCCGCGCGCACATCGACCTCACGTCCCCCGCGCCGAGGCACGCGGACGACCAGCAGAAGGTGTCGCCTTGCGGTGCTCGCGGCGATGCGCGGGGCGAGACCGTCACCGTGTTCGAGCCGGGCGAGACCATCACGGTGACGTGGAACGAGACGATCGATCACCCCGGGCATTTCCGGATCATGTTCGACGACGACGGCTTCGATGATTTCCCGGAGCCGGCGAACGAGAACGATCTCTGCGAGCCGGGGGTGGACAAGGGCTGCCTGCTCGACGGCATCGCCGACAAGCGCGGAGGGTCGTATTCCGCGGAGGTCACGCTCCCGGACGTGGAGTGTGACAACTGCACGCTTCAGCTCATCCAGGTCATGACGGACAGGAGGCCGGCCACGCTGTACTACCGCTGTGCGGATCTGGTGCTCAAGTCCTCCGACCCTGGCGCCGCGACGAGCGCCGCGAGCTCCGGCGCCGGCACGGGCGGCGGCGCGACGGGCGCGGGCGGGGACGCGGCGGCGAGCGCGAGCAGCAGCGCCACGGTGGGCGCAGGCGGAGACGCAACGACGGGCGCGGGCACGGGCGGGGGCGCGACGACGGGGGCGGGCGCGGGCACGGGCGGGGGCGCGACGACGGGCGCTGGCGTTGACGAGGGATCTGGCGCGGCGGAGGACGACGGCGGGTGCAGCTTCGGCGGCGCGGCGGGCGGGGCTCCGATCTCGGCGGGGCTCGGCGCGCTCGCCGCCCTCGCGCTCGCGGCGCGCGGGCGGAGGCGAGGCCGGCTGGCGCCGCGGCAGGACGCTGCCGGTCGCGGGTCGCGGCGCTCGTGATCGCGAGCCGGCGCGCCGTCAGGAGCGGCGCGTCGGCCCTTCGGCGAACCTGGCGATCTCGATGATCTCCGCGGCGCGGTCGCTGGCCGGCGGGGCGAGCCAGGGGCCGTCGAACCGCGTGACCAGCGCGGTCACGTTGTCGCGGCCTCCGGCGGCGAGCGCGGCGTCGATCAGGGCGCTGGCGGCCGCCGCGGGGTCGGGGTGGGCGTCGAGCGCGGCGGCGATGTGCCGATCGTCGACGAGGTCGCTCAGCCCGTCGGTGCAGAGCAGCAGGGTGTCCTCGCGGCGGAGCTCGACGGCGGAGAGCGCGATCCTGAGGTGTTCGCGGAGCCCGAGCGCCTGGAGCATCACGCCCCTGTGCTCGAACGTGGCGGCCTCTTCGGGCCGCAGCTTGCCGCTGTCGAGCAGCGACTGGAGGAGGGTCTGGTCGCGGGTGAGCTGGGTGAGGACGCCGCTCCGGAGGAGGTAGGCGCGGCTGTCGCCGACCTGCGCGAGCAGGAGGCGCTCATCGCAGAGCGCGGCCACGGTCGCCGTGGTGCCGCTGTTCCGGTGCTGTGAGCTCCGGCGGGCGTTGTCGCGGACGGCGCGCCCGGCCTCGCCGATCGCCTCGAGGAGGCTCCGCTCGAGGGCGTCGCTCGATCGGGGCGCGGAGCGGGTGAGGATGGCGTGGACGATGCGCGCGGCGAGCCGGCTCGCCGCGTCGGGGGACGACGCACCGCCGGAGCCGTCGTAGACGCCGAGCGACAGGGCGAGCGGCGGCTCGACGGACGCCTGGGCGGCCGCGGGCCCATGGGCGAGCCCGCGCGCGAGATCGCTGATCAGGAAGGTATCCTCGTTGTGCTCGCGGCTGAGGCCCACGTCGGTCCGGGCCGCCACGGCGACCGCCGCGGCGTGTTCGACGGCGGACGTGCGGTACACGGGCATGCGCGCATCGTACCGCGGGGGCGCTGTCCGAGGGAGGGCGCTCGACGCGCGGCGCGCCTCGTGCCTGAAATGAAGAGAGACCGCATGAGGCTGCTCCCCAACCCCGAGCGCGCGTGGGAGCGCGCCGCGCACGTCCAGACCCTCGCGCGCGCCGAGATCGAGCGGCGGGTCCGGTCGTTCACCGGCGAAGCGGAGGTGCTCTCCGGCGGGCACGCCAACGTGAACGTGCGCCTCGGCGCCGAGCGCGTGCTGCGGGTGTACCGCCGAGACGCCAGCGCGGCGCCGAAGGAGGCCAGCCTGCTCGCGCGGGGCTGGAGGTCGTTCCGCGTCCCGGCGGTCCTGTCGGCGGGTGAGGATTTCCTCGTCCTCGAGCACGTCCTCCACGGACCGCTCCAGGACACCGCGACGTGTGGCGCTGCGGTCGGGCGCGCGCTCGCGGAGATTCACGGCGTCGGCTACGACAGCGCGGGTTTCCTGGGGCCGGAGCTCGCCGTGTCCGTGCCGTTCGCCGACTGCATCGGCGCGCTGCGGGGTCATGTGGACGCGGTCCTCGACAGGCTGGCTCCTGCTCTGCGCGGCGAGCTGAGCGAGCGCGTGCGCGCGTTCCTCGACGCGAACGCGGAGGCGCTGCGCGCGCTGGCGTCGGCGCCCGTGCTCCTCCACGGGGATTTCAAGGCATCGAACCTGCACTGGCTGTCGTCGGGCGAGCTCCTCGTGCTCGACTGGGAGTTCGCGTACGCGGGACCGAGCCTGATGGACGTCGGCCAGCTCCTGCGCTGGAGTCCGGGGCGCGAGTTCGTCGCGGCGTTCGCGGGCGCTTACCGCCAGAGCGCGCCGCTTCCCGAGGGGTTCGAGCGCTGGGCCGCGGCGTTCGACCTGTTCAACCTGGTGGGGCTCCTCGACGGGGCGGAGCCGGGCTCGCGCCGGGCGGCCGATGTCTGTGGCCGCATCCTTCAGACCGCAGGGGGAAGCGAGGGATGAGGCGGCCTGAAGACGCCGAACCCGACATGGCTCCGCAGTCGTCATTGGCGGGCACCGCAGCTTGGAGAGTCGTTTTCGTGATGAGCACAGAGCTCCACGCGTAAGCATGCTTGTCGCGGATCTTCCGCTCTATCTTGTGGGCAGTTCTCCGTGATGCGGTTAGGGTGCGACGCCGATGCACAACGGCGCTGACCAGTTCGCGAAGAACATTCTGCGCGAGGCGCTGAGCCGAGCCTCGTCTCCGGAGACGGAGGTGGAGGTGCTCGCGGCGACGCAGAAGATCGATGTCTACAGCGTGCCCGATCCGGCGCGGGACGCCGAGCGCGCCGGGATGGGCTTGCTGGGCGAGCTCTCCGCGGAGCCGAGCCTGTTCGAGCCGTTTCACCGCACGCCCGGCCTGCGGCAGGTCCGCTCGTGTCTGCGCAAGCAGCTCACCTGGTATCACGAGCTCGAACGCCGGGCCCGCGCGCAAGCGTCTCCAGTCGGCGCCTCGTCGAACGATGCGGAACCCGACGCATCGACCCCGGAGGACTCTTGGGAGAGGAGCGTCGCCACGCCTCTCCTGGTACATTTTCGGCTCGGGCTCGATGAGCAGGCGACGAGCGAGGAGGACGACGTGAGCGCAGAGATCCGAGCGTGGTTCGAGGATTACCAGCAAAAACTGCGCGACGAGGGGCTGAAGGAAGGGGGGCGCAACCTCCTGCTGCGGCAGCTCCGGGCCCGCTTCGGCGAGCTGCCCGCGGCCGTCGTCGCTCGCATCGATGCAGCCGACGTGGCCGAGCTCGAGCGGTGGGGCGAGCGGGTGCTCGGCGCGCGGACGCTCGACGAGGTGCTCGGCGCGCCGAGCTGAAGGGCCGAGGAGCGCCCGCCGCGCCCGGCGGTCCGGCAGCGCGGCCGCGCAGGGGCGCCAGCGATGCACCGGCGTCCCCGGCGTCGCCGACCACCCCGTTGCGTTCTGAGCAGAAGACGCCCGCTCAGGGCATGCCGGCAGGCGTCAGGACGACACCTTCACCCAGGCGGGACGCGCGCTGATGCGCTTCCACCACGCCGCGACGTTCGGCCTATCGGTGATGAGGTCCTCGACCTTCGACACCACGAGACACTGGAGGTACGGCATCCACGAGATGTCGGCCAGCGAGTAGCTCGAGCCCGCGAGGTACTCCTGGCCGGCCAGCGCCTTCTCGACCACGTCGAGCGCCTTCGAGACCTCGGCCTTGGACGCATCGACGATCGCCTCGTCGCCTGGCTTGCCCTGCATCGGCAGGAAGACCCGCTGGAAGACGATCTTGACCGCCGGGGTGGCGAAGTACGATTGCTCCACGCTGAGCCACTGATCCATGAGCGCCCTGGCCCTGAGCTCGGTCGGCGTCAGCGGAGCACCCGGAAGCTTGTGATCGAGGTAACGCATGATCGCCCTCGACTCGTAGAGCGTGAAGTCCTCGTCCTCGAGCACCGGGATCACGCCGAAGGGGTGGCGCGCGAGGTGCTCGGGCTGCTTGTGCGCGCCCTTCATCAGGTCGACGAGCACGAACTGCGCCTCCTGGCCCTTCTCGGCGAGCACCGTCAGGACCTTGCGCGTACACGTGCTCATGGGATGTCCGTAGATCTTCATCGTGTCTCCTGTCCTGTGTTCCGTCGCGAGGCGCCGACCGGCGGCGGCCTCCGCGGCGCGCTAGCCTAAACGGATTTCTCCGACCGCGAGCGCCCAGATGACGCGGGCCGATCGCGGCGCGCGATCAGCCCTCGCGCCGCCGATCCTCCTGCCACTCGGCGTCGCGGGCCGCGGCGAAGACGGGGAGGCGCGCGAGCCACCGCTCGCCGGCGTTCGGGCGCTCGAGCGCGATGCGCAGGGCCGCGATCAGCTCGAGCGGCGCGGCGTCGAGGCCCTGCTCCTTCGCAGCCCATCCCAGGCCGGCGAGGACGGCGTTGGCGACCTCGTATCCCGGGAGGTGCATCGGCGCCGTGGGCACGGACGCGGGCGCGGCGAAGTGGCGCTCGCACGCGGCGGCGTCGAGGGAGCTCCAGCCGGCGCACACGATCGGGCGGACAGCGTGGATCGAGCAGGCGCCGCGCTCGTCGAGCAGCGGGCAGGGGACGCCGGCCTCGGCGCGTTCCAGGCGGGAGAGCCCGCGCGTCGCCGCGTCGGCGGCGCGGACGCGCTCCTCCAGCGCGGCGAGCTCCTCCTGGCTCCGCGTGGCGCGCAGGTGGGCCGCGATGCGGAGCACCTCCGGCGCCAGCACGAGCACCTTGCTGACGCAGCAGGTCGCGCAGCCGGCCCTGCAGGCGATGGGCCGATCGGGCGGCTCGGCGGCGATCGATGCCCCCTGCAGCGCCTCGGCCCGCGCGAGCGCCGAGGCCGCGGCCGACACCGCGCCGGCCTCGGTGCGCGTGGCGAGCGACAGCGCGAGCGCGGCGCGCTCCCCGTCGGCGATCCCCTCGAGGACGGCGGGGGTGTACCGCGTCGCGGGCGCGAGCGGCAGGGAGCGCTTCCGCCGCGTCATCGCGGTGCTACGCGGTCTCCGGGAGCCGCCAGTCGATCTCGTCGGCGCCGCGGGCGCGGAGGGCGCTGTTGATGGTCGAGAACGGCTTGCTGCCGAAGAAGCCGTTCCTCGCCGACAGCGGCGAGGGATGAGCCGTCTTGATGACCGTGTGGCGCTTCGCGTCGATGAGCTTCGCCTTCTTCTGCGCGTGGCCGCCCCAGAGCACGAACACCACCCCGTCGGGCCTGTCGTTGACCTTCTTGATGACCGCGTCGGTGAACGACTCCCAGCCCTGGTTCTTGTGGGAGTTCGGCGTGTGCGCCCGGACGGTGAGCACGGTGTTCAGCAGCAGCACCCCCTGGGTCGCCCACGTGGTGAGGCAGCCGTGGCTCGGGATCGTGAAGCCCGGCAGATCCGAGACCGCCTCCTTGTACATGTTGGCCAGCGACGGCGGCGGCGTGATGCCCGGGCGCACGGAGAAGCACAGCCCGTGGGCCTGCCCGTCGTCGTGGTACGGGTCCTGGCCGAGGAGCAGCACGCGGACGCTCTCGTACGGCGTGAGCTTGAACGCGGCGAAGACGTCCTCCTCCGCCGGAAACACCTGGTGCGCCTTCCGCTCGTCCTCGACGAAGCGCGCCAGCTTCTTGAAGTACGGCTGCTCGAGCTCTCCGGCGAGCACGCGCTCCCACGAGGCAGGTAGATCGATCTTCATCTCTCGCTCAGACCCCTTCCTTCGGACAGAACTCGCTCATCCGGCACTCCCCGCACTTCGGCTTCCTGGCGACGCAGGTGTAGCGGCCGTGCAGCACCAGCGCAGGGCCGAAGAACGTCCATTGATCCTTCGGCACGATCTTCATTAGATCCTCCTCGATCTGCTCGGGCTTCTCGCGCTTCGAGAGGCCGATCCTCCCGCTGAGGCGGGCGACGTGGGTGTCGACGATGATCCCCGAGGGGATGTCGAACGCCGTGTTGAGCACGACGTTCGCCGTCTTCCTGGCCACGCCCGGCAGCGTTGTGAGCTCGGCCATGGTCGCGGGCACCTCGCCGCCGAAGCGCGCGACGAGCTCCCTGCACGTGGCCTGCACCGTCTTCGTCTTCTGGCGGTAGAAGCCGGTCGGCTTGAGCTCTTCCTCGAGCTCCGCCGTGGGCGCGTCGGCGTACGCCTGCGCCGTCGGGTACTTCGGGAAGAGCGTGGCGGTCACCCGGTTGACGCGCTCGTCCGTGCACTGCGCGGCCAGGATGGTCGCGACGAGCAGGTCGAGCGGCGTCTTCCAGTCGAGCTCGTAACGCGCGTCGGGGTACTCCTTGCGTAGTTGCTCGAGGAGGAGGGGGATGCGGTCTCGGGCGTTCATGGGGGTCGTCGCAGCGTAACCCAGCCCCGGGCCGCCCGTCAGCGGCGCCGGGCGACGAGGCCGTGCGCGGCGAGCGCGGGGCGTCGGCGCTCGCCTTCCCGAGCGGCCAGCACCGCTCACTCCTTCTTGCCGAGCGCCACGTCGACGAGCACGTCGCCGAGCGGCGCTTCCAAGAGCAGGTGCACGCTCTCTCCTGCCGGCCTCCAGTGTACGATGGCGCGAGGCTCCACCTGGAAGCGCGCTGACGTCGTGATCGCCCCGCCGTCGATCCGGAGGACGGCGTGCTCTCCCGGCGCGTGCTCGACGAGCACGTAGAGCCCGTCATCGCCGGCTGCGAGGTGGATGGGTCGACCTTCGAGCTTGGCGGACCCGGAGCGCGCACCCTCCCAGGCGACGAGGTTGAGCCCCGGCGCGAACCACGCGAGCGCGCGTGTCGCTACCGCGCGCGGTAGTGGCGCCCCGGTCGCGCCGAGCTTCGCGTACGCTTCCTCCTCCTCTTCGTCAATCTCGAGGAAGATAGGCATTGGCTCCTGCGCTTCCGCCCGCTCTGCGCAGCGCCGCCGCGCGCGCTCCCAGCGCGCGCGCGCGACGCCGTAGGAAAGCGGCGAGCGCACGATGCGGGACCAGAGGCTGGGCTCGGCTGCGACGGGCGGTCCCCCTGGAGTCGATACCTCGCAGACGCGGCCGTTCAGCAGGAAGCGTGCCCGCCCGTTGCGCGCGAAGAGGGGGGTGTGCACGCCGGGTAGCTCGAACAGGATTTGCCCCTCGGGCGCGCCGGCGCTGAACCGGGTGATGGAGAGCCCGTCCAGCGCATCGACGTGATCGCCGTCTCGGCAAATCCGAGAGAGGCGACCGTGCTGCGCCGCCGCGAGGAGCCGGGTGCCCTCGGGAGCGGCCAGCGGAGCGGGAGCGAGCGCTGCCTCGAGAGCGCGGCTGCTCCCCTCGACCCCCGAAGTCCGCGCGGCCTCCCGCAGGGCCACCAGGGTTCCCGCGAGCCGCTCGCGTCGCCGCTTCTGATCCGCGCGGGTCGCGATTGTCTCTGCGACGAAGCGAGCCGCTCCGCGCCGCGCTGCGGCCGAGCTCAGCCCGGCGCGGATGGCGTCGTCCACCACGGCATCCCCGAGCACGCGGAGCAGCGCGAGCGGCACGGGATCGCTGTGCGGGGCGGCCGTCCAGGCGCCCGCGTCATGACCGAGCCATTCCAGCAGTATCGTGGCCTGATCCAGAGGCGCCGGACGCGCTTGCCCCAGCACCGACAACGCCTCGACGGCTCCCCCGAGGCGGCCCCCTGCCGGGGCTGCGAGCGCCCCGCGGAGCGGCGCGAGGTCTGGCGGAGCGCCCTCCGGCCAGCGGGGCCCTTCCGCAGCGCTCTCGGGCCCGGCGCCCGTCCCACCCGGCGGCGCGGGACACCCCCGCTCGGCCAACCAGCGCGCGAGTTTCTCCGGGCGCGCGAGCGGGGCGGCCGCGTTCCAGCCGGGATAGCCGACCGCGAGCCCGTGATGCAGCGTCAGCGTTGCGACGCGCTCGCCCCGGCCGATCAGCTCGAGCACCGGCGCCTCATCCCATGCGCTCTCGGCCGGTGGCGCCCCGTCGCCGATCTGGAGCAGCGGCCGGAGCTCGGCGAGCGCGCTGCGATCCACCCACGAGAGCGTCGGCGCGACGCTGCGCCCTGGCGCCGGCGGTCGCGCCAGCACGCGCCCGAAGCTGGCCCGCGAGAGCAGCGCGTCGATATCTGCCTGCCGGGGCAGCTCGCCAAAGGGGGATGGTACGCTCGCGAGACGAGGGTTCATGGCTTGAACGGGACGCCGCTGACCGATCCGGATGGCGTCACTCCGACGTAGTAGCCTTGATGCACGAAGGGGCCCTGGGGCGTGGGGCACATCTCGCCAGGACGATAGGGATACTGGGGGGGCTTCCCCCAGAATTTCCAGGAAGGTTTCTTGCCTTGGTAGTTGTGGACCTGGTTCGGATCGACCGACGGGTCGCGCATGGCGCCGTTCGCGTTGGCGCCCGTGGACGAAGCGATCCCGTGGGCGATGCTCTTCTGGCCCGCCGCGGGCGTCGCCGCGTTGCAGGCGGAGACGTCCACCACCGCGCCCGGGCCGCCCTGGAACCCAGCGTTCTTCAGCATATCACCGATCTGCTCGCCGCTTGCGCTGCCATTGCCCCACTGTGCGCTCCCGGGCGCGCCGTGCGTCGTCACGACGACATGGTTTTCATTGGGATCGATCTTGTTGTTCTTGCCCCGGAGCTTCTGCCACAAGCTCGGAGGCTTTCCCAGCTGATCCGAGGAGATCACCTTCGCGCCCGGGTACTGCTTCCTGAGGAGCTTCGCGTGGCTCTTGATCGTGGGGTCGTGCGGAGCGCCCACCACGATGGTCGTGAGCCCGAGAGGATCGATGTACAGCGTCACATTGGGCACGAAGCCCACGTCGTTCAGCGTGACGTCGATCCCCAGCGGATCTGGCGTGAGGAAGACGTGCAGCGCGGGGGCGTAGTGCCGGTGATGGTTGTAGTGCAGCCCGGTGAACGCGTCCTCGCGTTGCCCGGCGAACCGCAGACCGCCCGGCTGGCCGCTCCGGCGAGCGACCGTGCCCCACGCCGAGAGATCGATCTCGTCGCAGTCGTGGCTCGGATCCACGTAGAGCCACGGCGTGCCCGCCGCGTCGGTGGCGATCATCCGGAATGCGCGTCCGTCCTCCGCCTCGAGCAGCGGCACATACCCGTCGTCGCGGAAGACGCGGCGTACCACGCCTCCTTTCGTGCTGCGTTCCTCGACGGGGCTGTCGACGTCCCACCCGAACCAGGTGCTCTCGCCGTCGTCATACGTCTCCGCGAGGCGCCGCCCGAACGGGTCGTAGAGGTACCGCACGCTCCGGCCGTCGCCGCGCCGCGCCTCGATCAGGCGATCGTTCTCGTCATAGGTATACGCCCAGCTCCGCAGCGGATCGGGGGTATTCTGCGCGGCGAGACGTCCGAGCGCATCCCACGCGACGCGCACGTCACCGGCGTTCGTCGGACGCCCGCCGCGACCGATCGCCCACGGCTGTGCGCGGGGCACCGGCGTACCGTGAGGCGCGTAGTGGAAATGCTCCGCAGCTCCGAGCCCCTCCGCCGCGAGCGGTCGTCCGAGCGGATCGAGCTCGTACCGCCGCTGCCCGGCGTGGGTGTCGACGACTCGCCGCAGCGGCCCATCCACGGCCCACTCGTACCGTCGCTCGCGCAGCATTGCTTCGTCCTCGCCCAACACGGAGACGCGCGTCGGGAGCCCGTACGCATCGCTCTCCGTCGCGATGGCGCCTGGGCCGGTGGCGCGCCGGCGGAGCGTCTCCACCCCGCGATCGTCGTACTCGAAGCGCAGCTCTTCCGGGGTCGTCGCGACGGCACGCAGCGCGAGGGGTACGCCGTCTCCCGGGCGCCGGATGAATGAGACGCTCCAGCCGGTCGAGTACGCTTTCCCGAGGACGCCCCCGTTGTTGTCGTACTCCGTGCCGATCTCGAACCGCCACCCGCCGGCCTCCTGGATCTCGCGTAGGATGCGCCCGTCCTCGTCGCGCTCGAACTGCACGCGAACGCCCTGGCTCTCGGCCGCTGTCAGCGCGCCGCCCGCGCCGTAGGTGAACCGCTCGACGAGCCCGGTCGAGTGCTCCCGTGCCACGATTCGCCCCTCCGCGTCGCGCAGCAGGTGGATCCACGCGCCGTCTGCACGGGTGACGGACACGAGCTGGCGCGAGCCGTCGTAAGCGTACTCCGTCGTCACGCCCGCGAACGAGGTCTCGCGGACGATGTTCCCCGCGGCGTCATAGGTGCGCTGGTAACGCTCGCCGGCCGGGTTTTCGATCCACACGAGGCGGCGCAGGGCATCATAACCGAACGCGTAGCGGGTTCCATCCGCGCGCACGCACTCGACCAGAGCGCCCGCGACGTGACGGTAGCGCGTCACCTCGCCAGACGGATCGCGCATCGCCTCGATCAGGCGGGTCGGGCCAATCCGGAACTCTGTCGTTTTGTCACCCGGCTCGGCGATGAACACGAGATCGCCTCGCGAGTCGTAGCCGAGCTCGTATTCCGCTCCGCGCGGCGTCCTGATCCACACGGGGCGACCGAAGAGGTCGAACGTGTACCGCGCCCGGCTGCCATCCTCGAAGGTATGCTCGTTTATGTTGCCGTGAGCATCGTACGAGCGCGTCTCCACCGTGCCGTCGGGATAGGCGATGTCGCGCAGCAACCCGTGGGCATCGTAGGCGAAGCGGGTGATGCGCCCGCGGGCGTCCTGGTGCTCCACCGTCCGCGTGCCGCACGTCGTCTCGATCTCCCGCTTGCCAGCGGCGTCGACGCTGACGACCTTGCTCTGCTCGTCGTCTCGTTTCCAGGCCCACCGCGCGCCGTCTGGCCTTATGAGGCCGAGCATGCGGCCGTGCAGGTCGAAGCTGCGTCGCTCGACGCGACCTCCGCCGTCGCTCATGGAGATCAGGCGGCCCGCCTCGTCATAGCGGTAGGTCCAGCAATAGCCGCGCGGATCCACGTACTCCTCCACGAGCCCGAGAGCGTTGCCCCGGTAGCGGTGCGCCCCGCCGGCCGCGTCGATCATCCGCGTCTCGGAGGGGCCAGGCCCGTAGTCGAAACGAGCGTGAAAGAGACCTCTCGCCTGCACAGGCGAGCCCGCGGAGCGCGCGCCGAGGGAGCCCAGTATGTCGCCTCCCTGCAACTCGCCCCAGGTCTCGACACAGCGACGCTGCCCGGCGTGGTCGGCGTAGAGGAAGCGATAGACCGTCCCGTCCGGCAAGCTCTCGCTGACGAGGTAATGCTGTTCGTCGTAAGCATAGCTCGTTTCGACGCCGCCCGCGTCGATGACCCGCACGAGATCGCCCCGCGCGTCGATCTCGTACGTGACGAGGCGTCGCTCGTGCGTCTTGCCGTCCTCGCCAGCGACCGACTGGATCCAGCTCCGGTAGGAGCCGTCGCGCCGCAAGGTCGCGCGCCGTCCGGCGGAGTCGAGCAGCGCGACCAGCTCTCCGGCTTCCCAGACGCACTCGATGGCATTTCCGGTCTCGTCCCGCAGCGCCGCGAGCCGGTAGACGGGGGAGCCTGCCGCGCGGCGCAGCACGCGGAAATAGCCGTCGTTCAGCGCAACCACGATGTCGTCTCCGACGAAGCGAACCTGGACGCCGAACGGGAGCGCGACGACCTCGTCCTCGCCTCGGAGCGCGAGGGGAACCTCGCGGAAGTCGGGATCGACGAGGACGACGCGATCTCCGGCGCGCGTGGCCTGCCACGAGAAGCCGTGCGACCAGCCCCAGCCGAGGCCGACCTTGTGTCGCACCGCAGAGCTGCGGTATCTCCGGGTCATCTGCGTCGAGAGGCAGCCCGGCATCGAGAAATCGATCGTGGGATGGGTGAACATCGTGCCGGTCACGACATCGACCGGGTGCCCACCGCTGGCCTGCCCCTCGGCGCCCGGCGGCGCGGGCGGTCTCGGAGGCCCCGCGCCCTGACTGCTCCCTCCGCCGGCCCCGCCGCCGTTGCTCCCGCCCTGCGGACGACCCCCGCCCGGGCCCCCGGCGCCCCCGCCGCCGCTCCCTCCGCCGCCGCCGCCCCCGCCTGCGCCGCTCGCGCTGGCGCCGGCTCCGACGGTGATGCTCTTGTTCATCTGCCCCATGCTGCCGGTGATGCCGGCCATTCCGAGCTCGATCAACACGTTGGGCGCGCCGAGCCAAGGGAAGCAGGGGCCGCCGGTGTTGAGGCTGACGACCTCCTTGAGCGTGCCCGGCTCATTGCCGTGGCAGGCCTTCATGCAGCCGCCGACGGTGAGGATCTTCGCGCCCTCGATCTTCGTGCGCATGCACGGGTCGATGATCCCCTCCGCGACGGTGCCCATCGTGGGGTAGGGGATGGGCAACGGGCTGGGCGCGGCCGGGGTCAAACACACGCTCACCGCCATACCGGTCATCTGGTGACCGGATTTCTCGGTGATGGTGTCCATGCCGAGCGCGGTAACCTTCGCCATGGGGCGTGAGCGTCACATTCTCGGGGAGGGGAGCGCAAGGGGTGATGCAGGTCGAGCAAAGGGCTGCGCCTGACGCGCGGGCGCCGTCACGGAAGCTGGTGCGCGTGTCATCGGTGAAGGCGATGCGCCACGGGCGCGTCGTGCGCGCGTCGTGTGCGCGGCGTCGACGGCCGTCAGCGCCGCCGGGCCACGGGCCCCGGGCGCCTCCGGCCGAAGTAGATCTCGAGCAGCTCGCGCCCCACGAGGTTCGCCTTGGTGCGCCACGCGATGTCGTTGGCCAGCATCACGGAGACCGCGATCTCGGGGCGATCCGACGGCGCGAACGAGGCGAACCACGAGAACATCCGCGACGGGCTGCCGCCGACCAGCGTGCCGGTCTTGGCGGCGACGGGCATGGTGCCGAGGGCGCGGGTGCCGTCGGGCTTGCGGAACGCCTTGGCGCAGGTGCCCCGCCGCGTCGTGACCTCGAGCATCGACCGGAGGGTGCGCGCGACGTCGGCCCGGAGGCCGCGGCCGTCGGTGCTCCGCGGCGCGAGCGCGCCCGCGTCTCGGCGGTCCTGCGCGTCGTGCGCGCCCGGCGGCGCGAGCAGCGAGAGGCGGACGCGCTCGCCGTCGTTGGCGATCGTCTGCATCGCGAACAGGGCGCCGAGCGGGCTGAGCCGCCCGCTCCAGAAGCCCGCGGCGGCGCGGGCGAGGCCGAGCCCGTCGGCGGGGACGTGGGCGGTGCTCGGCGCGACGGGGATGTCGATGGGCACCTCGCCGTCGAAGCCGAGGTCGCGGGCCTTGTTGCGCAGGTCGTCGGCCGTGAGGTGCTGGCCTGCGAGGCGGGCGAAGACGCCATTGATGCTGCGGCCGAGCGCCTCGCCGAAGACGGTGCAGGTGGCGCCGCGGCCCTGCAGATCAGCCGCGGTGATCGCGCTCATGCCGCCCGTGTAGCAGACGGGCGTCGCGATATTCACCTTGCGGCCCTCGAGCAGCGCCGCCGCGGTGACGATCTTGAAGAGGCTCGCGCTCGGGGCGAGCGGGGTGGCGACGTAGTCCCGGTCTCCGCGGCTCGCCCACACGAGGATTCGGCCGGTGCGGACGTCGGAGGCGACGATGGCGCCCTCGGGGGCGCCGGAGCGGGCGAGGAGGCGCTCGGCGGCGCGCTGGAGCTCGGGATCGAGCGTGAGGCGCACCTGCTTGCCCGACGCGCCGACCGTGGCGTGGACCGCGCCGGCCTCGACGTGGAGCTTTCGGACGCCCGGCGGCGCCGGAGATGCCGTCGCCGGCGCGATCCCGACGGCGATCGCGGCGGCGAGCGCGAGGAAGAGACGCGATCGCACCCCGCGGAGATGCCAGGGGGCGCGCGGGAGGGCCAAGTTCCGCGCGGCGTTCGCGACGGGTACCTCGTCGCCCAAGGAGGAGGGGGGAGCGGTTCATGAGGAGCAGCGCCCGCTCCCCGGCTTTGCCCTGGAGCGGCTCAGCGTTCTTGTTCCAGGGCGATCCGATGGCCATCGGGATCGATGACCGTCACGGGCGAGCTGCCCTCGGAGCCGATGGCGCCGATCACCGGGCCCAGCGCTCGGACCGACTCCAGGATCCGATCGAGGTCGGAGACGACGAGCCCCAGGCGGAGACCGGACGTCGGCCCGTCCGAGAGCGGATAGAGCTCGAGGATCATCCCACCCACGTTGCACGAGTAGTGCTTCGGTCCGTTGCCGTGCTGTTCTGGAGACAAGCGCAGGCCAAGGCCTTCGTAGAACCGCCGCGAGCGCTCGAGGTCTGCGCATCGGAGGACCACGTAGGCAACACGTTGCACGCTCATTGGAGGGGAGCCGCGCGCGCTGACCGAGGTCAGCGCCGCCCTTCCGGCACGATGGTCTCACCGCGCGCCAGCATCGCCACCAGCGTCTCGATCTTCTTCGCGCGCCCGGCGGGCGTCTTCATGTTGCTCGTGCGAAACGCCAGCGCGAAGAGGTTCTGGCGCCCGAGGGTCTGGAACGTCTTGCGCGCCCGTGGGTTCGCCTCGATGGCCGCGCGAAGGTCGTCGGGAACGGTGGCTCCGGTCGCGCTGCGGATGGGGGCGTAGGCGGCCTCCCAGCGGCCATCTGCCTTCGCGGCGTCGACCTGCCGCTGGCCGTGCGGGGTCATCCGGCCGGCCGCCGTCAGCCGCGCGATGTGATCCGTGTTGATCTGGCTCCAGACGCTCCTCGCCTTGCGAGGGGTGTACCGCTGCAGAAACGAGACCTCGTCGAACGACTTCCGGATGCCGTCGATCCAGCCCCAGCACAGGGCGACGTCCAGCGCCTGCGCGTAGGTGACCGTCGGCAGGCCCGAGTCCTTCTTGTGAATCTTCAGCCACAGCTCGGTCTCGCGGGCGTGGTTCGCGGCTATCCAGGCTTCGAACGCTGCCTCGGTGGGGAAGCTCTTGATCTTGTCTGGATTGGGAATGATCGGCGCCATGAAAAAGGTCCTGGTTGAAGCCTATCGATCAAGGAACCAAGGGAGCCGGCACGCCGGGTCCTCTGCACGTACCAGAGCTTTCCCTCGACAGTGAGAGCATCGAACGTTGCCCATGGCGGCCGAGCAGCGCCTGCGTCTACAACTCGCCTTTCTGTCTGCCCGTCTGCCCGAAAGATGCGCGGTGCAGCGCCGCGGAGCGGTGTCGGCACCGACGAATTGTTAGACCGAGAATGCCACTATACGCATCTCGGTGCTCACAGCCGCTCTTTCCACGCGTCCGGATGGCGGTGCAGGTGAAGCACCGCTATCACGAGCACCAAGGGTTCTTCGAGCACGAAGAAGACGCCGTAAGGAAAGATTCGAACCAGTGCGCGACGAATGCCGGGCTCGATCTCAGGAAACTGGAGAGGATTCTCCATGGCACGGCGGATCGTGACATCCACTTCAGACTCGAATCGGAATCCGAGATCGCGCCGCTCCCGCTCGTAGCGAAGCGCAGCGTCGAAGACTTCGACCTCCGCTTCCTGGCGGATTTCAAGCCGTCTCATCGCTGCGCGGCGCGCAGGCGCGAGAGCAGGTCTCGGCGGGCCTCCTCCCACGAGCGGCTCGAACCCTGACCAGCGCGGTGCGCCGCCAGGCGTTCCGCGATGATCTCGCGATGCCACTCCAGGGCGGGAACTGCCTCAGGATGGAGCGCCACGCGGTCCCAGAGGGCCTGTACGTAATCGAGCTTCTCAGCGGGGGAGAGGTCGTCGAAACCTGGAGGAGGCATCGCGGGGAGGGACATATCCGCAAATATACCGCAAACGCCACCGGAGATCACGCCCGGCACGTCGTGCATCATGTCAGGGGTTCGCAGGCCATTTCTGTCCGCACTATCCAACAATTCCAGCATCTTACGCGACGCCCGCGGCAGTCCGAGACTGTGCCGGCCGAGAGGGGTCGGCTCACACGTGCGGGCAGAGCAGAGAAAACCCTGCGCTCCGCGCACGGGACGGAGGGAGCGGTCAGGAGTATGACCGACGAGACCTATCCATCCAGGGGCGGACACGCAGGAGCTTCGTGTTCGCATTGCCGTGAGGCTGTACGGACGCGACTGCGCGCGCAGGCCGTTCGGCCAAGAGCCGGACGACGCGACGTGACCTCGTGAGTGCCTAGACAGATGTCTTGGCGTGGCGTTGCACGTGGCCGCAGCACTGGAGAGCATCGGCTGCGAGTATTTTATCGGGGCAGCCTTGTAAGCTCGCTTCAAGGGGAGCCCCGCGCGACGAACGACATCGATCTGGTTGTCGCGATGATGCCCCATCGTGTTCGTGCGTTCGCCGAATCGGTACACGAGTCGTCAAGATCATCTGGGTACGCTGGCTCTCGTACCCACCCAACGTTTTGCTGATCTGCCGCAGTGCGCAATGCGGCGGGCAACGTGGCTTGTTGGGCAGTGCCTGGCGTTGGGAGAGCGTGTGCGGCACGAGCACCGTTGGACTCCTCAGCTATACTTTCGGAGCACGTGATTTCCGGGGAACCACGTGCGGTCATATGGCGGGGGGTGCTGATCGAGGCGCCTCAGAAGCCATCCAGTAGTGAACCCAAGTTTGGGGTCGCGACCGTACCCCATCTTCTGGAGCCGAGCATCGAACGCCGGATCGAGCACCCTTGCGAGATGGGTTTCTTCGACAGGCCATGTGAATCGGCCTGGAACAGGAGACGCTCCGACGACCTCGAAGCTGCCAATGGGCAGTGCATTGTCTGCCGTCGTTCCGATCTCGCGAAAGTAGAAGTGAATCACGTCGCCAACCAGGACATCCTTCACGTGGTCGGCTCGCGCATGATGACCTTGCTCGTTGGGCCTCTCGTGGGCTGCCTTTGCGAGAAAGCATTCCTGTGCAGCCAGGTCGCGGGTATCGTTCAGGTTTGCGATCGTCGGCGTCGCCTTATACACCCATTTCTGTGCCATCGTCATGACTCCGCGAGAGGAAGGCCCTCGAGATGCTCGAGGAGCCGCTTTGCTCCACCACCGAATGCTATCCACGTGATGACGCCCGCCACTCCCCCTCCGATGATCGGTACTGCTCGGCCCACGAGTTCAGCGAACTTCTTCTTCGTAAGTCGGACGCCGATCCACTTCGCTACCTGCTTCGCTATCTGATAGACAGCATATTTGGTTAAGGGAGCCCGCGGAAGGCGCTTTGCTACTTCGCCTCCCATAGCGGTAGCCAACTTTGATAGTCCGTTCGTTGCGGCTTGGGCTCCCAGCATCACGCCAATGAACAGAGTGAGCACAAGCTTGGTCTCGTCGTCGATGTCTTCGTCGTCTTGGAAGAGTGAGGGCCAACCATGTAGATAGGCGAGCTTCTGAAGCACCACCACTACGTGCCAGAAGTACTGAGCCAAGTCGGCCGGAATCGTGCCGGCGATCCACCAGCCTCCTGGTAATCCCGCAATCGCCGAGGTTGCGCTCACGCCGGCGCGGTGCCACGCAATGGAACTTTGCGCGGACTTATTGATGATTGATTTCAGGATTCTGGCCTTCGCTGGCGTTGCGGCCACGGCGCGCTCTACGGCGTCAGCTGCAACGTGCCGGGCTAGCGCCGAGCGCAAAAACGAGGCCCGGTCAACGCGAGCTCCAGGAATCTCAAGAGCTGCTCCCAGGATGCCATTCCATAGCGTAAGACCTGCACCGTCATCCATACCTGGCTCTTCAAGAGAGAATTGTCGACAGCCTGCTCTGGGTTCCCCTGCCCAACGAGTAGTCGACTGGTCAACCGGAGCCGGCGGACCAGGTTATGTATTCGGGCGCAGTTGGTGATCTTGCGCACGGAGTGTCTCACACGGCGGCGCTGCACCGCAAGTCTCAAATGCGGTCCAGCGCGGTAGGGTAGATCCGTATGACACAGGCGCGGTCGCGGGCCTTTCCGGGGTGCCGGGGGGCGCTGGTGGGGCGGCGCGGTGGACCGCGCGGATGGGGGCGGCGCCGTGCCTGGGCGACGCGCCGCGGTGGCCTCGTCCAGGCCAGCTCTTGCGGCGGACCTATCAGGTCGACGTGCTCTTCTGTTCTCGCTGTGGTGGCAGGATGCGTCTCTCAGGTGCTGCGACCGAGCCAGCGACGGCGAGGCAGATCCCCGCGCGGCTAGGGTTCCCGCTGGAAGCTCCGGAATGCCGAGCGCGCGAGCCCACGGAAGGGGTGGCCTGGTCCGAGGGATCCGCGTGCGGGAGGCTCGCCGCCGCCGCGGTCGTCGCGGCGCTCCGGGTCTGGTAGGGTGCGCGCAGAGGTTCCTGTGCTCAAGCTGCCGAAAGATCTCGTCGCCGATCCGCGCCATGACGCGGTGTCCGATCTCCTCACCAAGCACGCGGGCCTGCTGTGGGAGAGCGGTCGAAACCGGGTGGCGACGCTCCCGATGACCGACGCGCTGGCCGCGGAGCTCCGCGGCGCGCTCGCGGCCGAGCACGCCTGCCACGGCCTCGAGCTCATCGCCGACAAGCTCGCCAGGGAGCAGAAGGGGCTGGACGCCGCGGCCAGGAGGGCCCCGGAGAGCCCGCAGAACGCCCGCGCGTCGCGCATCCTCTTTCTCGCGAGCGACGGCAGCACCCGCTTCTATCGCGACTGCGACGCGCTCCTCTCCCGCTACCCCCAGCGCCTCCTGGCCTGCCGGCTCGAGATCACCGGCGAGGCGCTGGGCGAGAAGCTCACGGGGAGCGCAAGGCTGATCCGGAGCGTGCTTGTCCTCGACAAGAAGGTCGCCGCCAGAGCGCTGCTCGCCCTGCTCCCGCCGGCCTGACGCCCCGGCGGCGCCACGGCGCGCTCCAGCGCAGCGCGTCCTCCGTCCACGCGGCGCTCGCGCGCAGGCATCACCGTCGGCGCGGCCTCCTGGAGGGGCACGCCTCTGCGCCTGGAGGTCCTGGCCTCCAGGCCACAGCCTCCACACCGGCGCCTGGAGCATTGTAGCAGGGCTGGGGGCACCGCGGCGGACTCCTGGCCTGCCACGAGCAATGACCTGAACTACGGCGCCATCGCGACATGGCTCAAGACCGACGTCGTGCACACCGCCAACAAGCGCAGCCTCCTCGTGTCCGCGACGACGACCAACGGCGGCATCGCCCAGCAGTACTGGACATCCGCCAGCCCGCCACCGAACAACGCCTACCTGCGGTTCAGCGTCTGGGTCTATACCGTGACCGGGCAGGTGACGATAGGGCTCGGCAGCGGCGGGACGGGTTACACCACCAGGACCTCGACCCAGACTGGAAAGTGGGAGTACCTCCAGACCTGCGGCACGTCGTTCAACAACGAGGTCTATATCTACACGATCGGCGGGCCGGCCGTGTACTACGTGGACGACGCCAACGTGTCGGCGACGCCTTCGCCCCTCCTCGACCAGTATTGCTCGCCCGGCGCCGTCGTCTTCTGATCCACGCCGCCGCCGCTCGGCGCGTGATCCCGAGCGAGCCGGCGTCAAGCGGTCGTGGGGATCTTGCTGGAGCTCGCGGGGCTTCGCCGTGACGCGCGCCGCGGCGGCGGGAAGGATCACGTCGCTCCGTCGTCAGTCACCGTGGATGCGGTTCTGGTTGAGCTTCTCCAGCACTCGGTCGAGGTTGAACGACGCCGGCTTCTGCCGGGGAGGGAACTGCTGGAACGATTCGAGGAGCTTCGCGACGTACGCCTGGCAGGGCACGACGAGGAACACATGGTCGAGGACCCAGTCCCAGTACGTGTTCGAGCCATCGTCGGCCCGCTCGAACGGGTCGCGACGCAGGTTGAAGATCTTCGGAGTCCGCAGGTGGACGAACGGCTCGACCCAGATCTGCAAGCGCGTGGCGCGCTGCTCCATGAAGACGAGCTTCCAGTCGTCATACCGGATCGCCAGGAGATCGCCGTCGTCGCCGACGTAGAAGAACTCCCTCCGCGGGCTCTCCTCCACCTGCCCGGTGAAGTAGGGGAGCATGTCGTAGCCGTCGATGTGCACCTGGAACTTCTTGTTCCCGGCCTGGTGGCCGTGGAGGAGCTTGTCCTTGATATCGGGGACGCCCGCCGCCGAGAGCAGCGTCGGCAGCCAGTCCTGGTGGGAGACGATCCCGTTGAGCACCTTGCCGGCGGGGATCTTCCCGGGCCACCTCACGAACGTGGGCACCCGGAACGCGCCCTCCCAGTTCGTGTTCTTCTCGCTGCGGAAGCAGGTGATCGCGGCGTCCGGCCAGGTGTTGAAGTGAGGCCCGTTGTCGGTCGTGTAGACGACGATGGTGTCGCCGGCGATCCCGAGCTCGTCGAGCTTGGCGAGGACCTTGCCGATGTACTCGTCATGCTCGACCATCACATCGTTGTAGGGGCCCTGGCCGCTCTTCCCCCGGACCTTCTCCTTGGGGTGGGTGCGGAAGTGCATGTGGGTCGTGTTGTACCAGACGAAGAACGGAGTTCCGTCGCGGTGGGCGCGCTCGATGAACTCGAGGCACCGGTCCGTGATCTCGTCGTCGATGGTCTCCATCCGCTCGCGGGTGAGCGGGCCGGTGTCCTCGATGCGCCCGTCGGCGAAGCAGTGGAGCACTCCCCGCGGCCCGAACCGCTTGCGAAACGATGGATCCTTCGGATAGTCGGGGAGCTCCGGCTCCTCTTCGGCGTTCAGGTGGTACAGGTTGCCGAAGAACTCGTCGAAGCCGTGGTTCGTGGGGAGGTGCTCGTCCCGGTCGCCGAGGTGGTTCTTGCCGAACTGCCCGGTCACGTAGCCGAGCGGCCTCAAGAGCTCGGCGATCGTGGGGTCCTCGGGCTGGAGGCCGACCGCGGCGCCGGGCATCCCCACCTTGGTGAGCCCGGTGCGGAGCGGGTTCTGGCCGGTGATGAGCGCGGCTCGGCCAGCGGTGCAGCTCTGCTGACCGTAGTAATCCGTGAAGGCGAGGCCCTCCTCCGCGATACGATCGATGTTCGGGGTGCGATACCCCATCATCCCGCGGTTATGGAAGCTGATGTTCCAGATGCCGATGTCGTCTCCATTGAGGATGAGCACGTTGGGCTTGCCATCGGGCTTCTTTGTCGTCTTCGGAGTGGCCGCGGCGGGTGTAGGCATGGTGATGGAATGACACGCGAGCGACACCCGACAAGTCAGGAGAACCCGCAACCAGGCGCGCCGGA
Organism: Sorangium sp. So ce1504; assembly: GCF_051521635.1. Classification (NCBI taxonomy): domain Bacteria; kingdom Pseudomonadati; phylum Myxococcota; order Polyangiales; family Polyangiaceae; genus Sorangium; species Sorangium sp. So ce1504. Next base: position 6,893,785 of record NZ_CP150365.1, on the reverse strand, counting down.
CATGGCATCTGCTCTCGACGGCCGCGTGATCCCGTGGTGGACGGCGGCCTTCGCGCTGCCCTCGCTTCGCTGTCCTCACTGCAGCTGGGAGCGCGGCGATCTCCACCAGGGAGGGCCGGTCGTCAGAGACCTCTGGCCGTATCGCTCAGTCGGTGCAGCACGGCGCGCCGCCGGGGGCGTCGCAGGTCGCCGGATCGTCGCTGCACGGCAGGCCCCAGGCCACGGTGGCGCCGAGGACGACCTCCACCTGCGCCGCGTGCTTCGTCGAGCCGTCGTCGTTGCGCGCCTCCGCCGCGAGGATCACGTGGGTGCCCTCCTTGAGCACGGCTTCCGGCTCCCACGGCCTTCCGGGGAGGAACGCGATGAGCCCGAACGCGTGCGGGAACTCCCCGGGGAGGAGCTCGACCATCCCCTCCTGCGGCACGCCCGGCGGGAACAGGTCCCCGGTCGCAGGGTCCTTGACGCTGTACCGCACGCGGACCCTCTCCCCGCAATCGCTGCAGCCGACGGCGAACCAGAGGTGATATCCGCCCTGGGGCCCCGCCATCACCGGGAGCGTGGCGCCGTCCTCGATGCTCTCGAAGCAGGTCTCGCCGGTCCCGATCTCGAACACCGCGGGGTCGTCCGGCAGGCGGCACCCGCCGCCACCGCCCGCCCCCGTGGAGCTTCCGCCGCCGCCTTCCCCCGTGGAGCTGCCGCCTTCTCCTGCGGAGCTTCCGCCCCCTTCCCCTGTCGAGCCGCCAGCGCCCGATCCATTCGAGCTTCCGCCGCCGCCCTCGCCGGTCGAGGTGCTGTCGACGCTCCCCTCGCTGGTGGAACTACCGCCACCGCCCTCGCCGGTGGAGCCGCCGCCCATCGCGTCCGCCTCGACGCTCGAGCTGCAATGGATACAGAGCAGCGCGAGGGTGAGCACGGGAGTCGCTTGCCAGCGGGTCAATGCGCGAAGGAAAGATCTCATGGGGAGCACCTGGAACACGCGAGGGCGCTGTGAAGGGGAGAGCCGGAGCGCTCCCTCCTTCAGGCGCGATGTCCCGGAGGGCCGCGGCGGGCTCGACGCGAGCGTCGGCCCTTGCAGACTTGGCAGCAACCGTTCCATCGCGCGCTCCGCGCAATCCGGGCGCTTTCCCGAGCGCGCTCGCTAGCGCGTTGCGCCACGTGTGCCAGGCGCAGACAGCGCTGGCACAGGGACCAGGCGCGCACGGCCCGGCCGGCGCGGCGTGCGCGCTGGAGAGATGGGGCGACGGCGCGCCCGGCCCCGGCGGGCGTCTTCGAGACCCACGCCGTGCCTTGGCGCGCTATGGTGTCGTCTCCCGGCCGGGGGCCGGGGTTCCTTGCCGCCCATGCCGACGACCCGCCTGTTGCACAGCGCCGAGATCCCCCAGGCCGACAACCTCGCGAACGTGCGGCGCGTGCTGGAGGCGCTCTCGGGCGGGGTGACCGAGAAGGAGCGGATCTCCGAGCAGACGGGCATCTCCTTGCGGCACGTCGGTTATGCGCTCGCCGCTGCCCGCGTCCTCGGCTGGCTCGGCGACGACGGCGCCTCGATCACGCCTGCGGCACGCGAGCTTCTCGCCTCCTCGTCCGGCTCTGCCGACGAGCGGACGCTCCTGAGGCGCGCGATCTTCGCGTGCGAGGTCGTGAAGGAGGTCGCGCCGGATCTCTTCGAGCCCGCGGCGCCGACGCGGGAGGCGCTCGCGCGGCGCATCTTCCGCTTCACCGCGGGCATCGGGAAGGAGACGGCGCGCCGGCGCGCGCAGACCCTGCTCGCCTGGCGGAGCCAGGTGCTGGAGCGGCAGCTCCCGCTCTTTCCGAAGCGCCCGAGGAAGCGCGGCGCCGCGGCCGCAGCGAGCGCTGGCGAGGAGACAGCGCCGGGCGAGGGGACGGCCTCCGGCGAGGAGACAGCGCCGCGGCGCTGACCTCGCTGCTACCTCGCTGCCGGCGGCTTGCGCGCGGAGCGCGCCGGGCGCAGCTCGTCGGCGCTCACCTTGCCGTCGCGGTTCGCGTCCGCCGCCTTCACCCGCTCCCAGCGCTTGTCACCCACCTCGTCCCTGGTGAGGAAGCCGTCGCCGTTCTTGTCCTTCTTCGCGAAGCGCGCCTTCTGCTTCGTCGCCCGGTCCTTCATGCGCAGCTCGGCGTGCGCCTTGAGCTCCTCGGCCGACAGGGTGCCGTCCTTGTTCGTGTCCGCCTTGCCGAGCCGCTTCTGCGCCTTCTCGGGGAGCTCAGCGACGGTCAGCTTGCCGTCCGCGTTCTTATCGAAGCGCTTGATGAGGCGGGCCGGGTCCTTCGGGCCGTGCTTGCGGCGGGCGCCCTGGCCCTGGTGCGGCGCCGGCTTGCTCCCCGTTCCGCCCGCGCCGTTCGCCGCGTAGGCCGCTCCGCCGCCGGCGAGGACGGCCGCGGCAAGGAAGCTGCCGAGGACGAGGCGGCGGAGCGCGGTGTGGGTCTTGTTGGAGAAGAGGGCGAGGGTCATGGGGGTCGTGCTCCTTGGTGCAAGGGCCAGCCTGTTCTTGCCGGCTTCTGTTCGTGAGACGTTCCCCGGGCCGCCCTCCCTACGCGCCCCTCGATCTTTCCAGGAGAGGGAGCCCGGCGGGCGGATCCCGCTATTCCGGGTCGGGGAAGGTGCATAACCTGGGATCCTCGTCGCGCGGCGCCCAGCGAGACCGCGCCGGGAAGGAAGAACGCATGAACCCTTATGCACCTCCGACCGCATCCATCGAGCCTCACGCCGAGGGCGTCGCGCAGATCAGCCCGGAGCAGCGCCTCGAGATCCAGAAGAAGCTGAGTCGCTACAGCAACTTGAGCCTCCTGTGCGGGGTGCCAGGGTTCCTTCTGCAATCGGTGGGTCGCGCGATGGACAGCGCTACCGTCACGCTCCTCGGCGTCGCCCTGTTCATCACCGCCCTCGTGTATTACGCGAAGATGCGCGGCCGGAGCGGCGCGTGGGGGATCGTCGGGGTGGTCACCTGCATCGGCCTGGCGCTCCTCTACTTCCTGCCGAAGCACTGCCTGAACTGCGAGGCGAAGCACTCGTACCGCTCGAAGGGGTGCGATCGCTGCGGCGCGCCGCTCGGCTCTTGAGAGAGCGCTCTCGGCTGCTCCGCGGCGCCGCGGCAGGCGGACCGCGGGCCTCGATCTCGGGCCCCGTGCGGCGCTGCAAGGGGTAGGATGCCGCCCATGAACCGCGTTTCCAAGAGGATGACGGTCACGGTGATCGCGCTCGCGGCGGTCGCAGCCGGCTACGGGCTCCTGAGCTCGCGCGCTTCCGACCCGAAGACGCTGGTCGGCCGCGTCTGGATCGAGCGGATTCCGAAGGGCGACACGGACCGCGTCGAGCTCGTCGCGCTGCTCGCCGACGAGCCGATCGGCATCTTCCGGCGTGCGTCTCAGTACGAGGGCTCGTTTGCCCTGTTTCGTTACGAGCTCCGCGGCAACGACAAGGTGCAGCTGCTCTTCCCGCAGGACAAATCGAGGCACGAGGTCGCCTTCGATGCGCGGTCGTGCGATGTGAAGGGCTTCGACTACTGCCTCGATCTGAGCGGCGCTCCGCGGGGCGCGGCGAAGTACTACAGCCGGAAGGAATGGGAGATCGAGGGGAGCGACCTGCCGGCGCTGGAGAGCGCGCTGCGAGCGCTCGGCGATGAGCTGCTCCGGTCCGCGCCGGAGCCGTGAACGGAGCAGGCCGATCACGGCTCTCCGCGTCGCGCGCTCTCCGTGGAGCTACCGGGCTACCGGCGGCTTGCGCGCGGAGCGCGCCGCGCGCAGCTCGTCGGCGCTCACCTTGCCGTCGCGGTTCGCGTCCGCCGCCTTCACCCGCTCCCAGCGCTTGTCGCCCACCTCGTCCCTGGTGAGGAAGCCGTCGCCGTTCTTGTCCTTCTTGGCGAAGCGCGCCTTCTGCTTCGCCGCCCGGTCCTTCATGCGCAGCTCGGCGTGCGCCTTGAGCTCCTCGGCCGACAGGGTGCCGTCCTTGTTCGTGTCGGCCTTGCCGAGCCGCTTCTGTGCCTTCTCGGGGAGCTCAGCGACGGTCAGCTTGCCGTCCGCGTTCTTGTCGAAGCGCTTGATGACGCGGGCCGGGTCCTTCGGGCCGTGCTGGCGGTGGGCGTCCTTGCCCTGGCCCTGGTGCGGCGCCGGCTTGCTCCCCGTTCCACCCGCGCCGTTCGCCGCGTAGGCCGCTCCGCCGCCGGCGAGGACGACCGCGGCAAGGAAGCTGCCGAGGACGAGGCGACGGATCGCGCTGTGGGTCTTGTTGGAGAAGAGGGCGAGGGTCATGGGGGTCGTGCTCCTTGGTGCAAGGGCCAGCCTGTTCTTGCCGGCTTCTGTTCCTGGGACGCTCCTCGGGCCGCCCTCCCTACGCGCCCCTCGATCTTTTTTCAGCGGGCGCGGCTGTGGCCCACGGCACCTCGCTCGGCCCCGGCCCGCCGCCACCCGCCTGTGGGCAGGGGCCGCGCGCGGCCCGCTTGTGTGAGCCTCCGCGCATCGCGTCGAGGTCGCCGTGTCGGCTCCGGCAGACGGACGCTGAGATCCACGTCCAGCGGGGGTATAAAGGAAGCCTCGTCGCGGCAGACGATCCGGCTCGCGTTCGTGGCCGCGCTCCAGCGGCTCCCGCCCCGGCAGCGCGCCGCGCTGCTGCTGAAGGAGGTCCTGTCCTGGGAGGCCGCGGAGATCGCGGAGCTGCTCGGGATGACCGTCGCCTCGGTCAACAGCGCGCTGCAGCGCGCCCGGGCGACGATGGGCCACGAGGACAGGGCCGATCTCCACGAGCCGATGGACGAAGCGCAGCGGTCCCTGCTCGGCCGCTACGTCGCGGCCTTCGAGCGGCAGGACGTCGACGCGCTGGTCTCGCTGCTCCGCGAGGACGCGACCTGGTCGATGCCGCCCTACCGCCTGTGGCTGCGCGGGCGTCCCTCGGTGCACGCCTGGCTCCTCAAGGTGGGCGAGGGGTGCAGAGGCTCGAGGCTCCTGCCGGTGGCGGCGAACGGATCCTGCGCGCTGGGGCAGTACCGGCCGAGCGGCCCTGGCGGCGCCTTCGTCCCGTGGGCGATCCAGGTCATCGACGTGTCCGCCGGGGAGATCGTCGGGGTGTGCTCGTTCCTCGACGCCGAGCGGCTCTTCCCGCTCTTTGGCCTGCCCTTGCGGCTCGAAACATAGCTCCGAAAAAAATCTTCCGGACGACCGATGAATCGGGCGCCGCCGCGGCGTCTAGGGATCGAATCGGCCGCGCCGCGCCGCCATGACGCCGGGGCGGGAGGACCGATCTGTCCAGAGCGAGCCAGGAGGAGACGATGGAGACGAGCGCCTTGATGTCGGAGCAGCACGTGGAGCCGGTGGTGGTGTCGAACAAGAAGGTCTGGGCCGGGCGGATCCTCAGCGGCCTCTCGGTGGCGTTCCTGCTCTTCGACAGCATCGGGAAGCTGATGATGGTGCCCCAGGTGCTGGAGGGGTCCGAGCAGCTCGGCTATCCCCTGAGCTCGGTCCGCGGCATCGGGCTCGTCCTGCTGGCGAGCGTCGTCACCTACATGATCCCGCGCACCTCCGTGCTCGGCGCGATCTTGCTGACGGGCTTCCTGGGCGGCGCCGTCGCCACGCACGTGCGCGTCGACAACCCGCTGTTCAGCCACGTCCTGTTCCCTGTGTACGTCGCCGCGATGATCTGGGGCGGGCTGCTCCTGCGCGACGAGCGGCTGCGCGCGCTGCTCCCGCTCCGGAAGTAGCGGGGATCGAGAAATGATCGCGCAACCGATGCGTCCGAGCGGGTCGCGCGGTCTGTGATCTGAGCGCGCAAGCTGCGACGATTGCACCGTCATGTGAATTGTACAGCGTGACGGCTGTGTGAGGCCTCCGGCCAGAGTTTCATCTCTGCCGGGAAGGTGTCGACAGCCTCCGGCCAGAGTTTCATCTCTGCCGGGAAGGTGTCGACAGCCTCCGGCCAGAGTTTCATCTCTGCCGGGAAGGTGTCGACAGCCTCCGGCCAGAGTTTCATCTCTGCCGGGAAGGTCTCGGCACCCTCCGCCCGGTGGTCCGAGCGTGGTCTGTCGCCCGCGAGCGCGGCGGAGCGGGTGCCGGGGCAGGTTCCACGATCGGGGCTTTACGTTTCCGAAATGCTTGGACTCCGTTCCACGGAACGGCCGTGGTTCCTGGCGCGGTGATTCCGGGCGTGGCCGGCACCCCTCCGCACGCCTGATCGCGGCCCGCCCGTTGCTCCCGGGGGAACGTGCGCTTGCCGGACGGAAGCAGGCGCCGAGAAGAGCGGAAGGGCAGGAGGCTCATGGCTATCGACGCGTATACCGCGCGCAAATCGGTCATGCAGGGAGGGGCGATCGGGTTTCACGTGAGCAACACCGCGGCAGATCCCGCGGTGCAGATGGCCATCGAGCGGATCGGGGCGCGCGCGTCGCTCGGCGCTCCTGTCAGGTTTTCCGCAGGCGCCCACGCGACGCCGCCGGACGCCTACGCGGTGGGCTGCGGCTGGCCCTGCGCCCATGAATGGCTCGTCCCTCCCGATTGGCCGAGCGGCGTCTATCTGGCCACCCTGAAGAACACGGATGGCGAGGAGGCGTCGCTGCGCTTCGTGGTGAGAGCCCGCTCCCCTGGCGCGAGCATCCTCGTCTGCATCCCGTTCTTCACGGACGAGGCCTACAATGGCTGGGGCGGCAACCGGCTCTATCCATGGGCCTCGCCGGACCGCTCCAGAAGGGTGTCCTTCGAGCGCCCCGGCGGCACGGAAGCGAAGAGCGCGCTGCCGCTCGTGCGCTGGCTGGAGAGGGAGCAGATCGCGGTCGATTATTGCTCCAGCATGGACCTGCACGCGGAGCCCGACCTCTTGCGAGGTGTTCAGCTCCTCGTCAGCACGGGCCACGACGAGTACTGGTCCAGAGAGATGCGCGATGCGGTCGAGGCATTCGTGCGCTCAGGCGGCAATGTGGCGTTCCTGAGCGCCAATACGTGCTACTGGCAGGTCCGCATCGAGGACCACGGCCGCACGATGGTCTGCTACCGCGACGCCGTCGAGGATCCGCTGGCGGGGATCGACAACGATCGTGTGACCGTGCAATGGGCGAACGCCCCCGTGGATCGCCCGGAGAATCACATGACGGGCGTGGGCTACCGGTTTGGCGCCGGCAACTGGCTCGACCCGGAGGCGCAGAAGCAAGCGGTCTACCGGGTGAATTTCCCCGAGCACTGGGTCTTCGACGGCACGGGGCTCGCGCTCGGAGATGCCTTCGGGAGAGGCTCGGTCGGCTACGAGACCGACGCGGCCGATATCGTCGATGTCGACGGGATCGCGCGCGCGACCGGGCTGGGCGGCACGCCGCCGACGTTCGTGGTGCTGGCCGTCGCCGATCTCCGGCAATGGCGGGCGCAGGGGCAAGGCGGGCTCGCGACCATGGGCATCTACCGCCGCGGAGGCACGGTGTTCACGGCCGCGAGCGTCGACTGGGCGGCCCCGTTCGACAGGGGGACCGCCCCGGAGATCGAGCGCATCACGCGCAACGTGCTCGAGAAGCTCTCGCGCCGGTACCCCGAGCACGGCTGGCAGCGGGTGGGCAGCGCGCCGCGCATCGTGGCGATGACGGGCGCCGAGGGGCTCCTCTTCGCGGCCACCGAGGACGGCGCGCTGCTGTGGCGGGAGCCGTCGAGCCAGAACCTCCCCTGGAGGTCCGCGGGGGTGGCCCGCGGCGTCGTCGCCATGGCGTGCCCGGTCGAGGCCGAGGCGGAGCAGCCGATCGGGATCTTCCTTGTGACCGCCGAGGGGCGCCTCTTCTTCCGCGACCCCCTGCGCGAGGAGGTCGTCTGGCGGCCGGTCGGCGTTGGGCCCGGTATCGTGGCGATGGCCACGACCCAGTTCGATCTGTTCGCCGCGACGAGCGGCGGCCTCTTGCTCACGCGCCCCACGCGGGGCGGCGACGTCCCCTGGAAGCCCGTCGGGCGCGCGGAGGGCGTGGTCGCCATGGCGGCGATCAACGGGAAGGTGGTTTCGGTCACGGGGGAGGGGCGCCTCTCATGGCGCGCGCCGGTGCGCCACGAGAGCCCGTGGGTCTCGATCGGAGAGGCGAAGGACGTGCGTGCGCTCGCGGGCGCGCAGGGGAGGCTCTTCGCAGCGACGGGCACGGGCGCGCTGCTGGCAAGGGACGGCTTCTAGCGCTGCTGCAGGAGGCCGCCTCTTGACGCCGGCCGCCCGCTATCTCTTACGGTGGCGTCCGCCGCCGCTCTCCGCGGCGCCAAGGAGCCCAACCATGCACACACGCAAGCTCGGAACTCTCCAGGTCTCCGCCCTCGGCCTCGGCTGCATGGGCATGAGCGATTTCTACGGCGAGCGCGATGAGGCCGAGTCGATCGCGACGATCCACCACGCCGTCGAGCTCGGCGTCACGCTGCTCGACACCGCGGACATGTATGGTCCCTTCACGAACGAGGAGCTCGTCGGCCGGGCCATCGCGGGCCGGCGCGATCGCGTCGTCCTCGCGACCAAGTGCGGCGTCGTCCGCGACCCGAACGACGTCACGGTCCGCGGCATCAACGGCGCGCCGGAGTACATCCGCTCGGCGTGCGACGCGAGCCTGCGGCGCCTGCGCGTCGATGTGATCGATCTCTACCAGCTGCACCGCGTGGATCCGAAGACGCCCATCGAGGACAGCGTCGGCGCGATGGCGGACCTCGTGAAGGCCGGCAAGGTGCGCGCGATCGGCCTCTCGGAGGCGAGCTCGTCGACGCTCCGGCGCGCCCACGCCGTGCACCCGCTCGCGTCGGTGCAGACGGAGTACTCGCTCTGGACGCGCGATCCCGAGGACGACGTGCTCGCCACGTGCCGCGAGCTAGGCGTCGGCTTCCTCGCGTACAGCCCCCTCGGCCGCGGCTTCCTCACGGGGCAGATCCGGCGCTTCGAGGATCTCGCGCCGGACGACTACCGCCGCACCTCGCCGCGATTCCAGGGCGAGAACTTCCAGCGGAACCTCGACCTCGTCGCGAAGGTCGAGGGCGTCGCGCGGGAGAAGGGCGTGAAGGCGTCGCAGCTCGCGCTCGCGTGGGTGCTCGCGCAGGGGGATTTCATCGTCCCGATCCCCGGCACGAAGCGCCGCACCTACCTCGAGGAGAACGTCGCCGCGGAGGCGATCACGCTCGGCGAGGCCGATCTGCGGCGCCTCGACGCGGTGGCGCCGAAGGGCGCGGCCGTCGGCCTCCGCTATCCGGAGCGCGGCATGCAGCTCGTGAACCAGTGAGCGCCGCGGCCGGAAGAGCGCGCCTCGGCCCGCGGCCGCGAGCGCCGAGGGAGGGCTACTGGCACGCGGTGGGCACGCTGCCCCAGTGGCTCTTGGCGACGACGAACCCGTCCGGACCGGACGTCGAGTGTGAGCCGCACAGCCCATCGGCGTCGGAGATCACGGAGTCGATGCCGATCCCGTACTCCCAGTATTTGACCTCGAGGCTCGAGTCGTTGGTCGTGCCGCTTCGCGCCGGGATGGAGGGGACGAGGATGCCGCTCGACTCGAAGAACTCGAAGCCCTCGATCGAGATCGAGAGCGTCACGTTGCGCACCTGGCCGACGCAGGTCGTCCTGCACGTGGGGTAGCCGGCGGTGCTCTCCACCGTGAAGCCGGAAGGGCAGCTGGACGGATACGTGCAGTAGCCGGTGCATTTGACGGGCAGGGGCCCCGGCAGGTCCACGCACTCGTACTCTCCGCGGCCCTGGATCGTCTGGCGCCGGGTCTCGAACCCCCCTGACGTCACCGAGGTTCGGCTGCCGAGCTCTCGATACAACACGTAGTCGTTCTTGAACGACTCGTCATTCGTGCAGAGGCCGCCGTTGCAGTGGGCGACCGCGGCGAACAGCCCGGACTCCTGGCCTTCCAGGAGATAGCGCTCCCCCGCGATCTCGACCGCATGGTCTTCACCACCCAGCTCGCCGATCAAGCCCGCCTTCGCCGCGGCGATCTCGTCGGGCGAGCCGATCGACACGCCGGCCACCTTGATGGGCCGGCCGCCCTCGTCTCGTTCGACCATCACCGGCCCCATCTCGAGCTCTTCGGCCCGCCTGGCGACCCACCCGAGCGCGTCGTGCTCGCTCGCGAAGCGCAGCCCGCCGTCAGCCGAGGGCTGGGCGAGAGGGGCGGCGTCGTCCGCCTCGGTCGACGCGGCGGTGCAGCCCATCATGAACGCCGCGGCGAACAGGGGCGCGGCTCGGTACGTTCGGCGAGGATTGTTGGCGAGAAGCCTGTGAGTTCTGTCGGTCATGGCGCGATCCTTTGTGGCCTTGGGTGTCTGAGGAAATTTCAGCTCGACGCTGAGCCCGGGCGTGTCCCGGCGCGGGGCGATGTGGGTTGAAGCGATGTCGGGCACCTGGAGTTCGCCGAGCGACGTCTCCGGCGGGTGTCCTCGTTCCCCACGGCCGGCGTCCAATCACGCTCCGTGCCACGCCCGCGTCGAGGGCCCACGACCTGGCCAGGCGCTCCGGGGACACGACGCCGCGCGGCGTGAGCGCGGGAGGGCCTGCGCTGGTTTGCTCAAGTTGAGCAGGGACTCGCGCAATCGGGGCGGCGTTGCGCAGGAATGGCCAGGCGCACGGGGCACAGCGGCGGAGACATCCGCGCGGCACGAAGGCACGTTACACAGGGCGCCAGCCCGCGACTGATGATCGGGATGCGGGGCGGAGGTCCCGAGGGGCGCGCGGCGATCACACCTCTTCGGGCGCGCGGCCGGCGCGCTCCTTCGGGCGCGCGGCGAGCCGCGCCTCTTCCAGCACCCCGGGCAGCCGGAGGACGCGCAGGGGACCCTCGGACGAGACCAGACCGGCGAGCGTCGGGTCGGTCATCACCTCGTGGAGATCGCGCTCCGCTTCGTCGACCGTGCAGCGCCGCCGCACGAGGCGGACGACCTGGGAGTAGTCCACGTGATCCGGATCGTGCGCGAGCCCGAGCGGTTGCCACAAGGTGTGCTGGCCATACCTGTGGGCCGCTCCCGGGTCGAACCAGCCGTAGTTGGCGGCCCGGTCGGGGTGGTCCGCGAGGCGGTTGGTCAATACCCAGTGCTTGCCCACGTTCTCGATGAGCCCGGTCCTCCCCGCGACCTGCTCCTCGAGGCGGCGGTGGTGCTCCAGCATGCGGGAGGTGTTCGCCATCGAGGCATCCGGGGCGCCGATGCACGGCGGGATCCGCACGGTGGCCTGCTCCCACACGAGGTCGCAGAGGCGCGTCGTCAGCATCGCGCACTCGAGCAGATCCGCGATTCGCTGGGTCGTCCGGGCCGAGACGTTGACGCGGACGGAGTCCTCCGCGTCGCCGATACGGAGCGCGTCGGCGCTCACGAGGAACGTCGCGCGGCGCTCGTCGAGCTGGCTGTACACCGGGACCCACGAGATCGGCGCCAGGTGGCCGGCCTGCACCGCTTCGAGGATGGCCTCCTCGCGCGCGGCGCACGCGTGCTCTGGAAGGCCTGCGACGAAATCGGTGCCTCTCAGGACGTCTGTCATGCTCCCCCTCCCGCGAGCGCGACCGCGGCGCTCCAGGGGGAAGCGTGAACGGAAGCGGACGCGGCAGGAAGAGGTTTCGCGCTCTCGCCTGCGGCGTGCCCACGGCCGCGCGCAGCTGCGCCGCTTTGCGCTGTCCGTCCGCTCGCCCTAAGCTCCGCCCCATGTCGCCCTCGGCGAGTCGCCTCTCCCCGCGTCCATCCCGCGCTTCGCGCTTCCTCGTCGCCGCCTGCACCGCCGTCCTTACCGCACAGGCCGCCGGCTGCGGATCGAGCGCCGCCCGGGGGCCCGACGCGGGCGCCGAGATCGCGTCGATCGACGCGCGCCTGCGCGGCAGCTTCCGGCTCGTCCGGTTCGAGCCCGAGGTCCCGCTCGAGCCGATGCTCGCGTCGATGCTCGAGTTCCAGTACGCGCACCTGGTCGTCCGCTTCGACGGAAAGCGCATCCTCGCCGACTCGCCCGGCCTCCACGTGGACCGCGCCTACGAGATCCGCGATCCCGCGTGGGATCGGTTCAAGCTGGTCTCCTACGACGAGGCGGGGGTCGCCTACGAGGCGCTGTGCGAGTTCTCGGACCAGGGAGAGCTCGTCGTGCACGCGCAGACGCCGCCCTGGAAGGGCGTCGCCACGCTCCGGCGGGCGCAGTAAGTCTCTTCAGTTGAGAAAATCGAACCGGCTCCGGCAATGCGCTGAATCCACTCGCCGGATGAGAATTTGTGGCCCGTTGGCGTAATGCTCCGGCGGCCGTTCTGCGCGCGCAGCTCGGCGTTCTTGACCTTGCGTCACCGCCCCGGCGGCTCTAATCCGTCGCGCACGGCCTGACTGTCGGCTCATGGCGAGTCGACTCCACAGGGGAGACCTCGTGTCGCAACGCGGTGAAGGCGCGTCGGGTGATCCGCTCATCCGGCGCGCCCCAGGTGACGCCCAGGCGCTTCCGGTCCCGTCGCGCGGCCGGGCAGCGGTGGACGGAGCGGCGCGAGCGCTCCCGGCAGCGAGCGCCTCGCTCGCCGAGCTCGCCCAGCTCGCGTCGTCCCAGCCTGCCTGGAAGGGCCGGCGGTCGGCTCGTCCCTGGCTCGCCGACCCGTACCTCGGTGAGCCGTTCGGCGCGCCGCTTCCTGCCGTACCCGTCAACCAGGCCGACGAGCGCCCCGCGCCGGCTCGCGGGCGAGCCCGTCGACGTCGCGCCGCAGGTGCTTGATCTGCCGCGCGAGGCGGCCGACGCCCTCCTCCACCTGGATCCCGAGCTGCGCGACCTGCTGCTCCAGGCTGCGGAGGCGGTCCTCGTGCGCGGCGAGCGTCGGCGGCGTCTCCGGGCCTCCGAGCTCGTAGACCGTGGTGCGCGACACCCGCATCGTCTCCGGCTCCTTCGCGGTGGAGGGCGGCTGCGTCACCTCGCCCCCCGACCAGAGCCTCGCGGACGCGCGCGGCGAGCGCCGGCGCCCGGGCGCGGTCACGTCGCCTTGAGGAACCTGCGGGCGCCTTCCCATACCGCACCTTCCAGCTCTGATGCCATGTCCGGGCCCAGCGTCAGCGCGTGTCGCCCCGAGGCCACGAGGACGAGCTCCGTCGCGCGGAGGAGCGCGACGGACAGCCGCGCCACCGGTCCGCTCGGCGGATCGACGGACCACGCGACGGCCGTCTGGGTCAGCCGGTGCGAGCCCGCGATCGACGGCCTCGACTTGAGCCTGAGCGCCGGGAGCGGCCTGTAGGCCCCTTCATCGATCACGAAGGTCGCCGTCACATCGACGCTCGCCGCCTCGCCCCCTGGCCAGCCTGTCGCGATGCGGTGAAGCACCTTCGGCCACCCTCCGACGGCGCGGCTGGAGCCCTTGATCCGCTGCGGGATGGACCCTTCCGGCATCATCTCCCAGCGCAGCTTGAGCTGGGCGCTCGTCTCCTCCCCGGGGACCGGACGGAGATCTCCGTAGAGGTACAGGGGATCCACCTCCGCGGTTGTCCCCGTCGGGAGCGCGTAGAAGTAAGCGGAGTAGTCGACCTTCGTCCCGCTCTTCCCCGCACCCGGGATCGCCGACATGCCCGTGGCCTTGACGAACCTGCCCCACTCCCGCGGCGAGGCGCTGGCGCGGAGCACCGCCTCCAGCGAGTCGAGCGTGACGCCGCGCCCGCGCTTCCCCGACTCCGGCGCCGACCCACCTCCGGCACTGCCCTTCACCCGCGCAGCACGTGCTGACACCGGCATGTGATACACGTGGCCATTGTATCTACGGAGAAAAAATTATCACTCGGAGGAGACATTTTGTGATTTTGGTAGGTTAGTGTATGTCTTTGTGGTTTGTTTGGCGGTAAGTGCTGCCCTCAGGGAGCGACTCGCGCGCCCTCTACTTTCGCTCACGCGGCGGGGCCGGGGCCCGTGGGGGCGATGTGGCCTTCCGGTGGGGTTCTCGTCGCGTCGCCGTGGAGTCGCCACGTCCGCCGAGGCGCGCTGTCCGCCTATCAGAGCGGGTGTTCGGTTCGCCGAGAAGCGTTGCGCATCGAGTCATGACGCCCGCGGATCTGCCCGCGCGGCCCTGGGCGCCTGTCCTGCGACGAGGCGGCGGCTCGTCCGGTCCCATGGAGTGGTCGCACCCTGAAGCGTACGCTCGCACACGAGACGAACCGCGAGATGCCCGCAGACAGCGGATCTGGTGCGTCACGGTGCGTCGACGGGACAGGAGGACGTGCGCTGTCGGAGGCGCTGCGCGTGCCTTCCTTGTGCTCGAAGTTCACCCGGCGGGGTCGTCCTTTGATAAGATAGCTAGGACGGACGTAACTGTCCACACGGCGTGCCAAGGGAATCACCGGATCATGAACGACGGCGAAGCGGATGTTCTCGCTACGATGCGAGCGGAATTGGAGGTGCTCCGCTGGCGCAACGCCGAGCTCGAGCGGGAGCTCGCCGAGAAGCAGCGCGTGGAGACCGCCCTGCGGGAGAGCGAGGCGCGCTACAGGGGCATCGTCGAGGACCAGACCGAGCTCATTTGCCGCTTTCGGATGGATGGCACGCTGACCTTCGTCAACGACATCTACTGCCGGTACTTCGAGAAGACGCGGGAGGAGCTGGTCGGCCACCGCTTCATGCCGATGGTCCCCGAAGAGGACGGGCCGCACCTCGCCCGGCAGTTCGCGAAGCTCGGCCCCGAGAACCCGATCGTCCACACAGAGCACCGCGTCATCCTCCCGAACGGCGCGGTGCGCTGGATGCACTGGACCAACCGCGCACCGCTCGGCGAGGGGGGGCCGCTCGCCGAGTTCCAGGCGATCGGCGTCGACGTCACCGAGCGCCGGCACGCCGAGGACGAGGTGAGGCGCCTCAACGCCGAGCTCGAGCTGCGCGTGGCGGACAAGACGAAGCGGCTCGAGCAGATGGTCCGCGAGCTGTCGACCCCGCTCATGCCGGTGGCGGATCAGGTCATCGCGGTGCCGCTGATCGGCTTCCTCGACAGCGACCGCGCCGCGGCGACGCTCGAGACAGTGCTCAACGGGGTCGTCACGCACAGCGCCAGGACGGTGGTCCTCGACATCACCGGCGTGGGGGTCATCGACTCGCAGGTAGCCGACTCGCTCATCCGGCTGGCCAAGGCGGTGAACCTCCTCGGCTCCCAGGTGGTGCTCACCGGCATCCAGCCGCGGATCGCGCAGACGCTGGTCGCGCAGGGCGTCGGTGTGGGTGGCGTCGTGACGCTCCGGACGCTGAAAGAGGGTATCGCGTTCGCCCTGCGGCGCGGGCTCACCGCCCCTCGACCTTCGGCCCGCCAGGGCAGCTAGCTCCGAGCCCCGGAGATCCCGCCAGGGATCACCGCACCACGGAACCAGAACAACCGCGGAGCGGACGCCGAGGCTCGGCGCGCAACATCGAGGAAACAAAGGAAACAAAGCGAGTGCCGCTCGCGCTGCGCCTGCTCGTTCGGGCTCACCGGACAGCCGGCGTGCGCCGGAGGGGGCGCGCCTGCCCACTATCCAGTCTCACGTGCGATCGTGTAGCCTCATCGACGATGGCGCACACGCAAACGACTGCTCAACCCGACGTGCATTCGGCTGCTCACGGCGCGAAAGCCAGCGAGGGCTTTCAGCAGATAGGAGGGGACATCGACTCGCGCTACATCAACGAAGATATCGCGCCCGTGCGCTTGGACCAGCGCAAATGGGGGATGAAGGACATCGCTGCGCTGTGGGTCTCCATGTGCGCCTGCACCCCGACGTACATGCTCGCCTCGGGCCTGATCGCCGAGGGGATGAGCTGGGGGCAGGCCGTCCTCACGATCCTCCTCGGCAACGTCATCGTGCTCATGCCCATGATCCTCAACGCGCACGCGGGCACGAAGTACGGCATCCCGTTCCCCGTCTACTGCCGGAGCGCCTTCGGCATCCGAGGGGCGAACGTGCCCGCGGTGCTGCGCGCCCTCGTGGCCTGCGGCTGGTTCGGGATCGGGACGTGGCTCGGCGGGTGGGCCATCTACAAGATCGTGGCGGTCTTCGTCCCGTCGATAGAGCAGATGCCGCCGACGCCGCTGGGCATCAACGTCGCGCAGCTCGTCTGCTTCCTGCTCTTCTGGGGCGTCAACATCTGGATCATTCGCATGGGCATCGAGTCGATCCGGATCCTGCTGAATATCAAGGCGCCTCTCCTGATCGGCCTCGGCCTGGCGCTGCTCCTCTGGGCCTATAGCCGCGCCGGCGGGTTCGGCCCGATGCTCGAGAAGCCCTCGTCCTTCGGGGTGGGGCAGCCCAAGGAGGGCCAGTTCTGGGTCTTCTTCTTCCCGGCGCTCACGGCGATGGTCGGCTTCTGGGCCACCCTGGCCCTCAACATCCCGGACTTCACTCGCTACGCGCACTCGCAGCGCGATCAGGTCATCGGGCAGGCGATCGGCCTGCCGCCCACGATGGCGTTCTTCTCGTTCATCGGCGTCGCCGTCACCTCCGCCACGGTCGTCATCTACGGCGAGACGCTCTGGGATCCGGTCGTCGTCATCACCCGCTTCGAGAACCCGGTCGTCTTGATCATCTCGCTCGCGGCCCTCTGCATCGCCAACCTGGCGACCAACATCGCCGCGAACGTCGTGAGCCCGGCCAACGATTTCTCGAACCTCTGGCCGTCGCGGATCTCCTTCCGCACCGGCGGCCTCATCACCGGGATCATCGGGATCCTGATGCAGCCGTGGCGGCTCGTCAGCGACCCGACGGGGTATATCTTCACCTGGCTCGTCGGCTACTCCGCGCTGCTCGGGCCCCTCGGCGCGATCCTGATCGCGGAGTACTACGTCGTCCGCAGGACCAACCTCGATCTCACCCAGCTCTACAAGCGGGAAGGGATCTACTGGTACGCGGGCGGGTGGAACCCCGTCGCGATCGTCGCCCTCGTCCTCGGCGTCTTGCCCAACTTGCCTGGCTTCTTCGGCACCATCAAGGTCGCGACGGTCTCCAAGGCATGGATGGATCTCTACAGCTACGCCTGGTTCACGGGCTTCGCCATCTCGTTCGTCGTCTACGTCGCCCTCTCGCTGATTCGCCGCCCGGCCAAGCTCGCCGCGGCCTGACCCTCATCGCCTCGCGCCGAGGCGCGCGACCCCACCGCCCATCCAACTCGGCATCAGCGCCGTCGGCCGCGAACGCCGCATCTCCCCCGCGGCGCGCGCCCCCGAGACGCCCTCTGCCTCGGGAGCGCCGCCGGCGCCTCGCCGGCGCGCGCCGCCCCGACGGGTCGCTCTTTTTTTGTAGGCGAGCATTCATCTCGTGATCAACGACGAGACTCGCCGATGGCAACAACGTTGTTGTGGGTCGGGGCCCCACCGTGGGAGACCTGTGGTGTGTTGTGGAGCGCTCCCGCCGCCGAGGCGCTCCGCGCTTTAAAAGTGTCTTGCCAAACAACGTGTGTTGATTCCATTCGTCTGTCTCTTGCTCCGTGGGCGCCTTTCGATGGATCATGAAATGTCGCTCTTCTCCCGCCTTCGAGGTGCCCATGAACAAGATCGTCCTCTGGTCGCTCCCGGCTCTCGCCCTGGCCGCATGCGCTGATAACGGCACGCCTGTCGACGAAACCCCGACCGTCGCGGGCGCCCCGATCACGGTCGCCGCCGCCCGGCCCTACTCCCTCTTCGAGAGCGGCCAGGTCCGCCCTCTCGCCCTCTCGCCCGACGGCTCGATGCTCTTCGCCGTCAACACGCCTGACAACCGGCTCGAGATCTTCAAGGTCCGGAGCGGCACGCTCGAGCACCGCGGCTCCGTCTCCGTGGGACTGGAGCCGGTGGCTGTGGCGGCCCGCAGCGACGACGAGGTCTGGGTCGTCAACCACCTCTCCGACAGTGTGAGCGTGGTCGACGTCTCGAGGCCAGCGAGGCCTCGCATCGTGCGCACCCTCCTCGTCGGCGACGAGCCTCGCGACATCGTCTTTGCCGGCGCCGGCAAGAGCCGCGCCTTCATCACCACGGCGCACCGCGGCCAGAACAGCCCTGTCGATCCGGCGCTCACCACGCCGGGCGTGGGCCGCGCCGACGTCTGGGTCTTCTCGGCGGCGGGCTCGAGCCCCGCGCCGCTCAACATCATCACCCTCTTCAGCGACACGCCGCGCGCGCTCGCCGCCACGCCCGACGGCTCACGCGTCTATGCGGCGGCCTTCCACTCCGGAAACCGCACCACGGTGATCGAGACCAACGTGGTCAACCTGGGCCTCGGCCTGCCCCCGCCGACCACCAACGCCGCCGGGGTCGCGCAGCCCTCGGCGCCCCTCATCGTCAAATTCGACGGGACGCACTGGGTGGACGAGCTGAATCGATCCTGGGACGACAAGGTGAACCTCTCGTTGCCCGACAAGGACGTCTTCGTCATCGACGCCCTGGCCAACCCGCCCGCGCCCGTCGAGGGGCCCGGGGGCGTGTTCCGCGGAGTCGGCACGGTCCTCTACAACATGGCCGTCAACCCGGTGAGCGGGCGCGTCTACGTGGCCAACACGGAGGCGTTCAACGAGAATCGCTTCGAGGGCCCCGGCGTCTTCGCCGGCCACACCGTGCGCGGCCGCTTCAACCACAACAACATCACGGTGATCGATCCCGCGACGGGCGGCGTCGCCCCGCGGCACCTGAACAAACACATCGATTACAACGCGTGCTGCGCGCCGGTCCCGAACGCCGAGAACCGCAAGAGCCTCGCGCTGCCCACGGGCATGGCCGTCTCCAGCAACGGAAAGAAGCTCTACGTCGCCGCGCTCGGCTCGGACAAGATCGGCGTCTTCAACACCGCCGCGCTCGAGGCCGACACCTTCGTGCCGAGGCTCGCGCGCCAGATCCCGGTCTCCGGCGGCGGGCCGACCGGCGTGGTGCTGGACGAGGCGCGAGGGCAGCTCTACGCCCTCACGCGCTTCGACAACTCCATCTCGATCATCGACGTCGGCGCCAGGGCCGAGATCGCGCACGTGCCCATGTACAGCCCCGAGCCGGAGAGCGTGGTCCGCGGCCGCCGCTTCCTCTACGACGCGTCGTTCACGTCGAGCCACGGCGACTCGGCGTGCGCGAGCTGCCATGTCTTCGGCGATCTCGACAGCCTGGCGTGGGACCTCGGCGACCCCGACGCGGTGAACACGCCGATGCCAGGCCCGTTCGTGCTCGATCCGGCGATCTTCGGCGCGCCCCGCGAGTTCGCCGCGCTCAAGGGGCCGATGACGACGCAGAGCCTGCGCGGGATGGCCAACCACGGGCCGATGCACTGGCGCGGAGACCGCACCGGCGGGAACGACGCGCCGAGCGCGCAGCCGGACAGCGGCACCTTCGACGAGGAGGCCGCGTTCAAGAAGTTCAGCGTCGCCTTCGTCGGCCTGCTCGGGCGGGACGCGCCCATCCCCGCGGCGGACATGCAGGCGTTCACCGACTTCACCATGCAGATGATGTATCCGCCCAACCCCATCCGTCAGCTGGACAACTCGCTCACGGCCGATCAGGCGGCGGGCAAGGCCTTCTTCACCCTGCCGCCCAGCGAGGGCGGCGCGTGCGCCTCGTGCCACGTGCTCGATCCCACGGCCAACGCCGAGCACGGGGTCGCGTTTCCCGGCTTCTTCGGGACCGACGGGCGCTACACGTTCGATTTCATCTTCCAGAGCTTCAAGGTCGCCCAGCTCCGCAACGTCTATCAGAAGGTGGGTATGTTCGGCATGGTGCAGAACCCCCGGTTCAACAACCGGAACTTCGAGTTCCAGGGCGATCAGATCCGCGGGTTCGGCTTTGGCCACGACGGGACGATGGATACGATCTTCCGCTTCCA
This sequence comes from Sorangium sp. So ce1504, assembly GCF_051521635.1. Classification (NCBI taxonomy): domain Bacteria; kingdom Pseudomonadati; phylum Myxococcota; order Polyangiales; family Polyangiaceae; genus Sorangium; species Sorangium sp. So ce1504. Next base: position 6,874,084 of record NZ_CP150365.1, on the reverse strand, counting down.
CGATCAGAACGGCTTCAACGAGGCGCCGGGGATCGCCGGCTTCCCGCCGGGCGCGGCGGGCGACGTGCTGCGCGGGCAGGTGACCGACTTCCTGCACGCCTTCGACAGCAACCTGGCGCCCATCGTGGGCCAGCAAGCGACGCTCGCCGGCACGGGGGACACGGCCGCCGAGCTGCGGGTGGATCTCCTGATCGCGCGCGCCGACGCGGGGGAGTGCGATCTGGTGGCGAAGGTCCGCATGCACGGGGAGGAGGCGGGCTTCCTCTATCAACAGGGCGCTGGCACATTCCTGCGGGACAGGGCGGCGAGCGCGGCGATCAGCGCGGCGGCGCTGCGCGCGATCGCGGCGTCGGGCAAGGCGCTGACCTTCACCTGCGCGCCGCCGGGCTCGGGGGTGCGGATGGCGCTCGACCGCGACGGCGATGGGGCGCTCGACGGCGACGAGGCGGACGCGTTGACCGACCCGGCCGATCCGGCGAGCGTGCCCTGAGCCTGGGGCCGCGGCGCGCCGCCTCGCGCGCGGTCATCTTCCCCCGATGACCGCGCCGCTCACCGCGTGTCGAGGAGGGCAGGGGGCCCGCCCCGCGCCAGCCGGCGCTCGCCGCCCCGACGCCGGAGAGCCAGCCAGATCAGGTGATGGTGAGTCGGACGCTCCCTGCCTCATCCTCTGCTCGCTGGAGCTGATGGGCGAGCATGCGCCTCCAGGGGATCTCCCCGAGGAGGATGTCGTCGATCGCCCAGGTGAGGTGCTCCATGGCGGCTCCCAGGGCCTTCATCCCGTTCGTGAAGATGAGCTCCGTGTCGGGCGTGGTGAACGGCCGCGGCTCCAGGGCCCCCGCGGCGGCGATCGCGGGCGTCATCAGGACCGGGCCCGCGGCGATCACGTCGGGCAGGTGCTCGACGCGGGTGCCGGCCCGCCGGGCGCCGGCCACGCGTCGCTTCACCGCCTCCGCCGGGTTTCCCTCCAGGGCCTTGTCGACGCGGAGGTTCAGCGCCCAGATGGCCGCGTACCAGGGGTTGCGGATCGCCGGAAAGCCCCTGTCCCGCTGGATGGCCCCGTCCTCCAGCGAGATCCTCGGCGCGATCATCTTCAGCGGCACGGGGGCGCGCGTCAGCCGCTTCACCGCCGCTACCTGGCGACACGCCTTCACGACGGACTGCCCCTGGCTCTTCGCGGGCACCTTCGCCTGCGCATACAGCGTGTGCTTGACCTCGATGTACGCCAGGACGGCCTCGGCTGGCACGCGCTCCCGGATCGCGAGGTCGCCGCCCAGCCCGCGCAGCGTCGGGAAGCGCGCGGCGTCGTAGATGATGATGTCCTCGCCCTGCTTGTCCCCCGTGACATCCACCACCCAGCCGCGACAGACGCCGGCGCGCTCGGGGAGGAACTTCCGGAGCGCATGGCACATCGCGATCTCCAGCTCGGGACCGAGCTCGAGGGTCGCGAGGGCGCGGAGCTTCCGGAACTCGTCTTCCAGGTGCTCGACGATCTCCTCGGACCAGCCGTCGTAGAACCCGCCGCGCGGCGGGGCCTCCGCGAGGCCGCCCGGCGCGGCCCCGCCGCCGCGCTTCGACGCGGCGATCCCTGGCCGCGTGGTCGTCTTCGCGCGCTTGCCTGCCATCTTCACGTCACCCCCGCCGAGGCTTCCTCGCAAGCCACGCCCGGTCTCCCCACGGGCACGTGAAATCCAGTGGCTTCGTCAGGATCCAGAGCACCGGCAGCGGCGGCGGCGCCGGGGGCGTGGGCCCCGCGCCGTCCGTGAAATAGATCACGCCGGAGACCTTCCGCGCCGCCAGGAACTCCGGGGCGAACACCGGCCGCAGATCGGTCCCGCCGCGGCCGCCGACCTCGTCGAGCCGCCCGTCGAACGCGTACACGCGACCGATCTCCACGTCGCACTCGACCACGGTGATGCGCGCCGACTCGCTCATCACCTGCAGCTGCCGGGCGATCTCCGAGAGCTCCTCGCGCCGCATGCTCATCGACGTGTCGATCGCGACGAGCACCGACGGCTTCGTGATCGCGCGGGGCGCGTACGTCCTGCCCGGGACCTCGCCGACGCGGCCCGGGAAGCGCCGGTTCGGCCGCGCGTACGTGTGCACCGGCGCGCGCTCCCTCGCCACGAACATCCTGAGCGCTGTCTTCCAGTCGAGCGGGTGCGCGGGCGGGCCCAGCGCGTCCGTCAGCTCCTCGATGAGCCGCCCCGGCGTCTTGCCCGCGAGCAGCAGGCCGGGCACGTCCGCCGGATCGCCGTCGTTCGCGAGCGCGTCCGCCTCCTCGGCGGCGCGCAGCAGGAGCTGCCGCGTCTGCTCCACCGCGCCCGGCTCCCGCGAGGGGCGCCGGAGCACGCGGTGATCGTCGACGGCCTCGCCGCCGCGCTGCGGGAGCTTGCCCTCCCGCGCCGCGCTCACGAGCAGCTCGTAGCGCTCGAGCGTGCTCTGGCCGCCGCGCAGGCCGATCGGGGCGTAGGGCTGCCAGCGGATCGGATCGGGCAGCGGCTCCTCGATGTACTCGTTGGCCGACATCTCCAGGGCGAGGTCCATGAGCTCCGGCTCGTCGGCGCCCGCGAACTTGGGGTGGCACAGGTGCCCGAGCGCGACGTGGTGCACCTCGTGGAGGAGCACGCCCCGCAGGAACACGGGCTCGTCCATGAACGACTCCACGTTGACGTGGAGGAAGAAGCGGCCATCGAACAGCGAGACGGCCATGCGCTTGACCGAGGGATCCGCGACCGGCGCGAGCCGCGCGAGGATCGCCGCGTAGCAGGGGTACCGCTCCAGGAAGCCGGGATCGCGCACGAAGGCGTCGAGCCACGCGGCGAGCGCGTCCTCGGGCACCTCGCCGCGCCCCGCGGTCTCGCTCATTGCGGCCGGACCGGCGTGACGCCGTGCTTCTTCAGCGCCGCCGCGAGCCGGAGGGCCCAGCGCTCCGGCAGCTGCGCGAGCAGCTGGCCCAGGCACACGCGCGCGACGTTGCTCCGCCGCACGTCGACGAGCTTCGCCTGCTGCGCGAGGTGCGCCGACAGCGCTGTCACGACGAGCCCCACGCGGTGCTGCCGCAGCGGATCGGCGCGCCACGCCAGCACCTTCTGCTCGGCGGCGCTGCCCGCGTAGTTCTGGAGCAGCTCCTCGGGGCGGACGTCGATGAGCTGCGTGGCCGTCGCGTTGCCGCCGAGCGCGTCCTGGAGCCGCTCGCGGTGGTCGCCCGGCAGGTCGGCGAGCAGCGCCTCGAACGCCCCCAGCGACAGCTTGCGCTGCGCCGCGAGCACGCCGACCTCCGGCCCCTCGAGCAGCGGCGCGAGCCGCGTCGTCACCTCGTCGAACCGGTCGGTCTCTCCGCGCTCGCGCGCCGCGCGCAGCACCTTGCCCGCCGGCGAGCTCGGCCCGTAATCGGCGAGCAGCGCGCGCAGATCGAACGGCAGCCGCGTCGACCAGGTGTCCTTCGACGCGAGCAGGAGCTCGACCCAGCTCGGGGGCAGGTACCCGCCCAGGGCGTCGCGCAGGAGCACGCCGTCCGCGAGCTCCTCGGGGCGGAGCGCGCTCAGCACGTGCGACGCATAGGTCCACGTGCGCGGGGGCACGTCGTCCAGGACGCGCTCGTGCCCCTGCGCGAGGGCGATCACGCCCGGGTGGAGCCCGTTCACCTGCGCCCAGGCGAGCCAGGACGCGCGGTCCGCGCGGACGTTCAGGTGGAGGAACCGCGCGCGGAGCGCGCGATCGAGGGGGGTCACCTGGTAATCGGCCGACTCGGGGTTGACGGCGGCGAAGCACACCCAGCCCGCGGGCAGCTCGTACTCGTGCAGCCGCCGGGCGCTGAGCAGCTGGAGCGCCGGCTGCTGGATGTACCGCTCCGCCCGGTTGAGCTCTTCGAGCATCAGGATGCCGGCGCCGTCCTGGGGCAGCACCGACGGCGCCGCGTAGGTGGTCCGGCCGTCCCGGATGACCGGCAGGCCGACGAGGTCGGGCGGCTCGAGCAGGCTCAGATCGAGCACGACGGTGGCGATGCCGAGCCGCTCGGCGAGCTGCCGGACGAGCTCGCTCTTGCCGATCCCCGTGGGCCCCTCGAGCAGCACCGCGCGGCGCGCGCGGTAGGCGAGCTCGAGCACGGCCTCGAGGCGCGGCCCGAGCGGGATGGGCGCGGAGCGTCCCTCGAGGAGGTTCGGTGAAGTCGCCGGGGTCGGCCTGCCCGGCGCGTTGCCATCGGATCTGGGCTTCGTCACGGAGGAGAGGGGGTGCCGCGCGAGGGCGCGAAGAAAGGACCGCCGGGGCCCAGGAGGCTCGGCCCTTCCGTACCCGACGGGCTTCCGGCGCGCTTCGTCTTTCTTGCCGGGTCGCCCCGAGCTCTAGCAGCCGCTGCGCGACCTGTCATTCACCACCGCCCACGCGACGGGGCGGGCCGCGGCGCGCTCAGGCGCCAAGGAGCAGCCCGAGGGCGGCTGCGAGCGCGGCGTCGCTCCACGAGGACAGCCCGCGGGGCAGGAGCACGGTCGCGTGATGAGGCTGGCCTTCGCAGCGCCGCGATCCCTCGTAGGTGCGCCCCGTCCGCGTGAGCTTGTAGCTGCAGCGCCCGATCGTGCCCGTGAGCTGCCGCTCGTCCAGCCGGTAGTCGGAGAGGGCGCCAGCCAGGAGGCCCTGCGCGCGGAGCCCTGCCTCCGCCCGGGTCACCGAGAGCTCCAGCGGCATGGCGCCGACGATGCCGGCCGCGCGCTGGCCCGTCGCGGTGACGTTCACGGTCCGGTTGAACGCCACGCCCCGGACTGTCTGCCCGTCGCGCCCTCTGTCGGCGGCGTACACGCCGAGGTTCACGTCCGGGCCGACGACGCGCCCCGGTTCGAAGTCGGCGCTGACGAGCTCGCCCCGGGCGGTCAGCAGGATGAACTCGTTCGGCCCCGCGGCGCGGAAGATGTCCTCGCGCGCAGGGGATTCGGCGCCCGGCGCCGTCCCGCACGCTGCGGTGAGCGACAGCGCGAGTAGCCAGTGAGCGCGCCCGGGGAGAAGGTTCATCCGCATCGCAACACCTCGCCGCCCGATCGGGTGTGCCCGATCGGCCATGCGCAACGTGATGCCGGTGATGCCGGACCGGTAGACGCCTGTACCGCCGGGAGCGCGCTTCACGGATCCGTTCCTGATGCCATCGGCGACGCCCCAGGCGAATCCGTCCCGAGGGCTCCTCCCACTCCGCCCCCCTCAGCTACATGCCAAGCCGAGCGGCGGTCTCCCGCACAGGAGACGGGCCCAGATCGGCGTTTTCGGCGCGCAAGCGCACTCCGGTGCGCTGAGCACCGAAAACGCCGAGGTGGGCCCGTATCCGAAGCGGGCGACCGTCGCTCGCTCTAGCGGGGGAGAACGAGGGGGGCGCAGGTCGAGACGCCTGCGCCGACGATGCGGAAGCCGATGTCCGTCATGTAGTCCGTGTCGATCGAGCCGTCCGACGGTCGATAGCGGCTCACGTTGGTGGTGCGCGACGGGGACCCGAGCTCGCTCGGGGCGGTGTAGAAATAGAAGTCGCCACCCCAGAACGAGAACGCCCAGGCGCTGGGGGTCTCGATGCCCGGCAGGTCCGTGGTCTCGATGATCTCGCCGGTCTCCTTGTCGATCTCGGCGAGCTGAACCGGGGTGGTCGTGAAGAAGCCGAAGAGGCGTCCATCCCCGGTGCCGGTGAGCTCCGCCGAGATGTCGCGCATCGAGCCGCTGAACTCGCCGACCGGCGTCACGGACGCGCCGTCGATCCTCCCCAGCCCGATGCCCGGCGTGCCCGTGGCGCCCGCCACGAACAGCTCCTCGGTGTCCGGGCGCGAGAGGTCGCTCGAGAAGCCCATGCCGAGCCGGGACCACCCGTCGGAGAGCGTGGCCCCGGAGGGCTCGCAGCTCGCGTCCTCGGTGCTGACCTTGAACAACGTCCCCTCGCTGTCGTCGGGCTCCACGTAGTTGACCCACGCCACCGCGTTGCGATCGATCGCCATCGAGTTCGGATCCATGCCGGTCCGGCACCCCAGGACACCAATCTTCGTGAACTCCTTACGATCGGGCCTGAAGCTGTAGAGCTCGTTGTCCTGTGAGAGCACATACACGAGGGATGCTCGCTCGATGCACCCGTTGTCAGGGGCCCCACTCCCGTTGCCCTCATTCCCGACGCCTCCGCTGTTCCCGCCGATATCGGTGCCGGAGCCAAACGGGTCGTCCTGGCCGCCCGCGCCGCTCCCTTCACCGCTCTCTTCGCCGCTCTCTCCGGCGCCCGAGGACGGGTCGGTCTCCGTCGCGGACGTGCCGCGGTTGGACGCGCTGCAACCGGCCGCGGCGAGCGCGATCCAGAAGCACCATCGTGCGATTCGCATATCCGCTCTCCCTTTCGCGTGATTCGCTCTTATAGCCGCGAAGCGCGCTCACGGGTACACGAAGTCGCACCCTCGCTCAATGGGGCGTCCAGGTCGAACAGCCCTTGGCGGGCGGGGTCATCAGTAGATAGGGATGACCTCGTCTGACTGGCAGCAATAGTAGGCCAGGCTCTCCGGTGTCACCTGGCCCATGGCGACTCCTCCGGTCGGGGCGCACCTGCCTGGGTCGTCCCTGATCCATCGCGCCTCCATGCTCTCGAGCCGCAGATCCGGCCCCGCGACGCACTTCGGCCCGGCCATCGTCACCGTCTCTGCGCCGAGGAGCTCGCGACAGCTGCCGTCCTCGTAGACCGAGACGAGCGCGGTGCACGTGGCGTCCTCGAGCTCCTCGCACACGCAAGGCGTGCAGCTGCGCGTGTCGTCGAAGCCCTCGGCGATCGCCAGCAGATCGGGATACGGCTCAGGGCACTCCGGCGTGTGCTGGAGGAGATAGCGGATGCACATCGTGAAGCCCCCGGACCGCTGCCTGGGGGCCGCGACACACATCATCGAGGGATTTCTGCACTTGTTCTCGTCGGCCGCGCCGGTGCACGCGCGCACCCGGGTGCTCGCGGGGGCGGCCAGCTCGGGCGGCGCTCCTCCGGGATCGTGCGTCGGGGCGCAGACGCTCACGGTCGGCGCCGGGATGAGGAGCGAGCCGAGCTCGCCCGAGGTCGCCGCGGCCGGCGCCGTACACGCGCCGCTCCACCCCTCGGGGGCGGCGAACGACGTGGACGCCGTCCCGTCGCACGTGGCCGAGGCGCTCCCCAGAAGGCCTGAAGGCAGCTCGCAGGAGGGCTTCGTGCAAACGCACGTCGGACACCTGTGCTCGCCGCCGAATCCGCTGTAACCGTCGAACAGGAGATCCGGCGCCTCCACCGGGCACTCCGGTGGGGACGTCCCGCCGGTCGCGTCGCCCCTCCAGAGCAGGATGGGAGCGTCGAACCCGAGGGACGGCGGCGGCACGCACGCGCCGTCGCACACGGGGCACGGATCATTGCACTCGTGAGCATCCAGGCTGAAGCACGGCTCGTCGCACGAATAGATCTGGACAGCGCCGCCTTCCCAGCAGCCCGCGAAGCTGCCGGCGCCGGCGAGCGCGAGCGCGATGCCGAATGGGTCCTTCCTTCTCCTCATCGTGATGGTCCTTCTCTCGCGTGTCGCGTTTCGGCTCTTCGGCAGGGGCGCCGCGACGATCGCTCGGCGCTGCCCCAAGCCTCTCTCTTCCCGCTCCTTCACGCCGGCGAGGCGACCCGACCGGGGGCGCGCGGCGCCCTTGTCACTTCGGAGCCAAGGAGAGCTCGCACTTCTATTTCATACTTGGGCAGGCGAGGACAAGGAAGCCGAATCTGCCGTGAAGGCGCGATGACTCGAGTGTATATCGAGTGTATTTCGATAGGCCCCGAGAAGATCTCAGCATTTGTTGGTCGTGCGCTTTTCGTGAGAATCTCACCGCGGAGGGTGGAAGGCAGGTGGCGCTGCCGCGCTGCCGGCGGGAATCGGGCCGCGCCGGTCGTGGCGGGCGGCGCGCGCAGGGAGGTGCGGGCAGCGCGCGCGGCGGCGGGCGAGAGCAACCTGAGCAGCCGAGGGCCTCGCGCGGCTCCGGAGCGTCCGTGGCGGAGCGACACAGCGACGTTCCCTGCGCCGTGCGTTCAGTGAGGAGCTGACGCTTGTCCAGATCCATACCATACCGTATGGTATTGTTTGAAGGTGAGGCCACGATGGATCCACTTCTCTCGAGCGCGGCGGTCGTCGTCCCGCTCATCGTGCTGGTCGCCGGCGTGTCCCGGCTCGGAGCGCCGCGCGGCGTGTCGCCATGGAAGCTGCTTGGCCTGCTCGCGATCCTGTGCGCGGCCGGGGCGCCGGGCGCGGGGGTCCCACGGCGGGACGTGCTTGCCCTGGCATCGAGCGGCGCCCTCGGGGTGCTCGCGGCGATTCACGTCTACTGGGGCCTGGGAGGCGCGTGGCCCGGGGATGCCCGGCACGAGAAGGTGGAGATGGTGGTCGGCTTGCCCAAGGGGAGTCCCTTTCCTTCCCTCGGCGCATGTCTCGTCGTGGCGTGTCTCCTCGCGTCGTCTGCCGCGCTGGTGGTGGCCCAGCGGTACGGCGGCGGCGGTTCGCCGACGCTGCTCCGGCTCGGCGCGTGGGCCGTCGCGCTGGTGCTCGGGGCGCGGGGCGTCGGCGGTTACCTCGAGGCTCGCCTTCGGCCCGACACGCGCGCGCTGCCGTATCACCGGCTGAACCGCCTCGTGTACTCGCCGCTCTCGCTCACCCTCGCCGCCGCTGTTGCGGGCGCCACGCTCGACTGACCCGCATGGCGCGCACCTCGAGGAACGACTGGCTCGACCAGGGGCTCGACGCGCTCCGCGACGGCGGCGAGGGCGCGCTGACGATCGACGGGCTCTGCGCGAGGCTCGGGCGAACGAAGGGCTCGTTCTATCATCACTTCGAGGACATCGCGGCGTTCCTCGCGGCGCTCCTCGCTCGCTGGGAGGAGCGGCAGACGTCGGCGCCGATCCACCACGCCGAGGCGGGCGGGAGCCCCGAGCAGAAGCGGCAGCGGCTCTCCGCGGTCGTGCGCTCGCTCGACGGCCGCCTCGAGCTCGCCGTGCGGGCGTGGGCGCTCCGAGACGAGCGCGCCGCGGCCGTGCTCCGGCGGGTCGACGCACGCCGCGTCGAGTACCTCGCGTCCCTGTACGCCTCCGAGGGGCGCGCGCGCGGCGCCGCCTTGCTGCTCGCGCGGCTGGAGTACGCGGCCTTCGTCGGCGCGCAGATGCTCTTCTCCGACCTCTCGGTCGAGGGCGCGCGCTCGCTCGGGCTCGCGCTCGATCGCGCGCTCGATCTCCTGGCCAAGGACGAGCGTGTCGCGCGTCCGCCGGGCGCGACACGGAGGCGGCGAGCGACCTGAGGCCTGGCGGCGCGGGCGCGCCTATCGCTGCGACCGCTCGAACGCGTCCACTGCGTCGAGCTGGGGCCGGAGCAGCGCGCGCTCCTCGTCGGAGAGCGGCGCCTCGCCGATCTCGTCGCGCAGGGCGCGGGCGCGCGCCTGTTCGCCCAGGGCGACAGCGAGCTCCAGCCGGGCGGCGAGGGCGCGGGCGCGCTCGAGCGGGTCGTCCGGCCCTTTCCGGGCGAGCGCCACGTCGAGGACCTTGGCGGCCGCGGCGTCGTCGTTCCTGAAGTCGCGCAGCCGCGCCGCCGCGCGCAGGGCCTTGCCCAGCCTCGAGTCCGAGCGCGACCCGGCGGCCCCCTCGTCGTAGTCGTCCGGCGCGTCCCGCCGGATGAAGATCACCGAGTTGCCCGCGACGTCGACCACCGTGAAGCGGCTCTGCCCCTTCTTCATGCGCGAGATCCTGGGCAGGCCGGAGATCGGCAGCTTGCCGTACGCCCGCCGCAGCCCCTCCGCGAACGTCTCGTGGAGCCGCTCGACCTCGGGGACGATCACCAGGCACGTGCTGTACGCTTGCCTGGGATCCAGCCCCTTGAGGCCCACGAAGTGCAGGTGGACCTCCCCGCGGCGCGTCGCAGCATACACGTTCGGCGCTGTCTGCTGGTGGGTGACCTCGAAGCCCAGGGCGCCGTAGAACGCCAGGGTCTCGGGCAGCGACACGCACGGGAGCACGGGAATCGTCATCGCTTCGCTCATGGGATCACGCCTTTCGAGCGGGTCGCGCAGGCGACGCCGCGTCCTCTTCGAGCACACGTCGGGCCTGTCGCAGCGCATCGAGGGTCGCGTGCAGGCTCGACAGATCGAGCCGCTTGCCGATCCGATCTGCCCACGCGGCGTGGCGCGCCTCTACCTGCTGCAGGGCCTCGCGCCCTGCCGCCGTCATCGCGATGAGCTTGGCCGTGCGGTGGTGAGGGTTCTCCACATACTCGACGAACCCCTCGCGCTCGAGGGCGTCGGCTATCTGCTGCACGCCCTGGCGGGTCAGCCCCATCGTCCGAGCGACGTTCGAGACCGGCGCCGGGCCGTGGTCCACGACGCCGAGCACCTGCCAGCGCGCGCTCGTGAGCCCCGCCGGCCTGGCCAGGGCGTCCCCGGCCTCGAGCGCCAGACCATTCAAGCGGAACACCTCGATCACCAGCTCGCTGAGCGCGGTCGCCTCCGCGGTGAGCCTCGTCATTGGAAGCAACTTGTCATATTGACAGTTATTTGTCAAAATAATCGTTTTGCCAACGTCCTCGGCCTGGCTTGCATCTCAAGGAGCTCGGCGCGGTAGGGAGGCCCGGCGGGACGTCCAAGGCGCGGATCCCATGCCAGGTTTGAAGTCTGAGATCTCAGAATTGAAAGGTGTCGGGGGTGTCCTTAAGGGTAACCCCAGGAACAGAGAAGGGGATAGCCTTGGCCCGTGTCCTGCTAAGTACGGACGTCAGAGCGCCCGTGACGGCTTCCCCCCCCCGCCGTCGAATGGGCGCTCTGTTTTTTGTCTCGCCGGATCGGGCGAGGGGACGCGAGGGGACGCGCCGCCCATCGATGTGGCTGACGGGCGCCCTGCGAGCGCGGGGATGCGCGTCCAGGGCGCGTGGGTGGCCGAGCGTGGATTGGACTCCCTGGCTTCCGCCGAGCCGATGGATTTGCTAACTCCGGGGCGCCACGGGGGAGGTTCTCCCGGCTGCCCGGCGGCGCATTGACGACATCCGCGTGAGATCCCCAGGCGCACTCTTCTCCCTCGCGCTCGCGGCCGCCGCCACCTTGCATGCGGGCGAGGCGCGCCCTCAGGCTGCAGGCCGCCCGGCCGGTGAGTCGGCAGGAACCGAGGCGGCGCAGGCGCCCGGCGTGGCCCCGGCCGAGCCGCCGGCTCCCGTGGTCACCGACGGACAGGCCGTCGCGCCCGCCGGGATCGAGGTCACCGTCGAGGGCAACCGGGCTCCGCCAGGCTCCGTCTCGCTCACGCGGCGCGACGTCCGCGAGCTGCCCGGCGCGCTCGGCGACCCCTACCGCGCCATCGAGATCCAGCCCGGCGTGACCTCCATCGCGAGCGGCATGCCGTACTACTACATCCGCGGCGCGCCGCCGGGGAACATCGGCTACTTCTTCAACGGCATCCAGGTCCCGCTCCTCTTTCACGTGGGCGCCGGCCCCAGCGTCATCCCGGCCGCGATGGTCCAGCGCGTCGAGATGCACCTCGGCCCCTATCCCTCGGACATCGGGCGGCTCGCGGGCGCGGCGATCGAGGCCGAGAGCGCGCCGCCGTCCGACGTCTGGCGCGGGGAGGGGAGCCTCCGGTTCGTCGACCTCGGCGGCGTCGTGGAGGGGCCGATGGACAGCGACACCCACGTCCTCGTGGGAGGGCGCTACGCCGCCGGCGCGGCGCTCACCTCGGCGCTCGTCCCGAGCGTCGACGTGGGCTACGCCGACTACCAGGGCCGGATGACGCACCGGCTCGGGCCGGAGGAGCGCTTCACCGTCTTCGCCTTCGGCGCGTACGACTACCTCGCCAGCATCGGCGAGGAGGACGGCGCCGAGGCGACTGACGTCCTCCTCGACAGCGACTTCCACCGCCTGGACATGCGCTACGACCGCGACGACGCCGCCTCGGGCGCGCGCGTCAGGTCGGCGCTCACCCTCGGGCTCGACCGGTCGCGCGGGGTCGGCGTGGAGAGCGCCGAGGCCTGGAAGCTCAACGCGAGGGTGAGCCTCGCCCGGCCCATCCTCGCGGGGCGCGCGCTCGTGCGGGTGGGCGTCGACGCCGCGGTCGACCGCTACGTGGTGACGCCGCGCCCCAGCGCTTCGGACGGCGAGCCCGGAGGCGGCGCGTCCACCGAGGAGGACACGCCCGCCGAGGGGACGGCCCAGCTCGACGAGAGCTTCCCCGAGCTCTTCCGCAGCCGGCTCGACCTCGCGCTGGGCGCGTGGGCCGACGCGCTGCTCGTGCTCGACGAGCGGTCGACGCTCACGCCCGGCGTGCGCGTGGACCACTACACCTCGCTCGGCAAGAGCGCGCTCGCCGTCGACCCGAGGATCGTCGGCCGCTTCGGCGTCGGCGACCACGTGCGGCTCATCCCGGCGTTCGGCCTCGCCTCGCAGCTGCCCGGCCTCGCCCCGCTGCCGGCGCTGCAGATCGGCGGCATCCCGGGGGGGCTGCAGCGCAGCCTGCAGTCGAGCTTCGGCGTCGAGGTCGACGCGGGCCCGGTCAACTTCAGCGCCACGGTGTTTCGACAGGCGACCTTCGGCCTGAGCGATCCGATCGGGACGGGCCGCGGCACGACCCTCAGCACGGAGCGCTTCCTCACGCGGAGCCTCGGCGACACGTACGGTCTCGAGCTCGGGGCGCGCGGGGCGCTCCGCCGCGACATGTTCTTCCTGGCGTCGTACACGCTGTCGCGCTCCACGCGCACGCGGGGCAGGTCGATGATCCCCTCCGCCTACGACCGGACGCACGTGGCGCACCTCGCGCTGCTCTACGACCTCGGCGCGGGCTGGCGCGCCGGGATCCGCCACGTCTTCTACACCGGCTTTCCCGCCGACGAGGCCGCCCCGGGCCGCCTCCCGCGCGAGCACCCGGACCGCATCGCGCCGTTCTACCGGCTCGACATGCGGCTGTCGAAGCGCTGGGCGCTGGGCGCGCGGAGGTACCTCGGCCTCGTGCTCGACGTGCAGAACGCGACGCTTGCGAAGGAGGTGTTCGACGTGAGCTGCGATGACAGCGGGTGCACGCCGCGGAAGATCGGGCCTATCACGATGCCGGGGCTCGCGATCGAGGGCGGTTTCTGAGGGGAATCTGAGGGGAACGCGGCCAGCGACGCCGCGGCAGACTGGCTGATCCGGCGGCTACGGGAGCTGCCGGTGAAGCACCTCGAAGAGCTGCTTCAGCATGAGGTACGTCAGCCCCCAGACGACCCGCTCGTCCACGAGCAGGCACGGGAGCTGGAGGACGTTTCCCTCGTGCGTGTACGCATAACGCGAGGTGCGCTCGCCGCGCGCGAGCGGCCCGAGCGGCGTCCAGAGCGCCTCGGCCACCTCGTCGCTCAGGGTGAGCTCCGGCGTGGAGCGCAGCGCGAAGACGAACGGGGCGACGATCATCCCGGCGCGCCGCCCGCGCGCGACCGCCGGGACCTCGGGGAGGCGCGCGAGCAGGGTCCCGTGCGCCGCGAGGTCGATCCCCACCTCCTCCCGCGTCTCGCGGATCGCGGTGGCGAGCAGGCTCTCGTCCGCCGGCTCGCGCCGCCCGCCCGGGAGCGCCATGTGCCCCGACCAGGGATCGGCCGGGTGATCGGCCCGGCGGATCAGGAGGAGCTCGGCTTCCCCGGGCTCCCGGCCCTCCGCAAGAGGATCGAGCGCCGTGCCCAGAGGCCCCGCCGGCGCCCGCAAAATAGCGGCGACCGCGGCCTGGCGCTCCTGCGTGAGCAGGTCGAGCGCGGCCTCGCGCGCGTCGAGGCGGGCCATGATGGCGGCGAGGTCGTAGGAGGAGAGCACCGTGGGCAGGATAGCATAATATCTATCGCTATTTAGCGCGCGGCGGCGGCGCTCGGGGATCGCGCTCGCGGCGGGCCCGGACTCAACACTCAAGCCGCGCAGGCCGCTCGCCGGGCCTCGGCCATGGCGTGACGCGCCGCGGCCCTCCGTGCGAGCACCGTCAGGGAGCCGCCGTGGCGAAGGTGTCCCACGCGTCGCAGAGCTCTCCCTTCAGACCGGCCTGCGGAGCGATGTCGCGATCGAGGGTGAGGCTCTCGTCCCCCTCCGCCTCATACCTCGGCCACGCGACGGCGCCCTCGCCGTTGGGGTCCCCGCTCGCCGCGTGGCGCGACCAGTACCCCATGATTTGCTGCGACATCTCGAGCTCACCCTCGGTCAGCGGCTCCGGCAACACCAGCGTCGGGTTGCCGAACACGAACTTGATCTCGGCAGAATGGAAGGAGCCGAGATCGCCGAGCAGCGAGCTCTCGGGCGCATAGGTGAAATGATAGAGATACGTCGCTGCGCCGCCGCCCGCGATCGCGCGCGCCGCCCGCCGCGTCGGGCACACGAACATCGAATCACCCAGCGCCGCGATCGCCGCCGCCTGCGCCGAGCCGTAGGTCTCGCTCGGATAGAGCGCCACCACCTCCTCGCCGTGGCCCGGGGCGAGCGTCTCGGCGAACGCCTCGAACGCGGCGTCGTCGGCGACCGCCGCGGACTCCCCCCAGAGCGTGACGAAGAGCGTGCCCTCATCCGCGTTGCTGCCGAGGATCGTCGGCACCTTCTCGAAGCTCCCGGCCTCGAGGAGCTTGCCCGGCGTGTCGGGGAGGTTCCATCCGTCGACGACCGGGAACCACGTCGGGCCGGCGCCCTCGAGGAAGGCCGCGCCCCGCGGCAGCGCGCTCATGATCTCCTGGGCCGACTTGCCGCGGAGGCACTCGAGGACGGAAGGCGCGTCGGTGCAGCCCAGCGCCTCGACGAACTCTTGGCCCTGCGCGCTGGCCGTCGCCTCGTCCGCGGCGGAGTCGCACGGTCCGCTCTCGATGATGGCGGTATGGAACAGGCCTTTGCTCCTGGGCGACACCAGGTGCATGCAGACGCTGATGCCGCCCGCGGACTCGCCGAGCAGGGTGACCCTGCCAGGATCCCCGCCGAACGCGGCGATGTTGGCCTTGACCCATTCGAGCGCGGCGCGCTGGTCCTCCAGGCCGTACGCGCCCGTCGAGGGGTGATCGGGATCCTCCGACTTGAGCTCCGGGAGGGCGAGGAACCCGAGCGGGCCAAGGCGGTAGTTGAAGGTGACCACCACCGATCCGGTCGCCTCGGAGAGCGCCCGGCCGTCGTAATCGGCCTCCCCGCCGCTGCCGAGCTCGAAGCCGCCGCCATGAATCCAGACGAGGACGGGTATGGACGAGGACGCCGGGCGCTCGGGCGTCCAGACGTTCAGGGTGAGGCAGTCCTCTCCCGAGCTCTCATTGAAGCCCGGGGTGAGCAGGTTCAGCTGCGAGCAGGGGATGCCCACCTCGACGGCAGGCCGCGGCTCGGTCCACGGCTCGTGCGGCGCGGGCGATCTCCAGCGCAGCTCCCCGACCGGCGGCGCGGCGTACGGGATG
Source organism: Sorangium sp. So ce1504 (assembly GCF_051521635.1). NCBI lineage: Bacteria > Pseudomonadati > Myxococcota > Polyangiales > Polyangiaceae > Sorangium > Sorangium sp. So ce1504. Next base: position 6,858,698 of record NZ_CP150365.1, on the reverse strand, counting down.
CCCAGGAAGGTGCGCGTCGCGCCGACGAGCGCGCCCTCCACCGGACCCGCCTCCGTCTCGACGAGCGGCGCAGTCGCCTCGCCGCCGGACCCACCGGCGCCGCCCGAGCCACCGGCGCCGCCCGAGCCACCGGCGCCGCCCGAGCCACCGGCGCCGCCCGCGCCGCCGGAGCCCTCCAGAGCCGGCTCGCTCGAGCTGCAGGCGGCAGCGAGCAAGCCAAGAAGAATCATGTGCGACAATGAAGGTCGAATGGGCATGATCGTCTCCGTCAAGAGCAAATCGTGAATGCAGGACCGTGCGAAGAGGAGAGCGCGGCGCCGAGGACGTGGGTGGCGATGAAGGCCGCCAGTCGGCGGAGCGACGTTCTGTGCACGCGGAATTCAACCATGAAGCGCGAGCGGTGGTGCTGGAATCTGACGTCGCTGTCTGAGAAGCTCCCACGGTGACAGCTTCGTGCCGTGGGGCAGGGCAACCTTGACACGGCGAAGGGCGCGAACTCCTTCTGTGCCCATGGCAACTCATCGAAAAGACGGGATCGCGGGCGGCGCTGGGCGTCGAGGGGCTTCGGCGCATGCGTACCAGGGCCGCGCGGCCCGCATCGGGAGATCAGGCTGCTCCGGGCTGCTGGCCTGCATGGTGATGGCCGGGAGCGCGTGCAGCTCGGATCCGGACCCCGGGGGGGCCGGGGGGACCGGCGGCACGGCCGCGTCCAGCGGGAGCGCGGGCGGCGAGGGCGCAACCACGGCGACCGGCGCGGGGGGAGAGGGGGGTGGAGGCGACATCACGCCGGTCATGCCCGATATCCACCCCGAGGTGTTCGGCACGTTCGACACGTCCGAGCTGACGGTGTTCGCGTTCAGCCAGGTGGAGGTGAACGAGGCGGATCCCCAGGTGCTGGAGCTCGCCCCGGACATGGTGCCGAGAGCGTGGCAGCGCTGGCGCGACACCGGAATCCAGGCCGACGACTATGACGCCGAGTACCTGGCGAGCTGCCGAGAGCGCGGCATCCGCTTCGTCGCGGGCAGCACCGCATCCATCGTCTTCGAGGACGAGGTCGACAGCGAGGAGCAGTTTCTGGAGCAGACCACGCGCAACGCCGCGGGCGAGCTCGTCGCCCACGACCAGATCGTGCCAGGCGCCCACCGGTCGAGCATGGCGTCCCCGAGCTACCGCGCGCGGCTCGTCGAGATGGGCAAGCTCCAGATCGACCTCGGCGTCGACGGGCTGAACTTCGACGAGATCAACGGAGGCTACGGGGGCGCGGAGTACGACGGCAACGAGGGGTTCGACGACCACCATGTCGCGGACTTCGGCAACTATCTCTGTCGCAAGCACGGCGGCCGTCCGGACGGCTGGCAGCAGGGGTTCGATCTCCTCCCCGAGGACGGGCTCGATTGCGGAGGGGCGCCCGAGACCGCCGGGAGAGGCTTCGATTTCCGCGGTTACCTCCAGCGCGTGAACGCCACGGCGAAGCCCTTCGACAGCGGGAACGAGCTGCTCGTCGAGGAGTGGGGCCGGACCGTGGGAAACCGTCCAGACCCGCAGCTCGGGACCTTCGTCGAGGTCTATCCGGCGCTCGTCTACTGGCAGGAGGTGGTGCTCGAGCTCCGCCGCTACGCGCGCGAGCAGCACGGCCGCGAGATCTTCATCTCGTCGAACGGCATCGTGCCGTTCGTCGACATGCAGAGCGTGGGCCTGTACGACTGGAACATCGACGGCGACGGCCCGCGCGGCATGAACTGGGTGCCTGTCGTGGAGGGACACCTCGACGGGACCGTGTCGTTCCAGACAGCCCTGCGGGGGCTCAAGGCGCGCTCGAAGCGCGTTCAAGAGCTCGTCGGCGGCAAGGAAGTCCCGCTGATGCTGTTCCTGGACTGGCCGAACGACATGATGAACCGCTACTACGGGCTCCCGCTGGAGGAGCGGAAGGACTATTTCCGCGTCTTCGCCGCGGAGGCCTACGCGAACGGCCTGTACTTCGCCCTGCCGCTGCACACGACAACGGACGAGAGCACGGCGACCGCGCTCGAGATGATGGAGTTCTTCGCGCGCTTCCGCGACTTCTACAAGTCCCACGAGGACCTGGTCCACGGAGCGACGGACGTCCCAGGGCCCGTGACCCTCTCCTTCGAGGAGTGCGCGTCCGCCGAGCAGCCCGAGGCGTGCGCGGGCGAGAAGAAGATGAGCCACAACCTCGTGCGCCTCGCGGACGGCCGCACGGTGCTCCACGTGATCAACCACGAGTACAGCGCAGGTGTGGTGGAGCAGGCGGGAGTGACGGCGAGCTTCCCCATGGACGCGAGCCCGACGCAGGTCACTGTCGCGTCGATCGACTTCGAGGAAGATCGCGTGGTGCCCTTCTCGTACGAGGACGGCGTGGTCACGGCCGTGGTCGGGGCGCTCCCGGCCTCCGTCGCGATCGTCGCGGAGTGAGCCGGGCAGCGCTGTCCACCCAGAACGCCTGGGGGGTCGTTACTGGCCTGTGACGTAGAACACGCCGCGCAGATCCTCGGTCGCGGAGATGGCGCCCGGCTCGCCGCCCGGGGAGCGCCAGGAGGTCACGCGGAACTGATAGTACATGCCCGGATCGAGGGGACCGCCGTACTCGACCGAGACCTCGTCGACGCCGCTCGATCCCGGGATGCTCGGCCCAGCGCACGTCGGGTCGTCCCCGAGGCACCACACGAGGTCGCCATAGGCGTTGTAGACGACCACGGTATAGAAATCCTCGCTGGAGTCGTCTCCCCACCGGAGCGTGGGCGCGGCCGTCACCGGCTCGGGATCCGTCGCGCCCGGGCCGATCAACGGCAGCGACTCGGTGATCTTGAACGAGGTCGGCAGCGAGACGTCCTCGCCGGGGCTCGGCATCTCCACGGTGACGAGCTGCGTGCCGGCGATGTTCGGATCGGGATCGCGGACGAGGCTGTCGTTCTCGAACGCGGCCAGCACCACGTATTTGCCAGCGGGTACGCCGGAGATGCTGAACTCACCGCTCACGTCGGGCGGCCCGCTGAGCGGCGTGCGCAGCCCTCGCGGCACCTCCCCGCGGACGAAGGTGTCGTTGAACGTGGACGCGACGACGACCACGACGCTTGTGGTCGAGCCGCCAGGAGCGTCGACGATGTTGAGCGTGCCAGTCAGGGTGCCGAGGGCGGCGTCCGAGCGCGCCAGATCCACGCCCGTGACCGCCGTGTCACCGACCTCCGCGGCCTTCGGATCGAGCGCGAGCCCCGCCGCGTAGCCGCTCACCGAGTAGCCGCCGGCCGGCACGTTGAAGATGGTGTAGGCGCCGCCGCGATCGGTCACCGCGCTGAACCCCTTGCCGCCCTCGTCCTCGGCCACGACGAGCACGCCGCCGGACTGCTCGTCCGCGAGCACCGAGCCCGAGATGCTCGGCAGCCCCCGCTGGTCCTCGGGCAGCGGGATCAGCGCGATATCCGTGAGCGCGGTCTCGATGCTCCACCCGTCGTCGCCCGACGTCGCCTCGCTGGAGGCGATCGGCAGGGCGGTGCGGAGCCCACCGGGGAAGGGCTGGTGGTCCTGCGCGCTCGCCCGCAGCGTGAAGATCACGTCCCCGATCGGCGCGCCGTTCTCCGTGCGGGGCACCGGCACCTCGAGCACGTAATTCCCTGCGGCGTCGGTGATCGTCACGTCCGTGATCGCGGTCGCCTGATCATCGAGCGCGAGCACGAGCGCGCCCTCGATGCCCGCGGTGCTCTCGGAGTCGAAGACGGTCCCTCTCGCCAGCACGGGCGGATAACACGCATGGTCGCCTGCGACGAGCTCGGCGCAGGTGAGCCCGCCCGCGCACAGCGGGGCCTCCGGATCGCACGCGCCGCCTTCGGCGATGCCACAGATTCCCCCTCCGTCTCGCGTCTTGCCGCAGACCGCGTCGTCGAGGCAGAGATCGGGGCCCGCTGGATCGCACGCGCCGCCAGGCGGCGTCTGGCAGGTTCCGTCAGCGCCGCACGTCGTGCCTTCTGCGCAGAAGTCCTTCGCGTCCCCGGCGCAGGGGCCTCCGAGCGGAACTCGGCATGTGCCGTCGTCGCCACAGACGGCATCGCCCAGGCAATAGTCTGTGCCGCCCGCATCGCAGCCGGCGCCCGGCGGCGCATAACAGATGTGGTCCTCGCCGCCCTCGGCGCACACGAGGCCGCTCGGGCAGCCGTCATCCGGAGCACATTCATCGCCGGCCTTCTCCGGGTCAGGCCCGCAGCCCAGCGCGACGAGCGGAAGAGCGACGGCGGCGGCCTGCGCGGCCAGACGAGCGTACTCGGCAACTTTCATTGAAGTGTCCTCCCTCTTGTAAGTTGAAATGCGACGCGGTCGCCAGCGCGGCTCAGCGCTCTCTCGCCCGGGCAATCTGGATGACGTGAGGTGATTGCCACTCTCGCCCTGGGTCAACGAGCTGGCCAGCACATGCCCCCTGCAGTGCCCGGGCGATCCGTGGACGGCTCAGCTTTTATATTGTCCGAGGAAGTGCCACTTTCCGGGCCAACGACCACGCAGGCCGACACGCGCGCTCGAGCGACGCCAAAGGTGTGTCCGGCGGCGCGCCATGCCACACAGCAGCGCTATTGCGCGAGCGGCGGCGCGTGCTCGTCCGTGCGGGTGGCACCGGAGCGCGGCTCGACCGACATCTCGCCGGTGAGCACCGTCAGCGCGACCTTGATGGCGATCGTGAGCACCATGAACCCGACGGCCCAGACGCCCGCCGTGATCTTCCACTCGGCCATCGAGGGCACGTACTCGACGAGCTCGTGCAGGGTGCTCGGCACGAAGCCCGGGATGATGAGGCCCATGCCCTTCTCGATCCAGACGCCGGCGAAGGCGGCGACGCAGGCCGCGTTGAGGTAGGCGCGGCTCCCGCGGCTCGCCGGCAGGTGCAGGAGCGCCGCGGAGGTTACGTTCAGCGCGACCGCCGACCAGATCCACGGCACGAGCGCGCTCTTGCCGTGCAGGCCGAAGAACAGGTAGGTCACCGCGGTGCTGTGCGTGCCGCCGGTGTAGAGCGACGTGAAGAGCTCCGAGCCCAGCATGAACAGGTTGAGCAGGACGGTCACGCGGAGCACGGAGGTGAGCGTGCGGATCGGCCCGTCGCCCACGCGAAACCGGGTCAGCCGGGCGACGAGCTGGAGCAGCAGGATCACGAAGGCCGGGCCGGTGATGAAGGCAGAGGCGATGAAGCGGGGGGCGAGCAGCGCCGAGTTCCAGAAGGGGCGGCCGCCGAGGCCCGCGTAGAGGAACGCCGTCACCGTGTGGATCGACACCGCCCAGCCGATGGACAGGAACACGAACGGCAGATACCACTTCCTGTCCGGCTTCCTGCCCAGGTACCTCGTGTAGATGAGGTAGCCCGAGATGTGCAGGTTGATGAACAGGTAGCCGTTCAGGACGATGACGTCCCAGGTCAGCATCGAGATCGGCCAGTTGAACCGCCCGAGCCCAGGCAAGATGTGCCAGAACCTGTCCGGGCGCCCCATGTCGGCCACGATGAACAGGAGGCACACGACGATGGCGGCGATCGCGAGCAGCTCGCCGAGGATCACGACGTCGTGCATCTCGTGGTCGTCGTAGAGATACGCCGGGATCACCATCATCACGGCGCCCGCCGCGAGCCCCACGCCGAAGGTGAAGTTCGCGATGTAAAGGCCCCACGAGACGTGGTCGCTCATGCCGGTGACCCGCATGCCCTCGGCGAGCTGGTGGGCCCAGGCGTTCGCGCCCACGAGGGCGATCGCCGTGAGCACGGTCATCCAGAGATAGAAGCGCCACGAGCCCTCGAAGCTCTGGCCGATGACCCGGAGCAGGAAGCGCGGGTAGGTGATGGCGTGCGTGTCCTTGCCCATCGTGGCTCCGCTCGCTCAGACGTCGAAGAAGTAGAAGAAGCGCGGCCGCGTGCCGAGCTCCTCCTTGAGGATGAAGATCCGCTTGTTCTCGAGCACCCAGCGGATCTCGCTCTTCGGATCCAGGAGGTTGCCGAAGACGCGCGCGCCCGTGGGGCAGGCCTCGAGGCAGGCCGGCATCCGGCCCTCGCGCGTCCGATGCAGGCAGAAGGTGCATTTCTCCACGACGCCCTGGGGCCGGATGCGGTTCGACAGGTAACCCTGGTCCGGGTTGATCTCGTCCGCGGGCACCTCGGGCTTCGTCCAGTTGAAGCGCCGCGCGTGGTAGGGGCAGGCGGCCTCGCAGTAGCGGCAGCCGATGCACCAGTTGTAATCGACGGCGACGATGCCGTCGGGCTCCTTCCAGGTCGCCTGGACGGGGCAGACCTTCACGCAAGGCGCGTTGTCGCACTGCTGGCACTGCACCGGCAGGTAGTACTTGCCCTTCGCGGGCACGGCGTGCTCGTACGTCGCGTCGCCCTTCTCCATGTCGAAGCTGCCCTGATCCATCTCGAGCACGCGAATGTAGGAGTTGTTCGTGCGCCGATCGTGGTTGTTCTCCACGTGGCACGCCTCCACGCACTTGCGACAGCCGATGCACACGCTCAGGCTGAGCGCGTAGCCGAACTGCACCCCTTCCTGCGGGCGGACGTCGCGGATCGTGACCTCGCGGCCGTACTCCTCGCGCGTCTCTCGCTCGAGGCGGTCGATGACCTCGGCGAGCTCTTCCCTCGTGAGCTCCTTGTAGTGGCGCTGCAGGAACTGATCGAGCGAGAGGTCCTTGCTCCACGCGCGGAGCGGCTCCATCGCGTGGGCGAACGCGGAGGCGCCGAGCGTGGCTCCGAGCACCTTGAGCGCGACGCGCCTGGATGTCTGGGTCATCGGTGGGCTCCTTCTCCTGCGCCGCGCGCCTCCACGAAGCGGTCGCGCGGGGGCAGGACGGGCATCGACGGCTGGAACGCCGGCACGTGCGGATCGTGGCAGTCGACGCAGTGGTTGCGCACCCGCGCGCCGCCCGCGTAACTGCCGTTCATCCCGCCATGAGCCCCGTTCGCGTAGTCGCGGAGCTGGGGGCCGTGGCACTGGGCGCAGAGCTGCATGGCGTCGCGCATCGGGAGGAGCGCGCCATCGGCCTTGCGCAGCGTGTCCTGCTCGCCGATCACATGGCACGAGGCGCAGCTCAGCCCGCCGTGCTCGAACCTCAGCCCGACGTGGAACTCGTCGAGCTCCGCCGTCGAGGTCGGCAGCGCACCGGGTCTGCGGAGCGAATGGCACGTCACGCACGCCGCGCGGATCGGCCGGCCCAGCGAGTCCCGCTTGTCCGTGGCGACACCGGAGAGCTTGTCAGGGTGGTGGATGCTCGCGGAGGCGATCGGCGTCGCGTCGAGCGCGGGGCGCAGCCCGAGCGGCTGGTCGCGACCCTGGCAGCCTGCCGCGTGCGCCACGCAAAGGAGTCCCAGCATCGCGGCGGCCCCGGGAAGATGAAGAGAGGAGTGCACGGCGCGATTCACATCGCACGCCACGTGCCATCGCGCGCGTCCGGGGCGGCGCCGCGGCCCGCGGCTCCGCGCGGTGCAGGGCGCGCGTCCGGACGCACCGTTTGCGCTGCCCCGCGGTCCGCGCGCGCCAGGGATCTCCGGTGAGGCGCAGGGCGCACGCCGCGATGGACGGGCCTCCCGGCGACGATCTCGCGTGGCGTGGACCTTGCGATGTGGCGCTCGACCCGCTCGAACACATCCACCCGATCAACCCCAACCAGGCGTTCCGATGCCCCTCAGTGCTCTTGTCATCACGCTCTCCGATGAGCCCAGCGCGCGAGCGCGGGCGTGTCGCTCGCTCGCCGCAGAGGCGGCGCTCTCGCTCGGTCCGCCCTGTGGTTCGAGGCTGCCCGCGATCGCCGAGACAGCGACCCTGCTCGCGGGCGAAGAGCTCGTGGAGCGGATGCTCTGCACCGACGGGGTGGACTTCGTCGACGTGGTCTCGGTCGACTTCTCGGATCTGGAGCCATGATGGATCGCCGCGATTTTCTGAGGTGCTCCGCGATGGGCGCGGCGACCGTGGCCGCCAGTCGGCTCGCGCTGGGCAAGGACGGCGTCGCCGCAGCCCAGGCGGCCCCCGGGGCGGGGACCGCCTCCGATGTGGTCTGGAACAAGGCGCCGTGCAGGTTCTGCGGCACCGGCTGCCACGTGCAGGTGGGCGTGAGAGGGGGCCGCGTGGTCGCGGTCGCGGGCGACCAGAGCGCGGACGTCAACAAGGGCCTGCTCTGCGTGAAGGGGTATCACGTCGGCCTCGCCCTCTACGGCAGAGACCGGCTCACGAAGCCGCTGCTCCGCAGGAACGGCAAGCTCGAGCCCATCGGCTGGGATGAGGCCATCGCGATCGTCGCGCGGCGCGCGATGCAGAACCCGGCGGGGTTCGCGCTCTACGGCAGCGGCCAGTGGACTATCCCCGAGGGGTACGCGGCCAACAAGCTCGTGAAGGCGGGGCTCGGGAACAACCAGATCGACCCGAACGCGCGCCTCTGCATGGCCTCTGCGGTGACAGGCTTCCTCTCCACCTACGGCGTGGACGAGCCGGCCGGCTGCTACGAGGATCTCGACAAGTGCGATGTGCTCCTCATGTGGGGGAACAACCCGGCCGAGATGCACCCCGTGCTCTTCTCGCGCGTCGTCGACCGGCGATCGAGGGGCGAGCAGGTGCTCCTCATCGATCTCACGACGCGGCGCACCCGCACCTCGGCCTTCTGCCAGCACACGCTGTATTTCAAGCCGAACACCGATCTTGCGATCGCGAACGGCATCGCGCACCTGCTCGTCGAGCGCGGGACGTTCGACCGGGCGTTCGTCGACAGGTTCTGCAACTTCCGCAAGCGGACGGAGCACCCCACCCTCGAGGGGCAGCCGATGAGCTTCGAGGAGTACAAGATGGCGCTCGCCGAATACACGCCGGAGCGCGTGGAGGCGATCTCGGGCGTCGCCGCGAAGGACATCCGGATGCTGGCGGATCTCTTCGGGCGCCGCGATCTGCGGATCACGAGCCTCTGGTGCATGGGGATGAACCAGCACACCCGCGGCACCGCGATCAACGATCTGGTGCACGGCGTGCACCTGCTCAGCGGCCATTTCGGCAAGCCCGGCGACGCCCCGACCAGCCTGACGGGTCAGCCGTCGGCCTGCGGCACGGTGCGCGAGGTCGGCACGCTCGCCCACGGGCTCCCCGGCGGTCTCGTCGTCACGAACGCAGAGCACCGGAAGGAGGCCGAGCACCTATGGAACCTGCCCGAGGGGCGGATCAACCCGAAGCCCGGCTACCACACGGTCGAGCTCTGGAAGCGCTTCTCGACCCCGAAGGAGCAGGGGGGCGACATCGACACCATCTGGGTCATGGTGACCAATCCAGGCCAGTCGTTGCCGAACACGAACGAGCTCTTCGACGCGAGCCGCAAGATCCCGGGCAAGTTCCTGATCGTGTCCGACGTCTACCCGACGGCCACGGTGCGCGCCGCGGACCTCGTCCTGCCCTCGGCCATGTGGGTCGAGAAGAACGGGATGTTCGGCAACTCCGAGCGCCGTACGCAGCAGTGGTTCAAGATGGTCGAGCCGCCCGGCGAGGCGCGGGACGATGCATGGCAGATCATCGCCGTGGCGCGCAAGCTCCACGACATGGGCTTCGCCGGGATGAAGGACAAGGACGGCCGTTTCCTGTTCGACATCCGGAAGGACGGCAAGGAGGTGCCGGTCTGGGACTACAGGCATTACCACGACGTCAACGTCGACGAGCAGCTCTTCGAGGAGTACCGCGAGTTCAGCCGGTTCAAGCACAAGGACCTGGCGCCGTACCGCGAGTACGTCAAGGCGCGGGGCCTGCGCTGGCCCGTCGTCGAGCAGCCCGACGGCTCGTGGCGCGAGACGCGGTTCCGCTTCGCGAGGTTCGACGACCCTTATGCCACGAAGGAGGAGATCCAGTTTTACCACTCGGTGACCAAGGACGACCGGGCGCTCATCTGGTTTCACCCCTACGAGCCGCCGCCCGAGTCGCCCGACGCGGAGTATCCCTTCTGGCTGTGCACGGGCCGCGTCCTCGAGCACTGGCACACGGGGTCGCTCACCATGAGGATACCCCAGCTACAGCGGGCGATGCCGCAGTCGTACCTGGAGATGAACCGCGAGGACGCGCGGACGCTAGGCGTCGGCGACGGCGAGGTCGTGATCCTGGAGAGCCGGCGTGGCGCGCTCGAGCTGCCTGTCTGGATCGAGGGCCGGGGCGCGCCGCCGCCTGGCACGGTGTTCGTGCCGTTCTTCGATGAGACGGTGATGGTGAACCGCGCGACGCTCGAGGCGTACGATCCGCTCTCGAAGCAGCCGGACTACAAGAAGTGCGCGGTCAGGATCCGCCGCAAACCGCAGGGCAAGCGGGGAGAGGCGCGATGAAGGACGCCCGCGGCCTGCACGTCGGCCTCGCCGCGATCGTCGCCGTCGCGGCGGCGGGCTACTTCTCGGGAGTCCGCGGCACGGAGCAGGGGGTCGCCGAGCTGCGCGGCGATCCCCCTCCGCCCTCGGCGAGCGTCGAGGCGCGCAGCTACGCCGACATGCGCGAGCGCGCGCACGGCCCGAACGCCGGCATGTACGAGGGCGCATTCGCCCGGCTCGAGGCGGCGGACGCCGATCTCTACGCGCCTGTCGAGCAGTCGGAGGCCGATCGAGAGGCGGCGCTCGAGCGGCGCGCTTCCCGCCGGGCTTATGACGGCGCGCCGCCCACGATCCCGCATCGCATCGAGCAGCTCGGCGCCCCGGATTGCCTTTCGTGCCACGAGCGCGGGCTGCGCGTCGCGAACCTCACCGCGCCCAGGATGAGCCACCGTCGCTACGAGAGCTGCACGCAGTGCCATGTCGTCGGCGCCGACCCGAGGCCGCTCGCGGAGACGCCGCCTCCGCCCGACAACACCTTTGCTGGCATGCCGTCGCCGCGGCGAGGCGCCCGCGCCTACGAGGGCGCGCCGCCCACGATCCCGCACCCGACGCTGATGCGCTCGGAGTGCGCGAGCTGCCATGGCGTCCATGGCGCCCTCGGCATGCGCTCGACCCACCCTTACCGGCAGAGCTGCACCCAGTGCCACGCGCCTTCGGCCGAGCTGGATCAGCGCGCGCCCAGGCCCCTTTCGGCGTGGCCGCCGCCGAGCATGGGAGCGGACAGGCCATGAAGCTCCCCTCCACGGAGGAGACGGATGTCGGTCCCGAGATCCCGCTGCCGCCCTTGCAGGAGGCCGTGCTCGACGACGCGACCCTCGATCAGCTCTTCTTCGACCTCGCCGAGGCCGCGGAGCTCGTCTCGGTGTCGCTCAAGGCCGGTGCGACCTCCCGCGCGGGGGATCTCCAGCGGGCCGGCAGCGCGGGCGGCGAGCTCGCCCTCGCCCGCCGCGCGCTCGGCGACGGGACCGCGCTCGGGGTGCAGATCCGTTATCGCTTCGCGGGCTCGGAGTGGTGGGACACGCTGCTCCAGGTCCCCTCCGGCGTGCGCCTCGTGCGCGTCCGGATCGAGGACGCCCTGGGATAGCGCGCCGCGTACGGGTGGCGCCGTCATTCGATGACCAGAGAGCGACTCAGAGGCCGACGGTAGCCCGGAAGAGCTGGCCGTGTCCCTCGATGGCGTAGCTCCCCGACGAGAACGGGACGAAGATCGAGCCACCCTGGCGGAGCTCGCGGGCAGCGCCGCGCGCGTCGACCAGCGAGGCCTGTCCCCGGGTGCAGAGGACGATCTCGGGGCCTCGGCGGTCATCGGTCCTCCAGGGGGCCGCGGCCTCGAGGTCGATGCGGGAGAGCCGGAACTCCGGCGCTGGGGTGTCATAAAAGGATTCCACGCCCACCCGGCGCGGCACGACGGGCTCGACACGCCACGGCGCGAAATCGAGGACGCGAACGAGCTCGTCGACGTTGACGCGCTTCGGCGTGAGCCCGCCGCGCAGCACGTTGTCGGAGCTCGCCATGATCTCGATCCCGACCCCTTGCACATAAGCGTGCAGACGGCGCGGCGGCAGGTACAGCGCCTCGCCCGGCTCGAGGTGCACGTCGTTGAGCAGGAGCGCGATCACGACGCCGACGTCGCCCGGGTAGAGCTCGTGCAGGCGGAGCGCCCAGCCAGCGGCCCGCGCGAGCCATCCGCCCGCCTGGGCGCGCTCCCGGCACGCCTCGACCACCGAGGACACGAGCTCGCGCCGGGCGGCCGGCTCGAGCGCGAGCAGGCCCTGGACGAGCCGCGCGACCGCGGCCGCGTCGATCACATCGGCGCCGCGCGGGACGAGCGCGTCCCCTGGGCCTCCGGCGAGGAGCTCGAAGACCTCCGGCAGCGCGGTGGCCGGCCGGAAACCGCAGAGGGCGTCGAACGGGGTGAGCGCGCAGATGAGCTCGGGTTTGTGGTGCGGGTCGCGGTAGGTGCGCTCGGGGGCGTCGACCGGGACGCCGGCGGCGTTCTCCGCGTCGAACCCGCGCCGCGCCTGCGCTTCGTCCGGGTGTGCCTGCAGCGACAGCGGCTGGTCGGCCGCGAGCACCTTGAGCAGAAAGGGGAGCCGAGCGCCGAAGCGTTCGCGCGTCGGTCCGCCGAGGAAGGCGTCTGCGTGCTCGGAGATCGCGTCGATCAGGCGCTCTCGGCCCCCGTCGAGCTCGATGCACGAGGAGGCTGCCGGGTGGGCTCCCATCCAGAGCTCGGCCTGCGGTTTGTCGGAGGGGCGCTGTCCGAGCAGCGTCGCGATGGCGTCCCGGGAGCCCCAGGCGTACTCCTGAACACGGTTCTCGAGCGAAAACATTGGGATAGCGCGCTCCTGCAAGGCGCCACCCTACCTCATGGCACCGGAGAAATCAGCTCTTGAGCGGGCGGTGAGGAGGCGCCGTTCCGGCTTTACGAGGTCGTGCGAGCGCTCTACGCTCGCCGGATGACGATGCGCCAGGACGACGCGAAGTTCACGCCCATCCTTGCGAGGCTGCGCGACGCCGCGCTGGCCTATCCCGAGGCCGTGGAGGAGTTCCCCTGGGGCGACCGTGTCGCCAAGGTGCGCGGGAAGATCTTCGTCTTCCTCAACACCCACGAAGGGAAGCTCGTTGTCACGGCGAAGCTCCCGCAGTCGGGCGAGGCCGCGCTCATGCTGCCGTTCGCGGAAGCCACGGGGTACAACCTCGGCAAGAGCGGCTGGGTGACGGCGCGCTTCGGGCCGAAGGATCGCGTGCCCGGGGCGATGCTGCTCGAGTGGATCGAGGAGAGCTATCGCGCGGTGGCGCCGAAGCGAGCTTTGCAGTCGCTGGATGGCGCGGCGCCGACGCCCGGGAGGCCAGGGAAGCCAATCAAGACGAGCGCTCCAGCAGCGCGTGCTGCGGCGAGCCAGCGAGAGGCGCACGCGACGGCCGCTGCCGCGGGGAAGGCTGCGGCGGAGAAGGGGACTCCCGCCAAGAGGGCTGTGGCGAAGAAGGGGGCTCCCGCCAAGAAGGTGGCAGCGGCGAAGGGAACTCCGGCAAAGAAGGCTGTGGCGAAGAAGGGGTCTCCCGCCAAGAAGGCTGTGGCGGAGAAGGGAACTCCGGCGAAGAAGGCTGCGGCGAAGAAGGGGTCTCCCGCCAAGAAGGCGGCGGAGAAGGAGAGCCGGCGAAGTCCATAACGCTTGTGAACGAGGCGGCGCCAGCGGACGCGGCCAGCGCGCCCGGCCGGTGAGGCTGAGTGCGTTCGTCGCCGCCCCCGCGCGTCGAGACGGACTCTACACGCCGACGGAGGAACATCGATGCGCCACCGCGAGCCATCCAGGGATGCGTCGTCCGAGCCGCAACCGCAACCCGCCAGGCCTCCTTCGTCCCCACCACGCTGGCGCCGGCTCCGGTTCGTGGTGCTCGCCGTCGCCGTGCTCTACCTCCTCGCGGTCGCGTCGATCTGGCTCGCCCTGCCCATCGTGGGCGACCGATGGTGGCCAGGGACGCTCTTTCTCTTCGGCCCGCGTCAGATAGTCGCCGTCCCTCTCCTCGTGATCGTGCCCGCCGCGCTCCTCGTGCAGCGCCGCGCTCTCCTCCCGGCGGCGCTGGCATCGGTGATCGTGGCCGGGCCGATCCTCGGTTTCTCGTTCTCGCTCCGGGCCCTTTCCGGAGACGCCGACAGTCCCGATCTGCGCGTCGCCTCTTTCAACACGGGGAGCCGCGCCATGAACATCGATCGACTCAAGGGCTTCGTGGCCGAGACCCGGCCCGACGTGCTCGCGCTGCAGGAGTGCTCGGCGTCGGAGCCGGAGCTGAACGCGGCATTTCCAGGATGGTCCGTCCACGTCGATACCGGGATGTGCCTTGTGAGCCGGCACCCTCTCCTCAAGGTCGAGTCCAGGGATCGCCGCGACGTCTGGAATCAAGGCGGCCACGGCGCGATCCTCCGCTACGCGATCGCGCTGCCGGACGCGCTGCGGCCGAGCTCGGAGGAGCCGCGCGGGACCCGTGTCTTCAGCTTCCTCAACCTGCATCTGGAGACGCCCCGCGAGGCGATCGAGGCGCTGATCCACGGCCTGTGGAAGCAGGCAGCGGAGCACGACCGCGTCATCGCATTGCGTGTCTGGGAGTCCGAGCTCGCGCGGCAGTGGGTCGACGAGGCGCCCTATCCGGTCGTCATCGCCGGCGACTTCAACATGCCGGTCGACAGCGCCATCTACCGGCGCTTCTGGGCAGGCTTCGAGAACGCGTTCTCGCGCGCCGGCCTGGGGTTCGGCGCGACGAAGCGGACGCGCTGGTTTGGCGTCCGCATCGACCACGTGCTCGCCGGGCCTGGCTGGACGACAGAGCGCGCATGGATCGGCCCGGATCTCGGCTCGGATCACCTCCCCATCGTCGCCGACCTGCGCTGGAGCGGTACCCCGCGCGAAGGGCGCGCGGAGCGCTAGCGCGGCGTCGCCGCGAGGACGAGCGGGGAGGCTCGAGTCTGCCCGTCATGCGCGCGCGGGGCGCGGGCCGCACAGCGGGCGCAGCGCCTCGCGCTCGGCCGCGGACAGCACCGTGATGGGATACTTCGGATCGCCGCTCGCGCGATCGAAGAACGGATGCGGCCACGCCTTGCCGCGGAGCTTCCAGCCGAGCAGCTTCCGGGCCACGTGCGCGAGGAAGCGCACGCTCGGCCTCAGCGACCCGGGCGGCGGCTCGCCGATGGCGAACTTGCCCAGGATCGCGCCGCGCGGCGCGCCGAAGACCTCGTCGCACGGGCGCGCGCCCGGCGCTTGCTGGAACAGCTCGGTGACGATGCCGATGAACGGCAGTCGCGGCGTCAACGTGTTGCCGAGCGGCGTCTTGCAGCAGCTCGCGTACCAGCGATAGAGGCCCTTGGGCGTCAGGCGCGCCGCGGCGACGAGCTCGCTGCCGCGGTCGAAGGAGACCGCCGAAGGAGCCACCTGCACGATGTCCGTGCCGCCCTGCTCATCGAGCAGGTCGGCGCGGCCGAGATGGTGCAGGAACGCCTGACAGTCGTCGCAGTAGCAGACGGCGCGGTTCACCGCGTCCGGCGATGCACCGCGCAGCCATCCATGGACCTTTCCGCAGCGACACTGGAGCTCGACGTCTCTGGACATCCGGCTCGCATAGCACGGCTCGACGCGCGCCGCGCGCGCTTCTGGTCGTCAGCGGTCGAGGAAGTCCATCAGCCAGGTCATGGCCGGCCGCATGGTGCCGTTCGGCTGCTGGAGGCCCGTGTTGGCCCTCCGGGTGGAGACAGGGGCACGTCGAATTCACTGGCCCGCGACGGAACGGCGTGCGTGCCGTCCGCCCTCCTGAAGCTGCAACGAGGATTCGATGGTCGAGCTATGCGCTCAGGGAGATACCGTTGCTCCCGCGCCCCGCGGGCGCGAGGTCAGAAGCCCGGGCGGATGTGTGGCCCGCGAGCCGCGCTCACCCCGCGGGGTGTGTCTCGGCGTCCGCGCAGCAGCGGAAGCCGACCTCGTAGCCGTAGTCGTCTTCCTTGTGAAAGGTCGTCATCGGGCGGCACTGGCTCCGGATCGGACCCCACCATCCGCCCTTGAGCCCGCTGCGGTAGGGGGCCTTCTGATCGGTGCGCACCACCCACTCGTTGACGTTGCCGTTCAGGTCGAAGACGCCCGCCCACGAGGCGCACTCCGCGCGCCCGCCGGCCGGCTCGCGGCCGTCCAGGCGCGCGAGCTCGGCGGCGCACCGCGCGTTCTGCTGGCACGCTTCGTAGTGGAGCAGCCGCTGCGAGTGGTCTGGAAAGCGGTAGTCTCGGTCCTGATTGCACGTCTCGGCATTCCGCTCGTAGCCGTAGACGTAAGGCTGCGATTCAGGGCCTTCGCAGGCGAAATTGAACTCGGCCTCGGTGCAGAGCCGCTTGCCCTCCGCCGCGCAGAGCCCGGCGGCTTGCTCCCACGAGGTCAGCGTGCGCGGCAGCGCGCCCGGGACATTCGGGTACTCGTACCGGTCCATGCAAAACGAGAGGTGCTCTGTCTTCTCAGCGACGCACCGCGACGGCTCGCGGAATCGCAAGCATCGGGCGGCAACCCCCGGCTCGCCGTGGCGCTTTGTCCATTCGGGATGGTACTCGAGGCATTCCTGCACCACGGCGCTGCAATACTCGCCCTCCACCCGCACCATCCCGTCGGGGCAGCCCTGGGTCGAGCCGGGCAGCGCGATCGGCACCTCGATCATCGCCGGCTGGTCCAGCGGCTCGTCGTTCTCTGTGGCCGGAGGCTCGACCGGCAGCGGGTCCGAGTTCTCCGCCTCCGTCGCCGGCGTCTCGACCGGCAGCGGGTCGGACATCTCCGCCGACTGCTCGGGAATCTCGACGTGCCGGGCGTCGCCTCCACCTCCGCCCCCGCTCCCGCCGCTGTCCGAGGGACCGGTGCAACTCGAGGTCACAACGCCAAGCAGTGTCAGTACCGTGAAACCCAGGATACGCACGTTAACCTCTTCCCACGTTTGGCTACATCAGCCTACAGGCGTGGGCCAAAATTGATGCTGACCCGGGCTCGCCTCGATTTCTCGCGAGCGTCGGGAGCCATCCGGAGGCATTGCAAAATCTCGGCCTGCCTCCGCACCCCGAAAAACCGGGCTACGGGGCTGTTGGCCGCGGCTTTGTCCCGTGGCGTGGCCGCCCGGTGGTCCAGGATGGCCGGCCAGCGCGGCCACCCCGGCCCGTCGGCCAGCGCGCGAACTGCGTGCCCTGCGTCCTCTTGCGCGGCGGGTTGGTCGCCGGCCGCCGTGGGCGATCCGCGGGCGTCCGCTTGAATCTGGCGGCCACGCCGACCGCCGGGTGCTCGGGCCCCAGGGCGAGGCGAGGTGGCTCGGCGTGCGCCGCGGGCGCTGGCGCCGGCGCCGACGGCCGAGCGATGCGAACGGGCACCGCGGCGCCAAGGCGCTCGACGGGGATGCGTGGATGGATCGGGCTCGGAACCAGTTCGCCAGGGCCGCTTTATCGAGTTTTGCAGAGGAGCGGGCGTGAGCGCAAGAATGGATGGGGTTACGCTACGTCATGGTGAATTGCACGAGGTAATGAGTTGCCCATTGCGGGCGTCGAGGCCGGGGCCGCCGCTTCTACGCGGGGTTCCCCTCGTCGTCCCACGTGGAGAAGCCGTGCGCGTCCGGATGATGGGTCTTCACCACGCAGAAGCGCTGGCCGGTCGGCGCCTCGAGCACCCACCACGTCGAGGCCTGCGTGACCCGCTTGGCGCCGAGCCGCTCGAGGCGGCGCACCTCGGCTTCGACGTCGTCGGTCTCGATGTCGAGGTGAACGCGGCTCCCGTGCTTCACGGTCTGCACTTCGACCGAAAGATCGCGCGCAGACGCGTCCAGGCGGACGTAGGCCTCGCCGTCTTGGCCGCGCGATCGCATCCCGAGCGCCGCGCTCCAGAAGCGGGCGGCGCCATCGAGATCGTCGGTTCGGCAGTCGATGATGAACCCAGCCAGGCGACTCTTGTGCATGCGATCTGTTAGCACGGCTACCACGGTGCAGCGGCGACGCGACGCGCCCAGGTGAGATTGCTGCCCACGCACCAGTCGATGTGGTGCGTCGCCGTGGTCAGAGGTCCAGCGTCGGCTCCTGGAGCATCAGGCTCACGTCCGCCACGCCGGGCAACGCCTGCAGGCTCGTCACGAGGCCGGCCCGCATGTCGGGGTGGCGAACGCGGATCTGGTAGGCGTGCTCCATGACGGTGCCCTGCGCCGCCTCGCGCAGGGTCACGAGCGAGAAGGTACCGCAGTGCTCGCGGAGGATGCCCGCGATCGGACCGGCGATCTCCGCGCCGGCCTGGCCGGCCGGCGCCACGAACCGGAGCAGCCCGTCCGGCTGCCGGCGCGACCCGTAGCCGGTGACGTGGAGCAAGAGCGTCGCGACGCCGAACATCGCCGCCCCCGCGATCGCCGCGCCGTAGGCCCGCGCGCCGCTCGCCATGCCGATGGTGAGCGACGCGAAGACGAACACGACGTCGCGCGGGTCGCGCATCGTGGTGCGGAACCGGATCGCGGAGACGCCCCCCGCGATCCCGATGCCGGCCGCGATGTTGTTGCCGACGGCGAGCATGAGCGTGCATGTGATGATGCTGCCCAGCGCCATGCTCTGGACGACCGTCCGCGAGTACGAGAGGCCGCGGAACGTGAGCATGTAGACGCCGGCGATGCCCTGCGTGAGCCCGAAGGCGACGAGCAGGGCGAGGAGCGCGTCGCGCCACTCGACGGCCTCGCCGTGCGAGAGCGCCGCCAGCCAGTCCATCATTGCCACCCTGCGACCCGGGTTGCCCGCGCTTCCGGGAGCATCAGCTGCGCGGTGACGCTGTAGCAGTACTTGGAGAACGAGTGCCGGACGAGTTCGAGGCGCCGCACGAGCGCCACCATCCACGCAGGCGGCCTGCGCTCGAACTTGAGCTCGAGGACGCAAACGGGCTCCGGCGTCTGCGTCTGGACGGGGTGATCGACCGGGCGCCACCCGCCCTCGGAGGCGTCGAGATCCAGCAGTTCCCTGCGCTGGCAGACGATCTTCCGGTCAAACGTCAGGCGCGCGTAGGTGTCGAGGGTGCTCTCGTACGCCTCGCGCTCATAGTCGACAAGGAGCATCGGCCTGAGGTCGTGGCGGTGGAACGCACCGATGAACTTCTCCGCGGCCTTCCGCGCGCCCGGCGGGAGGCGATCGAGCGAGGCGGGGCGGCCGGGCGCGAGCAGTTCGCGCCACTCGCTCGCTGGCACCGCCGCGCGCGACTTGATGATCACATCCTGGACGCGCCGCTTCACCTCCAGGAAGGCCGGGCTGGTCTTCCCGGGATAGGTGCGCACCCGCAGCTTGAAGCGGTCGCGCTGCTCGCGGGCGTTGGCCCAGTAGAGGTCGAACCCGCGGGTGTCGAGGTAGAGCGACCGGATGCGGTACACGCCGCCCGGGCCGGCATACCGGTCCAGCCGGCCGATCGCGCAGGCGGTGGCCCGGATCGCCGGGACCAGACGCTCCGGTACCAGGTATTTGAACTCGTATCGTTCGATGACGTCCAGGACTCTCGCCTCCTCGGTCGTCAAGGGCAAGCGCGCCGCGCTGCTACGCGTCGCAAAGTTGTTACGGTAACCACGCAATAATGACACAAATTTCGCCGGCGTCCGCAAGCGGAATCCATGGCCGCTCCGCGAGATCTTTGCGCTTTCCCTGCAACCTGCGCGCCTGCGGCAGCGCTGCTGGGGGAGCGCCCGGCGCGGCTCGGGGCCTGCGCGGGCGCTGCTCCTTGCGGTGGGCTGACAGGGGCTCGGGGCCGGCGCCAGCGGGGCGGGCCTTCGGCTGCCGGGGTGACGCGGGCCGGCGCGCTCCCCGCGAAGCGGGCGGAGGTCGCTGCCTGTTTGTGCCACGAGCGCCCAGCTCATGATCGCGTCGTCATGAGTCGATGTCGTGAGCGGTTCCTCGCCGGCGGCGACGCCGTCGCGACGCACCACGCTTGCGCTCATCGACGCGCGGTGTCGGCGCATGTGCCCGGCAGCCAGCGCGTCGATGTCGCTTTCGGCTCGGCTGGCGCGCTCGATCGGTTCGGCTCGGCGGTGTCGCCCTAACCGGCGCGAACCGCGCCGCGTCTCGGCCGCGCAGTCTCTTCCGACCCCCGATTGACCCGATCGATCTCGCGCGAAGTTGTTGAAGGCCGCCTGGATCCAGGCGAGATCGTCGAACGACCCGGATGCGTCAGGTACCCGACCTCCTCGCCGTCCTCCAGCAGATCGTGCGGCGGGCCATGGCCGTCCTCCCGCACGCGCCGCGCGGGAGCCTGCTGCTCCGCGAGGGCGACCGCTTCGTGGCCCGAGCGCTGGTCGGGTTCGACGCGCCACCTGGGGTCTCCTCGCGCGTTCCGGTCGGCGTGGAGGTCGAGGGGGGCGCGCCCGGCACGGCGGCGCCTTCTGACGGCGCGCACGCGAGCCGCATCGTCGATGCGCGGGCGTGGTACCGGACGTACCTGCCTTTCGCGCTCGGGGCGCGCTGCGGCGTCCCCGAAGGCGCCGGGGTGCTGGTCGCGCCCATCCAGCTGTGCGGCGAGCCGGCCGGCTATCTCGCCATCGAGCAGGCCACCATGGAGTCTCCGGGCGAGGAGCGCCGCGCCACGATCGAGGTCCTCGCGGGCACGGCCGGAGATGCGCTGGAGCGGCACAGGCTCTATGACGACAAGGCGAGCGCGGCGCAGGAGATCCGCCTGTTCGAGCGGCTGCTCCACGCGGTGGGCACGACGCTCGCGCTGCACGACCTCATCGAGACCATCGCTCACGGCATCAAGAGCGTGCAGCTCGATCCGAGCTGGAACACGGTGGAGATCTGGCTGCTCGAGGAGGACCGCGTCGGGGACGGCCCCGGGCTCGCGCAGGGCGACCTCTGCGCCCGCGTCTACCGGGCCCCGGCGTCGGAGCCGACGACCTACTTCCAGAACATCCGCGCCGGCGCGGACAGCGCCGCGCGGCCCCTCGGCGTCTCCATCGACTGGCGGACCGGCCATGGCGGCGACGGCGACGGCTCTCAGCGCGCCCTGCTCGATGAGGCGATCGACCGGCGCATGTCCGGCATCATCGTCGCGCCCAGCAACCCCGAGAGCGCGGAGGAGGCGTTCAGGCGGGCGGCCGAGAGGGACATCCCGGTCGTCGTGATCGACACGCCTCCGATCCCCGGCAGTCGGGCGTTGCTCTACATCGGGACGGACAACGTGGCGTCGGGCAGGCTGGCGGCCGAGGTGATGAAGCGGCTGCTCCCGGGCGGCGGCGTCGTCGCGTCCCTCGGCGCCGTGGGGCTCGCGCTGAACATCCGCGAGCGCGTAGATGGCTTCTGGGCGGCGGCGCTCGGGTCGAACCTCACGGTGCTGCCGACGATCCCGTGCGACTGGGATCAGGAGGCCGGGACGAGGCTCGCCACGGTGGCGCTGGAGGGGCGATCCGACGTCGCGGGCGCCTTCGGCGCCGCGGCGGACAACGGGCCGTCCTGGGGCCGCGCGGCGCGAGCCCTCGGCAGGGCCGGAGATCTCAAGGTCGTCGGCTTCGATCTCGTCGCCCGCACGGTCGCCCTGCTCCGGCAGGGGGCGATCCACGCGACGATCGTCCAGCGCGAGGACGACATGGGCTTCCGCGCCATCGAGACGATCCACCGGATGATCACGCGCGGCGTCGGGCCGACCCTCGCCGAGCTGCCGCCTTCCCGTGTCCTCCACACCCGCGTCGATTGCGTCACCCTCGAGCAGACGCCGTGGTCCACGACGCTGAGCGATTACCTCTCTCTCGAGGCCGCCCGCCGGGCCGCGGCCGGGAACGGCGGTCGGATCGCGCCCGTCGCCCCTGCCATCGAGGTCATGATGATCGGGCTCTCGCCCCCCTCGAGCTCCGTCGTCGAGGACCAGGTCTCGATCCCGGCGCGCTCGCTCGTGCGCCGCGCGATCGCGTCGGGCCGCCCGGTCGTGATCGACCCCGCCGAGGGTGGCGCGGAGGCCGCCCTGCCTGCCGCGCACGACGGCGCGCGCACGGCCATCGCGGTGCCGCTGCAAGGCCGCGGCAACGTCCTCGGCGCCCTCGTCCTGAGCAGCGCTCGCAGGGAGGCGTGCGGCGCGGGCGACGTGGCGTTCCTGGTCCGCGTCGCCGGCACGGTGGCGATCGGCGTCGAGAACGCCCGCCTGCTCCGCCGCATCTCCGCGCGGAGCGAGGAGCTCGAGCGCGCCAACCTGCAGCAAGCGGCGATGCTCCAGACGATCCGCGAGCTCTCGAGCCCCGTGGTGCCCATCGCGGACGGCATCCTCGTGATGCCCGTCGTGGGCGTCATGGATGCCCAGCGCTCCGGCGACTTCATCGCGTCGATGCTCCGCGAGATCGACGCGAAGCGCGCGCACGTCGTGCTGATCGACGTCACCGGCATGGCGTTCGTCGACGCGACGGCGGCGTCCCGGCTCGTCGAGGCGGCGCAGGCGGCCGCGCTGCTCGGCGCCGAGGCGGTGCTCGTCGGCATCCGGCCGGAGGCCGCGCAGATGATGGTCCGGCAAGGCCTGGACGTCGGCTCGATGGTGACGCACGCCAACCTGGCGAGCGGCTTCCGCCATGCGCTCTCGAGGGTGCGCCGCCGCGAGGCGAAGCGCGGCTGACCGCGCGGCGGCTACTCCGCCCCGGCGGGCGGCGCCTCGATGGGGCGCGGCTCGGCGGTCTTCGCCTCGCCGGCGCGCCCGGCGCGCCGCTGCGCCTGGGCGACGTGCACCACCTGGTCGAAGACGACGGCCACGAGGATGACGGCGCCGATGATGATGAACGTCCAGTTCGGGTCGAGGCGCCAGACGCGCGGCACGCCGTCGTCGCTGTGGCGGATCTGGAACATGTTGATGCCGTTGTCGATGACCCGCATGAGGGCAGAGCCGATGAGGACCCCGAGCGCGCTGCCCTCGCCGCCGCGCAGCGAGCAGCCTCCGAGCACGGCGGCTGCGATCGCGTAGAGCTCGTAGCCAATCCCGACCTGCTGCGACATCTGGCCGATGTAGGACGCGTAGCAGACGCCCGCGATCCCGCCCGTGGCCGACGAGATGACGTACGTCGAGACCTCCACCCGGCGCACGTCGATGCCCGAGTACTCGGCGGCATCGCGGTTGCCCCCGATCGCGTACATGTAGCGCCCGAGCACGGTGAAGTGCAGCACGTACGCGCCGGCGGCGAGGACCACGAGGAAGATGACGAGCGGGTAGGGGATGAGCGCGTCGCCGGAGACGCGCAGCAGCCCGCCGTTGGCGAGGCCGAGGAACGGCGAGTCGCCGAAGCTCAGCGTGCCGCCCTCAGCCACCGTCTGCGAGACGCCGCGCACGAGGAGCATGCCGCCGAGCGTGACGACGAACGGCTGCAGCTTGAGCCGCGTGATGAGCAGCCCCTGCGCGAGCCCCACCAGCACCGCGGCGGCGAGCGCCGCCGGGATGCCGACCCAGAGCGGGTAGCCCAGGCACCCCATCCCCGAGGACGAGATCTTGGCGAGCAGGACGCCGGTGAGGCCGATCACCGAGCCGATCGACAGGTCGATGCCGCCGGTGATGATGACGAACCCCATGCCCATCGCGAAGATGCCGAGCATCGCGATCTGCCGCGTGGTGTTGACGACGTTCGATTGCCCGAGGAAGTCGGGGTTGGAGATCCAGAGCCCCGCGCACATCACGAAGAGCACGAGGCTCATGCCCAGCTCACGTCTCATGCGGTCACCGCGCTTTCCACGTCCCCTTCCGCGCCCCACGCGCTCCCCGTCATCAGCGCGGCGACGCGCTGCTGCGTCAGCCCTTCGCGCGGGAGCACGCCCGTGATCCGGCGCTCGTGCATGACGACCACGCGATCGCTCATGCCGAGCACCTCCTCCATGTCCGAGCTGACCATCAAGAGCGTGATCCCTTCCGCGGCGAGCGCGGCCATGTGCCTGTAGATCTCGGCCTTGGCGCCGACGTCGATGCCGCGCGCCGGCTCGTCCAGGAGGAGGACGCGAGGGCCCATCGACAGCCATCTCCCGAGGACGACCTTCTGCTGGTTGCCGCCGGAGAGGTTCACCGACCGCCGATCGAGCGTCGGCGTCTTGATGCGGAGCCGGTCGACCTCGGCGCGCGCGGCGCGGCGCTCGGCGGCGCGGTCGAGCCAGAAGGCGTCGCGCGTCGTCCGCGGCGTGTAAGGCTCTCCTGCGAGCGTCATCGTGCCGCCGAGCGCTTGGGTCGCGCCGAAGATCGCCTGCATCAGCTCGGTGCGCCCCGAGCCGACCAGCCCCGCGAAGCCGAGGATCTCCCCGCGCAGCGCCGTGAAGCTCACGCCCGCGGGCGCGCCGGGGACGACGAGGTCGCGGACCTCGAGCGCGGGCTCCTGCCGCTGGCGCGGGCTCCTCTCCGGGAAGTAGCGGCCGCTGAGCTCCCGCCCGACCATCATGGAGACGATCCTGTCGTGCGTCGCCTCGGCCCGCGCGAGCTCGCATCAGCTCCTGATGGATCAGCGCGACCGAGGCGCTTGGCCGCGCGCACCCCGCTCAGCGACACGGGCGACCCGTCGAGGAAGATCTGCCCCTCGCCGGGCGGGCAAGCGCCGCCGAGGATCTTCATGAGCGTGCTCTTGCCGGCGCCGTTCTCTCCCACGAGCGCGAGCACCTCGCCGGCGCAGAGCGAGAGCGACACACCTGAGAGCGCGGTGACGCCCGGGAACCGCTTGACGATCCCGCGCATCGCGAGCAGGGGTGGGAGATCGGGAGTCGACGTCATCGGTCGGGACCGCGGGGCTCGATCGAGGGGGGGCGCCCCCGATCGAGCCGCCGGATAAGGAGGCTATTTCTTCAGCTCCACGAGCTTGGCCTTGAACTCCGCCACGTTCTCCTTGCGGATCACGTCGACGCCGGTGTCGACCATCTTGTCCTTGGGGATGGCGGCCATGGCCGCGTCGCCCTTCGTCGCGAGCTCGTGCATCCACTTGCTCGACAGGTAGCCGAACTGGAACGGCTTCTGCACGACGGTGCAGGCGACAGTGCCGTTCTCGATGCCGCTGAGCGTCGCGTCCTCCTCGTCGAACACGGCCGGGATGACCTTGCCCTTCTTCCCGAGCGCCTCGACGGCCGCGATGATGGCCGGCCCGTTGTACGACCAGAGTCCGGTCGCGACGTCTCGGCGACCCTGTTGAGCACGGCGACCTGATCGTTCGGCGCCAGGACGGTCACGGCGACGGCGTCGTATCCCTGGCTGGCGAGGCTCTCCAGGATCTGGTTCTGCTCCTCGGGCGTGCCGTTCGGCGGCGCCTTGATGTCCACTTGAATCTTCGCCTCTTGCTCGTACTTGTGGACTCCGGCCCCCGCGATCCGCCAGAACTCGCTCGTCCCGCTCGTCACGAAGGCGAGCTTGACGACCTTGGCTGTCGTCGGGGCGCTCTTGCCGTCGCCGTCGTGGCCCTTGGCCGCGTCGTCTCCGCCCCCCTGAGCGCAGCCGGCGATCCATGTCATGGACACCACGGCGAACGCTGCAAACGCTAGCTTCCAGAAACGATTCTTGTTTTTCACGGCAGTTCTCCCCGCCTTGCCTGCGAAAAGCGTGTCGAAGTCGATGTCGCTGAGCCGCGACACAGGAATCCCCCGAGGCGAGGTTAGCGGACGTACCCCGTCGATGTCGCGCCTCGCGTGAACGACCCAAACGGAAAAGTCGGAGGCAACGTGTCCGAGTTTCGAGCACCTCAGGGTCGCGGGTCGTGTGCGAACCCACCTGCTCCAGGGAGCGGGGGCGACATGAGCTCATGATGTGGGGGTGCAGCGTGGCGTTTGATCCGCGGCGGCCCACCCTGGGGAACCGCGGCCCGGGGTGACCTGACGGAGGGCCCTGCTGGAGATGGGCTCCCGGAGGTCGAGGCGCCTCAGGGACATCGCGGAGCGGCGGCTATTGCGAGCAGCGCTGAGGATCCGACTGGCATTGACACTGATTTCTACGCTCGGTGTCATTCCATTCGCAATAGCCGCACAATGCGTGCCTTTGGCTCTTGCAGTACTGGTCGCACGCCGCGCCCCCGAGGAAGCCGAAGTCGCAGACGTGAGGGGAGTCAGACCAGGACACCGCAGTGGCGAGGTCCCCCTGCGGCGCGCGGCTGAGGGCGCTCTGGGCCGGGATAGCCTCTGACGGGTCTCCGTCCTGCGGTGTCTCGTGGTAAGATGAGCTGTCGACGACACAACCGGTGAGCGATCGCGCGCCAAGTGCGGTGCATGTCCACAGCGCGGCATACTTGAAGATGATCTTGCTCGTCATTTTCGGCCCTGTCCTCCCCTGGTGCTTCGCTGATTCCGTGTTTCCACACGAACGCCGTCATCGCCTGCACGAGGTGCTTGCGCGGGCGTTGGCCGTGTCCATGCGGCGCCGTGGCCGCGACAGGCAAGCGGGAGCGCCCTGATCGACGGCAGCGCGTTCGTAAGGGGGCGGCGTCTGGCCCTGACGAAGGGGATGGCGGCGTCTCAGGTGAGCTCGTGTGGCCTGAGCGCTTGTACTTGGCGGACGGCGCGGTGGTGGAGGCGCCCGTGGGATCCCGAGGGACTCGGGGATCAACGACGGTCAGGGAGATCGCGAGATGGAGAGCGTGAGAGCGCCGCCGTCCGAGCGGGGATCGACCCGCAGGCCGGCGCGATGAAGCAACTCGTCGACGAGCCTGGCGGCGAGGTCCTACCGGGCAGCGCGCTCTCCTGGCGGCTCATGGTCGTCGTCGGCCTCCTGCGTGCGGCGCGATCACTCGGGGCACGCCGCGGCGCAAGCCGCGCCGCCGCAGTCGACGCCGGTCTCGTCGCCGTTCTTCACGCCGTCGGTGCAGGTGGGCGCCTCGCAGATGCCGCTCCAGCACACGCCGCTCAGGCAGTCTGCGCCGGTCTCGCAGCCACCGCCCACCGGGCAGCGCGGGCACCATAGCTTGCCGCAGTCGACGCCGGCCTCGAGGCCGTTCTTGATCCCGTCGCTGCACGTCGGGATCATGCAGCTTCCGTTCGTGCACACGCCGCTCTCACAGTCCGTGGCGGTTTCGCAGCGCTCGCTCGACGGGCAGGGGCGGCATGAACCGCCGCAGTCCAATCCTGTTTCGCGGAGCCCGTCATCTCGCGCACCGTTCACGCAGTGCTCCGGCACGCACCAGACACCATCACACGCGAGCCCGCCAGGGCACAGCAGCGTCGGGTCTGTGTCCACGCACTGCACGCACGCGCCCTCATGGCATCGTCCGGCGCCCGAGGCGGGACATGCGACGCCATCCAACAGGAGATGTCGCGGCTCGTCGATGTCGCAAGCGTCGAGGGTGCACTGGTTGCCGTCGTCGTAGGGGTCGACGGCCGCTACGCTGACCACGCGGCCGTCGGCCGTGCACTCCTCGACCTTGCAGTCGCCGCGGATCTGCGAGGCGATCGGGCCTCGCTCGATCTCCACGACGCACGCGCCGTCCGCGCACCTCCCGACCCCGCACCGCGGGTCCGGCGGGCCGGGGCACTCCGCGTCGCCCTCGCAGCTCCCGGGCGGAACCGGCACCCCCGAGCACTCCTCCGTGCCCTCGGCGCACTCGTCGCAGGTCCGGCACTCCTCGAAGCAGTCCGGCGTGTCGTCGCCGCGCGCGCAGCAGATGACCTTCCCCGGCTCGCCACACTCGCAGTGCTCATCGATGCAGATCGTGCCTGGCACATTCTGCTGGTCCGACTGGCAGTGGTCCGTGGTCGCGCACCTTCCACCCACGTAGGGCCCGTCGCCGCACGCAAAGAAGGTCGCCGAGGTGATGAGAAAGAGCAGAGCAGCAGCACAACGCGCGATGGGTCTACCCATGCGTCCAGTCCTCCGGCACGAGGCTGTGGCGCCGGCACCCAGGCGGCCCCAATCCGCCGGGGTGTCGTTTGCCAGGTCGTCTCGGGGCGCAGTATGCCGCGGTCAGGCGGCCGCCGTCACGCAAGTTTTCGCAAGATCGCGCAGCGTGCGAAGCGTCCTTCGATCAGAGCAGGGGCAAGGTCGAAGCGCACATCAAAACGTGCTCGTCAACGTAAGCCCCTTGGCCGACACCGTGATCTCTGCCGGCCCGCGCGGATAGAACGCGTAACCGAGCGTGGCGGCCAGGACGGCCCCTCCCGCGATGAGGCCGGCGATGCCCACGCCCCGGTAGGCGATCGCGTCGTCGTAGGCCGACGCCGACTGCTGGCAAACCGGCTGGGTCAGCCGGAAGCAACGGTTCGGCCCTGCGGAGAGCGCGGCGGTGTCGCCCGCGTCGTCCTTCTTCTCCGCGCCGACGAGCATCACGCCGCCGATCGCCGCCAGGGTGGCGGAGAGCCCGAAGCCGCCGGCGACGAGCTCCGGCCGCGGCCCGGGCCGGGGAGGCGGGGGGGCGATGGGGGAGGCGCGGGGGCCGGGGGGCGGCGCCGGCGCGCCTGCGGGCGCCGCCGGGAGGCCTGGGGGCGGCGCAGGGACGCCGGCGGGCCGGGCAGCGAAGGTGAGCACGACTTCCCGCGCCTCGCCGCGCGGCACGTCGATCTCGGCCGTCGCGACGTTGCCGTCCAGCACGGCGCGCACCACGTGGTGGCCGGGGGCGACGGGAATGGGCTTGTCGCCCTCGAGCTCGGCGGGCGCGCCGTCGATCGTGATCTTCGAGCCCGCGGGGGCGACCACGTGGAGCTCGCCGGCGAGCTGCCGCGCGCGGGCCAGGTCGCTGAGCCGCGACGCGACGAGCGCGCGCTCCGCGGGCGTCCTGGGCGCGCGCATGATCTCCTGGCAGAGCGACAGCCAGCGCACGGCGGCCGGCGCGTCGCCGAGCCGGAGCGACAGCGCCCCGATGTTGCACGCGGCGACCTGGGCGCGCTCCAGCTGCCAGACCGCCATCCACAGGTCGCGCGAGTCGGCGAGCCGATCCTCTCGAGCGGCCGCGTTCGCCTGCGCCATGAGCCGGGCGACCTCCGAAGGGGCCTCGGCGCGACCCTCCGCCGCGCCGGCCAGCAGGGCGATGCACAGCGGGAGCGCGGCGACGCGGCGTGTGTTCCTTAGCACGGGTGCGGATCTCCTCGGCCGAGCCTCGGTCTGAAGGGCCGCTCCGGAGCCAGGGCCCCGGGCGACGGCCCCACGTACCAGAAGGAGGCTGTCGGTGGAAGCCCCGGAAGCCGCCGGGTTGTCGGGGGGGCCAGGCGATGGAGGTTGAGCAGGCGCGATCTCGGCGCGCTGTGGGGGGCGCGCCAGATCTCTTGCCGGGATCGAGGGCTGGTAGCCCGGCGATGCTTTACGATATCCGTATCGATGTCTGGCGCGAGGTGGGGCGAGCGAGCAGCCCTACTTGACGAACACCAGCAGCTTCTTGACGCCTTCGACGTCGAACACCTTGACCGCGACGACATCGCTGACGTCGACGTCGTTGTTGCTGAGGACGTCGCCGACCTTGATCCCGTTGGCGACGTCGACGTCCTCCAGCACGCTCTGCAGGTTGAGGATCTGGAGGTTCACGATGAGGTTGTTCAGCGTCTTGTTCACGTTCACGAGCTGGTCGCCCGTGAGGATGTCATCGAGGTACACGATCTTGATGCTGTCGACGTCGATGACCTCGTCATTCAGATCCAGGACATCCGTGATCAGGACGGGGATGGCCACGAGCGCGCCGGTCAAGTTGCCGTAGTCCGGAAAGTCGGAGGCGGACGGGACTTCATAGCTCGCCAGCGCGGTGGTCGACACGCTGAGAGCGACGAGAGCAGCGCCAACGCCCGAGAGAACGCGAGACTTGAGAGGCTTCATCTTGTATGTCCTCGAAAATTGGGTTTCGGTTTGCTGTTATTTTTTTGCTCAGAGCGCAGAGCGCCGGTCTGTCATCCGCCTGTCACTGTGCTGTTCAGCCGATCGTACCGTCGGGCGGCTCGGCATCCTCCGATGCGCGCCTGTTTCGATCGAGCTCGACCTGTGGCCGCCATCCGGCGCCATCGCGCCGGTATCGAATCTGCGATGCTTCATCGAGCGGGCTCCGGTGACGGAGCCGTCCTGCACGCGAGGTGCGTAAATGCATGCGCGCCCTCTCGATGATCGTATTTGTCCGGCGCTCACGCGCTCTGCTGAAGACTATTTCGTCCTCGTGTCGCTGCTTATTCACGGGTGATGCCAGGTGTAAGTTCAATGGTAGTGTCTGGAATTGTCGAGAAATTCAGCTGTGTTGTCGAATTGTGTGGCCCAGGTGACAAGCGTGCCTCACCAGGCTGTGACAGCGAGACAATCGGCTACGCGATGCCGGCGGCCTACCGCGTGAGCGCATCAGGTGTTGTTGAGCTCGATGCTTGACGAGCTCATCCTTCAGCGCTCGACAGGCTGAAAGCAGGCCGTGTGTTGATGGAGCTGCCAATCGCCTGCGCGAGCCGACCACGCTCGTGCGGTCTCAAGACGCGGCTTGCTCTCAGGCAGCGGCCAGGGCGAGGATGCGCCGGGCGATCAGGCGAGAACTCTCACGGCGCGGGGAGGAACTCAGGCGACGAGCCCCACCCTTCTATCGCTCTCCCGCGCTCACCCCACCGCAGGCCCGGCCTTCCGCTGCGCGCTGTCGCAGACCCAGCGGACCACCCCAGGAATGACCCCCTGCGCGATCGCGCTCACCCGCGAGCCGACGTCGGGGTAGATCTCGAACCGCCCGCGCGCCATGCCGTCGGCCATGCTGCGCGCCACGGCGTCCGGCTCGAGCGTCTTCACGTTGCCCGCGATGGCCTTCGTCTCCGCCGGCTTGTACTGGTTCTCGAACGCCAGCTGCGGTGTGTCGGTGTCGGGCGGCATGCACACGCTCACCCGCACGCCGTGAGGCCACATCTCCGCGCGTAGCGCCTGCGAGAAGCCGATCAGCGCGAACTTGCTCGCCGCGTACGGCGTGTACCCGTAGATGCCGATCACGCCCGCCAGCGACGAGACGTTGAGCACATGGCCGCTGCCGCGCGCCGCCATCGCCGGCAGCACCGCCTTGCACAGGTGCACGGCGCCAAAGAAGTTCACGTCCATCATGCCCCTGAACTGATCCATCGGCAGCTCGAGGAAGCGCCCCGGCATCACCACGCCCGCGTTGTTCACGAGGTGATCGATCGGCCGGTCGGCGAGCCGAGACTCCATCGCCCGCGCCACGTCGTCCGCCCGGCTGATGTCGAGCTCCAGGACGTCGACCCGCGCGGACGGGTGCTCGCGCCGGATGCCCACGGCGGCCTCGTCGAGGAGGGCGCGGCGGCGCGCCACCAGCGTGACCGCGGCGCCGTACCCCGCGACGAGCCTCGCGAACGACAGCCCGATGCCGCTCGAACCGCCGGTGATGAGAACGCTCTTGCCCTGGAAATAAGTTCGGGTGTCCATCGCCGGCCGAACCTACCCCAGGACCGCCCGAGGCGCGAGGCGCTCGTGCAGGCCCGCGGCGGCGCGCCTCAGCGGTCGCGCCGCCGCTTCTTCAGCGCGTCCTTCAGCAGGCTGCCCGCGGCGGAGCCGAGCGTCTCGACCGCGATCATCGCGGCCGCCGCCGACACCGCCTTGACCGCCTTCCGGAGGGCACGGCGGGTCTTCTTCTTCATCGGCTTCATGACGGCTGCGCCAGCTCGACGTCGGGGTGAGCTCTCCCCGATACGCCATTGGCCAGCTTCAAACCGCCAAGCGCGCTCGCCCACGCCCTCACCTTCCGGCTCACGGCGGTCTTCGCGCTGCTCAGATAGTTTCTCGCCTCACCGCTGTACAGGCCGGCCGTGAACACCGCTGCGAGGCTCGTCGCCGCGGCCACCGGCCGAAGGACCTTCCGGCCGAGCTTGGTGAGCTTCCTTTTCTGCTTCTTGGAGAGCTTCGTCTTCATGATCCCACCAGCTCAGCAGGGGTCGTGCCATGGCGATCGAGGGCGAAGCGCGGTGACGAGCGCAATGCGCGCCCGTGACACGCGCCCCGCAGACAGGACGTTTTGCCTCGGTGTGGAGAAAATGTCCCTCCCCACGCTGGCGCTGATGAGCGATGTTTGGCAGCTCACACTTCGATCGGGCTCGCAGCCGCCGGCGGACCGCCGCGCCCGGCCGCTGCGGGCGGAGTCGCTGGCGATCGGGGCCGAGTTCGTTTACTCCGTTGTAAGCAGGCTCATGCGAGGTCTCAGGTAAGGCGGGGACGAGATGCGCGTGGGAGACGTCATCGACCGTCGCTTCCTGATCGAGCGCCTCGCCAGCTCGGGCGGGATGGGGGACGTCTACCGCGCCTGCGATCTGGTCACGAACGAGCCGGTGGCGCTGAAGGTCTTGCAGCGGCGAGGGCTCCAGGAGGCGATCCGGTTCGCGCGCGAGGTCGAGGCGCTCGAGGCGCTCACCGCGCTGCGGCACCCGGGCATCGTGCGCTACATCGCGCACGGCGCGACCGACGCGGGGCAGCCCTACCTCGCGATGGAGTGGCTCGCCGGCGAGACGCTGACCGAGCGGCTCACCCGCAGCTCGCTCACGATCGCCGAGAGCATCGCGCTCGCGTCGCGCATCGCGTCGACGCTCGGCGTCGTGCACCGCGCCGGCATCGTGCACCGCGACCTCAAGCCGAGCAACCTGCTCCTCGTGGGCGGCGCGATCGAGGGGGTCACGCTCATCGACTTCGGCGTGGTGCGCCTCGGCGCCATGGACCGGCACCTCACCATGCCCGGCACGATGCTCGGCACCCCGGGCTACATGGCGCCGGAGCAGGCCCGCAGCGAGCCGAACATCGACCCCCGCGCCGACGTCTTCTCGCTCGGCTGCGTGCTCTTCAAGTGCCTCACCGGGCGCTCGGCGTTCCAGGGCGCCGACGGGCTCTCGGTGCTCATCAAGGTCATCCTCGAGGAGCCGCCGCGGCTCCGGGAGCTGCGCGGGGACATCCCCGAGGCGCTCGACGACCTCGTCGCGCGCATGCTCGCGAAGCCGCCGAAGGACCGGCCCCGCGACGGCGACGCGGTCGCGGCGGAGCTGCTCGCGCTCGACGACGCGGGCGTCGGCGCCGCGAGCAGCCGCCCGTCGAACACCCTGCGCGGGGGCGAGATCACCACGAACGAGCGCAAGATGATGTGCCTCGTGCTCGCGCGCGACGCGAGCGGCGACGCCGAGGCGACGCGCTCGCAGGAGGAGGACCTGGAGCGCAGCAAGGCGCTCATCGCCGTCGCCGAGCGCTACCAGGGAGAGCTCGAGATCCTGGAGTCCCGCTCGCCGCTCATCGTGCTCACCGCCGGCGGCGCCCCGACCGACCTCGCGGCGCAGTCCGCCCGCTGCGCGCTCGCGCTGAACGCGCTGCTCGGCAGCGTGCCGGTCGCGCTCGTCACGGGCCGCGCGGAGATGTCCGCGCGGCTGCCGGTCGGCGAGCTCATCGACCGCGCGGTCCACCTGCTGCCGCCCGCGCACGCGCCCGCCGGCGCGCACGCCGTCTGCATGGACGAGGTGACCGCAGGGCTGCTCGGCGCCCGGTTCGACGTGACCCGCGACGCGGGCGCCCTCCGCCTGCACGGCGAGCGCGAGGAGCTCGCCTCCACGCCGCCCCTGCTCGGCAAGCCGACGCCGTGCGTCGGGCGCGACCGCGAGCTCGCGCTGCTGGAGGCGGCGTTCTCTCACTGCGTCGAGGAGTCGACGCCGAGCGCCGTGCTCGTGACCGCGCCCGCGGGCGCAGGGAAATCCCGCCTGCGCTCCGAGCTGATCCGGCGGCTCCGCGACCGCGGCGAGGACCTGGAGGTGTGGATCGGGCGCGGCGACCCGATGAGCGCCGGCTCGGCCTTCGCGCTGCTCGCCCCGGCGCTGCGGCGCGCGATCGGCCTCTTCGAGGGCGAGCCCATCGAGGCGCGGCAGCGCAAGCTCCGCGCGCGCGTCGCGCGGTACGGCCACGCCGAATCGGCGCGCACCGCGGCGTTCCTCGGTGAGCTCGTCGGCGTGCCGTTCCCCGACGGCGACAGCGTGCAGCTGATGGCGGCGCGGCGCAGCCCCGTGCTGATGAGCGACCAGATCCGCGTCGCCTGGGAGGAGCTCCTCAGGGCCGAGTGCTCGGCGAGGCCCGTGCTGCTCGTGCTCGAGGACCTGCACTGGGGCGATCTGCCGAGCGTGCTGCTCGTCGACTCGGCGCTCCGCAGCCTCGGCGATCAGCGGCTGATGGTGCTCGCGCTCGGCCGGCCAGAGGTGCGGGAGCTCTTCCCGAAGCTCTGGGCGGGGCGCGGCGTCCACGAGGTGCAGCTGTCGGGGCTGCCGCGGCGCGCGAGCGAGCGGCTGGTGCGCCAGGTGCTCGGCGAGGACGTCGCGCCGGAGCTCCTCGCGATGATCGTCGACCGCGCCGACGGGAACGCGTTCTACCTGGAGGAGCAGCTCCGCGCGGTGGCCGACGGCAAGGGCGCCGACCTGCCCGAGACGGTGGTGGCGATGGTGCAGGCGCGCATCGAGGCGCTCGACATCGAGGCGCGGCGGGCGCTGCGGGCGGCGAGCGTGTTCGGGCAGACGTTCTGGCAGGGCGGGGTGTCGGCGCTCGTGGGCGGGGCGCAGGTCGCGCCGAAGCTGGTCGAGCTGGAGCAGCGCGAGGTGATCTCCCGGCGCGGCGAGGGCAGCCTCCCCGGCGAGGTGGAGTACAGCTTCCAGCACGCGATCGTGCGGGAGGCGGCCTACGGGATGCTGACGGACGGCGACCGGCGGCTCGGGCACCGGCTCGCCGGCGAGTGGCTGTCGCGCGCGGGCGCGGGCGCGGTGGACGCGATGGCGCTCGGCGAGCACTTCGAGCGCGGCGGCGAGCTGTCGCGGGCCGCGGCCGCGTACTGCCGCGCGGCGGAGCAGGCGCTGCGGGCGCAGGACCTCGCCGCGGCGATCGAGCGCGCCGAGCGCGGCGTCGCGTGCGGCCCGAACGCGCAGGCGCTCGGCGCGCTGCGCCTCGTGGAGGCCGAGGCGCACGTCTGGCGCGGGGAGCTCGCGCTCGCGGAGCAGCGCGGGACCGAGGCGGTGGACCGGCTGCCCGCCGGCTCCGCGGCGTGGTTCTCGGCGATCAAGCACGTCGCCATGGCCGCGGGCAAGCTGGGCGGCTTCGAGCGGGTGGAGCGCTGGATGAGCGCGGCGCAGGCCGCCGAGGCGGAGGCGGAGGGCGCGCTGGTGGCGAAGCACATGTGCCTCGGCGAGGGGGCGCTGCTGCTCGTGTTCGGGGGGCGCTACGCGTTCGCGGACGCGCTGATCGAGGCGATCGAGGGCGACGGGACGGATCTCGCGGAGCGGGAGGTCGAGGTGGTGGCGCGGCTGCACGCGGCGCGGTCGGCCCGGGCGCTCGTGAGCGGCGATCCCAGCGCGTGCCTCGCGGGGCTGTCCGCGGCGCTCGCGGCGTTCGAGCGCGCGGGCGACCGCGGCAACGCGTGCGCGTTCCGCATGAACGTCGGGTACATGCACGCGGAGCTCGGGGATTTCGCGGGCGCGGAGGAGGTGCTGCGCAGCGCGCTCTCGGGCGCGGAGCGGATGGGGTTGCACGATCTCGCGGTGGCGACGCTCAGCAACCTGGGGCACGTCCTCGGCTACCGGGGGCGGATCGAGGAGGCGGAGCGGACCGAGCGCGAGGCGATCGCGCTGTCGCAGCGGCTCGGGGATCCGCGCACGGAGGGGAGCGCGCGGACGTACCTCGCGCGGATCGCGCTGCTCGCGCGGGACTTCGAGGGGGCGGAGCAGGAGGCGAGGGCGGCGGCGGAGATCCTGCAGAGCGCGCCGCCGCTGCGCGCGGCGGCGGTGGCGGCGAGGGCGAGGGCGCTGCTCGGGCTGGGGAGGTTCGACGAGGCGCTGTCCGCGGCGGGGGAGGCGTTCTCGATGTTGCAGGCGATCGGGGCGATCGAGGAGGGGGAGTCCGCGGTGAGGAACGTCTACGCGGAGGCGCTGGCGGCGAACGGGATGGAGGCGGACTGCGCGGCGGCGATCGCGGCGGCGAGGGAGAGGTTGATGGAGAGGGCGGGGAAGATCAGCGATCCGGTGTGGAGGGAGCGGTTCCTCACGATACCGGAGAACCAGCGGACGCTGGAGATGGCCGAGCGGTGGGCGGGATAGGAGGGCGAAGAAGCCCACTCCCCCTCCACCATCGGTCACCAACCTGAACGTGAACGTTCGAATGTAGGAGAACGCGGCGCGAAGGTTGGTTAGCGCCTACGGGACGGGGGGATCAGCCCTCGCCGGGCTCGGCCGGCAGGCCGGCGTTCTTGCGGAGGGTGGCGATCAGGCGGTCCATCGCCTCGCGGTAGCTCTTCTGGACCGCGGCGATGCGCTCCTCCATCGTCTCGTCGATCTGCTTCGCCTGGGTCGCGGACGAGTCGAGCATCGCCTTGCTGCGCCCGAGCTCCTCGATGCGCGCCTCCGACGCCTTCTTCTCCTCGTCGGTGCGGCGGCCAGAGGACTGGAATGCTCGCTCCGCCTCGACCGCCTCGTCGATCGACTTCTTGATGGCCTCGATCTCCTCGAGCATCCGGCGGAGCCGGAGCTTGTGCTCGACCATGTCGATGTGGACGACGTAGCTCACGAAGCTCACGGCGTCGGCCTGCTTCTCGAGCGTCGCGGCGTTCTCCTTGCCGAGCGAGGCGCGGTAGCGCTCGATGCGGCGGTGCGCCTCGCTGCGCTCGCGGACGTACTTCTCGAGCTGGCGCTCGACGCCCTCCTCGAGCGCGTGCGCCGTGGCGCCCGTGACGTCGACGTCGCACCCCTTCTGCTTGACGACGTACTGCGCGGCGCCGCTCACCTTGCGGGTGAGGTCCTCCTTGTTGTCGTTGAAGAACGCCGCCGCGCCGTCGACGGCGCGCACGCGCTCCACGTAGTCGTAGCTCCGGCCCGCCGCGTCCGCCTGCTCGATGACGTCGAGGACCTGCTTCCAGTCCGGCTTCTTGAGCTGATCGGGATAGCCCGCGAACTGCGCTGTGGCGCGCTTCGCGAGGTCGTCGCGCTCGCCGAACGACGTGGCCGTCGCCTGCAGCTCGGCCGGGTAGCGCTCCGCGTAGCCGCTCTGCGAGGCCGAGGACGCGATCTCGGGCTCCGGCTTGGGGGCGCTGCAGCCGAGCGCGAAGAGCTGGCCGGCCAGGAAGAGCGCGCCGGCGATAAGGTACGGTCGGTTCATGGGCGCTGGCCTATAGCCCATCTCCGCCCTGGCCGCGCGCTCCGCGCCGACGCCACCTCGGTCAAGGGTGACGTGACCCACATCCGCGCAGCCCTGCGCAACCAGGGCGACGCACGCGCGACATCACGGCACAAGGAGCCATGCTGCGCGTCGCGAGCGCGTCGCGTTACGACGCGTAAAACGCCGGAATCGCTTCCCTTTCGTACCCGCCCTTGGCATTGTCATGGGCCCGCTCTGCGCGCTCAGCTCGCGCTCCAGACGGTCGAAGACGGTTGTTCCTTAACTCTGCATTTCACAAGCGCCGGCGCCTGTCACGGAGGCGCCGGCCACCTTCGCGAGGGATGTGAGGCATGGGAGCTCTGAAAGACAAGGTCGTCATCGTCACGGGCGCGAGCTCGGGCATCGGCAGGTCGACGGCCGTCGCGCTGGCCGCCGAGGGCGCCAGGGTCGTCGCGAGCGCGCGGCGCGAGGCGCAAGGGCGCGAGCTCGTCGCGGCCGTCAAGGATCGCGGCGGGGAGATCACCTGGGTCACCGCCGACATGCGGGTCGAGGGCGACGTCGAGGCGCTCGTGAAGGCCGCGGTGTCCACCTACGGGCGCCTCGACTGCAGCTTCAACAACGCCGGATCCGGCTTCTTGATGCCGCTCGCCGACATGTCCAACGCCGACTACGACCTGGTCATGGACACGAACCTCCGCGGCGTCTTCTGGTGCATGAAGTACCAGATCAAAGCCATGCTCGCGAGCGGCGGGGGCTCGATCGTCAACTGCGCGTCGGTGGCCGCGTCGCGCTTCTTCCCCGGGCTGGCGGTCTACGCTGCCTCCAAGGCCGGCCTCGTCGCGCTCACGCGCACGGCCGCGGTCGAGTACGCGCAGAAGGGGATCCGCATCAACGCGGTGAGCCCCGGCGTCGTCGAGTCGGAGATGTCGACGGCCGGCTGGCGCCTCGACGATCCCCAGGGACGCGCCTTCGCCGCGTCGCTCCACGCCATGAACCGCGTCGGCGGGCCCGAGGAGGTGGCCGCGCTCGTCGCCTTCCTCTTCAGCGACAAGGCCTCGTTCATCACCGGCCAGGACGTCGCCGTCGACGGGGGCCTCCTCTCGGCGGCGTGGCCCGCCAACTACGCGGGCGGGGGCTGATCCGCGCGCCGCGGCGGCGCCCGGGGGAGCGCGCCGCGGCGGAGCCCGGCCGGAGGCCACGCGCCTCACCCCGCCGCGCTCGGATCCTCCGAATCCCGGGTTCCCGAGCCTCCTGCGCCCCATACTTCGGCCATGGGTCAGCCTGAAGCGGAGCCGCCCCCCGCGGCGGGTCGTGGCGAGCGCCCGGCGGCCTCCGCCCCGTCGCTGTTGCGCGCGCTCCGCCACCGGAACTACCAGCTCTTCTTCGCCGGCCAGCTCGTCTCGCTGGTCGGCACCTGGATGCAGTCGGTCGCCCAATCGTGGCTCGTCTACCGGCTGACGGGCTCGTCGCTGCTGCTCGGCACCGTCGGGTTCGCGACGCAGATCCCCGTCTTCCTGCTCGCCCCGATCGGCGGCACGGTGGCCGACCGGCGGAGCCGCCACCGCATCCTGCTCGCCACGCAGTCCGCCGCGATGGCGCTCGCCTTCGGGCTCGGCGCGCTCACCCTGAGCGGGCACGTCCAGGTCCGGCACATCCTCGGGTTCAGCGTGCTCCTCGGCGTCGTGAACGCCTTCGACATCCCGACGCGGCAGGCGTTCGTCGTCGAGATGGTGGGCAGGGAGGACCTCGCCAACGCCATCGCGCTCAACTCCTCGATGTTCAACGGCGCGCGGATCCTCGGCCCGGCGGTGGCGGGCATCCTCGTCGGCGCGATCGGCGAGGGGTGGTGCTTCGTCGCGAACGGGGTGAGCTTCCTTGCCGTGCTCGGGAGCCTGCTGGCGATGCGCGTCGCGCCCCGTCCGGCCGCCGCCGGGCGCGGCTCCGCGTTCGCCCACACGGTCGAGGGCTTCCGGTTCGTCGCGCGCACCAGGGCCATCCGCGCGCTCCTCCTCCTGCTCGGGGTCGTGAGCGTCACCGCGATGCCGTACGCGGTGCTGATGCCGATCTTCGCCGATCGGATCCTGCGCGGGGGGGCGCAGGGGCTCGGCATCCTGATGGGCGCGTCGGGCGTCGGGGCGCTGCTCGGCGCGCTCGTCCTCGCCAGCCGGAGGCGGCTCCGGGGCCTCGGCCGCTGGGTCGCCGCGGCCTGCGCGGGGTTCGGGGTGGCGCTCGGGCTGTTCGCGCTGTCGCGGTCGTTCTGGCTCTCGGCGCTCCTGCTCGTGCCCGTCGGCTTCTCGATGATGGTGCAGATGGCGGGGTCGAACACGCTCGTGCAGGCGATGGTGCCGGACGCGCTCCGCGGGCGCGTCATGGCGGTCTACGCGATGATGTTCATGGGGATGGCCCCGCTCGGCGCGCTGCTCGCCGGCTGGCTCGCGGGCAAGATCGGCGCGCCCGCGACCGTGGCCTCGGGCGGCGCGTGCTGCGTCGCCGCGGCGGCGGTGTTCGCCGCGAGGCTCCCCGGGCTGCGGCAGCAGGCGCGGGAGCTGATCATCGCCCAGCAGATGGCCGCCGGGACGCCCTCGGAGCA
Source organism: Sorangium sp. So ce1504 (assembly GCF_051521635.1). Classification (NCBI taxonomy): domain Bacteria; kingdom Pseudomonadati; phylum Myxococcota; order Polyangiales; family Polyangiaceae; genus Sorangium; species Sorangium sp. So ce1504. The sequence goes on along the minus strand of NZ_CP150365.1, from coordinate 6,819,235 downwards.
GCTCACCCAGCCGGTCGCGGTGGGGGCCGCCTCGGAGGAGCAGGGCGCGGTGCGGCCGGCGTGAGCGGGCGGGGCCGGCGCGGTCCGGCACCTCGCATGCACGCCGCGGGTCGAGGCGGGCGTGTGTGCGGTCGACGCACCGCGCGCCGGGCGAGGGGAGGGGATCATGGGGCAAAAGGCCAAGCAGCGGTCCGAGGCGCAGGCGCAGGAGAACAGGCGGTTCGACGAGGTCGATCAATCGAAGGGGATCTTCCGGCTCGACGGGCCGCACCCCAAGGACGCCGAGCTCCGCGCGCCGGGCTCGCTCGGCGGCGGGCCGTACGAGGAGTCGGGCCGCGGCGGCCCCGCGGGCTCGCTCGAGCTGCGGGAGGCCGGCGCCGAGGCCACCGCCGCGGGCGCGGCGGCCCCGTCCGAGGAGGAGCCGCCGTCGGAGAGCGGCGCGACCGAACAGGCGCAGCCGAGAGGCGCGTTGCCCCAGCACGAGGAGCCGGGCGCGAAGGACCGCAAGGCCGCCGGGCAGAGATAGCGGGGCGCGGCGCCACGGCGGCGCTCGCGCCGGCGCCTCGCGCGCTCACCGCGGGGCGACGGCGCTCGCGACGCCGATGGCGATGTATTGGCCGACGATGCCGGCCACGCCCACCGTGTCTCGGAGGCTCTTCATGAGCCGGTCGGGCAAGACCAGGTCGTCGACCAGAAAGCAGCCGAGCGCCGACAGCGCGCCCGTGAGCGCGCCGCCGCGCCGCCCCGCCGCGTCGAGCGCCTTCTCGTAGCCGATGCCCCACACGAGCAGGCCCCCGGCGAGCGCCGCCATCCCTGCGGGCGTGGCGACCGGGTCGAACCGGCGCTTCGCGCGGCGACCCCCGAGGCCGACCGCCGCCGCCATGGCGTTCATGGCGGCCCAGGGGGATCCGCGCTTGATGGTGGACGCTGCCATCATCGTGCACATCGTCGCTGCCGTCAGCACGGCGCCCGTCCGCAGCCCGCGCGTGACGATCTCGCTCATCCGGATCGCCTGCTGAGGGCGCTGCGCCGCTGCGCGAGGCGTCGCCCCGGGAGACCCGGGCATCGCCGCGGGCGGCAGCGCCGTCGCCTCGGGCGGCAGCGCCGTCGCCTCGGGCGGCAGCGCCGTCGCCTCGGGCGGCGAGGCGATCGGCGCGGCGGCCACCGAGGCGGCTTCGGGCGGCGGGGACGCCGCCTGGAGAGGTGATGTCATCCCCTCGGAAGGCGGGACCAGCGCCTCGGGCTGATCCGGCTCCGCGCCCTCCCGGCGGCCGACATGGAGGTAATCCTCGCGGCCGTCATGGTACGTGTAAGGGACCGGCCTGGGACCCTGGTGCTCCGGCTCCGCCGTTCCTGCGGCGCGTTCCGGGTTCATTCGATTGTCCATCTGACACCTTTCAGCGATTTCTGCGGATACGTGGGTTCCTCTCCCCGACATGTGCCAACTCCGTGCCAGGCCCGAGCTGGCCAGTCCATGGAGTCGGGGCGCCGTTGGTTCATGGCCGGCGAAAGCGCCGCGGTCCGACGGCGGCGAACCGGTCGCTCCGCCGGCCCGACCGATCCGTCCTCCGCCGCCCGACGGCTGTGGTTTGCCGCTCGCATGGGGGCGCGCTCAGGAGGATTTCATGAGCACAGCCCGCCCGCTGGAGATCATCGCCGCCACGAGGACATCACGCGCCGTGAAGACGGCGGGGGTGATCTTCGGCATGGGCGCAGGTGGCCTGATCGACGGCATCCTGTTTCATCAGCTCCTGCAGTGGCATCATCTGATCTGCTTCAGCTGCCATCCAGGCGCGACCATCGACGATGTGAGGCGGAACATCTTCGCCGACGGTCTGTTCGGCGTTGTCGCATTGAGCCTCACCGTGGCAGGTGTCATCAAGCTCTGGAGCGCCCTGCGCGCGGGCGGAGCTGAGCTCCCCGGACGGATGTTCCCGGGCGCCGCCGCCATGGGCTGGGGGCTGTTCAACCTGGTCGAGGGGGTGATCGATCATCACCTCCTGCAGATCCACCATGTCCGTCCAGGTCCGGGGCAGCTCGGCTGGGACCTGGCCTTCCTCGCGTCCGGTGTCCTGCTGATGCTGGTCGGCCGGCGTCTGATGCGCGAGGCGCCCGCGTCAGCGGCCGCGCCGGCTCGGACCTGACTCGCCCCCGCGCCAGGCAAGCTGGACCAGGCGGTGCAGCAGCGACTGCGAGGGCGCCTGAGGGCCTGCCTCGAGCGACGGAAACGCGCTCGTCAGCTGGGCCGCGGCGAACGGCGTCCTCCTGGCGATGAGCAGCTCGCAGCGGCCGTTGAACACCGCGGGGTCCCGGGGCGAGGCGGGGGGGTCCAGCGAGAGCGCCTCCGGGAGCTCTGCGACGGCCCGCCTCAGGTCGTCGAGCTCCTCGATCGCGAGGCGCCGCTCGTGCGGCGCTTCTGCGCCGTCGCCGCCCGCGCGCAGCAGCGCGTGCCCGCTGGCCTGCGAGCGGAACGGGCCGTCCGAGGAGGGGGACAGCGAGAGCTCGACCTTGACCCAGCGGCGCCCTCCGCCGGCCGGCGCGACGCCCTCGAGGACGAGCAGCCAGTCGGGGGCCGCGGGCCGGCGCGCCAGCGCGCGCCTGGCCCAGCGGCGCTGCGCGGCTGGCCCGACCCACGGCGAGAGCCCCGCGTGCCACGCGCGGAACGCGAGCTCATCGCGGTACGCCGCGCCCGGGAGCCACCCGCTGGCCACGCCGATCGACTCCCAGACCGCGAGCCCGGCCGCGAGCGCCGGACCCACGCTGATGCACTGGACCAGCCCCGGAATGCAGGCGCCGGCCGCCGCGAGCACGGCGCCTCCGGCCGCCGCCGAGGCGGCCAGCTGGACCGCGCCGAGCCCGAGCTCCCACGGCTTGCAGCCCCGGCACCGCTGCCGCAGCTCGGCGGTGCTCAGCTCGCTCGGATCGCGCAGGTCGCATGCCGCTCTGGTCATATCCCTCGTCGCCGCCCGGCGCCGGACCGGAGGCGAGCTCTGCCAGCATACCGCGGATCCGGCGGCCCGCGCGTTCAATCCGCGTCGCCGCCAGGAGCCGCGATGGCGCCGACCTTCGCCCTGGTCGCGCGCAGGTACTCGCCGGGAGCGACGAGGATCTGCGTGCCGCGCACGCCGGCCGAGATGGAGACGACCTCGAAGAGCTCGATCGTCTCGTCCGCGTAGACGGGATAGGCCTTCTTCGCGCCCAGCGCCGTGACCCCGCCGCGCACGTAACCGGTGAGCGGCTGGACCTCCTTCAGCGACACCGTGTCGACCTTCCGGTCGCCGGTGAGCCTGGCCATCGCCTTGAGATCGAGCTGGGCGTTGCCCGGCACCACCGCGAAGCAGACGCCGTGGCGATCGCCGCGCGCCACCAGCGTCTTCCACACCTGCTCCGGCGGCAGGCCGATCTTCCTGGCCACGGTGCCCGCGGTCAGGTCGCTCGGGTCGACCTCGTAGGTGCGCAGCTCGTAGGGGATGCCGAGGCTGTCGAGGATGCGCGCGGCGTTGGTCTTCATGGCGATGGGCCGGGCCATGCTATACGCGCCGGCTGCGCCGATGACGACCGAGAAGAAGCATCGGCCAGGTGCACCGCGCTGCGCTCGCGGATGGGCGCGAGGTCGCCGTGAAGGTGCAACACCCGGGGATCGACCGGCGCTCCGCAAGGACGAGGCGGCGTTCGCGCGCCACGCGGCGCTCATCCTGGGCACGCGCGGCGGGCGGTTCGAGGAGCTCTCGCTGGCGTACACGCGCCGGTGCTTCGAGCCGCTGTTCGGGTTCTACTCGGTCCTCGCGCGGCTCGACGTGGAGGCCGACTACGCCGCGGTCGAGGGCGCCTTCCTGCGGGAGGCGGGGCTGCTCGGGTAGGCGATCGGGCGCGCCGCGCCGGCTCAGCGCGGTCGCCGGTCGTGGAAGAGGAGCGTCTCGATGGTGCCGGCCTCGCGGAGCCAGGGCTGGTCGTGCGGCCCCGGCAGGACGCGGAGGGTGTGGGGGATCGAGCGCTTCGCGAGCTGCGCGGCGAGGGTGGCGTTCGCGTCGCGGAACGGGTCTCCCTCGCTGGTGAGCAGGTGGAGGTCGCGCGGGCCGGCCGCGGCGACGGCCCTGGCGAGCCGGTCGGCGTAGGCGGGGGCGCGGTGGGCGCTGATGGCGGACTGCACGCCGCCGAGGGCGCCGAAGAGCTCGGGCCTGCGGAGGAACACCTCGATCCCGATGAAGCCGCCGAGGGAGCAGCCGTCGAGCGAGGTGCGGGCCGCGTCGTCGAACGCGGGCGCCTCGGCGCGGGCGCGCGGCAGGACCACCTCCGCGAGCCAGCGCGCGTAGCCGTCGAGCGCCGCGGCGGGGTTCGGGGCCTTGTGGACGTTGGGCGTGAACGGACACGCGATCGCGAGGCCGCGGAACGGCCGCGCCGCGAGCGCGGCGTTCACCTCGGCGAGCCGCGCGTCAGTCCAGTCCTTGCGACGCGAGGTGCGCCCGAGCGGCGGGCGGCGCAGCCGCTCGTAGGCCGGCCCTAGGCCGTACCGCTCTAGCCACGCGAAGGCGCCGAGGCGCTCGTCGCCGGTCTCGCCGAGGCCGTGGAGGAGCACGAGCAGCGGCACGCGCTCGCCCGGGGCGAGGTGCTTCGGGACGAGCAGCGTGAACCGCCTGCCGAGGGCGCGATCGCCGGGGACCTGGAGGTCGCGGACATCGAAGGCGGGCGGGGAAGCGGGGGGCGGCGGCGAGGGCGGCGCGGCGCCGGCGTTGTCGGCGAGGGCGGCGCGCGGGGCGAGGGCTGCGGCGCACAGGGCCAGGAAGGGGCGCCGGTGGAGGAGCATGCGCCGAGTGTCGCAGCTCCGCGGCCGTCAGCCAGCCCGCGGCGGAGGTCTGTGGCGATCCTGACCTTCGGCTGCGCTTGAATGACGCCGTTGCCATGCCTCGCTCGGACGTGAAGGGAGGTGGTCCAGCGCCGTGAGGGGCTGACAGGAAATGCCCGAGATGCGCGGGAGGGAGTGGACGCACCGGCCGCGCAGCGGGTACACCGACGCGCCCATGGACACGACGCACGATGCGACGGACGCGACGCACGACGAGGTGGGGCAGACGAGCCCGATCCGTCCTGAAGATCAGGACCCGAAGCTGTGGAAGGGGAACGGGTGGACGGCGCGGGTCATCAAGAACGAGGACGACGATGGGTGGGCCGTCGAGATGACGTGCGACGGCCAGAGCGAGCCCTCGCTGGTGGGGCCGTGGACGATGGGGCGTGACAAGAAGAACCCGAAGCCGCTCGACGCGAGCGCCTTCGCCACCCTGGTGAAGACGGCGAACGAGATCCTTTCGCGGCACGACCAGCAACGCCGGGCGCAGCTGCACCGGAGCGTGACGACGGTGGTCGGGGGCGGCGCCCGGATGCGGGTGGACCTCGACATCGTGCCCGACGAGGACGATCCTCACGCCATCCTCACGGGGCGAGACGCGGCAGGGGAGACCGTGAGGCGGTCGAGGGTGTCCCCGGACTTCAAGCTCACCGCCGAGAGCGCGCGGGCGTGGCTCGAAGAGGGCGTTCCCGAGCCGTGACGGGCGCGCGGCCGGCGAGGGTCCCCGCCGCCGCCATGCCGCGGCGCTCAGCCCGGGTGGATCGGCGTCCAGGCCGGCGGGTCGCTCGCGGGGAACGACTCGTCCGACGCCTCGTCCACCGGCTCCCACGCCTCGCGCTGCGAGACCGCCCCGCCGCGATCGAGCGGTGTCTGCGGGCTCCGCTCCTTGCGCGTCTTCGCCCTCGTCGCCTCGGGTCCGGCCGCGGCGCCTTCAGGCGATTCCGGCTGTCGCTCCGCTGCCTTCTTCTCGTTCGTTCCCATGCGTCACCCTCCGGCGCTCCCGTGCCCGACACGACAGGTGGAGCCGGCGAGGCGTGCCGCAAGGGGACCCCGCGCCGGATCGAGACCGCTCTCGCTCGCTCCTCCCCGCTCAGCGCGCCGGCTGAGCCTCGACGAATCGCTCGAACACGGCCTTGCGCAGCAGCTCCGGCGGCAGGATCCCCTGGGCGAGCACGAAATCGTGAAATCGCTGCGCATCGAAGCGAGGGCCCATCATGGACTCGACCTCTGCCCGGAGCTCCATCAGCCGGGTGAACCCGTAGAAATACGATGTCGCCTGCCCCGGCGCGCGAAACGTGTAGCGCTCCACCTCGGACCGAGCGAACGGCGCCGACAGCACCACTTCCTGCTCCAGGAAGGCGCGCGCGGCCGCAGGCGTGATCTTGCCGGCCTGGAGCTCCGGATCCAGGAAGGCGCGCGCGGCCCGCAGCAGGCGGTATTGCAGCGAGACGAGCTGACCCTCGGGCGGCATGAACGGGAACACGAGGGCCTCGGAGTACAGCCCCCACCCCTCGGTGTTGGCGCTGTTCATCGCGAAGACCGCCCGGGCGATCGAGACGCCGCGCTCGACGAGCGAGGCGAACTGGAGCTCGTGTCCGGGGCGCGCCTCGTGGGCGGTGAGCGTCCACGACGCCGCTGCATGGGTGAAGTCGTCAACCTTCTGCAGCCCGTCCGCGGCGCCGGGGGGGCCCGGGAGGCTGAGCGGCAACACGAACTCCCCCACTTCCCCCTGGTTGCCGAGCAGCCGCGGCGGCCGCATGTGCGGCGCTGGCGTCTCGGCGCTCTCGGCGGCGGTGCCGAGCCGGATGCGCGCAGGCCGCTCGGGCAGCGTGACGAGGCGCTCTTTCCTGATGATGTCCTCTATCTGGGCCAGCCGCGCCTTGTAATGCGGCAAGATGGCCTCGCCCACCAGCTGCTCTTTCTTCAGGGCGCGGAGCACGTCGCGGTAATCCGCGCCTGGCAGCTCGCGCGCCCTGGCGACCGAGCTCGAGAGCTCCTGCATCTGCGCCGTCAGATCCTCGAAGGCGGCGTGGGCCAGGGGCGCGAGCTCGGCGGGCGGCAGATCGACGCCGTACGACTCGAGCGCGAACGCATAGAGCGGCCGCGGCAACGCGAAGTCGGTCCGCGCCCGGGGGAGCACGTCGCTGCGCAGCGCCGCGTCGTACGCCTCGAGCTGGCGATTCAGCGCCGCGAGCGGCTCGTCATGGCCGCTGATGCCGTATTTCCTGAACAGCTCACCGATGCCCTCCCGCACGCGGGCGTTCGTGGCGAGGTGCCGCTCGATCTCCATCCTGGGCGGGGCGAGCAATCCGGGCTTCTCGAGGTCCTGGAGGAGCCTGGCCATGGCCTGCTCGGCGATGGGCACGTAGCCCGCCTCCATGCCGGCATAGCGCCGGAGGCGCGTGCGGGCCGCAGCCCGCCGCGCCGGTGATACCCGGTCGTCCAGGAGGTTCGAGATGCCGTCGAACACGAGCCCCGTGACGTGCACGTAGGTGACGCTGTACTTCTCCTCGAGCTCCGAGCTGCGAACGGCCCGGTCCGCGGCGTCCAGCAAGATCTGCAGATCTTCGGCGACCGCCGGGTCCTTCTGGGTTTCTCGCCGTTTCTGGAGCTCCACGATGGCCGCGCGGAAGGCCGCGCGTTTCTGCGCCTCGACCCCGGGCGATAGATCCGCGATCTCCCGGTCCGCGCGCTCGATCCCCAGAGCTCCGGCGCGCTCCGGCGAGAACCGGACGAGCACGTCGAGGAGGACCTTTGCGTGCTCGTTGCTGCGCTCGACCCAGGCCGGGAGTCGCTGGGCCGCGGCAGGCGCCGAGCGCGCGGCGGGCGCGGTGCTCGCGGCCGCCGAGGGCGCCGGCGAGGGCAGGGGAGCCGGCGCGGCGGCAGGAGGCGGGGCGCCTCGGGCGCACGCAGCGGCGAACAGGGGGACGAGGACGAAGGTGCGAAGTGCGCGCAGGGCCATGCCGGACATCTTGCGACGGAGCCGCCGCGCGCCAGCCGCAACGCGGGGCAAATGCGGCCGGCGTGAGCCCAGCTCAGCTGTGCTCGAGCGGAAGCCCCGCCTTCACCCAGCCGCTCGTGCCGCCATCCAGGTTGTAGAGCTGGTTCAACCCGAGCCGCTCGGCGAGCTTCGCCGCCGTCAGGCTGCGGGCGCCCTTCGCGCAAACGAACACCACCCGATCACGCGGCAGGGCCCGCTGCGGATCCGCTCTCAGTTGATCGAGGGGCACCAGCCGCGCGTGCGGCACGTGTCCGACCGACCACTCGCGTGGCTCACGCACATCCACAACGTCCACCTCGCCGCTCTTGATCAGCTCGTCCGCGTCCCTGGGCGATATCGTCTGGATCATTCGTCCATTATAACGGACGTGTGCGACAGTGGCAACCCGGGGGACACAAGTTCGCCGTCGAGACGAAAACCTTCGAAATCCCGTGTGTTCAGCCTGTTTTGAAGATCCAACCAGGGGGGTGGACGGCGAGGGCGGCTGGCAGGGAGCCCGGCGGCGTCCGCCTCAGCGGACAGCCGCCGGACGGCCAGTCAGCGCGACCTCCCGATCTGGATTCTATGCAGCGCGTCAACCAGCGCGTCGATGTCCTCGCAGGTGTTGTAGGGGGCGAGCGACGCGCGCACGGTGCTCTCCAGGCCGAAGCGGCGCAGGATGGGCTGCGCGCAGTGGTGGCCCGAGCGCACCGCGATGCCCTCCCTGTCGAGCGCCCCGCCCACGTCCTCGGTGCGCTGCCCATCGAGGACGAAGGAGAGCACGCCCGCCTTGTCGGCCGCGGTGCCGATGAGCCGCAGCCCGGGGACGGTCGCGAGGGCGTGGGTGGCGTAGTGCAGCAGCTCGTGCTCGTAGCGGCCGATGTTCTCGATCCCGATCCGCGTCACGTAGTCGAGCGCGGCCCCGAGGCCGACCGCGTCCGCGATGTTGCCGGTTCCGGCCTCGAAGCGCGCGGGAGGCGGGTGGTAGATCGTCCGCTCGAAGGTGACGTCCGCGATCATGTTGCCGCCGCCCTGCCAGGGCGGCATCGCGTCGAGCACCTCGCTCTTGCCGAAGACGGCGCCGATGCCCGTGGGACCGAACACCTTGTGGCCCGAGAACACGTAGAAGTCGCAGTCGAGGAGCTGCACGTCCGCGCGCATGTGGGACACCGCTTGAGCGCCGTCCACGACGACGCGCGCGCCGTGCCGGTGCGCCATCGCCACCATCTCGCGGGCGGGCGTGATGGTGCCGAGCGCGTTCGAGACCTGCGTGATCGAGACGATGCGCGTCCGCGGGCCGAGCAGCTTCTCGTACTCCTCGAGGATCACCTGGCCCCGGTCGTCCACGGGAGCGACACGGAGCCTTGCGCCCTTCTCGGAGCAGAGCTGCTGCCAGGGCACGATGTTGGCGTGGTGCTCGAGCCACGTGATGACGATCTCGTCGCCCGGGCCCACGTTCCTCCGGCCCCAGCTCTGGGCGATCAGGTTGATCCCCTCGGTGGTGCCGCGCACGAACACGATCTCGCGCGTGGACGGGGCGTTGATGAAGCGGCGCGTCGCCTCGCGCGCCGCCTCGTACGCGTCCGTCGCGCGGGCCGCGAGCGCGTGCGCCGCGCGGTGGATGTTGGAGTTCTCGTGCTCGTAGAAGTACGAGAGACGATCGATGACGGCCCGGGGCTTCTGGGTCGTCGCCGCGTTGTCGAGCCAGACGAGCCGCTTGTTGTGGACCCGCTCCTCGAGGATGGGGAAGTCGCGGCGGATCGCGTGGGGGTCCAGGATGCCGGCGGAGCCGCTCACGCCGCGGACCAGCGCCGGATCCACGGCGCGGATCTCGTGCGCTTCGACCTGGGGAGGGCCGACCGGCGACTCGATGCCCAGCGCGGGCGCGCCGGGCACGAAGTACGGGTCGGCGTCGCGGCCCGCGAGATCGCCCAGCACCGGGATGCGGAGCACCTCGTCGGCCGCTCCCAGGCTCAGCGGATCGGAGCCCACGAGCGGGACGCGGACGAACCCAGCGCGCACCGTCGAGTCCGGCAGCGACGCCTCGCCGGGGAAGGCGGGCGTCGCGCCGGAAGAAGCGGGGACCGAGCCGGGAGGCGGCAGCGCCGCGCCGGAGGAAGCGAGGACCGAGCCGGGAGCCGGCAGCGCCGCGCCGGAATAGGGGGGGACAGAGCCCGAATAGGCGGGGACAGAGCCGGAGTAGGCGGGGGCCGACCCGGGGTAGACGGGGGCCGCCGCCGCGGACGGCCCCGGTACAGGTGACGGCGCCGCGCCAGCCGCCGCCAGGTGCGGGACGGGTGACTGCGACGGCGCGGCGCCAGGAAGCGGCGCCGCCTGCGCCGCCGCCCCCTGCTTCACCGGCGCGCCGAGCATCTCGTTCGCGAGCTGCGCGATCACCGCGGCCAGGGAGGCGGGGTCGAAGCCGGGGACGCCGGGCGCCGGCGCGGGCGCGCCGCCCGGCGCCGAGAGAGGCACGTTCAAGGGCGCGATCCCAGAGCTCCCTACGGCGTGGGTCACCTGCGGCAGAGCACCCTGGAGATCCGCTGTCAGGATCTCACTTGTACTCATAGTAGCTGTCCACCTGGACGCCCTCGAGCACGCCGAGCGCGTCTTCGGTCAGAACCGCCGCCGAGCAGTACAGGGACGCGAGGTACGAGGCAGCCCCGAGCTGGTTGATGCCCATGAAGCGAATCGACAGGCTCGGGCTCACCTCGCCGGGGATCCCGGGCTGGAACAGGCCCACGACACCGCGCTTCTTCTCGCCGGTGCGGACCAGGAGGATATCGGTCTTGTTGCCCGCGAGGTGCAGCTTGTCGGTGGGGATGAGCGGGAGGCCGCGCCAGGTGAGGAACGGCGAGCCGAACAGGGTCACCGTCGGCGGCGGAACACCGCGCTTCGTGCATTCGCGACCGAACGCCGCGATGGCCCGCGGGTGCGCCAGGAAAAAGGCCGGCTCCTTCCACACGCGCGCGATGAGCTCGTCGAGATCGTCCGGCGTGGGGCCGGCGCCGCGCGGCTTGATCCGCATGCTCTCATGCACGCTGTTGAGCAGGCCGTAGTTGCCGTTGTTGATCAGCTCGTCCTCTTGCTTCTCCTTGAGCTTCTCGACGAGGACGGTGAGCTGCTCTTTCACCTGATCCATGGGGCTGCGGAACAGGTCGGAGATCCGGGTGTGCACCTGGATCGTCGTGGTCACCGTGTTGAGCACGAACTCGCGCGGCTGCTCTTCATAGTGAATGCGTGCCGTGGGCAGCTCGGCCGCGTCATCCGGGCTGCAATCGACCGCGAAATCGCTATCGGTGACCCGGTTGAGGCGGTACACGCCTGCTTCGACGGGCGTCCAGGGGAGCAGCTGCACGAGCCAACGCGGGGTGGAACCGGCCCACTGGGGCGGAGTCTTGCTCGTGTTGGCGTGTTGCCTTGCGGCGCGCTCGCCAAGCAAATGGCTTTCGTGGTTCGTCATGGCAGGGCTTTTCCTCGAGCTTTGGCGCGTGGGGGGATGTCTCCGCCAAAGCTGAGCCAGTACTACAGCTTCTTCCTGGGTTGCCGCAATGGCGCTCGTGATCCCTGGACGCTTTCCTCCTGTAAAGCAGATGTGTTTTCCATCATGCTGGACTCCTATAAAACGGATTTTCCTTCGTGATGGTGGAGCGCAGGCGCACGTGCCGTGGTGGATGCGGACACCGGCGGACGTCAGCTGAGGTCAAGGCCCAAGCGGGTTGCGGTGTCGTTGCGGCAGCGTTGCGGCGGCGTTGCGGTGTCGTCCGAAATGAAAGATGAGGAGTCGGGTGATTGTTCTTCCCGGCGCACTTCGGGCCCGCGGATCTCACCGAGGAGGGGACCGACTACTTCGTCGGGCACACGCTCGACGCGGCGCTGCTCGCGCTCCACGAGCAGGTCCGGAGGGGCCTTGGCTTCCCGAGGGAGCTCGACGCCCGCGAGGCCGCCCGCCCTCGCCGAGATCGCGCGCGCCGACACCGGCATCGACATCCACCCCGGCGCCGAGATCGGGGCGAGCTTCTTCATCGATCACGGGACGGGCGTCGTCATCGGGGAGACGTGCCGTATCGGCGAGCGCGTGCGCCTCTACCAGGACGTCACCCTCGGCGCGAAGAGCTTCCCGCGCGACGCGAGCGGGAACCCCATCAAGGGGATCGACCGCCACCCCATCGTCGAGGACCAGGTGGTGGTGTATGCCGGCGCGACGATCCTCGGGCGCATCACCATCGGCCGCGGATCGAGCATCGGCGGCAATGTGTGGCTCACGCGCAGCGTCCCGCCGAACAGCCGGATCAGCCAGGCCCAGGTGCGGAGCGACGTCTTCGAGGACGGCGGCGGCATCTGACGGGTCCGAGCGCGTCGTCACGGCGCGCTCGGCGCCGGCGAGATCCGGCTCGTGCCCGGCGTCGACGCGGTGTATGAGCGCCGGCCTCCCGCCGAGGCCGCCCCGCGATGATCCCCCGCCGCCGCCTGCACCGCGCCGTCTTCGCGCTGGCTGCCCTCTACAACGCCTGCTGGGGGCTCTACGCCGCCGCCGACCCGCAATGGCTCTTTCGCTTCGCGGGCATGGAACCCCTCAATCACCCGCCGATCTTCGCCTGCCTGGGGATGGTCGTCGGGGTGTACGCCATCCTCTACGCGGAGGTCGCGCGCGCGCCCGAGCGCGGGTTCCTCCTTGCGAGCGTCGGTCTGCTCGGCAAGGTGCTCGGGCCGATCGGCCTCGCTGGGCTGCTCGTCACCGGGCAATGGCCGCCTCGGTCCGCCGTGCTCTGCTTGACGAACGATCTCGTCTGGTGGATCCCCTTCGGCCTGTACCTCCACGACGCGTGGCCGTTCTTCGTGCGGCAGTGGAGAAATGCGCCGGGGAGCCCGTAGCTCCTCTGGGGGCTGACCTCCGGACCGAGCCGGGGACGAGCTCGGCCGGCATGTGTCGTTCGCGCGGGCCAGGACAGGCTATACGCTGCCGCGGTTCGCCGGCGCGAGGGCCGGCGGGAGGGTGTGCGTTCATGAGCTCGAACAAGGCAGCGGTCGTCGTCGGCGTCGGCCCCGGACTCGGGGCCGCGGTGTCGAGGCGCTTCGCGCGCGAGGGGTTCTCCGTCGGCCTCATGGCCCGGACGGCCGCCGCGTGCGAGGCGGTGCAGCGGGAGATCGAGGGAGCCGGAGGGCGCGCCTTGAGCGTCCCGGGGGACGCCACCGACGCGGCCTCCGTCGCCGCGGCCTTCGCGCGCGTGGAGGCGTCGCTCGGGCCGGTCGAGGTGCTCATCTACAACGCCAGCGCCTTCCGCGTGGCCGGCGCGCTGGAGCTCACGCCGCGAGAGCTCGAGGACGACTGGAAGATCAGCTGCCTCGGCGGTTTCGTGAGCGCGCAGGCGGCGCTGCCCGGCATGCTCGAGCGCGGCCGGGGGACGATCCTCTTCACGGGCGCCACCGCCTCGCTCCGCGGCGGAGCCCGCTTCGCGTCCCTCGCCGTCGGCAAGTTCGGCCTGCGCGCCGTCGCGCAGTCGCTCGCGCGCGAGCTCGGCCCGCGCGGCATCCACGTGGCGCACGTCGTCATCGACGGGCTGATCGACACCCCGCGGGTGCGCGCGATGGTGCCCGGGAGAACGGCCGCCACCCTGCTATCGCCGGAGGCGCTGGCAGAGACCTACTTCCAGCTCCACGCCCAGGCGCCGAGCGCCTGGACCCACGAGATCGACGTGCGCCCGTCGGTGGAGAAGTTCTGATCCTGCCCAGGGAGGCGCGGTCACCGACCAGCGTGGACGGTCGTCTCGAGCGTGAAGGGGTCGTGGCGATCGCTCGACAGGCCGCGCCATCGGTCCCGAGCTCCGCGCGCAGGCGCGCTGCCGGCGGGCCCGAGCGCGTCGGGCGAGATCCCCGATCCATCTCGCGGAGCCCGGGGTAGAATCGTGGTGAGCTGGCCGTGGCGCCCGCCGGCGAGCGTGCAGCCGCGGAAGCGGGCGCGCGCCGCGTGGAGGCGCGGCGCGCTCGCGAGGAACGAAGGATGACAGAGAGAGACAGGCAATCGACCCCCGCGGTGGAGCCGTGGGGAAACGGGCGCGGTTACGGCCCGATCTCGCCGCGGCACCCGCTCGGCGGCGAGATGACGGACGTGGTGCGCGGCATCTTCACGCGCCTCAGGCTCCCGTGGCTCCTCCAGCGCTACTCCAAGATACCGGTGCTCGCGGTCTTCAGCTGCGTGAACGGGTTCGTGAGTATCGGCCTGATGGCGGCCCTCGCCGTGGTGACGAAGTCGCCCTTCGTCTTTCCGTCGCTCGGGCCAACGGCCTTCCTGTTCTTTTACACTCCCACGGCGGCGTCGGCCGCGCCGCGCACCACCATCGTTGGGCACAGCATCGGCATCGCGGTCGCGTACATGAGCCTGCTCATCACCGGGCTCACGCACGCAGGTCCGGCGACCGCGACCGGGGTGACCCTCCCGCGCGCCATCGCCGCGGCGCTCTCGCTGGGGCTCACGGCCGGCCTCATGGTGCTCGCCCGCGCGCCACACCCTCCCGCGGGCGCGACGACGCTCATCGTCTCGCTGGGCATCCTGTCCCGGCCTCCGATGCTCCTCGTGCTCCTCGGCGGGGTTGTCCTGCTCACGCTCCAGGCCATCCTCATCAATCGCCTCGCCGGCGTCGACTACCCGCTGTGGGCCCCGCGGCAGGCGCGCCCGGAGCAGGATCCACCGCCGCCTCCTCCTTGATCCAAGGGCCTCCCGTTGCCGGGATCGGAGGAGCGGATTGACCACATGGAGCGGGATGCGGTTGACGGTCGCGCGCACGTCGACGCCGGCGCGCCTTGACGTCTGGCGAGCGCTCGTGTGCTCTCGTTCCGCTTCGCGTCGCGCGACGCCGAGCGGCTCGACCAGGAAAGGGAGGATCATGCTCACGCATAGCTACACCTACGAGGCGACCCTGGCGGATTCGCACAAGATCACCTGGCGCGTCGAGGACATCATCGGCGGTGACAAGCAGCTCGACTTCTCCAAGCCCTTCCTGCCCGAGTCGCTCGCGGGCACGGCGTCGATCCGCTGTCTGAGCGCGCGGGAGAAGCTCCTGCTCAACCAGATCCGCGGCAACAGCTATCTTTACCTCTTTGGCTTCGTGGAGGAGTTCATCCTGCCGTTCGTGCTCGATCAGGCGCGCTCCGCGGTCCACGGCGCCGACGCGGTCGAGGTGCGCGCGCTCGTCACGTTCGCCGAGGAGGAGGCGAAGCATATCCACCTCTTCCGCCGGTTCTCTGCGGAGTTCGCGCGCGGCTTCGGCGCGGAGTGCGGGGCCATCGGCCCCGCGAAGGACGTCGCGGCGGCGATCCTGAAGCACGGCGCGCTCGGCGTCGCGATGGTGACCCTGCACCTCGAGTGGATGACGCAGCGCCACTACCTCGACAGCGTCAAGGAGGGTGACGCCGAGGGCCTCGACCCACAGTTCTCGAGCCTGCTCCGCCACCACTGGATGGAGGAGGCCCAGCACGCCAAGCTCGACACGCTGCTCGTCGCCAAGCTCGCCCGCGAGGCCGGGCCGGAGGGCATCGCCCGGGCCTTCGACGACTACGTATCCATCGGCACGATGCTCGACGGCGGCCTCGCCGCGCAGGCCAGGCTCGACATCGAGGCCCTGGAGCGCGCCGCCGGCCGCCCCCTCGCCGAGGCCGAGAAGGCCGAGATCTTCGAGGCGCAGCAGCGCTCTTACCGCTGGACGTTCCTCGGCTCGGGCATGACCCACCCGAACTTCGTCCGCGCGCTCGGCGAGCTCAGCCCCGCCGGCGCCGAGCGCATCGCCGCGATGGCGAAGGCGCTCGCCTGAGCGCCCCCTGGGCAGGCGACGCTCCGCCGGGCGGCGCGCCCGGCGCCACCGCGTCACTCCGCGAGCGCAGCGTCGCCCAGCGTGTTCACGTATCCCGACTCGATGATCCTCTTGAGGAGCATCAGGAACACGCCCGCGTCGCGCCAGCACTCCGCCGGCAAGCTCGCCACGCCGCCGCGCACGACGTCGACGAATCGCTCGACGACGCGGCCATCCCCGGCGCTGTCGTCGGCGGCGAGGTCGCGCAGCGTCGCCGCGATGACGTCCTCGTCATCGACGCCGACGAACCGCAGGGTGGCCTCGACGAGCCTCCGGTTCGGATGGTTGAAGAGGTTGAGATCGAACCGGCCGCGGGGGCCCGAGCGCCGATCGACGTCCTGATCTCCCACGTCGTCGAAGACGCGCGAAGCCGCGTCGGCGAACCGCTCGCACACGCGCCTGACCGCCGGGGAGGCCAGCACCTGTGCTGTCGTGGGGAGCTCGGGGCTCGCGCTCCGGTAGAGGCTGTAGACGACGGCGACCGTTCCGGCCGTTTGAATGCTCCCGATCGCATGCGCGACGAAATCGCCGGCGTGGTCGTCCCAGAACGCACCCTCTTCGCGCTCGAGATAACGCTGGCTGAGCTGCCGCATGGCGGAACCATGGCTCAGAAAGCCGGCGACAGGCGACTCGATGAGCGCGCCCGCGTCCTCGGGAGAGCTCAGGCGACGCAGCAGGCGCGCCACCTCCGCCAGAGGTCGAGCGCGCGCCGCGACGAGGGCAGGATCGGGGCGCGGCGCCCTGGCCGCGTCGAGCTCGCGCCGGAGGACGGCGGACGCCAGCTGTTTCGCGTCGCTCGACGCGGGAACGTGCAGGCGCGGCGCGTGAACCTCGATGAACCGGTGCGTCGCGACCACCATCGCCAGGTCCCCGTCATCCATCAGGCCATCGAACAGGAACAGGAGCCCAAATACGATGGAGACCTCGGCGAGGCGCTCGATCTCCTCGATTTCGATCGCGATCGCGGCGCAGAACGCGGTCGCCTTGGGGCCGATCTGGCGCACGACGCGCTCGATGTGCTCCGGATCGAGGTCGGGTAAGGCGCCCTGGACGATCGGGCGGAACCTCTCGAGAAAACACGCGTGCACGGAGCGCATCCTCTCGGAGAGCGCGCGACGGCCGACGGCGGTCGGGTAGGAATCGCCGAAGACGTGGCTCTGCCACGTCCTTTCCATCAGATCGTCTAGCTTTCCCATGACGGTTGCGACACGAGGAGCGCGCCGAGGACCCACGCGCGGTCCACCCGCGCCGGGCAATACAGCTCCTTGCCGATCCAGCGGAGATCTTCCTGGCCGGCGCCGATGTCATGGTTCGATATCAGCCAGTCGCGCCCCCGTCGCCAGGCGCCCCGCGCCATCGATTCGAGCTCGCGGTTCCTTCGGGCGGCGCGGAGCGCGAGCACGGCGTACGCCGTCTCTGCCGCGGTGGGCGCGCCGCCGGCTCCCCAGCCGCCATCGCCGCGCTGGGCGCGCAGCAGCGCCTCCATGCCGCGCTTCACGGCGGGCAGCTGCCCCTCGTGCGAGAGGGCCAGGATGACCTGGCTGGTCGTGTAAAGCCAGGAGCTGTGCCATTTGTCGCCAACCCACCGCCCGTCCGGCTGCTGGCGCTCGAGGAGGTACCGCGCCGGCTCCGACGCCTTCTCCCCGCGGGACGCGAGGGCGTGCATCGCGTGTGCATTGGTCGTGAGCGAGGGTTGCAGCTCGTTCGCGTACGTGATGAACATCCCGCCTCGCTCGAAGCGCCGCAGCGTCTCGATGGCGCGGGGCGCCGCGAGCTCTCCCAAGGTGGCGATGACCGTCGAGGTGATGTCGCCGTCCTGCGTGAACGCGTCGCTCATGCCGATGCCCTCGGGGCGAAGCGCGGCGCCGAGGTCGAGCAGCTGCGGCCGCGCCACGTCGCCCAGCCGGGGATGGTCGAGGAGATCGAAGGCCCGCAGCGCATACAGGACCCAGGCCTGCTCGAATCGACGGATGGGCCACACCGTGGGGACGACGCCGGGGATCCCGACCTCGGTCGCGTCGCTCGCTCGAAGCAGGTACTCGCGCGCCGCCGCTCGTGCGGCCGCGAGGCCGACCTTGTCCCGGGATGCGTGAAGCCAGGCGGCCGTGGCCGCGGGGCTGTGCCCGACGCCGCCGCTCGCGTCGAGGAGGTCGGGCGAGGGGCCGCTCCCCCAGCCCTCCCACGAGTGCGACGCCGCGCTGCCGGCCGCCGGCCGGGCCTTGCCGATCAAGGCCCGGCGCCGCTCGCCGAGCGCAAGGAGCGCCCTGTACGGGCCCCAATCGACGCCGAGGCCGAGCGAGGAGGCCCGGTCGAGGAGCCTGGGCATGAGCAGCTCCAGCCCGACAGGGATGTCGTCCGGCAAGGACGTCCCCCAATGTGCTGCCTGGTTGCGCAGGAACGCAAGGCCCCCCTCGCAGGCGCGGCGTACCTGCGGCATGAGCTCGCGGTAGGGATGGAGGGCCACGAGCGACGCCAGCGTCGGGAGATCGCGCGCGCGTGGGACCGACGAGAGCCCCCAGCCCCCATCCGACCGCTGCTGATCCAGGAGCCATGGGATGATGCTCGCCCTGGCATCGGGAAAGACATCGAACATCAGCACGGTGGCGGTGTCGTACACCGACGGGCTGACGAGACCCCCGCCTCGCCCGAGCTCCGCCACGAGCTCGCGAAGAACGGCCAGAGCGTGATCGGAAGGACTCGAATGCGGCGAGGTGTTCATGTGCTGATCCACCCGGTGAGGACCGGCTGCCGCCGGCGACCGTGTTGATGGTGAGCGGCGTCGTCCCGTCGGAGATCGCGGTCGATGGCTCGATGCGCTGGGGCGCTCGAGCTTTGCCCGTTCAGCACCGACGAAAGGCGACCCGTGTCGCGGCCGTCGGATGCCCGGTCGGGAAGTACACGTGCTTCGGTGAAGCGCCCTCCAAGTGTGGAACGAGCCCGGCGCGGCGCAACGCCCGGACGAGGATGAACTGAAGCTGGAGCGCCTCGATGCAAGCGACATTGTATCCAAGACAGAAGTGCGGCCCCCCGCCGAACGCGGCCAGCTCCAGCGGACCCGGCGGGCTCGAGCGATCTCTCCAGCGGTTCAGATCGAAGCGATCGGCGTCCGGGAACAGCGATGGATCATAGCCGAATTGCGCGGGGCTGAGGGCCAGCGGCGTATTTCGAGGGACGCGTCTACCGTTCAGCGTGATCGTCTCGGTGACCGTCCGGAAGATGAACCAGACCGGCGTGTACATCCGCAGGACTTCCCGGAAGACGGCGTTGGCGACGGGGAACCGGTCGGCCTCTCTCGCGGACATGGGCACGGACGCGTCCGGCGCGGCCGCGTGTTCGTCGCAGAGCGCGCTCCACACCTCGCTCCGGCGCGACAGGACGATGACGATCCAGGCCAGGATGGAGGCGCTGGTCTCGTGCCCGGCGAGCAAGATCGCGCGAAGGTTGTCGACGATGTCTTGGTCCGACAGGGGGACGCCCTCGTCGTCGCGAGCCTTCGAGAGCATCTCGACGAGGGAACCCGCGGCGCCGCCCCCGCGAGCGAGCGCGAGGAGCTTCCGCAGGCGGTCGTCTATCCAGGCGCGCGCACGATCCGAGCGGTACGCGGGCATGCCTGGCAGACGACCCGGGATCGGGTAAACACCCAGGAACAGCTCGCGATAGGCTCGGCTCCAGGCGTGCACATCCTCTGTCGGGACCCCGCAGATTCGAAAAATGATCTCGAGGGTCAGATCCCGCATGGCGGGATGGACCGCGAAGCTCTCTTGCTGGAGCCAGGCATCGATCTTCGCAGCGAACGCGGAGGCGATGGTGGCGGAGGCCTCCTTGGCGAACCCCTGAGGGGAGAACGAGGGGTTGATGGCCGAGCGCATGTGCCGGTGCGGCGGCCCGTCCTGCGCAGCCATCGAGCGGCCCACGATCCCCTTCAGGTGCTCCGGATGGTCCATGACCACCTCGGGCGCGCGCAGGAGATCGATGGCGTCGGCTCCGACATAGAAGAGCCGGCGTTGCGCGAACCCGAGGTTGACCCAGAAGAGCGGACCCAGCGCGCTCCTGCTGCGCCGCAGCAGGCCGACGGCGTCCCGGTAGAGGACGGGCAGGTGACCGATCACCGGCAGCTCTCCGGCCGCGGTGGGGAAGCTATCTTGGTCGGTTCGACCCAGGGAGAGCATGATGAACCTCGTTCTCGCGTAGGCCGCGCCTGCGGCGCCTGTCTCGTCGTCGTCACGAACTCGAACGCGCGCGCCGCCGGGGGTGCTGGCGGTGCTTCCCGGATCGACGATGCCGGACGCCGGCGCCGCGCGAGCCGCGCGAGCAGAAGGGGAGGGGCCGCGGGTCAGCGGCCCGAGGAGCCGTTCGTCGCCGACGTCGACGCGAGCTGGCGCATCTGGTTGATGCAGAACATGATTCCAGCCCGCAGGTTCGACCGCGTCACCATGCTGTTCAGATCGAGGCCCAGCTCGACGATCGTCTGCGCGACCGATGGCCTGATGCCGCAGATGATCCCGTCCGCGCCGAGGAGCCGGATGGCGTTCACGAGCTTGATCAGGTGATTCGCGACCTGCGTGTCCACCATCTCGACGCCCGTGAGATCCAGGATGGCATACCGCGCGTTGGTGCGGACGATCTCGTCGAGCAAATTCTGCATGACGTCGGCGGTCCTCACGCTGTCGACGACACCGACCATGGGCAGCGCGACCACCCCGTCCCAGACCTGGATGATGGGCGTCGAGAGCTTGCCGATGACCTCCTGCTGCTTCTGGATCTGCAACAGCCGTAGCCGGAGCTCCTCTTCCGCTCTCTTCGCCTCGGAGACATCGAGCGAGAGCCCGATCACGGACTCCACGCTCCCGAGCGGACTCTGGATCGGCACCATCCAGTTCTCCCAGAACGAATTGTTGGCGGGGACGTGGCTCATCGAATGGATGGGAGACCCGCGGAGCGCCCGCCTCACGTTCTCCGTACCTTCGGGGGCGCTGGCATAGACGTCGAAGACGTTCGTCCCGACGAGCTGCCCCCGCTTGAGGCCGAGCCCCGCGAGCCCCCTCCCGTCGTGGCGGGTGATGACCCCCTCCGCGTCGCACGACCAGACGATGACGGGGAGGTTCTCGGAGAGGGCGCGGAGCATGTCCGCGGCCTCTCCCTTCCCGGGCTCGGGGGCGGGGTGATCGTCGGCGCCGGACGTCGCGTGCAGCGAGCCGTAGACCGCCTGGCCGTGCGGCGCTCTGCGCAGCACGCAGGAGAAGGACGCATACACGTTTCCGGCCGTCATCACCCGCCCGCGGAGCTCGACGGCCCCGGTCGCCTCCAGAAGCCCGGACCACTTCGCCCGGGCCGCCTCCCGGTCGTCGTCGTGGAAGAGCTGGAAGAACGCCGTCCCCGGCGTGGCCGCGTGCCCGACCGTGTGGCCGAATGACTCGCTAAAGTGCGACAGCGTGCCGTCGACATTCGCTACGAACAGCGCCTCGGGGGAGTAGAGATAGGCTGCCTCCCACGTGTCGCGTGAACTCATGTAATGCTGTGTCATGACGAACGTTGCCCTCCCCCAAGCCCGATTCAGGCCTCCTACCTGTGCTCACTTCGTTCGTAGGGGCCGTGGATCGTGCATGTATTTGACCAAGAATCGGCGCCAGCAGACTCACCCCTCTCAGGACCCGCGAGCGCGATGACGAGCGCCCGGAGATGTGCAAACGCTTCGATCCCAGCGAGGGTTCCAGCTTGCATTGCGAGATTACAAGCCGCACATCTCCGGCTGAGGCCGGGTAGATCCGGAACTCGCGCTAAGGCCATTCCCGATGTGTGATCGTGATCGGTGTCCAGGATGCTGTTCAATCCGTTCGGCCCGGAACGCCGCGAGGCGAGGGGGTTCGGACGAGATGCGAAGACTGCGCTCCTCATGACGGTGATCGAGCGGACGCCGCCCGGTGTTCCATGGGGTCACACCTATGCTGTCGTGACGCCAGGGGAAAGGACTTGACTTCCACGAACCGCTTGGATGTGCTGTCCGGCAGCGCGGCTGCGCCGCTCTGAGCTTGACATGGAAACCGAGACCGCCCCGCGCCCCTCGCCCGAGCAGATCGACCTCTCCGCGCCTTCGGTGATAGCCGATCCTTACCCCGCGTACCACGGGCTGCGCGGGCGATCTCCGGTGCTCTATGCGCGCGTGCCCGCGGGCGGCGCGGCGGGCCTCGGCGAGCCAATCCGTGCCTACGCGCTCCTGCGCCACGCGGAGGTGCTCGCCGCGCTGCGGGATCCCCAGACGTTCTCGTCGAACGTCACGGACAAGATCCGTGTTCTGCCGCGGATCACGCTGCTGCACGACGATCCGCCCCGGCACACCCACCTCCGCAGGCTCGTCAGCCGTTCGTTCACGCCGCGGCGCATCGCAGAGCTCGAGCCGTGGATTGGCCGCCTCGCCGCCTCGCTGCTCGAAGCGACGGGCGACGGGCCGTCAGACGTCATGGGCGCCTACGCGATGCCCCTGCCGATGATGGTGATCGCCACCCTGCTCGGTATCCCGGCGGAGCGCTATGTGCAATTTCGGAGCTGGTCCGAGTCCGTGATGTCCTACAGCGGTATACCGGCGGAGGAGCGCGCGAGCCGCGGTAAGGCGATGGTCGACTTCTTCGCGGCGGAGCTCGAGGCGCGACGGCGCGCGCCGTCAGGCGATCTCATCTCGGCGCTGGTCGAGGCCGAGATCGACGGCGCGCGCCTCGACACGCCCGAGGCGGTCGGCTTCTGCGTCGGCCTGCTCGTCGCCGGCAACGACACCACGACGAACCTCATCGGCAACATGGCGCACCTCCTGTCCGAGCGGCCCGAGCTCTACCGGCGCGCGCAGCAGGATCGGAGTCTGGTGGAGCCGATCATCGAGGAGACGCTGCGCCATTCGAGCCCGGTGCAGCGCCTCTTGCGCGTCGCCACGCGGCCGGTGGACGTGAGCGGCGTGATGATACCGGCCGGGCACCTGGTCGACGTCGTGTTCGGCGCGGCGAACCGCGATCCCGCCGTCTTCGAGGAGCCGGACGCGTTCCGGCTCGACCGGCCTCCGGTGGAGCACCTGGCGTTCGGGCAGGGGACCCATTTCTGCATCGGCGCGGCGCTGGCGCGGATGGAGGCGCGCATCGCCCTGAACGCGCTCCTCGACTGCTATGAGTCCATCACGCCCGGCGAGGTGCCTCCGCTGCGGCAGACGCGGGCGATGATGCCGCTCGGGTTCGAGTCGCTCCCGCTCGTCCTGCGCCGGAGCCGCGCCAAATCCTGATCTCGGATCGCTAGCGCGGGGGTGCAGATTCGTGGGATACGGGCTCAGCCGCCAGGCAGGCGAGTGAGGCGCACGAAACGCCGCAGCTCGTCACACGCGCGGAAGGAACGTCACCTTGCCGGTCTCGAGGGCGTACTCGGCGCCCACGATCAGCATGCCTTCCTCGGTGCACAGCCGCTCGAGAAGCCGGCTGCCGTGCCGGAGGTGATCGCACGAGTTGCGCACGTTGGCGCGCATCGCCTCGCGCAGGAGAAAGTTCCTGTCGGCGTGGCGGCCGGCGGCGCTCACCACCGTCTCGACGGGAGCTCGGCAGCGCTCGACGATATCGCGGATGTTGTCGGTGAGGGGGCCGCCGTTGTCCTCGTGGAGCAGCTCGCTCAGCGTGGCGTCGATGGCGCCGCAACGCGAGTGGCCCATCACCACGGCAAGGCGGGTCCCGAAGGCGGCGGCGGCGAACTCCACGCTGCCCACGAGCGAGGGCGCCACCACGTTGCCCGCGACCCGGATGACGAACAGGTCCCCGAGCCCCTGGTCGAAGATGAGCTCCGCCGGCGCCCGCGAGTCCGAGCAGCTGAGGATGATGGCGAAGGGCTGCTGCCCGTCCACGAGCGCGGCCCGCGCCCGCTGCCCCATCACGACGTGCTCGCCGCGGATGTTGTCCACGAAGCGCCGGTTGCCCTCGATCAGGCGTTCAAGCGCCTGATCGGCCGGCACGACGGGCAGGGCGGGCGGAGCGTTGCTGAATCCCATGCTGAGCGGCCACCCTGGGGGACCAGGCCGCGGGCGTCAATGGGTGAATATTCCACCTCACATGTTATCCGCGTTATCCATCCGCGGTCCGCGGGCTCACGGCTCACCCAGCCCCACCGCTGCGCCGCCGCCGAACCGCGAGCGCCGCGAGCGCCGCGGCGGCCCCGAGCGCGCTCAGCGGCTCGCGCGGCGCTCCCCCCGGGATCGCGCATCCGCATCCCTCGACCCGCTGCTCCTTCGCCGGATCGACCACGACGCTGACCTGGTCGCTCGCCTCCAGGATCCCGTCGCTGACCGTCACCTCGAACGCCAGGGTCGTCGCCGCGGCGACCTCGGGCGCCACGAAGGTCGCCCGCGCGCCCTCGCCGGTCAGCTCGACCGCGGGCCCCGCCGTCTGCACCCAGGAGAACGTCAGCGCGTCCTCCTCGGGGTCCGAGCTCCCCGAGGCGTCGAGCGTCACGAGCTCGCCGAGCGCGACCGCCTGATCCGCCCCCGCGTCGGCCACGGGCCCGCCCTGGCAGGAGGCGGTGTCCTCGACCACCGTCGCGAACGGCTTGTTCTTCAGGCCCGCGAACCCGATGTCGTCGAGCTCCCAGCCGGCGTCGCCCGCGGCCGCGTCCGTGCCGACGCGGAACCGCACCTGCACCGTCTTCCCGGCGAACGCGGTCCCCAGGTCGATCGCCACGTGGTCGACCTCGGGCCACGAGGGGCTCTGGCCGACGAAGGCCCTCCGCCTGCCCAGCGGATTGCCCGACTCGACGGTGACCCTCCCGCTGTAGCCGGGCTGCGCGCGACTCCCGATGTCCCGCCATGTCGCGCCGCCATCGGCGCTGATCTCGACCACCGCGCCGTCCCAGAACGTCTCGTCGCTCGTCTCGAACTGGTGCCGGTGCGCGAACGTCAGCACGAAGCGCTCGGACTCGCTGACCTCCAGGGCCGGCGACACCAGCGCCGTGTCGGACACGCTCCCGAGGTTGACGCCGCGCCACACGCGGTTCGGCGCGGTCCCCTCGGCGCGCGACCAGACGAGCTCGCTGGAGAGCCCCTCGACGCGCCAGGTCGTGCTCTGCGCCTCCACGTCGTCGACCGCCGAGGACCCCGGCAGCTCGTCGAAGTTCACGCGGCGCACCAGGGCCTGGACCCGCACCGGCGTGCACGCCGCGGCGCTCTTCAGCGTCAGGCTGAGCTCGAGGTCCTCGGCGGGCGCCACGGTCCGGTCGAGCTTCACCGCCACGGTCGCGGTCCCGGTCGCGAACGGCGCGATGTCGCCGAACGACGCGCGCGCGCCGTCCGGGAACGTCACCCCGGCGGAAGGCACCTCGATGGACGCCACCGCCCCGGTCAGGGGCGCCGCGCCGCGATTGACGATCTCGATCGCGATCGTGCCGGACTCCTCCGCGTCGAGCAGCCCGTCGCGGTCGCAGGAGCCGGCGCTGTCGTCGAGCTCCGCCCGGACCAGCGAGATCTCGGGCTGGACGCTGAAGCTCTCCACGACGCCGGAGAAATCGTGCGAGTCGGCGCGCGGGGACACGGCGCACGTGCCGGCGCCGCGCCGGGCGAACGCCTCCGCCAGCGCGAGGAAGTCGCCCTGATCGCTGGCGAGCGCGGCGGCGAGGAGGGCGTCGCGCTGCTCTGTGTACGTCGGGCTCACCGGCGCGAGCTGCATGCCGGCCACCACGTAATCGCTCATCCGCCGCCGGGTCTGCTCGAACGCGCGCGGCGGGGTCAGGCCGCTGCCGTGCCGGATCAGCCCGACGTAGGCCTCGAACAGCATGCTCGCCCAGACCTCTCCCGCGTTGTGCTCCTCGGAGTTGTCGGAGAACGACGAGTTGAGCGGGTGGTCGGGGAGGCGGGCGCCCTCCGAGATGTGCTTGAACGTCAGCCCGTTCCTCGTGAAGTCGACGGAGTAGGGGGCGCGGCGGATGCCGAAGTAGCTGTCGCCGAGCGCCGCGCTCCCGTAGCTCGAGAGCGGGAAGGCGCCGTCGAGGTCGTCGCCGTCGCGCAGCGCCATGTGCAGGGCGATGAAGTCGCCCCACCCCTCGCTCTGCGCGCCGCACATCTTCGTGCCGCACGCGACCTGACGGAGGTGGATGTAATGGCCCCACTCGTGCGCCACGATGCTGTTGTCGATCGTTCCGTCGCGCTCGACGCCGGGCTCGCGGGTCATGGTGACCGTGAGCGGCGCGTCCGAGGCGGCGAGCGCCGCCTTGAGCGCGCTGCCGTCCTCGTGCGAGACGCTCTGGGCGGGGGTCGTCACCTCGGGGGCCTCGCCGGACAGCCGCGGGGCCCCGTCGCTCTCGCGGTTGTTGGCGATGATCACGCCGATGGCGCCCGCCGCCTGCGCGCTCTGCGCCTTCTCGCCGAAGGTGCACCCGCCCCGGTCGACGAGGGCGATCTTGCCGGCCACGTCGCTCGTGATCGGCCCGCATGCGTCGCCGCGGGGCTCGGCGCCGTCCTGGGCGAGGGCGAGCTCGCCGGTCACCTCGTAGCGCTGGGGCCCGAACAGGGCGGTGTTCGACGCGTAGCTGGCGTTCTGCGGCGTGACGCTCAGCGAGCGCTGATCCGGCCCGGACCACAGGTACATCTGCATCCGGGGCGACGCGCCGTCGTACGTCGCGTCCATGTTCGCGTTGTCGCGGCTGCCGCCGGTCGCGTCGTCCTGCGCCTCCGCGAGGAGCGGATCGCCGCCCAGGCCGCCCCGACCGAGGTTGTCGCGCTGGGCGTTGCCCGCGGCTTCGGTGAAGCCGGAGTCGTAATACCAGTCATGGAGCCAGTTCGTGACGTAGAAGATCTGGGTGACGGCCGCCATGGTCTGCTCGGGCGTGGCGAGCGGCTCGGCGAGCGGGTCATAGATATAGTCGAACGAGCCCGGCCCCGAGAGCGCCGCGCGCGTATCGCCGCTGGAGAACCCGTCGGGCGCGTTGTGGTCCGCGTAGGCGTCGACGTTGTTGCCGCGGGTCGAGGTCGCGTCGGCCGGGAGCCACGGATCGGCCCCGCCGTCGAGGTTCGTGTTGAAGCCATCGATGGAGATGAGGCTCGGCGCGACGAACCGAGGGACCTGGCCGTCGGGCCGCCCGGTCGGGTGCGGCGAGAGATCCGCGAGGGGGCCGTCGAGCGGCCTGTGATCGCCCCCTTCCTCCGCCCAGACCCGGTAATCGAACGCGGCGTGGGAGAGGTTCTCCCGGGAGAGCATCTGCCCGTCGCTGGCCCCGAACACCCAGGCGTACGCCGCGGAGCTCGTGCCGCCGGCGTCGCCCGAGACGAGCTCGACGAAGTAGCCGGCGACGAGCCGGTCGGGCAGCGGAAAGAGCACCTTCCTGACCCGCGCCGGCTGCGTGAAGCGCAGGCTCCCGGCGCGCTGGCGCGCGTGATCGGTGTCCGCGATGTCGAAGAGCCGATACCCGCCCTTCGCCTCGCCGAGCTCGCGGAGGTCGGCCGTCTTGATGTCGATGCGGTGCGCGTCGCGCAGGGCGCGGACGACCGCCTGCGCCGGCGAGCCGGAGAACGCCCGGCCGCGGAGCGAGCCGGCCGCCGGCGAGGCGGCGCCGGGCGCCAGGGGGACGGCCGACGCGTGGAGGTTGCCCGCGAGGGCGACGAGCCCGAGGTCGCGCTTCATGAGCACCTTGAGCCCGCTCCGGAAGACCGGGATCCCGTCGACGTCCTGGCCCAGCGTTACGACGATGCCGCCGCGCCCGGTGTCATGGACGTGGCGCACCACGGCCGTATCGAGCGCGGCCTGCGGAAGACCGTAGAGGCGCGCGTACCGCTGCACGTACCACCGGGCCGCGGCCTCGGGCGTCGCGTGGGTCCCGGCCGGCGGCCGGTGGCCCGGGGACGTCGCCCACACGAAGGTCGGCACCCCGCGCTGCGGATCGATCGACGCCACGACGGCGCCCGGCGCGCGCTCGTCGACGTCGATGACGCGCGCGCGGCGCGCCGCGCGGACGGGCGGCGCGGGTGGAGCCTTGAAGTATGCGTCGTAGTTCGGGCGCTCCCGCGCATGGGCGATGGGGCCTGCGAGCAGCGCGAGCGATAGCGCGGTGTACCGAACTGAGACCTTCATGTTCCTCGATTCTCCGACTCCGACGGGACGACGCATGACCGGCCGCGCGCGGGTAGGCCGCGCGCTTCCTCCCCGGGCGCCTCGCGCCCACCCGTCGAATCCGCGGCGCGAGGCAACCTAGCCCCAGCGTGCGCGCAGGGAAAGCGCGACGGCTCTCGCTCTGTCCGGCGTCGTAAGGCGCCTCTCATGCAATTTCGTCCGGGCGCTCCGCAGAGCGCGAGTCACGCGGCGCCGAGACCAGAATGGAATAGAGAAGCAATCCTTGCTGGCGCATTGCATGAATCCATGAATTGCCGTGTCATGCGTCCTCGCGAGGCGAGCCGAGCGGCTCCCTCGGTCGCCGCGGGGTGGGCAGGAGGGTGGTTGTCGCGCCCGCGATCCGCTCCGGGACCTGGACGGCCTCTGGTCGGCTCGCGCGGCGCGTCGTGCAGCGCCGGCTCGTGGGGTGCGGACTCGCGCGGCGCGTCGTGCAGCGCCGGCTCGTGGGGTGCGAGCTCGTGATGTGCGGACTCATGCAGGGCTGGCGCCGCGAGCCAGCTCACGCGCGGGGTGCCAGTATGACGAAGCGCTGACATGGCGCCCGACCCCCGGGGATTATCTTCGCAAAACCCAACGTGATCCACGCCTTGCACGTCGAGACCAAGCTCGTCTCCGAAGAGCTCTGCGTACTGTTGCGTCAGGTCGATCCCGCCGTCTTCGTCTTCCACGACGAACCCGAGGTTCGCGCCCGGGTCGAACGGGTGGCGTCGCGGCTCCGCGAGCTCGTCGTGGCGGCCGAGCGCGACGATGCCGGGGGCAGGCTCGAGCGGCTCCGCGAGCGGCTCCGCGTGCTGCTCGCGGCGGTCGAGCGGGCGACCCCGACCGGGACACCCTCACCCAAGGCGGCGTGGATTGCGTTCCAGCGAGAGGTGCAGCCTGCCTACGAGTCGCTGCTGCTGACGCTGCGCGGCGTGGTCGCCGCGCCGCCGAGCGTCAGGCCGACGAACCATGTGCGCAGCCTGTGGCACGTGGGCTCGGGGCTCTCGGTGCTCGGGCTGATCCAGCTCCTGCCGGAGCGCGGCTGGCTCGTGGCCGCGAGCGGCGCGTTCGTTGTGGCGGTGTGGTCGATGGAGATCGCCCGCCGGGTCAGCGAGCGGGTCAACGAGCGGCTGATGGGGGTCTTCCGGCTCGTGGCGCACCCGCACGAGCGCTACCGGGTGAACTCGTCCACCTGGTACGTGACAGCGCTCTTCTTGCTGGCGCTGTTCGGGACGCGGCTGAGCCAGTCGCTCGCCGTGGTGGTGCTGGCGGTGGCCGACCCGGCGGCGGCGCTCATCGGCCGCCGCTTCGGCCGCACGCGGCTGCGCGACGGCCGCTCGCTGGAGGGCACGCTCGCCTTCTTCGCGGCGGGCGCGCTGAGCGCCCTCGTCGTGATGTGGGCGCTCGGCCCGGCGTCGCTCTCCTCGCGGCTCCTCCTGGCCGCCGTCGCGGGCCTGGCCGGGGCGGCGACCGAGCTGTTCTCCACGCGGATGGACGACAACTTCACGATCCCGGTCGCCGTGGCGGCCGCGGTGACGGTCGCCGGCGCGGGCTGACGTCAGATAACGTCAGGCGCCATCTCGCCGCCGATCTCCAGCGCGAGGCGAGCGAGGTACTGTCTCATGAACTCCGCGCGTCGCGCGCCCTCGCGGCGCCCTGCCGCCGTCGTGAGGCTCTCGGCGGTCTTGAACAGCTTCACGTGGAAGTGGTCGATCGCGTTCACCCGGTCGTCCCACGGCCTCCGCTCGGCGAACGGATCCCCGGGATCGTAGAACCGCACGCCGAGCAGGCCGCCCACGGCGAAGCAGCGGGCGATCCCGATCGCGCCCAGGCCGTCAAGGCGGTCGGCGTCCTGGACCACCCTGGCCTCGAGGGTCGTCGGCTCGATCCCCGCGCTGTAGCTGTGGCTCTCGATGGCGTGGGCGATGTCGGGGAGGAACGCCTCGGGGTACTCCACGCTCCGCAGGAAGCAGAGCGCCTCCTCCGCGGAGAGCCGCGACGCCTGGGAGCGCCTGGGGTCGTTCTTGGGGACGTTGACGAGATCGTGCAGCCACGCCGCGGGGACGACGATCTCGAGCCTTGCCCCTTCGTCCGCCGCGAGCGCCTTGGCCGTGGCGACCACCCTCGCGAAGTGCGCCAGATCATGGGCCGGATCCTTGCCGAGGTCGGTCTCCTCGAGCTTCTTTGCGAAGAGCGCTTCCCAGTCCTTCATCTCCCGCCTCATAG
Source organism: Sorangium sp. So ce1504 (assembly GCF_051521635.1). NCBI lineage: Bacteria > Pseudomonadati > Myxococcota > Polyangiales > Polyangiaceae > Sorangium > Sorangium sp. So ce1504. The sequence continues at coordinate 6,789,247 of NZ_CP150365.1, read as the reverse complement.
ACGCGGACCCCGACCCGCGCAACGGCTCTGCGCGGCGCCCGCACTCTCATGGGCACCTGCCCCTTCGCCTTCAACGGGTCACGTCACCGATAGGGATCGAGCTCCAGCTCCCTTTGCAGGGTGCGCGACACGACCCCCCAGTCGGCCTCGTCGCTCCCGGCGAGGCCGACGGAGAGATAGAACTCCGGCGCTTGCTTGGCGACAAGGATCAACGAGCCTCGCTTCGCCGCGAAGGTGTGGGCATTGGAGAACCAGTACGGCTCGAACCCGAACAGGCCGGCCAGCCAGCGGCAGCGTGCCAGCGTGTCCGGGCGCAGCTCCCGCTCGGTGTACATCGCCTGCAAAGGGAGCCGGGTGGCGAGGCGCGCGTTGAGGACGGGCAGGCAGATCAGCTCCGACAGCGAGCCCGCGACGGGCTCGGTCCGCGAGAGATCGAGCCGCCCCTCGTCGTCGAGGGGCGCGCCGTCGTGGCGCACGACCTCGGGATCGTCGCCGCCGAGCAGGAAGATGTCCTCCTCGTCGTCGCCGATGGGCACGGCGAACGGCTCCACGCCCTCCGGGATGTCCTCGAGCATGTCCGGGCGCCGCTCGATCATCTCGCGCGGGGAGGTGGCGTAGAGGCCGAGCTTCAACGCACCCGTGTCTTCGCCCATGCGCTCGAGGAAGGCGAGGTGCACCGCGCTCGGCGGCCGGCCCATCGCCCGGGTGAGCTCGGCGATCTGATCCAGGGTCGAGCCGCGGAGGGCGCGGCTGAAATCGGGATCGAGCGAGGTGCAGAACTCGATGCAACGGTCGACGAGGTTCATGAACGTTCTCCGTGCCTGCGGGTCAGGCGCCCACCTCGCAGAGGAGCCGCCCCAGGCAGCGGCGGCACTGCTCGCAGGATCCGATCTCGTGCTGGTGCTGGAAGCCCGATGTGCCCAGATCCTTTTTGACGTCGAGCCACACCTCGGCGAGCTCGATGTCCTTGAGGCCGCGGCCGATGGCGTTCCTCAGAAGGACCTGCGCGGCGCACCGGCCGAGCTTTCCCCAGCCATCCGTCATCGCCTCGGTGTTGAACGGCGCCTGGGTCTTCACGTAGGTCGTGGTGGTGCCGTCGAAGTTGCTGACGGTCCGCTGTTTCTTGATGTTGCCGCCGAGGCCGATGGGGCCGGACCAGCCGCCGTCGGCCGTCCAATCCCCGGAGAGCGCGTAGAGCCAGACGTCGCCACCCGTCCCGTCCTTGCCGACAAGGACCCCGAGCATCTTGCCCTTGTTGACCCGCTTCGTCGTACTACCCCTCTTCAGGGGCCGGACGTAGTCGAGCAGCGCGTCCGTGAGGAACCCAACGTAATCCGCGTCCTTGTCGTCCGTGTCGCGGGCGAAGCGGCGCACGGCGTCCGCGAGCGCGCGGGCCTTGGCGAGCGCGCGCGCGCTGCCGGGGACGTGGTGCCAGACATGGCGTGGCGAGGTGCTGGCGCTCTCGCTGGAGGCGCCGGAGCAGACGGGGCAGCGGCCTCCGTGCTGATGTCCTCCGGAGGAGAGAATGCCGATGCCATCACCGCCCGGTGGCGCCGTCCATCGATCCTCCCCGTCCCACTGCGGTGTGGCCTTGTGCTCGCAAATGGCGATCCGGTCGCTCTCCTCGACGTTGTCCTTCCCCTTGCGGTGCCACTTGATCGCCGAGCACCCATGACGGTGGACCTCCACCGCGAGCTTGTCCTTCGCGCCCTTGCTGGCAAGCGTGTATTTCGCGACGACCTCGTCGTCCTCGTGACCTGGGTCGGCTGGAGGACCCGCGTCGCCGGCCTTGGGACGGGCCTTGAGGAGCACCTTGCTCTTCTTCTCGCCGTGATCCCCGTCAGGCTGCACGTCGGCGATCTTCATGTAGCCGCCGCCCTTTGGCTTCCACGTGTGCTCGCCCTCGCCCGCGGGCAGGCCGGCGACGTCGAGCCGCGCGGGTTCGCCCTCGGCCTCGGCGACCACCCAGCCGACCTTCCACACGTCCGGATCGCTGTCCAACCCGAGCAGCACCTTGGCCTTCTTCTCGTCCGCGCCGGCGTCCTCTGCCACAGCCGTCTCGGCGTCGATCTCGGCGGTGAAGCTCTTGATGCGCTCGCGCACGAACACCGCCACGCCCTTGGCCGTCAGGGCGCCGATGGCGAGCGCGTGTGTGTACGTGAGGCCGAGCTCGACCACGCCCGGTTTCTTGGCCTTGACCTTGATCTTCTTCTGCTTGCTCCCCCCATCGAAGCTGGCCTCGATGGGGTTGGAGGAGAAGTCCCACGCGTGACCGGGCTCGCCGAGCGTGTCCACAGTCTCGATCTCGGCGGTCCCGCCGTCCTCTGGGTCCAGCGCGACGACGACCGGCGGCGCCGAGATGTCGGTGAACGCGATCCCCACCTGCCGGGTCATGGTCTGGCCATCGAGCGTGTACGCGACGGACAGAAGAGCCGTCTCGCCCTCTCCGGTCTTCTGCGTGCCGGCGATCTCCACGACGTCGGTCTGCTGGCCACCGACGAGGGAGATCCCATCGACCCCGGTCCAGACGAAGGTGCCTTGGGCCGTCGCCGATCGGGGGACGGCCTTGTACTGCTGCTTGAAGTGCTTGAGCGTCGAGGTCCTGGGCTGCGCTTGCCCGTCGGCGTCCTTGATGTCGAGAGCGACCACGTTGAAGGTGTGCGTGGCAGGGATCTCCTGACCATCGACGCTGTATTTCACGCTGATCGTGGCGCGCCCGTCGCGCTGCGCGGCGGCCCTGACGATCGCGTCCGCGCGATCGGCGTCGAACTCGTAAAGGGACGGGCCTCCCGATTTCGCCCAGGCGTACTCCCCATCTTCCAGCGGCTGGGTGAGCACGGCCCGGAATGCGCGCTGCTGCCCGGTGAGGACATGGACGTTGGCCGGGCTCTCTCCGTCGCCGTCCTTGATGACGAGGTTGACGACGGTGACGTCGTGCCTGGCTCGAGCGGTTCTGCCGCCGAGCTTGAAGGCGACCTCGATCGTCTCGACATCGGCAGCCTCTCGCCCCGCGGTGATTGTTGCCGTCTCTTTGCTCGAGTGGAGGGTGAGCTTGCTCTCCGGGGTCACGCAATTCCACTCGAACGTCCCCCCTTTGACGTCGAGCGTCGGCACCGCCTTGTACTTCCGCTTCGAGCCGGCGAGCACGAAGTCCTTCGCCGCCGCCGCTCCGTCCTCGTGCTTGATGGCGACGCCGACGAAGACGATCTTCCCCGTGGCCGTGAGCGGCTGGATGGCGTTCTCGTGCGCGCAGGTGATTTCGACGTCGACCTCGCCGTGCTGGGTCGCGCGGATCGTGACCTTCTTCTGGTCGTCCGGGTGGACGATGGTGGCGCCGTTGCTCTCGGTCTCCCACGTGAACCGGCTCCCGTCCGGCGCGCCCCGCACCGTGAGAGAGGCCGTCGTGCCTCGCTCCGTGTCGACGGCGGCATGCGTCATCTCGGGGTCCACCCAGATGTCGGTTACGGCCATCTGGATCTGCCTGGTCGTGGTCTGCCCGTCGAGCGTGGCGGCGAGCGTGAGCGACGCCGGCGCCTCCTTGGTGGTCTTCGCCGTCCCCGCGAGCTCGACGCTGGCCTCGCCGCCCGCTCCCACGACGACGAGCGGGCCGCCCGCAGTCCAGGCGTATCCCTCCAGCGCGACCGCCGGCTTCGGGACGGCCTTGCATGTGTGCCTCATGTACCGCAGCACCGAGACCGGCGGCGCGGCGCGACCGTCGCCGCCCTTGATGGCCACGTCCACGATCGTGAAATCGTGGTGGACGGTGGCCATCTGATCCCGGGGCTCGAGATCGAGCATCGCTGTCACCTGGATCTTCGCGAGGCCCGTGTCGCGGGGATCGATCGTCGCCACGTCCGTGCGCACCGTGAGGTGGTCGAGCCCGCACCTCTGCGCCCCTGCCGATTTCCAGTGGAACTTCGTCCCCGGCCCGGCCGGCTCGAAGACGGCAGCGAACCGCCGCGGCGCGTCCACCTCGCCGAGGAGGGCGTGCTTCTTCGCATCACCGTGCTTGTCGTCGTCCTTGATGCGGAGCTGGACGATGGTCACCTTGAGCTTCGTGTCGACGCTGCGGCCGCCGTCCGTGAAGCGCACGCGGAGCTTCATGACGCCGGCGCCGTCCCCCGCGGCCTTGACGGTGGCGGTGTCTCCGGCGCTGCGGATGTCGGCGAGCGCCGCCGGATCGTCTGCAGTCCAAACAAACTGGCCGCCGCCGATCGCCGGCGTCAGCACGGCCTTGTAGGTGCGCTTGTTCTGCGCGAGCACCCAGGGAACCGGATCCGAGCCGTCCTGGGCCTTGATCTCGATCTCGAGCGGGACCACGTCCACGTCGCCGCTGACGGTGCCGGGCGCGTTGACGTAGTAGGTGCCGGTCGCCGCGAGCGAGAACGTCAGCGTGACCTTCCCGACGCCGAGCGGCTCCACGTAGAGGGGCACGTTGCCGTTCCAGTGCCTGGGGTGCACGGCCGCGCCGGACACGAGCTGGTTGCCGCCGGCCAGCGCGTCGTACACCTGCGCGAGGCCTGTGTTCCACGTGAGCGTCGCTTGCCCGTCGAAGCCTGCCGGATCGACCGAGAGGTCGACCTGCGCGCGCGCCGGCGTCGAGCCCCCATCCCAGTAGACGAGCTGGGGGTGCTGGACCTGAATTTGCGGCGTCGCGTGCTGGGTGCAGCGGCGGTATGCCACCTGCGCGAGCCACCAGCCGTTCTCGACCGCCTGCCAGAGTTGATCGCGCGCGCCGCCGATCAGCTGGCTCACGGAGCGCCTCCGTCGAAGCGCCGGGACGCCTCGTTGCAGAGGGCGCTGATCCGCGTGCCCGGGTGCGCGAGCGCGGGATCGCGCAGGATCTCCCCCGCCCACGGGTGGAGCGGATCGACGTCGAAGTCGCGGCCGAGCACGAGCATCAAGGTCACGAACTGGCCGGCGTGCGCCGGCTGCGAGAACCCGATCCGCCGGGCCTTGGCGAGGCCCTCGCGGACGAACCCGAGCAAACCGCTGTCGCCGAGGGCGGCGCAGCGATCGGGGAAGAACCGGCGGAGGTGCTCGGCGACGCCGCGCTCGAACGTGGCCTCCGTCAGGACGTCGACTTGCGCGGCGCGGATCCGGAGCATCGGATAGACCATGGAAGCCGAGCGATGCGAGCCGGTCAAGCGCGCGCGGCCGTCCCCTGCGCGTCCAGCGCAGGATGAGGCCCGTCGATCGTCGGGGAGGGCGCGTCAGGACGGCGTCACCGGCGCACCTCGAATTGCCCCAGCGGGTGCGCCACGCCGTTGACCATCACATCGATGCTGTGGCGACCGGGATAGTGACGGCGGGTCGTCATCTCCTCGAAGGAGACCTTGCCGGCTATCTCGGCCCGACCCGACGGCGGCAGGACGAGCTTCCGCAGCTTGAAGACCTTTGGCCGCGTCGCGCCGTTCGCCTTCACGAAGTGCACGGCGCAGTCGACGATCAGCTCCTGGTCGCGCGGGGCCGTCGACGCGAGCTCGAAGGAGAAGCGGAGCTCTCCGCCGAGCTTCACCGATCGCGGGGACAGCGACGCCGAAGCGATCGCGACGCTCGGCGCCGCGCCGAAGCCGAGCGCGTCGAGCGCGCCGCGATCACCCTTCTTGACGAGCGAGCGCAGCGCGTGGCGCACGATCCATTGCCGCCCGGGCGGCGCGCCCTCGAGCCAACGCCGGCAGAGGCTCGCCGCGATGTCCGGGTGGTCCTTGCCGATGTCATTGATGTTGTTCGCGACGGAGCGCTGCACGTAGCGCTCCGGATCGTCCTTCAGGAGCTCGAGCAGCTCGATGACCGGGCCTGGATCCTGCTGGAAAGCGCGGAGCCGCGGGGCCCACGGCAGCCGTGGGCGCGTCCCCTCGGAGACGAGCCGCCGGACATGGACGTTCGGGTCGGCGGCCCACGTGCGGAGCCGGCGGAGCGTCGCGTCGGGGTACCTCGTCAGGAACGCGCGGATGCTGAACTCGGCGGAGAACCGCTTCGTCAGCTCGACTTGCGCGGTCATCGCGTCCTCGAAGTGATCGAGACCGCGCTTCGCCACATAGAACACGTGCGGCATGTACTGCAGCGGCGCGAGGCCGAACGCGTCGCTCCGATCGAGCTCGGGCCCGAGCGAGGCGACGATCACGCGAGCGGCCTCCGGAAAGGGCTGCGGCAGGTGGTGGTGCATGACGTCCGCGATGTGGGAGGCGCGGCCCGTGAGCTCCAGATCGGAGAGGCCCGCCAGGCAGTCGCGGGCGAAGCCGCGCTCGTCGAGGCCAGGGTGCGCCGAGCGGAGGTTGCGGGCGATCGAGCGGACGCACCGCTCGTCGAAGAGGTCCTTCAGCCGGTCAGCCATGGGTACCTGCCGGTGAGGACGCCGAGGCCGATTGGCCAGGTGTTCGCCACGTTGGACATGGGCGTTGACTAGCGCGAGACCCTGACAGATTCTGTCACCATATGTCGCGCGCCGTCCGGGTCATGGAGCTCTCCGACCTGCTTCGCGCGCGGGGAGCGACGACGGTCGGCGAGCTGGCCGCGGCGCTCGGGGTCAGCGCCCGCACCGTGCGCAGGGACCTCGCGACGCTGAGGGAGCGCGGCCTCCGCATCGAGGGCGAGGCCGGCCCCGGCGGGGGGATCCGGCTCGATGCCGGCCGGGGCGTCACCGCCGTGCACCTCTCGGTCGCAGAGATCGTGACGCTCTGGCTCTCCGCGCGCCTCTCTCAGGCCGCGAGCGACCTTCCGTGGAGCGACGCCGCCAGCTCCGCGCTGGCCAAGCTGCTCAGCAGCCTTCCTCCTGAACGAGCGCGAGAGCTGCGCGCCCTCTGCCGCAGGGTCATCGTCGGCGATCCGGCGAGCGGGCCAGTGCGCGCCGGAGCCGGGGCGCCCCCCGCAGAGCTGGTGAGGCTCTTCGAGGAGTCGTTCTCCGCCGGCGTCGGCCTCGGGTTCGACTACCAAGACCGCGAGGGGAGGGCGTCGAGGCGACGCGTGGAGCCGCACGGCCTCCTGATCCAGAGCCCTGTCTGGTACGTGCTCGCCCTGGACACGGGAAAGAACGAGCCGCGAATGTTCAGGATGGATCGCATCTCGACACCCCGCGTCCTGCGGGAGATCGCGTTTCGCCCGAACGCCGACGTCATCTGGGCGCTCTTGCCGGACGAATGCGCGTGGAGACCGCTCCTCGGCGAGCGACAGTGAATGTTGGCCAACGCGGACGGATACCGTTCAGGCTCCGATCCTGTGCCCACCACGGTTCGACCCAGCTGAGCCTGGGACGCACGGTGTCGTATGGTTGCGCGCATCGGCTCTGCCTGATAGCTTTGGTTTGATACAACACACGACATCCTGGCGAATGACCAGAACGAAGAGCGACGTCCGGTACACGGGGTGTGTGCTCGATTCCGGGCGATTGCAGAGAGAGAGCTCCCGCCGAGCAGTGACCAGCGATCGATGGCGCACGGCCCACATGCCCCCTGAGGCCGTGCTCGCCTGCGTGCGGTGGCCGGTGTCGCACGGGTAGATACGGGCTTCGTGCTCGCCGAGGTTGTTGATGCATGCCTCTCGTCGCTGGATGGCCCCCCATCCAGTCGACGATCGAGGGCCATCGTGTTGGATGGCCATTCTTGAGGATTCGAACCAAGGAGCGTGAATGAACTGTTCAGCCGCGAGGTGGGCGTCCATCTCCTTCGCTGCCCTGACTGCCTCTCTGCTCGGAGGTCCAGCGTCCGCGCACCTGCCGGAAGCGCAGGGAGATCCGCCGGACAGGGACGCGGTCCTCGACTGGAACGCCGTCGCTCTGGACGCGGTCGCAGAGGACTCCTCCCGCGCACGCGGGCGGGACCAGCGCGGGCCGACGCGCGTCTCACGGGCCCTCGCGATCGTTCATGCGGCGATCTTCGACGCCGTGAACTCGATCGTCCCGAGGTACGAGCCGTACTCCATCCTCCTCGACATGCCGACCGCACGCACGCCGGAGCAGACCGTCATCGGGATCTTCTGGTCGTATGACGCCGCCCAGCGCCTCGGTGAGCCGCCCCGGCTCTACAACCAGATCGCGCGGGTCCTCGCGGTCGAGGAGTGCAACTCGGAGATCGAGAACGCTCGTTACTTTGCGCTTGTCAACGTCGCGCTGGCCGACGCCGCCATCGCCACGTGGGAGACGAAATACCGTTACGAGTTCTGGCGGCCGATCGTCGCGATCCGTCGGGCCGACAGGGATGGCAACTCGCTCACCGTGGCTGACAGGAGGTGGACGCCCCTCGGAACTCCTGGCAGCAACCAGGGCCCGCCGCGCATGACCCCAGCGTTCCCGGCGTACACCTCCGGGCACGCGAGCTTCGGGGCTGCCATGTTCCAGGTGTTGACCCGTTATCATGGGACGGATCGTATCCCCTTCTGCTTCATGTCCGACGAGTACAACGGAGTAACGACGGACGAGCGGGGCAATGTCCGCCCCGAGATCACGCGCTGCTATTCCAGCTTCGAGGAGGCGTCCTGGGAGAACGCGGTCAGCCGCATCTACCTGGGCGTCCACTGGAGGTTCGATGGCGTGCGCGGGATCCGTCAGGGCAAGCGCGTCGGAGACGCCGTCTTCGACAGGATCCTCCGGCCGCTTCCTTGACGAGTTCGTCAACGAGCCGCGCGATCCATCGAGAGGAGATCCGCGGCATCATGGCGGGTCTCCCCGGCGCCGGCCATCCTCTCAGTTCATGAGCCGGGAGCGAGCGGGCGCCCACCGCTCGGGCCGCGGCGCGGAGAGCGGACCCGCGTGGTGGTGGACCATCTTCCACTGCCCGTCTTCGAGGACGAACACGTTGGTCGCGCACAGGTGTGCAGGCTCGTCGCCGTTCGCCTCGTAGCACGTGACGAAGGCGAAGTCCCCGAAGAGGTGCGCCGAGGCGCCCTGGCAGCGCATGCGCAGGGGCGAGGTCTGGCGCAAGAGCTGGCTCCAGCTCTCGAGCACGCTGGCGCGCCCCGAGAGCGCCTCCATGCCGGGATGGGCGCAGGCCACGGGCGCCCGCTCGGCCCACACCCGGCACATCGCCTGGTGATCCCCGGCGCGGAACGCCTCGTAAAAGGCCTCGTTTGCGGCCAGGACAAGCCGTTCCGCCGCGACGCGCTCCTCGACGCTCATGCAGCGACCATGCGCTCCGGCCAGCGCGGGCGCAAGGGCCTCGATGGCGTCGTCTCGGCGCCTCGCCCGCTCGACCCCACGCCCGGGCTGACTAGGACGGGCCCTTGCTTCGCTGGTGGAGGACGAGCTGTGTCCGGTTCATCAGCTCGACGCCGGCCGCGTCGAGCTCATCGAGCGCCGCGACGCGGAGGTTGTGCATGCTCCCGTCCTCTTCCACGGCGCTGTACCAGGCCGTCAGCGTGAGGTCGAGCGAGCCGTCCTCCATGTCGGTCAGGAAAACGGTGGGGGCCGGGTCTCGCGCCACGCCGCTGGCTCGCTTGCCGGCGCGCACCAGGGCCTCCATCGCCGGCTCGAGATCGCGCAGCCGGCCTTCCACGGTGAGCGTGACGGCGCCGCGCAGAAGCCCTCGATCCGAGTAGTTCACGATCGGGCCGTTGGTCACCGCGGCGTTCGGGATCACGATCTTCTCGTTGTCCGTCTACACCAGCGTGGTGTTGAAGAGCCCGATGTCCTCGACGATGCCCTTGTGGCTCCCGATGGCGACCTTGTCCCCGAGCTGAAAGTGCTTGAAGAAGAGGATGAGGACGCCGCTCGCGAAGTTGCTCAGGCTCCCTTGCAGCGCCAGCCCCACCGCCAGCCCCGCCGAGGCGACCAGGGCCACGAGGCTCGTCGTGTGGATGCCCACCGTCTCCATCGACGCGATGAACGTCGCCGCGAGCACGGTGTAGCGGAGCATCGACGCCAGGAACCGCGCGAGCGCCTGATCCAGGTGCGTCTTGGTCAGGGCCGTGACGGCGAGCCGGTACGCCCATTTGCTCGCGAGACCACCCGCGGTGAGGAGGATGATGGCGGTGGCGATCGCCCTGAGCGTGGCGGCGGAAGGTACCAGTTCCTCAAGGTGCATGTTGCGGTGGCGCGCCGACAGCGGGCGCGCCGCCCGGGCGGAGAGGATCCGCCCGCCGGCCTCAAGGGCTGCCGAGCAGCGCGCGGCCGCGCGCGGGGGCAGGGCGCGCGCGGCCGACGCGCGATCGACAGCGCGTCAGGCCGTCGGGTGAATCTCCGAGCCTGCGGCGCGGTGGGCAGGCGCCGCCGCGAGCTGGTTGATGTGCACGTGCTGGCTCGGGACCGGGAGCCCCATCTTGCCGAGCTCCTCGCGGATGATCTTGGTCGTGGCGAAGTAGACGTCCCAGTAGTGATCGGTGTGGCAGAAGGGCCGGACGGCCAGCACGGGCCCGGCGAGGGTGAAATCCAGGATCTCGACGCTGGGCGCAGGGGTTTTCGCGACGTTGGGGATGAGCGCGAGGTGCGTCTTGAGCCGCGTGATCGCCGCCTCGTGATCCGCGCCGTGGGCGAGCTGCGCGGTGCAGTCGACGCGGCGGACCGGGTTCGTGCTGAAGTTCTGGATCGTGTCGCTGAAGATCTTGTTGTTGCCCACGATGGTGCGGACGTTGTCGGGCGTATCGAGGGTGGTCGCGAAGAGGCCGATCGAGTGGACGGTGCCCGTCACGCCGCCGGCCGTCACGTAATCCCCTGTCTTGAAGGGGCGCAGGAGGATCATGAAGACGCCGGCCGCGAGGTTCGACAGGAGGCCGGACCACGCCATGCCGACGGCGATGCCGATCGCGGCGAGCAGGCTGGCAAAGGTGGTCGTCTCGACGCCGAAGACGCTGAGCACGGCGATGATGAGCAGGATGTTCAGCAGCACGGACGCCGCCGACTCCAGGTAATGAGCCAGCGTCGTGTCGAGCTTCTTCAGCGCGGAGCTGCGCTGCATCATCGACAGGAGCCCCCGGACGATCATGCGGCCGATGACCCAGACGAGGATCGCGCCCACGATCTTCCCGCCGACGCTCACCCCGAGCGCTACTGCCATGTCCACGTACCGCTGAACCCTCTCGTCCATCTCAAGCCTCCTGGCGACGTATGCGCCGCTCGCGGGGGCCCCGTGCAAGGCGCATGCGCGACGCGCCTTGCTGGATCTGCCCCCGGCGGCCAGCCTTATCACACCGGCGGGCCGCTCCGCGAGGGGCGTGACCGAGATTTTCGAGCCTCAGCGCTGCGGCCTGCGGACATCAGGCGGCCGCGGAGCGGATACCTCGTTGTAGCGAAGGAGCAACGGACGGCGGGGCCGATCGCGGCGTGCGGCGGCGATCGAGCGGCCGACGTGCAAGGGCACGGGAGCAAGCGAGCGCGCCAGGCAGGCGTGTCCAGCCAAGGAGCTGGCCGAGGCGATCTTCGTCGCCGCCGAGGTGACGCTCGAGGAGCGGAAAGCGGACGCGGGCCAGCGGCATGGGCGGAGAACGGCGTGGCCGGCGTACAGGGCTGTGAACCGGCTCAATGAAGACTATGTCCAAAGGCTCTCGGGTTGATCGGGAATTTCAAGCCAATGACCAACCCGTACTCCGTGCCGTAAGAAGGTATCGTCGCGCCAGCCCCCCCGTCGAACGGAAGGGCGAGTCGAAAGCCCGCGTAGGCGATGGGGATCGCGATGAAGGGCACGATCTGCGCTCCATACGTTCGGGCGTTCGACCGGCCCGCGCCCTCGGTGTACGCCGAGAGCTCGGCGCCGACCGGGCCGAACCCACCCTGGAAACCGAGCGCCAACCTCTCGTGGACCGGTCGGTCGGCGACGAGCTGCGCCTGCGCAACGGCGCCTATCCAGGCGAACGAGCGCTGTCCGTACCACGCGAGGCTGCCCTCGACGCCGGCGCCCACGGCGTCATCGGCGTTCTCGCGGCCAGTATAGCTGAAGAGGCCACCCACGCTCACGACCGGGTCGCCAGGGCGCCCCACGTTGGGCCAGCCTTCCCCGGGATACACCACGGGGGGAGGGCTCCCCGCCGGGGGCACGCCTTCCGCCTGCGCCGATGCAGAGCCAGGGAGAAGGCAAGCGCCGACAAGGACCGCTGTGACCGCCGAATGGTTCATGCACCTGTGATCTAGCCCATGCAACCCGGCCAGTCACGACGAAGGCGTATGCGAACGGAAGACGCGCTGTGCTAGGCTCGCCGTCGATGGTGCAGCTCTCGCGCGCGGAGCAGGTCGCGGCGCCAGCGCGCATGAACGCCGCGCTCGACGCCCGGCCGGCGCCGCACTTCGGCTCGAATGCCCGGGGTTTCACCGAGCACCGCTCACGCTCTGCGCTTGGAGCGCCGCGCTCGCCTGGGACCCGCTCGTGGCCCTCGGCGAAGACCTTCCCGCTCGCTGACGATATCGACCTCGACCTAGGGCGAGTGCGAGGCCGAGAGTGGTGACAACCATGAATATGCCATCGTGTCGGTCGTGATTGTCGCCCAGGTCGCATTGGAAGCCGGCATCGCTTCTGGGTGGATCTGGGGATTCACATGCACGGCCGGTATACACGTTCCCGTAAATATCGGTGCCGTAACAGGGATCGCCGATGTGGACGTCGCCGGGGTTCGGGTATGGGCCGAGCGTCCCATATGGCGTGCAGCAATACTGGGGGAGCGTGGTCGAGCCTGCTCCCGTGGTCGTGTCAGGATTCGTATGAGGACCCGGTGCCACTGATGAAATTTGAGTAACCGTCTGAGTCCACGCTAGCCCATGGGTGAATGCGTCGTATCCGATGAGATACTGAGCAGGGCGCACCATCACGGCTCCATGGGCGATGTACGGATCGCCATAAGGTCCGAGGTCGCCCAGCTGGTACGGGTACGGATCATTCACAATCAGCGAGGGGACGCTCGCGGTAGTGTCGTAGCCGACGATGAGTGCAACGTGGGCGGGCGAGTATTGGTTGGGGATCCCGGTTGGAGTAATGGCTGCGACCACCGGGCGCCCCGAGTCAATCTCGATGATTGCTTGATCCATCGTCAGGGGGCCGTCGAGAGGCGTCACATCCACCTGTGGGACCGGTCGCATTAGGGATTGTTGAACGATTGCAGGATAGCCCTCCATGACCTTCACAAGATTGGCCATCTGGCCCGCTGGAAAAATGCAGGTGCGACAGTCGCTGTAACAGCTGCCACCTAGGGTGCCCACGATACCGCACTGATAGTCGCCTATTGGATTCACGTTCGGTACGCCGTAGTACCGGAACACCATCTCCGATACTGCCACCCAGCACCAAACGGGCGTTTCCTGAAGGGTGGCGGCGATCGGTAACTCGTCTGCAGAAGCTGCCGCGGACGTTAAGAGGATCAATGCAGATAACGCGCCCTGGGTTAGGTTTCGCATACCTACCTCGGTTGTTGACGGTTGGTTTCAGATCGTTTCGAAGCCTCCCGGGTCGAAATGTTCCCGGAGGTATGGCGGCACGGATGCGATCCGCAACGATAGGCAAATAACCGGGCAAGGTCAACAGGTCGTCGTCGGACTCGCCCTCCTCCGGAGCGCCGTCTCCCCCTCGCCTCCGGTAGAGGCGCTGCGGGAGACGGGGAGCGGTGCACCGTCTCTCATCTTGTCGGTGCCGGTATGCCAGCGTTCGTCGCGGCGCGGCGTGGCGCGCGGCCTTCGTGCCGCGTTGACGAAGCGCGTGTGCGCGGCGTCGCGGATTTTGCGCGAGGCTGCGCCTCGGGAGTCCGGCTGGCCCGGATCGTCGCCTGGACCATTCTCTGCGCGGCGCCAGGGACGAACTCCGGGAGCGTCGTGCTAGGCTCCCCTGCCATGGTGCAGCTCTCGCGCGCGGAGCAGGTCGCGGCGCTCGCGCGCATGGTCGCCGCGCTCGACGCCCGGCCGGCGCCGCATTTCGACGCCTTCGCGACCCTGTTTCACGGGAAGAGCCTCAGGAAGGGCGAGGCGTTCGTGCGGGCGGGCGAAGCGAGCGACTCGGTGGCGCTCGTCAACTCCGGCATCGCGAGGATGTTTTACACGCGGAGCGATGGGAAGGAGTTCAACAAGGGGTTCATCTCCGCGCCAGACTTCATGTCGGTGCTGGAGGCGCTGATCACCGGGGAGCCCGCCCGGCTGACGATCCAGGCGCTGACCCCGATGCAGCTCTTCGTCGCGCCCTACTCGCGGCTGAGCGAGCTCTGTGAGCGCGACATCTACTGGGAGCGGGTGAGCCGCCGGATCGTCGAGCGGGTGTACCTGAAGAAGGTGCGCCGCGAGGCGTCGCTGCTGATGGATCCGGCCGCCGAGCGCTATCGCGCGTTCCTCGCAGAGCACGGGGCCGTGGCGCGCCGCGTGCCCGACTACCACATCGCCGCATATCTCGGCATCACACCCGAGGCCCTGAGCCGCCTGAAGCGCGCCGCGACCAGGACCGCGGCTTCTTGACCTAGGTCAAGGTGCGATCTCGCTCCGCTGGTCATGGTCTCCCGCATGACGACGGAACGAACGAAGCGAGACGGCGAACGCCCAGCAACGGAACCCACGCGCGGCCCGGGGCGCCGCGGAGCGCCGCGGGGCGCGGCCCGAAGGACGGCGCTGATCGCGGGCCTCGCGGTCGTGCTCGCCGGCCCGGCGCTGGTCGCGTGCGGCGCGGCGGCGCCGAGGCTCCACCCCGTGTTCCCCGAGCGCCCGGTGGCAGAGAAACCCAGAGGGAAGATCCTGTTCGTCCTCAGCGCCGCTCGAGAGCAGACGCTTGCGGACAGCTCGAAGCGCGCGACCGGCACCTTCCTCGGCGAGTTCTACGAACCGTACCTGGCCCTCACCGGCGCGGGGCACGAGGTCGTGTTCGCGACCGACGGGGGCGGCGCCCCGGCGATCGACCCGGAGAGCCTCGACGAGCGGTACTGGGGAGACGGAGCGCGGCGCGCGCAAGCGCAGCGCTTCGTCGAGCGCGCCCCGGAGGTCCGCGCGCCGCTCAGCCTGAAGGCGGCGCGCGCCGCGGCCGACTCGTTCGACGGCATCGTCGTTCCCGGCGGACAGGGCGTGATGGTCGACCTGCTCGACAACGCGGATCTGCACGCGCTGCTCGCTCACTTTGGCGGGAAACACCAGCCCGTGGGGCTCATCTGCCACGCACCGGCGGTGCTCACCCGCATGCGGCAGCCGCATCCGCTCAGCGGTCGGACGGTGACGTCGGTCTCGTCGTTCGAGGAGTTTTATATCGAGACCTTCGTGATGGGGGCCGACGCCCAGGTCCGGGGCATCGGTGAGCAGCTCGAGGATCACGGTTACGAGCACGAGGCCGCATTCCCCGGGAGCGCCTACGCCCAGCGGGATTGCAACCTCGTGACCAGCCAGAATCCCTTCTCCACCGATCGGTTCAGCGCGCTTTATCTGGAGGCCCTGGCCGACTACCGGCGCGGCGCCCGCTGCGCCGAGGATGCCCGCGAGGGCCATCGATAGGCCTGCTCGGCGGAGCGAGGGCCATGGGATCTCCCTGGCCCGTTCGGCCCGCGGCGCTACGGCTCGCGCGCCGCGATCTCCTCGCGCGACTCGCAGATCACCCGCTCCACACCCCGCAGCGTCTGCACCGCTGGGATCGACCCGAAGCCGAGGTGGACGCGGAACTTCAGCTCCAGGGGCGCCGCGGTCGCGGCAGGGAACGCGCCGCGCTATTCAGTTCAGCGGGAGCAGCCGGCGATCAGAGTTCACCGCGGGATTGCCGCCCTGGAGCGGCGGAGCCTCCGCCGGAGAGCGGCCCCGATCACAGCGAGGTAGAAGGCGCTCGCGCCGTTGCCGGACGCCCCTTGCCCCATGGTGCAGCCAGTGTCTGCCGGCTCGTCCACTCCGGGGCCGCTCGAGGTGCTCGTCGGACCCGGGTTTCCATCGCCGCCAGCGGCTGCAGCGCTGCTGGATGCGGTCGCCGTCCCGGGGCCGCCATCGCCGCCAGCGCCGGCGGTGGTGCTCGTCGAGCTTCCGCTCGCCGAGCCGCCACCCTCGCCTCCGGCGCCAGCATCGCCGCCAGCGCCGCCCATGCCGCCAGGACCGGACTCACCGCCACCGGCGCTGCCTGCGCCGCCAGTTGCGGACGTTCCGCTGCCAGCGCCGCCAGTTCCTGGCTCACCGCCGCCAGCGCTGCCGGCGCCGCCAGCTCCTGGCTCACCGCCGCCAGCGCTGCCAGCGCCGCCAGTTCCTGGCTCACCGCCGCCAGCGCCGCCCATGCCGCCAGGACCGGACTCACCGCCGCCAACGCCGCCTGTTCCGGGCTCACTCCCGCCAGCGCCGCCAGCACCGGACTCACCGCCGCCGACGCCGCCAGTTCCGGGCTCACTCCCGCCAGCGCCGCCAGCACCGGACTCGCCGCCGCCGACGCCGCCAGTTCCTGGCTCACTCCCGCCAGCGCCGCCCCCGCCTCCTGCACCGGGAACACCGCCGCCAGCGCCGCCCTCTCCGCCAGCGCCCGTGCTGCAGCCGTTGTCCCCGGGGCCGTGCCATCGAGGATCGTACAGCTCCGCGTCCCAGTTGGGGCCGACGATGAGGACATGGTCGCTCGGCAGGAGCGCGGACGTGGAATAGCCATGCGAGAGCAAGGTCGACGGGGCAGGTGTCCAGGAGTTCGTCGCGGGGCTGTAAATCTGCGCCGTCGTCCCTGCAATGACGAGCACCTCGCCTGTCGTCAGCAACGTGGCAACATGACTGACACCCGACAGCTGGCTCATGGACCCTGTGGGAGTCCAGACGTTCGTCACCGGGTCGTAGGTCTCCGCGGCTCCCCCGACGACGAGCACGCGACCGTCCAGGAGCCGCGTCGCCGTGGGCTTGCCCCGAGGCACCGTCATGGGCGCCACCAGAGACCAGCGCCGGGTCGCGGGATCGTAGATCTCGGCGCTGGCGAGCGGCTCCGCGGTCGAGATGTCGAAATCGTCGAAACCCTGTATCCCGCCGACGACCAGCACCCTGCCGTCGTTCAGCAGCGTCGCCGCGTGCTCCGCCCGGCTTGCTTTCATCGGCTCGACGGTGACCCAGGTGTCGTCGGCTGGACGATACAGCGCGGCCGATCCGGTCCTGCGGACGCGGAACGGCTCCATCGGGTAGTCCATCACCGCGCCTCCCGCGATGAGCACGTCGCCGCTTCCGAGCAAGGTCGCCGTGTGGTTGTATCGACGCTCCTCGTCGGGGGCGGCCAGCGTCCAGGCATCCGCCGCCGGATCGTAGATTTCGTTGTACAGATCCGCCTCGGAATCATCGAAGCGGCCCCCGCTGATCAACACCCTGCCGTCGGCGAGGCGTGTCAGGTCGGGGAGAGCCCGCTCGAAGTTCAAAGGCGCCGCCAGGGAAAACGTCGTGCTCGATGGATCGTAGATCTCGGTTGTCTTCGTACCGGCGTTGCCGCCCGCGACAAGGATCTTCCCGTCCTCCAGCTCCACGGTCTTCGCGTAATTCCGCAAGGCGTTCAGGGGGCCGAGCTGCGTCCCCGAGGGCGTGACCGACGGGTCATAGATCTCGGCGCCCGGCGCGCTCGAAGTCCCGCCGACCACGAGGACCCGTCCATCCGGGAGCAGCGTCGCCGTGGCGCTGCCGCGGCTCACTTCGCTCCTGGGCGCTGTCGAGAAGGTCCGCGTGCTCGGATCGTAAAGGTCGGGCGGCTGGTTGCCAGAGACGAAGACCCGCCCATCGCACAGCCGCGTCGCCGTGTGCCAGCCGCGCCGAAAGCTCATCTTGTTCTTCGCGAGCGTCCATGCGTTGGCCTCCGGATCGTAGGTCTCGGCCTCGGATTCCCAGTCATAGCCGGTCACCAGCACGTCACCGTCCTCCAGCAAGGTCGCCGTGAGCATCCACCTGGCGCGGAGCATGTCCGGCCCCGGGGTCCACGCGCCCGTCGCGGGATCGTAGATCTCGACGCTCGACACCACGCTGGCTCCTATGATCCTGCCTCCGGCGACCAGCACGCGGCCGTCCTGCAAGCGCGTCGCCGCGTGCTCCCTGCGCACGACAAGCGCCGCGGGCGTCGGCGTCCAGGCGTCCGACACGGGATCGTAGAGCTCGGCGGCGGCAGCAGGAGCGGCGCCAGCCGGCGCGCCCCCGGCGACGAGCACCCGCCCGTCGGCGAGCTCGGTCGCGGTGTGCCCCGAGCGCTCCGAGGTCATGGTCGCGGCGGGGATCCACGAGTCGGTCGTCGGATCGTAGAGCTCCGCGGTGGCGACCCACGCGGCGCCGCTCATGGCGCCGCCCGTGACCAGCACCCTGCCGTCGGCGAGCAAGGTCGCCGTGTGAGCCGACCGCGGCTGGCTCATCGGAGCGGCGGGCAACCACGCTTCGAGCGCGGGATCATAGATGGCCGCGCTGGCGAGGTGGTACTGGTCTGACGAGCCGAGCCATCGCCGCCCGCCCGCGATGAGCACCCTGCCGTCGGGAAGCGACGTCGCGGTGTGCTCGTGGCGGAGCGTCGCCTCGGAGGCGGCCGTGACGGTCCATGACGGGTCCACGAGGAGCGGCGAGCCCGTCTCCTCGACCCAGAGCGAGATCTCATCGCCTTCTACCTCCAGGCGCGTCGGGACGCGCTGGCGCGGCGACGCATAGGCCTCGGGAGCCGCCACGATGATCCGCGGCTCCCCTGCCGCGTCGAGCACCTCCACGTTCGCGCCACGGCGGCGGAGGCGCGCCCCCTCGACCTGCCATGACGCAACAGGTCCCGCGGCGGGCGCCCCGTCGGGGAACCAGAGCCACTCTTCCGCGCCGTGCCGCTGCGCCGTCCAGAGCGCGAAGCCGCCCGCGCGCGGGTACGCGAGGGCAGCGCCGATCTTCTGGACCTCACCGAGCGCGCCGCGCTCGCGCACCTCGATGCCGAGGCCACCCGGCAGGTCGAACCGCACGGCGCCGCTCCCGTCCGCGGGGAACGCGAGCGTCAGGCCGCCGCGCGACGGGCTCGCCGCGAGCTCGAAGCCCGCTGGGGTGGGCACGAGCGCGTCGTCGCCGCGGAGCGCCGCGCGGGCGCGCTCCTCGAACTGCGCCTCCAGCGCCTCGACGTCGAGCGCCTCGCTCGATGGCGCCGCGCAGCCGAGCGCGCATGTCAGATAGACAATCCAGAGCAGCGCCACGCATCGCGCGAAGCGCCACCCGGCCCAGGGAACCGTGCTTGAGCCCATACCCTCCTCGATTCTCGCGAGCGAGCCTCCGGCGAACACATCGGCCTGTCGCGCAGCGCGCCCGGCCCTCCGTGGGGTGCAGCTCGCATCGCAAAAATTCAGAGGTTCGCGACGGAATGCTGCCGCGTTCGCCGGAACGCTCGTCTTGCCGCGCTTGCTCGAGGTGGGTGGCATTCAACCGCGCAGGAGGGCGGCGGAGGCCGCGCAGGAGAGCGCCGGGCGCGCGCGGCCTCCGCTTTTCGCTACGTCGTGAGCGACAGGCCGCGCACGTACTCGGCGAGCGCCCGCTCCGCGCTGGCCACGGCCTCCCGCGCGCCCGGGAGCTTCGCCGACACCGCCGCGATCCGGTCTTCCTGCTCGCCCAGCGTCTTGAGGTAGCGCTCGTGGAGCCCGCTCCCCGGCGGCACGACCTTGAGGTTGTCGCGCACGCGCGCCTGCTCGGCGCGCAGCGCCTCGATCTCGGACTTGAGGGCCGAGAGCGCGCGCTGCCTCTCGGCGACCGCGGCCTTGAGCTCCGCGAGCCGCGCGAGCGCCGCGCGCAGCGCCTCGGGGATCTCGCGCGACGACAGGACCACCCCGATCTGCTCGCCGGAGAGGCCCGTGAGCGCCACCGTGTGGGAGATGGGCTGCTCCAGCGCCACGGTCACGCGCGCCGTCTCCCCCGCAGCGACCTCGCGCCGGACGCGGTAGCGGTCGCGCGTCGCCTCGACGCCTTCCCTGGGCTCGGCGAGATCCCAGCCGGCGATGCGCGGGTGCTCGATGAGCAGGACGCGCGGCTCGCGCGCCGCGCCCACGATCGTGTAGACCGTCACCTTGCGGGCGGTCCTGACGATCTCGAGCATGCCGCCCTGGATCTTGGCGCGCGAGAACACCTCCTCGCCCCGCTCCTCGCGGTCGATTCGCACCTTCCGGTCCACGGCGAAGCTCACGATCCGCGATTCGCCCGGCGGCAGCGGCGAGAGGCGCGCGTCGCCGACGTAGGTGACGACCCCCCGGCTCGAGCGCTCGTAGACCGTGATCGCGCCGGCCGGGAGCGTCGTGTCGCCGTCGTTCCTCAGGCGGACCGAGGCGAGCGGGCTGCGCGCGCTCGCCTCCGGCTGATAGAGCCACAGCCGCTCTGCCGGGATCTCGCGCTGGACGATCGGGAGGAGCGCCGTCTGCCCGCTCGCGATCGTGAGCGGCGCCGGGAAGTGGAACACGACCTGCGTCGCCGCCTCCGCGGGCTCCGGCTCGACCTTCTCGGAGGGCACGGTGACCGCCGCGGCGGGCGCGCGGGCCTCGTCGGCGCCCCCGCCGGCGCGGTAGCCCATGCGCCGCGCCGCCCTGGCCGCGAGCCCCGCGGCGCCCTCGTCGAGCCGCGGCAGCACGCGCTCGGCGACGTCGACGGGCACCTCCGGCCGGGCCACGTAATAGATCTCGTAGAGCGCCTGGCGGAACGTCACCGGGTCCCCCGACACCAGGGTGAAATCCACGTTCTGCCAGTCGCTGCCGCTCTGGTTCTCGACGACGGCCCACCCGGCGAGCGCCCCGGTCTTCGCCTGCGCGTCCTCCGGCACCGTGAGCCGATACGTCGTCTTCCAGAGCGGCACCTCGATGACGTAGGCCACGCGGACCACCCGCTCGCCCTCGCCGGCCGTGCGCACGACGAGCTCGCGGCGGTTGCGCTCCCGCCGGCTGGAGAGCCCGACCAGCGCCGCGCCGACCTGCTGCCGCAGCCGCTCCTCGACGAGCTCCACGCTCTCGAGCTCCTCCAGGACGACCTGCTTCAGCGCGCCCTCCGACATCAGCGAGAGCCGGTGCCGGTCCTCCGAGCCGCCGTGCGGCAGCGCCGCCTGCGCCGTGGTCACCGCGACGATCCGCCCGGCGATGGCCCCTTGCACCCCTCGCGTCCGCACCTCGGCGCCGCGGAGCGCGTTCAGCAGGGCGGCCTCGGACTCGAGCGCGCCCTCGTCGAACGGGAGCTCGCGGAACAGATCGCGCAGCGGCTCCCTCCCGGGAAGCGTGATATTCCCCGTCACGCCGCGATCGTCATAGACCACGATGCTCTTCAATACATCGTCGACCTGATCGAGCCGCACCTCGAGCCGGAGCTCGGCGTCGCCGCGCACGCGCGCCTCGTGCTCGAAATATCCGACTCCTCCCGTCGATAGCACCACCCGCCTTAGCAGCAGCGTGTCCGACGCGGCCCCCGATCGGGCAGGATCCATCGCGGCGGCCCGCAGCGTCGCTGTGGTCCTCAATCCATGGTTCATCGTCGCCTCCCCCGGCGGAGGCGTGCGATGGCCCCGCCCTGGGGGTGTCCATAACGCCCCTCCGGGGGGCGTCAACGACGGTGGCTGGCCGGGAGATCGGGCGCGGCGCCGCGCGTCAGCCGCGCCGCGAGGCCTCGAGCTGCTTCACGACCGCGAGCGCCTCGTCGACGTGGCGGGTCGCGCGGAGCTGGGAGGAGAAGGCATGTCGAACGATGCCGTCGCGATCGATGACGAACGTCACGCGCCCCGGGAGGAGGCCAAAGAGCGACTTGACGCCGTAGCGCGCGGCGGTCTCCCCGCCAGGGTCGCTGAGCAGCGTCATGGGCAGGCGGTATTTGTCGGCGAATTGCTGGTGAGACCCCGCCGAGTCGGCGCTCACGCCGAGGACCTCGGCGCCCGCCTCCGCGAACGCATCGTAATGGTCGCGGAACGCGCACGACTCCGCCGTGCATCCAGGGGTGTCGTCCTTGGGATAGAAGAACAGGACAACGGTCTTCTTGCCCCGGAAGTCGGAGAGCTTGACCGTCTCCCGCTTCTGCGATTGCAGGCTGAAATCAGGGGCTGTCTCACCGACGGACAGGGTGGATTTTCCGAGCATGGCGTCTCCTCTACCCGATGCGCCGCGCCGCGTCCAAGGCCCCAGCGGAGCGCGGCGGCTCGCCGCTCGAGTAAAACGCGGCCGCCTGCCGTGGCGGCCGCCTGCGCCCCCGGATAAGGAAGAACTTGAGGAAGCGGTCATGAAGGCGCGCTGGGCGCGACGGACGCCAGCGCGGGCCGGAGATCGGGTTACCCTGAGCGCCCCATGGCCACCACGTTCGCTGCGTTGATCTTTCGACCCGCCGACATCCCGGACCGCGCGCTGTCCCAGGGCTTTGCCGTGGCGCTCGGTGGCTGGGACGTCGCCTCGCCGCGCCTGTTCATCGCGCCGCTCCCCGGCCTGCCCGGGCACGCCGCCGCGTTCTACTCGAGCGGCGATCCCGCCGGCGGCGGGGACGACGAGCTCGACCACCTCGCCGAGCTCTTCGAGGACGAGCTCTCTCCGCCCGTCGCCGTGCTCGACGCGGCCGCCGAGCTCGGCCACCCCGGCGCGACGGTCTTCGCGCTCGTGTTCTCGGAGGACGTCCTCCACGACGACGGCTGGCGCTTCGAGGCGAGCGGGTTCGTCCGCCATTTCGTGAGGGAAGGGGACGAGGGCGTCGAGGCCGGCGTGGAGGCGCCCGACCGGAGCGACATCGTCGAGGTCGACGTCGACCTGCCGGAGGGCGCGACCGCGGCGGAGGAGCGCGAGGCCATGGACCGGGCGATCCGGCCGCACCGCGGCTCGACGTTCCTCGCGGCCGAGCTGGGCGCCCCGGTGCTGGGCGCGCTCATGGGCGGCCTCTTCGCGCCCGAGCGCCGCGTCCAGGTGCACCTCGTCGCGCCGGGGCCGGGGTCGATCGCCGACGAGGTCGCGCGGCTCAACCGGGTGCTCCGCCGCGAAGACGGCCGCGGCGCGCCCGCGTCCCCGCCGCCCGTCCGCGGCGTCGCCCCGCCGGCGACGTATGCGGCGTTCGTGCGCGCGTACGACTGGGCCGATCCAGCGGATCCGGAGGACCTCTACCGCGAGCTCGCGATCGGCGCCGTCGAGGGCACGCTGCGCTTCCTCCGCGAGGGCGAGCTCCTCGCCCACGACCGCGAGCCGGGCTGGGAGGCGGCGGCGGCGCGACAGCTCTACCCGATCGCGCGGCTCTCGGGCTCGGCGCTCGGCGGCGGCGCGGCCCAGCGGTCGGTCGTCGCGCTCGGGGCCGACGGCGAGCAGCTCTGGGTCGTCCGCGGCGGCACGAGCGCGGCGCTGGCCGGACCGACGTTCGGCGAGCTGCTGCGCTATCTCTCGCTGGGCTGGTCGCGCCGGAGCGACGCGGAGGAAGACCTCATCGGGGCGCTGATGCTGCGCGCGCGGCTCAGGTCGCTCGGGGGTTGAGCCCGCGCCCCGGCGTGGGATCCGCCTGCGGGGGTGAGGCGCTTTGCCTCGCGACGCGCGCGCCTCGGCTCAAAACGACGTGTCGTACGCGTGGTGCCGGTGGGCTTCCGTGTGGAAGGACGTCATGTGCGGGTCGTCCAGGACCAGGTGGAGCAGGCCGACGTCTCGCTCGCTGCGGGCGAATACGCTCACGAGGATCCCGCCCTGCCGGACGCCGGCCTGGTAGCGTTCCGCCCAGTGCCTCGGGACGCCCGCGGTGATGAGGATCTCGCGCAGGCCGCCCGTGATCCCGGCGCCGACCGCGCTGGCCACGGCCGCGGCCAGCGGCCCGGCGACCACGAACCCGAGGTCGGGGACCACGACGCTCATCGAGACCGCGGCGCCGAACGTGCTCGACGGCGGCGCTATGTCCGGGCTCGGAAAGCACCTGTCGCGTGTCGCCTCGGTCATCAGCAGGCTGACCTCCTGTCGTGTGTAGCCGCAGTCGATGATCCGCTCCGCCGCGGCTTCCGCCTCGTCGTGCGTCTGCACCAGGCCAATTACGAGCTTCTCCATGGAAGAGACCTCCTTCGCGTTGAGCGCGTCCTCGCTCTGGGCCCCGGCGACGGATACCGCACGCTCTGTGCCAATCTGAAATTCTCACGCCTCGGTGCGTTCGCGCCGATTTCTGTGCCCCTTCCGCTGGAGGAGCGAGGCGGGATGTCGCAGTGCGCCCCGTGGGCCTCACCTTCCGATGTCGACATCGCCCGTGCCAGCGCGGTTGATTCCATATTTTGCCGTCGAGCGGCGCGAGCGCCCCAGTTCAACGGGCTCCGTCTGACCAGGTCGTCCGAAGGCCGCGTACATGGGCGCCCGGGGCGGCCGGCGCGCGACGAGGCCGGAGGCCGCGTCAGAAGCCGATCGTGTCCTCGATCGGCGCGGGCGGCTTCCTCCCCGTCGGGCGGCCCGTCGACGCCTCCCGCGGCGTGGCGCGGCCGCGCCCCTCCGAGGTGCCGCGCGGCGCCGCCGTCGGACCCGGCCTCCCTGCCGCGCCGGTGCGGACAGCGCCCGCCGGCTGCGCGGTCGCCGCCGTGGCCGCTGGCTGCGCGGTCTCGGCCGCGGGCGTCGCGCTCGCCGGCTCTGCCGGCACCGGCGCGGCGGCGCTCGCTGGCGCCGGCACCACCGGCGGCGCCGGGACGGACGCGGCCTGCCGGGCCGGCGCCTCCGACGAGGGGGTCACCTCGGCCGTGGGCGAATGCTTCGTTGCCAGGAAGACGACCGCCGCCACCAGCGCTCCGAACGCGAGCGCGGCCGCCAGGATGGCCGGCGCCCACCTCCGGGCCCCGTCCGTGCCCGAGGTCGCCATGCCGGCGAGCGTCCGCCCCGGCGCGCCGGTCGTCGAGAGCCGCGCGCCCGGCGCCGACGACGGCGGCGTGCCGGTCGTCGAGAGCCGCGCGCCCGGCGCCGGCGGCAGCGGCGTCGGCTCCCCGAACAGCACGGGCTGCGACGCGCTCCCGTGGAGGGCTCGCTCCCCCGCGGACGAGGGCTCGGTCGTGAACGCCGTGCGCGCGATCCCGAGGACCGCGCGCTCCAGCGCCTCCGCCATCTGCCGCGCCGACGAGAAGCGCGCCGCCGGATCGTGCGCCAGCGCCTTCTTCATCCAGGCGTCGATCGCCGGAGAGAGCTCCGGCCTCACCTCGCTCGGCGGCGTGAAGATCCCGGTGTGCAGCACCACCGACAGCGCGCCCAGCGTCTCGCCCCGGAACGGGACCTGCTCGGTGAGCGCGTGGTAGGCGACCACCGCGAGCCCCCAGAGATCCGCGCGGAAGTCGACGTGCTTCGCGCTGAGCAGCTGCTCGGGGCTCATGTAGAGCGGCGTGCCCAGCACGCTCCCGGTCGACGTCATGCCGAGCTCGCCCTGGACCCGCTTGGCCACCCCGAAATCGAGCACCTTCACGAACAGCTCGCCCTCGACGTCGAGCAGGAAGATGTTGTCCGGCTTGATGTCGCGGTGGACGATCCCGACCTGGTGCGCCCGGCCGAGCGCCTTGGCGGTCTGCGACACGATCGCCGTGACCTCGACGGGCGGCAGCGCGCCCAGCCGCTGCATGCGGCTCTTGAGGTCCTCGCCCTCGAGCAGCTCCATCACGATGAACGGCACCCCGTCCGGCGTGACGCCGTGGTCGAAGACCTGCGCGACGTGCGGGCTCTTGATCTGCGCGGCCGCCATCGCCTCCCGCCGGAAGCGCTCCACGAAGCCGGTCTGGTCCGCGTAGGCCGGCGCCATGAACTTCACCGCCACCTGCGTCCCGAGCGCGAGGTGGTCGGCCACCCACACGCTCCCCATCGCCCCCTTCCCGAGCTCGCGCGCCAGCCTGAGCGTGCTCGTCACCTGCTGTCCGGGGTTCATCGGGGGTCCCTCTTCGATCGCCCGAGCCGATGGTCCAGAGGGGGCGTCCTGTGCGGGCGACGCGGCCCTCTGGGTGTCGGCGCGTGTCGGCGCGCACAGCGTACAACAAACACCCTGGACCGTCACCACCGAGCGCTCGCGCCGCGCACCTGACGGGAGCTCTCGGATAAGCTGGCACCATGCGCGAGGGCACGCTGGTCGCAGGCCGGTTCGAGGTGCACCGCCTTGCCGGCGCCGGCGGGATGGGCACGGTCTACCGGGCGATCGATCAGCTGACCGGGAGCCCCGTCGCGCTCAAGGTCGCGCCCCCGGAGCTCGCCGCCCGCTTCCGGCGCGAGGCGCGCATGCTCGAGGCCGTGCAGCACCCGCTCATCGTGCACCACATCGCGCACGGCACGGGCGACGACGGCGCCCTGTGGCTCGCGATGGAGTGGCTCGAGGGCGTCACGCTCGACGCGCGCCTCCAGGAGGGGGCGCTCCCCGTGGCCGACGCGCTGCTCGTCGCGCACCAGATCGCGGAGGCGCTCGCCGCCATCCACGCGATCGGGATCACGCACCGCGATCTCAAGCCGAGCAACGTGCTCCTGCGCGACGGCAGGGTCGACGGCGTGGTCCTGCTCGACTTCGGCGTCGCCCGGACGGCGGCGTCGACCTCGCTCGTCACGGAGGCCAGCTCGCTGGTCGGCTCGCTCGGCTACGTCGCGCCCGAGCAGGCGCGCGGCGACGTCGAGGTCGACGCGCGCGCGGACGTCTTCGGGCTCGGCGTCCTGCTCTTCGAGTGCCTCGCCGGGCAGCGCCCCTTCGCGGCCGACGACCCGCTCGCCGAGGTGTGCCGCATCCTCCTCGAGGAGGCGCCGCGCCTCGTCGAGCGGCGCCCGGACGTGCCGCCCTTCCTCGACGAGCTCGCCGCGCGCCTCCTGGCGAAGGACCCGGCGGCGCGCCCCGCGGACGGCCGCGCGGCGGCGGCCGCGCTCGCGGACGCGCGCGCCCTGCTCGCGCGTGCGTCCAGCGCGGGCGCGGACGGCGCGCCAGCGTCGGTCACGGACGACGAGCGGCGGCTCGTCAGCGTCGTCCTCGTCGATCTGGGCGCCGCCGACCCGGAGCCGGCGAGCGATCGCGGCGTCGAGCGGATCGTCGCGGACCTCGCCGAGGCGTTCGGCGGCGAGCGCGTGCGGCTCCCGGGCGGCACGCGCATGGTGCTCCTGTCCTCGCAGACCGACGAGGTGTTCTCCGGCCGCGGCGGCGCCGGCACGATGGCCGTCTTCGACCTCGCGGCGCGCGCCGCGCAGTGCGCGCTCGCGCTGAAGGCGCGCCTGCCCGGGCGCCCGGTCGCGCTCGCCACGGGCCGCGCGCAGGTGGGCGAGCGCCTGCCCGCGGGCGACGTGATCGACCGCGCGGTCGCCCGCCTCCGCGAGGCCGAGGGCGACGTGCGCATCGACGAGGTCACCGCGGGCCTCGCGGCACCGCGCTTCGAGGTGATCGGCGACGGCCCCTCGTTCCTGCTGAAGGGCGAGCGCGACGGCACCGAGCCCGAGCGCACGCTCTTCGGCCGCGTCACCTCGTTCGTCGGGCGCGACCGCGAGCTCGCGACGCTGCGCGGCCTCTTCGAGCAGAGCGCCGACGAGCCCGTCGCGCGCGCCGCGCTCGTCCTCGGCGAGGCCGGCATCGGCAAGACGCGCCTTCGCTGCGAGCTCATCCGCGCCGTGCGCGAGCGCGACGCGCGCGCGTCGGTCTACGTGGCGCGGGGCGATCCCCTCGGCGCGGGCGCGCCGTTCGGCATGCTGGGCGAGATCGTCCTCGCGGCCGCCGGCTGCCTGCCCGGCGAGGCGCTCGAGGCGCGCCGCGCCAAGATCCGCGAGCACGTCGCGCGGGCCCTGCCCGCGCCGGTCGACGACGCCCCGCGCGTCGCCTGGTACCTCGGCGAGATCGCGGGCACGCCGTTCGACGACCCCGACGCCGAGCTGCGCGCCGCCCGCGGGGACGCGGTCGCCATGGGCGATCAGGCCCGCCGCGCCGTGCTCGAGTGGCTCGCCGCGCGGTGCGGCGAGGGGCCTGTCGTCGTGGTGCTCGAGGACATGCACTGGAGCGATCACGCCTCGGTCTCGGTGCTGGACGAGGCGCTCCAGGCGCTCTCGGATCGCCCGCTCCTCGTGCTCGGCTTCGCGCGCCACAGCGTGATGGAGACGTTCCCCGGCCTCTGGGGCTCGCGCGGCGTGCAGCACATCAAGCTCGGCGCGCTCAGCCAGCGCGCGGCCGAGCGGCTCGTCCGCAGCGTGTTCGGCGAGGAGCTCGCGCTGCCCGAGGTGGCGCGGCTCGTCGAGCACGCCGACGGCCACCCCTTCTTCCTCGAGGAGCTCATGCGCGCGCGCGCGGAGGGCCGGAGCGACATGCCGCCCACGGTCGTGGCGCTGATGCACGCGCGCATCGAGGCGCTGCCCGCCGAGGCGCGGCGCACGCTGCGGGCGGCGAGCCTGTTCGGCGGCAGCTTCTGGCCGGACGGCGTGCGGCAGCTGCTCGGCGCCGGCACCTCGGCCGAGTCGCTCGACCGCTGGCTCAAGAGCCTGCTCTCGGAGGAGCTCGTCGCCCGGCGCGGCGTGTCGCGCTACCCGGGGCACGACGAGCTCACGTTCCGTCACGCCCTCGTGCGCGACGCCGCCTACGGGATGCTCACGGACGGCGATCGCACCGCCGGCCACCGGGCTGCGGCGCGCTGGCTGCGCTCGGTGGGCGAGACCGACGAGCGGGTGCTGGCCGAGCACGCCGAGCGCGGCGGCGACGCCCCCACGGACGGCGAGGGCCTCGTCGCCCGCGGCCCTGCGCAGGATCGCGGCGGCGGAGGAGGGGGAGGACAGGGGCGCCCCCCGGAGCGCAAATCAGAGCGTGAACGGAACGAAGCGCAAGGGGGCCAAGGTTGATGAACAACCATTGACGTGATAACCCGCCGCCCGGAGCAGTGAGCATGGATTCTTCTGACCTGGGCGCCGTCGGTCCTTACGAGCTGCTGGTGCAGCTGGCCAGGGGCGGCTCGGCCGAGGTCTTCATCGCGCGTCGCGCCTGCGCTGCAGGCGGAGGGGACGCGGGCGGCGCGGCGGGGGCGGGCGGCGCGGGTCCGGAGCGCGAGTCGCTCGTGGCGGTGAAGCGGATCCGGGCCGATCTGCGCTACGAGTCGAGCTATGCGTGCATGCTCTTCGACGAGGCGGGCATCGCGTCGCGCGTCGCGAGCCCCCATTTCGTTCCTGTCCTCGGTTACGGTCTCGACGAGGGCGCGCCGTACATCGTCATGGAGCTCGTCGTGGGGGTCACCCTCAAGCACCTCACCCGGGCTCCCGAGGCGCTCGGGGTCGGCGACGCGATCGAGCTCATCGCGCAGGCCGCCGAGGGGCTGCACGCGGCGCACGAGGCGCGCGACAGCTCGGGGGAGCTGCTCCAGGTGATCCACCGGGACATCTCGCCATCCAACATCCTTGTCGGCGTCGACGGCCGGGCGTCCATCTGCGATCTCGGGCTCGCGTATGCCCTGCGCCGCACGACGCGGACGAAGACCGGGATGGTGAAGGGGAAGCTGAGCTATTTCTCGCCGGAGCAGGCGAACGCGAGGCCGCTGGATCGGCGCTCGGACGTGTTCTCGCTCGGGGTCGTGGCGTGGGAGGTGCTGGCGGGCAGGCGGCTGTTCGCCGGCGGCAACATGGTCTCGACCCTCCACGCCGTCCTGGAGCGCGAGGTGCCGCCGCTCTCGAGCGAGCGCGAGGGCGTGGGCCAGGCCGTCACGGCCGCTGTCGCGCGGGCGATCGAGCGCGATCGCGACGCGCGCTGGCCCACGGCGGCCGATTTCGCGCAGGCGCTCCGGGCCGCGGCCGGGGAAGAGGGGCACGCGGCGTCGCGCGACGCCATCGGCGCGCGGGTCGCCGAGGTGCTCCCGCCGCCGCTGAAGCCGCTTGCGCCGTCCTACGTCTCGGGCGGGCCGTGCGTCACGGAGGAGATCATCGCTGCCTTGCAGTCGATGCGCGCGGCGGGGCCGGTGGGCGAGGGGGAGTCGGGCGGGCTCCTGGAGCAGCGGCAGCCCTCGCGCGGCTGAGCCCGCTGCTGCGGTTCCGGCGTCCGCGGGGGAGCCCGGAACCTGGGTATGCGCTCAACACCATGATCTCGTTCAGCTGCACGACCGTGGTACGGCGGCTGCTTCTGTTGACGCGGCGCTCCGGAGGAGCGCCATCGGCCTTGTCCTCCCTCGGGTTGGCGGACGCGCGCGGGACGGTCGATAGGCGTTGACATCCGGGATGTGAGCGTTCACATTGCAGAGGTATCCTTTCGCTTTGCTCTGGGTGGGTCGCCATGCGCATTGCGGGCTTCGTGGTCGGGCCTCGGGTCGTTCCAGGCGCCGGTTACGTTCGGTCGTTGCGCAGATGATCGTCGAACGATGGTGATCAGCGTTTCGCCAGGAGTGAATCACCGGAAAACGCGACAGACCTCGGTTGTTCCACGATTGTCGTGAAAAATCATGAATGCTGTTCACCGGTAGCGTCGGTGCGCAGGGTGCGGTCCGCGCGAGCGTAGCTACCTCGATGGTCGTGTCACCGCAGGCCACATACATCGTGTCATCGTCGTCGATAATGTCTGCCTTGTGAGTCGTTTCCTTACCATTCCGACAGGAGGCCACATGGCTTTGATGACGAGAGGCAGAGGCGGGTGATGGAGGAGCAGTTCACGATGTTCTGGAAGCACGAGAACGCCAAAGGCATCACGCTCCGGGGCCACGTCCATGGCGCGACGTGGGGGAGGGAGTCGGGCCTCATCAGGGGCGGCCAGCCGCGCCCCGCCATGCGGTGGTCGATGGATTTTCTCGGCAGGTAGTAGAAATATCTTCAGGCCGAACTGGCCACGAGCTGTCGCGACACGGGCGAGGGTAAACACCAGATCCCGCCTGCGCTCCACTTTAGCGTGCCCACAGCGGGCGAGGAGAGAGAACATGGTTAGGCCCTCAGATCATGAGAAGGCGCGTCCTCTCCTGGGCTCTCGGTCAGCTGTCTCGATCGCGTTGATCGTGGCCAGCGGCTGCACGGGAGACCTGGGCGGGTTTCGCTCCGACGATTCCGATTCCACACCGAACGACCCGCCGCCCACCTCGACGGGCACGGGCCCGACGGACCCGGCCGCTTGCGAGGACGGCGCGGTGTACCCCGGGCGAGCGCCGCTGCGGCGGTTGACGCGCTTCGAATACAACAAGACCGTCCGCGACCTCCTGGGCGACACGACAGAGCCGGCCGTTTCACTTCCGAGCGAGGATGTCGGGAACGGCTTCGGCAATGACGCGGACACGCTGTCGGTCTCGAGCCTGCTCGCCGAGCAGCTGGGCACCGTCGCGGAGGGCATCGCCAAGCGCGCGACCGCCACCCCGGAGGCGCTCGCGAAGCTCGACCCTTGCGCGCGCAGCGTGACGGCGGAGGGCGAGCAGGCGTGCGCCCGCACGATCATCGAGCGACTCGCGCCGCTCGCGTATCGAAGGCCGCTCGCCGACGGCGAGGCGGACGAGCTCCTCGCGCTGTACAGCGCCGGCCGGACGGACGCCTCGTTCGACGTCGGCATCGCGACGGTGATCGAGGGGCTGCTTCAATCGCCGGATTTTCTCTACCGCATCGAGTTTGGCGCGCCCGACCCGGAGCGCCCCGAGCTCCGCCGGCCCACCGGCGACGAGATGGCGACGCGCCTATCGTACCTGCTCTGGGGCACGATGCCCGACGAGGACCTGCGCACGGCGGCGCAGGCGGGCGAGCTCTCGACCAAGGAGGGCGTGCGCGCTCATGCCGAGCGCATGCTCGAGGATCCCCGGTCGCGGGTCACCGTCCGGTACTTCTTCGACAACCTGCTCCCCATCAGCAGCCTCGCGGATCTCGAGCGAAACGCGGAGTCGTTCCCGACCTTCACGCGGACGATCGGCTCGCTCATGCACGAAGAGACGCAGCGATTGCTCGCGCACGAGATCTTCGAGGAGAACGGCACCTGGGCGTCCATCTTGACGGCCCCGTACACGTTCATGAACGGACCCCTCGCGGCGTTCTACGGCGTCTCCGGCGTGACGGGCGACGAGTTCCAGCGGGTGGAGCTCGACACGACCCAGCGCCTCGGGCTCCTCACCCAGGCCGGTATGATGGCCGGGACGACGCACTCGAACAACACGAACCCCGTGGTCCGCGGCGCGTTCGTGCTCGACAAGCTGATGTGCCAGAAGATCCCGCTCCCCACCGGCGACATCCTGGAGAGGGTGAAGCCGCCGGATCCGTACACCGGCGCGACGGCGCGGGATCGCTTCAGCCAGCACAGCAAGGATCCGGTCTGCGCGGGCTGCCACCAGTTCATGGATCCGGTCGGGTTCGCGCTCGAGAACTACGACGCGGTCGGGCTGTTCCGCACGACGGAGAACGACGTCCCGATCGACGCGAGCGGCGGGGTCCCGGGCACGGACATCAAGGTGAACGGGCCGATCGAGCTGGTGCAGGGGCTCGCCCAGACCGAGGCGGTGCAGAACTGCTTCGCGACGCACTGGGCCGAGTACGGCTATGGTCTCACGCTTCGCGCCGGGGACGCTTGCACCAAGAAGGCTGTCACGGACGCCTTCAAGGCGTCCGGATACAATGTAAGGCAGCTCCTGATCGAGCTCACGCAGACGGATGCCTTCCACTACATGGCTGCCCAGGAGGAGTGATGGTTATGTCGAACTTTCGTTTGAGCCGACGTGCCGTGCTGCGCGGCGCTGGCGCCATCGCCATCGCGCTCCCCTGGCTGGAGATCATGGGCCCCGAACGCACGGCGAGCGCGCAAGCCACCCCCGCCAAGCGTTTCCTCGGCGTCTACACGCCGGGCGGGACCGTGATCAACCGCTGGCGGCCGACCGGCACCGAGACGAACTTCACCCTGGGGCCCATCCTGTCGCCGCTCGCGCCGGTGCAGGACAAGCTGATCGTCGTCGACGGCCTCGACATGAAGAGCGCGGTCGGTGAGCAGCACCAGGCCGGGATCATCGCCTGGCTCTCGGGCACGACCCAGGCCCCGAACGGCGGCTACGCGGGCGGACCGTCCGTCGATCAGGTGATCGCCTCCCGGATCTCCGCCGGTCAGAAGGCGAAGGCGAGCATCGAGATCGCGGTGCGCTGGGCGACGGGCAAGTCCCACGGCCTGCTGTCACCGATGAACTCCGCGAATTTCGAGAGCGCCGCGCCGTTCAGGCCGATCTCGCCGCGCCTCGATCCGACGGAGATCTTCACCGATCTCTTCGGCACGCTGGATCCCAGCGCCGGCAACGACGCCGCCCGCCGACTCGCGCGAAAGAAATCGATCCTCGATTTCCTCGACGGGCGCTACTCCGCCCTGTCCAATCGGCTCGGCGCCGCCGACAAGCAGAAGATCGATCAGCACCTGACGAAGATCCGCGAGATCGAGAAGAGCCTCGACAGCGCGCCGCCGGTCGAGACGAGCGCGTGCAAGGCGCCGACGAAGGTCGACACGTCCGACTACAACCCGCGCACGGGGCTCAGCGCGGACAACGACGGCAAGGTCAAGGACACCTCGACCGACGCGGCGATCCCGAAGGTCGGCAAGCTGATGATGGACATGATGGTGATGTCGCTCGCCTGCGACATCACCGCGGTCGGCACGCTGCAGTGGAGCGACACCGAGGCGAAGCACACCTTCCCCTGGCTCAACCTGAGCGAGCACCACCATTTCTACCAGCACGACGGCGGCTTCAGGCCGGCCGAGTGCGAGCGCATCTGCAACTGGTATTCGCAGCAGCACCTCTACCTCCTTCAGGAGATGGCGAAGGTCGACATGGGTGGACACTCGCTGCTCGACGAGAGCGTCGTCTTCTTCGGGTCCGAGCTCCAGGATCCGCCGAGCCACAACAAGTCGAACATGCCGTTCTTGCTGGCCGGCGGCGGCGGAGGCCTGCGCGCTGGACGCTGGCTCCGGTACAACAATCGCCCGCACAACGATCTGCTCGTCTCGATCTTGAACCTGTTCGGCGACAGCCGAACGACGTTCGGCGACCCGAGGTTCTGCACCGGGCCGCTCACGAACCTGACGTAGCCGTCACAAGGGCGGAACGCCGGCCGGCGCGAGCTCAACGACGCCGGCCGGCGCTCCTCGAGGTACTGGCCGGCGCCGTCACGCGACGCGGCGCGAGCAATAGGGTCGCGGGGGGAAGGCGCGACCGCGACGTCGTCTCACCGCAAGAGGTCGCCGATCGCCCCGTACCAGACGTTCGCCATGCGCACGTAGCCGGCCTCGTTCGGGTGTATCCTGTCCGGGAGCTCCGCTGTCGGAAATCCGGTGTGCGTTCGCCTTTCGATTTCAGCGGAGGTACGGACTCAACGCCTGGAACCAAACATCGGCCATGCGGTTATACCCTGCCTGGTTCGGGTGGAGATTGTCGGCGAAGAGGGACTGCTTGTAGTTCGTGTCGTTGGTGAACGCTGTGTACATGTCCACCAGCACGATGTGCTGCCCCTTGCTGACGCGCGTCGAAACCAGGTCGGGCATGGCCGCGTTGTAGGCCTTGATGGCGTTGTTCGTGCCGTCCGTTCTCGTCGGCACGATCTGCGCGAGCACCACGAGGATGTTCGGATCACGCATGAAAATCGAGTCGAGCAGCTTGCCCAGGCGATTCGGTGCGTCCGCAAGGTTGATGTTACCGTTGATGTCGTTCGTTCCGATCATCAACGTAATGATGTTGGGCTTGTAATTCGGAATGCTGGTGCCCACGAGCTGCGCGATGCCGTTGTTGCCCTCGATCGTCCAGCCGCCGTGACCCTCGTGGTTCCTCGGGAACGTCACTCCGTCCACCATGGGCACGCTGTAATCACTGGCGGAACCGACGAAGGTGATGTCGCGGTTCGCTTCGAGCGCGAGGTGGAACAGCGGGGCGCGGTAGCCGCCGGCGACGTTGAAACCCTGCGTGATTGAATCGCCGAAGGGCATGATCTTACAGGAGCCGCTCGCCGGGCAGGGCTGGAATGACGGGCCGCCGCCCGCGCCAGCGCTGCCCCCTGCACCTCCGTCGCCCGCGGTACCTCCGACACCGTCGGATGCGCCGCCCATGCCACCCGAGCCCGCTCCGCCGGCGCCCCCGGTGCCGCCGTCGCCGCCCGAGCCTGCCGAGCCGCTCGTGGCGACTCCCCCTCCAGCGCTCCCGCTGGTCACGCCGCCGCTCGTCACCCCCCCGCTGGTCGCGCCCGTCGTAGCGCTTG
The DNA here is from genome assembly GCF_051521635.1 of Sorangium sp. So ce1504. Classification (NCBI taxonomy): domain Bacteria; kingdom Pseudomonadati; phylum Myxococcota; order Polyangiales; family Polyangiaceae; genus Sorangium; species Sorangium sp. So ce1504. The sequence goes on along the minus strand of NZ_CP150365.1, from coordinate 6,754,360 downwards.
CGCCGGCTCCGGAGCTGGTCGACGTCGCTCCTTCCGGATCATCGGAACACCCGCTGAACATCGCCACCAGCGCGGCAGTCCCCACCAGCGTGGCCCACGTCGAGCGGCGCGGTCTCCGGATCTCCGCATCGTTCCGCTCGCGCGACCCACACAGCGAACCATTCTCTTGAACCATACGCATCGCATTCCTCCGTCCCACGCACGCCGAAGCGGAGAGCCGCAGGATGCGAGCTCCGCTGCGCCGTCGGGATGATCGACCGAGAGCCGCCGAAACGACACGCGACTCCCTCGCGACCTCGCCGTTGCTCGCGTCCGCGACGACCAGGCGAATGGAATCGGCGCAGAGGGCGAGCCCGAGCCCAGGGACGAAGGGCCGGCGCGAACGACGGCCTGTTCAGGGCAACGCGAAAGGAAACCCCAAGGCGCACTGTGAGCGTTCACACTGCTGGTGTCAAAGAAAATGGACCGGCGCGCGGCCTTCGAGCACGGCGGTCACGCCCGGCGCGTTCGCGAGCGTCGGGGCGAGCTCGTAGCCGGGTCGCGCGCTCCAGTCGCCGCGCGAGGGAGGGGTCTCGGTCTCTTTAGGATGCAGCCGTGGCGCGCTTCACCGGGCGACGCGCGGGCGCTCCGTGGGCCGGAGCGCGTACGCGATGCCGCTCTGCAAGGTGCCCATCGTGACGATGCCGGTGAGGTCCGCGCCGAGCTCGATCAGGGCGCGCGCCACCTCGGGGCGGATGCCCGTGAGCACCACGCGCGCGCCGAGCATCTGGGCGGCGCGCGCGGTCCGCGTCAGCGCATCGGCGACGAGCGTGTCGACGGCGCGAACGCCGGTGATGTCCAGGATCGCGGTGTGGGCGCGCTGGCTGCCGATCCCGGTGAGCAGCGTCTCCATGATCTGCCCCGCGCGCGCGCCGTCCACCGTCCCGACGAGCGGCATGGCCAGGACGCCGTCGGCGAGCGGGATGAGCGGCGTCGACAGCTCCCGGAGCGCGTCCTGCTGCGCGGCGATGATCTGCTCCTGCAGCGCGGCCCGCTCCGCCTCCGCGCGCCTCAGGTCGGTGTCCTCTCTCACGACGCCGCCGACGCCGACCAGCTCGCCGCGCTCGTTGCGAACCGGGAACTTGACCGTGAAGAAATAGAAGTTCTGGCTGCCGTAGTCGAGGACCTCCTGGTACCGCATGGCCTGGCCGCTCGCGAACACCTCCCGTTCCTTCTCCACGATCCGGTCGGCGACGCCGGGCGGCGTGGCGCCGAACTCATGCTCGTCCTTGCCGAGGAACTCGACGGCGTGCCGCCCGAGGGCCCGCGCATAATGGCGGTTGACGAACACGTAGCGTCCGTCCGCGTCCTTGATGAACATGACGTTCGGCGAGTTGTCCACGAGCTGCAGGAGCATCTGATAGCGCTCGTGCAGCAGGCGCTCCCTCTGCCGCGGATCGTCGCCTTCATCCACGATGGCCGCGATCTCTCGGACGTCGCCTCGCTCGTCGCGCAGCACGGCGTAGGTCCACCGGCAGGTGATCTCGTTTCCCTCTCTCGTCCTGCCCGCGCTCGTGGTCGTCGCGAAGAGGCTCTCGCCAGGATCGTGGTTGAACGCCTCCGCCTCCTGGGGCGACACCGGATCCGCGGCAACGAGCTCTTCGATCCGGCGGCCCACGGCCTCGCCCTCGCTCCAGCCGAAGAGGTGCCCCGCGGCGTCGTTCCAGCGCGTCACGGTGCCATCCAGGCGCCAGTGGATCAGCGCCGGCACTTGCGTGGCGCCCAGAGCGAACGGAGCGTCGAGGTACGCCGCCGCCGCGCTGACCAACCCTCTCTCGCGCCCGAGCTCGCCGCGCCGACTGGCCAGCTCATTCTCCAGCTCCTCGACCCGCGCGCGCAGCGCCCAGCACTCTGCCTTGTAGTCAATCTCGCCATCGATGCGCGCGGGAACCCCGCCCGGCGCGGGGCCCCCGTCGAGCTGGCAGGGCCCGCCCGCCGTGCTCCCTGCTGCCGAGTCGTGGTCCCCTCCGGACACCTCCTCCGCGTCCGCGCCTCCGAACGGTCCGGATGTCCGCTCGCCCCTGTCGCGACCCATGCTCGCTCCTCCGCGCGCCGATCCGCGAGCGCGCCGCCCGTAGTCTAACGGTTCCGCAAGTCGATCTCGCCGGAAAGTCGACAAGGCCCGCCGCGAGGCGCGCCTGTCGTCCCCCGCGGCGGCGATGGCCCAGTGACGAGCGCCTGCGCCACCGCGCCGGCCCTATCGTCGAGCCGCCGGATCGCGTCAAGACGCGTGCTGCCGATCGGGCTTGCACTCAAGTGTGTGAGCGCTCACGTTCTCCTGGGCCGCCGCTTCGGCTTGGCCCAGGACTGGGCTCGTCATGCGGGGAGCGCCGGTCGCGCGCCGCACGTCAGTCCATGTTCTTCGACTCGATGGTCCATGCCCGGTCGGTGCACAGGCCGCAATTCGCGCCGACGAACATGCCCTTGCCGGTCGCGCCCATGTCACCCTTCAGCTGCCAGCCCAGCCAGGCGACGCCGACCCTGCCGAAGACTCCGCCGTTGTCCTGGCCGTAGGTGCCGCCGTGGCCCACGTTGGTGCTCGCAAGGACGGCGGGCACGTCGCGGGTGTTCCGGTAGTCCCGGGTCCCGTTCGGGTAAGCGACGTCATCGGGGCCGCCGAGGATGAACGCGATCGGCGCGTGGAGCGCGTCGAGGATCTTCTGATCGGGATTGATCATCCCGCTGCTCCAGATCACTGCGGTCGTCACGCGCGGGTCGCCGGCAGCACCCTCGGCCATCAGTCCGCCGCAGGACCAACCCATGACCGCGATCTTGTCGGCAGCCAGGCGCTGGTAGTACTGGCTGCACGCTCGCCCGTTCTCCTTGATGGCCCACTCCAGAGTCGAGTTGAGCGTTCGCAGTTCTGGTGCCGAATCCAGGGAGGCGCACCGCCGGCGCTGCCGCTCAGGCGAGCATGCCGTCGATGGGCCCGGAGCCCTTGCCCTCGCCGAAGTTCTCCGTCCACTCGGTCTTGTCCCGGACGGCGGCGGCGATGAGGCCGTTGAAGAGCCGGTTGTTCGTGGCGTCTTCGGCGTCGATGAAAGCACCCTGCTTCAGGTAGCCGCCGCCGCTCCCGGCGATGATCGTCGGAACGTCGCGGAAGCTGTGCGACGGGCCGTCCGACACGTGGTTCGTCCACAGGATGATGGACTTGTCGAACAGGCCGCGCGCCTTGAACTGATCGAGGCCGTGGAGCAGCGTCTGCATGCGGAGCACGTCGATCTCGGCGTGCGCTTGCTCGGCCGTCGGGTTGCTGCCCGAAGAGGCGTCCGACTGCACACGGTGGCTGATGTGGTGGAAGGGCCACCCGAGCTTCTCGTTCGCCGGCACCGCATACTTCGTCTGATCCGTGCCGTCGCCGTGCTGCAGCGTCGCCACGCGGTTGAAGTTGCAGGCGAACGCCAGCGCCACGAGCTCGAGATGGAGCTTCGCGACGTCTTCGATCATGCCGTTCGTCTTGAACGCGAAGCCGCCCTCGAGCGCCTCGAGCTCCGACGTCGAGAGGCCGGCCTGGCTGCAGGCTCCGGCCATCTCGCCCATCGTGACCTCGGCGTCGCGGATGGCGGCGAAATGTTGCTCGAGGCGCTGCTTGTCGGCGGAGCTCAGCGCCGACATGCGCATCAGGCTGTTCAGCTCCTCGCGCACGAAGTCGTTCGCGCTCTTGCGGCTGCGGATGAGCTCCTCGGCGACCTGCCCGCCGCTGCTACTACCGCCGTCGCTGCTCGTCAGGCCGACGAGCTTGGAATAGAGCGTGTACGGGTTGTCGTCCGCGGAACGCACCTGTCCGGAGCCGCTGCCCTTGAAAGAGATGCGCTCGGCGATGTACCCGTTCTTGCGGTTGCCGGCGTAAAGCGTGAGCGGCTCGGCGCCGCCCTCGTTCACCAGCTGGGCGACGACCACGTCCGCGGACACGCCGGTCGAGGCTGCGGTCCTGCCGCCGCCCTGCGCCGGGCGCGCGGTGAGCGCCTGACACAGGCCCTGCGCGTGGCCGCAGTTGGTGGGCCCTCCCATCGGGAAGTTGATGCCGCGGATGAACAGCAGGTTCGGGGCGTGAGGCGCGAGCACGTGCGTCGCCTTGTCCGTCATGGCGGCGAGCCCGTCGGTCGTGAGCTGACCCGTCTCGTCCGGGAAGAACTTCTTGCCCACCACGCCGCACGCCGCCACGATGTAGAGGCTGAACACGGGCGTGCTGTCCGCGGCCCAGGCGGAGCGCGACGGCAGACCCTCGAGGAACGGAAGGGCGATGGCGACGCCGCCCGCGCGCAGGAACGCGCGCCGATTCATGCCGCGCCGGTGGGCCGCGTTCGGAGGAGCGAGGTTCATTGCGATCTTGGGGTTCACAGCGTACCTCCCATGCGAGTCCGGAATGCTTCCTTCTTCACGAGCTCGAGCATCATCTCTTTCACCGAGCCGCTGGCGCCGCGGCTCACCTCGGCGAGCGTCTCGACGAGCGGCAAGTCCGACGGGACGACGTCGCGCTGGAGCGCGAAGCTCGCGAGCTTCTTGGCGTAGCAGAGGTGAGCCTGCTCGCCCTCCGCCATGTGGCGCATCAGCTCGCCGGCGTCCGCGAACGACTTGGCCCCTTCGGAGAACGTGTAGACACCGCTGCTGTCGATCGGCAAGCCTCCGTTCTCCTCGTCCCGATATTGCCCCATGCCGTCGAAGTGCTCGAAGGCGAAGCCGACGGGGTTGATGAGCTGGTTGTGGCACGCGCCGCCGCAGGCGGAGGTGAGCCGCGTGATGCGTTGACGGTTCGTCTGCCCGGGCTCGAGGGGCGGGACCGGCGGAATGTCGGGGGCCGGCGCGCCGAGCGGCGCGCACAGCACGTCGAAGTTGATGTTGGCGCCGCGGTGGATCGAGTCCGACTCGTCGTTCAGGGCGTTCAGCGTCAGGTAAGGGAGCTGCGAGAAGAAGCCGACGCGATCGGGACCGAGGTCTCGCTCCACGACGCCGCTCCCGCTCGGCGAAAGGCCGTAGAGGCTCGCCATCCCCGGCCCCACGAAGCCCTTGGTGGACGTGAGGATCTCCTTCACGCCGAGACCCTCGGTGAAGATCTTGTCGAAGAACAGGTACGCGCTCTCCTCGTACTCCACGTTCAACGATTCGTCGTAGCTCGGCACGCCGAGCTTGCTGATCGTGGCGTAGCGATCGAAGTGGAGCAGCTCGCGATGGAAGTACCGCATGCCCTCGGCCGCGGTGGGCTCCTCCAGCATGGTCTCGGCGACCGCGGCGATCGCCTCCGGCGTCGTGAGCGTGGGCGCCTTGTCGAGCAGCTCGTCGCTCGGCGCGGCGTCGCGCAGCCAGAGCGAGAGCTTCGCCGCGATCTCGTAACCATCGAGCGGCTTGCGATCCTCGCCGAGCTCCGTGCGGTAGAGGAAGTGCGGCGACTGGAGCATCGTCCGGATCACGAGCTGCGCGCCCTTGGCGAACGCGCTCTTCGTGCCGGACATCGCCGCTCCGGTCTCGAAGAGCTCCTCGTACCTGGCGATCTCGTCGTCCGTCAGCGGACGGCGATACGCGCGGCGCCCCACGGCTTCGATGAAGCCGGCCGCGTCCGTGCCCGGGTAAACATCGGCGAGCGCCTCCTCCGAATCCGTCACCTCCTCGGCGAGCGCCTCCGCCGCCGATTGGTAGTCGCTCCACGAGCGCTGGTTCACGCTCAGCAGGTGCTCGTTGTTCGTGAAGTCCGTCGTGCCGGCGACGGGCTTCTCGAACCCGTCGGACAGCGACGGAGGAGCGGCGAGGTTCAGGACCACCTGCACGCTGCGCGCCCACTGCGAGTTCGTGAGGCGCACGAACCGGTGGTACTGCGGCCCACCCGGCATGTCGATGCCGCGCGCCACCCCGCCGGTGGGTGGGCCGCCGCCGTCCGGAGGAGGGCCGCCGCTCCCCTCCGGATCCGGATCGCCCAAGGCGCCCGTGCATCCCGCGAGCAGGAGCGCGGTGACGCAGAGCCCCGCGGTCAGCGCCCGCCTGCCGCGTGGCAAGCCGGTCATTAAAAAAGACGGTGGGGTCATGATTGCCTCCTGACCAAGCTCGGGTGACGAATCAGCTATTCAGCGCAGTTACAATGCAACCATCATCCAGTGACTGTCGTGTTCATCTGAAATCGAGAATCCATGCATCGAACAGATCGCGCTCACTCGACGGCCTGCGGGAGGCCGCGTCCACTCCACGGTTCGCGGAGCTCACTTGAGCGACTGGAAGAAGCGCCAGGCTCGCCCGCCCGCGCCGGACGGTACGTTGTGACCGCCGGGGTGCGTGCAGTACACGACCGGCTGGCCCTCCTTGCAGCCCTGGTACTCGACGCACGCGTCGCCGAAGCTCGATCGCATCGTGGTCGCCTGGCAGCCGTTCCGGCCGCGCCAGAAGTCTCGGGTCGCCTGTCCCAGCTGGGGGGTCACGGTCCCGTCGGTGTCGCCTTGCGTTTGAATCAGCGCGTGCGCGGCGCTGGCGTCGCTGCACGTGGGCTGGGATCCGTTGGGGCCCCATCCAGCGACCGGGGCGAGGCCGCGGAACACGGAGGCGCGCTGGCAGCCGAGCGTGTTCGTCATGAAACCACCTTGGCTGAACCCGACCGCGAAGACGCGCTTCGTGTCCACGCAGTAGTTCGTCTTGGCGTGCTCCAGCATGGCATCGAAGAACGCCAGGTCGGCCGTCAGGCGCGCCTGATTGGCGTTGGGCGGCGGACCGCCCCAGTTGGAGTCCGCGGTACCCCACTGCGATTCGGTGCTCGGAGGCCTGGATTGTCCGTCTGCCGGCAAGCCCTGCGGGTAGATGAGCAGCGCCTGGTTGTTGGTCTCCTGGATGAGCTGAAATCCGCTGTTGTCGTGCGCGGCCCACACGTTGTTCATGTTCAGGCCGTGGATACCGAAGACCAGCGGCAGCGGCTTGCTCGGGTCGTAGTTCTCCGGCACGTGAATCAGGTAGTAGCGCGTCACCCCACCGACCATCAGCGTCTGCTGCGTGCGAGGGTTGGGGCGCGTCACGGCCTTTCCGCAGCCCACCGAGCCGCCGTCGCCCGGGTTCATCGTTCCGCCGTCGCCGGCGCCCGTCGAGCCGCCGTCGCCGGCGCCCGTCGAGCCGCCGTCGCCGGCGCCCGTCGAGCCGCCGGCGCCCGTCGAGCCGCCGGCACCGGTGCCGGACGAGTCGCCGCCCGTGCCGGCAGAGCTGCTCGTGCTCGCGGCCGTGCTCGCGGCCGTGCCCGCGCTGCTGCTGGACGTTCCGCCCGACGTCGCTCCCGAGGTGGAACCGCCGCTCGTGGATGCGCCAGAGGAGCCACCAGCGCCGGGGTCGACGGGATCCGCCTCCGAGCCGCATGCGGCCAGCCCCGCCGCCACGCCCACGGTGAAGAGAACGTTCAGTCGAAACACAGATCTACTCATAAGGACACCACCTCGATAGCTTCTGCTCGCCGGGGGCTCGGGTGATCGCGGGTCGTTCGTCACGCCCCCCCCGGCTGGTTGACGCAGGCGTCATGCACCGAGCGCCGCCGGGCCAATCATGTCTCTCAATAGGTCGAGAACAGGCTCCAGAGGAACTTGGGCGCGAACGCGGGCCAACCATGATTGGTGTTTTGGTAGTTCGGGTCCCCGTGCTGGCACCAGTAGACCGGATAGTCCTCGTCGCAGCCCTGAGCCAGGACGCAGTTCGAGAGATCGTCCGTGTACCCGTCGACCGGCGTCGTGCTCGCCTGGCAATGGTTCAGCTCGGTATAGAAGTCGCGCGTCTTCGGGCCGTTGTCCGTTCCGACCACAGAGTCGCGCTTTCCGTGGATGACGACCGCCGTGACCTGCCCGGTACACTTTCGGGTGTCGGCGTTGAGCGGATACTGGGGTACGTTCTTGGTGGCGCACGGGCCCACCGCGCGCAGCTTGTCCGCGTGCTCGCAGCCGAGGATGCTCGAGAAGTCGCCGCCCGAGCTCTCGCCCGCCGCGAACACGCGAGCTTTGTCGATGCAGAAGTTGCCGGTGATCTCCTCGTAGAACGGCTGAAAGAAGGAGACGTCGTTCGCCCCCCAGCCCGAGCCGGAGTTGGCGGGATGAGGGTAGACGCGGATCCAGGCCTCCTTGGGGCCGGTCGCCTCGAAGCCCGCGTTCTGCTCTGCCCAGCTGATCGGGTTGCCCGTCGGGTTGAACATGATCATCACCGGATACGGCTTGCTGGCGTCGTAGTTGGTCGGCAGCTTCACGTAGTACTGGTGACCCGATACGGTGAGCGGGCTCTGCGCGCTGCCCGTCTGCGGATTGGCCTTGTCGCAACCCGTGCTCGGCTGCGGGGGGACCTTGCCTCCCATCGATCCGCCCGAGCCGCCCGCCCCCGGCGATCCGCCGCTTGCGCTCGTGCCTCCCTCACCGCCTGATCCACCCGCGGACGCGCCGCCGTCGCCGGTCGTGGCGCCGCCGCTGGTCGTGGCGCCGCCGCTGGTCGTGGTGCTGCCGCTGCTGCTTGAGACGGCGGCCCCGCCCGCCCCGGCGTGAGGGTCGTCGCCTGACGAGCTCGCGCCGTCATCGACGCCGCCTCCGCAAGCCGAGAGAGCGCAAGAGCCGGCCAGCGCCGCGAACAATGTGGCTCGAACGAGTGTAGATTGGTTCGTCATTCGAATACCCAGGCGCGATTTTTCCCTCACCGGCGGCGTTCCACGAGGCGCGCCCGCAGCGTGAGGTCGTTTCCAGTTGATTGAAGGACCCGAGTCCGACGGCTGAGCTGGGATTCAGCGAGCTTGCGCGACTTTGATGTAAACAAGCCGTCTCGCTGGATTTCCGTTCGCCGCGCTCGCGGCAAGGTGTTCATTGTGATCGTTCACATGTTCGATGTCAACTCTTGTCGACGGGACCGCGGAGTTCCTCGATCCCGAGGGAGGACAGGGCTGGCGTGGCGCCTCCGACGAAGCGGCGCGTCAAGCGGGGCACCGGGCCGCGCGCCAGTCGAGGGCCTGTACGACGAGGGCGCCAATGGCATCGTAACAGTCGCCCCGCAGCGCACAGTAGCGTCGGCGGCGGACGTGCTCCGTCACGTCATCTCCGATCAGCCGGTGGGCGCTGTGTCGAGAGGGGCCGGTCGATTCGAACGCGGTGGTCGCCATCGACAAGCACGGCGGTGAGGCGGCCGCGAGCCGCCATCTCCCCGATCTGGGCCATCGGACGGTGGGGCACCTCACCAGGCCGCGCAACTGGCTCGAAGCCGACCAGAACACTCGGGATCGAGGAGAGCCGTGGGCTGGTCAATTTTGTTTGACGCCCTGAATGTGATCGTTCACGGTGCGCCCTCGGGGGCCTGCTGCTGACATCGTATTTGCGCAGGCACACGAGCCGCGATGCGCGAATCGGTGGTCCAGTGGAACGGCTCGAGGCATCGCGCTGGGTGCCGCCGGATCCTGCGGGCGCCAGCAGCTCGCTCGTGACGTGAGCTTGGTTGGTGTCAGTGCATTTTTCTGCGAGCCGTGAACAAGCCATCGAGTCGCGCGCCACGAGGCCTCGGAGAACCACGAGCGCTCGGCAGCGCGCCCTGAACGGGCTGATCTCGTCCCGGAGTGAGCATGACGACACGTCGATTCCTTTCGTCACTGGCCTGCATCGGCTGCGCGCTGTCGCTCGCCGCTTGCGGGAGCGATGATGCCCTCAGCGGCGCTGCCTCCACCGGCCAAGGTGGGGGCGGCGCCAGCGCGCCGGGCGCCGCCTCCAGCGGCTCCAGCGGGGGGGCTCCTGGAGGCGCCTCGGCCAGCGTGGGCGGTCAAGCGGGCGCCGGCACAGGCGGCGAAGCGCCCAGCGGCGGGACGACGGCGGCCGGCGGCGAAGGCGGCGCCGCAGGGGCGGGCGGGGCAGGCGGGGCGGGCGGTTCAGACGAATTCGAGCCGGTGACCATCTCGTTCGGGACCACGCTCGATCCACGCACCCAGGTGATCGAGGCGCGGGCGCTCGCCGAGTCCGTCGCCGATCCCGGCTCTCCGCAGTGGCGGGCCAAAGGCGACCAGCGCAGGACGTATCGCTTTCCAGAAGCGGGCGCCGACGTTCCTTACCGCGTCTGCGTCCCGAATGGCTGGGACGGCACGTCGAAGCTGCCCCTCGTCATGTTCTTGCACGGCGCTTCGAACGACGAGAGCTCGTACCTGGATCAGAACAACAGGCAGATGGTGAATCTGGCCGACCAGCATGGCGTTCTCCTGGTCTCGCCGCTCGGCCATCGAGGCGCCTACGGCAACTTCCTGCGGCTGCCGGCCGTGTTCGGGCAACCCGAGGAGGCGGAGAAGCTCCTGGCCATGCGTACGCCCGAGCGAGAACGCGACCAGGAGCTCAGCGAGAAGGACGTCATCAACGTCCTGGAGCTGGTGCTGCACGAGTACCCGATCGATCGCAGCGCGATGTTCCTCACCGGACACTCGATGGGGAGCGGCGGCACCTGGTACATCGGCGGCAAATACGCCGATTACTGGACGGCTCTGGCGCCCATGTCCGGCCCCTTCGTCCAGGAGTCGGGCTATCCGTGGGACCGGCTGCTCGACGTGCCCATCTTCGTGACGGAAGGGACCCGCGGCACACCTTCCCTGACCGGCAGCCGGGCGCTGCGCGACTGGATGATGGCTGGCGGCTACACGATCACATACAAGGAAGTCGATGCGGACCATGCAGGCATGGTTCCGCTCGTGCTGCCCGACGTCTTCGACTTCTTCGACCGCTAGCAGCCTCCGCGCTCGTCGCGCGCCTTCACGTCGCTCGGCGTACGTAACGGCGCTCTCAGCATGCGTGTTGCTGGCGGAAAGTTCCAGTCCTCGCGGTCCCACGACCATGCCAGCGTCCTCGCTCGGGCCGGAGCGACCATGCGGGTGGGTTGATTGGGTTTGACATCGATCTTGTGATCGTTCACATTGCTTCGGAGCGGTATCCTTTTGCTTCGTCTTGGGTGGGTCGTCACGCGGACCGAGACCTCCGTCCTTCGATGGATGTCGGCACCGGCCCCGTTCGCTCGGCGGTGCGCGCCGCGGGCGGCGGATCGGCGCCCCGCAGGCCGTCGGGTCGCCCTCTCGAGACCGCGCGATCTCTCGTGATCGCGTTCGTTCGCGAGCTCACGAGTTTCGATCGTGTTTGAATCGTCCAGTGTTGAACGGCTGCGGGTCCCATGCGACAGGCAAGATCGACGCCGCGCTCGATGACGGAGTGAACACCACGGCTTCTGTTGGATGGTAGTCGCGTTGAGAGCCACGCTGAACTGGCCGCCCGGTCGCCAGCGCTTCACCAGGAGAGAGAGACGATGACCCCACCGTCTATTTCGATGATCCTCCTGCCACGCTGGAGGCGCGCGCTGGGCGCGCCGCTCTGCGCTGCGGCGCTCCTGCTCGCGGGGTGTACGGGCTCTCTGGGCGCCCACGAGGAGGGCGACGGCCCCTTGCCGGGCGGCGCGGCGGCGCCGCAGGTCGCCGAGCGCAGCATGTTCCCGCGGCTGAGCCACGCGCAGTGGGAGAACACGGTGCGCGATCTCCTGCGCCTCGACGACAGGCCCGGCCTCTCGGCGTCCTTCACGAGCGATCCGCTCGGCGGCGTGTTCGACAACAACGAAGCTGCGCTCCTGGTGACGCCGGGCCTCTGGAGCGATTACCAGCGCGCCGCGGAGGAGCTCGCGGCGATGGTGACCGCCGACGAGGACAAGCTCGGCCGGCTCGTGCCCGCCGACCTGCCGGTCGAGCCGGAGGCGCGGGCGCAGGCGTTCATCGAGCGGTTCGGCGAGCGGGCGTTCCGGCGCCCGCTCGCGGCCGAGGAGCGGGACACGTATGTCGCGCTGTTCCGTCGCGGCGAGGAGCTCTTCGAGGGCGAGGAGCCGTTCGCGGCCGGCGTGCGCGCGGCGCTCGAGGCGTTCCTGCAGTCACCCCATTTCGTCTACCGGGTCGAGCGCGGCGCCGGGCCGGCGAGGGGCGGGCTCATCCCGCTGAGCGGCCACGAGATCGCGGCCAAGCTCTCGTACCTCTTCTGGAACTCGATGCCCTCCGACGAGCTCCTCGAGGCGGCGAAGGCGGGCGAGCTCTCGAGCCCCGAGGCCGTCCGCGCCTTCACGGACAGGATGCTCGAGGATCCGCGCGCCCGCGAGGTCGTCCGCGCGTTCCACCGGCAGCTCTACGATTACGAGCAGTACCACGACCTCAACAAGGACAAGGCGCTCTACCCCGAGTTCGTCCCCGAGATGGGCGACGACATGCAGCGCGAGGCGGAGCGCTTCGTGGATCATGTCGTCTTCGAAAGGGAGGGGGGCCTCACCGAGCTGCTCACCTCGCGCACGGCGTTCGTGAACGACCACCTCGCGGCGGTCTACGGCGTCGACGGCGACTTCTCGGACGAGCTCGAGCAGGTGGAGCTCGACGAGGCCGAGCGCTCGGGGCTGCTCACGCGCCTCGGCTTCCTCGCGGCGAAGGCGACGGCGCGGCAGCCGGACTCGATCCACCGCGGCGTCTTCGTGAACCTCAGGATCCTCTGCGCCGCGCTGCCGCCGCCGCCCGACGACGCGACCTCGCTGCCGCCGGGCGAGCAGGCGACCAACCGCGAGCGCGTCGAGGCGCACACGGGCAAGGGGACGTGCGGCTCGTCGTGCCATGGGCTGCTCATCAACCCCGCCGGGTTCGCCTTCGAGCACTACGACGCGATCGGCAAATACCGCACGACCGACAACGGGGTGCCGGTCAACTCCGCCGACGCCTACACGCTCGGCGGCCAGCCGCGGAAGTACGCGGATGCCATCGAGTTCAGCCAGCTGCTCGCCGAGAGCAGCGAGGCGCACGCGTGCTACGCGGAGCGCTGGCTCGAGTTCGCCCACGGCCGCGACGCGGACGTGAAGGACAAGGCGTTCGTCAAGCAGCTCGGCGAGGCGTCGCGCGGCGGCTCCTCGACCAAGGAGCTCCTCCTCGAGATCGTCTCCTCCACTCCGTTCCTCGCTCGAGTTCCCGCGGAGGCGCCATGATCACCCGACGACGTGTGCTTCGAGGCCTGTTCGGCGTCACGGTCGCGCTCCCGTTCCTGGAGACCTTCGCGCCGCGGCGCGCCTCGGCCGGCACGGGGGACGTGCCGCCCTTCGCGATCTTCATGCGCCAGGCGAACGGCGTGGCGCAGGCGGCCGGCGACGAGCCCGAGATGTTCTGGCCAAGCGAGACAGGCGCGCTGACCGCCGCGTCGATGGAGCGGGACAGCGACCGCGCGGTCAGCGAGCTCAAGGACTACGCGAGCAAGCTCATCCTGCTGCGCGGCGTGGATTTCGCGTTCAAGGCCAACGGGTGCGGCCACTCCGGCGGCGGCAACCAGTGCCTCACGGCCGCGCGCGTGTCGGACCAGCCGGCGGGCAACGAGTCGCTCGCGATGGGCGAGTCGATCGACAACCGCATCGCGACCGAGCTCAACCCGGCGGGCGTCGAGCCGCTGACGCTCTACGCGGGCAGGATGTCCGGCTACATCAACGAGGTGCTCTCGTACCGCGGGCCGAAGCAGCTGCGCGCAGCCGAGCGCAACCCGGCCAACGCGTACAAGAAGCTCTTCGGGCTCGCCGACGTGGACACCGAGGTCCAGCAGTCGCTGGCCGAGCGCCGCACCAGCGTCAACGACCTGGTGCGCGGGGAGATGAAGGCGCTCATGAGCCGGAAGGACATCAGCAAGAGCGATCGCGAGCGGCTACAGCTCCACTTCGACAGCATCCGCGATATCGAGGTCGCGCTCGCGTGCAAGCTCCCGGAGGTGCAGGTCGCCGAGATGGAGGCGATCTCGCCGAACGTCGGCAGATCCGAGAACGTGGAGGCCGTCACGCGGATGCAGATGGATATCATCGCGCTCGCGATGGCGTGCGGCGTCACGCGCGTGGCGACGCTCCAGGTGGGCGACGGCAACGACGGGACCGAGTACACGATCAACGGCGTCCGGCAGAAGAGCTACCACAAGATCTCCCACCGCATCGACAGCGACGGCACCTCGGGCCCGCCGATCGAGGGCGCGCAGGAGCTGCACCACCAGATCGACCGGATCCACGCGCGGCTCTTCAAGCACCTGCTCGACAGGCTCTCGTCTTACGAGCTCGGCTCGGGGACGCTCCTCGATCAGGGCGTGGCGGTGTGGCTCAATGACAACGCCGACAAGTACCACGGGTTCCGGAAGGTCCCCTACATCCTCGCCGGCGGCGCCGCGGACTACCTGAAGACCGGCCAGTTCGTCGACGTCAAGATCACCAACAACAAGCTGCTCAACACGATCGGCGCGGCGGTCGGATGCACCAACAGCCAGGGAGGCCCGCTCGACGACTTCGGCGACGAGAGCCTCGAAGGCGGGCTCGTCGACCCGATCATCGCCTGAAGAAGCAAAGAGTCCAGACGTTCCGGAAGTCGAGCCGCCGCCTGTCGGCTCGCCGCTCAAAGCACCTCGATCTTCAATCGCTCAACTTGCGGAAATCCAACATGAACAAGAACCGTTCTTCTCGATGGCTGCGCGGTACGACGTGGATCGCGCTCGGGGTCGCGACTCTCGCTGCATGCGGCGACGGGGGCGACAGCGGTGGCGCGGGCGGCTCGGGGGGAGCCGGCAGCGCCACGACGGGCGCCGGCACGACGGGCGCCGGCACGACGAGCGCCGGCACGACGGGCCCTGGCACGACGAGCGCCGGCACGACGAGCGCCGGCACGACGGGCCCTGGCACGACGAGCGCCGGCACGACGAGCGCCAGCAGCGGCGGATCGAACGAGGGCGGCGGCGGTTCGGACGCCTCGAGCAGCACGTCCACCGGAGCCGGCGGCTCGGAGCCCACGGGGAAGTTCGTCGGCAACATCACGACGCGCGGCGCCGTGCGCGACGGCTTCGCGAACTACTGGAACCAGATCACGCCCGAGAACGAGGGGAAGTGGGGCGAGGTCGAGAAGAGCCGCGGGAACAAGGACTGGAGCAAGCTCGACAGGATCTACAAGTACGCGCAGGACAACAACATCATCTTCAAGCACCACGTCTTCGTGTGGGGCTCCCAGCAGCCCAGCTGGGTCGGGAGCCTCCCCGGCAACGAGCAGCAGGCGGCCGTGCGGGACTGGATGAAGTCGTTCTGCGAGCGCTACCCCAAGACGAAGTACATCGACGTGGTCAACGAGCCGCCGCCCCACACCACGCCCTCGTACAAGAACGGCATCGGCGGTGACGGCGCCAGCGGCTGGGACTGGATCGTCAACTCCTTCAAGTGGGCCCGCGAGTTCTGCCCGAACGCGGTCCTGATCCTCAATGACTACAACAACATCGAGTACCAGAACGACCACAACAACTTCATGAAGATCGCGCGGGCGGTGATCGCAGCGGGCGCCCCGGTCGACGCCATCGGCGCGCAGGCCCACGACGCGTACAAGATCAACACCAACACCGTGAAGGGCTTCGTCGACGGGCTCGCCTCGCTGGGCAAGCCTGTGTACATCACCGAGTACGACATCGGCGAGGCGAACGACAACAGGCAGAAGCAGATCATGGAGGAGCAGTTCACGATGTACTGGAACCACCCCTCGGTCCAGGGCATCACCTTGTGGGGCTACATCGTCGGCACCACCTGGCGGGACAACACCGGCATCCAGTATGATGACAACAGGATGCGGCCGGCCATGCAGTGGCTGATGGAGTTCCTGGATCGCCAGTGATTGATGTCGCGCTGAAGGACAGCGGCTGGGCGGCGCAAGGTCCGCCCGAGCCGGGCAAGGGCAGCGGCGCGCACAGCTGCGTTTCGTACACGGGCTGCTCGAGCGGGCACCCCACGCGCTGGCGTGCGTTCGACGGGGATCACACCCCCTCGCCGAAGGACAACGGCCAGCCGACGACCCGGGATCCTCGCGAGGTCCGGGGTTTCTTCACGCAGCTCTGAGCCGAGGGTTGAGCGGCGGCGCTCGGCGCGCTTCGCCGGAGAGTCGCCGGGCCGGGGGCTCGAACGTCGTCTGCCGCCGATGCCCACCTTCGCGGAAGGCGATGTCCGCGAGCTCGCCCAGCGGGCTGCCTTCACGGCGAACCACCCCGGCGAGAGGCGCCGGAGCGCCATGAGCCGAGCGACCCGCGACATTGACAATGCCTGACCGAGTTTCAGGAGAGCAGCAAGGATCCAAGAATGTCGACGAGCACGAACTCCCTCCAACGTGAGCTCCTCCGGGCGGCGTTGTTGCTCTGTGGCGTGACCGCGTTTCCGTCGGTCTCCCAGGCAGACAATCCCGTCGTACAGACCATTTATACACCTGACCCTGCCCCCATGGTCCACGATGACACGGTATACCTCTATACCGGGCATGACGAGGACAGCGCCACGGACTGGTTCACGATGAACGAATGGAGGGTGTACTCCTCCAAGGATATGGTGAACTGGACGGATCACGGGTCGCCGCTGAAATTCAGCGATTTCAGCTGGGCAAAGGGGGACGCGTGGGCTGGCCAGGCCATCCCCAGGAACGGGAAGTTCTACTATTACGTTCCTGTCACGAGCCGCTCGCTGAACAGGATGACCATCGGCGTGGCCGTGTCGGACAGCCCCACCGGTCCCTTCAAAGACGCCCTGGGAAAGCCGTTGATCACGGCCGATTGCGGAGACATCGATCCGACGCCGTTCATCGACGACGACGGCCAGGCTTATCTGTACTGGGGAAACCCGAGCGTGTGCTACGTGAAGCTGAATCAGGACATGATCTCCTACCAGGGAGACGTCGTGCGCGTGCCCATGACGGCGGAGAGCTTCGGACAGCGCACCGGGAATGACGATGGTCGCCATAAGACCAAGTACGAAGAAGGCCCGTGGCTCTACAAGCGCGATGGGCTGTACTACCTGGTGTACGCGGGTGGCCCTATCTCCGAATACATCGCCTACTCGACGAGCAGCAAGCCCACCGGCCCGTGGACTTACCGGGGGGTGATCATGCCCACGGAGGGCAGCAGCTTCACCAATCACGCGGGCGTCATCGACTTCAAGGGGAGCTCCTACTTCTTCTATCACAACGGCGCCTTGCCGGGCGGCGGCGGTTATCACCGCTCGGCGGCCGTCGAGCGGTTCACGTTCAACGCCGACGGTACATTCCCGACGATCAAGATGACCAAGGAGGGCCCGCCTGGCGTCGGCAACCTGAATCCGTATGTCATGACGGAGGCCGAGACCATCGCCTGGGGATCCGGGGTCGAGACCGAGGTATGCGGCGAGGGGGGAATGAACGTCGGGTCGATCGAGAACGGGGACTACATCAAGGTGAGGGGCGTCGATTTTGGCACCGGCGCGGTGTCCTTCGACGCGAGAGTGGCCTCGGCGACCAGCGGCGGCAGCATCGAGCTGCGCCTCGACGGCCCGACGGGCACGCTGGTGGGGACCTGCATGGTTGAGGGTACCGGCGGCTGGCAGACCTGGGCCACCACGTCCTGTGCTGTCGACGGCGCGACAGGGAACCACGATCTGTACCTGAAGTTCACCGGTGGGAGCGGTTTCCTGTTCAATGTCAACTGGTGGAAGTTCACTCCGCTCGACGCCCCGGATCCGACCGGCGCTGGGGGCGCTGGCGCGGGGGGCGCTCCGGACGTGGGTGAAGGGGGAGCGGCGGGCAGCGGCGGGTCGGGCGAGGGGGCGAGCAGCAGCAGCGCAGCGACGACCGGCAGCGGAGCAACGGCGGGCAGCGGAGCGACGGCGGGGAGCGGCACGGGCGGCGCTGGCGGTACCCCCGCTGACGGCGCCAGCGGCGACGAGGGCGGGTGCGCCTTCCGGGTCCAATCGGGGCCCAGCTCCCCCGCGGGCGCGCTCGCCGCCTTGATCGCGCTGGGCGCGGTCGCCGCGCGGCGGCGTCGTGCCCGAGGAGCCGGGCGGAGCGGATCCGCCGCGAATTGACGGTTGGTGCAATCATTGGAGGTTTGATCATGTTCACGAGAGTCCGCGCAGGTCTGATGCTCGCCGCTGCCTCGCTGGCGCTCGCGGTCAGCTCGACCGCGGCAGCGAAGCCGTACAAGGGCGCAGAGCTTTACTCGGCCCAGAGCTATCTTCACGGTCGCATCGAGATGCGCATGCGCATGGTGCGCGGGAGCGGCATCCTGTCGACCTTCTTCACCTACAAGAACGGCTCAGAGATGTCCGGCGCGTTCTGGGAGGAGATCGACATCGAGGTCTTCGGGAAGGACAACGCCCGGAGCTGGCAGTCCAACATCATCACCGGGATGGGCACGAGGGTGACGTCGGAGGGGGTGCACGACGCGGGCGTCTCCCTCGCGGACGGCTATCACACCTACGCGCTGGAGTGGACGCCGGACTACGTGGCCTGGAGCATCGACGGGCGAGAGATCAAGAGGTCGACGGGGGCGCAGGTGACCGCCCTGAAGAATCCCCAGTCTTTCCGCTTCAACACGTGGTCCTCGGATGCCACCGAGTGGGTCGGGCCGTTCGACGATTCCGTCCTCCCGCAGCACCAGTTCGTCAACTGGATCAAGTATTATCGCTACAACAACGGGGGCTTCGAGCTCGCGTGGCAGGACGACTTCAACTCCCTGGACAGCGCGCGATGGAGCAAGGCGGACTGGACGTTCGACGGGAACCGCGTGGATTTCGACCCGCAGAACGTGACGGTGAAGGACGGCACGCTGGTGCTGTCGCTGACACGGGAGGGGCAGACCGGGTTCACCGGAAATGTGCCCCGCGATGAGGACACCGGGTCCGGCGCCGGCGCGGGTGGGGCGGCGACGGCGGCCAGCTCCTCCGCCAGCGGCGCGGGCGGGGCGGAGACGGCGACCTCCTCCGGCAGCGGCGAGGGCGGGGCGGCGACGGCGGCCAGCTCCTCCGGCAGCGGCGAGGGCGGGGCGGCGACGGCGGCCAGCTCCTCCGGCAACGGCGTGGGCGCGGCAGGGACGGCTGCCAGCTCCTCCGGCAGCGGAGACGCGTCGGGCGAGGGAGGTGGGGCCGGCGGACCCCTGCCGGACGAGGAGGCCTCCGACGGCGGTTGCGGGTGCGTCGTCGCCGGAGCCAGCGCCACGACGAGCTCGTGGGCCGCGGCGCTCGCCGTGGGGCTCTCCGCCCTGGCGATGCGGCGGCGCCGGCCCCGCGGCTGACCTCATCAGGAGGCTCGAAGGCGCCGCGGGCGGGGAGGGCGCCCTCGCCGCCGCGGCCGTGACGAGGGCGGCGCCGCGGGGCGCCGCTAGATCTTCTCCCAGCGCCTGCTCTCGGCGGACCGGAACAGCGCGTCGATGACCCGCATGTTGCCGACCGCGACCTCGATCGAATTCTCGACCGGGCCGCCCGTGCGGATGGCGCGCGAGAACGCCTCGCTCTGCAGGTGGTACTGGTCGACGACGGGGAACGAGGTGACCTTGGCCGAGCTGCAGTTCAGCGTCGAGCCGTCATCGAGGAAGATCTTGCACGGCCGGTCGGCGGGCGCGTTGAACGGGATCTCGAGCTCGATGCGGCCCTTGGTGCCGAGCGCGTTCACGCGCTGGTAGGCCACCGCCTGCGTGCTGCACGTGAACGTCAGGTGCGCGCCGCCGTAATCGAGCAGGCCCGAGGTCAAGCGATCGGTGCCGAACTCGGGATCGCGCTCGACGAGCACCATCGCCCGCACGGGCTCGCGTCCGAACAGCAAGCGCGACGTGTTCACCGCGTAACAGCCGATGTCGTAGAGCGCGCCGCCCCCGACCTGCTCCCTGTTGCGGATGTTGGTCGCGTCCCGGTTGAAATACGAGAATGCCGCCTGGACGCTGACCAGCTCGCCGATCCGGCCGCTTCGCACCCAGTCCCTGGCCTGCTGCCACTGCGGGTGATAGCGGACCATGAACGCTTCGGCGATCCGCTTGCCCGTCTCGTGCTCGACGTCGACCAGCGCCGCGGCGTCCTTGGCGCTGAGCGCGATCGGCTTCTCGCACAGGACGTGCTTGCCGGCGCGGGCCGCGCGCGCCGACCACTTCACGTGCAGGTGGTTGGGCAGCGGGATGTAGACGGCCTCGATCTCCGGGTCGTCGAGCAGCTCATCATAGCTTCCGTACGCCTTCGGGATCCCGAGCGGCTCCGCGGCGGCGCGCGCCTTGTCGATGTCGCGCGACGCCAGCGCGGCGACCTGGGTCAGGGGCCCCAGCCTCATGCTGGGCAGGCTGACCTTCAACGCGAAGTTGCTCGCCCCGAGGACGCCCCAGCGCACGGGGGTGATGGATTCGCTCGACTTCGGATCTTGCGCGGATGTGGACATGGACACCTTGCAGCGCGCGACGCTGGCGGCCGACGGCGCGTCTGAGAACGCTCGACGTGAATCGACCCGGCGGGTCAGCCCAGGGGCCGGAAGGAGAGCGCCCGCCCTGCGCGAGGAGCGGAGAGGGCGAGAGCAGGGCGCGGCGCCTCAGAAGGCGTCGTCACGGTGCTTCGCCTCGTGCTCCACCCTGCACAGAGCCGTCCTGATCCAGCCCCTGTATCGGACAGGCACTCTGTCCTTTGTCGCCGCAGCTGAAATCCTTCCCTTCGGCAACCGATGCGCGGACGTTTGCCGTCCCGCCCGCGGCCCACGCTGCGCCCGCAAAGCCGCCTGCAAACCCGAAGGCAAAGCCAGTGCCGACGCTCATCATCACGGCACCCATCAGCTTCACGCTCATCCACATCCGATGTCTCCTGATCAAGGAAGGGGCAAGCTCAGCCGCATGATCGCAGCTCGGAGACGGATTGTGATCGTTCACATGATGGGGGTCAATCAAAATTGACCGGTGCGCAGCCCTCCTCGGCCTCGATCGATACGTGGCGGCGGCCGGCGATACGTGGCGGCGGCCGGCGATACGTGGCGGCGGCCGGCGATACGTGGCGGCGGCCGGCCGCGGCGCCCGCGTGAGCTGTCACACGAGCTTGGCTTGTGCGAGATCGTGGGTTCCGGGGAGCCCGGAGGGGGCTCTTGCGCTGCACCGGCTCGGCCTCGACCCGGATGCGCCCGGCTCTGGAGCACCCCGCCAGCGTCGTCCTCCCTCGGGCTCGAGGGGGCCCGCGCGCCCGTCGATTGGCGTTGACTCCTCGGATGTGATCGTTCACATTGCGCTCAGGGGCGTCCTTTTGCTTCGCCCTCGGTGGGGCCTCCTGCGCGCCGAGATCTTCGTCTTCTTGATCGGTCCCGGTCCCGGTGCCGATTCCGTTCGCTCGGCCGTCGCTGAAGCGATTGCCAATCGATGGTGCTTGGTGTCTCGCCAGAGGTGATCACCAGAGGCCACGACAAGCCTTGCTGATTCGATGGCTGTCGTGAACCCCTAGGTGCTGTTCGCTGGAATTTTCTTGGGAGTCCGGCGAAGCGGCCGGATGGCAACTTCGGGGGCGGCGTGACCTATGTTGCGGCGGGCTATGCTCAGCCCCTCCTCGGACGCAGCAGTGTCATCACACAGGCCCCGTCCTGGTTCTGGTGCTCCAGGCTCCATCACGCCGGGCGAGATGGGCTCCGTGATGCGAGCGCCTGCTCTGAGGCATGGTCGCGAGATGTGGGTCCCCGCGCGTCGTCACCCCCCTTGCATTATCGGAGAGCAAGATGAAGAAGCCGTCATGGCACGAGCTCCGTTTCTCGAGAGAAGTGGCCGCAGTTTGCGCGCTCGCGTTCGCTGCCGCGTGCACGGGCGCGCTGGGTGACCCGACGGAGGGCCCTGGGGAGTCCTCTTCCTCTGCCGGGGGAGATGGAGCGTCGACGGGCTCGGACCCGCCGCCGTTCCAGCCCGCGGCCGGGATGCTGCGCCGTTTGACGAGAACGCAGTTCCGCAACGCCGTGCGCGACATGTTGGGTGTCGAGGTCGATATCCACCAGCTCGACGCCGACAGCTGGAACGGGAACTTTGCTGTCGTCGGCGCCGCGACGGTCGTGACCTCGGAGCGAGGCGTCGAGCAGTACCACGCGGCCATCGAGGGCGCCGTCGACGCGGTGTTCGCCGATCCCGCGAGGCGAGACCAGTTCATCGGCTGCGCGCCCAGCGGCGCGGAGAACGACGCTTGCGTGCGTGGTTTCATCGAGGCGCTGGGGCTTCGCGCGTGGCGCCGCCCGCTCGAGGCCGCCGAGGTCGACCGGCTCGCGGCCGTCGCCACGAAGGCCGCGGCCGAGCTCGAGAGCGCCGTCGAGGGGACCCGCTGGGCGACGGTGGCCCTCTTCACGTCCCCGAACTTCCTGTATCGCCCGGAGCTCGGCGCTCCGAGCGCCGACGGGTCGCTGCGCTTGACGGGCTACGAGATGGCGTCCCGGCTCGCGTTCCTTGTGTGGAACAGCCTGCCAGACCAGGAGCTGCTCGACCAGGCCGCGAGCGGGGCGCTCGGAACGGTGGAGGGGATCCGCGCGGCGGCGACGCGGCTGCTCGAGGCGCCCGCCGGGCGCGAGGCGGTCGGCGCCTTCGCCGAGGAGTACATGCGGCTCGATCGGATCAGCACGCAGGCAAAAGACACGGCGCTCTTTCCTGAGTATAGCCCCGCGCTGCGAGCGGCGATGGTCCGCGACATGCGAGGCACCTGGGAGGTCCTCGCGTTCGACGATCGAACGAGCGCGCTCGACCTGTTCTCGACAACGAAGGTCGTCGTCAACACCGAGCTCGCCCAGCTCTACGGTCTCGACACGGCCGGCCTCGGCTCGGGCGCCTTCGAGGTCCGCTCGTTGCCCGCGGACGGCCCGCGCATCGGGATCCTCAGCAAAGCGGGCTTCCTCTCGCAGTTCGCGAACCAGAAGGAGGGCTCTCCCACCTTGCGCGGCAAGTTCATGCGCGACGCCCTCATGTGCACGCCCATCCCGCCGCCCCCAGGCGACGTCGCCCTCGAGCTCCCGGAGCCGCCTGCGGACAAGCCCCTCACGAAGCGTCAGCGCCTCGAGATCCACCGGACCAAGCCGGCCTGCGCCGGCTGCCATTCGTACATGGACCCGCTGGGCCTGCCGCTCGAGACCTTCGACGCGATCGGCCGCTTCCGCACGACCGACCACGGCCTGCCGATCGACCCGAGCGGCGAGTTCGACGGGGTGCCGGTCGCCGACGCGCGCGCGCTCGGCGTGACCCTCAGCTCGGACGCCTCGGTCGCGGAGTGCCTCGTCCGCAAGTACTACACGTATGCAGCGGGTCACGAGGAGAGAGACGTGGACGAGCGCGTGCTGGACGCGCTGACCGCCTCGTTCGAAGGGTCGGGGTACAAGCTGCGCGAGCTGGTCCTCGACGTCGTGACCAACGACGCTTTCTCGTCCGTCGCCCCTCAACCCTGATCGCAGGTACCCCAATGACGAACAAAGCTTTGAGCCGACGAACTGTTCTCCGGGGCATGCTGGCGACGGGCGCCGCCGTCACCATCCCGCTCCCCTTGCTGGAGATCATGCTGAACGAGAGCGGCACGGCGCACGCTCAGACGAAGACGCCGGTGTCGCCGCTCTACGTCACGTGGTTCTTCGGGAACGGCACGCTTCCCGGTCGCTGGAAGCCGACGCGCACGGGCTCCGGTCAGGCCTGGGAGCTCAGCCCCGAGCTCCAGCCGCTCGCGGATCTCAAGTCGTACCTCACGGTGATCAGCGGCCTCGAAAACAAGCTCGTCGTATCCGGCGTCGAGCACCCCACGGGGTCGGCGGGGGCCACGACCGGCGCGCCGCTCAGCGGGAACGCCGTGCGGGCCGCTTCCATCGACCAGGTCGTCGCGAACGCCATCTCGGAGGGGGCGCCGTACCGCTCTCTCGAGGTGGGATTGACGCCGGCGACGCCGGGCGGCCCTCAGGACTCGCTGCATACGGTCTCGCACAGGGGGCCGAACGCGCGCAACAACCCGGAGTTCGATCCGAAGGCCGTGTTCAATCGATTGTTCATGAACGGCTTGCCCGAGCCCAGCGACGACGGCGCGGAGCAGGCCGCGAAGCTCGCGAACGTCCGGAAGAGCGTGCTCGACTCCGTCCTGCAGGACGGCGCGAGCCTGAAGCAGCGGCTCGGGGCGGCCGACAGGCATCGTATCGAGGAGCACCTCGAGTCGATCCGCGCCATCGAGCAGCGCCTCGAGACCATGCCGTCCGGCGGCGGCGCGACGGCGGCGTGCAAGAGCCCGACGGCCCCCACCGCCGGCAAGGACTCGCAGAGCGAGGCGCCCCCTGCGGTGAACGCCGCCATGGTCGAGCTCTCGGCGCTCGCGCTCGCCTGCGAGAGGACCCGCGTGCTCTCGTTCATGTTCTCGCTGCCCGCCGCGCACGTCTACTACCGGCACCTCGCGCAGGACATGAACGACGACTTTCACGACACCATCTGCCACGGAGATGCCGGGGATCAATCGAGCCAGCCTCGCGTCGACAAGGGCGTGATGTACACGATGCGCTGCCTGAACGAGTTCTTGACGAAGCTCAAGAACACGCCGCACGGCAGCTCGAACCTGCTCGACAGCTCGCTCGTGTACGTCACGTCCGACACCGCGTGGGGTAAGGTGCACACGAGGACGGAATGGCCGGTGCTCTTCGCCGGGAAAGCCGGAGGGCGGCTGCGCGGCGACGAGCACCGCAATTTCCCCGGCGACAACCTGAGCAAGGCGCTCCTGACGGTCGCCCAGATCATGGGCTTGAACGTGACGGAGATCGGCGTCGATGCGGGGCGGGTCACGTCGCCGCTCGCGGGCATCCAGGTCTGAGCGCGGCGTCGCCGCGTCTGGAAGAGGCGCTCGGCAGGCGCTCGCCGACCTGCCCGCGCCGCCCATCGTCCACGGATCGAGGACAACCCACCTCGCGATCGAGCGGCCGCTGCGCCTCGTCTAGACCGACGAAGCGAGGCTGTCCGAAGGTCTGAGCCGCATTCACACCACGTTCGTGGCGCCGCGTTTGGCCCCGATGCGAGGACGAACGGGTCCACCCTTTCGCCCACGTGCGCGGTTCACGTCAACGTGACGGAGGGCTCGCTCGATGTGCCGTTCGTCAAAGGCGAGTGAGGCTCACCGGCACGGGAAGTCGTCGAAGCGGCCGCAAACGGATAGGTCGGTGCGGCCAGCGCCTACGGATAGATCCCACGCGATCGCCGAAGGCGTCCCGACGTATGGCTCGATCGTCAGCGTGCCAATGAGGGGATCGGGCTGCAAGCCCCTGGCGGCCAGCGCCATGCCGTGCGGCGTCTCGACACCGAGCGTGAACGTTCCCGGTTGCCCGTCCCACCTCACGATCCCGAACACGAGCACATCGTCCAAGACGTCCGCCGCGGGCAGACAGCCGGAGCCCCTCGGCGAGATCTCCACGAAGAGCGTCGAGTCGGCGGTCTCGTCGCCGCAATCGATATAGCTGTAGACCCGATCGGGCGGCACCGTCCAACCGGGTGATGAGGACGAACTGCTTGTATCGCTGCTTCCGCCGCCTGGCGCTGACGTGCCGCCGTCGCCGTCGCCGCCGCCGCCGCCGTCGCCGTCGCTCGCGCGATGGCCGTCCTCGCGAACGACGACGGTGCTGTCACAGGCGCTCGCGAAGAGGAGCGCACCCAAGAGGACCACCCACACCATGAGGGCCATCTTAACACGCGCGAAGGATCCCAGCGAGGGGCGCCCCGCAGGCTGTGGCTGTGGGGTGAAGGGGGCGATTTCAATGAGTGAAGACGTAGTTGATTTGGCGTTGCTTTTCCCGGAGGTGGTGGAGCGCATAAGGAAATGTTCTCTCGGCTACAGCGTGGCTGTACGAGACGCGAGCAGCAGCGAGGGCTTCACTTCTCGGAAGCCGTTTGCTGTGGAGCACCGAACAGGTTGAAAGTTCCCTGTGTTCAATGCGTTGCGAGGCCCGACCGACCTGCCGGGAAGCAAGCTCCAAGAGAAAGGAACGCGGGAAAGAGGGGTACCGGTAGAGCAGCGGGCGGCCGGCGTTTCCGCCGGCTCCCCGCTGCGCTACCGGTTCGTCTTCCCTTCTATTGATTCTCTCGAGACTCCGACGTGAACAGTGTTCTAGCGAACCGCCTTCAACAGGCCGAGGCGGTACGGGAGCTGCGAGTATTCGCCGCCCGAGCTGGGGTTGCGTCCCTGATACAGGAACTGCAGATTGCAAGTGTCGATCGTCGCGGTCTCGTCGTTGCCATCGCGCACCAGCTCGCCATGGCTGACGTCGTCGCTCCAGTCAGCCACGCCTGGCGCGTAGGTGACGTTGTTTTGACCTGCGAACGGCGCGTTCCAGGTATGCGCGAGCGGGGTCCACGCGCCGTCGAGGCGATCCGCGGTGAATGAGCGATAGAACCTGGCGCCCGTCGGGCCGATGGCCTCGATCAGGGTCAGGTACTTGTTCATGCCCTTGATCTTGTACGTGGAGCTCCCCTCGAACAGATTGTTACGATTCGAGTCCTGAAGGGCGATCGAGACCGGGCCGAATCCGTTCGGGAAGTTCTGCACTGTGGTCTGGCTGCGGTACATCCGGCCGTCGTCGCCGGTGAAGAAGAGGTAACAGTTGGCGCTGTCGCAGATCACCCAGTAATCGATGGGCAGGCTGGGCATGCCGGCGGGCGTGGACGCGAAGAAGTTCTGGGGCCTGGTCCAGGTGTCCGGCCGGCTCGGGTCGCTGGTCGTGGAGAACTGCGGCGGCTGCGATTGATAGATGAGGTACCACTTGTTCTGAGGCCTGAAGAAGAACATCTGCGGCGCGCACCGATAGCCGCTGAAGCCAGGCGTGCGATCCATGTAGTAATGCGATGCGGACGCGGCCTGGGGCCAGTCGGTGAAGTTCAGGTAAGTCATCTGCCAGTTGCCGGCGGTGTTCGCCGTGGTGGCGTAGATGTGCCATCGATCGTTGAAGAAGGAGACCGTCGGATCCTTGATGGACACGATATTGTGAGTCGCGTCGGACTTCGGGCTCACCAGCGCGCCGCTCGACTGCCAGCGGAAGGTGGTGGGCAAGCCGCACCCTTCGCCGCCGCCGCTGCCGCCGGTGCCCCCCGTGCCGCCGGTGCCTCCCGTGCCGCCGGCGCCGCCGGTGCCGCCGGTGCCAGTGCCCGAGCTCACGGGCGTGATCCGGAATTGCTGGTTGGTCCCGCCGTTCGATGTCCATTGAATCACGGCGGTGCCGTCCGCGGTGCCGCGGCCGTAGACGTCCAGGGACTTGCCGCTGTTGCGTGCGGTGAGGCGCACGACGCCGCTGGCGACGTCCGTGAAGGACCACTGCTGGTTCTCCCCGGTCCAGCAGGAGTATTGCTGGATGCGGGCGCCGTCGCTTGTGGAGGCGCCCGCGACGTCCATGCAACGGTTGCTGTTGACGTTGCGGATGCGATAGTAGCCGCCGCCCGCCGATTCCATGCGGAACTGTTGCCGCGTCGAGCCGTTGCAGCTGGCGATCTGCAAGGCGGCTGCGTCCGCGGTGCTGCCTCCGGCCACCTCGACGCATTTTCCACTCTGGACGCCGACGATCGTGTAGGTCGCCGCGGTGTCGATGGTGACGCTCTCGGCGAGCTCGTCGAACTCGGGGCCGTCTTCATCGAGCTGCTCAGCGGAGACGCACGCGGCCGTGGCGGCGAGCGTCGTGAGCAGCGACCATCGTCTGAATCGGATTCTCATCATCATCCCCTCTGTTCAAAGGCATACGAAGCGGGAAGCAAGAACCATGGGAAGGCGCCCGGGATCGGCCGCGCAAGCGCTGGCCTTGCGGGTCGACTCCGTCGATCTGCGACCGAGCCGACGAGCCTGCGCGGCGATCTCCGGGCGCGTGGATCTCCGTGAACCGCGCGTGAGCGCGTCCGGCGTCAGCGCCCCAGGTAGCCCATCAGCCAGGACATGGCGGGCCGCATCTGGCCGCTGCTGCTCATGAGTCCTGAGTTGGCTACCCACGTCTGGCCGCTGATGTACCCCCACAGCGTGATGCCTTTCACGCTCGGATGGTCGTAGAACATGGGGAACTGGCTCTGCATCACGTTGAGCTGCTGCGTGTCGTTCGCCAGGTTGATATCGTACTCGGTGATATAGACCGGTAGGCCGGTGCCGGCGAGTCGGTCGAGGAAGCCCTTGACGGTGCTCGTGTTGAGCTTGTACGCGTCGTGAGCCTGAGCTCCGATGCCGTCGATGGGAGCCCCCGCCGCCCGGATCCGATTGACGATATTCAGCGTGTTCTGATTGTCACCGCTGTACTCGATGTTGTTGTAGTCGTTGAGCAGCAGCTTGGCGTTCGGGCAGTACTGCCGCGCCCACTTGAACGCTTGCACGATCCAGTCGTAGCCGCTCGAGCCCGCGCCGCCGAGGGCGTTCATGTACGACGGGGTGGTGTGCGGGGGCGGCTCGTTCACGACGTCGATGACGGCGACGTCCGGGTAGCGCTGGCAGAACGCCTGGATCCACTCCTCGACCTCTGCGCGTTGCTCGCTCTGCGACAGATTGGCGATCCAGCCCGGCTGCTGGGCACCCCAGATCAGGGTGTGGCCCTTGTAGGGAATGCCCTTCTGGCGAGCGTAATCCCGGACTCGGTCCATGCCGGCCCAGTTCATGACGTCCCGCGTGGGTTCGACGGAGCCCCATTTGCCCTCGTTCTCCGGGCTGATCTGGTTCCAGTACCGGGACAGATCCGCTCGCACCTGCCCGCCGGTTGTGATGTTGCCGACGAACTTGCCGCCTGCCCCGCCGCCTCCGGCGCCGCCGCTGCCGCCGGTGCCGCCGGTGCCGCCGGTGCCTCCCGTGCCGCCGGCGCCGCCGGTGCCGCCGGTGCCAGTGCCCGAGCTCACGGGGGTGATCCGGAATTGCTGGTTGGTGCCGCCGTTCGATGCCCATTGAACCAAGGCGGTGCCGTCCGCGGTGCCGCGGGCGTAGACGTCCAGGGACTTGCCGCTGTTGCGTGCGGTGAGGCGCACGACGCCGCTGGCGACGTCCGTGAAGGACCACTGCTGGTTCTCCCCGGTCCAGCAGGAGTATTGCTGGATGCGGGCGCCGTCGCTTGTGGAGGCGCCCGCGACGTCCATGCAACGGTTGCTGTTGACGTTGCGGATGCGATAGTAGCCGCCGCCCGCCGATTCCATGCGGAACTGTTGCCGCGTCGAGCCGTTGCAGCTGGCGATCTGCAAGGCCGCCGCGTCCGCGGTGCTGCCTCCAGCCACCTCGACGCATTTTCCACTCTGGACGCCGGTGATCGTGTAGGTCGCCGCGGTATCGATGGTGACGCTCTCGGCCAGCTCTTCGAACTCGTAGCCGTCTTCATCGAGCTGCTCGGCGGAGATGCACGCGCTGAGCGCGATCGTCGTCAGCAGGGTCCAGCGTTCAAATCGCATTCTCATAAGGTTCTCCTGTACTTAAGCGGGAATGTCGTAGTGGCGTGAAAGCGGCCCCTTCGACGCGTAGATAAGTTGTTGAGTTGGCGTCGCTCTCCCGTGGAGCCGGATCACATGGAAAGATGTTCTGTCAACCCAGGGCAGCTCCCGCAGTTGGGGCTTGACGTCTCCGAAGCGTTTGGATCTCCTTCTCCCCCCCGACACGCCGGTCGAGGTGTGCCTGGTCGAGCCGGTGTCGGCCGAGTCGAGCCCCGCGCGCGGGTCGTCGTCGGACGTGCCGACCCCCCTCGGGGCGGCGTCGTCGCCGGCGCTGGGGCTCAGCGCGCCGAAGAGCTCGGTGGAGATCGAAGTCTCATGGATCAGCCCACTGGCCCGCGTGGCCCGTTCTCGTGGAGATCTCAGTGCGCATGACCACCCTTCCGATGCGAAGCAAAAGAATACCGACGAGTGCCAATGTGAGCGCTCACATCTCCGATGTCAATCGCCGATGGCGGTTGCGTGAAGACGACTCCTTCGATTCATGGGTAAGTTGTTGATATGGTGTCATTTTTTTCAGGGAGGCCGGATTGCGTGGAAAAATGTTCTGTCGATCCAGGGCAGCTTCCGCAGTTGGGACTTGACGTCTCCGGAGGGTTTGGACTTCCCTCTCCGCCCCTCCACATTGGACTTCCTTCTCCCACATCGGGTGTCCCTCGTTCCCTACATTGGAGTTCCTTCTCCCCCAACGAGCGCGAGCTGCGCCGCGCGCAGACGCCGCTCGTCCCGTGGTGCCGGGCCAGCCGCTCGTTCACGAAGGCGAGCGGCGCGGTGAGCCGCGCTTCGTTTCACGGGCCTGACGCGGTGGTGCCACGTCGTCCTGGTCACGTGGTGGGCTGTCGCCGCCGGGGGGCGGCGCGGGCTGCGCCGTATCACCCCTGTCACAGCTGACACGTGCCACACCGGTCAGTGTGGCAGGCACCCGGCCGCCGCGCGTGTGCGCGCCGGCGCTCCCGGAGGAGGGGGTGTCCTCTGGGCGGTAGGGGACAGAGCGCGAGATTCATCGGACATGGCCGCGTGTCGCGCGATATCGCGGCGTGTCATCGCTGCTGGCCCCGGTCTTGCCATGTCCTGCAGTGAAGGCCGCCGCGACGCGCTGACGAGCCGACACGCCCGCGGGGTGGCCCGCGGGCGCGCGGCATTCGTCGTGATCGAGGGTGTGTCGCGCGCCGGCCGCCGCGCGGGCGCGAGCCCGCGCTCAACCCACGTAGGACCTAGGAGAATGACCATGACCTTGAATTCGATGCTCCGTGATGTCTCGATGGCTCGCACCGCCCGCCGCGCCGCGGCCCTCGCGCTGGGGCTCTGCGCCCTCGGCGGCTGCGCCGCGGGGCAGGAGCCGGCGGACGAGGCGGTCGAGGAGGGGCTCGCCCCGATCACGAGCCTGCAGCTCTCGAACGGCGCCGAGGTTCATTTCTACGAGCCGGAGGAGGGCCGCGTCCTGGCCTTCACCACCGGCGAGCTCGACGAGTCCATGGAGCGGCTGCCCCCCGTCGCGCTCTACGAGGCGCTCTCGCGAGAGGCCGCGCCGCCGGCGCTGATCGCGGCGCAGGACCGCATGGACGCGGCCCGGCTCGCGGGCGGCGCGCGCCGCGCCGCGATCGCGCCCGACGTGGACGTGGTCGAGGAGGCGACGCCGGCGCCGGCGCCGGCGCGGCGACCGAGCGCCGGAGAGGAGCTCGGGACCGCCGCGCAAGCCCTGACGGCGAGCGATTTCGTGGCGAGTTATTGCAGCGCGAGCAGCGTCGATTTCGATTATTGCTGGACCGACAGCAGCGTCGGCCGCACGGTCACGGTCAACGGCACCAAGTGGTATCACGCCCACGTGGACTCCACCTCGGGCACGGTCCAGATGGCGGTGTACTACAGGAACATGTGGGGCAACGATGTCCTGGTCTTCTTCCGGACCGTCACGTCGACGGGGGGCGTGTTCTCGTACGAGACAGAGAACAACGATACGTACACGGTCGTCGTCTCGCAGGTGGACCCCGGCAACACCTATCATCTCTCGGTCCACGGCGATCAGTAGGCGGCGGCCCGCCGCGCCCTTCCGCGCGGCGAGCCGCCCAGACGAGATCGGCCGCCCCCGGGCCGGTCTCGCCTGGGCGCACCCTCGCGGGGACGATACCCTGGGCGAGGATGGAGCCCATCTTCGTCCTGATGATCATCTCGGGGATCGCGGGGCTCGCGCGCTTCTCCGCGTACGCGCGCAACGACGCGCGGCGGGCGGCCGAGGCCCGCTGGCGGCTCGCACGGCCCATGTGGCAGCGCGCGGCGGCCCTCGTCGGGGGGGAGTTCCGGTCGGGTCCAGGCCCATCGGGAGACCCGCGGATGCAGATCTCCGTGGTGCTCGACAGCGTCGCGCTCCTCGTCGACCACGACGTCGATCGCAGCGGCGCGGCCGTCGTGCGCTACAGCACCCGCATCACGGGCACGGTGAGCAACCCGTCGGGCCTCAGGCTCCGGGTCAACGAGCAGCAGCTCGACCGGCCGAGCGGCGGGCGTTTCCGGGCGCGGCGGGTGGACGCCGGCGATCCGGCGGAGGACGGCGTCTTCGTCGTGCAGGCGAGCAGCCCGGCGCTCGCGCGCTGGTGGCTCACGCGAGAGCTGCGCGAGGCGCTCCGCGCGGCGACCGAATACCAGCTCACGCTCGAGTCGCACCGGCTGACCGCGATCCGCGCCGGGCTGGAGGACGACGCCGAGAAGCTCGCGAGCGCCATCCGCGCCGCGGCGCTCGTCGCCGGCCGCGGCCGGGCGCTCGCGAAGGAGCTGCGGGCGCTCTCGCAACAGCTCGGCGGGCGCCTCCTGTCCGGCGCCGGGACCACCTCGTCCGGAGGAGGCATGACCATCGAGCTCGAGCACCGCGGCCGGCGCCTCACCGTGGCGTTCGGCCGGGATGGAAGGCGGGGGGCGTTCGGCACGCAGGTGCGCGTCGCCCGCGCCGCGTCCCCGTCGGAGCGGTTCATCGTGAAACGCCGGGCCAGGCGCGGGCCGGACCGGGTGAACTCCGGGCAGCCCGACGACGGCGGCCTGTCGCGGGCGTACGAGGTGCAGGCCGACGCGCCGGACCGGGTGGCGTGGCGCCTGACCGACGAGGTGAGGCGCGAGATCGCCGCGCTCCGCCCGGCGGCCGTCGTGGGCGATGAGGCCGCGGTCAAGCTGGTGTTCGGCTGCATCGAGACGGGGCGCGACCGGATCGAGCGCGCGATCGCCGTCGTCGCTGCGCTCGCGGCGCCCGCGCCGCAGGGGCCCTACCGCTGACGGCCCGGCGAGCCGCCCTGCCAGCTCGGGGCGCTGCGACAGGACGACCAGCGCGTGCGCTTCGCGCGCCTGAGCTTGCTCCACTGGCTGGCGGGGCGTGATAGATCGTGGGCCTGCGGCATGCAGCCTCGGGTCGATTCGCTGGCGCCTCCTCCGTGCGCGGCCTGCCAGGGGCGGAGAGGGGCAGGATGAGCGCGGGTCGGGACGAGCCGTCGACGCTGGTCCGCACCCGGCGGCGCGCCGGCTGCGCCGCCGAGCCGCGGCCGTTCCTTTTTCTCGTCTTGCAGTGCCAGCGGCCGATGGATCCGCCCGCGCGGCTGGCGCTCGACGGGGTCGACGAGGTGCGGTTCGGGCGAGGCCCGGTGCGCTCGATCGACCGGCGGACCGAGGCGGACCGGGCGCTGCTCGACGTGCGCCTCGAGGACGGCTGGGTGTCGTCCCGGCACGCGCGGATCACGCGCGACGGCGGCCAGCTCTGCCTGGAGGACCTCGGCTCGACGAACGGCACCTTCGTGAACGGCGTGCCACGGCGGAGCGCGACGCTCGCCGAGGGGGACCTGATCGAGCTCGGGCACACGTTCTTTCTGTTCCGCGAGGTCGCGGTGCCCGACGAGGCGGCGAGCGACGCTACCCAGGCGGCGGATCCGCCGTTCGGCCTCGCCACCTTCTCGCCCGAGCTGGCCGAGCGCTTCGCCTCCCTCCGGGCCGTCGCGCCCGCGCCCATCCCCGTCGTCCTCCAGGGCGAGAGCGGCACCGGCAAGGAGGTCGCCGCGCGCGCCGTCCACGCGCTCTCGGGGCGGCCCGGCCCGTTCGTCGCCATCAACTGCGGCGCGCTGCCCGAGAGCCTCATCGAGTCCGAGCTGTTCGGCCACAAGAAGGGCGCCTTCTCCGGCGCCGCCGAGGACCGGCCCGGCCTCATCCGCGCGTCCGACCGCGGCACGCTCTTCCTCGACGAGATCGGCGATCTGCCCGCGGCGTCGCAGACCGCGTTCCTGCGCGTGCTGCAGGAGTCGGAGGTCGTCGCGGTGGGCGCGACGCGCCCCGTGAAGGTCGACCTCCGCGTGGTCGTGGCCACGCACCGCGACCTCCCTGCGATGGTCGAGCGCGGCGACTTCCGGGGCGATCTCTTCGCGCGACTCTCGGGCTTCGTGCTCGAGCTGCCGCCCCTGCGCAGGCGCCGGGAGGATCTCGGGCTGCTCATCGCCGCGCTGCTCCGCCGCGCCGCCCCGGACCGGGCCGCGTCGATCTCGCTCGGCTGCGAGGCGGCGCGCGCGCTCCTCCTGCGCGAGTGGCGGCTCAACGTCCGCGAGCTGGAGAAGTGCCTGGCGACCGCGATCGTGCTCGCCGGCGGCGGCCGGGTGGAGCTCGACCACCTGCCGCCGCCCGTCGTCGTGCCGCGGAGCAGCCACCCGCCCGAGGCCTCGAAGCCCGACGCCCAGCCCGCCGAGCGCCAGCGGCCCGCCGAGGAGGACCAGCAGCGGCGCGAGGCGCTCATCCGCCTCTTCCGCGAGCACCGCGGGAACGTCAGCGCCGTGGCGCGGGCGATGGGGAAGGGGAGAACGCAGATCCACCGGTGGATCGCGCGTTATGGCATCGAGCCAGGCGACTACAGGGACGGGTGAGCGCGCGGTGGGTCGGCCGCGCGGCCGCGCGCTGAAGCGGCGGCCGCCGCTCAGGGACAGAGCGGCGGGTTGATGGACAGCGCGCCGCCGGGCAACACCGGCGCGAACGGGGAGAACGGGAAGTCCCGGACGACATCCGACGGGTGGTTGAGAAACACCGTGATCGGATGGCGCCAGGTGCCCCCGCCGCCCGCGCACTGCTGGAAGTCCCTGTCGCCCTCCACGAGCTCCCCGTCGTCGACGGAGCACTGGTCGAGCTGCGGACAGTCCGCCACGAGGTGCGATTCACCGCAGGCGCCGACCGGGGTCGCGACGCAGTCCACCTCGCCCTCGGCGCCGGCGCAGAGGCGTTCCCCCACGTACGCGGCGTGATCGCTCCAGTATTCACCCGTGCAGGCGAAGGCGTTCCGATAGATGGCCTGCCCGGACTCCTCCTCTCTGGGGGCCGGAGCACGCTCGAATTCGCCGTTCTCTTTCACTTCGTTCATTCCCGCCTGGAGCCGGGGGTGGAGGGGCTGATTGCCCCACAGGTTCCCGTAGAACGCGCCCTCGCGCCAGGCGAAGACGTCGGCCTCCGCCGCTGGATACACCGCGTCGCGGAACGTCGCCTCGGCGATGGAGACGGCGCCGGGCGGCGGCGGGGGGCTCGGCCGCGGGCGGCTCGCGACGCTGAAGCGGCGGTGCTTCTGGAGCATCGCGGCGACTCCGGCCGGCGCGGAGAGGCCGGCGCGGCCGCTCGTCCGCGGGCCGCTCATGAGGCTGAAGTAGGCGCTTTGAGGGCAGACGAAGCGGAGCGCAGGCTCGGTGCGCCCGCCGCAGCGCACCTCGCGCGGATCGATGAGATCGGGTGAGCCGGCGTCGCAGCCGCGGATACCGCTGCAGACGCGAAGCACCGTATCGCTGCCGGGCAGCCCGGCGGCGCTCGCCGGGTCGTCGGCGCAGTCGGTCAGGGGCGCTTCGCCGGTCGCGATGAACACGGTCGAGCCCGGGGTGCAGGAGCCGACGTTCTGGGCCGTCCATCCACAGTTGCGCGACGCGCCCTCGGAATCGATCGCGCACCGCCTGAAGCTCGGAATGGTGTCACCGTCCTCCGTCTTCGTCACCACGCGGACGGAGGGCGCCGGCGTGAGGAGCCCCGGCCGGTGCTCCGGGAACGCCTGGCCTCGCAGCGAGACGGTGATCGAGCGGCCCAGGGCGTTCACGAGCGAGAGCATGCACGCCGAGACGAGCTGCTGGCACTTCGCTCCCACCGGGCCCACGGCCCAGGCAGGGCAGATCCCGATCTCGCCGTCGAATGTGAATTCCTTGCCTGTCGACGTGTCGGTATACGACACGCTCTGGCCCCTCTCGAGGGCGCAGGAGACGAGATAGTCCATCACCTCGCGCGTGGGCTCGTGGCGGAGCTGGCGGCGGAGCGCGGGGTAGGGGCCTGTGTCGGCGTAGCTCTCGGTCGCGAGCGGGACGGACACCATGACGGGATTGGCACGCGGGTTCGCGATCAGCGCGTTGCGGGTGAGCGCCTCGGCGGAGAGGCCGTTGCCCCAGACGCCCTGCACCGCGTCCGCGATGGCCGCCACCAGCTCGTTGGCCGACCCGCCGCTGGCCGGCCCGCCGCTGGCCGGCCCGATGGCCGACCCGCTCGATGAGCCGCTCCCCGCGGGCGCCGCGCGCGGCGGCCCGTCGAGCGGCGAGGCGTCGTCGCCGACGCCGGCGCAGCCCGCGCCGGCGCTGGCGAGCCCGAGACAGAACACAAGCAGCCCAGGGATCCGGTAGATCATCACGCGGTCAGGTTCCTTTCTCGTGCTGGCGAGCCGGATCGTCGGTTCACGCTTCGCCGCTCTATCCCGGCGAGAGGAGCGCGCGCTCGATCTCGTCGAACCGCTGCTCCCAGAAGCCCGCCGAGATCGCCCTTGCGTCCCGCACGAGCGCCAGCGCCTCGCCGGCGGCGCCCGCCCGGAGGGCCGAGAGGGCCGCGCTGTGAAGCGCCTCGGCGTGCTCGTGAAGGATCGCGGTCTGCCGCGCCTCGTCCACGAGCGCGCGCCATGCCGCAGCGTCGAACCGACCGGCCGCCCGGTCGTCCAGAGCCTGCTGCACCAGGCGTGCCAGCGTCCGGGCGCAAGGGGTGAGGTCGGGTTCGGGGAGGCTCGCGCGGGCTTCGGCCAGGTGGCGGGCCGCCTCGTCGTGCTCGCCCCGGGCGACGTGGATGCGGGCGAGGAGGAGGACGTCGTCCGGCGAAGGGCGCTGGTTGAAATAACGCCGCTGGAGGTCGAGGCTGCGGCGCGCGAGCGGGAGGGCCTCGTCCGGCGCGCCCAGCCAGTACCGCAGCTCCGCCAGGTTCAGCGTGGCCCAGCGCTCGAGCTGGGCGTGGCCGAGCTCGCGGGCGAGGCGGACGGCCTCCCGCTGGTCCGCGACCGCGCGCCCTTCCTCCCGCCGCTTCACCCACATGAAGACGCGGTTGATGTACGCGGTGCACAGGTGAAAGACGTCGCCGGCGCGCAGGCAGGCCTCGACGACGGCCTCGGCGTGGCGCTCGGCCTCGTCGAGCCGGCGGGCCATCGAGAGCGACGCGACGAGCACCAGCCGGGCGATGACGTGCGCCTCGTGGTCGCCGACGGCGAGCGCGCCGCGGGCGGCCCGCTCCAGCTTGGGGATCCCCTCGTCGACCCGCTGGTCGCGGCAGTCCGAGCGGCCGCCCGCGAGCAGGCAGCGCGCGTCGAGGCGGGCGTCGCCGAGGCCGGCGCAGAGCTCGGCGGCGCGCGCCGCGATCGCCGCGGAGGCGGGGAAGTCCTCGAGCCAGTCGAGCGCGGTCGCCTCCTCGAGGAGGAGCTCGGCCGCGCGGGCCCGGTCGCCCGCGGCCTCGGCCAGCGCGCGGGCGGCGCGCAGATCGGCGAGCGACTCCTCGAAGCGCTGCAGGCGGTAGCGCGCGCGGCCTCGGCCCGCGAGCGCGCGGGCGCGGGCCCCGGGGTCGTCGCGCTCGAGGAGGCCGGCGAGGCGCAGGGCCGCGGTGAAGCGCTGCTCGGCCTCGACGACGTCGTGCCGGGCGAGCGCCTCGTCCGCGAGCTCGGCGTGCGCCGCCGCCGCCGCGGCCAGGTCTCCCGCGGCGGCCGCGTGGCGGGCGATCCGGGCGCGCGCCCCCGCGGCGCGCGGCGCGCCAAGGAGGCCCTGGAGGACGGCGGCGTGCAGCGCGCGGCGGCGGGCGGGCGGGATGCGCGCCTCGACGGCCTCGCGCAGGAGCGGGTGCCGGAAGGCGTAGCGCGGCGGCGACGCCGAGCGCGCGACGAGCACGCCGGCCCTGGCGAGGCGCGCGAGGCCGACGCCCGGGTCCAGCGCGCCGGCCGGCGGCGGCGCGTCGGTGGCGCGATCCAGCGCCCGCAGGGCGGCCTCGAGCTCGGCCGGGGAGAGGTCGTCGCCGAGGATCGCCGCGCGCTCGAGCAGGTCCACGAGCGGCGGCGGCAGGGCCGCGAGCGCGCGCTCGGCGAGGCGCTCGCCGAGCGGCGCGGCCGACAGGGAGAGCAGCTCGTGCGGCGCGAGCGTCCAGCCCTCGCCGCCCCGGGCGCGCTGGATCGCGCCGCCGACGCGCAGGGCGCACGCCACCTCGACGAGGTCGCGCGGGACGCCGCGCGCCAGCGCGTGGAGGCGATCGAGCACGGCGCGGGGGACGAACTCGACGGGGCGGAGGCGGTCCTGGAGCAGCGCGCCCGCGGCGTCGGCGTCGAGCGGGCCGAGGTCGAGCGCCACGCGGCGGGCGGCGCGCTCCCCGAGCGCCGGACGGAGCGACGCGATCGACGGCCGCGCGGCGAGCACGATCGCGAGGCGCGCCGCGCTGCCCTCGGCCGTGGCGAGCTCGATCGCGTCGAGCGCGGACGCGTCGGCGAGGTCGGCGTCGTCGAGCAGCAGCGCGAGCGGCGCGGCGGCCGCGAGGGCGGCCGCGAGCGCGCGGGCCTCGGCGTGGCGGCGCGCGCCCGGCGCCCCGAGCAGCGGCGCGGCGGCCGGGTCTCCCGGGGCGAGCCGCCCAAGGGCGAGCCCGACGGCCGGCCAGGCGCGCGCGGCCTCCGCCGCGCCGAGCCGCTGGACGAGCGCCTCCCGGGCGCTCGCGTCGCGCTCGCCGCTGGCCGGCAGATCCAGGGCCGCGCGCAGGAGCGCGACGAGCGTCGCGCCGTGCTCGGCCGCCTCTGGCCGGAGCGCCGCCGCGGCGTGCACGGCCGCGCCGCCGGCGTGGAGCGCCGCCGCGAGCGCCCCGAGGAACCGGCTCTTTCCGTGCCCTTCCGCGCCGAGCGCGGTGACGAGCGCCGGCCCGCCGCCGGCGAGCGCCTCCTGCGCCGCGGCGAGGGCCGCGCAGAGCGCCGCGTCGCGGCCGCGCAGGGCGGTCTCGCCGGGCTCGTCGGGGGGCGCGTGGCGCGGTGAGGGCGGGGTATCGCGCAGGCCGTCCGCGAGCGCGCGCCGCGCTTCGGCCGTGAGGATCGCCTGCGGCATGGCGTCCGCGTCGCCCGGGCCGGCCCCCCAGGTCTCCGCGTCCTCGAGCGCAGCGCCTGCGAGCGTGACGCCGTGCGTGCCCTCGCGCACCCGGAGCGGAGCCAGGTGGACGACGAGGGGTGGCTCCGCTGCGCCGGCCGCGGCGAGGCGCTGGGCCACCCGCTCCGCCGCGCGCACGCCGTCGCCTGGTGCGTCGGCGGCGGGGAAGGCGAGCACCATGCGCTCCCCGCGAAAGCGCGCCAGGATGCCGCCTTCGGCGCGGGCGATGTCGACGAGCGCGTCCGCGCGCTCCCGCGTGCGCAGGGCGAGCAGCGCCACCGCCCGGCGCGGGTCGGTGGTGGGAGCGGGCGCGCCGGAGGAAGCCGCGCGCCCTCGGGACGGGGCGACGCGCGCTTCCAGCGACGCCGCGAGCGCGCGCGCCACGTCGCTTGCGCGGGCCGGGCGGGCCTCGGGTTCCTTCGCGAGGCAGCGGAGGACCGCCTCGTCGGCGCCCTCCGGCAGCTGCGCGAGCGACGACGGCGGGTCGGGGCGGCGTGACACGTGGGCCTGCCGCACCTCGGCCGCCTCGCCGACGAACGGCGGCCGGCCGGTGAGCAGCTCGAAGATCATCGCGCCGAGCGCGTAGATGTCGGCGCGCGCGTCGACGGCGCGCGCGCCGAGGCACTGCTCCGGCGCCATGTACGCCGCCGTCCCAAGGATCGCCCCGGTCTGCGTCAGGTCGGGGCCGAGCGCCGCGCGCGCATCGCCGCCGGCGCGCGCCTGCGCGGCCAATCCGAAGTCGATCAGCGCGACCTCCCCGCCCGGCCGCAGCCACACGTTCTCGGGCTTGAGATCGCGGTGCACAAGCCCGGCGTCGTGCGCCGCGTCCAGCGCGATCGAGAGCGCGCGCGCGATCGCCGACGCCTGCTCGATCGGCATCGCGCCGGTGCCCGGCAGGTCCGCGAGGCAGCGCGCGAGCGAGCTGCCCTCGAGCCGCTCCAGCACGAGGAACGGGCCGAGCTCCCCCGAGCGCCCGCGGCCGAGCAGCGCGGGGACCAGCGGCGGCGCGAGGCGGGCGAGCGCCGCGGCCTCCCGCTCGATCCGGCCGTCGTCTTGCCGGCGCGCCACCTTGAGCGCGACGGTGCGGCCGTCGCCCTCGCGCGTCGCCGCGTAGACGCGCGCGAACCCACCTTGCCCGAGCAGCCGCTCGACACGGAACCCTTCGACGAGGAGCCCGGGCACCAGCGGCGGCGGATCCTGCTCGAGCGCCTCGTGCTCGCGCTCGTCGGCGCTCGTCACCGGCGATGAGGCCAGAGGGTGCGCCGGGCACGCGGCGCCGGCCCGCGCTGGGAGGCGGCGATGGCACTCGGAGCAGCGCATGGGGCGCGAGTATACTGGGGTAGGTGCCATGCGGACGCCTGCCGAGCCCAACCAGGACGAGACAGCCGTCATCTCGGGCCGACCGCTGGAGCTCGAGGCGAGCGCCGCCGGCGACGCGCTCCCCGCCGGCGCGGTGGTCGGGGGTTACGTGCTCGACGGCGTGCGGCTCGGAGGCGGCTTCGGCGTCGTGCACCGCGCCGTCCCGGTCGGGGGCGGCGCGCCGGTCGCCCTGAAGGTCCTCCGCCGCGGCCTGTCGCTCCTGCCGGCGATCCTCCGGCGCTTCCAGCGGGAGGCGGAGGTGCTCGCGCGGCTCAAGCACCCGGCGATCGTCGAGGTCCGCGGCGTGGGCGCCCTGGACGACGGGCGGCCGTACATCGCGATGGAGTGGGTCGAGGGCCGGAGCCTCGCGGCGGAGCTGAGCGCGCGGGGCGCCTTCTCGCCGCCCGAGGCGGTCGCCCTGCTCGAGGAGGTCGGCGGCGCGCTCGCCGCCGCGCACGCGATCGGCGTCGTGCACCGCGACGTGAAGGCCCAGAACGTCATGGTCTGCCCTGGCGGGGGCGGGCTCGGCGCGCCGGGCGTGAAGCTGGTCGACTTCGGCATCGCCAAGCTCCTCCGCCCGCGCGACGTCGATCGCGCGCGCGGCGCCAAGAGCAGCAGCCTGATCCTCGGCACGCCGCTCACGATGGCCCCGGAGCAGATCCTCGGCGGCGCGGTGGACGCGCGCACGGACATCTACGCGGTGGGCCTGCTCGCCTACCAGCTCGTGACGGGCGAGCTGCCGTTCCAGGGCGCCGATGCGGTCGAGACCGAGGAGATGCACCTGCGCGCGCCGCCGCCCTGCCCGAGCGACCGCGCGCCCGTGTCGGCGGCGTTCGGCGCGGTGGTGCGCCGCTGCCTCGCCAAGGAGCCGGCGGACCGGTACGCGGGCGTGCCCGAGCTGCTCGCCGCCCTGCGCCGGGCGGTCGGCGCGCCGGGCCGCCAGACGGGCCGCCAGACCGTGGCGCCCGCGGCGCGCTCGCCGGTCGACGCTCGCCTCGCGGGCGCCTGCGCGCAGGGGCACTGCGCGCCGCGGGGGCCGTGCGCCGCGCTGCTCGTCGAGGCCCGGCTCTCGGCGCCGGACGAGGCCGGCGACGAGGCGCTCGCCGACGTGGAGCGCCTGGTCCAGGCGGCGCGCGCGGCGCTCGTCGGGCTCGGGGCGACGCTCGTTGTCGAGAGCGCCGACGCGCTGCTGGCGGCGCTGCCCGCGCCGTACGATCG
This sequence comes from Sorangium sp. So ce1504, assembly GCF_051521635.1. Classification (NCBI taxonomy): domain Bacteria; kingdom Pseudomonadati; phylum Myxococcota; order Polyangiales; family Polyangiaceae; genus Sorangium; species Sorangium sp. So ce1504. Next base: position 6,713,187 of record NZ_CP150365.1, on the reverse strand, counting down.
CGCGCCGGAGCGGGCGCTCGGCTGGGCCCTCGAGCTCTGGGCGGAGCTCGGCGCGCGGGCCGGCGCGAGCCCCGAGGTCCTCCCGCGCCTCGCGCTGCACGCGGCCGAGCCCGAGGCGCTGCGCGGCTGGGCGCCCGCCGCGACAGGGGCGGGCGTGTTCGTGACCGACGCGTTCGCCGAGGGGCTCACCGGGGAGGCCGGGGAGGGGGACGCCGGGGAGGGGGACCGCGCGCCGCTCCGGGGCGAGGGCGGCGCGCTGCGCCGGGTGGTGTCGTGAGCGCCGCGGCCTGACGCGGGCGGCGCGCTGACACGGCCGCTGCCACAGGGTGTCACAGGGGCGGTGTGACAGGGGACAGCCGGCATGTGGCAGGCGGGGCGCCTGCGAGGCGCGGAGCTGTCCTGCCGTGAGCGTGGCGAGGGGCGCGTCGGCTGCGCGTCGCTCCCAGGTGATCGGTGAGCATGGCCCTCGGCGGGCATCGCGAGGCCGCCGGCGCCGCGCGCTGGCAAGGCGCTTGCGATGGGGCTCCGGTGCGAGGCGCCGCTGCGGCCGCGCCGCTCCAGGCCGCTGCGCGGCTGGCCGCCTCCGCTTCGACCACAAGAGAGCTCAAGAGAGCTCAGGAGAACTCGTCATGCGCATCGTTCGCTCTGCGTTCCCTCTCGTCGCCCTGTTCGCCGCCGGCTGCGCCGTCGAGGCGGCCGACCCTGAGCTCATGGAGGACGCCCCGTCCCTCTCGGAGACCTGGACCGTCAGCAACGCCGCGGTCAGCGAGCGCTGGGACTCGGGCCTGAACGCCAACCTCTCGGCCTGGCAGTACATTCACTGCCACATCGATGATGGCGCTGGGTTCATGTTGACCGACCTCAGCGCGTTCCAGGAGCCCCTCGTCGAGCCTGACGAGTTCATCGCCAGGATGTCCGGCGTGTGCCGGGAGTTCGACCTCCTGCTGCCCAATCTCCCGCGGACCGGCGCGATCGACGCGGAGACCATCTTCTCGTGGCCGGGCGGCTTCCGCGCCGGCGCGCTCGGCACCGCCATCCCGGTCGCCAACTACCCCACGGGTCTGCAGCTCAAGGTGGACCTCGCCAACACCTATGTGAAGGACGTGCGCATCAACTACGCTCCCAGGAACGCGGCCAATACGGCCCTCGACCTCGCCTCGTCTTCCCGCACGAGCTATGCGATCGGGTACTCCGGGAACAACGTGACCCTGAGCTGCCCGGCCCAGCAGGTGCTGACGGGGCTGGATCTCCGCTACGACACGGTCGAGGGGAAGATCCGGGTCCTGGAGATCCACTGCAGAGCGCTGCAGCCCTGAGGGGGCCAGCGCTGCCGCGGCGAGCCGCCCCGGCGCCAAAGCTTGCCGAGCGGACGGGCAGCGCGCCTTCGTTCTGAAAAAGGGAAAAGAGAGCTTGCTGCACATGGCAGCTGCGCGCCTTTCCGCCCGCGGCGCTCCACGAGACGGAGGGAGCACACGCTGACGACGGCGTGGGGCGACCATCGCAGCCTTCATCATCAAGGTACTCCACGAGGGCCCCGGGGTTCCGTCGAAGGCGGCGCAGCCGGCGACATTCACGATCGACACCTTGATCGACGTGTCAGAGTAATCCACGATACCGCGCTTGCGGTCGACCGTATTCACGAGGATTGCCGAGCCGCGCGCCATCGAGGTGCTCGATGGTGCGTCTGGGTCTTGACCAGAGCGGGTAACTACGCGCGCGCCGATGGCCGGCGGGCCGCGAGGGCTTCAAGCCCGAAGATGTGGAGCTCGCCCGCGACGAACAGGTCGATCCGCAGGCGGAGCCAGACGCCCTTGACGTAGACCGTCCTGTTGCCGGTCTCGAGATGTCGAAGGGCGTTGGGATCACGCGGTCGATGCCCAGCTTGTACAGCTGTCCCCTCTCGAAATCGCGTTCTTTTGCGCTGGTCATCTCTGTGTCGCTGGGAGGCGACCGACGGCGCTCTGGCTTGACGCGCTCGACGTCGGGCACAAGAGCGGATGCATGTTGGGTATTCGAACGCGACAATGGCTGGGTCGAACGCGACAATGGCTGGGTCGAACGTGGCAATGGGTGGGCGTCGGCCTCCTCGCCGTGCTCATCGTCCTCGGCACACATCTCCTCAAGCGGCGCGCAGGAGCTGGAGCCCGCTCCGTCGCCACGGTGACGTATGCCTGGATGCAGCGGAAGGGGCCTGATGGGCTGAACGTCAGCGTCGATCTCTACGCGCCGCCGCGCGCGAGCAAGCGCGGCCCGCTGGTCGTCCTCTTGCAGGGGAACGAGCCCTCGCAGCCCGACGAGCGACTCGCCTTCGCTGCGAATGTCGGCGACTCCCTGCAGCGAAACGGGGTCGCCGCCGCCGCCGTCTCGTTCAACATCCACACCGGCTACACGCTGCGCGCGTGCGCGGCGGACGTCGCCCGGGTCTTGCAAGAGGTCACCAGCGCGCGCAACCCGACGCGCGTGGTCCTCGTCGGTCGCGGCGTCGGCGCGTGGATGGCGTCCCTCCTTGCGCTCGATCGGCGGCTCCTCGAGGGGGCCGGCATGGATCCCAAGCGCGTCGATGGCGTCATCCTGTTGCGCGGCACCTACGACCTGGGCGAGGCGGCGCTCGAGGGGCACCCCGACGCGGCGTTCTTCGCGGACTCGGTCGAAGATCGCAGGGAGTCGTCGCCCATCACGTACGCGCGGTCCGATGCGCCACCGTTCTTGATGCTGTTCGGCGCGGAGGACGACATTGGCTGGGCGCGTCTCGCTCGCCCCTTCGCGCGCGCGCTCCAGAATGCGGGCGCGCGCGACATCGACTACTTCGTCGTCCCCAGGCGCGACGCGCACAGCATCCTGCACTGGGGCGGAAGGGGAGACATGGTCGGCGATCTGGTGTTCCCCTTCGTCGCCTCGGGCCCGAAGGACCTCCCCATCGACAACCCCTTCGGCGTGCTCCGCCGCTGGGGTGCACAGCCGCCGCTCGACCTGTCGGAGCTCCGCAAGGATCCCCGGGCCATCACCACCTACCCGGTTGACGTCGCGCTGCAGGAGACGATAAGCGCCCTTTTCGGCAAGGGGGGGCTCGAGCGCTACCCCTTGCCCGGCAAGACCTATCAGGCCATCGATCTGCTCGCCTACCTGGCCGAGCGGCCGAAGTCCGAGGTGGGCGAGGGGGACTGGCTGGTGGTCTCGAACCTTCGGGGCGAGCAACAGTACTTCCCGCGCGAGGTGCTGAAGAAGGCGCAGGCGGTCATCGTGGTCGGACTCGACGACGATGACAATCTCTACCGCTTCGTCGATTTCTACCGGCTGAAGCGCGCCTACTCGTGGATCGAGGGCGAGGAGCCAATGCCAATGATGATCCGGCCGCTCGGCGCGTTCCTGCACTTCCGGACGCCGCTGCCCGCGGACCTGGGGAACAAGACCTACGCCGCATTTGGGCTCGGTGCGGCGAGCTTTCACTGGGTAGAGAGCGATCCGCTCGCGCCGCTCCGCTCGCTCTCCGGCGGGCTGCGCGAGGCGCTGATCGGCGAACAAGGGTGCGTCAAGTGCCACAGCTTCCGTGGCGTCAACGCACGGGCGCACCACGCGCTGGCGCTCGACGGCACGCCGTACGGGGCGTACGCGCTGCCGCTCGAGGAGTATTCGAGCGAGGTGCTGCGGCGCTTCTTGTTCGAGCAGGACGCGGTGGCAGCGAGCTTCGGGGTCATGCCGCTCCGGGTGGACGAGACCGTCGCGGGGCAGCTCCTCGACATGGTGAACCACGAGAAGAACGAGGAGAAGTAGCGGCCCGAAACCTCAGGGATCTACTTGTTCGTGGAGCGCCGCCGCCCACTCGGCGTGCGCGCGCGCCGAGGGGTGCAGGCCGTCGCTGGCGAGCATCTTCGCCTCCGCCTGCTTGTGCATGAGCGGGTACAGGTCCACGTAGCGCGCGCCGGCGGCTCCTGCCTCGTCGCGCAGAATGGTGTTGAAGGCGACGATGTCCGCGCCGATCTGCCGCGGATCTCCGAACGAAGCGGCGGCCGGAGAGAGCGACCAATCGGGCTGCGGGAGCGCCACGATCCGATCCGGCGCGACGCCGGCGTCGATGATCGCTCGGAGGAGCACCCGCACGCGCGAACGGTAGACGTCCGCGCTCCAGCGACGCACGTAGTCGTTGGCGCCCACCGCGAGCGTCACCAACGTGGGGCGGAATGGCGCCACCTCCGGGATCTCCCGCTCTTGCACGTCCTCGGTGGTGTAGCCGTTGACCGCCACGTTCTTGAGGGTCACCTGGCGGCCCTGCGCGCGCCAGAGGTCAGCGAGTCGCGAGGGGAACGCGTCGGACGGCGGGTTCCCGGTCCCTGCCGTGAAGGAGTCGCCGAGCGCCAGATAGCGGATCTCGTCGAGCCCGCGCGTGGGCGCGACATCCTCGCTGGCACCGGTGGTCGCGCTCCGTGGATAGCCGCCGAGCAGAAGCAAGGCGAGGAGAATCCCGCCGAGCAGGAGCAAAACGCGCAGGAGAAGCGGGCGGATCGAGCGCATCAAGAAGGATAGCATCACCTCATCACCGAGCTAGATATCCATTGAATCGCTCCTCGCGGGCTGACCACGGGCCCAGCCAAGGGGCATGATGACGTGGACGATTCGTCGATTCACGGCGCGCCCTCCGTCCGAACCTGGCTGCGGCGCCACCTGCGAGCTTCGAGATCGCCCATTTGTCGAGGACATCGATAGCCTTCGATAGGTTCGGGACATCAGTCCAGCAAGGGTCGCCGGACGCCTGAAGGACAGCCACCTCTACAGAACAAAAAGGCCAGGTTCGACTTGCCCTTGAGCGGGTCCTCGAGGCATCGATTCACAGAAGAACCTGGGGCGGCGAAGTGGACGATCGATGCACTCAGCCTCAGACCGTTCGGCTGGACGCCGGCGCCGTTCGCCGAGCTTCAGGCGCTCCCGAGGGACGCCTCCTGGAGATCCACCGGAGAGCGCTGCAGCCCTGAGCGGACCCGGGCCGGCGCGGGAGTATCTTTCCATGGCGGGATCGTGCATCATCCAACGAGGGTGCCTCGGAGATGCGCCGCGATCCCGCGGCGGCATTGGACGGAGGACATGGCTGGATGACATGAGCACATGACGACCCCCCTCCGCCCCGAGGAAGCGCTCGAGAGCCTGCGCCGCGCGGGCCTCGCGTCCCAGATCGACGCCGCGGCCTTCGCGGCGGCGTGCGACCAGGAGCGAGGCGGCGCGCCGCTCGACGCCGAGATCGCGCTCTCGGCGCTGGCCTCGCTCTACGGCGTGCGCGGTCCCTCGGAGGCGAGCGCCGTGGACCGCGCGTTCGTGGTAGACGAGCACGCCGCGGCCGACCCGGCGGTCCTCGGGGCCGTGTGGCTCGCGCTCGAGCGATGGATCGAGCACCCGATCCCCGTCTCGGTGGCGACGGACCTCGACGAGCTCGTCTCGTATGCGGGCGACGTGTGCTTTCTTCGCCGGCACGCCGACGCCGCGGGCGAGGCGCCGTATCTCTTCTCCATCGATCGGTGGCGCACGGGCGATGACACGCCCTACTCTCTTTACGTGCTGCGGAGCGACGGCTCGCCCCTGTATGCGCTCGGCGTGCCGGTCCAATTCCACGTGCACCCGGACACGGAAGCCGCGGCTGCCGGCATCTTCCGCACGGACGGCCTCACGCCGAGCTACCGCGAGCACGCGCCGGCGTGCGCCGCGTGCCGCGACGCGCTCCGGCGCGCCGCGGATCGAGGTGTCCTGCCCGACGTGTTCCGGCCGCTCCTTGGGTAGGGTACGGACCGGTGGCCTGGTAACGGTTCAGATCGGCAGCCTGGGTAGCACCTGGATTGACCGGGAGCTTGGGTGACACATGTCGGAAGCCGTTGGCTCGTCCGTCAGGGCGCCTTCACCTCGACGGGGATCGCGGAGCTCGCCCCGGCGCCGTCGCCGAGCTGACCCAGGGTGCCTCTGCCCCAGCACAGGACCTGGCCAGGGCCCGTGGGGCCGCACGCCCCCTCGACGATCGCGCACGTGTGGAAGAAGCCGGCGCTCACCGCGACGACCTTGGCGAGCGCGGTGCCGTCGCCGAGCACGACGGGTTCCATTCGCGTGTTATCGGCCCTCGTCGGCGTGCTGCGACCGAGCTGCCCTTGCTCGTTGCTGCCACGGCAGCGGAGCTGCCTCTGGTCGTCGATCGCGCAGACGAAGACGTAGCCGGTGGACATCGGACCCCAGACACCCGGGATCGCGGCCGCCGTTCCGGCCGGGGGAGCCTCGGCGCCGTGCTGACCTGAGCTGTTGTTCGTCCCCCAGCAGAAGAGGCCTCCCACGTCGTCGCGCGCACAGCCGAAGTTCGTGCCGTAGGAGATCTCGGAGAAGGGCAGCGTCGCTCCCGCCGCGATGAGCGGCGTGTGCGCGCTGTAGTTCGCGCCGCCCTCGGAGCCGGCGGGCGTGTTCGTGAGGATATACCCGCCGCCCATCGCGCCCCAGCAACGCAGCCCGTCTTCCGCCGCCCCGGTCGAGAAGCAGCTGCCTATCGAGCCGATGCCCCGCGCGAGGATGGCCCTCGGACCGGCCGTCGCGGTGAAGTTGAACGCTTTCACCGGGACGAGGCTCTCCTCGCCGGTCGCCTCCGGCCCGAGGCTCGAGAACAGGTTGGACCCCCAGCAGTAGATGCTGCTGGTCGAGGTGAGCGCGCACGCCGAGTACCACTCCGGCGCGATCTTGCGCACGAGCAACGGGGCCGTACCGTCATTGACGATCGCCGGGGCGTCGTGGGCCATCGAGTCCTTGGAGCCGTTCGCGAGGATGCCGGTCTCGTTGTTTCCCCAGGCCCAGAGTCGGAGCTGGCTGTCGATCGCGAAGGTCGCCTGCTCGGTCAGCGCGACTTGCGTGATCGTCGCCGCGCCGAGCGACGCGGGAAAATGCACTCTCACCGGCGTGCTCGAGGAGACCGCCATCGCCTGCGGAACACCCAGCTGGCCGAACGAGTTGTCCCCCCAGCAGGTGAGAGAGCCGTCATGCCGGATCGCGCACGTATGGCTGCCGCCCGCAGCCACCATGATGGCGTCGGCGAGCGTGGGGCTGTCTGGCGGGATCTGGCATCCAGGATCACCCCCGCCGCCACCGCCCCCACCGCCGGACGCGCCCCCACCGCCGGACGCGCCCCCGCGGCCCTCGCCCCCGCCGCCGGACGCGCCGGCACCCCCGCCGCCCTGCGCATCGATCGGACCGCCGCCCGTTCCGCCACCCGCGCCGCTGTTTGAGAAACGCCGCTCGGGAGCGGTGCATCCCGCCCCCGCAGCGAGGGTGGCGGCGACGACGAGAAAGCAGCAGAAGTTCGGTCGCGTGTGGGGGTTCCTCTTCATCTCAAGCATCGGGCCACACTCCCAGCGTCCTTTACACAGCCTTACCCCACGCAGGACAAGAAGTCCAGTTGGGGCCCGATCACCGATGTTTCCGCTTTCCCGGAGGCCTCAGGGGCGCTTCGGCGCGAGGACCTGTCCGATCTCGCCGAGGTGCTTCGGGGAGGGAGCCATGTCGAGGCGGACGCCGTGGCGTCGGCGCTGCGCACGCTCGAGGCGTCCCTGCGGGATGCGCTCGAGGCCCTCGCGTGTCGATGCTCCGCCTGCTTCGCCGAGTCGATCCACGGCGAGCACTCGTTCGTCTGCGGCGCGATCCCGGCCGCGCAGGACGAGACCTTCGCGAGGAAGCGCGCGCTCTCCACCGTGGAGCTCGTGAAGATACCGCTCGAATTCCTGAGCAGCGCCAGCCCCATCGAGCGCCTGGAGGCGCTCTACTGGCTGCGCGAGGCCCTGCGCGAGAACCCGACGAAGGTGCTGGGCATTCATCGCCTGCTCGTGCAGCACGTGCTGCCCGTGTGTCGCCAGGGCGTGGGGCTCTGGCGCGAGGGCGCCATGGGCGTGATCGAGCGCTGGGTCACGCGCCTGGTCTCGCGCGCTGCCTACCCGGAGGCGCTGCCGATGCTCGACATCCTGCTGGCGTACGGCGTGGCGATCCCAGGCCTCTTGCCGCTGCGCTACGAGGCCCTGCGCGCCTCGAACGAGCCGGCCGAGGCCGAGCGCACGCTGCTGCGCCTGCGCGCCATCGCCGACGCCTCGGGGCACCTGCGCTCGCCCTGGGTGCGGGCGGACAGCCACGTGGACGATCTCTGCGCCATCGCCTCGTGGAAGGTCGCCAAGGTGTTCCGCCAGGTCGCCGACGGCGCGCACCCCTTCGCGGAGCGGCGCCTGAAGAACAAGCCCGGTCCGCCGGCCGTCACCGCGTCGGAGGCGGCGGAGATCAGCCGTGGCCTCGCGGCACACGCCCTGGAGCTCTTCCAGCGCCGCGCCGCCCAGCCGCTCACGGTCGACCGGGCGCCGCCTACCACGCGCCTACCACGCGCCTACCACGCGCCTACCACGCGATGGGGTGGGGCACGACGCGTCGATCTTGTCGGACGAGCACGCGGTGCCCCGTGGATTCATAGGCAATTTCGTCGGGATGGTGTGCCAAGACCTGGCCGGCACGCGCCTGCACGCAGACGTCGATTGGTTCGAATATCGCGAGATCAGGTAACCTCCGAGCAGGGAGGCAGAGCCAGCATCGCGCTGCGCCAGGGCCGCTACCCGGCTACTCCCGAACCGCTGCGTGCGCCTCGTCGGTGAGCTGGAATGTCTGCCTGATCAAATTACGATGATTGTCCAGGGCACGCTTCTTCAAACTCGAGCAGGCCCTCTCGCTCACCCTGCTCCAACTTCGCTCTCACCAGCGATAGGGACGCTCGTGGACTGTTGGCACTGGCGGTCGCCGTCGTGCCCCCGCGTCGATGAGCGCCCCGGCCGGCGCGCCGCCGGACCCCTGCTCCTCGCCGCCTTGCCGCGCCGCGCATCCCCGGGCAGGCTTCCGCCATGGGCCAGCCCGCCGCCAAGCAGCGCCGCGCGACATACGCCGACCTCGAAGCCGTCCCGCCGACCAAGGTGGCGGAGCTCATCGCGGGCACCTTGCACGTGTTCCCGAGGCCGGCGCCGCCTCATGCACGCGCATCGTCTCGCCTCGGCATCGAGCTCGGCGGTCCGTTCGATGCAGGGAAGGGGGGGCCTGGCGGCTGGTGGATCCTGGACGAGCCCGAACTGCACTTCCCGGACCCAGCGCTGCCGGGCGAGGTGGACGCGGTCGTACCGGACATCGCTGGCTGGCGTCGAGAACGCATGCCCGAGCTGCCCACGACGGATTTCTTCCCGCTCGCCCCGGATTGGGTCTGCGAGGTGCTGAGCCCTTCGACCGAGGACGTGGATCGCGACGAGAAGATGCCGATCTACGCGCGCGAGGGCGTGCAGCACGCGTGGCTGGTCGACCCAATCGCGCGGACGTTGGAGGTCTTCTCGCTCGCCTCGGGTCGGGGTTGGGGGCCCGCCGTCGTCCACCGCGACGCAGCTCGCGTCCGCGTCGAGCCCTTCGAGGCGATCGAGCTCGATCTCTCGGTCCTCTGGGCGAAGTAGCCGGCGACCGTCGTCCGCGCTGGCGAGGGTGCTGTGACCGCTGCACCGGTGACGTCGGCGCTTAGCGAGATCCGCGCGGGTGCTGCGATGCCTTCGCGGATCGCGACGTGGAGCTGGCCGTTCACCAGAGTTCCTGGACGGCGCGCCAGAGTTCCTGGACGGCCCCGCCCGGTTCCTGGATGGCGCGTCAGAGTTCCTGGACGGCGTGCCAGAGTTCCTGGACGGCCCCGCCCGCGTCCTGACGAGGCGGAAGCGGCGCAAAATCGGGAACCGTTCCGATGGGCGGATGGCGAAGGCGCGCGCGAACCATGGCTCCAGGGCGGGCGGCGCTCCCGGGCACAACGTGGCCAGCGGGGGGCGCCCGCTGACCAGGATGGCCACGAGCACCGCGGCCAGGTTACGGCCCGGGAACGGCTGCCGCCCGGTCAACGCTCTGCGTGCCGGTCCAGCTCCACGTCCACCCGGACACCGAAGCCGCGGCTGCCGGCATCTTCCGCACGGACTGCCTCACGCCGAGCTACCGCTCCGCGGCGCGCCGGCGTGCGCCGCGTGCTGCGACGCGCTCCGGCGCGCCGCGGAGCGGGGCGTGTTGCCCGACGTGTTCCGGCCGCTCCTTAAGTAGGTCAGGCGCCGCTGCGTCCGCTGGCAGCGGAGTGCCGCGCCGCCGCGCTCATGGGCGCCCCGCGACCGTGGCGCATACAGACCCGCAGTTGCCCATCTCGTGGCCGGCCTTGGGAGAGGGATGGCGCCCACCTTTTGCAGGAGGCGCGTCCACCCCGGAGATGGGTGCGACCCGTCTTTTTTGGGGGCCCCGTCCATAGGGAGACTGGTCGCCACCATCTTCCGCAGGAGGCGAGTCCGCCCCGGAGATAGGTGCGACCCGTCGTTTATTGGAGGCGTGTCCACCGAGAGACGAGTGCCAGCCATCTATTGCTGGAGGCGTGTCCACCCCGCAGATGAGGGCGACCCGACTTTTGTTGGAGGCGTGTCCACCAGGAGACGGGTGCCATTCATCTCCCGCGTGGACGAGCCAGCTCACCCGTATGGGTTCACGGCGTACCGCCCGCCTCGAACGGGGGCGCCGAGACGGCTTCGGGCTTCTTGGCTAGGGCTTTCCGGCGGGATCTCGCGAGGTCGTCGACCATCTCGACGTAGGGCGCCAGCAGGAACGCGGCGAGCGCCTCGCTCCCCGGGATCTCCGGGTCGGCGTGGCTCTCGATCTTCTGGATCAGGCTCCGCAGCGCATCCCGGGCGGCGCTCCACTGCGGCCGGCCATCGGTCGGCCCGCCCTCCTTGGCGGTGGCCACGGCCGTGAACCCGTACGCGTCGCCGAAGCGCGCGTGGGCGGCGACGAGCTGCCGGTGGTGCCGGGTCCCGCCGAACCCCTCGATCACCGCCTGCGCGCGCTCCTCCTCGAGCGTCTTCATCCGCTGCACCATGGCGGTCCACTGGAGCCGCGGCCGGCGCGTGATGAAGCGAAGCCCATCGGGCGCCGGGAAGAGCTGCGCATAGAGCCAGCGCGCCTCGGACGGCGCCGGCGCCTCCCCGTCGTCGGAGAGCCCGGCGGCTCCCGCGTTCCACTGCTCGAACGCGCGCCACCGGTCGTCGCTGTCGCTGTTCGCCGCGCTCCGCTCGGCCTCGCTCGCCGCCGAGTGGCGCTGGTCGGCCTGCGCGCTCGCCCGCATGCTGCGGAAACCCTGAAGCTCTGTCGTGGCTGCGTCGAAGCGCTTCCACGGCCTGTCGATGTGCGGCGGCAGCGCCGCGAGGAGCTCGACCCCCCTGGGCAGCGGCGTGTCGCCCTCCTTGCGCTTGCCGCTCTTGGGCCGGAGCACCGCCGCGATCCGCGCGCTCACCTGATCTCGGACAGCGATGACGTCGTCGGCGACGAGATCCGGGGGGAGAACGATGGTCGAAAACATCGGTGATTCACTCACGGGGAAAACCTCCTGTGATGTCTTATTGGATCCGGCCTGCCGCTGCGGCGGCACGCCGTGGTTTCGTTGCGGCGTGGCGGCATGGCAACACGTGTGCCGGCGCGAGGTGAGCCCGTGGCTCGGCGCTGCCGCGCAGGACGGAGAGGAAGAGGAAGGGAGGGGCGCAACGCCCTGCCGTGAACCGCAACGGATTGCACCGTTGCGCAAGGGTTCGCTGCTTGAGAAGGCGAAGACTTCTCGAGGATCGATCGCCCCCGTCGAGGAGCGGACTACCGAGGTAAGCGAGAGGAGCGCGGTGGATGCTTGTGTCGACGCAGCGATGCGTGGAGGGCGATTCGTGCGGCTCGGGTGCTCGCCGCGGCGAATGAGGGGAAGCTGTGGCCGTCGCGCCGGCCCGGCGGGGGGACGCGGGCGGTGGTGACGCTGCCGCGCGGCCAGGCTTGTGGTAGCGTCCGCCCCGCAGCTCCTCCGCCCATGAGCGACGCCCCGATCGCCACCCTCCGCGGCCACGCGGTCTCCAGCCGCGTGCTGACCCCGCCGCCCGCGCAGAACCTGGACGATGCCGTCCGCCTCTGCGACCCCTACTCGCCGCTGGACCCCCGGGAAGACTCCAGCCTGTTCGCCAACCTGACGGCCATCCGCGGCAGCGATCGCCTCGGCCGGATCGTCCGCAACATCCGTCGATCCGGTGGGATCCCCACCCTCCACTTCGTCAGCGGTCACCTCGGGAGCGGGAAGACCACCGAGCTCGTTCGGATGAAGGTCCAGCTGGAGACGGCCGCTCACGGCGCGCCGCTCGCGACGGTCCTGTTCCTCGACGCTGACGTGATGCTGAACCGGACCGACATCGACCTCGAGGACATCCTCCTCGCGCTGTGGAAGCTCGTTTATGAGCAGCGGAAGGCGGCGGCCGCGAAGGTGCTCATGCCGCTGTGGAAGGACCAGATCAAGGACGCGCTGAGCAAGACGAACACCAACCTTCCTGGCGACATCTCGGAGGCGCTCACCCGGATCCTCGGCGAGGTCCGCCTGCCCAGCGCGGAGCGTCGGAAGGACATCCGCACGGCCCTGCGGCCCACGACGGCCGTGCTGATCGAGGGGCTGAACAAGGCCTTCGCCGCGACCAGGGAGGCGCCGGACGACGGCGCGGGTCCGCTGGTGGTGCTCATCGACAACATGGAGAAGCTGAGCCAGGCAGACCATGAGGGGGTGGAGCGGCTCTACCGGGAGCGGATGGGCGCCCTGAAGAGCCTCGACGCGCACCTCGTCATCACGGTTCCGCTGTATCTCTGCTACGCGCCGGCCGGCGCGGGGCTGAGCGGGCTCTACGGCGGCGAGATCGTCGTCGTGCCGGTGATCGAGGTCCGCCGGCGCGCCGCGGAGGGCGGTGGGGACAACCAGGGCGGCGTGACCGCGCTGGCAGACCTGCTCAAGAAGCGAGTGCGGTTCGATCGTCTGTTCGAGGAAGGCGACAGGGCGGCGGAGCGAATCGCGCGCCTCAGCGGCGGCTGCATCCGGCACGCGCTCCACATGGTGCGGGCGGCTAGCAATGAGCACGATGACCCCCCGGTGACCGCGGCCTCGGTCGAGCGGGCCGCCGCCATCTTGCAGGCCGATTTCGAGCGGGCGCTGCCTGAAGGGTATGTGCCGATCCTGCGCCAGATCGCAGAGACGAATCGATTCCCGGACCAGTGCGAGGTAGGGGTGAAGCGCGACCTGCTGCTCAACCTGTTCGTCCTCGAATATCAGAACGGCGGTCCGGACCCGTGGCACGCGGTTCACCCGCTCGTGGAGCGGTGCCGGAAGTACCGTGAGCACGGGTGAACCTGCGGGCGGGGGTTCGTACCTACCGGGGTCGGTTGCCGAGCCCATCGCCAACCTGATCGACGAGTCGGAGGAGCGGCTCAGGGCGCTCCGCCGGGGACTGTGGCGCGCGGACGGGTTCGCGTTGTTCGTGGTGCTGGCGTCTGGCGCGGCGCGGACCCTCGCCGTAGTCAGATCGATGTTCGTGTCCTGCCGATTTGCGCAGACGTCGCGCTTCACCGAACGCCACGGGTGGTCCATCGGGTTCAGCTCGGGACAGCGCTTGGGGAGCTAGAGCAGCTGGATGCTCAGGTCAGCGGCGACCTTCTGCGAGGCGTGTGCGGTGTGACTGGAGTCCTCGTCGAGGAGCAGGACGATGGGCCGGGCGGGGGTAATTGTCGCGGCGCTGGCGACAGGGGCCGTTCGGGGCGCGGGCCATCCCGTGCCGCTTTCGTGCTGGCGAGGCCCGTGCTGGGAGGGGTGATGTATACGCGAACGAGGCGCCGCGGCGAACGCTCCCTGAAGGCGCGGGACTCGCGGCCTTCTGCCGGAGGTGAAGCATGTCGATGCGCGCAAATGGAATGGTGCTTTTCATCATCGGCCTCGGTTGCGCGAGCTGTGCCAGGAGCGACGAGGAGATCCAGGAGGAGTTCGAGGTGATCGTCGCCGAGTCGAACGCGTGCAATGATCCCTCGGAGTGCGTCTATGCGTCGCCCGGCTGCCCGCTCGGGTGTTTCGTGCCCGTGAACAGCGCCAAGAAAGCGTATGTGGAAGAGGAGGCGCGCGCGCTCATCGAGGACAAAGAACGCTGGGGGACGTACTGCCAGTACGAGTGCGCCGTGCCGGGCCCGCTCGAGTGTGCCGAGGGCCGCTGTCAGGAGGGCGCCTCGCCCTGACGCGCGGGTCGCTCGCCGCAGCTTCGAGCGACACGATGGAGCGACAACGCAGCGCTGTGGCACGACGAGCGCAGATGGCGCCTTGAAGACGTGCCCGCTGGCCGGATGCAGCAGACCGCGCGCCTGGGTTCCTGGACGGTCCCGCCCGGTTCCTGGACGGGGCGCCAGAGTTCCTGGACGGCCCCGCCCGCGTCCTGACGAGGCGAACGTGGCGCGAAATCCGCGCTCAGGGCGTTGTGCCCTGGCGTTCCAGCAGGCGCGCCGTCATCGCCTGCGCGGCGTCGGCGACGCGGGCGGCAGCGCGCGCCGCGTCGCTGACCACCTCGTCCACGCGGCGCGCGCCGTCGCTCCCGGCCCGCCCCCAGAGCAGCGCCGCGGGCAGCGCGATCCCGAGCGCCAGCGCCGCCCCGGCCGCCGCGACGCGCCAGCGCCGCCTCCGCGGCGCTGCCGGCGGCGCCACCGGCACCCCCACCGGCACCCCCGCCGCGGCCTCGAAGGCAGAGATCATCGCCTGGACGCTGGGGAACCGCTCCGACGGGCTGATGGCGAACGCGCGCGCGAACCACGCCTCCAGGGCGGGCGGCGCTCCCGGGGACAACGTGGCCAGCGGGGGGCGCCCGCTGACCAGGATGGCCGCGAGCACCGCGGCCAGGTTGCGGCCCGGGAACGGCTGCCGCCCGGTCAGCGCCTCGTGCGCGACGACCGCGAGCGACCACATGTCGAGCTGCGGGCCGCCCAGGCCATCACACGTGTGCTCCGGGCTCAGGTAGGCCGGCGTGCCCAGCACCACGCCGTCCGCGGTGCGGCGGCGGAAATCGGCCGGCCGATCCTGGCCGACCCACTTGGCGATCCCGAAGTCGGTGATCTTGGCGCATAGATGGCCGTCGCTCCCCTCGACAAGAAGGATGTTCGAGGGCTTGATGTCCCGGTGCACGACGCCGAGGCCGTGCGCCGCCGACAGCGCCTCTCCCAACTGGCGGAGCAGCGACGCCAGCTCGACGGCAGGGATCGTCCCTCGCTCCTCCAGCAGCTGACGCAGCGACCTGCCGCGCACGTGCTCCATCACGATGTACGGGCCCGCCGCCAGGTCCTCGCCGGCGTCGAGCACGGCGACGACGCCGCGGGTCTTCTGTCCGAGCTGCGCGGCGACCCGCGCCTCCAGGCGGAACCGCTCGATCGCGTCGACGTTCCGCCCGCCCCGCGCCACCGTGAGGAACTTCAGCGCGACATCGGCGCGCCGGACGCCGTCGTGCGCGCGCCAGACCTCGCCCATCGCGCCGCGCCCGAGCAGCTGATCGACCTGGTAACGCCCGTCGATGAGGCGGCCTCGCAGCCGTACGGAGCGCCGCGAAGAGGCTGGGCGGGAGTCCGCCGGTCGATCAGCGAGCGCTACTACGCCGCGCGCGCTGTCTCTCCTCTGGGAGTCAGGTTGTGAATCGAACGAGGAAGGATGGAACACGATCGAGCACCTCCGTGCCGCCTCTGTGTCCCAGCCACGTCGGTGTCCCTTTCGGGCGACGCGCTGGGGTCAGGGACCGGGGCATGCCCAGAGCGTATCGCGAACATGCGATCCTGGGAATCCCGGACAGCGCACTTCCGGCAGATCGCTAATCGCGGATACGCGCTTACAAGGTCGTACGGCCGCGCTGGATGTCGGGCCGGGCGCGCAGCGCGGCGCAGAGCCGGCGTGTCGCCTCGCGCAGCTCGCCTTCGTCGAGCGACGCGAACCCGAGCCGCGCGGCGCGCGCTTCGCCCCCGCGGAAGCTGAAGCGCGCGCCGGGGTAGAACCCCACGCCGTGCCGGGGGGCGGCGCGCGCCGCGACCTCGGTGTCCGCGCCCTCGGGGAATGAGACCCAGAGGCTCATCCCGCCGGCCGGGACGGTGAGCTGCGCGGCGCCGCCCAGCTCGGCCCGGAGCGCCTCGGCGAGCGCATTCCGCCGCGCCTCGTACACGCGCCGCATCTTGCGCGCGTGGCGCGAGAGGAGCCCGTCCTCGATCAGCGCGGCCACGGCCCGCTCGAGCGCCAGGCTGCCGTGTCGGTCGGCGCGCATGCGCTGCGCCGCGAGCGCCTCGACGAGGGGCCGCGGCCCGGCCACCCACCCGAGGCGCAGCCCGGGCGCGAGGATCTTCGACAGCGTGCCGACGTAGATCACCGCGCCCATATCCGTGGCCGCGAGCGGCAGGATCGGGCGGCCGTCGTAATGGAACTCGAAGTCGTAATCGTCCTCGAGGACGGCGATCCGCCGCGCGCGCGCGACGTCGAGCAGCTGGAGCCGCCGCGCCGTGGACAGCGTGACCGTGGTCGGGAACTGGTGGTGCGGCGTCAGGTACAGGAGCCGCACCGCCCGCCGCGCGGCGAGCGCTTCCAGCGCGTCGACGCGCAATCCATCGCCGTCGACGCCGATGGGCAGGAGCTCGGCGCCGGTCGACGCCAGCGCGTCCCAGGCCGGCGGGTAGCCGGGGTCCTCGACCGCGACCGCGTCGCCTGGCCCGAGGAGCCGGCGCGCGACCAGATCGATCGCGCCCTGGCTGCCCGCCGTGACGAGGAGGTGGTCCTCGTCGCACGCGAGCCCGCGCGTCTCCCGCAGCAGCGCCGCGAGCGCGCGCCGGAGGTGCACGTCGCCCCGCGGATCGCTGTACCCGAGCGCGGCGCGGCCGCCCGCGCGCGCCGCCGCCCGGTAGGCCCGGGCCAGCTCGTCGGCGGGCGCCAGGCGAAGGTCGGGCAGCCCCGCCCCGAAGTGGAGCACGCCCCGGCGCGCCGGATCCGGCGCGAAGGTGCGCCACGCCGGGCGGGCGGGGATGTCGTAGCCGAGCTCGCCACGAGGCGCTGTCACGCCGCGCGGGCGCGGCGGCAGCGCCGCGGAGACGCGCGTGCTGCGCTCGGCGGAGCTGAGCCAGCCCTCGGCCTCGAGCTCGTCGTACGCGGCCAGCACGGTGTTGCGGTGCACCCCGAGCGTCTGCGCCAGCGTGCGCGATCCGGGCAGCACCGCGCCGGGCCGGAGCCTCCCGCGGCCGATGTCCGCGGCGATCCCCCGGGCGATCTGCCGGAACAGCGGCTCCGCCGAGCCCGGGTCGAGCGAGACGGGGAAGGTCCACGGGCGCATGGTCCAGCCATCATGCCAGAAATGGACCTCCTCGCTGGACCACCCCGGATCCAGCTTCCGGGGCGAAAGAGGAGCCATGACCATCTCGCATTCCGCGCCGCGCCCCGCTGATCCAGCCGCCGCTTTCGCCGCCCGCCGGCTGCCCCTCGCCCCGCCGTGGGCCTCGCCCCGCTTCGCGTGGGCGAGCGCGCTGCTGCTCCGGCTGGGCCTCGCCGCCGCGTTCCTGTCGGCGGTCGCCGACCGCTTCGGCCTGTGGGGCCCACCCGGCACCGGCAACGTGGCCTGGGGCGAGTGGGGCCGCTTCGTGGCGTACACCGGCGCGATCAACCCGTGGGCGCCGGCCTGGATGGTCCCCGCGCTGGCCTGGTCGGCGACCGCGCTGGAGACGGCGCTCGGCGTCGGCCTGCTCGCGGGCGTGCGCACGCGGGCGCTCGCGTTCGCGAGCGGGGTGCTGCTGCTCGCGTTCGCGCTGGCGATGACCTTCTCCGGACGCGGCGTCGAGGCGGTGCTCTCGTACTCGGTCTACACGGCCGCGGGCGGGGCGCTGCTGCTCGCGGCCGCGCCCGCCGTGCCCTACAGCGCGCTCGCTCCCGGGGGCCAGCGCGCCGGAACCCCTTGAACCGGGCCCTCGCACCGACGACGTTACGCCGCCCGTCATGCCCGGCGACACCCAGGCCGTTCCCCCCGTAGCCCCTGCGGCGCCCTTCGAGACCCGCGCGGCCCTCCTCGCCTGGCTCGCGCAGCACGGCGTCGCGCACCTGGCCCGGCTGAGCCTCGAGGCGGTGGCGCCGCGCGTCGATCCCACGCTCTGGCCCGAGCTCCAGCTCCTCGGCGCGCGGCGGCGCCTCATCGACCTCGCGAGCGTCGAGTCGCTCGCGGGCGCGCTCGCGTGGCTCGCGCCCTCGCGCCTCCGCGACGTCCTGCCGCCCCTCGTGGCCCGCTTCCTGGAGGACGAGCGCGACGACGCCGCGCTCGCGCGCGCCGCGGCGCCGTCGCTGCTGCGGGCGCCCGAGGAGCCGCGGGCCCTGTCGGCGCACGAGCGGCTCTGCGAGCTGCGCGCGCGCGTGCCGGAGGCGGCGGCCCCGCGCCCCGAGCGAGCGCTCCGGGCCGCCGCGCTGCGGTTCGACGCCGCGCTCCCCGGCTTTCGCCTCGACGACCCGCGGCCCTTCGAGGCGCACCGCGCGGGCGCCGGCTTCGTCAGGCCGGAGGCGCGGCTGACCCTCGCGCCCGGGGCCCTCCGCGCCGAGTGCGACTGCGGCGCGGCCGGCTGCGTGCACGTGCTCGCGGCCATCGACGCCGCGCTGCTCTGGCTCCGCCAGCCCCCGAGCGAGGCCTTCTTCCAGGCGCTCGACGAGCTCGGCCGCCCCGCCTGGGAGCGCGCCTTGCTGGCGCTCGACAGGGCCCTCGACGAGGGCCCGGGGGCGCGCGGCGGCGTCGAGCTCTCCTTCCGGCTGGACGTCGTCGAGGCGGCCGGCGTCGTGGTCGCGCCCTGGATCCACCGGCTGGGCAAGAAGGCGCAGCGCGGCGCCGGGGCGCGGCTCGGCAAGAAGCGCCTCCTGCTGGAGCACGGCGGAAAGCTCTCCCCCGAGGACGCCCGCGTCGCGTCCCTCCTGCCCGAAGGCAACGCCTTCGCCTCGCGGGCGCTGCTCGACGCGCTCATCGGCCACCCGCGCCTCTTCCTCGACGAGGCGCCCGACGTCGCCGTGCGCATCGAGCGCGCGCCGGTGGGCGTCGTGGCCGAGGAGCGCCACGGCGCAGTGCGGGTGAGCGCCGGCGTCGAGGGTACGGCGCTGCCCCCTGCGCTGCTCGATCGCGCGCGCCGGGCCCGGCCCGAGGAGGTGCTGTTCCTCTGGGACTGGGACAAGGGCGCGCGGCGGCTCACGCTGCTCGACGTCAAGGCCGAGATCCGGGCGCTTCTCGACGTGCTCGCGCGCGAGGGCGACGTCTTCCCGCCCGAGAGCCACGGCGCGCTGCTCGCCGCGCTCTCGCGGTGGGCGCTGCGCGTGCCCGTGGCCATGCCGCGCAGCGTGATGGGCGAGTCGGTCCCGCCGGAGCTGCGCCCGGTGCTGCGGCTCACGGCCCAGCCCCGCGGCGCCGTGGAGGTCGAGCTGCGCGTGCGGCCGCTCGCGGACGCCCCGCCGCTCGTGCCGGGCGCGGGCGCGCGCGACGTCCACGTGCGGCGCGGCGACCGGGCCCTGCACGCGGTGCGCGACCTGCGCCGGGAACAGGACTTCGCCGCCGCGCTCGCCGCCGAGCTCCCGCTCGCCGGGGCCGAGCCGTTCGAGGATCGCCCGTTCCACTACCGCTTCGCCAGCGCGCAGGGCGCGCTCGATCTGCTCGCGGCCTGCGCGCGGCGCGAGCCGCCCCCGGAGCTCGAGTGGGTCAGCGAGCCCCTGCGCGTCGTGGGCGACGGGGGCCCCCGCGCGCTCAAGGTCGTCCTCGAGAAGCGGCGCGAGTGGTTCGGCGCCCTCGGCGGCCTGAGCGTCGCGGGAGAGCGCGTGGAGCTGGCCCGGCTGCTCGATTCGGCGCGCCGCCACGAGCGCTACGTGCAGGTCGAGGCCACCACCTACGTGGAGCTGGGCGAGGCCCTGCGCGCCCACCTCGAGCGCCTGGCCGATCACATCCACGACTCCCCGCACGGCCTCTCGGTGG
Source organism: Sorangium sp. So ce1504 (assembly GCF_051521635.1). Taxonomy (NCBI): domain Bacteria; kingdom Pseudomonadati; phylum Myxococcota; order Polyangiales; family Polyangiaceae; genus Sorangium; species Sorangium sp. So ce1504. Next base: position 6,693,325 of record NZ_CP150365.1, on the reverse strand, counting down.
GCCCCTCGGCCGCCGCGGTGCTGTGGGAGCTCGAGCGGGCCGGCGCCGCGATCGAGGCGGACGGCGCGTTCCGGGGGCTCGTCGAGCGGGTCGTGGCCGCCGGCGAGCTCTGCCCCGCCGCGCCCGCGGCGCTCGCGGGTGAGCTCCGCCCTTACCAGCTCGACGGGTACCGCTGGCTCGTGCGGCTCGCGGCCTGGGGCGCGGGGGGCGTGCTCGCCGACGACATGGGCCTCGGCAAGACGGTGCAGGCGCTCGCCGTCCTGATCGAGCGCGGCGAGCGCGGGCCGGCGCTCGTCGTCGCGCCCACCTCGGTGGCCTTCAACTGGCAGGACGAGGCGCGGCGCTTCGCGCCCTCCCTCCGCCTCACGCTCTACGCGGACGAGGCCGATCGCGACGGCGCGCTCGCGCGGCTCGGCCCGGGCGACGTGCTGGTGCTCAGCTACGGCCTGCTCGTGCGCGACGCCGCGCGCCTCGCGGCGCGGCGCTTCGCCACCGTCGTCTTCGACGAGGCGCAGAGCCTGAAGAACGCGACCACCCAGCGCTTCCGCGCCGCGAGGGCGCTCCAGGCGGATTTCACGTTCGCGCTCTCGGGCACGCCGATCGAGAACCACCTCGGCGAGCTCTGGAGCCTCTTCGCGCTCGTCTTCCCCGGCCTCCTGGGCGGCTGGGACGCGTTCCGCGACCGCTACGCCATGCCGATCGAGCGCCAGATCGACCCTGCCGCGGGGCCCGCGCTCGCGCGCGTGCTCGCCCCGTTCCTCCTCCGGCGGACCAAGGCGCAGGTGGAGGCCGAGCTGCCGGCGCGCACCGAGGTGCGCGTGCCGGTCGTGCTCTCGGGCGCCGAGTGGCAGCTGTACGAGGACGCGCGCCTCGCGGCGCTGTCCGACCTCGAGACGCCCCGGGCGGTCCGGCGCGAGCAGGAGCGGCGCGTCGAGGTGCTGGCGGCGCTCACGCGCCTCAGGCTGCTCGCGTCGCACCCGCGCCTCTACGACGCGCGCTCGACGCTCGACTCGTCCAAGCTCGCGCGCTTCCTCGGGCTCGTCGAGGAGCTGTGCGCGGAGGGGCAGCGCGCGCTCGTGTTCAGCCAGTTCACGTCGCACCTCGCGCTGGTGCGCGAGGCGCTCGAGGCGCGCGGCGTCGCGTACGTCTACCTCGACGGCGAGACGCCCCGGAAGGCCCGGGCCGAGCGGGTGCGCGAGTTCCAGGAGGGGTCGGCGCCGCTCTTTCTGATCTCGCTGAAGGCGGGGGGGTTCGGCATCAACCTCACGGCGGCCACCAACGTGATCCACCTCGACCCCTGGTGGAACCCCGCGGTCGAGGATCAGGCCTCGGACCGGGCGCACCGCCTGGGCCAGCGGCGGCCGGTCACCATCTATCGCCTGGTGGCGCTCGGGACGATCGAGGAGAAGATGCTGTCGCTGCACGCGGAGAAGCGCTCGCTCGTGGCGCAGGTGCTCGGCGGCAAGGACACCGCCGGCAAGCTCTCGACGCAGGAGCTCGTCGGCCTGCTCTCGGCGCGGCTCCGGGGGCCGGACGGCGGCGAGGGCGGGGACGGCGAGCTCTCGGACTCAAGCCCTCCGAGTCGCGCTCTTTGACTCGGGATCTCTGACTCGGGATCTCTGTCTCGTGCCGTCCGACTTCCGCTCTCCGTGGACCGAAGGTGGGCGCTACGTCGCCCAGAGAACGGCGAGATCGAGCTCGATGGCCTGGAAGGGCGTGGCGCGGACGCTCGCGGTGTCGCGGTGGGTGGCGATCGGCGCCCAGCTGCGATCCGCGGCGAGCGTGAAGACCTCCAGGGTCCGCTGGAGGGGCGCGATCAGCCAGACGTGCCGCACGCCCTCGCGCGCGTAGACGGGCATCTTCTCCTTGCGATCGTGCTGCTCGGTCGAGGGGCTCAGGACCTCGCAGATCCAGTCCGGAGCGAGCGAGAAGTAGGGCGTGTCGGGGAGCTCGGGCATGCGCTCCCGGCGCCACCCGGCGAGATCCGGCACGACGACATCCACGTCGCCTGGCGAGGCCGGATCGGGGAAGTGGATCTCGGGCTCGTCCAGGATCCACCAGCCGCCCGGGCCGTTCTTGCCGTGATCGAAGGGACCGCCGAGCTCGATGCCCAGGCTCGACGCGGCGCGCGCGTGCCGCGGCGCTGGCCGGGGGAAGAGGTGAAGCTCGCCGCCGAGGAGCTCTGCCACCTTGTTCGGCGGCGCCGCCTCGATGTCGGCGTACGTCGCGCGTCGGCGCTTCTCGGCGGGATGGCCCATGGGTCCAGCGTGCCCTGGGGGGGGCGGCGAAGCAAGTTGCGAGCCCCAGGCCTCCGCGCAGGGCGGCCGGTCCGCGCACGCGCTTCGCCGCCCTCACGCCTCTCCGACCTCGCTCGCAAACGCCTGCGCGGGGTCGGCCTGCCTCGCCGCGTCGCCCGGAGGCGCCTTCTGGACGAGGGCCCGCTTCCATCGCCCCGAGGCGTAGTAGGCCGTGCCGGCGATCATCGACACGACGAAGCTCGCCGCGATGGCGTACCAGACGCCCTTCACGTTGCGCAGCTCGCGCGAGAGCCAGTACGCGAGCGGGGCGCGGACGACCCAGAGGCTGAGCAGCGTCGTCGCGGTCGTGATCATGGTCGCGCCGGCGCCGGTGATGATGCCGTTGCTGACGAAGGTGAGGCCGAAGAACACGTAGCACGCGCCGACCGTGTGCAGGTACGACACGCCGAGCTCGATGACGGCCGGATCGGTGATGAACACCCTGAGGAGCGCCTCGGGGAACGCGACCGCCACCGCCGAGATGAGGAGCGTCATGCCGCCGCTGAACACGCACCCCCACGCGAAGATCTCGCGCACGCGGCCGTGGTGCCCCGCCCCCAGGTTCTGCCCGGCGAGCGTCGATATCGCCATCCCCATGTTGATCGCCGGCAGGAAGGCGATCTGGTCGATGCGCGAGGCCGCGCCGAACGCGGCGGTCGCGACCTCCCCGAACCCGTTCACGATCCCCGTCACGACGACCATGCCCAGCGCCACCACCGACTGCTGGACGGCCGCCGGCACGAGACGAGGATGTTCGTTGCCAGGGTCATCCCCATCCCGACGCCGAAGATGGTGAAGATGATCGGGAAGCTCACGGTGACGGCCGCCAGGGCCGCCGTGCCCAGGTACTGACCGACCCAGATGGCGTTGATGAAGCTGTAGGTCGTCTGAAGGAAGCCCCCGATCAGCATCGGAAGCGAGAACGTCACGATATGCCTCGGGATGCTGCCCGTCGTCAGATCGGTTCCAAACTTCGATTGCATCAGGTTCCTCGCCTGGGAGCGGGTGGAGAGCGGCCTCGTGGTGGGCTGTTCGAGCGGGGCGTAACCTAGTGAACGCGCGGCGACAGTCCACCACGAGGCCGCTGGCGCGCAGCTTGCAATCGGCCGACGCCGCTGAGCGCTCCAGCCCTGTCCACGAGCGCCAGCGAGGAGAAACGACATGCCGAAAGCGAAGTTCGCGAGCGCTTCCCGGAATCCGGGAGCGCGGCCCGCGCCGTCCGGGCCCTCCGAGGCGTCCCTGCCGCTGGCGCTCACCGCGGCCGAGCAGGATCTCCTGGGTCGCGCTCTCCGGTTCCTCGTCAACGTCCAGGCCGCGCCCTTCATCGCGCGGGCGCGTCGCGAGGGCTACGCGGCGAACGAGCACCGCGAGGGGTGGCGGCTATTCAAGCTCGCCTCGGGCGAGCAGCGCCCGCTCGAGCACCTCTTCGCGGACGCCGCGGTGGAGGCCGCGAGCGGCGGAGGCGTCGAGGGCGCCGAGCGGATGCAGCTGCTCCGGGAGGTCGACGTCTTCGAGAACACGTGGTTCCCGCGCACGCGCGCGATCATCCGCCGCGTGGTGGCGCGCGAGCGGCGCGACGGCTTCGAGGCCGCGTTCTTCAAGCACCTGGAGCCGCAGCCGCTCGGGTCGACGGTGACCATGTCGGTCGGGACGTACCTCCGCCGCCTGGAGGGGCTCGCCAGGAACAGCGATGGCGACGCGAAGAAGGTCCACAGGATGCTCGCGGCGCGCGGGCTGACCGAGGCGAAGGTGCAGCAGGTGCGCGATCTGCTGGCGAAGCTCGAGGCCGGCGCCGGGGCGCAGGCGCAGCCGCCCCGGGTGCCGGCGGCCGAGCTGGCGAGGGCCTGGCGGGAGCAACGGGAGGGGCTCGAGGGCCTGCGGGGCTGGTTCAACGACTGGGCGACGACGCTGCGGCAGGTCTTCCCGGTGAAGGCGCAGATCCAGCTCGGCCTCACGGCCGTGAGGCGCACGGCGGCCGCCGGAGAGGTGATCGAGGAGGACGTGTCACTCGACGAGGACGAGGGCGCCGAGGGCGAAGTCACCGGCGCGGAGCCGCCGCTCGGCTGACGCTCCTCGGCCGCCGTGGTGCCGGACGGGCGCCCTCGGCGCTCACGCTGCCAGCGCAGATCCCGCGCGCAGGCGCACAGGCCACACCGGTGGCGGGTGACGGGAGCCCGCGCGGCGCCAGGCCGCGGACGCGGCTACGCAACCGCTTGCTCTCTTCCGCAATGGTTTGCGGCATCCAGCAAAAGGTCGCGCTCGGAGGTCCCCGGCGGAACGTCCCGCACGGCACGAGCACGGCTGCGTGCAGGCGGCCGCGCTGCGAGCAGGCGGCCGCGCTGCGAGGGAGACTCGCCCCGTCCACTGGGCTCGTCGCCCGCGCCACGACTCGGTTCTTCGCCTGAACCACGATTCGGGCTCGTCGCCTGAGCCCTCCCTGGGCCCGTCGCCTGAGCCACAGCCCGTCTCCTCGCCTGAGCCACAGCCCGTCTCCTCGCCTGAGCCACAGCCCGTCTCCTCGCCTCAGTCTGAGCGATGACTGGGCTCGTCACCCGAGCGCTGACTGGGCTCGTCGCCTGAGCCACCGCCCGGCTCCTCGCGTGTGCCACGGCTCGGTGCCTGGGAATTGCCGCAATGCCGAGCGGCCTGAAATGGCGGAAGAAAAGGAGGAGAACGACGGGAGCCCTTGTGTGAAGGAGAGGGGCTGACGCATCCGAGGCGCCGACACCGGACGATGTGGGGGGGTATGCTATAGAACCTTCCAACAGGCAGCGACGGTTGGCTGCTTGAGCATCGGTCCGGGTACGCCATCGGGTTCTCTCGCCAGAGCGGCGCGACGAGCTCGACATTCGGGAGCGTTGCGTGTCGACAGGGGGTGGGGACGTTTCACCCGGAGCCGCCGCGCGGGCGTGGCAGCGATCGGAGGGGCCAGGATGAGCCGCGAGACCCTCGCGCCAGGGACGGTGTTCCAGGGTCGCTATGAGATCCTGTCCTGCTGCCGAGCGAGCGGCCGAACCGTCGTTTACAGGGGCCGGCGCATCGGGGGCGGTCGGCCGATCGTCCTCCAGATCCTCCATCTGCCTCGCGATGGAGACGGCGGGCACCATGCGCGGCGCTCCATCTCGCGGTTCCTGCGGGAGATGCGCTCTGGCACGCGGCTCCACCACGCTCCGATCGTCCGGCCCGTCGACTGGGGGCATGCCGGCGAGGGGCGGCTCTATACCGTCTTCGAGCTCATGCCGGGACACACCCTGCGGGAGGTGATGCCCTCGCAGGACGACCTGCAGCAGCATGCGCTCGGCGCGACCCTGCCGCAGGCGACGCTCGAGGAGACCCCGCGCCGCGACGCCGAGGCCCGGGAGCAGAGACAGCCGGGCCGGCCGGGATCGAGCGGAATGCGCGGCGAGCGTGGCGAACCGGCCGAGACCACGCTCGCGCTCGCCGGCCTGGCACCCACGGAGGCGTCGGCCGGCGCGACGCCCGAGGAGCGAGCGCGCGAGGCCGCAGCGCCGTCGGTACGCGACGCGCACGACGCGCACGGCTCAACCACGGTGGGGGGAGCGGCGCCGACGGGGCGCGGTCCGGGCTCCGCGCTGCCGGACGTCGGCGGCACGATCAAGCATTACGAGATCATCCGCAAGCTGGGCCGGGGCGGCATGGGGATCGTGTACCTGGCCCGCGACACGAAGCTCGGGCGCCTCGTCGCGATCAAGCTGCTGCTCGAGTTCAGCGGACAAGGAAACGAGCGCTTCCTGGACGAGGCGCGGGCCACGGCGCGCTGCCGTCACGAGAACATCGTGGTGATCCACGAGGTGGACGAGATCCGCGGACACCCGTACCTGGTGCTCGAGTACATCAAGGGCCGCACGCTGAGCGAATGGCTGACCCAGCGCGAGCACCCGAGCGCGCCAGGGCCGCTCGCCGCGATAGGGCCGTCCGGCCCGATGTCGCCCGGCCAGGTGGTGGAGCTGATGATCCCTGTGGTTCGCGCGCTGGTCTGCGCGCACGAGCTCGGGATCGTGCACCGCGATCTGAAGCCGGAGAACATCCTCATCGACGACGCAGGGAGCATCAAGGTGCTCGACTTCGGGATCGCGAAGCAGCTCGACGCCAGGGTGATGTCGACGCTCACGGGCACGCAGGCGACGCTCGCGCGAGGCAACGGCGATGGCCACCGGAGCGGGCTCATCGGTACGCCGGCGTACATGTCGCCCGAGCAATTGCTGGGCGGGGACGTGGATCCTCGCAGCGACCTCTGGGCCGTGGGCATCCTGCTGTACACGCTGCTCGTGGGGACGCACCCGCTCGACCCGTTCTCGGTCGCGCGGCTCGCGGACATCGTGAAGCTCGATCTCCCCATGCCGCGCGTGAGCGCGCGGCGCCCGGACGTGGGCGCGCTCGGCGACCTTGTCGATCGGTGCTTGAAGAAGCGCAAGCACGAGCGCATCGGCTCGGCCAAGGAGCTGCTCGCGGAGCTGGAGGCGCTGCTGCCCGGTCGAAAGGCGCTCGAGCTGGGCGACGACGAGAGCCCGTTCGCCGGGCTGTCCGCGTTCCAGGAGTCGGACGCGCCGCGCTTCTTCGGCCGCGATCGCCAGATCGCCGCCACGACGACGCGGCTGCGCTACCAGCCGCTCCTCACGGTCGTCGGGCCGTCGGGGGCGGGCAAGTCGTCGTTCGTGCGCGCGGGGGTGATCCCTGCGTTGAAGCGCTCCAGTGAGCGGTGGGAGACGTTCATCGTGCGGCCGGGGCGCCGGCCGCTGTCGGCGCTCGTCGATGTGCTCGTGCAGGTGGCCGAGTCCGAGGTGGCCAGCACGGGGGCCGGGCCGCCCGAGCTCGCGGACCACGATGGGATCGTCGCCACGCTGCGCGCGCAGCCGGGGCACCTGGGCGCTCGGCTGCGCGCGCGCTGTCGCCGCGAGGGGACGAGGCACCATGTCCTGCTCTTCGTCGATCAGTTCGAGGAGCTGTACACGCTTGGCGCCAGCCGCGAGGAGCGGGCCGCGTTCGTGGCCTGCCTGGAAGGCGTGGCCGACGACGCGTCATCACCCCTGCGTGTGCTGCTCGCCGTCCGCTCGGATTTCCTCGATCACATGGCCGATGATCACGATTTCGTGATCGACGTGACGCGCGGCCTGTCGCTGCTGCCGCCGATGGGGCGCGACGGCCTGCGCGACGCGCTGACGAGGCCGCTGGAGGCGGCCGGTCATCGCTTCGAGACGCCCGAGATGATCGAGGACATGCTGGGCACGCTGGAGAGCACGCGGAGCCCGCTGCCGCTCTTGCAGTTCACGGCCGCGAAGCTGTGGGAGGCGCGGGATCGCGAGCACCGGCTGCTGACGAGAGACAGCTACGAGCGGCTGGGCGGCGTGGCCGGCGCCCTGTCCGGGCACGCGGACGCGGTGCTCTCGGCGCTGCCGGCGCGCGAGCAGCGGCTGGCCCGCGCGGTGCTCGTGCGCCTGGTCACGCCCGAGCGCACGCGCGCGGTGGTCAGCCTGGAGGAGCTCCATGGGGTGGCGCAGAACGGCAGGGGTCCTGCGGGCGAGGCGATCGTGCAGGTGGTCCAGCACCTGGCCGGTGCGCGGCTGCTGCTGATCGAGACCGGGGGCGAGCGCGAGGGCACGACGGTGGAGCTGGTGCACGAGTCGCTGATCGAGCGGTGGCCCAAGCTCCGGCAGTGGCTCGCCGAGGGCGAGCAAGACGCGCAGTTCCTGGCCCGGCTGCGCGCCTCGGCGCAGCAGTGGGAGGCGAGCGGCTGGGCCGAGGGGCTGCTCTGGCGCGACCGCGCGGCCCAGGACGCGAGGGCGTGGTACGAGCGCCGGCGCGCCGCGCAGGGCGCCGACGGGCGAGCGGGGCTGAGCAAGCGCGAGGAGCGCTATCTCCTGGCCGTCGTGGAGCTCGCCGAGCGCGCGCGGCGCTTGCGACGGCAGCTTGCCGTGGGCGTGATCGCGACGCTCAGCGCGTTCGCGGTCATGGTGTCGTACCTGGCGATCCGCGCGCAGGCGGACGCGCTCCTGGCGCGCAATGCCACCCGCATGGCCGCGGCGCGCGAGCTGCAATCCGATCCCACGACGGTGCTGGCGCTCTTGCGGGAGGTCGAGCCGCCCGAGGTGCCGCGCGGGTGGGCCACCCTCGCGCGCTGGGCGCTGCACAGCTGGGTCGCGCGCGTGGTGCTCACCCATCCGGATTTCGTCATCCGCGCGGCGTTCAGCCCCGACGGCAAGCACATCGCGACGATCTGCGCGGACAGGGCCGTGCGCGTGTGGAACGCGGATGGCACGGGCGAGCCGCTGGTCCTTCATGGCCATGACGCGCCGATCAACTCGGTGGCGTTCAGCCCCGACGGCAAGCGCATCGTGACGGCGTCGGACGACAGGACCGCGCGGGTGTGGAGCACGGCGGGTGCGGGCGAGCCGCTCGTCCTCCGCGGTCACGAGGAGGGGGTCTATTCGGCGGCGTTCAGCCCCGATGGCGGGCGCATCGTGACGGCGTCGTTCGACCGGACCGCGCGGGTGTGGAAGGCGGACGGCACGGGCGCGCTCGTCGTCCTTCGGGGTCATGCGGAGCCGGTCTATTTCGCGGCGTTCAGCCTCGACGGCGGGCGCATCGTGACATCGTCGTTCGACCGGACCGCGCGGGTGTGGAAGGCGGACGGCACGGGCGAGCCGGTGGTCCTGCCCGGTCACGAGGATGCCGTCTACTCGGCGGCGTTCAGCCCGGATGGCAAGCGCGTCGTCACGGCGTCGTGGGACAAGACGGCGCGGGTGTGGAACGCCGATGGGTCGGGCGAGCCCCGGATCCTGCGCGGCCACGAGGACGTCGTCTACTCGGCGGCGTTCAGCCCGGATGGCGAGCGGATCGTCACGGCGTCGTGGGACAAGACGGCGCGGGTGTGGAACGCCGATGGGTCGGGGGAGTCTCGGATCCTGCGCGGCCACCAGGATCGGGTCTACTCTGCGGTGTTCAGCGCCGACGGCAGGCGCATCGTCACGGCGTCTTATGACAAGACGGCGCGGGTGTGGAACGCCGAGAGCACGGGTGAGCCCCTCAGCCTCCGTGGTCACGAGGATTCCGTCTCCTCGGCTGCGTTCAGCCCGGATGGCAAGCGCATCGTCACGGCGTCGTGGGACAGGACGGCGCGGGTGTGGAACGCCGAGATCGCGGGAGCGCCCGTGATCCTCCGTGGCCACGAGGGAGAGGTGTTCTCGGCGGCGTTCAGCCCTGACGGCAAGCGCGTCGTCACCGCGTCCGACGACAAGACGGCGCGTGTGTGGAACGCCGACGGCTCGGGGGAACCGCTGGTGATCCGTGGCCACGCGGACAGGGTGCGTTCGGCGGCGTTCAGCCCTGACGGCAAGCGCATCGTCACGGCGTCCTTCGACAAGACGGCGCGTGTGTGGAACGCCGACGGGTCTGGAGAGCCCGTGAAGCTCCGTGGTCACGCGGACAGGGTGCGTTCGGCGGCGTTCAGCCCTGACGGCGAGCGCATCGTCACCGCCTCGTATGACAACACGGCGCGTGTGTGGAGCGCCGATGGCACGGGCGAGCCCGTGGTCCTGCGAGGGCACGATCGTTGGGTCGTATCGGCGGCGTTCAGCCCTGACGGCAAGCGCATCGTCACGGCGTCGTGGGACAAGACGGCGCGGGTGTGGAACGCCGACGGCACAGGCAAGCCCGTGGTCCTGCGTGGTCATGAGCACCTGGTCAATGCTGCGGTGTTCAGCCCTGATGGCAAGTATGTCGTGACCGCGTCCGACGACAAGACGACGCGGATATGGAATGCCGACGGCACGGGCGAGCCCCTGGTGCTGCGCGGGTCCGATGCGTCCGTCAACGCGGTGGCGTACAGCCCCGATGGCAAGCGCATCGTCACCGGATCCGACGACAAGGTCGCGCGGGTGTGGACCGACCTCGAGCCGCTGCGCGGCGTCGATGACCCGAAGCTGTGGACGGCGACGACCTACTGCATGCCCGTCGAGCGGAGGATCGAGCTCCTTCGTGTGCCCGAGTCGGCCGCCCGGGCGAGCCAGGAGGCCTGTCTGCGGCAGGTCGCCGCGGTCCGCGCGGCCGCGCCGGGGGGGCAGGCGGATTCGGGGGGCCGGCTGCGCGGCACGGCCGGCCGATGACGAGCGTCGCTGCGTCGAGCGCGTGAGCGCGGCCATGAAGCAGCGGGCTCTGGCGCTGCTCGCAGGTCCATGCTGCGTCTGGCGAGGAAAGCGCGAGAGCGTCGGGGGGTCGGAGATTGTCGGAAAGAGACCCGTCGAGACGTCGGGAGCGTCGATGTCGGGCGATGCGTGGGGGCGATGCTATAGATCATTGAGGACAGGCAGCGAGGCTGCCTGAGCATGGGATCGGGTATGGCGTCGAGCTCTCTCGTCAGGGAGGGGCGACAAGCTCGACCGTTGGGATCGCTGCTTGTCGATGCGGGGTGAGGATGTTTCGCCTGAAGCTGGCGAGCGAGGTGGCGGCGAGCGGAGGGGCCAGGATGAGCCGGCGGATCCTCGCGCCAGGGATGGTGTTCCAGGGCCGCTACGAGATCTTGTCATGCTTCCGGGCGAGCCGCCGAGCGGCCGTCTACAAGGGGCGGCTGATCGAGAGCGGTCAGCCGATCGTCGTTCAGATCCTGCGCATGGCGCGGGACGGCGCTGGCGCGCATCTGGTGCGGCGTGGCCTGGCGCGATTCCTGCGGGAGATGCGCTGTTGCACGCGGCTCCACCACCCCCGCATCGGCTGGCCCATCGACTGGGGGCACGCTGGCGAGGGGCGGCTCTATGCCGTCTTCGAGCTCGTGCCCGGACGTGCGGCCAGCGTGGAGGGCAACGGGCGGGAGGAGCTGGAGCCGAGAGGAGAAGGGGCGAGCGGAGATTCCGAGATTCTGGTGCGGCGACGGCCGGACCACACGATCGCGAGCGGAGCTCCTGGTGAAGCGGCCGTGCGTACGCTCGCGCTCGCCGGGATGGCGCCCACGGAGGACGCGGCCGACCTGGTGCCCGAGGAGCGAGCGCAGGAGGCCGCGCTGCTGCCGGCGCAAGATGGGAAGATGCTGGCGGGAGCGACGCTAGCGGAGTGTGCTCTGGACTCCGTGCTACCGGACGCAGGCGGCACGATCAAGCATTACGAGATCATCCGCAAGCTGGGCCGGGGCGGCATGGGGAGCGTGTACCTGGCGCGAGACACCAAGCTCGGGCGCCTTGTCGCGATCAAGCTCCTGAGCGAGCACAGCGGGCAAGGGAGCGAGCGCCTTCTGGCCGAGGCGCGGGCCACGGCGCGCTGCCGTCACGAGAACATCGTGGTGATCCACGAGGTGGACGAGATCCGCGGACACCCGTACCTGGTGCTCGAGTACATCAAGGGCCGCACGCTGAGCGAATGGCTGACCCAGCGCGAGCACCCGAGCGCGCCAGGGCCGCTCGCCGCGATAGGGCCGTCCGGCCCGATGTCGCCCGGCCAGGTGGTGGAGCTGATGATCCCGGTGGTCCGCGCGCTGGTCTGCGCGCACGAGCTCGGGATCGTGCATCGCGATCTGAAGCCGGAGAACATCCTCATCGACGACGCAGGGAGCATCAAGGTGCTCGACTTCGGCATTGCCAAGCAGCTCGATGTTCAGATGATGTCGACGATCACGGGGGCGCGGGCGGCGCTCGCGGGAGGCGGTGATCTGGGCCATCGGAGCGGGCTCATCGGTACGCCGGCCTACATGTCGCCCGAGCAACTGCTGGGCGGGGACGTGGATCCTCGCAGCGACCTCTGGGCCGTGGGCATCCTGCTGTACACGCTGCTCGTGGGGGCGCACCCGCTCGACCCGTTCTCGGTCGCGCGGCTCACGGACATCGTGAACTTGGATGTCCCAATGCCTCCCGTCAGCGCTCGGCGCCCGGACGTGGGCGCGCTCAGCGATCTGGTCGTCCGGTGCCTCGAGAAGCGGAAGCAAGAGCGGATCGGCTCTGCCAAGGAGCTGCTCGCCGAGCTGGAGGCGCTGCTGCCCGGCCGAAAAGGGCCCGAGCTCGGCGAGGGAGAGAGCCCGTTCGCAGGGCTATCGGCGTTCCAGGAGTCGGATACCGCGCGGTTCTTCGGTCGCGATCGCGATGTCGCCGCCATGACAGCGCGGCTGCGCTACCAGCCGCTGGTCACGGTCGCCGGTCCCTCCGGGGCGGGCAAATCGTCGCTCGTGCGCGCGGGGGTGATCCCTGCGTTGAAGCGCGGCAGCGAGCGGTGGGAGACGTTCATCGTGCGACCAGGGCGCCGGCCGCTGTCGGCGCTCGTCGATGTGCTCGTGCAGGTGGCCGAGCTCGAGGTCGCCGAGCACGACGGGATCGTCGCCACCTTGCGCGCGCAGCCGGGCCACCTGGGTGTTCGGTTGCGAGCGCGCTGTCGCCGTGAGGGGACGAGGCATCATGTCCTGCTCTTCGTCGATCAATTCGAAGAGCTCTATACTCTCGGCGTAGCGCCCGAGGAGAGAGCTGCGTTCGTCGCCTGTCTGGAAGGCGTGGCCGACGACGCGTCGTCGCCCCTGCGCGTCCTGCTCGCCATTCGCTCAGATTTTCTTGATCGAATCGCCGATGAACACGATTTCATGGGCGATGTGACACGCGGCCTCAGCCTGTTGCCGCCGATGGGGCGCGACGGCCTGCGAAACGCGTTGACGAGGCCGCTGGAGGCGGCTGGTCATCGCTTCGAGACCGCGGAGATGGTCGAGGACATGCTGGGCACGCTCGAGAGCACGCACAGCCCGTTGCCACTCCTTCAGTTCACGGCCGCGAAGCTGTGGGAGGCGCGGGATCGCGAGCGCCGGCTCTTGACGCGAGACAGCTACGAGAGGCTGGGCGGCGTGGCTGGCGCCCTGTCCGGGCACGCGGACGCGGTGCTCTCGGCGCTGCCGGCACGCGAGCAGCGGCTGGCCCGTGCGGTGCTCGTGCGCCTGGTCACCCCCGAGCGCACGCGCGCGGTGGTCAGCCTGGACGAGCTTTACGGTGGCGCTGCGGGCAGTGAGGAGGGGGCGCTTCTGGCGATCCCGCAGGTGGTCCAGCACCTGGCCGGTGCGCGGCTGCTGCTGATCGAGACCAGCGGCGAGCGCGAGGGCACGACCGTGGAGCTGGTCCATGAGTCCTTGATCGAAACGTGGGCGCGGCTCAGGCAGTGGCTTGCGGAGAGCGAGCAAGACGCGCAGCTCTTGGCCCGGCTCCGAGCCGCGGCCCAGCAGTGGGAGGCGGGCGGGCGCGCCGAGGGGCTGCTCTGGCGCGACCGCGCGGCCCAGGAGGCCCGAGCATGGTACGAGCGCCGCAGCGCTGCGCAGGGCGCCGAGTGGCGCGTCGGGCTCGGCAAGAGGGAGGAGCGCTATCTGCTGGCCGTCGTGACCCTCGCCGAGCGCGCGCAGCGCTTGCGGCGGCGGCTTGCGATGGGCGTGATCGCCGCGCTCGTTGTGATCGCGCTCATCGTGTCTTACCTGGCGCTCCGCGCCGAAAAGGAAGCGGAGCATGCGCAGACCGAAGCCCTTCAGGCGCGCAATGCCACCCGCATGGCTGCAGCGCGCGAGCTGCAAGCCGATCCTACGACCGTGCTCGCGATCTTGCGCGAGGTCGAGGCGCCCGATGTGCCACGAGGATGGGCCGCTCTTGCGGGTTGGGCGCTGCACAGCTGGGTCGCTCGCGTGATGCTCACCCATCCGGACGGCGTCGTATGTGCGAGCTACAGTCCTGACGGCGAGCGCATCGTGACCGCATCCTGGGATAAGACCGTGCGTGTGTGGAACGCGGATGGTGCGGGCGAGCCCCTGGTCTTCCGAGGTCACGAGAGCGTCGTTCGTTCAGCGGTGTTCAGCCCTGACGGACAGCGCATCGCGACGGCGTCGCATGACAAGACGGCGCGTGTGTGGAACGCGGATGGTACGGGCGAACCCCAGGTCTTCCGGGGTCATGAAGCCCCTGTCCATTCGGTGGCGTTCAGCCCCGACGGCAAGCGCATCGTCACCGCCTCCTGGGATAAAACCGTGCGGGTATGGAACGCGGATGGTACGGGCGAACCCCAGGTCTTCCGGGGTCATGAAGCCCCTGTCCATTCGGCGGCGTTCAGCCCCGACGGCAAGCGCATCGTCACCGCGTCCTTGGACAGGACCGCTCGCGTGTGGAATGCGGATGGCACGGGCGAGCCATTGGTCCTCCGTGGTCACGAGGAGGGGCTCTATTCGGCGGCGTTCAGCCCCGACGGCAAGCGCATCGTCACCGCGTCCTTGGACAGGACCGCGCGTGTGTGGAACGCGGATGGAATCGGCGCGCCCCTTGTCCTCCGCGGTAATGAGGAGCAGGTCTCTTGGGCGGCGTTCAGCCCCGACGGCAAGCGCATCGTCACCGCGTCGTTGGACAGGACCGCGCGCGTGTGGAACGCGGATGGAATCGGCGAGCCGTTGATCCTTCGTGGCCACGACGATGTCGTCTACTCGGCGGTGTTTAGCCCCGACGGCAAGCGCATCGTCACCGCGTCGTTGGACAGGACCGCGCGCGTGTGGAGCGCGGATGGGGTGGGCGATCCCGTCGTGCTTCGCGGTCACAAGGATCCGGTCGTTTCGGCGGAATTCAGCCCCGACGGCGAGCGCATCGTCACAGCGTCGTTGGACAGGACTGTACGCGTGTGGAGCGCGGATGGCGTGGGCGATCCCTTGGCGCTGCGCGGTCACAAGGCCCCCGTCTTTTCGACGGCGTTCAGCCCCGACGGCAAGCGCATCGTCACGGCGTCAGGGGACAAGACCGTACGTGTGTGGAGCGCGGATGGCGTGGGTGATCCCTTGGTGCTTCGCGGTCACGGGGATCCGGTCTTTTCGGCGGCGTTCAGCCCCGACGGCAAGCGCATCGTCACGGCGTCATGGGACAAGACCGTACGTGTGTGGAGCGCGGATGGCGTGGGCGATCCCTTGGTGCTTCGCGGTCACGAGGATCCGGTCGTTTCGGCGGTATTCAGCCCCGACGGCAAGCGCATCGTCACGGGGTCATGGGACAAGACCGTACGTGTGTGGAGCGCGGATGGCACAGGCGAGCTCCTGGTCCTGCGTGGTCACGAGGGTCCGGTCTTTTCGGCGACGTTCAGCCCCGACGGCAAGCGCATCGTCACGGGGTCATGGGACAAGACCGCTCGCGTGTGGAACGCCGACGGTACGGGCGAGCCCCTGGTCCTGCGTGGTCACGAGCACTGGGTCAGTTCGGCGGCGTTCAGCCCCGACGGCAAGCGCATCGTCACCGCGTCCCGGGACCACACGGTGCGGATATGGAATGCGGATGGCAGGGGCGAGGCCTTGGTCCTTCGCAGCTCCGATTCCCCGGTCAACAGCGTGGCGTTTAGCCCCGATGGCAAGCGCATCGTCACTGGGTCCGATGACAAGGTCGCGCGGGTGTGGACCGACCTCGTGCCGCTTCACGGCGTCGATGATCCGAAGCTGTGGACTGCGACGACCTACTGCATGCCCGTCGAGCGGAGGATTGAGCTCTTCCGCGTGCCCGATGCCACCGCTCGAGCCCACCAGCGGGCCTGTCTGCGCCGCGTCGACGCAGCCCGCGCGGCTGCTCCTTGAACTCGGCCGGACTCGGCTGTCGAACCACGCGACACGGCCGACCGATGAGGAGCGTCGCTGCCCCGCGTTGTACATGCTGCCACGGCGGGTCGGCGCGCCGCCCGGGGTCGCGGTCTGCCCGTCGGCCAGGTTGCTCACCCGAGGCGCGACTGCAATAACAGGGTGCCACGACCAACAAGACCATTGCGCGGAAATCGCTGGAACGTCGAGTGAACTGAGATTGTGGGGAAGGGAGCCGTCCGGGCCTCCAGAGCGGCGATGCCGGACGGGGCGCGGGGGACGATGCCATCGAGCAAGGATAGGCAGCAAGGCTGCCTGAGCGTCGAGCCGGATACGCCGTTGAGCTCTCTCGTCTCGAGCAGCGCTCCTGGTGAAGAGGCGGTGCGCACGCTCGCGCTCCCCGAGCTCGCGCGCGCGGGGGCCGCGGCTGGCTCGATGCTTGAGGAGCGAGCGCAAGAGACCGCGGTCCGGTCGTCACCGGCGTCGAAGACGCTGGCGGGCGCGACGATGGCGTACCGCGCTCAGGGCTCGACGCTCGTGGATGCCGGCGGGACGATCAAGCACTACGAGATCATCCGCGAGCTGGGGCGGGGGGGCATGAGCATCGTGTACCTGGCCCGGGACACGAAGCTCGGGCGCCTGGTCGCGATCAAGCTGCTGCTCGAGTACAGCGGGCAGGGGATCGAGCGCTTCCTGGCCGAGGCCCGCGCGACGGCGAGCTGCCGGCACGAGCACATCGTGGTGATCCACGAGGTGGACGAGCTCCGTGGACACCCGTACCTCGTGCTCGAGTACATCAAGGGTCGGACGCTGAGCCAGTGGCGAGCCGAGCGCGAGCGCTCCGGCGCGCCGGGCCCGATGGCGGTCGAGCTGGTGGTCGAGCTGATGATCCCGGTGGTCCGCGCGCTGGTCTGCGCGCATGAGCTCGGGATCGTGCACCGCGATCTCAAGCCGGAGAACATCCTCATCGACGACGCAGGGTGCATCAAGGTGGTCGACTTCGGGATCGCCAAGCAACTCGATGCCAAGCTGCTATCGACGCTCACGGAGGCGCGGAGGGAGCTCCCGGGAGATGATGAACAGAGCTTTCGGAGCGCGCTCGTGGGCACGCCGTCCTACATGTCGCCCGAGCAATTGCTGGGTGAGGACGTGGACGCGCGCAGCGACCTCTGGGCCGTGGGCATCCTCCTGCACACGCTGCTCACGGGGGCGCACCCGCTTGACCCATCGCCGATCGAGCGGCTCGCGGACATCGTGAACTTCGATGTTCCCATGCCGCGCGTCAGCGCGCGGCGCCCTGATGCGGGCGCGCTGGGCGCCCTCGTCGACCGGTGCCTGAAGAAGCGGAAGGACGAGCGCATCGGCTCGGCCAGGGAGCTGCTCGCCGAGCTCGAGGCGCTGCTGCCCGGTCGCAAGGCGCCCGGGCTCGGCGAGGACGACTGCCCGTTCGCGGGGCTTTCCGCGTTCCAGGAATCGGACGCAGCGCGCTTCTTCGGCCGCGATCGGGACGTGACCGCCATGACGGCGCGGCTGCGCTACCAGCCGCTCGTCACGGTCGCCGGGCCCTCCGGGGCGGGCAAGTCGTCGTTCGTGCGCGCGGGGGTGATCCCGGCGTTGAAGCGCTCCAGCGACCGCTGGGAGACGTTCACCCTGCGCCCGGGGCGCCACCCGATGGCGGCGCTCGTCGACGTGCTCGCGCAGGTGGCCGAGTCCGAGCGCGCGGGCGCGCAGGCGGGCCCGGTCGAGCTCACCGGGCACGGTGGGATCGTCGCCACCTTGAGCGCGCAGCCGGGCTACCTGGGCGCCCGGCTGCGAGCGCGCTGCCGCCGTCAGGGGACGAGGCACCACGTCCTGCTCTTCGTAGATCAGTTCGAGGAGCTGTACACGCTCGGCGCGAGCCGCGAGGAACGGGCGGCGTTCGTCGCCTGTCTGGAGGGCGCGGCCGACGACGCCTCGTCGCCCCTGCGGGTCCTGCTCGCCATCCGCTCGGACTTCCTCGATCGCGTCGCCGATGACTACGAGTTCATGACCCACGTGACTCGTGGTCTCTCGTTGCTGCCGCCCATGGGGCGCGAAGGCTTGCGTGAAGCTTTGATGAGGCCGCTGGAGACGGCCGGTCTTCGCTTCGAGACCGCCGAGATGGTCGAGCACATGCTGGACACGCTGGAGAGCACGCGCAGCCCCTTGCCGCTGCTGCAATTCACGGCCGCGAAGCTGTGGGAGGCGCGGGACCGCGCGCGCCGGCTGCTGACGCGGGACAGCTATGAGCAGCTCGGCGGCGTGGCCGGGGCGCTGTCCGCGCATGCGGACGCGGTGCTCTCGGCGCTGCCGGTGCGCGAGCAGCGGCTGGCTCGGGCGGTGCTGGTGCGCCTTGTCACGCCCGAGCGCACGCGCGCGGTGGTCAGCCTGGACGAGCTGTGTGAGCTCGCACAGGACAGCGAAGACCACGCCGGTGAGGCGATCGCGCAGGTGGTCCAGCGCCTGGCCGGGGCGCGGCTGCTGCTCACCGAGGCCGGCGGCGAACGCGAGGGCACGACGGTGGAGCTGGTTCACGAGTCGTTGATCGAGAGGTGGGCAAAGCTCCGGCAGTGGCTCGCCGAGAGCGAGCAAGACGCGCAGTTCCTCGCCCGGCTGCGCGCTGCGGCCCAGCAGTGGGAGGCGAGCGGTCACGCCGAGGGGCTGCTCTGGCGCGATCGTGCGGCGCACGAGGCTCGAGCGTGGCGTGAGCGCCGCCGGGCCGAGCAGGGCGCCGAGTGGCGCTCCGGGCTCGGCCAGCGCGAGGAGCGCTATCTCCTTGCCGTCGTGGCCCTGTCCGAGCGCGCGCGGCGACTGCGGCGGCAGATCGCCATGGGCGTGATCGCGATGCTCACCGCGATCGCGCTCATGGTATCGACCCTCGCGATCAGCGCCGACCGGCAAGCCAGGCGCGCCGAGCAGCAAGCCGCGCGCGCCGACCAGGAAACGGCCCGTGCACAGGCCGAAGCCCTGCAAGCGCGCAACGCCACCCGCATGGCCGCGGCGCGCGAGCTGCAGGCCGACCCCACGACCGCGCTCTCGATATTGCGCGAGGTCGAGCCGCCCGATGTGCCGCGAGGGTGGGCCGTCCTGGCGCGCGGGGCGCTGCACAGCTGGGTCGCTCGGGCGGTGCTCACCCATCCAGGCGGCGTCATGGGGGCGAGCTACAGCCCCGACGGCAGATACATCGTCACCGCGTCGTTGGACAAGAACGCGCGCGTGTGGAAGTCCGACAGGACGGGTGAGCCGCTGGTCCTCCGAGGTCATGAGAACGGGGTCAGTTCCGCGGCGTTCAGCCCTGATGGAAGGTGGATTGTCACGGCGTCATGGGACGGGACCGTACGTGTGTGGAAGGCCGATGGGACGGGCGAGCCGCTGGTCCTCCGGGACCATGAGGGGCGGGTCAATTCGGCGGCGTTCAGCCCCGATGGCCAGCGCATCGCCAGCGCGTCCCACGACAGGACCGTACGTGTGTGGAAGGCCGATGGGACGGGCGAGCCGCTGGTCCTTCGGGGGCATGAAGCTCCGGTCTATGCGGTGGCATTCAGCCCTGACGGCAAGCGCATCGCGACCGGATCGTACGACCACACCGCGCGCGTGTGGAGCGCGGATGGCACCGGCGAGCCAGTCGTCCTTCGCGGCCACGAGCACGAGGTTCAGGGGGTGGCGTTCAGTCCCAATGGCCAGCAACTCGTCACGGCGTCGTCGGACAAAACCGCACGTGTGTGGAAGGCCGATGGGACGGGCGAGCCGCTGGTCCTCCGGGGTCACGAGGCTCCGGTCTATTCGGCGGCGTTCAGCCCCGATGGCCGGCGCATCGTCACTGGGTCCCGGGACAAGACGGCGCGGGTGTGGAAGGCCGACGGGACGGGCGAGCCCCTGGTCATTCGTGGTCACCAGGATGCCGTCTGGGCGACGTTCAGCCCCGACGGCAAGCGCATCGCGACCGCATCGTACGACAACACCGTGCGCGTGTGGAGCGCGGATGGCACGGGCGAGCCGCTGGTCCTTCTCCGTGACCAGGAGCCGATCGCATCGGTGGCGTTCAGCCACGACGGCGGGCGCATCGTGACGGCGCCCGAGGACAGGACGGCACGTGTGTGGAACGCGGATGGCACCGGCGCGCCCGTGGTCCTTCGCGGTCACAGGGACGTGGTCCATTCGGTGGCGTTCAGCCCTGATGACAAGCGCATCGTCACGGCGTCGTGGGACAGGACGGCGCGTGTGTGGAACGCGGATAACACCGGCAATCCAGTGGTCCTTCGCGGTCACGAGGCTCAGGTCTGTTCCGCAGCGTTCAGCCCCGATGGCGAGCGCATCGTCACGGCGTCGTGGGACAGGACGGCACGTGTGTGGAACGCGGATGGCACCGGCGATCCAGTGGTCCTTCGCGGTCACGAGGCTCAGCTCTATTCAGCGGCGTTCAGCCCCGATGGCAAGCGCATCGTCACCGTGTCCTTCGACAAGACGGTACGGGTGTGGAACGCGGGCGGCGAAGGTGAGCCGCTGATCCTTCGCGGTCACGAGGATGTCGTCTACTGGGTGGCGTTCAGCCCCGATGGCGAGCGCATCGCTACGGCCTCCTGGGACAAGACGGCGCGCCTATGGAAAGCGGATGGCGCCGGCGACCCGGTGGTTCTTCGCGGTCACGAGCACTGGGTTCTGGGGGTGGCGTTCAGCCCTGATGGCAAGCGCGTCGTCACCGGGTCTCAGGACGGAACGGTACGGGTATGGAATTCCGATGGTACTGGCGAGCCGTTGGTTCTTCGCGGCTCCGAGTCTCCGGTCAACAGCGTAGCGTTCAGCCCCGACGGCAAGCGCATCATCAGCGCGTCGGATGACAGGGCCGTCCGGGTGTGGACCGATCTGGAGCCGCTCCACGGCGTCGATGACCCGAAGCTGTGGGCTGCGACGACCTACTGCATGCCGATCGAGCGGCGGATAGAGCTTCTCCGTCTGCCAGAAGCCCTGGCCCGGACCCATCAGGAAGACTGCCTGCGCCGCGTCGCGGCGGCCCGCGTGGCCGCCCCCGGGTCCCAGCCAGGCTCGGCTGCCCGACCGAGCGACACCGCCGGTCGATGACAAGCACCCTCCATCGAGCGCGCCCTCACCCCGCCCGCAGCCTCCACACCGCGGGCCGCAGCAGCAGGATCGGCGCGGCAAAACCCGCGATGACGAACGCCCAGACGGTCGCCTCCACGCCGAGCCGCCCCGCCAGCCAGCCGGCCGCCAGGGTGCCCGCCGGCAGGAGCGCCCCGGTGAGCACATGGAGCGTTGCATCGACCCGGCCGAGCACGTGCAATGGCAACATGGATTGCCGCGTGCTCACCGCGTGGATCATGAACGCCATGAGGAACGCGTCCCCCACGAGCTGGTGCACCACGAGGGCAGGTACCGCGAGCCGCCCGAGCTGCGCCGCCAGCGGGATGAGCGCGCAGCTGGCCTGACTCATGAACAGGCTGAGGATCATCGCCGGCCCGGCGCCCAGGCGGCGGCCCAGCCAGCCCGCGAGGAAACTGCCGCCCAGCGCGCCGATGCCGCCCACGCTGATGATCAGCCCGACCGTGGTCGTGTCCAGCCGCAGATGCTCCAGGAGATAGAGCATGTACAGCGCGGAAAAGACCCCGCCGAGCAGGAGGGCATGGGCGCCCATCGCCAGGAACGTCGCCCCGACCACGGGGTGGCCCAGGCCGTGGCGCAGCCCGACCCGGAGATCCTCGACCAGCGAGGCGCCCCCATCGCCTCCGCCGCCCGCGGGGACGGCCGGCGCCTCCGCCGCCCGGATGCGCCCGAGGAGCGCCGCCGACACGAGGTACGACAGCGCGTCCACCACCATCGTCACCGGCGCCGTCAGCACCTGGATCAGGATGCCCGCGGCGCCGGGGCCGGCGATCTCCGCGGCGGCCTCGGTCCCCTCCAGCCTGGCGTTTGCCTTGACCAGGTGGTCCTGCCCCACCAGCGCCGGCAAGTAGGCGTTGTCGGCGATCTGGAACAGCGACGTGGCCATGCCCACCAGCGCGGCCACCACGGAGAGCTGGAGCAGGGTGAGCGTGCCGGTCCAGGCCGCGATCGGGACCGAGAGGATCAGCGCCGCGCGCACGAGATCCGCGCCGACGAGGAGCGGCCGCTTGCGCGAGCGATCGACGACCCCGCCCGCGAAGAGCCCCACGAGGACGCCCGGCGCGGTGGACACGGCGGAGAGGACCGCCACGCCCGACGCGTCGGCCCCGAGGCTCACGATGGCGATCACGGGCAGCGCCGTGCGGCTGATGCGGCTGCCTACCGCGCTCACCGCCTGCGCCGCCCAGAGGCGCAGGAAATCGGGATGGTGTGAGAGGCCGGCGGGGGGAGGGGACATCGTCTGGGGCGTGAGCAGAGCAGAAAAG
The DNA here is from genome assembly GCF_051521635.1 of Sorangium sp. So ce1504. NCBI lineage: Bacteria > Pseudomonadati > Myxococcota > Polyangiales > Polyangiaceae > Sorangium > Sorangium sp. So ce1504. The sequence goes on along the minus strand of NZ_CP150365.1, from coordinate 6,671,072 downwards.
AGGAGGGAAGGAGAAGCGCGCACTATCGAACGCGGCTGATCGGCGGCGATGCGATCACCGCTCACGGTCTCGTCGGGTCCTCGGAAGACACCGCCCTCCTCCCTGAACCGTCCATCGAGAACGCAACTCGCTCGATTGCGCCGGGGCGCCCGCATCCCGCTCGCCTCTCCGGGCAGGCGCGGCTACGAAGGCAGGCCTGGAGTCCCACGCGACCATGCCCACGCTGCTGCGTTCACCGGCCACGAGGCTCGGCGCCGCGCTCGTCGCGATCGCGATGGCGCTCGTCGGCTTCCTGCCCCTCTTCGACGGCCCCGGCTACGAGAGCGCGCTCGCCGCCGGCCTGATCGTCCCGGGCGCCGCGGCGATCGTGACCGCCCTCGACGTCGCCGCGCATCGGCCGCCGCCTGTCGAGGCGTTCCGCCGCGGCGTCGCGTGCGGCGCCCTGTTCGCGGTCGTCGCGTACGCCACCACGCTGGCGCACGGCCTGCGCGCCGGCTTCTGCGATGTGCTCGGCGGCTCGGCGCACTTCGCCCTCGGGCCCGGGCTCGGCGCGGCGCTCGGCGGCGCCTGGGGCGCCGTCGCGGGCGAACTCGCCGCCGGCATCCGGCGCGACGACGCCGCGCCTCCCCGCCCGGCGTGGCGGCGCCGGCTCATCGCCGTCCTCGCGGCGCTCGCCGCCCCCCTCGGCGCGATCGGCGTGAGCGCCGTCCGCTTCTACACGAGCCCGATCGTCTTCGCCTACGACCCCTTCGCCGGCTTCTTCAGCGGCACGCTCTACGACACGGTCGTCGACGCGTCCGGGCTGCTGACGTACCGCGCGGGGACGCTGGCCACCCTGTTCGCCGCGTCGGCGCTCGCGCAGCACCTCGTGCACGACGCGGGCGGGCGGGTGTCGTTCCAGCCGCAGGGCCGGCCCGGGCTGCTCCTGCTCGGCGGCGTGAGTGCCGCGCTGAGCGCCGCGACCGTCCTGGAGGGCGCGCGCCTCGGCCACTTCCAGACCTCCGAGAGCATCGCGGCCGAGCTCGGCGCGCTCTCGAAGGGCCAGCGCTGCGAGGTCGTCCACCCGCGCGGCGTGCGCGAGGCCGACGTCCAGCGCTTCGTGCGCGAGTGCGACGCCCACATCGAGGCCGGCGAGCGCTGGCTCGGGGCGCCCGCGGTGGTCGACGGCCAGCCGCTCCGGGTCCGCGCCTACCTGTTCGAGAGCGCGGCGCAGAAGGGCGCGCTCATGGGCGCGTCGCGCACGTACGTCGCGAAGCCGTGGCGCCGCGAGGTGTACCTGCAGGCCGCCGGCTACCCGCACCCGACGCTCGGGCACGAGATCATGCACGTGCTCGCCGGCGCCTTCGCCCGCGGCCCGTTCAAGGTCGCCGGGCGGCTCGGCGGGTGGCTCCCCGACCCGGGGCTCATCGAGGGGATCGCCGTCGCCGGCTCGCCCAGGGAGGGCGAGGACCTGAGCCCGCGCGCGTGGGCCAAGGCGATGAAAGATCTCGGGATCCTGCCGTCGCTCGCGCGCCTGTTCGCGCTCGGCTTCCTCGCCGAGAACTCGTCGACCGCCTACACCGTGAGCGGCGCGTTCGTCGGCCACGTGCGCGCGACGTACGGCGCGGACGCGGTGCGCGCCTGGTACGGCGGCAAGGCGCTGCCGGAGATCACCGGCGCCTCGTGGGAGGTGATGGAGCGCGCGTGGCACGCCGATCTCGACGCGCTCACGCTCCCCGACGCGGCGAAGGCGCAGGCGAAGGCCCGCTTCGATCGGCCGGCGCTCTTCGAGCGGCGCTGCCCGCACGTGGTCGACGCGTGCACCCACGAGGCGGAGGAGCTGCGCGCGCGCGGCGACCACGAGGGCGCGATCGCCGCGTACCGGCGCGTGCTGTCGCTCGACCGGAGCCCCGCGCCGCGCATCGCCATCGCCGAGACGCGGCTCGCCAGCGACGCGCCCGGCGAGCGCAGCGAGGGGATCCGCGAGCTCGAGGGCATCGCCGGGGACGGGTCGATCCCGCGCCACCTGCGCGATCGCGCGGCCGAGCGCCTCGGCGACGTCGCGCTCGCCGCGGGCGACCGGGAGCGCGCGGCGGCGCGGTACAGCGAGGTCGCCGGCCGGCTCGTCGACGAGGATCGGCTCCGGACGCTCGACGTGAAGATCGCCGCCGCGAACGACGAGCGCGCCCGCGCGGCCATCGTCGAGCTGCTGATCGGCACGCGCGGCGGCGCGCCCGACAGGCTCCGGGCGGCGGAGCTCCTCGGCGCGTGGGCCGCGCAGTCCCCCGGCGACGGCCTGCCGAACTACCTGCTCGGCCGCCATTACCTGAGCGACGGCCGCTTCGATGAGGCCGCCGATCGCCTGGATCGGGCGCTCGCGGCCCACCTGCCCGTCCAGCGGGTCTGGATCGAGGCCGAGCGGCTGCGGCTCGTGGTCGCGTGCGGCGTCGAGGACGTCGAGACCGCCCGCAGGATGTTCGCCCAGTACGCAGCGCACGACGGGGCCGCCGGCACGGGGCCCGCCGTGAGCGAGGAGCGCCGGGACGCCGCCCTCCGCCTGCTCGAGCGCTGCGCCGGCGCGGCGGCCCGGCCTACGTCCCCGGCGACCGCGGGCGACCCGCCGGCCGGACAAAAGTGAAGAATGCCTCTCGTCCCTGCGCGCTGACGTGGTGAGATGTCGTGGAAATGCACGCTGAGCCTGCGAGCGAGAGGGTTGGCCGCCTCGTCGCGCTGAACGCCGTCCTCACCGTCGTGGCCCGCCACTCGAACCTGCTCCTGCCGAGGCCGTTCGAGGAGCTCGCCGGGGCCGTCGGCCGGTTCGCCGCGTTCCAGCTCCTCGCGGTGGTGTTCCCGGAGCCGGAGGGCGGGCTCCGCGCGTACGCGGTCTTCCGCGGCGACGCGCTCGCCGCCGCGCCGTTCGGCGCGCGCCAGCCGGCGCCCGCGGCGCTCTTCCGGCGGGTGTTCGCCGAGGGCGAGCCGTTCTCCTGCGACGACACCCGCGCGGGGGACGCGCTCGCCGAGATGGGGGCCAGTGCGGGGTGCCTCTCGTACGTCGCGCTCCCGGTGCGGGCCGCGCCTCCGGGCGCCCAGCCCGGCCACCCCGCCGCGCGCTCCGGGCCGGCCGGGGCCGGCGGCTTCGGCTGCCCGATCATCGCGGCGCTCGTCGTCGGCTACGGAGACGCCGGCGCGGCGGCCTCGGCGCCGATCCCGCTCCTCGAGGAGATCGCCGACGCGCTCGGCGCAGGCCTGGATCGCTCGCTGCGCGTCGTCGCCGGGGAGCGCGAGGCCGCCGAGCGGCTGCTCAGGATCCGCGAGCTCGAGGAGCAGCACCGGAACCTCCTCGACAACGCGCCGCTCATCATCTTCCGGCTCGATCCCGAGTCCGGCGAGCTCTCGTTCCTGAACCGGCACGCCGAGCGGCTCCTGGGCGTGCCGGTGGCCGAGGCGCTCAGGACGCCGGGCTTCCTCGGGGAGGCGCACGCCGACCCGGAGGGCGTGATGTGCTTCGAGGACGCGGTCGCGCGGGCCAAGCTCGGGGCCCCGTCGGCCTCCTACGAGGCGCGCCTGCGGCGGCGGGGCGGCGACGCGATCACCGCGCGCGGCACGGTGTACCCGCTCGTCTCGGATCGCGGCCGCGTCGTGGCGATCGAGGGCGTCCTCGCGGACGTGAGCACCGAGCACGCGGCGCGCACGCGGCTCATCCAGGTCGATCGCCTCTCGACGCTCGGCACGCTCGCGGCCGGCGTGGCGCACGAGATCAACAACCCCGCGGCGTTCATCCTGCTCGGCCTGGACATGCTCGACCGCCTCCTGCGCGGCCCGAACGTGCGCATGGAAGGCAGCGCCGCCTCCAGCGCGTCGGAGCTCGTGAAGGAGCTGCGCGACTCGATCAAGCGCATCGTCGACATCGTCCGCGATCTCAAGCTGTTCGCGAGCCCGCCGCAGCCCGAGGGCTCGCGGCGCACGCTGACGGACGCGAACCGCACGGTCGATTCCGCGCTGAGCCTCACGCGCGGCCAGATCATCGAGCGGGCGCAGATCGTGAAGAACCTCTCCGAAGTGCCGCCGATCCTCATGGATGACGGCCGGCTCGGCCAGGTCATCGTGAACCTCCTCGTCAACGCGGCCCAGGCGATCCCGAAGCCGAGCTCGAAGCACGAGGCCCGCGACCAGACGGTGACGGTCGAGACGCGGAGCGACGGGGAGACGGTCGAGATCGTGGTGAGCGACACCGGCGCCGGCATCGCGGAGGAGAACCTGCCGCGCATCTGGGCGCCCTTCTTCACGACGAAAGGTCCGGAGGTCGGCACGGGGCTCGGGCTGTCGATCAGCCGCGAGATCATCGAGCGCGCGGGCGGGCAGATCACGGCGGAGAGCCCGGTCCCTGGGCGCGTCCCGCCCGGCGGCGCGCGCTTCATCATCTCCCTGCCCGCGGCGGGGCGGACGGACGAGGCGACGCCGAGCGTCTCGCCTGTGCCGCGGCTCGTCTCGAAGCGGGTGCGGGTGCTCGTGGTGGAGGACGAGGCGTCGCTCGCCCGCGCGCTGTCCGATCAGCTGGGCCGCGTGCACGAGGTGGCGCTCGCGCCGAGCGCCGACGCCGCGATGGGGATGCTCGCGGGCGGGCAGCGCTTCGACGTGGTGCTCTGCGATCTGCGCATGCCCGGCATGTCGGGCGACGTCTTCTACACGCGGATCCACGAGAGCGATCCTGTGCTGGCCCAGGGGTTCATCTTCATGACCGGCGTGGGCTTCGGCGCGGACGTCGAGCGGTTCCTCGCGTCGTCGGGCCGCCCGCTCCTGGAGAAGCCGTTCTCCGCCGAGGACGCGCTCTCCGCGATCGCCGAGGTCGTCTCCGCGAACTCCGCGCCCCGCGCGGAGGCGCGCGACAGCAGCAGGTAGAGGCGCGCGCTGTCGCCCGCGGGACGCCGTCGTCCATCTGAGCGGCGCGCGCGATCAGCCGAGGATCTGCGCGCAGAGCCGCTGGAGCTCGCTCAGCGTCTCTGGGGTCGCCTGGAGCGTGATGCGGGAGCGGAGGTCGCCCTCCTGGTAGCTCAGCGTGAGCACGACGACGGGGGCGGCGATCTTCGCGCCGCGGTTCGCGGTCGCGATCGTGTCGATGCGCCAGTCGATGCCGGTGAGCAGCTTGCCGTGATCGAGCAGCGCGCCGCGGACGATCTCCCGCCGCACGAGCGCCCTGGCCTGGTCGTAGCCGGCGAGCAGGACGGCCTGGATCTCCTCGGCGTCCTGGCCGGGCGCGAGCGCGGCGATGTCGGCCGCGAGCGCGGCGCGATCGAGGTCGAGCTTGCTCGCCTCGCGGATCAGGAAGCGGCACGCCTTGAGCACCCGCGCGAGCGCGTCGGACGCGACCTCGTGCCGGCGGCAGAACGCGTCGAGGAGCCGCTCCACGGCGGCGGGCACCGGCTCGGCAAGGCTGGGCCCGAGCGCCTCCCAGAGGCGCTGCCGCGCGCCCTCGGGCAGCTCGAGGAGCCGGCGCAGGTCGACGGCGAGCTCCGGGGGCGGCGGCGCTCCGCCGAGGCAGCGGAGCTCGGCACCGCGCGGGCTCATTGGCTCAGCTGGATCGGGACGTAGAGCGCCCGCATCGTCGCCGCCGTGCCCGCGCGCGTGTACCCGGCGAGGCCGAACAGGACGTTCCACCAGTGACCTTCCGGGGTCTCGCCGTACGAGAACAGGGGGACGAGGTGGAACTCCCACTCCTTGCCGTTCCGCACCCGGTGCTCCCGGTACACGGTGTTGAGCGCGACCTGCGTCACCGACGTCGGGTCCGCGAACCGGAAGAAGAACGGCAGGGCCACCGTGGTGCGCGACGTCGGCGACGCGAAGTCCCAGAGGAACGGCGCGACGACGAGGTGCGTCGAGTCGCGGTTCCTCCCCGAGTAGAAGAACGGATAGATGTCCGTCTCCCAGCCGGTGAGATCCCGCGTGTGCCGCACGAGCGGCGTGAGCCACGTGGTGTCGCTCAACCCGTGGCGCTTGAAGCGGCCGTAGAACGGGAAGAGGACGAGATCATCGCTGCGCGGCGAGGTGTTCCGGTAATAGAACGGGAGCAGGAACGTCCGCTCGAGATCGATGGACGGATCCCGGTACTGCCAGAAGAGCGGCGTGATCATGTCGAGCTCCGTCCGCCCTCGGTAGCGAGCGTAGCCCCAGGTCGCGAAGGTGCTCTCCCCCTCCTCCCCGCGCGCCGTCAGGAAGAGCGGCGTGACGAGCAGGCTCTTGTTGCCCTCGTACCCGTAGTGGAAGAACGGGAACAGCGTCGTGCGATCGTGGTTCTTGCCCCAGCTGTGCCAGTAGAAGGGCATGATGTTGAACACGTCGCCCTTGCGGGAGTGCTGCCACATCAGCGGGCCCCACACGTTCGTGGAGCGGTCTCCGACGTCGCTGTAGTGGTAGTAGTGCAGGAGCGGCGGGATGACCTCGTACTCGCTGCTCTCGTCGTGGCCGTAGAAGTAGAGGGGGGCCAGGCCGAGATCGATCTTGTCGGCGGAGCGCGTGTCGCACGCGGGGCCGCCCTTCCAGCTGCAGTAGAGCGGGCCGATCAGGTTGAAGCCGCTCCGCGCCGTGTGGTGCGTGAAGGTCAGCAGGGGAGGGATGTGGAAGTAGCCGCTCCCGTCGTCGCGCTTGCCCTCGAAGAAGAGCGGCGCGAGCCAGTTGTCGTGCCGGCCCGGCTCTGCCTTCCGCCCCGGGCTCGCGGGGCGACCCTCGGACTCGCGGTGCATGAACGGGCCGACGATCGTCGTGTACGTGTTCTCGTCGCGGAGCTTCCAGAAGAAGGGGAAGAGCACGTCGGCGTCGACGTCCTTGCTCCGGCGGTTGTAGTAGAGCGGCGTCACCATCGTGGCGCGGTCGCCGGGCATCCGGCGCTCCGCCCACAGGGGGAAGACCGTCCTGAACTGGTAGCTGCCGCTCCGCTCGCTGTAGTAGGGGCCGTACCAGTCGCGCTGGATCTCCGCGGCGCGCCCGACCTCCCACTCGCCGACGTCGTTCGTGCCGATCTGCTTCTTGACCGCGGGCGGCACCGCCAGCGGGTCCTCCGGCAGGGTCGGCTCCTGGGTCTGGATCGGGCTCTCCTCGGACGTCGGCGCCGCGTGCGTCTCCGGCGTGCCAGGCGGCGGCTTCGGCGGCGCGCTCGCGGGCGGCGGCTGCGTCATGCCGGGCTGGCCGAAGCCGAGCTGCGCCGCCGCGACGGACGGCGCGGCGAGCGCGGCCAGCGCCGCGGCGAGCGACAGCGCCGATCGCGCGCGCCGAGCGCGGCCCCGCCCCTCGCCCGCCGGCGCGCCGCGCGCCCCTCGCGAGCAGCCCTGCGCTCCCATCGCCTCGGAGGTCAACGCGCTCCCCGCTGGCCGCCGGGCGACGCCTCGAGGGCCCGATCCGCGAGCACGCGCGCCGCACCCTCCAGCGGGATCTCCTCCTGCACGTGCGCCACCAGATCCTTGATCTGGAGCACGCCGCGCTCGATCTCCGCGTCGCCCAGGATCACGCAGAGCCGCGCGCCGAGGGAGTCCGCGCGCCGGAGCATCGCCTTGAGCCGCCCGCCGCGCCCGTCGAGCTCGACCGGGACGCCGAGCGCGCGCAGCTGCTTCGCCAGCACGAGCGCCTGATCCGCGCCGCTCTGGCCGAGCGGGGCGAGGAAGCAGCCAGGCCTCCGGCGGGGCGAGGCGCCGGGCATCATCGTGAGCAGCCGCTCCATCCCCATCGCGAAGCCGATCGCGGGCACGCTCGGCCCGCCGAGCCCCGCGACCATGGCGTCGTAGCGGCCGCCGCCCGCGAGCGTGCTCTGGGCGCCGAGATCGCCCGCGGTCGCCTTCACCTCGAAGAGCGTGCGCGTGTAGTAGTCGAGCCCCCGCACGAGCGACCGATCGACGACGTAGTTCACGCCGAGCACGTCGAGGCAGCGGCGCACGCCCTCCCAGTGCGCCCGGTCCGCGTCGTCGAGCAGATCGAGGATCGACGGCGCGTCGCGCGACACCTCGTGATCGCGCTGGTCCTTCGAGTCGAGGATGCGCAGGGGGTTCTTCTCGAGGCGGCGCTGCGAGTCCTCGCTGAGCTCGGCCTTGCGCGGCGTGTAGTGGGCGAGCAGCGCCTCGCGGTAGCGCTCGCGCGTGCCCGCGCTGCCGAGCGAGTTCACGTGAACCACGAACTCGCCGACCCCGATGTGCTGCAGGAAGCCGGCGACGAGGTCGATCGTCTCGGCGTCGCATAGCGGCCCGGGATCGCCGAAGAGCTCGCAGCCGGCCTGGTAGAACTGGCGGTAGCGCCCCTTCGCCGGCCGCTCGCCGCGGAACATCGGGCCGAGGTAGTACCAGCGGGTGACCGGCTCCTTCGCGTGGACCGCGTGCTCGACGTAGGCGCGCGCGGCGCCCGCGGTGCCCTCGGGGCGGACGGTGAGCTGATCGCCGTGGCGTTCGAAGGAGTACATCTCCTTCTCGACCACGTCCGTCGTCTCCCCCATCTGGTGCCGGAAGAGCTCCGTTGGCTCGAGCAGCGGCGTGCGCACCTCGGCATAGCCGTGGAGCTCCGCGTGGAGGCGGAAGGCCCCCTCGAGCTTGTGCCAGCGCTCCACCTCTTCGGGGAGGATGTCGTTCATCCCCCGTACCGCGCGCAGTTCCATCGCGCGGCGCTTATGGTCGGTGCTGGCGAGCGGGTCAAGCCGGTCGGATGCTTCCGGGTTACGCTCGGGTCTCGCCGGCGCGTCGCCCGAGGGCTATGGGGTCTTTCCAGAGGCATGGCGAAGGCGAAGGCACGCGCTGCGGCGATCGATCTTGGGAAGGCCCGCGTGGGCGTGGCGGTGACCGACGAGCTCGGGCTCTACGCGCACCCGCGGCCGCTGCTCGACGGGCGAAACCGGAAGGCGCTCCTGGAAGCTCTTGCGGCGCTCGTTCGGGACGAAGGCATCACCCGGTTCCTGGTGGGGCTGCCGCTCGAGATGAACGGGGACGAGGGGCCCGCCGCGCGGCGGGCGGTGGCCTTCGCGCAGGCGCTGGCGGACGCGGCCGGCGTCGAGGTGGAGCTCATCGACGAGCGGCTGACGACGGTCGAGGCGGCACGGCGGCTGCGCGACGGGGGCGTCTCGGGGCGGAAGAGCAAGGAGCGCGTCGACGGGGCGGCGGCGGCGCTGCTGCTCCAGGCGTGGCTGGACCGGCGCTAGGGGCGGGGCTACCGGTTCTCGCTGCGGAGCAAGAGGTACGCGCCGGCGGCGCCGACCGCGCCGACCGCGAACAGCACGACGTCCCACATGGGCCACGCGACGCCGGCCGCGCGCCGGAGGACGACGGCCTCCACCACCCGCACGAGCAGCGACGCGAAGCCGTACGCGCACAGGCCGACCACGATCGGCCGGCGCAGGTTGTCGGCCAGATCGACCGCCTTCATGCTGTTGTTCCAGACGGTCTTGCGCACGTGGCTCGCGCTGATCAGCGCGGGGGTGATCAGCGCGAAGCCGATCCCGGACGCGAGCAGGACGGCCTCGAGGCCCGTCAGGTTGTCGGTCACCTGGCCGCCGCGCGACAGGCGGATGATCGCGGTGACGAGCGTGATCAAGCTGCCGGCGACCCAGAAGAGGCCGAGCGCGAAGAGCAGCAGGATGAGCGGCCTCGCCATGCTCACCTGCTGCGCCTGGCGGAGCTGCATCGTCGGCGCCACGCGCGGCGCCGAAGGCATCGACACCCGCGGCCCGGGCGACCCGGGGGCGTCGAGCTCCTTCGGCTCGGACTCGCTGGTGTCGTAGAGCGCGAGCTCCGCGTCGAGCTCCTCCATCGTCTGGTACCGATGGCCGGGCTCCTTCGCCATGGCCCGCTGGATGATCATCTCGAGCGGCTCGGGGATGCTCGGCTCGAGCGAGCGCGGGCGGGGCGGGTCCTCGGTGAGGACCGCGGTGAGCGTCGCGGTCGGATCGTTGCGGTCGAACGGGCGGCTGCCGGTGAGGGCGCAGTAGAGGATCGCGCCGACGGCGTAGATGTCCGCCCGGTGATCGACGCGCTCGCCGCGGGCCTGCTCCGGCGCCATGTACGAGGGCGTGCCCATGATCATGCCGGTCTGCGTGAGCGCGGCGCCCGGCGCGTCGTCGACCTTGGAGATGCCGAAGTCGATCACCTTGGCCGTCGGCATCGCGAGGTCGCCGGTGAGGAACACGTTCTCCGGCTTCATGTCGCGGTGCACCACGCCCTTCGCGTGGGCCGCGGCGAGCGCCTTGCAGATCTGCCGGACGATGCGCACGGCGGGGCCGGTCTTCATCTTGCCGGCCTCGTTGAGGTAGTCGGCGAGCTCCTTGCCTTCGAGGAACTCGTTCACGAGGAACGGACGGCCCTCCGCGGTGCGGTGGACGTCGAAGACGGTGACGACGTACGGGCTCTGCACCGCGGCCGCGGCCTCGGCCTCGCGCTGGAAGCGCGAGATCACCTGGGGCTGCCGCGCGAACTCCGGGTGCAGCATCTTGATGGCGAACCGCTTGCTGGAGATCCGCGTGTGGCGCGCCTCGTAGACGCGCCCCATGCCGCCCTCGCCGACGACGCGCACGACCGTGTACGTCTCGTTGAGCGTCTTGCCGACGAGATCGTCGCGGAGCGCGTCGTCCTCCGACTCATCGAGCGTCGCGGCGTCGCGCGGGCAAACCCTGAACTCGGCCGGGTATCGGACCCCGCAGGTGGGGCAGACCTTGGGGGTCGAGTTGTCGCTCCCGGGGGTCGGGAGCGCCGTGGCGGAAGCGGAAGAGGAGAGGCTCGTCATCGCGTTCGCGATATGAAGGTCCGACTGCGAGCCGCGCGCGTCCGACTGCGGTCGGGAGGCTTCGTCGGGGGGCCGGATGGTGCCGGGCATCGCCGACCGAGGGTAACCAATCGGCCGTTCTGGGGGTGACAAATCGCGCGGCCGTGTCGACCGCGTTGACGGACCGAGGCACCTGCGTATACTCGCGCGCTCCTCAGCTCACTGGCCTGAACTTCGCGGGCTCCCGCCACTACGGGCGTGGGGCTCACATTCAGGCGTCACTTGGCCAGCCGCCGGTCCCGTTCTTCGGTTTTCGGAGAGGACGAGCCGGCCCGGACGCTCGGTAGCGCACCGGCAGGGCCATGGAGAGCCAGCCATGCTGCACTCGGTTCAGAAGACGGACATCATCCAGAAGTACGCGATCCACGACGGCGACACCGGGTCGCCGGAGGTCCAGATCGCCCTCCTCAGCGAGCGGATCAACCAGCTGCAGGAGCACTTCCGCACGCACCAGAAGGACCACCACTCCCGCCGCGGCCTGCTGAAGCTGGTGAGCCAGCGCCGTCGGCAGCTCGACTACCTGAAGCGCGTCGACATCGAGCGCTACCGCGGCCTCATCAGCCGCCTCAACCTCCGCAAGTAGCGCGATCCTCGGGCCGATCAGGCCTGAGGTCCCGGCGCGAGGCGTGTGCCGCACGCCCGCGCTGCGCGAAAGCAGGCGACCTCGCCTGCCGTCGGCCTGCCGGGCCTGTCTGTCCCACCTGCTGCTTCACCCCACCGCCGGCGGTTTGCCCCAGGGGCCCGTCCACGTGTGATCGGTGCTGCTCGCGGCCCGCACGCGTGCGGGCCGCCTCATCCGCGGCTCCGCGCCCGCCTTTCTGCACAAGCACCCCTGCGCGCGCGGTCGTTCCGGTCCCTTCCGTTCGGGAGGTTTTGCGGGACGCACCCCTGAACGCCTGCGTTTTGCGCTGGCGAGAGTGGAGCGGACGCTCTAAGGAGGTCACTCATTGACCACGGACCGGCGGGGCGATCGGGCCTCGCCGTTCCCGAGCGCGGGCTCCGCGCGTCTTCGTCTTCGCTTCGTGCGCAGCAGGTCGGCTCCTGCGCAGGAACCGAGGAAGAAGAGCAGCCCCTCGCGCTCGGCGTAGCGCCGCACGCAGCGGCCCTCGCGATCGTGCGAGAGAGAGCTGAAATCCCAATGTTCGTTCGTGAATCCGTCATGGTGGGTGGCCGTGCCCTCACCCTCGAGACCGGCCGCCTGGCCAAGCAGGCCCACGGGGCCGTGCTCGTCACCTACGGCGATACGATGGTGCTCGTGACCGCCGTCTCGCAGGACGAGCGGCCGGGCCTCGACTTCTTCCCCCTCACCTGCGAGTTCGTCGAGAAGACGTACGCCGCCGGCAAGATCCCCGGCGGCTTCTTCAAACGCGAGGCGCGCCAGCGCGAGGAGGAGATCCTCTCGAGCCGCCTCATGGATCGCCCGCTCCGCCCCCTCTTCCCGGAGGGCTTCAAGCGGGACACGCAGATCATCGCGACCGTCCTCTCCAGCGACAAGCAGAACAAGGCGGACGTCCTCGCGCTGACGGGGGCGAGTGCCGCGCTGCACATCTCGGACATCCCCTGGCACGGGCCGGTCGTGGGCGTGCGCGTGGGCCGGCTCGACGGCGAGTTCGTGGCGTACCCCACCGTCGCCGACATCGAGCGCTGCGACATCGACCTCGTCGTCGCCTGCTCGCGCGACGCGATCGTGATGGTCGAGGGCGGCGCCGCGGAGGCGACCGAGGCGGAGATCATCGACGCGCTGATGTTCGCGCACGAGACCGCGCAGCCGGTGATCGATCTGATCGAGAAGATGCGCGCCGCGGTGGGCAAGCCGAAGCGCGAGTTCGTCGCGCCGGCGCTGCCGGACGAGATCAAGCGGCGCGTCGCGCAGATCGTCGACGAGGACCTGAAGGCCGCGACGAAGGTGACCGACAAGAAGGCGCGCTACGACGGCTACAGCTCGCTCAAGAAGAAGCTGACCGAGACGCTGAGCGCCGAGCTCGGCGCCGAGAAGCTCCTGCCCGTCCAGGGGCTCGTGAAGGCGGAGTTCGAGGAGCGCAAGGCGCACGTCGTCCGCACGTACGTGATCGAGGAGGGCAAGCGCATCGACGGCCGCGACGGCAAGAGCATCCGGCCGATCATGTGCGAGGTCGGCCTTCTGCCGCGCGTGCACGGCAGCGCCCTGTTCCAACGCGGCGAGACGCAGGCGATCGTCACGACGACGCTCGGCACCTCGACCGATGAGCAGAAGATCGACGGGCTCATGGGGGAGACGTGGAAGCGCTTCTACCTCCACTACAACTTCCCCCCCTTCTCGACCGGCGAGACGAAGCCGCTCCGCGGCCCCGGCAGGCGCGAGATCGGCCACGGCGCGCTCGCCGAGCGCGCGCTCTCCCGGATGATCCCGGCGCCGGATCAGTTCCCGTACACGATCCGCATCGTGTCGGAGACGCTCGAGTCGAACGGCTCGTCGTCGATGGCGGCCGTCTGCGGCGGGTGCCTCTCGCTCATGGACGCGGGCGTGCCGATCAAGTCGCCCGTCGCGGGCATCGCGATGGGGCTCATCATGGAGGGCCAGCGCTACGCGGTGCTCTCGGACATCCTCGGCGACGAGGATCACCTCGGCGACATGGACTTCAAGGTCTGCGGCACGGCGCGCGGCGTGACCGCGATCCAGATGGACATCAAGATCGCGGGCCTGAGCCGGCAGATCCTGGCGCAGGCGCTGGATCAGGCGCGCGAGGGGCGGCTCCACATCCTGGGCAAGATGCTCGAGACGCTGCCGACCACGCGGCCCGAGCTCAGCCAGTACGCGCCGCGGATCACCACGGTGCGCGTGAAGCCCGACCAGATCCGGCTGATCATCGGCCCCGGCGGCAAGACCATCAAGGGCATCGTCGACCAGACCGGGGTCGCGATCGACGTCGAGGACGACGGCACGGTGAACGTCGCGTCGGCCGACTCCGACGCCGTGAAGAGGGCGCTTGACATCATCAAGGGCCTGACGGCCGAGCCCGAGGTCGGCGCGACCTACAAGGGGACGGTCAAGCGCATCACCGACTTCGGCGCCTTCGTCGAGATCCTCCCGAACACCGACGGCCTGCTGCACATCTCGGAGATGGCCCACACGCGCGTCGAGCGCGTCGAGGACGTCCTCAAGGAGGGAGATTCGCTCGACGTGAAGGTGCTGAGCGTCGATCGCGAGGGGAAGATCCGGCTGAGCCGGCGCGAGCTGCTCCCGCTCCCGGAAGGCGAGGAGGGCGATCGGGCGCGCGAGCGCATGGCGCAGGCGCGCGACGCCGGCCCGCCGCCGCGGCGCGATGGGCCGGGCGGGCGAGGCGGCGATCGCGGCGGCGATCGCGGATCGCGGCCCGGTATGGAGCGCGACCGAGGCGGACCGCCGCGCGAGCGCCGAGAGCGCCGCTCCTAGTCACAAGGCTCCAGGCGGGATCTCATGCCGCGCTGCGGCGCGCGCCCGAGCCGTCCCGCCGCTCACTCGCCCTCAGAAAGATCTCCGATTCGCAGCGATCCGCGGCCGTGCGCGCGGATCGCTGCTGCGCACGGCCGGACGCCGCGCTCCGCTGCTGCGTTGACGCGCGCGTGCGCCGCGCCGCGCAGCGGCTCATCCCCCAGCTGCTTTGTTGGAATCCGGTGAAGTCCGCATGGCCCGTTCACAATCAGGGTAGTGTCGCGACCCCTGCTCGTGGCATGCTCCGCCCGTGCTCGTACGCAGAGCGAAAATCGTCTGTACCATTGGCCCTTCGTGTGACTCTCAAACGACGCTGGAGCAGCTTATCCGCGCCGGTATGGATGTCGCTCGACTCAACTTCTCTCACGGCTCGCATGAGGATCATGGCAAAGCAATCGCCACGGTCCGTGCGGCTGCGGAGGCATGCGGGAAGCCTGTGGCGATCCTGCAGGACCTCTGCGGCCCGAAGATCCGAGCCGGTCGCTTCCCCGGCAACACCTTCGAGGTGGCTGACGGGGCTACCGTTTGGCTGACCGAGGCGAACAGGGACAGCCCTGTCGCGACGCCCGGCGAGATCCCGATCCTCTACGAGGGGCTCGCGTCCGATCTGCAGGCCGGCGACGTCATCCTGCTCGACGACGGCCGCGTCGTCGTCACCGTGACCAAGGTCGAAGGGGACCGCGTCCAGGCCGGCGTGACGCAGGGCGGACGCCTGCGCGATCGCGTCGGCGTCCACCTGCCCGCCAGGCGTGTGCGCATCTCCGCGCTCACCGAGAAGGACAAGGCCGACCTCAGCTTTGGCCTTGCGCAGGGGGTCGACTACGTCGCCCTCTCGTTCGTCCGCAACGCGGACGAGGTCCGGCACGTCCGCGACATCTGCGAGGCCTGGGGTCGCCCGACGCCGATCGTCTCCAAGATCGAGACGCCAGGCGCCATCGACAACCTCGAGGCGATCATCCTCGCCTCGGACGGGGTGATGGTCGCGCGCGGCGATCTCGGCGTGGAGTTCAACCCGGAGCGGGTGCCGATCATCCAGCGCGAGATCCTCGGCCTCGCCCGCGTGCACCAGAAGCCGGTCATCGTCGCGACCGAGATGCTCCAGTCGATGGTGACCGCGACGCGCCCGACGCGCGCCGAGGCGAGCGACGTGGCGACGGCTGTCTTCGACGGCACCGACGCGGTCATGCTCTCGCAGGAGACCGCGACCGGGGCGCACCCCCCGCTCGTCGTGCGGATGATGGCCCGCATCGTGACGGAGGCCGAGCAGAGCTCGTTCTACCGTTATCTCTCGAGCGAGCAGCCTGGCCAGCGCGCCAACGTCCCCGAGGCGACCGCGCGCAACGCGTGCGACATCGCGCGGGACATCGGCGCGAAGCTGATCGTCGCGTTCACCGAGAGCGGCCTCACCGCGCGGTACGCGTCGAAGGCGCGCCCCGTCGTGCCGATCGTCGCCTTCTCGCCGAACGAGACGACGCGCCGGCGCCTCGCGCTGCTCTGGGGCGTCGTGCCGCTCCCGATCGACGCGCTCCGGAACTCGGACGAGATGATCGAGCGCGCCACCGGGTACCTGCTTGCGAACGGCCTCGTCTCGCCGGGCGACAAGCTCGTCACCATCTTCGGCGCTCCTGTCGGCGTCTCGGGGTCGACCAACACGATTCGGGTGAAGGTCGTTGAATGAGCCTGCCCGCCCGCGATAGGGGCTCGTCGGGCGAGCAGGATTCCCTCTCCAGAAACGCGGGCGCAGACGTCCTCCCGAAGCTCGAGAAATACGAGCTGATCGAGGAGCTAGGCCACGGCGGAATGGCCACGGTCTACCGCGCCCGCGACCCGCGGCTCCGCCGCGAGGTCGCCGTCAAGATCATCCACAAGCACCTCCGGGAGAACGCGGAGGTCGGCACCCGCTTCGTCGCCGAGGCGCGCGCGGCGGCGAAGCTGCGCCACCCCGGCATCGTCGAGGTGTACGACGTCTCCAGCGAGCAGGACCGCGAGCGCTACCTCGTCGTCGAGCTGCTCCGCGGCGCCACGCTGCGCAAGATCCTGGGCGCCCACCGCGAGATGCCGGCCGAGATCGGCGCCGCGGTGGTGCTCGAGCTCTGCGACGCGCTGGAGCACGCGCACGCGTCGGGGATCATCCACCGCGACGTGAAGCCGGAGAACGTGCTCGTCGAGCTGCCGTCCGACCGCGCCGGCGAGAGCCGGGACGGCGCGAGCGTGGTGATCAAGCTCACCGATTTCGGTATCGCCAAGATCCTCGACGCTCAGGGCGTCACCTCGACGGGGCAGGTGCTCGGCTCTCCGGCGCACATGGCGCCGGAGCAGATCGAGGGCGGCGAGGTCGACGCGCGCACCGACGTGTTCGCGCTCGGGGTGCTCTTCTACGAGTGTCTCGTCGGGCACCTGCCGTTCGAGGGCAAGAACCCGGCGCAGGTGCTCCGCAAGGTGCTCGAGGGGATCTACCCGGAGGCCGAGCGTGAGCGAGCCACCGTGGGCGCGCGCTGGAGCCGGATCATCGCGGGCGCCCTCGCGCACGACATCGCCGCCCGCCCGGCGAACCCTCGCGCGCTCGCGGATCAGATCAGGGCCGAGCTCACGGCGCTCGGGATCGCGGAGCCGCGCGCCGAGCTCGCCGCCTACTTCGCCGACCCGGCAGGCTACGCCGAGCGGCACGTCGCGCGGCTCGTCCCGTGCCTCGTGGCGCGCGCGGAGGCCGGCCGCAAGCGCGGCGACGTACCCGGCGCGGCCGCCGACTACAACCGGGCGCTGGCCCTCGCGCCGAACGACCTCACCATCCTCAAGCGGCTCGCGAAGCTGAACGCGAGCCGCAACCGGCAGAAGCTCGCGCTGCGCGCGCTGCTCGTCGCGCTCGGGTCTGTGGCGCTCGGCCTCGCCGCGTTCACGATCGCCCGCGCGCTCCGCGACCCGCCGCCGGTGGACGGGGACGCGCTCGCGGCGGCCGAGCCGCCGCCGACGCCGCCGACGCCGCCGACGCCCATCGACGCTTTCATCCCGTCGCCGAACGTGCGCGCGGTCGCGCCGAGCGCCAGGGAGGTCGCGAGCGCGCCGCGGCCCCGCGCGCGGCCACCGTTGCCGCACATCCCGCCCTCGGCCGCGCCGACGGAGGACGTTCCGGCGGTGCGCGACGTCGTCTTCCAGATCGTCCCGAGCGGCGCCAGGCTGGTGCTCGATGGCGTCGAGATCAGATGGTTCGGCGCGAACAAGGTCACGCCCCTCAAGATCGGCACACACACCGTTCACATCAGCGTGCCCAGCTCGCGGTGCTGCAAGCCGTATGCGGGCGTCATCTCGGTCGTGGCGCCGAAGCCCGGCGTCTCCGCGCCGCAGCGGATCATCCACAAGCTGGAGATCCTGCCCAGCACGATCGTCCTGAGCGGCGCGCCGCCGAGCGCGCAGGTCGCGTGCCCGCAGATCGGCCTGATCGGCTACGCGGGCACCCCGCAGGCCGTGACCTTGAACGACGTGTCCTGGAGCGGGAGCTGCCTCTTCACGCCCGCGTCGCCGGAGGCCGCGCCGCGCGTCGGCAACGTGACGCTGGTGGCCGGCGAGCCGAACACGGTTTCCTGGCCGTCCGGCTGACGGCATTGCCGTCATTGTGGCGTCCGCTCCGGAATTCTCAGCATCCTCGTCCAAACTCCGCTACATCACGGCGCACCCCTTCCGCATGGCTGCGCGAACTCCAGGCAGGAGATCTCCCGGCGCTCGCTTCCCATCGGTCGGGGGCTGCCGCGCCCTGCGCGCGCCGCGGCGCCTCGCGGCGGCGGCCGCCGCCGCCCTCGCGCTCTGCTTCGCGGCGCCGGCGCGCGCCGACGACGTGCAGCAGTTCGAGCTCGCCAAGACGCGCTTCGACGCCGGGCATTATGAGGAGGCCGTGAGCCGCTTCGCGGCGATGCTCGATCCCGCGAACGCGCCCTGCGAGCGCGGCCCGATCGAGGCGGAGGGCAAGCCGTGCAGGATCTCCGAGCCCGGCCTGGTCGAGCGGGCGCGCGGCCTCGCCGCCGCGGCGCTCGTGGCGCTGCGGCGCACGAGCGAGGCCGACGCGTACATCGAGAAGATCCTCCTCGACAACCCGGTGTACTCGCCGAACCCGGCGGTGTTCCAGCCCGAGGTCCTCGATCGGTTCACCGCGGTCCGGGCGCGCATCCGGGCGCGCATCGAGGAGGTGACGCGGCAGAAGGCCGAGGCGCAGCACGCGGCGCGGCTGCGGGTCGAGCGGAGCCGCGCGGACGAGCGCCGCTGGGTCGCCGAGATCCATCGCCTCGCCGGGCGCGAGCGGGTCGTGGCGCAGAACTCCCGCTGGACCGCGATGCTGCCCTTCGGGGTGGGGCAGTTCCAGAACGGCGACGATGGGCTCGGGTGGTTCTTCCTGGTGAGCCAGGCCGTCGCCGGCGGGACCTCGATCGTCTCGGCGATCGCGCTGGCCAGCTACGAGAACGTCGACATCTCGCCGAGGTCCTCGGGGCAGGGCGGCGGCCCGATGCAGAGCGTCGACATCGACGCGCTGAACAGCCGTATCGGGACCGCCGCGGCCGTCAACCGCGTGGCCTTCGGGGCGTTCGCGACGCTCGTCGCGGCCGGGATCGCCCACGCGCAGATCACGTTCGTCCCCGAGCGGGTCTCCTTCCGGACGCGCCCCGTGCCGCCGCCGCCGCCGAGCTTCACCGCCGCGCCGACGATCTCCGTGGTCCCCGGCGGCATGGTCGCGGGGCTCACCGGACGGTTCTGACCGGGGGCGCCGCGCGGCTCACGCCTTCCGCGCGGCGGCGATCCAGAACCCGCCGAGCTGCGCGAGCGGCGTGTCGCACAGCGCCCACTCCGCCCGGTGCAGGAGGCGCCCGAGGCCCGGCACGCGCATCGCGGCCGCGAACGGCGTCACGATGCGCACCCCGCGCGAGGCGACGACGCGCACGCCGTCCGGCATCAGGGCGGCGGCGGCGGTCGGCGCGTCGAAGCGCGTGAAGACGGCGCTCTCCCGGGTCCTGTCGCTGATGGCGCCCGCCGGGCCGAGCCGCTTCACGAGCCCGCGCAGGCTGTAGGGGTTGTAGAACTCGGCGATCACGTGCCCGCCAGGCCGCACAACGCGCGCCATCTCCGACAGCGCGCGACGGACGTCCTCCACGTGGGCGAGCACCTTGAACGAGCACGCGACGTCGAAGCTCTCGTCGGCGAACGGCAGGTCGGTCGCGCTCCCCTCCACGACGTTGAGCCCGCGCTCCCGGGCGCGATCGAGCATGCCGGGCGAGAGATCGACCCCGCGGGCGGCGCGCGCGAACGCGCCGATCCGCGCGAGCAGGAGCCCGGTCCCACACCCCACCTCGAGCACGTCGCGGCCCTCGCCGAAGCGGCGCACGAAGTCGACCTCGAGCGCGTCGACGAGGTCGTGGTAGCCCCCGGGATCGCGCCCTCCGCGCCGGGCCTCGTAGCGCGCTGAGAACTCGTCGTAGTACGCCCGCGTCGCGCGCAGGTGCTCGTCCGTGCCGACCTCTACCGTCTGGGCTCCCATGGGCCCGCTATAGTACTCCGCGCCGCGCGCTGCCCGCGCTCCTTGCGCTCCTTGCGATTCACCGCGCCGGGCCGCATCTCTCCTGCGAGGTGACCCATGAAACCCGGCGACCATCCCGATTTCTTCCGCTTCGCGCCGCCCCCAGGGACCTCCCGCGAGAGCTCGATCCGGCTCGATCGCGAGGGCCGTTTCTGGCACGACGGCGCCCGGGTCGACCATCCGGCGCTCGAGCGCGGGCTCCGGTCCTGGATCGGGCGGCACCCGGACGACGGCCGGCCGATCCTCACGAACGGCTACGACTGGTGTTACTTCCAGGCCGAGGACGCGCCGCTCTTCGTCGACGCGCTCCGGATCGGCGAGGGCGGCGCGGTCTCGCTGCTCCTGTTCGACGGCACGGAGGAGCCGCTCGATCCGGCGACGCTCTCCCTCGGCGAGGACGGCGTCGTGTACGCGCGCGCCCGGAGCGGCGCGCTCGAGGCGCGCTTCTCGCGCCACGCGCAGACGCAGCTCGCCCCGCTGCTCGTCGAGGCCGAGCCGCCCACGCTCTGCGTGGGCGGGCGCGAGGTCACGCTGCCCCCGCGGGCCGCGCGCTAGCCCCGCGCGCCGGAGATCCAGAGGAGGATCGCCGTCGCGCCGGGCCGATGCGGCCGCGCTCGGCTCAGTACCGGTACTGCCAGAGCAGGTCGAGCATGCCCGAGGTCGCCTGGCGCGCGTCGACGCCCACCGTGCCGCGGAGCGTCCAGTGCTCGCTGAAGCGCCAGTCGATGGTGACCTCGGTCCGCGTGCCGCGCTCGCTCGCCGTCCCGCCAGGGGTCGGCCCGCTCGATCCCGTCGCGGCGCTCTGCTGCGCGCCTTCCTGGAAGGTGGCCAGCGCCGTCAGGTTGTCGCTCAGCCGGTAGACCACGCTCGTCCGCAGCGCGCCCTCGGACGTCGTCCCGAACCGCGTCGTCAGCCCGCGCAGCGGCGCGATGCCGCTCAGCAGCGCGTTGAACTGCGCCGACGCGATCTCGCTGCCGAGCGACGCCGCGACGCCGCCGGCCGCCCGGCCCGCGGGCGTCTGGGAGCCCGCGGCCTGCGCGCCCTCCGAGAAATCGGCGCCGAACAGGAGCCGCGCGAGGATGTCCTGCTGCGAGCTCGGCGGGCTCGAGGTGAAGCGCAGCGACCTGTCGGTGATGGGCCGGAGGTTGCCGTTGAAGGCGACGTGGATGCGCGTGCCGTCGGGGGCGTCCCAGTGCGCCGTGACGTTCAGGTGCGGGTTCGACGCCTCTTCCTCGCGCAGGCGCACGCGCCCGCCCTCGATCTCGAACGCCTTGCCGTAGATCTCGAGCTCGCCCCGCGTGACCACGATGCCGCCCGACACCCGCGTGTCCTCTCCGATCACGACGCGCGGCGGCGCGTCCTCGGCGCTCTGCAGGCGCAGCCTTAGCCCTGCGCCGCTGACGAACGCGTCGCGCACGTCGAACGCCACGGAGTAGCGGAGCGCGTCCGCCGCGCGCCGCTGCTTCTCCGGCCCGAGCGGCTGCGAGACGGAGATGTCGGGGTTGTCGCCGAGCGGCTGGACGTCGCGGCTGCTCGTCGCCGGCAGCGAGACGCGGAGCGTGGGGACCGTCGCGTACAGGGCGAGCTCGCCCGGCTTCTTCTCCGCGATGAACGACAGCGCCCCGGAGGCGGTCCCGAGCGGCACCCCCTCGAGCGTGAGCGGGAGGGCCTGGTCCTCGGCGATCGTCAGCGCCCCGGCGCCGTCGCGCAGCGAAAGCCCGGCGAGCCGGAACAGGGCCCAGCCCTGCGCCATCCCGGTCGTGCCCGCCGCGCGGAAGCCCTCGATCCGGAGGACGCCGCCCTCGGCCGTGATGCGGGCGGCCACGTCGCGCAGCTCCTGCCCGAGCTCCGGGATGTGCACGACGCCGTCCGTGACCTCCAGCTGGGCGCGGAGGTTGCCGTCCGCGTCGGATGGGCCACCGAGCTCGATGCGGAGGTTGCCGTCCAGCGTCCCATCGACCTTGCTCAGCAGGCCGCCGACCAGCGGCTGGAGCGCCGCGAGCCGGAAGCGCTCCGCGGAGATGGCGAGGTCCGTGCGCTCGCCGTCGAGGACCGGGATGAACCCGCCGCGGAAGCGCACGCTGGCGAAGGCGTTCGCGCGGATCTTGCCGCCGCGCCGGCCCTCGAGGGCGAGCTCGGTGACGCGGAGGTGCCCGCGCCCGGCCTCGCGCATCGGGTCGATCCGCAGCGCGAGCACGCCGCGCTCGAAGGCGAGGTCGCTCCCGAGCGTGACGCCCGGCACCGTGAGGCGCGCCTTGAGCGACGGCGCGATGTTGAGGCCGCGCATCTCGATCTCGCCGCTCACGCGCCCGGCGATGCCGCTGTCGGCGAGCAGGGGGATCTCGCCGAGCGGGACCTCGCGCAGCGTCGCGCGGAAGGAGCCGGTCCACGCCGGGGGCGGAGGCGTGCCTTTGAGCGCGCGCGCCGGGACGTCCGCGAGCAGGCGCTCGAGCGGGGCGAGCACCTCGGCGCTCACCGTCGCGATCTCGGCCGCGCCGCGCGTGACGTGCGCGTCCAGCGTGGCCTTCTCGCTGTCGTACGTGAGCCAAGCGTCGAGATCGGTGGGGAAAAGGAGATCCGTCGCGCTCGAGGCGCCCGGCGGCGCATAGGTCAAGCCCCACCAGAGGGTGCGCGCCGTCAGGAACGGACGCTCGATCGTGCCGCTTGCGTACGCGTCGATCCGCACCTCGCCGGCGAGCGGCGGGAGCGCCTCGCGCACGAACGAGGGCAGCGTGGCGAGCTGGTCCATCCCACGCCGCGGGATGGAGGCGTGCGCGGCGATGGGCGAGCGCAGGAGCGACGACCACCGGTCCGCGGGCGGCCCCGTGAGCGCATCGAGATCGAGCTCGATCGCGCCGGAGACGTCGGCGAGCAGCCCGCCGTCGTACAGGGTCAGCGCGGCGTCCGCCTTGCCGGTCGCGCCGCTGAACGAGCCCTTGAGCTGCGCGTCGACGAAGCGCGACTCCCAGGCCGGGCGCTCGGCGCCCAGCCGATGAGGACCGGCGAGCGCGAGGCCGTGCGTCCGCACGAGCACGTCGTGCAGCGAAGGCAACGGATCGCCGGCCGCGCGCGACACCCCGAAGCTGGTCGTGAGCTTGCCGCGCACCTCGCTCACGATGTGCCCGATCGGCATGAGCTGCGCGAGGCAGCCGAGGTCCCAGTCGTTCGCGGCGACCTCGGCCTTCCCGACCAGGGTGGTCCAGGTCTTCGCGTGCAGGAGGGGCCCTTCCAGCGTGCCCTCGGCGCCGGACACACGCACGCTCGCGAGGGTGCCGGCGCACCGCGGGAGGGCGTCGTTCCACGCGCCGTTCGGCGGCTGCCCGCCGGTCCCGTTCGGGTGCGGCGATTTCGCGTCGATGCGCACGGACCCGTCGGCCTTGACCTGGTCGCGCTCGAAGGTCGCCGTGAGCTGCGCCGAGATGCCGGACAGGAACGCGACCTCGCCCCCCGTAAGGCCGAGCCGCACGTGGCCCGAGCGCCCGGTCTCGCGGTCCCGATCGAGCGCGACGTCGACCTCCGCGCGCCCGCGCACGCGGATCGGGATCCCGAGGATCCGGGCCACGCGGCCGACGTCGATGCCGTCGCCCCGGAGGCGTCCGGTCACGTCATCGCCCCGCACCGCGAGCCGGCCCTTCAGCGAGCCGAGCTCGGCCGAGGAGAGATCGAGCCCCTCGACGGCGAGCCCGCCGGCCGAGGAGGTGATCGCCGTGATCTTCCCCGCGACCGCGGCGCCGTCGCGCTTCAGCTGGAGCTCGACGTCGCGGAGGGCGAGGGGAGCGGCGCTCAGCCGCGCGGAGGCGCTCAGGGAGTCGTCGCCGTCGGTGAGCGTCGCGCGGAGCTTCGGCGAGGCGAGCGGGCCGGAGATCTGCGCGGTGACCTCGTCGAGCGCGTGGCCGCCGGCGAGCGCCTCCTTCCCGGAGAGCGAGGCGTCGATCGAGAGCGCGTCGATCGGCCCGGAGACCCGCCCCGCGACGCGCGCGCTGGCGAGCGCGACGTCCTGGCCGACCCGGAGCCCGGCGAACGCGCCTTCGACGCGCGCGTCGAGCGCTCCCTCGCGCAGGCTCCCCTCGACGCGCACGCGGCCGGCGCCGTCGACGGGCCCGGCGAGGCGCGGCGCCGCGGCGATCGCCGGGATGTCGGCCGTCGCCGCGAAGCGGAGGCCCTGCCCGCCCGGCAGGAAGGAGACGGCGGCGTCGATCGGCGCGCCCGGCTCGTGGAGGTGCGCGCGCGCGTGGAGCTCGCCGCGGTCGAGCACGAGGTGGACGTCCGCCGCCGGCACGCGTTGCCCGAGCAGCGCGATGGGCTCGGTCCGCGCCTCGACGGAGAGCCGGAGCAGGTCGCCGAGCTCGACGCGCACCCGGCCGTCCGCAGTGATCAAGGGCGCCGGCTCGGAGCCGCGCTCCAGCGCGGGCTTCGTCGCTTCGGCGCGGAGCCGGGCGGGCGCAACGCGGGGCAGGGCGGGCGCGGCGTGGGTCAGGGTGGGTACGGCGCGGGGCCGGGCGGGCGCGGCCGGGGCGGGCGCCGCGCCGGCCGGTACGGGCGCCGCGCCGCTCGCCGTATCGGGCGAGAGGCGCACGCCGAAGAGCCGCAGATCGACGTCGCGCGCCTGGACCTCCGCGTCGAGCCGCACGGGCCCCGCCACGTCGAGCCGCCCGGTGAGGGCGAGGCCGCCGCCCGCGGGGCCGGCAGGATCCGCCGAGGCCGAGGCCACCACGTCGAGCTGAGGGAGGTGGCCGTTCACGGCCACGCGCGCGGAGATGGGCTCGGTGAGGGGGTGATCCGGGAGGAGGCTCCGCAGCTGCTCCGGCGTGGCGCGCGGGACGCTCACCTGCGCCTCGAGGTGCTCCTCGTCGAGCACGGCCCGCGCGGTGACCTCGACGTCGGCGAGCCGACCGGCGAAGCTGCTCCACATCCGGACCTCGTCCCCGGCGCGGAGGTGGTAGTTCGCCGTGCCCGCCGTCCTGGCCGGCAGGAACGCGCGATCCACGAGGCCCGTCTGATCGACGTCGACCGCGACGCCCTCCGGGCCGACGTGCACCGACCCGAAGAGCCGGCTGACATCGGCGTCCAGCGCGCGCGGCGGAGCGACCTGCCCGTGGACCCACCCGCGCCCGATCTCGACGTGCGAGAGGGCGACGACGACGTCGCGCGGAGGCCCCTCGGGCTTGGACGAGGGCGGGCTTCGCGGCGGCAGCGGCGTGAATGTGTCGCCGAGGGTGACGCCCCCCGCGCCGTTGTCCTGGACCAGCACGTCGGCCTGCTCGACCCGGATGTACGGGACCTCGATGCGGAGCGCGCCCGCGCCGAAGAGCGCGCCGCGGAGCATCGCGAGCACGTCGGCGCGCGCCTCGAGGCCGCTCGCGCGGATCACCTTGTTCCCGCGTGGATCGAGCGCGACCGCGGATCGGATCCGCACGCCGCCCAGGCCGAGCGCGTCGATCTCGTCAGCGACGATCCGCCCCTGGAACAGCGAGCCGAGGAGCCGGTTCGTGGCGTCGCGGGCCACGCGGCGCGCGGCGGGCGTGTCGAGGTGGAGCGCGACGCCGACGGCCGCGGCGCCCGC
This sequence comes from Sorangium sp. So ce1504, assembly GCF_051521635.1. Taxonomy (NCBI): domain Bacteria; kingdom Pseudomonadati; phylum Myxococcota; order Polyangiales; family Polyangiaceae; genus Sorangium; species Sorangium sp. So ce1504. The sequence continues at coordinate 6,645,740 of NZ_CP150365.1, read as the reverse complement.
GAACGTCAGCGTGAGCCCGAGCGCCGCCGCGACGGCGGACGCAGCGCGGCGGGCGCGTCCCGGCGCGCGCGGTGCCGAGGAGCGCCGCGCCTCGGGTGCGGGGTCGGGCGTCACGGCGGGTAGCTTAGTACGCACGGGGCGCGGCGACCGTGCTGGCGCGCGGCGCGACGGCAGGCGGCGGAGGAACGCCGCGCCGCCGGGTCGAGCTCCTCGGGGGCGCGCCCGCGCCGGATCCACGCGCGCCGCAGGGAAGTCCTCGCCGGAGCTCCACGACCTGCGACACGCCGCCACGATGTGCGCCCGAGGCGCGCCGGAGCGGAGCGGTCAGCCGGCGAGCCGCTCGAGCTCCACGAAGAGCGTGCCGAGCTCCGGCTTCGATCGGAGCGGCGCGCAGAAGCGGCTGGCCAGGTGGAGCAGCTCGGCGTCGAGCTGATCGACCCTCCGCCCGATCTCGGCGATGCGCTCCTGGGACTCCCGGCGCCGCGCCTCGAGCTGCCGGTCGAGCTCTTCGAGGCGCTCGCGCAGCTTCTTGATCTGCGCGTCCACCTCGGCCACCTCGTGCTCGCGGGCGATCGCCTCGCTCTCCGCCTCGTAGTCCGCCTTGCGCGACGCATACCAGCCCTCGACGAGCTCGGCCAGCTTGCGGTAGCTGGCGGCGAGCTCGAGGTAGGGCTCGGCGAACCCGCACCGGCCCTCCCAGCGCACGGCCTCCTTGTGCGCGATCAGCACCTCGGGGACGAACGCCTGCGTCGCCGCGCTGAGCGGCGCCACCCTGGCGCGGAACGACCGGGCCTCCTCGCGCGTGAGCGAGGCGTCGACCGTGAGCGCGTCCATCGCCCGCCCGATCTGCATCCGGCCGTCGCGCCACTCCTCGGCGACGCCCTCGAGGCGCCGCTGCTCGTCGAGGGCCCTCGAGCGGAGATCGGCGTGCTCCCGCACGACGCCGCGCAGCGCCTCGAGCTGCCGCTGGATGTCCACCGGCGCCGACGCGCCGAACGCGCGGGCCGTCATCCGCTCGAACAGCTCGAGCCGGCTGACCCAGGGATCGCGCCCGGCGCCCCTCGATCGCACCGCCGAGTCGCGCGGCATCGCCTCCGGCGGCGGGGGGAGCGCGATCCGGCTCGCGGCCGCGATCTCCTCGAGCTCCGCGAGCACGCGGTACGCGTCGACGGGGCGCTCGGAGGGCTCCTTCGCCAGCAGGGCGCCGACGAGGCGGTCGAGCGCGTCCGGCATCTCCGGGGCCAGCTCCTTGAGGTGCGGCGGCTGCTCGTTCATGTGCTTCAGGATCCAGCTCGCCGGATCCGGGGCGTCGAACGGCAGCCGCTGCGTGATCATCTCGAACATGATGACCCCGAGCGAGTAGAGGTCCGCCGGGGGGCCAGCGTCGATCGTCGTGCTGCGCTCTGGGGCCATGTACTGCGGTGTGCCGAAGATCTCGCCGAGGTTCGTGAGGCGCGCGTCCTGCGCGCAGCGGGCGATGCCGAAGTCGAGGAGCTTCACCCAGTCGCCCTTCATCAGGAACACGTTCTCCGGCTTGAGATCGCGGTGCACGACGTCGAAGTCGTGCGCTCGGCCGAGGGCGCGCGCCATCTGCACCCAGATGGGAAGGGCCCGCGCGAGCGGCACCCGGCTGCGCTCCACGACGTCGGCGAGGCTCGTCCCCTGGAGCAGCTCCATCACCAGGAAGGGCAGCCCGTCGTCGGTGTCGCCCTGATCAAAGATCTCGATGATGTTCGGGTGCGCGAGCCGCTGCGCGTGCCGTGCCTCGCGCCGGAAGCGCTCCCGCGTCGTCGTGTCCTGCGCGAACTCGCGGTTCAGGATCTTGATGGCGCAGGGGGTGCCGATCAGCTTGTTGTATGCCCTGTAGACCGTGGCCATCCCGCCGATCCCGAGGCCCTGCTCGATGACGTACCGACCCGCGATCGACGTCCCGATGCGGGGATCCTTCTCGGAGACGAGCGACGAGCCGTCGATGAAGCAGAAGGCGCTGTCGGCCGGGTAACGCTGATGGCACTGCGGGCAGGTCTTCATAGCGGGCACGTCGGCTGCAAGGCTACACTCTACGGGGGGCCGCTCTCGAGGGTCAACGCTCGGCGCGCGCCTCGGCGCTTTGTCGAGTCGTGGTGTGCTGCGCTGCCTTGCCCTGCGTGATTCCGCGTAGCCCGGCGTCTCCTCGCGCGGCCCCGCGTTCTCCCACGTGGCACACGCGCCTCCTCGCATCCCGCGGCCTCCCCTCGCGTGGTCTCGCGTGGTCTCGCGTGCTCTCGCGTCTGCTAGCGTCTGCTAGCGTCTGCTAGCGTCTGCTAGCGTCTGCTAGCGTGATTCCAGCGCGGTTTTCGCGTGATTGCCGGCGGCGCGGCGCGCGCCGCGCGGGCTCTCCGCGATATGTTCTCGTGACGTCATGGACGAGGCTCCCTTGCGCGCGGTGGTGATCGGCTCCGGGGTCGGCGGCTCTGCCGCGGCGCTCCTCCTTGCGCACGCCGGCATCCCGACCCTGCTCGTCGAGAAGGAGCGCCGCCTGGGCGGCTCCTCTGCCGCTTACGAGAGGGACGGCTTCCGTGTCGACACAGCCACGCACATGCTCGGCTGTGGCGAGCAAGGCCCGGTCGGCGAGGTGCTCCGCCGCGTGGGCCAGGGCGACGCGATCACCTTCCAGCAGAGCGACGAGCCGGCGGCGCTCTGCTTCACGGGCGCCCGCGCCGGGACCGCGCGCGCTCGCCGCGTCGTCCTGCGGGCAGATCTCCTCCGGCTCGCCGGGACCGCCCTGGATCTCGCGCGCGGCCTCGACCTCACGCCGCTGGAGGCCGCGGGCGCCGCGCGTCTCTTCGCGCACGCGGCGGCGATGCGCGACGTCGATCTGGCCGCGTGTGACGACGTGACGGCCGAGGCGTACGTGGCCCGCTTCATCCCACGCGCCGCGGCCGCCGTTCGGCTCGGCGGGCTGCTCGGCCTGCCGCTGCTGCTGCCAGGCGCCGAGGCGTCTGCGGGCGAGGCGCTGTTCTCCTTGCGCCGGCTCGCCCGCGCCGGCCGGCAGCGTTATCCCGAGGGAGGCGCGTCGCGGATCCCCGAGGTCTTCTGCCGCCTGGCCCGGGAGCTCGGCGCTGCCGTGTGGACGGGCGCGACCGTACGCCGCGTGCTGGTGCACGATCGTCGCGTGCAGGGCGTCGAGCTCGAGGACGGAACGGCGCTCCCCGCGCGCATCGTGGTGAGCGCGGCCGGGCTCCTGCGCACGGTGTCGGGCCTCGTTGGTGAGCCGCACTTCCCCGACGCCTACGTGGCGCGCGTCCGTGCGATCGCGCCTCGACCGAGGCTGGTCGAGGTCAAGATCGGGCTGCGCAGGCGGCTCGTCTCGGCGGGCGCGCTCGCCGGTCTAGCCGGCGGCGCCGGCGCGCCGGCGTTTCCGTTCTATTGCCTCGCGCCGACGCGCTTCGACCCGTCGCTCGCGCCGCCTGGACATGAGCTCCTCTGCGCGTGCGCCGTACCGGGTGGGAGCGGCGGCGCCTCGCGCGGCGGACCCGGCGCGACGGTCGACGAGCTCTTGCGGGCGCTGTCGGCGGCGGTGCCCGGCGTGCTCTCCCAGGCGATCTTCGTCGACGGATCATCCCCGGACGGAGGCGGAGAGGCGTGCGCTCCGGGCGGCGAGCTCGCGTCGGGGACGGCGCAGACGCCTGGCCAGGTCGGCCGCGCGCGGCCGGCGGTGTACACGCCCGTGAGGGGGCTGTACCTCGCAGGGCGCGCGGCCGGCGGGCGCGGCGCGGGGATGGATCTCGCCGCCTCGAGCGCGATGGAGTGCGTCGACCGCATCCTCGTCGATCTCGGCCGCGATCTCGGCGCGCCCGCCCCGCCCGCGCTGGTCGACATCGCGGGCGATCTGCTCGGGCGCGCCGCGGGCTCCACCGCATCGTGGCTCACGCGCCCCCGCTAGAGCGACGGTCACCCGCTTCGGATACGGGCCCATCTCGGCGTTTTCGGTGCTCAGCGCACCGGAGTGCGCTTGCGCGCCGAAAACGCCGATCTGGGCCCGTCTCCTGTGCGGGAGACCGCCGCTCTGCTGCCGCTCTGCTGCCGCTCTGCTGCCGCTCTGCTCTGGATGGTGCAGAGGTGGGCAGGAACCGCTCTGGCCCGCGCTTCAGCGCGTGGTCGTGGTGCCACGGTTGCCCCGCGCGAGCGCGTCGAGCGGCAGCTTCTGATCCTCGAACACGGCATCTAGCTCCTCGCTGCCCCGCTCTCGCACGCCGGAGCGCGGCGACAGCTCGGGGCGCACCGAGGACGCCGGGGCCATCCGCGCCGACAGGGGCCCCATCGTCTTGATCGACGGCGGGGGCTCGGCGCTCGAGAGCGCGCCGGGCGGGACGGAGCGCACCGAGGGGGGCGAGCTCGCCATCGTGCGCAAGGACGGCGGGCTCGGCAGGCTGCGCCTGGAGGAGGGCGGCCCCGCTTGCGCGCTCGACGGCATCGGCGTGGGTCGACGCGCCGCAGGGCCCCCTGGCAGAGGGCGCGACGAGGGGACCGGCGGCACGCTCGGCTGCGCGCGCGTCGACGGAGGTGGACCCGACAGGAGCTGTGAGCGCATCGACGGAGGCGGACTCGACAGGGGCTCGGGGCGCGACGACGGAGGCAGGCTCGACAGGCGGCCGCTCCCGGCGGCCTCTGCATACGCATATGCGGGGCCCGAGAGCGAGCGGGCAGAGGGCGGCGGTGCCGATGGTGACCCGCCCGGCGCGTACGCGCTCGGCTGCGTGCGCGCCAGCGGCGGCGCGGAGGGCACCGACGGTGGGGAGCGGAACGAAGGCGGCGCGCTCGATGGGGGCACCGGCGTGAGCGCGTGGCTCGCGAGGGGCGCCCGGGCCGACGGCGGGGCGGCGGAGCGCGCCGATGGCGGCGGCAGCGTGCTCTGGCTCGTCGACCTCTCGCGGACCTGCGCCGCGAGGCGAGAATCCGCGCTCGCGCCCGCCCGCTGCGGTGCGCGGGAGTCCGCGCCCGAGGCCGCCTTGTGGCCGAAGGTCTCGCTGCGCTGCGCCCCGATCATCGTGTAGCGCCCGCCTCCCTCGTCGCGCCGACCCGCGTCGCGCTGCGAGTTCATCTCGCGCGTCTCGCGCAGCGCGCCGCTCAGCATCGCCTCGAGCTCTCGCTCGCTGACCTCCTCATCGAGCCGCAGCAGCGTCGAGTGGACGTCCCGGGCGAGCGCCTCGAAATCGGCGGGATCCCTCGCGTAGATGCTGTTGGACAGGAGGATCGCGAGCGGCCGCCGCTCGGCGGCGATCGTCGCGGCGGTGGCCGCGTCGCAGCGGTGCAGGAGCACCCCGCAGCCCGGCGCCACCGCGAGGCACAGGCTGAAGAGCGCCGGCCACGCGGGATCAAGGACCACAAGAATGCTGGGCACATGAAGCGGGGTTGCGGTGATCTGCGCGCGGCGGTCCATGGCAGCCCGAGGATAAACGAAACTGCCCGAGCGATCGTAGTTCTCTTTCTCTGAATCGGTCATTTTTACTCTGCTTGTACGTTCCGCGTACGTTCCGCGTACGTTCTGCGATGAGGCCAGTGGCGTCGATCTCCTACAGCTCGATTGCGTGTGCGCCATTCATTGCGGCGTCGCGTCATCACGTCGTCGCGACGTCGCGTCATCGCGTCATGGCGTCACGGCGTCGTCGTCGTGACATCGACCTTTCGGCTCCCGCGTCCGCCCGGTGCGCGTCCTGCTCCGGGCGGGGCGCGCGCCGCGCGCCCCCGCCCGGATGAGCGGCGGAGGGCGCGCGGCGTGGCAACGCCGGTAGCGCGGTGGGCGTCGCGGGCTCGGTGGACGCGGGGAGACGACGTGGTGTGATGTCTGCGCGGCGCCGCCTCGCCCCGCGGCGCCGCGATCACAGCCCGGTATAGATGGTGGCGAAGGAGGCCGCCTCGCCGCGGAGAAGCAGGCTGAGCCGCGGGTTCGGCACCTTGAAGGTGTGAATCTTGGCGTTCCGCACGTCGAGCACCGCGAAGGCGCCGCCCGGCGTGCTCTCCGCGAGCCCGTTCATGAGCAGGTTCAGCACGACCGAGACGCGCTTGGACGACAGGGGCTCCCCGCGGAAATACATCTTGATGACATGCGGCGTCCCATCGATGACGAGCCCGAGCTCCGGGTTGACGTTGATCTCGAGATCGCCGAGGCGGTACGTCGACGTCGGCGGCTCGAACCATGTCATCCTCGTCGAGGCGAGGAACTTGCGATATCCGTTCACCACCGACGGGTAGATGCGGCGGCGCCGCTCGTCGTGCTGCGCGGCGAGGAAGCCGTCGAGCACGCTGGTGGGCTTTCCGCTCCTGTGCATGTCGACGATCGCCTCTCGCACCTGCCTGTAAAAGTCCGTGTGGAGCTCGTCCTTCCGCTCCTTGAACTCCCTGACGCCCGTCAGCTTGGGCGTCCCGGCCTTGAGAACGAAGTCGACAAAGTACGTGAGCGAGATCTTTTCCATGAAGTCTCCTCCAAACGAAGCATTCCGGCGCGCCATTTACACGCTCGTGCGAGAGACACGCCGTCGCGCCGCGTTCTTGATGTCTACCATGGATAGTCATCTTCGACCCGTCGGGAAAGGGATCGATCGGACGGACATTGTCCCAACCCGTCAGGGGCGGACGGCCGTGCCTGCGATCGTAAAAATATTTGTGATTACGTGTATTTGCGTCTGTCTTCGGGCGCCGGTTCACCCTGCGGCGCGGCCTTCCGCTAGGCTGTGCGAATGGCCATGACGAGAAGAGGCGCGCGCGGCGAAGGTAATCGACAGAATCCAGCTGTTGTCCAGGGGATGTCCTGTGGAGAACGCCTGTGGAGAACTGGAGAGGAAGGGTCGTTATCGAGGCGTCGACCCGGTCGGACATGGTCTGTCATAACCGCGTCCTCCTTGGCGCTTGACGCGGCTCGCGGGCGGGGGATCGCGCCGGGCGCTGCCCCTTGCGCAGGCCGATCGGCGGAGGGGCGCCGGCCCGGCGGGGTGCGTCGATGATGGACGTCAGGCCGGAGCGCGCGGGGGATGAAGCGGGGATCCGCGCCGTCCACCTCGCGGCGTTTCCCTCGGCGCTCGAGGCGGATCTCGTGGACGGGCTGCGGGACGCGGGGCGCGCGGCCGTCTCGCTGGTCGCGGAGACGGACACGGGCATCGTCGGACATGTCCTGTTCAGCCCCGTGACGATCGCCGGCGACGGCGTCCCCGGCAAGGGCCTCGGCCTCGCGCCGCTCGCGGTCTCGCCTGGGCTTGCGGGCCGCGGCATCGGCTCTGCGCTGGCGCGACGGGGGATCGCGGCGTGCAGGGACGCCGGCTTCGCGTTCGCCGTCGTCCTCGGATCGCCTGAGTACTACGCTCGGTTCGGGTTCAAGAAGGCCAGCCTGTACGGCCTCGGCAACGAGTACGCGGCGGACGAGGCGTTCATGGCGATCGAGCTCGCGCAGGGGGCGCTGGAGCGCGCCCGAGGCGTGGTCATCTACAGCCCCGAGTTCGGCGTCTTCACGACCTGAGCCCGAGCCCGGCGTCTTCACGACCTTGTCTCGCGTCCTCTCCGTCAGATCGCCCTGCCCGTCCCGACGGCGACCCCACCCCGCGCGCCCGGCGCCGACCAGGTGACGATCGGGCTTGCTAACATACATTCTCGAATGTATATGAGGTGGGTGCGACGGACGAAGGAGGAAGCAGCGGCGACGCGCGAGCAGATCCTCGACGCGGCGCTGCGCGTCTTCAGCCGCAAGGGATACTCGGCGGCGACGCTGCAGGACGTCGCGGCGGAAGCCGCGCTGACGCGGGGCGCGGTCTACTGGCACTTCAAGGGCAAGGTCGAGCTCTACTCGGCGCTGATCGGCGAGCGCTTCGCCAAGGCGAACGAGGTCTTCGCCGAGGCGCTCTCGCCCCGGTACGCGCCGCTCGAGTCGATCGAGCGCCTGCTCACGCGCTCGCTCGAGTACCTGGAGGAAGATCCAGAGTACCGCGCGGTCCTCTCGATCACGCTGTTCAAGACCGAGCTCACGCCCGAGCTGGAACCGGGATTCCAGCAGAAGATCGCGAACGCGCGCCGCCTCGTCGACATGGTCGCCGACCTCGTGCGAAAGGGCATCGCGGCCGGCCAGATCGACCGCGCCACCGACCCGAGGGCCGCGGCCCTCGCGGCCGTCAGCCTCGTGCACGGCGCGACCGCGCTGCACCTCATGGACCCGACGGCGCTGGAGTCCAGGGCCGTCGTGCGCCGCATGGTCGCGACGTTCCTGCGCGGGCTCCGGCGCTGAGGGCGTTTTTTGTGTCGATTTACATACATTCATGAATGTTTGCTGGAGGTGAGGTCATGTTCCTCAGGGAGTACTGGTATGTTGCCTGTGCGTCCTCGCAGCTCGGGGATGCCCCCCGCGCGGTCCGGGTCCTCGACCGGGACATCGTTGTATTTCGCGGAGACGGCCGCCGTCCCCGCGCGCTCGCGGATCGGTGCTGCCACCGCGGCGTCAAGCTGTCTCTCGGGCGCGTGGCCCGGGGAGAGCTTTCGTGCGGATACCACGGCTGGAGGTACGGCGGCGGCGGCGAGTGCGTGCACATCCCGTCGCTCGCGGGGGACAGGCGCATCCCCGAGAGGTGCGGTGTCCCCGCGTTCCCGTGCGCGGAGCAGGACGGGTATGTGTGGGTCTGGCTCGGCGAGGGCCACGGCGGAGCGCCGCCGCCCGCGCCGAGCATCGACGGCTTTGCGGCGCACCGCTGGGATCAGGGCTCGGTGGAGCTCGGGTGCTCGTCCATCAAAGGCCTGGAGAACAACCTCGACTGGTGTCATCCAGCGTTTGCGCACCCGTGGACCCACTGGCAGTTCTACACGGCGCTCTTCCGCGGCCTGCGCGAGGAGCTCCTCGAGCTGCGGCCGACGCTCGATGGGATGACGCTGCGCGGGCCGGTCCGCGAGGACGGCGGCGCGCCCGGGCAGCGGTCGCTGCAGACGCTGCTCTCGTTCAAGCTCCCCGACCGCGTCGAGGTGCGCTCGCTGGGAGGGCCCTCGCGCCGGATCGTCCTGCACTTCGTCCCGACCGCGCCCGATCGGTGCCGCCTGGAGTGGATGAGCGCGAGGGCGCTGCCCTTCGGGGCGCGCGTGCGCTTTTGCCAGGAAGAGCCGGCGATCCTCCGGCAAGACCGGCTCCTCCTGGAGAGCGCGGAGCACACCTGCGCGGAACAGGGGCCCCTCCGCGAGCACCACGTCGAGGCAGACGCGCCAGCGCTGCTCCTGCGCCGCATCCTCGAGTCGGCGGCGCGCGGCGAATGGGCGGAGAGGCGAGCGAGCCTGCCCGAGCGGCGGGTGATCCGCGTGAGGGGGTAGTGGTCAAATTTGCCCGGAGAGAGTTCACATGAAGGCGGGAAGACGGGAAGATCATTGATCTTTTCTTCCCGCCTTCCCGCCTTCATGTTCAATTTTGACCACTACCGCCGGCGGCGCTGCGTGCGAGGGCTGGCGGGGTCCGGCTCGGGGGGCGCGGCCGTCTTGCGGCGCCGCGCGGCGGATGGATGGGAGGCGTCCGGCTCAGGGGGGCGCGGCGGACCTGTCCGGCGCGGTCGCCGCGCGCCACGCGGCGGCCGCATCGAGGCCGTGCTCGCCGAAGCGAGGCGCGTAGTCCCGCTCCACGGCGCGCTCCAGGATCTCGCCGTACCGCGCGGGCGGCATCAGGCCCCAGGCGCGGTCGTCGTCGGAGATCGCCGCGCGCCTCGCGCCGCCAGGGGGCATGTAGCTCCTGCGCAGCCGCGTGAACATGCCGTGGAGCTCGCGCTCGACCAGCTGCCGCACGGCCGGCGCGCACGGCTGCTCGAGCAGGTAACGGAGCAGCGTCCAGCCGAAGTCGCGGTGCCGCACCTCGTCGCGCAGGATGCGGTCGAGCGCCCGGCGCGCGACCGGCACGGTGCACCCCTCGCGGAGCACCTTGAAGAGCGGGACCGCGACCGTCTCCCCCAGGCAGAACACCTCGACGCCCGCCCGGGCGACGGCCATCTCGAGCGGCTCGTCTCCGCTGCTCCTGAGCCCGAGCGTCTCGCGGCGGAGCGCCGGCAAGGCGCCGCCGCCCGCGCGGGCGTGGACGCGATGGCTGAGGCGAGCGTGCGCGAGCTCGTCCTTGACGATGCGGAGGCCGTCGTCGATGAGATCCGGCGACGCGCCCATCTGGATCAGCCAGAGCGTGAGGTGCTGCGTGATCGCCGCCGAGCGGTACTCGGCCTCGACGCGCCGCCCCCACTCGGCCCGCACCGCGTCGCTCGCGGGAGGGAGGGGGGCGAGCTGCCCGCGCGGCGCCTCCGCGTCAGCGGCGCTGTCCTGGTCTGCGTCGGGGGCGTCCGTCATGGGATCACGCTAGGCGGGGAGTTTGAGGGCGGCAAGACGGGAGGCGGGCGCTCACCGCCCCCCGAGGAGCTCACGGCGACGCGCTCGGGCGCGCGCCAGGCGGCGCGCACACCTTCACGGTCGAGCCGCAGGCGTCACAGGCCTCCTTGTAACAGGGGTTGATGACGAGCTCCTGGCAGCGCGTCCCGCTCGGACACGCCTCGTCGACCTCGCAACCCTGGCTCGGGAAGCAGCCTGCCTCGGCCAGCACGGGGGTATTCGAGGCGTCGCCGCAGCCTGGCGTGAGCCAGCGACACGTCGGCCCGAGGTTGGCGCACGCGTCCTCGGTGGCGGCCGTGAGACAGAGGTCGGGGGGCGGCGGGTTGCAGAAGATCTCGGCTACCTGCCAGCTCCAGGTGTCCTTTTGCTGAACGCACACGGCCTCGGTCGGCATCGGGCCGCAGCCGGTCATCATCTCGTAGGGGCAGGGCCCGCTCGCTGCCACGCAGGGATCCCCGTCGGTCGGCATCACCTCGGGACACACCGGCGCCGGCGGGTTGCAGGCCGGTGAGATCGGTTCGGACCACGTGGCGTCGTCACCGCACGTCACCACCGAGGGGCAACCGGTGGCGTCATAGTGGCAGGTCGTCCCGGGCTCCGCGCAGGCGCCGCCGGCCTTCGGCACCTCCACGGGGCACTCCGGCGGCGGCGGGTTGCAGGCCGGCGAGATCGGTTCGGACCACGTGGCGTCGTCACCGCACGTCACCACCGAGGGGCAACCGGTGGTGTCATAGTTGCAGGTCTTCCCGGGCTGCTCGCAGGCGCTGCCGGCCTCCGGCACCTCCGCGGGGCACTCCGGTGGCTCCGGCGGGTTGCAGGCCACCGTGGGTTCCTCATACCACTCCCCGCGCATACACGTGCTGTCGATCGGGAGGCCGCACAGCTCCTTACCATAGTTGCACGAAAGGCCGTCCTCCTCGCAGCTCGATCCGACCTCCGGCGCCGACTCGGGGCAGCCGCCGCTCGTCACCGTGGGATCGCACCCCGGCAGGGCCACCGCGCCCGCGAGCGAGGCCGCCGCGGCGACGGTCACGATGAACGGCGCCTTCAGCACCTTTCGCTTCTTCTGCATGAGCATGGTTCGAGGGGTCCTTTCTTTGGCACAGGTTGGCGCAAGGTCACGTCCTCGCGCGCTCCAAGGCTGGGTCGAGCAAGCGAGGTGCCAGGGCGATCCGTGGCGGACCCGGGAGCGAAATTTGTCAACGGGAAAGGAAAATGACGCCCTGGATGTGCCTCTCCACAGCGCTCGTGGGAGCCGGCGAGCGCTCTCCCGCTCGGGCCATGCGCCGATTCAGCGGCAGGCGCTGATCTGCACGTCGTCGATGTTCCAGCCCGACATGGGCGCGCCGCCGAAGGCGATGACGGCGCTGTAGCCGAACCGCACGCGCAGGCTCGAGCTCTTGTAGGGCGTCAGATCGTAGGTGACGCGCTTCCATCCGGACTCGGTGACATCGTCGTGCGGAGATTCGTAGACGATCCGCCAGCGCGATCCGTCGAAGACCTCGACGCGGGCCTTGTTGCGGTAGGTCGTGTTCAGCCATCGCCAGAACGACAGCGTGACTCGCCCGCTCACGAGCGCGTCGACGGCGGGGCTGGTCAGGTAGCGCTGCGGGTGCGGCGCGGTGACGCTGGGGCTGCCGCCGAGGACCACGCCCGCCACGCCGTCGTCGCCGGCCTCGGTGTGATCGCTCGCCGGATCGGGGAACCCCGCGCGCTGGTCGCTCGACGCCCTCGCAGGCCCGATCTCCCACCCCGCCGCGAGGCTCCACCGGGTCGCCTTGTCCGCGAAGGCCTCCGTGAAGAGGACCCGCGCGGAGCACGGCGCGCTCGGGTCGACGTTCCCGGGGGCGCCGCGGAACGCCGTCGGAGAGGCCGCCGCCCAGTCCAGCGCCAGAGACCCGTCCCCCTCCGCGAGCCATGGCGCGTCCGCCGGGCCGGGAGTGCACGCGGCCGCGGCGAGGCCGCACAGGACGGCGGCCTGCCCAATCCACCTGTTCATGGTCGCTCCTACGAACGTTCAATGCCGGAGGCGCAGACACCCTTCCGCAGGGCCGTCGCGCGGCATCGAGAGCACGTGTTTGTAGGCCCGAACCGGGGCGGCGGATAGCCCACGTGAGCGGCGGCGGATGCGGTGAGATCGGCGTCGCGCCCTCCGACGACAGCGCGGCTCCCGCCTCGCCCGCCGAGCGGGGCCGCGCGTCCATCGCGACGCGCGACGGCGCCGCGCGGTCATCGCGACGCGCGACGTCGACGAGACCCCGTCGCCGCGCGACGGCGGCCCGTTACGGCCCGCGCCGGCGGGCGCGCTCGCGCGATGGACGGATCACCGGGATGCAGCCGTCATCGGGGCGCGGCCGTGGCCCTGGGCAGCGGCGATGGCGGGATCGGCCTGCGCGTGATCGTCTCGCGGCTCGTCACGTCGCTGAGCATCAGCGTGAGCAAGAGGCCGAGCAGGAGCGCCGCCACGATCATCGGGAGCGCGTTCGCGAAGCGCTGCTCGATGAGGTGCATGAAGAAGAGCAGCACGAGCACCGTCTTCACCGTGGCGATGAGCAGCGCCGCGACGACATCGGCCTGGCCGAGGTGGGCCAGCGAGAGGAGGTACGAGGCCAGCGTGAGCCCCATCAGGAGGAGCCAGACGATCACGTAGGTCCGCGAGGAGAGGTGCTTGACGGTCATGGGCGCAACGTCCCGTTAGCGGTGCATCAGGTAGAGCATCGGCCAGAGGAATATCCAGATCACGTCGACGAGGTGCCAGTAGAGCCCGCCGAGCTCGACGTGCGTCTCGTTGCCCGCGCCGTACCGGCGCCGGAAGCACCCCCACGCGAGCCAGCCGAGGACCACGAGCCCCGCGGTCACGTGGATCGCGTGGAGCCCGGTCGTCAGGTAATAGAGCGTGAAGAACATCTTCGCGCCGGCATACGGCAGCTCCTCGAAGCGGTAGCCGGCGCCGGGGAAGATCCCCTCGTGGAAGTGCGCCGTGTACTCGACGCCCTTCAGCACGAGGAAGGCGAGGCCGAGCGCGATCGCGCCGAGCAGGAGGCGGCCGGCCCTCGCCGGCCGGTCGAGGCGCACGGCGTAGACGCTCAGCGCGACGAGCAGGCTGCTCGTCAGGAGGATCCCCGTGTTGGCCGTCCCGATGACGGCGTTGTTGTGCGCGATCCCGGCGGTGAACTCGGGGCCGAAGACCGCGCGGTAGGCGGCGTACAGGCCGAAGAGCCCGCCGAAGAGCAGGACCTCGCTGGCGAGGAAGATCCACATGCCGAAGTGCGCGGCGTGGGTCTGCTTCTCGAGGTCCTCGAACTGCATGGCCAGCCGCGCCGGGGCGAGCGGCTCAGCGGGCGGGTGAGACTCGGGCATGGGCCTCCTCGTCGGTCAGGTGGTAATCGTACGGGCCGCGATCGACGACCGGCGTCACGGGGAAGTTGTGCTCGGGCGGGATGGGCGGCGTCATCCACTCGTAGCTCCGGGACCTCCATGGATTGGCGGTGGCGCGCGCCCCCCAGCGCAGGGCGACAAGGAGGTTCACCAGCGCGAGCAGGAGCGCGCCCGAGAGCAGGAAGGCCCCGCCGGTCGAGAGCACGTTGAGCCACTGGTACTGCTCCGGGTAGCTGTAATAGCGGCGCGGCATCCCGGCGTTGCCCGCCAGGAACTGAGGGAGGAACGTCAGGATGAACCCAAGGAACACCCCGAACGACGTGAGCAGCCCCATCGACTCGGAGTAGGTGCGGCCGAACATCTTGGGGAACCAGTAGTGCGCCGCCGCGAGGAACGCGGTGAGCGTGCCGCCCACCATGATGAAATGGAAGTGGGCGACGACGAAGTACGTGTCGTGCCAGTGGACGTCGAGCGACTGCGTGGCCACGGCGACGCCCGTCATGCCGCCGAAGACGAAGAGGAACAGGAACCAGAAGAAATAGAGCATCGGGGTGTTGAACTGGATGGCCCCCTTGTGCAGCGTCGCCACCCAGGTGAACACCTTGATGGCGGAGAAGATCGCGACGAACATCGAGAGCGCGCCGAAGATCCCGGCGTCGAGCTCGCTGATCCCGGCCACGAACATGTGGTGCCCCCACCCCGTGAACCCGATGAACGCGATGCCGAGCGACGAGAGGGCGATCGCCCAGTAGGACGCCGGCTGCCGCTGCGCGAAGGTGCAGACCACCTCGCTGATGACCCCGAGCGCCGGGAGCACCATGATGTAAACCGCCGGGTGGGAGTAGAACCAGAACAGGTGCTGGAACAGCACGGGGTCTCCGCCCAGCGTCGGGTCGAAGATGCCGAAATGGTAGATGTGGTCTATCCCGACGAGCAGGATCGTCAGGCCGAGGACGGGCGTCGCGAGCAGCATGATGATGCTCGTGCTGTAGATGGCCCACACGAAGAGCGGCACGCGTCCCCAGCCGATCCCGCGGGCGCGCATCGTGTGCGTCGTGGCGATGAAGTTCACCGCCGTCATGATCGACGAGGCGCCGAGGATGAAGATGCCGATCACGACCGGCAGGACGCCCGCGGGCGTGGTCGTGCTGTACGGCGGGTAGAACGTCCAGCCCGTGTCGGCGCCCCCGGCGATCGTCGCCCCCAGCGTGATGACGGCGCCGATCGCGTAGACGTAGAGGCTCGCCAGGTTGAGGCGCGGGAAGGCGAGATCCTTGGCGCCGATCATGAGCGGGAGGGCGAAGTTCCCGAAGATGTTCGGGATGGATGGGATCATGAAGAGCCACACCATGACCACGCCGTGGAGCGTGAACATGCGGTTGTAGGTCGCCGCGCTGATCACGGTGGGCCCGGGGGTCAGGAGCTCGGTCCGGAGGACCAGCGCGAAGGCGCCGCCGAGCATGAGCATCGGCACGATCAGCGCGTAGAACATGATACCGATGCGCTTGTGATCGGTCGTGAGCAGCCACGAGCGCACCCCCGAGCGGGCGCGGAGATAGTCGGCGTCGTGCGCGCCGTGGATGGGCGCGGTCCCCTCGATCTCGTGGGCTGTCATGGCGTCACCCCCTCCGGCGCCGCGGCGCCCGTGTCGCTGACCCCGCCGTCCCACGGCACGACGGCGCCGTGCGGCACGTCGCGGATCGATTTCATGAGCTCGATGATCGCCGCGACGTCGGGCGGCGTGATCTGTCCCCGGAAAGACGGCATGACCGGCGTGAACCCGCGGTGCACCGCGGCGAGCGGATCCATGATGGACTCCGTGATGTAGGCCTCGTCGGCGACGCGCTCGCCGCCGCCATCGAGCGGCACGACCGAGCGGTAGAGCCCGGCCCAGGTCGGGCCGACGTGCTGTGTTCCGTCGAGGGTGTGGCAGCGGAGGCAGCCGTGCGTCGCGGCGGCGTGCTCGCCGCGGCTCGGCATCGTCGGCTCCGCCTCGGCGAGCTCGTTCTCCGCCTCGGCGGCGGCCTCCTGCGCGAACGCCGGGGCGCTCGCCGCCCCGCCCGCGAGCCAGCGCTCGTAGTCGGCCGGGTCGAGCGCGATCACCTGGCCGCGCATCTCCGAGTGGCTCGTACCGCAGAACTCCGTGCAGAGGATGGGGTACGCGCCGGGCTCGGTCGCCTCGAACCAGGCCGTTGTGTACCGGCCCGGGAGGACGTCCTGCTTGATGCGGAACGCGGGCACGTAGAAGCTGTGGATGACGTCGCGCGACGTCATGATGAGCCGGACCGGCCTCCGCGCGGGGACATAGAGCACCGAGATCTCGCTGTCTCCCCCCGGATAGGCGAACTTCCACATCCACTGCTTGGCCGTGACATAGACGTCGAGCGCGTCCTCCGGCGGCGTGCGCAGGTCGACGAACTGGCGCGTGCCGATGGTCCAGAACGTGAGGAACACGAAGCCCAGGCCGAAGAGCGACACCGTCTCCAGGAAGAGCGCGGGCCGCGCGAAGGCCCCGGCGTGCGGCCGAGGCGTGTCCTCCAGCCGGCGGCGATAGCGGATCAAAAAATACCCGCCGATGAGCGTGATGAGGGCGGCGCCGCCCATCGTCACGGAGATGACGAAGTAGTGCAGCCCGTCGATCTCGCGGGCGAGCGAGGAGCGCTGCTCGGGCAGGAAGAGCAGCTGGCGCAGGAGCTCGTTCATCGCGCGCGCCCCTCTCCCCTGCGCCGCCGCCCTTGCCAGCCGAAGAAGGCGATCACCGCGGCGGCCCACGCCAGGATGGCGGCCCCGCCGAGCCGCACGAAGCCGGCCACATACGGGCCGTAGCGGCGGCTCGCGGGGTCATAGCGATAACACGTCATGAGGACGCGCTCGAGGGGGGTGCCGATCTGCCCGCGGCTCGCCTCGAGGAGCGCGAGGCGGAGGTCGAGGGAGGAGAACTCGATGCCATAGAGGACCCGTGAGATGCGGCCGTCCGGCGTGAGGACGAAGATGGCGGCGGGGTGCGCGTATTGCTCCGTCTGCGGGTCGTACCCGAACCGGAAGCCGAGATCGCCCGCGAGCGCGCGGATCTCGGGCAGCGCGCCGGTCAGGAAGGGCCAGGTCTCCCGCGTCGGCGCGCCGGCCATGCCCAGGGCCGACAGCGCGGATGTCCTCTTCCGCGCCGCGGACGCCGGGGTGTCCCGCGGATCGAAGCTCACCGTGAGCGCGCGGTAGTGCTCTCCCAGCCGGTAATCGAGCTTCGCCATGCCGGTGACCAGGCCGCGCAGCACGAGGCCGCAGAGCGTCGGGCAGCGGTAATAGGCGAGGACGAGGACGACCGGCCGGCGCCCGTCGAAGTGCTCGGCGAGCGGGGCGCGCCGCCCGTCCATGTCGGTGAAGGGGAGCGTCGTGTCGATGGCGTTCCCGAGGCGCTCGTCGATGTCGGCCTCGCGCGCCGCGGGCGGGAGCAATGGCCGATCCGCGGCGGCCGTGAGCGGCGCGCCCGTGAACACGAGCGCGAGGAGCGCCGTGGTGGACAGGTGTTGCATCCTCATCAGCGGCTCTCCTCCACGACGAGATTCATCGCGTCCTCGATCGGGATCTGCACGAGCCCGCGGTCGCGGTCTGCCCAGCCGAAGCGCCCGAGCTCCTCGCGCTTCCGGTGGTTCAGCGCCGTGCCAAGGCCCTCCTCGCCCGTGGCCTCGCGCCGGAAGATCCGCTGATCCACCCCGGCCACCTCGCCGCGCGGCAGGGAGAGCTCCTGGGAGCGCTCGGCGCTCCTTCCCGAGGGGCGGAGCTCCGCCTCGCGCCCGTGCAGGAGCATCCAGGACCAGAGGCCCAGGACGATGAAGATCACGACGACGGCGAACGCGACGGCGAGGATCGTCTTCCAGGGGACGACATCCTCTTCCTGGCGCACGTCGGGACGGCGGTAGTGGGACGTCATATACTCTCGTAGCGGAGGGCGGCCGGCAGCGCCGGGTCGTTGACGGGGACGAGCGGCCTGCCGCGCACCCGCAGCGCGGCGAACGCGACGCACGGGCCGATCACGGCGAGGAGCGCCGCCACGTCGAGCCAGTGGAACGGCGCGCGAGCGCCCGGGACCTCGGGCGCGACGAGCCAGTGCATGTCGAGGTAATGCGCGACGAAGATCCAGGCGGCGACGGCCGACAGCCAGGCTGGGCGCCGCTTGATCCCGTAGTTGAGCAGGATCGCGAAGGGGATCACGAACCGCGCGAGCACGAGCACGAGGGACGCGATCGCCCACGGGCCGTGGGCGCGGAGCACGTAGAACTCCGCCTCTTCGGGCTTGTCCGCGATCCATATCAGCATGAACTGGAAGAACGCGGCGTAGGCCCAGAAGATGGTGAACGCGAGGAGCAGCCGGCCGAGCGCGTAGTAGTGCGACGCGCTCAGCCCGGGCAGGAGCCCGGCGCGCTCGGCGGCGAACGCCAGCACCGTGAGCAGCGCTATCGCGGCGACGAAGCCGCCGGCGAACACATAGACGGGGAACATGGTCGACACCCACGTCGGCGCGAGGGACATGAGCCAGTCGAAGGCCGCGAACGAGAGCGTGAGCCCGACGAGCGGGAGGCCGGCGACGCTGATCACGCGGAGGCGCCGGCTGTCCGCGAGCGCCGGGGTCGCGTCGCCCTGGATCGAGCCGCGCCGGAGCAGGGCGCCGAAGACGAGCCACACCGTGAAGTAGATCCCCGTCCTCACGAGGAAGAAGGGGAGGTTCAGGTAAGGCGTCTTGTGGAGCACGATGGCTCGAACGTGCTCGTCGCCGATCGACTCGGGGTGGAGCCACTCCCCGTAGAGCGCGCCGAGGCCGAACAGGAGCGGGACGAACAGCGCGCAGAGGAGCGGCAGCGCCCCGACGATCGCCTCCGCGAGGCGGCGGACGGCCACAGGCCATGTCGCGGCCATGGCGTGGCAGATCATGAGAAAGAGGAGCGCCCCGACCGCCGTGGTCACGGCGAAGGCGTAGGCCGCGAGGTACGCGTAGAAGAGCCGCTCCCGGTCCACGAACGCCCCGACGACGAGGAGCAGGGCGCCGAGGAGCGCGAGGCCGAGGGACCGCGTCACGATCGCGCGGCCGCCTCGGAAGACGGGGAATCGCCGGTTCACGGGAGCTCCTTCCGGGCGCGCTCGCGGAGGGGTGGGGGGAGCGCGTCGAGCGCGGTGCCGCGGCTCTTCCCGAGTGCCTTCACATAGGCCACGATCGCCCAGCGCTCCCTGAGCGGGACGTGCGGCTCGTACGAGCGCATGAGCCCGTAGCCCTCGACGATGACCTGGTAGATGCGCCCGGGCGGGAACGCCTGGACGCGCGGGTCGACGAGCGACGGCGGGCGCCGCAGCGTCATGTTGCGCGCGACCTCCGACTCGCCATCTCCGGCGACCCCGTGGCAGGCAGCGCAGAAGATCTCGTAGCGCTCCTTTCCGCGCCGGAGCAGCTCGATCGTCACCGTGACCGGGACGCGCGCCACGTACGCTCCGTCCGCGATCCCGCGGGTGAGCCCGGGATCGCCGAGCACGCGATCGGTCGGTACGGTGCCCTCGGGCGGGCGGCGCATGGCCGAGCCGTCGTCGAAGAGCTCTGTCTCCTGGTAGGCCGTGTACCGCCGCTGGCGGAGCATGCGCTCGAGATCCAGCAGGTCCGCCTCGCCGGGCTCGGCGTCGGCCGAGGTCACCGGCGTGCAGGAGAGGCACAGCGCCGCGGCCAGACAGGAGAGCGAGAGGGGCAGTCCGCGCGTCATGATCGCTCCTTCCCGGCCCAGGCGACGGTGAGGGCGCCGAGATCGGTGAGATCGCGCTCGGTGATGGGGCTGATGAGCGCCGGGTCGCGGGCGTCGATGCCGATCCAGAACCGATCGATGGAGGCGCGCTCGAACCCGGGCACGTCGAACACCGGGTGCCAGAGCTCGGGCAGCCGCGAGAGGACGAGCAGGATGACGAACCCCGAGAGGGCGGCCGAGAGCACCAGCATCTCGAAGGTGATCGGGATGAACGCAGGGGCCGCGTGCCCCGGCCGCCCACCCACGTTGAGCGGGTAGTCGAACGCGTTGCAATACCACTGGACGAGGTAGCCTCCCGCGGTGCCCGCGAGCGCGAAGGGCAGGACGATCCAGGTGAGCGGCGAGCGGCGGAGCCCGAGCGCCTGCTCGAGGCCGTGGATCGGATACGGCGTGAACGCGTCGAGGCGCCTGTATCCGCGGCTCCTGAGCTCCGCGATCGCCTGGAGCATCGCCTCGGGCGTCTCGAACTCGGCGAGCAGACCTCTCCTCATTTCAGTGCTCCTCCTTGTGGCGGAGCTCGTGGTTCAGCTCCTTGACCTCGGCCACGGGGATGAACGGGAAGAGGCGGAGGAAGATCAGGACGAGCAGCAGGAAGAAGCTGATCGTCCCGATGAACATCGCGATATCGACGTACGTCGGGCGGTAGGCGTGCCACGCCGACGGGAGGAACTCGCGTTGCAGCGACAGGACGATGATCACGAACCGCTCGGACCACATCCCGACGTTCACGAGGATCGAGATGATCCAGAGGAGGATCATGTTCCTCCGGACCTTCGGGAACCAGAGCAGCTGGGGGATGAGCACGTTGCAGATCATCTGCGCCCAGAAGACCGCGGCGTTCGGCCCCGTGGGGCGCGCGACGAAGAACTGGTAGATCTCGGCCTCCGACGCGCTGTACCAGGCGGCGAAGAGCTCGATGATGTACGAGTAGATGACGATCCAGGCGGTGACGAGCGCCAGCTTGCTCAGGTTGTCGATGTGCCGCTGGGTGACGACGTTCCCGAGGTGGAAGATGCGGCGCGCCGGGATGAGCAGCGTCAGCACCATCGCGAAGCCGGAGAAGATGGCCCCGGCGACGAAGAACGGCGGGAAAATGGTCGCGTGCCAGCCCGGGACGAGCGCCATCGCGAAATCGGTGCTCACGATCGAGTGCACCGAGAGCACGAGCGGCGTCGCGAGCCCGGCGAGCAGCCCGTAGAGGAGCCGGTAGTGGCGATAGGTGGCCGCTGATCCTCGCCAGCCGAGCGACAGGACGCCGTAGACGATCCGGCGGCGGCGGTCGGGGGCCCGGTCGCGGAGCGACGCGAAGTCGGGGAGGAGCCCGATGTACCAGAAGACGAGAGAGACCGTGAAGTACGTGAAGATGGCCGCCGCGTCCCACGGCAGCGCGCTCTTGAACTGGGGCCAGACCTTCAGCGTCGAGGGGTAGGGGACGAGCCAGTAGGCGAACCACGGCCGGCCGAGGTGCAGGAGCGGATAGAGGCCCGCCTGGATGACGGCGAAGAGCGTCATCGCCTCGGCGAACCGGTTGATGCTCGTGCGCCAGCGCTGCTCCAGGAGGAGCAGGATCGCGGAGATGAACGTCCCCGCGTGGCCGATGCCGACCCAGAACACGAAGTTGATGATCCCGAACGCCCAGCCCACCGGGATGTTGTTGCCCCAGACCCCGATGCCGGTGGTGACGGTGTAGAGGATGGCGAGCGCGAGCACCGCCGTGCCGGCGCCGGTGATGGCGAACGCCGCCAACCACAGCCTGGATCGCGGCTTCCAGACGACCGACAGGAGCTCTTCGGAGAGCGCCTCGTCGGTGGGTCGCCCGAGGAGGAGAGGCTCCGTCACGGCTCTTCGATCTCCGGGTTCTTGTTGTTGACGCGCGCGAGGTACATGGTCCTCGGCCGGGTGCCCTGGTCGTGGAGCACCGCGTAGCTCCGCGGCTCGCCCCGCCACGCCACCATCGCCGTCTCTTCGTGTGTGAGGGAGCCGAACTGGATCGCCTGCGTCGGACAGGCCTGCTGGCAGGCGGTGACGACCTCTCCCGGGCGGATCGGGCGGTCTTCGACCCGCGCGGCGATCTCCGCGCGGCGGATCCGCTGGACGCAGTACGTGCACTTCTCCATGACGCCGCGCTCCCGCACGGTCACGTCGGGGTTGCGCTGGAGCCTCGCGAGCCCGGTGTTGAAGGCGCGGAGCTCGCCGTAATCGAACCAGTTGAAGCGGCGGACCTTGTACGGGCAGTTGTTCGAGCAGAACCGCGTCCCGACGCAGCGGTTGTAGGTCATCTCGTTGAGCCCGTCGGGGCTGTGCGTCGTCGCGTTCACGGGGCACACGTACTCGCACGGCGCCTTCTCGCAGTGCTGGCACATCATGGGCTGATGGACGACGGCCGTGTCGCGCGGGTCGTTCGATACGTACGAGTCGATGCGGAGCCAGTGCATCTCACGGCTGTTCAGGACCTCCTCCTTGCCCACCACGGGGACGTTGTTCTCGGCCTGGCACGCGACGACGCACGCGCTGCAGCCGGTGCAGATCGTGAGATCGATCGTCATGGCCCATTGCTCCTTCAGCGGTCCGGGGGCCACCGCGGGCATGAGGGACGGCTGCGGCCCCTTCAGCGCTTCCGTGAAGCCGGGGTGCTCGCGGTAGGCGGTAAGGGGGACCGAGAGCGCGACCGGGCGCCCCTCCAGGCGAAAGTGCGTCTGCGTCAGGGCGAGCTTGTGCTTCGGGTCGGGCCGCTTCGTCACCGAGACGCCCGCCGCGAAGAACGGCGTGGCCGCGGCGCGGAGCCGGTACGCGTCGGACCCCACCCCGGCGGCGATCGACTCGGCGCCGCTCCGCCCGTAACCGAGCTTGAGCGATACCGTCCTGTCGGCGTGCCCCGGCGCGACGAGGACCGGTATCGATATCTTCCGCCCCCCGAGCTCGAGATCGACGACATCCTCGCTCTCGACGCCGAGCGCCTTCGCCGTCTCCGGGCTGAGCAGCGCGGCGTTGTCCCAGGTGAGCTTGGTGATGGGATCCGGCAGCTCGAGAAGCCACGGGTTGTTGGCGAACCGGCCGTCATAGACGCTCGCGTCCACCGAGAAGGCGACCTCGATGGCCTCCGCCGGCGGCGGGGCCGCCGCCGCGAGCTGCGCGAGCGCCGCGATCACGCCGTCGAGCCGCAGCGAGGCGTCCTCGCGCGGGGCCGCGGTGCCCTCGACGAGCCCGCGCCGGAGCGCGTCCTCCCAGAACGCGTCGAAATCGGCGCCGCCGCGGCGCGCGGCCCAGGCGTCGCGCAGGAGCTCTCGCGCGCTCCTCGGCGGCTCGCCCGCGAACACCGCCAGCACCTCGGAGGCGGTCTTGCCCTGGAAGAGCGGCTCGATGAGCGGCTGGACCAGCGAGGTCGTGCCGTCGTACGCGCGCGCGTCCCCCCAGGCCTCGAGATCGTGCGCGGCGGGCACGAACCAGTCGCAGCCGGCGGCGGTCTCGTCCTCGTAGAGGCCGAGGTAGACGCGGCTCGGGACGGAGCGGAGCAGCGCCGCGAGCTCGAGATCCGCGGGCGCCGTGTACGCCACGTTGTTCTCGAGGAGCACGAGCGTATCGACGGCGCCGCGGCGGATCTCCTCGGCGAGCGCCGTGAGGTCCTGCTCGGCGGCGCCGGCCGTGATCAAGGTCCCCGCGGTGGTCCACGCCGCGCGGTCGTTGCGGAGCGCCGCGTTCATGAGGTGCGCGAGCGCGTGCACCCCGGGAGGCTGCCGCTCCCCCGCGACGACGACGCTCGCCAGGCCGCCGCGCGCGAGGTCGCGCGCGAGCGCCCGGACGAAGCGCCTCTCCGCCTCGCTGATCCGCGCCCGGAGCGGCTCGAGCGCGCCGAGCGCCTGGGGAGGGATGAACCCCGGCCGCGCGCCCTCGGTGAGGAGCAGCTCGGCCGCGATCGCCGCGGCGATCGCCGGCACGTCGCTCGGCCGCTTGCGCAGGCGGTGATCGGCGATGCTCCCCGTCGGCGTCAGCCCGGGCTCGATCACATAGAGACGGTTCATGGTGCCCGTCGGCGAGCCGAGGCGCCTTCGCTCGGCGAACTGGCGCGCATACCGCGCGTGGAAAGGCATCGACGCGAGGAAGTCGGCGTCGAGCGCGAGGAGGACGTCCGCCGTCCGGAAGTCGTACTGCGCCTGGAGCGGGGCGCCGAAGGCGAGCTCGGCCCCGCGCGCCGGGTGCGTCGACCTCGCGGGCGCGTGGAACGTGAACCGGGCGGCCGGATAGCGCGCCTGGACGCGGCCGATGAGGTCGAGGACGAGCGGAGAGCCGGTGGGCCGAAGGACGAACCGGAGCCCGGCGCCGCCGTCGCTCCGCGCGCCCCCGAACTGCTGGACGAACGCCTGCCACGTCGCCGGGTCGTGGCCGCGCCGCGCCGCGCGCGCGCGGTGCTGATCGTACAGGCCGAGCACCGACGCCTGCTCGTAGGCGCCGGTGGAGCCGAGGCTCGCCGGGTGCTCCGGGTTGCCCTCGATCTTCGTCGGCCGCCCTTCGTGGCTCTCGACGAGGACGCCCGTGGCGAACCCGTCGAGATCGAGGCTGGTGGCGTAATACCGGAGGACGCCCGGCGTCACCTCGGGCGGCGTCGTCACGTAAGGGACGATCTTGTCCGCTGCCCTCGATCTGCACCCGGACACGCCGGCGAGCGCCATGCTCGCGCCGAGGAGCTTGAGCCAGCTCCGCCGGCTCACCGCGACGGGCTCGCCGCTGCCCCCCGGGAGCTCCCGCGCCGCGGCCTCGCGGAGCTCCGGTGACTCGAGGAGCTCCGCCAGGCTGCGCCAGTACGCTTTACCGGTCTTGCCGTCGAGCGCGGCGCTCCACGGGGTCTGTCTCTGATCAGCCATCGTCCCTCTTCAGGTCATCGGTGGATCGGCGCCGCCGCCGTGGCGGCGCTCCGCTGCTCGCCGCCTGTTGGCCTTCTGTCTCGCGTGCTCTCGCAGGCTCCCTTTGTGTCTCGCGTGGATCCCTCGTTTGCCTCCCGCGCTGCGCCAGCGCGCGCTCACCTGTGGCAGGTCGAGCAGTGGACGAGGCTCCGCGCCCCGACCTCCTGCGCGATCTGCCGGCCGATTTGCTCCGCGTCGGGGCCGGGGTCCCAGTCCATGTCCACGATCGCTGAGAGCGGGCGGAGGTGACGCTCCGGCGCCCTGTGGCAGTCGAGGCACCAGCCCATCGTCATCGGCGTCGCCTGGCGGACGTCGGGCATCTGGTCCACGCGGCCGTGGCACGTCACGCAGCCGACGCCCTTGTTCACGTGGATCGCGTGGTTGAAATAGACGAAGTCGGGCACGTCGTTGACGCGGTTCCAGACGATCGGCGTGTCCGAGAAATAGCTGTTCCGGACGAGCTCGAGCTTGGGGCTCTGATTCCAGATTTGGCTGTGACAGCCCATGCAGAGGACGGTCGATGGCATGCCCGCCGTGGCCGTCCGCTCGACCGTGTGATGGCAGAACCGGCAATCGATGGCGTCGTCCTGCACGTGGTGCCTGTGATCGAACTGCACCGGCTGCTGCACGGGCAGGTTCTGTCCGGTGTTCCAGTCCGAGCGCACGTAGATCATCGGCGCTGACACGGCCGCCGCGCCGCCGAGGAAGACGGCGGCGATGGCGAGTCGGAAAGCGGTGTTGCTCCAGCGCGGAAAAACGGATGCCATGCTCTCGTGTGCTCGGCCTCGCTCGAAGTGCGGCGATGGGGCCAGCTCCATCGATATCGATGCGTGGATCGCGGGGCTCGTTTCGCGATCTCGCCACGCCCCGAACGCCGGCGCAGGCGCGTCAGGGGGGGCCGCAGCGGCGCCGTCCGGCGTGCGCGCGCGGCGGGCGGGGTGCGCGGGCGCCTCCAACACCGGATCTTCGCCGCCCTGGGCTTCGATCTACGATATCGTCAAGCCATGAGGCCGTCGAGCTCAGCCCTGTCGCCCCTTCCGATCATCGCGCTCTCTCTGGCGGCCGAGCTCGCGTTCATCGCCTGCTCGCGCGAGGCGTCGATCTCTCCGCTGCCGCCCGGCACGACCGGCGGTGTCTCATCGGCCGCAGCCGGCGGAGCAGGCGCGAGTGGGGGTGGCGGCAGCGGGGCTGGCGCGAGCGGCGCTGGCGGCCGCGGGGTGGGCGGCAGCGCCACTGGCGGCGGGACTGGCGCGAGCGGCGCTGGCGGCAGCGGCGGCGCTGGCGGCGACGGAGCTGGCGGGAGCGGCGGTGGTGAGCCCGCGGCGGGATTCAGCTGCGCGCCGCCGAGCGAGGACGAGGGCGCGCTGAAGCTCACCACGCTCGTCTCCGGCCTCGATCACCCGCTCCTCGTGAAATCCGCGCCGGGCGACCCCACGCGGCTCTTCCTCCTGACGCAGCCTGGCCAGATCCTCGTCCTCGACGATGGAGCGGCGGAGCCCAAGGTGTTTCTCGATATCCGGGATCGCGTCCTGTTCAATGACAACGGCGAGCGCGGCCTCCTCGGGCTCGCCTTCCACCCCGATTACGAGGACACCGGTCGCTTCTTCGTCCACTACACGGACAAGGCGACGGGCGGCAACGCGCGTGTGGTCGAGTTCGCGCGGGGAGAGCGACCGGACGTGGCCAGTCCAGATCCGGTGGCCACGCACCTCGAGGTCGTGGATCTGCATCGAAACCACAACGGCGGTTCGCTCGAGTTCAGCCCGATCGACGGCTTCCTCTATCTCGGGCTCGGCGATGGCGGGGACAACAACGATGCCGGACCCAACCATGCGGACATCGGCAATGGCCAGGCGCTCACGACGCTGCTCGGGAAGATCCTTCGCCTCGACGTCTCGACACACCCGTACAGCATCCCGGAAGGGAACATGACGGGCGAAGGCGTCCTCCCCGAGATCTGGGACTATGGCTTGCGGAACCCGTACCGCTTCAGCTTCGACGCGTGCACGGGCGATCTCTACATCGCGGACGTCGGTCAGCGCCTCTGGGAAGAGATCAACATCGAGCCGGCCGGGCAGGGACGGAAGAACTACGGCTGGCGCCGGATGGAGGGCGCGCACTGCTTCATCCCCGCGGAGAGCTGCGATCTCGAGGGGACCATCACGCTCCCTGCCGTCGAGTACGGCCACGCCGGGCGGGTCATCGAGGATTGCTCGGTCACCGGCGGCTACGTCTACCGGGGCAGCGAGATCCCGTGGCTCCGGGGGAGCTACTTCTACGGCGATTACTGCAGCGGCAGGGTCTGGACGCTCACCTATGAGGCCGGGGTGGCCTCCGCGCCCGTCGACCGAACGGACGACCTCGGATCGTTCGGCTTCAGCATCGCCAGCTTCGGGCAGGACGGCGCCGGCGAGGTCTACGTCGTCGATCTCGGCGGCACCGTGTACCGGATCGATCCGGAATGAGCGCTCACGGCCCCCTCGCCGCGCGCCGCGCCGGCGTACCGCCGCGCGCGCCGGGCCGGCGCCGCGCCGGCGCTCACATGGACCAGCGGAGCCCGGCGTAGCGCGGGCCGATGACGAGCTCGGGCGGCGGCGCCGGCGTGGAGGCGGCCTGCTTCTCGGGCTGCACCGGCACCTTGCGGCCGCCGATGATGGCGAGCGGGATGCCGACGCCGGCGAGAACGAGCCCGCCGACGACGAGCCCGACCCCGGCGCCTTCCGAGCCATCCTCCTCGTAGACCGTGTCCTCGGCGAACGGGTCGCCGGAGGTGTCGTACCCGCAGCCGTCGCCGGAGCACGAGGGGGTGGAGGCGATCACCAGGCCCCCGCCCAGGACGGCGACGGCGCCGAGGCTCGTCAGGACGATGCCCGTGACCATCATTCCCTTGCTGCGGCGCTTGGTCAGCGGCGCGGCCGGGCGCCCCGGTGCATACGCGGCGACCGGCGCGAACGGGGCGCCGCTCGCTCGCGGCGCGCCGGGGCCGCCCGGAGGGGGCGCGGCGGCGCCCGCAGGCGCGGCGGGGCCGCTCGGCGGGAGCGCGGCGTCGCGCGCCGGCGCGCCCGCGGGCAGCGGCGGGATGGCCAGCGTCTCCGAGGCGCCCGCCCGGGTGAGATCCATGGATCTCGCGAAAGGCGCTCGGCCGGCGGCGGAGGCCTCGACCGTGTGTTTTCCGGGATCCACGGGCACCGGCGTGCCCCACTGCGCGCGCCCCACGAGGGCGCCGTCGCGCTTCACCTGGAGGTCGGCCGGGGAGTCGGCCGGCGCCGTGATCGTCAGCCGGATGAGCCGCGGCTCGAGCGCGGCGGCGCGCTGCCGCGCGACCTTCTCGCGCTCCAGCTGGCCGGCGGCCCTCGACGCGCCGGCCACCTCGAGGAACATCGACCAGGCGCTCGCCGTCCGGCCGAGCTGCTCGTAGCAGGCCGCGAGGTTGAACTGCGTGCCGATCCCCGGATCGAGCCGCTGGCTCTCCTCGAGCTTGGGGCACGCGTCGGCGTATTTGCCCTGGGCCATCAGCTGCTTGGCCGCGTCGAACAGGGCCTGCGCGGCCGCCGTGTCGGCCCTCGCGTCGCGGCCGCCCGCAAGGAGGGCGGCAAGGAACATCGCGAGCGCCAGCAGGCGCCCGAGGTGCTGCACGGGCAGGCTCGTCATGGTGGTGTCCTCACTTGCGATCGTCGAACAGGTTGCCGCCGGGCGGCGCAGCGGCCGGGGCGGCGGGCGGCCGGGTGGCCGGAGCCTGCGTGGCGTGCGTGGCGGCCGGGGGTCGCGGTGCGGCGCTCGGCCGGCGCGGCGCCGCGGGCTTGCCGCTGGCCGGCGCCGCAGGGGGCGCAGGGGGGATCTCGGCCGGGCCCGGCGCCGCCGTGCGGTCGTCCACCGGCGCGGGGGCCTCGGCGCCGCCGGGCGTGACGGTCGGCGAGAGCGACGCGGGCGCGGTCGCCGGCTGTCCCGCGGCGTCCGCCGGCGACGGCGCCGCCGAGGCGCTGGCGGCTGGCTCGGTCGCCGCGCCGTCGCCGCGCGAGCGGGACGTCAGGAGCGCGAAGACCGCCACCGCGGCGATCAGCGACACGAAGGCGCCGGCCGCGACGGCGAGCCCCACCGGCCGCTTTCGCGGCACGACCGTTCCGCTCCACGTCGGCGAGGTGTTCAGCGACGTGTTCACCACGGTCGGCGAGGTCACCCCGCTCGCCGAAGGGAGCTCTGGCCGCGGGGGCCCCGAGCTCCGCGAGATCCCGCTGATCCGGTCGACGGAGAGCCGGGCCCGCCCGGTCGCGAACGGCGCGAGCGCCTCGGCCAGCTCCCCGACGTGGCGGAACCGCTGCTCCGGCAGCTTCTCGAGGCACTTGCGGATCACCGCCTCGAGCGCCGGGGGCACGTCGGAGCGGAACGCGGCGAGGGGGCTCGGGATCCCCTGCATGATCGCCACGCAGAGCTGCGGCATCGTCGCGCCGTCGAACGGCGGCGCGCCGGTGAGCAGCTCGAACAGGATGACGCCGAGCGACCAGATGTCGGTGCGCGCGTCGACGTCGCGCGAGGACTTGAGCTGCTCGGGCGACATGTAGAGCGGCGACCCCATGATGGCCTTCGTGTCGGTGATCCGCGGGTCGGAGCCGCCGGTCGCCACCTTCGAGATCCCGAAGTCGAGCACCTTCACGCACGGGGAGCTGTCCGCGCGCCGCGTGAGGAACAGGTTCGCCGGCTTGAGGTCGCGGTGGATGATGCCCGCGGCGTGCGCCTCGGCGAGCGCCTCGCAGGCCTGGAGGACGTACTCGACGGCCGCCTGCGGGGTCATCGGCCCGCCCGCGCGGAGCGCGTCGGCGAGGTCGCTGCCCGACAGGTACTCCATCACCATGTACGGCGTGCCGGAGTCGAGCGTCCCGACGTCGGTCACGCGCGCCACGTGCTCGCTCTTGACCTTCACCGCGGCGCGCGCCTCGCGCACGAAGCGCTCGGCGAGCGTGCGCGACTTCGCCGCCTCGGGCAGGAGCAGCTTGATCGCGACCCGCTCCTCCAGCTGGAGGTGGGTCGCGGCGACGACGACGCCCATCCCACCGGCGCCGATCACCCGCTCGACGCGGTACTTCTCGGCGATGACCTGCCCCGGTCGCACCAGCCCTTCGGCTTCGTCGTGTGTCGGCGCGGTGCTCGTCATGGCTCGGTCCCCTCGCACGCCGGACCGCGGATCCCGTGAACAGCGCGATCTTCGCGGAAAATCCGGTGCAAAGCCAGCCCACGATAGCCGCCGGGCGTACGGCGATCAATCTCGGGGCTGGGCTCCGTCGCGCCGGCGCGGGCCGCGCGCCGTCGGGTTCGTGCCATCGCCAGCGCGCCGCGCCCGTGCCAGCGCGCCGCGCCCGTGCCAGCGCGGCCCCGCCCGTGCCCGCGCGCCGTGGCGTCCCCATGGTCCCTGCCGGCCGCCCGCCAGGACGCTTCCCCCGGCCGTGAATCCGGGAGAACATCGCTCACCTCATGGAGCACGGTTACCCCGGCGGCGAAAGGGAGCGGCGCCAGCGGATCCTCGAGGCGACAGAGCGGCTCCTCCGCCGGTACGGGCCTGCCAAGACCACCGTCGCCGATATCGCGCGCGAGGCCGAGATCGCGGTCGGCGCCGTGTACCTGGAGTTCGCCTCGAAGGACGCCATCGTCGAGGAGCTCTCCCAGGGCGAGCACCGCGCCGTCATGGCCGCGATGCGCGCCGCCGCGGCCAGGGACGACGTGCCCTTTTGCGACCGGCTGCGGGCCGTGTTCGACGCCCGCGCGGGCGCTTTCCTGGAGCTCGCCGGCTCGGGCGCGCACGCGTGCGATCTCGTGCATTGCCAGAGCCGCGCCGTGAAGGCCGCCCACGCCCGCTTCCTCGACGAGGAGCGCGCGCTCCTCCGCGATCTCGTCGCGCGCGGCGCCGGCGCCGGCGAGCTCGACGCCGCCGACCCCGAGCTCACCGCGCGCGCCCTCCTGCGCGCCTATGCGAGCTTCGCTCCACCGTGGCTGTTCCAGGGCTCCCGCGAAGAGGTCGAGGCGATGCTGTCCGCGGTCCATCGGATCGTCCTCTACGGCCTCGTCGGCCGCGGGCCCGCCCGCAAGCCGGGGGGCTGACGCCGCGCCGTCCCATCCCCGCTCGCCTGTCGGCGGCGGCCCTCGCGCATCGAGTGAGAGTTGCTCTCTTCTGCGGGGGCGGATCGCGCGACGCGGGCGGGCGGCTGCGGCTCAGCGTCCGGGCCTGCGCAGGCTCGCGGCCTCGGATACGATCCAGTCCCTGAAGGCGGCCACCGGCTTTCGCCGCAGGCTCGCGCGCGTGCTCACGAGGAAGTAAGCGAGGCCCGTCGGCAGCGCCGGGAGCCTGGGAAAGAGCAGCACCAGGCGGCCGAGCTCGAGCTCTGCGGCCGCGAGCGACCAGCGCGCGAGCGCCACCCCCTGACCGCGCACCGCCGCGTCCACCAGCATCGACGAGTCGGTGAGCTGGTTCTGGCGCACCCGGGCCGGCAGGCGGCGCGAGCGCTCGCGAAACCAGCGGCCCCAGGCGTCGGGGTGGTCGTCCCCGAGCAACACCTCGTGGCTCAGATCCTCGACGCGCCAGCGCGCGCGCTTGCTCGCGACGCTCGGCGCGGCGGCTACGATCAAGGCGTCGTCCGCCAGCTTGACGGTCAAAAGGCCCGGGTAGCTGCCGAGTCCATAACGAATGCCGATGTCCACCGGCTCTCTCGCGAGATCGACGAGGCGCTCGGTGGAGGAGATGCGCACGTCGACCTCCGGGTGGCTCACAAGGAACTGCCCGAGCCGGGGCACGAGCCAGCGCGCCCCGAACGACGGCGTGACGCTGACCGACACGGCGGGCCGCGCGTCCGCGGCGGGCCGCCGCAGGCGGGCGTTCGCCTCGCGCAGCCTGGCGAACACGACGCCCAGCTCCGCAGCCCAGCGCTCGCCGTCCTCCGTCAGGCTGATGCCGTGCGGCGAGCGCCGAAACAGCGCCGTCTCCAGGGTGTCCTCGAGGGCGCGGATCTGGTGGCTGACGGCGGCCTGGGTCACGCCCAGCTCGCGCGCCGCGCGGGTGACGCTCGAATGGCGCGCCGCGGCCTCGAACGCCTGAAGGGCGGTGAGCGACGGCAGCGGCGGAGGGTGATCCCCCGGGGCGGGGCTGGTCATGAGAATTTCTCATGTACCATGGAAAACATTCGTTCGCTCGTCCAGGCGCGCCGCGGTATCCCGGGAGTCATGAAGCTCTACCGACTCCGATATAGCCCCTTCGCCCGCAAAGTTCAGATGCTGCTCGACCTCCTGGGTCGCCCGTACGAGCTGGCCGAGGTGCCGTACGATGATCGCGACGAGCTGGCCCGCGTGACCGGCGGCTACATCTACGTGCCGGTGCTGGTCGGCGACGACGGCCGGGTGACGGTCGAGTCGCGGCGGATCTGCGAGCTCCTGCTCGAGGACCCTGCCGCCCGGCGCTTGACGCTCGACGTCCTCGAGGGCCCGGTCTGGGCCTACGCGGACTTCTGCGACGGACCGCTGGAGGACGTGCTGTTTCGAATCGCGTCGCCGCGCATCCGCGACGCCTGGGAGCGGCCGGGTCAGCGCGCCCTGTACACGCTGATCAAGGAGCGCAAGTTCGGCGCCGGCTGTATCGAGCAGTGGGAGCGCGACGCCCCGGCGCTGCTCGAGCGCGCGAAAACCCTGCTCGCGCCGACCGTCCGGACGCTGAAGCGATCGCCGTTCCTGTTCGGCGAAGCCCCGAGCCTCGCGGACGCGGCGCTCTACGGCAACCTGGCGATGTTGTTCGAAGCGGACCGGGCGCTGCCCGGAGCGCTGGCGGCGGAGCTGCCGGGGTACATCTCCCGGCTCGAGCGGCTCATCCCGTCGCGGTGAGCCTGGGCTCCCGCGCCGCGCTCATCGCCCCGCTTCGCAGAATTCGCCGGTTCGGCGCTCAGGAGTCGGGCTGTGGGGTAGGAGAGCGCGCAATTTTACGAGACTCCCTATGTGGCGCGCTTCGAGCTCAGGGCTCTGCGCGTCCGGGGAGCGGCCCGCGGCTCAGGTGCAGACACCCTCGACGCACGCGTTGCCACCCGGGCAGTCGCAGTCCGCCTCGCAGGAGATGGCCGGCTCCGGCGGGGGCGCGCAATAGCCTTCCTCGCACGACTCGCCCTCGGCGCAATCGCACGAGGCCGCGCACGGCGTCCTGCAGATCCCCTCGACGCACGCGTCGCCGCTCGGGCAGTCGCACGCCGCCTCGCAGGCGATCGGTCCCCCTGGGGAGCTCCCGCCCGCGCCGCCGCTGCTCGCGCTGCTTTCCTCGCTGCTGCTTTCCCCGCCGCTGCTCGCGCCTTCCTCACCTTCGTCGATCGATGTGTCCTCCTCCGGATCCGGGCGCTCGAAGTCGGGAGCGTCGGGCGCGTCGATACAGTCGTCGTCCCAGTCGCAGTCCTCGCCAGTCTCGATGTAGCAACCGACCGTCGTCATCGAAAAGAAGGACAAAGAGAGACCGAGACCCCATTCGAAGGCCGTGCGCATGCTCATATGTCATCACTCCTGATCAGCGATGGATCCAGGGCAGCGGCGCGGCTCGTCGGCGCGGCGCCCTCTGCCCACTCGGAGCTGCGTGCCCGCTGCCACGCGCGCCGTTCAACGGGTCGCGCGCCTGCGCACGATCTCGACGGTCGCCGGTCCGGAGCTCCCGGGCGGCGGGGTGGACCGCGGCGCTCGATCGCGCCCCCTGGCCGTCGATTTCAGCCGTCCGGATCCCCGGCGGTCGATTTCGCCGACCGGGGTTGAACGTTCCCGACCTCTCCGGGCACGAAACCGACGCGCCGACCATGAACGCTCTCCTTCACGCCGGGCACGACGGGGTGTGCCACATGTCGACCCGGGCTCTCGGACGCTTGTTGATGGCAAACGGGCAACGCCGCCGAGCGCGTTCGGGTGTAACGATGACGGCGCAGGGATGGACCGAGATGGGACGGAGCGATCAGCGGGTTTTCCGGGCGCAGAGCCGTCCGGCGCCGACGAGCCCCCGCGCGCGGAGGAGAGGTGGCGCCCGATGAAGACCATGGCGCTCCTCATGCCGTTCTTCTTCTCCCGCGGCGCCGAGCGCGCGCAGGACGCGGAGGAGGAGCTCGTCGAGCGGCTGCGGCGCGGGGACGCCGCGGCGGTCGGCGAGGCGTACGACAGGCACTATGGCGCGGTGCGCGGGTTCGCTCGCCGCCTCACCGGCGACGACGCGTCCGCCGAGGACCTGGCCCACGACGTCTTCATCAGCCTGCCGCAGGCCGCGCAGCGGTTCCGCGGCGGCTCGTCGCTCAAGACGTTCCTTATCGCGATCGCGGTCAACCACGCCCGCCACCACCTCCGCGCGGCGGCGCGGCGCCGCGCCGCCATGGCGCGGCTCGCCCTGGAGCCGGACGAGGAGCACACGTCGAGCCCCGAGCGGGAAGCCGGCCGCGCCGCGCTCGCGCAGGCGCTGAACCGCGCCCTCGACGCGCTGCCGACGGCGCAGCGCGTGGCGTTCGTGCTCTGCGAGGTCGAGGAGCGCAGCGCGCGCGAGGCGTCCGAGATCATGGGCGTGCCCGAGGCCACCGTGCGCACGCGGCTGTTCCACGCCAAGCAGAAGCTCCGTACGCTGCTGGAAGAGAGGGCCCCATGAAGGACGACGTGCTCCGCGAGGCCGCGCGCGCCCTGCGCGCGGAGGCCGACGCGTCGCGCGGCCGCCGCGACGAGACGCGCGCCCGCGTGATGAGGAGCCTGAAGGCCCAGCGGGCCCGCCGCCTCGCGATGGTCCGCGTGGTGGTCCCGCTGGCCGCCGTGCTCGTCGGATCGGTCGCGTGGGCCTCGGCCGCGCGCTGGTTCCCAGGCGGCTGGGACGACCTCGCGTCGCGGCTCGGGCTGCGCGTCTCCGAGGCGCCCTACATTCCGCCCGCGCCGCCGCCGCAGCGCGCGCTGTCCGGGCCGCGGCACGCGGCCGAGGCGCCCGCGCCGCCGGAGGCCGAGGCGAGCGCGGAGGCGGTCGCGCCGGAGCCGCCGCTGCTGCCTGCGCCGATCGCGGAGCCCCCGATCGCCCCTGCGCCGCCGCGCGCGCCGGTGCTGGCGGTCACGCCGGTCCGGTCGGCCTCGCGCCCGGTCGCGGCCGTCGCGCCGAGCGCCGCGCGCCTGCCGACCGCGCCGCGGCCGGCTGCGGCCGATCCGCAGGCCATCGAGCGTTCGCCGGCCGGCCCCGACGCGGACGCGCTCTATCAGGCGGCGCACCGCGCGCACTTCGTCGAGCGCAACCCGGCGGCCGCGCTCGACGCGTGGAACGCGTACCTGGCCGCCGCCCCGCACGGCCGCTTCGCGGTGGAGGCCCAGTACAACCGCGCCCTCTGCCTCGTTCGCCTCGGCCGCAAGGACGAGGCGCGGCGGGCGCTCGATCCGTTCGCGCAGGGCGCCCTCGGCGGCTACCGCCAGGCCGAGTCGCGCTCGCTGATCGAGGCGATGCGCAGCGCGGACGAGTGAACGTCGCGGCGCGTGAACGAACGTGCTGCGAGCGGGCACAGCACGGTCGATGAACACACCCGCCCTCGCACCTCTCCCTGCGCCGCCGCGGGGCTCGCCGCGCCGTGACCGGAAGACGTCCGCGCGCGGCGCAGGCCTCCGCGCGGGCGTCCTCCTTCTGCACGCGCTCGCGGCCGCGGGCGCCCTCGCCGCGGTCACCGCGCCCCCCGCGCCTGCCCTCGCCGAGGAGCCGAGCGCCGCGGGCGTCGATCTCGTCGTCGACGGCGCGCCGTGGACGCTCGATCCCGACGCGGTGCGCGCCGCCATCGGGCGCGAGCTCGGCGCCGACGTCACGCTGGCCCGCGCGGCGACCGCCGGGCGCTCCACGCTGGTCCTTCGCGGCGAGCCCGACGGCCGCGTCACGCTGAGCCACAGCGCCGCGGACGGCCGCCGCATCGAGCGCACCATCGACGTCCCGGAGGATCCCGATCGCGCCGCCGAGGCGATCGCCCTGCTCGCGGGCAACCTCGTCCGGGACGAGGCAGCGGAGCTCGCGGCGGCGCTCGGCAAGCGCCCGCCCGAGGCGCCGCCTGCGGCGCAGCCATCGCCTGCGGCGCCCCCCGCGCCGCCTGCCGCCAGTCGGCCGACGCCGCCTTCCCGCGCCGCGCGCCCCGCGAAGGCCGCTCGCCCCGCCCCCGCGCCACCGGAGCCTCCTCGGTGCACGCTCCCCGGCGCGAAGACCGTCCTCCTCGGCGCCGACGTCTTCCCGTATGTCGGCACCTCGACCCTCGACGGCACGAACGTCGTCCGCCGCTACTCGCTCAACCTCATCGCCGGGTACACGGCGGGCGTCGCGGGCCTCGAGCTCGGCGCCGGGGTCAACATCGCGTCGTCGTTCCTGTGCGGCGCCCAGCTCTCGTCCGGCGCCAACCTCGTGCTCGGTCCGGCGCGCGGCGCGCAGATCACGATGGGCCTCAACGTCGCCGGATCGCTCCGGGGCGCGCAGGTCGGCTCGTTCAACGTCGCCGTCGGCCCGGTCACGGGCGCACAGGGCGGCGTGTTCAACGTCGCCGTCGGGCCCGTGGACGGGGCGCAGCTCGGCATGGCCAACGTCGCGGCGGGCGCCGCGATAGACCTTCAGATCGGCGTCGCCAACGTGGCCGTGAGCGACGCGACCGACGTGCAGGTCGGCGTGGCCAACGTGGCCGCGGGCGCGGCGACCGACGTGCAGATCGGCGTGGCCAACGTGGCCGCGGGCAAGTCGAGCGGCACGCAGATAAGCGTGACCAACGTGGCCGCGGGCGAGTCGACCGGCACGCAGATCGGGCTCTTCAACATCGCCACCGGGAAGGTGGGGGGCGCGCAGATCGGCCTCGTCAACTACGCCGGCGACTCGCCGTTCTCGCTCGGGTTGTTCAACTTCATCCGCAACGGCCGCCTGCACGTGGACGTCTGGGGGCTCGAGTCCGGCATCGTGGTGGCTGGCGTCAAGCACGGGAGCGACCACTTCCACAACATCTACGGGATCGGCCTTCGCACGATCGGCAATCGCCCTCTCCTGGTCTCCGCGCTCGGCCTGGGCGGCCGCATCTCCATCCACCAGCGCGCCTATCTCGACCTCGACGTGCTCGGGTACACGCTCCACGAGCCCTCGACGCTCGAGTCCGCGGCCACGATCGCGCAGGCGCGCGCGCTCCTCGGCTTCCGCCTCTTCCCGGCGCTCGCGATCTTCGGGGGCCCCAGCTTCAACGTCTCGTTCAGCGGCACCCCGAAGGACGCCCAGCTGAGCCCCTACGGCAGCGCCCCCCTCGGCTCCGACGCCACCAGCACCGAGCGCGCCTGGCCCGGCCTCGTGCTCGGCGTACAGGCGTTCTGATCCGGCCGTCGCGCTCGCCGGCGGGGCGGGTTGACGGATGCGTGAACGAATTTACTTTTCGTTCATCGATTCATGGAGCTCGCCCGAGCGGTTGCTCGCGGCGGTCTACGTGAGCCCATCCGCGCGCTGCGCCGCCCTCACGGGCGGAGGAGCGGCGCGTTGTCCACGCAGTCCACCTGACCTTCGACCGATCCGGCAGGGATGGCGCGAGCCGACCGCTGCCACAGGAGTTCGCATGAGCCAGCTTCGCAGCGGCGCCAGCGCGCCTCGTTCTCCCTTTCCCCTGCTCCCGCTCCGCACCGGCGTCCTCTTTCCCGGCACCGTGCTCACGCTCCCGGTGGGGCGCCCCCGCTCGGTGGCGCTGCTCAACGCCGTCCACGCCGGCGACGTGATCGGCGTCATCGCGCAGCGCGATCCGAAGCGCGAGGATCCGCGGCGCGAGGACCTCCACGACATCGGCACGTTCGCGCGGGTCGTCGACATCTCGCGCGTCTCGAACGGCTACCGGCTGGTGATCGAGGGGCTCGATCGCTTCGCGCTCTCGGCCTTGGTCGAGACGGAGCCGACGTGGCGGGCCGAGGGCACCCTCGCGCCCGAGTTCCTCGGCGACGCCGAGGAGGCGCGCCTGCTCGCGGCGTCGCTGCGCGAGCGCGCCCGCGAGGTCGGCCCGAAGACGGGGACCAACCTCGCCGAGATCGCCGCCACGAGCCGGGCGGAGCCGGGCGTCTTCGCGGATCAGGTCGCCGGCGCGCTCGGCCTGCCCACCGAGAAGGAGATGGAGGTGCTCTCGGAGCTCCGCGTGGTGCCTCGGCTCCAGCGGGTCGCCGGCCTGCTCGCCGAGGCGTCCGCGCTGGCGGACCTGAAGAAGAAGATCGACGGCGATGTGCGGCGCGAGCTCGGCAAGGGCCAGCGCGAGGTGATCCTCCGCGAGCAGCTCCGGGCCATCCAGAAGGAGCTCGCGGGCGGCGAGGAGGGCGAGGACGAGCTGTCGGCCCTCCGGCGGCGCCTCGACGAGGCCGGGCTCCCCGAGGAGGCGCGCGCCGTCGCCGATCGGGAGCTCCGCCGGCTCGAGTCGGTCGGCCCGCAGAGCGCGGAGCACAACGTGATCCGCACGTACCTCGAGTGGATCGCGGACCTGCCGTGGAGCGCGAGGGCGGAGGTGAAGGACGACCTCGACGCGGTGAAGGCGAAGCTCGACGAGGATCACCGCGGCCTCGACGACGTGAAGCGCCGCATCCTGGAGCACATGGCGGTGCTCAAGCTGACCGGGAAGGCGCGCGCGACGATCCTGTGCTTCGCGGGCCCCCCCGGCGTGGGCAAGACCTCGCTCGGCCAGTCGATCGCCGACGCCACGGGCCGCCCGTTCGTGCGCATCTCGCTCGGCGGCGTGCACGACGAGGCGGAGCTGCGCGGCCACCGGAGGACGTACGTCGGCGCGCTGCCCGGCCGGATCGTGCACGCGCTGAAGAAGGCCAAGGTGAAGAACCCGATCGTGCTCCTCGACGAGGTCGACAAGCTCGGCGCCGGGTGGCGGGGCTCGCCCGAGGCGGCGCTGCTGGAGGTGCTCGATCCGGAGCAGAACCGGACGTTCGTCGACCACTACCTGGAGCTCCCGTTCGATCTGTCGGAGGTCGTCTTCCTCTGCACGGTGAACGACCTCGGCGCGCTCTCGGCGCCGCTGCGGGACCGGCTCGAGGTCATCGATCTGTCCGGCTACACGCCGGACGAGAAGATCGCGATCGCGCGGTCGCACCTCGTCCCGAAGCAGCTCAAGGAGCACGCGATCGACCCGCGGTCGCTGTCGATCTCGGACGAGGCGCTCGCGGCGATCGTGCGCGACTACACGCGCGAGGCCGGGGTGCGGCAGCTCGGCCGCGAGATCAAGAAGCTCTGCCGGGCGGTCGCGCTGGAGATCGCCCGCGCGGCGGACGGCAAGGCGCCGCGCGTGGTGGTCGAGGCGAGCGATCTCGGGACGTACCTTGGCAAGGTCCGGTTCTTCAGCGACGTGGCGGAGCGGACGAGCGTCGCTGGTGTTGCGACCGGGCTCGCCTGGACGCCGGTGGGCGGGGACATCCTGTTCATCGAGACGTCGAGGATGCCGGGGAAGGGGAGGGTCGAGATCACGGGTCAGCTCGGCGACGTGATGAAGGAGTCGGCGAAGGCGGCGCTCACCTACGTGCGCAGCCACGCCATCGAGCTCGGCGTCGACACGGCGAAGCTCGAGGCGGAGGACCTGCACATCCACGTCCCTGCGGGCGGCGTGCCCAAGGACGGGCCGTCCGCGGGCGTGACGATGTTCACGGCGCTGACGTCGCTCCTCTCCGCGCGGCGCGTGCGCTCGGACACGGCGATGACGGGCGAGTGCACGCTGCGCGGGCGGGTGCTGCCGGTCGGCGGGATCAAGTCCAAGGTGCTCGCGGCGCACCGCGCCGGGATCAAGCGGGTCGTCCTGCCGCAGAAGAACGCGCGCGACGCCGAGGAGATCCCGAAGGAGGTGCGGGCCGAGCTGGAGCTCATCTTCGTCGAGGACATGAGCCAGGTGATCGCGGCGGCGCTGGAAGAGGCGCCGATCGAGGCCGCGGGCACGGGCGGCGTGACCGGCGCGGCGGCGGCTGCGTAGCGGAGAGGGAGAGGGGGGCTGAGCCGAGCCGCCGCGCCGGCGGGGGGCTGTGCGCGGCGGCGCGCGGGTGGGCGCTCGGCCATCCGCCAAGAACGGGGCGGGAGAGCTTGCGCATGAGCCACCGCCCGGCATGTCTCACTTCGGGCCATGCCTTCTGAGACGTTTCGTCGCGCGCCACACAAGGCGCGCCTGGGACGTGGAGCCTCCTGAGAGCTTATGGCACCTCGTTCGGTGCTCGCCGCGCCCACCCGCGCGCCGCCGCGCACAGCCCCCCGCCGGCGCTCACGTTGTCTTGTGAGCGCCGGTCGAAGGGCGCCGAGCTGCACGGCAGTAAGGCGTGGGTACGCGATTCATGACGTTGGCCCGAGGGCGGCCAAGGCGGCCTCGACAGCGAGCGACTTGACCTTCTCCATCGGTACGTCGGTGAACTCGATGACGCAGTCGGAGAGGCCGCCGATGGCGACGACGGCGCGGGCGCGGGCGGCGAGGGAGGGGCGCGGGCCGATGAGAAGGCGCATCAGGCGGCGGCGCCACTCGATCATGCGCATGCCCAGGTCGAGGTAGGCGAGCGTGGCGAGGTCGCGGACCACCATCGTGAGGGTGTCGCGGTGGCGGTGCAGGAGATCGAAGTAGTCGGCGAGCAGGACGCGCGGATCAGGCTGCGGGCCGCCCTCGCGCTCGGCGACGAACGCGTCCATCTCCGCGAGCAGCGGCTCGACGATGCTCGCGACCAGCGATTCGCGTGAGTCGAAGTGGTAGTAGAGCGCGGGCTTGGTGATGCCGAGGTGATCGGCGATCTCGCGCAGGCTGGTCCGCTGGACTCCCTGGCGCGCAAACAGCTCGCGCGCCACCGCCTGGATTCGCGCCTTGGTGTCGGAGGGCCGGGCTCGGGGCACCTGTGTAGTGTAGCCGCTTACTTACCGTTCGGTAAGCCTTGTGCAGGGTTGGGTCGCGTGCTTACCTATCGGTAAGTAAGGAGGGGCCCATGGAGATCCTCATTTCGGGCGCCAGCATCGCCGGTCCGGTGCTGGCCTACTGGCTCAAGCGGCACGGGTTTCGGCCCACGGTGGTGGAGCGCGCGCCGACGCTGCGCAAGACGGGCGGCCACGCGGTCGACCTGTTTCGGCCCGCGATGGACATCGTCGAGCGCATGGGTGTGCTGGCGCGGGTCGAGGCCAAGAAGACCGGCACCGAGCGCATGACGCTGCTGCGCGAGGGGGTGCAAGGGCAGGTCGACATCGACGTCGGCCGGCTGATGCACGCGGTGTCCGACCGCCACGTCGAGATCATGCGCGACGATCTCAGCGAGATCTTCCACGACGCGACCCGGGCCGACGTCGAGTACGTGTTCGGCGACTCGATCGCCTCGCTCG
Source organism: Sorangium sp. So ce1504 (assembly GCF_051521635.1). NCBI lineage: Bacteria > Pseudomonadati > Myxococcota > Polyangiales > Polyangiaceae > Sorangium > Sorangium sp. So ce1504. The sequence continues at coordinate 6,605,001 of NZ_CP150365.1, read as the reverse complement.
CCGAGGACGAGTCCGGTGTCGACGTGACGTTCGAGCGCGGCGCGCCGCGGCGCTTCGATCTGGTGATCGGCGCCGACGGGCTGCACTCGAACGTGCGACGGCTGGTGTTCGGCGAGGAGCGGCAGTTCGCCCGTTTCATCGGCGCTTACCTCGCGGTGATCTCGATCCCCAACTACTTGGGGCTGCACGACCACGCGATCGTGCTCGGCGGGGTCGGGCGGATGGCGGCGATCTACGGCTCGCACACGATCGACGACGCGCGCGCGGTGTTCCTGTTCCGCAGCCCGCGCGAGCTCGATGTCCACCACCGCGACGTCGCGCGGCAGAAGCAGTTGCTGCGCGAGGCGTTCGCCGGGGCCGGCTGGGAGCTGCCGCGGCTGATGGCCGAGCTCGATCGGACCCCGGCGTTCTACTTCGACTCGATCACGCAGCTGCGCATGGACTCGTGGTCACGCGGGCGCGTCACCCTGACCGGCGACGCCGGCTATTCGCCCGGGCCGGCGGTCGGCGGCAGCACCAGCCTCGCCGTGGTCGGCGCCTATGTCCTCGCAGGCGAGCTGGCCGCGGCCGGGGGCGGCCACGCGCGCGCGTTCCAGGCCTGCGAGCGCAAGCTGGCCGACTACGTGCGCCGCAGCCGGGTGTTCGCGCTGAACGCCGCCAGGCGCCTGGTCCCGGGCAGCAGGTTCGAGCTGTGGTCGCTGGCGCAGATCGGCCGCCTGGTCAGCGTGGTGCCGCCCGGGGTGTCGCGCGCGCTGGCCAAGCTGAGCAGCCACGGGGTCCGGCTGCACGACTCGATTGCTCTCAAGGAATACGCGCGGGCGCCGGCGGCGGTCCGCCAGTCTGCTGTCCTTGCGGACGCGCCGTGACGCGGGCGGATCCTTGATGTGCCGCTCGGCGACGTCGATCTGCGGCGCCGAGCTCATCGAGGCTTCCCGCCGCCGCTGTCGACAGCGCCGCGCCCTAGAAGAGCTCCCCGATGCGCCGCAGGAAGCCGCCGCTCGAGAAGAGCGCGCGCATGCCTCGCTTGAACCAGCTGTACGACGACGCGGTGTAGGGGAACCAGGTCGGGTCCTTCGACCCCAGCGCGATGCGGTCCGCGTTGATGTGCTTGACGTCGCACATCTGCCGGAGCCCGTCCTCGCCCATCACCCGGCCGAAGCCGCTCTGCTTGACGCCGCCGAACGGCGCGTCGGGGAGGGCGCCGTTCATGAGCACGTCGTTCACCAGCACGCTGCCGGCCTGCAGGCGCTCGGCGAGCCGGCGGGCGTGATCGGTGTCCTCCGAGAAGACATAGGCGTTGAGGCCGAGGTGCGACTCGTTCGAGAGGCGGATCGCCTCCTCCTCGGTCGCGACCTGCATGAACGGCACGACCGGCCCGAAGATCTCCTCGGTCATCACCGTCATCGCATGATCGCAGCCGGCGAGGATCGTCGGCTCGAAGAACTGGCCCTGCCCCGGCGCGCGCTTGCCGCCGGCCTTCACGGTCGCCCCCTTGTCGACAGCGTCCTTGATGTGCCGCTCGGCGACGTCGATCTGCGGCGGGAAGATGATCGCCCCCACGTCGACGAACTCCTTGCCCGGATCACCCTGGTTCAGCCCCTTCGTGATCTCGATGGTGCGCTCGAGCAGGCGATCGTGGATCTCGCGGTGCGCGTAGACCCGCTCCACCGCGACGCACACCTGCCCCGCGTTCGCGAAGCCGCCGAAGACGATCGCCTGCGCCGTGCGCTCGATGTCCGCGTCCGCGCAGGCGATGAGCGGCGCCTTGCCGCCGAGCTCCATCACGCACGGGATGAGGCGCTCGCCGCAGGCGGCGGCGACCTTCCTCCCGGTGCCGACGCTGCCGGTGAATAGGAGCATCTGGATGCCGCTGTCGATGAGCGCCGCGCCGGTCGGCCCGTAGCCGGTGACGACCTGGAACAGATCCTCGGGCATGCCCGCGCCGTCCCAGATCTCCTTCTGCTTGAGCGCGATGAGCGGCGTCACCTCGCTCGGCTTGAGCACGGCGGCGTTGCCGGCGACGATCGCCGCGAGCACGTCGCGCAGCGCGAGCTGGAACGGGAAGTTCCACGGCGAGATCACGCCGACCACGCCGCGAGGGACGTAGTGGACCCAGCTGCGCCGGTGCTTGAAGAGGTGGAGCTTGATCTCGTGCGGCTCGAGCGCCTTCGGGGCGACCTGCGCGAAGTACGTCGCCATGTCGGCCGCGACCAGGACCTCGTGCAGCAGCGCCTCGTGGCGCGGCTTGCCGCACTCGCGCGAGAGCAGATCGACGATCTCGTCCGTCCGATCGACGATGGCGTCGCGGAAGCGAAGGACGCGCTGGCAGCGCTCCTCCACGGGCAGTGCGCCCCACGCCTCCTGCGCGCGCCGCGCCCGGGCGACCGCGGCACGCACCTCCTCGGCGCTGGTATTCGGGGCCTCTCCAAGGAGCTCCCCGGTCGCGGGCGCGTAGCTGCGGATCGCCGCGCCCCCGTGCCCGTTCATGCCAGGACCGCTGCCGTTGCCCCCGATCGGGCGTTCGCTCACCACCTGACCCATGTTCGATCCCTCCGCCTGTCGAGCCCGCGTCGCTTGCCGGATGGCCGCCGTGGCTCGCTGCTCGACGCCGGGACCCTACCCTTCCCGAGAAGGTACAGCAAATGAGCATTTGCGCTGTTTCCCGATGAATCCCGACGATTCTCGGCGTGCTCGCGGTCGATCCGGCCCACCGACATCCGCTGTTGCGCTGCGGACAAATGGTGAGCACACCGTGGTTGCGCCAGGGGGGACCGGCGCCGCAGGCTGCGCCGGTGTGCCCGGGTGAGCCTGGTCGGCGTCTCGGGCGGACTCTCGGCATGACGTCGGCGAGTGGAGCCGCTATAGGCGGACCCCGACATGTTGGAACAACGAGAACTCGATCTCATCGCGGCAGTCGAGCATCCGGATCCGCACCACGTGCTCGGCGCGCACGAAGACGAGGACGACCTGGTGGTCCGCGTCTTTCGGCCAGACGCCACCGAGATCGCGGTGGTCCCGGGCAACCCCAGGCTCCGGAGGCAGCCGATGGAGCGCGTCCACCCCGCGGGCCTCTTCGAGGCGCGCTTCCCCGGCGTGTCCTACCCCGCGGACGGACGCTTCCCGTACCAGATCGAGCTGCGCTTCGCGGACGGCAGCTCCTCGGTGGAGCTCGACCCGTACTCGATGCCGCCGACGCTCGGGGACATCGATCGCCACCTCCTGGCCGAGGGGCGGCACTGGGAGCTCTACCGCGTCCTCGGCGCGCACGTGCGCGAGGTGGACGGGGTCTCCGGGACGTCGTTCGCGGTCTGGGCCCCGAACGCGCGGCGGGTGAGCGTCCTCGGCGACTTCAACCACTGGGACGGCCGCCGCCACGCGATGCGCCGGATGGGCGAGGGCTTCTGGGAGCTCTTCATCCCTGGCCTCGGCGAGGGCGCGCTCTACAAGTACGAGATCAAGACGCCGGAGGGGCACCTCACGGTGAAGACCGATCCCGTCGCCCAGGCGATGGAGCTCCGGCCGGCCACCGCCTCGCGGGTCTACACGAGCCGCTACGCGTTCCAGGACGGCGACTGGATGCAGGAGCGCGGCAGGATCGACTCCCGCAAGAAGCCGCTCACCATCTACGAGGTCCACGCCGGCTCCTGGCGGCGCGTGCCGGGCGAGGGCCCGCCGTACGAGGGCGGGATGCGCTGGATGACGTACCGCGAGCTCGCCGACCACCTCGTCGAGTACGTGGCCGAGCTCGGCTTCACGCACATCGAGCTCATGCCGGTCATGGAGCACCCCTTCGACGGGTCATGGGGTTACCAGGTGGCGGGCTACTTCGCCCCGACCAGCCGCTTCGGCGATCCCGACGACCTCCGCTACTTCATCGACCGCTGCCACCAGCGGGGGATCGGCGTGATCCTCGACTGGACCCCCGCGCACTTCCCCAAGGACGCGTGGGCGCTCGGGCGGTTCGACGGCACGGCGCTCTACGAGCACCTCGACCCGCGCCTCGGCGAGCACCGCGAGTGGAACACGTACATCTTCAACTACGGCCGCCACGAGGTGCGGAACTTCCTTGTGGCCAACGCGCTCTACTGGCTCGACGAGTTCCACATCGACGGCCTGCGGGTCGACGCGGTCGCCTCGATGCTCTACCTCGACTACGCCGCGCAGGGCGGCGACTGGGTGCCGAACCGGTATGGCGGCCGCGAGAACATCGAGGCCATCGACTTCATCCGGGAGCTGTCGAACCGGGTGCACGAGCGCTGTCCGGGCGCGATCCTCTGCGCGGAGGAGTCCACCGCCTGGCCGTCGGTGACCCACGCGACGTACGTCGGCGGGCTCGGCTTCGACTTCAAGTGGAACATGGGGTGGATGCACGACACGCTCGACTTCTTCAAGCACGAGCCCATCCACCGCGCCTTCCACTACCACCAGCTCACGTTCGGGCTGATCTATGCCTTCTCCGAGAAGTTCCTCCTGCCGCTGAGCCACGACGAGGTCGTGCACCTCAAGCGGGCGCTGCTCTCGAAGATGCCCGGCGACTACTGGCAGATGCTGGCGAACCTGCGCGCGCTCTACGGCTACATGTGGGCGCACCCGGGCAAGAAGCTGCTCTTCATGGGCGGTGAGATCGGCCAGTTCGCCGAGTGGAGCGAGAAGACGGAGCTCGACTGGGGCCTGCTCTCGGTGCCCGAGCACGCGGGGCTCAAGCGGCTCGTGACGGAGCTCAACGCGCTCTACAAGAAATATCCGGCGATGTACGAGCTCGACGACGAGCACCACGGCTTCCGGTGGATCGACTGCACTGACCACATGCAGACCGTGATCTCGTTCATCCGCTACGGCGACGGCGCGGGAGATCAGATGTCGCCCTCGGGCACGCACGTCGTGTTCATCGGCAATTTCACGCCGGTCCCGCGCCATCACTACCGGATCGGCGTCCCGCGGCGCGGCGCCTACCTGGAGGTGCTCAACACCGATGCGGTCCAGTACGGCGGCAGCGGCGTGGGCAACCTGGGTCGCGTCGAGGTCGAGGACGTCCCGAGCCACGGGTTCCCGCAATCCATCGTGCTCTCGCTCCCGCCGCTGGGGGTGCTCTGGCTCGTCCCCGAGGGCTGAGGCCTCGTCCGGCGCGCTGGCAACCAGGTCCCCAGGGCGCCTTCGCTCGTCGGGGCGAGCGCGCGCCGCGCGGGGCGCGCGCGGCGGTTTACTGGGCCTGGGCCTCGTCGGCCGGCGCTGCCTCGCCTCGCCGCGAGCGCCTCGGCAGCCACATGTCCACCGTCGAGACGACCGCCATGGCGCCGAGCGACAGCAGCATCGCCACGCCGGAGATTGGCATCAGCGCCGCGGCGCCGGGCGCGCTCCGGATGAGCCATGGCGCCGCGATGTGCAGCCCGCTCGAGACGACGGCCGCCGCGACGCCCGCGGTGTGGAGCCACGACGGCAGGCGGGCGAGCAGCCAGAGGTGCGCGAGGATCAGCACGTAGACCGGCACCGAGAAGAGGTGGAAATGCGTCACCTCGAGCAGCTTCCGCTCGGAGATCTGCTCGACCAGGACGCGCGGCGCCTCCGGCGTTCCGGGGAGCTCGAGCTCCGGGCCCAGATCGAGCGCGGGCCCCTCGGCCGCCGCGGGCGCCTGGGTCGGGGCAGGCGGCGGCGCGGCGACCGCCGCGCCCGCGTAGTACGCGGCGGCCCCCGCGTCCTGCACCATCGCCCCGTAGAGGCGCCACGACACGAGCAGCCCGATGACCGACGCGAGCGCGAACGCCGAGTAGAGGAGCTTCGCGCCGAGCGAGAGCGACCTCAGCCGACCGGCTGAAGCTGTGAAATCCCTCACAGACCGCCGCGCTTCAGCGCGAGCTGGAGGACGAGCGCGTCGCGCTTGACGCCGAGGGCCACGGAGCGGGACGAGATGGATGCGCCCGACACGATGTCGATGTCCTTGCCCGCGGTGATCGGGTCGCCCGCCGTCTTGCCGCGGAACTGGGCGCGGAAGCGATCGCCGCGGACCTCGTCGCCGTACGCCTCGCGGTACTCGAGGATCTCGATGCGCTCCACCGCGCCGGCCGTCGAGAACTGCACGGCGAAGTCGATCGGCTCGTGCATCCCCTTCTCTTCGTCCTTGATCGCGTAGCCGTCGATCTTGCCGTCGGACTCCGCGACGTACACCACCCACTCGCGCTTGACCGGCGCCCCCAGCTTCTTGCCGAGCTCCTGCGCCTCCGCGTCACCGAGGACGACCTTGCGATAACCGACCTTCTTCGAGCTCGCGAAGAAGCTCTTCAGGACAGCAGGGACCGTCCAGTACGTCGCGCCGTGGGCGGGCAGCGCCGCCAGGATGAACGTGAGCGCCGCTGCTGCAGCGAAGTGGGCGGTGCGGAGGTCACGAGAAAGACGCATCAAGGCTCCGACGAAGCTGTCATTCGTGAAAGTCAAAGTCAACGGCGTTTGGGCCGCGGATTTGCGGCGCGGGTGTCAGTCGCGCACCTGCACGTCCAGGTAGCGCTCGGCGTTCAGCGCCCACGCTTCCGGGCTGCGGCCGGCCTCGACGTGCGCCACCGCGTCGGCCGCGATCGCGGCGCAGTGATCGAGGTTGCAGTGCAGGAAGAGCGCCTGCCGCCCGAAGGGGACCACGCCGAGCGCGGCGGCGCGGCGCATCGCGGCCCGCCAGTCGCGCAGCCAGCCGCGCCGGTAGAGCGGGTACACGCGGGGCACGAAGCGCTGCCGGGCCTCGAGCGGCGCCACCCCGCGCGGGGCGATGCCGGCTCGCACGAGCTGGTCGAGCAGCGCCTCGAGCGGCGGGCCCGACGCGAAGTCGCGCCCGCTCCCCCAGGCCCCCTCGGGGATCTCGACGCACAGCACCGTCTCGCCCGGGCGGCGGAGATCGGGCGCGTAGTTCTGCAGCTCGGAGACGCGGCCGAACCAGAAGCGCGGGTCGGGGCAGTAGTAGGTCTCCGGGGCGCCGAGCCGCGCGCGCGGGTACGCCAGGTAGACCAGGTAGAGCCCGCGGTGCTCGAGCGGCGCGTCGGGCACGAGATCCGCGAGATCGCCGGCGAACAGGATCGGCGCCGCGCCGGCGCGCGCGCCCGCCCCGGCCAGACCGAGGGCGGTCCCGCACTCGGCCTCGACGCCGGCCTCCGCGAGGCGCGCCTCGAGGTACGTGATGAGCGACGAGATGCCCGCCGGCGGGTAGATGAACCGCGCGAGATCCGCCGAGGCGCGGCCGTGGGCGAGCCCCTTGAACAGCGCGAGCGGGCTCGTCGTGCTGATCCGCTTCTTCGCGACGGTCTGGGAGAGCTCGGACGGCGGGATGCCCCAGACCTTCTCGGCGTAGGGCCGGTAGAACGACGCGTAGGCCGCCGCGCCGACGCGGTCGCGCACGAACCGCTCGAAGCCGACGTCCTCGCCAGCGAGGGCGCGGTCGTGCTCCCAGCGGGCGAAGGCCGCGCGGCGGCCGCGCTGCGCCACGAACCCGAGGCCCATGGCGGCGCCGGCGCGGAGGCCGAGCGCGCGGAGCATCGAGGGCGCGCTCGGCGGGTAGGGGACGTGGCGCTCGCCGAGCACGAGCACCCCGCGGCGCGGGCGCGAGAGGAACGGGGAGCGCGCGTGCACCTCGCGGAAGAGCGGCTGATCGAGGGCGGCCGGGTGGAGCCGGTGCGAGCCGAGATCGCACGGCAGGCCGCGGAACGTCTCGGCGCCCGCGAGCCCGCCGGTCCGCGCCGCGCGCTCGAGGAGGCGCACGCGCCGGCCGGCCCGCGCGAGCAGCAGCGCGGCGTAGAGGCCGGAGATGCCGGCGCCGACCACGAGGCGCTCGGGCCCGGCGTCGTCTGGGCGGAGTGACATGGTGTGCCCGCGTCCGGCGCGCTCAGTACATGAAGCCGAGGCCGAAATTGAGCTGCGTCTGGTCGAACCCGAGGGTGCGGTCGCGCAGCTGGTAGTCGGCCTTCACGACGACCCCCTGGGTCGGCCGGTACGAGGCGCCGAGCGTGAGCTCGCGGACGCCGTACGAGGCGTTGGCCTTGTAGCCCTCGGGCACCGCGGACTGCGTGTCGTACGCCTCGACGCGCGCGAACGGCAGGAGCTCGTGGCCCACGCCGAGCGGGCGGAGCACGTCGAACGCGGCCTCGACATAGCCGCCGCGGATCCGGGAGGCCACGGGGCTCGTGGGATCGATGAAGTTCGGCGCGCCGCTCTCGTTGAACGAGACCATCAGGGCGCGCGCCTCGGGGAGGTGCCACTCGGCGAACAGGACCCGCGTCTCCAGGCCGCTCCTGCGCCAGCGCGCGTCGAGCGACCAGCCGAGGACCGGGACCGACAGATCCACCGGGGTGCCATCGCGAAGGAAGAATTTGCCCTCGCCGTTCGGGCCAGCGTCGCTCGCGTACACCGACGCGCCCGCGACGACCCCGAGCAGCGGCTCGGCCTCGACGCGCGCGACGGCCGCCCATGCGTTGGCGCGGGCGAGCCCGCCGCTCTGCCGCCCGCCGGCGAGGCCGCCCGCGCGGAAGCCGAGCGGATCGAGGCCGGTCATGGCGTAGGCCTCGAAGCGCAGCCAGTCGAGCGGCTGCCCGAACGCGCCGATCCCGATCTCGCGCCACGTCGAGGGGATGACGAGGGTGTCGACCTTGGGCCTGACCACGCCGTGGAACACCGGCGGCTCGTGCCACTGGTTGATGATCCCCATCGGGACGAGCACGAGGCCCGCGCGCAGCCCGAGGGCGCGGCCTGCCGCGTTCCACTCGATGTAGGCCTGCTCCAGCTCCGCGGCGCCCGGGCAGCTCGCGCAGGAGATCGAGTGTTCGACCTCGAGCTCGACGTAGGACCGGATGTCGGCCGTGAACTCGTGCGCCACGAAGAGCACGAGGCGCGGGATGTCGGCGACCCACGCGCGCTCGCCCTCGCGGCCGGTCGTCGTGCCGCGGACATGCACCTCGCCGTAGCCGCCGACGGAGGTGCTGCTGGCGCTCGCCCCGGCGCTGCGAAACCGCTGATCGGTCAGGCCGCGGACGAGCTCGTGCTCGGGCGCCTCTCCGGCGCCGAGACCGACGGCGGGCTTCCAGGGCTCCGGCGGCGGCGCGGCGTGCTCGGGCGGCAGGTCGAGGACCGGGCCGTCCGGCGCGGGCTGCGCGGCGGGGGCGGGCTGCGTGGCAGGCGCAGGCTGCGTGGCGGGCGCGGGCTGCGCGGCGGCGGCGAAGGGCAGCAGCGCGCCGAGGACGACGCCCGCGGAGCGAGGCCACAAGGACGTGATCGCTTTCATGACGAGGACCGGGAGCCCGGGGGGCGGGAGTCTTCGCGCCCTTGAAAACGGAGGTCAACCTCGTTTTCAGCGAGGGGGCGCGCCGTGCGGCGCGCGCGAGAGCGCGCCGCCTGCCGGAGGTCCGGCGGGCAGCGCCTCGAGCAGCGCGAGATCGCTCCAGAGCGCGTCGACGTAGCGCGAGCGCGGGCGCGCGAAGCGGATCGCGATCGTGTAGCCGCGGCCTGCGAGCGCGTCGCGCGCCTCCCGCGACAGCGCCTCGCTGGTGATGAGCGCGCCGCCCGGCCCGGCCTGCTCGACGTCGCGGACGAGCGCGGCGTCGTCGCGGACGCGCACGGGCAGCCGGCCCGGCGCGCCCTCCTGGATCATCCGGTCGAGGTCGCGCGTGAGCACCGGGCGCTGCTCTGCGCCGGCGTCGCGGAGGAAGCGCACGATCGCGGCCGCCGGCGAGGGCGCCTCGTGCTGTCGAGCGAGCGAGATCGCGTCGACGAGCCATTGCGCCGCGAGGGCCGCGACGAGGGCGAAGGGCGCGGTGCCGCGGAGCGCGCGGTGGCGCGGAGCGCCCTCCGCCGCGGGGCGCGCCGCAGAGAGGGCCGCTGCGCCGGCGGCCATGGCGACGAGGAGGAGCGGGACGAGCGGGAGCCAGTGCCGCGGCTTGTAGGCGATGTTTTGCCCGAGGAGCGCCCAGAGGAAGTAAGCGAACGCGGAGGCCCAGAGCTCGGGCTGCTCGCGCAGCGCGCGCGCGGCCCGCTCTCGCGACGCGACGCGGAGCGCGCCCGCGGCGAGGAGCGCGATCAGGAGCGGCGCGCCGAGCCAGCGCGCCGCCGGCGCGTCGGGCCACGCTCCGCCGAGCCCGTTGGCCCAGATCCCCCAGATCACGCCGCGGAGGCGATCGAGCGGCGACGAGACGGTGATCGCCGTCCCTCCCCAGCGGGTGAAGTGCCCGAGCCCCTGGAGCCACGTCGTCGCGACGAGGTCGCGCGGCGTCGCGATCAGCACGAGCGGCACGAGCCACGCGAGCGCGCCGGCCGCGAGGTCGCGGCCGCGCGCGAGCCACGCGAGGCGGCCGCCCTCGCCGCGGGCGATGACGGCGAGGCAGGCGAGCGCGAACGGGAAGTACGAGAGCCGCACGCCGAGCCCGACGCCGAGCAGCACGAGCGCCCAGGTGCGCGTGCGCGCCGCCGCGGCGGCGGTATCCAGCGGCGCGGCCGGAGCGGCCGCCCGCGCGCCGCGGGGGCGCCGCGCGCGGGCGCACAGCCAGAGCGCCGCGGTCACCGCCGCGGTGCCGGCCATGTCGCTGAGGAGCTTCTCGGACGACAGCCAGAGGAACGGCGAGGCGAGCGCGAGGACCCCGGCGAACACCGAGGCGCGCCGCCCGGCGACCTCGCGCGTGAGCAGGGCGGTGAAGGCGACGGCGGCCGCGCCGGACGCGGCGCTGACGAGGGCGAGCGCCGCGCGCGGGGTCGCGCCGAGCAGCGCGAGCCCCTTCGCCGCCGCGACGAACACGGGGTAGTACGGCGCGTGCGGGCGGAGCGCGGCCACGTCGAACCGCTCCACGCCGAGCGCGAACCGGAGCGCGTCGATGTCCTCGTCGTGATCGATGCGGAAGAGCAGGCGCGAGGCGAGCGCGGCGGCGGTGAGCGCGGCGAGCGCGAGGAGATCGCGCCGCTCTTCCCTCACGAGCCCGAGCCGGATCCCGAGCCGGGCGCGTGCGTCGGCGCGCCGCAGTCCGGCTGATCCACGCTGGCCGCCCCGGCGCTCGTGGTGGCGCCCGAGCCGGATCCCGAGCCGGGGAGCGGCGCCGCCGGCGTGTCGCACTGATCGAACAGCTCCTCGCCCGCGTAGTCGAGGCACGCGGTCGCGAGCGACGCGACGACGAACGTGGCGCCCGCCACGACGAACGCGGTGCGAAGCGATGCCCAGGAGCCCAAGCCAGCCACGCAAGCACCGTGCCGCTGACCCAAATGACTGTCAAGCGCGTGTGTCCCCCGGGTTGCGCCTGCGCGGCGGGGCGGAGCGTCGCTCGTTTTTTGCTCCTTCCGGCGCCGCGCGCGTAGGGTCGCGCGCATGGAGTGGCTCGAGTCGATGCACCGCATCCGCGCGCTCAAGCTGGAGCTCGCGCGGATGGATCCACGGCGGGGAATGCCGATCGCGCCGCCGGCCGGGGCTCCCGAGGAGGCGATCGCCGGCGTCGAGCGGCGCCTCGGGATGGCGCTGCCGCCGAGCTATCGGGAGCTGCTCTCGCGGCACGACGGCTGGCCGCAGCTGTTCGCCGGCGCCAGCCTGCTCGGGGTGCGCGCGCTCGCGCGCGGCTCGTACATGGACGTCGGGCGGATGGTGCTCGAGCACTGCGACGGCGAGGAGGTGCGCGGCGCGGGCGAGCGCGCCGGCGCGCCGGCGACCGTGCGCGGCCGCTATGGTGCGCGGAGCGCGCTCGTCCCGTTCGGCATCGACGCGGCGGCCGAGACGGTCTTCGCGTGGGATCCCGAGGCGAGGGCGCCAGACGGAGAGCTCGAGATCATCCTCTGGACGAACGACGTCGGGCTGCGCCTGTCGGGCTTCCCGGAGCTCCTCGACATGGTGAAGGACATGCTCGCCGCGGAGCTGGACGATCGCCGGAAGCGCGCCGTCGCGCAGGTCGCACAGATCGAGCCGGCGGCGCTCGCGCGCGGCGCGGTCGCGTCGAAGAGCCGCGTGCGCGCGGTGGCGGTGCCGCTCACACCTGCACCTCGCCCGTTCATGCGGAGCGCGCTCACGGGCTGAGCGCGCCTCGCCTCCCGAGCCTGGCCGCTGCGATGCCCGCGCAAGGCTGCGTCCAGGGGCGAGGGCGCGCGCTCGTGCGCGATCGTTACAGACCGCACTCTTTGCGCGCCTCGCCCGCGGGCTCCGATGAAGACGAGCCGGTTGTTTCCGCGCGCAGCGTGGGACGTGGTGTACTAGGTGGACCATGACGGATGCCCACCAGCAGCAGCGCTACCGGGTCATCGAGCGGCTAGCTTCGGGCGGCATGGCCGAGGTCTTCCTGGCGGAGAGCGCCGGGATCGAGGGGTTCAAGAAGCAGGTCGCGATCAAGCGCGTGCTCCCGCACCTCAGCGAGAAGAAGCGCTTTATCGCGATGTTCCTCGACGAAGCGCGGCTGTCTGCGCACCTCTCCCACTCCAACGTCGCGCAGGTGTTCGACATCGGCGTCGGCGACAACGCGTACTTCATCGTGATGGAGTACGTGGACGGCGCCGACCTGAAGGCGGTCCTCGAGTCGATGCGCAAGGCCGGCCGCACCCTCCCGGTCGAGTCCGCCGTGTTCATCACGGCGAAGCTCTGCGAGGGGCTCACGTACGCCCACGAGCTCAAGTCGGCCGACGGGCATCCGCTCCAGATCGTCCACCGGGACATGTCGCCTCCGAACGTGCTCATCACGAAGTACGGCGAGGTGAAGATCGTCGACTTCGGCCTCGCCAAGGCGACGAGCCAGCTCGAGAAGAGCGAGGCCGGGATCATCAAGGGCAAGTTCAGCTACCTCTCGCCCGAGGCCGCGCAGGGCCAGGAGGTCGATCACCGCACCGACATCTTCGCGCTCGGCGCGATCCTCTGGGAGATGCTCTCCGGGAAACGGCTCTTCCTCGGCGACACCGACTACCAGACGGTCAAGCTCGTGCAGCAGGCGCAGATCCCGCCGCTCTCCGAGAGCAACAAGGCGGTTCCCCCCGAGCTCGATCGCATCATCGCCCGCTCGCTGGCCCGCGATCCCGTGGAGCGTTATGGCTCGGCGCGCGAGCTCGGCCGGGATCTCACGACCTTCCTGTACAGGTTCGGCAGGCCCGTCAGCGCCTACGACATCGCCGAGCACGTCCGCAGCGCCATGGCGCTCCGGAAGCGGGCTCCCACGTCGGACAAGGCGTCGTTCATCGACAGGCTCATCGAGGAGACGCTGCTCGAGTTCACGTCGCTCCCGGACGACAAGGCGGCGCCGAGCACCACGCGCCTGAACGAGCCGCTCAAGATCTCGGCCTTCGAGGACATCGGCAAGTGGGCCGACGAGATCAAGCTCTCGGCGCCGGGGGACAAGCTCTCGGCGTCGGGGGAGGACGTCATGCGGCGGTCCCTCGCCACCGTGTCGGTCGAGGAGGGCAACCTCGCCGCGCTCGAGGAGACGGGGTTCGGCCTTCCGCTCGCCCCTTCCTCCGGCGTCCCCTCGTCCAGGCCAGCGGGTCCGCTGCTCGCGCCGCCTGTGCCGGCGCATCCGCCGCTCGAGAGGCGAGCCGTGCCGACCCTGGCCTCCCCGCGGCCCGTACCCGAGATGCAGCGCCCTGCGCCGCCCACGCCGGCGCCTATCGCGCCGCTCGTCCCGGCCGCGCCGCGCGACCTGGAGCCGGATCTGGCCCCTCCAGCCAGGACCGGGGGCGGCGCGGTGAAGGCCGTGCTGCTCGTCGCCGCGCTCGCCGCCCTCGCCGCAGGCGCGTGGTTCGGCGGCCTGATCCCGCACTGACCCGGCGAAGGGAGCGTGCTCCTTGCGGCGCCCACGGCCGAGCCATGGGCGCTGCGTGCTGGGCGGCGAGGTGGCCAGCGCACGAGCGCTCAGCGCATGTCAGCACGCGTCAACACGCCGCCCTTGCGAGGCGCGCCGCACCGTGATCGGCGTCGTGGCGCGCTCTCTCGCCGGACGCGTTACTCGGTCCCCTCCGCCTCGTCGTCCTCCTCGTCGTCCTGCTCCTCGAGCTCCCTCTCGAGCTTCTCGATCTCCTCGTCCTCCGTGTCGTCCTGGGCAGGAGCGGCGCGCCCTTCCTGGATCGCCTTCTGACGCGCTTTCTCCGCGGCGGCGCGGGCCTGGGCCACCTTCTGCAGGATCGCCGGCTTGGGCGCCATCATCAGCGTCATCGTGCGCTGCTCCATCATGGGGCGCACCTCGACGTTCGCGATCTCCTCGCAGTGCTGGACGATCCAGTCGAGCTGCTCCTGCGCCTTCTCCGGGTGGGTGATCTCTCGGCCGCGGAAGCGCACCGTGAACTTCACCTTGTGGCCTGCGCCGAGGAACCGGTGAGCAGCCCTGGTCTTGAACTCGAGATCGTGGTCGTCCGTCTTGGGACGGAGCTTGATCTCCTTGATCTCCACCACACTCTGCTTGCGCTTCGCCTCGCGGGCCTTCTTCTTCTCGTCGTACTTGTACTTGCCGAAGTCGAGGATCTTGCAGACCGGGGGATCCGCCTTCGGGTTGACCTCGACGAGGTCGAGCCCCTTCTCCTGTGCTCGGCGCAGCGCCTCGTGGGTCTGCATGATGCCGAGCATCTCGCCATCATCACCGATGACGCGGATCTCCGGGACGCGGATGCGCTGGTTGATGCGGATCTGCGGCCCCCGCTGGGCCTGCCGAGGGTCGAAGCGTCTCATCGCCATGTGATATTTCGCTGCCTCCTTGTGTTCTGTGCTCTTGAACGCGACGGTCCGCCGCTTCGCGACCGAGCCCGGTCGTGGCGTCCATCACCACGACAATGTCGCCTGACTCTGCGCCGCAGGCAACGGCAGCAAGCAGGACGAGCGCCGCGGCGCATCGGCGCTCCGGGCCATGGCGCGCCGGGCTCGACGGGGGTGGGGAAGGGACTGCCGGGCGAGAGAGGCCGGCCGGAGCGGCAGGTCACGAACCCGATGCGCTCACGGCGAGCCGGGGGAGCTTCCGCGCTGCGGTTCGCCGGTCGGCGAGCTCCGTGAGCGGCATCGCCCCGAGGGCCTCGTCGAGGTCGCGCGACCGGAGGGCGGCCACGGCGTTCGCCGAAGAGCCATCCGGAGCGCTCGTCCGGACCAGCCCGATCCGGGCCGAGTCGTCGAAGTGGAAGGGGGTGTGAAGATCGGCGAGGCGCCCGTTGACGTGGGCGCCGAGGATGGGGCGGTTCTTGGCGATGTCGTCGGCGAGAGCCTCGCGCACCGTGGTGCGGGCCGCCGGGGCGGCCAGGGCTGTCTGATCGAGGGCCATGAAACCTCGCAGGCTAGGTCTCCTGCTGATTTGTAGGCGCGGCCGGTTTCGAACCGGCGACCCCTACCGTGTCAAGGTAGTGCTCTACCACTGAGCTACGCGCCTATGTCCCGCCCGCTCGGCCCGAGGCCGACGAAACGGAGAGCGCCTCCTATCAAGGGGGGGGAAGTCCGTCAAGCGATATGTTTCCTGGGGGTCGCTTTTGCCGTGGCGGCCTGGTGCCTGGTGACCGGTTTGTGGTGTTCCTGGTGAAGGCTCGGGCGGCGGCCGTCCTCGCCGAGCCGCCTTGGTCGAGCGGCCGGTTCGCCGAACCGTCGATGCCGTCGATCGGTCGACGAGGCCCGGCGGCAGCCGCAGGCCGGGCGCGGCAGGCTTCCCCGGCGCGCTCGACGCGCCGGCGAGCGACCGGTCGGGAGCCGCGCGCGGCGGAAGCGCATTGCGCGGTGGGAGCGTGAATTCTCGGAGTTACGTCCGGACACTGACGAACACCGACGATCGCGATCGCCGCGTTACTCCAGGCCGGCCGCTGCGCGGAGGCCGATCGCGCTCGCGCTTGACCTCGCGTGCGGCTCGGGCGACGAACGATGGGATGGCAGGGCCTGACGGTCTAGGCGCGCCGCCGGATCCGGCGGCGGTGATCGCACATGTCGAGGTGGCCGCGGGGAGCGCGCTGTTCGCCGCGCACGCGGCCGTGCCCGGCAATCTGCCGATCGAGCGCGCCGCGTGCGCCACCGAGGCGATCCGCGGCGCCGCTGCGCGCACGCGCGCCGGGCAGCGTGCGAGCGTCGTGCTGGGCGCCCACGAGCTCGTCGGGGCGCTCGCCGCGCTCGGCGAGGCGGCGGCGGTGCGGACGCCGGTCACCGTGCACGTCATCGAGCGCCGCGGCGGGCTCGCCGTCGGGCGCGACGAGCTCGCGCCTGCGCTCGACGTCGGCGCGGGGGTGCTCGTGACCTGGAGCAGCCAGGAGGCGGCCGACATGACGCTGGTGGCGCGGCGCGCCGCCGAGGACAGCGAGACGCCGTTCCTGCACCTCGTCGACGCGCTGCCGTCGGACGTGTCGGCCCTCGGCGGGGCGCGCGAGCTCGCGGCGCGCTTCCTCGGCTCCGAGCGGAGCGCGCCGACCTTCACCGACGCGGCGCCGGGCGAGAGCGACGGCGACGGGGGGCCTCGCCCGCAGGGCCGCGGCGTCGTCCGGAAGCGGGCCGAGCGGGGCTTCTGCGCGCGCGTTCCGTTCGCGCTCGCCAGCGCGATGCGGGAGCTCTGCGAGCTGACCGGCAGGCCGCTCGGCGCGATCGAGCGCGTCGACACCGCGGACGCGGAGGAGATCCTGGTCGTCGTGGGCTGCGCGTTCCCCGCGGCCCGCGAGGTCGTGCGCAGCCTGCGCGCGCAGGGCCGCCGCGTCGGCCTCGTGGGCGTGCGCGCGCTCCGCCCGTTCTTCGGCGCCGACGTGGTGAAGACGCTCGGGCGGGCCAAGGCCATCGTGGTCCTGGAGCCGCTCGACGTGCCGCTCGCGCCGTACGGGCCCGTCGCCGCCGCGGTGAAGGCGGCGTTCGCGGACGCGCTCACCTGGGCCCCGGGCTTCCCCAGCGTCGGGCGCATCCCGCCGATCCTCTCCGCGACGTTCGCGACGATCGACGGCACCATCACCGAACGCGACGTGCGCCTCTCGCTCGCGGAGATCGCGAGCGGGGAGCGCGCTCGCCGGCACATCGTGTTCGGCAGCGACGGCTGACGCCGCGCGGCAGCGGAAGAGCGGCAGGGGACGCAAGCGCGGAAAGGGCCGCCAGGCTGCATTCCCCGGACGCCCGGGTGAGCCTGCCCGCCTAGCTCCTTGCGCGACCCTTGGATCCTGGGTATGGAGGCGGGCCCCGGGGGGTTGGGAGAGGCCCGCAATTTGCGGGCGAGCCCGTCGGGGCCCGGAGACACGCGTCACCTTGGCAAGCTCAAACTGGTTCCAGCCGAACGCCGCCCCCGGGCGAGCGGGCAACGCGCCCGCGACGCCGGTCGAAGGTCAATCGCCGCCGTCCGGAGGGCAGGAGGCGCCGCCTTCTTCGCCGTTCGGCGGAGGGGCCTTCCAGTTCCTCATCCTGGCGCTGCCGCTGCTGCTCATCTTCGTGATGACGCGGAGCCAGAGCAAGAAGCAGAAGCAGCTCGAGTCGAACCTCAAGGCGGGCGACCGGGTCGTCACGCAGTCCGGGCTCCTCGGCAGGATCATCGACATCAGCCCGAACTCCCCCAGGGTCAAGCTGGAGATCGCCCCCGGCGTGAACGTGCAGGTCCTGAAGAGCGCGATCCAGGGCCCCGATCCGGGCGAGGTCGCGGCGGCGGACGCCAAGGTGGCCGACGCGGCGAAGGAAAAGAAGTCGTAGGCCGGCGCTCGGCCCAACAGGAAGCTTTTTTACCGCCACCGCGGCGCCACACTCCATGCTCCTAAACATCTTCCAGTACGGGTTCGCCGGCGTCGCCGGCCTGTGCCTCCTCGGCGCGTGGCTCAGCCGAGCGAAGCGCAGCGTCTTCGCCTGGGCGGCGCTCTCCGCCGGCGCCGCCGCGATCGCGGCCCACTACCACGTGTTCTGGGCCCTCGCGACCTTCGGCCTGATGGTGCCGTGGGCGCTGCTCTGCGTCGGGCCGTGGCTCGACTTCGCGTGGCGGGTAAAGACGGGCTTCGTCCTGTTCCTGGCGCTCGGCTCGGCGCTCGCCATCTACCCGACCTACCACGACGAGCGGTACGGCCGCCCCGTCCACACCGGCCTCTCGTCGGAGGAGGTCGCGGAGCAGGAGACCCGGGCGAGGGCCGGCGAGCTCGGGTTCAGCCGGTTCCTGACGTCGAACATCCCGTTCCGCCTGGTGCGCGGGCTCGACCTGAAGGGCGGCCTCCGCCTCGTCTACACGGTCGACGTCGACGAGGCGATCAGCGACAAGCGCGATCGGTACTACGACGACCTGCGCGCGGCGCTCGCGAAGTCGTTCGGGTTCCACGAGGGTGACAAGCCGCCGACGATCGAGGAGATGCAGAAGCTCCAGACGAAGCTCCGCATCGAGAAGTCGCGCGAGCAGGCGGACACGATCGTGATCACGTTCAACGACCCGGCGGACTCCGAGAAGATCAACGACGAGTTCCTGGCGAAGTTCCTGCACGAGCTGCAGCTCCAGCGCTCGTCGGATCGCCGCGTCGCGAAGTTCCGGATCCGCGACGAGGTCTCGAGCACCATCCGTGAGCGGGCGGTGTCGCAAGCCAAGGAGACGGTGCTCCGCCGCGTCGACGGGCTCGGCCTCAAGGAGGCGAGCGTCTCCACGCGCGATGAGGACGTCATCATCGAGGTCCCCGGCGACGACGAGGCCGCGTTCACCACGATCCGCGAGATCATCAGCCAGACCGCGCGGCTCGAGTTCAAGATGGTCGACGACGACCAGGACTTCTTCGAGCCGATCGCGAGGAGCGCCAAGGAGGAGGACCTCCCGAAGGGGCTGACGTTCTCGATCGAGAACGCGCCGGTCGGCCCCGGGAAGACGAAGCCGGTCCACTTCGCCCGGATGGTGCGCGCGGAGCACGAGGAGATGCGCGACACGCTGAAGCGGCTGCGCGAGTGGGTCGGGACGCTCCAGGTCCCGGCGGACAACGAGGTCGGCTACGGCAAGCTGTACGAGTTCAACGAGGAGAAGGACGCCGTCGAAGAGATCGGCTGGCGGACGTACTTCCTCTTCAGCAAGGCCGAGATCACGGGTGACATGGTGCGCGACGCGCAGGCGCTCCCGGATCAGAGCGACGGCGGCCTCGGCGGCTGGTACGTGTCGATGGATTTCACCCCGACCGGCGCCGACCGGTTCGAGGACATCACCGGCAGGAACGTCAAGCGGCGGTTCGCGATCATCCTCGACGAGAAGGTCGAGAGCGCGCCGGTCATCCAGACCAAGATCGGCGGTGGCCGCGCGCAGATCACGATGGGCTCGCAGAACCCCGATCAGCAGCTCCAGGACGCGCGCAAGCTCGAGCTGGTGCTCCGATCGGGTGCGCTGCCGGCCCCGATCTCCCCCTCGAACGAGCAGCGCATCGGCCCGTCGCTGGGCAAGGACGCGATCCAGCAGAGCATGAAGGGGGCCATCGCGAGCGGCCTGCTGGTCGTCGTGTTCATGGTGGTGATCTACAGCCGCGCCGGGCTCATCGCGGACATCGCCGTCATCTTCAACCTCATCCTGCAGGTCGCCGTCCTCGCGATGTTCGGGGCGTCGATGACGCTGCCCGGCATCGCCGGCCTGGTGCTCACCATGGGCATCGCGGTCGACGCCAACGTGCTGATCAACGAGCGCATCCGGGAGGAGCTGAGGAACGGCAAGAGCCCGCGCGCCGCGGTCGACATCGGTTACGACAAGGCGTTCAGCGCCATCCTCGACGGCCACGTGACCACGCTGATCTCGGGGCTCATCCTGGCGCAGTACGGCACCGGACCCATCAAGGGCTTCGCGATCACGCTGATCGTCGGCATCGCGA
Organism: Sorangium sp. So ce1504; assembly: GCF_051521635.1. NCBI lineage: Bacteria > Pseudomonadati > Myxococcota > Polyangiales > Polyangiaceae > Sorangium > Sorangium sp. So ce1504. Next base: position 6,585,300 of record NZ_CP150365.1, on the reverse strand, counting down.
TCAGCCTGTTCACCGGGGTCGTCTGCACCCGCCTGATGTTCGACTGGGCGGTCCGCGGCCGAAAGATCAAGACGCTCTCGCTCGGCTGAGAACGAGGGCGCGTGAGCCGCTCTCCGACCTTATGAGGGAGAACGCGCGAGCGGCTCTCCGATTGAGACACGACGATGGAACTCATCAAACCTGGCCGTCAGTTCGACTTCATGGGCAAGCGCTGGCTCTTCATCGGGCTCAGCGGGGTGCTGCTCATCCTGTCGATCATCTCGTTCATCGTGCCGGGGCCGAAGCTCGGGACCGATTTCAAGGGAGGCACCGAGGTCGAGGTCGCCTTCCGGGCTCCGGTCTCGAGCGCCGAGGTCCGCGAGGCCGTCACCAAGGCGGGCTTCGACTCCCCGGACATCGTGTCCGTCGCGGACCAGGCCAACCCGAACCGCTACCTCATCCGGGTGCACGAGGTCTCCACCCTGTCGGAGCAGCAGAAGGCCGCGGTGCGCGATCGGATGTGCATGCCGCCCGAGAACGGCACCGTCCCCGAGGACCGTTGCCCGCCCGCACTGCGCGCCACCGAGGTCAAGTTCAGCCCCGGCGGCGACAAGATCTCCACGCGCTACGACACCGCGCCCGACCTGGAGGGGATCAAGAAGCAGCTCGAGGGCGTCGAGGGGGTCGAGCTCAGGGCCGGCGCGAACAACCCGCTCGTCGTGAGCGAGCGCGACCACAAGGTCGAGCTCCACCTGAAGTCGAGGGGCGACCAGCTGATGGATGGCCTCCGGCAGCACCTCGGCGCGGACAAGGTGCCCGAGCAGGCGCTCCGGGTCGAGTGGATCGGCCCGAAGGCCGGTGCGCAGCTGCGCGACGCGGCCATCAAGAGCATCGCCATCACGATCTTCTTCATCATGGCGTACATCGCGTTCCGGTTCGATATCCGGTTCGCGCCCGGCGGCATCGTCGCGCTCGTGCACGACGTCGGCATCGCGCTCGGCGCGATGGTGATCACGCAGCGGGAGATCACCCTGTCCACGGTCGCCGCGCTGCTCACGATCGTCGGCTACTCGATCACGGACACGGTCGTCGTCTACGACCGGATCCGCGAGAACCTGGGGAAGCACCGGGACATGAGCTTCGCGGCCGTCATCAACTTCTCGCTCTCCGAGATGCTCGGGCGCACGATCCTCGTGTCGATGACGACGCTGCTGTCGCTCGTCATGTTCCTCTTCTACGGCACGGGCGTCATCCGGGACTTCGCGTTCACGCTCGTCGTCGGGATCGTTGTCGGCACGTACTCGTCGATCTACGTCGCTGCGCCGCTCACCGAGTGGATCGACCGCCGGTTCTTCGGCGCGAACGCAAACAAGCGCAAGAAGGTCAGCCGCGTCCGCACGCAGAAGCGCGCCGACGCGGTCGTCTGAGCGCCTCGCCGTGGCCGCGCGTGGCCACGCGGCCTGAACCGCCCCAGGCCATGGACGCACCCACCCCGTCGGTGTACCCGCTTCTCTGATGAGCACCGCCACGGAGGCCTGGAGGGAGCTCCCCGAGCGCGAGGCGCCGGCCTCGCCCGCGGCGGGGGGCGCCGCGCCCGTCGCGGATCCGGGCGAGGCGTCCGCCGAGGCGCTCGTGATGGCGCGCCAGCTGGGGCTGTCGATCACGGTAGCGGACATCCTGCACCGGGCCGGCTGGGCGCCTGACGAGGCGACCCGGCGCTTCCTCGACCCGCGGCTCTCGCACCTCACGTCGCCCGACGCGATGGCCGATCGCGAGGCGAGCGCGGAGCGGATCGCGCGCGCCGTGCGCGCCGGCGAGCGGATCGCCGTCTTCGGCGACTACGACTGCGACGGGATCACCGCGACCGCCATCATGACCGGCGGGCTGCGCGCCCTCTCGGGACAGGTGGTGCCGCTCCTCGCGACGCGCGCCGAAGGCAGCTACGGCCTCTCGGCGCCCGCGCTCGAGCGCGTGATGCGCGCCGGTCCCACGCTGCTCATCACGTGCGACTGCGGGTCCAGCGATCACGAGCGGCTGGCCGCGGCCCGCGCGGCCGGCATCGACTGCGTCGTCATCGATCACCACCTCGTGCCGGCCGAGCCGCTCCCCGCGATCGCCTTCCTGAACCCGCACCGCGCCGATTGCGGCTTCCCGTACAAGGGGCTCGCCTCCTGCGGGCTCGCGCTCTCGCTCCTGGCCGCCGTGCGCAAGAAGCTCGGCTCGTCGCTCGATATCCGCCCCTACCTCGACCTCGTGGCGATCGGCACGGTCGCCGACGTCGCTCCGCTGACCGGCGACAACCGCGCGCTCGTGCGGGCCGGCCTTGGCGTGCTCCAGACCGGGCCCCGTCCAGGGCTCCGCGCGCTCGCGGCGCTCGCCAACCTCGATCTCGGGCGCGGCGCGTCCGCCGAGGACGTCGCCTTCCGGATCGCGCCCCGCCTCAACGCGCCCGGTCGGCTCGGCGATCCCGACATCTCCCTGGAGCTCCTGCTCGCGCACGACGGCGTGACCGCCTCCGCGCTCGCCGCCACGGTGGAGCAGGCGCAGATGAAGCGGCGCGCGATCCAGGACGAGATGCTGACCTCCGCGCTCGCCGAGATCGAGCGCGCCGGGTTCGATCGGGATCCTGCGATCGTCATCGCGCGGCAGGGCTTCCACCCCGGCGTGGTCGGCATCGTCGCTGGCAGGATCACGGGTCGCTACGGCAAGCCGACGATCGTCATCGCGCTCGAGGGCGCGAAGGGGCGCGGCTCGGTGCGCGGTCCAGCGGGCGCGCGGCTCCACGACGCGCTCACCCGGTGCCGCGCCGAGCTCGTCGGCTTCGGCGGCCACCAGGCCGCGGCCGGCGTCGAGGTGCGCGCCGATCGCGTCGAGGCGCTCCGGGCGGCGTGGTGCGACGCCTTCCGCGAGCAGGACCTCCCGGCCGCCGCGGCGTTCGCGGCCGCCCACGTCCGGCTCGACGATCGCGACGATCCGGCGGCCGTGGCGCGCGATCTCGAGCGGCTCGAGCCGTGCGGCGAGGGCAACCGCCCGTCGTACGTCCTCGTGGCGGGCGCGGCCGTGCGCTCCGCGAGGAACCTGAAGGGCCACCTCAAGCTGGAGCTCACGTTCGCCCGCCGCGAGATCTCGTGCTTCGGGTTCGAGCTGGGCGAGCTCGCGCCGCGGTTCACCGGCAAGCGCGTCGACGTGGTGGGCCGCCTCCGGCGCGACGCCTGGCGCGGCGGGGACGCCGTCGAGATCAGGATCGAGCACGTCGCCGCGTCCGACTGAGCGTTCGCGGCGGGCCTCCGCGGCGTGCTAGCGTGAACGCGTGGCTGAGCCGCTGATCCGGTTCTCGCGTGTGCGCAAGGCCTTCGGTCCGAAGGTCATCTACCGCGACCTGAACCTCGAAGTGTACCCGGGCGAGACGATCACCATCATGGGCGGCTCGGGCGTCGGCAAGAGCGTCATGCTCAAGCTGCTCATCCGTCTGCTCGACGCCGATGGTGGATCTATCCAGTTTCACGGTGAGGAGATCACGCGCCTGAGCGAGTCGCGCATCGCCGGGGTGCGCCAGCGCATCGCGATGCTCTTCCAGGGCGGCGCCCTGTTCGACTCGATCTCGGTCGGTGAGAACGTCGCTTACGGCCTGCACGAGCACTACCGCAAGGAGATGACCGAGGCGCAGATCGCGGATCGGGTCAACTGGGCGCTGTCGCTGGTCGGCCTGCCGGGCATCGAGCAGATGCGCCCGGGGGACCTGTCCGGCGGCATGAAGAAGCGCGTCGGCCTCGCGCGCGCCATCGCGGTGCAGCCCGAGGTGCTGCTCTACGACGAGCCGACGACCGGCCTCGATCCGATCAACACCGAGCGCATCAACCACCTCATCAAGGGGCTGAAACAGGCGCTCAACGTGACGAGCATCGTGGTGACACACGACATGAAGAGCGCGTTCTCGATCTCGGATCGGATGGCGATGATCTTCCGCGGCGAGGTCATCGCGACCGGCACCCCGGACGAGTTCCGGAAGTCTACCGATCCGCATGTCGCCGATTTCATTACCGGGACCGCTCCGGTGAATGAGGACGTCCAGACGCTTCTCGGCGCGTGACGATCCCCCCGAGATCGCGCAAGATGCCCTTCTGCATGGGCAGAGCGCGCGATCTGAAGGTCGGACTCTTTGTGCTGGCGGGCCTTGTGCTCTCCGCCGTAGTCATTTTCCTGATAGGCGACGAGCGGCGGCTCTTCGACTCCTCCGTCGGCTTCACGACGAACTTCGCCGACGTCCAGGGGCTGAAGCCGGGCGCGCCCATCCGCATGGGAGGCATCGACATCGGTCACGTCGCCGAGGTCGGTTACGGCCCTGATCCGAAGGACGCCAAGATCTATGTGAAGCTCGAGATCGTCGAGAGCGAGGCGAGCCGGATCAAGACGGACAGCGTCGCCCAGATCGCGAACAAGGGCCTGCTCGGCGACAAGATGCTGGAGCTCACGAAGGGGCAGAGCCCGGACTCGGTGCCGCCTGGCGGCCACATCCCCGGCGAGGTGCCGACCGACGTGATGGGGAAGGTGACCGGCATGGCCGAGAAGGCCGAGGCGACGCTCGACAACATCCAGAAGGTCTCGGAGAGCATCGCCGACGAGAAGCTGCACAGGGATCTCCGCGAGACGGTCGCCTCGGCGAACACGCTGATGAAGCAGGTGACCGAGGGGGAAGGCTACCCGCACCGCTTCCTGACCGATCCCGAGGAGGCCGAGCGCATCTCGCGCACCGTGCAGAGCCTCGATCGTCTCAGCACGGAGCTCGCGAGCGCGGTGCGCGAGGTGCGGGGGGTCGTCTCGCGGGTCAAGGAGGGGCCGGGGTTCGCGCACGACGTCATCTACGGCGACGGCCCGCAGAAGCAGATTCAGCAGTTCGGGAGCGCGGCGGACGAGGTCGCCATGACGCTGCGGGGCATCCGCGAGAGCGACAGCCTCGCGCACGACGCGCTCTATGGCGGCAAGGGCGACGGCGCCGAGGCGCTCGCCAACGTGACGGCGATGACCGGCGATCTGCGGGCGATCGTGCACGACATGAGGGCGGGCAAGGGGACCCTCGGCGCCCTGCTGGTCGATCCGTCGATCTACGAGGACATGAAGAGCCTCCTCGGAAACGTGCAGCGCAACGACGTGCTCCGCGCGCTCGTGCGCTACTCGATCAAGCAGGACGAGCAGAAGCCCGCGGTCCAGGTCGGCGGCGCCACGCCGTCGCCCTAGCGGCACATCCGCGCCGCCCGCGCAAGCGCCGGAGCGGTAGCGCCTTGCGTTATCTCAGGCCGCCCTTTATTCCTCAGTGTCTCGATGCCCAGGAAGCTCGCTGACCGTCTGTCGGCCGTCGCGCCCAGTGCAACGCTCGCCATGGCGGCGAGGGCCGCGCGCCTCCGCGCCGACGGGCACAAGGTCTTCTCCTTCGGCGTGGGCGAGCCTGACTTCGACACGCCGGAGCACATTCGTATCGCGGCGAAGGCGGCGCTGGACGCCGGCGCCACCCACTACACGGCCGTGTCCGGCATCTCCGAGCTGAAATCGGCGATCTGCGCCGCGACCGAGCAGCACCGCGGCTGGCGGCCGCTGCCGAGCCAGGTCACCGTGAGCTGCGGCGCGAAGCACGCGTTGTTCAACCTCGCGACCGCGCTCTTCGAGCCGGGAGACGAGGTCGTCATCCCCGCGCCCTACTGGGTGAGCTACCCGGAGCAGGTGCGCCTCGTCGGCGCCACGCCGGTCATCGTCAACACGACCGAGGAGATGGGGTTCCGCCTCACGGCGGACGCGCTCCAGGGCGCGCTTTCTCCGCGGGTGAAGGCGATCATCCTGTGCACGCCCTCCAATCCGACCGGCTCGGCGTATGCGGAAGAGCACCTGCTCCCGCTCTTGAGCGTGCTGCGGCGCCATGATTGCTGGATCGTCGTCGACGAGATCTATGCCGATCTCACCTACGACGGGTTCCGGCACGTGTCGCTCCCGGCGCTCGCGGAGGACCTCGCGCCGCGGGTCATCGTCGTCGACGGGGTCAGCAAGACCTTCGCCATGACGGGCTGGCGGATCGGCTGGAGCATCGCGCCGGTCGAGGTCGCGAGGGCGCTCGACGTGGTCCAGGGTCAGAGCACCACGAACGCGGCGGCCGTCTCCCAGGCGGCCGCTGTCGCCGCCCTGAACGGGCCCCGCGACGCGGTGTTCGCGATGCGCGCGGCGTTCGCCCGGCGGCGCTCGCTGATGGTCGAGGGGCTCAACGCCGTACCAGGGGTGCGCTGCAGGATGCCGGAAGGCGCGTTCTACGCGTTCGCCGACGTGCGCGGGCTCTGCGGGCGCGCTTTCCAGGGGACGACGCTCGCGAGCGACGAGGACGTGGCGACGTGGATGCTCGAGCAGGCGCACGTCGCCGCGGTCGCCGGCACCCCCTTCGGCGCGCCTGGGTATCTTCGCTTCTCGTATGCCTGCGATGAGGACCACATCGAAGCAGGCCTCGCCGCGCTCCGGCGCGCCGTCGCGACGCTCGATTGACCGCGCGCGTCGCTCCGCGCCGGTGCCCACGCGCGCGCTCGAAGAGCAGCGGCGCCCGTCCCCGATCGCCCGACCGCGACGCCGCGCGGACGCGGCGGCCCGCCTGGCTCCGTGCCCGGTCGCTCACGGGCGGCGCGCAGCCGGCGCGCGGGCCCCGCGGCCGGCTCGCTGGCCGCAGCCGCCGGACGTGCCTTCACACGCGACCCACCGGTTCCGGGCCTGCCCCACGGGCCGCCGGCTCCGGGCTTGACGGAGCGCCGCGAAGAAGTTCGGCATCGCCAGCGAGTTCTTCTTGTCGAACGCCGATGTTTGGGTTAAAAGCGCCACGTCTTTCCGAAACGGCCGGGTGACAACCGGCTGGCATCGGGCGCATAACTCAGCGGTAGAGTGCGTCCTTCACACGGACGAAGTCGCAGGTTCAAGTCCTGCTGCGCCCACCCCGATTCGCTCCCCTGGTGAGCTGGTTCCACGCGTCGAGCCGTCTGCGTGGCCGTGCCGCTCCCACTGGATAGTGAGCGGCTGCTTCGGAGCATCGAGCCGCCCACGCGGCCGTGCATGGGACCTCCATGCGTGCCGGAAGCGCTGCGGATATGGCAGGGCGGAAGGCCGGTCGCCGCCGTCACGTCGAGGCGCGACAGCGGCGATGCAAGGGAACAGGCCGCTCCGGGGTTGGCGAGACGAAGGCGGTCAGCGAGCAGCGCTCGCGGCGGGCGGCGCTGCCGCCGCCTTGTCGTTCTTGCGCTTCTCGATGGCGCTGGCCGTCGCGCGAAGCTCCTTCTGGAGGGGGCCGCACCTGAGGCACCTGCGCGTCCGATGGCCCCGGCATGGCTGGGGGGTGCCCAGCGCCTTGATGTAATGGAGCGCGCGGACATCGCCCTCCTCGCGCGCCCTGGCGAGCATCGCCTTGGTGGGGCAGTCCGTGAGGCGGCGCAGATCGTCGGCGACGAGCAGCGCCGGCGACGCGAGCTGCCGCACGCTGCTCTCCATCAGCCGTGTGCTCGCGTGGTCCCTGGGCCAATCGCCGAACTTCGGCGCGGTCACCACCTCGTAGAGCAGGTCGGGACCGCGGCTTCCCATGTGCTTGGCCATCAGATCGAACGCCGTGAGGGCGAGGTCCGGGGTGCCGTTCGCTGCCCTCAGGATGATCTGCTTGAGCTCGTCGTTCCCGGCCTCCTCGGGAGCGATCTCGAACAGCCGCTGCGCCGTGAGCAGCGCGGCCGCCATCGCCTTCTCGCGCCCCTGCGCGACCGCGAGCGCCCGGAGGACCGCAGGGTCTTCCGGATACCGCTGCGCGAGCGAGCCGAGCGCAGCGCTCCCCGCGGCCTGGGCGCTCTCGAGCTCCGCGGGCTGAGCGCGGGCAGGCGGCGCCTTCGCCGGGGCCTCGGGCTCCGCGGGCGCGAGCGCCGGCGCCGGCTCGGGGGCCGGCGCGCTGCTGCTCTCGCGGCCGCTGCTGCTGGGCGCGGCGGCCGGCGAAGGGCTCGGCGAGGCGCTGGCGCCCCCCTCGAGCGCCGTCACGGCCGTCGGATCGCGCAGCGCGACCGCGCCGCAGACGAGCCCGGTCGCGGCCAGCAGGCCCAGCGCGGCCAGCGTGGCGGCCGCCTTCGAGCGGCCCAGCCCTGATTCACCGACGTGACTCACCGAGCCGCTCATCGCAGCTGCCTCTCCCGCGGAGGACCCGCGGCCTGGTCATCAACCGTAGGGATCGTCGTTCTTCGGCGGCTTCGGCGCGGCCGGCCTGGGCCTGGGCGCCGCAGGCTTGGGCGCCGCGGGCGCCGCCGTCGCCGTGGGGGCCGCGGGCTCTGGCGCTGGGGTGGTCGCCGCAGGCTCCGCCGTCGCCTTGGGCGCCGCGGGCTCCGCCGTCGCCGGGGCCGCAGGCTCGGCCGTCACCTTGGGCGCCGCAGGCTCCGCGGTCGCTCCGAGGGGCGCGGTGGCGCTCGCCGCCGGCGCCGCCGGCGCTTCGGCGGTCGTCGTGGGCGCCGCCGTCGCGGCGGGCGCAGCCTTGTCCGTCGCTGCGGGCACGACCTCCGTCGGCTGAGGCTTCTCTGCCGGAGCCGCAGGTTTCTCCGCCGGAGCTGCAGGCTTCGCCGCGGGCTGCTCCGGCGCGGCCGGCGGGGTCGCGGGGGGCTTGTCGCTCTGCCCGAAGACGAGCCAGAGCGCGCCGCAGAGCGCCGCCGCGACCAGCAGGATCGTGAGCAGCCGCCCGGTGCCGCTGCTCTCCTCTTCCTGTGCGAGCGGAGCCTGGGCCGCGGGTGCGGCCTTGGCCGTGGCCGCCTTGTCTTCCTTGGGCTTGGCGGCCGCTGGCTTCGCCTTCGCCTGATCGTCGGCCGCCTTTACGTCCTGGCGCGCAGGCTTGCCGTGCAGATCGTCCGCCGGCGCCCGGTCCGCGACCTCGGCCGGCCTCCTGGCTGCGGCCGCCTTCGCTGGTCTCGCCTCGGCCGCGGGCGCATCGTCCCGCGCCTCCCGCTCGTTCGCCAGCTGAGCGACCGCCGGGACCGGCATCGCCGCCGGCTCGGCCAGCGGCCTGACGTGCTCCTCTTTCGGCGCCGGAGCGGGCTCGGCCTTCTTCGGCGGGGCGGCCATGAGCGGCTCCTTGGACGGGCCGATCTCGTCCAGCGAGCCGCCGGCGTCGGCGAGCGCTTGCTTCAGCAGCTCGGCCGCCTGCTTCATCATCGTCCGCTCGTCGGGCGGCGGCATCTCCTTCTCGGGGTTCGTCTGCGGGAAGAAGCTGCCGCCCTCCGCGACGTCGGCCTTCTTCGCCTCGCCCTTGCCCGCGTCGCCCTTCGCCCCGATCGAGCCGAGCCCCAGCATCGTCGACGCCCGCTTCACCTGCGCCTGCGCTGCCTTGGAGGCCGCGGGCTCGGCCTGCGGCGCGCTCGCGGTCGCCGACGGGGCCGTGATCTCCTGCACGTCGTCGCCCAGATCCGTGCGGTCGGTGATGCCGGCCTCGAACGCCGACCCGGCGCCCGCTTGCGCGTCGACGAGCCGGGTGATCACGGCCTTGGATTTCTCATCGATCTTGATGAACTTCACGCCCATGCCCGCCGGGTGCGCGTCGCTCCCCTGCGCGGGCTCGCGCTTCCACACGACGCGGCCGACGCCGGCGATCACGGCTTGCTCGTCCTGCAGACGGATCTCGAACTTGAGCAGCGTGCCAGCGGGGAAGGGCGACGGCGTCTTGATGAAGATGCCGCCACGGCTCACGTCATGCGAGTGGTGCTCGATGAACTCGTCGACCGTGGCGCTCTTGTAGCGCACGGTCATCTGCAGCACTCTCGCTCGCGGATCTTTGCGTGTGTCCTGGGCCATCAGGGTAGAACTCCCGTCTACTTCGCGACTCGCTCCAGCGGATGTGGTCCGCATGTTACCCAAGGTTCGCCGCGAAGCCCAAAGGCTAACACGTGACGGTCGCTTTACCGAACGCAGCCATGGGCGACCGGGCGAGCATGCTGTTCGCGCGGCGCGCGTCACCGCGCCCGCGCCCCTGCGCCGCACGGCTTGGCGAACCGAGCGTGTGCGCGCGTCTCTCGTGATATGTTCGCGTCGACTGGAGAATGCGCCAGGATGGCTGTCCGGGACCACTTTCGCGTTCACGCGAGGCGACGCGTCGATCTTGGGGCGACGCTGCGCGATCGCCAGTCGATCGAGGAGCATGGCGTTCGCATCCGCGATCTGGGGCTGGGCGGCGCCGGCATCGAGCTGTCCGAGGCCCAGCTCGCGTCGGAGCTCCTGGATCCCGAGGCGTCGGTGACGCTCGAGGTCACCGCCCCGAACCTGTGGGATCCGCTGAGCCTCCGCGGTCGTATCGCCTGGATCCGCCGCGGTGCGGCGGGGCGGCCGGCGCGCGCGGGCGTTCGCTTCGAGCACCATGACGCCGGGTCGCTCTACGGCCTCTACCAGCTGCTCGGCACCGAACACTTCGACCTCTAGCGCGGGGGGCGCCCGCTTCGGAGACGGGCCCATCTCGGCGTTTTCGGTGCTCGGCGTACGTGAGTACGCCTGCGCGCCAAAAACGCCGATCTGGGCCCGTCTCCTGTGCGGGCACCCCCCGCGCTGCGGCTGGGACGGGGGAGGGAGGAGGGGGTTCGGCTGTACCGACGCGCTGCGCTGCGGCGGCGTGCTGGAGCACGCTTGCGCGTGACAACGTCGCTCTGGGTGCGGGAAACGGCGCTAGAAGGCGAACACGGGGCTGACGGTGGGGGCCAGGACGAGGCCGAGCGTTGGCCACATCAGCATCACCTTCATCTCGGCAGACACTCCGAAGTTCTGGGTGATGCCATAGACCACACCGGCGCCTAGCGCGGAGAAGTTCCGCCCGGTGATCTGGTAGGCATCGAGATTCTCGACGTAGCGGGTGTTCGCCGGACACCTGTTGCTGCTGCTGGTGCGCAGAGGATCCCCCTCCTCGGTGCGGCGATCGCACACATCCACAGGCACCGAGGCGTTCACCTGGGCCAGCCCGATGGGCGAGGCGAAGGCATAGGGGCGGAACCCGCCCTTCTCGACAATTCGATCCCCCAGGAGGAAATACGTGGCGCGGAGCTCCGCATGGAGCGGCAGGAAGCTGAGCGCCTGGAGATGCGGGTTCTGCAGGTCATTGCCCGCCTCGTCCGTCCACGGGTTCGGCCCGTTCTTGGAAGACGGCGAGCCGCCGAACGCGAATCCGACCCGCACGCCGAGGAGCAGCGACAGGTCCGAGAACAGCTGCCGATCGTACGACAGCATCACCCGCCACCCAGCCAGGCTCAGGCCACCCTTGACCCCGTTCGTTCCCTCCAGATCTACGGGCTCGCCGTAGAACTGCCGGCCGTCGCCGCCCGGATAGAAGCAGGCGTAGGCGGCGTCGCTGCCCGAGCAGACGAAATCCGTACCGCGCACCAGGAGCAGGTCGAGCTGGCCGGAGACGCCGACCACGTTGCGGTTGCCCTTGCCCTTGCCCTTCGACGCCCCGCCGCCCTCGTCGCTCCCCTGCTCGCAGGTCCCGTTCACGCAGGCGAGCCCCGACTGGCACTCCTCGGTCGCCTCGCAGGCCGAACCCCAGGTCTTGTCCCCGCGCTTGCCGCCAGCCTCGGGGCAGCCAGGCAGGCCTGGCGGGCAATCCTCCTTCGCGGCGCACCGCTTCGGCGGCCCCTGGCCAGGCAGCGACGGCTCCTGCTCGATCTCGTTCTTGATCGGCACCCGGTGAGGCGCCTGCATCGAACCGGCGGTGCCCACCGGATCGCCCGCCTCGTCCCTCAGGATGACGAAATACCGGATATCGCCGGTCGTCGTGACATCCTCGCAGGGGATCTCCACCCCGAAGCCGCTCTCGACACGCCTCATCTCGAGCGACTTCCACTTGGGCGAGCCGAACGGCTTGTAGCGGACCGTCGCCTTGGACGCGTCGATCTCCTCCGGGATCTCGACGTACACGGGCACCGGCGTGTTCACCGCCTGCTCCGCCACCGGCGTGTGGGGAACGTCGCCCGCCGCGGCCTTCGTGGCCTTGCCGCCGCCGTCGCGAGGCGCCTTCCCGGCGGCCTGCGCCTCCTTCTGGGCCTCCTTGAACGCCTGGGCCAGCTCGGTCGTCGTCAGCGCGTCGATGAGCGCCGCCTTCGGATCGGCCTGGAGCGCCAGCACGAACTCGGCCTTGGCCTGCTGGAGCTTGTTGCCGCCGCCATACACCGTGCCGAGCGCGATGTGCAGCTTGCCGACCACCGGCTTCGAGCAGGCGTTCTTGTCGCACTTCTTCAGGGCGTCTTTGAGCTTCTTCTCCGCCTTGTCGAACTCGACAGAGAGGTAGTCATCGTCCATCGCCTGGTTGTGCAGCTTCATCGCCTCCGCGTCCTTTTCGCCGGCGGCGCCGGCGACCGCCGGCGCGCCGAGGACCCACAGCGAAGTCAGTGCAGACGCGAGACGAGCGCGGCGTGAACGACGGAAAAACACGGGTTCAGACCTCCAGGGTGTGCTGGGGAGGGGCTCTTGCTTTCAGGAGGAGGGGACCGGATCCGGCCCCCTGGACTGCGCGGTCGAGAGCGACCGTACCCCGACACGCCAGGCGGTGCCGCCGCGACGGGCTGGACTACTGCGCGCCCTCCGTGCGGACGAACTGCACGCGCCGGTTCAGGGCACGGTTCTGGTCGGACGTGTTCGGCACGATCGGCTGCTCCATGCCGTACCCCTTCGATGTCAGCCGGGCTTCGTCGATGCCCTTGGCTACCAGGTACTTCTTCACGGAGGCCGCACGCCGATCCGACAGCTTCTTGTTGTAGGCCGCGGCGCCCTTGTTGTCCGTATGCCCCTGGATCTCGATCTTGATCTTCGGGTTCTGCTGGAGGACCTCCACCACGGCGTCGAGGATCGGGAAGCTCTCGGGCCGGATCTTGTCCTTGTCGAACTCGAAGTGGATCTGCTGCGTGATCTTGATCTCCTTCTCGGTGACGATGACCAGGCTCGGCTTCTTCGGGCAGCCCGGCTTGTCGCCGCCGACCACGCCCGGCTCGTTCGGGCACTGGTCCTCGAGATCGACCACGGTGTCCTGGTCGTTGTCCGGCTCGGGGCAGCCGTCGGCGTCCTCGTAGCCGTCCGGATCCTCCGGGTCGTTCGCGCAGTTCTTGCCCGTGCTGTCCTTGTCGTTCGCGTCGAGGATCGTGTCGAGGTCGTTGTCGAGCTCGGGGCAGCCGTCCTCGTCGAGGTAGCCGTCCTTGTCCTCGGGCAGGAGCACGCAGCTGTCCTTGCCGTCCGTCAGGCCGTCGCCGTCCGTGTCCGGATCGTCCGGGCAGCCGTCATCGTCCTGGAAGCCGTTCCAGGTCTCGGCGTCGCACGGGCACTTCTTGTCCTGCGGGTCGAGCAGCCCGTCGCCGTCGCAGTCTCCGGGCTTGGGCGGCGGCGCCTCCTCGACGAACCCGCGCTCGGCGCACTTCTGCGGCGGCGAGAGGTCGTACGCGGCGTGCGTGTTCGCCTTCGCGATGTCGAGGTGCTCCTTGGCCCGGACGAAGAAGCCCTGATCGAGCTCGACCGAGGCGAACGACAGGTGCGACTTCGCCATCGCCAGCTCGCGCGGCGCGCAGCGGAGCGCGCCGTTGCGCTCCGCCTGCTTCGCGATGGTGGTCAACGCCTCGATGTCGCCGCGCATGACCGGCACCTGCGTGCACGAGAAGGCGGCCCCGGCGATCGCCACGACAGCGATAGCGCCTGCGCGACGGGCGCGGCGGGAACTGCGGCGCGTCATTCCAATGCTCATCGACCCGCGCCCTCGTGCGCCTGTTTCGCTAGGGTGATCGCCTTGTCCGCGTACTCCTCTGCGACGTCGGCGAAGTCGATCGCGTCGCCGTAGTCGGCGGCCGCGGCCTCCTCCCGAGCCTTCCAGAGGTGCTCGCGCGCGGTGTAGTACTCGTACGGCGCATACTTCTCTGCGCCGAGCGCCTCGGCCGTCTCGAGCTTGCTCGAGGCCGAGTTCGCGGTGAACGCGTAGAGGGTACCGCCGCAGCCGCCCGTGAGAGCCGCCGCGAGCACCATGCCCGCGCCTGAAATCCAAGTCCCGAATCGCCGCCCGTGCGTCGTCACGATCGCGTTCTTTCTGGAGCGGGCACCTAAGACCGTCTGCCCGGCCGTCGCGACGCTATCAAGGCCGCTCGGCGCGCGTCAACCGGCTCGGGGAAGGGAAGGGTAAGGTCAGAGCTTCCGGTAGACGCCGACGACCACGCCGAGGAGCATCGCGGGCTTGAAGTCGCTCGCCCGGACCAGGATCGGCGCCATCGCCGCGTTCGCCGGCTGGAAACGCACGTAGTCCTTCTCGGGGAAGAAGTATTTCACGGTCGCCTCGTCGCCGATCAGCGCCACCACGATGTCGCCGCGCTGCGCGGTGAGCTGCCGGCGCACGAAGATGTAGTCGCCGCTGAAGATGCCCGCCTCGATCATCGAGTCGCCGGTGACGCGTAGGCCGAACACCTCGCGCCCGCCGCGCACGAGCGTGCGCTCGATCCGGACCGTATCGAGGACGTGCTCCTCGGCGAGGATCGGCAGGCCCGCGGCGATCCGGCCGACGACCGCGATCTCGACGAGGTCGTCCTCCTGGTCGTTCGCAGGGGCGTCGTTCCCACCGTTCACGAGCGCGCCGCGGAGATCGGCGCCGCCGCCGGCGCCCGCGCCATCGAGATCGCGCGGGCGGAGCGCGCGCGACTTCATGTCCTCGCGCGTCAGGTAGCCCTTGCGTTCGAGCGCCCGGAGGTGATCGTTCACCCCGTTCGTCGAGCGAATCCCCATATGCGCGCCGATCTCGCGCAGCGTCGGCGGGTACCCGCGCTCGCTGATCGACTGCCGGATATAGTGAAGCACCTGCTGTTGTCGCTCGGTGAGCCCCTGCATCGGGCGGAACCTACTGAACGGTTGGGTAGATGTCAAAAAAGTGTGGAGCCCCCTCTCCAAGGCCTCGATTTTACTGCGATTTTCTGGATGCCAGCGGCGCCCGTCCGCCCGCCTCCCGCCGCGCCGCGCCGCGCCGTGAGCCGCGAAGCGCGTCGAGCGTGCAGGGTGAACCGAAGGGCAGGGCGCCGTTGTGGTCAAGGCTGCTTCGGGCCGTTGTTCCGTGAGCTCACCGCCTGACGGGGCTCCAGCATCGCCCGGATCTCTTCGCCGTCGGCGGCCGCCGCGAACGCCTCCTCCAGCGTGATCATCCGGCGCTGGTAGAGGGACACGAGCGACTGGGCCATCGTCTGCATGCCGCTGCCCGCCTGGCCCACCTGCATCTGCGAGTAGATCTGGTGGAGCTTGTCCTCGCGGATGAGGTTCCGGATCGCCGCGTTCGGGATCATGACCTCCATCGACATGACGCGCCCCGGGCCGTTCGCGCGCGGCAGGAGGAGCTGCGTCATCACGGCGACGAGCGTGAACGAGAGCTGCTGGCGCACCTGCGACTGCTGGTGCGGCGGGAAGACGTCGATGATGCGGTTGATCGTCGAGATCGCCGAGTTCGTGTGGAGCGTGGCGAACACGAGATGGCCGGTCTCGGCGATCGTCAGCGCCGACTCGACGGTCTCGAGGTCGCGCATCTCGCCGACGAGCACGACGTCCGGATCCTGGCGCAGGGCGTACCGCAGGGCGTCCTTGAACGACGCGGTGTCGGAGCCGATCTCGCGTTGGTTCACGAGCGACAGCTTGTGCGGGTGCAGGTACTCGATCGGATCCTCGATCGTGAGGATGTGCAGCCGCTGCTCCGAGTTGATCTTGTCGATGATGCTCGCGAGCGTGGTCGTCTTGCCCGAGCCCGTCGGGCCCGTCACGAGCACGAGGCCGCGGGGCTTGGCGGTGATGTCGAGCACCACCGGCGGCAGGCCCAGCTCGTCGAAGTTCATGATCCGGAAGGGGATCTGCCGGAACGCGGCGGCGACGGCGCCCCGCTGCATGTAGATGTTGGCGCGGAAGCGGGCGAGCCCCTTCATGCCGAACGAGAGATCGAGCTCGTTGCGCTGCTCGAACGCCGCCACCTGCTCCTCGCTCAGCACCGAGTAGCAGAGCTGCTTCGTGTCGCTCGGCATGAGCGGCGGGAGCTTCAGCGGCACCACCGTGCCGTCGATGCGCAGGAGCGGCGGCGTGCCGCTCGTGATGTGCATGTCGCTCGCGCCCTTCTCCACCATCGCGCGGAGGAGCTGCTGGAGCGTGTACCGGAGGCCTTCCTGCTGTCCGACGAGCTCGGTGGTCATGCGCTCAGTCCCCCATCGTCACGCGGCCGACCTCCTCGGTCGTGGTGACGCCCGCGAGCACCTTCTCGATCCCGCTCATCCGGAGGGTCAGCATCCCGCCCTTGATCGCGGCGGCCTTGAGCTCGGCCGTGGACGCGCCCTGGAGGACCATCTCCTTCAGCGCGTCGGTGAAGCGCATGACCTCGTAGAGCGCGACGCGGCCCTTGTAGCCCGAGCCGTTGCAGGTCTTGCAGCCCGCGCCGCGGACGAGCTCCGCGCGCGCCACCTGCTGCTCGGTGAAGCCGAAGTCGAGGAGCACCCTCGCGTCGACCTTCAGCGGGACGCGGCAGTCGGGGCAGATCTTGCGCGCGAGGCGCTGGGCCAGCACGAGGTTCACGCTGGCGGTGATGAGGAACGGCTCCACGCCCATGTTGAGGAGGCGCGAGATCGTCGACGGCGCGTCGTTCGTGTGCAGCGTCGAGAGCACGAGGTGGCCGGTGAGCGCGGCCTTGACGGCGATCTCGGCCGTCTCGAAGTCGCGGATCTCGCCGACCATGATGATGTCCGGGTCCTGCCGGAGGAACGACCGCAGCGACATCGCGAAGTTCAGCCCGATGTCGTCGTGCATCTGCACCTGGTTGATGCCGTGCAGGTTGTACTCGACAGGGTCCTCGGCGGTGCTGATGTTCGAGCCGATCTGGTTGAGCTCCGACAGCGCCGAGTAGAGCGTCGTCGTCTTGCCGGAGCCGGTCGGGCCGGTGACGAGGACCATGCCCCACGGCTGGCCGATCGCCCACTTGAAGTCGGCGAGCGGCTTCGGATCGAAGCCGAGCTTCGCCATGTCGAGCTGCAGGTTCGACTTGTCGAGGAGACGGAGGACGATCTTCTCGCCCCAGAGCGTCGGGAGCACCGAGACGCGGAAGTCCATCTCCCGGCCCCTGCCCATCTTCAGCTTGATGCGGCCGTCCTGCGGGAGCCTCCGCTCGGCGATGTCGAGCGAGCTCATGATCTTGAGGCGGCTCGAGATCGCGTTCTTCAGCTTGATCGGCGGCTGCATTTCCTCCATCAGCACGCCGTCGATGCGGTAGCGCACGCGGAGCTTCTTCTCGTACGGCTCGACGTGGATGTCGCTCGCGCCCTTCTTGATGGCGTTCAGGAGGATCGCGTTGACGAGCCGGACCACGGGCGCGCCCTCGGCGGCCTTCTCCAGCTCGAGGACGTTCACGTCGTCGGCCTCGACCTGGAAGCCGACCTCCTCCTCCCCGAACTCGCTCAGCACCTCGTCGTAGGAGGGCCCGACGTTGTAGGCGCGCTCGATCGCCTCCGTGATGCCGGTCTCGGACGCGACGACGGGCTCCACGTTGAAGCCCGTGAGGAACTTGATGTCGTCGATCGCGTGGAGGTTCGTCGGATCGGCCATCGCCACGACGAGCGCCGTCCCCGACCTGGAGATGGGGATGATCTTGTGCTTCTCGCAGACGTCCCGCGAGACGAGGCGCGAGACCTCCGCGTCGATCTCGTACTCGTCGAGGGCGACGGCCGGGACGCGGTACTGCGTCGAGAGAAAGCTCGTGATCTCTCCGTCGGAGATGTACCCGAGCTTGGCGAGCGCGTACCCGAGGTTCTGACCTGTCTTGCGCTGCTCCTCTTGGGCTTGCCTGAGCTGCTGGAGGCTGATGAGCTTTTCGCGGACGAGCAGTTCGCCGAGGCGGTTCGTTGTCGACATCGAGGCCGCAAATCCTGCGGGTGACGAGGGAGGGAGTCAACGCTGGCGGTTGGGGCCGGCGCGCATCAAGGGTAGGATGTCGGATGGTGGCGAGGATGGCGCTGCGTGAGTCTCTTTGAGTGGTTCGGGCTCAGGCGGGGGGACAGCCGACGCAGGGCGGCCGAGGCCAAGGAGCTCGCCGGCGATCTCGCGGGGGCGGTCGAGCTGTACCTCGACGCCGGGATGCCGGACGACGCGGCCCGGGTCCTCCTCCTCCGGGCGGACGCCGAGCGCAGCGTCGAGAAGCGGATCGCCTTCTGCGCGTCGGCGTCCCGCATGGCGGAGAGCCCGGAGCTCAAGCGCTCGGCGCTCGGGCGCAAGGCGCTGCTCGCGTTCGATCTGGTGCGCGCGCGGGGCGCGAGCGTGATGCGGAGCGAGGCGCTGGCGGTCGCGCGCGAGCTCGAGGAGGCGGGCGAGCTCGAGCGCGCGGCCGACGCGTACGCCTTGGTGGGCGACACCGAGTCGGAGACGCGGGTGCTGGCCGCGGCGGGCGCGATCGAGCGGCTCGAGGAGCGGCTCCGCTCCGCGATGACCGTCGAGAGGGACCAGCGAGAGCTCGCCGCGGTCCTGCGGTCGATCGCGGATCTCGACCGGATGGCGGAGCGCCGCGAGGCGATCGCGGTGGCCGAGGCCTGGATCGCGGGGAACCGCGGCGGCGAGCAGGTGGCCGACGCCCTGCGCGCGATCCGCGCGCGGCTCCTCTCGGGGCCGATCCTGTCGCTCGAGCTCGGCGGCGCCCTCCTGCGGTGCGCGCTCGGCGACGAGGTCACGATCGGTCGCGGCGAGGCGACCATCGTCGTCGCGTCCCGCGCCGTCAGCAGGACGCACGTGCGGATCCGGCGCGGCCCGTCCGGCGTCGAGGTCGAGGATCTCGGGACGCGCAACGGCACGACGCTGGCGGGCGCGCGGCTCACGGGGCCGCTGCCCGTCGGCCGCGGCGTGCAGCTCCTGCTGGGCGGGGAGGTGCCGTGCGCGATCACGCCGCGGACCGGGGAGGGGTGCGTGGTGGAGATCGCGGGCGATCGCTTCACGGCGCCGCTCGGCGATCTGCCGGTCGGTCCCTGGCGGATCCGCGTCGATCGGGCGGGGGCCTCGGCGTTCGTCGCGCTGAAGACGCCGCCGGGGGCGCCGCCGCCGTTCCTCGGCGACTACCAGCTCGCGCCGTCGGTCGAGCTCTGCGCGGGCGACGCGATCGCCTCGGCGCGCGGGGGTACGGCGGTCTTCCGGCTACCCCCCGCGGGCGAGGCTCCGTCGATCCGGCGCGGCGGCGCCGAGGGCGGCGCGGCGTGAGCCTGTGGCGGCGGATCAAGGAGCGCCTCGGCGGCGCCGCGGCGGACGGCGGTGCGCCGGCGGACGCGCGCGGCGGCGCCGGGCCGGGCGGGGTGGACGTCGGGGGCAGCGCGCATCCTGCGCGAGCGGAGCGGCCCCAGGCGCATGTGCACGCGTCGCGCGAAGGCGGAGGCGACGACATCGCGCGCCTGCGGAGCTCCGGCACGCGGGAGGGGCCCTCGACGGACGAGGTCATCGCCGTGCTCCGGCGGGCGCGCGGGACGCTCCGGGAGGCCGAGGCCGTGGCGCACCTCGTCGCGGCGATGGAGGAGCGGGTGCTGCCCGATCCGATCCGCGTGGCCTGCGCGGATCTGCTCGCGGCCCGGGGCGACGAGCGGGGCGCGCTCGCCGTGCTGGAGGGCGCCGCGTCGCGCGAGCGCGGGGGCGCGTCGCGCGCGCAGCCGGTGTCCTCGACCGAAGGCCTCGTCCTCGCGGCCGATCTCTACGCCTCGCTGGGGCAGCTCCCGCGCGCGGTCGGCACGATCGAGCGCGTGCTCGTCCGGGAGATCGGCGCGCCAGGCGCGCGCGAGCGTCACCAGCGCTGGCGGGCGGCGCTCGGCGCGGATCGGCCCGCCGCGGTCGCCCGCCTGGAGGACGCGACCGTGGTCGCGCCCTCGGCGGGCAAGAGCCCGTTCCGCCTGCTCCGGGAGGTGGCGCGCGGCGGCGCCGGCGCGGTCTACGAGGCCGAGGACGAGGTGCTCGGCCGGCGCATCGGGTTCAAGGTCTACCACGGGCGGGGCGGCGACCGGGCGCACCTCACCCGCGAGGTGCGGCTCGCCGCGGCGCTCGGGGGCCCCGGCGTCGTGCGGGTCTTCGACGCGGACCCCGAGGAGGGGTGGATCGCGCTCGAGTGGATCGCGCGGGGGTCGGTGAGAGACGTGCTCCGCGCCGGCGACGCGGCGGCGCTCGCGCCGATCGCGCGGTGGGCGCGTCCGCTCGCGCGCGCGCTCGCCCGAATCCATGAGCGCGGCTACGTCCACGCGGACGTGAAGCCGGCCAACGTGCTCCTGCGCAACCTCGGCGAGCCCGTGCTCACCGACTTCGGGCTGGCCAGGCCGCGTGGCGCGCCGTCCGCCGGCGGCAGCCCAGGGTACGTCTCACCGGAGCGGCTCGCCGGGCGGGCGAGCGATCCCCGCGATGACGTCTACGGCTTCGGTCGCATTCTGGAGGACGTCCTCGTCCACCTCGAGCCGCTCGGTGGCGAGGGGCTCGCTCCCTGGAAGGAGCTGGCCTTGCTGTGCCTCGGCCCGGACGACGACCGGCCGCCGGACGGCGCCGCGCTCGTCCGGGCCGCCCGCTGAGCGCCGCGGCGGGCTCAGCAAGCCTCGAGGCAGCGCTGGTACCGATCGAGCGCGGCCGCGTCGGTGCCATCGAACGCGCCGCAGGGAGCCTCCGCCGCGCACGCCGACGCGCACCGGACGCGGCCGTCGCACGACGCCTCGGCGGAGATGCCGCTGCCGTGGAAGCCGCACTCCTCGGTGTGCTCCGTCGCCTCGTCGCACACGCTCCCGCAGCCGGACGCGAGGGCGGCCGCGAGCGCAATTGACGCGGCTGACGCGGCTGACGCGGCTGACGCGGCGCGAGCTGCTCGTGCGCTGCGGGGTGCTTCCGTCCACCAACGACGCCTGCCTTCGCTCATGCCTGTTCCCTGCCGGCTGATCTCTCGTGCGGGGGACCTCACGCTGCGGCGTGGTGCGGCGCAGCGTGCCAACCCGCTTCGCTTCGGGCGCGGCCCTGGGTAGATTGCTCGCCTGCATGCGCGTACGCAACGAGAAGAGGGCGCCCTGATGCGCTTGGCCGTCGTCGCCACGCCCAGCTTGCACCGCGATCAGCGGCCGGCGCCCGGCTCGCTCGACGGAGATCTGATCCGGGCCCGCCTCTCGCTGGACGATGCGGGCTTCCGGGTGATCGACGTCGATCCCGCCCGGGATCTCGCGGAGCAGCTCGACGCGCTGTTCGACGAGGTCGTTGCGACGCGGAGGACCCTGGTCGACGCGGAGGACGCCGCGCGCGACGATGCATCCACCCTGTTCCTCTTCTACGCCTCCAGCGCGGTCGCGCTGTCGCCGGACGGGGAGCTCTTCCTCTGCCTCGACCCCGAGAACCCCGGCCTGGGCGACGCGCTGGGCGACATCGCCGCGGTGTTCCGCGATCGCGCGCGCGGCGAGGTGCTCCTCGTCCTGGAGTGCCATCACGGCCCCGGGGCGACCTCGCGCGCCGTCGTCGCCGCCGCGGAGCAGGCGGTGGCGTCTTCCGTGACGGGGGTCGAGCTCCTCGTCGCGGCCCACCCGATCGGCTCGATCGACGCGGATCTGCCGTCGGTGCTCACCCGCGCCTTCGTCGAGCACCTCGACGAGGCCGAGCCGGAGCGGGGCCTCACCGCGGAGGCGATCTTCCGCCGCGTGGAGGGGAACGCCGAGCTCGCCAGCGCTATCCCGTGCTTCGCGCGGACGGGCGGGCGGGGCTCCTTCTCGGTGCTCGTCCCGCGCGGCGGCGCCCCGGGCGCGCCCCCGGCGGAGAGGCCCGAGGCAGCGCAGCTGGTCGTCGCGGACGAGCGGGACGCCGCCACCACGCCGGCGCCGGCGCCGGACGATCCGGTCGCGCAGTACCTCGCGGCTGGCGACATGCTCGCCGCCGCCGCGGACCTGGAGGGCGCGCTCACGGCATACAAGAAGGCGCTCGCGCTCGTCGGCGTCGCGCACCGGGACGCCCGCGCGGAGGTGCATCTGCGCATCGCCCAGACCAGGTGGCGCCAGGAGCGGCACCGCGAGGCGATCGAGAGCTTTGACAAGGCGCTCGCGCTCGCGCCGGAGCACCGGCCCGCGCTCGAAGCCCTGGTCGAGCTCCACCTCGCCGGGCGCGATTTCGTCCGGCTGCGCATCGCGGAGGAGCGGCTGCTCACGCGCGTCGAGGGGGACGGCGATCGCTTCGGACTCCTCGTCCATTTCGCAGAGCGCTGGGAGAGCATCGCCGGGGAGCCGGCGCGCGCGCTGGAGCTCCTCGAGCGGGCGCGGGAGCTCCGCCCCGACGACCCCGCGGTCTTGCGCGGCCTGGGCCGGCTCTACCAGGCCGCGGGCGACGTCGAGGCGTCGATCGAGGCGCGCCGCTGCCTCATCGAGCGGATGGAGGAGCCCAGGGAGCGGGCGGTCGCGCTCCTGGAGCTCGCGCGCACCGCGATGCAGGGCGAGGCCCGCGCGACCTTGACCGAGGTCACGCGGGAGCGGGACGGGATCGAGCTGCTCGAGCGCGCGCTGGACGCAGATCCCACGTTCCTCGATCCGCTCTCCCTCATCGCGATCCTCCTTTCGGCGCGGCAGGAATGGGGCGAGCTCGAGCTCGCGTACCGGCGGATGCTCGAGCGGGCGCATCGCATCGCCGACCTGCGCGTCCGGAGCGACGTCACCTGGGAGCTCTGCCGCCGCCTCGGCATGCTCTTCCGCGATCACCTCGAGGATCCCAGCTCCGCGCTGGAGGCGTTCGAGGGCGCGGTGGACGAGCGACCGGACGACGTCCCGGGGCGGCTCAGCGCGGCGTCGCTCGCGCGGACCGCCGGCCGGCTCGAGCGCGCCGCCGCGCACCTCCAGGCCGCGGCGGTGCTCGATCCCGGCAACGTCCAGGTGTTTCACGACCTGTTCGACACGTTCCAGAAGCTGAGGTGGGTCGACCAGGCGTGGTCCGCCGCGAGCGTGGCTGTCTACCTCGGCGCGGCCGAGGCGCGGGAGCGCTTCATCTTCGAGGAGCACCGCCCGGCGGGCCTCGTCCAGCCTGCGCGCGGGCTGAGCGTCGCGACGTGGGACCTCCTGCGCGCGGGCGATCGCGATCGCGCGCTCGAGGAGGTCCTCGCGTCGGTCGCCGGCGCGGCGATCCGCGCGCGGTTCGCCCAGCGCGCGCGGGAGAAGCGGGTTCCCCAGCTCGATCCGGCCGCGCGCTCCGACGCGGAGCGGAACGCGGCGGGCGTGGTTCGCCTGTTCTCGTGGGCGAGCCGGTGTCTCGGGATCGCCGCGCCGGCGGTCTACCTCCGCAAGGACGCGCCGATCGCGGTCGCCGCGGTGCCGGTCGAGGAGCCGAGCGTCCTCGTCGGCGGCGAGGCGCTCCGCGGGAGGACGGCGGCCGAGCTCGCGTTCCTGGTGGGCAGCCACGTCGCGTACCACGTCGGCCCGCACCGGCTGCTGCTGCATTTCCCGTCGCTCGAGGAGCTCGGCGTCTGTCTGGCCGCAGCAGTGAAGGTGGCGCGACCGTCGGAGCTCGTCCCCGCCGACCTCGAGGGCGCGGTGCTCGCGCTGGTGCCCCTCCTCGACGAGCACCTGACGGAGAGCGAGCGTGACGCCCTGGAGGCCGCGGTGTTCGAGCTCTACGAGATCCGCGCGCCGCTCGATCTCGCGCACTGGGTGGGATCGGTCGAGCGGTGCGCTGCCCGGGTCGGCTATCTGCTGACCGGCGATCTCTCGGTGGCGGCGTCGTCGCTCTCGCGGGGGGACGCGCCGGGCGTGCTGACGGCCGAGGAGAAGATCGGCGATCTCCTCTCGTTCACGGTCTCGGACGCCTACCACGCCTTGCGCGAGGAGCTCGGCGTCGCGATCGAGCCCTGAGCTTTCCCGTCAGGGGTCCGGCCAGGGATGGCTGGACCCTGCGCCGCTGCGCGGTCGAGCGCTCGGCGCACGTCTTGTCGCCTCCGAGCGCTGTCCGCGCAGCGGCCGGCCCGTTCACTCCTTGCCCCGGAGGTAAGCGAGGTACGCGTCGTGGCTCGGCGGGCGGCCGAGGAAGCGGGTGACGAGCGCTCCCGCCTCGACACCGCCGCCCTTCGCGAGCACCTCGTCGCGGAAGGCGCGCGCGACGGCGGGGTTCAGCAGGCCTTCCTGCTTGAAGCGGGTGAGCACGTCGCGCGAGAGCGACAGCGCCCACTGGTAGCCGTAGTAGCCCGCGTCGTAGGTGATGAGGTGCCCGAAGCTCGACTGCAGGTGCGTCCCCTTCACGAAGGCGAAGGACTCGTTCGCGCGCTGCGCCTGCTCCACGACCACGGTCGCGTCGAAGCCCGGATCGCGGGTGTGGAGCTCCAGATCGATCGACGCGAGGGTGAGCTGCCGCTGCGTCGCGAGCGCTCGACCGAAGCCTCGCGCGCGGGTCATCGCCTGGAAGAGAGCGTCCGGGATCTTCTCGCCGGTCGCGTGGTGCTTCGCGAACAGATCGAGCACCTCGCGCGACCACGCCCACTCCTCGAACATCTGGCTCGGCGCCTCGACGAAGTCGCGCACCGTCGCGGTCCCTGAATAGGAGGCCAGCTCCGAGCGCGTCAGGAGGTGGTGCAGCACGTGCCCGAACTCGTGGAAGAACGTCACCACGTCCTCGTGGGACATCAGCGCCGGCTGCGCCCCCGGCTTCGGGAAGTTGCACTCGAGCGCCGCCACGGGGCTCTGCCACGACCCGTCGTCGAGCAGCTTCGCGGTCCGCACGGTGAACATCGCCGCGTGTTTGTACTTGTCGGGCCTGCTGTAGAGGTCGAGGTAGAACTTGCCGATCAGCTTGCCCTCGGAGCGCACCTCGTACGCGGTCACGTCGGGGTGCCACGCCTTCGCGGGGACCTCCTTGTACTCGAGGGCGTACATCTTCGCGGTGATGTCCATGAGCCCCTGCTTCACCGCGCCGAGCTCGAGGTAATCCGAGAGCGCCTGCGAGTCGAACTGGTACGTGGACGCGCGGACCCGATCCTCGAGGAAGTAGCGATCGGAGGGGGGGAGCTTGTCGGTCGGCTTGCCTCCGAGCCGCACGTGCTCCTTCATCAGCGCGGAGAACTCGGCCTTGGCGGGCTCTTTCAGCGCGGTCCTGACCTGGTCAAGGAAGCCGCGCACGGCGCCGCTCGTCTTGGCCATCCGCGGCTCGATGGCGTAGTCCGCCCAGCTCTTGTAGCCGAGCATCTTCGCCTTCTCGGAGCGGAGCGCGAGGAGGCGATCGACGAGCTTCACGTTCTTCTCGCCGCCGCGGTTGGTGAACAGGACGTAGAGATCGAGCGCGGCCTTGCGGTCCTTGGCGTAGGTGACGAACGGGAAGAAGTCGGGGTAGTCGGTGGTGATCTCGACCTTGCCGTTCGCCTTGGGCGCGTGCTTCGCGACGTACTCCTTGGGCAGCCCCTGGAGGGCGGCGGGCGCGATCTCGATCGATGCGGTCGACGCGGACAGGTTCGACATGAACTCCTGCCCGATGCGGGTGATCTGCTCGTTCACGTCGCGGAGGCGCTGCTGTCGGTCTACCGGCAGCGACAGCCCGTTGCGGCGGAAGTCGCGGAGGACGTCGGAGAGCAGCCGGGCGCGCTCACCGTTCAACGCCTCGCGCGCGCCGCCTTTCTCGGCGTACGCCTCGATGACGGCGGCGAGATCGGCGTCCAGCCACATCGCGGTCGTGAACCTGTCGACCTTCGGCTCGCAGAGCCTCGCGGCCTCTCGCACCGCCGCGTCCGGGTGCGCGACCCCCATCAAATACGGGAACTCGCCCGCGCTGTTCACCTCGAGCGCGGCGTCGTCGAACCGCCCGAGCGTCGCGGCGTAGGTGAGCTTCTCCGGCGGCGCGCCCCGGAGCGCCCTGATCGCGTCGAGGTGCCCCTCCGCGGCGCGCAGGTGCTCGTCGCAGAGCTGCTTCACACCCTCCACGGTGAGCCCCTGCGCCACGGGATCGAACTCGGCGCGCGGCGGCGCCTCGGACGGCGCGGTCGTCGCTGGCGTCGACGTCGCCCCCTGCGGCGCGGCGCTGCCGGCCGTGGCCGGCGAGGAGACCCCACCGGTCTGGGGGCCAGCGTTGCAGGCGACGAGCAGGAGAAGCGAGAGGAGCCCTGAGCGCGCGGGTGTGGTGCCGACCTTCATGTCGGTCGGGCTATACCACGGGGAGCGGGGAGGCCCGGGGAGAGCCGCCGGCGATCTGCGCGCCCGGCGTGCCGACGACGGAGCGCGCAGCGCCGGCCTTCGAGGGCGGTCCGCCGCCGCGTGCTCTGGAGCACCCGGCGGCGAGCGCCCGGGGGACGGGCGCTCACGCCATGAGGTGATTCAGACCCTCACTCGGTCTCCGGCGGCAGGTAGGCGAAGAGGCAGTTGTATCCTCGGCTCGTCACGTCGGCGGCGGGCGTTCCGGCCGACACCCTGACGAGCAGCCGGTTGTCCGCTGGGGCCTCCGGGATCGTGACCCGCTCGACGTACAGGTTTTCGTCCTCGGTCTCCGTGGCCGAGTAGGTGGCGGCGTCGATCGATGTGCCGTCTCCGTTCAGCACCTCGGCGCTGAGCTCGCGGACCCCAGACCCGTTGCGCTGCGCTTCGCAGACGACCGAGAACGTCCAGCCCTCTTCCACGTCGTCGAGGGGGACCGCATAGATGTCGACGTCGGCGGTCTCTCCGTCGGCGAGCTGGCCCTCGATCGCGTAGCTGACGCCGCCTCCCCCGTTGGGGAAGGAGACCAGGCCGCCTTCCGGCGTCTCCACGACACCGTTGGTCTCCTCCTCGGCCTCGAGGGGATCGGAGCTCATGCGGTTGTGAAGCAGGATGTAAAAGTCGTTCTTTCCTGCCTCTCCCGCAGGGCGCTTGACGAAGACGAAGTACTCTTGCCCGGCTTCCACCGGGAGGGCGATATCGCCGCCCTTCGTCGGGTCCACCTTCGCGTACGCGTTGGTCAGATCGGTCGAAGCGAACACGGCGATCTCGCTGACGTTCACCGTCGAGCCGTTGCCCTCGATCCCTGTCGGCTGGTCGGCGATCAGCTGGGCGAGGATGACGTTGTCGACCGCCGGGGTCTCCGGCGGGGTGAACGAATACACGTCGACGTCGGTCGCGTTCTCGAAGCTGCCGAACGCGAAGGTGGTGAAGTAGCCCGACTCGTCGTTGTTCAGCTCATAGTGCAGCTGCACGGCCTGCTCGGCGTCATTGTTGGGCTCGATGTCGCCGATGAGGCTGTCGGTATCGCTCTCCGCCGGATCGAGCGAGAGGAGCGCCACCCCGTAGTCGAAGCTCACGACCTCGGCGGGGTTGAAGCAGCCGTTCGGGAAGGCGTACTGCGGGAAGGCGGCGTTGCAATCCTGGACGACGATGAAGTACTCGCCGTCTGCTGGCAGGACGGTGAGCAGCTCGCTGTCATTGGTGAAGCCCAGGGCCGGGTCGTCGTTCTGCGCGAGCTGGTTCCCGTCGGCGTCGAGCAGCGTGATGACGGTATCTGGGTATGTCGGATCCGTCTCGTCATCCGAAGGCCTCGCGTCGCTCAGGATGTACACCGGCTGCCCCTTGGCTCCGGTGAAGCTGTAGTAGTCAGCGTCCTCTTCCAGCGGATCGAGCGTCCCCTCGAGCCAACCGTCCTCGGGTTGGATCGGCTCCGCTTCTTCGGGGCTGTCGTTCCCGTCGTCCACCTCGCCTGAGCCCGTGGAGGTGCTGCCGGCGGCGGGGCCGGTGGTCGCGGAGGACGTCGCGGTGCTTCCGGCTCCTCCCTCGCCGCCGCCGCCTCCGTCGCCCTCGTCGTCTCCGCCGCAGCCTGCGGCGGTCGCAGCGATCGTGCTGAGCACGAAGAAACCCAGAAAATGCATCGACTTCATGGCACCTCCAACGTTTGCTATCCCACAGCGACTCCTGGTGTAGCGGCGTGGGAAATATACACCTACGCTTCTGCTCGTCCTGCGCGCCATGGGAGCGCACGCTTTTGACGGGCGGAGATCTGGAGCATACGTAATGGCCGGGTGCTGCTCCACAGCCGAATGGCCGAGGTCGGATCGGCCTGTAGAGCTCGGTGGTTGGCGCGTCGGATGGCAATGGCTCCGGGCATGACTCCCTGAGAAGAGACCCCAACTTCGTTGGTGCGCTTGACGACTCGGGCGGAACACGGAGCTCGCGGGGGGCTCACCAGCTCGATGCGCCTCCGGCGGCGCGCGCTTCCAGCAGGGATCCTGGGCAGGGGCGAGCCGGCGCCGCGCGGCCGCCCCCTGCTCGCCTCTCGCCGCCGGCTCGGCCGCGTGCTCCGATGGCCGCTGGAGCTTTCGCCATGCCCCGTCCCGCGCTCGTCTTGGCCCTGCTGCTCTTCGCTCCCACCCCTGGATGCTCGTCGGACATCGACGCGTGCGAGGTGGTCTGCACCAAGAACGCCGAGTGCCAGACCGACAGCCCTGGAAAGGACACGTGCGTCGCGCTGTGCCTCGAGCTGTCCGACCGCGCGTCCTATGCCACGGCCATCGAGCGCACGGCCGAGTGTTACGAGGAGGAGGACCGGTCCTGCGCCGATCTCGCGGGTGGCGTCTGCGACTATTCGCCGGAGGATTGATCGACGAGGCCCGCCCCCTCTCCGGCGCGGGGCGCGCTTCCTACTCGGCCGCCATGAACGGATAGGCGACCGCGCGCGGCGGGGCGAACGTCTCCTTCACGACCCGCGGGGAGACCCAGCGGAGCAGGTTGAACAGGCTGCCCGCCTTGTCGTTCGTGCCGGAGGCGCGCGCGCCGCCGAACGGCTGCTGCCCGACGACGGCGCCGGTCGGCTTGTCGTTGATGTAGAAATTGCCCGCGGCGAAGCGGAGCGCGTCGCTCGCCGCCTCGATGAACGCCCGATCCCGCGCGAACACGGCGCCGGTCAGGCCATACGGCGACGTCTCGTCGCAGAGCGCGAGCGCCCTGTGCTCCTCGCCGTCGGGGTAGACCCAGACCGTGAGCACCGGCCCGAACAGCTCCTCCGCCATCAGCGGGTGGCGCGGATCCGTGGTCTCGATCAGCGTCGGCTCGACGAACCAGCCGTCGCTCCCGTCGTGCGCGCGCGCGCCGCCGCCGCACACGATCGAGCACGCCGCGTCCGACTTCGCCGCGGCGATCCGCCCCGTGAGCCGGGCGTGCGCTCGCTCGTCGATCACCGCGCCCATGAAGTTGCGGAAGTCGGCGACGTCCCCCACGCGGATCGCCCGGATGTGGCCCACGAGCCGGTCCTTGAGGGCCGGCCAGAGCGAGCGGGGGATGTACGCGCGCGACGCGGCCGAGCACTTCTGCCCCTGGAATTCGTAGGCGCCCCGGACGAGCGCCACGGCGAGCGCGTCGACGTCGGCGCTCGCGTGCGCGAAGACGAAGTCCTTCCCGCCGGTCTCGCCCACGATCCGCGGGTAGCTGCGGTAGCGCCCGATGTTCTCCCCGATGCGGCGCCAGATCGACTGGAAGACCGCGGTCGAGCCGGTGAAGTGGATGCCGGCGAAGTCCGGATGATCGAGGCACGCGTTCGAGACGAGCTCGGGCGGGCCCATGACGAGGTTGATGACGCCGCGCGGGAGGCCCGCCTCGATCAACAGATCCATCACGAAGTGCGCGGAGTACAGCGCGTTCGCGGACGGCTTCCAGACCACCGTGTTGCCCATCAGCGCCGGGGCCGCGCACAGGTTGCCCGCGATCGCGGTGAAGTTGAACGGCGTCGCCGCGAAGACGAAGCCCTCCAGCGGGCGAGGCTCCGCGAGGTTCCAGATGCCGGGCGCGCTCGCCGGCTGCTCCGCCGCGATCCGGTGCGCGAAGTGGACGTTGTAGCGGAAGAAGTCGATGAGCTCGCAGGCCGAGTCGATCTCCGCCTGGTACGCCGTCTTGCTCTGCCCGAGCATCGTCGCCGCGTTGATCGTGGGGCGGTACCGGGTCGCGAGCAGCTCGGCGGCCTTGAGGAACACGGCGGCGCGCTCGGTCCACGGCGTCCTCGACCAGGCCGGGTGCGCCCGCCGGGCGGCCTCGATCGCGCGCGTGACGTGCTCGGCGCCGCCTTGATGGGCGCGGGCGAGGAGGAGGTCGCGACGGTGCGGCGCGCGGACCTCGTCGAGCGCGCCGGTCCGGATCGCCTCCCCGTCGATGACCATCGGGATCTCGATCGTCTCCCGCGCCCGGCGGTCGAGCTCCGCCTTGAGGGCCGCGCGCTCCGGGCTGCCAGGCGCGTACGTGAGGACGGGCTCGTTCAGGGGGCTCGGGGGCGTGGCGATGGCGTCGATCATGACGCGAGTCTAGCGGCGGAGCCGAGGGCGCGCAGGCTCCGGCGCCGCTCCTCTCCGCCGCGGCGTGAGCCAGATGGCCGCGGAGGAGAGCGCTCGGCGCAGTCACGCGATATCGCGCGATTCGCACAACTCTAACGATGTCAGATTTCCGGCGTCGCTCGCCTTGGGCGGCGACCACGTCGCCGCTACTCTCGTCAGATGCGCGAGCTCACCACGCCGCCCGATACGATCCTCGACCCGAGCACGGGAGCGGCGCGCGTCGGGTCCTACCGGGGCGATCTCCCGCGCGTCGACCCGGCGCTCCTCGCGCCGCGCAGGCTCGATCGGCTGCTCAGGCACAAGCGATGGGTTTACGTGGCGATCGCGTCCGATGAGGTCTTCGTCGCCGTCGCGGTCGTGCACCTCGGCTACCTGTCGATCGCGTTCAGCGTCGTCTTCGACAAGGCAGGCCGGCGATTGCTCGTGGACCGCGCGGCGTTCGGGCCGCCCTTCGCGATGAGCGTGGGCGACGCGAGCGGCGAAGGCCGCTCCGCGCGGGCGTGGCTCCCCCGCGCGCGCGTCCGGATCGAGCGGCCGCGCACGGACGCGACGACCGCGGTGACCGCCGCGCTCCGCGGCGTCGAGCTCGAGGCGCGGCTCGACAGCCGCGCGGCCCCGCCGGCGCTCTCGGCGATCGCGCAGGCCTCGGATGGCTTCCTGATCACCACCGAGAAGCGCCTGCTCCTCGGCGTCGAAGGCGAGGCGTCGGTGCTCGGTCGCCGCATCTCCCTCGACGGAGCGATCGCCAGCTACGACTACACGGGCGGCCTCCTGCGGCGCCGCACGACCTGGCGCTGGGCCCTCGCGCTGGGGCGCGCGGAGAGCGGCGAGCGCGTCGGCCTGAACCTGGGCGAAGGCTTCGTCGGCGACGCCGAGTGCGCGATCTGGATCGACGGCGAGCTCATCCCGCTCGCCGAAGGCCGGTTCACCTTCGACGCGGCGCGGCCGCTCGACCCGTGGCGCGTCCGGACCGCGGACGGCGCCGTGGATCTACGCTTCGTCCCCGGCGCCGCGCACTCGAACCACACGAACCTCGGCTTGCTCGCGTCGGAGTTCATGCAGCCGATCGGCCTCTACTCGGGCACGATCCGCCTCCCGGACGGGCGGCTCCTCGAGCTCCGGGACGTCCTCGGCGTCACGGAGGACCAGGACATCACCTGGTAGGGGCCGGCGGGTCGAGGCCGCGGCTCGCCTCGGTCAGCCGCCGCGGCGCTCGGCGATGAGCTTGTCCAGATCGTCCTCGGTGATGAGCTTCGTACCGTACTTGCGCGCCTTCACCGCCTTGCTCGACGTGGACGCCACGTCGGCGATGACGAGGTAGTTGAGCTCCTTCGTGACGCTGTTCAGCACCCGGCCGCCGTTCGACTCGACGAGGTGGGTGAGCTCGCCGCGGGGACGCGCGCCCGCGCCGGTGAAGCAGAACGTCAGTCCGGCGAGCGGGCCTTCGGCCTCGGGCGCGACCGGCACGATGCCGGCGGCGAGCAGCCGCGCGATCTCGTCGCTGCGGGCGCGCAGCCCTCGAACGATGCTCGCGGCCTTGATCGCGCCTAGGCCCGGGATGCCGGCGAGCTCGTCCTCGCCGGCGGCGAGCAGCTTCTCGATCGTCGTGTACCCCGCCGACACGAGCAGCCGCGCGGTCTGGATCGCGAACCCCTCGATGCCGAGCGCCGCGAGGAACACCGGCAGCGCGAGCGGGAGGCGGCTCTTCAGCTGCTCCAGGCACTTCGTCGCGCTCTTCTCGCCGCGCCGATCGAGGTCGGCGATGCTCTTGACCGTGAGCTTGTAGAGGTCGAGCGGCTCTCGCACGAGGCCCGCGGCCACCACCTGCTCGATCAGCTTGTCGCCCCACTCCAGCGCGCCGACGGCGTCGATCCAGTTGTGGATGCGCCCCTCGATGAGCGCGCGGCACGCGGCGTTCCGGCAGAGGAGGTACTCTCCCTCGACGACGAGCGGCGCGCTGCAGACCGGACAGACCGATGGAGGAACGGCGGCGGGGCCGCGCTTCTCGACGACCTCCTCGACGTACGGGATCACGTCGTTGCGGCGCGAGACCAGCACCTCGTCGCCCACCCCGATGCCGAGGCTCCGCACGTTGGCCGAGTTGTGCAGGGAAGCGCGCCGGACGTTGGCGCCGGCGAGCTCCACCGGCTCGACGATCGCCACCGGGGTGACCCGGCCGCTCGGCCCGGTGTCCCACTGGATCGCCACGACCGTCGTCACCTTGGCGGGCGACGCGAACTTGAAGGCGACCGCGCCGCGCGGCCGGCGGTTGACGTCGCCGAGCAGGCCCTGGAGGTGGAGCGAGTCCACGTAGACGACGAGCCCGTCGATCTCGTAGTCGAGGCTCGCGCGGAGCTCGCTCGAGTAGCGCCGGTAGAGCTTCACGACGTCCTCGACGCTGCCGTGCGCGGTCTGCGGCGTCGCGAAGCCGAGCTCGCGCAGCCAGGCGAAGCGCGCCCGGCACGTCGGGATCTCGAGGTGATCGGCGACATCGTAGAAGAGCACGGTGCAGTGCTCCGCCCCCTGGCCGTCGAACCGCTTGGCCGCGCCCGCGGCCATGTTGCGCGGGCTGGTGACGCCGGGGAAGTGGCGCTTCATGTCCGAGAGGCGAAGGATGATCTCTCCGCGCACGGACAGCCGGCCCTTCTCCCGGATCCGCGAGGGGATCCCCTTCATTCGCGCGACGTTCGCGGTGATCCGCTCGCCCCACTCGCCGTCGCCGCGGGTGATGGCGTCGACGAGCTTGCCGCCCTTGTAGATGACCTCGATGGAGATGCCGTCGAGCTTCTCCGCCACGAAGAGGTCAGCCGCGACGCTCGAGATGGAGCCCGGTGCCGGCGGCGCGGCGCCCGTGCCGCCGTCGCCGTGCCCGTCCTTCACGAGGATCTCGTCGCACCGGGCGACCCAGCCCAGGAGCTCGTCCTCGGAGACGACCTTGTTGAGCGAGCCCATCGGGATCTCGTGCCGCGCCTTCTCCCACTCGGTGATCAGGGAGGCCGAGCCGACCCGGGCGAGCACCGGGTGCGCCGGATCGAGGGCGCGGAGCTCGTCCTCGAGGGCGTCGAACGCCGCGTCCGAGATCTCGGGGTGCCCTGCGTAGTAGCTCGCCCTGTATTTCTCGATGCGCTCGGCGAGCTCCTCGATCCTCGCCTTGTGCTTCGGATCCGTCGCGAGCCCGCCCTGCAGCGCGTTGCGCGCTCCGGCGTCGTCGTGGTGTGCCTGCGTCATCGCTTGCCTCGGCTCACTCGAGCTCTGTGTCGCCGGCGCGCCGGGCGGCGGCGAAGAGATCCCCCATGTCCATCGCGAGCTCGGACGGGAGCTCGTCTTCCCGGAACAGCCTGACCTCGCGGATCTCGAGCGGGTTTTGCGGAGGGCGCGTCGGCGCGGCGATCCGGGCGGTGACGACGACCGTCACGGCGTGGAAGCGGATGTCGCGATCGGGCCGCGAGTACACGCCGACGACCCGCCCGAGCTCGACCTCGGTGACGCCGGCCTCCTCGGCGAGCTCCCGCACGATGCTGTCGCGGAGCGTCTCTCCCCATTCCAGGGTGCCTCCCGGGAGCGCCCATGTTCCGGTGTCACTGCGGCGAACGAGCAGCCACCGGCCGTCGGCGGTCTGAGCGGCGGCGGCGATCCCGACGACAGGTCGCCGGAGCAGCGCGCGCGCGACCTCCTTGGCGAGGGCGAGCACGGAGCGCGGCAACAACGACAGGGGAGCAATTTCCATGAGAATTTTTGTGACGTGCGGGGAAAGCATAGGAGCGATCGGGCGCCGCCGGGAGAGGGTTCCGTGCGGCCTCGGCGGATCCTGCGGACGTCCATGAGCCGTGCGGCTCAGGCTCGGTCGCGGGAGAGAGGCAGGCTACGCTCGTCCCCATCATGGCGATCGAGCGGAGGGCGATGCGCGCTCCTGTCGGGTTGTACGGCTGGGCTGTCCTCTGCGGCGTGATGGCCTGGGGCGCGGCGCTTGCGCTCGCGTCGCTCCCGAGCTGCACCGACGAGCGGCTCGCGACGCCGCGCCCTCAGGCGGGCGTCTCCGCCAGCGCGGGCGCCTCGGGGGGAGCGCCGCCCGATGCGGGCGCCGACGAGGGGCCGGCGAACCTATGCGAGTGCCTCGCGGCCTATGGCGGCGAAGCCGGGCGCTGCGGCGATTGCTTCAACGAGCATGCGTCCCGCGGTGGGCGCTGCGAGGCGGAGCTCGCGGCGTGCGACGGGGAGCCTGAGTGCAGGCCGATCAGCCTGTGCCTCAAGGGGTGCGGCCACAACAAAGCCTGCCAGACGGCGTGTGTGTTCCCGGACGATGCGGGCGCCGCTCACCGGATGTTCCAGCGGGTGCTCGCCTGTGTGTGCGCCGCGTGCAGCGCCAGGTGCACCTACTCCGGCGCGCCGCTCGAGTGCGCCGCGCCCGCCGAGGTGGACGGCAGCGGTGGAGCCGCGGGCGCCGCCGGGGCAGGTGGCGCTGGCGCCGGTGGGGCTGCTGGCGTCGGCGGGGCAGGTGCCGCTGGCGCTGGCGGAGCTGCTGGGGCGGGTGGCGCTGGTGCGGGTGGGGCTGCGGGCGCCGGCGGGGCAGGTGGCGCAGGTGCCGGTGGCGCTGCGGGAGCGTCCGGAGATCAAGGAATCTGACGATCCCTGCGCGCCAGTTGGCGCGTGGTCCACGCCGGGTCCCCGTGCGGTAGGCTTGCCGAATGGAGAAACCGGTGATCTGGGCGGCCCTTCAGCTCTCCAGCCAGGAGAACGTGAGCGAGAACCTGGCGCGGGTCGAGGTGCTCGTCGTCGAGGCGGCGCGCCGTGGGGCGACGACGGTCGTGCTGCCCGAGAACTTCGCGTACATGGGCAACGAGGAGGGGAAGCGCAACATCGCGGAGGACCTCGACGCTGGCGGCGGCCCGATCGCGCGTCGTCTCGCCGACGCGGCACGCTCCGCCCGGGTGACCGTCGTGGCCGGCGGCTTTCCCGAACGCGCGCACGATCCGGCGCGGCCGTACAACACCTGCGCGGTCTTCGGGGCCGACGGCCGGCTCACCGCGCGCTACCGGAAGATTCACCTCTTCGACGTCGAGATCGCCGACGGAACGAAGTACCGCGAGTCGGCGTCGACGACCGCCGGGGATCGCCCGGTCGTCACCGAGATCGACGGCGTGAAGCTCGGGCTGTCGATCTGCTACGATGTCCGGTTCCCGGAGCTCTACCGCGCGCTCTCGTCCGGGGGCGCAGAGGCGATCGCCGTCCCTGCGGCGTTCACCCTGCTCACCGGCAAGGACCACTGGCTGGTCCTGCTCCGCGCCCGGGCCATCGAGGCCCAGGCGTACGTCGTGGCTGCGGCGCAGTGGGGCAAGCATCCAGGCGGGCGGGCGACGTTCGGGAAATCGTGCGTCATCGATCCGTGGGGTGAGGTGATCGCTCAGGCCTCGGAAGGGGAGGGGATCGCGATGGCGATGCTCGACCCCGCCTACCTCGATCGGGTCAGGGCGAACCTACCGTCGCTCACGCATCGGAGGCTCTGATCGTCGTGTCATGGGGGTAAGCACTTTGTCCTCGCACCGGAGGCGGCGGTGCCGGCGCTCCGCAGGGTCGATCTCTGCCGTCAGCTCACTCGGCAGAGGCGTCGCTCGGCTCCGTCTCTCCGGCCGAGGGCGGCGTGCTGCCGCGCTTGGACAGGAGGGCGCGGAGCTCTGCAGGCCTGCGGAAGCCGATGCGGCGGGCGACCTCTCCCTCGGTTAGCCCCTCATGCAGGAGCGTTCGCGCGCGCTCCGCACGCACCTCATCGTAATAGACGTGGGGCGATGACCCGAAGGCGGCACGGAAGAGCCGTGCGAAGTGAAACTCGGACAGATCGAGGTCCAGCGCGACCTCGTAAGAACGGATCCTCTGGCCTGCTTCCGCGGCGCTGCGGATGCGGTCGCGGCCGAGCAGGATCCGCTCCGAGGTACTGCGCGGCAGCGGGGCTGCCGCGCGCAGTGGTGGCGTGGATCGGGAGGCGCCGGTCGCTGCAGCGCGCTCGCGCGGCGGCTGCGCGCCGTGGCTGGGCGCAGCGACGCCAGGCGTGGGGAGCGACGCCGGCCGTGCGGCAGGCGCGCCGCTCGGAACCGACAGGGAACATGCGGCCGGCATGCTGTGGGACGAGGAGGGTGCGAGCGGAGTCGAGATGGGAAGCGCAGTCGTCACGAGTACCTCTCCAGCGGTGAAAGGGCGGTGTCTCGCGGTCATCGCGGCCACCGGCGCGACGTATTGCAACCAGCAGGCCGCAAGCTGACGCAGCGCTCTCGGCTCCCGTGGGTCGGCATTCAGCAGCACAAAATATCGCGATTGCCCGGCAACCTGCTCGCGATGTCCGACGGGGTGTGGCCTGCCGTTCACGTGGCACAGGCGCCAGAGATCACCCGCGGTTGGCACATTGTGTCTTCGCGACGTGCACGCCATGTCGGTTGCCTGCATCGCGACATCCTCGCGGCGAGCTCATGGGGGTCAGGGAGGATGAATGCTGGAGCGCGGCGCCGCATCCAACGACGTCCGCGCGAGGCGCGAAGTCGCCGCGACCTCTCGAACGAGGGATCGATGTCAGACGTCGATCTCGGCGTTCGGCGCGCGCTCCATGATGAAGCGGAAGCGCGCCTGGGCGTCCTTGCCCATCAGCTCGTTCAGGATGCGATCGGTCTCGATCTCTCCCTCGATCACGATGCGCAGCGCGCGCCGGCGTCGGATGTCGAGCGTGGTCGCCTTGAGGTCCTCCGCGGGCATCTCGCCGAGCCCCTTGAACCGCGAGATATCCGCCTTGGCCGTCTTGGGGAGCTTCGCGAGGACCCGGTCGCGCTCCGCGTCGTCGAGCGCCCAGTGCGTCTCCTTGCCGACGTCGATCCTGTAGAGGGGCGGCTGCGCGAGGAACACGTGCCCGCCGCGGAGCAGGCCGGGCAGGTGCCGGTAGAAGAACGTCAGCAGCAGCGTCGCGATGTGCTGGCCGTCGCTGTCGGCGTCCATGAGCAGAAAAATCCTTCCGTAGCGCAACTTGGAGGCATCGAAGTCCTTTCCAAAGCCGCAGCCCAGCGCGCTCACGATGTCCTGGAGCTCCTTGTTGCCGAGCACCTTCGAGGTCGAGGCCTGCTCCGCGTTGAGCACCTTGCCCCGGAGCGGGAGGATCGCCTGGGTCCGGCGGTCCCGGCCCTGCTTGGCCGAGCCACCTGCGCTGTCGCCCTCGACGATGAAGAGCTCGCTCTCGCTCGGATCGGTCGAGGCGCAATCGGCGAGCTTCCCCGGGAGGTTGAGCCGGTGCGACACCGGCGTCTTGCGCAGGACCTGCTGGGTCGCCTCGCGCCGCGCCTCCCTGGCGCGCGCCGCCAGGATCGCGCGGGCCACGATCGACTCGCCAGCCGTGCCGTTGTGGAGCATCCACTGCTCGAGCGCCGGCCGGACCAGGCCCTCGACCGCCGGCCCAGCCTCCGCGTTGTTGAGTCGATCCTTTGTCTGCCCCTGGAACTGCGGCTCCTGGATGTAGATGGACAGGACACCCACGATCCCCTCGCGGATGTCGTCGGCCGTCAGCGTGACCCCCTTCGGCTGGACCTTCTTCGCGTCCATGAACGCGCGGACCGCCTTCACGATCGCGCCGCTGAAGCCGGACTCGTGCGCGCCGCCCGCGTGCGTCGGGATGCCGTTGACGTACGACTTCACGTACTCGTCGGTCGACTCGGTCCACTGGAGCGCGGCCTCCAGGCGGATCTCGCCCTCGCGCGCGACGTAGAAGATGGTCGGGTGCGTCACCGGCTTGCCGCGCTGGGTGACCAGCTTCGGCAAGAAGTCCGCGATGCCGTTCGGGTGGAGGAGCTCGATCGACTCTCCGGACGAGAGATCGCGGAACGCGATCTCGAGCCCTCCGTGGAGGTACGCCTTGGCCTCCAGGCGCTCGCGGATGGTCTCGGAATCGAAGCGCCGGCCCTGCCCGAAGATCTCCGGATCGGGCCGGAAATGGATGCTCGTGCCGTGCTTGCGGGTGGGCGCGCCCTTCTTGAGCTTGCTGGTCGGCGCGCCGCGCGAGAACGTCTGCTGGTGCTCGAACCCGTCGCGCAGCACCCGGACTTCCACGAGCTCGGAGAGCGCGTTGACGACGCTCGAGCCGACGCCGTGGAGCCCGCCTGAGACCTTGTAGCTGTCGCTCGCGAACTTCCCGCCTGCGTGCAGCGTGCAGAAGATGAGCTCGAGCGCGGGGCGCTTGTACCGGGGATGGACGTCCACCGGGATCCCGCGCCCGTCGTCGGTCACGGTGGCGCCCTGGAGATCGGCGTCGAGCGTCACCTCGATCCGCTTCGCGTGCCCGTTGATGGCCTCGTCGACGGCGTTGTCGACGATCTCCCAGAGCAGGTGGTGGTAGCCCCTGGCGTCGGTGCCGCCGATGTACATGGCGGGGCGCTTGCGGACGGGCTCCAGCCCCTCGAGCACCTCGATGTCAGCGGCCGTGTAACGTGCGCCGGAAGCGGCGCGGACCGGGGGATTCGTGGCGGCCATGTTCAGCTCACCTCCAGCGTCGGTACGACGACGGCCGGCGGCACCACGCGGGCGAAGCGGTCGCGTCGTGCGATCGGCTCGCCCTGGGTGCCGCGCTGGCCGGCGATCTTGCTCGCGGCGATCTCGAGCGTCTTGCCCTTCTCCGTCTCGACCGTGATCGCGTCGCTCGGCCTGAGGGCGAGCGCGGCGCCGATCAGGCGCTCACCTTCGGCGACCCGCATGACGACCGAGCCCTTGCCCGGGCCGGAGAGCAGCGCGAGCTCCTCCACGGCTACGCTGAGCGCCCAGGCGTCGCTCGAGGCGCAGATCACCCGGTCGGCGCCGTCCACCGCGTGGACGAAGAGCACCTCGTCGCCCTCGTTCAGCTTGGCGAAGCGACGCCCGGAGCGCGTCGATGGATCGCGGTGCGGCCGCAGCGAGAACCTGAAGCCGAGGCCTCCTCGGGTGATCGCCAGCGCGAAGGGCTGCTCCGGCTCGGCGGAGTCCGGGGTCTGCGCCGGGACATCGAGCGCCCTCGGATCGAAGGACATCAGCGCGATCAGCCGCTCGCCGTCTGCCAGCTTGAACAGCTTCTGCACGGGATCGCCGTAGCCGGTCGACTGCGGCACGTCGTGGATGCGGCACACGTAGCACGCGCCGAGGTTCGAGAAGAACGCGACCGTCGACCGCGTCGAGCCGGCGACGACCGCGAGGACGCTGTCTCCCTCGCGGATGCGCGTCGAGGCGAGATCCTTCACCTCGCGGACCCGCTTCACCCAGCCCTGCGCCGAGAGGATCACGTTCGCGTCCTCGGCCACGATGAAGTCCTCCGCCTGGTACTCGGGCTCGTCGATCGAGCCGACCACCTTCGTGCGGCGCTTCTCGCCGTAGGATCCCTTGATCTCGACGAGCTCGTCGCGGACGATCCCCCAGCGCTTCGCGTCGCTCCGGAGCAGCCCTTCGATCCGCTTGGCCTCGGCGCGCTTCTCGCCGAGATCCTTCTGCACGAGCAGGATCTCGAGCCGCGCCAGCCGGTAGAGCTTGAGCTCGAGGATCGCGTCCGTCTGCTCCTCGTTGAGGGTGAAGCGCTTCATCAGCTTCTCGGCCGCGTCGGCCTTGCCCTCGCTCTTGCGGATGATCCGGATCACCTCGTCGAGCGCGTCGAAGATCTTCTCGAACCCCTCGAGGATGTTGATCCGCCGCCTCAGCTCGCCGAACTCGAACTCGAGCCGCCGCGTCACCGTCGCGTAGCGGAAGTCGAGGAACTTCGTCAGGATCTCGTGCAGGCCGAGCCGTCGAGGCGCGGCGATCTCCGCGTTGTCGGTGGGCACGAGGCAGGTGAGGTTCACCTGCACGTTGATCGCGAGCGGCGTCTGTTTGTAGAGGTACGCCATCACGAGCTGCGCGTCGGCGCCGCGCTTGAGCTCCATCACGATGCGCACCTCACCGGTCGACTCGTCGCGCACGTCCACGAGCGTCGGCAGCTTCTTGGAGAGGATCACCTCGGCGATCTTCTCGACGATCGCCTTCCGCTCGATGCCGTACGGGATGGAGGTGATCACGATCTGCGGAGCGGCGCCGCGCTTGCCGTCGCCCTCTTCCAGCTGCCACTCGCCGCGGAGCTTCAGCGAGCCCTGGCCCGCTGTGTAGATGGCCTCGAGCTCCTTCTTCGTCGCGTGCAGCTGACCTCCGGTCGGGAAATCCGGGCCCTTCACGTACGAGAGCAGCCGGTGGGTGGTGAGCTCGCGGTTCTCGATCAGCGCGACGCACGCGTCGATCACCTCGCCCAGGTTGTGCGGCGGGATGCTCGTCGCCATCCCGACGGCGATCCCCTGCGAGCCGTTCACGAGGAGGTTGGGGAAGCGCGACGGAAGGACGATCGGCTCGAAGCGGGTCCCGTCGTAGTTGGGACGAAAGTCCACGGTGCGCTGGCCGAGCTCGCTGAGAAGCTCCAGCGCGAGGGGTCGGAGCTTCGCCTCGGTGTAACGCATCGCGGCGGGCGCATCGCCGTCCACGGAGCCGAAGTTCCCGTGGCCGGCGATGAGCGGCGCCCGCATCACGAAGTCCTGCGCGAGCCGGACCATCGCGTCGTAAATCGCGACGTCGCCGTGCGGGTGGTACTTGCCCATCACGTCACCGACGACCGCAGCGCTCTTCCGGTACTTCGCGTCCGGCCCGAGGTGCAGGTCGTGCAGCATCGCGTAGAGAATGCGGCGCTGCACCGGCTTCAACCCGTCGCGGACGTCGGGCAGCGCGCGGGACGTGATGACGCTGAGCGCATAGTTCAGGTACCGGCGCTGCGCCTCGTCGGCGAGCGAGGTGTCGGGCGCCGGGGGCGGCGGCGGCTCGCTGTCACCGGGCCGGCCGCCACGGCGGCCCTTGCGGGACGCGTCACCGTCGGACGGAAGGGAGGGGGTTCGAGACACGCGATGCTCCAGGGAGTGCGCGGGCACCGGACGAACAGGTGCTCCGATGTTCAGGTGAACGCTGGCGAGCCTCGGCAATTACCCAGGGGCTCGCGCTCGGTCAAGGCTGCCTCGCGGGAATTTCTGGCAGCGAGTGCTCGCCTGGGCTCGTGCGGACCCTGGCATAGCGTCAGATGGCCGCGAGATCGACCCGAACACAGGGCAGCGCAGCGCAACCTGGCGGCGACGCCTTGATTTCGGCGTCCGCCCTTGAGACTCACGGCGCGCTGGGCTACGGGGTGGCGCCTTGTACGCGACAGGCACCCGTCCCATGCTTCGCCTTCTCGGCCGCTGGCTGCGGCTCGTCTGGCTCGGCCTCTTCCTGGTGTTCGTTGCAGTAGCGGCGATACGACCCCGGCTCGCGGCAGCCCAGGTGCCCGGAGGTGCTCCGGGCGCGCAACCGCCCCGGGACGGCGCCACGCCTGCCGCCCCGGCCAGCGCTGCGCAGCCACCCGCGCCGGCCGACGCGACCGTAGGAGCCCAGCCTGGCGCCGGTACACCTGCGCGGGTCGCCGCCGACGCCGTCGAGCCGACGATCCATCTGGCGCCCACGGAGGCCGAGCTCGCTCGGGGGCAGCCGGTCGCTCAGGTCGCGATCGCCGGCAACCGGCGGGTCTCGACCGAGGACGTGCTCGTCTACCTCGGGCAGACGCGGGTCGGCAGGCCGTTCACCCCCGAGGGGCTGGCCCGCGACGTGCGCGAGCTCTGGGACTCCGGCCTGTTCGACGACGTCGAGGTCGACCTCACGCGCCGCGACGACGGCGTGAGCCTGAGGGTGCTGGTCCGC
The DNA here is from genome assembly GCF_051521635.1 of Sorangium sp. So ce1504. Classification (NCBI taxonomy): domain Bacteria; kingdom Pseudomonadati; phylum Myxococcota; order Polyangiales; family Polyangiaceae; genus Sorangium; species Sorangium sp. So ce1504. Next base: position 6,543,329 of record NZ_CP150365.1, on the reverse strand, counting down.
GAGCGCCCGAGCATCAAGGCCATCGAGTTCTCCGGCAACAAGGAGATCGATAGCGAGGACCTCACCGAGGCGCTCTCGGTCGAGATCAAGACCGGCACGATCCTGAGCTACGCGGCGATCCGGCGTGGCGTGCAGAAGCTCCGCGACAAGTACGCCGAGGAGGGCTTCTTCCTCGCCGAGGTCAGCTACGAGGTCAAGCCGGAGCGGGAGAACCAGGTCACCGTCAAGTTCACGATCAAGGAGCACTCGCCGGTCACCGTCCGGCGCATCACGTTCATCGGCAACCAGAACATCTCGGACGAGGAGCTCCGGGAGGTCATGATCACGGGGCAGGGGGGCTTCTTCGCCTTCGGCACCGGCGGTCCGTTCCGCCAGGACGCGTTCGAGCGCGACGTCCTCGTGATCAACGCGCTCTACTACGATCGTGGCTTCCTCGCGGCGCAGGTCGCGACGCCCAGGGTGATGCTCACGCCCGACCGCACGGGCATCGAGGTCACGATCACGATCAACGAGGGGCCTCGCTTCCGCATCCGCTCGCTCCGCGTCTACGAGCGCGACGCCGACGGCCGCGAGATCGAGCCGCTCGGCGGGCGCCGCGCGCTGCGCGAGATGGTGCGGGCCAAGCCGGGCGACTGGTTCAACCGCGCCGAGCTGGCGAAGGATCTCGGCGCGATCCAGACGCTCTACCGGGACGCCGGCTACGCCAACGTCGAGGCGTCGCCTGACACCCAGCTCGACCCGGACAGGCGCGAGGTCGACATCACCGTCGGCATCCGCAGAAACCAGCTCGTCTACTTCGGGCGCATCGAGATCCGCGGCAACACGAAGACGCGGGACAAGGTGATCCGCCGCGAGATGGAGGTGGAAGAGCGGCGGCTGTTCAGCGAGACGAAGCTGGAGCGATCGAAGCAGCGGATCACGGCGCTCGGCTACTTCGAGCGGGTCGACATCTCCACCGAGCAGGGCGACGACCCCCAGCACATCAACGTCAACGTCGACATCGGCGAGAAGCCGACGGGCACCTTCCAGATCGGCGCGGGCTTCTCGAGCGTCGAGAACTTCATCGCGACGGCGCAGGTCCAGCAGGCGAACCTGCTCGGGAGCGGTCAGTCGCTGTCGCTCCAGGCGCAGATCTCCGGATCGCGGCGCCTCATCGACGTCCGCTTCTTCGAGCCGTACCTGTTCGACAGCCCGTTCTCGGCGGCGGTGAGCGTCTACAACCAGCTGCGGACCTACACGGAGTTCTCGCAGACCTCCACCGGCGGCTCGCTCACGCTCGGCTACCCGCTCATCGAGCCGGAGCTGCGCGCGCAGCTGACCTACACGCTGGAGAACGACGAGATCTCGTCGGCCACGAACACCGGCCTCGGCACGGCAGAGGAGCGAGCCTCGTTCCAGCGGCTCCCGCTCTACAACCTCTTCAACGCCGGGCTCACGTCGAGCATCCGCCCTGCGCTCACCTTCGACACGCGCAACAACCAGCTCTTCCCGACCTCGGGCATTTATCTGCAGGGCTCGGTGGAGCTCGCCCACAGCGTGTTCGGCAGCGAGAACGAGTTCCTGCGGTACCGCGCCACAGGGAGGTTCTACTACCCGATCACGGACAGCCTGGTCCTCAAGCTGAACACCGAGGCCGGCATGGTGACGAGCCCCAACCCGCAGGGCGTGCCGATCTTCGCCCGCTTCTTCCTGGGCGGCATCCTCGACGTGCGCGGCTTCGAGATCCGGGACATCGGCCCGCGCCTCCCGCTCCGCGAGTCGCTCGATCCGAACTCGCTGCCTATCGCGAACGGCGCGAACATCGGCGGCAACCTGATGTACTACCAGAACCTCGAGCTGGAGTTCCCGATCCTCGAGGCCGTGCAGATCAAGGGCGTCGTCTTCACGGATCTGGGCAACGCCTGGAATCTCGAGAAGCTGTACTGCAACGCCGCCCCTGCATCGCCGCACGACGTCACGAACCCGTGCTTCTCGGCCGAGCGCCTCCTCGACGTCCGCACCTCGTGGGGATTCGGGCTCCGGTGGTTCTCCCCGCTCGGACCGCTGCGCTTCGAGTGGGGCTTCCCGTTCAAGCGGCTGCCCTACGAAGAGACGTACAAATTCGAGTTCAACATCGGCAACTTCTTCTGAGCCCCTGGCCAGCGGGCGCAGCAGGGACGTGCGCGTTCCCCGGGGGGGCTGACGGGGGGCTGGTGCGCGGCCGGGCGGACCCTGCCTCAGAGCGTCCTGGATGGCGCGCAGCGGACGTCGCGGCCGCTGGAGGGCGGGTCGGCGCCGGGCGGATCGCCGTGAAGTCCGGGGGCAGCGGTTGCTCGTCGGGGGCGCCGCTGTTAGGTGGAGATCCATGCGCCCGGAGCACAGCTCGATGGGGTTCCCCAAGCCAGGCAAGGCCCTGCTGGGGATGATGATCGCGATCGGCTGTATCTGGGTGATGTTCACCCTGGGCCTGAACTGGGGGGGCGCCGGCGAAGGCGTGCTCGAGCCGTTCCTCGGCATCAGCGAGAAGGTGCTCCACGGTCAGGTGTGGCGGCTGCTCACCGCGCCGCTCGTCCACAACCCGAGCGACCCCTGGCACTTCGTCACGACGCTGCTCGGCCTGTATTTCCTCGGTGCCTCGCTCGAAGAGCGCTGGGGAGCCAGACGCACGCTGGCGTTCCTGTTCGGCTCCGCCGCCTTCGCGTTCGCGCTCCAGGTGGTGGTGGGCGCGCTCCTCCCGAAGGTGGCACGGCCGGTCTTCTACGGCGGGCTCGGGATGATCGAGGCGGTCGCCGTCGCGTGGGCGCTCGCGCACCGACATGCCACGGTCCGCCTCTTCTTCGTCCTCCCCGTGACGGGCACCATGCTGCTCGTCTTCATCTTCGGGATCTCGGTGCTCAACGTCATCGCCATGCGCGCGCCCCCCGAGGGGCTGATCACGCCGTTCGGGGGCATGCTCGCGGGGTATCTCTTCGGCGACTTCTCCCCGCTGCGTCGCTTCTATCTGCGGATCCGCTTCCGTCAGCTGCAGGCGCAGTCCGCCGCGCTCCGCCGCGTCCCTGCGGCGCGCGGCCGCTCCGGGGGCGTCCCGCTGAGGGTCATCCCCGGCGGCCAGAAGGACCCCCCGAAGGACAAGCGCTATCTCAATTGAAGGGGTCGCGCGGCGCCCCCGCCCCGGCCGCGCTCCCAGGTATTCAGGGCGTGGCGCACCGGCGGAGCTCTTCGAGCGTCTTCGCGCGGGTCAGGCAGCCGAGCTCGCCGGGGTCCACCTTGCTCCCGGCAAGCTCCCGCTTGCAGTCGGATGTCCACTCCGACGAGAGCCTCTCGCCCTCGCTGTCGATCACCACGGAGGCTTTCCCCGGGCCCCCTGGAGAGGTGGACCCCACCCGCTTTGCCTCTGCTGCCCACGCGGTGCGCATGCCCTCGCCGATCGTGCGGCAGTCTTCTTCGGACATCGTCTTGGTGCAGCCGCCGAGGACCGCGCTCGCGAGCACGAGGAGGGCCACTGCGGCGCGCTGCTCGCCAAGCGAACGGCTGCCCACGCGAGCGCGTGCTTGGCCAGCGAGAGGCCATGAGCGCGGCCTGCGCGGGAGAGCTGCCTTCGGTTGGCGAGCAGGCCAGCCCACGGCCTAGCTGTCGATGAAGCTCTTGAGCTGCTTCGAGCGGCTGGGGTGCCGGAGCTTGCGGAGCGCCTTCGCCTCGATCTGCCGGATGCGCTCGCGCGTGACCTCGAAGTCCTGACCGACCTCTTCGAGCGTATGGTCGCTCTTCTCGCCGATGCCGAAGCGCATCCGGAGCACCTTCTCCTCGCGCGGCGTCAGCGTCTTCAGGACCTTACGGGTCTGCTCCGCGAGGTTCATGTTGATCACGGCCTCCGCGGGCGAGATCACGCTCTTGTCCTCGATGAAGTCGCCAAGGTGCGAGTCCTCTTCCTCGCCGATGGGGGTCTCGAGCGAGATCGGCTCCTTCGCGATCTTCAGGACCTTGCGCACCTTGTCGAGCGGGAGCTCCATCTTCTCGGCGATCTCCTCGGGGGTCGGCTCGCGGCCGTACTCCTGCACGAGGTAGCGCGAGGTGCGGATCAGCTTGTTGATCGTCTCGATCATGTGGACCGGGATGCGGATCGTCCGCGCCTGGTCCGCGATCGCGCGGGTGATCGCCTGCCGGATCCACCACGTCGCGTACGTCGAGAACTTGTAGCCTCGCTTGTACTCGAACTTGTCGACGGCCTTCATGAGGCCGATGTTCCCTTCCTGGATGAGGTCCAGGAACTGGAGGCCGCGGTTCGTGTACTTCTTCGCGATGGAGACCACGAGGCGGAGGTTCGCCTCGACCAGCTCCGCCTTGGCGCGCTCCGCCATCCGCTCCCCCTCGCGGATGTTCTCGTAGGTATCGCGGATCGCAGCGACGTCGATGTTGAGCTCTTCCTCGACCTTCTTCAGGCCCTTCTGGGCGTTCTTGATGGTCGATTCGAAGTCGTTGAGCTCCTCGCGGTTGACGTTGAGCTTCTTGGCGAGCCGCCCCTCGAGGGCGCGGTTGCCCTTCACCTTGATGAGCTCGCGCTTGAGCTCGCCCTTCGAGAGCCCTGTGCGCCGCTCCAGCTCCGTCGCGCCCGCCTCGGCCTTCTCGACCTTCGAGATGAGGCTCTTCAGCTTCTGGACGATCTTGTCGATCGTCCGCTTGTTGAGGCGCATCTCCTCGAGCGTCGTCACGAGCTCGGCTGTCGCCTGCGTCACCTCGACGTCGATCTGCTTGCGGCGGACCTCCGTCTTCACCTCTTTGCGCTCCTCCAGGAGCTCCGCCTTCTTCTTGTCGACGCGCTTCACCTTGTCGATGAGGCGGATGATGCGCCGGTCGGCCTCCTCCTCGTCGAACTCCTGATCGTCGTTCTCGGCGTCCTTGATGAGCTCCTTCACCCGGATCTTGTGCTTCCGGAGCTTCTCTCCGAGATCGATGATCTCGCGGACGGCGATGGGGGAGTCGAGGATGGCGGCGTTGACCTTCTGCTCGCCGATCTCGATCCGCTTCGCGATCTCGACCTCGCCCTCACGGGTGAGCAGCGAGACGCTGCCCATCTTCCGGAGGTACATCCGGACGGGGTCGTTCGACTTCGAGTAGTAGTCGACGTCCTCTTCCTCGCGGTCGGGCGTGACGACGAGCTTCTTCTCGCCCGCCTCCTCGTCCGCGATGCGCTTCGGCGCGATCTTCACCTGGGTCGCGCCGTCGACGATCTCGATGTCCTCGTCGCCGAGGGCGCCCACAACGTCGTCGAGCTGATCGGGCGCGACGTCCGCGGGGAGCGCGTCGTTCACCTCGTCATAGGTGAGAAAGCCTTTGCTCTTGCCGGTTTCGACGAGCTTTTCGAGCGTCTTCCGGTCCTTCTCTGACCGCTCGGCCCGGATGCCCGCGTCTCCTTTGTTGCTTGGGCGTGCCCCCCCCTCGGCGTGCCCGCGTGTCGATGCGTGCCGCGCGCCGTTCAGCGCGCCGCCCCCCGCAGCCCTCGCGACCCCGCCTGCCCGACCGGAAGATTGCTTGGCCTTGCTCGCCATTACCTCATGCTCCACTTACGGCGATCAGCTCGCCGCGACCGACAAGACACCCAATGACTCCGATAAACTCTAGGGATCACGCACGTCGGGTCGCCACGGCGAGGCGACCCGGAACGCATCAAGGAAGACCGAGACCCCCCGCTCTCCGCTGGAATAGCTCACGCAGCAAAGCGTTTTCAGCATCAGCGTCGACCGCGCTCTTCTGGAGCTGGCTCACGACGGCTGCTTTCTGTCGCGCCAGGGCTTGTCTGCTCAACTTTTGTGAATTCTCCAAGAGCGTCGCCTTGGCCGTTGAGGCCGCTTCGAAGACAGGCGAGACCAGCCGTCCAGCCGCGAATGAATGGATCGGAGCCGGGACTTGCGCAAGAAATTCGCTGGCGACAAGACCCATTTCAAAAGTGAAATTTTGACGCGCCGCAACAATCGCCAGGGCGACGTCGCCTTCGAGGCACTCCAGCGCCGTCTGGAGATCGTCGTCGGCCAGCAGCTCGGGAAAATCGAGGATCGCGCCCAGGATCTCCAGGCTTACCTCCTGGATTTGCGTGCGTGAGCGAGCGCGCTCCCACGTCTCGGTCGTCTGTCCGGAGGGGATCACCTCGCGGCTAGGCTGGCTCCGCGGGCGGGAGAGGGACTCCTCGACGACGCGCTCCAGCTGCCGGAGGTCGTCCGGTGAGCGGCCGCCGATCACGAGCTTCGAGGAGAGGCGATCGGCGTAGAGCTTCGCCATCATCCTGAGGTTCGGGTCGTCTTCGTCGGCGAGCAGCGTCGTCACGGCGCGCACGCGGGCGAGCTGCTCGGGCAGCGACGAGCCTCCGAAGCTGTCGCCGTCGAGCGCCTCGTCGATCAGGTGCTCGAGCAGGCCGCGCGCCGCCTTGACGATGCGCGCGATCGCCTCGGGGCCGTGCTTGCGCGCGAGGTCGTCCGGATCGACGCCGGAAGGCAGCACGGCGACGCGCGCGCTGAGCCCCGCCTCACGGCACGGGGCGCGCGCCGCGCGCGTGGCCTTCTTGCCGGCCGCGTCGCCGTCGAACAGCAGGATGACCGCGGGCGCGAAGCGCTTGATGAGCTTCGCCTGTCCGGGCGTGAAGGCGGTACCGAGCGGAGCGATCGCCTGGCCGATGCCGCGCGCGTGGAGCGCGACGACGTCGAAGTTGCCTTCCACGAGGATCGCCTCGCCGCGCTGACGGATCGCCTGGCGCGCCTGGTGCAGCCCGAAGAGGTGCTCGCCCTTCGTGTAGATCGGCGACTCGGGGCTGTTGATGTACTTCGCCGGCGCGCCGTCGGCCTGCGGCGCAGGGCCAGTGAGGCCGAGCGACGAAAGCTCGGAAGGGCTGGGATCGGGCAACGCGCGTCCGCTGAACGCGATCACCCGGCCCATCACGTCGGTGACGGCGAACATGAGCCGGTGCCGGAAGCGGTCGTAGTGTCCGCTCCCCGACGAGCGCGGTACGAGGAGCCCGACGCGCTCCGCGAGGACCGGGGAGACGCCCTGCTGTCGCAGGTACGTGGAGAGCCCGTCCCAGCCGAACGGGGCGTAGCCGATCCGGAACGCCTGGAGGGCGTCGGCGATCGGATCGGCGGCTCCATCGCCGTCGCGGAGGGGCAGGCCGCGCCGCTCGAGCTCCTCGTGAGCGTGGCGCGCGAGCGGGTGAGGAGCGCTGCCCGGCCCCCCGCGGAGGCTGTGCTCGAAGAACGTCGCGGCGAGGTGGTTGACAGCATAGAGGTCGTCCTTCGACCTGCGCGCCGCCTGCGCCTCGCGCCGCTCGACCTCGGTCAGCGACTCCGCCACCTCGATGCCGGCGCGTTCGGCGAGCGCGCGGACCGCCTCGGCGAACGTCCGGCCTTCGAGCTTCATCACGAAGTCGATGGCGCTGCCGGTCTCCTTGCAGCCGAAGCAGTGGTAGAACCCGCGGTTCGGGCTCACGTGGAAGCTGGGCGTCTTCTCCTTGTGAAAGGGGCAGAGCCCGGTGAAGGAGTGCCCTCGGCGGGTGAGGCGCACGCTTTCGCCGATGAGCGCTACGAGATCCGTGCGCTCTTTCACGAGCGCGATCGTCTCCGGAGAGATCATGGGCTGCCTTGGGGGCTCCGTGCGTGCGGGGCCCGCAGATCATCACGGGTGGACTCAGACGGCGTGGCGGCGTCCGCGCCAGCGCCTCGGCGGTACGGGCGGCTCGCGAAGCGGGAGACTTCCCAGTCCCTCGCGGCCTGTGTGGAGACAAGTGTCCTGTGCGGCGGCCGCACGTGCAAGGCGGTAGCCGCCAGAGACGTCACTTCGGATCGGGGAACGGAGAGCCGGGCTTCTTGTGGTCCGTCAGGCTCTCGTCGGGCTGGGAAGCCTCGACCATCTCGTCGACCGGCGGCGCCTCGGCGTGCTCGGCCAGGAAGCGCGTGTCTTCGCGGACCATCGGAGGGGGCGGATCGCCGATGAGCTCGAGCTCGGTGGCGAGCCACTGCTCCTCTTCGATGAGCGCTCGACGGCGCGGATCAGTCAGGTCGCCTTGCCAGTGGTCGAGCTCGGTGTCGACCTCCTTGAGCCGGCGGCGTACCCTCACGACGTCGACGTCGTCCTTCACCGCGAAGCGCTCGGTGAGGAGCAGCGCGGTGTCACCGGCGACCTCGACGAAGCCATGATGGACGGCCAGGCGGTGCTCCTGGCCGTTCTGATGGTAGGTCACGAGGCCGGTCCGGAGCGCGGCGAGCAGCGGGAGGTGACCCGGGAGCACACCGAACTCGCCGGCGACGCTCGGCGCGGTCACGTCCGTGACCTGCTCGCGCAGCGCGAGACCGGTCGGCGTCACGATCTCGAGGAGGATTGTGTCGGCCATGGCTGCGTCAGGACGCCCTCTGCGACGCCTTGGCCTTCACGTCCTCGATGCCGCCCACCAGGTAGAAGTCCTGCTCCGCGACATGGTCGAGCTTGCCGTCGAGGATCTCCTCGAAGCCCGCGATCGTGTCCTTGAGCGGCACGAGCTTGCCCTCGAGCCCGGTGAACTGGGCAGCCACGAAGAACGGCTGCGACAGGAACTTCTGGATCTTGCGGGCGCGCGCCACGACGAGCTTGTCGTCCTCGCTGAGCTCGTCCATGCCGAGGATGGCGATGATGTCCTGGAGGTCCTTGTAGCGCTGCAGCGTCTGCTGAACGCGCCGCGCGACGGAGTAGTGCTTCTCACCGACGATCTGGGGATCGAGCATCGTCGAGTTCGAGTCGAGCGGATCGACGGCCGGGTAGATGCCGAGCTCCGAGATCGCGCGCGACAGCACGGTGGTCGCATCGAGGTGGGCGAAGGCCGTGGCCGGCGCGGGGTCGGTCAGGTCGTCCGCGGGGACGTAGATCGCCTGGACGCTGGTGACGGAGCCCTTGGTCGTCGAGGTGATGCGCTCCTGGAAGGCGCCCATCTCCGTCGAGAGGGTCGGCTGGTAACCGACGGCGCTCGGGATGCGTCCGAGGAGCGCGCTCACCTCGGAGCCGGCCTGGGTGAACCGGAAGATGTTGTCCACGAACAGGAGGACGTCCTGCCCCTCCTCGTCGCGGAAGTGCTCGGCCACGGCGAGCGCCGAGAGCGCGACGCGGGAGCGAGCGCCCGGGGGCTCGTTCATCTGGCCGTAGATCAGCGCGGCCTTCGAGATGACGGGGCTGCCGTCCGCGAGCTTCGACTCGCTCATCTCGAGGAAGAGGTCGTTGCCCTCGCGCGTCCGCTCGCCGACGCCCGCGAAGACGGACACGCCGCCGTGCGCCTTCGCGACGTTGTTGATGAGCTCCAGGATGAGCACCGTCTTGCCGACGCCGGCGCCGCCGAAGAGGCCGATCTTGCCGCCCTTGCGGTAGGGGGCGATCAGGTCGATGACCTTGATGCCCGTCTCGAAGACCTCGACCTTGGTCGACTGCTCGATGAACGGGGGCGGCTCCCGGTGGATCGGCGCCATCTTCTTGGCGTGCACGGGCCCGGCTTCATCGATCGGCACACCGACGACGTTCAGGATCCGGCCGAGGCACTCGTTGCCGACCGGCACCATGATGGGCTTGCCCGTGTCGCGGACTTCCATCCCGCGCACGAGGCCGTCGGTGGAATCCATCGCGATCGTGCGCACCGACGACTCGCCGAGGTGCTGGGCGACCTCGAGCACGAGGTTGTCTGGCTCAGCCGAGATGCTCGGGTTGCTCAGCTTGAGCGCGTTCAGAATCTTGGGCAGCTGGCCAGCCGGGAAATCGACATCGACGACCGGTCCGATGACCTGGGTGATCTTTCCAACAACCATGGAGCGGGAGTCCTCCTCGTACGTGCTTTGACGAGTCGCGGGGCCCACTAGCACGGACCTGCGCGTCCGACTAGTGCCGTCTGCCAGAAATTCTGCGGGATTTTTGACGGCCGCGTCGCTGCGGACGCGCGGTCGTGGGCGTGTTTTCCGGGGGCTGGGCTCCACGCGGGACGTCCGGGGGCGACGTCCATCTCGCATCATTCTCCGGCTCCGGCGAGGGGGCGCCGGCGCGCGGCGGGCGCTCAGCGTCCTCTGGGGGCGGCGATCCGCGCAAACGCCTCCACGCTGAGCGTCTCGCCGCGAGCGTCGAGCGAGATGCCGGCGTCCTTCGCGTGCCGCTCGAGCTCCTGGGAGGACCAGCCATAAAGGTTCTTCCAGGCGTTCCGGAGCGTCTTGCGGCGCGCCGAGAACGCGGCGCGCACGGCCGCGCGGAAGGCGTCCGTCTCCTCGGCGCGCCGCGGGCGCCACGGCGTCAGCACGACGACCGCCGAGTCGACCTCGGGCCTCGGGTAGAACGCGCCGGCGCGCGCGATCAGGAGGCGGCGCACGTCGAACGCGGCCTGCACGAAGACCGAGAGCGCGCCGTAGTCGGCGCTGCCCGGGGCGGCGACCAGACGATCCGCGACCTCGAGCTGCACCATGAAAACCGCGCGATCGATCTGATGCGCGACGGTGGTCGCCTGCTCGAGGAGCCGGCCCGTGATGTGGTACGGGAGGTTGCCCGCCACCGCGTGCGGCCGCGCGTGACCGGAGAGCGCGCCGACCCAGTCGACCTGCGCTGCGTCGGCCTCGAGCAGCGTCAAGCGGCCTTCCTCGAGCGGTCCAGCGAGCTGCTCGCGCAAGATCGGGACGAGGTCGCGATCGCGCTCGATGGCGACGACGTGCGTGGCGCGATCGAGGAGCGGCCGCGTGAGCGCGCCGAGCCCTGCTCCGATCTCGATCACCGCGCCGCCCTCCGTCGTCGTGGCCGCCTCGGCGATCCGGCGCGCCGCATCGACGTCGACGAGGAAGTTCTGCCCGAACCCCTTCTTCGGGGAGAGACCGCGTGTGCGCAAGAGCTCTGCGATGGCCATCGCCCGTCCTTAGATCTGCGGTGGGTGCGCCCCGTCGTGGGCTACGTCTGCGGCTCTGTTCGGCGCGGCCGTCGCGCGCAGCCGCACCACGCGCACGCCGACCTTGCGGAGCACGGCTTCGCGGCGGGTCTGAGCCACCCGCGCGCGGATGAGCACCGCCTCGGCCGCGATCGGCGCGAGCTCCTGGAACGCCTTGTTGGACGGCGTGGGGCCGCTCTGCCCCTCGTCGCCGTCGCTCTCCTGCGGTCGCGGCGCCTCCCAGGGAGGCCCGAGCCCTGGCTCGAGATCCGGGAGCGTCCACACCACGTGAACAGCCTTCCGCGAGAGCCGACGCACGGCCTCCGAGAGCTGGCCCAGCTGTGCGTCGGCCGGAGGCGACGCGAGGACATAGACCATGCTCGCGCGCGGCTTGACGCGCGCGATGTGCGTGAGCGATTCGGCGACCGCCACGGCGGGATCGCGCCGATCCGGCTCGGCGCGCGCGGGCGACTCGATGCCGTAGCTCGCGAGGTAGCGGCGCAGCGTCCGTTCGCGCTGCGAGCGCCCGAGCGGCGCCGGCGCCGAGAACGGCGCACGCGCGCGCATCGACTCCGCGCGGGCCGCCAGCCGGTCGAGGTCGCCGCGGCGCAGATCGTCGAGCCCGCGCGCGTCGAGCGGCCTGAGGTGCTCGATGACGCGCGCCGCGACGTCCGACTCGTCGAGCTCGCTCCGATCCGCGTCGTACGTGCCGCACCCGACGGTGAGCGCTTGCGCGATCTTCTGACCATGCCCTGGGCCGTGATCGGGCGCGATCGTCACGCGCGGGCCGGGGGCCAGGACGATGAGCCCGACGCGATCGCCGCGCCCGAGGTGCCTCGTCGCGATGGCCGCGGCCTCGTCGATCATGAGATCGAGCGGAGCGCGGCCGAGCGGACCCGCCCAGAGCTCCACGGCCGCATCGACGAGGACCCAGACCACATCCCGCTCCTCGCGCTCGAACTCCCGCACGAGCAGTGTGCCCCGGCGCGCGCTGGCCTTCCACGCGATCTTCCGGAACGGGTCCCCCGGCTGGTGCTCTCGCAGCTCGCGCAGGTCGTCTCCTTCGCCGCGTACGCGCCCGGGCTTGCCAGAGGCTGCGAGGAGGTGACTGCGTCCTCCGCGCGGCTGCGTCAGGTACGGCATGAAGGGCCGCGGGAGCACCTCGATGCCATACGGGTTCGCGAAGGTCAGGGGCACCTCGAAGAGGCCCGGGGCGCCGTGGACCTCGAGCGCTAGCCCGTGGAGCCCGTGCTGGCCGACGCGCGGCGTTCGTACGATGACCTTCACCTTGAGCCGACCCGAGGCGGAGACTTCGCCGCGGTTCGGCTCGATGCGCACGTCGAGCTGCGACGAGGCGATGGTGCGCAGCTTGACGTAGCGAGCCGCGAGCGTGTCGCGGTTCCGAACCTCGGCCTCGATCTCGACTGTGCCTCCGCGCGCGGAACGGAGGATCCGCCGCGAGCCGCCCCAGAGCATCTCGAACCCAGCCGCGCGGATGCGCGCCACCGACACCAGCGTCACGCCGCGGGCGAGCGCGATCGCGACCAGGATCGCCCCGCCCCAGCCGACGATCGCCGGTTCGCGCGCGATGAGCCCGGCGCCCATGACCGCGACGCCGGCGATGGCCAGGTGGGCGGCGGTGCGCGTGGGGTAGAGCTGCATGCGGATCTACGCCGGCCGCGCCGCGCGCCGGTACCCCACGCGCTGAACCGCCTCGTCGACGATCGTGTCGCGCGCCTTGGGATCCACGTCGGCCTCGGGTACCAGCACCAGGCGATGGGCCAGCGTCGCTTGTGCCATGCCGCGCACGTCGTCCGGCGTGACGAACGGGCGCCCGCCGATCACCGCCGCCGCCTTGGCCGCCTGGACCAGCGCGAGCGTGGCCCGCGGCGATGCGCCGAGCAGCACGCGAGGGTGCGTGCGCGTGAACGCCGTGAGGTTCACCGCGTACTCGTACAGATCGTCCTCGACGTGGATCCTTCGCGCGACGCCCTGCAGCATGAGGAGGTCCTGGACGGAGAGCGTCGCCCGCGCCCGCGGCGCCTCGACGTTGTGCGCGCGGAGCATCGCCACCTCGTCCTTGTGCTGCGGGTAGCCGAGGCTCACGCGGATGAGGAACCTGTCGATCTGCGCCTCGGGCAGCGGGTAGGTCCCCTCGAGATCGATCGGGTTCTGAGTCGCGAGCACCATGAAGGGCGACGGCAGCTCGAAGCGATCGCCCTCGATCGTCACCTGTCGCTCCTGCATGGCCTCCAGGAGGGCCGACTGGGTCTTCGCCGGGGCGCGGTTGATCTCGTCGGCGAGCACGAGGTTCGCGAAGATCGGACCGGGGCGCAGCGTGAAGGTCCCCTCCTTGGGCGACAGGACATAGGTCCCCGTGATGTCGGCGGGCAGGAGGTCGGGCGTGAACTGGATCCGCCGGACCGACGCGCCCAGCGTGGCCGCGAACGCCTTGACCAGCGTGGTCTTCGCGACGCCGGGGACGCCCTCCAGCAGCACGTGCCCCTGCGCGAGCAGGGCGGTGAGCATCAGATCGATCGCGCGCGACGAACCGATGTAAACGCGCGTGATCTCTCGCCGGACCGCCTCGATCCGCTCCTTTGCCGCGGAGATTTCGTCGACGGCGACGGCCTGAACCTGGTTCATCGAGCGCCTTTGTCTGGGTGGGGTGGTGCGAGCTTCGCGTCTGTTGGCGACGGCGACGCCGTCGCAGGGTCGGGGGGCGCGCTGGGGTGACGTCCGCGCGGCGGCTTCCGGCCGTCGGCGCCGCAAGTCGCGAGGACATGCCGCACGACGTCGGCGGCGTGCACGAGCGCGGGCCTGGACACGTTCGCCGGTTTGCCGGCGACGACGGACGCTTCGACTCGGTACATGGTGCCCAGAACATCCTTGAAGGCCGAGAGGGCTCGCTCGTCAAGAGATCCCTCTCGCGCGACGAGCCGCGCGACCGTCTCCTGCGCCGGATTCGCCTCCAGGCCGAACCGCAAGGACAGCGCCTCGAACAGGGCGCTCTTCAGCTCGAGGAACGCGAGGCCCCGCGGGGAAGAGGGGGCGGCGAGGACGGCCAAGCGCCCAGCTGCGCCTCCCTGAGCGACGAGCGGCGTCGGACGGGCGTACCGGGGGAGCGGGCTCCGGTAGGGCCGTGCGGAGGCGCGCGCGGTCCAGATGGCGAGGCCGAGGCCGGCGAGCGCCGCGAGCGCGAGGAGGGCGCCGCCCGGAAGCCCGTCGCGGCGGGCGTCCTCGACGGCGCTCGCGAGCGCCTTGACCTGCGCGTCGAAGTCCTTGCGGAGCGACGTCTCGCCGCCGAACGAGCTCTCTTCGTCGAACCGGTTCGCGACGATGTGGAGCCGCCCTCGGCGCGGCTGAGCCCCATCCTCGTCGACCAGGTAGCGCGTCAGGCCCGAGGCGAAGGCGCGGTTGCCCGGGTACCTGAGCATCATGTTCATCAGCGCGGACGGGTCGCCCATCGCGAAGAGCCGGCCCTTGCCGACCTGCCCGGCGACGGCGAGGATCACGTCCGGCTCGCTGACGGCGCGGATCCGCAGCACGGGCGAGAGGTTCGGATGCCGGAGGCCGGTCGCGTGGTTCGTGACGAGCCGCTCCACGTGGCTGACGACGGGGTGCCGGCCGACGGAGTGGCCCCCGACGGTGTCGGCGACGGGCTCCGCGATCGCGAGGGAGGGCCGGTTCCGGAGCGCGGCGAGCGGCCGGGCTGGCGTCGGGATGCGCTCGATCTGGAATCGCCGGAGCGTGTCGTCGCCGCGGCCGAAGTCGTCGATGATGGCGAGCCGTCCGCCGGCCTTCATGAAGGAGGTCGTCTCGTCAGCGTCGAGCGTTTGCAGCGGGTGGAGGACCAGGATGCCGTCCTCTGGGCCGACCTGGCTCCAGTCGAGCACAGCGACGGGGTGGACCCTCGCGGCCCCCAGCTCCGCGCGCGCGATCTCGAGGAGCTCCGAGCAACCCTCCCAGCTCGGGTCGTTCACGTCGAAGGCGGCGCCCGCTGCTCGGGCGGGCGCGAGCAGCGCCATCAGTGCGACCAGCGCCGCCAGGAAGGAGCAGGACGTGCCCTGCGAGCGCACCGGCCGACGCCGATCTTCCCGAACAAGTTCGGAAGCGGAGCCGGAACCGGAACTGGAACCAGAACCCGACCCGGGACCGGACCTTGAGCCTGAGGAGCATGCGTGCACAAACCACGCGCCGTGCCGCGTCATGAGCGCTGCGAACATACCACTGTCGGCCCGACCGATAACCTTGACCCGCCATCCCACATTGCTAGATTCGCTTCTAAGAGCGGGGTGCTTTCTCGCAGACCTCGTTCCACCAATTCAGCCGAGCACTCTACGAGGTGGAGGGGTTAGTCGATGCTTCCTCCGTTCATCATCGAGCAAATACGGCAGCGCGAAGAAGAGAAGGATCGGTCCAGAAGAGAAGAAATTCGACCGCGCCTCGAGCTGCCGATCGAACGCTACCCCGCACCTCGTCGTCTTCCGGACTCGGAAGAGGACGATCCCAACCGGGGCGTCATCATCCTCGATCTGGGCTGACGCCACGTGTAGCACGCGCTCCCGCGTGAACCCCCTGGAAGCGCTGCTCCAGCAGCGTGTCCTGGATGACGTACCTTCGAGACATTCCCCGTTTTCCTCGCAAATTCCACGAAGTTCGCGACCGTGCGTGCACGCGGATCTCGGCTCCGCGCTCGCACCGGGCTCGTCCGGCGAGGACGGTTGGCGACTGGGCGAGCGGGGCTTCGAGCAGGCAGCGGGGGCCCGAAAGTCGTCCTCCGCGGACGTGCCCTGCTCGTGCGGGGTTGACCCTCGGCAGGATCTTCGCCTAGGTTGCGCCCCCACTTCTGGCGCGGAGCACTGAACGAGCTACGCTCCGGCGCCTCCAGAGCAAGCCGTGCACAACGTGGGCACGGGCTCTTCCATATCGATCGAGGTTCTACAGATGGCCGTTCATATTCGCCTCGCCCGCGCGGGCACCAAGAAGACGCCCTTCTACCGTATCGTCGTCGCCGACCAGCGCAGCCCGCGCGGCGGCAGGTTCATCGAGCGGCTGGGCACGTACGACCCGCGCAGGACCGAGATCCGCCTCGATGTTCCCCGCGTGAGGCACTGGATCTCGAACGGCGCCCAGCCGACGCACACGGTGGCGCTGCTCCTGAAGCACCCTGGGCTGGCCCAGGCGGCCGCTCCCGCGGACGCCGCGAAGTAGCATGGCCTCGTCGACGTCTCCGCTGGTCGATCTCGTCGCGCTCGTTGCCCGCGCGCTCGTCGATCAGCCGGACCGGGTCGTCGTGCGCGAGGTCGCGGGAGACCGCTTCCCCCGGATCGAGCTGACGGTCGCGCGCGAGGATATCGGCAAGGTGATCGGCAAGGACGGGCGCACAGCGCAGTCGATCAGGACGTTGCTGAGCGCCGCCGCGAGCAAGTCGGGGCGCCGCGCGCACCTCGACATCCTCGACTGAGACGAGCCCGACGTGGAGCGACGCTACGTTCCCGTCGCGGAAGTCGCCCGTCCGCACGGCGTTCAGGGGGAGCTGCGGTTGCGCCTCTACAACGAGGCGTCCGACCTGCTCCTCACGCGCCCTCCGATCAGGCTGCGCCTTCCCGACGGCTCTGCGCGGGACGCGAAGATCGTGGCGACGCGGCCCGTCGACAAGGCGTTGCTCGTGCGGATCGCCGGGATCGACGATCGGGACGCGGCCGAGGCCCTGCGCGGAGCGACGTTGTGCGTCCCTCGGGACGCGTTCGCGCCGCTCTCTGAGGGCGAGTTCTACGCCTGCGACGTGGAGGGGGCGCGCGTGATGACGCCCGATGGCGATCTGCTCGGGCACGTGAGGTCGCTCCAGTCGTACCCGACCTGCGATGTGCTCGTCGTGGAGAGGCAGGGCGCAGATTCCATCGAGATCCCGCTGACCGAGAGCTTCGTCAGCAGCGTGGACGCGGAGCGGCAGGTCGTCCAGCTGGCGACGCTGGAAGGCCTCGTCTGAGCCGCCGTTCCGCGCAAGGGAGCCCGCCTCGGCAAGTGCGATGCGCATCGACGTAGTCACCCTGTTTCCGGAGCTGTTCGAGGGGTTCCTGGCGATCGGCATGGTCGGGCGCGCGCTCGCGTCGGGTGCGCTCGCCGTGCGGACGCGCAGCCCGCGTGAGTTTGGCCTCGGCCGACACCGGAGCGTGGATGACACGCCTTACGGCGGCGGCTCCGGCATGGTGATGCGCGTCGACTGCATCGTCCGCTGCCTGGAGGCGCTCGACGAAGCCGCCGCCGGAGGCGATGCGTCGAGCGCGCCTCCCGGGGCCGACGCGACGGCGTCCTCGGGGCCTCTGCCGCGCGCGCACCGGGTGCTGCTCACGCCGCAGGGGCAGCCTTTCCGTCAGGAGAAGGCCATCGAGCTCGCGGCGCGCCCTGCCGTTGCGCTCGTTTGCGGTCGCTACGAGGGGTTCGACGAGCGGGTGCGCGCTTTCGTCGACGAGGAGATCTCGCTCGGCGACTTCGTGATGACCGGCGGCGAGGTTGCGGCGATGGCGGTGATCGATGCGTGCGTGCGCCTGCTCCCAGGGGTGCTCGGGAACGCTGTGTCGGCGGAGCACGAGTCGCACAGCCCCGCGCTGTCAGGGCTCCTGGAGTACCCGCAGTACACCCGTCCCGTTGAGTTCCGTGGGCACAAGGTGCCCGACGTGCTGCAGCAAGGAAACCACGCGGCCATCGCGCGCTGGCGACGAGCGGAGGCCGAGCTGCGCACGGCCCAGCGCAGGCCCGACCTCTGGCGCAAGGCGCATGGGGGAGAGCCGCCCCAGGACGAGAGCGGCGAGGCGCGGCGATGAGGCTCGCGCTCGCGCTCGTTCACTACCCCGTGCTCGACCGGTCCGGGGAGACGGTGACCACGGCGATCACGAACCTCGATCTGCACGACATGGCGCGGAGCGCGCGCACATACGGCGCCGAGCGGCTCTTCGTCGTTCATCCAGTCGCCGCTCAGCGCGCGTTGGCAGAGCGGATCAAGGAACACTGGGTGATCGGCTCCGGCAAGCGCCGGATCCCGGATCGCGCGGTCGCGCTCGATGTGCTGAGCGTGGTCCCCAGCCTGGACGACGTGTACTCCGCGCTGAGCGGCGCAGGTCGGCGCGGTGTCGAGGTCTGGACGACCGCGGCGGCCTCGCGAGGGCTCCCGGTGACGAGCTACGCAGCGACCCGCGCGCGCCTCGCGCAAGCGAGCGATCCGGTGGTGATCCTGTTCGGCACAGGCTGGGGCCTCGCGCCAGAGGTCATCGCCGATGCCGACGTCCGGATCGAGCCGATCAGGGCGGAGGCGAGCACCGGCTACAACCACCTGAGCGTGCGCGCGGCGTGCGCGATCACGCTCGATCGGCTGCTCGGCGACCGGAACGCCGGGTGATCTCGCGCGGCGCGCGGTCGTCGAGCGTGGCGCCAGCACCGCCGCGCGCCGTTCCGGTCCATCCTCCTGCGATGAGCGAGCGCGAGGCCGATCGTCCCGCCGGGGAGGCGAGCGCGGCGCGACTGATGCCCGACCGGCTGGTGCGCGAGCAGGCGTTCGCGCTCGGCTTCGACGTCGTGGGCGTCGCGCGCGCCGACGAGCCCCTCGGGGTCGAGCACGCACGGTACGTGGAGTTCGTCGCGCGCGGCATGCACGGGGAGATGGGGTACCTCGCGGAATACGCGGAGCAGCGGCGCCGGCTGGACACCAGCGCGATCCTCGAAGGAGCACGCTCGGTCGTGTGCGTCGGCCGCAGGTATGCGCGGCCCAAGGAGAGCGAGCGGCGCGACCCGACGCTCGCGCAGAGCGTCGCGCGGTACGCGCGCGGGCAGGACTATCACAACCACCTGAAGCGGCGGCTCCGGCGGCTCGCGGCGTTCATCCGCTCGCTCGCGCCATCCGTGCTCGCGCGGCCGCTCTGCGATGTCGAGCCGGTGATGGAGCGCGTCTGGGCGGCGCGCTCTGGCATCGGTTTCGTCGGCAAAAACGGGCTGATCATCACGCCGGGGCAGGGGAGCTACCAGCTGCTCGGCGAGGTGGTCACCACGCTGGATCTCGTCCCCGACGTGCCCATCGCGGAGCGCTGCGGATCGTGCACGCGCTGCCTCGACGCGTGCCCGACGCAGGCGTTCGACGCGCCCTTCGTGCTCGATCCGCGGCGCTGCATTGCGTACCTGACGATCGAACAGAGGAACGCGCCGGCCGAGGCGCTGCGGTCCGGCATGGGTGAGCACCTCTTCGGCTGCGACGTCTGCCAGGAGGTATGTCCCTTCAACAGGACCGCGCCCCCGCCCCTCGAGCGCACCGCGCCGTTCCATCCTCTGGCCCGATGGGAAGCGCGGGACGTCGACGACCTCGTGGCGCTCGACGAGCAAGCGTTCGACGCGCTGACCGTCGGGACGCCGGTCCGGCGCGCGCGACGCGGCGGGCTCGCCCGAAACGCGACGATCGTCGCTGCGAACCGGCTGGCGAGCGGCGCAGAGGGCGCGGCGGCAGCGAGCGCGAAGCGCGCGCTCGTCGCAGCGCTCGCTCATGACGACGCATCGGTGCGCGAGGTCGCCGCGTGGGGGGTGAGCCACGCAGGGGGCGGCGAGCCGGCGGGCCCGGGCGCGCCGAGACCTGACGGGTCGAACGAGGATCCCGGTGCAGGTTGAGGCGCGCTGCCCGCCGCGATCGAACTCGGCGCGGGAGCGCGGCGGTGCTCGGGCGCTCTTCGCGGGGGCCCGATGATCCGCTACGGTGTGCGCCGGCAAAGCGCCGCGCGCACGAGCACCAACGTGGATCTCCCCTCCAGGCTCCGAGCGCTCCTCGACGATCTACGCCGGCACGATTCCGTCCTCTGGCGGCGGGCAGTCGACGCTGGGGTGACCTACGGCCCGGACCTCCTCGTCCGGCACAGCCCTGCGTTGTTCGGGCTCGTCGTCGGCGCGGTGTTGCCGGAGCAGCGGCGGGCCGTGCGCAGGAACCTCCGGCTGGCGCTGGGCGAGCGGGGGACGCTCGACGAGTACCGCGACGTCGCCCGGGTGTTCATCAACTTCGCCAGCTGTCTCACGGACGCGTTCATCGCGGGCAGCAGCCGGCCCGATCGGCTCACCGGCCTGTGCGTGAACGACGAGCACTTCACGAACGCGTTCCAGCGGGGCCTCGGCGTGATCGTCGTCACGGCGCATACCGGCGGCTGGCAGGCCGCCGCGCCGCTGCTGCGATCGGTGCACGCTGCCGACGTGCTCATCGTGATGCAGCGCGAGCGCGACCAGCGAGCGCAGGCCATCCAGGACGGCACGCGAGATCGGGTCGGCGTACGGATGCAGCACGTGGCCGACGATCCGCTCGCGGTGCTCCCGCTGCTCGCGCACCTCAGGCGGCAGGGCGTCGTGGCCATCCAGATCGATCGACTTCCGTCCGGGATGCGCGGGCGCGACGTCGAGCTCTTCGGGCGACCCTGGCGCGTCCCGGAGGGCCCGCTTCAGCTCGCGGCGGTCAGCGGCGCGCCGATCGTCCCCGTGTTCACGCGGCGGACCGGCTTCATGGAGTACGAGATCTGCATCGCGCCGCCCATCTCGCTCCCCCGCAAGCCAGGATCGTCCGAGCTCGACGTGGCAGCGCGGCAGATCACGGCGGAGATGGAGCGTTTCCTCCGGGACAACCCGACGCAGTGGTTCCACTTCGAATAAATCAAGGATTTTACTCCCCAAATGAGAAATCGCGCCGCCGTCGGGCACGCGCTGCATCGGCGCGCAAGGTGGGTTAAGAGTCCGCGCTGATGGCCCGCCTCCTCGTCGGACTGCCCTCGCTCAAGGGCGATATTCAGAAGTACAAAGATCGCTTCGATCTGGTCGAGCTCCGCCCGCTCGATACGTCGCTGCCTCGCGCGACGACGCTGCGCAAGTGGCGCAAAGCGGTGCCGCCGGGCTTCGTCTTCAGCGTGGTGCTGCCGCGCGTGGTCGGCGAGCTCGCCGGCGGGCGCGACCTCGACGAGGCGCTCTCGGCCTCGCTCGAGGTGGCGGCCGTGCTGGAGGCGCGGTGCGTCCTGCTCCAGACGCCGGCGTCGCTCCGGCCGACGGCGAGCAACCGCAAGAAGCTCGCGGCGCTCTTCGAGCGCCTGCCCGCCGAAGGGGTCGTGCGCTGCTGGGAGCCCTCCGGGATCTGGGAGCGCGACGACATCGTTGCGACCGCGCGCGCCGCCAAGGTCATCCCGGTGCTCGACGTGGCGCGCGACGCGCCGCCGCCCGGGCCGATCGTCTATACACGGCTGCGCGCGCTCGGGCGGTCCTCGTCGATGGGAGCGGCCGCGCTCGAGCGGGTCGCCGAGCGCCTGCGCGGAAGGCGTGAGGTGTTCCTGGTTGTCGAGGGCGACCGCGCGCCGCAGATCAAGTCGCTGCTCGCGGCCGCGCTCGCGCGCACGCCGGATCGCTCGACAGCGTCGGCTGTGGTAAGGCCGACCATGCCCATGCCCAGCACCCTCGTCGCCGAGGACGAGGAGCAGTGATCCGCGGCGCGGCAGCCACCGCGAGCGACTCCTTTGCGGCTTCGGCCGCCCGGGCCGCGCTCGAGTCCTCCGGCAGCGCGATCGACGCGATCGTCGCCGGCTTCTTCGCTGCAGCTGGCGCGCAGCCCGACGTGCTGCTCGCGCCCGCCGTCGCGCTGGCGGCCGGCGTCGGCGTCGGCGCGAGGGCGTTCGATGGACGGGCGATCCAGCCTGGGCGCGGCGCGCCGCGCCCGCGCGGGTTCGTCGATGGGCAGAGCGTCCCGGAGGCCGCGCACGTCGCTGTTCCGCGCTCGCTCGGCATGCTGGTCCTGCTGCACGGCTACCTCGGACGCGCGCGGCTCCGTGAGCTGGTTCGCTCCGGTGTGGTCGCGGCGGAGCGCGCGGGCGCGACCGGGCGCGCCGCGCTGCTCCGCGAGGTCGGCTCGCTCGGCGCGGTGGCGCTCCGGGCGCGCGATGTGGAGCGGGCGCTGCTGGCCGCCGGCGGGGCGGTCGCGGGGGGGACGCTGACCGCCGAAGACCTCGCTGAAGCGGTGCCCGCCGAGGTGGAAGCCGCGTCGACCACGATCGCGGAGGGGGCGACCGCGCTCCAGGCACCCTGGCCGGTAGGGGACGTGGCGCGACCCACGGACGCCATCGTCGCCTGCGACGGCTGGGGCACGGTCGCAGCGCTCGCCTACACGCGCACCGATGATGGCATCACCGTCCCCGAGCTCGAGATCGTGCTCGGCCGCGACGCCGTCCCGGTGCGCCGCGGGATCACGCGCCTCGCCCCTGGCACGCCCCTGCCCGCGGCCGCGCCTATCGGGATCCTCCAGCGCGGCGCCTTCGCGGCTGCGATCGCGCTCGCAGGCAAGCCCACGATCGAGGTGAGGGTCCTCACCGCGCTCCTCGGCGGCACCGCGCTCGAAGCTGCCCTTCATGATGTCCGCACGCAGCAGGGCGCCAGCGCCGCCATCGCCGTCCTGCGCGACGAGCGCGACGCGCGCACGGCCAACCTCGCAGCCGGCTTCATGGCGGGGGCAGGGACGCAGCCGGCAGAGGGGTGAGGCGCAGCGGGCGTCGGTCGGCCGAAGCGGAGATCGGCCGGCCATGCGGCTCCCTAGCCGACGCGGCGCGGGCCATCGAGGGCGCCGTGGAGGAGCGCTGAGGCTGCAGCGAGGTGCAGTGAGCCGCTGCGCCGCTGCGCAACGTGCGCTGCGGCCGACGCCTGCCAGCTCGCGCCGGCTGCATGCGCCGCGTGCCGTCACGCACGCGGCACTTCCAAAGCTGAAGATGGATGGAGGCGAGCCCCGAGAGGGGGAGAACAGAGCGCGGCGCATCCAGCCGCGAAGCGGCGGCCGACATTCAGGCGGGCCGGCGCGCTGGCGCTGGGCCTAGAGCGCGACGCCGTAGCGCTTCGCGTAGGCGACAACGCCGATCTTGTCGATCGTGCGGATGTCGCGCGTCGTGAGGTTGAGCTTCACGAAGCGGTTGAGCTCGGGGACCCAGACGCGCCGGGTCTGAATGTTCACGAGCTGCCAGCGCTTCGTCTTGATGTTGGAGTGGGAGACATTCTGCGCCAGAAGCTTCCGCTTCCCAGTGATGTCGCTCTTCGCCATGACGTCCTCGGTTGGAAGGGGCCCTGCATCGGTGCCCCGACCGTAAATCGAACTAGCTGGCCGGGCGCACGCCCTGCGCGGGGGAGCAGGGGGGCTCGGGAGCGCGGGAAAGTGAAGGAAGCCGGGGGACATGTCAAGCGTCGTCCGGGGGATCATTGCCGCTGTGGGCTGGAAATCTCTGCCGGAGAGGTCGATCGGTCGATCGCCGCGCTGACGCCGGCCGGACGCAGAAGGGGATGGGGAAGAGCGGGTCGCAACCCGGCCCGGACGAGCCTCTCCCCTCGGTGTCCCCGACGCCCTACGCGCCAGCTGACGCGCGGCCTAGGTCAGCCACTCGCCGCCCGAGGGCGGACGCCGATCCCGCCCGTCCTTCTCGTTCTCGGGGCGGCGTGAGTGCAGATCGATGCGCCGGGCGTCGGCAGCCAGGCGCCAGGCCAGGATCTGGAACAGGCCGAGGCTCGTGATGGCGGACGTCGCCGCGAACGCAAGGCTCGCGGAGAGCACGATGACGATGTCCCGGGGCGAGAAGGTGTCGAGATGCGCGAGCCTGCCGACGACCAGGTCGGCCGTGAAGGCGAGCACCACAGCGACGGCAAGGAACGACCCGGCGCCCGTCGTCTCCGCACCCATGAACCCGGTAAGGCTGGACAGGACCGCCAGGATCACCAGCAAGGCGCCGAGATGGCCCAGGTGCGGATCGTGCAGAGCCAGCTGTCCGATCGCATGCCCGAAGGATGGGAGCGTGACGAGGAAGGCGGCGACGAGCAGCCACCGTGCGCCGCTGTACGCCCTGTAGCGAGACCGGAAGACGAGCGCAGCCGGGAGCGCTATCGCCGCGACGGCTCGGGCGGTTCCCCAGCCGACCGCCGTCCCCGAGCTCTGGAGGCCGAGGACGGTCGCGATCGCCCCGAGCACCACCATGGCGACGGCGCGCTGCCGGTAGCTCACCGACGTGAGCGCGGTGAACAGCGCGACGATGCCCAGGACGAACGCTGGCGGCCCCGCGACAACGCCGTCCGGGCGGAGCCCAGCGATCGACAGGCCGCCGAGCAGAAGGAATCCGGCGCCCACCGCAGCACACCAGATCCGCGCCGCGTCCTGCGCTGGACGCATCGGCGCCAGGTCCTCCATGAGCGCTTCGGACGCGAGGAGCGGCTTGGTGACGTGCTCGCGCGTGCTCGGGGGCGCCACCTCGATCGGGATGGCCGGGTTCGACTCGAGGCGCCGATCGACCGGAGCGGCGCTGATCGACGCCGCAGCCGGTCCTTCCTGGGCGCGGTCGGCCGGGCTGTCGCCGGTTGTGGCGCCCTCCGGCTGGGCTGGTGCGGCCTTTTCCCGTTCAGCGATCGCGCGACGGCTCGCTGGCGGGCGGTCGCGGCTCGCCTCTCCGAAAGGCTTTTCCATTGATGGAGCTGGATCAGATCTCACGGGCGTCGAAGGGAGGGCTGCTGCGGAGCTGACCGAGCAGCTCGGCTGAGGTGAGCCGCGCGACCAGGGTACGACCGAAGTCTCGCACGGCAGGGAATCCTTGCCCATCCATGGCAAGGGATTGCTCGTCCATGTACAGCCGGCGTGCAATCTCGATTTGCACGGCGTGGACGGCACGGTGCGGTTGGCCGTAGTGCGCGGTGCTGAAACCCCCTTTATAGGGGTCATCATGGCGCACGGAGAAGCCGCAGGCGCGCGCGTGCTGATCGACCGCGTCGATCACCGCGCTCGCGGCGGTCGTCCGCCCGCGCGTGCCGGGGACGATGTCGGCCCGAGCGATCGCGCCCTCCGCGTGGCCGCGGCGGCCTTGGCTCGGCATCGAGTGCGCGCAGAGGAGGATCGCGAAGCCGAAGCGCTCGCGCTTGCGGGTGAGGAGCGCGCTGAGGGCGCCGTGATAGGGGCGGTAGAAGCGGTCGAGCCGGCGCTCCACCTCCTGCCGCGGCAGCCGAGCGGCGAGGATCGGCTCGCCGTCCGTGGTCATGCGCCAGATGAGCCCCCGCGGGTAGGGCGCCCGGCCGCCGCCCTCGACCGCGTCGCCGTCGCAGTCGGCCTCGCCCCGGTTGAGATCGACGACCAGCCGGCTCATCCTGGAGAAGAGGAGCGTCGCCCCCTCGGCCGGAGCGTCCTGGAAGAGCGCGTCGACGTACAGGTCCGCGTCGCGCCCGATGCTGCGCGCCGGCGCGATGGTCCAGGACAGCGACTCGGGATCCACGTGGACGCCCGCGTGCGGTACCTCGACGAGGACCGGGCTTTCCGCTCCGCGGGGCTCGATGACCTCGAAGGCTGACACCACGGGGCCCACTGTGACGCATTCCGCGTCCGGCTGGAACCAGGACGGGGAGGTGAAACGCCGGAAGGGAGGAAGACGTATTGCCGTTCGGGGCGTTCTGGGTCGATCCGCTCCGGCCCGGCTTTCTGGCGCGCTTCGCCGCTTTCGAAGTACCGTTGGCCGTGGACCTTGCGACCTGGGTGGACACCTACCTGGATCACCTTCGCGTCGAGCGGGCTCTGGCGCCCCTGACGCTCGAGGCGTACGGCCATGATCTCGCCAAGCTCGTCGCCCACGCCGAGGCGAGCGGGGTCACGACCGTCGATGGGCTCGACCAGGCGCTGATCGGCACCTACCTGGTCGCGCTCGGCCAGGCGGGCATCAGCGCCAGCTCGGCGGCGCGCCACCTCTCCGCGGTCCGCGGGTTCATCCGCTTCCTGCTCCGCGAGCGCCGCATCGAGCGGGATCCGTGCGCGCTGGTCGAGCGACCCAGGGTCGGGCGGCGGCTGCCCAAGGTGCTCTCGTTCGACGAGATCGCGCTCCTCATCGAGGCGCCCGAGCAAGGGACGTTCAAGGGGCTGCGCGATCGCGCGATGCTCCACGTGATGTACGCGGCCGGCTTGCGCGTCAGCGAGGTGGTGCGCCTCAAGCTCGCGGACGTCGACCGGCGCAAAGGGATCGTGATGGCGCTCGGCAAGGGGGGGAAGCGGCGGCTCGTGCCGCTCGGCGAGCCGGCGCTCGCCGCCATCGACGCCTACCTGGAGCTGCGCGCGACGCACCCGCGCAGCGCGGCGACCCAGGTGCTGTTCCTCTCGCCGCGCGGCGGGCCGCTCACCAGGCAGGCGGTGTGGAAGCTCCTCGGCGGATATGCGCGCGCCGTGGGCATCGCCAAGCCGAGCTCGCCGCACAAGCTCCGCCACTCGTTCGCGACGCACCTGCTCGAGGGGGGCGCGGATCTCCGGAGCGTCCAGGCGCTCCTCGGTCATGCGAACGTCGTGACGACCGAGATCTACACGCACCTCGCCGACGACCACGTGCGCGCCGCGTACCGTCGGGCGCACCCTCGCGCGTGAGCGCGCGCAAGATGGCTATTTGCAGCGTTTGAGGAATTTGCCGCAAGGCTTGCTCGCCGCCTGCCCCGCTGGCTGAGCCGGGGGGATCTCGGTGAGCTGGAACTCTTGCACGAGCGGCGTTCCGGCCTTGACGACCACGCCCAGGCTCCGCGGGAAGTAGCCGGTTCGCTTGACGCTCACCTTGTGAACCCCAGGGGAGAGCCCGAGCTCGACCTCCGGGGCCTGCGTCACCTTGCCGTCGATGGTGATCTCCTCGCAGGCGACGGGCTTGCAGGAGATCTTCACCGTCGCGTCGGTCGCCACGCCGGCGTCGGTCGAGGCGCCGGCATCGATCGGGGGCTCGGCGTTCGGGGTCCCGGCGTCGGCCGCCGCGCTGTGGGCTGGCTCGGGTGGAGCGGGATCGGCCGACGGCGCGGGGGGAGCCGCCGCGGAAGCGCTGGTCGAGGCGCTGGGGCTCGGCTGCGCCTTGTCCTTGCGGTCCAGCACGTACCACGCGGCGGCCGTGCCCCCGACGAGCAGCACACCAACGATGCCCACCATCAGGGAGGCCGCCTTGCCCCACGGCGACCGGGGCGCGGTGCTGACCGCCGTCAGCGCGGGAATGCCGCTTCGACGGGATGCGGTCTGGCTCTGGGCCGAAGGTGACGGCGCCTGTCCGGCGGGCGCGTCGGCAAAAGGCTGCGGCGGCTGCGGCGAGGGCGCCAGCGGCGGCGAAGGTGAAAACGGCGCGTGTGACGGCTGCGGCGAGGGGGAAAACGGCGAGGGCACCAGCTGCGTGGCGTCGCCGGGCGGCAAGGGCGCGCTCGCCGCGGTGACGGCAACGGCCGGCGGCGCGGGCGCGACCGCCTCGTTCACCGAAGGAGACAGGGCGAGCGTCGAGCCCACCTCGATCGCGGCCGCCGAGAAGCCGCTGAGCATGGCCGCGAGCTCGCTCGCGGAGCGGAAGCGCTCGCGCGGATCGTGCGCCAGCGCGCGCGCGAAGGCGCCGTCGAGCACAGGGCTCAGCGGGACGCCGAGCTCCGCGGCCCGCGCGGACGCGGCGAGGCGCGGCGCCATGAGCTCGCGCTGCCAGCCCTGAATGTCCACCTGACCCTGGCAGGAACGCCAGTACGAGCGGCCCGTGAGCGCGAAGAAGGAGACCAGCGCAGCGGAGAAGATGTCCGCGGCGGGTCCCGCCTGGCCGCCCGGCTGAAGCTGCTCGGGCGCTAGCCACGGCGCGGAGAGGACATACCCCTCCTGCGTCGGCACCATGCTCCGCGCGAGGGACGGCCCGAAGTCGGTGAGCTTCACGCTGCCCGGAGCGCTCGGGTCGATGAACAGGTTCGTCGGCTTGAGGCCGTGGTGGGGGACCTCGCGGGCGTGGGCCGCGTCGAGCACCGCCGCGAGAGAGCGGAGCATCGAGCCGACCTCCTCGAAGCCCATGGGCCGGCGACGCACGAGCTCGGCGAGCGACGGAAACGGGATCATGTCCGTCACCGTGAAGGGCGCGGCCGTCGCCGGGTCGTAGCCGGCCTCGAGGATGTGCGCGGCGAGCTCTGGCGGCAGCCTGTTCGTCTCGGCCACGTACCGCTGGAGGTGCTGCATCGCGTCCCCGCGCTGACCGACGACGGGCGAGTACAGCTTGATGGCGACGTCGCGCGCTTGCGCCGTCACCGCGCGGAAGGTGGCCGTCGCGCCCCCGTAGCCGAGGAGCGAGCGGACCGAGAACCTCCCCGCGATGACGCTGCCCGGCGCGACGTTCGGTGCCGTCACGAGATCACTCCGCCGCGACCGAGATCGACTCGATCGATTGCAGGATGGTCTCGTCGGCGCCGGAGTTGTCGTCCTCGGGGACGAAGCCGAGCCCCAGCACGATCTCCCCGTCCTTCCCGGTGTCGCCGAAGATCAGCAGCGGGCCCTTCCTGGTCCCGCGGGCGGCGCCCTCCTTTTGCCACAGGCCGATCTTCCGCCCGGCGACGTCCTTGATGTCGTCGGGCTTCTTCCAGTTCACCTTCTTCTTCGGCAAGGTCACGTTGATCTCGCGCGCCAGCGCCTCGAGCGCGGCGTCGCGCTTCTCGATCGCCTGCTTGCCCTCGCCCGCGTCGATCTGCGCCGTCGCGAAGGCCGGGCCCTCGTCCGCGGCCTGCGCGATCGTGGCGCTCTCCGCCTGGGCATAGGTCCAACCCTTCGCGGGCGTGAACACGAGTGAGCTCTGGGCGATCTTCGCCCGGGTCGACGCCTCTGCCTGGCACTGCTCATCGAGCGCCTTGCAGGGCTTCGGAGCAGGGGGAGGCGGAGGCGGTGGCGCCGCGGTCACGGTCGGCGGCGGCGCTACGGGTTGCGGTGGAGGCGGCGAGCTGCACGCCGCGGCGAGCGCCGCCGCAGCGCCCAGCGCTAGGGTAGGCAATCGTCGGAAGAACATTGCGCCCGAGCGTTGCAGGACCGGACCCGGTACGGCAAGTAAAGAGCGACCGGGGGAGACAGCTTGCGCCGCAGGGCGCGGCCGGCGCCGCACGGAGGCCGACCGCGCCGGGCGGCTGCTCCGGCGCGGTCGCGAGGCGCAAGGGCTACTTGACGACGGCGCCGACGTCCTGTTCGACCTGCTCAGCGACGCCTACCGGCACCTTGCCGTGAAGGCGGGTGCGCTCCGTGACCAGGAAATAGTCGGGCTTGCCGCTCGCCCCGGGGGGCCCCTTCACGAGCTCGGCGAAGCCGATGTCGCCAGAGCGGCCGGTGTACTCGATCCGCACCACGACCTCCTTCTGCTCCGGGGCAACGGCCACGTACTCGGTGGGACGGAGACGGTCGAGCTTGCTCATCCAGTTGCCGACCGTCTCGTCGTTCTGCTCGGGGCTCGCCGGATCGGCCCAGAACTTCTTGCCCTCGTCGCCGCTGCGCACGAGCTCGCGGCGCTTGTCCCCGGCGATGACGCGCGCCCTGGCGAGATCGACGTCCTTCCACTCGTGCAGATCCCGCTCCAGGAGCCGTGACTCCGCGGTGTCGAGATCGCGGTAGATGTCGCCCTTGATGGCGTACACCTCGCCCGTGGCCTCGTCGCGCGCGTACCGGTCCGCGCCGCCGGGCGTCGCGCCGCCGAGGACCAGCTTTCGCTCGGCGCCGCGCAGCTTGACGGTGAGCGTGCCCTCGGGCTCGGCCAGCCCGAACTCGGCCGCGCGGTCGTCCGCGATGCGGCCGATCGAGCGCAGCGCCTTCAGCGGCGCGATCGCCTCGGCGAGCTTGTTGCCGGCGGCCACCGAGACGAACGTCGTCGTCTTGACCGTCGGCTCAGCCTCCGCGGGCGGCTCGTCGTCCTGCGCCGCGTCGTCGGGGTTCTGGTGCGGGTCCTTCGGCTTCTCGGCCGGGGGCGTCGTCTTGCGCTCCGCCGTGCCGACGAAGTAGCGGCCCTCCTTGTCCTTCTTCGCCTCGAGGACGACCGTCTTCGATTTCCCCTCGAAGGCGATGCGCTCGACGTCGTCGGCGCGGCCGGCCCAGACGGTCACGTCCGCGACCGAGAGGGCGGCCGCCTTCTCGTCGCGCGTCCAGACGAGGACCGCGAACAACGCCGCGACCACAAGAAGGCCGAGGTGCACGAAAAAGCTGCGTTCCAACCTCATGCGCGCCTCCCGCTCGCGCGCCGCCCGCGGCGCGTGATGAAGAGCCCGAGACCCAGCACCATGGCCGGCGCCACGAGGATCGTGGCCCAGAACCACACCTGGTCCTTCTCCTTCGTGTGCTCGATCCGGACGTCCTCGCTCGTCGTGATCTCCCCGGCGTAGCTCTCCTCGCCGCCGAGCCACCGGAGCGCGTCCAGCGCGAACAGCCCGTTCGCTCCGGCCCGGATCGCCGCGTCGCTGAACATGTCGGCCTCGGCGACCACGAACGCGCGGAGCTCCTTCTTCTCCTTGCCGTCCGCGCCGGGCGCGACCTCCTTCGAGACCGCCGCGGCGAGGTTGTAGGCGCTGCGCTTCTCGCTCTCCGCGTCGAACTTGAAGTTGCCGTTCGCGTCGGCGAACGCCTCGGGCATCGAGCGGACGACGAAGTCGACCTTCAGCTCGTCGCCGCCCTGCTTGTCGAGCGACGACGCGCCCGGGAAGAGCGTCGGCGCCTGCTGGGCGTTGCGGCTCAGCGTGGAGACGGACGCGTGCGAGGAGTACCGCGTCGTGATCAGGATCGTCCGATCCGAGTCGTTGTGGCGCCTCACGGCGAAGGCCCGATCCATCGCCAGGATCTCCGGCTTCCACGTGAGCCCCACGATGCCAGCGAGCGGGTTCAGATCGACCTTCGCCTCCGGATCGAGCGCGAACAGGAGGTGTCCGCCGCCTTCGGCGTACTGCTTGAGCGCCCCGATCTCCTCCGGCAGGAACTCCTTCTGCGGGCCGAGCACGAGGACCACGGAGGCGTCCTTCGGGATCTCGCTGCCGAGCCCCTGGGCGAGCCCGAGGTCCTTGACGGTGTAGTTCTGGGACTCGAACACCTTGCGCAGATCCTTGACCGTCCGCCCCGCGACCTGGCCAGCCGTCTCGTTCAGCTCGCCGTGGCCCACGGTCAGGTAGGCGATGCGCGCGGGCCGGATCACCTTGAGCAGCGCCTTCTGGAAGTCGGCGTCGATGCTCTTCAGCTTGGCGCCCGCGCTCTTCATGTCGGAGCCGACGGTGAGCGTCTCGCGCGAGCTGTCGCGCGAGAGCACGATGACGCCGTCCTGCGTGACCTTCGCCTCCTTGGCGAGCGCGGGGACGAGCAGGCGATCCTGCATCTCCACGGTGATCTGCGGCGACGCCGCCTTCACCTCGCGCAGGTAGCCCTCCACCTCGGCGCCGACCTCGTTTTGCTGCGGGAAGAAGGCCGTGATCTTGAGCGGCTCGGTCAGGCTCTCGGCGACGCGCTTCGTGGAATCGCCCGGGCGCGCCGTGCGGTAGTACGAGAAGTCCACCTTGAGATCGAGCTGGCTCGCGGCGAACACGAAGAGCGCCGAGTAGACCGCGGCGAACCCGAGCGTCAGACCCGAGAGCGTCGCCGCGCGCACCCGCCGGCCCTCGATGCGCTCGGCGCGCCGCATCGGCGCGAGCGCCGCCTCGCCGAAGAACAGCGGCACCGTCGCCATGACGAGCAGCGCGACCCAGGCGACCGTCGTGGCCGCGTCGATGCGCCCGCGCAGCTCGGGCGCGGCGCGCGAGACGCCGAGCGTGGCTTGCCCCGCGTCGGTCGTGGTGAAGTAGGCCGCCACCGCGACGACGCCGAGCGCCGACAGGATCGCGAGCGCGCGCTCGACCGCGCGGCGCTCGCCCGACTCGCGCACCGCGGTCGCGAAGCGCAGCGCGGTGACGAGGACCAGGGTCAAGAACCCGAGCCCCGACAGGGCATAGCGGAGCCACTCGATCGTGGGCACCACGCGCTCGCCGAGGAAGAGGGCGAGGAGCGCGCCCGCGTACGCCGGGACCATCCAGCCCCCGGCGCGGAGCGCAGGCGCCTCGCGCGGCGCGGCGGGCGCCGGATCGCCGGCCGGCGGGGCCTCTCGCCCCGCGTCCGGCAGGGGCGCGGAGCCCGCTCCCTCGCCGCGGATCTCGGCCTCGTCGGCCTGAGCTTGCTTGTCCTTCACCGCCACCTCCGCGCCTTCAGGGTGTGGGTCGCGGCGAGCAGGAAGAAGTACGCGACCGCGACGTAGTACACGACGTTCTCCAGCCGGAGCACGCCGTTCAGGAACGGCTTCTGGTTGAGCGGGTAGAGGTTCAGCGCGCTCACGAAGTCGTTGAGCGGCGGCTCGGTCACGCGGGCGACGAGGAACAGGAAGCCGAGCGTCCCGAGGATCGCCGCCCCGAGGATGACCGCGATGACCTGGCTCGCCGCGAGCGTCGAGGCGAAGAGCCCGATCGCGAGCGACGCGGCGCCGAGCAGCAGCACCCCGGAGTAGCCGACCAGGATGTGCCCGACGGACACCTTGCCGTTCACGAAGATGAGCAGCGGCATGTAGATCGTGATCGCCGTCATCAACGACACCAGCGCGAGCGCGGCGAGGAACTTGCCGGCGATGATCTCGCCGTCGCGCACGGGCGCGGTCTTGAGCAGGATGAGCGTCCCGCTCTCGCGCTCGCCGGCGATGAGCCGCATCGACAGGATGAGCGCCGCGACCATCGTGATGAACGCCGTACCGTCGAAGAACTTGAGCAGCACCTCCGCCGACAGCCGCGCGCCCGAGCCGAGCGCCGCGACCTGGAAGTAGATGCCGTCGATGAGCAGCGCAGCGGCAGCGACGACGTACCCGAGCGGTGATCTCAGGTACGCGGACAGCTCCCGCCGCGCGACGAGCAATGTCCCTCTCATGTCTCGCCCTCGCCTTCCTCCGCCTGCTCCTCCGCAGGGGCCTTCCTTGCGTCGCCGCCGGCACTCGCCCTGCCGGCCGCGGCGGACCTGTCCTTCGCCCCGGGCGTCGCGCGCGTGGCGAGCCGCAGGAACACCGACTCGAGCTCGCGCTCGCTCCGCTTCACCTCGAGGATGCCGATGCCCGCCTGCACGAGCTCGGCGCACAGCGCCGCGCGCACGTCGCGGTCGGCCTCGACCGCGAAGCTCACGACGTCGCCCCCCGGCTCGTTGGTGGTGACCTGCTCGACGGACGTGACGCCCTCGACCTCGCGCGCGAGCTCGAGCGCTCGCGCCGCCTCGCCGCGGCCCGCGCCCTCGGCCGCGGGGCCGCGCACCGTGAGCTCGACCCGGACGCCGTGGAGCAGCTTGGCCGAGAGCTCCTGCTCGGTCCCCTGCGCGCCGATCGCGCCGTCCCGGATCACGAGGATGCGATCGCACGTCTCGCTGATCTCGGAGAGGATGTGGCTGGAGAGCAGGATGGTGTGCTTGCCGCGCAGGCTCCGGAGCAGGGCGCGCATCTCGACGATCTGCACGGGGTCCAGCCCGCTGATCGGCTCGTCGAGGACGAGCAGCTGCGGCTTGTGCACGATCGCCTGCGCGATGCCGACGCGCTGCTTGAAGCCGTGGGACAGCGAGCTGATGGGGTCCGCGGCCACGTCGTCGAGCTGCGTCACCGCGAGCGCCTCGGCCACCCGCGCGTCGGCCGCGCCGGCGTCGACGCCGCGCAGGCGCGCGGCGAAGTGGAGGAAGGCGCGCACGCTCATCTCGTCGTAGAGCGGCGGCCTGTCGGGGAGGTATCCGATGCGGGACCGCACCTCGTGGGGGTGGTCGACGACATCCAGTCCGTCCACGAGCACACGGCCCGCGGACGGGAGCAGATCGCAGGCGAGGATCCTGAGCGTCGTCGTCTTGCCCGCGCCGTTCAGGCCGAGCAGGCCGACGATCTCTCCCGCCTCGATCGAGAACGACAGGGGCCCGATGGCTTTCCGGTCGCCGTAGTACTTGTATAGGTCGCTGATTTCGATCACGGCCGTGCACCCCTCCGCGAAGGGAAGAAGCTCTCCGCGCCGGCGATTCGGACGCCGCAGTGCGCGGCGGCCCAGGCGCCAGCGGCCCCTTACAACAGCGGGAGGCGGAAATCATTCCCGACGCGGCGCGCGCGGGGGCTTGCTCCGGAGGGGGGGCTCTCCCTCCAGACGCATCGGGCGGGACACTCGGTGAAGCGGTGAGCGAAGCGACCAGGACGTGATGGATCTCAGCCTGCAGCGCGGCGGGATCGTCGATCCGGCAGCGCTCGCCCCGCCGTCAGCAGTGCTCGGCGATGATCGCCCAGCAGGCGTCCGCGAACTCGCGGTACGTCGATCGGTCGAGCGTCGCCTGCGTCACGGGCATCACGTCCTGGTGCTCGGCGAGCATCGGGCGCAGCGCGCCCTCGATGTCCGCGCTCGTCTCGATCCACAGGAACTCTTCGATGCCGTCGGTGATCTGGCCGCGGATGAGCTTCGGCACCTCGCTCAGGCGGACCTTCTTCGGGCTCCGCCGCGCGATCGACGAGGCGATCTGCTCGGCGTGCGCCGGCCACCGCTTGAGCGCGTTGTGGAACGTGGAGCCGACGAGCCGCAGGATCTGCTGCGCGAGCATCGCCACGCGCGGGCGCTGCACGCGCTCCTCGTTCTCCGCCACCATCGCCAGGTAGTCGTCGCTCAGGAGCTTGCGCAGGTCGCTCGAGAGGATCTGCTGCGACTCCGGCGTCATCCGCAGATCCGCGACGTGCGCGAGGAAGATGTCCCGCAGCATGGTCAGCCGCGCCGTCACCGAGCCGGTCGGGGTCGTGTCGAGGATCTCGGCGAGCGGGTCGATCAGCCGGCGCCCGAAGGTGGTGAGGATGTGATCGAGGATCCGCTTCTGGTGCTGCTTGTGGCCGAGCACAGAAAGCGCGCGCGCGATGTGCGCCTTGCTCGGCGCGTCGACGAGGATCTCCAGCGGCTGGTCCTGCGGCTTCCCCTCGTACATGCGCAGCGACGCGAACATCTCGCGGAACGCGTCCGCCGCGGCCGCCCCCTCGCCCGGCTCGCCGTAGACCCGGATGACGAGCCCCGAGTCGGGACCGGCGTCGAACAGCCGCCGGAGCTCTTCCCGGATGTCCTCGTCCGTGACGAGCGGCCCCGGAGGGAGCGATTTCCCGCGTGAATCCATGAGCGTCCAGCCTACGGCAAAGCGCAGCGTACCTGAACCTCTGTGCCCCGAGAAAGCGAGCGCCGGGTGCACGCTCGCGGTCCGGTGAGGACGTGCCTGCGGCGATGTCGTACCCCGGACCCAGGTCAGGCCGGCGTGGCCTCGCTGGCCTTCGTGTCTGGAAGCGGCGAAGCCCCGCATGGCGCGAGGGGGGTGGAAAGGAGGTGTCCAGATGAGCGGCCCGGATGTCCTGATGCGTGAGCCGGTGTCCAGATGATCGGATGAGGATGAATCAGATGAAGACGACGGGCTGCTCCCAGATCGCGAGGACGATGCAGCCCTCGGCGCTCGAGACGCTGTGGCGGCTGCCCGGGGCGTTCATCACGAGCGTGCCGGCGCGGTGGTGCCCGCGCTCGTCCGACTGCGATCCTGTGAGCACGAAGATGTGTTCATGGCCGCGATGGACGTGCTGCGGCACGGATGCCCCCGGCGCGTAGCGCAGGAGCGCGGCCGAGGCGCCTGCGTCGCTGTTGCCGTAAATGCGGTGAATCTCGACGCCCTCCCGGAGGCGCCGCCAGGGGACCGACTCCGGATGAGCGGCCATCGTTGCCACATTCGCAATGATGAATGGCAACTGCACAGGCACAAAATCCCGCGTCGCTGCTGGAAGTGTAGCTGTCATCGCGAATCTCCAGTGTTGATGGAACCATGCCACAGCGCGCGGTGCGCGCTCAACGGGAATCACGCGAAGCGCGCGAAATTCACGCGTGGGAAAAGCTCCAGAAATGAGGAGTCGCGTACACATCCATGGCGTGAAGAGCACACCGAGAACTCCCGTGTTCACCGCGGCCGGCGCGGCACGGGGACAGCGCTTCCTCGCCATCCTCCGTCCACTGGTCCTCTCGCTCTCGCTCCTGCCGGCGGCCGGCTGCAGCAAGGAGGGGTCGAGCGATCAGCCGCTCACGGTGGGCTTCATCTACGTCGGCCCCAGGGACGACTACGGCTACAACCAGGCGCACGCCGAGGGGGCCGCCGCGCTCGCCAAGCTGGCCGGCGTGAAGACCCGTGAGGAGGAGAACGTCCCCGAGACGGTCGCCGTGCAGAAGACGCTCGAGAGCATGATCAACCTCGATGGCGCGACGGTGATCTTCCCGACGTCCTTCGGCTACTTCGATCCGCACATCCTCAAGGTGGCGGAGAAGTTCCCGGACAAGACCTTCCTCCATTGTGGCGGCCTCTACGACGGGTCGAAGCACCCGAGCAATGTCGGCAGCTATTTCGGCTACATCGACGAAGCCGAGTACGTGTCCGGCATCGTCGCCGGCATGACGACGAAGAGCGGCAAGCTCGGGTTCATCGCGGCGAAGCCGATCCCGCAGGTGCTCCGCAACATCAACGCCTTCACGCTGGGCGCCCGGAGCGTGAACCCGAGCGTGACGACGGCCGTGATCTTCACCGGCGACTGGTCGATGCCCGTCAAGGAGGCGGAGGCGGCCAACAGCCTCATCGATCAGGGCGTCGACGTCCTGACCGCCCACGTGGACTCGCCCAAGGTGATCATCGAGCTCGCGGAGCGGCGCGGCGCGTTCAGCGCCGGCTACCACACGAACCAGGCGACGCTCGCCCCGAAGGGCTACCTGACCGGCGCCGAGTGGAACTGGTCCAAGGTCTACACCGACTACATGACGTTCATCCGCGAGGGGAAGCCGTATCCGCACCTCCTGCGCGGCGGTTTCAAGGAGGGGTACATCAAGATCTCACCCTATGGCCCCGCCGTCTCCGAGGAGGCAAAGAAGAAGGCCGAGGAGGCGAAGGCGAAGCTCACGGAGGGCACGCTCACCATCTTCCAGGGGCCCATCATGAACAATGAGGGCAAGGTGGTGATCGCCGATTCGGTCGCGCAGCAGCAGACCGACATCGCGCTCGAGAGCATGGACTACCTCGTCGCGGGCGCTCTCGGCTCCACACATTAGAGTGGTGGCCGCCCGCTGCGGATACGGGCCCAGATGGACGTTTTCGGTGCTCGGCGCCCTTTCGTGCGCTTCCGCGCCGAAAACGCCGATCTGGGCCCGTATCCTGTGCAGGTGACCACCGCTCCGGAACGGGCATCGATCAGAGCGCTTCGAGGACGGCGGCGGCGGGGGCGGTCCAACCGATGATCGCGCCCTGGGCGCGGACCATCTCCAACGTCGCCGCCTTGAACTCCGGGAAGTAGCTCTCGGTGGCGTCCTCGATCAACAGGCACTCGTAGCCGCGATCGTTCGCCTCGCGCATCGTGGTCTGGACGCAGACCTCGGTCGTCACGCCGGCGATGAGCAGGTGGGAGACGCCGAGCGCCGCCAGCCTGGCGTCGAGCCCCGTCCGGTAGAACGCGCCTTTCCCGGGCTTCGGTACGACGAGCTCCCCGGGCGCCGGCGCGAGCTCGGGCACGAAGTCGTTTCCAGGCTCGCCCAGCACCAGGATGCGCCCCATCGGCCCGACATCGCCGATCCGCATCCCTGGAGCGCCCCGGCCCCGCTTCGCAGGGGGGCAGTCCGAGAGATCCAGCCTGTGACCCTCCTTCGTGTGAATGATGGGCAGGCCGTGGTCGCGGAACGCGTCGAGGACGCGCCGGACCGTCGGCACGATGCGCTGGAGCCGCTTGACGTCGTTGCCGAGCGCCGCGCCGAAGCCGCCGGGCTCGAGGAAGTCGCGCTGCATGTCGATGACGAGCAGCGCCACGGCGTCCCGATCGGCGACGCGGAAGGGGTACGGCCTCGCCGCGATCTCGAGGGGCCGCGCCGTCATCGGTGCCCCGCCATCGCGCGGCCGATCTCCGCGACGTCGGCCGAAGCGATCGGCGACTCGTGGACGATGCGGCCTTCGCTCATCACGAGGACACGGTCGGCCATGGCGAAGATCTCGTCGAGATCCGCGCTCACGAGGAGGACGGCGGTCCCGCGGTTGCGCGCCTTCAGGATGCGGGAGCGGATCTCGGCCACGGCCGCGAAATCGAGCCCGAAGCAGGGGTTTGCGGCGACGAGGAGCTCGATGTCCTCTTCCATGCCGAGCTCGCGCGCGAGCACGGCGCGCTGCACGTTGCCGCCGGAGAGCTTGCCTATCGGGGCGTCGACCGAGGGCGCCTTGATGGCGTACTCCGCGGCGAGGCGCTCGGCCGACCGCCTCAGCGCCGCCCGGCTCACGCCCCAGCGGAGCCTCGTGAAGGGCGGCCTGTCGAAGACGCGGAACCCGATGTTCTCAGCGACCGACATCGCGGGGACGCAGGCGTTGCGCAGCGGCTCCTCGGGCAGGCACCGCACCCGGTGCTGCTGGATCTGCGCGCGCCCGGCGCCGTACGGCTCGCCATGGACGACCACGCTGCCACCCCGCGCGGCGCGCTGCCCGGCGAGGACCTCGACGAGCTCCTCCTGCCCGTTGCCGGAGACGCCGGCGATGCCGACGATCTCGCCGCGATGGACCGTGAGCGTCACGCCGTCGAGCGCCGGCCGCCCGCGATCGTCGCTCGCGGCGAGCCCCTCGATGCGCAGGATCGGCTCCCCGGCGGGCGCGTCGCCGCGCGCCGCGGAGACCTGCGCCGGCTGCGCGCCGACCATCATCTCGGCCATGGCCGCCGGCGTGAGGTCCTTGACCTTGCCCCGGCCGGCGACCCGGCCGCGCCGCAGCACCGTGACCTCGTCGGCGAACGCCGTCACCTCGCGGAACTTGTGCGAGATCATGAGCACGCTGATCCGCTGCTCGTCGGCCATGCACCGGAGCATCCCGAGCACCTCGTCGGCCTCCCCGGGCGTGAGGACCGAGGTCGGCTCGTCGAGGATGACGATCCTGCTGCCGAGGTAGAGCTGCTTCAGGATCTCGAGCTTCTGCTTCTCGCCCGCGGCGAGCGCGCGGACGGTCCGCTCCGGATCGAGCCGGAACGGCATGCGCTCCATGAACGCGCGGATCGCCTCGCGCTCCTTGCGCCAGTCGATCACGAGGGGGAGCGACGCGCGCGCGAGCACGAGGTTCTCGGCGACCGTCATGTTCATCACGAGGGTGAAGTGCTGGTAGACCATGCCGATCCCCAGCGCCTGCGCGTCGCGCGGGCTCCTGATGGACAGGGCCGCGTCGCCGACCCTCACCTCGCCGGCGTCGGCCTGGTGATAGCCCATGATGCACTTGACCAGCGTGCTCTTGCCGGCGCCGTTCTCGCCGAGGAGCGCGTGGAAGCTCCCGGGCGCGAGGCGCAGCGAGACGTCGTCGAGCGCGAGCAGCGGCCCGAACCGCTTCGTGATCCCCGCGGCGGAGAGCGCCGGCGGCGGCGTGGGGGGGCCGGGCTCCCGGGCGGCGGCGCGGGGCGGCCTCGCCGCGGGGCTCGAGAAGACGCGCGGGTCCATGGTCACGGGAGCGCCTCCAGCAGCGCGGCGGAGGTCGAGACCGCGCCGAACACGCCGTTCTGCATCTTGATCATCTTCAGCGCGGCGGCGTGGTTGCCAGGATCCGTGGCCGCGCAGCAGTCGGAGAGCAGCAGGCACTCGTACCCGCGGTCGTTCGCCTCGCGCATGGTGGTGTGCACGCAGACGTCCGTCGTGATCCCCGTGAGGATCAGGTTCTCGATGCGGCGCTGGCGGAGGATGAGATCGAGATCCGTCGCGCAGAACGAGCCCTTGCCCGGCTTGTCGATGATCGGCTCGCCGGGCAGGGGCGCGAGCTCCGGGATGATCTCCCACCCAGGCTCTCCGCGGACGAGCACGCGCCCGCACGGCCCTGGATCGCCGATGCCCACGCCCGTGCCGCGCCCGCCGTCGGTCCGGCGGGAGCGCCACCGCTTGTTCGCCGGGAGATCGGAGAGGTCCGGCCGGTGCCCCTCGCGCGTGTGCAGGACGTGATAGCCGCGGCGGCGCAGCTCCGCGAGCGCGCGCTGGATCGGCGCGATGCACGCCCGCGTCAGGGAGATGTCGTAGCCGAGCAGGTCGATGTACCCGCCCTTCCCGCAGAAGTCGGTCTGCATGTCGATGACGATCAGGGCCGTCGTCTCGGGGCGGAGCGCGCCGTTGTAAGGCCAGGCGTAGGGATCAGCGGCCACGTAGGGCATCGGTCGAGTCCTCCTGTCATTCAGCGTTTCGCTCGTCTCGTACGGTTCGCTCGTCTCGCGGGGCTCGCTCCTTTCGTTCGTTTCATCCGTTTCGTACGTTTCACACGGTTCGTCCGGTGCGCGCCGCCTCGCGCGATCAACGCGCGAGCGTCAGCTCGGCGGGCTGATCGCGCAGGGTCTGGGTCGCGGAGCTCGCGGCGACCATGATGGCCAGCGTCACGATGTACGGCGCGGCGTTGAAGAGGTGGTATCCCCAGGTGATCCCCACGGACTGGAGCGCCGGCCCGAGGGCGCTCGCGCCGCCGAAGAGCAGCGAAGCGAAGAGGCAGCGCACCGGGTTCCAGCGCGCGAAGATGACGAGGGCGACGGCCATGAGCCCCTGTCCGCTCGAGAGTCCCTCGTTCCAGCTGCCAGGGTAAAAGAGCGAGAGGAACGAGCCGCCGACGCCGGCGAGGAAGCCGCCGGCCATGGTCGCGCGCCGCCGGACCAGGTTCACGTCGACCCCCATCGCGCGGGCGCCGTCGGCGCTCTCGCCCACGGTGCGGAGCACGAGCCCGAAGCGGGTGCGGTTCAGCGCCCAGAGCAGGAGCGGGGCGAGCGCGGCCCCGATGAGGAAGAGCGCGTTCACCTGGAGCGCGGAGCGGACCTGGGGGAGATCGCTGAAGAAGCCGAGCGATATCGCGGGCAAGCGGGGCGCGGTCGGCTGGATGAGCGGTTTGCCGAGGAAGAAGGCGAGGCCGACGCCGAAGAGCATGAGCGCGATGCCGACGGCGATGTCGTTGACGCGCGGCTTCGAGCACAGCCACGCGTGCAGCGCGCCGAGCGCGGCGCCGATGGCGCCGGCGGCGAGCACGCCG
This sequence comes from Sorangium sp. So ce1504, assembly GCF_051521635.1. Taxonomy (NCBI): domain Bacteria; kingdom Pseudomonadati; phylum Myxococcota; order Polyangiales; family Polyangiaceae; genus Sorangium; species Sorangium sp. So ce1504. The sequence continues at coordinate 6,502,602 of NZ_CP150365.1, read as the reverse complement.
AGCCAGGCAGAGCCCGTGAGGAAAGAGACGCCATAACCTCCCATCGCGCCCATGACGAGCGTGCCCTCCAGGCCGAGGTTCACGCGACCGCTCTTCTCGGTGAGGCACTCGCCGAGGCTCACGAAGAGGAATGGCGTGCTGATGCGGATGGCCCCGGCGGCGACCGCGAGGGGGATGCCCCAGAGACCGAGCGCAGCTGCGTCGTTCATCATGCCACCGAAGGCGCCGGAGCCGCCTGACGGACCTTGGGCTCGCGGGCGGCGAGGGAACGGCCGTAAAGCGTCTCGCTGGCGAGGATCGCGATGAACAGGATCCCCTGGAGCACGCTCACCGTCGCGTCGGGGAGCCGCGCCGTCCGCTGCAGCAGGCCGCCGCTCGCGCCGATGCCGCCGAGCAGGAGGGCGACCGGCATGATCGCGAGCGGGTTGTGGCGCGCGATGAACGCGACGAGGATGCCGGTGTAGCCATAGCCGCTGATCAGCGACGCGTTGGCCCGGCCGTGGACCGCCGCGACCTCCACCATGCCGGCGAGCCCAGCGCACGCTCCGGCGAGCGTGCAGGTGAGCACGACGAGGCGCTTGACCGGCAGTCCGGCGAGGAGCGCCGCGCGGACGTTGCCGCCGCTCATCGCCGCGCCGAAGCCGAACGTCGTCCGGTGCATCAGCACATAACAGAGCGCGCAGGCGAGCACCCCGTAGGCGAGGCCCCAGTGGACCTCGAGGCCGGGCAGGCTCCCGAGCGCGCTCTCGGCGCCGATGGAGGCGGTCGAGGGCTTGTTGAGGCTCGCCGGATCGCGCAGCGCGCCCTCGACGAGGTGGTTCAGGATCGCGATCCCGATGTAGTTGAGGAGGAGGCTGCTGATCGTCTCGCTCACGCCGCGGTAGACGCGCAGCGCGCCGGCGAGGCCGATCCAGAGCGCCCCGGCGGCGAGCCCGGAGACGAGCATCGCGGCGAGCACGGCGGCGGGCGGCGCGCCCCACGCCCGTGCGGCCAGCGCCGCCGACGCGGCCGAGAGCCCGCCCATGGCGAGCGCGCCCTCGCCGCCGATGACGATCAGGCCGAGGCGCGCCGGCAGCGCCGTGCAGAGCGCGGTCAGCATGAGCGGCGCGGCCCGGAGGAGGGTGTTCTGGAGCGAGAACCACGTGCCGAAGGCGCCGCGGACCATGTCCTGATAGACGCTCAAGGGGTTCACCCCCTGGGCGGCCACGAACGCGCCGAACACGAGGAGCGAGGCCGCGAGGGCCCCGAGGGGGATGGCGATCGCTTCGGTCGTCTCACGCCCGAGCAGCCCGTGCGAGATGACTTTCACGCTGCCGAGGATAAGGCCTCCATTATTTCCACACGTTTTCGGGGAGCTTGCTTGTCGTGACAGGACGGACAGGATGGGCGCCTCGCGCCCGGACGACCCGCTCCGGCCGGCGAGCGACGCGCCGTTGTCATGACGTGCGACACCCCGGGGGCTCACCGCGTCGAGTGACGCTGTGGTGTGGTGGCCGCGCTGCGATGCGGCGGTAACGCTGCGATGTGGTGGCCGCGGCGACCGCGAACGGTTCGCACAGCGCGGCGGTCTCCGCCTTGCACTCGCCGTCGCCTGCCGGTGAGTTTGCTTGGCGATCATTGCGTGGACGGCGAAGAAAGCGGCGAGCGCTCGCGCGCCTGAAAGTCTGGGAATGCCGAGGCCCGCGCCGTGCGGCCCCGGCGAGCCTCGTTCCTGTGCCCACGCGCACAGCGCGCCGCGCAGAGGACCGCCGATCGATCTCACCCGCAAACCCCTGACTGGAGGTAACGCTGTCATGCGGTTCGAACGATCGATTTTGTTCCTGCTCGGCGCTGGCGTCCTCATGGCGTCCCGCCCGGCGGTGTCGGCGGACCTGACCTGCTCGTCGAGCGCGACCCTGGAGGCGCTCGTGACGTGCATTCGCGATCATATGCCCGGCAGGGACTCAGGCGTCTTCGTCACCCCGAGCTCGACGCAGCTGACCGCGTGGCGGAGCGTCGTTCGCACCATGATGGGCGGCAGCTGCAATATCGTGCTTCCGTCCACCCTGTCGTCGTCCGCACGGATCCGGCTCCTTCGCGACGTCAACAATGGTCGAAGATACTGTGTGCTCATGGAGGTCGGCGATCGGAACAGCGACGGAACCGTCGATCTCGGGCTGGGCACGTTCATCGTGGACGCGGCCGCGGAGCGAGAGCTCGCGCACTCGGCGCCGCATGCGACCGCGGACCTGGAGACGGAGATCCAGGCCGTCAGCATCTTCAAGGCGACGAGATCCCGCAGCTTTCTGATGGCCGGCGCTCACCGCGATGCGAGCTTCACCGACAGCGTTTGCCAGAGCTCGTACATGACGTCGGACGTGGCCCACAACGTGACGAACGCGTTTCACGCGACCTATCTGGAGCTCGCGGCCTTTTATGGATCGAATCCCTGGTGGGGCGTTCAATGGCATGGCATGGCGAGAGATACCTGCGCGGAGGACGTGTTCGCCTCGCACGGCATGGATGTCGCCCCCGTCTCGGGTGACAAGATACTGGAGCTCAAGCGCAACTTGCTGGCCAGCAAGCCCACCTGGCGGGTCGGCGTTCCCGGCAGCAGCGATTGTTCGCTGAACGCGACGACCAACGTTCAAGGTAGGTTCCTCAACTTCGTTTCGGCGAGCCAGGTCTGTGGTCGCTCCGCCGCGAGCTACAGCGGACGCTTCGTGCACATCGAGCAAGATCCGGCATTTCGCCTCGCGGACTACTGGATCAATGCGGTCAAGGCCACCTGGCCATGAACGCCGCTCCTCGGCCGCGCGCTGCGGAGCAAGCCTGGCGATGAAATGAGGTACGCATCGGTCTCGCTCGCGCGATCGTGTCGTGCGCGTCGTGGAAGACGCCCTGGAGATTTCGCGTCGCGCTACAGGCCGCGCGGGTGAACAGCGACGCGCGAATTCAGGTTTGCCTCGGAAACGACGGAATGTTTCAGCGGTAACGAAGTGAATGCATTGCCATTGGTACGGTGACGTGTGCGCACGATCTGCATATGCTCGCCGTCATGACATTGCCGCTTGTCCCACTACGCTCTCTGGGTGTCGTCGCTGCCGGTGCCGTCCTCGTCGTGGCGACAGCCGCCTCGTGCGGTGGAGGTGGCTCGAGCTCGTCCTCGTCGGATGGCGGATCGGGGCCTGGCGGCGCCGGTGCCGGAGCAGGAACAGGAGCCGGCGCCGGAACAAGCCAGGGCCCTGCGAGCAGCTCGTCGTCAGGGGCGGGCACCGGCGGCGCTCCACCCGCGGTCGGCTCCGGTGGCAGCGAAGGCGGCGGCCCGCCGGCGCACGTGCCGGGCGAGCCGATCTCCATCCCGGCTCAGGCGTGGAGCAGGGGTATCACGGACGGCGTCTACGAGGACGGCGCGCCTATCGGCGGCTTCGGGGCCGGGACGATCACCTGGCGGTTCGACGGCAGGTTCTACAAGGGGCGCCTCGATATCGGGAGCAATGACCAGAACGTCGACAACAACGCGGGCTTCTTCATGTACCAGAAGGCCGAAGGAGGCGACGCGCAGACGAAGCGCCTCGACAAGGACGGCCTGGGCCAGGGGCAGGCGACGTACTCCTCGCTCTTTCCGCGCTCGTGGGTCGATTACCACGGCGCGGCATTCCCCTGCAAAGCGAAGGTCGAACAATACAGCCCCATCATCCCGGGGGACTACAAGAAATCCAGCTATCCGGTCGGCGTCTATCGGTGGGAGATCACGAATCCGACCGGAGCGCCTTGCGACGTCGCCGTGATGCTGACCTGGAAGAACGATCACGGCGGCAATGGCGCCACGGTGCAGACCTCCGGCGACGACGTCGGCCTGGTCCTCACCCGAGGCGGAGGGGCGCCGAGCTCCGAGGGACAGGGGGAGTTCACGCTCGCCAGCCGGAACGCGCCGGGCGTGGTCGTCTCGTACCAGTCCGCCGACAGCGTCGCCGCCCTGCAGAGCGAGCTCGCCAACGACGGCGCGCTCGCCAACACGACGGGAGGGCACTCGCTCGGGGCGATCGCGTTCAAGGCCACCGTGGAGCCGGGGAAGAGCGTCATTGTGCCGATCGTGCTCGCGTGGGATATCCCGGTCACGCAGGCGGGCTCGGGGGACAGGTGGTACCGCGCGTACACGCGCCACTTCGGGCGGACGGGGAACGCCTCGTGGAAGATCGCGGCGGAGGCGCTCGCCGAGCACGAGCCGTGGCTCTGGGCGATCCAGGACTGGCAGGCGAGCGTGCTCGACGACCCGAAGTACCCGGAGTGGCTCAATGGCGCTCTGTTCAACGAGCTCTACTACTATGCCATCGCGGGCACGTACTGGGAGGCCGGCGCGGCGTCCGGCCAGCCGGACGACCCGGACGAGGACATGTTCACCAGCCTCGAGTCGTACATCTACCCGTTCTACGGGACGTCGGACGTGCGCTTTTACGGCTCATGGGCCCTGTTCGCGCTCTGGCCGGACATCGACAAGCAGGAGGTGCGGCAGTTCTGCGACAGCGTGACGACCACGCGCTCCGACAGGCCACGCGCGATCGGGACGACCGCGCACGATTTCGGGGATAACGAGAGCGTCTTCCGCAAGTGGAACGCGTACACGTACCGCGACTCGACCAACTGGAAGGACCTCAACTCCAAGCTGGTCCTGATGGTCTATCGCGACTGGGCGCTCACCGGGAAGACCGACAAGGAGTTCCTCGATTACTGCTGGCCCGCCGTGAAGATGGCGATGCAGAAGGTGAAGGGCCAGGACGGCGACGGCGACGGGCTGCCGGAGAGCAACGGCATCGATCAGACCTACGACGACATGGATCTGCACGGCAACACCGCGTACTGCGGGAGCCTCTTCCTCGCCGCCAGCGAGGCCGCGAAGGAGCTGGCGACCGCGGTCGGTGACACCTCGCTCGCGGGCACTTACCAGACGTGGTTCGATCAGGCCAAGGGCGGCTTCGAGTCGAAGCTCTGGACGGGGGCGTATTACAGGATCGACACGGGGAGCCGGGACACGAACCGGATCATGGCGGACCAGCTCGCTGGCCAGTGGTACGCGCGCGCCCTCGGGCTGCCGCCGATCGTCGACCCGAGCCACGCCGTGTCGGCGTTCACGAAGATCTACGAGAACAACTTCAAGCGGTTCGACGGCGGGACCCGCGGCGTCGTCAATGTCATGACCGCGAATGGCTCGGTCGACGGGACGAGCAACCAGACGCGCGAGTGCTGGGTGGGCACATCCTGGGGCGTGGTGGCCGGCATGATCCAGGAGGGGCTCGCCGCGCAGGCCGGTGAGATCGGCGCGAGCCTGGTCGACACGATCTGGAAGACCGACGGCCTGTGGTTCCGCACGCCGGAGGCATGGGAGGGCAACGGCAGCATCCGCGCGCCCTACTATATGCGCGCCACGACGCTGTGGGCGGCGAAGCACGCGTACGACATCGCGCCGTAGACTCGCGATATCGCCCTAGCGAACACGGCGTTGCCCCCCGACTCGCCGCCGCCCACAGAGCTGCGGCGGTCGCGGCCAGAGCCCGGGCGCCCGCGCGTCACCGGCGGTCCTCGGGTGTGTCTCGCCTGCCACATCACCCGCCCGGATTCCGCCGCGGACTCGCCTCTTGCGCCCGCGGCATCCCCATTGCTGAGTCGCGGCCATGTCCGTCGCTCCGCGCCTCCGATCTGCGCCCGCCGTTCTCGCGGTCATCGCCCTCAGCCTGGCGTGCGTTCAGGGCGCGCGCGCCCCCAACGTCCCGCCTCGAGGGACGCTCGCGCCCGGCGCGCTCGATGTGGGCGGAAAGGCCGCGGCAGGGCCGTTCGCGGTGGTGTTCGGCGCGCCCCGCGGGCAGACCACGAGCCCCGCCGAGATCAGCCTCGTCTTCAACCGGCCGATGCGATCGCTCGATCTCGCGGGCAGCGAGGCCGCGGCGCCCGCGGTCCTGAAGCCGTCCGCACCTGGACGCTGGCGCTGGGTCGGCACGAGCGGCCTCACGTTCGTCCCCGAAGGACGCCTGCCGCGCGGCACGGAGTTCACCGTCGAGGTCCCCGCGGGCACCCGCGCGCTCGACGGCAGCGCGCTCGCCGAGCCGTACTCCTTCACCTTCCGCACCGAGCTGCCCGCGGTCGCGCGCGTCGAGCCCTGGTCGGGCAAGGACGACCTCAAGCCGGAGGCGCGGTTCGAGCTGCGGTTCAACCAGCCGGTCGACACCGCCGAGATCGCGCGGCGCGCGTCCCTCACGGTGGGCGATCGAAAAGACAAGGTGGCGTTCGAGGTGCGGCGCCCCGACGCGAAGAACGAGATGCTCGCCGAGCTCGTCCCCCGCGCGCCGCTGCCGCGCGACAGCGAGATCGAGATCGCCGTGGCCGAAGGCCTCCGCGGCCGCGAAGGGCCGCTGCCGGCCGGCGAGGAGCAGCGGTTCACGTACCGCACCTACGGGCCGCTCCGGGCGCTGCGCCCCCAGTGCGATCGCGACACGCCGCAGGGGCGCTGCGCGGCCGACGGCGGGTTCACGCTCGCCTTCTCGAACCCCATCAGGTTCGCGGACGCGAAGCGGGCGATCTCGGTGGAGCCCGCCGTCAAGCTGCTGTGGCCGTCGTGGATCGAGGACGACGAGCCCACGAGCCACATCCCCCTCGGCGGCGCCTTCGCCCCGGGTCGCAGCTACCGGGTGCGCGTGGCCGCCGGGCTGCGCGACGTGCACGGGCAGGCGCTCGCCGGCGTCGTCACCGAGGAGATCGCCTTCGACGATCGCTGGCCCGAGGCGCAGATCGGCCTCGTCGGGAGCGTGTTCGAGCCGGCCCAGCGTCGCGAGATCCCGGTCGTGTCCGTGAACGTGCGCGAGCTCTCGCTCGCGGTCGGCGCCGTGACCGAGGAGATGATCCTCGCGCTCCAGGGTGATCCGCACAGCCCGGGGCGCAGCCCGAAGATGGGCGAGATCGCGGCGCTGCCCTCCGGCAAGCAGACGGTCCTGCGCCCGGCCGCCGCGACCAACACGCCGGCGACGCACCTCGTGCGCGCCGCCGAGGTGCTGGGCGGCGAGGGCAAGCGCGGGCCGCTCGCGATCGGGATCAGCTACACCGCCCGGCCCGGAACGCGGCACGCGCGCACCACCTCCGAGGCGGTGATCGCGCAGGTGACCGACCTCGGGATCAGCGCGAAGGTCTCGCCGAGCGGCTCGCTCGTCTGGGTGACGCGCCTGTCGACGGGCGCGCCGGTGCCCGGGGCGCGCGTGTGGATCCGGGCCCCGGGCGCGCCCGCGCCCGCGGCGGTGTCCACCGACGCCCAGGGGTTCGCGATGGTCCCTTCGACGGCGCACGGTCCGGAGGCCACGACGACGCTCGGGCGCAGCGTGGTCTTCGCGCGCGCGGGCGACGACTGGACGTACCGGAGCGTCGCCGACTCGCTCAACGGGTGGCGCTTCGGCGCGGCGTCGGACTTCAGCGAGGCGCGCCCGTTCGGGATGATGTTCTCCGATCGCGGCATCTACCGGCCGGGCGACACGGTGCGCGTGAAGGGGATCTTCCGCGAGGAGGGCGCGCGCGGGGCGAAGACGCCGGTCGGCAAGAGCGTCGCGCTCAAGGTCGAGGGGCCCGACGGCGAGGCGCTCGTCTCGCTCTCCCCGACGCTCGGCGCCTTCGGCACGTTCTCGGCCGACGTGAAGATCCCCGAGAGCGCGCGGCTCGGCACGTACAGCCTCGCCGCCACGGTCCAGGGCGGCGAGGCGGGGTGGCCGGACGTGATGGGCAGCGTCGAGGTCGCCGAGTACCGCCCCGCCGAGTTCAAGGTCGGCGTCGAGAGCGACAGGCCGAGCTACGTCCGCGGCGACAAGGCGCGCTGGACCGCGCGCGGCGATTACCTGTTCGGGGCGCCGATGACGAACGCGGAGGCGTCGCTCTCCGTGACGCGCGCGCCGGCGTCGTTCTCGCCGCCGGGGATCGAGGGGTTCACGGTCCGCGAGGACGAGCTCACCGACGCGCTGCGGGACCAGGCGCCGCGCGGGTTCGAGGTGCAGAGCGCGCGCGAGAAGCTCGACGCGGCCGGGCAGGCGGCGATCGGCGCGGCGCTCTCGATGCCCGGGCAGCGCGGCACGGAGCTCGTCACGTGCGAGGCGTCGGTCACCGACGTGTCGCGGCAGACGATCGCCGGGAGCTCGACGGCGCTCGTGCACCCGGCCGAGTTCTACGTCGCCCTCAAGGAGCCCGAGCGCTTCGCGAAGGCGGGCGACGTGCTGCGGCCGGAGATCCTCGCGGTCGATCCGAAGGGGGCGCGCGTCGCGCAGGTCGCGGTCCGGGTCGAGCTCGTGCACCGGACGTGGACGCTCGCGCGGGAGGAGAGCGGCAGCGCGTACCGCAGCGTGAGCGCGCCGGTCGACAAGGTCGTCGCGCGGTGCGGCGTCACGACGGCGGCGGCGCCGCGGAGCTGCGAGCTCACGGTCCCGTCGGGGGGCTATTACCTCCTGCACGCGACGGCCAGGGACCGCCGCGGCAACCCCGTCGGCGCCGCCGCCGGGGTCTACGCGCTCGGCGAGGGCGGCGGGGGCTTCGGCGACAGCGACGAGCTCAAGGTCGACCTCGTTCCCGACCGCGACAGCTACGAGATCGGCCAGACGGCGCGCATCATCGTGAAGTCGCCGTTCGCGTCCGCCGACGCGCTGGTCACGGTCGAGCGCGCCGGGATCTCCGCGCACCGGAAGGTGACGCTGTCGGGCGCCATGCCCGTGATCGACGTCCCCATCACGGAGGACCTCCGGCCGAACGCCTTCGTCTCGGTGCTGCTCCTGCGCGGGCGGACGAAGCCGCAGCCCGCGCCGGGGAAGGGCGGGGCGCCTGGGCCCGACGTCGGGGCGCCGGCGTTCCGCCTCGGCTACGCGCCGCTCCGCGTGAACCCGGAGGCGCAGCGGCTCGCGGTGCGCGTCCGCGCCGACAAGGCGGACGCGCGCCCCGGCGATCCGATCCGCGTGGACGTCGACGTCCGCGATCGCGCCGGCCAGCCCGCCCGCGCGGAGGTCACGCTCTACGCCGTGGACGAGGGCGTGCTGTCGCTGACGGGGTACACGACGCCGGATCCGATCCCGGTGTTCGGCGCGCCGCGCCCATTGAAGGTGGCGACGATCGAGACGCGCGAGGCGCTCGCCCGCGTGCGCAACCCGTTCGCCGACCTCGGCGCCGACAAGGGGCGCGCGGGCGGCGGTGGCGCCGAGGGCGGCACGGGCGTGCGCCGCGATTTTCGCCAGAGCGCCTACTACAACCCCGCGCTCGTCACCGACGCCTCCGGGCAGGTGCACGCGAGCTTCAAGCTGCCGGACTCGCTCACGACGTACCGGGTCATGGCGGTCGTGGCCGCCGAGGACGATCGCTTCGGCTACGGCGAGTCCCGGGTGACGACGAGCCGCCCGCTCATGGCCCGGCCCGCGCTGCCGCGCTTCCTCCGCGCGGGCGACGCGATCGACGCGGGGGTGGTCGTGACCTCGAAGGGGCTCGGGAAGCCGGCGACGGTCGAGGTGGAGGTCACCGCCTCGGGGCTGACGCTCGCCGGCAGCGCCAAGCGCGCGGTCGAGCTCGCGCCGGGCGGGTCGGCCGAGGTCCGCTTCGCGCTCTCGGCGCCGCGGGCCGGCCCCGCGACGCTGCGCTTCCGCGCCACCGGCGGCGGCGCGTCGGACGTGGTCGAGGTGAACCGCGAGATCAAGGCGCCGATGGTGCCGGAGGCCGTCGCGCTCTACGGCGACACCACCACGGCGAGCGCGGAGCGGCTCGGGGACCTGTCGGCGATCCGCGACGACACGGGCGGGCTCACGGTGAGCCTCGCGCCGACCGCGCTCGTGGGCCTCGGCGGCGGCGTGGAGCAGCTCCTCGAGTACCCGTACGGCTGCACCGAGCAGCTGACGAGCCGGATGGTCCCGCTCCTGTCGCTGCGCGACCTCGCGAAGGCCTACGGGATCGCGCTGCCGAAGGACCTCACGGCCGTCATCGGCAAGACGGTCCGGGAGATCCTCTCGCACCAGCGCGGGGATGGGGGCTTCGGCTTCTTCGCCGAGTCGGACAGCGCGGACCTGTGGACCACGGCGTACGCGCTGTGGGGCCTCACCGAGGCCAGGCGCTACGGGGTCGCGGTGCCGTCCGACGCGGTGGAGCGCGCGACGTCGTACCTGCGCCAGGAGCTCAACCGGATCGGCGCCGACCCGCTCCTCCGGGCGACGGCGCCGTTCCTCGTCGACGTCCTCGCGGCGAGCGGCGCCCCCGACCCCGGGCGCGCGAGCCAGCTGTTCGACGAGCGCGACAAGCTGCCGCTCTTCTCGAAGGCGCTCCTCGCGCACGCGATGGTGATCGGCAAGAGCGACAGGGCGTCCGTGGATCAGCTCGTCCGCGAGCTCGAGGGCGCGCTGCGCCTCGACGGTCCGGTCGCGCGGGCCGTCCACAACCACGGCGACGCGTACGCGGTCCTCATGGACTCCGAGGCCCGCACCTCGGCGCTCGTGCTGCGCGCGCTGCTCGCGGCGCGGCCGGCGCACCCGCTCGCGCCGCGGCTCGCGGCGGGGCTGCTCGCGGATCGCCGCGGCGGCACGTGGCGCAGCACGCAGGAGACGGCCTGGGCGCTGCTCGCGCTCGACCAGTACCGGAAGGCGCAGGAGAAGACGGCGCCGGACTTCGACGCGCGGGTGTTCCTGGGGCAGGCGGAGCTGTTCTCCGCGCCGTTCCACGGCCCCACGACGGAGCAGGTCAAGACGTCGATCCCCGCGGCGAGGCTCGCGAGCGCCGCGGGCGCGCCGCTCGCGTTCGCGGTCGACGGGCGCGGCCGCCTGTTCTACGAGGCGCGGCTCCGCTACGCGCGCAAGCAGCTCCCGACGGAGGCGCTCGACCGCGGCTTCTTTGTCGAGAAGTCGCTCCGCGCGCTCGCGCCCGAGGACCTCGCCGCCGTGGTCGGCGGCGCGTCCTCGTCGAGCGAGCGCGCGGCCCCGCCGTCGGTCGCGTTCGCCGGCGGCGACCTCGTGCTCGGCGAGATCGTCGTGGTGACGCCCTCTCCGCGCGACTTCGTGGTCATCGACGATCCGCTGCCGGCGGGCCTCGAGGCGGTCGACGCGCGGCTCGCGACGTCCGCGCGCTCGCTCGACGTCGACGCGGCGGAGGCCCAGGCCGAGGCGGACGACGCCGACGCCGATCGGGACGACCTCCGCGCGACCGGCCGCGTCTACGACCCGAGCCGCTTCGTCCGCGAGATCCGCGACGATCGCGTCCTCTTCTTCGTCGACCACATGGCCGCCGGGATGTACCGGTACCGGTACCTCGCGCGCGCCACGACGCTCGGCTCGTTCGTGGTCCCGCCCGCGCGCGCGGAGGAGATGTACAGCCCCGAGGTCTTCGGCCGGACGGGCGCCGTCACGGTCCAGGTCTCCAGCCGAGGGCCGGACGCGGCGCCGCGTCCGCGCTGAGCCGTGCGCGCGCGCTCCCCGGAAGGGCCCGGCCGCGCAGGGCGGTGGCTTGCGCGCGCCGGCCCGCGCGCGCGGCGGATCCTGCGCCGCGCGGCGCAGATCGCGGTCGCCCTCGCCGTCGCGCCGTGGCTCCTGCTGGCCGCCCTCGCGGCGCTCACGCCGCTTCCGCCGGAGCTCCGGGCGCCCGAGGACCACGCCGTGTCCACGGTCCTGCTCGACCGCCACGGCACGGTGCTCCGCGAGCTCCGCGCTGGAGACGGGGCGCGCGCGCGCTGGCTTCCGCTCTCCGAGGCCGGCGATCGCATCCAGCGCGCGCTCCTGGCCGCGGAGGACAAGCGGTTCGCGCGCCACCCCGGCGTCGATCCGATCGCGATCGCGCGCGCCGTCGGCCAGCTCGCGGCGGAGCGGCGCGTCGTCTCGGGCGGGTCCACGATCACGCAGCAGCTCGCGCGCACGCTCGTCCCGCGCCCCCGCACCGCGCGCGGCAAGCTCGGCGAGGCGGCGCTCGCGCTGCGCATCGAGGCGTCGCTCTCGAAGCGCGAGATCCTCGAGCAGTACCTGAACCGCGTCGCGTTCGGCCCGGGCCTGCGCGGGGTCGAGGCGGCGAGCCGCTTCTACTTCGACAAGCCCACGCGCGACCTGTCGCTCGCGGAGGCCGCCGCGCTCGCCAGCATGCCGCGCGGCCCGGCGCTCTACGATCCGCGCCGCGGCACCGGGCCGCTCGAGCGCCGCAGGAACCGCGTCCTCGATCGCATGCTCGCGGCCGGCCTCGCCGGCGAGGCCGAGGTGGCCCGCGCCCGCGCGGAGCCCATCGCGCTCGCCCCGAAGGGGGGCGGCCTCGGCGCGCCGCACCTCGTCCGCGCCGTGCTCGGCGGCGCGCTGGGCCCGGGCGCGGGCCTTCCCGCCGAGGGCCCCGGCGCCGCGTCGCCCCGCGGCCGGGCGACCTCGATCACGCTGACGATCGACCGCGGCCTCCAGCGCGAGATCGAGGTCCTCGCGCACCAGACCGTCCGCGGCCTCTCGGATCGCGACGTCGGCGCGGCGGCGGTGGTGGTGATCGAGAACGCGACCGGCGAGATCCTCGCGTACGTCGGCTCGCACGACATCGACGACGCCGCCGGGCTCGGCCACAACGACGGCGTCCTCGCGCTGCGCCAGCCCGGCTCTGCGCTGAAGCCGTTCGTCTACGAGCTCGCCATGGAGCAGCTCGGGTTCACCGCCGCGACCGTCCTTCCCGACGTCGAGCTCTCGTTTCCGACGGCGGACGGCAACTATGCGCCGCGGAACTACGACGGCCGGTTCCACGGCCCCGTCTGCCTGCGGGACGCGCTCGCCAACTCGTACAACGTCCCTGCAGTCTGGGCGGCGGCCGCGCTCGGCCCCGAGCGCGTCATCGCGCGGCTCCGGGAGCTCGGCCTCCGCTCGCTCGATCGCGAGCCGTCGCGCTACGGCGTCGCCATCGCGCTCGGCGACGGCGAGGTCCGCCTTATCGACCTCGCGAACGCTTACGCCACGCTCGCGCGGGGAGGCCTTTACCTGCCGGTGCGCGCGGTGCGCTCGTTCGCTCCCTCGTCGCCTCCGTCGACCTCACCACAAGCGGCCTCTCCCGCGTCGTCCGCGCGCCGCGGTCAAGACGAGCCCGCCGAGCTGTCCGCGGTGCTTCCCGAGCGCGGCGCGCGCGTCCTCGACGCCGCGCGCGCCCGGGTCATCGTCGACATCCTCGCCGACGACCGGGCGCGGCTCGCGTCGTTCGGCGAGGGCAACGCGCTCGATCTCCCGTTCCCTGTGGCCGCGAAGACGGGCACGTCCAAGGGCTTCCGCGACAACATCGCGGTCGGCTTCACGCCCGACGTCACCGTCGCCGTCTGGGTCGGCAACTTCGATGGCTCGCCCATGGGCGGCGTCAGCGGCATCACCGGCGCGGGCCCGCTGTTCCGCGACGCCATGCTCGCCGCCGCGCGCGTCCGGCCGCCGCGCCCCTTCGATCCGCCCGATCCCGAGCAGCTTGCCGAGGTCGAGGTCTGCGCCCTGTCCGGCATGAGGCCGACCGCCGCGTGCCCGCACCGCCGCCACGAGCTCCTCCCGCGCGGCGACGCCGCGGCGCTCTCGCCGTGCGACATGCACGAGACCGTGCGCATCGATCGCCGCAACGGCCTGCGCGCCGGGGCCTGCCCCGATGCGGCGGTCGAGGAGCGCGTCGTCGAGCGCTACGACGCGGAGCTCACCGCGTGGGCGCGCGCCGCCGGCCGCCCCCTCGCGCCCGATGCGGCGTCGCCCCTCTGCGGCGCGCTCCCCGGGGCGCCCGGCGCTCCTCCGGCCGGCGCCGGCGCGCGCGTCCGCGTCGCGTACCCGCCCGACGGCGCCCGCTTCGTCCTCGACCCCTCGATCAACTCGCTGCAGGCGATCCGGCTGCGCGCCGACGTCCCTCCGGGCGTGCCCCGCGTGCGCTTCGTGCTCGACGGGCGCCCCATCGAGGTCGGCCCGCCGTTCGCGCTCGACTGGCCGCTCGTCGCCGGCGCGCACCGGCTCCGCGTCGATGCGGACGGAGCGGCCGCCAGCGAGGAGATCGCGTTCTCGGTGGAGTGAGCTGCGGGCGAGGCGGCAATCCCGTCTCCTCGCCCGCCGGCTCCGATGATGTCACCCGCGCCGCAGTCGATGGCGTCGATGGCGTCGATGGCGGCGCGGCGCGCCGCCCGCGGGCCACATCACCCGAAGATGGGCAGGTCTTCTTCCTCGGAGAGCGGGAATCGCTCCACGAGCGGATCGTCCGCGATCCCCGCCAGCTTGCGCAGCGCCTTGTGGATGTGCCCCGGCTTGAGCCGGACGCCGCCCTCCTTGGGCGCGAGCGTGACCGGATCGACGTCGAGCGGGTTGTGCCGGTCGTCCGTCGCGCCGATCACCCGGTTCCCCGCGATGCCTGCGCCGGCCAGGATCATGCTGGTGATGTTCCAGTGGTCCTTGCCGTTGCCCTCGTTGTAGCCCGGAGTCCGCCCGAAGTCCGAGCCCACGACGATGACGATCCGGTCCGCGATGCCCTGCTCCTCCGCGGCGGTCAGGATGAAGTCGATCCCGTCGCAGATCTGGTCGAGCCGCGGGATGTGGTTGTCGTCGTGGTTCCCGTGCGTGTCGAACCCGCCCACCGACAGGTTGGCGCTCACGCAGATGCCGGCACGGTAGGCCGCGAGCGCGACCTGCGCTTGCCGCCGCAGCGAGGCGCTCTCGAACTCCGCGGGCAGGTACTGGATGAGCTGCTTGAGCTCGTTCTGCCCGACGCGCGACGTGAAGAGCGTGCTCATCGCCTGCTTGACGTGGGGCAGCCGCTGCTGCTCGAGCTTCGCCGCGTGCCGCGCCTGCCGCGCCTCCAGGATCCGCGTCATCGTGGCGTCGGTGTGGTACTGCTCGCGGTTCTCTTCGTTCCCCGGATCGATCCTGTTCGGATAGGCGAGCCGCTGCAGGAGGCCGGTGTCGGGTATGCGGGTGACGGCCACGACGTTCGCCGTCGTGTCGTAGCCGCCGTTGCTGATGAACCCCATCGGCAGCGCGCCGCCGTGGACGCCGGCCACGAGCGCCGCGAAGCCGGGTTTGCCCTCGCGGAGCGTGCCGCACCACGTGTTGCGGACGCCGGCGTCGTGGCTGTTCGTCCCGGTGTCGATGCCGTTGATGACGAGCAGCTTGCTGTAGTGCTTCTTGAAGAACGCGTCGTTCCCGCCGACCGGCGCGTACTTGAGATTGCCGGCGGTCCCGATCGCCTCGTGCAGGTAGCTGCGGTTCATCGCTTCCCGCGTCTGCTGCTCCGCGGCGCTCATCGCGCCCTTGGGATCGCAGAGGCTCGTCGGGTCCCAGCCGCCGCTCGCGTGGATGTGGACCCAGAGTGGGCCCGCGTAGGGGCCGGCCGCGGCGGCGTCCCTCGACAGCACGCCCGCTGCGACGACGCCGAGGCCCGCCATAGATGCCAGTTTGAGGAAATCTCGACGTTCCATGGCTGCTCCTACTGGTAAAGAAACCTGAAGTCCGAAAGGAGATAGGTCGTGACGCTCATCCACGCGCGGATCGTGTAGTTCTCGTCGCGCGTGAGCTTCTCTTCGTCGGGGAGCCCCTCTCGAGTCCAGTAGTCGTTGTGCACCTGGCAGGGGCCAGGCAGCGACCTCGAGAGCCGGCCCTCCTCGCCCTCCGGCTTCGCCATGCCCGCCTTGCCCTCCTCCCACGTCTCGAGGAAGACCTTGTATGTCCGCTCGATCTCGGGATCACCGAGCTCGAGCGACTCGCCGAGCACCCGCTTGTGCAGGTACTGGATGTTCTGCTTGATCCCCTCGACGGCCGGCAGCACGTCGAAATCGTTCGTGTCCCGCGGCTCGAACGTCGTCTCGATGTACGGGAAGAGGAGCCGCTCCTCCTGCGGGAGGTAGAGGTCGCGCGGCACCGCGATGCAGGCCATCTCGTTCGCCATCCGGTCGGCGATGTTGGCCATGATCCCGTTCGGCTCCGTGATCCGCTGGATCACGTCCTGCGAGTCGATGCCGCCGTACAGCATGCGGTAGGCGTCGCGCCGGAGCAGGAAGTCGTAGCGATTGCCGTCGTCCTCGAACGCCCGCGGGCGCCACGGATACCCCGTCACCGCCCAGATCTTCCGGTGCAGCTGCTCGGGCCCGAGGAACCGCGTGCCGCCGAGCTGCGTGAGCGCCTCGCCCCGAGACGCCTGCGCCACGTTGCGCGCCCGGAAATAGGGGCTCTTGACGATGGCCTTGACGACCGTCTTCAGGTTGTAGCCGCTGTCGGCGAAGTCGTGCGCCATCGTGTTGAACGCGTGGTACTGGGCGAGGTACGCCCGGAACTTGGCGTTGAACTCCGGATCGTCGTTGGTCGGCGCGGCGAGCGGCTGTTGCCCGGTGAGGCCGGTGTACATCGTATAGACCGCCGAGAGCGCGAAGCGGGGGTCGTCGGCGACGCGCTTCGCCACCCACGAGAGCGCGGTCGGGAACTCGCTGAAAGGCACCGACTCGGCGCCGAAGCCCGGCGGCCGCATGTCCTCGTACCAGGTGTCGTCCTCCTTGTACCGGCCCGCGGAGTCGAAGCTGTGGAACCCGCCTGACAGCGGGTCCAGGGCGGCGTGGCAGACGGTGCACGCCGCGTTGTTCATCGTCGGGTTGAAGTCGGTGATCTTCGTCTGATCGAGCGGCTGCTCGGCCGTCTTCAGGATGTCGGTGCCGAGGAAGAACTGATAGACCATCCTAGCGCGGTGGCGGTTCCTGTTGGTGTTCGTCGTCGGGTGCCTGGACAGGAAGACGGGGGAGGTGAGCACGCCGGCGAGCGGGATCGGATCGCGCTTCGCCGGGACGAACTCGTCCGGATCCGCGTCGTTCTTGAACTCGGCCGTCACGCCGTACGCCTTGGCGGAGAAGGGGCTCACGACCGTGTAGTCGGCGGTGAGGACCTCCTTGAAGGACCTGTCGTTCCGCACGATGTAAGCGATGAGCTCGAGCGGCTCCCTCCCGACGGCCCGGTTCGTCCAGCTCTTCAGCTTGTTGGCGACGTCCTCCAGGTCCCGCGCGCCGTATCTCGTGACCAGCGCCGGATCCTGCGGGAGGCTGTTGTACCACTTCGGATCGTACGCGTCGCTCCGGAGCAGATCGACGGCCTCCTCGCCGTTCAGGTAACGGTCGGTGAGGAAGAGATCGTTGTAGATCTCCTTCAGCCGCACATAGAACGTCTCCTCCGTGAGCATCTGGTCCAGGATCGGATCCAGCGCGGCCATGCCGCTCTGCGCGACGGCCTCCTCTTCGGCCTCGGTCGGCAGGCGCCCGGCGAGCTCGAGGCCCGCCGTGCGGAGCGTCTCCCCGGGCCCGCTCATCACCACGCCGGCGAAGGACGCGTTGACGTCCGTCTCGCAGGACGACGGCTCCTTCGTGCGCTCCACCATCGCCCGGAGCGCCTCGACCTCGGCGCTGTCCGAGGCGAGGACCTGGCCGCCGCCGTGCTCGATGGCCTTCGTCGGCTTGAGGAGGACGTACGACTCGCCGCCGAGCTCGAGCCCGGCGAGCGACTTGAACGTCGCGAGGTTCTTGTCGAGGAACCCCGCCTCGCTGCTCCCGGCGAGGATCAGCTTGGATTCCGCCGCCTGCCCCTGCGGGTTATGGCAGCCGATGCACTTCGTCGAGAGGATGGGGACCCACACCTTCTCGGCGAAGAATTGCTCGTCGGAGATGCACGGGCCGTCGGCCTCGCTGCTGCAACCGGTGGACACGGACGCGAGCGCGCTCGCGCCCGCGGAGAGCCCCAGGAGCCCCAGGGCCGTCGCGGCGCGCTTCCGGAGTAACCATCCTATTCTCGGCATAAGCATCCTCGCCGGGAGCGCTCGTGCGACTCCCACGTTGAGGGGACCGGGAGAGCGGAGCCCCGAATCGCGTTGAAAGAAAACACACCGACAGCCCCTATCGCAGGGCGCATCCACCCCGCGATGGCCGGGTCCTCGTTCATCGACCATCGACACCCGATGAGGCGAGCCGGACGAACGCCCGCTTCATCGCTTGCGTAGACCACGTACTCTAACCTCTCGAGGGCCTCTCCCGCTATGCGCTCAGCACATCGCTTGATCAGAATTTCTCGTTGTTCCCTCTAGTAGTTGTGAAGTTTTTCGACGAGAGGCTGCGGCTCCTCCGGAAGCCACGTACCCGGTGCGCCCAGGTGGGCGCTTCCCACCCGTGGGCGCGCGGGGCGTGCGTGGATGTGGTCAAGACCAGGGAAATCGAATAACCGTTGGATATGAGCTCGACGAGGGATGCGACCCGCGCTCGCGCGGTTCAGTGGTTTGTTCGCGGCGGCACGCTGCGATCGGCGGGCCGGGATCCCGTCAAGATCGGCATCGCGCCGATCGTGGTGGGGCGCGATCCGAGCTGCGGTGTGGTGGTCGACGATCCGGAGGTCAGCTCGACGCATTGCGATCTTCGCGCGGAGGGGCCGGGCGTGCTCGTCCGCGATCTCGGCAGCAAGAATGGGACGTTCGTGTCGACGGTCCGCATCCGCGAGGCGATCTTGACGGCCGCGTGCGCCATCCAGGTCGGCGGCTCGGTGCTGAGCTTCGAGCCGCTCGACAAGGAGCGCGTCGACGTCGGCTTCGACGAGAGCTTCGGCCCGCTGATCGGCGCCTCGCCGCGGATGCGCCACCTGTTCCGCCTGCTGCGCGAGGTGGCCTCGACGGAGCTCTCGCTGCTGATCACCGGGGAGACGGGCACGGGCAAGGAGCTCGCGGCGCAGGCCATCCATGACGTCTCGAGCCGGCGCGGCGGCCCGTTCGTCGTCGTCGACTGCGCCTCGCTGCCGGGCGCGCTCGCCGAGAGCTTCCTCTTCGGGCACGAGCGCGGCGCCTTCCCAGGGGCGAACGAGCGGAGGAGCGGCGCGTTTCACGAGGCGAACGGCGGGACGATCTTCCTCGACGAGCTGGGCGAGCTGCCGCCCGATCTCCAGCCGAAGCTGCTGCGCGCGCTCACCGAGCAGAAGGTGAAGCGCGTCGGGTCGCGCATCTACGAGCCCGTCGACGTGCGGATCATCGCGGCGACGCGCCGCGACCTCGGCCGCAGCATGAACACCGGGCGCTTCCGGAGCGATCTCTTCTTCCGGATCGCCCAGATGCGCATCGAGCTGCCGCCGCTCCGCGAGCGGCGGGAGGACATCCCGCTGCTCGTCGAGCGCGTCTGCGAGCGCCTGGGGTGCCCCGAGCGCGCCGTGGAGATGGTCAATCTCATCACCACGACGCTCGGCCAGCACGATTTCCCCGGCAACGTCCGCGAGCTCATGAACGTCACCAGCGTGGCCGCGAGCCTGCCGCCCGGCGCCGAGGCGATCGCCTCGATCCTGCCGCTGGAGGGCGGCGGCGACGTGGTCGTGCCGACGTCGGCGTTCGGCGAGGCGAAGCGGAGCGCCGTCGCGGCGTTCGAGCAGCGTTACTTCAGCGAGCTGATCCGCGCGACGAGCGGCAACGTCAGCGAGATGGCGCGCCGCGCGGGCATGGAGCGCCACCACGTGCGGATGTTCTTGAGGAAGCACGGGCTCACCGCGAAGCAGTGAGGGCCCGGAGCGGCGAGGGCGCGGAGCGGCGAGGGCGCGGAGCGGCGAGGGCGCGGAGCGGCGAGGGCGCGGAGCGGCGAGGGCGCCGAGCGTGTCCTAGGCGCCGCCTGCGCCGCCGCTGCCGCCCGCGCCGCCGCTGCCGGTCGGGTCGCCGCCCGCGCCGCCGCCGCCGGTCGGGTCGCCGCCCGCGCCGCCGCCGCCGGTCGGGTCGCCGCCCGCGCCGCTGCTCGTCGTGGCCGCGGCCGTGGTCGTGGCCGGGTCCCCGCCGCAGCGCTCCACGCCGCTGCAATCCGCGCAGGAGCACCCCTCGAAGTACTCCGCGCACGAGCCGTTGTCCGTGCAGTGATCCGTGCACCGCGGGGTGCTCGTGCAGTCGGGGCAGGTGCAATCCTCGTTGGCGTTGCACCCCTCGTTGTCGTTGCACCCGCGCCTCGGGCTGCAGGCCGCGACGGTGCCCGCGCAGTCCTGGCAGGTGCAATCCTCGCCGTCGGGGGCGTCTGACCGCATGTCGCAGGCGCCGTCGTCGTTGCAGCGGTCGAGGCAGCTCGCCGTGTCGGAGCAGTCGGGGCAGCTGCAGCTCTCGGGGACCTGGGCGAGGATCGTACACCGCCCATCCGGGCTGCCGCCGAAGCAGCCGAAGCCGAGCGAGCCACCGGCGCCGGCGACCGTGGCCGCCGGCGCCGTCGAGGTCGTGTCGGTCGCTTCATTGCTCGAGCAGCCGCCGCTCGCGGCGAGCCCGAAGACGATGGAGGAGGCGAGGAGTGCAAGAAAGGCGCGCATGTCTGGCAGCATCCCTCTCCAGCGCGCGTCACGTCAACACCGCATGTCGCGCTGCACCAGGAAGGCGCTCAGCGGAATGCCACGCTCCTGTCCGCCGTCTTCGCGAGGACGGCCGCGCGCTCGCGCACGAGGAACTCGCGCACCGCGGCGTCCAGGCGTGGATGCGCGATGTGGTGCGCGCTGTGGGTGACGCTCGGTGCGAAGCCGCGAACGAGCTTGTGCGACCCTCCTGCGCCCGGCTCGAAGCGGCGCAGTCCCCGGGCGATGCAATCCTCGACCGGGTGATAATAGCAGACGTTGAAATGCAGGAACGGGCGCTCCTCCGACGCGCCCCAGTAACGGCCGTAGAGCGTCGTGGGCCCGGCGAGGTTGAGCGCGCCCGCGATGGGGCGTTTGCCTTCCCGCGCCAGGACGATCTCGACGCCTCCCTGGGCCCCGCCGCCGCGCAGCCGGGCCGCGATCTCCTCGAAGAAGGCGCGGTTCAGGTACTGCCGGCCCCAGGCGAACTTCTCCACGGTGGAGACGTAGAAGCCGAACATGGCATCGACGATCTCCGGCGTGATCTCCGCGCCGCGCAGCGTATCGATCGACAGCCCCTGCCTCGTGGACTCGCGCATCTCGCGCCGGATCTGGTGCCGCCGCTTCGCGTTGAAGCGCGCGAGGAAGTCGTCGAGCGTCCGATACCCCTCGTTCTCGAACTGGAACTGGACGCCGCAGCGGTGCGCCATGGCGGCGTCGGAGAGGGAGGCGGCCTCGTCCTCGGTCGGGAACAGGACGTGGGCGCTCGAGATGCGGCTCCGCGCGACCAGCTTGCGGAGCGTCTCGGCGAGGACGGGCAGCAGCGCCGGGCGGTCCTCCGGCCGGCGCACGAGCAGCCGCGGCGTCGTCGCGGGGGTGAACGGCACCGCGACGACGAGCTTCGGGTAATACGGCGCGCCGATCTGGTGAGACGCAGAGGCCCAGCCGTGGTCGAAGACGAACTCTCCCTCGCTGTTGTCCTTGAGGTAGGCGGGCGCCGCGGCGAGCAGCGCCCCCTCGGCCCGGAGCGTGATGTGGTGGGGCAGCCAGCCCGCCGCCTCGCCCACGCACCCCGTCCGCTCGAGCGCGTCGAACCACGCCCAGGTGAGGAACGGCGCCTCGCTCACCCCGTGCAGCGCGTTCCACTCGCTCTCCGGGATCTCGCGGATGGTGTCGTGGACGTGCGCTTCAAGCTCCATGGCCGATCATAGCAGCGCGCGTCGCGCCGCCTGGCCGGCTCACGAGGTCCTGGATCGACCGCGCGCCGGAGCGGGCCACGAGGTCCGACAGCCCGCGCGCGATCGCGGCGGGGAGGAGGGGGCCGCCGTAGATGAAGCCGGTATAGATCTGCACGAGGTCGGCGCCCGCCTGGAGCTGGTCCATCGCGTGCTCCGCCGACTCGATGCCTCCGGCGCCGATCACCGTGACGCCGCTCCCGAGGCGCGCGCGGATGCGCCGCACCATCGCGAGCGAGCGCTGCCGGAGGGGCGGGCCGCTCAGCCCGCCCGCGCCCATCGCCTCGACGGCCGCCGGGCTCGTCGCGAGCCCGTCGCGCCGCACGGTCGTGTTGGTCGCGATGACGCCGGCGAGGCCGACCTCCTCGACCACGGCGAGCAGCGCCTCGAGCTCCTCGTCGCCGAGGTCCGGGGCGACCTTGATGAGCAGCGGCAGCGGCGCCCCGGCGGCGCGGTTCTCCCGCGCGATCGCGGAGAGCAGCGCCCGCGCGATCGCCGGGCCCTGCATCGCGCGGAGGTCCTTCGTGTTCGGCGACGACACGTTGATCACGACGAAGTCGGCCGCGCGCCGCGCCTCCCGGAAGCTCGCGAGGTAGTCGTCGATCGCGGGCTCGATGGGATCGAGCGGCGCGACCCTGGACTTGCCGATCGAGATGCCCACCGGCACGCCCACGGCCGCCGCGCCGCCGCGGCCGAGCAGGCGCTCCGTGACGCGGGCCGCGCCCTGGTTCGGGAACCCGAGCCGGTTGATGAGCGCCCGGTCGGCCGGCAGCCGGAAGAGGTTCGGCGACGGGTTCGCGGCCTGGGGCTGCGCCGTGACGGTGCCGAGCTCGACGAAGCCGAACCCGAGGGCGGCGAGCGCGCGGGCCCGGCGGGCGTCCTTGTCGAAGCCGCCCGCCACGCCGAGCGGGGAAGGGAAGTCGAGCCCCATGGTGCGCACCGCGATGCGCCCATCCCGGGGCGCGAGGCGGGCGTGCACGAGGGCGCGCAGCGGCGCTGCGTGCTCGAGCGGGGCGAGCGCGAGCATGCCGAGCTCGTGCGCGAGGCTGGGCGGCAGCGCGAAGAGGAGCGGTCGGACGAGGCGGTACATCGGGGCGCGTCTCCGTTGCGGGTTGCGGCGCGCTGCGTCGGAGGAGGTCCTGCGAGCCGCGCGGTGGTGGCGGATACCATGGCGCACCGGCCGCGTGGGCCGCCATCTCGGCATCGGCGAGCGCGCGGAGGCGCGTTCGCACGCACGGAGGCGCGCGCCGGGCGAGGCTCGGCGGCTCTGCTAGACTCCGCGCCCTCCATGACGCCCCTCGAGATCCTCGATCGCACAGGCGATCCCAGGCCACTGACCGACCTTGGCGAGCGCTTCGCGAGGAGCGCGGACGAGATGGCGGCGCTGCGCGAGCGCGGCGTCGCGGCCGCCCGCGACCTCTGCGCCTTCATCGATCGCTCGCCGACGCCGTACCACGCCGTGCGCGAGGTCGCCTCGCGGCTCGTGGCGGCCGGCTTCTCGGAGCTCGGGGAGCGCGACGCGTGGGCGGTCGCTCCGGGCGATCGCCGCTTCGTCATCCGGGGCGGGTCGACGATCGTCGCGTTCGTGGCCGGGGCCGAGCACCCGGCGCTCGGGGGCTTTCGCGTCATCGGCGCGCACACCGACTCGCCGAACTTCCGGGTGAAGCCGAGCGCCGAGCTCTCGCGGAGCGGCTACCAGCAGCTCGGGGTCGAGGTCTACGGCGGCGTCCTGTACTCGACCTGGCTCGACCGCGATCTCAGCGTGGCCGGCCGCGTCCACGTGCGCAGGGACGGGCGGATCGAGCGCCTCCTCGTCGACCTGGGCCGCCCGGTCGCCCGCGTCCCGAACCTCGCGATCCACCTGAACCGCGGGGTCAACTCCGAGGGGCTCGTGCTGAACGCGCAGAAGCACCTCGTCCCCGTGATCGGCCTGGGCAAGGAGGCCGATCTCAACGCCCTGCTCGCGCGCGCGGTCGACGCGCCGCGCGACGCCATCCTCGGCTTCGATCTCTGCCTGTACGACACGCTCAAGGCGTCGCTCGGCGGCCTCTCCGACGAGTTCATCTTCGCGTCCCGCCTGGACAACCTCGCGAGCTGTCACGCCGCGACGGCCGCGCTGATCGGCGCCGCTCCTTCCGCGGCGACGCGGGTCATCGCGCTCTACGACCACGAGGAGTGCGGCAGCCGGAGCGCCGTGGGGGCGGCGGGGAGCGTGCTCCGCGACGTGCTCGCGCGGATCGTCGACGTCTACCCGGGGCGCGAGCCGCAGGCGTTCGCCCGCGCGATGGCCGGGTCGCTGCTCGTCTCGGCGGACATGGCCCACGCGGTGCACCCGAACTATGCCGATCAGCACGAGCCGCGCCACGCCCCGCAGATCAACCGCGGGCTCGTGATCAAGTCGAACGTGAACCAGTCCTATGCGACCGACGGCGCGACGGCCGCCGCCCTCGAGGCGCTCTGTCACGACGTGGGCTACGCCCCCCAGCGCTTCGTCGTGCGCAGCGATCTCCCCTGCGGCAGCACGATCGGCCCGATCACGGCGGCCTCGCTCGGCATCGCCACGGTCGACGTCGGCGCGCCGATGCTCAGCATGCACTCCTGCCGCGAGATGGCCGGCACCCTAGACGTCCACCTCGCGATCGAGACCTACCGCCGCGCGCTTTCGTGAGCGTCTTCCGGATCTGCGCTTCGCTTAAACTCCAGCACGACGCGGCGCGGCGGTCACCCGCACAGGAGACGGGTCCAGATCGGCGTTTTCGGCGCGCAGGCGTACTCACGTACGCCGAGCACCGAAAACGTCGAGATGGGCCCGTATCCGCAGCGGGTGACCGCCGCGCCTAACGGTTGCGGGTGTCGTGGGAGAGGAGGGTGAAGCCGATGAGCTTGTAGAGGAGGCGGGCGCCGACGTTGCCGTCCCAGTCGTCGCTGTCGTCCTTGGGCGCGACCTCGTTCAGGTCGAAGCCGACGATGCGCCGGCCGCTCTTCTGGATGCGGCCGATCAGGGCGACGGCTTGCTGGAACGTCAGCCCGCCGGGGACAGGCGTGCCGGTGCTGGGACACAGCGTCGGATCGAGGCCGTCGATATCGAAGCTCACATAGACGTCGTCGGGGAGATCCTCCACGATCGAGTCGGCGATCAGGTGGAACGGCTCCCCCTCGAAGAGCCGATCGGCGATCGAGGCGTCGATGTGGGCGACGATGCGCCCGTTCGACTCGCGGATGAACCGGAGCTCGTCTTCGCTCATGTCACGCAGCCCGACCTGGACGATCCGCGGGATCTTCGGGTGGTTCGTCGCGACGTTGTGCATGATCGAAGCGTGGGAGTCGGTGAATCCCTCGTACGCGTTGCGGAGATCGGCATGCGCGTCGATGTGCAGGATCCCCATTCCCGGGTAACGCGCGGCGTGCGCCGCGATCGCGCCGTAGGGGGAGGAGTGATCGCCGCCGAGGACGCCGACGAGCTTGCCTCGCTCCAACCATCGCATGGCGATCTCCGTGACGCGCTCGTTCAGCCGGCGGGAGAGCGCGTTGACCGCCGCGAGGCGCGCCTCCAGGTCCCGGTCGCCAGCGACCTCCCCGTGCGCCGCGATCACCGGCTCGGCCGCGGCGCACGCCTCCGCGTTCCAGCGCACGATGTCCGGATCGACGTCGAGCATCGCGATGCCCTGCTCGTACGGTCTGCCCGTGTGCAGGTCGAAGAGGTCGACCTGCCGGCTGGCCCGCAGGATCGCCCCCGGGCCCTTGGCGGCGCCGCGGCGGTAGGACACCGTCGGCTCCCACGGCACCGGGACGAGGACCACCCGGGCGTCCTCGGCAGTGTGTGGCAGCCCGTAAATCCCGTTTCCGATGGCGGGACCGTTCGGATCGAAGCCGAGAGGGGATGAGCTCACGGGGCCACGTTGGCGGTTCGCGACCAGGTCGTCAAGCGCGAGCCGCCTCCGGCCCAGCGCACGCCGGAGCGCGCCGGAGCGCGCCGGAGTGCGCCGCCGCACGTGCCGCCGAGCACCGGCGCAGCGGCTTCCTCACCGGCGCACCGGCGCAGCGGCTTCCTCACCGGCACACCGGCGCAGCGGCTCCCACGCCTGCACACCGGCGCGAGGTGCGTAGAGACGATCGCACCGAGCGTGAGACATCGGCGTGAAACACGGATGTCGGGTGGGGATGGCGCGGAGCGCTCGTCGGAATGCAACTTCGGGCTTCCAGCTGCGACGAAATGCGCTAGGAAGAGCGCCGAGAAGATGGGCCGCTGCGCCCGTCCGGGCCGGTCAGCGCTGCCGGTCGGTTCGGCGCGTGGTCCTGGTAGTAGACGCGAAGAACAGCCATGCTCCGGTACCGCGCCGATATCAAGACACTCCTCTTCGTCGCGACGTATTTCGTGCTCGTGGCGGTGCAATGGGTCTACGCGCCGCGCGCGCTATGGCTCGCGATTCCGCTCCTCGCCACGACGTGCGTGTTCTCGTTCCTCGGAGCGGTCGCGACCCACAACGCGGTCCATTGCCCCGTGTTCCGGCGGCGATGGCTGAACCGCGCGTTCCAGGTCGCGCTCACGCTCACCTACGGGCACCCCGTCAGCGCCTACGTCCCGGGCCACAACCTCAGCCATCACAAGTACACGCAGTCCCGGCGTGACGTGATGCGGACGACGAAGGTGCGCTATCGGTGGAACCTGCTGAACGGCCTCTTTTTCATGAGCCGCGTGGTCCGGGACATCCTACCCGCCGACATGCGCTACTTCAAGGCGATGTACCGGCGGAACCCGCCGTGGTTCCGTCAGATGCTCCTCGAATCGGCGGTGTTCCTCGGCGCGATGGGGGCCCTGCTCGCGCTCGACTGGCAGAAGTTCCTCCTCTACGTCCTGATCCCCCACCAGTACGCCGCGTGGGGGATCGTGACCATGAACTACCTCCAGCACGACGGCTGCGACGAGGACAGCGAGCACAACCACTCGCGCAACTTCGTCGGCCGGCTGGTCAACTGGTGGACGTACAACAACGGCTTCCACTCCATCCATCACATGGAGCCCGGCCTCCACTGGAGCCTCCTGCCGGCGGCGCACGCGAGGCGCGTGGCGCCCTTCATCCACCCGGGCCTCGACCAGCCGTCGCTCCTCGCCTACCTCTTCCGCAGCTTCGTCTGGCCTGGCAAGCGCCTGCGCTACGACGGCGCCCCGGTCGTGCTCCCGCCGGAGGAGCCCGACGAGGAATGGATCCCTGGCCCGAAGGAGACGCCCAGCGACGTCTCGCTGGGCGCGATCGCGCCCGGCTGACCCGCCGGCTCCTGCCCCGCGCTGGAGGCTCGGCGCCGCTCTCCTGGGGCGGCGCGCCGGGCGCTTGGCCGAGATGTGCGGGGGGGGCCCACGCCGGCGCGGCGCGCGCGGTCCTGTGGCGCCTGGAGACCTCCCGAGAGGCACCTCGCGGTGACGACCGGGAGGCCAGGGTCGTGGCCGTCGCGAGGGG
Source organism: Sorangium sp. So ce1504 (assembly GCF_051521635.1). Taxonomy (NCBI): domain Bacteria; kingdom Pseudomonadati; phylum Myxococcota; order Polyangiales; family Polyangiaceae; genus Sorangium; species Sorangium sp. So ce1504. The sequence goes on along the minus strand of NZ_CP150365.1, from coordinate 6,475,632 downwards.
GTAGGGGGCTGGCCCGGCGCCGGGGGCGCCGGGCCCTGCGCATCCCCCGGTCAGCGCGGCTGATTCTCCCGCGGCTGGTCTCCCCGCGACTCGCCGCCACGACGGCCGATCTCGGCCATGTGCTGGCGATCGCCGCTCACGGCCTCGCCGCCTTTGCGGCCGATCTCGGCCATGTGGGCCCGGTCCTGGCTCACGCGCTCGCCGCCACGGCGACCGATCTCGGCCATGTGCTTGCGGTTCTGGCTGACGACCTCGCCGCCCTTCTTGCCGGCGGCGCGCGCCTCGTCGCGCGTGAACTCGTGCGCCGTGCCCTTCTCGTGGGCTGCCTTCCCGCCCTTGCTGGCGATCTTGCGCTGACGGTCCTCGTCCATGGCGGCGAAGCCACGCTGCTGCCGCTCGTTGGCAGCCCGCTGCGACGCTGACGAAGGCGGGGGTTCGCTCGGCGAGGCCCCTCTCTCCTCCTGGCCCTCCTCACTCCTGGAAATCATACGATCATCCATGCTCGCCATCATCCTCTCCTTACGGTTGGCTCGCTCGATTCAGGTCTCCGAACGGGGCCTGCGAGCCGGTAAAGGACGGCGTTCCCCCCGTCCCCTCCCGGGCCGGTCGAGACCGGCGATGGCCGCTCTCTTCCGGTGCTGGTCGGGGAGCGGCCTTCGCCGTCCCCTTCCGGTGCTGGTCGGGAGCGGCCTTCGCCGTCCCCTCCCGGTGCTGGTCGGGGAGCGGCTTTCGCCGTCCCCTTCCAGTGCTGGTCGGGGAGCGGCGTTCACCGCCTCCCTCCCAGCTGCGGAAAGGCCGACAGACCCTTTCCGCGAAGGCCTGTTGTGCCGGGCGGAACAACGTCAAGCGGGCTGAAGGTTGGGACGCGACGAATTAGGGGGAGGCTCACCGAGCGTGTTTTGGAAACAGCCGCGAACCTGGAAATGCCGAGAACGTCGTGCTCCCGCCGCGAGTCAAGCCCTCTTGGCGAAATCCCGCATGAACGCCGTGAGGCGCTCTACCGATGCAACGGGTACTGCGTTGTAGATCGAAACCCGGATACCCCCGGTCGACCTGTGTCCGGCGAGCCCCACCATACCCTCCTTTGCGGCCTCGGCGACGAAGCGTTTTTCCATCTCCTCGCTGGCCAGCCGGAACACCACGTTCATGAACGAGCGGCTCTCCTTCTCGACCGGCCCCCGGAAGACGTCCGGGTGCGCGTCGATGGTTTCGTACAGCAGCTCACCCTTCTTGCGATTCCGTCGCTCGACCTCCTCGAGCCCACCGATCTCAAGCGTATACGCGAGCACGTTGCGCATGAGGTAGATTGCGAATGTCGGAGGTGTGTTGTAGAGCGAGTTGTTGGCAGCGTAAGTGGCATAACGGAAAATGACGGGAATGTCTTTTCGCGCGCTGTCAACGAGATCCTTGCGGGCGAGCACGACCGTGATCCCGCTCGGTCCGATGTTCTTCTGGGCACCGGCGTAAACCAGGGCAAACCTGGAGATATCCATCTTCCGCCACAGGATGTCGGACGACATATCCGCGACGAGCGGCACGTCGCCCGTATCGGGCAGCCAGTGCCACTGCGTGCCGAACAGCGTGTTGTTCGTCGTCATGTGGACGTAGGCGGCGTTCGGATCGAGAGAGAGCTCTCCCTGGTGGGGGATACGGGTGTACCGCTTGTCAACGGCGGTGCTCCCGGCCACGCGCACCGTCCCGACGCGCTTCGCCTCCTCCAGGGCCTTCTCCGACCAGCCGCCGGTCAGGATGTAGTCGGCGCTCCTGCCGGGCGGCAGGAGGTTCATCGGCACGACCGCGAACTGCATGGCCGCGCCGCCCTGCATGAACAGCACGTGGTAGTCGTCCGACAGGCCGAGCAGCTGCCGGAGCAGCGAGATCGCCTCGTTGTGCACCGCCTCGAACGCCTTGCCGCGGTGGCTGTGCTCCATGATCGACATGCCCGTCCCCTCGAAATCGAGGAGCTCGCGCTGCGCGCGCTCGAGGGCGGGGAGGGGGAGCCCGGCAGGGCCGGCGTTGAAGTTGTGGACACGCGCCATGGTGCTTCTCCTGAGGTTCAAGTCGGCGGTTCCTGATGCCGCCGTGTCGGCCGTATACCACGGGGGGCGCCGCCTCCGCCGGACGGGCCGAGCAGGAGCGCCGCCGCGGCGGATCGCGCCGCGCCGGGCCCTTCGCCTCGGACCTGCCCGCGGCCGCGATCTGGGCTAAATTCACCGCACCGGAGGGCGAGCGATGCTGGTGACCCGCGAAGAGATGGCGTTCGATTTCCAGGGCGCCAGGCTCGATCCCGTCAAGGACAGGGACGTGATCGTCTGGGCCGTGCAGCAGTTCCTCTACGGGGAGATCACCGGCGTCCAGATTGGGCACTGGCTCTACAACGCCCCCGACCTGGAGTCCGCGCGCTTCCTCGCGCGCCAGGCCGTCGAGGAGTTCCAGCACGTCGGCAACTTCCTCCGCATCCTCGAGATCCTGGGCGCGCCGCCGGACAAGGCCGCCTGGAGCGTGCGCTTCCTCGCGACCGGGCTGATGGGCGGGGACTGGGCCGAGCACGTCGCCCTCGAGATGGCCCTCGGCGAGGGGCTCGTACTCCAGGCCTTCTACGCGATGATCGAGACCGTGGATGAGCCGGAGATCGTCGCCATCCTGAAGCGCGGCGTGCGGCAGGAAGAGCGGCACGTCGACTTCGGCGAGCAGCAGACGAGGAAGGCCATCGCGGGCAGGCCGGCGCTCCGGAGGCGGCTGCTCGGCCTCGCGCTGGTGTCGCTCTGGGGCGTGTCGCGGCTCGAGGCGTTCATGAAGAAGCGCCTGCCGATGGACCACCCGGCGCTCAAGCGCCTGCCCGATCTGGTGCGCCACACGGTGCGGATCGCGGAGCTCCGGCTCATGCGGATCGGCCTGACCGAGGCGCCGATCTCGTCGATGTCGTCCGGCCGCAAGCTCGCGCTGGTGGCGGAGGCGTACGGGGGCAAGCTCGCGCTCGGCCTCGCGTCGTGGGTGCTCTCGGTGCTGCTCTTCCCGCTCCGGCTGCTCGGCCTCGCGGGGCCGAAGCGGCTGACGGACACCTACCTGAGCGATCCCCTGGTCGCGTGCGGCGGCCGCCTCGGCGCTGGCGCGGAAGCTGGCGCGGAAGCTGGCACGGAAGACGACCCCGGCGGCGCCGGTGAGCAGGCGAGCCCGGGCGGCGGGCAGGCGGGGCACGGCGCGGCGGCGCGCGCCTGAACGCGAGGTGGAGCGTGGCTGACGGCGAGGACGAGGAGCGAGCCACCCGCGCCGGGGCGACCGGCGCGGCGGGGCCTCCCGGGGCGCGCCCTGCCCTCTCGCCCGCGTTGCCCGCGTCGCGGGAGCTGCCGCTCTTCGCCGAGCTGCCCGAGCTCTCGGGGCAGGTCCCGTGGCGCCCCCTCGCGCACGCGCCGACGCCGGTCGTCCCGTGCGCCGCGATCGAGGGGTACCTCGGGCGCGGCGGCGTCTGGGTGAAGCGCGACGATCTGATCTCGCCGCTCTACGGCGGCAACAAGGTGCGTCGCTTCGAGTTCCTGCTCGCCGACGCGGAGCGGCGCGGCGCGAGGACGCTCGTCACCGTCGGCGGGCTGGCGTCGACGCAGGTCACCGCCACGGCCCTCTTCGGCCGCGCGCTCGGCTTCGCCGTCACCGCGGTCCTGTTCGATCAGCCGATCACCCGGTTCGGCCGCGGCGCGCTCCTCGCCGACGCGGCCAGCGGCGCCGAGCTCGTCCACGGCGGCGGCTACGCGACCACCGCGGTCCGGGCGATCCGGGCGCTGCGCCGGGCCGACCGGCCGTATTTCATCCTGCCAGGCGCCTCGTCCGCCCTCCCGTGCCTCGGCTACGTCGACGCGATGCTCGAGCTCGCGGAGCAGGTCCAGCGCGGCGAGGTCCCCCGGCCCGATCGCATCGTCGTCCCCTCGGGGACGGGCGGCACGCTGGCGGGGCTCACGCTGGGCGCCGCGGTGCTCGGCTGGCCGACCACGATCGTCGGTGTTCGCATCACCGAGCGCATCGCGTCGAACCGCGCCGTCGTCCGGTACGAGATCGGCAGCATGAAGCGCCTGCTCGCCCGGCGCGCGCCGCGCTTCACCCGGCGTCGGCTCCCGCCGGTCCGCTTCGAGATCGATCACCGCGCGATCGGCCCCGGGTACGGCATGCCGACCCCCGCGTCCATCGCCGCGATCCCCGAGGTGGAGCGGCTGATCGGCGTGCCGGGGGAGGTCACGTACAGCGCGAAGGCGCTCGCCGCGCTGCGCGGGATCGCGCAGGAGCGCCCGCGGGAGACGATCCTCCTCTGGCAGACGCTCTCGAGCGCGCGACCGCCGCTCGCGGAGGGCGGAGCGGCGGCGCTCCCGCCGGCGTTCGCGCGGTTCTTCGACGGGGAGATCGCGTACTGAGGGCGCGGCGCGTGGTCGACGCGCCGCGCCGTGGCGTCACTTCAGGCGCAGGCTGTTCACGAGCTTGTCGAAGTCGGCGCGCGCCCCGGTGACCGTCTTCTCGGGGCCGGTCATCTTGAAGAACCAGAGCCCGCCGGACGGCGTCTCGGCGATCGCGCCGAGGAGGGCATGGTTCGGCTTCGGATCCGAGGCGGGCATGCCGGGCATCCCGGAGCCGGCGAACGTCCCCTTCACCTCGACGATGGTGACCTTGAGATCGCCGGCCTTGAGGTCGGTGCGCTTGGGGGAATCGTCGCTCTTCTGGGAGAACTGGCCGGCCCAGCGCGTGATGTTCGCGTCCACGCTGCCGCCCGCCTGGCTCACGCTGAGCTCGGCGTCCTCGGTGTCACCGGCGGCGCGCTTGATCTTGTACGTGGCCTTGCGCATCGTGTTGGGGTTCGGCGCGCTCTCGAAGCTCGCCGGGGCGTCCCACGCGAGATCGCCGCCGCCCGCCTGCTGGCCGCTGGCCGGCGCCGGCTTCGGAGCGGGCGCCGCCTCGGCAGGCGCGGCGGGCTTGCTGGTCGCCGGCGCCTCGGGCGCGGATGTGGCTGTCGGCTCGGGGGTCTTCGAGCACGCCGCGGCGAGCGCGGCGACGAGCGGCAAAACCATGGCGGAGCGGAGCTTGATCATCGTGGGAGGCCTCGGCGGGGTTCGCGGCGACTGTAGTCGCCGTGCCCGCGGCCTCAAGCCGGATCGGACCGCGGCGAGCTCCCGGCGCGCTCTTGCCGGAGGCGCCCGGCGGGTCGTTCAGCCGCACGCTTTGCCGTGATACCACCAAAATACAAATACATGGACCCCACCTTCCGGCGCGCGTTCAACGCTGCCTTCGGGCCGTCGACCTACGCGGACTACCTCGGCCGGCTCGAGCGGCGGCTCGGGTGCGCGATCCCGTTCCGCGTCGCCGAGACGCCGCTGTTCCTGCCCCACAGGCTGCGCGACGACCTCGAGCGCTCCGCGACGGAGATCGTGCGACAGATCTCGAGCCCCGCGCTCATCGCGCAGATGAAGCGCGCCATCCCTGCGCACCTCGACGTCCCGGGCATGGATCCGCTCCCCAACTGCGTGCAGGTCGACTTCGCGATCGTGCGCGGCCCGGACGGCGAGCTCACGGGCAAGGTGGTCGAGCTGCAGGCGTTCCCGTCGCTCTACGCGCTCATGCTCGTCCAGGTCGAGGTCATGGCCGAGGTGCTCGCCGGGATGCCGGGCCTCGACCGGCGCTGGTCGTGCTGCTTCGGGGGCCGGAGCACCGTCGACGTCCTCGCGCAGCTCCGCCGCGCGATCCTCGCGGGAGAGCCCGAAGAGTCGGTGGTCCTGCTCGACCTCGCGCCGGAGAAGCAGAAGACGTACCCCGACTTCGTGGCGACGAAGCTCCTCGTCGGCGTCGACGCCGTCTGTCCGACGGCGCTCGTCCGGGAGGGGGACCGGCTGTTCCGCCGCGTGGGCGGGCGGCTCGTCCAGGTCCGCCGGCTGTACAACCGCGTCGTGTTCGACGAGCTCGAGTCGAAGCGGGTCGAGCTCCCGTTCCGGTACGGCGATCCGCTCGACGTCACGTGGTGCTCGCACCCGAACTGGTACTGGACCTGGTCGAAGTACACGCTGCCCTACATCGATCACCCCGCGCTCCCGCGGGCGCGGACGCTGAGCGCGCTGGAGGGCGCGCCGCTGGATCTCGAGCGCTACGTGCTCAAGCCGCTGTTCTCCTTCGCGGGCTCCGGGGTGAAGGTGGATGTCACGCCCGAGGACATCGCCGCGATCCCGGAGGGGGAGCGCTCGGGCTGGCTGCTCCAGGAGAAGGTCGCGTACGAGCCGGCGCTCGCGATGCCTGACGGGAACGGGGTGAAGGCCGAGGTGCGGATGATGTTCCTGCGCGCGCCGGACGAGCCCGAGCTCTCGCTCGTCCTCAACCTGGTGCGGCTCTCGCGCGGGAGGATGCTCGGCGTCGATCAGAACCGCGACCTGACCTGGGTCGGCGGCACCGTGGGGATCTGGCCGGTCGACTGAGGTCGCGCGCAGGTGATGAGCGCGCGCCACGCGCCGGGGACGAGCGCCGCCGCGGTCGTGCGCTCAGGCGATGAGCGCGATCTGCCACGCGCCGAGGACGAGCGCCGCCGCGGTCGCGCCCAGCGCGACCTGGACGACGGGGCGCCGCGGCGCGGGCCGGTTGCGCAGCGAGAGGCCGGCGACGACCCCGATCGCGGCGCCGCTGAGCAGCCCGAAGGCGTGCGCGCCGAGATCGGAGCGTGGGCTCGCGCCGAGGGCGCCGAGGAGGGCGAGGCCTCCCACGAGCGGCGCGACGAGGTGGAGGAGGTGGCGCTTCTCGCCGCTCTCCTTGTCGTGCGCGTGGTCGAGCATCAGCTGCGTGGCGGCGAGCAGCCCGATCGCGCCGAACACCGCGGTGGAGGCGCCGATCGAGGCGTGGTGCTGGCCCATGCTCTGGTGCCAGAGCGCGTTCGCGAAGTTCCCGATCGCGCCCGAGGCGACCACGGCGAGCGCGGCGCCGCCCGGCCCGAGGCGGCGCTGCACGGCGGACGCGAAGACCGTCCCGGAGATGACGTTGCCGAGCACGTGGGCCGAGTCGGCGTGCAGCGTGAGCGCGGTGATGGCGCGCCACGGCTCCGGTCCCACGACGAGGTCGGCGACGGACGCGCCGCGCTGGAACCAGCGTCCGCCGCCGCTCGCGGGCCCGGTGACGAGGAAGAAGAAGAGGGCGAGCGCGGCGAACGCGACGCCGGCGACCATGGACGGAGGGTGGCGCAGCCGCTCGCGCGGGCGGAGCGGGGGCCAGTTGCGGTTCTCCGCTTCGTACCGATCGATCGAGCCCGCGGCGAGGGCGTAGTCCTCGTCGCGCACGAGGAGCACCCAGCCCGCCGGCGTGTACCGCACGGCGTGCCAAAGCTCGCTCGACTGGAGGACGAGGGCCCACTCGCGGATCTTGCGCTCCGGCATGACGGGGCCGATGGCCGTGAGCCCGAGGCCGTGATTTTCCGCCTCTCCGGAGGTGGGATCGCCGTTCTGGATCATCGCCGCCCTCTCGCCGCGCGCCGGCGGCAGGATCGCGATCGGGACGAACGGCTCGCCAACTGCATCTCGAACACAGACACGGTTCTGTTCGCCCACGGCGGGTCCTCCACGGTTCGTCGACCCAAGGTTCATCGAAACGTGCGGATGAGCCCGGAAGCTGTCAACGCCGGGTCTCCGGGAGCCTGACCGTCTCTTCGTCACGCCGAGCCGCGGCGCTCCTTGCCGGTTGCCGGCTCTGTGCGCGCGCTGCGCGGCCGGGCCCTTGTGCGCGCGCCGCAGCGGTGGCAGTGCGTGGTTGTGTCGACGGCCATCACGCAGGGCATCCGGGTCACCGTCTCGACGGTCTACGTCCCCACGCAGTCATCCCCGACGGAGCACCGCTACGTCTTTGCTTACACCGTGCGGATCGCGAACGAAGGCACCGAGCCCGCCCAGCTGAGGACGCGGCACTGGATCATCACGCACGGCAGCGGGAAGGTGGAGGAGGTGCGCGGCCCTGGCGTCGTCGGCCAGCAGCCCTCGCTCAAGCCTGGCGAGCACTTCGAGTACACGAGCGGTTGTGTGCTCGAGACCCCGCGCGGCACGATGCGCGGCACCTACCAGATGCACCGCCCCGACGGCCGCGTCTTCGACGCCGAGATCGCGTCGTTCACCCTGGCGATGCCGCACTCCCTGAACTGACCCCGCCCCCGTTACCCCCCAACCCCCCTTGGAAGAGCCAGCGGGGAGGGGGTGCCCGTGCGCGCGGGCGGCGGGGTAGGGCCCCACGAACCCGAGCGCCGGCCCGCATCGCAGCCTATCGCTCCCGACCCGCCTCTCCCGCACCCACGGCAATCGCCTCCCAAAAGGCGCGAGTTCGTGGGAGGGGCCCCCGCCGCCCGCGCGCACGGGCACCCCCTCCCCGCTGGCTCCGTCGCTGCCGTCCTAGCCGACGGCCTCCGGCTCGACCGCCGCCCCGTTCGCCTTCGCCTTCTCCGGCCCCCCCCCGTTCGCCGCCGAGAACTTGAACGTGAACTCCCCGCCTTCGAAATCGACGGCGACGTTCCCCCCGTTCTCGAGGGCCCCGAAGAGCAGCTCGTCCCCGAGCCGCCGCTTGATGTCGTTCTCGATGACGCGCCCGAGCGGCCGCGCCCCGTTCGCCGGATCGTACCCTCGCGTCGCGAGCTCCGCCCGCGCCCGGTCTGTCACCTCGACCGTCACCGATCGATCCGCCAGCATCGCCGCGAGCTCGCCGACGAACTTGTCCACGATGCTGCCCATCACCGACGGATCCAGCGCCCGGAACATGATGCGCGCGTCCAGCCGGTTCCTGAACTCCGGGCTGAACGTGTTCTTGTAGGCCTTGTCGTCGTCGCCCGCCGTCCCTCGCTCGCCGAAGCCGACGCGCGCCTGCGCTAGCTCCCGCGCGCCCACGTTGCTCGTCATGATCAGCACCATGTGGCGGAAGTCGCTCTTCTTGCCGTTGTTGTCGGTCAGCGTGCCGTGGTCCATCACCTGGAGCAGGACCTGGAACACGTCCGGGTGCGCCTTCTCGATCTCGTCGAGCAGCAGCACCGCGTGCGGCGTCTTCGCCGCCGCCTCCGTGAGCAGGCCGCCGCGGTCGAAGCCGACGTAGCCGGGCGGCGCGCCGATGAGCCGGGAGACGGTGTGGCGCTCCTGGTACTCGCTCATGTCGAACCGCAGGAACCCGATGCCGAGCGCCCTGGCGAGCTGCTTCGCGAGCTCGGTCTTGCCGACGCCGGTCGGGCCCGAGAACAGGAACGAGCCGATCGGCTTCTCCGGCGCGCGCAGCCCCGCGCGCGACAGCTTGATCGCCGACGCGAGCTGCTTCACCGCCTCGTCCTGGCCGAAGATCACCGAGCGCAGCGACTGCTCGAGATCCTTGAGCTGCGCCTTGTCCGACGTCGACACCTGGCGCGGCGGGATCTGCGCCATCTTCGCGACGACGAGCTCGATGTCCGCCGCCTCGACCGTGTACCCGTCCCCGTGGCGGAGGCGCGCCGCCGCGCCCGCCTCGTCGAGCAGATCGATCGCCTTGTCGGGCAGCCTTCGATCTTGCAGGTACCGCGCCGACAGCTTGGCCGCGGCCTCGATCGCCTCGGCCGTGTACGTGATCTTGTGGAACTCCTCGTAGCGCTTCTGCAGGCCCTTCAGGATCTGCGCCGTCTCGTCGACCGAGGGCTCCGACACCTCGATGCGCTGGAACCGCCGCGCGAGCGCGCTGTCGCGCTCGAGGTGGCCGCGGTACTCCTGGAACGTCGTCGCGCCGATGCAGCGCAGGCGGCCCGAGGCCAGCGCGGGCTTGAGCAGGTTCGACGCGTCCATCGTCCCGCCGCTCGCGGCGCCGGCGCCGATGATCGTGTGGATCTCGTCGATGAAGAGGACCGAGCCCGGCTGCTTCTCGAGCGCGCGCAGCACCGCCTTGAGGCGGTTCTCGAAGTCGCCGCGGTACTTCGTGCCGGCGAGGAGCGCGCCCATGTCGAGCGCGTAGACGGTCGCGTCCTTGAGCGGCGCGGGCACGTCCTTCTTCTCGATCCGCTGCGCGAGCCCCTCCACGATCGCCGTCTTGCCGACCCCGGCGTCGCCGATGAGCAGGGGGTTGTTCTTGCGCCGCCGCGCGAGCACCTGGATCGTGCGGGCGACCTCGTTCTCACGGCCGACCAGCGGATCGATGCGGCCCTCGGCCGCCTCCTTGTTGAGGTTCGTCGTGAACGCCGCGAGCGGATCCTTGACCGGCTGCGCGGCGCCGGGCTCGCCGCCCTCCTCCGGCGGCTCCTCCCGGAGGCCGTCGTCCTGGCCCGTCTTCGAGATGCCGTGCGAGATGTAGTTCACGACGTCGAAGCGGCTGATGCCCTGCTCGCCGAGGAGCGTCACGGCCGGGCAGTCGCGCTCGGCGAACATCGCCACCAGCACGTTCGCCCCCTTGAGCTCCTTCTTGCCCGAGGACTGCACGTGCATCGCGGCGCGGCCGACCACGCGCTGGAACCCGAGCGAGAGCGTCGGGCTCGTGTCCGCGTCCTCCGGCAACACCTCGATCTCCTCGTCGAGGAAGCGCTCGAGCTTCTTCTTCAGCAGCGGGGTGTCGCCCCCCGCGTGCCGGAGGACCTCGGCCGTCTCCTCGTCGAAGAGCAGCGCGTAGAGCAGGTGCTCGATGGTCACGAACTCGTGCCGGCGGCGCGAGGCCTCCCGGGTGGCGAGCGAAAAGGCGATCTCAACTTCGGGGCTGATGCGCATGGTCATTCCGGCTCGGCGGTCAACCGAAGGGGCATCGCGTGCTCCTTGGCGAAGTCCTGGACTTGGGCGACCTTGGTCTCGGCGACATCCTTCGTGTACACGCCGGCGACCCCGTGGCCGCGATGGTGCACGCTCAGCATGATGTGCGTGGCCTCCGTCTCGGTGCGGTGGAAGAACTTCATGAGGACGAGCACGACGAACTCCATCGTCGTGTAGTCGTCGTTGTGGAACACGACCTTGTAGCGGCGGGCCTTCTCGACCTTCCGTTCGCGCTCGGTCGCGAGGTCGCCCTGCTTGTCTTCTCTTTCCTCAGGATCGTTCGGCATAAATCCGTCGGGAAGGATAGCAAGAGCCCCGCCCCGGCGAGCGGCCGACGAAGCTGGCTCATGCCCCGGAAGCATGCTCCGCCGCGGCGCCCTTCGCCACGCGCGGGCCTGGATTTTCCGTCCGCCGTGGCGCCCGGCTCATGGAACCGGGCCGAGGGTGCTGTTGGGTTCGTTCGCGGGCGCCGGCTTGATCCGGCTGGCTCCGGCCGGCGGGGCGCCGCCCCGCCGCAGGCGCGCGAGCGGCCCGCGGCGGAGGGCGCGCCGGCGCCGTCACACGAGCGACATGGCCGCGCCGAGGTCGATCTCGACGGGCGTGAGGCCCCAGATGTCGCGCGCGTACTCGCGCACCGTGCGGTCCGAGGAGAACTCACCCACGCGCGCGATGTTGAGCGCGGACTTGCGCAGCCAGCTCTGCCGGTCGGCGTAGGCCGCCTCCACCTCGCGCTGACAGGCGGAGTAGGCCTTGAAGTCGGCGAGCATCATGTACTCGTCCCGGCCGAGGAGCCGGTCGAGCAGGGGCTGGAAGAGCTCGCGGTACTCCGGGGAGAAGAAGCCCGACGAGATGAGCTCGACCACCTCGCGGAGCTCCGGGTCGGCGGCCACCGCGGTGCGCCCCTCGAAGTGCTCGCTGCGGCGGGCGATCACCTCGTCGGCGGTCAGCCCGAACAGGAAGAAGTTCTCCGGGCCCACCGCGTCGCGGATCTCGATGTTCGCGCCGTCGAGCGTGCCGACGGTGAGCGCGCCGTTCAGCGCGAGCTTCATGTTCCCGGTGCCCGACGCCTCCATGCCCGCGGTCGAGATCTGCTCGGAGACGTCGGCGGCGGGGATGATGCGCTCGGCCAGCGAGACGCGGTAGTTCGGCATGAACGCGACCCGGAGCCCGCTGTGGCGCCGGTCGCCGTTCACCACGTAGGCGACGGCGTGGATGAACTTGATGATGAGCTTCGCCTGCCGGTAGCCGGGCGCCGCCTTGGCGCCGAAGATGAAGGTCCGCGGCATGATCTGCTCGCCGCGCTTCTGGCGCAGGTAGAGCGCGACGATGTGGAGCGCGTTGAGCAGCTGGCGCTTGTACTCGTGGAGGCGCTTGATCTGGACGTCGAAGATCGAGGAGGGGTCGACGTTGACGTCGAGCTCCTGCGCGATGACCTTCGCGAGCGCCACCTTGTTCGCGCGCTTCACCGCGGCGATCCGCTCGATGAACTCCGGATCGTCGAGGTGGCGCTCGAGCTCGCGCAGCCGCTCGAACTCCGTCACCCACTTCGGGCCGACCTTCTCGGTGACGAGCGCGGCGAGCGCGGGGTTGCAGGCGAGCAGCCACCGCCTGAACGTGACGCCGTTCGTCTTGTTGTTGAACCGCTCGGGCCAGAGGTCGTAGAAGTCGCGGAGCAGGTCGCGCTTGACGAGCTCGGAGTGGAGCTTGGCCACGCCGTTCACCGAGTGCGAGCCGACGACCGCGAGGTGGGCCATGCGCACGTGGCGCTCGTGGCCTTCCTCGATGAGGGACATCCGCGCCACGCGGTCCTGGTCCTGCGGGTGGGCGTCCATGACCTCGCGCAAGAACCGCCGGTTGATCTCGTAGATGATCTCGAGGTGCCGCGGCAGGAGCCGCTCGAAGAGCGCGACGGGCCAGCGCTCGAGCGCCTCGGGCAGCAGGGTGTGGTTCGTGTACCCGAAGGCCCCGACCGTCTGCTTCCACGCGTCCTCCCAGGCGAGCAGGTGGTCGTCGATGAGGACGCGCATCAGCTCGGCGATCGCGATGGCGGGGTGGGTGTCGTTCAGCTGGATCGCGTTCTTCTCGGCGAAGCGCGAGAAGTCCGGGTGGACGCGGTTGTAGCGGTTCACGATGTCGGCGATGGAGCAGGCGACGAAGAAGTACTCCTGCCGGAGGCGCAGCTCCTTGCCCTTGTCGAAGTTGTCGTTCGGGTAGAGGACCTTGGAGATGACCTCCGACTGGTTCTTCTCGTGGACGGCGTGCACGTAGTCGCCGGCGTTGAAGAGCTCGAAGTCGAACTCCTCGCCCGCGCGGGCCGACCAGAGGCGGAGGGTGTTGACGGTGTTCGACTGGTAGCCCGCGATGGGCGTGTCGAACGGGACGCCGATGACCTGCTCGGAATGGCGCCAGACCACGCGGAAGCCGCCGCGCTTGTCGGGGACGCGCTCGGTGTAGCCGCCGAACGAGACGGGGACGGCGTGCTCGGGGCGCTCGATCTCCCAGGGGTTGCCGAAGCGGAGCCACTCGTCGGCGCGCTCGACCTGGTAGCCGTCGCGGATGACCTGCTCGAAGATGCCGAACTCGTACCGGATGCCGTACCCGTAGGTGGGCAGGCCGATCGTGGCCATGGAGTCGAGGAAGCAGGCGGCGAGCCGCCCGAGGCCGCCGTTGCCGAGCCCGGCGTCGGGCTCCTGCTCGACGAGCTCATCGAGGTCGAGGCCGAGCTCGCCGAGCACGGTCTTGTAGCTGTCGTAGATGTCGAGCGCCTGCAGGTTGGCGACGAGCGCCCGGCCGAGGAGGAACTCTGCGGAGAGGTAGTAGCCGCGCTTGACGTCCTGCTCGTAGTAGGTGTGCTGCGTCTTCGTCCACCGGTCGACGAGGCGGTCGCGCGCCGAGAGGGCGAGGGCGACGTACCGGTCGAACGACGTGGCGGACATGGACTCCCGGGCGCGCGAGTAGTGCAGGTGATCGGCGAAGGCGCGGCGCAACGCGATCGGGTGCATGCCGGTGCGGGCGTCCGGCGCCGGGTTGCCGCGGAAAAATGCGGCGGGGGTGTCGCGCTGCTGGGCGTTGCCGTCTCTCTGGGCGGGGGTTTCTCTCTGACGGTTGGGATCGGCGTCGATCGGGTTGGCCATGGCGGCGCACTTTAGACGGATCTGGCCCGCGCTGGTTGGCTGCGCGACGTGCTCGGATGAGGTTCCGTGTGGGCGTCGGTTGCCGATGATCCCCGGGTCAAATTGTGATAGTAACGGAATCCAGTCCGGCGACCTGGTACGGGGCGAGCGCCGTCAGCCTGTGCGGCGGGAGAGCGGCGGGATGGTCGACGGATGGCGGGGCGTGGCGGCGTGAGCGGCGGCGGGCTCAGGCGTCGCTGATGCGGGCAGCCAGGTGCGTCGACCCGCTCCGACAGTGACGCCGGACGCGCTGCGTCGTCTCAGCGCGGGCAGCTGCCGAGCAGCGGCGCCCCGAGCAGATCGAGCTGCTCGACCGCGCGCTGCGGCCGGCGCGCGCGCAGGCCCGCGCCCGTCCCCGGGGCGGCGCTCCAGGAGCTCGCCCGCAGGACGAGCTCCTCGCGGAGCGCCACGAGCTCGCGCGACGGCAGGGTGCTCGTGTCCGTCACGAGCCGCGCTCCGTCACGGTAGCCGGTCCACACGGTGTAGCCGTCCCGTGTGACCTCGATCCCGAACCTGGGGCCATAATCCGTGATCTCGTAGCTGCGCCCCAGGGCCAGGAAGCTCCACTTCTTCATCGCGACCGTCTCGCCAGTGTCCGTCGAGGCAGCCGGACCGGCCAACAAACCGGGGGGCGGGCCCCGCGCACTGCGGCCCATGGGCGTGATCCGCGCGAAATCCGCGAGGAGTCCGGGTCACCCGGGCCCGCGCGCCGGAGCGGCGCACCCACACGAGCCGCCTTCCCCAGCGGCTTCGTTTCGCGAGGTGCCTGACGTCGTGGGGTACCTGTCGTGATGGCGGACCCACGCCATCGTGTAAGGGAGCGCGGCCTCGTCCCGGCCGAGGGGCGTGAGATCCAGGTAGTTGTAGGTGCCGATCAGGACGTCGAGCCCGCGCGCGTAGGTCGAGTAGGTGTGGAAGACCTCGTCGCCTTCGCGGGCGAAGACGCTGAGCCCAGGGGCCTCGGGGAAGGGGGAGCTCGCCTTCTTGAAGTTGTACTCCATATCTCCTCGAGCGCGCTCCTCCTCACGGAACGAGACGTGATAGTCATAGTTGAAGTCCGTCTCGTCCGAGGAGACCCACGGGAACGTCCAGCCCATTCGCGCCTTGAACGCCTCGATCTTGGCGAGCGGCGCGCGGGAGACGGCGCAATACGCCGTGTCGCGGGCGGCCAGGTGGACGTGGCCACCCTGGATGTTGTCGGCCACGTACGAGCAGCTCTTGCAGCCCTCCTCCCAGCTCGGCGCGAACATGAAATGGTAGACGAGGAGCTGCCGGCGCTCGCCGAAGAGCTCGCGCAGCGTCAGCTTGCCTGAAGGGGCGTCGAACACATAGGCCTTGTCGACCCTCACCCACGGCAGCTCGCGGCGCGCGGCGCTCAGCGCGTCGCGCCGCCGGTCGTGCTCTTTCTCTCTCTCCAGCAGCGCCAGGCGCGCCGCCAGCCACTCTTCCCTTGAAACGACCTTGGCGCGGCTCATCGGCGCTCTCCCTTCGACGCGGGGGCGCCGGCGGCGCTCCTGCTCTGGTTCCGGTTCCGGAGCTTCTTGATGGCGATCGCGGTCACGGCGCCGGCGGAGGCCGCCTGGGCGAGGACCCATCCGATGGACGCGAGGCACGCAGGGCACATGGGGATCTCCTCCTGTGGGCGGCGCGCGCGGCGCCTCGCCGCGCCGGCCGCTGGCCCGTGGAAATGACCACGGCGCCTCTGGCCGCGACAGCAACATCGATGTCGCGATCCGTTGGCGCGCGCCGCCGGGCGTGCGACGCTGCCGCGATGGATGCGACGGCCGAGGTCCCCGCCGAGCTCGGCGCGCTGGCGGCCCGCTCGCTCGCGGCGGGCGACGCGCTCGACGCGCTGAAGGTGGTCGGCCCCTTCGGAGGTCCACACGCGCTCGCGCTACGCGGGATCGCGCTCGCGCAGATGGGCGCCTATCCGGAGGCGAAGGCCGCGCTCGGCCGCGCAGCGCGGGCGTTCGCTGCGACGGGCGCCGAGCGCGCCCGGGCGCGAGCGAGCGCGGCCCTCGCGGAGATCGCGCTCGCGCAGCGGGAGATCGGCGAGGCGTGGCAGGGGCTCGTCGAGGCGGGGGACGCCCTCGAGCGCGCCGGCGATCTCACGAACGCGGCGTGGGCTCGCCTGGGCGCGGCGCGGGCCGCGCTGCTCGAAGGCCGCGTCGCCGAGGCGGAGCGGGCGCTCGCGGCCGCCGAGGCCACGGTCACGAGCGACGCGCCGATGTTCACCAGGGCCGCGCTGGCGCTCGTGCGCGCCGAGGTGCACGCGCGGCTCGTGCGCGCGTCCTCGGCGCGACGCGCGGCCGAGCAGGCCGCGGCGTGGGCGCGGGCGAGCGGACATCCGCTGCTCATCGCCGAGGCCGAGCGCTTCCTCCGCGCGCACGACGAGCCCGTGGCGCGCCTCGTCCAGGGCGGCCGCGACGAGCCCGTGCGCCTCGCCGACGTCGAGGCCCTGGTCGCCGCGCCCGCGGGGCGGGTCGTCGTGGACGCGCTCCGCCGCCGCGTGCTCGACGGCGGCGAGGTGCGGGCCGACCTCGCGCGCCGGCCGGTCCTGTTTGCCCTGCTCGAGGCGCTCGCGCGCGCTCACCCGGCGGCGATCGCGAGCGACGACCTCGCGCGCGCGGCGTTCGGCGTTCGCGCGGTCAACGAGTCCCACCGGCGGCGGCTGCGCGTCGAGGTGGGGCGCCTGCGCGCCGAGCTCGGCGGCGCCGGGGTCGTGCGCGCGCTCGGGAACGCGTACCGCTGGGAGCTCGGCGCGGGCGTGGAGGTGGTCGTCCTCGCGCCGCTCGAGCCGGGCGACGCGGGCGCCATCCGCGCGCTCCTCTCGGACGGCGCCGCGTGGAGCGCCTCGGCCATCGGCGCCGCGCTCGGCAAGAGCGCGCGCACGGTGCAGCGCGCGCTCGCGGAGCTCTCGCTCGCGCGCGCTGTCGAGGTCACCGGCAGCGGCCCCTCGCGGCGCTACGCGAGGCCCAGAGCGGCGCTGTCGATCGCGTCACAAATGTTGCTCCTCGGGCTCGCGCTCCCTGGTTGAGTGCGCGGGGCGAGGAAGGAGTGGACCGTGAAAACCCGGCAGGCCGAGATCATCGCGGAGCGCACGTTCGAAGGGGTGGAGTCGATTCACGGCGTCGCGTTCGACGGACAGGCGGTGTGGTTCGCGCACGGCGATCGCGGAGACCTCATCTCCGCGGAGCCGGAGACCGGCCACGTGCTGCGTCGCCTGAAGGCGCCCGCCAGGGCCGGGGTGGCGTTCGACGGGCGCCATCTGTGGGTCGTCGGGGGCGACAGGATCCGCAAGATCGATCCCGCGACCGGGGCCGCGGTCGGCGAGGTCCCGGGCTTCGACGCGACGCCCGTGACCGGGCTCGCGTGGGCCGACGGGGCGCTCTACGCGGGCCTCTACCGGGAGCGGAAGATCCTCAAGATCGATCCCGAGCGCGGGGCCGTCCTCCGCACGCTCGTCTCCGATCGCCTCGTCACCGGCGTCACGTGGACGGACGGCGATCTCTGGCACGGCGTGATGTGCGAGGAGTCGGGCGCGCCGTCGGAGATCCGCCGCGTCGATGCCCGGAGCGGCGAGGTCCTGGACCGGCTCGCGCTGCCGGAGAGCGTGCGCCTCTCCGGCGTCGAGGCGGACGCGAGCAACCGCCTGTGGTGCGGCGACCCGGCGACAGGCAGGCTCCGCGCGGTGAAGAAGCCGCGAAAAGCGGTCTGATTCACCCTGGGTTCGACCTGCCGGGCGCAGCCGGCCAGGGTTTCGAGACAAACTTACAGCATGAGTGGCACTGCGCCGAAGGGAACGGGCTGGGTCGCTGCGCGCGGCGATGATCAGAACCGAACCCTTCGGGAATGTGAAGGCGCGTAAGGCGCGGATTGAGATCCATTCGAGGGGACCGTTCTGCTCGGCTCTGGATGGGTCGTCTTGCGCAGCGGGACCTTCGCCATCCACTGCAGCGTAACAATGATGCTGTAAGATGGTAGGTGGCTTCGGGCGGTTTGATTTGCGGACAGCGTTGGACTTCCAGCCTCCTCGACGGGAGCGGCCTCGATCGGCGCCGCGCACCCATGTGGAGATCCGATATGCGTTTTCGCTCTTTGGGCTGGATCTTCGTTTTGGGTTCTCTGGCGCCCGCCTGCACCGGGCAGCTCGGCGATCCGTCCTCGGGCGCGGCTGGCGGCGAGACCGGCGGCGACGTTCCCCCGCCGCAGGCCGACGGGAGCTTGCCGTACGCGGCGCCCACGCCCGCCTCCGCGGCGCTGCGCGCCCGCACATGGCTGCTCACCCCGGAGGAGTACGCTCGCTCCGTCCAGGGCTTGCTCGGCGTGTCGATCGACATTTCGGACATGGAGCCCGTGCCGGACAACGGCATCTATCCGAACATGTCCACCAGCGGGCTCGTCCGCGTGACCCTGGCCGAGCAGTACGCCGCCAAGGCCGAGGCCGCGGTGCTCGCGCTCGGCGATCGGCAGCTCAGCGCATTGATTCCGTGCGGCAAGGTCGACGCGACGTGCAAAACGGACTTCGTGCGCGCGGCGGTCAGCAAGGCGTTCCGGCGGCCCGCGACGGCGGAGGACCTGACCAGTTATGGCGAAGTGTTCGATCTCGCCGCCGAGTCCGGGGATCCGGCGCTGCCGTTCCGCTGGGTGCTGAAGGGCGTGCTGAACTCGCCTTATTTCTTGTACCGGACCGAGATCGGCGCGCCGAGCGATGAGGCGAAAGCGGCGTTCCGGCTGACTGACCACGAGATCGCGACCTTCCTTTCGTACAGCGTGCTCGGCGAGCCGCCCTCTGCGACGCTGGTCGCCGCCGCCGATCGCGGCGAGCTGGCCGATCCCGCGCTGCTTCCTGGCCACATCGACCAGCTGCTCTCGACGCCGGGCGCCGCCGACCAGCTCGGTCACTTTCTCGTCCAGTGGTTGCGGTTGCACACGTTCGAGGCCGAGGTGGAGAAGTTCGAGGACGTGTTCCCCGGCTTCGCCGATGTGAAGGGGGCGATGTTCGCCGAGACGCAGCGCTTCCTCCGCGCGAACGGAGGCATGGAGGGCTCGATCGCGAGCCTGCTCACGGCGCCTGTACCCGAGGTCGATCCAGCGCTCTCCGCGTTTTACCGCAGCGACGCCTCGGGCGCGACGGACACCGCGCGGAGCGGCCTGCTCTCCCTCGGCTCCGTGCTCTCCAAGACCGCCAAGCAGTACCTCACGTCCCCGACGCTCCGCGGCCTGTTCATCCGCGATCAGCTGCTTTGCCAGCACATCACGCTGCCCGAGAACTTCACCCCGCCGCCGATCGAAGAGAGCGAGCTGCGCATGACCCCGAAGACCACGCGCGAGCTGTACGAGACGCACAACGCGCAGGCGGTCTGCGAGAGCTGCCACGCGCTGATCGACGGCGTCGGCTTCATGCTCGAGAATTTCGACGGCGCGGGCCGCTATCGGACGCTCGAGCAGTACAGGAGCCCGTCGCTCACCGCGCCCATGGCCGCGCCGCAGCCGATCAACGCGGTGGGGTGGCTGCTGAACACCGACGTCGACGGGGAGTACGACAGCGCCGCGGGGCTGGGAGAAGCGCTGTCGCGCAGCACCTGGATCCGCGAGTGCCTGGCGCGGCAGGCCTTCCGCTTCTATTTCGGCCAGGTCGAGTCTGCGCGCGGTATTCCGCCGGTCGTGAAGGGCACGGCGGCGCTGGATCGCACCGGTCTCCTGCGCGACCTGCTCGTGGCGCTCCTGTCTTCGCCGAGCACGCTGGAGCGCGTGCGCGACTAGCTACGGCCATCGAGGTTCGAACATGCCCAGGCCCTTCGACGTATCCAGACGAGACATCCTGAAGACGGCGGCCGGCGCGATCTTCCTGGCGCCGCTGCTGCGCCACCGCGAGGTCGAGGCGCAGACCGTCGTGCCCAAGCGGCTGGTGCTGATCTTCACGCCCGACTCGCACCCGCCCGAGTGGTGGCCGACCGGCAGCGGGTCGACGTTCCAGCTCCAGGAGCCGCTCGCCGATTTCCGCGGCCTCGAGAGAGACATGTTGTTCTTGCGCCGGCTCGACCATGCCTGGACGGTCGGGAATCACCACGAGGCGGGCATGGCGCAGCTGTTCACGGGCGCGCGCTTCATCGACGAGAGCTCACACCACGCGAACGGTCCCTCGCTCGATCAGATCCTGCTCAAGAGCTCCGACCTGCGCGGCGGCACGCCGCTCGCGAGCATCCACCTGTGCGTCGCCGATCGCGGCGGCGCCGACAAGCGCCATATCATCTCGTACAGCGGCCCCGGCCAGCCCATGACCCACACGGCCGACCCCGCGCGCGCGTTCAGCACGATCTTCAGCGGCGTCACCTTCGACGGCGCCGCGCCGACGCCCACGCCCGGCGGTATGCCGGACGCCGTCGCGGCCGCGAAGCGCAAGGCCGACCAGCGGATCCTCCAGATCAACACGCGCGAGCTCAAGACCATCCAGGGCTTCCTCGGCCAGGCCGAGCGCCAGAAGCTGGAGCTCCACGTGGAAGCGCTGTTCGAGCTCGAGAAGCGCATCGCGGGCATGGGCGGCGGCACGTCGGTCCCGGCCGGCGCGGCGTGCGAGCGCGCGGACACCTCCGGCTACAACGGCAGCACCAACAACGCGACGACGATCACGCGCTGGGCGCAGATCCAGGCCGACATCATCGTGAGCGCGTTCACGTGCGATCGCACGCGGGTCGCGGACTACCACTTCAGCTTCTCCGGCGGCCACCATGAGGGCCTCCTCGGCTTCGGCCAGAGCTGGCACGACGTGGTCGCGCACGTCAGCCGCACGAACGACAGCGTCAGCGTCGGTGGTGAGTCGATGACCACGCGCCAGGCCTTCATGCTGTTCGATCGCTTCTGGGCGAGCCATATCGCGTACCTGGCGAAGCGGCTCGCGGGCATCCGCGAGGGCAGCGGCACGATGCTCGACAACACGATCCTGCTCTGGGGCGTGGAGAGCGGCACGAACCACAGCCACAACCCGCGGGACATGCAGTACCTGGTCATCGGCGGGAAGAACCTGGGCGTGAACGTGGGCCAGTACATCAACAACACCACCGCGCAGAGCTCGAACAAGCTGCTCACGTCCGTGATGAACGCGCTCGGCCACGCCGCGACCGGCATCGGCATCGAGCCGAACTGCGGACCGCTGCCGGGCTTCCTCGCCTGAAACCCGCTCGGGGGCGGCGCCGGCTCCACACCGTCCTCTCTCGAGCGAGTGACTGGGAACAAACCGCCAGGGCGCCGTGTTCCGGCGGCCATGGCGCGACGTGTGATGGGCTGGGTCCTGATTCTGTTCACGCTGGCCCTGGTGGGGTGCGATCATGCGACCAAGGCGGTCGCGCAGGCCGCGCTCGAGCAGCGAGGTCCCCTGTCGATCGTGCCGGGGGTGCTCGATCTCCGCTACGCCGAGAACCGCGACATGGCCTTCAGCCTGCTCCGGGGCATCCAGTCGCCGGCGAAGGTGGCGGTCCTCCTGGTGTGCTCGATGGTAGTCCTCGGCGTGGTGCTCCTGGGCTGGTGGAGCAGCCGCCGCGCGTCGCTCACCGAGCAGGCCGGGTACGCGCTCATCGTCGCCGGCGCGGTCGGGAACGCGATCGATCGCGGCGTTCGCGGCTACGTCATCGATTTCATCCACCTTCACCGCTGGCCGGTGTTCAACGTCGCTGACATCGCCATCGTGGCGGGCGGGATCCTGCTCGGGATCGCGATGTTCCGGCGCGCTCGCCAAGAGCCGCGCGAGGTGTCCTGAGCTTCGCCTCGTGAGACAGCCTCGCCCGAGCACGCCGGCTCCACGAGCAGCGCGGCCAGCGGCGGAAAGACCTGGAGGAAGAGCATGCGCGCCGCATGTCTTCCGGTCCGGTGTCTGAGATATCTCGAGAAGATTGGCCGCCCGGTAGCGCCGCTGGGCTCAGTTACAGAGCAGCCTCTTCAGCTCATCCGTGGTCTTGGGCTTCGCGCCAGCCAGGGCGGCGGAGGCGATCTGCTGTGTTTTCTTGGCCCTGGAGCAATCGTCAGGCCCGTTGGGCGCCTGCTCCAGCAAGGGGCCGAGCTTCTCCGTGGGACCTTTCGCGTGCTTCTTGATGCAGAGCACGGGCTCGCCTTCGTGAACATAGTACCGGCGCTGCGTGACGCTGCTCGTCGTCGCCGGCTTGTCCGGCGTACCCCTCGTCCCGTCAAAGGCCCAGGATCCATCGTCGTGCAGCGCGAAGACCAGCTGGCCCTGGTCGTAGTAGAACTGGTACGCCGACTCGCCGTGCCCCGCGTCGGCGGCCGCGATCTCCGCCTTCTGGATCGCGCCGTCCGCCTGGTACAACCGGAGCTCGCCGCGTCCCTCGCCGCCGGCGCACTCGAAGCGGAGCTCGCTTCGCGTCAGGTCCTTGCGGGCCTGGATGTCCTGATACCGGGCCCTGATCTTCTGGATCCGCGGATCGTCGAGGCTCGCCTTGGAGCCGCCGGCGGTGTCCGTGGCGGCCTGGGGTGCTGCCGCGGGCGCCGGGCTTTCCACGGCGGAGGTGCCGGCCGGGGGTGTGGTCGCGCCGGGCGCCGGAGCTCGGCCTGGTTCTGCAGGAGCCGCGGAGACGCTCGCCGACGGGGTGGGAGAAGGCGGGCTACACCCGATGACGGCGGCGACGAGCAGGGCGATGGAGGATCGGCTCATGAGGACCCAGAACGCTTGGTGCGACCGTCCCATTCGGCGGGCCGGGTTACCCGCCCTTGCGTCGAAACTCCACGAAGAACCGCACCGGGCCGTCGGGGTCGACGTGGTGTAGCACCTCGGGGGCGACGATCCCTGGGCTCTCTGGATCGAGAGAGAGCTCTCGACCGCCGAGCCCATCGATCCGGTAGCGCAGCCGCCCCGAGATCACGTGGATCACCCCCCATACGCCGGGCTTGGTGGAATGGTTCTTTCGCAGGCCGGAAGGGATCGTGACCTCGTCGAAATCGGCCGTCCGCTTGTACGCGACCAGCCCGTCGGGCATCTCGAGCCGATCGCAGCGCACGCAGTCGAGCTCGGTGCCGAGCATCGATGCGCGGCCCTCGGACGTGACGACCCAGGGGCGCGAGAAGAACGGCGGCTTGTGCCGGACGTGCTGGCCATGTCCACAGCTCAGCTCGGCCACCCAATCGTTCGCATCGTCCTGATGGTAGCCTGTGATCGATCGACGCATCGTCTCGATCTACTGACCGTCTTCTGGATGGTTTTCCACTCGATCTGCGTGCAGCGTGTCCGGAGCGAGCTGCGCTTGCGCATCGTCCATCTTCCACCTTCCGGTACACGTCGGATCGCGTCCTCGCTAGGACCACGCGCCCAGCAGCGCGCGCATCGCAGGCGCGATGACCTCCGCGACCGCGCGGCGGTGGGAGGCGGCCAGCGCCGCGCCGTCAGGGCGCCCGTGCGCGGCGAGGGCGTCGGCCTCGGCGTCCGGCGCCGTGGCGGCCGGAGGAGGCGAGGCGAGGGCCGCCTCGAAGGCCTCGGAGACCGCCCGGCGCACCGGCTCGCCGCCCGTCTGGAGCGCCCAGGCCACGAAGCGCCACGCGAGCTCGGCGTGCCGGGCCTCGTCCTCGGCGATCGTGGCAAGGGCGCTCCGGACCGCGGCGTCGGTGGCGCGCGAGCGCTGCTCGCTGGCCTGCACGGCGGCGAGCGTCTCGCCGACGCAGCCCTCGCGGACGGCGCGCGCCGCGAGCTCGGGCAGGCCCGAGGCGACCTCGACCCGCCCGCCGAACGCGAACGGCGCCGGCGCGAGCGCCGCGCCGGCGTACGCGCTCGCCAGGCCGAAGCAGAGCGCCGCATGGCGCACCTCGTCGCCCGCGGCCTCGTGCGCGGCCGCGAGCATGTCCGGGGGGGCCCCGACCGCCATCAGCTCCAGCGCGAACCGCGCGAAGGAGGCGACCGACGCGTGCTCGAGCAAGGCGTCGCGGAGCCATGCCTCGGCCAGCGCGGCGCGGGTCGACTGCGTCAGCGCCGCCACGTCCGGGTGCGCCGCGGCGCCCCACGCGCTCGCCGCTCGCCGCTCTGCCCGCGCGGTGCGCGCGCGCTCGCCCACGAGGAACGGGCGGCCTGTGCCGCCGCAGGTCGCGACGAACTCGTAGCAGCACTCGCTGCCTCGGAGGACGCCTTCACCGAGGCTTGTGTACCAGCACCCCGCGGGCGCACCGGGCGGCGAGCCCGGGACGGAGGAGCCGTGGGGGTCGAAGGTCGGGCACGCGCCCGCGGGTGAGCCGCCGATGCCGCCCTCGCCGGCAGTTCCCCCTTCGCCGGCAGCTCCCCCGACACCGCCCTGTCCTCCCTGTCCCGAGGGTCCCAGGGCGACACAGACCGTTCCTTCCTCGGTCCACTGGACGCCGCCTGCCTGGATTGATGTGACGGCATCGCCGCCTGGCCCGCCATTCCCGCCCATCCCTCCGCGCGCCCCCGAGCTCTCGTCGCCCGACGCGGGGCCACCGCCTCCGCCCGACGCGCGCTCCAGGGTGACGTCGCCGCCGCAGGCGGCGCCTCCAACTGCCACGTTGAGCGTCGCGGTGGCGAGGATCGCGCGTGTCAGCTGGTGAGCGAGCGCGATCCGGAATTGAGTCGGAGAAGAGGGGATACTGGCCATGGTGCCAGAGAACAGCAGCATCCATACCAGCGCAGGATCCGCGGGCGCAGCCTTTCAACGCGGGGATGACCGGCACAGCATGGCACAGCCCTGGTCTGCATCGATTGCGCCGCTGCCGCGGCGAGCCCTCGCGGGCGGCGTGACCCGCGCGCGCGTCGACGTCGCGCGGAGCTGCGCCCGCCTGGCGTCGAGCCGGCCGCCCGGGTCCCGGCGCGACGCGGCGCCTCCGGCTGCGCTCGGCGCCGCCGTCGCGCGGAGCTCGGCTCCGCGGTCGCCACGTCGCCGCGTCGCCGCGTCGCCGCTGCGCCGAACCGCGGTCGCCGCTGGTATAGAGGCGCTCATGACCCTCCTCCGAGACGTCCTTTCAGCGCTCGAGTCGATCGCGCCGCTCCGGTTCGCGGAGTCCTGGGACAACGTCGGCTTGCTCGCGGGCGACCCGGCGCGGCCCTCGTCGGCGGCGCTCCTCGCCATCGATTACACCCCCGAGGTCGCCCGGGAGGCGCGCGATCTCGGCTGCGATCTCGTCGTCGCCTACCATCCGCCCCTCTTCGAGGCCGTGAAGCGGGTGGTCGCGCCGAGCCCGATCTTCGCGGCCATCCGCGACGGCATCGCGTTGTACTCGCCCCACACCGCGCTCGACGTCGCCGAGGGGGGCACCAACGATGTCCTCGCCGACGCGCTCGGGATCTCGCCGGACCGCGCGCCGCTCAGGAGGGCGCCCTCCAAGGCGTGGCAGCACAAGCTCGTCGTCTTCGTCCCGGAGGATCACGCCGACGCGGTAGCCGACGCCCTCGCCGAGGCGGGCGCGGGCCGGATCGGCCGGTATTCGCGCTGCAGCTTCCGCACGCTGGGGACGGGCACGTTCTTCGGGGAGGAGGGCGCGAACCCCACGGTCGGCGAGAAGGGCCGGCTCGAGCGCGTCGCCGAGGTGCGGCTGGAGATGGTCTTCCCCCGCGACCGGACCGCCGCGGTCGTGCAGGCGATGCGCGCCGCGCACCCGTACGAGGAGGTGGCGTTCGATCTCGTCGAGCTCGCCGCCGAGCCGCTCAGGGCCGGCATCGGGCGGATCGGGCCGCTCGCCGGCGCCGCGCCGGTCTCCGAGCTGCTGGGCCGCGTCAAGGAGGGCCTGGGGGTCGACGCCTTGCTCGTGGCCGGCCCCGAGCAGCGCGCCGTCTCCCGCGCGGCCACGTGCGCCGGCGCGGGCGGCGCGCTCCTCGACGACGCCATCGCGCAGGGGGCGGAGCTCTACCTGACGGGCGAGCTGCGCCACCACGACGCGCTCCGCGCGGCGAGCGCGGGCGTCACCGTGGTGTGCGCGCTGCACTCGAACAGCGAGCGCGCCGCGCTGAAGCGCCTCGCCGAGCGCCTCCGCGCCGCGGTGCCGTCGCTGCGCGTCGAGCTCAGCGTGCAAGACCGGGATCCGTTCTCGATCCGCTGACGGCGCGGCGCTGCGCCGGGAGGGGGACGGGGCGCGGAACACGCCAGGGCTCGGCGGCGCGCCCGGCTCATCGAGGTCCCCTGGCTCGGTCGGGACCGACCGAGGATGGCAGTGAAGTGCTACGATGCCTTGCATGCGGACCGCGAACGAAGCACTCCCTCCGCCAATCCCCCCTGCAGAGCACATTCGCAAGCTGGTGGAGGCCAACCGGGTCGAGGAGGCGCGCCGCTATGTCCAGGAGTTGCTCGCCCAGGGGGATACGAGCGTGGAAGGCTGGGCGAAGGTCCTCCGTCCGCCCCGGATCGTTGCCTCACCCGACCGTGCCCGCAGTGACTTTGCGGCAGACTACGCCTGGCTGCGAGAAAACCGGCAGGCCTACCTCGATCGCTGGGTGGCGCTCCACGATGGCAAGCTGCTCGACACCGACGTCACGCTGCGCGCGCTGGTCGAGCGGCTGACGGAGCGTGGGCAGATCGAAGGTGCGTTCGTGGTGCAGGTCGACTGATGGCCAAAGGCACGATGCGTCTCGAAGGGGTCGCGCAGCCGTGGGCCGACTCGTCAGCGCGGTATCGGGTCGCGACCGAGCACGAAGGGACGCTGCTGACAGTCGCTGTTCGCTGCCGGATCGCCGACTTCCGTTCGAGAGCCAGGCGCTCCTCGACACGGGCGCCGCGTGGTCGATCATCGGAGGCGACCTCGCCGACATGCTGCAAGCGCAGCTTGGCGGCACGGGACAGACGATGATCCTGTCGACGCGACTTGGTCGCATCCGCGGCGTTCTTCACGATCTCGACGTCCTGCTCGTCGCCGAGCGCGGCGAGAGCCTCACGGTGTCGGGCAGCATCCTTATCGCCCCGGGATGGATAGGACCGGTCGTGCTTGGCTACCGTGGGTTCCTCGAGCGCCTCCGCTTCGCGCTCGATCCGGGCTGTGGCCCGGACGACGCGTGGTTCTTCTTCGCGAGCGCAGGTTGAGCGGTCGCAAAGGGAGAGGAGAGCTTCCCGCCCGAGGCGGGATGTGGTCGCGGAGGAAGCGTGGCGGGTCGCCGGGCGACTCGGCCCGGTGGTTGACTGCCGATCGGCGTCGATGGCGCCGCCGCCGCGCGCGCCAGGAGAGTAGCCCCTCCCATCTGTAGTAGCCCCTCCCATCTGTAAAGGTGTGCAACGCCGCTGGACGAAGCGGCCCGCAGCGATCAGCTTGCCGGCCCTCATGCGCGACCACGGCACGCCACCCGCCCCCGACCTGCGCGCGGACGCTCTTGCACCCTCGCCGCCCTCGCCCGGCTCGCGCCGCGGCGCGGGCGTCTGGTCCACGCTCCGCGACGCGGTCCGCGGCGGCGAGCACGACTTCACCACCGGCTCCATCGACCGGGCGATCGCCCTGCTCGCGATCCCGATGGTCATGGAGATGCTCATGGAGTCGCTCTTCGTCGTGGTCGACGTCTTCTGGGTCTCGCGGCTCGGGGCCGACGCCGTCGCCGCCGTCGGGCTCACGGAGTCGCTCCTCGCGCTCGTCTACGCCATCGCGATGGGCCTCGCGGTCGCCGCGTCCGCGACGGTCGCGCGGCGGGTCGGCGAGGGGCGCCACGAGGAGGCGGCCGCCATGGCGGGGCAGGCGATCGTGCTCGGCCTGCTCATCTCGCTGCCCATCTCGGCGGTTGGCGCGCTGCTCGCCCCGCGGCTGCTCGCGGCGATGGGGGCGACGCCCGGGGTGATCGCGATCGGCGCGCCGTTCGCCTCGATCATGCTGCTCGGCAACGCGACGATCCTGATGCTGTTCGTCATCAACGCGATCTTCCGCGGGGCGGGCGACGCGGCGCTGTCGATGCGGGTGCTCTGGCTCTCGAACGCGCTGAACATGGCGCTCGGCCCGTGCCTCATCTTCGGCCTCGGCCCGTTCCCGGAGCTCGGCGTGGCCGGCGCGGCGGTCGGGACGACCCTTGGCCGCGGGACCGGCGTCGCGCTGCAGGTCTTCTTCCTCACGCGCGGCAGCGGCCGGGTGAGGGTGCGCGCGCGGCACCTCGTCCCCGACCCGGGGGCGCTCGCGGCGCTGCTCCGGCTCTTCGCGAACGGCGCGCTGCAAAACGTCATCGGCATGGCGAGCTGGAGCGGCCTTGTGCGCATCATCGCGCCCTTCGGGAGCGCGGCGCTCGCCGGTTACACGATCGGGATGCGCGTCATCGTGTTCGCGATCCTGCCGGCGCTCGGGCTCTCGAACGCCGCCGCGACCCTGGTCGGGCAGAACCTTGGCGCGGGGCGCCCCGACCGGGCCGAGGCCGCCGTGTACCGCGCGGGCATCTGGACCACCGTCATGCTCGGCGCGCTAGGCGTCGTCTTCGCGGTGGGCGCCCGCGCCATCGTCGGCGCGTTCACGGACGACGCCGAGGTGCTCCGGTTCGGCACGCAGACGCTGCGGATCCTCTCGTGCGGGTTCCTGTTCTACGGCTTCGGCCTGGTGTTCACGCAGGCGTTCAACGGCGCCGGCGACACCTGGACGCCCACGCTGCTGAACTTCGCCTGCTTCTGGCTCTGGGAGATCCCGCTCGCCTGGGGCCTCTCGGGCGCCGCGGGGCTCGGCCCGGCGGGCGTGTTCGTCGCGATCGCGGTGGCGTTCTCGACGTTTGCCGTCGCGGGCGGGCTCGTGTTCCGCCGCGGCGCGTGGAAGCTGCGGCGCGTTTGAGGCGCCGCTACCGCGCCGGCCTCGCGAGCCAGGCCTCGATGAGCTTCCGGGCGATGCTGAGCGGCGGCGGCAAGAGCGGCAGCGCGTCGCGGTGGAACCAGCGCGCGTCCTCGAGCTCGCGCGTGTCGACGCGGAGCTCGCCGCCGGCGTAGCGCGCGGTGAAGCCGACCATGATCTGGTGGGGGAAGGGCCACGGCTGGCTGCCGAAATAGACGATGTCGGCGACGTCGACGCCCGTCTCCTCGTGGACCTCGCGCGCGACGCACGTCTCCAGCGTCTCGCCCGGCTCGACGAACCCGGCGACGAGGCCGTACATGCCCGCAGGGAACCGCGCCTGGCGCGTCATCAGGACGCGCGGGCCGTCCTCGACGAGCACGATCGTCGCCGGCGTGATCCGGGGGAAGTAGTTGCTCGCGCAGCGGACGCAGCGCTTCACGCGCTCGTCCTGCCCGGTCTCGAGCGCAGTGCCGCATGCAGCGCAGTACTGGTGCGCCTTGTCCCAGTGCTGCACCTGGTATGCCGTGCCCGCGATCTCGAACAGCTCCGGATCGATGCGCCCGTGGAGGCGCCGCAGCGAGACGTAGGCGTACCCCGCCGGCGCCGGCGCGCCCTGCGCGAGCTCGGCGGAGCGGCAGGCGCGCCCGTCCAGCTCGCCGAGCGGTTGCGCGCGCGTGACGGAGACGCCGAGATCGGCGAGATCGGCCGCGATCGGGAGGTCGAAGCGATCGCCGCCGTCGCTGGGCGCGCGGACGAGGAGGTCGTCGCCGTGGAACGCGAACCACGCGATCTCGGCAGGGGCCGAGCTCGGACGGCCGAGCCCGGCGCGGAAGCGGGAGGACGGCATGGCGTTACCTGGGGCAGAGCCGCGTGGGCTCCCCGTCGAGGCGTCGCTCAGGTGCGCCGATCGGCTGCATGCGGGGGAGCCTAGCGCCTCGATGGAGGGAGGGATACCGCGACGTCGCGCGAGCGTAGCGACTCGCTCCCAACGTGAGCGCAGAGCGCCCTCGCGACGAGAGACTCAGCGAAGCGGAGGCCCGTGGCCTAGGGCCGAATGCCACACCGCCATGATCGTCACGGTCCGGGTCGTGTCGTTGACGACGTAATACACGTGGTAGCTCGTTCGTGGCAGCAGGACGCGGCGCATGCCGTCGATGTCGCTCTCCTCGTAAGATATGCCTGCGTCAGGGAACGCGCTGAGACGAGCTGTGGCGGCGGTGAGCTCGTCTCGGAACTCACGCGGGGCCGGCGAGCGTCGCGGCCCAGGCGAGCGCCACGAACGCGACCTCGACGTCGTTCTTCTTGGGGACGAGGCGCTTCGTCTCGATGCCCTCGCCGGCGCGGAGGGGGAGCTGCTCCAGCGCCGCGAGCTCGGCGGCTTGCGCGGCGTGGAGGTCGCGGAGCGCGGCGTCCGCCTCGGTCCACTCCTGCCGCGCGCGCTCGAGCTTCGCGGCGGCCTTGTCGCGCTGGGTCCCGGCGCGCCGGGCGGTGTCCCGGCCGGCGACGAGCCCGAGGAGCGCGGCGCCCACCGCGCCGGGGAGCGCGGCCACCTCGGCCTCGGCCTGGCCGTACCGCGCCTTCGCGGCGGCGATGCGCTCGCCGAGGCGCGCGATCTTGGGCGCGAACCGGCCGACGACCTGCTGCTGCTCGGCGGTGGCGAGCCGGGCCGCGGCGGCGCGGCAGCGGGCGGCGAACGCCTCGAGGGGCTCGCCGTCGTCCTGCGCGAGCCCGAGCTCCTTGTGGACGGCCACCGAGGCCTCGGTCGTGCGGTAGGCGTGCTCCCGGAGCGCGCGCGCCGCGGCCTGCGCGGTGGCGCGCTTCGCGAGCGGGGCGGGCAGCTCGGCGAAGCGGGCGCCCGCGGCGGGCGATGTGGCGAGCAGCGAGGCGTCGAGCCGGGAGACGCGCGAGAGATCCGGCTTGCCGTCGGGCAGGAGCGGGGCGGCGAGGAGCTGGCTCCGGTTGAGGGCGACGCCGAGCTTCGTGTCGCGCAGGTGGGCGATCACGGAGGCAGCAACCCAGGGGATGTAACGGAAGCCCTCCGGCGCGGCGGCGGGGGCGTGCGCGTAGAGGCTCCGCCATCCCTCGGGCGCTGGCGGGGGCGCCGTCGCTGCCGGGGGCGGCGGTGCCGGCGCGCGGGCGCCGGCGTCCGCACGAGCAGCCGCGCTGCGCCGCGCGGGCTGCGGGGCGGCGGGCGTGTGGCGCGGGTCGAGGACGACCGTCCCACCCGGGCCCACGGGCGCGCGCCGGGCGGGGCTCGCTGGATCGGGCGAAGCGTGCCTCGGATCGGGAGATGCACGCCTGGGATCGAGAGAATCGGCTCTTGAATCTGGATGTACAGACCTTGAATCGAGAGAATCTGCTCTGGGATCTGGATATACAGACCTGAAATCGAGAGAATCTGCTCTGGAATCTGGATGTACAGACCTGGAATCGAGAGAAGCGCGTGTCGGATCGGGCGCGGGCGGGGGAGGGGAGATGCTCCGGACGAGGCGGCCGATCTCGCGCCGGGTGACCGGGCCACGCAGCCACGACAGGCTGAACCGCGTCTCGGCGAGGAACGACGGCGGCTGCATGTGGACGTCGCGCACGAAGAACGTGCGCGGGGGGAGCGCCTTCAGCGTGGCCGAGAGGGCCGCGGCCCCGACGCCGCCGGCGCCGCCGTCCGCGCCCGAGAGCCCCTCGACGACGCGCTCGCGGTCGGCGTCGGTCTGGAGCCGGCCCACGAACCACGCGCCGGCGTTCGAGAGCGCCTTGTAGTCGAGGTCCATCGGGTTCTGCGTGGCGAGGACGACGCCGACCCCGAAGGCGCGCGCCTGCTTCAGCAGCGCGAGCAGCGGCCGCTTCGTGGGCGGGTTCGCCGGGTGCGGGGGCAAGAAGCCGAAGACCTCGTCGAAGACCACGAGGGCGCGCAGGTCGCTCGTGCCCGAGAGGCCGCGCACCCACGAGAGCAGCTGATCGAACAGCAGCCCGAGGACGAGGAGCCGCTCGTCGTCGTCGAGGTGCGCGACGCTGACGATCACCGCCGGGGTCTTCGCGCCGCCGCTGCCGCTGCCAACCTGCGGCGCGAGCCACGACGCGACGTCGAGCGGCGCGCCCTTGCGCCAGGTGGCGAACGTGGGCGAGGCGAGCAGGGTGTTGAGCTCGCGGGCGAGCGCCTGGCGCTCCTTGGGGGCGAAGAACTCGTCGACGCCGAGGGCGCCCACGGCGGCGATCGGCGGATCGGCCAGGTCCGCGAGCAGCTCCTCGAGCCCCGCGGCCCGCCGCGCGCGCAGCCGCCGCTCGGCGAGGTGCGCGAGCAGCACGTGCTCGCGGCTCCGGGCCGGATCCGGGTCGCGGCCGACGAGCCGGAGCAGGAGCGACAGCGAGGCCGAGAGCGCCTCGCGGGCGGCCTCCTCGTCCTCGTCCCAGAGCGGGGAGGGGGTCTCGAGCGCCGACAGCACGTGGACCGGCTCGCCCGCCGTGGTGCCCGGCGTCAGCAGGCGCGGGGCCATGCGGGCGCGGAGCGCGGCGACGTCGCCCGACCCGAGCCCCGATGAGGCGAGGCCGTCGCGCCAGCGCGCCGCGAGCCCCTCGGCGACGTCGGCCGTGGAGCGGCCGTCGCGCGCGGCCGCCGAGGGGTCGATCCACGGCTCGAACTCGGCCGCGGAGAGCTCCGGGAACGTGAAGAGCAGGTTGGGCAGGTCGCCCTTCACGTCGACCATGAGCACCGGGACGCCCGAGCGCAGCGCCTCCTCGACGAGGACCATGACGAGCCCCGTCTTGCCGCTGCCGGTCATGCCGACGACCACGCCGTGGGTCACGAGGTGGTGCGCCGGGAGCTCGAACGGGCGCGCGCCGGCGGCGCCGGGATCGCCCGAGAGCGGGCGGGAGCGGCCCAGGGTGAAGGGGCGGGTCGGCATGAGGGCGGGCTCGTGCCATGGCGAGAGGGCTGTCGCAATGCTGCTGGGGGCGGGGGGCGCGCGGTGACGCTTGGCGAGCGTGCAGGGCAGGGGGTCTCCGGATCCATGAGGCACACGGCTCTACAACGTCGGGAGAAACGGGAGCGTGCCGTCACGGCGTGCGTGGGCGGAGCCAGCGCGCGGCGAATCGGGGTAGAGATCGACGATCTGACGTGGAGCATGCCACCAGGTGGTAAGATCTACAGATGAACGCGGACGACATCCGGGCCTACAAGAAGCGCTGGGAGATGGTGGCCGAGGTCGAGCAGGAAGAGCTCGAAGCGATGTCTCCGGCCAAGAAGTTCTGCGACCTCGCGATGCTCATGGGAGTGGCCCGGGGACTCGGTGGCTCGATCGATGCGGACAAGGAGGTGGAGCAGGTGCGCCGGCGCTGGAACCTGCTCGCGGAGCGCCTGGGCGTCTGATGAGCCGCTCGCTGGCGGAGCTCGAGGACGCGGTACGCGCGCTCCTCGCGTGGTCGGAGGCGTCCAGCGTCCCCATGCTGGTCATCGGCGGAGTCGCGGTGTCGATCCTGAGTAAGCCGCGCACGACGAGAGATGTGGATGTCGTCGCGTGGCTTCCGAACCACGACGAGTGGCCCCTCTTCCTGGCCGATGGGGAGCGGCATGGAATCGTTCCCCGCATCCCAGATGCGCTGGGGTTCGCCCTCAACTCCCGCGTCCTTCTGCTTCGACATGACCGAACCGGTGTTCCCATCGACCTCTCGATGGGGGCCTTGCCGTTCGAGGAGAACGCGGTTCGTCGCGCAGTCCCGACGGATCTAGGCGGTTTGCGCGTTCCGCTTCCAGTGCCTGAGGATCTCCTCGTCATGAAGGCTGTAGCCCATCGCTCGCGCGACATGGTGGACATCGAATCCATCCTGAGCGCGCATGCTGATGTTGACGAGAAGTGGGTTGTCTCGACGGTTCGTGAGTTTGCCGAGGCGCTGGACGCGCCGGAGCTCGTGACCGATCTCGTGAAGTTGCTCAGCCAGCGGACTCCGATGAAGGTCAAGAAGAAGACTCGTCCTCGCAAGCGATGATGTGTGGCGGGAACTCGATGTAGGGGTGTCCCGGAGTCCGCCGTGGCACGGGTGACGGTGCGCCTGCTCTAGCTCGACCACCCGCGCCGGCGCGCGGAGCGACGGTTGTTGGTCGCGGCAGGGCCGCTCCCAGTGCCGCGGTAGCTGTCAGGGGCGAGCGCGGGGGGCGTGAGGACGTCTGGGCCTCGCGAGCCGCGCGTGGCCGATGGCGCCCACCATGGGAGTGATGGAAGGTGCGCGGCCCGCCTACGGCGACCCTCGCGACAGCGTTCCGCTGCCCCCGCAGCCGGCCGCCCCCACCCCCGACGCCCCGCATCTTCGCGTCAAAAAAAGCGGGAGCGCGGCTATAGTGTGCCCATGGAGGTCGGGCCATCGGAACCGGATGCCCCCGCGTCGACGGCGGGCATCCCAGCGATAGGCGAGGTCTTCGCGCAGAAATACCGCCTCGAGCGCAGCCTCGGCCGGGGCGCCATGGGCGTCATCTTCGCCGCCGAGCATGTCTCGCTGCGCCAGCGCGTGGCCGTCAAGTTCCTCCTCCCCCGCGCGATGACGCTGCCCGGCGCGAGCGCCCGCTTCCTGCGCGAGGCGCGCGCCGCGGCGGCGATCCGCAGCGAGCACGTCGCCCGCGTCATCGACGTCGGCACGGGCGATCTCGGCGTCCCCTACCTCGTCATGGAGTACCTGCGCGGCCGCGATCTCCAGCGGGAGATCGAGGCGCGCGGCCCCTTGCCCGTGTCCGAGGCGGTCGATTACGTGATCCAGGGCTGCGAGGCGATCGCGGAGGCGCACGCGCGCGGCATCGTCCACCGGGACCTCAAGCCGGGGAACCTCTTCCTCACGACCGGCGCGACCGGCGCGCCCATCGTCAAGGTGCTCGATTTCGGCCTCTCCAAGTCGGCCGCCGCCGAGGACGACGGCAAGCTCACGGCGTCGGAGATGATGCTCGGCTCCCCCTGCTACATGTCGCCCGAGCAGGTGCGGTGCTCGAAAGACGTCGACGCGCGCACCGACATCTGGTCGCTCGGCGTCATCCTCTACCAGCTCCTGACGGCGCGGTTTCCCTTCGAGGTGTCCAGGATCTCGGCGCTCTTCGTCGCCATCGCCACGCAGGCGCCCACGCCGCCGCGGGTGCACCGGATGGATCTGCCAGCCCGGCTCGAGGACATCATCCTGCGCTGCCTCGAGAAAGAGCCGGAGCTGCGCGTCCAGACCGTGGCGGATCTGGCGCGAGAGCTCGCGCCGTTCGGCTCGGTGCACTCCGCCCGCGCCCTGGCGCAGATCGAGGCGATCGCCCGGGGCAAGGCCTTTCCGTCGTCTCGGCCCCTCGGGCCCTCGGGCGACGGCGTCGCGAGCACGCTCCCCGCCGCGGCCAACGACGGCCCGGGCGCGTCGTCGACCCTTCCGGACGCCGACAAGGGAGCGGGAGCCGGGGCAGGTCCCTGCTCGACGGCGCTCTCGCCCGGCGGCGACCACGTGACCACCCTGCCCAGCCAGGGCGCCGCGGCGGCGACCTCGTCCAGCGCCGACGCCCCGTCCAGCGAGCGTCGCACGCTCCCCCTCGTGGCCGTCGCGGAGCGGCCCACGCTGGTGCTGGCGCGGAGCAGCGGCCCCACGACCCCGGCGCAGGACAGCAGGCCCACGCTGAAGATGGTGCGGAACGACCGGTCTTCGCACGGGGGGAGCTCCGAGGACGGCCCCACGCTGACGATGCCCCGGAGCGACGGCCTCGCGCTGAAGATGGCGCAAAGCAGCGGTTCCGTGCTGGCGACAGCGCAGGGCGGCGGTGCCGCGCTGAAGATGGCGCAGGACATCGGCCCCGCGCCGGCGACAGCGCAGGACAGCGGCGCCGCGCTGAAGACGGCGCAGGACAGCGGCATCGCGCTGAAGACGGCTCCCGAGGAGGGCCCCACGCTGACGATGGCGCGCGAGGAGGGCCCCACGCTGACGATGGCGCGCGAGGAAGGCCCCACGCTGACGATGGTGGGCGAAGAAGGCCCCACGCTGACGATGGCGCGCGACGACTCCCCCACGCTGACGATGGCGCGCAAGCGGGGGGCGCCGCCGCAGCAGCTCGGCGCGGGCAAGCGGGCGGTGCCGCTGACCCAGCCGGACGGGAAGGAGATCGCCTGGAGCCCGCGCGAAGGGACCGAACGCCGCCGCGATCGGTGGCGCTCCCGCGCGTTCCGTTGGCGCCGCAACGCGGGCGCGTGGATCGTGGCCGCCGCAACTCTCCTCGCCGCGGTAGCGTTCGGCGCGGCGCGCTGGACAGCGAGCTCGAGCGCGCCGGTGGCCGCCAGGTCGCCGGCGGGCCAGGACGCGCCGATGACCCTCGCGAGCACGGCCGGCCCTGCGCCGTTCGGCACGCCCGCGCCCTCCGGCGTCGCGCCGGCCCCGGAAGCGCCCTCGCAACCCGCGGATCCGGCCGGGGCCGACTCGCCCTCCGCGGTCGACGCTGCCGCCACGACGCCCGACCCCGCGGCGGTCCCCGAACACCGCCGGCAGGGGGGCCGGCCTCCGAAGGTGCGGCGGCCCGGCACCCTCGCGCCCTCGCGCTCGAGCACCGTCTCGCCAGAGCGCGACGTGTACGGCGGAGGCGCCGAGGACGTGTACGAGGGCCTGGAGACGATCCGCGACAAGCGGTAGACCCGGCCTCGCGCTCCCCGCGCGGGCGGCGTCTCCGCGCCGGCGGGCCGCAGGGACAGGCATCATGGCGAAGAAGAAGCTCTCGGCCCGCGCCGCCCGGCGCGAAGGCGATCGCACGTCGGCAAAGCTCACCCGCGATATCGAGCGGCTCGCGCTGCTCGAGCCGGGCCACACCCCCGGGCGCGCCATCCCCCTCGACGCGGCCTCGCAGGTCGAGGTGGCCGCCCGGTCGATCCCGTGCCCGCGCTGCCGCGGCGCCTTCCGCGTGGAAGACCACACGGCCGAGACGCTCGACGGCGTCCGCCTCCGCGTCGCGAAGGTCGCCTGCAGCGCGTGCGGCGCAGGCCGATCGCTCTACTTCCGGCTCGGCGCCGCCTCGCTCAACTGAGCTCGTCGATGGGGGATCAGTACCTCGGGACGCTCTCGTCGATGTGGATCGACCACGCGTCGATGCCGCCCTGGAGCGAGGCGACGCGCTCGTGGCCGAGCTTCTCGAGGAGGGCGGCGGCCGAGAGGCTCCGGACGCCGTGGTGGCAGTAGGCGACGATCAGCGCGCCCTCGCCGGGCGCGACCTCGTCGGCCCGCTCGACGAGCTCGTTCAGCGGGATCAGCGTGCTGCCCGGCAGCGCGGCGATCTCGTGCTCGCCGGGCGTGCGCACGTCGAGGAGGTACACGGGCTCGCCCGCCTTCAGCTTCAGAAAGAGGTCTTTCACGGAAATCTGTTGGACCATGGCCGTGCTCGCCATCCCGCCGTGGATGGCGCCGTAAAGGCTTCTACCTAATCCAGGGAGCTCCCCTGGAGCAACCGCCGCTCATTGGCTCGTCCGATCGGTCGGAGCCGTCGGGTTCGTCAGATTCGTCAGATTCGCCCGATCCTTGGCCAGCGCCGCGATCACCCCGACGAGCTCGGCCGGATCCAGGGGCTTGGCGACGTGCGCCTGGTACCCGGCGCCGAGCGCCCGCGCCTTGTCCTCGGCCCGCGCCAGCGCGCTGAGCGCGACGGCCGGCGTCGCCCCGCCGCGCGCCTCGCCGAGGCCCCGCACCCTGCGGATGAGCTGGAAGCCGTCCTCGCCAGGCATCCCGAGGTCGCTGACGAGGACGTCGGGCCGATCCTGCGAAAGGATGGCCAGCGCCTCGGCGGCGGACCCCGCCGTCGTGACCGTCGCCTCGCACTCCTCCAGCACGCGCTGGGCGACCTCGCGCGCGTCGGGCTGGTCGTCGACCACCAGCACCCGCATGCCGGCGAGCGACGCGCCCGGGTAGTCGGCCAGCGCCTCGGCGTACGCCTCGCTGGGGCGCTCCGCCGCGTCGGGCGCCTCCTGCGAGACGCCGGCGAGCGGCAGCGTCACGGTGAAGGTCGCGCCCAGATGCTCGCCCTCGCTCGCGACCTCCACGGTGCCGCCGTGCAGCTCGATCAGGTGCTTGACGATCGACAGCCCGATGCCGAGCCCGCCGTGCTTTCTCGTCGAGGACGCGTCCGCCTGCCGGAAGCGCTCGAACAGGTGGGGGAGGAACTGCGGGGCGATGCCCATCCCGGTGTCGGTCACCGACAGCGCGGCGTGCGCGCCCGCGCGCCGCAGCGCGACGTCGATCCGCCCGCCCGGGGGCGTGAACTTCACGGCGTTCGACAGGAGGTTCCACACGACCTGGTGGATCCGCGCGGGATCCCCCCTCAGGGAGCTCGCCTCGGGGTCGATGCTCGAGGCGACCGCGATCCCCTTGGTCTCGGCCGCGAGCTGGATCGCCTCGAGCGCGCTCCGGATGACCGTCGGCAGGTCGACCGGCTGCACGTCGAGCCGCAGCTTCCCCGAGACGATCCGGCTCATGTCGAGCAGCTCGGACACCATGTCGGCCTGGAGCCGCGCGTTGCGCTCGATGACCTCGAGCCCCCGCGCGAGCGTCTGCGCCTCGGGCGCCCGGCCCCGGAGGATGCGCGCCCAGCCGAGGATGGCGTTGATGGGCGAGCGCAGCTCGTGCGAGAGCGTCGCGACGAAGTCGTCCTTGACCCGGCTCACCCGCTCCGCCTCGTCGCGCGCGGCGCGCTCGCTCTCGAGCAGCTTCTGGCGCTCTTCCTCGGCCAGCCGCTCCGCGGTGACGTCCTCGGTGATCCCCATGAACGAGTCCACGGTGCCCTCGGGCCCGAGCTCGGGGATGATCCGGGCGCGGAACCGCCGCCCGCCGAGGCTGAACTCCATCCGCTGTGGTCTGGCCGTCGCGAGCGCCTCGCGGCACGCGGCCTCGCTCACCTCGATCACCTCGGCCGGGAGCCCGTTCTCGCGAGGCGTCCTGCCGATGTAATGCTCCGGCGGGAACCCCATCACCGTCCCCGAGGTGGGCGACATGAAGGTGCAGCGCAGGCCGAGGTCCAGGCGGTAGATCACGTCGGGCGAGTTCGCCATCAGCGACGCGAGCTCCCGCTCGCGCGCGCGGAGCTCGTCCTCCAGGCGCCCGCGCTCGGCGATGACCCGCTGCGCCTCGTCGAGCGCCGCAAGGAGCCGGCCCTCGCTCTCGCGCAGCGCCTCCTCCGTGCGCTTGAGCCGGCTGACGTCGAGACAGATGCCGACCCAGGCGGTGATCTCGCCTCGCTCGTCGCGGACCGGGACGCCCCGGTTGAGGACGGGGTGGACGGCGCCGTCAGGGCTGACGTAGCGGAGCTCCTCCTCGAACGGCTCACCCCGCCGCACGCACTCCTCGAAGATCGCGACCTTCTGCCGGTCGTCCGGGTGCAGCGTCTCGATCCACCCGTGACCCGAGCATTGCTCCTGCTTTATCCCGGCCATCTGGAGGAACGCGTGGCTGCTGTAGATGTTCTGTCCTGCCGCGTCGCTGACCCAGAGGCCATAGTCGATGGATTCCCCGATGGCGCGGAAGACCTGCTCGCACCGCTGGACCGCCGCCTCCGTCTGCCGGAGCGCCGTCATGTCGAGCACGATCGCGAAGCCGGCCTCCTTGTACCGCTCACCGGGCAGCAGACAGCCGCTCACCAGCATCCTGAGGCGCGTGCCGTCGCGCAGCACATAGGTCCTCTCGAAGGGCGTGAACGTCCACCGGCTCGCCCGCAGCTCCGCCAGGGCGCGGTCGCCGGCGGCGCGATCCTCCGGCGACATGTCGGCATCCCAACGGACCAGGCCGGCCGCGACCTCTTCCCGCGTGTGGCCCACGAGCTTCAGATAGGCGTCGTTCGCCTCGATGATGCGTCCGTCATGCGTCCAGAAGGCCATCGGGGCCAGGTTGCTGTGGAAGATGTTCCGCAGCTTGGCCTCGCTCTCCGCGAGCGCCTGCTCCGCGGCGAGCGCCCGCTCCTCCGCGCTCCTCGGCTCGGTGATGTCCTCGACGAACACCACCGCGCGATACGGCCTCTGCCGGACGTCACGGACGAAGACGCCGGTCACATGGAGCGAGCGGACGCCGCCGTCCTTGCAGCGGCAGCTCATCTCGAAGGTGAGCTCCTCCTCGTCGGCCTCGAGAAGCGAGCGCCACGCGGCCAGCGAGCCCGCGCGGTCTTCCGGCAGCGCGAGATCCGATAGCTTCTTCTGGAGCAGCTCGCCCTCCGAGTAGCCCAGCAGCAGGCAAAGCGAGCTGCTGACGCGAAGGATCCTCCCGCTCGACGCGTCGATCCGCGCGGTCCCCCTGCTGGGCGCTCGCATCGCCCAGGCTGGCTGTCCGGCCGTTTCCCCCATCCGCCGCTCGCCCTGATCCTCCATGCACCCGCCCGCTCGGCCGTGTGTGCATGGCGTTCCCCCTGCTGTTTCGTCCGGCCACGCTATCACGATCGCGTGACGTTGCGGGCGGCATGGTGCCTCGATCGCCACCGTCCTCTGCTCGTCCGGCTTGCCTGGGCGGAGCCTGCTGCGTCCGCTCCGCCTCTTCCGTCTGCCGTGTCGGTTGCGCCAGCGCGACAGCGGTGTCGGTTGCGCCTGCCGCGCCGGTCCCGCTCCGATCGCGCGTCGCAGGCGATCCGGCCTGGACATGGAGGAGTTTGCTTGCATTCTCGCTGAAACCAGGCTTCTGCATGGTGTGCCCGCGCCCATGGGCGCGCGCCCGACAGCCACCATGGATCAAGCCGCCGCTCCGCTCCTCGCTCGCCTCCCGCCGTCGCCTCACGACTTCACGGCCGACGACCTCCTGAACGGCTTCCTCGACTACGTCGCCGAGCGGGGGCTCGAGCTCTACCCGGCGCAGGAGGAGGCCATCCTCGAGATCTTCGGCGGCAAGAACGTGATCCTCAACACGCCGACCGGCTCGGGCAAGTCGCTCGTCGCGGCCGCCATGCACTTCAAGGCGCTCGCCGAGGGGATGAAGTCGTACTACACGTGCCCGATCAAGGCGCTCGTCAGCGAGAAGTTCTTCTCGCTCTGCAACGACTTCGGCCCCGAGAACGTGGGCATGTTGACGGGCGACGCGGCCGTGAACCGCGACGCGCCGATCATCTGCTGCACCGCGGAGATCCTCGCGAACATCGCGCTCCGCGAGGGCGAGAAGGCGCTCTGCGACTACGTGATCATGGACGAGTTCCACTACTACTCGGATCGCGATCGCGGCGCGGCCTGGCAGATCCCGCTGCTCACGCTGCCACAGGCGAGGTTCTTGCTCATGAGCGCCACGCTCGGAGGCACCGAGTTCTTCCAGGAGGAGCTCACGCGCCTGACGGGCGAGCAGACTGCCGTGATCAAGTCGACCGTGCGCCCGGTGCCGCTCGACTTCGAGTACCGTGAGACGCCGCTCCACGAGACCGTCGCGACGCTCGTGAAGAGCGGCAAGGCGCCGATCTACATCGTGAGCTTCACGCAGCGGGGCTGCGCCGAGGAGGCGCAGAACCTGATGAGCCAGGACTACTGCACCAAGGAGGAGAAGCGGGCGATCACCGCCGCCCTCGCGGGCGCAGGGCCGGGGTCCGCGTTCGGGGGCCCCTTCAAGTTCTCGAGCCCTTACGGCCGCGAGGTGCAGCGCTTCGTCAGGCACGGGATCGGGCTCCACCACGCGGGGCTCCTGCCGAAATACCGGCTGCTCGTCGAGAAGCTGGCCCAGCAGGGGCACCTCAAGATCATCTGCGGCACGGACACGCTCGGCGTCGGCGTCAACATCCCGATCCGCACGGTGCTGTTCACGAAGCTCTGCAAGTTCGACGGCGAGAAGACGGCCATCCTGAGCGTGCGTGACTTCCAGCAGATCAGCGGCCGGGCCGGCCGGAAGGGGTTCGACAACCAGGGGAGCGTCGTCGCCCAGGCGCCGGAGCACGTCATCGAGAACATGAGGCTCGACGCGAAGGCGGGGAACGACCCGGCCAAGCGGCGGAAGATCGTCAGGAAGAAGCCGCCGGAGAAGGGCTATGTGCACTGGGACCGGCAGACGTTCGAGAAGCTGATCCAGTCGCCGCCCGAGCCGCTCGTGTCCCGGTTCCAGGTCACGCACGGCATGCTCGTCAACGTGCTCGGGCGCGAGGAGGGCGGCTGTCTGGCGCTGAAGCGGCTCATCCGCAGCACCCACGATCGGCCGGCGGTCCGGCGCCAGCACGGCAGGACGGCGATGCTCCTCTTCCGCTCGCTCGTGGAGGCGCGCATCATCGAGTTCGTCCCCAGGGAAGACGGGCCGGGCAAGCGCATCCGCATCAACGCCGATCTCCAGGAAGACTTCTCGCTGAACCACGCCCTCTCGCTCTACGTCCTCGAGACGGTGGGCAAGCTGGATCCCGACAGCGGCACCTATCCGCTCGATCTCTTGACGCTCGTCGAGTCGATCCTCGAGAATCCCGACCTCATCCTGCAGAAGCAGCTCGATCGGCTGAAGACCGAGAAGCTCGCGGAGCTGAAGGCGGCGGGCGTGGAGTACGAGCAGCGGATGGAGGAGCTCGAGAGGCTCGATTATCCGAGGCCGAACCGCGAGTTCATCTACGGGACCTTCAACGACTTCG
This sequence comes from Sorangium sp. So ce1504, assembly GCF_051521635.1. Taxonomy (NCBI): domain Bacteria; kingdom Pseudomonadati; phylum Myxococcota; order Polyangiales; family Polyangiaceae; genus Sorangium; species Sorangium sp. So ce1504. Next base: position 6,433,474 of record NZ_CP150365.1, on the reverse strand, counting down.
CGCGGCGGCACCCCTGGGTGGGGCAGGAGAACATCCGTCCGAAGGGCGTCGCGCGCGAGATGTACGAGCAATACCTGTCGTTCGGCGAGTACATCCGGGAGTACAACCTGGAGCGGGCGGAGGGGCTGCTCCTCAGGTACGTCTCCGAGGTGTACAAGGCGCTCGTCCAGACGGTGCCCGAGTACGCGAAGGACAGCGACACCATCGACATGATCGCCTATTTCCGGGCGCTCATCCGCGGCGTGGACTCGAGCCTGCTCGACGAGTGGGAGCGGCTGCGCGACCCGTCGTTCCAGCCGCGCGCGGCGGCCCCGGGCGGCGCGGTGGAGCTGGCCGCGTTCGACGTCACGCGGAACGTCAAGGAGTTCACCGTGCTCGTGAGGAACGAGCTCTTCTTCTTCCTGCGCGCGCTGGCCCGCCGCGACTACGAGGTCGCCGCCGAGATGGTGGAGGGGGAGGAGGCGCCCTGGACGGCGGAGCGGCTGGACGAGGCGCTCCGGGGCTATTACGCGGAGCACGCAGCGATCCGCACCGATCCGGCGGCCCGGAGCCCGAGCAACACGATCATCCACCCCGCCGAGGACGGCGGCTCCTGGGGGGTCCAGCAGATCATCGCCGATCCGGAGGACCACAACGACTGGATGCTCGACTGCAAGGTGGATATCGATCGCTCGCGCGAGGCGGGGCGGCCGGTCATCGTGCTCCGGCGCATCGCGAGCTGATCGGCCTCCATGGCGTGCGATGGAGATCGAGTGCTGAGGCGCTGAGAGCGCGAGATGGTAGCCGGCGTTTGACATCCCCCGCCGCGTCGAGCGAAATCGCGGCCATGCGAACTCCGCCGCGCTCCGCAATCTGGGGGTTGCTCCCCCTCCTCCTGGCCGCCTGCGCCTCACCCACCGGCTCGTCCCCGCCGAGGGCCGCCCCGCCCGCCAAGGCCGCCCCGGCCGGGGCCGCCGCGGCGGTGAAGCAGGCCGCCTCGCCGGACAAGGCGCGCATCGCCGGGCCGGAGGCGAGCCGGATCACGTACGCCCACCTCGGCCGGCAACCGCCGCTCGGAGCGCGGCTGCCCAGGGCGATCCAGTACGCGCCCGGCGGCAAGCTGATCACCTACCTCCAGCGGCAGGCGGACCGGCCGGAGCAGTCTCTCTTCGCCTTTGACACGGCGTCACGCGAGACACGGCAGCTCGTCGCCTCGGGCGACCTGCTGAAGGACGCGAAGCCGCTGTCCCGCGAGGAGGAGCTCCGCCGCGAGCGACAGCGCATGTTCTCCAGGGGGATCACGGCCTATTCGTGGGCGAAGCGGGCAGAGGTCCTGCTCATCCCCTTCGGCGGCGACCTCTTCGCGCGCGACGTGCGCGACCCGAGAGGGGCGATCGCGCGGCTCACCGACACGCCCGAGCCGGAGATCGATCCGAAGGTGTGCGACGGCGGCGAGCGGGTGGTGTTCGTCCGCGGGCGCGAGCTCTTCATGATCGACGTCGCCTCGCGCCGCGAGACGGCGCTGACCCGGGGGGCGCCCGAGGGGGTCTCGCGCGGCCTGAGCGACTTCAACGGTCAGGAGGAGTTCGATGAGCCGAGCGGCTTCTGGATCTCCCCCGGCTGCGACCGGGTGGCTTACCTGGAGGTCGACGAGCGAGAGGTCGAGAAGGTGCCAGTCCTCGGCTTCCGCGACGGCAAGGAAGATCTCATGATGGCGCGTTACCCGCGCGTCGGCGGCAAGAACCCCCGCGTCAGGGCGGGCATCCTCGATCTCGCCACCAGGAAGACGACCTGGCTCACGTGGAAGGGCGGCGATGGCGAAGACGAGCGCTACCTCGGCCGGTTCGCCTGGGCGGAAGACGGCAAGGCGCTCTGGTTCCAGACCCTCGCGCGCGACCAGAAGCGCCTCTCGCTCCTCCGCGCGAGGCCGCGCTCGGGCGAGGCCGCCGAGGTCGTCGTCGAGACCTCGCCGACGTGGGTGGACTTCGCCGACATGCGGCTCCTCGAGCGCTCGCCGAGGTTCCTCTGGTCGACCGCCGAGGGCGGCCACCGCCACCTCGCGCTGCGGGACGCCGGCTCGGGCGCCGAGCTCGCGAGGCTCACCGCGGGCGACTGGGACATCACCTCGCTCCTTCCGCCGGACGAGGAGCGCGGCCTCGCGCGCTTCGTGGCGACGAAGGACGGCCCGACCGAGCGCCACCTCTACACCGTGCCGCTCGCGGGAGGCGAGGTGAAGCGGCTCACGTCCGACCCGGGGATGCACCAGATCACCGTGGATCCGAGGGGGCCGGGGTACGTCGAGCTCCACGCGGCCCTGGATCGCCCGTGGAAAGGGGCGGTGAGGGGCGCGGACAACGCCGAGGCCTTCGCGCTGCCGGCGCCCGTGGACCGCGAGCTCGCGGAGCTCGAGCTGCGCGCCCCCGAGATCGTCGAGGTGCGCGCCGCGAGCGGCGACACGCTCTACGGCGCGCTGCTCGCGCCGCGGGGGATCGAGCCCGGCCGCCGCTATCCGGTCGTGGTGAGCGTGTACGGGGGGCCCGGCGTCCAGACGGTCTTCAACTCGTGGTCTCCGTGGCTCCTCTGGAATCACCTCGCGGACCGCGGGGTGGTTGTGTTTCAGCTCGACAACCGCGGCTCGGCGAACCGCGGGCGCGCGTTCGAGTCCGCCATCTACGGGCGCCTCGGCGAGGTCGAGCTCGCCGACCAGATCGCGGGCCTCGATTTCCTGAAGACGCTGCCTTACGTCGACGCGGGCCGCGTCGGGATCTACGGCCACAGCTACGGCGGCAGGATGGCGCTGGAGGCGCTCCTCATGGCGCCGGACCGCTTCCACGTGGGCGTCGCGGGATCACCGGTGAGCGACGATCGGCTCTACGACACGGGCTACACGGAGCGGTACATGGGTCTCCTCGACAAGGAGGCCGCGCGGTACGAGGCGACCGATCTCACGAAGCGCGCGGGCAACCTGCGCGGCAAGCTGCTCCTCATGCATGGGCTCATGGATGAGAACGTGCACTTTGCGCACACGGCGAAGATGATCGAGGCGCTGATGGGAGCGGACAAGCGGTTCGACACCCTCGTGTTCCCGGGCGAGCGGCACGGCTACCGGTCGCCGGCCGCGAGCCATTACGCGAACCGCGCCATCGTCGAGTACCTGACAGAGCACCTCTGATCGCTGCGCGCCGCGCCCGGCCGGCGCTCTGCCCGCCTCGCAGGCGCGGCGCGCGGCGGCCTGCGAATCGCATGCGCCCAGGTCGGAGGCATTGATGAAGAAGCTTGCACAGATGAACAGGGACAAGGCCATCGACCTGCTCAGCGAGCGGCTGACCTTCGAGCGCGCAGGCGTCAAGCTGTACGACTCCATCGTGGAGAAGATCGGCCGCGCGGCCGATCCCCTCCTGATGACCCGGCTTGGTCAGCTCAAGGAGCACCGGGACCAGGAGAAGGAGCACGAGGAGTGGCTCGAGGCGCAGATCCGCGCGCTGGGCGGGGACGCGCACGCCGAGACGGACATGTCGCGGCTCGTCACGGTCGAGTCGCGGGGCATCGAGCAGATCGTGCTCGACGGGGACATGAACCCGACCCACCTCTTCCACGCGCTGCTCACCGCGGAGCTCGTCGACAACTCCGGCTGGCAGCTGCTGCTCGAGCTCGCCGACGAGGCGGACGACACCGAGGCGAGGCAGGCGTTCCGGCGCCGCCTGCACGAGGAAGAAGATCACCTGATCTTCACGCGCAAGGTCGTCGAGCGGCTCACCCGCAAGGAGCTGCTCGGGTCGCCAGGCGAGCTGTTCACGACGTCGCACCCGTGATCCAGTGCCGGACGGCGCGTGTGGCGGAACCAGCGGGCTAGGCTCGCTTCGCGGCGGCGGCCTTGGCGGGCTTCGCAGCGGCCTTGGCGGGCTTCGAGGCGGCCTTGGCGGGCTTCGCGGCGGCCTTGGCGGGCTTCGCGGCGGCCTTGGCGGGCTTCGCCGGCTTTCTGGCCCAGATGTTCTCGATGTAGGCGGTCGCGTCGGGCGTCTTGCAGCTCGTCTCGCCGTGGTCGATCTCGACCTTGCCGATGCGCCGCGCCGCCGTGAGCGCCATGCCGCGCAGCGGCTCGTTCCGCGCGCCGATGCTGATGAGCGCGTTGTTCATCCCCTCGCGGACGCGGTTCCTGGCCCGGTGGATCGACGCCTCGATCGTCGATAGCCGCTCCTCGAACACGCTGTCGGGCAGCGACGGGTCCTCGGTCGCGAGCAGGCCGAGGAGCGTCCAGCCCGCGCGGCCGAGCCACTCGTCCTTCGACGCGGTCCAGCGCGCCATCGCGTCCCGGGCGAACGGGGTCTTCAGCGCGACGCGCTTCATGAGCAGGTCGATGAGCACCGGAGAGCGCAGGCCGTCGAGCCACGCCTCGAGCTTGTCCCAGGTGAAGCGCTCCGGATCGGCGATCGCCACCGCCAGCGTCCTCGCGTCGGCGTTGCCCGTCGCCCAGAGCGCCTCGGCGAGCTCGTGGTCGCGCTTGATCCGCTTCTCCAGCGCGTTCATGTGGGCGAAGCTCACGCCGAAGAGCGGATCGGTCATCCCGTGGCGCCGGTACACCTTGCGGTTCTGCTCGGTGCCGAGCCGCTCCAGCTCGCTCATCACCTCGGCGAGATCCATGGGCCACACCTAGCCCTTCTGGCCATCGTGCGCCATGGCGCGCTCGCGCCGCCGCGCCCTCTGCGGCGCCGCGGTCTCGGTCCGCTCCACGAGCGGCCGCTCACCGCGTCGGCGGCAGCCGCGTCCCGGGGCGCTTCGGGCGGGCGCTCCCTGTCGGCCCGTTCCCCTCGCTGATGCCGAGCAGCGCCCGGCGCACCAGGACGCCCCGCTCCTCGGCCACCCGGACTTTTTCCTCGAAATGGGCCAGCAATTGCGGTTGGTTCCGCTCCGCCGCGCGCGCCGCCATCCTGCGCGCCAGCGCCGCGCTGTCCTCGATCGTGCGGAGCGCGATCCACAGCGCCGCGTCGAGCGACGAAGCCTGCTCGTCCTCCAGGCCCTCCGGAGAGTAGCGATGGCCGACCTTGCACCTGAAATGGAGCATCGCGCCGTCGTCGCTCCGGATCAGGTTCCCGCCGCACCCCGGACAGGTGAAATCGCTCTCGATCGCATCCACCGTCGCTCCCCCCGCCCCCGCCCGCGCCTCCGCGGGAGCTCCACCAACCTTCTGGTGCACCAGATCCATGAGCAGCGGCGGCAGCCGCGCCAGCGGGACACAGTGGTCCACCGGGACGTTGTCGAGCGCGCTCTGCGGCATCTCCGAGAACAGGGCGTCCTCCGGATCCTGGACCACGGCGATGCGGCCGCGGCGCTTCACGTCCAGGAGCCCGGCCGTTCCGCAGTCGCGCATGCCGGAGAGGACGACGCCGATCACGCGGTCTCCGTACACCTCCGCCGCGGTGCGGAACAAAGGGTCCACGGCCGGCCTGTGCCCGTTCTCGCGCGCGCCGTGCACCACGCGCACAACGCCATCTTCGAGCACGAGGTGGTTGTCTGCCGGCGCGACGTAGACCCGCCCTCGCTCGATCGGCTCGCCGTCGACCGCCGCCCCCACCTGCAGCCTTGTCGACCGCTCGAGGATCTCGGGAAGCATGCTCCGCGCCGTCGGCGGAATGTGGAGGACGACGAACAGAGACGCCGGCAGATCGGCAGGCAGCCCCCCGAGGAGGACGATCAGCGCCTCCACACCCCCAGCCGACGCCCCGATCGTGATGATGTCGTGTTCCGGCACAATGCGCCTCGTGGAGAAGAGGGGAAGAGGGGAAGAGGGGAAGAGGAGACGAGGAGACGAGGAGACGAGGAGACGAGGAGAGAAGAAAGACCCGGCCTCGCTCGCAGGCGCCGCCTACCCTACGAAGATGGGCCGATCACCCGTGCCATCGTGGAGAGGAGCACGCTCATGCTCGCCGGCTTCTGGATCACCGCCGCCGCCGAGAGCTGCTCGGCCGCCATCCGGAGATCATCGGGCGTCCGCGCCGAGAAGATCACGATGGGCGGCCGCTCCGACAGCCCCTGCAGTCGCTCGATCAGCTCCTCGGTCGTCGCGCCGGCCACCGTCAGATCGAGCAACGCGGCGTCATAGCGCCGCTCCGTCATGGCGGCGATCGCCTGGTCGGCCGTGTCGGCGGACTCGACAGCATAGCCGGCCATCCGCAGCATCTCCCGGAGCATATCGATCGAATCGCTGTCGTCTTCCACCACCAAGATCGTCCCCTTCATGAGCCTGGTCCCTCCCCGCAGCACCGCTCGCCCGGCGGTGCGCGAGCGCAGGAGCGCAGCGTCGATTCAACGCATCGATCGCGTGCCTATCGGTTCTCGATCAGGGGCAGCCTGACCGTGAAGGTCGCCCCCTTGCCTTCCGTGCTGCGCACGAAGATCTGGCCGTCGTGCGCCCTGACGATCTCCCTGCAAATGAAGAGCCCGAGGCCCATGCCTCCGCCGGAGGAGTGGCCGGCGCTCTCCACCTGATAGAAGCTCGAGAACACCTGCGGCAGGCTGGCCGCGGGGATCCCCGGGCCGTAGTCCTCCACGTCGAGCTCGGCGCCCCCGCCGGCGCGCCGCAAGCGCACCTCGACCTGGGGGGGTGCCGTTGGCGTGCTTGAAGGCGTTGACGAGCAGGTTCATGAGGACCTGCTCGAGGCGCGCTGCGTCGCCCTTCACCACGAGCGGCTCTGCGGTGTCGGGGGGCAGCGCGACGTGGATCTTCGGCGTCGCCGCGATCGACTGGGCGTTCTCGGCGGTGCTCGCGACCAGAGGGACGAGGTCCACGTCCGCGAGCTGGAGCTCGAACTTCCCGGTCTGGATGCGGGTCGCGCTCACGAGGTCGTCGACCAGCCGCGCGAGCCGCTCGCTCTGGGTGCGGGCGAGCGAGGCGAAGCGATGCAGGCGCGCGTCGCCGTCCGCGGGCAGCAGGCTGATCAGCATGTCGAGGTAGCCGTGGAGGGGCACGAGCGGCGTGCGGAGCTCGTGGCTCGCCATCGCCATGAAGCGATCCTGCAGCTTGCGGAGGCTCCGGTCCGTGATGTCGCGGACGACGATCACGCCGCGCTCCGCCGTCCCGGCGGGGCGCGGGCCGGCGGCGCCGATGGGGTGGCCGGTGGCCTCGAAGTGCCGGCTCACGCCGCCCGGGCCGGGGATCGAGAACTCGATCTGGAACTTCTCGCCTCGGGCGGCCCGCTGCTCCAGCGCGTCGTGGACGGACAGCGGCCGGCCCTTCTCGTCCATCACGACGGGCCGGCCCTCGCTGAACATCGCCTGATAGGCGTCGTTCGTGAGCACCGGACGCCCCGCGCCGTCGACCACGAGGAGCGCGTCGCCCATGCTGCGCAAGATCGCGGAGAGCCGCGCCCGCTCGGTCTCGATGGGCGCGGAGAGCTCCTGGATCTCGCGGCTCCGCGCCTCGAGATCGGCGTTCGTGGTGTTCAGCTCCTCGATCGTCGCCTGGAGCTCCTCGTTGACGGTCTCGAGCTCCTCGTTGGTCGCCTGGAACTCCTCGTTCAGCGTCTCGACCTCCTCCATGGCGGCCTGCGCCTCCTCGGTGGAGACCATCAGCTCCTCGTTGAGGGCGCGGAGCTGGTCGTGCGCCGACGTGAGCTCCTCGTTGGCCCGGAGCAGGTGCCGGTTCTGCTCCGACAGCTGCCGGATCGTCGCCCTGTCCTCCGCGCAGGCGCGCTCCGCCTGCGCGCGCGCGGCGGCGTGCGCGTCGAGCTGGGAGCGCAGGCGCTCGGCCTCGGCCACCGTCCGATCGAGCTCCGCCCGGAGCTGCGCCGCCTGGACGATCGCGTCGTCGCTCGCCGCCCGGCGCCGCACGTCCGCGGTGACGTCCTCGACCACCAGCAGCGCGACGCCGAGCTTGCTCGGATCGATCTCGATCTGGGGGGCGACGCACGAGAGCTGGAGGTACGTCCGCTCGCTCCCCGGCGCCGCGTCGACGGCGATCTCGATCGGGTCCCGCGCCTCGCCCCGGAAGGCGGCGTCGATGGCGTCGAGCAGCGGCCGGTGGGGGATGACCTGCGCCAGGTGCACGAAATCCTGCCCGAGCGCCGTGCCGTGGATGCCGAGCAGGTGGCGCGCCGCGAAGTTGATCTCCAGGATGTCGTAGCGGCTGTCGATGACCACGATGCCCTGGCGGAAGCTCGAGAGCAGCAGGTCGACGGACAGGCGGACGCGCGGCTGCTCCCTGAGGGGCCGCATGGTCATGGGCTGGCTCCTGCCGCGGGGCGCGCGCCTGGGCAGCGCGGGGGGGACGGACGGCGCGGGCGGGACCAGGATGCGCTCGCCGCGGCGCACGTAGATCTTGTAGTGGAGGTCGTGGGGGACGAAGTATTCGCTCAGCGGGCTCGTCGTCTCCGCCTTGCCGAGCACGAGGTAGCCGCCTTCCCGCAGGGAGAAGGCGAAGAGGTGCAGCGTGCGGCGCTGGAGGTCGCTCGTGAAGTAGATGAGCACGTTGCGGCACACCGCCAGGTCGAGGTGCGGGAAGGGCGCGCGCTGGCCGAGGTCGTGCTCGCCGAAGACGGTGAGATTGCGGATGCGCTTCTTGACCTGGTACTGGCCGTCCACCGCGACGAAGTAGCGCTCGAGCAGGTCGGGGGGCAGGTCCTCGACGGCGCTCGCCGCGTAGATCCCGCGGCGGGCGAACGCGATCGCCTCGCTGTCGACGTCGGTCGAGAAGATGCGGACGTTGAAGGCGTCGAGCTCGTCCCCGAGCAGCTCGCTGATCAGGATGGCGAGCGAGTACGCCTCCTCGCCGGTGGCGCACCCGGCCGACCAGATCCGCAGCGCCCTGTGGTCGCTCCGCGCGTGCGCGATGAGCCCGGGCAGGATCACCTCCCGAAGCTGCGCGAAGAGCTCGGGGTCGCGCATGAACTCGGTGACCTTGATCAGGAAGCTGTTGATGAGCCGCTGGAGCTCGTCGGGGTGATCGTCGAGGTGCTGCCGGTAGGCCTCAATGGTCTCCGTGTTCGTTGCCGCCATCCTGCGCCGGAGCCGGCGGAGGATGGTCGCCTGTTTGTATTTCCTGAAATCGATCCCGCTCCGCTCGCGCACGACGTCGAGGAGCTCGTGGAGCCGCTTCTCGTCGTCCGCGGGGGGCTCGACGTACGATCCCGTGAGCAGCTCGTTGAGGATGGGCCCGATCCGATCGAGATCGGCCACGATGTCGACGGTGCTCGGGGCGAGCGACTCCGGCATGCCCGGGAAGCTCGCCGTCTGGGGGTTCTCGATGATGACGGTGCCGCCGCTCTTCTTGACGTGGAGGGCGCCGGCGCTGCCATCGGAGCCGTTGCCGGTCAGGATGACGGCGACGAGGCCCTCGCCGAAGACCTCGGCCGCGGTGCGGAAGAGCATGTCGACGGACGGCTTGGGTCGGGCGTCGTTCTCGGGCCGGAGCCGGAGCTCGTGATCGGTGATCTCCACGTCGCGCCCCGGCGGCACGACATAAACGACGCCATCCTCGAGCGGGGAGACCGCGGCGACGGCGCGGACGGGCAGCGCGCTGCGGCGGGCGAGGACGTCGACGAGGTGGCTGGGCCGCCTGGGGTCGAGGTGCTGGGCGATCACGATGGGCGCCGCGAACGGGGCCCTGAAGGTGGAGACGAGCGCGCTGAGGGCCTGAATCCCGCCAGCCGAGCAGCCGATCACCACGAGCTGAGGTTTGACGCGGGCGTCTGCCATGAAATTGTTATGAGTCCTTATACACAAGAACCACAAGACGGATAAGGTGCGACGCGGCCATCATGAACAAAGATAGCGGGTTCTCCTGAGCTCGGCGCGGCGCCTTCGGAGGGGGCCTGAATGAGAAGGAGGGGGCCTGAATGAGAAGGAGAGTTCACGCGCAGGCGCGCGAGGGTAGTGGGGTGCTTTGGCCGAAGGTGCGGTGCTCTGGGAGGCGCCGAGGATGCCAAGAAATCCCAACAATTTGCGTCTCTGGCGTCTTGGTGACTCGAGCCTCCGCGGCGCTGCGTGCGCTGAGCACCGCGCCATCCGTGAGAGGATGCCTTGAAGAGCTCGCCATTCAATTGAAGAGCACGCGGGCTCATGGTCCGCTCCTCGAACGAGCGCTGTTGCGCCTGCGCGGCGTCGACCCCGCGCACCAGGTCGCGCCGCGACTCTGCGGGACAGCGATCCCCTTTATCCCGCCTGGCTCCCCCGGCTCACCCGCTTCCGCTCCGCGCCTCGCGCTCCTCCCGGAGCGCTTCCGGCAGCGCCGACGCCACGGCGGTCCTGCACGCCTCCATCGCGGCGCGGAGCTCCTCGAGCGACGGCCCCGGCGGGTCGAGCGGCGGGTGCACCACGACCCGCACGACGCCGGGCGCGGCGGCATAACGGCCCTTTGGCTGCAGCGCACCCGCGCCGTCGATGGTCACCGGCAGGACGCGCGCGCCCGCGGCCGAGGCGGTCCGGAACGCGCCCGGCCGGAAGGGCAGGAGCCGGCCCGTCGCGCTCCGCGTCCCCTCCGGGAAGAACACCGTCGACCACCGCTGCATCACGTTGCGCCGCGCCTCGCCGAGATCCGCCACGGCGCCGCGGGCGCGCCGCCGGTCGACCGGCGTGTGGCCGTACAGGCGCATGCCCCAGCCGAGCACCGGCACGTGGAACAGCGCGCGCTTCGCCAGGAACCGCATCGGCGTGCGCCCCTGCAGCACGACGAGCAACGCGAGGATGTCGAGCGTGCTCTGGTGGTTCGCCGCGATCACGTAGCGCTCGCCCTGCCGCACGTGCGCCACGCCCTCGGCCTCGACGCGCACCCCGACGAGCCAGAGCGCCCCGCGCGCCCAGACGACCGAGAGGCGGTCGTGCATCCGCTGCCTGGGATCGAAGGGAAAGCAGATCAAGCCGATGGGAAGCAGCACGACGAGGAACAGCATCGCCCAGGCGTGGGCGAGCGCCGTGCGCACGACCTCGACCGCACCGGCCGGCGCCACCGCGGCGCCCGCGTCACGCCCACACCTTGCAGCCGAGGCCACCTGCGCGACGACCGGCGGCCCCTGCTCGCGCAGCCCTGCTTGCTCGGCGTCCCCGGGCGCCCGCTCGGCGCCGTCGTCCTTCGCCGTCACTTGGCGACCGGCGGGGCCTCCGGCCCGTCGAAGCGCGGGACGAAGCCCTCCACCGAGGCCAGCGTCTCCAGCAGCGTGACGTGGCGGAGGCGCGGGATCGCCACGATCGTCGGCCCGCCGAGCTCCTCCTCCGGGACCGCGATCGTCGCCGCCGCCGCGAGGTCCGCCACCGTCGCGTCCACGACCTGCGTCGTGCCGACGCTGCTCGGGCCCGCGCTCCGGACCTCGCGCGGCAGATCGGCCCAGTACACCCGCGGGGGGCCCTGGAACGCCGCCTCGGCCGGGACGCGCGGCCAGAACGTCGGATCCGTCAGGCCGAGCTCCTCGACGAGCGCCGCGCGCTCGGCGCGGACGCCGCGCGCAGCCCCCCCGTCGCCCAGCGCGTCGAGCGCCTCGGCGTGACGCTCGAGCGCCGTCACCAGCAGCGTCCGGTTGCCCGACGTGCGGATGAGATCGAGCGTCTCCCGGCCGTACGCGGCGAGCTCGCCGGCCTGGCCAGCGCCGCTGGCGTCGTTGGCGAGCAGCGCCCGCGCGTGCACCCGGCCGACCCGGCCGAGGCTCACGGCGTACGCGTCGCCCGTCCCCGCCGAGCCGATCTCGATCGCCCGCTCGTAGGCGGCGAGCGCCTCCGGGAGCAGGCCCTGCACGAAGTACACGTCGCCCAGGTACCCCTCCGCCCAGCCGCGCCCCATGCCGATGCCCAGCACGCCGCTCAGGTTGACCGCGTTCGCGATCAGCACGCGGGCCCGCGTGAGCTGGCCCATGTGGAACTGGTGCCGGCCCGCGTACATCGTCCCCATGTACAGGTAGAGCCCGCTCAGGCCGTGCTCCTCGGCGTACGAGAGCAGCTGCGCTGTCGACCGGACCCCGAGATCCCAGTCGAACCGGCCCTCCGCGAGCACCGCGTGGTAGAACCACGTGCCGAGCAGCCGCACCGGGTCGCGCAGGCGCTCGGCGAGGCGCGCGGCGTCCGCGGCGTTCTGCTCGGCCTCGGCGTAGAAGCCGGACTGGCTCAGCGCGACGCAGAGGATGCCGCGCGAGTGGCAGAGCTCGACGTACTCGCCCGCCGCCTCCGCGAGCTCGCACCCGCGGCGGAGCGGCTCGGTCGCCGGGCCCACCTTGCCGGCCGCGCACAGCGCGCGCCCGAGGATGTTCGCCGGCAGGCACTGGTACGGGCGCAGCTCCGGGCTCGCGCCGATCGCCTCGAGCGCCCTGCGGCTGTGCGCCACCGCGTCGGCGAACTCGCCCCGCACGTAGTGCACGCGCGACAGCGCGCTGGAGAGGGCCGCCGTGACGAGCGGCGTCTCCGGCAGCGCCCCCTGCGTGCGGCGCAGCAGATCGAGCGGCTCCGCCGTGCTGCCGAGCAGGCACGCCACGCGCGCGAGCTCGTGCGCGCAGCGGGCCCTGAGCTCGATCCGCGCCGGGTCGAGCGGCAGCCGCTCGAGCAGCGCGAGCGCCTGCTTCAGCCGGCGGCTGGCGCCGTGCGGATCCTGGAGCCGATCGGCCTCGCTCGCCGCGAGCAGGTACGTCGACGCGGCGCGGTCGAGCTCGCCGGCGCGCTCGACGTGGTGCGCGAGCGTCCCCGGATCGCCGCCGCGCAGCTCGATGCGCCGCGCGATGCGCCCGTGGTAGTCGGGGCGCTCGTCGGGCGGCACGCGGGCGGCGAGCTGCTCGCGCGCCGCGTCGTGCGAGAACGACGCGAGGCCTCCGTCCTCGCCGAGGCAGACGTAGTGCGCCGCGGCGTTGCGCAGGGCGCTGTCGACCTCCGCCGGGTCGAAGAGCCCGAGCTCGACCAGATCGTCGCGCAGGAACTGGCGGCCGATGAGCGCGGCGACGCCGAGGACCTGGACCGTCGTGGCATCGAGCGCGTCGATGCTGCGCGAGAGGACGTCCGAGACCGAGGCGGGCGCGAGGTAGTGCGCGTCGGCGCGGGAGATCTCGAGCGCGCCGCTCCGGCTGCGCTGCAGGAAGCCCTCGGTCTCCATGTTGCGGACGACCTGGATGTTGAAGAGCGGGTTGCCCGCGGCGAGCAGCGGGACGCGGCGCACGAGCTCCTGGACGAGGTCGTCCCCCGCGCCGCGGCCGAGCGCGGAGAGGAGCGCCCGGTTCGCCTCGGGCCGGAGCGGGCCGAGGTCGAGGCGCTCGACGTCCTTCCACGCGAGCCACCCCGCCGTGCGCGGCGTCATCGGCGACGAGCCCGGGCCGCGCAGCGCGGACGAGCCGGGCGGAGGCAGCGACGAGCCGGGCGGAGGCAGCGACGAGCCGCGAGCGAAGGGCGGCCGCGCCGTGCCGAGCAGCAGCACCGGCATCTCGCCGAGCTGATCCGAGAGGCGCAGCAGCACCTCCTGCGTCGCCTCGTCGGCCCAGTGCACGTCCTCGATCGCGAGGACGACCGGGATCTCCTCGGAGATCGCGCCGAGCAGCCGCAGGATCAGCTCGGCGATCCAGCGCGTTCCGCCCGGGCCGATGGCGCCGCCCTCGTCGGCGAGCCCGACCGCGCGCGTCAGCTCCGGCACGAGCCCCCGGAGGAGGGCGGCGTCGTCGGCGATCACGAGGCTCACCAGCCGGCGGATGCGCGCCGCCCGGCTGTCGCCGTGCCGCTCCAGCCAGAGCGCGATCTGCGTCAGCGCCTCGCGGATCGCGGAGTAGGGCACGAGCCCGGAGAGCTCCCTGCACCGGCCGTACGCGACGATCGCCGTGCCCGCCTGCTCGGCGCTCCGGAGCAGCTCGGCGACGAGGCGGCTCTTGCCGACGCCGGTGTCGCCGACCACCACGGCCGGCCGCGGCTCGCCGCGCACCGCGCCCTGGACGAGCTCGATGAGCCGCCCGAGCTCCTGCTCGCGGCCGACGAAGGGCGCGTCGTGCGCGTCGTCGAAGGTCTCCGGCGCGGCGGCGTCGCGCCCGTGCGCTTCGTCCTCGGCCCCGGCCGGGGGCTGCGAGGTGCCGTGGAGCGTGACGTAGTAGAGCTCCTTGAGCCGAGCGCAGAGCCGGGCCGCGCTGGAGAAGCGCCGCGCCGGGTCGCGCTCCAGGAGCTCCTCGACGAGCGCGACGACCGGCGCCGGCGTCTCGGGCGCCGCGTGGGCGAGCGGCACGAGCGTGCCGTAGACCTTCTGGTTGATGACGCTGTTGACGGTGCCGTCCGAGAACGGGAGCCGGCCGGCGAGCAGCTCGTAGAGCATGACGCCGACCGCGTAGAGGTCCATCCGGGGGCTCGGGCGCCCGAGCGCGCCCCGCTTCAGGCACTCGGGCGCCAGGTACGCGATGGTGCCCGCGTTGACGCGGGCGTGCTCGGGCTGGAAGCTCACGGTGAGCGTCGCCAGGCCGAAATCGAGGATCTTGAGCCGGGGCTCGTACGGATCGGTGAGGACGATGTTGCTCGGCTTGAGGTCGAGGTGGAGGACGTTGAGCGCGTGGCAGTGCGCGAGCGCCTCGGCCACGCGGCGCGCGATGCGCAGGGCCTCGATCGTGTCGAGCGAGCCCATCCGTGCGAGGTACCGGTCGAGCGTCTCGCCCTGCACGAGCTCCATCGCGAGGTAGAGGCCCACGCCGTCCAGGACGCCGTACGAGGAGAGCTTGACGAGCGAGGGGTGGCGCAGGCGGAGCAGCGCCTCGATCTCGTTCTGCTGTGCGAAGAGCTGCCCGGCGTTCTGGGCGCTCACGTCCTTGAAGATCTTGATGGCGGCGTCGTTGCCGGCCCCGTCGCGGCCGCGGAACACGGCGCCGAAGCCGCCCTCGCCGAGGCGATCGTCGATCGTGTACTCGCCGATCCTGGCGCCTCGCTCGATCAAGGGATCGCCGACCATCGCTCCTGCCCTTCCGAGTACCCCGTCATCGTTCGCCGACGCACCATGATACTCCGGACGAGCGCCGCGACAGCGCGCAATGGCCTGGCCGCCTCCCGGAGGCACGCCGCTTTGACGGCTTGCCGCATCGCGGCTGTCTGGCCAAGAAACCTGCCTGCAACGTTGGGCGGCGCATCCGGCGCCGATCTCGACCATTGCGCGCCGCGCGCCGCGCGACCGGAAAGGTGAGCTCGCATCCAGATCTGCGCCGCGAGCCCGGATTCGGCGCCTGAAATGACGACGGCGGCAGCCCCCGGGAGGGGACCGCCGCCGCGTCCGCGCTCAGGCCGCGCCGGGGATCAGGTCCCGCCGCTGGCCGAACCGCTCGCCGAGCCGCTGACGCTCGCGCTCGCCTTGATGTTGACGTCGATCGAGGCCGTCGCGCTGGCCGACGCGTCGACCGCGGCCGCGACGCAGGCGACCGCCTTGCCGCCGGCCTTGAGCGCCACGTCCTTCACCTCGACGCCGGCCTTGCCGACGCCGGACACGGCCGCCGCCAGCTTCTTGCCGGAGCCGAGCTGCACCTTGGCGATCGCCGGGAGCGACGTCCGGAGCGCGGCGACGAGCTTCTGCGCGTCGGCGTTCACCTTGCCGCTCGCCACGATGCGGACGTTCGGCGCATCGCACTTCGCCTCGCCCGCGGTCTTCGCCGTGCACTGCATCTGGCAGCTCGGGTCGACGCTCGGGGGCTTGAACTCGCCCGAGCACTTCGGCTCCTTGATCTCGGCGCTGCAGCCGCCCGAGCAGGAGCCCGAGCACTTCGCCGCGGCCTTGACCTCGCAGGAGCCGGAGCAGCTGCCCTCGCAGGTGCCCGAGCAGGAGCCCTCGGCCTTGGCGTCGCACTTGCCCTCGCAGGTGCCGGCGCACGCCGCGCCCTTCGAGTCCTTGCCGTCGCACTTGCCGTCGCACTTGCCGCCGCAGGTGCCCTTGAAGCCGACGTCGCACTTGCCCGAGCAGCTCGCGTTGCAGGTGCCGGTGCACGCCGCGCCGGCCTCGACGCTGCACTTGCCCTTGCACTCGGCGTCGCACTTGCCGCTGATCTCGCCGCCCTCACAGCTCGCCTCGAGCTTGCCGGGCTGCACCGGCGACCCGCAGTCGCCGAGGCACTTCTGCATGGCGGTGATGTCGGCGTAGCACTTCGGCGGATCGATCTGGACGGTGATCTTCGCCTCGGCGTTCGCCTTCACGGCGGCGTTCACCTTGGCCGAGACCGCGCCGCAGACCTTCTCGGCGCCCTTGCCGCCGCCTGCGTCGGCCTTGAGCTCCGCCTCGCTCATGCCGAGGTCCTTGCCGAGCTTGCCGCACGAGGCGATGAGGTCCGCCTCCATGGCGACGGTGAGCTTGTCGAGCGACGCAGCCGCCTCGAGGAAGCCCTTGATCTTGCCCTCGACCTCGGCGCCGCCGTCGAACTTCAGGTTCGCGATGCCGCCGTTCTTCATCTCGTCGCAGCCGCCCGCGGCCGACGCCAGGTCACCGGCGGGGCCGGGAAGGCTGTCCGCGCCAGGGATCCCCTTGCCGCCGCAGTTCACGAGGAGAGGCGAAGCCAGGCCGAGAAGGGCCACGGGCATCGCAAACAACTTCCATCGATTGACGCTCATCTCAGAATCCCTCCGGCACCTCGATCGGTACCCCATGGAGCGCGGACCCTACACCAGCAGCCGCGACCTTGAAAGCTGGGACAGCCGCGATCCTGCGCGACGGTCACTCGTAATGCCGAGCAGCCCCGCACCGTGGGCTCCAGCGACGGACGGCCCTCATTGCCCCAAGTCAGGATGGCTGTAAAGAATCAAGCTGAGCTCATCGCGTGGGGACGGCGGTCTGCATCGCAGGTGGCGCGAGGCGTTTCACATATATATATCGCCCGAGGGGCTCCCCATGGCGCGCGCGGCATCTCGCCCGCGGCGTCTCACGCGCGGCGCGCCGCGCTTCGAGCGCCCCGTCCCTTGCCCGCCGCGCCCTCTCGGGCGCCGCTCACTCGTCGTCCTCGTCGAAGGGGAGGTTCAGCTGAGCGAGCGGGCGCGCGCCGACCGTGGGCCCGCCCTGCTTCTTGAAGAGCAGCTGCTCGCGCGCGATGTCGGCCTCGATGAGGTCCTGGTTGTCGTACGCGAACGCGAGCGCGTCGAGCACGCGCGCGGGCCCGAGGTTCGGGTACCGCTTGAGCAGCGTCTCCACCGACGCGCCGCCGCGGTGCCACGCCCAGAGCCGCCGGACCGGGACGCGCGACCCGAGGACGTGCGGGCTCCCGGCGAGCACCTGGCTATCGCTTCGCACGTGGGGGTGGGGGACGCGGATTCGCGGGAGCACCGGCGCGGCCATCGCGCGGAGCAGCCTAGTACCGGTCGCGATCGGATGGAAGGGCGCCGCGAGCCGGCGGGCACGCTCGGCGCGGGCGGCGGGGCTGCGCGGGCACACTCGGCGGGCGCGCTCCGCCGGCACGCCCGCGCGAGGTCGTCGTCGCGGTCGTCGCGGTCGTCGCGGTCGTCGCGCTCGTCGCGCGACCTCCGGCATCGTTCTCGCATCGTTCCGCGCCCGCGCGTGCGATCCGGACTACCCTACGCCGCGGAGGCGCGCGAGCATCGTGCCCGTCGTCGTCACCGACCGGAGCTCACCCACCATGACCCAAGCCGAGAAGAACCCGCTTCGCGAAGGGATGCCCGAGGAGCGCACCGCCTCGCCGGCCGCGCTCGTCATCTTTGGCGCCTCGGGCGACCTGACGCGGCGCAAGCTGCTGCCCGCGGTCTACAACCTGACGCTCAGCCGGCTCCTCACCGGCGGCTTCGCCGTCGTCGGCGTGGCGCGGCGCCCGAAGCCGGATTTCGCGAAGGAGATGCGCGAGGCCGTCGGGAAGTACTCGCGGCGCCCGCTCGAGGAGGCGACCTGGAGCGAGCTCGAGAAGGGCATCAGCTACGTCCAGGGGGCGTTCGACGAGGCCGAGACGTACACCCGGCTCGCCGCGGAGCTCGAGCGGCTCGACGCCGAGCGCGGCACCCGAAAGAACCGGGTCTTCTACCTGGCCGTCGCCCCCGACCAGTTCGCGCCCATCGTGCGCGGCCTGCGCGCGGCGAACCTCGTCGCGCCGCCGTCGCACGAGAAGGACGCGCCGTTCCAGCACGTCGTCGTCGAGAAGCCGTTCGGCGAGGATCTGGAGAGCGCCCGCGCCCTCAACCGCGACCTGCTCGCCCACCTCGCGGAGTCGCAGATCTACCGGATCGACCACTACCTCGGGAAGGAGACCGTCCAGAACCTCCTCGTCCTGCGGTTCGGCAACACGATCTTCGAGCCGCTCTGGTCGCGCCAGCACGTCGATCACGTGCAGATCACCGTGGCCGAGGAGATCGGCGTCGAGGGACGCGGCAAGTTCTACGAGAAGGTCGGCATCACGCGGGACATCGTGCAGAACCACGCGCTCCAGCTGCTCACGCTGGTCGCGATGGAGCCGCCGTCGTCGTGGGACGCGGACGCGGTGCGCGACGAGAAGGTGAAGGTGCTCCGCACGCTGCGGCCGATCGCGGGCCCGGACGCGCTGTCGTCGACGGTGCGCGGGCAGTATGCGCCCGGCATGGTACGCGGCGAGAAGGTGCCCGGCTACACGGAGGAGCCGGACGTCGCGAAGGACTCGACGACGGAGACCTACGTCGCGATGAAGCTCCACCTGGACAGCTGGCGCTGGGGCGGGGTGCCGTTCTACCTGCGCGCCGGCAAGCGGCTGGCGAAGCGGGTGGCCGAGGTGGTGCTGCACTTCAAGCCGCTCCCGCACGGCCTGTTCAAGGGCGCCCCCGGCGCGACCGAGGAGCCGAACGCGCTCGTGATGCGCCTCCAGCCCGACGAGGGCATCTCGCTCCGCTTCGCGGCGAAGATCCCGGGCGGCGGCATCGCGATCCGCGGCGTCACGATGGATTTCCGGTACGGCGCCGCGTTCGGCTCCAGCACGCCCGAGGCGTACGAGCGGCTCCTGCTCGACGCGTTGCGCGGCGACGCCACGCTGTTCACGCGCGCCGACGAGGTCGAGGCGCAGTGGGGCTTCGTCGATCCGATCTTCGAGGGGTGGCGGACGCAGAGCGCGCCGATCGCGCGCTACGCCGCGGGCAGCTGGGGCCCGCCGGAGGCCGACGCCCTCGTCGAGCCGTCGTCGGATGACGTGCGCGCGGTGTGCGGGGCGGGCGACGGGGGGAAGGCGCCCGAGCGGGCGTGGAGGCGGCCGTGAGCGCGGTCGCCGAGATCATCAAGCGGGTCGAGTCGGAGCTCGCCGAGTTCTGGTCGGCGCCGGACGAGTCGCGGGCGGAGCCGGCCCCGAAGACGCGCGCGTCGACGATGAACTTCGTCGCGGTGGGCAGCCGCGCCGAGGTCGAGCGCCTGAAGGAGCAGGCCGAGGACCTCGCCGAGACGCACGCGGGGCGCACCCTGCTCATCACGCTCGACGACCGGCTCGACCCGCTGAGCGTCCAGGCCGACTGGTCGGCCACGTGCCGCCGCGCCGGCGAGGTGCCGATCTGCTACGACCGCGTGGAGCTCACGTTCGGGGTGGCCGCGGCCGAGCGCGTCGCTTCGGTCGTGAGCGCGCTCACGATCTCCGACGTGGCCGTGATCGTCGAGCTCGCGCCTGGCGCGCCGAACGTGCTCGGCGACGCGCTCGCGCCGATCTGCGATCGGCTGGTGTTCGACTCGGCCGAGACGTGCATCGAGCGCATCGCGGAGGTCGCGCGCGGGACGAGGGCGCCGCTCGCGGACCGGGCGTTCGTGCGGACGTTCTCGTTCCGCGAGCTCGTGGCCCGGTTCTTCGACGACATGCCGGAGGCGTGCCGGGCGATCCGGCGGGTGGAGATCGCGCGCAGCGCGGGGGCGAAGCCGGATCCGGCGGCGCTGTTCCTCGGCTGGATGGGCTCGCGGCTAGGCTGGACGTTCGAGTTGCGGGGGCCCACGCAGCCCGGCGGCGGCGTGGTCGGCCGCGCCCGCGGCGCCGATGGCGCGCCGATCGAGATCGCGCTGATCGACGGGCCGCCGGCGCCGGCGGACGCGCAGGCGTGGCGGCGGCTCGACGGCGTGCGCCTGTGGACGTCGCTGCGCGGCGAGCCGCTGACGCTCGGCTGCGTGCGGCTCGACAAGGCGCCCGGCACGGTGCGTTGGACCCTGGAGGGGGCGCGGTCGGCAGAGCACCTGCACCCGCTCGGCTACCGGGACGAGACGTGGGTGCTGGCGAAGACGATCGACTCGCTGGAGGGCGATCGGCTGCTGCGCGAGGCGGTGCTCGCCGCGGCGAAGTGGAGCGCCCTTTGACGAGCGCCGACAGGAGGACCGAGATGAACGGTGGTGAGGAGACCCTCGTCGCGGCGGACGCGGCGGAGCAGGCGCGGCTCGGGGCGGAGCTCATCGCGCGCGCCATCGCGGCCGCGGTCGACGCGCGCGGCGTCGCGCGCGTCGCGCTGTCGGGCGGGAGCACGCCCTCGGAGGCGTACCAGCGGCTCGCGGCGCTCTCGCTCCCGTGGGCGCAGACCGAGTGGTTCTGGGTGGACGAGCGCGCGGTCGCGCCCGATCACCCCCGCTCGAACTACGGCGCAGCGCGCCGGGATCTGGCGGCGGCCCCCATCCCGGAGGAGCGCTTCTTCCGCATGGAGGGCGAGTCGCCGGACCTCGCCGGGGCCGCGGCGCGGTACGAGCGGCTCCTGCGGGCGCGGTTCGGGGTCGCGTCGGCGGTCTCCTTCGACGTGATGACGCTCGGGATCGGCGACGACGCGCACACGGCCTCGCTGTTCCCCGGGACGGGGGCGGCGGGCATCGAGGACCGCCTGGTCGCCGCGATCCCGGCGCAGCCGGACAAGGGGCTGGAGCCGCGGCTCACGCTGACGGCGCCGGTGATCCAGGAGGCGCGGCTGAAGCTGCTCCTGGCCCGCGGGGCGGGCAAGCGCGGGGTCGTGGCGCAGGCGAAGCGGCCCGGCCCGGCCGACGAGGTGCCGGCGCGGGTCGTGCGCGGCGGGCCCGGGCGGCTCGTCTGGCTGCTCGACGCCGCCGCCGCGCAAGCCGGGTAGCGAGCAGCGAGCGCCCGCGCTCGTGCAGCGCGGCGCGATCGGCGCGCCGCGCGTCCTGTGCGTTCAAGCGACGCGCGTTCAGGTGATGTTGACGCGGGAGCCACCCCTCGGCAGCGCGGCCGACGGGAGATCTTGGCAGGCGCTCTATCGCCTATTGCCGCGCGATCGAGTCCGAGAGCCCGAACACGCCGACTTGCTTCAGCAGGGCGACGAGCCTGACCTTCGTCTTCTCCCTGGCGTCCTGGTGCTCGGCGACGAACCTCTCCTGGGTGTCATCGATGATGCGATCGATCTCTTCGGCGCTGAAGCCCTGCGCGGCGAGCACCTTCCGCTCGAACGCGCGGTTCAGGTCGACGCCCAGAAAATCGTCGAGGTAACCGGGCAACATCGCGCGGAACGTCTCCTGCGTCTCCCGCGGGAGCCGAGCCCAGCTCGACTTCAGCAGCTTCGCAAAATACTTGGAGTGCCGCCCTTCATCGAGGACGTGGTCGCCCATGACCCGCGCGAACGACCTCGCGATCTCCTTCTCCTTACCCAGGCTCGCGATCTCGGCGGTGAGCACGTTTTCGGCGAGCGTGACCGCGAGGAGCTGGAAGTCCATCCTCATGCTCTCGGGCAAGCTCGCGCTGGCACGCGCCGCCGCGTCGAGCTTCCAGTTCGACTCGGGAACCAGTAGCGGCTCGACGTCAATCTTCTGCTTCATCTGGACGATGTAATCCAGCGCCACGTAGGCGTGGTACCCTTCGTCGATTATCACCGTGAGCGCCTGCAGCTTGTCGACATCGCCGGCGCCCTTGATGTGGTTGTGGAGAATATTCAAGCTGCAGTCGATGACGAACTTCGTCTCGAGCAGTCCGACCCCGTAGAGGAACTGATACGCGGCCTGGGCCAGGATGTACGACTGCACTGTACTGCCGCGCGACGCGACCAGCGGGTGATCACAAACGATGCTACGCGCGGTGGGGTAGAGCAGCTCCCCGCTGGAGCGCTCCGGGATCAGAATCCGTTGGGTGTAGCGCACCGTCGCCTTCTCATACCACGACGCTACGGTATCGCCTTCCGGCGCGCTGGCCTCGACGTGTTGCATATCGCTCCTCTATCACCTCGACGCTGACATCCCGACTCCGGGACGAACGACCAACAGGGTCTACGAGGTTCGGGGCATCGGGTACCACGACGTCAAGCCCACCGCAAGCGACGATGTGCATCGTTGATCTAAGCGTGCGTGCATCGGTTCCTCGATCGCGCCCGAGTGTTGCTCGATGTCAGAGGTGTGAATTTTTATCAATTCGTGACGAGATTTCGCCGACCTGCACGAGCTCCTCGAGATATCCACAGGGGACGCCGGCAGATGTGGACGAATTTATTGAAGCGACAATCGTTGATGAGCGCTTGCTCCACGCGCCGGCCGGCCAGTAGGCCAGTCGGCCGGCCGGCTGGCCTACTGGCCGGCCAGCTCGCGAAAGGCAAGATCGTGGCATCGCTCGCCGATCGATTTAAGTTGATCGCGAGCAGACCCGTGATATGGATTGCCGACCGTCCTGACATGCCATCCTTATCGCTCTGATGTGGGTCCGCGGCGCGGTCAGTAGTGCCGGTGTACCGGCACGCTGCCGCTGTATCAGGGCGCTGGAGGCATGTGCCGGAAGATGAGCCGATCTCCAGGCAGCGGTTAAATCCGATGCTTGCGAGCGAGGAGGGTCTTCCGAGCGGATGCCGTATGGCACGGTAAACCCTTTCCGTGACGAGGCGCGCGGTGGCTTGTAGAACGCTGATCATCGACAACTTCGATTCATTCACCTACAACCTGTTCCAGTACATGGGGGAGGTGTGCGGCGAAGAGCCCGCCGTTGTGCTGAATACGGAAGACTTCGCGACGCTCGATTTCGCGCGGTACGACTGCGTGATCGTGTCTCCCGGGCCGGGGACGCCTGCGCGGCCGGTGGACGTGGGAATAAGCGTCAAGGCCATCTTGAATGCACAGGTGCCGTTGCTCGGCGTGTGCCTCGGTCATCAGTGCATGGCGTATATCCATGGTATGGAAGTTGCGCATGCCCCGGTGCCGATGCACGGCCGAGTGAGCGCGATCCACCACGATAATGAGGGAATATTCAAGGGGCTGCCTCCGGAGCTGAGCGTGGTCCGCTATCACTCCCTCGTCGTCCGCGACCTGAAGGACCCCTTCGTCATCACGGCGTGGGACCAGGATGGAATGATCCACGGCATCCGGCACAAGACGCGCGCGCTGTATGGGATTCAGTTCCATCCTGAGTCGATCTGTACCGAAGCCGGCATGGATTTGCTGCGCAACTTTCGGGACATCGCGATGTCTCACAAGTCGCGCCGCTCGGTGCAGAACAACCATCTCGTGGCCTGACGGGGGTAGTCGTGACGTCTTTCCGCATCCACCATAGAAAAATCGGTTGTTTCCCCGAGACCGTCGATCTGTTTCGGGCCGAGTTCCTCCGCTCGAAGAGCGCGTTCCTCCTGGAGAGCAGCGTGACCCGGTCAGGCTTCGCGCGGTTCTCGTTCATGGGGGACGCTGACGGTCCCCTTGGCGAGACCGTGACGTACGACATGACCACGCGGCGGGCCACGGTCGTTCGGGGGGAGGACAGCCGCACCGTCGAGGTGGAGAGCGTCTTCGACCTGCTCAGGTCGAAGCTTGCGCAGAGCAGGGTCGAGGTTCCTCAAGGATTGCCCTTCGACTTCAACCTCGGCTACGTCGGGTTCCTCGGCTACGAGCTCAAGGCGGAGACCATCGGCTCGGCCGCGCATCGCTCGCCAACGCACGACGCGGCCTTCATCTTCGCGACCCGGGTCGTGGCCTTCGACCACGCCGAGAGGACCTGCTACCTCCTGCACCTCGTCACGGACGACGAGACTGGACGCGCTGCCGAGGCGTGGTTCGACGCCGTCGAGGCGCATATGAGGCGTGAGGCCGAGGCGCTGAAGGCATCGCCGCCCGCCCAGCGTGCGTCGAAGAGGCTGTCGCTGGCGGAGGTCGAGCGGTGGATCGCAGAGAACGCCGTGATGCGCTTCGGCAAAGAGGCGTACATCCGGAAGATCCACGAGTCGCTCGTCGAGATCGTGAACGGGGAGAGCTACGAGGTTTGCCTGACGAACATGATCGACTTCTCGTTCGAGGAGCCGCCGTTCGAGCTGTACTGTGTCATGAGGGGCCTTACGCCCGCGCCTCACGCCGGCTACTTCCGCGTCGGCGACTTCCACCTCGTGAGCTCCTCGCCCGAGAGGTTCCTCAGCGTTGACAGGAACGGGCGTGCCGAGGCGAAGCCGATCAAGGGGACCCGGCCTCGAGGCCGCACCGAGGAAGAGGATCGCAAGCAGGCGGAGGAGCTCCGGTCGAACGAGAAGGATCGCGCCGAGAACCTCATGATCGTCGATCTGTTGCGGAACGATCTGGGCCAGGTGTGCACCATCGGCTCGGTCCACGTGCCGAAGCTCTTCGACATCGAGACCTACTCGCACGTTCATCAGCTGGTCTCGACCATCCGCGGGCAGCTCAAGCCGGGGGTCTCGGCGGTCGAGTGTGTCCGCGCGGTCTTCCCCGGCGGCTCGATGACAGGAGCCCCGAAGAAGCGCACCATGGAGATCATCGACCGGCTCGAGGAGGGCCCGCGCGGCGTCTACTCGGGAGCCTTCGGGTGGTTCGGGCTCTCCGGCGCGTGCGACCTCAACATCATCATCCGCTCGGTCCCGATCGATCGAGGGCACGCGTGGATCGGCGTCGGCGGCGCGATCACGGCCCTGTCGGATCCGAACGAAGAATTCGCCGAGACCATCGTGAAGGCGCGCGGCGTGGTGGAGGCCGTCGAGCAGCTGCGGAGGTCTCAATCGTGAGGAGCGAGGCGTCCATGAAGAACGACGCGAACGTGGCGTCGACCAGGTGCGTGGTCGTGGGGGCGAAGGGCTCGATCGGAGCGTTCCTCGCGACGAGGCTCTCGGGCGAGGGCCTCGACGTCACTGGCATCGACATCTCCGATGCGGCCTTCGTCAACCCCACGATCGCGTTCCACGCCGACGACATCACCCGCCCGAGCGACCGCACGTGCGCCGCGTTGTCGCAGGCGCGCACGGTGGTGCTCGCCCTGTCGCAGAGCGTGCTCGAGAGAGCTCTACCGCAGATCCTGCCGCATTTGCACCCGGATTGCCTCATCGTCGAGACGCTG
The DNA here is from genome assembly GCF_051521635.1 of Sorangium sp. So ce1504. Taxonomy (NCBI): domain Bacteria; kingdom Pseudomonadati; phylum Myxococcota; order Polyangiales; family Polyangiaceae; genus Sorangium; species Sorangium sp. So ce1504. Next base: position 6,408,368 of record NZ_CP150365.1, on the reverse strand, counting down.
TCGATCAAGACACCATTTCGCGACCTCCTCGATCAGCACCGGCCAGCTCAGCCGGTGCTCGGGATCAACCCGATGTTCTCGGGCGATCTCGACCCCAAAGGCCGACCCGTCGCCGCCGTGGTTCACCGGAGCGGCGCGGCGATCGCCGGGTTCTTGTCCCTCCTCGAGCGGTGGCAGTTGAGGGTGGTCGTCATTGAGCCGCAGGAGCACGATCGGACGATGGCGACGCTGCAGTCGCTGTGCCACGCGGCCATCCTGTCCTTCGGGAGGGCGCTGTGTCAGGCCGGGGTCTCCGCGTCGTCCATCGCCGCCCTCGCGCCGCCGCCGTTTCGTGTGCTCCTGTCCCTCGTTGCGCGCATGACGCAGAACCACCCCGACGTCTACTGGGAGATACAGTCGGCGAACCCTTACGCCGGGGAGGCGCGCCAGAGATTGCAGGCCTCCCTTCAGGCGCTGGACGCCGAGGTGTCAGCCGGAGAGCGCGAGCGATTTCATGACGAGCTCCACCAGATCAAGGCGGATCTCATCGAGCAAGATCCGCGCTTCTTACAGACCTGCCGTCGGATTTTCCAGATCGTCGATACTTGATGTACCGCTGCGCGCGTGGAGCGCGCATTACCAGGGGATAGCCGAGACCATGACACTTGACGGCTTCAGGGACCAGATCGACCGCATCGATGACGAGCTCGTCGACCTCCTCGGGCGCAGGCTGCACATCGTGCGGGAGGTCGCTCTCGCCAAGAAGATGAGCGCCACGCCCGTCATGCAGCCCGCCCGCGTCATCGAGGTGAAGCGCCGCTGCAGGGAGCGGGGGAGCCGCCATCAGCTTCGAGGCGAGTTCATCGAAACCATTTATCAAGCGATCATCGATGAGGCGTGCCGCATCGAGGATGACCTCCTGAGGGGCTGAACATGTCTGACGCGAAATTCGAGGCGATGAAGGCCGCGAGCATCCTGAGCGACAACCTCCAACGGGACTACCGGTACCGGGAGCGGACCCTCAGCCTCACGGCGAACGAGAACTATCCGAGCGCGCTCGTGCGCTTCACGTCGAGCGCGACCGCCGGCGCCTTCTACCACGTCTCGTTCCCCTTCGACGTGCCGCCAGGGGAGTGGTATTTCCCCGAGTCCGGCCAGATGAACGAGCTGGCCGACATGGTCCGCGTGCTCGGTAGATCTCTCGTCAAATCCGAGACGTTCGACTGGCGTCCGAACGGCGGTTCTCCCGCGGAGCAGGCGCTGATGCTGGCCGCCTGCAAGCGCGGCGACGGCATGGTCCATTTCGCGCACAAGGATGGTGGCCATTTCGCCCTGGAGGCTCTGGCTTCGAAGGCGGGCATCGAGATCTTCCATCTCCCGGTCGACCCGAAGTCGCTCCTCATCGACGTCGCGCGGCTCGACGACATGGTGCGGAAGAACCCTCGCATCAAGATCGTCATCCTCGATCAGTCCTTCAAGCTCCGCTGGCAGCCGCTCGACAAGATCCGAGCTGTCCTGCCCGACTCATGCACGTTGACGTACGACATGAGCCATGATGGCGGGCTCATCATGGGCGGGGTCTTCGACTCGCCGTTGCGGTGCGGCGCGGACGTGGTGCACGGCAACACGCACAAGACCGTGCCCGGCCCGCAGAAGGGCTACATCGGATTTCGATCCGGCAGCCACCCCTTGCTCGCAGAGACCTCCATCTGGCTGTGTCCGCACCTTCAGAGCAACTGCCACGCCGAGCTGCTCCCGCCCATGTGGGTGGCGCTCAAGGAGATGGAGGTGTTTGGCCGCGAGTACGCGCAGCAGGTCGTCAAGAACGCGAAGGCGCTGGCTCGGCACCTGTACGACCTGGGCTTCGACGTCTCGGGAGAGGAGTTCGGTTTCACCGAGATGCACCAGGTCCATTTCGCGGTGGGCACCCTGGACAAGGCGCTCAACCTCTGCATGAACACGCTCCATCAGGGCGGGATCCGCTCGACCAACATCGAGATCCCCGGCAAGCCCGGTGTGTACGGCATCCGCCTGGGCGTCCAGGCGATGACCCGCCGCAACCTGGTCGAGAAGGACTTCCGGACGGTGGCCGGGTTCATCGGCGACCTCTACTTCAAGAAGATCGAGCCCGCCGTGGTGGCGGCGCGGATCGAGGAGTTCCTCCGGGGCTTCCCGCTCGCGCCCCTCAAGTACTCGTTCGACCAGGGGCTCGATCAGGACATGTTGACCTCCTTGTGCCGTGGAGCCCTCAAGTGACCGCCGCTCGACCCATCGCGTTCATCGAACAGCCGTTCCCTCGTGCCTCCGAGGAGATGACGCTCGGCCAGCTGGTCGGCAACGTCCTCCTCGAGCACGGCATCGAAGATCTGTTCTGCATTCCTGGCGACTTCACGATGCAGCTGTCGCGCGAATTCGATCGTACGAGCGGGCTACGGCTCCGGACGATGTCGCACGAATACGGCACGACGCTCGCCGCGCTGGGCTACGCGGTCGCGCGACGCGTCCCGGGCGCGCTGTGCTTCACCTACGGCGTGGGGGTCCTCAACGCCACGAACGCCATCGCGCAGGCCTATGTGGAGCGGGTCCCCCTGATCGTGGTGTCCGGCGGCCCTGGCAAGCGCGAGCGTGAAGCCGAGATCTTCCTCCATCACCAGATCACGGATCATGACGCGCAATACCGGATCATGCGCGAGGTGACCGTGCATCAGGCGCGGATCCAGGATCCGCACGTGGCCGCGGAGCAGATCCGCGACGCCCTCCGCGTCGCCCTCGAGGCGTCGCGCCCGGTCTACGTCGAGATCCCTCGGGACCTCTACCTCACGAAGGTCCGCTACGTCCCGAGGAAGCCGCCCGCGCCGCCGGCGCCGGGGCGCTTCTCCGCGGACGCCTTCAGCGCCGCGCGCCACGCGATCGAGCTGCTGCGCGAGGCCGCGAGGCCGGTGTTCGTGCCAGGGCTCGAGCTCAAGCGCTTTCGGCTGGAGGGGCCGGCCCAGCGGATCGTCGATGCGCTCGGGCTGCCTTGGGTGGCGACGCCAATGTCGCAAGGGACGCTCGACCCTGCCCACCCGAACTACCGAGGTGTCTTCGCTGGTCCGGCGTCGCCCGACCTCACCACCCGTACACTGGTCGAGGAGTGCGATCTGCTCTTCCTCGTCGGCGAGCCGAACTCGGACGTCAACATGGGCGTGGCGGGGAACGTCCCCGTGGGGCGGCTCGTTCACGCCTACGACGGTCGTGTCCGGGTCGGCCGGAAGCTCTTCGCGGCGACGACGATGGAGTTCGTCTCCGCGCTGGCGGAGGTCGCGGCGTCTCAGCAGGCCGGGTCGCCCCGCTCTCTCGAGGCCGGCGAGGCGCCGTCGAGCTCCGAGAGGGACGTCCGCGACCAGCCCGACAGCGAGCCGCTGACCCCGTTCACGGTCACCCAGGAGCTCGATCGGTATTTCGCGGCAGAGCCGGATGCGGTCCTCATCGTGGATTGCGGCGACTCGTTCTTCATGTCGCTCAGCATGTGCCCCGCCGACGTCCTCACGTCGTCGCTCTACATGAGCATGGGGATCGCTGTCCCGGGAGCGATCGGCTATCAGCTCGGCAGCGGCAAGCGCCCCATCGTCCTCGTCGGCGATGGCGCCTTCCACATGACAGGGCTCGAGCTCATGCACGCGAAGCGGTTCGGCGTGAGCCCGATCGTCATCGTCCTGAACAACAGCAGGTGGACGTCGCTGTCGACGGACGAGAGCGATCACGCGCTGATTCGGCAGGAGCACCTCGAGTTCTCGAGGTTCGCTCACTATATCAATGTCAAGTCGTTCACCGCGCGGACCGGCGCCGATCTCCGCCGGCAGCTCGCGGAGGCGCTTGAGCTGAACGAGCCGATCCTCATCGACGCAGTGATCGACCCCTCGATGCGTTCGTACCTCTGCGAGCGCTTCTTCCACGGGATCAAGCAGCAGCAGCACCTGCCCAAGCAGTGAGGCTGGCCAAGGAGCGGAAGAATGTCTCAGGTTGCCCGCGTACTACCGCTTTCCCCAGCCCAGCAGCCGATCTGGCTGGGCCACCAGCTCGATCCCGAGAGCGCAGCATACAATGTCGCGAGCGTCATCGCCGTCGAGGGGACGCTCGACCATTCCACCCTCTTGCGCGCCCTCGCCCGGGCCGTGAACGAGGCAGACGTCCTGCGCGCTCGGTTTCGCGAGATCGACGGGGACGAGCAAGGCGCTCCGGTCCAGGTGATCGAGCCCGAGCTCGCCTTCGACTGTCCCCTGAGCGACCTGCGAGCTCATCCCTCGCCGGAGGCGGAGGCCAGGGCCTGGATGGAGTGGGATCTCGCCGCCCGGATCGACCTCGGCAGCGGCCGCCTGTTCTCGACGCGCCTCTTCCTGCTCGGAGAGCGCCGCTCGTGGTGGTACTTCAAGTCGCATCACATCGCGCTCGACGGCTTCGCGATGTCGATGTTCTTCAAGCGCGTCGCCGAGCTCTACTCGTGCCTCGCCAGCGGAAAGGAGATCTCGCCTACGCCGTTCGGTCCTCTCGCTGCCCTCATCGAGAGTGAGCAGGCGTATCAGGGATCGGACGCGCACCGGCGGGACCGAGCGTACTGGCGCGGCAAGTGCTCCCGGGGGACCGACGTCGCGAGCTTCACCAGCGAGGTCGCGCTGCCGTCGAGGAGCTTCCTGCGGTGCGACGCAAGCATATCGCAGCAGACGGTGGCGAGGCTACAGCGCATGGCCGAGGGAGCATCCGCCCACTGGGTTCCGGTGCTCATCGCTGCCTTCGGCGTGTTCCTGAGCCGGGTGAGCGGCCGGCAGCAGGTGGTGCTCGGGATCCCCTTCCTCAATCGCCTCGGCTCGATCGCGACGAGGATTCCTTCGACCATGGCGAACGTGCTTCCCCTGCACGTCCGGGTCCGGCCGGGTGATACGGTGCGCGACGTGCTCGCTAGCGTTTCAGGCGAGCTCTCGCAGATGCGCCTCCACCAGCGGTATCGGGCGGAGGACGTCCGCCGCGATTGCAACCTCCTCGGGGAGGATCGCCGCCTGACGGGGCCTCAGATCAACGTCGACCTCTTCACGTCGGACCTGGACTTCGGCGGACAACGGGGAGCGCCGGAGATGCTGAGCGCCGGACCGGCCGATGACCTGTCGTTCCTCGTTCAGCCCGGGGCCGAAGGCGAGGGACTGCGCCTCATCGGCATGGCCAATCCGGCGCTCTATCGCGAGGAGGAGCTGCGCCTCAACATCGCCCGCTTCCTGGAGTTCCTCGAGCGGTTCGCCGAGGGCGTCGACACGCCGGTGGGGCGCCTCGACGCGTTCACCTCGGAAGAGCGCCGCTTCTTCTTCGCACCGAAGCCGGCGGCCGGCGCGGCGCGAGCGGCGGGCGGCGTGGAGACCGGGACGCTGATCGGCGCGTTCGAGCGGCGAGCGATCGAGGCGCCCGAGGCCGTCGCGCTCACCTTCGGCGACGAGCACATCACTTACGCGGAGCTCGACGCCCGGGCCAACCGGCTGGCGAGCGCCATGGCGGACGCCGCCGATTTCGTCGGCAACCCGCGGATCGCCCTGCTGATCGAGCGGTCTGTCGAGACGATCGTCGCCATCCTCGCGGCGTTCAAGGTCGGCGCCGCCTACGTGCCAATCGACCCTGACGCGCCCTCCGGACGCATCGACGCGATCCTGGCCGACACGCAGCCTGTCCTCCTCCTGGCCGACGCGTACAACATGCGCAAGCTGGGATCGTCGCCCTTCAAGACGCTGGTCATCGAGCCGGACAAGCTCGCGTCGGCGCGGCCAGCGACCGCCGGTCTCACGCCGTGGAGGCGCGCGGCGGGGAGTCCGTCTGCCGACGACCTGGCCTACATCATCTATACGTCCGGCTCTACCGGCAAGCCCAAGGGCGTCAAGATCACGCATCACAACGTCGTACGGCTGTTCAAGACCACCGATCGGTGGTTCGAGTACCGGTGTGACGACGTCTGGACGCAGTGCTTCTCCTACGTCTTCGACGCGTCGGTCTGGGAGATCTGGGGAGCGCTGCTGCACGGGGCGCGGCTCGTCATGGTCCCGCCCGAGATCGCGCGCGCCCCCGAGGCGCTGCTCGAGCTCATCGTCAAGGAGAAGGTGACGGTGTTCGGGCAGATCCCGTCGGCATTCTATCGTCTCATGGAAGCCGAGGAGGATCGCCCGGAGCTCGCGTCGCAGCTCAGCCTCCGATATCAGTGCTTCGGTGGCGAGGCACTGGATCTCGGTCGCCTCAAGCCCTGGTTCAGCCGCCACGAGGAGGGCAAGCCGAAGCTCCTGAACATGTACGGCATCACCGAGACGACCATCAATGTGACGTATCAGTTCGTCACGAGGTCGCAGGTGTTGGCCGAGAGCGGGAGCTTCATCGGCAGGGCGTACGACGATCTGCGCGTCATGGTGCTCGACGACGCGCTGCGCCCCGTGCCCATCGGCGGCTACGGTGAGATGTACGTCGCCGGCGAGGGGCTCGCGCCAGGTTACCTGAACCGACCCGACCTCGACGCCGTCAGGTTCGTCGCCGACCCCTATGGCCCTCCTGGGTCACGCATGTACCGAAGCGGCGATGTCGCGGTCTTGCACGAAGACGGCTTGCTCGAGTACGTGGGCCGGAGCGACCAGCAGGTGAAAGTGCGAGGCTATCGGATCGAGCTCGGCGAGATCGAATCGCACCTGCGCGACCACCCGGCCATCTCGGATGCCGTCGCGTCCGTGCAAGTCGACACGTTCGGCGATCCGAAGCTGGTCGCGCACGTGGTTCCGGCCACGGACGCCGCGTCTCCACGCACGGTCGACGCAGACTCGCTTCGGGATTACCTGCGCGAGCGGCTGCCGCCCTACATGGTTCCGCACGCCATCGGGGTCCTCGCCGCGCTGCCGTTCAATCAGAATGGGAAGGTCGATCGGCGAGCGCTCCCCGAGATCAAGGTCACCTCGGAACGTCGCGTTGAGCCCGCTCGCGACGCCCTCGACGAGCGCGTCATCGAGGTCTGGCGCGGCCACCTCGGGGTCGAGCGGCTCGGCATCGACGACAACTTCTTCGAGCTCGGAGGCGACTCGATCAAGGCGATCCGCGTGTGCCGCACCCTGGGTATGCCCGTGATGACCCTCTTCAAGGATCCCACGCCGCGCGCTTGCGCGGACTTCCTGCGCGCGGGCGGAGACGCCGCCGAGCAGAAGCAGGGGAGCTTCCTCCACGCCTTCGGCCGCGGCGCCGGCGACGCCGGGATCAACCTGCTGTGCGTGCCCTTCGCCGGCGGCAACGCGCTCGCGTTCAGGCAGCTCGCCGAGGGCCTCCCCGGATCTGTCGCGTGCTGGTCGGTCAACTTGCCCGGTCATGATCCCACGCGACCCGGCGAGGAGCTCCTGAGCATCGACGCGGTCGCGGACGGGGTCGTGAAAGAGGTCATGGCAAGCATCAAGGGGCCGATCGCCGTCTACGGGCATTGCGCTGGGAACGCGATCGCCCTGGCCGTCGCGAGCAAGCTGGAGAGCGCCGGCGCAGAGCTCGTGGAGCTCGTGATCGGCGCGATGCTGCCAGATGACGATCCCCAGGCGGTCCTGTCTGGCGTATCCGGACGGACGGGGCGCGACATCATCACGTTCCTGCGCAGCCTCGGTGGGTTCAAGGACGTGCTGGACGAGGACACCCTCGCGGCCATCGCCGACATGACGAAGCACGACTCGATGGAGACGGCGACGTTCTTCGCGACGAGGGCGAGCTCGCCGCAGCGCCTCGCGGCGCCTATCCACGTCGTCGTCGGCGACAGCGATCCGCTGACCGAGGGCTATCAGGCCCGCTACCTCGATTGGCGAGCGTTCTCCGAGCAGGTGAGCCTGTCCGTCATCGAGGGAGGCGGTCACTATTTCGTGACGGATCGCGCCGCCGCGCTGGCGGAGATCCTGGAGAGGCGGCTCCTCGCCCACGCCTCGTTGAGAGGCGGTCGCGCGCCGCGCAAGCTGCGGCCGTTCTATAACCCCTTCGACGAGGCCGACAGCTCGTTCTGGCTGCTCGCCAACGAGAAAGGCCAGCGCTCGCTGTGGCCGCAGTTCGCCGAGATACCTGTCGGGTGGCGCGTCGAGCTCGGCCCCGCGTCGCGGGAGGCATGTATGGAGGCTCTCGCGCCTCAAGGAGGGCTGTCGTGAGCGATGCATTCGAGTTTCCGAGGTGGCCCGAGTCGTTCGCTGCGGCCTACCGCGCCAAGGGGTACTGGACCGGCGAGACGCTCGGCGGAATGCTGAGGAGGGTCGCGCGAAGCGTGCCGGACCGTGTGGCCGTCACGGACGGGCCGGTGAACCTCACGTACGCGGAGCTTGACGCGAGGGCGGACCGGTTGGCCGACGGGTTGGCGGCGCTGGGGCTCTCGCCAGGCGATCGCGTCGTCGTCCAGCTCCCCAACACTGTCCAGTTCGTCGAGGTGATCTTCGCGCTCTTCCGGCTGGGAGCGATCCCCGTCTTCGCCCTCCCGTCGGATCGGATCTCGGAGATCACCCATATCTTCCAGATATCGGGCGCGAAGGCCTATGTGATCCGGGACAAGGCGCTCGGCTTCGACTACCGAAAGATCGCCGAGGAGGTCGTCTCGCGGATCCCCCGGGTCGAACGGGTCATCGTGGTCGGAGACCCGGGGGCGTTCGTTCCTTTCGAGACCCTCAATGGGCGCCCAAACGAGCGGCCGGAGCGGGCAGGCAGCGACCCCGCGCTCGTCACGCTCTCTGGCGGCAGCACCGCCCTGCCGAAGCTCATCGCGCGCACCCACGACGACTACCTGTACAGCGTCAGGGCGAGCGCCGAGATCTGCGGGCTCACGCCCGAGAGCGTCTATCTGTGCGCCCTGCCGGCCGGTCACAATTTCACCCTGAGCTCGCCGGGCATCCTGGGAACGCTGTGCGCGGGGGGCCGGGTCGTCATGACGACCGATCCGAGCGGAGCGACCGCGTTCTCCCTCATCGAGCGAGAGAAGGTCACGTTCGCGGCCCTCGTCCCTAGCCTCGCGCTGGCCTGGCTCCACGCCGAGCGGACGTGCGATCTGTCGAGCCTGCGATTCCTCCAGGTGGGCGGCGCCAAGCTCGGCGCGGAGATGGCTGCTCGCCTGGAATCCTCGCTCGGGTGCCAGCTGCAGCAGGTCTATGGCATGTCCGAGGGGCTCGTCTGCTACACGCGGCTCGGTGACCTCTCCGAGAGGGTGCTGAACACGCAGGGGCGGCCCATCTCCGTGGACGACGAGGTGCGCATCGTCGACCAGGACGATCAGCCGGTCCCGGACGGCACCCCGGGCGAGCTCCTCGTCCGTGGGCCCTACACGATCCGCGGCTACCTCAACGCCGAGGAGCACAACGCGCGGGCCTTCACGGCCGACGGCTTCTATCGGACGGGCGATATCGTCGCGCGGCGGGCCGACGGCTACCTCGTCGTCGCCGGGCGCTCGAAGGACCAGGTGAACCGCGGCGGCGAGAAGATCGCGGCGGAGGAGGTCGAGGGGCACCTCCTCGCGCACCCGCGCGTACGGGAGGCGGCGATCGTCTCGATACCGGACGTCTACCTTGGCGAAGCGTCGTGTGCGTTCGTCGTCGCAGACCCGGGGGGCGAGCTGACCGCCGCGCAGATAAGGGCCTTCGTGCGCGGACGCGGCGTAGCGGCGTACAAGGTGCCCGACCAGGTCAGGTTCGTGCCGTCGCTGCCGAAGACGACCGTCGGGAAGATCGACAGGAAGGAACTTAGGAAGCAGCACGGCGGATCTGCCGCTGCGTTGCCTTGAGGACGATATGGGAATCCCGAGAATCAAGTCCTATGACGTACCCACCGTGGTCGATTTCGCCCGCGCTCCGCACTCCTGGAGGGTCGAGCCGGCGCGCGTAGCTCTGCTGATTCATGATATGCAGAACTACTTCCTCAAGCCGTATGAATCGGCGGCGTTCACCGGCGCGCTGGTCGCACAGATCCACGCGATCCGGAGGGCGTGCAAGCTCCGCGACGTCCCGGTGTTCTACACCGCGCAGCCGGGGGGCCAGAGCAAGGCCGAGCGCGGGCTGCTCCTGGATTTCTGGGGGCCCGGCATGCCGGAAGACGGGGAGGCCCGGAGCATCGTCCGCGGGCTGGAGCCGTCGCCTGGCGACCACATGATCGTCAAGCACCGTTACAGCGCGTTCAAGCAGAGCGAGCTGCTGGAGATGCTCAAGCGATTGGGCCGGGGACAGCTCATCATCTGCGGCGTCTATGCGCACATCGGCTGCCAGGCGACGGCGCTCGACGCCTTCATGGCCGGCGTCCAGCCGTTCGTCGCCGCGGACGCGCTCGCAGACTTCTCGCTCGAGCATCACCGCATGGCGCTGACCCAGATCGCGAGCTGCTCAGGGAAGGTGTCGACCACCGCTGAGCTCCTGGAGCAGCTGGGAGGCGCGTCTTGAAGCCGGAGCTCGGTGGAAGCAGCCTCACGCGCGACCGGTTCCTCGCCGACGTGGCTGAGGTGCTGCGCGTGAGCGCGGAAGAAGCGGCGAGGATCGGCGATCCGTTCGACGCTGGCGTCGACTCGGTCCGCCTCCTCGTGCTCGCGGAGAAGTGGCGCAAGATGGGCGCCCGCGTGGGGTTCGTGGAGCTCGCGGAGCGGCGGAGCCTCGACGAGTGGTGGGACCTCGTCCGCTGAGGCCCGCCCGCGGCCCGAGCTGGCCGCCCGGAGAGGAGCGGGGAGGCACGAAACCGTGACACATTCGATGAAGCCTAGATTCGAGAACAAGTCCTTCTTGGTGACCGGGGCTGCGCAGGGCATCGGGGCCGCGGTCACGCGCCTGCTCGTCGCGCAGGGGGCCTTCGTCCACGTCGTCGACGTGAAGGGCGACGCCCTGCAGGCGCTCGCGGCCGAATTGAACCAGCGCGAGCGCGCCGTGGAGCCGCGCCGCGTCGACATCCGTGTCCCCTCGGAGGTGGAAGCCGTCGTGGCGGTCGCCGATGAGGCGCGCCCGCTCGACGGTGTCGTCAACGCAGCTGGGATCCTCGTGCCGGCCGCGTTCGAGGCGGCCACCCCCGAGAGCTGGAAGGAGACCTTCGACGTCAACACGAGCGGCGTCTTCTTCGTCTCGCAGGCCGCCGCGCGGCGCATGCTGCCGCGGAGATCGGGCGTGATCGTCACGGTCGCATCCAACGCCGCGAACACCCCGCGCGTCGGCATGGCGGCCTACTGCGCCTCGAAGGCAGCGGTCACGATGCTCACGCGGTGCATGGGGCTCGAGCTGGCCAGGCACGGCATCCGCTGCAACACCGTCTCTCCTGGCTCGACCGATACGCCCATGCTCCGCGTGCTCACCGGGGACTCCGCGGAGTCGCATCGACGGCTCATCGAGGGCGATCCGGGCCGTTATCGCGTCGGCATCCCGCTGGGCCGTGTCGCCGAGCCAGACGACATCGCGCGAGGGGTCGCGTTTCTCCTCTCGGACGAGGCGCGCCACATCACGATGCACGATCTCGTCGTGGACGGCGGCGCCACCCTTGGTTGAGATCACCGTAGAGAGGGCACAAGTGGAAATGAACAATCTTCAGCGCCGCGAGCAAGAGTATTGGCGACCGCAGGGTTGGCGAACCATGGAACAGCGCTGCGTGCCGCCCTACGCCGGCCAGGAGGTCGCAGCGGTGACCGGGCGGCTCTCGGAGCTCCCGGGCCTCGTGGGCGCCGAGGCGGTGCGCCGCCTCAAGGCGGAGCTCGGGGCCGTGGCCGAAGGACGAGCGTTCGTCCTGCAGATGGGCGACACCGACGAGCGGTTCAGGGAGTCGAGCCCGCGTAACGTCCGCGCGCGCATGGCGACGCTCGGCTCGATGAGCAACTATGTGGGCTTCATGCTCGACAAGCCGGTGATCTCCATCGCGCTCGCGGCGGGGAGCTACGCGCAAACTCCCCTCCGCGCGACGGAGATCGTCGATGGCGTGTCGGTCACGAGCTACTACGGGGAGATGGTGAACGATCCGTCGCCACACCCGTGGGGCCGGACGCCCGACGCGAGGAGGATGTTGTGGGCCTACGAGGCTGCGCAGGCGACGCTGGCGACCATGCGCCAGTGCGGGCTCCGGGTCTTCACCTCGCATCAGGTGGCCAACCTGCTCTTCGAGGAGGCGCTCGTGCGGAGGTGCTCGTCGACGGCCAGCTATCACGCTGCGAGCGCGCACCTCCTGTGGCTCGCGGCCGAGCACCTTCGCGCCGGGAGCGCTTATCTCGAGTTCCTTCGCGGCGTGGACAACCCGATCGGCGTCCGCGTCGGGCCGGAGCTCTCCGCGTCGGAGCTGCTCTCCATCTACATGGCCCTCAACCCGAGGAAGGAGGCGGGGAAGATCGTCGTGATGACCAGCCTCGGGAGCCAGCTCGAACCGTTGCGGGAGTTTGTCCGGGTGTTTCAGGGCGCTCACGCCCCCGCCGTCTGGATGTCGGCGCCGGTGCACGCGGACTCGAGGGCGCGGTCGTTCGAGGCGGCGATGGCGGAAGTGAGCGCCGAGGTCGAGAGGACCGCATCCGCGCACATGGCCGAGGGGAGCCGGCTCGGAGGGCTGCACATCGAGTCCTCGCGCAGGGCCCTCGCGGGAGGGGACGCTGACGAGCGCGACCCCGCGGCCGCCGAGGGCGGGCGGCTATTCGAGAAGACGCTCCAGGTTTGCAGCAAGGTCGCCCACGTATGCGCGAGGACCCAATGAAGACGACCCGTGTCATCACGTTCGACAACCCGCACCCGGAGGTGACGGTCGACGTCTACGCGTCCGCCGTGGCCCAAGCGCTGGAGGCGCGATACCCGGCCTTCGCCGACGAGTTCCTCGGGCTCTTCAGCCACACCTCCGAGGAGGGGACGACGTCGATCGTAGCCGTCGGGAGCGAGCTCTCGATCGAATGCCACAACGCAGGCGACGCCCTCGAGCTGCGGCTCGTGAACGGGGAGACGGTCGAACGCGAGTGCTCGTGCAAGATCGACCATGAGGCCGATTTTCACGAGCAGCTGTTCAGGGCCGTCGCGGCCTTCGTCGACGAGATCAGGCCTTTCCTTGCGCGCCACCACGGACTGCCGCCGTCGACCCTCTTGCTCGGTGGATGGCGGTGCGGCATCGATCCCACGAGGCCCGGCGAGGCGCTCGTCTTCACGATCCCACGCGTCGCGTGTCGGTTGGCCGCGGGCGAGTGCAGCTTCACCCACTTCGAGAGCGACGAGCTCCACGACGTCGGGGCGCGGCTCGTGACCTTCCCTTACGAGTTCAGCCTGTCGGCCAACCCGCGTGTGGCGAAGCGCCAGCTGATCCCCGAGTGCCGCGAGTATGTCGACGCGCTCGTCGGCCTGATCCGCGAGCTCTCGGGTGAAGCCGCGGACAAGGTCGTCATCGGGCGTGAGGTCCGTCTCACGCTCCAGGCGAAGATCTCGCCCGTCCTGCTGCTCCGGCTGACCGCCCCCGCGCGCGGCAAGAAGTATGAATACGTCTTCCGCTGGAGAGGCGGAGAGTCCTGGGTCGGTGTATCGCCAGAGACGCTCCTCATCAAGGAGGGCGACGACATCATCGTCGAGCCTCTGGCAGGCACGCGAAAGGGCTCCGACGCGAGGGAGAAGAGCAGCCGGTACCGCGAGGAGCTCCTCCGCGACGCGAAGGAGACGGAAGAGCACGAGACGGCCGCCAGGATGTTCCATGAGAACCTGAGCGCGGTGTGCGTGCCTGGGTCGATCAAGCGGGTCGAGTCTCGCAACGTCATCGATCTCGGCTACGTCCAGCACCTCAAGAGCACCATCACCGGAACGGTCAAGCCGGACATGAACGTGTTCGGCGCGCTCTCCGCGGTGTATCCCCCGGCGACGATCTGGGGTAAGCCCATCGCATTGAGTGGGCAACGCATTCGCGCCTACGAGAAAATCGATCGCGGCTTCTATACGGGGGCTTTCGGTTATTTCACTCTGGACGATAGCGCAAAATTTGCGCTCGCGATCCGCACTGCGAAGATGAGCGGGAACGATATTCATGTGTACGCTGGCAGTGGAATCGTGAAGGGGAGCGACCCGTACCGGGAATGGCTGGAGACGTCCCTCAAGATGAGCCCATTCCTCACGAGCGAGTTTCTCGTCGGCTGATGCTGGCGACTCTGGCTTGAAACGAAGGGAAAGCAGGTTTCTTGGATGAGCGCATCGTCTCGTACTCTCACAACCGTCGGTCTGGCACTCGGGTTATTCCTTGCCGCCCTCGAGTCGACCGTCGTGGCCACTGCGATGCCGACCGTCATCGGCGAGCTGGGCGGCCATGCCTGGTACGCACTGCCGTTCGCCGTCTACATGCTGTCGATGACCGTGACGAGCCCGCTGTGGGGACGCGCCTCGGACCGGCTCGGACGGCGTAGGCTCTACCTGTTCGGCGTGTTCCTCTTCCTCGCCGGCTCCGCGCTGTCCGGCGCGGCGGGCTCCATGCTGACGCTCATCGCGGGGCGCGCGGTGCAAGGCCTCGGCGCGGGGGCGCTCGGCACGTTGACCTTCGCCATCGTCGGTGAGCTCTATCCGCTCAAGGAGCGCTCCCGGATCCAGGGCATGTTGAGCGGTGTCTGGGGCTTGTCAGGGCTCATCGGCCCCCTCGTGGGGGGCTTGCTCGTCGATCATGCGAGCTGGCGGTGGGTCTTCTACCTCAACATGCCCTTCGGCCTGATCGGCGCGGCCTTCGTGGGGCGATTCCTCGAAGAGTCGCCGATCCCCGAGAAGGCGGCCCCCATCGATCTCGCGGGGGCCGTTCTGTTCACCGCGGGCAGCGGCGCGCTCGTATGGGGCCTCGAGACGCGCAACTGGCCCTTCCTGGTCGCCAGCGTCGCCGTGCTCGCCTGGGCGCTGCGCATCGAGAGCCGGCACCCCGCGCCGCTCCTGCCGTTGCGCCTCTTGCAGGCTCGGCTCCCGCGGGTCGCGGTGATCGGCAATTTCCTGGCCGGCGCGGCCTTCTTTGGAACGGTGTCTTATCTCCCCCTCTATGCTCAAGGCGTTGCTCGCACAGGGGCGACCGCGGCCGGTCTGCTGCTCACCCCGATGGTGCTCGGGTGGACCCTTGCATCGATGAGCCTCGGCGCGATCCTGCCGCGGCTCGGCGTGCCGCGGCTCGCGCGGCTTGGCGCCGGGCTCCTCGTCGCGGCGTTTGCCGGGTTCGTCGCGTTCACCGGAGCGCCCCTCGCCTTGATCGGCGCGTGCGGCTTCGTCGCCGGGACAGGGATGGGCGCCATCATCTTGAGCCTGCTCGTGGGCGCTCAGGAGTGCACGCCCCGGCAGGAGCTCGGCGCGCTCACGGCGGTCCTCATGTTCGCGCGCAGCCTCGGCGGCGGCCTCGGCGTCACGCTCATGGGCGCGCTCATCGGAGATACGGAGGGCGTCGCGCCCACGGATCTCGCGCGGGGTCTCCGCTTCGCCTTCGTCCTCGGCCTGGCATTCGTTGCGCTCGGCCTCGCGTTCGTGGCGCAGCTCCGAGCGGCGGATCTCAAGCGGGCAGCCGAGGCCGCCTGACGCCGGGGGCCCTGGAGAAGGGCCCACGGCGCCGCGGGTGAACGTCACGTCACGACGGGGATCGCGCACTGCTCGCGCAAGAACTCGGCGAGCGCCTCGGTCTTCATGAAGCCGCGGTCGCTCCCGTCACGCAGCCGGACAGTTGCGCCCTTCGCCTCCACCTCCTTGTCGCCGATGACCAGCATGTGGGGGATCTTCTCGACCTGCGCTTCGCGGATCTTCGCGCCGAGCTTCTCCGAGCTCCGGACGAAGCTCGCCCGGATGCCGTGAGCGCGCAGCGCCTGGGTGACCTGCTCGGCGTGGTCGTTGTGCTTGTCCGATACCGTGACGACGCGCGCCTGCTCCGGTGAGAGCCACGCCGGCAGGGCGCCCGCGTGGTGCTCCAGGAGCACGCCGATGAACCGCTCGATCGAGCCGAGGAGAGCCCGGTGGAGCATGATCGGTTGCTCGAGCTCTCCCTTGGCGTTCACGAACCCGAGCGTGAAGCGCTCGGGGTTGTTGAAGTCGTACTGGAGCGTCGAGCACTGCCATCTACGGTCGAGCGCATCGACCAGCTTGATATCGATCTTCGGCCCGTAGAACGCGCCGCCGCCGGGGTCCACCTGGTACTCGAGGCCGAGGGCCTTGAGGGCCCCCTCGAGGGTGTGTTCGGCCTTGGCCCAGTCCTCCAGGCCGCCGACGTACTTCTCCGGCCGTGTCGAGAGATTGATGTCGAACTGCTCGAACCCGAACGTGCGGAGCATCTTCAGGATGAAGCGAAGCACGCGGTGGATCTCCTGCTCGACCTGGTCCGCGCGGCAGAACAGGTGCGCGTCGTCCTGGGTGAACCCCCGCACGCGCATCAGGCCGTGCATGACGCCCGCGGCCTCGTACCGGTACACGGTCCCGAGCTCCGCGAGGCGCATCGGGAACTCGCGGTAGCTCCGCGTCCGGCTCTTGACCATGAGGATGTGAAACGGGCAATTCATCGGCTTGCAGCAGTAATCGTGGCCGTCGACCGACATGGGGGAGAACATCCCCTCCCGGTAGAAGTCCCAGTGGCCCGAGGTCTTCCACAGGTCCGCCTTGGCGATGTGCGGCGAGTAGACGATGTCGTAGCCCTCCTCGAGGTGCATCTTGCGCCACTGGTCCTCGATGATGGTGCGCAGGAGCCCGCCCTTCGGGAGCCACATGACGAGGCCGGCCCCGATCTCCTCGACGAAGTGCGGCTCGAAGTGCACCTCGATGTCGGCGTCCTTCCGGGCGCTCACCGCGGCCTTGAAGGCGCTCTTCGACTCCGGCGCCGCCGCGCCGCGGAGCCGGACCTGCAGGCGCGGGCGCGCCTCGTCGCCGCCGCCCGCGCCGCCCGGAGGCGCCTTCGGCGCCTCGCCGAACTTCACCGTTCGCCGGAGCGTCCGCCCGGGGAACGCCGAGGCCGCGGCGCCGAGGGTGTGCTCCACGAGCGCGCGGTCGAGGGGCGCCTCCGCGTCCACGCCGACGTAGAGATCGATCTCGTCCTTCTCGGAGTACGCGTGGGTGTCGTAGCGCTCGGAGACGAGGTAGAGTTCGAGATCCCGCCCGAGCGTCCTGTGGTCGCGCTTCTTCGCCTCCTCCAGGCGGCGCACGTACTTGTCGAGGTCGTCCTTGTTGGGGAAGGCCACGCCGCGCACGCGCTGGAGCGACTGCTTCGTGGCGTCGGCGCGCCAGTAGGCCGCCGAGGACGACGTGATCTTGAACCCCTTGATGAACCCCGCGTGGGGCAGGTGCGGGCCGCGGCAGATATCCACGAACTCGCCGCAGCGGTAGATCGACACGCTGTCATCGGGGATCCAGGACAGGATCTCCGTCTTGTATTCGTTCTTCTGCCCGTACCCCTCGAAGACGTCCAGCGCGTTGTTCTTGGCGACGAGCTGCCACTCGAACTTGATCTTCTCCGCGATGAGCTTCTTCACCTCGGCCTCGATCATCTCGAGGTCGGAAGGGGTGAAGGTTCGGCCGGCAACGTCGAAGTCGTAATAGAACTCGTCACCATGGCTCTTCGGGCCCATCGTGACCTTGGCGCCCGGGAACAGCCGCAGCACGGCCGTCGCCATGAGGTGCTCGGCCGAGTGGTTGATCGTGTCCCTGCCCTCGGGCGTATCGGCCTTCAGCAACTCCAGCTTCGCGCCGTCCCGGAGGGGCACGCGGAGGTCCTGGATCTCCCCGTCGACGCGCGCGACGACGACGACCTCGGCGAGCCTCGGCGAGATGGCCCGGGCGGCGTCGAACGCCGTGTTGCCATCCTCGAGCGCGAGGACCTTCCCATCAGGTAGAACGACCGAAGTTGCCATGACGTGACCTTCTTTTCTCTTTCCCCCGACTGTACGAGCGTCAGGTGTGTCGGTCTTAAAGCACCATGGCACCAACGTGTCAACGCCGCGAGGCCGCGCGCGGCCGCTCGATTCAAACCAGAGGCCAAGCCTGGGGCCAGGCGTGAGGCCGAGCGCGAGGAGCTCGTCCGCTCCTGCTCGGAGCCTGCCGGCCACGACGCGGCGCCGCGCGATATGGCCTCTCGGCACCTCGGGGCGAACTGGCGCTCATCCGCCATGGACCGCCGGCGCCGACTCGATAGGAGGCATGGAGTCGCGCGCGCGACTCCAACCCTCCGTCGTGGGCACGAGGACACGGGGCGTCAGGACCTCCGGGCCGCCGGGCGGGCCCGGGGCTGCTCCGCGGCGGCGAGCTCTCTGGCGACGGCGAGCGCGCCCCGCACGCCGACCAGGGGATCGGTGACCACCGCGACGGGCACCTCCTCGAGGAGCGGCGTGAGGCGCCCCTTCTTCACGAAGGACTTCATGAACAGCTCGCGCCTCTGGGGGACGAGGTTCCTCGCGATGTTCCCGAGGACGAAGACCCCGCCGAGCGCGAGCTCGCGCAGGGCGAGGTTGCCGGCCTCGGCGCCGTAGATCTCGACGAACAGGTCGACCGCGCGCGCGGCGGGCCGGAACGCGCGGGCGAGCCCGAGCTCGGCGATCGCCGCGTTGCGGTCGCCCTCGGCGAGGCGGCGCTCGATCGCGCGCGGCACGCGGGCGGCGCGGGCGAAGAAGTCGAAGAGGGCGCCGAGCCCGTCGCCCGAGAGGACCCGCTCGTAGCTCACGTGGTCCGGGTGGCGCTCGGCGAGGAACTGCCACAGCTCGGCCTCGACCGCGGAGCGCGCGGCAAAGTCGGCGTGACCTCCCTCGGTCGGGAGCGTGACGTGGCGGGCGCCATTCCAGAGGAGCCGGGCCTCGCCGAGCCCCGTGCCGGCGGCGATGACGGCCACGTTGTTTCCCTTCGGCCGCGGCCTGCGCTCCGTGAGCGGCTCGATGGACGCGCGGGCGACGTGCAGGCAGCCCGTGGCGCCGACGACGAGGTCGTTCGCGAGGAGCACGCGCGCGATCTTGAGCCGGCGCGACAGCTCGCGCTCCGCGAGGCGCCAGGGCAGGTTCGTGACGGTTGCGACCTGGTCCTTGATGGGGCCCGCGACGCCGAGCACGGCGACGGCGGGGTGGGGGGCGTCGCTGCGCACGAGGAACGGGAGGGCGATCTCCTCGAAGCTCGCGTGGTCGCGGCTGCGGAAGACGGCCTCGGAGAGGGGGCGGCCGCCGGAGCCGCCGTAGAGCGCGAGCCGGGTGTTGGTGCCTCCGATGTCGCCGACGAGCAGCGACGGGGCCACCGATCTGTTGGTCCTTGCCACGCGGGCGCCCTGCCAGCGCCGTGCCTCGGCGGCAAGGCGATCGATCGTCGAGCGAGCGCGGGGATCGAGGATTCCGGGCGGACTCGAGCGCGCGTGATCGCCTGGAAGCGACGACGCGTGGCTCGCGGGCTGCCTGCCGAGGCCGTTTCGCGTCCTGCGCCGCTTGACCGGCGGCCTGCCTCCGGCCGAGAGTGCCTGGGTGCAGCGGCTGTTCTCCGCGCTCCTGGTCGCGCTTGCCGGCCTCCTCGCTCCCGCTGGCGCTGTTTTCGCCGGGCCGGCGCAGGCCGCGCCGTCGCAGGCCGCGTCCGCGCCGTCGCAGGCCGGGTCCGCGCCCTCGCAGGCCGCGTCCGCGCCGTCGCGGGCCGCGTCGGCGCAGGCCGCGTCCGCGGCGGCGCAGGCCGCGTCCGCGCCGTCGCGGGCCGTGTCGGCGCAGGCCGCGTCTGCGGCGGCGCAGGCCGCGTCCGCGCCGTCGCAGGCCGCGCCCGTGCCCTCGCAGCTCGCGCCCCCGCCGGATTCTTCGGTCCAGCCGCCGCTCGTACAGGTCTTGCCACCGCCCGCGGAGGCCCCTCCGGCGTCTGCGCAGGTCGTGCTGGCGCCCGCCCCGGTCCCGCGGCCTCCCGCGCCGCGGCCTGCGCCGGTCGCGCCGGCGTCCGCGTCGGTCGGGCCGCCGGCCCCCGCCCCTGACCAGGGCGAGCCGGCGGCTCCCGACCCCCAGCCTTCGCCTCCCGTGGTCGAGCAGCCCGAGGCGCGCGTCGAGCTGCTCGGCAGGACGGTCTTCGCCCTCCGCGTGCACCGGGGCAGCCTCTCTCCTCCGGAGCGCGCCCGTGAGGCGGCGCGCGTGCTGGAGCGCGCCGCCCAGGAGAAGGCGGTCCCCGAGGTCCGCGTCGACGAGCAGGACGGCGTGGCGGTCGTCTACGTCGGCGACCGCCCGCTCGTCCACCTCGGCCCCGAGGACGCGGCGGCGGCAGGTCACACCACGGTCGCGGGCCACGCCGCCGCGGTCGCCGGCACGGTGCGCGACGTCCTCGCCAAGGAGCTCAGCAGGAGCCGCCTCGCGACGAGCGTCTTCTCGTTCTCGCTGCTCGTCTTCTCGGGGCTGATCGCGCTGCTCCTGCTCCGCAAGGTCGGCGAGCTCGTCGAGCGAGGGCGCGCCTGGGTCGCCGAGCACCCGGAGCGGCTCCCGGCGCTGCACGTCCGCGGCATCGAGATGCTCCGGCCCGCCGCGTCCCAGGGCGCGCTCTCGGTCGCGCTCGGCGCCGCCGGCGTCCTCGTCCGGCTGGGCATCGCCTACATCTGGATCCTCTTCGCCCTCTCCTTGTTCGCCTCCACGCGCGGCACCAGCGAGAAGCTCACCGGCTTCGTGCTCGCGCCCATGTCGGAGCTCATGGGGCGCATCGCGCGGAGCGTCCCGGTGCTCGTGCTCGCGATCCTCGCGACGCTCGCGGTCATCGTCCTCATCCGCTTCGTGGGGCTGTTCTTCGGGAGCGTGGGCCGGGGTGAGACGTCGCTCGGGTGGCTCCCGTCCGATCTCGCGGTCGCCACCGGCGTCCTTGTCCGCTTCGGCATCCTCGTGGCCGCGCTGCTCCTCGCGGCCCCGCTCATCACCGGCACCGACGAGGGGGCGTTCACGCGGATCGGCTTCGTCGTGCTCGCGGCGGCCGGGCTCGCCAGCACGCCGCTCATCGCGTCGGCGGCCGTCGGCCTCTCGGTCATCTACGGGCGGCGCCTGCGCGTCGGCGACATCGCCGACGTGGGCGGCCGCGCCGGGCGGGTCCGCGAGCTGACGCTGTTCGAGGCGCGCCTCGAGGACGAGGACGGCTGCGTCGTGCGCGTGCCGCACCTGCTCAGCCTGTTCCACCCGACGCGCATCCGCGGCCGCCCTCCGGTCGTGGCCGTCGAGATCAGCGTCGACCCCGCCGCCGATCTCGATCGGGTGCGCGAGCTGCTCCTGAAGACGGGCTCGGGCCTCGGCAGCCGCGCCCGCGCCGCGCTCGTCGCGATCGACGAGGGGGGCGCTCATTTCCGGGCCACGATGGCCTGCGACGGCGACGACGTGCGCAGCCGCTGGCTCACCGCGGTGGCGCAGGCCCTCGTCGCCGCGGACATCCCGCTCGGGCGCGCGCCGGCGTCCTCCGTCGGCGCGCGGCGCGCCGCGCCCGCGCCCGCGCCCGCGCCGGTCGACCGGAGCGCCGCCTCGTGAACGCCGTATGGCTCCTGATGGGGCTCCTCGTGCTGTCGTACCTCGGCAGCTCGCTCGTCAGCGGCCGCGTGCTCCGGGGCATCGGCCTCCCTTCCGGCGCCGAGTACGTCGTGCTCGGCTTCGTGCTGGGGCCCTCGGCGCTCGGGCTGCTCGAGCCCTCGTCGCTCGCCGCGTTCGAGCCCGTGGCGGGCGTCGCGCTCGGCTGGCTCGCGGTGGTCGTCGGCCTCGACTTCGGCTTCGTCGGCAGCCGCCGCGTGCGGCCGTCCCGGATGGCGCTCTGCGTGCTCATGAGCCTCCTGACCGGCGGCGCGGTGGCCGCCGCGGTCTGGTTCGCGGCGGCCCACGTCGCTCCCTCGCTCGATCGCGGCGACCGCGTGCTGCTCGCGGCGGGCGTGGGCGCCGTCTCCGCCGAGACGACGCGGCACGCGGTGCTGTGGGTCACGCAGCGATACAGCGCGAGCGGCAAGCTCTCGGACCTCATCGCCGACATCGCCGACTGCGACGATCTCGGCCCGCTGCTCATGATGGGCGGCGCGTTCGCGCTCGTCCCGCAGGCGACGGCCCAGTGGCCGATCCCGTTCTGGGGGTGGACGGTCGTGACGGCGCTCATCGGCGTGGTGCTCGGGCTCATCGCGGTCGTGCTCCTCGGGAGCGATTTCCGCCTCATCCAGAGCTGGGGCGTGCTGCTCGGGGCCTCGCTGCTGACGATGGGCACGAGCGCCCGGGTCGGCCTGTCGCCGCTGTTCGCGGCGTTCGCGATGGGCGTGACGATCGCCGCCTTGTCGCGGCACCGCGACGAGATCGTCACCATGGTCGCGCCGACCGAGCGGCCGGTCATCCTGCCGGCGCTCCTGCTCGCGGGCGCGCACGTGAATCCGAAGGCGGCGCCGTTCCTGCCCTGGATCGTGGCGATCGCGCTCGGGGCGAGGCTCGTGGGCAAGCTCGCGACCGGGCTCGTCTTCCGCGTCGTGTCGCCCGACGCGCGCGAGACGTCGCCGTGGCTCGGCCTCGGGCTGCTCTCGTCCGGCGCGGTGGCGATGAGCGTCGGCCTCGCCTTCGCGCTGCGCTTTCCGGGCCCGGTCGGGCACACCGTCCTCTTCGCCGCGACGGCCGCGGCCGTGTTCGGCGAGCTCGTCGGGCCGCAGGCGCTTCGCGCCACGCTCCGCAAGGCCGGCGAGCTCGCCGCGCCCGAGCGGGAGTCGCTCTTCTTCGGCCGCGGCCTGGCCCGCGCCGGGCGCGGCGCCGCGCCCGGCGAGGGAGGCGGCCCGCCGTCGCCCGCGGCGCCGCGTGGGGGAGGGATGAGGAATGAAGAGGTGTCACCGTGAGCGCCGCAGCACTCCCTGACGTCGAGCCCGCCTCGCCCGCCGGATCGGCCGCGCCGGCCGATCCGGTCGCGCCCGCCGAGCAGCAGGGCGCGCCCTCCGCGCGCCACCACGGGTCGGCCCCCAAGGGGCCGCTGAACCACCTCACGCACGCCGTCGCGCTCGTGATCCTGTTCGGGCTGCTCTACGCCACGACGCGCGCGGTCCCTCACGAGCACGGGCCCGCAGGGGCGGTCGCTTCGATCGGCTTCCTCCTGCTCGCGGGCACGCTCGCGAGCGAGCTCGTCGAGCCGCTCCGCCTGCCGCACATCTCGGGCTACATCTTCGCGGGCATCGTCGCCGGCCCGCACGTCTTGAAGCTCGTCGACCACCACGCCGTGGAGGAGATCTCGCGGGTCAACGCGCTGGCGCTGGCGCTCATCGCGCTCGCGGGCGGCGCCGAGCTGCGGATCGACATCGTCAAGAAGAGCCTGAAGAGCATCCTCCTGCACAACCTCGTCCAGACGGCGCTCGTCTTCGTGGTGATGACGGGCGTCTTCTACGCGGCGCGCTCGCTGGTGCCGTTCGCGGCCGAGCTCTCGACCACGGCGGCGTTCGGCGTGGCCGTCCTGTGGGGCGTCATCGCGGTGACCCGCAGCCCCTCGGCCGTGCTCGGGATCCTCTCCCAGACGCGCGCGACCGGCCCCGTCGCGATGCACACGCTCGCGTTCGTGATGACGTCGGACATCATCGTCATCGTCGTGACGGCGGTCGCGCTCTCCACGGTGCGGCCGCTCATCGAGCCGGGCGCGACGATGTCGATGCACGAGATCGAGCTGCTCGGCCGCGAGATCCTGGGGAGCATCTCGATCGGCACGACGCTCGGCCTCGCGCTCGCGGCCTACATGCGGCTCATCGGCCGCCAGCTCATCCTCGTGTTCGTGGCGCTCGGCTTCGGCGCGACGGAGGTGCTGCGGTACCTCCGCTTCGACGCGCTGCTCGTGTTCGTGGTGGCCGGCTTCGTCGTCGCGAACCTGTCGAAGCAGGGCGAGAAGCTGGTGCACGCGGTCGAGGACGCCGCGAGCGTGGTGTTCGTGCTGTTCTTCGCGACGGCCGGCGCGCACCTCGACCTGCCCCTCTTGCGGCAGATGTGGCCTGTCGCGCTGCTCTTCGGCGTCTCGCGCGCCCTGGTGACGTGGGTCGCGAACCGCATCGGCAACCGGCTGGCGGACGATCCGCCGCTCTTGCGGCGGTGGTCGTGGTGCGGGCTGGTCTCGCAGGCCGGGCTGACGCTCGGGATCAGCCTGACCATCGAGCGCGCGTTCCCGAGCCTCGGCGCCGGCTTCCGCGCGCTCGTCGTCGGGTGCGTGGCGCTGAACGAGGTGTTCGGCCCGATCCTCTTCAAGTACGCGCTCGACCGCGCCGGCGAGACGGCGGTCGAGGCCTCGCGCGGGTCGCTGCCGAACCTCGGGCGCCACGGGTGAGCCGAGGCCCTGTCACGGGGTGAACCGGAGCGAGTAGCTCACCACGGTGGCGCCTCGCCTCGGCTTCAGGAAGTCGATCTGCTCGAAGACGCCGACCACGCACTTCGTGAACGCCTGGCCCTTGAGCGCCGTCCGCGGCTTGCGCACCTCGGCCTTGCCGCCGTCCTTCTCGATGCGGAGATCGATGCCGAAGTCGCCGCCCTTGGTCGGGTCCTCGGCGAGCGCGAAGCAGCGGCGGAGCTCGTCGAAGTGGGGCGCGACCGAGCGCTTGATCGGCTCCTTGGTGAAGTCGTCGTGCGGGCCGCCGCCGATGTGCATGCCGATGTTGGCGACCTTGACCTTCGGGAGCGGCCCGGCGTCGGCTGGCGCCGCCGCATCGGGCGCGGCGCTGGCGGCGGGCGCGGCGCTGGCGGCGGCGACCGTCGTCTCGGCGGCGGGCGCGGCGCTGGCGGTGGGAGCAGCGCTCGAGGCCGAGGCGGCGGGGTCGGGGGGAGCGGACGGAGCGGCGGTCGCGGAGGCGGCCTGCGTCACTTCGGCCGGGGGCGCGGTGCGGGGCGAGCAGCCGGCGGTAGCGGCCGCGAAGGCGAGGGGAGCGGAGAGCGTGAGGAGGAACGGAGCGGGACGGCGCATGATGGCGCGCGAATCTACACCGCGGCGCGCGCAGATCCAGGAAGCGGGGCGCGGCGCGACCAGGACCGAGGCGACCAGAGGAAAGGCGCCCTGATCTCTCGTGGATCCGAGGGGTGGTCAGTAGGGCTGGTCGCCGACGATCCCGGCGCGCTCCATCTTGCGCACCGCAGGCCAGTAATCCTGGACCGCGTA
This sequence comes from Sorangium sp. So ce1504, assembly GCF_051521635.1. Taxonomy (NCBI): domain Bacteria; kingdom Pseudomonadati; phylum Myxococcota; order Polyangiales; family Polyangiaceae; genus Sorangium; species Sorangium sp. So ce1504. The sequence continues at coordinate 6,383,394 of NZ_CP150365.1, read as the reverse complement.
GTGCTGGGTGCAGCGGTTGTCCCGGAGCGCGACGCTGTTCTTCCTCCAGCGGAAGCGGACATGAACCTCGGGGATCGCCGCCTGGCTGATCAGGTAGCTCAGCAGGTGGCTCGCCCCGGGCGCGAAGTCCTGGCCGACGCGGACGTTGTCCGGCGTGTGGAAGTTGACGAAATGCGTCGTGAAGCTGTTGACGAACAGGACTTTTTCGCCGGTCTCCGGGTGGGTACGCACCACCGGATGCTCCGCATCGGGATAGCTGGCCTCGAGCGCATGGCGCTTCGCCATCGGCAGGGCGGCGCCGAAGGTGGCCTCCATGCTGTGCCTGGCGCGCAGCCCGGCGATCTGCCGCTTGATGTGCTCGGGCAGCCGTCGGTACGCCTCGACCATGTTGACCCAGATGGTGTCGCCGCCGACGTCCGGTGTCTCGACGCAGCGCAGGACGCAGCCCATCGGCGGCGCTTCGCGCCATGTAGCGTCGCAATGATAGGAGTTCTCGTAGTGCTCCGGCGGGCTGCTAGATCCGCGCGTCACCGCGCGGACGGCGCCCGAGCCGGCGGTTGCTGAGCTTGTCATGTCCGGTCCTCCTGGATGCGTTGGCGTCGGCGCGGCGATCTGCGGCCCCAACACGCGCTACACGACGAAGATCGACGAGCCCGTCGTCTTGCGCGACTCGAGATCCCGGTGCGCCTGCGCCGCGTCCTCCAGCCTGTAGCGCTGGTTGATCTCGATCCGGATCCGCCCCGCGGCGACGTGGTCGAACAGCTCGCCTGCGAGCGCTCTCTTCTCCTCGGGATCGGCGATGTAGTCGGCGAGCGCCGGGCGGGTGACGAACACCGATCCTTTGGCCCCCAGCAGCGCCACGTCGAGCGGCGGCACCGGGCCCGAGGCCGCGCCCAGGCACACGAGCAGGCCGCGCCGCTTCAGCGAGCCGAGCGACCCGGCGAACGTGTCCTTGCCGACGCCGTCATAGGCGACCGTCACGCCGGCCCCGCCCGTCAGATCGCGCACGCGCCTGGCCACGTCGCCGCGGCCATAAATGAGGACGTGATCGGCGCCGTGGGCGCGGGCGATCTCCCCCTTGGCCTCGGTCGACACCGCGCCGATCACCGTGAGCCCGAGGAGCTTTGCCCACTGCGAGACGATCATGCCCACGCCGCCCGCCGCCGCGTGCAGCAGGATGCTGTCGCCGGCCTTCAGCGGCCAGATGCGGCGCATCAGGTACGCCGACGTGAGGCCCCGCATGGTCATCGCAGCGGCCGTCTCGTGGCCGATGCCCTCTGGCAGCCGGATCAGCGGCGCCGCGAGGACGATCCGCTCGGTGCAGTACGCCCCGAGCGTGTCCAGGAAGCCGGTGTACGTCACCCGGTCACCCGGCGCGACGTTCGTGACGCCCTCGCCGACGGCCTCGACCACGCCGGAGGCCTCGACCCCGATGCCGCTGGGAAGCGGGACGGGATAGACCCCGGCGCGAAAGTAGGTATCGGCGAAGTTGAGCCCCACCGCGACGTGCCGGACCCGCGCTTGGCCGGGGCCCGGGCTGCCGACGACGGCGTCTTCGCAGCGCAGGACTTCCGGTCTGCCGGTCTCGTGGAATCGGACTGCCTGTCCCATGAAACGTCCCCCCCATTCCGCGCCGCAGCGCTCTCTCTCGTCCCCGGCGGCTTGGAACGCAAGGGCACCGCGTGGATGAGCACGTCCGAGGGCCCAGCTGCGCTATCCCTTGGACGGGCTCGTCTCGTTCGACGGCTCGCTCTGGACGGCTCCGCGTCGGTGCCCGAGGGCGCCGCCTCGCGCAGGAGAGCTGCCGTGTCGCGCCGCCCGCGCCTAGGGCGCGGTCGCGTCCCGGCGCTTTTGCACGGCGTCGTTGTGGTCGTCCAGGCTCTCGCTGAACCGATGGCGGCCGCCGCCCGCGGCCACGAAATAGAGGTACTTCGTCGCCGCGGGCGCCAGCACGGCCGCGATCGACGGCGCCCCAGGGTTGGCGATCGGCCCGGGCGGCAGCCCCGGGTGCGCGTAGGTGCTGTAGCGGTTCCTCGGATCCCGCACCACGGCGGGCGTGGCCTTGCCGCTCCACTCGGCGCACGACGGCGCCTCCTCGGGCCAGGCGACGCAGCCGTAGAGTGCTGTCGCGTCGGACTGCAGCTTGCGAGAGCGGAAGCTCGGATCGAGGAGCCGGTTCAGGAACACGCTCGCGATGAGCGGCCGCTCCTCCTCGACGACCGCCTCCTTCTCGATGATGGAGGCCAGCGTGAGCACCTCGCGGCGACCCCAGCCGAGCGTCGCCTGGAGCGCCGCGAGCCCGTCCTTGCTCTGCGCCGCGAGCGCGCTCCACCGCCGGTCGGACTCGGCGACGAGGCGCCGCGCCACGTCGCGCGCGTCGGAGTCCAGCGCGAGCTCGTACGTCGCCGGGAAGAGGTATCCCTCCGCGCTCTCCGCGCCCACGGCGCCGCCGCGCTCGATGCCGAGCGCGTCGAGGAACGCGCCGTCGGTGGTGGCCGCGAGGAACGTCTTCCGGCCGGCGATGCGCAGCTTCTCCAGCCGGGCGGCGATGTCGAAGCGGCTGAAGCCCTCGGGGATCGTGAGCTTCGCCGTGGGGCGCCCCTCCGCGCGCGCGAGCAGCTGCCGCAGCTCCCGCGGCGTCGCGCCCTCGAAGAGCAGGTGAGGGCCCGGCACGAACGCCTCGGTGCCGCCGGTCGCGCCGAGGTAGAGCGCCATGGCGCGCTCGCTCTCGACGAGCCCCTCGGCCGCGAGGAGCGCGGCGGCCTCGCCCGCGTCGAGCCCGCCCGGCCAGTTGATCTCCACGACGCGCCCCCGGTCCGGCGCCCTCGCGCGCCCGAAGCCGAACACCAGCGCGAGGAGCGCGGCGCACGCCGCCATGACCACGCCCGCGAGCCCGAGGAGCAGCGCGCGCCCGCGCCCGGCCCGGGGCTGGGCAGGGCGCCGCGACGCCGGCGAGCGCTGCCCCGCGCCGCGCGAGCGCCGCGCGGGGGTCGCCTTCCGGGTCGACGGCGGCTCGCGCGGCGGCGAGCCCTGCGCGCCGTCGCCACCCGTCCGGCGGTTTCCCGGCCGGCTCGCCCTAGGTCGAACGCCCACCGCCGGGAGTCAAAACCCGAAAGCCCGACGCGTGTCAACGCCCCGCGTCGCCGCGGGGCAGGGGCCGGAGCGCGCCGTCCGCGCCGCCTGCGCCGGGCTCCGCGCGTCAGCGCGCCAGATCGAAGGCCTCCGCCTCGTTGCGGCGGACGGCGCTCTTGCCCTGGCGGGACTGCGCCGGGGCGGGCCGCGGCGGCGCCGCCGCCGGGGCCTGCGCGAAGCCGCCCGGCCCCGCGGCGGCCGGCGGCGGCGTGGCGAACGCCGGCGGTGTGGCGAAGTCCGTGCCCGCCCGCTCCAGCGCGGCGAGCTGGCCCTCGAAATCGGACGCCACGTCCTTCGCGCGGTTCGCCGGGGCGCTGCGCTTCGCCTTGTCGGCCGCCTTCTTGAGCGACTGCTGCTGCGCGTCGAGCTTGCTGCGCGCCTCGTCGAGCCGCCCCTGCTCGAACAGGAAGTTGGCCTGCTTCAGCGCCGCCGCCGTCTCGCTGCGCTGCGCTCGCCCCGCGACGAGCGCGTCGAGCTCGCTCGCGTCGGCGTCGCTCTCCGCGATCGCGACGCCGAGCTTGCCCACGCACCGGGCGTCGGTCCTGGTGACGAGGTCCCGGTAGGTGAGGCCCACGTCGGCGATGGGGGAGTCGCCGCGCGCGTCGCCGCCGGGGCCGCCGAGGCCGCCGAGGCGCACCTTGAGCAGGACCGTCTTCACCTCCCCCGCCGCGAACGCGCCGAGCGGCACGATGACCTGACCGCCAGCCCGCCGGAACGAGCGATCGAAGACCCGATCGAGCTCCACGCCGGGCGCGAGGTCGATCGCGAGCTCCGCGCCGCTCGCGACCGACGTCGTGAGCTGCTCGGCCTCCGCCTCGAAGATGCGCGCGAGCGCGGCGTCGTTCTCGACGAAGTAGTGCCGGCCGTTCGAGTCGAGCGCGATCGCCGACAGGATCTTCTCGTTGTAATCGACGTCGACCCCGATGGTCGTGATGGCGACGCCGCGATCGCGCGCCCGCTGCGCCATCGCGCGGAAGCCGGGGACGTCGCGGACCCCGTGGTTGGCGTCGCCGTCGCTGAGGACGAGCATCCGGCTCACGCCGGCGCTCGTCTGACCGAGCAGCGAGAGGCCCTCCTCGATGCCGCACGAGATGCACGTGTCGCCGCCGAGCGAGATGCCGCGGACGCTCGCGAGGATGCGGCCGCGCGTCTCCGGCCCGACGGTGGTGGGCGGCACGACCACGCTGGTCCTCGTGTCGAAGGTGACCACCGACACGACGTCGCCGTCGTTCAAGCGGCTCACGGCGGTCGTCGCCGCCTGCACGGCGTTGGAGAGGCGGGTGCCCTTCATCGAGCCGGAGCGATCGATGACGAGCGAGAGGTTCGCCTGCGCCTGCGACCTCGCGGGCGACCCGTCGCCGCGGACCTCGAACATCAGGAACGTCTCCTGCGCCGAGCGAGGCAGGCGGGCGTGACCGACGCGCCCCTCCAGCATCAGCCTCGATCCGGTGGTGAAGCGGCTCGGATCGACCGCAGCGACGGCGCCGCCCGTCACCTCGGGGACCTGGCGGGGCGGCTCGGTGATCACCTCCGGGACCGCCGTGACGGAGCTCCCGCCCCCGGACGGGGCCAGGGAGTAGACGGAGAGGCTCGTGAACATCATGCCGAGGGCGGAGAACAGGGCGACGTGGGTCGGCTTCATGGCTCCTCCAGAGAACGGCCTGGGCCCCCCGAGCTTACGATGGACTCACGGCGCGGGGACCGCGGGCGTGGTCCCTTGTACGTCGCCGAGCTCGGAACGATCTGAGGGCTCCGCGGTCGGCCGGACACCGGCGGCGCGGAGGGCGCTCCACGGCGGGATGCTCCCGATCAGGACGAGCACGGCGTCGCAGGGGTGCGCCCGGGCCCCCGAAGGCGACGCGAGGGTCGCCTCGAGCGCGCCGCCCGGATCTGCGGCGAGGGCGGAGACGTCGGTCTCGAACAGGAGCGAGAGGCGAGACGCCGCCGCAAGCCTGCGTAACTCCTCGATGTTTCGGGTCTTCCCGCGGCGGAACCCGGCGCCCCGGTAGACGACGGTGACGTCGGTGGCCGGCTGGCGGGACAGCGCGATCGCGGCTTCCATGGCGACATCGCCGAGGCCGACGATCAGCACGCGACTTCCGGCGAGGCTCCGGGCGTCGGCGAGGTGGTAGTACACCCGACCTTCCACCTCGGCGGGTAGCTCGAACGGAAGCCGGCGCGGTGAGCCGCGCTGGCCGATGGCGAGCAGCACGCGCCGCGCTTTTCGCTCGGTGCGCGGTCCGCCCTCGCGCGGCTCGGTGACGACGACGAAGCCGGCCGTGGCCTGCGCCTCGGCGGGCGCGCCTCTGCCGGCCGCCGCGCCGACGGCGGGTGCGCCGGCAGAGGCCGCGCGGGCGACCGACACCATGCGCGTGTCCTGCAGGATCGGGAGCCGCTCCTTGCGCACGACGCGGAGCCAGTGGGAGAGCAGCTCCTCCTTGGTCGACTCCTTCAGCCACAGCTTCCCGGTCATCGGCAGGTCGAGCGGCTGATCGAAGACCAGCTTGCCGCGAGGGAAGCTCTGGATGCTCTGCGCCACGCTGCCCTGCTCGATCACCTCGAACGAGAGGCCGAGCTCCTTGGCGCGCAGCGCGGCGCTGATCCCGGCGGGCCCTGCGCCCACGATGATCAGATCGAGCTCCTGACCGCTCGCGCCGCGCGGGCCGGCCTGCCGCAGGTCCTCCGCGATGCGCGTCGCGGCGTGCGCGCCCTGGTGGATGGCGTTCTTGATGAGCGGGAGCCCGGTGACGTCGCCGGCGAGGTGCAGGCCCGGCACGTCGAGGCTGCCGAGGTCGTCGCCGAGGCGCGGGCGATCGGCGATCGGCGCGCCGCCCTCGATGGTGAGCGACCCGTTGGGGCAGCGCTGCTCACACAGGGTGAGGCCGCAGCACGCCTCGGGGCGGGCCACGACCGCGACGTACTTCTCGATGGCGAGCACGTCGTACGGGCACGCGTCGACGCACGCGTAGCAGCCGAGGCAGGTGGTCGTGTCGATCCGGGGCAGGCGCACGCGCGCCGCGGGGCGGAGCATCGCGTCCTCGCCCCCGGCGTCGCGCGCCGCTCGCCGCGCGCGGCGCGCGCGCAGCGCCTGGCCGCCGCGGGCGCCCGCGAACGCGAGGGCGGCGGCGGCGAGGCCTGCGCCCATCCAGAGCAGGGCGGGCGCGCCGGGCGTGGCGCCGGCCTTCACGACGGGCAAGGCCGCGGCGGCGTCGCGCGCCGCGTCCCAGGCGAGGGCGCGGTCCTCGGTGTGCTGGCCGCTGCAGACGCCGGCGGGGCTCGTGTCGCCGCCTGCGCGACCGGCGTTGCGGCCGGCGGGGCGTGTGCCGCCGCCTGCGCGGCCGGTCGCTGCGTCCTCGGGGAGGGCAGGGCGGTGCTCGTCGAAGCAGGTGATCGGACGGGCGTCGCCGAGCGGTGCCTGCGCCGCGACGAGGCAGCGCGCGATGGGATCTCGCGGCGCGGCGAGGTCGTGGCACGGCGCGCAGCTCCCGGCCGTGACGATCGCCACGGTGGCCGGCTGGCCCGGGCGGAAGGCCGACCTCGGGAGCTCGACCTCGGCGCCCGGCGCGAAGCGCACAGGCGGCCTCGCTGGATCGAACACGACGCCCTGATCGCCGCGGTGGATGGGGTGGCAGGTGGCGCAGCTCAGCGCGCCGCTCGCGAGCAGCTGCCCGTGGCTCCTGCGGGTGGAGCCGTGGGCGCCGTGGCACCCGACGCAGGCCTGATCGATGCGCGCGCCTGCTGCGGCTCCGCGCGAGGGCGCGCCTTCCCGGGCCGCGGCGGCCTCCCGCGGCGCGGCGGGCGCCTGTTCGGCGTGGCACGACGCGCACGCGAGCTGCGCGCGCGCGTGGGGCAGCGAGAGCGGCCCCGGCGCCGCGTGCCCGCCCGGCGGCGGGAAGAGCAGCGCAGCCGCGCCCGTCGCGACGGCGCCCGCGAGCGTGGCCGGCAGCACGCCCCGGAAGCGGGTGACGTCGGAGGTCGCCTCGGCGCGGCGCGCGGCGCGCCCCCGCACGACCTCCCGCGGCTGGGCGGCGCGCTGGCGCGGATCGGAGAGATCGGCGCGGTAGAGCGTCCTCGTGGGATCGGGAGGGCGCGCCGCGTCGTCCGCGCCGCCGTCCGGCGGCGCCGCCGGACGGCGGCCTCCGCCGCTCGGGCTAGAGGAGCGTGACATTCAATCGATAGAAGAAGGTCGCGTCGGGGACGAGGGACGCGGCGCGGAGCCTCACATAGTACGTGCCCGCGGCGAGGTCGGTGAGCGAGGCGTAGGAGCAATTGCCGACCCCTGAATCGTCGTCGGATGCGAGCACGGTGGTCCCGTCCTCCCCGAGGACCTCGATGTAGCTGTCGATCTGCCCCTGCTGGCAAGCGTTGGTGCCGTTGTCGATGACGTTTGCGTGCAGCGTCGAGCGCGGCCCTGGCACGGTCACGGCGATCACGTCGACGTCGCCTGCAGGCGCGATCTCCGCGAGCCAGGGGTCCGCATACGCATTGGCCTGCGCCGAGGCGTTGTTGGGCTCCGTCTCGTCGAGCTCGAAGCGGCAGGTGGCGCTGCATCCATCGAGGGGATCCGTGTTTCCGTCGTCGCACTGCTCGCCGGCGCTCATCGTGCCGTCCCCGCAAATCTCGGGGACGAGCGTCACGTCGAGGCGGTACGGGAACGTCTCCGCCAGGGAGCCGAGCACGGACGTGACCCGAACATAGTAGTCGCCCGCCGCGAGCGCCGGCGCGACGGCGCGGGCGCAAAGGCCGTTGTCCCCGCGGTCGCGTCGCACGATCAAGTTGCCGCTTCCATCGAGGATCTCGATGACGCTGTCGAGCCGGCCGGTCAGGCAGTCGGAGCTCGTGACCGCCGCGGTCTCCGCGGTGAGGACCGTCGGCCCGCTCGGCACGGTGACGCGCACGACATCCACGTCGTCGGCCGGATCGATCGCGGCGAAGAACGGCGCGTCGTAGGTGTTGGCGGAGGCGATCTCGCCGTTGGGCTCCACCTCGGTCACCTCGAGCTGGCAGCTATCGCTGCAGCCGTCGCCCGGCTGATCGAGGGGGTTGTCGCACTGCTCCGTCGGATCCTGGATGTCGTCACCGCAGACGGTCTGTCGGCTTCGCACGCCGAGGTCGAACGCTCCTGCCTGGCTCGCGTCGGCTCCCGTGATGATCACATAGAACGCATCGCCCTCGCGGACGGGCACGGTCAGCCGGTTCTCGATCCCCGCGCCGGCGCTGGACCTGCCGCAGGTGCCCACGATCGCGGGGTCGGCGCAGGCGCTGCGCAGCTCGGCGACGAGCTGCGCGTCCGTGCGTGGGGTCAGCACCACGTCCATGAACCCGGTGGTCGTCGCCGTGAACGTGTAGGCGACGCCCGGGCTCCCCGACCAGCACTCGCTCTCGACAGCCGCGTGGCCGAAGGTATTGCCGGTCGCGGTCCCGGGATCCGGGAGCGCCACGGGCGCGGCGCACATGTCCGCGCAGGCCGCCTCGCACTCCGGATCGCCGCAGTCGATGCTGTCGTCTCCGTCGTTGTCCCGCCCGTCCTGGCACGCCTCGACGCCCGAGCAGCTCGACGCGTCGAGGGTGCACTCGGGGCTGCACCGGACCTCGCCGCTATCGAACCCGAGGCTCTGGCAGGTCGCGCCCCTGAGATCGGGTCCGTCGCACGCCTCGTCCTGCTCGGCGACGTCGTTCCCGCAGTCGCCCGGGGGGGCGCCCCCGCCGCCCGCGCCCCCGCCGCCGCCTCCGGCCGCGCCGGCGCCGCTCGAGGCCGACGGGGGCCGCGGCCGCGACGCATCGTCATCTCCGCTGCACGCCGCGACCACCCCCGCAGCGCAGAGCAGCGCGGCCACCATGGTGCTTCGGCTCACTCGGTATCTGGACATGAATACGTGATCTCCCAGTCCTGCACCTGAACGCCGCCCCCTCCGCTGCTCGTCGGATTGAGCCTCATCCGGACCTCAAGGTACTCTGTTCGAGCGTCCGGCAGCTCTTGCAGCACGTCGAAGAGATCGATCGCGCACGCCGGCATCGAGCCCTCATCGCAGATCCGGGTGTCGGTCGGCGTGGCGTGGGCGGTCGCGGCGAGCCTGACCGTCGCCGAGGCGAGGTCGGCGGGATCATCCGCCGCTCTCACGAAGAACTCGACGCTCGAGTCGCCAGGGGTCGTCGTCCTGTACCTGAGGTATCCCCACTGGGTCTTGGTCCCCGGCGGGCAGACGCCGTGGTACTGCTCCCACGCCGTGGTCGTGGCCGTGACGCTCGTCGTCGTGCACGGCACGACGGCCCGGACCTTCCCGCCCGGGTTCTCGCGGACGATGGAGCAGGTCGCCGGACAGAGCTTCACGTTCGTGTTCCCGGAATCGAAGTACCAGCCCCCCGCGCCGCAGCTGCCGACCCCGGCCCGGGGCGTGAGCGTCGTCTCCACGCCGGCGGCGTTCTCGTAGACGACGGACACCGACGCGGGATCCGAGACGCCCGCGATGGGGACGGTGACGTCGCAGGGCAGCGCCTCTCCTCGGATCGAGACCAGCGCATTGAGGAGGGTACCTTCCAGGCTGGAGCCAGCGCTGAGGTTGAACGCCTGTCCTCCGCCTTGGTCCGCGATGAGGTTGATGATCTCCGCGTTCGAGTTGCCGAAGCCCACCGCGTGCACGCGGACGCCGTGGTTCACGAAGGCGTTTCGCGCCAGGTTTCCGATCGCGTTGGGGACGGTGCCGCAGCTCGACGGGATGCCGTCGGTGACGAACACGACCGCGACCTCCTCCTCGGGATGGGCGTCCTTGTAGTTGTTCGCCCAGGTGGTGGCGCCGTCCAGCGCCGGGTACATCGGCGTTTCGCCGTTGGGCGTCGGGAAGTTGATGAAGGCCTGCATGAGCTTGATCTCTTGCTGGTCCCCCATCGCCGCGGACTCCTCGGTCAACCTGTCGGCCGCGGCGCCGTTGAACGGGACGAGCGGCAGCGCGCAGCCGCCGCCGCCGGCAGGCGGACAGGAAGGGGTCTCGTTGCACGGGCCCGGGTTGTCGAGCGGCCAGAACCGGAACGCGACACCGAGCCCCGCCGACGCCGGATCCTGGAAGAAGGACTTGAGCGCGCTCGTCGCCGGAATCCATCGATCCGCGCTCACGTCCACCCCCGACAGCGTCTGCCGCATCGAGGTGGATCGATCGAGCGCGACGAACAGGGTGACCGGCCTGACCAGCGACACGCTCGCCGTCGCGATGCAGGCGGGCGACTCGCACATGGCCGATTGATAGATGCTCCCGTTGTTCCCGCACCGGCACTCGGGGATCTGCATAGCGCCAGGGGGATTGACGATGAGCTCCATCCCGTCGGTGACGCCGGTGCAGCCGGCCACGCTGATGCACTCACCCGGGGCGATCGGCTGCGCCGTCGTGCAGGCGAGGGTGCCGCCCGTCGGGTTGCACGCGTTCAGGACCCGGCTCGGGGCGGAGGATGGCAGCTGGTTGGCGGTGGAAGCATACCGGTGGATGGCGATTCCCGCCGGGGCCGGGGTGGTGCCGCGGTTGCAGACCGGGATCGTCCCGCCGCAGGGCACGCCGATCGTGAGGTCCGGCTGCGTGCACGTGGAGTCCGTCTCGTTCGGCTGGTACGACTTGCAGAGGCCCTTTTGCGGGCAGGTCTCGCCGCAGACGCTCTCCACGAGGTCGACGCAGCTCTGTGTCCACCCGCCGCCTGGCCCCGTATCGCAGCAGCTGGGGGCCACATCGCAGATCAGCCCCACGCACGTGTTGCAGCCCGGCAGCAACCGTTCGCCGGTGTAACACTTGTCGTGCGCGCAGCCGGGATCGGTGTCGCAGGTGGAGCCGCACAACGACTCGGCCAGGGTGACGCAGCTCGCGTCCCATCTCGGCACGGTCGCGGTGCACGTCTTGGGGGCGCACTCCGTGGGGACATAACCTGCGCATGTCGCGCTCCACGTCCCGGTGCAGCGGCCGCCCGACAGCACGGTTCCCGGGGGACATACGCCGCTGGGCGCGGTGCAGCGGCCTGGGAAGACGCAGGTGCTGCCCGTGCCGATGAGCGCAGTGCACTGCGCCGTCGTGCTGCACGTGATATCGCAGCAGCGCGGATGGTTCGCGCAGATGGTCGCGATGCACGCGTCGCCGCAGGTCGTGGTCATGTTGGTCGCGGCGCCGGGAGCCGCCACGCAGGCGTCGTGACCGCAGTCGGCCGGTATGGTCGTGAAGGTGCAGCAGCTCGGGTTCGCGTTGCAGACCTTCGTGGCGCAGCCGCTGCAGTTCGACAGCAGCGACACGCCGGTCGCGCACGGGTCGTGATCGCACGCGCCCCGCGCGGGGTCGTCGCAGTACTGGTCGAACTGGCAGTCCTCGCTGGTCGTGCACGGCTGGTGCGTGCCCTCCCGCGCGACGGCCTCGGGCAGCTCGTTGATGTCGCCGACCGACCACGTGAACGTCGGGCCGGTCCCCGCGAGGCTGATGGGCCCCCCGTCTGGCGTCTCCTCGAACGACTGGCACGTCGGATCGCACGGGTTGGTCGCGCACAGGCCGCCGTCGGAGGCATCGGAGTTGGCGAGCGGGCGCGGATACCCGCCCTCACCGCTCCCCCGCGGCGCCGAGCCGAACGGCGACCTCCGCATCGTCATCGTCCCGTCGCAGCTGCCGTAACGCCCCTCCTCGCAGCGCCGGATCCCGTCGAGGCACGTCAGCACACCTTCGTGCTCGCCGACGGTGACGTGACACTCCACCTCTTCGCCGTCGACGCACGGGTCGCCCGTGCCCGGCCCAGCGTCGGGCCAGTCCGTCCCCGGCTGCGGCGGCTCACCGGCGTTGTTGCCTCCACGGCACGATCCGGCGATGAGGGCCGACGCGGTGAGCAGCGTCACGAGCAGCAGCGCTCTCGGCGCCCACGCGCTGGGGGAGCCTGATCGGGAGAGCGCTCCCATCCACTTGGTCGAAGGACCAGCCATCGGCTTCTCTACCTTCCACTAGGGTGCTGTCGGGAAAATTGTACCTGGGTGCAGAAGGCAAAGTCCAGGCCTCTCGCCTGCGCGCTGCCTGCTGCGCGTCTTCGCCGACGCGGCGCTCACGTGCGCGCGTCGATGCGCGCGTCGCCGCGCCGGCGGAGGCGCGCGCAGCGCACAAAGAAATGCCGTGCCTCGCAACCATTTCATAGCGAGTCCGGGGCGTCCCGCTGCTCTGTCCCGCGCCGCGGCAGCGGCCGTGTGGGGCGGCGTGCGCGCGCTCCCGGTCCGGCGCGCGCTCATCGGGGCACGCTCGCCGCCGTCATCGCGTGGAGCACGAGCAGCGCCGCGGCGACGCCGAAGGTGATGATGTGCGCCGGCAGCCCTCCGCGGAGCGCGGCGAGGAGCGCGCGCTGGGCCGGGAGCGCGCGCAGCTCCACGGCGAGGCGGATGAGCTCCGCCAGGCCGGCGAGCCGCTCGGCCCCGCGCCCTTCGAGGACCGCGTCGATGCGGGCGCGCAGCGCGCGCTCCTCCTCGCGCAGGCCGCGCCCCGAGGCGAGCAGCGCGAGCGGGCCGAGGGGGCTCTGCAGGTAGGGCACGAGGATCTTCTCGACGATCTTCTTGACCAGATCGCTGCGCCCGCTCACCTCGCGGTAGAAGCGGTCGAGCAGCTCGCGCCGGGCGGCGCTGAAATCCTCGGGAAGCGCGGCGGTGCGCTCGATCCGGGCGAGGCGCCGCGGCGCGAGCCGGTACGCGAGCGCCGTGAAGGCGCCGGCCGCCGCGGTGGCCCAGAACACGAGGTGCAGCGCCGCGCCCAGCGTCGGGCGGCCGGACCGGGGCCACGGCGCGTGCGCGAGCGCGAGGCCGGCCGTGACGAGGCCGATCGCGAGGTGCCCGGCCAGCTGCGGGCGGAGCCGGCTCTTCACGGGCGCGGCATCGCCGCCCTCCACGGCCGTGTCGCCGCGCCGCCTGGGCCGCATCCACGCCCATCGCCCGGCGCGCTTGGGGACCGCGTAGAGCAGGAGCAGCGCCATGCCGACCGCGGCGGCGATGCCCGCTGCGAAGGCGGCGCCTTCGCCTGGGCGCGCGCCGCCGCGCGCGTGCGCCGACAGCCCCGCGGCGCCGAGCCCGGCCGCCGCGAGCGCGCTGCCTGCGACGAGCGCCGCGCCGCTCCGTGGCGCGGAGGCGCGCTCCTGCTCGCGCCGCGCCCCGCCGAGCAGGTCGCGCACGTCGGCGATCTCCTCCGCCGGATTGACGCGGAAGATCGAGCCCGTGGGGCAGGCCTTCACGCACGCGGGGCCGTCGTAATCGCGGCAGAGATCGCACTTCACGGCGATGTCCGCGAAGCCTGTGCCTCCCGGGCGCGGCGCGGCCGCGGGGCGCGGCGCCATCGCGATGTTCTCCCACGGGCACGCCTTCGCGCAGGCGCCGCATCCGGTGCAGAGCGCGTCCCGGATGAACACCTCTCCCCCGGTGTCCTTGCCGATGGCGCCGGTGGGGCACTCGATCATGCAGGCGGGGCTCTCGCAGTGCTGGCAGGAGTTCGGCAAGAGCAGGCTGCGCGGCGCCTCCTGCGCGGCCTGCTCCGCGTCGTCCACCCGCGCGCGCACCTTGTCTCCGCGGCGCACGAGCCGTGAGACCCCGTGCACGTCGGCGCACGACCACGCGCAGTGTCCGCAGCGCGCGCACGTCTCGAGATCGATGACCAGGAGCGACCGCGCGACCTGAAGGCGATAGAGGTCCCTGAAGATGTGCGCCGTGTGATTGCGCGCATGGCCGGCGATGACCGCCTCCTGACTCGCGCGGTGCTCGCCGGTGATGCGCCGGAGTCGGGGGATCAGATCAGGGTGCTTCCGCGCGAGCGCGGCGAACGTCTTCGACGGTACGGCCAGGAGCGCCGTGGCGCCGCTGGCCACGGCGCTCGCCGCCCGGCAGCGGCCCTCGTCGAGCTCGACGTCTCCAAAGAAATCACCTCGGGTGAGGTACGCGCGCACATGAATCCGATCTCCGTCCTCGGTCTGAATTTGCACCATCCCTTCAGCGATGAGCCAGAGCTCGGCGGCCGGATCGCCTGTGCGATAGATGGCCTGACCGCGCTCGAAGTGCCGATGACTCACTGCGTCAAGCAGAATTTCGACGTCGTCCGAGTCCAGGTCACGCGTGAAGGCGAGGGTGCTGAGGAGGTCGCGTGTCGCGCTCCTCCGCAGCGCGCGCTCGAGCCTCTCGGCGATCTCGGCCTTGCCGGAGCGAGCGGCGGCGCGCCGGAACAGGTGGACCGGGATCTCGACGAGCACGCTGGGGGCGAGCGCGACTGCGGTGGTCCTGCGCGACATCCCCACGACCGCCTCCTCGCCGATGACGTCGCCCGCGGCGGCGGTGCGCACCTCGGTATCGCGATCGTCTCCGCGGCGCGTCGCGCGCAGGGCGACGCGCCCGGACGCGACCACGAAGAAGGCGTCGCCGGCGTCGCCCGCGCGATAGGCGACCTCGTCCAGCGATAGGGAGCGGAGCCGCCCCGCCCCGGCGATCTCACGCCGGGCGCGCTCGTCGAGCCCTCGCAGCAAGGGGGCGTCGAACACCGCCGGCGGCCACGCCTCGGGGCGGTCAGACCCGGCGTCGCGCGCGCCGCCGTGGGTGTGGTCCGATGAGGGCATCAGCAGGTCTCCTGGTCGAAGCACGCAGGCCGCCGCTCCTCCCGACCCGCCCTCGCCGCGCGAACACGGCCCGCGCCGCTCCCCGGAGCGAGGTCGACAGGAGCGGGGCAAGCTGGGCGAGGAGCGCAACGAGCGCAAGGAGCGCAAGGAGCGCAAGGAGCGCAAGGAGCACAACCGGCGCGAAGAGCGCGGACGTGGACGCGGACGTGGACGTGGACGCGAAGCAGACGAGGCCGGCGTGTCATGGCGTCGGATACCGTCGCTCCACACCGTCGCGCATCCGCTGTCTTAAGGGACGACATGGTCTTACTTCACGTTCAAGAAGGTGCAGAAAAAGGACGAGCGTCCCGAAAATGCCTTGACACCCAGGCCGATTACAGTGAATATCCATCCTGCTAGACTCGGCATCTTCGGCGCCAGGGTTCGTTTGAGGGTTCGGCATGAAATGACTAGCATCTGTTCATGAGTGCACATGCAATGTCATTCCAAATCTACGAGGTAGAAGTATGAGTAGGCGCACGACGAGTTTGGCTGTTGCTTCCCTGGCTGCCGCGTCTTTCATCACGCTCGCTTCGGCTTCCGCGAGCGCGAAGGGCGCTGAGGACTGGGCGCTCGAGTTCATCGACAACTCCGTCAGCAACGAGTGGGGCACTGAACCCGAGTGCTTCATGAACTGGGACGACGCTGACCAGTCGAAGGCGTGGACCGGCATGACCAAGGCCGCGTGCTTCTTCACGCTGTCGCTGCAGAAGGCGATGGGGTACGCCCAGCAGGACATCTATGCGATGTGGGGCAAGAACAGCCCGTCGTCCGATTATTATTTCGATATCATCAACACGAGCCCGAAGGTCGGCGCGACCCCTTCCGGGTTCGAGACGTACTTCCGCCGTGTCGAACGGGCGGTCGACATCCAGAAGGGTGATGTCTTCACCATCGGCGCCGTGGGCCTCCCCGGTGATGACAACTACTACGCCGGCCACACGATGATCATCACCGGCGCGCCGGAGAAGATCCTCCCGCAGATCAACCCCCGCTACTCGGGGACGGAACAGTTCGCTGTGCCGATCGCGGACTCGACCAGCACGTCGCACGGGTGCAGCGGCAAGTACACGGACAGCCGGTGGAGCGGGCAGTGCATGGGCGGCTACATGGAGCCGGGCGCCGGGACGGGCTACGTGCGCGTGTACACCGACTCGTTCTCGGGCATCCTGCTCGGCTACACGTGGAGCGTCACGGCGTCGACTACGAGCTACTACTCCCCCTCCAAGCGCCCCTACCGGATCGGCAGGCTGTTCAAGCTGCCCGAGCCGCTCCCGACCGAGCCGCCCCCGCCCCCTCCCTGATCGACGGCGACGCTCTTCATGACCACGGCGCGCTGAGCTCGTCAACGCCTGACCAGCGAAGCCCTTACCCCGCAGGCCGGGGTAGGGGCTCGCCCCTTTTTGTCGGCCGGCGCGTCGAGGTGCCTGCCTCGTCCGTCGCGTCGCTGGCGTCTGTTGCGTCTGTTGCGTCCGTTGCTCCATCGCGGCGACCTCGGTTCAGGGGATCTCGACCTCGGTCCGCGCGAGCTCGACGATCTCGAGGCGTTCGAGCATCGCGTCGGTGACCAGCGAGCCGGTCGGCCGCAGTCCGCGCCGCGCCTGCTCCCGCTCGTACGCGGCGAAGGCGCGGATCAGGAACGGGGGAAACGCCCGGAAGAGCAGCCTCGCCTCGGCCCGGAGCGGGCCGCGCCGCTGGCCGGTGCGGAGATCGTAGGTGTACCGGATCGGCACGCCGGGCGGTACGGAGCGCGTATCGATGATCGCGTCCGGCCCTTTGATGACGCCCCGGCTCGCGTCCAGGGCGCCGACCGGAAAATAAACCTCGAGAAAGGCGTTCTGCCCGGAGAGGTTCGAGCCGCAAGCGCCGGTGTCCAGGTCGTAATCGCCGTCCGTGAACCGATCGGCGTGGTGCAGCCCCTGGCCGGGCCCGGCCTGGCAGGTGCCGTCTGCGGCCACGACGCCGATGCATCGGACACAGCGCAGAAAGCCGTTCTGAAAGTTGATGAGCCCTCGCCCCCGGAACGAGGTGCCGCCGAGCCGTGGAGGTGGAGTCCAGAGGGGGACATCAGGCCCGTCACGCACATCCGCGCCGAACAGCCCGCCTGGAGCGCCCGCCGGCGCGAAGGGGCTGTTCGCCTCTGGATCGGTGGTCACCCGGGCGAACACCTTGTCTCTCAGATCCTCGTCGGCGCGGTCGATCCGGCCGACCTCGTAGACCACACGCCCCTCTCCATCCCTCACCACGAGGTGAACCCAGAACTCGCGCTCCTGGCTGAAGCCGGCCGGCACCTTGTGCCCGGCGCCGGTGTTCTCGATCTCGACCGGGATCTCGACGCGATCCCCGGCCGCGCCGGCGCGGCGCGCGGCGCCGAGCTCGAAGCGGAACGTGTGGCGGAGCAAGAGATCGCGGCGGCGGCGCGCGCTCGCCGGAATGCCGTGCACGTCGAGCGACGGCTCATCGATGAGCGCGTCGGGGAACTCGTCCGACAGCGGCACATCCACGCCGGAGAAGTAATGGGTCGCGACGTCCGCCGGAGCGGTGGAGTGATCCGCGATCCGGCCCCGCGGGCGCGCGCCAGGCCTCCGCGGGGCGAAGCGCGTGCCGGGCGGGCACTCGGGATCTCCCGGCGACGCCTGCGCTCCGCTCGCCGCCGGGGCCGCCTCGCAGACGCCCGGGTAGGTGCTCATGTGGCAGTCCTGGCAGGTCGCCGCCGGGCGGCCCGCGCGCTCCTCGGACCGCGCCCAGTCCGACCACTCGGTGTAAGCGTTGCGCAGCCGCTTGAAGTGCTCGCCCCGCGCCGCGGCGAGGCTGTCGCTGCCGAAGAGGCGCACGTCGTGGCAAGCCCCGCAGAACTCGCTGGAGCGCAGGTACGCCCTCGCGCTCGCCGACGGGCGACCGTGCACAACGGGCTCGACCGCGCCCGCCGATCCCGTCGGCTGGAGCCCGGCGCGC
Source organism: Sorangium sp. So ce1504 (assembly GCF_051521635.1). Classification (NCBI taxonomy): domain Bacteria; kingdom Pseudomonadati; phylum Myxococcota; order Polyangiales; family Polyangiaceae; genus Sorangium; species Sorangium sp. So ce1504. The sequence goes on along the minus strand of NZ_CP150365.1, from coordinate 6,365,685 downwards.
GCGGCCGCGCCCTGACCCGAGGGGAGCAGCAGCTCCTCGGGGCGGAGGTCGTAGCCGCTGTTCGCGATCCCGAACAGGCCGCGGCCGTCCTCGGGACGCGCAGGGAAGACGGCGCCCGTCACGAAGGATGTCCACGTCGGGTTGCCCTGGTACCCGGCGCGCCCGCGCGGGCCGACCGGGCCGTGCACCTGATGGCAGAAGCTGCAGGAGATCCCCTCCAGGCCGCGCCGGGTGAGCAGGTCGCGCACGGGGAGGCGCGTGCGGGGATCGCCGCCGGCGCGGCCGTCCCACGCGGGCATCGCGGCGTCGAGGTTCTCCGCCGGGCTGTGGCAGTTCACGCACCAGTGCTCGCCGCCCGAGCCGGTGACGGCGACGCCGCTCCGCCCGTCGCGGCAGGCGCGCGCGGGATCGGCCTTGCGCAGGATGCCCGCGCCGTTCGGGCAGTCGGCGGTGCGCCCGACCTGCTCCTCGATGAGGCTCTCCAGCGCGTTGAAGAGCGGGCTCTTCACCGAGTGCGCCATCACCGAGCGGCGCCACTCCGCGGCCTGGCGGCCGTGGCACGCCGCGCAGTCCTCCGCCGCCGTCCGCGCCTGCGCGAGCGGCGCGACCGGCGCGACGGCGACCGCGCGCGGCGCCGCTGGACCGGGCTCACCCCGCGAGAGCGCGAGCGCGGCCGACGCGATCAGCGCGCCGGCGCCGAGCGGCGCGATCCGCCACAGCCGCGCCGCGGCGCCGGCTGGGCCGCGCGGCGGGGGGTGGTCGCCCGCGTCGCCCGCGTCACTCGCGCCGCTCGCGTCGCCCGGGCGCGCGCGCTCGCGCGGGGCGGGGCCGGTCCTCGCCGAGGTGGCCGCGCCAGCGCGACGGGAGGTCCGGGCGGCGTGCACCGGAAGCGCCGGCGGGCGCTCTTCGAGGAACCCGCTCAGCGCATCGGCGATCTCCTCGGCGCGCGGCGGCCGCTCCGACGGATCTGGATGGAGCAGCCGCAGCACGTACCCCTGCAGGCCCGCGGGGAGCGAGGTCGCGACGCCCTCGATGAACGGCGGCGGCTCCGCGCGGGCGGCCTCGCCGAGCGCGTGCCGCAGGCCAGCGCCCGCGAACGGGTGCTCTCCCGCGAGCAGGCGGTAGAGCACGAGCCCGAGCGCGTACCGGTTCGCGGCGCTGTCCCAGATCGCGCCGTCGGCCTGCGCGGGCGGCGTCCAGAGCGGCGGGATCTCCGAGGACACCCGCGCGCCCTCGGCGCGGGGCGCCGTGGCGGCGCCGCGGATCGCCGACCCGCCGACGAGGGCGGCGACGAGCGCGCTCGCGGGCAGCGTCACGCGGCCCGCGTCGTCCACGAGGACCGCGTCGGGCGAGAGCGGACCGGGGAACAGGCTGGCGCGCTCGCACGCGGCGAGCGCGCGGGCGACCTGGATGGCGAGCCCGAGCGCCTCCTGGAAGGGGATGGGCCCGCGCCGCGCGCGCATCCAGTCCGAGAGGGGCGCGCCCGCGAGCCGCCGCGCGAGCCAGACGCGCGCGCCGTCCGGGCTCGCCGCGGCGGCGCGCTCGCCCTCGGCCGGCGAGGCGACGCCGCCGTCGATGAAGCCGCCGACGCCGGCGCTTCCGAGCGACAGGAGGCGCGTCGCGACGGCCTGGGGCTCGGGCCCTGCCGGAGCGTCCTGGTCCGCCGCGCCGAGCCGCCACAGCTCTTCTCCTGCGCCCGCGCCGCAGCGCCATCGCGCGGCGCAGCCCACGGCCGGGAGGGGCGCGCCTTCCGTGTAGCCTGCCTGCTCTGGCGACGCTCGCCTCACCGCGCCCCCTCCGGGGCGGCCGGCGTCGCGGTGCTGGCGGGCGGCTCCTGCGCGCCGTTCGTCGAGCGCAGCGCGCAGGTCCCGAGGCCCGCGAGCGCCGACAGCGTCGCGATGATCGCGATCGCGAGCCGGGTCGGGACGTCGCGCGGCCGGTCGATCTGCTCGACGAGCGCGATCGTGTCGGCGCGAGGCGCGTCCGCTCCGCCTGTGACGCGCGCGGCGCCCGGCGAGCTCGCGCGGTCGTGGTCGTCGGCGCGGTGCGGCACGCTGGCGCGGCCGCGATCGCCGGTGCGGTGAGGCGAGCTCGCTCGGTCTCGGTCACCGGTGCGGAGCGGCGCGCTCTCGCGGTCTCGGTCGCCAGCGCGGAGCGGCGCGCTCTCGCGGTCGTGATCGCCGGCGCGGTGCGGCGCGCTCGCGCGGACGCGGTCACCGGCGCGGAGCGGCGCGTTCACCGCGGTCTGGAACGGCTCCAGCCGATCCACGATGTCCTGAGCGAGGTACGGCCGATCCTCGGGCGCCTTCTCGAGCAGCTGGAAGAGCAGCTGCTCGACGCCGCGGGGCAGCCCGCTCCGCACGTCGTCGCTGAGCGGCGGCGGCTCCGCCGTGCATTGCAGGTTGAGCAGCTCCCGCGGCGACGCCGACTGGAACGGCGGGCTGCCGGAGAGCGCCTCGTACAGGATGAGCCCCAGGCAGTAGAGATCCGAGCGGTGATCGATGGATCGCGCGTCGATCTGCTCCGGGCTCATGTACTGCAGGGTGCCGACGCTCTGCGTGTTGGTCTGGTTCATCGCCTCCACGACCTTGGCGATGCCGAAGTCCATCACCTTCACGCCGCCATCCCGCTGCACCATGATGTTCTCGGGCTTGAGATCGCGGTGGATCACGGGCGGCTGCTGCCCGTGAGCCGCCGCGAGGGCGCTCGCCACGCTGGCCGTGATCCGCACCGCTTCCGGCCAGGGAAGGCGGCCGGCGGCGCCAAGGACGGACCGCAGCGTCTGGCCGTCCAGGTACTCGAGCACCATCACGAGCTCGCCAGAGGCCTCGATGCTGGCGAGGCTCCGGACGATGTTCGGGTGCTCGAGGTGCGCGAGGATCTGCATCTCGTTCAGGAAGAGCCGGCGTCCCTGCTCGCTCCGGGCGAGCTCGGGGCGGAGCACCTTCAGCGCGACGCGCCGGCGCGACAGGCGCTCCTCGCCCTCGTAGACCTTGCCCATCCCGCCCTCGCCGACGAGGCGTCGAACGAGGTACTCGCCGATCTGATCCATGCGCGCCGTCTCCTCTCCCTCTCCCTGACCGGGGCGTCTCTTCTACGTGCGAGCAGGGCCGATGGCTTACACCCGAGCCCGCGCCCGGATCGCGGCCGGGCCCCTCCAGCGAGCGCGACGTCCCCCGCTCGGGCGGCTCGTCGCCGGAGGAGAGGATCGCGGTTCCCTGCCGCGCGGGGTATCGAAATCCTGCGCCTCGATGGAGGGCGCGGTGGTAGAACCGCCCCCATGCTCCCACGCCGGGTGTCGTTCGCTCGAGCGGCGATGATGGCGCTCGCGGTCTCGGCCTGCTCGAGGACCCCGGCGGAGCCGGAGCCGCCGCCGGCCGTCTCCAGCGCGCCATCCGCCGCGCTGCTCGCGTGGGACGTTCCGGGGAGCTGGGCTGCGCTCGACGTGCCGCGCGCCGGCCCGCGCAAGGCCCTCTACAATGTGCCGAGGGCGGCGAACGACAAGGAGGACGCCGAGGTGCAGGTCCTCTCGTTCGGTCCGGGGAGCAAGGGAGACGTCGACGCGCGCTTCAACGAGTGGTTCGCGCAGTTCGATGGCGACGTCGGGGCGAAGGCCAGGCGCGCGTCGCTCGAGGTGCGCGGCATGCCGGTCGAGCTGGTCGAGGTGGCCGGCACCTACAAGATCGCGCTCGGGCCGCAGTCCGGCGCTCGCAAGCGATCGCCCGTGGAGATGGTGAAGGACAACTACCGGCTCGTCGGCGCGGCGGTGAGGACGCCGGATCGCGGAAACTGGTTCTTCAGGATCGTCGGGCCTGACGAGACCGTGCAGTCGGCGCGGTCGGCGTTCCGGAGCATGATCGAGTCCGCGCGGTGAGCGAGCGAGAGGCCGAGCGGCTGCGAGCGCGGCGCTCGCGGCGCGCGCCGAGCACATGATACGTTGCGCGCCATGGACGACCGAAAGCGAGAGGCGCGCACGCCGGCCGAGATCTTCCGTGTCGAGGCGGAGGCCGAGGCGGAGCAGAGCCGGCTCTGCGAGGAGAGCAAGCACCAGCTCGCCAACCGCTGCCCGGAGTGCGGCAGCCTCGGTAGCATGGAACTCGTCGACGGGCTCATGCGCTGTATCGATTGCGACGAGGTGGTGGCCGCAACCCGCCAGCTGTCCGGCTTCGGCCGCCGCTGAATCCCTGTCGCGCTGCCGCGTGACCTCCCGCGGAAATCCCGATGAAATCCCAATAGATCCCAGTTGAAACGAAAATAGACACCTGAGCGACACCTGAGCGACGCCTGAGCCTCTGCCGGAAAGAACTCGCCCGGGCGTGGCGCTTTCCAGGTGATTTTCAGTCGGATCCGTGACTATTCTGCGAACATTGGCGTTCTCGCGCCCGGTTCAGTTTTCGCCCCAGACGCGGTGCACGGAAGTCCACGCAGGTCAGACGGCCGGGGCGTTGACAGCAGGACTGAAGTCTTGAAGGAGTTGGAGATGAAGCGGATCTCAGCGGAGAGCTCGGACCACCCGTCGCGGGAGACAAGCCAGGGATCCCGGGCGAGGACGGCACGAGGCGCGAGCGGGGGCCTGCTCATCCTGATGATCGAAGACAGCGCGATCACCAGCTTCGCCACGACGCCAGAGGGCGAGTCGACCAACGGTCCGCGCCGGTCCCGTCCGAAGCACTGACCCGGAGCGCCGCGAGGCGCCTTGCGGACGTGCGCTCCCATCGGAGCGCCGGCACATCGCGACGCGGTGCTGCCACATCTCAGGGATTTCCTGATGAGAGCTCGGAGCCTCGGGATGGCTGCGTCCCGGACCCCACGTCCAGCGTGCGGTGACGAGCCCTCGTGAGTCTGGCGCGCGCCGCTGGGTCGCTGGCCGTCGGGTTGCCGTTTTTTCGCCCCCTCCGCTGAATCGTGGCACCTCGTCGGTGTGGACACCCGGGGAACGACACGGAAAACCATGGTCCTGGCGCTCGTCGCCGCTGCTCTCGGCGGGGCGGGGCTCGGTTGCAGCGATCCGAGCGAGGCGATCGCGCGGATCTCCCGGGAAGAGCTTCCCGCGCTGAGCCGCGCGGCGGAGGGGAGGCCGGGCGGCGGGTCCGAGGGGCAGGCGAGCGCGGCGGCGGCGGGCGAGGCGCGATCGGACGCGGCGGTGCCGATCCGGGCCGCCGTGAGCGGCGCTGCCGCGGACGAGGGCCGCAGCGACGCCGACCGCCTCGACGCGGCGGACGCGTCGCCCGCCCGCGGCCCGGCGCGGGAGCGTCGCCGCAGGTCGGGGTCGGCTCAGGAGGCGCGCACCGCCGCGGGCGCGGCGCAGGGTGGCGTGGGAGAGGGCGCCGCTCGGGCGCCCGAACTCCAGGTGATGCGGCTCGTCGTCTCGAAGGGCATCGCCGGCCGCGAGCCGATCGAGCCGGCGACCTCGTTCGCGAGCGCGGAGATCGACCGCCTCTACGCGTTCGTCGAGCTCTCGAACAAGGACCAGGCCACCTCGGAGATCAGCGTCGCCTTCACGCCGCCCGATGGCAGCGCGCCGCTGCGCATCCCCCTCGCGGTCGGCGCGCAGCGGCGCTTCCGTACGTGGGCTGCCACGAGGAAGGCGCGCGCGGCGGGGCTCTGGTCGGTGACGGTCAGCGACGCGGCGGGCAAGGAGCTCGCGCGCGCCTCGTTCACGATCACGAAGTAGGAGGCGCCCGTGGCTCGCATGTTGTGCTCGCGCTCCTCCGCTCTCCAGGGCGCTCGCCGCGCCGCCGTCATCGCCCTCGCGCTCGCTGCGGGAGGCTGCGTCTCCCGGGCCGCGCCGGCGCCCGAGCCTGTCGGGACGCCACGCCCGCCGGCGACCGCCCCCGCCCCCGGCGCGCAGGTAGGGTGGTTCGGCTTCTGGGTCCCCGACGGTCCCACGGCCCGGGTGCTCTCGCTGCACGTCCAGGAGAGCGACGAGGACGAGCCCCCCGACGCCGAGCCGCCCGCGCGCACTCCGGCGCCCGGCACGACGCCGGCGGAGGCCGACGAGGAGCGCCGCTACGTGGTCCTGCCTGGCGTCGAGCTCGCGCCCGTCGTGGAGCAGAAGGTCGCGGAGATCGCGTCCGCCTACTTCCGGCGGACCGGAAAGGAGCTCGTGGTCACGAGCGGCACGCGGGATCCCGCGCGGCAGGCCGAGGCGATGCACGAGCTCTTCCGGCACGGCGCCGATGTCCTCGGCCTCTACAAGGACAAGACGGCGGCGCGCGAGATCAAGAGCGCCTACGAGGAGGGGCGCTCGGCCGAGCACCCGCCGGAGGCCATGATCGCCGCCCTCGAGCGGGTGATCCGCGCCCAGATCGATCGCGGCGTGTTCATCTCGGCGCACCTCCGGGAGGGCGCCGTCGACATCCGGAACCGGGACATGACACCCGCGGAGAAGCGCGCCTTCCTCGAGGGGGTCGACGAGGTCGGGGGCGTGTTCGCGCTCGAGGAGTCGCGGCCGCCCCACTACCACCTGCAGATCGATTGAGCCCAGGAGGACCCAGCGGTCCGCGCAAGGCGACCGCCAGGCCGGCGGCTGCGCGTCACTCGTCGTTGAAGCGGACGATCTGTCCCGAACCGGAGTTCGTCCAGTAGACGCCCGTCCCGTCCGCGGCGATGCCCGTCGGGCCCTCTTGATTCGCCGCGATCTCTTGCGGACCGCCGGCGCCGTCCTTGCGGAGCCGGTAGACGCTCTTTGCCTCCTGGACGGTGATGTAAAGGTAGTCCCCATACGTCGCGATCCCGGCGGGAGGGCTCGGCAGCTCTTTGTCGAGGAGGAGCACTGCGGCGTCTCCGTCCGCTCCGCTCCGCGGAAACCGCATGACGTTGTTCCCGTGGAGCCAGTAGAGGTTGGCCTCATCCAGCACGAGCAGCCCCGGCGGTTCGAGCTCCGAGAAGAGCTCCTTCTTGGGGGCATCACCGCTGATATCGATGACCGAGAGCGTCTTGTTCTTGGGATCGGTCCAGTAGACGAGGGAGCCGTCGATCACGACGTAGAGCGGCTCGCCGCCCTCCGTCAGATTCGTTCGACTGCCGCCTTGCTTGGACACCGAGGTGATGCGGTTGGCGTTCGGCCGAGCGCTGTAGACGTTGTCGGTGCTCAGCGCGATCGCGCTTGCGGCGCCGCAGCTACCCCACAGCATCTCCCCGCCAGCGGCGGGAATCGGTGCTGCTTTCGGTAGCTTCAGCAGCTTGTCTCGGGTATCCCCCGCGTCGGGGTCGCAGTCGCCTTGGAAGGCGGCGTCGGTGCTCGACCAGTAGACGTGAGTCGCGTCCAGCGCGATCGCGTCGGGCACCTCGTTGGAAGGCCCGAGCAGATCGATGACCGCCCAGTCATCCTTGATCTGCCTCCGGAGCGCGCCGCCCGTGAAGCTCCCCTGACTCCCGTCATTCCCCCTGTTGATCCAGTAGATCGCCTCCTCGTCGAGCGCGATGGCGCGAGGGTCCGCCTGGTTTTCGGCGATCGTCATCAGCTGGATCACCTGGCGATCCTCGAGCCCCGCGATCTCGGCGCAGCCGTTGAGGCCCGGCGCGAGCGCGGCGAGCGCCAGCGTCACGGCAGAGCACTTCGAGCTTCGCATCACCAATGGCCTCCGAGCACCACGGTCCCCCCGTCCGAAGCGACGCTGGGCGCGACCCACACGCGCTCGACCGTGGCAGCCTGCTCCGGCGAACGAGGGGACATCAGCACCATCGCGAGGCCGGCCCCGAGGCACACAAGCCCGGCGCCGACCGCGATGTTCGAGACCATCGCGGTCGTCCGGGCGCTCTCGTTCGCCTCGACGTCCGCGTGGCTGCAGCGGAAGCTGCCGCTGCACCCCTCCTCGACATCCCCCGCTTTCCGTATCGTCAGCACCCCGAACACCGCCCCCACGCCGATCCCGGCGATCCCGACGCCGCCAGCGACGAAGCCGAGCGCGCGCATCGGGTTGCCGGTCGCCTCGGGCTTCGCGGCCTCCGGACGGGCAGGCGGCGGGGCAGGGGGAGCCGCCTTCGCCCCCTGAACGGCGACGTCCGCGAGCGGCGGGATGGTCACCCGCGTCGTGCTGGGCCCGGGGTCGAGCGTCACCCGCTGCGACCAGGGCTGCTTGCCCGGCGCCTTGGCCTCGACCGTCGCCGTGCCCGGATCCACGGGGATGCCCGAGCCCGTGGCCGCGGTGGCGCTCAGCTCCTTGCCGTTCAGCGTGATCGTCATCGCAGGAGCCGCCTGCGTCGCCTGCGCCGCGTCCAGGACGAGACGCGTCAGCCTGACCTCCAGCTCGGACGCGCGCTTGGCCGCGAACTGGGCGCGATCCTGCTGTCCGGCGCTCGCCGCGAGCGAGGACGCCTCCGTGAACTCGGCCCATGCGCTGGCCGTCTTGCCCTCCTTCTCGTGGCAGACCGCCAGGTTCAGCAGCGTCCCGACCGTGGGATCCACGCGCTGGCTCTCTGCGAGCTTCGGGCAGGCCTCCTGGAGCTTGCCCTCGTCCATGAGCTTCTTGCCGTCCTGGAACAGCCCCTCGGCGAGCGCCTTGTCCGCCGCGGTCGGCTGCGCCAGGAGCGGTGAGGTCAGGCTGGTCCCACAGAGCAGCGCGAGCCATGCGCCCGCGTGTCGCGCTCGTAACGATCTCAATGGCGGCTCCTCAGCATCTCGTCCTCGCTGGTCGACCTCGGCGGTCTCGGCGGGTGGCCCGGCTTGAGCGGCGCTCCGGAGGCGGTCGCCTTCGGGCGCGCGTCGGCCGCAGCGCTGCCCGTGGGAGCCGCGCTCGGCGCAGGGACCGGCGGCGCCGCCGGGCTCGACGCCTCGGTCGTGGCGCTGGCGGTCGCGGCCGGAGCGCCCCGCGCTGCAGCGGGGGACTCGGGCCCGAGCGCGTCGACCGCGGCGCGCTCGGGCTGTTGTGACACGGCGGCGCTCGGCGCCTGCGACGCCACGCGCACGCTCGCGACCAGCCACACGCCCGCCCCGGCCGCGCTGGTCAGCAACGCGGCCACGCCGGCGGCGACGAGCAGCCTGCGCCGCGAGCGGCGCCGGTTGCTCGTGTGCGACCATGACGCGCCGGACAGCCTGTCGCTGTCCTCGGCCGCCCTCGAGTTGAGCAATGTCTGTCCGGCCGGCGACGCCGCGCCGATCGCGCTCTGGATGCGCGAGGTCGAGAGCTTCGCGAAGCTCGACCCGAGCGGCTCGAGGGCCTGCGCGAGCTTGCCGACGTTGGCGTACCGCTCGCTCACGTCGCGCTCCAGGCAGCGCGAGACGATCCGCTCCAGCGTGGCCGGCGCGTCGCTGCGCTTGTCGCGGAGCCGCGGCACCGGCTGGTGCAGGATGTTCGCCATCACCGCGGCGACCGTCTCGCCCTGGAATGGCGGCTCGCCCGTCACCAGCGTGTAGAGCAGCACACCGAACGACCAGACGTCGGCGCGCCCGTCGACGGTCCTCGGCGCCATCATCTGCTCGGGCGACATGTACCCGGGCGAGCCCATCACCTGCTTCGTCGACGTGAGCCCCGGCTCCGCGGGCGAGTCGAGGCCTTGCCCCTTCGAGATGCCGAAATCGAGGACCTTGATGTGCCGTGTGCCGTCCGCGTGCTCGGCGAGGAACAGATTCGAAGGCTTGATGTCCCGGTGGACGACGCCGGCCGCGTGCGCCTCGGCCACGGCCTCGAGCGCCTGCAGTACGTAATCGACAGCGTCCTGGATGGACAGCGGACCGTGGGTATCGATGACCTGCTGGAGATCGAGCCCGGTCAAGAACTCCATCACCATGAAGGGCACGCCGGTCTCGGTGGTGCCGACGTCGAACACGCGCGCGACGTGCTCGCCCGACAGGCGCGCCGCCGTCCGCGCCTCCCGCAGGAAGCGCGTGACGGCCTCCTGGTTCGCGAGGGCGTCCTGGCGCAGGATCTTGATGGCGACCTTCTGGTCGAGATCCTCGTTGCGCGCCGCCAGCACGACGCCCATTCCGCCGATGGCCACGACCCGCTCGACGCGGTACTTGGCTGCGATGAGCTCTCCCGGCTGGGCCAGCGGTGCGAGGAGCTGCGCGGTGCGGTCGGGGGTCACGGCTGGCGTTCAAGCCTACATGAACGGACTCGGTTTTCCGAGCGCCGCGCGAGGCCCAGCGCCCTTTGTCGCGCGTCCGCTGGTTTTGGAGCGCCGCGCGCCGCCCGCTCGGGCCATGGGCGCGCTCCGGACGTCACTGCACGCCACGGCGCCGCCATTCTCCTGCGGTTCGCCTGTCAACCACGCCGCCCATCAACCGCGCGGCCCATCAACCGCGCGGCCCATCAACCACGCGGCCCATCAACCACGCGGGAAGAGACCGTGCCTGCCCGCCGCGCGGAGCTCGTCCAGCCCGGCCTCCATGCGCTCGACGATCCGCGCGAATGCGCGCTCGACCTCGTCCGGGTCGCTCGCGGCCTCTCTCGGGAGCCCCAGGTGCAGCGGGCGGAGCACCCTCGTGTGGATCTTCACCGGCAGGGGCACATGGGGGATCGGGATGCCGGCGATGAGCCCCCACGGCAAGGCGAGGCCGAGCGGCGCGACGTTCGAGCGCGCGAGCTCGGGGAGGCGGAGCCACCTGGCCAGCCTGCTCCCATCCGTGGCGATGTAGAGGGACTGGTGCGCCCCCACGCTCACGATCGGCACGATCGGCACGCCCTCGCGGATGGCGAGCCGGACGAAGCCGCGGCGCCGGCCGAAGCGGATAGTGTACTGCGCCGAGGTGGGCTTGCACGCGTCGAGATCGCCGCCGGGGAAGACCAGGACTGCCGCGCCGCGGGCGAGCGCTCGCCGCCCGTTCTCCGGGCTCGCGGCGATGGCGCCGCAGGCGTTGAGCCAGGCGCCGGCCTTCGGGACGTTGAACGGGAGATCGTGCATCAGCCCGTAGGACAGCCGCGAGGGCCCATAAAGGCGCCAGAACGCCGTCATGTGGCAGTACATATCGGGCATTCCCGTCATCGCGTTGTGGTTGCTCACGGCGAGGAAGGGGCCGTCGGGCAGCTGCTCTTCGAGCTCTGTCTCGCAGCGGAAGTAGTCGTCGTAGAGGAAGCCGAGCAGCGGGAGCACCCGGGCGATGAACGCCGGGTCGCGCGCGTCGAGATCGTCCGGGCGGGCGCGCCCGCGGCCCTTGAGCGCGAACGCCGCGATCGCGTCCTTCACGAGGTCAAGGCTGGGGCGAGGCTCTCTCGGTAAGGTCAGCACCGTTCACGGTGCCCTAGCGTGCGGCCGAACCGAGGGGAAGCGGTTCGTTCAGGACACCTGCCGCGAGGCCTCGGCGCGGGTTCGCGTCCGTCACCCGCGCCGCGCCGCCTGCGGTCGCGCCGAACGCCCGCTGCGCGCCGCGCCCTCGAGCCGCGCGCGTGTGGACCGGAGGGCCGGATCGTCGCCGCCGGCTCGCTCACTCGACGTCACGGCAGCACCGGAAGCCGGTCTCGTAGTAGCGGAACCCGTCCCCGTGCGCCGGGTTCGTGGAGCCGCACCGCGGCTTCGCGCCGCCGAAGCAGCCGGACCAGTAACAGCCCTTGAGGACGTGAGGATACTCGTTGACGTGGTATCGGGTGCGCACCACCCACTCCTCGACGTTCCCCGTCATGTCGTGGACGCCGAACGCGCTCGCGCACCCGGGTCGCGAGCCGCTCGGCTCGGCCTGGTACAGCGCCTGGACCTCGGCCAGCGCCTCGTCGGAAGGCCAGGAGCCGAGCGCGCCCTCGTCGGGCGCTCTCCACGTCTTGTTGTCGTTGCAGCGCTCCGCTTCGTGGGTGTTCCCGTACGGATAGACGAACGCCTCGGGGCCCTGGCACGCCGTGTCCCACTCGTCCTCGGTGCAGAGGCGCTTTCCGCGCTCCTCGCACCAGGCGCGCGCCGAGACGGCGCTCTCCATGACGAGCGGCAGGGCGCCCTCCACGTTCGGCGCCTCGAAGCGATCGATGCAGTATCCCTGGACCTCGGCCATGTCGGGCGGGCAGGGCGCCGGGGGCGTCGTGTCGAGAGGGAAGTCCTGCTCGTCGGTTCCGTCGCTGCCTCCCCCGCCGCCGCCTTCTCCGGGGCCCCCGCCGTCTCCCGCGCCGCTGCCTCCGCCCGATGTCACGGACGCCGACGAGGAGGACGACGCCGCCGCCGCGCCCCCGCCGCCTGGGGCGTCGTCCATGCCGGCGCCGAGACCGCCGTCGCAGGCAGCGCTGAAGAACGCCACGAGCCCTAGCAGCGAGGTGAGCCGAGCGGCGAGGGGGAGAGCTCCAGAGCGCATTGCGGGCTCCTCATCGGACAACGTGTCAGAGCGGCCGTCGCGCGTCGAGCGTGCGCCGCGCTTCCCGTGCTCCGCGCCGTGGTTCATCGCGTCAGATCGTCCTCGACATCGACATTCGTCCTCCGCCTTCCTCCCTCATCGATCCTCGTGGCGCTCGGACGGAGTTCACCCGCAGAGGGCGGCAACGCGCGACAGCGGTGCTCGGACGCGACAGCGCCGGGAAAAAGCATATCAACCGTCGAGCCGCGAGCGGGGTACCTTGAACGCCAGGAAGAGAAAATTCCACGGCTTGTTCGCTTCGTTGGTGCCGTACCGATCTCTCCTCCCGGGATTCGGGTTCTCGGTTCCGGGTCGCGGGACCCGGCGCGGCCGAGCGACGCGCTAGAAGCGGAGCTTACATCGGAGGATCGCGCTCGGTGTGACACGCGCGGCGGTCAGCCGGCTCGCGCGCGCGTCGACGCGGACCTGGACCGCCACCGAGCCCGCGAGCGCGCGGCCCACCAGGTCGCGCGCGAGCAGCCCTACGGCGCCGGTCAGGTGCGACATCGCGGCAGAGCCAGCCAGGAGCGAGCATGGGATGGATCCAGATAGATCCATCCCGATCGCGGCGTCCGCGCCGTTGCGCTCGACGGTGCCCGTTCCTTTGAGCTTCAGCGCGCCGGCGGCGACCTCCACGCCGCTCAGCGCGACGCGCTGGCGGTCCGCAGAGAGGCGCGCGTCCGCCTTGACGGTCGTGGTGTTGCCGAAGAGGAGCCCGTCGAGCTCCTTGGGGTGGGGCAGGGTGAAGCCCTTGACCGTGAGCGCGATCGGCCCTTCGAGCGGCGCTTTGGACAGGGCGGTCCGGTCCGCCCCATCCGCGAGCCGCAGCTCGAGCGTTCCGGCGACGACCATCGTCGAGGCGCCGACGTCGACGCCGAGGAGCGCGCCCACGGTGGAGAGCGGCGTCGGCGCGAGCTCGATCGAGGCGCTCGGCGAGGGGCGCGGCCGGAGCTCGGCCCTGAGCGGCGCCGAGACGAGGTCCTCGCCGCCGAGGCCCAGGGTGATCGACGCTGCGCCGATGGACCAGGCGATGTCGGTGCGCGCGATCTCCTTGCCGGCGACGAGCACGCGAGCCTGCTTCAGGACGCCGAGCTCCGGCCGCGGCGCGCCGGGCGGCGCGGCGGCGCCCTCGACCGGGGCGGCCGCGCGCCGCTCGAGGGCGCCGTCGGCCAGCGCGAGCACCTCCGGTCCGCCTTCGTGATCCCGGAGACCCAGGCGGACGCGGCCCGTGGTGAGCGGCAGCGCCGCCGCGCGCGGGCCGTACTGCGCGACCCACGCAGGCAGATCCTCCAGGGCGTCGGTCCCCACGAGGGTGAGCTCGACGCCTTCCGTCGCGATCCGCGCGGGCGAGAAACCGCGCAGCTCGATTGTGGCGCGCGCGACCGTGCCCGAGATCCCGCGCACCCCGAGGAGAGAGAAGCGGCCGTCGCGCAGGCCGATCGAGCCGAGATCGACGTCGATCTTCCCGGGATCGAGCGCGACGCCGCGCGCGCGGGCCTCGGCGATGATGCGCCGGCGGAGCGCGGGAGGACCGAGCACGACGAGCGCGGCGACGGCGGCCGCGACGACGGCGACGACCACGAGCGCCGCGATCAGGGCGCGGCGGCGCCGCTTGCCGCGCGCGCCTGGCGGCGCGCCGCCGCTCTCGCCGGGGGCGCGCGGCGCACCGTTCTCGCCGGGGGCGCGCGGCGCGGCGAGCGGCGCCTCCGCGTCGGTGTCGGGGGAAGAGGCAGAAGCGGGGCGAGGGGAGGGCGCCACGAAGTGGGATCCCTGTAGCGTCGTTCGAGCGCCGTCGCGAGCGCTTCGCGCGGCTCGGCGCGCTTGCAGCCGAGCCCTCGCCTGCGCTACGGGTCACAGAGCCGCCTGTAGTCCGGTCCCGGAGCCCGGTATGAAGATCACCATCATCGCGAGCGGGAGCGGAGGCAACGCCACGCTGTTCGCTTCCCGCGGCACGCGGGTCCTCGTGGACGCGGGCGTCGGGCCGCGGGTGCTCGAGCAGTGCCTCTCGGCGGCGGCCGCGGGCGGCGCGGACGGCAGGCTGCTGCCCGACGCGATCGTGATCACACACGCGCACGCCGACCACGTCGGCGTGGCCGCCAGGTACAACAAGAAGCACAAGATCCCGATCTACGCCTCGGAGGCGACTGCACGCGCGGCGGAGCTCGGCGATCCAGAGCGCGTCCGGGCCTTCTCGTCGCGCGAGCCGTTCGCGGTTGGCGCGCTCACCTTCTCGCCGAGGCCGCTGCCGCACGACGCGGCGCAGGTCGCGCTCGTCGTCGACGACGGCGCGCGGCGGGCCGCGCTCGTGACGGATCTCGGCGAGGTCCCTCCGGGGCTCCTGGAGCACGTCGCCGGCTGCGATGTGGTGATGCTCGAGTCGAACTACGACGCGGGGTTGCTCGAGGCCGGCCCGTACCCGCAGCACCTCAAGCGCAGGATCCGCTCGGCGCGGGGCCACCTGTCGAACGCGCAGGCGTGCGAGCTGCTCGCGGCGCTGCCCGGGGGCACGCACACGGTCGCGCTGATGCACCTCTCCGAGGCCAACAACCGCCCCGAGCTCGCGCTCGACGCCGCCCGTGACGCGCTCGTCGGCCGGCGCACGCGCCTCGTCGCCGCGCCGCCTCGGGGGCCGCTCGTCCTCGACGCGGCGGCGCCGCCGGCCCCTCCGTCCGGCGCGGCGCGCTCGTCGCTCGGGCCGCCGGCTCCCCCGCGCCAGCTCGGTCTGTTCACGGGGATATGAAACGACGCTCCGGCCGAGGCGCCGCCGCTCGGGCGCGCGTCAGATCCCCTCGAGCCGCACCTTCTGGCCCGCGACGACGCCGTGGCGCCGCGCCCAGCCGGCGTTCAGCTCGAGGACGTACGTCGACGGACATCCTACGTCGAAGGTCGAGTCGTTGAGCGTCGGGGTGTTCTCCTCGATACCGACGATCGTACCGTCGCTGTCGATGAACAGCATGTCGAGCGGGATGCACGTGTTGTGCATCCAGAACGAGTGATTGTTCCGCTGCTGGAAGACGAAGATCATCCCGCGGTTCTCCGCCATGCTCGTCCTGTACATGAGGCCGCGGGAGCGCTCTTGCTCTCTCCTGGCGATCTCGACGGTGACATCGGGGGCCTTGGCCTCGAGGAAGGTCACCTTGCCGGTCGCGAGCTGGAACGGGCCGGTCGGGTCCTCGGGGCACGCCGGATCCGGGCCGGTGAGCTTTGGAGACGGCCGCTCCGGCATCGACGGCGTCGGCTGGATGCAGCGGCCGGCGTCCCGCTCCCCGGTCGAGGCGGGCGGCGTCCCGGTCGAGGCGGGCGGCGCAACGTCGCCCACGTTGCTGCTGGGCGTGAGCGGGAGCGGCTCGTCGACGCGGCGCTCGCACGCGCCAAGGGCGATCCCGAGCAGCAGCGCGCCCAGGGCGGGAACGAGCGAGGCGAGCGCGGCGGGAATGGCCAGCGAGGCGGACGTGGTGGACGTGAACGGACGGGTCGCGAGGGCGCAGCGCGAGCTCATGCCGCTTCCTACCACGGCGACGCTCGTCCTTGACCGCTGGACCGCGACGCGGGAAATCGTCGCACGATGAACGCTCGAACCCTCGCCATTCAGTCCCTCGCCACCCTCGCCACGCTCTCGGCCCTCGCGGGATGTTCGAAGACCCCCGAGCCCACGGCCGAAGAAGCGCCGAAGCCGAAGACCACGCCTGCGTCGACGGGGCTGGCCGGAGGCAAGGCGGAGACGGCAGAGAAGGAGCGCCCTCAGCCGCAGAAGCGCAAGGTCACCGCGAAGCCGGTCGCCGAGGTCAAGCCCAGCGAGGACGACCCGGTCAAGGGCAAGTGGACGCTCGACGACGCCACCAAGGGGCTCCCGCCGGGGAAGACGTTGACCGCGTCGATCGAGACCGATCTCGGCACGCTGTCCTGCAAGCTGCTGGACGACAAGGCCCCGATCACCGTCGCCAATTTCGTCGGCCTGGCGCGAGGGATCAGGCCCTGGAAGACGCCGGAGGGGACGTGGGAAAAGAAGCCCGCTTACGACGGCACCATCTTCCACCGCATCATCAAGGGATTCATGATCCAGGGCGGCGACGCGAAGAAGAACGGCACCGGCGAGGCCGGTTACGTCATCCCCGACGAGGTCTGGGAGGACGGCAGCCACGATCGCGCAGGGCTCCTGTGCATGGCGAACCGCGGCAAGAACACGAACTCCGCGCAGTTCTTCATCACCGACGCGGCGGCGTTCCACCTCGACAACGGCTACACCATCTTCGGTGAGTGCGGGCCCGAGGAGCTCGTCCACAAGCTGGCCGGCGTCGAGGTCAAGGGCGAACGCCCGGTCACCCCGCCGGTCATCAAGAAGGTGACGATCACCCGGCAGTGATCGGTCCGAGGCGCCCCGCGCCGAGCCCGGGCTCCCGCCGCCCCGCGGCGAGGAGCCGAGCTCGGAGCGGGCGCGCTCACGGGCAGTCGTTCTCTTCGCCGGGCGTCGGCGTGGACGCCACGGTGAAGCTGACGTCGAGCCACTCGCTCGTCTCGTCGTGCCCGCTGATGCCGTTGCCTTCGGTCAAGAGCTCGCCGGACTCGAGATCGCTACAGCGGACCATGCTCGCCCCGCTGCCGGCGGCCGCGGCCGGCCGCTGGCTGCCGCGCGCGGTGTCATCGGCATAACCGGTCTTGCCTGTCTTGTACACCATCGCCGAGTTCCCCAGCTCCTCGCCCCAGATGACGTAATCGACGTCCTTGAGCGGGCTGCGCTCCGTGCCGTCCCACTCGAAGAGAATCACCATCTCTCCGCCGTCGGTGAGCAGCGCGCCGGATTGCGCTCCGAGGGCGCCGTTCGTGGGCGCGATCATGGGCGGCACGTCCGCCCCCTCGCAGGGGATGGGCGTCTCGTCCAGGGCGAAGTCGGCGCACCGCTGGTACTCGAGCTCGAAGCCGTCATCGCTCGCCAGCACGAGGCGGGCGCCCGCCGCGATCATGGTCCCGGGGGGGAACTGGACGAGGAAGTCCGTCCCTGCGCTGCCTGTCGGCGCGAAGGCGGTACCCGTGGTGATGGCATAATAAACGCTGTTGTCCGAAAGGTAGTAGTTGGTGAGGTCGATCTCGGCCTCGGTCGGGTTCCAGATCTCGATGAACTCGCCCGCTCCAGGTCTGACGGCGACCTCCGAGATCAGCAGGTGGCCGGCGGGCTCACCGGGGACCACGCCGCCGCCGCCGCCGCCGTCTCCACCGCCAGCGCCGCCAGCGCCGCCAGCGCCGCCTTCACCGCCCCCGCCGGCCTCACCGCCGCCGCCGCCTTCGCCGGAGCTGCTCGAGGTGGTGCTGGAGGAGCTCGCTCCACCTCCTCCCGTCTCGTCATCGCCGCCGCACGCCATGAGGGGGGCGAGCGCCAGAGGGGGGGCTGCGAGGAGTGCGATGGTGAGGAGGTTGCGCGTGTGCATTGTTGAGAGATACATCAGAGCGCCGGCCAACAGGCAAGTGGGATTGCAGCCTGGGGGAAACGATCCACCGCTCGTCGTGGCGTCAGGACACTGCCATCGCTGCCAAATGCATGGCGGGCGCGCGAGGAATCGATAGCATGGCGACATGCGACGGTGCTCCTCGCTCCTCCTGACACTCCTCTGCGTTCTGCTCCCTGGGCTCGGTCTCGCTGTCGGTTGCGGCCAGACAGTCATCGTGGACGATCCGTCCGCAGACGGCGGGGGCGGCGGCGAAGCCGGCGCTCCGCCCGTCCCGACCGGCGGGGGAGGCGGCTCGGACCCGGGGAGGGATCCGCTCGAAGAGTACGAAGACCCCGGCTGTCCCGACACCGGGCCGCCGATCACCGATTTCGCGTGCGATCCGTACGATCAGTCGAGCGACTTTTGCGCCCCGGGAGAGGGGTGCTTCATCTACGTGCAGTATCCGGACGAGCCGTGCGGGCAGGAGATTTACGGCGCTTACTGCGCGCCGGCCGGTCCAGGCGGACAGGGCGATCCGTGCAGCGGCGGCAGCCAGTGCGGCGCCGGGTTCGCCTGCGTGGTGACCGGCTCGGGCACCCAGTGCGTCGAGCTCTGCGCGCTCAGCGGCGACGACAACTGCGATCCGGGGTTCGTGTGCGAGCCGATCGACGTCGCGGGGATGGGCGGATGTCTGTGACGACGTACGCCCTGGGTCGGCGCGCGCGCCGGAAGGCGGCGCTGGCGGCGGCCCTTCTCGGGACGGTTCTTGGCGGCGGGTCGCTCTCAGGAGGGTGCGGGGCGCGGACGGGGCTGAACATCCCGCCGCCCGCGCCGGAGTGCGAGGTGGACGCCGACTGTCCCGGCATCGAGGACCTCTGCAAGCCTGTGTTCTGCCAGCTCTTCGAGGCGGGGCAGCCCGACGGCGGCGCGGCGCCCTCGTCCGAGGGCGCGGCCCCGCGGCGCGGCGGGGAGTGCGTCGCGCTGGAGCCGGTGGAGTGTGACGACAGCGATCCCTGCACCAAGGACACGTGCGAGAGCGCGACCGGAGCGTGCGTCTACGGGCCGTCGACGCTCGACATCGACGGCGACGGCTTCCGCGCGGCGCTGCCCGGCACGATCCCTGGCGAGCCGCTCGCGTGCGGCGACGACTGCGACGACGCGAGCGCCGCGGCCTTCCCTGGGGGGATCGAGATCTGCGACGGCGTCGACAACGACTGCGACGGCACGGTCGACAACGGGGCGCGCTTCGTGCCGCTCGACACCGACGCGACCCGCATCTCGGGCGACATCGCGCCGGCCGGCTCTGGCGGGCTCGCCTGGAGCGGGGCGTCGTACGCGTCGCTCTACACCGGGACCACGCAGGGCTTCAACGTGTACCGCTCGATGATCAGCGTCGACGGTCAGCCGCTCGCGCCGGGCGAGGAGATCATCACGCCGAAGAACGGCGACGCCTCCGGCGGGCCGATCGTGTGGGTCGGCGATCGGTACGGCGCCGCCTGGCAGGACCGGCGCGACGGCGACTACGAGGTGTACTTCTCCCTCCTCGACGAGGACGGCCAGAAGGTGGAGGGCGGGGATCGGCGGCTCTCGAAGGCGCCCGGCTTCTCCGTCAACGTGACGCTCACCTGGAACGACGCCGAGTTCATCCCCGTCTGGCAGGACGAGCGCAACGGCCTCTTCGATCTGTTCGCGCAGCGCATCGACATCGACGGCAACCCGATCGGCGACAACGTCCAGCTCACGGAGGCGTCGAACGGCTTCGGCAACGAGGCGCCCTCCGCGGCGGCCGGCCAGGGCGGCATCGGGGTCGCGTGGTCCACGGGCGACGCGGCCACGCACTTCATCCAGTTCCGGACGTTCACCGCCGAGCTCGATCCGCGCTCGGAGATCGTCACGCTGACGACCGGCGAGACCGACGCGGTCTATCCGACGGTGGTCTGGAACCGCGATCGCTACGTCATCGCGTGGTTCGACAAGTCGGCGAGCCTCAAGGCCATCTACGCGGCGGCGGTCTCGGAGGACGGCGAGCTCCTCGCGCCGCCCACGCCCATCTCGGACCCTGGGCCCTTCCGCTCCAGGTACCCGTTCCTGCGCCCGCTCGGCGATCGGCTGCTCGCGATCTACTCGGACGACCGCGATCAGAACGACGGCTACGAGCTCTACGCGGTCACGGTCAACGCGGATCTCGCGCCGATCAGCGCGGAGCAGCGGCTCACCTTCGCGCCCCGCGACAGCATCAGCCCGGTCGCGACGTTCGGGCCGGAGGGCGACGTGGGCATCCTCTTCCGCGACGATCGCGAGGGCGGCGAGCACCACGTCTTCTTCACGCGCCTCGGGTGCATCGCGGGCGACTGACGGCGGCCTCGCGGGCCGGGCGCGGCGCGTCGGTCGACGCCGGCCCGGCGCCCCGCTGGGCCGCGCTCAGTCCCGGGTCGGCTGGCGGCGCAGCCGGAACGGGCCGGCGCGGTGGACCTTGCCCGGGAGCGGGCGGCCGATGACCTGCTCGGCGACGTTCCCCGCCTCGATCACCTTGTCGAGATCGACGCCGGTCCGGACGCCCATCCCGTGGAGCATGAACACGAGGTCCTCCGTCGCCATGTTGCCCGCCGCGCCCGGCGCGTAGGGACAGCCGCCGACGCCCGCCACCGACGCGTCGAAGTCGCGCACCCCGAGCTCCAGGCCGACCAGGATGTTCGCGAGCGCCGTGCCGCGCGTGTCGTGCAGGTGCAGCGCGAACCGCTCGGGCGGCATCGCGTCGAGGAAGCGGCGGACGATGTCGTGCGTCTGCCGCGGGGTGCCGACGCCGATCGTGTCGCCGAGGGAGACCTGGTAGCAGCCGAGGTCGATGAGCCGCTCCGCGATGCGCACGACCCGGGCAGGGTCGACGTCGCCCTCGTACGGGCAGCCCCACACGGTCGAGACGTAGGCGCGCACGGCGAGGCCCGCCTCGCGCGCCGGAGGGACGATCTCCGAGAACACCGAGAGGGTGTCGTCGATCGACTTGTTGATGTTGGCGCGGTTGTGCGCCTCGCTCGCGCTCAGGAAGACGGCGATCTCGCGCAGGCCCACCGCCAGCGCGCGCTCGAGGCCGCGCGCGTTCGGGCACAGGGCGCTGAAGGTCACGCCCCGCTCCGCCGGGAGCGTCCGCGCGAGCTCCTCGGCGTCGGCGAGCTGCGGCACCCACTTCGGCGAGACGAAGCTCGTGATCTCGATCCTGCGGAGACCGGCGCCGACGAGCGCCGCGATGAGCCGCCGCTTGCCCTCGATCGGGATCATCGCCGCCTCGTTCTGGAGCCCGTCCCGCGGGCTCACCTCGTAGATCGAGACCTCGTCGGCGACGCGGGCGAAGAGCGGCGCCGAGGCGGCGGCGCGATCCGCGCTCTCGTGATCGGCGGTCCCCTCGGTCATCGGAGGACCCTCGGCGCCGGAGCGGGGCAGCGTCAACCGCTCACCATCCGTAGCTGCCGGTTCGGCGCGGCCGGCGTGAAGGCGATCGGGTAGCTACCGGAGAAGCACGCGTGGCAGTAGCTCTCCGCCGACGGCCGCGCGCCCGAGGCGTCCCCGGCGCGCGCCTCGAGAGAACGCACGCTCTCGACCAGGCCCTCCAGCGAGAGGTACCCGACGCTGTCGGCCGTCAGGTAGCTGGAGATCTCGTCCACCGAGTGGCTCGAGGCGATGAGCTCCGACCGCGTAGGCGTGTCGATCCCGTAGTAGCAGGGCCATCGCGTGGGCGGGCTCGAGATGCGGACGTGCACCTCGCGCGCGCCGGCGTCGCGGATCATCTTGACGATCTTCCGGCTCGTCGTCCCGCGGACGATCGAGTCGTCGATGACGACGACCCGCTTGCCCTCGATCACCGCCCGGTTCGGGTTGAGCTTGAGCCGGACGCCGAAGTGCCGGATCGACTGCTGCGGCTCGATGAACGTGCGGCCGACGTAGTGGCTGCGGATGAGCCCCATCTCGAAGGGGGCTCGCGCGCGGTCGGCGAA
Source organism: Sorangium sp. So ce1504 (assembly GCF_051521635.1). Classification (NCBI taxonomy): domain Bacteria; kingdom Pseudomonadati; phylum Myxococcota; order Polyangiales; family Polyangiaceae; genus Sorangium; species Sorangium sp. So ce1504. The sequence continues at coordinate 6,344,020 of NZ_CP150365.1, read as the reverse complement.
GCCGATCGCCGCCGGCACGCCCGAGTCGGGCACGGGGATCACGACGAGATCGTCGCCGGGCTCGACCGGCTGCTCGGCGGCGAGGCGCCGGCCGAACGCCTTGCGGACCTCGTAGACGCTCACGCCCTGGATGGTCGAGTCGGGCCGGGCGAAGTAGACGTGCTCGAAGATGCAGAGCTTGCGCTGCTCCTGCGCGAAGGGGAACTCGGAGCGCACGCCGTCGGCGCTGATGATCAGCATCTCGCCCGGCGCGATGTCGCGCACCTTGCGCGCGCCGATGAGGTCGAACGCCGTCGACTCGCTCGCGACCACGTGGGCGACGCCGCTGCTGCTCGCCATCTCGCCCAGGCAGAGCGGTCGGATCGCGCGCGGGTCGCGCACGGCGATGAGCTCGCGCTCGGTCAGGAAGAGCAGCGAGTACGCGCCCTCCACCTGCGTGAGCGCCTCCGCGATGCGGTCGCGCAGCTCTTCCTTCCTGCTCATCGCGATGAGGTGGACGATCGACTCGGTGTCGCTCGCGGTCTGGTAGATCGAGCCGCGCGCCTCGAGCCGATCGCGCAGGGCCTCATGGTTCGTGAGGTTGCCGTTGTGCGCGACCGCCAGCGAGCCGCGCGCGTAGTCGACCCCGAGCGGCTGCGCGTTCTTGAGGTGCGAGCCGCCCGCGGTGGAGTAGCGGACGTGGCCGATGGCGCGATCGCCGGGCAGCGTCGCGAGATCGGTCGGAGAGAAGCCGGACTGCACCCGCCCCATGGCGCGGTGACCGAAGAGGCGCTCCCCGTCGCTGCTGACGATACCCGCGGATTCCTGCCCTCGATGCTGGAGCGCGTGCAACCCGAGGTAGGCCATGTTGGCCGCCTCGGGGTGGCCAAAGATTCCGAACACACCGCACATGCCGCCTATCTAGTACGAAAACGGTGCATGACCCACCGTCATGGCGATCTGTCGTCGATGATGAGGCGGCCGAGCGCCGGCGCAGGATGGAAGTGGACGCTGGTGCGAGATCGGAGCGCAGGCAGGCCTCGAGGCCGTTCCTGCTGAAAAGTAAGGCGGCTAACGAACGTCCGACGGGCACGGCGATGAGGCTTCGCCGGATTCCGTCGTGCCCCGCTGCTGGACCGGCGCCTCGCGCGTCGTCCAGGCGGCTCCCGTCATTTCGGGATGTTCCAGAGTTTCTCGATGATCTTGGTCTCCATGGCGTCGCCGTGACACGTGCCGCACTCCATGTCCTCCTTGTTCGCCCGAGAAAGCTTGTGTTCGTACTCCTCCTCCATGAACGCCTGCAGGGCCTTCTTGTCCTTGCGGTTCAGGACGTGCTCGTCCCCGGCGTGGCAGCTGTCGCAGAAGAGGGTTCCGCCGCTCTCGCTGCGGAGCGGCACCACGAAGTTGCGCCACATCTCGCGGGCGATCTTCATGTCCCGCGTCTCTTTCTTGAAGTCGCCCTCGACGTGGCAGCCCTCGCAGGTGTCGTAGCCGAGCGCCTTCTGGAGCAGCGGCATCACCTTCTTCTTCTGCCCCGCCGGGAGCTTCTCGAGCTCGGGGATCTTCTTGAGGTTGATCCCGATCTTCTTCAGATCCGCCTCGAACTTGGTCGCCTGGATCGGCGTCGACTTGGCGGGAGCCTCGTGCTCCTCCTCGTGCTCGTGCGCCTCCGCGGCCTTCTCCGGCTTCGCCGGCTTCGCGCCCTCGGCGTCGGCGGTCGCCTTGCCCTCGTCCGGGCTCGACTCGCCGTCGAAGTCGTTCTTGTCGGCCGCCGTCTCGGGCGGCGGCGTGCTGGAGCCACAGGCTCCTGCGAAGGCGCCCATCCAGAGCGCGAGGGCGAGCGCTGCGTGCTTCATTCTGGCTGCCATAGTCCTCCAAGGAACGTTGAGTTCGAGCCGAACGGCCGCCCCCCGTGCGGCAGGCCGCGCCGCGCTGGCGCGCTCCCACGGTCGCCGGGCGATCTGGCCGGCACTCTACTCGAATTTGCCTGAGACGGAGAGGAACGTGAGCTTGTTGTTCGTCTCGCGGAGCCGCTGGACGAGCATCCGGACGACGTTCCAGAGGACCTCGTACGCGAGCTCCTTGTGCAGGAAGAGCAGGTCCTCGAACGCGTCCTTCGACACGGTGAGCAACCGGCAGCGCTCGTGGACGCGCGCGTCGGCGGAGCGGGGGGCCTCGTCGAGCAGCGCCATCTCGCCGAACACGGCGCCCGGGCCGAGCACCGCGAGCGCCTCCTCGCCGATCCCGGCGATCTCTCGGCTGATCCGGACCTTGCCCTCGAGCAGGATGTAGAGCTTGTCGCCGGGATCCCCGTGCTGAAAGATCTTGGTGCCGAGGGCGTGCGTCTCTTCGCTCGCGACGCGCGAGATGAGCTCCAGCGCGGCCGGGGTGAGGCCCTTGAAGAGGGGGACCTTCGAGAGCTGCTCGATCCGTTCGGGGACGATCACAAGCCGTCGACGAGGATAACCGAGGCGAAGGGCGCGGAGCGAATTTAAAGGGAGCTCGCGGCGAGCGGCTAGCGCGTGAACGTCACCGTGATGGGCGGCGTCGTGGCGGCGATCGAAGCGCCCGAGCGATCTTTGCCGGGGTTGTAGCGACGGCCGAGCGCGCACATGCGCGCGGAACGACCGAAGCCGTGTCCAGGATCACTGACGACCTTGACCGAGAGCGGGCTGCCGTCGGGGCGCACCGTGACCATGAGGACGACCTTCGCCTGGTCGATCTGGTCGACGTCGGCCTCCGGAGGGAAAGGACAGTTCCAGTTGCTGCTGCCGATCAGCCCGGGCGGCGCGGAGCGGTCCGGCCCGGCGGGGGGCGGGGGCGGGACCGGGTCGCCCGTGCCCTTGCCGCCGACGACGCCTCCGACCTTCGCGTTCGGGTTGAACGTGGGGGTCTTCGCCGTGCCCGCGCCGGCCACCTGGCCGTAGCCGACGCCCTGCCCCTCGCCGCTCGCGATCCCCTGATCGGTCATGTCGAGGACCTCGTCCGGATCCGGCTCTTTCGTCAGGACCTTCGAGGCCTCGGCGGCGGCCGGGGGCGGCTCGTACGGGTCGTCCTTGGGCGGCGGGGTGTTCGCCTGGGGAGGCGGCGCGACCTTGGGGACGGGCTCGGGCTCAGGCGCCGGCGGCGGCGGCTCGGGCTCCGGCGGCTTGGGCGCCTCGACCTTCGGCGGCGGGATGTCGACCTCGTAGATCGCCCAGAGGTAGTCGTGGATGCCGGTGCGCATCTCCTCGACCACGTGCCGCATGTCGCGCAGCGACCCCGAGACGATGGCCCGGGCCGAGGCCGCGCCGTGGCTCGTGACCGCCAGCGTGACCCCGAGGAAGGCGCCCACGCGCGACGCGCGGTCGCCGAGGGCGAGCACCGCGGCGAGCGGATCCGCGCCGCGCCGACGATCGCCGGCGCGGGCAGGCGCCGGCGAGGCGAGGGGGGTCGAGGGATCGAGGGCGCCCCCGGGCTCAGCGCCGCTGCGCTTGCCCCGGCGGCGCCCGTCGTGGACCGCCCCCGCGCGATCGCTCGTGACCTGGCTCATAAGGTCTCGCTCGGCGCGCTCACGGCGCGGGGCTCGGGGTTGCGGGCGCGGGGGCTGCCGGGGGAGGCGCGGCGGGGGAGCCCGGCGCCGTACCCGGGGCCGCGCCGGCCTCGGGCGCGATCGGCGTCACGCCGAACGCGATCTTGGAGACGCCGGCCTGCTTCAGCAGATCGAGCGCGCGGATCACCCGGCCGTGCGGGACCGTCGTGTCGGCGCGGATCACGGCGCGGAGCTCCGGGTTCTTCGCCTGGGCCTCGCGCGCGATCGGCAGGATGGCGTCCTCGTTCGCGAGCCTCTTGCCGTCGGCGAGCGTGTCGCCGTTCGCGTGCAGCTCGAGCCCGAAGATGAGCTGCACCTCCTGCCCCTGCGCCGCCTTCGGCAGGTCGAGGGGGAGCGACTGCGAGACGATGATCTTCGCCGTCACCATGAAGATGATGAGGAGGACGAGGGTGATGTCGACGAGCGGCGTGACGTTGATGCCGCTGATCATCTCGTCATCGTCGTTGCGGCTCGTGGCGGCCATCAGCGCTCCTCCTCGCCCGCGCCGCCCTTCTTGTGCTCGTCCTGCCGCGACGCCCTCGCGGCCTTGCCGCGCGGCTGCTCGACGGCGGCGGCGGGCGCGGCCCCGGCGAACGCCGGATCGATCTTGAGGTGCGCGAGCAGGACGCGCGTCAGCGCCTCGGTGTTGGCGAGCGTCGACTTGATCATGCGCTGGAAGAAGTTGTTCGCGGCGACCGCCGGGATGGCGACCGCGAGGCCGACCGCGGTCGCGACGAGCGCCTCGGCGATGCTCGACATGACCGCCTGCGGCGCCATGGCCTGCGACGTGGCCTGCGCCACCGGCGTCTTCGCCGCCTGGCCGAGCGCGTCGAAGGCGCCGACGACGCCGATGACGGTGCCGAACAGCCCGATGAACGGCGCGTTGTTGCCGAGCGTGCCCAGGTAGGCGAGGCGCCGCTCGAGCTTCATGCGCTGGAGCGCCGCGGCGCCGGCCATGGCCTCCTCGGCCGCCTCGGGCCCCTGGTGCGCCACCGCGAGGCCGGCCGCGACGACCGCCGCCTCGGCCGAGGGCGAGGCGTCCATCCGCCGCCGCGCCGCCTCGATCGAGTCGTCGAGGGACGTCCTGAGATCCCGCGCGAGGACGGTGAGATCGTCGCGGAGCGACCAGAAGAACCAGGCGCGCTCCAGGATGATGGCGACCGAGACGACGCTGAGGGCGATCATCAACCACATGACCCAGGCGGCCCCGAATCCGACCATGATGCGCTGCAGCCACTCGACGAGGTTCATCTTGTTCCTTGGTGCCTTTCCGATGGGGGGGTGGGGGGGAGCCGCGCTTCGAAGATCCTCTACGGGTCGACGGCGGGCTGCCCTTCCTCGACTTCGTCCTCCTCCGGAGGAGGGGCGCTGCCCGCCCCCGGCCTGCCGATGGAGGGCCGGGGGGCGGAGGCGTCGACGAGCCGGAAGACTCGCCCAAGGACGGTCGTCGCGTAGCCGCCCTTCGGTAGCACAAACGAGACGACGATTCCGTGCCGTACATCCGGATCGTCCGCTGCTCCTGGCGTCGTGGCGCTCACCGCCGCCTCCCCGGCGGCCGCCTCCAAGGTGGATACCTCGAGGCCGTCCACCTCCAGGCGCAGCGGGCGCCGCGTGCCTTCTCCGGCGTGGGCGAACGCGTCGAGCCTGCGAGGATCGCCGATCGCCGCCGCGAGCACCTCGCGCTCCAGCGCGCCCGGGGCGCCCTCGGGCCAGCGCATCTTCCGGCCGAACATCGGGCCCGTCGCCGAGATCGCGAGCGCGGCGGCGCGCGCCTCGGCGTCCGCGAGCTCCGGGCCCTCGAGCGGCACGAGGAACAGCCCGCCGCTGTCGCGCTTCTTGGCGAGATCGCCGGGGAGCACGGCGCTCCAGGTGCCGTCCGCCTCGCGGCGCGCGAGCACCTCGTTGAACCAGAGCGACTGGAGCGCCGAGAAGAGCAGCCGCTGCTCGCGCTTGTCGCGGGGCCCGCGCTCCCGGCCCGCGATCCACGCGAGCGCGCGCTCGGGGTTGTCGCCGTTCCTTCCGAACCGCTGGGGCCCGAACGCGTTCGGCACGCCGGCGCGGCCGATCTCGGCGAGGCGGCGCTCGGCGAGCGGGAGCGCCGCGAGAGCGATGCCCCGGAGCGCGATCCGGAACCGGTTGCCGAGGAGGTGCCCCGGCTTGAGCTTGTTGTCGTGCCGGGCGACCGCGAGGACCTCGATCCCGGGCAGCTCGGCCTTCTCGAGCAGGGGCGCCGGATCCTGCGCGAGGGGGAGCTGGAACGATGCGGTCTGCGTGGTGATCGCGTGCCGGTCCTTCATGCCGGCGAAGCCGGCGCTGCCCGGGTCGGCCCCGAGCGCGAGCGCGATGGCCCGGACCGCGTCGAGCGTGGTGCGCCCCGTCTTGCGGAAGGTCACGAACACGTGCTCGCCGCGGCCGCTCGGCGCGTAGGCGGGGAGCTCCTCGACGATGAAGTCGGCGGGGGAGCTCCGGAGCAGGGCCGTGGGAAGATCGCCGGGCGAGCCCGCGGGCGCGGGGAGGTCGCCGCGCGAGCCCGCGGCCGTGGCGCCGGCGGCGGGCGGGGCGGTGGCTGTCATGGGAGCGCCAGCGTGACCGAAATCGCCCGCTCGTCCAGCGCCAGCAGCGCGCGCGTCCGGGCCCGCCTCCGCCAGCTGCGGCGATTTGCCCGCCGCGCCGGGGATCGGCTATGGCCAGGAGCTCGCCCCGGGCCTGGGCCTCTCCGTGATGCGACCGCCTCTCCCGCCTCACCCCCTCGCGCGCCGGCCCGTCCTGTCGTTCGCGCGCTCGCCGGCCTTCGCCGCGGGCGTCGCGGCGCTCGGCCTCGCGGTCCTCGGGCTACCGAGCCCCCGGACGGCCGCCGCCGCGCGCGCCGCGTGCCCCGCGGGAATGGCCTCGGTGCGTGGGACGTTCTGCATCGACCGCTTCGAGGCGAGCACCGTCGAGCTGCTCTCCGGCGGAGGAAAGCGCCGGCACTCGCCGTTCGAGCCGGTCGGCAAGCTGAAGGTGAAGGCGGTGAACCGGCGCGGCGTGAAGCCGCAGGCGTACATCAGCCGGGATCAGGCCGAGGCGGCCTGCCACAACGCCGGCAAGCGGCTCTGCACGGACGACGAGTGGGTCACCGCGTGCAGGGGCAAGCGCGCCACGGTGTTCCCTTACGGACGCGAGCGGGAGCGCGGCGCCTGTAACGACAGCGGCGTCTCGTCGTTCAACCGCTACTTCGGCCAGGGGGGCGAGGCCCCGCAGTCGGCGTTCACGTGGGCCAACATGAACGACGCCCGCCTGAACCAGCTCCCGGGCACGCTGGCGTCCTCGGGCGCGTTCCGCCGCTGCAAGAGCAGCTTCGGCGTCCACGACATGGTGGGCAACCTGCACGAGTGGACGAGCGCGCCGCGCGGGACCTTCCGCGGCGGCTACTACCTCGACAGCGCCAAGCACGGCGACGGCTGCGAGTACAAGACCACCGCGCACTCGCGCGGGTACCACGACTACTCGACCGGCTTCCGCTGCTGCAAGTGACGCGGCGCAGGCGCGCACGCAGGCCGCGCGCTGCGCCTCCAGGCTACTTGGGGATGGGGGGGCGTCCGCCGCCGGCGCTGCCGGACATCGGCCCCTGCACCGTCGTGCACTCCTCGTCGCCGGTGTCGACCGTGGTGACGTCGTAGCAGCAGAGCTCGCCGTCGAAATCCGCCTCGCTGTCGATGGACTCGATGGCGCTCACGCAGCCTGGGTTCTCGAAGAACACGCGCGCCTCGTCGCTCGACGGGCACGCCCCTTCGAGCGCGGTCCAGTGAAAGCAGGCCCGCTTGCCGCAGCCGGCGGAGCCGGCGACGAAGAGGGCGGGGGCGACGAGCGCGACGAACAGCGGGCGGGGGCGGGCGATGCTCATGGCGATCTCCTCATGCGGCGCCCGCGCACCGGCGCGGAGGCCTCGGCGATCAGAGCTCGTGCGGCATCAGGTCGCGCGGGCTCCGGAAGTACTGCAGCGGCGAGTAGGCGAGCAGGTTCGAGACGCGGGACGTGTAGATGCAGGCGTACTCCTCGACCTGATCGCCGAAGCTGGACGTCTCGTTCGCCTCCTTGAGCAGCGAGCCCCAGTAGGGGTGGAAGCGGCGGGCGATCTCGCGCTCCAGCTTGCCGACCTCCGCGTCGACGGCCCGGAGCTGGCCGCGGATGCGCTCGACCGCGCGCTTGGTGCGGCCCCGCTCGGCCTCGTAGAACGACGTCGCGTAGTCGATCTGGACGTGCTCGCCGTTCGCCTCCGCGAGCAGCGGCGCTCCGCCCCCGTTGGTCGCGCCGTTCTTCTTCTGCTGCTCCTCTTCGATCTTGCGGGTGAGGTCCTTGTAGCGCTGCTGGTAGAAGCGCAGCTGGTCCTCGAGCTCCTCGCGGCGCCCCTCGAGCAGGGCGCTCTCCATGTGCTCGCGGCGGCACGACTCGTGGGCGGCGACCTCCGCCTCCATCTCCTGGATGATCATCGCCGTGCGCCACGCGCTCTCCTTCTTGGAGCGGAGGATGTCGCCGTAGATGTGATCGCCGACGTAGAGGACCCGGTCGCCGGAGATGTTCAGGAACTTCTCGAAGTCGTTGAGGTTGCCGCCCTCGTAGATGGCGCCGCGCTCGAGCGGGGCCGTGGCGGGGCGGGGCTCGGCGCCGTCGCGGATGAGGAGCGGGCGGCGCTCCTGGAAGAACGCCGGCTTCTGCGCGGCGACGACGATGACGTCGAAGTAGTGCCGGAAGCTCGGGTACTCCGGCATCGCGTCCCCGAGCAGGTACGTCATCATCTTCTCGGTGAACGGCCAGCGCGAGTTCGTGAGCAAGAAGAGCTTCTTGCCCGCCGAGCGGAACTTGTGGAGCGTCTGCGCCAGGTTCGGGTCGCGCTCGACGAAGCGCGGCAGGTCGGACAGGACGACGTCGAGGATGGTGCCGTCCCGGTGCGCCTCGTCGATGCACTCGCGGATGTCGGTGAACAGCCGCGCGTAGTCGAGCGCGACGCCGCGCTCCTCGAGGGCGTCGACGATGCCGGCGTAGAGCGTGGCCTCGCTCAGCGCGTAGAGCGTGTCGATCCAGTGGTAGCGGGCGGTGTTCGGCCGGATCTTGCGGTGCTGGTAGAGCGACCGGAGCTCGTCCTTCGTGAGCTCCCGGAGGCCGTGGTACCCGCGCTGGACCACCTTGAACCGGTCCATCTTGAGCACGTGGCCGAAGCGCTTGTCGATCAGCAAGCCGCGGATCGGGAAGTGGATCGGATAGCGGAGGCGCCGCAGGAGCTCCTCGGGGTAGCCTCGCGCGGCGAGCTTCGTGACGGTCCCCTGGATCGAGAGGTTGTCCATCTCGGTCTGGTTGTAGATCGCCAGGGTGTAGTCCATGTCGAAGCCGACCCAGTCGATCCCCGCCAGCTTGAGGTTGCGGTTGACGAAGACGCGCCGGGTCCGTGGGATGCGGGTGGGCTCGGTCTGGGGATAGAGCCCTCCGAGGGGGAGCTCGAGCTGCTCGAAGAACACAGTGGGTCGACTATGGTATCCCACCCGGAGGGGCGTACAAAGCGCGCCACGGCGACGAACGATGCCCCCCGGGTCGTCCGCCCGTCGTCCCCCGTCGCCCCCCGTCGGCCCGTCGATCGAGCGCGCAGGCGAGCGCGCAGGGATCCGTCGCCCCCGAGCAGCCTTCCGCCCTCGACGCGCGCTCGGGCGCGCGGCGCTCCCGGGTGCGCCGCGCCGAACAACTGCGCTATGGTGCCGCCCGTCCCGTCCCGTCGTGCGCGATCGAGGAGGCGGCTCCTCATCCGTCACCGACGGGGTCCTTGCCCGATGCTTTTTGCAGCGTCCCAGCCGATCTCCCGCAAGCCCCCCGTCCAGCGCGCCACCTCGTGGTGGCTCAGCATGCTGCGCCGCCGCGCGGAGCGGATGTACGACGAAGAGCTCGACCTCTCCCGGCCGATCCCGTGGGAGAGCGAGGGAGAGCGCCAGGCCGCGATCGCCTTCTTCAACGCCGCGTTCCGCGCGGAGGAGTCCGGCCTCATGCAGGCGCATGCGCTGGCCGACGAGGTGAGCGGCTGGGACCCCGAGCTCGGCGAGTGCCTGCGGCTCTACGGCGACGAGGAGGGGTGGCACCGCGAGCTGCTCACGAAGTTCCTCGCGCACATCGGCGGCGAGGTCCGGCCCATGGGCCGCGTCACCGGCACCTTCTATCGCCTGTACGGCCGCGCGAAGCGGGTGGAGACGATCGTGCTCACGAACCTCATGTTCGAGACCATCGGCTCGACGACCTATCGCCTCGCGCTGCGGGAAGCCCGGTACCCGGCGGTGCGCCAGATGCTGACGATCCTGACGCGCGACGAGTCGTTCCACGTCCCGCTCAACGTCCACTTCCTGCGCGAGGCCCTGAAGCGCAGCCCGGCCTCGATGCGGATCAGGCTCCGCGCCATCTACACGACCCTCTTCGCGGCGCTGATCGGGTCGGCGGCAGCGAGCCGCCGGCGCGCGCTCGCCTTCGACAAGATCCCTTTCCAGGTGCTCGCCAGCGCCTACGCCGAGCACCTCGGGCGGCTCTTCGTCCACGAGAGCGACGTCGACTTCGCCCCGCCGGAGCTGCTCCTGCGCCTGTTCGGGCACAGCCGGCGCGCGCTCGCGTCGTCCGAGGACCCGTCGGCCGTCAGCGTGCTCTCGGCGGAAGCGGCGGTCGATCGCGAGCGCGTCGTCGTGACGGCGCTCGGGGACGCGCGTTTCCCCCATGCGCCTCGCGAACCGTGGGAGACGCCGCCGAGCACCCCCGCCGCGGCGCGGGGCGCGGGAGCTGACGGACGCTGACATTGCGTGAATGGCGCGTAAAAGCGGCGTAAAAGCGGCGTAAAAGCGGCGTAAAAGACGCGTAAATGGCGTGTAAATCGCGCGTGCTTGGCGCGCGCACGGCGCGGAGCGGTCGTCGCGGCGCGCACGGCGAGCTTCTCTCCGGGGCATTGTAAGCAGTACACTCGAAGCTCCGGCGTCGTGGGGTCCGCGTGGGGCGGGCGACCACGGCGTGGCGGGGCGTCGATGGCAGGCAAAGAGCAGCGCCGGAGCGGTCCAGAGAGCAGCCCCGGCACGAGGAGCAGCGAGTCCGCGGAGCGCGCGCTCGCGCCGCAGGGGCCGGCCGCGCGGCCATGGGCGATCGCCCATGAGGAGGGTGAGGCGAGCGCCGTCACGCAGATGCGGCACGAGATCCGGACGTTGCTCAGCGGGATCGTCGGATTCAGCAGCCTCTTGCTCGACAGCGAGCTCGACCCGGAGCAGCGCGCCTGGGCGCGGCGCATCCGGAGCAGCGGCGACGCGGTGCTCTCGATGGTCGACGATCTCATCTCGCTCGGCCAGCCGGACGGCAGCGGGCCGCACGTCGATCACGCCGACTTCGATCTGCGGCGGGCGATCGAGGACGCGGCAGAGTTGCTCGGCGATCGCGCGCATGACGAGGGGACCGAGCTCGTGCTCGACGTCGAGCCGGACGTGCCGGCGGCGGTGCGCGGCGACGCCGCGCGGCTGCGGCAGATCCTGCTGAACGTCGTGGCGACCGCGATCGGCGCGGCGCCCCGAGGCGAGGTGCTGGTGCGCGCCGCGCTCGACGCGGCCCGCAATGACGAGGCGAAAGGCAGGCTCGACGGTGCGCCCGAGCGATCGCGCGCGCGGGTGCGCTTCGATGTGCGCCTCGCGGGCGGCGCAGGGCGCGCGGACGGCGCGGAGGCGCCGGGGGCAGCGGGCGCGCCGGGCGGGGGAGCGCGGCCTGCGTCCGGCATGGCCGTCGCGAAGCGCCTGGTCGTCGCGATGGGCGGCGATCTCTGCGAGCCCGCGGACATCGACGCGCGCCGGCATGGGATCTCGTTCGCGCTGCCGTTCGAGCGGCGCGCGCGCGGCGCGGAGCGCGCGCTCATCCCGCGCATCGACCTGCCCGGGAAGCGGGTGCTCGTGGTCGACGACAGCGGCTCGGTGCGTCAGGTGGTGCGAAAGCTGAGCGAGGAGCTCGGGCTCGCTTGCCGCACCTCGGGCAGCGGCGCCGCCGCCCTGGCCGCGCTGCGCGAGGCGGCGGACGCCGGCGCCGCTTACGACATGGTGCTGATCGACCTCGAGCTGGCCGATCTCGACGGCCTGATGCTGCTCCAGCGCATCAAGGCGGACCCCGCGATCGCGCCCGTTCGCGTCGGCCTCATGACCTACGCCGGCAGGGAGGCGCCCAGCCGCGCCGAGGTCGCCTCCGTGCTCATCAAGCCGATCCGGCGCGCGCAGCTGCACTCGAGCCTGCGGCTGCTCGCAGGGCTGCCGCCGGAGCACGTGTCCGCCGGGGCGCGCGCGCACCCGCCGAGGTCGCCGCGAGCGACGGCCTCATCGAAGCCGCCGAGGCAGGACGAGGCCGACCGCGGGCGGCGGCCTCCCGGCGCGGCGTCGCGATCCGGCGCGTACGAGGCCGCCCACCCCGACGGCGCGCCGCCGAGCGTGGAGCTCGCTCCGCCGACCCTGGTCACGCCCTCGCCCCCGCCGACGTCGAAGCGCGGCCAGCCCGCCTCCTCGCGGCCGCGGGGCGGGCTGCGCGCCGTCGAGCCCGACGTCGTCACCGAGGTGATCGAGCTCTTCCTCACGGAGGCCCCGACCCGGGTGGCCTCGATGCGCGAGGCGGCGGCGCAGGGCGCGCTCGGGGAGCTCGAGCGGCTCGCCTGGGCGCTCTACGAGAGCGCCGACGCGCTCGCGGCCTCCAGCCTGAAGGAGCTCTGCGCGCGGCTCGATCGGGAGGCGCGCGCGGGGACGCTCGAGAGCGCGACGGAGGCGGTGCGGGCCATCGGCCGGGAGGTCGAGCGCGTGCAGTCGTCGCTCGCCGCGGAGCTCAAGAAGCGGGGGTTCCGGTGAGCCGGGGGGCCCTTCCGTTCAGGTGAAGCCGACGAGCCTCGAGCTCATCTCCCAGAGCCGCGAGGCCGCCTCTGCGTCGGTCGCCATTCCCTTGAGAGGCCTCGCCCTGGTCCGCTCGAAGAAGGCTGGGCTCCCGGTGGGCGCCGTGTCGGCCAGGATCGCGAGGAGGTTCGCGGCCGCCTGCGCCGGTGTCGCGCCCACGACGTCGATCAGCGCCTTGAGGACGCGCGAGGTCCCCTCGAACAGCCCTGAGCGCACGAGGCCAGGGTAGTAGCAGAGCACCTGGGCTCCTGTGCCCGAGAGCCTCTCCGCGAGGCGGCGCGCCGCGAGCACGAGCGCGAGCTTCGACCGCGCGGAGGCGGAGAGGAACGAATAAGAGCGCTTCGACATGAGATCATCGAAGTCGAGCCGGATGCTGTCCACCGGCGCGACCATGTTGACCACGCGCGCGTCGCGCGCGGCCTTGAGCCGGTCGAGCAGCAGGTTCGACAGCAGGAAATGCGACAGGTAGTTCACCTGGAACGTCATCTCGAGGCCGTCGGCCGACTCCGCGCGTTCGCGCAGGAACACGCCCGCGTTGTTCACGAGCAGGTGAACGACCCCGCACCGGTCGGCCACCTGGCGGGCCGCCGCGCGCACGGACGCGAGCCGGCCGAGGTCACACTCGACGAGGTTGACCTCGCCGAGCACCTTCAGCGCGGCGAGCTTCCTCGCGCCGTCGGAGCCGGTCCGGCGACAGAGCACGGTCACCCGGGCGCCCTGCCGCGCCAGCGCGGATGCCGTCGCGAGCCCGATCCCCGAGGTGCCCCCGGTGATCACGGCGACTTTCCCCCTCATGCTCCCCGCACTCCCCATCCCCCGTCTCCTCGTCCTCGTCCATCTCATCGCCTGCGGCGAGCCGGTCCCGACGCTCCGGGAGCTCGTCGGGACAGAGGCACGGGCGGACGGACGTCGATGCGCCGGCGGGCGCGGTGCCTACCGAGAACCCCAAACAGGAAGAGTCGTCGCCCCCGCCCGCGTCACAGGTACGACCGTGCGTGCATCACGTCAAGAAAGCTTTGCGCAATGCAGCACAGTGGCAGAGAAAACCATGTTCCAGGTTTTCTGGTGCAGGAAGCCGATCTGTCCGCGTCACAGCCGTGCACGTGGACGGCGCCCGGGAAGCGCCCGGCGAGGAGCGTCAGGGGGCGGGCGTCTCCTCGAAGACGCGCAGGCCGTACTTCTCGAGACACCAGAGCACGCCGATGATCAAGCTCCGCTTGTCGTCCACGAACGACGGCTTCTTCCCCTCGAAGCAGTGGCCCGCGAGCTGGAAGCCCCAGCCGGTCGCGAACATCGCGGCCGCGAGCGGGAGGCCGATGAGCGTCGCGCCCACGGGGAAGCTCGCGACGATGAGCGGTATGCCGACCTGGTGACACGCCTGGTTGCGTGGATCCTGGTGGTCTTCCTTGTACCGGCGGAGCACCTGTGTCCATTCGGCGTTGAGACGCAGCATCCAACCTTCTTACCATGCGGACGCCCCGCGCGCGCTTTCGTCGAAGACCGGGGGCGCCGCCGCTTCCCGGTTGCCGTTGGGAGGAATGAGGCGTAGTTGGGCAGTGTGAGCGGTTACAGGACCGGCCCCATGGCGACGACCGCGCCGCTGTCCATCAAGACAGGGGAGCTCCTCCAGGGCGCGCGCTCGGAGAAGCGGCGTGTGCTCCTGCTCGTCTATCATCATGACGGCGTCGAGATGGCCCCGATGAGCCCCGGCGTCGGCGTCGTCGTCGGCAGGGAGGCCCCGGCCGACGTGGTGATCCGGGACAGGAGCATCTCGCGGCGGCACGCGCGCTTCACGCTCGTGGGCGGCGAGGTCGTGGTGGAGGACCTCGGCTCGCGCAACGGGACGCGCATTTCAGGGCAACGGGTCGAGAGCGGCGTGGTCAAGGCCGGGGACGAGGTGCTGCTCGGCGGCATCGTCGCGTCGGTCCATGTGCTCTCCGGGGGCGAGATGCCCCCGTTCGGCCTGGAGGGCTCCGACGCGCTCCGCTTCGCGCTCCAGGCCGAGATCGTGCGGTCCAGGTTCTTCGGCCGCAGTTTCGCGCTCGTCGTGGTCCGCTCGCTCGGCGCGCAGGCGAGCCACCTCCGTCACTGGGGGCTCCGCGTGCGCGAGGCGCTGAGGCCCGTCGATCGCGTCGCGTTCTACAGCGCCGACACCCTCGAGATCCTGCTCCCCGAGGTCACCCCCGAGCTCGCCGAGGAGCTCGCGAAGGCGATCGTCGCGCGCCGCGAGGGCGAGCCCGTGCTGGTCGCGGGGGTCGCCGTGTCCCCCGACGCCGCGACGTCCATCGACAAGCTCATCGAGGTCAGCCACGAGGCGTCGCGGAGCGCCACCCCCGCCGAGCCCGTGCGCCTCGCGCCCCCGGAGGGCGCGCTGGTCTACGTCACGCCGAAGGTCGACAGCACCCGGCCGCCCGACGAGGCGGGCCCGCCGGGCGCGCCGCCGGAGAGCCAGTGGGAGGCCGACGGCCACCTCCTCGCGACCAAGAGCCCGCTCATGCGATCGCTCGTCGAGGTGGCGCTGCGGGCCGCGCGCTCCTCGATCCCCGTGCTCCTGCGCGGCGAGACCGGGACGGGCAAGGAGGTGCTCGCGAGGTTCATCCACGACGGCAGCCCGCGCCGCGGCGAGCCGCTCATCTGCGTGAATTGCGGCGCGATCCCGGCGCTGCTCGTCGAGAGCACCCTCTTCGGCCACGAGCGCGGCGCCTTCACCGGGGCGAGCCAGCAGCACAAGGGCGTCTTCGAGGCGGCCGCCGGCGGCACGGTCCTGCTCGACGAGATCGGCGAGCTGCCCGCGGCAGCGCAGGCGGCGCTCCTGCGCGTGCTCGAGACCAAGCGGGTGACGCGCGTCGGCGCGACCAAGGAGCTGGAGGTCGACGTCCGCGTGATCGCGGCGACGCACCGCGACCTCGACGCCATGTGCGACGCGGGCACGTTCCGGCTCGATCTGCTCTACCGGCTGAACGCGATGACGCTGAACATCCCGCCGCTCCGCGCGCGCCGCGACGACATCGCGACGCTCGCGGCGGGCTTCCTGGCGCAGGCGAACTCGGCGAACATCAGCAGGGTCCAGTCGCTCGCGCCCGAGGCGCTGGCGCTCCTGAAGTGCTACTCGTGGCCCGGCAACGTGCGCGAGCTCCGGAACGCGATCGAGCGGGCGGTGGTGATCGCGGAGGGCGACGCGATCATGGCGCGCGATCTCCCGGAGCGCATCCGCCTGGCGGTGACCTCTCCCAGCTCGCCGCCCACGCCCTCTCGCGCCGTGGACGTCTCGCGCTCGTCCGAGCCCGGCGTCGCGCCGGCCCTCTCCCAGCGCGCGTCCGATCCGCTTCCCTCGCGCCCGTCCGAGCCGCTCCCCCCGCGCGCGTCCGATCCGGGGCAGGCGGCGGCCCCCGCGGTCGGCCTCAAGACGCGCCTGGAGCAGATCGAGGCCGAGCTCCTGCTCGAGGCGCTGCGCGCGTCCGACTGGAACCAGACGGAGGCGGCGCGTCGCCTCGAGCTGCCGCTGCGGACGCTCCAGCACAAGATCAAGGTCTACGGCATCAAGAAGCTCGGGTACGGCGTCGCTCGCTAGGTCCGCCCGCCGCTCGCCCGGAGCCCGGCCAGCGGGATGGCCGGACTCCGGCGCCGCTCTCGTCGTTTTGCCGAGATCACTGAGAGAACCCTTCCAGCATGTAGTGCGCCTCGATCCGCTTGAGCGCGAGCACCATCGCGGCGAGCCGCATCGGCAGGCGCTTGCCCAGGACGAGCCCGGTCGAGTCGTGATCTTCCGAGCGGCGCGGCCGGTCCTCCGCGATGTCGCAGATCAGGCGGTAGTTGCTCTTGATGGCGCGCTCCAGCCGCGCGTTCACCTCGCCCTCGGTCCAGTGCTCCATGCGCTTGTTCTGGATCCACTCGTAATAGGAGACGGTCACGCCCCCCGCGTTGCCGATGATGTCGGGGATGACGCTGATGCCGCGCTCCGCGAGCACCTTGTCGCCCTCGGTCGTGGTCGGGCGGTTGGCGCCCTCGGCCACGAGCTTCGCCTTCAGCCGCTCGGCCACCTCGCCGGTGATGGCGTCGCCGAGCGCGGCCGGGATGCAGATGTCCGCGTCCACGCTCCAGAAATCGTCCCGCGCGATCGCCTGGGCGTCGCTGTAGCCGGCGACCGACCGCCGGAGGTTCTGCGGGTTCTCGTTGACGTGCGCCATCAGCGCGCCCACGTCGATGCCGTTCGGGTCGTGGATCGCGCCGTCGGCGTCCTGCACGGCCACGCACCGCGCGCCCATCCGGCACAGGATCTCGGCGGCGGCGGAGCCGACGTTGCCGAAGCCCTGCACGATGAAGCGCGCCCCCGCGAGGGTGGCGCCGCGCTGCGCGTACCACTCCTCGATGCAGTACGCGAGCCCCTGCCCGGTCGCCTTGACGCGCCCCTCGGAGCCGCCGATGCGCACGTCCTTGCCCGTGACGACGCCGCGGTGGTTCACCCGCTCGCGCTCACCGTCGCTGTACTGGCGCAGGAGCCACGCCATCACCTCGGCGTTCGTGCCCACGTCCGGCGCGGGGATGTCCACGTTGGGCCCGATGAGCTGCTTCAGCCGGTACATGTACCGGAGCGAGATCGCCTCGAGCTCCTCCTTGCTGTGCTCGCGCGGGTCCATGCGAATGCCCCCCTTGGCGCCGCCGAACGGGACATCGGCGATGGCCGTCTTCCAGGTCATCTCGGCGGCGAGCGCGTTGAACAGGTCGAGCGACACGGCCTTGTGGAAGCGCAGCCCGCCCTTGTAAGGCCCTCGCGCCTGGTTGTGCTGGACCCGATAGGCCTTGAAGCGCACGAACGCGCCGGGCTGGATGCGGTAAAGGCCCTGATCGGCGAGGCGGATCGTTCCGTCCTGCACGTGGATCGAGCCGGTCCGGAGCGCCTCGGGGCGGAGGATGAGCTTGCCGTTGAAGAGCGGGGTGATCGCGGCCCGGTTCGGGATCACCGACGCAGGGAGCCGCTCGTAGGCCGCGGCCGCCTCTCCGCGGAAGGGGACGAGGCGGTCCTGGAGCTGCGTGGTGATGTAGAAGATGTGCTCGTAGTCGGGCTGCTCGAGCTCCAGCCGGATGCGGGGAGCCAGGCCGATGAGGTCCGCGGCGGTGTGAAACACCACCATGGATTCGCCGAAGATGTTGGTCTCCGGTTCGCGCTCTAGGAGGGGGGCGTCTTCCATCGCCGTATGCTGCCTCGACCGCGCGGCGGGGGTCCAACGTTTCGCGGGCCCCGCGCTCGATGGAGGGCGCCCGCTCTCCAGAGGCAGGTCGACGGACGGGCCGCCCGCCTCGCGGGGAGCTTGTGTGACTCTCCCCGCAGGTTCGGGCGGACCCTCGTATCGATTCACCGCGGCTCGCGGCGGCAGCGTGGCCGTCGCGCCCAGGGAACGACGTCAGGGAAAGAGCGATCCAGGGAAACCACCTCCGCCGCAGCACCCAGCGCCGCCGAAGCCGCCGAGCGGCGCGCCGAAGCCGCCGGGGAAGCCGAAGCCGCCGTACGGATAGCCGCCCATGCCGAGCGGCCACCCGAAGCCGCCCATGCCCGGGGAGCCGCCGAGGCCGGGGATCCCGCCCATCTGCCCGACGGGGCCGCCGGGCATCTGCCCGACCTGGCCGACGGGGCCGCCGGGGCCCTGGAGCGGGCCGCCGCCCTTGATGGGGCCCTGTCCGATGTCGCCGGGGCCCTGGAGCGGGCCACCGGGGCCCTGCCCGACGCCGCCAAGGCCGCCCTTGATGGGGCCCTGTCCGACGCCGCCGGGGCCCTGGAGCGGGCCGCCGCCCTTGATGGGGCCCTGTCCGATGTCGCCGGGGCCCTGGAGCGGGCCACCGGGGCCGCCGAGGCCGCCCTTGAAGGGTCCCTGTCCGATGTCGCCGGGGCCCTGAAGCGGGCCACCGGGGCCGCCGAGGCCGCCCTTGAAGGGTCCCTGTCCGATGTCGCCGGGGCCCTGAAGCGGGCCACCGGGGCCGCCGAGGCCGCCCTTGATGGGGGCCTGGCCGATATCGGTCTTGCCCGGCATCCCGGGCGCGCCGATCAGGCCGCCGCCCCGCGTCTCCTCGTCCGTCGCTTCCTCGTCCTCCAACGCCTGCTCACTCGACGCCACGTCGACGTCAGCCTGGTCCAAGTCGGCCTCTTGCGGAGCCACCGCGTCGACTGCGCACCCGGTCATCAACACAGAAAAGAGCATCGCCGCGTGCGCCATCTTCATATCGATTGAGCGAACCATCCGTCCTCCTTCCATGCCCTGCTACGGCCCTCGGGCCCGCGCCGGCATGTTGAACGGCGTGGAGAGCAGGCTGCGTGCCTGACTCTTCGTGTGCAGAGCCTGCCGCGTCGGCGACGGCGAAAGTGCATTGTCTGAATCCGCGCCGGGTGAGCGTTCTGCCCCGTTTCATCGCGCCGGGGAGCCGCCGCGTCGGCGCCGCCTCGCAGCGCCGATGTGGGCGCCTTTCGAGCGCTGGAGAAAGGCAAATGTCGACGTCCATCGCAGGGCGCGCCGCGCGCCGCGCGCGGCGGGACGGCATGAAACGGGGGGAGGACGACCCGACTTGCGGCTTTATCGCGCTCGGCAAGCCGCATTTCCGAAGACCTGGTGGATCCCTGCAATCAGGGGCTGCAGCGACTCGACATCTGCGCTCGTCGGCGGGGATGTTCTCATCGCTTGCTGCCATCTGGTCACGCCGTGCGCAGCCCACTTCGGCCGACAAGGGCCCTGCGCGGCGCTCCTCCTGCGGCGACCTCGCCGTCGTCGCGCGGGTGTGCCGCGCTCTGCGCCGCGCCGCGCGTCACCCCGTCGTCCGGAACGACGGCGCGGTCGCCGCCTTCAGCCGCGGACGGCGGGCCGGCGATGCAGCGGGAGCGGCCGCCCTCGCGGGGCGTCTCCGCGCCGCGTTCGCCCGGTTCAACGTGGTTGACAGAAGACGTCTGACCCACACGCTCGGCCGCGCGCGAGCCTCGGTGTCAGCGAGGTTCGCGCGCGCCCACGCCCGGGAGACCCGGCGCGGCGCAGCCGTCCGTGGCGCTGCAGCGAAGGGAAAGTCGGCGCGATCACGGCTCCTTTGCCTGGCAGGAGCGCATCTCCCGTTGTAGGATTCATTACGCTAAAGGAGCTCGCGCGGCGCCGCACAGGCGCACAGGCGCACAGGCGGCGTCCTCGTCACCCTGGCGCGGGCTCCTCGACGATCTCGGGCGCTCGGGGCGCCTGTTCATGGAGGCTACGCGCGGTCTCCGCGCTGCTGCGGGAGCTCTGGAGAGCTGTTCGCCCGAGGAGCGGGAGCCCGCGGCGCGCGAGGCAGCGCTTTCCAAGGAGGGGATTGCATGCGCTTCTGCGCGACGTGCGCGGGTTCATCTTGCCTGGCCGCCTGCATCGCGGCCCTCTTGCCGCTCGTCGCGGCGTGCAGCGACGCATCGGGGAGCTCCGGCGCCCCGCTCGCATGCGAGGGCGTCGCGCCGCGCGCGCCGAGCTGCGCGCCTGGGCACGTCCTCGGCCCCGCGGAGGCGTGCATGCCGGTGGGCATCCAGGGGTGCGCCGAGCTGTTCGTGGAGGACGACGGACTCTGCCATCCATCGATGGCGAAATGCCCTGCGGGGACGATCCCGAAGTTCGATGAGGGCTGTATTCCCGCTGGCATCCCCCGCTGCGCTCCGGAGCTCGCGGGCGACGACGGGCTCTGCAGGCCGGCCATGGCGAGGTGCCCGACAGGCACGTTCGCGACGCCGGAAGCGGGGTGTGTGCCGGTCGACGGCCCCGTCGGCTGCGGGCGCGGGCCGTGGGGGAGCGTCCCGCGCGTGTCCGGGAACGTCTATGTGGATCCGAGCTACTCCGGCGCGGACGGCGACGGATCCGAGGCGAGGCCGGTCACGACGATCGAGGCGGCGCTGGGGCTCGTCGCCGACGGCGGGACGATCGCGCTCGCGGCGGGGACCTACGACGAGCCGGTCGTCATCACGAAGCCGCTCGAGATCGCCGGCCCGTGCGCCTCGCGCGTGCAGATCCGCGGGGTCAGCTCGGCCGTGAGTCCTCCGGCGATCGTGGCCGTGCTCGACGCAGGGGAGGTGACGCTCCGGGGGATCGAGATCGGCGGAGACGGCGCTGGCGTCGTGGCGACCGGCGCGAGCGCCGTGACGCTCGAGCGCGTTCACATCAAGGACGCCATGCATGCCGGCGTCCAGTCGGGCGACGGCGCCCGCCTCTCGGTGGCGCAGAGCTGGATCGAGGGGACGCGCGACGGCAGCGCAGGAACCGGCATCGGCGCCCTTGCGGAAGCCGGCGGCGCGCTCCTCGTGAAGGAGAGCGCCGTGACGGGCAACCGCGCGGCGGGCGTGGCGGCGCTCCAGGCGGGCGCCACGGCGTCCGTGGTGGGCAGCCTCGTCGAGGGGACCTTGTCGTCGGGGCGCTACCCGGCGGACGGCCAGGGGATCGTCGTGCAGGACGGCGCCGAGGCGTCGATCGAGAGCACGGCTGTCGTTGGAAACCAGCTGTCCGGGATCCTCGTGGCGGCCAGCGCGTCGGCGACCCTCTCCGGCGTCCTCGTCGACGGGACGAGCCCCGGGAGATCCGACCCGCCTTACGGCGTCGGCGTGTATGCGGCGAGGCAAGCGCGCGTCGCGATCGACTCGAGCGTGGTCCTCGGCAACACCGAGATCGGCGTCGCCGTCATCGGCGAGGGCAGCGCGGCGACGATGACGCGGAGCCTGGTGCAGGGCACGGTGGCGGCCCCGACCGGGTCGTTGCTCGGCGGATTCGGCGTCGCCGTCGCCCGCGGCGCGGCGATGCGCCTCCACGACAGCGCGGTCGTCCGGAACCGCGGCACCGGGGTTCACGTCGGCGACTCTTCCGCCGAGCTGATCGCCGGCGGCAACCTCATCGAAGGCACCATCGCCGAGGGCGGCTGGGGGGACGGCGCCGGGCTGACCGTGGCGGAGGGCCGGGTGACGCTCGTGTCGAATGCCATTCGCAGCAACGAGGGCACCGGCCTGCTCGTGGGATATGACGGGTCCGAGGCGACCGTGACAGGCAACCTCGTCGAGGGGCATGTCGCGCCGGACCGCCGCGCGCCGGTGGGGCAGGGGATCGTCATCTACCGGGGCGCCACCGCGGTGCTCGCGGGCAATGTCGTGAGCGGCAACCGCTCCGTCGGCGTCTTCGCCGGCACGGAGATCCTCGGCAGCAGGGTCGAGATCATCGGGAACCTGATCGACGGCACCGCGGGCGGCGAATCAGACGACGATGACGACGATGACGACGATGACGGCGACGACGACAGCACGGGCATCGGCGTCGCCGCCGCGGGGTACGAGATCCGGATCGCTTCGTCCCTCGTCCGCGGGAGCCGCACGGCCGGCGTGGTGCTGTTCGCCTCCGAGGCGGAGATCTCGCAGACGGTCGTCGACGGGGTGACGGGTGATCCCCGCGCCGCACAGAGCAGCCGGCGCGACGAGCTCGTCGCCGACGGCGTCCTCGCGCTCGCCGGCTCCACCGTCGCGCTCGATGACGTGCGGGTGGAAGGCTGTGCGCGCGCCGGCATCCTGTACGACCGGAGCACGGGTCGCCTCTCCCGGGTTCGCGCCCTGGACAACCGCTTCGGGCTGGTCGTGCAGGGCTCGCCCGAGCCTCAGCTGAAGCTGGGTAAGGAGAGCGCGTTCCTCGACAACTGCACCGCCGACGAGCTCTTCGGCGGCGAGCTCCGCGTGCCAGCGTCCGCTCCCCCGCTCCCATGAGGCGCGCTCGCGGCCGCCCGCCTGGCCCGCGCCTGCGCGCGAAACATTGATGACATCGAAGGGAGCCTTTCCTGATACGTGGTACTCACGGCCACGGCGGAGAGGACCAGCCCATCAGGCGTCGAACAGCGGCCCGCACTACAACGCTGACCGCACCCGACGCTCCGCCCGCGTCCGCCCCTGACGCGGCCTTCCCTCTCTGCCCGCCCAGGAGGTGTCCGCGCTCGCCCTGGGAGCGCGCCCCCCTGTCCACCGGCGCGAAGTTGGAAATTTCTGGTCTTGTAATCGCCCGCGGACGTCTGTATAGACCTGCCCCGGACGCGCGTGGACAGCGGCGCACCTCAGGTGCCTGAACCGACGCAGTCTGTGACGGCCTACTTTCTTACTACGGTCAAAGAAAATAACAGTGCAAGTGCTTAAGCCATCATTCCTCATGACGCGTGATGACACCATGAGCACCACATGAGACGGAGTTGCTGCTGCGAGACATGACGCACCACGACATCTCCCTTGAAAACGCGCCTGAGTAAGCGGCGCGAGAACTTGACAGCGACCTCGAATCCCCGTTGACACTGCTGTGCGAAAACGGCTACAGTGCCGACGCCTGGATGCTGGTATGGCGCACTGCGTCGCGGTGTCGAATTCCGGCGAGCCGCTCTGCCGCGTGGTGGCTTCCAGGGAGATTGAGGAGTGGGAGAGGGACGGTGGGCGCTCGGGCGTATCCACGAGGGCCCCGCGAGGAGCATTCTCATGAGGAACTGGTTGTTGCCGCGTCGGACGTTCGTGTTGTCGACGTTGCTTCTTTCGGTCGGTGTCACAGCGGGGTGCGGGAAGACCGAACCGACCAAGGAGTCCGCGGGCGGCGCGAGCACCGCGCCGGGTCCGGGCAAACCCTCTCCGGCCGCCGACACCTTCCTGACCGTCTCGATCGAGCAGCAAGCGTCATGGGTGCGGAACTTCAATCCTCTGCTCGCACCAGGCAACGTTCGCTGGCCAACCGTCGCTGGCATCTACGAGCCGCTCCTCGTTTACAACACGATGAAGGGCGAGTTCACCCCCTGGCTCGCATCGAAGTACGAGTGGGGTAACGGGAACAAGACGCTCACCGTCACGACGCGGCCCGGCGTCAAGTGGTCCGATGGCCAACCGTTCACGGCGAAGGACGTGGCCTTCACCTTCGGGCTCCTGAAGAAGCACGTCGCCCTCGACCTGCAAGGCGTCTGGAAGTGGCTGACCTCGGTCGAGGCCAAGAGCGACTCCACGGTCGAGTTCACGCTCACGCGGCCGTACGTCCCCGGGCTCGTCTTCCTCGGCCACCAGCCGATCGTGCCGGAGCACAAGTGGAAGGACGTGGCGGATCCGGTCACGTACACGAACGAGAACCCGGTCGCGACGGGGCCCTTCACCGAGGTGAAGACCTTCCAGAACCAGATCTACGAGCTCGGCCGGAACCCGAACTACTGGCAGCAGGGCAAGCCGGCGATCAAGGGGCTCCGCTTCCCGGCGTACCCGGGCAACGACCAGGCGAACCTGGCGCTCTTGAACGGCGAGGTCGACTGGGCCGGCAACTTCGTCCCGGAGATCGAGAAGGTCTACGTCGGCAAGGACCCCACGAATCACCATTACTGGTTCCCGCTCGTCGGCAGCACGGTGTTCGTCTACACGAACACGGCGAAGAAGCCCCTCGACGACGCGCGGGTGCGCAAGGCGATCAGCATGTCGCTCGACCGCGAGCAGATCGTCAAGGTCGCGATGAACAACTACACGCGGCCGGCGGACGCGACGGCGCTGAGCGACGCGCACGAGCGCTGGCGCAGCCAGAAGACGGTCGAGGCGGGCGACTGGGTCAAGTTCAACGTGGCCAAGGCGAACCAGATCCTCGACGAGGCGGGTTATGCCAAGGGGGCCGACGGCATCCGCGTGAAGGACGGGAAGCCGCTGCGCTTCGATCTCAACGTCGTCACGGGCTGGTCCGACTGGGTGCGCGCGGCGCAGATCGTCACGCAGCAGGTCAAGCAGATCGGCGTCGAGGCCACGCTGAAGACGTACGACTTCAGCGCGTTCTTCGAGGCGCTCCAGAAGGGCACGTTCGACCTGTCGATGGGCTGGTCGAACGAGGAGCCGACCCCATACAACTTCTACCGGGACCTCCTCGGCACCGCGACCGCGAAGCCGGTCGGCGAGACGTCGGCGCGCAACTGGCACCGCTTCGGCGCCAAGCAGGCCGACGGCCTCTTCGAGGCGTTCGAGGCCGCGACCGAGCCGGCGGAGCAGAAGAAGATCATCGAGCAGCTCCAGGAGATCTTCTCCGAGACGGCGCCCTCGATCCCGCTGTTCCCCGGGCCGTCCTGGGGCGAGTACAACACACGCCGCTTCACCGGGTTCCCCAGCAAGGAGAACCCGTACGCGAAGCTGTCGCCCAACAACCCGCCCGAGTACCTGCTGGTCCTCACCGAGCTCAAGCCGAAGTGAAGTTGGGCGTGACCTGATCCGGAGCGCAGGTTAAAAGAGAGAGCTTCTGTGCGTTACCTTCTGCGACAGCTGGGCTTGTACTTCATCGCGGCGTGGGCTTCGCTCACCCTGAACTTCCTCATTCCGCGCGCCATGCCGGGCGATCCAGCCTCGGCCATGTTCGTGCGCTTCCGGGGGCAGCTGCAGCCGGAGGCGATCGATGCGCTGCGGAAGGCGTTCGGGTTCACGGGTGAGCCGCTCTACAAGCAATACATCACCTACCTGAGCCACACGCTGGCCGGCGATCTCGGCACCTCGGTGGCGCACTTCCCGGCGAAGGTGACGGAGGTCATCGCGACGGGGCTCGGCTGGACGCTGCTCCTGTCGGGCGCCGCCGTGATCGTCAGCTTCGGCCTGGGGACGGTGCTCGGGATCGTCGCGACGTGGAAGCGGGGCGGCTGGCTCGACTCGGTCATGCCGCCGGTCCTGATGTTCCTCGGCGCGTTCCCCTACTTCTGGCTCGCGATGGTGTCGCTCTACGTCCTCGGGTTCGTGCTCGGGGCCTTCCCGCTGCGCCACGCCTACAGCGACACGCTCTCGCCCGATTGGAGCCTGGAGTTCATCGGGAGCGTGCTCTCGCACATGGTCCTGCCCGCCCTGTCGATCGTCGTCGCCACCATCGGCGGCTGGATGCTCGGCATGCGCAGCGCGATGGTCACCGTGCTGTCCGAGGAGTACATCACGATGGCCCAGGCCAAGGGGCTCTCGCAGTGGCGGGTCATGTTCACCTACGCCGCGAGGAACGCGCTCCTGCCCAACGTCACGGGCTTCGGCATGGCGCTTGGCTTCGTGCTCGCCGGCTCGCTGCTCACCGAGATCGTCTTCTCGTATCCGGGGCAAGGTTATCTGCTCATCCAGGCGGTTCGAAATCAGGATTACCCGCTCATGCAGGGGATCTTCCTCACCATCACGTTCGCCGTGCTGGGGGCGAACTTCCTGGTCGACGTGATCTACGTGTTTCTTGATCCCCGCGCCCGCGGGCGCTGACGGCTGGGTCCAGGAGAAGCGATGGCTGCGCAACAAGGCAACAGCGGGGGCGGCGCCTCCCGTGCGGCGGGATGGCTCCGCCTGCTCCTCTCGAATCGCAAGGCGATGGTGGGCACGCTCATCGTGCTCTTCTTCCTGCTCCTCTCGCTGCTCGGCCCCTCGCTCGTGGGCCAGGACCCGCACGCGTTCGTGGGCATGCCGCACGAGGCTCCCTCCGCCGAGCACCTGTTCGGCACGAACGGCCAGGGGCAGTACGTGCTCGCGCAGACGATCGTCGGCGCGCGGACCTCGCTGGCCGTCGGCTTCGCCACGGGCTTCGCCGTGATCGCGATCGGCGCGGCGATCGGCATGGCCGGAGGCTACTTCGGCGGCTGGATCGACAGCGTTCTCTCGCTGCTCACGAACGTGTTCCTGATCATCCCCGGCCTGCCGATGGCCGTGGTCATCGCGGCCTACCTGCCGGCCGGGCCGCTGACGATCCTGTTCGTCCTCGTCCTCACGGGCTGGGCGTGGAACGCGCGTGTGCTCCGCTCGCAGGTGCTCGCGCTGCGCGACAAGGACTTCGTGTCCGCGGCCCTCGTGAGCGGCGAGGGGAGCGCGCGCATCATCTTCGTGGAGATCCTGCCGAACATGACGTCGCTCCTCATGTCCGGCTTCATCGGCGCGACGGTCTACGCGATCGGCGCCCAGGTCGGCCTCGAGTTCCTCGGGCTGGGCGACCTGAGCGCCGTCACCTGGGGCACGAACCTCTACTGGGCGAGCAACAACGCCGCGCTCCTCACGGGCGCCTGGTGGACCATCGTGCCCACCGGCGTGTGCGTCGCGCTGGTCGGGTTCGCGCTCACGCTCATCAATTACGCGATCGACGAGATCTCGAATCCGCGGCTCCGCGCGGAGGGCGCCTGGTCGCGTCTCCTCAGGAGCCGCAAGGTCACGGCGGGTCCGTCTACGCCGGTGGTGAGGACTCATGGCGCCTAGTCCGCTTCTCTCGGTTCAGGATCTCCGGGTCGAGTTCATCACCCCGACGGGTCCGGTGTGCGCGGTCGACAACGTCTCCTTCGACATCGCCCCGGGCGAGGTGCTCGGCCTCGCGGGCGAGTCGGGGAGCGGCAAGTCGACGGTGGCGATGGCCATCATGCGGCTGCTCCGCCCGCCGGCGGTCATCACGGGCGGGCACGTGTACTTCGCCGGGCAGGACGTCCTGGCGATGAACGAGGAGCAGCTCCGCGCCTTCCGCTGGCGGAAGATGGCGCTGGTGTTCCAGAGCGCGATGACCGCGCTCAACCCGGTGCTGACGATCGGCGAGCAGATCGCCGATCCGATCATCGCGCACGACGGCGTGACGCCCGCTCAGGCGATGGAGCGCGCGGCCGCGCTGCTCAAGCTCGTGAACATCGACTCGTCGCGCCTGAACAGCTACCCGCACCAGCTGTCGGGCGGCATGCGCCAGCGCGTGGTGATCGCCATCGCGATGGCGCTCAAGCCGCCGTTCCTCATCATGGATGAGCCGACGACGGCGCTCGACGTGGTCGTGCAGCGGGAGATCCTGCAGCAGATCGCCGAGCTCAAGGAGCGCCTCGGCTTCTCGATCCTCTTCATCACGCACGACCTCTCGCTCATCGCCGAGTTCTCCACGCGCATCGCCATCCTCTACGCCGGCAAGCTCGCGGAGACCGCCCGCGCCAAGGACCTCTTCAGCGATCCGAAGCACCCGTACACGCAGGGGCTCCTCGGGTCGTTCCCCTCGGTCCGTGGGCCGCGCCGCAGGCTGCAGGGCATCCCGGGCTCGCCGCCCGACATGCGCAACCCACCCGCCGGCTGCCGCTTCCATCCCCGGTGTCCGCAGGCCTTCGCGACCTGCCAGAACGAGCTGCCCGCCCTTCGTGAAATCGCGCCCGAGCACCGCGGCGCCTGCCACCTCTACTGACGATGACGATGACGCAACCTTCTGTCTCGCCTGTCCTCGACGTGGTGCGCCTGGGGAAGTACTTCCCTGTCGGCGGCGGGCTGCGATCGCAGCAGCTCCGGGCGCTGCACGACGCATCGTTCTCGCTGGCAGAGCGTGAGGTCATCGCGCTGGTCGGCGAGTCGGGCAGCGGCAAGAGCACGATCGCACGGCTCCTCGCGCGGCTGATGCCGCCGAGCAGCGGGCAGATCGTGTTCAAGGGTCGCGACGTGCTGAAGGAGGAGCCAACCCGCGCCTCGCTCGCTTACCGCGGGCAGGTGCAGATGATCTTCCAGGATCCGTTCGGCTCGCTCAACCCGGTGCACACCATCGGCTACCACCTCGAGCGGCCGCTCCTGCTCCACAACAAGGCGCCCACCGCGGCGATCCTCCGGGAGAAGGTGCACGCGCTCCTCAAGACGGTCGATCTGAACCCGCCCGCGGAGGTCGCGCTCAAGTTCCCGTACCAGCTGTCGGGCGGTCAGCGGCAGCGCGTGGCGATCGCCCGCGCCCTCGCGGTGGATCCCAGCGTGATCCTCGCGGACGAGCCGATCTCGATGCTCGACGTCTCGATCCGCATGGGCGTCCTGAACCTGATGGAGAAGCTCAAGGAGGAGCGCGGCATCTCCTACCTCTACATCACGCACGACATCGCGAGCGCGCGCTACGTCGCGGATCGCACGATGGTGATGTACGCAGGCCACATCGTGGAGGGCGCGCCGAGCGAGGAGCTGATGCAGCAGCCGGCGCACCCGTACACGAAGCTCCTGCTCTCGGCGGTTCCGGATCCGAACGGCTCGATCCGCGGCGATCTCCCGGCGCGCTCCGGGGCGCCGAAGCTCATCAACCCGCCGCCGGGCTGCCCCTTCGCGGACCGCTGCCCGAGCGTGATGAACACGTGCCGGGAGCAGATGCCGGGGGCCATCGACGTCGGGTCGGGGCACTGGGTCCGCTGCCATCTCTACGCGCCCGGCTCCGTCATCGCGCCCTCCGCGCTCTACGATCGCACGGTGCCCGCCTCCGCCGAGGCCGGACCTCTCTAGGGAGAACCACGAACCGACATGCCGTCTCTGAGATTTCCCGACAATTTCGTCTGGGGGACCGCGACGTCCTCCTATCAGATCGAGGGGGCTACGAACGAGGACGGCCGCAGCGAGTCCATCTGGGATCGCTTCGCGAAGACGCCCGGTCAGATCGTCGACGGGACCAACGGCGACATCGCGTGCGACCACTACCACCGGTGGCCTGAGGACATCGCGCTGATGAAGAGCCTGGGCATGATGGCCTACAGGTTCTCGATCGCGTGGCCGCGCATCCTCCCGAACGGCCGGGGCGCGGTGAACCAGAAGGGGCTCGACTTCTACAGCCGGCTCGTGGACGGCCTCCTCGCGGCCGGGATCGAGCCGTACGCGACGCTCTTCCACTGGGACCTGCCGCAGGTGCTCCAGGACCAGGTCGGTGGCTGGCAGCACCGCTCGACGGCGGACGCGTTCGTGGAGTTCGCCGACGTCATCTCGCGAAAGCTCGGCGATCGCGTGAAGAAGTGGATCACGCACAACGAGCCGTGGTGCACGGCGTTCCTCAGCTACGAGAAGGGGATCCACGCGCCGGGCATGCGCGATTTCAAGAAGGCGCTGGCGGTGAGCCACCACCTCTTGCTCTCCCACGGCCTCGCGGTGCCCGTGGTGC
Organism: Sorangium sp. So ce1504; assembly: GCF_051521635.1. Lineage (NCBI taxonomy): Bacteria > Pseudomonadati > Myxococcota > Polyangiales > Polyangiaceae > Sorangium > Sorangium sp. So ce1504. The sequence goes on along the minus strand of NZ_CP150365.1, from coordinate 6,314,711 downwards.
GCCAGAACTGTCCCGGCGCCGAGGTGGGCATCACGCTGAACATGAACTACGCGATGCCCGCGTCCCCCAGCGCGGCCGACTACGACGCGTGCCGCCACTACGACGGGTATTTCAACCGCTGGTTCCTCGATCCGCTGTACGGCCGGCGTTATCCGGCGGACATGATCGAGGACTACATCGCGCTGGGCTACCTCCCGCCGGAGGGGCTGACCGTGTGCAAGCCGGGCGATCTCGAGATCATCGCCACGCAGTGCGACTTCCTCGGCCTCAACTACTACTCGCGGGCGGTCCTGCGGAGCAGCAAGGTGCCCGAGGAGCAGAACCTGCCGAGGACGGTGCACGTCGCGCCCCCCTCCGAGCAGACGGAGATGAGCTGGGAGGTCTACCCGGAAGGGCTGCGGCGGCTGCTCCTCCGGCTGCACGTGGAGTACGGCGTGCCCAAGCTCTACGTGACGGAGAACGGCGCGGCCTACTCGACCGAGCCGGACAAGGACGGCCGCATCCCGGACACGCGGCGGCTTCAGTTCCTGCGCGAGCATTTCGTCGCCGCGCGGCGCGCGATGGACGCGGGGGCGCCGCTCGCGGGGTACTTCGTGTGGTCGCTCATGGACAACTACGAGTGGGATCGCGGCTATTCGCAGCGGTTCGGCATCGTCTGGGTGGACTACGAGACGCAGCGGCGCATCCCGAAGGACAGCGCGCTCTGGTACAAGGGCGTCATCGCCGCCAACGCGGTCGACGACGGCTCCTCGCAGGCGACCTGACCGGCGACGCGCCGCGGATCGCACGGCGAACCGCGGCGCGCCTGGCCGACACGCTCGGCAGGACCTCCTCCAGAGCGGGGAGCGTCACGTCACGCGGAGCACCTCGTCCAGGGAGGTGAGCCCCTCCTTCACCTTGGCGAGCCCGGCCTCGCGCAGCGGCACGAGCCCTACCTTGCGCGCGGCGTCCCGGTACGCGCGCTTCCCCGCCCGCGCCTTCACGAGATCCCGCAGGTCGTCGTCGAGCTCCAACATCTCGAACAGGCCCATGCGCCCCCGGTAGCCCGTCAAGTGGCATGTCTGGCACCCGACGCTGCGCTTCAGCTCGGCGCCCTTCTCGATGAGGACCTTGTCCTCTTCGCCCGTCACGGCGGTCTCGAGCTCGTACGTCTCCGCGCACTCCTCGCAGAGCTTGCGGACGAGCCGCTGCGCGACCACGGCGAGCAGGGCGTTCGCCACGATCCACGACTCCGCGCCGAGGTCCACGAGGCGCGCGACCGTGTCCACCGCGTCGGAGGTGTGCAGCGTCGACAGCACGAGGTGCCCCGTGAGGCTCGCCTGCAGCGCGATCTGCGCCGTCTCGGGATCGCGCATCTCGCCCACCATGATCACGTCCGGGTCCTGCCGCAGGATCGCGCGCAGGCCCGTCGCGAACGTGAAGCCCTGCCTCGGGTTGGTCTGCCCCTGCGTGATGTCGGCGAACTCGACCTCGATCGGATCTTCCAGCGTGACGATGCTCAGCTCGCTCGTCTTCATGACCTTGATCAGCGAGTAGAGCGTCGAGGTCTTGCCGGATCCGGTCGGCCCACACACGACGATCAGCCCCGAAGGCCGGTCGGCGAGCCGCTCGAGCCGCGGCAGGTCCCCCTCGGCGAGCCCGAGCTTGTCGAGGGCGATCAGCTGGTGGCTCAGCAGCACGCGCAGCACGAGCGTCTCGCCGTGGATCGCGGGGAACGTCGAGGCGCGCAGGTGGATGAGCGGGTGGCCGTGGAGCTCCAGGCTGAACTGGCCGTCCTGCGGCAGGCGCCGCTCGGTCATGTCCATCCGCGCGAGCACCTTCACGCGCGAGGTGAGCGACGGCGCGATCTCGATCGGGATCTGCCCTTGCGCCACCATCACGCCGTCGACGCGGTAGCGCACGCGGATGCCGTCGCGCTTCGGCTCGACGTGGATGTCGCTCGCGCCCATCGAGACCGCGCGGCGGACCAGGTGATCGAGCACCTTGACCGCGTCGAGCTCCTCGGACGCCGTGGGGGGGCGGCTCTGGCTCATCGCGCGCCTCCCTTGCCGACGACGTCGATCGTGCGGAGCGAGACCATCTTCAGCTCGCCCGAGGGGGGGAATGTCGCCCAGACGCTGACGCCGTAGAGCCCGGGTCGCCCGCGGTCGTCCAGCGGGACCTGGATGTCGAATCGATTGCCGGTCACCTGGAGAGGAATAGGCGTCTTGAAGCCCTTCGGGAAGAACGTCGCGTAGGGGGGCGGGATCGGGTATCCGCCCATCTTGAGCAGCTTCTCCGGCTTGATCGGCTTCCCCGGCTCGACCCGTGAGATCCCGACGCCCGCGATCTTCGCCGGCGCGGCGATCTCGCCGCTCACCCGGATCCGCTCGCCGATCGTCGTCCGCCTGGGCAGCGGCTGGTACGTCCCGTAGTCGTCGACGAACTCCTGCGCCACGCAGGCGATGTCGAACCCCTTCGCCTTGGCCAGCCCGACCCCGAGCGACGTGTGCGACGCTGTGAGCACGTTGCGCCGGTGCCCGTCGGCCGGGGGCTTCTCGTTCATGAAGGCCTGGTGCACGCGCTCGAGGCTCTCCGCGGAGAAGCGCGGATCCGGATCGAGCTCGCGGGGGATCGCGTCGGCGAAGCAGCCGGCGTTCTCCATCGGGAACCCGTCGCCGCCCGCGGCCGTGTAGCGCTCCTCCGGGACCGAGCCGTCGCTGCCCCAGTGGCCGGTGAAGCCGATCCGGACCATGTCCTCGGCGTGCCGCCGTCCTGCGCGCGCCGCGGTCTCGTCCCACCGGACGGGCGGCAGCTTGTGCGCCGCGCGATCGCGGTTCACGAGGCCGAGCACGTACCGCGCTGCCTCCGCGCGGGTCATCTGCTGGCCCGGCGCGGGCGGGGCCTGGGCGCCCTGGGCCTCGCCGCCGGCCTCCACGCCGGCGGCCTTGCCCTCCGAGGGGCGCGCGCTCTCCTCCTCCGCCGCCCCGCCTCTGGCCTTGCCGCCGGACGGCTCCTCCGCCGGCTCCTTCGCGGCGCTCGCGCCGCACCCGAGCGCGTGGGCGCCCGCGGCGACGAGCCCGAGCCAGAGCGCCCCGGACCGGCGCTCCCGCTGACCATCCATCGCTCCTGTCCTGCTTCTCCTTGTGACTCCGATGATCGCGCGCATCGTTGCGACCGTAGCGCTTCGATGTCGCGCGCGCACCCGGGAGCGCCGACGCCTTCGGGCGCACGGCGGCGTGTACGGCGGCGAGGTCGAGGTGGTAATCGATGCGCTACGTGAGCACGTCGTCATCGTCGCAGGGCGCGGTCGCCGCGCACCCGCCCGGGGCCTCCGCGATCGTCCTCGCCGCGGAGCGCGAGGGGCGCGCGGCGCACCCGACCGCGGGCGTCCTGTGGATGCTCCTGGCCCAATCGCTCTTTGCCGCGATGAACGTCCTCGCGCGGCTCTCTTCGGAGCACGCCCCGTGGCCCGAGGTGGCGGCGTCGCGAACGCTGGTGGGCGCGGCCACCGCGCTCGGCGTCGCGCTCGTCCGCCGTGCGCCGCTCTCCGTGGGTCGGGGCGACCGGCGGCTCGCGTGGGCGCGCTCGCTCTGCGGCACCGGGGCGATGCTCTGCGGCTTCTACACGCTCGGCACGCCGCAGATCGCGCTCGGCGACGCGGTCACGCTCGGCGCGACGAGCCCGATCTTCGTCGCGCTCCTCGCGCCGCGGCTGCTCGGCGAGCGGACGAGCCCGCGCCTCTGGCTCGCGACCCTTCTCGCCTTCGCCGGCGTCGGGCTGGTCGCCGCGCCGAGGCTCGCGATCGCGGGCGAGATCGCGCTCATCGCCACGCTCGGCGCCGTCTTCTCGGCGTTCGCCATGATCTGGCTGCGCAGGATCGGCGCCGGCGGGGAGCGCGCGAGCCCCGAGGCGATCGCGCTGCACTTCTCGCTCGTGGCGAGCGCCGCGATGGTCGCGCTCTCGATCCCGGTCTGGCGGACGCCCGACGCCCTCGGCGCCCTCCTCCTGATCGGGACGGGGCTCGCCGGCGGCCTCGCGCAGCTCGCGATGACGCGCGCCTACGCGCTCGACAGCGCGGCGCGCGTCGGCGCGATCGGTTACGTCGGGGTCGTCCTGTCGCACGTGCTCGCCGCCGCTTGGCTCGGCGAGAGCCCGTCGGCGGATCAGCTGCTCGGGGCGGCGCTCGTGACGGCGGCCGGCCTGTGGCTCGCTGCCCAGGCGCTGCGCGACGCGCGGCGGCCAGGGCGTCGAGCGGCGCGTTGACCGGCCTCCACCCCGCGTGGGATAGCGGATCTCCGCTCAAGGAGGATCTGCATGAAAGCGTTCGCTCTCCAGGGTTCGTTCGGTCTCGACGCGCTCCGCCCGATCGATCTTCCGGATCCTGAGCCGGGGCCTGGGCAGATCGTCCTCCAGATGAGGGCGGCGTCGCTCAACTTCCGCGACCTGCTCGTGGCGAAGGGGCTCTACAACCCGAAGTTCTCGCTGCCGCTCGTCCCGCTCTCCGACGGGGTCGGGGAGGTCGTCGCCGTGGGGGACGGGGTGACGCGGGTGAAGGTCGGCGATCGCGTGAGCCCGATCTTCCACCAGCGATGGATCGACGGGGAGCTCTCCGCGGACAAGGCGCGGGGGGCCCTCGGCGGGGAGCTGCCGGGCGTGGCCGCGGAGCGGGTGCTGCTCGATGCGGAGGGGGTCGTCGCGGTCCCGCAGCACCTCACGGACGAGGAGGCCGCGTCGCTGCCGTGCGCCGCGGTGACCGCATGGAACGCGCTCTTCGTGGCGAGCCACATCAAGGCGGGCGACACGGTCCTCGTGCAGGGCACGGGCGGCGTCTCGATCTTCGCGCTGCAGTTCGCCCGGCTCGCGGGCGCCCGCGTCATCGTCACCTCGAGCAGCGACGAGAAGCTCGAGCGCGCGAGGTCGCTGGGGGCGTCGGAGACCATCAATTACCGCGCGAACCCCGACTGGGACGCGCCCGCGCGCTCGCTCACCGGCGGCGCGGGGGTGGATCACGTGATCGAGGTGGGCGGCGCGGGCACGCTCGCCCGTTCGCTCCGCGCGGTCCGGTTCGGCGGCCGCGTGAGCCTCATCGGCGTGCTCACGGGCGGCGCGCTGGGGGATGTCGGCCTGTTCCCCATCCTGATGAAGCAGATCACCGCGCAGGGCATCTTCGTCGGGTCGCGGGCGATGTTCGAGGACATGAACCGCGCGATCGCGGCGAGCGGGCTCCGGCCGGTCGTCGATCGCGTGGTCCCCTTCGCCGAGGTGCGCCAGGCGATCGAGTCCATGGCGAGCGGCGCACACTTCGGGAAGATCGCGATCCGGTTCTGAGCGGGCCGACCGCGACATGATGCGTCCCTCCGGCGCCGCGGCGTCCCCTCCGGTGCACCGGCATCCCTCGGAAGTGGCCTCGTCGGCCCAAGTCGTTTACGAGTCGTCTACGAACGGATTCCGCGGCCGGCCACTCGCCTGCGCCGCGCGAGAGGTGGTGGACGATGCTGCTCGATCTGGAGCTCGAGGTCCTGTGTGGTCAGCTCATCGTGGGCGGCTTCGACGGCGCGGAGCCGCCGGCCCGGTACCTGAAGGCCCTCGCCGAAGGGCGGCGGGGCGGCGCGATCCTGTTCCGGCGCAACGTCCCTGACGTGGCCGCCACGGCGCGGCTCTGCCAGGCGCTCGCCGCGGCGGGCGGCCCAGATCGGCCTCCCTTCATCGGCATCGATCAGGAGGGGGGCCGCGTCACCCGCTTGCCCGCGCCGTTCCTGACGCTGCCGTCGATGCGCTCGCTCGGCGAGCTCGCGGACCTCCCGTTGCTGCGCCGCGCGGCGCGCGCCGTCGCGTCCGAGCTCCGGGCCGTCGGCATCAACCTGAACTTCGCCCCGGTGCTCGACGTCGACTCGAACCCGGCGAACCCGATCATCGGCGATCGCGCGTTCGGTCGCGACCCTGGCGCGGTCGCGCGGAGCGCCGTTGCATTCCTGGAGGGGCTCCAGGAGGAGGGCGTGCTCGCCTGCGGCAAGCACTTCCCGGGGCACGGCGACACGGCGCTCGACAGCCACCTCGCGCTCCCGACCCTCTTGCACGCGCGCGGCCGCCTCGACGAGATCGAGCTGCCGCCGTTCCGCGCCGCCTGCGGCGCCGGGGTCGCGTCGCTGATGACGGCGCACATCGTCGTCGAGGCGCTCGATCCCGGCGTCCCGGCGACGCTGTCGCGCGCCATCTGCACCGACCTCCTGCGCGGCGAGATCGGCTTCGAGGGGGTGCTCTTCTCGGACGATCTCGAGATGGCCGCGATCGCGGCGCACCACGCCGTCGAGGAGGCCGCCGCCGCGGCCGTCTGGGCGGGCTGCGACGCGCTGCTCGTCTGCCACCGCGAGGACCTGCAGGACCGCGTGCACGAGGCGCTCGTGCGCAAGGCCGAGCGCGAGCCCCGCTTCCGCGAGCGCTGCGTCGAGGCGGCCGCGCGGTGCCTGGGCCTGCGCCGGCGGTGCCCGCCGCGGCCGGCCTCCTCGCCGGCGGCGTTCGCCGAGATCGTCGGTGGGCCCGCGTCCCGGGCGGTGATCGAGGACATCGAGCGGGCGCGCGCCGCGGGGGCGGCGACGTGACGGCGCCGCCGGGGGCCGCGCGAGCGGAGGCCGCGCAGCACCCCGAGCGCCCGTTCGCCATCACCGCGCGCCGGTTGGTCACCTGCGACGCGTCCCGCGCCTCGGCCGGTGATCCCCTCGGCGTCATCGAGGACGCCGCGATCGTGGTGCGAGGCGGCGCGATCGATGCGGTCGGCCCGCGGCGCGAGGTCCTGCGGCCCGGGGCCGGCGTGCCGATCGCGATCGAGGCCGCGGGGGTCGTCACGCCCGGGCTCGTCGACTGCCACACGCACGCGCCCTGGATCGGCTCGCGGGACGCCGAGTACGCGATCCGCATGGCCGGCGGCGACTACGAGGCGATCGCCGCGGCCGGCGGCGGCATCGTCGCGAGCATGCGCGCGGCGCGCGCCGCGACCGCCGGCGAGCTCGCGGACACGCTCCGCGCCCGCCTCCGCCGGATGGCCGCGCTCGGCGTGACCGCCGTCGAGGCCAAGAGCGGCTACGGCCTCGACGAGGCGACGGAGCGCAAGCAGCTCGAGGCGGTCGCCGAGGCGGGGAGGGACGCGCGCCTGCCCCGCGTCGTTCCGACGTACCTCGCGCTGCACGCGTTGCCCCCGGAGGCCGGCGGCGACCGCGCGGCCTACGCGGGGACCGTCGCGCGCTCCTGGCTGCCCGCGATCGCCGCGGCCGGCCTCGCGCGCTACGTCGACGCGTACATCGACCGGAGCGCGTTCTCGGTGGACGAGGCGCGGCCGGTGCTCGAGCGGGCGCGCGCGCTGGGGCTCGGCGTGCGGGTGCACGTCGGGCAGTTCGCGGACGTGGGCGGCGCCGAGCTCGCGGCCGCGCTCGGCGCCGCGTCGGCCGACCACCTCGAGCACGTCGCGCCGGCGGGCATCGCGGCGCTCGCCCAGGCGGGCGTCGCCGCCGCGCTGCTGCCCGTGGCGAGCTTCACGCTGCGGCAGGAGCCGCCGCCCGTCGCCGCGCTCCGGGCCGCAGGCGTCCCGCTGATCGTGGGCAGCGACGCGAACCCCGGCACGGCGCCGACCGAGAGCCTTCCGCTCGCGCTCGCGCTCGCGGTGCGGCTCTACGGGCTCACGGTCGCCGAGGCGATCCTGGGCGCGACGCGCGAGGCGGCGGCCGCGCTCGGCCTGGGCGGCGTGTGCGGCGCCGTCCGTCCGGGGCTGCGCGCCGATCTCGCCCTCTGGGACCTGCCCCACGAGAACGCGATCGTGCAGCCCTGGGGCGCGCCGCGCGCGCGGGCCGTGCTGCGCGACGGCGAGGTCATCGCGGCGGCGGGCTGAGGCAGACCTCAAGTCAAGCCTGGACGCGCGTGCACCCTGCGCGTATGCCGCGCCCATGACTGAGACGCAGAGCCCTGTCGCTGTCCCGAGCCGCGCGGACAGCTCGTTCGATCCGGTCCCGCTCCTGGCCGAGGAGCTGAGCCTCCCGCGCCAGGGGGTCTCGGCGGTGGCCAAGCTGCTCGCCGAGGGGGCGACGGTCCCGTTCATCGCTCGCTACCGCAAGGAAGCGACCGGCGGGCTCGACGAGGTGCAGATCCGCGCCATCGAGGAGCGCCGCGCGTACCTCATCGAGCTCGAGGAGCGCCGCGCCACGGTGCTCACGGAGATCCAGAAGCAGGGCAAGCTCACCGACGCGCTCGCCTCGAAGATCCGCGCCTGCGGGACCAAGGCGGAGCTCGAGGATCTCTACCTCCCCTTCAAGCCGAAGCGCCGCACGCGGGCCATCATCGCGAAGGAGCGGGGCCTCGAGCCGCTCGCGGATCGCATGTGGTCGCAGCCGGGCGACGGCAGTCCCGAGGAGGAGGCCCGCGCGTTCGTCAGCGCCGAGAAGGAGGTCCCCGACGCGGCGGCCGCCCTCGCCGGCGCGCGCGACATCTGCGCCGAGCGCATCGCCGAGCACGCCGACGTGCGCAAGCTCGTCCGCGAGGCCTACGCGAAGGAAGGCGTCATCAAGGTCCAGAAGAACGAGGAGCACGCGGCCAAGCAGACGAAGTTCGACATGTACGGGAGCTTCGAGGAGCCCGTCGCGAACATCCCGTCGCACCGCTACCTCGCGATCCGCCGCGGCGAGGCCGAGGGCGTCCTCCGCGCCGCGATCGAGCTCGCGCCCGAGCCGCTCGTCCCGCCGATTCACGCCGCGGTGGGGCTGAAGCCGAAATCGCCGTGGGCCGGCGAGCTCACGAAGGCCGCCGACGACGCCGTGAAGCGGCTCCTGCTCCCCGCGGTCCAGAGCGACGTGCGTGTCGACCTCAAGATGCAGGCCGATCGCGCCGCGGTCGATGTCTTCGCCCAGAACCTCCGCGAGCTCCTCCTCGCCGCGCCCTTCGGCACGAAGGCGGTGCTCGGCATCGACCCCGGCCAGCGCACCGGCTGCAAGTGCGCCGTCGTCGACGAGACGGGCAAGCTCCTCGAGCACACGACGATCTACCTGGTCGGGAGCGGCGACTCGCTCGAGCGCGCGCGCCAGGACCTGCGCCGCATCTGCCGCAAGTACCCGCTCCGCGCGGTCGCCGTGGGCAACGGCACGCACGGCCGCGAGACCGAGGCGTTCGTGAAGGACGTGCTCGCGTCGGAGGCGCTGACGGAGCTGTTCTGCGTCCCGGTGAGCGAGGCTGGCGCGAGCGTCTACTCGGCGAGCGACGTCGCGCGCGAGGAGTTCCCCGAGCTCGATCTCACGGTGCGCGGCGCGATCAGCATCGCCCGCAGGCTGCAGGACCCGCTCGCGGAGCTCGTGAAGGTCGACCCGAAGAGCATCGGCGTCGGCCAGTACCAGCACGACGTCTACCAGGGGCTGCTCGCGCGGAAGCTCGACGAGGTGGTCGAGAGCTGCGTGAACCGGGTCGGCGTCGAGCTCAACACCGCGAGCGCCCCGCTGCTCGCCCGCGTCGCCGGCATCGGCCCGAGCCTCGCGAAGAAGATCGTCGCGCACCGCGACCTGAACGGCGCGTTCAAGAGCCGCAAGGCGCTGCTCGACGTGCCCGGCGTCGGCCCGCGGACGTTCGAGCAGGCGGCGGGCTTCGTGCGGGTCCGGGGCGGGGAGCACCCGCTCGACGCGAGCGCCGTGCACCCGGAGCGCTACGGGCTCGTCGAGCGCATCGCGGCGGATCTCGGCGTGCCGGTCGGGTCGCTCATCGGCGACACGGCGGCGATCGCGCGGATCGATCCGAAGAAGTACGAGGCCGGCGACGTCGGCTCGTTCACGCTGAACGACATCCTGAGCGAGCTGAAGAAGCCGGGCCGCGACCCGCGCGCCACGTTCGAGCCGCCGAAGTTCCGCGACGACGTGCGGACCATGGAGGATCTCAAGCCGGGCATGGAGCTCGAGGGCGTGGTGACCAACGTCACGGCGTTCGGCGCCTTCGTCGACATCGGCGTCCACCAGGACGGCCTCGTGCACGTCTCGCAGCTGGCGGACAGGTTCGTGAAGGACCCGAACGAGGTCGCGAAGGTGGGCGACAAGATCAAGGTGCGGGTGCTCGAGGTCGACCTCGTGCGCAAGCGCATCTCGCTCACCGCGAAGAAGGGCGGCGCTCCCGCCGGCGCGCGTCCCCAGGCGGGCGGCCCCTCTGCAGGCGGCGACGCGCGCGGCCGCAATGATCGCGGCGACGGCCGCCGGCCGGCCCAGGGGCAGCAAGGGAAGGGGCAGGGGAGCTCGTCGGGCGGCTTCCGCAACAACCCGTTCGCCGATCTGCTCCGGAAGTGAGCGGCGCGGCCCGCCTGGCCCTGGGCCAGGCGGGCCGCGCTAGAACCCGTGGTCGGCGAAGAAGCGCTCGATCCGGAGCGACACGAGCTCGGGGAACTCGACCGCGGTGGTGTGGGTCCCGCCGCGGACCACGAGGATCTCCGCCATCGGGATGCGGCGCGCCATCGACTGCGCCAGCGCCCGCGGGGTGAACGCATCGCGGTCGCCGGTGATGAGCAGCGTCGGGACGTCGATCTGCTCGAGCACATGCTCGGCGTCGTGGGCGTCCAGCGCGCGGAGGTTGCGGCAGAGCGCGTCCATGTCGAGCTGGCCGAACGGCTGCACGAGCTCGGCGAACGCCTCGCTGTCGAGCGTCTTGCCGAGCAGCCCCATTCGCTTCAGCCAGAGCACCGCGTCCGGCGGGCCGAAGGTGCTGCGCGTCACCCTGGCCGCCAGCGTGTGAGCGCGCGCCGCGAACGCCACGAACGGCGGAAACAGCCGCCCGAGCCCCGGCAGCGGCCCCATCGTCTCGAGCGGCCGGCGGTAGGTGCCGTTCAGCAGGACCAGGTTCGCGGCGAACCCCGGGAGCCTGCGGAACGCCTCCAGCGCCACCTGGACGCCCACGCTCCATCCCATCAGCGCGCCGTGCCGGATCCCTTCGACGGCGAGGATCGCCTCCAGGTCGCGGACATGGTTCGCGACCGCATAGGCGCCCGGAACGTCCGGTGACGGGCGCTTCGACGCGTACATCCCGCGGTAATCCCACGTGATGAACCGGTACTGGTCGGAGAGGTACTCGACCTGCGCCCGCCAGGCGAGGTACGGCCCGCCCAGCCCGTTGACCAGGACCACCGTCTTCGCCCCCTCGAACGGCGGCGGCGTCACGCGGTAGGTGATGTCGGTTCCATCGAAGCTCGTGACCCGCCGGGTCTCCATCCGGAGCGATGGCCGCCGCGAGGGCGGCCCCCGCCGGCCCCCGCTGGAAGGCGGGGGGGGCGCCTGCCGCCCGTCGCCCGAGGAGGCCGCGGGCGGCGCCTGCGGTCTGTTGCCGGTGGATAAAGCTGGCGGCGCCTCCGGTCCGCTGCCGGAAGGAGAGCGGAGCCGCGGCGGCCGACCCCCGCCGAACTTGAACGAGACCATGAGCCCCCTGCTTCCTACCCGGTCCCTTCGCGGAGGGCCAGGCTGCCGGCGGTCGCCCGCAGGATGGGCGGGGGACGCCGGGGCAGACCCGGCGAGGGCGCAGCTGCGGGCCGGCGGGGGCTGCCGTGGGGCCGGGTGGCCCGTGTGGCCTGGCGATCGCCTGTCGAAACACATCCTGCGCTGCGATCGCCATCGCGTTGACATTCCAGGCGGCGCGCCGCTAACGTGCCCGGCGGGTTGTCCGCTCGCCCGGCGCTCCCGTCGTGTTGCTGATCTTTCCCTCCCCGCTCCCATGTCGGTCTGTTGGAGGCCGGCCCGTGTCGTCTTCTGTTGCCGCTCGCGCAGGGGCAGCTCCGGTTCGGGCCGTGGTGGGTCGATTCCCTCGGGCGGGCTGGAGTTTTCAGCGCGAAGTGGTGCAGCGATCCCGTCCTCGAGGAGCCGATGGCTGAAGAAAAGAAGAAGAGCAAAATCGATCTGAAGGCTCGGCTTGGCAAAACGGCGATAGGCGGGGCGCCAGGAGCGGCCGTCCCCCTTCCCGTGCCTGGTTCGCAGCCCGGATCGGGGCCGCCTCCCGACATGAACGCGGGCCCGGTCGGCATGCCCTCGCCGCATCCGAGCGCGCGGCCGCCGATGCCCTCCGTGGGGGGCATCGCGCCCCCGCCCGGGATCTCGCCAGGCATCCCGCTGCCTCCGTTCGCACCGGCTCCGCGTCCTGTGATCCAGACGCCTCCGCCCAAGCCGACGGCCGCCGCGCAGACCATCAAGGTCGAGGTCGGCGAGGAGGTCGAGCAGGAGCGGCGGAAGGCCTCCAAGAAGACGGCGCTCTACGCCGGCCTCGCGGCGATCGTCGGCATCGGCGTGGGCTTCGCCATCGGCGGCGCGAAGGAGCGCGGCGATCGCGGCAAGCTCGCGGTCGACGGCGCCGCGGCGCTCGCAAAGGACGTGAAGGCCGCGAACGAGAAGATGGTGGAGCTGAAGGAGAAGCTCGATGCGGGCCGGACGGCGCTCGAGGGGAAGAAGTTCCCCGCGCAGCTCGTGGCCGAGCTGGGCGGCATCAACGTCCCGTTCGATGCCACCAACCTGGAGGGCAAGCAGATCGGCGGCCTCCCGGGGCGGGTGATGCGCCAGGTCCTCGCCTACACCACGGCGGTCCAGGATCTCAACAAGACCAAGGACAGCCTCAAGAACGTCCTCTCGGCCGCGCAGGCTCCCGTCGAGAAATCGTGGAAGGAGCAGGAGGAGCCGGTCGTGAACTTCTCGGTGGTCTTCCGCCGGGACGGCGACAAGACGCTGGCCGAGCTCGTTCCCAACAAGGCGCCGTTCCCGTTCGGCAAGGACTGGCCGGCGAAGTACACGGTGAGCCGCCTCGAGCGCACGCAGCAGGGCTTGAAGCCCGCCGACAAGGAGGCCACCCGCTGGACGAAGGGCGACATCGCCGGCGGCGATCTGCAGGCCCTCCCGGTCGATCCGCAGTCCGTCGCTGGCCTCACGAGCGAGCAGATGGTCTTCAGGCTCGCCAGCGCGATGGCGGACATCCGCAAGCTGCTCGAGGGCAACAAGGACAACCCCGTCGAAGAGACGCCCGGCCTCATCAAGGAGGGCGACGATCTCGCGAACGAGCTCCGCAAACTCTCCCTCGCCCGCTGAGCGGCACGCGCCCGCTTCGGATACGGGCCCATCTCGACGTTTTCGGTGCTCGGCGTACGAGAGTACGCCTGCGCGCCGAAAACGCCGATCTGGGCCCGTCTCCTGTGCGGGCGCGCGCCGCTCGGCCGGCGCAGATCTGAAGGACTGCGGCGCGCGAGGTGTCGCTGGCTGCGCGGGTTAGGGGAGCTGAGGACAGGGGGCAGCGATGGCCCCCCTCCTGCGCGCTGGGTCGGCGCGGGGGGCTTCAGGCGGCGCCGCCGGCGCCCATGGCGCGGGGGCGGACGATCTCGACCTTTCCGATGTGACGCTCGTCGCTGTCGCGCACGATGAAGCGCAGGCCGAACTTGCTCACGGCCGTGCCGACCTCGGGCACCTTGCCCACGTGCTGCGTGAGCATCCCGCCGAGAGATTCGTACTTTCCCTCACGGTCGAGCTCGGCGCCAAGATAGGCCGAGAGATCGCTCATCGATACGGCCGCGTCGGCGACCAGGCGGCCGTCGCCCAGATCCTGGATGGCAGCGCCGTCGTCCGTCTCGTCGTGCTCGTCCCGGATGTCTCCGACGATCTCCTCGAGCACGTCCTCCAGGGTGACAATCCCCGACATCCCGCCAAACTCGTCGACCACGATGGCGAGGTGCTGTCTCCGGCTCTTCATCTCCCGGAGCAGCGAAGAGAGGGGCTGCGACTCGGCGACGAAATTTGCCGGGCTCCGCGTGATCTCCCGGAGCGTCGTGTTCTTGAGCCGGCGCTCCTCGAGGACCTTGAACAGGTCCTTCGCGTAGAGGAGACCTGCGATGTTGTCGGTCTGATCCTTGTAGACCGGATACCGCGAGTGCCCGCTCTCGGTGACGATCTCCAGCACCTTCTCCAGCGGAGTGGAGATCTCGATGGCCTCGACCTTGGATCGCGGCACCATCACGTCCCGCGCCGTGAGATCGGCGAACTCGAGCACATTCCGGATCATCTCCGCCGGCTCTCGCCCGAAGAGACCAGAACGCTCGACCTCATCGACGAGGATCTCGACCTCCGCCTCGGCAACCCTCGGATCCGACGGCTGCTCACCATCCCGCGGCCCCAGCTTGGAGCCGATCCAGCCGAGCGGTACGGCGAGCGGCAGCATCGCGATTTCGAGAGGGCGCAAGAAGCGGACCGCCATCGATGCGGCCCGATCGGCGTGTTTGCGGCCCAGCGTGGAGCTGACCTCGTAAAGGGCTCCGCTGAGGACGATGGTGGTCGCCAGCCCGAGATAGAGCGCAGCGCCTGGGGCAATCCGCCGGAAGAAGAGGTCGAAGCAGGCGGCCGTCAGGCTGGTCGATACGACCCAGCCGAGCAGGTAGCGGGAACGGAGCTTGGCGTCTTCCTGACGAATCCGCTCGTAAGCGGCCTTCGTGGGGCCCGTCGCCTGCTCTATCAGCGCGCCGAGCCTCGTCGCGCTCAACGTCGTCAGTGCGGTGTCGGCGCCGACGAACAGCGAGCCAAGTACAGCGGAGAGAACTGCAGCGCCGAGCGCTGGCAATGGAACGAAATCGGGACTCAAACAGAGGCTCCTAACGGACGAATCGTAACGGAACAGGCGAGGGGAGCGCAACCGGACCGGGACGCGAAATCTCAGGAGATGACGGAACCACGCGTTCTTGCCGCTCTCGCCCGAAGGCGGACTCCCCAGCTCGACCGATTCTGCCGAGCGATGCCAGTGACATGCGCCGTAGATCTGCCGAAGTCCAGGGAATTGCCGTGTGCTGTGGGTTTCTCTTATCTAGCAGCATTCCCACGCATGTCGGGCGCTTCAGAAAAACCGCGCAGGACGGAAAACCGAGTCGGCGATGGCGCTGGAAGGCTCTCACCGGCGTTCCCATCGGCGACCTCCGACGCGCCGAGCGCCACGACAACCCCGTCCGGATCGAGCCATACAGCGGCGCCAGGGTGCGCAGGAGCCACGGAGAAGTCGGATTCGGTGAGCGCTTGTCCCATGCGCGCGCGCCGGGCGCCGTGCTCGGTCAGGCGGGCGACCGGGAGGCTCGCGGCGGCTGCGTCGGCGAGCGGGCGCAGCGATGCGCGCAGCGCCTCGGCGCCGGCGTCGAGGGACACGGCCTGCTCCACGGTGAAGCTGCCGCTCGCCGTGCGCCGGAGCGCGGACAGGTGCGCGGGGACGTCGAGGTGCGCGCCCAGGTCGCGCGCCAGCGAGCGCACGTAATAGCCCTTGCTCACCCCGAGATCGAGATCGAGGGTGGCCGGCGCAGCGCCCGCGGCAGGTGCACCAAACACGCCGCGCGAGGCGCCGGTCACCTCGAGCGACCGGACCTCGACGG
Organism: Sorangium sp. So ce1504; assembly: GCF_051521635.1. Taxonomy (NCBI): domain Bacteria; kingdom Pseudomonadati; phylum Myxococcota; order Polyangiales; family Polyangiaceae; genus Sorangium; species Sorangium sp. So ce1504. Next base: position 6,299,353 of record NZ_CP150365.1, on the reverse strand, counting down.
CCCGCGCCGACAGCTCCACCGCCTGGCCGGCGCGCGCCAGGGCGTAGCTGCGCTGCCCGGCGACCTTGATGGCCGAGTAGGCCGGCGGCGCCTGCTCCCGCCGCGCCCGCTCCGCGTCGATCGCGGCGGCGATGCGCGGCGCCGCACGCGCGAGCGCCTCACCGGGAGGCCCGCCGGCCCCGGCGAGGGCGCCGAGCTCCGCGTCGAGCCACGGCGGCAGGGGCTGCGTCGCGGTGATCTGCCCGTCCGCGTCGAGGGTGTCCGTCCCCACGCCGAGGACGACGCGCGCCGTGTAGCGCTTGTCCTGCGCGGTCAGGTACGGGGCGAGCTTGGTGGCCTCGCCGACGAGCACCACGAGGACGCCGGACGCCATCGGGTCGAGCGTCCCCGCGTGCCCGATGCGCTTCACGCCGAGGGCGCGGCGCAGGCGGGCCACGACGTCGTGGCTCGTCGGCCCGCGCGGCTTGTCGATCACCAGCACACCCTCCGGCCGCGCGCCCCTGGTCGTCGCTCGCTCGGGCTCGGCGGGCGGATCGCCTTCGTTTGTATCTTCGGGCATGGAGTGAGGATTCGCCTCGGGAGATCGCTTCATCCGAACCAGATCGACTTCCGGGTGGCCAGGGTCTCGTCGATGAGCCCCTGGATCGTCGCGCGCACGCGCTCCGCGAGGCGCCGCACCAGGATCTGATCGTCCGCCGCCTCCGGGCCGTACGCGTCGAACCGCACCGGATCGGCCAGGCGGATCTTCCACTTGGTGGGCGCCGGAACGAGGCCCAGCGGCCCGAGCGCGGGGAAGGTCGGCGTGATGGGCAGGTACGGGATGCCGAGCGCGCGTGTGAGGTGCTCGACCCGATAGAACAGCGGGTTCGTCTCCTCGGCCCCCACGATGGCGCACGGGACGAGCGGCGTGCGCGTGCGCAGGCAGAGCCGGATGAAGCCGCCGCGACCGAACCGCTGGAGCTGGTACCGGTCCTTGTAGAGCTTCCCGCTGCCCTTGACGCCCTCCGGGAAGACCGCGATGAGCCGCTCGCCCGCGAGCAGCCGCTCGGCGTTCTCCTGGCAGGCCCGCACGGCCCCGAGCCGGTTCATGATCGTGCCGGCGAACGGCAGGTAGTACACGAAATCGTCGGCCAGCCAGCGGAGCTCCCGCCGCGCCGGGTGCTCCCGCCGCACCGCGGCCCGCAGCATGAGCCCGTCGTAAGGGATGGGCCCGCCCGAATGGTTGGACACCAGGAGGCACCGCCCCTCGGCGGGGATACGCTCGATGCCTTCGATATCTATCCTGAAATAAACCCTGTGCAGGAAGTCGAAGAGCGACCTGTACCGGGCCTCGTACTTGGGATCGAAGCCGAACTCGTCGACCTCCTCCGAGCGGCGGCGCAGGCCGGCGCGGCCCCACTGCCGCAGGTAGAAGTCGGTCGACAGGACGTCGCGCGCCGTCCCGGGCTCGGACAGCGGCGGCTCGCTGGCGAAGCCGGCCGACGCGGCGGGCGCTCCGCCCAGGCGCGGGCTCCGCTCGGTCTCGGGCACGCCTCCCACCGCGCCGCTCGCGTCGGGCGATGGCCCCCCGGCGAGCATCCGCTTGAGCCGCGCCTCGAGCTCCCTGATCTGGCGCTGGAGCTCCTCGGCCGTCACCGGCACGACCGGGGCGTGTACCTCGGACGACTGCGTCTTCCGCCCGTCCGAGGGCTCCGTCGGGCCGATCGGCGCCAGGTACCGGGCCTCGTCGTCCTCGACGTCGACGCTCGGCACGACCTGCCTGGGCCCCGTCCGATCGGGGCGCCCGCGCGTCGACGGCGGCGATCCATTCCCTGCCCCTGCTTCCTCGAGCTCTCGATCGTGCTCCGTGCCCATCGCTCACCCCCCGAACCGCATCACGCGGGCGTCTCTTGCAGCAGGCGCACGTCCCGCAGCCGCTGCGCGCTCGTGTAATCGAGCAACGCCTCGCGCGTCGTGTAGACCGGCCGGAACCCCATCACCTGCGCCGCCTTCTCGCCGTCCGCCACGCAGAGATAGCGCAGGTACCGCAGGAAGCTGGGCGGGGCGATCGCCGCGTGCGCAGCCCAGAGCGCCGAGGCGAGCGGCCCGGCGGCGCTGTGCAGCACCGGGACGGCCGTCCGGCCCGCGAGGCGCACGATCGTGGAGAGCGGCAGCACGCCGTCGCCCACGATGTTGAAGGTCCCGGGGAAATCGCTGTCGATGGCCAGCTTGAAGGCGGCGATCGCGTCGACCTCGTGGATGAACTGCCACAGCGGATCGAAGCCGAGCATCGTCATGACCAGGCGCCGCGCCAGGAACCGGGTGACGTAGTTCTGGACGGTCGGGCCCAGGATCGGCGCGGTCCGCAAGATGGTGACGGTCGTGCCCTTGGTCTTCGCGCCGAAGGCGTTGAGCTCCCGCTCGGCGGCCATCTTGTCCGCGAAGAAGCGCTCGTCCGGATCCGCCCGGAGCGGGTGCTTCTCCGTGAGGAAATTGGGGTTGGTCGGGTGCGCGCCGTAGAGGATCGTCTGGCTCCAGAGGATCAGCTTGCGCAGGCTCGCCTGGCGCGCCCCGTGGAGCAGGTGCATCGTGCCGACCGACTCGAGCTCGTGGGCCCAGGCGGTCGCCGGGGTGGGCGACGACAGGAAGCAGAGGTGGACGAGCGTGTCCACCTGCTCGGCCGCGAGCACCTCGGCGACGCGCTCCTCGGACGCGGGCTCCGTCAGGTCGACCGTGTGCATGCGCAGCTTGGAGCCGCCCGTGTCCGGCCGCTTGATGTCGATGGCCACCACGCGCGCGATGCGCGGGTCCTCCTCGAGGATCCCGATCAGGTTGCGCCCGAGGAAGGACGCGGCGCCGGTGAGCGCGATGACCCGGCCCCTCGGGCCGGACGACGCGCGCCGGCTGGTCGGCGACGCCTCCGCCGCTGCGGACGCCGGGGGCTCGCTCGCGCCGGCCGTGGCCGTGCCCGCGGCGGAGCCAGGCGCGGTGTGATCTGCGCCGGCGGCGGAGCTCCGCTCGGCGGCGTCGTGGGCCGCGGCTTCAGGGTGCTCGGAGGTGGGAGCCATGCGCCGGGCGCGACACTACCTGGTCGGCCGGCGCGCGCAAGCGAAGCGCGACCCCGGCCGGGCCTCGCCGCGGCGCTGTCACAACGCCCGGCGCAGGACCGGATACGGCTCGAACGCGTGCACCTCGGCGAATCCGTTCCGCGTGAACGCGGAGACCGGGCCGGTCCACAGCTCCTCGTCGCTCACCGGCTCCTTCGGCCGGCGCGGCAGGGCCTCGAGGGCGCGTGCGCCCCAGGAGGGCGCGAGCTCCACCGCGCCCGCGACGAGCGCGGTCGCGACGCCTCGCCGCCGGTGGCCCGGGTGCACGACGGCACAGCCGATCAGGAAGACGCCGGCGCGATCGCCCGCGAAGCACGGCAGCCCGCGGTACAGGCGTCGCTCGTACGCCTTCGCCACGGCCGCCGCGGGCGCGACCTTGAGCCACCCGACGACGTGCGGCGCCTCCGGCGCGAGCGCCACGACGCCGCGCGCCTCGTCGCTGCCCGAGGCGAGCGCCTCGGCGAACTCCCGGCGGTTCTCGCCCTGGCCGTCCGAGCACCGCGCGAGCCACTCGTTGTTGGTGCCGCCGAAGTGGTAGTACCGGCAGTAGCAGGGCGTGCCGGCGGCCTCGAAGAGCGCCTCGAGCCCCGGGAGGTGCTCGGGGCCGGCCGCCGCCACGGTGATCGCGGAGCTCATCGGCGCGCTCCGCTCGTCACGCGTTCGACACGCGCGCGCGCAGCCCGCGCACCGGCGAGATCTGCTCCCACGCGTAGGCCGCCTGGCAGAGCCGCGCCTCCTCCAGCGCAGGGCCGATGAGCTGCAGGCCGACGGGCAGCGGAGGCCCGCCGTCCGGCGCCTGCGCTGTCGCGCACGGGACGCTGATCGCGGGCAGCCCGGCCATGCTGGCGGGCAGCGTGTAGACGTCGGCCAGGTACATCGACAGCGGATCGTCCACCCGCTCTCCCAGCCGGAACGCGACCGTCGGCGAGACCGGCGCCGCGATGAGGTCCACCTCGCGGAAGGCCTCGTCGAAATCGCGCCGGATCAGCGTCCTCACCTTCTGCGCGCGCAGGTAATACGCGTCGTAGTAGCCCGCGGACAGCACGTACGTGCCGAGCAGGATCCGGCGCTTCACCTCCCGGCCGAACCCCTCGCCGCGCGTCCGGCCGTAGAGGCCCTGGAGGTCCGCCTTCCCGCCGCGGTCGCCCTCGACGCGCAGCCCGAAGCGCACGCCGTCGAAGCGCGCCAGGTTGGACGACGCCTCCGCCGTCGCGACGATGTAGTAGGCCGCCACGGCGTACCGCGTGTGCGGCAGGCGCACGGGCTTGATCTCGCAGCCGAGGCCGCGCAGTCCCTCGATGGCCTCCCGCACCTTCGCCTCGACCCGCGCGTCGATGCCCTTCGCGAAGTACTCCTCGGGCACCCCGATGCGCAGCCCCGCGACGTCGCGGCCGCACGCGGCCTCGCAGGCGCCTACCGGGGCGTCGAGGCTCGTCGCGTCGCGCGGATCGCGGCCCGAGATCACCTCGAGCAGGCGCGCCGCGCCCTTCACGTCCTGCGCGAACGGCCCGATCTGGTCGAGGCTCGAGGCGAACGCGATGAGGCCGTAGCGAGAGACGCGGCCGTACGTCGGCTTGATGCCGACGACGCCGGTGAGGCTCGCCGGCTGGCGGATGGAGCCCCCCGTGTCCGACCCGAGCGAGCCGGGCGTCATCCCCGACGCCACCGCGACCGCGCTGCCGCCGGACGAGCCGCCGGGGATGCGCGACGGGTCCCACGGGTTCTTCACCGGGCCGAAGGCGCTGTTCTCGTTCGACGAGCCCATCGCGAACTCGTCCATGTTGCACTTGCCCGGCAGGATCGCGCCGGCCTCGCGCAGGCGGGCGACGACCGTCGCGTCGAACTGCGGGCGGAACCCGCGCGCCGGGTCGGGCGTCTTCGACGCGCCGTCCCCGCCCGCCGCCGCCCGCGTGAGGATCTTCGAGCCGGCGGTCGTCGGGGCGCCCTCGGTGCAGAGCGCGTCCTTGAGGCCGATCGGCACGCCGGCGAGCGGGCCGAGCGCCTCGCCCCGCGCGCGCCGCGCGTCGAGCGCGCGCGCCGCCGCGACGGCCTGCTCCCCCTGCACGGTGAGGAAGGCGCCCAGCGCGCCGTCGCGCTGCTCGATGCGCGAGAGCGCGGCCCTGGCCACCTCCTCGGCGCTCACCTCGCCGCGCTGCACGAGCGCCGCGAGCTCCGGGATGGATCGATCGAGGATCGCTGTGTCCATCGGCGTCACCCCTCGTCCACGAACGCCGGAACGGCGAACCCGTCGTCCTCGACCCGCGGCGCCTCCCGCAGGGCCACCTCGCGCGGCAGGCTCGGCGCCTCCTCGTCGGCGCGGAGCGGCAGCCGCTCGATCTGCACGTGCGCCGTCGGCGGCACCGCCGAGACGTCGAGCTCCTCGAGCTGCCGGACGTAGCTGAGGATGTTGCCGAGATCACCGGTGAGGCGCTCGATTTCCTCGGCGGAGAGGTCGAGGTGAGCGAGGCGCGCTATCGTCAGCGCCTCGTCGCGGCGGAGAGGGGGCGAGTCAGCGTTCGACATGGGCGCGCCCGATGTAGCACCGCCGGTTCGGCGGACGCTAGCGCCGCGCGCCCCCGAACCTGGCCGCGGTACAAAAACGATGATAACGGCTGCCGCGCGCGCGTCCGGTCGTCCTCGACCGCCCGGGCAAGAGCCCCGCCCCTCCGCGCGTTGTCCGCGAATGCAGTCCCCGAAAACGCCCTCCCTGCGCCGCCAGCGCATCGGCATCCTCGTCCTCTGCGCGTCCGCGGCCGTAGCGATGTCGCCCGACGTCGGCGGAGGCGCTCGCGACCGCTCGACCGCGCTCGCCGCGGAGCTCGCGGCGCGGGGCATCGCCGCGGCGGCCGGCGAGGTGGTGTGGGTGGATCCGCCGCGCGGCGGCCTCCGCCCGTTCGGCGTCGATGCGCGCGCGGTCGCGCGCGGCGTGCGCGCCGGCGGCGAGCGCGGGGAGCCCACCGACCTGTACCTCGTCGACGCGAGGCTCTCGCCGGAGGGCGTCCTGCTCGACGTCTCGGCGATCCACAACCTCACCGAGACGAGCGGCGCGGACGAGTCGAAGCCCGTGCTCCGCGGCGAGGCCCTCGCCTACGTCTCGCGCCCGCTGATCGAGGCCGCGTCGCCCACGGTGCACGTGCTCGAGCTGGACGGGCAAGGGCTCTCGGGCGGCGCGGACTGGTCCCTCGTCGAGCGGCTCCAGCACGCCGTCACGAGCTGGCAGGCGACAGGCCGGCTGCGCGGGATCGGCCGGCGGACCTTCGCGATCGACCTCGCCCGGAGCGAGGAGAACGGCGCCGAGGAGCCGCACCCCGAGGAGCCGGGCGCCGAAGAGCCGCGCGCCGAGGAGCCGCGCGCCGAGGAGCCGCGGAGCCGCCGCGCCCCGGACGCGGGCGACGTCGCCGTCGCGCTGGAGGACGACAGCGCGGTCGTCGTCCGCGCGGGCGGCCGCGAGGCCCGTCTGCCGGCGCGCGGCGTGGACGACGCGGCGCTGCCCGCGTGGATCCGCGCCGAGGCGTCCGAGGTCGCGCGGCCGGGGAACCTCGTCACCTGGGCGGTCGACCGGGTGCGCCTCGTGATCGGCGACGCCGCGATGCAGACGGTCAAGGCCGTGGCGTTCACGGCGCTGGATTTCGTCCTCCGCAACAAGGAGGCGGTGACGGGCGACACCGGCGCGGAGGACATCGCCGCGGACCTCGGCCAGAGCGAGCTGGATCCGCCCGTCCGCCAGATCCCGATCGATCCCGAGATCGGCTGGCCGCCGGCGCCGCTCGAGCCCTGGGTGACGCCGCCGCTGCCGGGCGAGGGGCAGTGGAACCCCCAGGGGGGCGGCGCCTTCGTGCGCCAGCTCGACGGGCTCCCGCCGGCGTTCATGACCACGTTCCTCCGGACGGACCGCTCGCGCAAGGCGACGCGCGTCTACATCGCGCTCTGGGACCCGCGCCAGGTGGAGCTCCACATGATGGCGGGCACGGTGGAGCCCAAGGGCGCGACGGGCGAGGCCGGGCCGGGGCTCATCCCGCGCACGCCCGAGGTCATGAAGCGCGTGGTCGCCGCGTCGAACGCCGGCTTCCAGGCGATGCACGGCGAGTTCGGCATGATGGCCGACGGGGTGATGTACCTGCCGCCGAAGCCCTACGCCGCGACGGTGGCCGTCCGGCGCGACGGCAGCACCGTCTTCGGGAGCTGGTCGGAGGACGAGAACGTCCCCGAATGGATGCTGTCGTTCCGCCAGAACATGACGGTCATGGTCGAGGACGAGAAATGGAATCCCTTCGGCCGGACGTGGTGGGGAGGCACGCCGCCCGGGTGGGCCGACAAGACGCACACGGTCAGGACCGGCATCTGCCTGACCCGGGAGCGCTTCGTCGCCTATTTCTATGGCGCCGACGTGAGCCCGGAGGCCCTGGCCCAGGCGATGATCCAGGCCCGCTGCTCCTACGGGATCGCGCTCGACATGAACGCGGGCCACAGCGGGCTCGAGTTCTATCGTGTGGCGCCGACCGGCGAGCTGCCGCCGCTGGGGCGCCCGCTCCAGGGGGAATGGGAGACCGAGGGCGATGTCTCGGGGCTCTCGGGCTACCGGTTCCGCGGCCGCCGGCTCATCCGCGGCATGGGCCTGATGAACTTCCCCCGCTATATCCGGCGGGAGGCGCGCGATTTCTTCTACATGACGCTGCGGCACCTGTTGCCGGGGCCCCCCTTGGCACCCCGCGCGGCGCCGGCCGAGGCGGGGGAGGGCGCCTGGCGCACCCAGGGGCTCCCGCAGCACGGCTTCCCCTATGCGCTCGCGATCACCGAGATCCGCCCCGATCCCGCGCGGCCCGATGTCCGGCTGCGGGTGCTCAAGGTGGACCCGCGGACCGTCACGGCCGCGCCGCTGGGCGAGCCCGGGGCGTCCCCGCCGGCCGGGGCGGGAGCGACCGTGGCGCTCTTCAGCGACGGCGCCGCGACGCCCGGCGCGGGGCAGGGCGAGGGGTCGAGCATCTGGCACTCGGCCGGGTCCTTCTCCGCCTCGCCGGCCTCCCCTGTGCGCGGCGCGGTCCGGATCGCGACGGGGGCGCTCGGCAGCGCGAGGGCCGTGGCCGCGCTGGGCGTCAACGACGAGGATGGGATGCTGATCTACGTCGAGCGGGCCGCGGCCGGGCCGTCCAGCGCCCCGGACGCCGCGCTGGCGCCGGACGCATCGGCGCCGCCTCCGGCGCCCGCCGACCCGCGCGACGCCAAGCTGCTCCAGGATTTCCTGGCGGGGCTCGGCTGCTCCTCGCGGCTCTACCTGCCCCGGCCGCTCTCGGTGGCCCTCGGCGGCGATACCGATCTCTCCGGCGCCGCCGTCCATCCGCCGTCAGGCCCGCGCGCCGTCCGGCTCACGCGCGCCGAGGCGCCTGGCGCTGGCCGGATGTTCGAATCCACACCGATCGTTCCGCACAGCGTCTGGTACCCGCTGCAGCAGAAGCGCGTTCGGTACTTCAAAAAGCCGAAGAAAGAGGAAACGGCAGGCGGCGATCACTGAGCGTGACGGCGCCTTGGCCCTTCCCTGACGTGCAGTAGGCGCTTGTGCGCTGGCGGCCCGACGGACTAATACACGTCGGCCGGTGCATCGATTGCGATCCTTCGGAGCTTGCGACATCTCGGCGCGGATCTGCGTGGGCTCGCCGGGCGGGGGCGCGCGCGCGATGTGCGGGTGGTGGATCGCGCGCAGCGTCGCATTGCGGAGCGCAGCCGACGTCGCGCGCGCCGCGGACGTCGCGCGCCGCATCGCCGGTGGTGGAGCGCTGGATCCGCGCGAGATCGCGGCGCGCGCGGCGCCTCGCTGCCGCCGAGATCCTCCCGATGGCGCTCGCGAAGTCACCGGACCAGCGGTACGCTGCAGCGGATCAGGGTATTCTAGCGCGCTCCGAGCTCGCCCGCGACGAGCGCTTGTACATCGAGCTCACGCTCGTCGCGCGGAGCATGCGCGATCGTTTCCGTTTTCGTTTCCGTTTCCGGGACGCCGCGGTGAACGGCGCCGCATATCCTGAGGAGTTCTCGAACATGGCGGACAACAAGGGCGGCAGCGATCTGGACGTATTCGAGGGGCTCGCGAAGAAGAAGTCGCCCGCGACGAGCACCGCCCTCGTACCTCCCTCGCCGCCTGCGCGGTCGCGCACCCTCGTCGGCGCGGCGGTGCCGCCGCCGCCGAACCATGCGGCGACGCTCCCCAGCGGCGTGCCGTCTCCGCTTCCGCCGCCCGTGACGCAGAAGGGGGCCGGCCCGTCGTCGCTCCCGCCGCCCGTGCCGTCGAAGGGGACGAGCCCGGGGTCGCTTCCGCCGCCCGTGCCGTCGAAGGGGACGAGCCCGGGGTCGCTTCCGCCGCCCGTGCCGTTGAAGGGGACCGGTCCGGTGTCGCTCCCGCCGCCGTCGCTCCCGCCGCCGTCGCTCCCGCCGCCGGCCGTGACGCAGAAGGGGACCGGTCTGGCGTCGTTTCCGCCGCCCCTGTCGGCGAAGGGGACGAGCCCGGGGTCGCTCCCGCCGCCGATGCCTCCTTCGGTCAAGTCGGGCTCCCTGCCGCCCGTGGTGCCGCCTCGGTCGCGCCAGCCGTCCCTGCCCGCGATCAGCGCCCCGGCCCTGCCGTCGAAGAGCCCGCTGCCGCCGGCGCCGGTCAGCGGGGCCTCGGGCTCGCTGCCTCCGGTGGTCCCTCCGCCGGTGCGCCTGCCGTCGGTGAAGCCGCCGCTGAAGGCGGGTGACGACGCGAAGCCTCGCTCGGTCAAGGGCACCGCGGTCGACATGAACTGGGACGACGACGAGGAGTCGACCCACGTCTACGACAAGCAGGGGAACGACTACAATCCAGGGCGCTCGAGCGCGCTGCCGGCGGCGGGCTCGCCGGCGATCCCGAAGGCGACCGCGGCGCTGGTCGCGAGCTCTGGCGGCGCGGCGTCGGCCTCGCGGGTGCGCACCCCCGTCCCGGCGCCGCCGCCGATCCCGAGCGCCCCGCCCGCGCCGGCGATGCCGCCGGACCTCGGGCTCCGCGCGCTGTCGCGCAAGGACGAGCCGACGGAGATCCGCCCGCGCCACGTGGTGCAGCAGGGCGCCGGCAAGGTGGGCGTGCTCCTCGGCGGGCTCGCGCTGGTCGCCGTGCTCATCCTGGCGGTGGTCATGCTGGTGCCGAAGAAGGGCGCGCTCACGATCGACCTGAAGACCCCGGGCGGCGGCGCCGTCGACCGGGCCGAGATCTTCCTCGACGGCCAGAAGCGCTGCGACACCGTGCCTTGCGTCGTGCGCGATCTCGAGCCCGGCTCCAAGGTGGTCAAGATCCTCGCCCCCGACTTCCCGCCGCGCGACGCCGTCGAGATCGTCGAGGGCGGCAAGGAGAAGGTCGTCGTGATCACGCTCGACGCGGCCGGCGCCGAGCGGTCTTCCACCAGCGCGTCGACCACGACCGGCGTGAAGGCGTCGGGCGCGCCCGGCGTGAAGGTCTTCATCGACGGCGAGGAGAAGGGCGCGCTCCCCGTCGAGGTCAGCGTGCCGCCGGGGGAGCACAAGATCCGCTTCGACGGCGGCGAGCGCTTCGAGCCTCTGGAGCAGACGGTGGACGTCGGCCAGGGCCAGATGAAGGACCTCGGCGCGGTCGCGCTCAAGGTGCTGAAGGGGCAGGTGACGCTGGAGCTCGCCACGTCGGGCGCCTCGGTCAAGCTGGTGAGCGCCAAGGGCACGGAGAAGAAGCTTCCCGATTCGGCCTGGAAGAAGCCGCCGGTCAAGGTGGATGTCACCGCGTCCGAGCGCTGGAAGATCGTGGCGACGAAGAAGGGGCACCAGGACTTCTCTCAGGCGATCTCGTTCGAGGACGGGCAGGCCGAGAAGACGATCCGGATCGCGCTCGACGAGGCGCGCAAGTCCGAGCCGGCCGCCGCCGCGCCCGCGCCTGCTCCGGAGCCGGCCGCACCGAGGTCGGAGCCCGTGGCCGCCGCGCCGAAGGCGGAAGCGCCGGCGGAAGCGCCGGAGCCCGCGGCCGCTGCTGGCGGTGCGACGCTGAACATCAACTCGATCCCGGTCTCGAAGGTGGTCCTCGACGGGCGGCCGCTGGGGAGCACGCCCAAGGTGGGCGTCAGTGTCTCCGCGGGGTCGCACACGGTGATGTTCATCCATCCGGATCTCGGGAAGAAGTCGGTCACCGTCACGGTGAAGGCAGGCGAGACCAAGACCGCGGCCGTCAAGTTCGAATGAACACCTAGCCGCCAGGGATGCCTGGCGCGCGCCGCTTCAGGGCCCGAGGCAGCTCACCGCTCGCCGTCGACCCGCTCTGCCCAGGCGCGCCAGGTGGTCGCGCAGCGCGGCTCGTCCGCGTGCGCGCCGCCGGCGCAGTACGCCGGGTCGCGCGGGGGGCCCAGCACGAGGATCGCGGTGTTGCTGACGAACGGCAGATCGCGCCGCCAGAGATCGCGGAACCCGTCGAGGCGTCGGCGGTACTTCTCTGCGTCGCGTGCGTCGAGGAGCTTGTCGAGCTGCGCGCGGATCTTCTGCTTGAGCTCCTCGTCGTCGGTGACGGCGAGCGTGCGCTGGAGGAACCGGATCTGCGCCTCTCGCTCGCCGGCGCGCCCCAGGATGCCCGCGCCGCCGAGCGCCTGCCAGCTGATGTTCGCGTCGCCGCCGCCGAGCTCCGCGGCGCGCGCGAGCATCTGGGCCCCATCGAGGCGCCACTGCGCCTTCTCCTCGGGATCGGTCAGGTACGTGGCCGGCGCGATGAAGGCGACGAACTGGCCGAGCGCGAGCCAGATCTCGCCGTCGTGGGGGCGGTTCTGGACTCCACGCTCCATGATCTCACGCGCCTTGATGATCTCGTGGCGCGGCGTCTCGCTCATCTGGAACGTGATGAGCGCGTCCGCGAACAGGTAGGGCTCGCGGAACGTCGGGTCGAGCGCGTTGATGGCGTCGAGCAGCAGGGTGAGGTTCTCGAACCGGCGCCGCTCCATGGTGTGCAGGCCCTGCGAGACGAGCACGTGCGACCAGAGCAGATCGGCCAGCGCGGCGCGGTAGCCGAGCGACAGGCGGACCACCTCATCCGTCGGCGGCAGCACGTACACGTCGGAGGTCTCGGCGACCCGCTGCTCCAGGTCCGCGGCCGGCGCGCGCACGCTCCCGATGGCGACGGCGGCGACGGCGGAGAGCGCGACGGCGACGAGCGCCTCGCGCGCGCCTGCGAGGCGGGCGAGGAGCGGGCGGGCTGCCGGAGGAGGCGGAGGAGGCCCCGCTCCGGGCGCGGGACGGTCCCCCATCATTCCACCTCGCGATCCACGAACATGCCCGGCAGCACGCGGGCCGGCTCTCCGGGGATCCGCTCGCCGCGCACCTCGAACGTGGACAGCACGCCGTCGCCGTCGAGGTCGCCGTGCGCGGTCGCGGTGAAGCGCATGGCCTTCGACGCGTCGGCCTCGCTCGTGAACTGGAAGGAGAACGCGTGGGGCCCCTCGAAGCGGAAATCGAGCGACCGCCAGGTGAGGTGCTCCCACGACTCCGGCGGATCGACGGCGCGCACGCCGCGCGGCACCTGCGCCGGGGTCAGCGGGGCGGCCGGCGGGAAGCTGATCTCCTGCGGCCGCGACTCGGCGTAGACGACCGCGCTCGTCACCAGCCGGTCGAGCCCCTCAATGGGCTCGCTCAGCTTGGAAGCGCTGAGGTTTCGGAAGAACGCGGGAACGGCGATGGCGAGGACGCTGCCGCCGACCGCGAAGGCCGCGCTGAGCTCCAGCGCGCTCCAGGAGCGCCAGGTCATGGGCTCCTCTCTACCTCACCCCTCCACGATCGAACAAGCGCGAGGGAGGCACGGTTCGCATCAGTAGGAGTCGATGTTCGTGTAGATCTCGGTGCTGGTCGCGATCTCGCCGTCGCGCACCTCCCCGGTGCGGGCGATCGTGTACCTCTGCCCGTCGCCCTTCAGGTCCCCGACCGCGCCCACCTCGAATCCGTCCGGTCCGGGAATGGGAGCGCCAAGCAGGCCCTGGCTGACGTAGCTTCCGCCGACCTGGTACGAGTACTGGAAGTAGATGGGCTGGCTGATCGAGAAGCCGAGGCACTGCCAGCCCTCGAGCGTCGAGCCCGAGTTGAAGTCGACGCCCGGCGCATCGTCCGGCTGGTACTTCTTCCCCTCGACGGACGCGAAGAGGAGAGGGACCGGCGTCGCCGAGGTGCAGAGGAGGTGCGTGTTCGCCGAGGCGACGCCCGTGGCCGCCAGGATCTGCGAGACGTCGCGCTCGCGCTCGTACTGGGCGATCGCGGTGCGGGTGATGGCGCCGACGGTCTGCTTCGCTTCAGCCGTCTTCGCCGTGACGAGGTAGCTGCGCACGCCGACGATCGCCAGCGCGGCGAGCACGCCGGCGATCGCGACAACGATCATGACCTCGATGAGGGTGAAGGCTCGTCCACGGACCGCTGTCGTGCTCGACATAACACGCCCTCTCCGCTCGCAGACGACGCCGATGGACCGGGGCTGCCCGGGTCATGTGAGCCGGGCAGCCGGGAGGTCTCATTCGAACTCGTTGTTGATGAAGACCTGCGTGGCCAGCGCCAGCTCGCCGTTGGTGATGGTACCGCCGCGGGCGAAGCCGCTGAACGCGGTGCCGTCGCCGTCGATGTCGCCGATGGCGCTCGCCTCGAAGCCGGTCAGCCCGGCGCCGACCGCGGGCGCGCCCGTGAGGGCGGCGTGGGTGTTGTTCGCACCCCGGAGATAGTGATACTGATAGTAGATCGGCTGCGATACCGTGAACTTGAGGCACGGCCAGCCCAGGGTCGCGGTGCCGTCGTTGAAGTCGGTTCCCGCGGCCGAGTTCGGCTGGTACTTCGTGCCCTGTGGGATGGCCGCCGGAACCGGCGCGTTCGCCGAGTCGCAGAGCTCGTGGCTCGCGGCTGCCGAGGTGCCACCGCCGGCCAGGATCTGCGAGGCGGCGGTCTCCCGCTCGTAGGCGGCGGCGGCGCCGCGGGTGATCGCGCCGACCGTGTTCTTGGCCTCCGAGGTCTTCGCGGTCGCGAGGTACCGGCGCACGCCGTAGATCGCCAGCGCGGCGAGGACGCCGATGATGGCAACGACGATCATGAGCTCGACGAGCGTGAAGCCTCTCCTGTCATATCGCTTGATTGCACGCATGAGTGTCGATCCTCCGTGATGCTTTCTTTAATTGGATGCTTTGCCGAGACTGACCATGATGTCGCCTGGTGCGGGCTCGGCCGGCCCGCAGCGCGAAAACCTCTCCCACGGACAGGCGCTCTCCGCGCCGCGCCGAGGTGAACCGTCCTCTACTCCGCGTCGTTCTCCCAGTAGATCTCGGCCATCGTGGATGCCGTCAGGAGCAATGCCAGCGTTCCATCCCCGTCCCGATCGCCGGCCGCCTGGACGACATACCAGGGCCCATTGGGCAGATAGTTCGCATTCGCCAGCGGGTTCCCGGGGATTCCCGCCCAGGTGAAGCCCGCGTTCGGCGTCACCGTGAAGGCGTTGCCGACACCGGCCTTCGTCGCATACCCGAAGCGGACCGCGCCGTCCGTCGAAACGTTGAGCAGACGCCAGTTGGCTTGGCCGTCACCCGCGCCGCCCCACCCGCGTTTCCGATCGTTGAGAGTCCCTGCAGGATACCATGATTCGAGCGTGGTCGAGACGTCGAGGTACACGAGCATCTCGGCCTTGTAGGACTCCTGCGCACCGCGGATGCCTTGAATGACCGCCTTCGGCTCGGCGATGCCCGCCGCGTTCATGTACCTGCGGTAGCCCACGAGGGCGATCGCCGCGAGGACACCCACCATCGCGACGACGACGAGGAGCTCGACGAGCGTGAACGCTCGGCTCGCCGCGCTTCGCTGTCGCCGCCTGCTCCGCATGCGCCCTGACGCTCCAGCATGTGACGTGCCAAGGAGAGCGCGGCGCGGCGTCGTCTTCGAGTTGCGCGAGAAGCTCATGAGTTGCCTCGGTTTTCCTTGAGGTGACGAGGGCAGGGTGCCGGAGGTGTGGGGTTGTGTTCTTTTGCGGCGGTGACGAAAACCGTCACTGCAGGGCGCCCGGCGGTGACGATTCTCGTCGGGATCCTCCCTCCGGGTCGTCGTCGCCCTCCCCATCGGCGGCAAGGGCGTGCTTGGCGAGGCGGTAGCGCAGCGACCGGAACGAGACGCCGAGCAGCTTCGCGGCCGCCTTGCGGACGCCGCCGGTGCGCTCGAGCGCCTGGAGGATGAGCCGGCGCTCGAGCTCGCCGATCACCTCGTCGAGCGCGCACCCCTCGGGCGGGAGCTGCGCGAGCAGCGGCGCCGGGCTCGCGCTGAGGCCGGCGACGGCGCTCGGGAGGTCGCCGAGGCCGATCGTGGGCCCTCCGGCGAGCGCCACCGCGCGCTCCATCATGTTCTCGAGCTCGCGCACATTGCCCGGGAAGCCGTAGGCGTCGAGCGCGCGCACCGCGTCCGTCGTCAGGCCGCGGACGTCCTTGCCGAGCTCGGCGGCGAAGCGGCGCAGGAAGCGCTCGGCGAGCCGCGAGATGTCCCCGGGGCGCTCGCGCAGCGGCGGCAGCTCGATGCGGATGACGTTCAGCCGATAATAGAGATCCTGCCGGAACCGGCCCTGGCGGACCTCGGCCTCCACGTCGCGGTTGGTCGCGGCCAGGACCCGGACGTCCACCGAGATCTCCGCGGCGGCGCCGACCGGGCGGACCTTCCGCTCCTGGAGCACGCGGAGGAGCTTCACCTGAAGCGCGGCCGGCAGCTCCCCGATCTCGTCGAGGAGCAGCGTCCCGCCGTCCGCCTCCCGGAACAGGCCCATCGAGCGCGCTCCGGCGCCCGTGAACGAGCCCTTCTCGTGGCCGAACAGCTCGCTCTCCATGAGCGCCTCCGGGAGCGCCCCGCAGTTGACGACCATGAACGGCCTGGCCGCGCGATCGCTCTGGTCGTGGATCGCGCGGGCGACCCGCTCCTTGCCGGTCCCGCTCTCACCCGTGAGCAGCACGGTGGTGCGCGTCGGCGCGATCTTGGCGATCAGCTCGGAGATCCGCTGCATCGCGGCGCTCGTGCCGAGCGGCTCGCGCGACGGGAGATCGAGCCGCTCGAGCTGCGCGCGCAGGCGCTGGTTCTCCGCGACGATCGAGCTCTTCTCGAGCGCCTTCGCCGCGAGCGCGGTGAGCTCAGCGGGCGAGAACGGCTTGGTCACGAAGTCGTACGCGCCGTGGCGCATCGCGTCGAGCGCGCTCTCCACCGTCGAGTGCGCGGTCATCACGATCACCTCGGTCGCGCTGCTCCGCGCCTTCGCGGCCGTGAGCACCTCGATCCCCGAGCCGTCGGGCATCACGAGGTCGGTGAGGACGAGCGGGAACGGCTGCGGGTTCTGGCGGATGGCCTCGATGGCGGCGCGCGCTCCGGGCGCGACCACGACCTCGTAGCCCTGGCGGTGGAAGGCAATGTGGAGCACCTGGCGGAGGCCCGGCTCGTCATCGACGACCAGCACCCGGGTGGCGTTCTGCGGGATGCTCGGCGGGATCGACGCCATCACGCCAACACCCTATCACGATGCTCCGCTCACGCGTCGAGAGCGGCCATCGGGCGCGGCGCGCCGCGTCGTCGTCACGTCACCGTGTCGTCACGTCACCGCGTCGTCGCTATCCCACTTCGGCGCATGGGGCTTCGTCGCGCGCTCAGGGGCAGGCGTCGTTCACGACGCCGAGCGGTGTGCGCTCCTCGACGACAAACGATTGCGCCTCGCTCTCCTCGCCTCCGTTGCCCTCCAGCTCCTGCCACACGAGCAGGGTGTCGCAGAGCTGGGCCTCGATCTCGAGGAGGTAACGGCCGTTCCCGTCGGTGTCGTCCTCGATCACGCCCCGCTGCGTCCGCTCGTTGAAGAGGCTGACGCGCGCGCCAGGGCTGCAGTTGCCCGCGATCTGCCACACCCCCTCGCGGTCTGCGGCGGGCCGCATCGTGTCGGCTGGCTCGGGCGGGGGGAGCGGCAGCGTCGGGCTCAGGCACGCCGCACCGGTGAGCAGCGAGATCGCGAGGGCGACGGCGAGGTGAAGCGCAGCGCGGCGGAGCATCGGCACGGCACGGCGTCATAGCACACCGTGTGCCGCGCCCCCTCCGCCGCGGAGCGCGCTGATGCAGCGGGATTTTCAGCGATCGCGCCGCGACCCGATCGCCGGACCGTCAATTCTGTTGGCGCTCGCGTCCATCGGTTTGCAGCACGCGCAGGGCGACGCGCCGCTTCGCCGTGACGGCGCCGAGAGCCGCGGCCGGGGGGAGCCCGGCGCCGCGCCCGCTCTCCTCGTCGTCGAGCAGCTCGCCGACGAGATCGTAGTCGCTCGCCTGCGTGATCCGGACGCGGCACATCTCGCCGGGGCGGACCTCGCCGCCGGAGAGGTAGACCTGTCCGTCGATCTCGGGCGCCTGACCGGCGTGGCGGCCCATGAGCACGTACTCGTGCTCGTCGCTCGTCCCCTCGACGAGCACCTCGAGCTCGCGGCCGATCATGGCGGCGCTCTTCTTGTGCGCGATGCGGCGCTGCAGCGTCATGAGGCGGCGGTAGCGGCTCGCGGCCGTGCGCGCGGGGACCTTGCCCTCGAGCTCGTAGCTGCGGCTCGCCTCCTCGTCGGAGTAGCGGAACACGCCGACGCGCTCGAACTCGGCCCAGCGCACGAAGTCGCAGAGCTCCTCGAACTCGGCGTCGGTCTCGCCGGGGTGACCGACGATGAACGCGGTGCGGAACGTGAGGTCGGGGACGCGCTCGCGCAGCGTGGAGACGACCCGGCGGAGGCGATCGCCGCCGTGGCCGCGCCGCATCCGCCGCAGCATCGCGTCGGCGGCGTGCTGGAGCGGCATGTCGACGTAGGGCACGACCCGCGGGTGGCCGGCGAGCAGCTCGACGAGGTCGTCGGTCATCGTCTCGGGGTACAGGTAGAACAGCCGCACCCAGCGCACGCCGGGCACGTCGGCGACCCGCTCGACGAGCTGCGCGAGCGTCGCGCGCGCGCCGTCCTCGGCGCGGCCCGCCGCGTCGCGGCCGTAGGCGATCGTGTCCTGCGAGATGAGGTTGATCTCGCGGACGCCCGCCGCCGCGAGCTGCTCCACCTCGCGCACCACGTCCGGGATGGGCCGAGAGCGCTGCGCGCCGCGCAGGTCCGGGATCACGCAGAACGAGCAGGTGCGGTTGCAGCCCTCGGCGATCTTGACGTAAGCGCTGCCGCCGGGGGTCGAGAGGGTGCGCGGATCACCCGCCTGGATCAGCCACTCGGCGGGGTTGCCGACGAGCATCCGCTCCGCGTCGCCCGCGAGCACCCGGCCGAGCTTGAGCATGTCGCTCGACCCGAGGAAGTGATCGACCTCGGGCATCTCGCGGGCGAGCTCCTCGGGGTGGCGCTGCGACAGGCAGCCGGCCACGACCAGGCGCTTGCAGCTGCCGTGCTCCTTGTGCTGCGCCATCTCGAAGATGGCGTCGATCGACTCCTTCTTCGCCTCGCCGATGAAGCCGCAGGTGTTGACGACGATCACCTCGGCCTCGGCGGCGTCGTCGACGTGCGCGTAGCCGGCCGCGCGGGCGACGCCGAGCATCACCTCGGAGTCGACGCGGTTCTTGGGGCACCCGAGGCTGACGAAATGGACCTTGCGCGAGCTCATGTCGCCGCTCCCTCGCCGTCGACGAAGACGACCCGCCCCGAGGCGAGCGTCATCTTGACGCGGCCCGTGAGCTGCCGGCCGAGGAACGGCGTGTTCTTGCTCTTCGAGCGGAGGCGCGCCGGCTCGAGCACGAAGCTCAGGTTCGGATCCACGAGGCAGAGCTCGGCGCGGGCGCCGGCCTTGATCGTGGGCGCCTCGAGCCGCGCGATGCGGGCGGGGGCGCGGGTGAGGGCGTCGACGAGCCGCCCGAGGGGGAGGGCGCCCTGCCGGACGAGATCGAGCAGGACCGGGACGACGAGCTCGAGGCCGATGAGGCCGGGCGACGCCTCGGCGAACTCGCAGTCCTTCTCGAGCGTGGAGTGGGGCGCGTGGTCGGTCGCGACGGCGTCGATGGTGCCGTCCGCGAGCGCCTCGCGGAGCGCGTCGACGTCCGCTTGCTCACGAAGGGGCGGGTTGACCTTGCACGCCGTGTCGTAGCCGAGCACGGCGGCGTCGGTGAGCGTCAGGTGGTGCGGCGTCACCTCGGCGGTCACGGCGATGCCGCGGGCCTTCGCCTCGCGGAGGATGCGGACCGCCCCGAGCGACGAGATATGCGCGACGTGGTAGCGCGCGCCGGTGGCCTCGGCGAGCAGCACGTCGCGCGCGACGATGATGTCCTCGGCCACGCGCGGCCAGCCCCGGAGACCGAGCCGCGTCGAGATCGCCCCCTCGTGCATCTGCGCCCCGTCGGTGAGCGCGTGGTCCTCGGCGTGCTGGATGATCGTGAGATCGAAGGTCTTCGCGTACTCGAGCGCGCGGCGCATGACGGAGCTCGACGTCACGCAGCGGCCGTCGTCGGAGACCGCCACGGCGCCGGCGTCCTTGAGATCGGCCATCTCGGTGAGCTCCGTGCCCTTCTGGCCCATCGTGATCGCGCCGATGGGGTGGAGCGCGGGCCCCCCGATCGCGCGGGCTCGCGCGATCATGGCCTCGGTGATGGAGCGGGTGTCGTTGACGGGCCGCGTGTTCGGCATCGCGCACACGTGGGCGAAGCCGCCGGCCGCCGCGGCGGCCAGCCCGGAGGCGATGTCTTCCTTGTACTCCTGCCCGGGCTCGCGGAGGTGGGCGTGGAGATCGACGAACGCGGGGAGGAGCAGGAGCCCATCGCCCTGGATGATCTCGGCCCGGTCGGCGCGGCGCAGCTCGTCGGTCGCTGCGCCGCGTCCCGCCCGGGTGATGACGCCGTCTTCCACGACGACGTCGATCACGTCGTCGAGCTGTTGGGTCGGGTCGACGGCGCGCACGCCGACGAAGAGAAGGAGGGGAGGAGGTGAGCCGATGGCCGCCATGGGAGCGCGCTCCCCTAGCACAGGCGCTGCTCGCCGTGCACCGGTGCAGCGTCAGCGGGGCAACCAACCCGGCAAGGAGGCCGCGCGCCGGGGTCAGCTGGCAGCTGAAGGAAACCAGGAGACCCGGGCGAGGCGAAGGACGGGAACGCGACGGGCGCAACGGAGGTGATGGACGTGACGGACGTGACGGATGCAACAGGCGTAACGGACGCAACGGACGGAACAGTCGACGGAAGAAAAACGCTCGGGGCGTGACACAGCGCTTGACGGAACGCGAGGGGGTGAGGTAGTGATGCCGTCCCCGCTCGCGAAGCTGGCGGAATTGGCAGACGCGCTGGATTCAGGTTCCAGTGGGGTAACTCCCGTGGAGGTTCAAGTCCTCTGCTTCGCACCAAGCGCTCTTCTTATCCTGCTTCACTAGCCACGACTCTTGCCAAAGTCGTGGCTCTGTCCCTGCTCGCCGTCTCCAGCAGTTCCTGTGATCGCCGCTCCTCCCCCTCGGCGGGAGGAGCCGCGAGTGCAGCCCCTGGTCCGAGCGCCTCGGGCGCGGTCCTCGCGGCCGCCGCTGCATCGAGCGCCCCGACCGAGCCCGCCGTGGCCACTGCGCCGGCCGAGCCCGAGCTGCCGCGCGGGACCGGCGTCCAGGAGTTCGTGCCCATCGGCTCCCTCGAAGGGTGCAAGGCGAAGTCGGGTGATATCGCGACCTACATCCTGCGCGAGGGGATGGGGATCGCCGGTCGCGCCGACGGCTCGTTCGGGGCCGTGTGGCTCGTGGACCTCAAGGGAGGGGACGCGCAGATCGCGTTCGCCGGCTTCGATGGCGAGGCCCGGCAGGTCGCTCGCGCGAGGGCGATCTCGAGCACGCGAGACGCAGGGCTCCGGATCTTCTCCGCGGGAGACGAATGGGCGGTCACGTGGTTCGACGCGGAGGGGCTCGCGTACGCGCGGCCTCGCTGGGAGACGAACCCGCCGGTCGAGATCCAGCGCGTCGGCGCGATCGGGAGGGAGGTCAGCGACGATGTCGCCCTCGCGCCCGCTCCAGGTGGCGCCCTGGTAGCAGCGGCGCCCTTCGGACCGGACCGCCAGCGCCTGGGGGTGTTCCAGTTCGCGCCGGTGGACCCTGCGCAGCCGCAGCTCAAGGCGGTCGGGGTCACGCGAAGCGCCAAGAAGCCGCGCTGGCCGACGGTCGCTGCCGACGCGTCCGGTGGCTACCTCGTCGCCTGGCAGGACGAGGAGGACGGGAGCATCCGGGCATCGCGGTTCGACGCCGCGGGCAGGGAAGGGAATGCCCACGTCGTTGCGAAGCGACAGGGCGGCGACCGACCGGCTGGCGCCGCTCAGGAGACACCGGACAGGGATCAGCGGCTCGGCCTTGTGGCCACGGGCAGCGCCGGAGCGTTGCTGGTCTGGAGCGAGGGAGCCACCTTGATCGCCCGCGCGCTGGACCCCGAGGCGCGGCCGCGCGGGGCGCCCCGGGTCGTTGGCAAGGGCAAGTGGCGCGCGCTCGCGCCGAGCGGCGACGGGGCCCTCGTGGCGTGGGTCGGCCACGATGGCAAGGTGGAGGGGCAAGCCCTCCTCGTGAAGCTGGCCGCCGACGGAGCGCCCTCTGCTCGAGGGATCCGGGTGTCGGATGGGGTGTTTCCCGTAAAGGATTCTCCCAGCGTGGCGCTCGCCGGTGAGCGGGTGGGCGTCGCATGGACGGAGCCCATGAGCACCGGTGTGAGCACGAAGCGCGCAGTCTTGCGTGTGCTCGAGCGCACCTGCATCCCCTGAGCGCTCACGCCACGAGAGGGCCCGTGCGGCGGGCGTAACACGGCCTCCGGCGCTAGGATGAAGAGCGTGAGCCACGCATTCGGCCCGACTCAGCCACCGCCGAACCGCGATGCGAACGAGCCGCCTGCAGCGCTCAGGGACGTGCAGATGGGCGCCCTGCCCTGCGAAAGCGAGCCGCCTGCCGGAGTGCCGCCCTGCGACACGGTCGCGGCCCGCGGGCGCGTCGCGCTCGCGCCGGCAGCAGCGCAGCCGAGCCGCGCGCAGGCGGCGCGGCTGATCATCCAGGATCCCTACCTCACGCCTCCGCCGGAGCGACCGCAGCTCTCCACGCTGGCCGTGAGCTCGCTCGTCGCGGCGCTGTTCGGGCCGCTCGGGGCGATCGCCGCGATCGCCTTCGGCTGGGCGGCTCGCCGCGAGATCGAGCAGGCCCCGGCCGTGCGCAGGGGGTACGCGCTCGCCAGCGTCGGGCTCGCGCTCGGCGTCCTGCTCACGCTCTGCTGGAGCTCCGCGATCGGCTTCGGCGTGTGGATGTGGAGCACCCATCACAGCGGAGAGACGGCCTCCGCCCTCCCGGAGGGGGAGGCCTCGCCGGAGCCGGCGAGCACGGCGTCGCCGTCGATGCCGCTGCCGGAGGCGCCTCCTCCGGCGGTGCAGCCGAGCGGCAGCGTCCCTCAGCACACGACCCACCGGCGCATCGGCGGGGTCTCCATCGTCGATATCGGCGTCGACGTGTCCGTGCTCAGCGAGGAGCTCGCCAAGCAGCGCGCGGAGGCATATGCCCAGGGCGAGAAGGTCCTCGTGATGACGACGAGCGATCCCTGCGAGCCGTGCCGCGGGGTCGACCGCTCGCTCGGCGATCCGCTGATGCAGACGGCCCTCCGGAGCGTGCGGCTCGTGCGCGTGGACATCGATCTCTTCAAGGAAGATCTCGATCAGATCAAGGTGCCGCGGCGGCTGTATCCGGGCTTCTTCCTGCTCTCGCCGGATCTTTCCCCGCAGGACGGGATCAACGGCGGCGAGTGGGACGACGACATCGCGCGCAACATCGCGCCCGTGCTGGGGGCGTTCGTGCGGGGCCAGTACACGACCCGCCGGCAGCCGTGGAACCCGCTGCCCGGCTCGGGCATGCGCCTCTGAGCCGGGTCGCGCGCGGCGACGAGCCCCTCGCGCGCCGGACAGGGTAAGCTCGGGCTGTGAAGCGCTTCGGCCAGCTCGCCCTCTTCGCCCTCTGCGTCGCGTTCAGCGTCTCGGCGGTCTACAACGTCGTCTCCGACAACGCCGACGTCGAACGGAGGGCGGCGCTCGTCGCGTGCGGCGAGGACGGCGCCGCGAGCGCGCCGGAGCCGCGCCGCGCGAGCGAGGGCTGCAGAGCCCAGATGACGCGGCTGGAGCGGACGCCGTTCGGCCAGACCTTCGAGTTCACCACGGCGAAGCGCACCGTGGACGTCAGGTGCGAGCGGGCGCTCGTGTTCGCCGGCGAGTACAGCTGCAAGCTCAGGTGATCGCCGCGGCGGCGGCCTTCACCCCGCCCGCCGCAAGACGCCGTTATCCGCGCGGAAGTTACGCTATGGTGGGCGGCCGTGACGAGCCACACAGCGCGCTTGCTTCGCTCGATCGGCTTCGAGGCCGGGCGCATCGTCGTGTGCTTCGCCTCCGCGGTCGTCGCCGCCGCGACGGTCGCCCACAGCGCGCCGTCGGCATTGGCGGCGCAGGTGCCCCCGCCGGAGCCGCTCCGCGCGCCTGTGGTCGCGCCCGCCGCCCCGCCCGCGCAGCCGCCGCAGGGCGGCGGGCCGAGCCCTCCCGCCCCGCCGCCGCTCTCGCGAGACGAGGAGGAGAAGCGGCTCCGCATCGAGCGAGCGACGGCGCTGCACGACGAGGCGCAGCGGCGCTACCAGCACGGCGAGTACCGCGCGGCCATCGCGAAGCTGGAGGCCGCCGTTGCGCTCGATCCCGAGGGCAAAGAGCTCATCTACAACCTGGCGATGATCCACGAGCGGCTGGGCGAGATCGACGAGGCCGAGCGCT
Organism: Sorangium sp. So ce1504; assembly: GCF_051521635.1. Classification (NCBI taxonomy): domain Bacteria; kingdom Pseudomonadati; phylum Myxococcota; order Polyangiales; family Polyangiaceae; genus Sorangium; species Sorangium sp. So ce1504. Next base: position 6,275,538 of record NZ_CP150365.1, on the reverse strand, counting down.
ACTACCGCCGCTACCTCGACATGGAGGCGCTCCCGAAGGCGCGTGAGGAGGTGCACGCGGTCCTCAAGCGGCTCAAGGGCGCGAAGCGGGAGCTCGCCAGCGCGAAGCCGCCGCCGTCCGCGCCCGCGAAGGCCGCCTCGGTCTCCACGGCGCTGCCGTATTTGCCGCGCTCGCCGCGCCATCCCGTGGCGGTCGGCAGCGCGATGCCGCGCGCGACCTGGCTCGGCGTCAGCGGGGGCATCGCCGCGGGGTCGCTCGTGGTCGGCGGCGTCTTCGCCGCGCTCGCCTTGGCGCGGGATCCCGGCGCCGGCGAGCGCACCGGGGCCGGCGTCTCCATCGCCGACCTGCAGGCCGACGCGAGCGCCGCCCACCGGTGCGCCGTCGCCGCGGATGTCGCCTTGCTGATCGCCGGACTCTCCGGGGCAGCGGCGCTCTACCTGTACCTGTCTCCCGGGGCCCCCGCGGCGAGCCCGGCCGCTCGCGGGGCCTCGGCCGCCGGCGCGCGTGCGCTGACGCCGGGGCAGGATCGCCGTCTCCCGCGCGACGCCGGTGCAGGGGCGCAGGGGATCCGCCTGTCGCTGGGCGCCGAGGGAGCCCGGCTCCGGGTGCAGTTCTGATGCGCCCCAGCGCCGCGTGGCGCAGGCTGCTCCGCGCGCTCGCCGCGCTCGCCGCGCTCGTGTCGCTCGGCGCCGGGTGCGAGGTCCTCGTCGACGGCACGCTGGGCCCGGTGCACTGCACGGACGAGGGCGCGCTCGGCCCGCCGGCGTGCCCCGAGGGCGCCGTTTGCAGGGACGGCGCCTGCGCCGAGCAGCAGCTGGAGCGCGCGCTGGGCGCGCGCTGCGCGCGGCGCGAGGACTGCGGAGCGCTCGATTTCTGCCTCGATCCCGCGCTGTTCGACGTCGAGGGGCCGCGCGGTTGCTCGCGCGCCTGCTGCAGCTCGAGCGACTGCGATCCTGCCCGGGATGCGGTCTGCTGGATCCCCGACGGCGGAGGGAGCGGCCTCTGTCGCATCGGCCGGGAGGTCGGCCGGCCCGACGTGGGCGCGCGGCTCTCCGGCGCGCCTTGCGCCGCGCCCGGCGACTGCCGATCTGGCATCTGCAACGACGGCGCCTGCGTCGACGCCTGCTGTTCCGACACCAGCTGCGCCACGAACGGGGCGGCGTGCCGGCTCACGACGGGCCTCGTCGCGTCCGGTCCGGCCTGGGCGTGCCAGGCCGCCGCCTTGGGCGATGGAGGCTACTTCGAGCCGTGCGCTCGGGACGAGGACTGCGCGTCCGGGCTTTGCGCGCAGGTTGAAGGGAGCGAAAGGAGCGGCCGCTGCACCATCCCGTGCTGTGGCTCGGAGATGTGCCCGGACACGCCCGGCGAGGTGAGGCAGCGCGTCGGCTGCGCTGAGCTCGCGATCGACGGACGCTCGACCGTCCGCGCGTGCATCACGCTGCTGTCCGGGGACAGCCTCGCGGCCACCGGCGCTCCGTGCTCCACGCCCGAGGACTGTCGGAGTGGTATGTGCATCAAGGATCCTGAACAAACGCAGCGATTCTGTAGCGACGTCTGCTGCAGCGATGCGTCCTGCGGCGACGCCGCGTTCTTCGGCTGCCACCCGCGAGCGACAGGCGAGTCGTGGGCCTTGCGATGCGAGCCCAAGTAACGGACGATCCCCCCCATCGCGGTGGTAGTTCGTGCAGCTGACGGCCAGTTCCCAGCCAGCGCCCCCGGGTCGCCCGGCGAGCCCAGCAGGGCCATGGCGCTGATTTGCCCGCGCTGTCACCACCTCGGGGCCGTCGCGCTGGAGGGGAGGAGCTCGTCCAGCCAGCTTCCGTCTCCCACAGGCGAGCGCGGTTCCCAGGACGGCCAGAGCGCGAGGCTGCCTCGTTGCCCCCACGACGGGCTGGCCCTCGTGAGCCGCGAGGTGCTCGGCGAGGCCGACGGAGATCCGTTCCTGGGGATCACGATCGCGGATCGGTTCGTGATCGTGGGCAAGCTCGGCGCCGGCTCGATGGGCACGGTGTACCGCGCGCGCCAGGAGGCGATGGGCCGCGACGTGGCCATCAAGATACTGCGGTCGGACAGGGCCTTCGACGCGCAGGCGAAGGCGCGCTTCACCCGCGAAGCGCGCGCGATGAGCCTCCTCCGGTCGCCGCACACGGTCACCGTGTTCGATTTCGGCGAGATCGTGGACGACGCGACGGACGCGGCCTTCGGCCACGGTCGCTCCGCAGAGCAGAGCTCGCCCGTGGAGGGGACGACGTCGAGCAGCGGCTCCCTCTACCTCGCGATGGAGCTGCTCGAGGGCGAGTCGCTCGGTCAGCGGCTCAAGCGCCTGCGGCGGCTGCGCCTGGGCGACGCCGCCCGCTTCGCGCGGCACGCGCTCCTGTCGCTGGCCGAGGCGCACGACAAGGGGATCATCCACAGGGACCTCAAGCCGGACAACCTGTTCCTTGCGAGGCCCCCCGCGGGTGAGCACGAGGAGATCGGCAAGGTGCTCGATTTCGGCATCGCGAAGGTGATGACCGGGACAGAGCGGCCGGTCGACGCCCTCGAGACCCAGGCAGGCACCGTCTTCGGGACGCCGCGGTACATGTCGCCGGAACAGGCGCAGGGCAGGCCGCTCGACGCGCGGAGCGACCTCTACTCGCTCGGCGTCCTGCTCTACCAGATGCTGGTCGGGAGGCCGCCGTTCATCGACGACGATGCGGTCGTCGTGATGGCGAGGCACATCAAGTCGTCGCCCGTGCCGGCGAGCGAGGCCGCGCCGGACGCCAGGATACCGCCGTCGCTCTCGCATCTCCTGCAGCGCGCCCTGGCCAAGCGGCCCGAGGATCGGCCGCGGAGCGCCCAGGAGTTCATCGCCGAGCTCGATCGTGCGATGGACGAGGCCAGGCCGAGCCTCGACCGCGAGCGCCTCGGCCCGGCTCAGCCCGCCGAGGCCGGCGCCACGAGCGAGCTGCTCGCGGTCGTAGGCGACGGCGAAGGCGCCGCGCAGGCGCCGAGCACGCTGCGTCCCGCGCCACGGAGGCGCACCTCGCGCGTGGCCGTCGGCGCCGGCGCCCTGACCCTGATCGTGATGGCGCTTGCCGTGCGCGAGCTCCGCCGGCCTGCGGACGGCAGCGCGCGCAGCCTTCAGAAAGGTGTAGCGCTGGAAGCGAGGGCACTCGCGAGCGCGATTTCGCGCGCCGACCCGCCGCCCGCCGCCGCGCCGACGGCGCCGGCGCTGCCGCCTGCCGCGCCGACGGCGCCGGCGCTGCCGCCTGCCGCGCCGACGGCGCCGGCGCTGCCGCCCGCCGCGCCGCCCGCGGGGGCCGCCAGCGCGGCGCCCGCGCCCACGGGCGTACCCTCGGCGTCGACACCGAGGCGAAAGCCAGCGCAGCCGCGCAAGCCGTATGTGAAATTCGACTGATGACGGCACGCGCGCGGGACCGCTGCGCAAGGCCGACGTGGGCCCCCGAAGGCCCGCTCTTCCATGGAGTCCCGTCGCGCGAGAGACAGCGGCGTCCAATCGCGAAGGACGCCGAGAGTCGCTGTACGAGCCGGAGGCTAACGTGTAACTTCGCCGCGCACCGATGGATCCCCGGGAGATGGAAACGCTCGTCCAGCGGCTCGTCACGAATCCGCATGACGGGGAAGCCCTGGCGTATGCTCACCGAGCCGGGGAGCAGGACCCGCGCTCGTACGCCATGCTGCTCGAGCGCGTCGGCAGCTCCACCGCAGATCCATCGTACGCGGCGCACTGGCTGAGCGAGGCCGCGAACGTGTGGTCGACCACCATCGGCGACGCGCACCACGCCGCGCGGACGCTCATGATCGCCATCGACAAGGATCCGACGCAGCGGACCGCGGCGGAGCGGCTGGCGCAGCTCTACCGCGACAAGGGCGATCAGAAGGCGCTCGTCGCGCTCCTGGAGCGGCTCGTCAAGGCGCTCACGCCGCTGCTCTTCGAGCGGCCCGAGGTGCGCGCGCAGGTCTCGACCCTGCACGAGGAGCTCGGCCGGCTGTGGAGCGAGCCGCCGCTCTCGCGGCCGGAGCGCGCCCTCGAGAACTGGCGCCGCCTGGCGGAGCTCGATCCGCACAACGTCTACGCCATCTACGCCGCCCGCGAGATGCTGAAGGCCCAGCAGCAGTACGCCGAGGCGATCCCGTACTTCGCGATGGAGCAGGCGCTCGTCGACGACCCGGATCGGCGGCTCGCCCTGCTGCGCGACGAGGCCGACATCCGGCGCCGCGCCGGCGATCTCGCGGGCTCCACCGTGGCGCTGCGGAACGCGCGCGCGTTCGTGCCGCACGACATGGGGCTCATCCAGGCGCTCGGCGTCGCCATCGTCGACCGCATCGAGGCGGGCGAGCCGGTGCCGCAGCCAGAGCGCGACGAGGCCGCGGAGCTCTTCGTGGCGCTCGCGGAGACGTACGACGGGGAGTACGGCTACTCGTACTCGGTCTACGCCCTCCGCGCGGCGCCCGGGCACGATCGCGCGATGCAGCTCGCCGACCATTACGGGAAGCAGCTGGGCCGCATCGCGGAGCTCCGCCCGCGCTACCTCGCCTACCTCCAGGTCAACCCGAACGGGTTCATGGCCCCCGAGGCGCGCAAGCGGGCGTCCGTGCCGCCCCCCCCGCGGCTGCCGTCGGTGCCGCCGCCGCCCATGGGTGTGGCTGCCGCGCCTGCGCACCGGTCGTCGGTGCCGCCCAGCGCGGGAGCCGTCCTTGCGCATGCGTCCGTGCCACCCTCGGGCGTCCTCTCGTCGCCGGCTGCCGCTGGGCTGGTCGAGCCGGGGGTGGCCGCGTTCGCGCCGGCGTCTTCGTTCGCTCCCGCGCCGGGGTCGACGGCGCCGGACACGCTGGCTTCGCCCGCGGATGCCGCGTCGCCGGCCTCCGGGGGGGCGTACGGCCTGGCCGGCGCCGCGCCGGCGCCTGATGCCTTCGGCGGCTCGGCTCCCTCGGAGGCGCTGCAGCCGCCGAGGGAGGAGCCGGCCGAGCTCCGCAAGCCGCTGACGCTCGCCAAGCTCCGCGAGGTGCTCAAGGGCGAGCCGGCCAACCCGGACGTGCTCGCGCAGGTCGAGGAGCAGCTGCGCCAAAAGCGGATGTTCGTCGAGCTGCGGGACGTCCTGCTCGCGGCGGCGCGCGTCCCCGAGGCGCCCATCGAGCGCAGGAAGGCGCAGCTGCGCGACGTCGCCGGGCTTTGCGAGGCGCAGCTGCGCGACGTCGACTCGGCGGTCCAGGCCTGGAAGCTGCTCTCAGAGCTCGATCCCGGCGACGCGCAGGCGCAGGCCGAGCTAAGGCGGCTGCTCGAGCGGAGCTCGCGGTGGGACGACCTCGCCGCGCTGCTCGAGCACGACGCCGCGGCGACGCCCGACGTCGCGCAGAGGGTCGAGATCGAGAAGGCGCTCGTCGCGCTCCATGAGCAAAAGCGCCGCGACCCCATCGCGGCCGCGGAGGCGTGGGTGCGGATCGCGGGCCTCATGCCTGACGACGGCGCGGCGCTCCTGTCCGCCGTCAAGCTCTTCGAGCGCGGCGAGCGCTTCGATCTCGCTGCGCGGGTCCTCTCCGACGCGACCTCCTGGTTCCAGGGGAAGCTGAACCACGGACCGCTCCTTCAGAAGCTCGGCGAGCTCCGGATGCGGCTCGATGAGCCGGGCGCCGCCGGCGACGCCTACGGCCAGGCCGCCGAGCTGCTGCGCCAACCGAGGCTGTGGGAGCTCGCGCAGAAGGCCTACGTCGCGGCGGGGCGGCTCGCCGAGGCGGCGAGGGCGCTCTGTGAGCGCGCGCTGCTCGCGGACCGCAAGGCGCGCCCGGCGCTCCTCGTCCAGGCCGCCGAGCTGCTCCTCAGCGCCGGGGACGTCGACGGCGCGCTCGACCGCGTCGAGCGCGCCATCGAGATCGATCCGGCGACCGACGCCGCCCCCGCGATCGAGGATCTCTACCGGCGCGCCCATCGGTGGCCCGAGCTCGTGCGGTTCCTCCTGAGCCGGGCCGAGGTGCTCGGCGACAGGGCGGAGCGCGTCGCGGCGCGGCGGGCCGCGGCGGCCCTGCAGCGCGAGCTCGGCGATCGCGACGGGGAGCGCGCGACGCTCACGCTCCTGCTCGCCGACGGCGATGACGCCGAGGCCATCGAGCGGCTGGCCCAGGACGCAGGCGAGCGTGGCGATCACCAGCAGGGCGCGGAGCTCCTCCGCAAGCTCGGCGATCTGACGGACAGCGAGCCCGGCAAGATCTCGCTCGCCCTGCGCGAGGCGCGCATGCTCGCGGAGGGCCCCGGCGACCTCGAGGCCGCGATCGCGCGCTACGAGGCGGTCGTGGCGACGCTCGATCCGCAGAACCGGATCGCGCTGCAGGGGATCGCCGATCTGGAGGAGCGGCGCGGCAACCCGAGGGGCGTCGCGGGCGCGCTCGAGCGTGAGCTCGTGCTCGTGTACGGCCACGACCAGGTCGACATCGCGCAGCGGCTCGCGGCGCTGTACGAGGGCCCGCTCGACGATCCGCGCGGCGCCGTCCGGGCGCTCGAGATCGTTCACGCCGTCGAGCCGGACGACCTCGACGCGGTCGCCCGGCTCCTGCGGCTCGCCGAGCGGCTGAACGACTGGCCGAAGGTCGCGCGCCTGATGGCGATCCTGATCGAGGTGGAGGGCGACGACGACGAGGCGTCGCAGATGACCCGGCGCCTCGCCGAGATCCTCGACCAGCAGCTGGGCAAGAGCGATGAGGCGCTGGCGCTCCTGGAGTGGCTCGCCGATCAGGGCGACGAGCCGTGCCGAGAGGCGTACGTCGCGCTCGGCGATCGGCACGGGTGGAAGGGGATCGTCGCGACCAAGCTGGTCGCCTGGAACGAGTCGATCGCGCGCGCGGGGCGCGAGGTCGCCCTGCGCGGGGCCTTCGAGCGTTTCGTGGAGGTCGGTCGCCAGAAGGACGCCGCGCGCGTGGCGATGGAGCTCGCGCGCTCCCGCACCGCCGACGCCGGCCTCGCGGAGAAGCTCGAGGCGATCGCGGTGGAGCTCCAGGATCGCGAGGCCCTCGCCGTCGCGCACGAGCTCCTCGCGAGGGATCTCTCGGGCGCGGCCCGGGCGGCCGAGCTCGTGCGGCAGGCCGAGGTCCGGGTCTCCGTGGGCGCCGATCCGCTGGAGTCGATCCACCACGGCGAGGGCGCGCTCGCGAGCGTGCCGACCGCCGAGGTCGAGCCGCTGCTCCAGCGGCTCGCGGCGCTGGCCGAGGCGCCGGGCCTCATCATCGATCTCTTCGAGCGCCAGGTCAGCCGGTGCCGCACGCCGGCCGATCGCCTCGCGGCGCTCGTCCGCGCCGCCCAGATCGCCTGCGAGCGTGGCGCCATCGACCGGGCGAGGAGCTTCTTCGAGCTGGCCCTCGGCGGCGGCGTCCAGGAGGAGACGATCGCCACGCTCGAGCAGGTGGCGCGGGACGACGACGAGCGGTCGCGGTCGACGGCGCTGCGCACGGTCCTCGCCGAGGCGCTCGCGGCCGGCGGCCAGGGCTCGCGCGACGGCGGCCGCACCCGGGCGGCGCTCCTGCGGCGCGCGGCCACGATCGCCTACCAGGATCTCGGCGACGTCGACCGCGCCTTCGGCTGGCTGGGCGGCGCCGTGCTCACGCAGGTCGACGACGCTTCGCTCGACGCGCTCGAGGCCCTCGGGCGCGAGGTGGGCGACCTGCCCCGCGTCGGCGCGACGCTGGACCGCGCGCTGGACGAGGTCTTTGACGGCCCGCTCGTGCGCAAGCTCCTGCAGCGTCGCGCCAGGCTGCGGCGCGACGTGCTCGGCGACCGGCAGGGCGCCGCGGCGGATCTGAAGAAGCTTCACGATCTGTCGCCCTCGGATCAGGACGTGGTGAACGACCTGTCGGGTCTCCTGCTGGAGCTCGGCGATCACCGCGGCATGATCCAGCTCTACGAGGACCAGATCCTCCGCGGCCGCGATCCGGCGCAGCGGGCGGAGCTCGCGCGCAAGGTGGCGCGCCTCTGGGAGGAGGAGCTCGGCGAAGCGCGCGAGGCGGCGGACGCCTGGCGCCGCGTCCTCCGCATGAAGGCGGGGGATCCGGACGCGACCGCGGGCCTCGAGCGGGCCAAGACCGGCAAGCTCAAGCGCACCCCGCCGCCTCCTTCGCTGCCGACGCGCGCGCCGGGCCCGCCGCTGACCGAGCCGCCGCTCGCGCCCCGGGCGCCGGCGCTCGAGACGCTCGGCCTCGAGGCCGGCGCGGTGGCGGCGGTGAGCAACGGCTACGCGGGCTTCGAGGCGCACGAGGGCGTCGAGGCGCAGCCGGCCGCGGAGGCGCAGCCGGTTGCGGAGGCGCAGCCGGTTGCGGAGGCGCAGCCGGTTGAGGCGTACCCGGCGGCGGAGGCGTACCCGGCTGTGGAGGCGCAGCCGGTTGAGGCGTACCCGGCGGCGGAGGCGTACCCGGCGGCGGAGGTGTACCCGGCTGTGGAGGTGTACCCGGCGGCGGAGGCGTACCCGGCTGTGGAGGCGTACCCGGCGGCGGAGGCGCTGTCGGCTCCCCAGGCGCAGCCGGCGGACGCCGCCGCCTCGCAAGCGCTGCCGGTCGAGCCGGAGCAGCAGGTCTGGGCCTACGGCGTCGCTGCGCACGCCGACGCGGCCGACGCGGGCAGCGGCGCTGCCGATGTCGATGTGGTTCTGCGCGAGGGGCAGAGGCTCCCTCTGGATAGCGCCACCCAGGTCATCCACGTTGCTCCGGCGGCGTATTCCGATGCGCCAGCCGCTCCCGCGCAGTGGTCGGAGTTCGACGCTCACGCAGGGCCGCGGACGCTCGGCGACATCGACAACGGCGAGGCCCATCGAGCGCACGATGAGGCGCCCCTCTCGGCCCCTGCGCTGCCCGTCGCGCCCGCCGCCCCCATGGCGCCTGTCGTGCCGCCCTTACCTGGCTCCGACGCGATCGACGTCGACACGGATGCGGAAGACGTGGAGTTGATCGACGACGACCCAGGTGCTCGCTAGCTCTCCCCCGCCGATCCTGCCCCCGGCGCTACGGCCGGGCGATACCGTCGCGGTGATCGCCCCTTCCAGCCCGTTCGAGCACGTCCTCGCGCGTGTCGGCATCGGCTGGCTCGCCCAGCGCTACCGCGTCCTCTTCGACGCGGGCGAGGGGCCTCCGTTCGACGGCGACGGCCGGCGAGGCGGGCCGCCATCGCTGTCGGCGCCCTCCCATCACGGGCTGTTCGCGCGGGCCGGGTACCTGGCCGGCAGCGACGCCCGGCGCAGCGACGAGCTCGCCCGCGCGCTTTCGCACCCCGACGTCAGGGCCATCTTCGCGGCCCGCGGCGGCTACGGCGCGAACCGGTTCGTCCACCGGCTCGACTGGAGCGCCCTCGCAGCGCACCCCCGCTGGATCGTCGGCTTCTCCGACGTAACGGCCCTCCACGTCGAGGCAGCGCGCGCGGGCGTGGCGTCGCTTCATGGCGTCCATGTCACCGCGCTCGGGCGCGGCGACGCCCGCGTCCGCGCCGCGCTGATCCGCGCCCTCGAAGATCCGCGGGGTGAGCGCCGCTTCGACGGCCTCACCACGCTGCGCGCCGGCGTGGCCGAGGGGCCGCTCTTCGGCGGCAACCTGGCCCTGCTCCACGCCTGCGCCGCCGCGGGGCGGCTCCGGGTCCCGGAGGGGTGCATCCTCCTGCTCGAGGACGTCACCGAGCGGCCCTACCGCATCGATCGCATGCTCGCGACGCTGGAGGTCGGCGGCCACCTCGCCCCGGCCGCGGCGGTGGTCCTCGGCGACTTCGATCAGTGCGCCCCAGGCCCCGACCGCATCACGGTGGACGAGGTCCTCCGCGACAGGCTGCTCCCGCTGGGCATCCCCGTCGTCGCCGGGCTGCCGATCGGCCACGGCCATCGCAACGAGCCGGCCATCCTCGGCGGCCACGCGCGCGTCCTCGCTCACGGCCCCGACGCCGCGGTCACGCTGGCGGGCGCCTGAGCGCCCGCGCGGTCACGCGGTCACGCGATCACCAGAAGACGCTCTTCCGCTCCTTCAGGCCGCGGTTCAGCATCGACTGGATCCGACCCTTCACGAGCGCCACCTTCTCCTGGATCACCGCGTCGTCGTCGTCGGGGTCGCCGTGGAACGTCATCGGCTCGCCGAAGTAGATCCGGTATCGGGTCGGCAGCGGCAGCTGGCCGCCGGGGAGCAGGAGCTGTGGGATGATCGGGAACGTCGGCATGCCGAGCGCCTTCGAGACCGACTCGAGGTTGCCGAGCGAGATGTACTGTTCCTCGCCCCCGATGACCGCGATGGGCACGATCGGCGTGTCGGTCTCGAGCGCGAGCCGCATGAACCCGAGCCCGAAGTCGAGCAGCTGATAGCGGCTGGAGAACCCCTTCGAGATCCCCTTCGTCCCCTCCGGGAACACCAGGATCGCCGCGCCCATGTCGAGCAGCCGGCGCGCGTTCTCGGGGACGCCGACCACCTGGCCCACGCGCGAGAAGAAGGTCGCCACGAACGGCAGCGTCTGCGTCCACTTCTCGACCATGCTCCGCATCACGCGCGGCGGCTCCGCGTCCAGGAACAGCGAGGCCGCGATGAGCATGCCGTCGAACGGGAGCTGCCCCGAGTGGTTCGCGATGAGGAGCACACGGCCGGTCGGGACACGCTCGATGCCGAACACCTCGGTCCGGAAATAGAAGCGATGAAAGAACGCGGCGACCCCGACCGCGTACTTCGCCCACTCCCGGTCGAGCCCGAACGGGTCGACCCCGTCCGCCGCGTGAGGCAGCGCGACCCGGCGCAGACGGTCCTCGAAATCCTGACCGAGCAGCCGGATTGTCGCGTCGTCGATCGTGCCGCGCAGGCTGTCGACCCCGACGCGCGCGAGCGGCAGCGCGCTGTGCGTGACGAAGTGGCTCAGCCTGGCGAGCGTCGTTCTGCTGGCCATGGGCGGCGGACGATAGCAAAACTCGCGTGGGCCTGCACCGGCACGAAGGGCTTGACCATCGGCCTCCTCGAAGCGACCGTCGCTCCGATGAGCGAACGAATGCTCGGTCGAGGCCGCCGTCCCGCCGCGGACACCGATCCGTCCCTCCGGTCGATCCTCATCACCGGCATCTGTGGTCGCCTCGGGCGGCGCCTGGCGCGGCGCCTCCACCGCGAGCGGCGCGTGATCGGCGTCGACCGGCGCAGCTTCGAGGGGCGCCCCAAGGACATCGAGCATCACCAGATCGACATCCGCCGCAAGAAGACCCAGGACATCTTCCGCCAGGAGCAGCTCGCCGCGGTGGTCCACCTCGGGGTCATGCACGATCCGCGGGTGAGCCAGATGGAGCACCACAGCTGGAACCTCGCTGGGTTCCAGCGGCTGCTCGAGTTCGTCGCGCAGTACGACGTGCCCAAGCTCATCGTGCTGTCGAGCGCGAACGCCTACGGGCCGCGCCCCGACAACCCGCAGTTCATCACCGAGGACGCCCCGCTGCTCGGCGGCGCGTCGTTCAGCGAGATCCGCGACCTCATCGAGGTCGACATGCTGGCGCAATCGTTCTTCTGGAAGCACCCCCAGACCGAGACGGTCATCCTCAGGCCGGTCCACATCCTCGGCTCCGTGCGGAACGCGCCGTCGAACTACCTCCGGCTCAACGTGATCCCGACCCTCCTCGGCTTCGACCCGATGGTGCAGGTCATTCACCAGGACGACGTGGTCTCCGCGATCCTCGCGGCGCTCCGCCCCGGCGTGCGCGGGATCTTCAACCTCGCCGGGCCCGCGCCGCTGCCGCTCTCGCGCGTCATCGAGATGACCGGCCGGGCGCGCGCGGCGATCCCCCACTTCGTCATGCAGACGATCATCCCGCGGCTCTGGCGGTTCAGGGCGACCTCGTTCCCGGCCCCCGAGCTCGATCACATCCGCTACGTGTGCATGGTCGACGATCGGCGGGCGCGCGACATCCTCGGCTACACGCACGAGCACGACATCCAGGAGACCGTCCAGGCGGTCGACGACATCACCTGAAAGGCGTCATGAAGCGAGCGACCCGGATCGAGCGGCTCGTCGACTACTACGAGGACTTCGCGCCCGACTACGTCTCCACCTGGAAAGACATCCAGCACTACGAGAAGCCCGTGCGCGCGTTCCTGCGCGAGGTGGTCGCCGACGGCGCCCGCGTGCTCGACGCGGGCTGTGGCCCGGGCCATCTCACGCGCGATCTCCCGCCGTCCGTCGAGGTCGTGGGCTTCGACATCGCCGAGGGAATGCTCGAGATCGCGCGCGAGAAGCGGCCCCACGGCGCCTATCACCGGCACGACTACCACCTCCCGATCCCCCGCTCCTGGGGGCGGTTCGACGTCGCCCTCGCGCTCGGCACCCTCGAGTTCTGCGACGATCTCTCGCTCGTGCTCAAGAACCTGGCCGGCGCGATGCGCCCCGGCGGCCGCCTGCTGGTGAGCATCGTCGAGCGGAGGCCGAACGTCCGGCTCCACGAGCGCCACGCGCGCCCGCTCTCCGACGCCGAGCTGACCGGCGTGAAGATGTATCTTTACACCTTCGCCGAGCAGACGGACGCCATCCTGGGTTCTGGCCTGCTCCCGCGCAGCTACCGGCTCCACCCCGGCTGGCGACACACGGAGTACGACGTCGACGTGCTCTACGCGCTCTGGGACCTCGAGGTCTCACGCGGCGGCCGGTGATCACCCTGGACAGCGCGGCGAGCCTTTCCGCGCCGCGCTGTCCAGGGTATCTCGTGGAGAGGAGAGCCACGGTTCGATGGAAGTGAAGCTCGGCGGCACCTTCCTGACCTGCGCGATGGGGCCCCTGCACCACGCCGGCGCGTGCATGCAGGCGAGCCGGGTGCCGGAGGGGCTCCGCGAGCTGACGCCGGAGGGGCTCCTCGGAGGCTTCCAGCGCGGCGTCGATCAAGCCGCGAAGCTCGCGGGCGTGCGCCGGGAGGACGTCGAGCGCCTCCTCCCGATGGCCGACGTGCGCGAGGCCATCGAGCGGCTCGGCGACAGCCAGTCCGAGGCACTCCTCGCCTGGGATGTCTACGCCGGGCGCATCGGCGGGCTGCTCGAGGGCGTCGCCGAGGTGACCGACCACGGTCGGGCCCCCGACGCCGGCATGTGGCTCGAGCGGCTGGCGAACAAGGTCCGGCGCGATCGCCCCTTCGCGGAGCCGCTCCAGGTGCTCGCCGAGGACATCGCGCAATGGCAGGTGATGATCGGCCGCTGCCGCAAGCTGCTCGACGAGAGCGGCGGCGGCGCGCTCGCCAGGGCGTATCGCCGGCGGAGGCTCCGCAGGATCGCGTCGATCGTGGTGTCGGCGCTCGTGATCGTCGCGGCGCTGTCGGTGATCGTGCGGCTCCGCGCCGCCCGCGCGCGCGTCGATGCGGTCCTGGGGCGCCCGGAGGTGTGCGCGGTCCGCGACATCGCGGAGGACGATCTCGGCCGCGCGGCGAGCGAGCAGCAGCGGCGCGTGGCCGCGCGGCTCGAGCAGTGCGCCGCGGTGGAGGCCCGCGAGGCGCGCGAGCGTGAGGAGCGGCTGCGCGCCGAGGAGAGGGCCCGCGAGGAGCAGCGGCTGCGCGCGGAGCGCGACGAGAAGTGCGCCGCGCTCGCCGTGCGGTTCAAGGCGGGGGCGTTCTCGGACGACGACGGCAAGATCGCCGGCGTGGAGAAGGATCTGCTCCGGCGGATCGCGGGGCGGAGGCTCCTCGCCACCGACGTCGGACCGGCCGGTCCCGCGCTGCCGTGCGAGGGCGCGCGCGGCGGCGACGAGCTGCGCGCCGCCTTCGCGGACGCCCTGGTCGCGTCGGTCTGGACGTGGGCGCCGGCCGCCGATCCCGGCCCGAAGCTCGGCGATTTGCTCGTGGCGCGGCGCGCGGAGCTGCCCCCCCGCGCGCAGACGATGCTCGCGGTCCGGACCGGATACGAGTCCAAGCGGGCCATCGTATCGGGCGATCCGGCGGCGCTCGAGCGGGCGTCGCGCCTGTGCGCGCTCACGGCGAAGCTCGAGATCGCGAGCGGGGCCGGCTGCGCGGCGCTGGCGAGGCTGGCCGTCAAACCCGCGCCGTGAGCCGGCGGTCCGAGGGATCGCGACGTGAGCTGCGCTCACCTCGGGGCCGCCGGTCGAGCGCGTCGTCGCGGACGCTCATCACCTCTCGCTCAACCATCGACCATCGCCGGCGCTGCGCGGGGAACAGGGGCTCTTCGAGCCCGCCGCCTTCGGACGACCAGGGGTGCGTCTGGGCGATGACGTTTTACGGGAGGTGAGGGGAGAGGGGCCGGAGGAGCGCGGGCGGGACGATGGGCGCCCCGCCCGACAGGTTGCCTATTTCAGGGCGGGGATGGAGTCCGCGTCGAGCACGCACAGGCCCGCGCCGGCGTCGCACTTCACCTTGAGCTCCGGGGAGATGCGAGGATTCACGCAGAGGGCATCATCGCCCTTGTCGGTGGGGATCGGAGCGCCCCCGGGCTCGGGATTCGGGGCGTAGACCCGACAATCGATGGCGGGCCAAACTCCGACGACCTTGTACGTCGCCGAGCAGCTCTCCTCCGAGTAGGTGACTTCTGCCTCGAATTGATTGCCGAGGTTGGCGGCCGTCACGTACACGCGCATGTTGCGCCACTCGAGCTTGTGCGATCCCGGCGCCACCGGCGGTACGCCGCCTTCCCCACCGCCGCCCTCGCCCGCACCGCCGTCGCCGGCACCACCGGCTCCGCCAGCGCCGCCTTCCCCGGCGCCACCGGCTCCGCCGGCGCCGCCTTCTCCGGCACCACCGGCTCCGCCTTCCCCGGCGCCACCGGCTCCGCCAGCGCCGCCTTCCCCGGCGCCACCGGCTCCGCCAGCGCCGCCTTCCCCGGCGCCACCGGCACCGCCGGCGCCGCCTTCCCCGGCGCCGCCCTCGCCGCCGGCGCCGCCCTCGCCGCCGGGCAGCAACACCACCTCGGCGGGATCGAACGTCGGCACCGTGCAGATCTCGTTGTCATCCGGTTCGCGCGCCGCGAAGGCACCGATCGCGAACGGGTTCAGATCCGGATTCGGGTCGATCGCGGCGCCGCCGCGGTACCAAGTGCCGAATTCCAGGGTCTGGATCGCGACGAGCTTCTCGCTGTCGGGGAGCTTGTCGTCATTCTCGTCCGGATTGTACACCTGCATCCCGACCAGCTCGACAGTCCCGTCCTTCCGAGCACACGGGCCCTCGGCATCCCCGTCGATCCGGGTGAACTTCGTTGCGAACGCGGACCCGAGGGCGCCGCCGACCGTGCACTCGGGCTTGGGCTGCGAGCAGCCCGGAGACATCGCCGCGAGCGGTGAGAGCGCCGCGAGCCCTGCCATCCAAACAAGCCATCGCTTCTTCATCGCTTGCATCCTTTCCCGCGCGCGACGCGCCTAGAACGTCACCCGCGCGCCGAACCGGAACTGCCGCGGTGTCTGGAACTGCGTCGGCTCACCGTAGTTCGGGTTCACGGCCTTGGGATCGAGCGGCTCGCCGGTGTTGTGGTCCTTCACGCATGTCGGGCCGCTGCTCGGATTCAGATCTTCCTTCGTTCCACCGACGCAGGGGTCGACGTACGCGGTCGTGTAGCGCTGGTCCACCTGGACGGTCTCCTGGAAGTTGAAGATGTTGAAGACATCCATGGTGACGGTGAGCTCGCTGTCCTTCGCGAGCTTGACCGAATAGCCGATGTGACCGTCGATGTTGTGGATCCAGGGGAGGCGGCCGCCCTCGCCTCGAGGCAGGATGAACGTCTCGTCGGAGCCATACAGGTAGTGCGCTCCCCAGTAGTCGATGGGGGCGCCTGAGCGGGACCTGTACGTGAGGCCGAGGTCGAGGACCATGCCCTTCGGGAGCTCGATCGCCTTCGCGCCGTAGACCTTGATCTCGTGCGTGTTGTCGCCGGGCAGGGCCCCATCGCGGTTGACGAGGAGCGACGCCAGATCGAACTCCGTGTTCATGTTCGGATCGAGCTGGTCGGTCTCGGGCTTGAAGAGGCCCGGGTAGTTGCCTCGCAGGTACGACAGCGTATAGCTCACCTGGGCGAGCCACAGGTCGGAGAAGATCTTGTTGAAATACAGGGTCAGCGCGTCGTAATCGCGCCTCGCCTCCGTGAAGTCCTTGGCCATCCCCTTCCCGGGGTTGCCGATGAAGTAGGTGTTCGCCTCGTCCCGGCTCATGTCCTCGATGACGTTGTTCATCCAGCGCTTCGTGTACAGCGCGCCGACACGCCCGTTCGGGATGACCTCGTACTCGCCGCCGAGCACGATCTCGTCGGACGACTGCGGCTCGAGGTCCGGATCCACCGGGGCCTTGCCGCCGCCGAACGTGAACCAGTTCTTGTTCGGGTCGTGGTTGAAGGCCCCTGGGGCGCCGAAGGCCTCGTCGTACGGAACCCGGCTGTCGTCGTTCCGGCACTGCCCTTCGCCATAACCCGTCGCGTCCTCGGGGTTCCCAGGGTTACAGCCGCTGGCGCCGCCCCGGTGGTAGGAGCGGGTGTACCGCTCGTCGCCGAACGTGCGATCCATGATGTCGAGGGGGACGCTCTCGTAATACCGCGCGTAGTTCGCGAACACCTTCGACCGGCCCTCCTGCGTGATGTCGTAAACGACGCCCACGCGCGGAGACCACTGGTTCGCGAGCGCCAGCCCGAGCTTGCCGTCGCTCGCGTACAGGTACTGCGCGTCGTAGCGCACGCCGATGTTCAACGTCACCCGGTCGAGGATGCTCCAGCTGTCCTGCGCGAAGGCGCCGATCGTCGCGCCGAGCGACGACACCGTGAGCTTGTCCTGGATCACATCGTTCCTGGCGCCCGGGCCGGTCGCCAGGCCGTCCGGGCCGGTCAGGAAGCCGAGCTGTCGCTCGTCATGGGAGGCATCCCAGTCTCCCTCCTCCACGTAGGTGGTGCCGCCCGCGTACGCCTTGATGTGCTTGTACGTCGTGATCTCGCCGTCGATGCCGGCCTTGACCACGTGGTGCCCGAGCCCCTCGAAGATGCTCGTCACCATCGCCTTCAGCTGGAAGCGGTTGAGCGAGGCGTCGTCGATGAAGTCGGGGCCGCCTTGCCAGTACTGGCGCACCGCGCAGGGCACCGCGGCGACCTCGCCGGTCTCCGTTTCCAGCGGCTCGCACATGGCCCGGGCTTCGGGGGAGAGCGTCTCGAAATCGTAGATCGAGTACGGGTTCGGGGAGTACCGCTGCCAGACCATGAGGGGCACGCCCGCCAGGCCCTCGTGCGTCCCGAGCTCCGAGCCGTCCGGGGGCAGCCGCGCGTTCCGCTGGCCGTGCCAGCCGAGCGTCGCGTCGAGGAGCAGGGTCTTGTTCTTGAACGCAGACGACCACTTCAGCGCGACGTCGGTGGACGACGCCACGTACTCGTGCGCCATCGCGCCGTACTCGCCGATGATGTTGGAGAGCTCGGTCACGCCCTGCTGCGGGTCGAACCCGAACGTGCCGTTGCCGCCCGAGGTGGAGGGCGAGCCGTAGACGGAGAGCGCCACGCTGTGGTCCGGATCGATCTGGTAGGTCAGCTTCCCGAGGTACTGCAGCGTCTGCTCCTCGACGCGGTAGAAGCGCTGCGTTCCCGGCAGCCGGTCGACGACGTTGAGCCCGGTCGCGCGATCCGTCACCGGCTCGAACGTGGTGGGGTCGTAGCGCGTGGCGAACAGGTTGCGCTCCATCGAGTTGCTCTTGAACGCGAGATCGGCGCCCGCGTAGAACCAGAGCTTGTCCTTCAGGATGGGGCCGCCGACCTCGAACCCGTAGTCGCGGATGGACGACAGGGCCTCGTCCGTCTGGATGGTCTCGCCCTGGCGACGGACCGCCTTGGGCGCGCCCTCGAGAACGCCGGGCGTGATGTTGAAGAAGACCGAGCCCTGGAACGCGTTGCCGCCGCTCTTCGTGACGACATCGAGGACACCCCCGGTCGCGCGGCCGAACTCGGGCATGTACCCGCCGGCCACCACGTTGACCTCCTTGATGAACTCCATGGTGAGCGGCGTGCCGACGATCCCGTAGGCCGGGTCGTTCACCGACAGGCCGTCGATCACGTACTGGTTCTCGGGGGAGGAGGTACCGGCGATGGACGTGCCGAACTCGTCGGCCTGCGCCCCGGGCGTGGTCGCGGCGACCGACTCGAAGGAGCGGGTCGTGGCGCCCTTCCCCGTGGGGGGCGAGACGGCGATGCGCCGGGTGAAGTCCTGGGTGATGCTCTGGCTCACGCTGCTCGAGCCGACGTCGACCGTCGGCGCGCGGCCGACGACGACGATCTCCGCCGCCTTGAGCGCCTCCGGGAGCAGCTCGACGTTGACGCGGATGGTCGTCGCGGCGCGGACCGCGATCCCGCCGCGCGCGTACGGCTTGAACGCGTCCTTTTCGAAGCGCAGTGTGTAGTCGCCCGGCGGCAGGTTCGGGATACGGTACTGGCCAGTGCCGTCCGTGACGACCAGCTGCTCCCCTTGCAGCGCTGGCGATGTCGCCGTCACGACCACATCGGCGGCCGGCGCCCTGTTCGACGCGTCGACTACCCGCCCGAGGAGCACGCCGCTGCCCGTCTGCGCGAACGCAGGGTACGCGGTCAACAAAGTCATCGCGAGCAGCAGCAACGCCGCCCACGGCCCCAACGGCGCACGTGTGCGCCCTCCGTGTTCCAGCCTCTTTTCGAGAAACTTCACGGAATTCCCTCCAGAAGTGTATGCCCCTCGAGTCCTTCCTTACCCTAGACAGGAATCGCGCCAGACAATAGACTTTTTTGTAGGACTCGCGCGCTTGTACACTCCGGGTAGGCGCCGCACGCTTCCATACGTCGCGGCTTCTCTACCTCGATCGGCTCGAGTCCCAGGAGTTACGACCCCTCATGTTCGACTCGGTACTCGGTCGCGCTACCGCCACCCAGGGGCGGCTAGGGACGGGGACAGCGCTCTCGATCGTCGCCCACGTGGCGATCGCGGGCGCCATCCTCTGGCAGGCCACGCGCCCTCGAACCGAGAAGCCGAAGGACGTCGAGGTCACATTTTTCGCCCCGGCGCCGCCGCCTCCTCCTCCGCCACCACCGCCACCTCCGGGCGGCGGCGCGAAGCGCCCGCCGAAGGTGGAGCGCATCGAGCAGCCGAAGCCCGTCAAGACGCCTGACACGATCTACGACATGCCGGAGAAGCCCAAGGCCAAGGCGCCAGAGCCAAAGCCGGAGCCGGAGCCGGAGCCGGTCAAGGAGGATGCGCCGGAGCAGCCGGGCGGCGTCGAGGGGGGAGTCCAGGGCGGCGTTCGGGGGGGCACCGTCGGCGGCGAGGTCGGCGGGCAGATGGGCGGTCAGCTGGGCGGCAAAGTCGGCGGCCAGGTGGGCAGCACGGCGCCGCCGCAGAACGTGGTGCTGGCGTTCGGCCCTGGAATGGAGCGTCCGAAAGAGGTCTCAGGTTGCAAGCCCAGCTTCACGCGCGAAGCGCTCGCCGCCAGGGTCGAAGGCCTCGCGCTTGTCAAGTGCGTCATCACTCCTACGGGCAAGCTCACCAGCTGCAGGATCGCCAAAGGCCTGCCGCACATGAATGAGGCGATCCTGAACACGCTGACGACGACCTGCCGGTATACGCCCGTGATCTACCAGGGACGCCCCGTCTCCGTCGACTACACCATTCCCATCAGGCTGAAGATGCCATGAAGGCGTTCAGACGGGACGGGTATTGTTGAGAGGGCGGAGCACGTAGTAGAGAAGGGTGCGTGGTAGGTCCGCGCTGTCGTACTGTCGAGTCCGCTCCAGCGTCCAGAGTCGCTGTTTCAGCATAGTCAAAACCATCACGCCACATGGGGCGCCAGGAGGCGCGAGACGATGCAATTCACGTTGATCGAGCTGTGGGGCCACATGGGGCTCTTCGCGAAGCTGATTGTCTTCGCGCTGGCCATCATGTCCGTTGCGTCGCTGATCGTCCTGGGCGAGCGCATCGTCGTGTCGTTCCTGTCGCGCGCCGCCTCCCGCGCGTTCGCGGCGCGGGTGGGACCCATGCTCGCTCGGGGCGAGCTCGAGGGCGCCTGGACCGCCGCCAGGCCGGGCGGCGAGCTCGGCTATCTCGGGCGCGTCATCGGCGCCGGGCTCGCCGCTTATGCCTCGAGCACGCCCTCGCGGCTGCCGGCGCAGGGGCACGAGCGCGACGGCGTGTTCGAGTCGGTCTCGCGGGCGCTCGAGCGGCAGGCGCAGCGCGAGGTGCTCAGCCTGAAGCGAGGTTATGGACTGCTCGCCACGGTCGGATCCACGGCGCCGTTCGTCGGGCTGCTCGGGACGGTCATGGGCATCGTGACGGCGTTCCAGCAGATGGCGGCCGCTGGCTCCGGCGGCCTCGGCACTGTCTCGGCGGGTATCGCGGAGGCGCTCATCACGACCGCCTTCGGGCTGATCGTCGCGATCCCGGCCGTCATGGGCTACAACTATCTCCAGGGTTGGATCGAAGCCCGGGCGATCGACATCTCGGAGTCGTCGAACGAGCTCCTCGACGTCGTGGCGAAGCGGCTCGACGGGCGCCTCGCGCCGGCCGCCGAAGAGGCCGCTTGACAGGGGACCCGCGCGACACCCCGCGCGCCTCTCCGCGGAGCGCGGCGCCCGGCGCCTCGCGCCCGCGGCGCGGCGGGCGGTGACGCGCCCAGCAGGAAAGCGAGCGTTCCAATGGGCATGGGTGTCGGCCCGCAGAGGGGCCCCAAGAGCGAGATCAACGTCACGCCGCTCGTCGACGTCGTCCTCGTCCTGCTCATCATCTTCATGGTGGTCACGCCGATGCTCCAGCGCGGCAAGGACGTGAAGCTGCCGCAGGCCGCGAAGGTGGACGAGGAGAAGAAGGAGGTGGACCCGCTGATCCTCTCCGTGACGCTGGAGAAGACGGTGTGGGTCGAGAACGACAGATACGATGACGCCGGGCTGGCCGAGCGGCTCTCGCGCGAGTTCGCGGCGCAGCCGGGGCGCAAGGTGCTGGTCAAGGGGGACCAGCGCCTCTCGTTCGGCGACGTCCGCAGGGTGATGGAGACGGCGCGCAAATCGGGCGCGAAGAGCGTCTCGCTGGCGGTCGAGGAGCTCAAGGAGAGATAGCGGCGATGAGCGCGAAGAGGAAGTTCGTCATCAAGCCGGCGGTGCCCCTGAACTCCGACATCAACGTGACGCCGCTCGTCGACGTCGTGCTGGTGCTGCTCATCATCTTCATGGTCGTGACGCCGCTGCTCGAGAAGGACATCGGCGTGCGCGTGCCGGACACCGAGCAGGTCAAGCAGGACACCCCCCCGCCGCCCGACCAGCTCGTCGTCCGGGTGAGCGCGCAAGGTGAGCTGCGGGTGAACGACGAGCGGGTCGAGCGCGCCGAGCTCGTGGGCACGCTCCGGCCGCTGCTCGAGCGCTACAGCAGGCCTCAGGACAGGATCGTCTTCGTCGTCGCCGACGACGGCGCCGTCTACGGCACCGTCGTGGAGGTGCTCGACGGCGCGAAGGCCGCCGGCGCCCAGACGCTCGGCATGATGACCGAGCTCCCCGAAGCGCCGCCGCCCTGACAGCGGCGCGCTCGCGGCGAGCGCTGGGCGAGCGCTGGTGGAGGCGCGCTTTCTCGCCGGCTCGAGGTCGGGCGGCCAGGCGCGACGCGGCGCTTGCGTCGCGCGCGGTCGCGACCTAAACCGCCCACCTCGAAAGCGAGGTCGTCGATGTTGCGGTCCGAATGGGTGAGCAAGCGCGCCGGGAGCCCGAACCAGAGCCAGATGCACTTCGCGAGGAAGGGCATCATCACCGAGGAGATGGAGTACATCGCCCGCCGTGAGAAGCTCGCGCCCGAGCTCATCCGCAGCGAGGTCGCGCGCGGCCGGATGATCATCCCCGCGAACAAGAACCACCTGAACCTCGAGCCGATGTGCATCGGCATCGCGTCGCTCTGCAAGGTGAACGCGAACATCGGCAACAGCCAGACCACGAGCGACGTGAGCGGCGAGCTCGAGAAGCTGCGCTACGCCATCAAGTACGGCGCAGACACCGTGATGGACCTGTCGACCGGGGGCGACATCGACGGCATCCGCCGCGCGATCATCGCGGACTCCCCTGTGCCGATCGGGACGGTGCCGATCTACCAGGCGCTCGAGGCGTGCAAGGGCACCGCCAAGATGACGGCCGCGGACCTCATCGACATGCTCGAGCACCAGGCGAAGCAGGGGGTCGATTACTTCACGATTCACGCGGGCGTGCTGCTCGAGCACCTGCCGCTCGTGAAGGGCCGGATCACCGGCATCGTCTCGCGCGGCGGCTCGATCATGGCGCAGTGGATGATCGAGCACCACAAGCAGAACCCGTTCTACACCCACTGGGACAAGGTGCTCGAGGTCTGCGCCAAGTACGACGTCACGATCTCGGCGGGCGACGGCCTCCGCCCCGGCTGCCTCCACGACGCCAGCGACGCGGCACAGTTCGCCGAGCTGAAGACGCTCGGCGAGCTCACGAAGCGCGCCTGGGAGAAGGACGTGCAGGTGATGATCGAGGGCCCCGGGCACGTGCCGTTCGATCAGATCGCGATGAACGTGCAGAAGGAGATGGAGCTCTGTCACGAGGCGCCGTTCTACGTGCTCGGCCCGCTCGTCACCGACTTCGCGCCTGGCTATGACCACATCACGAGCTGCATCGGCGCCACGATGGCCGGCTTCGCGGGCGCCGCGATGCTCTGCTACGTGACGCCGAAGGAGCACCTCGGCCTGCCGAACCCCGAGGACGTCAAGCAGGGCCTCATCGCCTACAAGATCGCGGCCCACGCCGCGGACGTGGCGCGGAAGCGCCCGGGCGCGCGGGATCGCGACGACGCGCTGAGCCGCGCCCGCTACGCCTTCGACTGGAAGCAGCAGTTCGCGCTCTCGCTCGATCCGGAGACGGCCCAGGCGATGCACGACGAGACGCTCCCTCAGGAGTACTTCAAGACCTCGGAGTTCTGCTCGATGTGCGGGCCGAAGTTCTGCTCGATGCACATCAACCGGGTGGTCGACGAGTACAACGCGCGGCAAGAGCCCGAGAACGCGCCCACGAAGCGGTCGCTCTCGATCCTCGATCAGCCGTGAGGCAGGGGAGGGGCCGCGAGGGCGTCCGCCGCGCGCGGCGGAGGGCGCTTGTCGCGGCGCGCCTCGCGTTCGTCGCGCTCGTCCTGCTCGCGCCCCTCGGCTGTCGCCGCGAGCAGGGGAGCGCCCCTCGCCCCGCGGCGTCGCCCGCCTCGGCCGCTGCCTCGCCCTCCCTGGCGCCGCGCCCGCCGAGCCCTCGCCTCACCGATCCGCGCTGGCGCCTCGCCGCGGGGGACGACCCGCTGGACTGCGCCCGGCTGGCCGAGGCCGAGGGCGGCTCCGGCCTCCTCGCCGCGCTCGACGACGGCGGCGACATCGCGCTCACGGCCCTGCGCGCGCTGCCGTACGCCGATGACGCCGACCTGGCGCTCGGGCCGCTCGCCGAGCGCGCCCGCGCGGCGTCCGGGCCGTCGCTCCCGCCGCTGCTCGAGGCGCTCCTCGGGATCGCCGGGCGGCCGCCGCGCCCGCGCGAGCCGCTCGACCCGGACGGGGCGCGCGGCGCGGCCGCGGCCCTGGTCGAGCTGGCGGGCCGGCGCGACCTCCCCTCGGACCAGCGCGCGCTCGCCATCTCGGCGGCGCGCGCGCTCGCCGAGCGGGGGCTCGTCGATCCTCTCCGTATTCCGGCAGATCTGGATCCCGAGGGCTCCGTCGCGGGCGCCGCGGGAGGCCCGGCGGCGCCGCGGCCCTGACGTCCCGCGCGGCGGCGCGGGCGCGCGGCCGTCCCGCGCGGCCGCGCCGTTCCAGATGGGCTTTCGGTTCGTGCAGCCGCGCTTTGGGCCGGTCGGGTTCCAATTTGGTACCTTGCCCCCCGTGACGACGCCGTACACCTCCGAGGCCTTCCTCCATCAGCTCCTCGGCAAGGCGCTTGCCGCCCACGCCAGCGACATCCACCTCAAGGTCGGTCAGCCGCCGGGCGCGCGGGTGCGCGGCGACATGGTCTACTTCCGCGTCGACAGGATCCGGCCCGAGGACAGCGAGGCCGCCGCGCGGGTGCTGCTCGCCGGGCGCCCTTCGCGCGAGCTGCTCGCCACGCTCCAGGAGCTCGACGCCGCGTACGTCGTCCCGGGCCTCGGCCGGTTTCGCGTGAACATCTATCGCCAGCGCGGCTCGCTCGCGATCATCCTGCGGAGCATCCCGCTCAAGATCCCGACGTTCGAGGAGCTGGGCGTGCCCTCGGCGGTCCGGGCGATGGTGGAGCACGATCACGGCCTCGTCCTCGTCGCGGGCACGGCCGGCAGCGGCAAGAGCACGACCCTCGCCGCGTTCGTCGGGCACATCAACGCGACCGTGCCGCGCCACATCGTGACCCTGGAGGATCCGATCGAGCACGTGCACGAGGACAACCGCTCCAGCGTGAGCCAGCGCGAGATCGGCGTCGACACGGCGGACTTCCCGACCGCGCTGCGCTCCGCGCTGCGGCAGGACCCGGACGTCGTGCTCATCAGCGCGCTCCGCGACGGCGAGTCGCTGGATCTCGCGCTTCACGCCGCGGAGACCGGGCACCTCGTGCTCGCGGCGGTCAGCTCGGCGGACGTCACGCGCGCGCTCGGGCGGCTGATCGCGCTCGGCAAGAGCCCGAGCGAGGTGCGCGACCGGCTGGCCGACTGTCTCCAGGGCATCGTCGCGCAGCGCCTGCTCCCTCGCCGCGACGGCGCGGGGGAGGTCCTCGCCGCCGAGGTGCTCGTCGGGACGGCCGCGGTGCGCGAGGCGATCCGCCGGCCGGAGGGGAGCCCGTCGCTGCGCGAGCTGATGGAGAAGGGGGTCACGCCGTACGGCATGCAGACCTTCGACGCGCACCTCAGGCAGCTCGTCGCCCAGGGGGCGATCGCCAAGGAGACGGCGAAGGCGGTGACGGCGCTCTAGAGGCGGCAATCGGGTCAAGACCGCCAGAACAGAGCAGAATTTCGAACCGTCGAGGACGCCGAGGACGCCAGGAGCTCCCTTCCCAATCGCGCCTTGCTTGCGGCGGCGCCTCAAGCCCGGCTATGAGCGAGCCCATGCTCGAAGGGATCGAACGAGAAGCGGCGGAGCACAGGAATGGATGCAGCGGCCCGGCCGGGCACGCCCCGTCGGCGGGCGCGCCCCGCCACGACTGGACCGTCCAGCAGGCGGTGGCCCTGCACGACCTCCCGCTCTTCGAGCTGATCGACCGCGCCCGCGCGGTCCACCGCGCGTTCCACGGCGAGCACGAGGTCCAGCTCTGCACCCTGCTCAGCGTCAAGACGGGCGGCTGCCCCGAGGACTGCGCCTACTGCCCGCAGTCGAGCCACTACGAGACCGAGGTCGGGCCGGAGCGCATGCTCGACGTCGGCGCGGTCCTCGCCGCCGCGGAGCGCGCCCGCGACGGCGGCTCGACGCGGTTCTGCATGGGCGCCGCGTGGCGCGAGGTGAAGGACGGCCCCGCCTTCGAGCGCGTCCTCGACATGGTGCGCGGCGTGAAAGCCCTCGGCCTCGAGGCGTGCTGCACGCTCGGCATGCTCACCGACGACCAGGCGCGCCGCCTGAAGGAGGCCGGCCTCGACGCCTACAACCACAACCTCGACACCTCGCGGAAGGCCTACAAATCCATCATCTCGACGCGCACGTACGACGAGCGGCTCGTCACCCTGCGCAACGTCCGGCGGGCGGGCATCACCGTCTGCTCGGGCGGCATCATCGGCATGGGCGAGTCGATCGCCGACCGCTGCGAGATGCTCGTCGAGCTCGCGCGCCTCGACCCCCACCCGGAGAGCGTGCCGATCAACGCCCTCGTGCGCTCGCCGGGGACGCCCCTCGAGAGCCTCCCCCCGGTCGATCCGATCGAGTTCGTCCGGATGATCGCGGTGGCGCGGGTCATGATGCCGCGCGCGATGGTGCGCCTGTCCGCGGGGCGGACGGAGCTCTCGCGCGAGACGCAGCTGCTCTGCATGTACGCGGGGGCGAACTCGATCTTCTACGGAGACAGGCTGCTCACAACGCCGAACCCCGGCCAGGACGAGGACCGCGCGCTCATCGAGAAGGCGGGGCTTCAGCCGATGGCGCCCGCCGCGGCGCGCGCTGCCCGTTAGCCGGACCTCCCGCCGCGGCCCCCTCCGGCTGCGGGAGCTCCCCTCCGCGCGGCGCGACGTGCAGCGTGTGCGTCGGGTACGCGAGCCTCGACCCGGCCATGTCGATGATCTGCAGGAAGGTGATCAGCATCGCCTGCCGGACGTCCCGGAACTCCGCGAAGTCGCTCGTCTGGAACCAGGCCATCACCTCGACGTCGAGCGACGAGGGGCCGACGCCGATGAAGCGCACAACGACGTCCTCGGTCCAGATCTTCGGGTGCTCCCGCAGCGCGCGCTCGCACTCTTCCACGATGGCGCGGAGCTGCTCGGGCGACGTGTCGCGATCGAGCCCCAGCACGCAGGCGAGGCGGATCCTGTCGCGCGCCGTGAACGACTCGATCTGGAGATCGGCCAGCTTGCCGTTCGGGATCGTGACGACGGTCCGGTCGAGCGTGCGGATCCGGGTCGAGCGGAGCCCTATGCTCTCGACCGTGCCGAGGAGCGCGTCGACCTTCACGAAGTCGCCGACCTGGAACGGCCGGTCGATGCCGATCGCGACCGAGCCGAAGAGGTTCTCCACCGTCTTCTGCGCGGCGAGGGCCAGCGCGACGCCGCCGATGCCGAGGCCGGCGATGAGGCTCGCCACCGGGTAGCCGAGCTCCGAGAGCACGGCGATCACGCCGATGATCACGATCGAGACCTTCGCGATCCGCCCCATGAGCGGCACGAGCGAGCGCGCCGCGGGGTTGTCGCGCGTCGCGGGGTCGGCGAGCAGGCGGCCGCCGCCGATGTCGATCGCGCGCAGGGCGAACCAGAAGACAGCGACGAAGACGCCGGCGCGCAGCACCTTGTCGAGGAACTCCTCGGCCGGCAGGTAGAGCCCGAGCCACGGGAGCGCGGCCGCGATCGCGAGGAGCGCCGTCGCGAACGTGAGCGGGCCGCGCGCCCCCCCGTGGAGCAAGTCGTCGAGCGTGGACTCCGTACGGGTGATCACGCGGCGGAGCCCGGCGCGGATGAGGTAGCTCAGCACCGCGCCGACGAGCCAGCCGGCCAGCGCGAGGACCGGCAGCGCGAGCCACTGCCACCAGAGCAGCTCGCGCGGGCCGGGGCGCAGGAGCGCCGGCGGCAGGTGATCGCGGAGCCAGCGATCTTCGAGCCGCGCGTACCACTCGTCGACGCGCTCCACCGTGGCGCGCGAGAAGATCCAGCGCACGCCGTCGGGCGTCGTGCGCCGCACGAGGCGCACCGGCTGGGACCCCGTCCGCGTCGGGATCTTGCCGAGCTGCTCCACGCCGGCCCCGAGGTTGTCCTGCGTGTCCCCCTGCGGCTGCGGCGAGAGCGTCTCCACTTCCAGCCAGAGGTGCCGATCGAGCACCGCCTTGAGCTTCTGCGCGAGCGCCGCGCCGTTCGCCCTCGGCGGCACGTCCAGGTAGCGCGCGGCCTCGGCGTAGTCGCCCGCGCGGCACAGCTCGACGAAGCTGCGCATGGAGGCCCGAGGCGAGTCGGGCGCGACGGGGGTCGCCTCCGGCTCCGGGCCGACCTCGGCGTTCGCCGCGGGCGGCGGCGACGGCGGGGGCGGCGGAGCGGACAGCTCGCCGGCGCTCGCTCCCAGAAGGGCGCACCCGAACACGAGCGCGAAGGCGAACGCGGCGCGGAGCCACATCGCCGGCGGCCAGAGGCGGAGCCGCCTCGGCGCCTTGGGATGATCGGTCGAGGGCATGGGCCCTGCTATTCCATCGCCCGGCGGCTCTGTCGACCGGGCGGCGCGCGCGCCACGTGCGCTCGCTCGCAGCGGGCTCCACGTGTCGGAGATCCCGCAGGGGGTCGCGGACGCGCGGAACCGACACGCGGAACCGACATGCGGAACCGACACGCGGAACGGACACGCGGAACGGACACGCGGAGCCGACGCGCGGCGCTACCTCGCGGCGGCAGGCGGCTCGCCCGGCTGCGCCGCGGCCACGAGCGCCGCGAGCGCGCGGCCGTAACGCGCGAGCCGTGCCGCCCCGAGCCCCGGGATGCGCGCGATCGCGGCGGCGATCGCCTCGTCCCCGGCGTGGCCCTCCGCCAGCGCGATCTCCGCGAGATCCTGCGCGCAGTGACCGGGCAGCACGACCTGCTCGTCCACCTTCCGCGCCTTCGCCTCGGCCCTGCGCCACGCCGCGATCCGGGTCTCCACCGCGCGCCGCGCGGCGAGCTCCTTCCTGGGCGGGCGGGCTTGCTGGAAGAGAGCGCGCTCGTCCTCGGGCACGTCGCCGTCGCTGCGCCCCTGCTCGACCGCGCGGAGCCACGCCGCGACGCACGCGGCCGCGCGGCCCGCCGCGGCCCCGCGGATGGCGCGCACGTCGTCTGCGCTGGCAGGCCTCCGCTGCGCGAGCTCGAGCAGCACGTCGCTGGCGACGATCTTGAAAGAGGGCACGTCGGCCCCCTCGGCGACGGCCTCGCGCGCCGCCACGAGCCGCCGCAGGATCGCCCGGCCCTGCGGATCGAGCGCCTGGGCCCCCTTGATGCGCGCGTAGGCGGGCCGCGGATCGCGCGGCGGCCCGAGGGCGGTCGCGAGCTTGTAGGTGCACTCCTCCTCGATCTCCTCGTCGATCCCGAGGGCGCGGCTGCGCTCCGCGAGCCGCGCGCGCAGCGGGAGCAGGTGGCGCACGTCGTCGGCCAGGTAGCGCAGCTCGGCGTCCTCGATCGGCCTGCGCCCCCAGTCGTGCTGCTGGAGCTGCTTGTCGACCTTCACGTCGAGCTCCGACAGGAGCAGCGCGGCGAGCCCCGTCGCCGCGCACCCCAGCATGCGCGCGGCGACCGAGGTGTC
This sequence comes from Sorangium sp. So ce1504, assembly GCF_051521635.1. Taxonomy (NCBI): domain Bacteria; kingdom Pseudomonadati; phylum Myxococcota; order Polyangiales; family Polyangiaceae; genus Sorangium; species Sorangium sp. So ce1504. Next base: position 6,246,724 of record NZ_CP150365.1, on the reverse strand, counting down.
GTGCGCGCCAGCGAGCGGCGCGCCCGCCTCGGCGAGCATGCGCGCGTCGAAGGTGAGGTCGTGCAGCACCTTGGGCGGGCCCGCGGCCCCGAGGAGCCGCGCGAGCGGCGCGACAGGCACGCGGAGCGCGTCGACGACCCCTATCGCGATGCCGTCCCCCTCGCGGAAGGCGAGCTGGACGGTGCAGAGCCGCGCCCGGTACGCGAACAGCCCGTTGGCCTCCACGTCGACCGCGAGCGCGTCGGCGCGGGCGGCGCGCTCGACCAGACGGGCGAGCTCGCCTTCGCGCTCGACCAGGACGGGAGGGCTCTGGCTCAGCAGGCCTCCTCCCGGCCCGCCCGCGCGGCCGCGCCGCGCCGCGCCCGCACCGCCACGCCGACCAGCGCGAGCGCGGCGAGGACGAGCCCTCCGCCGTGCCCGCGCTGGCCAGCGTTGCCGCGCGGGGCCGCGGCGCAGCCGTCCGACTCCTTCACCTCGGGCTGATCCGCGGCGCACAGGGCAGAGAAGCCGTGGCGCGGCGTGGGGTTGCAGCCCTCGATCGGCTCCCCGGGCGGGTACACCGCGCAGATCCCATCGCGGTCGTCCTGGGAGAGGTCGCGGAGCCCCGGCCGGTAGCCCGCGACCATGGTCGCGCTGGGCTCGCTCGAGTGCGAGAGCCCGAGAAAATGGCCGGCCTCGTGGGTGGCGATGCTCAGGAGGTCGAACGAGCCGTTGTCGTCGCCTTGCGAGAGCGCCACGTCGAACGAGTTGACCTCCATGTCCGCGTCGTAGATCTCGCCGGTCTTGAGGTGGTAGGTGACGGTCGTGAGCGCGAGGGTGTTCCCGCTGTCGACGTACGGCCACCCGTCGTCCCGGAACATGACGATGTTCGCGTTCGCCTTGCGCTTGTTGTACTCGTGGGCGTCGCACGCGACCGGGCCCAGGTAGGTGACCTCCATGCGCGGGGTCTGCCCGTCGCCGCAGTCGGCCTCTGTCCACGCGGCGAACGCCTGCTCGAAGATCGCCTCCGCCTCCTGGAGCGACACCTGGGCGGAGGCGTCCTCCTGGAGGGAGTAGCTCACGCACGGCGAAGGCCAGGCGAGCGGGGTGCCGCAGTCGTTGCCCTGCGGCGGCGTGCAGACCGCCGCGGTCTCCGCCTCCCCCGACGCCGTCTTCTCCGGCGGACAGACGCTCGTGCGGCAGAAGGCCAGGGCGTCCCCGGGGTAGGCGAGCGCCGCGGCGACGAGCGCGCTGCAGGCTGCGGCGATGGCGTGGGCGCGCGCGGGGCGGCGCGCGCCAGCGGGGCGCGGCGCGAGGTCACTTCTGCGCATGCTTCGCCTTCCATGCCTGGTTCACCGCGTCGATCGCCGTGTCGAGCGCCGCGCCGATGAGCTGCTCGCGGGCCGAGATCGCGGGGCCCGGCCGGGGCAGGACGGTCCCGCTGTCGGGGCTCGCGGCCAGCCGCCGCACGGCGATGCGCCGCGCGCCGGCCCCGCCTGCGACCCTCGGCTTCTCCTCGCCGTCGACGACGGGGTAGTGGCCCTGGGCCATCCCGGAGACGACCAGGGCCGAGCCCACCTTGGAGACGAAGACCATCGCCTGCGCGCCGACCGCGATCTGCGCGTCGCCCGACACGTGCTGTCCGACGTCCCCGACCACGCCCCCGAGCGTCCTGACCCAGACCTCGCCGTCGGGCTGTCCGGCCACGGTCCGGTCGATCGACAGGCGGGTATAGGTGACGATCCTCCTGGCCCCGCCGAGCTCTTCCCACTGGCTGCGCTGCTCGATCGCGGTCGCGACCACGACGTACGAGGCCGCGGCGACGAGCTCGCCCAGCGAGAGCTGAATGGCCACGGCCGCCTGCGCCGCGCGCGGACCGGACAGCAGCGCGCCGGGGCTCGCCTCGGCGCGATCCTGGCTGGCCCGCGCGCGGCTGTCCGCTGTCGGGAGGGGCGTGAGCGTGAGCGCTGGGGGCAACGCGACGAGGAGGGCTATGCCAAGAGCTCTGGGAGACATTGGCGCAAAGATACCATGCTGCCGGGCGAGGCGCGCCGGAAGCGCCGGGTTTCGTCGACGCGCTGGACCCTGTGTCCCGGTCCGACTAGCAGATCGTCTGGGTCGAGACCCGAGGAGCCTGCGATGACGAGCGACGCGTTGACGATCGGCAGATACACGTTCACTTCCCGCCTCTTCGTGGGGACGGGCAAGTACAAGGACCTGGATGAGACCCGTCGCGCGCTCGAAGCGTCCGGCGCGGAGGTCGTCACGGTGGCCCTCCGCCGCGTCAATTTGAAGGAGCGGGGCGAGGGGTCGATGATGTCGCTGCTCCAGCAGGGACGCGTCACGATCCTGCCGAACACGGCCGGTTGCGCCACCGTCGAGGACGCGGTCCGCACCTGCCGGCTCGCGCGCGAGCTCGGTCTGTCCGATCTCGTGAAGCTCGAAGTCATCGGCGACGAACGGACGCTGTTCCCGGACAACGAGGCGACGCTCGAGGCGGCGCGGATCCTGGTGAAGGAGGGCTTCACGGTGCTGCCCTACTGCATGGATGATCCGATCGTCTGTCGTAAGCTGGAAGACATCGGGTGCGCGGCCGTGATGCCCCTGGCGGCACCGATCGGCAGCGGGCTCGGCATCCGCAACCCGTACAACCTGATGATCATCCGAGAGACAGCGAAGGTGCCGGTGATCGTGGACGCGGGAGTCGGGACAGCGAGCGACGCCGCGGTGGCGATGGAGCTCGGGTGTGATGGGGTATTGATGAACACGGCCATCGCGGGCGCGCGGGACCCGATCTTGATGGCGCAGGCGATGAAGGACGCGGTGAGGGCCGGTCGGATGGCGTATCTCGCCGGGCGGATGCCGAAGAAGCTCTATGCGACGGCGTCATCGCCCGAGCAGGGCAAGATCGCCGCGCTGTAGCGCGGCGCTGCGGGTGTGGCCCCGCACCTCGCTCTCCGCGCGCTCGCGTTCCCGGCGTATCTCACCGATGCGGAGGCGCTCGCGGGCGCGATGAGGGATGATGAACGAGCAACTCCGACGTCCAGCACGGCGCTGCTGCGACGCCGCCAAGTCAAGCGAACAGCATCCGCATGTCATGATACGCTCACTTACCTGAGCCAAAATGACACGGAACGCTCATCGCACGGTCGACACGCTGTCGTGGCGCGTCACGGCGCTCTGACGACGACCGCGGCGACCTGACGGTCCGCTCAGGAGAATATGAGCAAGCCCAACGTCTGCATGGTCGTGAACAACCTCGAGGTCGGCGGGCTCGAGAAGGTGGTGCTGAGCCTCCTCGATCGCCTCGGCGATCACGGCTTCGACCTCTCGCTGATCTGCCTCGACGGCGAGGGACGGCTGTTCTCGGAGGTCAAGCTCCCGCGCTCGAAGTGCCTCGTGATCACGAAGGACCTCCGGCCGGTGCTGCCGGGCCTCAAGAGCGATCCAGAGGCGCTGCTCTGGATCCGGCGCTTCTTTCACCAGCGCTCGGTCGATATCGTCCACGTCCACAACCGTGCTCCGCTCATCTTCGCTGGCTTCGCGGCGCGCCTGCTCCGGAATCGGCCGCTGGTCGTCTACTCGGAGCACAACCAGATCAACCGGGCGAAGGGCTTCGATCGGCGCAAGTTCGGCTACTACGCTTACCTCGCCGACGAGATGGTCGCCGTGTCGCACGACCTCAGGCGCATCCTTGTCGACGACGTGAAGGTCCGCGCGCCGGTCCGCGTCATCCACAACGGCATCGACGGGACGCGCTTCGCCCGCGCCCGCGAGGGCGGCGCGGGCGCGCGCATCCGCGCGGAGCTCGGCATCGGCGAGCGGGAGTTCGTGTTCGGGTGCGCCGTGGTGCACATCGAGCAGAAGGGGCTCCGTTACCTCCTCGAGGCGGCGCCCGAGGTGCTGCGGCGCGCGCCGGAGGCGCGCTTCGTCATCGCCGGCGACGGCCCGCTCCGGCCGGAGCTGGAGCAGCGAGCCAGGGACGCGGGGCTCGGCGACCGGGTGATCTTCCCCGGGTATCGCTCGGACGTGCCGGAGCTCGTCTCCGCGCTCGACGCCTACGTGCTCCCGTCGCTCTGGGAGGGGCTGCCGCTCGCGCTGCTCGAGGCGCTCGCGCTCGGCAAGCCGATCGTGGCGAGCCGCGTCGGCGGCGTCCCCGAGATCGTCGAGCACGGCGTCGACGGGTTCCTCGTCCCGTCGAAGGACCCTGGCGCGCTGGTCGAGCACCTCTCCCGGGTCGCCCGCGACGGGGAGCTCCGCGAGCGAGCGCGCGCGCGCGGCCCCGCGAAGTTCACCGAGCAGTTCAGCCTGGAAGCGATGGTCGACGCGCACGTGCGCCTGTTCGACGAGCTCATCGCCAGGCGGCGCGGGGGCGACGCCCCGTCCCGGGCGCGCGCGTGGTCGACCCCCGCGGGGGCCTCCGGGCCGGCCGCTGGACGGGACGACGGCAACGGACGGGTTGGTCAGCGGGTCGGTCTGGACGTGTAACGACATACGATACCAGGTGAGACCGAATCGAACCTGACCAGGGCGAATACGATGCTGAGCGAGGCAAAATGGGGCATCGAACGATGCTGAGCGAGGCAAAATGGGGCGCTGAGCTAGGCTGAGCGAGATGGGCGAGACTGAGCGTAGATTGTCGGGATTGACGAGACTGAGCGAGACTGGCTAGACCGAATACGAGACCGAGCGCGAACGACGTCCTCTTTCGAGGCGCTCGCCGACTCGGCTCGCTCGAGAGGAGGAGCTCTTGCGGCGGATGCGCGTTTTGCTGATCACGAAGATCTTTCCGAACGCGGTTCACCCGGACGAGGCGCCGTACAATCGGCGGCAGTTCGCCGCGCTGTCGCGCTACTGCGACGTCCGGGTGCTCGCGACGATCCCGTGGTTCCCCGGGATAGGGCGCCTCTCGAAGTGGCCTATCGGCGCCAGTGCGCCGCGCGAGGAGGTCATCGACGGGCTGCCGGTCAGGCACCCGCGGTACCTGTACGTGCCGAGGATCGCGCCCGTCCTGAACGGCCCGCTGTATGCGGCGTCGATGCTCCCGGAGCTCATCGGGCGCGGTCCGTTGCCCGACGTCATCGTCGGGGCCTTCGCCTACCCGGACGGCTTTGCCGCGGTCTGTCTGGGGCGGTTGCTCGGGGTGCCGGCCGTGATCAAGACGCACGGCTCGGACATCGACGTGATCCCGCGCGACCGGCGGATGCGGCGGCCGCTCGGCTGGGGGCTCACGCGCGCCGCCCGGGTGGTCACGGTCAGCCGCAAGCTCGCGGACGGGGTCGCGGCGCTCGGCGTGCCGCGCGATCGCATCGACATCGTCATGAACGGCGTCGACGTGAAGACGTTCCAGCCTCGCAACCGCGCCGAGGCGCGCGCCGCGCTCGGCAAGTCGCCGAGCTCGCGGCTGATCGTCTTCGTTGGTCACCTGAGCCGCGACAAGGGCGTGCTCGATCTGATCGAGGCGTTCGAGCGGCTCGCGCCGGTCCACCCGGACATCGAGCTGGCGCTCGTGGGCAGCGGCGCCGAGGAGCAGGCGTGCAGGGCCGCCGCCGCCCGTCTGGGCGGCCGGCTGACAGTGACCGGCTACTTGCCGCACGATCAGGTGTCGCTGTGGCTCGGCGCGTGCGACGTCCTCGCGCTCCCGAGCAAGCACGAGGGGACGCCCAACGTCCTGCTCGAGGCGCTCGCCTCGGGGCGCCGCGTTGTCGCGACGAGCGTGGGGGGCATCCCCGACGTCCTGCGCAGCGCCGAGCTCGGCGAGCTCATCCCGCCGGGCAACCGGGACGTGCTGATGGAGGCGCTGCTCCGCGCCGCCCGGGCCGACTACGACCCGGCGCGGATCGCGGAGCTCGCCGGCAGGCGCGACTGGGATGACAGCGCGCGCGCCCTCCACGAGTCGCTCCTGCGCGCCCGCGGCGAGCCCCTGTCGAGCACCGGCGGTCAGGACGCGGGCGACGCGCCCTTCGGCGCCCCGGCCTCGAAGGGCGGGTTCGAGAACGGCGCCGCCCGGACGGGCGCCTCCCTGAACTAGCCCCGTCACCGGCCGCCCGGCCGAGCGGGCCCGCGCGGCTCGGCCGGAGGAGCGGCGTCGCCGGGGCCGCGGCGTCCTCTTGACGCTCGCGCTCGTTCATCGGCGAATGCCGCTCGTGTTCACCGGCTTCCGCGCGGCCTTCGGCTCGATCGCGATCTTCGCCGCCGTCGCGCAGGCGCCTTACCAGTGCGCGAGCGAGGTCGACCCGGATCGTCGCGTGTACGAGGACCCGAGCGAGGCCCTGTACGCGCTGGCAGAGCGCTTCAAGACGAGCGGCGATCGCCGCGCCCAGGTCGACACGTTGCGCTTCCTGGTCGAGCGGTATCCTGCCAGCCGGTTCGCCCGGATGGCCCGGCAGGATCTCGAGGCGCTCGGCGAGGCGGGGGCCCCGGCGGAGCGCCCCCCGGGCGACGGAGCGCGATGACGCGCCGCCGCCGGCGCGCTGGAGGACGGCCATGCTCACCCCGAGGTTGACCCTGATCACCCAGGCGGCGGGCGTCCCGGAGCCGGTCTTGCTCGCGCGGCTCTCGGCGTTCGGCGCCCTGCCCCCCGAGGCCCGCGCCCGCGTGGCGGTGCAGCTCCGCGATCCCGAGCTCTCCGGCGCGGCGCTCCACGCGCTCGGCAGGCGCTTGCGCGACGCCACCGCCGCGCTCGGCGCCTCGTTCCTCGTCAACGATCGCCTGGATCTCGCGCTCCTCCTCGGCGCGGACGGCGTCCACCTCGGCCGCCGCTCGGTCGCGGTGGCCGACGCGCGCGCCCTGCTCGGGACGGGCGCCTTCGTCTCCGTCGCGTGCCACGGCGTCGACGACGTGCTCCGGGCGGCCGAGGCCGGCGCGGACGCCGCCGTGCTCTCGCCGATCTTCGCGACGCCCGGCAAGGGCCCGCCGCTCGGCATCGCGGCCCTGCGCGAGGCGCGGGCGCGCCTTGCCGCGGCCTCGCGCAACGTCGCGGTCCTCGCCCTCGGCGGCATCGACGCGGCCTCGGCGCCGGCCTGCCTCGCGGCGGGCGCGGACGGGGTGGCCGCCATCCGCGCCGACTTCAGCGGCGCGCTGCCGGCGCCGCGCGCGGGGTGAGCTGCGCGCGTCGATGCCGCCGCGGCCGCGCGGCGAGCTACCGCGCCCAGAGCGCGGCGAGCGGCAGCTCGACCGCCTCGAACGGCTCGGGCCGCACGATCTCGTCGCCTTCGTAGGTGTCGAGCAAGGACCACCGCCCGTCGTCGAGCCGGTAGACCTCGAGCGTCTGCGCGACGGGGTTGAGCAGCCAGGCGTGGCGGACCCCTTCGCGCCGGTAGATCCGCATCTTCTTGCCCCGGTCGACGCGCTCGGTGCGCGGCGAGATCACCTCGCAGACCCAGTCGGGCGCGACGTCGTAGTGCGCGGGCGCGTCCTCGGGCCCGAGCGCGTCGGGCATGCGCTCGCGGCGCCAGCCGGCGAGGTCGGGGACGACCTTGTCGGGCCGTGATCCCAGGTGAAGCTCGGGCTCGTCGAGGATTACCCATCCGCCAGGTCCACCGGTGCCCAGATCGAACGGTCCCCCGAGACTCGTACCCAGCCGCGACGCCGTCCGCGTGTGCGGCCGCGCCGGCCGCGGGAACGTGTACAGCTCCCCGTCGAGGATCTCGGCGACCATCTCGTCCGGCACGGCCTGGAACGCGGCCTCCACCTCGGGCGCGTTGCCTGGAAATAGCGGGTGCTGCGCGCTCATCGGCAGATCCTAGCACCCCTGCCGTTCATCGCGCGCGCTCCGCGCCAGCCAGCGCTTCCCTCGACGCTGGCAATAGGCCTTGCTACTAGGCCGGGCCATGTCCGAAGCGTCCTCGAAGAAACCGACCGACGGCCCGCCCGAGCCCCTGTTCGACAGGGTGGCGACCGAGCTGAACTTCCCCGCCGACGAGGCGAAGATCCTCGCCTTCTGGAAGCAGCGCCGCATCTTCGAGAAGACGCTCCGCGCCGAGACCCGCGCCACCGGCCCCTCGCGGGGCACGTTCGTCTTCTACGAGGGCCCGCCGACCGCCAACGGCATGCCGCACAACGGCCACGTGCTCACGCGCGCCGTGAAGGACATCTTCCCCCGGTACAAGACCATGCGCGGCTACGACGTGCCGCGGAAGGCCGGCTGGGACACGCACGGGCTGCCGGTCGAGGTCGAGGTCGAGAAGGAGCTGCGCATCCACGGCAAGGCCGACATCGAGCGGTACGGCGTCGAGCCGTTCATCTCGCGCTGCGTCGACTCCGTCTTCCGGTACACCGAGGCGTGGGAGAACCTGACCGACAAGATCGGCTTCTGGGTCGACCTCGACAGCGCCTACGTCACCTACCACCGGAGCTACGTCGAGAGCGTCTGGTGGGCGCTCTCCCAGCTGCACAGGAAGGGGCTGCTCTACCGCGGCCACCGCGTCTGCTGGTGGTGGCCCCAGGGCGGGACGGCGCTCAGCGCGGCCGAGGTCGGCTCGAACTACAAGACGGTCGACGACCCCAGCGTGTTCGTCGCGTTCCCGCTCGTCGACGAGCCGGACACCGCGCTCTGCGCCTGGACGACGACCCCGTGGACCTTGCCCTCGAACGGCTACGCCGCGGTCCGGCCCGAGTTCGATTACGTCGTCGTCGACGCGGGCGCGGCGCCCGTGGCCGGCAAGCTCATCGTGGCCGCGGCGCTGCGCGAGGAGCTCGCCAAGAAGTTCAAGCGGGACCTGCCCGTCCTCCGCGAGCTCAAGGGGAGCGAGCTCGTCGGCAAGCGCTACCGCCCGCCGTTCGACGCCTTCGCGAGGTCGCTCGAAGGCGCCTCCCTGCGCAGGAAGGACGGCAAGGCAGAGCCGCTCTACTGGATCGTCCTCGGCGCGGATTTCGTCACGCTCGACTCCGGCACCGGCATCGTCCACGTCGCGCCCGCCTTCGGCGAGGACGACTTCAACGCGCACCGGCGGCGGATCGCGGAGCTCGCCGAGCCGGGCGCCGACGTCCCGATGCTCTGCGCGGTGCGGCCGGACGGCACGTTCGAGCCGGGGCTCACGGCGTTCTCGGGCCTCTGGGTGAAGGACGCCGATCCGCTGATCATCAAGGATCTCGCGGCCCGCGGGCTGCTCGTCCACGAGGAAAAGTACCGCCACGACTACCCGTTCTGCTGGCGCGCGGACGACGACCCGCTGATCCAGCTCGCGCGGCCGGCCTGGTACATCAGGACCCGGGACAACATCGACAAGGCGATCGCCAACAACCGCGCGGTCCACTGGCACCCGTCGCACATCCAGGAGGGCCGCTTCGGCGACTTCCTCGCCAACAACGTGGACTGGGCGCTCTCGCGCGAGCGGTACTGGGGGACGCCGCTCAACGTCTGGGTCTGCGCGAACGACGAGGAGCACCAGCTCGCCCCGGCCTCGGTCGCCGAGATCGAGGCGCTGAACCCGCGCGCCTTCGACCACTTCCGCGACGCCAAGAGGGCCGACCCCGGCCTGAACGAGCACCTCATCGTCCACAAGCCGTGGATCGACAAGGTGACGTTCCCGTGTCCGAGCTGCGGCGGCGAGATGCGCCGCGTGACCGAGGTCATCGACGCCTGGTTCGACAGCGGGAGCATGCCGTTCGCGCAGTGGGGCTACCCGCACGCGGAGGGCTCGAAGGAGCTGTTCGATCGCGCGTTCCCGGCGGACTTCATCAGCGAGGCGATCGATCAGACGCGGGGCTGGTTCTATTCGCTGCTGATGGTCTCGACGCTGGTCTTCGACGAGGCGACGCAGGAGAAGCTCGGGCTGTCGCGGGTCCGGAGCTACCCGCACCCGTACCAGACGTGCGTCGTGCTCGGGCACGTCGGCGACCGCGAGGGCAAGAAGGAGAGCAAGTCGAAGGGCAACTACACGCCGCCCGAGGTCATCCTCGAGCGCGTCCGGATGGAGTTCGCGGCGGCCGACGGCGCCGACGCCGGGCTCGGCGCGGCGAAGGACGGCGTCGCGATCATCGCGCGCGAGGACTACGAGGGGCTCGATCTCACGGGCGACTCGGCGAAGGTGCGGGTCTACCGCGCCGATCGCGAGGGCGCGGCGGTGACGCTGGAGCTCAGGCCCGCGACGGGCAACAAGCGCCTCCCGCGCCGCATCGTCGCGCTCTCCCGCGGAGACCTAGACCGCCTGGGCCTCTCGCCGGCCGACAAGGCGTTCTCGGTGATGCCCAACGACGTGCCCAGGCTACCGCAGGACCAGCGCGTCTTCATCGAGGACCCGGCGACGCCCGCGCCCGGGGCCGACGCGTTCCGCTGGTTCTTCTACGTGTCCTCCCCGCCGTGGACGAACACGCGCCACTCGCTCACGAACGTGCGCGCGTACCAGAAGGAGTTCGCGGTCAAGCTCCGCAACGTCTATTCGTTCTTCACCATCTACGCGAACATCGACGGCTTCTCGCCCGCGGAGGGGAACCCGGGCGCGATGGACACGTCGCCCGCGGCGCTCGCGGCGAGCGCCGGTTACCGGCCGGCGCGGGAGCGGTCGCTCCTCGACCGGTGGATCCTGTCGGAGCTCGCGCTCTCGACGCGGGAGGTGACGGCGCACCTCGACGAGTACCGGCTGTACGAGGCGGCGCAGCGGCTCGTCGATCTCGTGGACGCGCTCTCGAACTGGTACGTCCGCCGGAGCCGCGCGCGCTTCTGGGCCCCTTCGATCGGGGACGCCCTGGAGATCGCCCCGGGCGCGGTGCGGGCGGCCCAGGACAAGCGCGACGCGTACTTCACGCTGTACGAGGTGCTCGTCGCGCTCGCCAAGCTGAGCGCGCCGTTCACGCCGTTCCTCGCCGAGGCGATGTACCAGAACCTGGTGCGGCGGCCGTGGCCCGCGTCGCAGCCGGAGAGCGTGCACCTCGTGGCGTTCCCCCAGGCCGACGCCGCCGCGGTGGACGAGCCGCTCGCGATCGAGATGCGCGCGGTGCGCGAGCTCGTCTCGCTCGGCCTGCAGGTGCGCACGGCGAACAAGCTCAAGGTGCGGCAGCCGCTCTCGCGGGCCGACGTCGTGCTGTCGCAGCAGGGGCTCGCGGCGGCGCTCGCCGAGCACGTGCCGCTCATCGCCGAGGAGCTCAACGTCCACGAGGTGCGCTTCCTGAAGCCCGGCGAGGAGGGGAGCGCGGTCCGCTACGTGCTCAAGCCGAACTTCCGCGCGCTCGGGCCGAAGCTCGGCAAGAAGGTGCAGCTCGCGAAGCAGGTCCTGGCGAAGGCCGACGCGGCGGCGCTCCGCGCGGCGCTCGCGACCGAGGGCAAGATCGCGATCGCGCTCGACGGCGAGCAGGTCGAGCTCGGCCCCGAGGAGATCGACGTCGCGGTCGAGGCGGGCGAGGGCTTCGCGGCGGCCGGCGGCCGCGCGGGGGTCGTCGTGCTGCACACGGCGCTCACGGACGTGCTCCGCGACGAGGGGCTCGGCCGGGAGATCCTCTCGCGGGTGCAGGGGCTGCGGAAGGAGCTCGACCTCGGCTTCACCGAGCGGATCCGGCTCGCGCTCGACGGCGGCGAGCGGGCCCGCAAGGTCGCCGAGGCGGCGCGCGAGATGCTCATGCAGGAGGCGCTCGCCGCCGAGCTCGTGCTGGGCGCGGCGCCCGCGGCGTGGGGGCAGGCCGAGCGGCGCGAGGTCAACGTCGACGGCGAGGCGCTCGCGATAACGCTCGCGCGGACGGCGTGAGGGCGCCGGGGGGGATCTGCCGCGACGGAGACTCGGACGAGCGCCCCCGCCCGGGCGCTCGGCGCGTGCTCAGTACCGCTCGCTGTCGTTCTTCGGCGCCATCGGCCACGCCGGCGCGCTCTCGCCGTTGATCGTCGTGCCGCCGTTCATGAACGCGCCGGCCAGGCGCAGGAAGCCGGCGGGGAAGTCGAGCGTCGGCGCCGAGAGCGCGTCGAGCGCGGCCACCTGATCGGGCGCGAGCTTCACCTCCAGGGAGGCGAGATTGTCGTCGAGCTGCGCCAGCGTGCGCGCGCCGATGATGGTGGAGGTGACGCCCGGCCGGGCCACCACCCAGGCGAGCGCCACGCGCGCCGGCGTGGTGTCGAGATCCCTGGCGATCTCGACGAGCTTGTCGACGACGGCGTACGCCTTGTCGGTGAGCGCGGAGAGCACGAACGGGCCACGATCGGCCTTGTGCTTGCCGGCATTTTCCCGCGTGTACTTGCCGGTGAGCACGCCGCTCTTGAGCGGCGACCAGGGCGTGACGCCGAGGCCCAGCTCGCGCGCCATGGGGATGAGCTCCCCCTCCACCGTGCGCTCGAGGAGCGAGTGCTCGATCTGCAGCGCGATGAACTGCGCCCACCCGCGGAAGCCCGCCAGGCCGTGCGCCTGCGCCACCTTCCACGCCGGCGTGTCGGAGACGCCGACGTAGCGGACCTTGCCGGCCGCCACCAGATCGTGGAGGGCTCGCACGGTCTCCTCGATGGGCGTGTTCCTGTCCCAGACGTGCATCCAGTAGAGGTCGATGTAGTCGGTCTGCAAGCGGCGCAGCGACTGCTCGCACTGCGCGAAGATGGCCTTCCTCCCGGCGCCGCCGCCGTTGGGGTCGCCGAGGTAGAGGTTGGCGGTGAACTTGGTGGCGATCACCGCCCGGTCGCGCTTGCTCGGGTGGCGGCCGAGGTGGTCGCCGATGATCTTCTCGGAGTGGCCCTTGGTGTAGGCGTTGGCGGTGTCGATGAAGTTGCCGCCGCGCTCGATGAAGCGATCGAGGATCGCCTCGGACTCCTTGACGCTGGATCCGAAGCCGTGGTCTTCGCCGAAGGTCATGGCGCCGAGGCACAGGGGGCTGACGCGCAGCCCGGAGCGGCCGAGGGTGACGTAGTGGTCGAGGTTCATCGTGGTCCTCCTGGGGGTTCGGGCTGAAGAGCCCTCGCTGGACCGCACCGTGCGCCCGTGCCGGCGTGCAATCTTGGAGGAAACGGCCGAGACGGGGCCGGGTGGGTTGATGACAGTCCGAGGCGAGCCCACGATGGCGAACGTGGTGGGATCGATCGAACAGGCCATCGCGCGGCGCGCCCCGCATCCGGAGGCCGGCGCGCCGGCGTCGCGTGTGCTCCGCAATTTCGTCGTCGCCGTCCGCGCCAGCGCGCCGCCGATCACGAACCTCGACCTGCTGCCCGATGGCACGACGTCGCTGGTCTTTCGCCTGCTCGACGCGGACCGCGCCGACCTCGTCGTCCTCGGGCCCAAGACGCGCGCCGTGTACAAGCGCGTGCCGCGCTTCCTGCTCGCGGTGCAGGTGGTCTTTCGACCCGGCGGCGCGTACCCCTTCTTCGGTGTGCCGATGGACGAGCTCGCCGATCGCATCGTCCCGGCGGGTGATCTCTGGGGCCAAGGCGCCGACGCCCTGCTCGAGCAGCTGGTGGCGATCGGGACCGGCGTCACGCTGGACTCCGCGCGAGCTCGCCTGGCGGTGATCGAACGCGCCCTCGAAAGACGCATGCTCGGTCCCGACGTGTTCGAGCCCGCTTCGGCGGCCGTCGCGCGCGCCGCGCTCCGGAGGCTCTCGCTCGGAGGAATCACCGTGGAAGAGACGGCGAGCGCGCTCCACGTCAGCCCGCGGAACCTGCGGCGCGCCTTCGTTGCGACCGTCGGCGTCTCGCCGAAGCAGTACGCGCGCATCGCCCGCTTCCAGCGCGTCGTCTCGAACGCGCAGGTCGCCCGCGGGTCGTGGTCGGAGATCGCCCTCGCGAGCGGGTACTGCGATCAGCCGCACCTGGTCAGGGAGTTCCGTGAGCTCGCGGGGCTCTCGCCGGTGGCGTTCATGAAGCGACGCTCGACCGGCGACATCAGCGGCTCGGGTGGAGGCCGTGGATGAACGCTCCAACGGGGCTCCAGGGCGTTCGATGCGACCGCGCGGATCGCGGGGCTCCGGCGCGATTACGTGCCGGGCCTTACGATCCTGCGGGTGTGACCGCCTCGCATCGCGGGGCGGCGCTCCTTCGGCAAGGATCTTGTTGCGGACATCGCTGGCGAGGCGTTCGATGATCCTCGTCGGGTGGGGCGCATCGGAGATTTTCAGGACGGTACCGAGACCGAGGGCCGCGCATCGCCGGCCCGTGACGGGCGATGGCCTGCCCGGTGGACGTCCTCGAAGCGAGGCTCCGCGCCGCGATGATCACCCACGTCTACGTCAGCAACTACGGCAGCGTCGGGGCTGGGCTCGAGCTCACGCTCGGGTCGCTGACCGCGCTCGTCGGTCCGCCGGGCTCGGGCAAGGGCTGCCTGCTCGACGCGGTGCGGTTCCTCGCCGAGTGCGCCAACGGGGCGTTCGATCTGGCGGCGGCGAACCGGCGCGGCGCCGGCGCGCTGGAGGGCGCGCGCGGCGACGGCGCGCTCACCACGCTCGGGGTCGCGGTCTCCAGGACCGAGGGCCACGGGTTCTGGCTCGTGCAGCTCGCGCCGGGAGAGCGGGAGGGCGAGGCGCGCGTCAAGAGCGAGACGGCCGCGTGGTGGCAGCGCAGCGCGCTCACGCGGCTCGTCAAGCCGGGCCTGCGCGAGGTCTTCGACGCCGGCAGCGACGCGCCCGAGGTCTCCTTCGACCGGCTGAAGGGCAGCCCGAAGGGGTTCTCGCGCAAGGACAAGGGGCGCAGCGGCACGCTCGCGTACCGCGGCGTCGCCCCCATCGCCGTGAGCGGCACGAAGCTCGTCCTGCCGCTGCTCTCCGATGGACCGCTCACCCCGATGCTCGACGAGCTGCGCCGGGCGGTCCTCTACTCCCTCGCGCCGCGCACGCTGCGCTCGCCCCAGAAGCTCAGCGCTTCCCGGCGCCTCAAGGCGAGCGGCGACAACTGGGGCTCGGTCCTCCGCGCGCTCGCGAAGGAGCGATGGCAGGACGATTTCCTCGCCGGGCTGTCCCAGGTGATCGGCGACGTCGACGGCGCCCGCGCGTCCTCGTCCGGCGGGTTCCTCGTCCCGGAGCTGCGCCACGGCGTCGACGGCGACGGGCGCGAGCGCTGGCGGGCCGCCGCGGACGAGCCGGACGCCACGCTGCGGCTCGCCGCCATGGTCACGGCGCTCTCGCAGGAGCCCCCGCTCGTGCTCGCCGGCTTCGAGCACCCCGACGCGGGCGTCGATCGCGCCGCGCTCCCGGCGCTCCTCGAGTACCTGCGCGGCGCGTCCGCCCAGCGCCAGCTCCTGCTCACGACCGAGAGCCCCGCGCTCCTCGATCTCCTGCCGCCCGACGCCGTCTACTCGGTGGAGCGCCGCGACGGCGCGACCGCCGCGTCGTCCATCGACGAGGCGCAGCGGAGGGCGCTCCGGGAGCGGCTCGGCGCCCCGGAGAGCCAGCGCTCGGTGGCCGCGCGCGCGGCGCGCGCCGGGCGCCCGCCCGGTGCCTCCTGAGCCCGCCCGAGCGCCGCTACGACGCGAGCCGCTCCCCCGGCGGCGCGAGCGGCGACGCGCCGTAGCGCGCGAGGAGATCCTCAGGATCGAGGTAGATCGCCGCGCACCCGGCCTCGAGGAGCTCCATTTCAGGGAAGCCTCCGCAGAGGAGCCCCACCGAGAGGAGGCCGAGCTTCGCCGCGGCCTCGGCGTCGGACGGCGCGTCGCCGACGAGCACGACCTCGCGAGGATCGACGCTGCCGAGCCGGTCGAGCGCCGCCTCGAGGACGTCGGGGCGCGGCTTCGACCTGTCCGCGTCGTCGGCCGATACCGTCCACGAGACCAGATCGCCCACCCGGGCGAGCTCGACGCTGGCGTCGAGCTCGCCGCGCGGCGTCGGCGAGGCGAGCACGATCCGGCGCCCGTCGCGCACGACGCGCTGGAACAGCTCGCGCACGCAGGGGAACGCCCGGGCGCCCGGGAGGAGCTCGCGCCCGTAGATCTGGTCGCGCAGCGAGGAAATACCGGCGCCGATCCAGCCGAGCTCCTCGGGCGAGAGGAACGTCTGCAGCAGCTGGTCCGCGCCCTTGCCGACCTGGCTGCGCAGCTTCTCCCGCGGGACCTCGCGGCCGAACCGCCGGAAGGCCTGCTGCCAGGCGGCCGCGTGCAGATCGACGGTGTCGAGGATCGTGCCGTCGACACCGAAAATGACGGCGCTGACGCTGACCATGGCGCGACACGTGGCGCAGGGCGGGACGCACCGCCATCGGAGGGCTCCCGACGGCCCCTCCGCGCCGCGCCGGCTGCGCTCGGCCGGAGTCGCGATAGACTGGCCGGGGAGGTCGAGCGGGCAGGGCGATGACGACATGAACAGGCGGCTGTCTGCACTCGCGGTCCTCCTCGGCGGGCTGCTCGGCCCGGCCGGCGCCGCAGCGGCCGAGCCCGCGCTGATCGCGGTCGATCTGGACGACGACGACGCCGACGGCGTGCCGGACGGCGAGCAGCCTCGCGCGCCGCCCGCCCCGGAGCTCCTGGCGCTGCGCGCGCCGCGCGGCGCGAGCCAGGCGCCCGCGGCGATCCCCGCCGGCCTGCGGCTCCTCGTCGACGGCAGCCCGGTCAAGCCCGGCGCGGCGATCCCCGCGGGCGCCCGCCGCGTCGAGATCCAGGCGGTCCGCGCCGGGCGCAGCGAGATCGCGCTCTTCGGCGAGGCGCGGACGATCAGCGCGTTCGAGGTCCGCGCGATCGACGGCGCCGGGCGGCGCATCGACATGGCGCGCTCCCACGCCTCGCTGCAGCGCACGCCCCCGGACCGGCTCGGCGACGATCCGTTCGCGAACCTCGACGATCCCGACGCGATCCGGCTGCTCGTCATCGGCGCGCCGGAGGATCTGCCGCTCACGCTGGACATCCACTCCGCGGCGCCGTCCGGCGGGGCGATCGATCGCCTCCCCGACGTGCCGCTCGGCCACGTGCGGTGCCCGGAGGACGTGCCGCCGGGCCTCGTGTGCGGATCGACGCGCCCCCTCCGGGTGGTCGCGGACGACATCGATCGCAACCACCCGATGATCGTCGATCGCTCCGTGAAGGGCGAGGTCGGCGGGGCGCTCGTCGTCGCCCTGCCCGGCGGGCCGAAGATCCAGATGATCCGCGTCGCCGGCCCGCGCGCCTCGCCGCTCGGGCCGCTCGGGCGCACGCGCGCGCGCCTCCGGATCGTCATGGTGCGCCCCCGCGCCGGCGGCCCGCCGCCGATGGGCGGAGACGACGCGGGCGCGCTCGCCATCGCGCGCGCGGAGGTCGAGCGGGCGAACGCCCTCTGGGGCGCGTGCGGCGTGAGCTTCGGCCCGCCCGAGGCGCTCGACGTCACCTTCGTCGATCCGCCGCGCCCGCACCTGCTCGCGATCGGCTGCGACCACGGCCTGCCGGCCAGCGGCGGCGCGATCCGGGTGCGCGTCGACGGCCACGAGGTCACCGCGGCGATCGCGCCCCGCGCGCGCCCCGACGCGGCGGCCCGGGCCGTCGCCGCGGCGATCGGCGCGGCGGGGTTCTCGGTGCGCCTCTCCGACAACCCGGCCATCGGCGCGGGCGCCTACGGGACCGCCGACGTGCTCGTGCGACGGCCGGGCGGCGCGCTCGCGACCATCGAGCCGCCGACGGCGGGCGCGCTGAGCACCGACGCGACGCTCACGGCGTGCATCGGCGCCGTGGACCTCGACGACGGCCTCCAGCACTTCAGCGACACGGACGCGATCGCCGGCACGGTCGAGGAGCGGGCGCTGCTCAAGGCGTTCGACGACGGCGATCCCTCGACCGTCGACGTCGTGATGGTCCCGAGCTTCGCGGGCGGCGGGCGGATCGGCGAGTCGTTCATCTTCGCCGACGGCGGGGCGATCCGGAACACGATCATCGAGGATCGCGCCGGACTGCGCGCGGATCGCGCGTCGTTCGCGCTGTCGCACGAGCTCGGCCACGTGCTGCTCGACGAGCCGGGGCACCCGGACGATTTCGGGATCGACACGCCGACCCGGCTGATGGACGCCGACGCGGCCAACGCCTCCGCGTACGGGCCGCGCCGCATCACCGTCGACGAGTGCGCGCGTGCGATCAGACAAAGCGGCGCGGCGGCGCCGCGCCCGGGCCAACAGAGCGGTGCGGCGGCGCCGCGCCTGGGCGGGTACCCGCCGCGCGGCGCGAAGGGCGCTCCGGCGGGGGCCGAGGCGGAGGCGCAGGGCGGCGCGCCCGGGTTCCGGCCGAGCGGCCCTGTGCCGCTGCTCGCGCCGTGGCCGCTCGCCCCGCTCGGTCGAGAGAGGTGAAACGCCGCTTCGCGCTGTGGTAGGAGCGGGCCCATGCGGGTCCCCCAGCGGAGCGGCCTCTTCAGCGGCGTCGCAGCCCTCGCGTGCGCCTCGGTCCTGCTCGAGATCTCGCTCGCGCGGATCTACGCGGCGCTGTTCGGCGAGATCCACGCGTTCCTCGCGCTCTCGCTGTCGCTCGTCGGCGCGGGCGTGGGCGGCGCGCTGCTCTACGTCGTGCCGTCGCTCGCCCGCCCGCCGGCGCTCTTCGCCCGCATGGCGACCCTCGCCGCGCTCGCGTCGGGCGCGACCCTCGCCGCGGTCATCCTGCTCGCGCACCGCGAGCCCCTGTCCGTCCCCGCGCCGGGGTCGCTCCCGTGGCTCGCGCTGTGTTACGCGGCCTCCACGGTCCCGTTCGCGCTCGCGGGCCTCGCGCTCGCGGCCGCGATCCGGCACGCGGCGCCGGAGATGCCCCGGCTCTACCTGCTCGATCTCGTCGGCGGCGCGCTCGGCGGGCTCGCCGCGGCCGGCGCGCTCCGCGCGGGCGCGCCCCGCGCCGCGCTCGCGGCGGCGATCTTCTTCGCGGTGGCGGGCATCTTCTTCTACCTCGGGTCGCGCTGCTGCGAGGGCGAGGAGCGGGCGCCCGGCGGCCTCGTCGCCACGTTCGTGCTCGGCTCCTTCGTGCTGCTCGCCGGCGACGTCGGCGCCCCGTGGCTCCGGCTCGCCGGCATCCGCCGGGCGTCGCCCGACCGGACCGAGCACGAGGCCTGGACCGAGCGCTCGCTGATCTCCGTCGATCGACCGAAGGCCGGCGCGGCGCTGATGCGGCTCGGCGGCGCCGCGGCGAGCCCGATCCTCGACGCGAAGGCGACGCCCCCGCCGCAGCCCGAGGACATGGCGTACGCGCTGCACAAGGACCAGGGCCCCGCGCTCGTCGTCGGCGCCGGGGGCGGGCGCGACGTGCGCGCCGCGCTCAAGGCCGGGCAGAAGGACGTTGTCGCCGTCGAGGGCGACCGCGGCGTCCTCGAGGTGATGCGCGGGAGGTACGCCGCGTTCAGCGGCAACCTGTTCGACAAGCCCGAGGTCCACCTCGTGGTGGGCGACGGGCGGAGCTTCGCCAGGCGCACGCCGCTGCTCTTCAGGAACATCGTGATCCCGTCGGCCGACACGGTCGAAGCGTCGACGACCGGCGCGCTCGCGCTCTCGGAGAGCCGGCTCCACACGCTGGAGGGCGTCGGGGACTTCCTTTCGCGCCTCCTGCCCGAAGGCACGCTCGTCCTGGCCCGCGCGGACGCGGATTTCGATCGGCTGCTCTCGCTCGTGACCGCGGCGCTGCGCCGCGCGGGCGTGGCCGCGCCGAAGGACCACCTCTTCGCGTGCAGCGCCGCGCAGAAGACCGCGCTGCTCGCCCGGCGCACGCCGCTCGCGCGCGAGGACGTCGAGGCGCTCCGCCGCCACTGCCGCAAGCACAGGTTCTCGGAGGTCCTCGCCCCCGACCGCCCGGCGACCCCGGTCCGCAGCCTGCTCGTCGCGGCGGCCGCGCCCACGGCCTCCGCGGCGGCCGCGCGCGTCGCCGACGGCGCGGCCGCGGAGGCCGATCTGACGCCGCCCACCGACGACAGGCCGTTCTTCGCGTACACCGTCCCGGCGCGCCGCCTGCCCGCGGTGCTCGGCGACGTCGGGGCCCTCCGCGCCGGGCACACGGCCCTCTTCGCGCTCGCGCTGCTGCTCGCCGTCGGCGCGGTCCTCTCCGCGCTCGGCGTGCTGCTCCCGGTGCTCGCCGCGCGCCGTCGGCGCGGGCACCTCGCGCCGCAGGACGCGCCCGCGCAGACGGCGCGCGCGTCGACCGCGTCGTCGACGCCGTCCGCCCGAGCGCTCGCGTTCTTCGCCGCGATCGGCGCGGGGTTCGCGCTCGTCGAGCTCGCCGTGCTACGGCACGGTCTCCTCCTGCTCGACCTGCCCGCGCACGAGCTCCCGGCCGTGCTCGTGATCCTCCTTGTCTCGGCCGGCGTGGGCGGCTACCTCACCGCCCGGGTGGCCCCGGGCGACGCGACGGCGGTCTCCGCGAGGGTGGCGGAGGCGCTGGCCGTGGCCGCGGCGCTCTCGGCGATGGGCCTCGTGCCGCTCGCGCGGTGGAGCCTCGGGCTCGGGGCCTTCCCGCGCGCGCTCCTCGCCATCGCGCTCCTCGTGCCGTTCGGCGTGCTCGCGGGCTCGCTCGTGCCGCTCGGGGTCAAGATCGTGGACTCGGTCTCGTCGGCGCTGCTGCCGTGGTGCTGGGCGCTCTGCGCCTTCGCGGGCGCGACCGCGATGGCCCTCGGCGCCCTGTGCGCGCTGAACCTCGGCTACAGCGCCCTGCTGCTCGGCGCGGGCCTCGCTTACCTCCTCGCCGCGGCGACCGTGCCGCCCGCCGCGGCCGGGGCGACTGCCGCAAGAGACGACGAGCGAGCGGCGTCGTCCGGAGGCGCCGCCGCCAGCGAACCACCGTCCCGGGACGCCGCAGGGGCGCAGCCCGAGGCCCTCGAGGCGGCGCCGATCGCCTGAGCGCCCGGCGCCGCCGGCGTCACCGCCGCGCGGCCAGCAGGAGGTGCGCGAGCAGGCCCGCGATGTTGTGGGCGTCGTCGACGCCGCGGTGGTGCGTGCCCGCGAGCGGCAGGCCGGCGCGCTCCAGGGCCTCGGCCATCCCCACCTCCCGCGACAGCGCGTGCATCACCGCGAAGAGGCTCTTCACGTTGAGGTGGCTCGGCCCGAACGGGAGCGGCACGCCGCGCGACTGGCACTGCCGCTCGAACATGCGCCGGTCGTAGTCGCCGTAGCTCGCCCAGAGGCGATCCTGCGCCTTGAGCTCGCTCCGGAGCGTCGCGCACGCCTCCCTGAACGACACGCCCGCGTCGACGTCCGCCTGCGTCAGCGTCGTGAGCGCCGTACAGAACGGGCTCACGCGCGAGCGCTCAGGGCGCACCAGGATCGAGCGCCGCTCCCGGCGCCGGCACGAGGCGACCTCCAGCGGGCACACGCCGATCTCGATGATCTCGTTCTCTTCGCCCGGCGGCGGGTCGCCGTCCCAGCAGGTCGCTTCCACGTCGATCACGAGAATGAGATCAAGACGCTTCGCCACGTCGTCGCCCTCGGCATGTAGTGAGGAGTGCGCTGCGAAGGTAACGGGGATCGGGACGCAATTTCCTTCAGGATTTTCCCGACCGTCCGGAAACGCCTTGGGCGGTTCGCTTCGTCCGGGCAAAAACCGAGTAGAAACGGGACATAAGCCGGAGGTGCACCCACACGTCGTTGGTCGTTTAGGCACCCAATCCGCTTGCTTGGCGGGCCTGGTCCATGGACACTCGTCAGGTAATTTCTGACGAGGTTCTCTACGTGGATCCTGGCTCCCAACTGCGTTGCTCCTCCGGTTCGGCCAGGGAGAGGTCCGTGATCGCTGAGGCGCTGCCTGACCCTGCCGACCCGGGCCTCGGCCCAGCCGAGGAGCGACGGCTGCCGCCTCGTTCCGGGATCGTCCGCCACGCGGGCCGCGAGCGGGGGGCGCCGAAGGGGCTCCCGCCGGGGCGTGGCGCCGGGGCGGTAGGCGGGATCACCACGGGGGCCCCGGCGTGTGGGCGGCTGGCCGTCGATCCGCTCGTCGGTCGTACAGAGCACGGACTGCACATCGAGCGGCTCATCGCCGAGGGGGGGATGGGCGCGGTGTACGCGGCCCGCCGCGCCGCGACGGGAGAGCCGGTCGCCCTCAAGGCGCTCCGGCGCGTGCACGCGGGGGACTCCGGGATCGAGAGCCGGTTCGCCCGCGAGGTGCGGCTCGCCCGCCGCATCGACCACCCGAACGTCTGCCCCGTGCTCGGCGAGGGGCGCCTCGAGGACGGGCGGCCGTTCTTCGTGATGCCGCTCTTCGACGGCGTGACGCTGAGCGAGGAGGTCCGGCAGCGCGGCCCCTTGCCGATCGGCCGCGCGCTCTCCCTCGCGGACCAGATCCTCGCCGGCCTCGCGGCGATGCACGCGGCGAAGGTCGTCCACCGCGACCTCCAGCCCGGCAACATCCTGCTCGTCCCCGGGGCGCGGGGCGCCGGGGCAGGGGAGGGCGCGACGACGGTCAAGCTCATCGATCTCGGCTTCGCGCACGAGCCCGGCGTCGACACGGGCGACGGCGTGACGCCGGACAGCCCCGGGTCGCTCGTCGGCACGCTGCGCTTCATGTCGCCGGAGCAGGCGATGCGGAGCCGCGCGATCACCGAGCGGAGCGACCTGTTCGCGGCCGCGCTGCTCATCTACTACGCCCTCTCGGGCAAGCTCCCCTTCCGGGGCCGGGGCGATCTCGACGTGCTCGTCGCGATCGTGCGGTCCGCGCCCGTGCCCCTCCGGCGGGAGCGCCGTGATGTCCCGCGCGTGCTCGACGAGGTGCTCTCGCGGGCCCTGTCCAAGCACCCCGACCACCGCTTCCCCAGCGCCTCGGCGATGCGCGACGCCCTCGCCGACGTGCCGGTGTAGCCAAGGCAGCGCTCCGCGCGCCCCGGCGCCGGCCCGCTCCTTGCCACGACGGTGCCGCCTGCACCGCGCCGCCCGGCACCGCGATCCGGGGCTGTGCACGCGCTGCTCAAGCGCGGCGGCGCGGGGCGGTGAGCTTCACGCGAGGGGAACCCCATGGACGCACTCGATCTCTTGGAGCAGCAGCATCTCGAAGTTAGCGCCCTGATAGCGCGCATCGCCGCCGAGCCCAGCCCGGGCCTCCGGACGGCGATGGTCGCGCAGCTCTCCCGGATGATCGACGCGCACGTACGCATCGAGGAGACGTACCTCTACCCGGTGTGTGCCGAGCGGATGGCCGGCGACAGGAAGCCGCTCCACGACGCGTACGAGAAGCACGGCCTCGCGCGCTTCGCGGCGGACAACCTGCTGCGCACGCGCGTGACCGATGTGCGCTTCGAGGCGCGCCTCCGGCTCCTGCGGGACATTTTCGCCCACCACGCCGACGAGGAGGAGGACATCCTGTTCCCCAAGGCGAAGCGGGGCCTGACGGACGAGCAGCTCGACGTGATCGGCAGCGATCTGGAGCGCGCTTACGAGGTGCTGCTGCGCGTCGGCGTGCCCGCGGGCGCCCCGCTCGCGCGCTCGCAGCGCGGCTGGCCCCGGCGCGGTGCCCACGCCGTGCGCTCCCTGCGCCCCGTCTCACGGCGCCGGGGCGAAGCGCTCCGCGTCCGGGGCTGCTAAACCGGGACGGGGCCGCTGAAGGCCCCGAAGAAGCGCGCGATCCAGACGGCGAGCATCAGGACCGCCAGCGCGATGCCGAGCCGCGTGACCCACGCGCCCTGCATCCCCTCGGCGGCCGCGATGCGGCCGTCCTTCACGTAGATCGCCGCGTTGTACGCGAGCGCGGCGATCACGAGCGGCGCCATGACCGGGGAGAGAGGGTGGAGGCGCAGCGCGTCGGCCAGGTGGCCCTGCGCGAGGGCGAGCGTCGCGCGCGTGAGCCCGCAGCCGGGGCAGGGGTGGCGGGTGACGATCGCGAACGGGCAGAGCGGGGCGCCGCACGCGACGAGGAGCCCGAGCACCGCCGCCACCGTGCCCAGGCGCGCAGCGCGGCCGCGCACGTGCGCCGCGCTCCATCGGGACAGGGCCGACGGAGCGGGGGAACGGGCTTCGGTCGAGCTGGACGGCGACACGGCGGAGGACCGCGGCGCGGGTCAGGCCGCGTTCGGGTCCCAGACCTCGTTGAGGTCCTTCGCGAGGGCGTAGAGCGGGAGGAAGACGTAGAGCACGATGCCCTCAGCCTGCTGGTTGCGCGAGCCGGCCATCTGCTTGGCCCGGGTCACTTGCTCCGGCACCTTCACCCAGAGGAAGTAGTAGTTGAGGAACGGGATGAAGAGGTACCAGGGCTTGAACTCGGGGTCCTTCGTCGCCTGCTGGAGCTCGTTCAGCATCGCCCACATCTGCCAGAGGGCGTAGAGGAAGCAGACCATCCCGATCACACACACCGTGACCGGATTGC
Source organism: Sorangium sp. So ce1504 (assembly GCF_051521635.1). Lineage (NCBI taxonomy): Bacteria > Pseudomonadati > Myxococcota > Polyangiales > Polyangiaceae > Sorangium > Sorangium sp. So ce1504. The sequence continues at coordinate 6,222,647 of NZ_CP150365.1, read as the reverse complement.
GGATCTCACCCTTCGCGCCCGGGGCCATCGAGCCGCCGCCGCCGTACACGCCCAGGTTGCTGGCCGCCTGGCCGAACTGGCCGGGCGCCGACATCTGAGCGCCGCCGGGCGACCCGCCGTAGCCGGGATCGCTCACGCCCGGAGGGCTGCCGTAGCTGCCGCCGGGCGAGCCGCCGTAGCCGCCGCCCGGAGGGCTGCCATAGCCGCCAGCCGGCGAGCCGCCGTAGCCGCCGCCCGGAGGGCTGCCGTAGCTGCCGCCCGGGGGGCTGCCGTAGCCGCCGCCCATCGGGTCCTGGCCCGGAGGCGGCCCATACCCGCTGGCGCCGTGCTGCGGAGGCTGCCCGTAGCCGGGAGGCGCGCCGCCAGGCGGCTGCCCGTAGCCGGGCGGCTGCCCGTAGCCGGGCGGCTGCCCGTAGCCGGGAGGCGCGCCGCCGAGGCCGCCCATCGGGTCCTGGCCCGGGGGCGGTCCGAAAGGATTCCCGCCCGGACCGCCCTGAGGGGGCTGGCCGTAGCCTCCCTGAGGGGGCTGGCCGTAGCCTCCCTGAGGGGGCTGGCCGTAGCCTCCCTGAGGGGGCTGGCCGTAGCCGCCGGGCGGAGGAAACGCGCCGGGCGGCGCGCCCGCGGCCCCGCCCATGCCGCCGGGCGGCTGGCCCGGGGCGCCGTACCCGGGCAGCTGGTCGATCGCCATGGTGCCGCCGAGCGGGTTCACGCCCTGGGGCTGCTGGCCGAACGGCGCATAGCCGCCCGACGGGCTCGCGGCCGCGCCGCCGAAGGCCGGGCCAGACGGCTGCTGTCCGCCGGGGGACGGCGAGCCGTAGCCCATCCCGGGAGGCGGCGGGGCAGGGGGAGGCCCCGCCGAAGCGCCGAGCCCCGCCGGCGGGACGCCGACCACCGTGCCGGCGAGGCCCTGCGGCGGGCTCGGGATCGCGGCCATGCCCGGCGGCGCTCCGGCAGGAGGCGCCGGAGGCGGAGGCGCCCCCGGCGCGCGCGGACCCGCCGCGCCCGCCCCGGAGGACGGCTGACTCATCAGCATGGTGCCCTTGAACTTCGGCGCGGCTGCGCTCTTCAGGTTGTAGCCGCACTTCGTGCACGTGGACGCCGTTTCCGAGTTTTGCGTCCCACAATTCGGACAGAACACGCACCACCTCCGGCGGGGGATTCGCTGTTACGGATGTCCGCGCCCCTGCGCGTCGTAATGGGCGCCGAGGGTAGTTGAAGCGCGTTCCGGTTCTCAAGTGAAAGACGAAGAACGCTGCGGACTTCTCGGCAGGCTACGCGGTCTTCGTCAGAAAACCCAGGGAGTACCGCGTGGCCACGTGCTCCAGGCGGGGGGCGGGTCCAGGCGGGGGGGCCGCGGGTACGACCACGACCACGACCACGACCACGACCACGGCGACGAGCACGACGACGAGCACGTGCGCGGGCACGGCCACCTCGAGGGGGAGCCGTCCGGTTTCTGGGCAGCGGCAGGCTTTGTGTGGTCCGCTTTATGTTTCCCCCCGGCGCGCCTTGACAGTGACCACCGTCGCTCACTAGCGTGCCCGCGCCTCGGGACGGCTCCGTACGACGGACAACCGAATGCCCGGCCGCCGGTGCGCGGGGCTGTCCGCCTCCGGCACGCGCCTCCAGATGGAGGCGCACGAGGTAGCGCCCGGTCTGCCGGGCGGACCCTCGTTGAAAGGGACCCGCGTTGCGGGGTCCCGACTGCATGTGGAAGCGGGCACGCCGCGAGCGCGGCGCGCCCAGGGAGCCAGCGGACCGTGCCAACAGCCGACATGACCGAACAATTTGCTCTGACCGCCGAGCGGCGAACCGAGTTCGAGAAGATCCTCGCGCGCTACCCGAACCGCCAGGCCGCGTGCATCCCCGTGCTCCACCTCTGCCAGGAACAGGAGGGGTGGGTCTCCGAGCGGGTGCTCCGCTGGGTCGCCGAGCAGCTCGGCCTCTCGGCGGCGCACGTCCAGGGGGTCGCGACCTTCTACACGCTCTTCAACAAGGAGCCCGTCGGCAAGCATCAGGTCTGGGTCTGCCGGACGCTGAGCTGCGCGCTGAACGGCGCGGACCAGGTGCTCCACCACTGCGAGAAGCGGCTCGGGATCCACGCCGGCGAGACCACGAAGGACGGGAAGATCACGCTGCGCACCGCAGAGTGCCTCGCCTCGTGCGGCACCGCCCCGATGATGCAGGTCGATCGCGACTACCACGAGGGCCTCACGCTCGAGAAGGTGGACGCGATCCTCGATCGGTTGACGAGGTGACGAGATGCTCCGGCTGACGCGCTATCTGACCAAGAACTACGACACGCCCGACGGCCACAAGCTGTCCGTCTACGAGAAGGGCGGCGGCTACCAGCAGGCGAAGCGCGCCCTCGGGATGACGCGCGAGGCGCTCGTCGAGGAGATGAAGGCGGCGAACATCCGCGGCCGCGGCGGCGCCGGCTTCGCGATGGGCGTGAAGTGGAGCTTCATGCCGTGGCCCCCGAAGCCCGAGCGGCCGCACTACCTCGTCATCAACGCGGACGAGGGCGAGCCCGGCACCTTCAAGGACCGCACCCTGATGGAGAAGAACCCTCACGCCGTCGTCGAGGGGTGCATCATCGGGTGCTTCGGGATCGGCGCCCACGCCGCGTACATCTACGTGCGCGACGAGCTGCACCTCTCGAAGGCGCGGCTCTGGGGGGCGATCGAGGAGGCGCGCGCGAAGGGCTACCTCGGCAAGCGCCCGTTCGGGATCGACTACCCCGTCGAGGTCTACGTCCACACCGGCGCCGGCGCGTACATCTGCGGCGAGGAGACGTCGCTCCTCAACTCGCTCGAGGGCAAGCGCGGCGAGCCGCGGCTCAAGCCGCCGTTCCCCGCCCAGTTCGGCGCGTTCGGGATGCCGACGACCGTGAACAACCTGGAGACGATCGCGGCCGTGCCCACGGCGCTCGAGCTCGGGGGGGAGAACTTCTCGAAGCTCTCCTCGCTGCACCACCTGAAGGACGGCGGCTGCCGGCTCTTCGGCGTGAGCGGCCACGTGAACAACCCCGGGATCTTCGAGGCGGCCGTCGGGGTCACGCTCCGCGACCTCATCTACGAGTACGGCGGCGGCGTGAAGCACGGGAAGCTCCTCGCGGTCATCCCGGGCGGCTCGTCGTGCCCGATCCTGCGCGCCGACGAGGTCGTCAACGCGCCGAGCGACAAGTCGCCGCTCCACCCGTGGCACGGCCAGAGCGTGCTCGACGTGCCGCTCGGCGTGGACACGTTCCGCGCGCTCGGGACGATGCTCGGGACCTGCTGCGCCATCGTGCTCAGCGACAAGGCGTGCCCCGTCCTCGCGATGCACAACCTGATGCGCTTCTACCGCCACGAGTCGTGCGGCCAGTGCACGCCGTGCCGCGAGGGCAGCGCCTGGATCCACCGGATCCTCGATCGCATCGTGCACGGCGAGGGGACGATCGAGGAGCTCGATCGGCTGCACGAGATCGCCGACAACATCATGGGCAACACCATCTGCGCCTTCGGCGAGGGCACGGCGATGCCCGCGCTCGGCTTCCTCCGGAAGTTCCGCAAGGAGTTCGAGGCGTACATCCAGACCAAGGGCCGCTCGTCGACAGGGGTGCTTACGCCGTGAAAATCTTCGAGTTCGCCTTCTTCGGGCTGGCGTCGCTGCTCGTCCTGCTCGGCGGCCTGGCCACGGTCGCGGCCAGGAACCCGATCCGCGGCGCGATGGGCCTGCTCACGTCGATCGTCGGCATCGCGGGGCTCTACCTGATGCTCTCGGCGGAGTTCCTCGCCGCGATCCAGATCCTCGTGTACGCGGGCGCGATCGTCATCCTCTTCCTCTTCGTGATCATGCTCCTCGGCCCGTCGGCGACGTCGCCGCGCGACGCCCGCACCGCGGTGCCGCGCTACGTGGGCGCCGGCGTCCTCGGGGCGAGCAGCATCGGCGCGCTCGCCCTGGTCGCGAGCGCGTCGAAGCCCGGGGTCGTGGCCGTCCCGGCCGCCCCCGAGTCGCTCGGGACCATCGAGGCGCTCGGGCACGAGCTCTTCACGAAGGGGATCGTGCCGTTCGAGCTCTCGGGCGCGCTGCTCCTCGTCGCCGTCATCGGCGCCGTCGCGGTCGCCCGCGGCAAGCAGGTCGACCCGACGCTGCTGCCCGCCGGCGGAGGCCCGGACACCGCGTCGCCGGAGCCGGGCGATCAGGGGGCCGCGCAGCCTGGCGCCCTCGCGGGGCACGCCACCCTGTCGGCGAAGGAGCCGCACTCATGATCTCCGTCCCCATCGAGTACTACCTCGTCGTCGCGGCGGTGCTGTTCGTGATCGGGTCGATCGGCTTCCTGCTGCGCAGGAACCTCCTGGTCCTCCTGATGAGCATCGAGCTGATGCTCAACGCCGTGAACCTCACGCTCGTCGCGTACAACCGGGTGCACCCGCACGATCACGCCGGGCAGATCTTCACCTTCTTCGTCATCGCCATCGCGGCGGCGGAAGCCGCAGTCGGTCTCGCGATCGTGCTCGCGTTCTACCGCATCCGGAAGACGATGCGCTCGGACGACGCCGATCTCCTGAGGAGTTAGCGTGGAAGCCCTGAGAGTCTTATTCCCCGCGTCCGAGTTCGCGCTGCTCGCGGTCATCCTCGGCCTGCCCGCGCTCGGCGCGTTCGTGAACGGCCTCTTCGGCAAGCGCCTCGGCAAGGACGCGGTCCGGCTGATGGCGCTCGCCGCGCTCGGCGGCGCCTTCCTGGCGGCCGTCACGACGTTCCTGATGCTGCCGCACGAGGGCGGCAAGCTCACCTGGACGGCCTGGCGCTGGTTCTCGATCACCGGCCGGATGGGCCAGTCGATCCCGATCGACGCCGCCTTCAGCGTCGACGGCCTGAGCGGGACGATGATCCTCGTCGTCACCGGCGTCGGCTTCCTCATCCACCTCTACTCGTCCGCGTACATGCGCGAGGACCCGGGGTACTACCGGTTCTTCGCGTACCTGAACCTGTTCATCTTCTCGATGCTCGTGCTGATCATGGGCGACAACCTCGCCGTCCTCTTCGTGGGATGGGAGGGCGTCGGCATGTGCAGCTACCTGCTGATCGGGTTCTGGTTCAAGGACGACAAGAACGCGAGCGCCGGCAAGAAGGCGTTCGTCGTGAACCGCATCGGCGACTTCGGCCTCCTCGTGGCGATGGCGATGCTCGCCTACTACACGGGCACGCTGAACTTCGACGGCATCGCGGCGAACGCGGGCAACCTGCTCGCCGCGGTGAAGATCTGGCCGATCGGCAACATGTCGGCCGACACCGTGCCCGGCTTCCTGAGCTTCCTCATCCCGTCGCAGCCGGTGCTCGTGTACGCGGGGACGCTGGCCGCGCTCGCGCTGTTCCTCGGCTGCGCCGGCAAGAGCGCGCAGATCCCGCTCTATGTCTGGCTGCCCGACGCGATGGCCGGCCCGACGCCGGTCTCCGCCCTGATCCACGCCGCGACGATGGTGACCGCGGGCGTCTACCTCGTGGCCCGGCTCTCGGCGGTGTTCGTGCTGTCGCCGTTCGCGATGGCCGTCGTCGCGGTGACCGGCGTGGCCACGGCGCTGTTCGCGGCCTCGATCGGGCTCTTCCAGAACGACCTGAAGAAGGTGCTCGCCTACTCCACGGTGAGCCAGCTCGGGTTCATGTTCATCGGCGTGGGCGTCGGCGCGTTCGCCGCCGGCTTCTTCCACGTGCTCACGCACGCCTTCTTCAAGGCCTGCCTCTTCCTCGGGGCCGGCTCGGTGATCCACGCGATGCACGCCCGCATCCACGACACCGACCAGTCCCAGGACATGCGCAACATGGGCGGCCTCAAGAACTACATGCCGCTGACGCGCTGGACCTTCCTCCTCGCGTGCCTCTCGATCGCGGGCTTCCCCGGGTTCGCCGGGTTCTGGTCGAAGGACGAGATCCTGTGGCGCGCCTTCTCCGGCCGGATCGAGTCCGTCTCGACGCGCGGGCAGCCGGTGTGGCAGTGGCCCGAGTGGCTCGGCCCGGCGATCTACTGCGTCGGGATCCTGGCCGCGACGATGACCGCGTTCTACATGTTCCGCGCGTACTTCCAGACGTTCCACGGCGAGTTCCGCGGCTGGACGATCGTGCGCGGCTGGAAGGACCCGCACCCGCACGGCCACCACGACGATCACCACGGGCACGCGCACGGCGAGAAGCTCGAGGGCCCGGAGCCGCACGAGTCGCCGCTGCCGATGACGATCCCGCTGATCGTGCTCGGGGCGCTGTCGGTCTTCGCCGGCTTCCTCATGGCGGAGCCGCTCGTGCACCTCACCCACAACCACGCGTTCGCGCCGCTCGCGCACCTGCTCGAGCCGGTCTTCTCGCTGACGGAGCGGGCGGTGAAGGCGCGCGAGGGGGTGGAGGGGCTGCTCTTCCCGATGATGCTGCCCGGCGTCGCGGCCTGCTTCACCGGCATCGGCCTGGCGATGCTCGTGTACTGGAACAAGCGCGGCGAGCCCGAGCGGCGCTTCGCCGAGAGCTTCCCGGGGCTCTACCGGCTCATCTACGACAAGTGGCGGATCGACGAGCTCTACAACGCCACGGTGGTGGGCATGGTCGACGCGATCGCCGACATCTTCACGATGGCCGACAAGTGGATCATCGACGGCATCATCGCGAAGCTCTCGGCCGCGCTGGTCGGGTTCTTCGGCACGGTGCTGCGCGCGCTCCAGACGGGCCGCGTGCAGGTCTACGCCGCGTCGATGGTCGTCGGCCTCGCCGGCGTCGGCTGGTTCCTTGTCAAGCCGCACGCGGACGCGAACGTCGATGACGCGGAGCTGCGCCGGTCCGGCGAGGTGAGGCTCTCGGCCGCGCCGGGGCTCGGCTACCGGTACCGCTGGGAGGCGCCCGGCCTGCCGGCGCGCGACTTCTCCGAGGCGGCCGACGTCACGGTGAAGCTCGAGCCCGGCGAGACCAAGGACGTCGTCCTCCGCGTGCGCAACGCGTTCGACCGCGAGGCGACCGAGACCTTCTCGTTCTCCAGGCCGGCGAGCCGCAAGACCCCCGCGGGCCCGACCACCATGCTGGGCTCGGACGTGCCCGCGCTGCCCCCGGGGGCAACCCCGGTGGAGCAGATCCATGACCTGATCCAGCCGAGAGGCCTGCAATGAGCGCGCTCGACCTCGTAACGCAGTACTGGCCGGCGCTCGCCGCCGGCGTCGTGGGAGCGATCCTCCCGCCGGGCGACGCGCAGGGCGCCGACGGCGCCCACGCCGGCGACGATCATCACGGCGGCCACGGCGACGACCACCACGGCGACGAGCACGGCGAGGCCCACGCCGCCCCGGGGTACACCCCGTGGCAGCGGGCCGGCCTCGGGCTCATCGCGGCGCTCACGGTGCTCTTCGTGCAGTGGCTCTGGCCGTCCGGCGCCGCGGCGGAGGCGGCGGGAGCGACAGACGAGTGGCCGTCGCTGCTCAACGTGCTCATCGGGCTGCCCTTCGTGGGCGCCGCCGCGGTGCTGTTCGTGCCGCGGCAGCTGCTCTCGCTGCTCCGGGGCGTCACGCTGGCCGTGCTCGGCGCGGGCTTCCTCGCCTCGCTGTGGCTGCTCACCGTGCCGATGACCGTGGGCTGGCACTTCCAGTCGATCAAGGAGTGGATCCCGTCGCTGGGCATCCGGTGGCACGTCGCCATCGACGGCATCAGCCTCTGGCTCGTCCTGCTGACGACGTTCATCGCGCCCATCGCGGCGTACGCGTCGTTCGGCTCGATCAAGAGCCGGATCAAGGAGCTCTGCTTCTGCCTCCTGTTCCTTCAGGGGGCGATGCTCGGCGCGTTCGTCGCGCTCGACCTGTTCCTGTTCTTCGTCTTCTGGGAGCTGATGCTGGTGCCGATGTTCGTGATGATCGGCATCTGGGGCGGCGTCGAGAAGATCAAGGCGGCGATCAAGCTCTTCGTCTACACGATGGCGGGCTCGATGCTGATGCTCGCGGGCATCGTGTACCTCGTGTGGGCGAACCAGAAGCTCACGGGCGCCTACACGTTCGACTACCTCGCGCTGTCGCGCGTCGTGCTGCCCCGGGGCGCGCAGATGCTCTGCTTCTGGGCGTTCTCGATCGCGTTCTTCATCAAGGTGCCGATGTGGCCGGTGCACACGTGGCTGCCGGACGCCCACGTGCAGGCGCCGACCGGCGGCTCGGTGATCCTGGCCGCGGTGATGCTGAAGATCGGGACCTACGCGTACCTGCGCTTCTCGATGGGCCTCTTCCCCGGCCCGGCCTCCAGCCTCGCGGCCAACCTGGCGGGCATCGCGATCCTCGGCGGGGTGATCTACGGCGCGCTCGTCGCCTGGAAGCAGTCCGACGTGAAGCGCCTCGTGGCGTACTCGTCGGTCGCCCACCTGGGCTACGTGATGCTCGGGCTCTTCGGCGTCACGCCGAGCGGGATCCAGGGCGCGGTGATCCAGATGGTGAACCACGGCGTCTCCACCGGCGCGCTCTTCCTCCTCGTCGGCGTGATCTACGACCGCCGGCACACCCGGGAGGTCTCGGAGTTCGGCGGCCTGGCGAAGGTGATGCCGGTCTACGCGACGCTCTTCCTGATCGTGACGTTCGCCTCCGTCGGCGTGCCCGGCACGAACGGGTTCATCGGCGAGTTCATGATCATCATGGGGACCTACGCCTCCGAGCGCCTCGGGACGTTCAGCGGGATCCACACGATCGGCGCCGCGGCGGGCGTCATCCTCGCCGCCGTCTACATGCTGAGCGTGGTGCAGAAGATGTTCTTCGGGCCGCTCACGAACCCGAAGAACAAGCACCTGCCCGACGTGACGCCCCGCGAGGGCCTCGCGCTCGCGCCCCTGATCCTCATGATCTTCGTGATCGGCCTGTTCCCTGCGATCTTCCTCGATCGGATGAAGGAGTCGGTCCTGTCTACTTACAACCAGTTCAAGGTCGTCTCCGGGCAGGCGATCCTCTTCGCGGACGAACGGAACGCGAAGCTCCTGCCCGAGGACACGTTCTCCCCCGCCTTCCTGAAGGGGGCGCCCTCGCTGGGATCCGGTGCGGGCGCGGCGGGGGCGGGTGACGACGAGCAGGCTCGGCGCGATCGGGCGGCGGGCGGCGCGCTCGCGGCGCGGGCGGGGGAGGCGGCGCGATGATCCTCGGACCGTACATCGCGGTATCGCCGCTCATCGTCGTCTCCCTCGGCGGCGCGCTGCTGATGCTCGCGGAGGCGTTCTCGCACCGCCGCGAGGAGTCGCACGATCGCCGCTCCGGCCCCTCGTCCGACATGGCGCTCGGGACGGCGATCACGCTCCTCGCCGGGGCGGTGTTCTCGGGCGCGGTCGGGTTCGTCGGCCCCGAGACGCTGGAGGGGTTCGACTCGCTCGCCCCGTACCTGGTCATGGACCGGTTCACGCTGTTCTTCTCCTTCGTGCTCTGCCTGGGCGGCGCGCTGGCGGCGCTGCTCGCCGGGGGGTACCTCCCGGAGCACCGGCTCGACCGCGGGGAGTTCTATCCGCTGCTGACCTTCTCGACGGTCGGGGCGATCATCCTCGCCGGCGCGGGGGATCTGCTGACGCTCTTCCTCGGCCTGGAGACGATGTCGCTCGGCGCGTACGCGCTGACCGGCTTCCGCCGGACGTCGCCGCGGAGCACCGAGGCGGCGATCAAGTACTTCCTGCTCGGCTCGTTCGCGGCGGCGCTGCTGCTGTACGGCGGCGCGCTGATCTACGGGGCGACGGGGCACACCGACCTCGCGGGGATCGGCGAGGTCATCGCGGGCGCGAAGGGGGCGGCGGCGCCGAACCCGGCGCTGCTGCTCATCGGGGCGACGCTGGTGCTCGTCGGGCTCGCGTTCAAGGTGAGCGCGGTGCCGTTCCACATGTGGACGCCGGACGCGTACGAGGGCGCCCCGACGCCGGCCACGACGTTCATGGCGGTCGCGGTGAAGGGCGCGGCGTTCGCGACGCTCCTGCGGGTGCTGCTCGGGGCGTTCGGTAGCCCGGCGCTCTCGTCGTGGGCCGCGGGCTGGCCGCCGGCCGTGGCGGTGATGGCGCTGCTCACGATGACGGTCGCGAACCTGATCGCGGGCCGGCAGGAGTCGGTGAAGCGGATGCTCGCGTACTCGAGCATCGCGCACGCCGGGTACCTGCTCGTGGGTGTGGCGGCGACGGTGCGGGCGAGCGAGGACGCGCAGGCGAGCGTGATGTTCTACCTGCTCGCCTACACGGTCTCGACGGTCGGCGCCTTCGGGACGCTCATCCTCTGCGGCAGCCGTGGGGCCGAGGCGGTGAGCTACGAGGACCTCTCCGGCATCGGCAAGCGGCACCCGGTGGCGGCGCTCGCGTTCTCGCTCTTCCTGCTGTCGCTGGCCGGCGTGCCGCCGACCGCGGGCTTCTTCGGCAAGCTCTACATCGTCAAGGCGGCGATGGGCGCGGAGCTGTACACGCTGTCGGTGGCGCTGCTCCTCAACAGCGTGCTGTCGGCCTACTATTACCTGCGGGTGCTCGTGTACATGTACATGCGCGAGCCGGCCCCCGGCGCTCCGATCGCGCGGCCGATGCGCTCGGGCTACGTCAACGCGGCCCTGGTGGTGTCCGCGGTGCTCGTGATGGTCCTCGGCATCTGGCCGACGACCTCGCTCGGGATCGCCGTCCGCGCGGTCCTGGCGTCACGCTAGAGCGGGGGTCCACCCGCTTCGGATACGGGCCCACCTCGACGTTTTCGGTGCTCGGCGTACCGGAGTACGCCTGCGCGCCGAAAACGCCGATCTGGGCCCGTCTCCTGTGCGGGTGAACCCCCGCTCGGCAACGCGGGTGCTGGCCTGGAAGAGCGCCGCCAACTCGTATGGCAACGGGGCGCCGGCGCTCGCGCTTCGTTCGGCAGCGAATACACGGTGCTGCGCGGGGCGCGCGAGTTGCTAGAGTCGGCGCCGATGCGAACCGGCGAGAAGCTGCAGAGAAGCGCGGGGGATGGAAGGATGCGAGCGGCGTGCGTCGCGCTGCTCGGAGCGCTCGGGTGTCAGGGAGGGAACGCGAGCAGCGGCGCGACCGCGGGGAGCGCGACACCGGCGGGGAGCGCGGCGCCCGTGGCCGCAGGGGCCGCGGCGGCGGCGGGGAGCGCGAGCGCTGCGCCGGGGACCGCGGCGGCGGCGGGGAGCGCGAGCGCCGGCGCTGTGGGGAGCGCGCAGGCCGGGGCGGGCGAGGCGCACGCGCTCTCGCTGACCTCCGAGGACGTCGCGAAGGTGATGAACCCGAAGCGACAGGCGCCGTACAGCGGGCCCACGGGGACGCTGCGAGGACGCGTCACCATCAAGGGCGACCCGCCGCCCGATACAGGGCTCAGCTTCCCGATCGGCAAGTGCGGTGAGGCCGCCGCGACCTACGGGCGGCTGTTTCGCGTCGGACAGCAGAACGGGGTCGCCGACGCGCTCGTCACCGTCGTCAACTACAGCGGCTACGTGCCGGAACGCGAAGAGGCGGAGAAGGTGACCATCCACGGGTGCGCGTTCTCGAAGCGGACCGTGGTCATGTCCTATGGCCAGCGGCTCGAGGTCGCGAACCTCGATCCGCTGGAGCCGTACATGCCGAACCTCGAGGGCGCCCCCTTCATGGCGGTCCTCGTCGCCGTGCCGCAGGGCGACCCGGTGAAGTTCTACCCGCCGCAGCCAGGCTACTACCACCTCGTGGACAAGCTGCCGAAGCCGTTCCTCAAGGCCGAGGTCTTCGTGCTCAAGTTCGCGACACACGACGTGACCGGGCTCGACGGCAAGTACGAGATCAAGGGCATCCCCGTGGGCAAGGTGCTCACCGCCGCCCTGCTGCCGGCCATCGATCAGGACGTGAAGAGGGAGATCGAGATCAAGGAGGGCGAGAACACGCTCGATTTCGAGCTCAACTTCGACCTCAAGAAGTACAACGAGAAGCCGCACACCAAGCCCTCACCTTGAGCCACAGGGCGGGGGTACGCGCCCGCGCCGCGCCGATCAAGGCGCGGCGCCCGCGAGTTCCCGGTGGACGCGCCGCTCGACCTCCTGGGACAGCGCATCTCCGGCGACGGGCGCGGGGGGCGGCGGGCCGAGCCAGGTGAGCGCGGCGTCGCGGCCGACGCGACGGAAGAGCAGCTCGGCAAAGAGGAGCCGGGCGAGCCGCGAGGGGGCCACCGCGGGGCCGCCCGCCGCCGCGGACAGGTCGAGGGCGTCGCAGGCCCGCGTCAGCGCGTCGAGATCGCCGCTCAGATCGGCCGCCACCGCGAGCGCCACGAGCGCCTCGGCGCTCGCCGGATCGGCCGCCGAGACGAGCTCGGCCTGCTCGCGGGCCTCGCCGATGCGGCCCAGCGCGGCCGCGCGCACCGCGACCTCGGCGGGCGTCAGATCCGCGTCGCGCGCCAGGCGGCGGGCGCGGCGCAGCTGGCCCAGGACGAGCGCCTCGTCGACCTCGGCCAGCTGCCCCCCTGACGGCATCCGCCGCCCCAGGACGGCTGCCCCCGGCGCAGCCAGCTCCCGCAGGCGCCGCGCAGCCTGCTCGGCCACCGCGCGATCGCCCGCCTCGACGGCCGCCGCGTGCAGCGCGCGCCACGCCTCCGTCGACCAGGGGCGCCGCACCACGAGCGCCCGCAAGGCGAGGCGCGCGTCGTCCGTGCGGCCCAGCCGCCGCAGGATCTCGGCCCGGAGCAGGGCGCCGTCGTCACGATCCGGATCGAGCAGGATCGCCCGATCGATCCGCTCGAGCGCCGCCTCGAGCCGCCCCGCCGAGAGATCGCAGCGCGCCTGCTCGCGGTAGGCCGGCTCGTAGTCGGGCTCGATCGCGCGGGCGCGCTCGAAGGCGGCGCCCGCCGCCTCCCCGCGCCCGAGCCGGCAGCGCACGGACCCGATACGAGTCCAGATGTCCGCGCTGTCGGGGTCTCCGTCCTCCGCCAGCTCGTACGCCTCCAGCGCCGTCGCGAGATCGCCGCGCGCCTCGGCCTCGGCGCCGATCGCATACAGCGCATAGGCGTGCGCCGCGATGTAACGACCCTCGATGATCTGGCCGTCGATCGAGCGCGCGACCCGGGGCGCGGCGCAGCCGGCAATGGACGTCGACGCCGTCAACGCCGTCAACGCCGTCAACGCCGCGGGCGCCGCGATCTCCGCGAACGTCGCGAGGAACACACGCGCCGCGCGCCGCGCGGCGGAGAGCGGCACGGCTACGCGCACGCGGCGATCTCGGCGAGGAGGTGATCGTTCTCCTCCGGGAGGCCGACGGTGATGCGGAGCCGGTGCGCGAGGCGCCCGCCCGCCGCGTGGAAGCTGCGCACGAGGACGCCGCGCGCCGCGAGCGCCTCGAAGACCTCGCCGGCAGGGCGGCGCGTGCCGATCCAGAGGAAATTGGCGTGGCTCGGCGCGACCGAGAGGCCGAGCTCGGCGAGCCCGGCCGCGAGGCGCTCGCGCTCGGCCGTCACGGCGGCGGCGGCGCGGCGGAGCTCGCCGCCGAGCTCCCGCAGGGCGAAGGCGGCCGCGCGCTGCGACGGGGTGGGCAGGTTGTAGGGCTGGCGGACCTTGTCGAGCTCGGCCACGAGCTCCCGGGCGCCGATGAGCCAGCCGATCCGCAGCGACGCGAGGCCGATCTTCGAGAGCGTCCTCAGCACGGCGACGTTCGGGTGCTTGCGCAGGAGGGCGAGCTGGTCGCGCGGGGCAAAGTCGATGTACGCCTCGTCGACGATCACGAGGGCGTCCCTCGCCGCGGCGACGACCACCTCGAGGCGGTCCTCCGACATGAGCGCGCCCGTCGGGTTGTTCGGCGAGGCGATGAAGACGACGTTGGGGCGCGCGAAATCGACGGCGCGCCCGAGGCCCGCCACGTCGAGATCCCAGCCGGCGTCGAGCGGGACCTCGACGACGCGCATCCCGCGCGCGCGCGCGCTCAGCTTGTACATGACGAAGGTGGGGCTGACCGTGACGACGCTCGCCGCGTCCGCGCCCTGCCGCGGGCGGCTGAGCGCGGTGAGCACGATCGAGATCACCTCGTCGGAGCCGACGCCGGCCAGGATCTCGTCGGGATCCGCGCCGCAGTGGGCGGCGATGGCCTCGCGGAGATCGAGGGCGCGCGCGTCGGGGTAGCGGCCCCAGTCCTCCGGCGCCGCGGCGCGCGCGAGGGCCGCCCGCGCCTCGGTCGAGAGCAGCGGCGGGCTCTCGTTGGCGTCGAGGCGCACAGGGAAGTGCCCCGCGACCGGGGTGTAGGCGTGGAGCTCGGCGAGCTCCGGACGAAGCAGCGCAGGGAGGAAATCGGGCAGCGGCATGGCTCGGTCCACGGTCGTCGCGGGCGCGGCGATGAGGGTAGGCGGAAGAGAGCGCTATACTACCCGCCTCCTTCCAGGACCAGAGGACCTCATGCCCACGATGAGCCGCGCGACCGTGCTCGTGCCGTCGCTATCGTCCCCCATCGTTCCAGACCTGAACCTGATCTTCTCGCCGGATTTCCCTCTGGAGGAGCGAGCGGGGGAGGCGTCCGCCATGCCGCGCGCCGCTGGGTCGCCCTGGTCGGTCGCGCGCGTCGGCGCCGTGGCAGAAGCGCTCCGGGAGGTGGCGCAGGAGGGCGCGCGCAGATTCGGGCCGCTGCCTGAGGGCGCGCTGCCGGAGAGCGCGCCCGGAGACGCCCTCGGGGCGTACGCGTTCTCGTGCGTGCGCCCGTCGTTCGCAGCGCCCTTCGCCAGCCGGCGTGAAGGCGTCCTCTTCGGCGAGCGCGTCCTGCCTGCGTTCGGGCTCTGGAACGACGTCGACGACGCGACGTGGTCGCGGGCCGCGGCGCAGCTGACGGTGCATCGCCACAGCGGCCCCGACGACTTCGTGATCGAGATCGAGGCCAAGGGGGATGAGCGCGTGGTTGTCGCGCGGTGCCCGCGCCCCGAGACGCTCGGGGCCGCCGTCGCGGAGGTCGTCGCGACGGCGCGGAGGCCGAGGGGCTGGCTGGGGAGATGGTTCGGCGTGAAGCCTTTCGACCGGCGCTGTGCGCTGAAGATCCCCCCGCTCGACCTGTGCGCGGCCCGTGTGCACGAGGAGCTCGTCGGCAAGCCGCTCGCGGGCGGGGAGGGGCGCCGGATCGGAGACGCCCGCCACGCCGTCCGCTTCCGCCTGGGCTGGGACGCGCTCCCGCCGACCGAGCCCGGGCCGCTCACCCTCGGGCGCGGCGATATGTACGAGCGCTACTTCGTGTGCGACGGCCCGTTCCTCGTCGTCGTCCTGGGTGCGCCGCCGCAGGACGAGGTGCGGCTCGCCGCCTGGATCGGGTCGCCGGAGCCGCTGCAGGGCGCGACCGCCGGCGCGCCCTGAGCGGCGGGCCGCCCGTCACTGCCCGAACGTGTACCAGCGCGGTTTGATGTCCTTGATCAGGTGACCGCCGCCGTTGACGTGCAGGTTGCCCGGGGCGTTGCCAGATCCGAGGCCGGTGGGCATTCCGCTGACCAGGCCGGAGGCGCCCGCGTTGCCCATCGCCCCGGCGGAGGCCACGCCGGGGACGCCCTTCGCGGTCGCGCCGGACGTGGTCGCGCCGGTCCGGTCCGCGACCGCCTGGGCGACGCTGCGGCCCATGAAGTTCGGCTTCGTCCCGCCGTTGCACGTGACGACGTCCACGCGCGCTCCGGGCATTTTCCCGTTGAACCCGGCGGCGTTCAGCTTGTCCGCGAGCTGGGCCCCCGAGATCTTCTTCCCCGCCCACTCGACGCTGCCCGGCCAGCCGTGGGTGTCGACGACGACATCCGTCTCGCCCTTGAGGCTGCCAGGCACGACCTGGTTCGGCTTGAGGATCGTCGCGCCCGGGTACTTCGCCGCGTACTGCGAGTAGTACGCGTTGTGGAGCTTGGGATCGTTCGAGGCCGTGATGATCGTGAGCAGCCCGAGCGGATCGATGAAGAGCGTCGGGTTCGGCACGAAGCCGATCTCCTGCAGCGAGCCCGAGAGGCCGATGGGATCCGGCGAGATGAACACGCGCAGGTCGGGCGCGTAGTAGCGGTACCGGTTGTAGTGGAGGCCGGTGAGCTCGTCGGCGCGCTGCCCGGCGAAGCGGAGCGCGCCCGGCTCGCCGCGCTTGTGGGCGACCTCGCCCCAGGTGGTGAGATCGATCTCGGTGATCTCGCCGGCCGCGTCGAGGGTGAGCCACGGCGTTCCCGCGGCGTCGGTCGCCACGAGGCGGAAGCCCGCGCCGCCCTGCGACTCGAGCAGCGGCATGTGACCTGACGCGTCGAAGACACGGCGCGTGACCTGCCCGCCCGAGGAGCGCTCCTCGACGATGCTGTCGCCGTCCCAGCCGAACCACGTGCTCCCCTGGCCGACGATCTCGGCCACGCGGCGGCCGAGCGCGTCGTAGATGTACTGGATCTTCAGCCCGTCGCCGCGCACGGCCTCGGTCAGCCGATCGTTCTCGTCGAAGGCATACCGCCATGTGCGCTGTGGATCGGGCGCGTCCCGGCCCGAGAGCCGGCCAAGTCGGTCCCAGGTCAGGACCTGGTCGCCCGCCGCGCGCGGCCTTCCGCCGGCGCCGACCGACGCTTCACCCCGCGCGATCGCCGTGCCGTGCGGCGAGTAGGAGAAGGCCTCGGTCGCGCTGAGCCCGCGGACGTCCACGGGCCGCCCGTGCGCGTCGAGCTCGTAGCGGCGCTCGCCGCGCTCGCTGTCGATCACGGCGGCCAGCGCCCCGACCGGGTGCCAGCGGTAGGCGCGGGAGCGGACGACGTCGCCCGACGCGCCCTCCACCTGGATCTCCACGGGGAAGCCCTCGGCGTTGCGCCGGGTCAGGATGGCGCCGACGCCACCGTCGCGCCGGCGGGCGCGCTCGCCGTCCTGCTCGTCGCGCTCGAAGACGAAGCGCTCGGCGGCGTCCGGATGGCCGACGCCCATCGCGGCGACCCGCCCGTACGCGTCGTGCTCCAGCGCCACGCGCCAGCCGGACGAGTACCGGCGCGCCACGAGCTGGCCGCCCTCGTCGTAGTCGTAGCTCGTGACGAACTTGAAGCCGCCGCACGTCTGGGTGTCCCGCAGGATCGCGCCGCGATCGTCGTACGCGAGCTCCGTCGTGCAGGCGCCGTTCGTCGCGCGCGCGACGCGCCCCAGGGCGTCGTACTCGAAGCGCTCGATGAGGCCCGACGAGTACTCCCGCGAGACGACGTTGCCCGCGCCGTCGCGCGAGAGCCGCACGATCGACTCGTCGGGGCGGAGGATCGACACGAGCCGGTCCGCGCCGTCGTACTCGTAGCGGTACTGGAGCCCCGTGAACGTCGTCTCGCGGACGAGGTTGCCGACCGCGTCGTACTCGAACGAGCGCCGCTCGCCCGCGGCGTTCTGCATCCAGCTCAGCCGGAGGAGCGCGTCGTAGCCCATGGTCCAGCGCGAGCCGTCCGGCAGCACCTGCTCGACGAGCGCGCTGGCCACGTAGCGGTAGTGCGCGCGGCCGCCGCCGGGGTACGAGGTCGCCGTGCACAGCCCGAGCCCGTCGAAGGCGCGCTCGGTGCGCTGCCCGCTCGGCCCCACGGCGCTGACGATGTTGCCCGAGGAGTCGACCTCGAGCGTGGTCGCCGCGCCGCCGGGCGACTCGATGCGCACGGGCATGCCGAGGAGATCGTACACGTAGGTCCACACGCGCTCCCCCTGGGCGTAGCGGACGAGGTTGCCGTGCGCGTCGTACTCGAGCGTGTCGACGAGGCCGCTCGGGTACGTGATCTTCGTGTTCTTGCCGCGCGCGTCGTACTCGGCCGTCGTCTTGCCGCGCGCGTCCTCGATCTCGACGACGCGCCCCCGGCTGCGCCGCTCGGTGGAACGCTGGCCGTTCGGGGCGATGGTGGTGACGCCCTGCCGCTCCTCGTCCGTCTGGTACCGGACCGTGCCGCCGCCGTCGCTGAGGGAGATCAGCCGTCCGGCGAGATCGTGGCGGCGTCGCTGCGTGGCCCCGGCGCCGTCGGTGACGGCGATGAGGCGCCCGACCCCGTCGTACGTGAACAGCATGGCGTAGCCGCGCGGGTCGACGTAGCGCTCGACGAGCCCGAGCGCGTTGCCCTGGTAGCGATGCACATGGCCGAGCGCGTCCGTCACCGTCGTCTGGTGAGGCTCGGGCCCGTACGCGACGCGCGTGTGGAAGATGCCGCGGGGACCGCCGGCCACGTGCGCCTCGGGGGCGCCGAGCGCGGCGAGGAGGTCGCCGCCGGGCAGCTCACCCCAGGTCTCCACGCAGCGCCGCTCGCCGCCCGCGTCCTGGTACACGAAATGGAAGACGACGCCGTCGGGGCGCGTCTCCGAGCGCAGGTAGTGCTCGTCGTCGTAGCTGAACCGGGTCTCCGCGCCGCCCACGTCGATGACCCGGACGAGGTCTCCGCGCCCGTCGAGCTCGTAGGTCACGAGGCGCCGGCGGTGCTCCTTGCCGCCCTCATCCGCGACGGCGACGGACCAGATGCGCAGGTTCCCGTCGCGGGAGACCTCCGCGCGGCGGCCGACCGAGTCGGTGATCGCCACGACCTCGTCCTGATCCCAGTCGATCGTGGCCGCGTTGCCGAAGGCGTCGCGCAGCTCGGCGAGCGCGTACGCCCGCGGATCGGCGGTGGGCCGGAGGACCCGCGCGAGGTCGTCGCCGAGGTCGACGACGATCGCGTCCCCGTCGAGGTGCACCTTCCGGCCGTGGGGGAGGAGCAGCGCTTCACCCGCCGCGGGCAGCCGCATCTCGGTGCGGCGCTGCTGGTCGTCGACGAGGACGAGGTGATCGCCGTTGCGCTCGGCGCGCCAGGCGAGGCTGTGCGACCAGCCCCACCCGAGGCCGCAGCGGTGGCGCACGGCCGAGGTGCTGTAAGTGCGGATCCACTGGACCCAGAGGAACCCGGTGAGCGTGAAGTCGGCCGCCGGGATCGTGAACAGCGTCCCGGTCACGACGTCGATCGGATGGCCCGCGGCCGCCAGGCCCTCCGCGCCCGGCGGCGCAGGCGGGCTCGGCGGCGCGGCGCCGCTGTTGCCCCCGCCGCCGCCTCCGCCGCCGTTGCCGCCGCCTTGCGGGCTGCCCCCGGGCGGGCCCCCGGCGCCGCCGCCGCCGCCCCCTCCGCCGCCGCCGCCGCCGCCTGCGCCGCTCGCGCTGGCGCCGGCGCCGACGGTGATGCTCTTGTTCATCTGGCCCATGCTGCCGGTGATGCCGGCCATGCCGAGCTCGATGATGACGTTCGGCGCGCCGAGCCAAGGGAAGCAAGGCCCGCCGGTGTTGAGGCTGACGACCTCCTTGAGCGTGCCAGGCTCGTTGCCGTGGCACGCCTTCATGCAGCCGCCGACCGTGAGGATCTTCGCGCCCTCGATCTTCGTGCGCATGCACGGGTCGATGATCCCCTCCGAGACCGTGCCCATGGTGGGGTAGGGGATCGGCAACGGGCTGGGCGCGGCCGGGGTCAGACACACGCTCACCGCCATACCGGTCATCTGGTGACCGGATTTCTCGGTGATGGTGTCCATATGGAGGGCGGTGACCTTACCCATGGTGACTGGATGGTCCCACGGTCCCGCGAGCGTGTGCAATCGCGGCAATCGCGAGCCCGCCGTCCGGTGGCCCGGGAAAGCTGCATGGCTCGGACGGCTCGCCGGGGGCGCGGCTGACGTGTGGGAGAGGGAGATGACCAGGCAGGAACGTCGGGCTCGTGCTTCTTCCTGGCGCTGGCGGCGCGGGCTCGCTCGGCGCGAGGCAGGCGTCCGCGATTAAATTGCCCTCATCGCCATGCCGCCCACCGCCTTCGCCGTCTGCCACCACGACGCGCCGCACGCGCATGTGCGCGTCTGCCCTCACCTCGACGTCGAGCACCGGCCGGGCGTGAGCCTCGTGTGGACCGGCGTGAGCGCGATCGCGTGGCAGCGGCTCGCCCCGCTGGCAGGGGCGAGCCTCGAGATCGCGCCTGCCGGGACCGGTGAGCCGGCGGCGCCCCTCGCGCAGGCCATGCGCGAGAGCCTGATCGACGAGCGCACCCTGGAGCCGGCGTACTGGGCCGCCTGGGCCGGGCCGCTCGCCGAGAGCTCGGCCGAGGCGCTCCAGCGGGAGAGCTGCCGCCTCTTCGACGTGGACTGGCCCCTGGGCGCGCCGTCCGGCGCGGACCCGGACAGGATCGCCCTGTGGAGCGGCTTTGCGATGCACCCGCGCTTCGATCCTCCGCTGGCCCGCGCTCCGTTCCCTCGATCTCATCACGGCGTTCAGGTCCCCTGCTTCGGCGTGTGGTCGAGCCCGGACGAGCCCGAATCCGTCTGGCAGTTGCGGGCAACGCAGGCGCTCGTGCATTTCCCCCGCTACACGGACGCCGAGCTCGTGGGCCTCTCGGACGAGGAGATCGACGCCGCATACAACCAGTTTGTCGTTGAGCTCCGCGCGGCCGAGCCCGAGGTCAGGATCATCGTGGCCACGTTGCCCGCCGGATCGACGCTAGCGCGCACGATCAGCCGCGCGCTCTCCCTTCTTCAGGAAGACGACGTGCACCCCCGCCGCCGTGCGACCCGCGCCCGGTTGGCGCCGTGGGATCATTCCACGAGCCTCGATCAGGCGGGAACGGAGGGCTCGTTCTTCTTCCTGCTGGCGCTCGCGGCGCGGGCCCGCTCGGCGCGCCGCTCCTCTTCCGCCGCGTCTTCGTAAGGCGACAGGAGGCGGTCACGGAGGAGCGCATGCGTCTCGTCCTTGTCGTCGTCGTACTCGGCGTGGACCTGGACCATGAGCGTGCCGTAGGCCTCGTGCCACGCCTCCACCGCCTTGATCGCCGGGTCCGCGCTCTTCGCCTCGGTGACGCCGAGCTTCTGGCCGTAGAGCGCGGTCCAGCGCCGGAGGCGATCAACCTCGGCCGCGAGCCCGAGGCGCTCCGCCGCCGCCTTCACTTCCTTGCCGTCGAGCGCCTTGATCATCGCGCTCATGCGCACCCACTGCTGGGAGTACACGAGCTTGACGAAGCCCGTGCCCGACGACAGCACCTCCGAGCGCACCAGCGCGGCGTCGGCCCGGCGCGCGGCCTCGTCATCGCTCAGCGGCAGGATGTCGTCGTGGTCGAACGAGCGTTCGATGCCGTCGAGCTGGGCGCCGAATGCGGAAATGCACCGGTCGGCGCCGCGATCGATCTCCGTCATGGTGGCGTCGGTGCTCCCGAGCGCCTCGACGGCCTCGGTGCGCGCGATGACGGACTGGACCGCTGCGTCGACCTTGGGGGCGAGCTTGATCTTCTTCGATTTCAGGGCCTCTCGGTGAGAGGCGAGCTTCGTACCTGCGACGATGCACCCGCTCGGCGTGAGCCGGCGGGCGAGAAACGCGGCTTTTCCCATGATGGCGGGGGTATCACGGCCGTGGGGGAGCCGAAGAGGCGGGCAACTTTGCGTCCATGAGGAGCAGCATTGCGTCCATGCCCGTGACGCAAGGCGGCCTCCTCTGCGAACGCACCCCGGGGCGAGGAGGCGCGGCGGAGAGGCGCATCGGCGACGCGGCGCGGGCTCCTCGGAGGGCGTCGGCGACGCGGCGCGGGCTCACTGGCGGGCGTCGGCGACGCGGCGTCGGAACTCGGGGAGCGTCGGCGACGCGGCGTTGGCTCCCCGGCGGGCGTCAGCGACGCGGCGCCGGTCTCGACGCGGCCTGGGCCCGAGGCGCCGCTACGGCAGCCAGCGGCCCACCTCCGCGATCGCGGCGGCAGCGCCGACGATCGCCGCCGAGCCCCCCAGCCTGCGCAGCAGCGGCGCGAAGTCCGTGAGCCCGCCCCAGCCGATCAAGAGGTTCTCGAAGTCGTCTTCCCAGCGGTTCCCGAGCACAGCGCAGAACACGCACGCAGCGTCGTCCAGCGCCATCCACGGCGCACATGCGAGCACGGATCGCAGCGTGTCGTCGTCGCCATGCTGCCAGTAGGCGTCCATGACCTCGGCCACGGCTCGTTCGCGGAGTGCTTCGGGCAGGTGCGGCACGATCGCCGCGAAGGCGGTCACGCGGAGGACGCCCTCCGTCCTGTCCGCCAGGCGCAAGGCTTCTTCCGGCTCAAGCCCCGCACACGCGGCGGCAGCCTGGTCATAACGCCCGGAGAGAAGAGACCCGAACTTGTTGGGAGCGGCGTCGCGCAGCCGGCGCGTGAGCTCCGGATCGGCCTCTGTCGGGATACCGGAGAACGAGGGGATCGGACATGGCACGAGCTCGCCGGCCTCACCGAGCGCGGCCCGCGCCTCGTCCGCCCACGCCTCCACCGCCTCCCGTTCGGCCCCGGTGAGGGTGCCTGCGAGCGTGAGAAGCGCCACCGCTCGCGCGCGCGCCGCGCCCGTCGGCTTCGCGAGATCCACGCTCGGCTCCTTGTAGGGGTGGGCGCGATCGTCTCGCGGTCCGTGCCGGCTTCCCTCCTTGGCGAACAGCGTCCCCTCGACGACGGCGCACCGCGTGATGTGGTTCAACGCCGCCGTGCGCTCCGGTTCGGTGGACGCATTGAACAGCGCCTCTTCCGCAGCCGTGCGCGCGCGGCGCGTGTCCGTGACGAACCCCACGAGCCCTCCCGGTCTGTCCATCCAGGCGGCGAGCCACGCCGGCGAGACGAGCTCCATGAAGGCGGACAGCGCAGGCGCTCGTCGCGACATGTGGGCCCCCAGGTACTCGACGAGGTAAGCAGGCCAGGCGATCGCATCGCCCGCGGGGGCCCTGGCCGCGCGCAGGCTGGCCAGGCCTCGATCGACGATGCCGTCTTCGAGTGACGCGATGTCCGCCGATGCAGCCCAGCGAGCACGCGTCGCGTCGTCGCGGAAGCGGTAGCCCCCGTCGTCTCCAAGGACCACGAGATCACGCGCCGGACGCGGCGCGCCGTGGAGCGCCTCGACCGACCCGCTGGATAGTCCGCACGCCGCGATCAGGTCGTCCTTCGATACCGGCGCGAGCGCCGCCGCCAGCGCGTCGAGGCATCGCTCCGCCGCGCGCCCTTCGTCCCCGCTCCCGGCCAGGGTGTCTCGCGCCTGCTGCACCGCCTCTTCTGAGGCGGTGGCGTCTCCTGTTAGGTGCAGCACCGCGGACCTCTCCTCCGTCCATTGGAGATGCTGACGCCAGTCCGAGCACCGGGCGGAAGGACCTTCTACGCCCACAGACACGAGGAACCGCACCCTGAAGCCGGCTTCGTTCAGAAATGGTACCCCCTTCTCCGGCCCCCAGTCCGCCGCGCGCTCGAGGCCGTCGACGATCACGAGCAACACAGGATCTTCCATCTCCAGATCCCACCGCAACGCTCCCGCGATCGACCACCGGAGCTCATTAGGGCTGCTTGGTCGAGAGAATGCTGCTGACCGCGAGCTTCGAAACAGACCGAGGAGCACCTTGAGCGCCTCGCGTTCCACCGCGGTTCCGAAGCACGAGCTCACCGGAAGAAAGATCACCTCTGCGCTATTGCGCGTCGCCATGGAGAGGGCCCATCGCGCGAGGGCCGCGGTGCGCCTCGTCTGATCTGCGCCGACGACGAGCGCACAGCTCGGCCCTTCCGCGAACCACCGGTCGAGCGCCGTGAGGAGAGCGGCGTCTTGCTCGGAAGCGGACCGGGCCAGGGCGTCCTCTTGAAGCCATCGCCAGAACTCGGCCAGGCCAGCATGCGACCGCGCGTACCCACCCTCCGGCCCGCGCAGTCGATCCACCGTATGCATCGGAGGCTCTTGGCCGTCAGGCATTGAATCTCTCATCGTCTCCTCTTTTGCGCCTGCTGCAGTACCTGCTCGGAGAGGGGGGTGTACGTCGTTTCTCCGTCCCAAGGCTTGATTTTCTCGGGTTTTCTCGGTGCGTGTCCTATGATGCCCTTCGTGATCCCCATGTCGTTGAACATCTGCTTGCATGCGGCGCACGGGTTGGCGCCGAACCGAACGCCCTTGTCGTAGTGGTGCTTGGTGCCTTCGTAGGTCTCGATGGTGTAGCCCTCCTCGTTGAACAGCTTCGCGATGTCCTCTTTCTTCGTGTTCGGTCCCATCTTGCGAGCGAGGCTCGTGAGCGCCGTCATCTCTGCGCAGGAGGTGCGATCGGGCAGCGGCACCGCCGGATGCTGTTCACCGACACCTCCGCCTTGTTTGAGGTTGTGTCCTTCTGCGACCACGTTGCCCCGCGCGTCCTTGATGACGGAGTACATCAGCCCGTCGGGGTCGACGGCGGACGTGGGGCAGTTGGCGGCGTAGGCGAACGGGTTGAGCCCGCCCTCGATGCCGATGGGGTCGGGGCTGATGTACCGGCCCAGCTTGGGGTCGTAGTAGCGATGGCGGTTGTAGAACAGCCCGGTCTCCTCGTCGGCATACTGCCCGCGGAAGCGGATGGGCGTGCTCGTCGAGGCGCCGTCGGCCACGGCGGCCGCGCCCCACGGGGAGCGCAGGAACTCGCAGCCGAGCCGGCCGTCCGGGCCCACGAGCGCCTCCGGGGCGCCGGCGTCGTCGTTCACGTAGTGCCACCACGGCGACACCGTGCGCACGCCGCCCTCCGTGCGCGCGTCGCGGTGCGCGAACGGGATCGTCGAGCCTTGCTCGAAGACGTAGGTGCGCTCTTCGACGATGGGCGCGCCGCCGGCCGCTGCGCTGTGCTTGATCTCGTGGACCAGCGCGCCGCCGTCCCACACGAAGCGCGTCGCCTCGAGGAGCGTGCGCCTGCCGTCCACCTCGCGCCGCCACAGCCGCTTCGCCACCCGGCGAGCGAAGGGGTCGTACTCGAACGAGACCACCGTCCCATCCGGCCGCTCCACGGCGTCGAGCCGGCCGGCGGCGGACCAGCGGTAGCGCGTCACCGCCTCTTCCCCTGAGGAGCGGCGCTCGCGTCGCGCGACGAGGCGCCCTTCGGCGTCCCAGACGTAGCGCTCGGCGCCGCAGCGCTCGATCCGGTCTCCCGGCCCGTACAGGCGCCCCGGCGCGCCAGGCGTGACGTCGTGCACGTTGCCTGTCTCGTCGTACCTGAACGAGGCCTCCTCTCGGCCCTCCCGCAAGACACGCGCGAGCTGGCCGATCGGATCGTAAGAGAACTGCGTGGTGCCCCGCCGCTGGTCCCAGCGCATCGCGAGGAGCCCGTCGCTCGTGTAACGGAACGCCTCGGCGCGGACGGTGGCCGGCGGCACCGGGCCGACCCATGCGGGCTGTCCTGCTCCGACCGCGGGCGCCGCCGCGCGCGCGATCACCCTGCGCTCCGAAAGCCGCCCCAGCGCGTCGTACGCTGCCTCGATCCTCGTCCCGCCCGGGAGCACGCGCGTGACCTCGCGGCCGAGGACGTCGTTCTGGGACACCGAGGCGACCTCGCCGTCGAGCGCGAGCTGCACCTGTCCGCGCGCGAAGTCGTGGGTCCATTGCGCCGCGTGCCCGAGCGACGTGCGGCGCCCGGCGACCTCGCCCGTGAGGCGGTAGTCGATCCGCACGTCGGCGCGCTCGCCCGCGACGTGCTGCTCTTCACGCACGATCCAGCCGTTCGCGTTGCGCTGGAACGCGAACAGCCCGGCAGGGCACGCCGCGGCCACGATGTCTCCCTTCTCGTCGTGCTCGAACGACTCCTCCGTCCCGTCGGCGAATACCCGCCGCACGAGCCGCCCGGCGGCGTCGCGCTCGTACTCCGTGCGCTCGCCCAGGCCGTTCCTCGACCACACGACGCGGCCCATCGCGTCGTGACCGTAGCGCGTGA
This sequence comes from Sorangium sp. So ce1504, assembly GCF_051521635.1. NCBI lineage: Bacteria > Pseudomonadati > Myxococcota > Polyangiales > Polyangiaceae > Sorangium > Sorangium sp. So ce1504. The sequence goes on along the minus strand of NZ_CP150365.1, from coordinate 6,197,089 downwards.
CGCGCCCGTCGAACGCGTGCTCCTCCACGACGAGCCCCGCCGGATTCCGCGTGAAGCGGTAGATCTCGCCGCGGGCGTTCTTGACGTAGGAGAGCCACCCTTCGCGGTTGTAGCGGAGCTCCACGACCTCGCCGTTCGGCTTCTCGATGCGCGAGAGCTTGTGGAAGCCGCCATAGGACAGGCGCGTGGTACGACCCTCGGCGTCGGTGATTGCAATGATGTTTCCGGCGCCGTCGTGGGCGTACCGCTCGATGGCCCCGTCAGGCGAGCGCACCGAGAGCAGGCGGCCGGCGTTCGAGTACGTGAACGCCGTCCTCCCCCCGCGCGCGTCGAGGATCTCGACGCACCGGCCCCACGCGTCGTACCTGGCCTGCGTGCGTGCCCCGAGCTCGTCGACGCGCTCGATCACGTTGCCGTGCGCGTCCCGCGCGAAGACGATGGTCCTGCCGTCGGGCCACTCCGCCCGGACAGGCTGCCCTCGCGCGTCGAAGCGCACGATGCACGTTGCGCCGAGCGGGTCGGTCCAGCTCAGCTCGTCGCCCGCGCGGTGCACGCGCGTCGAGGCGCCGTCAGGCCCGAACACCTCGAGGATCTCGCCCGCCGGATCGCGGCGGATCGTCGTCACGCGCCCGAGCGGATCGACCACCCTCGTCTCACGCCCGAACAGGTCGCGCTCCCAGGTGGTGGTCGCCCCGAGCGCGTCCGTGAAGGAGGTGAGGAAGCCGCGGTCGTCGTAGCTGCGCAGGAAGACGCCGAGCGGCGTGACCGCCTTGGCGACGAGGCCGTGCGCGTTGCCGAAATAGCGGTGCAGTCCGACCGAATCCACGGCCTCGGAGTAACCGTCATCCCCATACTCGAATTTCGTGTGGAGGACCCCTCGCGCCTTCGTCTCATGATCCGCAAGGACCGCGGGGACATCCTCCGCGAGGCTGATGTCCGTGGCGCCTGGAACCTCTCCCCAGGTCTCCACGCATCGGCTCGCCGCGTCGTAGCGGAAGAAGAAGGTGAGGCCCGTCGGGCCCGTGGTGGACGTCAGCAGGTTTCGCTCGTCGTACGCGTACGTCGTGAGCTCGCCATCGGCGTCCTCTGCGCCGGTCAGCCGCCCGTGTGCGTCGTACGAGTACCGGACGAACGGGACCCACCTCCCCTGTTCGAGCGCGTTCTTCGCCTCCAGAGCGGCAATATGGCCATCGCGCCCGCGGACGACGCGTACGACCCGTCCGGCGGCGTCGGTCACCTGAACGAGATGGCCTTGCTCGTGGTCCAAGACGATGCGGTTGCCCCAGCGATCGGCGATCGCCGAGAGGCGGTAGGTCATGCCGTCGTCCGACGGCACCTGAAGTTCGAAAATGAGGCGCGGACCGTCTGGTAGATCGAGCCGGAACCCGAGGCCCTCTCGGTGCAGGAGCCAGCCATGGGGGCCGATCGCACCGGCGCCCGGTTCAATTCTGCCGAAATCGTGCTCCACGCCGTCGGACGTGATGACGCGGACCGACCGCCGGCGCTCGATCACCTGCCACACGAGCGAGAAGGTCCACCCCGGTCCGAGGCCTACGTCACGGTCGCGCGACGTGCTGGAATACGTGCGCTCGATCCGAAGCGGCAGCGGGCTCGGAAGAAAGAGGTCGACGGCGGGCAGCGTGAACACGCGGCCTGTCACGACGTCGACCGGATCGCCGCGCGACATGGTGCCGCTCGTACCGGGCCCGTGGTGGTTGGGGCAGCCGCCGCCGTCGGTCGAGCCGGTGCCGCACGACCCCGCGCTCTTCCCGCCGCCGTCAGCGTCACTGCCGCCGCCCTTCCCGTCGGCTCCCCGCGCGCCTGTCGAACCGCCGCCGCCTTTCCCCCCGGACCCGTCGCCGCCTCCTCCTCCGCCCATCACGAAGACTCCCGGATTCATGCCGGGGATCGCGGGGATGTTCGGCACAGGCGCTGTTCGCATGCGGCCATCCTCGACGGCGCGACGCGAAAGGGCAACGGCGTTTGCGACCGCATGGCTCGGACGGCTTCTCCGGGGGCGGCTGACGTGGGGGGAGGGGGTGGATCAGACGGGAACGTCGGGCTCGCTCTTCTTCCGACGATGCAGCCGCTTGGCGTGAGCCGCCGGGCGAGAAACGTGGCTTGTCCCATGATAGCTGGGTATCACGGCCGTGCGCTCGCGGAAGCGCGTGGCAGCTTTGCGGCCGTGGCGCCGTCGACGCGGTGCGCCCGAGGTCCTCCTCGCCCTCATCAGCGCCGCTGGTGCAGCGGCCGCATCATTCCCAGCCGCGTGTGCGCTCGAGCGCAGCGCGCAACGCGCCGCACCGGCCCATGCGATCCACACTTTCGGCGAACGATTTCCTCACGTCGTAGGCGAGCTGCGTGGGAAATCCGTTGGATGCGAGCTCCCTGTTGTATGCCTTCTTCAGGCACAGCGCTTGGTCGGGCGCGGGCAGCTCATCGAGCTCCGCACGCCTTCCCTCCCATGACTCGATGTCCCCGACGTGGCGGCCCCCGTGCTCGCGGCGGCAGATCTCGCTCGCGCGCCGAACGTTCTGGTAGAGCCATGCCTCGATGCTCCGGAACGGGCAGACGAGAAGGAGACGCTCGATCTGCAGCACGGGCGCAGGCGGCTCGGCGTCGTCCTTGGCTCGCAGCCTGGTCCGAGGAGCGTTCGCGCGACCCCGCTCGGCGACCTGCGGCAGCTGCGTGAGGACCCGTCGATCGAACTTGTCGAGGTTCTCGCTGGTGTTCCGCTCGGCCCACGGCCGATCGCCGTCGAGATGGAAAACGACGAAGGTGTTCGGCGATAACAGCTTGCGCGCGATGTACCTGAGCAGCCGGATGCGTCGCTCGTGCTCGCGCGGGTTCTTCCCGTCGGTCTTCCAGACGTTGCCGCGCATCGCCTCCTCCTCCTTCGGCTCGCTCGGAAGGAAGTCGACCCGATGGCGCCCGTAACCGGGAACGACGAGCTCGAGCATCCGGCCAACGAGCGCCTCGACGGTCGCGCGACCGTCCTCGCCGCTGTCCTCCGTGAGGATCACGATCGAGAGGCGGGCCCCCTCGTCGCTCACCACAGCCCTCGCGACTGCAGGATCTCGCTCACATGCTCGACGCCGACCTCGTATGCGGCGAAGAACTCCGCTGCGTCCTCGTCGCTCATGTTCGTCCAGGTCCAGGCCGGTCTGCCGCCGCGCCGCTCGCCGCGACAGAGCACGAAGCTATGGTGGATCTGCTCGGGCGAGGTGATGGGGACGTAGTCGAGCAGGAGCGGGTTCTGGCTCGTCAAGAACGCCTGACGCTCTCCGATGGCCTCGACACACGCCGTGATCCAGTGATGATGCAGGCCGTTCACGAGCTCGTCGGCGATGACGATGTCGTCGTTGCAGGCGAGGTAATAGAAGAAGGTGAGCAGGCGCTTCTGCCCGTAGCTCAGGCGCGCGTGGGTGATGAACTCGCCGCCCTCCCACCAGAACCGGAATACGAGATCTCCCAGCGTCAACGTTTCGATGTCGTGTCCCCACGGGTGCCGTTCGGTCACCTCCACCTTGAGCTCGGAGCCATCGAATCCCATGATCTTCCTGAGGATGTCCAGGAAATCGAGCTCGGTGTGCGTGAAGACGTAGTCAGACTTTGTTCGCGCATGCATCGCTTCCAGTCTGAGAACAAGCACATCCGGCAGGAGAAGGACGCCAACTACAGGGACCAATTTCCCTTTTTGATAGAGTATGGCCCTCTGGTGAGCATCTCTCGACCCGGTGAGCCACGTGAAGAGCTCCAGCGATTCATCGAATCGCCGGGCGGCGCTCGCGAGTAGAACGTTGTCGTGCATGGATTTCGCGATGGGTCCTGGATCCTGCGCCATGTAGACCCAGAGGAACCCAGGATCGAGGCACGATAAGTCGCGAGCCCGCCCGACCGGCGGCTCATCTCCTACTGTGAGTCCATGTTCGCTGTCGTACCGGATGTGGTGACGAGCTCCGGATGACGAGTCCTCGATTGTGACAGCTGCCACTGCTCGCCAATGCTCCGGCGAGTCGATGATGATGCGAGGCATTGTCCCAGCAACGCTCGTCTGATCTTTGTTGCTGACAGCGACGACCGCTTTCGCCTCTCCCGGGATCGCGAGCTCGTACTCCACCGCGAACTCTTCCCTGGCCAGGCTGCTGAAATCCGACCTCACCACCATCGAGATCAGCTCGAGCAGCGTCGTCTTTCCGGTCCCGTTCTGGCCGAGCATCACGTTGAGCCCGTCCGAGAACCGGAGCTCCGTGCCCGGTGCCACGCCCCGGAACTTCTCGATCCGCAGTCGCCTGAGCTTCAGCATCGCGCGCCGACGTTAGCCTGCCGCGCTGCGCCGTCAACGGCACCGGCCCGAGCGCGGCGCCGCGCGCTCCCCCGCGTCGCCGAGCGATCGCGCCGGCCGGCGCCGCCGATCCGCGCCGCTCAGCGCGCGACGAGGCGCATCGGGGGGCGGCTGTGCTGGATGTGCTCGGTCTCGAGCTCCTCGAGCTCGAACGCCCTGTCCATGTCCATGTCGAGCTCCGCGAGCTCGCGCTGCGTGCTCTCGCCGTTGTCGAGATCGTCGAGCTCGCGCATGAACCGGTCGATCTCCACGCACGTCGCGGGCGAATCCACGGGCGTCATCGACTGCTCGTGCATGAGCTGGATGAGCTCCAGGATGGTGGCGAGCTTCTGCGACACGACCTCCAGCCCGTCGCGGGTCTGGCTCCAGCACTCGGCGCGCCGGTAGGCGATCGAGAGGCGCCGCTCGGACAGCCCGCGGGTCCGCCCCGCGGACGTGCTCCGGACCGCCTCGAGCGAGCGGATCGTGTCCATGAGCTCGCCGTGGTTGGTCATCGCGAGCGACTCCTGGCCGGCCTTGTGCGCGATCGCGAGGCGGATGTAGCTCATGATGAGGCGGCTCAGGCCGAAGCCCTCGTCGAGCAGGGGCGGGATCGATCCGCCGCGGCGCCGGATGTTCTCGCGGGTGCGATCGATCAGCCGGTCGAGGCGTGCGAGCTCCTGCTGGTGCCGGATGTCCATCTGCCGGATCAACGACTCGCGCGCCCTCGACCAGGCCGCCCGATCCACCTCGTCGAGCTGCGCGTCGATGCTGCGCCGGAAGAAGCCGCGCCAGGGGATGACGCACAGGATCACGAGCTCCGCCCCGAGCCCGAGCAGCAGGAGCAGCGGGCTCCAGCCGATGAAGCTCAGGAGGAGCGCGCTCCCCACGACGAGCAGGTTGTACGGGTGGACCAGCACCCGCCCCAGGTACGTGCTCGCGGTGCGCCTCCGCAGCGGTGCGACCTGGACGCCGAACGCTGCCAGCATGGCCCTCGACTCGGCCATGCTGGCGCCAAGCACATCCTCCAATCGGCAAAGCTCTCGATCGCACGTCGTCATGGAGCCCCCCTCCTCACCTGGTCCTGTGGTCCTCGTGCCACCTCACCCCGTTCACCACCCCCCGCGGCCGGACCGCGACCGACGGTCGGCGGTCCGGCGCGCCTGCGCGCGCCCCCGCGCCGATGCGTCTCAGCGCGCTGTGAACGCAGGTCACGCCCGCCGAGCCCGCGCCGGCAGCCTCCTGCCCGCGGAGCCCGCCTTGGAGGACCGGGCGCCCACCGCGCTCATCGGCCGTCCAGGCGGTATCACCATGAAAACTCAAGCTTTCACGGCGGCGCTGCAGCATCGCCGGCTCCACGAAGTCCATGCTTTCCCTGCTGTTCGCGTCCCGAAGGCCTCATGAAGGACCGCGGTGCGTCGCCCGAGCGCAGCGCCGCGGTCGATCTGGGAGCGAGCAGAGCGGGCTCCGTGCCAAGCGCTCCGGCACCGCGCGGCGCACGATCGGCGAGGGGACGCGCTCAGGCGGGGAGCGGACGGGCTGCGTCCAGCACGTGGACGCCGGGGGCGCCGAGCGACATCGGCACGCGCTCGAGGCCGACTTCACGCGCCGCGGCAAGCCATGCCGTCGAGGGCGGCGCGCCGCCGACGAAGAGGGAGACGTCACCTCCGCCCGCGCCGCTCGGCGCGATCGCTGCTCCTTCGGCGGCCGCGGCGGGGCGGAGGCGCCTGAGCGCGGGGGTGACGATCGGCGCGCCCGAACGGTCGCCGAGCTCGGCGAGCGCGTCGACCTGCCGATCCAGCGCGGCCACGAGCGCGCGGGCGTCCGCGGCAAAGGCCGCGGCGCGCGCCCCCTCGGCGGCCGCGCCGAGCAGCGCGCGGTGCGTCTCCGGCTCGCGGGCCGCGAGCGCGCGCACGCGCTCGAGCATGGCGCTCGTGCGCGCCGAGGCGTCGCTGGCGAAGACCTCGATCACGAGGCCGCCCGGCAGGGCGTGCGGCGCCACGTCGAGCTCGCCGCCCGGCCCGAGCCGGCAGCAGAGCACGCCGCCGTAGACGCTCGCCGCGACGTCCACGCCGCTGCCGCCGCCCTGCGCGCGCCGGTGCGCCGCGAGCGCGTCGAGGAAGAGCGCGCGGGGGTCCCACGCGGGCGCGCGCTGGCCGGCCGGCGCCGCCCGCGCTTCCGAGGCCGCCGCGGCGCGCGCGGCGAGCGTCGCGACGAGGATGGCGGCGCTCGATCCGAGGCCCAGCTTGCGGCTCGCCTCGCGGGGCGGCGCGCCCGGCGAGGCCAGAGGCGGCTCCGGCTCCGCCGAGCGGAGCGCGGACGCGTCGAACCACGCCGCCACGTCGAGCGCGCCCGCGTCGATCGCGGCCTGGACCTCCTCGGTGACGAGCGCGGCGGGTCGCGCCGGGTCGGCGAGGACGTACCGATCGACGGCGGCCACCAGCGCGGGCGCGCCCTCGAGCACGGCGTAGGCGCCCGAGAGGACCAGCTTGCCAGGCGCCCGGACGATCACGCGCCCCCGGACGAGGGCGCGAGGCGGGCTCCGCCGCCGGGGATCGCCGTGATGGTGCGGAGGACGCCAGGGACGGCGAGCAGCGCCGCGCCCACGGCGGCCTGCGCCTCGGGCGTCGTGAAGACCTTCACGTGCGGGCCGGCGTCGATGGTGAAGAACGCCGGCGTCCCCTGGGCGCGGAGCCTCCGCACCGCGGCGATCACCTCGACGGTGGCGCCGGTCCAGTAGAGCAGGCCCGGCGAGGCGGCGATGCTCGAGGCGTGCATGCACAGGGCGCTCGCCTCGGCGGCGGCGCCGAGCGCGGCGAGGTCGCGCGCGAGGACCGCGGCGCGGACCGCGTCGAAGAGCGACGGCGCCGCGTCCACCCACGCGGGGAAGTACGGGCTCGTCATCGCGGTGTGCCGCATGCCGTCGCTGGAGCCCACGTCCTTCGGGCCCTCGCGCGTCACCGCGATCACGACCGCGAGCGGCCAGTGGTCCTCGGGCGCGAGCGGCGTCGCGGCGAGCGCCTCGTCCCCGGGGCGGCCGGCGCGGAGCTCGACGAAGCCGCCGAACGCGGACCGCGCGGCCGAGACCGAGGTCTTCCTCGCGAGATCGCTCACCAGCGCGGGCGCGGTGGGCAGGCCCGCGGCGGCGCTCGCGGCGAGCGCGAGCGCGGCGAACGCCGACGCGCTCGAGGCGAGGCCCGCCGCTGTGGGGAAGTCGTTCCGGCTGACCACGCGGGCGCGCTCGCGCCGCCCCGAGGCGGCGCGGACCCGGTCGAGGAGCCCTGCGACCCGGCGCGTCGGCTCCGCGTCCGGCGGCAAGGCCGCGCCGCCGAGGTGGAGCTCGTCGCGGTCGAGCGACGCGTCGAAGGCGACCTCGGTCGTCGTCGCCATCCCGGCGAGCGTCACCGAGAGGCTCGGGACGGCGGGCAGGTTGTGGCCATCGGCCCGCTTGCCCCAGTACTTCGCGAGGGCGATGTTCGGATGGGCGATCGCGGTCGCCCGGCTCACGATGCTCATGCTTGCTCCTGTGACTCCGTCCTCGTCACGCCCGCCTTCACCCGGGTGACGAAGCCGCTGTACCCCGCGTCGCGCCAGGCGGCGAGCACGCGGTCCGCGGCGCCGTTCGACGCCTTCGCCCCGCCGTCGCCCGGTGGAGGCGGCGGGAGCAGCGCGATGACCGAGCCGCCGCCGCCGGCGCCGGTGAGCTTGGCGCCGAGCGCGCCGGCCTCGCGCGCGAGCTTGCACAGGGCCTCGATCGCCTCGGTCGAGACGAACATGCCGGCGAGGAGCATCTGGTTCAGGTCCATCAGCCGGCCGAGCGCGACCGCGTCGCCCGCCTCGATCGCGAGGGCCGCGTTCTCGACGAGCGCGGTGATGCCCGCGATGGACGTCGCGGCCAGCGTGGGCTTGCGCTCGAAGAGCCTCGCCACGAGCTCGACCATGCTGCGCGTGGACGACGACACCCCGGTCGAGCCCACGCAGAGCCACAGGTCGTCGCGCGGGGCGACGGAGGTGGCGCCGTGCGCCCGGGTGAAGCGGAAGCAGCCGCCGCGGGCCGCGGCCGTCGTGTCGATGCCCGACGGGTTGCCGTGGAACACGCGCTCCCAGGCGGCGGCGGCGTCGGTCACGGCGGCGGCGTCGGCCGCGGTGTGCACGGCGGTTGCGCTTTCGGACGCGGTCCGCGCGGCGGCCGCGGGCGTGCGTGCGAGCGCGGCCACCGACCGGGCGATCGCGACCCCGAGCGCCGCCGAGCTGCCCAGGCCGCCGCCGGGCGGCAGATCGCTCTCGGCCTCGACGCGCACTGGGCCGACGTCGGGCAGCGCCCCGAGGAGCGCCGCGAACGCCCGCGCGACGTCCTCCTCGGCCGGCGCCGCGCGGAGCTCGCGCCCGCCCAGCCGGAGGGCGCTCGCGCCGGAGCAGCGGGTTGCCCGCGCGCGGGCGCCGCGCTCGATGCCGGCGGCGAGCGCGGGCGCCCCGTACACGACGGCGTGCTCGCCGAGCAGGATGACCTTGCCGGACGCCTCGCCGAGCGCCTCGGTCATGCGCCGGTCCACCGGAGCGCGCTCGCGGCCCCGCACAGGATCTGCCGCGCCGACGCGCTCACGGGCAGCGAGCGCGCGAGGACCTCGGCCTCGCCGCACAGGGCGGAGAGCCGCTCCTCGACCGCGCGCCGCGCGCCGCACGCCTCGAGCGCGAGCGTCGCGGCCGCCACGGCGTCGTCGCTCGCGTCCTTGCGGCCGAGCGCGCGCTCGACGGCGCTCCGGCCGGCGGCGTCGAGGCGCCCCTCGGCCGCGGCCAGCACGGCGGTGCGCTTGCCGGCGCGCAGGTCGTTGCCGACCGGCTTGCCGGTCGCGGCGGCGCTCCCGAAGGTGCCGAGGAGGTCGTCGCGCAGCTGGAAGGCGACGCCCACGGGCGCCGCGAACCGCTCGAGCGCCGCCACGGTCTCGGCCGGCGCGCCGGCCAGCGTGGCGCCGAGCGCGAGCGGGCCGCGCACCGTGTAGCTGCCGGTCTTGAGCGCGTGCATCTGCTCGACGTCCTCGGCCCGGCCGACGACGTCCAGGTGCTGCCCGATCACGACGTCCTCGTGCATCTCGCAGAACAGCCGGACGGCCGCGAGCGTCGTCGCCGGCGGCGCGTCCGCGCCCGCGAGCGTGCTCAGCGCGAAGCTCCAGGTGAGGTCGCCCGCGAGGATCGCGGATGACGCCCCGAGGTGCGGATCGCCGAGCGTCTCGGTCAGCGCGACGTGGACGGTGCGATCTCCGCGCCGGACGGTGTCGCCGTCGATCCAGTCGTCCTGGATGAGCAGGTACGTCTGGAGCAGCTCGAGCGCGACGCCGGCGTCGATCGCGGGGCCGAGCGGCGCGTCCGGCGCGACGCCCTGGTAGGCGGCGACGAGCAGCCCCGCGCGGAACCGCTTGCCGCCGCGCAGGGTGAGGCTCCTCGCCTCGGAGACCATGGCCTCGACCTCGCGGCCGTAGCGCTGCACGGAGGCCGCCTTGTCGCGCCAGCGCTGATCGAGCGCGGCGTCGACGCGGGGGCGGATCGAGGAGAGAAAGTCGAGGAACAGGCGCGCGCCGGGATCCGCTGTCCCTTCGAGCGTCCGATCGCCGGCGCCGGGCGCGCTCTCTCCGTCCTTCGTGTGCGCTGTCATGGAATGCGCGGCAGCCTAGGAGCCGGACGCGAGGCGGTCAATCTCGGCCGAGAGCGCGGGGAGTCTCGCCGCGGAGCGGCGCGGCCGAGGTGGCTTGGGTCGTGCAATGCGTGGTGCTCGCGTCGCGGGGCCGCGAGCGCCGCGCGGAGGCTCCCTGCGAGATCGCTCGTGCGGAGTTGCGCGCCGAGCCTCGCCGTGGCCGCAGGGAAAGGGGGACTTTGATGAAGAGATCACCGGATGGGGTGTTGGGCGTCTTTCTCCTCGTGACCCTCGGCGTCGCCGGGTGCAGCGGCCGCGACGCCCGCGAGGATCTCCCGGAGAGCGCCGATCGCGGCGTGTTCCGCGCGGCGTCGCCTGCCGCGGGGTCGCCTGGCAGGGAGACGCGATTCCTGCCCGCATACCGCGTGATCGGCGGCGGCGCCGACGTCGCGCGGGCGTCGGCGCTCGCCGGCGCGCTCGGGCTCGCGGAGGATCCCGCGCGCGGAGGCGCTGGCGTGCTCGTGGCCGACGGCGCGATTCGCTACCTCGACAGCGCGCGATTCCAGCGCTTGCCCACGAGGAAGGCCGACGCGCCGCCCGCGCCTGGGTTCCGCGACGAGCGTGGCTTCGAGACGTCGGCGGGCGATGACGCCCTGGATTTCGAGGCGCTCGCGGCGCTGCGCGTCCTGCCGGAGCCGGACGCGGCGGCGCGGGCGTGGGCCGCGCTGGACGCCGCGGGCCTGCCGGCCGGGAGCGACATCGCCGTCGGCCACTCGCTGCTCGAGGCGGTCGACGCGGAGGGGCGAACTGTGGCGCGGGCAGAGCTCGACACGCAGGTGAGCTTTCGCGACGAGCTCGAAGGGATCCGGCTGATCGGCCCCGGGGCCAAGGTCCGCGTGACGTTCGACGGCGAGGGCGCCGTGACCCACCTGATCTACGCGCGGCGCGAGCTTGGGCGAGGGGAGGACGTCGCGATCGTCCCGGCCTCCGAGGCCCCCGCGCTGTGCGCCGGCGCGCTGGGCGGCGGCGCGGTGATCGCGGCCGAGCCGGAGCTCGTCTATTACGCGCCGCCGCTCTCCCGCGAGGTACGGCGGATCCTGCCCCATTATGTGTGCAGCGCACGGCGGACGGTCGGCGGGGAGGTGGTGGACGTCCGCAAGCGGATCGTGCCGGCCGTCATAGACGCTCCGAGGGCCGAGATCTCGGTGCGTGTGGACGGCGCGACCGCGCTCGCGGAGGCGAGCGTCACCGGAGGTACTGCTCCATACACGTACAGGTGGGTATCGTCGGCGCGCTCGCTCGACGGGCTCGACGTGCTCGGCGAAGGGCGCGAAGGGCGCGAAGGGCGCGAAGGCGGCGCGCGGGTGAAGGTGTCTGGCGTCTCTGGCCTTCGCGGGGAGACGGAGACGCTCTCGCTCTATGTCACGGACGCCGACGGTCTTGTCGCGACGGCGGCGCAGCGGCTCTCGTTCGGCCGCGCGTCGGCGGGGCTCGGCGCGGCGCGCCCGCCGCTCCCGCCGCCGGTCGACGATGGCCGCGCGGCGGTCGGCGCCGAGTGGGTCGGGCTCTGCGGCGGCCTGGATCACTCGGCGGCGAACGTCGATGGGCTGATGAAGAGCTTCCGGGAGGGGGGCATCGACTCTCGCTTCAACTGGGGCGATCAGCGCGCGTGGGAGGTCGATTTCAAGGATCCGGCTCTGGGCGGCCAGGACGCGTCGTTCGCGGATTCGGTGGATCTCACGTTCTACACGGGGCACGCGAACGGCGTCGGGTTCATGTTCTGCAGCGCGATGAACGACCGGGTCCTCCATTTCAGCGACGCTCGCTGGGGCAACGCCAACCTGGAGTGGATGGTGGTGGCCGCCTGCGGCCCGCTCCAGGACGACGGTGGCGCGTGGCGCTACCGGTGGGCGGGCGCGTTCGATGGGCTGCACCTCTTGCTCGGCTATGCGACGGAGTCGTTCGACGATACGACCGAAGGATCGATGTTCGCGCGCTACCTGCTCGACGACGCGAGCCCGGCGCCGGTGCGGCAGGCGTGGGTGACGACGGCGATCGAGGTCCAGCCGGACGACGAGGTGATCTACGCGGTGATGGGGGCGTACGGGCAGGGGTGGACGGTGCCCAACTACGATGATCATTTCTGGGGGAAGGGGCCGGTTGGGCCGGATCTGGCGGGGGCCGCGAGGATCGGGTTCTGGCGGATCTCCGGGCCGACGTAGCGCGCCGAACAACACCGGACCGATCCAGGCGGACGAGGGCATCGGTATTCACCAAGCTCGTTCGCTCGCGCTCAGGCCACGACGCCCGCCCCACCATCGCTCACCAACGTGAACGTTCACGACTACGACCACGTTCACGTTGGTGACCGATGGGCGGCGGGATTCGTGCACTGAGCCCTCGACTGCCTGGCGACAGGGGGTTTTGTTCGGCGCATTCAGCCGTGTGTTATCGAATTCGTCCTTCAGGCAACGTCAGACGCCCGCTCTGGGTGCACCATTCTCAGTACCCTAGCCACTTCGCGTCGAGCTCGATCGAGCAGCGATCGACGAAACGAAACCCGACCCCGCCCCCGTCCGTGCCCCCGATCGTGTACACCGACTCGTTCGCCTGCGGCCGATGGTCGGTCGCGCTGAACGAGATCGGCCCCGCCGTCATCCCGTCGAGCACCACGTTCTGGAAGCCCTCGAGCGCGGCCTTCAGGTCCTCGCCGGTCGGGTGCGTGCGGCCGGCGTCGACGGCCCGCTCGACGGCCTCGCGCCACATGAGCGCCGCGGCGTGGCCCTGGACGTACGGCTGGTCCTGGTACAGCTCCAGCGGGTGGCCGTCCTTCTCCCGGTAGGCCCTGTGGATCCGCAGCATCTCCGCCATCCCGCTCGAGTGCTGGGTGTCGCCGTAGACGGGCACGGGGAACAGCCCATAGAAGATCCCCGCGCAGCCGGCCCCGCAGATCGCCAGGGTCCTCTCGCCGATGCCCCAGTTGTTCGCCATCACGCGCAGCTGCCAGCGGTTCTTCTCCGGCCCCGGGAACGCCTGCTGGATGAGCTTCTGCGCCGCGGCCGCGCCCTTCCCGACGAAGGACGAGGAGAGGACGCTGTTGCCGGCCCAGAACCAGCTCGCCGGCACATACGACGGGTCCGCTCGCTTCTTCTCGATCTCCCGCTTCACATAGCCGATCACCGCGTCGACGATGCGCCCCTCATCCTCGAGGGACGACGTCTGCGGGACGATCAGATCCTCGCCGAGCAGCATCCCGGGCAGCTCCTCCACGTAGGCCTTGCCCGCGGCGAGCGGATCGACGCAGTAAAGACACTTGTCTATCGTGTCGTGCACCATCGCGATGCGCCCGGGCGCGATCTTCCAGGCGGCCTTGATGCCGATGCGGATCGCTGTCGAGTAGTCCGTGGCCGGAAAGAAGATGTAGGGGTATCCAGGGCTCGTCTTGTGCTCTGTCGCGGAGGCGCTCTGGCCCAGGGCGTTGAACTCGGCATGGGACACGTCCGCCGAGATCGGCACCGGCGTGGCGAGCGAGCCGGCGTACGAGCCGGGAATGATGAGCTTCTTCTCCTCCGTGAGCCTCGGGGCCACACGGGTCGTCGGCCCGGTGCCGAACACGAACAGCGTGGAGACCTCGCTCCACCCGGGCTGCCGCCGCCACGCCTCGATGACCTCCTCCGTCTTGGCGGGGTCGTACTGCGCGTCCTTCATGTCGACGTCGATGGGACAGCCCCGGAGCCCTCCCTGACTGTCGTTGAGGTGACGCAGGTAGTCGTAGACCCCGTAGTTGTAGGGCGGCGAGATGTCGGTGGCCGTCCCCGTGTCGCCCGTCGTGATCCGGACGCGGAGCACCCCGGTGCAGCGAGCGCCGGCGTCCGGCTCGACGAGAACGGCCGCGGCGGAGCCGGCAGCGGGCGCCTGCCCACCATGGCGGCGCGTCGAGAACGCCGCCGCCGCGACCAGCACGGCCGCGCCGAGCGCCCCGATCCAATAGCTGCGCTGCTGAGGCCCGGCGGCCGTGCGGAGGTTCGACTTCAGGCTCGTCGAGTCCGAGGCGGAGCGCCCGGGGCCCGGCGTCCCCGAGGTCCTCTGCCCGAGCTCCTCGTCGAGGGCGATCACGGGCTGAATGCGCCTTCCTTCTGCGCCCTCGAAATGGCTCACGCGAGAGAGGCGGGGCTCGACGGGCACGCTCGGGCGGTCCACGCCCTGCGCGCTCTGCTCGAGGTACGTCTGGACCTGCCGCTGCATGCTCGCCCGGCGCTCCGCGAACACCCCCAGCATGCTCGCGCCGATCTCGTCGGACCCGACGTCCTCGCCCGCCGCGCGCAGGTAGTCCTCGAGCGCCGCGCGCATCTCCTGCGCGGTCGCGAACCGCTTCGCCGGATCGCGGTCGAGCGCCCGCGCCACGATGGCGTCGAGGGCCGGGGGGACGTCCGGCCGGAGGAGCGAGGGCCGCGGGATCTCGTCCACGGCCGCCAGCTTCCAGAGCGCGCTCACGGCGTCGCCCCCGAAGAGCCGCTCCCGCGTGAGGAGCTCCCAGAGCACGATCCCCGCGACGAAGATGTCGGCCCGCCGATCGGTCGACCCGCTGCCGACGGCCTGCTCCGGCGCCATGTACGACGTCTTGCCCTTCAGCTTCCCGGTCTCGGTGAGGTCGGTGTTGATGGACGCCTTGGCGATGCCGAAATCGAGCAGCTTCACCGCGCCGTCGTACGTGACGAAGATGTTGTGCGGGGAGACGTCGCGGTGGACGATGCCGAGCGGCGCGCCGTCGTAATCGCGGAGCTCGTGCGCGTAGTGGAGGCCGCTCAAGAGGTCGGCCACGATCCTGACCCAGACGCCGCGCGTGAAGCCCGCCCCGCCCGGCACCCCCTCGGCCACCGCCCTCATGATCGCGCTGAGCGGCTGGCCCTCCAGGTACTCCATCACGGTGAAGTAGCCGGCGTCGTCGTGATCGACCTCGTAGGTCTGGACGATGTTGGGATGGTTGAGGCGGGCGGACAGCTTCGCCTCGTCCAGGAACATGGTGACGACCTTCTCGCCGTCTCCGCCCGCTCCGCCCACGCCGCGATGGCGCTTGACAACGACGAGCTTGTTGAAGGACCCCGGCCCGCGCGCGATCGCCAGGAACACGTCGCCCATCCCGCCCCGGCCGAGCTTCGCGATCAGGCGGTACTTGCCCATGATCGCCGCCTGGGTCGGCTCCGCGTCCGAGGTGTCTTGACCCGTGCCCACCATGTTACCGGCCGTCCTCAGGGGCGCGCGATGCTCCGAGCGGACTGGGTATAGGAGCAAAGCCGGTTACCCTTGTCAACGTCCCCGCGGGCCGGGCCACGGCAGGCTGCCGGCGTCTTGCGTCTTTCACGTCGCTTTTCACGTCGGGCCGTCGGAAAGCGCGGGCGCAGCCAGCGGGAGCGGGAGCCGCGCCCGCGCGACGGCGTTCGCGCCCAGCGTGACGGCGCGTCGCCACCGGGATATATCTCGGAGCTCCTTCAGCTCCTTCAGCTCCTTCAGCTCCTTCACCTATTCACGAATGCGCCCGAGGTACAGCGCGCCTCGTCCATGGGACGCATGGACGAAGCGCGTGGACGGACCGCGCTCGCCGGAGCGCGGTGGAGCGAGCAGGGCCCAGAGACCCATGCAGGAAAAGCATATTTACCATCGAGACGAGCTCCCCGACTCCTTCCGGTGGCAGGCCGTGTCGTTCATGCGGGTGGCGTGGCCGTCGATATTCACCGGTCCACTCCGGCTGCTCAAGCACACGTATCCGCCCGACATGGGCACGGTCCACTTCACGATCAGCGAGGAGGAGGTGCTGCTCAGCTACGCTTCGGTGATGCGCCTCTCGCTGCCGCACGCGGGGGAGGAGCACGTCGTCTATGGCCTGGGCAACGTCTTCACATTCCCGCCCTACCGGGGCGAAGGCCACGGGAGGCAGGTCGTGGAGATGGCGACGCGCTTCCTCCAGGACAGCGACGCCGATGTCGCCGCGCTGTTCTGCAACCCCAGCCTCGAGCGCTTCTACGCCGGATGCGGCTGGGAAGCGCCGCCCGGCGCGATCACGCGCATCGGCACGCCGGAGCGCCACTCCGAGTACAAGGAGCTCAGGATGATGCTGTTCCTCTCGGAGAAGGGGCGTCGCGCCCGGGAGGCGTTCGCGCGGGAACCGCTGTACGTGGCGTGGCCATGGTGAGCACCGGCGCGCAGGCACCGGGGGCATCGGCGGGCGGCGCGGCTGCCCGCGAGGCAGCCCTCGGGGCCAACCTCCGGGCGGGTTTCGGGCGGATCGACGACCCAGCGCGCGGCGCAGGGCTCGCCCCCCGGGCGCACCTGGTGCGCGCAGCCCTGCTGTAGCGATCGGGCTCAGGAAGAATCAGGGCAGCCTTCCGGCCGCATTTCGGCCAGAATTGGCGTCGAGGGCGGGCAGGGCCTGCGCTTTGCAGAGCGCGTTCGACCCAGAGAGCCAGGAGGGTACGCAAGTGTCCGTAGCAGCCAGCCAGAACAGCCAGAGCTCGTTCCACTCGGAGCCGCCGCCGCCGGTGTCGATCCCCGGCCTGCGGGCGAAGATCGCGAACGAGAAGCTCAGGCAATGGATCGCCGAGGTCGTCGCGTTGTGCCAGCCGGACAACGTGCACGTGTGCGACGGCTCGAAGGAGGAGTACGACGCGCTGTGCGACCAGATGGTCAAGGCGGGCACGCTCATCCGTCTGAACCCGGAGAAGCGCCCGGACAGCTACCTCGC
Source organism: Sorangium sp. So ce1504 (assembly GCF_051521635.1). Taxonomy (NCBI): domain Bacteria; kingdom Pseudomonadati; phylum Myxococcota; order Polyangiales; family Polyangiaceae; genus Sorangium; species Sorangium sp. So ce1504. The sequence goes on along the minus strand of NZ_CP150365.1, from coordinate 6,180,397 downwards.
GCGCTCGGACCCGAGCGACGTCGCGCGGGTCGAAGACCGCACGTTCATCTGTAGCCGGCGAAAGCAGGACGCCGGCCCCACCAACAACTGGGCCGAGCCGCAGGAGATGAAGGCCACGCTGCGCCGGCTCTTCGCCGGGTCGATGCGGGGCCGCACGCTCTACGTCATCCCGTTCAGCATGGGCCCGATCGGCTCGCCTTACTCGCACATCGGCGTGGAGCTCAGCGACTCGCCGTACGTCGCCGCGAGCATGCGCATCATGACGCGCATGGGGCGCAAGGTGCTCGAGGCGCTCGGAGACGGCGATTTCGTCCCCTGCCTGCACTCGGTCGGCATGCCCCTCGCCCCGGGACAGGCCGACGTGCCGTGGCCGTGCAACGCCGAGCACAAGTACATCGTCCACTTCCCGGGAGAGCGGCTGATCTGGTCCTACGGGAGCGGCTATGGCGGCAATGCGCTGCTCGGCAAGAAGTGCTTCGCGCTGCGCATCGCCTCGGTCCTCGGCAGGGAGCAGGGGTGGCTCGCGGAGCACATGCTGATCCTGGGGGTCGAGTCGCCGAAGGGCGAGAAGACGTATGTGGCCGCGGCCTTCCCGAGCGCGTGCGGCAAGACGAACTTCGCCATGCTCATCCCGCCGAAGGCGTTCGCGGGCTGGAAGATCACGACGGTGGGCGACGACATCGCCTGGATGAAGCCCGGGCGGGACGGGCAGCTCTACGCGATCAACCCCGAGGCGGGCTATTTCGGCGTGGCCCCGGGGACGTCGGACAAGTCGAACGCGAACGCGATGGCGACCATCCGGAAGGGGACGATCTTCACCAACGTGGGGCTCACGCCCGACGGCGACGTCTGGTGGGAAGGGATGACCGACGAGCCGCCGCCGGAGCTCATCGACTGGCAGGGGAAGCACTGGACCCCGGACTGCGGCCGCAAGGCGGCCCACCCGAACGCGCGCTTCACGACGCCTGCGTCGCAGTGTCCGTCGATCGATCCGCGCTGGGACGACCCGAACGGGGTGCCCATCAGCGCGATCGTCTTCGGCGGGCGGCGCGCGACGACGGTGCCCCTCGTGGTCCAGTCGTTCAACTGGAGCTTCGGCGTCTACACGGCCGCGACGATCGGCTCGGAGATGACGGCGGCGGCGGCCGGCAACATCGGCCAGGTGCGCCGCGACCCGATGGCGATGCTGCCGTTCTGCGGCTACCACATGGGCGATTACTTCAATCACTGGCTGCAGATGGGGCGCCAGATCGTCAATCCGCCCCGCATCTTCTCGGTGAACTGGTTCCGCAAGGACGACCAGGGCAACTTCCTCTGGCCGGGCTTCGGGGAGAACATGCGCGTCCTCAAGTGGATCGTCGACCGCGTGCACGGCCGCGGCTTCGCGGAGGAGAGCCCGCTCGGCTGGATGCCGCGCTACGAAGACATCGAGTGGCGGGGCATGGACCGCTTCTCGAAGGAGCAGTTCTACCAGCTGATGGCGGTCGACCGCGAGGCGTGGAAGGTCGAGTTCGGCTCGCACGGGGAGCTCTTCGAGCGGCTCTACGACCGGCTGCCCAAGGAGATCCTGCTGATGCGCGAGCTGCTCCTGTCGCAGCTCTGGCGCTCGCCGGAGCGGTGGGAGCTCGCGCCCGAGCGCTACCTCGAGGAGCACGAAGACGACGACGTCGACGAGCCCGGCGCGTAGAGGCCTCCCCGGGTGAGCGCGCCCGCGCGGCACATGCTCGCGCCGCCGGTAGGATCGGGGTCGGGCCGTCTCGGCGGGGCGCGCGGACTCGACCGCGCCCGAGTCGACAGCTGCCCCCATGTCCTGCTAGACCGCCAGGATCCAGCGCTCCACGGCGGGCCTTCCGCATGGGGCTCCCCATGGACGCGAGCGCTCCCTCTTACCTGGTCACCGAGACCCTTCACGAGGGCCAGCGGGTCAGCCTGATGCGCGCGGTCCGGAGCGCGGATGGCCTCCCGGTGGTCCTGAAGGTCCTCGACCCGAGGCGCAGCCGCCCGCAGGACGTCGAGCGGCTGAAAAACGAGTACGCGATTGGCAAGCTGCTCGACCACGACGCCATCGTGGCGCCGCTCGCCCTCGAGACGCACGAGGGGCTGCCGGCGCTCGTCCTGGAGGACTTCGGCGGCGAGCCGCTCGACCGCCTCATCGGCGCGCCCATGGCCGCCGAGAGGTTCCTCGAGCTCGCGGTCCGCATCGCGGCCTGCGTGGCGGTGATCCACGAACGGGACATCCTCCACAAGGACCTCAAGCCGAAGAACATCCTCGTCAACACGGCCACCGGCCAGGTCAAGCTCGCCGACTTCGGCCTCGCGTCCCGCTCCTCCCGCGAGCCGCCGCCGGCAGGGCCTCCGCGGCTCATCGAGGGATCGTTGCCGTACCTGTCTCCTGAGCAGACGGGGCGAATGAACCGGGGGATCGACAGCCGCGCCGACCTCTACGCGCTCGGCGTGACGTTCTACGAGATGCTCGCCGGGCGCCTGCCGTTCGAGGCGCAGGACCCGCTGGAGTGGGTGCATTGCCACGTCGCGCGCGTCCCGCCGGCGCCCTCGGCGCTGGTGCCCGAGCTGCCCGAGGTGCTCTCGGCGCTGGTCCTGAAGCTCCTGGCCAAGATGCCCGAGGATCGCTACCAGACCGCCCGTGGCCTCAAGCACGACCTCGAGCGGTGCCTCTCGCAGGTCCGGGCCACCGGCAGGATCGAGCCTTTTTCCCTGGGCGAGCGCGACGTCTCAGGCCGCTTCCAGATCCCTCGGAAGCTCTACGGCCGCGAGAGCGACGTGGCCGCGCTGCTCTGCGCGTTCGACCGCGTGGTGGCCGCGGGCTCCCCCGAGCTCGTCGTGGTCTCCGGCTACTCCGGCATCGGCAAGTCGACGCTGGTCCACGAGCTCTACAGGCCGATCGTCCGGGAGCGAGCGCTCTTCCTCTCGGGGAAGTTCGACCAGTACAAGCGCGACATCCCCTATTCCACGCTGGTCCAGGCGTTCCGGGAGCTCGTGCTCGAGATCCTCGCGGAGAGCGAGCACCGGATCGCGGCCTTCCGGCAGCGATTGCTCGGCGCGCTCGGGAGCAACGGGCAGCTCATCGTGGACGTGATTCCCCACGTCGAGCTCATCATCGGCCGGCAACCGCCTGTCCCCGAGCTCCCGCCGGCCGAGGCGCAGAGCCGGTTTCGGGTCGTGTTCCGGCACTTCATCGGGGTGTTCGCCCGGAAAGAGCACCCCCTCGCGCTCTTCCTCGACGATCTCCAGTGGACCGATTCGGCCAGCCTCGGGCTCCTTCGCGATCTGTTGACGCACCCCGAGACGCATCATCTCCTCGTCATCGGCGCGTACCGCGACAACGAGGTGAGCCCCTCGCACCCGCTCATGGTGGCGATCGAGGAGGTCCGGAAGGAGGGCGCGCGCATCTCCGACATCGCGCTCGGCCCGCTCTCCCGAGAGCACCTCGCCGCGCTCGCCAGCGACGCGCTCCACTGCAGCCGCGAGGACGCCGCGCCGCTCTCGGACCTCGTCCACGAGAAGACGGGCGGTAACCCCTTCTTCGCGATCCAGTTCCTCTCCGCGCTGCACGAAGAGCGGCTGATCGAGCTCGACGAGGACGCCGAGTCCTTCCGGTGGGATGTGGCGAGGATCCGCGGAAAGGGCTTCACCGACAACGTCGTCGACCTGATGGTCGGCAAGCTCGTGCGGCTCTCTCCGAGCGCGCAGAGGGCGCTGCAGCAGCTCGCCTGTCTGGGGAACACCGCGGAGGTCGCCCTCCTCGCGATGGTCCGCGGCCGCACGGAGCAGGACGCGCACGCGGACCTCTGGGAGGCCGTCTCCGCGGGGCTCGTCCAGCGCCTCCCCGGCTCGTACAGGTTCATCCATGATCGGGTGCAGGAGGCGGCCTATTCGCTCATCCCCGAAGGCGAGCGGGCCGAGGCGCACCTCGCGATAGGCAGGCTGCTCGCGGCGCGTACGGCGCCGGAGGAGCTCGAGGAGAAGATCTTCGAGATCGTCAATCAGCTCGACCGCGGCGCTCCGCTGATCACGTCACGGGAGGAGCGAGAGCGAGGCGCAAGGCTCAACCTCGTCGCCGGCAGGCGCGCCATGGCGTCGGCGGCCTTCGCCTCGGCGCTCACCTGCCTCGTCGCCGGCGCGGCGTTCCTGGAGCCGGAAGACGACCGCTGGGAGCGGCAGTACGAGCTCGCCTTCGCGCTCGAGCTGCGCCGCGCAGAGTGCGAGTACCTGACCGGGGAGCTCGGCGCGGCGGAGGAGCGGCTCTCGATGCTCTCGCGCCGCGCAGGGAGCCTGGTCGACGCGGCGGCGGTCGCGTGTGTGCGGGTGGACCTCTACACGACGCTGGATCGGAGCGAGCTCGCCGTCGAGATCTGCCTCGAGGTCCTGCGGCGTCTCGGCGTCGCGTGGTCGCCGCACCCGACGCAGGACGAGGTTCAAAAGGAGTACGAGCGGATGTGGGGTCAGCTCGGGAGCCGGCCGATCGAGGCGCTCGTGGACTTGCCCCCGATGACCGATCCGGCGATTCGCGCGATCATGGACATCCTCAACTGGGGCCAGGCGCCGGCCTTGTTCACCGACCAGAAGCTGCACAGTCTCCTCGTCGGTCGCATGGTGAACCTGAGCCTCGAGCACGGCAACAGCGACGGATCGTGCTTCGGCTACGTCCATGTCGGCGCGGTCCTCGGCTCGCGCTTCGGCGACTACCGCGCGGGGTACCGCTTCGGCAAGCTCGGCCTCGATCTGGTGGACAAACACGGGCTCGGCCGCTTCAAGGCCCGCGTCTACCTGGACTTCGGAGTCCTGGTCAATCCCTGGACGAGGCACGTGCGCACCAGCATCGAGCTCATGCGGCGCGTCTTCGACATGGCGAGCGAGACCGGCGACCTCACCTTCGCAGCCTTCGCCCGCAATGCCTCTCTCGTGCTGCTGCTCGCCAAGGCGGATCCGCTCGGCGACGTGCAGCGCGAAGCCGAGAGCTCGCTCGCGTTCGTACGGAAGGCGAGGTTCGGTCTCATCATCGATTGCATCATCGCGCAGCTGCAGCTCGTCCGGTGCCTCCGCGGTCTGACGCCCAGCTTCTCCTCCTTCAACGACGTGAGCTTCGACGAGGCCAGGTTCGAGCAGCACCTGGAGAGCGATCCGCGCCTCTCGGTAGCCGCCTGCTGGTACTGGATCTGCAGGCTCCAGGCGCACTTTCACGCCGGCGACTACGCTTCTGCCCTCGCCGTGGCGATGAAGGTGGAGCGGCTCCTCTGGGCGGTGCAGTCGTTCCTCCACGTGACCGACTACCATTTCTATGGCGCGCTCGCGCGGGCGGCGTGCTGCGAGGCGGCACCCGGGTCGAACGACGAGCGGCGCCAGCACCTCGCGGCGCTCGCCGCCCACCACGAGCAGCTCGAGGTCTGGGCTTCGAGCTGCCCCGAGAACTTCGGCAGCCGCGCCGCGCTGATCGGCGCCGAGATCGCGCGCCTCGAGGGCCGGGCTCTCGACGCCGAGCTCCTCTACGAAGCGGCGATCCGCGCTGCGCGCGAGAACGGCTTCGTCCACAGCGAGGCGCTCGCGTACGAGGTCGCGTCGAGGTTCTACCGGGCGCGGGGGTTCGACGTCATCGCCGCCACGTACCTCCGCGAGGCCCACGCGTGCTACGCGCGCTGGGGAGCGGACGGCAAGGTCACTCAGATCGAGCAGCGGAATCCTCGCCTCTGGGAAACGAGGACGCTCGCCCAGGCCGCCACCTTCGCGGCGCGGTCCGAGGAGATCGACCTGCTCTCGGTGATCAAGGCATCTCAGGCCATCTCGAGCGACATCGTCCTCGACCAGCTCCTGCGCACGCTGCTCACGTCCGTCCTCGAGCAGGGGGGCGCGCAGCGAGCTTGCCTCATTCTGTGTCAGGACACGCGCCTCGCCATCGAAGCGGAGGCGACGCTCGACGAGAACGAGAGGGGGGTGACGACGACGCTCCTCGCGCCCTCGCAGGGGGAGTCTTCATGGCAGCGGGTCCCCGGCTCGCTCGTTCACTATGTGCAGCGGACGAAGGAGCGCGTCATCCTGCACGACGCGGCCGTCGACGCGGGCAAGTTCTCCGGCGACGAGTACTTCGCGCGGAATCGGCCCAGATCGCTCCTCTGCGTGCCCATCCTGAGGCGGGCCGAGGTGGCGGGCATACTCTACCTCGAGAACAACCTGCTCGCCGGCGCGTTCACGCAGGAAAGGCTCTCCGCCCTCTCGCTCCTCGCCACACAGGCGGCGATCTCGCTGGAGAACGCGCGGCTCCTCGCCAAGGAGCAATCCGCGCGGACCGCGGCCGAGGCGGCGGAGCGGCGCGCGGCCTTCCTGGCCGAGGCCGGGGAGATCATCTCCGCGTCGCTCGATCACGGAGAGGTGCTGTCGCGCCTCGCGCGGCTGTCGGTGCGATCGTTCTGCGACTGGTGCGTCATCGACTTTGCAGAAGGCGGGGAGGCCCGGCGAGCTTTCTGGGCCCACAAGGACCCCGCGAAGGAGCCTTTGCTCGAGGAGCTGCGACGGCGATACCCCGCTGACCGGCACTCGCCCCACCCGTCGGCCCGTGCCTGGCGGGACGGTGGGCCGCTCCTGCTCGCCGAGATCTCCGATGACATCATCCGGAGGCACGCCGAGGACGACGGGCACGCGAGGCTCATCCGCGAGCTCGGGACGCGGAGCTCCGTCATCGTGCCGCTCGTGGCGCGAGGACAGGCGATCGGGATGCTGACCGTCGTCTCGTCCGCGCCGGAGCGCCGCTACGGGGACGCCGATCTCGCGCTCGTGCAGGAGGTGGCGCGCCGGGCCGCGATAGCGATCGACAACGCCCGGCTCTACAGCGCCGCGCAGGAGGCGGTGCGCATGCGGGACGAGTTCCTGACCGTGGCGACGCACGAGCTCAACACGCCGATGACGTCGCTCACGCTCACGCTCGAGGCCATGGAACGGGCCCTCCGATCGGGCCGCTCCTGGGACCCCCAGGCCATGGGCCGGCAGGTCGACCGCGCGCTGCGGCAGGCGGCGCGCCTGACCCGCCTGAACAGCGAGCTGCTCGACGTCTCGCGGATCAACGCGGCTCGGCTGAGGCTCGATGTGGCGGAGGTCGAGCTCGGGGAGATCGTCCGCGACGTGCTCGCGCGGTTCAAGCTGGATCTGGCGCGCGCCGGGTGTTCGGTGTCGCTGCGGGAGCGCGGCCGGGTCGTGGGCCTCTGGGATGGTTCCCGCGTGGACCAGATCGTCTCGAACCTGCTCGCCAACGCGATCAAGTTCGGGGCCGGCAACCCGGTGGAGATCTCCCTCGGCGAGGAGGCGGGGACGGCGCGGCTCTCGGTGCGGGACCACGGGATCGGGATCGACCCGGCGCGCCAGGGGCAGATCTTCGAGCGGTTCGAGCGCGCGGTGTCGGACAGGCACTACGGCGGGCTGGGGCTCGGCCTGTACATCAGCCGCAGGATCGCGGAGGCGCACGGCGGCTCGATCCGCGTCGAGAGCGCGCTCGGCGCCGGGGCGACGTTCGTCGTCGAGCTGCCGCGGACCGGACCGCCGCGCGGGGCCGAGCCGCGCGCCCTGCCGGGCTGAGCGGCGCTGCCGGGTGCCCTCACGCCGGTTCGTCGCGCTCCGGGTCGATGTGCACGAGCACCTCCGCGTCGGGCTCGATGGCGAGGATGGCGTCGCGCGCGCGGTCGCCGGTCGCGTGCGCGCGCGCGAGGGGGAGGTCGCCCGAGAGCTCGATGTGCACCTCCACGAACAGCGTGCGCCCGGCGATCCGCGTGCGCAGCCTGTGGTGGCCGAGGAGCTCGCCGCGCGCGCGCATGGCGTCGAGCGCGTCCGCGATGGCGCCGACGCGCTCCTCCGGGGCGCTCGTGTCGATGAGGTCGCGCACGCCGAGCCGGAGGAGGGTCCCCGCGGACGTGAGGATGTAGACGGCGACCGCGACCGAGAGGACGCCGTCGATGCGGGAGAAGCCCGTCGCGTACGTGAGGGCGACGCCGGCGAAGACCGCGAGGTTCGCGGCGATGTCGGTGCGGTAGTGGACGGCGTCGGCCTGGATCGCGCTCGAGCCGGTGCGCGCGGCGACGCGGCCGAGGTAGGCCACGAGCGCCGCGGTGACGAGCGCGGCGGCGGCCATGGCGCCGAGCGTGACGGCGGCGAGGCGGAGCGGCGCGGGCGCGAGCAGCCGCCGGACCCCCTCGATGAGCAGGTAGACCCCCGAGCCGCCGATGAGCAGGCCCTGACCGGCGGTCGCGAGGGTCTCGATCTTCGCGTGGCCGAACGGGTGCGAGCGGTCGGGCGCGGCGTGGGCCAGCTGGATGGCGAGGGCGTTCGCCGAGGAGGCGAAGAGGTCCGTGAGCGAGTCGACGGCGCTCGCGGTCACGGCCATCGACTGGCCGAGCTGCCCGGCGACGAGCTTGCCGAGGGCGAGGCCGCCGGCGGTCAGCGCCGCGATGCGCCCGGCGCGCAGCGCGGCGCGGGCGCGGTCGGCAGGGTCGAGGCGGCGGCCTTCGGAGGGAGGGGCGCCGGGGTCGACGGCACGGGCGGCGGGCGCAACGCCGGGGTCAGGGCGGGCGGCGGGGGCGGCGAGGCGGGCGGCAGGACGTGGTCCGCTCATGGCCGGGAGGCTACCCCGCGACGCCCTTGCTCGTCATGCGCGTGGTGGTCAGGGCCACCCGAGTGGGTGCACTGCGACGTCGCGCGCGCCCCGACCGCGAGATCGTCGAACGGATGGCCCCGCAGCTCCCGGCGGCCGGCTGCTTGACAGAGATCGAGGTCGACGAGCCGGTGGTGGGGTACTCGGATAAGTCCCGCCTGGAGCAGGTTCTTCTCCGAGGAGGAGGCGCTGGCCTGGCCGCGCAGGGCCCACCCGCCGGGGGCGGCGTGAGCGCGGAGCGCGCGCGTGAGGCAGCAGGCCGAGCGGGCGCTCGTCGAGAGCAAGCGGCAGGCCGAGGGCGCGGTCCTCGTGCGCACCGAGGAGCTGCGGAGGAAGATGCGCCTCGTCGAGGAGCAGGAGCGGGCGCTGCTCGAGCTCTCCACGCCGGTGATCCAGGTCTGGGAAGGCGTGCTCGTCCTGCCGCTCGTCGGCACCATCGACCACCGGCGATCGTCGCTCATCCTGGAGAGCCTGCTCGGCAGCGTCGTGGAGACCTCGTCGGACCGCGTGATCCTCGACGTGACGGGCGTGTCGGTCGCGGACGAGGTCGTCTCGGGCTACCTGCTCAAGGCCGTCCGGGCGGCGCGGCTGCTCGGCGCGGCGTGCTCGTTCGTGGGCATCTCGCCGGCCATGGCGCAGGCGCTCACGCGGCTCGGGCTCGACTGGTCGGGCGTGGAGACCTTCCGGGACCTGCGGGCGGGCCTGAGGGCCGCGATCGCCGGCCGGCAGCGTGCCCCGGCCCGAGCGCGACGCGCAGCGAAGCCCGCCTGATCGCCGCGGCAAGCGCTCGCGAAGGCAGCGGCCAGCATGGAGGTCCCTGCTCGTCGGGGCCCGCGACGTGCACCGCGGAACTGCCGGGCCTGACCCATGGTACCTATCGATAGAGGGGGTGCTGGGGTGACACGATCGTGGGAGGCCGTGACAGAGAATGCGGTCCCCGGCGGGCGCCATGCGCTCACGCCGGTCGTGTGGCTACGTCGCCTCGGCGAGGCGCGCGGACTCGAGCGCTCCGGCGCCGACGGCAGCCCCCAGGGGCCGCCAGGCCGCCGGGCGCCAGCGCTCCACGGAGTGCCTTCCCCATGGGGGTGAGCACCGCCTCGCCATACACGATCACCGAGACCCTCCACGAGGGCCTGAGGACCCGCCTGCTCCGCGCGATCCGGCGCTCCGATGGCCGCTCGGTGATCTTGAAGGTCATCGACCCGAGGCGCAGCCGCCCGCAGGACGTCGAGCACCTGAAGAACGAGTACGCGATCGGCAAGATGCTGAATCACGAGGCCATCGTGACGCCGCTCGCCCTCGAGACGTATGAGGGGCTGCCAGCGCTCGTCATGGAGGATTTCGGCGGCGAGTCGCTCGATCACTTCATCGGCGCGCCGATGCAAACCGAGCGGTTCCTCGACCTCGCGGCGCGTATCGTGGCCGGTGTGGCGGAGCTCCACGAGCGCGGCATCATTCACAAGGATCTCAAGCCCCAGAACATCCTCGTCAACACCGCCACCGGCCAGGTCAAGCTCGCCGACTTCGGCATCGCGTCCTGCCTCTCTCGAGAGCAGCCGCCGGCGGGCCCTCCCCGGCTCATCGAGGGCTCGTTGCCGTACCTGTCTCCGGAGCAGACAGGGCGAATGAACCGGGCGATCGACAGCCGCGCCGATCTCTACGCCCTTGGCGTCACCTTCTACGAGATGCTCACCGGGCGCCTGCCGTTCGAGGCGCGGGACCCACCCGAGTGGGTGCACTGCCATGTCGCCCGCGAGCCGCAGCCGCCCTCCGCGTTCGTCCCGGAGTTGCCCGAGATCCTCTCCGCGATCGTCCTGAAGCTCCTCGCCAAGATGGCGGAGGATCGCTACCAGACCGCGAGCAGCCTGCACCATGACCTCGAGCGGTGCCTGGCCGAGCTCCGGGCCACCGGCAGGCTCGATCCGTTCCCTCTGGCCGAGCGCGACGTCTCCGGCCGCTTCCAGATCCCTCAGAGGCTCTATGGCCGCGAGGAAGAGGTCGTCGCGCTGCTGTCCGCGTTCGAGCGCGTGGTCGGCACGGCAGCCCCGGAGATCGTCCTGGTCTCGGGCTATTCCGGGGTCGGCAAGTCTGCGCTGGTGAGCGAGCTGCACAAGCCGATCGTCCGCGAGCGGGGATTCTTCCTCTCGGGGAAGTTCGACCAGCAGAAGCGCGATATCCCGTACTCGACGATCGTCCAGGCCTTCCGGGAGCTGGTGCTCGAGCTCCTCGCCGAGAGCGAGGAGCGGCTCGCGGTCGTCCGGGAGCGGCTGCTCGCCGCCCTCGGGGTCAACGGACAGCTCATCGTGGACGTGATCCCGCAGGTCGAGCTCGTCATCGGGCGGCAGCCGCCGGTCGCCGCGCTGCCGCCGACCGAGGCGCAGAGCCGGTTCCGCGTCGTGTTCCGGCGCTTCATCGGGGTATTCACCCGGAAGGAGCACCCCCTCGCGCTCTTTCTCGACGATCTCCAGTGGGCCGATCCGGCCAGCCTCGGGCTCCTCGCGGATCTGATGACGCACCCCGAGACGCGGTGTCTGCTCGTCATCGGTGCGTACCGCGACAACGAGGTGACCCCCTCGCACCCGCTCATGCTGGCGCTCGATCAGATGCGGAACGGGGGCGCGAGCGTCTCGGAGATCGTGCTCGGCCCGCTCTCCCGCGAGCACCTCGCCACGCTCGTCAGCGACACGCTCCACTGCCGCCGCGAGGACGCCGCGCCGCTCTCGGACCTCGTCCACGAGAAGACGGCCGGTAATCCCTTCTTCGCGATCCAGTTTCTCACGGCGCTCCACGAGGAGCGCCTGATCGAGTTCGACGTATACGCCGAGGCCTGGCGGTGGGACGTCACGAAGATCCGCGCCAAGGAATTCACCGACAACGTGGTGGCCCTGATGGTCGGGAAGCTCATGCGGCTCCCTGCCAGCACCCAGGACGCATTGAAGCAGCTCGCCTGTCTGGGAAACTCCGCAGAGATCGCGCTCCTGGCGATGGTTCATGGCCGCTCGGAGGCGGCGTCGCACGCGGCTCTCTGGGAGGCCGTCCGCGCAGGGCTCGTCCTCCGCACGGACGGCGCGTACAGGTTTCTGCACGACCGCGTCCAGGAGGCGGCCTATTCGCTCATCCCCGAGGACGAGCGGGCGGCGATGCACCTCGGGATCGGCCGTCTGCTCTCCTCGCGGACGCCGCCCGAGGAGCTCGAGGAGAAGATCTTCGAGATCGTGAACCAGCTCAACCGCGGCGCGGCGCTGATCACGGCGCGGGAGGAGCGCGAGCGTGTGGCCGAGCTCAACCTCGTCGCCGGCGAGCGCGCCAAGAGAGCCACGGCCTACGGCTCGGCGCTGAACTATCTCGCGGTCGGCGCCGAGCTCCTGGGAGGTGAGAGCTGGGACACGCGGTACGAGCTCGCCTTCGCGATCGAGCTCCACCTGGCCGAGTGCGAGATTGTCACCGGCGCCCCGGCGGCGGAGGAGCGGCTCTCCATGCTCTGGCGCCGCGCGCGGGACCTCGTCGAGGCGGCCGCCGTCGCCCGCGCGCGCGTCGAGCTCTTCACGACCCTCACCTGGAGTGACCGCGCTGTCGGGGCGTGCCTTGAATACCTCCTGCGCGTCGGCGTCGCGTGGTCGCCGCACCCGACGGACGAGGAGGTCCAGCGGGAGTTCGAGCGGCTATGGGAGCGGCTCGAGAGCCGCTCGATCGAGGAGCTCATCGACCTGCCCCCGATGACCGATCCGGTCTCGCGGGCGATCATGGACGTCCTCACGTCGACCATAGCGCCAGCGCTCTTCACCGATGCCAATCTGCTCGCCCTCATCCTGGGTCGCGCCGTGAACCTCAGCATCGCGCATGGGAACAGCGACGCCTCGTGCTTCGCCTATGTCTACCTCAGCACGTGCCTCGGCCCTCGCTTCGGCGACTACCAGGCGGCGTACCGCTTTGGCAAGCTGGGCTTCGATCTGGTGGAGAAGCACGGGCTGCTCCGCTTCAAGGCCCGCGTCTACGCGACCTTCGCGTTCATGGTCCTGCCCTGGACGAGGCACCTGCGCGCCAGCGTCGAGCTCATGCGACGCGCCCGCGACGTGGCGCAGGAGACCGGCGATCTCGCGTATGTTGCCTATACCGGCAGCTCCCTGGTCTCGCTCCTGCTCTCGGGCGGCGATGTGCTCGATGAAGTGCAGCGCGAAGCCGAGAGAGAGCTCGAGTTCGCGCGGCGGGCGAGGTTCGATCTCATCGTCGACCTCTACACCGGCAACCGCCGGCTCATCCGGGCGCTCCGGGGCCTCTCGCCGGACTTCTCCTCCTTCAACGACGCGGAGTTCGACGAGGGCCGGTTCGAGCAGCACGTCATGAGCGATCCCACCCTGACGGTCGCCGCCTGCTGGTACTGGATCCGCAAGCTGCAAGCGCGCTTCTATGCGGGCGACCACGCCTCCGCCATCGAGGCGGCGTCGAAGGCAGAGCAGCTCCTCCCGTCGTCAGCGGCGTTCTTCGAGGCGGCGGAGTACCATTTCTATAGCGCGCTCGCGCGGGCAGCACACCACGACGCGGCGACCGCCGACGAGCGGCCCCGGCACCTCGATGCCGTCGTCGCCCACCACGAGCGGCTCGCGAACTGGGCGACGAACTGTCCCGAGAACTTCGGGAACCGCGCGGCGCTGGTCGCCGCCGAGATCGCGCGCATCGAGGGTCGGTATCTCGACGCCGAGCGCCTCTACGAAGAAGCCATCCGCTCGGCCCACGATGGCGGCTTCGTCCACAACGAGGCGGTCGCTTGCGAGGTCGCGTCTCGGTTCTACCGAGCACAGGGGTTCGACAGGTTCGCCGACACAACCCTCGGCGACGCGCGGACCTGCTACGCCCGCTGGGGCGCCCGCGGCAAGGTGGCGCAGATCGACAGGGAGAATCCGCGCTTCCGCGAGCCGAGGCCCACCCCGTTCACCGCCACGTTCGCGGCTCGGCCCGAGCAGCTCGACCTGCTCTCGGTGACCAAGGCCTCGCAGGCCATCTCGGGCGAGATCATCCTCGACAAGCTCCTGCGCACGCTGCTCGAGGTCGTGCTCGAGCAGGGCGGCGCGCAGAGGGCCTGCATCCTCCTGAGTCAGGACGGCAAGCTCTCGATCGAGGCGGAGGCCGCGCTCAAGGAAGGAGGGGCGGTTGTGAGCACCCTCGAGTCGGGGCCGGTGGATTCCTCGCAGCGCCTCCCCTCGTCGCTCGTCGACTACGTGTGGCGGACCAAGGAGCGCGTCATCCTGCACGACGCGGCCGCCGATGCGGGCACATTCTCCGGCGACGGCTACTTCGCGCAGAATCGGCCCAAATCGCTCCTCTGCGTGCCCATCCTGAGGCGGGCCGAGGCGGTGGGCCTGCTCTTCCTCGAGAACAACCTCCTCGCCGGCGCGTTCACGCAGGACCGGCTCACCGCCCTCTCGCTCCTCGCCTCGCAGGCGGCGATCTCCCTGGAGAACGCGCGGCTCCTCGCGAAGGAGCAGTCCGCGCGGACCGCGGCAGAGACGGCCGTGCGGCGCGCGGCATGCCTGGCCGAGGCGGGGGAGATACTCTCTGGATCGCTCGATTGCAGCGAGACGCTGTCGCGGCTCGCGCGGCTGTCGGTGCGATCGTTCTGCGACTGGTGCATCATCGACGTCGTCGATGGTGGAGAGACCCGGCCCGCGGCCTGGGCCCACAGAGATCCCGCGAAGGAGCCTTTGCTCGCGGAGTTACGGCGGCGATACCCTCCTGGCCGGGATTCGCCCCACCCGGCGGCCGGCGTCCTCAGGGACCGTGAGCCGCTCCTGCTCCCCGAGATCTCCGACGAAGTCCTCCGGGGATACGCCGAGGACGACGGGCACGCGAGGCTCCTCCGCGAGCTCGGCGCACAGAGCTCCATCACCGTGCCGCTCGTGGCGCGGGGACAACCGCTCGGGGCGCTGAACGTCGTCTCGTCCGTGCCGGGGCGCCGCTACGAGGACGCCGATCTCGAGTTCGTGCAGGAAGTGGCGCGCCGGGCGGCGATGGCGATCGACAATTCGCGGCTCTACCGTGCTGCTCAGGAGGCCGTCCGGATGCGGGACGAGTTCCTGACCGTGGCGACGCACGAGCTCAACACGCCGATGACGTCGCTCACGCTCACGCTCGAGGCGATGGATCGGGCCATCCGGTCGGGTCGGATCTGGGACCCGCAGGCCATGGGTAGGCAGGTCGACCGCGCGCTGCGGCAGGGAGCGCGCCTGACCCGCCTGAACAGCGAGCTCCTCGATGTCTCGCAGATCGACGCGGCTCGGCTGAGGCTCAGCGTCGCGGAGGTCGACCTCAGGGAGGTCGCCCGCGACGTGCTCGCGCGATTCAGGCACGATCTGGAGCGCGCCGGGTGCTCGGTCTCGCTCCGGGACGGCGCCCGGATCGTGGGCCTCTGGGATCGCTCTCGCGTCGATCAGATCGTGACGAACCTTCTCGCCAATGCGATCAAGTTCGGCGCGGGCAAGCCCATCGAGGTCGTGCTTGGCGAGGAGGCCGGGATGGCGCGGCTCTCGGTCAGGGATCACGGGATCGGCATCGATCCGGAGCGCCAGGAGTGGATCTTCGAGCGCTTCGAGCGCGCGGTGTCCAACCGGCACTACGGCGGGCTGGGGCTCGGGCTGTACATCAGCCGCAGGATCGCGGAGGCGCACGGCGGCTCGATCCGCGTCGAGAGCGCGCCCGGCGCCGGCGCCACGTTCATCGTCGAACTGCCGCGCGCTGGGCCGCCGCGCTCGGTCGATCCGAGCGCTCTGCCGAGCTGAGCGGGGCGGGCGAGCGGCATCGCGTGAGGAGGCTAATGCCGAGGCGGCGCGGAGGACAAGCGGGAGCTCGCCCGCCGCGACGGCGGGGGCGATTGGCTGCCGGAGAGCTCGCGGAGGGGAGCGCCTCGAGTCGACTCCGCCTGTTCAGTCCGCCTATTCGGGAAACCGAAGCGTCTTGACGGCCACGCCGTCCTCTCCCGTGATCATGTTCCCCTCCTGGTCCCAGCTGATGCCGCCCTCGCCCGGCGGTCCCAGCGTGAAGGCGACGCCCTCCACCGTGAGCTGGTCCTCATCGAGGTAGGCGATGCCGATCGAGTCGGCGCCGCGCCCGGGGCCGCCGTAGCCGCCGGGGCCCCCGTCGCCGCCGTTGCCCCCGTTACAGCCGTACGTGCCATCCCCCAGCGCGCCGCCCGGCGCGCCTCGGCCGGGTCTGCCGCCCTTCTCGGGCGGCCCTCCGTCGCCGCCCGTGCCGGCCTGGAGCGTCTCGATCTCGCTGTCGCGCACGGTCACCCGGGCATGGAGCGCGACGATGCCGATGCTCGGATGGCCGTTTTCGCCCCCTCGGCCGCCTCGACCGCCGCAGCCGCCGGCCCCGCCCGAGCCGCCCCCCGCGCCGCCCTTCGACGCTGCGCCGCACACGCTGAGCCCGCCCCGGCGGCCGCCGCCCCCGCCGCCGCCCTGGCCCGGCATGCCCCGGTCGCCGTCGCCGGCCTTGTCGCCTTCCCACCCTGTCTCGCTGATGCGCCCGATGCCTTCGCCCGCGGCACCGGCGGCGCCTTGCAGGCCGGAGAGGCCGACTCTCCCGTCCGCGCAGCCGGTGCCCGGCGGGTCCCCGTCTCCTCCGCTTCCGTAGCCCGGGGGACCCCACATCGGATCGGGCGCGCCGTCGGCTCCGTCCTCGGCGCCGCCGGGCAGCCCGTCCCCGCCCTTGCCGCCGGCGCTCGGGATCCCGCCGTCACAAGGGTTCATCACGGCAGGCCCGCCGGCCACGGTCTCCGCCGAGCACGCGTCGCCGCCATACTTCCCGTGCGCGCCGCCAGGGGCGCGGTTCAGCCCCGACCGCTCCTCGCCATCGCGGCCCCGAATCCGTAGTAGGCGCGAATCGTGCTCCGGGTGATCTCCACCGCGGTGTTGGATCGAGCCAGGATCGCGATGGGGCTGTTCGCAAAGAAGTCCACGTCGACGATCGTCGAGATCCCGTCCGCTGCGCCTGTGTCCCCCGCGCTCGCCGGTTCGACGGTGAGGAGAAACTCATCGCGCTCGCGGATCTCGTCGTGCTGAACGATGGTGTGCGAATCGCGCTGGCGCGTCCAATCCAAGCAATTGTACCCCCCGATGAGATCCACGCCCGAGGGCAAGGTGAGGGGACCGTAGAAGCCGTCGTGGCACGAGAACACGCGCCCTCGCCCCGTGCGAGCTAGCTCGATGCCGCGCTGGAGCGTGCGCACCGGCTTCTCCCGCGTGCCGGGGTTCGCGTCATCGCCGCCGCCGAAGACGAAGTTGGCCACGAACACGCCGCACCCGTCCTCAAGCACGTCGGCGGCGAGACGCTCGAGGCAGAACGACTCCGGCGGCGCCTCATCGTGGCACGACGAGGTGCCGTCGCACGAGGCTCCGCCAGGGTCGACTGCGACGGGTGCGGTGCCGCACCCGGCCACGAGGAGCGGGAAGACGAGAGACAGATAGGTCGCTCGGGGCATGCTCATGGTTCTCCCTCGTTCCGTGTGCCGCGCGCAGGGCCCTTCAGCGCGGTGGTTCCGGGTCCGGCACATCGAACTGACGGTAGGCCATCGAATCGCCAGTCTCGCCCTGGCCCACTGGGTCGCCGGGAGCCGCATTGCCTGCGAGCCCCCCCTCGCCACCGTTTCCCAGGTGCAGGGTGGCCCCCGACCCGAAGGTCACCGAGGCGCTGGCGGACGCCACGCCGTAGGAGGAACCGCCGATGCCGCCCCCGGCGTCGCCCCCGCGACCGCCGCGGCCTCCGTCTCCCCCGTCGCACGCGGGCCACATCTCACTGTCCCCCGGAGGGCGCTTTCCACCGTTGCCACCGGGTGCACCCGCGCCGCCAGGTTGGCCTGTTCCGCCGACCCCGCCGTTGCCGCCGTTGCCCGTGAAGACCTCCGTCGCCTCGAGCGTCACCGCGCTGCCGTACAGCGCGACGACGCCGATGCTCGAGCCGCCATAGCCGCCCCCCTTGCCGCCCAGACCACCGCAACCGCCGCTCCCTCCAGAGCCGCCGGCGGCGCCGCCCTGGGGGCTGCCCGCTCGACACTCGACCATGTGCCCTCGCGCCTTGCTGCCGCCACCGCCGCCCCCTCCTTGGCCGACGCCGCCTTTCTTGCCGTCCTCACCCCGGACGCCGATCCAGCCATACATTGCCGAGAGGTAGCCTGCGCCGGCCGCACCACCCGCGCGCCCACCGTCCGCGCCCTTCTCGCCGTCGTTCCCCTCGGTGCACGGCTCGCTGCTCGCGCCGAGCCCTGCGCGGCCCTTGCCCTCCGGAGTCTCCACCGGCTCGGGCTGCCCTGGAGCGCCGCCGCGCCCGCCGTCGATGCCGCCGTCGCCCCCGGATCCGCCGGTGGACTCGATGCCATCGCCGCACGCGGTCACGGCCGGCAGGGCGCCCCTCACGACGTCCGCCGTGCAGGCGGACGCGCCGTCGTTCCCCTCCACGCCGTCCGTCGCGCGCTCGATCGACGCGTCCTCTCCCGGCTCCCCGTCCTTGCCGTTGCCCGCGACGATCTCGCACGATCGCACGATCGCCCTCGCCCCAGACTCCAGGAGCATCGCGATCGACGACTTCCCATCGCTCGTCGAGGCGTCCGCCGCCACGGCGCGCACGCCGAAGATCATCGACGTCGCGCCGCCTCCCTCGACGACCCGCACCGGGATCCCCACCGGCCCCGGCGCGATGGTGGTCCGGTGCGCGGAGCCCCCGAACGACCAGTCGCCGTCCTCGCAGCGACGGCCGCCCCAGAGGTCGACGCCCGAGGGCAGCGAGATCGCCTCCTCGAACGACCCGCTGCACGCGTACACGCGCCGGGTCGGCGCCTCGCCGTCGCGTCGTCCGCCCGCGGCGAGCCCGATCGCGCGTTGCAAGGTCTTCACCGGCGCGTCCTTCGTGCCAGGACTCCCGTCGTCGCCTGACGACGCGCTGACGAACACCCCACATTCATCCAGGGCCGGCGCGCTGCCGGGCTCTCCCTCGCACGGGTCGGGCGGAGGCTCCGGATCCGGGGCGCACGCCAGCGCTTCCCAGCAAGAGTCGGAGTAAGCACCGCATGCGCTCAGCATGCTCGCCATCCATGCGCAGAGCGCGACAGCGACGACGGACGTCACGGCGCGCCGACCTCCCTGCGAACGCAACCCCTCGTCTCCGCGGGTGTTGTTCGCCTCCGCCGGCCAACGCGTCCTGGTCCCCCTGCGAGCGCGCTCGCCCGCGACTACAAATCGTCCTGGCCCCTCGCGAGCGCGCTCGCCCGCGACCACAACGCGCCCTGGTCCCCTCGCGAGCGCGCTCGCCCGCGACCACAACGCGCCCTGGTCCCCTCGCGAGCGCGCTCGCCCGCGACCACAACGCGCCCTGGTCCCTCCGCGACCGCGCTCGCCCGCGACCACAACGCGTTGTGGTCGGCGGAGACGTATCTCATGAAGAACGCTCGACTATTTTCGAGAACGTGAACCGCATCACAACCGCAGGCGCCTCTCGCATCGGATCGGCCGGGATCTGCTCGTCCGCTTCCGGCGGCGCCTCGATGGGCGGCGCGACGGGCGCCGCGGGCCGGGCTGCTCCGAAGGTGCGGCCACGAAGCCCGTTCAGGCGGCGCTTTTGGACGCGAGCAGAATCACGATGGCCACGGCGCAGGGCCTGTCCAGCGAGCTATGACCACTTGTCCGGCGGAACATCACCGGACAGCCCCTTTCGTCGCGCTGCGCGGACCGCCGCGAGCCAGTGCATCTTCGCTGGGTCGCTGTCCCACGGCGGGGCCTCCCGGTAGAGCGAGTCCCAGAATTCGCGCGCTGCCGCCTCGGCGGTCGCGAGCTCGCTCTCGCCTTCGGGCGCGTCCTCGACGGCATCCACGAGAACACGCCATGGGTCCGAGTCGTAGCCTCTCAGGTTCGGCCACGGCCTTGCGGGTTGTCCGTCGAAGAGCCCATCGCTGCTCTGGAGAAAGCCTCTGGGGGATGGGCCTCGTCATGGAGCTCGGGAGCCCGCGGCGACCGCGCCGAAACCCCCGCTGAAAGGCGCGGAGCGCCGAGGGCCGGTCCACCTCGGGGGCGCCGTCGGCTCAGCTCTTGGAGAGAAAGCGAGCCGCCGCGCGGATGCGCGCTCGGCTCACGCCGGATCGGCCAGCGGCTCCTCTTCCGCCTCCACCGGCGGCGCGGCGGGCGCCTCGGCGGCGTCGCTGGCCTCGCCGCTCGATCCAACCGGCCGCGACTCCCACGCCGCGAGCGGCGCGAGCAGCGCCGCGCTGACCTCCTCGCTGCCGGGCACGTCCGGGTCCGCGTGCGCGGCGACCCGGGTCGCATAGTCGCGAAGGGCTGCGAGCGTCGCCAGAAACGCGGCGCGCACGTCGCCCGTCGGAGCGCTCTCGGGCTTCGGCGTGGTGATGTGCAGCGCCCTGCCGTAAGCCTCGTGCGCCTCCTCCAGGTGGGCCAGGAAGCCCTCGCCGCCGAGCTTCTTGAACGTCCTGTCGTGCCGCGCGCCGCGGATCGCGTCGAGGCGCGCCTTCGACTCCTTCCATTCGAGCTTGTACGGGAGCCGGGTGAAGGAGAGGCCGTCCGGATAGAGGATCTTGAAAAGCTCCTTCGCGTCGTCGATGCTCGGGTTCTGCTCCGGCGGGAGCTTGCACCAGCCTCCGAGCCAGTCGAACGTCGCGCTCCACGCGTTGTCGAGGATGCGATCGGCCTTCGGCTTGGTCTTCGTCTCCACCGGATCGCCCCCTTGCGGCCGGGTGAGCGTCTCGAGCGTGGCGACCGCCGCGGCGAGGCGTCCTTTCGATCGACCGATCGCCTCCGGGAGCTTCTTCGGCTTGAGCTGCCGCTCCCTGGCGTCAGCCACCGTGATGAGCTCCGTGGCAAGCACGACCGACTCGGCGGCGTTGAGGCGCGGGAGAGCGACGAGATCCTGGGAGGTGAATGAACGAGCCATGGTGAACTCCTTCCCTGAAACGGCGCAGTCGACTGCGCCGGGGAGGAACGTCCTGGCAAGAACGGAGCCGCGCACGGCACCTCGGATTTTCGCGCTCTCCAACGCCCGGTGCACGCTCCTGGCCTGGTTTGGCCGGCCTGGCCTGGCCGGCCTGGGCGCCCGCAGGCCAGCGCGCAGGTCGTCGTCAGCGCGCCGCGCCGAGCGCCCCGGCCCCGGAGAGCGCGCTCTCCGGGACCGTCCTTCCCCTTCAGACTTCAGAACGTGGCATCGAGCTGGAGGCGACCGACGTGGCGGCCTTCAGAGGCATCCTTGCCGAAGATGTAGGCCTGTACCTCAGCCGCAGGATCGCGGAGGCGCACGGCGGCTCGATCCGTGTCGAGAGCGCGCTCGGCGCCGGGGCGACGTTCATCGTCGAGCTCCCGCGTGCGGGGCCCCCGCGCGCGTTCGAGCCGAGCTCCCTGTCGGGCTGAGCGCCGCCGCCCAGGCGCTCGCGTTGGCCGGGCATCCTTCATACTATAGTCCGATAGAGATGGAGGTACGACTGAGGGAGAACTTGGCTGGAAGCGTGCTGCCGGGCGGGAGCCAGGCGCTCAGTCCGGTCGTATGGTTGGGCCGTGTCGGAGAGGTGCGCGGACTCGACCGCTCCGGCGTCGACGACAGCCGCCATGTCCCGCCAAGCCGCCGGACGCCGGCGCTTCACGGTGTGTCTTCCCCATGAAGACTGCCTCCCCCTACACGGTCACCGAGACCCTCCACGAGGGCCAAAGGACCAGCCTGCTTCGTGCGGTCCGGAACGCCGATGGCCGCTCGGTGATCTTGAAGGTCCTCGACCCGCGGCGCAGCCGCCCGAAGGACATCGAGCGCCTGAAGCACGAGTACGCGATTGGCACGATGCTGAACCACGAGGCCATCGTGGCGCCGCTCGCCCTCGAGATGTACGACGGGCTGCCGGCGCTCGTCCTTGAGGATTTCGGCGGCGCGTTCCTCGACCACTTCATGGATGTGCCCGTGGAGGTCGAGCGGTTCCTCGACCTCGCGGTTCGTATCGTGGCCGCCGTGGCGGAGCTCCACCAGCGGGACATCATCCACAAGGATCTCAAGCCCCAGAACATCCTCGTCAACGCAGCCACCGGCCAGGTCAAGCTCACCGACCTCGGCCTCGCGTCCCGCCTCCCCCGCGAGCAGCCGCCGGCAGGGCCTCCCCGGCTCATCGAGGGCTCCTTGCCGTACCTGTCTCCGGAGCAGACGGGGCGGATGAACCGGGCGATCGACAGCCGCACCGACCTCTATGCTCTCGGCGTCACGTTCTACGAGATGCTCACCGGGCGCCTGCCGTTCGAGGCGCGCGACCCGCTCGAGTGGGTGCACTGCCACGTCGCCCGCGCCCCGCCGCCGCTCTCCACGCTCGTCCCGCAGCTGCCCGAGGTCGTCTCGGCGCTCGTCCTGAAGCTCCTGGCCAAGATGGCGGAGGATCGTTACCAGACCGCCCGCGGCCTCAAGCACGACCTCGATCGGTGCCTTTCGCAGTGGCGAGCCACCGGCGGCATCGAGCCCTTTCCCCTGGCCGAGCGCGATGTCTCCAGCCGCTTGCAGATCCCTCAGAAGCTCTACAATCGCGACCACGACGTCGCTGCGCTGCTGCGCGCGTTCGAGCGCGTGGTGGGCACGGGATCCCCCGAGCTCGTCCTGGTCTCCGGCTATTCCGGCATCGGCAAGTCGGCGCTGGTCTACGAGCTCTACAGGCCGGTCATCCGGGAGCGAGCCCTCTTCCTTTCGGGCAAGTTCGATCCATACAAGCGCGATATCCCATACTCGACGCTCGTCCAGGCCTTCCGGGAGGCCGTGCTCGAGATCCTCGCCGAGAACGAGGACCAGATGGCGGCCTGGAGGCAGCGGCTGCTCGACGCCCTCGGGATCAACGGACAGCTCATGGTGGAGGTCATCCCCCAGGTCGAGCTCGTCATCGGCCGGCAACCGCCGGTTCCAGAGCTCCCGTTGACCGAGGCGCAGAACCGGTTCCGCGTCGTCTTCCGGCGCTTCATCGGGGTGTTCGCCCGGAAGGAGCACCCCCTCGCGCTCTTTCTCGACGACCTCCAGTGGCCCGATTCGGCGAGCCTCGGCCTCCTTCATGATCTGGTGACGCACCCCGAGACGCGCCATCTGCTCGTCATCGGCGCGTACCGCGACAACGAGGTGCCTCCCTCGCACCCGCTCACGCTGGCGCTCGACCAGCTGCGGAAGGAGGGCGCGCGCATCTCGGACATCGTGCTCGGCCCGCTCTCCCGAGAGCACCTCGCCGCGCTCGTCAGCGACGCGCTCCACTGCTCCCGCGAAGACGCCGCGCCGCTGTCGAACCTGGTCCACGAGAAGACGGCCGGCAACCCCTTCTTCGCGATCCAGTTCCTCACGGCGCTGCACGAAGAGCGGCTGATCGAATTCGACGAGCGGGCCGAGGCCTTCCGGTGGGACGTTGCGAGGATCCGCGAAAAGGGCTTCACCGACAACGTGGCGGCCCTGATGGTCGGCAAGCTCGCGCGGCTGCCGGAGGGCGCCCAGGGAGCGCTGACGCAGCTCGCCTGCCTGGGAAACACCGCAGACGTCGCCCTGCTGGCGCTGGTTCATGGCGGCTCGGAGGAGGACATGCACGCGCAGCTCTGGGAGGCCGTCCGCGCGGGGCTGGTCCTGCGCCTGGACGACACGTACAAGTTCCTCCACGACTGGGTCCAGGACGCCGCCTATTCGCTCATCCCCGAAGACGAGCGGGCGGCGATGCACCTCGAGTTAGGCAGGCTTCTCGCGTCGCGCACGGCGCCGGAGGACCTCGAGGAGAAGATCTTCGAGGTCGTGAACCAGCTCAACCGCGGCGTCGGGCTCATCACGTCGTGGGAGGAGCGAGAACGGGTCGCCGAGCTCAACCTCGTCGCGGGCAAGCGCGCCAAGGCGTCGACCGCCTATGCGTCGGCGCTGGCGTACCTCACCGCTGGCGCGGCGCTCCTGGCCGAGGACGGCTGGTCCCTCCGCTACGAGCTCATCTTCGCGCTCGAGCTCCACCGGGCCGAGTGTGAGTTCCTGACCGGCGAGCTCTCGGCGGCGGAGGAGCGGCTCTCTGTGCTCTCGCGCCGCGCCCGGAACCTCGTCGACTTCGGCGCCGTCACGTGCGCGCGCATGGCCGTTTACACGACCCTGGATCAGATCGACCGCAGCGTGGAGGCATGCCTCGAATACCTCCGGCGCGTCGGCGTCGAGTGGTCGCCGCACCCGTCGGACGCGGAGGTCCGGCAGGAGTACGAGCGGATTTTGAAAAAGCTCGAGGGCCGCCCGATCGAGGAGCTCTTCGACTTGCCCCCGATGACCGATCCGGACTGCCGCACGACCATCGACGTCCTCTCGTGGTGCGAGGGGCCGGCCTGCTTCTCCGACCAGAACCTGCTGATCCTCGTGGTCGCTCGCATGGTGAACCTCAGCCTCGAGCATGGCAACAGCGACGCATCGTGCCTCGCGTACGTCCGGCTCGGCTCGCTCCTCGGGCCACGCTTCGGCGACTACCGGGCGGGGTTCCGCTTCGGCAGGCTCGGCCTCGACCTGGTGGAGAAGCGCGCGATGCTCCGCTTCAAGGCCCGCGTCTATCTGGCCTTCTGGTACGCCGTCAACCCCTGGACGAGGCACGTGCGCACCAGCCTCGATCCATTGCGGCGCGCCTTTCACGCGGCGCAGGAGGCCGGCGATCTCACGTATTCGTCCTATCTGTGCGACGCCTTGATCAGTCTCCTCCTCATCGAAGGAGATTTGCTCGGCGAGGTGCAGCGAGAGGCCGAGCGCGCGCTCGAGTTCACGCGGAAGGCCAAGTTCGGCCTCATTGTCGACTCCATCACCGGAAAGCTCAGGCTCATCCGGACGCTCCGGGGGCTCTTGCCGGATTTCGCCTCCTTCAACGATGACCACTTCGACGAGGGCCGGTTCGAGCGGCACCTCGAGGGCGATCCGCGCCTCTCGATCGCCGCGTGCTGGTACTGGATCTGCAAGCTGCGAGCGCGTTTTTACGCAGGTGACTACGCCTCTGCCCTCGAGGCCACCGCGAAGGCGCAGCGGCTCCTCTGGACGTCGCCGTCGTTCCCCGAGGTCGCCGAGCACCACTTTTTCAGCGCGCTCGCGCGGGCAGCGCGCCACGACGCGGCACCTCCATTTGCCGGCGAGCGGCCCCAGGATGTCATGGAGCTCCTCGCGCACCACGAGCAGCTCAAGGTCTGGGCTTCGAGCTGCCCCGAGAACTTCCTCCATCGCGCGGCGCTGGTCGGCGCCGAGGTCGCGCGCGTCGACAGCGAATGGGAGAAGGCGGCGCAGCTGTACGAGCAGGCGATCCGCGCCGCGCGCGACAGCGGCTTCGTCCACAACGAGGCGCTCGCCTACGAGATCGCGTCGAGGTTTTACCGGGCGCGAGGGTTCGACCTGATCGCCGCCACGTACCTCCGCGAGGCGCGCGCCTGTTACGCCCGCTGGGGGGCGGACGGCAAGGTCCAGCAGATCGACCAGCAGAATCCGCATCTCTGGGATACGAGGCCGCTCGCCCAGGCCGCCACCTTCGCGGCGCGGTCCGAGCAGCTCGACCTGCTCTCGGTGACCAAGGCATCGCAGAGCCTGTCGAGCGAGATCGTCCTCGACAAGCTGCTCCGCACGCTGCTCACGGTCGTCCTCGAGCAGGGCGGCGCACAGAGGGCTTGCCTCCTCCTGTGCCAGGACGAGCGCCTCTCCATCGAAGCGGAGGCCACCCTCGAAGAGAAAGGGGCGGCGACGACCCTCCTCCCGCCGAAGGCGGAGGAGCTCTCGCGGCGCGTCCCCATGTCGCTCGTCCGCTATGTGCAGCGGACGAAGGAGCGCGTCATCCTGAGCGACGCCGCCGCCGACGCGGGCAAGTTCTCCGGCGACGAGTACTTCACGCAGGTTAGGCCCAAGTCGCTCCTCTGCGTGCCCATCCTGAGGCAGGCCGAGGTGGTGGGTCTGCTCTATCTCGAGAACAACCTCCTCGCCGGCGCGTTCACGCAGGATCGGCTCACCGCCCTCTCGCTCCTCGCCACGCAAGCAGCGATCTCCCTGGAGAACGCGCGGCTGCTCTCCACGGAGCAGGCCGCGCGGACCGCGGCCGAGGCGTCGGAGCGGCGCGCGGCCTTCCTGGCCGAGGCCGGGGAGATCCTCGCCGGGTCGCTCGATTACGCCGAGACGCTCTCGCGCCTCGCACGGCTATCGGTGCGATCGCTCTGCGACTGGTGCATAATCGACCTGGTGGAAGACGGAGAGATCCGGCGGATCTCATGGGCACACAGAGACCCTGCGAAGGAGTCGTTGTTCGAGGAGCTAGAGCGGCGATATCCTCCTCGCCGGGATTCGCCCCGCCCGGCGGCCAGGGTCCTGCGGAGCGGCGAGCCACTCCTGGTCCCCGAAGTCTCCGAGGCAGTCCTCCGGGACTACTGCGAGGACGACGGGAAGGCGAGGCTCATTCGCGAGCTCGGGACCCACAGCTTCATCACCGTACCGCTCGTGGCGCGGGGACAGGCGATCGGGGTGCTGAGCGTCGCCTCGTCCGCGCCGGGGCGCCGCTACGGGGGCGCCGACCTCGAGCTCATCCAGGAAGTGGCGCGCCGGGCCGCCATCGCGATCGACAATGCGCGGCTCTACCACACTGCCCAGGAGGCCATCCGTGCGCGGGACGAGTTCCTGACCGTGGCGACGCACGAGCTCAACACGCCGTTGACGTCGCTCACGCTGACGCTCGAGTCCGTGGATAGGGCGCTGCGAGCGGGCCGCTCCTGGGACCCGCAGGCCTTGGGCCGGCAGGTCGACCGCGCGCTGCGGCAGGCGGCGCGCTTGACCCGCCTGAACAGGGAGCTGCTCGACGTCTCGCGGATCCACGGGGATCGGCTCTCGCTCGAGGTCGAGGAGGTGGACCTCGGGGCGGTCGTCCGCGACGTGCTCGCGCGATTCAATCTGGATCTGGCGCGCGCCGGGTGCTCGGTCTCGCTGCGGGAGTGCGGCCGGATCGTGGGCCTCTGGGATGGTTCCCGCGTGGACCAGATCGTCTCGAACCTGCTCGCAAACGCGATCAAGTTCGGGGCGGGCAAGCCCGTGGAGATCTCCGTCGACGAGGAGGCGGGGACGGCGCGGCTCTCGGTCCGGGACCACGGGATCGGGATCGACCCGGCGCGCCAGGGGCAGATCTTCGAGCGGTTCGAGCGCGCGGTGTCGGACAGGCACTACGGCGGGCTGGGGCTCGGCCTGTACATCAGCCGCAGGATCGCGGAGGCGCACGGCGGGTCGATCCGCGTCGAGAGCGCGCTCGGCGCCGGGGCGACGTTCATCGTCGAGCTCCCGCGTGCGGGGCCCCCGCGCACGGAGATGGAGAGACGCGCAGCGTCGAGCGGGTAGCCCAGCTGCAGGCGGCGGCGGATGCGGGTGCCGAAGGATGCGGGCGGGCGTTCACGAGAGCATGGAGCTCCCTGCTCGTCGGGGCCCGCGACGTGCACCGCGGAACTGCCGGGCCTGACCCGTGGTACCTATCGATCGAGGGGGTGCTGAGGTGACACGATCGTGGGAGGCCGTGACAGAGAATGCGGTCCCCGGCGGGCGCCATGCGCTCACGCCGATCGTGTGGTTACGTCGTCTCGGCAAGGCGCGCGGACTCGAGCGCTCCGGCGCTGACGGCAGCCCCCAGGGGCCGCCAGGCCGCCGGGCGCCAGCGCTCCACGGAGTGCCTTCCCCATGGGGGTGAGCACCGCCTCGCCATACACGATCGTCGAGACCCTCCACGAGGGCCTGAGGACCCGCCTGCTCCGAGCGGTCCGGAGCGCCGATGGCCGCTCGGTGATCTTGAAGATCATCGACCCGAGGCGCAGCCGCCCGCAGGACGTCGAGCACCTGAAGAACGAGTACGCGATCGGCAAGATGCTGAACCACGAGGCCATCGTGAAGCCGCTGGCCCTCGAGACGTACGAGGGGGTGCCGGCGCTCGTCATGGAGGATTTCGGCGGCGAGTCGCTCGATCACTTCATCGGCGCGCCGATGCAAACCGAGCGGTTCCTCGACCTCGCGGTCCGCATCGTGGCCGGCGTGGCGGCGCTCCACGAGCGGGGCATCCTTCACAAGGATCTCAAACCGCAGAACATCCTCGTCAACGCGGCCACCGGCCAGGTCAAGCTCACCGACTTCGGCCTGGCGTCCTGCCTCTCCCGCGAGCAGGCGCCGGCGGGGCCTGCGCGGCTCATCGAGGGCTCCTTGCCGTACCTGTCCCCGGAGCAGACAGGGCGAATGAACCGGGCGATCGACAGCCGCGCCGATCTCTACGCCCTTGGCGTCACCTTCTACGAGATGCTCACCGGGCGCCTGCCCTTCGAGGCGCGGGATCCACCCGAGTGGGTGCACTGCCATGTCGCCCGCGCCCCGCATCCGCCCTCCGCGCACGTCCCGGAGCTGCCCGAGATCCTCTCCGCGATCGTCCTGAAGCTCCTCGCCAAGATGGCGGAGGATCGCTACCAGACCGCCAGCAGCCTCCAGCACGACCTGGAGCGGTGCCTGGTCGAGCTCCGGGCCACCGGCAAGCTCGAGCCGTTCCCCCTGGCGGCGCACGATGTCTCGGGCCGCTTCCAGATCCCTCAGAAGCTCTATGGTCGCGAGGACGAGGTCGTCGCGCTGCTCTCCGCCTTCGAGCGCGTGGTCGGCACGGGATCCCCCGAGACCGTCCTCGTCTCGGGCTATTCCGGGATCGGCAAGTCTGCGCTGGTGAGCGAGCTGCACAAGCCGATCGTCCGCGAGCGGGGATTCTTCATCTCGGGGAAGTTCGACCAGCAGAAGCGCGATATCCCGTACTCGACGATCGTCCAGGCCTTCCGGGAGCTGGTGCTCGAGCTCCTCGCCGAGAGCGAGGAGCGGCTCGCGGCCGTCCGGGATCGGCTGCGCGCCGCCCTCGGGGTCAACGGACAGCTCATCGTGGACGTGATCCCGCAGGTCGAGCTCGTCATCGGGCGGCAACCGCCGGTCGCCGCGCTGCCGCTGGCCGAGGCGCAGAGCCGGTTCCGCGTCGTGTTCCGGCGTTTCATCGGGGTGTTCACCCGGAAGGCGCGCCCCCTCGCGCTCTTTCTCGACGATCTCCAGTGGGCCGATCCGGCGAGCCTCGGGCTCCTCGAGGATCTGATGACGGATCCCGAGACGCGCTGTCTGCTCGTCATCGGCGCGTACCGCGACAACGAGGTGACCCGTTCCCACCCGCTGATGCTGGCGCTCGATCAGATGCGGAAGGGGGGCGCGAGCGTCTCGGAGATCGTGCTCGGCCCGCTCTCTCGCGAGCACCTCAGGGAGCTCGTCAGCGACACGCTCCACTGCCGCCGCGAGGACGCCGCGCCGCTCTCGGACCTCGTCCACGAGAAGACGGCTGGCAATCCCTTCTTCGCGATCCAGTTTTTCATGGCGCTCCACGAGGAGCGCCTGATCGAGTTCGACGTCTACGCAGAGGTCTGGCGGTGGGACCTCACGAAGATCCGTGCCAAGGGCTTCACCGACAACGTGGTGGCCCTGATGGTCGGGAAGCTCATGCGGCTCCCTGCCAGCACCCAGGACGCATTGAAGCAGCTCGCTTGTCTGGGAAACTCCGCCGAGATCGCGCCCCTGGCGATGGTTCATGGCCGCTCGGAGGGGGCGTTGCACGCGGTCCTCTGGGAGGCCGTCCGCGCAGGGCTCGTCCTCCGCACGGATGGCACGTACAGGTTTCTCCATGACCGCATCCAGGAGGCGGCCTATTCGCTCATCCCCGAGGGCGAGCGGGCGGCGATGCACCTCGGGATCGGCCGTCTGCTCTCGTCGCGGACGCCGCCCGAGGAGCTCGAGGAAAAGATCTTCGAGATCGTGAGCCAGCTCAACCGCGGCGCCGCGCTGATCACGGCGCGAGAGGAGCGCGAGCGTGTGGCCGAGCTCAACCTCGTCGCGGGCGAGCGCGCCAGGAGAGCCACGGCCTACGCCTCGGCGCTGAGCTATCTCACGGTCGGCGCCGAGCTCCTGGGCGGGGAGAGCTGGGACACGCGGTACGAGCTCGCCTTCGCGATCGAGCTCCACCTGGCCGAGTGCGAGATCGTCACCGGCGCCCCGGCGGCGGAGGAGCGGCTCTCCTCGCTCTGGCGCCGCGCGCGGGACCTCGTCGAGGCGGCCTCCGTCGCGCGCACGCGCGTCGAGCTCTTCACGACCCTCACCTGGAGCGACCGCGCCGTCGGGGCCTGCCTTGAATACCTCCGGCGCGTCGGCGTCTCGTGGTCGCCGCACCCGACGGACGAGGAGGTCCAGAGGGAATACGAGGGGGTATGGGAGCGGCTCGGGAGCCGCTCGATCGAGGAGCTCATCGACCTGCCCCCGATGACCGATCCGGTCTCGCGGGCGACCGTGGACGTCCTCACGTCGACCATAGCGCCAGCGCACTTCACCGATGCCAACCTGCTCGCCCTCATCCTGGGTCGCGCCGTGAACCTCAGCATCACGCAGGGCAACAGCGACGCCTCGTGCTGCGCCTACGCCTACCTCAGCACGTGCCTCGGCCCGCGCTTCGGCGACTACCAGGCGGCGTACCGCTTCGGCAAGCTGGGCTTCGATCTGGTGGAGAAGCACGGGCTGCTCCGCTTCAAGGCCCGCGTCTACTCGACCTTCGCGTTCATGGTCCTGCCCTGGACGAGGCACCTGCGCGCCAGCGTCGAGCTCATGCGACGCGCCCGCGACGCGGCGCAGGAGACCGGCGATCTCGCGTATGTTGCCTATGCCGGCAGCTCCCTGGTCTCGCTCCTGCTCTCGGACGGCGATGTGCTCGATGAAGTGCAGCGCGAGGCCAAGAGAGAGCTCGAGTTCGCGCGGAGGGCGAGGTTCGATCTCATCGTCGACCTCTTCACCGGAAACCGCCGGCTCATCCGGACACTCCGGGGCCTCTCGCCGGACTTCTCCACCTTCAACGACGCGGAGTTCGACGAGGGCCGGTTCGAGCAGCACGTCATGAGCGATCCCACCCTGACGGTCGCCGCCTGCTGGTACTGGATCCGCAAGCTGCAAGGGCGCTTCTTCGCGGGCGACCACGCGTCCGCCATCGAGGCGGCGTCGAAGGCAGCGCCGCTCCTCGGGTCGTCGGCGTCGTTCTTCGAGGCGGCGGAGTACCATTTCTACGGCGCGCTCGCGCGGGCAGCGCACCACGACGCGGCGACCGCCGACGAGCGGCCCCGGCACCTGGATGCCATCGTCGCCCACCACAAGCAGCTCGAGGTATGGGCGACGAACTGTCCCGAGAACTTCGGGAACCGCGCGGCGCTGGTCGCCGCCGAGATCGCGCGCATCGAAGGCCGGTATCTCGACGCCGAGCGCCTCTACGAAGAAGCCATCCGCTCGGCCCACGATGGCGGCTTCGTCCACAACGAGGCGGTCGCTTGCGAGGTCGCGTCTCGGTTCTACCGAGCGCGGGGGCTCGACAGGTTCGCCGACACAACCCTCGGCGACGCGCGGACCTGCTACGCCCGCTGGGGCGCTGACGGCAAGGTGGCGCAGATCGACAGGGAGAATCCGCGCCTCCGCGAGCCGAGGCCCACCCCGTTCACCGCCACCTTCGCGGCTCGGCCCGAGCAGTTCGACCTGCTCTCGGTGACCAAGGCCTCGCAGGCCATCTCGGGCGAGATCATCCTCGACAGGCTCCTGCGCACGCTGCTCGAGGTCGTGCTCGAGCAGGGCGGCGCGCAGAGGGCCTGCATCCTCCTGAGTCAGGACGGCAGGCTCTCGATCGAAGCGGAGGCCGCGCTCAAGGAAGGAGGGGCGGTGGTGAGCACCCTCGAGTCGGCGCCGGTGGATTCCTCGCAGCGCCTCCCCTCGTCGCTCGTCGACTACGTGTGGCGGACCGGGGAGCGCGTCATCCTGCACGACGCGGCCGCCGATGCGGGCACATTCTCCGGCGACGGCTACTTCGCGCGGAGTCGGCCCAAATCGCTCCTCTGCATGCCCATCCTGAGGCGGGCCGAGGTGGTGGGCCTGCTCTTCCTCGAGAACAACCTCCTCGCCGGCGCGTTCACGCGGGATCGGCTCACCGCGCTCTCGCTCCTCGCCTCGCAGGCGGCGATCTCCCTGGAGAACGCGCGGCTCCTCGCCAAGGAGCAGTCCGCGCGGACCGCCGCAGAGACGGCCGAGCGGCGCGCGGCCTTCCTGGCCGAGGCCGGGGCGATCCTCTCCGGATCGCTCGATTACGGGGAGACGCTGTCGCGGCTCGCGCGGCAGTCCGTGCGATCGTTCTGCGACTGGTGCATCATCGATGTCGTCGATGGTGGAGAGACCCGACTCGCGGCCTCGGCCCACAGAGATCCTGCGAAGCAGCCTTTGCTCGCCGAGCTACGACGGCGATACCCTCCTGGCCGGGATTCGCCCCACCCGGCGGCCCGCGCCGTCAGGGACTGTGAGCCGCTCCTGCTCCCCGAGATCTCGGACGAGGTCCTCCGGCGATACGCCGAGGACGACGGGCACGCGAGGCTCCTCCGCGAGCTCGGGACACAGAGCTCCATCACCGTGCCGCTCGTGACGCGGGGACAACCGCTCGGGGCGCTGAACGTCGTCTCGTCCGTGCCGGGGCGCCGCTACGGGGACGCCGATCTCGAGCTCGTGCAGGAAGTGGCGCGCCGGGCGGCGATGGCGATCGACAATTCGCGGCTCTACCGTGCTGCTCAGGAGGCCGTCCGGATGCGGGACGAGTTCCTGACCGTGGCGACGCACGAGCTCAACACGCCGATGACGTCGCTCACGCTCACGCTCGAGGCGATGGAGCGGGCCATCCGGTCGGGTCGGATCTGGGACCCGCAGGCCATGGGCAGGCAGGTCGACCGCGCGCTGCGGCAGGGAGCGCGCCTGACCCGCCTGAACAGCGAGCTCCTCGATGTCTCGCAGATCGACGCGGCTCGGCTGAGGCTCAGCGTCGCCGAGGTCGACCTCGGGGAGGTCGCCCGCGACGTGGTCGCGCGGTTCAGGCACGATCTGGAGCGCGCCGGGTGCTCGGTCTCGCTCCGGGACGGCGGCCGGATCGTGGGCCGGTGGGATCGCTCCCGCGTCGATCAGATCGTGACGAACCTCCTCGCCAATGCGATCAAGTTCGGCGCGGGCAAGCCCATCGAGGTCGTCCTCGGCGAGGAGGCCGGGATAGCGTGGCTCTCGGTCAGGGATCACGGGATCGGCGTCGATCCGGCGCGCCAGGAGCGGATCTTCGAGCGCTTCGAGCGCGCCGTGTCCAACCGGCACTACGGCGGGCTGGGGCTCGGGCTGTACATCAGCCGCAGGATCGCGGAGGCGCACGGCGGCTCGATCCGTGTCCAGAGCGCGCCCGGCGCCGGGGCGACGTTCATCGTCGAGCTGCCGCGCGCCGGGCCGCCGCGCACCGTCGAGCCGAGCGCTCTGCCGAGCTGAGCGCCGCTTTCAGGGGGGTGGGCGCGGCGCCGCCTTGAGCAGGCGGCGCCGCGCTATGCGACGGCGCGGTCCAGGTGGGCAGGCGCCCCCGCCCGCGACGGGCGGAGCTCGACCTTCACCCACCCGGCGTCTCGCCGATCGAAGGCCTTGTAGGCGTCGACAGCCGACTCCAGGGGCGCTTTCTTGGTGAGGATCGTGGTGGGATCCACCTGGCCGGTCTGCACGAGGTCCACGAGCTTCGGGATGTACTTCCTGTGATTGCAGTTGCCCATCTGGAGGGTGAGGTTCTTGTTCATGGCCTCTCCGATGGGGAACGTGCGCGACGTCTGCGGATAGACGCCGATGACCGCGATGGTCCCCGCCTTGGCCACGCACCGGACGGCCCACTGCAGCACCTGCGACGGCCCGTCGCCGGCGCGGAAGGCGTCGCCCGTGGTCCGCGCGTTGGGGGCGATCTGCTTGACCTCGAGGTCGAACGCCTTGGCCTGCTGCTTCGCCTCCTTGTGGGCGGGGCCTTCGTGCGGGCGCTCGGCGTCGACGCCCACGGCGTCGATCGCCCGGTCCACGCCGATGCCGCCGGTGAGGCGCAGGATGGCCTCGATCGGGTCCTCGGCGGAGAAGTCGATGGTCTCGGCGCCCTGCTCGCGCGCCATCTCGAGCCGGTCGGGCACGCGATCGACGGCGAGGATGCGCCCCGCGCCCATGAGCTTGGCGCTCGCGATCGTGAACAGGCCGACGGGGCCGCAGCCGAAGATCGCGACCGTGTCGCCGGGCTTGATCTCGGCGAGCTCGGCGCCGAAGTACGCCGTCGGGAAGATGTCGGAGAGCAGGATGGCCTGGTCGTCGCTGACGCCGTTCGGCAGCTTGACGAGGCCGACGCCCGCGAAGGGGATGCGCGCGAGCTCGGCCTGCAGCCCGTCGAACGGGCCCGACATGGCGGGGCCGCCGAAGAACGCCGTGCCCGCGTGCTTGCCGTTCGGGTTCGCGTTGTCGCACTGCGCGTAGTACGCGGCGCGACAGTACGAGCAGTAGCCGCACGCGATCGTCGAGGGCACGACGACGCGATCGCCCTTCTTCAGGTTCCGCACGTCGGCGCCGAGCTCCTCGACGACGCCGACCGCCTCGTGGCCGAGGACCGTGCCCGGCACCATCCCCGGCATCGTGCCGCGGACGAAGTGGAGATCGGTCCCGCAGATGGCGCTCGCCGTGATCCGGAGGATCGCGTCGGTCGGCTCCTTGATCTTCGGCTCCTTGACGTCGTCCATCCGGATGTCGCCGACGCCGTGAAACACTACCGCCTTCATGGGTTCTCGCTTTCTCCCTCGGGGGGCGGCGCGCCGGCCGGCCGAGAGGCGCAGGCCGCCGCGCTCTGCAGAGATGGCCGAGGTCCTGGACGCCGCGTGTCCGTGCCGATCCCGTGCCAGCCTGCGCGTGCAACCGCGGCGCGGAGGGTGGAGCAACCGAGGTGCCAGCGGGACATCGCCGGGAGATCCGGCTCCGGCGCGCTGCTCGCATCCGCGGCGCGCTGCTCCTCGGGCGGCGGGGCGATCGTGACAATCTGCCCCGTCCGGGGCCGCCCGCCGCAGGGGAGCCCGGTTATCCGGGCTCCCCGGACCGGACGCGGACGACCTTACCGTCGAACGCGACGGCCATCGCGAAGATGGGCGCGGCGCCGCTCGCGCGGAGCTCGGCGGCGTAGTCGCGCGCCCGGATCTGCGCCACGGCCTCGTCGAGCGCCTGCTCAAGGCTGACCCGCGACGCGCGGGCGACCTTGAGCTCGAGCACGACGCCAGGCCGGCCCGGCTGCACCGGCCGGATCATCACGTCGAGCCGCCCTTGCCCGGATTCGCGGTT
Organism: Sorangium sp. So ce1504; assembly: GCF_051521635.1. NCBI lineage: Bacteria > Pseudomonadati > Myxococcota > Polyangiales > Polyangiaceae > Sorangium > Sorangium sp. So ce1504. Next base: position 6,145,524 of record NZ_CP150365.1, on the reverse strand, counting down.
GGAGCGCACCTGATGGCCCGGCTCGAGCGCCGCGAGCAGGCCGGCGACGAAGCCGTGATAGACCGCCTCCGGATCGACCCTCGTCGCGTCGTGGTACGAGAGCACGCCGGCCACGAAAGCCTGGAGCTCCGCTTCGAACCCCGCCGCGTCGCCCGAGAGGAGCGCGGCGAGGAGTCGTTGCATGCTGCTGCCCTGCCGCCTGAGCCGCGCCTCCGCCCAGCGGCGGAACGTGCCCGTGTAGAGCAGCCGCACCTCGCGGTTCGGGATCTTCAGGGCGTGCGCGGGCTGCTCCCCGTGGCCGCGCGAGCGCTTCTCGGCGCGCAGGTATCCCGAGAAGACCAGCAGCCCGAACAGCGCATCTTCGTTCTGCGCGAGGTCGCCGATGGCCACGTTCTCCTCGAGCACGCGCTCGATCTCGCCTCCCTCCATCAGCACCTCCAGCGCGGGCTGCAGCGTCACGGCGTGCTCCTCGATCACCTTCTGGATGAGATCGTTGGAGCTCGTGCCGAGCCAGAACGGGAGCGGATCCTGGTCTTGCCCTTCGAGGAAGCTGAGGATCGACCAGGGGTTGTAGATGACGGCGCCGCCGAAGTCGTACCCGTTGTACCAGGCGCGGATCACCTCCAGCAGGCCGCGCCGCCCCGCCTTCTCGAGCAGCGCCTCCACCTCGGCCTCCGTGAACCCGAAGCAGGTGTTGAAGTCCGATCGGAGGAGCGAATAGGCGACCACGTTGTTGAGCCCGGAGAAGATGCTCTCGCGCGCCACCCGGAGGATGCCGGTGAGGACGGCCCTGTGGAGGTGCGGATTGCCCTTCAGCCCCTCGGTGAGGAACGTGCGCACGAAGTCGAGGATCCTCGGCGCATAACCGTGCAGATACCCGGCGTGGATGGGCTCGTCGTACTCGCCGGGCCGGCGTCGTGGCATCACCGCCCTTCGCGCCGCCGATCCGCCGCGCTCCCCCGCGCAGGCGCCGCGGCGTGCCGCGCGAGCGCGCGCCGGACCGGGCCGCGATCGGCGCCGCCGGCGCGCACGGGATCGGCCTCGCCGACCAGCACCGACAGCGCGCGCGCCTGCGTCGTCGCCGTGGCCGCGAGGGCGCGATCGCCGTTCCGCGCGGCGAGCGCCGAGAGCCGCCGCGCGACGCCGAGCGCAGCCGGCAGCGCGCCCGCCGCCACGTACGCGGCCGCGAGCTCCTGGAGCAGCCTGCCGTCGTCGCCGCGGAGCGCCGCCGCCGCTTCCAGGTCGGCGATCGCCTCCTCGCGCCGCCCCTCGCGCGACCGCAGCGCCGCCCGGGCGCGGTGGCCCTCGACGAAGCCGCTCACGTGGTCCAGCCCCACGGTGTACGCGCGCTCCGCCTCGCGCGGATCGCCCGCCCGCTCGTACAGCGCGCCCAGCCCGAGGTACGCCGGGCCGTAGGTCGCGTCGAAGCGGACCGCCTCCAGGTACCGCTGCAGCGCCACGTCGGCCTCGCCGGCCGCGGCGCGGGCCTCGGCCTGGCGCGTCATCTCGGCGGCCTGGGCCGTCGCCCAGCCGACCCCGTCCGCCCGGGCCGGCGCGGCCCCGTGCAGCAGCGCCGCGGCGAGCGAGGCGGCGGCGAGGGCGCGCGCTCGCCGCCGCGCGCCTCCCGCATCTACGCACCGCGCCGCGCACACCGGGCCGAGCGTACCGGCGCCCGGCCCCTGGAGCAATCGGACGGCTGCTCCGGAAGGCAGCCGCCCGGCGCGAGTTCGCGTAGGATGCGCGCTCATGGGTGAGGATCTGCGCTTCCCGGACGGGTTCCTGTTCGGCACTGCCGCCTCCGCCACACAGGTCGAGGGGCACTGCGCGCAGAGCGACTGGGCCGCGTTCGCGCGCGAGCCGGGGCGCGTCCGCGGCGGCGACACGCCGGACGACGCGTGCGACCAGCTGCATCGCTTCCGCGAGGACGTCGCGCTCCAGGCGCGGCTCTGTATGGGGGCGCACCGGCTCTCCATCGAGTGGGCCCGCGTCGAGCGGGAGCCGGGCGAGTTCGATCCGGCCACGTGGGACCACTACCGGGACGTGCTCGGCGCGCACCGGGACGCCGGGATCACCCCGATGGTCACCGTCCATCACGTCACCCTGCCGCGCTGGGTCGCGCAGCGGGGCGGCCTGCTCTCGCAGGATCTGCCTTCGCTCCTCTCGCGCTTCGCCGAGCGCGCCGTCGAGGCGCTCGGCGACCTGTGCCAGCTCTGGGTCACCATCAACGAGCCCAACATGCTCGCCCTGCAGGCCCACCTGCTCGGCGTCTGGCCGCCGGCGCGGAGCTCGCCCGTCGAGGCGGTGCGCGCCCACCAGAACCTCTTCCGCGCCCACGCCGCCATGTACCGCGCCATGCACGAGGCCGCGGGCCGGCGCGGGCATTCCATCTCGGTCGGCGTCGCGCACCACCTGCGCGTCATCGAGCCGGAGCGGTTCGGGCGGCTCGCCGACCGCATGTGGGCGGCCCTCTTCGAGCGGCTGTTCAACGACGCGTTCGCGCGCGCCGTCTGCGACAGCGGCCTGCACGACTTCTTCGGCGTGAACTACTACAGCCGTGACCTGGTCCGCTTCTCGGCGGCGCACGCGCGCGCGGGGTTCCTCCGGCGGCTCGTCCCCGAGGGGGCGGAGGTCAGCGATCTCGGCTGGGAGATCTACCCGGAGGGGCTCGGCTACGTGCTCGACGCCTGGTGGCCCCGCGCCCGGGTCCCGATCTACATCACGGAGAACGGCATCGCCGACGCCGACGACGACCAGCGCCCGCGGTTCCTCGTGCGGCACCTCGCGGAGGTCGCGCGGGCCATCGAGCGCGGCGTCGACGTGCGCGGGTACATGCACTGGTCGCTGCTCGACGGCTTCGAGTGGGCCGAGGGGTACGCCCCGCGCTTCGGGCTGGTCGAGGTCGACCGCGTGACCCAGGAGCGCAGCCCGCGGCCGAGCGCCGAGCTCTACGCCCGGATCGCGCGCGCGCGCCGCATCGAGGCAGACGGCCCGGGCGGCGCGCGGAGCGAGCGCGGCGCCGCGCCCGCGTGACGGACGGCACCGGAAAGGCAGGATCGATGCGCATCGCGCTGCTCTACCCACCGCCCTGGAAGATCCCCGCGCCCGGGGAGGCGCCCGACACGAGCGGCGACGGCCCGCCGGCCGAGTACCGCGAGGGCGACCTCGACCCGGACTTCCACCAGACCCCGTACGGGCTCTTCTCGCTGGGCGCGCAGGCCCTCCGCGCGGGCCATCAGGTGAAGGTGCTGAACCTCTCGTCGTACCCGTTCTCGCAGGTCGAGCGGGTCGTGCGCGAGCTCGGCGCGGACGTGTTCGGCCTGTCGTGCTGGACCGCCAACCGGCGCGGCGTGGCGCTCACCGCCCGGTGCATCCGGCGGCTCCACCCCGGAGCGCACATCGTCGTCGGCGGGCCGCACGCGACCCCGCTCGCGGCCGAGATGCTGCGGCACCACCCCGAGATCGACACGGTGACGCTCGGCGAGAGCGAGCACTCGTTCCTCGAGCTCCTCGAGCGCCTCGAGGCCGGCCGGCCCGCGCTCGGCGTCGCCGGCACGGCGTACCGCGTCGACGGCCGGGTCGAGCTCGGCCCGCCCCGGCCCGCGATCGAGGAGCTCGACGCGCTCGCGTCGCCGCACGATCACTTCGCCACGCACATCGTGATGACCTCGCGCGGCTGCGCCTGGGCGTGCACGTTCTGCGGGGCCGAGGCGACCTGGGGCCGCGGCTTCCGGGGCCAGTCGGTGCCCTACGTGCTCGACTCCATCGAGGCCGCCGTGGCGAAGCTGCCGGTGAAGATGGTCCAGATCAAGGACGACACCTTCACGACGAACCGCAAGCGCGTCATCGAGATCTGCCGCGGCATCCGCGATCGGAAGATCTCTTTCCTGTGGAGCTGCGACACGCGCGTCGACGTCCTCGGCGAGGAGCTGCTCCGCGAGATGCGCCTCGCCGGCTGCCAGCGCCTGAGCCTCGGTGTCGAGTCGGGCTCGCCGTCCATCCTGAAGAACATCGACAAGAAGATCACGGTCAAGAAGATCATCGAGTCGACAGAGCTCGCGAAGAAGTACGGGATCCAGGTCCGCTACTACATGATGCTGGGCAACCGCGGCGAGACGGCGGAGACGTTCCGGGAGACGCTCGCGTTCCTGGAGGCGGCGAGGCCGCACCAGTACATCTTCTCGTGCCTGTCCATCTACCCCGGCACGCGCGACTTCGACGACGCGGAGGCGGCCGGCTGGCTTCAGCGCGACGTCTATTTCCGCGGCGACTTCCAGGAGCTCAAGACGCCGTTCGACGCCTCGGAGGAGGACACGGCGCTGATGAGCGCCTGGTTCGAGCGGAACAAGGGGCTGCGCGAGGTCTACCGCGAGGGGGTGGGGGAGCGCCTGGCGATCCTCGAGCGGCTCGGCGATCACCACGCGGCGCACCTGGAGCTCGGCGTCGCCTACCTCGACGCGGGGCAGCTCGACCTCGCGGAGCGGCACGCCGCGCGCGCGCTGGAGCTCGGCCATCCGCTGCCTGGGCTCGCTCTCAACGCGCTCGCGTGCGTCGCCGCGGGCCGGCGCGACTGGCAGGCGATGCAGGACCACTTCACGGCGGCCGCGAAGCGCGACCCGCAGCACGCGGTGCTCATCCGCAACGTGCAGGCGGCGCGCGCGTGGTTCGCGAAGGGCGGGCCGGGCAAGGGGCTCCCGCTGGATCTCGTCGCGCGCTGCGACTTCCAGCTCCTGGAGCGGACGGCGCAGCCGGCGCTCCCCGGGCCGCTCCCGGAGGACTTCGCCGTGTGGCCGCAGGCCGTGGCGCGGCCCGCGCCGCCGCGCGCGGCCGAGACCGCCGGCCGCGACGCAGCGGCGCAGCGCGGGCGGCTCCGGGTGCTGCCGTCGTAGCGCCGGGCGGCGCGGCGCCCCGGTTCCTCCGGCCCTCCCGGCGTGCTACCCGCCCTTCCATGGCGACGAGCACAGACCACGGCCGCCCCGGCGCCGGCCCGGAGCCGGCGGCGGATCCACCTCTCCAGGGCGCGAAGGCGCCGAGCCACGCCGAGCGCTGCCGCACGCTGGCGCAGCGGGCCCGCGCCGCCACGCTGTGCACGCTCGCGCGGGATCCCGCCGGTTATCCGTACGGCTCGCTCGTCGCCGTCACCGTGGACGCGCACGGGCGCCCGCTGCTGCTGCTCTCGGCGCTCGCCGAGCACACTGGCAACCTCAAGGTCCGCGCCGAGGCGTCGCTGCTCCTCGCCGAGCCCGCCGAGGGCCTGGCCGACCCGCTCGCGCTCGGCCGGATGACGCTGATCGGCCCGTGCCGCCCCCTCGAAGGCGCGGAGGCGGCCGCCGCCCGGACGAGCTTCCTCGCGACGCACCCGCGTGCGTCGTACTACGTGGATTTCACGGACTTTTCTTTCTACCGGCTCGACCCGGTGTCGATCCGGTACGTCGGCGGCTTCGGCCGCATGTCCTGGGTCGAGGCCGACGCGTACGCGGCCGCCGAGCCCGATCCGCTCGCCGCCGACACCGCGGGCATCCTCGAGCACATGAACACCGATCACGCCGACGCGGTCCTCGCGTACGCGAAGGTCCTCGCCGGGATCAAGGACGCCACCGGCGCCACGATGACCTCGGTCGATCGTTACGGCTTCGAGCTGGATATCATCACGCCGGCGGGGCCGAAGGCGGCACGCCTCCCGTTCGACGCGCCCGTATCGAGGACGGACGAGGTGCGGAAGGCGATGGTGGCGCTGGTGCGCGAGGCCCGCGGCCGCACCGCCTAGCGGCGCGCCGCGCGGGCGCCCTCCTGCCGCCGCCGGCGTGGGTGAGGCCGCCGTCCGCCATGGCGGCGCCAGCCCCGGAGCGCGCCACGCCCCCCGGCGCCGAGCCGATGCACCGCTGACCCGAGCGCGATCCTGACGGCGACGCCCCGCCGGGCAGGAGCTCCGCAGCCCGTCACCCGTCGCGGCGCCGCGGGCTGCTCGACCTCCTCCCGCCGCGGCGCGAGCGCCCCAGCGCGTGGTGGAGCCCGCTCTGGAGCGAGCTCAGCGTGACGATCTCCCGGAGGTCGATGCCGATACCCACCATCGTCTGCGCCACCTCGGGGCCGACGCCGGTGAGGATGACCTCCGCGCCGAGCAGCTTGACCGCCTGGGCCGCTCTGATCAGCGAGTCCGCGATCTCGGCGTCCACCACCGGCACGCCGGTGACGTCGAGGATGACCGTGGCCGCGCGCTGCGCCACCACCCCCTGCAGCAAGCGCTCCAGCAGCTGCTCGATGCGCACCCGGTCGAGCCGCCCGACGAGGGGCATCACCAGGATCCCCGCGTCGAGCGGGATGAGCGGCGTCGAGAGCTCCCGGATGGTCGCCTCCTGCGCGTCGATCATCTGCGCTTGAAGCGCCGCGCGCTCCGCCTCGGCCCGCCGGAGCTCGGTCACGTCGTAGCCCTCGGCGATCAGGAGGACGCTCTGGCCCAGCGTGTCGAGGATCGGCTTCATCTTGAGGTCGAGCGTCGCCACGCGCCCGCCGGGCCCGTGGAGCTTCACCTCGCACGACGACGGCTCGCCCGCCGCCGCCCGGCGGACGCACTCCCTGATCCGCTCCCCTGCGCTCGCTCCGCCGACCCAGAACGGCGCCTGCCAGAGCGGCCCGCCGCGCGCTTCGCCCGGCCGCGCCCCGGTGAAATCGGCCATCGTCCGGTTGCACTCGATCAGGTCCCCGTGCGGGGTGAGCAGGCCGATGAACATCGAGGTCTCGTCGAAGATCGCCCGGAACTTCTGCTCGCTCTCGCGCAGCGCCTGCTCGCGCTTCAGCTGCTCCGTGAGGGGGCGCGAGAAGGCCGAGAAGAACTGCTCATCACCGCTCTGGACGAGGTGAGAGCTCACCTCGACGTCGATCAGGTGGCCGTCCTTGTGGCGGTGCCTCGCGAGGAAGCGGAGCGACCCCTTGGCCTTGATCTCCTCGATGACCATGACGATCTCGTGCGGCGGCCGCGGGTCGATCTGGCCGATGTTCATCGTCAGGAGCTCGCTCCGGTCGTAACCCACGATGCCGGCGAAGGATGGATTGCAGTCGAGGATCTCGCCGTTCATCCCGACGACGTGGAATCCCTCGCCGGCCGCCTGCAGGATCAGCCGCGTCCGTTCCTCCTGGCGCCCCAGCTGCTCATCGAGCCTGTCGATCTCCTTGCGCAATCCGGCGTTCTCCACCCGGAACCGCTCGATGCTGTCCTGATCCGTCTCCACGTTCGCTCTTCCTTCCATCCTTCTGGCCGCCCCCCTCCCACCCCGCCGAGGAGCCGCTCTCCCCTCCCGCGCGTCTCCAACGAACCAGGACGATAGCCGATCCCGGCGTCAAGCCGCGCGCTCGTCGGCTGCCCGGGCGCGTCGGGCGCGCTCGACCGGAGCGGACGAGCTCGACGCACCGCCGCGCTTGTCGCGGCGTGCCGCGACGTGTCGCCGCGGCGTTGCGCCCATGACATCAGCGCGCGACGCGCCTGCGCGATACGAGCACTCGCCCTCAACCTTAGGCCCTCGGCCGGCGCCGGAGCGCGAACGTGCGATGACCTTCCTTGCCCGTGACGCCCACGATGAGCCTCTCCCCGGGGCGCGAGCCCGCCCGGGCGCGGGCGCCGTCGCGCTGAGGTGGCTCGGGGTCGCCGTCGCGGGGGCGGCGCTCTGGAGCACGCTGCGCGGCGCGGATCTCCCGAGCGTCGCGGCGCTCATCGCCTCAGTGGGAGCGCCGATGATGGCGCTCGCCCTCGTCCCCAACCTCGTCGCGCGGCTCTTCCAGGCCGAAGCGAGCCGGCGCGTCTTCGACCTGTGTAACCCCGCGTCCGGGCAGCGCGCGCCGTTCTCCCGGTATCTCGCGCTCACGCTGTCGACCGAGGCGATCACCATGAGCGTCCCCGCCGGCGCCGCCCTCTCCGAGTCGGTCACGTTCTATCTGCTGCACCGGTGGTGCGGGATCCCGGGGCCGCAGGGCGTCGCCGGCATCGCGGCGCGCAGGGCGCTGATCGTCCTCGCGAACGCGGCGTATGTCGCGATCGCCCTCGCGCTCGGCTTTGGCCACCTGGAGCGCGCCTCGCGCCCCCTGATCGGCGGGCCGGGGCTCCCGTGGCTCGTGGTCCTCTCGGGGCTCGGCCTGCTCGCCGTGGCGCTCGCGCTCGGGGGCGCGCTCCTCTCGGGCACGGTCGCGTCGCGGGTCTTCGCGTGGCTCAAGCGCCTGCCCGGCCAGCGCGTGAAGGCCTATATCGACGCGAGGGCCGCGGCCTTCTCCGCGACCGACAGGCACGCGGCCGCGCTCGGGGAGCGTCGCGCTGCGCTCGCCGCGGCGGCGCTGCTGCTGCTCGGGATGTGGCTCGCGGAGGGGGCGGAGACGTACTTCTTCCTCCGGCTCCTCGGGGTCGACGTCTCGCTCTCCGAGGTCTTCTCGTTCGAGGTCGTCCTCGCGCTCCTCCGCGCCGCCGCCTTCATGGTGCCTGCCGGGCTCGGCGTGCAGGACGCCGGCTATGTCGCCTTCCTGACCGCGCTCGGCGTGCCCGCCGCCGCCACGGTGGGCGCCGCCTTTGTCCTCATCAAGCGCGCCAAGGAGCTCGTGTGGATAGCGCTCGGCCTGCTCGTGTTCTTCGGCGGCCGGGCGGCCTTCCGCCCGGCGCCCGCCCCCATGGCGGGAAGCAAGGCGACGAGAGGACGAGACGGTGTGGTGACGAGATGACGAGGCCGTCGCGACGCCGCAAGACCACCACATGTGGCGCGCAGCGAGGCAATTTGTCACACGTCCGACGTCCGCCCTCCGCCTGAATTCCGGGGATTTTGGCCCAGGTGAAGGCGCTCGCCAGCGGCCACAGCCTGGGCATGCTTGCTGCCGTCGAGGTCGGTCATGTCGACCGAGCGCGAGCTGCGCGATGCCACAAAGACAAGAACCCGCGCAGCCCGGCCAGCCGTGGCGCCTTACGTGGTGGGGATCGGCGCTTCGGCGGGGGGGCTCGAGGCGCTCGAGCACTTCTTCGAGAACATCCCGAAGGAGAGCGGGATGGCCTTCGTCGTGGTCCAGCACCTGTCGCCAGACTTCAAGAGCCTGATGGACGAGATCCTCGGGCGCCGCACCGAGCTGCCCATCCACCTCGTCGAGAACGGCATGCCGGTCGAGCCCGACCACATCTATCTGATCCCGCCGAAGAAGGAGATGATCATCTCCGGCGACCGCCTCCTCCTCAGCGAGAGGGACCGCGACCAGGAGCTCGCGCTGCCGATCGACGTGTTCTTTCGATCCCTCGCGCAGGACTGCGGCCCGCGGGCGATCGCCGTGATCCTCTCCGGGGGTGGGAGCGATGGCTCACGGGGGATCCGCGCGGTCCACGAGGCCGGCGGGCTGGTCGTCGTGCAGGACGTCGACAGCGCGCAGTTCGATGGAATGCCGAAGACCGCGCGTGACGCCGGCGTGGCCGACTGCGTCCTGCCTCCCCAGGACATGCCGCGCGTCCTCCTCGAGCACGTGAGGTCCCAGGGGCGCCGGCCGGAGCGGGACGCGGCCAGCGTCGATCAGGGGATGAGCGCGGTCTACAGGATGCTCGAGGAGCAGTTCGGCATCGACTTCACGCACTACAAACCGAGCACGGTCACCCGGCGCATCGAGCGACGAATCCAGCTCGCGCATACGGACGATATCGAACAGTACGTCGAGCGCTTGAAGAGCAAGTCGAGCGAGCTCGACGTGCTCTACCGTGACCTCCTCATCGGCGTGACGCGCTTCTTCCGGAACGAGGAAGCGTTCGGCATCCTCGAGCGCTCGGTGCTCCCCGAGCTCCTGCGAGCGGGACCGCGCGACGCCCCGTTCCGCGTGTGGGTCGCCGGGTGCGCGACGGGCGAAGAGGTCTATTCGCTCGCCATCCTCCTCCACGAGCTCACGCCCCGGAGTGGCCACCGCCCGTTCAAGATCTTCGCGACCGACGTGCACCACGGATCGCTCGAGGTCGCGACGCGCGGGATCTACGAGGAAGAGGCGGTGGTGAACGTCTCGCCCGAGCGTCTCGAGCGGCATTTCATCCGGCGCGGACGCAGCTACCAGATTGTCCCCGATCTCCGCCAGGCGGTCGTCTTCGCGCACCACAACGTGATCAAGGACGCGCCGTTCACGCGCGTCGACTTCATCAGCTGCCGTAACATGCTCATCTACCTCCAGCCGGCGGTGCAGCAGAAGGTCCTGAGCCTCTTTCACTTCGCGCTCAAGCGCGGGGGCGTGGTGCTCCTCGGGCCCAGCGAGACCCCGGGGCACCTCGCGCACGACTTCGAGATCGTCGACAAGCAATGGCGGATCTACCGGAAGTACAGCGACCGGCGGATGCAGGTCGAGCCCCGCTTTCAGCCGGCATCGCCGAAGGGCCAGAGCGCCCCGCGCTCGGGCATCACCGCGCCCGTCGCGCGCCACCCGGCGTCGCACTTGCTCGGGACCTACGACGCGCTGCTCGACGAGTTCATGCCTCCGAGCCTCCTCGTCAATGACGCAGGGGAGCTCGTCCACGCGTTCGGCGGCGCTAGCCGATTCCTGAAGGTCAAGGATGGCAGACAGGGGCTCGACGCCTTCGAGATGCTGGACTGCGACCTCAAGATGGTGCTGATGGGGGGCCTGCAGCGCGTCATCAAGGAGCGCACGGCGATCGTGTTCAAGGGGGTGCAAGCGGAGGGCGGCGTCTACAAGATCACGATGCGCCGGGTCGAGAGCCGACGAGGCACCTTGCCCCACGTCCTCATCACCTTCGACGCGATCGAGGGGGCGCCGCGGCGGGCGGCGATGCCGGAGAAGGAGATCGACCTGGACGACGTATCGCGCGAGCAGCTCGGCGCGCTCGAGGCGGAGCTCGGTTACACGAAGCAGACCTTGCAGGCGATGACCGAGCAGCTCGAGGCGAGCAACGAAGAGCTGCAGGCGGCGAACGAGGAGCTCCTCGCTTCCAACGAGGAGCTGCAGAGCACGAACGAGGAGCTCCAGAGCGTCAACGAGGAGCTCTACTCGGTGAACGCGGAGTACCAGCGGAAGATCGCTGATCTCACCGAGCTCGGAAACGACATGGAGAACCTCCTGTCGAGCACGGACATTGGCACTATCTTCCTCGACAGGGAGCTCAAGATCAGGAAATTCACGCCGCAGATGGCGGAGAGCTTCAACCTGCTCCTGCAGGACGTCGGCAGGCCGATCGAGACGTTCACGTATGCGGTCGATCACCCGGAGCTCACCGCGGATCTCAAGCGCGTGCTCGCGACGGGGGAGCGCGTGGAGCGCGAGCTGCGCGACCGGCACGGTCGCTCGTTCTTTCTTCGCATCCTCCCCTATCGTGCCAAGGGCACCATCGCGGGGGTCGTGCTCACGCTCATCGACGTGAGCGGCCTGAAAGCGGCGGAGGACGCGCTCTTCCACGAGCGCTATCTCCTGAATAGCCTGCTCCGCAGCGTGCCCGACGCGATCTACTTCAAGGACGCGCGCGGCCGGTTCATTCGCACGAACCACGCCATGGCGGAGCGCCTCGGCCTCTCCGATCCGCGCGAAGCGGCGGGTAAGACCGGCTTCGAGCTGCCTGGGTACGAGGCGGCGCTCGCCGTTCATCAGCAGGACGAGGTGGTGCTGCGGACCGGCGAGGCGCAGCATTACAAGCTGGAGAAGCGCGTGCGGCAGGACGGCGCCGTGGAGTGGGACCTCGTCACGCGGCTCCCGCTCATCGATGCGGCGCGCCACATCGTGGGCATCATCGGGATCTTCCGGAGCGTCACCGCGCAAAAGCGATCGGAGGAACAGATCAAGGACGCCGTACGCAGGCGCGACGAGTTCCTCGCCATGCTGTCGCACGAGCTCCGCAACCCTCTCGGCGCGATCGTCCACGCCACGGCGCTGCTCAAGGAAGACTGCTCCACGTCGGACGGCGCGTCCGGGCTCGACGAGAAGGTCGTCCAGATCCTCGAGCGTCAGTCCGCGCAGATGGCGCGCCTGCTCGACGATCTGCTGGAGGCGAGCCGCGTCACGCAGAACAAGATCGAGCTTCGAAAGCGCGTGCTCGACCTCGGCACGGTGGTGAAGGACGCCGCCGACGCGGTTACGAACCTCATGGACACGCGCGGCGTCGATTTCTCGGTCGTGGTCGATCCCGAGCCGATCTGGGTCGAGGGCGACCCTGCGCGGCTCCAGCAGGTTCACGTGAACCTGCTCAACAACGCTGCGAAGTACACGTCGCGAGGGGGGCATGTCACCTTGGAGGCCAAGCGCCTGGACGGACACGCGGTGGTCCGCGTGAAGGACGACGGCGTCGGGATCCCGAAGGAGATGCTCGACACGGTGTTCGAGCTCTTCGTGCAATCGAGCCGCACCCTGGACCGATCGGCGGGAGGGCTCGGCGTGGGGCTCACCCTCGTCCGAGGCCTCGTCGAAAAGCACGGCGGCACCGTGAGCGCGCGGAGCGAGGGAGAGGGCAAAGGGTGCGAGTTCGAGGTGCGGCTGCCGATCTCCGAGCCGTCCTCCGAGCAGGAGGCGACGCGCGGCTCGCTCCTCGCGAAATTCCCCAGGAGATCGCGGGTCGTCGTCGTGGAGGACAACGACGACGGCCGCGAGGCGCTCTGCGCGCTCCTTTCGCGCGCCGGGTTCGAGTGTCATTCGGCGTCTCACGGGATCTCGGGGATCGAGCTCATGGACGAGGTGCTCCCGCACGTGGCCATCGTGGACATCGGGCTGCCGGGGATCGACGGCCTCGAGTTCGCGCGCCGCGTCCGAGAGAAACCCCAGCACAAGAGCGTCTATCTGATCGCGCTCACCGGCTACGGGCAGCAGGGCGACCGCGAGAGGGCGCGGGGAGCCGGGTTTGACGAGCACCTCGTGAAGCCCGTCGATCTCGCCACGCTCAAGCGGCTGCTCGCCGAAGGCGAGCCGGTGACGGGCGAGAGCGGCGCCGGAAGCGCTCGCCCGGCGGGCCCTTCCTGAGCGCCACGCCTCCTCGCCCAGCGACCAGCTCCTTTCGCCTGCGCGCTTCGGTCGGCGCTGGGCGTCAGGCGGCGCCAGCGCGGCTCGACGACCGAGCTGGCCGGCGCCGGCGGGCCGTCAGAGGCATTCGACGAGGCCGTCGTAGAGCGATCGGTCCGTTCCGGGGAGCTCCGCGTCGATCGCCCGACCTGCCGCCGCCGAGAGCGCCTCGACGAGGTCGGTCACGGCCGTGTCCGGGGCGATGGGCATCTCGCAGAGGAAGATCCTCGCGTCTACCTCGACATCGCCCGTGGGAGCCACGATCTCCTCGTTGCTCGCGGCGAGGACCCACACACAGCGGCCTATCGTCCCGGCGTGCGCCTCGACGGAGCAACGGAATCGAAGCGGCTCGTAGTTGCTGAAATCGCCCTCGCAGAAGGTGTCGCCGCACACGACGTCGAAGTCGTCGTTCAGCTCGCGAAGCAGCCCGTACCAGGCGTCGATCTCCTCCGAGCTGGTGAAGTACGACGCGGCGTCGACGAAGCTCTTCGCGCTCGTCGAGCCGGCCGGCGCCGCTGCGTCGTCGTGCTGCGGTGGGGGGCTCTCCGGTGGCTCCGGGGTGGCGCCTTGCGCGGTGGAGCAGGCGAGCGCGAGGACAGGGAGAAGCATGGACATGGCATGACGAACCGACATGGGTGCCTCCATCCGAGCGCGGCGCGTGGCGCCGGCTCGGGCCAGCACGCCGCTTCCGGGCTTCGCGCTGTCCCGCAACGGCGGGGACCAGCGTGAGGTCGGACCTCGCGGCGTTTCGGTGGGCACTTATTGCGAACGGTATGCCGCGGCCTTTTTGCGGGACCTTTGGGCCCTCTCCGCGCTCCGGGACCTGGCGGCCGCCACCCGCGCCGCCAGTTTCGCCAGCTCGGGGCCGTCGCGCGCGGCGCCCAGATCAGGGGAAGGTCAGGATCTCCACCCAGTGCGGACCTCGGCCCACCGGGTACGACGTCGAGGAGGTGAGCCGGCCGCTCTCGCGGTCGATCGCGTGCACACGCACCGCATGCGAGAGCTGCCCGGCGGCGACGAGCCAGCGGCCGCCGGGGTCGATCTGGAAGCCGCGCGGCTGCCGTTCCGTGGGCGCATGCGAGACCAGGCTCAGGCGGCCGGTCGGCGCATCGACGCTGAACCCGGCCAGCGTGCTGGAGGTGCGCTCCGACGTGTAGAGGAAGCGGCCGTCGGGCGTGAGGTGCAGGTCCGCCGCCCAGGGCTTGCCGGAGAAGCCCTCGGGCAGCGTGGAGAGGCTCTGCACCGGCGCCAGCGTCCCGCGCTCGGCGTCGAAGGCCAGGACGTCGACGCGCGCGTCCAGCTCGTTGAGCAGGTAGACGAAGCGCCCGTCGGGAGCGAACGCGAGGTGGCGAGGGCCGGCCTGCGGACGCACAGGCAGCGCCGGCGGATCGTTCGGTGTGAGCTGGCCAGTGGCCGCGTCGAAGCGCCACTGCACCACCACATCCGAGCCGAGGGCGCTGACGAAGACGTAGCGGTTCGACGGATCCACCAGCGTGGCATGCGCATGGCGGCCGGTGAGCAACACCGCGGCAGGCTCGCCCACCGTGCCGTCGCTGCCGATCGGGCTGATGCTGGTCTTGTGGCCGCCGTAGGAGGCGCCGAAGAGATGGCGCCCGCTGCGATCGGTGATGAGGTGCGACATCCTGTCGGGCAGCGGCGCCGCCGACAGCGGCGCGAGCCGTCCGCTCGCCGCGTCGAGCGCGAAGCTCTGCACCGCGTGGGGCTCGGTGCGCAGCGCGACGTAGAGGAAGCGTCGGTCCGGCGACACCGCCAGCGGGCCGGCCTGGCCTTCGATGCCGACGGCCTGTACCAGCGCCAGCGACCCGTCGGCGGGGTCCAGGCGCAGCACCGAGATCTCGCAGCTCTCGGCGTTGGAGACGTAGACGTAGGTGGCGGCTTGGATCATCGCGGCGAAGAGGCTGGAGGGCAGCGCCAGTATCCACCATCCGGCCGGCCTCGCGCCACAGATCCCGCGCCGGGCGGCGCGTCTCCCGGCGTCGCGGCAACGCGCGCCATCGGGCAGGCTCCCGACCTCACAGCGGAAACCCCATGGACGAATCGTGCGAGGACCTGCACGATGCCTCGCCATGGGACGAAAGAAGGCGCATGCTGCGGCGATGAGCCGCTCCCCGCGGGCGTGATGGTCTGTCTCGGCGCATGGGCGCGGAGGTGCAAGGTCCGATGCTGAAATGGCTGCTCGTCGGGCTCGTTGTGTTCCTGGTCTACCGGTTCGCGATGAAGCGGCCGCGTTACGATCGGCTGTTCTCGCCGGACCACCTGATCGAGCTCTCGCGCGGGCTCGGCCGCGCCAAGGACACCGCGCTCAAGCGCCCTGGGGGGGGCCCGCCCGCGGACCCGTTCGCCGAGGGCAATGCGTTCATCACGTCCGCCGACATCGCCGTGGTGTATACCGTCGCCGAGGCCGGCGAGGCCGGACGAGAGCACCACGTCTCGCTCTCGTTCCGCGGCGGCGCTCTCGCTCGCGCCGCCGCGGGATTCCTTGCCGCGGCGCTCTGTCGATTGCTCGGCCTGGGGGAGACGCAGCGCGTGCTCGCGGTCTCGAACAGCGGCGTCTACCATCTGATCTTCCAGGTCCCCGCCGCGGACGAGGCACGATTCGCAGCGCGATCCGTCCCGAAGCTCGATGACGCGTCTGCGCGGAGGCTCGTCGGCGTGGCCATGGAGGATCGGGGTCCGCTGCTCGCGCGCCTCGGCAAGCTCGACCTCAAGGTCCCGAAATGATGTTCTTGCCGGAGCTGAAGGGGAACGAGAATCCTCTATTCGCAGTCGACGAACACGACATCGTAGGCGATGCTCGCCGAGATTCCGGAGACGCTCACGGAGTAGGTGTTACCGGCTTCAGGGTCCCAGCCGTTCGGCACGATGCGGATGGCGTTCGTGGAGCCGTAGCGTCCCTGGAGCGGCTCCACGTCGACGGCCAGCGGGGCTCCGCCGCTCGTGATCGTGACCTCGGCGTTCTCGAGCTCGATGTCCTCGCTCTGAATCGACCAGCCGGTGTCGCTGAGTGAGCTCCAGCGGTCGCCGTACGCCTGCATCGGGAACACCCCGGGCGGAGGCCAGGCCGTCCACTCCTTGCCGGCGCGCCCCGTCCCTCCGATGTTCTGCATGCAGGAGGCGCCGTTCTTGCCGGTCGAGCCGAGGCCGATCGGGCCGAGATCGTTCGCAAGGATGATGCGCCGGTGGCCGAAGGTCGTCTCGTTCCCGGGGTCGATCAAATAGCCCTGAACGCTCGCGACGCCGGGGCCACTCGAGATGTTGCTCGTCCTCGCGCCGTCCGCGCCTGCTTTCGAGTAGCACTTCCAGCTCTCCGGCGGCTCGTGCGAGAGGTCATTGTTCGCGTCCATCATGAGCGCGCAGGCCTGGGCCTGCACGTCGCGGGTGGGCTCGGTCACGACCGGGGGCAGGTCCGCCAGCCAGCGGTACAGGTTGAAGAGCCGGAGCGCGTTCGCTCGACCGTCGGCAGAGATGTCTCCCGGGTCGCACTCGGGATCCAGCGAGCCGCTCCACGTGCCCTCGCTCATGTCGGCGGTGTCGGCGTTGAAGCGCGCGCAGGTGCCTTCCGGCGAGCGATCGCCCGTCTCGGGTGTCGACCCTCCCGAACCCCCCGATGCCGTGCCTGCCGAGCCGCCGCCGCCTGCTCCTGTGCCGACCGCGGACGAACCTCCCGTGGAGCTGCCGCCGGTTCCTCCGGCGCTCGAGGCGTCCGAGCCTGAACCCGCGCCGCCGCTGCTCGCGGTCGTGCCACCCGTCCCGCCCGACCCGGCGGCTGGCGGTGAGCCGCCCGACGAACCTGACGTGCCAGGATCGGCATCTTCGCTGCTGCAGGACGCGGCGGCCGCGACGACGAGCACCGTCGATGCGGCGAGTCGAAAGCGAGGGAAAGCCGTCTTCATGATGGAAGGAAATCCAAACGTCTCGGAAACGTCAAGCGCCAATTGCGGGACCTGCCCCGGGTTGACTGAACATTTTTACGCGAGCCGCCTTCCTCCCGAGAAATGATGCTGTATCGACGACTCGTTCCTGCATCGAAGGGGCCGCGTTGACTCCAAAGCCTGCTGCTCCTGCCGGTCGCGGGGGAGCGCGGCAAGAGATGTCACGGTGAGGGCGTGACGTGTCACGAAGAGAGCGTGACATGTCACGGAGCGAGCGTGACATGTCACGCCCGGCGGCAAGCCCCTCGACCGGCGCCGTCGCGTGAACGGGCCTGAATGCCCTCTTGCAGGTCCTGGCCCGAGGGTTGCTGTTCGATCGCCCGGGTGCCTCGCCGTCACCGGCGAGGCATCGCGGAGAGCCCTGGCGGGAAGCGCGGGAGCGCTCAGCAGAACGCCGCAGCGCGGAAAAGCAGTCTCGATCGGTGTGCGGAGCCTGCTCTTGAAGCGTTTGCTTTCTTGAAACTCGAACAGAGAGCCATCGAGGACCTATGTCGACCTATGTGCCTGGAAGACGACTGACTTCGCGAGCGAGCGAGCCCGGCGGCCAGCGGCTTGGAGCCCTGGTCGCGCTGAAGGTCATCACAATCTCTCTTCTCGGGTGCCTCGGCGAATTGCCGCGAGAGCCCGACGTGGACGGCAGCGAGCTCGACGAGGCCGCGCAGGGCCTCCGCGCCGACGACACGCGGATCCATGCGGCGTCCGAGGAGCCCATCGTGAGCACGGGCGACGGGCACGCCTGCGCCCTGAAGCCGAACGGCGCGGTCGACTGCTGGGGGAACAACACCCACGGCCAGGCCACCGACCCCGGGATGGACGACACCTATCTCCAGGTCAGCGCGGGCGCATGGCACACGTGTGGGGTGAGGACGAACGGCACGGTCCACTGCTGGGGTTACAACGCCGATGGGCAGGCCACGGATCCGCCTGTCACCTGGCCCGAGCACGTCTGGGAGCCGCTGTCTCCCGAGGATACCTACACGCAGGTGAGCGCTGGCCGCTTTCATACCTGCGGCGTGAGGACGGACGGCTCGGTCCACTGCTGGGGGAGCAACCCGGACGGCAGGGCCACGCCTCCAGCGACCGGCCGCTATGTGCAGGTCAGCACGGGCGGATGGCACACGTGCGGGGTAACGGTGTCCGGCACGGTCCACTGCTGGGGGAGCAACGCCCAGGGCCAGGCGGCGGATCCCCCGGTCAGCGACACCTACACCCAGGTCAGCGCGGGCAGCGCGCACACCTGCGGTGTGAGGACGGACGGCACGATCCACTGCTGGGGGCGCAACGTGGAGCTCCAGGCGGCAGATCCCCCACAGAGCGAGACCTATATCCAGGTCAGCGCGGGCGAAGTCCACACCTGCGGGACGAGGAGCGACGGCTCGGTGAACTGCTGGGGGAGCAACGACGACGGCGGCGGGACGGATCCGACGGGGAGCTTCTCCCAGATCAGCACGAACGGCAGAATCACCTGCGGTCTGAAATTGAGCGGCGCAGTGGACTGCTGGGGGGACGATGAGGCTGACCCTGCCGTCGGCTCGATCTTCGGGCGACGCACCGTCACGGTGGGCCTCCACCATTCCTGCGCGCTGACCCCGTCCGGCGCGGTGATCTGCTGGGGGAGCGACAACTTTCTCCAGTCCACGGAGCCGTCCGGTACCTACAAGCAGCTCAGCGCAGGCAACAGCCACACGTGCGGGCTTCGGTACAACGGCACGGTGAACTGCTGGGGCAACAACAGCCACGGCCAGAGCTCGGATCCCACGGGCACCTACAACCAGATCAGCGCAGGCAGCATTCACACCTGCGGTGTCAAGACGGACGGCACGGTCCACTGCTGGGGCGACAACGGCTCGGGCAAGGCGGACGATCCCCCGACCAGCGATACCTACACCCAGGTCAGCGCGGGTGACTTTCACACGTGCGGCGTGAGGACCGACGGCAGGGTGCACTGCTGGGGGCGCAACGACGAAGGCCAGGCCACCGACCCCACGTTCCTGGTCCGCTACACTCAGGTCAGCGCGGGCTACATGCACACCTGCGGGCTGACGACCCATGGCGCCGCGCACTGCTGGGGGAGCGACGCAGAGGACAAGTCCGACAGCCCCGACGGCCCCTTCACTCACGTCACCGCGGGTTTGAGCCACAGCTGCGGGCTGAGGACCGATGGCAGGGTCGAGTGCTGGGGGAGCAACAACCTCGGCCAGACCTCGGCTCCCGAGGGCACCTTCGTCCAGATCGACACGAGAAGGAATCACACCTGCGGCGTGACGGAGAACGGCCTCGTGGCCTGCTGGGGCGACAAGGATGCGGAGAAAACCGCGCCGCCGTCGGAGACGTTCTCTCAGATCAGCACGGGCACCGAGCATGGTTGCGGCGTGAACGCGAGCGGCCTGGCGAGGTGCTGGGGGGACCGCTCGGAGGGCCGGGCCCCGGAGCCTACCGGCACGTTCACTCAGGCCAGCGCAGGCCAGGACCACACCTGCTGGCTGAGGTCGACCGGAGCTGTGGATTGCTTCGGGGACAACGCCTACGGGCAGGTTACCAAGCCCTCCGGCAATTACATCCAGATCGATTCGGGGTTGTTTCACAACTGCGGTGTGAAGACGGACGGCACAGTGAACTGCTGGGGGGACAACACCGCCGATAAAGCCACGGATCCGGGGAGCTCCCTCCACTTCCTCCAGGTCAGCACGGGCGGCGCACACAACTGCGGCGTGAAGACGGACCACAAGGTGCACTGCTGGGGACACAATGGACATGGTCAGTCCACGAACCCCATGGGTGACTTCGTCCAGGTCAGCGCGGGCGGCCTTCACAGCTGCGGTGTGAGGACGGGCGGTACGGTCGACTGCTGGGGGCTCAACGACCAGGGCCAGGCGACGGATCCCCCGTCCTCCGACACCTACACCCAGATCGCCGCGGGCCACCTTCACACCTGCGGCGTGCGGACGAACGGCACGGTGCACTGCTGGGGATACAATGAGGACGGGCAGACCGAGGATCCCGAAGGCACCTTCGTCAGCCTGAGCGCCGGTTACCTGCACACCTGCGGGATGAAGACCGACGGCCGGGTGCACTGCTGGGGGAAGTCCAGCGACGGACGACTCTGGCTCCCGCTCGCGTTCTGAGCACGAGCTGCTGCGTCAATTCCCCCGAACTTGCGCGAGGGCGGCGGCCGGAGCCTCGGCTCCTGGCTCGCGCTGACGATGGTGACGAGTCCCTCGCCGGCGCTGCACGCTCACGCAGCAGAGCGGCGACGGCGGCGGACCACCGCGCCGAGCCCTGCCACGAGCAATCCGACGAGCGCGCCGCCGGGCAGCTGACCACTGGAGGCCACGCTGAAGCTGCACCCACCGTCGTCCGACGCGCTGTCGCCGCCTGTCGTGGTCGGATCGCTGTCTCCGGAAGCGGTGCTTCCACTCGCGTTGCTCGTCGAGCCGCCCGTGGTGGCTCCGCCGGTGCCTTGCGCCGCGCCTCCGGTGGTCGCTCCGCTACCCGTGCTGCCGCTCGCGTCGCCACCTGTGCCTGAAGTGGCGCCGTTTGCGCTGCCACCTTGGCCACCTGCGCCGGAGGCGCTGCCACCTTGGCCACCTGCGCCGGAGGCGCTGCTGCCTCCGCCTGACGCGTCGCTGCCTCCGGTTCCATCAGCGCCGCCCGCGCCTTCTCCGGTGGACGGAGCGTCCATGTCCAGCCCGAAGAAGCGCACGGCGTCGGCCCACAAGCCTCGCCCGGAGAGATCGTGCGGGGCGCCTTGCGCGTAGTTCGACTCGAGGACGGGCGTCCCCGCAGCATTCGTGAAGGAGGCCCGATTCCAGGTATCCGGGGAACCCTTGAAGGTGCTCGTCTTGCTGTCGGAGTGACTCAGGCCCAAGACGTCCGACCACTGGCTGACCTCGGCAGCGAAGTTCGGCTCGTAGTTGAGGGTGGTGTCAGCCGTTCCGTGCCAGAGCTGCACCCGAGGCCGTGCGCCGGTGAAGTTCGGGCTCGCCTTGCGCACGATGTCACCCCACTGGGCAGCGGTCCTGTTGGCAGGGGTCGTCCAGCCATAGGCGTTGCCTCCCGTCCAGGCGCCAGCGGGAACACCAGCCAGCACCGAACCCCCGGCGAACACGTCGGGGTAGGCGGCGAGGAGCGCATTCGTCATGCAAGCGCCGGAGGACGCCCCCGCAGCGAAGACGCGGGTCGGATCGGCGTGGTGCTGCGTGATGGCGTACTGGACCATCTTGGTGATGGCCTCTCGCTCACCGCTGCGCGCGGGCGTCGCGTCAAAGCAGTTGCCGCCTGCCTGCGGAGTGATGATGAGGAAGCCGTGCTGATCCGCCAGACCCTGGAACCAGCCGTGAGCGTTTCCTGCGTTCCCGCTGCAGTAGTGCAGCGAGACCACGACCCCCGGCGAAGCGTCGACCTTGTCCGGGACGTAGAGGTCCATGGGCGTGTTCCCGCCGTAGTTGACCCGGGTCTGCCACGAAGCCGCCAATGACGGCGAAATCGTGAGCAACACGGTTGCGAGGGAAGCAGCGGCGGGAGCGACGAATCGAAGGGTGGTGGTCATTGGCTACCTCGCTATCGCTATATCAATAACAGTCGAGGGGTAGAACAGAAATCGAGGCGCGTAGTCGAGACAAGCTTGATCGCTGGGCGAGGAGGTGTGTCGTTTCGTAACAATCGGTGGGAGTGTGTCATTTCGTAACAATCGGTGGAAGGAATGGAAGGGCCCGTCAGCGCCGCGGCCATCGCTGAAGATTCGGTCGTCGTCGCGCTGCTCCCGACGGGTCGCGACCCGTCGGGTAGGAGCGGTCGCGACAGGACACGAAAGGCCAATCCATGGCAGCGCTGCCCGGCTGAGGCCGGCGCAGCGGAAAATTGCATGAGCCTCTGACCGTGACGTGGCATAGTGGATGCCCTTCTTCCGCCCTGGCCTGCCATGTCGAGCCCTGACGAGACCACGATTGCCCCCGGGGATGTCCTCCTCGGCAAGTATCGCGTGGAGAGCGTCCTCGGACGGGGCGCCATGGGGCTCGTCGTCGCCGCGCGCCACCTCGCCCTCGACGAGCGCGTCGCGATCAAGGTGCTGTTGCCGAAGTACGTGCGGGATCCGGAGATCCTCCAGCGCTTTCTGAGGGAGGGGCGCGCCGCCGTGCGCGTCCGCAGCCAGCACGTCGTGCGCGTCGCCGACGTCGGCACGCTCGAGAGCGGCGCGCCGTACATGGTGATGGATCACCTCGAGGGGAGGGACCTCGCCGCCGTGCTCGCGGAGAGCGGGCGCCTCGCGGTGCCCGTGGCCGTCGAGCTGGTGCTCCAGGTCTGCGAGGCGCTCGCGGAGGCGCACGCGCAAGGCATCGTTCACCGGGACGTGAAGCCGAGCAACCTGTTCGTCACGCGGAACGCGGACGGCTCGCCGTGCGTCAAGGTGCTCGACTTCGGGATCTCCAAGATGACGCACGCGGAGGACCACGCGTTGACGCGGGTGGGGGGAGTGCTCGGCTCGCCCCTCTACATGTCCCCCGAGCAGCTCCGCTCCTCGAGCGACGTCGACGGCCGCGCGGACATCTATTCGCTGGGCGTCGTCCTCTTCGAGCTGCTCACGGGGCGAACGCCGTTCTTCGCGCACGAGCTCGCGCAGCTCGTCTACCTGGTCACGCAGGGGGAGCCGCAGCGGCCGCGCGCCCTCCGCCCGGACCTCCCGGAGCCGCTGGAGCAGGTGATCCTCGCGGCGATCGCGCGTGATCGCGATCGCCGGTTCCCGACCGTCGCGGATCTCGCGCTCGCGCTGGTGCCGTTCGCTCCGCCGCACGCGCGCGCGGCGGCCGAGCGCCTGTTCGGCGCGCTGCGCGGCGCGCTCCCGGCCGGGGCCCTGCCGCCCGGCGCTGCTCGCACGGCCACGGCGGTCACTGCGGCCGGGGCGACGCTCCCCGCGTCGACCGTGCCCCTCGGCGGGGGAGCGCTCACCATCGCGCCGCTCGGTACGACGAACCGCAAGCCAGCGTCGCGCGAGAAGCGCGCCGCCGCGATCGGGCTCGGCCTTGCGCTCGTGAGCGGCGGCCTGCTCCTCTGGCGCCTGTCGGACCGAGCCCCGCGCGACATCGAGCGCGAGACGGCGTCGTCGGCGGGCCCTCAGGGCGCGGTCCCGGAGCCGCGCCCCGCGCAGCCGAGCGCCGGGCCGGAGCCGCGCCCCGCGCAGCCGAGCGCCGCGCCGGACGCGGCCATCGAGCCGGCCGCCAGCGCCGTGCCGCCGCCCAGCGCCGCTCCCGGCGCGTCGGCCGAGGGGCCGCCGCCCGAGGCGCGCGCCGCCGCCCCCGGCGCCCCCGCCGCGCAGAGGCCCGCGAGGCCGGGCGGCTCGGCGCAGCCGGCGAAGCGCGGCGCGCCGCAGGGGAAGCGGCCCTCCAGCGCCGACCCGTTCTCGCGCGATGTCTTCTGATACCTTCGCCGACACGATGACGCCGCCGCAGACGAAAGGCCGACCGAAGCGCGGGCGCGCCGCGCGTCTCTGCGCGATCGGCATCGGCCTGGCCGCGGCGATCGCGGGCGGGCGCGCGGCGAGGGCCGAGGACAAGGCGGGCGCCGTGGCGCTGTTCCGGGAGGCGGGAGCGCTCGTCGACGCTGGCCAGGCGTCGCGCGCCTGCCCCAAGTACGAGGAGAGCCTGCGCCTCTACGACAGCGTCAACACCCGCTATTTCCTCGCCGATTGCTACGAGCGCATCGGCAAGATGGCCTCCGCGTGGGCGCACTTCCTCGAGGTCGCCGCGCGGGTGCACGCGAGCGGTGACCGGGAGAAGGAGGCGAAGGCGCGCGAGCGCGCGGCGGCCGTCCAGCCGAAGGTCTCGCGCCTCTCGGTGGTCGTCGAGGCCGCGAGCACGCCGGGCCTCGAGGTGAAGCGCGACGGCACGCCGGTCGGCCCCGGCCAGTGGGGCGTGCCCATGCCGGTCGACGCGGGGACCCACGTGATCCAGGCGAGCGCGCCGGGCAAGCGGGCGTGGACGGCGCAGGTCGAGGTGAAGCCGGGCGGCGTGACCTCGACCCTCGTCGTGCGCGCGCTGGAGGACGATCCCGCGTCGAGCGACGCGGGCGGCGCGGGGGATGGCCGCCGCACGATCGCGCTCGTCACGGCAGGCGCGGGGGTCGTCGCCGTCGGCGTCGGGGCGGGGCTCGGCTTCGCGGCGAAGTCGAGGTTCGACGAGTCGCGCCCGTTCTGCAACGGCGACCGCTGCGATCGGCGCGGCATGGACATCCGCGGCAGCGCCGTGGCGCGCGCGAACGTCGCGACCGTGGTCTTCGGCGTCGGCCTCGCGGCCATCGCCGGCGGCGGCGTGCTGTGGCTCACCGCGAAGGGCTCGACCCAGGGCGCGTCGCTCGGGCTTTCGCCCGCGCTGGGCGGCGCGCTCGTGCAAGGCAGCTTCTGATGCGCTTCCAGGTGCTCACGGTCGCCCTCTGCGCGTCGGTGTCGCTGAGCGGATGCGGCCTCGTCCTTGGCATCTCGCCCGGCGAATACGACCCGGATCCGTTCGGCATCGATGACGGCGCCGGGGGAGCCGGCGGCTCGGACGAGGGGGCGGGCGGCGCCGGCGGATCGGGCGGCTCGGACGCGGAGCCCGAGCTCCCTGCCTGCACCGCGCTCCTCGACGACCTGGAGGACGGCGACGGCGCGATCCTCC
Organism: Sorangium sp. So ce1504; assembly: GCF_051521635.1. Classification (NCBI taxonomy): domain Bacteria; kingdom Pseudomonadati; phylum Myxococcota; order Polyangiales; family Polyangiaceae; genus Sorangium; species Sorangium sp. So ce1504. The sequence continues at coordinate 6,120,938 of NZ_CP150365.1, read as the reverse complement.
GGTGCAAGGACCGTGTCGGCAGCTGGTACACGTACAACGACGGCACCCGGGGCGGCGCGCAGACCCCTCTGCCCGGCCGCCCGTTCGTACCGGTCTCGCCCGGGCACGACCCGAGCGAGTACGCCGCTCACGTCGCGGGGAGCGGCTTCCTCTCGAGGGGGGCCGGCATGGGGTTCGACCTGAACTTCGCCCCAGGGGGCGCGAAGCTCACCTACGACGCTTCTGCCTACTCGGGCCTGACCTTCTGGGCCAAGGCGGCGGCGCCGACGCACATCTACGTGAACTTCCCGGACCGCAACACCGATCGCGAGGGCGGCGTGTGTGAAGGCTCCGGCTGCGGCGACCACTTCGGCGAGGGGATCGACATCACGACCGAGTGGGCGCAGTACACGGTCATGTTCGATATCCTCAGCACGGACGGCTGGGGCGTGCCTGCGCCCCCGGCGTTCGACGCTGCGCACGCTTACTCGATCGAGTTCCACACGGCGAAGTCGACCGTGTTCGACATGCTCGTGGACGACATCGCGTTCGTCCCGTGAATAAGCCCGCCCCCCACCTCGGTCACGATCACGTTCGTGAGCCATGGTGGGGGCGTGGTCTGAGCGCGACCGAACGAGCTCGGTGAACCCCGATGCCCTCGAGCAGGCGGCTGCCTATTCGTCGGTGACGTGCATGACGCGGTTGCTGTTCATGTGGATGAGGATGGCGGTGTCGGTCGCGGGATGGGTGTCCAGTTGAAGTGACGGGTTATAGCCCGCGGCGGTGGGCGTGACCGTGCCGGTGGTGCTCCACCCGCTCGTTCCCCGCCTGGCCAGCCAGGGCGCTGAGCCCTTTCTGTAGGCGATCTGCGGGTTGAAGGCGTCATCGATCACCAGGGATAGATAGGAACCCTGAACCGCCGTGTCGACGGTGCTCACCGTCCAGTTCCCGGTCAAGAAGCTCCACGAGGCGGACTTCAAATCATTGTTGCTCGTGTACACGATCTCGCGACGGAGCGACCTGGCGTCCATCGACGCGTAGCCCCCGCCGTTCGCGTCGATCAGGGTGGTCGTCCAGGTGCCGAGAGAGGGCCCGACGAACCGGCTCACCTGCACCCCGACCGAGCTCTCGGCGAAGGCGACGAGCGGCGTCCCGCCATCGAGGGCGATCGCGTCGGAGGCCAGCCTGATCTGGTTCGTGTTCGCCTTGATCGTCCCGGTGAACCACGGATTTCCGCCGGTCTTCCGCGCGTGTTTCAGGCTCCGGACGCCAGCGCTCGTCTCCGTGGTGTAGACGACATAGACGATGTAATCCTGGATCCCCGAGTCGTACCTGACCTCGATCGAGGGGGTACGAACCACATCGACGGAGTCGACCGTCTCGCAGTCCCACTGGCTGAGGACGCCGCAGTTGCCGGCGTTTCCGCCGACCCGCCTTGCGACCTTCAGACGATACGTGTCGACGTCGACGTACGCGATGAACTCGGTGCCGTCCTCCTTGCCGATGGTCATCGAGAGGCCGTTGAGGAAGTTCACGGATTCGTCGACCGTCTCTATCACCCAGGGCAGCCATCCGAAGGGGAAGCCGACGTTGGCCTCCCGGCGGGCGACCATGACGACGTCGCCGGTGGTGTCGCTGTAGGCGACGCTGTGCCACTTGCTCCAGGCCCCCCCTCCCCAGTCCCTCCACGCATAGCCCTGCGCCGTGTGTCCGACCGCGCTGGTGCCGGGGATCGGCGACGTGGACCACGCCATCGCCTCGGAGCCCACCAGCAAGACGGCCGCCGCCATCGTGAACCGAATTCCTCTGAGCATGACCCGTCAACCTCCCATTGCATCACGGTGCAAGAAAGCCAGACGGAGCGCCGCCCCGTCGACACGGGGCATTGGCAAGCTGCATGCCAGAGAAGCGAACCTCTCTCGACATCCAAGCACGAAGGGGGCCTCCCGACGGGCCGCGAGCGCATCGTCCTCGCGTTCGCGGCTCTGGCATCCGTGCGCATCGAGCGCGCCTGCCGGATCCGTGACATGTCACGTGACATGTCACAGGACATGTCACGATATCGAACGCTCGAGATGGCGCCGTGGTGCCTGATGCCCGACCGCGTGCGCGTCCGCGCCGCGCTCGGCGCTGCGCTGGCAGCGCCGGAGCTCGACGCACCCGCCCCGCTCGCGGACGTCCAGGGGCCGTCCATCGTGCCGGCGGCTCGCCCCGGGAAACGCGCGCCGAGGAGGTGCAGGCGGGCGGCGCGACGGCGCCGGCTCACATCGCGGTGATCGCGATGTTGTCGACGAGGACCGGATCGCCGGTCGAGACGCGGATCTGCAGGTTGTTGTCGTCCGACGGCGGGGTGAACGTCGCCGAGCAGGTGGTGCTCCATGCGCTCGAGGGCGAGAAGCTCGTCCACATCACCTGGGCGCCGCCGCTCACGACGCGGAGCTCGGCCTGGGAAGACCCGCTCGCGGTGGTCCTGCGCGCGTCGAAGCAGATCTGGTAGGGCCGCCCCGCGGCCAGCGCGAGCTGGCGGTTGCGCACCGGGTAGCCCGTCGCGCTCTGCGTCACGCGGACCGCCCAGTTGGGCGTGCCCGTCACCCGCCCGTCAGGGACCACCTGCGCCCGGCTCCCGTCGACGTCGTTGCGCCAGTTCGTGCGCTTGTCGAAGGTGTCGAAGTTCATGACGGCGGTGCTCTTCACCACGCTCGGCGCGGACACGAGGATGTCCGCGGTCCCGTACACGCCGAGCCCGAGCGTGAGCCCGTCGGACGGGGCGTTCACCTCGAACGTGTGCATCTGCCAGCCCGATCCCACGGTGTTCGCCACATACTCGCCCCCGACCCACGTCGTGCCGCTCTTCAGCCCCACCCACAGCGAGCTCGAGTACTGGCTCGCCTGCGTGTAGGTCATGAGCGTGATCCGGTAGCTGCCCGCGGCCAGGTTCAGCTTGCCGTGCGAGAGCGCGTCGGCGTAGCCCGCGCCGGTCGTGCGGTTGATGCGCGCCCACCGGTTCGTCACGTCGAGGGTCGCGAGCGCGGTGAGGTCCCAGAGCGCGTTGCGGCGCACGCTGTCGAAGCCGAGGTTATACCAGTCGCGCCGCGCCTCGCCGCGCAGCCGCTCGAGGTCGCGCTGGATGTCGAACTCCCAGTCGAGCTCCTTGTCCGCCCAGCCGTAGTAGTTGGCCGGGGTGAGGCCGAGGCTCGTGACGAGCGAGACGTTGACCGTGGGGCCCTGGGCCGCGGGGTCGAAGCTCGGGTTGACGTAACCCCAGAAGAGCAGATCGCGCATCGAGAGGGCGTTGCGGCCCCAGCACCCCCCGGAGCACGCCGTGGAGAGCGGGGCGATGATCATCTTGCCGTTCGCCGCGTTGAAATGGGGCGAGCCGCTCATGCCACCTTCCCCCCAGACGTTCATCTCGACGCCGGTGTTCGGCGCCGAGGCCGGGGTGAACCAGTGCCCCGCGCCGGTGACGCTCGTGACCTGGCCGTTCGCGTACATGCGCGTGTCGAAGGGGAGGCTGCCGTTCTGCTGGTTGTTCGCCGAGATGCTGTAGATCTGCTGTCCGACGACGGGCGGCGACACGTCGAAATCGACGTAGCCGTACTTGTCGCCCGGGTTCTCGCCGGCGGCGTTCGGCCAGCAGAAGAAGAGCACGCCGTCCGTGTCGTTGAACGTCTGCTCCATCGCGTCGCACGTGAAGGCCTCCGTGTCCGACGCGGCCGTGCTGCCGTTCCGGTACGTGCGGAAGGTGATGGTCGTCGGCCCACCCCCGCAGTGGGCCGCGCTGAAGAAGACGTTCGGGCCGATCATCACGCCGTTGCAGTAGCCGCCCAGCGACGCCTCCGCGAACTGGCTCACCGCGACGTCCGGGTTCGTGGTGTAAAGGCTGGCGGCGTTGACGATCCGCTGGTTCGGGCCGAGCGTCATCTCGGCGGCGAGCGCGCTCTCGGCCTCTCCGACCGGCTCGTCGTCGAGCTCATCGACGCCGGCGGTCGCGGCGCAGCCGGTGGTGACAAGGATTCCGAGGAACGGTGCGGTGCGGAAGAAGTGCTTCGACATGGTCGTCTCCGTGGGCTCCTGCGCGCTCGCGCGGCGCCGCGGCGCTGGCTGGCTGACACGCAGCGACGCGCCTGGATCGCTGTGCGTTCGACGCCCGGCCAAGCAACCGATATGCCGCCCGCGAACCGTGGAATCCGCGTTGCTGTCGGCTAGTTTGTCGCGCGCCCGTCACTCCGCGCCGCGCGGGTGTGGCCTGCGCGACCACAGGCCGGCGGCGCCCCGTCTCGACGTCCGTTGGCGGTCGCAGGGGCCTCGTGCCGCGTCGCCGAGGACGCGCTTGCGGTGCCGAACCGGCGCGAGCCGCCGGAGCCCCGCGATGCGGCTACCCAGGCCTGCGCTCGGGCGGTAGCGCCCGACGTTCGCAGTTTTGAACAGATCAGTCGCAGGTGCCGCCCGCGTAGTTGCCGGTCACCTCGATGGTGGGCGTGCCGGGTTCGATTTGATCGGCGATGGCCTGGGCCTGGCAAGTCGGAAGCGACTCATTGTCCCTGATCGAGAGCTCTTGCACCACGGTCTCAAGGGAGCCGAGCGCAGCGATGTTCGTGAGCATCGGGTTTTGCCTGTGTTGGGCGGTGCCTGGTCGCGCATCATGGGATCAGACATCCGCAGCTGCCTCTCGCCGGGCTGAGAGCCGCCCCCCCGTGTCAGAGAAGTTGTCGCCCGGTCTGATCCGCTTACGGAGGATCAGGTCACCGTTGTCGGGGAGCGGAGACAGGCTTTGAGGTGAGAGAGTACTCAGAATCCTTCAAAAGAAAAATCGTCCAGCGGCTTCTCGCTCCAGGAGGACCGACGGCGGTGGCGCTGTCCGCCGAGACGGGGGTGCATCAGACGACGCTCTCGCGCTGGCTTCGTGATGCTCGTAGCTTGGCGCCGATGTCCGACGACGCTCGCCGCTCCGCCGCTCCGCCCCCTGCCGTCGCTCGCCGCCCCGAGGACTGGACCCCGGAGCAGAAGCTGCGCGCGATGACGGAGGCGGCGGCGCTCTCCGAGCGGGAGCTCGGCGAGTATCTCCGCCGCGAGGGGCTGCACGAGGCGCAGCTCGCCGAGTGGCGCAAGGCCGCCCTGGAGGCGCTGGGCGGGCCGGCGAAGGCAGGTCACAGCCCGGCCCCGTCACGGCGCGTTCGGGAGCTGGAGAGGCAGCTGCGGCGCAAGGACAAGGCGTTGGCCGAGGCGGCGGCGCTGCTGGTACTGCAAAAAAAAGTCCAAGCAATTTGGGGGGACAGGGACGACGACACGGATCCGGAGACCGACAGGTGACGCTCGAGCTCATCGACGAGGCCGTGCAGGCCGGCGCCACGCTCGAGGCGGCCTGCAGCGCGCTCGGGCTCAGTGCGCGGACCGGGGCCCGCTGGCGAGGAGAGGCCGGCGGCGAGGACGGCCGAGCCGGACCGCGTCACGCCCCGGTGCACAAGCTGACCGACGTGGAACGCCGGCGCATCGTCGAGACGGCCAACTGCCCCGAGTTCCGCAACCTCTCGCCCAATCAGATCGTCCCGCGCCTGGCCGATCGTGGCGTCTACATCGCTTCGGAGTCGAGTTTCTACCGTGTCCTGCGCGAGCAGGAGCTGCTCGCGCACCGCAATCCGGCTCGACCGGCAAGCGCCCATCGTCCTCGCGAGTTCGTCGCCAAACGCCCCAATCAGGTGTGGTGCTGGGACATCACCTACCTGAAGAGCGCGGTGCGCGGAGCGTTCTACTTCCTGTACCTGGTGGTGGACGTCTACAGCCGCAAGATTGTCGGCTGGTCGGTCGAGGCCGAGGAGTCGATGCTGGCTGCCGCTCGCCTCGTCGAGCAGACCTGCGGCCGCGAAAACGTGGGCTCCGGTTGCCTGGTGCTGCACGCCGACAACGGCGGCCCGATGAAGGGCTCGACCATGCTCGCCACCCTCCAGCGCCTGGGCGTCGTGCCCTCTTTCAGCCGTCCTCGCGTCAGCGATGACAACCCCTACGCCGAGGCCCTGTTCCGCACGCTCAAGTGCCGGCCCGAGTACCCACGCCGCCCGTTCGCCACGGTCGAGCAGGCGCGCCAGTGGGTCGAGCATTTCGTCGCCTGGTACAACAGCGAGCACCTGCACAGCAGCATCCGCTTCGTCACGCCCGACGACCGCCACCGCGGTCGCGACGGCGCGTTGCTCGCCGCCCGCCACGCCCTCTACCAGCGGGCCCGCCGCAGGACGCCCCTGCGCTGGACCGGTCAGACTCGCAACTGGACACCGATCGGCCCCGTGACCCTCAACCCCCACACCCACGAGGCCAAAGCACTCATGAGGACCTGACCGATTCACTGGACAACTATCTTGACACCCACGGGGCCGCGCCTCTGACCCCTCGCTCCGATCGGTGTGCCTTGCCCCCTCGTCGACGGGACCGCGGGTGTCGCCGGGGGGGCGGGGTGGACCCTCCTACTCCTGAACGTCGCGGCCCCTGCTTGGGATCTACCGGGGGTCTGGGTGGCCCCATGACCCTGCGAAAAGAGAGACGTCGCCGGTCGCTGCGCGCCCGGCTCCGGGGGCCTCGACACGCTCCGCGGTCTCGGGCATGGTCGAGACCGATCACGTCGTCTCCCCCTGGTCCCATGACCCTGCGACGGGGTGGCCCCATGACCCTGCGACGTGGCATCCGTCGGTACGTGCCTTCGACGGGTGGCGAGCTCCTGGCGCGAGATCGACGACATCCGAGCTTTCCTCGAAATCTAATTTCTCGTCACAGCATCACCGGCGCTCGCTGGACTGGCGGTCGCAGTATCCCGCAAGCTCTAGCGGTGATTTGGACGAGCACTCGCGATCTCGCGCACAGCGCGATGCGTGACACGACTGCTGCGACCCGCAAGATTCAGGCGGAATGAATTAGCGCATAAACAAGGATGCACTTCCCTTGGCACCTCAATTGAAGAAAGAAGAGCATCAACTCGGCAACAACGTGCCGCTCGATGATATCGCGGTGTCCGCATCGCCAGAGGGGAATCATTCAAGATTCTTACTACGTCACGGATCCGGGAATCCGAGTCATTTCAAGCGCTTGCAGATCTGCGTGACGCAGTGGTGTTAGGCGCCTCCTGAGAGACCGCCTATCAATTCCGGCGTGGGTGGGAGAGGGAAGTCAGAAGAAGACCTCCTCGGTCGTGAAGAAGTCGAAGAGATTGGCCTGGTTGTTTAGGACCACGAAAGCGTCGTTCGCGCCGGACAGTAGCGCTTCCTGCACGTTCGTGCTCCCGTTTCCGGCGGCGTCGGTGGTGAGCGTGGCGTCGATCTCGGTGCACTCGGGGACGATTGCCGCCCCGTTCTGCGTCTGGATCAGCCGGATGTTGTAGGTGGCGTTGGCCGTTCCGCCCTGGAGCACCACGTTCGCGATCAGCTTGCTCGAGCCGGTCGGGTGGATGATCGCGAAGCCGAAAGGCGTGGGCAGCGACGGAGGTACGATGTCGCCGTTGCAGTCTCGATTGGTCCGGGTGAGTGTCACCTTCTGGTCACGCGCTTGTGCGCTCTGCGCGCCGATCCCCGTCACTGTGATGCACGCGGCCGCCGCTATCACCAACGCGGACACGAGATGGGCAGGCTTGCGCCCGAGAAACGTCTTCATCGCATTCTCCTTTCCTGCACGGCACTGTCGCCCGCCGTTCGACGGGCGTTTTCATAGCCCCGCTGAGATGGCCGGTCCTCCGGTGCGCACGCGATATCGCGGCTCCCTCACCGTGCTATGTGGGGGGGTATAGCCGCTGGGTCCTACCCGATCAAGCCAGGCGGGGAGCGATTCATGGGCATGGGGTTCAATCTGCGTGCGTGGCGTGTCCGCGACGGGTGAGCACCCGTCAGGGCGCACGCGCGACAGAAAAGGGCGCGACGGTCGCACGCGGCTGCGTTCGCCGCAGGCGGCGAGCGGCGCTCGTCCTCACGGCGAAAAGCTTCGCCACCAGCACGTTCTCCCCCATCCCACCAGCGTGGTGTAGACAATATTACACAGCCGAGTGAACTCGTTGGATCTGTTGGTTTTTGTAGGCGGATCAGTGGATCGTACTTTTGTACGTTATGTCAACTGCCGGTCGTTGGACCAAGCCGCTTCGCGGCAGCTCTTGTGCCTGCTGAGGTCGATCGCGAGGACGGCCGCGACCCTGACCGCGTGTCGGTGATCATCGCGTCCCGCGTCCGATCGGTGAAGATCGCGGCCCCATGATCGGCAGCGTTCACCGTTCACCGCCGGCACCCACGCCGATCTGGGCCGCGCTCGCCTCCGCGGCGTAGACGTTACGCCCGCCGAAAAGTCGAAGGCCCGAGGGCTGCCACCCTCGGGCCTTCTGGAGCTCCGCGTTGCCGGAGTCCCCCACCTTCATCACAAGCCGGGCTCCAGGTCCAGAAAGCGGCGTCATGGATCCCGTTGCCTTCGTCCGCCTACCGCTGCGCCCGCTGCCGCGTCCAGCTTCGCCTCTGCCGTCGCTGCGATCGCGGCCAGCGCCTCTGCCCCGACTGCCGCCCGCTCCGGCGTCGTGAGTCGCTCCGTCGCGCCGGCGTCGCCTACCAGAGCCGGCCTCGCGCTCGCCGCCTCCATGCCGCTCGCCAGGCCCGGTATCGGGACCGGCAGCGGGACAAGTTCTCCGCGCAGAAAGTGACGCATCACGGGGTGACACAAGCCGCGGCCGCGTCGATGTCCCAGCTCGCGCCGGAGATCACCCCCGGCCGAAAGGACAACGATGACGATTGGATCCGAGATGTCGGCCGCTGCTCGCTCTGCGGAGCGCGGCTTCCGCCCTGGGCCCTGCGCGAGCGGCGCGCTCGGTCAGCTGTTCACCGACGCGCTCCCCGCGTCCCACGAAGCCCTCCGCGGTGACGGGAGGCGGTGGTGATCGCGAAAGAGAAGGAGGCCGAGGTTCTGCGCCTCTATCATGGTGAGAAGTGGCCCGTGGGCACCATTGCCGCTCAGCTCGGGCTGCACCACACCACCGTTCAGCGCGTGCTCGGGCAATCGGGCGTCGACCCGAAGGTCGTCGCGCCGCGCCCGTCGATGGTCGACCCGTTCGTGCCCTTCATCGTCGAGCAGCTCGGCAAGTATCCCTCGCTGCGCTCCAGTCGCCTCTTCGGCATGCTCAAGGAGCGGGGCTATCCGGGCGGTCCCGATCATCTGCGTCGGGTGATCGGCCGTCTCCGCCCCAAGAAACCGGCAGAGGCATTTCAGCGGCTGCGCACGCTGCCCGGCGAGCAAGCGCAGGTCGACTGGGCGCACTTCGGCAAGCTGGCTGTCGGCCGGGCGCTGCGCCCGCTCTGGGCCTTCGTCATGGTGCTCAGCTACTCGCGGCGGCTCTTCCTGCGCTTCTTCCCGAGCGCGGCGATGCCCTTCTTCGTGCGCGGGCACGTCGAGGCGTTCGCCGACATCGACGGCGTCCCGCGCGTGCTGCTCTACGACAACCTCAAGAGCGCTGTCGTGGAGCGCCACGGCGACGCGATCCGGTTTCACCCCATGCTCCTGGCTCTGTCGGCGCATTACCGCTTCGAGCCGCGCCCTGTCGCCGTCGCCCGCGGCAACGAGAAGGGCCGCGTCGAGCGCGCTATCCGCTACGTCCGCGAGGCGTTCTTCGAGGCCCGGACCTACGCCGACCTCGACGACCTCAACCGACAAGCGACCGAGTGGACCAGTTCCGCAGCGCTCGATCGCTCCTGGGTCGAGGACCGCGCCCGCACCGTGCGCCAGGCCTTCGACGACGAGCGCAGCGTGCTGCTCTCGCTCCCCGACACGCCGTTTCCAGCCCACGAGCGCGTCGAGGTCGAGGTCGGAAAGACCCCCTACGCGCGCTTCGATCTCAACGACTACTCTGTTCCCCACGACCGGACCAGCCGCACGCTCGTCGTCCTCGCCGACCTCGAGCAAGTGCGCATCGCCGACGGCAACGAGATCGTCGCGACCCATGTCCGCTCGTGGGACCGCGGCCAGCAGATCGAGCAGCCCGTGCACATCCAGCGCCTGGTCGACGAGAAGCGCCGCGCCCGCGAGCATCGCGGCCTCGATCGCCTCGCCCGCGCCGCCCGCAGCAGCCAGGCATTCCTGCGCATCCTCGCCGAGCGTGGAGACAACGTCGGCAGCGCCATCGCCCGGCTTCTGCACCTGCTCGACGCCGTCGGCGCCGCCGAGCTCGAAGAGGCGCTCGTCGAGGTGCTCGAGCGCGACACCATCCACGTTGGCGCCGTGCGCCAGGTGATCGACCGCCGCCGCTCCGAGCGCCACCTGCCGCCTCCGATCTCGATCCCCGTCACGCGCGGCCAGCACGCCGCCCTCGTCGTCACGCCGCATTCGCTCGCCACCTACGACGCCCTGAAGAAGGACCCGACGCCATGACCGATCTAACGCCCACCGAGACGAAGGCCCGCCTGAAGGGCCTCGGCCTGTTTGGTCTGCTCGCGTGCTGGGAGGAGCTCGCCGACAAGCCCTGGCTTCGCGAGGTGCTCGCCATCGAGGAGCGCGAGCGCCACAAGCGCAGCCTTGAACGCCGCATCAAAAACTCCCGCGTAGCCGCCTTCAAGCCCATGGCCGACTTCGACTGGTCCTGGCCCAAGAAAATCGACCGCGAGGCCGTCGACGACCTCTTCGCTCCCGGCTTCATCACCGCCGGCCACAACGCCGTGCTCGTCGGCCCCAACGGCGTCGGCAAGACCATGATCTTGAAGAACGTCGCCCACCAGGCCGTCATCCGCGGTCACACGGTCCGCTTCTCGACCGCGAGCGACATGCTCGCCGACCTCGCCGCGCAGGAGTCCTCGGCCGCGCTCGCGCGCCGGCTGCACCGCTACACGGTTCCCGCCCTTCTTTGCATCGACGAAGTCGGCTATCTCTCCTACGACGGCCGCTACGCCGACCTGCTGTTCGAGGTCGTCACTCGTCACTCGTCGCTACGACGCGCAGAAGCCGATCCTGCTCAGCACGAACAAGGCCTTCTCCGACTGGGGCCAGGTCTTCCCGCACGCCGCCTGCGTCGTCACGCTCGTCGACCGGCTCGTGCACCGGGCCGAGGTGTTCGAGATCGAGGCCGAGAGCTACCGGCTCAAGGAAGCCAAGGAGCTGAGCGCCTCCCGCATCAAGCAGCGCCGCGCCAAGAAGCACTGAGCCGCCTCTTCACCGGTGAACTTCACCGACACCGGGCGCGGATTTCACCGGTGAACTTCACCGAACCCCCGCGGATTGCCGCGATCATCAACACCGCGACCGCGACCGCGATGAATACGTCGCCTTCGCGCCCCACGTAGGCCTCCACGAGACCCTGCGAGCCATGGACCTGGCGGCGGCTCTCGGGGCCGCGAGCGAGCGCGACGCTGACGAGATGCTGGAGCTCGGCATCAGGCTCAAGAAGATGCTGCGGGCCCCGCGCCGTTAAGCATTCCGGACACCGAGCCGCGGTTTCCTGCTGCGGCTCGGATCCTTGTCTTCGCTGCGATTGTGACGGCACTCATTGCTGCCGCAGCGCGGATTTTGCACAGGCCGGCGGCGCCCCGTCTCGATGTCCCCTGGCGGTCGCAGGGTCCTCGTGCCGCGTCGCCCGAGGACGAGCTTGCGGTGCCGAACCGGCGCGAGCCATCGGAGCCCCGCGATGCGGCTACCCAGGCCTGCGCTCGGGCGGCAGAGCCCGACGTTTGCAGGTTGAAACAGATCAGTCGCAGATGCCGCCCGCGTAGTTACCGGTCACCTCGACGGTGGGCGTGCCGGGCTCGATTTGAGCGGCGATGGCCTGGGCCTGGCAAGTCGGAAGCGATGATCGAGAGCTCTTGCACCACGGTCTCAAGGGAGCCGAGCGCAGCGATGTTCGTGAGTCTCGGGTTTTGCCTGATCAAGAGCGAGGGGACCGAGGTCAGATTGTCGAGCCCCGAAAGGGAGACGAGTCGATCGTTGTCAAGGATGTAGATGTAGCTGGTCGCGGCTTCGAGCATCTCGAGTCCGGTGAGGTCGCTCAGCCTCCGATTTCCGGTGACCCACAGCGCCCTGAGGACGTGATTGTTGGGGTTGAGACCGGTGAGGCTCTGGAGATTGGCGTTGTCGGCGACGGAGAGCTCCTCGTCGATCTTGGCGTTCTCGAGGCCCTCGAGGTTCGTTACGCCCGTTGCATGGATCGCAACGAGGTCTGTGCCGGGCTGAGAGCCGCCGCTCGCCGCAGCAGCAGCAGCGGTCGTGGTCGCGCCCGACCTCTCCGCCATGGCGCCGCCAGGTCCCGCCGGCTTTTGTCTCGCTGAATTCCCCGCGGAGCACGAGCGGCCCGCGTTTCGCTCGCAGCCGCCGGGATGCTCACCCAAGCGGAGTCTCGGCGACGTGGTCGTGCCATCCAGAATACCCTAGTAATTTTAGCGGGTAAGCGTGTCCCGTTGGGCTCAGCGGTTACCGCTCTACTGTACGCGCCTCCGGAGTGAGCACGCGGGCAGCGGACGCTTGATGCCCTCGGGTGTCGGCGGAGCCGACGTTGCCAGCGCCAGCGTGAGCGAGGTCGCAGCCCAGATTGAAGGTCGGACCGGGAGCGGGCCGGGAGCGGGAGCGGGCGCTCCAGCACCCTCGACGCGAGGTTATTCCCAGTTCTTGCGCTGGGGATTCTCCCAAGGCGCCTTGCACAACACGCAATCATCGCCGAAGAAATGGTCCCGCGCGCCCATGTCGTTGTAGATCCAGTAGCGCATCCATGCGACGATCGCGGGCCGCTCTTCGCCGCCGCCGTCGCTCTCGATGTATGCATGAGGCGCGCCCGTCAGCGTTGCCAGGAATGTGGGCACTTCGGACATGTCGTAGGTGTCCTGCTGGAGGGGCATGCCGACGGTATCCCGGGTGCCAGTCGTCTGCAGCATGGTGCCGTGGAGGTCGGCCGAGGCCCTGTGGCCGTGGATCGAGACGACAGTGGCCACCGCCTCGTGACCGCCGAGTTGCACGGCCGAGGTGCCGCCGACCGAGAAGCCCATCGAGACCGCGTGATCGACGTAGAGCTTGCCCTGGTATTTGCCTGGCGCGTCGTTCTGCTCCAGGATCCAATTGAGACCATCCTCCATCTTCATGAGATTGCCTGCGTCGCCGGGGCCGCCACTGAGGACGGGGCACCCGACGACCACGAAACCGTGAGAAGCAAAGTTCGTCAGCATGGTCGTGTGCACCGCCACCTGCTGGCCGATGCCGGGGCCGAAAACGATCGGAGCGTGCAAGAAGCCGTCCACACCCAAGGGTTCGGGCCTAAACACCGTATAGGCTCCGTTCGGCCCCACGTTCCGCTCCACGGTCGTCGCGAACGGACCCTCGGCAGAGTAATCCGTGATGGGCGGGAGCGCCGAACCACCGGCTCCGCCGGCTCCAGCGCCGCCGTCACCTGCTCCGCCCGCGCCTGCTCCGCCCGCGCCTGCTCCGCCCGCGCCCGCGCCTGCTCCGCCCATTCCACCGGCGCTGGTGTCGGCACCGCTACTGGCCGCGCCACCCGACCCAGCGGTTCCGCCGGTCGACGCCCCGCTGGTGGTGGCTGACACGCTCGAACTGCCCGCACCGGCAGCTTGTGCCGCGCCGCCGTTGTCTTCGCCGCACGCCAGCAGCGCGACGCTCGAGAGCAAGCAGAAGACATTGAAGCGCCTGACGGCTTTCTTTTTGTTGTACATGAGGCCTCTCTGGTTACGTCACGCCAGCGCCGAGCGCCTGCTTCAGGCCGACGATGACGAAGTTGGCAGACAGGTGGTTGCCAGGCGTTCCGCCTTGGAACCGTTGCAACGCTCCCCTGCATGCTGCTCATCTGGAGCGAGAGCCGACCGTCAGGGTTAACGCGCATGAATGAAGAAGGGCTCGATGCGCATGACGGCCTATCCAGGGTTAAGCGGAAGACTATCCAGAAAGCCAATGTGAGCGCTCACATTGCCGGCGTCAATCAAAAACCGCCGCGCGGCGATCCTCGATGATCCGATGGGTGCGCAGCGGCGGCCGGCCTCGTGAGATGCAGCGGCGCTCCGGGCCGTACGGCGGACGTGGCTTCGGTGGGTAGGGGGTCCAAACGCCTTTGCGAAGGCAAGTGCCCACTCGCTCCAACGTTCGGTTGACATCATCGCACAACCACGACGCGGTCGTGCCATCCAGAAAACCCTAGTAATTTTAGCAGGTAAGCGTGTCCCGTTGGGCTCAGCGGTTACCGCTCTACTGTACGTGTACGCGCCTCCGGAGTGAGCTCGTCCAAACGGGGCGGCGGCGTGCCACGCGCCCACACGTTCGCCTCGTCCCGGCGTCTGCTCGGGTGACCGTCGGGGGTCTCGTGGCGGCTCGCTACTCTGCGGCGCCGCCCATCCAGGAGGCCGGGTCGTCCGGGTCGCGGGTCCGGGATCGCGGCGAGGTCGGATCGGCGGGCAGGCCGAGGTGTTCCAGGATCTTCCTGGCGGTCGCCTTCTCGGTGATGGCGGCGAGCAGGCGCAGGCGGCCGGCGCAGTGCGCGCAACGGAGGGCGTCGAGCCCGAACGTTCGACGGATGAGCTTGGTCCAGTCGATGCGCGGCGAGGTCGCGAGCAACAGGCCGCCGAGCAGCCTGTCGAGGTGGCGGACGGAGATGCCGAAGTCCGTGATCGCGACGCCGCCGGCAGCAGCGGCCACCGCGCAGCAAGCCGCGGGCATCACGGCGGGCCCGGCAGGTGCTGCTGCGAGCGGCGGTGAGGAGAACGTTTGCGGGCTGAAGGGTGCGGCGGCGCCCCCCGGCGCGGAGATCGCGCGCGGCCGGCCTTCGCGGGCGGCGGCGAGCAGGGACATGCGCTGGGGTGAGTGGACGCGCGGCGGACGCGTTTTGAAAGAATCGACGCGGCCCGGTCACGGCAGCTCGAGGCCGAGGTCCAGGAACGCCGATACCGGCGACCCCTGGAAGGTATCGTGCCGTGCCCCTGCCGCGTCAACGCACGCCTCGGCCCCAGGCATCCGCACCCACGCGAGCGATGTGGTGCGCGGTCCCGCGTCGACCGGACGATCGAAGGTGCCCAGCGCGGCCCCGACGAGGAGCGCGAGCGCCGCGGATCTCAGGTCAGGATCTCGACATACCCGTCCGTTCCATGCACACGGATGCGTTGCCCATCCCGGATCCGCCTTGTCGCGTTGTCCACGCCGACGACCGCCGGCAAGCCGTATTCCCGGGCGATCACCGCGCCATGGGTCATCAGGCCCCCCACCTCGGTCACAAGGCCCTTGATGGACACGAACAAGGGCGTCCAGCTGGGATCGGTGAAGGTGGTGACCAGGATGTCCCCCGCCTCCAGCTCCGCGTCGGCCATGTCCAGGAGGACGCGGGCTCGTCCCTCGACGACGCCGGAAGAGACCGCCAGGCCGACGAGGGCTCCGGCGGGGAGATCGGCTCGTCTGTGCGCGCCTGCCACGATTTCCCCGTCGGACGTGATGACGAGCGGCGGCGACAGCTTCTTGTGGAGCTCGTGCTCCGCTCTCCGCTGGCGGACGATCTGGTCGTCCAGCCGATGGGTGCGCACGACCTCGCGGAGCTCGTCGAACGTGAGGTAGTAGATGTCTTCGGCGTCGTGGATCACGCCGGCCTGCACGAGCCGCTCGGCTTCTTGCAGCAAGGCCTGCTTGTAAATGAAGTAGCGATTGACGAGGCCGTACTTCGGATACTCGCGATAGCCGATGAAGCTCCGGAGCCGGTCGATCATCCGCTGGGCCTCGCTGGCCTTCTGCTCCCCGTCCGGCAGCTGCCTCAACCGGTCGAGCAGCGCTCGCGCCCGCTGCGAGGCCTCCTGCCGCCCCTGCTCGAACCTCCGCTCTCCGGCGCGAGGCTCGAAATTCTTGATGTTGCTCAGGATCAAGGGGACCAGGGTCGCTGGCTTCTCGCTCCAGCGGGCCCTCGTGATGTCGATCTCCCCCGCACATCGCATACCGTATTTGTCGAGGTAAGCCCGGATGGCGTCCCGGGCTTCCTTGCCACCGTCGAGCGCGACAAGCTCATCCAGGAAGCCATCGTGCTTCACGCTCTGCAAATGAGCGACCACGTCCGGATAAGGACGGATCACGTCGGCGACGTCCAGCAGCTCCAGGCCCATCTCCGACGTGATGTTGTTCGACACGGACTGGGAGAGCGTATCCGCGACGCTCTTCTCGCCGAGCCACGCCATCATCTTCTCGTTGATCCACGAGGAAGCGTTCATGCCCGCCATGATCACGCCCATGCTCCGCGGACCGAACATGGACTTGCTCAGTCCCTGGATGTCCTCCTGGATGAAGTCGAGCAACGCCGTTCCGGTCCTGGTCCGGATGTCGCGCTTCAGCTCCGCGAGCGAGGCCTGGGTGCGCTCGATCAGCTCCGCGACGATCGCCGGGTCGTCCTCGACCTGCGCGTCGAAGCGCCCGGGCGCCTGCTTGCCCTGGCCGGGGCGCGGGGCCGTCGGATCGTCGGGCAACGGCTCGATGAAGTCTCCCCGCTCGATGATCGTCGAGAGGGCGTCCTTGAAGAGCGGATGGGAGCGCCCAAGGAGTTCCAGGAGGGCGTCCCGGCTGGCCGGTGAGGCCAGCTGCTTCGTGGGATCGACGAACAACCTGCCGCCCGCCGCGAGCATGCGGCCGCCAGAGGTCAGCTGGAACAACGACAGCCCAAGGGGCTTCATCGCGTCGGTCATCATCTGTTGATGGCCGACGGAGATGTAGACGTGGTTGCCTCGATCACCGGCTTCGGGGATGGGGTACAGGGTCGTGATCGGCCGGCTCTGGACGACGTGGAGCTCCTCCCCGACCAGGCACCATTCGATGTCCTGGGGGTGGCCGAAGTGCCCTTCGATCTGCCGGCCCAGGCGCTCGAGCCGCAGGATCTGCGCGTCGGTCAGCACCTGCTCGTCCTGCCGCTCGGGCTCGATCGCCCGCTCTTCGGTGCCGCCCTCCTCCAGGGCACGCGTGGCCAGCGTCTTCCTGGCGATCGCCTTCTCGATGACCTGGCCGTTCCGCACCTTGTAGCGATCGGCGCTCGCCAGGCCGGCGACAAGGGCCTCCCCCAGGCCGAAGCCAGCCTCGATCGACGACACCTTCCGGTTCGACGTGACGGGATCGGCCGTGAAGACGATCCCGGCGGCCTGCGGGAAGACCATCTTCTGCACCACCACCGCCATGTGGACCTTGCGGTGATCGAAGCCGTGCTGGATCCGGTAGGTCACCGCCCGCTCGGTGAAGAGCGATGCCCAGCACCGGCGGACGTGCTGCAGGATCGCCTGCGTCCCGAGGACGTTCAGGTACGTATCCTGCTGGCCCGCGAAGGAAGCCCCCGGCAGATCCTCCGCCGTCGCGCTGGACCGTACGGCGTAGGCGTCGCCCGCGCCAAGCCTGCAAAGAACCTGGGTGAGCGCTCCTTGTACGTCCTCGGGGATGGCCGTCCCTTCGATGATCCGGCGCAGCTCGGCGCTGAGCTCCCGGATCCCGTCCCGGTCCTCCACCGCGAGCAACGACAACCGATCGAGCAACCCGCGGATCGACGGCGCTTCTCCCATGATCCGCTGGAAGGCCTCGGTCGTGACGCAGAAGCCAGCGGGCACGCGGATCCCCTCGATCCTGGAGAGCTCCCCCAGGTTCGCGCCCTTCCCCCCGACCACGTTGGCCTTCGTTCGATCGACCTCCTGGAGAGCAAGCACATAGGTCCGCATCCGTTCACCTCCATCAGGGCGTCGGCAGCTCGTTCGCGTCGACGGAACGTCACGCCCCCCGTCGAAGCGCGCCACTATAACGCGAACCAGGAGGGGCTCTACCGAGCGAAACCCGAGCATGGCGACCTCGTCAGGTCGGCGGGAGGCATCCATGCTTCCGGTGGCTCGACGCGCGCAGTAGCATCGCCCCGGAGGCGAGCCCCGCAGATGCGCTGCACCCTCTGTCACCGCAGGATCGGTGTCGTCACGGGTTGCCCGCTGCACGGCGGCACGGCCGCGAGCGCCGCGAAGGAAGAGGCCGGGGCGGTGGAGGTCGCGCCCCGGGTCCCAGGGTTCGATGGGCTCCGCCTCCTCGACGAGGGCGGCTTCGCCCGCGTGTTCGCGGCCTCGCGGCGCGAGGACGGCCTCGCGGTGGCGCTCAAGATCGCGCGCCACCGAGGCGATCGGCGGTTCTCGCGCGAGGCGGCGGCGCTTCGCCGGATCGGTCCGCCCGCGGCGCCGCGGCTGCTCGGCGAGGGCGCGATGGAAGGACGCTTTCCTTACCTCGTCCTCGAGCTCCTCGACGGCGAGACGCTGGCGCGATGGATGGAGGCGCTCCCCGGGGCGGGCGCCGCGGCGCCGGCGGAAGCCATGCGGCTCGTCGACGCGATGGGCGCCGCGGTCGACAGGGTGCACGCGGC
The DNA here is from genome assembly GCF_051521635.1 of Sorangium sp. So ce1504. Lineage (NCBI taxonomy): Bacteria > Pseudomonadati > Myxococcota > Polyangiales > Polyangiaceae > Sorangium > Sorangium sp. So ce1504. Next base: position 6,102,634 of record NZ_CP150365.1, on the reverse strand, counting down.
CGGCGTCGTGCATCGGGATCTGAAGCCGGAGAACGTGATGCTGCGGCGGATGGGGGGCCCGGCGCCGGAGGTCGCCCTCCTCGATCTCGGGCTCGCGCGGCCGGGGGAGGGGAGCGGCGTCGCGGAGGAGGGGGGCGAGGTCACGCACACGGGGCTCCGGCTCGGCAGCGCGCTGTACATGGCCCCGGAGCAGTGCCTCGACGCGCGCGACGTCGACGGCCGCGCGGACCTGTATGCGCTCGGGGTCGTCGCCTTCGAGCTGCTCACCGGGCGGCCACCCTTCGTGGGAGAGCCCTCGGCCGTCGTCCGCGCGCACGTCTCCCGGCGCCCTCCGCGGCCGTCGGAGATCGCGCCGGTCCCCCGCGGCGCGGACGAGGTCCTGCTGCGCGCCCTGGCCAAGGCGCGGGAGGAGCGATTCGGATCAGCGCGCGCCTTCTCCGAGGCGCTGCGGGCGGCGCTCCAAGGCGATGAACCAGCCCACGATGTCACTGAATCACATCAATTACGCGATAGGCCATCCAGGGTGACTGGCGAACCAGCCAAGGCGGCCGGCGAACCGTCTCAGCGGGCCGGCCAGGTGCCCCCGTTGGCCGGCCGGCCGACCCTGGACGCCGCGCCGGGTAGGCCCGGCCCGCCCCGGCGAAGCCTCGTGGCGCTCCTCGCGGTCCGCGGCGGCGCGCCGGTGGACCAGGTCGCCGGCATCGCGGCCTCGCTCGGCGGGCGGCTCGCCAGGGTGCAGGACGGGCTCTACGTCATCGCCTTTCCCGGCGCGTCCCGCCAGGGCGCTCGCGCGGCCCTCCAGGCGGCCCGGCGGCTCGTGCGCGCGCCGGGCCACGCCACCTCGGCGGCCGTGCACGTCGCCGAGCTCCAGGTGCGCGAGGGCGCCGCCGGGATGGCCTTCGCAGGGCCCGCGCTCGCGCAGCCCGCGAGCTTCTGGCGCCCCGGCGCGCCCGAGCCGGTCGCGATCACCCCGGAGGCGGCTGCTTTCCTCGAGGAGCCGACCGGACCGGCCGCGCTCATCGAGGAGCCGAGCGGACCGGCAGGCGATGACGGCGCGAGCGCAGGCGCCGCCCCGGCGGCGACCCCGTCGTCCGAGCTGCCGCTCCGCGGGCGAGACGAGCTGCTCGGCGAGATCGTCGCGCAGGTGCGCGCCGCGTGGCGCGACAGCACGCCGCTCCTGCTCACGCTGCTCGGCGAGGTGGGTTACGGCAAGACGCGCCTCTGGGAGGCGGTCGCCGCGGCGCTCTCGGCCGAGCCCGGCGCGCGGGTGATCGCGCTCGCGGCGAGGCCGCCCGACGTCGCAGAGCCGGCCGGGCTCGTCCGCGCGCTGCTCCGCGCCGCCCTGGCCCTTGGCGACGGAGCGCGCGCCGACGCGATCCACGCGGCGTGCGTCGCCCGGCTCGGCCCCGAGCTCGGCCTCGCGTCGTGGCCGGCGGTCGCGTTCGCGCTCGATGCCCTGCCGGAGACCGAGCCCGCGGTCGCCGCGGTGCTCGCCGCGCCCGGCGCGCTCCGCCAGACGCTGGCCCGGGCCGCCGGAGAGGCGCTCCGGCGCGCGTGCGCGCTGGAGGGACGCCCGCTCGCGCTGGTCGTCGACGACGCGCAGTGGGGCGATCAGGCCGGCCTCGACGCGATCGAGAGCGCGACCCTCTCGGGGGCCCGCGCGCCGCTCGCCATCCTCGTGGCGGCGCACCCCACGCTGGCCGCGGTGCGCCCGCTCCACGGCGAGCGGGCGGCGCGCTCCGCCCAGCGGGCGCTCCCGCCGCTCGACCCGGGCGCCGCGCGCGCGGCGCTCCTCGATCGGCTGCGCCCGGTCGAGTTCGTGCCCGAGCCGGTCGTCGCGGGCCTGCTCGAGGCGGCGCAGGGGGTCCCGCTCTTCCTTGTCGAGCTCGCGGCCGCGCTCTGGCAGGCGGGCGCCATCCGGAAGGTCCGCGGCGGGCCAGGGTGGTACCTCGCCGCCGACGAGAGCGCGCGGGGCGAGGCGGCACAGGTCATGGACCGGCTCGCGCGCCGCGCCCTCGCCGGCCTGCCGCCGCCGCTCGCCGAGCTCGCGCAGGTGTGCGCCGTGGCGGGCGACGAGCTCGCGATCGACGACCTCGGCAGCCTGCTCGACGAGGCGGCGCGCGCGCAGGCCGTCAGCGCGTGCCGGGACCTGGATCCCGGCGTCGGCCTGTCGCGCCTCGTGCGCCGGGGCCTGCTGCGCGTCGTGGACGCCGCCGGCGCGGGCCGCGTCGCGTTCGCGCACCCGCTCCTTCGCGCGGCGATCGAGGCGGAGGCGCCGCCGGCGCTGCTGCGGCGGCTGCACGGGATCGAGCTCCGCCGCCTGCTCGCGGCGCCCGCGGAGCGGGGCGCCCACCTCGGGCGGATCGCGCGCCACGCGGCCGCGGCGGGCGCGCACGCCGAGGCGGCCGCGGCCTGCTTCGAGCTCGCGGAGGAGGCGCGGCGGCGGCACCTCTACGTCGATGCGGAGCGGCACTACTCCGCGGCGCTTGAGGCGCTGGCGGCGGCTGCGCCCGCGGCGGCGGCCCCCGCGACGGGCATCGCGGTGAGCCGCCGCGCCGTGCTGGCGGGCCGCGGCAAGGTCCGCTACCGGATCCAGCGCTTCGACGACGCCGCCGCCGACCTCCGGGCTGCGCGGGCGATCGCCGAGGCGGAGGGGGATCTCCCGGCCGTCGCGGACCTGCTCCTCGAGGAGGCCACGGTCCTCGACTGGTGCGACGACTACGCGGGCTCGCAGGCGCTCGTCGACCGGGCGGCGCCGCTCGTGGAGCGGCTCGGGGACGCCGCGCAGCGGGCGCGCTGCGAGGTCGCGGTGGGGCGCGCGCACTTCCGTTGCCAGCGGCTCGAGGACGCCATCGCGCGCCTCGGGCCCGCGGCCCGGGACGCCGGCGCGCTGGGGGATCACGAGGGCCACGTCATCGCCCTGCTCCTGCTCGCCCCCGCGCTTGTCTACGCCGGCCGCCTCGACGAGGCGGAGGCGCGGTTCCACGAGGTCGTCTCGCGCTGCGAGCGCGTGGGCGACCGGCTGCACCTCGGCATCGCCCTCATGAACCGCGTGACGCTCGGCCTGGCGCGCGAGGATCCGGAGGGCGCGCAGAGCGACCTGCGGACCGCCGTCGCCCTGGCCCGCGAGGTCGGCAACGCCTACCTGGAGCGCGGTCCGGCCCACAACCTGGCCGAGATGCTCTACTGGAGCGGCGAGCTCTCCGAGGCGCTGCCGCTCGCGGTCCGCGCCTTCGAGCTCCAGCGGCGGTTCTTCCAGGCGACCCCGGTGTCCGACTACGCGCTGCTCGTGGCGCGGATCCACGCCGCCCGCGGCGAGCTCGCGGAGGCCGCGCGCCACCTCGGCTGGGCGCGGGCGCAGTGCGATCTCGGCGCGGCGCCGCCGGTCACGCGGGTGCTGCTCCGGCTCTGCGCGCAGCTGACGCAGGGCGGGGGAGCGGAGGGCGAGGCGTGGGAGGCGCTCGTCGCCGAGGCGCGGAGCGCGGCGCTGAACAGCGAGCTCATCGAGATCCTCTGCTTCGCGGCGGCCGACGCGCTCCAGCGAGGCAGGCGCGAGGAGGCCCGCCGGTGGCTCGCCGAGGCGGCGCAGATCCCCTGGGGCAAGCGCTTCTGGAAGGGCCGCCTCGCCCACCTCTCGGCGCAGGTCGACGCCGCGCCGCCCTGAGCGCCGCGCCGTGGGCCGGGCGCCCTGAGGTCTCCGGAGCGACAGCGCCCCTCCCGCTGTCGCCGCCGAGGTGACAGCGCGCCGCGGCGGGGCCCGGGATGGCGCGCGATCGCGGCCGGATGAGGCTGGCGCGACGCGTGCAACTCACCGCCAGCAGCCAAGCACCGACGGCCAACTGCCGACCGCCAACTCCGGGACGCGTGCACCGCCCCCAGCTCCTCCTTGTGAAAGGCCCATCATGAACCGACGAACTGCTGGTCTCGCCCTCTCCGCCTTCTCCGCCCTGTCCCTCGCGGCGAGCCTCGCGAACGCGGGCTACGACGCCAGCGCCTCCGACCTCGGCCTCGCCGGTGGGTCGCTCGTGAGCAGCCCGGCGACGCGGCGGACCATCGTGATCGGCAACCACTTTCAGCTCGAGGTCCTGGGCAGCAACCTGCTCACCACGAACCGGGAGAGCCTCAGGGCGCTCACCACGAGCCCGCTGTCGACCAAGGCGTTCGCGTACGGCACGCTCCACGAGGCGCTGCTCGATCCGAACGCGCAGGAGGTGATGCAGGCCCTGGTGGAGTGCGCGCTCGCGAGCGACCAGAGCGTCTCGTGGACTCCGACGCCGGAGGAGCGCGCGGCCCTCGCCGGCGGAAGCGGCGCCTCGGCGGTCTTCAAGGACGGATTCTCGTGGACGCCGCTCGAGGGGTTGGTCAAGCCGAGCAAGGACGTCTCCGTGTGGCACGGGCGCGCGGGGCTCTGCCCCGACTGGCACACCGGCGCGCCGTCCGCGGCGTGCCAGGAGCTCGTCTCTGCCTGCCTGTTCGCGAGGAACAACGCGTTCGGCGTGACCGTCGACATCTCGATGGAATGGGGGGACCTCACGCCGGCTGAGCCCTCGGACGCCGCCGCGCCGAGCCCGGAGGCGCTGTCGGCGGCGCTGGCCGACGTCGAGCGCTTTCCGGTGCGGGAGGGGGCGTTCTTCGGCAACCTGCTGGACCCCGATGCGCTGAATGAGCTGGCGGAGGTGGTTCTCAAAAAGAGCAAGTCTGCGTTCTCGATCGTGCGGCCGTCGCTCGGCGAAGGGGAGCTGATCTACGAGAGCGCCTTTGTCTGCCACCCCGAAGAACGCTCCGTGCTGTCCGCCCTTCTGGCGAGCGACCGCGTCTGTGTCCCGCCCAAGGGCACGACCGTGAGCGGCTGCCTGGCCCAGCACGTCGGCGCGTGCCGTGGATACGCGCGGGGCGAGGAAGCCCTCATGGGGGCGTCGTACTTGTGCGGGCCGGAGACGAGCAACCCTGTGACGGGCCGGCCGGTCTACGACTACTGCTTCGCTGGCGGCCGCATCTGGGAGAACCCCATCACCGTGTTCCTGGCGGAGGAGTGCGTGCTCACCCCGGCCGCCTGTGAGTACGTGGAAGATTGGGTCCCGGAGGTGGGGGACCTGCCCCTCTCTGGCCTGTCCAGCCAGGACCAATGCGCCCTCTTTCCGGCGTCGTGCTCGATCGTGAACAGGCCGTTCTCGAAGCTCTCCCCGTTCACGCAGCCGATCACCGCCGACGTCTCGTCTGCCCCCGGTTCCTTCTAGCCGGCCTGGCCCGGCGCCTGCCCGGGGCTGAAGCGTTCGAGGCGCCGGATCGCGGGGCCCTCCCGCTCCATGGCGCGCTTGCATTCCGGCGCCCGCTCGGGCGATCTCACTGCATCATGGCGGCGACCACGAGGCCTCACGACCCGACTGGCACCCTGGTCGACGACGCGCTGGACGCCGCCGACGACCTCGCCCCCGGCACCCTGGCCGGGGAGTACCTGGTCGAGGAGGCGCGCAGCCACGGCGGCTTCGCCGTTGTCTACCTGGCCACGCAGCTCGGGACGGGGCGCGCGGCGGCGCTCAAGGTCCTCCGGCGCAGGCTGGCTGCAAGTACGCGGATCCTCGAGAGATTCCAGCAGGAGGCCGCGGCCCTCCGGCGCCTCGCCCACCCGCACATCGTCGAGATCCTCGGCGCGGGGGACCTGCCCGACGGCCGGCCCTACCTCGTCATGGAGTGGATCGAGGGCCGGACGCTCCGGCAAGAGCTCCGCGCCCGCGGCGCGCTCTCGGCCGCGGAGGCGCTCGCCGTCGTCGAGGAGGTCGGCGGCGCGCTCTCCGCCGCGCACGCGCTCGGGATCGTCCATCGCGACGTCAAGGCGCAGAACATCATGGCGATCCCGCGCGGCGGGTGGTTCACGACGCGCCTGCTCGACTTCGGGATCGCCAAGCTGCTCGAGCCCGAGCGGCTCGGCCGCGGGCCCATCTTCACGCAGGCCAGCGTGCTCGGGACGCCGGGCAGCATGGCGCCCGAGCAGATCGCCGGCCGCCCCGTCGACGCGCGCACCGACGTGTACGCGCTCGGCCTCCTCCTGTACGAGCTGCTCACGGGGCAGCCCGCCTTCCACGCCGACAACCTCGTCGAGCTAGAGGAGCTCCAGCTCTTCGCGCCGCCGCCGCGGGCGGGCGATCTCGTGGCCGTGCCGCCGGCCTTCGACGCCGCGATCGCGCGCTGCCTCGAGAAGTCGCCGGACGCGCGCTACCCGAGCGTCTCCGAGCTGCTCGCGGATCTCCGCGCGGCGCCGCTCGCGTCGAGGGACGAGGCGCGCGTCCGCCCGGCGGCGGCGCTGCACGCCAGCGTGCAGATCGAGGGGGAGGGCGAGATCGACGAGGCGGCGTTCGACGACGCCGAGGAGGTCCTCGCGACGGTCCGGCGCGCCGCCGCGGAGGCGGGCCTCGTCACGGTCGTCGACGGCGGCGGGGTGCTGGTCGGGGCGACGGCGCTCCCGGCCGATCCGGAGGGCAGCCGCGCCGCCCGGGCCCGGCTTGTCGACGTCGTGCGCGGGCTGGAGACGACGATCGCGGCGAGGCCGGGGCCGAGCCCCGCGGTCCAGGTCGTGCTGGTGCTGCACGCCGCGCCCGCGCGGGTCGAGGGCGCGCCGGGCCAGCAGCGGTTCGCGGGCGGCGCGCTCCTGCGCCTCGACGAGTGGACGACGGGGCATTCCCGGGGCGGCCTCGTGATCACGCCCGCGGCGCGCGCGGGGATCGACGAGGGCTAGCCGTTCAGGCTCTCCGCTGCCGCTCGATCTCGGCGCGCAGGCGTTCGTCCTGCTCGCGCAGCGCCGGCGTGAACTCCTCGCCGAAGTCCTCCGCCTCGAAGATCGGTCGAATCTCGAGCTCCCATTCCCCGCTGGGCATGTAGTCGGCGCAGCGCCTGGCCCAGGCTACCGCGTCGTCCAGCGACTTCACCTGCCAGAGCCAGTATCCGCCGACGAGCTCCTTGGCTTCGGCGAAGGGGCCGTCGATGAGCGTCGTCTTGCCGTCCGAGATGCGCAGGCGCTTGCCTTTGCTGCTCGGGTGCAGCCCCTCTCCGCCGAGCATGACGCCGGCTTTGACGAGCTCCTCTTTGAACCTGCCCATCTCGGCGATGACCTTCTCGTCCGGCATCATCCCCGCCTCGGACTCCTTCGTGGCCTTGACGAACACCATGACTTTCACGGAGCTCTTCTCCCTGGTATCGAGCTACTTCGTCAGGACGACGTGGGTGGCGTGGTCCGTGGAGGCGCGCTCCGTGCAGCGGTAGCCGAGGCTCACCATATCGATGCCGGCGAGGAGGTGCTCGCCCCGGCCGAGGAGCACGGGGGAGATCACGAGGTGGAGCTCGTCGATGAGCCCCGCGGTGAGGTACTGCCGAACGGTGGCGACGCCGCCGCCGAGCCGGATATCCTTGCCCTGGGCCGCCTCCTTCGCGCGCTCCAGCGCGGCATGGATGCCGTCGGTCACGAAGTGGAAGGTCGTTCCGCCCTCCATGGTGAAGGACTCACGAGCGTGGTGCGTGAGCACGAAGACGGGCACGTGGTAGGGCGGGTTCTTGCCCCACCATCCCTGCCAACCGTCGTCGGGCCATGGGCCCCGCTGCGGCCCGAACATGTTGCGGCCCATGATCCAGGCGCCGAGGTTCTCGAAGCCGCGCGCGGCGAAGTCGTCGTCGACGCCCGCTCGGCCGACCGTGTCGCCGATCAGCGAGGCAGCGTAGTCGGCCGACATTCTCTGGAACGTCTTCGTGCCGAGGACCCACTGGTGCAGCGCCATCCCTCCGACGCCCATCGGATTGGCCAGATCTTGGCCGGGACCGGCGCCATGACCGTCGATCGAGATCCCGAACGCGTTTACCCGAAGCCTCGACATGCGCGCAACTCCTTCCGGCGCAGGCATCGCCTGCGACCCTTCTTCTGAAGTGACGACGAACGAGCCGGGGCCGGATCGACACGCCGGCGAATTTTTTTTACTTCGCTGGCCGGTTGTCACATGAAAACGCTGTTAATTCAACGATTTAGGAGGTCCCGGGCGGGCGGGCCGCCGCTCGCACGACCGCGAGCGTCGAGGTCCGGCGGAGGCCGTGGTACCGCCGCGGGGACCTGACGCCGGCCTCCCGGAGCGGGTAGTGCTCAAAGTTGCCCAGAGAGAGTTCACATGAAGGCGGGAAGATCATTGATCATTTCTTCCCGCCTTCCCGCCTTCATGTTCAATTTTGAGCACTACCGGAACGTGAGGGTGTCAGTGTTGACACATTCAAAATCGAACTGAGGTGAAGCTCGACGCCGAACGAAAGCGCTCGATCTCTCCGGCGGGGGATGCGACGGCTTCGTGCCGCTCGATGCTTCGATCAAGCTCGTGACAAACTCCCCCTGGCGCTCGTTCTGCTAGGTTCAACGCACATGAGACGCAGGATCAAGCTCGTCGCGATCGAGGTCGTCGGTGCGGTCGCGTTCCTGGCGCCGGCGCAGGCCCTGGCGTCGTCCGTGCCCGAGGGGTCGTTCAATCCCGGCTTCTTGCTGTCCGCCGGCAGCGGCGAATGCCCGGTGGGGGTCGGCACGGAAATCAGCGGCATGGTTTTCCCGAAGGGCGACCCGGGCTCGATCGGTTACGGTGGTTTCTTCCAGGCGCAGACCTATGCCGGCGACTATGCGCGCCTGGCGTTCGGGTTTCAGCTCGGAAACGTCGTCGGTGGAGAGCTCGGCATCGCGGGTCTGACCCGCAGCGATCTCCACACGTCGACGTTCGCATTGCACACGGGCGTCTTCGCCTCGGCCGCCGTGCTGGGGACGGGGCTGCGCGTGACGATCCCGATGAGCGGCGCCGATCACGGCCTCCCGGCCCACGGCGTCGAAATGTCGTGGGTCTTGACCCTCAAGGTTCCGATCTACAGCGGCAGGGTCTTCAACTCGTTCGGCCGGCCGCTGCGAGACGAACAGGGCCCCATCACGGCCGCCGCGCGGGAAGCGAGCGGCTGGGCGGACATCAGCGATCCCGCGCTGGTCGCTCACCTTTCGCCCCGGGAGCGTGAAGAGCTCGCCGCCCTCTGGCTCGAGGCCGCGCTCGCCGAGCACGCCTCGATCGCGACGTTTTCCGCGCTCGCGCTGGAGCTCCTGGCGCTCGGAGCACCCGCGGACTTGCTCGCGGCTTGCCAGCAGGCGGCGCAGGACGAGATCGAACACGCACGCCTCTCGTTCGGTCTCGCGAGCACGTACGCGGGGCTACCGCTCGGGCCGGGCACGTTGCCGTTGCCGGCCACCGCGCTCTCGGGCGACGCCGCCGCCGTCGCGTACCTGAGCTTCACGGACGGCTGCATCGGCGAGACGTTCGCCGCGGCGCTCGCGCGACGAGCGCAGCGCCACGCGACCGATCCGGCCGTCGCGCGGGCGCTCGCGCGCATCGCGACGGACGAAGCGCGGCATGCCGCGCTCGCCTGGAGCATCGTCGCCTGGTGCCTGACGCTCGACCCCGCGCGCGTCCGCGCCGCGCTCGACGCTGCGCTGGCGGAGCCGGAGCTCGATGCGCCAGCCGCCCCGCTCACGGATGTTCTGGGGCTGCCGATCGTGCCGGCGGCTCGCCATGGAGCGGTGCCGGTCGACGAGCAGAAGCCGCTGCGGCGCCGCGCCGAGCGGACCGCGCGGGCGCGCCTGAAGCGCATGCTGCGGGCGCCGCGCGAAGCGCGGGTCGAGGGAGGCCTCGTGCCCTGACCGGGGCGCCCTGCGCGAGCCCCCGCGCCCGACACACAGGTGAGCCGCCGCGGAGCTGCGCCGTGCTCAGCCGCGCTCCACGCGGGCCGGCAAGATCCGGCCGGGCGTGCAGCCCCGCGTGCCGTAGCGCTTGACCGACGTATGCACCGTGGTGTATATGCATATCCATGCAACTGGACGTCTTCGAGGTCCTGGCCGATCCCACGCGCCGCCGCATCGTCGAGGCTCTCCTTTCTGGCGAGCAACAGGTGGCCGAGGTCGTGGAGAAGGCCGGCATCCACCAGTCGGGCGTGTCGCGGCACCTGCGCATCCTCTCGGAGTCAGGTTTCGTCTCGATGCGACCCGATGGGCAGCGGCGCCTCTACTCCCTTCGTCCCGAGCCTTTCCGCGAGCTCGAGGACTGGCTCGGCCGCTACCGGCAGCTCTGGGAGGAGCGCCTCGATCGTTTCGGTGCCGCGCTCGAGAAGAAGCGCGCGTTAGCTCAGAACAAGCCGGCCGTTCAAGGCGGCCCAACCACGAGGAAGCGATCATGAACACCGCAGTCAAAGCCCAGGCCCGATCCAAGGTCAGAGTCGAGCGCACCTATCGCGCCACGTTGCAGGAGGTCTGGGACCTCTGGACCACGCGAGAGGGATTCGAGTCCTGGTGGGGGCCGCGAAACTTCCGGGCCGCCGTGGCGGAGCTCGACGCGAGGCCGGGCGGCGCCCTGCGTTACGAGATGATCGCCGCCACGCCCGAGATGGTCCGCGCCATGGCGGAGGTCGGCCAGCCGCCCTCGCACGCCGTCACCTCCACCTTCGCCGAGCTCAGGCCCATGACTCGGCTCGTGCTCCGCAACGTGATCGACTTCTTGCCCGGCGTGCCGCCCTACGAGGCCGACATCGAGGTCGAGCTCACGGAACTCGGCGACCGCGTGAAGATGGTGGTGCTGCTCGACACCATGCATAGCCCCGAGTTCACCGAGATGCAGAAGGAAGGCTTCACCAGCCAGCTCAGCAAGCTGGACGAGAAGTTCGGGGCGGGGTGAGGGCTGCCGCGCCTGGGCGAGCGGCGTCGCGCGTCAGTAGGCGAAGGCCTGGTAGACCTCGGTCTCCTCCGTCTCCTCGCGCGCGTCGAGCGATTCGACGATGGGATTGAAGCGGAGCATGCGCTTCGCCCGCTCCGACAGGTGGGAAAGGCGCTCGCGGGGCACCCGGATCGAGACCTCCGGGCGGAACAGCCAGCGGCGGCTGTAGCCGATGACGACCATGGGCCGCGGCTCGCGCGAGCGGTTCGGGGTCCCGCGGTGGAGGCCGCGAACGTCGCGGACCATGACGTCGCCGAGCTCCATGGCGATCGGCTCGAGCGCGACCTCGCCCTGCTCGAGGCGCCGCATCCCCTCGGCCTTGGAGAGCATGTGCGTGCCGCGGGCGATCTCGATCGGGCCGTTCTCGGCGGTGACGTCGACCAGGGGGAAGTTGACGGCGAGCTGGAACGCGGGTGTCTCTCTCCCGGTCTCGGGGAAGAGCGGCGGCGTGTCGCGGTGGACGTCCTGGTAGTCGGACCCGAGGAGCGGGGTGTCGGTCGCGAGCTGGACCATGGTCATGTCGGCCCCGACGAGGCGCTCCACCACGCCCAGGATCGTCTCGTCCTCGTAGATGCGCGGCTCCGCGAAGGGGGCCTTGAACGGGAGCGTCACGTAATAACGACCCGGCCCCCGGTTCTTGAGGTGCCCCTCACGCGCGATGTGGGCGTCGAGGAGCGGCGCGAAGGCCTCACGCCACGAGCGCAGCAGGCTCTTCGGAATGAGGTTCTTTATCAGGCAGAACCCATCGCGCTGCGCTGCGCGGGCAAGCTCATCCATCTCGGCGCTGGTGTGGCGGGCGTGGCTCATGGCTCGGGCCGAGCTTGGTGGATCGAGCGGAGTCGTCAAGCTCAGCGCTCGCTCTCCGCCGGTTCATCCCCATCCCACCACTGCCGGAATCACCGTCGTCGGAGGAGAATGCGGCGCTCCAGGCGCCCGGCCCACGCGCGCGGGACGGGCAAGTGATCTCAGCCTCACGAGGCCGACGCCCGCGCGGCCCCGCTCTGCATCAGCTCAGGCTGGTCGCTCTCCTGCCTGACACAGAGCGGCCTCGACGCCGCCTTCACGGGAGCGCGCGGGTCACAGCTTCGAGGCGGCGTGGTCCCAGTTCACCAGGTTCCACCACGCCTCGACGTACTTCGCCCGGGCATTGCGGTAGTCGATGTAATACGCGTGCTCCCACACGTCGCACGTGAGCAGCGGCGTCTTGCCCTCCGTGAGCGGGCTCCCGGCGTTGCTCGTCTGCACGATTTCCAGCTTGCCTGAGCCATTCTTCACCAGCCAAGCCCAGCCCGAGCCGAACTGACCGATGGCCGCGGCGCTGAACTTCTCCTTGAACGACGACACGCTTCCGAACGCCTCGTCGATCGCCGCGCGGAGCGCGGCGGGAGGCTCACCGCCGCCCTGCGGCTTCATGCTGTGCCAGTAGAACGTGTGATTCCACACCTGAGCTGCCTGGTTGAAGACCGCGCCGGACGTCGTGCGGACGAGATCCTCGAGGCTCTTGCCCGCGAGCGCCGCGTCCGCTGCCACGAGCTCGTTCAGCTTCGTGACGTACGCGTTGTGGTGCTTGCCGTGGTGGAAGTCGAGCGTCTCGGCCGAGATGTGGGGGACCAGCGCGTCTCTGGAGTAGGGGAGCTCGGGAAGAGTGAAGGTCATGGTTCTGTTCCTCGTGTTGCGTCGACGGCTACGCGCTCGTCGCAGCCCGTTGTGAGTAGCTAGGCGAAGACCTTCGGATGGCGCTCGAGCCACGGCTCGAACGTCCGCGCTTCGCGGCCAGACAGCCGCTCCACGTCGCCGGGTCCGGCGGCAGCGTAGCAAACTCGGTGGGCGCGCGTGGCGCCTTGCCAATGAGTTGGCAGTTTTCCATCCATTTGGAGAGACGGCCTCCCGGCCAGCGGTTCAAAAAATCTGCCGAGCCGACGGATGGCGCCTTGTTCCATGCCTCGAACGCCGCCGTTCCAGATCGCCGTCTGGTCCCGCTCCGGGTAACGCCGCATACTTTGGACGTGATCCTTGAGCAAAAGGACGATGTGGGGACAGGATGAAGAAGAAAGAACTTGGTCATACGCTGGGTCTCGTGGTCTGCGCCGGCGCCGCGCTCGGCCTCTCCACGGCGTGCTCGGGCGCCGATGTGTCGGACGAGCCGCTCGAGGAGCTCGGGTCGGCGTCGTCCGAGCTCATCATCAACGAGGTGGTGCTCTACGATAGCTCGAACTTCTCCGGCGTCTCGCAGGGGTTCGGGATCGGCCGCTACACGCTCGCGGACATGGCGATCATCGGCGACAACAGCGCGAGCGCGATCAGGGTCCCCGCCGGGCTCCGGGCGACGGCCTTCTTCGGAGACAACTTCGGGTGGGATGTGCGCGTCTTCACCTCGGACACGGACCTCGTGGCCGCGGGCTTCGACGACACCATCTCGAGCCTCGTCGTCGCGCACGCCTCGGACCCGCAGCTGGACGCCGTCACCTTCTACGAGAACGCCAGCTTCTCGGGCGACTCGTTCGCATACGGTGTCGGCGCCGCCCTCTTGTTCGCCAGCCCCTGGACCGCATGGGACTTGCGGATCAGCTCCGTCCGCGTCCCCCCCGGCTTCAAGGTGACGGTCTCCGACGGGTGGATCGGGTATCCCACGACTACGCGCGTCCTCACGGCAGACGCGAACCTCGCTCCCCTCAACTTCGACAACAAGATCCGAAGCTTCATCATCGAGCGCTTGTAGGAGCGAGCGCGGGCGTCGCGCGCCGCGCTCTCCCCGCGCTGGCCGCGCGAGGCGAAAACGGCGCTCTCTCGCGGTCCTTGCTCAGTAGGCCCCCTTCGGCTCGAGGCCCAGCATGTGCTGGCCTACCATGGTGGACACGGCGTCCCAGTTGAGGGTGATGTGCTGGGCGATCGCGTTGCCGTCCCGCCACATGCGCTGGATGGGTTGACCGAGCGCCAAGCTGCTGCCACCGACGCACGAGAACAACGACTGAATGGCGGCGTGCGACAGCTTCGCCGCGTAGGCGTGGCCTCGCCGATTGCGGATACGCTTCTCGACGCTCACGGACCTCCCCTGGGCCGCGGTCAGCTCCACCTCGGTGATGTCGCGGTCGAGGACGAGCCTCGCCGCGTCCACGGCGGCGGCAGCGTCGGCCAGACGCGACTGGACGTGAGCGAACTGGCTTAGGAGCGCCCCCGCGCCTCCGATGCCGCCGCGAGTGACGCGGTTCTCACAGAGATCGATGAAGGCGTCGATGGCGCCCTGGGCGGTACCCAGGAGCGGGGCCACGAGACAGACGGGGATCGCCGAGAGGAAAGAGATGCTGTAAATACGGTTGGGGTTCACCGCGGCCCCGGGAGGCGCACCGGACGCGGCCTCCGCGAAGGTGAGCTTCCGATGACCCGGGACGAAGGTCGGCTTGTCGATGACCACTGTCTTGGACCCGGTGCCAGCTTGAGCCGCGACGTACCAGTCGTCCTCGATCGACCAGTCGGAGCGGGGCGCGAGCAAGAAGCCGGCGCTGGGGGCGGCGTCGCTCTCCTTCGGGAGCTGGACGCCCAGCATGGCCCATTGTGAGTTGTCGATGTTCGAGGCGAAGCGCCACTTGCCCTGGATCAGGTACCCGCCATCCACCGCATGCGCTGCGGTGATGGGCGAGTAGGAGCCGCACATGATGGCCCGGGGATTTTCCCTCCACACGTCGTCCTGCGCCTGCGCCGGGAACAATCCGAGCAGCCACTGGTGGATCGCCCCGAGCGAGCATGCCCAGGCGGATGAGGTGCAGCCTCGCCCGATCTCGCTGATCACGTCGAGGAGCGCGGTGAAGCCGTACTCATAGCCGCCGTAGCGGGCCGGCTGCATCAGCCGGAAGAAGCCTGCGCGATGGAAGAGCTGGTTCGTTTCCTCCGAGACGCGGCGCTCGATCTCCGTTTGCTGGGCTTGCTCGCGGAGGCGAGGGATGAGCTCGCGCGCAGTGGAGACCAGACTCTCGAGCGACGGCGCGTCGGCGGCGGGGCTGATCCGACCGGGGGCCTTCATGACCACAGCTCTGATCGACGAACGTTCGAGACTCATAGACCATCCCTCGCGTGGCGAAAATTCGCTGACTGGCGCGACCCGATCGGCGCGGCCGGCGGTACGCGCGTCGGTCCAGCGAATTGCGCCGACATGGAAGCGAATGCGAAGAGCGCTGACGACCTTGTCCCTGCAGCCACGCAAGCGGCTGCAGGGATGGCTGCCTGCTGCTCCCTACCGCGCGGACCGCTGCTCGCTCGACACCATCTTCCGGATGGCGTCCAGCGTGGCATCCACCGCCTTCACATAATCCCGCTCCACCACCTCACGGAATTCCCGCTCCCTGGCGCTGTCGGACGGCGCGCCCAGGAGCTGCAGAGCGAAGCTGAACCGCAGGCGCAGGTCGCCGTCTTCGCCGAGGATCTCGTTGACGATGAAGCCATCCATATTTCCCGACAGGCGAACGAACACGACCTTCTCCTCCGGGTGGAAGGTGACCTTCTCTCTCGCCTCCTCGCCTCGGAAGACGATATCGCGAACAAGGCTCCCGGGCGAGCGCTCGACGACCTCACACTTCGCCAGGCCGGGGACGAAGGGCAAGGCGTTCTCGGCCTTCATGACGAGGCCTCTCCAGATTTCGCCTCTGCTGAGCGTCGGCTGGGTCGGGGCGAGATCCAGGTTCACGGCGACCTCTCTGAACACGTAGATCATGCTGTCTCCTGATCGATCTTCCCCCAGGTGGCCATGCGCCGGGGGCCGCGAGGCACCTCTGTACTATTACAGCCGCGCTTGGTCCGAGGTGCGGCGGGGCCGATGGCGTGCGCTGCGCCTTCAGGGGCCTCGGGGAGACCGGCATCGCCGGTGGCGGCCGCGCCTCGGCGCGGATCGCCGCGAGGCGGGACGCCGCGCCGGCGCCGCCACGCTTAGGATCACGTCCGGAGTATGCGAAGATGCCCGGGACGGCGCCAGAGGGCGCCCTGGAACGGCCGCGTTCGAGGAGTGGAACGTTGAGGGAGCCCGATGATCTGACCGGTCTGTCGATGTTCGTGCGCATCGTCGAGGAAGGCTCGCTCAGCGCGGCCGGCCGTGCGCTCGGCCTGCCCAAGGCGACCCTCAGCCGCAACCTCGCGCTGCTGGAGCAGCGGCTCGGCGCGCCGCTGCTGATCCGCTCCACGCGCGCGCTCAGCCTGACGGATACGGGCAGGCGCTTCTTCGACAAGGTCCAGCCCATCGTCCGAGAGGCGCAGCAGGCGACCGCCGAGGTCAAGAGCCTCCACGCGGCTCCCTCCGGGCTGCTGCGCATCACCGCGCCCGTCGCCTATGGCCACGCGGCGATCGCGCCCCGCTTGCTCTCGTTCATGAGGCGTTATCCGGCGGTTCGCATCGACCTGCATCTCCATGACGGGCGCGTCAACCTGGTCAACGGCGGCTACGACCTGGCCATCCGGATGGGGGCGATCGAGGACAGCGAGCTGATCAGCCACAAGCTGGCCGACGTCAGCATGGTCATCGTCGCCTCGCCGGCCTGGCTGGAGCTGCACGGTATGCCCCAAAGGCCCGCCGAGCTCGCCCAGCATGACGCCGTCGTCACGCGGCCCGATATCGTCCAGTGGAGGGTCGGCGGGGAGACCGTGCGCGTCCCCTGGCGCATGAGCACGGGCAACATGATCGTCACGCGGGACGCCGCGAGGGCCGGGCTGGGCATCGCTTTCGTGCCCGAATTCCTTGTGTTGCGTGACCTGGAACGAGGAACGCTGGTACGCCTGCTCCCCGACGTCGAGCTGCCGGTGATTCAAGCGACCGCGCTGTATACCCGCGCCGCCAGCCAATCGGTGGCGCTGCGCACCTTGCTCGACGACCTCCTGGCCAGCCGACCCATCGAGGTCGACGCCGCGCCGTCGTGACCCTGCCCGGGCGCGCGTGTCATCCCCCTCTGCTGCGACATGCGATGTCGGTACACCGGCCTTGTATCAGGCGGGGTGAAGATGAACGAGCCGGCGGCCTCAGAACCTATCTGCCAGCGTGAGCTGCGGGTGCTGCGCCGGGAAGAGCACCGGGACGAGCCGGGCGGCGTCTCCGGCAAGCCGGAGCTTCCCCGCGTCGCACACCTCCAGCGGCGCGTCCGAGCCGAGGAGGAGCCGCGCCACCGCCCAGCCGCCGCCGACCGCGCTGCGCGCCCCCGCGGCGCTCCGCCCGCGGACGACCTCGACGCGGCCGCGGTCGAGGCGGAGCGTCGCCGTCTCCTCGGGGCTGGCGAGGGTGAGCGCGCCGCGGTAGCCCGCGAGCTCGGACGCGGCGAGCCGGGCCGAGAGCTCCGGCGCCATCGCCGCGAGGCATCCCGGGAGGTCGACGACCCGGACCATCGCGGCGCCGTTGGCAGCATACCGCTGCTCGTAGCGGCTGTTCAGCGTCCGGAGCCGCGCGGCGAGCGCCGAGCGGTAGGGGAGCGTGTCGAAGCGGAGCCCGGGGAGCGCCTTCCGCCGGCAGAGGGCCCCGAGCGCCGAGAGCGCCGCGTCCGGTGCGCCGGTCGCCTCGGCGCACACGAGCCGGCTCCCGCTCGCCTGGACGACGACATGCCCGTCGGGGCGCTCTCGATCGGCGCCCCAGCACCAGGCCTCGACGTCCTTGCGCATGCCGCTCCACGAGCGCAGAAAGGTCGGCCGCACCGCCGTGCCGGTGAGGCCGGCGTTCCACCGGTTGTGCAGCCGCACCAGCGCCTGCGTGGGCGCCGCCGGGATCCGGCGCAGGCCGCGCAGCCGAGGCAGCGTGGCCGGGAGGTCGGCGAGCTTCACGCGCCACCGCGACTCGGGCCAGGCCGGCACATAGCCGAACCGGTGGTAGAAGTCGTCGATCCCGAACAGGATCGAGAGGTGATAGCCGCGGGCGCGCATGCGGTCGAGGCTGTGCGGCGCCGTGCGGGCCATGAGCCCTTTCCCGCGGTGGGCCGCCTCGGTGGCCACCGCGCCGATGCCGCCGCAGCGCACCTCCGCCCGACCGATCCGCATCCGGTAACCCCACACGCCCCAGTGGGTGACCATCGCATCACCGAGGAATCCGATGACCGAGGCGTCCCAGTCGTAGTGGCTGTGGTTCACGTACCAGGCGGCGCAGTCGGCGCGGAAGCTCGCGTAACTGCCAAAGGTGCGCGCCGCGATCTCGATCACCGCCGTCGCGTCGGCGACCGGAGCGGGGGAGCGGACGGTGAGGGACGGAGTCTTCAGGAGCGTACCCGCCATCGGTAGGAGCGGTTCGCCCGCGGCGTGCGATCGAGCATGGTCCCTCCTATCCGGACCCCGCCGACCCTGTCCAAGTTTCTGACGCCGCGGCGCTACCCCTCCGGCTCGCGCTCCGGCCCCAGCCCGTGCCGGTGGAGCAGGCGGTACAGGTACCGCCGATCCAGCCCCGCGGCGGCCGCGGCCCGCGAGACCTTGCCGTCGTGGGCGCGGAGCAGCGCCTCGAAGTAGCGGCGCTCGAAGTCCGAGAGGACCCGGTCGCGCGCCTCGGCGTACGGCACGCTCGCGTCGACCGGCGGCGGCGCGCTCACCGGCGCGAGCTCGCTCACGGGCGGCGGCGCGCGGAACACGAGGTACTGCTCCACGTAGTTCCTGAGCTCGCGCACGTTGCCCGGCCACGCGGCGCGCGTCATGCGGGCGATCACCCTCGGGTCCCGCAGCGTCGCCGCCTCGTCCGGCGTCGCGTGGAGCGAGGCGAGGAGATCGTCGAGCAGCGCCGGGATGTCCTCGGGGCGCTGCCGGAGGGGCGGCATCGGGATCCGCACGACCGCGATCCGGAAATAGAGATCGGCGCGGAAGCGGCCCGCGTTCACCTCGGCGCGCAGGTCCCGGTGCGTGGCCGCGATGACGCGCACGTCGACCGACCTCGGCGTGTTCGTCCCGAGGCGGCGGATCTCGCGCGCCTCGAGCGCCCGCAGGAGCTTCGGCTGGAGGTCGAGCGGCAGCTCGCCGATCTCGTCGAGGAAGATGGTCCCGCCCGACGCCTCCTCGAAGGCGCCGATCCGCTGCTCGCCCGCGCCGGTGAACGCGCCCTTCGCGTGGCCGAAGAGCTCGCTCTCGATGAGGTTCCCATGGATCGCGCCGCAGTCGACGACCACGAACGGCCTGTCCCGCCGCGCGCTCCGCTCGTGGATCGAGCGGGCCGCTTGGCTCTTGCCGGTGCCGGTCTCGCCCTCGAGCAGCACGGTGACATCGCGCTCGGCGGACCGCGCGAGGAGCGCGAACACCGCCCGCATCGCCGCCGACGCGCCCGAGAGCGCGCCGAACCGCGCCTCCTCCCAGAGCGGCAGGCGGTTGTGCTCCGTGCCGAACTCGAAGCGGGCGACCGTCTTTCCGAGCCGGATGAGGCTGCCGGTGCGCAGCAACGCCTCGATCACGTGCACCCCGTCGACGACCGTGCCGTTGTGGCTGCGGAGATCGCGGACGCGCGCCCCGGCGTCGTCGATGCGGATCTCGCAGTGAAACCGGGAGACCGTGGCGTCGGCGACCACGAGGTCGTTGCCCTCGCTCGACCCGATAGAGCACCGATCGGCGGAGGAGTCCCAGACAGCACCCTTGGCCGGGCCCTCCACGAGCTCGATGCGGAACCGGCGGACCATGCCCGCGCTGTCGTCCGGGCGGGCGCCCGGGTGGGTCAGCGTATCGCCGCCGCTCTGGGCTGCTCTCTTCGGGGGTCCGCTCGCCATGGCGCCACGATACCACGGCGGCGTCGCGCCCCGCGCGGTGGCGCTGTCGCCGCCCAGGCCACGCCGGCGCAGGGGAGTGCGACGGGCGCGCGACAAGGGCGCTCCGCCACCGGGCGATCCGCGCGGGACGCGGCTGGCACGCTCGATGCTCAACGGTGAAACGTCAGCGGCCAGCGACCCGCGGATAACGGTCCACGGTCAACGGGCCATGGACAACAACACCTCGAACGCGCGGCGATGGGGCGCATCGCCGGCAGCGCGTCTACCAACAAGCGCCCGAATGGAGAATCCCATGAAGCCCATCCTCAAGCTCTCGATGCTCGCCGTCGCCTCCGCCCTCGCCACGGTCGGCGTGGCGCCGGACGCCTCGGCCAGGAACACCGCCGCATTCATCGGCCGCACCAGGGACGCCGCCGAGGCCAGCTGCTTCAGCGAGAGCTTCGGGAGCCTCATCAACGACGGCTTCGTCGGCGGGCACCGCTGCGGCAACTCGGTCATCATCCTCCCCCTCGTGATGGATCCCGGCCCCTTCAACAACTGGGCGAGGGTCACCGTGACCGCGAAGAAGCCGACTTGGACCACCACGATGAACTGCGCCACGTTCGTCTTCGACAAGGCCACGGGGGGCGGCTGGTCCGGCGGCGGGGTCGACCTTGCGACGACGGGGTGGTTCGAGAACATCAAGCTGCCGGACACCCCTTATTATCCCGACACCTCGCCGTTTGCCGCCTGCGCGGTCGGTCCGGGCGCGCAGGTGGTCCAGCTCGTTTACTGAGAGGGGCCGCGGCCGCCGTGGGAGCGCGGCGCGCGCTCTCACGGCTCCGGCCCGGCGCGCCATTCGACGGAGGGAGTCATGAAGAGGATCTGGCAGGTTCTGATCGTGCTCGCGGCGGCCGGCGCCGTCGCGACGCTCGCCGTCGACAGGCGGCGCGACGAGGCGGAGATGGCGCGCATGCGCGAGGACATGGGCGCGCTCTCGCGCGCCATCGAGGCGACGAAGAGCGGCCCGGCCCTCGCCGGCGCCGCGCCCCGGCCCGAGCGGCGGATCGAGGCCGCCGCGCCGGCCCCCGTGGCTCCGCCGGCGGAAGCGCCCGCAGCACCCGCGCCGGAGCCCCCGGGCGACGCGAGCGAGAGCGCCCCGACGGTCGAGCAGCGCGCGGCCGCGCTGGCCGCGGTGCGCGAGCGCCTGGAGGACACGTTCACGCAGCAGGGGACCGACACCCGGTGGAGCGCCGAGGCGCGCGAGGCGGCCCGGGAAAAGCTGAGCGCGGCGCTCCCGGACACCTCGTCGCTCCGCTCGATCGAGTGCCGGAGCTCGATGTGCCGTGTCGAGACGGTGCACCAGGACTTCGAGCAATACGAGCAGTTCGTCCGGAGCGCCTTCATGAGCCCGCAGGAGACGCTCTGGAGAGGGGGATTCTTCACCCTGCCTGTCAACGATCCACGGGAAGGCGAGCTCGTGACCGTGGCCTACGTCGGTCGCGAAGGCGCGCCGCTGCCGATGGCCCTCTAGAGCGACGGTCACCCGCTTCGGATACGGGCCCACCTCGGCGTTTTCGGTGCTCAGCGCACCGGAGTGCGCTTGCGCGCCGAAAACGCCGATCTGGGCCCGTCTCCTGTGCGGGTGACCGCCGCTCTGCTGCGGCTCTGCTCTGGGTGGTGCAGAGGGGGGCGGAAACTGCTGTTCCTGGCGTCCTTGGCGGCCCCCGGAAGAGCTCAGAAGAACCCGATCGGCCCCGGCGACCACGGGAACTCCACCGCCTCGCCGACCGCGGGCGGCGCGACGCGGCGGAGCCTCCCGTCGCGCCACGCCAGGATGACGAGCCCCGGATCCTCGAGCGGCGCGCCCAGGTCGACCTCGAGCCGCACGGGCCTCCCGTCCGCGACCTCGGCGACCCGGATCGTGGCGCCGCACTGGCCGACCTCGTAGCCCGCCGCGATCGGCGAGGACGGCGCGCGATAGAGGGTCTCGAACGCCCCGGTCAGCATCGTCCCGTCGATGCGCCCCAGGGAGAACGAGGACGGGCCTGTGCGCGTGAGGCGGTGCGTGCCCTTGTTCATCGAGAGGATCGACCAGCAGGAGAACGAATCGGGCGACTCCAGGGCGCGGATCGCCTGCGGGTACATGGCTGCCATGGGATCCGAGGCGGCCGCGATGAAGACCCGCTTGCGGGGCGGCGCGTCGATCTCCGCGGTGCGGGCGATGTCCTCGAGCTTGCGCGCGATATCGATGCTCGATGCGGTGGCGGCGAGGAAAAGGAGCGGCGCGATCCCGAGGTGCACGGCGGCGAGGAACCCGGCGCCGGCGCGGCGGGGCCATGACGCGACCCCGGGCGAGGGGGCGCGGCGCAGCCCGCGCAGGACGACGACGGCGAGGAGCGGCGCGATCCCGAGGCCCGGCATCAGCAGCAGGCGCGACCCGGGGAAGCCCCCGAGGCTCGTGAAGAACGCGAGGAGCGCCCCGGGGACGAGCCAGCGCAAGGCGGCCCGCTCGCGCTCGGGGACCGCGGGGAGGCAAGCGCGATAGAGGAGGGCGACGCCCGCGGCCGCCGCGAGCCCGACCGCGATGAAGGGGAGCTTGGGGAGCGGGACGGAGAGATCCGCGGGCACGGCCACGAGGGCGCCGCCGATCAGGATGGGCAGCCGCTCCGCCGCGGCGGCCACGAAGGCGAGCGGGCTGTTGAGCGGGTCGATATACCCGCCGGTGTGCGCGGCGCCGCCGCCGAACGCCTTGTACGCGGCGAAGTACCCGAGGAGGCCGAGCACCGGGAGCACGCCGGCCGCCCGGGCGCGCCAGCCGTCCGCGCGGCCCGGCGGCACGGGACCGGCGAGCTGATAGGCGATCCAGTACGCAGCCCCGCCGAGCGCCGCCTCGCCGCCGAGGAGCCCGATCCCGAGCCCGAGCGGGCCCAGGTACCGCCCGGGGCGCCACCCATCCTCGCGGTAGCGGAGGTACGCCAGGAGTCCGAGCACCACCGGGAGCGCCGCGAGCAGCATGTGCTGGCACGCGATCCACCCGACCGGGTGAACGTGGTTCCCGCTGACCGCGAAGATCAGCAGCGCGAGCGCCGCGGTCGCGCCCGGGAGAACCCGCAGGAACAGCCTGCCGGCGGCGGCGACCAGGGCGACATAGAGCGCGATCGAGACAAGGTGGTACCCGAGCGGGGTGTCGCCGAAGACCGCGCGCTCCAGCGTGAACAGCGCGCTCGCCAGGGGGCGGACAAGGTGGATCCTGAGCTCCGGATCGGTCCACCACGGCAGCCCGGAGATGGAGACGGCAGCCCGTGTCTCCTCCGGAACGCCGGGGAAGAAGTCGTAGAGATCGTACCAGGGAGGCGAGCCAGGGATCAGCTTCGCGAGGTAGCAGAACAGGATGTAGTCATCGGCATAGAAGGCGATCGCCACCGTGGGCAGCGCCAGGGCGAGCGCGAGGAGCAAGACGGCCTGGACGAAGCGAGGGTGGTTGAGCCACCGCGCGAAGCGATCGAAAGGATCCGGTTTCATTCGTGACCACAACGTAGGGCAGCTCGCGCGCGCCGTGTAGATGGACCGGAGCGCCTCGCGCGGCGCCGCCCTACCTGCGGCTCACCCCGCCCTGGGGCAGGGGTCGCGGGAAAAATGTGAGATCAATCACGTTTGTGCGATTGGCGAGGTCTCCCGGGGAGTTGCGCTGTTCGAGCCCTGTCGCCGAGGAGCGCGGGGTGACCCGGACACGTGCTCTATCCGCTACGCGCGCAAGACGTTCAGATCGCGCAGGTCGGTGACATACACGCTGCGCTCGCGGCGAGCGCGATAGCTCGAGCGTGCGTCTCTGCCGATGTTCCGGCTAAACTCGAACCGACCCAATGAGGCTCGGAATCATGGGTCAGCCCGTCCCAACTCCTGTTCGACGGCGTCACCACCGGCGCGAGGGCGATGAGGACGGGTCGAGGGGGGCGGCGGGGGCGCGTGCCGGTCAGCACCTGCCGGTCAAGAACCGCCGCTCCGGTCCGTCCTATCCCTCTGGCGAACGTCGCGGGAGATAGCGTGTCTGCTCATGTGACCTCCTTATGAAGGTCGAAAGGAACTGCACAAGTTCGCCTGTGACACACCGCCTTGCCCGCGCTGGCGCCGGGGGCTCCGCCCGGGGCACCACGCTCGGGCTCGGGACATGTCTCCGTGTGAACCGGTGCATTTTCTTGAGCCGCGCTGGGCTTCTCGGACGACTGCTTGCTGTCCCGCCGCCCACTGACGGAGAGCTCTGCGATTCGCCAGAGGAACGATGGTCATGGGCCGGCGGCCCTCGAGACGTGCGACATCGGACGACGGACTTGGCAGAAAGACAAAATCCGGAAAGGGAGAGCAAGTGAAGAGGTTCGCGCTCTTGAACGTGGTTTCTCTTATTTGGCGAGACCTTTCCACAGGGGACCGGCTTCGGTGAGCACATTTGACATCGGCGTGTGACGCGGCAGCCGCCGGCAGATGGAGCAGCACGAGGACGACGGCTGGAGGATCCCCGACGCCATCTGGGCAGAGGTGGAACCACGGCTGGATGAATCAATTTCGGGCGAACCTCGTCCGCTGGTCGAAGCGCGCGGACACCTACCTCGCCCTTCTGCACTTCGCTTGCGGGATCATCACCTGGCGCGCGGCTGGCCTATTGGGATAGGCTCCAAGCGGATCAGCCAGCGCGACAACCTCTCTGACACGGTGGGTAGGACGGCGTCCATCGCAGATCCGGGCGGTGAACGCTTACGTTCTGTCAACCCAGGGCAGGTCCCGCAGTCGGGGCTTGACGTCTCTTAAACGCTCCGACTTCCTTCCCATGATCTTCGGATGGCGTTTGCGATTCCTACCCGCGCAGGGCGTTCTCGGCGACGAGCTGGGCTCGCGATGTACGATGCCACGAAGCTGGCGGAGCGAGTCGCGGCCAACGAGCACGTTGACGACGGTGAGCACCATCGTCAGCGCGGCTCGGAGCCGACTGTGCGACCGAGGTGTGCGGGGCATGCAGGGTTCGTCCAGCGGGAGAACACCGTCGTCAACGTCCCGCGGCGCCAACGCCATCCTCCTCTGCCGCAGGACTCCCGCGCATCGGCGCGGACGAGCTCCGTAGCCAAGAGGGGTGTTGCGAGGAAGCTCCGAGATGCTCGCTCCGGAGGCGGCTTTGCGCAGGTGCTATGGCCGCCTAGGGCAGACTGGCTTCGGACAGCATGGTAGCTGAGCCCCGAGCGACGGGGACATCTGCTAGCATTGTACTCGCATCCCGATATGCATCGGATTGCGGCGGCGCTACTATTCTCTAGACTATCGCGATGCGATATCGTAGATCCGATTGTAGCGACAATCCCCCCCCCCGGTCGCCTTCGATAGCTGAAGCTCTTGCACCTCGAACGTCCGTTCTGTTGGAGTAACGGCGGAACCTGGGTGACATCAAAGCCAGCGGTTTTGCCGGGGGCGAGCCGAAGCTCGCCAATCCCTTGAGTCCAAAGGCGAAACCCCTTCCATGGCCCGCAAGCCACACGGAAGAGGTCCAAGGTAAATGATTTTCGAATGCGTGACATGCGCGTTAGGCACGCAATCCATCACCTCGTGTCTCGCTCCAAACTACAGGTGAAACATGCTCTCTTGTCGAGTCTTTGATAAAAAACAGGTGGGCGCTGCTTCGATAAAGACCACGTCCTATGTGCTCGGAATGGTCTTGGTTCTGGTCTTTCAATCCAGCTGCAGCGCTGAGTCGGGCGAGGAGGACGAAAGATCGTCGGAGAGTCGAGAGAATGTCGGGAAATCCATTGCCGCGATTGGGGATCCTGGATCGGTCGTGGTGTCGTTGACGTTCGACGATACCATTGCGGACCAGTATGTGGCCCGCGACATTCTCAAAGAGTACGGCATGCACGGCACCTTCTACCTCAACAGTCCACGCATCGGCCGGAGTGGTTACATGACCCAGCAGCAGATCCAAGATCTGCTGAATGATGGTAATGAGATTGCCAGCCACACGCTGACCCATCCGCACCTCACTACGCTCAGCGAAAGCGAGCAGGTGCGGCAGATGTGCGACGACCGCAGGGCGTTGATAAATCTATTTGCTCCGGAGAATCCCGGATTCTCGGTGACATCGTTCGCCTACCCATTCGGAGAGTCGAACGTAGCGCTTCAGGGCATCTCCCGCGACTGCGGCTTCACCAGCGCGCGCGGTGTCAGTGGTCTTTGTGGAAGCTGCTCGACGAATGCCGCCGAGACGATTCCTCCGCAAAACGCTCAGCTAATTGGCGGCTATGGCTCTATCCAGTCAACGACGTCGGTGGGCGCGGTTACAGGCTGGATCGAGAATGCGCACCGCAACGGTGGCGGGTGGGTGCCGTTGATTTTTCATCACATCTGTACGGATTGCAATGAACAATACGGTTTCGCGGTCGCCGACTTTGACGCCGTTCTGAACTGGATTCAGCGCAATAGATCGACCATGAACATTCAAGTCAAGACGGTCGATCAAGTCATTAACGGGGGCGGCGGCGGCGGCGGCGGCGGAGACGGGGGCGGCGGAGACGGGGGCGGTGGCGGTGGCGGTGGCGGAGACGGGGGAGGTGGCGGTGGCGGCGGCGGCGGTGGCGGAGACGGGGGAGGTGGCGGAGACGGTGGCGGTGGCGGAGACGGGGGAGGTGGCGGTGGCGGAGACGGGGGAGGTGGCGGTGGCGGAGACGGGGGAGGTGGCGGTGGCGGAGACGGGGGAGGTGGCGGTGGCGGAGACGGTGGCGGCGGCGGAGACGGTGGCGGCGGCGGAGACGGTGGCGGCGGCGGAGACGGTGGCGGCGGCGGAGACGGGGGCAATGGCGGAGACGGGGGCGGGAGCACGCCGCCCACGGATTCTATTCCTATCTCCAATGCCTCACTGGAGGATGATGTTAACCCTGAGAACGGCGTGGCGGACTGCTGGGAGCGCGGGCGCTACGGCGCAAACACCGCGACATGGGCGCGCACGAGCGACGCCCATACGGGGGCAAGCGCCGAGAACGTAACCATCTCGCGCTACAAGAACGGCGACCGCAAGCTGGTCACGAGGCAAGACTCGGGCCCTTGCGCTCCTCCGGCGCAACCGGGGCGCACCTACACCGTTTCAGGTTGGTACAAGGGTTCGGGTACAGCCCGCATGGTGGTGTTTTATCAGGATACGGCGGGTGAGTGGAACTACTGGACCGAAGGCTCTGCGCTCGCTGCAACCTCCACCTGGACGCAGGCTTCGTTCACGACACCGGTAGCGCCGGCGGCAGCCCGTCGCTTGAGCTTCGGCTTGGCGCTTGAGTCCATCGGCTCGCTCACGGTGGATGATTTTGCCGCCGTCGGGAACTAGAAGCTATCTCATGACAAGAATGATTGTTGTCGCGACTAAGTATATTGGCCGCACGACTCCCATTGTTTGCTTCGTTCTATGCCTACTCGGAATACTCGGAGGAGCGTCATGGTTCATGGTATGAGCGCGCAAAAGAAGCCCGAGCTGGACGCAGGTGCCGCTCCGGAGCCCAACGCTGGTCCATGCAAGTCGAAGTCAGGCGTCCATACGCGTATTCTTGCGTTTATCACGCTGTGCGGCGTCGTGGGAGGCATTGGGTCGATCGGTCACGCTGTCTACCAAGCAGCGCGCGATTCGGTTATTGCGCCGCTCATCTTGTCGCCCGATAATGACATCGTCCTCGCCAACAAGCTCAAGATGAACGAGCTGCATGTCGAGCGCACCCGTGCGGTCGCTGAGCTCGAGAGCTGCAGCGAGGACCTCCTGGCCGCTGAGACAGCGATCGAACGCCTGGAGCAACTCCGACCGACCGTAGCCAGCGGGCGCGATTGGATTACGAAGCTGAATTCCCGCCAAGCACAGATGGTTGAAGGTGAGATCAAGGCACTGCAAAACCAGAAGCGCTTCCTCGCCGCGATGATAGAAAAGCAAACGGCGCTTACAGGCAAGGCAAAGGCCGACATGGAGGCCGGCATCATCTCGCGGACAGACTACGCAAAAGAAATGCAGACCCTCAATCAGATGAACCTCGCGCTCTTCGGGAACGAGCGCGAGAGGATACAGAGCGACGGCCTGATGTACGAGAAGCTTCTGGTGCAGAAGGCGCTCTCGGGGCACGATGGAGCGCCGGCCACGCCCGAGGCCATCCTCCGCGACGAGCAATTGGCCCGTATCGAAATGGAGCTGCTGCGGCTCGAGTCCGAGAAGCGCGCCAAGCAGGCATACGAGCGCGCCCTTACCGAACGTGTCGCGAACATCGACCAGATCGCAGCAGATCTGCGGAACCGGCCGACATTTCGGGCAACCGAGCAGAGCCTGGACGTAGCGTTCGTTCCCTATACCCAAATCGAGGGGGTCGAGCGAGGCGCGAAAATCTACTCGTGCGTCTGGGGCCTGTTCTTCTGCGAGGCGGTGGGCACGGTCGCCGAGATCGTCCCTGGTGAGGTCACGCTCCCGGATCCCTGGGGACATCAGGCGCGTGGGCAATACGCGGTGCTCAACCTGCGGGACCGTGATTCTGCCAAGGCGAAGAGCTTGCGAGTTCGTCTTGAAGGCAACGTTGGCCGCGGCCAGCATTACAATGCGACGGACACGCAGCCGCCGGATGTCGCATCCGAAGACGAGACGCCACCCGCCTCGCTACAAGTGGAGGCAAGCCAGGACGAGTCTGCGATGCCGGCAGCGCACCTGGAAGACCACTCCCGGTCGAACAATTGAACGATCCGGACCAAGGGAGGTTCAGTTATGGAATCGCTGCTGTGGAGCCTCCACGCGTGGGACGGGCTCCTCCTATCCGCGCCGCTCGTGCACTGTCTTTTTCTGTTCTCGATATTCGCCTGGGATCACTTCTACCTTCTACCCCGCCACATGTGGACTCTGGCGTTTGGCCGGATGGATCGCTGCGAACAACAGGACACGCTTCCTTCCGCGGTCCTCGTGATCCCGTCGTTGCTCCGCAAATGGGACGAGCTCGCCAGCATGCTCTGCACCGTCGAGAGCGCGCTGATGAACAGTTATCCGTCCGAATTGTTCATCGTGATCAGCATCGATGGCTATGATGACGCACCCGAGCTCTACGCCGAGCTTCGCAGCTGGGCAGAATCCCGAGAGCGCCGACCCGGCATCTGGTTGTATGTGACCGGAACCCCCGGGAGGCGTGGAAAGCCAATGGCGATCGAGCATGGGGTGAAGTTTTTGCGCGAAAGGGTCTCGAAGGGGTACCACCCGCGCTTTCCCGAGGTCTACATCAGCACTGATGCCGATGCTGATCTTGGCCCCGACGCTCTCCGGAAGCTGGTCCAGCGTTTGGTGAGACGGCATCCTTTGACCGGCTGGCCTGCTCGTGCTGTGGCTGGCAATTTTTATCTTCGTGGCAATCGCTTCTGGCAAGGATGGAGGCACTTTTTCACGGTCGAGGGCCAGCTCACGATTCAAATTGCGCGCGAGTACATGATCGCCAACGTGGCACGACACAACCTGCGGCCGATTCCACTCTGCGGCGTGCCGGGGGTCTTTTACTGCACATGGTATGACATTTTCGCAGCCGCTCCGAAGTTTCTGGCGTACATCCGCACGTTGCGATTGCGGCATTGGGTCCTCTGGTGGCTCGGCTTCCCGCTCCCAAGCTTCTCCGCGAGCACGGTGCCCGAGATTCCAGAGCTGATCGCCGGCGACACCGATGATACGGTGATGGCGTTCATGGCCATCCTTGCGACGTTCAAGAACGGCCGGTTTCACTTCGAGCCCCCTAGAACTCCGCTTCATGCCTTGTGGGCCATGCTTCGCGCTCTGTGGATCGACCGGGCATTGAAGTATGAGCCCGAGGCTCGCGTGTATACCTCTTCGCCGACCACGATCAAGAGTCTGTTCCGGCAGCGCCGCCGGTGGAACACCGCACGCATCGAGGTAACGGGGCGATTCTGGCGCGCGTTGCCATTTTACTGGACCTTGGGCCTCCCCGCGATTGTGATTCTGTTCTTGCGATTCAGATATTGGTTTTTGACCGGGTTGTTCTACCTGTATCTCCCGGCATCTTTCTTCAACCCGAGTGGACTGACGATCTTCGTCATCGGACTTTGTACATGCCAGATCGTCCTCAATAGTCTGCTCATCGCCTTTGCTCTCGTCATCAATGGTGATCTTCGTTACTGGAGATTGTTGCTGGCGATTCCGTTTTCGCCATTGCATGCATTCGTCTTCGCTTTCGTTTCCTCATTCGTGGGGGCGGTCCACGATGTGTTGTTGTTCGGCAATGTCACCGGGTTTGCGCCGGAGGCGACGCTCATCCGTGGCGGCTCGTCGCGCATAGCCCTGCTGTTCCGTGTCCGGCGTGCCTTGCAACTCTCGTTGCGTGCGATCCTTCGTGGAGATGTCCCGTTTGGAGCATTCTGGTTCGGGTGGCGAGAGACTCCCTGGACTCCCAACGGTTACGAGGGCTGGACCACGGGCAAGAAGCCGGGCTTTTTTTCAGTTTGGCACCAACCTCGACCCGGTTTTGACCCGTCGAGACCGTCATCAGGACGCGGAGCGGGGATAGGCTCGTGAAAGCCAGAGCCAGCGCCTCGGTGTTGATCTTGGCAGCCGCCTCCATATCGCTCGGTATGGTGACCGTGGTGGCTGCCGGTCGTAGGGGGCAAGGCAGCGCGCCGATCTATGGTGGTTGGATGGACAGTGCTTCACTCGAATCGATCAGCGTGGCTCAACTGCGAGCTACGAGCGGCACGATCGAAGCCCTTGACAGCTCTCACTCGGCGCTGCGCTCGCCCGCGCTGCGCGCGCTCATCGGTGGTGATTTTCGGTCCACGGTCCAGATGAACTTCGCCTATCTCGGCCCCACTCTTTACAGTGCGCCGCTCGCTTCGGGCGAAATGCGACGGCAGGTCGGCATAAAGCTCCTTGCCCAGGACACATGCAACGTGCTCTACGTGATGTGGCACATCGAGCCCGACGATGGAATCCAGGTCTCTTTGAAGGTGAACCCTGGACAGAATGCGCATGCGCAGTGCCGTGACCGAGGCTACACGAGGCTTTTGCCGACCTGGTCGCGCGCGGATATCCCTGTGATCCGCGCCGGTACGAGCCATACGTTGCTCGCTCGGCTCGATCTCGACGCGAACACACTTCACGTGGATGTAGACCATGCGGTCGTATGGATAGGGAAATTGCCAGACTCGGCACTGAAGCTAAGGGGGCCGGCTGGGATTCGGGCTGACAATGCGAGCCTCGAGGTCGAGCTGCGAGCGTCGCGTCCAGTCTTGCCGGATCAGAAGCCCTGATGG
This sequence comes from Sorangium sp. So ce1504, assembly GCF_051521635.1. Classification (NCBI taxonomy): domain Bacteria; kingdom Pseudomonadati; phylum Myxococcota; order Polyangiales; family Polyangiaceae; genus Sorangium; species Sorangium sp. So ce1504. The sequence continues at coordinate 6,071,907 of NZ_CP150365.1, read as the reverse complement.
CAGGCGTGTCTTGAAGACCTCTCCGTGTCCGGCGGGGTTGCCGGACTGCGTGATTTATCGTGCGCCGCGTCGCACGCGGACGGAGCGCGCATACCCATGACGGCGCCTTGTCGGAGATATCGAGCCCCAGCAGAGCGCTGGGTCGGGAACACGTTTTGGTAACAAACCATGGATGGTATATGAGGCAACCTGCAATGCGACAATTGTTCCGTGTCCCTGTGACCGCCGTTGCTGCCTTCCTGTTGCTTGGGCGAGCCGACGCATTGGCAGAGCAGCCGGCCTACTGCCGTAAAGTGCACGCGCTGGCGGCGAGCGATGCGGCCTTGCTGATGGCACCCCAGGTTGTTGTTCAAGGGATCCGACATCCCTCGAGCAACGCGATCGACATCGGCGCGACGGCAGGAGACGGCTACCAGGTGCGGACGGCGTTGTCGTTCTCTCCGCTCGATTTCTACAAGGGGCTACGCGTGATGCGCCTCGGCGACGCGGAGTGCGACCTGCACGAATCGTCTATGAGCATTGAGGAGATCCTCGATCACGGGGCTGGCGCCGCCCGCCTCGTCGCGCTGCGCGAGCAAGAGGCCTATCTGGACGCACACGATCAGGAGTGGCGCGCGCTCATGAAGAAGGCCGAGGAGCGGTTCTCCGAGCGAGTCATCACGCTCATCGATCTCAATGAGGTGCGGAATCACGCTGACGCGCTCGAGCGCAAGCTGGCTCACGTGCGCGGCGAAGTGGCTCAGCTTGCCGCGCAGAGGCTCGGCAAGCCGCGCGGATCGCTCAGTGCGCAGGCGGCAGCGTACGCACGGAGCGCCAACCGAGTCGCACGGGAAGCGTCGTACGTTCGGTCGCTCGACGCGTGGCGCGTCCGCGTCGTCAGTGGAGTCATACCGTTCCCCAGGTCTGACTGGTATGGGCTCGCGGAGGTGAGCTTCAATATCGGCGGGATCGCGCAATCCATTCACGAGGACCGGCACCTCGGGTCGAGGGCCGAAGAGCTGCAGCATGCCTCCTACGAGGTCAACCAGCGACTGCGGCGGTTCCGTGATCAGACCCGCGCGGCGATCGAGCAGGCGCGCAACGAAGTTGAAGCCGTCGAGCGCGAGATTTCTTTCATCGTGAAGGTGCGGAGCGTTCTCGAAAGCTCGGACGCTCAAGGCATCGCGCACACCCGCGACACGCTCGCACTCCAGCAGCTGTCGGTGGATGCCGAGCGCGTGTTTCTACGCGCGCTGATAGAGGCGCTCTCGACTTACACCGAGGACCGCCCGCAGGCTGTGGAGTGAAGGCGGCCTCTTCGATGCATGGAAGAGGTGTTGTTATTGCGTCGTTCTTCCGGAGGGCCGGATCGCATTGAACAATGTTCTGTCGACCCAGGGCAGGTCCCGCAGCTGGGGGTTGACGTCTCCGAAACGTTTGGACTTCCGTCTCTGGAACGTAGCGTCAAGACAGATCCCTCCCCTCCATCCTCTCGCCGCTCTTGCACTCCCGGTCGCCGAGCCGCTCCGGCTCGGCGCGGCAACTCCTGGAGCCCCGCTCCTCGCGGCCGGCGGCGCGGCCGCGCTCCTGCCGGTGCGGGCGGCACGCTCGCCCCTGGAGAACAGCGCACCCGGGCGGGCGAGGGCGAGGTCCGCGGCTGTGTCCGGGCGGTCGTCAGCGCACCTCGGCGGCGGCGCCGCGGATGAGCTGCAGGAGGTCGCGCCGCATCTCGGCGCTCACCGTGTGGCCGACGCCAGGGTAGCTCGCCAGCCTCACCTTGACGCCGCGCCCCTCGAGCGCCGCGATCGCGTCGCGCGTCGGGCCGATCGGGACGCGCCGGTCGTCCTCGCCGTGCAGCGCGACGAGCGTCGGAGGCGCCGGAGCCGCCGCGCCTGCGCCGTGCAGCACCGCCGGGGGGACCCAGCCGCCCATGGGGAAGGCGGCGCCGACAACGCGCGGGTGGTGAAGAGCGAGCGCAAACGTGAGCGCGCCGCCCTGGGAAAAGCCGGTCACGATGGCCATTCCCCGCGTCGGCCGCTCGGCGGCGACCCGCTCGATCGTCGCCGCGAGCGCGGCGGCCGCGCGCAAGATGCCCTGTCCCACCTCCTCGCTCGCGAGCGCCTGCTGGAGCGGAAACCACGAGTAGCCGCCCCCGTACGGCGTGAGCCCGCGCGGCACGATGAGGCGCACCTTGACGTCGGCGCCCGACAGCAGACCCGCGAACGACTCGGGCCTGTCGCCGAGCCCGTGAATCGCGACGACGAGGGGGAGCGCCTCGTTCCGGTCCGCGCCGCCCGTGATCTCTTCGAGGTACTCGACCGCGGCGGCGGGGACCGCCGCGCTCGCGGCTGGCGCGGCGGGAGGCGCCTGCTGCTCGGTGCCCGCAGCGCCGCCCCCGGGCGGGGCTGCCCGTCGCTCGCACGCGGCGAGCGAGACGAGCGACGCGAGCGCCAGCGCAGACCAGGCGTGGCAGCGGCGGAGGCGAGAGGGGCGCATCGAGCAGATGCTTGCTGAACCCGCTGCTCGGCAGCAACAGCGAACTTCCCGCGGCGGCGACACCGCACCGCCTCGTCAGGAGTGGCCAGCCATCGAGATCTCCTGCCATGGCCGGCATGCATGGGAGATCACACACACACGAGCGAGGGTTTGGGTGCCGTTGTATTTGTCTGCTCCAGGACGATCGCCGCGCGTCTGCCCACCGACCAAGATTTTTTTGGGTTGTTAGTAAAGTGTATTTCCTACATAACTGGATCTAGCTGCTTGGCTTAGAGCGACGAAACCTCTTGTCGCCAGGCAGCCGATGGTCGGCGCGTCGCGTCGTTGCTCCGTGTCGCCCCGCTTCCGCAGGGCGCCTCGTCGCACCTGTCGCTGCGCCCACCCTCGGCTGCCTGGCGAGGTCCGGATTGGTTCGGAGCCTTGCTTCAGGAGAGCTCGGCCACCTCACTGGCTTATCGATTGACCACCTCCTCGCGGTGGCGGCGGCCAAGGTGTGTCTCCTGCGTACACAGTCGATCTGCTTGTCAGGAGAGCTCGATGATCTCACCGGCCTATCGATTGACTACCTCCTCGCGATGGCGGCGGCTGCTCGGCGCGCAGCTGAGCGTCGCCGCGCTCCTGATCTCGGGATGTACGGGCGCCGCGGGCGATCCGGGAGGGGGCGACGGGGATGGTGTCATTCCCGGCGGGCCGACTGGGCCAGAGGTCGCCGAGCGCAGCATGTTTCCGCGGCTGACCCACGCGCAGTGGGAGAACACGGTGCGCGACCTCCTGCGCCTCGACGACCGGCCTGGCCTCTCGGCGTCGTTCACGAGCGACCCGCTCGGCGGCGTGTTCGACAACAACGAGGCTGCGCTCCTGGTGACGCCGGGCCTCTGGGGCGATTACCAGCGCGCCGCCGAGGAGCTCGCGGCGATGGTGACCGCCGACCAGGGCAAGCTCGGTCGGATCGCGCCCGCGGACCTGCCGGACGCGCCGGAGGCGCGGGCGCAGGCGTTCGTCGAGCGGTTCGGTGAGCGGGCGTTCCGGCGCCCGCTCACGGACGAGGAGCGGGACGCATACGTCGCGCTGTTCCACCGCGGCGAGGAGCTCTTCGAGGGCGAAGACCCGTTCGCCGCGGGCGTCCGCGCGGCGCTCGAGGCGTTTCTGCAGTCCCCTCATTTCATCTACCGCGTCGAGATCGGCGCCGGGCCGGCGGAGGGCGGGCTCATCCCGCTCGGCGGACACGAGATCGCGACCAGGCTCGCCTATACCCTGTGGAACACGATGCCCTCCGACGCGCTCCTCGAGGCGGCGAAGGCGGGCGAGCTCTCGACCCGCGAGGCCGTCCGCGCCTACGCCGGGGGGATGCTCGACGACCTGCGCGCCCGCGAGGTCGTCGGCGCGTTCCACCGGCAGCTCTACGATTACGAGCAGTACCACGACCTCAACAAGGATCAGGCGCTCTACCCCGAGTTCGTCCCCGAGATGGGCGACGACATGCAGCGCGAGGCGGAGCTCTTCGTGGATCACGTCGTCTTCGACGAGGAGGGCGGGCTCACCGACCTGCTCACCGCGCGCACCGCGTTCGTGAACGATCACCTCGCCGCGGTCTACGGCGTCGAGGGTGACTTCTCGGGCGAGTTCAAGCGGGTGGAGCTCGACGAAGGGGAGCGCTCGGGGCTGCTCACGCGCCTCGGCTTCCTCGCGGCCAAGGCGACGGCGCGGCAGCCGGACTCGATCCACCGCGGCGTCTTCGTGAACCTCAGGATCCTCTGCGCCACGCTGCCGCCGCCGCCCGACGACGCGACCTCGCTGCCGCCGGGCGAGCTCGCGACCAACCGCGAGCGCGTCGAGGCGCACACGGGCAAGGGGACGTGCGGCGCGTCGTGCCACGGGCTGCTCATCAACCCCGCCGGGTTCGCCTTCGAGCACTACGACGCGATCGGCAAGTACCGCGCGACCGACAACGGCGCGCCCGTCAACTCCGCGGACGCCTACACGCTCGGCGGCCAGCCGAGGAGCTACGCGGATGCGGTCGAGTTCAGCCAGCTCCTCGCCGAGAGCAGCGAGGCGCACGGGTGCTACGCGGAGCGCTGGCTCGAGTTCGCCCACGGCCGCGGCGCGCGCGCGGAGGACCGGGCGCTCGTCGAGGAGCTCGGCGAAGCGTCGCGCGGCGGCGCCTCGACCAAGGAGCTCATCGTCCGGATCGTCTCCTCCACTCCCTTCCTCGCTCGCGTTCCCGCGGAGGCGCCATGATCACCCGACGACGTGTGCTTCGAGGCCTGTTCGGCGTCACGGTGGCGCTCCCGTTCCTGGAGACGTTCGCGCCGCGCCGCGCCGCGGCCGGCACGGGGGACGTGCCGCCCTTCGCGATCTTCATGCGCCAGGCCAACGGCGTCGCGCAGCAGGTAGGCGATGAGCCGGAGATGTTCTGGCCCAGCGCGCCGGGCCCGCTGACCGCCGAGTCGATGGCCGCGGACGCCGATCGGGCGGTCAGCGAGCTCAAGGACTACGCGAGCCAGCTGATCCTGGTGCGCGGCGTCCGCTTCGCGTTCCCGGGCAACGGGTGCGGCCACTCCGGCGGCGGCAACCAGTGCCTGACGGCCGCGCAGGTGTCGGAGGATCCGGCGGGCAACGAGTCGCTGGCGATGGGCGAATCGATCGACAACCGCATCGCGACCGAGCTCAACCCGGCGGGCGTCGAGCCGCTGACGCTCTACGCGGGCAGGAAGGCCGGTTACATCAACGAGGTGCTCTCGTACCGCGGGCCGAAGCAGCTGCGCGCCGCCGAGCGCGACCCGTACAAGGCGTACCAGAAGCTCTTCGGGCTCGCCGAGGTGGACGCCGCTGCCGCGAAGGCGCTGGCCGCGCGCCGCGCCAGCGTGAACGACCTGGTCCGGGAGCAGATGCAGGCGCTCATGCGCCGGAAGGACCTCAGCCAGGGCGATCGCGAGCGGCTGGAGCTCCACTTCGACAGCATCCGCGACCTCGAGGTCGGGCTCGCCTGCGCGCTCCCGCCGGAGCGGGTCGCGGAGATGGAGGCGATCTCTCCGGACGTCGGCAGCTACGACAACGTGGAGACCGTCGCCCGCATGCAGATGGACATCATCGCGCTCGCGATGGCGTGCGGCGCGACGCGCGCGGCGACCCTGCAGGTCGGCGACGGCAACGACTCGACCGAGTACACGATCCACGGCGTGCGGCAGAAGAGCTACCACAAGATCTCTCACCGCATCGACGGCGACGGCGAGGTCGGCCCGCCGATCGAGGGCGCGCAGGAGCTGCACCACCAGATCGACCGCATCCACGCGCGGATCTTCAAGCACCTGCTCGACAGGCTCGCGTCGTACGAGATCGGCTCGGGGACGCTCCTCGACCGCGGCGTGGCCGTGTGGCTCAACGACAATGCCGACAAGTACCACTCCTACTCCAGGGTCCCGTACCTCCTCGCCGGCGGCGCCGCGGGTTACCTGAAGACCGGCCAGTTCATCGACCAGCGGGTCACCAACAACAAGCTGCTCAACACGATCGGCGCGGCCGTCGGCTGCACGAACGGCCAGGGCGGTCCGCTCGACGACTTCGGCGACGAGAGCCTCGAAGGCGGGCTCGTCGACACGATCGTCGCCTGAGAGAGGAGCTCGCCCGCTGCGGATACGGGCCCACCTCGACGTTTTCGGTGCTCAGCGTACATGAGTACGCCTCCGCGCCGAAAACGCCGATCTGGGCCCGTCTCCTGTGCGGGCGAGCTCCGCCAACGCTCGGGTGTGTCGGGTCGGGGACGGGGCGGGGAGGGGCGGGTCAGCCGAGGAGCTCTACCGCGACCTCGATGGTGGCCTTCTCGCCGCTCGGGCCGCGGAGCACGTCGACCTTCACCTTGTCGCCCGGCTTCTTGCCGTCGAGCGCCTGGTACAGCCCGTCGTAGTCCGTGACGGGCGTGCCGTCGATCCCGACGATCACGTCGCCCAGGACGAGCCCGCGGTCGCCCTCGGAGAGGCCGCGCATGCCCGCCTTGTCGGCCGGGCCGCCCGGGACGACGGTCATGATGATGAGGCCGCGGATGCCGTTGCGCCGCTCGAGGCGGCGGGACTGATCGAGCTGGATGCCGAGGCCGACCTGCTCGGCCTTCCCGGTCCGGATGATCTGCGGGACGATCCGCGCGATCGTCGTCGACGGCACGGCGAAGCCGATACCGGCGGAGCTGCCGCTCTTCGAGAAGATCATCGTGTTCATCCCGATGAGGTGCCCGCTCGAGTCGAGCAGCGGGCCGCCGGAGTTGCCGGGGTTGATCGCGGCGTCCGTCTGGATCATGTCGCGGATGGTCACCTCGCCCACGCCCTGGACCTGGCGGCCGAGCGCGCTGATGATGCCGGTCGTCAGCGTGTGATCGAGGCCGAACGGGTTGCCGATCGCGATCGCCTTCTGCCCGACCTCGAGCGGCTCGCGCAGGGGCGCGACCTGGATCGGCTTCAGCATGTCCTTGGGGGCGTCGATCTTGATGACCGCGATGTCCTTGCGCGGCTCGACGCCGACGAGCTTCGCCGGGAACGTCTTCTCCCCCTGAAGCCGGACGACGAGCGACTGCGCGCCGGCCACGACGTGGTAGTTCGTGACGATGTGCCCGTCGGCGTCCCAGACGAAGCCCGAGCCCGAGCCCGCGGGCACCTCGACGGCCGTCCCCCAGAAGCGGTCCACCACGAGCCGCTGCTGCGTCACGAACACCGTCGAGGGCGCGACGTCGCGGAACACGGCGATCGAGTTGCGCTCGTCCTCGATGAGCGCGCCCTTCGAGGGCGGGACGGGCGGCGGCGTCGTGTCGATCGTCGCCGACGTCGCCGGCGCGTCGGGGACCTTCGTCGCGTCGGGCGACGGGCCGCTGGGGCTGGGCTTCCCCTTGCATCCGGCGGAGGCGGCGAGCGCGGCGACGACGAGGACGGCAGGGAGTCGAGCGTGGCTGCGGTGGCGCATGCGGCGCAATCTAGCTTGCTATCGGCAAGGCGTCTCCCCTGCGGCGCGCGGCGGGGTGGCGTGGCGGCGCGGCAGTCTGCCGCGCGCAACGAATGCGCGGAACCCATGCGCGGAACCGACGCGCAGGACGGTCGCGCTCCGGCATCGGCGCGCGTCCGCGTCGGATCGGATCCTGGGATGCAAAAGGGCGAAGTTGCGGTAGAGGTGGCCTTGACGGATGAAGCCCATGACGCCCTCAGCAACGAAATTTCAGACGACCCCCCCTGTCGCGAAGGAGCCCGTCAAGGTGCTCCTGCTCGAGAACATCCACCAGAGCGCGCACGAGCTGTTCCGGTCGCGATCGTTCGAGATCGAGACGCGGAGCTCCGCGCTGAAGGAAGACGAGCTCATCGCCGCGCTCGCGGGCGTGGACATGCTCGGCATCCGGAGCAAGACGCACGTCACCGCGCGCGTGCTGGAGAAGGCGGACAAGCTGCTCTCCATCGGGTGCTTCTGCATCGGCACGAACCAGGTCGACCTCGATGCGGCGAACCGGCGCGGGGTGCCGGTGTTCAACGCGCCGTTCAGCAACACGCGCAGCGTCGCCGAGATGATCATCGGCGAGTCCATCATGCTGGCCCGGCAGCTCGGGGACAGGTCGCGCGAGGTGCACGCGGGCACCTGGAAGAAGGTCTCGAAGGCCTGCTACGAGATCCGCGGCAAGACCATCGGCCTCATCGGCTACGGCCACATCGGCCAGCAGCTCGGGGTGCTCGCCGAGGCGATGGGGATGCGCGTGGTCTACTACGACATCGCCCAGAAGCTGCCGATGGGCAACAACCGCGCGCTGCCGACGCTGGAGGCGCTGCTCGCCGAGTCGGATTTCGTCTCGCTCCACGTGCCGGCCACGCCGGAGACGCACAACATGATCGGCGCCGCCGAGCTCGCGCACATGCGCAAGGGCGCGTACCTGCTCAACGCGAGCCGCGGCTCGGTCGTCGTGATCCCGGCGCTGGCCGAGGCGCTGAAGAGCGGCCACCTCGCGGGTGCGGCGATCGACGTCTACCCGGAGGAGCCGGAGTCGAACTCTGACGGCTTCCTGACCGAGCTGCAGAAGCTCCCGAACGTGATCCTGACGCCGCACATCGGCGGCTCGACCGAGGAGGCGCAGGAGGCGATCGGCCGCGAGGTGTCGCGCGCGCTGACGCAGCTCGTGACCACCGGGGCGACGACGGGCGCGGTGAACTTCCCGAACGTCGAGCTCCCGCCGCTCAAGGCCACGCACCGCATCCTCAACGTCCACCGCAACGTGCCTGGCGTGCTCCGCGACGTGAACCGCATCGTGTCGGACGTGAACGCCAACATCGACAGCCAGGTCCTGTCGACGGACGCCAACATCGGTTACCTGATCATGGACCTGTCGCAGGACGTGTCCGCCGAGGTGAGCCGGCGCATCGGGGCGCTGGAGACGAGCCTCCGCACCCGCGTGCTCTACTGAACGTGCGCCGAGCCGGGGCGCCGCCGCGCCCCGGCCCGAGTCCCCGGCCCCGAGAGGTGCCCCGCCTTGTCGCCACCGTTCACGATCCAGCCGGGGCCGCGGCCGCAGATCCGGATCGAGGAGGTCGCCAAGCGCGCTCGCGTCTCGCCCGCGACCGTCAGCCGCGTGGTGAACGGCAGGGGCAAGTACAGCGCGGAGACCCGGGAGCGCGTGCTGGCCGTGATCGACGAGCTCGGCTACGTGCCGAACACCGCCGCCAGGAGCCTCGCGCAGGGGAAGACGGGCGTCCTCGGCCTGCTCCTGCCGAACATCAGCACCGAGTTCATCTCCAGCCTCGTGCGGGCCATCGCCGCCTCGGCGGCCGAGGCCGGCTACGACGTGCTGCTCTCCGTGAGGCCGGAGGCGCCGGCGCGGCGCCTCGTCGGGCGGCACAACACGGACGGGGTGCTGATCTTCGGCCACTACGTCCACGAGGCCGATCTCCAGCAGCTGGTCCACCAGAAGTGCCCGGCGGTGCTCATGTACCAGTCGTCGCCCGCGGACGTCCCGCTGCCCAGCGTGATCATCAAGAACGCCTCCGGCGCGCGCGCCATCGTGGGGCACCTGATCGAGGCGCACGCCCGGCGCCGGATCGCCTTCCTCCACGGTGTCTCCGAGAGCGAGGACTCGACGACGCGCGCGGAGGGGTACCGGGAGGCGCTGGCCGAGCACGGCATCGCCGTGGATCCGCGCCTGATGCGCCGCGGCTTCGATGCGCGGGAGGCGCGGGCCGCGACGCTCGCGTGGGTGCGCGAGGGGGCCGACTTCGACGCGATCTTCGCGTGGTGCGACCACGCCGCGGCGGGCGCGATGGAGGCGCTGCGCGCCGCGGGCAAGCGCGTGCCCGTGGAGGTCTCCGTCGTCGGCTTCGACGACGCGCCGTCGGCGCGCCACCTCGAGCCCGCGCTCACGACGGTGCGCGCGCCGACGGACGGGGTGGGCTACCGCGCGGTGCAGGCGCTGGTGGACCTCATCCAGACGGGCAAGGCCGAGCGGAGGATTGAGCTGCCGACGGAGCTGATCGTCCGGCGGTCGTGCGGCTGCGATCTCTGAACCCGGCGAGGATCCGCGATCGGGCGCCTCCTCGTATGCCGCCGCGAGCTGGCGAGTCTGCGCGGCGAGCGGGGCTGTTTCTACGTCGATCGCCGCGCGACGGGGAGAGCGCTATTCATTCCAGACCGGGACGCTGACGCGCTCTCCGGCGCTGCGCCGCGCGGCCGGGTCGTCGCCCGCGAAGACGACGGTGAACACGACGAACGCGGCCCACAGCGCCGCGAGGTGGTAGATCATCGCGATGCCGCCCGCGGCCTGGTAGATGGCGCTCGACGCCGGAGGGCCGAGGAGCATCCCGGCGGCGTAGAAGACGTTGTAGAGCGAGTTCGCGCGGCTGTAGTCGCGCGGCGCGGTGACGACGCCCTGGAGCGCCAGGCTGAGCGGCGATATCGACGCGAGCGTCGCCCCCGCGACGAACACGGCCACGCACATCGCGTCGTAACGATCGAGGTACACGAAGCCGAGGATCATCAGCGTGCCGATCGTGCCGAGCGCGCGCATGAGCAGGAGGTGGCCGCGGCGGTCGCCGATCCGGCCAAAGACGTTGGTGAAGAGGAGCATGCCCACCGCGAAGTAGGCGGGGATCTGGATCGTCTGATCGCGCGTGACCCCCTTTTCCGCCATCAGGTAGAGCGGGAGGAACAGCACGACCGACGCCTGGAAATAGCCGTAGGCGAAGGTCGCGAAGCACGCGGTCTTGATGCGCGAGAGGATCGAGGCGGAGGACGCCGAGGGCTCCGCACCGCTCGCCGCGCCGGCCTTCCCGTGGGCCTCGGACATGCCCGGCAGGTGGCGGTCGAGGCGCGCGAGCACGAGGACGGCCGAGAGCAGCGAGATCACGCACGAGAGGAGGAACGCCGCGGGCATCGAGGAGAGCGCGACGATGTGCGGCGCGCAGAGCGGCCCGAGGACGTAGCCGAGCGCCATCGAGACGGCGTAGAGGCTCGTGACGAACGCCTTGTTGTCCTTGTCCGACCGGGCGAGCAGGATCGTCTCGCAGCTCACCCAGATGCCGACCGAGCAGGCCCCGTCGAGGAAACGCACCGCGGCGATGGCGGCGAAGCTCGGCAGGAAGGGGAAGGCGCCGACCGCCGCCGCGTACCCGACCAGCGCGAGCACCAGCGTGGCCTTCGCCGAGAACCGGCGGATGAGCGTGTCCATCGGCAGCGAGAGCAGGACGATGCCGAGCGCGAAGCACGACGCGAGCAGGCCGATGTCGGTCTTGGTGAACCCGCGCGCATCGAGGAAGACCGCCGTGAGCGAGATGGCGATGCCGTACGCGAGACCGAGGAGGAAGATCGCGCCAAAGACGAGCCAGATGTTGCGATCAGGGATGCGGCGGAGCATGAGCGCCCGCCAGGTTCGATCGGTCGCTCCGCCGTGTCAAACGGGTACGTGCGTCAGGAAACGCGCCTCGCCGGCGGTCGCGCCGCGCACGCCCGCGAGCGCCTCGCGGCCGCGCTGCAGCGAGGGCGTCAGCGCAGGAACTCGAGGAGGAGCTGATTGACCTTCTCCGGCCTGTCGTAATGCACGAAGTGGCTCGCGTCGGGGATGCGGGCGACTCGGGCGTTCGGGACCAGCGCCGGATCCGGCGCGGCGAGCTCGGAGCCGAGATAGCGATCGTGCTCGCCCCAGATCACCTGCACCGGGAGGTCGATGCGGGGCGGCCTGCCGAGCTCGCCAAGGCTGCCCGGGCGGAAGAGGGCCCGGTAGTAGTTGATCATCGCCGTGAGCGCGCCCGGCTGCGACCACGCCTTCACGTAATGGGCGAGATCCTCGTCGCTCACCGCCCCCGGGCGCCGCGGGTCGTCCTTCACCGACGCGCGGAGCCACGCAAAATCGTCCTTCCGCGCGGCGAGCTCCGGGAGCTTCGGGAGCTGGAAGAAGAACATGTACCAGCTCCTGCGGAGCTGCCGCGCCGTGCGGAACCCGGCGAACAGCCGCTCGGGGTGCGGGCAGTTGAGGACGACCAGCCGCTCGAGGAGCGCCGGATACCGCGCCGCGAACCCCCAGGCGACGCCGCCGCCCCAGTCGTGGCCGACCACCGCGGCGGCGCGCTCCGCCCCAGAAGCCTGGATCAGCGCGGCCACGTCCGCGGTGAGCTCGGCGATCGCGTACGCGGCGACGCCCTCGGGCTTGTCCGAGAGGTTGTAGCCGCGCATGTCGGGCGCGATCACGCGGTAACCCGCCTCGACCAGCGCGGGTATCTGGTGGCGCCACGAGTACCAGATCTCGGGAAAGCCGTGGAGGAGCACGACGAGCGGCCCGTCGCCCGCCTCGACGTAGTGGAGGCGCACGCCGCCGTGCTCGGTGAACCGGTGCGAGAGCTTGGATTCGTCGAGGGTCATCGTCTCTCCTTGCGCTGATTCCGTCGAATGGCCGCCGGCGCTCTGCCGCGCGGTCACGGGTTGAATCGCTGGTTGCTACATGGGGGTCCGGGGGCGCGGCGAGCGAAGCGAGGGGGCGAGCGGAAGGCGCTCAAACGTCGATGATCTTGCCCGGGTTCATGAGGTTCAGCGGATCGAGCGCCCGCTTGATCGACCGCATGATCGCGAGCTCCTCGGCCGAGCGCGAATAGGGCAGGTAATCCTTCTTGAGCAGGCCGATGCCGTGCTCGGCGGAGATGCTGCCGTGGTACTTCTTCACGAGCGAGAAGATGGCGTGATCCGCCTCGTGGGTGCGCTTCAGGAACTCCTCGCGCGTGAGGTCGTCGGGCTTCATCACGTTGATGTGGAGGTTGCCGTCGCCGATGTGGCCGAAGAGCGCGATCTCCCACCCTGGATAGCGGGCCTCGAAGAGGCTCTCGAGCTCGGAGCAGAAGCCCTCGAGCTCCTGGATGGGGAGGGACACGTCGTTCTTGTGCGGCAGCCCGGTCGCCGACAGGCTCTCGCTGATCCCTTCGCGGAGCGCCCAGAGCTCGGCGGCCTGCGCGCCGTGCTGCGCGAGCGTGCCGTCGGTGACCAGCCCGCGCTCGAACAGCGAGGTGATCCACGCCTCGAGCGCCTCGGGCTCGCCGCGCTCGACCTCGATGAGCACGTAGTAGTCCGACGGCGCGGAGAGCGGCACGCGCACGTTCCGGTGGCGGCGCAGGCGCGCCTGGCACTTCTCGGTGAAGAACTCGTAGGCCATCACCACGAACGGCCCCGTCCGGGCCTCGCGGAACAGCGCGAGCACGCCGGCGAGGTCGGGCACCGCGAACAGGAACACGTTGAGCGCCTCGGGCACCCGCGTGAGCTTGAGCGTCGCCTCGGTGATGATGCCGAGCGTGCCCTCGCTGCCGATGAACAGCTGGCGCAGGTCGATCCCCGTGTTGTTCTTCTCGAGCGCGCCGTTCAGTTCGAGCACGGCGCCGCTCGCGGTGACGACGGTGAGCCCGAGGACCCACTGGCGCGTCAGGCCATAGCGGATGACCTTCACGCCGCCGGCGTTCGTCGCGATGTTGCCGCCGACCTGGCTCGACCCCTTCGAGGCGAAGTCGACAGGCCAGGTGAGGCCGTGCGGCGCGACGTGCTGGTGCACCGCCTCGGTGACCGCGCCCGCCTCGACCCGCACGGTCGCGCCGAGGACGTCGACCGGGCCCATCTTGCGCATCCGATCCAGCGACACGACGAGCTCGCCCCTGGCCGCCACGGCGCCGGCGGCGAGCCCCGTGCGGCCGCCGGAGGGCACGACCGGGACGCGGTGCTCGGAGCAGAGGCGGAGCAGCCGCGAGACCTCGTCGGTCGACCGCGGCAGCGCGAGCGCCGAGGGCCTGGGCTCGTGGACCTTGGTCCAGTCGCGGCCGAACGTCGCGAGATCGGCGGCGTCCGTCGAGAGGAAATCCGCGGGGAACTCGCGCTGGACGGCCTCGAGGAAGGGGCCGGGGAGGCCGGTAAGTGGGGTCATGTTCGGCTCGGTACTGCGGAGCGGTGGCGAGGGCAAGGGCAGGCGGTCTTCGCACCCACCCCGAGGCCGGCGCGCCGAGCGGGTCGCTTCGCCGGCGGGAGTCCTCGCGGCGCAGCGCCGCGCGAGCGTTGCGGCGCCACGACCGACAGGGCATCTTGATCGAGGAGCGCGCATGGACAGGGCGGACCGCGCGGCAATCGTGGCGAGCATGGCGGCGCTGGCGCTGGCCGCGTGCGAGCGCGCCAGCGAGGCGCCGCCTGGCGCCGGCTCCGCGGGCGCCGCCGAGGGCGGTGGGGTCGGCGCGGCCGAGGGCGGCGGGGGCGGCGCTGCCCCGGATCCGCTCGCGGCGAGCAGCGGCGCGTCGGGCGCGAGCGCGCAAGGGAACGCGGGCGGGCAGGGCGGCGGCGGCGGCGCGAGCGGCGCGCTGAGCTGGGAGCCGGTCGAGACGGACTGGTGCTCGGCAGGGTGGACCGGCCTGGACGACCACACCTGCTTCCATGTGCCGGAGACCGCGCTCCGCGGCGCGCCGATCCTTTATGTGCTGCACGGGGCCATGGCGCCCGACTCGCTGCCCGTAGACCTCCAGGCGACCGCCGCGGAGGCCGCCGAGGCGCTCGGCGCCGTCGCCGTGTTCCCGCGCGGGAGACCAGGACTCTGCACCTGGGATCCGTCCGTGGAGACCTACTCCTGCTGGCCGACGCGCCGCGAGACCGTCGACGCCGCGGCGCCCGCCCTGCTCGACGAGTGGATGCGCGCAGAGGCGCTGATGGCGCGGATCCTCGGCGGGACGTTCGGCGGGCGTTATGTCATGGGCTTCTCCAACGGCGGTTATTTCGCGAGCTACGTGGCGCTCGAAGGCCTCGTCGCCGTCGACGGCGCAGCGCTCGTCGGCGCGGGGCGCATGGTCATCGAGGAGCACCTGTTTTCCGAGGAGAGGCCGCCGATCTTCATCGCCGTCGGCGAGCTCGAGCTCGCCTCCACCATCGCGAGCGCCGAGAACCTCGCCGACGTGCTGACCCAGCACGGCTGGGAGCACGAGCTCGTGGTGCACCCCGGGCGCGGCCACGAGATCCACGCCGACGACTTCTCTCGAGCCTGGGAGACCTGGATCGCCGCGCCCTGAGCGGCCCCGCGCCGCCGCCGCGCTCGCCCGGCGGAGGATGGGGCCGACTCGACAAGGACCCCTGACGCTCGCAACGAGGGATGCCCGGAGCGTCCTTTTTGAGCACCCTTGCGTACACGAGCGCAGAGGAGATGGGCTGAGCGCGCCGAGCGGGGCGGCGCTGATCGCCTGAGGACGGCGAATGCATCTGCGGTGTTATCGCTCCTTGTCTCACGTTGTCGGCGCGGAGGCTCGACATCGTCGGAGACGCCTCGTCGACGCGCGCTGCGCCGAGAAATCCGCAGCGCGCGAAAGGCGGGTTATTGCCGGAGCCGCCGCGTTGCGCGAGGCGCTCCCGGCGGGCGCCGAGCGCGCCTGGAAGCGCCTTCTCTGCGCAGTGATCCGGCGCCGAGGGACGCGCAGGATCACCGCGGGGTCGTGCGCTGTTTAGGAATGTCGGTTTGTCGCTGCCTCGCGCCCGCAGCGCGCGCCTTCGGGCGGCAGGCTCTGCACACCAGCTCTCGGGCATGAGCGCTGCTCTCTCCGCAACCCGACTGGCGCGACGGTCTTGCAGACGTCGCGGGCCAGGCAAGGAGGAGAAATGGTTGAGCTGTTGAATACCAGGTTGATGTGCGTCGCGATGGCAATGGCGGCGCTGACCACCGGGTGCGCGGTGGGCGCGGGCGAGGCGGACGTCGACGAGAGCGATGCGGACGAGGCCGTGATGGTGGAGGAGGCCTCCCAGGCGCTGTGCGGCAACGCCGGCTGGCGGAGCTGCGGCGGGGTCCCCGGGGGCTTCACGGGGGGGAGCCCGGGCTGGAGCGGCTTGAACTGGGGCGGCGCGAACTTCGGCGTCCCGAGCTGCGGCAACGGGGGCTTCACAGGCGGCGGCTGGAGCCCCTGGGGCAACCAGGGCTGGAACAACTGGGGCAACTTCGGCTCTCCCGGCTGGAACAACGTCGGGAACTTCAGGCCTTGCGGCGGGAACCCTTGGGGCGGCTGGAAGCCGCCGTGCGGCGGCTCCGGCTGGGGCGGCGGCTGCGGCAGGTTCTAGCCCGCTGGCCCGGAGTCCATCCGCGGCGACGACGGCGAGCGCGGGCCTTGGACCGGCGCGCGACAGGCCCTCGGAACACGAGGGAACCCCTGCGCGCCCGGCGCCCGAGCCGCGGGTCGTCTGACGGGTCGCCCGGGGAGAGTCACCGGGACCCAGGCCTCCGGAGCTCGCGGCAAGCGCGAAGCTCCTGGAGGCCAGGCGCCCCGGGGGGCTCCGGATCGGCGACGGCCGTGCAGCTGACGGCCACGTTCCGGGGCCCCCCACCTGTCGCATTTTAGGACATCGCCGCCTGGCAGGCGCACCTGGGTCTGGCGGCTCAGCCGCTGCCCAGCCCGTTACACACCTCGGCGCAGATCGCGCGCCGAGGCGCGGTGCCTGCGCTTGTGCCAGGCCCGGCAGCCCTCGTCCCATGGCGGATCGCTTCTTGCTCCCTCCGGAGCGCGCCGATGCGCCGGCGTCCTCGAGGAATGCTCGCCATGATGTCTTTTGCGACACCCGTCTCGCGTTACATGACCTGTGAAGTCATCGCGGCGTCCGACATGACGCCGCTGCCAGAGGTGCACCGCACGCTGGGCGAGCGCGCGATCTCCTGCGTTCCGATCCTGGATGCGGCGTCGCGCGCGATCGGCGTGCTGTCGCGCACCGACCTGCTCCGGCTCGGCAGGTTCGAGACGAAGACGAACAGCCGAGGAATGCTGCTCACCTTGCCCGATGTCCCCGCGCGGGCCGTGCTGCGCCCGGGCATCATCACCGTCGGGCGCACGACGCTGGTCGTGCAGGCGGCGAGCGTGCTGCTGAAGCACCGTATCCATCGCGTGTTCGTCCGCGAGGACGAAGCCTTGACCGGCGTGTTCAGCACCAAGGATCTCCTGCTCTCCCTGGTCGAGGCGCGGGACCCGGCGCCGATCGCCGGGCTCATGTCGGCGCCCGCATACACGATTCCGCTCGACGCGCCGCTCGCGCTCGCCGCCGACCGGCTGACGACGGCGCAGGTGAGCGGGCTCGTGGTGGTGGATCCCGGCGGGTGGCCGGTGGGAATGTTCACCCAGACCGAGGCGCTGCTCGCGCACGGCGTGCTGTCCGATTCACCGGTCGAGGACGTGATGAGCCCGGCCATGGTCTGCCTCGACGTCCGGACGCCGCTCCACCGCGCCGCGGCCGCCGCGCACGCAGCGCAGGCGCGGCGCGTGCTCGTGGTGCAGGGGCGGCGGCTCCGCGGCGTGCTGACGGGGCTGGACTTCGCGCGCGCCGTCGCAGGGACGGGCGTGATCTCCATGGCCGCGAGGTCCAGGGCGGGATAACGCCGGCCGCGGCGAACGCGGCCTCACCGCGCGGCGGCGCGGGCCGCCATCCGCTCGACGACCCCGTCGGCGTCGGCGGTCAGGCGCGCGGCGAGCGCGCGGGCGGCGGCGGGCGAGGCGGACGCGACCCCCTCGACAGCGCCGAGCCGCGCGCGGCGCGGGAGGCGCGGGTCCGCGGCGAGGGCCTGGAGCTCCGTGATCACGCGCGCCGAGGCGGAGGAACGCGTGGCGGCGCGGCCCGCCGCGGTGAGGGCGCGCGCCCTCACGTACGCCGGCGCGCCGGGATCGCGGCCGACCGCGAGCAGCCGATCGACGTCGGCGCCGCCGGCCGCGCGGAGCAGCTCGTAGAAATCCGCGCCTCGGGCAGCGCTCTGGCCGCAGAAGTGCCCCGCGAGCAGCGCCGCGGCGTACGGCGGAAGCGCGGCGGTGGACGCGAGGCGGTCCGGCGCAAACGAGCGAGCCCCCTCGCCCGGAGCCGGCGGCGCGATGGGCGCGCCGCTCGCCGGCGTGTCCGCGTCGGCCGGGAGCGGGACGGCCGCCCCGCCGCCCTGCTCGACGATCCCGCGGTAGAGCGCGCTCGCCCGCACGATCGCCGTCTGTTGCGGCGTCATCGTGCCCGAGAAGTCGCCCCCCGTCGGGAACATGAGATTCCCGAAATCCGGGCAGCGCTCCGCCAGCGGCCTCACGTTGCTGCACTTCGAGGTGTCGTCCAGCGGGTCGCCGAAGTCAGCATCGAACTCGGTGGTGTGGAACAGCCCGGCGAGATGGCCGAGCTCATGGCGCAGGATGATGGTGTCGACAGATGGCTCCTCGTAGAGCGTGACCACGATGCCGCTCAGGTGGGTGCCGTGCTCGACCGCGACCGAGGGCACGGCGGGCGTCACGCCGGACGCATCCTCGATGCGCCCCTCGAACGCCGTCACCGCGATCACGTTGAGGGCCGGACGGCCGGGCGCGCCGGCCGTCTGCTCGAGCACGCCGGGGAGGACCTCTTCGTCGACGAACTCCCACTCCGAGCCGATGTGGTGGACATTGATGCTGCCCACGCCGAGGCCCACGTATCCCTCGTACGCAGAGAGCAGCGCGCGCCGCATGTACTGCTCGGAGACCGCGTCGCCGGCGATGAAGGCATTGATGTCGATCTTCCCGCCGTGAAAGCGCCCGTCGAGCGTCCGGCGGTGCCACACCGAGAGGCGCACCGGCTCTTCCAGGGGGCCGACTCCGCCGTTGCCGAGCTTGATCCAGTAGACGCCCGGCGCGAGCGGCGCGGATGCGTCCGCGCCAGTCTGGGGGACGGCCGCCGCGCCGATGCCCTGGTTGAAGAAGGCGGCCATCGTGCCTGGGATGGTGTAGTCGGCCGCCAGCAGCCTGCCGTCGGGGCCGAGGATGCTCTCGATCCCGATCGGATCGAAGCTCGGCGATGACGCCATGATCTCGGCGACGGCCGTGAAGCCCAGGGTGCCCGGCTGGACGGTCACCGGGATGGCCCCGTCGATGCCGACGTTGTCGTGCTCTTCCTTGACGAGGGGCGGAATCGGTGGCGCCCCCCCCTCGCCGATGCTCCCGCCTTGACCGGCCCCGGAGGAGCCTTGCGGCACGGAGCTCGCGGTGTCTCCGGAGCTCCAGGAGCCGCCGGAGCTGCCGGAGCCGTCGGGTGGCGGCTCGAACCCGTCGACCACCACCCTGCCGCCGCAGGCGCCCGCGACGAGGGCCGCGAGCGCGCCCGCGGCGAGGAGAGCGCCTCCGCGAACCTGCGTTGCCCGGCGCTCACCGCCCGGCTTCCCGTCCACGCGAGACGGATCGATGGCGCTCGATGCCGGTGCAAGCGACGTTGACATAAGCATGCTCCTGCGTCGGTAAGGGCCCTCCCTCACCGCGCGCGCAGTATGCGCGGGCCCTCGCGCGGTGTCACGCGCTGCGCACGCTCGTGACCTCGGCGGGGTGTGCGATGGCGTGAGCGGCGCTCATTCCACTTGCTTGACGCGCATTCTCACCCGACCTGGAGATGCTTCCGTCGCGCCCTCGAAGCGCTCGATGACGATCACGAAGCGCGATACGCCGTCCGCGCCCTGGACGAGCCACGCGGCGTCGTTGGCCGGCGCGGGGGGCGTCGCGCCGGGATCGAGCCACCGCCCCGTGAAGGCGGTCGCGATGTGGTCGCCGCGGTACGGGAGGGCGGGATCGGAGAGGGCCGCGTGGTCGGCCGCGTCGAACCGCGCCTGCTCCGACGCGGCGGTGCGCGCCTTGACCTCGGCGAGCTCCTCGGAGTCCGACGCATCTGCCTGGAGGTCGGCGGCGCGCGTGGTCCCGGGACCGCCGAGCTCGCCGTTGACGCTGACGAGCGACCTTCGGAAGCAGAGGTTCCACTCCGTCGACGCGCGCGCCTCTTCGGGCGTGAGCATCAGCTGCCGGTTGCCCGCGAGGTCGAGGCAAGCGCTCGGCTCGGTCTCGAGCGCGTCGATGCCGCCCGCGGTCGCGTCGAGATCCTGGATGTCGACGGTCGGGCCGGAGCCGTCGGGGAGCACCTCGGCGTAGCGGAGCTGATAGAGCGCGGTGACCGGCGCCCCGTCCACCTCCCCGTAAAAGGAGAAGATCTGGAGCTTCCAGTACCTGCCCTCGTGCTCGATCGCGTGGACGTGGTAGCGGCTGAAGGCGACGTGCTCCTCGCCGTCGTAGGCGTACCAGCGCGAGAAGGCGCCGCCGGAGTCGTCCGTGAGCAGGAAGGGGGTGCTCGGCAGCTCACCCGCTCTGTAGTCCTCGAGGCCGATCGGCAGCGCCCCGCCTTCGCCGGGACCGCTGAGGCCGCTGTTGGTGAAGACGTCGTAGCCCGAAAGCGCGAGATCCCAGTCGGTGGACGCCGCGCCGTCGCCTTCCGGGAGCGCGATCTCCGGCGTGGCGAGGCGGAGGAAGACGCGGCCGGTGGCCGGCACGTCGACCTCGAGGAGCGCGCCGTCGTCCGTGGTCCCGGGGTCGTCACCGCAGGCCGGGGTGATCAGGAGAAGCGCTGCCGCAACCGATCCTCTTGTCATGAGTCCTCCCACGGTAGATCGGCGCGGACGCCGACGTAAAACGTGCGCCCCTCGAGGGGCCGGTGATCGCCGCGGCGATCGGGGTCCTTTTGCGCGCCAAGCAGGTTCCTGACGCCGAGGTACGCTTGCGATGAAGGCCAGAGCGGCCGCGCGAGCCGCGCGTCGAGCGTCGTGAACCCGGGGGCGTACACGTCTTCCTCGGCGCGCGGGTCTCTCTCGACGAACGCGCCGCTGATGGTCCGGAGGCGGGTGACGAGCTCGATCCGGAGCGGCAGATCGGCGCGGAGCGACGCCTGCGCCGTGTGCGGCGGTTTGCCGGAGAGCGGCTGTCCGGGATCGGCGGTGTCGTCGCGTGTCCAGAGGTAGGCGTAGCCGGCCTCGACGCGGAGCCACGGTGTGGCCTGGAGCGTGGCCGAGAGATCGAGTCCAGCGGTGCGGGCCTCGGCGATGTTCGTGTAGGTGTACGTATCGACGCCGTCGGAGGAGCTGACGGGCTTCGGGTCGACGTCGATCAGGTTGTCGACCCAGTTCGAGAAGGCGCCCGCCCGCGCCGTGATCCCCTCTCGGGGGATCCATGTGACATCGCCGTTCACGCCCCAGGACGTCTCGGGGGCGAGCTCCGGGTTGCCCTCGAGGATGTAGCCGAGGCTCGAGTGGTCGAACGAGAAGCCGAGCTCCTTCGCGCTGGGGGCGCGGAATCCGCGCCCGCCGGAGACGCGCAGCGTGAGCGACGGCGAGGGCCGGTACGCGAGGGCGAGGCGTGGGGCGACGACGCCGCCGTAGCGGACGCGGAGCTCGCCGCGAATGCCGGGCATGAGGGTGAGCTCGTCGGTGAGCTTCCATCCGAGCTGGCCGTAGAGCGCGGCGCTGCCGAGCCGGGTGCTGGGCACCTCGTCGTTCGGCGGGATCTCCTCGGTGCCGGAGGTGGTCACGGTCGTGATCTTGAGCACCTGGTCGAGCGTCTCCACCTCGGCGCGCGCCCCGGCGACCCAGGTGCGCTGCCCGTCGGCGACGGTGGCGATCGCCTCGTAGCTCTGGAGCGTGCCCGCGCGCTCGCGCAGCTCCTCGTAGGGCGAGCCGCGCTGGTCGCGGCCGCTCGACCGGAACGCCCATTGTTGGCCCGCGGCGAGGCGCAGGCTGGAGCCGCCGCCGAGGTCGAGCGTCTCGGCGAGGTGCAGGGTGATGCGGTCGGTCACCTCGGGGAGGTCGTAGAGGTAGACCCCCAGGACGGGCCGCTCCTTCTGCTCGACGCCGTCCTGCTCGTCGTGGATCCAGCGCGCGCGGAGCCGCAGATCGATGCCCCTGCCGAGCGCGGCGCCGGCGCGCAGGCCGAGGAGGGTCTGGGAGCGCTCGGGCAGGGCGGTGGGGGCGTCGGCGCCGGCCTCGGGATGGGCGAGGTTTTCGGCGGGCTCGACGAGGGAGAGGCTGTCCTCCCGCTGGAACGAGGCGTCGGCGCTGACCCAGGCGCGCTCGCCCCGGTAGGCGCCCGATCCCTGGAGGACGAGCCCGGCGCGGCTCCGGCCTTCGAGGCGGGCGCGGCCGCTGAAGCCCGGGTGCTCGGGGGGCGCGGAGAGCACGTTGACGACGCCGCCGATGGCGCTGGTGCCGTAGAGCGAGCTGGTCGGCCCGGTGACGAGCTCGATGCGGGAGACGTCGCCGAGCGGGAGGGACGAGAGGTCGATGGCGCCGCCGGCGTCACCGATGACGCGCTCGCCGTCCTCGAGGACGAGGACGCGGTCGAGGTCGAAGCCCTGGATCTGGATGGCGCTCGGGTTGCCGAGCGCGCCGTAGGCGCTCGGGTTGACCTGGACGCCGAGCTCGCCGTCGAGCGCCTCACCGACGTTGGTGGCGCCGCGGCGCTCGGCCTCGTCGCGGGTGACGACGCGCGTGCGCACGGTGGCGCGCTGGCTGCTCTCGGGGGTGCGGGTGCCGGTGACGACGACCTCGAGAGGAGGCGGCGCGGCGGGCGAGGGGGGAGGCGCTGGAGAGGGAGGAGGCGAAGCGGGAGAGGAAGGCGAAGAAGCGGGAGCGGGAAGAGGCGAAGGGGAAGGAGGCGCGGCGGAGGGCCGTGCGGAAGGGAGCTGCGCGAGCGCAGGGCGCGAGAACGCGGCTGGGACGAGCGCCGGGAGCGGGCAGAAGGCGAGCAACGCGGCGCGCGTCAGGCGCCGACGCCGGGGCACGGTCCTCCCTGGGACATCGGAACGGCAGGCTCGAGGCGCGGGGACGGCGGCATGGGGAGAGCTCGGCCTGTGCGGCGTTCGGTCGATGGGGTGAGGTGGGGTGGGGGATGGTCGCCCGATTCAGGGCGGTCGTCCAGCGGTTCGGGGGCGGCGGGCGCCGTGGGCGGGGTAGATGGCGTGCGGCGGAGCGGGAGCAGGGGGGAGCTCGCGTCGGGACGGAGGTCCGTGGCGGGTGAGCGGCGAGCGCCGACGCCGAGCGACCGACGCCTCGGCGGGTGGCCTGCGGCGCGCCACGAGAGGCCGCGCGGTCGGCGCCCGCCGCGGCCGCGGTCGCGGGGCGGGAGCGGGCCCGACGGCGGAAACCCCAACGAGCGACGCGAGTTGGGCTTGCATTGCTCGACGACGGACGGTAGGGTCCCGCGCCGAATCGCCGGTCCCCATCGTCTAGCCCGGCCCAGGACTCAGCCCTTTCAAGGCTGCTACGCGGGTTCGAATCCCGCTGGGGACGCAATTCATTAATAATTTCAAGAGCTTGTTGACGCGCTGAGCGTCGGCTGGAGGTTCAGGTAGATGCCGCACGAAGTGCGGCAACGCTACTGGGCCTCCGGGTCTCCGAGCGCTCCTTCTCCGGATTCAGGACCGAGCAGCTCTACCTCGCTCCAGAGCGCGTCGAGATCGAGCGAGGGTCCCTCCAGGCCGGGGAATACTGCCGACGATCCCGTCGGCCGCCGAGCGCGCGTGCACGTAGCGGCGGTCGGTTCCTAGCTCGAGGAGCTCGAGCGTCCTTTCCTGCGGGTCGATGATCCAATACCACCGCACCCCGAAAGACGCGTACTCGTGGAGCTTCTCGACACGGTCGCGTCGCGCGTCCACGGGCGCCGAGCTGAAAACGCGGTGCGCCTCCGGACCAAAGGGCATGAGGAGGTTAGGAAGAATTCGTGGGCTTCTCTTCCTGCCTTCCCGCCTTCATGTTGATTCTCTCTGGCTCTCAACCTGATCGATATTCCAGGCATGCAGGTCAGAGCGCCCGTGACGGCTTCCCCCCGCCGTCGGATGGGCGCTATTTTTTCTCTTGCGATGCGCGCTCGTACACGAGCGGAACAGGCTCGGTGATGCGGGGCGCGGAGAAACGGCATTCCGTCAGGCCTGCCGAAGGAGCGACAGCACCCACGGAACTTTCGCCCTCGTCTCGTCGATGCAGGCGAGTATGGCCCCCTCTGCCTCGACAGGAAGAGGTTCCGGGCTCGATTCAACGCGCCGCGACGATCTCGTGCGTGAGTGGAATCTTCTACTTCACGAGCGCGGCGTCGGCGGTCCGTTCCATCTCCGCAGGGCTGGTGGGCCTCGCAGCTTTCACGCGCTTGAAGGGCCGGATCCCGCCGGACGAGACGAGGCTGTACTCGGCGCCCCTCGCTGTCCCGGCTCTCGCCACGCGGCCGCGAGCCACGAGCGCGCGAAGCGTGACGTACACGCTCCCGTTCGGTAGCCCGCTGCGCGCGGCGATCTCCGTCGCCGTTCCTCGCACGAGGGATCGAACGGTTTCGAGCACCACAGCCTCCCGATCGCTCGTGGAGGCTCCCGTCGCGGTCATCGTGCCAGCCGCGGTTCGGTCCGCGCCGGATGCCGGAGCCGAGGTCCTCCTCGTGGACGGTGCGGTCCTCGTGGACGGTGCGGTCCTCGTGGACGGTGCGGTCCTCGTGGACGGTGCGGTCCTCGTGGACGGTGCGGTCCTCGTGGACGGTGCGGTCCTCGTGGACGGTGCGGTCCTCGTGGAGCTTGACGCTCCCGAGAGCGCGCCCTGCTTCCCGCTCCTCGTAGGCCTCGCCACGCTCCTTTGGGCGTGCGCGGGCCCCTTCCGGGGCTTCGGACGGCGCTCCGAGGAGGCGTTCGCCGCTGGCCGTCCCAGATCGGCCAGCATCGTCGTCACAGTCCGGTGCGCCGCGGCGCGGTGCTCGTCCTGAACTCGTTCGACCAGGCTCAGGATGTCCTTTACAAAGCGGTCCACCCGCTCCTTGATCGCGTCCGAGGCGTTCATGGGGAGCGCCGTAGTAGCACGAACGCTCCGACAGTCGAGAGCTTGCAAGCAAGCTGGGTCGGTCTGGGCAACCGGGTGGCGTCGACTACATGCGCGAGGAGCCGGATCCCGAAGACCATCCGCGCACGCCGCGCCGGCATGTCTTCGGCAACGTCGAGCGCGCTCTCGGGTCAGGCCCCGCCGAGCGGACTCGCCAGGCGCGCGGGAACAAGCGTCCGGTCGAATGCCGCTGCCGCGCGCCTCCCGGCGCCCGCTCACGCCATGCAGGCGAAGGGAGCGGGGAGGGCCTTCCGGGCATCCTCGGGGTGGCGATCAGCATCGAGCGCAGGCCACCGATGCGCCGCTTCGCCTCGGCCGCCGTTCAGCGGACCTGGTGTCTTCTCCCCCGGAGGCTCGCTCCCCGCTGCGGCGATCCAGCGAGGCGACGTCACTGACACGCGTTCGGGACGGCGGTGCAGTTGCCGAGTGCCGCGCACACATAGGAGCGCGCGCACGTCTTGGCGTCATCCTGAGAGTACGCCACGACGTGCTGGGTCGACCTCCCGAAGGGACTGGTGACGCATATCGCGTGCGTTCGCGCCACCCCCGCCGGGGCGAGCTGAATCCCCTGGAGCGCGGCCCTCGCGGCGGCGCATCCCAGCGCCTCCACTTCCGAGTCCGCGAAGATCACGAGCCCCGGGCCCGCGCAGCGCGTGTCCGACAATGCGGTGTTGAACGTATAGGTGTTTGCCCCACGGCAATCGGTGAAGCTCGGTTCGCGCGTCCGGGTAGCGCCGTCGCGAACCCCGCTGGCATCGCTCCGTCCGTCCTCGGCAGACCTGCCGCCGGCCGAAGGCGATCCGCTCGCGGGGGTGATGGTGAACAGCAAGAAGGCGCTCCAGGCATGTAGCGCCGTTTCGAGCGATCTCATGGACCGTCTCTTATCATAACCGCCCGACCGAGCTCGTTCAGAAGTTGAGTGCTGGCAGGTAGCACGTTGGTTAGGGCTCGTCGGCGCGGATCGCGGGTTGCCTGGGCAATGACAGAGCCTTGAGCGTCGCCGTGGGGGCTCGTGGCGCGACACCGGCGTCTGGCGCGGTCAGGGAGCTACCCTGCAGGACGCCGCAGGCGATCGACCTCTGCCGTTGACACCGCATGCGCAGTGCGGGAGGATGAGCTGAAGCAGCGACCATGAGGCATCACACAAGCCCAGTCGCTGCCTCACCGTCTCGCCCTGTTCGAACGTTGACGGCGGATAAATCGGAAGAAGACGGACGCGGTGCCGTGCGGGGGCGGGCGGCACGACATGGTGGAGGACCACCAAGGGGCAGCACACAGATGGTGCCCGTCGGTGAGCGTGGCATTCGGCTCTTCCCTTGACAGCGGTCGTAACGCTCTCTCCTGTGCGAGCGTTGGAGTCACCATCCCATGCAAAATACATCTCGATCGCAGGTGGATAGCAGCGCTCCCCAGCCGCTCACCGGCAGCACGCGGCGGAGGATCGTGCGGGCGCTCGTCCGTGCGGAGTCCCGGTCCAACGGGGCGGGGCCGCCGCGGCTTGGGGCGATCGTGCCCGGCATCGGTACGGCGATCGCGCTGCTGGCCGACCCGACCGAGCTCCAGCGCGCAGGCCACGAGGCGCTTGGTGATGTATTTACCCTATCGCTGTTCGGGCTGCCGCTCACGTTCGTCGGCGGCAAGGACGCCACACAGCGCTTCATCGACGCGGGTGAAGAGCTGAACCTCGTGGACGCGTACCGGCGGCTCGCCGGCAGGATGCTCGGCGAAGACCTCTTCGTCGAGGTCCAGGCCCACGTGCTCCGCGCGCTCTCCGGCGCGTCCGTGCGTCGCCAGAGCGGCCCTCTCGCGGATTTCACGGCGCGGTTCCTGCGCGCGCGGCTCGCCGGCGGCGAGATCGACGCGCTCGCGCTCGCCAACGACCTCGTGCTGCACATGGCTTGCCGGTTCGTGTGCGGCGACACCATCTCCGAGCCGCTATGCGACGAGCTCGCGCGCCAGTTTCACATCCTCGAGAGCGAGCTGAACCTCACGGGCTTCTTCCTGCCCATCGAGACGCCCTCGGCGAAGCGCCGCAAGCAGGCGCGGGAGCGCATCATCTCGATCTTCATGAGCGAGGTGCGGCGCGTGGCGGCCGAGGGCAGCGCCGACCCGGAAGGTTATCTCCATGCGGTGATCAAGAGTTCCCTCGGGGACGAGCCCACGGCCGCGACGCCCGAGCAGCTCCGCAATGCCGCGCTCGCCGTGATGGGCGCGGTGTTCGGCGCGCACACGAACACGGCCATGAGCCTCGCCGCGAGCCTGTCGGAGCTGCTGGAGCACCCGCGGGCGCTCGCCGCGGTGCTCGAGGAGCAATCTCGCGTCCTCCAGGATGGGCAAGCCCTCGATCTCGGCGCGCTCTGCCGCATGCCGGTGTTGCTCCGCTCCATCAACGAGTCGCTGCGCCTCCATGGCAACGGTGGCCTCTGGCGGGTTTCGCGGAGCCCGGTGGAGCTGGGCGGCCACCTGATCCCGGCCGGCAGCCTCATCGGGATGTCGATGGGGCTCGTCAACGGCGATTCGTCGTTCTACCACGATCCGTCTCGCTACGAGCCCGATCGGTATTGCGACATGAAGACGGACGCCTTCCAGAGCCCGGCAGTCAAGGAGCGGCGGTTTGGCGCGTTCGGGCTCGGCCATCACCTCTGCCCTGGCCGGACGCTCGCCTACACGATGTTGGGAATTGCGCTCACCGTGCTCCTGCGCGACTTCCGGATCGAGGTGCTTCGCCGGCCGCGCGCGTGGCTCGACCTCATGATGGGCGGCATGGCACGCCCGGTCGGTCAGCTCCGTCTCCGTGTGACGCCTGCGCGGCGCGCACCCGCAGGCGTGATGCCGCGCTCGAGCTCGGTGAACGGCGAGGTCGGCTTACCATGACCCATCAAGTAGACGACCCCCTGGACGCTGGCTTCATGCAGCTCGCCGTGGACGCCTCGAGCGACGCCCTGCGCGCCGGCTCGCGGTGCTCGGCGGGCGAGCTCTGCCGGTCCGCTGCCACGAGGTGCTGGCGAACGCCTCGCCCGCCGTGCGCGTGAACGGGCCGATCCTGCGAGAGGCCGCCGTGGCGCTGCTGCGGAGCGCTGTGGAGCGGTCGTAGCCCGCTCCGCGCCCGACAGGCGGAGGCTCGCCTCCTCGGCGGAGAAGCGCGCCAGGGCCGGGCCGAGCAGGTAGAGGAAGGCACCCTCGCCACCGGCGAGCGTGACCGACTCGCGCCGCGGCTCGCCGCGCAGATCCCGCGCGAACGCCTCGGCCCGCGCGACCGCGTGGCGGGCGTGCGCGGCCACGCGCAGGCCGCGTTCGGTGAGGCGGAGCTCGAAGCGCGAGCGCTACTGCAAGGAGACCCTCGATGTCGTCCGCGATCTCGAGACCGGGTGCGCGGTGGGCGCGCACTCCGAGCGAATGCGCCTCGAGCGCATCGAGGTCATCGCCGCCGACCCGGCGGCGCCCCCCGACGTGCGCGCGGTGTTCGAGCGCATCCTGCCCGAGGAGCGCTTCCACACGCGCACCTTCGCGGAGCTCGCGGGCGCCGAGGCGCTGGCGGCGACGCAGGGCGCGCACGATCTCGGCCGCCGCGCGCTCGGTCTCGCGCCATGAGCCGCGCCGCGGCTCGTTCACGGCGGCCCCCGCCGGCTCGGCCGTCACGCGGCGCGCGGGTCCTCGCGGGGTGAGCGCGACGTATCCGCTCAGAATGCGATCGTGGAGTACGGGCAGCGCTTCTTGATCTCGTCCACATCGCACGCCTGAGGTGGCATGCAGTTGAACGAGGGCGAGCAGCTCGGGTCCTGCTCGCAGCCGCAGCCGCACTCGTTGGAGACGTAGGTCAGGCCTCCGGTGCAGGCGAAGTCGATGAGCGCGCACTCCTCCGGGCTGGTGCTCACGTACTGGCGCCACCACTCGCTCGACGCGTCGCATCCGCAGTAACGCTCGGTGCAGGCCACGCCGCCGCCGGCGGTGCAGGTGCAGGTGTTGCAGCCGTCGAGGGAGGGGAAGCTGTCGCCCTGCGCGTATCCCACTCCTCCGTAGGTGCAGGCCTCCAGACAGCCCTTCTCCGTGCATGCGACGCTGCCATCCTCGCCGCACGAGCAGGTGTTGCAGCCGTCGAGGGCAGGGAAGCTGTCGCCCGGCCTGTACTCCACGCCTCCATACGTGCAGCCCTCCGGGCAAGCCACGTCCGTGCACACGATTTCGCCGTCCGCGTTGCACGTGCAGCTGTTGCAGCCGTCGCCCGGTGGGACCGGCGCCCCCGCCGGGTAACCGATGCCGTCTCGCTCACAGCCGTGACACGCGATCTTGGTACAGCCGACGCTCCCGGAGCCCGAGGGATCGCAGGTGCAGGTGTTGCACCCGTCGGACGCCGGGAAGGACTCACCGGGCGGGTAGGCGAGCCCCTCGTAGATGCAGCCGTCGGTGCACTCGATCAGCGTGCAGGCGACGTTCCCGTCCTCCATGCAGAAGCAGCTGTTGCACCCGTCCCCGGCAGGGAACGACTCGCCGGGCGCGTGCGTGACCCCTCCCCACGTGCAGTCGGAGGTGCACGCCATATCGGTGCAGGCGACGTTCCCGTCCTCCGTGCAGGAGCAGCTGTTGCACCCGTCCTTGTCACGAAATTCGTCGCCGGGGCTGTAGTCGACGCCGTCGTACTCACAGGTCGTCGAGCCGAGCGGTCCGCAGCCCGCGAGCGCGCCGGAAAGGGCGAGCGCGAGCGAGAACACGGGGCCGAAATGAAGCCAGGTAGGTCGAAGGTCTGTCATTGGATTCGCTCCTGTGCCAAAGAGTGCCAGGGCCGCGCGTGGAAAAATCCCGAGAAAGACGCGCGGTTTGATGCAAGACAGCGTTCAAGAAAAACCTGTGCCAGGCACGTCGAGGGCCACGCGTTCTGACGCATGCGCGAGTTCTTCGGCAAGATGGAGAGGCTTGTACTTTAGCGGATGGTCGTCTAATATAACGGATATGACTGCTCCGCGTCCCATCCCTGCTCAGCTGCTCCGCGCAGCGCTGCGTGCCGTCCTCCTTTTCGCCCTGCTGGTGTCGTGCGGCGCGGCGGGCTGCTCGCGCGACGACGCTTCGCGTGCCTCCGCCGCCGGAGCGGAGGGCGAGTTCGAGACGCTCGAGCTCCGCTATCAGGGCAACAACGGCACGGTGTCGCCGATCGAGCTCGCGGAAGATCTCGGTTACCTCGCGCCGATCCGCCTGAATTTCATCGGCAGCACGGTGAGCGGCCCCCAGAGCGTACAGGCCGTGGTCACCGGCGACACCGACTTCGGCGGCGCCTTCAACGGCGCCATCGTCAAGCTGATCGCGGCCAAGGCGCCCATCATCGCCGTCGCGGGCTACTACGGTGTCGACGAGCAACGCCAGAGCGGCTTCTACGTGCTGAACGACAGCCCGCTGCGCACCGCGCGCGATCTGCTGGACAAGACGATCTCCATGAACACGCTCGGCGCCCACAGCGAGTTCATGGTCAAGGAGTTTCTGTCGCGAGGCCAGCTCGCGCCGGAGGAGGCCCGGCGCGTCACGCTGCTCGTCGTTCCCCCGGTGAACGGCGAGCAGCTGCTCCGCGAGAAGCAGGTCGACGTGGCGGCGCTCGGCGACATCTACCGCGATCGCGCGCTCGAGCGCGGCGGCATTCGTTCGCTGTTCTCGGACTATGAGCTCTACGGCAAGTTCACCGCCGGCAGCTACGTGATGAAGACGAGCTTCATCAAGCAAAACCCCAAGACCGCGCGGCGCTTCGTCGAGGCGACGGCCAAGGCCATCGAGTGGGCCCGGGACACGCCGCGCGAGACGGTGGTGGCGCGCTGCATCGCGCTGATGAAGAAGCGCGGCCGGAACGAGGAGGACTCGGCCATCAAGTTCTGGCGCAGCTACGGCGTCGCCGGCAAGGGGGGCCTGATCACGGAGCGCGATTTCCAGGTCTGGATCGACTGGATGGTCAAGAGCGGGGAGCTCAAGCCGGGCGAGATCTCTCTGAGCCGCGTCTACACGAACGAGCTCAACCCCTACGTGAACGAGCAGGCCGCGAAATAGTCGGGGTCGGTCGCCCCCCTGGATGCGTCAGGGCAGCGTGCGGGGCTTCCAGAAACCTTCAAGCTTCTCCTCTCTCAGGACTTGATCGAGGAAGCTGCGATCGACCCAGGGCTCGAAGTCGAACGTCGTGCGGATCAGGCCCAGGCGCTTGGCGTCGGCGATGCTCGTCTTGTAACGAGCGACCACGTACGCGTCCACGAGCGGGCTGTCCCTGTCGCGCACCGACTCGCCGGCCCAGTCCTCCTTTCGACGGCAGATCGCCGAGCAGCGAGAAATCGGTCAGCCCGTTGGCGTACGTCTCGTTCACGGCCGGCCCGGCGCCGCGCAGGAAGTTCCAGCGCACCGGCACGCCATCGCTCTTGAATTCACTCTCGAGCGCGCTGTTCAGGTTGAGCAGCGACCAGGCCGAGCCCCCCACCACCGGGCGATTGCCGACGCCCACGCCCGGGTTGGCGACGCGGATCTCGCTCGGTTTTTCTGCCGCCTGGGCGCTCAGCGCGATGGCGAGCGGCGCGAGCACCAGGGCGAGCAGCTTGAACAGCTGTTTCATGCAAAGCTTCCTTCCGTTGGGCGTCCGTCGCGAACTATCGAACGGACGGTGTGTCCACTATAACGGATGAGCTGGCCGAGCGAAAGTGGGCATCGCGCGACGACGCTCTGATCTGGGGAGAGTGATGGCCGGCGGCGACGAGCTTGCTGATCAAGCCGCGGAGGAGCTGCTGCTGGAGCAGCAGGGGTGGTGAGGAGCTGCTCGAATCCGTGCAGCGGCGCAACAAAAGAAGGCAGCTCCAGCGGACCCAGGACCACCCTCCACGGTGGAAGACAGGCGATCCGCGCGCGGCACCTGGATTGCTCTCACGGCCATGCCCGGACAAGCCGCCTCCTGTCCTGTCGATCCAGGAACTTCCGCCACAACCTCCCTCTTTGCCGCGCGAGCACGTCATGCGAGCCGCTCCAGGTTGAGCCCGACACGCGGCTCTCCGCTTCATGGCGCTCTTCCTTCCTTCCCGCGCGCGATAGCGGCAACCGGCCTGGCTCGCGGCGGCGCGCGCGGGCGGGATGGCGGAACGCGCACAGGCCGCCTAGCGAGGCACCTCGCCGCGGATCACCTGCCGCACGGTCAGGACGGCGACGCGGCCGGCGTCGCGCTCCTCCGCGAGCCAGTCCAGGAGGGTGGAGAAGTCCTGTCTGGAGATGCTGTACTTGCCGCAGGCGTCACAGACGTGGTGGAAGATGAGCTGGATCCATCCGCCGTCCCGCTGCGCGCGGCGGATGAGAGCCTGGATCGTGGGGACGCCCTGGCTGCGGGTGAGGGAGCCGGGCGCGCGGGTGGCGGTGGGGTCGCGCGGAGGGATGGACTCCGTCCATGGGCACGAGATGCATGAGGCGAACGCGAGCCCTCCCGCGCGCCTGCCGCTGTCGTAACCGCAGGAGCGCACCAGCTCGACGCTGACACTGTCGTGAGCGCCCCAGGGATAGGCGAAGTCACTCACGGCAAAGCCCAGCGCGAGGAGGGCGCGGCGATCATCGCAGATCTGCCGGTGCTGCTCGCTGGCGCTGAGCCCGGGCAGCCGCACGTGATTGACGGTGTGGCCGCCGACCTCATGGCCGTCGGACGCGAGCGCGCGGAGCTCTGCGACCGTCAGGTAGCCGGGGCGGTCGAGTGCACCGCTGTTCACGAAGAACGTGGCATGCATCCCGTGCTCGGCGAGGATGGAGCGCACGGAGAGCTGATCCGCCAGCGTGTCGTCGAATTCGATGGACACGACAAGGGCGCCCGGGTGACGCCGCGTCACGTGGACCGGGGAGAGGAGGACGGCGGCGAGGCACGCCACGACGAACGCCAGCGCCGCCTGCTGTCGGCGCGTCGCGGGGCGCCGCGCACAGCCGCTCTCCGTGGGCACGATCTCCACGGAACACGTCGCCGTATCATCGACCGTGCCCGGGCCTCCGGCGCCCTTCCGGGGAGACCAGCGCGCTCTGCGCCTTCCAGGAACGCCTGGAGATGCTCCCGGGACCGCGAGCGGCGGCGAGCGGCGGCGGCGTCGAGGCATAGGCCAGTATGCCCATGCCTCGAGCCAGCGACCTCGGATATGACAGCCACGTGCATCGGGTGATGTGACGACGGACGGCGAGCCGGGAAGACGAGGGGCGGCGCTGTCTCGCGCTTCCGAGGACGTGGCCCGAGCACCGGATGGCGGTCTTGAACCCACCGGACAGAGGTGCTGACCAATGACGTACGGACGAACGAGTTTACCGAAGCTGATTCTGGTGCTGGGAGCGCTCGGCATCTCCCTCTGGGGCTGCGGTGGTGACAGCGATGGGACCACCAGCGCCGGCGGCGACGGCGGCGGCGGCCCCGCCGCCGGCGCCAGCACGAGCAGCACCTCGGGCAGCGGCAGCGGGAGCGTGTCGGCGGGCCCGACGGGCTCGGCCAGCGGCACCAGCACCGGCAGCGATGGCGCCAGCACGAGCGGCGCGGGTGGCGACGCCAGCACGAGCGGCGCGGGTGGCGGCGCCAGCACGAGCGGCGCGGGTGGCGGCGCCAGCACGAGCGGCGCTGGGGGCGGCGCCAGCACGAGCGGCGCTGGGGGCGGCGAGCCCATCACCTGCCCGTCGCCCGCGCTGAGGGCCGGCGACACGAACAAGACGATCACGATCGGCTCCTCGAACCGCAGCTATGTCTTGCATGTCCCCGCGGCGTACGACGGCAGCAAGCCGGTGCCTCTCGTGGTGGACCTCCACCCCCTCGGCGGCTCTGGCCCGTCGGAGCGATCGGGCTCGCCGTATCCGGCGCAGACCGACCCGGAGGGGGTGATCATGGCCTTCCCGTCAGGGCTGGCCGGCCCGTCGGGCGGCGCCTGGAACGTGGGGCCCTGCTGCGTGAAGAACACCGACGACGTGGCGTTCGTCAAGGCGATGGTGGCCGAGATCCAGGAGACCGCCTGCATCGACCCGAAGCGCATCTACGCGGTCGGCTTCTCGATGGGAGGCGGCATGTCCCACTACCTCGCTTGCCACGCGGCCGACGTGTTCGCCGCCGTGGCGCCCGCCGCCTTCGATCTCCTGCAGGAGAACGTCGGCGATTGCAACCCAGCGCGCCCCATCACCGTGATCTCGTTCCGCAGCACCTCGGATCCGATCGTGCCTTACGCCGGTGGACACTCCGCGGTGGTGAGTGGCATGCCCATCACGTTCCTCGGGGCGAAATCGACCCTCGAGAAGTGGGGCGAGATCAACGGGTGCACGGGCTCGCCATCGGCCGAAGACAGCAAGGGCTGCTCGACCTTCTCGAACTGCGAGGGCGGCGTCGAAGTGGCCCTCTGCACGAAGCAGGGAGGGAGTCACGAGCCCGGCAACGCCGCGGTCGGTTGGCCCGTCCTGAAGCGGCACACCCTGCCGTAACCGCCTCCTGACGCGCGCTCCGCGTGCTCGACGCGGCGCGTCCCCCCATTCCCGTGCACGGCGTCCCTCGATCGTCGCCGTCCTGCCCACACCCGCCTCCACGTTCGAGCGACTCCGCTGACATCGAGATACGACCCGCTGTGGGATGCAATGACGCTACGCATCCACAGCGCGGTCTGTGGGCCTGCAGCGCCATCAGAAGAATCTGCTGCTGGTGTGTGAATACCGCGTGATCGTAGCTGCGGCGTGACACGCGAACTCGCGCGTTGGTGGCCGACGCCTTGATCGTTCGACGTGGCGAGTGATACTTTGGGAGCCTGCCTCCCGAGCGGCTTCGTCGTCCAGCGGGAGGCTTCAACGAGCTTCCCATGAAGGTCAGCGGAACCACAATTCTGACGCGGAAAACCTTGGTGAGCCGGAGATTCGGCTCGGAAGCGTGGCGCGGCCTCTTTCGAGACATGGCGCTGAGCCACCCGTGGTTCAGGCAGCCGATCACGGCCAGCAGCCTGGTTCCGCTGCCCGAGTTCCTCACGTTCCACGACGAGCTCGTTCGGCGCTTTTATCCGGACCGCAAGGACGCCCTCTTCGAGCTCGGGGCCGAGTCGGCGCGCTGGGCGCTCGTCGATGGCCCGCTGAAGCGCTTCGTCCGAGATCCGGGGATGTCCTCGCTGGTCACGGCCATTCCCACCCTCTGGCATCGTTATTTTTCCGAGACCGACAGCCGCTCCGAAGCGGCGCTGCGGGACGCCGGCGTCGAATTTCGAGTTCACGACCTCCCGGCCTGGCACCCGTATTTCGAGCACTTCGTGATCGGGTACACGAAGGAGATGCTGGAGCTCTATTGCGCCAACCCGATCTGGACCCATCGCCTCGCCGGGGGGCGCGGGACGACGTACAACTATCTGCTCGCCACCGATCCCGTTCCGAGCGCTCCTCCGAGCGGAGAGCGCGGAAGCGGCGGGCGCGCTCGGCTCGTCCGGTCACGAAGGGCGCTCACGGCGCGCGAGCTGGAGGTGCTGCGGCTCGTCGGGGTCGGCAAGACCAACCGCGAGATCGCGGTCGTCCTTCACATCTCCCAGAAGACCGTGCAGCATCACATCGCCCACGCCTACGACAAGCTCGGCATCTATAGCCGCGCCGGCGCGACGCTGTGGCTGGGCGAGCGGGGGCTCCTGGGCTGAGGGGCGACGCGAGCGCGCGCCGCTGGCCGGCCCGCAGAGCGACGAGCGCTCGCCGGGAGAGCGCGAGCCTCACGGTCGCCTGGCATACGGCGGCGCGACGGTCACATCGGCGATGGACGCGCTCTCCGTCAGCACTGGATTGGCTCGTGGCTCGCCTCGCCGTCGGTGATCGTGAGAGGGCCGCGCGGGCCACGCTGCGGGGGCCGGTTGTGCAGGCCCTCGCTCACGTTGCGCAGCTTTCGCCCGATCCGGGCGGTTCTGACGCCGCAGCCGGGCGCGCACGCCGTGGAAACCGCGCCGCGCTTCGCGTGGCCTGACTCCTGCCAAGGAGACCGTGCCCCCGCGGCGCTGCGACCGTCGGATCGAGGTCTCATCGCACGTAGGTCGCGTCGAGTTGACTCTCATGCTCGCCGACCGATCGGCAGGGGGATGACATGGATCACGCGCCGCGCTCGCGCCCGGCGCAAGGTGCCCTTTCTCGCCAGGAGAGGGGCTCACGCACGGTCATCGCTTTGCCGGGAGCGGCGAGGCGACATTGGAGGAAACATCATGAATGTTCAGGCTTGGTTCAAGGGCAGTCGCATGGTATCCGTCGTCTGGCTCGCGCTCGCCATGGCCCCGCTCGCCGCGGGCTGTCAGGTGGAGGTGGCCGACGATGCGCCCGAATCGATCGTCTCCGAGTCGAGTGAGGTGAGGGGAGGCGGCGGGCACGAGGGCCTCGTCTGCGGCGGCCTCGCCGGGATCGCGTGCGAGCGCGGCTTCTTCTGTGACTACGACATCAAGGCGCAGTGCGGCGCGGCCGATCAGACGGGCGTCTGCGCGCCCATCCCGCAGGCGTGCACCCAGCAGTACGATCCCGTTTGCGGCTGCGACGGCAGGACGTACAGCAATGCATGCGCCGCGAACGCGGCGGGCGTGTCGGTCGCGTCGCGCGGCAAGTGCGGCGCGCCCTCGTGAGCGCGCGCCGCGGGGGGCCCGCTGCCCCGCGTCCCCCCGCGGCGTCGACTCGATAGCTCTCGCCGCCCTCCCGCGTCGATGTCGACCTGCCTTGCTCTCCTCGGGGAGCGGAGAGGCATGCGCGGTCGTCGCGGGAGGGCGCGCGGCGCGCCTGCGCCGCCCTCCTTCCATGTGGAGATCTCCACTGCCTCCTGATCTCCACGGCCTCATGAATGGAAAATTCTTCTGTGATTGATGTGGAAAATTCCACCGCACCCCGGCCCTGCGCCTAGGGCCGATCTGGCCGATGACGGCACGCCGCACGCTTCTGGCGCGTGGTTTCGTCACGCGATCGATGCATGATTGACATAAGATTGCCCCGAAACGCGAGCTGAGGAGCGATCGATGAACTTAAGAATTCTGCGTTGCCTGTTGCCTTTCGCCACGCTGGCGGCCGCGCCTCTCGTGGGCTGCGGCTCGTCCGACGACCCCGGCGCGACCGGGGCGGGCCCC
The DNA here is from genome assembly GCF_051521635.1 of Sorangium sp. So ce1504. Classification (NCBI taxonomy): domain Bacteria; kingdom Pseudomonadati; phylum Myxococcota; order Polyangiales; family Polyangiaceae; genus Sorangium; species Sorangium sp. So ce1504. Next base: position 6,035,232 of record NZ_CP150365.1, on the reverse strand, counting down.
GGCGCGAGCAGCAGCACCGGAGGGCAGGGCGCGGGCGGCGACGGCGCAGGCGGCGACGGCGCAGGCGGCGACGGCGAGGCGGGCGGCGTCCCCACGGAGCCACCGGATTACGCCGCCGCGTTCCCGCAGGACCGGGTTCCCCGCGTCGACATCACCATCACGCCCGAGCAGTGGCAGCAGATGATGGACGACATGACGGACATGGCCGGCGAGTTCGGCTCGCAGGCCGGTCCATTCGCGCCGCCTCCGGAGTGGGTCGCGGCCTGCGATGCTCTCGTGGCCGGCGATGCCTGCACCATCGACCTCTTCGGGACCGACGCCGCGGGGACGTGCACGGAGCTCCCCGGCGGCCTGACCTGCCAGCCGAACCCGCAGGACCCCGACGAATTCACGCCGCCGCAGGACTGGATCGACGCCTGCGAGGGGCTCGCGGCGGACGCCGACTGCACGATCGACATCTTCGGAACCGAGACCGAGGGGACGTGCACCGACGTCGAGGGCGAGCTGGCCTGCATGCCGCCCGGCCCTGGGGGCGGCGATCCGGGGCTCATCAGCAGCGTCGAGCTGCTCCCGCGCACGCCTGTCTACGTCGAGTGCGACGTCGCCACCGAGGATCGGCAGTGGAAGCACGTCGGCATCCGCTTCAAGGGCAACTCGAGCCTGCTCTTGCCCTGGAACGCGGGCAACTGGAAGCTGCCGCTGCGCCTCAACTTCGACCGATACGAGGACGAGTATCCCGAGACCAAGAATCAGCGCTTCTACGGGTTCGACTCGATGTCGTTCGCGAGCGGGTACCTGGATCCCTCGCTCCTGCGCGAGAAGATCGGCACCGACATCTTCGCCAAGGCGGGGATCCCCGCGCCCGCGACCGCGTTCTACCGGGTCTTCATCGATCACGGGGAAGGGCCCGTCTATTTCGGGCTGTACACCGGCATCGAGCTCCCGTCGGACGAGTCGTTCCTCGACACCCATTTCGGCGGCCACAAGGGCAACCTTTACAAGCCCGATGGCACGGGCGCGCGGTGGGAGACGTGGGACCCCGACACCATCGTCAAGGAGAACAACGAGGACGACACCGATCTCTCGGACGCGCGGGCGCTGTTCGACGCGCTGCACGCCGACAGGACCGACGCCGCCGCCTGGCGCGCGGGGCTCGAGGCGCGCCTCGACGTCGACGGCTTCCTGCACTGGTTCGCGCTGAACGCGGTGGTCGAGGACTGGGACGTGTACGGCCGCCTGCCGCACAACTACTATCTCTACGCGGACCCGAACAAGGGCGGGCAGTTCACGTGGATCCCCTGGGATCACACCTTCGCTTTCTCGGACGCCGACGCGGGCGTGAACATCGGGCTGACGGCGCTGCCCCTCTCGATGGTCGACGTGACCGAGCAATGGCCGCTCGTCCGGTTCCTGCTCGACGATCCGGTCTATCTCGAGGTCTACCGCGGCTACGTGGCGCAGGCCGCCGCCAAGGAGTACGAGGCGGCCGCTTCCGAGGCGTGGTTCAAGGCGGCGCACGACCTGATCGCGCCGTACGTCGTCGGGCCGGAGGGCGAGATCGAGGGGCACACCCACCTCACGACGCCCGAGGACTTCGACAACGGACTCGCCACGCTGATCGCCCACGCCAAGGGACGGACAGCGGAGGTGGCCCTCTACCTCGAGCAGTGAGGGTCGAGCTGTCACCTCACACGAGGATCGACGTCACTCCGCGACCGCCTTGACGTGCAGGACGACGGTCCCTGGCGATGTGGCGGTCGCGCCCCTGAGCTCGCTGAAGCCAAGGAAATAACTCGCCTGGCCGCCCGCGTCCTAGCGATAGTCGACCGTCGCGCCGGACGAGCTGCCGCGCGCCACGTCGAGATCGATGAGGTTGCTGCCCGTAGAGCGCGGCGCTCCCGAGCGTTTGCGGCGCGACCTCGGTCGAGGGCCGCGTCACGACGCCGGTGCTCAGGCTCTCCGTCTCCGTCGACGCCTGCTCGAAGCTCCCGGCCTCGGCGCGCGCCCCGGTTATGGCGAGGGCGACGGCTACGCGGCGGTTGAGATGCCCTATGACGGCGACGAGCTGTCGATGGTGCTCGTGCTGCCGTCCGACATCGAGGCATTCGATGAGGGTCTCGACAGCGCGCGCCTCGATGGCGTCCTGGGCTCGCTGGAGCCCCGGAATGTGACGATCGAGCTGCCGATATTCAGGGTGGAGTCGACGTTCGACTTGATCCCGCCCCTCAAGGACATGGGGATGACCGCCGCCTTCGGCGACGCGGACTTCTCGGGGATCGACGGGCAGGGGGGCCTGTTCATCTCCGGCGTCGTCCACAAGGCGTTCGTCTCCGTGGACGAGGTGGGCACGGAGGCCGCCGCGGCGACGGCGGTGATCCTCGACGAGAGCGGGCCGCCCGAGCCCGCGGCCATCCGCTTCGATCGCCCGTTCTTCTTCTTCATCCGGGACAACGCGACGAGCGCGATCCTGTTCGTGGGCCGCGTGGCCGACCCGTCGGCGTAGCGCCGCGAGGCCGTGCGTCCGGCGCGCGGGCGCGGCTCAGCCGGCGGTCGCCTCGCGCAGCGGGGCGCCCGCCTCCGCGCCGCGCCCGTCGAGCCTCCGGAACTCCCGGCCGACCAGGGGGATCACGAGCACGAAGATCGCGATGTCGATCGCGGCGTTCGCCCAGAACACCCCGCTCACCCCGGCGATCTTGGGCAAGAGCCACATCAGGGGGAGATAGAACACAAGCTGTCTCAGCAGGGCGAGCGCGCTCGCGAGCTTCGCCCGCTCCACGGAGGGGAAGAACGCCAGCGCCATGAAGACCCACGGCATGACGGGCAGGGCGAGGACGGAGATCCGGAAGTCGAGCAGCTGCTGCGCGGCGAAGTCGAACCCCGGCAGCATGGAGCCGAGGACGGCCTCCGGGGCCAGCATCATCGAGAACCAGAACGGCAGGAGCAGCACGAGCCCGGCGATCGAGAACTGGCTGAAGGCCTGCTTCACCCTGCCGTAGCGCCCCGCCCCGTAGCTGAGCCCCTCCACGGGCTGCAAGGCCCGCATCAGGCCGAACAGCGGCGTCATCATGAACATGGAGATGCGGTTGCAGGCGGCGAAGAAGGCGACGTCCTGCTCCGTGCCATGGGTCGACACCGCCCCGTAGACCACGAGGTTCTGGACGACGCCCATGATGCACACGATCATCGCCGGCATGCCCAGAGAGACGATCTGCCGCCGGATCGACGGGTCGATGCGGATCGTGCGCCAGGCGGTGTCGAACGAGGCGCGGCCCCTCGCGTAGTACAGGAGCCCGATGGCCGAGTAGACGAGCATGGCCGCGTTGGTGGCCCAGGCCGCGCCCTGCACGCCCCAGCCGAACGTGTGGATGAACAGCGGCTTCAAGGCGACGTCCACCCCCAGTCCGAGGGAGATCATCCAGGCCGCCGTCTTCATCTTGCCTTCGCCGCGAACGGTCATGTTCACCGCGAGGCCGTGCACCCAGAACAGCGCGCCGAGGGCCGTCGCCTGGAAGTACGCGGTGCCGTGCGCGAGGATCTCCCCGCTGCCGCCCATCGCGCGCACGAGCGGCTCTGCAAACCAATAAGCGAGCACGGTGTACGGCAAGCTGACGAGGAGCGACAGACCGTTCACGCTCCCCAGGAGGCCGTGGAGCTTGCCCCGGTCGTCCGCGCCCAGGTAGATGCTCAGCGCCGTGCCGGCGCCGGTCCCGATCAGGCTGCCCAGCCCCAGCGTGATCTGCGACAGGGGATAGGCGATCCCCACGCCGGCCAGGGCGCTCTCGTTCATCAGCTGGCCCACGAACACGGCGTCCAGGAACGAGTTGAGCCCGTACAGGACCATGGCCAGCACGGCCGGCCACGAGAGCCGCCACATCACGGCCTTCAGGTCGCCTTCGAGGATGAACTGCTTGTGGGCGTCTCTATCGCTCATGGCACAGTCGGCGCCTGGTCGGAAAGAACGAGCCACGCCTCGGCCGTCGTCGATTCCGGCGTCGAGGCGTCATCTCGAAGGGCTGCGCGGCTTTCGCCGACGCGCCGGCCGCCGTGAGGCCGCCCCGAGGCGCTTTTGGATCGCCGCCTGCGTCTCGCGAGGCAGCGTCGCGATGTACTCCGCGGACAACGCGCGGAGCATCGCGTCCGGCAGGGCGAGCACCGCCTGCGCCTCGGTGAGCCCGGCGAGCCGCTGCTCGGGGGCGAGCCCGGCGAGCCGCTGCTCGGGGGCGAGCCCGGCAAGCCGCTGCTCGGGGGCGAGCCCGGCGAGCCGCTGCTCGGGGGCGAGCCCGGCGAGCCGCTGCTCGGGGGCGAGCCCAGCGAGCCGCTGCTCGGGGGCGAGCCCGGCGAGCCGCTGCTTGGGCGGCACCCGCGCGACGAGGCGCGTGAGCACCTTCTCGAAGCTCTCGACCACCCGCTTTTCGTCCTTCATGTGCCGCTTCCTCTGCCCCGGGAGCGGACGTCGAAGCTGCTCGACATGCTCCAGGAGCGCCCAGAACACCGCGATCTCCGCCGGGGAGAGCGCCGGGATCCCGCCGGGGTCGGCGACCATCCCAGGCGTCACAGTGTATAGCAGATGGTCGCCCTCGCGAGCGTTCGCCGGCACCGTCTCCACCACCCGCAGCGGAAAGACGCAGAGCCGACCCTCGTGCGTGCCCGGTCCCGTGGGCGTGAGCGCGCAGTCGAGCGATCTCAGCGCCTCGACGAAGCGCGGGGTCAGGCGGGGCGCGAGCACGCGGAGGGCGACGGAGGCGGGGTCCTCAATCTCTGCAACGACGAGGTACTGCAGCGCGTAAGCGAGGAGCATGCGGGCGTCGTCGCGTTCGAGTTCGTCGGTCGGCCCCTTGAAATGCACGAGGGTGTGCTCCGCCAGCTCGCCCACGACGCTGGTGAGAAGGCTCGGCCTGGGCGGAGCGCCGCGCCGCCGGCGCCGAAGGATGACGAGGTCGACGCGGAGCGGCTCGCGCGCGAGCTGAAACTCGGAGATGCACTGATACCAGCCCGCGGGCAGGACGTGCTCGAGGAGCGCGACGAGCACCGGGTGCCATGCCGTGTACACGCGGACGCGACGGCGCCCCTGCGGGGAGCGCGTCCCGCTCTTCGTCGTCGTGCGCGCGGCCTTCGGCATGAGGAGCAGCGCTACCACGACCGACGCCGACAGGCGAGCTCGTGGTGTGAAGCGGTGACGCTGGCGGCGCAGCGCGGTGCCCCGCCATTCATGGCCACCAGCACGATTACGTGACGCCCGGAGTCGTCGTTCCAGTGAATGCATCCCAGGCCCGAATGTAAGCGCGCGCATCGGGTCCCAGATGAGAGACGACGCGCGCAACGGCGGCAGGGGCAGCAACGCTGCGGGCGCAGATGGCCTCCAGGAGCCCCGTCGCGACCGCATCTGCCTCTGGGCCACTTCCTGACAGCGAACGCTCCACGAGCCGCGAAACCTCATCAAGCGTGGTGTCATCGAGGTCGGACTCAAGCTGGACAAGCGCACGACCGATGTGGCCGAAGACGACCGTCGCGGGCGCCGAATCGGGCTCCCAGTCGGCGACGACCTCAGACACCGCTTTCCGCAGGTTCGGGTGGCAGGCGGCAAAATCCTGGTACGGGTTGAACGAGTCTGCCATCAACGTTCCCTTCCTGGGAGAGGGCTCCCCCTCGACGTTCAGGCGGTACGGGGCCGGGGAGAGCCTCGGTGACGAGGTCGTTGAGATTCCGATGGAGATGTGTGCGGTGGGTCTTGGGCCGTGGAGAGACATGAGCCCGTCGCCCAATGAAATGGCGTTCAGGGTGGCCCCGTCCAGCACCGTCGCCGCTGGGCTGTCGAGTGCGCCGCCCGCGCGCCGCGCCCCAGCCCCATGAGCTGCCCCCATGTGGACGATACTACAGGGCGATGCGACTTCTGTAAGGGCGATCTTCGTGTCGGCCGGGCGCAGCCGAGGCCGGTCCGACTGGCGCCGAGGCGGCCTATAGCGGCTGCGTACGACGGTCTGATCGACGCTGGCGCGCAGGAGCAAAACATTGGCTTCTGGAAGGAAGCGCGCCAGCGCCGATCTCCGCATCTTCTCCCCCGTCTCCGGGGCAGGACGCCCCGCGATGCCATCGAGAGAGGAACCCCCCATGTCGAAGCTCATCCGCGCCGCCGCTTTCGCCTCGTTCACCGCCCTCGCCGCCTGCGCCTCGGAGGCCGCGGGCCCGGGCGCGCCCGCGGAGGGCCCCACCGGCGCGCCGGCCGCGCGGCTCGCCGCGTTCACGTCGGACGCCGCCGGCTTCGATACGCGCTCGTATTACTACGACACCGGGCGCGAGGTCGTCGTGTTCGACGCCCAGTTCACCGGAGCGCACGCCCGGAGCGCCATCGAGCAGATCCGCCGGGAGACGCAGAGCCCGATCACGTACGTCGTGGTGACGCACCCGAATCCGGACAAGTTCAACGGCACCTCCGAGTTCCAGAAGATCGGCGCGAAGGTCGTCGCGAGCCGCGCCACCGCGGGCGCGATCGACGAGGTCCACGCCTATAAAAAGGCGTACTTCATCGGCGCAGGCATGTTCACCGAGGAGACGTACCCGCCGAAGGCCGTCGTCGACGTGACGTTCGAGGGCACGACCTCGCTCCCGCTGCAGGCCGGCGCGGTCGAGCTGCGCGAGCTCGAGCACGCCGGCATCTCGACGACGCAGACCGTCGCGATCGTCCCCTCGGTCAGGGCGCTCGTCGTCGGCGATCTCGTGCACCACAAGGCGCACGCGTGGCTCGAGGGCGGCATCCGCAACGGCAAGCCGTCGCCGGACCTCGCCTCGTGGCGCGCGGCGCTCGACGAGCTGCTGGAGTTCGACGGGCTAACGGTTTACGGCGGCCGGGGGCAGACCGCCCCGGTGCGCGCCGCGGTGGATGAGCAGAAGGCGTACCTCACCGGGATGGAGTCCCTCGTCGAGCGCTACGTTGCCTCGCTCGGCGCGAAGAAGAGCGAGCTCTCGGGGGCCGAGGCGTCGAGCCACCACAAGAAGATTGCGGCCCTCGCGAGCGCCGAGTTCCCTGACTACGATCTCGCCTACATGATCGAGTACGGCGTCTACGGGCTGGTGAACGCGATCGCGAGCAAGTGAGGGCCTCGGCGCGGCCGCCCCGGCGCGCTGCTCGCTCGCGCGCGCCGCTTCACCCCGTGGGCGCTTCGTTCGCCTGTGCGCGGGCCCGGAAATCTTTCGGCCGCTCGCCCGTGAAGGCGGCGAACGCGCGGGTGAACGCCCCCAGGCTGTCGAACCCGACCGCGATCGCGACGTCGGTCACGCGGGCGCCGCTCACGGCCAGCAGATCCATCGCGCGCAGCATCCGGGCGGTGCTCAGGTACTCGGTCCACGTCGTCCGCGCCTCCTCGACGAACCGCCGCGACAGCGTGCGCGTCGAGGTGCGCGCCGCGCGCGCCGCGTCGTCGAGGGTCGGGCGCTCGCCGAGGTGCTCGCGCGCGAACCGCATCGCCCGAGCGAGCTCGGGCGAGCGGGCGACCGGCAGCTTGAACGGGAGCGGCTCGGCGACCCACTCCCGGCACAGCGCGCCGAGCGTCTTGAAGAAGAGCGAGGCGGTCGCGTCGCGCCCGCCGTGGTCTGGCCCCCAGCGCATCGCGTGGAGGACCATCTCTCGCGCGAGCGGCATCACCGCGAAGACGCGGCAGTCGACGCGCTCCTCGCCTGGCGGGTCGCCGGAAGCCAGCGGCACCTGGGTGAGCCGCGGCGACAGGTACACCGTCCGCAGCGCTACCGGCCCCGCGGCGTGCGCGCGGTGCATGACGTGGGCCGCGATGAACGCCGCGCGCTGCGGCGGCAGGATCCAGTGGGCGCTGCCGACCTCGAGGTGCAGGACACCCGCGCTCGCGTAGAGCAGCTGGTGCTTGCGGTGCGCGTGCACGTCGCCGCTGAACGGCAGCACATCGTCGGCGAGGCCGAACGCGGGCAGGTCGACCGCATCGACGTCGACCTGCGCGCGCGACGCTTCCGGCGCAGGCGAGCCGGCGAGGAGCGGGGCGGACGCCTTCAAGACGCTCCCGGCCGGAGGGGGCGTCGCGCTCACCCGGCGCGCGGCCAGCCCCTCGGCACGGCGGGTCGCACTCCTCGGTCCCATGCTCGCCGAGATGATAGGGCGAAATTCGCCGCGAGGACGCTCGACGAGGCGGTCGCCCCACAGAGCGGGATGGTTCGGCGGGCGGGTGCTGCGCCGGGAGGGACAGGCGGGGTGTGTGTACGTCCGGATGTTCCCGCTCCGCGCGCTTCGAGGGTAGGATGGCGGAATGACGCGTGTGATCGTCGCCGGCGCTGTGGCGTGGACCGACGTGGGCGCGATCCGGCGCGAGCTGGCGAAGCTTCCGGCGGGGGCGACCGTGATCCACGGCGACTCGCCGGGCGCGGACGCACTCGCCGGGCGCGTCGCAGCCGAGCTCGGTCTCGCCGTGGAGCCGATGGCGAAGAACAAGGCGGACTATGCCAAGTACAAGCGTGGTGCCTGGAAGGGGCTCAACGAGCGGATGCTGGCGAGCGGGGTAGCGCGGGTGCTGGTGTTTCATCCGGCGTTCGAAAAGAGCCGCGGGTCGGGACACCTCGCCGGGCTGGCGAAGGCCGCTGGTGTCGAGGTGAGCGTGTTCGCGGAGTGAGGGGCACGGAGGGCGCGGCTGGCACGAGCGCGACTGATGCGAGGTTCTGGGACATGACGGCAGCTTGGCGACAGCACCCGAGGCTCGAGGGCCGCTTCCACGTCGACCACCCGGACGACCTGCAAGTCCTGGTTCACGAGGGTGGGCCGCGGCTCACCGATCGCCGTCCGGAGCTCGTCTGGGTGCGCGTTACCGCATGCCACGGCGATGTCTTCACCGCCCGGGTCCTGAACCAACCGCACCAGTTGAAGACCGTCAACGAAGGCGCAGAGGTTCGGTTCATCGCGCCGACCGGCGGCGAGAACCTGCTGCAGGTCCGCGAGCAGTACCTGCGAGAGCGCGCAGACTGGACCATTGGCCCGTGTAGCAAGTGCGGCCTGGACGAGCTGTTCGACGCGCCTTCCCAGCTGATCTCGAAAGTCTTCCCGAATATTCCTGCTGGCGCAACCATGGACGCGTTCAGCGCCTTCTGCGGTGCCTGTGGCGGTGTCCAGGTGGTCCAGCACAAGGACTTCAGAGAGGACGAGGGGCCGGGCGAGCAAACGGAACAGCCGTCTCCGGGCAAAAAGTGGTGGCAATTCTGGAAGTGAACCATTGGATGAATGGCCATCGCGAGAGGTCATCCAGACGCGTGAAGGGCAAGATGTCTCATGTTTCCCGCCTCCCGCGATGACGCCAGATCGCTGCTCGCTACCCTGGGCGCTCCGCCTCACTTGCTGCGGCACGTCGAGCTCGTCGGGGAAGCGGCCGATCTGCTCATCGTCCTCTTCCGCGAGCAGGGCATTCCGATCGACGAGGACTTTATCCGGGTTGGCGTGGTGCTCCATGACGCCGGCAAGATCGAGCACCCTCGAGAGCTCACGGGGCCGGGCAACGAGCACGAAGCCGCAGGCGAGCGAATGCTCCTCGCGGCTTCGGTCACGCCGGCGCTCGCGAGAGTGTGCCTGTCGCACGCGCGCTGGCAGCAGATGGCACCTACACTGGAGGAGCTCATCATCGCCCTGGCCGACAAGCTCTGGAAGGGAGTGCGCGCGCCGGACCTGGAGGAACGAGCGCTTCTGGAAGCCGCGGCGCGCGGCGGCCGTGACCGCTGGGGCCTGTTCATCCACTTCGACTCTTGCTTCGAGAGGATCGCTGAACGAGGGCACCTGCGACTGGAACGTAGCCGACACACGCGCTGACTCCTCGATGGGTCCTCCGGCGCTTCGGGCCGCGGCTCAGCCAAGCGTTCGGAGGGCACCGCGACCTGGGGAGACCATGACGGCAGACATCAGAGATGCCGCTGGCGATTCAGGAGGAAGAAGGATGACGTCATGATCACATTTGCTGTCTCGGACGTAAAGCGTTGCGAAAGCGGACGACCCTCCATCACGCTCGAAGAGTCGCTTCAGGTCCGGTCGGAGCGGGGTTTCGAAGCCGCCGCGTGCAACCTGCCCGGTCTGATTCAGTCGAGAGCTCACGGGTTCGTCGAGGCAGTTTACCTGGCCTTCTATTGGCACTACCCGCTCGCCTTGTCGCCGGACGATGTCTGGCTCTGTCTCGCGCAGGGATTCGCGACGCATGTCAAGCTCCACGCCGAGGCGCTGCGCCGCCGGTTCGTGAGCCACGACGACAGGCTCACCATCTCCGTACGTCGCGACGATTTCGTCAAGGGCTCTCCCTCGAATGACTGGCCGGCAATGTTCTCCGAGCTGTCTGGTCGCATCGGGGAGCATGTCGGCAAGAAGAGGGATCTCGTCGTGGCGGACTTCTCGACGACCGGTGCCATCGAACGAGCCGCGTCCGAGGTCGTGCTCTTCGACGCCATGCAGCGGTATTTCGATTACTTGCTCGTCTCGCTCAGCGGCATCCCAGAGATCACGCTCCTCGGGACGGTGGACGACTGGCTGTCGATCCGGAGAAGAGCCGACATGTTCAGCGAGTTCGATCTGACCGGCTGGACGGCGACGCTGTTGCCCGTGCTGGACCGGATCGTGCGGACCGCGCGCGGCGACGTGGATCGCGCCTTCTGGCAGTCCTTCTACAAGCAAAAAAACCAGTCTGGTGGACCCTATGTGAACGGTTGGATCAACGTTCTCTTCCCCTATGTTGAGGGGCAGGGTGCTGTGACAAGTAGGCGCGAACCGTCTCCGAACCTGTATGCCATGCGCTGGGAAGAAGGTCTGAGCGCCGAGTTCGGCGGTGGCCCGGCCATGCACGACTTTCCGAAGGGGCTTTCTTCCGCCCCTTTCACGTGGGAATACCTGGGAGCCAAGGTTCCCATGGTCTTCATGGGCGGCTTCACGGGCGTCTCGCAGGACGCGACCACGGGGGCCGTCAGGCCGGCGATCGGCTGGGCGATCGGCGAGCGTTGACGATGGGTGATGGCCTGGCACCATGAGCATCTACGTCACACGCTGGATCCTGCGGTTCCCTCGCCACGGTGACGTTCATGCCGGATGCGGTTGGATCGATGTTTATGGGCAAGCCGTTCCTGAGCATTGCGGCCCTGTCGCTCCGGGCGGCGCCGACCCGTACGATTTTCTGCCCGAGTTCGCATCCAGCGTACACAGCGGTATCCGCGCGCTCGTCGTCGTCCGTCAGGACTCCCCGAAAGACGGCCAGCGCTACCGCGACCCTCTGCTCGTCCTGTCCGCACGGGAGTACCTCTCGACGTCCTTCGACGTGCTGCATGAGCGCATCTGCGATGCTCTTCGGGGACATCGGCCGCGGTGGGTAGCCGAGAGCATCCTCCATGACGGCACGGTGCGTGTCACGTTCGAAGACGGATCGACAATGCTTGCGCCGGGAGAACCGGCGGAATGACTTCGTTCGTTGACCGCCCAACTCGTGGGCGGGGCCGTTTGCCCTCATCACGTGCAAGATTGCGACGCCGCGCAAGGCGTGCGTGGTTCGCTGACGCGATCGGCGGGACGACGCGGAGCGCGCCGCTGGCCGTGCGCTCGTCAGCGGATCCGGTGCGTCGGAGAGGCGCGCGCGTCAGCGCGCAGCCATGCCGGGAAAGCCCGCCGAATGCACGGTGCGGGTCCCCTCGATCCCCTTCAGATCGACGTGCGAGGTCCGCGGCGGCGTCCAGCCCTCATCGGTGAGCAGGCCGACGAGCTCGGCGTCGGCGGCGAGCGGCGCAGAGACGGTGAGCTCGCCGCCTGACGAGACGCCGAGCAGGCGCGCCGCCGTGTTCACGGTGCGGCCGAAGTAGTCGAGTCGCTGGTTCAGGTTGACGAGCAACGCCGGGCCGCGGTGCATGCCCGCCCGGAGCACGAGGCGCTCGCCCTCGGGCCGGCCGGCGTTGCGGCCGAGCATGCCGCGCATGGCTGCGCTCAGCGCCGTCACCGCGGACCGCTCGTCCAGGAAAGTGGCCATGACCGCATCGCCGATCGTCTTGACCACCGCGCCGCCCTGAGCTTCGACGGCGCCAATCACGATGTCGAAGTGATCGCGCACCAGGTTGTACGCGGGGGCGTCGCCGATCCGCTCGTACAGCCGCGTGGAGCCGCACAGATCGGTGAAGACGACGAGGACCGATCGGACCGTCAGCCGCTCCCGCGCCGACAGCACCATGCCGCCGAAGTAGCGCCGGTACTCCGGCACGTGGAGCAGCTCGAGCCCGCTGAGCCGCCGCGGCAGGCTGGCCGGATCGAGCTCGTCCTTCAGGACATCGTGATGAACGATGAAGCCGCACTGCGGCCAGCCGACGTTGGTGAGCGCGATCTTGAGCGGGCCGGGCCGCACCACGAGCTCCGTCACGTCGTAGTGGGGTCCCGCGAGCTGCGAGATCGCGGCGGCCTGCACCTCGTCCGTGGGCTCACCCTCGACGCGAAGGATGCCCTTGGCGCGGGTCAACGGGCAGAAGTAGCGGTAGCGGCCCGCGGTGAGCACCTCGGTCGCCGCCGCGGTCTCGCCGAGCGCGGCGGTCATGCCATAGCGGGGGTGGAGCGCCGACGGCGGCTGGCAAACCGGAGGGAAGCCGAGGTCCTCGATGGACCGGCCGAGCGAGAACGTCACCTCGACGCGCGCCGAGATATCGACGTCGAAGGAGTACTCGCACATCGGGCAGAACGAGACGGCGGCGGCCGTGGCGAGGTCATCGATCGCCTCGGCCAGCATGTTGCAATGGCCGCAGTGGACGTCCCATTGCATGTCGAAGAGGCCAGTCTGGGTGCCGTGCAGCAGGACGCGGATGACCGCGTGCGCGTCGAGCGCGGTGTCCGCCGCGACCACGTGGGGGTTGATACGGTAGCGACGGATGAGCGGCGCGTCGTGGAGCCATCGCTCGACCGCATCGATCTCGCCTGCGTTCGCGGGGTGCTGCTGCCTGAGCCGCTCGAACAGGGTCTTCAGACGGTGGGTATCCATGGCTGCTCCCCGAGCATGCGCATGTCTCGCAGGCGGCGGGAAGCGCCACGTGCGTGCCCGGCCGCGCCGCCCCCCAACGTTCCCACGGGTGCTCCAGCAGCGCGGCTGTCGCACAGGACCTATCGCGCCTACAGCGTCAGCTCCGCCCTCGCGGTCGAGTCCCCGATCTCGCGCGTCACCCGGAAGCCGAGCTTCTGCGCCACGCGTTGCATCTCCACGTTCTCGGCCAGGATGTCCGCGCTGATGCGGGAGAGCCCCTCGTCGCGGCCGATCTGGACGAGGAGGCCCAGCAGCCTGGAACCGAGCCCCTGCCGCTGGTGCTCGTCGCTGATCAGCAGGGCGAACTCCGCGTCGCGCGTGCCTGGCAGCTTGCTCAGCCGGCCGACGCCGATGATCTTCCTCTGCGCGCCGCCCGCGGGCGGCTTCTCGACGACGAGCGCCATCTCGCGGTCGTAGTCCGCGAAGCAGACGCGCGTCAGCCGCTCGTGCGCGGTGCGCAGATCGAGCTGCATCGGGTAGAAATACCGGAGCCGCACGGTCCGCTCGGACAGCTTCTGGTGAAACTCGACCATCTGCGGCTCGTCCTCGGGGCGGATGGGCCGGATCGTGAACGCCTGCCCGTCCTTGCTCTCGAGCTCCGTCACATACTGCGTGGGATACTCGCGGATCGCCGACCTGGGGAGCGCGGACTCCGGCGTGTCCGGCGGGTGCAGGACGACGCGGGCGTCGAGGGCGATGGCCCCCTCCGCGCTCACGGAGAGCGGGTTGATGTCGATCTCGCTTATCCATCGCTGCTCGATCACGAGCTGCGAGAACCTCACGAGCAGGTGCTCGAGCATCGTGAGGTCCACCGGCTTGCGGCCGCGCACGCCCTCGAGCGCGCGGTAGATCCTCGTCTGCTCCATCATGCGCCGCGCCAGCGTCGCGTTGAGCGGCGGCAGGCCGAGCGAGCGGTCCTTGAAGATCTCGACGAGCTGCCCGCCGGCCCCGAACAGGAGCACCGGGCCGAACTGCGGATCGATCGAGCTGCCGAGGATGATCTCGTACGCGTCCTTCAGCGAGATCATCGGCTGGACCGTCACGCCCTGGAAGTGCTGCGCGCCGGCCCGCCGAGAGACGCTCTCCTGGATCTCCTCGAACGCCCTGCGCACGGCGTCATCGTCGCGCAGACCGAGCTTCACGCCGCCCACGTCGGTCTTGTGGGTGATCGTCGCGCTGTACAGCTTGAGGACGGCCGGATATCCCATCTCCCCGGCCGTGGCCACGGCCTCGTCCGCGCTCCTCGCGACGGCGGTCGGCACCGTCGGGATGCCGTACGCCGCCATGAGCTGCTTCGACTCCACCTCATCCAGGAGCGTCCGCCCCGACGCGCGGACGCCGGCGATGAGCTCCCTGGCCCTCTCGCGATCGACGTTCAACGCCCGCTCGTCCGTGCTGGGCGTCTCGTACAGGGCGCGGAGGGCGTACGCGTAACGGAACATCGAGCAGAACGCGCGAGCGGCGGTGTCGGGGTACTCGAACGTCGGGACCCCGGCGCGGTTCAAGATGGCTTTGCCCGCCTCCACCTCGACGCCGCCCATCCAGCTGGCGAGGACCGGCTTGCCCTCGACGTGCGCGTGCTTGCGCAGCGCCTCGGCGGTCTGGGTCGGCTCGGTCATGTCCTGCGGCGTGAGGATGACGAGCACGCCGTCGTTGTTCGGGTCCTTCGCGCAGATCTCCAGGGCCTTCGCGTAGCGGCCTTCGCCGGCGTCGCCGAGCACGTCGACCGGGTTGTTGCGGCTCCACGCGGCGGGGAGGAAGCCGCTCAGCTCGCCAAGGATCTCCGGCGAGAGCGGCGCCAGCTCGCCGCCGTTCGCGACGAGCGCGTCCGCCGCCAGCACGCCCGGGCCGCCGGCGTTGGTGACGATGCACAGCCGGTTGCCGCGGGGCCGGGGCTGCTTGGCCAGCGTCTCGGCCATGGAGAACAGGTCCGCGATGTCGTTCACGCGCAGCACGCCCACGCGCCGGAACGCCGCGTCGAGCACCTCGTCCGAGCCGGTGAGCGAGCCGGTGTGCGAGGCGGCCGCCTTCGCCGCCGCCTCGCTGCGGCCTGGCTTGATCACGATGATCGGCTTGGTGAGCGCCACCTCGCGGGCGGCCGACAGGAACGCTCGCGCGTCGCGCGGGTCGCCGATCGACTCCATGTAGATGAGGATGCTGCTCGTCTTGGGGTCGTTGCCGAGGTGGTCGATCAGGTCGCCCCAGCCGACGTCGAGCATCGAGCCGACGCTGACGAACGCGCTGAAGCCGACCTGCTCCTTGAGGCTCCAGTCGAGCACCGCCGTGCAGAGCGCGCCGGACTGGCTGATGAACGCGACCTTGCCCGGCCGCGCCTGCCCCTTCGCGAACGTCGCGTTGAGCCCGCCGATCGGGTTCATGACGCCCAGGCAGTTCGGGCCGATGATGCGCATCTTCCCGCGGGCGCGCTCCATGATCTGCCGCTCGAGCTGGGCGCCCGGGGGGCCCATCTCCTTGAATCCCGCCGAGATGATGATCGCGCCGGGGACGCCGGCGTCCACGCACTCGCCGATGAGGCCCGGCACGCTCGCGGCGGGCGTGACGAGGACCGCGAGATCCACCTTCGCCGGCACGGCCGCGATGCTCGGATAGGCCTTGATGCCGAGGACGCTCTGCCGCTTCGGGTTCACCGGAAAGACGGTGCCGCCGAACGGGTTGCTGATCAGGTTCCAGAGGAGCGTGCGGCCGACGGCGCCGCTGTTCTCGGTCGCGCCGATGACCGCCACGTTCCGCGGCCTGAAGATGGGGTCGAGGCTCTGAGGCTCCTGACGAAGGACGTCGTGGGCACGGTCGGTCATGGGTACGGAGTCAGCCATGAAGCTCCTCGAGGGGGATGGGGCGGACGCACCGGGGGCCATTGCGCGGGAACGACGATGGCCTTCGTGCCACGCGAACGGGCCGGGAGCATGGGGCGTCTCTGGAATCAGAGCACAAGCACGTTTCGTGCCCTGAGCGCAGATTGCCAGGCCGCGCAGCGCCTTGATACCCTGCGCCGGCGCCATGATCCGCTCTCGACTTTTTCTCTTCGGGCTCCTCGGTCTGTGTTCGATCGCCTGCGAGGGCGCCGGGACGGCGGACGACACAAGCACCGAGGCGTCCAGCGGCGCCTCGACCGCCGGCGCATCGACGGCCGGCGCTTCGACGGCCGGCGCTTCGACCAGCGGCGGATCGACCGGCGGCGGGTCGACCAGCAGCGCGGCGTCGGGCGGCGGCGGGTCGACCAGCAGCGCCGCATCGGGCGGCGCGGGAGCGGGCGGCGCCGGTGCGGCCGGCGGCGGTGAGGGCACGGGCGCGAGCCAAGGCGACGGCGGCGCGGATCCGGTCGACCTCCCTGCCGGCGTGAGCGCGCTGTTCCCCGCGCCGGGCGCCCGGGGGTTATGCCCGGATCCGCCGCTCCGCATCACGTTCCCCGGCGCGCCGACGCTGGGCAGCGCGGGCGCCGTTCGCGTGTTCAACGCCGCCCGGCCTGGCGCGGCGGTCGCGACGGTCGACATGGCCTCGATGACCGTGAGCGCCACGATCGGCGGCCGGACGTTCAACGTACCTCGCCCGGTGTACGTGGACGGCAACGATGCTGTCGTGTCCTTGCCGTCGCGCGCGCTCGACTACGGCCAGTCCTATTACGTCACGGTCGACCGCGGCGCCATCGTCCCCCCGGGGGGCGGCTCGTTCGCGATCGCGGACGCGACGGCGTGGCGCTTCGACACGGCGGGCGCAGGCCCATCGAGCGTCTCGTCGCTCGATGTGGCGCTCGACGGCTCCGGCGACTTCTGCTCCGTGCAAGGCGCGCTCGACGCGGTCCCGGCGAACAACAGGGACAGCGTGCTCATCACCGTTCAGCGCGGGACCCACCACGGGGTCGTCTACTTCGAGGGCAAACACAAGATCACGCTGCGCGGGGCCGATCGCAAAGGCACGGTCCTCTCGGGTACGAACAACAACAACCTGAACCCGAGCACCAGGGGGCGCGCGCTCGTCGGCGCCGACAAGGTGAGCGACCTGGTCATCGAGAACCTCACCATCCACAACCTCACGCCGCAGGGCGGCTCCCAGGCGGAGGCGCTGCGGCTCCAGGACTGCGACAGGTGCGTCGTGCGCGACGCCGACATCCTGAGCCTCCAGGACACGCTGCTCTGGTCCGGGCGCCTCTACGCGGACAACTGCACGATCGCGGGGAACGTGGACTTCGTGTGGGGCACGGGCGCGGCGTATTTCAACCGGTGCGAGATCAAGACGGTCGGTCGATCCGGCTACATCGTGCAGGCGCGCAACGGCGACTCTGGCTACGGCTATGTCTTCGTCGACTCGCGCATCACCAGCGACGCCGGCATCACGGGGAACACGCTGGCGAGGATCGACGTGAGCCAGTATCCGGCGAGCCACGTCGCGTACGTCAACTGCACGCTCGGCAGCCACATCTCGCGGGCGGGGTGGACGATCACGGGCGGGTCTCCTCCGCGCTCCCTCCGCTTCTGGGAGTACCAGAGCCGGGACGCGGATGGACGCCTCATCGACACCAGCGGGCGTGCCGCCGGATCGGCGCAGATCTCCGCCGAGCAAGCGGCGATGATGCGCGATCCGGCGATCGTGCTCGGCGGCTGGGCCCCTCCACGCTGAGGCGGCCGCGAGGCGCCTCGAACCCTGAGCTCTGCACGGGATGACCCGTGACGCTGGAAGGACCGAAACGATGAAGATGACCTTTCGCTGGTACGGCGAGAACGACCCTGTGAAGCTCGAGTACATCCGTCAGATCCCGGGCATCTACGGCATCGTCTCGGCTATTTACGATGTGCCGGTGGGCGAGGTGTGGCCGGTCGAGCGGCTGCAGGCGCTCAGGGCGCGCATCGAGGGCGCCGGGCTCCGGTTCGAGGTGGTGGAGAGCGTGCCGGTGCACGAGGACATCAAGCTCGGCAAGCCGGCCCGCGAGCGGCTGATCGACAATTTCTGCCAGAACATCCGCAACTGCGCGGCCGCCGGCGTGAAGGTGATCTGCTACAACTTCATGCCGGTCTTCGACTGGACCCGCACCGAGATGGCAAGGGAGCTACCCGACGGCTCGCTGACCCTGGCCTTCGACGCCGCGGCGGTGGCCGAGATCGACCCGGAACAAGGCATCTCGCTGCCCGGCTGGGACTCGAGCTACAAGCCGGAGCAGCTCCGCGCCGTCCTCGACGAGTACAGGAACGTCGGCGAAGACGCGCTGTGGGAGCACCTCACGCACTTCCTCCGGCGCATCATCCCGGTCGCCGAGGAGGTCGGCGTCCGCATGGCCATGCACCCGGACGACCCGCCCCGGCCGATCTTCGGCCTGCCGCGCATCGTCAAGAACCGCGACGACCTGATGCGCCTCGTGAAGACAGTCGACTCTCCGGCCAACGGCATCACGCTGTGCTCCGGCTCGCTGGGCGCCGATCTGTGCAACAACATCGTGTCGCTGGTGCGCGAGTTCGGCGGCATGGGCCGCATTCCCTTCGGGCACCTGCGCAACGTGGCGGTCCAGGAGGACGGCACCTTCTTCGAATCCGCCCACCTGTCCTGTGAAGGGTCGCTGGACATGGCCGCCATCGTGAAGGCGTACCATGACGTCGGCTTCGACGGCTACGTGCGCCCGGATCACGGCCGCATGATCTGGGGTGAGACGGGCAAGCCGGGATATGGCCTGTACGACCGCGCGCTGGGCCTCGTGTACCTCAATGGGCTGTGGGAGGCCACGTGCAAGCTTTCGCCCGGACCCGCTGCCAAGGCGCCGACTCCTGGATGAGCGGGCGAGCGGGTAGGGGAGCAGGACGCCTGCTATATCAGCGGAACGCGCCTGACAGATCCCCTCATTCTATTGGCATTTTTAACTGGGAAGATTCACGGGAAGATCGTGGGATTTTACTCCCCGTCTCCCCGCCTCCCTGTGAATCTTCCCGAAAAATTCGAGGGGATGCTTCAGGAACGCGCCCTCACGCGGGCACCGGCGCTCCGTATCCGCCGCCCCCCGGCGTCTCGATCACGAACACATCGCCGCTCCCCATCTGGACCGATCCGATGTGCCCGAGCACCTCGACCGAGCCGTCCGCGCGCACGACCAGGTTGCGCCCGGGCGCGCCCGCCTGCCCGCCCGCCAGGCCGAACGCGGTCGTCGAGCGCCCGTTCGACAGGATCGACGCCGTCATCGGCTCCAGGAAGCGCACGGCGCGCGTGCCGCCGTTCCCGCCCGGAAAGCGCCCGGCCCCGCCGGAGCCCTCGCGGATCTCGTAGCGATCCAGCCGCACCGGGAAGCGGTGCTCCAGCACCTCCGGATCCGTCAGGCGCGAGTTCGTCATGTGCGTCTGCACGACGCTCGTGCCTGCGAAGCCGCGCTCGGCGCGCGTGCCACCCGCGCCGCCCGCGCCGCTCCCCCCGAGCTCGATGCCCGCCCCCGAGCCGCCCGAGATCGTCTCGTAGTACTGGAGCCGCTCGTTGCCGAACGTGAAGTTGTTCATCGTCGGCTGGCTGCTCGCGAGCACGCCGAGCGCCCCGTACAGCGCGTTCGTGACGCAGGTCGACACCTCGACGTTGCCCGCCACCACCGCGGCCGGCGGGCGCGGGCTCAGCATCGAGCCCTCGGGGATGACGACCTCGATCGGCTTCAGGCAGCCCGCGTTGAGCGGGATGTCGTCGTCCACGAGCGTGCGGAAGACGTAGAGCACCGCGGCCATCGTCACAGCGCGGGGCGCGTTGAAGTTGTTCTCCATCTGCCCGGACGTGCCGGTGAAGTCCACGACCGCGGCGCGGCGCTCGCGGTCGATCCGGATGGCCACCTCGATCGTCGCGCCGTTGTCGAGCGGCAGCGAGAAGCGCCCGTCGTGGAGGAGCGCCGGGTCGAGCCGCGCGATCGCGAGGCGCACGCTCTCCTCGGCGTTGTCCTGCACGTGCTTCATGTAGGCCTGCACCGTCGGGAGGCCGAACTGCGCCACCATCGCGGCGAGCTCCTGCGCGCCCTTCTCGTTCGCCGCGATCTGCGCGCGCAGGTCGGCCAGGTTCTGCTGCACGTTGCGCGCCGGGTACGGCCCCAGGCCGAGCAACGCAAGGATCTCCGCCTCGCGGAGCCGCCCGGCCTCGACCAGCTTCACGTTGTCGAGGAGGACGCCCTCCTCCTCGATCGTCCTGGAGAACGGCGGCATCGAGCCCGGCGTGATGCCGCCGATGTCCGCGTGATGGCCGCGCGACGCTACGTAGAACAGCACGCGAGCGCCCGCCTCGTCCCACACCGGCGTGACCACCGTCACGTCCGGCAGGTGGGTGCCGCCGCGGTACGGATCGTTGAGCGCGTAGACGTCCCCCGGCTTCATCCCCGGGTTCCGCGCGATCACGGTCTTGATCGACTCACCCATCGAGCCGAGGTGCACCGGCATGTGCGGCGCGTTCGCGATCAGGCTGCCCTCCGCGTCGAACAGCGCGCACGAGAAGTCGAGCCGCTCCTTGATGTTGACCGAGTGGGCGGTGTTCTGGAGCCGCAGGCCCATCTGCTCGGCGATGTTCATGAACAGGTTGTTGAACACCTCGAGCATCACCGGGTCGACCTCGGTGCCCACCGCGCGCCGCTCCGGGCGCGGCGCCACCCGGGTGAGCACCATGTGGCCGAGCGCGGTGATCTCGGCACGCCAGCCCGGCTCGACCACGGTCGTCGCGTTGGCCTCGGCCACGATGGCCGGCCCGTCGATCACCGCGCCGCGCCCGAGCCGCTCGCGCCGGTACAGCGCCGCGTCGTGGAACGCCCCCTCGGCGTACATCCGCGCCCGGGCGTCCGCCTCGGGGCGGTGCGGGCGCGCCTCCGCGGGCCGCTCCTCGGCGGCCTCGCCCGGCCCGATCGCCTCCACGGAGACGCTCTCCAGGACGAGCGCCTTGTCCGGCATCAGGAAGGCGAACCGCCTGCGGTAGGCCGCGTCGAAGGCGGCGCGGATCGCCTCCGCGCTGCCGTCGGGCACGACGAGGGCGGTGTCGGTGCCCTCGTAGCGCACGTGGACGCGCCGGACGAGCCGCACCCGCTCCGGCGAGAACCCTTGCGCCGCGAGCTCGGCCTCCGCGTCGCTGCCGATGCGCGCGAGCGCCTCGCGCGCCGCGGAGAGCCCTGCCTCGTCGAGCCGCCGCTCCACGGCCGCCTCGCGGATCGCGCTCTGGTCCGAGAGGCCCATGCCGTAGGCCGACAGGACCCCCGCGAGCGGGTGGACGAAGACGCGGCGCATGCCGAGCGCGTCGGCCACGGCGCACGCGTGCTGGCCGCCGGCGCCGCCGAAGCATTGCAGGGTGTACTGGGTGACGTCGTGCCCGCGCGCCACCGAGATCTTCTTCACCGCGTTGGCCATGTTCGCGACGGCGATCTGCAGGAAGCCCTCGGCCAGCTGCTCGGGCGTGATCGGGCGCGACGTGTCGCGCTGCACGTCGGCCGCCATGGCCCGGAAGCGCTGCTCGACGACCTCGCGGTCGAGGGGCGCGTCGGCGCCCGGGCCGAACACGTGCGGGAAGAACTCCGGCTGGATCTTCCCGAGCATCACGTTCGCGTCGGTGACGGCCAGCCGCCCGCCGCGGCGGTAGCACGCCGGTCCCGGGTTCGCGCCGGCCGACTCCGGCCCCACGCGCAGCCGCGCGCCGTCGAAGCCGAGGAGCGAGCCGCCCCCCGCGGCCACGGTGTGGATGCTCATCATCGGCGCGCGCATCCGGACGCCGGCCACCTGCGTCTCGAAGGCGCGCTCGAGCTCGCCGGCGTAGTGCGACACGTCGGTCGAGGTGCCGCCCATGTCGAAGCCGATCACCTTCTCGTGCCCGCCCGCGAGCGCGGTGCGCACCATGCCGACGATGCCGCCTGCCGGGCCGCTCAGGATCGCGTCCTTGCCCTGGAAGCGGCCGGCCAGCGTCAGCCCGCCGCTCGACTGCATGAAGTAGAGCGGCACGCCGGGCATCTGGCTGGCCACCTGCTCGACGTAGCGGCGCAGGATGGGCGACAGGTACGCGTCGACCACCGTGGTGTCGCCGCGCGAGACGAGCTTCATCAGCGGGCTCACCTCGTGTGACGCGGAGACCTGGGTGAACCCGACCTCGCGCGCGATCTCGGCCGCCCGCCGCTCGTGCGCGGTGAACCTGTAGCCGTGCATGAAGACGATCGCGCAGGCGCGGATCCCGGCCTCGAACGCCTCCGAGAGCGGGCCGCGCAGCGCCTCGCCGTCGAGCGGCTCGGCCACCTCGCCGCGCGCGCCGACGCGCTCGCGCGCTTCGACCACGCGCTCGTAGAGCAGATCGTGCAGCGCGATATGGCGATCGAACAGGCGAGGGCGGTTCTGGTACCCGATGCGCAGCGCGTCGCGGAAGCCGCGCGTGGTGACCAGCACGGTGCGGTCCCCCTTGCGCTCGAGCAGCGCGTTCGTGGCGACCGTGGTGCCCATCTTCACGCACTCGACCTCGGCGGCAGAGATGACCTGACCGGGCGCGAGGCCGAGCAGGCGGCGGATCCCCTCGACCGCCGCGTCGGCGTACTGCTCGGGGTTCTCCGACAGGAGCTTGGCGGTGGTGAGCGAGCCGTCGGGCCGCCGGGCCACGACGTCCGTGAACGTGCCTCCGCGATCGATCCAGAACTGCCACTTGTGCGAGGTCGAGGTCATGGAACCCACTCCTTGCCGGCCGCCTCCTCCGCCGCGCTCCGGGTGGTGGCCCGATGGAACATGAAGGCGGGAAGGCTGGAAGAAAAGCTCAATGATTTTACAGTCTTCTCGCCTTCATGGGATTCACTCCGGTGCAAATCAGGCCACCACCCATGGCCCCGTGCGCCCGTCCGGAACCGGCGTTCAGCGCTGTACAACCGTTCGTGCGGCGTGATAAGCGCTCGACCAGCCCTCGAACGAGACAATCTGCTCGAATGTCCAGCAAGCAACCTCCTCCGCACGTCACCGCCGCCCACGCGGCGGGGCTCGCCGCGCTGCTCGGCGCGACGGACGCTGCCGCGGAGAACGAGCGCGCGGGGAGGGCGGAGCGGCACTTCGAGCGGGCACGGCGAGGGCGCTCGGCGCAGCCCGGGCCGCGCGCCAAGCCTGCCGCTGGCCCGCTCCCGTCGCCGCCGGGCGGGAGGTCGAACGCGGGCGGCGCGCGGGAGTACGTGAACGCCGCGCCGACGCGCTCGCCGGTGCTGAACGCGTTCCTGAGCGAGCTCGGCACGGAAGGCCAAGCGCTCGTGCCGGCGAACGTCCACGTCTTCGACGAGCACACCCTCGCGCCGAGGCTCGTCGAGCTCGCGCGCCAGCGGGTGGTCTCCATGCTGCTCGCCGTGGGCAGGACCGAGGTGGCCCTGACCCTGGTGCAGATGCCGTCGATCACCAACGAGCGCGCGGCGCGGCTCTTCATGCGGCAGGCGGTCCACGTCGGCGGCGATCTCGGGGCGATCACGGGCGACTACGCGCGGCACTACCGGCGCTCGGGGGCCCCGGAGCGCGACGACCAGCGCGCGGGCTGCATCATGGCCGCGTTCGCGGGACGCCTGAGCGCCATGGCGGAGAAGCTCCTCGGCCCGCACGTGCGCGGCGAGCTGCGCACCGCCCTGGAGGCGCTGACGTCGCAGGGCAGCCCTCCCGCGCGGCGGGCGCGCGCGAGCGATCTCCGCGCGCCGCAGGCCGCCGGGCGAGGCGCCCCCGCGGCGGCGGCGCGCGACGCCGCGAGCTCGGCGGCACGGCCGAGGCGCAAGTAGGCGGCGCGCGGCGCCGCGAGCGCGGCGATCCGGTCGAGGTGCGAGGACGCGGCGCGCGGTCCGGGTCGGATCCTGTTGCGGTGGGCTCGTTCGTTTGCTTCGTTGGGCGCGAGGCGCCCCGGCTGCTCGACCCTGAGCCTCTCGGGTGCGCGTTCCCAGCGAGAGGCCGAGGCTCATGAATTCGCTCGCAGAAGGCAGCGTCGTCGCCGGAAGATACCGCCTCGAGCGCATGCTCGCGCGGGGCGGGATGGGGTCGATCTGGGTGGCCCGGCACCTCCAGCTCGACGCCACGGTCGCGGTCAAGCTCATGGCGCCCGAGTACGCTGCCTCGTCCACCGCGCGGGCGCGCTTCGAGCGCGAGGCGAGGGCCGCGGCGCAGCTCAAGCTACCGAACGTCGTGCACGTGCACGATTACGGGCTCGAGGGCGATACGCCTTTCCTCGTGATGGAGCTCCTCGACGGCGAGGATCTCGAGACGCGGCTCGCGCGGGAGGGGCGCCTCTCCACGGCGGCCACGCTCGGCATCGTCACGCAGGTGTGCAAGGCCCTGCGCCGCGCTCACGAGATGGGGATCGTCCACCGCGACCTCAAGCCCGCGAACCTCTTTCTCTCGCGGCAGGACGAGGACGAGCTCGTGAAGGTCCTCGACTTCGGGATCGCCAAGGCCCAGGGCACGCTGCTGGCCGGCAACGAGACGAAGACAGGCACGCTCGTCGGCTCGCCCTACTACATGAGCCCCGAGCAGGTGCGCCGCAGCAAGACCCTCGACTGGCGCAGCGATCTCTGGTCCGTCGGCGTGATCGCGTATCGATGCCTCACCGGCCGTCTCCCGTTCCCGGGTGAGGAGATCGGCGAGGTGTTCGTGGCGATCTGCACGGAGGACGTCCCCCTCGCATCCAGCGTCGTGCCGGAGCTCGGGCCCGCAGTGGATGGGTTCTTCTCGCGGGCGCTCGCGCGCGACCCGGCGCATCGGTTCCAGGGCGCGAGCGAGCTCGCCGAGGCGTTCGGCGCGGCGGCCTCCGCGGCGGGGTCGGAGCCCCGACCTCTCCAGCCGTCGGTTCCCGCGGAGGGGGCGTCGCCGCTGCTCGTCGTCCGCGGCGGCACGATGGCCGCGAGCCCAGATGCGATAGGGGGGCATCCAGATGCGATAGGGGCGCGTCCAGATGCGGCGAGCCCTGGAATGATGGGACCGAGCCCCGGCACGATGGGCGCCGTCTCCAGCGCGTCCTTGCCCACGCTGCGAAACGAAGCAGGGCCCCCCTTCCACGGCTCTCCGAGCCGTGGCGCCTCGGAGGGCGCTGCGCCGGCGCTCCAGGGGTCCATCAGTACGTTGACGTCGGCCGGAAATACCCTCGCCCCGACGAACGCCGACGGTCGCCGCGCCAGGATCTCGCTGGCCTTGGGCGCTGGCGCGCTCACCCTGGGGCTCGTCACCTATGCGGTCCTTCGCGCCGCCGCGCCGGACGGCGAACCGACGTCGCGGCCCGAAGCGGCGGCCTCGCCTGCCGCCGCGTCCGCGCTGTCCGCAGCCGCGCCGTCTACCGCGTCACCGGAGCCTTCGCCGTCGCCCTCTCACAGCGCCCCCGCCGCCCCGAGCGCGCCTTCAGCTCCCGCCGCCGCGACGAGCGCATCCGCGGCCCCGCCGCCTTCGCCTTCCGTCAGAAAAGGGCCGCCGCAGCCCGTCAGGCCCAGGACCGCTCCTGACGATCCCACCGATCATATGTGACCGACTTCTCGAAGCTGGCGTCATCTACTGCGAAGGTGCCCCCTGGTTCAGCAACTCCAGATGCCTGGCCACGAACTCCTCCTCCAGCCGGTTCAGATCGGCTTCGCGCTGCGCGACGAACGCCTCGAGGTTGTCCGAATCGAGAGAGGCGCACGCGGCGTCGCTCACCACGTGGCTTCGCAGCCAGTCACGCCGGCGCTCCCGCTCCGCGGGCGCCAGCGCTGTCGGGAGGGTAAGCAATCTCGACCGGAACGCAGCTGCGTCTTCGGGGGGGACCAGGAAGCGATTGCCGGCACAGGCGAAGCGGCTTGCCGAGAGGCGCTGGCGGGGTGCGCCCTGGAGCAGGCTATCGCCCAGGCGCTCGGCGCTCGTCCGCCCGGGCCATGGCACCTTCTCTCCGCCGGATTGCTGTGGGCTCACCTCTGCCAGGCGCACGGCCAGCGCTTTCCCTCGCGCAGAGCGGAAATCGAAGCGCGCTGGCAGCGGCCGGCGGCTGAAAGGTTTCCAACCTGGCCAGACGAGGATGCCGGTGCGCGCCGTCTCCTGAAGCGCCTCATGCACGCGCTGCAGCCGACCGCCGCTGATACCGGCGAAGAGCTCCGCGTACGTTGTGAGCCACAGCCAGGCCGCAAGCAGCTGGTCGATATCCCGGTGCCAGTGGTGCAGAGGGTTCAAGGACGCCGCGAGGAGGACGATCTGACGGCCATAGGGGACCAGGGCTGGTGAAGATAGCCCTTGTGTATGCAAGAACTCCGCGGCCATCTCGAGCGATCGAACCGCCACTTTCAACGTATCTGGCTGCGACCGAAGCTTGCTCGCGATCGCCCTCGCCATGTTCTTCTCGTACAAGTCGACGCCCAGCGTCAGCGCGCAGGTGTCGAGGAGGATATCGTCCTCGATCTCGCCCCAGCCGATCGGTGCGAGGATCTCTTCTTTCAGCGTGTGCACCCGCTCCAGGAGATCGAAATCTGGCGACCAGCTCAGCGCGTGCGCGACGTGGAGCCTGCCGACCGGCACACCCTGCGTATTGATGCGCTCGAACGCCTGCGCCGCGACAGCCAGATCCTCGGTTACCAGTGGAATCACAGGGATTTTGCACCGGTCGAACGCGTTGAACACTGCTTCGGCATTCTCGATCCAGCGCTCCTCGGGGAGCTCGCGTTCCCACCTCATCAGATCCATACGCTGGAGCAGGATACCCATGGGCAGCCATCTCTTCGCGGGCGTGCCTTCCTGCGGTTCCGTACAGAAGTCCATCGTGTCCAGATCGAGGTAGAATCCCGCTTCTGCATCTTCATCGTCGGCAGGCGCATCCTCCTGATGAAGCGCGCTGTAGAGCGTCGACAGGCGCTGGAACCCGTCGAGCACATACTGCCGCGTCGAACCAGGACCGAGCTTGGGCCGTTCGATCCGATGGCGCCCGATGTGCTCGTAGGAAGGGAGCTCTTGGGTCCGGGTGCGCCAGACCATGATCGAGCCTATCGGGAGGCCGTCGCGGATGCTGCGAAGCAGCTCGATCTGCCGGTCGACGTGCCACAGGAAAGGCCGCTGGAACCGCGGCACAAGCAGGAAACCTTGCCGGATGTCCTCCAGGAGTTGGGTCAGCGAGGTGACGTACGGATCGGCGACGTAAGAAGGGTTACCCATGACGCTACCTCATCCATGCGAGCAGCTCGGTGATCGCGCCGTTCACCTCGGCGAAGGTCCCATCGGCGATGAGGTCCGCAGTCCGGACGCGCCCATCTCCGAAGACGTCGCGCAGCCTGGGACCGAAGCCTAGATCGAGCCGACGTCGCAGCTCAACGTCGAGCGCCTCCACGCCGTAGAGATCCTCGGCTATGCCGTCGGCGCTGCGCGCGTCTTTCCGGAGACCGTGCTTCATGTTGAAGAACGACCGATGGTCTTGCGTTGGCATGGCGTAGAAGGCCTCGACCCGCTCCTGCATGTCCTTCGCCTCGCCCCACTCCTCGAGCGCATTCCGCGTCACGTAATTCTCGATTGCGCGGCGCTTCAGCATATGATGCGGAACGCGCCGGCCGCAGGCCGCGCTGAGCCTTCGGGCCTGATAACTGGGCTGACCCGCGCGGCGTGCGTCGCTATCGAACAGCACCCACAACGTGAGCCGCTTGATGGGATCGCGCTTCCACTCCTGTACGGAGCCCTCCATCTCCGTAATGCCGCCGCCATGCTCTATGGCCAGCCACTCCTGCTTCTGCCGTTCCTCCAGCTCGGCGCGCTGTGCATCGTTCGCCATCGTCAGGAGGAACCGGAAATCGTTCCCGCGGTTCTCCACGAGCACCCGAAACGGGCGACGAAGCAGGCGCGTCGCCTCGGCCAGCGTCACCGTCGGTGGAGCGCCGTCCCAGTCCGTTCCGCTGCAGACTACCCGGATCTCACGCCGCGCGGGCTCGCGCGCCTCCGCCTCGGCGCTCTCCTCGAGCGCCAAACGACACTCTTCCTGCGCGTCACGTCCAAGCCCAGCGAGCCATGTGGTGTAACCTGTCCCCGCCTCGTCGACAATGATCCGGTGCCTCCGCTCAAGTGCGAGTTGGAAGAGCAGCAGCATGTCCATGACGAAGCTCGGACCGGTAAACACGGCATCGTCGATGACCACCTTCACGAAGCACCGGCCCGCTTGCGACGTTCGGCCAGGATCTGCCGCGCGAGCAACGTGTCCTCGGAGAAGACGCCAGGCGGCCACTTGTCGCCGATGAAACGCGCGTCCGCGTCGAGCTCGATGGACTCCACGGACGACCCCGCCTCGTGTTGCCACACCCAGTGTACGATCACGTGCTTCGGGTCGATCTCTCCACGGAGCACGGAGAGCTGCACGCGAGAGAGGAAATTCTCGGAGTGGGTCTCCACGATGAACCGCGCATTGCTCGACGCGACAACTTGCGTCAAGAACCACGCTACCTCCTCGTGGGCTCGCGGATGGAGGTGCAACTCCGGGTGTTCGACCACGACGGTCGGGCTTCCGTCGAGCCGACCGTGCTTCGCGAGGGCGCCGAGGACGGCGACCGGCAGCACCTGCGCCATCCCCTCTCCCGTGTCGATGAGGTTCACCCTGAAATCCGGCCCTTCCAGCGACGAGAGGGTCAAGGTGAAGCCGGGCACCGCCCCGATCGCGACCTCCTCGACGTTGAGATCGTGGCTCGTGGCCTTCCGGTAAAAGGCCCGCACCTCATCGACCACAGCTCGATCTCGGGAATTTGCATACGCGAGTTGCTCTGCCGCTCCCGAGCCGTCCTCGCGGATCCTTGGAGGTTTGCCGCGGAACTCGCTCCGGCGCGGCGGTACCGTTCGTACTGCGGAGAGCCAGTGGATGCTGCCGGTCAGACTTAGGAGCCGCTCGCGCACGCCACGCAGGGCAGCGGCGGCCTGCTCCGGAAGCAGCTGCGCACCCTCGGCGAGCGCTGGCACGAGCCCTTGGAACGCGAACGGAACTTCCAGCTCGCCCCACGCGGCGCCAGTCACCTCGTACAGGGATTTGACCTCATCCTTAAGGAGGAGCTGCAGCAATCGTGCTCCGTTGCGGCTGTACGCTTCGAGGCGCTCGACCCACTCGATCGCCTGGAATCCACCACCCAAGATGCGCACCTCGAGCCGCGCCACCTCGCTCGCGTCATCGTCCCAGGACAGGCCGAAGCCTACGGTTGCAGAGCGGCCGTACGCGCTCTTGAGCTCGACGAACGTTGCTCCCCGAACGGCCTCGCTCCGCGTATCGAGCGGACCGGCGGCGTCGCGCCGGGTGGAGTCGGCGAGGAGCGGCAGCGCGCGGACGAGGGAGCTCTTGCCGCGGCTGTTGTAGCCGAAGACAAGGGTCAACGGCCGGATGTCCAGGGTGGTAGGACGAGCGAAGGCGCGGAAATTATCGACGCTCACGGCGGAGAGTGCCATCGCGCGACCCTACCACGGCCTAGCGCCTTGGTCGTCGCGACGGGGCATCCCATGCGCAGACGACGCATCAAGCGCCGGGTCGGCGGCCGTTCTGAGCGCGCTTGTGACTTTCAGGCGAGCCGTCGTCCATCTGCGCC
Organism: Sorangium sp. So ce1504; assembly: GCF_051521635.1. Taxonomy (NCBI): domain Bacteria; kingdom Pseudomonadati; phylum Myxococcota; order Polyangiales; family Polyangiaceae; genus Sorangium; species Sorangium sp. So ce1504. Next base: position 6,005,730 of record NZ_CP150365.1, on the reverse strand, counting down.
TCGTTCGCCCGTATCTCCCTGCCCCGGTCGCGCAGCGCGGGGCTCATGCGCTCACGCACGAGGTCGAGGAACACCTTGACCTTCGGCGACAGGTGTCGCGTGCCGGGATAGACGGCGTGGAGCGGCACGTCGGCCGGGCTCCACCCGTCGAGCACGCGCGAGAGGCGCCCCTCGCGGGGCAGCATCCCGATGCCCACGCCCGCGAGCACGATCCGGTGGAGCACCTCGAGGTCGTTCGCCGTCGCCCGCGGCGTCGCGCGCACCTCCGCGCGCCGCGCGCCACGGTGGAGCACCCACCGCGCGCCGGGCGGCCCCACCGCGCGCGCCCCAGTGGACACCAGGACGTCGTGCCCCGCGAGATCCGACGGCGCGCGCGGGGCGCCGCGGCTCGCGATGTATGCGGGGGCCGCCACGAGGTAGCGCGGCAGGGCCCCGAGGCGGCGTGCGACCAGCGAGGTGTCGCTGGGCGCGCCGAGCCGCAGCGCGGCGTCGAACCCCTCCGCGACGAGGTCGACGATACGATCCGTGCAGACCACCTCTACGCTCGCCTCGGGGTGACCGCGCAGGTGCTCCGCGACCACGCCGCCGATCCACCCGAAGTGCAGCGGCGCCGTGATCCGCAGGAGCCCGCGCGGCCCGTCCTGCATCTGCGTCACGGCCCGGTCCGCGTCGTCGACGTCGGCGGCGAGCTCATCGAGCGCATCCGCGCGGGCAATGGCGCCGTGCAGACCGACACCGTCGAACGCGTGACGGGGCGGAGACCGATCCCCTTCGAGGCCTGGACGCGCGAGCACGCGCGGGCCTGGACCGGAGGCTGACGCCGGCGAGGACAGGCGATGTCGGCGCCGCGCGTCAATGCGCCGCGCGAGCCGAGCTCACCCGCCCGGGTGGGTGTTCTTGTAGAGCCGCAGGCTGTTTCGGATCGCCATCGTCACCGTCATGGGGCCGACGCGGGGCACGAACACGCTCGCCTTGCTCTGGATATCGTCGCTGAAGTTCTTGAAGGTGGAGAAGTTGATGCAGAGGGCGCCCGCGCGGATCTCGGCGCCCTGCACGACCGGGAAGCTCCGCGAAGGCACGCCGGTGACCACGATGTCGGCCTGCCGCAGCGCGGTCGCCCGGTCAACGGTCGTCTCGCGCACCTCGTGCATGTCGCCCGAGGAGCTGGGCACGAAGAGCAACGGACCATCGATGTCGAACGAGGTCACGTGGGCTCCGTCGTGCGCCATCATGCTCGCGAGCGGCCTCCCGACGACCTCGCTCCGGTTGAAGATGCACACGCGCCGGCCCTCGAGCGGCCGCTCCCCCTCGCCGAAGAAGCCGGCCGCCTCGACCAGCTTGAGGATGGCCAGCGGCGTGCACGGCAGGATCGCCTTCCTTGTCTTCGCCTCGTCCAGGAAGCGCTGGTTCTGGTACAGGCAACGTGCCCAGAACGTGTGGAGCCCCTCGATGTCCTTCGCGGGATCGACGCTGTCCCGCAAGTACACGTCCTGCTCCGTGCCGAAGATCGGGTAATACACCATCATCCCATGCACGCGCGCGTCCTCGTTCGCCGCGCGGATGGCATCCTCGGCGTCGAGCCGCGTCGCGTGGCGGATCTCGAAGCGGACCCCCACGTCCTCGCACGCCTTGCGCGTGTACTCCGCGTACGTGTACGACGGCCCGTGATCCGCCGCGAGCACACCGACCAGGACCAGCGGCTCGGGCAGCGCCGCGAGCTCCGCCCGGATCTCGCTGCGGAACGTCTCCGCCACCGCGGTCGGATCGAGGACGCTGGCCGTGCGCGTGCCCGGGCTCGGCGGAATGTGGTGAGGGTCCATCCTGGGGGCGGAGACGAGCACGCGCGAGCATCGGTGTCAAGTTTCCGGCGGGGCAACACGCTCGACTCTGCCTGCTCCTACTCCCGCTCTGGTTCCTTCTGATTCCTTCTGTTCCCTTCTGGTTCCTTCTGGTTCCTTCTGGTTCCTTCTGCTTCCCGCTTCCCGCCGGCGCGATGCGCGATCGGTGACTCGGGCGCTTCGTGGCATGGAGTTCCCGGCAGGGCGGTATCGCGCCGCGCTGGACGCGCGATGTGCCCCATCCTAACCATGGTTCCTACGGGGCCTGAGGAGGAGAGCGGGCAGGGGGCGGAGACTCCAGCCCTCCGGAGAGCGGCCGTGCCTGGCTCACGAGCTCATCGCGAGGAGGACCGCCGCTCCGGGCCCGCCTCCACCACGGGCGCCGCCACGCGGTTGCTCTCGGCCTCGGCGGGGCTGCCGGCGCCGGGCACGCGGAGGAGCATACCGCCCTTGCCGCGCAGCTCATCGACGAAATTCGCTCCGAACACCTCCTCGGGCGTGTCGCCGTCGCGTCCGCCCATGCCCGAGAGCCCCTCGAGGCTCGCGAGGTTTCCGTCCCGGCGTCTGGGCGCCGGACGAGAGCGCAAGATATCGTCCCGGGTCACCTTCAGCGCCACCACGTCCTCGCGCATCACGTCGATCCAGGATGCGGGGAAGTCGGCCTCGGCGCCCGCGGGGCCGCGCACGCGGATCCGCGAGATGTCGTTTCCGGGATCGTTCGCGCCGATGCCCACGAGCTGCGCCTCGGCCTCGTCGGCGGTCATCACCCGCGTGTCGGGGCCGAGCTCGACCGTATCGTCCGTGACCCCGAGCGCCTCCTCCAGCTCCTGCCTCCGCTCGGGCGGCTGCGGCACGAGCGAGGTGTCGACGCGCCCCGGCGGCTGCGCCGTCGTCCGCCCTTCGTAGTACCGAGGCAGCGCCAGGAGCTCGTCCCGGCCGGGCCGTAAGCGGAGCTGCCCGTCCGCCGTGCCCTGCACGAGATCCATCGAGATCAGCAGCTCCTCGCTCGCCAGCGGAGAACGGAGCACCACGTGGGTCAGCACGCCCCGCTCCCGGTCGACCAGGACGCGGTCGAGCACGCCCGCATCGAGGCCGCCGTCGGCCATCACGGGCATCTCGAAGTCGATCTGCATGATCCCCTCCTCGGCGGCGAAACGCCTTGCGCTCGGGCGAGAACCTGAGACGGTCGGATCCCGATGTCCAGGGGAGCACGGCGCGGACCCTCGTGACCGGTCGACCCCATCCCATGGGCCGGGCACGCCGCGCGGCCTCGCCATCGCGGGGGGGTCGGCGGTCCTCGGCTCATCGAGCCATCGAGCCATCGAGCCATCGAGTCACAGAGGCGTCGCGATTCCCCATGTGAACGGATACCCGCACGCGGTGGAGGCGCGGATGGGCCAGAACCTTGGCACAAGGTGGCGCATATTCCGCGCGCGGTCCGCGCCTATTCCCGCGGATTTGCTGCTCGATGGCGGTGGTTCATCTTGGTACGGCGGATGCAACCTACGCGCCGGCCGCTGGGGATGTGCCAGCGCCGCTCGGGAGGATTTGGACTTATGCGTGTACGCTTCGATGCTCTCCGCCGACGCTGGAGCTCTCCCCACCTGCTCGCCGCGCTGGCGCTGGCGAGCGCGTTCGCGGCGGGGTGCTCCTCCGATGAGGCCCCGCCAACGACGCTTGGTCGCCCGGATCAACCGCGGAACGGCACGCTCGAGGTCGACGAAGCGAGGCTGCTGGGCGTGATCGACGGGAGCGATCTGCGCCTCCAGATCCCGGTGCGCAACCTGACCGCCGGCGCGACGAGCGGCCACCTGCGCGTCACGCTCGTCGATCTCGACGCGGACAGGGAACAAGGCACGACCGAGGTCGACCTGGAGATCGCGGGCGGGACGGCGACGACCGCGGAGGCGCGCCTTCCGGCGCCGGCCGTGAGCGCGCAGCCGCGCCTCGCGCGGTACCTCGTCCGCGTCGACGACGGGTCGGAGGAGGGGCTGCTCGTCACGCGGAGCCTCCTGCGCGTCATCCCGCCCTACGACGTGCAGCTCGAGGGGCCTGCGCGCGTGGTGCGCGGGCGCACCGCGAGCTACCGCGTGCGCGCGACCGACGCTTTCTCCCATCAGCCGGTGCCCAACGTGGACGTCGAGCTGGCGGTGGGCGAGGGGGCGCGACCGCTCCGCGGGACGACCGACGCGCTCGGCGCCGCGGTGTTCGAGGTGGAGCCCGGCGCGCTCGGCGCGCACCCCGTCTCCGCGCAGGCGCTCGGCTTCGGCGTCAACGCGGCCCTCACCGCGAACATCACCGTCGAGGGCCCCGGCCCGAAGCTGCTCCTCACCACCGACAAGCCGCTCTACAAGCCCGGCCAGACGATCCACCTGCGCGCGCTCGCGCTCGAGCGGGGGAACAACGCGCCGCTCGTCCGCGAGGCGATCACGTTCGAGGTGGAGGACGGCAAGGGCAACAAGATCTTCAAGAAGCCCATCGAGACCGACGCCTACGGCGTCGCCGCGACGACGTTCCGGATCGGCTCCATCGTGAACACCGGCGAGTTCAAGGTGCGCCTCGTGAGCGGCGAGACCACGACGGAGAAGGTCGTGACCGTGGGGCAGTACGCGCTGCCCAAGTTCGAGGTCGCCGTGAGGACCGACAGGCCGTGGTACACCGCCGGCGACACGCTGACCGGCACCATCGACGCGCGCTATTTCTTCGGCAAGAACGTCGCCGGCGGCAGCGTGACCATCGAGGCGGCGTCGCTGGACGTCGGTCAGACGACATTCCAGCGCATCGTCGGCGAGCTCGACGCCGAGGGCCATTACGGGTTCAGCCTGACGCTTCCGCCGAGCCTCGCGGGCCTGCCGCTGGAGCAGGGCGACGCGGCCGTGACGCTCACCGTCACCGTCGCGGACACGGCGGGGCAGGAGGTCACGAAGGCGATCCCGGTCAAGGTCGCCGCCGACGCGGCCTCGATCGTGCTCGTGCCCGAGGCGCGCGAGCTCGTCCCGGGGATCCCCAACACCCTTCTTCTCTTCGTCACCGACCCGCTCGGGGCGCCGCTCCCCGACACGGAGGCGGTCATCACAGCGCCGGACCGCACGCAGCTCACCGCGCGCACCGACGCCTTCGGCCAGGCCGTGGTGAGCTTCACCCCGCCGGTCGCCACGGCGGACGGCGCGTTCGAGGTGCGGGCGACGGTGGGGGAGCGGGCGGTCACGCGGAAGTTCTCGTTCGGCACGCAGACGGGCGGCGAGCACCTGCTCGTGCGCACCGATCGGGCCGTCTACGAGACCGGCGAGACGGTCGAGGTCACCATCGAGTCCAGCGAGGAGGCCGGCAGCGTCTACGTCGACTGGCTGAACGACGGTCAGGCCGTCGACATGCGCTCTCTCGAGCTCGAGGGCGGGCGCGCCCATTTCAGCATGCCCGTCGACGCCGGCCTGCTCGGCAGCAACCGGGTCGAGGCCTACCTGGTCGACGACGATGGCAATCTGGTCCGCTCCGGCCGCACCGTGTTCGCGCGGGGCGACTCCGCGCTGAGCGTCGAGGTCGAGGCCGACAAGCCCCTGTATGCGCCGGGGGAGACGGCGACGCTGCGGCTGTCGGTCAAGGACGACGCGGGGAACCCGAAGGTCGCCGCGCTCGGCGTCCAGGTGGTCGATCAGGCCGTCTTCGCGCTGGTCGACGCCCAGCCCGGGCTGCTCCGCACCTACTTCGAGCTGGAGGACGAGTTCGCGAAGCCGAGCTACGAGATCCACGGCCCCGCGGCGAACCTCCAGGACCTGCTGTTCAACGCGACCGCGAGCGAGGACCCCGAGCAGGCCGAGGCCGCGCAGGTGAAGACCCAGGCCTCGCTCGCCGCGCTCGCGGGCACGTCGCTCACCGGCCTCCAGGCGCGCACGTGGCCCGCCGTGCTGGCGAAGGTGCCGGAGGAGCTCGCTCAGTTCAACGAGCGCCAGAAGGGCGTGCTGAAGCCCTGGCTCGCGGACGCGACCGCGGCCGCCGCGCAGGAGCTGAAGGCGCTCGGCTGCGACAGCACCCAGTTCAGCTGCAACGGGCAGGGCGTGTACGTCGAGCTGCTCGGGAGCCGGGTCGCCGAGCGCCTGCGCGGCTTCGACGTGTGGGGCAACGCGTACCGGGTGGCCTCCAGCTGGAGCGGGCTCACGCTGCAATCGTCGGGGCCCGACGAGGTGGCGCAGAGCCAGGACGACGCGACGTTCGCGTTCACGTTCGGCGATCTCGGGATCCCGGTGCCCCCGCAAGAGTGGAATGAAGGGGGCATCCCCGACGCGGACGGCGGCTGGGCCAATGGCGCCGCGAGCGGAACCGGGGCCGGGACCGGCGCGGGCGGCGGCTCGGCCGGGGATCCCACCGCGGAGCCTGGCGGCGACAACGGGGGCGGGCCGCGCGTCCGGCGCGAGTTCCCGGAGACCCTCTACGTCAACCCGAGCGTGATCACGAGCCCCGACGGCACGGCCACCCTGAGCATCCCGCTCGCGGACAGCATCACCGAGTGGCGGCTCTCGGCGCTGGCGAACTCCACGGACGGCAAGCTCGGCGGCATCCAGAGCGGCTTCAAGGTGTTCCAGGACTTCTTCGTCGACGTGAGCTTCCCGGCGACGCTCACGCGCGGCGATGAGGTCGAGTTCCCGATCGCCGTCTACAACTACCTGGAGACGGAGCAGACGGTCGATCTCAGCCTCGAGCCGGGGAGCTGGTACACCCCGCTCGGCGCGACGTCGACGACGGTGTCCCTCGCGGCGGGCGAGGTGCGCGGCGTCCGGTTCCCGGTGAAGGTGAACACGGTGGGCGTCAACTCGCTCACCGTCACCGCGCGGGGCAGCGCGGGCGCCGACGCGGTGGCCCGCACCGTGCGCGTGGTCCCGGACGGGAAGCCCTTCGCGGAGAGCGAGTCTGGCATGCTCGCGTCGGGCAGCGCCGAACACGCGCTGTCGTTCCCCGCGGACGCTGTCCCCGGCTCGAACCAGCTCTATCTCGAGATCTACCCCGCGTTCCTGTCGCAGGTCGTGAGCGGCATGGACAGCATGCTCCAGGTCCCGAATGGCTGCTTCGAGCAGACCACCTCGACGACCTGGCCCAACGTGCTCGTCACGCAGTACATGAAGCAGACAGGCCAGATCACCCCGGAGATCCAGATGAAGGCCGAGTCGCTGATCTCGGCCGGGTACCAGCGATTGCTCACGTTCGAGCACTCGGGCGGCGGCTTCTCGTGGTTCGGCGAGCAGGACGGGCATCCGTACCTGTCGGTCACCGCGTTCGGCGTCATGGAGTTCGCCGACATGATCAAGGTCCACACCGTGGACGAGGCGATGCTCGCCCGGACCGTCAACTGGCTCGCCGGGCAGCAGAAGGCGGACGGCACGTGGGAAGGCGACCAGACCGAGTTCTTCAGCTTCCACACGGGCACGCTCCGCAACAGCGCCTTCGTGCTCTGGGCGCTCGCGAGCGCGGGGTACACGGGGCCCGAGATCGGGACGGGGCTCGCCTACCTGGGCCGCTCGCTGAAGCCGGCGACCGACGACCTGTACACGCTGGCGATCGCGGCCAACGCGCTCGCCGTGGCCGACCCCTCCGGCGCGCTGACCGACAGCGTGCTCGACGCGCTGGACCAGCGCAAGACCGCGGAAGGAGACGCATTTTACTGGGATGACGGCGGCACGCAGACCTCGTTCTACGAGTCCGGGAACGACGCCAGGGTCACGACCACCGCGCTCGCGGCCCACGCGCTGCTCTCCGCGGGCGCCCACCGGCCGAGCGCCGACGGCGGCGTGAAGTTCCTGACCCAGTCGAAGGACCCGAACGGCAACTTCGGCTCCACCCAGGCGACGATCTGGAGCCTGCGCACCCTGCTCCTCGCCGCGAGCAAGGGGACGGAGGGCGCCACGGGGACGGTGACCGTCGCGGTCGACGGCGCGGCGGCGGGCACGGTCCCCCTGCGCGCGGACCAGGCCGACGTCATGACGACGGTCGATCTCACGCACCTCGCGACCGCGGGCGCGCACGACGTCACGCTCTCGTTCTCGGGGGAGGGGAAGCTCAGCTACAACCTGGTGAGCCGCCACAACCTGCCGTGGAGCGCGGTCCCGAACGACGCGGGAGGCCCGCTCGCGGTCAGCGTGACGTACGACAAGACTCAGCTGTACGTGGACGACATCGTGACGGCGTCGCTGAGCGTCCAGAACAAGACGGACTCGGTGCAGAGCATGGTCCTCGTGACCGTGGGGCTGCCGCCCGGCTTCCAGCTCCTGACCGAGGATCTCCAGGAGTACATCTTGGCGGGCCAGCTCTCGAAGTTCGAGATCACGGGCAAGCAGCTGATCCTCTATGTGAAGGAGATCCCTGCGGGCCGCGCGGCCACCTTCGCTTACCGGCTGCAAGCGACCATGCCTGTCAGGGCGGAGGACGGCGGCGCCGAGGCGCACCCGTACTACCAGCCGGAACAGCAGAGCTTCTCCGGAGCGCAGACCTTCGAGGTGGCGGGGGAGTGAAGGGCCGAGCGGGCGAGGGCGCTGACCGCGGATGCGCGGCCAGCGCCCCTGCGCCGGCGGGGCGCTTGCGCGTGGATCAGGGGCAGGCGACGCGCCAGGCGTCGAGGTCGAGCTTCTTGATCAAGGTCGAGAGCCCGAGCGGCTTCGTGGCGGCGCAGACGGCGTTCGCCTTCGAGGCGTCGACGTACTCCGCGTGGAACACCGCCTTGCCGGCGCGGATGAACGGGGTGAGCATGTCGCACTCGTCGTATTCGTGGCACTCCTCGTTCAGGGCCCAGTCGAAGCTCCCCACCAGGTCTTTCACCTGATCGAGATCGTTCTTCAGCCCGATGGACAGCCCGCGCGCGTGCGCCTCGGCGGCGAGGAAGCGGTTGTAATCGAGCTGCGTCGCCGCCGTCAGCGGGAAGCCGGGGCTGTTGGTGTAGCCGTCGACGTTGTCGGGCTCCACGCCGTCGCAGCGCCTCTGCACCGCCAGATCCAGCCGAGCCTTCATGACGTCGCGCACGCCGGCGTTGCGGGTGTCGAGCCACCGCTCGCCCGGCCAGCCGTCGAGCGGGTTGCCGAGCGCCGCGGCGGGGAACTTCGACGCGTCGTCGCGCCAGTCCTCGCTGCTCCCTGCGCTGAAGTAGCAGATCACCTTCTTCCCGGCCGCGCGCAGCGTGTCGATCTTCGCCTGCGGGGCGTCGAAGAGATCGATATCGTACATGGCGACATCGAGGCTGGTGTCGATGGTGCCCGTGAGCTGCCATTGCCACGTCGTCCCCGGCGCGGGGACCCAGACGCCAGTGCCGGTGGAGCCGCCGGTACCGGTGGAGCCGCCGGTGCCGGAGCCGCTGGTGCCGCCGGTGCCGCCGGTGCCGGTGGAGCCGCCGGCGCCGCCGGTGCCGCCAGCGCCGCCGGTGCCGCCGGTGCCGCCAGCGCCGCCGGTGCCTCCGGTGCCGCCGGTGCCGCCAGCGCCGCCGGTGCCGCCGGTGCCGCCGGTGCCGCCGGTGCCGCCAGCGCCGCCGGTGCCGCCGGCGCCATTGGAGCCGTCGCTGGTCGTGCCCGTGAGGACGAGCTTGTCGAGCATCGAGCTGTCGGCGGAGCTGCTCGTCGCGTACCGGATCTTGAGGGTACCGCCCGCCACGAACCGCCCGAGCGATCCCGGCAGGCTCAGGCTCGCGCTCGTCCAGGACCAGTTGCGCGCGAACGTGTTGTCGCCGACAGGGACCCAGGCGCGGGCGGCCGCGTCCCACGCCTCGAAGGTCCAGCGCATGGCCGATCTCGCGGGGCCGCGGTAATTCACGCCCAGCGCGAGGGACGCGAGCCGCGCCGCCGAGGTGCCCGAGGGGAGCGCGTACTCGCACGTCGCGCTGGTGCCGGGCGCGAACTCCACGTACTTCTTCCACACGTCCTGCTCGCCCGTGAGATCCGCCGTCGCGAGCGCGGCGGCCGTCTGTCCGGCGCCGATGCTGCCCCGGCTCACCGTCAGCCTGGAGCAGGTCATCGTGAGGGCGCCGGTGACCGCGTCGCCGCTCGCCGCCGAGGCGATCTCCGCGTCGGAGCCCGGATCCGCGCCGCACCCGACGGCGGCGAGCGTCGCGGCCAGGCTCACGAGGGCATGGCGCAGGGCGCCGCAGATCGCGAGAGAGGACGCCGGTCGAATGGGATAAGTCATGCTCGTCTCCTGTCGTGTTGGTCGTTCGTGAAGCCAGGCGCACGTCGGCGCGACGCGCCTCCAGGCGCTCCGGTCCCCGCGATGGCTCCCGGCGATCGCGGCTCCCGCAGCGTCTCCGCGCGCCAGAGAGGCGCTGGTCCGTGCGCGCCGCAGAGGCACTGCAAGGCGGGGACCAGCGCGCGATCCGCGTCTTCCGCGCGGCGGCGCGCGCTGCCGTTGCCGTGGGTTGCGCAAGCGTCGTACACTTGCGCAACCCTCGAACGGCATGGCGGAGCGAGACCCTCGTCGACAGGCAGCTTCTCCGCCGAGCGCGGAGCCGTCGCCTACCGCGGCCGAGGTCGCGACCGAGCTCGACGCCGCGGAGAGCCCGCCCAGCGAGCGGACGCCTCAGGGGCAGGCCTCCCTGATCGTCCGCGCCGGTGATGGCGCGGCGCGGGTGATCGATCTCACCGATGGTGATGTGGTCGCGGTCGGCCGCGCGCCGGAGTCCACGGTCTGCGTCGACGACGCCCGCGTCTCGCGCAACCATGCGCGCGTCGCGCGGCGGGGCCAGACCGTCGCGCTCGTCGACCTCGGGAGCCGCAATGGCACGTCGGTGAACGGCGCCGTCGTGCGCGGGGCGGAGCGGGCCCTCGCCGGCGGCGACGTGATCCGCATCGGCCCGGCCGAGATCGTCGTCGCGATCGCGGCGCCGGCGCCCGTCGAGGCGGCGCCGCCGGGGGCCGCGCCGGAGGCGCTGGAGGGCCCGCCCTCCGGCGCCGGCGCCGGGTTCGTCGTCGCGGACGAGGCCATGGTGAAGGTCTTCCAGGTGGTGCAGCGCCTCGCGCGCGCGCAGACGACGGTGCTCGTGCTCGGCGAGACGGGTTCGGGGAAAGAGGTGGTCTCCGAGCAGCTCCACCGCGCCAGCCCGCGCGCCGGGGGCCCGTTCGTGAGGCTCAGCTGCGCGGCGCTGCCCGAGGCGCTGCTCGAGAGCGAGCTCTTCGGGCACGAGAAGGCCGCCTTCACCGGGGCGGATCGCCGCAAGATCGGCTACTTCGAGGCGGCGCAGGGCGGGACGCTGCTGCTCGACGAGATCGGCGAGCTGCCCCTCGCCATGCAGGCCAAGCTGCTGCGCGTGCTCGAGAGCCGGCGCGTGGCCCGGATCGGCGGCACGCAGGAGATCGAGCTCGACGTGCGCGTCGTGTGCGCGACGCACAGGGACCTCCAGGCCGAGGTGGCGGCCGGGAGGTTCCGGCAGGATCTCTACTATCGCATCAGCACGTTCGTCCTCCGCGTCCCGCCGCTGCGCGAGCGGCGCGCCGAGATCGCGCTGCTCGCGCACCGCTTCGCGCAGCAGGTCGCCGGGCGCATGGGGGAGCGGGCGCCGCGCTTCGCGCCCGCGGCGATGCAGGCGCTCGAGGCGCACGCGTGGCCCGGCAACCTGCGCGAGCTGCGCAACGCGGTGGAGCACGCCGTCGTGCTGGCCGAGGGCGGCGTCATCGAGGTCGAGCACCTTCCGGCCTCCGTGGCGGAGGGCGCCGAGGGCGCCGCGCCCCCCGCGAGCGCGGGCGCGGGCGCACCCCCGGCGAGCACGGGGGCGCCCCCGCCGTCCGCCGACGGGACGATGCCGGCGCGCCTCGCCGAGCTGGAGAAGCGGAGCATCGAAGACGCCCTCGCCGCCGAGGGGAACAACCAGACGCGCGCGGCGAAGCGACTCGGCATCTCGCGGCGCGCGCTGCTCTACAAGCTGGACAAGTACGACATCAGGCGATGAGCCGCGGGGAGCGCGCATGGGCGCCGCGCCCGGGAGCCGGCGCGCTTCGGCGAGGGGGGCTGCTGGTGGAGTCGCCGGTCGCGAGCCGGCGCGCGAACTCGGCCAGGTCTCGCTCGAACGCCTCGGCGTGCTCCTTCCGGACACGCCGGGTGATGGCGACGTGGATCGTCCGGCTCATGCGCGGGCTGCCTGGTTCCGCGTGTCAGAAATCCCGCCAGGGATTTCTGCGACAGCGAGAAGGGGCCGGAAGATAGCTCGGCATTTCCAACACTTTCCGTCTGTCTTTCCGCCGAGCGGGGCTCGGCCGTGGCCCAACGCGGCGGTCGCGGCGGTCGCGGTGGAGCGCGCCGATCTCCCGCTGTTCTGCGCGGCGGTCTGCGGCGTCGGTCTGCAAGGCGCGTTCGTGCAGCAGTATCGCTTCGCGATCCTCGAGGGGCAGCCGAGCAGCAAGGGCGCCGGGCCTGCTGACCATGATCCAGCTCGCCAGCGCCGCTGGCATCGTCCCCGGCATCTCGCTCTTCGGCCTGCTGGAGGGGCGGACGTCCAGGTACATGCCCGCTGCCCTGCTGATGCTCGCGGCGCTCCAGCTCATGGCGGCGCTCTCGTTCGCGGCGTACGGGCCGCAGGAGGCGCGCGCCGCCGAGGCCTCCGCCGCGCCGGACGCGCGCGCCCGCGCGCTGTACTGGCCCATGGTGGCCATGGGCGCGGGCGCCTTCCTGGTGATGAGCCTCCTCATGGTGCCGACGCCGCTCCAGATGTGCGGCGTCGAGCAGCGCTCGGTCCAGCAGGCGAGCTGGGTGATCCAGGTGCACCTCCTGAGCATGTACCTGCCCTCGCTCTCGGTCGGCGCCCTCCTGAAGCGGATGTCGATCGCGCAGCTGCAGGGCGTGGGGCTGCTGTTCCTGCTCGTGGGGTTTCTGGTCAGCTGGGTTCCGGGGTTCGAGGGGGCACCTGGTCGGCTGGCGCTGGTCGGGGTCGTGTGGTGTTACGTGTTCGTGACCGCGACGACCCTTGTCGCGCGCAGCCGCCCGGGCTCCGAGCGCTTTCGCGCGCAGGGCGTCGCGCGTCGCCTCCGGGGTGCTGTATGCTCGGCCGAGATCAGGCTCGGATCGGTACGGGAGCAGCGGAGCGCATGGAGTCCTCGGAGAGAAAGCCGGCAAGTCCAGAAGATTCGGTTCGCCAGATGCTCGTCGAGTTCGCGCGCGCCTTCGAGCGAGGCGACGTGGACGCGTTATGCGACATGTTCGTACGTGACGATGCCCTGATCTTCTACGGCACACACGACAAGCTGCACTTCACGCGCTGGGCCGAGATCGAGGCCTCGTTCCGGCGGCAGAGCGAGATCCTGAAGGACCTCGTGTGCAGGATCACCGGCGATGTCCAGGTGCGTCTGCTGGCCGGGGGAGCGGCCGCCTGCGCCGGGACGGCCGGCTTCGGTATCCACGCCACCATGGGCGGCGTGCGCTTCGACCTGCCCGCGCTCCGACTGACCTGCACGGTGGAGCGCCACGGGGATCACTGGCGGTTCGTGCAGCTCCACCTCTCCGTGTCGGACAGGCCGTTCCTCGACAGCGTGGGCCACGTGCTCGAGAGCGCCTGAGAGCGCCTGAACGCCGCGCCGCCACACCACGCCGGTGCGGCGGCGCGGCCCGCGCCTCACGTGGGGACGTCGCTCGACTCCGCCAGATCCCGGAGCGCCCTCTCGCTCCGGCGCAGCGCCTCCTCGGTCCGCTGGACCTTCAGCGCCTCCTGCTCCAGCTCGCCGCGGAGCACGGTGTTCTGCAGCGACAGCGCGGCCAGGAACTCGAGGAGCGGCAGCCGGCGCAGGATGAACGCGCCGTGGACCAGCCGGTTCTCCAGGTAGAGGAGGCCGCCCACCTCGCCGGGGTTCTTCATGAGCGGCATGCACAGCACCGACTTCGGCCGCTCGCGCACGAGGTACTCGTCCCCGGCGAAGGCGCCGCTCGCCCCGACGTCGCTGAGCACCACCCGCTCCCGCGTCCGCTCGACATAGTTGACGATCGACGCCGGGACGCGGGTCGCGAGCGGCGCCGTGCTCCGCTCGTACACGCGGATGCTGATGCCGTCGCGGTCCACCACGGCCTCGGCGGCGAGCCGCAGGCCGTCCCCGGTGAGCAGGAGACAGCACCGCTCCGCCCCCTCGTGCTCGACGACGAGCCGCATGAGCGACTCCATCATCTCCTTCGGCGTCATGTCGCTCGAGAGCGACCGCGAGACCTTCACCGCGGTCTGCGCGTCGATGGCCTCCGCCGCCATCGTCATGACGCCGCTGCTCGTCGCGCGGCGCTGCTCCTGGTTCAGGACGAGCGCATGCCGCTGCTCGAGCTGCCTCACCTTCTCGCTCGCGCCCCAGCGCGAGTACGACGCCACCGCCTCCCGCAGGTAGAGCCCCGGCAGGCCGCTGTAGCCGCGATCCAGGTAGAACCGGGCGGCGAGCTCGCTCGCGAGCGCCTCCTGGTGGATGAACCGGGACTCGCGGAAGGCCACGATCGCCTTATCGTAGAGCGCCGCGGCCTCGTCGTGCCTGCCGTCGACGCGCGCGCGCTCCGCCGCTACGAGCGCGTGTTTGCCGGCGAAGTTGTCGGGGCAACTCTCGGCCCAGACGCGCAGCTGCTCCTCGTGGCCGGCGAGCGACCGCCGGAGCCCGGCCTGCTCCTCGGCCGGGGCCCCGGAGAAGCGGGCCGCCCGGGCGAGGGCGCCGAAGTAGTGGTACTCGGCCGAGAACAACATCCCGTTGCCCCCCGAGATGTTGCGCTCCGCCTTCTCCGCGGCCAGGGCCGCCTCGTCGGGGTTGGAGGCCAGGAGGTGCTGCGCGGTCTTCATCACGTAATGGACGAGCCGCACGCTCGGGAAGCTCTCCTTCTCGAGGCGGTCCTCGAACGCCTGCTCGTCGAAGTCGTCCGCGCTCATCGTGCCGAGGTGGCGCGTGGCGCCCCTCATCGCCTGGACCAGGCGCAGCATGCTCGTCACGGCGTCCGCGGCGAACGTGATCTTCGCCTTCGTCGCGTAGTCGAGCGCGCTCACCGCGCCCTTGTACGCCTCCTCGATCGGGTCGCCCCGCACGATCACGTTCAGGGTGAGCTGGATGTTGCTGAAGCTCCCCCACGTCAGGTTCCCGACCTCGTTCGCGGCCTGGATGCTCACGCGCTGGCAGGCGATCCCGGTGTCGATGTGGCGCGTCCAGACCGAGATCAGACAGCCATAGAGGTTGGCCACCTCGGGCTTGTAGACGAGCGCGTTCATCTTCTCGGTCAGCTCGTAGCCCACCCTGCCGATCCGGTCGCCGTCCTGGTACGCGCCGAGCTTCTGGCAGAGCGCCTTGCCGAGGCACGTGTACCCGATGCCGGTCGGCTCCGCGTTGCCGTGGAGCAGGCTGAGCCGGACCATCTGGCAGACCAGGAGGTCGTTGAGGTTCGGATCGGTGTAGAAGGTCGAGGCGTACATCACGGCCATCACGCCCATCGCCGCGAGCATCGGCGGCGCCGTCATCCTCGGCTGGCCGAGGATCTCGTCGGCCGTGCGATCGCGGAGCGCGTCGCGCAGCGCCGTGATCTCCGCGACAACCTCCTCGTCGGCCGGCTGCCTCCCGAGCTTGATGCCGAGCAGCGCGAGGCACTCCAGCCCGACGCCGATGCACGCGTCGTGCTCGGACCGGGCCATGTGGTTCTGCATCAGGACGCGGTAGGCCGCCGCCTTGTCGAGCTGCGTGCGCGCGCGCTCGAGGAGCACCGAGCAGAGGTCGATGGACCGATCGAACTCCCCGTTCACGCACGCGCTCTCGGCGAGATCGAGGTGCAGCGCGAAGGCGAGCAGATCGTCGGCTCCCGCCCAGTCGTCCTCCCCGATCAGCGCGCAGCCCGCGGCGAAGTAGGCCACCGCGGAGCCGTAGGCCCCGGAGGCCCTCGCCTTCCTGCCGGCGCGGAGGTTCAGCTCGGCCGTCCTGCGCCGCTCGCCCGGATCGGTGATGAAGGAGGCGCCGATGTTCAGCTGGTTCGTGATCTCGAACAGCCGGTCCTCCAGCGCCTCCTCCGGCGTCTGGACGAGCAGCAGGCGCCCGATGCGCAGATGCGTCGAGGCGTGGTTGCCCTCGCGGATGAGCAGGTACGCGGCCTGCTGCACGCGGTCGTGGAGGAACTTGTACGTGCTGCCTCGGCGCGCCACGAGCCCCTCGCGGATGGCCGGGGAGATGGCGGCGTGCGTCGTCTCGGTCGACTCGCCGTACATGGCCGAGAGGACCTCGGCGTCGAAGCGGGCGCCGAGGCACGCGGCGAGGGAGAGGACCCGCTGCGTCTCGCCGTCCAGCCGCCTGAGGCGGCCCAGCACCAGGTCGACGACGTTGTCGGTCAGGTTCTGCGCGGCGATGGCCTCGATGTTCCAGCACCAGACGGCGCTCATGGGATCGACCCAGACCAGCTTCTGGCGATAGAGCTCCGTCAGGAACTGGCCCACGAAGAACGGGTTGCCGCCCGTCCTCTGGACGAGGAGCCTGGTGAGCTGAGCCCCCAGCTCGTCCTCGCAGCGGAAGGTGTCCATGACGAGCTCGAGGACGTTCTCGTGCGGGAGCGGGTCGAGGCTGAGCGTCGAGACGCGCGCGCCCGTGGCGTGGATCTGCCGGAGCACCTCCATGAGCGGGTGCGACGGGGTCACCTCGTTGTCGCGGTACGCCCCGATCACGAGCAGGTGCCGCTTCTCGGGCGCCGCGACGACGTCGCGGATGAGCCTCAGGCTGGCGGGATCTGCCCACTGCAGGTCGTCCACGAACAGCACGAGCGGGTGCCGCTTGCGCGCGACCACGCCGAGGAACGCATGGAACACGCGGACGAAGCGGCTGCGCGCCTCGTTCGGCGCGAGCGGCGGCACCGGCGGCTGCTCGCCGAGGATCAGCGAGAGCTGCGGGATGATGTCGATGATGACCCGCCCCTCCTCGCCGAGCGCGTCGCTCAACCGGTGCTTCCACCCCGCGAGCGACTGCGGGCTCTCCGTCAGGATCTGCCGGACGAGCTCCCCGAACGCCTGGGCGATCGTGCGGTAGGGGATGTCGCGCTGGAGCTGATCGAACTTCCCGGAGATGAACGCCCCGCGCTCGCGGACGATGGGCGCCTGCACCTCCTTCACGAGCGAGGTCTTCCCGACGCCCGAGTACCCGGCGACGAGCACGAGCTCGGCCGTGCCCGTGGCGACCACACGCTCGAACGCCTCGAGCAGGATCGCGCGCTCGCGCCTCCTGCCGTAGATCTTCGTCGGGAGCTGCAGCCGGTCCGGGATGTCGGCCGTCCCGAGCGGGAACGAGTCGATCATCCCGAGCTCCTCCAGCTCGGTCTGGCACATGAGGAGATCCGACCAGAGCCCGCGGGCGGTCTGATAACGCTCCTCCGGAGACTTCGCGAGGAGCTTCATCACGATCTCGGAGACGATCCGGGGCACGTCATGCACCAGCTCCGCGAGCGGCACAGGGGCCCTCGCGATGTGGGCGTGCGCCCACGCGGGCGCGTCCTCGGCGTCGAGCGGCAGCTTGCCGGAGAGCAGCTCGTACAGCGTGACGCCGAGCGAGTAGAAATCGGCGCGCTCGTCGATCGGCCAGTCGACGCGGCCCGTCCGCTCCGGCGCGATGTAGGGCAGCGACTCCGGGTTGATCTTCGTCTCGTCGGAGAGGCCGAGATCGCCGCGCACCACGGCCAGCCCACCGTCGAGCGACACCTCCCCGCTCTCCGGGTGCACGGAGAGGTTCGCGGGGCGGATGTCCAGGTGAAGGGTGCCTGACTTATGAAGTTTCGACAGCGCAGATGCGATCTGCACCGCGTGCGTGAGGAACCGGCGAAGATCCATGAGAGCCCTGGTGATCGTCGATAGGACGATCCTGAGTGTACGGTACTCGAAGCAGGATCCCTGTCAACGTTTCCTCCGGCCTCGCCGGCGAGGCGCCGGCCGCCGGAGCGCTTCGACGCGGTCGACGCGGTCGGCGCGGACGTCGATCACGACGCGTCAGGGATCCTCGTCGTGTGGTGCACGAGGGCTTTCCATTCACCGCCCTTGAGCTCCCAGACCGCGGTGAAGGCGATTGTGTTATCGAGCTTGACACCGCCCTTGAGCTCGGCGCGCGAGCGGTAGACGCCGCTCACGATAGCGACGTCCCCACCGACGATACGCACGTCGCACTGCCGGAGCTCCTGCGTGTACGTCAACATGCTGTCGACGAGCTTCAGGTACTCGTCCTTGCCGCGCTGCACTCCGTTGTAATCGACGTACCGCCAGCCTTCGGCCAGGTGGCGATCGAGGAAGCCGTAGTCCTTGACGGCCCCCACCGCCTTCGTCCACGCCTTGAGGAGCGCGACGTGCTCCTCTCTCGCCTGCTCCGCGGTGATCTTCGACATTCTCCACCTCCGCCGCGCGCCCTGGCCGCACTCGAGCCCGCGCGACCGCGCGGGGGCGTCGCCGTCGCCGCTCCACACCCATGGTAAAGAGCCCGCCGGCCGGGCGTCAACATCAGCCCTGATGTCCCGCCGCCTCGAGGGCCGCGCGCAGATGATCGGCCATGACTTGCACGTTCGGCGGCAAATTCATGGTGATGTGATTGCCAGGGACCTCGTGGACAGTGAGCTGGCCCTGGATCAAATCGAGCCATCCCCGCGCCGGGTTGTTCACGGTCATGGCGTCGCGCTCGCTCGCCTCGAAGAAGAGCACGTCACCCGGGTAGGGGCGGGGGACATAGCGCAGCATCGCCTGCAGGTTGGCGGTGACGATCTTGCGGAACGTGGCGAGCTCCTGGAGCGCCAGCTTCGGGAACATCCGGGAGACACCCTTCTTGCGCTGGAGCACGTGGAGCAGCTGCTCGTCCGGGGAGAGGTGCCGGATCTCCTCCGCGGGGACGGGGAGACTCGCATCGCCGCTGATCAGGTAGGCGAGGCGCTCGGGGGTGTCGAGATCCTCGGGGAACACCGCCGAGGGCGCGGGCGTGTCGATCATCATGAGAAGCGCGACGCGCTCGCCCCCGGAGATGAGCTGGTGCGCCATCTCGAAGGCGACGACCCCGCCGAAGGACGACCCGCCGAGCACGTAGGGGCCCTCCGGCTGGATGTGCCGCCGTACCGCCTCGAGGTAGCGCGCGGCCATCTCCTCGACGCGGGTCAAGGGCGGCGCCTTGCCTTCGATGCCCTGCGCCTGCAGCCCGTACACGGGCTGCGCCGGGTCCAGGCAGGTGGCGAGATCGTGGTAGAAGTAAACGTGCCCTCCGACCGGGTGCATCAGGAAGAGCGGCCGCCCGGTGCCGGGCTTGATCCGCACGAGCGACGCGGGCAAGAGGCGCGCGGGAGAGCGCCTCGACAGCGAGGTGGATGAGGGCGAGTCGGACTGCGCGATGAGCTCGGCCAGGGCCGCCACGGTCGGCGCGTTGAGCAGGCTGTGGCCGGGGAGATCCATGTTCACGACGCTGCGCAGCCGGGAGATGAGCTGGACGGCGAGCAGCGAGTCGCCGCCGAGCGCGAAGAAGTCGTCGTGGACGCCGATCCGCTCGATGCCGAACAGCTTCTCCCACGTCTCGGCGACGGCGCGCTCCAGCGGATCGCGCGGCGCCACGTAGGCCGTGCCGAGGTCGGGCCGCGGGTGGACCGATCTCGGGATGCCCTCGGACTCGACGTCCCGCGAGGGCGGCGCGATCGAGCTGGCCGAGGGGCGCTGCTTAGCCTGCGCTTCCCGCTTCAGGACCAGGACGTGGGGCGTGGGGCTCGTGAGGACGCGCATCCAGGCGTCGAGCGCCTCGTCGCGCGAGATCCCCTCCTCCGCGGCGGCCGCGCCGCCCTCGCTCGAGTCGGCCGCGGGCTCGGGATCCTTGCCGCGCGAGGCGTCCTGCCGCTGCCACGGGTCCCACTCGATCGCGATCGTGAGCGGGCCGTCACCGGCGGCCCGCCGCTGCGCGAAGGCGCCGAGGAAGGCGGTCGCGGCGCACTGGCCCGCGAGGCCCGCCCCGCGGGCGCCCGCGGTCCGCGCGGCGCACAGCGCGACGAAATCGGGCCGGAGGCCCCGGAGCGACTCGTCGAGGACGAGCGCGCCGTCGAGCTTCGGGGCGAGGAGCGCCTCGCCCTCCTCGCGCGTCATGCGCTGGAGGGGCACGGCGCGGCGGGCGCCCGCCGCGTGGATCACGCCGTCGATCCGCCCGAAGCGCTGGAGCCCCTCGGCCACCGCGCGCTGCATGTCGTCGAGCCGCGTGACGTCGGCCGTCACGAGCAGCACCTCGGCGCCCAGCCGCTCCATCTCGAGCACCGCGCCGATCTTGCGGCGTAGCGCGTCGAAGGCGCCCGCGCCGGCGAGGCCGTCCCAGGCCTCCCGGGGCGGGAGCGCCGTCCGGCCCGCGAGCACGAGCTTCGCGCGCGCGACCTTCGCGAGGTGCTCCGCGAGGGCGGAGCCGACGGCCCCGAGCCCGCCGGCGATCAGGTAGACGCCGCCCTCCCGGAGGCGCGGCGGCAGGCCCTCGGCGCGGTCCATGCGCGCGGGCTCGAAGATCCGGACCCAGCGCTCCCCGTTCCGGTAGGCGATGACGGGCTCGGTCTGCTCCAGCGTGACCTCGGCGAGGAGCTGGTCGATGAGCCTCGCCTCCTGCAGCGTCCGCGGCTCCGGCAGGTCGATGTCGACGCTGATGCACGAGACGTTCGGGTACGCCCTGGGGATGGCCTCGCACGGGCCGAGCAGCGTGGCCTTCTCGGGGCAGAGCACGGCCGCGTCGGTCACCTTCTGCATGTGGCTCGTCACGACGCCGAGCCGCACCTCGTCGCGAATCCCCGCGTCGCCGATCCCCTGGGCCAGCGCGACGAGGCTGGCGAACCCGAGCCGCTGGGCCTCCGCGAGGCGGCCGGCGTCGAGCGGCGCGCGCGCGGGCTTGGTCACGCCCCACAGGAACATGATGCGCGAGGGGGACACGCCCGCCGCGCGCAGCGCGCCGAAGAGGGACGCGTGGTCCGCGCGGCTCGCGGGGGCGACGGTGAACTCGCCCTCGCCCGTCTCGGCGAAGCCCTCGCCCGGCCGCACGGTGATGACCTTGTAGCCGTCCCGGCGGAGCCGCATCTCCATCCGGGCGCCCAGCCCGTAGCTGTCGGCGAAGACGACGCAGCACTGCGCCCTGGCCGGCCGGGCCGACGCCTTCATCGACCCCGACAGCACCGAGCGCTTCCAGGCCAGGAGGTGGATCAGGCCGGCCGGCTCCGGCGCGCTGCGCGCCGGCCGGCGCGCGGCGCTCGAGGGCGGGTCGATCCAGTACCGCTTCCGCTCGAACGGGTAGGTCGGCAGGGGCACGCGCCGGCGGGGCTCGTGGGTGTAGAAGCCCGACCAGTCGACGCGGACGCCGGAGAGCCAGAGCTGGCCCAGCGTCTCCAGCAGGAACCCGATGTCGGACTGGCGGTGGTGGACGTGCCGGATCGACGAGAGCATCACCCGGCGGGCGCCCCGCGCGGGGTGCTGCTTGGCCAGGGTCGCGAGCACCCGGCCCGGGCCGACCTCGAGCAGGGCGCGCGTCGGATCGGCGAGCACCTCGCCGAGCCCCGCCATGAAGCGCACCGGCTCGCGCACGTGCCTCGCCCAGTACCCGGGGTCCTGCGCGTCGGCCGCGGACAGCCAGGTGCCGGTGACGTTCGACGCGATCGGGATCTTCGGGGCGCTCGGGCGCGCGCGGGCCACGATCGCGGTGAACGACGCGAGCATCGGCTCCATCATCCGGGAGTGGAACGCGTGCGACGTCTGGAGGCGCGTGCACTCCAGCTCGCGCTCGGCGAAGAGCCGGTCGGAGAGCGCCTCGACGGCGTCCTCGGGCCCGGCCACGACGCAGGCGGCCGGCCCGTTGACGGCCGCGAGCGAGAGCGCGCCGCCCCCCTCGTCGAGCAGCGGCTGCACCTCGGCCTCGGGCAGCGGGACCGCGAGCATCGCGCCCGGCGGCATCTCCTGCATCAGCTTGCCCCGCCGGGCGACGATCTTCAGCGCGTCCTCCAGCGAGAAGACGCCCGCGAGGCAGGCCGCGACGTACTCGCCGAGGCTGTGGCCGATCATCGCCGCGGGCCGGATGCCCCACTCCATCCAGAGCGTGGCGAGCGCGTACTCGATCACGAAGAGCGCGGGCTGGGCGAAGCGCGTCTGCTTGAGCAGCTCCGCGGCCGCCGCCTCCCGCCCCGGGGGCGGGTAGATCACCTCGCGGAGATCGAACCCGAGCTCGGGCTGGAGCATGGCCGCGCAGAGATCGACGCCGGCGCAGAACGTGGGCTCCCGCTCGTACAGCTCCCGCGCCATGCCGGCGTACTGCGTGCCCTGCCCCGGGAACATGAGGACGACCGGGCGATCGATGGCCTCCTCGACGTGCGCGAGGACCCGCCGCTCCCCGAGCGTCGACAGCAGGCTCACCGCCTCGTCTGCGTCGTTGCAGACGAGCATGCGCCGGTGCGGGAACGTCTTGCGGCCGACCTGGAGCGTGAACGCGACGTCCGGCAGGCTGACGTCCGGGTGCGCCTTGAGGTACCCGACGAGGTTCTCGGTGATCGTGTCGAGCGCGGTCCTCGTGCGGGCGGAGAGCAGGAGGAGCTGCCAGGACCGCCCGCCGGGCGCCGCCGCCGCGTGGGGCGCCTCCTCGAGGATGGCGTGGGCGTTGGTGCCGCCGATGCCGAACGAGCTCACGCCGGCGCGGCGGGGCCCGTCGCCGGGCTCCCAGTCCGCGAGCGCCGCGTTGACGTAGAACGGGCTGTTCGCGAAGTCGATCTCCGGGTTCGGCGTCTTGAAGTGCAGGCTGGCCGGGATCTGCCGGTGGCGGAGCGCCTGCACGACCTTGATCACGCCGGTGATGCCGGCGGCGACGTCGAGGTGCCCGACGTTCGGCTTGACCGAGCCGAGCGCGCACCAGCCCTTGCGCTGGCCGCGGGACCGGGCGCGGAACGCCCGGGTGAGCGCCGCGACCTCGATGGGATCCCCGAGGCGCGTGCCGGTGCCGTGGGCCTCCACGTAGCTGATCGTCTCGGGATCGGTGTTCGCCATCGCCAGGGCCTGCGCGATGACCTGCGCCTGCCCCTCCACGCCCGGCGCGGTGAACCCGATCTTGCCCGAGCCGTCGTTGTTGACGGCCGAGCCCCGGATCACCGCCTCGATGTGATCGCCGCTGTCGAGGGCGTCCTCGAGCCGGCGCAGCACGATGACGCCCGCGCCGTTGCCGACCACCGTCCCCTGCGCCTCGGCGTCGAACGCGCGGCAGCGCCCGTCGGGCGAGAGGATCATGCCGTGCCGGTACAGGTAACCCGACCGCGTGGGGACGTTGATGGCCACGCCGCCGGCCAGCGCCATGTCGCACTGGTAGGTGAGCAGCGCCTGGCAGGCCATGTGGACGGCCACGAGCGAGGTGGAACAGGCGGTCTGGACCGCGACGCTCGGCCCGCGGAGGTTCAGCTTGTACGAGGTCCGCGTGGGCAGGAAGTCCTTGTCGTTGGCGACGTAGACTTGATAGTCCATCGCCTTCCTGAGCTCGTGGTTCGGGTAAAGGTTGCTCAGGAAATACGTGTCGTGGCCGCTCGCGCCCGCGTAGACGCCGATGGTCCCCTTGAACGCCTCGGGGTTGTACCCGGCGTGCTCGAGCGCCTCCCACGCGCACTCCAGGAAGAAGCGGTGCTGCGGATCCAGGATCTCGGCCTCTCGCGGGGTCATCCCGAAGAAGGCCGCGTCGAACCACTCCACCTCGTCGAGCACGGCCCGCGCGCGGACGTAGCTCGGGTCCGAGGCCACCTCCGGGGGCACGCCCGCCGCGGCGAGATCCTGATCCGAGAGCGCCGCGATCGACTCGACCCCATCGCGCAGGTTCTGCCAGAAGGCGTCGACGCTCCTCGCGCCCGGGAAGCGGCCGGCCATCCCGATGATCGCGATTTGGTCCTCCGGGACGGGTTGATCAAGCGGATCCATTCTGTCTGCTCTTGGCTGCCTGCTTCTTTCGTTTCAGGATCTCTCGCTGCTTCAGCGCCCGGGCGTCGGCCTCCGAGAGGTCGCTCCCGCCGCCGCTGCCGCTCGCGAGGAACGCGGCGAGATCGGTGACCGTCGGGCGCGCGAACAGATCGACGATGGAGAGATCGCTGCCGAACGACTCCCGGACGCGCTCGTGGAGGCGCATCAGGAGCAGCGAGTGGCCGCCCAGATCGAAGAAGTTGTCCTGCACGCTCACGCGCTCGATGCCGAGGACGTCCTGCCATATCGCGGTGAGCCGCTCCTCGAGCGAGCTCCGCGGCGCCACCATGGGCGCGCTCTCGGGGCGGAGCTCGACGGGGGCCGGCAGGGCGCGGCGGTCCACCTTGCCGTTGCCCGTGAGGGGCAGCGCGTCGAGCAGCACGATGGCCGAGGGGTGCATGTAGTCGGGCAGCCGCCGCTGCGCGTGATCGCGGATCGCACGCTCGAGCCCGCCGGTCGGATCCGCCATGAACGGGCGCGCGCGGGCCCCGGCTTGCGCGGGCGGCGCCGCGGCCCTGCCGCCGTGCGGGACGACGTACGCCACGAGGCGCCGGTCGCCCGAGCGCGCCGGCTGCGCCACCACGACCACCTCGCGCACGGCCGGGTGCTCGCCGAGGACCACCTCGATCTCGCCGAGCTCGATCCGGTAACCGCGGACCTTGACCTGCTGATCCATGCGGCCGAGGAACTCGAGCTGCCCGTCCGGCATCAGGCGGACGCGATCGCCGGTCCGGTACAGCCGCCCTCCCGGCTCGCCGCCGATGGGATCGTGGATGAACCGCTCCGCGGTGAGCTCCGGCAGATCGAGGTAGCCGCGCGCGAGGCCCTCTCCGCCGATGCAGAGCTCCCCGGGGACGCCGGCCGGGACCTCGTTGAGATCCCGGTCGAGCACGTGCACCCTCGTGCCGGGGATCGGGCTTCCGATGGGCACCGTGTGGCCGACCGGGCGCTCCACCGCGGCGCAGCAGGCGAACGTCGCGGCCTCCGTGGGCCCGTAGCCGTTGATCATCCGGCACCCCGGGAGCTCGGCGAGGACCCGGTTGACGTGCTGCGGGGACAGGACGTCCCCCCCGGCCACGATCTGGCGCAGGCCGCGCAGCGCCGTGATCCGCTCGTCCACGAGGAGGTGGAAGACGCCGGCGGTGAGCCACACCGTGGTCACCCCGTGCTGCCGGATCACGCGATCCAGGTCGTCGAGCGACGCGGGCGCGGGGGGCATGACGACCAGCCGGCCGCCGTTGAGGAGCGCGCCCCAGATCTCGAACTGCGACGTGTCGAAGGAGATCGACGCGAGCTGCAGGAAGACCTCGTCCGGCGCGAAGCGCGCGTACGTCGTGCCCTTGACGAGCCGGGCCACGCCCCGGTGCGGCACGGCCACGCCCTTGGGCCGGCCGGTGGAGCCCGACGTGTACATGACATAGGCGAGTTGGTCCGGCGTCGCCAGCTCCGTCGGGTTGTCGTCGCGCGCCCGGCCGATCTCCTCGGGATCCGCGTCCAGGCAGAGGACGCGCGCGCGGCACCCCGGCAGCACCGCGCCGACGCGCACCTGGGTGAGCATCACGCGGACCCGGGCCTGCTCCAGCATGAACGCGAGGCGCTCGGTGGGGTAGGTCGGATCCAGGGGCACGAAGGCAAGGCCCGCCTTCAGCACGCCGAGGAGCGCGACGATCATCTCGATCGACCGGTACATGCACACGGCCACGCGGTCTTCGGGCGCGAGGGCGCCCTCGTCGGTGCGCGCGAGGGCCCCCTCGTCGGGGCCGGGCGCGGCCCCGGGCCCCGGCGCCCCCGGCGCGCGGAGGCCGAGCAGGGTGTGCGCGAGCTGGTTGGCCCGCCGGTTCAGCTCCCGGTAGGTGAGCGACGTGACGTTGCCCGCGCCGTCGTCGAAGACGACCGCGACGGCCTCGGGAGAGCGCTCGACCTGGGCCTCGAAGAGGCGGTGAATGCACGCGTCCGACCCGGGGCCGGCCGGGGCGGTGCCCCACGCGCGGAGCGCGCTCCGCTCCTCGGGCGTGAGCAGCGGCAGCGCCGAGAGGCGCAGATCGACGTCGCGCGACGCGCCCTCGAGCAGGGCCTCGTAGTGGCCCGCCATCCGCTCGATGGTGCGGGCGTCGAACAGCGCGGTGCTGTACTCGATGCGCCCGATGATGCCGTCCTCGCGCTCGTCGAGCTCCAGCATCAGGTCGAACTTGGACGCGCCCGTGTCCACGTCGAGCTGGCTCAGGGTCCAGCCCGGATCGAGCGCCGGCACGGGCGGCTCCAGCACGAAGGCGACCTGGAACAGCGGGTTCTGGCCGGGGACCCGCTTCGGCTGGAGCGCCTGCACGACGCTGGCGAACGGCACGTCCTGGTGCGAGAGCGCGGCCTGGCTCACCGCCCGCACGCGCCCGAGCAGCTGCCGGAACGTCGGGTCGCCGCGCAGGTCGGTGCGCAGCACGAGCGTGTTCAGGAAGAAGCCGAGGAGGTCCTCGGTCTCCGGCGGGTGGCGGCACGACGCGGACGTGCCCACGACGACCTCGTCCTGCCGCGCGTACCGGTAGAGCATCGCCTTGAAGGCCGAGAGCAGGACCACGAAGAGCGTGACGCCCTGCTCCCTGGCCAGCGCCTTCAGCCGGAGCGTGAGCTCCCGCGACAGGGCGACGCAGTGGCGGGCCCCCGCGAGGCTCGGGGCGGCCGGGCGCGGCCTGTCGGTCGGCAGCTCCAGGGTGGGCAGGTCGGCGAGCTGTCGCCTCCAGTAATCGAGCTGCGGCTGGAGGGCGCCGCTCAGCTGCTGCTCCCGCTGCCAGACCGCGTAATCGGCGTAGTGGATCGCGCGCTCGGGCAGCGGCGACGGCCTGCCCGCGGCGAACGCCTGGTAGAGCGCGTGGAGCTCCCTCGGGAGCGCGTCGAAGATGGAGACTCCATCCATCAGGATGTGGTGCACCACCACGAACAGCACGTGGTCGGCCTCGTCGAGCCGGACCAGCGTGGCCCGGAGCAGCGGGCCGCGGGCGAGATCGAACGGGCGCCGGGCCTCGTCTGTGGCGAGCGCGACGGCGCGCCCCCACCGCGCCTCGGCCGGCAGCGCGGTCAGCTCGACGACCGGCAGATCGAGCGGCGCCGGGGGCAGGATCTGCTGCACGGGCTCGCCGCCGACGACCGCGACGACGCTCCTCAGGATCTCGTGGCGCCTGAGGAGCTCGTCGAGGGCGCGCCCCAGGACCGGGACGTCGAGGGGCCCGCGGAGGCGCAGGGAGAACGGCTCGTTGTAGAACGGCGCGCCCGGGTGGAGCGAGGCGTGGAGCCAGATCTGCCGCTGCCCGTGCGAGAGGGGGATGGGCCGGTCGCGCGGCGCAGGCCGGATGGCCGCGGCGGCCGGGCGCTGCTTCGGCCGGGGGAGCGACTCCACGAGCTCGGCCAGCGCGGCGACCGTGGGGGCGTCGCACAGGCTCTGCAGGGAGAGCTCGACGCCGAGCGCGCGGCGCAGCCGCGACAGCACCCGCGCGGCGAGCAGCGAGTGCGCCCCGAGGTCGAAGACGTCGTCGTGGACGCGGAGGTGCTCGATCCCGAGCGCCTCGGCCCACGCCGCGGCGATCGCCGCCTCGATCTGGTTGCGCGGCGCGAGGGGCTCGCCGTCGCCGCGATCGGGCCGGGCGGCGTCCGGCGGCGGCAGGGCCGCGCGGTCCACCTTCCCGCTGGGGCCGAGCGGCAGCGCGTCGAGCAGCACGAACGTCGACGGGATCATGACCTCGGGGAGGCTCTCGCGGAGGAAGCTGCGCAGCGCGGGCACGACGGCCCGGGGGGCGGCCGGGGGCGCGTCCGGCGCGTCCGGGCGCGCGACGACGTAGGCGACGAGGCGGCCCTCGCTGGCGACGGCCACCGCCGCGCGGACGGCGGGGTGGCGCCCAAGCGCGGCCTCGACCTCGCCGAGCTCGACGCGGTGGCCGCGGATCTTCACCTGCTGGTCGACGCGCCCGAGGAAGGCGAGATCGCCGCCGGGCAGGCGGCGCACCACGTCCCCCGTGCGGTAGAGCCGGGCCTCCGGGGTGGAGCTGAACGGATCGGGGACGAACCGCGCCGCCGTGAGCTCGGGCCGTCCCAGGTAGCTCCGGGCCAGCCCGGGTCCACCGAGGTAGAGCTCGCCGGCCTCGCCGTCCGGGACCGGGCGCATGGCATGGTCGAGCACGTAGCAGCGCGCGTTCCTGATCGGCCGGCCGATGGCGAGGGGCTCGCCGGGGTCCCGAACCGGGTCGAGCCCGTCGGCCATCGTGGCGCACACGGTGAACTCGGTGGGACCGTAGGCGTTGATGAACCTGCGCCCCTGCGCCCAGCGCGCGGCGAGGTCGGCCGGGCAGGTCTCGCCGGCGACGATGAGGGTCCGGAGCGCGGGCAGCGAGCGCTCCGCGCCCTCGGGGAAGGCGGCGAGCGCGGAGGGGGGGAAGGTCGCGATCGACACCTCCTCCGCGCGCATCCGATCGAGCAGCGCGGGCCCGGGGATCATCTCGGCCTGCGCCCCCATCACCAGGGTGCCTCCCCGGGCGAGCGTCATCGCGATCTCCCAGACCGACGCATCGAAGCTGAGGGACGCGAACTGGAGCACGCGGCAGCCCGGCGCCACGTCGAATCGCTCGGCCAGCGCGCGGGTGAGGTTGGTGAGGCCGCGGTGCGTCAGCAGCGTGCCCTTGGGCCTGCCGGTCGAGCCCGACGTGTAGATGACGTAGGCGAGGTCGTCGGGGCCCGTGGTGTCCGGCGGGTCCTCGCCGCTGAAGCCCGCGGTCAGATCGCGATCGCCGTCCAGGAGGACCACGCGCGCCCCGTGGCGCGGCAGCGACGGGAGCAGCCGCGCCTGGGTGAGCAGGACGGGCGCCCCGGCGTCCTCGAGCATGAAGGCGACCCGCTCCCGCGGGTACGCGGGGTCGACAGGGACATAGGCGCCGCCGGCCTTGAGCGCCGCGAGCAGCCCGATGAGCGCCTCCAGGGAGCGCTCGGCGCAGAGCGCGACGAGGACGTCGCGGCCGACGCCCAGGCTCCTCAAGTGGTGCGCGAGCTGGTTCGCGCGGCGATTCAGCTCCTGATAGGTGAGCCGGTCAGGGCCGAAGGATGCGGCCACGACGCCGGGCGTGCGCCCGGCCTGGAGCTCGAACGAGCGGTGAATGCTGGCGTCCTCGGAGCTGAAGTCGTGATAGGTCATGTCGTGTGTGGTGGTAGGAGTCTCTCCAGGGGCAGAACATCAGCCGCCGTGTGCGAGCCCGAGCAGCGACGCGAGGGCGTCACGCATCTCGTTCAGAACCGTCCCAGGAGCACCGGAGTGAGCTCCAGGGCGGCAGCCGGTGACACGGGCGCGCCCCCGACGTTTCAGGGGCGCGGTCGGCACGGATACCATGCTGCATCACGCTGGTACTCACGCTTCGATGGGCGAGTCCATCGACGCCGTGGCAGGGTGACGGTCCACAATTCAAGGCTATTCGCAGCGCAGCCGATTACACACAACCGCGGAATGAAGGTCAAGCGGGACGTACGGCTTTTTTCGGCGTGGAGGGGCATGTGGTCGCGGCGCTGCGTCATGAGGCGATCGCTCCCGGCCGGCAGTCCTGGCCCGCGTGGCCCGCGACGACCGCGCCGGGCTCGCACACCGCGACGGAGCCCGCCGCGAACGAGGCGTCGGGAGCACTCGTAATCAGGTGGTGATCGACGATGTCCCGATTGCCGATCGTACGGGTTTCATGAATCGAACATCGCCGATCTTCAGAGGTCGCCGAGAGGGGCTGTCGAGCGTCCGCCCCGGCCCCGACCGCACCGAGACATCCCTCGCGCGGAGCCCTGCCGCGGGGCGGGCCCGCGGCGCGTCCATCGCCGGCGCCGCCTCACCGCGCCTCCGCGGCGGACGCGCCGCGACCCGGACCGGCGCCGCGCTCACCCGATACCCACGCGCTCCTCGTTGAAGCCCTCCGTCCGCGTCATCGCCGACTGGAAGAGGCTCGCCAGCACTTTGACCGGCCACGACAGGCTGTCCATCGACCGGCACCACTCGAGCGCCAGGAAGCCCGCGGCCCCGACCGCGAGCAGCAGCGCGGTCGTGATCAGCACGACCCGGCTGTGCAGCGACAGCCGCGGCGGGCGCTCGCCCCGGAGCCGCAGCCTGGCCCGGCGCAGGAGCTCGTCGTGCACCGGGAAGCCGAGGCCGCCGAGGATCACGAGCGTCATCACGACGATGCAGGCCGCGGGCGTCGCGGTGGACTATGGAATACATCATGGACGCCGCTGCGGAGGAGCGGCTTCAGCAGTACATTGACGGCATTGGCACGGTCCTCGGTCATCCCGAGCGCCGGGAGGCGTTTGCGAGCTACACGCTGGGGCTTCTCAGCGATCTGGAACGCAAGAGCGTTGAGCCGATCGCCGCGTTGGGAGTGTGCCAACGATCCAAGTCGCCGGCGCGAAGCGCAGATCCCTGACGGCATTCAGTTCAAGAGCAAGGTGGATCTGGCACTCGACGCGATCGAGCGCGCTGCGGCCGACAACGTGCCGGGTCAGCTCGTGCTTGCGGACGCCGTCTACGGTCGCTCGGCAAAGTTTCGCGACACCGTGCGCCTGCTCGGCTTCGACTACCCCGTCGGTGTGGACTCGACGACGATGGTCGTCGCCCTCGGTCCCGGCGGGCGCTGGAACAAGACGCCCATGACAGCCGACGAGCTCGCGCGCAAGCTTGGCAAAAAGGCGTTTCGTCGGATCACATGGCGCGAAGGTACGGGCAAGAAGCTCGCGTCGCGGTTCGCCTTGCGCCGCGTTCGGCTCGCCAATGACGATTGACGATGGCATCCCGGTCGAGGAGCACGAACCGCTGTGGCTGCTCATCGAGTGGCCGTTCGGCGAAAGCGATCCCTCGAAGTTCGCGGTCACGACGCTGGGGACCAAGATGTCCAAGAAGCAGATCGTACGCCAGTACAAGGAGCGCTACCGAACTGAGCAGGCCTACGAAGAGATGAAGGGCGAGCTGGGGCTCGATCACTTCGAAGGGCGGCGATTCCGAGGCTGGCACCACCATGTTTCCGTCGTCCTGTGCTGTTACGCCTTCATCGTGGCCGAGCGTGATCGGTCTTTTTTCCCTCGGCAGACGCCGAAGGTCACGCCCACCCGCTCCGCTTCGCGGCCTGAGCGTCACTTCGCCGACTCGCTCGCGACCGTTCGCCGCGCGATCGCTCGCGCCTTGATCGCGTGGCTGCCTCTGTTACCGAGCAGGCTGTTTGACGGCCGGAAGATCCGGCTCTGTGATGGCCATCATCGAGCTGGATCTCCGCTCACCGCGATTGCAGCGAGGCGATGCGGCACGCCGCAGGGCGGTGTGGCTTCGCCACTACTGGCGAATATCTATATGCACCGCTTCATCAAGGCGTTTCGGATGCATGGTTTGGCAACGAAGTATCGAGCCGAGCTCGTTACCTACGCAGATGATTTTGTGGTGCTTTGCGGCGGCAACGCACGGAAAGTCCTCGATATCGTCCGGCAATGGATGACGAGGATTGGCCTGACGATCAACGAAGCCAAGACAAGCGTCCGCGATGCTCGGCGCGAACACTTCGACTTCCTCGGATACACCTTCGGCCCGCTGCACTC
Source organism: Sorangium sp. So ce1504 (assembly GCF_051521635.1). Classification (NCBI taxonomy): domain Bacteria; kingdom Pseudomonadati; phylum Myxococcota; order Polyangiales; family Polyangiaceae; genus Sorangium; species Sorangium sp. So ce1504. The sequence goes on along the minus strand of NZ_CP150365.1, from coordinate 5,974,419 downwards.
GCCGCGGACCAGGGGTAAGTACAACGGGGCACGACCTTCGAACAAGGCCGTGGCTCGTCTGCGGGAAGCCGTGCGCGCGCGGCTACGGCCCGGGAATCAAGCGGTCATAGCAGACGTCGTCAAAGCCTTGAACCGCGTGCTGCGCGGGTGGGCAAACTACTTCTGCTATGGCTCGCGCACCAGGGCTCGCCACGCCATGGACCTTCACGTCGAAGAACGCATGCGTGCGTTTCTTCGACGTCGGCACAAGGTGGCGGGACGCGGTTGCCGGCAGTTCCCCAAAGAGAAGATCTTCGGAGAGCTTGGAGTCTTGTCGATGGAACACCTCCCATGACTCGTAGAAGCGAATGCCTTGCCGTGAAACCCGTCCGAGAGCCGGATGATCGAGATGGTCACGTCCGGTTCGATGAGCGGGCACCGGAAACGGGGCGATGGCGCGGATTGAGGCACCGGCGCAGCACGCGAAAGCGACCGGAAACAGCAACTCCCCGCGACCTCATGCTACCGCGTCGGTGCTCGACTCTATCAGGCTCCCCCTGGAAATCTGTGGTGAGAGGGCGGAGAATGGACCTGACCCGTGCCGAAGCCTTCCCATCTCCGATCGGTCGATCCTACCCCCGCCCCAGCGGCGCAGGGCGCTGCTCCCCGCCCGAGTGGCGTCGTTCGTAGCTTCAGCCGGCCTCACGTCAGCGATGACAACGCGTTCTCCCAGGCGCAGTTCAAGACGCTCAAGTACCAACCCGACTATCCGGATCGCTTCGCCTCGCTGGCTCATGCACGCGCGTGGTGCCAGGAGTTCTTCAGCTGGTATAACGACCTTCATCAGCATTCTGGCCTTGGGCTCTTCACTCCTGCTGATGTGTTCTACTGCCGCGTTGAAGATATCGCGGCCCGTCGACAGGTCGCCCTCGATGCGGCCTACGCCGCGCATCCAGGACGCTTCCCGAACGGTCCGCCCGTCGTACGCAGGCCGCCCGCTTCGGTAGCCATCAACCCGCTATCCGTCGACGACGCCGCATGCGAGGACGCGGCGCCGCCGCGCACGGACACGACCAGCGCCGCTTCCGAGCCCGTCGCTGCGCCCACCGCCATGGCGCAGCCGCAGCGACCGCAACCGCCCGGGTCCCATAGGCGGAGCGCGTCCCTCAACGCGATCCGCTCATAGGCTCCACCTGGCCGAGGTTCTGCACGGTCGCGCCGCGCACGAGCTCGAGCGTCGCCGGGCTCAGCTCTTTCACGCCGACGAGCGACGGCCGGCCGCAGATGCTCACGTCCTCGTGCTTCTCGCCGACGAGGATCCGCCGCCCCTTGCCGGAGGCCGCGGGCTCGTCGAGCACGACGCTGGCCCGCTCCTCGCCGTGCTCCCCTTTGCGGATCCCGGTCCAGCCGCTCCAGAGGAGCACGGGCTCGCCTCCTTTACCGGCGAGCGGCGCCGCGTGTCGGTGATCATCCCGTCCCGCGTCCGATCGGTGAAGAGCGCGGCCGGCTGCGCCGCGGCGCCGCGCGCCCATGTCGAGAGGACCAGCAGACCCAGGCCGAGCGCGCGGAGCCTCTTCATCGGCGGTGCTTATCGCCCACGGCCCCTGGGGGCGCAATGGGGGCGGCGGGCGGACGGGGGGGCTCGCGGGTCAGGTCTTCGGGGCTGTTGGGACGTCGCGATCTCCTCGCAGAAGGTGAGGTCGCGCCGAACGGCGCCTACGACGTCGACGTGCGCGCGACGAAGGGCCCGCGCTCGATGGACGTCAAGGGCATCGTCCGCCCCGGGCGCTGCGACTGAGCGCCCGCGCTCTTCAGCCGTGGGGGCGATTCACAAACGCGATGCATTGCCCCTGGTTCTTGAAGCCAAAATTCTCCCAGCCGCCGTGCTTGCATTGGTCCCTGGATACAGGCCCAGCGATGAAGGACGCGATATGCGTCCGCCAGATGTCAATGTCACCGTCGGGCCCGATGTACTCATTGGCCGACCAGAAGGTCCTGCCATCGGACGGGTCGAGCACCGTCGTGCTGTAATCACCTATCCGGAAATTGTAGAAGAAAAAGCCGCCGCCCGGAGCCACGACCGTGGCGGCGAGCTGGCCGACGGGCTTGATGATGGTGCCGACCCACATCGAGAGGTACTCGCTGCTCGACGACTCCATCCAGGTCAAGCCCAGGCCTCCCTTGCTGTCCTCATCCACGGACGGCATCTGGACCGCCACTCCCTCGCCGGGATCGATCACACCCTCCTGGAGGAGCGTGGGCTCGCCGCACGACACGTCGATCTGATAGTACAGGCCCTTGGGGTAGACGAAACCATCCGCCGCGGTGCTCGAGGCCATCGCCGTCACCAGGTGCCCGTTGCGGTACTGGACTTGAGTGGTCGTCGTGTTCGGAAAGGTAGTGACGCTGCCGCCTGGCTGATCGGCCCTCTCGGCGTTGCGGTACTGCGCGACTGGCAGCGACGTGTACGTGAAGCTCGGCGCGTTGGTGAGGTAGTTGGTCATCTTGGTGACACGGATGGTGCTGCCACCAAAATCCGTGCCGTCGGTCGAGACGAACCACTCCACGCCGCCCGCCTCATCGCCGTGCATCTGGGCCGGCGGCATCGCCCGGAACTGGAAGATCGGATGCGAGACGTAATAGATCAGGGTACCCGACAAGGCTGCCGCCTTGTCAATCGAGGCGATCGCGGCCGCTGCGCCGCCGCTGCCGAAGTCGTTATAAGAGATGAAGATGGCATCCTTGTTGAAGCCTAGCTTGGCGTAGTCGGGGAAACCGCCGACGCCTGTGAGGTGGTACGTCGGCTTGAATCCGTGGAGCGGGTTGCCGTCGTTCGACACCGCCAGGAACAGCCCCTCGCCAGTGCTGTCGAAGGCCGAAACGTACCAGCGGTCGGCGGTGTCGTCGTACACCACGTAGGGGTCGCCGCCAGAGAACGCCCCGAAGAACGTCGAGAGGGGCTCGTCGAGCAGAATGCTCCCCGTGGTCTTGTTGAAGACGCGGATCTGGACGTTGACCGTCTCGACGACGAAATTGTTGCCCACGGCCGCGTTGGTGTCGGGCGGCAAACAGCCGCAGCTCGAGCCGAGGAAGCCAATACCATCGTAACTCTGGCCGACGATCTGCGCCAACGCCGTGGGTTCGCTCATCGCGTCACCAACGGCGCTGAAGAGCGGTCCCTGGGCGTTCTGCACGCACGCGCCCAGCGACCCGCCGACAGGGGTGGGGGTCAGGTCCACGGGGACCGGGAGCGGCGCGCCGACGGGGAGCGCCATGGCAGAGCCAGCGGCCATGACGGAGGCCAGACCGGCCGACGACAGGATCGACTTCTTCATACTTTCTCCACCTGATTGATGCACTCGCAGGGGCACGCCTCAAAGGCCGGACGACCCTGGCAACACGGCAATCGCGGCAGAGGGCACGCCTCTCGTCGGGCCGCTTGACGGAGCCTTGTGCCTACGCCGTTCGTCGGCGCGCTGGTTCGCGCCCTCGACCGGCGCGAAGCCCTGCCAATCTAGCTTATCGGTCTTGTGGCGACAAGCGCGCTCATGCCTCATGCTCGTCTCGAGCGTGGACGGCGAGCTTTGCGCGTACCTCCGCTCTGGTCACGATGGGGGAGGACAAGACGAGCAATGGCGATCCCGTGAGCCCAGGACGCCGGATGCCTCATGCCCGCGCCGCCACCCTGGGCGCATAGGTAAAAGAAGCCGGAGCGCAGCGCGAGCGCGTAGATAAAAGAAGCCGGAGCGCAGCGCGAGCGCGCAGGTAAAAGAAGCCGGAGCGCAGCGCGAAGAGGTGTAGCACGGCAACCCGAAAGGGTGGGACCGCGAGCGTCGTGATGGCTCGGTCCTGGGTCGAAAGAGCGTGGTCCGGGCGGCGCCGAGCGCGCTACGGGGCGCATCGGCGTGCCGTGGGCACACGTGTCCGTCCGGGCGTTGGTCTGGCCCGGGAGGCGCGTCGCGAGACGCTATGGGGCGTCACCGGGCGCCTTGCGGCGCACAACGGTGCTTTTCCAGTACGGTGGCCGCCGCGTGGACGCTGGGAGAGCGTGCTGGAACATCGGTCGGCTCGCCGAGCGCGGAGAGAAAGCGGGCGATGTTCCTTGGCTCGGTCACCAGGGCGACGAGCTTCATCCGCCCCTTGCAAGTTGGGCACTCTAGGACATCGATCGCAAATGTGCGGCGCAAGAGCTCGGCTCACGGTCGATAGCCGCCACGCTTGCGTTTCGGAGCGGCGTCATCGTCCCCCCCGTGTCAGAGAAGATGTCGCCGAGGGATCATCGCAGCGAAATCTCGTAAGCTCTCCAGCAGGTGGATATCGCTTTCCCTTGCGTCCCTTACGCTCTTGCGGTGTCCTCTCCATGGGTCACGTCGTTGGTGGCGGGGGATCGCATCGGAGGACGAGCATGGAGAGCTTCTCGCGGTTGACGATGGGGGTGTCTGGGCTCGGGCTGGTCATGGCCCTGACGGGAGCCGCCGGCTGTCTCGGCGCGGCCGACGGGGAGGACGCAGCGCTGGCCGAGCCGAGCGCGACGGGGGCGCAAGCGCTGACCGGGTGGCAGTGCGCGGCGTGCGTCAGCGGTGAAACCACGCACTCCGTGTCGCTGAGCCAGGGCAGCGCGCTCGGCTGCGCGAATGGCGAGGCCTACCGCTGCGAGCTCATCCCCTGGGCCACGCGGGCGTCCTTCGCGCATTGCGGCGCCTCCGTCGCCTGTCCGCCCGGCTGGTACGTGAGCAGCTCGCAGAGCGGGCCGAGCTACTGCGCCGGGATCTACGATCGGATCTCGTGTGGCGCGGTGCCGTACCCGAGTGGGGCTTACGCGACGTGCGATCCGATCTGCTACCCTGGCTTCACCGAGACGGTGGTGAATGCCGGCGTGCCGAGCTGTGATTACCAGGACAAGCGCACCTGCGTGAAGTGAGCGGCGGCGCCCGAAGCCTGCTGCCTGCCAACAGCGCTTTGTCGGAGGCCTTCCGGGGCGCTTCGGTATGCAACCACCGCGCGCGAGCGATCTCGGGAGAGCCCGCGGCCGCCGGCGTCGTCGCCGCGCTACCCGCTGCAGCAGCGGAACCCGATGGTATGATCGGTGTCGGCGCGCTCGCGCTCGTCGCGCGCGTCGCACCGGAGCTCTTCGAGCGTTCCCTCGCTGTCGAACGCCCCGCCCCGGGTCCTGCAGAGGTCGCCGGAGCCGACGTCGTCGGAGCACGCGTCTTCCCACTCGCGGACGTTTCCGCTCATGTGCTGCAGGCCGAGATAGCCGCCCTCGCACGCCAGGCTGGTGTCGTCGCCGACCGGCACCGTCTCGGTGCTGTCGCCGTTGCACTGGAGAGCGTCGAACTCGCCGGTGGAGTGAGCGAGCGCGCCGTGCTTGCTGCACGCGTCGAACCACTCGCCCTGCGCCATGTCACCGCGGAACGGCAGCGGGCCGCCGTGGCGCTCGCCGCAGAGGCGCTTGCCGTGGCTCTTGCAGAAGGCGCGCGCGTCGCACCAGTCGACGCAGGTGGCGGGGTGCTCGTCCTCCTTGCGGCGCGCCGTGCACACGAGGGGCGCGTCGGGCCCGGTGTCGTCGAAATCGAAGGTGCTGTTGAACGAGCAGAACGGCTCCTGCGCCGCGACGTCCGGCTGCGTGGCGAGGAAGGCGCGGTAGGCGGCGTTCGACACCTCGGTCTGATCGATGCAGAACGAGCTCTCGATCGTCACCATGCCGGCGGGGCACTGGCAGACGCCCTCGGTGCACGCGGCCGTCGTGCAGTCGGCGCTGGCGTCGCAGGGCTGGCCGTACAGGCACGAGGCGTTGCCGGCCCCGGGCTCGCAGGTGAGGCCGTGCAGCGGGCGCGCGAGCGAGCACGCCGAGAGGAGGGCCGCCGCCAGGGCGGCGGCGCCGCCGCGGGCGCGGGCCGACGGGCGCATCAGAAGGCCCCCGCGACGCCCGCGGCGTTGCCGGCGATGAACGGCCAGAGCGCCGTCGCGCCGGCCTTCGGGGGCTGCGCCGCGGCCGGCCGGGTCATGTAGAGCCACGCCGCGGCGCCCAGCGCGACGACGCCCACGCCGAGGCCGACGTCGGCGATTGCGTGCTGGACCCGGATGGCGCGCACCTCGCCCTCCGCGCAGCGCGGGGCGCACGTGGCGCGCAGGTCGGCCTCGGCGCTCAGCGAGAGGGCGCCGGCGACGGCGAACACCGCGAGCCCAGCGACGCCGACGGCGCCGGAGGCCCACACGAGCCCCGGGACCGAGGGCTCCGCGGGCGGCGCGGCGCGCGGGGCGAGCGGGGCGAGCGGGTGAGGCGAGGCTGGCGCGCCGGCCGAAGGTGCGCCGAGGGTCACGGTGAGCAGGCGGTTCTTCTCGCCCTCGCGGATCAGCACGCGCTCCTCGACGGCGGGGCCCGTCGCGGGCTCGAAGCGGAAGGTGTGCGGACCCGGGTCGACCGGCAGCGCCTTGCCGTCGAGCGCCGCGGCGAGGGGGCGCCCGTCCACGAGCACGCGCACGTCGAGGCGCTCTCGCCCGTGCGCGTCCCTCGCGGCGACGACCACGGAGGGCAGGCTCTGCTCGACCTCGGCGAGCCACGGCCCGCAGTCGGCCACGGCGGCCGCCGGACAACTCGGCTGCGAGCAGACGACCAGCGCGGCGCGCGCCTCGATCAGCCGGCCGTCGTGGCGGAGGCCCTGCGCGCGCTCGTAGGCGTCGGCGCACGCCTGCTTGTGCGGCGCGGCATCTGCGCGCGCGCCGGTGAGCGAGAGCGCCGCGGCGGCGGCGAGGGAGAGCGCGAGCCGGGCGCGGGCGGGACACGGAGGGTTCATCGGTTCACAGGCACTCAGGCTTGAGCCGGCGTATGCCGGCCTTGTCCACGGTATACGGCGGGGAGCAGCGCTGGGCGTCGGCGCGGGTCGTGCGTGCCGCGGGGGCCGGCGCGCGCGCGCCGGCTGCAGGGCGCGCCGGGCGCTGTGCGGGCGCTGGCGCGACGGCGTTCGCCGGGCCGGCCGCGGCGGCGCTCGCCGGATCAGCCGCGGCGGCGCTCGCCGGGCCGGCCGTGGCGGCGCTCGCCGGGCCGGCCGTGGCGGCGCTCGCCGGGCCGGCCGCGACGGTGCTCGTCGGGCTCGCCACGTTGGCGCTCGCCGTGTCAGCCGCGGCGGTGCTCGATGGGCTCGCCGCGACGGCGCTCGCCGCGCTTGCCGCCGAGGCGCCGGCCGGCTGCGCCGCGGGCGCGTGGACCGCGCGCGCGGCGTCCTCCGGGCCGGGAGGGGCGCGGCGCCACGACTGCGCCGCGAGCGCGGCCGCGCCGCCGAGGAGCAGCGCGCCGAGCAGCGCGAGCAGCGGGCGCGCGCGCTTCCTCGCCGTGGGGGGCGGACCATCGCGCCGCGCGCCGTCGGTCGCAGGCAGTCCCAGCGAGATCCCGCTGGACGTCACCGATCCGGGCGGGGACTCAGCCGCCGGCGTCCCCTGATCGAGGGCCCTCGACGGGATCGAGGGCGCGGTCTCTGCCAGCCCCCGCGCCGGGCCGCCCGGCGGCGCGGGCTCGCCTTTGTCTTCTGCCCCGTCGCTGGGCGCGCCCGACGGACCCCGCGCGGCCGCGCCCGAGCTGGCCGTCGCCGGGCCGCTCGGGATCCCCGCCGACGCGCTCTCGATGGCGGCGACGCGCGCCGCCCGCCGCGCGAGCGCGTCGCCGGCGAGCGCCTCCACCCACTCGCCCACGACGCGCGGCGACGCGAGCGGGACGGCGTCCTCGATGGCGACCGCGAGCTCGCGGGCGGTCGGGTAGCGGCCCTCCGGGTTCCGCTCGAGGGCACGGAGGACGATGGCGTCGAGCGCAGGCGGCACGTGCGCCGCGAGCGAGCTCGGGGGCAGGATCGGCTCTTCAAGCACGGCCCGGATGAGGTCGCCCTCGTCGCCGCCGTCGAAGAGCCGGCGGCCTGCGAGCGCCTCCCAGAGGACCGCGCCCGCCGCGAACACGTCGGTCCGCCGGGTCACGTCGGCGCAGAGGAGCTGCTCGGGCGCCATGTACGCGAGCTTGCCCTTGATCTGCCCGCCGCGGGTGGTGCTGAGCCGCCCGCGCGCCTTGGCGATGCCGAAGTCGAGCAGCCGCGCCGTCCCGTCGACGCCGACGAGCACGTTCTCGGGCGAGACGTCCCGGTGCACGATGCCGAGCGGCTCGCCCGACTCGCTGCGCGCCTCGTGGGCCGCGTGCAGGCCGTGGAGCGCGCCGCACGCGATGCTCGCGACGATGGGCACCGGCGCCGGCGCGCCGCCCGCGCGCGCCGCCCGGAGCAGCCGCGCCAGCGACTCGCCCCGCACGTACTCCATGACCAGGAACGCCTCGTCCTCGGCGAGGAGGAGGTCGACCATGGCGACGACGTTGGGGTGCTGGATGCGCGCGACGATGCGGGCCTCGTCGCGCAGGCTCTCGGCGATCTCGGGCGCTTCGGCGAGCGCGGGGTGCAGCCGCTTGATGGCCACGGTGCGCGAGAAGCCCGCGTCGCCGACGAGCCGGCCGAGGTGCACGGAGGCCATCCCGCCGGATGCGATCGCGCCGTACAGCAGATACCGCCCGATGGGCCTGGGCTGCGACGGCTCCGGCGACATGCCGGTGGGATGATACACGAGCGCGCCCGGCGCCGCCTGGGAGGCGCCGGCGCGGGCAGTGGGCCTCAGCTCGGGAGGGGCGTGCTCGGCTCGACGAAGCAGAGGCGGTAGCCGTCGGGGTCGGTGACGACGACCTCCCGTGTGTGCCACGGCTGGTCGCGCGGCCCGTCGACGGCGGCGCCGGCCGCCGCGGCGCGCGCGGCGATGGTCTCGATGCCGCGGTCGCCGGCGGCGCTGAAGCAGACGATGACGCCGAGGCCGTGCTGCCCGGCGAGCGAGACCCCCGGCGGCGTCGCGACGAGGAAGAGATCGGCATAACGTGCCCAGCGCAGGTGGACGAACACCGGATCCTGGTGGACGCGGCTGAAGCCGAGGAGCTCGTAGAACGAGGCGGAGCGCTCCGCGTCGGTGACGAGGAGCTTGACGTAGGAGGGCATCACGTAGGGATCGTCGCCGGGCATGGTCGCTGGGCGCGAAGGTGCGCTGCGCCGGACCGGAAGGCAAGGCGCGAGCGCCGGGCGGCGCAGCGGCCGCCCGCGAGCCCGGCGGTCCGCCGGCTGCGCGCGAGGATCGAGAGCGCGGAACGGGCTCTGGGGCGGATAGGTGATGCCGCGCTCCGGGCAGATCTTGTGCTGGCTTCTCGACGCACAAGGATAGTGCGCAATTCACCAATCGCCCGTGACGATAAGCGGATCGGGCGGCTGCTGCTGGTGCCGCCCCTCAGTTTTGACGATCCGTTTCGCCCGGCTCGTGCGTCTGAGCGGGCTCGGGCGACGTCCGCGTGACCGGCGCGCCGCCCGAGCGCCTGGCCCACGCCTCGGGCAGCGCCGATATCGTGTTCGAGTGAGGCGATCTCGGTTCTGTCTCCGAGGTCGACCACGTACTTCTTCCGCGCACGCCGTTCGCCGAGGACGAGCCCCCGCTCACGCGCGAGGAGATCCGCGGGCCTCGGCCGACAAGACGCTCTCTCTCGAGGCGGTGCGCTCGCGCAAGCTCCGCGACGCCGCGTACACGCTCGTCGTGAACGCCGAGCGGAGGCTGCGCGCCGCCGAGGAGTACTGGTACGCGGGCACCGACAAGATGTCTTTGGCTCCACCGCTCGCGATCCTCGGCGCAGATCTCGAGGAGCTGCTCGACATCGTACTTCGCAGCGCGATCGTCGCCCTTGGCGGGTGGCGCACCCGATCAGCTTGAAAGCCCAAGGGCTTTCTTATGAAGGCACAGATCAGGGCGAGAGCTTCAGAAGGAAGACATCTCGCATCTGGGCGGAGATCGGGCCGTTTCCGAGATCGACCGTGCCCTCGAATCCGCCGAGAACGAAGACGTTGCCCCCGGGGTCTGTGTCGATATCCCATCCGAACTGCGCTCCGGCGCCGCTGAAGCATCGGCTCCAGACCGCGTCCCCGTGGGGGTCGAGCTTGGCGACGAAAGCCTCTTCCACCGCGCCGTCGCCGCTGCCGATAGGCCCGTTGCCGAAGTCGATCGTGCCGTCGAAGCAGCCCGTCAGCACGGTGTTGCCCTGATCGTCCACCGCGATCTGGTGATGGACCACGCTCATGCCGTCGCCGAATTGCCTGCTCCAGATGTGCTGTCCGTCGGGATCGAGCTTCGCGACAGCGATACCAGAGCTCGTGGCGAGGGCGCCTCCGCCGAAGTCCACCGTGCCGCTGAGCGCCGCGAGGACGTGCAGATCCCCATTTTCATCGGTATCGATGTCGAGGCCGGTCTGATTGAGCGCACCGCCGAAGCGCTTGCTCCAGCGCGGGGTGCCGTCGGGGTCGAGCTTTGCCACGAAGATGTCTCGGTCCCCCGCGCTGACGAGGGGGCCACCGCCGAAATCAATGGTTCCGCCGAAATCGCCCATGACGAGCACATTGCCCTGCCTGTCCAATGCGACGCCCCTGCAGGCCTGGTAGTCGTGATCTCCGAAGAGCTTCCCCCAGAGCACCTCGCCGGCGGGATTGAGCTTCAGCACGAAGGCATCGACGCCGCCGGCGCCCACGAACGGCTCGTCGCCGATGGGAATGGATCCCCTCGCGCCGCCGGTGACGACCGCGTTCCCGGCTCGGTCGACCGCGATGTGGGGCGCGAGCTGAACGGCATCGTTACCGAAGCGCTTCGCCCAGAGGAGGCGGCCATCGGGGTCAACCTTTGCGACCAGGATATCCTGGCCCTCCGTCGCGCCTGCCATGGGACCCGCGCCGAGGTCGAAGGTGCCACGGGCCAGGCCTGCGGCGAGCAGATTGCCCTGCGCGTCGGCGGCGAGGGTCGAGTACTTTGCGATGCCGCTCGCCGTGTTCGGCAAGGCGACGTTCCAGAGGCAGGTACCCGACGCGTCGAGCTTGGCGACGAAGGCGCCGATATCCAGGGCGTCGAGGGGCCCTGACGCTGCGCTCAAGGGGCCGCAGCCGAGATCGGTCGACTCGTAGATCTCGGCCGACAAGAAGACGTTCCCTTTTGAATCTGCCGCCACGGCGCGGGGACTCTCCGCTCCGGAACCCGCGATCGTCTTGCTCCAGGGTAGATCGTCCGGCGTGACTGTTCCTCCGGTGCCCGTGGTCGTTCCCGCGCCTCCGGTGCCCGTGGTCGTTCCCGCGCCTCCGGTGCCTGTGGTCGTCTCCGCGCCTCCGGTGCCTGTGGCCGTCTCCGCGCCTCCGGTGCTGGTCGCGCCGCCGTCGCCGCCTGTGCCTCCGCTGCGCTGATCCGGAATGACGACCGAGGAGCATGCCGCGAGGCATGCTGCGGGGAGCAGCGCAGCACCGCGTCCGCGCGATCCGCCGTTCTGAAAAAACACCCATCGAGTGCTGTTCATCCAATGCCTCCGTTGTGAATCCGTGTCGATCGCCCGAACGCTCGACGGCAACATCAGCATGACCGTAGCGCACGCGCCACCGCCGCGACGTAGGCCCTGCGCCTCAGGCCGACCGCGGTCAACAGCGTCCTGGCGCGCATTGCCTTCGCCCGGAGGTGGTCGATCGCAGATAAAGAACGTCCCGTCAGCGGCGCGGGCGGCGCAGCGGGAGCTGGCGGCGCCGGCACGGCGGGCGCGGCGCCGACCGGTGGCACGGGCGGCGCGTTCCCGGCCGGCGACGAGTTCGAAGGCAGCGCGCTCTCGCCGGACTGGACCGTGCTGCGGCCCGACCTCGCGGACGTGGTGGTGGGCGGCGGCGCGCTCTCGCTCACGCCGCACGGCGGGGCGCTGTGGTACCAGGCGAGCCAGGGCGTGCTTGTCTACAAGCTCGTGACCGGCGACTTCAAGGTCACCGCCACCGTCCACGCCCGGCGGGCGTCGAACCGCGACCAGACGCCGAACCAGTTCGCCGACGTCGGCGGCCTCATGGGCCGGAATCCGAGCGGGAGCTCCGAGAACTACGTGCTGGGCGTGGTCGGATACGCCGAGATGAACCAGCTCGCCGTCGAGCACAAGAGCACCACCAACAGCAAGAGCACGTACGGCGAGACGGCCTTCACCGCCGACGCCGAGCTGCGGCTCTGCCGGACGGGCGCGACCTTCACGATCTACTATCGCCACCCGGGCGACACGGGGTGGCCGACGTCGGTCGCGCCCATCACCCGCGCCGATCTGCCGGCGACGCTTCAGGTCGGCATGATCGCCTACACGGGCGTGCCGTCCCCCGACTACGTCTCCATCTTCGATCGCATCACCTTCGAGCCGGTCGGCGCAGGTTGCGATCGCTGACATGACGTGGCCGGCGCGCCTCCACAGTCGTTCGGCCAGCGAACCTTCCCGTGACCGAGGCAGCTTTTCCTCTTCCAGCGCCGCGTATCTGTCGTCAGGGATCGTCGTGAGGCGCTCCATGAGAGCTTGTCCGTCGGTCTCCGCGATGTACGGCCCCAGCCGCTTGCCGCTTGCCCCTCTCGCTGCGCACGGCAAACGTCGTCTGGTCCTCGGCGCTCTTCTCGAAAACGCCGCCCCGCGCGAGCCGTAAGCCCCGTGTCCGTTGTCACCGGGTCGGGTCAGCGTAGCATTGCCGTCGCAGCGCGCCGCCTCGGCCCGCTGCGTTCGAAAAGGGGAACATCCTATGCACATGCAACTAGCTCGCGCTTGTCTTCGCGTGCTGTCGGTCGCTTCGGTCGTCGCCCTCCTGGGGTGCAACGTCGAGGTCGAGAGCCCGGATCAGGGCAACGGCGACGTCGACGGGGGCGAGGACGAGGCGATCGGCACCGCCGAGCAGGCGTTTGCCGCGTTCGGGTACAGCAGCGCCACCGCGACGTCGGGCAACGCCTTCCAGAACCTCGGCACCTGGAGCGGGAACGCGGCCTACATCATGGGCGTGACCGGCAACCTCCGGGACGGTGGCAACGTCGCGATGTACAGCTGGCTCGGCACGGCGCGCGTGTTCGCGCACGCCGACTCGGGTGTGTCGGTTCGTGCCTACGGTGGGCTCGCCAACCCCGGCACCATGATCACGCAAGTCGGTTACTCCAACAACAGCTATACCACGACCAGCCCCAGGGTGTACCTCGCGTCCACCAGCAACAACCGACGCTGCTTCCTGACGCAGGTCATCAACTACGAGGGCGGCGACAACTTCGCCAGCGCGTCGGACTACATCGGCGTGGAGAAAGACGGCGGCTCTTGGTACCTCCACGGGCAGGGGAAGGTCGCCGGCTACGCGAGCTGCGTACAGGTGACGGACTACCTCGGCGAGGCTTACCACGGCATCCAGGCAGGGTCGGTGAACCTCGGCCCCGCGGTGGACGGCAAGACGTGCTGGCTCAAGGGGATCGGCGGCATTCTCCGCGGCGGCGTCTCCACCGGCGTGGTCGTCCAGTACGACGCCACCCAGTCCAGGTGGGAGATGAACGTCTCCACGAACACGCAGGGCTTCGTGGAGTGCAGCATCTGATCGGCCGAGGTCCGGCGCCGGCGATCCTCTCGAGGACCGTCGCGCGCTCGGCTTCGTTGGCCGCTCGCGCTCAGGCGGTCGCGTTCTTGCGCTTCCGCGCCGGGAGCGCGCGGCCGCTACGAGGAGCCTGAATTTCAGATAGCGTTTGGACTTCTCGCTCCTGGACTGCGGCCTGCGGTCACGACCCGACGCCTCGCGCGTTGGGGCGAATGGACAGGAGGTACCGATGGACGAGCCCTGTGGACGCGATCTGGCGAACAACGCGGTGGTTCCCGAGCGGCTGGCGGAGCTGTTCCGACACGTGGCCGACAACCTGGAAGCCCACGCGCGCTGGGTGGGCAGCGCCACGCCCGAGGCCCGCCTCGAAAACGACGCGATGCGCCGGGTGGCCGCCGGCTACCGCGAGATCGGCGAGGCGGCGGGCCGCGCCGCGGAGACCATGCGGGCTGCGGGCGATTTGCCCGCCGCCCCCCACGACCTCGCGCGCTTCGACCACGGCGCCTTCGAGGCGTGGATGCGCCGCAAGATCGAGCTTCAGCGCGGTTTTGCGGCGCTGCTGCTCGAGCACGCCGAAGCCTCCGAGCGCGTCCTGCGCTCCATGGCGGCCGACGATCGCGGGTGACGGCCGCGCGCTGCGTCAGACCCTCAGCGCATCGAGCTGCCAGCAGCGCTCGCGTGGGGCGCGCTGGCAGCAGAATTCGAGGCATTTGAATGCGGATCGTCGATCGAGCCACGGCTCGCTCCTGCGGATGCGACGAGGCGCTCAGACGCAAGCGGAACGACGCCCCACCAGGGCCAAGGGAGACGTCCATGCCGAGACGACGTGCACTGACGACGCCGAGCGCCGCCGCTGCCGAGCTGAAGCCGACCAGCTGCGCAAAGAGAGCGCTCAAGCCCTTGATCTCAGGGCTGCCTCATCGTCGATGTAGGGATGATTCTTTCTGATACGGCGCCACTTTTCAGGAGGAAGGTCGATCGTGTAAGGGATTTCTAGATTAACCAACGTGTGTAACGTGGCTGTACGGTGGACGGCCGCTACGACGAACTTGACTCCCGGATCGCTCTTGTATTCTCTAGATCCCACCATGCGCCCATCTTTTCGCTGCCTTGGGATCCCTGCGTCGTCGATACGTCCTGCATCTACTCGGCGGACCTCGGGGGCGGTGTCACGCAAACTGCGGCGGCTGGTTATATCATCAACTGCGGCGCAGGCACCGGGGACAGCGCGTGGGGATGCAGGTGTTGGGACGACTGGAGCGACGTGTATTTCGACATTCCCAGCAATGCGTCCGGCTCGGAGATCTGCACGAACCTGGCAGAGCCATGCAAGTCGCTTCATCCCGAGACGGTGCTTCGCGATGCCACCTGCAGCCGGGTTCACCGAACTGCGAGCCGTGGCGTCTGCTATTCCGAGCTCGATTGCCAACAGCCGTCCAGCTTGGGAGGGCTGGATGTCGTGTTGCACACGTCGTTGAACATCAGCTGTAAGCAGGAAGATCCGGCATTGGGGTGGCAGTGCGGGTGCAGCGCAGCGGACCATCAAGTCATCACCGTCGACGCCGAAGACGCGCTGGGCGCCTGTGACGCCGCCGCCGCACCGTGCCAGGAACTGGCAAAACGGGGCGCGACCGCTGCAACCTCTGCAACCGCTGAGTGACGCGTCCGGTGTCAGGGATGGCATTCCCAGCCGATGGCCGTCTGGCGCTCGGCTGACGCGGCGTCGCCTACTTCGTCGCCTGGGCCGCCGGCTCGACGACGCAGCGGATGCCGAGGAACCCGCAGCGGTACGTCGCCTCGAAGCCGCCCGGCCGCGCGGTCCTGACGAGCGGCGCGATGCCGTCGCGCCAGCTGCCGCCGCGGGCGATGCGCATCTTGCCCTTGCCGTCGTTGGCGCTGGTCGTCCACTCGAAGACGTTGCCCGCCAGGTCCTGGATGCCCTGCGGGGTCGCGCCGGCCGGGAAGCTCCCCACGTCGCACGCGGTCTTGCGCGCGGCGCCGCCGCCGGACCAGCAGAGCTGATCCTTCGGGGCCTCCTCGCCCCACGGATACGGCCGCGCCTCCTCGCCGCCGCGGGCCGCCCACTCCCACTCGTCGTCGCGCGGCAACCGCTTGCCCTGCGCCGCGCAGTAGGCCTGGGCCTGCGAGAAGTCGACGCAGACCATCGGCTGCTTCTCCTTGCCGGCCACGCCGTAGGTCGACGCCTCCTTGGCGCAATTGGCCAATGTATCCGTGCACTTGCCATCCTTGACGCACGCCGCGAAGGCCTCCGCGGTGACCTCGGTCCTGTCGACGCAGAGGTCACCCACCGTGGCCTTCACCTTGAGCGGGCCCATCACGAAGCTGCCGCCCGGGACCCGGGCCATGCCGTCGGGGCAGCCGTCCGATGGCTTCGCCGCCTCGGCGGGCGCGGCGGTCGGCTTGGCGCCGGCCTGCCCGGCGCTCCCGGGCGCCGAGGCCACCGCCGGGTCGGGCTGGGGCGGCGCCGGGGCGAGCGCCGCCCCGGCAGTCGAGGCGGGGCTCGTGGCCGTGGGCTGCGCGGCGGGCGCCTGATCGGCAGGCAGGCCGCCGGGAGCCGCGGGGGCGGCGCCGCACGCGACGATTAGGACGCCGCTCGCAGCGGCAAGGAGGAACAGCGAGGAGATGGCGCGAGGCGTGGTGGGGGATCGCATGGTCTCTCAGGAGGCGGTCACGGTCGGCGCCGGCTCGTCTTCCAGCCATTGCTCCTGGATGACGATCGCGGGCAACAAGGTGAACGGCCCGTCGTAGCCCGGGCCGAACGTCAGGATCTGGATCACCCGCCGATCGCCGCGGCGGATCGGGAACATCACCTCGCCCCCGCGCGGGAGCTCGCTGCCGCCGCGGGGCGGATCGATCCAGAAGGCCACGCCCTCGGACTTCCCGCCGAGCAGCGAGATGGCCGAGACGGTGAGCTCCGGGCAGCGGATGCGCAGCCACTCCCTCGCCCTGTACGCGCGGCAGCCCGCGGCCGCGGGGCCGGCGCGGGAGAGGCGGACGCGGGGCGCCGCCTTCCACTCGGCGGCTGTGGGCTGCCTGGACGGCTCGGGCGGGAAGGGCGCGGCGTCGAGGGGCAGCTCGTCGCCGGCATCGGTCGCGCCGGCGTCGGTCGCGCCGGCGTTCCTCGCGCTGGCGTCGGCCGTGGCGCCCGCCGCGGCCTTCGCGGCGCTGGCGTCGGTCGCGGCGCTGGCCGCGGCCTTGGGCGCGCCGTCTGGCTGCGCTCCGGGCGCGCCGGACGCCGCGGCCAGGACGGAGGCCACGCCAGCGCCCATCAAGGCGAGCAGCACCGAGCGCGGCCTCATAACGTCTCCAGGAACGCCACGAGCGCCGCCCTGTCCTCGGGCGACAGGTGGCTGGTCTTGCCCATCCAGTCGGCGTTCTGCTCGATGAGCTCTGCCAGCGTGCCGGCGCGCCCGTCGTGAAGGTAGGGCGGCCGGCCTCCGACGAAGCGCAGCGACGGCGTCTTGTACTCGGGGCGCGGATCATCGTCGTAGCCCGGCGGCGGCGGTCGCTTCGGCATCGGGTACGCCGTGCGATCGGTGTAATCGCTCGTGGGGACGTGGCAGCGGGAGCACTTCGCCTCGTCGCTGTGGAAGATCTCCCGGCCGCGCTTCACGCGCTCGTCCGGCGCCCTTTCGGCGCTTGGCGGCGTGACGAGGCCCCGGCGGAGGAACATCGCGAGATAGGTCGCCCGCGCCGCGAGGCTGGTCGGCGTATGGTCGATCGGCAGCCCGCCCCAGCGGTGCAGCCGCATGCCCGTCCGGAGCCTGCTCACGAGGTCCTCGCTCTCGCCGTGCCAGCCGTACGGCCCGGCCGCGCCCACGTTGCCGGCGAGCATCGGGGTGCGCCGCGGAACCCCTCGCTTCTTGGCGACCTCGGGGATGTTCTCCGGCCGCCCGACGAAGTTCGCGTGCTCGCCGTCGGCCGTGCTGAAGGTGGCCTCGCGCCAGACGTACCCGTCGTCGCGCCCGTCGGGGTGGCATCCCGCGCAGCCGAGGTTGCCGCTCACGGTGGCGTCGAGCGCGTTGTAGAAGAGCCGGCGGCCCTTCGCGACCTCCGGCCCGAGCGGATCATCGGCGAGGTGCACGAGCGCCGACGGCCCTTCCGCCGCGCCCGCGGCGGCTGGCGCCGGCGCGGGGCTGGCCGAGCCCGCCAGGCCCGCCGCTCCCACGGGCGCGACGGTCGAGCCCGCCGCCGCGTCGTGCAGCCGGATCGCCGCCACGTCGCCGGTCGATCGGCAGAAGATCCACGCCGTCGCCTCGTCCGCGGAGAGCGCGAGGCCGGTCGGCGCGCCGCACGTGCCGGCCACGCGGATGTGCGGATCGTAGCGGCCGCCGACCGGGTAGCTCCTTACGATCGCGAGCGTCGGATCCACCGCGGTCGCGTCCACCTCGAGCACGAGATCGTCGCCCTCGCCCGCGACGAGCAGCGTGCGCGCGCGCTTGCGGTACGCCATGGCGCGCGGCTGGGTGACGGGCGTGACGCCCGCGCCGGGCAGGGTGATCACGCTCTCCGGGGTGATCACCTGCTCCGCGAACGCCGACCGGAGCACCGGCAGGTTGCCGTGGTGCGGCGGGGCGAGCGGCTCGTCCCGGCCGGTGATCAGCACGTCCACGGTCGCGGCGCCGAACCACGCGGCGTGGCCCATGGCGCCGAGCGCGTGCCGCGCCGCGAACAGGCGCCGCCCGTCCTCGGAGAGCGAGAGCGCATAACCCAGCGACGCGGCGAGCCGCTCGCCCGACGGCGCGCGCAGCGGCGAGGCGGGCAGGGCGACGCGCCGGACCTTCGGCGCCCCGCCGAGATCGTCGATCCTCGTGAGATCGGCGCCGACGAGGTGGCTCACGTACGCGGCGCTGCCGTCGGGCAGCACCGCCACGCCCCGCGGCTCGCGCGCCACGTCGACGGTCCACCGCGTCTGCCTGGCCTCGAGGTCGACGGCCGAGACCTTGTGGGTCCACGCCGAGGTCACGATCGCGGTCTTCTCGTCGGGCGTGACCGCGATGCCCCACGCGTCGGCGGGCAGCGGCACGCGGCCCACCTCGACGAGGCCGGCCGCAGGATCCGGCCGGAAGATCAGCAGCAGCCCCGGGTCGCGGACGGTGGCGAGCACGCGTGCGTCGTGCTCGCCGCGCCCGCCGAGCGCGAGCACCTGCGCGGGCCTGCCTGGCGCGGGGACGCCTGCGCCGGGCCGGGCGGGGTCGAGCGGCAGCGGCACGACGCGCACGACGCCGTGGTCCTCGTCGGCCACATAGAGCGCGTCCCCGCGCGCGGCGCGGGACAGAGCGCCGCCCTCGCGGACCGGCGCGCGCAGCGGCGTGGCCGTGGACGGAGGCAGGGGAGCGGCCGGAGCGCCCGCGCCGCTGGCCGAGGAGCTCGCGCTGCCGGCCGGGCCAGGCCCCGCGTCCGCGCCGGGCGCAGGGCCGCGGGAGCAGGCGCTCGCGGCGAGCGCGAGGAGCGCGGCGAGGTGGCGTGTCGCGGGGAGGGTCGGCAAGGGGTCGCCGGATGTTCGCGCGCCCTCGCGCCCCGGGTCAACGGCCGCGCTGCGGGAGGGCGCGACGGCGCTGCTCCCTCATGCTCCTCCTCCGGTTCCGGTCATGGAGTCATGCGGTCGTCCGGGTGAGCCCGCCGCGCCGAGATCATGTCGCGGCTCGGCCATCGGCGCGCGGCTCGGCGTCGCGCCACACGAGCGCGCGCCACGCGCCCCGCTCGAAGATCTCCGGTCGACGGTCGGCCAGGAGCGGCGCATAACGCGCCACGATCTCCGGAACGTCGGTGGACACGAGCCCCGAGAGGATCAACGTCCCGCGGGGAGCCAGGCGCGCCACGATCCGAGGGGCGAGCGCCGTGAGGACGTCCCGAAGGATGTTGGCCACGACGATGTCGAACCTCCCGTCCGGCCACGTCGCCGAGAAGCTCACGCGCGCTTCCACCGCGCTCCGCCGCGCGTTGTCCGCCGCGATCGCGTTCGCGGCGGCGTCGATGTCGACGCCGATCGCCTCGCCGCCGAGCTTCGCGGCGCCGATCGAGAGGATCCCCGTCCCGCTCCCCACGTCGAAGAGGCGAAAGCCGCTGCGTGGCGCGAACGACGCGAGCGCCTGGAGGCACATCCGCGTGCTCTCGTGCCGGCCGTCGCCGAACGCGTGGCTCGGGCCGAGGACGATGGTGCGGTCGTCGACCTCCTCGCCCCGCGGATCGGTGATCACGCGAAAGCGAGGCGGCACGTCAACGGGGGTCGAACGGTCGCTCATGCGTCGTCGAAGTCTGCCACCGCGGCAGCCCGGGTGTCAGCCGCGCGATGGCCCTCGGGGGCGCCGAGCGGCGGGGGTTGGCGACGCCCCGGCCCGGCCCAGCGGCGAGCGATCTGGTCCGGGCGGGGCGCGATCACCAGCGGGTCCAGCGGGAGATCCGCTGCAAGCGCGTATACCCGCTCCCGTCGTCGGAGAGCCCGTACGACGTCGCGTCCGGAGTGCTCATGTGCGGGCCCCAGCCCTCGTCCTCGATCGGCTCATCGTCGTCCGCGCCGAGGTTGTAGACGAAGCAGTGCCCGTAGTGCTGTGTGACGCCCGCATAGGCGCCCGCGCAATTGCCGTCGTCCTTGGTGTCTGCGTCGAAATCCGGCGACGACCACCCCGTGGCGAATTGCCACGAAAAGAGGTGCTCATCCCCGCCGACCCGTATCGGCGTGAGGAGGTGCATGTCCCCGGTGTCGATGCCCTCGGCGGTCGCCCGCATCACCTCGGCGACGGTCCCTGCGATGTCCTCGATCTCGTCGCGGTATTCCCGGCCGGCGATGTACAGCGACGGCTGGTAAAGGTTGTCGCCGAGCGACGGCGTCCCCTTGGTGGCGAGCCGATCGGCATACAGGATCTTCCAGAACGGGAGCGTCGCGCCGTCCGCTGACCCGACGCTGTTGTAGACGAGCGCCCAGCGATCGCCGTCCACAGGCTCACCGCAGTAGACCTCGGCCTGCTCCTCTGGGCCGGGCCCGTCGGGATCGAGCGCGTAGACGCCGCTCGGGGCGCTCTCGGGGACGGCGCCGCACCGGTCATAGACGCACCCTTCGCTCGCCTCCTCGGCGCAGTCTTGCCCGCCGGCGCCACCGCCACCCCCACCCCCACCGCCGGCGCCCCCGCCCGCCTCCAGGTGATACGGCCCATCGAGCCCGGCGAGGGACGTACACCGGCACGCCAGAAGGCACGCCGCCGCCCCCACCCACGTCGCGGACCCGCTCGTGATCGTCGCTCCCATGACCTGCTGCCTGCCGCATCACACCCGCCGGATCGGCGTGGCGCTCCTCCTGCGCCGCGCGGACGCTACAGCCTCACCCCAGGCCTGGCAAGCAACCGGTCCGTTCGCGACGCTCCCCGACCGCTCGCTCGGGCGCGCCGCTGCCCCGCAGTCATTGAAACTGAAGACGAAGGCGGCGTGGCGAACGCAACGAACATGACCGACATGACGAACGCAACGAACATGACGAACGCAACGAACGTGAAGTGAATGAAGAAAAATATCCTACAGAAACTTCATAGAAACAGGCGCCCATGCATCGTCCTTGGCAAATCCTGGGCCCGTGTATGGCTGAGGCCATCCAGGGCGCACACCCGCGGCGAGAGCGAGCTCACCCTGCCGATCTCGCCGCGGAGCTGGCCTAGCTCATCCTCGAACGAACAGGCGATTTCACGGACGGCGCCCCGGAGCGCAGCCCGTCCAGTCTGCCCCGACCGGCGGGCGTGTCCATCTCCATGCGCCCGAGGCTCCACGGTCATCCCAGCAAAGGATCTTTGGAATGAAGAGACGAGAACCTGCGAGTGAGGCCCCGAGCGCCACGCCCCTCCACCGCCGGCGTTTCCTCGGCGGTGCGCTCGCGCTCGGGGGAGCCGCGCTCCTCCCCGCTTGCGAATCGCGGTCCGAAGCGTCGGCGAAGCCCGCGGCGAACGCCGCGCCCCTCATCCCGGACGCCGCCAGGCCCGAGGTGTCCGATCTGCGCTTCGGCATCATCGCGCTGACCGACTGCTCTCCTCTCGTGATCGCCCACGAGAAGGGGTTCTTCAAGAAGTACGGCATCAACGCGACCATCGTGAAGGGCGCGAGCTGGGCCGCGATCCGCGACTCGCTCACGAACGGGGATCTCCAGGCGACGCACATGCTCTTCGGCATGCCCCTCGCCTCGACGATGGGGCTCCTCGGATCGCCGAAGATGCCCATGGTCATCCCGTGGCTGCTCAACCGCAACGGCCAGGCGATCACGATGAAGAGCGACCTCCGGGGCAAGGTGGCCGGAGATCCCAGGGCGCTCAAGCCGTTCGTCGAGGAGGCGAAGGAGAAGGGGGCGCCCATGACCTTCGCGATGACGTTCCCGCCTGGAACGCACGCCATGTGGACCCGTTATTACCTGGGCGCGGGCGGCGTCCACCCGGACAAGGACGTCGCGCTCGTGACCATCCCGCCCGCCCAGATGGTCGCCAACATGAAGGTGGGCAAGATGGACGGCTTCTGCGTCGGCGAGCCGTGGAACGCCAGGGCGATCGCCGACCAGATCGGCTACACGGCCGTCACCACGCAGGAGCTCTGGAGGGACCACCCCGAGAAGGTGTGCGCGTTCACCGCCGAGTTCGCCGACAAGAACCCGAAGACGGTGAAGGCGGTGATCAAGGCGCTCCACGAGGCGAGCGTCTGGCTGGACAAGCTCGACAACCGCCCCGAGCAGGCGGACGTCGTGTCGAGGCCCACGTACATCAACTGTCCGCCGGAGCTCATCCTCGGCCGGCTGCAGGGGCGCTACGACTACGGCGACGGGCGCACGAAAGAGGACAAGGACTACATGATCTTCAGCGAGCGGGGCTGCAACTACCCGCAGCCGAAGTACGCGCTCTGGTGGATCAGCCAGTTCCGCCGGTGGGGCATGGTGGAGGGGAAGCCGGACTACGAGGGCGTCGTCAAGCAGGTCATGCGCCCCGATCTCTACGAGGAGGCGATGAAGGAGCTCGGGGTCGCGCACGGCGGCTGGAGCGACGCGCCCGAGACGCTGTTCGACGGCGTGACGTTCGATCCGAAGGACCCGGAGAAGTACGCGACGTCGTTCCCGGTCCACGCCCTGAAGGGATGAACCCACATCGCCATCGCCGCGCCGGCGGGAGGCGCGGCGGCGGAAGCGGAAGCGGAATCGGAAGTAGAAGAGGAGTGCTGCATGAGCGAGGCGAAGGCGATCTCTCCGAGGATTCGAGTCGACCACATGATCCTGCCCCTCTTCGGGGTGGCGTGCGTGATCGGGCTGTGGGCCGCCGCGAGCAGCCTGTGGACCCAGGCGTTGCCCTCTCCGCTCAAGACATGGGAGGTGAGCAGGCCTTACATCTTCGAGCCGTTCGAGAAGCGGGGAGAGCTCGACCAGGGCATCCTCCGCTTCACCTGGTACTCGCTCCAGCGGGTCGCCAAGGGCTACACGCTGGCGATCCTCCTCGGGACACCTATCGGCTTCTTCCTGGGCGCGTCGAGGCTGTTCAGGTCGAGCTTCGATCCCATCATCCAGATCCTCCGCCCGGTCTCGCCGCTCGCGTGGCTCCCGCTCGGCCTCGTGCTCTTCCAGAAGCCCGACCCCGCCGGCGTCTTCACCATCGCGATGTGCTCGATGTGGCCGACGGTCCTGAACACCGCGCTCGGGGTGCGATCGATCCCGCAGGACTACATGAACGTCGCCCGGGTGCTCCGGCTGTCGCGCATGAAGACGCTGTTCAAGGTGCAGCTCCCCGCGGCGCTCCCCTACATGTTCACGGGCTTCCGGCTCAGCCTGGGCATCGCCTGGCTGGTCATCGTCGCCGTGGAGATGCTGACCGGCTCGCCCGGGGTCGGCGGCTTCCTCTGGCAGGAGTACAACAGCCTCATCTACGAGCACATCATCCTGTGCATCATCACCATCGGCGTCGTCGGCTTCCTCCTGGACGCCCTGATGAGCCTCGTCGAGCGCCGGCTCAAGCTGGCGGGAGCGTGACGTCCATGCCGCTGGTCGAGCTCTGCAACGTCGGGAAGAGCTATGGTGGCGGGGCCACCCGCACCGAGGTGCTCAGGGACATCCACCTGGAGATCGAGAAGGGCGAGTTCGTCGCCGTCGTCGGCTATTCTGGCGCCGGCAAGACGACGCTCATGTCCCTCATCGCCGGGCTCCTCAGGCCGGACACCGGGGAGGTCAAGCTGAACGGGAAGGTCGTCCTGGGTCCGGGCCCCGACCGCGGCGTCATCTTCCAGAACTATTCTCTCCTGCCCTGGCTCACGGTCTACGAGAACGTCTACCTGGCCGTGGACCAGATCTTCGGCTCCTGGTCCACGGAGAAGAAGCGGGAGCACACCGAGCGCTACATCGCCATGGTGAAGCTCACCGAGGCCCGCGAGAAGAAGCCGGCGCAGCTCTCCGGCGGCATGCGCCAGCGGGTCTCGGTGGCGCGGGCGCTCGCCATGGATCCGGAGGTCCTCTTGATGGACGAGCCGTTCGGCGCGCTGGACGCGCTCACGCGCGCGACGCTCCAGGACGAGCTCGCGCGGATCTGGCGCGCCACCCGGAAGACCGTGCTCCTCATCACGAACGACGTCGACGAGGGCATCCTCCTCGCCGACCGGATCCTCCCGCTCAGCAAGGGCCCTCGGGCCACGCTGGGGCCAGGGATCACCGTCGATCTCGAGCGCCCTCGGGATCGCAAGGCCCTCAACCACGACCCGCGCTTCAAGGAGATCCGCGGCGCGGTGATCAGCTACCTGCTCGGCCCGGGCGCCGGGCCCAAGGCGGGCGAGAGCGCGCCCGATGCAGCGCGGAGCGCGGAGGCGGTCGCATGAAGAAGTACCTCGAGATCTGGAATGTCACGAAGACCTTTCCCTCGCCGAAGGGCCCCTCGGTCGTCGTCCGGAGCTTCGATCTGAACCTGAGGAAGGGAGAGTTCCTGTCCCTCATCGGCCACTCCGGGTGCGGGAAGTCCACCGTGCTGTCGATGGTCGCGGGCCTCTCCGAGATCACGAGCGGCGGTATCGTCCTCGCGGGCAGGCAGATCCACGGTCCTGGCCCGGACCGCGGGGTCGTGTTCCAGTCACCGTGCCTCCTGCACTGGATGACGGCGCTCGAGAACGTCCTGCTCGGGGTCGAGCAGGTCCACCGGCAGAAGAGCAGGAAGGACTGCATCGAGATCGCGACGCACTACCTCGAGCTCGTGGGGCTCGAGGAGTCCATGCACAAGAAGCCGCGCGAGCTGTCGTCGGGGATGCAGCAGCGGGTCGGGCTGGCGCGCGCCTTCGCCCTGTCGCCCAAGATGCTCCTCCTGGACGAGCCCTTCGGCATGCTCGACTCGCTCACCCGGTTCGAGCTCCAGGAGGTGCTCATGAACCTGTGGGCAGAGGACCAGAAGACGGCGCTGATGGTCACGCACGACGTCGACGAGGCCCTGTTCCTGTCGGACCGCATCGCGATGATGACGAACGGCCCGGGGGCGCGGGTCGGCGAGATCCTGGAGGTCCCGTTCCCGCACCCGCGGGACCGTCAGGAGGTGCTGGAGGACCCGATGTACTATCCTCTCCGAGAGCGGCTGATCACCTTCCTCGAGGGCCAGGCCCACAAGGAGAAGCCCACCGAGGAGAGCGTCCGAGAGTCCGTCCCGGAAGGCGCCGTGAAGACGGGGCGGTTCTGGAGCGCGCTCTGGAAGGGGACGAGGACATCAGCGTAGAGCGGGGGAGAAGGGAGCGGACGGCCGTCGCCGGGCTGCCCCCATGAACGTGCCTCTCCAAACAGCCTGCATGTCCTCTCCTCTCAAAGACCGTACAGCGTACAACGTCGCTTCCTCCGTCGAGGGCTCTTTGCGACGAACCTCACCAAAGCGCGGATTGCGGTCTCGCTGACCGTTCTGGGCAGAGCTCATCACGGCCAGGCGAACGCGAGCTCTGCGCTGCGCGCACAGGTGCGCGCAGCGCTTACGAGGCTCACCACCTCCGACAAAAATGGAGGGAGAGGGGCATGCCCTGAAACAAAAGCCATACGGACAAGCTGGAGTTGCGCGAATGTATCCTTTCTCCGACTGCGTCGGTTGCGGCAAGCGATCAAGCGAGGAAAGTGTATGCGCGTATCTCGAATCTTCGCGGCTGTCGGCATCGTATGGCTCTCTGGCGCCTGCGGCTCGTCCGAGGGCACCGGCTCGGGAGGCGAAGGTGGTGTCGCCACCACGTCAGGGCCCTCCAGCGGCGCGGCCGGGGGCAGCTCCTCGGCTGGTGGCTCTGGAGGGGCCAACGCTGGCGGCGGCGGGACGACTGGAACGGGCGGTGGCGAGACGACCGGAACGGGCGGCGCAAGCGCGACGGCCAGCTCTGGAGAAGGCGGCGCGGGCGCGGGCACAGGTGTTGGTGGCGCGGGTGCGGGCGGCGCGGGCGGCGCGCTCGCCAGCGGTACGGGCGCCGGCGGTACGGACGGCGTCGGCGGCGCGGGCGGTCCTGACACGGGGGTCGAGGTGCCGACCTGCGCGCCTTACGGGTCCACGTGCGCGGGCTCCGGAGATTGCTGTTCCGGCATCTGCGACAGCGCGACGAGCACCTGCGCGTCGCCGCTCAGCGTCTGCCTCGGGACAGGCGCCGCTTGCGAGGAATCCTCGGAGTGCTGTAGCCTCAACTGCGCTTCGGGCAGGTGCAGCGCGACCGCCTGCCTCCCCGACGGATCCGGCTGCACGGCAGGCGGCGCCGCGTGCTGCAGCGGCATGTGCGCCGGCGGGACGTGCAGCGACGTCAACGGCGCCACCGCATGCCAGACGGGCGGCAACCCGTGCACCGAGGACAGCCAGTGTTGCTCCCAGCTCTGCGGGCGAGACAACCGCTGCGTCCTCTACTCCTCGTTCTGCGTTCAGCGCAACGACGTCTGCACCGGCGACAGCGACTGCTGTACCGGCGTGTGCGTGAAGCGGAACGCATCCGACCCCGCGGGCTACTGCGGCGCGGAGCCGGCGACGTCGAGCCGCTGCAACAGCGGCGGCATCGACGGCGCGGTCTGCGACAGCTGCGGCTTCTGCTGCAGCCGCGTCTGCGCGCCGTACGGGCCCACCGGGATCGCTGTCTGCCAGCCGCCGAGCGGCTGCCGCGTGAACGGCGCCCTGTGCCAGCGCAACGAGGACTGCTGCGGCGGCGATCCCACCGCCGATCTGCCGGGCGCGGGCAATGTCGTCTGCGATAAGTCGGGGGATCCGGACGGGGAGATCGGCCGCTGCCGCAACCCGAACGGCTGCACGCCCCAGGGCGGCGTCTGTCACTTCAAGGACAGCTATTGCGCGGATACGTCCACCAGCGCCCCCAACAACTGCTGCAACTACCTGGGGAACGCCAGCAACTGCCGCCTCGACGCCCTCGGCGTGCCTCGGTGCAACGCGCTCACGGCCTGCCGCCAGTCAGGCGAGGACTGCGCCTCCGCCGACGATTGCTGCGACGGCGCTCCCTGCGTGTGGAACAGCGGTGCTGGGAAGCTCCAGTGTTATGACACGCCCGGAGAGACGACGCCCCAGTGTGTCACGGCAGGCGGACCCTGCACGAACAACGGCGACTGCTGCGTCGGAACGACGTGCGAGTACGAGCCGGGCTCCCTGTCGGGCACGTGCACGACAGACTCCCCGACAGGCGCGACCGGGAGCTCGAGCGCGACCGGGAGCTCGAGCGCGACCGGCGGAACGGGCGGCGCAGGCGGCGCAGGCGGCGGCGGTGGCTCGGACGGGGCGGGCGGCTCCACCACGCCGCGATGCGCCGAGTACGGGCAGCTCTGCGACGCGACGTCCGACTGCTGCAACGCCGGAACCGTGCAGTGTTACAACGGCATCTGCCGCATTCCTCCGGGCTGACGCCGCGCGCTGGCGCGTTGACTCGTGTCGATTCACTCGTGTCGAGGAGAATGGCTATGATCGGCAAGAACCGCGGGAACTACGCCCGCTCCTTGTTCCTGACATCGCTCTGGTGCCTGGGCTGGGCGCTCGCGTCGGGATGTTCGGTATCGGATGGCGGAACGGGCGCGGGCGGCGATGGCTCCGGCAGCGGCAGCTCCGCAAACGGCGGCGCCGGTGGAACGGACTCCGGTGGAACGGGCGGGGAGCCCTCCCTCGGTGGCGGTTTCATCGCGTCCGGGCCGGGCGCCAGCTCGGGCGGGGGGGAGGGCGGCGGCGACTGCGGCGGCCAGCAGGTCGAAGCTCAGCCGCGGCAGGTTCACCTCGTGATCGTGCTCGATCGCTCCGACAGCATGACCAAGGACTGGGAAGGGAGCGACCGCTGGACGATGATGAAGGGCGCCCTCGGCACCGCGCTCGACGTGATCCAGGACAGGATGTCCGTCGGACTTCAGCTCTTTCCCTCCGACGAGCACTGCGGCATGCCGGCGGGGGAGGACCTGAGCGTGGCCGTGGCGCCGGGCGCGACCTCCGTCCCCGCCATCAAGACCCTCCTGGATGGCACTGACCCCGGCGGCGCGACGCCGACCGCGGACGCCCTCGCGCGCGCCCTCGGGTACCTCACCGTGGGAGCTGGCGGCACCCTCGAAGGCGACAAGTACGTCCTCCTGGCGACCGACGGCGGTCCCAACTGCAACCAGGATCCGGCCATGACCTGCGAGGCCGCGACCTGCACCACGAACATGGATGGGGACTGCCCTTCGGGCGTGCCGAACTGCTGCGTCGCCGGCTTGACGGACGTGTGCCTGGACGACGTGCGCACGGTGCAGCGGGTGAAGGACCTGCGCGCGGCCGGTATCAAGACCTTCGTCGTCGGCATCCCCGGCGCGACGGCCTATGCCGCTGTGCTCGACCAGCTCGCCGTCGAGGGCGACACGGCCACGTCGGAGACCTCGCCCCGTTATTTCGAGGTGGTGGACGCGGCGAGCCTCGGCGATACACTGACCAGCATCACGAGGGATCTCGTGAGGACCTGCGAGCTCTCGCTGGAGACCGAGCCGCCGGACCGCGCGAAGGTGAACGTCTTCATCGACGATGAGGTGCTGCCGAAGCCGGGCGACGACGGCTGGGACTACGACGATTCGACGACCCCGCCCACCATCGTGATCAAGGGCGCCACGTGTGAGCACGTGAAGTCCATGGGGGCGGAGAGCGTCCGGGTCGAGTTCGGTTGTCCCACCGTCGAGGTGCCGCAATGACCTGCGCCTGTGACGCGCCCTCCCGGCGCGCCGCGTGATCGACCTCCTCCAGCCCTCCGAGAGCCAGCCCACATCGCATGAAGCGCCGCGCTAGCGCGCCGCACCGCCGCGCTCGGTGACGGGCGCGAACGCCAGACTCCGTCCGAGTTGGATATTAGCGCACAAATACTGAAAAATATCACCACGGACGAATCGATGTTCCGATTTCGGTGGTGACTCGGGGGCAGCGATCTAGACATAATCCGCCCATGGTGCGCTTGTGCGAGAACACCGTCCGTCCTGTCTGCTCGACGCGAGCAGCAGCGGCGGCGGGCCGGCCGAGCGCCCCGGCGAGGTGAGATGCTCTCCGCGACCTGTTCCGTGAGCCAGCCGATCTACGTCGACTCGAGCATCGAGGTGTTCGAAGGAACCTGGGGTGACGAGCGCAAGCCTGCTGTCTTCAAGGTCCTGAAGAGCGAGTTCCCGAGCGCGCGTGAGCTCGCGGCGCTCCGGCACGAGTACAACGTGCTCTGCGCGCTCGACGTCGAGGGCGTCGTCAAGGCCTACGGGCTCGAGAAGCACAGGAACGGCCTCGCGCTCGTGCTCGAGCGGCCGAGCAGGACGACGCTGCACGACATCCTGCGCGCCGGCCGGCTGGAGCTCAAGGCGGCGTTGACGATCGCCCGCTCGGCGGCCCGGGTCCTCGACGAGTTCCACCGCCGCAAGGTGATTCACAAGGACATCAAGCCGCACAACCTCCTCGTCGACCCGGACACGCTCGAGGTCCATTTCGTCGGCTTCGGCATCGCGACGCTCCTCCCGCAGGAGACGCAGCAGGCGATAAGCCCCGAGGCGCTCGAGGGGACGCTCGCGTACATGTCGCCGGAGCAGACCGGCCGGATGAACCGCGTGATCGACCGCCGCACCGACCTCTACTCGTTCGGCGTGACCCTCTATCAGATGCTCACCGGCGTCCTGCCGTTCACCGGCAGCGACCCGCTCGATCTCATCCATGGCCACATCGCGCGGACGCCGGTGCCGCCGCCCGAGCGAGTCCCGGGCGTGCCCGACGCGGTGTCCCGGATCGTGATGAAGCTCCTCGAGAAGAACGCGGAGGACCGGTACCAGAGCGCCTTCGGGCTCTTCGCCGATCTCGACGCGTGCCTCCGCCAGCTCTCGACCTCGGGCGCCGTGGCGCCCTTCGCGCTCGGCCTGCGCGACATCCCCGATACGCTGCGCATCCCGCAGAAGCTCTACGGCCGCGCCGAGGAGGAGCGCGCGCTGCTCGCCGCCTTCGAGCGCGCCGCCGGCGGGGAGGGCGAGCTCCTGCTCGTGTCGGGGTACTCGGGCATGGGCAAGTCGGCCCTGGTGAACGAGATGCACAGGGCCATCACCCAGCGAGGCGGCTACTTCACCGCAGGCAAGTTCGAGCAGCTGAACCGCGGTGCGCCGTACGCCTCGCTCGCGCGCGCCTTCCGGGAGCTCCTCCGGCACATCCTCACCGAGCGACCGGAGCAGCTCGCGCGCTGGAGCGCGGCGCTCGGCCGCGCGGTCGGGAGCACCGGCCAGCTCCTCGTCGACCTCATCCCGGAGCTCGAGTGGATCATCGGCCAGCAGCCCCCGGTCCAGCAGCTGCCGCCGGCGGAGGCGCAGGGCCGCTTTCACGCGATCTTCAAGGCGTTCGTCCGCGTCTTCGCGACCGCCGAGCACCCCCTCGTCCTCTTCCTGGACGATCTGCAATGGGCCGATCCGGCCTCGCTCAAGCTGCTCCAGGTCCTGGCCGCCGATCCAGAGCGCGGCCACCTGCTCCTCCTCGGCGCCTTCCGCGACAACGAGGTGTACGCGGCCCACCCGCTCCGCGTCGCGCTCGACGAGATCGAGAAGGCGGGCGCGCCGCTCCGCGAGCTCAAGCTGAGGCCGCTCGCCCTCGCCGACGTGATCGCGCTGCTCTCGGACGCGCTCTCCGCCGCCCGCGCAGACGTCGAGCCGCTCGCCCGCGTGGTGTTCGACCGGACCCAGAGCAACCCGTTCTTCGTGCGGCAGTTCCTGGGCTCGCTCCACGCGGAGGGCCTGCTCCGCTTCGAGAAGGGCGCCTGGACGTGGGATCTCGACGGCATCCGGCGGCGCACGGTCACCGACAACGTCGTCGACTTCATGGCGCGCAAGATCGAGGAGCTCGAGCCCGAGCTCGTCCGCGTCCTCCGCCTCGCGGCCTGCATCGGGCACGAGTTCGACCTGCGCACCCTCGCGGTCATCAGCGAGCGGCCGGCGCACGAGACCGTGTCCGCGCTGTGGATGATCCTGCAAGAGGGCCTGATCGCGCCCGTGGACGCCGACTACCGCCTCGCGCACGCGACCGACGACGAGGCGCAGACCGGCGTCGACTGGCGCGTCACCTACCGCTTCCTGCACGACCGCGTCCAGCAGGCGGCGTACTCGCTCATGAGCGAGGATCGCAAGCGCGAGATCCACCTCAGGATCGCGCGGCTCATGCTCGCCAGCTGCGAGGGCGCCGCGCGGGACGAGGCGCTCTTCGACATCGTCAACCACGTCAACATCGCGGCGTCCATCGTGACCTCGCCCGCGGAGCAGGCCACGGCCGCCGAGCTGAACCTCGCCGCCGGCAGGAGGGCCAAGGCCGCCACCGCCTACGAGGCGGCGGCCGGCTATTTGCGCGCGGGGCTCGGGTTTCTGCCCCACGGCGGCTTCGACGACCACTACGAGCTCGCCCTCGCGCTCCACAGGGAGCGCGCCGAGGTCGAGTCGCTGTGCGGCGCCTTCGAGGAGGCCGAGCGGCTCTGTACCGCGGCGCTCGCGCGCGCCCGGACGGCCATGGACAAGGTCGCTGTCCTCCTCGTCCAGGCGAACCAGTACCTGCTCCAGTGGCGCAATCACGAGGCGACCCTGGTCCAGAAGGCCGGCCTCCGGCTCCTCGGCTGTCCGATCCCCGAGGCCCGGGAGGAGGTCGCCGCGCTGCTCGAGCAGGAGCTCCAGGCGGTGCCCGTCCTCCTCGGCGCGCGCAGCATCGAGGAGCTCGCCCGCGCCCCGAGGACGACGAGCCCCGAGCACCCCGTGACGCTGGAGCTGCTCGTGAACCTGTTCTTCGGGGCCTACAACTCGAGCGACCAGACGCTCGCGAACCTCGCCATCGTGAAGATGGTGACGCTCTCGCTGCAGCACGGAAACAGCGATATGTCCGCGTTCGGATACGTCGCGTACGGCATGGTGGTCGGGCCGTTGCTCGGCGAGTACGAGACGGCGTATCGGTTCGGCAAGATGGCCGTCGAGCTCGCAGACCAGCTCGACAACCTCGTGCTCCGGGCCAAGACCTACCACATCTTCTCCGCGGACGTGCACAGCTGGACGCAGCCCCTGCGGAAGGCAGATCCCTATTACGACCGGGTCTACGACCTCGGGCTCCAGGCCGGCGACTGGACGGCCATGGGGTACATGATCAGCCAGAGCGGCTCGGACCGGCTCACCTACGGGATGAACCTCGCGGAGCTCTCGCAGCTCACCGAGACGCACCTCGCGTTCCTGCAGCGCGCCCGCAGCCATGACATCATCGATATCCTCCTCGCGGGCGTGATCCAGCCCCTCAGGTGCCTGCAAGGGCTGACGAGGGGCCGGTTCAGCTTCGACGACGACGGGTTCGACGAGGCGTCCTACGCGGCGAAGCACGGCGGCTCGCCCTACCACATGGGGTGGTTGTATTACGCCAAGATCCGGAATGCCTACCTGTTCGGCGACAGGGCGAGCTTTGCCGATCTGATGCCGAAGCTCGCCGTGATCGAGGGCGCCTTGCCGACGCACGCCAAGGTGCCCGAGGCGACGTTCTACGCGGGCCTCATGCGGATCGCCGCGTGGGAGAGCGCCGAGGGCGCGGGGCGGCGGGAGCACGAAGCGCACCTGCTGCGGCTCCTCGGGCGGATGAAGCGCTGGGCCGACGCCGGGCCGGACAACGTGCTTCACAAGCACCTGCTCCTGCTCGCCGAGCAGGCCCGCGTCGAGGGGCGCAGGGCCGAGGCGATGGACCTGTACGAGCGGGGCATCGAGGCCGCGCGGCAGGCCGACTACATCAACAACCAGGCGCTCGGCAACGAGCTTTACGGCAGGTTCTGGCTCGCCCAGGGCAGGGTCGAGTTCGCGCACATCTTCCTGCGCAAGGCGGTTTACCTGTACGAGCGCTGGGGGGCGACCGAGAAGGCCAAGGCGCTGCGCGAGGAGCTCGCGCCGGCCGACCCCTCGGCCCTGGGCCAGCCTCTTCCGCTCTCGCCGACCGGCACCGCGGTCCAGGGCCTCGTCGCGGGGGAGAGCTTCGATCTCGCCACGGTCCTCAGCACCGCCCAGGCCATCTCGAGCGCGATCGTGCTCGACAAGGTGATCGAGCAGGTCTTGCGCAGCGTGATCAAGAGCGCCGGGGCGAGCCGGGGGTTCCTCATCCTCGCGCGCGGCGAGGTGCTGACGATCGAGGCGATGATCGCGGTCGGCCCCGACACGGTGAGCCTGGGCCTCTCGATGCCCCTGGAGGCGCGCCTCGATCTGGCCCGCTCGGTCGTGCATTACGTGGCGCGCTCGCGCGAGGCGCTCGTGATCGGGCGCGCGGACGACGACCCGCGCCTCGCCGGCGATCCGCACGTGATCGCGCGCCGGCCGAAATCGATCCTGGGCTTGCCGCTCCTGCACCAGGGCCGGCTGAGCGGGGTGCTGTACCTGGAGAACCACCTCGCGGAGCACGCGTTCACCGCCGATCGCATCGAGCTCTTGCGGCTCCTGTCCTCGCAGGCGGCGGTGGCGGTCGAGAACGCGCTGCTCTACGCGGACCTCTCGGCCGTGAGCGCCGAGCTCCGTGAGGCCAACGAGCGGCTGGAGCAGGAGGTGAAGGAGCGGACGGAGGAGCTCTCTCTGGCCAACGTGCGCCTCTCCGCACAGAGCGCCGAGCTCCGGGACGCCAACGTGCGCCTGTTGCACGAGCTCGGCGAGCGCGAGCGCGCCGAGGCGGCCCGGGCCGAGCTGCAAGAGGAGGTGATCCGGTTCCAGCGGGCGAAGATCTCCGAGCTGTCGACCCCGCTCGTGCCCATCACGAGCGACGTGATGGTCATGCCGCTCATCGGCACGCTGGACGAGGAGCGCGCGCACGACGTGCTCGAGACCCTGCTCGACGGCGCGACGAGGAGCGGCACCCGCACCGTCATCATCGATGTCACGGGGATCAAGGGGGTCGATCAGCGCGTGGCGAACGCCCTGCTCAAGGCGGCGAACGCCCTCCGGCTGCTCGGGGTCCAGGCGGTGCTGACGGGCATCCGCGGCGAGGTCGCGCAGGCGCTCCTCCGGCTCGACATCGACATGTCCCGCATCGTGATCCGCGGGACGCTGCAGGGCGGGATCGCCTACGCCGTCGGCCGATCGGGCGGCATGAGCGCGCTGGGCACGCGGCGCTAGGGGGGCGAGAGGCGCGTGGCGATCTGCGCGTCGAATCGTGTAGACACGTCTGGAGCGGATCGCGCATCATGAGCTGGCCAGTTGACCGGGGATTCCAGCTGTGTCGTGGCCCGTGCGGCGGCACGAGGCGTATGGGCCCGTCGCGCGAGGCGGCTCGTGCCGGGTGGACGGGTGGAGGGGAGAGCGCATGTTGAAGAGCATCGGTCGGTTCATCGTCGGGGTGTGCGTGGCGGCGGGGCTCGCGACCCTGGGCTGCGACAACGGCGGCGCGCCGGCGGCGGGGGGCAAGCCGAAGCTCGCCTACATCACGAACGGCGTCGCCCCGTTCTGGACTATCGCCGAGAAGGGCGTCATCGACGGCGCGAAGGAGCACAACGTCGAGGTGAGCGTCGTGATGCCGAGCGACGTGAACGACCAGCTGCACCGGGTCGAGGATCTCCTGATCCGCGGCGTCGACGGCATCGCGATCAGCCCGATCGACGCGGAGAACCAGGTCCCGCTGCTCAACAAGGCGGCCGCGAAGACGAAGCTCATCACGCAGGACTCGGACGCTCCGAAGAGCGATCGCATCGTGTACATCGGCATCGACAACTACGTCGCTGGCCGGATGGCGGGGCAGCTCGTGAAGGAGGCGATCCCCGGCGGCGGCAAGGTGGCCATCCTGGTCGGGCGGCTCGAGGGCGACAACGCCCGCAAGCGCCGTCAAGGCGTGCTCGACGAGCTGCTCGATCGCCAGGACAATAGCGCTGGGAACGACCCGCTCAACCAGGAGCTGAAGGGGGCGAAATACACCATCGTCGCGACCCTGACCGACCAGATCGACGCCGCCAAGGCGAAGAGCAACGCCGAAGACATGATGTCGGCGCACCCGGACCTCGTGGGCCTGATCGGCCTGAACGCGTACCACACGCCCGCCCTGCTCGAGGCGGTGAAGCAGGCGGGGAAGATGAGCTCGATCCAGGTCGTCGGCTTCGACGAGCAGGACGCGACGCTGCGCGCGATCCAGGACGGCGAGGTGGTCGGCACGGTGGTGCAGAATCCGTACATGTACGGCAAGGAGTCGGTGCGCGTGCTCGCGGCGCTCGTGCGGGGGGATAACTCCGTCGTGCCCCAGGACAAGTTCATCTCCCTGCCGGCCCGGCAGATCCGCAAGGGCAACCTGGACGAGTTCTGGGCCGATCTGAAGCAGAAGGCGGGCAAACAACAGTGAGCCCGGCGTCGGGCAGCGCGGCGCCCGCGCGGCGCGCGCCCCGGGCTGGCGACGCTCGACGCGCTGACGCGAATGACAGCCTCCTCGCCTGAACCGGACGCGACGCCGCTGCTCGAGGCGCGCGGCCTGACCAAGCGCTTCCCCGGCGTGCTCGCGCTCAGCGGCGTGCACCTCGCGCTCGGCCGAGGCGAGGTGCTCGGCATCGTCGGCGAGAACGGCGCTGGCAAGAGCACCCTCATGAAGATCCTCGCCGGCGTCGAGGCGCCCGACGCCGGCGAGATGCTCTTCGACGGGCGGCCTGTCGCGCTCGGCTCCGTCAGGGAGGCGCTCTCCCGCGGCATCGCGCTCATCCACCAGGAGCTCAACCTGGCGGACAACCTCGATGTCGCGGCCAACATCTATCTCGGCCGGGAGCCGCGGCGGGGCGGCTTCATCGACGAGGGCAGGATGGAGCGGGAGGCGCGGGCGATCATGGCGCGCGTCGGCCTCGCGTGCTCGCCGCGCGCGCTCGTCGGCGGCCTGTCGCTCGGGCAGCGGCACCTTGTCGAGATCGCGAAGGCGCTCTCCGCGAACGCGCGGGTGCTCATCATGGATGAGCCCACGTCGTGCCTGTGCCCGCACGAGGCCGAGGCGCTCTTCCAGGTGGTGAGGGAGCTCCGCGCGGGCGGGATCAGCGTCGTGTACATCTCTCACCGCCTCGGCGAGGTGAGGGCGCTCTGCGATCGCGTGCTCGTGCTGCGCGACGGCGAGAACGCGGGCGAGCTCGCGCGCGGGGAGGAAATGAGCCACGAGCGCATCGTGCGATTGATGGTGGGCCGCGATCTCTCGCAGTTCTATCCGCACGTGCCGAACCCGCCCGGCGAGCCGGTGCTCGAGGTCTCCGGCCTCCGGACGTCGAGGCACCCCGAGCGAGCGCTCTCCTTCACGGTGCGCGGCGGCGAGATCGTCGGCGTGGCCGGGCTCCTCGGCGCGGGGCGCACGTCGCTGCTCCGGACGCTGTTCGGCGTCACGCCGGCGGCCGGAGGCGCCGTCCGCGTGGCCGGGCGGGCGATCACGCCGCGCGCCCCGCGAGACGCCATCGCCGCCGGGATAGGCCTGGTCCCGGAGGACCGCCAGCAACAGGGCATCATCCTGGAGATGGCGATCCGGGCGAACGTGAGCCTCCCGAGCCTCCGCGCGGCGCAGCGCTACGGCGTCCTCGACCGCGCGGGCGAGCGCCGGATGTCGGCGCAGACGATCCGGGAGCTCGGCGTGCGGACGCCGAGCGACGTGCAGCCGGTGCAGCACCTGTCCGGCGGCAACCAGCAGAAGGTCGTCATCGGAAAGTGGCTCTCGATGTCGCCGCGCGTGCTGCTCCTGGACGAGCCGACCCGCGGCATTGACGTCGGCGCCAAGCACGAGATATACCAGCTGATGGAGCGATTGGCAGCGAGCGGCATGGCCACCCTGTTCGTCTCCAGCGACATGGAAGAGGTGATAGGCATGTCCGACCGTGCGCTGGTGATGCACGAGGGGCGCATCGCCGGCGAGCTCGGCCGCGCCGAGCTGAGCGAGGAGGCGATCATGCAGCTCGCGACCGGCAGCGACGCCGCGGCGTGACAGGAGCCATCGAGGCCAGAGAGCATGTCTGTGACGACGACACATGACCTCGGGGCGCGCGGCGCCGCGCCGGCTGCGCTGCTCGTGCCCACCACGCGGCGGAAGGTGCTCGGCGTCTTCTGGCTCCTCCTCGCTGTGTCGCTCGGCACCGCGCTCCTGAACGGGAGGTTCCTCCTCGCGGAGAACCTCGAGAACCTGATCCGGAGGACGGCGCTGTTCGGCATCCTCAGCATCGGCGCGGGCTTCGTGATCATCACGGGCGGCATCGACCTGTCGATCGGCTCGGTCGTGGCGCTCGCCGGCTGCATGCTGCCGTGGCTCCTCTCGGTGCAGCACTGGCCGGCCTCGCTGGCGGTGCCCGTGCTGCTCGGCATCTCCCTCTGCATCGGGCTCGCGCACGGGCTGCTCATCACGAAGCTCCGGCTCCAGCCGTTCGTGGTGACGCTCTGCGGGCTCCTGCTCTACCGGGGCACCGCGCGCGGGATCTCCGGCGATCAGACGCAGGGGTTCGGCGTCGGGTTCGAGTCGCTGCGCTACCTGTCGGTTGGCACCCCGCTCTCGGTCCCCGTGCCGTTCCTCTCGTGGATCTCCGAGGGGCGCTTCAGCCCCTACGCGGTGCACCCGTTCACCGGCGTGAAGACGCGGCTCGCGCCGATCACGTGGATCGACATCCCGATGCCGTTCCTCTTGTTCCTCGCGATCGCGGTGGCGGCGTCGATCTTCCTGAACCGCACCGTCTACGGCCGCTATCTGATGGCGCTGGGCCGCAACGAGCAGGCGGCCCGCTACAGCGGGGTCGATACCGACAGGATGACGATCCTCGCGTATGTCCTCTGCTCGGTGCTCGCCTGCTTCGGGGGCATGCTGTTCGCGCTGGAGGTCAACTCGGCCCAGCCGGTCGATTTCGGCAATTTCTACGAGCTGTACGCGATCGCCGCGGCCGTGCTGGGCGGCTTCAGCTTGCGCGGCGGCGAGGGCGCGGTGCTGGGCGTCATCCTGGGCACCGCCCTCATGCAGGTGCTGCGCAACGCCATCAACATGCTGGGCGTCCCGACCCAGATCGAGTTCGCGGTCATCGGCGCCGTCATCCTGATCGGCGTCATCGCGGACGAGGTGGTCAAGCGCTACGCGGCGGCGAGGCGCAAGCTGGTTGGCGCGTGAGCTGATGAGCTCGCGGCGGCGAGGTCGACGCCGCGCTCCGTCGAGCCCGCGACGCGAGCTGCGCTGTTTGCGTCGATCGCCCTGCCGCGTGATGGTCTCGGTGCTGGTGGATCCGCGTCGACACGGCGCATAGAGCGCAGCGTCGCTGTCCTTGCCAGGAGCTCGGCATGGCGGCGCGCAGGTGCGCGCAAGCGCGCGAAGATCGCGTGCTACGCTACAGCATTGCTGGCGTCCCACGCGGAGCCGGAGCGAAGTGAGCGCAGGGGGCCCGGGCCGCGATCCGCCAGTTCCACGTAAAAACATCAACCAACTCGCTGGCTTACGGTAGCCGTGGAGCGGTCTTCACGCGACGGCCACCCGATGGAAGGGGAATGGCGTGATGCTGAAGCGCATTTCTTGTGACACTGCAATTATTTGCCTGGCACTCGGGCTCGCGGGCTGCGCGCTCGACACGGATGCAGAGGAGCCGATGGCCGGGGAGTCCGCTGTCCCGTTCCCGTTCGGCACCGTCGGCAGGGCCCCGTCGAAGGCAGAGGCCCTGAAGGCGCTCGGCGCAGGCATTGCCGCCAAGGGGGTCGGGGTACCCTCTGTGTGGGGACCTGCTGGGAAGTCCTTCCTCGGCACCTCGACGACCGCGGCCTCGAGGGTCTACTTCACCGGTCATCGCGGCGTCGTGTCCGAGGTGTTCTATCCGGTGCTCGACACCGTGAACACCGTCGATCTGCAGTTCCTGGTGGGGGACACGGCGAAGACCTTCGTCGACGAGGAGAAGCAGCAGAGCTTCACCGTGACCCAGCCGGACAAGCGGTCCATGCGCTGGCAGGCGACGACGACGAACAGCGCCCACAACTGGCGGATCACCAAGACCGTCTTCACCGATCCGGGGCGCCACGCGTTGATCCAGCGCGTCCGGTTCGACGCCCTGGGCGGCAGGAACGTCACCCAGTTCAACCTCTACGTGCTCCACAACCCGGCGATGGACAACTCCGGGGCCGGCGACACGTCGAGGACCGTCGAGGCAGGGGGGCGCACGCTGCTCGTCGCCTCGGAGAACAGCCGCGCCTCGGCGCTCGCCGCGTCGCGCCCATGGAAGGTGGTGAGCGGCGCGCCGATGGTGTCGAGCGGCTTCGTCGGCGAGTCGGACGGCTGGACCGACCTCCTCGGCGGGAACGTCGACAGGACGATGACCTGGCGAAACGATCTGGCGAGCGGCGGCAATGTGGCGCAGATGGGCTGGATCGACCTCGGCGCGAGCGCCGTCACCAGCGTCTCGTTCGACGTCGTGCTCGGCTTCGGCGCGACCGAGACCGAGGCGGCCTCCACCGCGAACGCGACGCTCGGCAGCAGCCTGAGCACGCTGCAAACCACCTACGACAACGGGTGGAAGACCTACGCGGCCGGGCTCAGCAGCCAGAGCGCCACCGCCGACGACCAGTATTACCTCGCGGCGATGTCGCTCAAGGCGATCCAGGACAAATCGAACGGCGCCATGATCGCGGGGATGGGCACGCCCTGGGGCGAGACCAACGGCGACGGCAACAACGGCGGCTACCACCTGGTCTGGGCGCGCGATCTGTTCAAGTTCGCCAGCGCGCTGGTGACGGCCGGCGACACCGCGACCGGGACCTCGGTTGTCAACTACCTGTTCAACACCCTGCAGCAGTCGAGCGACTGCGGCGCCGCCGAGTACGACGCGCCGGGCTGCCCGCAGGGCTACAGCCGCGTCGGCCGCTTCCCGCAGAACGCCTGGGTCAGCGGCTGGCAGTACTGGCAAGGCACGCAGATGGATGAGCAGGCGATGCCGATCATTCTCGCGTGGCGGCTCGGACCTTCCGTCTACAACCCGCTGTGGAAGAAGATCAAGAGGACCGCCGACTACATCGTCAACACCGGCCCATGGACCCAGCAGGAGCGCTGGGAGGAGAACGCCGGGTACTCGCCGTCGACCATCGCGGCGGAGATCGCGGGCCTCGTCTGCGCCGCGACGATCGCCCGCGCGAACGGCGACACCACCAGCGCGGCGCGCTACATGGCCGCCGCCGACGCCTGGCAGCAGGGCGTCGACCGCTGGACGTTCACGACCACGGGGTACCACGGCGACGGCCGGTATTACCTCCGCATCAACCCCTCTGCGCGGGGCAACACGGGCAGCGGGCCGCAGGTGTACAACCCGGTGTCCAGGCCGGACGCGGCGGTCACCTTCACGATCGGCAACGGCGGCGGCACGCACGACCAGCGGTACATCGTCGACGGCGGGTTCCTCGAGCTCGTGCGGATGGGGGTGAAGCGGGCCGACGATCCCTCGATCGTCGCGACGCTGCCCGAGTACGACGCCATCCTGAAGCGGACCATCGCCGGCAAGGGGGACGCGTGGTTCCGCTACAACTACGATGGATACGGCGAGAAGAACGACGGCGGCAACTTCGACGGAAACGGCGGTCGGGGCCGGCTGTGGCCCATCTTCACGGCCGAGCGCGGCATGTTCAAGATCGCCAGCACGGGTGTCGGCGCCGACGGCAACCCTTACCTGACCGCGGTGAAGGCGTTCTCGACGCCCCAGGGCTTCATCCCAGAGCAGGTATGGAGCGAGACGACGGACGTCACCGGCTGGTCCGTCCAGAAGCCGGCGAACGTCGCGGCGGGCACCCCGACGCGGTCGATGAGCCCCCTGAACTGGGCCATGGGAGAGTACATCAGCCTGGTGGCGTCGATCCGGGCGGGCAGGGTCGTCGATATCCCCTCGGTGGTCTGCGGCCGCTACAACGCGTGTGTGGTGCCGCCCGGCTCCGGCGAGGCAGGCGTCACGGTCAACGTCACCGCGACCACCGTGGTTGGCCAGCACATGTACGTCACTGGCAACACCGCGGCGCTCGGCAGCTGGAACACCGATCTCGGCGTCCCGATCGATCCGCGCAGTTACCCCGTGTGGACGAACCGCGTCAACCTGCCGGCCAGCAGCGCGTTCCAGTACAAGTACTATCGCAAGAACGCCGACGGCACCGTGACCTGGGAGAACCTCCCGGGCGGCGGCAATCGCACGATGAGCACGCCCGCGTCCGGCGGGACGCTCACGCTCGACGACACCGTGAGCTGGTGAGCCAGGCGCGGCGCGCGGGCGAGCCTACGCCGCGGGGCGCTCGGGCTCGCAGGCGCGCCCGGCCTTCATCGGGAGCGTGAAGAACACCCGCGTTCCCCGGCCGAGCTCGCTCTCCACGCGGATCGTGCCGCCGTGGCGCTCGATGAGGTCCTTGCAGATCGACAGGCCGAGCCCCGTGCTCTTCTCGCCGCCGGTCGACCGCGTGCTCGTCCTCCGGAACTTGCGGAACAGGCCGCTGATCTCGTCCGGGCGAATTCCCAGGCCCTGATCCTCGATCATCACCTCGATCGCCTGACCGAGCCTCCGCGCGCGCACCGTCACCGTCGTGCCCGGATGAGAGAACTTGAACGCGTTGCTGAGCAGGTTGCTCAGGACCTGCTCGATCCGCCCGACGTCACAGCAGACGAGCGGGAGATCCGCGGGCACGTCGACGTCCACCGAGATCCCCTTCCGGCCGGCGCCGTGCTCGTTCAGGGAGACCGCCGCCGCGACGATGCCTCGCAGGTCGGCCTCCTGCAGGCGAAGCGCGACGTTCCCGTGCTCCAGCGTCGTGATGTCGAGCAGGTCCTCGAGCAGCTGCAGCGCGAACTCGGCGTTGTCCTGGATCTTCAGGGCGTAGCGCCGCGTGTCCTCGGGCCCCGCGCCGGCGCCGGCCAGCTGCATCTTCGAGAACCACTGGATCGCCGCGATCGGATTGCGCAGATCGTGCGCGGCGACGCCCATGAGCTCATGGGTCCTCTGGGTCACCTCGGCGAGCTGCTGGTTCTCGAGGTGGAGCGCGTCGGCGCTCGTCTTGAGGCTCGAGAGGAGCCGCTGGAAGCGGCTGATGCGCTCGTGCTGCGCGAACGCGTCGCTCACGACGCCGGCGAGCTCCGGCGGATCCCATGGCTTGGAGATGAACCGGTACACGCCGCCCTCGTTGATGGCCTGGATGGCGGCGCTCGTGTCCGCATAGGCGGTCATGAGGAGGCGGACGGTCTCCGGGAATTCGGCCTTGAGCCTCGCGTAGAACTCCGTGCCCGTCGTGCCCGGCATCCGCTGGTCGCTGAGGACGACAGGGATGGGCCGCTCGCGCAAGATCGCGTGGCCCTGCTCGGCGCTCTCCGCGATGAGCACATCGTAATCGCGCCGGAGCTCGCGGCGGAGCGCCTTCAAGGTCTCGCGCTCGTCGTCGACGATGAGCAGCGCGGGCCGCTCGCCGGAGGCGCGCGTCATCGGTCGACCTCCTTCGGCAGCGTGATCGTGAAGGAGCTGCCCATCCCGGGGGTCGATCGGACGGTGATCGTGCCGCCGTGCTGATCGACGATGATCTTGTGCGAGATGGTGAGGCCGAGCCCCGTGCCCTGCCCGACAGGCTTGGTCGTGAAGAACGGATCGAAGATCCGGCCGAGGACGTCAGGGGGTATCCCGGCGCCGTTGTCCTCGAACTGCAGGACGACCCGGCGCGCTTCGTCGCGCCCGCGGATCACGATGCGACCGTTCCCCCGGCCCCGGCACTCGACCGCCTGGGCCGCGTTGATGAGGAGGTTCAGGAACACCTGGCTGAGCTCCGCCGGCTTGCAGCGCAGCATCGGCAGCTCGGCCCACTCGACCGTCACCTGGACGCCGCCGTTCTTCAGCGTCGGGCCCGCGATCGCGAGGGTGCTCTCCAGGCACTCCCTCAGGTCGCAGCGCTCCTCCTCCGCCCGGTCGATCCGCGTGAAGGTCCTGAGATCCTCGACGATCTTCTGCACGCGCGCGAGGCCGCCCAGCGTGCCTTTCACGAGATCCCCCGTATCCTCGCGCAGAAAGTCGGGCTCGACCTCCGCGCGGAGCGCCTCGGCGAGGCCCTTCACATCGTCCGAGCCTGCGCCGACGGCGGCCCGATCGAGCGCCTCGTAGGCGGCGAACAGCCGATCGAGCGACTCTCCCAGGGTGTGCACGTTGCTGCGGACGAAGGCGAGCGGATTGTTGATCTCGTGGGCCACGCCGGCGGCGAGCTTGCCGAGCGCGTTCATCTTCTCCGAGTGGACGAGCATCGATTGCGTGGCGCGCAGCTGCTCGAGCGACCGCTCGAGCTGCTTCTGCTCGGAGACGAGCCGCCGCTGGAGGCTCGTGATCCGCGAGTTGAGCGCGGACACCTCGGCGACGACGCGCTCGAGCTCGATGACGTCGAACTCGGCGAGGAGCAGCAGGTCGTGGCCGAGCCGCCAGACCTCTCCCCGGAGGCTGTGCGCGATCGACCGGAGATCCCCGAAGTGCAGCATGCCGCGGTAGATCGGCTCCTCGCCGCCGCGCCCGGCCGCGGCGAGCTCCGCGAAGCTCGGGCTGACGAGGCGAGCCTCGGCGCGACCCGGCTCGCCCGCCCCCCCGAGCAGCCGGCGCATGCCGTGGTTGGTGAGCCTCGGCGCGCCATCCGGCGTGAACACGCCGATCGCGAGCGCAGTCGAGGCCATGAGGAAAGCGGCGGCGCGCTCTGCGACTGGACCACTGAGCTCGTGTCCCGGCGGAGGGGTCACGAGCGGCGCTCCTTCATCTTCTCCTGCGCTTTGCGCCCTGCGCGGTTCCATCGGAATCATCGGAATCCGAGCCTCTCCCTCGCTCGCGGCGGAGACGATCTGTCTTTGGCAGGCCGGCGCGGAGCTCGCTATGCGAAACGCACCCCGCGTGGCCGGCGGTTGAAGGCGCGGAGCGGGGTCATGCGCTCCGCGCCGCGAGGAGCTGCTCCGCCGTGCGGACGGCCCGCTCTGCGCTCGGCGCCGAGCCGTCGGCCCCGAGCTGCCTCCAGAGGTCGTCGACGACGCGGAACGGCTGGCCGCCGACCAGGACGACGACGCCCCTGCACCGATCGTCGCCGCGCACCGCGGTGATCACCTGGCGGACGCTCGAGAGCTGATCGCTGAGCGCGGCCGAGATCGCGAGGACGTCGGCCTTCCGGTCGACGACCTCCTGGATGACGTGCTCGGCCGGCGTGCTGGCCCCGAGATAGAAGGTGTCCCACCCCGCCATCTCGAAGTAATCGGCGACGAAGCGCGCGCCGATCTCGTGGAGGTTCCCGTCCACGGCGGTGGCCACGAGGCGACGGCCGGCGCGATCGGCGCTGACGATGTGCGGATAGAGCTGGCTCAGGATCATCTGCGTGACCGCTGTGCAGTAGTGCTCGCCGGCGATGCTGAG
This sequence comes from Sorangium sp. So ce1504, assembly GCF_051521635.1. Taxonomy (NCBI): domain Bacteria; kingdom Pseudomonadati; phylum Myxococcota; order Polyangiales; family Polyangiaceae; genus Sorangium; species Sorangium sp. So ce1504. Next base: position 5,930,194 of record NZ_CP150365.1, on the reverse strand, counting down.
CTGACGGAGCTGCCAGCGCCGGCCCACCTCGTACTGGCACGGCTGCAGCACGTGAGCATAGATGTCCTTGATCGGCGCGCCCGCGTCGAGCGCCTCCCGGATGGCCCGCACCGCTCGCCTCCGGTCCCGCGCGATCAGCGCGTCGAGGTAGCTGCACGCGACGGCGCCGAGCGGAGCCTCCGGGCGGACGAAGGTGGGATTCTCGGCGTGCGTCGAGGTGAGCCGCTCGAGCGCCGCCGCCAGGTACCGCCGCGGCGCCTCGGCGAGGCGCTCCGGCAGCGTGAGCGCGAGGACGTCGCCGAGCGCGCGGAGGTAGCCCACGAGCTCGGCGGGGTCGAGGCCGTGCTGCACCAGCAGCGTCTGTGCCCACTCCGCATAGGCGCTGAACAGCTCCGGCGACCCGTTGTCGACCGCCGCGGCGAGCTGCGCGACGTGGCGCCTGGCGTCGTCGAGGCAGAGGGCGCGCTTCGCGCCGGCGGCGAGCGCGTCCGCCGGGCGCCGCATGAAGCTGAGCGCGACGCTCATCGGCGCGATGCGCGCCGCCGAGCGCTCGATGGCCTCCGCCGGCGAGCCGGCCTCGCCGGCGGCGCACGGGGCCTCGGGGATGGCCGCCAGCGCGGCCGGCGTCACGAGGGGCGAGGCGCAGAGGCGCTCCCGGCCCGCGGCCAGCGCGTCCTGCGCCAGCGAAGAGAGCGCCGGTTCGAGCTGCTCGCCGATGCTCTCGCTCAGCGCGTCGAGCGCGGCGCCGAGCGCGCGCCGGGGCACCCCGAGCGCCTCGAGGAACACCGCCGTGAACGCGCAGTACTCGCAGAGCTGCCGGGCGCCCGCCGCGCGGAGCGCCGCCGCGAGGGCGTCGATGTGCGCCGCGAGGTCCACGTGGCAGCGCGAGAGCGCCTCGCGCTCGCCGCGCGCTCCGAAGGCGCGCGGCGCGACGGACGCGGCCTCGAGGCGGGCGAGCGCGGCGTCCCTCAACGATTCACGGCGAGCGACGAGCTCATCGGCCGCCCTGTCACGCTCTGTGGTCACCATGCCCGCGTATGTGGTGACGCGCCCTCGTCGCCGCACGCGCCATATCGCACGGGCCCGCCCGACGACGCTCCGGCGGGCGGCCGCCGCCGGAGCGTCGTCGGGTCGAGGGCGAGGGGACCCGCCAGGCTTGAGCCGGCGTCGCGCTTCAAGCTACCGTCTCTCCCGCGTCTCAAAAGAGCGTCGTCGCCCGGCGCGGGAGCTGAAGAACGATGTCAATCTCGTTGGTGCGGAACGCCTATGGCAAATCGAGGGTGCGGCTCGTGAAGGTCCGCCGCGCGGGCGCGCGGCACGAGCTCACCGACGTCCAGGTCGATGTCCAGCTGGAGGGCGAGTTCGACGACGCTTACACGAAGGGTGACAACAGCAAGGTGCTGCCCACGGACACGATGAAGAACACCGTGTACGCGCTCGCCAAGGGCCACCCGGTCGAGCCGATCGAGGACTTCGGCGTCCTGCTCGCCGAGCACTTCCTCGGCAAGCCGCACACCCGGCGGGCGAGGGTCGCTATCGCGGAGAACGTCTGGTCTCGCATCGACGCGGGCGGCGCGCCGCACCCTCACGCCTTCCTCCGCGCGGCTGGGGAGCGGCGGACCGCGGAGATCTCCGCGGCTCCCGGCGCGGTCGAGATCACGTCCGGCATCGCGGACCTCCTCGTCCTCAAGACCGCCGGCTCGGCGTTCTCGGGCTTCCCGCGCGACGAGTACACGACGCTCAAGGAGACCGGGGACCGCATCCTCTCGACGCTCATGGTGGCTCGCTGGCGCGCGGCCGGCCGCGACCCGGCGCCGACGGCGACGTGGGAGCGCGCCCGCCGCGCCCTGATCGAGACGTTCGCAGAGCGACACAGCCTCTCGGTGCAGCACACCATTCATGACCTGGGGGAGGCGGTGCTCGCCGCCTGTCCTGCCATCGACGAGGTGAGCCTCTCGCTCCCCAACAAGCACTGCCTGCTCGTCGATCTCGCACCCTTCGGGCTCACCAACGACAACGAGATCTTCGTGCCGGTCGACGAGCCGCACGGGCTCATCGATGCCACGATGAAGCGAGGGAGCTGACCGTCGGGCGCGGCCGTTTTTCTCGACATGCCGAGGACGTGCCCGGTACAGTGCGGCGCATGGACCAGGTGGCCGGGCCGGACGAGCTCGAGATCGCGACGAGCTACATGAACGCGGTCCTCAACGGACCGTTCATCGCCGTGGAGTGCAACGGCGACGTCGGGTCTCTCGAGATCGCCGCGTGGAGCGCCGGGGCGGAGCGGCTGCTGGGTTATACCGCGGAAGAAGTGATTGGCCGCCGCCTCGCGGACACGGCGTTAAGCAGCCCCGACGTCGACCTCTGGCGACGCCTCTGCGACGGGCAGGGCGGCGCGCCGCTCTCCGCCGAACACCGGCGGAAGGACGGGCGGGTCGTCGCGTGTGCGTGGGTGCACGAGCCGATGCGCGGCGCCGACGGCCAGGTGGTGCGCAGGCTCTTCCTCGGGCAGGACGTGACCCACCGCGGCCGCCTGGCGGACGCCTCGCGGGACGACTCGATCATCCTGCGCTCCATCCTCGATTACGTTCCGATCGCCGCGTGCAAGTATGATCGCGATGGGGTCTTCACCCATCATGACGGCAAGGGGCTCGAGAACTCGGGCGTGAAGCCTGGGGCGCTCATCGGCAAGAACGTCTTCGACCTCTACGGGTCCAGCCCGGAGGCCGCGGACGGGATGCGGCGCGTGCTGGCGGGAGAGGTGGTGGAGAACCAGGTCGAGACCCACGGCGTCACCTGGCGGTCCTGGCTGCTCCCCGTCCTCGACGAGCGCGGCGCGCCGAACGGCGCGGTCTCCGTGACGTTCGACATCACGGACATGAAGCGCAAGGAGGTCGAGCTCCAGGCGAGGCTCGACATGATCCAGGCCCAGCAGCAGGTGATTCGCGCGCTGTCGACGCCCATCATCGAGGTCTGGGATCGCGTGCTGACGCTCCCGATGGTCGGCGTCGTCGACAGCGTGAGGACCTCCGAGGTGATGGACAGCCTCCTCGACGCGATCTCGACCAAGAGGGCGCGCTTCGCGATACTCGATCTGACCGGGGTCGACGCCGTCGACACGAAGACGGCGAGCTACCTCATCGAGATGGTCCGCGCGATACGGCTCCTCGGCGCGGAGGGCGTGATCACGGGTATCCGCTCGAACGTGGCGCAGACGATGATCGCGCTCGGGGTCGATCTCTCGGGGATCATCACGATGGGCAACCTCCGCGCCGGTCTCAAGCTCTGCATCCAGCGGATGAACCGCGCCGACGCCGCCGCGGCCGACGGCGCGCGGCGGGCCGAGCCACGTTGATCGGAGCTTCGAGGGCACGATCGATATCGGCGCCTGACCGGTCACGAGCCCCGAAGCGGAGGGGTCGATGCGGGCATGGCGTCGCGCTCGGATCGGGCTATGGCGCCTTCGTCCGCGGCGGCGAGACGTCGAGATCCGCCATCTTTCCCTCTCGCTCCAGCCGCCAGATGTCCTCGTCGGTGACGAACTCCTGCGCGAGGAGCTCTCGCGCCCGCTTGATCTTCGCGAGGAGGACGGGCTCCATGACCGGTGTGCTCGACTCCTTGGTCGGCGCGGGCGGCGGCTTCATCAGCGAGAACGTCCCGCGCGCAGCGTTCCCTTCGGCCGTCTCCCCCTCGATAAAGTACGTGATGGTGAAGACATCCGGTTCACGCACCGTGTCGAGCCTCACCTCCACATCGACCCCTTGCCCCGGTGGGATCTCGACCAGGCCGAGCGACGCGTTCTCGCGCGGTGAGGCGTCCGAGGCTCCCGCGTAGTACCGCACCGCCGTGACGGTATCGATCCGGACCGGCGCGTCGCGGTGATGCCACAAGCGGAAGGCCTGCCGGACCACGCCGTCGCCGTCCTGCTCGGGAAATCGGGGCGTCGGCGTCGCCGCGAGGGTCACGATGCCTCGCTCGGCGAGGTCCTGAAACATCATGTTCGGGATCTGGAGCAGGGTACGGCCGGCGAGCTTCTCGCCCGCTTCGCTCTGGACCTCCACCCGGATCAAAAACTCGGAGACGAGCGCGGTTTGCGGCCGGCGCTCGTAGCTGTGGGTCACGAACGGCGCCTTCGTCTTCTCCGAGCCGCCGTCGTCGAACACCCAGGCATAACTCGCGGGCTTGAACGGCCTCGCGTCGGGGTTGTCCTTGACCCCGACGTCGACGATCCGCGCCGTGAGCTCGTAGTCACCGGGGGTGCTCGGCAGGAGCCTGTGGGTGATGACGACGATCCGCTCCGGCTTGCAGGCCTTGACCTTGTATCTCGGGACCTCGCTCTGACTCACCACGTTGTTCCGCCCGAACACGGCGATGGTCGGCATCTCGTATGAACCGTCCGTGTCGGGCCAGATGCGGAGCGGCACCCGCGATCCGGTTCGCGTGCCAATGACGCTGTGGAGGTATTCATCCGTACCGTTCGAGGTATGGGCGCGCACGGTGATGAGGTTCTCCTCGCCGGCGCACACCTCCGGCTTCTCGACCTCGATCTCGTCGATGCGGGGCGCCGGGTCTTCCGCGGGCGCCCTCGTGCTCGCCGCGGCGACGCTCGCCGCGCGCCTCGCGCTCGGCGGGGCCTCCGGCGCGCTCGCCTTCGGCGCTGCCCGGGCGGGCTCGGGCACCTCGGGAGGGCGGACCGACCAGACCCAGAGCCAGAGCGCGGCGGCGAGCGCCGCCACGCCGACCCACTGCGCCTTTGACCGACGCGCACCGATCCTGGTCCTCATGGCCTGAGCTCCTCATGTCAGCGTGCTCGAGCGATCGTCAGTACCAGCACCCGTACACATTGCCTCCGGAGTTCCACTGGACGTTGTGGTTCGTATCGGCGGACCAGACGGTCGCGCCGGCCTGGGTCCCCCAGGGGTGCCCGCTCCAGCCGCCGATGCGGTCGGGGCTGATGGACTCGGCGACGGTCTTCGGGTCGTCTCGGACTCCTCTCCACAAGCTGCCGCTGCCGGTGTCGCAGGCGTGCGAGGCCATGCAGTTCGCGACCTGATTGGCGGCCTTCTCGCAGACGTCCGAGAGGCAGGCGATCGATGTGCCGATCGAGCCCCAGAACCCCAGGCTGTTCTCGCAGCTGTCCATCACCCCGCCGTGAAGGGCGTTGGCCGCGCTCGCGAGCTTGGCGTGGCTGTACGTGTACGGGGGGATGGCGCCCTGGCCGTCGAGATGGTGCGCGTAGGCCAGGAATGACGAGCAGACCATACCGTTGTTCCACGCCGGCCCGCCGGTGGGCGTGCCCTCGGTGTTGCGGTACTGGAAGAACGAGTAGTGCACCCGGTCCCCGCGGACGCTCAGCCGAGGGATCTCGACCCCTCCGTCGATGATCGAGCGCTCGGCGTAGTAAGGCACCTCCCACCAGATGGTTTCGCCGATCGACGCGGCCCGCTTGGGATCGCCGACCTGATACGTCAGCGCGGCCGGGCCGATCCCGCCGCTCCCGTAGAGGAAGCGGTAGATCCCACCCTGGTTGACCTGCGCGAGCCCGGGATAACCATCGAGCAGATCGTTCGATACGATGGGCGTGCTGCACACCTCGGGCCAGGAGTTCTCGCGCGGCTGCTTCATGGTGGCATGCGTCACCCACCGTCCGGGGCCATGCGACAGCATCGAGTGCGTCCGGAACTCGCCGACTGCGTTAAGGACGTCTCCGATCGGCCCCGAGCCGGCGCTGAACACGGCCGCGCCGTTCGGCGCGTTCCAGCCGGCGCTGGAGTACCCGCACGCCTGCTCGGCTGCGGCAGCGGCGGAGGCGAGGCACGACGATACGATGACGAGCGGTAGGACGATCGCTGGTTTCAAGGGCGCACCTCCGATCGAGAGCTTGGCCGTCGGGACACGGGGCAGTGAAGCGGGCGCGTGGAGCGTCCCGGGCTCTGACGGACGAACGCCGCGAGCGGCCCGAGCCGGAGGGGGCGCTCGCTCGAGATACGAAAGAATGACGCTCCGAGGGGCGGCGCGTGCGGCTGCCCCACCCCCGGCAGATAGTGTGGTCCGAGGAAACCGTGGGCAAGCAGAAAATGGAGGCGCGATTGCCTTCGACCGCCGTGGTCGAGCCCGTCAGGCGGTCGGGCCTGGCTGATGCACAGGATGATGCACAGGACGGACCGGCGGGACCCGGGGACGCCTCATCGGTCGACAGGAGGCGGCGATCCCCCTCCCGGGGCTCCGAGCACCTCGACCGCCCCCTCCGACGACAGCAAGATCTGCGGATTGGCCTGCGCCGGCGAGATCACGTTGAGCACGCCCCTCGCGCGCACGCGCAGGCCTGGTTTGATGAACTTGTTGCGCGCGTCCACCGGGGCGCCGGGGTGCGCCGCCCAGCCCCGCGCGAGCTTGTCGCGGATCGCCTTGAAGAGCTCCGGATCGCTGAAATTGACGAGCGTATACTCGCGCTCCACCCGATCCCTGTCGACGACGCGCAGCGCCCAGATGTCGAATTTTATCTGCGGGCTCCTTGGGAAGAGCACGAGATCGCCCTCCAGCTCGACCGGCCGGCCATGACCGGCCTGCATGCGCTCCAGCACCTCGATTGGCCTCGAGACGGCCGGATCGAGCCGCAGGTGGATCGGGCGATCGGGGTGCTCGGCGATCACGTAATGCAACCGGATCTTGTCATTGCGCCACAGGTCTCGGACGTGCTCCGGGCGGGTCACGAAGACCGGCACCACCTTGTCTGCGAGCTCGACAACGAGGATCTTGCCCTCGGCGTCGACGCCGTGCACACGACCCACGAGCTCGCGCCCCCCGAGCAGCGCCGCGCGCGTGGTCGTGTCGTGTGCATACGGCGGCGCGTCCACGCCGGAGGAGAACCGCGTGATCACCTCGATGCGGCGCACGCGGACATGGCGCTGAGGGCCCTTCTTCTCGAGGCTGCCGAACACGCGCAGCCGGTCATGCCGCTGGAGCCCGGCGAGCTCCCGCGCGACCTCCGGCGACCCCGGGATCATCGGAAAGTCAGCGTAACGGAAGAAATCGTGCGGGAGCCGGTAGGTGAATACGAAGAGACCGGACGCAGGCGCCGCGCCGTGCATCCATCCATCGAGCCCGTGGCCGGCGAGCGCCGCGGCGATACCGGCATCATCGTCCGGGTCAATCACGGCCGACGGATCGCGCGGGGTCGGAGCCGCGTGATGGCTCGGAGTCGCGCGCGCGGGCAGCGCGGCCGGCGCCTGTGTTGGCGGGGGATGGCAGCCGGACGGAACGACCAGGAGGGCGAGAAGCCAGCCGAACACCGCGACCCAGCGTTGACCCATGCGCCAGCATAGCAGTATCGGAGTCGAACCTGCACGGAGGCCGTGGAGTGCCTGAGCGGCGCTATCGCGTGCTCCGGTCGAATCGCACCCGCAACGCGATCCACACGAACGTTGGAGGCTCATGGGGACGCCCTGGAGCGCCCTCTCGCGGTGGAGCTGGAGATCAGGCTCTCCCGGACGCTGCGATGGCGCGGGTCGGTCGTCCAGCGTGGATGAAACACGATGTGGAGCGTGAAGGGCTCGACCTCGAAGGGGACCGGTCGGGTCGTGAGCGGGAGCCCCGAGGCGCGGACGATGCGCGCGGGCAGGGTAGCGACGAGATCGGTCTCCGCTGCCAGCGAGAGCGCGAGCAGCAGCGACGGCACGCGCGCCTGCACGTCCCGCGATCGTTCGAGCCGCGCGATCGCCCGCTGCACCGACGAGAGCCCCGGCAGCGAGGTGCCCACGACGACGTGCCCGCACGCGAGGTACCGCTCGAGCGTCGCGCGCCCGCGCGTGAGCGGGTGCCCACGCCGCGTCACGATCACGTGTTCGTCGTCGACGATGGGGCGGAACACGAACTGCTCCAGCCCGTCAATGTCCACCCGCGGGACGAGCGCCAGGTCGACCTCCCCGCGCTCGAGGGCGCCGATCGTCTCCAGCGAGGGCTGGACGATGCGCAGCGTCGTCATCCGCCGCGCCTCGGCCTGCTGCGCGAGCCACGGCCTCAGCACGACCAGGGTGCCGTAGTCGGACGTCGCCACGCGCAGCGGAAACGGCTCGTCCTCGCGCTTCTGGCGGACCATGGGATCGAAGACCGTGCGCAGCGCCGACAGGGCGCGCTCCACGTCGGGCTGGAGCGTGAGCGCCATGGGCGTCGGCTCGAGGGCGCGGCCGGTGGACACGAACAAGGGATCGCCGAAGACCTCTCGGAGCCGCGCGAGCGAGCGGCTCATGTTGGGCTGCGTCGTGCCGAGGCGCCGCGCCGCCTGGGTCACGCTCCGCGTCTCGAGCAGGTGGTGGAGCGCGCGAAGCCCGTTGAAGTCGACGTCCTCGATCCGCATCGCCGGATCATATCCTGCACGACATACCAGGCATCACGCCGAAGCATGACCCGTGTGCGACCACGCGCCGTAGAACCGAGGCATGCGTGATGTCCCGCTCGATGAAGCTCCTTCGCTGACGCCGCCCGAGCCGCCGATCGTGCCTCGCCGGCCCTCCACGTCCATCCGCCCGTGGCTTCGCCGGATCGGCGCCGGGCTCGGCGCCGTCGTCGCGCTCGCGGCGGCGCTCGTGATCTGGGCCGGCGTTGGCAGCCCATCGAAGCTCCCGCGCGTGGAGCTCGCCGTGCCCCCGCAGCGCGCCTCCGCGTGGGAGGACGTGTTCGCGCGCGGCCAGCGCGTGCGCCTGTGCACCCTGGAGACGGGCGAGGTCGGCGGAGCGCGCTCGATGTTGCTCCGCAGCGACCACGTCGCGTTCGATCGCGCCCGCGAGCACGAGCCGCTGCCGATCTACGCGCACCTCGTCCGCCATCCCGCGCGCGGCGACGTGCTGATCGACGCCGGCCTCTCCGCCCCGTTCGAGCGCGAGCCGTTCGGCGACATCCGCGCGCCGGTGAGCTGGCTGCACCGGGCGATGGGCACGCGGTTCACGCTCCCCGCGGGGCGCTCGCTCGGTGCTCAGCTCGCGCGCTTCGGCTCGCGCCCGCGTCAGGTCTACCTGACCCACGTTCATGGCGATCACACCGCCGGCCTCGGCGAGCTCCCCCGCGACGTCGAGATCGTGACCGGCGAGGGCGAGGCCGACGATCTCGCGGGGCACCTGGGCTACGGGCACTTCGCCGAGGGGGCGACGCTCTCGGAGCTCTCGTTCGCGCGCGGCGTCCCCATGCCGCCGTTCGACCGGGCCATCGACGTGTGGGGCGACGGCGCGCTCTGGGCGCTCCCGACGCCTGGCCACTCGCGCGGTCACCTCTCGTTCGTGGTCAACGCAGAGTCCGGTCCGGTGCTGCTCATCGGCGATGCGTCGCATTATGCCTGGGCGTTCGAGCACGGCATCGGCCCGCGCGGTCCCTCGGCGAGCGACGAGGCCGTGGGACAGCGGAGCCTGGAGCGCCTGCGCGAGCTCGTCCGCGCCCACCCGAGCCTGCGCGTCGTCTACGGGCACGAGGCGCCCCAGGTGATCTGCGAACTCTCCCCCGCGCCGTGACGCCTCTAGGCGAGGCGCGCGTGACGTCGCTGGTCGAAATTGGAGAGCTTTCGGCGGTTCGTGATCAATACGCGCCGGAGCGGGAATTCTTCCAATGACTACTCGTGTGCGCGGCGTGTTTGGCCTGGAGAGGTGCGACGGAGTCGCGCTCTCGCCTCGCTGCCCAGGCCGTAGTGCGCCCGGTTCTGCTGGGCTGACGCGGCGCGTGCCGCGTCAAGTGACGGCCAGTCGATCCATAATATGACGGGAGTGGAGTCTTCGGGCAGTATCAGACTTCGCCAGCCGATGGTCCGTTGTTGACCGCTGTCCGGCCATTCAACGCTGGCGTCTTGCGCCGTGGATTGATGGGAGCAGCGCTTGACGTCTGCCGAGGCTTCACCGTAGGTTGTGACCGACGGTAGGAGGTCACGGTATGGCTGACTTAGGATATCGTCGCTGGCGAGCCGGTCACGCGCTCATAGCGACGCTCGCGCTGACGGCCGTAGCCGGGTGCGGTAACGGGCAGATCGGAGCGGCGGGCTCCGGCTCTGGCTCCGGCTCCAGCTCCGGGGAGGACGGCTCGACGTCCGGACAAGGAGATCCCCCGGTGTGCGGCGCCGAGCGGATCCTCGCTCCGCAGCGGCGTTTGACGCGATTCGAATACAACAACACGGTCCGAGATCTCCTCGGAACGTCCCTCACCCCTGCCGATCAATTCCCCCCGGATGAGATCGCCGGCGGCTTCAACAACAACGCGACGGTGCTGACCGTGTCTGCGCTGCACGCGGAGAAATACCTCCTGGCTGCCGAGGCGCTCGCGACCGAGGCCGTCGCGGGCGATCTGTCGAAGCTCGTGCCGTGTGATCCGGCCGCGGTCGAGGGGCAAGTCGCCCAGGAGGAGGCGTGCGCGCGGCAATTCGTCCAGGACTTCGGCCGTCGCGCGTACCGTCGGCCGCTCGAGACGTCGGACGTCGACCGGCTGATGCGCGCCTACGCCGCGGGACGCACGGACGGATCGTTCCGTGAGGGCATCGAGGTCGTCATCCGGGCCGCGCTGCAATCGCCGAAGTTCCTGTTCCGCCTGGAGCTGCGTCACGATCTCGATGCCTCCTCGTCGCGGGTGCGCCTCGACCCGTACGAGATGGCGTCGCGCCTGTCGTACCTCGTCTGGGCGTCCGGCCCCGACGACGAGCTGCTCGATGCCGCCGAGGCGGGCCTGCTCGATACCCGCGAGCAGCTCGCCGAGCGAACCCGCCAGATGCTGGAGCACCCGCGGGCGCGCCGGGCCATCACGGAGTTCTACAAGCAATGGCTCAACCTCGGGAAGCTCGAGACCATCGTCAAGGAGGAGAGCCTGTTCCCCGGGTACGACGACGAGCTCGTCGCGGGGATTCGCGCCGAGACTCCCGCGTTCGTCGAGCACGTGCTGTGGTCCGGGGACCACAAGCTCTCGAGCCTGCTCATGCTGCCCGTCGGCTTTGCCACCGAGTCCGTCGCCGAGCTCTACGGCGTGACGGTCCCGCCCGGCTCGACCACACCCCAGCTCGTGGAGCTCCCGCCGGACCAGCGCGCTGGGGTGCTCACGCAGCCCGCGTTCCTGGCCGTCCACGCGCACCCCGATCAGACCTCTCCGGTGCTGCGCGGCAAGGCCATCCGCGCGAAGTTCATGTGCCAGGATCCGCCGCCTCCTCCTGACGACGTCGACCTCACGCCGCCCACCGGCGAGGAGGGCGTTACAGCGCGTGAACGGTTCAACCAGCACGCCTCCGATGCCAGGTGCGCCGGCTGCCATCAGCTGATGGATCCGATCGGCTTCGCGTTCGAGAACTTCGACGCCGTGGGCGCGTACCGCACCGAGGAGGGCGGGCAGGTCATCGACGTCTCCGGGGAGATGGTCCTGTCCGATGACATGGACGGCCCGTTCGTCGGCGTTCGCCAGCTGGCGGAGAAGCTCGCCGGGAGCGTGCAGGTCCGCGAGTGCCTCGCGACGCAATGGTTCCGCTACACGGCGGGCCGCTTCGAGAACATCGACGACGAGTGCTCGCTCGACGGGCTGCGCGCAGGGTTCCACGGCTCCGAGGGTGATCTCGTGGAGCTCATCGTGGCGACGACGCAGACCGACGCGTTCCTGTACCGCAGCGCGATCGCAGAGGAGGAGTGACATGAAACCGCGAATGATCTCTCGACGGCGGATGCTCCAGGGCGCGCTGGCGGCGACGGCGACGATTCCGCTGCTGAACTCCGAGCTGGCCCGCGGGCAAGAGGCCACCGCGCCCAAGCGCTTCGTGGTGTTCTACACGCCGAACGGCACCATGGAGTCGAAATGGATGCCCACGGGCACCGAGACCAACTTCACGCTGAGCCCGCTGCTCCAGCCGCTCTCGCCGTTCAAGTCGAAGATTATCCCGCTGCGCGGGGTCAACATGAACGTCGTGGTCAACTCCAACATCGGCTCCGAGCACGCTCGGGGCATCGGGGGCCTCTTGACGGGGCGGGCGCTGCTCAAGGGCAACTTCAAGAGCTTCATGTCCACCAACGCAGGCTGGTCGTCGGGGATCTCGCTCGATCAGCACATCGCGAACAAGCTGCAGCCGAGCACGCTGTTCCGGACCCTGGAGCTCGGCGTCCAGGTCCGTGACGCGGAGGTGCGCGGTCGGCTCAGCTACGCCGGGCCGGACCAGCCCATCCCCCCCCGCGAGGACCCTTACGACACGTTCCAGCAGCTCTTCGGGGCCACGGTGCCTGGCCAGGGCCAGGACCCTGGCGGGTCCACCGCGCTGGATCGGCTCCGCGCGCAGCGGCGGACCGTGTTCGATATCCTCCGCGAGGACATCGCCGACGTGCGGCCTCGCATCGGCAAGGAAGATCGCCTCAAGCTCGACTCGCACCTGCAGTCGATCCGGGACATCGAGGCGCGCCTGGCCGGCGGCGGCTCCTCGACCGGCGGCGGCGGCACCCCGACGACGAGCTGCCAGGCCCCGGCGCTCGGCGACCGCATCGACCTCTCGAAGGACGACAACATGCCCGCCATCGGCAAGCTCCAGATGGATATGATGGCCGCGGCGCTCGCGTGCGACCTCACGCGGGTCGCCACGATCCAGTGGTCGTACGCCGAGAGCGAGCACCTCTACCCGTTCCTCGGTCTCACGCAGAATCACCATGCCATCTCCCACGAGTGGAACGCGGCGGGCGACGAGAAGTACATGAAGATCCACACGTGGTTCGCGGAGCAGCTCGCCTACCTGCTCGGTAAGCTCGACTCGTACGCGGAAGGGGATCGCACGCTCCTCGACAACACCGTCGTCCTGTGGGTCACCGAGATCGGCGAGTCGAGGCAGCACGCGCTCACGAACATCCCGTTCTTGCTCGCCGGCAGCGCGGGCGGGGTCTTCCGCACCGGCCGCTTCGTGGACTATCTGGCGAACGGCGGCTCTGCCCGCCAGCACAACGATCTTCTCGTCACGATCGCGAACGCGATGGGGACCGACGACAAGACCTTCGGCGACCCGCAGTACAGCACCGGCGCGCTTCCCAGCCTGACGTAGCCAGCTCGGCTCGGCACACACGGGCTCCCTGAGGACCCTCCTCCAGGGAGCCCCGGGTCGCGCACAACGCGCGGCCCGCGTCCCGGGTAGGTCTTGCATTTTTGCCGTGAAGTGTTGCATTTCTGGGCGTTGTCTTGCGTGAATGCAAGGGCCATCTTGGCCCCCATGAACAACCCATCGCTCGCCCCCAGCCCCTCGTCTCGCCTCCACGTCGTGCTCGGCGCCGGCCAGATCGGCCCGCGGGTCGCGGCTCTCTTGCTGGCGCAGGGCCATCGCGTGCGCCTGGTGCAGCGCACCCGCCGGGCCCCGGAGCGGCCGGGGCTCACGTCGGTGTGCGGCGACATCACCGATCTCGCCTTTGCCGAGGAGGCCACGCGCGGCGCGAGCGTGGTCTACGATTGCATGAACCCGCCCTACCACCTCTGGGCCACGCAGCTCCTGCCCATCGCGCGCGGCGCGGTGCACGGCGCGAGCAAGGCGGGCGCGAAGCTCGTGGCCCTCGACTGCCTGTACATGTACGGCGCGCCCGACGGGGCCATGCGAGAGGACTCGCCGCGCCGCCCTTGCAGCAGGAAGGGCGCGCTGCGCGTCGAGCTCGAGGAGCTGCGCCTCGCGGCCCAGCGCCGCGGCGACGTGCGCGTGGCCATCGGGCGCGCCAGCGACTTCTTCGGCGCCGACGTGCCGCTGTCCGCGTGGGGCGACCGTTTCTACGCGCGCGCGCTCGCCGGAAAAGCCGTGGAGTGCATGGGTGATCCCGAGATGCCTCACTCGTATACCTACGTGGAGGACGTGGCGCGGGGCCTCGTGACGCTGGGCGAGCGGGAGGAGGCGATGGGCCATGTCTGGCACCTGCCGACGGCGCCTGCCGAGAGCACGCGGGCGCTCGCGCAGCGCCTCGGGCGCGCCCTTGGCGTCGAGGTCGAGGTGGCGCGACTCCCGCGCGTCCTGCTGCGCGCGGTCGGCCTGTTCTCGCCCTTCATGCGGGAGGTGGCCGAGATGGCGTACCAGTGGGACGTGCCCTATGTCATCGACGACGCGCGCTTCCGCGAGGCCTTCGGCTGGTCGGCGACCCCCGTCGAGCGGCAGGTCGCCGAGATCGCCGCCTGGGCCCGCGACAGGTACAAGATCGCCGCCCCGCGCGGAGCGGCGGCGATCCCCGCGGCGCGGGCCTGATCGGGCCACGAGCGCGCTGCCGAGATCTCCCCGGCGCGCAGGCTGGCAGATCGCACGGGAGCGGATCAAATCACCCAGGCCGCTGCGCGCGAGAAGGACTTGACTCGTCCGGTTGAAGGCACCGAGATCTCGCTCTTTCTGGAGGGCGTCATGCGTCTCGGTTCCTTGTCTCCGGTGATGGGCCTGCTGGTCGTGGGGCTCGGCGTCGCGTCTTGCGCTTCCGGCTCGGAAGAGCTCCCTGGGGGCTCATCGGAGGGCGGCGGCGGCGCTTCCGGGGTCGGCACGTCGGTGGGCTCGTCGTCCGGCGGCGGCGGGGCGCCCGGCGCGTCGGTGGGCTCGTCGTCCGGCGGCGGCGGGGCGCCCGGCACCTCCAGCGCTTCGGGGGGCGGGGCGCCAGGCGCCTCCAGCGTGTCTGTCGGCTCGGCGTCCGGCGGCGGCGGCGGGGCGCCTGGCGAGGGTGGGGGACCGGAGCTGCCGCCGGCGGTCGGCCCCCTGGTCAATGGGATCCAGTGGGCCGACACCTCGGGCAAACCCATCCAGGCGCACGGGGGAGGGGTGATCCGGGTGGGCGACCATTATTACTGGTTCGGAGAGAACCGGAACCCGGACGGGACGTTCTATGCCGTCTCCTGCTATCGCTCGACCGATCTGCGGCGCTGGGAGTTCAGGAACCATGTCTTGACGATGGACTCGGACAAGGACCTCGATCCGGCCAACATCGAGCGCCCGAAGGTGGTCTACAACGCGTCCACGGACAGATTCGTGATGTGGATGCACTGGGAGAACGGGGTGAACTACGGCGAGGCTCGCGCCGCGGTCGCGAGCTCGAGCACCGTGGACGGCGACTACACGTATCACGGCAGCTTCCGGCCGCTCGCCGGCAGCGGGGTGACCGATCACGGCAAGCCCGGGTACATGTCCCGCGACTGCGGGCTCTTCGTCGATGACGACGCCAAGGCCTATTTCATCTCCGCCACGAACGAGAACTACGATCTCAACCTCTACGAGCTGGCCCCCGACTACCTGTCCATCGCCCGCCTCTCCGCCACGCTCTTCCCCGGCGGGCACCGGGAGGCGCCGGCGCTGTTCAAGCGGAACGGCACCTATTTCCTGCTGACCTCAGGCGCCACGGGCTGGTCGCCCAACCAGGCGAAATACGCGACGTCCCGCTCTCTCGACAGGGGCTGGTCGGCGATGACCAACGTCGGTGACGGCACGACCTACCACTCCCAGTCGACCTACGTGCTGCCGGTCCAGGGCAGCTCCGGGACGGCCTACCTGTACATGGGAGACCGGTGGGCAGGGGCCTGGAGCGGACCGGTCAACAACTCGACGTACGTCTGGCAGCCGATCTCCTTCCCGTCGGACACCACCATGAGCATGCGCTGGAACAACACGCTGACCATCGACACGTCGGCCGGCGCCGTCGCCGGAGCGACGAACAATTTCAAGCTCGTCAACAAGAAGAGCGGCAAGGTGATGGATGTCGTCGGCGCGTCGGGCGAGGACGGGGCGGACGTCGTCCAGAACGCGGACAGGGGCGGAGACAGCCAGAAGTGGAGCTTCAACTACAATGGCTCGGGCTACTTCCGGCTGACCAACGTCAAGAGCGGCAAGGTGCTCGATGTCCCTGACGAGTCGACGAGCGACGGGGTCGCGCTGGTGCAATGGGAGAACCATGACGGCGACAACCAGGCGTGGCTGTTCATCGATCTGGGCGGCGGTGATTTCCAGATCAGGAACAAGAAGAGCGGCAAGCTGATCGGGGTCTACCAGGGCTCCACCGAGGACGCCGCCGCGATCGAGCAGCGGGGGGGCGGCGGCGAGGAGCAGCGATGGCAGATCGTCGTCGCCGAGTGATGGGTGGATGACGGGAGGGGCGGCCGCGAGGGCAGGGCCGCGACGAGGCCGGCCAGAGAGAAGCGCGGCGCCCCGGCCCGATCGAGGTCGACCGGGCCGGGTGGAGGAGCGCGGCGCCGCTACGACCGCGCGCGCCGCCGCCGCCCGAGCACGAGGCCCGCGACCGCCGCTACGACCGCGCGCGCCGCCGCCGCCCGAGCACGAGGCCCGTGACCGCCGCCGCGAGCGCGGCGGCGCTGCCCGCGGAGCCCGCCGGGCCAGAGGCGCTGCACCCGGCCGCGGCCGGCGCGATGTTGCCGTCCGTGTCCGCGTCGGCCGACGCCGGCAGCGCGTCCGGCTCGTGCAGATCCCGAGCCCACATCGGCTCATCGAGCACCTCGTCCACGGCGAAGGAGGTGGACAGCACCTCGCGCTCGCCGCCCAGGCCCTCTTCCGGCGCGAACTCCGCGTTCCCCGGCGCGGCGAGGCGCGCGACGGCGCCTTGTGCGCTCGAGACCTGGAGGATCGTGTTCCCGATGGTCACATACCAGCTCCCGTCGAGCCAGCGACCGTGCCCGAGGGACGAGCCGATGCTCTCGGGCGCGCCCCCCGCCCGGCCGAGATAGCGCTTGCCGCCGTTCAGGAAGAGGACCTCGCCCGTGTCGCTGATGCCGTCGTGGCCGACCCGGAGCTTCACCTGATCGAACTGGCTCGACGTCGTGAAATCGCTGATCTGATGCTGCTCGCCGTCGGGGGTCCGCAGCCAGACCTGGTTGACGGCGCCGTCGCTCTTCAGGAAGGCGGCGTGGCCCGCGTGAACCAGCAGCCCGGCCGAGGTGCCGGTGATCGAGTCGCCCAGGAACACCTCCTCTCCCTCCGCCGTGTACAGGTAGCTCGAGCTCGTCATGCCGTCCCACCACCGGCCGGCGACGTTCGTCCCGTCGGTGATCGGCCGCTGCAGGTTGCCCGCATGATCGCCGAGGCGCACCCTGCTCGGCCCGACGATGGCGGCATCCTCGTAGGTGCCGAAATAGACGCCGCCGGAAGGCGTGATGTCGGCCTGGAACGGCGACCTGCTCCCGTCGACGCGCCAGAGGGTCCTGTTCGTCCCCGCCGACAGCGAGGTAGCGACGGCCCAGTCGTCGCTGTTCGTCGTCCACACGATGTTGTCGCCGTTCACCGCGTCGAGGCGCGCCGCGCTCGTGACGGTGCGCCGGGCGCCGTTGACCCAGGCGAGGATGTGGCCCGTCGTCGACTGGTGCACGGACCCGGACGGCGTGAGCGCCCCGTAGACCTCGCTGATCGGCAGATCTCCTTGCGGGATGGTCGCGACCCACGTCACCTGCTGCGTGGCGCGGTCGAAGATCCCGAGGCGCTGGTACGGGTCCCGGAAGAGGATCCGCGCGGCGTCGAAATCGAGGATGGTGCCTGGCGCGCGCTGGACGGCGGTGAGCCTCGGGCTCCGCTCGACGTAGATGGGGCCGATGGTCTTTGTGACGGTGGGGCCCACGCCGTCGCTGGCCTCGAGGGTCAGCGTGTACGCTCTGCCCGACGGGATCTGGTAGCCATACCAGGCCTGCTCTTCCTTGAGGTAGAGGTGCCCCGGCACGGGCTGCGGGTTCTGCGCCGAAAGGGTGACCTTTCCTTCGGCGCTGCGGAACGTCGCCTGGAGGCTCTGGCACGTGTACGGCGGCGTGGGGACGCACTTCGCGGCGAAGCGCCAGCCGTCCGTGAGGGTGTCGTGCGCGAGCGCGTTCCATCCGAGCGTCAGAGGCGCGTACCGGTGCACGGTGCCCTGCGCGCTCGCCACCTCGCCCAACGTGCTGTACGCGTGGACCGTCACGACGTGAGGCCCATAGGCGAGCTCGCCCGCGAGCTCGCCGAGATCGAACGCTCCCTGGAAATGACCCCCTTCCGTCGGCGTGAGCTCGATGGTGAGCCCTTCGAGCTCCGCCTCGACATAGTAGATGTCCTCGGGGGACGACGCCGTTGCGTGCACCGGGATCGTGCTGCCCGCGATGATCGCATTGGTCGGCTCGATGAGCCCGACAGTGACCGCGGCATCGGCCGCGTGGGCCGAGAGGGACAGGGCAAAAGCAATGGCTGTGCCAATATGATGGCGGTAAGCTCGCATGGATCCTCCGTATTTTTGAATGCTTCGGTGCATCCGTGGCTCCGATCATTCACTCGCCGGGCGCCGGGTAGCCGCCCTGCGAGCGGCCGTGACGTGGAGCGATGCACCGGGGCCGAGCGCCTCGCTGGCGCGAAGAGCCGGCTGCTCGGGATATCAGCGCGATGAGCGCGCTGCTCGTCGGCTTCTTGCTTACCGCGCTGGGCTGCAAAGGTGACAGCGACGCGCCGCTCCTGCTGTGCCCGCCAGCGCCCGCGCGTGCCGGTCTACGTCCGGCCGAACGCGCGTAGCCGGAGGGAGTTGGCGAGCACCGACACGCTCGACAGCGACATCGCCGCGCTCGCGAGGACGGGCGACAGGAGCCATCCGGTGAGCGGGTAGAGGAGGCCCGCCGCGATCGGAACGCCGATCACGTTGTAGATGAACGCCCAGAACAGGTTTTGCCGGATCGTCCGGAGGGTGGCGCGGGCGAGCCCGAGCGCCACGGGCAGGCCCGCGATCCCGCCGCGGATCAGCGCCACGTCCGCGGACGCGACGGCGATGTCCGTGCCGCTGCCCAGCGCGATCCCCACGTCTGCGCCGGCGAGCGCGGGCGCGTCGTTGATGCCGTCGCCGACCATGGCCACCCTGCGGCCGGCGGCCCGCTGCTCGCGGACGATCCTCGCCTTGTCCTCGGGTCTCACCTCCGCGAACACGGCGCGGATGCCGAGCTCCTCGGCGACGGCGCGCGCGGCGCCCGCCCGATCGCCCGTCACCATCGCCACCTCGACGCCGAGCTCGGCCATGGCCGCGACGGCGCGGCGCGCCTCCTCGGTGGGCCGGTCGGCGACCGCCACGAGCCCTGCGAGCCGCCCGTCGACGGCCACGAACGACGGCGTGCGGCCCAGCGCGGCCAGGCGATCGGCATCGGCCTCCAGCGCGACCGTGTCGACGCCCGCCCGCTGGAGCCACGCCGCGGTCCCGATGCGGACGAGGCGCCCCGAGACGCGCGCCTCGATGCCGTGGCCGATCTCCGCGCGGAACGCCGAGGCCGGCGCCATGCCGACCCCGCGGCCGCGGGCGCCCTCGACGATCGCCCGCGCGACCGGGTGCTCGCTCTCGCGCTCGGCGGCCGCCACGAGGCCGAGGAGCGCCGCCTCGCCGTCGCCCGCGAGGTCCACGACGTCCGTGAGCTCGGGCCGACCCGAGGTCAGGGTCCCGGTCTTGTCGAGCAGCACCGTGTCGATGCGGCTCGCGGCCTCGAGCGCCGCGCCGCCCTTGACGAGGACGCCGAGCTCCGCGCCGCGCCCTGTCCCGACGGCCACGGCGGCCGGCGTGGCCAGCCCGAGCGCGCACGGGCAGGCGATCACGAGCACGGCGACGAACCGCTCGACCGCCGTGGCGAGCCCCGCGGCGGTCGGGTCGATCGCGAGCCACGCGGCGAAGGCGAGCGACGCGACGCCGAGGACGACGGGCACGAAGACGCCGCTCACCACGTCGGCGAGGCGCGCGATCGGCGCGCGCGACCCCTGCGCCTGCTCGACGGCCTCGACGATGCGCGCGAGCGCGGTGTCCGCGCCGGTCTTCGTGACGCGGAAGACGAGGGCGCCGCTCTGGTTGAGCGTCCCGCCGAGCACGGCCGAGCCCGCCGTCTTGTCGACGGGCATGCTCTCGCCGGTGAGCATCGCCTCGTCGACCGCGGACGCGCCGTCGACCACCTCGCCGTCGGTCGCGATGCGCTCGCCGGGCCGCACCCGCACGAGGTCGCCCGGGGCGAGCGACGAGGCGGGCACCTCGTCCTCGGCGTCGCCGCGGACGCGCCGCGCGGTCTTCGGCTGGAGCGCCACGAGCCCGCGCACCGCGTCGGCGAGCCGCTTCCGTGCGCGCGTCTCGAGGAGCTTGCCGAGCAGCACGAAGGTGACGATCGCGGCCGCGGCCTCGAAGTAGACGGGCGGCGCGTGGCCGTGCTCGGCGTGCGGGAAGAGGCCGGGGGCCGCGACCGCGGCGGTCGAGTAGAGCCAGGCGGCGCCGGTCCCGAGGCTCACGAGGGTGTTCATGTCCGCGGCGCGGTGCCGGAGCGCGCTCCAGGCGAGGCGAAAGAACCGGCGCCCCGGCCCGAAGACCACGATCGTCGCGAGCGCGAGCGAGAGCCAGCGCGCGGAGGCGCCTTCGAGCGCCGGGATCGCGCCGTGGGACATGGCCACGGCGAGCAGCGGCGCGGTGAGCAGCGCGGCGATCGCGACGTCGCGCCGGAGCGTTCGCTGCTCCTTCTGTTCGGCCGCGTCCATGGCGGCGGCGCGCTCGGCCGCGCTCGACTGCGGGCGCTGCGGTGGGGCGTCCGCCGTCGCCGCCGGGCGCTCGGGCGCCGTGGAGGCCGCGTGGACGCCGGCGCTCGTCGGGCTTGCGGGGACGCCGTCGGCCTGCGGGGCTGCGGAAAGGCCCGTGATCGGCGCGGCTTCGGGGACGCTGGCCGCCGAGGGGACCTCGGGCACCTCGTACCCCGCCTCCACGATGGCGCTGGCGAGCGCGGCCGGCGTTGTCGCCTGCGCGTCGTAGGTGATCGTCGCGCGCCGGGTCACCAGGTTCACGGCCGCATCCTGGACGCCGGGCGCGGCGCGCAGCGCCTTCTCGACGCGGCGCACGCACGCCGCGCAGGTCATGCCCTGCACCGGAAGCTCCGTCCGGGCGCCCTGCGCGGCGGGCGCGGCCTTCGCGCTGGTCGGCTGCACGGGCTGGGGAATCGTCGCCATGGCTTCTCCTTACACGAGCTCGTGGCTCGTCTCCTGTCGCCTGCGCAGACGCGCCGTCGCTCCGCTGATTACGGTCTACCCCGGCAGGCCCGGGTGAGCTCCGGCGTCGGCCGGTTCGGAGCGGCGCCCGCGGCGCCTGCGCCCCGCCGAGCGGACGTGAGCCGCGGGAGGTGGTACGTCCGCGGGCGCGCCATGGAGCAGATCCTTCCGATTCTCGGGGTGAGCGTGGTCGTGTTCGTGTCCACGAACATCGATGACATCCTCCTTCTCTCGGCCTTCTTCGCGGATCCAGGCTTCACTCCCGCTCAGGTGGTGGCCGGCCAGTTCCTCGGCAACGCGGCGCTCGTGATCGCGAGCGTCGCGTGTGCGCTGCTCGCGGTCCGCGTGCCGGACGGATGGATCGGCCTGCTCGGCCTGGCTCCCCTCGCGCTCGGCCTGAGAGGCCTCTGGGCGCTTCGGCGGGGCTCCAGGGCCAGGGAAGCAGGCGTGGCGGACAGAGCGGATCTAGCAGACAGCGCGCGCGAGCCCCATGGCAGCGCGTCGCGCTTCAAGGTGATCGCCGTGGCGAGCGTGACCCTCGCGAACGGCGGGGACAACCTCGGCGTTTATATCCCGCTGTTCTCCAGCTCCCCTGCGCACATCCCGTTCCATGCGGCCGTGTTCGCGGTCATGACCGGCGCCTGGTGCGCGCTCGGGCACCGCCTTGTCAACCACCCGATCCTGGGCACGCGCATCCGGCGTTCCGGCCGTGCGGCGCTGCCGTTCGTCTTGATCGGCCTCGGGCTCTGGATCCTGTCCGACGCCCTCGTGCTTGTCCGTGCGGGGTAGCGCCCTCGAGCGCCATGTCGCCGTCCGCCTTCAGCTGGTCGACGGCAACATCGAAGTTGACCGCGCCGCGCGGCTCGACGGTGCACCCGGACTTATGACAATCGCAAACGAGCCTTGTACACAGGTCCACGCAGCGATCACCTAGTATCCCGGGCGTGGCGTGCTGGGCGGCTCATGGGCTCGCGGCGGCGCGCGCGAGCCGCGTCACCAGCGGCTACGCACCACGACGCCGCCACCGGCCTGGCCCGCCGTCAGCTCCCAGCTCACCTCGGACGCCGCCTGGCGGCGCGGGGACGGCTCCAGCAGGAAGACCAGCGCCGACGCGCCGGCGAGCGCCACGCCGGCGCCGAAGCCGACCGTGCTCACCAGCCCAAGCTGCTTCGCGCGGTTGCCAGCGTCGAGCCCGTCGGGCTTGCATCGCGCCCGGTCGGGGCTCACGTCCCTGCAGTTCTCGGCCGCGACGCCGCTCGCGTCGAGCGCCATCCACCCGGTCACCGATCCGACGATCAGCCCGGCCACGCCGAGCCCGCCCGCCACATAGGTGACCACCCGCAGGCCGCTGGGCCCCCGATCCGGCGCCGGCGCCGGTGCTGGCGCCGGCGGTTCGGCGCGCGGCGGCTTGGCGCCCGCCGGGGGCTTCACCTCGAGCACGATCGCCCTCGACTCCGACCGGTCGATCGTGAATCGCGTCTCGGTCACGGCCCCTCCCGGCGCCTGCGTCGTCACGACGTGCTCTCCGGGATCGACGGGGAGCGCGACGCCGAGCGAGGGTTGCTCCAGCGCCATGCCGTCGCACTGCACGCGCGTCCCCGCCGGCGCGCCCGGCGGCAGCGACAGCGTGAGCTGCGGCACGAGCGGCGCGAGCGCGCTGCGCTGCCCGAGCGCGATCTTGTGTCGCACCGACTGCTTGACCCGCTCGGCCTCACTCATGCGATCGACCATCGCGAGATAGTCGTTGTAGCGCGCGACCGCGGTCGCGATACGCCCCCATTTGGCCTCGCACTCGGCGAGCGTGAATAGCCGCCCCGGGCGAGGATCGAGGCGCTGGCTTTCGGCGAGGGCAGGGCAGCCGGTCTCGTACCGGCCTGCCAGCATGTCGGCGAGCCCGCGGTCGAAGTGCGATTCCGCGACGGCGAGCGCCTGCGCGCTGGCCGGCGCCGCGACGGCGACGCCCAGCACGCCAAGGCAGATGGACCGGAACCAGGAGAAGCGCATGCGTGAGCCGCCAAATACCATCGTTCCCGCTCGCTCCTGGCAAAGAAGTGTCCGCCCTGCCATCGTGCTCAGTCCGGCTTGTACAGCAACTCAGGGCTCGGCTCTGCGGCCGACGGGGCTGGCGCGAGCCTGCGCCGTGAGCCGAGCGCTGGCGGCGGCGACGCGCTCGCCGCCCCCGTCGCGGGGGCGAGCGCGCGGCTGCCCTTGCCCAGCGGCACGGAGGCCGCGGGAGCGGGCGTCGCGACGCCCGGCGCTGTGGCTGTCGCCGAGGCGTCGGGGAGAGGCGGCGTCGGATGGACTTCAGGGGGCGCGGAGGCGGGCGAGCGCGCGTCCCCCGCGGTCTGCGCGGGCTCCGCGGTCTGCGCGGGCTCCGCGGTCTGCGCGGGCTCCGCGCTCCCGCCAGCGGGGAGCGCGCCGCGGCTCAGTGAGGCGAAGGCGCCAACGCCGCCGCCGAGGAGGACGAGCACCGCGACGGTGATCGCGGCTCGGCTCCGTTGCTTCGTGGGGGGCAGCGCGGTCACCACGGCCGCGGTCGGGAGCTGGACATCGCTCTGCAGCGACAAGGAGCGGGAGCTCAGGGGGCCATGTCCACTCGGCGCCTCCGGGGGGAGCAGGCGCGACGATCGCACCGGCGCGGCGGGCAGGTCGAAGACCTCGGCGAGCGCCTCGACCGCGGCCGAAGCGGCGGCGAAGCGCGCCTCGGGGGCGCGGGCCGTCACCTTGGCGAACCACGCGTCGAAGCCCGGAGGCAGCTTCACCCCCTCGGCGTCCGCGCGCGCGGACGCGGGCTCCTGCGGGCCGTTCACGGCGAGCGCCGCGAAAGCGAGCGCACTGTCGTACTTCCGCCTGTCGTTCAGCCAGTACGCCTTGCCGACGAGGAGCGTGTACGCGATCATGCCGAGGGCGAAGATGTCGGCAGCCCGCGAGACCGACTCGCCGCTGAATTGCTCGGGCGCCATGTAGAGCGGCGTGCCGAGGATCGCGGTCGCCGCCGAGTCCGTCGCCGTTTCGACGACGAGCTTGGCAATGCCGAAGTCGAGCACCTTGATCCGGGGCGCGCCGTCGTCGGTCTCGGCCAGGAAGAGGTTGGCGGGCTTGAGGTCGCGGTGGACGACCCCGGCGGCGTGTGTCTTGTCGAGGGCGATGGCGGTCTGGCGCAGGAAGGCGACGGCCTCTTCCGGCGGCAGGCGCCCGGCGTGGCGGAGGCGCTCGTCGAGCAGCGTGCCGCGGAGCAGCTCCATCACGAGGAACGGCTTGCCGGTCTCGGCGTCGATCCCGGCGTCGAACACCTCCACGATGTGGTCGCTCTCGATGCGCGCGGCGACCCGCGCCTCCAGCTTGAACCGGGCCTGGAAATCGGGGTTGCCGGCGAGGTGCGAGTGCATCACTTTGAGCGCCCGCCGGCGCTCCGTCTCGATGTGCAGAACCTCGTAGACCGCGCCCATCGCGCCGCTGGCGATTCCGCGCACCACGCGGTACCTGCCAGCAAACAGCATCCCGTCGTCCAGACTCAGCGACATGGGTTCCACCAGCAGGCGAACTTATACACCAGCGTACGCGACGCCTGCACTCAGGAACTGACGGATCGAAGCGCGATTTACAGTGTTCCAGTAAAGATCCAGAGCGGTTCCCACCCGCCCTGGTACGAGCGTCGCAGAGCGGCGGTCACCCGCACAGGAGACGGGTCCAGATCGGCGTTTTCGGCGCGCAAGCGCACTCCGGTGCGCTGAGCACCGAAAACGTCGAGATGGGCCCGTCTCCGAAGCGGGTGACCGCCGCTCTGGTCGCTCGCTGACTGATCGGTGACAGCCGTATGACTTGATGGGGGCATCATTCCGTTTCGGCGGCCAACCTGATATCCTCCGCGACCAAAACCTCTCGAAATTTCACATGAAAATGAAGACGATGCTGGCTTTCGTTCGGTGCGCCGGCGGATGTGCCATGGCGCTGCTCGGGCTCGGATGTGCGCAGCTCTTCGGCTTCGACAAGGTCTACGAGCCCGAGGACCAGATCTCCGGAGGCGGTGGCGCAGCGGGCTCAGCGGCCGAGAGCGGTGGCGGCGGTGCGGGGGATCCATGCGAGATCCTCGCGGTGCTGCCCGGGGAGACCCTCGCCCTGTCGATGATCGACGACATGGAAGACGGAGATACCCGGATCTCCGGAGGGAACGGGGCGAACCCTTGGGCAGGGTTTTGGTTCGAGGACAACGACGAATCACCGGAAGGGAGGCAGGAGCCTGCGAACCCCGCGGACCTCGTGAGCACCCTTGACCCTCCGCGCGGCGCCAGCATCAAGGCCGTGCACACGAGCGCCGATGACGGCTTCCTCCTCTGGGGAGCCGGCGTTGGCTTCCATCTGGACGACGAGGCCTACTACGACGCATCCGAGTACCGTGGCCTCACGTTCTGGGCCCGCGCCGAGGAGGGCTCCACCAGGAGAATGAAAGTGATGTTCATCGATCAGCAGACCTATCACCTGGGGGGCATCTGCAACGAGGCCGAGGGGGGATGCAACAATCACTTCCACAAGCCCGTCGTGCTGGAGAGCGACTGGAAGCACTTCAAGATTCCGGTGGAGTGCCTCGAGCAGGAGCCCTACGGTAACCAGCTGTTGGCGCCCGCCCTGGAGCGGCTCTGGGCCATCGAGTTCTTCTTCGACAAGGAGCAGGCGTTCGATATCTGGATCGACGACGTCGCCTTCTACCGATAGGCGCAGACCTCCTTCGAACAAGGGGAGCGCGCGCTGTCCGCGATCGGCGGGCGGAGTCGCCGCGCGCTCCGCCCGATCCCGCTTCAGTCCGTGACGAGAGGTCCCACGCCGTCGGCGAACTGCCACCCGAGGCTCTCGTCGATGTGGATCTGCCAGTCGAACACCCCGCGGAGCGTCGGGTGGTTGCTCTCGACTTGATTCCACGTGGGGATCGCCTCGTCGATCGACATGTAGTATTGCTGGTCCCAGATCCCGAACCCCACGGCGACGTGCGTCGGACCGAGCAGCGAGACCCACTCGTTCACGCTGTTCACGATGTACGACTGCTGGTCCAAGTCGCGGCCATCGTAGTACTGCGGGGCCGCGTAGTCCATGGCGCCGGCGTCCACCATCTCTTTGCAAAACGTCTTGTCGCGGTCGTTCCAGGGGGCCGGAGGCGCGGTGATGATGAAGCCGGGGAAGCGCTGCTTCAGCTCCTTGCTGATCCAGATCATCTCGGAGGTGTCGGGGGCCTGGTCGGCCTCGAAGGTGTTCCAGTCGATGCCGTCGAACCCACCCAGGCTGTCGTAGATCCCGACCACGCTCTCGACGAACGTCTGCGACTTCGCGCGCGTCGGGAAGCTCATGCCATTGTGGGCGCCGCCGACGGAGAGGATGATCTTGCGACCTTGGTTCGTCCGTGCGTACTGGATGTCGGCGTTCAGGTTCGTCGCCGCTCCCCTGCCATCACCCGGCGGCGTCCAGTAGACGGCGCCCGTCGTGCCGGGCGATCCTCCCACGGGCTGCGCGGCGAAGAGATAGATCACGTTGTAATTGCTGTTGATGTCCCGGATGCGGATGGGCGCTTCCGTCCAGTTGGGGTAATAGCCAGCGACGACCTTCGCGGGGAGCCCACCGCCCGCGCTGGGGCTGCCGCCCTCGCTGGGGCTGCCGCCCTCGCCGGGGTTGCCGCCCTCGCCGGTGCTGCCGCTGCAGCCGGAGTACGGCTCCCAGTAGTACGTGCTGACCGTCGGGATGTAGCCGGGATTGCCGTACTCGGCGATGTAGGCCGACCCCTGGTAATTCACGATGGCGCCCGCGTCATACCACTGATCCTCCTGCCATTGCGGATAGCCGCACGAGCCCTCGGTGGGCTCGGTGGGCTCGGTGGGCTCGGTGGGCTCGGTGGGCTCGGTGCTGCCGCTGCAGTCGGAGTACGGCTCCCAGTAGTACGTGCTGACCGTCGGGATGTAGCCGGGATTGCCGTACTTGGCGATGTAGGCCGACCCCTGGTAATTCACGATGGCCCCCGCGTCATACCACTGACCCTCCTGCCACTCCGGAATGTCTGCGCACACGGAAGATCCGTTCTGAGCCGCGTCGATCTCGCCCTCCGGCGATACGGAAGCAAGGCATCCGAGCCCGCTCATGGTGATGGCGACGAGGAGAAGCGACAGCTCAGGAGCAATGGCAGTAAGATGAAGAGACATGGTAACCTTCCTTTGACTAGAGACGAACGATCGCCGACCGTTGCCTCGCCCGATGCAGCATTCGCCATGCTGCACTCCGGCGCCGCGGGGCCGTGACTCACCGCTGGGGCTCGACCGCGATCACCCTCCGTGGATGAGGCCCATCGTGGTTCCGAGCGAGGCCAGGTCGTCGTAGCTCGCTGCTGCAGGCCGGAAGAGCAAACGACGTACCAGTCGTGGCGATGGCCCCCACGATCGGCGCACGGAGCCGCGGCAGCCCATCCTGCGCTCTTCCTGGAGCGAACCCAGGGTCGACGCGCCGTGATCGTGTCCGGCGATCCGGGCGCGCGGGGGGTGATCGGAGCGATCGCGGCGCGATCGCCGGGATCGCATGCAAGGGAATTCTCGGATCGCCCCCGGCGATCCGGAGCTCTCGGGCCGCCCGGAGCTCACCCGCGACCTGCCGCGTGCCTGTCGCCAGCTGGACGCCGGCGCCGCAGGACGTCAGGTGGATCGCCGGGCGCGCAGGATCTGGAAGTACCGCCGCGCGATGCCCGACGCGGCCGCCGCGCTCCGGACATTGCCCCCGTGCTGGGCGAGGACGCGCTGCACGTAGCGCCGCTCGAAGTGCTCGACGATCCGCTCCCGCGCGCGCGGGAGGGGCAGGTTGAGCGCGAGGATCTCCTCGATGACGTCGCCGGACGTCCCGGGCTCTGTGCCTCCGCTCGCGCCTGCAGGTGTGGAGGCCGGGGCCAGCGCGCCCGGGGAGGCCAGTCCGGCCCGGGTGGTCTCGATCGGCGCGGCCTCTCCGAGCGCCACGCGCCGCGCCACGGCGTTGTAGAGCTCGCGCACGTTGCCCGGCCAGTCGTAGTCTTCCAGCCGCTCGCCGAACCCCTGTGGGAAGAGCGCGCCGCGGCCCGCGAGCTGCCGAAAGAAGTGGTGCGCGAGCACCGTGACGTCGCCCCGCCGCTTGCGCAGCGGCGGCAGCTCGATCCGGGCCACCGCGAGCCGGAAAAACAGATCGTCCCGGAACCGACCCGCCTGGATCTCACGCTCGAGATCGCGCCGCGTCGCCGCGAGCACCCGGATGTCCACGCGGATCCAGCGGTTCGAGCCGACGCGCTGCACCTCCGATCGCTGGATCGCGCGCAGCAGCTTGGCCTGCAGGCTGAGGTCGAGATCGCCGATCTCGTCGAGCAGCAGCGTGCCGCCGTGCGCCTCCTCGAAGACGCCGCGGCGTGCCTCGCTCGCGCCGGTGAAGGCGCCGCGCTCGTGCCCGAAGAGCGCCGACTCCACGAGCGTCGGCGGCACCGCGGTGCAGTCGAAGACCACGAACGGCCCGGCCGCCCGCGGCCCCTGCTCGTGGAGCGCCTCCGCGAGCACCTCCTTGCCGGTCCCCGTCTCGCCCTCGATGACGACGGGGACGCTCGAGGCCGCGAGGCGCTCGCACAGCGGATAGAGCCGCCGCATCTCCTCGCTGGCGCCGAGGAGTCCGCCGAACTGCACGGCGGGCGACAGCTCGGCCGCCTGCGTGACGCCGAGCGCCTCGACGCGGAGCACTGTCTCGCCGATCCGGACGAGCTCGCTGCCCTGGAGGTACGCGTCGCCGACGCGGATCCCCTGGACGAAGGTGCCGTTCGTCGATCCGAGGTCGGTGACGCGGAGCCGGGCGCCGGCGAGCTCGAAGGCGGCGTGGCGGCGCGAAACGAGCCGGTCCGTGAGGGGGATGTCGCAGGCGGGGCTCGTGCCGGCGAGCACGCGCGAGGGCAGCCCCGGCGCCACCGTGAACCGGCGGCCCTCGTCCGGGCCCGCCATGACGGAGAGGGCGAAGCTCTCGGCCGCGGCCGCAGCGGGGCGCACCGGCCCGGGCAGGAGTTCGGTGGAGGCGGCATCATCGTCGCTCAACGGAGGCATGCCTGCCATCTCAGCAGGCCTCCGCGCCGACGTCACGTGAGGCCGATCGCACCCAAAGGATCGCCGGGATCGCCCTCGTACGCACTCCCGGCAATGATCCGTTGAGCCTGTCGCTTCGAAGCCCAATTCGGCGCTGCTCAGCGCTGGCACGCGCCGTGCTCGAAGGCGGCTCGGCGATGTCGCGCGGTGTGGGCGTGAAAGGAGCACGATTGACAATCATGAACTCGAACTATCTACATGCTGTCGAGCGGGTGAGATGGACTGGCCGGCGCACACGTGTGACGCTCCTCGAAAGGATGGCCGAACTCCTGCGGGCTCGTGCCCTCCGCCTTGCGTGCTTGAGCATCTTCGTCGCGCTCTCGACTTGCGGTCACTCGATCGGTAGTTTCGCCGGGACGACCGACTTTACCGTCCAGTACAGCAACTATGACGCCGCCGCGCCGAACGACACCATCGTCGAGGCCGGGATAAAAATTCGCAACAACACCGCTGCCCCGATACCGCTGAGCAGCATCGTCATACGCTACTGGTTCACGAAGAACGGCGCGACGACGGTGGCCCCGGCGTGCTGGTGGTGGAGCTCGGGCTGCAGACGAATCACGCTGACAACCGGGACAGTGTCCTCTACGGGCGCCGATCGTTACGTGCAGATCGGCTTCACCAGCGCCGCCGGGAGCTTGGCTGCGGGGGCGACGACCCAGCCGATCGACCTCGGGATCGAGTTCAATACGAACGTCGTCGAGACCGACGATTACTCGTATGGAAACCAGACAACCTTCTCCGACTCCAGCCGTATCACCGTGCACGACGCCGGCTCCGCGCCCACGGGCGGCCTGCGCAGCGGTACGCCGCCGAGCGGCAGTGTGTCGCCGCCTCCGGCGCCGATCTCCCTGACGGCTACGGCGTCGAGCGCAAGCGCGATCTCCCTGAGCTGGGCGGCGAGCAGCGGTGCGACAAGCTATGATGTCTACCGATCGACAACGTCGGGTTTCACGCCTGGCACGGGAAGCCACATCGCCAGCGGCGTGACCTCTACCAGCCATGACAGCACCGGCCTGGCTGCGTCGACCACTTACTATTACAAAGTCACGGCCCTGAATGCGGGCGGCGCGTCTGCCGCCTCCAATCAGGCGAGCGCGACGACCCGGGCCGGCAGCGCGGTCACGGCCGAGTTCTTCGACGATTTCAGCTACAACGGGACCAGCGACGCCAACTTCACGAGCTGGTGGTCGCTGCGGAGCTGGTCGGGGGCGCCCGGGGTGAGCGGCGCGGCGTGGCTGGAGTCCAACGTTTCGCTGGTCGCTGACCCGCAGAGCTCCACGAACAAGCTGATGCGTCTCGAGGCGAGCACGAGCGGCACCGGGGCGACCACCTCGCAGGCCGAGGTGATCACCAATGCCCAGAAGTTCCGCTTCGGCACCTACGCTGCCAGGATCAAGTTCAACGACACACCGCTGTCCGGCACGCGTTTTTACGCCGACAAGCCCGTCGAGACCTTCTTCACCTTGACCGAATGGGCCGTCGGCGACCCGGACTACTCGGAGCAGGATTTCGAGTACATGCCCAACGGCGGTTGGGGCCAGGGCAACACGAGCACGATGTGGCTGACTTCGTGGGAGACGTCGGACGTGAACGTCTCGAGCTTGGTCTCCGCGAACTTCAACGGATTTCACACGCTCGTTCTCCACGTTACCAGCACGTCCATCAGCTATTACATCGATGGGGTGCATCGCGCGACGCACGGTTCCATGTACGTTCCAGAGGTGGATCAATTCATCTTCTTCAACCTCTGGTACGATGAGCTCGATGCCGCGAAGGGCAGCTCGCGGACATACCACGAGGATGTCGACTGGGTCTACTTCGCCGAGGACGCGATCCTGTCGTCCACCGAGGTCGACGCGAAGGTAGCTAACTTCCGCTCTTCGTCGATTTTTCGTCGAGACACGGTGCCTTAGACCGGAGATCACGTTCTTCGGATACAGGCCCACCTCGGCGTTTTCGGTGCTCGGCGTACAGGAGTCTCAGGACCCTGGTTGTCTCACGTGGATGGCCGAACGGGTTCTGCGGATCGCGGGAGGGCCTGTCGAGCCGGCGCTCGTCACCGCGCCGGTGAGCCTGTCGAGCAGCCCATGGAACGGGATGTTTGCGCGGGTCTGGAAACTTCTGCCCGATGCGGCGAGCCGACGACGAGCTCTCCTTCCAGCGGTTCGCCTCCCTTGATCCCCGTGTGCAACCCCTGGCATGCTCCAACCATGAAGGCTCTCGCTCCGTCCCGTTGGTCGTTGGGTACCCTCGCCGCTTGCCTCGCTGCCGCGGCTTTCACGGGCTGTTCCAGCTCCGGGGAAGGGAAGGACGACGGCGGGAGCGGCGGATCGATCGCGGGGTCCACCGGCGCGAGCGGAGGCGGTGGTCAACCGGGCGCCGGGGGCGCGGGCGCTACCTCCGGAGGCGTCACGGGGAGCGGCGGCGCGAGCAGCAGCAGCAGCGGGCTCCCTGGTGCGGGCGGAGCGACGGGTGGAGGTGGCTCCCCCGGCGACGGCGGCGGGTCCACCGGCGAAGGCGGGTCCACGGGCAGCGGCGCGAACACCTGCCCGCCGGCGACACCCCTGACCGGAGGCAGGGAGTATTGCTCGAACAGCAAAGGCAATGCGGGCAATGGGTACGGTTATGAGCTCTGGGCGGAGGGAAGCGGGACGGGCTGCATGACCGTGCACGGCGTCGACGCCGCGTTCAGCGCGGAATGGAACAACGTCGAGGATTTCCTTGCGCGCGTCGGCCTCGACTTCAACCAGACCCGGAAGCATGCCCAGATCGGCACCTTCTCGGCGGAGTTCGCGCATACCAAGACGGAGGAGGACGGTGGCTTGACGTACATCGGTATCTACGGCTGGACCGTCAACCCGCTGCGCGAGTTCTACATCCTCGACGACTGGGGGAGCGTAAAGCCGGCAGGGTTTTCTTCCGACGGGACGCCGCGGGACGAGGTCGGCACGCTCACCGCCGACGGCGAGACCTACGACGTGTGGAAGAAGACCCGCGTGAACAAGCCGGCCATCACGGGTTCAAGCGAGACGTTCGATCAGTATTTCAGCATCCGGCGGACAGCTCGCACGTGCGGCACCATCTCCGTTTCCGAACACTTCACCAAGTGGGAAGCGCTCGGCCTTCCCCTGGGGAACCTGCACGAGGTCAAGCTGCTGGTCGAGTCCCAGAACAACAGCGGGACGGTCAAGTTCACGACGGCGAAGGTCGTCGTGAAGTGAGCGGAGGCGTCCAGGTACATCGAGCTCGGCATGGCCAGCGCGAGCCTGCGCCTCCTGGAGTCGTGGCAGGCTCTCTGACCCGCTGGTTCAGGCCGGCTCCGCCTCGAGGTCCTGCGTGACGGTGACGCCCGCGGCCCGGTAGGGCGCGAGCGCCTCCTTCGACACGCCGCGCTCGGTGAAGAGCCACGTGAGCTCGCTCAGCGGCGCGACCACGTACGGCGACACGGTGCCCAGCTTGTCCGCGGTCACCAGCGCGACGACCTCGGCCGAGGCCTCCACCATCGCCCGCTTCACGTACGACTCGTCCAGATCCAGCGTGGTGACGCCGAACGTTGGATCGAGCGTGCACACCCCCAGGTAGCAGAGGTCCGCCCGGATCTGGCGCACCCCCGCGATGGTCACCCCGTCGGCGGCGGCCAGCGGATCCTTGCGCATGCGCCCGCCCAGCAGGACCACCTCCACCCGCGGGTGCTCCGAGAGCGCGATGGCGACAGGAGGGCTGTTGGTCACGACCGTCGCCTCGAGATCGCGCGGGAGGTGGCGCGCCACAGCCACGTTGGTCGTCCCGCTGTCGATGAACACGACCTGACCCCGCTTGATCAAGGTCGCCGCGGCCCGCGCGAGCTCTTCCTTGGCCTTCGGCCGCTGCCGCTCGCGCGCAGGGAAGCTCGGGTTCACCCGCGAGACGGGCAGGCCACCGCCGTGAACCCGCTGCAAGAGCCCCTCGTTCGCCATCTCGCGCAGATCGCGCCGGATCGTGTCCTCCGAGACGCCGAAGGCACGGCTCAGCTCTGCCGCCACCACCTTCCCATCACGTTCCAGTACCGCGAGAATATGCTGGCGCCGCTCGGCCACCATCAGGCCGGAGGTGTCTGCGTTGTTTTGCACGGTTGTTCCTGTTTGTGCACGAAGTTGCTTGCTCCGGTCCCTTCCGGCCCCATGATCTTTCCCTGATGTTCACGAAAATGCACGAACCTTCCGGGGAGCCTCCAACTCTCACCGCCGTCCTCCGGACGGCCTTCCCCTGGCCGCGGCTGTGCGCCAGCGGCTCGCCTTGTCCTGCGCCGGGGGTGCCGTGATGGGCGTCCCGCTCTCGCTCGTCGATGACGTCGCGCGCGCTCGGCGCGCCGTCTCGGTCATGTTCGTGGCGAACGGCATCGCCTTCGCGTCCTGGGCCGCGCGGGTCCCTGCGGTCCGCGAGCGGCTCGGGCTGCGCGACGGCCTGCTCGGCCTCGCCCTCCTCGGCCTCGCCTGCGGGGCGATGCTCGCCTTCCGCGCCGCCGGGCCGCTCGTCGCCCGCTTCGGGAGCCGGCGCATCACCCGGGTCTCGGCCTTGCTCCTGTGCGCGGCGCTGCCCCTGCCCGCGCTCGCCCCTTCCTTCGCCGCGCTCGTCGCGGCCCTCCTGCTGCTCGGCGTGTGCAACGGCCTCATGGACGTCGCGATGAACGCGCAGGCGGTCGAGGTCGAGCGGCGCTCCGGTCGGCCCATCCTCGCCTCGGTCCACGGCATGTTCAGCCTCGGCGGGCTGATCGGGGCGGCCCTTGGCGCGCTCGCGGCCGACCGGGCGCTGTCGCCCGCGGCGCACCTCGTCGCCGTCGCCGCCGTCCTCGCCGCGGCCGTCGCGCGCGAGGGCAGGGCGCTCTCGGCCGACGCGCGCCCCGAGCCCGCGACCGCGGCCGGCCCCGGGGCCGCCCGCTCGACAGCGCTCCTCCTGCTCGGCCTCGTCGCGTTCTGCTCGTCCGTGGGTGAGGGCGCGATGGCCAACTGGTCGGCCGTCTACCTCCGCGACGAGCTCCACACCACCGCGGCCTTCGCGGCGACCGGCTACGCCGCGTTCTCGCTGGCGATGCTCCTCGGGCGGTTCTCCGGGGACGGGCTGACGCAGCGCTTCGGCGCCGATCGGGTCGTGCGCGCGGCCGGGGTCGTGGTCGCAGGCGGGCTCGGCGCGGCGCTGCTCGCCAACGCTCCCGTCGCCATGCTGCTGGGGTTCGGGTGTGTGGGCGCCGGCCTGTCCGTCGTGGTGCCGCTGGTCTTCCGCGCCGGGGCGAGCGCCCCCGGCGTCGCGCCCGGCAAGGCGCTGGCGACGCTCGCCACCCTGTCGTACGGCGGCTTTCTCGTCGGCCCGCCGGCCATCGGCCTGGTCTCCGACCACCTCACCTTGCGCGGCGGCCTCGCCCTCGTCGTGGCGCTGGCCCTCGTGATCGTCGCGCTGGGCCCGGCGGTCATCCGCGGGCCCGCGTCCCGCGCCCCCGCCGCCCGCACGCCCGCGCGCCCGCAGGTGATCAGGGCGCACTGACCGCGGGTACCCGCGCGTCTCCGCCTGCTTCGGGGCGACGGATTGCAAGCTGCTCGCGCCGAGGGCTCAGCGCTTGCGCCACACCGTCGCCAGCCACGGCTGCTGCTCGCGCGGCCGGCCTGCCGGTCGATAGTAGTGCTCGATCTCCTCGAACCCGGCGGCGGTCACGTGCTCCCGCCACCGCTCGAGCGACCAGGTACAACCGTACCGGTCGCCCGACCACCCCTCCCGATCGTCGCCGCGCGGGTTCGAGCTGAAGAGGACGCCGCGCGGGCGGAGCGCGGCGTGGAGCTCGCGGAGCACGCGCGGCAGCTCCTTGCTCGGCACGTGGAACAGCGAGGCGTTGGCGAATATCCCGTCGAAGCGCCCGGCCTCGAGGTCGAGGCGCAGGAAGTCCTGGTGGAGCACCTCGCAGCCCGCGTGCCGCCGCGCCATGTCGACGAACCGCGCGGACCCGTCGAGGCCGACCGGGTTGTGCCCCGCGGCCCGGAACGCCGCGAGATCGCGCCCGGGGCCACAGCCGAGATCGAGGATCGTGAACGGGCCTGCCCCCTCCAGGGCCGCGAGCAGCGCGGCGCGGTTCTGCGAGACGTCGTGATCGCGCGTGCCCTCCCAGAACGACAGGGCGTGATCGTCGTAGTGAGCCAGGGTCCTCTCGGTGAGCGCGGAGTGCCGGGGGGCGCTGTCGTCGTGCATGGCGGCAGTGTGGGCCGGGAGCGCCCCGCCGAAAAGGACGGCGAGGCGCTCGTGGCGCGGCCGCCGCCCGGCCCGCGTGCGCCCGTTCGGCGCTACCCCTCCGTGCGGCGCGCGCCTACCCTGAGGCCGGCGCATGCACGGACCCACGAGATCGACCTCCCATCCGTACCGCGTGTCGATGCCGTTCCGCGCGCTCAACGCGCTCGGGGCGCGGATGGGGCGCTCGGCCCTGCGTGCGCTCGCCCCCCTGGACGTCGACGTCCTGTCCGAGCGCGCCCGGCGGCGCACGGGGCTGACCGATCCCGGCGAGGGCTGGTTCTGGGAGGGGCTGCGGGTCCTCTCCGCCTCGCTCGAGGACGAGGCCGATCTGGCCCTGCTCGGGAGGCTCGGCTTCGGCGACGAGATCGAGCGGCAGATCGCGAATCGCCTGCTGCTGCGCGAGGACGTGCGGCGCGAGCCACGGATCGTCGAGCAGCGCACGCCGCGCCCGGTCTTCATCGTCGGCTATCCGCGGACCGGCACGACGCTGCTGCACAACCTGATGATCCTGCACCCGGACGCGCACGCGCCGCGCCTCTGGCGGCTCCAGGCGCCGTCGCCGCCGGTCCGTCCCGAGGACGAGGCCCGCGACCCCCGGCGCGCGGCGGCGAGGCGCCGCGTCCGCCTCGCGCACACCGTCTGTCCGATCTTTGCCACCATCCACGAGCTTTCCGCGGACGGCCCGGAAGAGTGCGTGTTCCTGCTGCAGAACACCCTTCTCCCCTGTGTCCGCGCCGAGACGCCGTCGTACGGGAGGTGGGCGCTCGCGCAGGACCTCGTCCCGGACTACCAGCATCACCGCCGCCAGCTGCAGGTCTTGCAATGGGGGCGCCCCGAGGGGCGCTGGGTGCTCAAGTCTCCCTTCCACCTGCCGGCGATCGCCGCGCTCCTGCAGGTGTATCCGGACGCGTGCGTCGTGATGACGCACCGCGATCCGCTCCGGGTCGTCCCGTCGTTCTGCAGCCTCGTCGCGGCCGCGCGCGCGATACACCAGCGGCGGGTCGAGCCGCGCGCGGTCGGCCCGGGGGCCCTCGAGCTGCTCGGCGCCATGATGGACCGCTTCCTCGAGGCCCGCGCGCGGCTCGACCCGGCGCGGTTCCTCGACGCGAGCTACGAGGAGCTGACCGCGGATCCCGCCGGGCTGGTGCGGCGCATCCACGAGCGCTTCGGGCTCGGGTTCGACGGCGCTGTCGCCGCGCGGATCGAGGGGTGGATGCGCGAGCACCCGCAGCACCGGTGCGGGGTCCATCGCTATGCCCTCGACGAGTTCGGGCTCACCGAGCGGGAGGTGCTGGACCGGTTCGGGGGCTACCTGGAGCGGTTTGGCGAGCTCGCCGCGGGGAAGCGAGGGCGGAGCTGAGCCGGAGAGCGGGAGCGCCGTATTCCGGGCTCAGGCGGCGTCCAGCCATGCCTCGAGCTCGGCGGCGAACGCCGCCGGCGCGTCGAGCATCAGCCAGTGGCTCGTCTCCGGCAGCACGACCGCCGTGAGCGCGGGCCTCAGCGCGTGCAGGCTTTGCGGCCATGCGTTCGAGGGGGCGACGATGGCGTGGGCGCGGGCGCCCGGGGCGGCGAGGTAGCGGTCCAGCGCGTTCACCGCCTCGAACTCCAGCAAATGCCGGGACATGTTGAGCATCCGGTCGTGCGGCGTGGCGGCGACGCGCGTCAGCACCGCCTCCCGGGTCGCGGGCGTGCTGCCCGCGAGCGCCTCGCTGAAGGTGGCCAAGGCGGTGTCACGCCAGCCGTCCGCCGCCAGGGCGGCGAGGTAGGGCGGGAAGTGCTGCGCCTGGACCTCCGCCGGGATCTGCGTGAAATCCCGGGGCGGGTCGGCGAGCAGGAGGCGCGCGACCCGCTCCGGATGGTCGGCCGCGGCGGCGAGCGCCACGAGCGCGCCGTAGCTGTGGCCGACGAGCGCCACGCGGGGGAGCGCCAGGGCGTCGAGGACCGCGAGCACGTCGGCCGCGCACGCGGACGGAGCGTAGTCCGCGTCGGGCGGGGGCTCCGACGCGCCGTGCCCCCGGAGGTCGATGGCGACCGCGCGCCGCCGGCCGGAGGCGTGCGCGAGCGGCGCCTCCCAGAAGCCGGCGTGGCCGACCATGCCGTGCACGAGCACGACCGGCAGCGCCTCGCTCGAGGGACCCGCGCCCGCGGCGGTAGGAGCGCCTGTGGCCGGATGATCGACGACGTGGAGCGCGCCCGCAGGGCCCGCGACGGTCAGGGAACGCATGTGCGTCTGCTACCTCGGTGTGTGTGGCCGCGTGAAGGGGCCGTGTTGCGCTGCGAGCGCGGAGCGTAGGCGAGGCGCCTGTTCGAAGCAAAGGTGCTCTCCCAGGAGCGCGTCGCCGTGGGTTACACGCAGGTCGATGTCCTCGGAGCCGAGGAGAACCGGTCGCCGAGCCGATACGGCTCCTTCAGGAGCACGGGTTCGAGGTGAACATGCCTGTTGACGACCAGGCTCCCGCAGAGCGCCCCGGAGAGCGTCGTCTCGCTCTTTTCCACGAGACCCTGAGTTGGCCCGTCGTCCGCTCCCCGGCACCAGGGGAGGGCTCGAGTTCGTCCCAGGTCCCACGCGACGAGCTCCCTCCCCGGGGGCCGGGCGGCTCGGCAGCCCTCCCGCACACCCAGACGCGAGCCTGCCTGTACGGCGGCGAGCCGCTACGCCTCGGCGCGGTGCAGCTTCTGGACGAACGCCGCGAGCCCCGGCGGCGACGACGTGAAGTGGATGCGCACGACGTCCTCGGCGCGCGCGTCGAGCTCGATCACCTTCGCGTGCAGCTCGCCGCCGAGCTGCTCGGCGAGCGGGCCGGACGGGTGGATCTGGAGGTTCGTGAAGGGCGCGGGCCGCGGATGCAGCCGCAGCACGGCGCCGAAGGGCGAGAGCCCGAGGATGAACGCGGACTGCGGCTCGCCCTCGACCCGCTTGCCCGCGAGGCGCGCGCAGACGACCGGCAGCGGCGACGAGAGCGAGAGGATCTCGACCCGCCGCTCGGGCAGGTAGAGCCGCTCGGGGTTGTCGAGACCCAAAACCTCGTGGACCAGCACGCGGTTCGAGAACCCCTTGACGGCCAGCGCGTGGCTCTGGCCGAGCAGGAGGCCCGCACCGGCGGCGCGGCGCGTGGCGTCCGCGATCAGGATCTGGCGGCCCACCGTGCACGACTCGATGCGGGACGTCAGGTTCACCTGGGCGCCGACAACGCCGTATTTCGTGCGCGCCTCGGAGCCGATGTTGCCGACGACGACAGGGCCGGTGTTGAGCGCGATGCCCATCTGCAGCGTCGGCAGGCCCTCGGCGCTGTTCTTCTCGTTCACCGC
This sequence comes from Sorangium sp. So ce1504, assembly GCF_051521635.1. Taxonomy (NCBI): domain Bacteria; kingdom Pseudomonadati; phylum Myxococcota; order Polyangiales; family Polyangiaceae; genus Sorangium; species Sorangium sp. So ce1504. Next base: position 5,891,581 of record NZ_CP150365.1, on the reverse strand, counting down.
GTCCATCGCGATCTGCATCTCCAGCGCGCACGCGACCGCGCGGCGGGTGTCGTCGCCCGCGGGGAACGGCGCGCCGAAGAGCGCGAGGATCGCGTCGCCGATGAACTCGATGATCGTGCCGCCGCGCGCGACGATGATGCGCGCCATCTCGCCGAGATAGCCGTTCAGGAGCCGCATGACGACGTCGGGCGGCATGCTCTCGGTCATCGTCGTGAAGCTGCGGAGGTCCGTCATCATGATGGTCACCTCGCGCTCCTCGCCGCCGAGGAGCTGGGCCTCGGGCGAGGAGAGCAGGCGGTTCACCACGTCGTCGCTCAGGTAGCGGCCGAACGTCTTGCGGATGAACTCGCTCTTGACCGACAGCTCCGCCGCGAGCTGCGAGAGCTGCTCGCGCGAGCGCTTCAGCGTGAGCTGCGTGTCGAGCCGCCCGAGCAGGATGTCGAAGTCGATCGGCTTCGTCACATGGTCGTTGGCGCCGAGCTTGAGCGACTCGACGACGTCCTCGCTCGCGCCGCGCGTCGTCACCATGATCACGGGGAGCTCGGCCTGCGACCGGCTCTGGCGCAGGGCGGAGAGCACGCCGAGGCCGCTGATGCCGGGCATGTTCACGTCGAGCAGCACGGCGTCGAAGCGCTCGCGCGCGGCGAGCCCGAGCGCGCGGGGTCCGTCCTCGGCGGAGGCGGTGCGGTAGCCGTTGTCCCGCAGCACCCGGCAGAGGACGTCGCGGTTGCCTCGGCTGTCGTCGACCACGAGGATGGTGCCGCGCCCGCTGCCCTCGATCTCGGCGTGGACCGCGGGCTCCTCGTGCGGGGAGGGGATGCTGACCTTCACGCTCGAGGGCGCGTCCTCGTCGCCGTTCTCCATCGCCTGGACGATGGTGAGCAGCTTGCGCGACGCGAGCTCGATGTTGCGGATGTCCTCGATGTGCTGCGGCGCGACCTTGCCCTGCAGCGACGCCACGAGCAGGCGCGTGTAGCCGAGGATCTGGTTGATGGGCGTGTACGGGTCGTGGCCCCCGCCGTGCGGTTCGTGGAGCCGCTGCGGCTCGCGCCCCGCGGTCGGCCGGGCCGAAGGCGCGGGCTGATGCGCGGCGGGCAGCCCGCCGGTCGCCGTGCGCCTGGCCGGCGACGACGCCGGCGCGTGGCCACGGCCGGCGTCGTCGTGGCGCGACCCCTCCGGGACGCGCGAGCTCGGCGGCTCGGGCGGCTGGGTCGCGGGCGCCGCGGGGGCGCCCTCGGGCGGGTCCCACCGGTCGAACGGATCCTGCAAGGTGTAGCCGCTGCGCGCCGCGGCCGCGGCCGCGGCGGTCGGCCGCTCTCGCCAGCCGCGCGCCTCCTGCGACGCATAGGCGCCGTGCGGAGAGAGCGGGACGCTCGGCCGATCTCGCCGCACGCGCGCGTCGGCCGGGAAGTGGCTGCCGCGCGCCGGGGGCGGCGCGTGCTGCTGAGGAGGCGGGAGGGTGCTGCCCCCGCGGTTCGATGCGGGCGCCGGCGGCAGGGCGCTGCCGTTGCCGGCGCTGTTGCGTGTCGGAGGCGGCGCTGACGGCAGGGCGCTGCTGGCGCCGGCGCTGGCGCGCGACGGGATCGTCTCCGGCGGAGTCCCTCGCGACGGCACGGGGCTGACCGTTGCCTTTTTGTGCGCGTCCTTGTCGGAGGGGGATCGGCTCATGGTTCCGGCGATTCTACGCCTGCGCGCGTAGACGCAACCATGGATGACACCCGCGCTTCATTTTTTATCGCACCCCTACGCCTCAGCTTCAGCCTCGGCGCGGGTGGATTTCCTCCGCCGGCGTACGCGCGAGCTCCGCGGGTGTCCAGGCCGTCCTCGGCAGGGTGAACTCTTTCAGTGAGCCGGCATCCAGAAGACGAGAGGCTTCAATCCTCCTCCAGAAGACAACCCGCCTGTCGCGGCGCGTGATCCGAGGAAGCGCGAGCGCGCCGCGCGGGTGGAGCTCTGGACAGGCCCGCCCTCCGATGTCGGACGATGCCGACACCCCAATGGATCTCGCCCCGTCCTCGTGATTCCCGCGCTGGATGAAGACACGAGCGCCGTCCTCCGCGCTGCCCGGACGGTGGTTGTGGAGGTAAAATGAAAGACTTTTTTCGAAGTCAAGAGGCGATGAGCCCTCGCGCGCCCCCGGGGGCTCCTCTGGCGCCGCGAGGTGAGCCCATGGATGAAGCCGCAGCGGATCGCGAGCCATGGCCGCACGACAGGCACGCTTGTTCCCGGGCTCCCCACCTGATCATCAGGTGGCCTACCTTCAACTCCGTTGTTCTGCGTCACCGCTCGCGACGACAGGTGCTTTCGGCCGGCCGGACGAACCTGGCGCTCGGCATGCGCTCATGCGCCGACACCGGCGCACGGTGGATGTCCGTCCACGTGGCCGTATCGCACATGAGTGCTCCGTGGCCCGTGCGCTCCTGGGGGATGTAAGAGACGGGTTGGCTTCAATGTGCGCGGATACGCGACACGCGCTCTGACGTGACTGACGTGACTGACGTGACCGACGTGACTGACGCGACCGACGTGGCGGAGAGCACTTTGTTTCTCTTGCAGAGGTAATGAAGGCGTCGTAGTGATCTATTTACGCCATTCGGGCGAGTTTTCGGCTGGAGCTGACGGAACCACCGGCTCGGGCCTGTGCGAGAAGGAGTAGCAGAGGTATGCCCCTGCACACCGGACAGATGGTGACGCCTTCGCTGAGGCTCGTGCGCATCCTCCGGCGCGGCGGGATGGGGAGCATCTGGGTTGCCGATCGGCTTCCGCTGAAGGCTCAGGTCGCCGTGAAGTTCATGTCGCCCGAGTACGCGGATGATCCGGGCTACGTCGAGCGGTTCCGGCGAGAGGCGGTCGCTGCGGCGCAGATCACGAGCCCGCACGTCGCGCAGGTCCTCGATCACGGCTTGACGGCGGAGGGCATGCCGTACATCGCGATGGAGCTCCTCCGTGGCGACGACCTGAGGACCCGCATCAGCCGCCAGGGCCGGCTGCCGCTCGGCGAGGTGGCGCGTATCGTGGCGCAGACGGCCAAGGCGCTCGGGCAGGCGCACCGCCTCGGCATCGTCCACCGCGACATCAAGCCGGACAACCTGTTCCTCACCCAGGTGGACGGGGAGACCTTCGTCAAGGTGCTTGACTTCGGTATCGCCAAGCGGGTCCGGGACCTGCGGGTCACCTCGACGGGGAACGTGGTTGGGACGCCGCTGTACATGAGCCCGGAGCAGCTCGTCAGCCCGAGGGATCTCGATTTCCGTGCGGATCTCTGGTCGCTTGGCGTCGTCGCCTACCATGCGATCACGGGGCGGACCCCGTTCTCCGGAGAGACGCTCGCGGCGCTCACGCTCGCCGTGCACAGGGGGCGGTTCACGCCCCCCAGCGGGCACCGGATCGACGTGCCGGCCGCCGTCGACGAATGGATGGCGAAGGCCCTGCAGCAGGATCCGAGCGCGCGCTTCGGGTCGGCGAAGGAGATGGCAGAGGCGCTGGAGCGTGCGCTGTCGTCACGCAAGTGGGGCACCGAGACGCCGGCTCCGGCGGTCGGGGACGCGGCTGCGGAGAGCGTTGTCGAGGCGCCGCCCGTGAGCTCGCAGGACGGCGTGGTCACCCGGCGCAACCCTGTCATGACGTCCCCGTCGATACCGATCGTGGAGGCGGATCTCTGCGAGGACGACGGCGGCGATGGCACGACGGCGGTCCTGGGCGCGGCGTCGAGCCGCAAGAAGCGCAAGAGGCCATCCGCGCGGCTCGCGGCGGCCGCCGCGATCGGCGCCGTGCTGGCCGGCGCCAGCCTGTTCTTCGGCGTCCGGCTCGCCGCGCCCGCTGCCGACAGCGCCGCGCTCGCCGCCGTCGCCCCCCGCGCCGGGCTGGCGAGCTCGACCGAGTCGACGCTCCTCGCCAGCGTCGTGGAGGCACCCCGGCCGCTGCTCGCGCCGGAGCTCCAGGAGCCCGTCCAGGCCGCTGCGGCGCAGCCCGAGAGCGCGCCCACCAGCGAGGCCTCGCGGTCGACAACGAAGAAGAAGCCCTCCGTGCGCCCCGCGCGATCCCCCGGGCGGACCAAGACCATCCCGTCCACTGGGCGGCACACCCGACGCATCAAGCCTTTTCCCCGCAACGACATCGCGATGCACCGGTAGCGCTCCCGGCGCTGCTCATCGCGATGCACGGGCAGCGCTCTCGGCGCTGCTCAGGGGAGCGCGGGCCGTGCACGGCTCGTCGACGCGCGCGCGGCGCGCGCCCTCAGAGCGGGATCCGAGGGGATTCCTCGGCGGAGGACCCTTGTCCCCGGCGTCGCGCCGTCGCGCGCAGCGCCTCCGCGGTCGCCTGGTCTGCGGGAAAGAACGACTCGACCGCGAGCTCGGACAGGGTGACGTCGATCGGCGTGCCAAAGACCATCGTCGTGCTGAGGAAGCTCAGGATACCGTCCTCCGTCCTGAGCCTGAGCGGCACCGCGACGGCGACCGGGTCGGGCTCGCGGGCGGGTTCGGGGCGCATCGATCCTTCCTGCGATGGATAGCGGATGAGCGAGCACCGGATCGACCGCCCTGCGCGCCGCCGCGAGCGCCGGATCGCCGAGGCTGCGCTCCGGATAGAGCGGCGCGTACCCCGCCGCCACGAGGAGCTGGTTGCGGTCGCGCAAGGGCACATCGAGGCGCTCGGCCAGGTGGATCACCATCTCGCGGCTCGGCTGCGCGCGGCCGGTCTCGAGGAAGCTCAGGTGGCGTGTCGAGATGTCGGCCTCGCACGTCGCGGCGCAGGCGCTCGCCGTCGCGCTCTTCGCGGAGGCGCAGGTCATCGGGCTGCGCCGCGCGCAGGCGGCCGCCTGAGAGCCCTCATCTCGCCGGCAGGAGCCGGCCAGCCCCGGCGCCGATCCACGCGAGCGCGCGGCGCGTCCGGTCCTTCGCCTCGCCTTCGATGACGTCTCCGTGGGCGACGACGACGCGCTCGAACTCCCACGCGAGGACGTCGGCGACGCTGCGCGCCGCTGCGGCGCGGTCCCTCATGAGCACGCGCCACACGTGGTCCTGGGCGGTCTTCCTCCACACGCCGCCCACCCAGAGGAAGACCTTCATGGCGAAGCTGCGGGCCTCATGCACGTTGAACAGGAGATCCGTCACGATGAGCGTCCGCGACCGCGCGTGCAGGAACACGTGCTCCGCGATGTACGGCACGCCCTCGACGAGGCGTACGCCGAGATCGTCGCCGATCTCCGGCGCCACGCCGGATCGGGGCAGCGGGGTGAAGCGGAGGCCGGAGAGCTTCTTCTCGAGCCCGGGCGCCCCGAGCACGCTCGCGCGCGGCCAGCGCTCGGTCGCGGCCCTCAAGAAGACGTGGTGGAGGCAGCTCGGGGCGACGAGGGCGCGCACCTCGCCGAGCGCGTCGATCTCCCGGGCGGTGTCGTCATCGAACGCCAGCGGCGAGTGGATGACGATCCCGCCGTCGGCCCGCCTCACGACCGTCGCGCGCGCCGGCAGATCGCCGAACGGCAGCCGGAAGTCCCTCTCGTACGCCCACACCTCCTCGGCGATCGCCCGCAGCATGCCGTCATGCAAAGTCGCGCGTGATCGAGGCGTCAAGGCGTGTTCCCCCAGGGACTCGAAGGAGGCCTACCGCCTCCGCTCGGCTTCGATGGCGGCCTGCACCGCAGGGCGGGCGCCGACGCGCTCCCTGTAGCGGCCGAGGACGGGCCATCCGCCGAGATCGACGCCCGCGAACCTCGTCCACGTCGTCACGGTATAGAGGTACGCGTCCGCCACCGTGAACCGCTCGCCGAGGAGGTACGTCGTGCCCTCGAGGCGGTGCGCCACGTAGGCGAAGCGCCGGCCGAGGAGCGTCCTCGCCGCGTTCTTCTGCTCGTCCGGCGCCCGCGGCTTGAAGAGCGGCGAGAACTGCTTGTGCAGCTCGGTGCTGATGAAGCTCAGCCACTCCTGCAGCCGGTAGCGGTCCAGGGTGCCGGCCGGGGGCGCGAGCCCGGACTCGGGCCTCCGATCGGCGATGTACTGGACGATCACCGGCCCCTCGGTGAGCACCTCGCCGCGCTCGATCTCGAGCGCGGGCACGTAGCCCTTGGGGTTGATCAAGGTGAAGTCGGCGCCCGACCGGGTCTTCTTCGTGCCGAGGTGGACCTGCTCGAGCTCGAACTGGAGGCCGGCCTCGCGCAGCGCGATGTGCGGAGAGAGCGAGCAGGCGCCAGGGCTGAAATAGAGCTTCATCATGCGCTTCACAGGAGGAGCGAGAGGAGCGCGGGCGCCGATCGCTACTTCAGCGTGTCGGGATCGACGCCGAGCTCCCGGAGCCTCGCTGCCAGCCGCATTGCCTGCTGCTCGGCGGACTCGGCGCGCTGCTCGGCGGACTCGGCGCGCTGCTCGGCGGACTCGGCCCGTTTCGCGAGCTCCTTGCCAGCGGGGACGAGCTCTCCCTCGGGGGTGAAGAAGCGGAGCTGTCCCTCCTGGACGCCAAGGAAGAGCTCGAGCTGAGCGCTCCAGAGGCGCCCGGAAGCATCGGGGGAGAGCGGCTCGTACTGCCCGTCGACGAGGTGGAAGCCCGAGAACTCGAGGGTCTCCGGATGGAACCAGAAGTAGTCCGGCGTCCGGAAGACGTCCTGGTAAATCTGCTTCTTGAGGCCGCGATCGGCGCCTTCGGTGCTCTCCGAGAGCACCTCCACGATCACGTTCGGGTACCGGCCGTCTTCTTCCCAGACGACCCAGCTCTTGCGCGCCCTCCGATCGGTGCCGAGCACGACGAAGAAATCCGGACCCCGGAAGTGCTCGGTCTTGAGCTGCCTGGGGCTGAAGTAGATGGTCAGGTTCCCCGCGGCGAAGAAGTCGGCCCGGTCCTTCCAGAAGAGCTCCAGGCTCTCGAGCAGCAAGATCATCTGGACGAGGTGCTGGTAGGTCTCCATCGGAGGCTCGTTGCTGTACAGATCGCCCGGCGGAGCGACGACGCTGGGGTCGACGATCTCCGCCGGCATCGCGAAGGCGAGGGACGTCATGTCGGAAGCCTGCCGGAGGATCCACCTCCCAGCAAGGTCCGCGGCGCACCTCGCCGTGTCCGCGTAGCCGCTCGACAGCTTGCGGATCCCGGGTGCGCTCATTTCGAAATCCACCCTTCTGTGGCGTCCCCGCCACAGGGTGCCTCGTGTTCGTCCTGCCCGGCCAGCGCAGCGTCCGTCGCTGCCGCACGCCGGCGCGTGGTGGCACCGCGCGCTCGAGCTCAGCTCGCCCGCGTCCGGTCGCGCGAGGGCCGCCCTCGGCGACGGCTCGGCGCTACGGCGTGCGCGCGCAGCGCACGCCGACGCCGTAGTCGCCACGATAGTTCGCCGGATCGTACGAGACCGCCGAGCGATTCGACGACAGGAGGTACGGCATCAACCCCGTGTGGAAGCCGCCGCCAGGCAGCACCCGGTTCGTGGCGCCGGTGAGGTTTGCGCAGTCCTCGCAGGGGCTCACGTAGTTCGCGTAGACGTCGAGGTTCCACTCCCACACGCTTCCCGAGAGATCCCACTGTCCAAAGCGCCCGACGCCGAGCGGCGTGCTCCCGACGTCCGGCACATTCACGACCCCCGTACAAGTGCCTCGCCTGCCGCTCGGATAGTAGCAATCATAGATCGCGTACTGGTTGCCAGAGCCGGGATCCATCGAGCCCCAGGGGTACATGCGCTGCTCGTCTCCACCGGCGGTCGCGTATTTCCATTCGACCTCGGTCGGCAAAAAGCCGCCGTCCCAGATGCAGAAGGCGTGGGCCTCGTACCAGTTCATGAACGTGAGCGGCAGCATCTCGTTGTCGCCGGCGTTCGCCGTCCAGGTGCCGTAGTCCGGGCGGCGGCGCTCCGGGCGAGGAAGGCAGGACAGCGGCGGTAGCGCGGGCGGGAGCAGGGCGCGGGAGGGGCTGCATCGCGTCCCGTGAGGGAGGACGCTCGCAAGCCTCGGCCGTCGGGCGAGCGAGCTCCCCAGGAGAGCTGAAAGTCGAACCGGAGGGTGCCGAGACCCGCCGGAGGAACCTTCGGCTCGCGCGCTGACGTCGGCGCCGAGCAGACACCGGACGTCCGGCAGAGCGCAGTCGATCGAGCAGGTGGTTGAGCCCGAGCCGCGGCTGATCGGCGGCTCGCTCCTGCCGCATGACAGGCTGTTGCTCGACCACGCAATGTGTTGCCTATCTCCCGCGGCGCGCCTCGAGGCGCGCCCTGAACCCCTGGTTGGACGAGGTGCGCTTCTGGCCCTCGTGACGGTCTTTCTCGCCGGAACCGGACGAGGATCGCCGCTGGTCCGACGCTTGCCCCACAGCCTCGGCACAGCGCGCGTCGCGTCGCTGCGGCCCCGGACGGCTGGGCGCCGGAAACGCGGAGTTATCACCCACCCACCAGCACAGCAGGAGGCTCGATGCTGCTGCATAGCAGGTTTGACCACGTCGCCAGGAACACCATCGACTACTGGATGAAGCCCGATAGCGCCAACCTGTCGGCGGCCGAGCTCCTCGACGCATGGACCCTGGCGCCCTGGCTCGACCGCGCCACCGTGCAGCTCTATCTGCACGTCCCGTACTGCGCCCAGAAATGCAGCTTCTGCGCGTTCTCCGGCGGAAATTCCCTGAGCTTCAAGATGGCCGACCGCTACGCGGATCTGCTGATCTGGCAGATGCGCGACCTGCTCGGCCGCAGCCAGGCCAAGGGCAAGCCGATCGCCTCGGTGAACATCGGCGGTGGCAGCCCGGATCTCTTGCGCGCTCACATCGGCAAGGTGCTCCGAGCCGTCCGCGACCTGCCGGGATGCACGAACAGCACGGAGATCTCGGTCGAGTTCACCCTCTCCACGGTGACCGACGAGTTCATCGACGCGTTGATAGAGCATCAGGTCACGAAGGCCAGCTTCGGCGTGCAGGTCCTCGATCCCGCCATCCGGCGCCACCTGCACATGCCGTCGGCGCTCCGGAACATGGATGAGACATGCGAGAAGCTCGCGCGCGGCGTGCCGATCATCAACGCCGACTTGATGACGGGCTTCCCGGGTCAGACCGTCGAGTCGGTGCTGTCCGATCTGGAGTGCATCGTCGACCATCCGCACATCAACGCCGTCAGCAGCTATCTCCTCACGCCCGGCGCGGCGCCGAAGCTCGTCGGGGACATCCAGGCGGGCAAGGTCCCGGCGCAGCCCCGCCACGAGCACCAGGCGCTGTTCAGGCTGCATACCTACGCGACATTGCTGCGTCGGGGATGGATACGGAAGGGGACCAACACGTACATGAACCCGGACAAGATCCCGGAGCGCGCCCTCTCCATCGTGGCAGGCAACGAGTGCATCGGCGCCCGGCGATACGAGGATTTCCTGATCGGCGCAGGCGCCCAGGCGATCTCGTCGATCCCTGGCGCGCGTGCCGAGAACATCGTCGACATCGACGCGTGGAGCGCATTCGCCGAGCGGGGCGAGCACGGGTTCTCGCTCGACAAGTCGTCCCTGTCGCACCAGCGCGACATGGCGCTGTGGGTCTTTCCGCTCATGGGAAACGGGCTCGCCGTCAGCGAGTACGAGGCGCTGCGAGAGTCCGGCGCGCTCGACGAGGCGCAGATGAGCAACTTTCGTTCGTTCATCGAGGAGGGGCTGATCTTCCGGTCGGGGGACCGCTACCAGCTCACCATCACGGGCGAGGTGTTCATGGGGCACCTCGTGCGCAACCTCAAGAAGGAGGCGGATCGAGGCGTCCTCGATGACTACATCGATGAGGGATACACCCTCGGGCAGCTCGTGGCGACGGACAAGATCGTGCCGAAGAACGCCACCAACAACCGACAGCTGTTCCGCCAGATCGTCCGGGGAGCCGACAGTGAGCACTGAGGTGCTGCTGGCCTACTGCATGGCCATCTTCGTCGCGTCCATCATCCCGGGCCCATCGATGCTGCTCGCGCTCGCCAAGGGCGCCAACCACGGCTGGGGGGCAGGGGCGCTCTCCGGGGCGGGAAACATCGCGGCGACGATCGTGCAGGCGGTCGCCTCCTACCTCGTCATCCTGAAGGTCGGCAGCCTGTCGAGCACCCTCCTGCTCGGCATGAAGCTCGTGGGGGCGCTGTACATCTTTTACATCGGCTGGACGCTGATGGGCGTCGCCAATTTCGGGAGCGACCGTGAGGTCGCGGCGCGGGCCGGGTCGTCGTGGCAGCACGTCCGCGACGGCTTCATGTTCGCCATCGTCAACCCCAAGGCGATCGTGTTCTTCGCCGCCCTCTTTCCCCAGTTCGTGGGGCGGAGCGTGGCGGGCAGCGTGATCGCGATAGGCGTCCCGATCGTCACCATCGGCTTCGCCTGCTTCATGATCTATGTCGTGGCGGGCCGCGTGATGGTGGAGATCCTCGGGCACGGGCGGCACGTCGGGAAGATCTTCGGCATCTGCATCATGCTGTGCGCGCTCGCGCTCCTCTTCGCCTGATTCGCCTGATGAACACCTCAGGGGCGCGCGGTCCTCCTCGACCCTGGTGCGCCGCCCCGGCGCCGCTGCAAGGAGGCTGCAGCCTCCAGCAGGTGGAGGCGCGCGCCTCGCGCCCCGAAGCGCAGGCGCGCGCCGCCGTCCGCGATCCGTTCGTTCATCCGACGCCCTCGCCGCTCGCCGCGAATCGCTCGCGCCCTCGAATCCTCTGCCGGTGCAGGCCGGCTCCCGCTCGTCGCGAGGGCAGGGGTCGAGGCGCCGGGCGCGCCGTCTCCCCACCTGGCGGCCGGCTGGACCCAGCGGCGCGATGCTTGCTTGACCGCTGCTCTCACGTGGATGCGCGCGCGACGCACGCCGCGATCTACCTGGAGACCTCACGATGACCGAGCGCGCGTTTCCCCTCGCCCCTTCGCCTCATTCGCCGGCGCCTGCGACGCCGAGCCTCCATCTTCCCTTCGAGCCGATATGCGACGAGTTCTACGGGAACGGCGATCGCTTCGGCAAGGTGCTCCGCGCGGGGGACTACAACAACGATGGAAGGGCGGATCTCGCCGTGTCCGCGCCCGGAAAGAGCCTGACGGTCGACGTCGGCCACGAAGGCATGGTCTTCGCGCTCACCAGCGGCGGCAATTTCTTCGACAGCGATCCGCGCAACTTCTCGTCCGCGCGGTCGCTCCGGCAGGGGAGCGATGGTGTGAACGACCTTGTCCAGGCGAACGATGGCTTCGGGCAATGACGCCTCGATAGACCCGAGCCCGGTGACGCTCGGCCGCGGGCCGAGGGACAGCTCGCCTCGGACGAGCGCGCCCGGCGGCGCCACCTCGATCGCGGTCAGTCGACCGGCAGCGGGCCGGGAGCGCCGCCGCGGCCGGGCGGAGCCGCTCCACCGCCTGCCGCTGGCGCCACGCTCGGTCGGGGCGCTGGGTCGCGTCGCCGCCGCGGCCTACACTCCCTTCGCATGTCCCCCGGATCGCCCACGCCGCCGGCCACGGCCGGCTCCGCCGCGCTGATCGAGCGCGCCCGCCGGCTCGCGACGCTCGTGCTCGCCCCCTCGGCGAGCGCCACGGATCAGGCCGCGGCGGTTCCCCGAGAGCACATCCGCGCCCTCGCGGACGCAGGTCTCCTCGGGATCGCGACGCCTGCGTGCCACGGCGGCCATGGCGCCCCGCCGCAGGTCGCGCGCGAGGTCCTGGAGATCCTCGCCGGCGCCTGCGGTGTGACGGCGTTCGTCCACATGCAGCACGCCGCCGCGTGCCCGCTCATCGCGCGCGGCGAAAACGAGGCGCTCAAGGAGCGCGTCCTGCCTCGTTTCGCCTCGGGAGAGCGCTTTTGCACCGTGGGCTTCTCGCACGTCCGCCGCCCGGGCCCGCCGATGGTCCGGGTCGAGCCTGACGGCGACGGGTTCCGCTTCGACGGCACCGTGCCCTGGTTGACCGGCCATGGGATCGCCGACGATGCCGTCATCGCCGGCGCGCTCCCCGATGGACGCCTGATGTACGTCCTGACGTCGCTGGAGGCGGGGGATTCCATCGAGGCATCACCGCCTCTCCGCCTGAGCGCGATGAACGCCTCGGTCACGGTGTCGCTGACGCTGCGCGATCTGCGCGTCGAGCCCGAGCAGGTGATCGCCATCCTGACGCGCGAGCAGCAGGCTGCCCGCGACGTGGCGGGCCTGCTCACGCCGTCGGCGCTCTCCCTGGGCGCGGCCTGCGCCGCCGCGGCCCTGCTCGCGGAGCTTTCGGAGCGCCGCGGCAGCGCGCGCCTGGCGGACGCCGCGCGGGCGTTCGAGGACGAGAGGGAGGCCGCCCGCGCCGAGGTCGATGCATGGGCGGACCGGCCGGAGGCGGAGGGCCATGCAGAGCACGCGGTCCGCGTTCGTGCCTGGTGCATCGATCTGGGCGTCAGGGCCGCGCACGCGGCGGTCGCTGCGACCGGGGGCAGCGCCAACCTCGTCGACCACGCCGCGCAGCGCCTCTTCCGCGAGGCGATGCTCTATTCGCTCACGGCCCAGACACGCGACCTGCAGACAGCGACGGTGGAGCGGCTGCTCGAACGGGCGACCCGCCCCAGATCGGGGTAACGACCGCGACCCGGCGGCTCTCTCCCGCCATGCCAGGCATCGTCCCCCCGACCTGGGCCACTCGCTACATCGATTCCTGTGGATCCGCGCGGCCGTCGGCGCCGCCTGGGTCGTACACGCCGACAAAGTCCCTCAGCTTCCGGGTCTGGTAGCTGCGTGCCAGCGTCGTGAGCTGCTCGAGCCAAGGTCTGAGCCGCGGATCGTGCTGCGCCATCCGCTCCGCCTCCTCCAGGATCTTGTGGACGAGCCCCTTCTTCGCGAGCGCCGACAGGATCGCCAGCTCTTCGGCCGGAGGCGGCGCGAGGTGTCCGCCGCCTTCGGGCTCCTTCGCCGGCGCGTCCCGAGCGGGGGCGCCATCGCGGCGAAGCCACTCGATGCTCAGCAAGCGCGATATCTTGTCGAGGAGCGCGCTCGCCACGATCGGCTTGGACAAGAAGTCATCGCAGCCGGCGCTGGCGCACTGCTGCCGCTCGGCCTCGGATACGCTCGCCGACGAGGCCAGGATGACGACGTGCCGGAGCTCGGGCATGAGCCTGAGGCGACGCGCTGTCTCGTAGCCGTCCATGTCCTTCATGTAGACGTCCAGCAGGATGAGCGCCGGCGCGCGCAGCGCCGCCATGCGCAGCGCCTCCTTACCGCCGTCCGCCTCGCACAGATCGAAGCCGAGCGGGCCGAGGAGCCCGCGCACCACCGCGCGATTGTCGGAACTGTCGTCCACGATGAGTATCGTGCGGCGCTCCCCCGGATAGCCGACGATCGTGTCCCACCCCCTGGCTTCGCCCGGGCTCGTCGCGAGCTGCGCCTCGGCGAGCGGGAGCGTCACGGTAAAGACACTGCCCTCGCCGACCTCGCTTTGCACCTCGATCGCACCACCCATCTGTTGCACGAGCTTCTTCGTGATGGCGAGGCCAAGCCCTGTGCCCTCGCTCTTCGCGCTCTGCTCCCCCACCTGCTCGAAGGGCTCGAAGATGCGTGACAGGTGCTCCGGGGCGATCCCAGGACCCGTATCCTCGACCCGGAACCGCACCATCCGCCCTGCAGAGACGGTCTCCTCCAGCACCTCGATCTGGAGGGACACGCGTCCCCGCTCGGTGAACTTGATGGCATTGCCGAGGAGGTTCAAGAGTACCTGCATCAGCCGCTTCTCGTCGGCACAGACGGCCTGAAGCGCAGGGCCGCGCAGCTCATGGGAGAACGTGATCCCCTTCGCTTCGGCGCGCACCCGGCACAGGTCGACCACCGTCCGCACGAGCGCAGGCAACCGGAACTCCGTCAGGACGGAGTCCATCTTGCCCGCCTCGATCTTGGCCAGGTGCAGCAGGTCATTGATGAGCGAGAGCAGGTGCTCGCTCGACTTCTGGATGACCCGCAGGCCCTCCCGCCACGCCGGGGGGACGTCGGGCGTTCGCTCCAGGATCTGGGCATAACCCATGATCCCGTTGAGCGGCGTTCGCAGCTCGTGGCTCATGCTGGAGAGAAAGTCGCTCTTGGCCTGGCTGGCGCGCTCCGCGGCCTCCTTGGCGATGCGGAGCTCGACGGTGCGCTCCTTGATCTTGGCCTCCAGGTCCCGGTACAGGAGGGCGTTCTCGACGGCGATCGCGGCCTGCGCGGCGAGCACCGACAGGAGCTCCACCCGCCGCTCGGGGAACGCCGCAGGCACCTCGCGATGCTCGAGGTAGAGCACGCCCACGAGGCGCCCTCGATGCGACAAGGGAAGCGAGAGGAGCGAGAGCACGGAGCGCGAGGCCAGGTGCGGATCGGCCGCGAAGCGCGCGTCCGACCTGGCGTCGTCCACCACGACCGGCTCGTTCGTGCGCGCCACGTAGTGCGCCACCGTCCTCGCCACCTCGCTGCTCTGCGAGAGCGGCTCGGACAGGCCCGTCTCGATGTGGCCTCCCTCCACCGAGAGCCGCGCCACGACCGAGAGCTCTTCGCCTTCGCCCAGCAGCAGGACGCCGCGCTGCGCCCCGGCGCTCTCCAGCACGAGCTCCATCAGACGCCCGACGACCCGCTCCGGGTCGAGCTCGCTCGACAGCGCCCGCGCCGCGCGCACCGCGGTGTTCACATCGAGCTGCGCGCCGCCGGTGACTCCCGTGGTGGTCAGCGTGGCGACGCCCGTCGTGCGGCGGCGCTCCGCCGTCGCGGGCTGGGCAGGCGCACGGAGCAGGGCCGGCCATCTCGCCTCCAGGTGGGCCACCACGGCGTGCGCTTCCCAGCGAACATAAGCGTCCCTGGCCTCGCGCAGGTACAGCGCGGCGACACGGCTCCTGCCCGCCTCGAGGTGAAACTCGGCGCAGAGCTGAGCCGCCAGGGCTTCGATGTGAAAGAATCGCTGCTCGCGCGCGAGCTCGATGGCCTCGTCGTACCTGGCCATGGCCTCGTCGGTCTTGCCCTGCACGCGGGCGTCCTCGGCCTCGAGGAGGCGCAGCTTGTGGAGGAAATTGTCCGCGCTCCCCTCGGCGAAGTACCTCAGCCGCGCGAGGCCTTGCTCGATGTCGTCGCGGAGCCCGGCCCGCTCCCCCGCGTCCGCGGCCGCCGGCCAGCACCTCGCGGCCGCGAGCGCGAGCCAGAGCGGTATGTCCGTGACCGGGGGAAAGCCGAAGATGGACACGCGGAACTGCTCGGCCTCCCGTGCCCGCGAGAGGGCCATCGGGTACGCGCCGGCGACGAGGAACAGGTGCGCCTCGAGGATGCGAGCCAGCTCGGCTGCCATCCCGTCTCCGTCAGCCAGGAGGGAGCGCGATCCTCGTGAGAGCGGCTCGCCCGACAGGAGCCTCCCCGCGCCGTCGGCGGTCGTCAAGAGGTCGCACCACGACGCGATCGCCTCGAAATAGTGCGTCCCGAGCGCGGTCCCCGCGCGCTGCATCAACCCCCAGCGCGCCGCCCGGTGCGCCTCGAGCTGCCCGAGCGGCTGGCCGCGCCACACTCGGTAGTAGAACAGGTCGCCTTCCAGCCCCCAGCTCGTCCCCTGGAACGAGCCGACCTTCAGGCCGGTCGCGCAGGTTCGCTCGAAGATGGGCGCCATTTCATCCGCGGGGCGGCCGTAGGCCGTGTACTGCCCCTGGAAGGACAGACACTCTGCCAGAAAGGGCGACGCGACGCGCTCGGCTGCGCGCACTCCAGGGCCGACCCAGCACGCGGCGCGACGATACATGCCTGTGGTGAGCGACCAGACGTTCGCGAAGCAAACGATGATGAAGGGAGAGACCGGCGTGAGCGCGCGCCGCTCTCGCACCCTCAGCACGGCGCGGGCGATCACGAGCCCGGACAGCACCGGCTGACCGCCGATCGCCGCGCACACCATGAGGTGCATCGTCAGCGCATCGATGAGCACCTGCTCCGGGGAGGGATCGAGGGGCATCCGTTCGAACGCGTCCGGGTCGCGCTCGAACCATCGATCCAGCTCGGCGGACTCCTCGAGGAGCGCGGCGCCGCGCGCCTCGTCCGCGCCCGGAAATGCGATGTCCTGCTCCGTGAGCGCGGCGAGCCCGAGATCGACCCCTCGCGCGAACTGGCCCGCCGCCTGGGCGCTGCGGACGCGCATCTCGTGCGCCGAGAGCCTGGTGAGCGCCGGCAGCGGCCTGGCGAGCAGCCGCGCGCACCGCGCCTCGACGTCGTCGAACTCCCGCAGCAGAAAGGCCCCCTCGATCTGCTCGAGCGCGAGCTCCGCGCACAGCGGCGCGTCCTTGCGCCAGGCGTCATCGCCCAGCAAGTCCTGCGCGGTCTCGGCGAGGCTCAGGAGGAGCCGGTACGAGCTCGCCGCCTTCGCGGCGCGCGCGGCCTCGAGGTTCAGCCGCGCCAGCGCCTCGCGCTCGCCTGCGGAGTCCATCCGCGCCGAGCCCAGGTTGAGGTGCCGCACCAGCTCCAGGAGCTCTTGCGGTGTGCCCCCCTGCGTCCGATGCCGCGCCCACAGCCGCCGGCCGATCTCCAGGTGCGCCAGGACGCGCTGCGCCGGCGGGGCCCGCTCGTAGCTCGCCTGCTGCACGCGGTCGTGCAAGAAGCGGTATTCAGCGTCGAGCGCTCCTTCTCCGGTTCCGGTTCCGGTTCCGGTTCCGGTTCCGGTTCCGGCCGCTCCCAGCGCCTGCGCGGTCCGGTAGGCTCCATCGGCTGGCACCACCAGCTCCTCCCGCAGGGCGGGCCAGAGCGCGCCGGTCACCCGGGCGCGCTCCCATCCGCTGAGCCGCTCCAGGTCGTGGAGGTGGAAGGCGTGCCCCGCGCACGCCGCGAGCCCCAGGAGCTGCTGTGTCGCTTCAGGCATCTCGAGCAGCTTGTCCGTCAGGAGGGCGACGACGTTGTCGGTCACCTGCGCCTGCTCGATCTCCTTCTGGCCCCAGCGCCACGCGCCGCTCTCCGGGTCCCGCGCCACCTTGCTCTGCCGGTGCAGGGACAGCAGCAGCTGCTCCATGAAGAACGGGTTTCCTCGCGTCTTTTGCCACAGGATGCGCGAGAGCGGCTCCACCCGCGCCGCCTCGCTGTTCAGCGCCCGCGCTGTCCATGCCTGCACGTGCTCCGCCGGCAGGGGGTGCACCGACATCCTCGACACCCTCGCCCCGCTCTCCTCGACCGACGCCACGAGCCTCCACAGCGGGTGCTCGGGGGGCGCCTCGTTGTCGCGGTACGCCGCGAGCACGAGGAGCTCTCTTCGCTCTGCGTCGGTCAGCAGCGTCCTCAGGATCTCCAGCGTGGCGCTGTCGGCCCACTGCATGTCGTCGAGGAACATCACGAGCGGCGCGTTCGGCGTCGTGACCGCCCGCACGAAGTTCAGCCAGGTCAGCCTCTGGCGGGCGAGCACCTGCTCGCCGTGCACCGGCGGCACCGGCGCGAGCTTGCCCATGATCAGGTCGAGCTCCGGCACCACGTCGGCGATGAGCCGGGCGTTGTCCCCCACGTCGGCCCTGATTCGCTCCTGCCACGCCGTGAGCGTCGGCTTCGGGCTCGCCAGCCACTGCTGCATCAGCGCCCCGAACGCCTGCGCCATGGCCGCGTAGGGCGTCGACCGCGCGAGCTGGTCGTGCTTGCCCGAGATCAGGAGCCCGCGCCCCGCACGCGCGATGTCCTGGTAGACGGTGCGCACGAGCGCCGTCTTGCCGATGCCAGACGGGCCGCCGATGAGCACGAGCTCCGCCGCGCCCTCGGCGGCGCGGGCGAAGGCTGCGCCCAGGAGATCGCGCTCCTGCTCCCGCCCGACGAGGACGTCTGGCAGCCGCAGCCTCTGCGAGAAATCCTTGTCCCCGAGCGTGAAGCGCTCCACCGCGCCGCGCTCGCGCCACATGCGCAGCGCTCGCTCCAGGTCTTCGGCTGCCCCCTTGGCCGTCTGATACCGCCGGTCAGGGTACTTCGCGAGGAGCCTGGACACGATGGCCGCGAGGCCCGGAGGCACGTCGGGGACGACCTCGTCGAGGGACGGCGGCTCCTTGGCGAGGTGCGCGTGCACCAGCGCGAGCGGGTCGCGCTCGGTGAACGGCAGCCGCCCCGAGAGCGCCTCGAAGAGCGTCACTCCGAGCGAGTACAGGTCGGTGCGGGGATCGAGCGCTCGCGCCGTGCGGCCCGTCTGCTCGGGCGACATGTACGCCAGTGTCCCCTCGAGCCCTTCGGGGATGCTCGCCGCCGTCGCCTCCAGCGGCAGCGACGAGGCGATGCCGAAGTCGAGCAGCTTGACCTGCTCGTACGCCGCGTCGACCAGCACGTTCTGGGGTTTGATATCCTTGTGCGTTATGCCGGCCGCGTGCACGGCCTCGAGGGCTCGGGAGAGGAGCGCTCCTAGCCTCAGCCCCGCTTCCACCGGCAGGCGCCCGCGATCGGCGAGCTGTAGATCCAGCGACCGGAAGCCGGGGTCCTCGATCACCAGCGCGACCGTGCCGCCCCGCTGTAGGAGCTCCCGCGCCCGCGCCACCCCTGACACCTCTCTCAGCTGTGTCAGGATGTGATGCTCATGCAGGATGCGCCCCGTCACGCGCGAGCTCGGCGCGGCCGCCACGGGGAGCTTGAGCACCACCCGGTCGCCGGAGGGACGATGGACCGCGCGGCACACGCGGGTCTCGGCCCCTTCGTGGATCACCTCCCCCACAACGTAGTCTCTCAGATCCATCCCGGTTCAGCTCCTCTTCGGGTCCGGCGGAGACGCCGGGTGAACAGCGGAATTCTCCGGTACTTCAGCGCTCGGGCTTGTGCTGTCGGCGGTCGCGTGTCCGCAGCGCGTGCTCCACGCCCGACTGCAGGGTGGCCTTCGTCACGAGCTGATCGAGGTGCAGGTCGAGCGCCACGAACGTTTGCGCTACCTCCGCGCGGATTCCCGTGACGACCGTCCGCGTGCCGAGCAGCGAGAGCCCCATCGCGGCTTGCACGAGCATGCGCGCAACCGTCTCATCTACTGCCTTTACGCCGGTGATGTCAATGATGAGATAGTCCGCCCTGCGCTCGCTCGCTCCGCGCAGCGCTGTCTCGACCGCTTGTCCGGCACGCTCGACGTCCACCGTGCCGATGAGGGGCATCACGAGGACGCCATCGATCATCGGAATGAGCGGAGCGGACAGCTCGAGGAGCCGCTCCCGCTGGGCCGCGATGATCTGCTCCTGCAGCGCCGCCCTGGCCGCCTCGGCGCGCTCGCTCTGCATCAGCTGCTGCGAGAGCCGCTCGTTCGTGTCGCGCAGCATCTGCACGGCCTGGGCCAGCGCCTCCTCCGCCTTGGCGCGCTCCCGGATCTCCTCCGAGAGCCTCGTATTGCGCTCCTCGAGAGCCCGCGTTGCGCGCCGGAGCGAGATCTGGGTGTGCACCCGCGCCAGGAGCTCGGTCTTCTCGAACGGCTTTGTCACGTAGTCGACGGCGCCCACGCGGAAGCCCTGGAGCCTGAACCTCGCTTCAGCGAGCGCCGTCATGAAGATGACGGGGATGCCCTGCGTCGCCGGATCGGCCTTGAGCCGCCGGCATGTCTCGAACCCGCTGAGGCCGGGCATCAGAGCGTCGAGCAAGACGAGGTCCGGCTGGGCCCGGCTGACCAGCTCGATCGCCTCCTCACCGTCGCGCGCGACAGCGACCTCCAGGCCATCCGACATGAGCGCGTGCGACAGCACGGTCAGGTTGTCCGCGCTATCGTCCACGATGAGGACGAGGCCAGAGAGCGGAGTTTCTTGTTCTTGCATGGGTCTCTGCCGGCTCAGCACGATCGAGCGATCCTCGTGCGCCCGGTCGGCGTGCCCCAACGCACGGCGGGCGAGCAAATACGTACACTGTGAGCCGGCGGCCCCATCACAGGAAACATTCCGTCTTCTCTTCTTCCGTTCGTACCACGGGCTGTTCAGCCTTAACATACCTTTTGTAGGCGGAAGCGGAGAGGGGTGCAGGGTGCGGTGGAGAGGGTAGGCTGAGCCACACAGGCCATCCATTCCATCTACGTACGCATGAGTACGCATGAGATGGGCGCTTTCCGCCTCGTTCCGAGGTCCCATGTCGGCTCGCCTCACTCGCTTTCCTTCGCGACGAGGTCTCCGCTTTTTCCGGCTCTCACGCTCCATCCCCATCTCCAGCCGTTGGAGCTCCTCACGTTCGGGCGTCGTGAGCGCTCCCGGCCGCTGGCCGGAGCTCCGGTCGTCCGCCTTCGCCAGACGTACCGCCTCCGCCTTGAGCTTGGGCGCGAACAGGGCCTCTTTCTCCCGTCCCATCCCTGCCTCCCCGGTGCCTTCTGGGGGGCCACGGAGGTGCGAAGGATCACGGCGTGGCCTGGGCGAGGACAGTTGAGAGCGACCTGGCGTCGGGCGCCGCGACGCCGCGTTCGACCGATCGACCGGCGGCTGCCCGCCCGGGGCTTCTCGCGAGATGAATGTGCTCGCGCGTCGGCGCATCCAGCGCCTCGTGGCCTGCGCTCCTCCCGTGTCCAGAACCAGGGAAGCGCTCGGGGAACCCGTCGTCAATACCCGGAACGGCAGGGTGGAGCGCGTGAGACACGGAGGCACTTGGGTGTGGCAGGGGCTAACACGACGGCGGAAAATTGCCCGGGAGCGGCAGAAAACCCGCCAAGCCGCCTCTGGATCTCGGCGGTGGGCCAGTCCCCGCCGGAACGCACTTTGATAAGAGGTTTGACGACCTGTCGCGCCGACCGCATCGCGCTCGTCGGCGACTTCACGGGTACAGCCGGCTTCGGCACCGGCCCGCTCACCGCTACGGGCAAGGACGGCTTCGTCGCGGTCTTCGCCCCCTGACGCACGCGAGCGCGCCTGCGTCGGGAGTGGTCCGCGGCGGCTCGGTCCAGGTTGGGCGACCCCGACGACGGGCCCAGGTGGGGGTGAAAGCGCGACCAGCGGTCTGGGGCTCCGTGAGCGCCAGCTGGCCGCGCGGCGGAGGCGTTGCGCCTGCGGGTCGACGGCGAGCCGCGGGGGCTGCATCCCGCGTCGACGCGGTCTACCGGCGGGCGGGACAGGCGCCGTGGCGCCCCCCGCGAGGGACGTCTCGTGGTCCCGCCGAGGGAGGAGCGACGTTCGCCGAGGGGGGGTTGATGACCGGCTCGGCCCGATCTCCGCTCCGCGGCCCCGCGCGTCCCACGAAAGCCTGGGCAGTCACGCGAGCGCCGAGGCGCGCTCGGAGCGGTCCAGGCGCCGGGCGGCGGGGTGAGGGGGCCTCGCGAAGGGGCGCGCTTCGCGACGAAGTAGGTTAGAGTGCGCGCCATGCCTGATTTCGCCAAGCTCGCCGCCGCGGCCTCGATCGCCCGCGGCCTCGCCATGGATGCCGTCCACGCCTGCTCATCCGGTCACCTCGGCCTACCGCTAGGGGCCGCCGAGATCGGTGCCGCGCTGTACGGCGACATCCTCCGCCACGATCCGAGCGAACCGCACTGGTTGAACCGCGATCGCTTCGTCCTGTCCGCCGGTCACGGCAGCATGTTCCTCTACGCCTGGCTGCACCTCTCGGGCTATCCGGTGTCCCTCGACGACGTCCGCCGCTTCCGGCAGTGGGAGTCGAAGACGCCCGGCCACCCGGAGTACCATTACACTGAGGGTGTCGAGGCGACGACTGGCCCGCTCGGCCAGGGCGTGGGCAACGCGGTCGGGCACGCGGTGGCCGCCAAGATGCTCGCCGCGCGTTACAACACGCCGGAGCACACGATCTTCGATCTCAATGTCTACTGCCTCGCCGGCGACGGCTGCCTCCAGGAGGGCGTGGCCGCCGAGGCGGCCTCCTTCGCCGGGCACTTCAAGCTCGACAACCTGATCCTCATCTACGATGCCAACGACGTCACCCTCGACGCGATGGCCATCAAGACCCAGAGCGAGGACACGGCCAAGCGCTTCGAGGCCTACGGCTTCGAGGTGCTCCACATCGAGCAGGGCAACGATCTGGAGGCCGTCCACCGGGTGCTCGGCCAGGCGCGGGCGTCGAAGAGCGGAAAGCCGAAGTTCGTCGTCGCCCACACCCTGATCGGCAAGGGGATCCCGGAGGTCGCCGGCACGCAGAAGGCGCACGGCGAGGGCGGCGCCAAGTTCGTGGATCAGGCCCGCAAGAACCTGGGGCTGCCCGCCGAGCACTTCTACGTCAGCGAGGAGGTGAAGCAGTTCTTCGCGACGCGCAAGGAAGAGCTCGCCAAGGTGCGCGGGGCGTGGGAGGCGACCTTCCAGGCCTGGCGCGCGAAGAACCCCGAGCTCGCCCGCCAGCTCGACGACGGCCTCGCGAAGAAGCTCCCGGCGGACCTCGACGCGCGCGTCCCCGCCTTCGCCGCCGGCACCAAGGTCGCCACGCGCAAGGCCGGCGAGACCGTGCTGCAGGCCGTCGCCGAGGCGGTGCCTGCGCTCATCGGGTCGAGCGCCGACCTCTACGGCTCGACGTTCAACTACATCGCGTCGAGCACCGACTTCGATCCGGAGCACCCCGGCGGCCGGAACATCCGCGCCGGCATCCGCGAGCACGGCATGGGCGCGATCATGAATGGCATCGCGTACCACGGCGGCCTGCGCCCGAGCGGCGCGACGTTCCTCGTGTTCGCGGACTACCTGCGGCCGAGCATCCGGCTGGCCGCGCTGTCGCACCTGCCGGTCATCTACATCTTCACGCACGACTCGGTGGGCGTGGGCGAGGACGGGCCGACGCACCAGCCCGTGGAGACCGTCGCCGGGCTGCGCGTCATCGTCGATCTGGACGTCATCCGGCCGGCGGACGCCGAGGAGACGGCCGGCGCCTGGATCTCCGCGCTGGAGCACAACGACGGCCCGACGGTCCTCGCGCTCACGCGCCAGGCCGTCCCGCTGCTTCCGGGGGACGCCGCCACCAAGCGCGAGGGCGTCCGGCGTGGCGCCTATGTCCTGGTCAAGGAGACGGCGGCGCTCGAGACCATCCTGATCGCGACGGGCAGCGAGGTGCAGCACGCGGTCGAGGCCGCGAAGCGGATCGGGCCCGGCGTCCGCGTCGTCTCGATGCCCTGCGTGGAGCGGTTCGCGCGCCAGGATCACGCCTACCGCGAGGCCGTGCTGCCCGCCGCTTGCACGCGGCGCGTGTCCATCGAGGCGGGCGTCACCTTCGGCTGGCACCGGTGGGTCGGCTTCAAGGGGATCGCCCTCGGGATTGATCGCTTCGGCACGAGCGCCCCTGGCGACATCGTGATGGATCGGCTGGGCATGAATGCCCAGGCGGTGGTGCAGGCCGTGCAGGACCTCGTGCCCTGACCCCCTGAAGAAGCGAGAAACCGCCGGGAGCGCCGGGAAGCAACATTCCTCGGCGCTCCTGGCGTGGTCTCGATCTCCCGCCCCGCTGCCGGCCGGCCGGCCGCATGACAGGCGACAGCGCTGGACGCCGCCCGCCGCCGAGCTAAAAGCGGGCCCGTGCCGTCGGGCGACCTGATCTCGCAGCTGTTGGCTCTCTTCGCGGTGCTCGGGGTCGGCGTGCTGCTGCGCGCGCTGGGCCGCGCCGGTCAGGCGGACGCCGCCGTGCTGCACCGGCTGGTCATCGACGTCACCACGCCCGCGCTGATCGTCAGCGTGCTCCGCCGCTCAGGCATCGGTCACGGCGCGTGGGGCGCGGTCGCCGCGTCGACCGTCGCGCTCTTCGCGTGCGCCCTCGCGGGGGTCGCCGTGGCGCGGGCGCTCGGGCTCCCGCGCGCCGCGCAGGGCGCCGCCGGCCTCGTCGGCAGCTTCTCCAACACCGGCTTCCTCGGCGTGCCCGTCGTGCTGGCCCTCTACGGCGACGCGGGCGGCGCGGCGGGGACGGCGATCCTCGTCGACAGCATCGTCACGGCGTTCCTCCTGTGGACCTTCGGCGTCGCGCTCGCCGCGCGCATGGGCGGGGGCGGCGGCGGGGACGGGCGGGGCCTGCTCGCGGTGCTCCTGCACCCCAACGTGCTGTCGATCGCCGTCGGGCTCACGCTCCACGCGGCGCCGATCCCGCTGCCGGTGTGGTTGGAGCACGCGCTCGGCGCGCTCGGGAGCGCGACCCCGACGCTCGTGTTCCTCGCGCTGGGCCTCAGCCTCGACCTTGGCTCGCTCCGCGGCCGCGTGCGCCCGCTCGCGGCGGTCGCCGCCGTGAAGCTGCTCCTGTCGCCCGCGGTTGCGCTCGGCGCCGCGGTTGCGCTCGGCCTGAAGCGGCCCTCCTCCGAGGTGGCGGTGCTTCAGTCCGCCATGCCGACGTCGATGGTGTCCGTGATCGTCGCCGCGCGGTACGGCTGCGACGGTCAGTTCGCGGCGGCCACGGCGGTCGTGACGACGCTCGGGGCGCTGGCGAGCCTGCCGATCGTCATCGAGGTGCTGCGCCGGCTCCTCCCGTGACTCCCGTGACGTCGAGCGGCCGCGGACACGGCCGCTCCGCCCCTCACGCCCCGACCTGGTAGACGCGCCGGTACCCTGCCTCCACGTCCGTGATCGTCACCTCGACGATCCCGTGCGAGGTGATCGCGTACTGCTCCTCGATCAGCGGCCCCTCGCTGCCCATGCGCTCGACGGTCACCCCGCCGAGCTCGGCGGCGCGGTCGCGGAGCCGCCGGTCGAAGGGGAACACGACCTCGTTGAACGCCGTGATGTCGCCGTGGGGCACGCCGAGCCGGTCGAGCGCGGCGCACTCGACGAACCGGTAGCGGCCGACGTTGTGCGCCGCCCGGTACACGCGCCGCGAGACCACCGGCGCCTCGTGGCTCGACGGGATGCGCGCCTCCCGGTCGAAGATCGGGTCGAAGACCACCTCGTCCCCGCCGCTGCCCTCCCGGAACACGCCGAAATGGCGCGAGAGCCGGTCGGAGAGCTCGAAGCCCGCGTCCTCGTCGACGGCGATGGCCAGGCCGATCGCGATGGCCGCCGAGGGGTAGGGTGAGCGATGGACGCGGCGCCCGAAGCGCTCGCGCAGCGTCCGCGCGACGATGGGCAGCGAGCTGGCGCCGCCGACGACGTAGATCCCCGCGATGTCGGCGAGCGCCTCGCCCGCGCCGGCGTCGAGGCGCGCGATCACCGGCTGCATCGCCGTGATGGTCGACTCCACGAGGGGCACGCACCGGTCGTAGTAGTCGGAGGTCGCGATCGTCACCTCGCGGGCGGTCGAGAGGTCGCCCAGGCAGGCCTCCAGGTCGATCACGATGCGCCGAGAGTTCGGGTTGAGCCGCTCCTTCACCTCGCGGCACTGGTCCGCGAGCGCCGCGAGCGCGCGCGCCGGCAGGCCCTCGCGCTCGATCTTGCCGGCGTCGAGCGCCATCGAGGCCAGCGCGGCGTCGAAGTCGTCGCCGCCGAGGTGGTTCAGGCCCGCGGTCGTCACGGCGTCGTGGCTGCGCCCGGTCATGTGGACCAGCGACGCGTCGAACGTCCCGCCGCCGAGGTCGTAGACGACGATGTGCTCGCGCTTCGACGTGATGGTGCTGCGGTGGCGGTGCGTGTACTCGAAGCCGGCGGCCGACGGCTCGTTCAGGAGCGCGATGACCTCGAAGCCGGCGCGGCGGAAGGCGTCGAGCGTCACGAACCGCTGCGACCCGTGCGCGTTGGCCGGGGTCGCCACGACCGAGATGAGGCGCCCGTCGTCGTCCTTCTTGGGCCGGTTCGACCGGTTCAGCACGGCGTCGCGGAGCGACCGCAGGAACAGGGTCAGGAGATCGAGCACCCGGAGCTTCGTCCCGCCGATCTCGACCTCGACGTCGGGCGACGCGCGCGGGCCGGAGAGCACCCGCTTGAACGACCGGAGCACGATCCACTCGGGATCCGAGGCGACCGCGAGGGCGTCGAAGCCGAACCGGAGCTCCCCCCGCCGCTCGGCGGCCACGGAGGGGTAGAAATCGACGGTGTCCCCCGCCGCGTCCTGGAAGCTGATGACAGGGTAGTTCCCGCGATCGCAGCACGCGACCACGGTCCGCGTGGTTCCGAAATCGATCCCGAGGCGCAAGGTGGGGTCTCCTCCGGCCCCATGCTGCCACATCCGGCCGCCCGCGGTGAAACTCTGCGAGGTCAGTCGGCTTCTAGCTCGAAGGCACCGTCGTAGATGGCATCGACGGAGATCTGGGCGCCGTTCGCCAGGGCGATCGTATCGCCTCGCTCGAGCACGCGATACCGCCAGGAGCCGTCCCCCTCGCGTCGGTAGTGCTCGATACGCACGTGCCATGGTGAGACGAGCAGGTAGTCCGTCAGGCAGGGGAGGCGCTGGTACCCCTCCCACTTCTCGCCCCGATCGAAGGCCTCGGTGCTGCGCGAGAGCACTTCCACGATGGCAGTTGGGTTCGAGAGGACGTCGCTGGCGCCTGGCTCGGTCTGCACGCCGCCGCACACGACGACCGCATCTGCGTAAACGTAGCGCTGTCCCTGTTTGGCCGAGATCCGTTGATCGGACGAGAGCACGTGGCACCCCCTGCCGCGCACCGCCGCGCGGAGCTCTGCGCCCGCGGCCGTCGACAGGAAGTTGTGCCGCGGGCTGCCGCCGGCCATCGCGAAGACCTCGCCAAGATGGTACTCGTGCTTCGCGTGCTGCTCGCGCTCCCACGCCAGGTACTCGGCGGCGCTCATGTGTCGGCTGGCGGCGGCATCGCCCATGGCACGCACCTTAGCGCGGCGACGGATGGCTGGCGACAAGCGAGGGACCGGCTGGCGCGCCGCCGCCAGCCCACGCATGAGCGCCGCCGACCGGCCATCGCGGTGCCGCCGCGGGTAGCTCAATCCTCCGCGACCTCGATGGTTCGCCGTGGCTCATCCCGCAGGGAAGATCTCGCGCTCCTCGCGCCCGAGCAGGCGTTCGCTCTTCTGACGCTACTTCTTCTCGCCCTGCTTGTCGCCCGTCGCGCCGCCGCTCGCCTCCACGAGGGAGGGCGGCGGGTCCGACTGGACCGTCTTCGCGTCGCCGGGCTCGAGCGTCACCATCATGGTCCGGTTGCCGCGCTCCGGGTCCACGAACGTCACCTCGTGCGACCCGGGCGCGACCTTTCGCCCCGAGATCGGCGTCGTCCCGATGGGCTTGCCGTCCAGCAGGATCTCGGTCGGCTGCGCGGCGATCACGTCGAGCATCGGCGCGTCGTCGAGCGGCGGCTCGGGCTCGGGCTCGGGCTCGGGTTCAGCCGCGATCGGCGCGGGTTGCGGGGGCTCCTGCGGCGGCTTCGGGGCGCCGCCGCAGCCGGCGATGGCGAGGGTGACGAGGAAGGTGGAGGTGCGAACCATGGACCCGAAGCTAGACAGGAAACGCGCGGGAGGAAATGGCGAGGACGACGTCACGCGCGCCGGCAGCCCGCGGCCAGGCGCCGCGCAACCCGGGGATCCTTCCCCGGCCGAGCGATCGCTCCGTCATCCGCCGCCGCTGCCGTAAGGGCGGGTGATGATCTCGAGGAAGTGCCCGTCGGGATCGGGGAAGTACACGCCGCGCCCGCCGTCATGGTGGTTGATCTCCCCGGGGTGCTGCGCTCTTGGATCGGCCCAGTAGGGGATCTGGCGTTCGCGGATTCGACCGAAGATCTCGTCGAACTCGGCCTCGCTGACCAGGAAGGCGAGGTGCTGGGAGCGGATCTCACCAGGGGTGTCGATGAAGTCGAGCGTGACGTCGTTGTCGAGCCGTACCGTCAAGAAGTGCCCGAACGGCACCGGCGCCGAGAGGCCCAGGATCTCGGTCAAAAAGGTAGCGGACGTCGTCTTGTCCCGCGCCGGGACGATGGTGTGATTGAGCTGGACGGCCATGCTCGCTTCCTCCCTTTCGTGGGCGGTTGCCCATCTCCGGCGGATCTTGAGCGATCTCGCGGCGAGGGGCCACCTCCAGGCTGGCGCGATGACCTGGATCGAGCGGACTTTGCCGCCTCGTGGCCCTCGCCGCGGCGCGCCCGAGAGGATTGCTGGAGCCGGCGAGCGGCCTTAGGAGCCCCACCAGGATCGCGGCGCCGAAGCGCACCCCACGCCCTCTGCGCGTCCGGGGTGGAGGGACGGTTTTACGCCGGAGCTGTCCGCGATCGAGGAGCGGCGAGAAATGGTGCGCATTCCGATGTTCGTCGTCGCGTTGCCCTGCAGCATGCTCGCGCTCACGGCGGCCTGCTCCGATCCCGCCCCGCCCACGCCGCCGCAGCCCGCCACCGACCCGGCGGCGGAGGAGGCCGCGCGGTTCATCGATGCGGCCGAGGCGGAGCTGCACGAGCTCAGCACCTACAACAACCGCGCGGCGTGGGTGGCGGCGACGTACATCACCGTCGACACCGAGATCCTCGCGGCCGCGGCGAGCGCGAAGCTGCTCGGAGTGCAGGCCGATTACGCGAAGCGGGCCGCCCGCTTCCTCGACCTCGATCTGCCCTATGACGTCCGCCGTCGGCTCGAGCTCCTGCGAACGTCCCTCACGCTCTACGCACCCGCCGATCCCGCGAAAACGAAGGAGGTCGCGACCATCGCGTCGAGGCTGGAGGCCATGTACGGAGCGGGCAAGTACTGCCCCGCGAGCGGCGAGTGCCTCAATCTCGAGGACCTGAGCAGGACCCTCGCGAAGAGCCGCGACCCCGAGGAGCTGAAGCGGGCGTGGGTCGGCTGGCACACGGTCTCTGTTCCCATGCGGGGCGATTTCACGCGGCTCGTCCAGCTGGCGAACGAGGGCGCCCGCGAGCTCGGGTTCAAGGACACAGGCGACGCGTGGCGCTCGAAATTCGAGATGCGGCCCGGCGTGCTGTCGCGGGAGGTCGATCGCCTCTGGGGGCAGGTCAAGCCGCTCTACGACGCGCTCCACTGCTACGCGCGGGGCCGGCTCGCCTCGAAGTACGGCGAGGACGTCGTGCCCGGCAAGGGCCCGATCCGGGCGGATCTGCTCGGCAACATGTGGGCGCAAGACTGGAGCAACATCTACGATCTCGTGGAGCCCGAGGGAGCGGCGCCGATCTACGATCTCGACACCGCGCTGCAGGCGAAGGGGTACACGCCGATCGAGATGGTGAAGACGGGAGAGCGCTTCTTCGTCTCGCTCGGGTTCGAGCCGCTCCCGGCCACCTTCTGGGAGCGGTCGCTCTTCGTCAAGCCGGCGGATCGCGACGTCGTCTGCCACGCGAGCGCGTGGAACATCGACGACGAGGAGGATCTGCGCATCAAGATGTGCATCGAGATCACGGCCGGCGACTTCCAGACGATCCACCACGAGCTCGGCCACACCTTTTACCAGCGGGCATACAAGGACCTGCCGCTCCTGTACCGCGACAGCCCCAACCCCGCGTTCCACGAGGCCATCGGCGACACGATCGGGCTCTCGGTCAGTCCGGAGTACCTCCAGCGGATCGGGCTCGTGGACCAGCTGCCCCCCGCCTCCAGCGACCTCTCGCTCCTCCTCCGCGAGGCACTCGGCAAGATCGCCTTCCTGCCGTTCGCCGTCTCGGTCGACCGGTGGCGCTGGGGGGTGTTCTCGGGGGACATCCAGCCGGCGGGATACAACAAGGCCTATTGGGAGATCCGGAGGAGGTACCAGGGGGTCGTGCCGCCGGTGCCTCGCTCCGAGTCGGACTTCGATCCTGGCGCGAAGTACCATGTGGCGGCGAGCGTCCCGTATATCCGGTACTTCTTCGCCCATATCCTCCAGTTCCAGTTCCACCGCGCGCTCTGCGACGCAGCGGGGTACAAGGGGCCGCTCCACCGCTGCACGATTTACGGCAGCGAGAAGGCCGGCGAGCGCCTCCGGCGGATGCTGGAGATGGGGCGGAGCCGCCCGTGGCCGGAGGCGCTCGAGGTGGTGACGGGATCGCGGCGGATGGATGCGGCGGCGATGCTCGACTACTTCGGGCCGCTCAAGGACTGGCTCGACCAGCAGAACCGCGGCAAGACGTGCGGGTGGTAGGCGGGGGCGCGCGGGATCAGGCCTGCGGCGGCGGCAGGTAGTCCGGCGGCGGCGTGTAGAAGGCGAAGCGCGTGACCGCGTGGTAGCCCATCACCTCGTACACGGGCCGCCCCAGGTCCGTCGCGTGGAGGACGGTCTTCTGGGCGCCGGTGGCGCTCAGCGCATCGTCGAGACAGCAGCGCATCACCGCCTCGGCGTAGCCTTTGCGCCGGTGTTCGGCCGCGGTGGCCACGAAGCCCACGTACCGGATCCCCGCCACCATGAACGTCGCCGCGCAGCATACCGGCTGGTCGCCCACGTAGCCGACCCGCCCGAACGCCCGGTCGTCCCACAACGCCTCGTGGGCAAGGGCGGCGCGCCCGGTGGGGAGCGGGAGGCCGTAGGCGACGGAGTTGAGATCGGCGACGGCGGCGCGCGTCTCGGCGTCGCCCACGCGCCTGAGCTCCAGGCCGGCGATCTCCCGCCGCGGGGCGGGGAGCGCGTCGGCCACCATGCCCATGATCGACACCGCAGGTTGGAAGCCGAGCCCGGCCAGGAGCTCGGCGGTCGCCTCCGCGTCGCCGCCGGGCGCCCAGCTGTCGGACAGCGCGAAGAACCAGGGAACGCCGCCGGTCCGGGCGAGCTCGGCGCCGATGCGCGCGCGCCGCTCCAGATCCGTGAGGTTACCGGCCGGCGAGGAGAGCGTGGCGATGTTGAGCAGGGCCATGTCCGTGCCCGAGAGGATGACGGAGACACCGTCCGTGTGCTCGATCCGGTGGCCGGGGAGGCAGCGGCTGAAGTGGATCCAGGCGGCCAGGAACTGCGCGTTGCACTCTGCGATCTCGGTCGGGTCGGACATGGGAGACCTCCTCTGGATCGAGATATACCGGGCCAGGCGCCCGGCGATCGAGCTTTCGCAGTCGAGCGCGCGGGCCTCGCGATGCTGCCGTGGCCGTCGGCTCGGCAGCAGCAGAGCGCTCTGGCCGGCAGGATGATCCGATCGAACCTGGCGGATCAGGGCGCCGGATGTGATGAAACCAATACGAAGGCGCCAATCCCAAAAGGACGCGGACCGGAGGGCGGAGGTGCGCCGACGGGCGCGAGGGGGCCGAGGTCAGCGCCGCTCGTCCCCCCCCTCGGGCGGCCTCACGGCTCGACCGACCCCAGCGTGTGGCAGTTGTTGCACGAGAAGTCGCCATTGCCGGTCGTGGGGTCGTACTGGACGCGCTGGAGCAGGCTGGCCATCTCGGGCACGACCTTCTCGAACATGAAGGTGCTCCACTCCGCGCGCTCGGGGTGCTCCGGGTCTTGCACGTACTCGAGGAACCCCTCCTCGGAGTCGGGCAGCACGGCGATCTCCGGGCTCGGCATGGCGTAGGCGCGCGTGGGCCCGTCGGCGCCGTGGCACGTCGCGCAGTCCATGGTCTCGAACGCCGGGTCGTACGCCACGAACACCTCCTTCATCCGCGGCAGGACGTCGCTGTTCATGTACGCGACGCGCTGCTCGAAGCTCATGTCCTTCCACGCGGTCGGCTCCGGATCGCTGGAGTCCTCCGCGCCACCGCACGCGGCGACGAACAGGCACGCTGCCATCGAGACGCGCCTCACGACCGCGCTCCTCGTCCGGCGATCGGAACGCGGCGGCGCGTGATCCGGCAGCTCTCGCGCTGCCTTCGCGTCGTTGGTGGCCGGTTCCGCGGTGATCATGGATCGCATGTCGTATCTCCTCTCCTGGGTCGAGCTGGCTCGAAGCGGGTCGTCCGGACGGCACTGACCGGATGCGCCCTGGTTCTACCGTCACGACGAACGGGCGGGCCCGAGATCGACACGCTCAGCGATGTTTTTTTGCTGCCGCCATCTGTCGACAACTGCTTGAAACTGCTGGGTCATGAGCGCGCCGTCGCGGCGAGCCCCAACGTCGACTGACGTCGCCTGATGTCGCCTGATGTCCACTGATCTCGGCTGAGTTCGCCTGATCTCGACGGACGCGAACCGGGCCAGGGGCAGGGATGCTTTCTTGGAGCCTCTCACGAGGGCGACGCCGCGGCGCCGGGGCTGGCGTCGGGCGAGGGAGCGGAGAGGGGCGCGGACAACAGCGCCTCTGCGCACGGCGCGATCACGGCGCGCACGGCGTTTAGGTGGCAGCGCGCCCGCTCCGCCTCGGTGAGCCGGCCGTGGTCGCGCCATGCGGCGGCGTCGATCCCGGCGCGCTCGCCGAGGTCCGCGCCGCGCACCTGGGCGAGCGCCTCGTCGAACGCGCGCGCCACGGCCGCGCGCACCGGCTCGCCGCCGCGCGCCACGGCCCAGCGCACGAACGCCCACGCGAGCTCGGCGTGAGCGGCCTCGTCGGCCGCGATCCTGTCGAGGCTACGGCGCGCCTCGGGGTCGCGCGCGCGGTCCCGCTGCGCGCTGGCCAGGAGCGCGGCGAGCGTCTCGCCCACGCAGCCCTCGCGCACCGCGCTGGCCGCGGCGCCGGCGAGCGTGGGCGCGCCGAGCGCGCCGTCCATGGCCATCGGCCCCGGGCCGAGCGGCCGGCCGGCGTAGCGGCTCGCGAGCGTGAAGCACGCCCTCGCGTGCTGCAGCTCGTCCGACAGGGCGCGGTGCGCGGCGTCGATCAGGGCGGGCGGCGCGCCGAGGGCGAGCAGATCGAGCGTGAAGCGCGCGAAGGACGCGATCGAGGCGTGCTCCAGGCGCGCGTCGGCGAGCCACGCCTCGGCTAGGGCGGCGCGCGTCGCGGGATCGAGCGCTGTCACGTCGTCCGCCGCAGGATCGAGCACCCAGTCGGCGCGCGCCTCGACGCCGGCCAGGCGCGGCTCGCCGCCCACGAGGAACGGGCGGCCGCAGGCGCCGATGCCCGGGTCGTCGACGTCGTAGCAGCACTGACCGTCCTCCAGCCGGCCATTCTCGTAGCTCACGCAGGACACGGGGTTCGGATGGTAGTCGCTCGGGCAGGCCTCGGCGCTCCCTCCCGCGCCGCCGGCCCCGCCGTCCCCGTCGCCGGCGTTTGCCTGGATCTCTTCCAGCGAGAAGCACCTCGTCTGGACGCTGCTCTGACCGCCGGCGCCGCCTTGACCCGCAGCGCCGCCCTGACCCGCGGCGCCGCCCTGACCCGCAGCGTTGCTCTGACCGCCGGCGCCGCCCTGACCACCCGCGCCCGTACCTGTCTCCGTGCCCTCCACGGCGCCATCGACGCAGCCGACAGCCAACGACAGGCCGGTGAACATGCCGGCTCCCACGACGTGCATGATGCGCGCCCGAAGATCTCTTGTCATGGTGCTTTGCCTCCTGCGATGTGCCGTCCCTCGGCACAGCATCAGGATGTTTCCTGATCTCCGGGACGCGGTCACGCCGCGCCGAGCGTCACCGGCACGGCCGTGGGTTTTCTGAAGAACAGGCTGGGCGCGTAGCTCGGTCGCGCCGTGGCGGCGAGGCGTAGCCCGGGGAACGCCGCGCGCAGCGCCTGCACGGCGCACCTCGCCTCGATGCGCGCGAGGGGAGCGCCGATGCACGTGTGGACCCCCCAGCCGAAGCCGAGGTGCCGCCCGCGCGGGGTGGCGACGGGGCGGGTCACGTCGAACCGCTCCGGGCTCGGGAAGACCGTGGGGTCGTGGTTGGCGGCCCCGAAGAAGGCGAACGCCGTGGCGCCCGCGGGGATCTCGACGCCGCCGACGACCGCGGGCGCCGTCGCGCGCCGCGGCTCCATCTGCACGGGCGCGTCGATCCGGAGCGTCTCCTCGATCGCCGCCTGGAGCAGCGCCGTGTCGCCGCCGATGGCGTCCCAGAGCGCGGGCGCCTCCAGCAGGCGGAGCACGAGCGATCCGATCAGGCTCGCGACGGTCTCGTAGCCGGCGAAGAACAGGACGATGATATGCGAGATCATCTCGTCGACCGACAGCGGCGCCTCGCCGTCGACGCGGGCGCCGATCAGGGCGGTGATGAGGTCGTCGGCGGGCTCGGCGCGGCGCCGCTCGATGAGGGCGGCCAGGTAGCGCTCGTAGGAGACGAACCGCCGCGCCGCCTCCACCTTTCGCGCCGTGTCGGCCGTCGGATCGTAGAGAATGAACCGCTCGTCCTGGCAGGCCCTGAGCAGGGGCGCGTCCTCGAGCGGTATCCCGACGAGGGCGGCGCTCATCTGCAAGGGGAGCGGGAAGGCGAGCGCCTGCATCAGATCCACAGGGCCGCTGCCGGGGTCCATGGCGCGCACCAGCGCGTCCGCGGCCCGGGCGATCGCCGGCTCGAGGGAGGCGACCCTCGCTGGCGTGAACCCCTTGGAGAACAGCGCCCGCGCGCGCGTGTGCCCGGGAGGGTCGTTGTTGAAGAGCGCCGGCGGCAGCTCGTACACGCCCTGCTTGAGCTCGGCGATCACCTCCGGCGGCAGATCCGGCGGCAGGTCGAGGATGTGCGCGGAAGAGAAGGCGACCGGCTCGCGGAGCACCTGCGTGAGCTCGGCGTGGCCCGTGACGAGGTAGGCGGAAAACGCCTCGCTGTAAGCGACCGGCGCCTCCCGGTGGGCCGCCTGATAGAACGCGCGCGCGGGGTCGTCTGCAAAACCCGGCGAGAAGGGCTGGAACAGCGCGCCGACCCGGCGCGCGCTCTCGCCGGCCGGCGGGCGCTGAGGGGTGTTCTCGTCAAGCATCGGTCCCGAGCGTACCGGGTCCGGCGAGCGAGGGAAACAGCCCGGGAGATCAGTAGAACGCCCACCCGAGGAGGGCGCTCGCGCGCAGCGCGTCGGGGCCTGCGAGCCACGCGTCGCCGCGGAGGATGAGCGTCGCGTTGCCCGACGCGTCGGAGCAGCACGGGCCGATGTGCAGCCCGATCTCCGGCGAGAGCGAGGGGCGCACCACGGGCCAGAACTCCACGGTCGTGCCCAGGCCTGCCAGGAAGCCGAACGCCCCGCCGCTCGGGTGGTAGACGCCGCGGTAGCCGGCGCGCGCGCGAAACGTCACGTCGGCCTGTTCGCCCGCGGTCGCGCCGCGCTGCTCGCCGAGCGCGAGGCCGGGCGCGAGCACGACGCGGTGGTTCGTGAGCACTGCCGTCTTCGGCTCGGAGCCGTCCAGAACCACGGGGATCTGAAACGACCACGCGGCGAGGAAGCGACCGCCGCCCTTCGAGCCGAGCGCCAGATCGCCGCCGAGCTCGGACGGGAGGAGCGAGAGCCCGACACCCACGGCGATCGCGCGCTCGAGGCCGTCCAGCGGCACCGAATCCGCGCGGGCGGCGCGCGGCGCGCAGGCGTAGACGAGGACCGCCGCGATGGTCATGCTCGCGGCGCGGTGTGCGGAGGGGCCAGCGTGCACCACGCGAGTATATCGCGGCGTCGAGGGGGCCACTACCGCCCTCGGCGCCGCCTCGATCTCGATCAGGCGGCCATGCTCGGCCGGGCCGTCGCGCGGCGCGCCGCCGGCTGGGCTCTACAGGTCGGTGATGAAATCACATCCGATGCTCCTGCCGAGAGAGTGGCAGTGGATGGCGGTCTCCGGCGCCAGGTCCGTGCGATGGATGTTGGGGGTCCGGTAACAGGTGGACTGGTCATTGCCGACGATGATGTACGCCCACCGCCTCCCCGTCGGGGTGGGGCCCGACATCGTGCAATCGAGCCTGCTCCCTGCCACGAAGCCGGTCACGATCGCTTGCTCGGTCTCGCCGGCTTCTTCGCTGTCGACCGACGGATCCATGGAACCCACGCACGCCGAGCCGGTGACGCAGACGAGCCCTGTCACGAGCGCCATGCCGAGCCAGTTCTGGAGATTGCGACGATTGCTCATACTTCCCCTCTTTCTACGACGGAGGCTCGTTACGGTGGAGCCCCGGTGGTCACCGTTCGCGAGCCTCGTCGGATTCACGAGCAAGAGCTATGCTCGGGGCGTCTGTCACCCGACGCTACAGCGTCACTCGCATGACTTCAGATATCGAGGCATCTCCGCTCCCGGGGCAAAATCTTGCGACAGGGACGCGGAGAACGTCACGAGAGACTGGGAAACGAGCGACATCGAAGATGGATAAGGTCGCCAGCGACACGCCGCCTGGCGACAGGACATGGAGAACGCCGCCAGGGACACGGAATCGAGCGACTTGGATATGGAGATCTTGGCCAGGGACAACGGCCGGGGCCGATGGCGACCTGCGGTATTGTCGCCAGAGACACGGAGACCGCCGTCAGGGCCGGGGTATGGCGGGACAGGGACGGGGTACGGCGCGCTAGGGACAAGACGCGACGTACCAGGGACACCCGGGAGCGCCTTCGCCTGTCCCTGGAGCGACAAGCGGGTGGAAAACGCCTGAAAAGAGCAAAATTTCGAGCCGCCAAGGCGCCAAGGACGCCAAGATAATGTTCTGTTCTTGGCGCCTTGGCGGCTTATTTCTCGCTTGAACGACGTGAGACGTGCTTCCGCGCTGCCGTCGCGCCAGATCCTGCGCGCTCACGGGCGCCGCGGGGGAGCGCGCAGGACGGGGCCGCGCGCGCCATCGCGCGGCCCGCGCTTCACAGCACGTGCGGGAGCGGCAAGGCGATCCCGGTGAGCGGCGGCATCTGACCAACGCGCGCCAGCGCATCACCGTACGCGGCGTCTCCGCTGCGGAGGTCGCCGAGCCGGCGCCGCGCGAAGCGGATGTCGTCGAAGACCGCGGTGCAGCCGTCGCCCGCGGGCGACTGGGCCGAGAAGCCGACGGCGAGCTCCGCCGTGCTGCCCAGCGAGAAGCTGCGGACGAGGTGCCATGTCGTCCCGTCGGTGGAGGCGTGGAACGCGCACACCCGCCCGAGCCGCGAGACGCGCAGCCAGACGTGATCCGCATCGACCTCGAAGGATCGGCGGTCGTCCGACAGGCCGCGGGTCACCACGGAGACGACCGTCGGGGCGCCCTCCGGCGAGAGCTCGAAGCAGAGCTTCGCCCACGAGCGCTCGTGCGCCCAGAGGAGCAGCACGCCGGCGTCGCGCACGGCCGAGAAGCCCACGGTCACCCGCGCGCTGGCGAGGAAGTCCCCGTGCGGCGTCCCGAGCAAGCGCGGCGCGTTCAGCGCGCCCCGGGTGCGCTCCGGATCGAGGAACAGGTCGGTCTTGCCGCCCGCCGTGACGGTCAGGCTCGACGCTTTCCCGGCGCTCCAGCTCCTGGGTGGTACCTCCCAGCGGAGTGGTGTGGGCCACGGCGTTAGGTGCACAGGTTCACTCACCTCGTCTCCCTCCCCTGCATCGCGTCGATGGTACCGGAGTGTGCTCCTGCGTTGTCGTGGAATCGTTTCGGTGTGTATGGAGGATCTCGGTTCTATGCGAATTACCGTCCTTCTGATCTCCTGCTGCTCGGTTGGAATCCTGGCAGGGTGCTTCACCTCGCGGAAGGGACCGCCGGAGTTCCTTCTCGGCGCGAGGGCGGTGCGGACATCACCTGGTGGCGATGGCGCCCGGGACGAAAACGCAGGCACCGGGGTCACCGGCACCGGCTATGCGGACGCCGCGGCCGCCCTCGTCGGTGCGGCCGGATCGACCGTCGCGAACCGCGCGGTGTACGACACCTGCTACGCGGCGTGTCCAACCGGGACGGCGTGCGACGCGGCCACGGGGATGTGTGTGCGGCAGCCGTGCGGGGGGAAATGCCCGGCCGACTACCGCTGCAAGGTCGTCGAGGGGAAGGAGGCCTGCGTCCTCGGCGAGCCCGACCGCGGCGCGGTGTCGCCGCCGGCCGCGCCCGGGGCAGGGGAGCTCGGGCCGGGAGCGGCGCCCGGGGATGCGCCGGGGCCGCGCGTCAACTGAGGAGCGACGCCCCGCTCGCTCACCGCCCCTCGATCCGCCTCATCACCTCTGCATAGACCTCGCGCCGGTCCGGCCGAGCGCGGCCCAGCGCGTCCTTGAGCGCGGGGATCGCCGGCGCGCCCACGTGCCCGAGCCCCTCCGCGGCCGCGCGGCGGACGACCGCGTGCGGGTGCAGGAGCAGACCCACGATCGCGGGGAGCGCCGGCGGCCACGGCGCAAAACAGAGGATCCGGATCGCCGAGCGGACCACGTCCGGCAGCGGATCCGAGAGGAGCGCGCACGTCGCGCGCAGGTAGGCGGCGCGATCGACCGCGTCGCGGAGCAGCCGGTGCGCGTGGAGCCGCACCCGGGGGCGCCGATCGCCGAGCAGCTCCACGAGCAGCGCCGCGAGCTCCCCGTCGGGCGCCCCGGCCAGCGCCGAGAGCGCCCGGCGCGCCTGCTCCGCGTCCCCTTCGCGCGCGAGCCGCACGAGCTCCTGCCGCGCCGGACCTCGGTCGCTCGCCTCGGGCGCCCGTGGCTCCCGGCGCGCGCGCAGCGCCTCCAGCGCCCGCGCGTCCTCGGCAGCGCGTCCCCCTCCGGGCGGCCGGAGCGGGCCATCGTCGAGCGAGAGCTGCCCGGCCAGATCGGCGCGCCCCTCGGCGCGGAGGCGCTCCACCACGGCCTCGATCTCCGGCGTCCGGAGCAGCCGCTCCCCCGCGATCAGATCGAGGTAGCCCCACGCCCCCTGCCGGAGGCGATCGACCAGCCGAGCCGCCCGCGCGTCGGGCGCGACGCGTCGGATCGCCTGGGCCGCCGCCGCGCGCGTCGCCGGCGCGCCCGACTCCCACCACGAGAGCAGCTGCGGGAACAGGCGCTCCGCTTCCGGCGGCATCAGCAGGTCCGCGAGGCGCGCTGCGCGCTCCCGGCGCGCCTCGTCGGCCGGGTCGCCCCGGAGCTCTTCCTGGGAGAGATCGAGCAGCGAGGGCGCCAGGGAGGGCAGCCCCGGGCGGTCCACGCCGTCCATGTCGCCGCGCAGGTAGGCCTGCAGCGCGGCGGCGCGGGCGTCGGGCTCCGGCCACGAGAGGAGCGCGACGGCGGCCTTGCTCCGGAGCTCGGGCGCGGGCGCGGCCAGCATCGACAGCAGGCGCTCGCGGAGCGCGGCCGAGCGCGGCTGGTCGAGATCGGACAGCCGGGGCACCCGAGCGTCGCCGATCGGCGCGGCCGCCTGCTCGGCGAGGGTCCAGGGCGGCGCGCCGATCGGCTGGAGCGACTCCATCCAGTCGAGCAGCGCCGGCCGCGCCGCCTCGGCCGCGGCCGGGAACACCTCGATGAGCGCGGCGAGCTGCGCGCGCGAGCCGAGGCCGCCGCGCGGCCCCGCCCGGAGCGCCGCGAGCGCCGCCGGCTCCAGCGCCGCGGCCCGGAGCGCCGCCCGCCATGCGGCCGCGCCCTCGGGACCCTCGCCATCGCCCGCCTCGGCCGTCGCCCCGAACGCCTCGCGCAGGATCGCCGGCTCGGCCGTCCACGGATCGGCGGCGGCGCGCGCCATCGCGAGCGCCTGAACGACGTCGGCGCGCCCGAGGATCGCCCCGCACCGCCGCAGCAGCGCGAGCGGCGATCGGCGCGCCCCCGGCGCCGGCGCGAGCCCGCGCACGCGCGCCGCGACGCCGAGCGCCTCGGCGCGCGCGAGCTCGGGCGCCGCCTCCTCGAGCAGCGGGAGCAGCCCGTCGCGCAGATCGGCCGCCGCCGCGGCGAGCCCGTCGAGCAGCACCGCGGCGTGCCGGGCGTACAGGCGCGCCTCGGCGGGCGACCACGGGGCGGTGGACGCGCGGACGATCAGCCGGAGCGCCGCGTCGCGCAACGCCGGCTCGTCCGCTGCCAGGCGGAGCCACTCCGGCGCGAGCTTCCTCAGGGCGGCGAGCCACCGCTGCGTCAGCGCCGCCTGCCGCTCGAGCAGGCGCCGCGCCGTCGCGTCGTCCCAGCCGTCGCGGGCGAGCGCGGCAGCGAGCGCGTCCGCGGCGCCTGCGGGCGCGTCCGCGGCGCCTGAGGGAGGCGCGGCGCCCGGCCGCCCTCGCTCGCGGGCGGGGAGGCCGTGCGCCTCGAGCTCCACGGCGAGCTCGTCGGCGGTCCCGGAGGCGAGGGCGATCTCGCCATCGACCACCCGCTCGAGCAGCCGCGCCGCCGCGGCCGATCCCTGGCGGAGCCCGCTCCGGATCGCCTGCGCCGACAGCTTGCCGCTCAGGGCGTCGAGCAGCCGGTCGCGGGCGCGCTCGTCCTCCACGGCCCCTGCGGCGGCGAGGATCGTCGCCTCGCAGGCCGGCCCGACGATCGCCCGCAGCGCGGCCTCGAGCGCCGCGCGCAGCCCCGGGTTGTCGTGGCGGCCGAGCCAGAAGACGAGCTTCGGCGCGGCCTCGGGCCCGCCCGCCCGCGCCAGGGCCTCGGCAGCCGTCTTCTTGATGCTCATGTTCGGGTGATCGAGGCACGCGGCGATGGCGGGGCAGGCCCAGCGCGCCCCCATGCCCCCGAGCGCGCGCAGCGCCTGCCTCGCCGTCTGCACGTCGCCCGCGCCCGTGAGGAGCGTCAGGCTGGCCGAGAGCGCCTCGGCGCCGTCCTCGGCGAGCAGCGGGATCACGCGCTTGCGCACGCGGGGATCGCGGTGGCGGAGCAAGCGCGGGACGCGCGAGCGCGCGGCCTGACCGCGCGCCGAGCGCAGCAGGTCGACGAGGAGCGCGCGCTCGCCCGCGGACACGCCGGGTCGGTCGAGGAGATCGAGGGCGAGGCTCGCGAGCAGCGCGTCGCCGGCAGCGCTCTCGCTCGCGGCGTCGAGGAGGCAGACAGGCCGGATCTTCCGGCGCTGATGGAGCCGCCGCCCGAGGCCGCGGATCGCCTCCGCGACATCGTCCGGGATCGCCGGCTCCGCGGGCCGCGCCGGGCCCCAGTCGAGGTCGCGATCGGGCGGCTCGGCTGGCCCGCCGGGGGCCCACGCTGCGGCGTGATCCGCCGCGATCCGGAGCAGCAGATCGGCGATCGCCGGCAGGGCGCTCGCGTCGCCCGCGCGCGCGAGCGCCCTGAGCGCGTCCGCTGGCGTGCACCGCTTCACCGCGCGCTGGAGCACCGCGAGCTCCGCCGCCTCGGCCCCGGCGAGGTCGGCGGCGATCTCGGCCGGCAGGTCCCGGGGGTTCAGGCGGGCGACGAGCGCGCGCCGGTCCGCCGGATCCTCCGTCAGGTGCCAGAGCAGCGCCGCGGCGCGGTGACGCTCGCCTCGGAGGTGCGGGGCGATGGCCTCGCCTGCGCCGCCCTTGCCGAGCGCGACCCGGAGCGCCTCCGCCGTGCGCGGGCCGCCGATCGCGGCGAGCGCCTCCAGGGCCGCGGCGGGCGCGCGCGGCAGGGCGGCGAGCACGTCGTCCTCCGCGGCCGCGTGGCGCAGGGCGCCCAGCGCGCGCAGGAGGGGGGCGGGCGAGGGCGCGTCGCGGAGCTTCTCGGCGAGCGCGTCGCCGAGCGGGAGATCCGCCGCGCCCTGCCGTGCCATGGCGACGATGATCTCGGCGCGGCGCGGCCAGCTCGCGTCGCCGCCCGGCGCCGCGACGAGCGCCGACAGGAGCGCGCGCCGGCAGGTGAAGGCGATCGCCGCGACGTCCTCCGCGGCGATCGCGGGATCGGCGAGGGCGAGATCGAGCAGGGCCGCCGCGTGCTCCGGGGCGGGGAAGTGCCCGCGCCGGTGCAGCGCGCGCAGGCAGGTGATCGCGCTCGGGCCGAGCAGCAGCGGATCGCCCCCCGCGACGCTCAGGATGGCGCCGACGTCCTCGCGGGTCGCGTGCTCGCCGAGGAGCGTGAGCGCCCGCTGCCGGAGCCGCGGCGGCGCGTCCTCGCGGGAGACGAACGCGCGGAGCGCGGCGCCCTCGCCGTGGCGCGCCGCCGTCTCCAGCGCGGCGGCGGCCACCTCGGGGGCGCCGCCGAGGAGCTCCTCCAGGCGCGCGCCCGGGAGCGGCGCGCCGGCGAGGACGGCCCAGGGCGCGGCGAGCTCCCGCAGCGCGCCTGCGACGATCGCGGGCGCCGCCGCGTCGAGCAGCGCGGCGAGCACCGCGCGCGCCTGATCGGGCGCGAGCAGCGCCGCGTACAGGCAGCGCCGGGTGAGGTCGAGCGCCGCGGCCGCGAGGACCGGATCGCGGCGCGCCGCGAGCTCGGGGAGGAGCGCCTCGGGCGCGGGGATCTCGGCCGGATCGAGCGCGTGGAGCGCCTGGTAGAGGAGCTCGCCGGCGGGCTCGCCGCGGACGGCCTCCGGCCGCGTGAGGATCTCGGTCCGGAGCCACGCGACGCGAACGGCGGCGGGGAGCGAGGCCTCGCGCCACGCCGGGAGGCGCTGATCCGGGAGGGAGGGCCACAGCTCGCGGTAGAGCCCGGCGAGGAGCAGCGCGACCTCCGGCGTCCTGTCCAGCGTGCGCGGGAGCAGCGCCGCGAGCTCTCGCCGCCCTGCGCTGCCCTCACGCCGGGCGGCCTGGGCCATCCGCGTGAGCCCGAGGTACCGCACGCGCTCGTCCTCGTGCTTGACGAGCTGGCGGAGCATCTCCTTGCAGCAGCGCGCTTCATCGACGTGCTCGACGTGCTCGGCGAGCCACCGCACGTCCGCGCGGCGGAGCGCCGCGGCGAACGTCTCGTCCAGGTGCACCATGGCGGCGCCATCGTAGACCGGCGCGCGGCGGCGCGGCGCCGGCAAAGCGATGGCCAGCGCCTTGTCACCGAGGCCGTCGGCGCGCGCTCACCGGGATGCCCGGCGCCTTGTCACCGAGGCCGTCGGCGCGCGGTCACTCCGAGTCACTCCGACGGCCTGCTCCCCGTCACGGCAGCGCGCGACAGATTCAGCAGCGCCTTCGCGCGCGAGTATGCGATGTACGGGTTGTCCGTGGAGCCGCCAAGATCGTCGGCGTCTTCCCCTGGCCCCTGCGCCCTCACCGGGAGCCAGAGGTAGTCGGGGTGCATCAACTTGCCGTTGATGCCGTTGACCAGGGCGGGGTTCCTGATCCACTCGCCGCCGATCACCGCCAGCCGATCGTCGAGCTCGAGCACGTAGTGGAGCTCCACGTTCATGACCGGGATGTTGCGCTGCGCGGGGGGCTGGAGGAGCTGCTCGGCGCTCACCTCGTCCGAGACCATCCCGTAGCGCCCGCTGACGCGGACGAAGCGCCTCGCGTACGGGTTGAACCGGTAATTGTAGCAATCCGCCCCCTGGAACCCGCCGTTACACACGAGCCGCGCTGCCTCCTGCGCGCTCACCTCCGCCATCG
Source organism: Sorangium sp. So ce1504 (assembly GCF_051521635.1). Classification (NCBI taxonomy): domain Bacteria; kingdom Pseudomonadati; phylum Myxococcota; order Polyangiales; family Polyangiaceae; genus Sorangium; species Sorangium sp. So ce1504. The sequence continues at coordinate 5,848,892 of NZ_CP150365.1, read as the reverse complement.
TGTCGATGGCGAACGACGTGACCGGGTAGCTCCACACCTCGCGGTGCCAGGTGTAGTCGACGACGAACGCGCGCCGCGCCCGAGCGCTGGATGTCGAGCTGATGGAGCTTGCGCCCAGCCCGAGGAGGCCGGTCATGGCGATGTGCATCGTCGCGGGGTTCAGGTCGCGGCACGCCGGATCGACGGGCCTGCCGTACTGATCGCGCTGGACGAGGTCCTCCCGCGCCTCGCAGCGCCGCCCGGACACCGTGGCCGAGTCGCTGTGGTACAGCTCGGTCATGAGCGCCTCGATATCGGCGGTGCGGAACAGGATGCACCCCGTCTCCACCGAAGCGCACGTCGTCACCTTGCCGCCCGAGAGCTTCACGCGGATGTCGCGCTGCGGCGGCCCGCCGTCCTCGGCGACGACGTAGGCCGCCCAGCCGTTGCAGTGTCCCCACCAGTACTCCGGGGTCACCCCTTGATACAGGCCGTGGTTCTTCAGCTCCCAGTACGTCGTCGGCCCCGCCACGCGCGTCGCCCGGGGAGCGCGCAGCCCGTCAGCCCGGCTCACCCCCAAGGTGATTGTGCCCGCGGGCGCATCGAGGGACCGGCCCTGTCCCGCGTAGAACAGGAGGTCGTACTTCTCGGCCGGCGAGAGATTGTCTGGATCGGACGTCAGATCGCCGTAGTCCTTGACCGCGGAGTTCCACCGGTCCGCGATGCCGTTCCTGTTTTGCGGCCACCACTGCGAGGCGAAGGGGCCCGTGGACTGGCCTTGCAGCAGGCTCGAGTTCAGGGCCACGTACGACCCCCTGAGCTCCGGATGCAGGCTCGTGGGCAGGTTCGCGCCGTCGATGGCCTCTCGCGTCCCGGTCAGCGGGATGAGGAGCGTGTGCGAGCCGCCGAGGATCTGCCCGGTCTCGGGCGAGAAGCCGAGCACGTACGGAATCGATCCACCCTCGATGAAGCGCGCCGTCTCCAGCCGCGCGCCGCTCCGTATCTGCAGAGCGGCCACGCCTTCGCGTGGCGGCTCTTGCTGATCCAGGTCCATACAGCCCAGCGCGAGAACCGCTGAGCCCACCGCCATCGCCCCGATGCGCATTGTCATGGCCGCTCCCCCCGACGCCTACCCTGTGCCACCTGGGTCGCCGGTGTCTGCAGAGGTCAGGCCAGCGGAGAGGAGGATGCGTCGCGCAATCGATGCACGCGCGCGGTACGCACGCGCAGCCGTGCTGCAGTGAAGGTCTCGTTAGTCCTTTGCGTACTCCTTTGCGTGCGGGCGCATGCGCTCCAGACGGCCGATGGTGCGCTCGCGCGGCTCTGGCCCGCGCACGGAGAGCGTCCACGGCGGGCTTTCGCCCGGGAGGGGCTCCTGCAGCGTCACGTCCTCGTGCGAGCCGAGGTCGTGGC